>NZ_CP120744.1:0-5072500 GCF_029581315.1 Micromonospora sp. WMMD714
GCGGCGATGGTCAACGATCCGCTGTTCGGTGGCGAGGGCAGCCCGGTGGATCCCGGGCTGCTGCTCACCCCCGAGCCGGGCCGGCGGGCCCGGATCTCCGTCGTCAGCCTCGTCGGCCTGCAGTCCGACGAGGCCCGGCAGGGCTTCGTCAACCAGTTGCAGATGGCGCTCTTCGCCTGGATCAAGCGGCACCCGGCGAACGACCGGCCGCTGCTCGGGCTGCTGGTGATGGACGAGGCGCAGACGTTCGCCCCGTCCGGTGCGATGACCGCGTGCACCCAGAGCACGCTGGCGCTGGCGGCCCAGGCCCGCAAGTACGGCCTGGGCCTGATCTTCGCCACCCAGTCGCCGAAAGGGCTGCACAACCGGATCCCGGGCAACGCGGCGACCCAGCTCTACGGGCGGCTCAACAGCCCGATCCAGCTGGAGGCCGCCCGGGAGATGGCGAAGGCCAAGGGTGGTGACGTCGCGGACATCTCCCGGCTCAGCACCGGCGAGTTCTACCTCGCCGCCGAGGGGGCCGCACCGGTGAAGATCCGTACCCCGCTGTCGCTGAGCCACCATCCACGCAGCCCGCTCACCGCCGAGGAGGTGCTGGACCGGGCCCGCCGCCGGTGAGCCGGGACGGGCGGTCCCCGCACCCGATCCGGCCCGGTCCCAGCCGGCCGGGAACGGCGCGCGGGTGCCCGCCCGGTGGCCAGGTTTGCTGCTGACGCCTAGCGTGGAAGGCGCCTGTCCACCGGCAGTAAGGGATCATCGATGTTGCGGAAGCACCTGGTCGAGGTGATTGTCGGCGTCGTCGTCGCGGTGCTCGGCGCCGCCGTGCTGGCCTGGCTGAAGTTCGGCGGGCCGGAGCCAGCTTCCACGGACCCGGACCTCGGGTCATCCGTCGCGGACGCCCTCTCCGACTCCGCGCCGCCGGCCTCCGGGAGCCCTGCCCCGACGACCGGCGGGGCCGACCCCGCCGCGGAGGGGAGCACGGCCGCCCCGCAGTCGGCGGGCACCGGCCTCCGGCCGACGAGTCGCCTCCTCTACGACGACGGAGCGAACAGAGCGACCGTCACCGGCCTGGAGGTGACCACGGAGGGAAAGCTGCGGGTACGACTGCGCTACCAGAGCAGTGCGGCCAACGGATGGTCGCTGAGCTGCCCGGAACCGGCGGCGGATCTCCGGTCGTCGCATCTCACGCTGGCCGGTGCAAAGCAGGTCTACCCGGTCGACACGTACTGCACCTCGCAGCGGCCCGGTGAGGACTTCACCCTGCTCACCGGCGCGGTCCTGGAGAGCTGGGCCGTGTTCCCGGTCGTCCCGCCCTCCGGCAGCGAGTTCTCCCTCACCTGGTACGACCTGGGCACCGTCGAGGGGCTGAAGCTCTAGAGCGGGGCCGGGTCAGTACGACGGGGACGACTCGGCCAGGTCGGTGGCCGCGGGCGCGGCACCCCGGGGTTCGGTGGCGGAGAGGCCGGCGAGGAGGTCGGCGGTGGTGTGCGCCCGGACGTCGGCGTGCGTACCGTCGGCGAACCGCGCCACGACGGCCCGGACGTGCCGCTCGGCGGTGTCGGCGAGCCCGTCGTAGACGGCGGCGAAGGTCTCCCGGGCCGGGCCGCGCAGCCAGCCGGCGGGCAGCAGTCGCAGGGGTAGCTGCGGGTCGAGGGTGGGGAACCGGCGGAAGGTGTCCATCACCTCGGTCCGCGCCCGGACCGCCTCCGCGCCGTCGACCTGGCCGGCGGCGATCCGGGGCAGGAGCGGTCGCCACCGCCGCAGGAAGCTCTCGTACTGCTCGGCGACCGCCGCGACGTCCCAGGCGTCGAGCGGGTCACGGCCGGCGACCGCGTCGAGGTCGACCCGGCGGCCCCGGAACACGGTGACCGCGCCGAGGTGGAGCTGGGTGAGCTGGGCCCGCGCCTTGGGCGTCAACTCGTGCGGCGAGATCCACAGCCCGTCGTACAGCGGCGCGTAGCCAAGCCAGCGGAGCTGCCCGCGCAGCGCCCGCCGCTGCGCGCTGCGCTCCTGGGGCAGCGAGAACGCGACGAGTGTCCAGCACTCGTCCCATGCCTGGGTCGTGGTGGTGGCGGCCATCACCCAGCTCCCGCCGACCGAGAGGCTGACGGCGGCGGACCGGCTGAGCCGGTACGAGCTGCGCCGTCCCTGCCGGCTGCCCTCCAGGACGCCCCGGCGGGCCAGCCGGCTGATCACGGTCCGCGCCCCGGCGAGGCTGACGTGCGACTCGGCGAGCAGCGCGACGATGGCGGCGGACGGCAGCCAGGCCCGGGTCCGCAGCGTGTAGTCGGCCAGCAGGGTCACCGCGACACCCTGCGGCGAGTTGCCGGCCTGCCGGCGGGGCAGCCGTACCGGGTGGTCCCCGTCGTCGGGAAAGATCTCCTCGATGTCGAACGGGTGTGGCACGGGGACGCTCCGGGCTCGGCTCGGTGACGGTGGCACCGACTGTAGACGGCACCGCCGGGCACGCCTACCGGGACGCGGGTCCAGGGTGGATCCGGGGCGACCTCGACGACCGCCCAGTGTATCGAGGTCATTCGATTGACACTTGTCGGGCCGAGGAGAACACTAAGTGCCATGCAATGCCACCTGGGCCGGGGCAGGGCATGCCAGCGGTAACAGGCCGGCGCGAACGACACGGGCAACCGGGCGCACCCGTGCCGCAGGGAAGCACGGCCGATCTCGACCTGTGAGGGAGTCACGCCCATGAAGATCAGACGGAAAATGCTGCTCGCCCTGGCGGCGCCACTGGTGGCGACGCTGGCGGCGGCGGCCCTGGTGATACCGACGCTCCAACCGGCGTACGCCGCGTCGTTGGTCGAGGTGACCAACTTCGGCGACAACCCCGGCCGGATGCGGATGCACATCTACGTGCCGGACACCCGCCCGGCCAACCCGGCGGTCGTGGTGGCCATGCACGGCTGCGGCGGCACCGGGCCGGGCTTCTACTCCAGCAGCGAGTTCGCCTCGCTGGCCGACCGGTACGGATACATCGTGATCTACCCGTCCGCGATGCAGCAGGCCGGCTTCGGCAACTGCTTCGACACCTGGTCGGACGCCGCGAAGCGGCGCGGCGGCGGCAGCGACCCGGTGTCGATCGTCTCGATGATCAACTATGCCCAGCGGCAGTACGGCGGCGACCCCCGTCGGGTGTACGCCACCGGCAGCTCGTCCGGCGGCATGATGACCAACCACATGCTGGCGCTCTACCCTGACGTGTTCGCCGCCGGCGCCGCGTTCATGGGGGTTCCCTACAACTGCTTCGCCAACGCGGCCGACTACCCGCCCGGCGCCAGCAAGTGCACCAACGGCACCATGAACCGCACCCCGCAGCAGTGGGGTGACGCGGTCCGGCAGCAGGCGTACCCCGGCTACTCCGGCCCGCGCCCGAAGGTGCAGCTCTGGCACGGCACCGCCGACACCCTGGTGCCGTACTCCCTGCTCCAGGAGACCATCGAGCAGTGGACCAACGTGTTCGGGCTGAGCCAGACCCCCACCTCCACCGACACCCCGCAGGCCAACTGGAACCGCCGCCGGTACGCCGACGCCAGCGGTAACGTCCTGGTCGAGGCGTACAGCGTCCAGGGGGCGGGGCACAGCCTGCCCTCGGGCGGGATGGCCGCCGTCGCCCTCCAGTTCTTCGGCCTGACCAACCCGACGCCCACCACGCCGCCGGTGACCACCCCGCCGGTGCCGACCACGCCCCCGGTCACCACGCCGCCGCCGACCACGCCGCCGGTCACCACCCCGCCGCCGACCACGCCGCCGGTGCCGACCACGCCGCCGGCCTCCGGGGCCTGCCGGGTCACCGCGACCGTCAACGCCTGGAACTCCGGGCTGACCGAGAGCATCACCATCACCAACACCGGTGCCAGCGCCGTCAGCGGCTGGTCCCTGGTCTTCACCCTGCCCGGCGGGCAGACCATCACCTCCGGCTGGAACGCCTCCTACGCGCCCTCGTCCGGGCAGGTGACGGCAAGGAACGCCAGCTACA
Organism: Micromonospora sp. WMMD714; assembly: GCF_029581315.1. Classification (NCBI taxonomy): domain Bacteria; kingdom Bacillati; phylum Actinomycetota; class Actinomycetes; order Micromonosporales; family Micromonosporaceae; genus Micromonospora; species Micromonospora sp. WMMD714. The sequence continues at coordinate 3,995 of NZ_CP120744.1, forward strand.
ACGCCGCCATCCCGGCCGGCGGGTCGGTCGACATCGGATTCCAGGCCAACCACACCGGCAACACCGCCAAGCCCACCTCGTTCACCCTCAACGGCGCGGCCTGCACGGTCGCCTGACCGGCGCGACCCACCTCCGGAGGTGGACCGTCACCTCCGGAGGTGGACCGTCACCTCCGGAGGAGGACCGTCACCTCCGGAGGAGGACCGTCACCTCCGGAGGTGGACCGTCATCCGGCCCGGCCCCGGACCGCGATCCCGCCCGACCCGGGGCCGCGATCCCGCCCGACCCCGGGCCACAGCCCAGCCCGATCCCGGTCAGGCCCCGGGCCGGGCGACGGATCAGCCCCGGCCCGGTTGGGCGATCTGCTGTTCGGCGTGGTGGCGCTGGACGTCGGCGTCGCTGAACTCGCCCTGGTAGACGTCGAGGTCGCTGACCAGCCCGTACAACCAGCCCTCCGGCCCCGCCGGGGAGGTCGACCGACCCACCAGCAGGGAACCGGTCGCCTGGTGGGGCTGCCAGGCGGGGTTCATCCCCACCGTGCCAGCCGGCACTCCGTCGACGTACAGCCGCACCTGCCGGTGCCGGGCAGCGAGGACCACGACGAGCTGGTGCCACTGGTCGGCACCGGTCGCCGGGGCGGACACCGTGGTGGTCGCGGAGTCGTCGGCTCCGGCGGCCAGCCGGAACACCCACCGCCCACCGTCGGCCGGTTCGTACCCCAGCCGGAACGCGCTGCGCTCCCCGTCGTCCTGGGAAAGGACGGCCTGCGCACCCCGCGCCGGGTCGAGCCGTACCCAGGTCGAGACCGTGAACGACTGGTCGGTACGGAGCACCGGCGCGTCCTGCCAGACCGGGTACCTCGGGTCACCGACATTGACCTGGGTACGCCCGTACTCCCGGGTCGCCTCACCGAAGTGCGGATCGGACGGATCGTCGATCCAGTGCCGGTCGTCGAGTTCGAGCGCCATGCCCCGCGCCGAGTCGGTGATGAAACTGCCCTTGGTCAGGGCGAGCTGCCGCCCGAAGGAGCTGTCGTCCCCGACGGAGCAGAGGGTCGGATCGAGGCCCTCCTCGTAGCAGGGGATACCGCCCCCGAAATACCACGACCCGGCCAGCGGAGCCTGCAGCAGGCCCGGTTCCGCGAAGCCGCCGGAGGCCGGGTCGGAGGCGAGCCAGCCGGTGAAGTCCGCGTCGACCAGCGCCCGGTCGTACACCCGGGTGCCGGCCAGGTTGCCCTGCCACCAGGTGGTGTCGCCACGGCCCAACCGGAACTCCCCGCCCGGGTCGTCGACACCGGTCACGTTGCCCGTCACCGCCTCGGCCACGCCGTCCACCCGCAGGGTGAGGGTGCGCGCGGTGGCGTCGTACACCACCGCCAGGTGGGTCCAGAGCCCGACCGCCGGGGTCGACGTCGAGCGGGCGACGGCCGACCCGCCGTGTCTGCCGCCCGTCGAGGGCATCCGCACCTGCCACCGGTTGCTCGCCCTGTCGTAGCCGACCGAGAGGGTGGCCCGGTGGGTGCCGGCCTTGCTGGCGAAGACCCGGCTGACCGAGGTGTCGGTGAGCCGGACCCAGCTGGCGAGGGAGAACGTGCCGGCGGTGTCCAGGGTCGACGGCGACGCGGACAGCGCGGACGACGTGCCGTCGAAGCCGACCGTCTGGATGCCGAGCATCCGGGTGTCGTCCTGCCAGTCGATGGTCGTCCCGGTCAGCGGGGTGTCGCCGCGCAACGCCGGCTGGCGGTCGGCGAGGCCCTGCTCCCGGGGCATCCCGGCGAACGCCTCCAGCCCCCAGATCGCCGTCGCCGGGGACGGCCGGTCGAGGGTGGTGACGTGCGGGGCGGCGGACGCCCCGGTGGCCGCGCCGAGCGGCAGCAACGTGACGGCGGCGATCGTGGCCAGGCTCAGGGCGGCCCGGCCCACCGGGCCGCGGACAGGGCGGAACACCGTGGTGTCGTCGTCGATCATCGAACCCCCGTGAAAGAACGTCGGTACGCCCCGAAGATCGAGGCGCGTCTCGTCGACACAGTGTCACAGGATCAGTTACGGACCGCTGCCCCGTCGTGTTCGGCCAAGCTCGACCGACCGGGGTTCTCGCTGGTGGGGCGGGCGGGGTTCGAACCCGCGACCGAGGGATTATGAGTCCCCTGCTCTAACCCGCTGAGCTACCGCCCCCGATGCCGGGCCGGATCGTAACCCGCCCGGCGGACCACCGGCCACCACCGAACCGGTACGCCCGGCGACACCTGACGGCACGATGGGCTACGCGAGAATAACAGTCAGCAGTCACCCCGGCGGCACCCGAATCAGCCCGCCGCGCGGAGTTCCGCGAGCACCACCCCGGCCGTCCGCCAGCCGCTGGCCAGTGCCCCCTGGATGGACGGGCTGTCCCGGTGGTCGCCGGCCACGAAGAGCCCGTCGCCGAGCGCCACGGGCTTGCGCAGCCGGCCCTGCGGCGGTGGCGCGGCGGGCAGGGCGTCCGGGATCGACACGGTGCTCAGGTGTTCCCAGTCGGCAGTGGAGCATCCGTACAGGCGCTCCAGTTCGCCCCGGACCACCGGCTCGGCCGGGGCGGACGGGCCGACCACCGAGGTCGCCACCAGGTGCCGGCCGGGCGGGGCGTACGACGGTACGGCCCGGCTGACGACCACCGTGTTGGCGACGAGTTCCCGCCGGTCGCCGTCGACCAGCAGGATCGGCTCGCCCAACGGCGCTTCCGGGGTGCTGTGGTAGTAGGTGGTGTAGCTGTGGGTGCGTACCCGGGGCAGGGTCGGCAGCAGCGTGCCCACCGCCGCCGGGTCGACCGCGACCACCACGGCGCGGCACCGGATCTCACCGGTCGGGGTGCGGACCCGGCCGGGGGCGACGCCGGTGACCGGCGCGGCGCAGGTGATCAGGTCGGCGGGCAGCGGGGCGGCCACGGCCTGCGGCAGCGCGGCCATCCCCCGGGCGGGCAGGCCGATCCGGCCCCGGGCGAAGGAACGCAGGATCATCGCCAGCACGTGGCTGGAGGTCTCCAGCTCCCGGTCGATGAGCACGCCGGACAGGAACGGCCGGATCAGCTCCTCGATGATGGTGTCGGAGAGCCCGGCCCGGCGCAGGGCCGTCTCGCTGGTGGTCTCCGGCGCGGTGAGCAGTCGGTGCGCCGGCAGGGTGGCGCAGCCGGTGGCGAGGGCGGCGAAGCGCAGCCGGTCGACCAGCGAACCGATGCCGGCGAGCGCGGTGGCCGGTGTGCCGCCGGGTTCGCGTACCGGGTGGACCAGCCGGTGGAGGCGGTCGCTCCGGCGGACCAGCACCCCGGAGGTGAACCAGCCCAGGTCGAGGGTGCCCAGGTCGAGCAGGGTGCCGAGCCTCGGGTAGGCGGTGTTGAGCACCTGGAAACCCCGGTCGAGCAGGTACCCGTCGACCAGGTCGGTGGCGACCCGGCCGCCGAGCCGGTCGCCGGCCTCCAGCAGCCGCCAGGGCACGCCGGCCCGGTGCAGCCGGCGGGCGACCGCCAGCCCGGCCAGGCCACCGCCGACGATCACCACGTCCGTCTCACCGGGCACGTTCCACCTCCGTGTCGTCGCGCGCCGACCGGGACAACCGGCTCGGCCACCAGATCTTCGGCCCGATGTCGTACGCCAGCGCGGGCACCAGCAGCGAGCGGACCACGATGGTGTCCAGCAGGACGCCGACCGCGACCGCCACGCCCAGCTCCACCAGCACCACCAGCGGCAGCACGGCCAGCGCGGAGAAGGTGGCGGCGAGCACGATGCCGGCCGAGGTGATCACCCCGCCGGTGACGGTCAGCCCGGCCAGCACCCCGGCCCGGGTACCCCGGCGGACCGACTCCTCGCGGACCCGGCTCATCAGGAAGATGTTGTAGTCGATGCCCAGGGCGACCAGGAAGACGAAGGCGAACAGCGGGAAGGACGCGTCGACCCCGGGGAAGTCCAGCAGGTACCGGAAGATCACCGCGCACAGCCCGAGGGTGGCCAGGAACGACAGCACCACCGTCGCGATCAGCAGCAGCGGCGCGACCAGCGCCCGCAGCAGCAGCGCCAGGATCACCGCGATCACCGCCAGCACGACCGGGATGATCACGTTGCGGTCCCGGGTGGACGCGTCGGAGGTGTCCACGTCGATCGCGGTGAACCCGCCCACCACGGCGTCGGCGGCCGGCACCCGGTGCACCGCCTCGCGGAGGTCCCGGACGGTCCGCTCGGCTGCGTCGCTGTCCGGCGGGTCGGTCAGGGTCGCCTCCAGCTGCACCTGCCCGTCGACGACCAGGGGTGGGGCGTCCGGGTCCGGTGGGCCGGTCTGGTCCCGCCCGGTGACCGGGCGGACGGCGGCCACCCCGGCGACGTCCTGCGCGACCTGGGCGACCTGGGCGGCGGTCTGCTGCCGGGTGAAGATGGTCGCCGGGCTGCCGGTGCCGGCCGGGTAGTGCCGGGCGATCACCTCCTGCCCGGCGACCGAGTCGGTGCGGTCGGTGAACAGCTCGGACTGGCCGAGGGTGGTCGCGCCGAGCTGGGTGAGGCCGAGGACGAGCAGGGCCAGCACCCCGGCCGTGGTCAGCCAGACCACCCGGGCCCGCCGGGCGACGAAGCGGGCGATCCGGGACCACAGCCCGTGTTCGGCCTGCGGGTCCGCCCGGTCCACCCCGGGGGTACGCGGCCAGAACGCCCACCGGCCGCCGAGCACCAGCAGGGCGGGCAGGAAGGTCAGCATCACCAGCAGGGTCGCGGCGATGCCGATGGCCGCCACCGGACCGAGCGCCCGGTTGGAGTTCAGGCTGGACAGCAGCAGGCAGAGCAGGCTGACGATGACGGTCGCGCCGGAGGCGGCGATGGCCGGGGCGGCACCCCGCCAGGCGGCGCGCATGGCGTCCCAGGGCCGCTGGTGCCGGTGCAACTCCTCCCGGTAGCGGGCGATCAGCAGCAGCGCGTAGTCGGTTCCGGCGCCGAAGACGAGCACGGTGAGGATGCCCTGCGCCTGCCCGTTCAGCTTGATCACGTCGTTCTTGGCCAGCTGGTAGACGAAGACCGACGCCAGCGCGTACGACATCCCGGCCGCCAGCAGCGGGAAGATCCAGAGCACCGGGCTGCGGTAGACGATCAGCAGGATGACCAGCACCACCACCAGGGTGACCAGCAGCAGCGGCCCGTCGATGGCGGAGAAGACCTCGATCAGGTCGGCGAGCAGCCCGGCCGGGCCGGCGACGTCCACGGTGAGCCCGTCACGGTCGCCTCCCGCGATGGTCCGCAGTTCGTCGACCACCTGGCCGATCCGTTCCCCCTCCGAGTCGTCGATCGGCACCACCACCTGGAGGGCCTGCCCGTCCTGGCTGGGGATCGGTGGGGGAAGTGGCCCGACCACCCCGTCGACCCGGGCGAACCGGGCGCTGTCGGCGACCGCCCGCTGCGTGTCGGCGGGGGTGATGCCGGTGCTGCGCGCGTACACCACCAGGGCCGGGGTGGTCGGCTCCGCGACGAAGCCGGCGGCCAGTTCCTGCGCCCGGGTCGCCTCGGCGTCGGCGGGCAGGAAGGCGGCGTTGTCGTTGGTCGCGACCTCACCCAGCTTTCCCGCGTACGGCCCGGCGACCAAGCCGACGAGCAGCCAGGCCAGGACGACCGCCACGGCGGTCAGCGTGGCCATGCTCCGGCCCCGTCCACCGGCCATCCTCCGGCCCACCCCTCGATTCGACGCACCAATCGACGCAGCGGGAGTCTAAGTCGACAGTTGTCATCCTGCCGCCCGAATACCCCGTTCGGAGCCGAAACCGCCCATCCGACCCCGCTCCCGGAGCACCGGTGACCCGATCGGCGGATCCGGCCGGCGGTGGAGCGGGCGGGCACCGGACACAAGGGAACGCCCGCCGGCAGGGCCGACGGGCGAGAGTGGGAGGCTGTGCTCCCCCGTTTGGACTCGAACCAAAAACCTGCCGGTTAACAGCCGGCTGCTCTGCCAATTGAGCTACGGGGGACTGCTGCGCCGCGTCGTACCGGATCTCTCCGGCGCTCGGCGACGGCACAAGAGTACAGGACTTCGGGGGGGTTCGGTCCAGGGGGTTGCCGCATTCGGCCCTCCGTCACGGGCCGGAATCCTCGACACTAACAAGACGGACAAATCGTCATCCTGGCACAACCAGGCATGAGCGCGGAGCAGGATGGGTACTGAGCTGTAGACCGAGAAAAACGTGGGGCGCGAAGATGGTCGGTCCCGGCCGGGAATCACCGGCGGGGAACGACGGGAGCGTCAGGTACGGAAGGAGCCGCCATGCGCGGAAAGATCATGTTTCTTGGCGGGCTGGCTGCGGGCTTCGTCCTGGGCGCCCGTGCCGGCCGGGAGAAGTACGAGGAGCTGGTCGTGCGGGGCCGCAAGGTGCTCGACCACCCGACCGTCCAGGAGGCGGCCGGGGTCGCCCAGGCCCAGGCCACCCGCCTGTACAGCGAGGGCAAGGACAAGCTCGGCCAGTCCAAGCTCGGCGAGAAGCTGCACACCGGCACCACCGGCAAGCCGGAGCTGACCCCGGCGGACGACGTCTTCGCGGGCACCCCGGCCGGTGTCGGCGCCACGTCGGGCGTCACCCCGGCCAGCTCGTCGACGACCACCCCGAAGCCCAAGGCCCCGGGCACCGGCGCCAACGGCAGCACGCTCTGATCATCCGTACGTCGTCGGGCCGGTCGCCACTCGGCGACCGGCCCGACGTGCGTCTCAGTCCTTGCCGCTGCTGAACGCCGCGTCGAACGCCGCCGTCGGGGCGTCGAAGGCGAGCCGACGGACGAACTCCAGCGCCTCCGGTGCGCCGACCAGCCGGTCCATCCCGGCGTCCTCCCACTCCACCGAGATGGGGCCGGTGTAGCCGATCGCGTTCAACGCCCGGAAGCAGTCCTCCCACGGGACGTCCCCGTGGCCGGTGGAGACGAAGTCCCAGCCGCGCCGCAGGTCCGCCCAGGGCAGGTGGGAGGCGAGCCGGCCGCGCCGGCCGTCCCCGGTCCGCACCTTCGCGTCCTTGCAGTCGACGTGGTAGATCCGGTCGGCGAAGTCGAAGATGAAGTTCACCGGGTCGAGCTCCTGCCACACGAAGTGCGACGGATCCCAGTTGAGCCCGAACGCGGGCCGGTGGCCGATCGCCTCCAGGGTCCGCTTGGTCGTGTAGTAGTCGTACGCGATCTCGCTGGGGTGCACCTCGTGGGCGAACCGCACCCCCACCTCGTCGAAGACGTCGAGGATCGGGTTCCACCGGTCGGCGAAGTCCTGGTAGCCGCGCTCGATCATCGCGGGCGGCACCGGCGGGAACATCGCCAGGGTGTGCCAGATGGACGAGCCGGTGAAGCCGACCACCGTGTCCACGCCGAGCTTCGCCGCCGCCCGCGCGGTGTCCTTGATCTCCTCGGCGGCCCGCTGGCGTACCCCCTCGGCTTCGCCGTCGCCCCAGATCCGGGCGGGCAGGATGTCCTGGTGCCGCTCGTCGATCGGGTGGTCGCAGACGGCCTGGCCGACCAGGTGGTTGGAGATGGTGAAGACCTTCAGGTTGTGCTTGGCCAGTGTCTCCCGCTTGCGCTCGACGTACGACTCGTCGGCGAGCGCCTTGTCCACCTCGAAGTGATCGCCCCAGCAGGCGATCTCCAGCCCGTCGTAGCCCCATTCGGAGGCGAGCCGGCAGACCTCCTCGAACGGCAGGTCGGCCCACTGGCCGGTGAAGAGCGTGATCGGTCGCGCCATCGTCTGTCTCTCTCCCCTGTTGTGGTGGGGATTCCTGAGCGGACCGGGGCGAGGGTGACCGGGCCGGGCCGGTACGTCAACGGCCGCGCCGGGTCACCGGTGGGTGCACACGCACCTGGGCCCAACGGGTTGCGCCTCCCGTCGGGTCACCGGCCACCCACGGGTCGCCGCCCACCACTCTAAGCCCACCCCACCCCCCACGAAACCCCTCTCCCACACCCACCGCACCCCGCCCCCACCCGCCCACTCGTCCACTCGCCCACTCGCCCACGACGATCAAGAGGTTTGCGTCACAACAGGGCGACCCGCGTGACGCAAACCTCTTGATCACCGATGCTCAGTGCGGCCGGTCGGGGCCGGGGTGGGGCGGGATCGGGTGGGGTTACTGGGGAAGGGTCCACTTCTGGTTGGGGGCCGAGGAGTTGCAGGTCCAGAGCAGGACCACGGTGCTGTCGGCCGAGTTGTTGCCGTTGACGTCCAGGCACTTGCCCGAGGCGGGGTTGCGCAGGGTGCCGTCGGACTGGGACGACCAGACCTGCGGGCTGCCGCCGGTGCAGGTCCAGAGCTGGATCTTGGTGCCGTTGGCGGTGCCGCCACCGGAGACGTCCAGGCACTTGCCCAGCGCCTTGATCGGGCCGTTCGGGGTCACCGTCCAGGTCTGCCGGGCGCTGCCGTTGCAGGTGAAGATCTGGATCTGGGTGCCGTCGGCGGTGGAACCGTTGCGCACGTCCAGGCACTTGCCGGCCAGGCCCTTGATCGGGCCGGTGCCGTTGGTCGGCGTGGTGCCGCCCAGCTCCTTGATCCGGATGTTGCGGAACGAGGCGTCGTCACCGTCGCCGTGGTTCTGGATGCCGATGTGGCCGGCGAGCGAGCGGACCGGGTTGGTGTTGGTGAAGTCGTTGATCTTCGACCCGTTGAGGAAGACCTGGAGCCGCTCCCCCTCGACCAGCAGCTCGTAGGTGTTCCACTCCCCCGGCGGGTTCAGCGCCGCGTCCCGGGCCGCTTGGTCGGCGGCCTGGAACGAGTAGACCGAACCGGTGGTCCGGTCGACGGTGTCGGTGGCGTCGATCTGCACCTCGTAGCCGTTGTCCATCGCCGAGTTCGGGTCGCTCGACGGCGGGAAGCCGATCAGGACGCCGGAGTTGTCGTCCCCGTCGACCTTCCAGTCCAGCTTGAGCGAGTAGTTGGTGAACTGCTTCGCGCTGTACCAGAGCATGCCCAGCCCACCGACCGAGCTGAGGGTGGCGTTGGTGTTGGTGAAGCTGCCCGGCCCGGCCTGCGACCAGCCGTTGGTGGAGCCGTTGTAGAGCGCGGTGTAGCCGGTCTCCGGCCGGCAGTCGGCCTTCGTCCGGCCGGCCGCGTACCGGATGCCGCCGAGCAGGTGGGCCCGGAAGGCCGGCTCGGAGTACGCCGACTGGTTGTGCCCGGCACCGGTGTAGAACGACCGGCCGCCGTTGTACGTCTTGCACCACACGTGCGGGTGGTCGGCCCCCATCCCACCCCCCGAGTACGACGACTCGTCGAGGTTGGCCAGCACGTGCGCGGTGGAGCGGGCGTTGGTGCGGAAGTTGTACCACTCGTCGGTGCGCTGCCAGGTCGGGCCGAGGTGGGCGGTGGCCGCGTGCGCGCGGTCCTCCACCCGGACGGTGGCCTGCTGGATGGCCGGGTGGGAGGCGAACCACGCACCGACCAGGTTGCCGTAGAACGGCCAGTCGTACTCGGTGTCGGCGGCGGAGTGCACCCCGACGTACCCGCCGCCAGCGGCGATGTACGACTCGAAGGCGCTCTGCTGGCTGGCGTTGAGCACGTCACCGGTGGTGTTGAGGAAGATCACCGCCTCGAACCGGGCGAGGTTGGCGGTGGTGAACTGGCCACCGTCCTCGGTGGCGGTGACGGTGAAGTTGTTGGCCGCGCCCAGGTCACGGATGGCCTGGGTGCCGACCGCGATGGAGTCGTGCCGGAAGCCGGCGGTCTTGGAGAAGACCAGCACGTCGTAGGCGACGTCGGCGGCGGTCGCGGGGGTGGCCGGGGCGGTGCAGGCGAGGGCGGCGAGGACGGCGGTGGCCGCGCCGAGAAGGGGTCGGAAGAGTCTCATGTCGTGCTCCAGTACGCCGGGGGGCGCGGGACCGGACACCGCCGGTCCCGCGCCCGGCAGGTCAGGGCAGGGTCCACTTCTGGTTGGCGGCGGAGGAGCTGCAGGTCCAGAGCAGGACCACGGTGCCGTCGGCCGAGTTGTTGCCGGAGACGTCGAGGCACTTGCCCGACGCCGGGTTGCGCAGGGTGCCGTCGGACTGGGACGACCAGACCTGCGGGCTGCCACCGGTACAGGTCCACAGCTGGATCTTCGTACCGTCGGCGGTGCCGCCGCCGTTGACGTCCAGGCACTTGCCGAGCGCCTTGATCGGGCCGTTCGGGGTCACCGTCCAGGTCTGCCCGGCCCCACCGTTGCAGGTGAGGATCTGCACCTGGGTGCCGTCGGCGGTGGCCGCGTTACGCACGTCCAGACACTTGCCGCCCAGCCCCTTGATCGGCCCGGTGCCGTTGGTCGGCGGCGGGACGGTGCCGGTGTTCAGGGTGAACGCGTCCACGTCGTAGAGCAGTCCGGTGCCACCGGCGAAGGTCAGGTAGAGCGTGGTGGTGCCGGTGGGTGCGCCGGACACCGTACCGGTGACGGTGGTGAAGGTTTCCCAGCCGCCGGTGACCGGCACGTTGGCCTGCCCGAGCACGGTGCCGGTGGGCGAGCCGGCGCGGATCTGGAGGGTTCCGCCGGCACCGGCCGAGGAGACCCGCGCGGTGAACGAGGTGACGTTGCCGATCTGGTACGGCGAGAACCCGATCCACTCCCCGTTCTCGATGTTGCCGACGGTCTTGCCGCCCTCGGCGGGGGTCTTGTCGTAGAGGGTCACGCCGGACGAGGTCTTGAAGTGCTCGGCCTGCCGGTGCCGGGGCTGGAGGGTGTACTGGGTGTGCGTGGTGAGCCCACCGGCGTCGGTGTACTCGGCGTCGAAGATCGCGAAGATGTTCGCCGCGTCGTCGTGCTCGCCGTCGACCGGGATGGTGATCGTGCCGGAGCAGCCGTCGACCGAGGAGATCTGGTGACCGTGCTGGTCGTGGCCGAGCACGTAGGTCATCTTGACCTTGGTGCAGTCGACCGTGCCGTCCTCGGGGTCGGTGACGGTGATGCTGAACGGCACGGTGTCCCCGAAGGAGAACAGCGAGCCGTCACCCGGGCTGTTGATCCTGACCGTCGGGGCGGTGTTCCCCACGTTGATCGTCACGCTGGTGGTTCCGGTCGCCCCCTGCGGATCCCGCACGGTGAGCGTCGCGGTGTACGAGCCGTCCGTGGTGTACGTCTTGGTCGGGTTGGCCGCCGTGGAGGTGGTGCCGTCGCCGAACGCCCACGAGTAGGTCAGCGCCCCGCCCTCGGGGTCGGCGGAGCCGGCCGAGGAGAAGTTCACGGTCAGCGGCGCGGGGCCGGAGGTCCGGTCGGCGCTCGCCCGGGCCGCCGGTGCCCGGTTGCCGACACCGACGTAGTCGAAGCGGTACAGGGCCGAGTTGGCGTCACCGTTGTAGTAGCCGGTGCCGTAGTCGAGCAGGTAGTACGCCCCGTCGGGGCCGAACGCGGAGTCCATCACCTGCTTGCCCACCCAGGGGAAGCTGTCGATGGTGCCGGGCGACCCGTCGGCGTTGACGTGGATCGGCTTGACCCAGCCCCGACCGAACTCGGTGGCGAAGAACTGCCCGTCGAAGCTCTGCGGGAACTTCGTCGCCGAGGGGTTGTTCGGGTCGTACCGGTAGACCGGGCCGGCGGCCGGCGACTCGGAGCCGCCGCCGAACGCGGCCGGGCTGCCGGCGTCCCCGCCGTACCGGATCCAGGAGGGCTTGGCCGGCGGGAGGGTGGTCAGGCCGGTGTTGCGGAACGAGTTGTTGGTCGGCCCGCCGGTGCAGTTGTACTTGGGGCCGGTGGAGTTGGTGGCGAAGTTCCACTCGTTGTACGTCTCGGACGTGGTGTTGGTGCCGGTGCAGTACGGCCAGCCGTAGTTGCCCGGGCCGGTGACCCGGTTGAACTCGACCTGACCGGAGGGGCCCCGGTTGGCGTTGGTGCTGCCGGCGTCCGGCCCGTAGTCGCCGACGTAGACGACGCCGGTGGCCTTGTCGACGCTGATCCGGAACGGATTGCGGAAGCCCATCGCGTAGATCTCGGGGCGGGTCTTCGCGGTACCCGGGGGGAACAGGTTCCCACTCGGGATCGAGTACGTCCCGTCGGGGTTCATCTTGATCCGCAGGAGCTTGCCGCGCAGGTCGTTGGTGTTGCCGGCGCCGCGCTGCGAGTCGTACGCCGGGTTGCGGTTGGTCCGCTCGTCCAGCGGCGAGTAGCCGGCGGAGTCGAACGGGTTGCTGTCGTCGCCGGTGGACAGGTAGAGGTTCCCGGCGGCGTCGAAGTCCATGTCGCTGCCGACGTGGCAGCAGATGCCCCGGTCGGTCCCGACGTCCAGCACGTCGACCTTGCTGGCCTGGTTGATGGTGAAGTCGGCGTTCAGGGTGAACCGGGACAGCCGGTTCACGCCCTGCCAGGCGGACCAGTTGCTGCCGGTGGCGGGCGCGTCGCCGCCCGGGGTGGACAGCGGCGGCGCGTAGAAGAGGAAGATGTGCCGGTTGGTGGCGAAGTTCGGGTCGACCCCGAGGCTCTGCAACCCCTCCTCGTCGTGGGTGTAGACGGGGATGCTGCCGATCACCCGGGTGACGCCGGCGGAGTCGGTACGACGCACGGTGCCGTTGCGGGCGGTGTGCAGCACGGAGCGGTCCGGCAGCACGGCGAGCGACATCGGCTCGCCCATCTCGTTGACCCCGCGGGCCAGCTCGACCTGCTGGAAGTCACTGGCGTTGATGGTGTGCGCGGCGGCCGGGGCGGGTCCGCCGAGGGCGGTCGGGCCGGTGGTGGCGGTGACCGTGCCGGCCGTGGCGGCCAGGAGCAGCACGGCGGCGGAGGAGAGCCATCGTCGGGGACGGTGGGTGGGTGCGTCCTTTGTGGACATTGCTGGGCTGTCCCTTCCTGACGGATCACGGTCAGGGCGGAGCCCGCGCCGCCGCACCGGATGCCGGGGGGTGGTGGTGTTGGGTGGTGGTGGAGACATGGCAGGGTCGGCCGAGTGCCGGTCGGCCGATCCTGCCCTTCGGCCGGGGCGCGAGCCGCCGCCGCAAGGCCCTTCTCGTCGATAGGTCGCCGCGCCGCCGGTTCACCTCGACGAAACACACTCGTGATGCTACGAACATTAAGGCCTATCTATTTCGATGTCCATACCTTCTGCCGGACCACCAGGGACTTTCGGTTCCCGAGTGGAAAGTTTCGACCCCGACAGCAGTAGTCGGCACCGCGACGGAAGATCCGGCCCGGGCCGGGTGACTCAGTGCTGGCGGTGCACGGCCTGGTCGGCCAGGGCGGCCAGGGCGGCCCGCGCCGGCTCCGCCAGCGGCACCTGGGCCAACGCGACCCGTGCCGCGTCGGCACGGACCCGGATCAGGCGCTCGATCTGCTCCCGCGCCCCGGTGCTCTCGATGATCGCCCGCAGCTCGGCGCCACCGGCCGCGTCCAGCTCCGGATTGCCGAACAGGTCGCGCAGCCGGGCCGCCTGACCCCGGTCGGCGGCGTCCCGGGCCAACGCCATCATCACCGTCGGTTTGCCCTCCCGCAGGTCGTCCAGGATCGACTTCCCGGTCACCGCCGGGTCACCGAAGACCCCCAGCACGTCGTCGCGGAGCTGGAACGCGTCCCCCAGCGGGTCGCCGAAGTCGACCAGCGCGGCGATCAGCTCCGCCGGGGCCCCGGCCAGCGCCGCACCGATCTGCAACGGCCGGGTCACCGTGTACCGGGCCGCCTTCATCCGGATCACGGTGAGCGCACTGGCCACCGAGCCGTCCCCCACCCCCGAGACCAGGTCCAGGTACTCCCCCGCGATCACCTCGGTCCGCATCCGGGCGAAGACCCGGTACCCCTGCCAGATCTGCGCGGAGGTCAACCCGCACTCGTGGAACATCTGGTCCGACCAGGCCGCACAGAGATCCCCGCAGAGCAGCGCGGTGTTCCGGCCGTAGGTCTCCGGGTCGCCGCGCCACGCCGACCGGGTGTGCAGCTCGGCGAAGACCCGGTGCACCGACGGGGAACCCCGGCGGTGGTCACTGCCGTCCAGGATGTCGTCGTGGATCAGCGCGAACGCGTGGAACAGCTCCAGCGCCGCCGCGGCCACCACGATCGGCCGGTCGTCGATGCCCCCGGCCCCCCGCCAACCCCAGTAGCAGAACAGCGGACGCAGCCGCTTCCCGCCGGCCAGCACGAACCGGTGCAGCGCGGTGAAGATGCCCCGCGGAGCGCCGTCCGGCCAGTCCGGCCCCTGCCGGTCGAGAAAGGCCACCAGCTCGGCGTCGAAGCGGGTCCGCAGCTCACTGGCGTCGGTCGGGGCGGCGATGACCGTCACCGTCGGTCCTCCGCGCCCGGCGGACCGGTCGGCGTCGACGACGGCGCACCGGCAGCTCCCGCACCCGGCGTACCCGACGGGGCCGGCCCGGCCGCCGACGCCGCGGTGGTGGCCCCACCCAACCCGGCCAGCTCCAGCAGCAACGCCTTGACCTCGGTCGCGGCGAAGGTGTCCCGGGCGGGCGACGGGTCGGAGCAGAGCAGCACCGGACCGTCCGCCGGGTCCGCCGGCAACCGGCCGTGCGACCCCCGGACCGCCCGCGCCCCCGCGTCCAGGCCGACCACGCTCATCAGGTACCGCATGCCGAGCTTCTTGCGGGCCAGGGCCACCCCCGCCCGCCGCTTCGCCGCACCCGGCGCGGCCGGGTCGAAGAACAGCTCCGCCGGGTCGTACCCGGGCTTGCGGTGGATCTCCACGTTCCGGGCGAAGTCCGGGGCGCGGTCGTCGTCCAGCCAGTAGTAGTAGGTGAACCAGGCGTCCGGCTCGGCGACCAGCACCAGCTCACCGGCCCGCTCGTGGTCCAGCCCGGCCGCCGCCTTGCCCTCGGCGTCGAGCACCTCGGCCACCCCGGGCAGCCCGGCGCACAGCTTCGCCACCGTCGCCACGTCCGCCGGGTCCTTCACGTAGACGTGGGCGATCTGGTGGTCGGCGACGGCGAAGGCCCGGGACGTCCACGGATCCAGGTACTCCATGCCGTCCTGGGTGTAGACCCGCAGCAGCCCCTCGGTGCGCAGCAGCCGGTTGACGTCCACCGGGCGGGAGACGTCGGTGATGCCGTACTCCGACAGCGCCACCACTGTCGCGTCGGCGGCCCGGGCGGCGTCCAGCAGCGGGGCGAGCACCGCGTCCAGCTCCGCCGCCGCGGCGGCGGCCTGCGGCGAGGACGGGCCGAAGCGTTGCAGGTCGTAGTCGAGGTGCGGGACGTAGACCAGGGTCAGGTCGGGGGCCTGGTCGGCGAGGATCCGCTCGGCGGCCCGGCAGATCCACCGGGACGAGGTCAGCCCCGCACCCGGCCCCCAGTAGGTGAACAGCGGGAAGGTGCCGAGCGCGGCGGTGAGCGTGTCGTGCAGCTCCGGCGGGTCGGTCCAGCAGTCCGGCTCCTTGCGCCCGTCGGCGTAGTAGATCGGGCGGGGCGTGACGGTCCAGTCGACGTCCGCGCCCATCGCGTACCACCAGCAGACGTTGGCCACCGTGTAGCCGGGCTCGACCCGGCGGGCCGCCTGCCACACCTTCTCCCCGCCGACCAGCGCGTGGTGCTGCCGCCACAGCAGCACCTCGCCGAGGTCGCGGAAGTACCAGCCGTTGCCGACGATGCCGTGCCCGGCGGGCAGCGCACCGGTGAGCAGGGTGGCCTGCGCCGAGCAGGTGACGGCCGGCAGCACGGTGCCCAGCTCGGCCGAGAACCCCTGCTCGGCGACGGCGCGCAACCGGGGCATGTGGGCCAGCAGCCGGGGGGTCAGCCCGACCACGTCCAGCACCACCAGCCGGCGGCTCACGCCGGCACCCCGCTGCGCCCGGCACCGCGGTGGGACCTCGTCCCGGGTCGGGGCTGCTCGCTCATCGTGGTACTCCCAGGGTCGTCGGGACGGCTCGGTCGGCCGGGGTCAGGCCGGGAACGGCAGGGTCGGCCGGGGTCAGGCCGGAAACGGCACGGTCGGCCGGTGGCTGGCCGGGAACGGCACCGTCGGCCGGGGTCAGGCCGAGGGTGACCAGTTCGTCGCGGGCGAAGGCCAGCTCGGCGGCGATCCCGACGGCCAGCTCCGCGTCGGTGCGTGGCCGCCGCGCCGCCGGCAGCACCCCCCAGGTGTACGTCTCGACGTCCAGGTGGTCGCAGCCGGCGGTGGGACCGCCGAGCAGCGCCGCCAGCGCGGCGCGCAGCACCGGCCGGGTCGAGGTCAGCGGCGGCTCGGGCGGGGCGTGCAACGGCACGTGGTAGTGCACCCGCCACGCTCCGGGCAGCCGCGCGGCCAGCGCGGCGTCCAGGTCGTCGGCGGCGTACGACGGGTCGGCCGGGTCGGCGGCGTGGGCGCAGCCGGCGGTGCGGGTCTGGTGCAGGAACCGGGGCTCCACCCAGCGGGCCAGCGCCTCGGCGTCGGCGACCGGGTCGGCCGACTCCAGCGCGGCGGACACCTGCACCTTGACCACCGGCAGGCCGGCGGCGCGCAGCCGGGCCAGCGCTTCGACGGGCTCCTCCCAGGCGCAGGCGAGATGGGCCAGGTCGAGACAGATCCCGAGCCGGTCCGGGTCGAGGTCGGCCAGCAGCGCGGCGGCCTGCCCGCTGCTCTCCACCACGCACCCCGGCTCCGGCTCGAACCCGACCCGCACCGGGCGGCCGGTGTCGCGTTCCACCTCGGCCAGGCCGGCGGTGAGCGCGTCGAGCCGGCGGCGGGCGGCCTCGGCGTGGCCGGCGTCCCACGGGTGCCGCCAGGCCAGCGGCAGGGTCGAGACCGATCCCCGGGCCGCGTCGTCGGGGAGCAGGTCGGCCAGGATCCGGGCCAGGTCGAGGGTGTAGCGCAGCCGCTCCCCGGTGGTCCAGTCCGGGTGGTAGACCGCGCCCTTGACCACCGGGGCCTGGAAGGCCGCGTACGGGAAGCCGTTGAGGGTGACCACCTCCAGCCCCCGGTGGGTCAGCTCGGCGCGCAGCCGGCGACGGGCGGCCGGGTCGGCGGCCAGCTCGGCGGCGACCGGGGCGGCCAGCCACAGCCCCAGGCCGAGCAGGTCCGTGCTGAGCGCCTCCCGCACCGGCAGGGCGTACGTGTCGAGCTGGGCGAGGATGCCGGCGGTGTCCTCGGCGGGGTGCACGTTGGTGCAGTAGCCGAGGTGGACGGTGCTGCCGTCGGCGTGCCGCAGCCGCATCAGTCGCCGCCGCGCAGGATCGAGTTGCCCTCGAAGGTGCCGGCGGCCGGGGCGTCCAGGTCGGTCAGGTCGAGCCGGCCGGACTGCCCGTAGAACTCCACCGGGTTGCGCCAGAGCACCAGGTCGACGTCGTCGTCGGAGAATCCGGCGGCCAGCATCGCCTCACCGGTGGCCCGGGTCAGCAGCGGGTCGGAGCGGCCCCAGTCGGCGGCCGAGTTGACCAGCATCCGGTCGGTGCCGTACGTGCGCAGCAGCTCCACCATCCGCGGCGGCGACATCTTGGTGTCGGGGTAGATGGAGAATCCCAGCCAGCAGCCGCTGTCCCGGGCCAGCTTCACGGTCACCTCGTTGAGGTGGTCCAGCGCCACCCGGCCCGGCGCGATGCCGCTCTCGGCGACCACCGCGAGGCTACGCTCGACACCGCGCGCCTTGTCCCGGTGCGGGGTGTGCACCAGCGCGGGCAGGTCGTGGTCGACGGCCAGGGCGAGCTGGGTGGCGAACGCCTCGTCCTCGGCCGGCGTCATGTCGTCGTAGCCGATCTCGCCGACCGCGACCACGGCGTCCTTCTCCAGGTAGCGGGGCAGCAGGTCGAGCACCGGACGGCAGCGCGGGTCGTTGGCCTCCTTGGGGTTCAGCGCCACGGTGGCGTGGTGCCGGACGCCGAACTGCCCGGCCCGGAACGGCTCCCAGCCGATCAGCGAGTCGAAGTAGTCGGCGAAGGAGGCGGCGCTGGTGCGCGGCTGCCCCAGCCAGAAGGCCGGCTCGACCACGGCGCGGACCCCGGCGGCGGCCATCCGCTCGTAGTCGTCGGTGGTCCGCGACGTCATGTGGATGTGCGGGTCGAAGATGCGCATGTCACGCCTCTCTGATGGTGAGCCGGTCGAGCAGTGCGGTGGCGTCGGCGGGGAGCTGCCGGCCGGCGGCGTGCCGTTCCGCGGCGAGCGCGGCGAGCATGGTGGCCAGCTCCCCGTCGGCCCGGTCGTCCAGGTCGGCCACGGCGGCCAGCGGCACCCCGATGAAGACGCACTTGAGCACCGCCTGCCGCCAGGCCTCCGCCGTCAGGTGCCGGGCGTACGGGCCGAGGGCGGCGGCGACCAGCCGGGTGTCGTTGGTGCGGATCGCGTCGTGCAGCAGCGGCACCCCGGCGTCGTCGATCGGCAGCAGCGGCAGGGCCTTGAGCACCGCCCGCTTCTCGGCGGCGTCGCCGTGCCGGTACACCTCCTCGGCCTGCCCGGCGGCATGGTCGGCGGGGAGCGCGGCGAGCAGCAGCGTCCGGGCCGCCTCGTCGGCGGTCCAGCCCGGTGCGCCGGGCAGCTCGTGCCGCCCGCACCGCCGGCCGGCGGCCGGGAAGTACCGCGCCACCGCGCCGGGCTCGGCCGCGACGCGGCCCAGCGCGGTCGTCAACCAGTCGGGATCGGGTACGCCCTCCAGCGCGGCCCGCAGTCGATCCGGTGTCATCCGTCTCCCCTCCCCAGGTGTGTGCGGTGGACGGTGGTCGGTCCACCCGTGCCGCGGTGGACGGTGGTCAGTCCACCCCGGTGCTGCGGTCGGCCCCGACGGGCACCGGCGGGGTGCCCGGATCGAGGCCGGCCTGCCGGGCGGCGGTACGCAGGAAGTCCAGCGACCGGGCCGCCACGGTGGGTGCGGCGTGCGAGTGCCGGGGCAGCTCCACGGCGACCAGCCCCCGGTAGCCGGCGTCGGCCAGGGCGCGCAGCACCGGCGGGAAGTCGATCTCGCCGGTGCCGAACTCCAGGTGCTCGTGCACCCCCCGGCGCATGTCGTCGATCTGCACGTTGACCAGGTGCCCGGCGACCTCCAGCACGCACTGCGGCACGGTCGACGACTCCAGGCAGCGGCAGTGTCCGATGTCGAGGGTGATGCCGAACCGCTCCGGGTCGCCGAGGGCATGGCGCAGCCGCCGCCAGCCGGCGATGTCCTCGACCAGCATCCCCGGCTCCGGCTCGAAGCCCAGGGTCACCCCGGCCCGGTCGGCGGCGGCCACCACCGTGGCGCACCCGGCGACCAGCCGGTCGTGGGCGACCTCCGGCGCGACGTGGCCGGGCCGGACCCCGGCCCAGAAGGAGACCGCCTCCGCGCCGAGGTCCGCGCCGACCCGGACGGCCCGTTCCAGGAAGTCGATCCGACCGGCCGGTTCGTCGTGCAGCAGGGTCGGGGCGTGCTTGCGCCACGGGTCGAGCAGGTAGCGGGCACCCGTCTCCACCACCACGCCGAGGCCGAGCGCGGCCAGCCGCCGCGCCACCGCGTCGACCCGGCGGGCCAGCCCCGGCGCGTACGGGTCGAGGTGGTCGTGGTCCAGGGTGAGCGCGACCCCCTCGTACCCGAGGTCGGCCAGCACGGTCAGGGCGTCGTCGAGCCGGTGGTTGGCGAAGCCGTTGGTGCCGTAGCCGAACCGGAGCCGGTCCACGGCCGCCGGGGCGGTGGGCTGCGGGGCGGTGGGCTGCGGGGCGGTGGGCTGCGGGGCGGTCATGTCGGGGACAGCTTCCGGGCCAGCCGGCCGCCCAGCGGCGCGGCGAGCGCGACCACCGCGCCGAGCAGGCCGGCGCCGGCCCGTGCGGTGAGCGCGCCCTGCAACGAGGGCAGCCCGGTGATCCCCGCGCCGACGGCCGCCCGGACCCGGCCGGCGGTGGGCTCGGCGGCCACCCGGGCCTGCGCGCCCCCGTAGCGGGCGACGTACCAGCCGGCCAGCGCCGCCGGCAGCGCGGCGGCGACCGGCGCGGTGCGGCGACGCGGGGCCGGCGTCGGGGCGGTGGGCCGGGGCAGCGCGGTGGCGGCCAACGCGACCAGCGCGGTGCCGGCGAGGGTACGCCGGGGCAGCGCGGTGTCGGCCCCGGTCACCTCCCGCCGGGACAGCGCGGTGACCGTCCAGGTGTGCGCGGCGACGGTCAGCGCCGCCGGCAGGGCCCGGACCGGTCGCCCGGACGACGCGCCGAGCAGCACGTCCAGCCCCCGGCAGGCGGCCATCACGGCGGGGCCGGCGGCGGTGTTCTTCGCCACCAGGTCGTACCCCCAGATGGTGGCGGCGAGCGGGAGCGCGACGGCGGCGGCCCGGCGACCGCCCACGGCGGCGGCCAGGCCCAGGCCGGCGGCGGTGAGCCCGGCGGCGACCCCGGCGGCGGCGGCCGGGCTGACCCGGCCACTGGGGATCGGCCGTTCCGGGCGTTCCTCGGCGTCCAGCCGGTGGTCCGCCCAGTCGTTGGCGGCCATCCCGGCCCAGTAGAGCAGCACCGACGCGCCGGCCAGCCCGGCGGTACGCGGGCCGAGCACCCCGGCCGCCGCCGCCCCGGCCACCAGGTCCCCGGGTACCGAGAGGGCGGCCGGTGCCCGGACCAGCTCGGCCAGGTCGGCCAGGCTGGTCACCCGGCACCGCCGGCGTGCAGCTCCCGGGTGAAGTCGACCAGCCGCTGCCACTGTTCGCTCAGCGAGTGGGTGGGCGAGTCGATCGGGTCCTTGAAGAAGAACGCCAGCTCGGGCAGGGGTCCGGCGCGGCCGGCGGCGTGCGCGGCGGCGGTGAGCCGGGCCAGGTCGAGCACGAGCGGGGCGGCCAGCGCGGAGTCGCAGCCGTGCCAGGTGAACTCCATCCGCATCCCGGTGCCGAGGAAGCCGGCGAAGGTGATCAGATCCCAGGCGGTCTTGAAGTCGCCCAGGTCCTCCACGTAGTCGATCCGGGTGCCGCCCTGCGGCACGTAGCCGAGCGTCTCGCCGAGGACCCGCTGCTTGCTGTCCACCTTGGCGGCGTTGGCGCCCGGCTCGGCCAGGGTCGCCCCGTCGCCGCCGCCGAGCAGGTTGACCCCGGACCAGGACCGCACCGCGAGGTGACGCATCGCGAACATCGGCGCGAGCACCGACTTGACCAGGGTCTCCCCGGTCTTGCCGTCGTGCCCGGCGTACGGCAGGCCGCGCTGGGCGGCCAGCGCCGCGAGCGCCGGCAGGCGCAGCCCGGTGGACGGGGTGAAGTCGACGTACGGGCAGCCCGCCTCGACGGCCGCGTACGCGTAGAGCGAGCTGGGCGGCAGCACCTCGTCCGGGCCGGCGAGGGCGGCCCGCAGGGCGTCCGGGTCGGCGTGGCCGGGGTGCGCGGCGGGGGCGGGTTCGGTGGCCGAGACGTTGACCACCACCACCCGGTCCAGCCGGTGCCGCTCCCGGAAGGCGGTCAGGTCGGCGGTGATGGTGGCGGCCCGTTCGGCCTGGCTGCCACCGGTCGGCGCGGGCCGCAGGTCGTCCTCGACGGCGGCCAGGTCGGCGGCGAGCGCGGTGGCCAGCCGGCCGGGCAGCACCCCGGCGGCGGCGAGCGCCTCGGCCCGCTTGGTCAGCGGGGTGGTGGCCACGTCGTGGCCGCCGAAGACCAGGTCGGCGAAGGTGGGCAGGGCCGGTCCCCGCAGGTCGGGCAGTTCGGTGACGCAACCGGTGGGGCCGGTGAGGCCGGCCCGCAGGGCGAGCCCCCCGACGATGCCGGTGGTCGCGACGGAACCGCGCGCTCCCACCAGCCAGACACCCGTACGCATGGTGCTCCTTCCGTCGGGCGGAACGTGCTGTCGGTCGAGTCGTACCGCCGGGGCACGGGTGGCCCCGCCCGCCCGGTCGTCCGGGGTGGTGCCGGGTGTGGCGTCGACGTCGGCGGCGTCGACGCCACACCCGGCTCCCGTACGGCGTGCGGGCGGGGCCGGCAGGCAGGGCCGGTTCGGCGTCTCGGCCCTGTCTCCCCGCATCCGGCCGACGGCGGCGGCGCGCCCTCGACCGGACGAATGGTGTGGCGGTCCGGGCTCCACAGCGGTACCCGGAATCACCATTATCTATGTCTTGCGGCCCTCCGGTGCGACCGGGGAATCCCGGTCCGGCCGCACCGGACGGCCATCGGGTGCGTGTCCCGGGCCGGGTGGCCCGGTGCACGCCCTCCGCTGTCGACCCCGGCCCGGCCGCGGGGCGCAACCGCGGCCGGTCCCTCGCCGGTCGACGGCGGAGGTGGCTGGTCAGACGGCGAGCGCGGCCAGTGCCGGCTCGACGTCGGTCCACTGTGAACCGGCCTCCGCCGAGCGGGTCACCGCGTCCAGCACCAGCTGGACCTGCAACGCGTCGGCGAACGACGGGGTGGGGTCGACGCCGTTGGCGACCGCCTCGACGAAATCGCGCATCTCGTGCGTGAAGGAGTGCTCGTAGCCGATGATGTGGCCCGGCGGCCACCACGCCGACATGTACGGGTGCTCCGCCTCGGTGACCAGGATCCGGGTGAATCCCTGCTCGGTCGCCGGCCGGGAGGCGTCGTAGAACTCCAGCTCGTTGAGGCGTTCCAGGTCGAACACCACCGAGCCGAGCGAACCGTTGATCTCCACCCGGAGGGCGTTCTTGCGGCCGGTGGCGAACCGGGTCGCCTCGTACGTGGCCAACGCGCCGTCGTCGAGCCGGGCCACGAAGATCGCGGCGTCGTCGACGGTGACCGTGCCGGTCTCCGCCGCACTGCCGTCGACCTGCGCGGCCAGGCCGCTCGACGCACCCGGCAACGGGCGCTCCTTGACGAACGTCTCGGTCACCGCGCTGACCCCGGTGACCAGTTGCCCGGTCACGTACTGGGTCAGGTCGATGATGTGCGCCCCGATGTCACCGAGGGCACCGGAGCCCGCCTTGTCCTTCTGCAACCTCCAGACCAGCGGGAACTGCGGATCGACGATCCAGTCCTGGAGGTACGTCGCCCGGACGTGGCGGATCGTCCCGAGCCGCCCCTCGGCGACGAGCTGCCGCATCAGGGCGACGGCGGGCACCCGGCGGTAGTTGAACCCGCACATGGACCGGACCCCGGCGGCACCGGCGGTGGCCGCGGCGGCGGTCATCGCCCGCGCCTCGGCCACCGTGTTGGCCAGCGGCTTCTCGCAGATCACGTGCTTGCCGGCGGCGAGCGCAGCGAGGGCGATCTCGGCGTGGCTGTCACCTGGTGTGCAGATGTCGACCACGTCGATGTCGTCCGAGGCGACCAGGGCACGCCAGTCTGTGGTGTGCGTGTCCCAGCCCAGCCGGTCGGCTGCCTCGGCGACCTTCGCGGCGTCCCGGCCGCAGATCTGCGCCATTCGCACCCGGGCGGGCAGCTCGTACACCCGGTTCACGGTGCGCCACGCCTGTGAGTGCGCGGCGCCCATGAACGAGTATCCGATCATGCCGACCCGGAGTTCGCTGTGGTGAGTGGACAAGGTGGGTCTCCCCCCGTGTATCAGAACCCGAGCTTGAGGTAGTTGCTCGCGTTCTCCTTGGTGATCGTCTCCGAGGCGAGCACGATCTCCTTGGGCACCTGGAGTTCCACCAGGTCGGACATACCCTTGCCCTGGCCGATCAGGCGGGCCAGGGAGATGGCCGAGGAGGCCATCGACGGGCTGTAGGTCACGGTCGCCTTCAGCACCGTGTTGTCGGCCTGGATGTCCTCCATGGCCTTCTTCGAGCCGGCGCCGCCGACCATGAAGAACTCCTTGCGGTTGGCCTGGTTGACCGCGGCCAGGACACCGATGCCCTGGTCGTCGTCGTGGTTCCAGACCGCGTCGATCTTCGGCAGCGCCTGGAACAGGCCGGTGGCGGCCTGCTGGCCGGAGTCGGCGGTGAACTCCGCCGGGCGCCGGTTGGCCACCTTGAAGCCGGCCGTGGCGAGGGTGTCGGCGAAGCCCTTGGAGCGCTGCTGGGTCAGCTCCAGCGAGTCGATGCCGGGGATCTCACCGATGACCGGGTTGCTGACGCCCTTGGCCTTGAGCTGCGCCACGATGAAGTTCGCGGCGGCCACGCCCATGCCGTAGTTGTCGCCCATGATCTGCAGCCGGTAGGCCAGCGCGTCGGGGAAGGCCCGGTCCAGGTTGACCACCGGGATGCCGGCCTTCATCGCCTCCAGGCCGAAGGCGTTGAGTTCCTTGCCGTCGTGCGGCAGCACCACGATGACGTCCGGCTTCTGGGCGACCAGGGTGGACAGCGCGGCCCGCTGGGCCGCCGCGTCCGCGCCGGCCTCGACGGTCTTGAAGTCCACGTCCGAGTACGCGCCGGCCTGCGCCTTGGCGTTGTTGGTGATGGCGGCGATCCAGCCGTGGTCGGCGGCCGGCGCGGAGAAGCCGATGGTGACCTTCTTGCCGGGGGCGCTGTTGCCGCTCTGCGCGTTGTCGGCCGCCTTGGTCTGCGCCGCGGTCGGGGCGGACTCGTTGCTGGTGCAGCCGGCGAGGAGCACACCGGCGCCGACCGCCGCGCCGCCGAAGAGCAACCGGCGACGGGACAGGTCACGGGGGTGGGTCATGACGACCTCCTGAAATGACGGATGGTGGGGTGAAAGGGGCGTACTGATCCCGGCCACCGTCGGCGGCCGCCGGAATGCGGTGTTGCGGAGGGGCGGGACGCGCCCGGTGGGGCGACGCGTCCGGGTCAGGCAGTGGTGATCTTGTTACGGCTGAAGAACTGGCTGACGCTGCGGAACTGCACCTGCTGGATCAGGACGGCGCCGACGATGATGCCGCCCTTGACCATGTTCTGCGCCTCCGTGGAGAGGCCGTTGATGGCGAAGAGGTTGGTGATGGTGGAGAAGATCAGCACCCCGAGCAGGGAGCCGACGATGGTGCCCCGGCCGCCGCTGAGCAGCGTGCCGCCGATGATGGCCGCGGCGATCGCGTCCAGCTCGTACAGGTTGGCCATGGCCGCCTGGGCGGAGTTGGCCTGTGCGGTCAGCATGATCGCGGCGATGCCGCAGCAGAGGCCGGAGAGCGCGTAGAGCAGCAGGGTGTGCCGCCGGACGTTGATGCCGGCGAGCCGGGCCGCCTCCGGGTTGCCGCCGACGGCGACCGTACGCCGGCCGAAGGTGGTGCGGTTGAGCAGCACCCACCCGGCGGCGACCACGGCGGCCAGGATGTAGACCAGCAGCGGGATGCCGAGCAGGTCGGTGCTGGCGATACCGTTGATGAAGGAGTTGCTCGACACCTGGGTCTGCTTGCCGGAGATCTGGGCGGCCAGACCCCGGGCGGCGACCATCATGGCCAGCGTGGCGATGAACGCCACCAGCCGGCCGTACGAGATGAGAATGCCGTTGACCAGGCCGACCGCCACACCGACCACGATCGCCGTGAAGATCATGCCGCCCGCGCCGTAGCTCTGGGTGGCGACCGTGGTCGCCCACACCCCGGCGAGGGCGACGATCGCGCCGACCGACAGGTCGATGCCGCCGCCGATGATCACGAAGGTCATCCCGACGGTGACCACCCCGACCACCGAGGCGAGCTTGAGGATGGTCAGCGTGTTGCCCCACACCCAGTCCGGGTTGGAGTAGAGGTCCCAGCGGGTGGCGGCGCCGATCACGACCAGCACCACCAGCACCCCGATCAGGCCGAGGTTGCGCTTCGCCCCCTCACCCCCGTCGCCGGCCCAGAAGGACAACCCTCCCGTCCTGGGCTTCTCCTTGATCGACTCGGTCACCGCCGGATCGACCGGCGGGGACTGGGCCGGCAGGTCCGCCGGCCGGTCCGGCGTCGCGGTACCGGTCGACTCACTCATGCGGTCACCTCGTTATGCTCACTGCGCTCGCTCATGCCGGCGCGCCTTCCATCAGAGACCCCGCCATCACGAGGTCGAGCACGGTGTTCTCGTCCAGTTCGCCGGCGGGCGCCTCGCGCACCATCCGGCCCTCGCGCATCACCAGCACCCGGTCGGCCAGACCGAGCACCTCGGGCACCTCGCTGGAGACCAGCAGCACGCCGACCCCCTTGGCGGCCAGCCCGCGGATCACCCGGTACAGCTCGGCACGGGCGCCCACGTCCACCCCCCGGGTCGGCTCGTCGAGCAGCAGCAGCCGGGTGTCGCCGAGCAGCCAGCGCCCGACCACCACCTTCTGCTGGTTGCCGCCGGACAGGGTGCGTACCGCCCGGCGCACGTCGTTGGGCCGCAGCTGGAGGTCGTCGGCGATCCGCTCCGCCTCCTTGCGCTCCCGCCCGGCGTTGGTGAAGCCGAGGCGGGCGTACCGGGTGAAGGTGGCCAGGGTGACATTGCGGTGGATCGGCTCGCCGAGCAGCAGCGCCTGGCTCTTGCGCTCCTCCGGCGCCATCCCCATGCCGGCCCGGACGGCCGCGCCGACGCTGCCCGGACGCAGTGCCCTGCCGGCCATCCGGACGGTGCCGGACTCGGCGCGGCGGGCCCCGTAGATCGTCTCCAGCAGTTCCGAGCGGCCGGAGCCGACCAGACCGGCGATGCCGACGATCTCACCCGGGCGGACGCTGAGCGACACGTCGGCGAACTCACCGGCCCGGCTCAGCCCCTCGACCCGCAGCAGCTCGTCGCCGGCGGTCGGCGCGGTCGGGCGGTCCGGGAAGACGTACTCGATGTTCCGGCCGGTCATCCGGGCGACCAGGTCGCGGGTCGGGGTGTCCCGGGCCGGCAGGTTCGCCGCGGTGGTCCGGCCGTCCTTGAGTACGGTGACCCGGTCGCCGATCTCGCGGATCTCCTCCATCCGGTGCGAGATGTAGATGACCGCGATGCCCTGGGCGGTGAGTTCCCGGATGATCCGGAAGAGGTTGTCCACCTCGTCGTGGGCCAGCACCGCGCTCGGCTCGTCCATGATGATCAGCCGGGCCTCGTGGGAGAGCGCGCGGGCCATGCTGACCACCTGCTTGCCGGCCGCCGGCAGCGCGCGGACCATCCGGCCCGGCGGGATCTCACCGTGGCCGAGCCGGCTCAGGATCTCCCGGGTACGCCGGGCCATCAGCCCGCGCCGGACGAACCCGGCGACCTTCGGCTCGTGGCCGAGGAAGGCGTTCTCGGCCACCGACAGGTCGTCCACCAGGTCGAGTTCCTGGTAGATCGTGGCGATGCCGGCGCGCATGGCGGCCTGCGGGTTGGTGAAGTGCGCCGGCTCGCCGCGCCACTCCACCTGCCCGGAGTCCGGCCGGTGCACCCCGGCGAGCACCTTGATCAGGGTGGACTTGCCGGCGCCGTTCTGCCCGAGCAGGCAGTGCACCTCACCGGCGCGCACCTCGAGCTGCACGCCGTCCAGGGCACGCACCCCGGGGAAGGTCTTGACCACGTCGGTCAGCCGGAGCACCACCTCACCGGCGACGGTGTCGGCGGGTGCCTCGACCAGCGGGGCCTTGTCCCCCGCGGCAGTCGATTCGGTGCTCATGATGCCTCCCCGAAGGCGACGTCGCTGGCGAGGACGGCCGCACCGGCGACACCGGCGCGCGGTCCCAGCTCGGACAGGACGACCGGTAGGTTGCCGGTGGCCAGCGGTAGGGACCGGCGGTAGACCACACTGCGGATCTCGGCGAGCAGGATGTGCCCGAGATGGGCCAGCCCGCCGCCGATGACGATCATCGACGGGTTGGTGAAGCTGACCAGCCCGGCCAGCACCTGCCCGACCCGGCGACCCCCGTCGCGGATGAGCTGGATGCAGACCACGTCGCCCTCGATCGCCGCCTCGGCCACGTCGCGGGCGGACACCGCGCCCCGCTCGGCGAGCCGCTCGGCCAGCGCCGGCGAGCTGCCGGTACGGGCGGCGACGCCGGCCTCCCGGGCCAGGGCCGCGCCGCTGAACACGGCCTCCAGGCACCCGGCGTTGCCGCAGGAGCAGGTCGGCCCCCCGGCGTCGGCCTGGATGTGCCCGATGTCCCCGGCGCAGCCGTCGGTGCCCCGGTAGACCTCGCCGCTGAGGTAGATCCCGCACCCTATTCCGGTGCCGATCTTGACGAAGAGGAAGTCGTCGACCGAGTGCGCCACCCCCCCGTGCCGCTCACCGATCGCCATGATGTTGACGTCGTTGTCGACCACCGCCGGGCAGCCGTGCTCCCGGCTGAGCAGTTCGCGCACCGGGTAGCGGTCCCACCCGGGCATGATCGGCGGCGACACCGGCAGCCCGTCGCGGAAGCTCACCGGCCCGGGTACGCCGACGCCCACCCCGTTGAGCCGCTCGTACGCCCCGTCCACCCGGGCCTTGTGCAGCAGCTCGTTGACCCGGTGCAGGATGACCTTCGGGCCGGAGCGGATGTCGGCGGCCTCGGCGTACGCGGCGACCGGCTCCAGCCGCCCGTTGACCACCTCGACGTCGATCGAGCTGGCGCCCATGTCGACGGCGGCGAACCGGAGGTCGGGGTTCAACTCGACGAGGGTGGACCGGCGTCCGCCACGGGAGGCGGCCAGTCCGGCTTCGGCCACCAGGCCGAGCCCGACCAGGCGTTCCAGCTCGGCGAGGAGCCGGGGGCGGGGCATCTGCAACCGATCGCCCAACTCGGCCCGGGACGCGGGCCCCTCGTCACGGAGCAGCCGCAAGAGCTGCACGTGCAGGGGATCTGCCGTCCGCACGGGACTCACCTCCGCCTCAGGGTTCACATTCACGTCACGCCGTTGTGTTGTGGTCGACACAGTAAGAGACTTCCGAGGCACGTGTCCATACCTTCAGTCGTTCCGATGGCAACTTTTGTCCGAACGAACAAAAGCTAATAGTGGATCAAGAAAAGGTTGACAGAACGAGAATCACCCGCAACGACCTGCTACCGCCCCGGTGGTGACCCTCACACACCGGGCCGGCGACGGGGGCGAAACCCCTACCAGAGCAGGCCGCACCTCGGCAAACAGCCGCCCCGCCGCAGGGAGCGCGGCGGGGCGGAGGGTGTGCGGGAGGTCTGCGGTGTCAGCGGCCGGGGGCGGCGTTGTGCTTCTTGCGCAACTTGCGGTCGTCCCGCAGCTCCACGTACGGCTCCTCGTCGGGGTCGTGACCGGCGGCGATGGCCCGGCCCCGCTCCAGCTCGGCGTCGAACTCGGCACCGAGCAGGATGGCGATGTTGCTCAGCCAGAGCCAGATCAAGAAGATGATCACGCCCGCCAGCGCGCCGTAGGTCTTGTTGTACGACCCGAAGTTGCTCACGTACGCGGCGAAGAGGCCGGAGACGAGCAGCCAGAGCAGCACCGCCAGCACGCCACCCGGGCTGACCCAGCGGAAACCACCGTGCCGGGCGTTCGGCGAGGCCCAGTAGAGGATGGCGAACATCAGGCTGACCAGCACCAGCAGCACCGGCCACTTGACGATGTTCCACACCGTCACCGCCGTGGAGCCGAGCCCGATGGCGCTGCCCGCCTGCTCGGCCAGCCCGCCGGTGAAGACCACGATCACCGCGGCCGCGAGCAGCAGCACCCCGACCAGGGCGGTCACCCCGAGCCGGATCGGCAGCGTCTTCCACACCGGCCGCCCCTCCGGCACGTCGTAGATGCTGTTCGAGGCACGCATGAACGCGCCCACGTAGCCGGAGGCCGACCAGAAGGCGGCGACCAGACCGACGATCGCAGCGATGCTGGCCAGCCCACCGGACTGACCGGCCTGGTCGATAGCGGTCTCGATGATGGTCCGGATGTTCTCCTCCGGCACCACCTGGCCGACCGTGTCCCGCACCCCGCTGGTGGCCCGCTCGCCGAGCAGGCCGAGGATCGAGATCAGCACCAGCATCCCGGGGAAGATCGACAACACCCCGTAGTAGGTCAGCGCGGCGGCCCAGTCGGTCAGGCTGTCCTCCTGGAACTCCCGACCGGTGCGCTTGAGCGCCGCCTTCCAGTCCGCCCGATGCAGGTCGGAGGGGCTGTCCGGGCCGTCGTCGGGACCGACCGGCCGGGTACGGAGGTCCGCGTCCCGCCGGTCGGCGGACCGCCCATCCACGTCCCGCCGGTCACCGGACCGGTCCCGGCCGGACCGGGCTGCGGGCACGGTGCCCGCGTCGTCGCGGTCGGCGTGGGTCTCGTCGGAGGCCATCGCCCCTCCTCAGGGATCTGTGGATGTCACCCTCCGACATGCCCCGCCGACCCCGCCGACTAACCCCGGACTGGCACCAGGAGTGCCAATCGGTGCCTCCCGACCGTCGGCATGCCGCTACGCCGAAGTGATCATCGACCCGGGACTGGGGCCACGAGTCTCGGAAAGGGGCGCTAAGCCCTCCCGGCCATCCCACCGATGAATGCAAGCCAGACGTGCGGATCGAAGGCCAGCACCGGCCCATCCGGGTCCTTGGAATCCCGTACCAACACGCCAGAGATGCTTTCCGCCACCTCGACGCAGTTTCCTCCGTCGGGGCCGCTACGGGTGCTCTTGCGCCACTGGGCGTTACTCAGGTCCATGCTTCTGCCACTTCCACCATCAGTTCGAGGGACTGCTGCTGCGATAGTGCCTCACCACGGATCGATTCCCATACCTCGACCATCTGCCGCACGTAGTCGGCCCGGTCGATCACCTGCCCGTGGCGCTGTCCGGCAAGGTACACGAGATCCTCTACGTGTAGTGACGAAGCAAGCACGAAGGGTCCACCGAGGCCAACGTAGGCCCCGGCGGTCATCGGCACCACCTGGATCCGCACCCGGGACAACGCGGATCCCACCTTCACCAGGTGCAGCAATTGCTCACGCATGATCTCCGGCCCGCCAACGCAGCGACGAAGCGCATGCTCATCGATTACGGCAGTGATTAGAGGTGGCCGATCACGGTGGAGTATCGCTTGGCGATCCAAGCGGGCAGTCACCTGATGTTCGATCTCGTCAGTGGCGAACAGCCCACCGCCGGACAGTAGCGCGTGAGCATAGCCTCCAGTCTGCAACAGACCGGGTACACAGAGCGGCTCGAATGTGCGCAACGCGGTGGCTTCCTGCTCGATGCCGGCCCAGTCGCGGAACCACGGCACCACGGTTTCCCGGCTGATCCGTTTCTGGATGCGCTCGAACCGGCCGTCGGTGGTGAACACCGTGTCGCACCGGCGGGCGAAGTCCAGGCTCGGCCGACGCTCGCAGGTTTCCACCTTGGCGACCAGCGCGCCCGAATAGCTCAGCGCCTCAGCCAGCGCCGCCTGGGTCATGCCGTGGGTGGCCCGCACGAGCCGTAACTCCTCCGCGAAGTGGTCCAGCATCGACGAGCGCTCCAACGGACAGCCTCCATACATCCTCGTACCTGCTGAAACCGACCGTCCCACGTCCCGGCCGTCGAAGGGTCGGAACCCTCACCGTAGCCGCAACATCGACAGACTGTCACCCAGCGGGACCGCTCCCGGGATCAGACGGCGGGCGGAACCAGGCCGGGAGCGTCCGCCGGTGCCGGCGCCGGCGGACGCTCCCCTCCACCGTGGACGGAGGCTCGACCATGCGACTACCACTCTGGCCGTGCAGACACGACGGACCAGGGTACGACGGGTCGGGGCTGCGGTGATGCCCCGCTACCGTCCGCACGTGGCCGCCCGACCTTCCTGGCGTTGCCGGGTGTGCGGGGCCGCCTGGCCGTGTTCCCCCGCCCGGCTGGCGCTGCTCGGGGAGTACCGCGAGGACCGGACCGCCCTGCTGGTCTACCTCGGCACCCTGCTGTGCGAGGCGATGAGCGACCTCGCCACCCTGCACGACGGGGAGACACCGCAGGGCCTCACCGAACGCATCCTGACGTGGGCCCGAGCCCGATGACCTGAGCGGATAGATCTTGGAAGATTCTGGCCCCCATAGGGGCCATTTCCCTCCAAGATCCACGTTGTCGCAAGGTCACCACCATGTGGTGGCCGACAATGGTCTGGTGGCCGACAATCGGCGGGTAGCCGGTGACCGCTCGGCGGTGGCCTCCTCGCTCCGGCACCACCGGGTCGCCGGCAGGCAGGGCACCACCTGGGGACCGGGCGTCGGGCGGGTGGGTCAGAGGTCAGCGGGGGCGGTGGCGGCGCGGGCGGCGGCGACGAGCTGATCGGTCTCGTCGCGCACCTCGTCGGCGTCGATCGGGGTGCCGGGGTCGTAGCGGACCGTCCAGGTCAGACCGTCCACCCCGGCCACCCGCCGGGCCGCGATCCGGCCCGAGCCGCCGGGCACCGGGTGCTGCTGGGTGTACGCCACCGAGCGGGTCACCCTGGCACGCACCTGGTGCGGCAGGTCCCCCGGATCGAGCAGCAGGTACGTCCCGGCGGGGCGGTCGGCGACCACCTGGTAGCCGTCCCGCTCGGCGACCGTCTCCGCCACCGTGACGGTCAGCTCGCGCCCGGACCAGACGGCCTTGAGGATGTCGTGCCAGCCCAGCCGGTCCTCCCGGCCGGGCAGCCAGAGCCCGAGGTTGGTCGCCACCAGCACCCCGCCACCGGAACCGGAAGTGACCGGCGCAGCGGCACCTTCGGCGGCCGGGGCGGCGGCACCGGTGTTCGCCGGGGCGGCAGCACCGGCACCCGGGGCGGCAGCACCGGCACCCGGGGCGGCCGGGGCGGCGGCACCGTCACCGGTGACGGCCGATACGCCGACACCGGAACCGGTGGTGGCCGGGGCCGTGGCATCGTCACCCGGGGCGGCGGTGCTTCCGCTGTTTCCGGTGACGGCGGCCCAGGCGAGCACCCGTTCACCGGCGGCCAGCGCGGGGCGGGCGGCGGCCGGCAGCTTGGGTTTGCGGCCGAACAGTCCCATCAGAGTCCTCCTGCGGCCTGCTCGCGCAGTGCCCGCGCGTGCTGTTCCAGCGAGAGCAGTTCCCCGAAGAGGGCGAAGTACTCGTCCTTCTGGTTGACCGGGTTGATCCGCTGGATCTTGGATTTGAGGTCCCGGATCCGGGCGGTCACCGAGCCCCACTGCAACTGGGCGAGGGTGCTGGAGACGTACCTCGGGTCGGGTTCGCCGTCGATCCGCAGCGGCTCCACGGCCAGCTCGCTGACCAGCGCCTGGGCGGCGAGATCCCCGCAGGCGTCCCGGACCGCCTCGATCCACACCGCGCCGCCGCCCGCCGCCGCCACCCCGCCGGCCGTCGTGATCGCGGTACGGACCGCCACGTGCACGGGGTGCCGGTACTCGGCGGCCTCGACCGCGTCGAACATCGGCCCGGCGAGGACCGGCTCCTGGAGGGCGAGCTTCAGCGCCTCCCGCTCGACCATCGACTCCGGGCTGTCCACGGCCGGCGCGGCCGGACGGGTCCGGCCCCGGGGCGGCTCGGCGGCCTCCCGCTCGCCCGGGGCGTGGGCGGCGGCCAGCACGGCCCGCTGCACCGGCTCGATCTCCATACCGAGGTCACCGGCGAGCTTGCGGACGTACTCGGGGCGCTTCTCCCGGTCTTTGATCTTGGCGACCAGCGGGGCGGCCCGGCGCATCGCCTCCACCCGGCCGTCCACCGTGTCCAGGTCGTAGCGGTTGATCACGTGTCGGAGGGCGAAGTCGACGAGCGGCTCCCGGCGGGCCACCAGGTCGCGGATCGCCAGGTCACCCTTTGCCAACCGCAGGTCGCACGGGTCCATGTTGTCCGGGCTGACCGCGATGAAGGTACGCCCGACGAAGCGCTGGTCGTCCTCGAAGGCGCGGAGCGCGGCCTTCTGGCCGGCGGCGTCCCCGTCGAAGGTGAAGATGACCTCACCGGCCACCGCGTCGGTGTCGAGCAGCAGCCGGCGCAGTACGCCGATGTGGTCCGCGCCGAAGGCGGTGCCGCAGGTCGCCACCGCCGTGGGCACCCCGGCCAGGTGGCAGGCCATCACGTCGGTGTACCCCTCGACGACGACCACCCGGCCCTGCTTGGCGATCTCCCGCTTGGCCTGGTCGATGCCGTAGAGGACGTGCGACTTCTTGTAGATCGGCGTCTCGGGGGTGTTCAGGTACTTCGGGCCGTCGTCGTCGTCGAAGAGTTTCCGCGCCCCGAACCCGATCACGTCACCGGCGATGTCCCGGATCGGCCACATCAGCCGGCGACGGAACCGGTCGATCAGGGTGCCCGAGCGGGACGGGCGGGACAGCCCGCCGGTGACCAGCTCGTCGTGGGTGAACCCCTGTTGACGCAGGTGCTTGGTGAGCAGGTCCCAGGCGTCCGGGGCGAAGCCGCAGCCGTACCGCTGCGCGGCGGCCCGGTCGAAGCCGCGACGGGCCAGGAACTCCCGGGCCGGACGGGCGCCGGCCGTGCTGAGCTGCGACTGGTAGAACTCCACGGCGGCGGCGTGCGCCGCGACCAGCCGCTGCTTCTGCCCCTGCTGCGGGCGGGACCGGGGGGCGGCCTGGTCGCCCTCGACGTAACGGAGCTGGATGCCGGCCCGGTCGGCGAGCCGCTCGACGGACTCGATGAAGCTGAGGTGCTCGGCGTCCATCAGGAACTTGATCGCGTCGCCGCCGACCCCGCAGCCGAAGCAGTAGAAGACATTGCGGGCCGGCGAGACGTTGAACGACGGGCTCTTCTCGTCGTGGAACGGGCAGAGGCCCTTGAGGTTTCCGCCGCCGGCCGACTTGAGGGTCACCGTGTCCGAGATGACCTCGGCGATGGAGGTGCGCTCGCGGACCAACGCGATGTCCTCGTCCCGGATCCGGCCAGCCACCGACGCCACCTCCTCGGGCTACATCCTGCCCTGCCGGACCGACGATCCGTCGGGCGGGGGACGGGCGGGTGACGAACGCCCGGCTCAGCGG
The DNA here is from genome assembly GCF_029581315.1 of Micromonospora sp. WMMD714. Classification (NCBI taxonomy): domain Bacteria; kingdom Bacillati; phylum Actinomycetota; class Actinomycetes; order Micromonosporales; family Micromonosporaceae; genus Micromonospora; species Micromonospora sp. WMMD714. The sequence continues at coordinate 38,400 of NZ_CP120744.1, forward strand.
CAACGCCGGGTCAGCGGGGACGCCGGTGCAGCCAGTGGGTGACCGGCGGCGGGTTCTCCTCGTCGTACGACCGGGCGGCCCGTACCGCGGCGGCCAGGCCGGACCGACGGCCCCGGTCCGGGTGCGGGTCGACCGCCGGATCCCGGGCCATGTCGCGCAGGAGCGCCACGGCGAGCCCCAGCATCACCACCACGAACGGCAGCGCCACCATGATGGTCGCCTGTTGCAGGGCGGCCAGGCCGCCGGCGAGCAGCAGCGCGGCGGCGACCGCGCCGATCAGGACCCCCCAGAGCACCACGAGTACGCGGTGCGGACGCAGCGCACCGCCCGAGGTGAGCGACCCCAGCACCAGCGACGCCGAGTCGGCGCTGGTCACGAAGTAGAGCGCGATGAGCAGCATGGCCAGCACGCTGGTGACGGTCCCCAGCGGGAGCGCGTCCAGCAGCCCGAACAGCGCCTGCTCGCTGCCCGCCCCGACGTCCGCCACCAGATCGCGGGTGCCGCTGGCCTGGGTACGCAGGGCGCTGCCGCCCATGATCGCGAACCAGATCGCGCTGGCCCCGCTGGGCACCAGCAGTACCCCGACCAGGAACTGGCGCACGGTCCGTCCGCGCGAGATCCGCGCGATGAAGGTGCCGACGAACGGTGCCCAGGAGATCCACCAGGCCCAGTAGAAGATCGTCCAGGACCCGAGCCACGCCGGGTCGGAGAACGCGCCGGTACGGGTGGACATGAACACCAGGCTGCTGAGGTAGTCACCGATCGACGCGGGCAGCACCTCCAGCGTGTAGATCGTCGGCCCCACCACGAACACGAAGATCATCAGTAGTACGGCCAGCAGGACGTTGGTGGTGGACAGCCACTTGACCCCCCGGTGCAGGCCAGAGAAGGCCGAGACCACGAAGGCCAGGGTGAGCGCGCCGATCACGGTCAGCTCCACCGCCCGGGTGTCCGGCACCCCGGCCACCAGGTCCAGACCGGCGGCCACCTGGAGCGCGCCGAGCCCGAGGCTGGTGGCCGAACCGAAGACCGTGGCGAAGACGGCGAGCAGGTCGACGGCCTTCCCGGGCACCCCGTCGGCCCGCGCGCCGAGCAGCGGACGGAACGCGGCTGAGATCCGGTTGTCCCGCCCCCGGCGGAACGTCGAGTACGCCAGCGCGAGCGCGGTGACGGCGTAGATCCCCCACGGGTGCAGCGTCCAGTGGAACAGCGTGTACTGCATGGCCGCCGCCCCGGCAGCCGGGGTCTGTGCCGCGACCCCGGTGGCCGGCGGCGGCGTGGCGTAGTGCTGGATCGGCTCGGCCACCGCGAAGAAGACCAGCCCGATGCCCATCCCCGCGCTGAACATCATGGCGATCCAGGCCACCGTGTTGAACTCCGGCTGGTCCTCGTCGGCGCCCAGCCGGATCCGGCCGTACCGGGAGGCCGCGATGACCACCGCGAGCACCAGGAAGGCATCCGCCGCGACGACGAAGAACCAGCCGAAGGTGCCGATCACCCAGGCCAACCCGGACTCGCCGAAGCTGGCCAGCGAACCGCGCGCGGACACCCCCCAGAGCACGACCGCCAGCACCCCGCCGACGCCCAGGGCGAGCACCACCGGGTCGGGCCTGCCGCCCGCTCGCGTACCGACGTCCCGCACACGTTCAGCCATGGTCGTATCGTCCCGGCCGGTGACCCCGGCAGCAGGTGATTCCGCCCAATCTCCGGATCCGTGGATGATGCTCAGCCGACGGCGGCGGCCTCCTCGGCCTCGACCTGCCGGTTCCAGTCCGGCTTGGTGGAGCGCCAGCCCTCGTCGTCCAGGCCCTGCCGCCAGTAGCCGGAGATCGACAGCGCCTCCCGGGGCACCCCCCGCTCGACCCGCAGCAGCCGGCGCAGCTCCTTGACGAAGGTGGCCTCGCCGTGCACGAAGGCGTGCACCCGACCGGGCGGGAACTCCAGCTCCCGGACGGCCGCGACCAGGGCCTCGCCGACCGGCCGGCCGGCCCGGTGCAGCCAGGTCAACGCCACCGCGCCGGGGCTGGGCAACACCTGCTCGTCGGCCGGGTCGGCGACCTCGACCAGGACGACCGCCGGGGCGCCCTCGGGCAGCCGCTCCAGCGCGGCACCGATCGCCGGCAGGGCGCTCTCGTCGCCCACCAGCAGGTGCCAGTCGGCCGTCGGGTCCGGCGCGTACGCCCCACCCGGGCCGACGAACAGCACCTCGTCGCCGGGACGCAGCCGCGCCGCCCACGGCCCGGCCAACCCCTCGTCCCCGTGGTGTACCACGTCGATGGTCAGCTCACCGGCCGCCGCATCCCAGGCCCGCACCGTGTACGCCCGCAGCCTGGGCCACTGCTCCCGGGGCAGCTCCCGCTTGACCGCCGTCAGGTCCAGCGGCCTCGGCAGCTCCACCCCCTCGGGCGGGAAGACCAGCTTGACGTAGTGGTCGGTGAACTCCCCCACCGGCAGCCCGGCCAACTCCTCCCCACCGAGAACGAGCCGGACCAGGTGCGGGGTGGGCCGTCCGGTCCGCACCACCCGTGCCGCAGTAACCATCTTGGAGCGCTCCGCCATAAAACTAAGGCTACCCTAACTCCCCTACTCCTCCCTCCACCCCTCCCCCCACCCCTCTCCCCCACGCCGCCGCACCCACCCAGGCCCCCGTGATCAAGAGGTTTGCGTCACATTAGTGATCAACTTTGACGCAGACCTCTTGATCACCTGACGCAAATCTCTTGATCACCGGGGCGAGACGAGCGGGCGGGCGGGACGAGCAGGCGGGGCGGGTGGACCGAGGCGAGTAGGCGGGACGAGGCGACAAGGCGGGGGGTGGGTTGGGGGGCGGGTGGAGGGTGTTCAGGTGAGGCGGGTGTGCCAGGTCAGGGCGGCGGGGTCGGTGAGGGAGGCGACCTGGTCGATGACCACGCGCAGGCGGGCACCGTCGTCTGCGGCCTGCCGCCACAGCGGGGCGAAGACCGGGTCGAGGGCGTCCGGGGCGCGGTCGGTGAGCGCGGTGACCAGTTCGGTGATCACCTCGCGTTGTCGCAGGTAGCGGGCGCGGGCGTCGGGGCGGCACATGACGTACCGCCAGGCGATGCCCTTGAGCAGCGCGCACTGCGCCCTGATCCGGCGCGGCACCACCAGGTCGGCGGCGTACCGGTGGTGGGGGCCGGGGCCGAAGCGCTCCCGGGTGGCCCCGACGACGGTCGCCACGAACCGGCCGGTGAGGACGCTGGTCGTGGCCTTGAGGGCGACCTGCGCCCGGTGACTGCCGTCGTACCCGGCCAGCGGGGTGAGCGCCGGATCGGCGAGCAGCTCGACCAGCACCTCGCCGAGGTCGTCCGGGGACTCCCCCGAGTAGACGGCGGCCACGTCGGCGCAGAGCGCGGCGCGCTCGTCGGGGTCGTGCAGGAGGGGGCGCAGCGAGACGTAGCCGCCGTGGATGCCGTCCTCGACATCATGCACCGAGTACGCCACGTCGTCGGCCCAGTCCATCACCTGCGCCTCGAGGCAGCGACGGGCACCGTCGAACGGGTCGACGCCGGCCTGATCGCCGCCGGCCCCCACCACACCGGACAGGCCAGCACCAGGCACACCAATGCCGGGCACATCGCCGTCAGGCACTCCGGCAACGGACACGCCAGCAGCGGGCAGGCCGGTGCCGGGGAGCGCGGCAGGGGGCCGGGCGGCAGGGGGTCGGGTGGCGGTGGCGGGGGTGCCGGCGCGCAGCCAGTCGAAGACCGGGCGGTCGTCGCCGTACACGCCGAACTTGCGCAGCCCGGGGCGGCGGGGCCAGGGGTACTTGCTGACCGCGTCGAGCGCGGCCCGGGTGAGGTTCAGCCCGGCGGGGCGGCCGTCCGGGGCGAGCACCTTGGCCTCCAGCCGGGTGAGCACCCGCAGGGTCTGCGCGTTGCCCTCGAAGCCGCCGCAGGACGCGGCGAGCCCGTCGAGGGTGTCCTCCCCGTTGTGCCCGAACGGCGGGTGCCCGAGGTCGTGGGCCAGCCCGGCGGTGTCCACCAGGTCGGGGTCGCAGCCGAGCCGGGCACCCATCTCCCGGGCGATCTGGGCCACCTCCAGCGAGTGGGTCAGCCGGGTACGCAGAAAGTCGTCGGTCCCGGCGACGTGCACCTGGGTCTTCGCGGCGAGCCGGCGGAAGGCCGCCGAGTGCAGCACCCGGGCCCGGTCCCGCTCGTACGGCGACCGGCCGTGGCCGGTGTCCTTCGGCGGCTCCTCGGCCCACCGCTGAGCATCGAAGCCCTGCGCGTCGAACGCCTGGGCGTCGAACCCCTGCGCGTCGGACGCCTGCCCGGCGGCTGGTGCGGCGGGAAACTCCACCATCCGGCCACCCTTCCCGGTCGTACCCCGTGGTCGTGGGCACCCAGGTTACGCCGCGCTGCGCCCGGACAGCCCGGGGATCGGGACGCGGACGCCCAGCAGCGCCGGACAGCCGGGCGCCGGACAGCCAGACGCCAGGCAGCCGGGCACCGGACGCGCGACGCCCACCGACAAGCGGCCGGTGGGCGTCGCGGGCGGTCAGCGGCTGTCGGAGCCGGTGGTCTCGATGGCGGCCCGGCCGGCCTCCAGCCGGGCGACCGGCACCCGGAACGGCGAGCAGGAGACGTAGTCCAGCCCCACCTCGTGGAAGAAGTGCACCGAGTCGGGGTCGCCGCCCTGTTCGCCGCAGACGCCGAGCTTCAGCCCGGGGCGGGCGGCCCGGCCCTCCTCGGCGGCGATCCGGACCAGCCGGCCCACGCCGTCGCGGTCGATCGACTCGAACGGGGAGATGCCGAAGATGCCCAGTTCCAGGTAGCGCCAGAAGAACGCGCCCTCGACGTCGTCCCGGGAGAAGCCCCAGCCCATCTGGGTGAGGTCGTTGGTGCCGAAGGAGAAGAACTGCGCCGCCTCGGCGATCTGGCCGGCGGTCAGCGCCGCCCGGGGCACCTCGATCATGGTGCCGATCAGCACCTCGACCCCGCTGTCCCCGACCACCTCGGCGATGATCTTCTCGGCTTCGGCGCGTACCGTCTCCAGCTCCTGGACCGCGCCGACCAGCGGGACCATGATCTCCGGACAGGCGGTGCCGCCGTCGCGGGTGACCGCGACGGCGGCCTCGGCGATGGCCCGGACCTGCATCGCGAACAGGCCGGGGATGACCAGGCCGAGGCGCACGCCGCGCAGGCCGAGCATCGGGTTCTCCTCGTGCATCCGTCGGACGGCGGCGAGCAGCGCCTCCTCCTTGGCGACGTCCTCGCCGCGTTCCTGGGCGACCGCGACGTTGACCGCGAGCTGCTCCAGCGGGGGCAGGAACTCGTGCAGCGGCGGGTCGATCAGCCGGACGGTGACCGGCAGCCCGGCCATCTCGCGGAAGATCTCCACGAAGTCCCGGCGCTGCAGGGGCAGCAGAGCGGCGAGGGCGGCGGTGCGGTCGGCGTCGGTGGCGGCGAGGATCAGCCGCTCGACCAGTTCCCGCCGGTCACCGAGGAACATGTGCTCGGTGCGGCACAGGCCGATGCCCTCGGCGCCGAAGCGCCGGGCACGCGCCGCGTCCGCCCCGGTGTCGGCGTTCGTCCGCACGGCCAGCCGCCGTCGCGTGTCGGCGTGCGTCATGATCCGGTGTACGGCCCGGACGAGCGCGTCGTCGGTCCGCTCCGGGTCGAGGCTGCCCTCGAAGTACTGCACCACCTCGGACGGCGTGACCGGCACCTCGCCCAGGTAGACCCTGCCGGTGGTGCCGTCGATGGAGACGACGTCCCCCTCGACGACGGTGTGCCCGCCGACGGTGAACCGCCTGGCCGGCACGTCGACCTCGAGCCCGTCGGCCCCGGAGACGCAGGTCTTGCCCATCCCCCGGGCCACCACGGCGGCGTGGCTGGTCTTGCCGCCGCGCGAGGTGAGGATGCCCTGGGCGGCGATCATGCCGTTGAGGTCGTCGGGGTTGGTCTCCCGGCGGACCAGGATCACCGACTTCCCCTCGGCGGCCAGCTCGACCGCGCGGGCCGAGGTGAAGACCACCGCGCCGGACGCGGCCCCCGGGGAGGCCCCGATGCCCCGGGCGACCGCCTCGAACTCGTGGTCGAGCTGGAAGCGGGGGAACATGAGCTGGGCGAGCTGTGCCCCGTTGACCCGGTGCAGCGCCTCGTCCAGGTCGATCAGGCCTTCGTCGACGAGCTGGCCGGCGATGACGAACGCGGCGGCGGCGGTGCGCTTGCCCACCCGGGTCTGGAGCATCCACAGCTTGCCCCGCTCGATGGTGAACTCGATGTCGCAGAGGTCCCGGTAGTGCCCCTCCAGCCGGGCCATGATGTCGAGCAGTTCGCGGTAGGACTTCGGGTCGAGCCGTTCCAGCTCCTGCAACGGCACGGTGTTGCGGATGCCGGCGACGACGTCCTCCCCCTGGGCGTTGGCCAGGTAGTCGCCGTAGATGCCCTGCGCGCCGCTGCCCGGGTCGCGGGTGAAGGCGACCCCGGTGCCGGAGTCGGGGCCGAGGTTGCCGAAGACCATCGCCACCACGTTGACGGCGGTGCCCAGGTCGGCGGGGATGCGTTCCTGGCGGCGGTAGAGGACCGCCCGCTCCGCGTTCCACGACGCGAAGACCGCCCGGATGGCCAGGTCGAGCTGTTCGCGCGGCTCCTGCGGGAACTCCCGCCCGGTGTGCTCGGCGAAGATCTTCTTGTACGTCTCGACCAGCCCGCGCAGGTCGTCGGCGTCGAGGTCGAGGTCGTCGTGGGTGCCCTTGGCGCGCTTGGCCTCGTCGAGGGCGTGCTCGAACTGCTCGCCCGGCACCTCGCAGACGGTCTTGCCGAACATCTGGATCAGCCGGCGGTAGGAGTCCCAGGCGAACCGGTCGGCGCTGCCGGAGGAGTCCGGGTCGGCGCTGCTCGCCTGCCGGGCGAGCCCCTCGACGCTGCGGTCGTTGAGGCCGACGTTGAGGACGGTCTCCATCATGCCGGGCATGGAGAACCTGGCGCCGGAGCGTACCGAGACGAGCAGCGGGTCCTGCGGGTCGCCGAGCCGCCGCCCCATCCCCCGTTCCAGCGCCTCCAGGTGGGTCTCGATCTGCCCGGCCAGCCCGTCCGGCTCCCGCCCGGTCGCCAGGTACGCCTGGCAGGCCTCGGTGGTGATGGTGAAGCCGGGCGGCACCGGCAGGCCCAGGTTGGTCATCTCGGCGAGGTTGGCCCCCTTGCCGCCGAGCAGGTCCTTGAGTTCCTTGTTGCCCTCGGCGAAGTCGTAGACGTACTTGTCGCCAGCCTTCTCCTGCACTGTCACCAGAAGCCTCCCACGCGCGCCGGAATTGACACTTAACGAAGGTTCAGTTCTGACCTACCCCGGGGCCAACCTGCGGCCATCCGGCCTGGTCAGCGATCGGTGGGCGAAGGTTAAGCGAACATCGGGCGGCCCGGGACCGTTCGGTGACAATAGGCACAGCCGTCACGACTATCCGCGTTCGCGCGGGTTTCTGGGAACGCTTCCACGAGCACGATCACGCAATTCCGGTTTCTCCTCGTACCCTTGACGTCACCGGTTTCGCCAAACCTGACCTTTGCCATATCCCTCGCGAATACACCCCCCCCGGAGCCGCCCCGTGTCGCGCACCCCACGTACCGGCGTCGCCCCCGTCACCGAGCAGCCGAGGCAGGCCGACGCCGACCCGGCCCCGGCCGCCCCCGCCCCCGGCGGGCCGACGCCGGCCGCACCGGCCCCGGTCGTGCCGGCCCCGGTCATGCCGGCCCCGGTCATGCCGGCCCCGGTCATGCCGGCCCCGGTCATGCCGGCCCCGGTCATGCCGGCCCCGGTCATGCCGGCCCCGGTCGTGCCGGCCCCGGTCGTGCCGCAGGGGTCGCCCACCGTGACGCCGGCAGGGGCGGCGACGGCCACGCCGCAGGGGTCGCCCACGGTGGCGCCGTCGGCGACCGCGCTGGCCCGTAGCGCGGTGGAGGCCGCCGGTCGGCTGCTCGCCCGGCCGACCGTCGGGTTGGGTGACGTGGTGCCCGCGCCCGTGTCGGTGCGCCCGCGGCCGGCCGCCGACTTCGTCCTCCCCGCCGACGCGGCGGTACGGGTGAGCGCCGACCCGGCCGCCAGGGAGGTCGCGGAGCACCTCGCGGAGCTGCTCCGCCCGGCCACCGGCTACCCGCTCCCGGTCGCCGACCTGCCGACCGCCCCGGGGCCGCTATGGCTCACCCTGGGCGCTGCCGCAGCGCCCCGCCACACGGGGCCGGCGGCCGGCGACGAGGAGGGATACCGGCTCGACGTCGACCCCGACGGGGTACGGATCACCGCCGACACCGCCACCGGTCTCTTCCACGGCGTACAGACGCTGCGGCAACTGCTGCCCACGGCGGTGGAGAGCCGGACGCCGGTGGCCGAACGCTGGGTGGTGCCCGGCGGGACGATCGTCGACCGACCCCGCTTCCCCTACCGGGGCGCGATGCTCGACGTGGCCCGGCACTTCTTCGGGGTCGACGACGTGTGCCGGGTGCTCGACCACCTGGCCCGGTACAAGCTCAACCACCTGCACCTGCACCTCACCGACGACCAGGGCTGGCGGATCGCCGTCGACTCCTGGCCCCGGCTGACCACCGTCGGTGGGCGCACCGAGGTCGGCGGTGGCCCCGGCGGCTGGTACACGGCCGCCGACTACCGACGCATCGTCGAGTACGCCGCCCGCCGGCACATCACCGTCGTCCCCGAGGTCGACCTGCCCGGCCACACCAACGCCGCGCTGGTCGCGTACCCCGAACTCGCGCCGGACAAGGTCGCGCCGCCGCCGTACACCGGCACCGAAGTCGGCTTCAGCCACGTCGACCCCGCCGACGAGCGGACGTACGCCTTCGTCGCCGACGTGCTCGGCGAGCTGGCCGCGGCGACCCCCGGGCCGTGGCTGCACATCGGCGGCGACGAGGCGTACAAGGTCAAGGGGGCGGCCTACACCGGCTTCGTGGAGCGGGTGCAGCGGATCGTCGCCGGGCTCGGCCGGACCGTGGTCGGCTGGCACCAGATCACCCCCGCCGGGCAGGTCGACAGCCGGGTGCTCCAGTGGTGGGGCACCGACGGCGACGACCCCACCGTGGCCGAGGCGGTACGGCGGGGCGCGCGGCTGATCCTCTCCCCCGGCAACCACGCGTACCTGGACATGAAGTACACCCCGGACACCCCGCTCGGACACAACTGGGCGGGCCTGATCGACGTGCACCGGGCGTACCACTGGGATCCGGCGACCCACCTGGCCGGCGTCCCCGCCGAGGCGGTGCTCGGCCTGGAGGCCCCGCTCTGGACCGAGTCGGTGACCTCGCTGGCCGAGATCGAGTTCCTGCTCCTCCCCCGACTGCCCGCCCTCGCCGAGGTGGCCTGGTCCACGCCGTCCACCCGCAGCTGGGCCGGTTTCCGGGACCGGCTCGCCGGCCACGGCCCCCGCTGGCACGCCGCCGGCATCGCCTTCCACCCGTCCCCGGAGATCCCCTGGCCGGCTGCACCGCCCGTCCGCCACCTCCCCCACACCGCACCCACCTCCCGCCCCACCCACACCACACCCGCTCACACACCCGCCCCCGGGACACCGCAGCCGATGCCGGCACCGGCGCCACGGGCCAACGACACCCGCACCTCCTGACCGGCGGCTGCTGCACCTCTCCGATCCGCCGGCAGGCCCAGGCCCCGACCCGATGGCCCCAGAACCACGTTCCGTCACCTCCAGACGGAGACCGCCCACAACTACGCAGAGTGAGCAATTCTCGACCTCATCGAGCGGGCCACCCAACCCCTCCGCCCTTGAATCGGCCTGACCTGCCCGTTCCCACCAACCCCAGCAACCACCACCAACCCCCATCCCCATCCTTTGCTCTGCCGCCACATACGCACCAGACACCCGCCGTGACTGTCGCGCCGAGGGCAGCAGAGCAAAGGATGGAGACGGGCCAGGGGTGAGGGGTGTGGTCCATGACGCTCAGTGACCGGATGGGGGTCGGTGACGGTGTCGTCGGATACGGGGTTTGCGCTGGCGGATCGGCCACGGGCCGGGTGACGGGGGTCACCCGCAGGGTGGAATCGTCGGCCAGGCGGGGTCGTTACACCTGGCATCGGCGTGATCCCGTCCCCCGGCCGGCCTGGCCCGGACGCGGGTGCGCCCAGTGCGGATGTGCCCAGCGCGGCAGCGCTGCGCCAGCCAGCGAGCCGGCCGGGCGAGCGGGCGCGGAATGCCTGCCCCACCGGCTCGGTTACACATCCCCGGCCGGCACCCCGCGAACCGCCGGTCCGAGCTACCTCTTCACCTGCCCTACGGCGCGACCACGCCCGTCCCGCACCCCCTGCGGACGTGTCCGGGCGTGGACCCCCGAGATGCAGAGGAGCACCCCCATCATGCGTACCGACATCCTGCGTAAGACCGTGCTGACCGCTGCCGGCCTGGCCGTCACCGCCGGTGGCATCGCCGGCCCCGCGCTGGCCGCGCACGCCGCCGAGACCAACCGGCCCGCCGCCGTGGTGCAGACCGACCGCCGGCCCGCCGGCGAGCGGGAGCTGAAGGTCGACTACGCGGCCCAGCCGAACTTCTACTACTGCGGCCCCGCCGCCGCCCGTAACGCGCTGAGCGTCCAGGGTAAGAAGATCGACGTGGACGCCATGGCCAAGGAGATGGGCACCACCGAGAGCGGCACGGACAGCATCAACGACATCACCCCGATCCTGAACAAGGAGACTGGCCGCAAGGACGCCTACCGGAGCACCGAGATCCCGGCGGGCAAGGTCGACGGCAAGCGCGTCGAGCAGCTGCGCGCCGACATCGTCCGGGCGGTGGACGACGGCCGCGCCGTGGTCGCCAACATCGCCGGCACCGCCACCGACACCGACGGCAACACCCACTCCTTCGAGGGCGGGCACTACATCAGCGTCGTCGGTTACCGCGACGGTGGGCGGGTCGTGACGATCGCCGACTCGGCCAACCCGGACACCGCCGCCTACCGGATCGACGTCGACGAGCTGGCCCACTGGATCGCCAGCCGCGGCTACGCCTCCTGACCCGTCCCACCCGGCATGGGCGAAGGGCCGACCCCTCGGGGTCGGCCCTTCGCCGTGCGGCGCCGCGCAGCACGGTCACGAGACGGCACGGCCGGCAGGCAGCGCCGCCGGAGGGTGGCCGGGACGCCGCCGGTGGTCTCAGCCGCCCGAGTCGTCCAGCTCGGCGCCCTCGGGGACGGTGTCGTCGTCCCGGCTGGCCAGCCAGCCCTCGGGCAGGAAGACCTTGCCGGGGGAGTTCGTCCGGCCGCGCGGCTGGCCGAGGGCGGCCACCGGGAAGGGCTCGGCCGCGTCGAGCTTGCCCAGCAGGTCGTCCAGCTGGGCCAGGCTCTCGATCATGGCGAGCTCCCGGCGCAACCCGCTACCCACCGGGAAGCCCTTGAGATACCAGGCGACGTGCTTGCGGAAGTCGGTGCAGCCGTCCCGCTCGCCCCGGGCCGGGGTACGCGAACCGGCGGTGAACTGGTCCACCAGCAGTTCGGCGTGCCGTCGCATGGTCACCGCGACCTCGCCGAGGGTCGGCAGCCGACGCTCCGGCCGGCCGTCGAACGCCGCCTCCAGGTCGGCGAAGAGCCACGGCCGCCCCAGGCAGCCCCGGCCCACCACCACCCCGTCCACCCCGGTGTGGGCCACCATCCGCAGCGCGTCGTCGGCCTCCCAGATGTCGCCGTTGCCGAGCACCGGCACGTCGAGCGCCTGCTTGAGGGTGGCGATGGCGTCCCAGTCGGCGGTGCCGGAGTACCGCTGCGCGGCGGTACGCCCGTGCAGGGCGACCGCCGCGACCCCGGCGTCCTGGGCGGCCAGCCCCGCCTCGACGTACGTCAGGTGGTCGTCGTCGATGCCCTTGCGCATCTTGACCGTGACCGGCACCCCGGCGGGTGACGCGGCGTCCACCGCGGCCCGGACCAGCCGGGCGAAGAGCCGGCGACGCCAGGGCAGGGCCGACCCGCCGCCCCGCCGGGTCACCTTCGGCACCGGGCAGCCGAAGTTCAGGTCGATGTGGTCGGCCAGGTCCCGCTCCACCACGATCCGCACCGCCGCCGCGGTGACCTCCGGATCGGTACCGTAGAGCTGGAGACTGCGCGGCTGCTCGTCGGCACCAAAGGCGATCATGCGCAGGGTCTTCGGGTTCCGCTGGACCAGCGCGATCGTGGTGATCATCTCGCAGACGTAGATGCCACCGCCCTGCTCCCGGCAGAGCTGCCGGAAACCGACGTTGGTGATGCCGGCCATCGGCGCGAGCACCACCGGCGGCCACACCTGGTGGGGGCCGATGGCGAGCGGGCGCGGGACCGCAGCGGGACTGGTCACGTACCCCAGAATCCCATGCCATCGGCGGACCGCCCACCCGCGGTGGCCGGTCCACCGACGCGACGGTGGGCGAAGCCACACCGCGACGGCGGCCGCCGGTCAGTAGCCCCGGCCCGGACGCGACAGGATCAGGGCCGAGACGTCCACGATCACCGCGGTCGCGGCCCGGACGTGGACGGCGAACGCGAACGGGTCGCCGTCGTGGACGCCCAGCGGCACCTCCACCAGGTTGGACAGGACCTGGTTCGGCCCCCACCAGTTCAGCGAGGAGGTCTCCGGCCTGGTCACCCCCGCCTGGAAGGCGGTGAGCACTCCCCCGGCGACCGTGTCCGCAACGGTGACGTTGAGGAAGGCACCGACCGCCACCCCGTCCGGCACCGACGGGACGCGGCCGAGGGTCAGGTGCAGGGTGCGGCCCGCCTGCAACCTGCCCGACACCACCCCGTCGGCACCGGCGAGGACGTTGGCGGAATAGCTGGCCAGTGCCCGGGTGTCCAGCAGACGCACCGGGGGGACCGCCACCGTCCGGTTGGCCCAGCGCGACGTGTGGACGTACGCCCGCCGGCCGTCCCGGCCACCGAGGACCAGATCGCCGACGGGGGTCACGGCGAGGGAACCGGTCGGCAACTCCACCGGGACGGCGCTCTCCGGCGTGGGGAACAGCCGCAGCATCGGGCCGGTGCCCCGCAGCGCCAGCGTCGGGGCCGTCGCCGAGCCACCGACCAGCACCGTCTCGGCCGTACCCGCGTCGTTGGTTTGCCCGCCGACCACCGGAGCGCCGGGCGCGGCGGCCTGTCTGATCGCCCGGGCCCGCGCCCGGCGGCCGGCGGAGCCGGCGGTGGTGCGGGCCGGCCCCGGACGGGCGCCGACGGCGGACTCCGGGTGGTGGACCAGCAGGCCGGTCAGGTCGAGGACCACCGCCGCCGCGCTCTTCTGGAGGTGGATGCCGACCACGTCCGGGTAGTGGTCGCCGCCGGCCGTCTCGTAGTCGCCGAGCTGGGTGATCACCCCGTTGGACAGCAGCTGGCCGGCGGTCCACCAGTTGACGGTGGACGCGACGGGCAGGCCGCCGGTGCCCCACACCGTGGCGAAGCCACCCCGCGTGGTGTCCGCCACGGTGAGGTTCCCCAGCATCCCGTCGCCGTACTCGACGAGATCGCGCAGGTGCACGACCAGCAGCGTCTCGGCCAGCACCCGGCCCCGGGCGTCGATCCGGGCGGCGCCCTCCAGCAGCCGGGACCGACCGGCGGCGCTGCGGGTGTCGAGGATCCGGGTCGGCGGTACCGGCACCAGCATGGTCGCGTTCGCCGTGCTGTACGCGGTGTGCCCGCCGGAGCTGCCGTCGCCGACGTACAGCCCGCCCGGGTCGACGCCGACGACGCCCACGTCCAGCATGCCGGGCCGGCGACCGGCCTCCTGGGTCAGCTCCAGGGTCGCCCCGGTCGGGTTCCGCAGCGCCAGCGTGGCGGCGCCGTCCGGGGCGGCACTGGTCAGCGTGGTGACGCCGGGGCTGTTCGGCACGCCGATGACGACCGGCTCACCGGGGGCGGCCGCCACCCGGGCCGGCTCCACCGGGGGCGCGGCGGCGGCAGCGGCGGTGCCCGCGGGGACCTGGCCCGGGTGGCCGACCAGCAGACCGGTCAGGTCGACGATCACGTGGGTCGGTGCGGAGACCTGCACCGTCAGCACGCTGCGGTACCCGCCGACGGTGCCCAGCTCGGCGAAGAGGAAGTTGGACAGGATCTGACCGGCGGTCGACCAGTTCACCGTCGACGCGGTCGGCCTGGCACCGCTGCCCCACGCGGTCAGGAAGCCCGGGCCGGTCATCCCGACCACCGTCACGTTGCCCTTGACGGCCCGGCCGTCCCGGACCAGGTGGTCCAGGCTCAGCACGATCGGGTTGCCGGGGGTCAGCCGGCCGGCCGGGTCGAGCGTCGAGGCCCCCGAGACGATGGTGCGACGCAGGTCCGGATCCCGGCTGTCCAGCACCCGGGTCGGCCGCACCGGGACCGAGGTGGTCGCCCACTCGCTCGTCCACAGCCAACTGTCGACCTCCCCGCCGGGCGGACCGGCCCGCACGAACAGGTCCCCCGCCGGGTCCACCGCGACGGTGCCGGCCACCGCATCCTGCACCTGCGGGTAGACCTGCTCGCCGGGCACCAGCCGCAAAGGCGCACCGGCGGTGTTCCGCAGGGTCAGCCCGGCGTAGCCGACGTCGAGCGTGGTGGTCGCCGGGCCGGAGTCGTTCGTCGTACCCATGGTGAGGTGGTCGCCCGGGGCGGCCCGGGCGGTGCCGGCCAGGCCGACGGTGGCGGCGACGCCGGTGCCCGCGCTGGCGACGGCGACCGTCACGGCCCGGCGCAGCAGCCGGCGACGGTCCGGGGAGTGATCGTGGTCAGGTCGCGCCGCACCCGTCATGCCCACCCCCGGTAGAGATCCAGCACCGGGAATGCTGGCACGGCCCACCCACCGGCTCAAGGACCGGACGGCCAGAGATCGACGGAACGCGCGCCGGCCCCGCTCCGTGGACGGGGCCGGCACGACGGCGACCGGGGTCAGCAGCCGGGCAGCCGCTCGATCAGGTAGCGCTCGACCTGGTCCAGGGCCACCCGCTCCTGGGCCATGGTGTCCCGGTTCCGCACGGTCACCGCGTCGTCGTCGAGGGTGTCGAAGTCGACGGTGACGCAGAACGGGGTGCCGATCTCGTCCTGCCGGCGGTAGCGGCGACCGATCGCCTGCGAGTCGTCGAACTCCACCACCCAGCGCTTGCGGAGCTGGGCGGCCAGCCCCTTGGCCTTCGGCGAGAGCGCCTCGTTGCGGGACAACGGCAGCACCGCCACCTTGACCGGGGCCAGCCGGGGGTCGAACCGCATCACGGTGCGCTTGTCGACGCCGCCCTTGGTGTTCGGGGCCTCGTCCTCGTCGTACGCCTCCAGCAGGAAGGCCAGCACCGCGCGGGTCAGGCCGGCGGCCGGCTCGATGACGTACGGCACCCAGCGCTCGTTGCGGGTCTGGTCGAAGTACGACAGGTCCACGCCGGAGTGCTTGCTGTGCGTGGACAGGTCGAAGTCGGTGCGGTTGGCCACCCCCTCCAGCTCGGCGAACTCGGTGCCGCCGAACCGGAACCGGTACTCGATGTCGACGGTGCGCTTCGAGTAGTGCGAGAGCTTCTCCTTGGGGTGCTCGTAGAAGCGCAGGTTCTCCTCCGACAGCCCCAGGTCGAGGTACCAGTTCCAGCGCTCCTGCAACCAGTACTCGTGCCACTGCTCGTCGGAGCCGGGCTCGACGAAGAACTCCATCTCCATCTGCTCGAACTCGCGGGTGCGGAAGATGAAGTTGCCCGGGGTGATCTCGTTGCGGAACGACTTGCCGGTCTGCGCGATGCCGAACGGCGGCTTCTTGCGGGCCGCGGTCGCCACGTTGTTGTAGTTGACGAAGATGCCCTGGGCGGTCTCCGGGCGCAGGTAGTGCAGGCCCTCGTCGCTCTCCACCGGGCCGAGGTAGGTCTTCATCAGGCCGTTGAACATCTTCGGCTCGGTGAAGGTGCCCTTGTTGCCGCAGTTGGGGCAGTTCAGCTCCTGCAACGAGGTCAGCGGCTTGCCGTGCTTCTCGGCGTACGCCTCCTCCAGGTGGTCGGCGCGGAACCGCTTGTGGCAGGACTGGCACTCGGTGAGCGGGTCGACGAACTCGGCGAGGTGGCCGCTGGCCTCCCAGACCCGGCGGGCCAGGATGACGGCCGAGTCGAGGCCGACCACGTCGTCGCGCTGCTGGACCATGGCCTTCCACCACTGCCGACGGACGTTCTCCTTCAGCTCCACGCCGAGCGGGCCGTAGTCCCACGCCGACCGGGTGCCCCCGTAGATCTCGCTGGAGGGGAAGACGAAGCCTCGGCGCTTGGCGAGGCTGACGACGGCGTCGATACGGTCGGCTGGCATGTTTCCTCCTACGCCGGCTGGCGGTCGGCGTGGCTTCGAGGTGGGTGGGACCGGACGGTCCGGGACAACGGTACGACCAGCAGCGCCCCGGACCCAGCAGAATACCGGTGCCGGCTCAGCTCACCCCGCAGACCTCCATGCCGCCGGTCTGCTGGTCGGCGGCGAGGGTGACCTGCTGGGTGCCCCGCCCGCCGCCGCTGAAGGTGACGTCGACGGGCACGGTCAGGGTCTGCGGGTCGACGTCGCCGACCCGGTAACTGGCGACCGCCGGCTCCTCGGCGACCCGGCGGGTGAACTCGCCCCGGGACTCCCGCCGCCGGGCGTCGTCGCAGAGCTTCTCGTACGCCCTGCCGTACTGCTTGTCGACCAGTGCCCGGTAGTAGTCGTCGGTGACCGCCTGGCCCTGTTCCTCGATCGCCTGCACGTTGCTGACCACCAGCCCGACGGCCGCCGCGCCACCGCCGCCGCAGCAGATCACCAGGGCCAGCGCCCCGACGCCGAGCCCCAGCCAGAGCCGCTTGCGGCCACCCTCGGTGGGCGGGGCGGCGAACGGCGGTGCCACTCCCGGGCCGGGGGGCGGAGCGGGCACCCCCGGGTCACCGGTCGGGGTGGGCATCCCGGTGGCCCCGGGCGGGTCGAACGCCCCCGCGGCCCCCGGCGGGGCGGGCACGCCCGGGGCGGCCGGCGGCGGGCTGCCGTCCGGGCCGGGTGTCGCGGGGTGCGGCGGTGGGGCTGCCGGGCCGGGAGCGGTCATAGGAGCAGGGTAGTGCCCCCGGGCTCAACGCTGCGGACGCGCGGCCCGATCAGCCTCAACGCTGCGGCCGCGCGGCCCGATCAGCCTCAGCGGTGCGGGCGCGCGGCCCGGTCGCTGTCCACGACCACCACCTCGCCCTCGGGGGCGGCGCCGGCCAGCGTCTCGTACGCCGAGGGCTCGTCGAGCGACTCGGCGAGCAGCGGCACGGCGGTGATCTTGACGTCGAAGCCGCCCAGCGCCCGGCGGTAGGTCCCGACCGACTCCCATTCGGTGAGCAGGCACCAGTGCCGGGGGTCGTCGAGGGCGCGCAGCAGCTCGCCGCGCCGGTAGCCGGGGCGGGCGGCGAGCGCGGCCAGGGCGGCGTGCGCCCGGACGGTGAAGTCGTCCGCCGCCTCGACGGCGACCACGAACCGGTTGGTGACCAGCACCGGGTTCCTCCTCGTAGAGTCTGTGGGATGCAGCCTACGCAGCGCCCCCTGTTGGCCCGGTTGGCCCGGGTGAACCCGACGTCGGTGTTCCTCGCCGCCCTGGCGCTGGTGCTGGTGGCGCTCTTCGCGCCCGGCCCGGTCGGCGGTCTGCTGCTGTTGGCGCTGGCCGCCGGGCTGGTCTACCTGCTGGCCGTCACCTGGCCGGTGCAGGCGCCGCAGACCCGCGTGCTCCGCTTGGTGATGGTGACGCTGCTGGTCACGGTGGCCCTGGTCAAGATCTTCTGACATGCACGCATGCGTTTTTGACAATCATTCTCGTTTTCACGGACAGTTGCCGACATGACCGCCCGTACCCTCCCCCGCGCCCTGACCGCCGCCGCCACCGCCCTGCTCGTCCTGGCCGGCGGCACCGCCTGCTCGACCTCGCAGGCCGGAGCCGACCCGGACCGGGTGGACGTGGTCGCCGCCTTCTACCCCCTCCAGTACGTCGCCGAGCGGGTCGGCGGCGGCGCGGTCACCGTCACCAACCTGGCCAAGCCCGGCGCCGAACCGCACGACCTGGAGCTCAACCCCCGGCAGGTCGGCCAGGTCAGCGACGCCGAGCTGGTCTTCTACCTCAAGGGCTTCCAGCCGGCGGTGGACGAGGCCGTCGCGCAGAACGCCGCCGACCGGTCCCTCGACGTGACCACCGTCGTGTCGCTGCGCGACGCGGCGGCCGGCGGACACGACCACGAAGGTGAGGACGGTCACGCCGAGGAGGAGGACGGCGGCAAGGACCCGCACCTCTGGCTGGACCCGACCCGGCTGGCCACCGTCGCCGACAAGCTCGCCGAACGGCTCGGCGCCGTCGACCCGGACCGGGCCGCCGACTACACCACCCGGGCCCGGACACTGCGCGGCGAGCTGGACAAGCTCGACGCCGAGTACACCGCCGGCCTGGCAACCTGCCAGCGCCGGGAGATCGTGGTCAGCCACGCCGCCTTCGGCTACCTCGCCGAGCGTTACCGGCTGGAGCAGATCGGCCTCACCGGGCTCACCCCGGACACCGAGCCCGCCCCGCAGCGGCTGGCCGAGGTCGCCCGCGAGGCCCGCGAGCACAAGGCCACCACGATCTTCTTCGAGACGCTGGTCAGCCCGAAGGTCGCCGAGACCATCGCCGCCGAGGTCGGCGCGAAGACCGCGGTGCTCGACCCGATCGAAGGGCTCTCCACTGACGGGGGTGGGGACTACCTTTCGGTGATGCGCGCGAATCTGACCACGCTCCGTACCGCCCTGGGGTGCTCGTGACCACACCCGTGATCCAGGTCGGGCACGCCTCGGTCGGCTACGACGGCCGACCGGTGCTGCGGGACGTCTCGTTGACGGTCACCGCCGGCGAGGTGGTGGCGGTGCTGGGGGCCAACGGCTCCGGCAAGTCCACCCTGATCCGCGCCGTGCTCGGGCTGGTCCCGCTCGGCACCGGCACGGTCACGCTGTTCGGCGTCCCGCAGCGCCGGTTCCGGCAGTGGCACCGGATCGGGTACGTCCCGCAGCGGCTCGGCGCCGGCAGCGGCGTGCCGGCCACCGTCCGGGAGGTGGTCGCCTCCGGGCGGCTGGCCCGCCGGGGGGTGCTGCGCCCACCCGGCCGCGCCGACCGGGCCGCGGTCGCCGCGGCGCTGCACGCGGTCGGGCTCGCCGACCGGGCCGGTGACCCGGTGGCCACCCTCTCCGGCGGCCAGCAGCAGCGCACCCTGATCGCCCGCGCCCTGGCCGGCGAGCCGGAGCTGCTGGTGCTCGACGAGCCGACCGCCGGGGTCGACGCGGCCAGCCAGGAGGCGTTCGCCGGGGCGCTGCACGACTTCCTCGGCACCGGGGGCACTGTGCTGCTGGTCGCCCACGAGCTGGGGCCGCTGCGTCCGCTGATCAGCCGGGCCGTGGTGGTGCACCAGGGCGGCGTCTGCCACGACGGCGCGGTGCCGGAACCGGCCGGGCACCACGCCGAGCCCGACCACGACCACGTGCACCCGCACGGTCCCGAGGAGCCCGCCGGGCTGTGGAGCAGCTGAACGATGGACCTCTTCCAGTACGACTTCATGCAGCGGGCGCTGCTCGGCGCGCTGGTGATCGGGCTGACCGCCCCGGCGCTCGGCATCTACCTGGTGCAGCGGCGGCTGGCCCTGATCGGTGACGGCATCGGTCACGTCGCGCTCACCGGCGTCGGCGCGGGCCTGCTGCTCAACCGCTCGCCGGTGCTGGTGGCGGTGGTCGCGGCGATCCTCGGCGCGGTCACCATCGAGCTGGTCCGGGCCCGCGGGCGCACCTCCGGCGACCTGGCGCTGGCGCTGCTGTTCTACGGCGGCATCGCCGGTGGCGTGATGCTGGTCGGCCTCTCCGACGCCAGCAGCGCCAACCTCAACGCCTACCTGTTCGGGTCGCTCACCACCACCTCCCCCGCCGACCTGACCACCATCGCGGTGCTCGGCGCGACCATCGCGGTGCTGATGCTGGCGCTGCGCCCGGCGCTCTTCGCGGTCTGCCACGACGAGGAGTACGCCCGGGTGGCCGGGCTGCCCGTCCGGGCGCTGAACCTGTTGCTGGCAGTCGCCACCGCGGTCACCGTCACCATCGCCATGCGCGCCGTCGGCGTGCTGCTGATCAGCGCCCTGATGGTGGTCCCGGTGGCCACCGCGCAGCAGGTCACCCGGGGCTTCCGCAGCACCATGACGGCGGCCATGGCGCTCGGCCTGTTCGCCGCCGGGGCGGGGATCTGGGTGGCGGCCACCGCCGACACCGCCCCCGGCGCCTCGGTGGTGCTGCTGGCGATCGCGTCCTTCCTGGTGGTGGCGTTGGCCGCCGCCGCCTGGCGGGTGCTGCGCCGCCGGTCCGCCCCGGTGGTGGCCGGCACGCCGGAGCCGCACGAGGTGGTGCTCCGGTGACGCCGACCGGTGTGCCGTCACCGGTATTGGTTACCGTTACGGGGTGACCGGCACCCACGGCTACGACGCCTTCGAGGGCGCGGGCGAGCTGCTCCGGGCGCTGTCCGCCCCGATCCGACTGGCGATCGTCAGCGAGCTGGCCCAGGGTGAGCGGTGCGTGCACGAGCTGGTCGAGCAGCTCGGCGCACCGCAGCCGCTGGTCTCCCAGCACCTGCGGGTGCTGCGCGGCGCCGGAGTGGTGCGAGGCTCCCGACGCGGCCGGGAGATCGCCTACGCCCTGGTCGACGAGCACGTCGCGCACATCGTGGCGGACGCGGTCAGTCACGCCGGGGAGGGGGCGTCACCTTCCGGCGAGCCGGCGGCCGGCCGGGCGGGGGGTGCCGGACGGCCCGCCTCGTGGCACGCTGTCGGCCGTGAAGATCTACGCTGACCGTTTTCCGGTCGCCCTCCGTCAGTTCCTCACCGACCTGCTCGTCGTCGTCTGGGTCTACGCGGCGGTCCGCTTCGCGCTGTGGCTGTACGACCTGGTGGAGAAGCTCGCCGTACCGGGGCGGAAGCTGGAGGGGGCCGGCGGTGGACTCGCCGACAACCTGGCCGACGCCGGCGGCAAGGTGGGCCGGGTGCCGCTGGTCGGCGACGAGTTGACCGGGCCGTTCACCAAGGCCGCCGACGCCGCCCGGGCGATGGCCGAGGCGGGGCGGGACCAGCAGGAGCTGGTCGGCCAGCTCGCCCTGGCGCTGAGTGTCGCGGTGCTGGTCTTCCCGCTCGGGCTGGTGCTGTTCGGCTGGCTGCCGCTGCGGCTGCGCTGGATGCGCCGGGCCGCCTCGGCGAAGGCGCTCGCCGCCGGCCCGGCCGGCCGGGACCTGCTGGCGCTGCGCGCGCTGACCAGCCAGCCGCTGCGCCGGCTGACCAGGATCGATCCGGACGTGGCCCAGGCGTGGCGGCGCGGCGACGACGCCACCGTCGACGCGCTCGCCGCCCTGGAGCTGCGTCGACTCGGCCTGCGCGGCGGCCGTTAGGCACCGTCACCTGTTGTGTCCCCCCGGCCCGCAGGCTTAGATGATGGTAAATGTCTGCAGGCCGTCGGCGTGCGTCGGCACGGACGGCCCGGAGAGGGAGCGTCCCCATGCCCGTGTCCCGCAGTCGGTCGATCCTCGCGGCGGGAGCCGCCGGGGTGGTGGCGGTGCTGGCCGCCACCCTCATCGGCCTGCCCCCGGCCAGCGCCGCCACCGGTGACGGCTCCCCCACCGACGCGAACATCGCCTTCGTCGGTCGCTGGGACCGCAGCAACAGCACCGCGTACGTGCCGAACTGGGCCGGCGCCTACCTCAAGACCGGGTTCACCGGCACCACCGTCAAACTGCGGCAACGCCGCACCATCGACCTCTACTACAGCATCGACGGGGCCGACTTCCGGTACCTGACCAACGTCAGCGGCACGGTGAACCTGACCCCCACCCCGCTGCGCGCCGGCAACCACACGCTGGTGGTGTCGTACCGGGTGGTCGCCGGCTCGTACACCGGGGACGCGGTGTTCCAGGGGCTCACCCTCGACTCGGGGGCGCGTACCCTGCCGGCGGCGGTCCGGCCCCGGCTGATCGAGTTCGTCGGCGACTCCATCACCCTCGGCACCACCTCGTCACGGACGGCGCTGACCGCGTACGGCTGGCTGACCGGCGAGCAGCTCGGGACCGAGCACACCCAACTCGGCTACGGCGGGGGCTGCCTGGTCGCCACCGCCGACGGCTGCGTCAGCGTGGCCAGCCAGTTCCTCCGCACCGGGTACGCGGCGAACAGCCCCGCCTGGGACTTCAGCCGCTACCAGGCGGACGCCGTGGTGATCAACCTGGGCACCAACGACCGCAGCCACGGGGTGAGCGGCGCGGACTTCCAGAACCAGTACGCCACCTTCATCCGTACCGTGCGGGGCAGGTACCCGCGCGCGGCGATCTTCGCGCTGCGCACCTTCAGCGGCCGGTACGCCGCCGAGACCGCCGCCGCCGTCACGGCGGTCACCGGGAGCGGCGACCGCAACGTGTTCTACGTGGACACCACCGGCTGGCTGCCCGCCGACGGGCTGAGCGACTCGGTGCACCCCAACGACGCCGGCCACCGGGCGATCACGGCCCGCCTCGCCCCGGCCATCGCCGCGCAGCTGTCCACCACCCCGACGCCGACCCCCACCACCGTGCCACCCACCACCACCGCGCCGCCCACCACGCCCCCGGTGACCACCCCGCCGCCCACCACCGCGCCGCCCAGCACCACGCCCCCGGTGACCACCCCGCCGGCCGGCGGCACCGGCTGCGCCGTCGGGTACGCGGTCACCGGGCAGTGGCAGGGTGGCTTCCAGGGCGAGGTGACGATCCGCAACACCGGCGCGGCCCCGGTCGACGGCTGGACGCTCCAGTGGACGTTCACCGACGGCCAGCGGGTCAACCAGGCGTGGAACGCCAGCTACACGCAGAGCGGCGGCACCGTCCGGGCGACCAACGCCGGCTGGAACGGCACGATCGCGGCCGGCGGGTCGGTCAGCTTCGGCTTCCTCGCCGACGTCGCCGGCACCAACAACCGCCCCACCGGGTACGCCCTCAACGGCACCCCCTGCGCGCTCTCCTGACCGCCGCCCGTGGTCCGTCGCCCGGGGGCGACGGACCACGGCACCGGCGGCCACGGTGCGCTCCGGCCGTCCCGGCCGGACCGCGTACCGTCACCGCAGGTAGGCCGCGAGACCGAGCTGCTGGTTGCGCAGCGCGGTGGCCACCACGCCGGCGATCTGCCGGGCGCCCGCCGTCTCGAAGTGGGTGTGGTCGGCGCAGAAGAACGCGCCGACCGCGCCCGAGTTGTAGTCGCCGTTGTTGGGGCAGAGCCGCAGCGTGTTGTAGAGCGTGTAGCTCAGCTTGTGCAGGTCGATGACGGGGACGTTGTTGGCCCGGCCCGCGTCGAACGTCTCGGTGAGGAAGCCCCGGTTGCCGACGGCGGTGCTGCCCGAGCAGGTGATCGCGGCGGCCGGGGTGAGGAAGACCGGGTACGCGCCGCGCTGCTGGGCCGCCCGGGCCATCACCCCGAGCAGCTCCTTGTAGCGGGCCGAGCCGACGTGCCGGTTGCAGGTGGTGCTGCCGTCGTTGATGCCGAACTGGATGAACAGGTAGTCGCCGGCCTTCATCCCGCCGTTGGCGTTCAGCATGGCCTGCCAGCGGGTCGAGTAGGTCTGCGGGCTGACCACGCACTCGCCGGCCGAGTTCATCGTGGTGGTGACGTTCGGGTCGTACAGCCAGGTCTGGATGCTGCGTCCGCCGACCGCACTGTTCACCACCGTCGCGTTGCCGTTGAGGTACTGGCCGAACTGGTTGCCCCAGCCGACCGGGCAGACGCCGCTGGACGACGGGTTGGCGACCGTGGAGTCGCCCGCCAGCCACACGGTGACCTTGGCCTGCGTCGAGGGGGTCGGGGTGGGCGTGGGCGTCCGGGTCGGGGTCGTCGTCGGGGTGGGCGTCGGGGTCAGGGTCGGCGTGGGGGTGGGGGTCGGCGGGGTGGACGGTGGCGGGCAGGGCGTGGCGGTCGGCGTCGCCCCGGTGCAGGAGACCCCGTTGAGTGCGAACGCGGTGGGGACCGGGTTCGCGGTGGTCCACCCGCCGTTGAAGCCGAAGCTGACGCCGGCCCCGGTCGCGATGGCGGCGTTGTACCCGGCGTCCTTCGCGCTGACCGCCGTCCCGTTCTGGGTGACCGTCGCGTTCCACGCCTGGGTGACCTGCTGTCCGCTGGCGAAGGCCCAGGTGAGCGTCCAGCCGGAGACCGGGTCGCCGAGGTTGGTGATGGTGACGTCCGCCCCGAAGCCGCCCTGCCATTCGCTGGTGACCTTGTAGTCGACCCGGCAGCCGGCCGCCGCCGCCCCGGCACCGGCCGCGACCGCCACCCCGCCGGCGAGGACCGCCAGCGTGATCACGCCCAGTCCGGCGACCCGTCGTCGCGCTGCTCTCATGGTCCACTCCTCGTCGCTGGTGCCGGCCCGCCCCCAGCTGGACGGCTGCCGCGCCCGGCAACGAGGGCAGGGCCGGTGACGCACCCGGGACAGGAAGAGATAATAATCGATACTACTCGATGTCGATCCGCGCACCGCGTCCCCTGATCAGCCACGACGGGTGGACCCGACTCAGCCACGACGGGCAGACCCGACGCACCGGGCTGGGTGCCGCCGGGCCGTGGGGCGGTCACGGTCGGCCGCCGGGCACCGGCACCGGCTCGTCTAGGGTGGTGCGGTGCTCTACTTCCTGATCGTCATCGCCGTGCTGCTGCTGGCGTACGCCGCCGTGCTGGTCAGCTTCGTCCGGCGCGGACGCAAGATCCCGCCGCAGGCGTACCTGGTGCTGGCCCTGCTCAACGGGCTCATCCTGGCGGCCGTGCTGGCCTGGGCCGTCGCCCGCTGACGCACCGGCCGGCCCGCCCGGCACGCGTCGGGAATCCACCCGCCACACGTCGGGGGCTCACCCCGGCCACCGTCGGCCCGGGTGAGCCCCCGGCCCACACCATCCACCACCCCACGCGGGGTCAGTCGCCGTTCAGCACCACCGGGTCGTCATCGTCGTCGTCGATGTCGTCCTCGCCCCAGTTACGCCGGACGAACGGCAGGATCACCCAGAACGTCAGGAACCACAGGCCGGTGACCACGGTGAGCACCACGGCGATGCCGGTGTCGAGCACGAAGTCGGCGATCAGCAGGACCGCGCTCACCATGGCGACCAGCATGAAGGCCAGGCCGCCGGTCGCCATCCGGTGCGCGAAGCGGACCAGCTCCGGCTTGCGACCCTGGCGGAACAGCGCCCGGTGGAAGGCGACCGGCGAGATGATCATCGCGGTGGCCGCGGCGGCGGACAGCAACGCGAGAATGTAGACGTCCCGCTGGAACTCGCTCGTCCGGGTGAAACCGTTGCTGAACGGCAGGGTCAACAGGAAGGCGAAGAGGATCTGCACGCCGGTCTGGGCGACCCGCAGCTCCTGGAGCAGATCGGCGAAGTTGCGCTGCCAGCGCTGCTTCTCGGATTCCTTCGACACACGCTACCTCCGGATGAGACGGTACGACCGACGGGAGCACCTCCCGTCGGCAGCAACGCCTGTGCCCGATCCGGCATCGCACGAAACCGATTCACGAACCCCTATCGCCCCCTGCGCCGACGGGACGGCTCAGCCGGCCCCGCGCACCCGGGCCAGGATCGCCTCGGCCAGCGGCCCCGGGGCCCGGTCGGGAATCCAGTGGCTGACCCCGGCCAGCACCACGAACCGGTAGTCCCCCGACACGTGCCGGGCGCAGGCCTGCGCGGCGGTACGCCCGACCGCCACGTCCCGGTCGCTCCACACGTAGCTGGTCGGCACCGACACCGGGCCGACCACCTTCAGGTCCCGCCCCGCCATCGCCCGGTACCAGTTCAGTGCCCCGGTCAGCGCGCCCGGCAGCCGCATCGGCCCGGCGTACCGGGCCACCCGGGCGGAATCCCCGACCCCGGCCAGCAACCGGCGCAGCACCGCCCCCCGCCAGGCCAGCAGCACCCTCTCCGCCAGGCCCGCCCGGCGGAACAACGCCATGTACGCCGAGCGCGCCCGCTGCGCCCGGTCGGCGGTCAGCGCGTACCCGAAGGCCGCCGGATGGGGCACCGAGACCGCGGTGAGGGTACGCACCCGCTCCGGGTGCCGGGCGGCCAGCGCCCAGGCGACGATCGCGCCCCAGTCGTGCCCCACCACGTGCGCGGCGTCGACGCCCAGCGCGTCCAGCACCGCCACCGCGTCGGCGACCAGCTCCGGCAGCCGGTACCCGGCCACCCCGGCGGGCCGGGCGTCGGGCGAGTAGCCCCGCTGGTCCGGGGCGTAGGTGCGCAGCCCGGCGGCGTGCAGGGCGGGCACCACCGCGTCCCACTCCCCGCCGTGCTGGGGGAAGCCGTGCAGCAGCAGCACGGGGTCACCGCCCTCCGGGCCGCCGACCCGTACGTCGAACGTCAGTCCCCGCGCCGGTACCCGCATGACCGGCAGCCTACCCAGCCACCCGCACCAGGGCCGACGCCCGCCGGTGGCCGGCGACCCGGACGCCCGGCTGGCCGGTGACGAATGCCGGGAACCGTGGCCTGCTGGGTCGTCGCCGCAGGTCGGTGCTAGCGTCTGCCGAGACAACTTCACATCCGACAGGGGAGCGCACAGCGCTGAGAGTGCGGGCACCGCCCGCAGACCCTCGAACCTGATCTGGGTAATGCCAGCGCAGGGAGTTCGGTCGACCTCCAGCCGCGCCGCCGTCCGGCAGCAACCGGGCGCGGCGTGCGTCTTCTCCTGGTTCGCTCGCTGGACTGGGAGTACCGACATGCAGCACACCGACAGCAACCGGTGGCGCACCATCGACATCGTGGTCGCCGCCGTGATCGCCGTGGCCTTCGGCGTCATCTTCTGGGCCTGGGGCCTGGTGTGGAAGGCCGCCGACCCGGCGTTCGCCGCCGCACCGGCCAGCCAGGCGGTGATGTACGGCGTCTGGCTGGTCCCCGCGGTCCTCGGCGGCCTGGTGATCCGCAAGCCCGGGGCGGCCCTGTTCTGCGAGGCCGTCGCCGCCACCGTCTCCGCGCTGCTCGGCGCGGAGTGGGGCGGGGTCACCATCGTCCAGGGGCTGATCCAGGGGCTCGGCGCGGAGCTGGCCTTCGCCGCGTTCCGCTACCGGTCGTACCGACTGCCGGTGGCGGTGCTGGCCGGCGCGCTGACCGGGCTGAGTGCCGCCCTGTTCGACTTCTTCGTCTGGAACGCGAAGTACGCCCTGGCCAGTTACCGCCTGCCGTACGCGGCACTGACCGTGGTGAGCGCCGCCGTGGTCGCCGGGCTCGGCGGCTGGTACCTCACCCGCGCGCTGGCCGAGACCGGGGTGCTGGACCGGTTCCCCGCCGGGCGTGACCGCAGCCTGGTCTGACCCTCCCCTGGCGACCATGGAGGTGCCGGCGACGTGGCGAGTGTGAGGCTGGCCGGCTTCGGCTGGCGGCACGCCGGGCGGCGGGCCTGGGCGGTACGCGGGGTGGACCTGCGCGTCGACCACGGCGAACGGGTGCTGCTGCTCGGTCCCTCCGGGGCCGGCAAGAGCACCCTGCTGGCCGCGCTGGCCGGGCTGCTGCCGGCGGACTCCGGCGAGCAGGAGGGCACCGTCGAGGTCGACGGCCTCGATCCGGCCAAGGCCCGCGAGCGGGTCGGCACCGTGTTCCAGGACCCGCAGTCCCAGCTGGTGATGGCCCGCAGCGGCGACGACGTGGCGTTCGGCCTGGAGAACCGGGGGGTGCCCGGCGACGAGATCTGGCCCCGGGTGGACGAGGCGCTGCGCCGGGTCGGCTTCCCGTACCACCGGGACCGGCCCACCGCCGCGCTGTCCGGCGGCGAACAGCAGCGGCTCGCGCTGGCCGGCGTGCTGGCGCTGCGCCCCGGGCTGCTGCTGCTCGACGAGCCCACCGCCAACCTCGACCCGGCCGGCGCGGAGCTGGTCCGCCGGGCGGTGGCCGGCGCGCTGGACGCCGACACCACCCTGGTCCTGGTCGAACACCGGGTCGCCGACGCGCTCGCCCTGGTCGACCGGGTGGTGGTGCTGGCCCCCGGCGGCGGGGTCCGGGCCGACGGGCCACCGGCGGCGGTCTTCGCCGCCCACGGTGCCGCGCTCGCCGCCGACGGCGTCTGGGTGCCCGGCCACCCCACCGTGCCCCGCCGGGCCGCCGGGCCGCCGGGCGCGGAGCTGCTCACCGTCGACCGGCTCGGCCTACCGCCCCGGCTGGCCCCCACCGACCTGGTGGTACGCGCCGGCGAGGCGCTCGCCGTCCGGGGCCCCAACGGGGCCGGCAAGTCCACCCTGGCCCTGCTGCTCGGCGGCCTGCTCCGCCCCGGCACCGGCCGGTCCACCGCCACCGCCGCGCTGGCCGGCGGGGACACCCGCACGCCCCCGCACCGGTGGCGGGCCGCGGCCCTGACCGGCCGGATCGGTTCGGTGTTCCAGGATCCGGAGCACCAGTTCGTCACCGGCACCGTCCGCGACGAGCTGGCCCTCGGCCCGCGCCGGACCGGCCGCCCGGAGACCGCCGTCCGGGCCACCGTCGACGGGTTGCTGGAGCGGCTGCGGCTGACCCGGCTCGCCGGTGCCAACCCGTACACCCTCTCCGGCGGGGAGGCCCGCCGGCTCAGCGTGGCGACCGCCCTGGCCACCGCGCCCCGGCTGCTGATCTGCGACGAACCCACCTTCGGCCAGGACCGCCGGACCTGGGGCGAGCTGGTCGACCTCTTCGCCGACCTGCGCGACGCCGGGCACGGCGTCGTCTGCGTCACCCACGACGTGGACTTCGTGGCCGCGCTCGCCGACCGGACGCTCACCCTGAGCCCCGCCCGGGAGGGTTCGTGATCGGCCTCGGACCCGTCGCGACGCCCGGTGCGCCGCTGGCCCGGCGCAACCCGGTGGCGAAGCTGGCCGCCGGGCTGCTCTTCTCGTTCGTCCTGGTGGCCAGCCTCGACCCGGTGGCACCGGCGGTCGCGATCGCCGTCGAGTTGGCGCTGCTGCCGCTGTTCGGCATCCGCTACCGGGTGCTGGCCCGCCGCGCCCTGCCGCTGCTGGCCGGCGCGGTCGGCGTCCTGGTCACGCTGGTCCTGTTCGCCGCCGACCGGTCCGGCCCGGTGCTGTGGGCGGCCGGGCCGCTGCTGGTCACCTCGGGGGTGCTGGTCACCGCGCTCGGCCTGGTGCTGCGGATGTTCGCGGTGGCCCTACCGGGCGTGATCGTCTTCGCCACCACGGATCCGACCGACCTGGCCGACGCGCTGGTCCAGAACGCGCGGGCACCGGCCCGGTTCGCGATCGGCGCGCTGGCCGCGTTCCGGCTGGTGCCGCTGCTCGGGCAGGAGTGGCAGATGTTGACCATGGCCCGCCGGGCCCGGGGGGTGGACGCCGGCCGCAACCCGCTGGCCCGGCTGAGGCTCTTCGTCTCGACGGCGTTCGCCCTGCTGGTGGGCGCGATCCGGCGCGGCACCCGGCTGGCGGTGGCGATGGACGCCCGGGGCTTCGACGCCGGTGTCCCGCGCACGGTGGCCCGCCGGCAGGTGTTCGGCCCGGCCGACTGGCTGCTGATAGTGGGGGCCGCCGTGCTGGCCGGCGGTGCGCTCGCGGTGAGCGTGACGCTCGGCACCTTCCGCCCCCTGATCGGCTGACCGTCACGACGACGGGCACCCCGGCACACCAGCGGCGTCACGGCGGGAACGGGCACCCCGGCGCACCAGCGGCGTCACGGCGGACCGGACACCGCTGGTGCGCCGGGCGTGCACCGCTCACCCGGCCCGTGGCCCGGTCAGCTGCGCCGGAAGGCGTACCGGCGGTTCTGGCCCTGGACGGTGGTGGAGCCGGCCCGGACCGACCGGGCCGACCGCGCCCGGGACGGCGGCGGCGGGGTCGACCGGGTGCCGGCCTGGGCCGGCGCGACGGCCAGCGGGACCGGATCCGCGGGCGTCACGGTGAGCGCCGCGAGCACCGCCGGATCCACCTCCACCGGGGCGGGTACCGGACGACGGGACTTCTTCGGACTGCGCTTGGTGGGCATACGCTGCCTCCTTCTGGGTGCGGAGGACCACACCGGCCCGCGGACGGCGGGCGGGCGGGCGACGGACGGGGATCGGCCTCGGACGCCGCCCACCCGACACCCTGCAACGGGACGGTGGAAGACGCGGACGCCCGAGCACGCGGACCCGCGGCCACGGCGGCGGGTCGGCTCTCAGAAAGGGCGTCAGATACGCATGCCGTCACGCTAACCGACCCGGCCGGCCGGCGCACCCGCTTTTCCGCCCGACGCCCGGGCACCGAGCCGGCGTGCCGACGCGACCACCCTGTGACACTGGGTGGACGGCGGCTGCCGGCCCTCGGGCGCGCACGATACCGTCGCAGCACACAGGTGACGTGAGAGGTGGCGGGTACGGATGACGCAACAGGCGACGGCGCAGATCGGCGTGACCGGGCTGGCGGTGATGGGTCGCAACCTGGCCCGGAACCTGGCCCGGAACGGGTTCACCGTGGCGGTGCACAACCGCTCCCCGGAGCGCACCCGCAGCCTGGTGGCCGAGCACGGCGACGAGGGCACCTTCGTGCCGTCGGAGTCCCTGGCGGACTTCGTCGGCTCGTTGGAGCGGCCCCGCGCGGTGATCGTCATGGTCAAGGCGGGTGCCCCCACCGACGCGGTCATCGACGAGCTGGTGCCGCTGCTGGAGGAGGGCGACATCGTCGTCGACGCCGGCAACGCGCACTTCGCCGACACCCGCCGTCGGGAGGAGACGCTGCGCGAGCACGGGCTGCACTTCGTCGGCACCGGCGTCTCCGGTGGCGAGGAGGGCGCGCTGCTCGGCCCGAGCATCATGCCGGGCGGCTCGGCGGAGTCCTACCAGAAGCTCGGGCCGATGTTCGAGAAGATCGCCGCGCAGGTGGACGGCGTCCCGTGCTGCCAGCACGTCGGCCCCGACGGCGCCGGCCACTTCGTCAAGATGGTCCACAACGGCATCGAGTACGCCGACATGCAGCTCATCGCCGAGGCGTACGACCTGCTGCGGGCCGGGCTGGGCGCGACCCCGGCGGAGATCGCGGAGATCTTCCGGGAGTGGAACACCGGCGAGCTGGAGTCGTTCCTCATCGAGATCACCGCCGACGTGCTGGCGCACACCGACGCCGCCACCGGCAAGGCGTTCGTCGACGTGGTGCTCGACCAGGCCGAGCAGAAGGGCACCGGCCGCTGGACGGTGCAGATCGCCCTCGACCTGGGCATCCCGATCACCGGCATCGCCGAGGCGACCTTCGCCCGGTCGCTGTCCGGGCACGCCGGCCAGCGTGAGGCGGCCCGCCGCACCTTCGGCGACGCGGGCGAGAAGTGGCAGGTCGAGGACCGGGACGCCTTCGTCGAGGACGTCCGCCGGGCACTGCTGGCCAGCAAGATCGTCGCGTACGCGCAGGGCTTCGACCAGATCCGGGCCGGCAGCCGTGAATACCACTGGGACATCGACCTGGGCGGCACCGCCACCATCTGGCGGGGCGGCTGCATCATCCGGGCGCGCTTCCTGGACCGCATCCGGGAGGCGTACGACGCGCAGCCGGAGCTGCCGACGCTGCTGGTCGCGCCGTACTTCGCCGACGCGGTGAGCGACGGCGTGCCGAGCTGGCGGCGGGTGGTGGCGGACTCGGCGCGGGCCGGCGTGCCCACCCCGGCCTTCTCCTCGTCGCTGGCCTACTTCGACGCGCTGCGCGCGGAGCGACTGCCGGCGGCCCTGATCCAGGGCCTGCGGGACAACTTCGGCGCGCACACCTACCACCGGGTCGACCGGGAGGGCGCGTTCCACACCCTGTGGGCGACCGCCGACCGCGCCGAAGTGGCCGGCTGACCCACCACACCTTCCCGGCGTGCCGCGGTGTCCCCCGGCGTGGGGCACCGCGACCACCGGACCCGCACCAGTGCCACGCGAACGCCCCGCCGTCCCGGTGACAACCGGGTGGCGGGGCGTTCGCCGTGAGGTCGGTGGTGACCGCCGGTCACCGGGGAAGCCGGTGCCGGGTGGTCACCAGAACCGGCGACGCCGGGCGGCCTTCTGGGGGCGCAGCACGTCGGCGCCCCGGGACAGCATCCGGCTCACCCCGCTCGGCCCGCGACGGGACTCCAGGGTGTGGCTCAGCCGACGGGCACCGGCCGCGGCCAGCGGCACGGCGACCGCCATGACCGCCCACTGCGCGATCCGCTTCTGAATCATGTGTGCTCACCTCCGCGATTGGCTGCCTGCCGGGGTGGTACCCGCCGGGCGAGATCACCAATCGTGACCGGGGTGACGGTCAGCGGGGCGGGGCGACCGGGTTGGGCAGCGCGCCACCGAAGCGGCGGTCCCGCTGGGCGTACAGCTCGCAGGCGTACCAGAGGTGGCGACGGTCGAAGTCCGGCCAGAGGGTGTCCAGGAACACCAGCTCCGCGTACGCCGACTGCCAGAGCATGAAGTTGGAGATCCGTTCCTCGCCGGACGGGCGCAGGAAGAGGTCCACCGCGGGGACCTCCGGGTGGTAGAGGTACTTCGCCACGGTCTTCTCGGTGACCCTGTCCGGGTCGAGCCGGCCGGCGGCCACCTCCCGGGCGATCGCGGCGGCGGCGTCGGCGATCTCGGCCTGGCCGCCGTAGTTGACGCAGAACTGGAGGGTCAGCGTCGAGTTGCCCCGGGACATCTCCTCGGCTGTCTGCAACTCGGCGATGACGCTCTTCCACAGCCGACCGGCCCGCCCCGACCAGACCACCCGCACCCCCAGGTCGACGAGCTGGTCCCGGCGGCGGCGGATGACGTCCCGGTTGAAGCCCATCAGGAAGCGGACCTCGTCCGGCGAGCGCCGCCAGTTCTCGGTGGAGAAGGCGTACGCCGACAGGTAGGGCACGCCCAGCTCGATCGCCCCCTCGACGGTGTCGAAGAGGCTGTACTCGCCCTGCTCGTGGCCCTTGGTGCGGGGCAGGCCGCGCTCCTTGGCCCAGCGGCCGTTGCCGTCCATCACCACCGCGACGTGCTTCGGCAGCGCCTCGGCGGGCAGCGCCGGCGGCCGGGCGCCCGACGGGTGCGGCGTCGGCGGCACCGGCTCCCGCCGGCCGGCCCTCAACGATCGGATCACTCGGTCATCTCCTTGTCCCCACCCTGCACACCGACGTGCCCACCCTCCACACCGACGTGCCCACCCTCCACAGCGGCCCGGGGCGACCGCACCGGACCGCTGCCCGTCGGGCCGCCCCGGTCGACCAGCGGCAGCGAGCGTAGCGCGCGTTCCAGGTGCCACTGCAGGTGCGCCGCGACCAGGCCGCTGCACTCCCGGCGTACCCCGGTCTCGGTGGCGTCGGCGACCTGCCAGTCGCCGCTGGTGAGCGCGGACATCAGGTCGATGGTGGCCGGCGCGGGGTGGGCCGCGCCGGGTGGCCGGCAGTCCGGGCAGACCGCACCCCCGGCCGGCACGGAGAACGCCCGGTGCCGCCCCGGGGTGCCGCAGACCGCGCAGGCGGTCAGCGCGGGCGCCCACCCGGCCAGGGTCATCCCCCGCAACAGGTACGCGTCGAGCACCAGCGTGGTGGCGTGTTCGCCCCGGGACAGCGCCTTGAGCGCGCCGAGGGTGAGCTGGAACAGCCGCAGCGACGGCTCCCGCTCGACCGGGGTGAGGCGCTCGGCGGTCTCCGCGATCGCGCTGGCCGCCGTGTACCGGGGGTAGTCCCCGAGGAAGCGCTTGCCGTACAGGTCGATGCCCTCGACCTGGCTCACGCTGTGCAGCGAGCTGCCGGTGTTGCCCTTCGGGTCACCGGCGAGCTGGAGGTCGACGTGGCCGAACGGTTCCAGCCGGGCGCCGAACTTGCTGGTGGTGCGGCGTACCCCCCGGGCCACCGCGCGCAACCGGCCGTGCCGGCGGGTCAGCAGGGTGATGATCCGGTCGGACTCGCCCAGCTTCTGCACACGCAGCACCACCGCGTCGTCGCGGTAGAGCTGTCGGCGGTACCCGGCCATCGGGCCATTCTCCCTCGGGGTGGGAAATCAGGGTCGGCTCGGGGTGGCCCGGCGCTTCGCCCCGGATGTGCGGCAGGTGGCGGCGGTCGTAGGTTGCTGGGCATGGCTCATCCCCGCAGCATGGTCGCCCTGGGTGCGACCGCCGCCCTCATCCTCGCCACCGGGTGCGACACGCTGGCGTTCCGGCGGTTGGACTTCGACACCACCGAGCCGGCGAAGATCGCCCGGATCACCGTCCGGCCCGGTTCCGGGGACGTGGTGGTCCGCGCCACCGGTCCGGCCACCGGGGTACGCGTCAAGCGGGTGCTGCGCTACCAGGGGGAGCAACCCGACACCACGTACGAGATCACCGGTGACGAGTTGGTGCTGGACACCGAGTGCGGTCCCCGCTGCTCGGTGTCGTACGACGTGACCGCCCCGCCGGGGGTACGGGTGCAGGGCGAGGCGGGCTCCGGTGAGGTGGAGCTCAGCAGGACCGGGTCGGTCGACTTCACCCTCGGTTCGGGCGACATCCGGGTCGTCGACGTCACCGGCCCGGTGCGGGTGGAGACCGGATCGGGCAATGTCGAGGTGGTCAACGTCACCGGCCCGGTCGACCTGCGGGCGTCGTCCGGCGACGTCACCGGGACCAGGCTGGGCGGCGAGGTCTCCGCCGAGACCAGCTCCGGCAACATCACCCTCACCCTGGCCAAGCCGGCCTCGACGCGGGCGCACGCGGGCAGCGGCGACGTCGAGCTGACCGTGCCGACCGGCCGGTACCGGGTGAAGGCGGACGTCGGCTCGGGGGACACCGAGATCGGGGTCACCAACGACCCGGGCGCACCGCTGCTGCTGGACCTGGCGACCGGCAGCGGGAACGTGACAGTCGTACAGCGCTGAGCCGGCCGACGCGCCTCACCGGGCCTCGACGGCCCCCGGTCCGGGCACCCGGGGGACGGGCACGGCGGCGGCCCGCCCGCCACCGGGCGACACCGGCTCCGGCGACACCACCGGGCCGGACGACACCGGGTCCGGCCGGGACGACCGGCGGCCGGGGGCCGGATCGGGGCGACCGCCCGGAACCAGCTCGGGGCGGCGGCCGGCGGCCACGTCCTCCACCCAGCCGACCAGCAGGGCCACCACCCCGACCAGCAGGAAGACCAGCACCACCCGGATCGCCAGCCCCCACGGGTCGCGGGGCGACCAGCCCACCAGGCCCACCAGCGGGGTGAGCGCCACCACGAAGGGCATGTGCCACAGGTAGACGGTCAGTGCCCGCCGGTTCGTGAACGTCACCAGCCGGCCGAAGGCACGGTTGCGGTCCACCCAGGCGGCGGCGGCCGGGGCACGACCGATCACCACCAGGATGAACGCCGCCGACCACAGGGCGTTGCCCAGCGGGATGTCGTTGAGGTCGTAGCCGCGCGGTCCGGGGTGGCTGAGGATCCACGCCCCGCCGGCTCCGGCCAGCAGCACCGCCACCGGCACCAGCACCCGGTCGGCCAGCCGGCGCAGCATGCCGTCGTGGTGCGCGAAGCCGAGCAGCCAGGCGCCGAAGTAGAGGCCGAAGTCGCGCGGCACCGCCGAGGTGGTCGGCAGGATGCCCACCTCGATCGCGACCAGCAGCAGGTAGGGGGCGGCCAGGGTGGGCAGCGGCGCGCGACGGAAGAGCCACAGTGCCACCGGGGAGGCGAGCACGAACCACAGGTAGTCCCGCAGGTACCAGATCGGGCTGAGCGCGAGCCCACCCCAGTAGTTGGCCGGCGGGTCGGTGACCGGGAACAGCCAGAGCAGCACCCGGGGGGTGAACACCAGCCCGGTGAGCAGCATGGCCGGCACGAAGACCACCGCCACCACCCAGAGCGAGGGCAGCAGGCGGCGCAGCCGACGCCGAAGCGCGGCCCCGCCGGACCGGTCCAGCGACGCCGCCATCAGCGACCCGGCCAGCGCGAACATGATCGACATGGCCGGGAAGACGAGCGTCAGCGTGGCCAGTCCGGTGACGTGGTAGACCACGACCCGGACGATGGCCAGGAAACGGAGCAGGTCCAGATATCGGTTACGCATCAGGCTGCATCTATGTGGGGGGCGGGATGAAGGACCCCTACCCTGCGCACCCGACCTGTGAAACAGCTGCTAATGAGGCCCTGACGTGAAAATTCCCATATCAGTCCCCGACTTACCCCCGGCCGCCGACCGGCTCAGAAACCCAGCTTGCGCAGCTGCTTCGGGTCGCGCTGCCACTCCTTCGCCACCCGCACGTGCAGATCCAGATAGACCCGGGTGCCGAGCAGCTCCTCGATCTGCCTACGGGCGGTGGTGCCGACCTCCTTGAGCCGGCTGGCCCGGTGGCCGAGCACGATCGCCTTCTGGCTGGGCCGCTCCACGTAGACGTCGGCGTAGATCTTGGTGAGCCGCCCCTCCGGGATCATCTCCTCCACCACCACGGCGATCGAGTGCGGCAGCTCGTCGCGGACCCCCTCCAGCGCCGCCTCCCGGATCAGCTCGGCCACCAGCACCTGCTCCGGCTCGTCGGTGAGCATGTCGTCCGGGTAGAGCTGCGGCGACGGCGGCAGGTGGCCGGTCATCACGTCGACCAGGGTGTCCACCTGGTGCCCGGAGACCGCGCTGACCGGCACCACGGCGGCGAAGTCACCCAGCTCGCTGACCGCCAGCAACTGCTCGGCCAACCGTCGCTTGTCGACCAGGTCGGTCTTGGTCACCACGGCGAGGACGGTGGCCTTCAGCTCGCTCAGCTCGCCGCTGATGAACCGGTCGCCCCGGCCCACCGGCTCGTCCGCCGGAATGCAGAGGCCGATCACGTCGACCTCCGTCCAGGTGGTGCGGACCAGGTCGTTGAGGCGCTCGCCGAGCAGGGTGCGCGGCCGGTGCAGACCCGGGGTGTCGACCAGCACCAGCTGCGACTCCGGCCGGTGCAGCACCGCCCGGATGACGTGCCGGGTGGTCTGCGGCTTGTTCGAGGTGATCGCGATCTTGGTGCCCACGATCGCGTTGGTCAGTGTCGACTTGCCGGCGTTCGGCCGCCCGACGAAACACCCGAAACCCGCCCGGTACGGCCGCTGCTCCACGCCGGTCACTCGACCACCGTGCCGAGGACGGTCCCGTCCGGCGCGGCCACGTGGATCGGCGCGTCGGCGGCCAGGTCCCGGACCGCGGCGTGACCCGCCCCGTCCAGCGTCGACGCCTCGGTCACCACCACCGCCGCCTCCAGCCGGGTCGCCCCCGCCGCCGCCGCCGACGCCACCGCGAGCTGGAGCGCCGTCACGGTCAACGAGGGCAGCGCGACGCTCGCCGCGGCGTACGTCCGGCCGTCCTGGTCGCGGACCGCCGCGCCCTCCACGGCGGCCACCCGGGCGCGGGCGCCACGGGCCAGCACGACCAGCTTGCCGTCCTCGGCGCTCAACTCGGCCGGGTCGGACGGGGTGGGCCGGGCAGCCGGCACGGCGGGTGTCTCAGGCATCGGCGGGTTGCCTCTCCTCGGCGCTGTTCTGGTGGTCACGGGAATCGGGGCCGCCGGTCGACGGCACCCGGCTGACCAGCACGCTGTCTATCCGGTTACGCCGGCCGGTGGTGCCCTCGGCGACCAGCTTCAGGCCGGCCACCTCGGCGTCGGCGCCGGGGATCGGCACCCGTCCCAGGGCCTGGGCCAGCAGTCCGCCGACCGTCTCCACCTCGTCGGTGGGCAGCTCGGTGTCGAACAGCTCGCCCAGGTTCTCCACCGGCAGCCGGGCGGTGACCCGGACCGCGCCGTCGGCCAGGTGCTCCACCGGCGGGCGTTCGACATCGTACTCGTCGGTGATCTCGCCGACGATCTCCTCCAGGATGTCCTCGATGGTGACCAGCCCGCCGGTGCCGCCGTACTCGTCGACGACGATGACCAGGTGGTTGCGGGCGGCCTGCATCTCGGACAGCAGGTCGTCGACCGGCTTGGACTCCGGCACGAAGGTGGCCGGTCGCATCAGCTCGGCCACCGGGGTCTGGTGCGCCCGCAGGTCACCACCCCGGGTACGCCGGATGAGGTCCTTGAGGTAGAGCACGCCGAGCACGTCGTCGACGCTCTCGCCGATCACCGGGATCCGGGAGAAGCCGGAACGCAGGAACAGCGCCAGCGCCTGGGAGAGCGTCTTGCCCTCCTCGATCCACACCATCTCGGTGCGCGGCACCATCACCTCGCGGGCGATGGTGTCGCCGAGCGCGAAGACGGAGTGGATCATCTGCCGTTCGCCGTGCTCCACCACGCCCCGCTGCTCGGCGAGATCGACCAGCTCGCGCAGCTCCACCTGGGTGGCGAACGGCCCCTCCCGGAAACCGCGCCCCGGGGTGACCGCGTTGCCGATCAGGATCAGCAGCGAGGCGAGCGGGTTGAGCGCCCGGCCCAGCCAGCGGACCAGCGGCGCCACCGCCCGGCCCACCGCGTAGGCGTGCTGCCGGCCCAGGGTGCGCGGGGCCACCCCGACCACCACGAAGCTGACCACGGTCATCGCCCCGGCGGTCACCAGCGCCGCCCGCCAGCCGGCACCGAAGCTGTCCACCGCCACCAGGGCGACCAGGGTGGTGGCGGTCAGCTCGGCGAGCAGCCGGAGCAGCAGCAGCAGGTTGAGGTGGCGGACCACGTCACCGGCGACGGCCTGGAGGGTACGCGCCCCGCGCGCACCGTCGCGGGCCAGCTCGGCGGCACGGGCCGGGGAGACCGCGGCCAGCGCGGCCTCGGTCATCGCGATCAGACCGGCGAGCACCACCAGCCCGGCCGCGAAGAAGATCAGCTGGAGATCGGGAAGGCCGGCGGTCGGGCCGGCCGCGACTATGTCCATCACCGGGGCCGGGTCGACCGCCAGCTGGCCAGCAGCCGGGCCTGGAGGGCGAACATCTCCCGCTCCTCCTCCGGCTCGGCATGGTCGTAGCCGAGCAGGTGCAACACGCCGTGCACGGTGAGCAGGTGCAGCTCGTCGGCGGCGCTGTGCCCGGCGGTGGCCGCCTGCTTGGCCGCCACCTCCGGGCAGAGCACGATGTCGCCGAGCAGGGCCGGCTCACCGCCGGCCGTGGCGCTCTCCCCCGGGCCGTGGTCGACGCTGCCCTCGTCCATGGGGAAGGCGAGCACGTCGGTCGGGCCGTCGCCGCCCATCCAGCGATGGTTCAGTTCGGTCATGTACCCGATGTCGACCAGCAGCACGGACAGCTCGGCGAGCGGGTTGACCCCCATCTCGTCGAGGGCGTGCCGGGCCACGGCGAGCACCGCGTCGGTGTCGACCTCGGCACCGGACTCGTTGGCGATCTCGATGGACACTGTCTTCCTCTGCTCGGTTAGCGGCGCCGGCCGGCCCGGCCGCCCTGGGCGGTCCGCCCCGGCACGGCGTGCACGCCCTGCGCCTGCTGGTTCTCCCGCTCGTCCCAGCGGGCGTACGCGTCGACGATCTCCCCGACCAGCCGGTGCCGCACCACGTCCGAGCTGGAGAGCTGGGCGAAGTGCACGTCCTCGACGTTTGCCAGGATCTCCCGGACCACCCGCAGCCCGCTGGCCGTCCCGCCGGGAAGGTCCACCTGGGTGACGTCACCGGTCACCACGATCTTCGAGCCGAAGCCGAGCCGGGTGAGGAACATCTTCATCTGCTCGGGCGTGGTGTTCTGCGCCTCGTCCAGGATGATGAACGCATCGTTGAGGGTGTTGTGGGTGACCAGGAAGTCGTCGGTGACATACAGCGAGTCCTCCGCCGCGACCTGGATGCACATCGTCTCCTGCACCCCGGCCGGGATGATTGAGTCGATGAACCGCATCGGCCGTCCGCTGCCGTGCTCGTCGTACCGCTGGCGCTTGCGGGCCAGCCGAAACGGCGGCACACCGGCCGGCAGCCGGATCTCCACGACGTAGGCGTCGGCGCGGTGCGGAACCGGATGCCCGTTGGCCCGACCGGGCGTGCGTCCCTCAGCCTCCCGCACCCGCCAGGTCGCCACCCCACCAAGTGACTGGACCAGGTAGACGACGTCGTCGCGCAACCGGGCCGACGTCGTCGAGTACTGCACCCGACAGGTGCGCCCCGCCTGGACGACCGGCCCCCCGTCGGTGTCCAGCAGCCCCTGCAGGACGGCCAGCCGCACGTCGACGCCGTTCTGCAGGTAGACGTCCGGCACGAACTTGGTCGCGGACTTCGCACCGGCTAGACCCAGTTCACGAAGGACGAGCGTCACCGGGTTGGCGACGATCACCCCGCCCCGGTGACCGTCGACGTGTCGGAGTACGTAGTCGTAGTCGTTCTTGCGCACCGGCTCGATGCCGGGCAGTGCCGCAGCGAGCGCGTCGGCCAGCTCCGGGTCGGCGGTGCTGAAGGCCGGGGTGGTCCGCGACGAGATGGCACCGTCGCCGAGCAGCAGACCGAGGGCGTACGGGTCGAGCGGCACCTCCTGCGACTCGAGCTGCACAGGTGCCACGACCGGAAGTTCGTACCGGCGGACGTGGCCCCGCCACTCCTTGCCGATCATCTCGCGCGTCTCGAGGGTGCGCCGACCGCCGCGCCGCTTGTCCTCCGGGGTGGCCACGGTCCAGAGGTGTTCACCGCAGCAGAGGGTGGAGGCACCGTCCTGGGTCGTGACCCGGTAGACCTGCTTGGGCCCCTGCGGATAGATGCCGATCACCGGCGTGGGCGTCCCATTCGAGCCGATGACCAGGTCACCGACCCGCAACGAA
The DNA here is from genome assembly GCF_029581315.1 of Micromonospora sp. WMMD714. Taxonomy (NCBI): domain Bacteria; kingdom Bacillati; phylum Actinomycetota; class Actinomycetes; order Micromonosporales; family Micromonosporaceae; genus Micromonospora; species Micromonospora sp. WMMD714. The sequence continues at coordinate 78,941 of NZ_CP120744.1, forward strand.
CCGAACGGCCGGAAACCTTCCGGAGTCAGCACCCGTGCGTCGTACGGCTGCGCGCGACCCCGCATATAGGCCAGCGGCGCCACCTCGATGGTGCCGGCGGCCATCAGCTTCGGGATGGAATCCGGGTCGAGCATGTCGTGCAGCGCGTCGTAGAGCGGGCGCAGGTAGGGGTCGATCTTCTCGTTCAGGGTGCCCGGCAGGAAGCCCAGCCGCTCGCCCGCCTCGACCGCCGGGCGGGTCAGGATGATCCGGCTGACCTGCTTGGCCTGGAGCGCCTGGACGGCCTTCGCCATCGCCAGGTAGGTCTTTCCGGTACCCGCCGGGCCGATGCCGAAGACGATCGTGTTCGCGTCGATCGAGTCGACGTAGGTCTTCTGCCCCAGCGTCTTGGGGCGGATGGTGCGCCCACGCCGGGAGAGGATGTTGAGGGTGAGCACCTCGGCGGGCCGCTCGGTGCCGCCCTGTTCGAGCATGCCGACGGTACGCCGGACAGCGTCAGTGGTCAGGGTCTCGCCCTTCTCGATCAGTTCGAGCAGCTCGCCGAAGAGCCGCTCGGCGAGCGCGTTGTCCGCGGGCGCACCGGTGATGGTGATCTCGTTGCCGCGGACGTGCACGTCACTGGTGACCGAGCGTTCGACGAGTCGGAGGATCTCGTCGCCCGCGCCGAGCAGGTTGACCATGATCTTGGCGTCGGGGACCGTGATCCTGGTCTGCACCCGGGGCGGGCCGGGAGGTGGGGTGCCGGTCATAGATCGGGCCGTGGGGCCCTGCGCCACCTGCTTCCATCTCGCGCCGTGCCCTACTGGCGCGGCGTGCGGACGATACCCCCATCGTATCCGCTCCGCACCGGCGGCACCGTGTCCATTTCCCCGCCCAGCGGCCCCGCCCAGTCGCCCGCCCGCCCGACCCATCTCCCCGCCCCGCCCGCCCGACCCATCTCCCCGCCCCGCCTGCCCGGTCCACCCGCTCGGCCCACCTGCCCGGCCCGCGGGGCCGTCAGACCCGGAAGTCGTACCGGTCGAAGGTCTCCTGACGGCGGGTGAAGCGGTAGGTCGCCCAGTGCATCCCGACCACCGTCCCGTCGGCGTCCCGGGTGAGCCGCAGCAGCTCCCCGGTCTCCCGCCCGGAGACGGTCCGGAACACGTCCGCCGAGCCGGGCACCGGCGCGAAGACCGCCGGCGGCCTGCCCGCCGGGTCGTCCGCTCCCCGGGCCCGCAACGCCCCGTCGTGCCAGGAGAAGACGTACTCGAAGCCCTCGCCCCACCACCGGCCGAGCAACCCGCGCAACGGTCCGGGCGCACCCGGACCGGGACGCCACGGAACGATGTCCGCCGGATCGTGCTCGGCGGCGGCGGCCAGCAGCCGGTGCGGCAGCTCCAACGCCTCGGCGGCGGTGCCCGAGGAGGCGAGCACCGCACAGCCCATCGCCCCCGCCGTACCGTCACCGCCCCGCCGGCCGTAGACCCCGGCCAGGAAGCCGGGCATCGCCCCGTCGTGCCCCACGTGCACCACCCGCTCCGGGTACGGGACCAGGATCAGTCCCAGCCCGAAGCCCGCCGACCAGGCGGTCTCGTCGGTGGTGGTCACCGGCCAGCGCATCTCGTCCAGGGTGGTCGGGGCGAGCACCGCCCCGGTCGGGTCCAGCGCCGCCGGGTCGGCCAGGAACGCCGCCCACCGGGCCATGTCCGTGGCGGTGCTCCACAGCTGGGCGGCCGGGCCGACCGCACCGAAGTCGGTCGGCGGCTCCGGATGCGCCTCGTCGGAGTACGCGTCGACCAGGAATCCGGTCGCCGCCGACGGCCCCGGGTCGACCGAGGTGTCGGCCAGCCCCAGCGGGGTGAGCACCCGCTCGGCCAGCACCTCGGCCCAGGTCCCGCCGCACAGCACGCCGACCAGCCGGCCGAGCAGCGCCATCCCCAGGTTGGAGTAGTGGTAGCGGCGGCCGGCGGGCAGCACCCGCTCGACCCGGGCCAGGTCGGCGACCAGCTCGTCCAGCTGCGGCGCACGCAGGGTGTCCCAGACGTCGCCGTACGGCTCGCGTTGCAGCCCGGCGGTGTGCGACAGCAGCCGGCGTACCGTCAGCTCGCCGTGCGCCGGCAGCTCCAGGTGCCGGCCCAGCGGATCGTCCAGGTCGAGCAGGCCGGCGTCCCGGCACTGCATCACCAGCACCGACGTGAAGGTCTTGGTGACCGAGCCGATCCGGAACCGGGTCGCCGGGCCGAGCGCGGCGTCGGTGCCGGTCCCGCCCACCTGGTACGCCCAGAGTGGACGGTCGGCCCGGTGCAACGCCACCGCCAGGGCGGGCACCCTGGCCTGCGCCTGGACCCGCTGCACCATCCGCACCATCCGCTGGTGCACGCCCGGCCCGGCGACGTCCACTCCCGCCCCGGCGGTCACCCCGGATTCCGGGCCACCGGCCGTCACCTGCCCCGACCCTCGACCGTCACGTCCCCCGCCCGACCGGTCGTCACGCCCCCCGGCCCACCGGCCGCCCCGTGCCCCCACCCGGCGGGCGTCACGTGCCCCCACCCGGCGGGCGTCCCGTGCCCGCGCCCACCGACCCGCAGAGATCCCCGCGCGGCGGGGGTCACGCCAGGTCCCGGGCCAGCATCGGGCCGAGGGGGGCACCGCCGAGCAGGTGGGCGTGCACGTGGAAGACCTCCTGGCCGCCGTACGGGCCGGTGTTGAACATCAGTCGGAAGCCGTCGCCGGTCAGTCCCTCGTCCTCGGCCACCGCAGCGGCCGTGGCCAGCACCTCGCCGGCCAGCCCCGGGTCGCCCTGGGCGAGCGTCACCACGTCGACGTAGTGCTCCTTGGGGATGATCAACACGTGCACCGGCGCCTTCGGGCCGATGTCGCGGAAGGCGAGGGTGGTGCCGGTCTCCCGGACGATGGTGGCCGGAATCTCCCCGGCGACAATGCGGCAGAACAGACAGTCGTCTCCCATCCACCCAGTCTAGGTACCACCCCCACTCCCCCCACTCCCCCACCCACACCCCTCCTCTCCCACCCACCCCATCCCCCTCGCCCTCCCTCGCCCTCCCTCCCCATCCCCGGCCCGGCCCGCCCTCCCCGGCCCGCCCCGCCCTCCCCGGTGATCAAGAGGTTTACGTCAACCTCAAGCCCTCAGGACGACCCAAACCTCTTGATCACCGGGGCTACCTCGCGGCAGTCGGCGTTGATGGTTGGTGATCAAGAGATTTGGGGCGGGGTGGGCGTGGTGGGGTGGCTTAAACCTCTTGATCACCGGGGAGGGCGGGGCCGGGCGGGGAGCCGGGCCAGGCGGGAGGAGCCGGGCCAGGCGGGAGGAGCCGGGCCAGGCGGGAGGAGCCGGGGCCGGGCCGGGAGATGGGGCCGGGCTGGGAGACGAGGCGAGGCCGGGCGGGGAGGAGCTGGGGGCGGGTGGGGTTACCAGCGGGAGAGGCGGGTGGCGAGGACGCTGAGGGCCGCTACGCCGGCGGTGGAGGTGCGCAGCACGGTCGGACCTAGGCGTACCGAACGGGCACCGGCCTCGGTGAAGGTGGCCAGTTCGGTCGGGGCGACGCCGCCTTCCGGGCCGACCACCAGGACGATCTCGCCGGTGGCCGGCAACTCGACCGTGGTGAGACGTTCGTCGGCCTCTTCGTGCAGCACGAACGCCGCTGCCGCCCCGGCGACCCGTCGGGCCACCACGGTGGTCGACTCGTCCGGTGCCCCGGCGATCACCGGCAGCCGTGCCCGACGGGCCTGCTTGGTCGCCTCCCGCGCCGTCGCCACCCACTTCGCCCGAGCCCGTACGCCCCGGTCGCCGCGCCACTGCACCACCGAGCGGGACGCCGACCAGGGCACGATCTCGTCCACCCCCACCTCGGTCATCGCCTGTACCGCCAGCTCGCCCCGGTCGCCCTTGGCGATGCCCTGTACCACGACCAGCCGGGGGACGTCCGCGTCGACGTACCCCCGGGAGGTGACGGTGAGGTCGAGGGTGCCCCGGCCGACGGCGGTGACCACGGCGGCCGCGGTGCCGCCCCGACCGTCGGCGAGCAGCAGTTCCTCGCCGACGTGTACCCGCTGCACGGTGGCGGCGTGATGCCCCTCGGGGCCGTCCAGGATGAACTGGTCGGCGGTGGGCAGCGACTCGACCAGGAACAGTGACGCGGACACGACGGTCAGGCTAACCGGCCGGGGCGCACCCGGGTCGACCCGGCTCCCGGCCGGGCAGACGTGCCAGGCGCCTGCCCCGACCAGGACCGGCAAGGCTCGGCCGGGCACACCCGAATCCGGACCGGGCGCGCACGGCCGGGGCACGCACGAACCGGGCAGACGTGACCGGGGCGCACCCGGACCGGACAGGCACGGCCGGGGCGCACCCGGACCCGGCACGCACAGCCGGGCGCACCCCGACCGGACCGACGTGACCGGGGCACACCCGAACCGGACAGGCGTGACCGGGGCGAAACCGGAGCGGTCAGGCGTGGCCGTTGAAGGCGTCGCGCATCCGGGAGAAGAAGCCGCCCTGCTTGCTCAGCTCGGCGACCTCCTCGCCCCGGGTCTTGGCGAAGTCCCGCAGCATCTTCTCCTGGTCGGCGTCGAGCTTGGTGGGGGTCCGCACGTCGAGGTGGACGTAGAGGTCACCCCGGCCGGTGCCGCGCAGGTGCGGTACGCCCCGGGCGCGCAGCCGCAGCGTGCTGCCGGGCTGGGTGCCGGCCTTGACGTCGACGGTCTCCTCGCTGTCCAGCGTCTTGATGGTGAGCCGGGTGCCCAGCGCGGCGGCGGTCATCGGGACGGTGACCCGGCAGTGCAGGTCGTCGCCCTTGCGGGAGTAGACGTCGTGCGGGCGCTCGTGGATCTCGACGTAGAGGTCACCGGCGGTGCCGCCGCCCGGGCCGACCTCGCCCTGCTGGGCCAGCCGGATCCGCATGCCGTCCTCGACCCCGGCCGGGATCTTGACGGTCAGCGAGCGGCGGGTCCGCACCCGGCCGTCGCCGGCGCAGGTGGGGCAGGGGTGCGGGATGGTGGTGCCGTAGCCCTGGCAGACGGTGCACGGCCGGGCCGAGACGACCTGGCCGAGGAAGGTGCGCTGCACCGACTGCACCTCGCCCCGGCCACCGCACGCCTCGCAGGTCGCCAGGTGGGTGCCGGCCGCGGTGCCCGCCCCGGAGCAGGTGGTGCAGAGCACGGCGGTGTCGACGGTGATCGGGGCCTCGACACCGAAGGCGGTCTCGTGCAGGTCCAGTTCCAGCCGCAGGATCGCGTCGGCACCCGGCCGGGTACGCGGGCGCGGACCCCGCGCGCCACCCGCCGCGCCGCCGAAGAAGGCGTCCATGATGTCCTGGAAGCCGACGAACGGTCCCGCCCCGCCGGGGCCACCGGGGCCGCCCGCGCCCCCGCCGCCCGGGGCGAGCGGGTCGCCGCCCAGGTCGACGATCTGCCGCTTCCGGTCGTCCGAGAGGACCTCGTACGCGGCGTTGATGTCCTTGAACTTCTCCTGTGCCTCCGGGTCCGGATTGACGTCCGGGTGGAACTGCCGCGCCAGCTTGCGGTAGGCGCGCTTGATCTCGTCGTCGGAGGCTTCCCGGCTCACCCCGAGAATGCCGTAGTAGTCCCTGGCCACTGCGTTCCGTGTCCTCATGTTCGTCTCGCGTTGCGCCGGTCGGCGGCCGGAGCCGGCCGTCGGCCCTGACTGGTCAGTTCTGGGCCAGCAGCTCGCCCACGTAGCGTGCCACGGCACGCACCGTGGCGATGGTGCCGGGGTAGTCCATCCGGGTCGGGCCGAGCACGCCCAGCCCGCCGACGATGGTGCTGCCCGGGCCGTACCCGGTGCTGACCACCGAGGCGGCGCGGAGGTTGTCCACCTCGTTCTCGTCGCCGATCAGTACCCGGGTGGTGCTCGGTTCCGCCTCGCCGATCAGCTTGAGCAGCACGACCTCCTCTTCGAGCGCCTCCAGGATGGGTCGCAGCGAGCCCTGGAAGTCGAGCAGGCCACCCCGGGTGAGGTTGGCGGTGCCGGCCAGCGCGAGCCGCTCCTCGGTGCGCTCCACCAGGGTTTCCAGCAGCACGGTGGAGAGGGTGGTCATCGCGCCGCGCAGGTGCGGCGCGCTCTCGTCGACCAGTGCCTGCACCAGCGGCGGAGTGTCGGACAACCGACTCCCGACCAGTTTTTCGTTGACCAGCCGGCGCAGGTCGGTGACGTCGTCGGCGGGAACCGGTGCGGGCAGCTCGACCAGCCGCTGCTCGACCCGCCCGGTGTCGGCGATCATGACCAGCATCAGCCGGGTGGTGGAGATCGGCACCAGTTCCAGGTGGCGCACCGACGACCGGGCCAGCGACGGGTACTGCACCACGGCGACCTGCCGGGTGAGCTGCGCCAGCAGGCGTACGGTGCGGTGCACCACGTCGTCCAGGTCGACCGCGCCGACCAGGAAGCGCTCGATGGCCCGGCGCTCGGCCGGGCTGAGCGGCTTGACCCGGGAGAGCCGGTCGACGAAGAGGCGGTAGCCGCGGTCGGTGGGCACCCGGCCCGCGCTGGTGTGCGGCTGCCGGATGTAGCCCTCCTCCTCCAGCACCGCCATGTCGTTGCGGACGGTCGCCGGGGAGACCCCGAGCTGGTGCCGCTCGACCAGCGTCTTGCTGCCGACAGGCTCCTGCGTGGCGACGTAGTCCTCGACGATCGCCCGCAACACGGCCAGCTTGCGGTCGTCGAGACCCATCTCCCACCTCCTGGTGCACGTCGACCGGGGCAGCCGCTGCCCCGGCAACCGCTCTGGCACTCGACTGTAGCGAGTGCCAGTCTACGTCGGCAGTACCGCCGCCGCGATGATCAACGACGGACCGTCGGTCCGGCCGGCTCCGGCGGGCGGCCGGACCGGTCGCTGACCGAACGTCGAGGCCAACGTCACCAGTGTCGCTCTGGTGCGCCCTTGCCGGCAGCCCCTACCGTGACGGCATGACTGAACCACCTCGCCCGCCCGGCGCGGGGGACGGCTTCCCGCCGGACCCGACCGCTGGCCAGGGCTCGCCATACGAGCCGCCCACCGCACCACTGTCCGGTGCCCCGGGGTCGGGCGGCTATCCCCCACCCGGGGGGTATCCCCCACCCCCCGGTGACCAGCCGCCGTCGGGCGGCTACGGCCCGCCGGGTGGCTACCCGCCGGCGGGTGGCGGATATCCGACCGCCGGCACGTACGGCGCACCGACCGGCGGGTACGCCAACAGCGAGGACAAGACCTGGGCGCTGGTCGCGCACTTCGGCGGGGCCGCCGGTGCGCTGATCAGCTTCGGCCCGCTCGGCTTCGTCGCCCCGCTGATCGCCTACCTGGTACGCGGGCAGCAGTCGCCCGCCGTCCGGGCGCAGGCGCTGGCCGCGCTGAACTTCCAGATCCTCTGGTCGATCATCGCGTTCGTGCTGCTCTTCGTGAGCTGGTGCCTGCTCTTCCTGCCCAGCATCGCGGTCGTGGTGATCCAGATCCTGTTCGGGATCATCGCCGGCATGAAGGCGAACGAGGGTCAGGCCTACCGCTACCCGATGTCCGCCAACTTCATCAAGTGAGCCCCGGCCGGCCGCTCCCCCGGCCGGCCGGGTACCGCCTGCGCGCCGGCCCCTGCCGCAGGCCGGTGGTGCGGGTCGACGGGTGGTCGTCTCGACGGGTCGGCCCGGTGTCGCCGCCGGCCGGTCCGGTGGCGCGCTCAGGGCAGCAGGTCACGGACCACCGCGTCGGCCAGCAGCCGGCCACGCAGGGTGAGCACCGCCCGCCCCCGCGGGTAGGCCACCGGGTCCAGCAGCCCGGCGGCGAGCGCCCGGTCGGCACCGGCCCGGCCCGCGTCGTCCAGCGCGGCCAACGGCAGCCCGGACGCGAGCCGCAGCCGCAGCATCACGTCCTCCGTGTGCATCTCGTCCGGGGTGAGCACCTCGCGGGCCAGGCCGGGTGAGTGGCCGGCGGCGAGCCGCTGCGCGTACGTCGTGGGGTGCTTGACGTTCCACCAGCGCACCCCGCCGACGTGGCTGTGCGCCCCGGGGCCGAGGCCCCACCAGTCGGCGCCGGTCCAGTAGAGCAGGTTGTGCCGGCACCGGGCCGCCTCGGTGCGCGCCCAGTTGGACACCTCGTACCAGGAGAAACCGGCGGCGTCGAGGGCGGCCTCCGCGGCCAGGTAGCGGTCCGCCGCCACGTCGTCGGAGGGGTACGGCAGCTCACCGCGCCGCATCCGGGCGGCCAGCCGGGTGCCGTCCTCCACGATCAGGGCGTACGCGCTGACGTGGTCGGCCCCGGCGGCGACCACCTGGTCGAGCGAGGCGGCGAAGTCCTCGGCGCACTCCCCCGGCGTACCGTAGATCAGATCCAGGTTGACGTGGTCGAACCCGGCGTCGCGGGCCTCCCGGGCGGCCTCGACGGCCCGGCCCGGGCGGTGGGTGCGGTCGAGGACCGCCAGCACTCCGGCGGCGGCGGACTGCATGCCCAGCGAGATCCGGGTGTAGCCGGCGGCCCGCAGGGTCTTCAGCGACCCGGGGGTGACCGACTCGGGGTTGGCCTCGGTGGTCACCTCGGCGTCGGCGGCCAGCCCCCAGGTGCGGTCGATGCCGTCGAGCAGCCGGGCCAGGTCGTCGGCGGGCAGCAGGGTCGGGGTGCCACCGCCGACGAAGACCGTGTCGACCCGGGGCGGTGGGGTGTCGCCGAGCACCCGGGCGGCGAGCGCCAGCTCGGCCAGCACCGTGTCGGCGTACGACTCCCGGCTGACGCCCCCGCCCAGCTCGGCGGCGGTGTAGGTGTTGAAGTCGCAGTAGCCGCAGCGGCTGGCGCAGAACGGCACGTGCAGGTAGACGCCGAAACCGCGCTCACCGACGGCCCGCAGCGCGGTGCCGGGCAGCGCGCCGTCGACGGGAACGGTCTCACCATCTGGAAGGACGCCGGGCATGGCCACTAGTGTGCCCGGCATGACCTCTCCCGACCGACTCGTGCGGGTCGCCACGGCCCGTGGGGTGACCACGCTCACCCTGGACAGCCCGCACAACCGCAACGCGCTGTCCACCGCGCTGATGACCGAGCTGCTGGCCGGGATCGCCACGGCGGTCGCCGACGACGCGGTCCGGATGGTCGTGCTGGACCACACCGGCCCGGTCTTCTGCTCCGGGGCCGACCTGAAGGAGACGGCGGCCGCGTACGCCAGCGGGTCGGTGCCGGCCGGGATGCTCGGTGACGTGCTGGTGGCCCTCCGGGAGTGCCCGAAGCCGGTGCTGGCGCGGGTGGCCGGGCCGGCACGGGCCGGCGGGCTGGGCCTGATCGCGGCGGCCGACCTGGCGGTCTGCGCGCGGGAGGCGACGTTCGCCTTCACCGAGGTGCGGATCGGGGTGATCCCGGCGGTGATCTCGGCGACCGTGCTGCCCCGGCTGCACCCCCGGGCCGCCGCCGAGCTGTACCTGACCGGCGACACCTTCGACGGCCGACGGGCCGCCGAGGTGGGCCTGGTGACCGCCGCCGTGCCGGCCGACGAGCTGGACGCGGCGGTGGCCCGGTACTGCGCCTCGCTGGTGCGGGGAGCGCCGGGGGCGCTGGCGGGGACGAAGGAGCTGCTGCGCCGGCCGGCCGCCACCGACCTGCGCGCGGAGGTCGCCGAGCTGTCCGCCCGCTCCACCGGTTACTTCCTGTCGGACGAGGGCCGGGAGGGGGTGGCGGCGTTCCGGGAGAAGCGGGACGCGGCCTGGGTGCCCCGGGATTGACCTGGTTTCTTCCGATTCCGCGCGGGAACGTGAACCGGTCGACCGACCCGGGAGCGCGACTCGGCGACGTACGCTAGGCGAACGCCGAAACAGGAGGTGCGGGTGCGGACGCGGACATTCGTGGCAGCCGGTGTCGTGGTGGCGTTGTTCGCCATCGTCGGAGGCTGGGGAGTCCGACAGCTCGACGGGGAGCTGCGGCTTCCTCTCGCGGGCCGTAGCTGCACCGTCCAGGCCGACGGCACCGTCCGGTTGGACGCCGAGCAGATGGCCAACGCGGCCACCATCGCCGCGATCGGCATGCAGCGGCAGATGCCCGAGCAGGCCGTGGTGGTCGCCCTGGCCACCGCGTACCAGGAGTCGGGGCTGCGTAACCTCGCCCACGGTGACCGGGACTCGCTCGGCCTGTTCCAGCAGCGCCCCAGCCAGGGCTGGGGCACCCCGGACCAGATCCGCGACGAACGGTACGCGGCGAAGCGGTTCTACCAGGCGTTGAAGAAGGTCCGTGGCTGGGAGCGGATGGAGGTCACCGACGCCGCCCAGGCGGTGCAGCGGTCGGCGTACCCGAAGGCGTACCAGAAGTGGGCGGACGAGTCCCAGGTGCTGGCCCGGGCCCTGCTCGGCGAGGCGACCGGCGCGGTGGCCTGCACGGTCGGGCGTACCCCGGTGATGCGCGGGCAGGAGGCGGCGGCCGAGCTGACCCGCGGCCTCACCCTGGACTGGGGGTTGCCCGACGCCGGTGTGGTGGCCGAGCTGACCGACGTGACGGTGCCCGCGACGGACGCCCGCGACGGCTGGCGGTACGCGCACTGGCTGGTCTCGCACGCCCCCGACCACGGGGTGAAGCGGGTCCGCTTCGACGGCCTGGAGTGGAGCGCCGACAACGGCCGGTGGGCGAAGGTGTCCGACGACCGGCCCACCGGCGCCCGGGTGCTGGCCGAGGTCTTCGCCGACCCGGCCTGAAACCGGCGGCGTTCCTGAAGCCGGCGGTTTTCCTGAACCCAGCGGCGGGCCTGAACCCGGTGGCGGGCCTGAGCCCGGTGGCGGGCCGGTGCGGTGGGGTCAGCCGGGGGCCGTCAACCGGCGGCGGACCTTGTCCATCGTCGGCCCGGGCAGCTCGTCGGCGGTGAGCAGCCGGGGCAGCAGCTCCGGCTCCAGGCTCATCGCCCGGAACACCTCGCCGACGGTCACCCCGTGCGCCGGGCGGTCCACCACCTCGACCGGATCCCCGGCGGTGACCACGCCCGCCCGCAGCACCCGCAGGTACGCCCCCGGTCTGGCCCCGACGGTGAACCGCCTGATCAGGTCGGGCACCCCCCAGAAGCCGGCGAAGGTGGTGCACGGGGTACGCGGCTTGGTCACCTGGAGCAGCGTCGACCCGACCGCCCAGCGTTCACCGATCACCGCGTCGGTCACGTCCACCGCCCAGGTGGTCAGGTTCTCCCCGAACCCGCCGGGGCGGACGTCGCGGCCCAGCTCGGCCGCCCACCACCGCGCGTCCTCCTGCGCGTAGGCGTAGACCGCCTGGTCGGGGCCGCCGTGGTGGGCACGCTCGCCGATGAAGTCACCGGCCACGCCGTCGGCGCGCACCGACACCGGGCCGTCGACCGGCCGCTTGTCGATGCCGCTGCGCCCGCTCGCGGCGCCCGCCCACCGCGCCTCGGTCACCACGCCGATATTCACCGCCGCCACCCTGCCCGTCATGATCTCAGCCTACGACCCCCGGCGGTCCGCCGCCGTGCGCCTCAGCCCTCGACGGCGCCAGCCACCAGGCCGGTGGCCACCTCAGCCCTTGACGGCGCCGGCCACCAGGCCGGTCGCCATCAGCCCTTGACGGCGCCGGCCACCAGGCCGGTGACCATCCGCCGCTGGACCAGCAGGAAGAAGACGATCACCGGCAGGGTGAACAGGGTGGAGGCCGCCATCACCGAACCCCAGGCGGTGTCGTCCCGGCCGAAGAAGAACGTCATCGCCACCGGGAGGGTGTACCGGCTCTGGTCGTTGACGAAGGTCAGCGCGAAGATCAGCTCGTTCCAGGCGGTGATGAAGGAAAAGATGCTGGTCGCCACCAGCCCGGGCGCGACCAGCGGGAAGAGGACCTTCCGGAAGATCTGTGACCGGCTCGCCCCGTCGATCGCGGCGGCCTCCTCCAGCTCCTTCGGCACCGCCGCGACGAAACCGCGCAGCATCCACACCGCGAACGGCAGCGAGAAGCCCAGGTAGGTCAGGACCAGGCTGGGCAGGGTGTTGTAGAGGCCGAGCCGCTGGATCATCAGGAACAGCGGGATGACCAGCGCCTCCAGCGGGATCATCTGGACCACCAGCAGCATGATCAGGAAGCTGGTCCGCAGCCGGAACCGGAACCGGGCCACCGCCGTCGCGGCCAGCAGCGCGACCAGGCCGCTGAGCAGGACGGTGCTCACCGCCACCAGCACGCTGTTGCCGAAGAAGTCGGCGAAGGTCACGCCGGGGATCAGGTTGCCGGTGAGGATCTCCCGGTAGTGCTCCAGGGTGGGGTGCGCCGGCACCGGCCGGGGGGTGGCCGAGAAGATCTCCCGGTTCGGCTTCAGCGAGGTGGCGACCATCCAGTAGACCGGGAACGCGGCGAACAGCGCCACCAGCAGGCCGGCGCCGTTGAGGGCGACCTTCTTCACGACCCGTCCTCCTTCTTCACGACCCGTCCTCCTGCCTGAGCACCATCCGGACGTACAGGCCGGTCACCAGCAGCAGGATCAGCGTGAGGACGACCGCAATGGCCGAACCCACGCCGTACCTGGGCGGCGGCGAGAACGCCTCGGCGTACGAGTAGAGGGAGAGCATGAACGTCGGCCGGTCCTGGGTGCCGCCGGCCAGCACGAACTGCTGGGTGAAGACCTTGAAGTCCCAGATCGTGGAGAGCACCACGAGGATGCCGAAGACCGGCCGCAGCAACGGGAAGGTGATCTTCCAGAACACCGTCCACGGCCCGGCCCCGTCGACCCGGGCCGCCTCGTGCAGCTCGTCCGGCACGCTCTTGAGCCCGGCGAGCACGCTCACCGCGATGAACGGGAAGGAGTGCCAGACCACCACCAGGGTGAGGATCGCGAAGAACAGCAGCGGCGCGTTGAACCAGCCGTAGCCGGACCAGTCGGTGCGCCCGAAGATCGCCTGCGACAGCCCGTCGGGCAGGGCGTTGAACGCCCAGGTGACCAGGCCGGAGGTGTCATCGAAGATCCACTTCCAGACGATCGTGCCGGTCAGCGCCGGGGTGGCCCAGGCCAGCATCACGCAACTGGCCACGAAGGTGGCCATCCGGCGGCCGAGCCGGTGCAGCAGCAACCCGACCAGGGTGCCCAGCACCATCGTCAGCAGCACGTTCGCCGCCGCGAAGAGCACCGTGTTGCGCAGCACCGTACGGAAGAACGGGTCACCGAGGATCTGGGCGTAGTTGGCCCACCCCACGAACGGCCACTCCCGGTCGCCGCGCAACTGCCGGACGTTGTCCAGCTTGAAGAACGACATCGCCACCACCTGGCCGAGCGGCCACAGCAGCAGCACCCCGACCACCACCAGGCAGGGCAGCAGGAGCAGGTACGGCAGGCGGTCCACCCGGGGCCGCCGCCGCGCGGGGGTCTCCCGCGCGGCGTCCGTCCGGCTGCGCTCGGTCAGGGTGCTCACTTGGCGTTGAGGATGCTTTCCATCTCGGCGGCGGCGTCGGCGGTGGCCCGCTCGACCGACTTCTGCCCCTTGATCACCGAGCTGTTCATCGCCTGGGTGACCGTCTTCGTCCGACTGACCTCCACCCACTTCGGGGTCAGCGGGGTCACCCGGGTGCGCTGCATCGTGCTGGCGAACGCCGCCATCAGCTTGTCGTCGGCGTAGCCCCCGCCCCGTACCAGGTCGGCATAGACCGGGAAGAATCCCAGGCTGCTGGCGAAGGTCTGGGCGTTCTTCTTGTTCAGCAGCACGGTCAGGTAGTCCCAGGCCAGATCCTGCCGCTTGCTGTCCCGCCAGAGGGCGAGGTCGGAGCCACCGGCGAAGGCCGGGGCCGGCTCGCCGTCCGGGCCGGGGATCGGGAACGTGCCCCAGACCTTCTCGATCTCGGGGTTGTCCTTCTTGATCGCACCGGCCTGCCAGCTACCGGCGAAGGCCATCGCCGCCTTGCCGGTGGCGAACTGGGTCCGCGCGTCGATCTCGTTCCAGCCGGCGGCGGCGGGCGGGGCGACCTTGTGCACGGTCACCAGGTCGGTCCAGAACTTCACCGCCCGCTGCGCCTGCGGGCTGGTGTAACCGGACTTCCAGGTGCCGCCCTGGTCGGTGGCGATCTCGCCGCCGGCACCCCAGAGGAAGGAGTAGAACGGCAGCTCGGAGTTGCCGGGCAGGGCGATGCCGTAGGTGCCGGGCTTCTTGGCCTGCACCGCCTTGGCGACCGAGACCAGCTCGTCCCAGGTCTTCGGCGGCTGCACGCCGGCCTCGGCGAACCAGTCGGTGCGGTAGTAGACGGCGCGCACCCCGGCGTACCAGGGGACGCCGTACTGCTTGCCGTCGAGCTGGGCGTTGCGTACCAGGTCCGGCAGGACGTCCTTGCCCTCGGCCCAGCTGCCGAAGCGGCCGGAGACGTCGGCGAGCGCCTCCTGGGCCGCCCAGCCCTGGGTCTCGGTGTTGCCCAGCTCGGTGACGTCCGGGCCGTCGCCGCCGGCGAGCGCCGCCTGGAACTTCTTCGGCGCTTCCAACCAGGGGACGTACTGGACCACCACGTCGGTGTCGGGGTGCCGCTGCCGGAACTCGGTCTCCACGCCGTCGAGGAACGACGTCTGGGCGGCGCTGCCCTCGCCCATCATCCAGACCGTCAGCTTGCTGTCGTCGGCGGCCTCGTCGTCGCCGGAACCACCGCAACCGGCGAGCACCATCGCGGCCGAGGCCACGACGGCGGTGACCGGAGCCAGCCGTTTCCACCTGTTCACGCCACTTCTCCCTCGCACCGTCCGGCACTAACCTTCTCAGCCGCACCCTAGTAGGAAAATTTCCTTTACGACAGGGGGTGGTGCCCGTCCGGCTACGGACCGTTGCCGGCCGCCGCTGACGCCCGCCGGGAGCGTCCGGCGAGGCGACGGTATCGCAGCCGGGGGTCGCTCAGGCAGCCCTGCCAGAGCCGGTCGGGTCCGAACAGGACCGGACGCGGACGAGCGGATGCCCGCCCCCGAACCGGGGGCGGGCATCCGCTGGGTGGTACGTGGCGGCCGGTCAGCGACCGGCGGGCGGGTCAGCGGTGGCTGACACCCCGACGCCGGCCCACGCCGGCCACCAGGGCCACCGCGATGGCGGCGAGGACGACCTGCACCAGCAGCTCGGCCCAGTCGATCCCGGCGGTGACGGTCGCGATGCCCATCGCCCGCGCCAGCACGGTGCCCAGCAGCGCGGCGCCCACGCCGATCAGCAGGTGCATCCAGATCGGCATGTTCTGCCGACCCGGCACGACCAGGCGGCCCAGCGCGCCGACGATGAGGCCGACGACGAGCGCGGTGATGATGCCCCAGACGGTGAACTCCACGACCGTCCTCCTTCTCTCGATATGTCATTCGGTGAGTTGTTGGTGCTGTGGTGATCGTTAGGTTCCCGAAGCGGAGAATTTCCAAACCGGCTCGGATAACGATCCGGTCGAGATCCTCGACCGCCGCCGGCACCGGGCACGGACGCGAGCGGGCGCCCGACCCCGAGGGGTGCGGGCGCCCGCTGAGCGGATGCGGTACGACTGGTCAGCGGTGGCTGACGCCGCGGCGGCGACCCACGCCGGCCACCAGGGCCACGGCGATGGCGGCGAGGACGACCTGCACCAGCAGCTCGGTCCAGTCGATGCCGGCGGTCTCCGTGGCGATGCCCATCGCCCGGGCCAGCACGGTGCCCAGCAGGGCGGCGCCCACGCCGATCAGCATGTGCAGCCAGATCGGCATGTTCTGGCGGCCCGGCACGACCAGACGGCCCAGAGCGCCGACGATGAGACCAACAACGAGCGCGGTGATGATGCCCCAGACGGTGAACTCCACGGTCGCCCTCCTCCTGAAGATTGAGTCACACGGTATGTGTGGTTCCTGTCGTGACAGCTAGGTTCCCGACCCGCCGGAAAACCAAACCGACTCAGCACCACCCATGTCGCCGCACATCGATCCGACACCGCTGCGTCGGTTCGCCGCACGTTGATGTCCGCGCAGCTCAGAAGGCGCACACCGGCCCGCGCGCAGCGCCACGGCGGGCAGCGAAATTCATCCGTACGACGCCGGGCACGTGTGTGCCGACGGCCGGCTGCTACTTCTTGCCGGCCGGCTTGGCGTCGCCGGAGTCCGAGGAGAGCGCGGCGATGAAGGCCTCCTGGGGCACCTCCACCCGGCCCACCATCTTCATCCGCTTCTTGCCCTCCTTCTGCTTCTCCAGCAGCTTGCGCTTACGGCTGATGTCACCGCCGTAGCACTTGGCGAGCACGTCCTTGCGGATGGCGCGGATGGTCTCCCGGGCGATCACCCGGCTGCCGATCGCCGCCTGGATCGGCACCTCGAACTGCTGGCGCGGGATCAGGTTGCGCAGCTTCGCCGCGATCGACGTGCCGTAGGTGTACGCCTTGTCCTTGTGCACGATCGCGCTGAACGCGTCCACCGGCTCGCCGTGCAGCAGGATGTCCACCTTGACCAGGTCGGACGCCTGCTCGCCGGAGGGCTCGTAGTCCAGCGAGGCGTAGCCCTTGGTACGGCTCTTGAGCTGGTCGAAGAAGTCGTAGATGATCTCGGCGAGCGGGAGGGTGTAGCGCAGCTCCACCCGGTCGGCCGAGAGGTAGTCCATCCCGAGCAGGCTGCCCCGCCGGCCCTGGCACAGCTCCATCACCGCGCCGACGTAGTCGTTCGGGGTGAGCACGGTGGCCCGCACGATCGGTTCGTACACCTCGGCGATCTTGCCGGTGGGGTACTCGCTCGGGTTGGTCACCACGATCTCCTGGCCGTCGTCGGTGATGGCCCGGTAGACCACGTTCGGCGCGGTGGAGATCAGGTCGAGGTTGTACTCCCGCTCCAGCCGCTCCCGGATGATCTCCAGGTGCAGCAGGCCGAGGAAGCCGCAGCGGAAGCCGAAGCCGAGCGCCCCGGAGGTCTCCGGCTCGTAGTCGAGCGCGGCGTCGTTGAGCTTGAGCTTGTCCAGCGCCTCGCGCAGGTTGGGGTAGTCCGAACCGTCGATCGGGTAGAGGCCGGAGTAGACCATCGGCCTCGGATCCTTGTAACCGCCGAGCGCCTCGGTCGCCGGCCGGGCGTTGATGGTGACGGTGTCACCGACCCGGGACTGGCGGACGTCCTTCACGCCGGTGATCAGGTAGCCCACCTCGCCGACACCGAGCGCGTCGGCCTTGACCATCTCGGGGGAGATGACCCCGATCTCCAGCAGCTCGTGCACGGCGGCGGTGGACATCATCTTGATCCGGTCCCGGGCGCCGATCCGGCCGTCGATGACCCGGACGTAGGTGACCACGCCCCGGTAGACGTCGTACACCGAGTCGAAGATCATCGCGCGGGCCGGGGCGTCGGCGTCACCGACCGGCGGGACGAACTGCCGGACGATCTCGTCGAGCAGGTACGGCACCCCGTCACCGGTCTTGCCGGAGACCCTGATGCAGTCGGCCGGATCGCCGCCGATCAGGTGGGCCAGCTCCTCGGCGTACTTCTCCGGCTGGGCCGCCGGCAGGTCGATCTTGTTGAGCACCGGGATGATCCGGAGGTCGTTCTCCAGCGCGAGGTAGAGGTTGGCCAGCGTCTGCGCCTCGATGCCCTGGGCGGCGTCGACCAGCAGCAACGCCCCCTCGCAGGCGGCCAGCGACCGGGAGACCTCGTAGGTGAAGTCGACGTGGCCGGGGGTGTCGATCATGTTGAGGACGGCCTGCTCACCGGCCCGCTCGCCCTCCCGGATCGTCCACGGCATCCGGACGGCCTGACTCTTGATGGTGATGCCGCGCTCGCGCTCGATGTCCATCCGGTCGAGGTACTGCGCACGCATCTGTCGCGGGTCGACCACACCGGTGAGCTGCAACATCCGGTCAGCCAGGGTCGACTTGCCGTGGTCGATGTGAGCGATGATGCAGAAGTTCCGGATGCGCGCCGGGTCGGTGGCACCAGGAGCGTTCGCGCCGGGATCGAGCGTCGGTGGCACAGCGGTCCGTTCTGGTCGGCTGACGTGGACGGGCCGGCACACCGCCGGCCCCCTCTATGCTCCCACGTCGCTCCGGAACCGGTCCGGTCACTCCTCGGGTGGCTCGACGTGCCGGGTGGCTCACCCCTCGGGTGGCTCACTCCTCGGGTGGCTCACTCCTCGGGTGGCTCGACGAAGAGGGCGGCGAGCTTCGGCAACCGGCGGCGGGCCTCCTCCTCGTCGTCGAAGTCCCAGAAGTCGTTCAGGTCGGGCACCGGCACCCGGTCCCGTTCCGCCGGCAGGTCGGTCGCGGTGGCCTTCCGGTACGCGTCCCACGGCGCCGCCAGCATGTCCTCACACTCGAACTCCTCGCCGCTGAGCGCGGCCGACCGGATCCGGGGCAGCTCCGCCAACGAGTCCGGGGCCGCCACCGCGGCGGCGAAGACCGCCCGCCCCTGGGTCATCAACCAGCCCCGGAAATACTCGAACCCGTCGTCGGAGGCACCCCCGTTGATCAGGTAGGCCGCTCCCCACAGGTCGACGCGGTACGACGCCGCCAGCACCCGCTGCTGGTGGTGCGCGTATCCGACGATGTCCTCCGGGGCGCGCTCGGCGAGCAGGGCGACCGCACGGGCGGCGACCGCGTCCGCCTCTCCCCCGGCCCCGCTGCGGGCCTGGTCGATCAACTGCCAGAAGTCTTCGGTCCTCATGGCCCCGCAGTCTCCCAGAACCCCGCCCCGACCGGTCCCGTCCCACCCCGGGCCGTACCCACCCCATCCGGGTCGCGCCGGCCCTGCCCGTGCCGGGTCGCGCCGGCCCTGCCCGCGCCGGGTCGCAGCGGGCACGATGGTGGGGTGTCCGCCACCCTGCCGCCGTACCACCGGACCGCCGTGCGACCCGACTGGCGTGACCTGCCCGACGACCTCCGGGAGGCGGTTACCGCCCGACTCGGCGCGACGGTGGTCACCGCGCGGACCGCCACCGCGGGCTTCACCGGCGGCTTCGCCGCCGTGCTGGAGACGGCCACCGGTGAGCGGATCTTCGTCAAGGCCGCCGATCTGGCCCGGCAGCGCCACCTGGCCGACTGGTACGCCCGGGAGCTGGCCGTCCTGGACCGGTTGCCGGCCGGGTTGCCGGTCCCCCGGCCGCACTGGGCGCTCGCCGCGGCCGGCTGGTACGCGGTCGGCCTGGACGCCCTGGACGGGCGGACGCCCCGACTGCCCTGGGAACCGGCCGAGCTGACCGCCGTGCTCGACGGGTACGCCGAGGTCGCCGCCGCGCTGGCCGCCCCGCCGCCCGCGCTGACCGGGCTCGGCCTGCCCCGGCTGGCCGACCTGGCCCGCACCGACATCCTCTGGTGGGGCGAGGTGGCCGCCGGGCGCGAGCCGGTGCCCCCGCTCCCCCCGCCGGCCCGCCACCGGCTGCCCGAACTCGTCGCGCTGGAATCCCGGCTCCCCCGGTACGCGGCGGCCGCGTCCGGCCTGGTCCACGGCGACCTGCGGGTGGACAACGTGCTGCTGGACCCGGCCGGGCGGGCCTGGTTCTGCGACTGGAACTGGCTCTGCCACGGCCCGGCCTGGTTCGACCTGGCCGGCCTCCTGATCACCGGGTACGCCGCCGGGGTGGACCTGGACGCGGTCTTCGCCACCCACCCGGCAGCGGCCGGCGCCCCGCCCGACGCCCTGGACGTGACGCTGGCCGCGCTCGCCGGCTACTACCTCACCGCCGCCGGCCCGCCCCCGTTGGCTGGCACGTCACCGGCCGCCGGCCCGCTCCCGGCCGCCGGCCCGCTCCCGGCCGCCGGCACGTCACCGGGCGGGCAGGCCGCCGCCCCGGATCCGGCAGGGGCGTCCCCGCTGCTGTGGGCGCACCGGCGGTTCAGCGGGGAGCAGGCGCTCGGCTGGCTCGCCGCCCGCCAGGGCTGGCGCTGACCCACAGGGGGCGGCCCCGGCGCTCACCGCCCGGGCCTCGGTGGCGCTGGCCCGACGGCCTGGCGCTGGCCCGACAGACCCTGGCGCTGACCCACCGGCCGCCGGTGGGGGCGTTTTCACTTCCGCTCGGCGACCTGGTAGCCTGGGTTTTCGCGTGGCGATGACGCATGCTCGTCGCGCGCGGAAGTTGCAGACCAAACCGAGCTATCAAGACGAGGCTGTCGCGTGGCGAACATCAAGTCCCAGATCAAGCGCAACCGGCAGAACGAGAAGCGCCGGCTGCGTAACAAGTCGGTCAAGTCGTCGCTGAAGACCGCCATCCGGAAGTTCCACGAGGCTGCGGAGGCCGGTGACGCCGAGAAGGCCACCGCCCTGATGCGTGACGCCGCCCGCAAGCTCGACAAGGCCGCCAGCAAGGGCGTCATCCACGCCAACCAGGCGGCCAACCGGAAGTCGGCCATCTCGAAGCGCGTCGGCTCGCTCTCGGCCTGACCGAGCGACCCAGACCTGATCGTGAGCCCCGGAGCGCTGCTCCGGGGCTCACGGCCGTCCCCTCGGCCGGCGACCACACCACCAACGCCGGCCGCCACACCGTCACCGGCATCATGACGGCGGTCGGTGACCATCGTCACCACCATCATCCCGCCGGCATTACCACCACGGTCGGTGACCATCGCCCTAGCCGGCGATCGATCACCACGACGGCCGGTGACCGCGCCGGGCACCCTCAGCGGTGCTGCCGGGAAGTGCGCGGGGGGCGGGGTCGGCCGGCTCCCACGGCGCACGCGCGGTGGTGAGCAGCACGCCGGAGCGGGTGGTCGGCACCCGGGCGCGGCCGATCACCGGCTCGACCTGCCGCCGGAACCGGTCCCGCTCCTGCTCCGGCACCAACGCCGCCGAGTGGATCACCCGCTCGGCGACGACGTCGTTGAGTTTCACCATGACGGCCACCGCCAGCGGCAGCACCGGGACGGCCCACCAGTTCACCAGCTCGGCCAGGGCGAGCAGCACCGCCAGCGCCACCGCGCCCTCGAAGAAGACGAAGCAGAGCACCCCACCAGGGTTGACGAAACGCAGCCCGAGCAGCCGGGCGTAGAGCGGTCGGTAGCGCTGGTCGTCCGTCGGCACGGTCGACCACCCCCGCCGGCCGTGCCCGGTCACCGGACGGGCCAGGTCCGTCGGCGGGCGGGCGGGGCGGGTCACCGGGCGCTGCCCCGCCGGGCGGCAGCGACCGAGAAGACCGCCTTCTCCAGGGCGTACCCCCGGTCGTCGGCACCGCCCTTGACCGCCGCGTTGCACTCCGCCGCCGCCCGCATCGCCTCGACCAGCCCTTCCGGCGTCCAGCCCCGGGACCGCTGCTGGGCGTTCTTGACCTTCCAGGGGGGCATGCCGAGGCTGCTGGCCAGCTGGTAGGGGTCACCCCGGCCGGCGGCGGCGACCCGGGCCACCGTCCGGACCCCGTCGGCGAGGGCATCGGCGATCGGCACCGGATCGACCCCGACGTGCAACGCCCAGCGCAGCGCCTCCAGCGCGGCCGGAACGTCGCCGATCATCGTGGCGTCGGCCACGGTGAAACCGCTCACCTCGACCCGGCCCCGGTAGTACCGGGCCACCGTCTCGGCACCGATCCGCCCGTCGGTGTCGGCGATCAGCTGTGAGCAGGCGGCAGCCAGTTCGCGCAGGTCGGCACCGACGGCGGCGATCAGCGCGTCGGCCGCGTCGTCGGTGCACCTCCCCCCGCCCCGGCGGATCTCCTCGCGGACGAACGCCACCCGCTCGCGGTGCCCCTTCACCTTCGCCGCCGGGACGACCGTCGCACCGGCGGCGCGCAGCCCGTCCGCGAACGCCTTGCCCTTGCCCGCGCCCAGGTGCAGTGCCACCAGCTGGACGTCCGGGTCGGGGTTCCTGGCGTACCCGAGCAACGCGGCGACCAGGTCCTTGCGGGCGTCCTGGGCGGAGCGGAGCACCAGCACCCGCCGCCCACCGAACAACGACGGGCTGAGCATCTCGGCGATCTCACCGACTGTCAGCGCCCCGGCCTGGTACTCCCGGACGTCGACGTCCGGGTCGACGCTGCGGGCTTTCGCCACGGCTTCGGTCACCGCGCGCGTGGCGAGCAGCTCCTCGTCGCCGAGGACGAGCAGAATAGGAGCGAAGTCGACGCCGGTCACGTCGCCCATCTTGGCACGGCCGGCGACGGATCGTGCCTGCTCGACGACGGCGGCGACGGCCCACCCCACACTCAGCGCAAATATGGACATTTGCCTCTATTGTTGGGCTAGTGCCGCGATCCGCCGCAGGTCACTGCGGGCGGCTGGTCACCGGTGGCCCGGTGGCAGTCCCCGGCCGACCACCGCCAGTCGACCGCCGGCCCGGCGCACCACCGCCACGTCGCCGTCGGTGTCGGTACGCAGCACCCGGGTACCCGACCGGGTGAGCCGGTCGAGGATCACCGCGCTGGGGTGTCCGTAGTCGTTGTCCGCCCCCACCGGCACCAGCGCCACCGCCGGCCGGACCGCGTCGAGGAAGGCCGGATCCTGGTAGGCGCTGCCGTGGTGGGCGACCTTGAGCACCTCGGCCCGCAGCGCCTCCGGCGGGACCTGTTCCAGCAGCGCCCGCTGCTCCTCCGTCTCCGCGTCCCCGGACAGCACGATCCGGACACCGGCCACCGTGGCCCGTAGCACCAGCGAGTTGTTGTTCGGGTCGGACCTGGTGCCCCGCAGGAGGTAGGGCGGACCAAGGACGACGAGGTCCACCCCTCCCGACCGGTACGACCAGCCGGCCGCCGGGACCACCCGCCGGGCCGTCCCGGCGGCGGCCGTCACCATCTCCCGACCCGCCACCGGCTCGACCATGGCCGGGGCGAGCACCATGGCCACCCGCCGCCCCCTGGCCACCCCGGCCACTCCACCGACGTGGTCGGCGTGGAAGTGGCTCACCACCAGCAACGACACCTCGCGCACCCCGAGCCGGCGCAGGCAGCCGTCCACGGCCGACGGCTCCGGGCCGGCGTCCACCACCACCGCCCGGTCGGCGGCCACCGGTAGCACCAGGGCATCGCCCTGACCGACCGCGCACGCCACCACCACCCAGCCGTCCGGCGGCCAGCCGCCGACGACCAGCCGGACCGGAAGGACACCCAGCACCACCGCCACCGCCCCGACCGCCACCAGCCGACGGACCGGCGGACGGCGGACGGCCAGCAGCAGCCCCAGGGTCACCCCGGCCAGCAGCAACGCGCCCGGCACCCCACCCGGCCAGGGCAGGGTGCCCGCCGGCAGCCGGGCGCCGACCCGGGCCACGGTGACCAGCCACCACACCGGCCAGCTCGCCAGCCAGGCGGCGAACTCCGCCCCGGACGGCCACACCGGCGAGACGACCGCCGCCGCCACCCCGAGCACGGTGGCCGGGGCGATGGCCGGCACCACCAGCAGATTGGCCGGCACCGCCACCAGGCTCACCGTGCCCGAGATGCCCGCCACCACCGGCCCGCAGGCGAGCTGCGCCGCCGCCGGAACGGCGACCGCCTCGGCCAACCCGGCCGGTACGCCCCGACGGCGCAGCCCGTCCCGCCAGCCGGGGGCGAGCAGCAGCAGTCCGCCGGTGGCCAGGACGGACAGCGCGAAACCGGCGTCCCCGGCGAGCTCCGGATCGAGCAGCAGGAGTACGGCCACCGCCGCGGCCAACGCCGGTAGCGTCGCCCGGGGACGCCCGACGGCCAACGCGGCCAGCCCGATCGCTCCCATGGTGGCCGCCCGGACCACGCTGGGCGAGGGGCGGACCAGGACGACGAAGCCGATCAGGGCGAGCCCGCAGAGCACCGCCGCGAGCCGGGGACCAGCCCGGACCCACCGGGCCAGCAGCAGCACCGCACCGACCACGATCGCCACGTTCGCACCGGACACCGCGTTGAGGTGGGTCATCCCGGTGGCCCGGAAATCCTCCTCCACGGTGGCCGGCAGGCGACTGGTGTCGCCGACGACCAGGCCGGGCAGCAGACCGCCCTGCTCGGGTGGGAGCGGCGCGCAGGCCCGGTGCAGACCGGCCCGGAGGGTGCCGGCGGCGCGTTGGAGCCAGGGCGGCGACCCGCGCCGGACCGGTGGACCGGTCACGGTCAGCACCGCAGCGGTGAGATCACCACCGCGGGACGACGCCAACCGGCCCTGCGCGGTCAGCCGCTGGCCGGGCAGCAGGCCCCGCCACACCGGATCGGTGGCGAGCACCAGCAGGCGTACGGGCACCCGCAGGCGGTGGCCATCGGGGCCGGTGAGCGCGGTCGACTCGGCGGTGACGAGCAGGGTCGCCGGTCGACCGGGTGCCCCGCGCACCGGCCGGGGATCGTCACGGAGCACCAGGTCGGCGGTGACCCGGGCGCGGTCGTCAACCAGGGCGCGCACCGGGGCGGCGTCGCGGACGTGCAGGCGGGCCGCGGTGGCGGTGCCGCCGCAGACCACCCCGAGCAGCACGGCGACGGCGATCCAGCCGTACCGGCGGACCGGGGCGGCCGGGGTGCCCACGACCGCGAGCAGGTGCGCGGCGAACAGAGCGGCCAGGACGGCGGCGCCGAAAGCGAGCAGGACCGCCGTCGGGGCGGTGCGGTGCAGGCAGCTCAGCGCGGTCAGCCAGACCGCCACCGCCAGCCCGGCCAGCCGCAGGTCGAAAGCCCGGTCGGCGGCGGCCGCGCCGCCCGGCACCGGGTCGGGACGGCCGGTCACACCGTCACCAGGTCCTTGAGCTGTTCGTACCGGGCGTCGCCGATCCCGTCGACCTGGCGCAGGTCGCCCACGCTGCGAAAACCGCCCTGCCGGTCGCGGTGGGTGAGGATGCGTTGGGCGAGCACCGGGCCGACCCCGGGCAACGTGTCGAGCTGCGCCAACGTGGCGGAGTTGAGGTTGACCTTGCCGCCCGGCACTCCCCCGCCCGGCGCTGCCGCCGGGGCGGAGCCCTCCCCGGCCGCGCCTGGTGGCGCGGTGACGCCGACCAGGATCAGCTCCCCGTCGGCGACCTTGCGCGCCGGGTTGAGCAGTGCCACGTCCACGCCGGGCAGGGCACCGCCGGCCGCCTCGACGACGTCGGCGACCCGCGCCCCCGCTGGCACCCGGACCAGCCCGGGGCGGCGGACCTTGCCGGCCACCGCCACCACCACCTCACCGGTGGGGTGCCCGGCCGGACCGGGGACGGAACCGCCGGAGGCCTCCGGCCCGGTCACGGTGGGCGTCGGGCGGACCGGTTCGGCCTGCGGTCGGGACCGCCAGGCCCAGAATCCCGCACCGAGCACCACGACCACCGCCACGGCAGCCAATGCCCGGACGCCGCGCCGGCCGGGGTCGAAGACCCCGGGGCCGGGCAGCCCGCCGGACAGCCCGCCCGCCGGCACCGGATCGGCATCTGCGGTCAGAACGGGCGGGCGGATCGCCAACCCGCCCACGTCGTCGCCCAGCCCGCCCGGCCCGAGGGGCCGACCCGGGGACCAGCCAGGATCGGGGGGCGGCCCCGGGGACCGGCCAGGGCCGGGTGGTTGACCCGGTGGCCCCGCCGTCCGCAGCGCCGACACCCCGTCGGTCAGCCGGTACAGCCGTCGCCGCACCATGGTCTCGTCATCCTCGGACACGGCGCGAGGCTAGGCCGGAGCACGGCACCCGGTCAGCCCAGCGGCGGCCGGCTGTGGACGACGGCGTCGGCTGTGGACGACCGCCTGATCATGGCGGAATCTGCTATGACGGACCCAGTGGGGACGGTCCGATCGGGTCGAACGACCGACGCCCGCCCGCGCTCAGGTCGGCCGGCGGTGGACCACGACGCTGGCCAGGCCCGGTCCGGCGTGGGCGGCGACCACCGCGCCGGCCTCGGAGACGTACGTGTCGTGCAGGCGGTCACCGAGCCGGGCGCTGAGCGCCTCGACGAGGTGTTCCGCGCGGTGCGGGGCGGCGAGGTGGTGCACCCCGAGATCCACGTCTGCCTCGGCGGCGGCCTCGACCGCCAGGTCGATCAGGCGGGCCATCCCCCGGCTGGCGGTACGCACCTTGTCGCGTACCACGATCGTGCCGTCCGGCATATGCATGATCGGCTTGACCGACAGTGCGGTGCCGAGCAGCGCCTCCGCCGCGTTGATCCGGCCGCCCCGACGCAGGAACTCCAGCGTGTCGACGTAGAAGTAGATGGTGGTCCGTTCGACGGCGGCCAATGCCGCGGCGCGTACCCCGGCCAGGTCGACGCCGGTCTCCGCGGCGGTGGCGGCGGCGAGCGCCGGGAACCCGAGCCCCATTCCGGTGGCCCGGCTGTCGACCACCGCGACCCGGTCACCGACCTCGGCGGCGGCCAGCCGGGCCGACTCCACCGTGCCGGACAGCTCGGCCGACAGGTGCACCGACACCACCCCGTCCGCCCCGTCGGCCAGCAGCCGCCGGTACGTCGCGACGAACTGCGCGGGTGACGGCCGGGACGTGCTCACCGAGACCCGCCGCCCGCCGAGTGCCCGGGTGGCGTCGGCGGGGAAGGTCTCCACCCCTTCCAGCCCTTCCGCGCCGTTGAGCACGACGGTCAGCGGCACCACGGTCAGCCGATGCGCCCGCACCGGCTCGGGGGGCAGATAGGCGGTGGAGTCGGTGACGACCGCGACGGGCATGCCCGGCACGCTAGCCGATGCCGGGCAGGCCCGTCGCGGTCGGACGGGTCAGACCGGTTCGGGCTGCGCCGGCCGGCTGATCGGGCCGACGTTGTGGGCGCGCAGGTGCCAGCCCCGGACGTCGTTGCGCCGTAGTTCGGTCCAGTGGCAGTTGGCCAGCGAGCCGACGCTGCGCAGCACGGAGTGGTCCCAGTCGAGCAGCCGGCCGACGCCCTGCCGGGCCGCGCCGCCGTGGGTGGCGACCACGACCGTGCCGCCGTCGGCCAGCTCGGCGGCCGCCAGCAGCGCCTCGCCGACGCGCTTGCCGAGGTCGTCGAGGGGTTCGATGCCCGCTCCCGGATCCGGGTCACCGGCCCGCCAGCGGGCGTACTCGGCGGGGAACTGCTCGGCGGCGTCGGTCAGGGCGAGGCCCTGCCACTGCCCGAAGTGCCGTTCCCGCAGCCGGGCGTCGGGGCGTACCGGATGGCCGGTGAGCTGGGCGAGCGCGGCGGCGGTGTCGGCCGCCCGGAGCAGGTCGGAGGCGACCACGACGTCCGGGCGCAGCGCCGCGAGCAGCGGCGCGGCGGTGCGGGCCTGCTCCCGGCCGAGGTCGTTGAGGGGTACGTCGGTCTGCCCCTGGACCCGGCCGGTGGCGTTCCAGTCGGTGTTGCCGTGCCGCCAGACGATCAGGCGGGTCATTCGGCGGCGGAACCGGCGGCCTCGGCGTCGACCAGGTCGCGGTCGACGAACGGGAGCTGGGGGCAGTCCTTCCAGAGCCGGTCGAGGGCGTAGAACTCGCGCTCCTCGGTGTGCTGGACGTGGACCACCATGTCGACGTAGTCGAGCAGCACCCAGCGGCCACCCCGCTCGCCCTCGCGGCGGAGCGGCTTGGCCTTCTCGGGCAGCTCCAGCAGACGCTCCTCGATGGCGTCGACGATGGCCATCACCTGGCGCTCGTTCGGGGCCGAGGCGACCAGGAACACGTCGGTGATGGCGAGCTGCTCGCCCACGTCGATGAGGACGATGTCCTGCGCCTTCTTGTCGGCCGCGGCCTGGGCGGCGGCCATCGCCAGCTCGTGAGCGCGTTCGGAAACTGTCACCGTTCTCCTTCGATCCACAGTGCGACCCGTCAAGCGTCTCACACCCGGCGCGGAGACGACTTGCCAGTTCTGGCCGCTTACTGGGGCGAAGTGGGAGTTACCGGGCGTGATCCCCGCTGGTAGAGCCGCCGTTTCGCGATGTACTGCACCACACCGTCGGGCACCAGATACCAGACCGGTTCCCCCCGGCCCACCCGGTCCCGGCAGTCGGTCGAGGAGATCGCCATCGCGGGCACCTGCACCAGGCTGACCGTGTCGGCGGGCAGGTGCTCGTCGGTCAGCGCGAAGCCGGGCCGGGTCACCCCGATGAAGTGGGCCAGCGCGAAGATCTCGTCCAGGTCCTTCCAGGAGAGGATCCGCTCCAGCGCGTCGGCCCCGGTGATGAAGTGCAGCTGCGCCGTCGGGCCGTACTCGTGGTGCAGGTCACGCAGGGTGTCGACGGTGTAGGTGGGGCCGCCGCGGTCGATGTCGACCCGGCTGACCTGGAACCGGGGGTTGGAGGCGGTGGCGATCACCGTCATCAGGTAGCGGTCCTCGGCCGGGCTGACCGGGGTGTCCGCCTTCTGCCACGGCTGACCGGTCGGCACGAAGACCACCTCGTCCAGGCCGAACCGGTCCGCCACCTCGCTGGCCGCCACGAGGTGGCCGTGATGGATCGGGTCGAAGGTGCCGCCCATGATGCCGATCCGCCTGATCTCTTCCGCCACTCGATGATCGTAGGCCGCCTCCCGCCACGCCCGGGCCGGGGCGGCCGTACCGCCGCCGCGGACACCCGCCGGTCAGGCGGCGGCCGGCGACCGCTCAGGCGGCAGCGGCGGCCAGCTCCGTCCGGGCGGCCAGCGCGCGGCGCAGGTCGTCGGCGGCGTCGGTGACGGCCCGGCGCAACCCGGGGGTGAGGTCGTCCCGGGTGAGCAGGGTCGCGGCCGAGTCCAGGGTGGGTTGCGCCACGGCGTAGCGGGGGAAGGCCAGCCGGGCGACCTGTTCGGCCACCCACGCCGTACGCCGCCGCGCCGCCGCCGGCATCTCGGTGAAGTACCGGTCGACGTAGCTGGCGGTCAGCTCGGCCTGCTCCGGCTGCCAGAACCCTTCGGCGGCCGCCTCGACGAGCCGGTTGGACCGGCTGGTGTCCCGGGTGATGATCTCCCAGGCGGCGTCCTTCGCGGCCAGCTCGGGCCGGGCCGCCCGGCACAGCGTCGCCCGCTCGGCACCGGTGGCGCTGCGGTCGGCGGACGCCTCGGCGGCGATCTCGGCCTCGCCGGCCGCGCCCAGCACCACCAGCCGCCGTAGCAGCGACCAGCGCAGCTCGGCGTCGACGGCCAGCCCGGCCGGCACGTCCCGACCGACGAGCCAGCCGGCCAGCAGGTCGGCGTCGGCGGTGGCGGCGAGCAGCCCCCGGGCCGCGGCCAGTTGCAGCGAGCCGCCGGCCGGGGCGGTGGCGAGCAGCGCGGCGCAGGCCCCGGCGGTCCGCAGCAGCGCCGCGTCCCGGGCCGCCGGGTCGAGGTAACGGTCGATCAGGCTCCGGCTGCGGGCCAGCACGCTCTCGGCGATGGTGACCTCGGTCTCGGTGGGCAGGGCCACCGTGACCAGCGACACCACCGACGACACCGGCCGGTCGCCGTCGGTCGCGGCGTCCAGCGACTCCTCCCAGAGCAGGGCGCGGGCCAGCGGGTCGGCGAGTCCGGGCAGCACGGTGGCGACCGCGTCCGTCGACGCCGGGTCGAGCCGGATCTTGGCGAAGGTGAGGTCGCCGTCGTTGGGCAGCAGCAGCCCGTGGGCGGACCGGCCGGTCAGCTCGGGCAGCACGGTACGGCCCCGGTCGGCGTCCGGATCGAGATCGACCTCGATCCGCTCGACCGCGCCGTCGGGGGTGTACCGGCCCACGGCGATCCGGTGCGGGCGCAGCACCGGGTGCCCCTCCGGCGCGGTCTGCACCACCGCCACCGAGGTCCACCGGCCGTCGGCGTCCACCGAGGTCTCCGTCCGCAGCGTGTTGACCTGTGGTCGGCGCAGCCAGCGGTCGGCCCAGCCGGTGAGGTCCCGCCCGCTGGCGGCGCCGAGGTTGGCGAGCAGGTCGGCCAGGGTGGCGTTGCCGAAGCGGTGGGCGGCGAAGTGCCGGTTGAGCCCGGCCAGGAAGGCGTCGTCGCCGAGCCAGGCGACGAGCTGGCGGAGCACGCTGGCGCCCTTGGCGTACGAGATGCCGTCGAAGTTGAGCAGGGCCTGGGCGGCGTCGGCGACCTCCTCGGGGGCGACCGGGTGCGTGGACGGACGCTGGTCGGCGGCGTACCCCCAGGCCTTGCGGCGGATCGCGAAGGTCGTCCAGACCCGGTCGAACCGGGTCGCCTCGGCGGCGACCCGGGTGCCCAGGTACTCGGCGAAGGACTCGTTCAACCACAGGTCGTCCCACCACCGCATGGTGACCAGGTCACCGAACCACATGTGGGCCATCTCGTGGGCGATCGTGGTGGCCCGCTGCTCCCGCTGGGTGTCGGTGACCGCCGAGCGGAAGACGGCGTCGTCGCGGATGGTGACCAGGCCCGGGTTCTCCATCGCGCCGGCGTTGAGTTCCGGCACGAACGCCTGGTCGTACTTGGTGAACGGGTACCGCTCGGCGAAGAGCTGGTGGAAGCGGTCCAGGCACTGCCGGGTGACGGTGAGGATCTCGTCCAGGTCGGCGTCGAGGTACGCGGCCAGCGACCGCCGGCAGTAGACGCCGAGCGGGACGCCGTCGTGGCTGTCCCGCCGGACGTGCCAGGGGCCGGCGATCAGCGAGACGAGGTAGCTGGCCAGCGGCGGGGTGGGGGCGAACTCCCAGCGGCCGGGGGCCGGGTTGCCGGCGAGCGGGCCGTTGCCGGCGACCGTCCAGTGTGGCGGCGCGGTCACCGTCAGGGTCACCGGGGCCTTGAGGTCGGGCTGGTCGAAGCAGGCGAAGATGCTCGGTGCCTCGTCCAGGAAGGACATCGCGTAGAGGTACGTCTCCCCGTCGGCCGGGTCGACGAAGCGGTGCATCCCCTCGCCGGTGTGGGAGTACGCCATCCGGCCGGTGACCGTGAGGGTGTTCTCCGCCGCCAGGCCGGTGAGCGGGAACCGGCCGTCGGCGAGCGCCCCCGGGTCCAGTTCCCGGTCGTTGAGCCGTACCCCCTCCAGCAGGGCGGGCCGGACCTCGACGAAGGTCGCGGCGCCGGCGGTGGCCCGGAACCGGATGGTGGTCGTGGAACGGAAGCCGTCGTCGCCGTCGGTCAGCTCCAGGTCCACCTGATAGGACGCGACATCGATCAGCGCGCGACGCGCGGTCGCCTCTACACGGGTCAGGCTCGGCATCCGCTTATCCTGCCCGACGGGGAGCCGGCCGGGCTCCCCGATACGCGTGGCAATGGAGGATCAACAATGGGTCAGCACCCCAAGGGCGACTTCGACCTGTCCCGGGCGGTCTGGCAGCGAGCCGAGGGTGACACCTCCGACAGCGCGGTCGAGGTGGCTTTCGTGGACGACCTGATCGGGATGCGCAACTCGGCCGAGCCGGACGGTCCGGTGCTGGTCTTCACCCAGGCCGAGTGGGACGCGTTCGTCGCGGGCGCCCAGGACGGCGAGTTCGACCTGGACTGAGCGCCGGACGCCGGCACCCGGGCAGGGCGACAACCACCTCCGCCCGGGGGCCGGCGCAAAGGCGGGCCGGTGGGCAGGCGGGCCGGGGGACAGGCGGGCCGGGGGTTCCCGATCCGGGGTGTCAGGCGGGAATTATCCCCCCATACCCGGGTAGACCACCCACGGCCGACCCGTCGGCCGGGTCCGCCCACCGTCGCACCCGTCAGGAGAGCCAGATGGCCACCACCACCCCGGCCGACCGCAGCCCGGAGAGCACGCTGGCGTTCCTGCGCGAGGGTTACCGGTTCATCAGCACCCGGTGCGAGCGCTACGGCAGCGACGTCTTCACCGCCCGGCTGATGCTGGAACCGACGATCTGCCTGCGCGGACGGCCCGCGGTGGAGCTCTTCTACGACGTCGAACGGTTCCGGCGGGCGGGGGCGGCGCCGAAGCGGGGACAGCGGACGCTGACCGGGGAGGGCGGCGTGCAGGGGCTGGACGGCCCGGCCCACGCCGACCGCAAGGCCATGTTCATGTCGATCATGACGCCCTCGGCCGTGCAGCGGCTCGGCCGGCTCTTCGCCGACGAATGGCGCACCCGGTTGGCCGGCTGGGCCGGCTCCGGGCCGCTGGTGCTGCGCGACGAGGTCGGCCCGATCATCATGCGGGCCGTCTGCGCCTGGGCCGGGGTGCCGCTGCCCCGCAGCGAGGTGGCCCGCCGCACCGCGCAGATGCATGCCATGATCGACGGACCGGCCGCGCTGGGGCTGCGGCACTGGCGTGGCGTGTTCGCCCGCCGCCGGGCCGAGCGTTGGGCCGGTGACCTGGTGGAACGGGTCCGGACGGGCACCCTGACCGCACCGGCGGACAGCGCGCTCGCGGTGATCGCCGAACACCGGGACGCCGAGGGTCGGCTGCTCCCCCGCCGGATCGCCGCGGTGGAACTGATCAACGTGCTACGGCCCACCGTGGCCGTCGACCGGTACGTGGTCTTCGCCGCCCTGGCCCTGCACGAGCATCCGGAGTGGCAGGAACGGGTCCGCGCCGGTGACGAGCCGACCGAGTGGTTCGTCCAGGAGGTACGCCGCTACTACCCGTTCTTCCCGGTCGCCATGGCCCGGGTCCGGCACTCCTTCGACTGGCAGGGCCACCACTTCCCGGCGGGCCGCCGGGTGCTGCTCGACCTGTACGGCACCAACCACCACCCACAGCTCTGGCCCGAACCGGAGGAGTTCCGCCCGGAGCGGTTCGCCGGCTGGCGCGACGATCCGTACGGCTTCGTGCCGCAGGGCGGCGGGTACCACCTGGGCGGGCACCGCTGCGCCGGGGAGTGGATCACGATCGAGCTGATGAAGCAGGCGGTGGGGGTGCTGACCGGGGCGATGGACTACCAGGTGCCGCCGCAGGACCTGCACCTGGACCTGACCCGGGTGCCGACGATGCCGCCCAGCGGCCTGGTGCTCACCGGCGTCCAGCCGACGGGCTGACCCGCACCGGGCCGGGCGCGGTGTCCGGCGACGGCTCAGGCCGCCACCGGCAGCCGCTTGGCGAAGCAGACGCTGTACGGGTTGCCGACGTACTCACCGTAGACCGGGATCGGCTGGTAGCCGCAGGAGGTGTAGAGGCCGATCGCCGCCGGCAGGTAGGTGCCCGTCTCCAGGCAGAGCACCGAGTGACCCCGGTGGAAGGCCAGGTCCTCCAGCGCGCTGAGCAACTGCCGGGCGAGCCCCCGCCCCCGGTACGCCGGGCGGACGTACATCCGCTTCACCTCGCCGGTGTCCGTGTCGAGGGACTGGAGACCGCCGCAGGCGACCACCCGGCCGCCGTCCACCATCACCAGATAGCGGATGCCGTCGTGGACCACCGTGGCCTGACCGTCCAGCCCGCCGTCGGCCGCGCGCAGCTCCCGCTGCTGGGCAGCGACCAGCGTGTCGACCTCCGGATCGGTGGCGGGACGGGACTCGATCAGCATCAGCCCACGATAGGTCGGGTCCGTTTCGCGAAGGTTTCCAGGAAACGACCCGGACCCCACCGGTAAGGGGCTATCCCTCGTCCAGGGCGTCGCCGTCGCCGTCGGCGCCCAGGACGTCGTCGCCGTCGGCGCCCACCAGCTCGTCCTCGGGACGCTGCCGGCGGGCCTTGCGGGCGGCCAGCCGCTCGGCCGCCGCGGGACGCGACGACTTCTCCTCCAGCCGGACGTCGGTGCCCCGGTTGCCGGGGACGAAGTCGACCCCGGCGTACAGGGTCGGTTGCCAGTCGAACTCCCGCTCACCGATGCGAACCAGGTCGCCGGGGTGCGCGCCGGCCTTGGCCAGCTTCTCCTCCACCCCGAGCCGGGCCAGCCGGTCGGCGAGGAAGCCGACCGCCTCGTCGTTGTCGAAGTTCGTCTGCCGGACCCACCGCTCGGGCCGGGAGCCCCGGACGGTGAACGACCCGTCCGCCGCCGCCTCGATGGTGAAGCCGGCGTCGTCGACCGCCTTGGGACGGATCACGATCCGGGTCGGCTCGGCCGGCGGCGCGGCCCGGCGGGACTCGTCGACCAGCTCCGCCATCGCGTACGTCAGCTCCTTGAGCCCCACCCGGGTGGCCGCCGAGACGTCGAACACCCGGAAACCACGTGCTTCGAGATCGGGGCGGACGATGTCGGCGAGGTCCTGGCCGTCCGGCACGTCGACCTTGTTCAGCGCCACCAGCCGGGGCCGGTCGGCCAGCCCGCCGTACTCGGCCAGCTCGGCCTCGATGGTGTCGATGTCGGCCAGCGGATCCCGGCCCGGCTCCAGGGTCGCCGTGTCGACCACGTGCACCAGCACCGCGCACCGCTCGACGTGGCGGAGGAACTCCAGGCCCAGCCCCTTGCCGGTGGCCGCCCCCGGGATCAGACCCGGCACGTCGGCGACGGTGAAGGTGTGGTTGTCCACCCGGACCACGCCCAGGTTGGGCACCAGCGTGGTGAACGGGTAGTCGGCGATCTTCGGCTTGGCGGCGGAGATCACCGAGATCAGCGACGACTTGCCGGCCGACGGGAAGCCCACCAGACCGACGTCGGCGACGCTCTTGAGCTCCAGCACCACGTCCAGCTGGTCGCCGGGCTCCCCCAGTTCGGCGAAGCCGGGCGCCTTGCGCCGGGAGTTGGCCAGTGAGGCGTTCCCCCGGCCACCACGCCCACCCCGGGCTGCCTCGAAGGTGGTGCCCGCGCCGACCAGATCGGCCAGCACCGTGCCGTCGAGGGTCTGCACGACGGTGCCGTTGGGCACCTTGATCAGCAGGTCGTGGCCGTTCGCGCCGTCCCGGTTCGAGCCGGCGCCGCCCTTGCCGTTCTCGGCCTTCAGGTGCGGGCGGAAGTGGAAGTCCAGCAGCGTGGTCACCTGCGGGTCGACCACCAGGGAGACGCTGCCGCCGTGCCCGCCGTCGCCCCCGTCCGGGCCGCCGAAGGGCTTGAACTTCTCCCGGTGGATGGAGACACAGCCGTGCCCGCCGTCGCCGGCCTGCATGTGCAGGACGACCCGGTCAACGAACGTCGTCACGACGCCAATCCTTCCAGCGGAGTCACGCTCCGCACCTGAAAAACACCCCACCCGGGGTCACCCGGCGGGGCAGGAGCACCCGCCGGCGGGAACACCCCGCGCGGGAAACGGCGAAGCGGGCCGGGACCTCCAGGTCCGCGGCCCGCTTCGCTGTCGAGCTACTGCGGCACGATGCTGACGGTCTTACGACCCCGCTTGGTGCCGAACTGGACCGCACCGGCGGCCAGCGCGAACAGCGTGTCGTCGCCGCCGCGGCCGACCAGGTCGCCGGGGTGGAACTTGGTGCCACGCTGCCGGATGATGATCTCACCCGCGCCGACGACCTGACCACCGAAGCGCTTCACGCCGAGTCGCTGGGCCGCGGAGTCACGGCCGTTACGCGAGCTGGACGCACCCTTTTTGTGAGCCATTGGAGGACGACCTACTTCCCGCTGGAGATGCCGGTCACCTTGACCTGGGTCAACGGCTGGCGGTGACCCTGGCGCTTGTGGTAGCCGGTCTTGTTCTTGAACTTGTGGATCCGGATCTTCGGGCCCTTGGTGTGCGCGGCGATCTCGCCGGACACCGCGACCTTGGCGAGCTTCGCCGCGTCGGTCACCAGGTCGTCACCGTCGACGAGGAGCACCGCGGTGAGCTTCACCGCGTCACCGGGGGCACCGGTGAGCTTCTCGACCTCGATCACGTCGCCCTCGGCGACCTTGTACTGCTTGCCGCCGGTCTTGACGATCGCGTACATCGGAGGCGGACTCCCTGTCGTTGAGGCTGCTGGCGGTCGTTCCCATAGCAACTTGCCGGGTAGCTGTGACACCGGCAGCGCGGGCACGCGGGAACTCGGCACACCAGAGTGTGCCGCAGGAAAGAGTACGCCATCCCCCACCCGCCGCCCAAACCGACCCCCGGCGGACGGCGGACCGGGCCGCCTCCCCCGGCCGACGGGACCTCCCGGCGGACGCCGCCCGCCGGTCGGCCCGCCCCGGGCCGCCGTCAGCGGGCGCAGAGCTGGTCCAGCCGCTGCTGGAGCCGGTCCAGCTCGGTCTCGTCGATCGAGTCGACGTCGGTGCCGAGCCGACCGAGTTCGGTGGCCAGCTCGGTCAGCAGGGTCTTCAGCTGGGGATCGGTGGCCAGGCCGGACTGCTGCCGCAACACCGTCCGCCAGGTGGTCAACGCCGCCTCGGCCCGCTTCCGGGCGGCGTCCGCCGCCGTGCTGTCGTTCGCGCCGACCGCCGCGATCATCCTGCCGAGCTCCTCGACGTAGGTCCGGACGGCGGTGGTCGAGGCGGCCTCGGCGACGCCGCACACCTGCGGTCCGTTGCCACCCGCCGGGGAACCGCTCACCACCGCGGACGGGACCACGCTGGCGGGGGCCACCGTGCCGGTCGGCCGGTCGGCCGGGGCCGACCCGTCGCTCCGGTCGGCCGAACAGCCGGCACCGGCCAGCAGGGCGGTGGTCAGCACGAGGGCGACGGGCAGGCGGCGCATGTTCTTCTCCTAGCCGGGGGTGCGGCGATCGTATCGCCGGTCACCCGCACGGCAGGACCCCTCCCACCCGCGGTACGCGGTGGGAGGGGTCCGGTGGCACCTGGTGGGGTCAGCCCGTCACGGACGGGTCCGGCGGCGGGCGCCACCCCGGCGGGAGCGCCGCCGGCCGGTGCCGCCCTCCCCACCGTCGTCGTCCCCGTCGTGCTCGCCGACCGCGTCCGGGTCGTCCGCACCGGCGAGCCGGGCCGACTCGCCGGCCGGGACGTCGGCCACCGCCGGGGCGGGCGACGCCGGCGTCTCGTACCGGGACAGGTCGTAGCCCATGGTGTCGTCGTAGCCGGCGTCGGCCGCCGGTGCGGTGACCGCGACGTCGGTGGGGTCGGTCGTCTCGACCGCCGCCCGCTCCGCCGTGGCCGCCTTGCGGGCCCGCCGCCGCGACGACGCGCTGGCCACCGGCTCGGCCGCCGGGGTGGTCACCGTCGAGGCGACCGCCTTGACCCGCTCGCCCGCGCCGGTCGCGGCACGCGGCTTCTCCGGCACCGGCTCGGTGTGGATGACCAGGCCACGGCCCTTGCAGCACTCGCAGGGCTCGCTGAACGCCTCCAGCAGGCCGGCGCCGATCCGCTTGCGGGTCATCTGCACCAGGCCGAGCGAGGTGATCTCGGTCACCTGGTGCTTGGTCCGGTCCCGGCCCAGGCACTCGGTGAGCCGACGCAGCACCAGCTCCCGGTTGGACTCCAGCACCATGTCGATGAAGTCGATCACCACGATGCCGCCGATGTCGCGCAGCCGGAGCTGACGGACGATCTCCTCGGCCGCCTCCAGGTTGTTGCGGGTGACCGTCTCCTCCAGGTTGCCGCCGGAGCCGGTGTACTTGCCGGTGTTGACGTCGATGACGGTCATCGCCTCGGTACGGTCGATCACCAGCGAGCCGCCGGAGGGCAGGAAGACCTTGCGGTCCAGCCCCTTGATGATCTGCTCGTCGATCCGGTACTCGGTGAACACGTCGGCGGTGCCGACGTACCGGCGCACCCGGTCGACCAGGTCCGGCGAGACGTGCGACAGGTACGACTCGACCATGCCGTACGACTGTTCGCCCTCGATCACCAACTCGCGGAAGTCCTCGTTGAACAGGTCCCGGACCACCCGGATCACCAGGTCGGGCTCCTCGTACAGCAGCACCGGGGCACCGCCGGCGGTCGCCTTGGCCTGGATGTCCTCCCACTGGGCCTGCAGCCGCTTGACGTCCCGGGCCAGCTCGTCCTCGCTGGCCCCCTCGGCGGCGGTCCGGACGATCACGCCCGCGCCGTCGGGGACCAGCTTCTTGAGCACGTCACGCAGCCGCTTGCGCTCGGTGTCGGGCAGCTTGCGGCTGATCCCGGAGGCGTTGCCGTTGGGCACGTAGACCAGGTGCCGGCCGGAGAGCGCCACGTGGCTGGTCAACCGGGCGCCCTTGTGCCCGATCGGGTCCTTGGTGACCTGGACCAGCACCGAGTCGCCGGAGCGCAGCGCCTGCTCGATCGAGCGGGACCGCCCCTCCAGGCCGCTGGTGTCCCAGTTGACCTCACCGGCGTACAGGACGGCGTTGCGTCCCCGCCCGACGTCGACGAAGGCCGCCTCCATGCTGGGCAGGACGTTCTGCACCTTGCCCAGGTAGACGTTGCCGGCCATAGTGCCGGACGAGTTGCGGGTGACGTAGTGCTCGACCAGGACGCCGTCCTCCAGGACGGCGATCTGGGTGCGGTCGCCGCGCTGGCGGACCGCCATCACCCGGTCGACCGCCTCCCGGCGGGCCAGGAACTCCGACTCGCTCAGGATCGGCGGGCGGGTCCGGCGCTGCTCCCGGCCGTCCCGGCGACGCTGGCGCTTGGCCTCCAGCCGGGTCGAGCCGGAGACGCCCTGCACCTCGTCGACGGCCTTGCGGGGTTCCCGGATCTTCACCACCGTGGGTACGCCGTCGTCGGCGCTGCCCTCGGCGTCCCCGGCGCCCCGACGGCGACGCCGCCGCCGACGACGGGTCAACCCATCGCCCTCGCCCTCACCCTCGTCCTCGGAGTCGTCGCCCTCGGCCTCGGCCGCGGCCGGCTCCTCGGTCTCGTCCTCGTCGGTGTCGTCCGCGCCGCCCTTGCCCCGGCCCCGGCCCCGGCGACCCCGGCGACGACGGCGACGCGCGGCGGCCGACTCGTCGTCCTCGTCCTCGCTCTCGTCGTCGACGCCCTCCTCGGCCTCGCCGGTCGGCTCCTCCTCGACGACCTCGACGACCTCGACCGGCTCGGCCTCACGGCGGGCACGGCGACGCCGCCGCCCGGTCTCGACGGGCTCCTCGACGGGCTCCTCGGCGACCGGGCCGGGCTCGACCACCCGGAAGGTGGGCAGCTCCTCCGGCTGCGGGGCCATGAAGAGCACCGTCGGCGCGGCGATCGCGGCCCGCCGCCGCCGGGTCCGCGGCTGCGGCTCGGCCGGCTCCACCGGCTCGTCGGCGGCCGGCACGGCGACACCGGGCGGCACCTCCCCGGTCGGCTGGTCGGCCTCCTCGACGGGCTCCTCCACCGCCTGGTCGTCCACCTGGTCGTCCACCGCCTGGTCGACGACGGTCGGCTCGGTCGGGGCCGCCGCCTCCACGGCCGGCTCCTCCGCTGCGGCGGACGGCCCCGGCGCGACGGGAACCTCGGCGGTCGACACCCGGCCGGTGGCCCGGCGGCTGCCGGTGACCCGGCCGGTCGGCACCTCGGCCGGCGGGAGCGACGCGGTAGGCACCTCGACGGGCGGCTCGGTCGCCGCCGGTGGGGCGGCCTTCTTACGCCGGGTACGGGTCGCCTTGACCGGTGCCACCAGGTCGGCGGCGCCCTCCTCCACCCCGTCGGCGACGACCGGCTCCTCCACCGCCTTCGCCGGGGTGGCCTTGCGGCGACGCCGGGTGGTCTTCGGCGCAGCGTCGAGTTCACCGGCGACCGGGACGATCACCTCGGCCTGCTGCGACTCGTCGGTCGCCGAGGCGGCGCTGTCGGAGGCCTCGGCGGGCGCCCCGGTCAGCTCCGGCTGACTCAGCGGCGCGACCCGTCGGCGGGTGGTCCGCCGCCGGGTCGGTGCCGCCGGGGCCTCCTCGGCAGGTGCCGCGGCACCCTCGCCGGGCGACGTGGCGGCCGGCGGTGCGCCGCCCGCACCCGGGCCGCCGTCGATGGTGGTGTCGGCGGTGTCGGCGGCCGGCTGGGAACCGGTCCGTTCGCCGCCCTCGGGCTCGTTCTCGAGCATGGACGTTCTCCAGTTCTGGCGGCCCCGGGCGCGGGTGAGCGCTGCCACGCAGGATCGCCGCAAAGTGTTTCCGCCGGGCGCGCGACGTGCGCGACCGCCGAAGTCTGCCTGCCAGAACCCTGACCGACGGTCAGCGTTCTCCGATGGCTGCCCCGTCGCGGTCCGCTTCCAACGGATCCACGATCGCACCCTGCGCGGTCAACGTGCCCTGCGCCAGCCGGATCACCCTCGGGGAGACCGGCGGCTCCAGGGCGGCCACCACGCGGAGGCCGGAAAGGACGTCATCGGGTCGTACGGACGGGGTGACCTGCCGTACGACCAGTTCGAGTATCGCACACGACGAGTCCGTCGCCCCGGAAGGCGTCTCCACCGGAGGCAGCACATCGATGTACGCCACCGCCGCCCGCGCGTCGAACGTCCGTCGGCCCTGCTTGGTCATCCGCTCGACCTGCACCTCCTCGGCGGACAGGAAGGCGGAAACCGCCCGTCCCGCCTCTGCCGGGTCGACCCCGGGCAGCTCGATCCGCCAGGACGACGCCTCGATCCGCTCGGCCAGGCTCCCCCCGGCGGCGACCACCACCTCCAGCACGTCGAGGCCGGGCGACAGGGCCGCGTCGAGGGCGAGCCGTAGCTGCTCCGGGTCGACCACCGCCTGGAGGCCGACCTCCAGGTACTCCGCCTCGCTGGCGACCCCGGTGGGGGCGGCACTGGCGTAGGAGATCTTCGGGTGCGGGGTGAAGCCCTGGGAGAAGGCCACCGGCACGGCGGCCCGGCGCAGGGCGCGCTCGAAGGCGCGGGCGAAGTCCCGGTGGGAGGTGAACCGCAACGGCCCGCGCTTGGCATACCGGATCCGGACACGCTGGACGACCGGCGCCTGCCCGCCCTCCGGCTGTGGTTTCCTGCTGATCGTCGTACTCCTCGGTCTCGAACCGGCCGAGCGTCCCCGCGGCCCGGCTGCCGGTGACGATAGCCCCATGATCGTCGCCGCGGGGCGGGCGGCACGCCGACCCGCCCCGGCGACGGTCACTGCTGGGCGCCGGTGGGCACCTTCAACGCGGTGACCGGGGTGAGCGGCAGGAGCTTGCGGCCGGTGGGGCCGATCTGGATCTCGGTGTCCATCGACGGGCAGACGCCGCAGTCGAAGCACGGGGTCCACCGGCAGTCGTCCTGCTCGTACTCGCTCATCGAGTCCTGCCAGTCCTGCCAGAGCCAGTCCTTGTCCAGGCCCGAGTCGAGGTGGTCCCAGGGCAGCACCTCCAGCTCGTCGCGCTCGCGGGTGGTGTACCAGTCCAGGTCCACGCCGAAACCCGGGAGCACCCTCGCGGCGGCGTCCACCCAGCGCCGGTAGGAGAAGTGCTCGCTCCACCCGTCGAACCGGCCCCCGTCGCGCCACACCTCGTGGATCACCGCGCCGACCCGGCGGTCCCCCCGGCTGAGCAGGCCCTCGATCAGCGACGGCTCGCCGTCGTGGTAGCGGTAGCCGATCGCCCGGCCGAGCGAGCGGTCCGCGTTGATCGCCTGCTTGAGCAGCTTGAGCCGGTGGTCGATGACCTCCGGCGGGGACATCGACGCCCACTGGAACGGGGTGTGCGGCTTCGGCACGAACCCGCCGATCGAGACGGTGCAGCGGATGTCCTTGGAGCCGGTGGCCGCCCGACCGGCCCGGATCACCTCGTGCGCCATGTCGGCGATCTCGAGGACGTCGGCGTCGGTCTCGGTGGGCAGCCCGCACATGAAGTACAGCTTCACCTGCCGCCAGCCGTTGGTGTACGCGGTGACCACCGTGCGGATCAGGTCTTCCTTCGACACCATCTTGTTGATGACCTTGCGGATCCGCTCCGACCCGCCCTCCGGGGCGAAGGTCAGCCCGGTCCGCCGGCCGTTGCGGGACAGCTCCTGCGCCAGCTCGATGTTGAACGCGTCCACCCGGGTCGACGGCAGCGACAGCGAGACGTTGGTGCCGGTGTACTGCTCGGCCAGGCCGGAGCACATGTCGCCGATCTCGGAGTGGTCGGCCGACGACAGCGACAGCAGGCCCACCTCGTGGAAGCCGGAGAACTCCAGGCCCTGCTGGACCATCTGCCCCACGGTGGTGATCGACCGCTCCCGCACCGGCCGGGTGATCATGCCTGCCTGGCAGAACCGGCAGCCCCGGGTGCAGCCCCGGAAGATCTCCACCGCGTACCGCTCGTGCACCGTCTCGGCCAGCGGCACCAGCGGCTTCTTCGGGTACGGCCAGGCGTCCAGGTCCATGGTGGTGCGCTTGTGCACCCGGAACGGCACGTCCGGGCGGTTCGGCACGACCCGCTGGATCCGGCCGTCGGGCAGGTAGTCCACGTCGTAGAAGCGCGGCACGTAGACGCTCTCGGTGCGGGCCAGCCGCAGCAGCAGCTCGTCCCGGCCACCCGGACAGCCCTCCGCCTTCCACTCCCGGACGATCGTGGTGATCTCCAGGACCGCCTCCTCGCCGTCGCCGAGCACGGCGGCGTCGATGAAGTCGGCGATCGGCTCCGGGTTGAACGCGGCGTGCCCGCCGGCCACGATCACCGGGTCGGCGTCGGTACGGTCGGCGGCGCGCATCGGGATGCCGGCGAGGTCGATCGCGGTGAGCAGGTTGGTGTAGCCCAGCTCGGTGGAGAACGAGACCCCGAACACGTCGAAACGGCGCACCGAACGGTGCGCGTCGACGGTGAACTGCGGCACCCCGTGGGCACGCATCAGCGCTTCCAGGTCCGGCCAGACCGCGTACGTCCGCTCGGCCAGCACGTCGGGCAGCTCGTTGAGCACCTCGTAGAGGATCTGCACGCCCTGGTTGGGCAGGCCCACCTCGTACGCGTCGGGGTACATCAGCGCCCACCGTACGGTCGCCGCATCCCAGTCCTTGACCACCGCGCCCAGCTCGCCACCGACGTACTGGATGGGCTTGGTCACCTGTGGCAGCAGCGCCTCCAGCCGGGGCCAGACCGACAGCTCCGAGTCGTGCCGCGACGAGCGGCCCGCCGCGCCGGAGCCGTCGTCGGTGGTGGCCGCGGCGGGGCGCGGCGAGGTGGACGGAACACTCATGGAGCCCAAGGGTACGCGTCCACCGTCGGACGGCTCGTCGCACCGCCGGCCTCCCCCGCCCACCCACCGTCACCGGCCGCGCCGTCCCACCGCTCGTCCCGCGGGCCGGCCGATTGGTCGAGGTGGCGCCCCGGTACTAACCTCGCAACCGGTGCGAGAGGAGATTGCCGCGATGCCGGAGCCGCAGCCGGGAGCAGACCGGCCGGCCGACGGGGGTGACCCGGTCCGGGGTCGGCAGCAGGATCCGGTGGTCACCACCGGGTCGGCCGACCTCCCCGTACCGCCGCCCGGCGACCTCCCCGACACCGCCACGCCGAGCGACGCGCCCGCTCCGGTCACGCAGGGCGACCCCGCGCCTCCGCCGGACGGCACCGCCGGTGCCGACGCTGCCGTCGACTCCGCCACCCCGCCCCGGCCCGCTCCCGCGCCGGAGCCCCCCACGA
Source organism: Micromonospora sp. WMMD714 (assembly GCF_029581315.1). NCBI lineage: Bacteria > Bacillati > Actinomycetota > Actinomycetes > Micromonosporales > Micromonosporaceae > Micromonospora > Micromonospora sp. WMMD714. The sequence goes on from NZ_CP120744.1 coordinate 121,746, forward strand.
CGCCGGAGCCCACCATCCCGCCGGAACAGGCCCGCCCCACCGAGCCCACGAGTCTGCCGGAACAGGTCGGCTCCACCGAGCAGCCCGGCCCACCGGAGCAGGCCAGCCCACCGGAGCAGGCCAGCCCACCGGAGCAGGCCAGCCCACCGGAGCAGGCCAGCCCACCGGAGCAGGCCAGCCCACCGGAGCAGGCCAGCCCACCGGAGCCGGCCAGCCCACCGGAGCCGGCCGGCTCTCCCGAGCCGCCCCAACCGCCGGCACCGGCCGACCCACCGGAGCCGGCCGATGCGGTCGCCCCGGGTCACCCGGTGGAGCCGGTCACCCCGGCACGGGCGGTCGCGCCCGGTCCGGTCACCCCGGCGCGGGGGTCGGCCGCCGTCCCGGCCCGGGTCACCCCACCCGAGCCGCCGGCACCCGCACAGCCCGACTCGACCCGCCCGGCCCAGCGGCCCGACGCCACCCGGGTGGAGCAGCGCCCCGACGCCACCCGCCTGGAACAGCGCCCCGACGCCACCCGGGTGGAGCAGCGGGCCGACGCGACGCTGGAGGAGCCGGTCGCCCCCCGGTGGAGTGGCTCCGCCGCCGTGCCCGCACCACCGCCGCGTCGCCCGGGGTGGGGTGAGTCGGTCGAGTTCACCCCGGCGCCGCCGCCACCGCCCCCGCCACCGCCGCCTGCGGAGCTGCCCGAACACCGCACGCCGGTGGATCCGTGGGCGGGCGCGGACACCGGCGGTTGGGACCTGCACCACCCCGAGCTGGCCCTGCTGCCGCCGACGCCGTCCTACCCGGCGTCGCCGCCCACCCGCCCCTACCCGCCCACAGCCGACCCGGCACCGCCGCACCAGCACACCCCGACCCCGCCGGCCCAGCACCGGTCGGCCCCGGGCCACCAGCACACCCCGACCCCGCCCTACCCGCCGGCAGCTTCACCTGCGCCGGCGACGCCCTCGCCGACCCGGCCGTACCCGATCGTGCCGGTACCCGCCGCACGGCCGGTGTCCCCACCACCGCAGCCCCGTCCGGCACCGGCGGCCCGCCCGGCACCGCCGCCGCCCCCGGCGGCCCGCCCGGCGCTGCCGCCTGCCGCGCCGCCCCGGCAACCGAAGCAGCGCCGGGCCCGTCCGGAGCCGGTCGCCCCGCCACCGTCGAACCCCGGCAGGCCCCCCAAGGGGTACGTCCGTCGCAAGCGTCGGCGCTGGCCGTGGGTGCTGCTGCTCACCCTGGCCTGCTGCTGCGGCTGCCCCGCCTGGTTCGGCAGGCCGGCCTGGCAGCAGTACCCGGCCGACGCCGCGCTGCCCGCCCAGGTGGCCGACCTGACCCTGCGGGCGGACTCGGGCCCCGAGGTCGAGAAGCTCAAGGCCGAGGTCCGCAAGGCGAACCTGCTGGCCGAGGATGTCTACGCCGGGGTCTACGGCACGTCCGACGGCAAACGGGTGATCGTCTTCGGTGACACCGGCTTCCGGCTCAGGCCGGAGTCCGACGCGGACGACGCCATGGTGCGGCTGACCGACACCTTCCGGCTCGGCACGCCACAGCCGGTGGACAGCGGTGTCCGGGGCCGGTACGACCGCTGCGCGACCGGGTCCTCCGACGGCACCGACGTGGTGGTCTGCACATCGGTCGACCACGGCAGCAGCGCGACCGGGGTCTTCACCCGGCTCTCGGTGGACGACAGCGCCCGGCTGCTCGCCAGGATGCGCGCCCAGATCGTCACCCCGAAGCAGGGCTGACCGCGGCGTCGGCACCACCCGTCGGCGCGACGGGTGGTGCGCCGGTCAGGCCGGCGTCCCGCCCGCGGTCGGCTCGACCCGGCGGGGGGCGTACCGGGGGACGTACTCCTGACCGGTGAGCTTCTGGATCTCGGCCATCATCTCGTCGGTCATCTCCCGCAGCGAGGTGCGGTCGTCGGAGCGGCCGGTGAAGTCGAGCGGCTTGCCGAACCGGATGACGATCTTGCCCCGGCCGGGGCGGGGGATCCGGGTGCCGATCGGCTGGGCCTTGTCGGTGCCGGTCACCCCCACCGGGATCACCGGCACGCCGGCCGCCACCGCCAACCGGGCGGTGCCGGTCCGTCCCCGGTAGAGCCGCCCGTCGGGCGAGCGGGTTCCCTCGGGATAGACGGCGACCAGGTCACCGGCGCGCAGTGCCGGGATGGCGGCGTCGAACGCCGACAGAGCGGCCCGCCCACCGGACCGCTCGACCGGGATGGCGCCCAGGCCGGTGAGCACGACCCGGGACAGTGCTCCCTTCGGGCCGGTGCCGGTGAAGTACTCCGACTTGGCCCAGAAGGCGAGGTGTCGGGGGACGACGGTGGCGAGCAGCAGCTCGTCGGCGACGGAGAGATGGTTGCCCGCGAAGATCGCGCCGCCGCTCGCCGGGACGTGCTCCAGACCCTCCACGACCGGGCGGAAGGCCAGCCGCATCGTGGGGCCCACGGTGAGTTTGCCGATGGTGTAGAGCAGCGGCACGGGTCCTCCGACGGTCGTACGGTGAACAGGCGGTGTCACGGTAGCGGACGCACGCCCGCGCGACCCAACGGGTGTGGGCGCGTCCGCCCACTGGATTCCGGATATCGGCGAGGACCCCGGGTCCGCCAGGGCAGCGCGGGCCCGGGGTCCTCCCCGCACCGTTCAGACCGGTCGGACGCGCACCGTCACCGGCTCGCCGTCGCCGACCTCGCCGGTGAAGCCGGTCAGGTCGTCGACGAAGTCCACCGTGTCCGCGAGCACCTCCCGGGCGACGAACCCGGTGTACGCCGACACCGCCTCCCGGACGTCCCCGGAGGCCGACACCGCCAGCGCGATCCGGTCCGAGATGTCCAGGTCGGCGTCCCGGCGAGCCTGCTGCACGACCCGGACCACGTCCCGGGCCAGCCCCTCGGCGGCCAGCTCCGGGGTGACCCCGGTGTCGAGCACGACGACCCCCTCGCCGCCGGGCAGCGGCGCGGAGTGCTCGGCGTCGGCGGCGACCAGGCGCAGCTCGTACTCGCCCTCGGCGAGGGTGACCCCGGCGGCGACGGGAGCGCCGTCGCGCAGCTCCCACTCCCCCGCCTTGACCGCCCTGATCACCTGCTGCACCTGCTTGCCGACCCGGGGGCCGAGCGCCCGGGGCACCACGGTCAGCACCTGCTGGCAGTAGTCGGCGACCTGCTCGGAGAACTCCACCGCCTTCACGTTGACCTCGTCGGCGACCAGGTCGGCGAAGGGCCGCAGCTGGTCGGCGACCGGCGAGGCCACGGTCAGCCTCGGCAGCGGCAGCCGGACCCGCAGCCCCTTGGCCTTGCGCAGCGACAGCGCCGCCGAGCAGACGTCCCGGGTGGCGTCCATCGCCGCGACCAGGTCGTGGTCGGCCGGGAGGTCCTGCGCCGACGGCCAGTCGGTCAGGTGCACCGACCGTCCGCCGGTCAGCCCGCGCCAGATCTCCTCGGCGGTCAGCGGGGCCAGCGGCGCCACCACCCGGCAGAGCGTCTCCAGCACCGTCCACAGGGTGTCGAACGCGTCGGCGTCACCCGACCAGAACCGGTCCCGCGAGCGGCGCACGTACCAGTTGGTCAGCGCGTCGAGGTAGGACCGGACGGTGGCGCACGCCCCGGAGATATCGTACGCGTCCATCTGCGCACCGGCCGTCTCGACCAGTTCCCGGGTCTTGGCCAGCACGTACCGGTCGAGCAGGTGCGTGCTGTCCACCCGCCGCCGGGCGGTGTGCCCGTCGGCGTTGGCGTAGAGCGAGAAGAAGTACCAGACGTTCCACAGCGGCAGCAGCACCTGGCGTACGGCGTCCCGGATCGCCGGCTCGGTCACCGCCATGTCCCCGCCGCGCATCACCGGCGAGGACATCAGCATCCAGCGCATCGCGTCCGAGCCGTACGAGTCGAAGGCGTGGTAGACGTCCGGGTAGTTGCGCAGGCTCTTGGACATCTTGCGCCCGTCGGAGCCGAGCAGGATGCCGTGGCTGAGGCAGTTGCGGAACGCCGGCCGGTCGAACAGCGCGGTGGCCAGCACGTGCATGGTGTAGAACCAGCCCCGGGTCTGCCCGATGTACTCGACGATGAAGTCGCCCGGGTAGTGGTGCTCGAACCAGTCGGCGTTCTCGAACGGGTAGTGCACCTGGGCGAACGGCATCGACCCGGACTCGAACCAGCAGTCCAGCACCTCCGGCACCCGGCGCATGGTCGAGCGCCCGGTCGGGTCGTCCGGGTTGGGGCGGGTCAGGTCGTCGACCGCCGGCCGGTGCAGGTCGGTCAGGCGGACGCCGAAGTCCCGTTCGATCTCGGCCAGCGAGCCGTAGACGTCCAGCCGGGGGTAGTTCGGGTCGTCGGACTTCCAGGCCGGGATCGGCGAGCCCCAGAACCGGTTGCGGCTGATCGACCAGTCCCGGGCGTTGGCGAGCCACTTGCCGAACGAGCCGTCCTTGATGTGGCCGGGGGTCCAGTTGATCTGCTGGTTCAGCTCGACCATCCGGTCCCGGAACTGCGTCACGGCGACGAACCACGACGACACCGCCTTGTAGACCAGCGGCGTGTCGCAGCGCCAGCAGTGCGGGTAGGAGTGGGTGTAGGTGTCCTGCTTCAACACCACCCCCTGCTCCTTGAGCTCCCGGATCACCGGCTTGTTGACGTCGAAGACCTGCTCGCCCTGGTACGGCGGGACCAGCGCGGTGAACCGGGTGTGGTCGTCCACGGTGACGATGGTGGGGATGCCGGCGGCGTTGCAGACGTTCTGGTCGTCCTCGCCGAAGGCCGGGGCCAGGTGGACGATCCCGGTGCCGTCCTCGGTGGTGACGAACTCCGCGCCGAGCACCTGGTAGGCGTTCTCGCCGGCCTGCTCGACGAGGAAGTCGTAGAGCGGGGTGTAGCGGCGTCCGACCAGAGCCTTGCCGGTCACCCAGCCGACCTGCTCGTACCCCTCCAGCTCCTTGGTGTACGCCCCGAGCCGGGACTCCCCGACCACGTACCGCTGGCCGTCGCGCTCCAGCACCGCGTACCGGATGTCCGGGCCGACGGCGAGCGCGAGGTTGGACGGCAGGGTCCACGGCGTGGTGGTCCAGACGCCCAGCCTGACCGGCCCGCGGACCAGCTCCGGGGCCCGCTCGTCCGGGGTCAGCTCGAACCACACGGTCAGCGTCGGGTCGTGCCGGTCGCGGTAGACGTCGTCCATCCGGGTCTCGGTGTTCGACAGCGGCGTCTCGCACCGCCAGCAGTACGCCAGCACCCGGAAGCCCTCGTAGACCAGACCCTTGTCGTGCAGGGTCTTGAAGGCCCACATGACGCTTTCCATGTAGTCCAGGTCGAGGGTCTTGTAGTCGTTGGTGAAATCGACCCAGCGGGCCTGCCGGGTGACGTACCGCTCCCAGTCCTGGGTGAACTCCAGCACCGACGAGCGGCACGCGTCGTTGAACCGGGCCACCCCGAGGTCGAGGATCTCCGCCTTGCTGGTGATACCGAGCTGCTTCTCGGCCACCACCTCGGCGGGCAGGCCGTGGCAGTCCCAGCCGAAGCGCCGCTCGACGTGCCGACCGCGCATGGTCTGGTAGCGCGGCACCACGTCCTTGACGTACCCGGTGAACAGGTGGCCATAGTGCGGCAGGCCGTTGGCGAACGGCGGACCGTCGTAGAAGACGTACTCGTTCTTGCCGTCGTCGCCGGCCGGCCGGGCCGCCACCGAGGCCTCGAAGGTGTGGTCGGCGGTCCAGTGCTCCAGGACACGGCGTTCGACCGCGGGCAGGTCCGGGCTCGCCGGGACGCCGGCGGCGGTCGGGTCGTGCAGCGGATAGCCCATCGGGGGTCGCTCTCCTCTGGCAGCTCACTCAGTCGTGGTCTGCGAGGACGAGCCTGGTCAGGTACGCCGTCGTCGACGCCCCGGGCCGGGCCCGCGGTACCACCCCGCTTGACGGTCAGGATCGACCGCCCGCTCGTTGGCCGGCTGTGACGGGCCGCCCCGTCCGGTTCTACTCGGGTGTCGCCACCGTTTCTTCCGGAGGCTCACCGGTGATGGCCGGGTCGTCGCCTGTACCGGCAAGGATACTCGACGGGTGCGGGCCACCGCCGCCGAGTAACGGGGGTGCGGCCGGCCCCGCCGACCCATAGATTCGCGGCCATGGGTGAGTACGCGATCGAGGCGGTGGGGCTGTGTCGCCGCTACCGCAGCCGGACCGGTTGGTTACGGCCCCGGCGCCGGGAGGTGCACGCCGTCGCCGGGGTCGACCTCGCGGTGGGCCACGGTGAGCTGTTCGGCCTGCTCGGCCCGAACGGCGCCGGCAAGACCACCACCATCAAGCTGCTCAACACCCTGCTCGTCCCGACGGCGGGCACGGCGACGATCTGCGGTTTCGACGTGGTCCGGCAGACCCGTGAGGTGCGCCGCCGGATCGGGTACGTCTTCGGCGGCGACCGGGGTCTCTACGACCGGCTCTCCGCCCGGGACAACCTGCGTTACTTCGCCGAGCTGTACGGCGTCCCGGGCCGGGAGCAGAAGCGGCGGATCGCCGAGCTGTTCGAGCTGGTCCGGCTGACCGGCCGGGAGGACGACCGGGTCGAGGGCTACTCCCGGGGGATGCGCCAGCGGCTGCACATCGCCCGGGGGCTGCTGCACCGGCCCCGGGTGCTCTTCCTCGACGAACCGTCGATCGGGGTCGACCCGGTGGCCGCCCGCGAGCTGCGGCAGACCGTCGCCGACCTGGCCGCCACCGGCACCACCGTGCTGCTGACCACGCACTACATGGCCGAGGCCGACGAGCTGTGCGGCCGGATCGCGGTGCTCGCGGGCGGCCGGATCCAGGCCCTGGGCACCCCCGCCGAGCTGCGTCACCACGCCGACGGCCGGCGGGTGCTGGAGGTGGAGGCGTACGGGGTGACCGACGGGCAGGTGGCCGCCATCCGGGCCAGGCCCGGCGTCCGCGAGGTGAGCCTGGCGGTGCACGGGGCGGCGCAGCTGCTCGGGGTGCAGTCCGACGCGGGGGTGGACGTGCAGGCCGCCGTGCTGCGGGAGCTGGACGGGGTACGGCTGGGCCGGGTGACCTCCCGGCAGCCCACCCTGGAGGACGCCTACGTGGCGATCGTCAACCGGGCGGCGGGGCCGGCGACGCTGGACGGGCGGGTGCCGGCGTGAACACCGTGCGGATGATCGCGGTCGGCGCGCTGCTGCACGTCAAGCAGTTCAGCCGGTCCCCGTTCGAGATCGCCGTCGCGCTGGTCGTCCCGGTGGTGCAGGCGACCCTGGCGGTCTACCTGTTCCGGGCCGGCGGTGCGCCGGACCGGTTGCTGGAGGCGGCGGTGGGCGCGGGCCTGATGGGGGTCTGGTCGACGGTGCTGTTCGGCTCCGGTGGGGCGATCCAGAACCAGCGCTGGCAGGGCACCCTGGAAATGATCATGTTGGCGCCCCGGTCGCCGGCGCTGGTGCTGCTGCCGGTCACCCTGGCCACGGGCATCACCGGCACGTACGCGATGCTCGCCACGTTGGCCTGGGGCCGGCTGCTCTACGGCATCCCGCTCGACTTCGCCCATCCGGTGGCCTTCCCGGTCGCCGTCGCCGGCTGCGTCGCCGGGCTGGGCATGTTCGGGCTGCTGCTGGCGTCCAGCTTCGTGCTGCTGCGGCACGCCAACGCGCTGGCGAACATGCTGGAGTACCCGATCTGGCTGGTGTCCGGGATGCTCGTGCCGGTCACCGCGCTGCCCGGCTGGACCGGGCCGGTCGCCGCGGTGCTCCCGACCACCTGGGGCGCCCGCGCGGTGCACGAGGCCGCGGCCGGCGGCCCGGTCTGGCCGGCGCTGGGCGTCTGCCTGGCGATCAGCCTGGCCTGCCTGGCCGCCGGCTGGGTGTTGATGACGTACGTCGAGCACCGGGCCCGGGTCGCCGCGACCCTGGCCCTGGCCTGAGGGGGCACCGGTGACCGCCCTGCCCCGACCGGTCGACGGAGGTTCCCGGTGAGTGCGCTGTTCCGGCTGGTCGGCGTCGGCGGTGTGATCGCCTACCGGGCCCTGTTCAACTGGACCACCCCGTCGATCTTCGTGGGCACCCTGCTGGTGGGTCCGCTGTTCCAGCTCTTCTTCTTCGCCTACCTGGGGCGGGAGTTCGGGGTCGCCGACGACCGGTTCTACGTCGTCGGCAACGCGGTGCTCACCGCCTCGCTGGCCTGCGTCTTCGGCGGCACCATGGCGGTGGCCAACGAGCGGCGCTTCGGCACCCTCGGGCACGTGCTGCTCTCGCCGCGCAGCCGCACCGCGATCTTCCTCGGCCGGGTGCTGCCGTACGCCGGCAACGGTCTGCTGATCGCGGTGAGCACGCTCACCGTGGCCGCGCTCCTGCTCGACCTGCGGATCGCGCCCACCGCGCTGCCCGGCCTGCTGCTGGCCCTGGCCACGGCGTCGCTGGCCTGCGGCTTCTTCGGGCTGACCCTGGGGGCGTTGGGGCTGCGCTTCCGGGACGTCTTCCTGATCTCGAACGTGGCGGTGGCGCTGCTGCTGCTGTTCACCGGGGTGAACGTGCCGGCCGGTGACCTGCCGGCCGGGGTGCGCGCGGTCGGCGCGGTGCTGCCGGTCACCCATGCCGCCGACGCGGCCCGGCGGCTGGCCGGCGGGGCCACCCTGGCCGACGTCCTGCCGGCGATCGGCGTCGAGCTGGCCGTCGGGGTCGGCTACGCCGTGCTGGCGGCCGGGCTGCTGACGGTGTTCGAGGCGGAGTCCCGTCGCCGCGCCTCGCTGGACACCCTCTAGGCGCGGGCCGGCGGGCCGCCGCCCGGTCACGGGTCAGCCGGTGACCTCCCGGTAGCGGTCGAGCATCGCGTCCACCTGGGTCGGCACCTGGAGCTGCACGAAGTGTCCGGAGCCCACGGTCTGCCCGATGAACGCCTGCGGGGCGAGTTCGGCCAGCCGGGCGTAGTCGGCGAACGGGGCGTTGCTGCCCACGAAGAGCAGCGGGCGGTCCCAGCGGCGCAGGGCGGTCCCGTCCCCGTCGGCGGCGATCCAGTCGGCCAGCCCGGCGATCGGCGCGTACGCCACCTCGGTGGAGGGTCGGGCCGTGGCCGCCACCACCCGCTCCACCAGGCGCGGGTCGGAGTAGGGCGGGAAGTAGGACCGGACGATCGACTCCCGGACCGCGCCCGAGGTGTCGTCCCGCAGCGAGGCCGCCACCTGGCCGATGGCGGCGGCGGCGCCGGGCGGCCCGGCCACCGCGGAGTCCAGCAGCACCAACCCGGTGAACCGGGTCCGGTCGCCGGCGGCGGCCACCAGCGACCAGACGCCGCCCAGGCTGTGCCCGATCACGAAGACCCGGTGCAGGTCCAGGGCCTGGGCGAAGGCCCGCAGATGGTCCGCCATCGCGGTCACGCCGTAGCCGTCGGCGGGGGGCGGGCTGGCCCCGTGGCCGGGCATGTCGACGGTGATCGCCCGGGCCTCCCGGTCGACCAGGTGCCGGGCCAGCGGGGTCATGAAGTCGTGGTCACAGCACCAGCCGTGCACCAGCAGGAAGGTGTCGCGCCGGCCGTGCCCGTGCGTCCAGTACCGCATCCCGGCGGCCGTCTGCCCGTCCATCGTCGAGTCCTCCCCGAGGTGTACGCAGCGTGGTCTTCCTTCCACCTAAGCGCGCCCACCCGATTCTGTCGCGGCGTATTGTTCCTTTTAGCACGCCTAGACCTTTTTGTGGGCGCGGGTGACGGTGGACGGGGGTGCGGCCGGTGGACGGGTCGATCGACGAGTTCTTCGCCGGTCTGACCACCGACTGCCGGGGGCGGTTGCCCGCCGCCCCCGCCGGACTGCTCCGCTTCGACCTCGTCGCCGAGGACGGGGAGACGGCCACCTGGTTCGTCCGGCTCGCCGCCGGCCGGCCACAGGTCGCCCGGACCGGTGACCACCCCGACTGCACCGTGGAGGTCCGGCCGGCGGCGTTCGCCCGGCTGCTGGCGGGCCGGGACAACCTGGTGGCGATGCTGCTTCGGGGAAGCGTCTCGGTCGCCGGCGACCTGGCCCTGCTGTTCACCTTCCGGCGGCTGCTGCCGGTGCCCGCCGACAGCACCGGGACGGACCCGTCGGCCGACCTGGTCCCGCACACCGCCCCCCACTTCATCGGGCTGCACGAGACCACCAGCGTCTTCGCCGGCAACCTGTTCATGATCAGCGCCCAGAACGGGGACGTGCTGACCGAGCCGACCACCCCGCTCGGGCTCTTCTCCTTCGACACCCGGTTCCTGTCGACCTGGCGGCTGACCGTCAACGCCGAACCCCTCTCGGTGCTCTCCGTCGACGACGTCGCCACCTACGAGGCGAAGTTCGGACTGGTGCCCGGCGAACCCACCCACTACGTCAACGCCACCACCTCCGTGCTGCGCCACCGCTGGGTGGGTCCGGAGTTCGAAGAGGAGATCACCCTGTTCAACTACGCGCCGGAGCCGGTGCGCTACGTCGTCCGGCTCGACGCGGCGGCGGACTTCGCCGAGGTGCTGGAGGTGCGCGACGGCTTCCGCCGGTCCCGGCCGGTGACCGCCACCATCGCCGAGGACACCCTCCGGCTGCACTACAAGCGGGGCGGCCTGCACCGGGAGACGGTGATCACCTCCAGCACGCCGGCCCGGTTCGACGAACGCGGCCTGACCTGGACGTTCACCATGGCGCCCCACGACACCTGGTCCACCCGGCTGCGGGTGCTCGCCCTGCTGCGCGACCTGCACCGCCGTGACCTGCGGGAACGACTGACCAGCTCGGTCGGCCGCAACCACCACCAGCGGGGCCGGGACATCGCCGACCGGACCGCCGTGGTGCCCCGGCTGCGCGCCGACCACAAACCGTTGCAGCAGGCGTACGAGTACGGCGTCCGGGACCTGGCCGCGCTGCACTACCCCGGGCTGAACTTCCAGACCGCCCTGCCCGCCACCGGACTGCCCTGGTCGATGGCCCTGCTCGGCCGGGAGAGCCTGATCAGCAGCTTCCAGGCGCTGCCCTTCATGCCCGACCGGGCGGTCAACACGCTGCGCATCCTGGCGCTCAGCCAGGGCGTCCGGCAGGACCCGTTCCGGGGCGAGCAGCCCGGCAAGATCGTCCAGGAGAGCCGCTACGGCGACTCCGGCGCGTTCAACGACACCCCGGAGGCCGCCAGCTTCACCGCGGCCGACACCACCGCCCTCTTCGTCATCCTCCTCGACGAGTACGAACGCTGGACCGGTGACGAGGACCTGGTACGCCGCTTCGAGTTCGAGGTCCGCGCCGCCCTGGACTGGCTCGACACCGACGCCGACCCGGACGGCACCGGCTACGTCTGGTCCGCCCGTCACCCCACCCGCACCGGACCGCAGAACGAGAGCTGGCGCAACTCGGCCGAGGCGATCTGCTTCCACGACGGCCGCCCGGCCACCTTCCCGCAGGCGATCTGCGAGATCCAGGGGTACGCCTACGACGCCCGCCGACGGGCCGCCCGGATGGCCCGCCGCTTCTGGGCCGACCCGGCCTGGGCCGACCGGCTGGAACGCGACGCCGCCACGCTACGGGAGCGGTTCGACCGGGACTTCTGGCTGCCCGAGCGCGGCCACTACGCGGTGGCGTTGCAGGGCGACGGCACCCCGCTGGACTCGCTGACGTCCAACATGGGCCACCTGCTCTGCACCGGCATCGTCGCCGACCACCGCGCCGAGCAGGTGGTGGCGCACCTGTTCTCCCCGGCGCTCTACTCCGGCTGGGGCATCCGCACGCTGGCCAGCACCGCGGCCGAGTACAACCCGCTCGGGCACCACACCGGCGCGGTCTGGCCGTGGGAGAACTCGATGATCGCCTGGGGGCTGCGCCGGGCCGGTTTCCGGGCACACGCCGGCCGGATCGCCACCGGGCTGCTCGACGCCGCCCGGCACTTCCAGGGCCGCCTGCCGGCATACCTCACCGGCTACGACCGGGCCATCACCCACGTCCCGGTCCCGCACGGCTTCACCGACAGCCCGTACGCGCCGTCGGCCGGAGCGCCCCTGATGCTGCTGCGGGCGCTGCTCGGCCTCGAACCGTACGAGGACCACCTCGCCGTCGACGCCGCGATGCCGGAGGAGCTGGGGCAGATCGAACTGCTCGACATCAGGGGTCGCTGGGGGTACGCCGACGCCCTCGGCCGGGGCCGCCCCTTCAGCGACCGCCCCACCCGGTAGCGCCCGCGGCCCGGCCCGGAGGGCCGGCTCCGCCTGCTGCCCGGCCCGGCCGGTCGGCCCCGGCGGGTGACCGGGGTGGCGGACGGTCAGCCCAGGGCAGGGAACCAGAGCGCGATCTCGCGCTTGGCGCTGTCGACCGAGTCCGAGGCGTGCACCAGGTTCTCCCGGTTGGACAGCGACAGGTCGCCCCGGATCGTGCCGGCGGCGGCCCGACGCCCGTCGGTGCTGCCGATCATCGCGCGGACCACGTCGATCACCTGGTCGCCGGAGAGCACCAGCGAGACCAGCGGCCCACTGGTCATGAACGTCTTCAGCGGCGGGTAGAACGGCTTGTCGACGTGCTCGGCGTAGTGCTGGTCGGCGAAGCCGCCGTCCAGCGTCCGGGTCTCCAGCGCCTCGATCCGCAGGCCCTTCCGCTCGAAGCGGGAGATGATCTCGCCGACCAGGCCGCGACGCACCGCGTCCGGCTTGATCAGTACGAGGGTGCGCTCATCCGGGCTGCTGTTGGACACGCTGGGTTCCTCCTGTGCGCGCATGGCGGTTCGGCTGGGTACGGTCAGCCTAGCGACCCGGTCCCGGCACCGACGCGGCGGCTGCTCTTTCCCTCGGTCGCCGACCGGCCTAGCCTGGCTCTGACCCCTGGGAGGTCCACTGTGGCGAATGGCGGGAACCGCACCATCGCGCCGGTACGAAAGTTGATCGCCGCCGTGCTCGGCACCGTGGCGACCTTCGTCGTCCTGTTCGGGCTGGGCATGACCAGCTGGGCCATCGTCGCGCTGGGGGTGGCCCTGGTGGTGCTCGCCATCGCCCTGGGCACCGTGCGCGGCGGCGGGCGCACCTGGGTGGTCGGCGTCGGCCACGTGCACAGCGCCTCCGAGCCACCCACCCAGTACGCCTTCGGCCGGTGCGAACTCCAGCTCGTGATCGACGCGCCGGGCATGCCGCCCCGGTCCAAGAAGATCATCGAGCCCCGGGTGCCGGTGGCGAAGTGGCCGTCGCTGGGGCAGACCCTGCCGATCCGGGTGGCCCTGGACGACCAGCGGCACGTCCGCGTCCTCTGGGACGAGGTGCCGACCCACACCGAGTCGGCCTCCACGCCGGCCGACCTGCCGCCGGAGTACGCCGGGGCCGAGCCGCTCGACGACCTGCTCATCCAGCAGGAGGCACCGCCGTGGGCGGGGCGGACGGCCGACGACGACTTCCGGGACGAGTTCCGGGACGACCCGCTGCCCACCGACCCGCCGACCGCCGACCCGCCGCAGGCCGACCCGCTGCGGCCGGCGGCCTCCCGCCCGGAGCCGGCGCGGGCCGAGTCGCTGCGGGACGACGTCGGGATGTTGACCGACGACCGCAAGCCGGTGGTCGTGCACCAGCGGCCCGGCGGTCCGGTGGTGCTGGAGGGCACCGTGGTCGAGCAGCCGGCGTCCGGTGGGTTGCCCCGCCGGGCCACCGTCACCACCGCGCCCACCCCCCGCCCGCCCGCCGAGGAGCGGTTCGACGAGCCGATCCTCGACCCGGTCGACGTGCCCCTCGACGCCCCCGCCGCCGAGGGCCGGCTCGACCCGGAGCTCGACGAGGCGATCTTCGGGTACGACCCGACCACCGCGCCGGACGACGGGGACGACCGGGAGGACCCGGCCGCCCCGATCAGTGGCGTCGGGCTGACCCTGCTGGTCACTGACCTGGCCCGGTCCCTGGAGTTCTACCGCGACATGCTCGGCTTCGAGGAGTTCGACCGGGGCTCCGGCAACGCGGTGCTCGCCTCCGGGGCGACCCGGCTGGTGCTGCGCGAGGTGACCGGGGCGGCCCCGATGAGCCGCCGGCTGGTCCACGTCAACCTGGAGGTGGACGACATCGAGGCGGCCTACCGGCGGCTCAAGGACACCGGCCTGCGGTTCACCTACGCGCCCCGGGTGGTCAACCGGGGTTCCCGGGTGGAGGTGTGGGCCGCCGCCTTCCGCGACCCGGACGGGCACGGCATCGCGCTGACCCAGTGGCGGGAACGCGCCGACGCCTGACCCGCCCAGCCGAGGACGACCCGGCGGCACCCGCCCAGCCGGGGACGACCCGGCGCGCGGTCGACCGAGGATGACCCCGGCACCCGCTCAGCCGAGGATGACCCGGCGCACGTGCAGCGCGTACGCCCACACCAGCGCGAAGATCACTCCCAGGCCGAACAGCGACCAGTGCAGCAGGCCGGCGAGCAGCAGCAACCCCTGGAGCACGGTGCCCGCCGACCAGGCCCACCCGCGGCGCATCAGCCCGGCCAGCAGCACCGCCGCCACGGCCAGCGCCACGGTGGCCGCGATCGCCGCGCCGCCGAAGTCCCCGCCGACCACCCGGATCGGCTGGATGGCGAGCAGCAGGACCAGCGCCTCCAGCCCGAGCGTCCCGGCACCGAGGCCACGGACGGCCGCCTCCGGGTTACGCAGCCCGGAACGCCGCCCGGGGTGCCCCGCCGACGCCCCGCCATCCCCAGTCGGGGCCTCCCCCGGCGGGAGGTCCCCGGTCGTCGTTTCTCCCGGCGGGAGGTCCCCGGTCGGCGCGCCTCCCGGCCGGGTGTCCCCGGGTCGGGTCGCCCCGGGCGGGGACGACCGGTCGCCCGGGGTGACCGGGTCCGGGCGGTCCGGCCTCGGCCCGGTCATCGCTTGAGCAGCCGTCGGGCGTCGGCCACCGTCACCACCGAGCCGGTGACCAGCACCCCCACCCCGGACAACTCCCCGGGAACGTCGGCCTCGGCCTCGGCGACCGCCGCCTCGATGGCGTCCGGCATGTCGGCGGCCACCTGCACCCGGTCCGGTCCGAAGACCTCCCGGGCCAGCTCGGCCAGCTCGTCGGCGGGCATCGCCCGGGGCGAGGTGTTACGGGTGACCACGAGCGAGTCGAGCACCGGCTCCAGCAGCTCCACCAGGCCGGCGGCGTCCTTGTCGCCGAGCACGGCGAGCACCCCGACCAGCTTGCTGAACGCGAACTCCTCCTGGAGCGCGGTGACCGTGGCGGCCATCCCGTGCGGGTTGTGCGCCCCGTCCAGCAGCACCGTCGGGGCGTTGCGGACCTTCTCCAACCGTCCCGGGGAACTGGTCGAGGCGAAGCCCTCCCGGACCGCCTCGATGTCGAGCTGCCGCTTCGCCCCGGCCCCGAGGAACGCCTCGACGGCGGCGAGCGCCACCGCGGCGTTCTGCGCCTGGTGCGCGCCGTGCAGCGGTACGAAGACCTCCTCGTACACCCCGCCGAGGCCCTGGATGGTCAGCACCTGGCCACCGACGGCGACCGCCCGGCGCGGCACCCCGAACTCCGCGCCCTCCCGGGCGACGGTGGCACCGACCTCGGCGCACCGTTCCAGGATCGGCCGGGCCGCCGCCTCCTCCTGGGCGGCGGCGATCACCGTCGCACCGGAGTGGATGATGCCGGCCTTGTGCAGGGCGATGTCCTCCAGGGTGTCGCCGAGCCACTCGGTGTGGTCCAGCCCGATCGGGGTGAGCACCGCCACCCCGGCCTGGAGCACGTTGGTGGCGTCCTCGGCACCGCCCAGGCCCACCTCCACCACCGCCACGTCGACCGGCGCGTCGGCGAACGTGGCGAAGGCCAGCGCGGTGGTCAGGTCGAAGTAGGTGAGCGGCTCGGCCGACCGCTGGTCGACCAGGTCGGCCAGCGGCTTTACCTCCCGGTACGTGGCGACGAAGCGGGCCTCGTCGACCGGCTCCCCGTCCAGACTGATCCGCTCCCGGACGGTCTCCAGGTGCGGGCTGGTGTAGCGGCCGGTGTGCAGGCCGAAGGCCCGCAGCAGCGAGTCGATCATCCGGGCCGTGGACGTCTTGCCGTTCGTCCCGGTGAGGTGGATCGACGGGTACGCCCGCTGCGGGCTGCCCAGCAGGTCGAGCAGCGTCTCGATCCGGTCCAGCTCGAAGTGCATCCGGGTGAACCCGCGCGCGGCCAGCTCGGCGTCGACGGCGGCGAACTCGCCGGCCCCGGGCCGGCTGGTGTGGTCGGTGCGGTCGGTCACGAGGGAAGCGCCTCCAGAGCGGTGTCGATCCGGACCAGGTCGGCCTCGGCCACCGCCAGCCGGTCGCGGATCTTGGCGACCACCGGCTCCGGGGCCTTGCCGACGAACGCCGGGTTGTCGAGCTTCGCGCGGGCCTGCGCGACCTCCTTCTCGGCGGCCGCCCGGTCCTTGGTGAGCCGGGCCCGCTCCGCGGCCACGTCGATCGACCCCCGGGTGTCCAGCGCCACGCTGACCTCGCCGGGCATGGCGAGGGTGGCGCTGGCCTGGAAGTCGTCCGCCGGGGCGTCCAGCCGGACCAGCGAGCGGATCAGCGGCTCGTGCGTCGCGATCCCCGCCCCGGCCAGCCCGTCCAGCCGGGCGGCCACCCGCTGGGTGGGCCGCAGCCCCTGGTCGGAGCGGAACCGCCGGATCTCGGTCACCACCCGCTGGACGGTGCCGACCTCGCGCTCCGCGGCGTCGTCCACCAGGGTACGGTCGGCGACCGGCCAGGCCGCGGTCACGACGGTGTCGCCGCCGGTCAACGCGGTCCACAGCTCCTCGGTGACGAACGGGACGACCGGGTGCAGCAGCCGCAGCAGCTGGTCCAGCACGTGCCCGAGGACCCGGCGGGTGGCGTCGGCGGCCGGTCCGCCCGCGGCGAGCACCGGCTTGCCCAGCTCCACGTACCAGTCGCAGACGTCGTCCCAGGCGAAGTGGTAGAGCAGGTCGCACACCTTCGCGAACTCGTACGCCTCGAACTGCTCGTCCACCTCGGCGGTCACGTGCGCCAGCCGGGACAGGATCCACCGGTCGACGGTGGAGAGCCGGTCGGCCGCCGGCAGCGGACCGGTGGTGTGCGCGCCGTTGAGCAACGCGAACCGGGTGGCGTTCCAGAGCTTGTTGCAGAAGTTGCGGGAGCCCTGGCACCACTCCTCGCTGACCGGCACGTCCCCGCCGGGGTTCGCGCCCCGGGCCAGGGTGAACCGGGTCGCGTCGGCGCCGTACCGGTCGATCCAGTCCAGCGGGTCGACCACGTTGCCGAACGACTTCGACATCTTCTTGCCGTGCTGGTCGCGCACCATGCCGTGCAGGGCGACAGTGGCGAACGGCGGCCGGCCGTCCATCGCGTACAGGCCGAACATCATCATCCGGGCGACCCAGAAGAAGAGGATGTCGTAGCCGGTGACCAGCACGGTCGTGGGGTAGAACTTCGCCAGGTCCGGGGTCTGCTCCGGCCAGCCGAGGGTGGAGAACGGCCACAGGCCGCTGGAGAACCAGGTGTCCAGGACGTCCTCGTCCTGCCGCCAGCCCTCGCCGGTGGGGGGCGTGTCGTCGGGGCCGACGCAGACGATCTCGCCGGCCGGGCCGTACCAGACGGGGATGCGGTGTCCCCACCAGAGCTGCCGGGAGATGCACCAGTCGTGCATGTTGTCGACCCAGGCGAAGTAGCGCTTGGCCAGCTCGGCCGGTTCGATCCTCACCCGGCCGTCGCGCACCGCGTCGCCGGCCGCCTTGGCGAGCGGGGTGGTGTTGACGAACCACTGCAACGACAGCCGGGGCTCGACCGTGGTACGGCACCGCGAGCAGTGCCCCACCGCGTGCAGGTTCGGCCGCTTCTCGGCCACGACCCGGCCCTGTTCGCGCAGGGCGGCGACGATGGCCGGGCGGGCCTCGTACCGGTCCAGGCCCTGGAACGGGCCGGGGGCGGTGACGACACCCCGCTCGTCCATGATCGTCAGTGCCGGTAGGTCGTGCCGCTGGCCGATCTCGAAGTCGTTCGGGTCGTGCGCCGGAGTGACCTTGACCATGCCGGTGCCGAACGCCGGGTCGACGTGCTCGTCGGCGACGATCGGGATGCGCCGGCCGGTCAGCGGCACCTCGACCTCGGTGCCGACCAGGTGCCGGTACCGCTCGTCGTCCGGGTGCACGGCCACGGCGGTGTCCCCGAGCATCGTCTCGGCCCGGGTGGTGGCGACCACCACGTCGTCGCTGTACCGGATCGAGACCAGCTCGCCCTCGTCCTCGGTGTGCTCGACCTCGATGTCGGACAGCGCGGTCAGGCAGCGCGGGCACCAGTTGATGATCCGGTTGGCCCGGTAGATCAGGCCATCGTCGTAGAGCTTCTTGAACATGGTCTGCACGGCCCGGGACAGGCCCTCGTCCATGGTGAAGCGCTCGCGGTCCCAGTCGACCGAGTCGCCCAGGCGGCGCATCTGGCCGAGGATCGCCCCACCGGACTCCGCCTTCCACTGCCAGACCCGCTCGACGAACTTCTCCCGGCCGAGGTCGTGCCGGGACAACCCCTGACCGGCGAGTTGCCGCTCCACCACGTTCTGGGTGGCGATACCGGCGTGGTCCATGCCGGGCAGCCAGAGCGCCTCGTACCCCTGCATCCGCTTGCGGCGCACCAGCGAGTCCTGGACGGTGTGGTCCAGGGCATGCCCCATGTGCAGCACGCCGGTCACGTTCGGCGGGGGGATGACGATGGTGAAGGCCGGCCGGTCACTCTGCGCCGACGCCCGGAAGTGGCCGGCGGCTACCCACTGCTCGTACCGTCGCTGCTCTACCTCACCGGGCTGGTACTGGCCGGCAAGGGTCGGGGCGTCGGGGCGTCGGGCATCCAGTCTCTCGGTCACCCGCAAAAGTCTACGGAGCGCTTCGGCGGAGCTGACGTGCGCCACCGGTCATTCGCGTACGGTGGCGAACATGTCCGACGCACATCTCACCGAGCGGCAGCTCGTCGAGGGGCCGGAGCCGGTCGAGCTGACCGACGAACCGATCACGCTGAGCACCCACGACCCGGCAGGCGGCTCACCGCCGAAGGGTCCGGCGTCCCGACGGCGGCGGATCGCGCTGACCGTCGCCCTGGTGGTCGGCCTGGCCGGTGCCGCCGCGCTGGGCACCGCCGGCTGGCGGATCGCCCGGGAGAAGGACGTCCGGCTCGGCACCCCCGACCGGGTGGCCGGTCTCACCCGTGACGACTCGGACCGGGCCCGCAGCACCGCCGACTACCTGCGCAGCGGCTTCGCCGCCGACATCGAACTGGACCGCAGCGTCGGCACGGTGTACAGCGATCCGGCCGACGAGAAGCGGGCGGTGCTGTTCTTCGGCGGCACCACCCTGCTCTGGCAGCCGGAACGCGACCTGGACAGCCTCTTCGGTCTGATGGCGGACGAGACCGGTCGGGTGACCGACCTGCGCGGGGTGCCCGCCGGCAGGTATGGCGGTGTGATGAAGTGCGGGCGGACCAGCGGCGACGGAGGCGACTTCGCGGTCTGCGGCTGGGCCGATCACGGCAGCGTCGCGATGGGCATGTTCGCCAACCGTTCCGTCGACGAGTCGGCCGACCTGTTCCGCCAGATCCGCGACGTCGTTCAGACCCGGGGCTGATGCGGCAGATCCGCAATGGTGTGCGGACCGGGGGTTGCCCGGTCCACGGCGGGTCGACGTCGGATAGCCGGCCGGAAATGCAGAATGCCCACCCCGTAAAGGGGTGGGCATTCCACAATGATTGTCCGGCGGTGTCCTACTCTCCCACACCCTCCCGAGTGCAGTACCATCGGCGCTGGAGGGCTTAGCTTCCGGGTTCGGAATGTAACCGGGCGTTTCCCCTCCGCCATGACCGCCGTAACCTTATGAACATATCAAACAACACACACACCCACACCCGTGACCACTCACCCGGTGCGGGGGGTTGTCTGGTATTTGTTCAGAGTTGCACAGTGGACGCGTAGCAGCTTCGTAGTCAAGTCCTCGGCCTATTAGTACCGGTCAACTGAACCCGTTACCGAGCTTACATTTCCGGCCTATCAACCCAGTCGTCTAGCTGGGGGCCTTACCCCACCAAAGGTGGATGGGATACCTCATCTTGAAGCAGGCTTCCCGCTTAGATGCTTTCAGCGGTTATCCCTTCCGAACGTAGCTAACCAGCCGTGCCCCTGGCGGGACAACTGGCACACCAGAGGTTCGTCCGTCCCGGTCCTCTCGTACTAGGGACAGCCCTTCTCAAGTATCCTACGCGCACGGCGGATAGGGACCGAACTGTCTCACGACGTTCTAAACCCAGCTCGCGTACCGCTTTAATGGGCGAACAGCCCAACCCTTGGGACCTGCTACAGCCCCAGGATGCGACGAGCCGACATCGAGGTGCCAAACCATCCCGTCGATATGGACTCTTGGGGAAGATCAGCCTGTTATCCCCGGGGTACCTTTTATCCGTTGAGCGACACCGCTTCCACACGCAAGTGCCGGATCACTAGTCCCGACTTTCGTCCCTGCTCGACCTGTCAGTCTCACAGTCAAGCTCCCTTGTGTACTTGCACTCAACACCTGATTGCCAACCAGGCTGAGGGAACCTTTGGGCGCCTCCGTTACCCTTTAGGAGGCAACCGCCCCAGTTAAACTACCCACCAGACACTGTCCCTGAACCGGATAACGGTCCGAAGTTAGATACCCAAATCAACCAGAGTGGTATTTCAAGATTGCCTCCACCCATACTGGCGTACAGGTTTCACCGGCTCCCACCTATCCTACACAAGCCCATTCAGATACCAATGTCAAGCTATAGTAAAGGTCCCGGGGTCTTTCCGTCCTGCCGCGCGTAACGAGCATCTTTACTCGTACTGCAATTTCGCCGGGCCTGTGGTTGAGACAGTGGGGAAGTCGTTACGCCATTCGTGCAGGTCGGAACTTACCCGACAAGGAATTTCGCTACCTTAGGATGGTTATAGTTACCACCGCCGTTTACTGGCGCTTAAGTTCTCCGCCTCGCCCCAAAGGAGCTAACAGGTCCCCTTAACGTTCCAGCACCGGGCAGGCGTCAGTCCATATACATCGAATTACTTCTTCGCATGGACCTGTGTTTTTAGTAAACAGTCGCTTCCCCCTGCTCTCTGCGGCCATACAACGCTCCACCCGCACGGGGCTTCACGTCTCCGGCCCCCCTTCTCCCTAAGTTACGGGGGCAATTTGCCGAGTTCCTTAACCACAGTTCGCCCGATCGCCTCGGTATTCTCTACCTGACCACCTGTGTCGGTTTGGGGTACGGGCCGCTAAGAACTCGCTAGAGGCTTTTCTCGGCAGCATAGGATCACTGACTTCACCTGAATCGGCTCGGCATCACGTCTCAGCCCTGTGTACCGCGGATTTGCCTACGGCACGGCCTACACGCTTACCCCGGCACAACCACCGGCCGGGCTCAGCTACCTTCCTGCGTCACCCCATCGCTTGACTACTACCCACCAGGTTCCTGCGCTCACCATTCTTGGTCCGAAGACCGCCAACAGCTCGGACAGTTAGCACAACAGGGTTCATCACGGGCGCTCTTTCGCGGGTACGGGAATATCAACCCGTTGTCCATCGACTACGCCTCTCGGCCTCGCCTTAGGTCCCGACTCACCCAGGGCGGATTAGCCTGGCCCTGGAACCCTTGGTCATCCGGCGGAAGGGTTTCTCACCCTTCTTTCGCTACTCATGCCTGCATTCTCACTCGTGCCGCGTCCACAACTAGGTCACCCCGCTGCTTCACCCCCGGCACGACGCTCCCCTACCCACCCACACACCTGCACCAGACACCAAAATGCCTGACGAAGTATCATGTGAGTGCCACAGCTTCGGCGGTGTGCTTGAGCCCCGCTACATTGTCGGCGCGGAACCACTTGACCAGTGAGCTATTACGCACTCTTTAAAGGATGGCTGCTTCTAAGCCAACCTCCTGGTTGTCTATGCGACCCCACATCCTTTTCCACTTAGCACACGCTTAGGGGCCTTAGCTGGTGATCTGGGCTGTTTCCCTCTCGACTACGAAGCTTATCCCCCGCAGTCTCACTGCCGCGCTCTCACTTACCGGCATTCGGAGTTTGGCTGATTTCGGTAAGCTTGTAGGCCCCCTAGACCATCCAGTGCTCTACCTCCGGCAAGAAACACACGACGCTGCACCTAAATGCATTTCGGGGAGAACCAGCTATCACGGAGTTTGATTGGCCTTTCACCCCTAACCACAGATCATCCCCCAACTTTTCAACGTTGGTGGGTTCGGCCCTCCACGCGGTCTTACCCGCGCTTCAGCCTGCCCATGGCTAGATCACTCCGCTTCGGGTCTAGAACATGCGACTACAACGCCCTCTTCAGACTCGCTTTCGCTACGGCTACCCCACACGGGTTAACCTCGCCACATGCCACTAACTCGCAGGCTCATTCTTCAAAAGGCACGCCGTCACCCCGCAAGGCTCCGACGGATTGTAGGCGAACGGTTTCAGGTACTATTTCACTCCCCTCCCGGGGTACTTTTCACCATTCCCTCACGGTACTCGTCCGCTATCGGTCACCAGGAAGTATTTAGGCTTACCAGGTGGTCCTGGCAGATTCACGGCAGATTTCAGGAGTCCGCCGCTACTCGGGAACACCCACAGAAGGTCAGCAACTTTCACCTACCGGACTCTCACCGCCTACGGTCAGCCATTCCAGACTGTTCGGCTAGCCACTGACTTGATAACTCCTCGGACAAGTGTCAGCTTGTCCAGCAGGGTCCCACAACCCCGACCACGCAACCCCTGACAGGTATCACACGCAACCGGTTTAGCCTACATCCGCTTTCGCTCGCCACTACTCACGGAATCACTAAATTGTTTTCTCTTCCTACGGGTACTGAGATGTTTCACTTCCCCGCGTTCCCCCCATACACCCTATGTGTTCAGATGCAGGTGACACCACATGACTGGTGCCAGGTTTCCCCATTCGGACACCCTGGGATCACAGCTTGGTTGACAGCTCCCCCAGGCCTATCGCGGCCTCCCACGTCCTTCATCGGCTCCTGGTGCCAAGGCATCCACCGTTCGCCCTTGACAACTTGACCACAAAGATGCTCGCGTCCACTGTGCAATTCTCAACAAACAACCAACCCACAACCCAACAGCCCCACACCAGCAACCCCACCCCACCCACAGGCAGAACAGAATCCGGTATGCAAGGCCAGGCCATGCCTGGCAACCTTCAACAAGCTTCCGCTCATCCAAAGGCTCCGAAAAAACAACCACAAGGATTGTTCCTTCAGGACCCAACAGGGTGCTCTCCATCTCTTCCCAGCCGCACCGACCCGACCATTCCCACCACACCAGGTGTAGCTGTACTAGATCATCACGGCCGTTGCCAAGAAAAAACTCACCAGTGTCTCCGCCATCCGAGCACCCCGACCCGACACTCTGCGGACCGCGGGCTCCATACCAGCTTTCACTGGATGGTGCTCCTTAGAAAGGAGGTGATCCAGCCGCACCTTCCGGTACGGCTACCTTGTTACGACTTCGTCCCAATCGCCAGCCCCACCTTCGACGGCTCCCTCCACAAGGGTTGGGCCACCGGCTTCGGGTGTTGCCGACTTTCGTGACGTGACGGGCGGTGTGTACAAGGCCCGGGAACGTATTCACCGCAGCGTTGCTGATCTGCGATTACTAGCGACTCCGACTTCACGGGGTCGAGTTGCAGACCCCGATCCGAACTGAGACCGGCTTTTTGGGATTCGCTCCACCTCACGGCATCGCAACCCATTGTACCGGCCATTGTAGCATGCGTGAAGCCCTGGACATAAGGGGCATGATGACTTGACGTCATCCCCACCTTCCTCCGAGTTGACCCCGGCAGTCTTCGATGAGTCCCCGCCATAACGCGCTGGCAACATCGAACGAGGGTTGCGCTCGTTGCGGGACTTAACCCAACATCTCACGACACGAGCTGACGACAGCCATGCACCACCTGTGACCGCCCCCGAAGGACCTCCCATCTCTGGAAGTTTTGCGGCCATGTCAAACCCAGGTAAGGTTCTTCGCGTTGCATCGAATTAATCCGCATGCTCCGCCGCTTGTGCGGGCCCCCGTCAATTCCTTTGAGTTTTAGCCTTGCGGCCGTACTCCCCAGGCGGGGCGCTTAATGCGTTAGCTGCGGCACAGGAAACCGGAGAGGCCCCCCACACCTAGCGCCCAACGTTTACAGCGTGGACTACCAGGGTATCTAATCCTGTTCGCTCCCCACGCTTTCGCTCCTCAGCGTCAGTATCGGCCCAGAGACCCGCCTTCGCCACCGGTGTTCCTCCTGATATCTGCGCATTTCACCGCTACACCAGGAATTCCAGTCTCCCCTACCGAACTCTAGCCTGCCCGTATCGACCGCAGGCTTGGGGTTGAGCCCCAAGTTTTCACGGTCGACGCGACAAGCCGCCTACGAGCTCTTTACGCCCAATAAATCCGGACAACGCTCGCACCCTACGTCTTACCGCGGCTGCTGGCACGTAGTTGGCCGGTGCTTCTTCTGCAGGTACCGTCACTTGCGCTTCGTCCCTGCTGAAAGAGGTTTACAACCCGAAGGCCGTCATCCCTCACGCGGCGTCGCTGCATCAGGCTTCCGCCCATTGTGCAATATTCCCCACTGCTGCCTCCCGTAGGAGTCTGGGCCGTGTCTCAGTCCCAGTGTGGCCGGTCGCCCTCTCAGGCCGGCTACCCGTCGTCGCCTTGGTAGGCCATCACCCCACCAACAAGCTGATAGGCCGCGAGCCCATCCCAGGCCGAAAAACTTTCCACCCCCCACCATGCGGAAGAAGGTCATATCCGGTATTAGCCCCCGTTTCCGAGGGTTATCCCAAAGCCTAGGGCAGGTTACTCACGTGTTACTCACCCGTTCGCCGCTCGAGTACCCCGAAGGGCCTTTCCGCTCGACTTGCATGTGTTAAGCACGCCGCCAGCGTTCGTCCTGAGCCAGGATCAAACTCTCCAACAAAAACCTTGTCGAACAGCACATCCTGACAACAAACAAATGTTGCCAAAGGAATCCCAGCCGACCAAACCCGAAGATTCAGCCAACCCGGGGTATAAATCATCATTGGCACTGGCTTATCAAGCACCCTGTTGAGTTCTCAAAGAACAACCACACACCGTCTGGCCACCGCTTTAGCGGCTTCCCTTCCGGGGCAACTTCTCCAAGTTACTGCGACTGGCTTTCACTGTCAAATTCGCTTTCGCGATCCTTCAGCTCTACTCAGCCATTTCCACGTTTTACGCACGCCGTGATCGGCGGTCGTTACTGTCGTGGGATCGGCAGACCGGCCAGCGTTCGCTCGCGCTACGCTCGCCCGGCTCCCTGCCGGCTTTGGTAATCTACCCGGTCGGCTTCGCGTTCGCAACCCCAAGTTCGGGGAAACTTCGCACCACCCGGTTCCAGCATCGCTCGGCGCTTCCGCCACGATCCTGATGCCCACTTCCGGCCGGTTCGTCCGGCCTTCCGTGTGCAGAAAGGAAGTTACGCCCACGTCCCATCGAAGGCAAATCAGCGATCATCACTGTCAGCGTGCCGGTCTGCACCGACCGCTCTTGCGACCCGCGCGACCGGGCCGCGGGTGCCCGGTGGCCCGGTACCGCGGGTGCCCGGTGGTCCGGTACCGCGGGTGCCCGGTGGTCCGGTACCGCGGGTGCCCGGTGGTCCGGTACCGCGGGTGCCCGGTGGCCCGGTGGCCGCAAGTGCCTGATGGTGCGGAACCGCGGGTGCCCGGTCCCCCGTACCAGGTGAAGGGCTCCCCCGCCACGCCTCCCGCGTCCCCCCGGCCACCGTCCCCGTCGTCCGCGGTGCGGTACCGGGAACCGGAAACGACGACCGAGTGGCCGATCCGTGCCAGAGTGGCTGCCATGGATGAGGCGTCCCGATCCCCCACGGCCACCCTCGCCGACGACGCGTTGCTGGGGCTCCTGCTGCCCTTCTGGCAGCTGGTGATCGCGGCCGTCGTACTCGTCGTCGTCGTTCTGTCAGTCGTTCGGCTCGCCCGGCGTGGGCCGTCCAGGATGGGAACCGCCCTGCTGGTCACGGCGGCGGCGATCATCGGGCTCGCCGTCGCGGGCGTCCTGCTGAGCTGACCGGCCCCGCAACACCGACGCACTCCGGGTGCCGGGCGTGCCGGCTACGGACGGCCCCGCGACACCGGACCCACTCCGGGTCACGGGCGTGCCGGCTACGGACGGCCCCACAACACCGAACCCACTCCGGGTCACGGGCGTGCCAGGTGCGGACGGACTCGGCACAGCCGAGCAACTCCGCTTGAGGTGCCTGCCGGGACCGGACAGACCCGGCACACCGGACCCGCTCCGCGTGACCTGACCGAGCGAGCCGGTCAGAGACGACGGTTCGCCAGGCTGGGCAGCTCGGCCCGGATCGTTCGCAACCGGTCGAGGTCCAGCTCGACCACGGTCAGGCCCGGCCCGTCGGGCACCTGGCCGAGGACCGTGCCCCAGGGGTCGACCACCATGCTGCGCCCGAAACAGGTCCGGCCCGGATCATGGTCACCGGTCTGCCCGGCGGCGGCCACGAAGCACTGGTTCTCGATCGCCCGCGCCCGCAGCAGCACCTCCCAGTGGTCCCGCCCGGTGTGTGCCATGAAGGCCGCCGGAACGACCAGCAGGTGCGCCCCACCATCGGTGGCCAGCCGGCGGTACAGCTCCGGGAAACGCAGGTCGTAACAGATGGACAGGCCCACCCGCAGGCCTTCCACGTCGACCACCACCGGCTCCCGCCCCGCGGCGACCGTGGCGGACTCGCGGTAGGACACCCGACCCGGAATCTCCACGTCGTACAGGTGGATCTTCCGGTAGCTGGCGGCGAGCGTGCCGGACCGGTCGAAGACCAGCGACGTGTTCCAGGTGTGCGCCGGGTCCGGCCCGACCTCGTGGAAGGAGCCGGCGACCAGCCAGATCCCGAGCCGGCGGGCCACCTCGGCGAAGAACGTCCCCACCGTGCCGTCCACCCCCTCGGCCGCCGGCATCCCGTCTGCACGGCCGAGATAGTCGACGTACTCGGGAAGGACCGCCAGGTCGGCACCGGCCGCCGCGGCGCGGACCAGCAGGGCCTCGGCGGCGGCCAGGTTCGCCCGCCGGTCGTCGCGGGCGTTGAGCTGACAGACGGCGACACGCATGATGATCAGGGTACGGGCGGAAGGCGGCCGGGAACAGCGGGTGACGGGCCGGTCCGCAGGAAGGCGACGGCAGGTTCAGCGCAGGTGTCGCCGCCCGGCACACGCAGCAGCACGGCCCCGGGCGTCGAGGCCGTGCTGCCGGGCCGGTCAGGCCGACTTTTCCTCGCGGTCGCGGCGGGCCCGCCGGCCGGTGAACTCGCGCGGCACGATCGTCGGGTTGACGTTCTCCAGGACCGCTTCGCGGGTGATCAGCACCCGGGCGGCGTCCGGGTTGCTCGGCACCTCGTACATCACGGAGAGGAGGACCTCCTCCATGATCGCGCGCAGGCCACGGGCACCGGTGCCGCGGAGCATGGCCTGGTCGGCGATCGCCTCCAGCGCCGGCGGCTCGAACTCCAGCTCGACGCCGTCCAGCTCGAAGAGCCGCTGGTACTGCCGGACCAGGGCGTTGCGCGGCTCGGTGAGGATCCGGACCAGGGCGGAGCGGTCCAGGCTGCGCACGTTGGTGATGACCGGCAGCCGGCCGATGAACTCGGGGATCAGCCCGAACTTGAGCATGTCCTCCGGCATCACCTGGCTGAAGATGTCGTCGGTGGAACGCTCCGAGACCGAGCGGAGCCGGGCACCGAAGCCGGTGCCGCCGGAACCGGTGCGGGACTCGATGATCTGGTCGAGACCGGCGAAGGCACCACCGCAGATGAACAGCACGTTGGTGGTGTCGATCTGGATGAACTCCTGGTGGGGGTGCTTGCGTCCGCCCTGCGGCGGCACGTTCGACACCGTGCCCTCCAGCATCTTGAGCAGGGCCTGCTGCACGCCCTCGCCGGAGACGTCCCGGGTGATCGACGGGTTCTCGGACTTACGGGCGATCTTGTCGACCTCGTCGATGTAGATGATACCGGTCTCGGCGCGCTTGATGTCGTAGTCGGCGGCCTGGATCAGCTTGAGGAGGATGTTCTCCACGTCCTCGCCGACGTAGCCCGCCTCGGTCAGCGCGGTGGCGTCGGCGATCGCGAACGGCACGTTCAGCATCCGGGCCAGGGTCTGTGCGAGGTGTGTCTTGCCGCAGCCGGTCGGGCCGAGCAGCAGGATGTTGGACTTGGCCAGCTCGACCGCGTCGTTGCCGGAGCCCGGGGCATTGGCCGCCTCGGCCTGGATCCGCTTGTAGTGGTTGTAGACCGCGACCGCGAGCGCCTTCTTGGCCTGGTCCTGACCGACGACATAGTTGTCGAGGAACTGGCAGATCTCCATCGGCTTGGGAAGCTCTTCCCACTTCACTTCGCCCGACTCGGCCAGCTCTTCCTCGATGATCTCGTTGCAGAGATCGATGCACTCGTCGCAGATGTAGACACCTGGCCCTGCGATGAGCTTCTTGACCTGCTTCTGCGACTTGCCGCAGAACGAGCACTTCAGTAGGTCGCCGCCGTCACCGATCCGTGCCACCTACGTTCTCCCTGCACTCGTCGACCGGAACCCGGCCCTGAACCGCGGGCGCGGGGCGCCCGTCCGTGGTGAAATCCGTTCCGCCGGTCCGACCCGGCCACGCCGTACGGACCCGACGTTACCCGCTGGCGGAGGTTTCTCCGACCCCCAAAACGGGCGTGTCAGAGGTCGGCCGGAATGTGCCGCCCGGCCGACCCCCGACCCGAGGATGCTCAGCGGGCCGCGTTGGCGGCCAGCAGGCCCTTCTTGCGGCTGGTCAGGATGGTGTCGACCAGCCCGTACTCCTTGGACTCCTCGGCCGTCATGATCTTGTCACGGTCGATGTCCTTGCGAACCTGCTCGATCGGGCGGTTGCAGTGCCGGGAGAGCATGTCCTCCAGCTGGGTACGCATCCGCAGGATCTCCCGGGCCTGGATCTCGATGTCCGAGCCCTGCCCGTAGCCGCCCTCGGTGGCCGGCTGGTGGATGATGATCCGTGAGTTGGGCAGCGCCATCCGCTTGCCCGGCGTGCCCGCCGCCAGCAGCACCGCCGCCGCGCTGGCCGCCTGGCCCAGGCAGACCGTGGAGATGTCCGGCCGGACGTACTGCATGGTGTCGTAGATCGCCGTCATGGCGGTGAACGAACCACCGGGCGAGTTGATGTACATGATGATGTCGCGGTCCGGGTCGGTGCCCTCGAGCGTCAGCAGCTGCGCCATCACGTCGTTGGCGGACGCGTCGTCGACCTGGACGCCGAGGAAGATGATCCGGTCCTCGAAGAGCTTGTTGTACGGGTTGGACTCCTTGACCCCGTACGAGGTGCGCTCGACGAACGACGGCAGGACGTAACGGTTGTGCACGCCCGCGAACTGGGGCGGCAGGCTCAGGTCGGTCATCGTCAGCTCCTCAGCTCAAGGTCCCGGCGCCATCCGGAACCTGCGTGGCTCCGATGATCACCTTGTCGATGAAGCCGTAGTCCATCGCCTCCTGGGCGGTGAACCAACGGTCCCGGTCCGAGTCGGCCTCGATCTGCGCCTGGCTCTGCCCGGTGTGGTGGGCGACCCGCTCCTGGAACATCCGCTTGGTGTAGAGCATCTGCTCGGCCTGGATCGCGATGTCCGACGCGGTGCCGCCGAGGCCACCGGACGGCTGGTGCATCATGATCCGCGCGTGCGGGAGGGCGTACCGCTTGCCCTTGGTGCCCGCGCAGAGCAGCAGCTGACCCATCGAGGCGGCCATGCCCATCGCCACGGTCGACACGTCGTTGTCGATGTACTGCATGGTGTCGTAGATCGCCATGCCGGAGTAGACCGAGCCACCCGGCGAGTTGATCCAGAGGAAGATGTCGCGGTCCGGGTCCTCCGCCGCGAGCAGCAGCAGCTGGGCGCAGATGCGGTTGGCGACCTGGTCGTTCACCTCGCTGCCGAGGAAGATGATGCGTTCCTTGAGCAACCGGTTGTAGACCGAGTCGTCGAGGTTGCCAATGGTGTCGCCACCGCGGGCTTCGATCGCCCGGAGCGGCTTCGCTGGGATGTGCATGTCGGTCATGGCAGCCCTTCGCTCTCCGTACCGTCGTCCCCGACATTAACCGCTCGACCGGGTGATCGACTCCCGGTCGCGGCACTGTTCGCTCTCAGCGCAGCTGGCTCGGGACGTACCCGGAAAAGGGGTTCGGCCGCCGTCTGCCGCAACGGGCGGACGGCGGCCTACCGGGTGTGGGTCAGTGCTCGTGGTCGTGGTCGTGCGCCTGCTCGCTCTCGGCCCGCAGCGCGTCGAGGGTGACCTCGTTGCCGGCCGAGTCCTTGATAGTGATCTTCTCCATCATGGCGGCGAGCGCCTTGCCGCGCCGCACGTCGCCGAAGACGGCGCCGGCGGCACCCGAGCGGACCAGCTGGTCGTAGTACTGCTGGGGGGCCATCCCGGCGCGCTGCGCCCGGTGGACGATCTCGTGCCCGAACTCGTCGTCGGAGACCTGGGTGTCCTCGGCGTCGGCCAGGGTGTCCAGCAGCAGCTGGATCTTGACACCCTCGGTCGCCGCCTCGGCCAGCTCGGCGTCGATCTGCTCCTCGGTCTTCTCCTCGGCGGCGAGGTACTCCTCCATCGAGGCGCCGATCCGCTCCAGCTGGTCGACCATCGCCTGCTTACGGCTCTCGACCTCCTCGCGGACGACGCCCTCCGGGGCGGGCACCTCGGCGGCCGCGACCAGCTGCTCCAGGGCCTTGTCCCGGGCGGCGTAGATCTGCTCGACCCGCTTGCCCCGGCTGACCTTCTCCCGCAGGTCGGCGCGGAGCTCGTCCATGGTGTCGAACTCGCTGGCCATCTGGGCGAAGTCGTCGTCCAGCTCGGGCAGCTCCTTCTCCTTGACCGTACGGACGGTCACCGCCACCTCGGCGTCGCGGCCGGCGAAGTCGCCGCCCACCAGCTGGGTGGTGAAGGTGGTGTCGTCACCGGCGGCGAGACCGACCAGGGCCTCGTCCAGCCCCGGCAGGAGCTGCTTGCTGCCCACCTCGTGCGAGATGTTGCTCGCCGACCCGCCCGGCACGTCCTCGCCGTCGACGGTCGCGTTCAGGTCGATCTGCACGTAGTCGCCCTCGGCGGCGGCCCGCTCGACGGTCTTCAGCGTGGCGAACCGCTCGCGCAGGTTCTTGATCTGCTCGTCGATCTCGCTCTCGTCGATCTGGAGCTCGTCGACGGTCACCTCGACGGTGGCCGGGTCCGGCAGGGTCAGCTCCGGCCGGACGTCGACCTCGGCGGTGAAGTTGAGCGAGTCACCGTCGTTGAACTCGGTGATCTCGACCTCGGGGCGACCGAGCGTCTTGAGGTCGTGCTCGCGGACCGCGGCGAGGATGTTCTGCGGGATGGCCTCCTGCACCGCCTCGTTCAGCACGGTGCCCCGGCCCACCCGCTGGTCGATGACGGCGGCCGGGATCTTGCCCCGACGGAAGCCGGGAACCTGGACCTGCTGGCCGATCTCCCGGTACGCCTTCTTGAGGCTCGGCTCGAGCTCGACGAACGGCACCTCGATGGCGAGCCGCACGCGCGTCGGGCTCAGAGTCTCGACGGTGCTCTTCACAGGCGTACTCCTTGACGGATCTCAGTTTGGGTCTGGGCGGGTTGGATCTGGGCGTGATTGTGCCCATCGAGTGTAGGCGAGCCGGGACGCTGCCCCGGCAGCGCCCGGCGTACCGCGCGGAATCGGCGTCGTCCCGGGTCACCCGGACGCGCGCAGTCGGGGTGGCGGGATTTGAACCCACGGCCCCTCGCTCCCAAAGCGAGTGCGCTACCAAGCTGCGCCACACCCCGTGGCCAAAGAAGTGTATGCCGTCGCGCCCCACCCGGTACCCCGGGGCATCCCCACCGCCTCGCCTCCCCCGGCCTCGCCCCGCGCCACCTCGCCCCATGCGCCTCGCCCCGGTGATCAAGAGGTTTGCGTCACCGGGATCGCCCTGGAGCGACGCAAACCTCTTGATCACCGGAGCGAGGGAGGACAGAGGAGGGGGTGGGGTGGGTGGGAATGCCGGTGCGCGGGGGGCCGGGGGTGGGGGTAGGCTGGCGGCGCGTCCCGGGATGCCGGGCGTACGCGGGCGTAGCTCAATGGCAGAGCTTCAGTCTTCCAAACTGACGGTGCGGGTTCGATTCCCGTCGCCCGCTCCACACCTTCCGGCCCAGCTCAGCGGCATACTCGCCGAGCCTGGGCCGTTCTCGTACTAGCCGTCTTTGATCTTGCGTGCCATTGGCGTGCCAGTAGACCGGCCGTGCCGCCCGAGACGGGTCCGCGTGCCGGACGGGCCGCCTTCGTGCCCTTGACCGGCCTACGGGCCGCCGGCTTCGCCTCGGTCGCGTTCCGCTTCGCCGGCTTGCCCTTGGACGCCTTGGCCTGGGCATCGCTCGCCTTGACCTTGGACGTCTCTCCCTTGCCCTCGCTCGACCTGGCCGTGGCCGCCGCCCGCTTCGCCTGCTTGGTGATCCGGCGGTCCATGCCGTAGGCGATCTCCCGGTCGCGCTCGCCGTTCGCGTGCTGGTAGACCAGCGCAGCCCGCATGCTCGCGTGCCCCATCCGGTGCATCAGGTCCCGGGTGCTGGCCCCGGTCGCCGCCGCCAGGTTGTTGCCAGTGTGCCGCAGATCGTGGAAGTGGAACCCGGCCGGCATGCCCGCCGCCCGCAGCGCCGACGCCCAGCCGACCGCCCGGCGGAAGTTGCCGGAACGCAGCACCGCCCCCTTGTCCCCGGTGAAGGCCAACGTCTTCGGCCCCTCCCCCACGTATGCGGCCAGGTGGTCCGCGAGCACCGTCCGGGCCGCCGCCGGAAGGGTCACCGTACGGTTGCCCGCCGCCGACTTCGGCGGACCGAACTCCATCCCGTTGCGCAGTGCGGCCAGATTGCGCGGGACGCGGACCGTGCCGGCCGTGAGGTCGACGTCCGAGCGCCGCACGCCGCCAACTCGCCCCAACGCAGACCGGAGAACGCAGCGACGATCACCAGCGCGGCGAACCGGGGCGGCATCCGCCCGGCGAGCGCGAGCACCTGGGCGACGGTCGCCACCGGGCGCTCCGGCGTGTGATAAAAGGATGCGGGGCCGCCCCTCCGACCTCAAGGGCGCTTCGCGTCGCTACGCTACGGCCCTGCGGCCGCCCTTGGCCCCGGAGCCTCTGCGACCCCTCGGGCCGGCCTTGCCGGCAGGCGGGAACCTGCCCGTGATGCTCACGCCGCATCCCCACCACTGCCTCGCATGCCGGCAACGCTGGCCCCTGCCCGCGACGAGCCGGTCAAGGGATGCTTGACGCCAGGAGCAGAATTGAGAAGCGTGACCCATCGCGCAGGCAGCAGCGGGGAATGGCCTGATATTGCGTATCGGCAGGTCGGGCACCGTCTGATCGCCTGTGTGGCCGAGGGCAGTGATTACCGTGAGGTGTATCCGGTGGCATCCCAACTCTACCAATGGCCCCTCGACTCAGCGGGCGACGCTCTCAGTTGGGTCTACACCCTGCCTGGTGCCGCACGTCGCAGACTTGAACGCCTATCTGTGTACTGTCCTCGAAACTGCCCATTGCTGGTTATTTACCTCATAAAGGGATGGCTTCTGTTGCAACTGAGGGGCGACTTCATGGTTAGGGACGGGCCATCAGGAAGGATCCTGCCTAGCGGTGATAAGCCGGGTAGAGCTGCATTTTTGGCCTATGCGCCCCGTTGGCTGGATGGGCCGCCGGACCTCCGAGTATGGGAGGTTAGATGCCGCCATGGGCTCTACTTGATAGATACATTTGAGGCGTTCACGGCCGCGTGTTCGGCGTATGTGGCAGGGAAGCGGCGGGTCGTCGCTGTGGCCGCGCTCGCGCCAGGGTCTGGGCTACACTAGAGCTTCATCTTCATAGGGCCTGCGCGAAGTCATCGCCGCCCCGGGACTAGGCACCCGGAAACAACCCTTCAAGGGGTGGTTTCCTCATGTCACCAAGGTCCGACCGCGAGTCAGTCGTCACCGTGCATCTCACCGTAGCGCTGCTGGAGATCTCGACCTCCACCCCGCAGGCTCGCATCGACTCAGCCGGCAGGCGTCGCGAGCGGATCGTGCTGGCCTCCACAGTCGCCAGTGTGCTCATTGCGCTGGGCGCTTGGCTGTTCCCGCAGACGCCCTCAGGCGAGGTGACGCCGACAACGGTTCCTGTCTCTGTGATCCCGGCGTCTCCTACCGCGCAGCCGACTCCGACCGCTGCAAGGGTGACGGCGGTGCAGCCGTGCCCGACGCGTACCCTATACAGCGGTCAGCAGTGGTCCGAGCGAACGCCGTAACTGTCCCTGAAGACCAGCGATATGTAGTCGCTCGTAAGCTGCCACGACTGCCAGTGAGCAGACTCATGCGATTCCCAAGCTGACAGCCCGAACAACCGGCCTTGTCGTTGCCAGGCCGTCGCCAGGCCGTAAGGTGTCGACCGACGGTGCCTAACGGTGACGATCGATGCCTGGTGTCCGCGCAGCTCAGCAGGGGATGAGTGTCCTTTACCCGGTTCGCCTGTCACCCGGCAACAGTTCAACGCCAAGTGACGCGCGGAGAGTCGCATCCACGGAAGTGAACGCGACCATCAATAGATGGCAGGTGCGCCGGGTGACGAACTGAGCGACGGGGCCGTCAAGCATGCCCTGTGACCGGACATCCGGCTTCAACCCAGCACTGCCGAATCGCTCTCTTTAGGATCAAGGGGCCGCGCAAGCGCGCCCCCCGCCGCACTTGGCCTGCTGGCGGCCTCCGGCCGGCATCGGCCAGCGCGGCGGGTCACACGGAAGCAATCTACTGGCCTGGGCACTGCACCCCCATAGTCTTTACGCGAGCAGTAGCGCCACCGGCACAGTGTCCGTGCATAGTCAGAGCTTCAGGCCGTTTCTCCCTGGCCGGACTGGTTAATCGGTTCGGAGCGACGCGCATCGGGGCCGATCTCATCGGGGCGGATAAGGCCATCCTCAATAGCTCGGGCTAACAGTGCCGCCTTGGTCGCAGCGGGTCGACCAGTCCGGGCGTACTTGATCCGAGCTCGGTCGACGTACTGCTTGACGGTGTATTCGCTGATTCTCATTCGACGCGCCACCGATGCCTTCGACATTGACTGAAACCAGAGCAGAAGGGCCTCGCGTTCTTTGGGAGACAGCACCGGGCGGTCGGTACTTCGGTCGGCAACGATCGCCCCAGCCAGGACGGGCGTCACGTAGGGTCGATCGCTGGCCGCTGCAAGTAGGGACTGGACAAGGTGCTCGCGCGACTCATGCTTGCCAAGAAATGCGACTGCGCCCGCCTCCAGCAGAGACATGGCAGTGTCAGGGCTCGTGTCTTCTGAGTAGACCACCACTCGCCTACCTGCCCGACTGAGTTCGGCGACCTTGTCAATCACCAATCGGTCGCCCGATCTCAAGTCGAGTAAGATCACATCGACTGAGGGCTGCCCATCGGCCAACAAAGTCTCTAGGTCCGCGCCTGTCGAGAGCAGCGTCAGCCGAGGCTCGGCGGCAAGCCACGAGCGAGCACCTTCGATCGCCATCGGATGGCTATCGACGATGGCCACTCCGATGCGGGATTTTGGCGGTGCTTCCTCATCACCCAGCGGCATTGTTGACTGCTCGCCGGGGCTGGTTGACGCGTTTCGAGGGACGTTCGGTTTCTTCCGCTGCGATGATACTGGGGTGTACGTAGTCGACTTGCTGCGGTAACTAGCAATAAGCCTGACTGGTTCGGGCGTTTCTCGGCCGAGCTTTTGATCCAGAACGACGCGCAGTTGAGCGGCTGCTACATGCTCTGCGGTTAGGTCACGCTGCTCGGTCATAGCGATGGCCGCCCTCACTGTTCCCCGAGAGGTCACTCAAGAGCTCATCGAGTACGCGACCTTGGAATACATCGATTAGCAGGCACTCGTCGCGCTTCGCCAAATCGGACTGTGCGAGCTTAGTCAGCAACTTGAGCCCTGTGACCCGCTTTACCGGAGCATCATCTAGTGCGAGTTCTGCTGCCCAGGTGAAGCGTCGCCACCATTCCTCCCGGCGCCCTGCTAGTTCCCGCTGTTCGGTCGCCCGATCAGACCCATGCACGGACAGTCGGACTCCGATCAAGGCGCCGGCCGCCGTCATTAAACCGATCACGACCGACAGACCAGCCTGCAACCAGGGATTCACCATCTCGTCCTGAGCTCTTGAGGGTTGGAGATAGATGCTACTTCCATAGGTCGT
The DNA here is from genome assembly GCF_029581315.1 of Micromonospora sp. WMMD714. Classification (NCBI taxonomy): domain Bacteria; kingdom Bacillati; phylum Actinomycetota; class Actinomycetes; order Micromonosporales; family Micromonosporaceae; genus Micromonospora; species Micromonospora sp. WMMD714. The sequence goes on from NZ_CP120744.1 coordinate 157,913, forward strand.
GGACTGATACGCCACGAGTGGGCATAGTCTGCCGTAACAATCGCGTGGGTGGCTGGTGGCCGTCGTGGCTGCGGCGATCGCTGCCGCGCCGGCTTCGCCGACTTGCCATCGTAGAACCTGCTCCAGGCACGCGGAAAGCGGCCGGGACGGCAACCCGCCCCCGCCTAAACGGCTGGGGGCGGGTCGCCGCTCGCCGCCAGGACAGCCGCGCACCCTCCGCGCGGCCGTGCCAGCCACGTGCCAGTAGCTGGTGTCCCAGACGGTCCCCGGCGGTCATGATCGGGCACGACGACCCGACCGCTGACCAGGCGATCCGGACAGATCAGGTCAGCCGGAAACGATCTTCCAAACTGACGGTGCGGGTTCGATTCCCGTCGCCCGCTCCACACCTTCCGGCCCAGGTCAGCGGCATGATCGCTGTCTGGGCCGTGCTCGTTGCGGCGTCCTGTGGAAGGCTCGACGTCGTGGCGCGTCATGACGAGGGGACGTTCGTCGACCGGGGGCCGGCGGCCGGGCTGTACGCCTGCCCGTGCTGCGGCTATCTCACCCTGGGCGAGCGGGGCTGCTTCGAGATCTGCGACGTCTGCTTCTGGGAGGACGACGGTCAGGACGACCATGACGCCGACCGGGTACGCGGCGGCCCCAACCGGGACCTGAGCCTGCTCGACGCCCGCCGCAACTTCGCCGTGCACGCGGCGGCCGATCCGAGGGACCGTAGGCACGTCCGGCCGCCCCTGCCCGAGGAGTACCCGCCCGGGGCCGTACCCCCTGACGGCACGGGGTCGTCGTCCACCTGACCGCAGACCCGCGCGGCGTGATCGCAGCGGTCCGCCGCCGCCACCTGTTCCCCTACCGCGCCGAGTTCCCCTACCGCGCCGAGGCGCGCTGCCGGACGTCGGTCCCACCGGCTGCGGCCTCGCCCTCGGCGGCCACCAGCCAGCGCCGGTACCAGCGGGCGAAACCGAGCGGGGTGCCGTCGTCGTCGGACAGCGGCCGGAAGCCGCCGCCCTCGGCGATGTCGTCGGCCCACATCCGGCCCCGGGCGGGACCACTGACCACGAGTGCCTCCCGCAGCGCACAGCCGAGATGGCACAGGTACAGCAGGCCGACCGAGTGCTCCGGGGTCAGGACGACCCGTTCGTGCTGCTCCCAGTGGGCGTCCTGCGCGGCGGCGAACGCCTCCGGCGAGTCGTAGTCGTCCTCGTCGGGGTGGGCGGGGAGGCCGTCGGCCGGGTTGAACGCCTCGACGTGGGCGAACGGCCGCCCCAGGGCCTCCAGCGTGGTCAGGTCGGCGCCGTCGCCCTCCCACTGCCACCGCCCGTCGCGCCGGCGCAGCGGGAACAGCCCGTAGGCCGGTCCCGCGCCGCCCCGGCCCGCCTCCCGGAGGAAGGACCGGTACTCGGCGGGCAGCTCCACCTGGAGCTGCGCCTCCACCTCGGCCAACTCCCCGGCGGTCAGCGGCGGTTCGAGCTCCCACCCGTGATCGGAGGAGCCGAACACCGCGCCGGCACCGGGCGCGGCAGCCAGCCGCGCGAGCCGGCCCCGGACGTCTGACCAGTCGCCACCTGTCATGCCCGCGACGGTACAAGCATCCGGCCCGCCCCGGCCGGGTCAGAGCAGCCGACCGGTCCGGTCCCGGGCGACGATGCCGTCGAGGCGCACGCCGGGGGTGAGGTCGGCCGGGTTGAACCAGAAGATCACCAGTTCCGGGTCGGTGCTCCACCGGGCCAGCCGGGCCTCGACCTGTCGACCGTCGACGGTGCCGACGATCCGGCTCACCGGGCCGACGAAGTAGCCGAAGGTCGGCACCGGCGGGCGGTTCGCCGAGGGGGTCGCGTCGTCGTACCCGATCTCGTGGAAACCCGGTCGTCGGTCGCTGCCCCGCACGTCGTTGACGACGATGTCGTCGGTCAGGTCCCCGGCGGGGGTACGGCGACCGGCCATCAGTCCGATCCGCACCCCGGACGCCTCCGGCAGGTCGACCGCCACCATGTAGTACACCCGCTGACCGCCGCCGTACCAGATGCCGGTCTCCACCACGTCGCCGACCGGCCGCCGGTGGGAATCGGTTTCCGGCGGGGTGGCCGGGGGCGCACCGGTGGGGGCGGATCCCGGCGGGGTGGCCGGGGGCATACGGGTGGGGGCGGATCCCGGCGGGGTGGCCGGGGAGGCACCGGTGGGGGCGACGGCGCCGCCGACGGGCGGCCGGTCCGGGGCCGGCGGCCGTACCCACCGCACGCCCAACCCGACGCCGCCGGCCACCAGCACGGTGACCAGCGCCGTCGCGCCCGCACCGACGAACCGGCGGCGTCGGCGCAGCCGCCGGCCGTCGCGCATGATCGCGGTCAGGTCGAGATCGTCGTGGTACGGCCCCTCGGTCGCCCGCATCGCCCGGCGGAGCTGCTCCAGCTCGTTCACCGGGGGGCGCCCTGGGGCGTCGGGGTACCGGTGGCGCGCAGCTTCTGCAACGCCCGGGAGCTGGTGCTCTTCACCGTGCCGAGCGATACGCCCAGTTCGCGGGCCACCTGCGCCTCCGGGAGGTCGAAGTAGTAGCGGAGCACGACGATGGCCCGCTCGCGGGGGCTGAGCGCGCCGAGGATGGCGAGCAGCCAGCGGCGGGTGGCGACGTCCTCGGCGACGTCACCGTGCCGCTGCTCGGGCAGCTCGTCGGTGGGGTACTCGCGGATCGGCCGCCGCCACCCGTCGACGAGGTGGTTGACCAGGACCGTCCGGGCGTACCCGTAGGCGTCCTCGTCGCGGATCCGCGACCACGACGCGTACGTGCGGACCAGCGCGGTCTGCGCGGCGTCCTCGGCCTGGTGGTGGTTGCCGGTCATCAGGAAGGCGGCATGCGTCAACCGACCGGAGGCCGACCGGGCGAACTCGACGAACTCGGCGTCACCCCGGGCCATGCCCGCTCTTCCCGCATCCCGGCCCGCACTTCCCGCATCTCACGACACACAGGACGGGCCGGGCCACCGAAAGGTTGAGTCCGGGACGGATCAACTCTGGCGGCGGGCCGCCCGTCCTTCCCGCTACCCGTCGCCGACCGGCGCCGGGCGGAGGGAGCGTCATGGCGACGAAGGGTAGCCCTCACCGGGGCAGCGGCCGGTTCCGACGGCCGGCGGCGGCGCTGCTGGTGGCCGGCTGGTTGGCCGGCTGCGGGGTGCCCACGACGGCGGACCGGGCTGCGGCGGGACCGGCCGACCCGGCAGCGGCGGCCGGGCCGACGGCGAGCGGCGGACCTGCGGCAGCGGTCGGCGGCGTACCGCTCGCGGCGACCGGCGGACCTGTAGCGGCGGGTGGCGGGCCGACGGCGGGCCGGGCCGGGACCGCCCCGGTCAGCTATCCGGCGGACGGGAGCAACCGCTGGCAGGTCGCGGCCGGGGAGCCGGCGGCCCCCACGGGCACCGGCCGGCTGGTGCGCTACCGGGTGGCGGTGGAGCGGGACATCCGGGGGCTGCCGGTGGCCGGGTTCGCAGCCGAGGTCGGCGCGACGTTGACCGCCCCGCAGGGCTGGGCCTCGGGCGGGAGGCTGCGCCTGTGGCGGGTCGGCCCCGGCGGACCCGCCGACTTCACCGTGCACCTGGCCACCCCGGGCACCCGCGACGAGCTGTGCGGGGACGCCGCGGACGGCTACACCTCGTGCCGCAACGGCGACCGGGTGGTGGTCAACGTGGCCCGCTGGGTGAAGGGCGTGCCGGGCTACGGCGCGAGCCTGGAGACCTACCGGCGGTACGTGGTCAACCACGAGGTCGGGCACCGGCTCGGCCACGGCCACGAGCGGTGCCCGGGGCGGGGCCGACCCGCACCGGTGATGCAGCAGCAGACGCTGGGCCTGCACGGCTGCACCCCGAACGCCTGGCCGTACCGCGACGGGAGGCGCTACGCGGGGCCGGCCGGCTCCTACGCCGACACGATCCCGCCCCGCGAGCCGGGCCGCCGGGGCTGAGCCCGGTCCGGGCCGCCGGGGCTGCCGGCGCCGCCCCGAGCCGTGCCGCCACCCCGCGACGGACCGGCCGGAGCCCGGGGCGGCGCGGGCTGCGTACCATGCGGGACCGGGCATCCCCTCGTCCCGGCGGAGGTAGCGACGGATGGCAGGCCAGCAGGACGGATACGCCCTCGGGGTCGACCTGGGCACCTCCAACACCGTGGCCGTGCTGCGCTGGCCGGACGGGCGGACCCGGCCGCTGCTCGTCGACGGCCAGCCGATCCTTCCCTCCGGGGTCTACGCCGACACCGACGGCCGGTTGCACGTCGGCCGGGACGCCCAACGGCTGGCCCAGGCGGACCCGACCCGCTACGAGCCGAACCCGAAGCGTCGGGTGGACGAGCCGACGGTGCCCCTCGGCGACCGGTCGTACGCCCCGGCGGAGCTGCTCGCCGCGACCCTGTGGGCGGTCGCCGAGCAGGCGGTGGCGACGGTGGGTTTCCTGCCCCCGGCGGTGGTCACCTACCCCGCCGCCTGGCAGGAACCCCGGCGACAGGTCCTGCACGAGGCGTTGAGCCTGGCCGGGTGGCCGTCGGCGGCCGAGCACACGATGTCCGGCCCGGTGCCGGTCGGCACCCGGCTGCTGCGGGAACCGGTCGCGGCGGCCCGCTACTACACCGAGGTGCTGCGCCGGCCGGTGCCGGTGGGCGAGTCGGTCGCGGTGTTCGACTTCGGCGGCGGCACGCTGGACGTGGCGGTCGTCCGCAACGAGGGCGCCGACCCGTGGGGCGACTCGGGATTCACGGTCATCGCCACCGGCGGGATGGCCGACCTCGGTGGGCTCGACCTCGACGAGGCCCTGCTCGGCCGGCTCGGTGAGCTGGTCGGCGGGGAGCATCCGGCGCTCTGGGGCCGGCTGACCCGGCCGGAGACGACCGGCCAGTGGCGGGACCGGCAGCAGCTCCGGGACGCCGTACGCGGGGCGAAGGAGATGCTGTCCCGGGTGAGCGTCGCGCCGGTCGCGGTACCCGGCCTGGAGGCCACCGTGCCGCTCACCCGGGAGGACCTGGAGCGGCTGGCCACTCCCCTGCTGACCCGGGCCGTCGCCCGTACCCGCGAGGTGATCGCCGAGGCGGGGCTCACGCCGGACCGGCTCGCCGGGCTCTTCCTGGTCGGTGGCTCGTCCCGGGTTCCGCTGGTCGCCCGGCTGCTGCACACCGAGCTGGGCGTCGCGCCGACCGTGCTGGAGCAGCCTGAGCTGCCGGTGGCCGAGGGCGCGCTCACCGACCTGCCGCTGCCCCGCCGCAGCGGGCGTCCCGCACCGGCCGGCGCGGCGGCCCTCGCCCCGCCCGCCGGACCGCCCGGCACCACCCCGACCGGACCGGACGACGGCACTCCCGCGGCACCGAGCGGCACCCTCCCCGCCGGGCCGAGCGGCACCCTCCCCGCCGGGCCGAGCGGCACGCTGCCGGCTGCGGCGACCGGCGGGACGCTGCTGGCCACACCGGTCGCTCCCGCGCCGGTCGGCGTGCCGGGTCAGGGCGGCCGTCCCGTGGGGGCGGGCTGGCCGGGCGTACCCGGGACGGGATCGCCGACGTCGCCGGAGGCCGGCGGCCAGCCGGTGGGGCCGGTGCGGCGCGGACGTCGGAGGTGGTGGATCGGGCTCGGCGCGGGCCTGGCGCTGGCCGGGGTGCTGGGCGCGGCGGCGCTCTGGTTCACCCGGGACCGCTACCCGGCGCTCGACTTCCACATCCTGACCGAGGTGGCCCGGCCCGCCGCCGACGGGGACCGGCCGACGGCGATGTTCACTGCCGTGGCCGACGACCGCGCGTACCTGGCCTATCAGCTCCCCGACGACCGGTTGACGGTGGTCGCGGTCGACGCCGGCACCGGGAAACAGGCGTGGCGGAACACCATCGCGGCGGGCGCCCAGCGGTGGACCGGGGTCCGGGCGGTGCCCGGGGCGGTGCTGGCCGTCGCGGACGCGGCCGGCGACAGCACGCCACGGGACGTGGTGGTGCTCGACGCCGGGTCCGGCAGGGAACGGTGGCGGCTGCCGGTGCACGGGGACGACGCGGTGCACGTCACCGCCGACACCCTGGTGTGGGTGGACGGCGGCGGCAGCCGCCTGGTCGGCCTGCGGCTGCGCGACGGCAGGCAGCAGTGGGAGCAGCCCAACCCGCGCAGCGAGTACGGCGACACCCGGACCACGGTGCTGCCGGTCGGCACCGGGGCGGGCGCGGCCGGTCCCGCCCAGTTCGACGGCGCTCCGCGCACCCCCTGGCTGGGGGACGCCGACCGGCTGGTGCAGGTGGGGGCCGACCGGTCGGTCCGGGTGCTCGACATGAACAGCGGCAAGGTGCTGCGCCGCCGGGACGGGGTCGCCGACGTCACCGACCGGATGGTCGCCCACGCCGACCGGCTGTACCTCGTCGAGGAGGACCGGGGGTACAAGCTCCTCGGGTACGACCTGGGCAGTCTCGCCGAGCCGACGGTGCTCTACAGCGCGGGCGACCAGCGGCGGGTCACCGGGCTGGTGGCCTGCGGCGAGCACCGGGCCTGCCTGCTCGAGGTGCCGGACGGGGAGGCCGAGCGGACCGAGGTGGTCGCCGCCACCGAGGGCGAGGGCAGTCGTCGGTGGCCGGCGGCGGGCGGCCGCGACCTGGTGCCGGTGGGTGAGCACCTGCTCGTCCGGCGGGATTCGCCGAAGACCACGGTGAGCCTCTTCGACCCGGCCGGCAAGACGGTGCTGGCCGACCGGAAGGGTACGGCGGCCCGGGTCGACGCCGGCAACCTGCTGGTCTTCGCGGAGACCCCGAGCAGCTTCGAGGACGACCGCAGCATCGCCGGGGTGTCGACCGCCGGTGACCTGACCGAGATGGGGCAGCTCCAGGGCGTCCGCAGCGAGTCGTGTTCGTGGAACACCTCGACCATCGTGTGCGGGGCCGAGCGCGACTTCGTGCTGTACCGCTTCGCCGGCGACGGCTGAGCGGAAGACAGCCGAGCGGGCGACAGCCGAGCGGGAGACAGCGGGTGTGAGAGCCGGCCGGAGCGGGAGCCGGCCGGAGCACCGGACGCCGTCGCGCCACCGACCGCCGGGGTGACGGTCGGTGGCGCGACGGGAAACGGGTACGGGTGCCGGGCCGGTCAGCCGCCGAGGCTGGCGGCGGCCGAGGCGATCGACGCGGCGAACGTGCTCACCTGGGTGTAGACGCCGGGGGCGTTGGGTCGGGCGCAACCGTCCCCCCAGCTCACGATGCCCACCTGGATCCAGGCGTTCGCGGCGTCCCGACGGAACATCGGGCCGCCGGAGTCGCCCTGGCAGGTGTCGGTGCCACCGCTGGCGTAGCCGGCGCAGATCTCCTCGGCGGCGATCAGCTCACCGGGGTAGGAGGCGGAGCAGCTCGCGTCGCTGACGAAGGGCACGGTGGCCTTGAGCAGGTAACGCTGCTGCGCCCCACCCTCGCGGGCCGCGCCCCAGCCGGCGACGGTGAAGGTGCCGCTGTCGTACGCGGTGGTGGTGGCGATGGGCAGGGTGGCCTGCGAGGTGACCGGGGTGGCGAGCCGGATGAGCGCCCAGTCCTTGCCGCTGCCGTTGTAGCCGGGGGCCCGGTAGACGTAGTTGGACTTGACCTGGATCCGGCTGCTCGACTGGAGGTCGACCGCGCCGAGGGTCGCGGTGATGCTGGTGTTGTTGCCGGTGCGGTTCACGCAGTGGGCGGCGGTGAGCACCAGCCGGGGGCTGTAGAGCGCCCCGCCGCAGCCCATGGAGAGCCGGACCATGAACGGGAACTCGCCCTGGGCCGCCCGGGTGCCGCCGACGACCGACGGCGCGGGGTCGGCGATGGGCGCGGCGGTGGCCGGGGCGGTCAGGACGAGCGACCCGGCGGTGATCGCCACCATCGCGGCGGCCGTCCGGCCGATGAGACTGCGCCAACGGTTCACTGGGCCTCCAACCCTCGGCGGCGCCGGTGGAGCGCCGGTTCGATGGCGGGAGCCTAGAGCGATAGATCGACGGAGCTCAACATACTGATGAGGTCATACGACCACGTTCCCGCCCCGTGGGCAGCACCGACGCGGGCGTGGGGTCACCCGGCGGAGGGGGATGAAGAGGGTTCGGCGGGGTAAGACAGCGCCCGGCCTGGTGGAGTCGACCGGAGTCGTGGGTCAGCCCGCGACCGGACGCGGGCGGACCGGGTACACCACCCGGCCCGCCCGCCGTACCGGGCCACCACCCGCGCCCGGCCGGCGGCGCGATCGGTCACCGGCCGGCAGGGCAGCCGATCAGCGACGGGCGGGGCAGCCGGTCACCGGCGGCGGGGCGGTCAGTTGCCGGTGAGGAAGTTCCAGGCGTCCATCACCCACTGGGTCTGCTGGAGGTAGGCGATGCCGACCCCGGCCAGGAAGATCCCCGTCACCAGGTGCGCGCCGCGTGCGCTGCGGCGGACGCGGCCCAGTTGGCGCTCCAAGACGACCCGGCCGAGCAGCCGGGAGAGCGCGAAGAGGCCGGCCGCCACCAGCAGGCTGAGCAGGAAGGCGAGCAGCGGGGCACCCAGGTCGCCCCGGCCGGAGATGGCCCAGATACCCCAGCAGACGAAGGCGAACAGCGCGCCGGCCGCGCTCCACTCACCGCCCCGGCGCAACTGCTCGACGTGCCAGCTCATCGGCCGGCGCGGCGCGGCCGGCTCGGCCCAACCGGAGTCGTCGTGGTCGACCACCGGGAACGGCTCGGTGCGCGGAGCCCGGGGCTGCCCCACCGAGGCGACGCCCCGGCGGAACGGATCCCGCTGCGGCGGCACCCCGACACCGGGCTGGGGCGGCACCTCGACGGTCCGCTCGGCCCACGGCTGTGTCTGGTCTGCCATTTCGTTTCCTCCCCATGACCGGTGCCGGCCGTCGACCGGTCCACCGTCTTCGAGGGTAGCGAGCGGACAAACCGCCGCGGCCGACCCGGCCCGGGGCCGCCGGGCGGTACGGTCGGCAGATGGCGGATGCGGAGCGGCGACGACGCCGGTTACGGCACTCACCCCAGCCGGCGGACGGCACGGACGGGCCACCGGCCGCGGTCACCGCGGAGGTACACGACGGGGCTGCCGCACCCCGACCCCGGCGGTCCGCCCCGGGCGGCGAGGACGGCGAGCGGGGACTGCGGGGGCTGGTCGGTTCCGGCTCGTCGCAGGTCGGGGTGAGCGCGGCGCTGCGCGCCCGGGACGCGGCCCGGCCCACCGAGCGGGACCTGGCCGAGGCCGAGGAACGGCTGGTGATCATCCGACGGAACTGGGTGCCCCGGGAGGACCTGCCCCGCTCGGGCCGCTGACCGGCGTCACCGGGGACGGCTCGGGCCGGTGACCGGGCCTGACCCGGCGGACCGGGGCCGGTGACCGGCGTCACCCGGGCCGGGCCGGGCGGCGGGCCGGGACCGGGCCAGCCGACGGCCGGCCCGGTCGGTGTCTGGGGGCGGGTCAGGGCAGGTCGGGCAGTTCGCGGGTGCGCTCGTACTCGGCCACCTGGGCGATCCGCCGACCGTGCCGCTCGTTGCCGGAGAACGGGGTGGTGAGGAACGCCTCGACGATGGCCGCGGCCTCGTCCAGGGTGTGCTGGCGGGCACCGACGGCCACCACGTTGGCGTCGTTGTGCTGCCGACCGAGCTGGGCGGTCTCGACGCTCCAGGCCAGCGCCGCCCGGACGCCGACGACCTTGTTGGCGGCGATCTGCTCGCCGTTGCCGGAGCCGCCGATGACCACGCCCAGGCTGCCCGGGTCGGCCACCACCCGGTCACCGGTGTGCAGGCAGAAGGTCGGGTAGTCGTCGTCGGGGTCGAAGGCGTGCGGGCCGAGGTCGACCAGCTCGTATCCCTGCTTGGCCAGGTGATTGGCCAGGTGCACCTTCAACTCGAAGCCGGCGTGATCGGATCCCAGGTAGACGCGCATACCGGGCAGTCTGTCAGGGCCGCGCCCCGGCCCGCCGTGGGGGCGGCGTGCCGGGGCGGATTCGTCACACGGTCAGCGGGGCAGTTCGGCGACGACCAGACCGCCGCGCGCCTTCGGGGTGAACCAGGTGCTCTTGCGGGGCATCTTCTCCCGGGCCAGGTTGACCGCGACGAAGTCGTCCACGGTCACCGGGGCGATCAGGACGGCCAGCTCGGCCCGGCCGGCGTCGACCTCGCCGGTCAGCCAGCTCGCCGGGTAGTCGCCGCCGACGTAGGTGATCCGCTTGTCGCCCGGGTCGAGGCCGAGGGCGTCGCGCAGCAGCAGCCGTTCGACCAGGGCGTGGTCGAGGTTCTCCAGCCGGGCGGCGTCGGCGTCGTGCGGCAGGGTCACCGCGTACCCCTGGCCGGCGAGGCGGAGGTGCACGGTGCCGCCGGCCGCCGGGACCTCGACCGGGCCGTCGATCGGGGCGAGCTGCGCCCCGGCGGCGCGGAGCCGGTCGAGCAGCTCGTCGGGGGTGCTGGTCAGCTCGCTGACCAGCCGGTTGTAGGGCTGGATGGCGACCGACGCCGGCGTGGTGACCACCGCGAGGAAGCGCGGGAAGCCGCCGGTCTGCGCGGCCAGGCTGCGGTGGTTGCCGTCGGCGACCACCAGCTCGCCGCCGCCGGCCAGCGCGGTCAGCGCGTCCTGGTCGGGGCCGGGGCCGAGCAGCCAGATGGCGTGCGTCCGGCCGGCCTGGTCGGTGTCGGTGGCCGCCGGAACGCCCGCCGCGTCGGTCGCCGCCGCGAGCGCGGCGTGCAGCTCGTCGCCCCGCCCGGTCTGCAACAGGAGTACGGGCGAGAGCAGGTGACCCAGCGCCTCGGCCAGGGCGACCCGCTCCCGCACCTTGGCGATGAAGACGTCCTCGTTGCGGATCACCAGGCCGGGCTCGTCGGCGCTGGTGGAGATCTGGTCGGTGTCGACCATCGCGAACAGCCCGTACGCCGGCTCCTCGCCCGGGGCGCTGATCCGGTAGAGGACGACGACCTGCTCGGCCGGGGTGTAGCTACCGTCGGCCTTCGCCTCGGTGAGCCGGGCCACCGCGTCGCCGAGCGAATCGAGGAAGGACTTCCCGAGACTCTCCGGCGCCCGGTGGGGCATCTCGATGCCGAGGGCACTGTGCGGGTTCGCCTCGATGATCGCGGTGATCTCCGCGTCGTCGGCGAACTCGTCGTAGTTCTGCGCGCCGGTGCCGCCAGTGGTGATCCAGGCCCGGGTGATCGGATGCACGACCGTCATGGGGCTTGACGCTACCGGCGCGGGCACCCACCATCACGCCGACCCCGGGGCCGGTCCACCAGATGAACCGTCCCGTCGTCCGGGCCCGCCCCGGGCCGGGTCACTCGAAGATGGGCCCCAGCGTGCGGGAGCGCTTCAGCTCGTAGAAGCCGGGGGTGCCGGCGACCAGCAGGACGCCGTCCCAGAGCCGGCCGGCGGCTTCGCCCTTCGGGGCCGGGGTGACCACCGGGCCGAAGAAGGCGACAGTGCCGCCGTCCGGGCCGGGGGCGTGCACCACGGGGGTGCCGACGTCGGTGCCGACCGGCCGCATGCCGGCCTCGTGACTGGCCCGCAGCGCCTCGTCGTACCCGGTGGAGTCGGCGGCGTCGGCGAAGGCCGGGTCCAGCCCGACGTCGGCCAGCGCGGCGGTGATCATCTCCCGGCCGAGCGGTTCCTTGCCGAGGTGGATCCGGGTGCCCATCGCGGTGTAGAGCCGCGCCAGCGTCGCGCCGCCGTGCGCCTGCTCGACGGCGATGCAGACCCGCACCGGCCCCCAGCCCCGCTCCATCATCTCCCGGTACTGCTCGGGCAGCTCCCGGCCCTCGTTGAGCACCGCCAGGCTCATCACGTGATAGCTGATCTCCACGTTGCGGACCTGTTCGACCTCCAGGAGCCAACGGGAGGTGATCCAGGCCCACGGGCACAGCGGGTCGAACCACATGTCGACGGCGACACGTTCGGTCACGGTCAGGTCCCTTCCTCGGGCCGGGCCGGCCGGCAGGCCCGACAGGCTGGCCTTTCGATCCTCACCCCGGACGGCACCGATCGGTAGCGGAATGAGAGCGTGACGTCGACCACCGCACGGTCGGTGCATGGAAGACTCGGCTCGGGTCGCCGCCACGAGCGGCCGGCAGGGGCTGGCGCAGCCGTGAGGCGGCGAGAGTGGGATGGAGACGAAAGTGCCAGGAGTGCGCAACCTGACCCAGGCCGAGGCCACCGAGCGGGCCCGCCTGCTGGAGGTCACCGGGTACGACATCGACCTCGACCTGTCGACCGCGGTGCAGGCCGAGGGCCGCACCTTCCGGTCGGTGACCGAGGTCAGGTTCCGCTGTGCCGAACCCGGTGCCGGCACCTTCATCGAGACCGCCGCCGAGTCGGTGCGCGCGGCCACGTTGAACGGCGAGCCGGTGGACCTCGCCGACTGGTCGGCCGAGAAGGGCCTGGCGCTGACCGGGCTGGCCGCCGAGAACGTGCTCGTGGTGGACGCCGAGTTCGGCTACTCCAACAGCGGCCAGGGCCTGCACCGCACGGTCGACCCGGTCGACGGTGAGACGTACCTCTACAGCCAGTTCGAGACCGCCGACGCGCAGAAGGTGTTCGCCTGTTTCGACCAGCCCGACCTCAAGAGCGTGTACACCTGGCACGCCACCGTCCCGGCGCACTGGCGGGTGGTCTCCAACATGCCCGCCGAGCGGGAGGAACCGGCCGGCGAGGGGCTCAAGACCGTCCACTTCACCACCTCGGCGCGGATGAGCACCTACATCACCGCGCTCTGCGCCGGCCCGTACCACGAGGTGCGGGACAGCCACGACGGCATCGACCTGGGGGTCTTCTGCCGGGCCTCGATGGCGCCCCACCTGGACGCCGACGACCTGTTCCTGGTCACCCGGCAGGGCTTCGACTTCTTCCACCAGCAGTTCGGGGTGCGCTACCCGCTGCCCAAGTACGACCAGCTCTGGGTGCCCGACTTCAACGCCGGCGCGATGGAGAACTTCGGCTGCGTCACCCACGCCGAGTCGCACTACCTGTTCCGCTCGCAGGTCACCGACTTCGAGTACGAGCAGCGGGCCAACACGATCCTGCACGAGCTGGCCCACATGTGGTTCGGCGACCTGGTCACCATGCGCTGGTGGAACGACCTGTGGCTCAACGAGTCGTTCGCCGAGTGGGCCAGCCACTGGTGCAACACCCACGCCACCCGGTTCTCCGAGGCGTGGACGACCTTCCTGTCGATCCGCAAGAACTGGGGTTACCGGCAGGACCAGCTCTCCTCCACCCACCCGGTCTACTGCGAGATGCCGGACCTGGAGGCGGTCGAGGTCAACTTCGACGGCATCACGTACGCCAAGGGCGCCAGCGTGCTCAAGCAGCTCGTGGCGTACGTCGGCGAGGAGCCGTTCCTGGCCGGGCTGCGGGCGTACTTCGCCAAGTACGCCTGGGGCAACGCCACCTTCGACGACCTGCTCACCGAGCTGGAGACGGCCTCCGGCCGGGAGCTGCGCAAGTTCGCCGCCCAGTGGCTGGAGACCGCCCAGGTCAACACCCTGCGTCCCGAGGTGACCATCGGGGCCGACGGCGGCTACGAGCGGGTGCTGGTCCGGCAGGAGGCACCCGCCGGCCACCCGACGCTGCGCACCCACCGGATCGGGGTCGGCCTGTACGACCTCACCGACGGCCGGCTGGTCCGCCGGGAACGGATCGAGGTGGACGTCACCGGCGAGAAGACCGAGCTGTCGGCGCTGCACGGCCGGCCCGCCGCCGACGTGCTGCTGCTCAACGACGACGACCTGACGTACACCAAGCTGCGGCTCGACGAGCGGTCGATGGCCACCGTGGTGCCGCACATCGCCGGCTTCGAGTCGTCGCTGGCCCGGGCGCTGTGCTGGACGGCGGCCTGGGACATGCTCCGGGACGCCGAGCTGTCCGCCCGCGACTACGTGGCGCTGGTGCTGGCCGGGCTGCCCGCCGAGGCCGACATCAACCTGGTCACCGCCACCCTGCGGCAGGCCAGCACCGCGCTGGTCTTCTACGCCGACCCCGCCTGGGCGCCGACCGGCTGGGCCGCGCTGTCGCGGACCGCGAAGGCGACCCTGGCGGCGGCCGAGCCGGGCAGCGGCTTCCAGCTCGCCTGGGCCCGCGCGTACGCCTCGGCGGCCCGCTCCGACGAGGACCTGGCGACGCTGCGCGGTTGGCTGGCCGGCACCGGCGTGCCGGCCGGGCTGACCATCGACACCGAACTGCGGTGGACGGTGTTGCAGTCGCTGGTGGCCAACGGGGCCGCCGGCACCGCCGAGATCGAGGCGGAGCTGGCCGGCGACCGGACGGCCTCCGGTGAGCGGGAGGCCGCGTACGCGCACGCGCTGGTGCCGACCGAGGAGAACAAGGCGGCGGTGTGGTCCCTGCTGACCGGTGCCGACGCGCTGCCGAACTGGCGTAACCGGGCGCTGTTGCAGGGGCTGACCCACCCGGCGCAGGTCGCGCTGACCGCGCCGTACCGCGAGCGCTACTTCGCCACCGTGGCGCAGGTGTGGGCGCAGCGGGACAGCGAGCCGGCGCAGGAGTTCGTGCAGCTCGCGTACCCGGCCTATCTGGTCGAGGAGGAGACGGTGGCGGCCACCGACGCCTGGCTCGCCGGGGACGGCCACCCGGCCCCGCTGCGCCGGCTGGTGGCCGAGGGGCGCGACGGGGTGGTCCGCGCGTTGAAGGCCCGCGCCCGGGACGCCCGCAGCGGCTGACGTCGAGGTGCACGGCCCGGGGCCGGCGCGGGTGCGAGCCCACGCCGGCCCCGGGCCGTTATCGTGGGCCGAGGAGGTGAGCGATGGCACAGCCGACGTACGAGTGGCGGCCACCCGAGCGGGACTGGCGCGAACAGGACCTGTACGAGCTGCCCGAGGACGGGAACCGCTACGAGATCATCGACGGGAGTCTGCACGTGACCCCTCCGGCCGGCCCGTACCATCACGAACTCGCGGACGACATCCGGATGGCGCTGCGGCAGAGCGCGCCCGCCGACTGGCGGGTGATCCGCGAGATCGGGGTCCGGGTGCCGGCCGGTAACCTCATCCCGGACGTCACCGTGCTCCGGCCGGGTGCCCCCCGGGACCGGATGTGGGCCGACCCGTCGGACGTCGCTCTGGTCGTCGAGGTGGAATCGCCCAACAGCCGTCGCCACGACCGCCTGACCAAACCGGCGCTCTACGCGGAGTCCGGCATTCCCGCCTACTGGCGGGTGGAGCGGAGCGACTTCGGTCCCGTCGTCTACCGGTACACCCTGGTCAAGGGAGTGCACTACAACCTGCTCGGCACCGTCGGCCCGGATGAGCCGGTACCGGTCGACGAGCCGTGGCCGATGCGACTCGATCCCCGCGACTGGCCCCGCTGACCGGCAGCCGGCCGCTTCGGCACCAACGGACGCGACGGAGCCCGGTCCGCGGGGTGCGGGCCGGGCTCCGGGCTGTTCGGGACGTGCGGGTGGGGCTCAGCCCCGACCGGCGTGGCTGGCCAGCTGGTCGAGGCCCTGGATGATGCCGCCGGCCAGGTCCCCGCCGCCGAACGACGCCACCATGGACAGCGCGGCCAGCTTCACGTACGTGTCGGGGATGCGCTTGCGGGCGTACCGGCCGGTGACGACCTCCAGCTGGCGCTGGTTGGGCGACACGGCGATCAGCACCGACCTGTCCGGCTCGGCGAGCTGGCGGTGCAGCCGCTCGGCGTGCTCCCGGACCGGCTCGTCGAGGCCGCCGACGTAGACCGAGAAGACCAGGCCGCTGCCCTGGTCGGCCAGGCGCAGCGCCTCGTCGATGCGCAGCAGCTGGCGGGTCGAGAACGGCCCGTCCAGCACCTCGGGCGGGGTGCCCGTACCGGCCTGGTCGACCTGCTCACCAACGGTCACTTGCGCCTCCGGTTCCACCGGCCGGCGCCTCGATGCCGGCCTGCTGCTGCTTGTGGCTGGTCAGCGCCGGCGCCTGGGCACCGGCGGCCAGGGCGGTGCCGGCCGAGTCGGCCAGCTGCTCCGGGCGGCCCAGGAACCAGACGGGCGTGAAGTCGAAGCGTCGGCCGGGGCGGTAGCGCTTGGCGCCGCCGCCGCTGCCGTGGTTGGCGGCGTAGACCAGCCCGACGATCACCAGCACCACCGCCGCCGGGATGCCGACGAAGATCAGCAACGTGTCAGTGACAGACAATCCCAACGCCCCCAGGCGGTAAGAGAGACCAGAGCTTCCGGGTCGGGTGGACGAGCATGGCATCGAGCTCCCGAGTCCGCTGCCATTCACGTTAGCGGAGCCGGCCCCCCGCGAGCCTGCGGGGTGCCGATCCCACCTGTCACTCCAGTGTCCCAGTGACCTCGCGGTGGCGACGAGTCGGGTCGCGCGCCCCGTCCTGCCGGTGTCGCGCGCCCCCATCCTGCCGGTTCGGCGCGCGGTGCGCCGGGGCGACACGGGCGGCGCGGGTGTGGCGTCCGCCCCATCTTCCGCTGGCATGACCCGATCGGGATTGCCGGACGGCGCGACGGGGCGCGGAGGATGACCACAGTCGATCGACCGAGGTCGGTCGCGTCCGGTCCCGCCACCCCCAGGGAGTACCCGTGCAACCTGTGCCCGCCCTGCACCCCCACCCCGTCCGGTCCGGCCCCCGTCGGCCCTGGCCCCGGCTGGTCGCCCGTCCCCTGCTGGCGCTCGCCCTGGTCGGTGGCGGGGCGCTCGCCGCGCCGGGCGCGCCGGCCGCGGCCGGCGACGGCCGAAGCGCCGCCGCGGTCGCCGCCAACCCCTACGAGCGCGGTCCCGCCCCCACGGTGAGCAGCATCGAGGCCACCCGTGGCCCGTTCGCCATCGCCCAGAGCACCGTCGCCGCGTCCGCGGTGAGCGGCTTCCGGGGCGGCACCGTCTACTACCCCACCAGCACCGCCGAGGGCACCTTCGGCGCGGTGGCCATCTCCCCCGGCTACACCGCCAGCCAGTCCAGCGTCGCCTGGCTCGGCCCCCGGCTGGCCTCGCAGGGCTTCGTGGTGATCACCATCGACACCCTCTCGGTGTACGACCAGCCGGCCTCCCGGGGCACCCAGCTGCTCGCCGCCCTGGACTACCTGACCGGCAGCAGCGCGGTGCGTACCCGGATCGACCGGAACCGGCTCGCGGTGATGGGGCACTCGATGGGCGGCGGAGGCAGCCTGTCGGCGGCCAACACCCGGCCGACGTTGCAGGCGGCCATCCCGCTGACCGGCTGGCACACGGTCAAGAACTGGTCGTCGGTACGGGTGCCGACGCTGGTGGTCGGCGCGGAGAACGACTCGACCGCGCCGGTGTCGTCGCACTCGGAGCCGTTCTACACCAGCCTGCCGGCCAGCCTGGACAAGGCGTACCTGGAGCTGAACGCCGCCGGCCACTCCGCGCCCACCTCGGCGAACGTCACGGTGGCGAAGTACAGCATCTCCTGGCTGAAGCGGTTCGTCGACGACGACACCCGCTACGAGCAGTTCCTCTGCCCGGCTCCCCGGGGCAGTGCGATCGAGGAGTACCGGGACACCTGCCCGCACTCCTGATCCCCTCCGGTCGGACCCGCCGCGCTGCCGGGGCGGGTCCGACCGTCGGGAGGATCACATCGCGGTACGGGCCGACCACAGCTCGGGGAAGACCACCCGGGACATGCTGCGCTGCAACCAGGCCAGCCCGGCCGACCCGCCACTGCCGACCTTGGCGCCCATGGTGCGCTGGACGGCCTTGACGTGGTTCCAGCGCCAGTCGCCGAACTGCTCGGCCACGTCGGCCAGCGCGTCGCCGAGCTGCCGCAGGTGGTTGTCCGGCCCGTCGTCGTCGTAGACCGCCACCCAGGCCGCCTCGACCCGGGGGTGCGGCAGGTGCTCGACGGCGACGTCCCGGTCGAGCAGCTCGGCGGGCAGGTCGTGCCCGTGCCGGCCGAGCAGGGCGACCACCTCGTCCCAGAGGCTCGGTACGGCCAGTGCGGCGCGCAGCTCGTCGTGGACCTGGCTCTGCCGGCGGAAGGGGCGGATCAGCGCCGGATCGCGCAACCCGAGCAGGAACTCGAGCTGCCGGTACATCGCGGACTGGAAGCCGGAACCCTCACCGAGCAGGTTGCGGAACCGGTTGAAGTCGGCCGGGGTCATCCAGCGCAGCCCGCGCCAGGCGGCGTTGAGCCCCTCCAGGTGCAGGGCGGCCCGGCGCAACGGGGCGAGCGCCTCCCACACCCGGTCGGCCCGCAGGTCGTGCCGGGCCTGCCGCAGCTCGTGGCAGGTCAGCCCGAAGTACAGCTCCATGATCTGGCTGACCATCAGGAAGGACATCTCGCCCGGATCGGAGCTGAGCGGCTGCTGGAGGGTGTGCAGGGTACTGGCGTGCACGTACGCGTCGTAGGGCACCCGGTCGGCGAACTCCAGGGTGGGTTCGCCGCCGTTGCGGGCGGCCCGCGCCCGACGCTGCTGCGGGGTGACCGGACGCACCGCCGGGGTCGGCGTACGCGCCCGCAGGTCCGTCTGTTCCATCGTCTCGCCTCCTCCGGATACCGGTCCCGTCATGATCTCCCGGCGTGGGCCGGCGACGGAATGCCGATTCGACGGCGGTACCCACCGATCACTTTCACCACTGAAGGCACTTCGGCATTCTGACCTGTCGCCGGTAAGGTCGCCGGATGGACGAGATGGACTGGGCGCTGCTCCGCGAGTTGCAGGCCGACGCGCGGCTGTCGTTCAGCGAGCTGTCCCGGCGGGTGCACCTGTCCCCACCGGCGGTCGCCGAGCGGGTCCGCCGGCTGGAGGAGTCCGGGGTGATCACCGGGTACCACGCCCACGTCGACCTGGCCCGCGCCGGCCGTCCGGTGGTGGCGCTGATCCGGATGTCCTGTTACGGCTCCCGCTGCATCCTGCACGACCCGCAGGTCGTCGACTGGCCGGAGATCCAGGAGATCCACCGGATCACCGGGGACGCGTGCAGCGTGCTCAAGGTCGCCGCCGGGTCGATCGGGCAGTTCGAGGCGGTCATCGACCGGCTCGCCCCGTACGGGCAGCCGTCCAGCACGATGGTGCTCTCCAGCCCGTTGCAGTGGCACCCGGTCACACCGTTGCCGCCCGGACCGGCCGCCCCCGGTCCCCGGCAACGCTGACTCCGGGTTTGCCCCCCGGCCAGCGGGAATGCAGACCCGCACACCCGTCGCAGGATTCCGGCGCACCGTCGCCGGGAGGGGGGAATCATGCGGGGGCTCACTCTGCACCGTCACGCCGTCCTCGCCGTACTGGCGATGTTCGCCCTGGTCGGGGCGTTCGTCCTGGTCGCGGCACCAGCGGCGCGGGCCGGCGAGAACATCTTCGTCGAGGTCACGCCGAACAGCGCGCCGGCCGGCACCCGGGTCACCGTCCGGGCCAGCTGCGACAACAGCAACAACCAGCAGGCCACCGTGCACTCGGACGCCTTCGGGCGGGTGGTGCTGCGGCCCGACAACGGCTTCCTCACCGGCGCGGTCACCATCGCCGGCAACAAGCAGCCCGGTGACTACCCGGTCGACCTGCGGTGCCCCAACGGCAGCACCGCCTCGACCATGCTGACCGTGCTCAACATGGCGCAGCCGAGCAAGGGACCGGCCACCGGTGGGGGCGGGACGGTGGGCGACCGGGGCACCGGTTCACTGCTGCTGGTCGGCGGCCTCGCCGTGGTGGCCGTGGCCGCCGGGCTCGGCGTCTTCGGCGGCAACCGCCGACGGACCCGTCCCGGTGCCTGACCACCGGTCGCCATGGCCCGCACCCGTCACCGCCGGTCCCGGCCGGCCGGCCGCCGGCTGCGGGCGGCGGCCCGCCGGACCATGCGGGCCGCCGCCCGGATCCACCGCCGGTCCCGCCGGCTCGCCGCCCGGTCCCGCCGGCTCGCCGCCCGGATCCACCACCGGTCCCGCCGGGCCGCGGCCCGGTTCCGCCGGGTCGCCGGCCAGGCGTTCTCCGCCAGCGTGACCACCGCCGACCCGGTCACCCAGGCCCGGCCGGTACGCCCGGTGCCCCGGCAGCCGGCCTTCGGCGGTCGGTTCGCCTCAGGCGGGCCGGGGTTGCCCGTCCTGGCGATAGCCGCCGTGATGCTGCTGATCGTGACGATGCTCGGGGTGGAACGGGTCACCGGGCGCAGCGTGCTGCCGGACCGGTTCGTCGCCGGCCTGCGCCCGCCGCCGAAGAAGTTCCCGGTGCTGTCCGGGAGTCCACCGACCCAGATCGCCATCTCCCGGATCGACCTCCGGGCGACGGTGCACCGGGTCGGCATCGCCCCGGACGGCAGCATCGCCGTCCCGGACACCGCCCGCGCCCAGGAGGCCGGCTGGTACGACCAGGGGCCCACCCCCGGCCAGTACGGCCCGGCGGTGATCGTCGGCCACGTGGACACCACCACCGGTCCGGCGGTCTTCCACGGCCTCAAGGAACTGCACGACGGCGACGAGATCGAGGTGACCCGCGCCGACCGCCGGGTGGCCGTCTTCGAGGTCGACGAGATCCAGCGGTACCGCAAGGAACGGTTGCCGGTCGACCAGATCTACGGTGACTTCAGCCGTCCCCGCCTGCGGCTGATCACCTGCGGCGGGCGCTGGGTCGGCGGTGCGACCGGATACGCCGACAACCTGGTGGTCTACGCCACCCTGGTCCGAGCCGACTGACCGGCCCGGGCCGGCTCACCGGTCCCGGCCCAGGCCAGCGGCACCGCACGGCGGCCCGACCCGGCGGCGCGAGGGCGTGACCGACGGCGCGGCCGGTCAGGCCGCCTCGGCCTCGCGGAACGGGTCGCGCAGGTCGAGCCAGTCCGCCCAGCGCGGATCCGGTGCGCGGTGGCCGAGCACCCGCCAGGCGGTGCCCTTCGGGGCGGCCGGCAGGCTGTGCAGCCGCCAGCCCAGCTCGGCCGGGGTCTTGTCGCCCTTGGTGTGGTTGCACCGGGCGCACGCGGCGACCACGTTCTCCCAGGCGTGCCGGCCACCCCGACTGCGCGGGAAGACGTGGTCGATGGTCTCGGCCGGGCCCCGGCAGTAGGCGCAGCGGTTGCCGTCGCGGGCGAAGATCGCCCGCCGGGAGAGCCCGACGTGGGTGCGGTAGGGCACCCGGACGAACCGGGTCAGCCGCACCACCGAGGGGACGGGCAGCGCGTCGTGGGCGCTGTGCAGGATGCCGTCGCCGTCGGCGACGCAGACCGCCTTGGCGGAGAGCACCAGGATCGCGGCTCGACGCACGGACACGACACACAGCGGCTCGTAGGTGGCGTTGAGAACCAGCGCGCCGGAGCCCACCGTGGGTCGTATGTCAGGCATCGTGCTCACCCTCCCGGTCCAGCCGCTCCCACCGCTGGCAGCACCGGTCGACCCTCGGGCAGCAGGGAACACCGACCGGCTCCGGCGGGATCACCGTCATCCGCTGCGCCAATCGTCCCTGATCGGACCCGGGATTGCACGTACTAATCCGGGGTACCCGCTGAACGCTCCGCGCCGTGTAGGAAGATGTCCGGTTCGGCGTCGTACGATCATGGGACGGAACGGGCGTGGAGGGTCGGCCGTCGGCTGTCAGGCCCCCTGCGGTACGAAGACAGGGTGAGCGTCGTCAGCCTGTCGTCCGTCGTCCTGTCCGCCGCCCCGAGTCCGACACCGGGCAGCAGCCCGGGTTCCGGGGGCGGCTCGGGCGCCGACTGTCTGGGCAGCACCTCCTGCGAGTACCTGTACCGGGTGACCGGCTCGGCCTGGTTCGCCGAGGGCAGCTACTGGATCCTGCTCAAGCCGCTGCGGGTGGTGCTGATCCTGCTGCTGGCGCTCGTCGCCCGCTGGGCGCTGCACCGGACGATCAACCGGCTGGTCCGCACCACCGCGCACGGGTCGGTGCCCACGCTGCTACGCCCGCTGCGTGAGCGGGTGCCCAGCGCCGCGCTCGACCCGACCGAGTTCGTCCCCGAACGGCGTCGCCAACGCGCCGAGGCGATCGGTTCGGTGCTGCGCAGCATGGTCACCGCGTTCGTCTTCGGCATCGCCCTGCTGATGATCCTGCGCGAGTTCAGCTTCGACCTGGCCCCGCTGCTGGCCAGCGCCGGGATCGCCGGGGTGGCCCTCGGTTTCGGCGCGCAGAGCCTGGTCAAGGACCTGATCGCCGGGTTGTTCATGCTCATCGAGGACCAGTACGGCGTCGGCGACACGGTCGACCTGGGCGAGGCGACCGGGGTGGTGGAGTCGGTGGGGCTGCGGGTCACCACGGTCCGCGACGGCCGGGGGGTGCTCTGGTACATCCGCAACGGCGAGATCATCCGGGTGGGCAACAAGAGCCAGGGCTGGGCGCTGGTCGTGATCGACCTGCCGATCGGGTTCGCCGGCACCGAGGAGGCCAACGCGGTGCTGCGGACGGCCGCCGCCTCGGTGGCGATGGACCCGGACCTGGCCCCGGAGATCGTCGAGCCGCCCGAGGTGCTGGGGGTGGAGCAGATGACAGTCGACGGCGCGGTGCTCCGTACGGTGGTCAAGACCACGGCGGAGGGGCAGTTCGCGGTCGGTCGGGAGCTGCGTCGCCGGCTCGCGGAGGCGCTGGAGAACTCCGGCATCACCGCCCGGATCGCGGCGGCCCGGCTCTATCCGGGACTGCCGCCCAACGGCGTCCTCACCACCCCGACCACCCCGCCGAGCGCCACTGCGGCCACCTCGGCCGGCCCCACCTACACCACCCTGGCCGGCACCCCCGCCCCGACAGGCACCGGCACCGGCACCGGCACCCACGAGCCGTCCCACACCCCCGGGCCAGCCGGCACCGCACCAGGCAGCACCGGGCCGGGCAGCACCGGACCCGGCACCACCGGAGCAGGCACCCCCGGACCCGGCGGCGCCCACGGGCGGTAGCAGGTCACGGCGGCAGGCGCACCACGGCGGCGGCCCGATGGGCGGTACTCGCGCACCGGCCGGCCCCTCGGGTATCGTCCGTTCGTTCAGTCGGGGATGCGACGATCAATCCGTTCGCCCTAGTCAGTTGTCAGACGATCGGGCAGAATCCGGTACACGCGTTCCCGGGAGCGTGATCGCGTCATCGCTGATCCGCGAATCTGACGACGGCGCCCCGCCGGGCCATCACAAGTGGCCGGTGTCGGGGCACGATGGAGGCCACGGTGTCCGACCAGCGACCCGGCCCGGACCGACCGGCCACCTTCCGTGAGGTGTTCGGCCGGGTCGAGTTCCGTGCGGTCTTCGCCGCCAGCGTCCTGTCCTGGATCGGCGACTACGTCGCCAAGGCCGCGGTCACCGTGCTGGTCTACCAGGAGAGCCAGTCCGTCGCCCTCTCCGCCGCCGCGTTCGCGGTCAGCTACCTGCCGTGGCTGGTCGGCGGTCCGCTGCTGGCCGCGCTCGCCGAACGGCACCGGCACCGGCAGGTGATGGTCACCTGCGACGTGATCCGGATGGTGCTGACCGCCCTGATCGTGCTGCCCGACCTGCCGGTCTGGGCGATCCTGGCCCTGCTCTTCGCCGCCACCCTCGCCAACCCGCCCGGCCAGGCGGCCCGGTCGGCGCTGCTGCCGGCGATCCTCACCGGCGACCGGTTGGTGCTGGGCCTGTCGCTCAACGCCAGCGCCAGCCAGGCCGCCCAGGTGGTCGGCTATCTGGCTGGGGCGGCGGTCGCCGTGTTCAGCCCGACGGCGGCGCTGCTGCTCAACGCGGCCACCTTCGGCCTGTCGGCCCTGCTCGTCCGGCTCGGCGTCCGCGACCGGGAGCCGACGCTCAGCGAGGCACACCGTACCCACCTGCTGCGGGAGACCGCCGAGGGCTTCCGGATCGTCTTCGGCAACCCGGTCCTGCGGGCGATCAGCCTGCTGGTGTTCAGCGCGATGCTCTTCTCGATCGTGCCGGAGGGGCTGGCCGCGGCCTGGGCCGCGGAGCGCTCCGGCAACGGTCTGGACTCCGGTGCCGCCCAGGCCGTCATCATGGCGGCCAATCCGGTCGGATTCATCGTCGGCGGCCTGCTCGTGGGGCGGTTGGTGTCGCCCGCCGGCCGGCTCAGCCTGATGCGGCCCCTCGCGGTGCTCGCCCCGCTGGCCCTGGTGCCGGCGCTGCTGAATCCCCCACCGGTGGTGGTCGCCCTGCTCGCGGCGGCCTGCGGTTTCGCGGTCGCGGGTCTGATCCCGACGGCGAACGGCCTCTTCGTGCGGGCACTGCCCAACGGCTACCGGGCCCGCGCCTTCGGTGTGATGGCGACCGGGATCCAGGTGATCCAGGGTGGCGCGGTGCTGGTCACCGGTCTGCTCGCCGACCGCTTCTCGGTGCCCACGGTGGTCGGCGTGTGGAGCGCCGCGGGGGTGCTGCTGATGCTGTGCACCGCGCTGCGCTGGCCGAACCGGGCCACCGTCGACGCCGCGGTGGCGGCCGCCGACCTGACCAACGTCGCCACCGGTCCGCAGCCGGACGGCTCACCCGCGGCGGCCCGGGCCGGCGAGCGGAGCGGTCACCGGCACGCTGTGACGTGATCGGCGGACGGGCGGCGGTCGGGGCACCGCCACACCTGGCAGGATGGAACGGTGAATTCCGCAGGCGAGCCCCGGCCCGTTCCGTCGACGACCCTCTTCGAAGCCGTCGGTGGTGAGCCCACCTTCCGCAGGTTGGTCGACAGGTTCTACGCCGGCATCGCCACCGACCCGCTGCTGCGGCCGATGTACCCGGAGGGCGACCTCGGGCCGGCCGCCGAGCGGATGACGCTCTTCCTGATGCAGTACTGGGGCGGCCCGACCACCTACTCCGCCCAGCGGGGGCACCCCCGGCTGCGGATGCGGCACGCGCCGTTCCGGATCGGCCCGGCCGAGCGGGACGCCTGGCTGCGCCACATGCGGCGCGCGGTGGACGAGCTGGCGCTGCCGCCGGAGACCGGCACCGCCCTCTGGGACTACCTGGAGCGCTCGGCCTACTTCATGGTCAACGTCATGGAGGACCCGGCCGCCGGCTGAGCTACCGCCCGATTGCCAGCCCCGACGACGACCCGCACCCAGCGGGCCGGGACGACGCACGCCAGCTCGGTGGCGGGACGCCCTCGTCGTCGCCCGTCCGGGCCGGCGGACGCCCGCTCAGAGCAGGGCGCCCTCGTCGTGCAGCCAGTCGACGAACGTGGTGGCCACCGCCGCTCCGCAGTCCAGCATCTCCACCAGCAGCGCGTCGTGTGCCCCGGCGCCGAGCGGCACCTGCAGCTCGGCGTAGATGGGAAGCTGGCCGCGCTCGGTCGGGTCACCGATGTAGGCCTTGCAGAACCGGCGGGTGTGGTTCCACTCGTTGACCACCCGGTAGGCCCGGTCGGCCCAGTCCGGCGGGACGGTCGCGTGTGGCCGGGCCCGCATCACCAGGATCTCGTCCTCGGGGCCTTCGAGGGTGACCAGCACCGCGTGCCGTTCCCACATGGCCAGCAGGTTGCCGTCCCCGTCGGCCAGGTAACGCACGTCGAGCAGGTCGAGCGCGTCACATACCCGGGCCAGGGTGACCGGTGCCACGGAGACCGGCCGGTCGGTCACGGCCGGTCGCTCGGTGACAGTGCAGTCGTCCGCCGGTTGGCGGGGGGACGGTGGCCCCATCCGGACACTGTCCACCGTGATCCCGCTTCGAGTTTCCGTGTCGCCGCCAGCGGCGGGACCAGGGCGCCATGACCACCACGGCATCGCTCGCGCACCTCACTCCCCAGCGGATCCAATCGCCTACGGTGCGTTGGATCCGAGGATGGACGGTACCCGGACAGCCGGGTTGAGACACCCCCCCAACGGCAGCACCAGACCGGAAGAATGATGCGGGGTCATCCTTTCGGCTGATCCCGCGCCGGACGAATTGCGAGATCCGAGACTTTCCGCGACCAGGCGGCTCCGTACGGCCCCACCAGACCGACCCACCGGCCGGCCACCCGCACCTGGACCTCTCCCGCCCCGCCAGCCCCGGCCGGACCGAGGAATCCCATCCGGACCAGACCCTGCACCAACCGTTGGGTGATCTCCACCGGCTCGGTCGGCGCGGCATCCGGCGTGACGGTCACCGCCACGTGGTCGAGCAGCGCGTCCCGCAGCACCCGCTGCCCCACCGCGCGACCGCCCACCCCCTCGGCGGCGGCGGTGCGCAGGGTGCCCGCCGCGGCCTCGGCGATCCGCCGCAGCTCGGCGGCGGGCAGCACCTCGACGGGTCGGCTCGCCGCCGGTGGCAGCGGCCAGCGCCAGCGGTCGTCCCGGGCCGGGGGCAGCGCGGGGTCGGCCGCCGCCAACCGGGCCAGCAGCTCGGCGGCGACCACGGTGACGTCGGCCGGCGCCCGGCCGGTCACCGTCCGGACCACCAGCACGTCCCACGGCAACCGGGCCCACAGGGCGGTACGGCCGACGTCGGCCAGCGGACGCATCCGGACCACCCCGGCCGGGTCGAGACGCACCAGCCGGGCGAGGAAGGCCCCCGCGTCGGCGACACCCTCGTGGCCCGGGCCGGCAATGCCCCCGCGCCCGGGGTCGACGGCGTCCCCGCCCCCGGGGTGGGCGGCCGGTCCGCCGGTCACGCCGACCCGTCGGCCACGGCCCACGCCTCCAGGAAGGCCCGCTCCTCGTCGCTGAGCCGCCGGGGCCGCTTCTCGAACAGGTCGAACGGGACCAGCACCGAACGAGCGGTGCTGGCCAGCACCTCCCCGTCGTACAGCTCGTAGGCGACGGTGAACGAGGCGGCCCGGATGCGCTCCACCCACAGTTCGATCCGGACGGTCGGCGCGGCCTCGGCGGTGGCCCGGCCGAGGGCGTAGTCGACCGGGCGCAGGTAGTCGACCTCGTGTCGACGGATGACCACCCCGTCGGCGAACGAGCCGACCCCCCACGCCTTGCCGCCGGCGAACATCAACGCCACCCGCGCCTCCTCGTACAGGGTGAGGAAGCGCGAGTTGTTGACGTGGCCGTACGCGTCCAGGTCGGACCAGCGCAGGGTGCAGTGGTAGACGAAACGGTCCGCCATGCTCAGTCGCGGGTCAGCTTGCGGTAGGTCACCCGGTGCGGTCGGGCCGCCTCGGCGCCGAGCCGGTCGATCTTGTTCTTCTCGTACGCCTCGAAGTTGCCCTCGAACCAGAACCACTTCGCCGGGTTCTCGTCGTCGCCCTCCCAGGCCAGGATGTGGGTGGCGACCCGGTCGAGGAACATCCGGTCGTGCGAGATGACCACCGCGCAGCCGGGGAACTCCAGCAGCGCGTTCTCCAGGCTGGACAGCGTCTCGACGTCCAGGTCGTTGGTCGGCTCGTCGAGCAGGATCACGTTGCCGCCGATCTTGAGGGTCAGCGCCAGGTTGAGCCGGTTGCGCTCGCCGCCGGAGAGCACCTTGGTCGGCTTCTGCTGGTCCGGCCCCTTGAACCCGAACGCGGCGATGTACGCCCGCGACGGCATCTCGACCTTGCCGACCATGAGGTGGTCCAGCCCGTCGGAGACGACCTCCCAGACCGTCTTGTCGCCGTTGAGGCCCTCCCGGTTCTGGTCGACGTACGACAGGGAGACCGTCTCGCCGACCCGGACCTGGCCGTCGGTCGGCTGCTCGAGCCCGACGATGGTCTTGAACAGGGTGGTCTTGCCGACGCCGTTCGGGCCGATGATGCCGACGATGCCGTTGCGCGGCAGCGAGAAGGACAGGTCGTCGATGAGCAGCCGCTCGTCGAAGCCCTTGCTGAGGTGGTTGGCCTCGATGACGGTGTTGCCCAGGCGCGGACCCGGCGGGATCTGGATCTCCTCGAAGTCCAGCTTGCGGGTCTTCTCCGCCTCGGCGGCCATCTCGTCGTAGCGGTCCAGCCGGGCCTTGGACTTGGTCTGCCGCGCCTTGGCGTTGGAGCGGACCCACTCCAGCTCCTCGGTGAGCCGCTTCTTCATCTTGGCGTCGCGGCGACCCTCGACGGCCAGCCGGGCGGCCTTCTTCTCCAGGTAGGTGGAGTAGTTGCCCTCGTATGGGTACGTCCGGCCGCGGTCCAGCTCCAGGATCCAGTTGGCCACGTTGTCCAGGAAGTACCGGTCGTGGGTGATCGCCATGACGGTGCCGGCGTACTTGGCCAGGTGCTGCTCCAGCCAGGAGACGCTCTCCGCGTCGAGGTGGTTGGTGGGCTCGTCGAGCAGCAGCAGGTCGGGCGCTTCCAGCAGCAGCTTGCACAGCGCGACCCGGCGGCGCTCACCGCCGGAGAGCTGGGTGACGTCGGCGTCCGGCGGCGGGCAGCGCAGCGCGTCCATGGCCAGTTCGAGCTTGGAGTCGATGTCCCAGGCGTCGAGGTGGTCCAGCTCCTCCTGGAGCTTGCCCATCTCCTCCATCAGCTCGTCGGAGTAGTCGGTGGCCATCTGCTCGGCGATGGCGTTGAACCGCTCCAGCTTGGCCTTGGTCTCGGCGACCGCCTCCTCGACGTTGCCGAGCACGGTCTTCGAGTCGTTGAGCGGTGGCTCCTGGGCGAGCATCCCGACGGTGTAGCCGGGCATCAGCCGGGCCTCGCCGTTGCTCGGCTTGTCCAGCCCTGCCATGATCTTGAGGAGGCTGGACTTACCGGCGCCGTTCGGGCCGACCACACCGATCTTGGCCCCCGGCAGGAAGTTCAGCGTCACGTTGTCGAGCACGACCTTGTCGCCGTGCGCCTTGCGCGCCTTTTCCAGGACGTAGATGAACTGGGCCACGGTGCGGGCTACCTCCGTCGGTTGTCGTCGTGGGCGGCGCGGCGCGGGTGACGACCGCCATCCGCCGCCGGCCGGAGGCCGGCCACGCGCACGCCGCCGTCAATCCTGACAGGTGGGGCCCGCCGCGCCCACATCACCCCGCCCCGGCCGCGGTCCGGCCCGCCAGGTGGGAGCGGGTGTCGTCAAGATCACGGTACGGGTTCAGCCGACGCGGGAAGGGTAGGTAACTGCGGCACGGGGTCCCAGAGGCCGCAGCTACGCTCAGTACGCTCATCGCGGTGGACCCGTCAGCACCCGGAGGTGGCCGATCGTGACCGTCCGTAGCTCCTTTGTCGTTGTGGCCAACCGACTGCCGGTCGACGAGGTGAGCACACCCGAGGGGCGGCAGTGGCGACGTAGCCCGGGTGGGCTGGTCACCGCGCTGCACCCCGTCCTCGCCGAGCACCGGGGCACCTGGGTCGGCTGGGCCGGTGGCACCGGCGCCGCCCCGGAGCCGTTCGACCTGGAGGGCATCCGACTGCACCCGGTGCCGTTGAGTGCCGAGGAGTTGGAACGCTACTACGAAGGCCAGTCCAACGCGACCATCTGGCCGCTCTATCACGACGCCGTCGAGACCCCCGCCTACAAGCGCCGCTGGCGGGAGGCGTACCGGCTGGTCAACGCCCGGTTCGCGGAGGCCGCCGCGGACGTGGCGGCCGAGGGGGCGACGGTCTGGGTGCAGGACTACCAGCTCCAGCTGGTCCCGGCGATGCTGCGCGAGCTGCGGCCGGATCTCAAGATCGGCTTCTTCCTGCACATCCCGTTCCCGCCGATCGAGCTGTTCATGCAGATGCCGTTCCGCACCGAGATCCTGCGCGGCCTGCTCGGCAGCGACCTGGTCGGTTTCCAGCAGCGGCTGGCCGCGCAGAACTTCGTCCGGCTGGCCCGGCACCTGCTCGGCCTGCGCTACGAGGGCCAGATGATCCAGGTCGACGGGCGGCAGGTGAAGGCGGGCGCGTTCCCGATCTCCATCGAGACCCGGGAGATGGAGCGGCTGGCCGAGGACCCGGCGATCCAGGCGCGGGCCAAGCAGATCCGCGAGGAGCTGGGCAACCCGAAGACGATCATCCTGGGCGTGGACCGGCTCGACTACACGAAGGGCATCGAGCTTCGACTCAAGGCCTTCCGCGAACTTCTTGCTGACGGAAAGTTGACAGTTCCGGACGCGGTTATGGTGCAGGTCGCCACGCCGAGCCGCGAGCGCGTCGAGCACTACCAGGCACTTCGTGTCAAGGTGGAACGCGAGGTTGGTCGGATTAATGGCGAATTCGGCAGGGTCGGCGTGCCGGCGGTGCATTATCTGCATCAGTCGTACAGTCGCTCCGAACTGGCCGCGATGTACGTCGCGGCCGACGTGATGATGGTGACCCCGCTGCGAGACGGAATGAACCTGGTGGCCAAGGAGTACGTCGCATCGCGCGCCGACCAGGGCGGTGCGCTCGTGCTCAGCGAGTTCGCCGGCGCCGCCACCGAGCTGCGCCAGGCGTTCCTGTGCAATCCGCACGACCCCGACGCCGTCAAGGACGCCCTCCTGCGGGCTGTACACGTAGAGAAGCCGGAGGCCCGCAGACGCATGCGGATCATGCAACGTCATCTGCGCACCCACGACGTGGGGCACTGGGCGAAGTCCTTTCTGACCGAGTTGGGCGCACCGGGGACGGAGGTCGAGTGAACGCCCCCACCGCCGAGATCGTCACCCCCGCCGCCGGGACGATGGACCCGGAGCTGCTCGCCGCGATCGGCCGGATCGCCCGCGTACCACAGCTCCTGGTCGCGTGCGACTACGACGGCACCCTCGCGCCGATCGTCGAGGACCCGAGCAAGGCCGTGCCGCTGCCCGAGTCGGTCGCCGCCGTCCGGGCGCTGGCCGCGCTGCCGCAGACCACCGTCGCGGTGGTCTCCGGCCGGGCACTGCGCGACCTGGCCGCGCTCTCCCGGCTGCCCAACGAGATCCACCTCGTCGGCAGCCACGGTTCCGAGTTCGACATCGGCTTCGTCGAGCGGCTCTCCCCCGAGCTGGTCGCGGTCCGCACCCGGCTGCGCGACGCGCTGCGCGAGATCGCCGTCGCCCACCCGGGGGTACGCCTGGAGCGCAAGCCGGCCAGCGTCGCGGTGCACACCCGCGGGGTCGACCCGCAGGTCGCCGCCGCCGCCGTCGAGGCCGTCCGCGCCGGGCCGGCGACGTGGGACGACGTCACCGTCACCCAGGGCAAGGAGGTCATCGAGCTGTCGGTGGTCGCCACCCACAAGGGCACCGCGGTCGACCAGCTCCGCACCCAGCTCTCGGCCAGCGCGGTGCTCTTCATCGGCGACGACGTCACCGACGAGAACGCCTTCGGCACCCTGCGCGGCCCCGATCTGGGCATCAAGATCGGCCCGGGGGACACCCAGGCGCACTACCGGGTGGCCGAGCCGGTCGAGGCGGCCCGCGCCCTCGGCCTGCTGCTGGAGACCCGCCGGCACTGGCTCTTCGGCGAGCGGGCGGTGCCGATCGAACGGCACTCGATGCTGGCCAACGGCCGTACCGTCGCGCTGCTCACCCCCGAGGCCAAGGTGAGCTGGCTCTGCCACCCCAAGCCCGACTCGGCGGCGATCTTCGCCGACCTGGTCGGCGGCAGCCCGGCCGGGCACTTCACCGTCGGGCCGGAGCGCGGCGGCATCCCGCTGGGCCAGCGCTACCGCAACGGCACGATGACCGTGGAGACCCGCTGGTCCGGGCTCACCGTCACCGACTGGCTGGACCTGCCGGCCCGGGAGACCACCCCGGACGGCCCGGCCGTCGTCACCGGCGACTCCACCCTGGTCCGGGTGCTCAGCGGCTCCGGCCGGGCCCGCGTCGAGTTCGCCCCGCGCCCCGAGTTCGGGCAGGTCGCCACCCAGCTCCAGCCGAAGAAGGACGGCCTGCTGGTGCTCGGCTCCAACGAGCCCGTCGCGCTCTACTCCCCCGGGGTGACCTGGCAGGTCCGCAACGACGGCGGGTACGAGACCGCGCACGCCGTGGTCGACCTCTCCGCCACCGGCGGCCAGGTGGTGCTGGAGCTGCGCTTCGGCACGCACAGCCTGGAGGACCACACGGTCGCCATCCACGACCGGCAGGCCAAGGCCGAGCAGCCCTGGAAGGACTGGGTGGCCTCACTGCGGCTGCCCGCCACCGCCCGGGACCTGGTCGCCCGTAGCGCGCTCACCCTGCGCGGGCTCTGCCACGAGGCGACCGGCTCGATCCTGGCGGCGGCGACCACCTCGCTGCCGGAGGAGCTGGGCGGCGTCCGCAACTGGGACTACCGGTACTGCTGGCTGCGGGACGCGGCGATGACCGCGCGTGCCCTGGTCGACCTCGGCTCGATCGAGGAGGCCGAGGCGCTGCTGCGCTGGGTGGACGGCTGCATCGAGCGCACCGGCGGGCACCCCGAGCGGCTGCACCCGCTCTACACGGTGGACGGCTACGAGCTGGGCGCCGAGGCGGTCATCGACACCCTGCCCGGGTACGCCGGCTCCCGGCCGGTCCGGGTCGGCAACCTCGCCAACCACCAGCTCCAACTGGACGTCTTCGGCCCGATCGCCGACCTGATCGCGGCCGTCGCCGACGCCCGGGGCTCGGTCCGCGACGACGAGTGGCGGGTGCTGGACAACATGGTCGAGGCGGTCCGCCGCCGCTGGCACGAGCCCGACCAC
This sequence comes from Micromonospora sp. WMMD714, assembly GCF_029581315.1. Lineage (NCBI taxonomy): Bacteria > Bacillati > Actinomycetota > Actinomycetes > Micromonosporales > Micromonosporaceae > Micromonospora > Micromonospora sp. WMMD714. Next base: position 190,135 of record NZ_CP120744.1, read on the forward strand.
GGCATCTGGGAGGCCCGCCTCCCACCCCGGCACCACATCTTCTCGAAGGTGATGTGCTGGATGACCGTCGACCGGGCCCTGCACGTGGTGCGCCAGCACGACGGCGAGGACCGGCCGGAGTGGGTGGAGCTGCGCGACCGGATCGGCGCCAACGTGCTGGAGAACGGCTGGCACGAGGAGGTCGAGGCGTACAGCGTCGCGTACGGCGACGAGGACATGGACGCCTCCTCGCTCTGGATCGGGCTCTCCGGCCTGCTCCCGGGGGACGACCCGCGCTTCCTCTCCACCGTGCTCAGGATCGAGGCGGATCTGCGCAGCGGTCCGGTCGTCTACCGCTACCACTGGGACGACGGCCTGCCCGGCCGGGAGGGCGGCTTCCACATCTGCACGGCGTGGCTGATCGAGGCGTACCTGCGCACCGGTCGACGCACCGACGCGGAGGAGCTGTTCGCCCAGATGATCGACACCGCCGGCCCGACCGGGCTGCTCCCCGAGCAGTACGACCCGCTGGCCGAGCGGGGGCTGGGCAACCACCCGCAGGCGTACAGCCACCTCGGGCTGATCCGCTGCGCCCTGCTGCTGGACAACATGCTCAAGCAGTAACCCCCGGCCCGGTCGGCCATACGGCTCCGCCGCAGGATCGCCTCACCCGGACCGATCGGAAGATCGACTCACCTGAGCCGATGTAGCGGTATCCCCATCCAGGGATACCGCTACATCGGCGAACACGGGTCGGTCAATGGGCGACCAGCCGGGGGCGACCGGCCGAGGCAGCCGGTCTGGGCGGTCGCGCCCGGTCCGGTCGGGTTCAGCCGGTGAGGGCGTCGACCACCTCGCCGATCACCACGATGGCCGGTGGACGCAGGCCCGCCCCGGCCACGTCCGCCGCCACCGCGCCGAGGGTCGACCGGAGGCTGCGCTGCGCGCCCGTGGTGCCCTCCTGGACCACCGCGACCGGGGTGGCCGCGTCCCGGCCGTGCCGGGTCAGGGTGGCCGTGATGGCGGCCAGGTTCTTCAGCCCCATCAGCACCACCAGGGTGCCGCGCAGGCCGGCGAGCGCCTCCCAGCGCACCAGGGAGGCCGGCGAGTCCGGGGCGACGTGCCCGGAGACCACCGTGAACTCGTGCGCCACCGCCCGGTGGGTGACCGGCACACCGGCCGCCGCCGGCACGGCGATCGCGCTGGTCACCCCCGGCACCACGGTCACCGGCACACCGGCCGCCGCACAGGCCAGCAGCTCCTCCCCGCCCCGGCCGAAGACGTACGGGTCACCGCCCTTGAGCCGGACCACCACCTTCCCGGCGAGCGCCCGGTCGACCAGGATCCGGTTGATCTCCTCCTGGGTGCGGGACGGTCCGTAGGGGATCTTGGCGGCGTCGACCAGCTCGACGTCGGGGCGCAGCTCGTCCAGGAGCAGCCCGGGCACCAGCCGGTCGGCGACCACCACCTCCGCCTCGGTGAGCAGCCGCCACCCCTTCACCGTGATCAGCTCCGGGTCGCCCGGTCCCGCGCCGACCAGGGCCACCCGACCGACCGGGCCGGCGGGGGGCGTGACCGCCCCGCCCGCCCCGACCGGCGTCGGCAGCCCGACCCCGGCCGGCACCGGGTCGACACCGGCCACCGCCTGCGCGGTGAGCAGTTCCCGCACGGCGTCCCGGACGCCCATCGCCCGGCGCGGGTCGCCCCCGCCGAGCACGGCGACGGTGACCGGCCCGTGCCGGGTGACCGCCGGCGTCCACGCGGTGGCCGCCGCCCGGTCGTCGGCCCGGACGCAGAAGATCCGGCGTTCGGCGGCGACCGCGCTGACCGCGGCGGCGGCGTGCGGATCGTCCACCGCGACCTGCACCAGCCACGCGCCGTCGAGGTCCTCGGGGACGAACCGGCGGGGTCGCCAGTGCAGCCGCCCGGCGTCGACGTGCGCCTGCAGCGCCGGGGTCACCTCGGGCGCGACGAGCAGGACCTCGGCGTCGGCGTCCAGCAGGGCGGGCACCCGGCGGGTGGCCACCGCGCCGCCACCCACCACGACCACCCGCCGCCCGGCGAGCCGCAGGCCGAGGGGGTACGGGTTGGCGCTCACTTCTCGGAGACCCCCGCCGCGTCGAAGGTGGCCACCTCGTGCAGCACCCGGACCGCGCCGGTGACCACCGGCAGCGCCAGCAGCGCACCGGTGCCCTCGCCGAGCCGCAGGCCCAGGTCGACCAGCGGGTCGAGACCGAGGTGCCGCAGCGCCACGGTGGCGCCCGGCTCGGCGGACCGGTGCCCGGCGACCATCGCGCCGACCGCGTCGGGGGCGAAGGCGGCGGCGGCGAGCGCGGCGCTGGCCGCGATCACCCCGTCGAGCAGCACCGGCACCCGGCGGGCCGCCGCGCCGAGGATCAGCCCGGCCAGCGCCGCGTGCTCCAGGCCACCGACGGCGGCCAGCACCCCCAGCGGATCGGCCGGGTCGGGCCGGTGCCGGTCCAGGGCCGTCCGTACCACCGCGACCTTGCGCCGGTACGTCTCGTCGTCGACCCCGGTCCCCCGGCCGGTCGTCCCGGCCGGGTCGACCCCGGTGAACGCGGCGACCAGCGCGGCGGACGGCGTGGTGTTGGCGATCCCCATGTCCCCGGTGAGCAGCACGCCCGCCCCGGCGTCGATCAGCTCACCGGCGACCCGGATGCCGACCTCGACGGCCGCCCGCGCCTCGTCCCGGGTGAGCGCGGCGGTGACCGTCATGTCCCGGGTGCCCCGCCGGACGTTCGCGTCGACCAGGCGCGACGCCGTCCGGTCGGGTCCGCTGCGGTGGGCGGGGTCGCCGCCCACGCCCGCCACGGTGGCGGCCACGTCGGTGGGCTCGCCGCCCACGCCCGCCACGGCGGCAGGCCCGCCGGCCAGGTCGGCGGGGCCGACGGTCGGGAATGGCAGCGGGGTGGCCACCCCGACGTCGACCACGGTGACCGACGCGCCGGCCTGCCGGGCGAACGCGTTGACCACCGCCCCGCCGGCCAGGAAGTTCCCGATCATCTGGGCGGTGACCTCCTGCGGCCACGGGGTGACCCGCTGGGCGTGCACGCCGTGGTCACCGGCGAAGATCGCCACCGCCGCCGGTTCGGGCAGTGGGGGCGGGCAGGTCCCGGCCAGGCCGGCCAGGCGTACCGACAGCTCCTCCAGGGCACCGAGTGAGCCGGCCGGTTTGGTGAGCCGGGCCTGGAGGTCCCGGGCGGCCGTCATCGCCGCCCCGTCGGGCGGGCCGATCGCCGCGATCGTCGTCTCCACTATCATGCCTCCAGGATCTCCGCCAGTACCTCGATGAACGCGTCGGTGGTCGCCGGGTCGCGCACGGCGATCCGCAGCCAGTCCGGCCCCAGCCCGGGAAAGGTGTCGCCCCGGCGGACGGCCCAGCCCCGGTCGCGCAACGCCTCGCGTACCCGGTCGCCGCCGGGCCGGTGGATCAGGACGAAGGCGCTGGCCGGGCGGCCCGCGACGCGTACCCCGGGCAGGGCCGACAGGCGGCTTACCAGGTGGTCGCGGTCGGCGGCGAGCCGGGCGGCGATGGCGCGCTCGGCGGCGACGGCGGTCGGCGACGCGACGGCCGTGGCGGCGGCCAGCGCCGGGGTGGAGACGGGCCAGAGCGGCTGGACGGCGGCGAGGCGCTCCAGCAGGTCGGGCGCGCCCAGCAGGTAGCCGATCCGCAGACCGGCCAGTCCCCAGGTCTTGGTGAGGCTGCGCACCACCACCAGGCCGGGCAGGTCGCGCCGGCCGGCGAGCGATTCCGGCTCACCCCGGACACCGGGCGCGCCGGTGGTGTCGGCGAACGCCTCGTCGACGACGAGCACCCGGCCCGGTCGGGCCAGCGCGGCCAGGTCGGTGGCGGGGTGCAGCACCGAGGTCGGGTTGGTCGGGTTGCCGATCATGACCAGCCCGGCGTCGGCCGGCACCAGGGCCGGGTCGAGCCGGAAGCCGTCGTCCGGGTCGAGGAGCACCCGCTCGACGCGGTGTCCGGCGGCCCGTAGCGCGGCCTCCGGCTCGGTGAACTGCGGGTGCACCACCACCGGCCGGTGGACCCCGGACAGGGCGCGGGCGAGCAGCACGAAGCCCTCGGCGGCACCGGCGGTGAGCAGCACCTCCTCCGGTGGGCGGCCGTGCCGGGCGGCGACGGCGGCCCGGGCCGGGCGGGGGTCGGGGTAGCTGGCCAGCCCGGCCAGGGCGGCGGTGACCGGGGCGGCCAGCCAGTCCGGCATCGGATCCCGGCGGACGTTGACGGCCAGGTCGACCAGGCCGGGGGTGGCCTCGACGTCCCCGTGGTGGGCGAGATCCGGTTCGCCGGTGGTGGTCGGCGCGACGCCGGTCGGTTGCCCGTGCATGACCGCGATCCTGCCGGGAAGCCGGCGCGGTGGACAGCCGAACCCGGCGTGGGACACATCACGGCCACCGATGGGACACCGACGGCGTTCATGAATTCTTCTCATGAATGATTCGGAAATGTCATAACTTGACCAGGTGAGCAATCGACCCCTTGCCGCCGCAGGTCGTTCCGTTCCTCTCCTCCGCGCCGGGCTGATCGCCGGCGTCGTGCTCGCCGCCGTGGCGTACCCGCTGGCCGCCGTGACCGGCCTCGGCGCCAAGGCCACCGCGCACGCCGTGGAGCACAAGACGAACATCCTGCGCACCGCGCTGCCCGCCGAGACGTCCTACCTCTACGCCCCGGACGGCAAGACGATCCTGACCATGTTCTACGAGGAGTACCGGCAGTACACCACGTTGTCGGACATGTCGCCGAACATCCAGCAGGCCATCGTCGCCGCCGAGGACAACCGCTTCTACCAGCACTCGGGCGTCGACCCCAAGGGCGTCGCCCGCGCCTTCGTGGCCAACGCCCGCTCCAGCGGCGTCTCCCAGGGCGCGTCGACACTGACCATGCAGTACGTCCGGATGGCGCTGCGGGACAGCGCGCAGACGCCCGAGGAGGTGCAGGAGGCCACCCAGCAGACCAGCCTGCGCAAGGTCAAGGAGATGCGGATGGCGCTGGACATCGAGAAGGAGCTGACCAAGGAGCAGATCCTGGAGCGCTACCTCAACTCGGCGTACTTCGGCCACCGGGCGTACGGCATCTACGCGGCGGCCCAGATCTTCTTCTCCAAGACCCCGGCCACCCTCAGCCCGGTCGAGGCGGCCACCCTCGCCGGGCTGGTCAAGTCCCCCTCCGAGTACGACCCGCTCAGCTCCGACCAGAAGGACGCCACCGACCGGCGCAACTACGTGCTCGACAAGATGGCCCAGCTCCATTACCTGTCCCCGGACGCCGCCGCGGTGGCGAAGAGCGAACCGATCCGGACCCGACCCACCACCCCGGCCAACGACTGCGCCTCGATCCCCGGCGCGTACAACGCCTGGGGCTTCGCCTGCGACTACGTGAAGAACTGGTGGAGCGCCCAGCCCGCGTTCGGGGAGAACCGGCTGGAACGGATGGACAAGCTGCGCCGGGGCGGCTACCGGATCGTGCTGAGCCTCGACCCGAAGGTCCAGGCCGCCGCCGAGAAGAACGTCGGCGCGAAGGAGCGGGTCGGCAGCCCCTTCGCCAACGGGATCGTGGTCGCCGAACCGGGCACCGGACGGATCAAGGCGATGGCGGTGAACCGGACCTACTCCCTGGACGTCGGCGACAACGGCCCCAGCTCGAACCCGGAGGCCGACCCGAAGACGAAGGCGAACTACCCGAACACGGTCGCCCCGCTGCTCGGCGGCGGCACCCTCCCCGGGTACCAGGCCGGCTCGACGTTCAAGATGTTCCCGATGCTGGCCGCGCTGGACGCCGGCATGCCGCTGTCCACCGCGTTCGACTCGCCGTACCGGTACCGGTCCGCCGTCTACGACGGGTGGGCGCCGTCCAACGCCAGCGGGGCGATGACCGGCCGGCAGACCATGTGGTCCGGGTTCGGCAAGTCGGTCAACACCTACTTCGTCCAGCTGGAGGAGAAGATCGGCGCGGACCGGGGGGTGCACCTCGCCGAGCAGTTGGGCCTGCGCTGGCGGACCGACGTCGACAAGGAGCAGGCGTCACCCGCCAAGGCGAAGAAGTGGGGCGCGTTCACCCTGGGCGTCTCCGACGCCACCCCGTTGGAGATGGCCAACGCGTACGCCGCGATCGCCGCCGACGGCCGGTACTGCGAGGCGATGCCGGTGAACTCGATCACCAACCGGGACGGCACCCCGGCCACCTACCGCACCGCCGGCGGCATCGAACGGGAGGTCGCCAAGCCCCGCTGCCGGCAGGTGGTGAACGCCGACGCGGCGCGGGCCGCCACCGACGCGGCGCGCTGCCCCACCGGGGACACCCCGGCCAAGGGAAGCTGCGGGGGCTGGTCGACGGCGGACAGCGTGCGCCGCACGGTGGGCCGCCCGGTGGCCGGCAAGACCGGCACCACCGACAGCACCCGGTCGGCCTGGTTCGTCGGCTACACCCCGGAGCTGGCGGCGGCGAGCTTCATCGCCGACCCGGACAACCCGTTCAACGCGGTCGGCGACGGGCAGTCGCAGATCCCGGTCAACGCGGTCGCCCAGACCCTGCGGGACGGCCTCAAGGGCACCCCGACCCGCCAGTTCACCCCACCGTCGGACGCCATCGTCGGCTGAGCCGCCAGGCGACGCCCGGCCGGGACACGACGCGGTCAGGCCGGGGCGGCGACGCCCTCGACCGGCGACGGCAGCGCCGCCGCCGTCACCAGCCGGGTCGCGATCCCGGGGTACGCCGCCCAGTGCAGGCCGAGCTGGGAGGCGTGCACGCCCCGCCAGACGAAGCCCTCGGGCGAGCCGCCCTCCCAGCTCCACGCGGCCCGCTGACCCGACCGGGGCGTGAGCACGGCACCGTGCTGCTTGTAACCCACCACCGTCGTCCCGGCCGCGGCGACCACGCTGTCGGACTGGGCGACCGCCTCCCGGTAGCCCACCACCAGACCGTCCCGGCTGGCCCCGATCGCGTCCAGCACCCCGCACATCGGCAGGCCGTCCAGCTCGCGGGCCAGCCACAGCAGGCCGGTGCCCTCGGCGATCACCGGCCGCCCGGTGCGGGCCAGCTCCGCCACCGCGATGCAGAGCCGCCGGTTGGCCGACAGGTCCCGCGCGTACGACTCGGGCAGTGCGCCGCCGACCACCAGCGCGCGGGTGCCGGCGGGCAGCGCCTCGTCGCGCAGCGGGTCGACGGTGACCACCTGCGCCCCGGCGGCCCGGAGCAGCTCGGCGACCTCCGGGTGCCCGTAACTGCCGCCCGGCCCCCCAGCCAGCGCCACCACCGGCGCGTCCCCGACCGGAGCGTCGGGGGCCGGCGACCACGGCGCGACGGAGAGCGCCGGGGCGGAACGGGCCAGCGCGAGCAGGCGCTCCAGGTCGACCGTGCCGGCGACCGCCTCACCGAGCCGGCGGACCGCCCGGGTCGCCTCCGTGTCGCGGGCGAGCACCGGCACCACACCGTGCCGGCGGGCGGGCAGCACCGGGGGCAGCTCGTGGCGACGCAGCGCGCCGTAGACCGGCACCCCGACGTCGTCGAGCGCCTCCCGGAGCATGGCCTCGTGCCGGCCGGACGCCACCTGGGTGAGGATCACCCCACCCAGCCAGAGCTGCTCGTCGTACGAGCGGAAGCCGTGTACCAGGGCGGCCACCGACTGCCCCATCGCCGCCACGTCCACCGCCAGCACGACGGGGCTGCGCAGCGCGGTCGCGACGGCGGCGGTGGACTCCGCCTCGGGGCGGCCGGCGACCGAGTCGTACAGGCCCATGGTGCCCTGGACCAGGGCCAACGCGGCACCCTGGGCACCGTGTGCGAAGAGCGGCCCGAGCTGGTCGGCGCCGGTCAACCGGGGGTCGAGGTTGCGCCCGGGTCGGCCGGCGGCCAGCCCGAGGTACGCGGCGTCGACGTGGTCCGGGCCGACCTTGAAACCGGCGACGTCCAGCCCCCGGTCGGCGAGGGCCGCGAGCAGGCCCACGGAGAGCGCGTTGGTGCCGTGACCGGAGGACGGCGCGCTGAACACGAGGCGCGGCACGGCGGTCATCATCGACTCCTCGGTGGTGACGGACAGTGGTGCGCGGACGGCCGGGAGGAACACCGGCGGTGATCCGCTCGCGTGACCATACCCGCCCGCACCGGCGGCGGAAGTCCGCCGAACCGGCGTCGCACGGACCGGTCCCGGGCCGTCGCGGAGGGTGGTGCCCGTCATACGGGTAGCCTCGTGCCGTGTACCGGTTCCTGCTGACCCCACGCTGGTTGGGCATCCTCGCGCTGACCCTGGCCGCCGCCGCCGTCATGGTGCTGCTCGGCAACTGGCAGCTGGACCGTTACCGGGAACGCACCGCGGTCAACGAACGCATCGACGCCGGTACCGCGGGCACGCCCGCGCCGCTGCGGTCCACCCTGCCCGCCCCGACCGGCGGCGCGGGCACGGTCGGCCCGCCCCCCGCCGAGCAGGCCGAGTGGAGCAGGGTCACCGCCACCGGCCGGTACGACCCCGCGCACGTCGTCCTGGTCCGGGGCCGGACGGTGGAGAGCCGGGTCGGGTTCGAGGTGCTCGCCCCGCTGGTCCTGGACGACGGCACGGCGGTGCTGGTCGACCGGGGCTGGGTTCCCCCGGCCCCCGGCGGCGCGCTGGCCGTGCCCCAGGTGCCCGCGCTGCCGACCGGGGAGGTGACCGTCGTCGGCCGGGTGCACCCCACCGAGACCGGCGGCAGCGGTGTGGACCGGCGCGACGGCCGGCTGGAGACCCGGCGGGTGACCGTCGACAAGCTGGCCCGGGAGCTGCCGTACCCGCTGCACGGGGCGTACCTGCTGCTCGACGAGCAGACCCCGGCGAACGACCCGGCGTTCCGGGCGGTGCCGATCGGGCACGCGAACAACTGGCAGAACTTCGGCTACGTCGTCCAGTGGTGGCTGTTCGCCGTGATGACGCTGTTCGGCTACGGCTGGGTGGCCCGCCGGGAGGCCCGCCGCGCCGCCGGCCTGGACGCGCCGAAACCGCCCGTCGACCGGGCCGCCGAACCCGCCACCCCCGCCTGAGCGGTGCCGGCACCGCCCTCGGCGGGCACCTTCCGACAGCTCAGCCGGCGACCCGCCCGGCGTGCGGTGGCCGGCTCAGCGGGTGACCTGCCCGGCGCGCGGTGCCCGGCTCAGCCGGCGGAACGCCCCGCGTGCAGGGCGCGGACCGTGTCGATGGTGTCGGCCTCGGCAGCCGACTTGTCGTCGCGGTAGCGCAGCACCCGGGCGAACCGGAGGGCCACCCCGCCCGGGTAGCGGGTGCTGGCGAGCACGCCGTCGAAGGCGACCTCGACCACCTGCTCGGGACGCACCCGCACCACCCAGTCGCCGCGCTCCACGGCCAGCCCGAGGAAACGTTCGGTCTGCCAGCGCAGCAACTCGTCGGTCAGGCCCTTGAAGGTCTTGCCGAGCATCACGAAGTCACCGGTACGCGGATCCCGGGCACCGAGGTGCAGGTTGGACAGCCAACCCTGCCGCCGGCCACTGCCCCATTCGACCGCCAGCACCACCAGGTCGAGGGTGTGCCGGGGTTTGACCTTGACCCAGGCCGAGCCACGTCGACCGGCGTCGTAGGGGGCGTCCGGCGACTTGACCACGACCCCCTCCTGGCCGGCGTCGAGCGCGGCGGCGAACGCCGCACCGGCCTGCTCCGGGTCGTCGACCTCGACCCGGCCCACCAGCAACGACCCGTCGACCACCTCGGCGAGCCGGGTCCACCGCTGCCGGCCGGGCAGGTCGATCAGATCGTCGCCGTCGAGGTGCAACAGATCGAAGAAGTACGGCGTGAGCACGGCGGTGTCGGCCGGATCAGTGGCCGCCGGCACGGCCGGATCAGTGGCGGCCCGCACCGCCGGGTCGGCCGGATCGGTGGCGGCCGGATCGGTGGCGGCCCGCACCGCCGGGTCGGCCAGGTCAGTTGCGGCCGGGCCAGTGGCGGCCGGGTCGGGACCAGCGGGAACGGTGGCCCGGCCGGGGGACCTGCGGGCGGCCCGGCTGGAGGTCTGCGGGAACGGCAGCGGGCGACCGGCGGCATCCAGCCCGATCGCCTCGCCGTCGAGCACCAGCTCCCGGACCGGCAACGCCCGAACCGCGGCGACCACCTCGGGCACCCGCGCGGTGATCTCGTCCAGGCTGCGGGTGAAGACCGCGACGTCGTCGCCGGAGCGGTGCACCTGGATACGGATGCCGTCGAGTTTCACGTCGACCACCGCCGGCACCCCGGTGACCGCGAGCGCGGCGTCGACCGACGGGGCGCTCGACGCCAGCATCGGTGCAAGCGGACGGCCCACCCGGAGCCCGAAGCCGGCCAGCGCGGCGGCACCGCCGGTACGGGCGGCCACCGCGACCGCCCGCAGGTCACCGACGAGCAGCAGCGCCCGACGTACCGCCGCCACCGGCACCTCGGCGGCCCGGGCGATGGCGTCGGCGAGCAGGCCGGCCTGGGCGCCCTGGCGCAGCTCGCCCCGGAACAGGTCGACCAGGAACCGCTGCTCGTCGGCGGTGGCGGCACCGAGCAGAGCGGTGAGCAGCTGCCGGCGGCGGGCCTGGGAGCCGGGGCCGTGCACGGCGGCGATCCCGTCGACGGCCGCGTCGACGGCGGTCACGGTCAGGGTCGGCTCCGCGGCCGGCGGCGGCAGGTCGCGCAGGCTGGCCCAGCCCACGCCGGTCTGCCGCTGGCGCAGCTCACCGGCGAGATAGCCGGAGCCGACCGCCACCTCGGACGGGTCGAGCGCCCGCAGCGCACCGGCCAGCAGTTCCACCTTGGCGCGTCGGCCGGTGGTGGCCGAGACGGCCGCGGAGGTGGCTGCCAGGTCGAGGAACCGCACGCACCTCATCCTGCCAGCCACCCCCGACACCACCCGGGCATTGCCGTACCCGGGCCGTCTGCCTGTCCGGGCACGACCCGCCCCGCCCGGCCGCCGGCCGGGCACGTCCGCACGGGACGGCCGGCCGGGCCGACCCCGGCGACGGGGTGCACCCGGACCGCCCGCTCAGGCCGAGACGGGCTCCTCGACGCGCAGACCACGGGCGCGGACCCCGTCGGCGACCCGGGAAAGCACGCCGTCCAGGGCGACCAGCACCGCCGAAAGCTCGCCGAGCTGTTCCTTGAGCGTGTCCTCGGGCCACGCGGAGACGTCGACGTCCCCCAGAGCGCTCACGGCGGCTTCCAGCCGCGTCATCACGTCGTTCGTACGCATGTTCGAAAGGCTATACCAGGTGGTCTTCCGACACGCCGCAAACTCCGACATCGGCCCCGAAGTTACCGTTCCGCGACCTGACCGGCCGGCTGCCGCTGCTCGGCCACCTTCGCCAACAGCAACGCCTCGGCGAGGCAGACCCGGGCGAACTCGCCCAGGTGCAGGCTCTCGTTCGGCCCGTGCGCCCGCGCGTGCGGGTCCTCCACCCCGGTGACCAGGATCGCCGCCTGCGGAAACATCTCCTGGAAGGTGGCGATGAACGGGATCGAGCCCCCGATGCCGATGTCCACCGGCTCGGTCCCGTCCCAGGCGGCCCGGAACGCCGCGCGGGCGGCGTCGAACACCGGCCCCGAGGCGTCGATGACGCACGGGTCGCCGCCGCTCTCCAGGGTCACCGTCACCCGGGCACCCCACGGCGCGTGCTCCTCCAGGTGGGCACGGACCGCGTCGTACGCCCGCCGGGGGTCGTCACCCGGCGCGAGCCGTACGCTCAGCTTGGCCTTCGCGGCCGGGACCAGCGCGTTCGGTGCCTCGCCGGTGGCCGGGGCGTCGATTCCGAGCACCGCCACCGCCGGTTTGGTCCAGAGCCGGTCGGTGATCCGGCCGGTGCCGATCAGCGACACCCCGTCGACCACGCCGGCCTCGGCCCGGAACCGGTCCTCCGGATAGTCGACGGGAGCGCCCGTGCGGCCGGCCAGGCCCGCGACGGCCACGTCCCCGGCGGCGTCGTGCAGCGTGGCCAGCAGCCGGACCAGGGCGGTCACCGCGTCCGGGACGGCACCGCCGAACATCCCGCTGTGCACCGCGTGGTCCAGGGTGCGAACCTCGACGAACAGGTTGACCAGGCCGCGCAGTGAGGTGGTGAGGGCCGGTACGCCCACGTCCCAGTTCGCGGAGTCGGCGATCACGATGACGTCCGAGGCGATCTCCTCGCGGTGCTCGGTGAGGAGCCGCTCCAGCGAGTCGGAGCCGTACTCCTCCTCCCCCTCGATGAACAGCACCACGCCGACCGGGAGCTGGTCGCCGAAGGCGCGCAGGGCGGCGACGTGCGCCATGATGCCGGCCTTGTCGTCGGCGGCACCGCGCCCGTAGAGGCGACCCTCCCGCTCGACCGGCTCGAACGGCGCGGACTCCCACAGCGACAGGTCGCCGACGGGCTGGACGTCGTGGTGGGCGTACAGCAGCACGGTGGGTGCGCCGGGCGGGGCGGGCCGCGTCCCGATCACCGCAGGCTGACCGCCGGAGCGCACGATCCGCACGTCGAGACCGCAACCGCGCAGCAGCTCGGCGACCGCCTCGGCGGACCGCTCGACGTGGGAGTGGTCGAAGCCCTCGAAGGCGATGCCGGGAATGCGGACGAGGCGTTCCAGATCGGCACGGACGCCAGGCATCTCCCGCGCGACGGCGGCCCGCACCTCGGACTCGGACATGATCGGAAAGGTCATGACCGGCATCGTATGCCGGCCTTACCGGGCGGTACCCGGCGAGCGGGAACCCGCAGCCGGGGGACCGGATGGAGGTCGGGACCAGGGTCGGGGTCGGGACCGGGCCGGGCTCAACGCGCGGGACCGGGAGCGGGGCCTGCGCCCGAGGCGGGCACCCGGCGGCGGACGTAGTAGCGGTCCCGGTCGTGCGGCAGGGTCGGTGCCCCGTCGACCATTAGGTCGACGGAGTCGGCGGTCCGGTCGGTCGCGAAATGCGCCTCCTCTCCGGTGTGCCAGCGCCGCAGCTCCGGCAGCAGCTGCGGCCCGTCCCGGTCCAGCGCGCGGCGCAGCCGCAGCCCGGCCGGCGCGGTGACCTGCACCGACAGGGTCAGCTCCGGCCGGATCGCCGCCCGTGCCGCGCTCACCCCCTCCAGCAGCAGCACCGGCGCGACCGGCACCGGCATCTCGCGGGGCAGGAACTCCCGCCGCACCCAGCTGTAACGCCGGTAGGACCCCGCCCGGCCGGCCCGCAGCGGGGCGAGCACCCGCTCCTCCAGGCGGGTCCAGAAGGTGAGCTGGTCGTCCCAGCCGTCGAGCAGGTCGTCGGTGTGCACCACCGGTGGCCGCCCACCGCCGGGCAGACCGGCGAGGGCGTCCGCGAGGCGCGCGGTGAAGGCGCTCTTGCCCGCGCCGCTGGGTCCGTCGACGGCCACCAGTCGGGTACGCCCCAACCGCGCCGGACCGGCGAGCACCCGCCGGGCCAGCGTCGCGTACGCCTCGACCAGCACCACCGTCACACCGGTGACGCTAGTGGGTGTCCCCCGTGAGCCTGGTTCCGCCGTGGGGAGTGCTGTTCGTCGGGCGGTGGGCAGGGTGCCGGGGCATGATCTGGACGTGCTCAATGACGTGATGAGTCCCGGCGTGGACGCCCTACTGGAACAGGCCCGAGCCGGGCTGCGGCGGTTGAGTCCTCAGCAGACGGTCGAGGCGGTACGGGCGGGTGCACTGCTGGTCGACACCCGCACCGAGAGGCAACGTCGTGAGCAGGGGGAGCTGCCCGGCGCGATCGTCATCGACCGGACGGTTCTGGAGTGGCGGCTGGACCCGGCCAGCGAGTGGCGGATCCCCGAGGCGACCGGCTACGACCGGGAGATCGTGGTGGTGTGCCGGCACGGCTACAGCTCCAGTCTGGCGGCGGCCAGCCTCCAGGCGCTGGGCCTGCGCAACGCCACCGACATGACCGGCGGCGTGCAGGCCTGGCGGGAGGCCGGACTGCCCCTGTCCGACCAGCCCGCCGACCTCCGCCTCTGACGCCCACCTCCGTCTCCGACCGGGCCGGCGGGCCAGCGGCAACGGCTGGGCCGACGGGCCGGTGGGCCAGCGACAACGGCTGGGCGGGCCGGCGGCAGCCGGGCAGGCCGGTGGACCAGCGGCAGCCGGGCAGGCCGGTGGACCAGCGGCAGCCGGGCAGGCCGGTGGACCAGCGGCAGCCGGGCAGGCCGCTGTCTCCGGCGGTCAGGCGGTGGGTGGGGCACCGGGTGGCACGAACGGCAGGTCGGCCGGCGGGCCGGCCTCGATGAGCCGCCACAGCGCGGTGGTGTCGAGGTGCTCCTCGACCAGATCGCCGAGCAGGTCGAGGGAGCGTTCGCGGGCGGCGGCGAAGGTGGTGTCCGGGGCGACGGTGAACCCGTGCCGGCCGGCCGACCGGGCCACCCCGGTCAGGAACCGGCGGCGGAACTCGTCGGACTCGAAGGCGCCGTGCCAGTGGGTGCCGTAAACCGCGCCGAGCCGGGCTCCTTCGGGGCGACCGTCGGCGTGGTGCAGCAGCGGGGGCAGCGCCGGGTCGGCGGTGGAGACGTACCCGTGGTGGATCTCGTAGCCGCGCACCGGGACGTCGGGGGCGGCGGTGCCGACGGCGGGCCGGACGGTCTTGGCCGGGTCAAAGGTGATCTCGATGGGCAGCAGGCCCAGGCCGGGGACGCTGCCCCGCCGGCTCTCCACCGGGTCGTGGATGGCGGTGGCCAGCATCTGGAAGCCGCCGCAGATGCCGAGCAGCGGCCGACCGGCGGCGGCGTGCGCGGTGACCGCCTCGGCGAGCCCGGTCTCCCGCAGCCAGGCCAGGTCGGCGACGGTGGACTTGGAGCCGGGCAGGACTACCAGGTCGGCGGCGGCCAGCTCGGCGGGCTCGACGGTGAGCCGGACCCGGACGCCCGGCTCGGTGGCCAGGGCCTCCACGTCGGTGGCGTTGCTGATCCGGGGCAGCCGGACGACGGCGACGTCGAGCCATGCGGTGCCGTACGGGGCGGCGGGGCGGCCGAGCACCCGCCCGTAGGCGAGCGAGTCCTCGGCGTCGAGCCAGAGGTCGAGGTGCCAGGGCAGCACCCCGTAGGTGGGGCGGCCGGTCACCCGGTGCAGCATGTCCAGCCCGGGGCGGAGCAGGCCCAGATCACCCCGGAACTTGTTGATCACGAAGCCGGCGACCAGGGCCTGGTCGGCCGGGTCGAGCAGAGCGACCGTGCCGAACATCGAGGCGAACACGCCGCCCCGGTCGATGTCGCCGACCACGATGGTGGGGAGGTCGGCGTGCCGGGCCAGCCCCATGTTGACGTAGTCACCGGCCCGCAGGTTGATCTCGGCGGGGCTGCCGGCCCCCTCACAGATCACCACGTCGTACGCCGCCCGCAGGTCGGCCAGGGCCGCGTACGCCGTCTCGGCGAGCTTCGGGCGCAGGGTGCGGAAGTTGCCGGCGGTGACCGTGTCGACGGCCTCGCCGAGCAGCACCACCTGACTGGCCAGGTCGCTACCCGGCTTGAGCAGCACCGGGTTGAACCGCAGGTCGGGGGCGATCCCGCAGGCGGCGGCCTGCATCGCCTGGGCGCGACCGATCTCGCCGCCCCGCCCGTCCGGGCCGACCACCACGGCGGAGTTGTTGGACATGTTCTGCGCCTTGAACGGCGCGACGGCGACGCCCTGCCGGTGCAGCCAGCGGCAGATGCCGGCGGTGAGCACGCTCTTGCCCGCGTCGGACGTGGTGCCCGCGACGAGCAGCCCGCCGCTCATCGGCCGCTCCCCGGGCCGGGGGTGCCGAGGCGGGCGGTGAGCCGGCGGACCGGTTGCCGCAGCAGGGTACGGCCGGTGGCGGCGACCAGCCGGCCACCGGTCAGCGGCCAGAGGGCGGCCAGGGCGAGCGCGGCCAGGCCCACCCGGCCGGAGAGCCGGGCGGCCCGTTTCAGGTGCCGGGCCTCGGGGCGCGGGCCGTCGCCGAGGAACGGCCGCACCTCGGAGCGTCCGAAGTAGACGTTCCGGCCGCCGAGCCGGACGCCCAGCGCCCCGGCCATGGCCGCCTCGCACTGGCCGGCGTTGGGGCTGGGGTGGTCGTGGCGGTCCCGTCGCCAGACCTGCCAGGCCCGCTCCCGGTCGCCGTGGACACTGGGCGCGGCGGCGACGGTGAGCAGCCCGGTCAGTCGGGCCGGCAGCAGGTTGAGCAGGTCGTCGAGGCGGGCGGCGGGGGTGCCGAACCGGGCGTAGCGGGGTGAGCGGTGCCCCACCATCGCGTCCAGGGTGTTCGCCGCCCGGTAGCCGAGCAGGCCGGGCAGGCCGGCGAGGGCACCCCAGACCAGGGGGGCGACCACGGCGTCGGAGGTGTTCTCAGCGACCGATTCGACGGTGGCGCGGGCCAACTCGCCCTCGTCGAGGCGGGACGGATCCCGACCGCAGAGATGCCCGAGCCGGTGGCGGGCCGCCGGCAGGTCACCGGCGCGCAGGGCGTCACCCATCACCGTCGCCTCGTGGCGCAGCGTCCGACCGCCGAGCACCGTCCAGGTGCCGACGGCCACGACCAGGACCCGGGCCACCGGGTGCCGCCGGGTGGCCCGGTCGACGGCCACGCCGAGCAGCACCGGCGCGCCCACCGCGACGGCGGTGAAGACCGCTCCCGCGCGGCGGTCGGCCCGGTAGACCCGACGTTCCAGGAGGCCGGCGGCCCGCCCGAAGCCGGCCACCGGATGCCCGCGCCGGGGGTCGCCGAGCAGGCTGTCCAGCGCATACCCGGCCACCAGTCCGACCGCGTTCGCCGCCGCTGTGCGCCGCCCCACCCGCACCACCTCCGGCCGGCCAGCCTAGCCCCTGGGCGGGGTGGCCACGTCGCCGTCGCCACCCCGCCCCCGCCCGTACGAACCCGGCCCCGCGTCCCTTCCCCGGCGCGGGGCCGGGTTCTCAGGCCGGGACCGGCACCCGGCCCCGGCCCCGCCGGCCCCGACCCGCCGGGCCACCGGCCACCTCGGCCGGCGTCGGGGCGGACGGGCCGCCCGACGGGCGGTCGTCGCCGGGCTCCCCCTCGTCGCCCGGCCGGCCCTCCTCACCAGGCCGCCCCTCACCCGGCCGGACGTCACTCGGCCGACTCTCACCAGGCCGACTCTCACGCAGCCGGCCCTCACCCGGCTGACTCTCGTCGTCCGACCGGTCCCCGTCGCCCGGCCGGCCCTCGTCATCCGGCCGGCTCTCGTCGTCGGGTAGCGGGGTCAGGTCGTCGTCGGGCTCGTCGTCGAGCGGGTCGACCGTCGGGGCGTACCCGGTGCCGGGCAGGTCGTGGCCGGCGCGCGGGAAACCGAAGCCGGACAACCCGAAGTCGTCGTCCAGGGGGCGGTCGTCCGGCCCGGCGGGGGCCTGCCCCGGCGGCACCGGCTCGGTCGGTTCGCCCTGCACCCGGTGGGCCGTCTCGTCGTCCTCCACGGTGCTGGTGGCCATGCTCGGCCGGTTGCGCAGGAAGCGGGAGCGGCCCCGGGAGAGGTCGTGCCCGACCGCGACCGCCTCCAGCTCGTAGAGGACCCGGTGGTTGCCGGCGTCGTCGGTCCAGTCGCGGGTGTAGAGCCGCCCGGCGACCACCACCGGGTCGCCGACCATGATCGAGGCGGCCACCCCCTCGGCCAGCCTGCGCCAGCAGTTGACCCGGACGCGGAGGCTGTTGCCGTCCACCCACTGGCCGCTGTCCCGGTTCAGGCGGCGGGCGGTCGAGGCCACCTTGAAGTTGGCGACCAGGGTGTTGCTCTGGGCGGTACGACGCCACTCCGGCGCGGTCAGCACATTGCCGACGATCGTTACGTAGGTGTCAAACATCGTTCCTTCTCCAGGGTCCGGCGGATGCGGTGGCGAGTCGACTCGGGACCGAGCCTGGCCCGGCGCGGTATGCCGGCGCGAACACCCGGCCCCGTCCTGTGGACAACCGGACCGGCTGTGGACGACGACCTGATCAAGGTCCCGGTGTGCTAGGCCGACCGGCCCTGGAGACGGCCCAGGGGCCGGACCAGGATGAAGACACCGGAGACCGGACCCACCACCGGAGCGGACCGCCGGGACCGGAAGGGGGCTGGCAGGACCGGGGAAGACCAGCAGGACCGGAAGGAGGCCGCCGGGATCGGAGGCAGCAGAGTCGAGAAGGCGGCATCACCCGGAGTGAGGTCGGCTCCGACTGGGTATTGAGTTGATCAACCAAGCGCCACCAGGCACGACGTCCGACGAGAAAGGCAGTGCTGATGATTCGGACCCCGCTCCGTATGACCGGCTCCGTCCGCACCGAGCGGGAGGGGCGGCGATGAGCGCGGTGGCGAACCCGGCGACCGTGGCCGAGTGCCTGCGGATGGGCGCGGGCTTCTCCCAGGGCGACCGGAACTGGATCGTCGAGCAGTTCGGCACCCTGGACGCCCGGCTGGCCGCCTTCCACGCCGACGCCACCGAGCTGGAGGTGTCGGTCAAGGACCGGGAGGCCCGCGGGCAGAAGGTCACCCTGGAGTGCTGGATCGCCGGCCGGCAGAAGATCGTCACCACGTCGACCGAGGAGGACCTGCGGGCCGCCCTCAACGACGCCCGGGACGACCTGCGCCGCAAGCTCAACGACTCCAAGACCCGGCAGGAGCCCCGGCACAACAAGCACATCCGGGAGATGGCCGCCCCGCCGGCACCCGCGCCGCTGCCGGACCTCGACGCCGACGACGCCCCCCGGGTGGACGCCGAGACCGTCTGACCGGTCGCCGGAGCGTCCCCGTCCGCGTACCCACCGGACGGGGACGCTCCCCGGCGACCCGCCGCCGTCGCCCGCACCGCCGGTGCCGGGGCTACCGCCGGGTAGGCCGACGGGCGTAGCGTCGCGGTTGTGGAACAGGACGTGCTGGGGCCGCCGTACGAGCGGCAGACGATCGACCTGGGCACCGACGACGAGGGGCCGGTGGTCGCGACGCTGGTCCGGCGGCGGGCGGACCGCCCGACCGGCCGGGCGGTGCTCTACGTGCACGGCTTCGTCGACTACTTCTTCCAGACCCACCTGGCCGACTTCTACGCCGCCCGGGGCTGGGACTTCTACGCCCTCGACCTGCGCAAGTACGGCCGCAGCCTGCTCCCCCACCAGACCCCGAACTTCTGCCGCGACCTGAGCGACTACTTCCCCGAGCTGGACGCCGCCGCAGAGATCATCCGCACCGGGGACGGCCACGACACCCTGCTCGTCATGGGCCACTCCACCGGCGGCCTGATCATCTCGCTCTGGGCGCACGCCCGCCGCGACGCCGGTCTGGTCGACGGGCTCGTCCTGAACAGCCCCTTCTTCGACATCAACGCCCCCTGGCTGGTCCGTCGACCCCTCGCGGCGGCCGTCGCCCGGCTGGGCCGTCGCGCGCCGCACCGCGCCCTCCCCTTCGGCCTCGGCACCGTGTACGGCGAGAGCCTGCACGCCGACCATCGCGGTGAGTGGACGTACGACCTGACCTGGAAGCCGCTCGCCGGGTTCCCGGTGCGGGCCGGCTGGCTGGCCGCGATCCGCACCGCCCAACGGCAGCTCCGCGCCGGACTGGACATCCCCGTCCCGGTGCTGCTGGCCTGCTCGACCCGGAGCTTCCGGGGCACCCGCTGGCACGACTCGGCGGCCCTGGCCGACGCGGTGCTGGACGTGGAGCACATGGTCCGCTGGGCACCCCGGCTCGGCCGGCACGTCACCGTGGCCCGCTTCGACGGCGGCAAGCACGACCTGGTGCTCTCCGGCCCGGCCGTACGCGAACAGGTCTTCACCGAGGTCGGGCGCTGGGCCGAGGCCTTCCTGGGTGCCGGCCCGACCCGCCCCGCCGACGCCGCACCGGCGGACGCGGAAGCCCAGGTGCCCGGCACCCGCGCCCCGACCGCCGACGAGACCCCGGCCGCCAGCGCCCGCCCGACCGCCTGAGGGGTGCGCGCGGGGATCAGGTGACGGGCAGCTCGGCGAGCACCCGGTCGAGGGTGGCCACCGGATGCCCTGGTCCGGTCCCGTCGTCGTCGGCGGGCAGCACGACGCCCAGGCAGCGCAGGCCGATCTCCCCGGCGGCGTCGGGGCGTACCCCGAAGACGGGAGCGCCCAGGTAGCCGGCGGGGAGCGCGGCGGTGACCCGCAGCCGGTCGCCGTCGCGGACGGCCCGCTCGACAGCGACCTCCAGAGGGCGACCGTCGTCGCCGTCGACGCCGAGGGCCAGCACGATCGCGGTGACCGGCCCGGCCCCGAACCCGGCGAGGTCGTCCGCCCCGACCGCCACGGAGGCCGGCACCGGCTGCACCCGCCACCGCCAGCCCTGCCCCTCAGCGAACGCGTGCAGCCCGCCGGTCGGCAGGACCGCCACCCCGAGCCGCGCGTCACGTGCCCACCGCGCCGCAAGCTCCACCAGCGGCACCGCCCCACCGGCCACCCCGACCGGCTCGGTGACGCTGGGCCGCAGGCCGAGCCGCCGCGCCCGCCCCGCCACGGCGTCGGCGGTCAGCAGGAACTCGCCGTCGGGATGCGCGAGGAAGAAGGCGGTACCCGGGTCGCCCGCCGCGTCGACCGGCAGGATGGCCCGGCCCAGGAGCTGGCACAGCTCGTAGGCGACCTCGTTCTCGACATCCGGCTCCAGCAGCACGACCCGAGGGTACGGCCCGACGCGCCAGTCGGATGAGGGGTGCCCCGACCGGGGGTGCCGTGCGACGCTGATCACGCGTGTCCGGAAGCGACCCGTTCCGCCGTACGGCGGGGGGTCGGCGGTACCCTCTTGGCGCGACACGCACGCCGCGCGCCCGTAGCTCAGCGGATAGAGCAGGGGACTTCTAATCCCAAGGCCGCAGGTTCGAATCCTGCCGGGCGCACCCTCACGCAGCAGGCTTGACCTGCTGCTTCTTGCTCTTCTTGCGATCTTTCTTAGAGGCACTCTTCGATGCCTTACCCCCGCGTGAGCCCGAGGTGAGCCCGGGAGTGCGCTTGGTGCCCCGACCGGAGATCAGGCGGGCAGTTGCTTCGGCTGCCTCCATGGCCAGCTCGGGCAGGACAGCCGTGTACGTGTCCGCCGTGAGCGCGTACGAGGAGTGTCCGAGCATCTCCTGCACCACCTTCATCTCGGCTCCGGCCTTGAGCGCTATCGTGGCCGCGCCGTGGCGCAGGTCGTGCAGGCGGATCGGCGGAAGGTCTAAGCGCTTCACGAGGCGGTCGAAGTAGTCCGACAGCCACGTCGGCTCTATCCACTCGCCATTGGACCGAGTGAAGAGACGGCCGCTCTCCACCCAGGCCACCCCGGCTTCTTCGCGTACCTTGCGCTGCCGCTTGTCGTGGCGCCTGATCACCTTCACGGTGCCTCGGTCGAGCGCCACCATCCGGTTACCCGCATCACTCTTGGGCGCGTTCTCCTCGATCTCGCCATTGATGTCCACGAGCTGCGTGGCGACGGTCAACGCCTGGCCGTTGAGGTCCACGTCTTCCGGCCGTAGTCCGCACGCCTCGCCCCGCCGCAGGCCCCGAAGGGCAACGAGGTGGAAGAGCGCGTACAGCTCGTCATCCGCGATGCCGTCGAGGAAGGCGGCCGTCTGTTCGGTCGTCCACACCATGACCGGCGACGGCCTTTCGCCCGTAGCCCGCCATTGCGCGACTCGTTCGTCAGTCCACACGAGCCCCTTGGGCCGATTCACCGAGTCAAGTTCGACGTGGGCCGCCGGATTGAAGGTGATCAGCTCTTGCGTGATCGCATCGTTCAGAGCAGCGCGGAGCGTCGCTCTGACGTGCCGCCGCGTCGTCGGTCCAACCGGACGACGGAAGGGCGGCATTCCAGCGAGCGCGGCACGCGCGGCGCGGCGACGCTCACGACCCCGAAGCGTCTTGAGTTCTTCGACAGCGGCAAGCCGGAGCGCGTTGGCTTCCTCAATCTCGATGTTGCGTTCAACAATCGCGTTGAACATCTCCGACAGGTGCGACACACGAAGGCGGTCCAGACGAATATCCCCGATACGCGGCTTGAGGTGGAGGCGGATGTCTCGCCCATAGCGGTTGATCGTGCTGGCGCGGATCTTACGGCCCGCAAGCCAGGTGTCGAGGAATTCCCCGACCGTGATGCGGGCAGTCAAGGACTGGCCGCTCCGAAACTTCCGGCGAGTCTCCTCCAGGTCGGGCAGCGGCTCTCGGTTGGCCGCTACGCGCTCCAAGAGATCGCCCATGCGCTGCCGGCCGTCTTCGTCATCAACCTCGGGCAGGGCCAAGAGCGCGCGAACCGCGTCCAGGTCGGCTTGGGCTTCCGTGGCCGACGTGTAGCCGGACCGGCGGAAGGTGCGACGGTCGCCTCCGGCATCCTGCGGAAGCTCCTGACGGACACCCCAGGTGCCGTGACGACGTTGGTTGAGCTTCGGGCAGGATTGCCCGTACTGCTTGCCAGTCTCCGGATCGCGGCAAGCGCAACGACGGAACACTGATCCTCTCAAGGTTCCTCCTTGGGAAAGGGGAAGTGGTACCTATAACGGTACCACTTCCCCCGATCGACTGATGGAAGGTGAGTTATGCGACGACGTCGGGTGGTCGAGGCGGCTCAGGGTCTGCCGGCGTTACCCGGCGACGAGAAGCGCGACCAGCAGGTCAAGATTCGACTTACAGCCAGCGAGGTAGAGAAGCTGGTGAGCTTGCGACCAGACCTCACCGCCGCCGGCATCGTCGCGCTCCTTGTCGATGACGTGCTGTCAGGTCGAACCGCTCCACCGTGGACGAAAGGGTCAGGTAACGGCCCTGACGCCGAGTAGTTCCAAGATGTCCGGGACGGGCACGACGTAGCTTCGCCCGACGCGGAGCACCCGCACCGGGAACTGCCCGCGCTTCGCAAGGGCGTACGCCTTACTCCGGCCGATGCCTAGAATTGCTCCGGCAGTCTCCACATCCGCTGTGACGCCGAGAGCGCGAATGGCATCAATGGTCCAAGGATTGTCAGTTGTGGCACTCATTACATTCTCCTTGAAGGGTGCCGACGTTCGAACGAACGCCGCAGAGAGAGTCGCAAGCGACCCAGAGATCACTGATGATGATTAGGCAACATCGCTTGCCGGACTCGACCTAGGATTCAGATGGACAGCCCCACGGCATGACGCTTTGCATCGTCGGGAATCCGACATTCAGCCAGGTTCGACCGCCTGGCTGTTTCGGTGGGTGTTGGCTTGGTGTATCCATGCTGGATGGATGTCGACGCTGCTCAGATTGCCGCTTCTGCAATGCCCTACGTGACGGCTGCCGTGGCGGCTTACGGCGTGAGCACCCTAGACAAGGTCCGAAGCGCTGCTGTCGATGGGGCTTCCGACGCCACGGTCAGGATTGGTCATCAGATTCTGAACCGCCTGCTAGCTAGGCGGCAGTCCCAAGAGGTGATCGAGGGAGCCGTGATCGACGTCACGGCAGGCGAGGAAGACAGCGACGCCGCCCTGCGCCTGCAAATCCGTAAGGCAATGACAGCCGATCCTGATCTCGCTCAGGCCATCGCGGCAATGCTGCCCGAGCGCGATGCCTTCCGTCAGTACGCGATCCAAAGGCAAAGCAATACCGGGTCAGGCAACATCATCAACGGAGACAACTACGGAAGCATCAACCCGACCTTGGGTGCAAAATCCTGATGGTTGAACCCAACCCGCCAAGGCAACTTCCTTCCGTCCAGACGAACTCGGGATCTGGCGCCATCGTCAACGGTCACAATTTCGGCCGGATCGAGACGATGGACACCAAGACGAAAGCCGTGCTGGAAAAGATCTCATCAGATGCCCCCAAGCTAGGAGCGCTGCTCAAGCAGGCGCTCCGCGACGGTGTAATCTCTCCAGACACAGCCATGTCGCTCAGCATGGCGGCACGCAACATCAATGAAGATGTAGCGGAGGCCCTTTGGGCTGCCAGTCGGAACATCAACTACGATGTGGCCGAGATGCTCATGACCTCGGCTCACAGCATCAATCCGCAGGTGGCATCAAAGATTTCCCAAGCCGCCGACGACCTTGACGATATCCCGCAAAGACTTGAACAGATTACCGGCGAGATGCGCGCGTTGGCCCGGCAGGTAGAAGAACTGTCCAGCGTCGTACAGGCGTACGGGAATTTCGATAGCAACATCGCAGCCATTCTGGGAGCATCCGAGAATTTGGCTATGGCCGCCGACAAGGTCGTTCCTCAGCCGAAGCCGGGACGCTTTCTCTGGGGCTTTTTCTTAGGCGTCGTGCTCGTGGTTGCAGCAATAGGATTTACCTACAGCACCAAGGGCGCGTAAATCGGCGCGGTTTTCGCGCCCGACCCCCGGTTAAGAGCGGCACATCGAGCCGGGGCCGTGAGAGGTAGCCGCACAAGCGCGGCGCACCTTCGTCGTGCAATATCAGCGTCCATCGCTTTCGACTCCCGCCCTTGCGTCATGGGCGGCATCGCGGGCGGCTTGGAGGTCGTCTGCGATGGCGTCGGCGAACATGGCTTGTCCGGCGGTGTGGCCGGTTCCGGCGTAGGTCCAGTGCTTGTCGGTGATGGCGTCGGCGGTGTCGTCGTGGGTGTCCTCCTGGTTGTGGTCGCGGCGGTGTTGTTCCCGGGCGGCGCGTAGTGCGGTGTAGGTGGTGGAGTAGGCGCGGCTCTTGGAGGCGATGTGGCCTCGGTAGCCGAGTTGATGTGCCCAGCGCCGCAGGTTCAGCGCCTTGTACTCGGGTCGTCTGCCGAGGGTCCAGCAGGTGCGGATGAGGGTGCGGGCGTGGTCAGTGACGGGGAGCACGGAGATGGTGATGGCGTCGCGGATGGGCCGGTCCACGGTGATGCCGGCGACATCAGGCTTGGTGACGTACTTGGCGATGTAGGAGGCCACGACCCGCTCAGTCAAGTCGTCGTCGCCGCTGTGGCCGGGCAGGATGGGCCGGATGTCGAGCTGCGCCCCGAATCGCAAGATGGTGTCGAGGCCGGGCACGGCCAGGTGCACCCGGCGAGCGGCGGTGCGGATCGTTTGGACCAGGAGCGGCAGGGTTGCCCATGCCGGGGGTGGAGTGTCGGGGGTGGGGCCGTCGAAGCGCATGACGGCGTGGAAGTGCACCGACCCGCGCCGCTGGTACTCGGCAACCTTGGCGTAGGCGACCCTCGTGTCAGTTGGGCTATTGCCAGTAGCTTCCAGAGGACCAACATCCACGATCCGGCTACAGCCCTCGATCCGCCGACCGCACGCGGTAGGTTCATCACGTGCTTCCGATGACCTTGCAAGAGATCACGGCCGTTGTCGGCGGAACCGTCCACGACGCCCCCCACGGCGTCACGGTGATCGCCCCAGTCGTGTTCGACAGCCGGCGCGTAGAGACCGGCGGCATGTACGTGGCGCTGCCCGGTGAACGCGTCGACGGGCACGACTTTGCCGCTCAGGCGATCGAGGCCGGCGCGGCGGCGGTACTGGCGTCACGGCCGGTCTCCGTGCCAGCAGTGGTCGTCGAGGACGTACCCACCGCCTACGGCCGCCTTGCCCGCGCGGTGGTGGACCGGCTGCCGCAGACCACGGTGATCGGGATAACGGGGTCGGTCGGCAAGACCTCGACCAAAGACATTCTCGCGCAGGTGCTGCCGACGTGGGGTGCCACGGTGGCCAACCGAGCGTCGAACAACAACGAGCTTGGGTTGCCGTACACGGTCACCCGCGCCACCGCCGACACCCGCTATCTGGTGTTGGAGATGGGCGCACGCGGCATCGGGCACGTGGCCTACCTGACCCGCATCGCCCCGCCCACCGTCAGCGTCGTGACCCGCGTCGGTCACGCGCACCTTGGCGAGTTCGGATCGGTGGAGAACATCGCTCTAGCCAAGGGTGAGATCGTGGAAGCGCTGCCCGACGCCCGCGACGGTGGGTTGGCGGTGCTCAACGGTGACGATCTTCTCGTCGCGTCCATGGCCAGCCGCACCAGCGCCCGAGTGCTCACCTACGGCATCGACAACCCGGCGGACGTACGCGCCGAAGACGTGACCGTGGACGAGCTGGGCCGCGCCGGGTTCCGGCTGGCGCACGACGGCCAGGCGGCCGAGGTGCGGTTGCGTCTCTACGGGCTGCACCAGGCGTCCAACGCGCTGGCCGCCGCCACCGTCGCTCTCGGGTTGGGTCACCCGATCGAGGCGGTAGCCGAGGCGGTGTCACAGGCCGAGGCGGTGTCGCCGGGACGGATGCAGGTCAGCACCCGCGCGGACGGGGTGACGGTCATCAATGACGCCTACAACGCCGCGCCGGACGCGATGCGGGCCGCGTTGCGCGCCTTGAAGGCGATGGCCGGGGACGGTCGGCGGGCGGTCGCGGTGCTCGGGGAGATGGCCGAGCTGGGCGAGCACGCCGCGCAGGTGCACCGCGAGGTCGGGCAGCAGGTGGCCGAAGTTGGGGCCGGGTGGCTCGTGGCCATCGGCGGAGCTGACGCCGGGCAATACGCGGACGCAGCCGCCGGCACCGGCACGACGGTGGACCGGGCGGCGAACGTAGCCGAGGCGTGGGAGCTGCTGCGCGACGGGTTGCGGCCGGGCGACGTGGTGTTGGTCAAGGCAGCCAACAGCGCCGGGCTCCTCGCGCTCGCGGACAAGCTAATCGAGGAACCCGGCGCTGTCACCGCCCAGGCGTAGAGGTCACGCAGACAGCGCGACCTCGGACCGGCTGCTCAGGGCGTCGAGGATCGCCGCGCCGTAACCGGTGACGTCACCGGTGCCCATGGTCAGCACCACGTCACCGCGGCCGGCCATCCGGCCGACGATCCGGGCGGCGTGGTCGGGGCCGAGCGGCAGACAGTAGTCGCCGTCACGCAGCCGCCCCAGGATGGCCGTGCCGTCCGCGACCGGTCGACCCGCCGGCACGGTGCCATGCACGTCGAGCAGCAGCACGTAGTCGGCCTTGTCCGCCAAGACCCCACCGATCCGGTTGCCGAAGGCCAAGACCCGGGCGTGTCCGGACAGCTGGAACACCACGAACAACCGGCCCCGCGCCAGGGTGCGCGCGGCGTCCAGGTCGGCGGCGATCTCGTTCGGGTGATCGGCGTAGGAGTCGATCACCGTCACCCCGGAGCGGGTGTCGATGTGCTCGAACCGGCGGCGCACCCCGGGAAAGGTGCACGCCGCGCCGGCCACGTCGGCGGGGTCGAGCCCGAGCGCCACCGCGCATGCCACGGCCGCCACCGCGTTGTCCAGGTGGTGCGTGGCCGGTCGCGGCAGGGTCACCCCGACCTCGACGCCCTTGGGCATCCGCACCGACCCCGACGTGCTCCACCCCTCGGCGTGCACGTCCAGCAGCCGCACGTCCGCCGCCCGGTCGCGGCCGTAGCGCAGCACCGTCAGATCGGGTCGCTCGGCGGCGATGACGTCGGCGGCCACGGTCGCGCCCACGCAGTCGGCGTTGACGATCAGGAACCCGTGCGGTGCGATCCGCGCGCCGAACGCGACGTAGGCGCGTAGCACGTCGGCGTGGTCGGTGAAGTTCTCCGGGTGGTCGTCGGTCACGTTGGTGATGACCGCGATCGACGGGGCCAGGAAGTGAAACGACCGGTCCGACTCGTCCGCCTCGGCCACCAGCAGCCGGGACGCCCCGAGGTGGGCGCCCGAGCTTGGCCTGTTCAGGTCGGCCCCGATGACGTACGTCGGGTCCTGCCCGAGGGTGCGCAGGATGTGCGCGAGCATGCCGGCCGTCGTGGACTTGCCGTGCGACCCGGACACCGCCACCAGCCGCCGCCCGGCGGCCAGCTTGTCCAGAACCTGCGCCCGGTGCACCACCGGGATGCCGGCGGAACGCGCCGCGTCGACCTCCGGCGCGTTCTGCGCAACGGTCGTATAGACGACGCACGACGCGCCCTCGATGTGCGCCGCGTCGTGGCCCACCTGCACCCGGACGCCGGCCGCGCGCAGAGTCGCCAGGGTGGCCGAGTCGTGGATGTCGCTGCCGCTGACCTGGTGGCCCAGCTCGGCCAGCAGTCGAGCCAGGCCGGACATCGCGCAGCCGCCGACGCCCACGAAGTGCGGGCGGGACAGGTCCAGCGGGCCGGTGTACGCCTCGATGGTCGGGTTACCAGTGATCGTGTCGGTCATGGTGCCGTGTCTCCTTCGGTGTAACAGCTGACGAGTTGGTGCCATGAGCGGACGTGCTGGAGGAGTTGGCTCCTTTCACTCGTGCGATTCCTTGCGCGCGGCCGAGCTGGCCTCGGGTCACCACCTCGGCCGCGCGGGTCCAATCGATCTGCGCCGGCCCGCTCGCTGGCTCGGCCTCGGAAGGCGGGAGAACGAAGCCAGAAGCCGAGTAGGTAGGCCACATTGGCGCAGGAGAAGGCCGGCGCCCTTGCGCGCGGTGCGGCAGGTTGGGCAGGCACATGGCCGACCGCCAGGGAAGCGGCGCGACCGGTGCGGGCGGTGCCTGGGACGGACCAGGTCATCGTCGTCATCCATGAGAAGGGGCCGGCTCGGCAGCGGTCCGTGGCGCAGCGCCGAAGTAGTGCGGTCCGCCCACCCGTCGTGCGCCGATCAACTCCGGACGCGTCGCCCCCGGGACCCGGCGCGGTAGACGCAGCGCGATGCGGAACACCCGCACGGCGCTGTCACGGACAGAGCACGACCCGAGCGACCCGCAGCCGATGCACCGCCCATCTGCACTCGATACCGCGTGCCGGTTCAGCTCGGCTTGCGCGATGTCGACCTGACCACCACCGAGGTAAGTCGTCACGTGATCTGCCTCCAAGGGGGTGGGGCACGCCGCGTGGATCCATCCACGCTGGTCACACGGCGTGCCCCGCCCATCGCCCACCACCACGGCGCGCACCGCTCGTAGCAATGGGGAGCTCGTTGCGGTCTCCGGTATGCAAGACGGAGGCGATATGGCCTAATGTGCACCAGGTTGGCCGCTGTCTTGCGTACCTATAGCGAATCGCAAACCACAGCCCGTAGGTACGCTGTGACGCACGTCGAAGCGGTGAACGTGGTGAAAGATCGACTAAAGGCGGGGGGCGCTGTGCCGCAACCAGGACCCGGCAACGCCAGGCTCGCAGCCGTCATCGCGGAAGCAGGCATGTCCCATGCTGAGGTTGCACGAGCGCTGGTCCGCGTCGCCCAAGAGAGCAACGCCAACGAGTTCGCCGGAGTGGGCCGCTCCCACGTCTCCCACTGGATCGCTGGCTCCAAGCCCTCAGGCCGCGCACCTGTGCTGCTCTGTGAAGCGCTGTCTCGAAAGCTCGGTCGGGTTGTCACTCTTGACGAGATCGGGTTGCCCGGCCAACCGCTGTCCTCAGCGGACATGCTCGGTTGGCAGGTCGATACGCTGTCAGCGCTAACCGAACTCGGGAGAGTCGACGTGGACGCTGAACGCAGACGCGTTCTCAGCACTGCCGCCTACTCGCTCGCCGCGCTGGCGCTGCCGTCCGATCGCTGGTGGACGCACATGGCCGAGCGCGGCCAGACACGCGGCGCAGCAGCTGGCCGGCACGTCAGCAAGGGCGACGTCGAGGCAGTGATCGACATGGTTTCACTGTTCTCACGCGTTGACCAACGGCGAGGTGGCGGACACGCCCGCTCGGCAGTCGTCCAGTACCTCACCTCCGACGTGGCGACCTACCTACGCGGACGGTACGCCGACGAAAATCTCAGACGTGACATGTTCACCGCTGCCAGCGAACTGGCCTACCTGGCGGGTTGGATGGCATTCGACAACGGCGAACACAACGTCGGCCAGCACTATTTCAACGTGGCAGTGAAGCTGGCCGCCGAAGCCGACAACCCGGCGATGGCAGGCCACGTCCTACGTGCCATGGCGCACCAGGCCGTCGACCTCGGGCACCACAAGCACGCTCTCGACCTGGCGGCGGCTTCCGTCGAAGGTAAGCGCTACGAGTCCGCGTCCCCAAGAGAGCGCGCACTACTCGGCGTTGTCTACGCTCGCGCGCTCGCGGTGAACGGCGAGAAACAACGCTCCGCCCGCGCGCTACTCCGTGCTGAGGATGACCTCTCCTCCGCCACCCAAGGCGACGACGAACCCGGGAGGGTCTTCTTCTTCGCGGAAGCCAGCCTGGCTCACGAGACCGCCTGCGCACTTCGCGATACGGGCGACTTCGCGGGCGCGGCGAGACACTTCCGCCGCAGCGTGAGGACCCGGAAAGCCTCGGCCTTCACGCGCACCCATGCAGTCACCCTCGGATACATGGGAGCAGTGCAGGCACGACAGGGCGAGATCGAGGAAGCCTGCGGGACGTGGTCCCGCGCGCTGGACGCGATGGACGGCGTCCGCTCGGGCCGTACACGCCAAGTTGCCGCCGACATGCGCGCCATCCTTGCCCCCTACACGCGCCGCAACATCCGAGCAGTCCGAGACATCGAAACGCGAGCGAAGAGCTACCTGGCAACGTTCGCCTAAACAGCAACCCCGAAGACCGGAGGCCGCGATGACAGCCGAAAGATTCACCGTCGAACCCATTGCGCACGTCGTAGGCGGGCGAACCGAGCCGACCGACGACTACTGGGGCGGCAGCCGAGCGATCGTCCGAATCGATGGCGAACGCTTCTCGCCGGCTGCCACCAAAGGGCTTGATGAGTTCTCTCACCTAGAAATCGTCTTCCGCTTCCACCTCACAGATCCTACCGATCTGCATCTTGGTGCTCGCCGCCCGAGAGACAACCCCGAGTGGCCCGAGGTAGGCATCTTCGGCCACCGCAACATGCGCCGCATCAACTGGCTAGGCGTATCCCGGTGCCGCCTCATCAAAGTTGACGGTCTTGACCTTCACGTTGAGGATCTGGACGCGGTAAGCGGCAGCCCCGTTTTTGACATCAAGCCTTGGTTCTCGGAATTCGGCCCGCGAGGGGAAGTTCGCCAAGCCGACTGGACAACTCAGATGTTGGGACTCTACTTTTCGCCGCCGATCGAGAATCAGAAATAGCGAACGTCTGAAGGACGACATATTCGGGTGGGCAGGCAACTTCGATCTGCCACTTCACCCGAAAGCTAATCGCTAGGGCCAACACTAGACTGGCTGTCGACATGACTCGCAGCCGTCGAATTGAAATGGAAACGCAACCTACCTGCCGAGCATTTGTAAGTCCCAGGGCGGGTTAACGAACAGCCAGGGAGGTCTCGTGCCGGAGTTCAAGGTCGAGGTCGAAGCTGAGGATCCTACACTTGCTGATCTCTGCTCGATGTATTGGGCTACTGAAGACGACGGCTCCTTCTCATTCACAGTAAAAGAATTATCAGAGCGCTTTGAACAGCCCGCACATAAGATCAGCAAGACCGTCTCAGAATCTTGCTATGCCCGCTCGTCCAGCAAGGCTTGCGTTGAGTGCGGCAAGGGATTCATTTACAGAACTCGTTCGGAATGGACCTCCGGCCATCGCTTCGCACCCACCCGTTGCCGGACCTGCGTCGAATCAGAGAAGCAACGACTAGAAGCTGACCAACGTAGAGCGGCGGCAGCTATGCAGGCTGCGATCTCCGAGCACTTCGAAGTAGCGGAGAGCGGGTCACCGATTCGCGCCGAAGATCTCGATCTGCCCTCGGCCCTAGCGGTGGCCGCATTATTCGAAGACGGAGAAGAGGTCTCCGAAGGAGCTACCGTTCCAGTCGTAGAACGAGGCACCCCCTTAACGCCTACATCAGACCTTGATCTGAAGCTGCTCAAAACCCTCATCGACCGAGGGATTCTACAGATACATCCCTCTTCGTCATCCGATGCTTTCGTATGGAAGGATGATGGCACGCTTGACAACCAACATTACCCAATGCTTGCGTCTTATTATCTGACAGGCACTGGCGATGTGGAGAGTCGGATTCGAGAATACCTCAAGGGACTTTCCCAGATAATCTCTCGGGACAGCTGGCCCGACCGTTGGACGGACCAGTTCTCGGACTTCTGGTTCGACCTCGCAGTGTCGGAGTGCAAAGCCTATTTGGTTCACATGCTTAAACGACATGGGCTCGACTTTACGCCAGGGCAACGGACAGAAGAGGTTTTCCGCCACGCGCTGCGTTGGTACTCAATCGGTCAGATGTACTACTTCATCTGGCGAGCAGCAAGAGATAGCGCCGCTTACGTGGCGAGGGAACGGGTGCCTGCAAAGCAGGCCGCGAACAGCGCAATAACTAGAATCTCAGGAGACGTCGATCGCGCCTACGCCCAAGGTTGGGACGTAAGCGTTTATCGGCGCGACTCACGCTTACCACAGTCGACGATTTCGCACATACTTTTCTCCCGAGCACTTCAACTCGAAGACGCTATGGCATATTCGCCGGTTGACCTTCCCGTCAGGCGAGCGGGCTTAGAATTGGCGTGGGAGAAGATTGACTTCACCGCCTTTGAGCGTCTCATCTTCCAGCTTGTTGTCGAGACCGAAGGTTACGAAAACGTCGATTGGCTTATGCACACCAACGCCGCCGACCATGGGCGTGATGTGAGTGCCGTGCGCCTTCGCAAAGATCCATTGAGCGGGCATAGTTCACAGCGAGTCGCAATTCAATGCAAGCATTGGCTCTCCCGCGCCATCCGTGATACTGACGCAAGCCAAGCCGTCGTAAGCATCAGCCACTGGGACAATCCGCCATTCGATGTGCTTGTTCTGGCGACTAGTGGACGCTTCACCTCTGACGCCATCGCCTGGATCGAACGACACAATTCCCGTGGGCAGCGCCCAATAATCGAAGTTTGGAATGACGCCCGCTTGGAGTTTCTACTGAATGAACGGCCTCATCTCATCCGCAGCTTCGGTTTACGCTAGATTGGGTTCAGCTCTACAGAGGCCACCTACCCACGCCTGCGCTACGCGCCGACCGTCGTGCAGGTGTGCCCGCTGTGAGCCCGGACGCCGTTGGACCCGGCATCACGAGCTGACACGGACCGGCAAGCATAGGGGTGTCTACCAGGACAGATAGACACCCCTAGCCACTCATGACAACGCGCTAACCCGTGCGGGATTCAACTTCTAATCCCAAGGCCGCAGGTTCGAATCCTGCCGGGCGCACAGGTACTTCGCCCTACTGAGGACTCGATGAGCGGTGGGGCCGGTCAGCGGCAGCTGCGGCACGCTCGTAGGCCAGGGTGAGTTCGGCGAGGACGCCGTCGGCGGGTTGCGGCCGGCCTTCAAGGTGGATGATACGAAGCTCGTCCATGAATCTCTGCCACAGCTCAGGGCCGCCGTCGGCGAGGAGCTGGGCGCGGATCGACAGCTCGGGTGAGGTCGGAAGCCATCGGGAGCCCCACGCGCCGAGGTGCGCCATGACCGGGACGAGTTCGATCGCCGCCTCGGTCAGCCGATAGTCGATCTTCTGTCGGTGGCTCGGGTCGTCGTGCCGGCTGAGCAGGCCCGAGTTCACGAGCTTCGACAGGCGGCTGGCGAGGATGTTCGACGCGATGCCTTCGACCGAGTTCGTGAGGAGTTCGCGGAAGTGCCGGTATCCGCCGAACATGACGTCCCGCAGTACGACCAGGCTCCACCGGTCGCCCAGCAACTCGACCGTCAGGTTGATGGGGCACCCCGATTTTCCCTCAGGCACGGATAGGCGGCCGGCCCCAACTGGTTGCGGCATGCCACCAGCGTAGTACGGTGCTACCGGTTGCAAGTTGCCACCAGAAGCCGCCCGTCGGCCATCGAGGAGGATTCGTGCCACAACTGTTGAGGGTGCAGAGCTTCTGCTTGTCGCGTGACGGGTTCGGCACCGGCGAGGGGCAGAGCCTGGAGCGACCCTTCGGCCACGCCGACCCCACTCCCCTGTTCTCCTGGCGTGCCGCCACCGCCAGCTTCGTGTATCGCACCGAACCCGGCGGCACTCGCGGGCTGGACGACTACCTGACCCGCGACTACGACCACAACATCGGCGCGGAGATCATGGGCCGCAACAAGTTCGGCCCCCAGCGTGGCCCGTGGGAGAACCACGAGTGGCAGGGCTGGTGGGGCGACAATCCGCCGTTCCACACGCCGGTCTTCGTCCTCACCCACTACGAACGCCCGTCGTTCACCCTGGCCGACACCACGTTCCACTTCCTCG
The DNA here is from genome assembly GCF_029581315.1 of Micromonospora sp. WMMD714. NCBI lineage: Bacteria > Bacillati > Actinomycetota > Actinomycetes > Micromonosporales > Micromonosporaceae > Micromonospora > Micromonospora sp. WMMD714. The sequence continues at coordinate 224,021 of NZ_CP120744.1, forward strand.
ACGCCAGCCCGGCCGAGGCGCTGTCGCGCGCGAGGCAGGCCGCCGCCGGTCGGGACGTACGCCTCGGCGGCGGAGTCGCCACGATCCGCGAGTTCATCGAGGCCGACCTGGTCGACACGATGCACATCGCCGTGGCACCCGTCGACCTCGGCCGGGGCGAACGGCTGTGGGACAGCCCTGAGGACCTTCTCGACCGGTTCCACCTGGAGTCGGTCCCGAGCCCCAGCGGGGTCACCCACCTGCTGTTCTGGAGACGATGACCTCGGCGGGGGCCGGCCACCTCGGCAAACAGCCACCAACCCCCTGCATCTTTCGTGATGGGTCGGTCACAGCAGGTCACTTGCCGGCAGGCAAGCACATACCCACGACCTGGGAATGACCTTGTTCACCATCAATCTACATTGATCTATGTAACGCAGCTCGCTTGGATGGACACGCACCGTCTACCGGCGGTGTCCGCCACCAATCGAGGAGCATCCTTGCCCCGGTCCCCGTTCCGGACCCGACGACCGCGTACCCTCGCCGCCGTCACCGCCGCCACCCTGGCCACCGTCCTCGCGGTGCTCTCCGCCCCGACTCCCGCCCTGGCCTGGGGGCCTGGCAGCGAGCCGGCCCAGCCGTACGCGCAGCCGAGCATGCCCACCGTGCCCAAGCGCGGCTGCCAGTCCACCGTGGCCAACCCGGCCGCCCCGACCGGCGCGACCCCCGCCGTCCAGGTGATCTACGCCTGGCACGACGGCGTGGGCAACAACTACGAGGCCAACGTCGAGTACATCGCCAAGGTGGTGGACCGCATCGACTGGGCGCTCGACGAGTCGACCAACTACGACCAGCACTACAACCTGAGCTGCCGTACGGGCTACGACACCAGCACGTACGCCGGCTACGCCCGCGCCCTGGTCGTACCCGAGAAGATCGACGCCGGGGCGAACCCGAACACCCCCGCCAGCACGGTCCGCAGTGACCTGGTCTCCGCCGGATACCAGGACAGCAACCGGATCTACCTGGTCTTCACCGATTTCGCGTCGAACTCCGACGCCTACCAGTGCCCGAACGGCGGGAACTCCAGCGGCACGCACTGCTCGGCGGTGACCGAGTCGTGGACGACCGGGGTCGCCGGGCACGAGCTGCTGCACGTGCTCGGTGCCGGGCACGCCTGGATGGCCGAGACCGGGGCCTCCTACGTGCCCGACATCATGTACGGCTGGTGGGACAACTGGAACACCGATCCCGGGTTCCGCGGCTACTACGACCCGAGTGAGCTGTCGGCCAGCTTCTACATCGACCCGAGCCCGTCCACCGCGAAGGTGAACGTGGCGAACCACCCGATGCTGACCGCGCCGGTCTGCTGCGACGTCGGCGCGAACAACGACCTGCTCACCGCCGAGCAGCGCACCGTCGAGGCCGCCACCCCGGGCAGCAGCACGTCGACGTTCACCTCGTCGGGCGGCTGGCACCAGGTGACGCCCGCGTGCGGCATCTCGGGGAACTCCTGCACCTACTTCGACGGCCGACGGTCGGTCCAGTTCAACACCTACACCGGGCCGTCCAACACGTCGTCGATCTCGCTGACGAACCGGGCCACGGTCACCGCCGGCCGGACGTACAAGTTGTTCACCCGGTTGCGCAGCGGCACGGCGGTCAACACCCAACTCCAGCTCGCCTGGTACAACTCCAGCGGCACCCTGCTGTCGACCAGCACCGGAGCGACCGACACGCTCGCCGGCAACTGGCTGGAGTACCGGACGACCGCCACCGCCCCGGCGAACGCCGCCAGCGTGCGGCTCACCGTGAACGTGCCGGCGCAGTCCACCACCGGCAACCAGGCCATCAACCTGGACAGCCTCCAGCTCAACGACTGTACGGCGAACACCGGCGGCACCTGCCGCTACGACACCTGAGGCACCGGCGGGGTGCGGGCGGACGAGCGCCGTCCGCACCCCGCCACCGCTCCCCCTCGACAGGCCGGACCGGGCGGGGCGGCACACCGGTGCGGTCCGCTCACCGCGCCGTTCGGCGCAGACCGGCAAGGACGAGGGTGACCACACCGTCCGCGTCAGCCCGGTAGGCCGGGTGCCCGTACGCCGCACAGATCCCCTGAACAGCCATCATGACCGCACCCGCACCCACGTCGTCCCGGATGCTCCCCGCCCTGACGGCGGCCCCCAGCAGGTCGTCGACGATCTGCCCCAGAGCCTGGGCACCCTCGGCCATGACGCCCGACTGGGTGGCCATCAGGGTCGACAGGGTGCGGGCGAGCCCTTCGTGGACGTGCAGGTGGTCGACGAAGCCGCGCAGGAAGGTCTCCAGCGCCTCGTCGGCGGGGAGTGTGGCCTGCATCTCCCGTGCCCGGTCGCAGATGGCCCGGAGTTCCTCCCGGTAGACCGCTTCGGCGAGGGCTTCCCGGGTGGGGAAGTGCCGGTAGAGGGTGCCGGTGCCCACGCCGGCCAGCTTGGCGAAGTCGTCGAAGCGCAGGTCGAAGCGGCCGTCGGCGAAGAGTTCGCGGGCCTTGGCGATCAGGGCGTCGCGGTTGCGGCGGGCGTCGGCGCGCAGCGGCTTGGCGGCGGCAGGCGGCGGCTGGGCAGCGGCGCGGGGCGGCTGGGCGTCGGTCATCCGGGGGCCTCACGTTGACAAGTGGAGACTGTCTCCATATTTTGAAAGTGGAGATGGCCTCCAATTATAGCCGTGGGGTGCGCGTGAAGATCTTGATGTTCGGCCGGGGCGTGATCAGCGCGACGTACGGATGGGCGTTGGAGCAGGCCGGGCACCAGGTCGAGTTCTACGTCCGACCGGGGCGGGCGGCGGCGTACGGCGACTCGATCGACCTCGACCTGCTCGACGTACGACGGCGGCCGTGGGGCAAGCGGGTCGTCGAGAAGTGGCCGGTGCGCTACCGCGAGTCGGTGGAGCCGGACCACGACTTCGACCTGATCGTGCTGAGCGTGCAGCACTACAACTTCGCGGAGGCTGCGGCCTATCTGGGGCCACGGGTGGGCGGGGCGACGGTGCTCGTCTTCAACAACCTGTGGGTCGAGCCGTCGACCGCGACGGCACACCTCCCCGCCGACCAGGTGGCCTGGGGCTTCCCCGGGGCGGGCGGCGGGTTCGGCGACGACGGGGTGCTGCGCGCGGCACTGCTGCCCGTGGTCTTCTTCGGCACCATGGACCGACCGCCGACCGGCCGTGAGCAGGCCGTCCGCCAGGTGTTTCGCGGGGCGGCGTTCAGGATCCGGGAGAACTCCGACTTCCGGGGCTGGCTGTCGGTCCACTTCGCCCAGAACGCGGGCCTGCACACCCAGAGCCTGCGGCGGGGCTCGCTGTCCACGCTGACGACCGGCGACGTACGCGAGGCGATCCTCGCCACCCGCGAGCTGCTGCCGCTCGTCGAGGCACGCGGCGTCGACCTGCGGCGGCACCGCGCCGAGCTAAAGCCCTTCACCGCCCCGATCTGGCTGGCGGCACCGGCACTCTCCCTGCTGTTCAGTCGCTTCCCGCCGATGCGCAGGGTGATGCAGGCCCACGCCAACCCCGAGGAGTTGCGCGCGGTCTGCCGCGACACCCTCGCCGAGGCGCGCAGGCTGGGCGTGCGGGTGCCCCGACTGGAGGCGGCCGAGCCCTACTTCGCCAGCGCGGACACCCCCTGACGCCCCGTCACCCCCTACCGGCCGAACCTCGCCCGGCGGTTGCCGGCGGCGTCCCGGCGGCACGAGGCAACCGGCGTACGTTGGGCGGCACCCCCGCCCGGCTCGGCGCGCGAGGTGTCGGCGCAGCCTGCACCACCTCCAACCCCGCCGGTTGTACGTAGATCGACCGCCGGGCCATCGCGTCCCCCTTGGCGTTGAGCTGGTAGACGTCGAGCCAGCACCACCCGTCGTAGGTGATCCAGTCGAGTATCCGGATCACCCGGCAGCTGATCGGCCGGAGGAACTGCACACTGGCCGCCCGACCCACGATCACCAGGTCACCCGCCGTGGGCAGCGGCGCGCTCACCGTCGCCCCCAGACGTGCCGGAACCTGCGCCACTGCCTGATCCGGTGCCTTGCGGCCTCCGCGACCGGGCAGAACCCGGCCTCGGCGCACTTCCCGCAACGGCTGCGCCGGTGCTGGTCCAGACAGTCCCACGCCGCCCGGACCAGCAGCGGCATCTCACCGACGGTGGCCCGGGTCGCCCGACCGACCGGACTGCGCTGCCACGCCCGGCAGGGCAGTTCCGCGCCGCAGTGGCACACCCTGCGCCAGCGCCGCCAACTCCACACCGGCCGGTGTCGCCTGGCCAGGGTCAGCATGGCAGCCAACAGGTAGTCGTCCTGGCGGATCCGGTCCATGGGCACTCCCCGACGCTCGGGATGGAATGGCCCGTCAGGGCGACGGGATCCACGCCGCCCTGACGGGGACTGGCCTTCGTTTGCCGAACCAAGGGCAGCCACGAAGAATCTACGTCACTATCTGACGTAGGTAAAGGCACAGCGCGTGATCGCCTTACATCACTTGCTGACGTTGGTCGGCTCGTGGTCAGATGGCAGGGCCGAACCAAGGGAACGAAGCCATGCCCTCTGCACCTGCCGAATACCGACGCATCGCCGACACGCTGACCACGAAGATCAAAAGCGGCGAACTCACGCCGGGGACGAAGCTACCCAGCACCAGCGAGCTTGCCGACCAGTTCGACGTCAGCGTCGCCACCGCGTACCGCGCCGTCTCGCTCCTGCACGACCGCGACCTGGTCGTGGGGCAGCCGGGGCGCGGGGTCTACGTCGCAGGGGGAGAGTAGGCGCCGGCTGCGGTGGCCTGCGCGTACCCCTGCTGTCACCGGGGACGATCATCGAGGAGCGAACATGAACGACCTGGCCGGTGCCGTCTGGCGCAAGAGCACCCGCAGCGGCGGGAGCGGCGGCAACTGCGTCGAGGTGGCCGACAACCTGCCCGGCATGATCGGCGTACGGGACAGCAAGGACCAGGCCGGTCCGACGCTGCGGTTCTCCCCGACCGCCTGGTCCGCCTTCGTCCACCAGGCACGCCACGGGCTGCGCTGAGTGCATCCGGGGCCGCCCCCCAACGGGCGGCCCCACCCGCACCGCCCCCACCCGCACCGCCCCTCCCCATCGGCAGCCCGCCCACACCGGGACGACCGTGCCCGCACCGGGACGGTGAGCGGAAACGTCGGAGCGGCCCGCTACCGTGCGGCCCATGAGTGACACGGACACCGCGAACCGCCTGCCCACGGCCGAGGAGGAGGCCCGGTTCTGGGACCTGGTGGAGGCCGCCTGGGAGCGGCTCGGCCCCGAGGCCGCCGCGCTGCGCCGGGCGCTGCTCACCCGCGACCCGGCCGCCGACGACGACAGCGCCTCCGCGCTCGACACCTGGCGGGACGCCTTCCTCGACCAGTTGGGCCAGCTCTGCGCCGACCTGTCCAGCCCTGACCTGACCGACCTCGACCGGGTGGTCGAGCGCAAGCTGTACGACATCGACCGGGCCGACGTGCACGCGGTGATCGACGGCTCCGACGACGGTTTCCTCTACGGCCGGGGGCACGTCGTGGCGCTGGGCCGGGAGTTCTACGAGGCGGTCCGGGCCGACCCGACGCGGGCGGTGCCCGACGGCGACTTCCAGGGCATCTGCTACTTCTTCGCCCACCTGCACGACCAGCGGTTCGGCGACTGGCCCCGGACCGGCTCCGGCATCTCCCGGGAATCGTTCAGCAACCCGGCGGGCTGGGCGGAGCGGTGAGCCACCCTCCCGCCGGGGGGCCGCCGTGCTGACCGAGACCGACCTGAGCCTGCCCGGCGGCGGCACCCTGCACGTCTACGACACCGGCGACGACGGCACCGGCCGGCTGCCGGTCGTCTGGCACCACGGCAGCCCCAACATCGGCACCCCGCCGGCCCCGCTGTTCGCCGACGCCGACCGCCTCGGCCTGCGCTGGGTGTCGTTCGACCGGCCCGGTTACGGCGGTTCCACCCGGCTGCCCGACCGGGACGTCGCCTCGGCGGCCGGGTTCACCGCCCGGGTCGCCGACGCGTTGGGCCTGGACCGGTTCGCCACCCTCGGCCACTCCGGCGGCGCACCGCACGCGCTGGCCTGCGGGGCGCTGCTGCCCGACCGGGTGACCGCCGTGGTCGCGGTCGCCGGGCTGGCCCCCTACGGCGCGGCCGGGCTGGACTGGTTCGGCGGGATGACGCCCTCCGGGGTGACGTCGCTGGGGGCCGCCGTGCAGGGCCGGGCGGCCCGGGAACGCCTCGCGGCGTCCGATGCCGACTACGACCCGGAGTTCACCCCGGCCGACCTCGCCGCCCTGGCCGGGCCGTGGTCCTGGTTCGACAGTGTGGTCGGCCCGGCGGTCCGGGGCGGCCCGGCGGGGCTCGTCGACGACGACCTCGCGTACGTCGCGCCGTGGGGTTTCGACCCGGCCCGGGTGCCGGTCCCGGTGCTGCTGCTGCACGGCGGGCGGGACCGGGTGGTGCCGGCCGCGCACAGCCGCTGGCTGGCCGGCGTCTGCCCGGCGGCCGAGCTGCGGATCGCCGCCGACGGCGGGCACATCTCGGTGCTCGACGGCGCACCGGCCGCCCTGGCGTGGCTGCGCCGCTGACCGGCGACGACGGGCAGCCCGGGATGCCGGGTCCGCCGAGGTGCCGGGTGTGCCGGCAGGCCGGACGCAACGCGACACGCCGCACACCATTGGTGATCGGTTAGGGCTGTTCGTGTTATTCTCCGGCGTCGATGCACCGCCGAGCAGACCCGGACGGGTCACCGCCCGAAGGACGCACTTCTCTTGATGTCGGCCGTTCCCGCTCCGACCTCGTCACCGTCGTTGCTGGATCGGCCGGCGGGTGGCGCGTTGCAGCTCATCTTCACCACCCTGCCGGCGATGCTCCGGTTGACCTGCGGCCTGTTCGGCGCGGTGACCGCGCTGGCGGTCCGCACCGCGCCGGTCCGGGTGCCGTTGCTGCTGGCCACGGTGGTCGTGCTGACCGGCTGGTCGGTCTTCTACGCGGCACGGGCGCTGTGGGTCGGCATCGGTCCCGGGATGGTCGCCGGGGACGTCGCGCTCACCGTCGGGGCGAGTCTGCTGGCCCCGCTGCTGGTCGCCCCGGAGGTGCTGCCCGGCGAGGGTAGCTGGCTCGCCGTGCTGGCCAGCACCACGGTGATCAACGCGCAGGCCACCGCGCCGGTCCGCTGGTCGGTGCCCGTGGGCCTGCTGGTCACCGCCGCATACGCGGCCGGCACCTCGGCCGCCGGCAACACCGTCGAGGCGTCCGCGCACGCGGCGACCCTGCTGGTGCAGACGGGTTGCGCGGCGATGATGGCGGTGGTGATGCGCCGGTGGATCAGCCGGGCGGACGCCGCCTTCACCGAGTTCCAGCGGCTGCGCCGGGAGGCGGTGCTGGCCCGGACGATCCGCGAGGTAGAACGGCGGCAGAACCGGGACCTGCACGACACCGTCCTGTCCACGTTGACCATGGTCGGGCTGGGTGCCCTGCCGGCCGGCTCGGCGGCGCTGCGCCAACGGGCCGCCGCCGACCTGCGTACCCTGGTCGGGCTCGCGAACGCCCGGTCCGCACCGCCGCCCGGCCCGGTCGGCGTCCCCGCCGGCCCTCCCCTGGCCGCCGCCGGTCCGCAAGCGACGAGCGGGTCGCCCCGGGCCACGGTCGGCCCGCCCGGTCTCGACGACGGCCTGCGCGCGTTGCTGGACACCCACCCCGAGCTGCGGGTGACCGCCACGTTGCCGCCCTGCGCGGCCCCGGCGGGGGTGACCGCCGCGCTGGTCGACGCCACCGCCGCCGCACTGGCCAACGTGGCCCGGCACGCACCGGACGCCGCCGTGGTCGTGCGGCTGGGCAGCGACGACGGCGGCGTCGTGGTCGAGGTGGTCGACGACGGTCCCGGCTTCGACCCGGCCACCGTCCCGGCCCACCGGTACGGGCTGCGCGAGTCGATCCGGGGCCGGCTGACCGACGTCGGCGGGCGCGCGGAGGTGACCTCCGCCCCTGGCGAGGGCACCCGGATCAGGTTGGAGTGGCCGCATGTCGACTGACCTCCGCGCGCCGGCACCGGTCCGCGTACCCCGGTCGGCGCCCAGGGCGGCGGACCCGGCGGCGGTCGACCTGTCGGCGATGGACGGGCCGGCGGTCGACGGGCCGGCGGCGGACGTGGCCCGGTTCTCCGACCGGGGCGCCCGGATCGCGGCGGTGGCCATCGCCCTGGTCTGGCACCTCGCGGTCGGGCTGCCGGCCGTGCTCGGCGCGTGGTCCGAGCTGGCCGCGCCGACGGTGGTCGCGGCGGGCTGGCTGACCGCCGGCCTCGTCGGCGGGTACGCCGCCCACCGGCTGCTGCACGGCGCGCTGCCACCGGCGTTGCCGCTGGCGACGCTGTTGCTGGCGGTGGACGCGGCGGTCTTCGCGGCGGCCGGCGAACGGCAGCTCTTCGCCGCCGCGAACTGGGCGTGGACCGGGCTGGCCTGGTTCCTCGTGGTGGTGCTCTGGGGTCGCCCGATCCGCTGGATGATCCTCCTGCTGGTCGGTCACGCGCTGATCGCGCTCGCCACGCTCGTCGGCGACGGCGCGACCGCCCCCGCCGACCTGACCCGCTTCACGATGTACGTCTACGGCACGTCGTCGCTGCCGGTGGCGGTCTTCACCGGGGCGGCGGTGATCGCCACCCTGGCCCGGGACCGGGCCGGCACGGCGGCGGCGACCCTGGCCGTACGCGCCGAACAGGACGCCGCCGAACGGGCCTGGGCGGACCGCCGCAGCCGGCTGGCACTGGTCGGCGGGGCCGCCGAGCAGGTGTTGGCGGAGCTGGCCGACGGTCGGGCCGACCCGGCCGACCCGTTCGTGCAGCGGCGGTGCGTGCTGGCCGCGACCCGGCTGCGCCGGTTGATCGCCGAGGCCGACGACGTGCCGGACCCGCTCCTGCACGAGCTGCGGGCCGCCGCCGACCTGGCCGAACGCAACGGCCTGCCGATCGAGCTGATCGCCGTCGGCACGCCGCCGCCGCTGCCGGTGGAGGTCCGCCGCCGGTTGGCCGATCCGCTCGCCGCCGCGCTGGCGGACGCCACCGGCTGGGCCCGGTTGACCGTGGTGGCCGGTCCGGACGAGGTGGCGGTCAGCCTGGTCGCCCCCGACGTGGCCGGCCCGCAGGCGACCGGCCGGGAGGTGAACGGTCCAGGGGCGGTCGGCCCGGAGGCGGTCGGCCCGGAGACGGACAGGCCAGAGGTGAACGGCCCGGGGACGGTCGGGCCGTCGGCCGGGCCGGCCGACGACGACGAGCAGGTGGAACACCTGCACGAGCGGGACGGGGAGATCAGGTGGACGCAGACCCGATGGCGCAGGCCATGAGCGGGGAGCGGCCCGTCGGGGTGTCGATCGTGGACGACCACCCGGTGGTGATCGACGGAGTACGGGCGTGGCTGACCACCGAGCCCCGGCTCCGGGTGCTCGCCACCGGTGACGACCCCGACCTGGTGCTGCGCACCGCGCCGCAGGCCGACGTGATCCTGCTGGATCTGCGGCTACGCGGCCGGATGGTGCTCGACAAGCTGGCCGAGCTGAGCGCCGCCGGCCACCGGGTGGTGGTCTACTCCGAACACACCGATCCGGCGACGATGCTCGCCGCGCTCGACGCCGGGGCGACCGCGTTCCTGGCCAAGCACGAGGGGCGGGAGCACTGCGTGGCGACCGTGCTGGCCGCCGCCAGCGACCGCCCGTACGTGCCGCCGACCCTGGCCGGGGCGATGGTGGGGGATCCGCGACCGGACCGGCCCGCCCTGTCGGACAAGGAACGGGAAGCGCTGCTGCTGTGGTTCCAGTCGATGTCGAAGGCGTCGGTGGCCCGCCGGATGCAGATCAGCGAGCACACCGTCAAACAATATGTCGACCGGGCGCGGATCAAGTACACCCGTGCGGGTCGCCCGGCCGCCACGAAGGCCGCGCTGCTGGCCCGCGCGATCGAGGACGGACTCATCCGGCCGGAGGAGATCGGCACCTACCGGTCACAGGCGTCCTCCGACCGGCCGACCCCCTAACGGGTGTCATGACAGTGCGTCACCGGTCGACAAGGCTGAACGTCGAAGACCACTGCGCGGGGGGAGGTCGTGACGATGCGCGAGGACATGTCCCCGTTCTTCATCGCACCACATCGGTTCGACGCACCGGAGGACAACTTCGCCCCGGTGCTCGACAGGCACCACGAGTTGGTCCCGGAGCCCGGTGAACGGGTGCTCGGGCGGTACCTGACATCGGTGGCCGGCTGCCTGCTCAGCCCGACCGGCACCCGCGGGCAGTGGGTGTTGCCGGCGCCCGCCTCGGTCACCGTCACCGACCGACGCCTCGCGTACGTCTGCCTCGCCGGTGACCTGGCCCTGGTCGCCGGCAAGATCGACTCGACGGGGGTCCGGCACCGCCGGAACGTCCGGCTGCCCCGCCTGGTCAGCGGGCAGGTCTGCTGGCAGTGGCCGTCCCGGCTGGAGCTGCGGCCCACCCCCTCGTCCGACCCGGACGGTCCGCCCCAGGAGGCGGAGCTGCTGGTGGTCTGCGACGCGCTGCGGACCATCCAGCAACCCACCCTGGCCCTACGCGGTCAGCTCGGCCCGGTGACCGAGCTGGCCCGGCTGATCCGCCGGACGGTGGCCTGCTTCCGGATCTCCCGCCCCGAGCTGGTGGAGCTGGCACCGCCGGAGCGGGACGTGCTGATCCGCCGGGCCACCGCCGCCCCGATGACCGGGGAGGCGCGGGTGACCCTGCCGGGTTCCCTGCCGGTGGAGTTCCTGTCCCGCGACGACTACTACCGTCGCCCGCAACCGGCCGGCCGGGACGCCGTCGGTAGCTGAGCCGGGCCGACCGGGCCGCGGTCGGTAGCTGAGCCGCCGGCCGGACGACCCCGGGCCGCGAGGGGACTGGTCAGGAGGCGGTGGAGCGGCGGGGGCGGCGGTCCAGCTCGGCGGCCTCCTGCGGGCTGGGCGCGGTGCCGCCCAGGTGCGCCGGCTGCCACCAGGTGTCGTCCGGGCCGGACGGCTTGTCGGGGTACTCCCGCTGGGCCCGGTCGACCAGCGCGCTCAGCCGGGTCTTCAGCTCCGCCGTCATCGTGTTGGCGTCCGGATAGGCGGCCGGGTCCATCGGCTCGCCGAGCAGGATGGTGATCGGGGTGTGCCGCCGGGTGAGGGTCTTCGGTCGGCCCTTGGTCCACAGCCGCTGGGTGCCCCACAGCGCCACCGGCAGCAGCGGCACCCCGGCCGTCTGCGCCATCCGGGCCGCCCCGCTCTTGAGCTCCTTGACGGTGAAGGACCGGCTGATCGTCGCCTCCGGGAAGACCCCCACCACCTCGCCGCGGCGCAGCGCGTCCACCGCCGTGTTGTACGACCCGACCCCCGCGGAGCGGTTCACCGGGATGTGCTTCATGCCGCGCATCAGCGGGCCGGAGACCTTGTGCGCGAACACGTCGTGCTTGGCCATGAACCGGACCAGCCGCCGCGAGGCGTGTGCCCCGTACCCGCAGAAGATGAAGTCGAGGTAGCTGACGTGGTTGCTGGCCAGCACCGCCCCACCGGTCCGGGGCACGTGGTGGCTCCCGTCGACGGTCAGTCGCAGGTCGAGGACCCGAAACAGCGTCTTGGCGGTGGCGATCACGGGCGGGTACACGAGTTCCGGCATCCGGGCACTTTACCCCGCGTGAGCGACACCGCCGTAGGGGCGCAGCCGGCTCAGGCACGCAGCCGGCTTGGGCACGCAGCCGCAGTGGGGGCGCAGCCGGCTCAGGGGCGCAGCCGGCGTACCGGCGGCGCTCCGGTCAGTCGGCCAGCTTGTGCAGATCGAGACGGCCCCGGGCGAAGGCGTCGACCCGTCCCCACCGGCCGGGGATGTCCAGCACCTCGATCCGGCCCATCCCGACCGGCAGCACCGGCTCCACCGCCAGGTGCCCCTCGTGCGGCTCCAGGCCGAGCATCGTCCGCAGCAGCAGCAGCGGCGCCCCCGTCGACCAGGCCTGCGGGCTGCACGCCGTCGGGTACTCGACCGGGAACTTGGTCTGCTCCCGGCGGTAGCCACCGAACGCCTCGGGCAGCCGCCCGTCGAAGTAGGTGGCCGCGTCGAGGATGCCGTTGGCGATCACGGCGGCCTCCTCGGCGAAGCCGTACCGGCGCAGGCCCCAGGCGATGAAGGAGTTGTCGAACGGCCAGATCGTGCCGTTGTGGTAGCCGATCGGGTTGTACCGCACCTCCCCCTCGGCGAGGGTGCGTACGCCCCAGCCGGTGAACAGCCGCGGCCCGACCAGGTGCTCGGCGATCCGCTCGGCCCGGTCGGGGTCGACGATCCCGCTCCACAGCAGGTGTCCGATGTTGGAGGTGAGCACGTCGCACTGTCGACCGTCCGGGTCGAGGGCCAGCGCGTAGTACTCCCCGTCGGCGACCCACCAGTCCCGGTTGAAGCGCTCCTTCAGCGCGGCGGCCTCCCGCTCCAGCCGGTCGGCGAACGCCGGGTCGTCCCAGAACTCCCGGGCCATCCGGGCCGCCCGCAGCTTCGCGTCGTACGCGTAACCCTGCACCTCGCAGGTGGCCCGGGGGAACGGCGGCAGGCTGCCGTCGGCGTACGAGATGGAGTCCCAGGAGTCCTTCCAGCACTGGTTCTCCAGGCCGGTGTCGGTGTTGCGCCGCTCGTACCAGATGTAGCCGTTGCCGGCCAGGTCGGCGTAGTCGTCGATCCACCGCAGCGCGGCCCGGCACTCCCGTTCCAGCTCCCGGACCAGCGCGGCGTCACCGCTCCACCGCTCGTACTCGTCGAGCAGGACGACGAAGAGCGGGGTGGCGTCCACCGAACCGTAGTACGGCGAGTGCGGCTGCTCCTCGAAGGCGGCGGTCTCGCCGTAGCGCATCTCGTGCAGGATCCGGCCGGGATCCTCGTCGCGGAAGTCGTCGAACCGGGTGCCCTGCAACGACGCCAGGATCCGCAGCGTGGTCTTGGACAGCTCCGGGGCGAACGGCAGCACCTGGAGGCAGGTGAGGATGCTGTCCCGACCGAACATGGTCATGAACCAGGGCAGGCCGGCGGCGGGCAGGGTCTGGCCGCCGAGCGACAGCGGCGCGAAGCGCAGCGCCGCCAGGTCGACCAGGCTGCGCCGGTAGGTGGCGGCCACCTGGTCGTGCTCGCTGTTGACCTTGGGGGCCTTGGCGATCCACTCCTCCAGGTCGTGCTGGAGGGCGAGCCGCTCGTGGCCGTGCACCGTCACCCCCAGCCGCAGGTCCCGCCCGCCCGGGCCGATCGCGAAGGTCTGCACGTCGATCTCGGCGGTCCACTCCTCGTTGGGCTCCAGGTGCACCGAGTACGCGAAGCCGTTCCGGTCGTACCGGGCCGGCCGGGACGACGAGATGACCGTCTCGCGGCGGAAGTTGCCCCGCCGGTAGCCCAGCCGCAGCCGGTCGGACTCCGCCTCGGCGTACAGCTCGCCCTTCTTGTTGAGGATCTCGTCCTTGACCTGGAAGAGGTCGGCGAAGTCGGCCCCGGCGTCCATCCGGACCTCCAGGTCGACCGCCTTCTCGTCGTGGTTGAGGATGGTCAGCTGCTCGCGGAAGCTGCCGCCGACCGCGCGCTCCCGGATGATCGACAGCTTGGCGTCGACGTAGTGGGTGGCCATCCCGGGCACCAGGAAGAACCGCGCCTCGAAGTACTGGAGGTCGTCGTAGGACAGGGCGTTGAGCCGTTCCCCGTTGACGGTCAGCACCCAACGGGACAGGAACCGGACGTCCAGGGAGAACAGTCCGGTCGGCTCGCTCGGCGTCGCCTCGATGTCACCGGTCTCCTCGGAGACGACGAACGTGTTGCCGTCCAGGATCCGGACCGTGTTGCTCTGTCCCATCACCGCACCTCCCGCCGGTGGAGCCGACGCGGCCCCTGGGCGTCCGGCGGACCGGGGAAGATCCGCTCGATCTGCACCACCAGCCGGGCGTCGCCGGTCACCGTCATGTCCCCGCGCAGCACGGCGGCCAGGCCGTCCTCCCGGCCCGCCGCCATCTCCTCGAACAGTGCCGGTGTCGTCCCGATGACCGTGTCCGCCTCCCGGTCCTCCTGACTGACCGCCACCTCGCCCCGGTCCACCCGGAGCAACCAGTGGGTGGTGTGCGCCCCCTCGTGCAGGTCGAAGCGCAGCGTCCCGACGGCCTTGTCCAGCAGCGGTTCGTAACCCCGCCGGTCCAGACTCTCGAAGAACCTCGTGGTCGCGTCCACCATCGGGCCTCTCCCCTGTCGTCCCGTCCCGGTACCCGCAGGGTGTCCCCGGTCGACCCGTCCCCAACCTCACCCGGATCGGGTGAACGCCCCCGGCCGGGCGACGGGCGACAAGACAGCGGGCAGCGGGCGGCGGGCGACAAGACGGCGGGCGGCGCGGACGACGACGACGCCGGCCCCCGCGATGCTCCGGGGGCCGGCGTCGTGGTCGTGGGTGTCAGTTGTTGGGCTCGTCGGCGCTGATGTCCGCCAGGACCGACTGGGGTTCCCGCTCCACCGCGAGGTCACCCATCGACACCAGGCCCACCAGCCGGCCGTCGTCGATCACCGGCAGCCGGCGCACAGCGTAGGTACGCATCAGGTCCGCGGCGGCCACCGCGTCGTCGTGCTGGCTGACCGTGATCACGTCCCGGCTGGTGATCTCGCCGAGCCTGGTGCGGTCCGGGTCGCGGTTCTCCGCCACACCCCGGACCGTGATGTCCCGGTCCGTCACGATGCCTACCACGTCGTCCCCGTTGGTCACCACCACGTCGCCGATCGCGCTGTTCCGCATCTCCTGCGCCGCGGCGGTGAGCGTGGCGTCGCCGTCCATCGTCACCAGCCGGGTCGTCATGAACTCTCCGACCGTCGTCATGGCGCTCTCCTCTCGGTGTCGGCACGGCCGTCTACCCGCCGCCGACCCGCAGGTAACGCACCCGCGCCGGGGCCGGTCAGCGCAGCTCGGCGGCGACCAGCTCGGCGAGCTGCACCGCGTTCAGCGCGGCGCCCTTGCGCAGGTTGTCGTTGGAGCAGAACAACGCCAGGCCGTGCTCCACGGTCTCGTCGGCCCGCAGCCGGCCCACGTAGGTCGGGTCCTGACCGGCCGCCTGCAATGGGGTCGGCACGTCCGACAGCGCCACCCCGGGCGCACCGTCGAGCAGCTCCCGTGCCCGCTGCGGGGTGATCGGCCGGGCGAACCGGGCGTTGATCTGCAACGAGTGGCCGGTGAAGACGGGCACCCGCACGCAGGTACCGGAGACCTTCAGCTCGGGGATCTCCAGGATCCTGCGGCTCTCGTTGCGGAGCTTCTGCTCCTCGTCGGTCTCGAACGAGCCGTCGTCGACGATCGAACCGGCCAGCGGGAGCACGTTGAAGGCGATCGGCCGGGCGAAGGAACGCGGCGCGGGGAACTCGACGGCCGACCCGTCGTGGGTCAGTGCGGTGGCCCCCTCGACGACCTTGCGGACCTGCTCGTCCAGCTCGGCGACGCCGGCCAGGCCGGCCCCGGACACCGCCTGGTAGGTGGCGACGACCAGGCTGACCAGCCCGGCCTCGTCGTGCAGCGGGCGCAGCACCGGCATCGCGGCCATCGTGGTGCAGTTCGGGTTGGCGACGATGCCCTTCGGCCGGTCGGCCAGGGCGTGCGGGTTGACCTCGGCGACGACCAGCGGCACCTGCGGGTCGGTGCGGAACGCCGACGAGTTGTCGATCACCACCGCACCGGTCGCGGCGACCCGGGGGGCCAGCTCCTTCGCGGTGCCCTTGCCCGCGGAGAAGAGCACGATGTCCAGCCCGGAGTAGTCGGCCGTCGCCGCGTCCTCCACCGTGACCTCGCCGCCCCGCCAGGCCACCGTGCGCCCGGCCGACCGCGCCGAGGCGAACAACCGCACCTGCTCCGCCGGGAACTCGCGTTCCGCCAGCACCTGCCGCATGACGCCACCGACCTGGCCGGTGGCTCCCACAATGCCGATCCTCATGCCCGCGAGGCTACCCAGCCGCAGGCCCACGACGGGAAGCCTTTCCCACCGCCCGGGCCACCGCCCGTCCCCCGGTCGCCGCCCGTGCCGGCCACCGACCCCGAAAACCACCCGACGGTACGCCCGGAAGCCCCGGAAGATCCCCCGCGACCGGGCCGTCCGGCCGCAGCATCCGCACCGCCGGTCCGGCCCGGCGCTCCCGGGGCGGCGCGACCGGAATCACACCGCCCCGGGAGGGAGAACCACTCGACCCGCGTGGCCGGTCACCCCGCCGACGGCCGGCTACCTCGCCGAGGGCCGGTCAGCCCACGTGGCCGGCCGTCACGCCGAGGGCCGGCCACCTCGCCGACGGCCGGTCAGCCCGCGTGGTCGGTCACCTCGCCGAGCCCGGAGGCGACCAGGTCGTCGCGGATCACCGCCGCGTCGCCCTCGATGACCAGGGTCAGCGCGTCCGGGTGCAGGTGCGTGGCGGCGGCCGCGGAGACCTGCGCCACGTCGGCGGCGAGCAGCTCCTCCCGCAACCGGGCGTGGTAGTCGTCCGGCAGGTCGTGCACCACCAGGGTGGTAAGCGCCGAGGCGATCGCCCGGGGGCTCTGCAACTCGACCGAGAGCTGACCGGCCCGCCAGGAACGGGCCACCGCCAGCTCGTCCTCGGTCACCCCGCCCTCCCGGGTACGGGCGATCTCGCCGACCGCCTCGACCAGGGCCGGCGCGGTCACCGCCGTCTGCACCCCGGAGCTGACCGCGAACCGACCGAACCGGCGGGACGAGGCGAAGTCGCCCCGGATGCCGTACGTGTAGCCGCGCACCTCGCGGATCAGGTGGTTGAGCCGGGAGGTGAACGCCCCGCCCAGCACCGTGCCGGCGAGCGTCATCGGCACGTGGTCGGGGTGGGCGCGGTGCGGCGACGGGTGCCCCAGCCGCAACGTGGACTGCACCGACCCGGGCCGGTCCACCAGGATGATCCGCCGGCCGGCGGGCAGCGGCACGTCGATCGGGCCGCCCCGCTCGGCGGGACCGCCGCCGGTGCCGGCGAACGCCGCCGCGCCCAGCGTGTCCAGGTTGAGCCGGTCCAGGTCACCGGCGACGATCAGGGTGCCGGGGCGGAGGAACCACTCGGAGTGGAAGACGGTGACGTCCTCCACGTCCAGCCCGGCCACCGAGTCGGGATCGCCGTACAGCGGTCGACCCCACCGGTTCGCCGCGCCGAACAGGTCGGCGCGCAGCACCGCGTCGGCACGCGGCCCGGGGTTCGCCCAGTCCATCCGCAGCCCGGTCGCCTCGTCGTCGCGGACCCGGCGCACGTCGTCCGGGTCGAGCCGGGGCGTCCGCACCGCCTCGCCGAGCAGTCGCACCGCCGCCACCAGCCGGTCCACCGGCACCTGCACGCTGACCTGGAAGCTGTCCCAGTCCAGCCCGGTGGCCAGCTCGGTGCCCAACCCCTCCAGGGCCAACGCGAACCCGGTGGCGTCCCGCTGGACGGTGCCCTCCTCCAGCGCCTTGGCCAGCACCGCGCCGAGCCCCTCCTTGCCGACCGGCTCCCGGCCGGCACCCGCGTCGAGCAGCAGCAACGCGACGGCGAGAGTCTGGCCGGGCAGGTGCGCGGCGACCACCCGGCCCCCGGCGACGTCCCGCCGGACCACCGTCGGGAACCGGTACGGGCGGGCGTTCCCCGGACCCGGCCGGGTGGTGATCAGCGTCATGAGGTCTCCTCCGGCAGGTAGGTCAGGGTCACCCGGTCGGCCGGGGTGAGCACGTCGGCGGCCAGCTCGGCGATCTGCCCGGCGGTGACCGACAGCCAGCCGGACAGCCGGTCGGCGGTCTTCGCCGGGTCACCGAACTGGGTGGCGTACCGGCCGAGCGCGTCGGCCCGACCGTCCACCGTGGCCATCTGCCGCCACCAGGCGGTGCTGAGCAGCGCCTTGGCCCGGTCCAGCTCGGCGCTGGTGACCGGCACGGTGGCGAGTTCGTCGACCACCTCGGCGACCCCGGCGGCGAGCTGTTCGGCGCCCACCCCGGGGCGGGCGGTGGCGGTCGCGATCAGCGGTGCCGGGGCGTGCGCCAGGTCCACCCCGTACGCGCCGACCAGGTCCGGCTGGGCGAGCCGTTCGCCGTCGGCGAGCCGTTGGTAGAGCCGGCTGCCCCGGCCGCTGCCGAGCACCGTCGCGGCCACCGTGGCCACGTCGTAGCCGGTGCTGCCGAACGGGTGGGTGCGGTGGGCGACGTAGACCCGGGCGGCCGGCACCTCGGCGGTGACCGTCTCGACGGCGGGCCGGCCGGTGCCGGCGACGGTGTGCCCGTCCGGCGCGGCGGGGATGTCACCGCGCGCCGGGATCGCCCCGAAGTACCGCCGCGCCAGCGCGAACACCTCGGCGGCGGTGGCGTCGCCGACCACGGTCAGCACGGCGTTGTCCGGCGCGTAGTACGTCTGGTGGAACGCCTGGAAGGTGGCCAGGTCGGCGGCGTTCAGGTCGGCCATCGACCCGATCGTCGCGTGGTGGTAGGGGTGCCCCGGCGGGTAGAGCAGCGGGAGCAGCCGCAGCCAGGCGTCGCCGTACGGGACGTTCTCGTAGCGCTGCCGCCGCTCGTTCTTGACCACGTCCCGCTGGTTGTCCAGCGTCTCCTGGGTCAGCGCGGGGACCAGCCCGCCCATCCGGTCGGCCTCCAGCCACAGGGCCAGTTCCAGGTGTTCGGCCGGGACCGTCTCGAAGTAGTTCGTCCGGTCCGGGTTGGTGGTGGCGTTGAGCGAGCCACCGGAACCCTGGATCAGCTTCATGTGTTCGGTCTTGGCGACGTTGACCGAGCCCTCGAACATCAGGTGCTCGAAGAGGTGGGCGAAGCCGGTCTGGCCGGCCGGCTCGTGCCGGGAGCCCACGTCGTACCAGAGGTTGACCGCGACCGCCGGGGCGGTGCGGTCCTCGCTCACCACCACGCGCAGGCCGTTGTCCAGTCGGGTCGTCTCGATGGGCCAGGGGTAACCGCTGTCGGGCATGACCCGACGCTATCCGATCTCCACGCCCCGGTGGCGACGTGTCGCCACCGGGGCGGGCGGGTCAGCGGTCGGGCGGGTCAGTCGGGGGGTTCGACCGGGGGGACGGTCTCGGCGGAGGTGCGGTGCTCCAGCACCGTGTCGGGGGCGGCCCGCTGGTCGGCCAAGCGGCGGTCCGACTCGGCGAGGATCGCCTCGGCCTGGGCCTGCGGGTCGTCGCTGCCGACCGCCGCCTCCTCGGGCAGCAGGTGGGCGCGGGATTCCACCCGTTCCTGGTCGCTCTGCTCGTACGTCATGCGGATCCTGTTACCCCGCCGACCCGTCCGCCACGCCGGGTACGACGGGATCCCCGGCGTCAGCGGAACGGGCCGCGCACCTCGTAGGTGATGCCACCGCCGGGGACGCCGGACGTGCCGCGCTGGGAGGAGAAGTAGAGCCGGCTGCCGTCCGGCGAGAACGCCGGCCCGGTGATCTCCGACGAGGACTGCCCGGTGATCCGCAGGAACGGCGTCACCACCCCGGTCGGGGTGATCAGGTTGATCTCCATGTCGCCGCCGTCCTCGGCGACGTAGAGGTCGCCGGAGCGGGTGCCGGTGATGTTGTCCACCCCGGTCAGCGGGGCGGCGCCACCGGTCACCAGCGAGTCGTCGTACGCCAGGTCGATGCGCTGGCCGACCACGTCGTACGCCCAGACCCGGTTGTCGCCCTTGGTGGTGAACCAGCAGGTGCCGTCGGCGTACCAGCAGCCCTCGCCGCCGGTGAACCGCTTCGCCCCGGCGACCTGGTTGCGGGTCGCCGTCGGCAGGCCGTCCGGGTCGGGAACCCGGGCCCAGCTCACCGGGCCGCCGGTGGCGGTGCCGGCGACCAGCACCTCCAGGGTGCCGGCGGAGAGGTCGCCCCAGACGGTGGGACGGAACCGGTAGAAGCAGCCGTCGGTCTCGTCCTCGGTCAGGTAGATCACCTGGCGGACCGGGTCGGCCGCCGCCGCCTCGTGCTTGAACCGGCCCAGCGCCGGGCGCTGCGCGGCGGGGGTGCCGCCCTGCGGGTAGGTCTCGTAGACGAAGCCCCGGCTGGTCTCCTCGCAGGAGAGCCAGGTCCCCCATGGCGTCGCGCCGCCGGCGCAGTTCTGGTTGGTCCCGGAGAGGATGCGGTACGCCGAGCTGACCGTGCCGTCGGCGGTGAACCGCACCGCGGACGCCCCGCCACCGGGGGTGACCTCGGAGTTGGAGACGTAGATCCAGCCGGTGCCGGCGGCGAAGCAGGCCCCGCCGTCGGGCGCGGGATGCCAGGTGTACGAGGTGCCGGGCACCGTCTGCCGGGAGCGGGCGATCACCCGGCTGGTGAAGCCGGCGGGGAGCTGGAGGCCGTTGCCGTCGGCGCTGCCGAGCGGCCCGTAGGGGCCGGTGCCGGGCTGGGCCGGGGCGGCGAGCGCGGCGCCGGACCAGAGGCTGCCGGCGAAGGCGGCGGCCCCACCGGCGACGGTGGCGCGCAGGACGGTACGACGGTCCATCGGAACCTCCGGGGGAAGCGAGCGGTGCCGCCGAAGTTACCGACGGTGGCAGTGACGGAGGTGAACGTCAGGCGAGGGTTGACCGACGAGCGGATGAGTCCTTGCCTCCGGTCGGGTACGCTGGTCGGCGTGACGCGCTCGTATCGATGGTTTAGGCAGCCGGCTGCGGAGCCGGTGACCTCACCATGAGCTGACGTCACCGCGTTTCGAGCCGGCCGGGCAGGAGCCTTCAGCTTCCTGCCCTTCTGTTTACGAGCAGCCGGCTCGACCCGGGCACCGGCCCCGGGCACGGTCGGCGGAAGGACTCCCCCCGTGACGACCCCGGACAACGGGCCCACCCCGGACAACGGCGCGGTCATCGACCAGCGGATCGACCGTGTCGTGCCGCTGACCACCCCCGCCCTGCTCCTGCACGAGCTGCCGCTGGATCCGCCGCTCGCCTCGGCCGTGCTGGCCGGTCGACGCGCGGTCGGCCGGGTGCTGGACCGCGCCGACGACCGGCTGCTGGTGGTGGTCGGCCCGTGCTCGGTGCACGACCCGGCGGCGGCGCTGGACTACGCGCACCGGCTGCGCGAGGCCGCCGACCGGCACGCCGACGACCTGCTGGTGGTGATGCGGGTCTACTTCGAGAAGCCGCGTTCCACGGTCGGCTGGAAGGGCCTGATCAACGACCCGGCGCTGGACGGCTCCGGCGACGTGAACACCGGCCTGCGGACCGCGCGGGCGCTGCTGCGCGACGTGGTCCGGTTGGGCCTCCCGGTGGGCTGCGAGTTCCTCGACCCGATCACCCCGCAGTACATCGCCGACACGGTGGCCTGGGGCGCGATCGGCGCCCGGACGGTGGAGAGCCAGGTGCACCGGCAGCTCGCCTCCGGCCTGTCGATGCCGATCGGGATGAAGAACCGCCCCGACGGCAGCATCGGCACCGCCGTCGACGCGATCCGGGCCGCCGGCGTGCCGCACGTCTTCCCCGGCATCGACGTCTCCGGCACCCCGGCGATCATGCACACCCGGGGCAACGCCGACGGGCACCTGGTGCTGCGCGGCGGCGGCGGTCGGCCGAACTACGACGCCGGGTCGGTGGCCGGGGCGTTGGACCTGCTGCGGGCGGCCGGGTTGCCGGAGCGGTTGGTGGTCGACGCCAGCCACGCCAACAGCGGCAAGGACCACCGCAACCAGCCCCGGGTGGCCGCCGACGTGGCCGCCCAGCTCGCCGCCGGGCAGCGCGGCATCGTCGGCATCATGCTGGAGAGTTTCCTGCTGGCCGGCCGGCAGGACCTGGACCCGACCCGGGAGCTGACCTACGGCCAGTCGGTCACCGACGCCTGCATCGACTGGGACACCACCGCGGAGGTGCTGGAGCACCTCGGGGCCGCCGTCCGGGCCCGCCGGGCCACCCTGCCCACCCCGGCCTGACGGGTTTGACCGTTTCGGCCCCGGGTAGCAGGGCGGGGTGACCGACGACGCACCCGTGACCCAGGCCGCGCCCGGCGCCGGCGACCTGCCCGGCGCCGACCAGCCGGACCTCCGGCAGCTCGACGAGCTGCTGGACGAGATCTACCACGGCCAGGAACGGCTCAGCCAGGCCGACATCTACCGCTCGGCGGTCAGCGCGGACCTGCCGGCGGAGCTGCTCACCCGGGTCGCCGCGCTCCCCGAGGGGGAGTACGCGGTCGACGAGGTGGCCGACCTGCTGGGCGGGTCGGCGGGCTGACCGGCCCCGGCCGGCGAGAGGAGATCGAGATGTCCGACCAGCAGGAGCACCACGAGCGGGTGCCGGCGCTCGGCCAACCCCCCGAGGGGCAGGACACCCTGCCCGAGCCGGACTTCGCCAACGAGCACGAGCAGACCGCCGTCGACCGCGAGGTGATCACCGGAGCGGACGCCGACGAGCGGGAACCGGAGACGTCCCGCGGTTGGGCCGGGGAGGACCACGGCACCACCCCCACCTGAGCGGCGACGGAACACGGAAAAGGGGCCGGCGGACACGATCCGCCGGCCCCTTCCGGTACCCGGGGTCACGCCTCGGCGTGCCGTCCGCCCTCGGCGGCCTGCTGGGCCATCGCGTAGCCCATCTGGAGAAAGTCGGACGCCGCGACGGCGGTCAGCGCGGTCGCCACCAGCCGGGTCAGCCGGGGGGCCAGCACCAGGCCGCCGGTGAGCCCGGTGGCCACCCAGACGGCCAGGCAGAACGGGCAGCTCAGCAGCTCGCCGATCGCGTGCCGGGTGGCGCTGCCCTGGTCACGGACCTGCTCCATCACCTCACCGCTGCCGCTGGGGCGGTCGTAGCGGGTGAACGGGGCGCGCAGCGGGCTGGTCACCGCGTCCTTGGACAGCAGCCGGCTCAGCTTGTGGGTGGCCACGGCGAGCAGCACCACGTCGCCCGGGGCGGGCCGCTCGGGCACCGGTCGGCCGGTCGCCCTGACCAGTGCCGCGATCGACGCGGTCACCCCGGCGTAGGTGCCCATCGCCGCCAGGTAGCCGCCCAGCGGCCGGTGCTCGTGCGGGGCGTACGCCTGGCGCAACCGGGTCACCTTCTGCTTCAGGCCGCTCTCCGTCACCGGGTCTCCTCGGTCAGTCGTTCGCATCGGTGGGATGTCCGTCGCCCGCTCGGGGCGGGTCAGCCGGCGGTCAGGTTCTCGGCGACCTCGCGTTCGAGGTTGGCCAGTGACTCGTCGGCCAGTCCGGCGGCCGACCCGGCGGGCAGCTCCAGCCGGACCCGGGCGCCCCCGGCGTCGCCCGCCACGACCCGCAGTTCGGCCGCGCCGTCCGGGCCGTCCCAGCGGGCCTTCAGCTCGTCGTCGGAGCGGCTGGCGGGGGCCGCGCCGTCGACCCGCAACGGCGCGGGCAACCAGGCGTCGATCCGGTCGGGGTCGGTGGCGGTGCTGAACACCACCTCGGGCGGCGCCGACATGCCGCGCTCGGCGAGCACCCCCATCAGGCGTCCCGCAGCCGGTGCGGATCGACCTCGCGGCCGGGGTGCCGGGCCAGGTACTCGGTCTCCAGCTCCGCGGTGCGGCGCAGGTGGTTGGCGAGCGCCGCGTCGGCGGCGTGCCGGAGGGTGTCCAGCCGGGTGCGGTGCAGGCTCCGCAGCTCGCGGATCAGGTCGGCCTCGTCGAGTTCGGCCGGGTCCACCCCGATCAGCTCACCGTCGGCTCCGGGGACCGCGGGGTCGGTGCGGTGGACGTGGTCGCCGTCCCACTCGGGCATCAGCTGTTCGGGACTGGCCTCGCCGGAGCGGTGTAGTGATTCGGTCATGTCGCCCCCTCGGGTTCGACTGCGCTGGCTGTCTAGACGGATGCCCAGCCGGAGTGGCACCAAACCCTCCGGCGCGGTGACTACGACGTCGCGTCGGAGACGCCGGCCCGTCCCGGTACCCTCGACGGCATGAAGCGGCTCTGGACACCGGCGTGGATCCTCCGCCACGTGGCCCTGGTCGTCCTGGTGACGGGCTTCCTGGCGCTGGGCTGGTGGCAGATCAGCCGGGCCGCTTCCGGCAACACGCTGAGCTGGGCGTACGCGGTGGAGTGGCCGATCTTCGCCGGCTTCGTGGTCTTCGTCTGGTGGCGGGAGGTCCGGCACGCGCTGCGCGGCACGCGCGCGGCCCCCCCGCCGGCCGCCGCACCGGGCGGGCCGGCGCCGGCCGGCACCACCGTCGGTCCGACCACCCCGGCGGTACGGCGCCCGGTGCGGGTCGCCCGGGTTCCGGCGGCACCGGTCGACGGCGCGGACGACGCCGACCTGGCCGCGTACAACCGCTATCTGACCTGGTTGAACGCCAATCCGGGCGCGAGGCCCGGCGACTATCCCGGCTGAGGCCGGTCGGAAGGACGGACGACGGTGGGCGGAGCCCTTACCCGGTACCGCGTGATCGCCTGGATCGTGGGCGTGGCGCTGGCCGTGCTGGTGCTGATCGGCATGCCACTGAAGTACGCGTTCGACGAGCCGCTCGTGGTGGCGGTCGTCGGCACCGCGCACGGGTGGCTCTACCTGCTCTACCTGGCCGCCACCTTCGACCTGGGCCGGCGGGTGGACTGGCCGCTGAAGCGGATGCTGCTGGTGATGCTCGCCGGCACGGTGCCGTTCGTGTCGTTCGTGGCGGAGCGCAAGGTGACCCGGGAGCTGGCGACCGGCGCGCGTCCCCGCGTCCCGGAGCCGGCTGTCCGCTGACGGCCCGCACGGCCAGGGTGAGTTCGGAGTCCCGGTCGCGGTGACGGCTGCGGGCTACGGCCGGGGTCACGGCCGGGTCGGTCGCCAGGAGGTGGCGGTCGGTGACGGGCGGGTCGGTCGCCAGTAGGTGGCGGTCGGTGACGGGTCGTCGGCGTCGGCGTAGCGGTGTTGCTCGCGGGCCTGGCGCAGGGCGTCGACCACCTGGTCGAACTGCTCCCGGTCGTCGCTGCTGAACAGCAGCAGCTCGGTGCCGTGGCAGTGGCCGTGCAGTTCGTGGGGCGGGGGCCGCCAGCGGTCCCCGGCCAGCACCAGCAGCACGGGCAGCAGGCACACCGCGCCCAGCCCCAGGTACGCCCCGGCGGTGAGCCGTTCCAGCCCGCCGGTGAAGCCGAGCAGCACGCCGGTCGCGCCGGCACCGAGGGCGGCCAGGGTGACGATCCGGGCCGCGAGCCGGTCGTGCGGTCCACGGCCGGTGCGCAGGTGGGTGAGGTCGGCCACGGCGTAACTGCTCCGGCCGGCGGTGAACCGTTCGGTGGTCACCACGATCCCGGGCCGGGCGTACAGCAGCGTGGTGGGTCGGGACCAGCGTGGTGGTCGGGTGCTCGCGCGGTCTGCCTGCACGGCGTCCTCCGAGGGGCCGACGGAACCGGGTGGACCCGCACGCGACGCCACCCGCGTGCGACGGGATTCCCGGCCGAGGCTTCATTCTGTTGCCGGACCGCCCGGGCCGCTCCCCGATTTCCGACACTTCCGGCGAGGCGGCCTACCGACGCCGCCGACATCTGGCCACCATTTCGGTTTTATCACTCTTTTCCACCGCGATCCATATCGGTATCCGCCTGGAACGACGAAAACCACCTTCCTCATCAAACGCCCAGGAGCGGCCCGTCGACCACTCCCCTGCCGCGCCGGTTGCCACCTGCCACAACGACACGCCGGACCGCTCCGGCAACATTCGCCGCTGCTTTGTCTGCGCGTCACTCCCGTCACGGGTTAGGTTGAGCGGGCCGGCACGGTAAACGGCCGTCCATCCGGACGGGCCCGGCCGGTGTCACCGGAGGCGTCAGCATCCTCCGGTGACCGGTGGGAGAGGAGTCTTCCGCTCTTGTCGTCCTTACGGATGCTGCTGCGCACCCTGGCGGTCGTCGGTCTGTCGGCCGCGTTGATAGCCCCGTCGGCACCGGTCCGGGCCGAGCCCTCGGTGGCCGAACTCACCGCCCGGATCGAGAGTTCCTCGGCGGAGCTGGAACGGATCGTCGAGTCCTACAACAAGCTCACCGAGGAGATCAAGACGAACCAGACCGCCGCCGCCGGCCTGCACGCCAGGATCGGTCCGCTGGAGGCCCAGGCCGCCCAGAGCCGGGCCGCGGTCGGCGAGATCGCCGCCACCGCCTACAAGACCGGCGGGCTGCGTACCGCCGAGGCGATCCTCGACCCGGCCGGCGGCTCGCTGGTCGACCGGCTCGGCACCCTCGACCAGCTCACCCGGCACCGCCAGCAGCAGATCGACGGGTACACCGCCGACCAGCGGGCGCTGCTGGACCAGAAGGCCCGGCTCGACGCCACGCTGGCCAAGCAGGCCGCCCAGTCCCGGGCGGTGGTCAAGACCAAGAAGCGGATCGAGCAGGACCTGGCGAAGCTCTACGAGATGCGCCGCGCGGCGTACGGGCGGGCCACCGAGGCCCCGGTGAAGAAGCCGAAGAGTTCCGGCTCCGGCTCCGCCTCCGCCGACACCCCCGACGCACCGGCCGTCTCCGGCAGCGCCGGTGCCGCCGTCCGGTACGCGTACGGGGCGATCGGCAAGCCGTACGTCTGGGGGGCCGAGGGCCCCAACGGGTACGACTGCTCCGGCCTGACCCTGGCCGCCTGGCGGGCGGCCGGCAAGCGGCTGCCGCACAACGCGGCGATGCAGTGGAACGCCACCTCCCGGGTCAGCCGTAGCGAGCTGCGCCCCGGTGACCTGGTGTTCTATTCGGGGCTGGGGCACGTCGCGCTCTACGTCGGCAGCGGTCAGGTGATCGACGCGCCGAGCGCCGGTCGCAACGTGCTCAAGCGGAAGATGAACATGATGAGCATCGCCGGCTACGGCCGGGTCCGCTGACCGGCACCACGACGGCGAGCGGCCGGCGTCCCCCTATCGGACGCCGGCCGCTCGCCGTCATTGATACCAGCTCAGGCCGCCTGGAGACCCTCCGCGCGGGCCAGCTCGCGGAGCCGGCCGAGCGCCTGGATCTCCAGCTGCCGGATCCGCTCCCGGGAGAGCGAGAAGCGCGACGCGACCTCGGTCAGCGAGTGCTCCCGCCCGTCCTCCAGGCCGTACCGGGCCCGCATGATGCCGGCGGACCGGTCGTCGAGGTGGTTGAGCAGACCCTCGATGCGCTGCCGCTCCAGCCCGGTGAGGACGATGTCCTCCGGTGACGGGGCGTCGCTGTCGGCGACCAGGTCACCGAGGTTGGTGTCGCCGTCGTCGCCGACCGGCGTGTCCAGCGACACGGTGTCCTGGGACCAGCGGCGCAGCTCGTTGACCCGCTCGACGGTGACGCCGAGCGCCGCCGCGATCTGCTCCGGCTCCGGATCGCTGCCCAGCTCACGGGTGAGCTGGCGGGCCACGTTGCGCATCCGGTTGACGTCCTCGACCAGGTGCACGGGCAGCCGCACCGTGCGCTCCTGCTGGGCGATCGCCCGGCTGATCGCCTGCCGGATCCACCAGGTGGCGTAGGTGGAGAACTTGTAACCGCGCTCGTAGTCGAACTTCTCGACCGCCCGGACGAGGCCGGTGTTGCCCTCCTGGATCAGGTCCAGCATGGGCATGCCCGACCGCACGTAGCGGCGGGCGATCGAGACGACCAGCCGCAGGTTGGCGCGGATGAAGAGGTCCTTCGCCCGCTCACCCTCGGCGACCAGCCGATCCAGGTCCTCCCGGTCGACGCCGGCAGGGACGCGGTCCTCACCGAGCAGGTGCTCGGCGTAGAGCCCGGCCTCGATCGCCTTGGAGAGATCGACCTCCTTGGCGGCGTCCAGCAGTGGCGTCCGGGAGATCTCGTGAAGGTAGACGCCGACCAGGTCGCGCTCCTCGGCGACCTCGTCGGTTCGCATGCCGATGTTCTTGTCCACGGTGTCCACGGTCCCCTCGCTCGCGCCGGTTGCCCGGTTCCTTGCCATCCCCACGTCCATCAGCCCTCCCCCGCAACGTCCACGCTGCCCACCGGTGCTGACACCTGCACAACAGTCGGGACGGGTCGGGGATTCCATGTCGTGAGTCGAAAGTGTCACGAATGCCTGAGTACCAGCTGAAAGCCCGGTCCACGTTTGCTGTCAGCGCCCGCTCGGGACGCCCTGCCGACCCGCGACAACCGCTGGTGGCACCGGGGTCGTCGGCCGATTCCGAAGCGCCGCACCATTGCGACATCCCGGGACACAGCGACCCGCGTCACCACCTGGCGGCGATCCTGGTCATTGCCAGATACGGGCCGGTGGACCGGTTGGTTCATCCGGCTCTCCTGGATTACCCCACGCCCCGAACAACAATCCGGGGCGTGGTGGACGTCCCCCGCCGGGGGTGTTTCCGGTCACTCCGCCCGGCGCAGGCGCGGCGACGCCGGAGCAGCGTGCCGGGCACCGGAGGCCGGGTGGCGACGGGTTCAGGAGGCGAGCAGGGCGAGGGCGCCACGGACCTGGTGGGCGGTGCGGGCCAGCGCCGACCGGGCCGCGTCGATCCCGGCCCCGGACAGCAGCGAGACGAGGGCGGTCTTCAGGTCGCCGTCCGCCTCGTGCAGGGCCCGCCGGGAGACCTCCTCGCCACACCCGGTCGCCTCGATCAGGATGGAGATCATGCGGCCCCGCAGCTTGGCGTTGGTGGCCATCATGTCGATCATCAGGTTGGAGTAGACCCGGCCCAGGCGCACCATCACGGCGGTGGAGAAGGCGTTCAGCACCAGCTTCTGCGCGGTGCCCGCCTTCATCCGCGTCGAACCGGTCACCACCTCCGGGCCGGTGTCGACCCCGATGACCACGTCGAGGCGGACCGTGGGCCGTACCTCCGGATTGGCGCAGAGCAGCACCGTCGCCGCCCCCCGCTCCCCGGCCGCGCCGAGCGCCCCGAGGACGTACGGTGTGCGTCCGCTGGCCGCCAGACCCACCACCAGGTCACCGGCGGTGACGCAGCGGGCGGCCTCGGCCGCGCCGCCGCGCAGGTCGTCCTCGGCGTCCTCGACGGCCCGCCACATGGCGCCGGGGCCGCCGGCCAGGTGCGCGCAGAACCAGCCGTCCGGGGAGTTGAAGGTGGGGACCAGTTCGGCGGCGTCGATCACCCCGAGCCGACCGGAGGTGCCCGCGCCGAAGTAGTGCACCCGGTGCCCGGCGCGCAGCGCGGTCACCGCCAGGTCGACGGTGACCGCGATCTCGTCCAGCACGGCGGCCACCGCCGCCGGCACCCGCCGGTCGTCGTCGTTGATGACGGTGAGCACGTCCCGGGTCGACATCAGGTCGAGGTCGGTGCTGCGCGGGTTGCGCCGCTCGGTGGGGGCACCGACGAGGACCACCGGGTGCAGCTCCACGACGCTGTCGTCGGCGGGCCGCTCGACCCCGTCGTCCGGCCCGGCCGGACCGCCGGTCACGACCGCCTCCGGCTGCCGCCCACCCGGTGCGTGCGGACCGCCTCGGCGGTGACCTCCAGCGCCCGGCGGGCCCGGGTCCGGTTCCGGGCGGCCACCCCGACGAAGAGGCAGTCGACCACGGTGAGCTGGGCGAGCCGGCTGGCCATCGCCCCCGCGCGGTACGTCGTCTCGCGGGCGGCGGTGGTGAGGACGAAGTCGGCGACCTCGGTGATCGGCGACCGGGGGAAGTTGGTCAGCGCGACGGTCACCGCACCCCGGGAGCGGGCCTGTTCGAGCACCTCGATCACGTCGGAGGTGGTGCCGGTGTGGGAGATGCCGACCGCCACGTCGCTCTTGCCGAGCAGCGCGGCGGAGGTCAGCGCGCTGTGCACGTCGGGGAAGGAGAAGGCGACCCGGCCGATGCGGTGCAGTTTCTGCTGGAAGTCGGAGGCGACGAAGCCGCTCGCGCCGGCGCCGTAGACCTCGATCCGGCCGGCGCCGACGATCGCCTCGACGACCTGCTCGCACACGGCGGGGTCGAGCTGCTGGGCGGTCTCCTCGACCGCCCGCGCGTCGTTGAAGGCGATGGTGGCGATGATCTGCGCCAGGTCGGCTCCGGGCGGGATGTCGCCGCCGACCACCCGGGCGTCCGGCGGCTCGATCCGGCGGGCCGCCTCGGCCGCGAGGCGGATCCGTAGCTGCGGGTAGCCGTCCATACCGACGGACCGGCAGAACCGGATGACGGTGGCCTCGGAGGTCTCGGCGGCGGTGGCGAGGTCGGTGATGGTCCGTCGGGCGGCATCGGCCGGGTCCGCGACGACCAGCCGGGCGACCCGCTGCTCGGCGGGGGACAGCGAGGGGAGCAGGCCACTGATGTGGACGATCAGCCCACCCGGCTCGTGACTCGCAGAAATCTTCGGACTATTCGCCACGGATGAAACTTACTTTCATGAGCCGCGAGCGTCAACCACGACCACGCGGATCCGACCGGAAGTATCCCCCTGACGTGGGGATGTTCCGGCCCAGAGTGCCACTTCCCCGGCCCGCCGACCTCGGCCGGTCCGGTGGAATCGGCCGGTCTACGGTCCGGCCTGCGCCACGACCGGCTCCCGGGCCACGTCGTCGGGCTCCGCGGCGGACGAACCGCCGCCGCCGTCCGGTGGACCGCCGACCACCGGTCCGGTCCCCTCCGGCGGCAGCCACCGGCTCAGGTGCGCCCGGATCCGCCGGGACACCTCGTCCGGCCCGCCACCGGCGTCGATCACCACGAAGGCCGGGTACTCGGGCAGCGACCGGTACGCCGCGTCGGCGGCGGTCAGCCAGCCCATCGTCTCGTGGTCCTCACCCCGCCGCTCAATCCGCTGGTAGGCCTCGACCGGGTCGACGGCGAGCAGGAAGGTGATCTGCGGCGCGGGGAAGACCCGGTAGCCGACCCGGGCCAGCCGTTCCCAGCGCTGCCCACCGTGCGCCCGGATACTGGCGTACTGGCAGGCGGAGTAGCGGTCCATCACCGCGGTGCGACCGGTCACCAGGCAGCTCAGCAGCGCGGCGGCGATGGCCAGCCAGCGCAGCACGGACTCCGCCGCGAGCAGCCCGTTACGGCCCAGCAGCAGTTGCGGGTCGGCCCGACCGAACCGCTGGGCGACCCGGCCCAGCCAGCGTCGGCCGCCGGCGTTGCGGTGGTAGGTGGCCGGCCGCCCGGCCGAGGTGAGGGCGACGGCGAGCCGGTGAGCCTGGGTGGTCTTGCCCGAACCGTCGATGCCGATCAGCGCGACACGACGCAGTCGGGCCGGACGGTCGGTCGCGCGCCGTGTGCTGGCCACCCTCCACAGGCTATCCGACCCGCGCTCCCTGCTGTCTGTTTGATCCGCTTTCCTCACCCGGTGACCGGATCGCCGGCCGGGCGCAGGTGTGGAGGGGCGGACAGCCGGGTACGCAACGTCATTTCCCACCGACCATCCACGACAGGAGAGACCAGATGGCCGAGCGCGGGGACGTCAGCCTCCTGCACACCCTCAAGCGGGTCGCGGCCGTGCTCAAGCAGAACGAGATTCCCTTCGCCCTCGGCGGCAGCTTCGCCGTCTACGCGCACGGCGGCCACTCCAGCGAGCACGACGTGGACTTCCTGCTCCAGGAGGCGGACGTCGAGCGGGCCCTCCAGGCGCTGACCGACGAGGGCTTCACCGCCGAGCGCCCCCCGGAGGACTGGCTGGTCAAGGTCTATGACGACGGGCGGATGGTGGACCTGATCCACCGGCCCGTGGAGACCCCGGTGACCCACGAGACCCTCGCCGACACGGTGGTCCGCCCGGTGGACGCCATCCGGATGCCGGTGCTGTCGGCGACCCGGCTGATGGTGCACAAGCTGCTCAGCTTCTCCCAGCACTACTGCGACTTCGCCCGGGGGCTGCCGCTGGCGCGGTCGTTGCGGGAGCAGATCGACTGGGAGCGGGTCCGCAAGGAGACCCAGCACTCGCCGTACGCCGAAGCGTTCCTGATGCTGCTGGACCGGCTCGACGTCGTCCCCTACGGGGGCACGCCGGTGCCGTACGCGCGCATCCCCGAGGGGAAGGAGATCCCGTGACCGAGCAGAGCGCCGGCCCACCGGACGAGTACGTCGAGGCGGCGATCCAGCGGCTGCTGGCCGAGGACCCGGACGTCGCCGAGCAGGGCATCACCGTGGTCCGCCGGGAGCGCGGCCTGGTCCTCACCGGCGAGGTGGAGAGCCCGCACCGGCGGGCGGAGATCCTGCGGCGGGTGGCCGAACGGTTCCCGGACGAGGCGGTCACCAGCGACATCGGGGTGATCCGCGCCCAGGCGCCGGCCCAGGTGGAGGAGTTGCCGTGAGGAGGACCCGATGATCAGGATCGCCGCCGTCGGCGACGTGCACCTGGACGCCGACGTGCTGGGCCGGTTCCGCCCGGCCCTGGAGGAGCTGCCCGACTGCGCCGACGTGCTGCTGCTCGCCGGCGACCTGACCCGGCACGGCACCGAGGCCGAGGCCCGCTGCGTCGCCCAGGAGTTCGGCGGCCTCGGGGTGCCGGTGATCACCGTGCTGGGCAACCACGACCACCAGTGCGACCAGGTGCCGCAGGTGGTCAAGGTACTGGAGGACGCCGGCATCACGGTGCTGGAGGGGACCGGCACGGTGCTGGAGTGCCCCGGCGGCCGGCTCGGCGTGGCCGGGGTGAAGGGCTTCGGCGGCGGGTTCGCCGGCCGGTGCGCCAGCGACTTCGGCGAGCCGGAGATGAAGTCCTTCGTCCGCACCAGCAACGAGAGCGCGGCGGCGTTGGGCGAGGCGCTGCGCGGGCTGGACTGCGACCTGCTGGTCGCGCTGACCCACTACGCCCCGGTGCCGGACACCCTGGCCGGCGAGCCGTTGGAGATCTACCCGTTCCTCGGGTCGTACCAGCTCGGGCAGGCGATCGACTCGGCGCCGACGGCGCTCGCCCTGCACGGGCACGCGCACGCCGGCACCGAGCGGGGGGTCACCCCCGGCGGGGTACGGGTACGCAACGTCGCCCATCCGGTGATCAAGCAGGCGTACAGCGTCTTCCACCTGGGAGATCAGGTCGACTGAGAAGCAGGTTTTCAGGATCGGACGGCCGGGTATTCAGCGGCCATGGAGCTGATTCTCTGGATTCTCGCAGTCGTCCTCGTGGTCGCCGGCATCCTCGCGCTGTTCCGGCGGCAGATTCTGTGGGGCATCGTCCTCATCGTGGTAGGCCTTCTGGTCGGCCCGGGTGGTGTCAGCATCTTCAATTGACGCCGGTACCCGCACCTGACCCGCCGGGACCGTCGCTCCCGGAAGCCCCGTCCTCCCAGACTGAGGCCTCCGGTGCCGACGGTCCCGGCGTTCTGTCGTCCGGGGTCCGCCGGTGACCCGCGGCCGGCGCGGATGACGGTTTTGCGGCGGCGTACCCGGGAAATATCTTGACCATGGAGACAACCCGGAGCGGCCGGCGAACCGGCACCGCGCGGACCTGGTGGGCGCTGCTCGGCTTCTTCGCGGCGGTCGCCGTCGCCGCCGCGATCGGCGGGCTGGGAGTGTCCGGCACCAGCGACGAGTACGCCAGCCTGCGGCAACCGGCCTGGGCCCCGCCCTCGTGGCTGTTCGGCCCGGTCTGGACCCTGCTCTACGCGACGATCGCGGTCGCCGGCTGGCTGGTCTGGCGGCGGGCCGGCTTCGGCCCCGCGCTCTGGGCCTGGTCGGTCCAGCTGGTGCTGAACGCGATCTGGACCCCGCTCTTCTTCGGCGCCGGCCGGTACGGGCTGGCGTTCGCCGAGATCGTGCTGATGTGGCTGGCGATCACGGCGACGGTGGTCGCCTTCCGGCGGATCTCCCGGCCGGCGGCGGCGCTGCTGCTGCCCTACTGGGCCTGGGTCACCTTCGCCGCCGCGCTGAACTTCTCGATCTGGCAGCTCAACCGCTGACGGTCGCCGCCCACCGCCGACCCGGGTCGTCGTCGGGCCGGGGGCGGGTCCGCCCCCGGCCCGACGGGTCGCGTCTCAGCAGCGGGGCACGTTCGGGATGTACCCGTCGTGGCCGGTGTAGACGTAGGCGTCGGCGATGAACCGCCCGGAGCCGATCCGGTCCCAGATCGAGCTGGTGCCGAAGGTGCCGGTGACCGTGGTGCCGCTGGTCTGGCAGCCGATGGTGACCGTGGCGCCGTCGGCGACCGTGCCGACCGACGAGTAGCCGGTGCCCGGCCCGGACCGGACGGTGAGCGGGGAGCCGGCGGTGTCGACTGTGCCCGACCCGGTGCCGCTGGAGCAGCCGTTCCCGCTGGTGTACGTCTTGGTGCCCCAGTACAGCGCGACCGTGCCGTTGAACTTGACCTTGATGTCCGCGCCGTCGAGGCGCTGCTCGTAGTGCAGGTGCGGGCCGGTGGAGCCACCGGTGGAGCCGACCCAGCCGATCACCTTGCCGTAGCCGACCTGCTGGCCGACCGAGACGTTGAAGCCGTTGAGGTGGGCGTAGTAGGTCGTGTAGCCGCCGCCGTGGTCGATCCGGACGTACTTGCCGTAGCTCGTCCCGCCGAGGTCGGTCACCCGGTCGACGGTGCCCGGGGCGCTGGCGACCACCGGGTCACCGAGATCGTCGGTGCGGTTGAAGTCGATCGCGTTCGCCGGGCTGTGGTCCGAGCGGGTCTGGCCGGACCAGGACTGGTTGCAGGGGAACGGCACCTTGAACGTGGGCGCGGCGGCCCAGGCCGGGCCCGCCGGGACCACCGCCCCGGCGACCAGCAGGGCTGCTGCCGTCAGGCTCCACCACCGTTGACGCATCCAACACCTCCGATGTCGAGATCCTTCGATCACCTGTGCCGAGCTTGGCAGATATCTCCATCGATGGGAAGCTCCCGAACCCGCTGGCCACCGCGATCCGACCGGGGCGACTGGGAGCGCACCCACCAGCGGTGAGGGGGTTTCGTGATTGTTACCGGGCCGTGTCCGCCAGGGGGTGGACCGATCGGGATGCAAGCGCTTACATGTGGGGACGACTCATCGGACCGGCGTCGGGTTTCCCCCACCTGTGGGCGCGCCGGCAAGGAAGGAGAACGGCATGGCGTTTGCCAGATCACGCCAGGCTCTCGCGATCGCCGGCGTGCTGGGGCTGGCGCTCGGCGCCACCGCCTGTGGCACCGGCAATGACAAGAAGAGCAGCGACGCGGGCTCGGCCGAGTGCGCCGCATATGAGAAGTACGGCGACCTCGACGGCAAGAAGGTCACCGCCTACTCGTCGATCCGGGACATCGAGGCCGACCGGCTGGCCCAGTCCTGGAAGCAGTTCGAGGACTGCACCGGCGTCGAGATCGACCACGAGGGCTCCGGCGAGTTCGAGGCCCAGCTCCCCGTCCGGGTGCAGGGTGGCAACGCGCCCGACATCGCCTTCATCCCGCAGCCGGGCCTGATCAAGCGGTTCGTCGACGGCAACAACCTCAAGCCGGTCTCCGCCGCTACCAAGGCCGAGGCCGAGGCGAACTACTCCCCCGACTGGCTGAAGTACACCACCATCAACGGCCAGTTCTACGGTGCCCCGCTGGGCTCGAACGTCAAGTCGTTCGTCTGGTACTCGCCGAAGACCTTCAAGGAGAAGGGCTGGGCGCCCCCCACCACCTGGGACGAGCTGATCAAGCTCTCCGACACCATCGCGGCCAGCGGCACCAAGCCGTGGTGCGCCGGCATCGAGTCCGGTGACGCCACCGGCTGGCCGGCCACCGACTGGATCGAGGACGTGCTGCTGCGCACGGCCGGCCCCGAGGTCTACGACAAGTGGACCACCCACGGCATCCCGTTCAACGACCCGCAGGTCGTCGACGCGCTCAACCGGGCCGGCACCATCCTCAAGAACGACAAGTACGTCAACGGCGGCTTCGGCGGCGTGAAGAGCATCGCCACCACCTCCTTCCAGGAGGCCGGCGTCCCGATCACCACCGGCAAGTGCGCCCTGCACCGGCAGGCGTCCTTCTATGCCAACCAGTGGCCCGAGGGCACCAAGGTGGCCGAGGACGGCGACGTCTTCGCGTTCTACTTCCCGGCCATCGACCCGGCCAAGGGCAAGCCGGTGCTGGGCGGCGGCGAGTTCGTCGCGGCCTTCACCGACCGCCCCGAGGTCCAGGCGGTGCAGACCTACCTCGCCTCCGGCGAGTACGCCAACAGCCGCGCCAAGATCGGCGACTGGGTGTCGGCGAACAAGAAGCTCGACCTGGCCAACGTGCCCAACCCGGTGGACAAGCTCTCCGTGGGCATCCTCCAGGACCCGAAGACCGTGTTCCGCTTCGACGGTTCCGACCTGATGCCGGCCGCCGTCGGCAACGGCACCTTCTGGAAGGGCATGGTCGACTGGATCAACGGCAAGGACACCAACACGGTGCTGAACGGCATCGAGACCACCTGGAAGTGAGCTGAGACGGTGGCCCGGTCCGTACCCACGGACCGGGCCACCGTCTGATCCCGAGCCCTTGAGAGGGAGGGTCGATGGAGTTCGACTTCGCTGAGGAACAGCCGAAGTTCCTCATGCTGATGTACGGGCTGATCGCTTTCGTCGCGGTGGTGGGCGGTCTGCTCCTGCTCCTCGACGTGGTGCCGGCCTGGTTTGCCCGCCGTCGGGAGGCGCAGCTGGTCGCCGCCTCGACCGGCGGTGGTCCCCTGCCCCGCCGGCGCAAGCCCCGGGAGGGGCTGTTCGCGCTCTTCTTCCTGCTGCCGACGCTGCTGCTGCTCACCATCGGCCTGGTGGTGCCGGCGCTGCGGACCGTCCTGCTCTCGTTCATGGACGCCGGCAGCACCGAGTGGGTGGGGCTGCGCAACTACAGCTGGATGTTCTCCGAGGACTCGATCGTCCGGGTCCTGCTCAACACCCTGATCTGGGTGCTGCTGGTGCCGCTGGTGGCCACCACGTTCGGCCTGCTCTACGCCGTCATGGTGGACAAGGCGCGGTTCGAGTCCGTCGCCAAGTCACTGATCTTCCTGCCGATGGCGATCTCGTTCGTCGGGGCGAGCATCATCTGGAAGTTCGTCTACGCCTACCGCAGCGAGGACCAGGACCAGATCGGCCTGCTCAACCAGATCGTGGTCACCCTCGGCGGCGAGCCGAGGCAGTGGCTGCTGGACTCACCGCTGAACACCTTCCTGCTCATCGTCATCATGGTCTGGATCCAGGCCGGTTTCGCCATGGTGGTGCTCGCCGCCGCGATCAAGGCGATCCCCGGCGACATCGTGGAGGCGGCCCGCCTCGACGGGGTCACCCCGTGGCAGATGTTCTGGCAGATCACCATGCCCAGCATCCGGCCGGCGCTGATCGTGGTGGTGGTGACCCTGTCGATCGCCACCCTCAAGGTCTTCGACATCGTCCGGACCGCCACCAACGGCAACTACGACACCAGCGTGATCGCCAACGAGATGTACAACCAGGCTTTCCGGTACGGCGAGAACGGGCAGGGCTCCGCCCTGGCGGTCTTCCTCTTCATCCTGGTCATCCCGATCGTGATCTACCAGATCCGCAACCTGCGTCAGCAGCGGGAGGGCTGAGATGACCACCGCCACGCCCACCGTCGGAGCCGGCGCCCAGGCCGCCGGGAAGCCCACCACCACGGCCGGCCGGGTCCGCAACCGGCTGAACAGCCGCACCGCCACCCTGGTCTCGATCGTGATCGCGCTGCTCTGGACGATCCCGACCTTCGGCCTGTTCGTCTCCTCGTTCCGCCCCGAGGCCGACATCAAGTCCACCGGCTGGTGGACGTTCTTCACCAACCCGGAGTTCACCCTGGAGAACTACCAGGACGTGCTCTTCGGGTCCTCCTCGTCGTCGGGGCAGCTGGCCAGCTACTTCATCAACTCGCTGGCCATCACCATCCCGTCGGTGCTGTTCCCGCTGGCCTTCGCCTCGCTCGCCGCGTACGCGCTGGCCTGGATCAACTTCCGGGGACGGGACTGGCTCTACATCGCGATCTTCGCGATGCAGATCGTGCCGTTGCAGATGGCCCTGGTGCCGCTGCTGAAGTTCTTCTCCACCGGGGTCACCGTGGCCGGCGTGCAGCTGATGCCGGCCTGGAACCTGGTCGACGAGCAGAAGTTCGCCCAGGTGTGGTTCGCGCACACCTGTTTCGCCCTGCCCTTCGCGGTGTTCCTGCTGCACAACTTCGTCTCGCAGCTCCCCCGGGACCTGATGGAGGCGGCCCGGGTCGACGGGGCCACCCACCCCAAGATCTTCCGCACCATCGTGCTGCCGCTGATCACCCCGGCGCTGGCGGCGTTCGGCATCTTCCAGTTCCTCTGGGTCTGGAACGACCTGCTGGTCGCGCTGATCTTCGCCGGGGGCGGCAACGAGACCGCCCCGCTCACCGTCCGGCTGGCCGAGATGGCCGGCACCCGGGGCAACGAGTGGCAGCGGCTCACGGCCGGCGCGTTCGTCTCGATCGTCGTACCGCTGGTCGTGTTCCTGTCGTTGCAGCGCTTCTTCGTGCGCGGCCTGCTCGCCGGCAGCGTCAAGGGTTGACGGCCGTCCCGCCGCCGCCCGGCAGCACCGGGTGGCGGCGGGAGGTCGGCGCGGAGCGGGGGAACGACAGCGTGACGAGGATCGACGACGTGGCCCGGCTGGCCGGGGTCTCCACCGCCACCGTCTCCCGGGCGTTGCGCGGCCTGCCGACGGTGTCGGCCGCCACGCGCCGCCGGGTGCTCGCCGCCGCCGAACAGCTCCAGTACGCGGTCTCGCCGAGCGCGTCCCGGCTGGCCGGCGGCCGGACCGGCACGGTCGCCGTGGTGGTGCCCCGGATCACCCGCTGGTTCTTCAGCACCGTCGTGGAGGCGGTCGAGGAGTTCCTCCACCAGGCCGGCTACGACCTGCTGCTCTACAACCTCGGCGGGCGCGAGCAGGTCCGGCAACGGGTGCTGCGTACCGCCAACCTGCACAAGCGGGTCGACGCGATCATGCTGGTCGCCACCCCGCTGCGACCGGCCGACCTGACCGCCCTGGCCGAGCTGGACCTGCCCGGCATCACCATCAGCTCCGGCAGCACGGTGCCCGGCTGGCCCTGCGTCCGGATCGACGACGTGGCGGCGGCCCGGACGGCCACCCGGCACCTGCTCGACCTCGGCCACCGGCGGATCGCCCACATCTCCGGCGATCCGACCGACGAACTGGCGTTCACCACCCACACCGACCGTCGTCGGGGCTACCAGGAGGCGCTGCGCCACGCCGGTCTGCGCCCCGACCCCAGCCTGGACATGGAGTCGCAGTTCACCATCGCCGGGGGCAACCAGGCGACCACCGAGCTGCTGGCCCGGGGCGAACCGCCGACGGCGATCTTCGCGGCCTGCGACGAGATCGCGATGGGCGCGCTGACCGCGCTGCGCGACGCCGGGCTGCGGGTTCCGCAGGACGTCAGCGTGATCGGCGTGGACGACCACGACCTGTCCGGCGTGCTCGGGTTGAGCACCATCGCCCAGCCCGCCGCCGAACAGGGCCGGCTCGCCGCCCGACTGCTGCTCGACCCGCTGGTCGCCGGCACCGTCGAGCCGTACGCCGGCCGGGTGCCCACCCCCCGCGGAGCCGGTGCCGACGACGCCACGACGAGCCCGCCGGTGATCCTGCCCACTCGACTGGTGGTACGGGAATCGACCGCGCCGCCCCGGGCACACTGAACGGATTCGACCGCACGGTCCGGCAGGACGCGACCGGCTCGACACGACACCCGGCTCGACACAGGGAGAAGGCTCTGAACACCGACGCGAGGCAGCAGGACCAGTCCGTGGGCGTGCCCCCCGGCTGGTGGACCGAGGCCGTCATCTACCAGATCTACCCGCGTTCCTTCGCCGACTCCGACGGCGACGGCATCGGTGACCTGCCCGGCATCACGGCCCGGTTGGGCCACCTGGCCGAGCTGGGCGTCGACGCCGTCTGGCTGTCCCCGTTCTACCCGTCGCCGCAGGCCGACGCCGGGTACGACGTCGCCGACTACCGCGACGTCGACCCGCTGTTCGGGAGCCTGGCGGACGCCGACACGCTGATCGCCGAGGCCCGGGCCAAGGGGTTGAAGGTCATCGTCGACCTGGTGCCCAACCACACCTCGTCGGCGCACCGGTGGTTCCAGGCCGCCGTCGCCGCCGCCCCCGGCAGCCCGGAACGGGACCGGTACGTCTTCCGCGACGGCCTCGGCCCGGACGGCGCGGAACCGCCGAACGACTGGCAGAGCGTCTTCGGCGGTCCCGCCTGGACCCGGCTCGTCGAGCCCGACGGCCGGCCCGGCCAGTGGTACCTGCACCTGTTCGACACCGCCCAGCCGGACCTCAACTGGGACAACCCGGAGATCCGCGCCGAGTTCCTCGACGTGCTCCGGTTCTGGCTGGACCGGGGCGTCGACGGCTTCCGGGTGGACGTGGCGCACGGCCTGATCAAGCAGGCCGACCTGGCCAACTGGGAGGAGCCGCAGGAGATCCTCTCCGGCAACGAGGCGGACAAGCCCCGCCCGCCCATGTGGGACCAGGACGGCGTGCACGAGATCTACCGGGACTGGCGGCGGGTGCTGGACTCCTACGACGGCGACCGGATCCTGGTCGCCGAGGCGTGGGTGGAGCCGGCCGAGCGGATCGCCCGCTACGTCCGCCCCGACGAGATGCACCAGGCGTTCAACTTCGAGTACCTGCTCGCCGCGTGGACGGCCCCCGCCCAGTACGCGGTGATCACCCGCTCGCTGGAGGCCACCGACGCCGTCGGCGCCCCCACCACCTGGGTGCTCTCCAACCACGACGTCATCCGGCACGCCTCCCGGATGGGCCTGTCGGCCAAGGGCGGCCGACCCAACGGCATCGGCATCGGCGACCCGCAGCCGGACGCCGCGCTGGGCCTGCGCCGGGCCAGGGCGGCCACCCTGCTGATGCTGGCCCTGCCCGGCTCGGCCTACCTCTACCAGGGCGAGGAGCTGGGGCTCCCGGAGCACACCACGCTGCCCGACGAGGCCCGGCAGGACCCGACCTGGGAACGCAGCGGGCACACCCAGCGCGGCCGGGACGGCTGCCGGGTGCCGATCCCGTGGGAGGCCGACGCCCCGTCGTACGGCTTCGGCCCGACCGACGCCAGCTGGCTGCCGCAGCCGTCGCTGTGGGCCGAGTACGCGCTGGACCGGCAGCAGGGGGTGGCCGGCTCGACCTACGAGACGTACCGCACCGCGTTGCGGCTGCGCCGCGAGCACGGCCTGGGGCGGGGCACCCTGGAATGGCTCTCCTCCGGCGACGAGACGCTGGTCTTCCGCAACGGCGGACTGACCGTGCTGACCAACTTCGGGGCCGCCGCGGTGCCGCCGCCGGCCGGGGAGCTGCTGCACGGCAGCGCCCCGCTGGACGCCGACGGCCGGGTGCCCACCGACGTGACGGTCTGGGTCCGCCACTGACCGACTCGCCGGTCGAGGCACCGGCACGGCGCTGAACCCGTGCCGGTGCCTCGACCGGGTGCGGCGCCTGGCCGGTGCCATTGCCCGGCCCCCGTTGCAGGGCGCCCGGCCGCTGCCAGCACGGCGAGTGGGGCCGGTGCTGGGCCAGGGGCCAGGGGGCAGGCGCGGAGCGCTCGGCCGCTGCCGCTGTGGGGCTGGCGCCGGTGGGTCGGTGTCGGGCGGCAGGTGAACCCGCGGAACGTGGCACCTCGGTAGTGCCGGTCGCATCCTTTCGAGCTGATGACGTTAACGACTCACGGGTGGGAGTCGGTGGCCAGGCTCGACCCATGATCAAGTTGCCGGATTGCAGACGACACGCCGGCGAGAGTGCTTCAAATCGCAATAGGATCTTGAAGCTCCATAGCCGGCTTCCGAAGTGCGGTCCGCCACCACTCCAGCCCTGACCCAGCCCGCCGGTCGACCGGTACACCAGTCGACCGGCGGGCTCCGCCTTGACAGGTGATTCGTCAACGTCATCAGCTCGAAAGGATGCGACCGGGTAACCATGGCCTCCCGGAAGCGACGGTGAAGAGGCCCGCACGTCGCCCGACGGCAGACGTTGAGGCCCGCGGGCGCGACCGACGTATCCATGGTCCCGGAAGGCGACCGTGACGAATCCGCACACCGCCGGGGGCATTCGCCGACGGCTGCGAAGCGCCGCGCGGCAGTCGTGCCAGACCAGCCCAAACGAGCCAGACCAGCCAGACCGACGCGGGAGGTGGTTCAGTGGCGGTCGGCGCGGTGGTGCAGCAGCTCGCGTACCGCCTCGATGTCGTGCGGCGAGGTGCGGGAGGCCAGCCAGTACATCAGCCCGGTGGGGATGAAGAAGAGCTGGAACGCGGCCAGCCCGACGGCGTAGTTGAGCGGCGGCGGGAAGGCCGCCCGCAGGCTGTGGAAGACCGCCCCGACCAGCCCGTTGCCGGCCGCCCGACCGACCCCGTTCACCAGGTTGCCCAGGCTGTACACGGTGCCCCGGTGCTCGGGCGGGTTGACGTCGGCGATCAGGGCGAACCAGTTCGGCGAGTTCGCCGAGGTCAGCGCCAACGCCAGCAGGGCGGTCAGCAGGCTCAGCCCGACCGTCGGCTCGGTCACCACGCTGGCCAGCACGGCACCCACCACCGCGCCGGTGCCGCCTCCGTCGGGCACGTCGATCCGGATCGGCACGAAGAACAGCACCAGGTAGAACGGCAGCGCCGCGAGCACACCCACCGCCGCGACCAGCGCCCGGCCCCTCGGGGTACGCCGTTGCAGCGCGTCCCCGACCAGCCCGCCGACGATGGAGAACACCCCGCCGAGCTGGAAGAGGGTGGCGAAGACGCTGCCCACCACCACCGCCGTCGCCGCCGAGTAGCCCTGCTCCTGCGCCCGCTCGGCGAACAGCACCGGCAGCCACACCAGCGAGCCGAACGCCGCCTGCGCGGTGAGCCCCTGGAGGATCAGCCACCGGTTGGTCCGCCGGCCCAGGATGCGCGGCAGGTCGGCCCGGGTGATCCGGTAGTCGTACTCGACGCCGGCGTCGATCGCCCCGGCCAGCTCCGGCTCGCTCTGCCCGCGCCGGATGTCGTACGTCAGCAGGTAGGCCACCGTGGCGGCCAGGCCGACCACGGTGAGCAGCAGGAACGGGCGTCGCCAGTCGGCGGCGCCGAGCAGCCCGCCGGTGAGCGTGCCGGCCAGCGTGCCGACCCCCTGGGACAGCCCCCAGAAGCTCATCACCAGGCCCCGTCGGCGCGGCGAGATCAGATCGGTGACCACGGAGAACCCGACCGAGCCGACCGCGCCCAACCCGACCGCGGCGACCAGTTGCGCGGCGAGGAAGGTCGGGAAGCCGGTGGCGAGCGCGCTGCCGCCGGTGCCGGCCGCCCAGACCAGCGTGCCCACCATCAGCAGCGGCTTGCGGTTGCCCCGGTCCCCGACGTACGCCCAGCCCACCGCCGCGACCGCGCTGACCAGGAAGCTCACCGCCGTGACCAGGCCGAGCATCCGCTGCGGCACCCCCAGCGCGCCGGAGATCGGCCCGTACAACGGGGGCACCAGGCCGATCGCCACGTTGTCCAGCGAGGCGAGCACCACGAACACCACGACGCTGTAGATGCGGTGCGCCGCGTTCCCGCGCCGGGGGAACCTGCTACCGGTCATGTCCGGCAGCCAACCAGGTGGGGCTGCCGGTCCCACGAGCGCCCCCGCCGGAGCGGCGGCACCGCCCCGGTGACCGGCCCACCGGGGGCGGCCCCGGTCGTCGACCGGTGACCGACCCCCGTGCGTCGGTCACCGGCCGGCGACGTCGTTCGGGGGACTCACTCCCCGGCCGCGCCCACCTCGTCGGGCTTCCCGGCCGGGGCGACCCGGTCGAGGACGTGGTCGCGGGCCTCGGCGTACCGCTGCCGGATGGCGGGGACGGGCTCCGCCACGTACTCCTCGGTGTCCTGCACCGCCCAGGTGGGCGGCTGCTCCCCGCCCAGGGCGACCCAGGCGGCCTGGCGGGCCGCGCCGTCCGCGACATACTCCCCGGGCGGGGGGACGACCACCGGACGGCCGAAGACCTGCGGTGCGATCCGGCGGACCGCTGCCGAGCGGGCCCCGCCGCCGACCAGGATCACCCGCTCGACCGTGGCCCCCTGGGCGACCAGCGCGTCGAGCCCGTCGGCCAGCGCGCAGAGCATCCCCTCCACCGCCGCCCGGGCCAGGTGGGCCGGGGTGGCGGTGCGCAGGGTCAGCCCGTGCACCGAGCCGGTGGCGGTGGGGCGGTCCGGGGTCCGCTCCCCCTCCAGATAGGGCACCATGACCAGGCCGTCCGCCCCGGGCGGGGCGTCCAGTGCCAGCGCGGACAGCTCGTCGAGGTCGACGCCGAGCAGCGTCGCCGCCGAGTCGAGCACCCGGGCCGCGTTGAGCGTGCAGACCAGCGGCAGGAA
This sequence comes from Micromonospora sp. WMMD714, assembly GCF_029581315.1. Classification (NCBI taxonomy): domain Bacteria; kingdom Bacillati; phylum Actinomycetota; class Actinomycetes; order Micromonosporales; family Micromonosporaceae; genus Micromonospora; species Micromonospora sp. WMMD714. The sequence goes on from NZ_CP120744.1 coordinate 268,064, forward strand.
CCGGCCCGTCGCGTCGGCGAAGCCGGCCACCGCGCCACCGGCGTCGGCGGCCGGGGTGTCCGCCACCGCGAAGACCGTGCCGGAGGTGCCGATCGAGACCACCACGTCGCCCGGACCGGCCCCCACGCCCAGCGCGGCTGCGGCGTTGTCCCCGGTGCCGGGGCCGAGCACGATCTCCCCGGTGTCGGTGCCGGGCCGGATCTCCCCGCTGCCGGGGCCGGCGGCCCCGACCGGGGCCGCCGGGCCGGCGGGCAGGACGGCCGGGTCGAGCACGCCGGCCCGCTCGGCCGGGCCGAGCACCGTGGGCACCTCGACGACCCGACCGAACGCCTTCTCCAGCAGGTCGGGGCGGTACTGACCGGTCGCCGGGGACCAGTAGCCGGTGCCACTGGCGTCGCCCCGGTCGGTGCGCAGCGCCGCCAGGCCGGGGGCACCCGCCAACCGCCAGGTCAGCCAGTCGTGCGGCAGGCAGACGGCGGCGACCCGGTCGGCGTGCTCCGGCTCGTGCCGGGCCAGCCAGCGCAGCTTGGTGGCGGTGAAGCTGGCCACCGGGACCAGGCCGACCGCGTCGGCCCAGAACCGGCGGCCGGTCTCCCCGTCGCCGGCCTCGGCGATCAGCTCCCGGGCGGCGTCGGCCGACCGGGTGTCGTTCCACAGCAGCGCCGGCCGGACCACCTCGCCCGACCCGTCCAGGCAGACCATGCCGTGCTGCTGGCCGGCGACCGACACGGCCACCACGTCGGCCAGCCCGCCGGCCGCCTCGACGGCGGCCAGCAGGGCATCCCACCAGGCCCGTGGGTCGACCTCGGTGCCGTCCGGGTGCGGCGCGCGGCCCTGCCGGACCAGCGCGCCGGTCTCGGCGTCCCGGATCACCACCTTGCAGGACTGGGTGGACGAGTCCACCCCGGCGACGAGCGGCATGCCGGCCCGCCTCAGCGTGCGCCGAGCAGGTGCTCGACGGCGAGCTGGTTGAGCCGGACGAAGCCGAAGCCCTTGGCGGCCGTCGCGTCCACGTCGAACTCCTCGAACGCGGACCGGTCGGCGAGCAGCCCGGCGTAGCCCTCACCCTCGCCCAGCGTGGGGCTGGCCAGCTCGCCGACCTTGCTGGCGGCGAGCGCCTCGACCACCTCCGGGTCGGCCCGGAACGCCGCGGCCCGCTCCTTGAGCAGCAGGTAGGTCGCCATGTTGGCCTCGGCCGACGCCCACACCCCGGCGATGTCCTCGGTGCGGGAGGGCTTGTAGTCGAAGTGACGCGGGCCGTCGTACGCCGGGCCGCCGTTGAGGCCGCCGTTCTCCAGCAGGTCGACCAGGGCGAACGCGTTCATCAGGTCACCGTGGCCGAAGACCAGGTCCTGGTCGTACTTGATGCCCCGCTGGCCGTTGAGGTCGAGGTGGAACAGCTTGCCCTGCCAGAGCGCCTGGGCGATGCCGTGGGCGTAGTTGAGGCCGGCCATCTGCTCGTGCCCGACCTCCGGGTTGAGGCCGACCATCTCGGGGCGCTCCAGCTCGGAGATGAACGCCAGCGCGTGGCCGACGGTGGGGAGCAGGATGTCACCGCGCGGCTCGTTCGGCTTGGGCTCGATGGCGAACCGCAGGTCGTAGCCCTGGTCGACGACGTACTGGCAGAGCACGTCGACGGCCTCGCGGTAGCGGTCCAGCGCGGCCCGGATGTCCTTGGCCACGTCGTACTCGGAGCCCTCCCGGCCGCCCCACATGACGAAGGTCTTGGCACCCAGGTCGGCGGCGAGGTCGACGTTGCGCAGCACCTTGCGCAGCGCGTAGCGGCGGACGTCGCGGTCGTTGCTGGTGAAGCCGCCGTCCTTGAACACCGGGTGGGTGAAGAGGTTGGTGGTGACCATCGGCACGACCAGGCCGGTCTCGTCGAGCGCCTTGCGGAACCGGGCGAGCTGGGCCTCCCGGGCGGCGTTGTCGGCGCCGAACGGGATCAGGTCGTCGTCGTGGAAGGTGATGCCGTACGCGCCCAGCTCGGCGAGCCGGTGCACCGCCTCGACGGCGTCCAGCTCGGGGCGGGTGGCGTCACCGAACGGGTCACGGGCCTGCCAGCCCACCGTCCAGAGCCCGAAGGAGAACTTGTCGGCGGGAGTGGGACGGGGTGCCATGGCAGACCTCCGGTAATGATGGTGGCGGTGGTGTGGTGACGCAATTTGTTCAGTGGTTGAATTAAATGGCCGGGCTGTGGCACTGTCAAGGGGTGACCGACACCCGGACCGCCGGCGCGGTCCGCCAGGGAAGCCTGCGCGAACTCAACCTCGCCGTGGTGCTGCGGCGGATCGCCAACACCGCCCGGCCGCCCTCCCGGGCCGAGATCGCTGCCGACACCGGACTGACCCGGGCCACCGTGTCGGCCGTCGTCGACGACCTCATCGCCGGCCGACTGGTCACCGAGGCCGACCCCGCGCCCCGCACCGGCGCCGGCCGACCCGCCCGCGGGCTGCTGCTCGGCGACACCGGCCCGGCCGGGCTCGGCCTCGAGGTCAACGTCGACTACCTGGCCGCCTGCGTGGTCGACCTCACCGGAGCGGTCCGGCACCACGAGGTACGCCGGCTCGACCTGCGCCCGCTCTCCCCCGCCGACGCGCTCACCGCCCTGGTCGCCCTGGCCCGGCGGGCGCACGCCGTCGCCGACGCCGCCGGGCTCGGACTGGCCGGGGCGGCCCTGGCCGTGCCGGGGCTGGTCGACTCCCGGGGGCTGGTCCGGCTCGCCCCCAACCTCGGCTGGCGGGACGTCGACGTGCCGGCCCTGCTCGCCGGTCACCCCGCCCTCACCGCCCCGGTCGACGGGGTGCCGCCGCTGGTGGTGGAGAACGAGGCGAACCTCGCCGCGCTGGGCGAACTGCACGCCCGCCCGGGCGGACCGGAGAGTTTCCTGCACGTCTCCGGCGAGATCGGCATCGGTGCCGGGATCGTGCTCGACGGTGCGCTGTTCCGGGGCTCGCGGGGCTGGAGCGGCGAGCTGGGCCACGTACCGGTGGATCCGGGCGGCCCCACCTGTCGCTGCGGCGCCCGGGGCTGCCTGGAGACGTACGCCGGGCAGGAGGCCGTGCTGGCGGCGGCCGGGCTGGCCGGCGCGGACCTGCCCGCCGACACCGCCGCCCACCGGCTGGCCGACCTGGCCGGTTCCGGCGATCCGGCCACGCTCGCCGCGCTCCGGTCCGCCGGCACCGCCCTCGGGGTCGCCGTCTCCGGCGTGGTGAACCTGCTCGACCTGGACACCGTCGTGCTCGGCGGCGGATACGCGACCCTCGCGCCGTGGCTGTGCCCGCCGGTGCTGGCCGAACTCGACGACCGGGTGCTCACCAGCGGCTGGTCCCCGGTGACGGTCCGTCCGGCGGCGCTCGGTGCCGAGTCCGCCGCCGTCGGCGGGGCCGGTTCGGTGGTCCGTCGGATCATCGCCCGCCCCTCCGGGTGGCTGTCCCGCCCCGGCTGAACCCACCGGGTGCTGGGCGATCGTCGCCCCGCCTCGGTACGCTTTCCCTCCGGCAACGATTTTCCACCGAGGAGAGCACTTCCAGCATGCGCAAAGGTCGACAGGCCGACGCGCCCGGCCACCGGCGGTGACGGCGACCCACCGGGACGGGTCCGTCGGCCCGGTGAGCGCAGCCGCCCGGACGGCGCGTACGCCGGCCGACCCGCCACCGGGCCGACCGGCACCGAACGACCCGCACCTCGCCCGTGAGCTGCTCGACGGCCTCGCCGAGGCGGTGCTCACCACCGACCACGCCGGGCGGGTCACCCTGACCAACGCGATGGCCGGACGGCTGCTCCCGGAGCTGCCCCCCGGCACCGACCTGGCCCGTGGCGGCGTGCCGGCACTCGCCCGGGCGGTCGCCCAGGGCACCGGGACGTTCGACGCCGAGCACCACGGCCGCCGGTTACGGGGCACCTGCCGTCCCCTGGCCGCCGGTGGCTACGCCTGGTACGTGCGGGACGTCACCGACGACCAGGCCCGTGCCGACGCGCTGCTCGCCGAACGGCACCGCACCGCGTTCCTGGCCCGCGCCGGCAGCCGGCTCGGCCTCTCCCTGCACCGGGAGCAGACGTTGCAGGCCGTGGTCACCCTGCCGGTGCCCTACCTGGCAGACGCCGCACTGGTCGTGCACCGCCCTCCGCACGCCGGCGGAGACCCGCCGAGCTGGCTCCGGTACACCGACGGCGAACCCGGCCCGGTCGAGGTGCCCGGCGGCGCGGAGCTGGCCGGTGCGGTCCCCCGGCTCGGCGAGGCGCTCGGGGGCGAGACCACCGGTGCTCCCTGGCTCGACACCGACCCGGCGGCGCTGGACACCGTGCTGCCGACGACCTTCGGCCGCCCCGCCGCCGTACTCGTCGCCCCGATGCCCAGCGCCGGCGGGCCGGTCGGCGCGTTGCTCCTGGTCCGCCGGGCGGACCGGGCCGGCTTCGACCAGCGCGACATCGGCCTGGTCAGGGAGTTCACCGCCCGCGCCGGGTCGGCGATCGCCGCCGCCGAGCTCTACGGCGAGCAGGCGCACCTGGCCAGGGTGCTCCAGCACAGCCTGCTGCCGCCGCGGCTGCCCCGGGTGCCGGGGGTCACCCTCGCCGGCGGTTACCGGGCCGCCGGGGACACCCTGCGGATCGGCGGCGACTTCTACGAGGTCTTCCCCACCGCCACCGGCGCGCTGTTCGCCCTCGGGGACGTCTGCGGCAAGGGGGTCGGCGCGGCCGTGCTCACCGGTCGGGTCCGCCAGTCGTTGCAGACCCTGCGGCTGGTCGAGCAGCGCCCCCGGGAACTCGTCGAACTGCTCAACCGGGCGCTGTTCGACTTCCCCGACACCGCCCGGCGCGGGCAGTTCACCACCCTGCTGCTGGGCACCACCGAGCCGGAGCCCGGCGGTGGTGTGCTGGTCCGCGTCGCCGGTGGTGGGCACCCGTCCCCGCTGGTGGTGCGCGCCGACGGGAGCGTGGTCGAGGTCCGGGTGGGCGGAATGCCGATCGGGGCGTTCGCCTCGGCGACCTTCGCCCAGGCCGAGGTCCGGCTCGCCCCGGGGGAGCTGCTGTTGGCGTACACCGACGGGGTGACCGAGGCCCGCGGCGGCGCGGCGGCGGTCGAGATGTTCGGTGAGCACCGGTTGCGCCGGGCGCTCGCCACCCTCTCCGGGCTGCCGCCCGGCACCGTGGTCGACCGGCTGTTGCGCCTGGTCGACGAGTGGCTGGGCGGAGAGAGCCGCGACGACATCGCGATGCTGGCCATCTGCGCGGCCGACGGTGCCTGACCGGCTCCGTCGGGGTCAGGCCGAGCGGACCGCCGACGGGTCGGACGGACCGGGGTCAGGCCGAGCGGACCGCCGACGGGCCGGACGGACCGGGGTCAGGCCGAGCGGACCGCCGACGGGCCGTCCGGGGAACGGCGGGGACGGACCGGCGGGGGTGCCGCCGTCCGGAAGTCGGCCACCGGGCCGGTGCCCCGCCTGCGCGCCCGCGCCACCCGGTCGAACTCCACCAGACCGTGCAGCAACGCCTGTCGTCCCTCGCCGCTCATCTCGGCCAGCACCTCGGCGAGCCGCTGCCGGCGGTCCCGGCGCAACTCGGCGAGGAGGCGAGCCGCCTCCGGGGTCAGGTGCAGGGCGATCTCCCGCCGGTCCACCCGACCCGGCTCCCGCTCCAACATGCCGGCGGCGACCAACCGGTCGCAGAGCCGGCTCGCCGACGAGAGCAGCATGTCCAGCAGGGTGGCGAGCCGGCGCAGGTTGATCCCGTCGTGCCGTTCGACCGCCATGACGGCGCGCAGCTGCGCGCTGGACAGCCGGCTGGTGGTGCTCTCCCGGGCCGCCTCCCAGACCGACAGCAGGGCTCCCGTCGCGGCGTCCAGCTCGGCGACCATACTCACGTCTGGTCCGTGCGGACCATTTTCTTCGGCCATGGTGAGCTTGAGACTACCCCCCTTACCAGGGGATCTACGCTGTCAGGAGGCGTGATGACCAGCGGAGGCGAGGCCCAGGCCCGCCGGGTGCTGACCGAGGCACCGGCGGACCTGTTGCTGGACCGGCTCGCCGACGAGCTGGCACGGTCCCACCGGATCACCGGGGTGGAGCTGTTCCAGGTCGACTACCGGCTGTCGGTGCTGCTGCCGCTCGGGGACGGCGAGCCGCTGACCGCACCCGGCCACCCGGCCTGGCGCTGCTTCGACCACCAGCAGCCGGTGCTCGTCGACGGCACCGGCTGGTTCCCGGTCGGGATGCGGGGTGAACGGCGCGGAGTGCTGCGGTTGAGCCCGGTGCCGGACGACCGGACGACCGTCGGGGAGCTGACCCGCATCGCCACCGCCCTGGGGCACGAGCTGGCCGCGGTCACCGCCGGCACCGACGTCTACCGCGCCTCCCGCCGGGCCCGCCGGCTCACCCTGGCCGCCGAGATGCAGTGGGAGCTGCTGCCGGGGCGCAGTCGGGACCGGCCCTCGTTCCGCCTCGCCGGCCAGCTCGAACCGGCGTACGCGGTGCGCGGGGACAGCTTCGACTGGTCCGACGACGGTGACCGGTTGTGGTTGTCGACCATCAACGGCACGGGTGAGGGGGTGGCCGCCTCGATGCTCACCGCGCTGGCCACCCACGCCCTGCGCAACGCGCGCCGGGGCGGGCTCGACCTCGCCGACCAGGTCGCCCTGGCCGACCAGGCGATCTACGCCCTGCACCGGGGCGAGCAGCACCTGTCCGCCCTGGTGATGGAGCTGGACCTGGCCTCCGGGGTGTTGACGGTGGTGGACGCCGGCTCGCCGAGGCTGGTGCTGCTGCGGGGCGGCGAGGTCAGCGAGCAGACGCTGGACAAGCAGTTCCCGCTGGGCATGTTCGAGGACACCGACTACCGGGCGCAGCGCTTCGACCTGCGCCGTGACGACCGGCTCTTCGTGCTCAGCGACGGTGTGATCGACGCGACCGACCAGCACGTCCGCTACGGGGAGACGGCGCTGGACCGTTTCCTGCGGCGGACCGGCCCGATGACGCCGTTGGACGCGGTCCGCTCGCTCATCGGCGACCTGCGTGCCTTCGTCGCCGGTGACCTGATCGACGACGCGGTGGTGGTCTGCCTGGACTGGACCGGCCCGCAGCCGTGAACCGGTCCGGGCGGGTCCGGTCCGACGCCGGGCGGGGTCGCTCCGACGCCGGGCCGGGTCGCTCCGACGCCGGACAAGGCCGGTCCGACGCCGGGCGGCGGGGTCGGGGGTCAGTAGGCCCCGCGGCCCCGCAGCACCGCGCCGAAGGTCTTCCACAGGATGGTCAGGTCGGCGGCGAGCGACCAGTTCTCCACGTAGTAGAGATCCAGCCGGATGCCGTCCTCCCAGCTCAGGTCGGACCGGCCACTGACCTGCCAGAGGCCGGTCATGCCGGGCTTGACCAGCAGCCGGCGGGCCACGTCGCCGTCGTAGCGGGCCACCTCGGAGGGCAGCGGCGGGCGGGGGCCGACCAGGCTCATCTGGCCGAGCAGCACGTTGACCAGTTGGGGCAGCTCGTCGAGCGACCACTTGCGCAGCAGCCGCCCGATCCGGGTGACCCGCGGGTCGTCGCGCATCTTGAACATCAGCCCATTGGTCTCGTTGCGGGCGACCAGCTCGGCGAGGAGGGCGTCGGCGTTGACCACCATGGTGCGGAACTTCAGCACCCCGAACTCCCGGCCGCCCTGCCCCACCCGGGTCTGCCGGAACAGCACCGGCCCCCGGCTGTCCAGCTTGACGGCCAGCGCGATCACCGCCACCAGCGGCAGCAGCAGCGCCAGCGCCAGCGCGGCGGCGGAGCGGTCGACGAACTCCTTGACCACCTTGCGGGCACCCCGGAACTCGGGCGCCTCGACGTGGATCAGCGGCAGACCGGCCACCGGCCGGGTGTGGATCCGGGGACCGGCGACGTCGGTGAGGGCGGGCGCGACGACCAGGTCGATTCCGGTGCCCTCCAACTGCCAGCCCAGCCGGCGCAGCCGGGTCGCGGTCAGCTCACCGGACGCGGTGACCGCCACGGTGTCCGCGCCGATCGCGCAGGCCGCCTCCGGGATGCCCCGCAGGGAGCCCACCACCGGTACGTCGCTGAGCCGCTGCGGCACCGGGGCGAGCAGGGCGTCGGGGATGCACGCGCCGACCACGGCGTAGCCGGCGTAGGGCTCCCGCCGCAGGGTGTGCACCAGCTCCAGCACGTGCGCGGTGTCCCCCACCACCAGGACCCGGCGGGACCAACCGTCACCCCGGCAGCGGGCCCGGTGCAGTGCCTTGCGGGCGGCGAACCGGGTGGCCACCAGGCCCACCGTGCCGACGGCGAAGGAGATGCCGAGGAAGCCCCGGGAGACCCCGACGTCGAAGATGTAGCCGGCGATGGCCACCCCACCGGCGAGGCGCATGCTGGCCCCGCTGACCCGGCGGTACTCGTCCGCGCCGTAGCCGAGCACCCGGTCGTCGTAGCAGCGCAGCGCCTTCAGCGAGATCAGCCAGACCAGCACCAGGGCCGGCGCGACCAGCACGTACGGGATCTCGGAGCCGCGCGGCACCGCGTCGCCGAACCGGGTGGCGTAGCCGGCGAGGACGGCGAACGACAGCACGGCGGTGTCCAGCACCACCAGCGTTCGTACGTAGCCCCGTTGGCTCGCCCGGGACCGGGTACCCGTCGACCGGCCACCGGGCGCCGACGACGGGGTGCGGACAGGCGTGGACAGCGTCGCCGAGGTCACCCAACCTCCCCCACATCACACTGGTCGGCTCCGAGCCCGATGCTCACCTCTGGAGAGGGCCGCCGGCCGGAGCGCTCCCGACATCCTGCCCCACAATGATGCTCACCTATTGCTTCGGACGCATTACTGTCAGTTTTCTTTCGCCGCTGAGATGGAGAAATCCCACCGCCGCACCAATTCTCACCGAATGCGGTGGCCTATGTGCACTGTGCAAGGGCTCAGCGGGGTGCGTTCGGACGCAGCGCGATGGCCTTCAGGAAGATGTCACCGATCTTGGACGGGTCCTCGGTGACGAACGCGCCGCCACCGGTGACGTTGGTGATCGACTGGAGTTCGGTCTTGGAGACCTCGCTACCGATACCGATGATGACCACCTGCACCGGCCGCTCCGGGTCGTTGAGCTCCTTGAGCCGGCTGACCAGAGCGGACTGCGAGATGCCGTTCTTGTCCTCGTTCTTGCCGTCGGTGAAGAGCACCACCGAGTTCACCCGGCCTGGCTCCCAGCCGTCCCGGACGTTCTTGTAGGCCGCCAGCATGGTGTCGTACAGGCCGGTGTCGCCGCTGGACGGGCGGATTCCCGCGAGCCCCTGCTCCAGCTTGCCCCGGTTGCCGGAGAGCGGGTTGATCGGCTCGATCTCCCGCCAGTCCCGCGAGCCGACCAGCTCGGTGGAGAAGGTCCACAGCCCGATCGACCAGGAGTCGTCGAAGAGGTTCAGGCCCCGGCTGGCCGCCGCCACGGTCACCTGTTCCCGGCTGGCGTTGTTGGCCGACGGGACGGGGGTCTTCATCGAGCCGGAGACGTCGATGACGCAGAGCATCCGCCCGGACTGGGTGGCGATCGACCAGCCGGAGACCGCACGGTCTATCGCCACCGGGTCCAGGCCACCGGCGGCGGTCCCGCCCGACGGGGGCACCGCCGTACCGCCACCGGCCGGGCTCGGCGCACCCGGCGGGGCCTTGAAGCCGTCACCCCAGTTGCCGTCCGGGGCGCGCAACGACTGGACGGCCAGCCGGTTCTTGAAGCCCTGCGTGGTGAGCAGTTCGAAGAGCACCTTCGCGGCCGACGACTTGGCCTGGTCGATCCCGGGGAGCACCGCGTACGGGTAGTCCAACGGCATCGGCGACGGCTCCAGGTAGAGCGCGGCCAGCGGGATCGGCGGCTTGGTGTTGTTGTACGCGATGACGTCTTCCTCGGAGAGCGCGGCGGCACCGAGCGCGCTGGCGATGGACGTCGGGTCGTTGGAGCGCGGGAACCGGGCCAGCAGGTCCTGCCGCAGTGCGGAACGGCCGGTGGCCAGCGCCCGCAGGGCGGCCGTGGTGGCCTGCTGGGCGTCGCCGCCGCCACCACTGGCGGCGGCGGTCAGGGAGAGCAGACCGGAGAGCCCGGCGGCGTCCTGGGTCGGCTCGACGATGCCGGCCCGCAGCGGCTTGTCGCTGCGGACGGCCCGCAGCATGTCGTTCCAGGTGAGCTTCTTGTCGGGCCAGCCGAACTTGGTGGTAGCCACCGGCTGCGGCACGGCCACCACGACCGGGCTGCGGGCGATCGAGGCCCCGTTGCCCGGGGCGAACGCGGTGGCGCCGCCGCTCTTGAGGCGCAGCAGCCAGGTCGACGAGTCGGGGATCCAGACGTCGGGGGTGACCGCGGTGCCGCTCGCCTGCCCCACCCCGGCGAGGCTGGCCCCGTGCTTGCTGGCCACCGCGGCGGCCACCTCGACCGGCTCGGAGGCGGTGACGTTCACCTTGATGCAGGTGCCACCGACCGCCGCCCCGTCGGCCACCCACTGGGCCGCCGCCCCCTCGACGGCCGGGGCGACCTCGGGCGCGGCGGCCACGCCGAGCTGGATCTCACCGGAACAGGACGGTCCGGCCAACTGCTGGTAACCGACCCAGGAGCCGCCGACCACGACGACGAGCGCGGTCGCCGCCGCGGCGGCGCCTGCTCCACGGATACTTGTTCGCATGCGATGGCGGCCAGACACGCTGACCATCTTGCGTATCTCGTTCGCTTTCTGCCATGACCGTTCGGACGAAAGTTACGCAGGAGAAACAGTTGATCACTAATTTGGCACTCTGCGTAATCGACCCATCTCGTGACGTGGCCCGGTCCAAACCGGACGGCCGCACGTCAGACGGCCGTACGTCAGGGCAGCACGCAGGTCGGGCTGGGAACGGACACCGGCTCGCCCACCGGTGACGGCACGCCCGAGTCGGGGTCGACCCAAAACACCCGGATCATGTCAGCCCGCTCGTCGGCAACATAGAGGTGCCCGCCGGTCAGCGCGAAGTGCCGGGGCCACTCCCCGCCGGTCTCCACCTCGTCGACCAGTCGGGGCAGCTCCCCGTCGAGGGCGAAGACCGCCACCGTGCCCACCCCGCGGTTGCCCAGGTAGAGGAACCGGCCGTCCGGCCCGACCAGGATCTCCGACGGCTGGACGTGACCGGTCCGCGCGCTGGCGTCCACCCGCCCCCGCTGGTGCAGCGTCGCCTCGTCGGTCAGCTGGTAGGCGGTCACCGTCGCGTCCAGCTCACCGGCGAGCCAGCAGCGCCGCCCGTCCGGGTGCCGGGCCAGATGACGGGGGCCGGTGCCGGGGACCGTCCGCACCCGGGGGTCACGCGGGACGAGCCGGCCGGTGACGGCGTCCAGGTCGTACCGGTAGATCGAATCGGTGCCCAGGTCGACGGCGAGCAGCGGGCCGCCGCCGGGGTCGGGCGACACCATGTGGCAGTGCGCCTGCTCCTGACGCTCCGGATCCGGGCCGTGCCCCTGGTGGACCAGCAGGTCGGTGCGCTCCCCGGGCACCCCCCGGGCGTCCAGCGGCAGGACGGCGACGCTGCCCCCGCCGTAGTTGGCGACGAAGAGGTGCCCGCCGTCGGGGGCGACCGCCAGGTGGGCCGGCTCGGCGCCCCCGGTGGACCAAACCCCCAGCGGGGTCAGGCCGCCGTCGGGGTCGACGTCGAAGGCGCTGACCTGCCCCTCGGGCAGCTCGTTGACCGCGTACAGCACCGGCCGGGCGGGATGCCGCACGAGGAAGGACGGCGCCGGGGTCACCGCGACCGTGCCGAGCGGGGTCAGCCTTCCCGACTCCGGATCCCGCCGAGCGGCGACGATACCCTCCCCGCGGCCACCCGTGTCCGCCGTGTAACCGCCGATGTGGACGATCGTGCCCGTCACCGAACCACCCTCCGTCGATCCGCGCCGTCGACCCCCAGGCTTCCCGGAATCGCCGGCCGTCACCCCTGATTCCCGGATTTCCCCGCCGCACCGGCGGCCGGGCCGCCCGGCCCCACCGCACCACGCAGCGCCGGGCCGGGGCCGACCGGGGCCGACCGGGGCCGGCCGACCGGGGCCGGGAGGCCGGGCGGGTCAGCCTACCGGCACCGGTTCGCCGCGCTGCCGGGCCACGTGCTCCACCAGCGAGATCAACACCAGTTTGCCGGACTGCCGGTCCCGCGCGTCGCAGAGCACCACCGGCACGTCCGGTTCGATGTCCAGCGCCTGCCGGACCGCTTCGGCGCCGAACCGGCGGGTGTCCTCGAAGCAGTTGACCCCTACCACGAACGGGATGCCACGCTGCTCGAAGTAGTCGATCGACGGGAAGCAGTCGGCCAGCCGGCGAGTGTCGGCCAGCACCACCGCGCCGAGCGCGCCGAAGGCCAACTCGTCCCAGAGGAACCAGAACCGGTCCTGCCCCGGGGTGCCGAACAGGTAGACCTGGAGATCGTCGGTGATGGTGATCCGACCGAAGTCCATCGCCACCGTGGTGGTCGACTTCCCCTCCACCCCGGAGAGGTCGTCGGTGCCGATGCCGGCGTCGGTCAGCACCTCCTCGGTCTGCAACGGCCGTACCTCGCTGAGCGCACTCACCAGCGTCGTCTTGCCGGCGCCGAAGCCACCGGCAATGAGGATCTTGAGAGCCAGCGGGAGCCGGCCCGCTGAGGAGTCGCGATCAGAGCGCACGTAGTCCACTGACCACCGCCTTGAGAATGTCGTCGTCGGGAAGGCCGGCGGCGGCCGGCGGTTGGTGCACGGTGACCAGCCCGCGGGCGATCAGGTCACCGAGGAGGACCTGGACCACCCCGAGGGCGAGGTCCAGGTCGGCGGCGAGATCCACGACCGCCACCGGCTGCCGGGCGCACTCCACCAGCCGGCGGTGCTCCGGTTGCAGACCCGACTGGCCGTACGGGTCGACACCGGCCGCGGCCAGGACGAAGGCCACCAGGTCGAAGCCACCGACGGCGGGCCGCACCCGACCGCCGGTGAGGGTGTACGGGCGGACGACCGGGCCGGCCGCGGCGTCCAGCCACTCGTGCTGGGAACCCGGCTGCTCAGCCCGCATCGGCGATCCCCGCCGCCGCTCTGGTCGGTGCGGTCAGGTTCTCGCCGACCCGGACGACCAGCATCGCCATCTCGTACGCCACCAGGCCGATGTCGGCGTCCGCCGCGCAGGCCACCGCCAGGCAGGCGCCCTGCCCGGCGGCGGTCACGAAGAGGTACGCCTCCTCCATCTCCACCACCGTCTGCCGGACGCCCCCGGCGGCGAGCTGCCGGCTGGCCCCCTTGGCCAGGCTGGAGAAGCCCGACGCCAGCGCACAGAGGTGCTCGGCGTCCGAGCGTTCCAGCCCGGCGGACGCGCCGAGCAGCAGGCCGTCGGCGGAGAGGACCACCGCCTGCCGGGCCGCCGGCACCCGGTCCACCAGTTCGTCGAGCAACCAGCCGAGGTCGGCGTTCTGCCGTGTCGTGTGCACCACTAGGCGTCCCTCTCAGTCGCGGTCGAATCGGGCGTCGCCGCCGGGCCGGAAGGCGGCGGGGGTGCTCCGGTGTCGCCGGAAGGCGGCAGGGGTGGCCCGGCGTCGCCGGCCCGCCCCGGGTCGCCGTCGGCCGGGCCGGGCCGGGCCGTCGACACCGGGTGGACGCCGCTGCTGTCCAGGCGTCCCCGGGCGGTGCCGGCCTGGAGGGCCGACATCTGCCGCCGCACCTCCTCGGGCGACCGGGCGCTGGGCGTGTCGTGCCCGGCCGGGGTACGCGGCCGGGCCGCCGGCCCGCGCCGCCGGACCCGCCGGGGCAGGCTGTCACCGTCGACCGCGGCCTCCACCGACGAGGTACGGGCCGGGGCGAACGGCAGCGCGGTCTGCTCCGCCCGGTCCGGGGCGGTGCGGGGCGGCCGGGGCAGGGTGGTCAGCCGGGACACCGACGTCGCCGGCCGGTCCCGGGCCGGCGGGGAGATCTCCGGTTCCTCGGTGATCAGGTCGGCCGGGAGGCGCACCAGCGCGGTGAGCCCGACCGGCATCCCGGCGCGCAGGGTGACCCCGACGTCGTGCCGGGCGGCCAGCCGGGACACCACGAACAGGCCGAGCCGGGCGCTGTCGGCCGGGTCGAACTCCGGCGGCGTGGCCAGTCGGCGGTTGGCGTCCTCGACGGCCTGCGGGGACATCCCGAGCCCGTGGTCGACGATCTCGACCAGGTAGCCGTCGGCCGTCGCCGTCCCGGTCACCTCGACCCGGCGCTCCGGCGGCGAGAACGCGGTGGCGTTCTCGATCAGCTCGGCGAGCAGGTGGATGACGTCGGCGACGGCCCGGCCGAGCAGCCCGGCCGGCTCGACCCGACCGATGTCCACCCGCTCGTACGCCTCGACCTCGGAGGTCGCGCCCCGCAGCACGTCCAGCAGGGCGACCGGCTGTCGCCAGCCCCGCCCCGGCGCGGCCCCGGCCAGGATGACCAGGTCCTCGGCGTGCCGGCGCAGCCGGGTGGCCAGGTGGTCGACCCGGAACAGCTCGGCCAGCTCGTCCGGATCCTCGGCGCGGCGCTCCATCCGGTCGAGCACGGCGAGCTGCCGGTGCACCAGCCCCTGGCTGCGCCGGGCGAGGTTGAGGAAGACCTCGTTCAACCCCCGGCGCAGCGTCACCTCGTCGATCGCCGACCGGACCGCCACCCGGCTGACGTCGGTGAACGCCCGGCTGACGTCGCCGATCTCGTCCGCGCCGTGGGACAGCGGCGGGGCCTCCCGGGCCACGTCGACCTGCTCGCCCCGGCGCAACCGGGCCACCACGTCGGGCAGCCGGTGCTCGGCCAGCTCCAGCGCGGCCCCGCGTACCGCGGTCAACCGGCGGGCCAGCGTCCGGCCGACCCGGAAGGCGACCAGCAGCGAGACCACGATCGCGGCCAGCCCCAGCACCCCGGCGACACCGAGCCGGGCCAGGATCGTCACGGCGACCGGCACGGAGCGCTCGGCCAGCCGGTCGGCCTGGCTCAGCTCGAAGTCGCGCAGCTCCTGCTGGACCGCCTCCTGACTGGTCTGCCACTCCCGCGCGTCGACCGGCGGGGCGGCGGACGGGCCGGCGCTCAGCACCCGCTCCTGCATGGTGCGCAGCCGGACGAACGCCTCCCCCGCCACCAGCCGCTGGTAGGCGGCCCGACCGGTGGGCGGCAGGTCGGCCACGGCCGTCTCGGCGAGGAACCTCTCGTTGGCGATGGTCCGGACCAGCCGCAGGTGCTCCCCCTCGGTGAACCGGCCGGTGACCAGGGCGCCGGCCAGCACCGCGTCGGTCTGGCCGAGCAGCTCGCGGGAACGGCCGATCGCGGTCAGGGCGAGCGCCTGCCGGTTCAGCTCGGCGTCGGGCAGGGCCGCGGTGGCGGCGAACGCCTGGAACGCCGACGAGATCATGCCGCTGTACAGGCCGATCACCCCGGCCCGGTCGACCTGTCGGCGGTCGATGAAGCCCCGACCGGCCGGCAGCGCCTCCAGGGCGGCCCCGAGCGTGGTGAGCCGGGCGTCGAGCAGGTCGCCGGCCGCGTCGCGGAGCGCCTCGCTGTCCATCCGCCGACGCAGCTCGACGATCGCCTCGTCGGTCCGTCGCCGCTGCTCGGCGAGGGCGGGCAGGGTGTCGGTGCCGGCCAGTTGGATCACCGAGGCCCGGCGCTCGCGTTGCAGCTCGGCCACCACCCGTTCGCCGGGGCGGCCGAAGTCAGCCAGCAGGGTACGGGCGGCGAGCAGATCCAGCGCCGGCCCGAAGGTCAGCGTGGTGGCGAAGATCCAGAGCGCCAGCAGGGCGGCCACCGGGGTGACGACCAGGGCGGTCAGCTTGGCGCGGATCGGCCAGTCGCGGGTGTCCATGAATCCTCGCCTGGGCGGGTGTGTCGGCGGTGACGCCGGCACCGACCGGGCGGGTCCGGCATCGGCGCCGGGCACCGGCGCGGCACCGTGGGCAGAATACGTAATCCTGACGCCCAGCACTACCGTGCGTCCCCCGGCGTCACCGCTGCGTCGTTGGTGCCGCAACGCCCGGTTCCTGACACCGGAGCCGGCCGCAGCCGGGCTGATCAGGCATCGGCGGCGGCCCGTCGGCTCACGCGACGGCGGCCGTCCGCCCGTGCGGAGCGGCGGAAAAACCTGCCGGGCATTCGTCACCCGATCGCCCGCGGACGGGCGCCGTGCCCGGTTCGTCATGCTCCGGTGGGCGGGCGGCGGAGGAAATTCGCCGGATCGGGATTGGTGATCAGTGCGGGGAGGGAATACCCCGGGGCGAAGGAGGAGCCATGTCGCCCACGCAGATAGTCCTACTGGTTCTCGTCGTACTGGTGGTGGCGGCGCTGGTCGCCGTGGCCGTGATGGCCAACCGCCGACGTGCCCTGAGGTCCCGGTTCGGCCCGGAGTACGACCGGGTGGTCGCGGAGCAGGACAGCCGGGGCGCCGCCGAACGGGAGCTGCGCGAGCGGGAGCGCCGCCACGCGGAGCTGGAACTCACCCCGCTCGACCCGCAGGACCGCGCCCGCTACGCCGCCGCCTGGGAGGAGCTCCAGGTCCGTTTCGTCGACGCCCCGGCCGAGACCGTCGCCGACGCCGACGAGCTGGTCAGCCGGCTGATCGCCGATCGCGGCTACCCGACCGGCGAGTTCTCCGAGCAGGTCGCCCACCTCTCCGTGGAGCACGCCCGCACGCTGACCCACTACCGGGAGGCGCACGAGATCCGGCTGCGCAACGAGCGCGACGAGGCCGGCACCGAGGACCTCCGCCAGGCCGTCGTCCACTACCGGGCACTCTTCGCCGACCTGCTGGGTGAGGAACCGGTCGGACCCCGCCCCCAGCAGCAGCCGCACCCGGACAGCCCGCAGGACGCCACCACCCGCTGAGGAGACCACCGCCATGCGCCAGGACGAGCAGCAGCTCAACAACGACCACCCGGAGGTCGTCCGGTCCGCTCCGGTGGCGGTTCCGCCGCCGGCCGCCGGGGACGCCACCACCGGCCGGCACGGCCGGGACCGGCACGCCGGGACGCCCGAGGACGCGCTCGACGACCGGGGCACCTTCGACGGGCCGGGGACCGACGACGACCGGGACGGCACCCGCCCGTACCCGCTGGACGACGCCGACCGGGACGACGCGCACGACCGGCACCGGGCGAACGACCCGGACACCGTGGTCGACCGGGACGACGCGCACGACCGGGACCGCACCGGCGACCGGGACACCGTGGTCGACCGGGACGCCGTGAGCGAACGGGATACCCCGGCCGACCGCGACGGTGTGGCCGACCGCGACGGGGACCGGCGGCCGGAGTTCCACGAGCCGGCCCCGCTGCCCACCGCCTTCGGGGCGACCAGCGTGGGCGACGCGGTCGCCGCGTCGGCCCTGGCCGGCGGAGCGCAGGACGAGCGGGACGCCCGGGACGAGCACACCGCGCTGCCCGGCGACGGGGCTCCGGGGCGGACCGGGCCGTTCGACGACGAGCGGGCCGACCCCACCGCGGCGGACCGGATCCACGACCGGGACCGGTGGACGGCCGGCGGCGATGCCCCGGCCGCGCCCGACCGGGACACCACCGACCTGGCCGGTGACGGCAGCGCCACCCCGGTCGTGGCCGACCCGGACCCGACCCCCTCCGGGGCGACGGCGACAGCGGCGGCCGGTGGCGCGGCCGGCGCGGCGGCCGCGGCGGAGACCGACGGACCCGGCACCGGGAACGTGCCCAGTGACGCCGCCACCCTGTTCGAGACGGACGCCGCGCAGGGCTTCCGGGACCGGTGGCGCGACGTGCAGCTCCGGTTCGTCGACGACCCCCGGGCCGCCGCCGGCGAGGCGCAGTCGCTCGTCGAGGAGGCCATCCGGTCCCTCTCCGAGGCGCTCGCCGCGCAGAAGGAGAAGCTGGGTGGCTGGCAGGGTGCCGGTGAGGCCGACACCGAGCAGCTCCGGGTGGCGGTCCGCCAGTACCGCGACTTCCTGGACCGGGTGCTGGGTCGCTGACGGGCACCGGACCGACGACACCGCCACGCGACGCCCCGGCCGGAGCCACTCCCGGCCGGGGCGTCGCCGGGTCGACGCCGAATCGACCCGGACGGACGGCATGAAAGCCCGCACGGAGGGTAATAGCGCGCCCGGCGAGTGCCGACGACGCGGCGGAAGGGTGGCGGGCGATGGACGGTGCCGGGCTCAGACTCGACATGAACGCGCTGGACTACGGGATCCTGGCGCTCTACTTCGTCACCGTGCTGGGCGTCGGCTTCGCCGCCCGCCGGGCGATCCGTACCAGCGTCGACTTCTTCCTCTCCGGGCGCTCGCTGCCCGCCTGGGTGACCGGTCTGGCCTTCGTCTCGGCCAACCTGGGCGCCCTGGAGATCATCGGGATGGCCGCCAACGGCGCGCAGTACGGCATCATGACGGTCCACTACTACTGGATCGGCGCCGTACCGGCGATGATCTTCCTGGGCATCGTGATGATGCCGTTCTACTACGGCTCCCGGGTCCGCAGCGTCCCGGAGTACCTGCGGCTGCGGTTCAACCGCCCGACCCACCTGCTGAACGCGATCAGCTTCGCGGTGGCCCAGGTGCTGATCGCCGGGGTCAACCTGTACGCGCTGGCGCTGATCATGCAGGCGCTGCTCGGCTGGCCGCTCTGGCTGGCGATCGTCGTCGGCGCGGCGATCGTGCTGGCCTACATCACCGTCGGCGGGCTCTCCGGCGCGATCTACAACGAGGTGCTCCAGTTCTTCGTCATCATCGCCGGCCTGGTGCCGATCACCGTCATCGGCCTGGTCAAGGTGGGCGGCTGGTCCGGCCTGATGGCGTCGGTCCGCGACTCCAAGCTGGGTGAGGCCGGGCTGCACGCCTGGGAGGGCACCGGCAGCACCGCCAACCCGCTCGGCGCGCACTGGCTGGGCATCGTGTTCGGGCTCGGTTTCGTGCTCTCCTTCGGCTACTGGACCACCAACTTCGCCGAGGTGCAGCGGGCGTTGTCGGCCAAGAACATGAGCGCCGCCCGGCGTACGCCGATCATCGCCGCGTACCCGAAGCTGGTCATCCCGGTGGTCACCGTGATCCCCGGCCTGATCGCGCTGGTCACCGTCAAGGGGCTCGGTGCCGAGTCCGGTGACCTGGTCTACAACAACGCGATCCCGCTGCTGATGCGCGACCTGCTGCCCAACGGGGTGCTCGGGATCGCGGTCACCGGTCTGGTCGCCTCGTTCATGGCCGGCATGGCGGCCAACATCAGCGGCTTCAACACCGTCTTCACCTACGACATCTGGCAGGCGTACGTCCGCAGGGAGCGGTCCGACGAGTACTACATCCGGATCGGCCGGATCGCCACCGTCGTCGGCGTGGTGGTGGGCATCGGTACCGCGTTCATCGCCGCCGGGTTCAGCAACATCATGAACTACATCCAGGCGCTCTTCTCGCTGTTCAACGCCCCGCTCTTCGCGACGTTCATCATCGGCATGTTCTGGCGGCGGATGAGCGCGCTGGCCGGTTTCTGGTCGCTGCTGGCGGGCACGCTGGCCGCGCTGGCGACCTACCTGCTCTACAAGGCCGGCGTGGTGCACTTCAACTCCGACCTGGAGGAGAGCTTCTGGGGCGCGGGCATCGCGTTCGTCACGGTCGCCGTGGTGGCGGCGGTGGTCACCCCGCTGACCCGCCCCAAGCGGGCCGAGGAGTTGCAGGGTCTGGTCTACGGGATGGGCGGGGTCGACCTGAAGGGCGACGTGCTCGCCGGGGACCAGGTCTGGTGGCGGTCGCCGGTGCTGCTCGGCGCGATCGCGCTGGTGCTGGCCGTGCTCTTCTACATCCCGGTCTTCTGAGCCCGGTCCGTCACGAGAGGGAGGCGTAGGCCATGGACCAGCACAGCGAGCGGGCGAACGACCCGCGGGTCGCCGAGACCGAGAACGAACGGAAGCGGTCCGCCGCCGCCCGGCTGTTCGACATCCGCCGGGTGATCGGTGGCCTCTTCGTCGCGTACGGCGTGATCGTCGGGCTGGTCGGCCTCTTCGACTCGGCTGCCCAGATCGACAAGGCGCAGGGCGTCCGGATCAACCTGTGGGCCGGGCTGGCGATGCTGGTCTTCGGACTGCTCATGCTGGCCTGGCAGTGGCTGCGTCCGGTGGTGCCGCCCACTGCCGAGGAGGCCCGGGAGGTCTGATCCGCGCCCGGCATGGGGTCGCCCGGACGGGGTACCCGGGGCGCGGGAACGCGTCTGGGACAGGAGGGCGGCACCATGACCGATCGTGACCCGAACCGACCGCTGGAGGAGCGCCCGGAGGTGGCCGCCGCGGTGGACGACGACTCCACCGTGCCGCAGATGACCCGGGCCGGTGGCGTCGACCCGGCGAACCCGTCGTTCGTCGAGCCGGACGGCCGGACGGCGGCGGCCGACGCTCCGACCGCGGACCTGATCGGTGACCCGTACGCCGCCGGCACCGGGGCGACCGGCACCGGCACCGGGGCCGGTGGGGACGAGATCCGCACCGGGGCCGAACAGCCCTGGGAGCCGGAGGACCTGGTGATGGCACGCGGTCAGGACCTGACGCCGGCGAACCTGGAACGGGCCCGCCGTGACCTGGCCGAACTGGGCCGGGCCGCGGTGGAGCGGACGGTGCCCTGACCCTGCGGGTTCGGGCTCCGCTGCGGGCGCTGCCGCGCCGGGGCGCATTCGGCTCCGCTGCGGGCTTCGAGCCGGGCGAATCCGGCTCCGCTGCGGGCTTCGAGCCGGGTCCGTGCCACGGTGTGGCCCGCGCGCCATCCGTCACCCCACGGGGACGCCGGTACCACGGGTGGGCCCCCGGTCCGACCTCTCGGTCGGACCGGGGGCCCGGGTGCGCCCTACCGCGTCAGTGCCTCACTCCAGCCGCGGCGGGCAGGTCCGTCAGAGCGCCGGGTAGGCGTTCTTCATGAGCTCCTGGAACTGAGCGGAGAACCAGGCACCGGAGATCGGCGCGTTGGGCAGGGCGCCGCTCATGCTGTTGCCGTTACGGGCGTTACCGGTGTAGGTCGGGTCGCACATCCGGTCGAAGCCCTTGCCCTCGTTGTTCGGGATGAGGGAGCTGGAGCCGTCGGACTCACCCGGGGGCTTGACCCAGACGTAGGCGTCGATGCCCGGCTCGGGGTTGGCCTTCGGCCGCTCGCCGAGACCCGCACCGGCCTGGTTGCACCAGTTGCCGGCGTGGAGGCGACGGTCGACGCGACCACCGTTGACGTAGGTGTCGACGCTGGTCGACGCGCCCGGGCCGGTGGGCCGGGCGGTGCCGCCCCAGCCGTTACGGGAGGTGTCGATCAGCATGCCGATGTTGCTGTTGAAGCCGACCGAGACCAGCTTGTCGCGGAACGCCTGGGCGAACGACAGCTCGTCGACGTAGTAGTTCCAGTCGATCCACTTGGACTGGCGGACGGTCTGGCCGTTCACCGAGTCGGTGATCTTGATGTACGGCTCCTTCAGGGCGGAGTAGTTCGCCGTGTTGGTGATGAAGCCGTGCACGTAGTTGACGTTGCTGCCGGAGGCGACGGCGGCGGTCTTCAGGATGTCGGCGGTCGGGCCGAAGTTGGTGTCCCAACCCAGCCAGCCGTGGTGACCGGCGTCGATGTAGTTGTAGACGTTGCCGATCGGGCCCAGCTTGGACAGGGCGTAGCCGACACCGTTGACGTACGCGCCGTTGGCCTTCACCACGTCACACTGCACCGTGCCACCGGCGTTGCCGGAGGTGTTGGTGACCAGGTTCGGCAGCGAGTCGATCTCGACGATGTTGATGATCCGCAGGCTGGCGTACTTGGCCTGGCTCTGGATCGCGGCGATCGGGTCGATGTACTCCGACTTGTAGCGCGGCAGTTCGTCGGCGGCCAGCTCACCGTTGGAGGCGAGCGCCGAGCAGTCCCGGCCGGGCAGGTTGTAGATCACGAACTGGATGTAGCCGGCACCCTGGGCCAGGGCCGCGTCCAGGTGGTCCTTGACGCCCATCGCACCGTTGGAGCTGCTGTCGGTGGTGCCGTTGATCGCGGCGATCCGGTCCAGCCACACCGCGGTCGGGTTGTTGGAGATCCGGCTGCCACCCGCCTCGGCGTCCGCGTGGGCCTTCCACTCCGGGTTCACGTAACCCTTGACCCCGGCGTACGGGTTGTCCACCTTCTGCCCCGGCGGGGGCGTGGTGGGCGGTGGGGTGGTGGGCGGCGGCGTCGTCGGCGGAGGCGTGGTGGGCGGAGGCGTCGTCGGCGGAGGGGTGGTGGTGGGCGGAGGCGTCGTCGGCGTGACACCGCCGCAGACCACCCCGTTCAGGGTGAACGAGGTCGGCTTGGGGTTGCTGCCGCTCCACGAGCCGTTGAAGCCGAGGGTGGTGCTGCCGCCGCGACCCAGCGAGCCGTTGTAGGACTCGTTGGTGGCGGTCACGTT
This sequence comes from Micromonospora sp. WMMD714, assembly GCF_029581315.1. Taxonomy (NCBI): domain Bacteria; kingdom Bacillati; phylum Actinomycetota; class Actinomycetes; order Micromonosporales; family Micromonosporaceae; genus Micromonospora; species Micromonospora sp. WMMD714. Next base: position 290,390 of record NZ_CP120744.1, read on the forward strand.
CTGGCCGCTCTGCGACCACCTGGCCGACCAGCCCTGGGTCACCCGCTGGCTGCTGTTGGGGAAGGTGAAGCCGAGGGTCCAGTTGCTGATCGGGTCACCCACGTTGCGGATGGTGACGCTCGCGGTGAAGCCGCCGGACCAGTCGTTGGTGGTGTAGTCGATGCTGCACTGGGTGGCGGCCTGCGCCGCGGTGACCGGGATGGTCACCAGCCCGCCCGCGACCAGCACGCTCGCCCCGGTGAGGGCGAACGCCCGGCGTCGGGCGGACATACTTCTCCACAGATTCATGCCTTTTGCACTCCTTGGGCGAGACCGGCACCGCGTGGGGACCGGCAAGTGGCGCGTGAGCGTCCTGAGGTACGGACGAGCCCGGCGCCAACGGGACATCTCGGGGGGTGCCCGACCCGGGGGGCGGGCGTGGTGGTGGCGAGCTGCACCGGCCCCGTGGGACCGGTCGGCGGCGATGTCGTCCGGTGCACCGGTTGCCCTCGACCTCTGCCGTGCGCGGTGTGGCTCCCCGAACCGCGTGTAGGGATTCTTGCATGGGAGCGCTTCCATGGCAATGGCTCGATACCTTGCGGCAACCTGCCCGCAACGCCCGGACCGGCACTCCGGCCCCCACGAGGGTATCCCCGCCCAGCTCGGCCGGCAGCGCACCAACCGCGCGCCGGGGCGGCAAATGCCAACACAGGCCACCTAGCCCCCTTATGCCCCGCACCATCGTTAAAGCCGAAAACACGAATCTTTCCCCGAATAAGTCGTGAAACCGTCTAACGTTGGTCATAGCTCGACTGTCGTCGGGCTCAGGACAACAGGGGATGGAGTGACGCAGGTCATGGCTAACAAGATGCTCGGGAAGGTCGTCGCGGGTGCCGCTCTCGGTGGCGCGTCCCTTCTGGTATTCACGCCGGGGATCGCGTTCGCGGACGGTCACCACGACGGCGAGAGCCGGGACGGCAAGGTCTTCGCCAAGCCGCACGTCGTCAAGCCCGGCGAAGAGGTCAAGCTCATCGAGATCTGCCCGGAGGCGCAGGAGCACGCCTTCGTCTGGTCCAAGGTCACCGGCAAGGTCAAGCTCAAGCCGGCCGAGGGCCGGGGTGAGGACCACGGTGACTGGAAGGACGACGAGGGCAAGGGCGAGGACCACGGCAAGGGCGAAGAAGGCAAGGGCGAGGACCACGGCAAGGGTCCTGACGGCAAGGGCCCCGACGACAACGGCCCCAAGCCGCAACCGCCGGCCGAGGGTGGACAGCCGCCGGCCGACGGCGGGCAGCCACCGGCCGGCGGCCGGGGCGGTGGCTTCATGGCCGCCGACCAGGGTCCGGACCACGGCGGCAAGGGCGACGAGGGCAAGGGCGACGAGCACGGCAAGCCCGGTGAAGAGCACGGCAAGCCCGGCGAGGAGTCCGGCGAACACGGCAAGCCGGGAGAAGAGCACGGCAAGCCGGGCGAGGAGCACGGCAAGCCGGGCGAAGAGTCCGGCGAACACGGCAAGCCGGGAGAAGAGCACGGCAAGCCCGGCGAGGAGCACGGCAAGCCCGGCGAAGAGTCCGGCGAGCACGGCAAGCCGGGCTACGGCGAGGAGTCCGACGAGGACGACTGGCTGGGCCACGACGGGTACGGCGAGGACGAGGAGTACGACCACGGCAAGGACGAGGGCGGCTGGGAGCACAAGAAGGACTTCGTCTACTACGGCGAGGCCGAGGTCTCCCGGGACGCCCGTCCGGGCCGGTACGAGCTGAACGGCTCGTGCGGCGAGGGCGAACTGGTCGTCCTGCCGAGGGGGCACGTCGACGGCGGCGACGGTGGGATGACCACCACCGGTGCCGACCGGAGCATGGTCGCCGGCGGGGCGGGCATGATCGGCGCGGCTGCCCTCGGCGGCATCGTGCTGATGCGTCGGCGTCGGGCCGATGAGCTCGGCTGACCTGACGGCGACACGGGCCGGCGGCCGTCACGGGAGACCGTGGCGAGCCGCCGGCGCGGCCGTCGTCGTCCTGCTCGCCATGGCCGGTTCCGGCCTCGTCGGCGCGTCCCTGCGTACCACGCCCCCGCCGCGTCCGCCGCAGCCGGCGGCCCAGGCCGCGCCGCAGACCGCCCCGGCGGCCACCGACCCGGACGCCGGGCCGGTCGACGACCCGGACGCCGGCACCCCGGCCGACGCCAGCGCGCCGGCGGGCCCCGACCCGCTGCCCCGGTCCGCCCCCACCACCATCACGATCCCGAAGATCGGGGTGAACGCGGAGATCATGCCGCTGGGCACCAACCCGGACGGCACGGTCCAGGTGCCCCCGCTGGAGCAGGCCCAGCGGGCCGGCTGGTACGAGCCCGGCACCAGCCCCGGCGAGACCGGCAACGCGGTGATCGTCGGGCACGTCGACTCGGCGAAGCTCGGGCCGGCGGTCTTCTTCCAACTCGGCGCGCTCCTGCCGGGCGACCTCGTCGCGGTCTCCCGGGCCGACGGCAGCACCGCCACCTTCACCGTCGACGAGGTGCGGTCCTACCCCAAGGAGCAGTTCCCCACCGAGCTGGTATACGGCCCGAACGACCGGCCCGGACTGCGGGTGGTGACCTGCGGCGGCCAGTTCGACGAGAGCGCCGCCAGCTACCGGGACAACGTGATCGTCTTCGCGACGCTGACGTCCTGACCCGGCACCCGTCCACCGCCGCGCGGGCACCCCACCCGGCGGCAGCACACCGACCCGCGTCCCCGGTGACGAACCGGGGGCGCGGGTCGCCGTACCGTCAGGCCGCCGCCGACGTCCGCACCAGGGTACGGATCTGCCGGAGCAGCACCGACAGCGACGCGAGGTCGGCCCGCGACTCGTCGAACTCCCCCATCGCCCGGTGCGCCCGGTGGATCGAGGTGGCGTTCGACTGCTCCCACTGGAGCACCCGCTCCTGCGGCGACAGGTCACCGGCCGTGGAGTCGAGCACCTCCCCGGTGAGCGCGGCCAACGCGGCGTACAGGTCGTACCGCAGCGCCATCCGGGCCAGCGTCTGCCAGCGGTCCTCCCGGGGCAGCAGGGAGATCTTCGACAGCAGCGAGTCCACCCGGAACCGGTCGGAGAGCACGAAGTAGACCGAGGCCACCTCGCCGACGTCCCGCCCGCTGGTGCGCGCCGTCTCCACCACGTCCAGCAACCCGAAGCTGTACATCAGCCGGGTCGCCTGCTCGGCCAGGCCGGACGGCAGACCCCGGGCGGTCATCGCGTCGATGTGCGCCCGCAGCGACTCCCGTTCGCTGCCGTGGAACCGGTCCTGGAGGTCGGGCAGCAGCCGGGCCACCCCGTCGCGGAGCCGCTCGATCTCGGCCGGCACGTCGATCGGCGAGCGCCGGTTGCTCACCAGCCAGCGCACCGCCCGGTCGAGCAGCCGCCGGGTGTCCAGATAGACGCTGGTCTGCAGCTCCGGCGAGACCCGGTTGTCCAGCGCCTCGACGGCGTCCCACAGCTCGCGCAGCCCGAAGACCTCCCGGACCACCACGTACGCCCGGATCACGTCGGCCGCCGACGCGGCCGTCTCCTCGACGACCCGGAAGACGAACGAGATGCCGCCCCGGTTGATCGCCTCGTTGACCAGGACGGTGGTGACGATGTCCCGGCGCAGCCGGTGCTGGGCCATCCGGTCGGCGAACCGCTCGCGCATCGGCGTGGGGAAGTAGTCGACCAGCACCCTGGTCGTCCACTCCTCGTCCGCGAGGCCCTCGGCCAGGATCTCCCGCTCCAGCACGATCTTCACGTACGCCAGGAGCACGGCGAACTCCGGCGCGGTCAACCCGGACTCGGTGCGTACCGCCAGCTCCTCGTCCGGGGGCAGCGCCTCCAGCGCCCGGTCGAGCTGGCCGGCCCGTTCCAGCTCGCTGATCATCCGGCGGTGCACCGGCAGCAGCGAGGCGGCCTGGGCCTGCGAGTTGTTGATCGCCCGCGCCTGGTCGTAGTTGTCCCGCAGCACCAGCTCGGCGACCTCGTCGGTCATCTGGGCCAGCAGCTCGTCGCGGGCGGGGACGTCCAGCGCGCCGTCGGCGACCGCCGTGTTGAGCAGGATCTTGATGTTCACCTCGTGGTCGGAGCAGTCCACCCCGGCCGCGTTGTCGATGAAGTCGGTGTAGATCCGGCCGCCGCCAGCCGCGTACTCGATCCGGCCGTGCTGGGTGCAGCCCAGGTTGCCGCCCTCGCCGACGACGCGGCACCGCAGGCTCCTGCCGTCCACCCGGATCGCGTCGTTGGACTTGTCGCCCACCTCGGCGTTGGTCTGGCTGGACGCCTTGACGTAGGTGCCGATGCCGCCGTTCCAGAACAGGTCCACCGGCGCGGTGAGGATCGCCTTCATCAGCTCCGCCGGGCTGAGCTGCGTGACGTCGTCGTCGAGGCCGAGCACCGCGCGCACCTGCGGCGAGAGCGGCACCGACTTGGCGGTACGCGGGTGGATCCCGCCGCCCTCGCTGATCAGCGCGCGGTCGTAGTCCTCCCAGGACGAGCGGGGCAGGTCGAACAGGCGCTTGCGCTCCCGGAACGACGTCGCGGCATCCGGATCCGGGTCGAGGAAGATGTGCCGGTGGTCGAACGCGGCCACCAGCCGGATGTGCTCGGAGAGCAGCATCCCGTTGCCGAACACGTCGCCGGACATGTCGCCGACCCCCACCACGGTGAAGTCCTGGGTCTGGGTGTCGTGGCCCAGCTCGCGGAAGTGCCGCTTGACCGACTCCCAGGCGCCCCGGGCGGTGATGCCCATCTTCTTGTGGTCGTAGCCGGCGGAGCCGCCGGAGGCGAACGCGTCGCCCAGCCAGAAGCCGTGCGCCGCCGAGATCTGGTTGGCGATGTCGGAGAACGTGGCGGTGCCCTTGTCCGCCGCGACCACCAGGTAGGGGTCGTCCGGGTCGTGCCGCACCACGTCCGCCGGGGGGACGATCTCCCCGGCGACGATGTTGTCGGTGACGTCGAGCATCGCGCCGACGAACTCCTGGTAGCAGGCGACCGCCTCGTCCCGGTCGCCCGGCTTCTGCTTGAGCACGAAGCCGCCCTTGGCGCCCACCGGCACGATCACCGCGTTCTTCACCATCTGCGCCTTGACCAGGCCGAGCACCTCGGTACGGAAGTCCTCCCGCCGGTCGGACCAGCGCAGCCCGCCCCGGGCCACCGGCCCGTACCGCAGGTGCACGCCCTCGAACCGGGGCGAGTACACGAAGATCTCGAACTTGGGCCGGGGCGCCGGCAGGTCCGGAATGGACTGCGGGTCCAGCTTGAACGCCACGTACGGCTTGGGCCGCCCGTCGGCGCGCTTCTGGTAGAAGCTGGTCCGCAGGGTGGCCTGGATCAGCGTCAGGTAGGCGCGCAGGATGCGGTCCTGGTCGAGGCTGGCCACGTCGTCCAGGGCGACGCCGACCGCGTCGACCAGTTCGCCGCTGCGCTCCCGGCGCTGCCCGGCGTCGCGCCCGTCCGGGGCGAACCGCACCTCGAACAGCTCCACCAGCAGCGCCGCGATCCGCGGGTACGCGATGAAGGTCTGCTCCATGTACTCCTGCGAGAACACCGCCCCGGTCTGCCGCAGGTACTTCGCGTAGGCCCGCAGCACCACCACCTGCCGCCAGGTGAGGCCGCCGCGCAGCACCAGCTCGTTGAAGCCGTCCACCTCGGCCTCACCCCGCCAGGCGGCGGCGAAGGCGTTCTCCACGTGCGGGCGCACCTCGGCCAGCTCCTGGTGCCCCTCGGGCAGCCGCAGCCCGAAGTCGTACAGGAAGACCCGGCCGTCGATCCGGTCCACCTCGTACGGGTGCTCGTCGACCACCCGGACGCCCAACGAGTGCAGCACCGGCAGCACGGCGGAGAGCATCATCGGCTCGCCGTAGCGGTAGACCTTGAACCGCACGTCCATCGCCTCGTCGGCGCCGGTGTCGCGCTGCCCCGGCCGGGGCGCCCACTGCTTGCGGAACAGGTGCATCTCCAGCTGGCCGGGCTCCTCCAGCAGCTCCAGCTTGGCCAGGTCCTTCATCGCCTCGTACGGCGTGTGCCCGTCCTTGTAGCCCTCCGGGAACGCGTCGGCGTACCGGGTGAACAGGTGCTTCGACTGCTCGTCGCCGAGCTTGCGCTCCAGCACCAGGCGGTAGTCGTCGTCCCAGAGCCGGGTGGCGTCGGCCAACTCCTCGGCGAGCAGGTCGGCGTCGATCTCCCCGGGCGGCCGGTTCGGGTCGGTCCGCACGATGAAGTGCACCCGGGCCAGCATCGACTCGGTCACCCGGGTGGTGTAGTCCACCCCGACGCCGTTCAGCTCGCGCAGCAGGATGTCCTGCATCCGTAGCCGGTTCTGGGTGGTGAACCGGTCCCGGGGCAGGTAGATCAGGCAGGAGATGAACCGCCCGTACGCGTCGCGGCGCAGGAACACCCGCAGCTGCCGGCGGCCGGCCATCCGCAGCACGCCGACCACCGCGTGGTACAGGTCGTCGGTCTTGATCTGGAACAGCTCGTCGCGCGGGTAGGTCTCCAGGATCTGGAGCAGGTCCTTGCCGGAGTGACTGCGCTGGCTCAGCCCCGAGCGGTCCAGCACCTCGGCCACCTTGCGGCGGACCACCGGCAGTTCCCGCACACTGGTCCGGTACGCCGCGGTGGAGAACAGGCCCAGGAACCGCCGCTCGCCGACCACCTCGCCGGCCTCGTCGAAGATCTTGAACCCGATGTAGTCCAGGTAGGCCGAACGGTGCACCGTGGCCCGGGAGTTCGCCTTGGTGATGATCAGCAGCCGCTTCTCCATCACCTTCTCGTGCGCCTCCGGCGTCATCGACGACAGCGCCCGCGCCTCCGGCGAGTCCGACCGCAGGATGCCCAGGCCGGTGCCGAGCACCGCCTCCAGCGCCGGGCCGCCCTGACCACCGGAGTCGACCAGCCGGTACTCCCGGTAGCCGAGGAAGGTGAAGTGGTCGTGGGCCAGCCAGCGCAGCAGCTCCACCGAGTCGGTGATGTCCTTCTCCGGCACCGGCGGGCGGTCGTCCGCCGTCCGAGCCGCGGCCAGCTCGTCGGCCAGGGCCAACGCCCGTTGACGCATCTTGGGCCAGTCCTCGACGGCCTCCCGCACGTCGGTGAGCACCCGCTGCAACTCGCGGCGCAACTGGTCGCGCTGGTCCGCGTCGCGGACCGGGTCGATCTCGATCCGCATCCAGCTCTCGACCAGGTCACCGGCGATCGCGTCGTCCGGCTCCACGTCGGCGGAGACCTCGGTCAGCCGGCCCAGCGGCTCCCGCCGGACCACCACCAGCGGGTGCACCAGCAGGTGTACGTCGAGGTGGTGCGCGTTGAGCAGGGCGGTCACCGAGTCGACCAGGAACGGCATGTCGTCGGTGACGATCTCGACGACGGTGTGGTGCTGGTCGGCGTCGGGCGAGTGGATGCGCAGCTTCAGCTCGCCCGGCACCCGCTGCTGGGCCAGGTCCCGGTGCGCGCGGGCCGCGTCGAGCATCTCCTCGGCGGTGAACCCGATCAGCTCCTCGTCCGGCGCGAACCGCCAGAACCGCCCCACCAGGGTCGCCGCGTCGTGGTCGTCACCGGCCAGCGCCACCGCCTGGGCGACCAGGCGCTCCGCGTTGGGCACCGGCTCGTCGAGTGCGGCGTCCTCCACGTCGTCGCCGAGCACTTCCACCGGAAGGCCCAGGTCGTAGAGGGTGTCGACGCTCGAACCGGTCATCCCGGTCACGCCTGTGTCGAGTCGACCGTAGCCGTCCCCGCCGGGTGGACTGTCCCCGTCGGTCGCCGAATCGAAGCTGTCGTCCCGGCCCGTGTCGCCCTGCCGGAGGTCGGGTACCGGTTTGATCGCCGGACGCCGGTCCATCGGTGCCACTCCCCTCGACGACCCACCGCGTTGTGGGTCACTCTGCCGCCCCACCATAGGCCCTGCCGTTGCGTGTCTGCGTCGGCGGACCACCGGTGGGACGTCCGGTTCGAGACGCTGGCCTGGCATCCGTTGCAGATGCCCGAGCGGCCGGGTGCCGAGTACCCCGTCTCGGGATGTTCATCACACCTGCGGGTCCGCGTCTTCGCCCGCCGCCGGACACCCGCGGGTCCGCGTCCCCGCCCGCCGCCGGCCCGTCGCGATCCGCCCACCGGGCGGTCACGCAGCGCCCGGATCCGGCAGCCGTCAGGTGCGCCCCGGCGGCCGGGCCGGTGGCGCGGGGCAGTGCCGGCGGCGGGCGCGTACTAGCGTGCAGGGCAGCCCGCCCTCCGGAAGGTGCAGCTCCATGCCCCTGTCGTACCCGTACCGCCGCCCCGGCACTCCCCCTCGGCGGTGGCTCGCCGCTCTGGCCGTCTGCGCGCTGGCGGCGGCCACCCTCGTCGGCTGCTCCGGCGACGACGGGCTGGACGACAGCGTGGACGCGTTCCTCGCGGGCTGGCGCTCCGGCAACCTCGACGAGGTGGGCTTCGTCGAGGCCACCGGGGCCAGGGTGCCCGCCGCCACCGTCGCCGAGGAGATCAAGAAGCTCTCCGGTGACCTCGCCGCCACCCCGCCCACCCTGGAGCGCGTCGGTGACGTGGAGATCACCAAGAACCTGGCCACCGCCCGGGTCGACATCCGGTGGGCGCTGCCGGGCGGGGCGACCTGGGCCTACCAGCGGCCGGTCCGGTTGCGCCAGAACAGCGGCGACCAGTGGCAGGTGATCTGGGAACCCCAGGTGCTGCACGAGCAGCTGGCCAGAGGCGACCGGCTGGCGCTCCGGCGGACCGCCGCGCCCCGGGCCGGTGTGCTCGACGGCGCGGGCCAGCCGATCGTGACGCCCCGGCCAGTGGTCCGGATCGGCGTGCAGCCGAGCGAGGCCGGCGACGTCAAGGCCCTGGTCGGACGACTGGACGCGGCGTTCAAGGCGGTCCGGCCGCCGATCAGCCCGCCGGTCGACCTGACCGACCTGCCGCAGCGGCTCAGCGCCGCCGACCCCGGTGCCTTCGTCGAGGTGGTGACGTTGCGCGACGAGGCGTACCGGCAGATCCGGTCCCGGATCTACGACCTGCCGGGGACGACGTTCCGGGCCGAGAAGCTCGACCTGGCCCCCACCCGGGAGTTCGCCCGCGCCCTGCTCGGCACGGTCGACCAGGCACAGGCCGACGACCTGGCCGCCCACCCCGACCTCTACGCCAAGGGTGACCTGGTGGGGCACGGCGGCCTCCAGGGCCGCTACGACGAGCGGCTGCGCGGCGCCCCCGGGACGACCGTGGAGATCCGCCGGCCCACCCCCGAGGGGGGCAGCACGGTGGTCACCGAGGCGTTCCGGCAGGAGCCCACCGCCGGTCAGCCGGTACGCACCAGCCTCGACGTGGCCACCCAGAACGCCGCCGACGCCGCGTTGCGGGCCGAGAAGCGACGGTCGGCGGTGGTAGCGCTGCGGATCAGCGACGGCGCGGTGCTCGCCGCCGCCAACGGCCCCGGGGCGGCCGGCGAGAACCTCGCCTTCACCGCCCAGGTGCCGCCGGGCTCCACCTTCAAGACGGTCAGCGCCCTCGGCCTGCTGGACCGGGGCGCGGTGACCCCGCAGACCGTCGTCGACTGCCCGAAGACCCGCGTGGTGGACGGTCGGTCGTTCAAGAACTCCGACGACTTCGTCCTGGGCCGGGTGCCGTTCCGGACCGACTTCGCGAAGTCCTGCAACACCGCGTTCGTCGCGCTGGCTCCGCAGCTCGGTCCGGACGGGCTGGCCGCCACCGGCCGTACCCTGGGCCTGGAGGGCCGCTGGGACCTCGGCGCCGACGTCTTCACCGGCAAGGTCTCCACCGGCGGCGGCCCCACCGAGCAGGCGGCCGCGGCGATCGGCCAGGGCACCACAGTGGTCAGCCCGCTGGCCATGGCCGGGGCGACCGCCGCCGTCGCCCGCGGCCGGTGGGAGCAGCCCAAGCTGGTGCTCGACCCGGCCCCGGCCGCGCCCGCCGGGTCCGGCCCGCCGCTGAAGGCCGAGTCGGTGGCCGGGCTGAAGACGATGATGCGCGAGGTGGTCACCGCCGGTTCCGGTAGGACGCTGGCCGACGTGCCGGGGGATCCGGTGTACGGCAAGACCGGCACCGCCGAGTACGACAACGACCCGACGCACACCCACGCCTGGTTCGTCGGTTGGCGGGGGGACGTCGCGTTCGCCGTCTTCGTCGAGCAGGGTGGATCGAGCACGGCCAGCGCCGTCCCGATCGCCGAACGCTTCCTCCGCGCCCTGGGCTGACCCTGCGGTCAGGCCACCGGCTCCTCGGCCCGGCCCGCCCCTTCGGCCCGGCCGCCCAGCTCCCCGGCCCGGTCCGGCCCCTCGACCCGGCCCGGCTGCCCGGCCAACCCTGTCCCCCCGACCAACCCTGTCCCCCCGGCCCGGTCCTGCTCCCCGGCCCGGCCCAGCTGCCCGGCCCGCCCCGACTCCCAGGCCGGGTTCGGCTCCCCGGCCAGCCCTGCGCCGCCGGCCAGCCCTGCGCTCCCGCTCAGGTCCGGCTGTGCCGGGACCGGGTCGGGGTGGGCCGCCCGGGGTGGCAGCAGCCGGGGCGCGACCGCGTCCGGGGCGACGACCGGGGCCAGCCCGGCGACGACGGTGTTGACGATCTCGGCGGCGTACGCGCCGTCCGGGTCGTAGTCGGGATCGAAGACGGTCAGCTCCACACCGAGGCAGTGCGGGGTGTCCACCAGCCCGGCGAGCAGGATCTCCAGCTCGGCGAAGGCGATCCCGCCGGGGTCGGGGGCGTCCACCGCCGGCATCACCGCCGGGTCCAGCACGTCCACGTCGATGTGCACCCAGTAACCGGCGCAGTCGGCCAGTTGCTCGTGCGCCCACTGGGCGCTGCGGGCGGCCCCCTCGGCGCGCAGCGCCGGCACCGGGCGGGTGGTGATCCCGGCGGCCTGGAGGTCGAGGCGGTACTCGTCCTGCGCCCGGATGCCGAGCACCACCACGTCGATGTCCCGGAAATACGGTCGGCGGCCCTCGATGGCGGCCAGGTCGGCCTGCCCGCGCCCGGTGACCAGGGCCAGGTCCTCGCCGGCCGCCGCACCGACGTACGAGGCGTTGCCGGGGTGCCGGAAGTCGGAGTGGCCGTCGACGAAGACCAGCCCGATCCGCCCGCCGACGGCCTCGCCGAGCCGGTGCATGGCCAGGGCCGAACCGAGCAGCACCGAACAGTCCCCACCGAGGACCAGAGGGAACTCGCCCCGGTCGATAATCGCGCCGATCCGGTCGGCGAGCACCGTCGAGTAGCCGGAGATCTCCCGGGCGTGGCAGACCCCGTCGCCGGGCCGCCAGTCGCCCGGGTCGTACCGGGGGGCGGTGAGGCAGCCGGCGTCCCGCGCGCCCAGCCGGGCCAGCAGGCCGTGGTCGCGCAGCGCCCCGGGGGCCTTGCCACAGCCGGGGACGGAGGTGGCGGTGGGCGGGCGCAGACCGAGATTGGTCGGCGCGTCGAGGACGGCGATTCGGCGCATCACAGGCTCCCGTCCTCGATGGTCGGCGGGCCGGCCGGGTGGCCGGCCCGCACGGGTGTCAGGGGTTCAGAACAGAGCGCTGGCCAGGGCACGGCGGGCGGAGGCCACGGCGGGGTCGTCCGGGCCGGCGATGCTGAACAGCGAGACCAGGTGCTGGCGGGCCCGGTCCCGGTCGTCGCCGCTGCTCCGGCGGACCAGCCCGACCAGCCGGGCGTACGCCTGCTCGGCCATCCCGCTGAGCACCTCGATGTCCGCGGCGAGCAGCTGCGCGTCGACGTCGTCGGGGTTGGCCTGCGCGGCGGCCAGCGCGGCCTGCGGGTCCGCACCCGCGACCCGCCGGGCCACCCCGACCTGGGCCAGCCCGGCCTCGGCCGCGGCGTCCGCCGGGGACTCGGCCAGGATCTTGCGGTACGCCTGCTCGGCGGCGTCCAGGTCGCCGCTCATCAACGCGTCGTCGGCCTCGTCGAGGCGCGGGTCCTCCGGCTCGGCCACGGTGACCCCACCGGCCTTCAGCACGGCGGCGAGCCACTGGCGCAGCTGCGGCTCGGGGATCACGCCGGGGAAGGCGTCGATCGGCCGCCCACCGACGACCGCGTAGACGGTCGGGATCGCCTGGATCTGGAACATCTGCGCGATCCGGGGATTCTCCTGGACGTCCACCCGGGCGAGAACCCACTGGCCGGTGCCCTCGGCCGCCAACCGCTCCAGCACCGGGGCGAACTGGTCGCTGTCGGGGTAGCCGGCCGCGCCGAAGAAGACCACCACCGGGGTGGTCAACGATCGTTCGAGCACCTCGGCCTGGATGTTCGCCTCGGTCACGTCGAGTGCGCCGCCAGCTGCGGCGGGGCCACCCGGCACCCCGGTGGGTGCGCCGGTCTGGCTCGGTGTGGCGGGACGGGAACTGGCCGGGGCGGTGCCGCGCAGCGCGCTGAGGTCGACCGCGCCGCGGGTGAAGATCGACGAGGTGATCCGTGGGTCGCTCATGGTTACCTAGTCTCGCACGAGCCCCAGCGTTCTCAGCTCAGCCGCAACGCCCACAGTTGCCACTCTCACCTCCCCCCTTCCTCCTCTCCCTCCCCCTTCCTCCTCCCCCTCTCCCCCCTCCCCGCACCCGCCCCACCCCCCACTCCGTCGATCATGGAGTTGTGGTGGGCGTAGCGCCCCTTTTATCCGGCTCTACCGCCGCCACAACTCCATGATCGACGGAGTGAGGGGTGGGCGGGGGGCCGGGGGCGGGCGGGGCGAGTAGGGAGGTTGGGTGAGGGGGGCGGGTGAGGAGGGCAGGTGAGGGGGCAGGTGGGGCGGGTGGGGCGGGTGGGGCGGGTGGGTGGATGGGGTGGGTGGGGTGGGGTGGAGAGGGGAGGGCGGGTGGGGGTCAGAAGCGGGGGGGTTCGCGGTAGGTGCCCCATTCGGCGCGTAGGGCGTCGCAGATTTCACCGAGGGTGGCTTCGGCGCGGACGGCGTCGAGCATGGGCGGGATCATGTTGCCGCCGGTGCGGCTGACCTCGATCATCCGGGTCACCGCCGCCGTCACCGCCGCGTCGTCGCGGGCGGCCTTACGCTCGGCGAGGACCCGGCGCTGTTCCAGCTCCACCTCGTGCGAGATACGCAGGATCTCCAGCTCCTTGGCGACCGTACCGGTGTGGCAGTTGACCCCGACGATCTTCTTGTCGCCCTTTTCGAGGGCCTGCTGGTAGACGAAGGCCGATTCGGCGATGTGGCCGGTGAACCAGCCGTCCTCGATGCCGCGCAGGATGCCGGAGGTCATCGGGCCGATCCGGTGCGGCCCGTCGCCGCCGAGTTGGCGGATCCGGGCGAAGATCTCCTCCGCCTCGGCCTCGATGGCGTCGGTGAGCGCCTCGACGTACCAGGAGCCGCCGAGCGGGTCGGCCACGTTGGTCACCCCGATCTCCTCCATCAGCACCTGCTGGGTGCGCAGGGCGATCTCGGCGGACTCGTCGGTGGGCAGGGCCAACGTCTCGTCGAGGGCGTTGGTGTGCAGCGAGTTGGTGCCGCCGAGCACCGCCGCGAGAGCCTCCACCGCGGTGCGTACCACGTTGTTGACCGGCTGTTGCGCGGTCAGCGACACCCCGGCGGTCTGGGTGTGGAACCGCAGCCAGAGGGCCTTCTCGCTGGTGGCGCCGTAGACGTCGCGCAGCCAGCGGGCCCAGATCCGGCGGGCGGCGCGGAACTTGGCGATCTCCTCGAAGAAGTCCAGGTGCGCGTCGAAGAAGAAGCTCAGCCCCGGGGCGAAGACGTTGACGTCGAGCCCGCGCGAGAGCCCCAGCTCGACGTAGCCGAACCCGTCGGCCAGGGTGTACGCCAACTCCTGCGCGGCGGTCGAGCCGGCCTCGCGGATGTGGTAGCCCGAGACCGACAACGGCTTGTAGCGCGGGATCTCCGCGGCGCAGTACTCCATCAGGTCGCCGATCAGGCGCAGGTGCGGCTCGGGGTCGAACAGCCATTCCTTCTGCGCGATGTACTCCTTGAAGATGTCGGTCTGCAACGTGCCGTCCAGCCGGGACGGGTCGACGCCCTGCCGCTCGGCGGCGACCAGGTACATGCAGAACACCGGCACCGCCGGGCCGGAGATGGTCATCGAGGTGGTGACGCCGGCCAGGTCGATGCCGTCGAAGAGCACCTCCATGTCGGCGGCGGAGTCCACCGCCACCCCGCAGTGGCCGACCTCGCCGAGCGCCTGCGGGTCGTCGGAGTCGCGCCCCATCAGGGTCGGCATGTCGAACGCGACGGAGAGCCCACCGCCGCCCGCGCCGAGGATCATCTTGTACCGCTCGTTGGTCTGCTGGGCGTTGCCGAACCCGGCGAACTGCCGGATCGTCCAGGCCCGACCCCGGTAGCCGGTCGGATGTAACCCCCGGGTGTACGGGAACTCGCCCGGCCAGCCGATCCGCTCGAACCCGGGGTACGCGGTCCCCTCGGGTGGTCCGTACACCGGTTGCACGGTGGCCCCGGACAGGGTGGTGAAGTCCGCGTCCCGCTTGCGCGCGGCGTCGTACCGGGCCTGCCAGCGCGCCCGTCCGGCGGCGATCTCGTCGGCGTTCATCCGCGGGGCTCCTCCTCGAGTCCTCGACCGAGCCCCGAGTGTAGAACGAACACCTGAACGATCGCTAAGGAAGCCCACCCACCCCTTCCCGTGCCCCGACACACGCTGCGCCTCGCCCGGCACGCGCAGCATCTCGCCCCGACACACGCCGCATCTCGGTGATCAAGAGTTTTGCGTCATGATCCGACGGCGGGTTCGCCGCAAACCTCTTGATCAACTGACGCAAACCTCCTCAGTCTGGACGATCAGCGCAAGCACGAGATCGCCGTGATGCGGGCGATGGGCGCACCAACCCGCTTCCTGCCGCGGGACGGGCTGACCCAGGCGCTGATCCTGCTGCTCCTCGCCGCCGGTGTCGGCGTCACCGCCGGCGTCGGGCGGGGCAGCCTGATCGGCGGCGGTGGTGTCCCGTTCACCCTGGGGGTGTCCGCGATCGCCGGGGCGAGCCTGCTGCTGATCGTGCTCGGCCTGCTGGGAGCGGTCGCAGCGATCATCCGGATCACCGCGGTGGATCCGGCGACGGCGTTGGGAGCGAACCAATGAGCACGCACCCCGACAACCTCGGACCGGCGGCCGGCGCGGACGGCCCGGCCGGTCGCCGGCTCGACGGACTGGTCATGCGGGACATGTGCCTGCGCTTCGGCGACGGTGAGGACACCGTGCGCGCGCTCGACGGGTCTCGCTCGCCGTCGAGCCCGACGAGTTCGTCGCCGTGGTCGGCCCCTCCGGCGCCGGCAAGTCGAGCCTGCCGGCCGTGGCTGGCGGGTTGGGCGTGCCGACGTCCGGTTCGGTCCGGATGGCCGGGCGGGACATGGCGGTGGCCGGCCGCCGGGGCCGGACGACCCTGCGGCGGGAGACCGTCGGTTTCGTGTTCCAGTCCGGCAACCTGCTCCCGGCGCTCGCCGAACCCAGCGGTCGCCTCCACGAACAGCTACGCGCCCCGTTCGTCGAAGCCCTCGCCGAGCACGGCGCACCCGCCCCGGCCGGCACCGCCGAACTCATCCAGGCGATCGTCTACACCGCCTCCCACATGATCGAGAACGGTGTCGGGGAGGCCAAGGCCCGTTCGCTCGCGCGCGGGCTGCTGGAGCCGTACCTGCGGCAACCGACCGGCTGACCGCACACCGCAGGCGGCCAGCGGGAATGGCCGTCCCCATTGCGCGCGGGTGCGGTGCCGATCAGGTGTAGAGGACCAGGTGCCAGTGCGGGTTGTGGCTGGCGGAATAGTTGCAGGCATAGTCGCGGTACCGCGAATTCGGCAGCTCGACCGCGTTGCTGCCGGCCTGGTAACAGGAGGTGCTGTTGGTGAACCAACCGCCGCTCACCGAGCCGGCGCTCGCGGCGGCTGCCGTCGTCGCCAACGTCAGCGACACCGCGCCGACGACGAGCGCGCCGGAGACGCCGAGCCGGGTGGCCATTGTGCCGATCCTGGTCACGGTATTCCTTCCCTTCCTCGATCCGGAGACCGCGCCCCGGGCGGCAGAATGCGCCCGGTCCCGAGATCAGTTTCGTGCCTCCTGTATACACGCGCACATCACAGCATTCAAGAGCGGCAATGCGTCGCCCGAAGAGGGCCGGGTGGTGTCCGGTCAAGCAGGCCCGGTCAGGAGCTGATCTGGGCCAACAACTCGTCCGCCGCCGCGTACGGGTCGAGGGCACCCTCGGCCACCTTCGCGGCGAGCGTGCTCAGCTGCGTACCGTCGCGCAGGGAACCGATGCGGGCGCGGAGGGTGCCCAGCGCGATCGCCTCGATCTCGGCGGCGGCCCGCTTCTCGCGGCGGCGGCGCAGCTCGTCGTGCTGTTCCAGCCAGGCGCGGTGCTTGTCGATCGCGGCGGCGATGTCGTCGATCCCCTCGCCCCGCGCGGCGACCGACCGGACCACCTGCGGACGCCACTCGCCCGGCCCGCGCTCGCCCAGCGCGATCGTGCCCTGGATGTCGCGGACGGTGGCGTCAACGCCGTCCCGGTCGGCCTTGTTGACCACGAAGACGTCGGCGATCTCCAGGATGCCGGCCTTGACCGCCTGGATCGCGTCCCCCATGCCCGGGGCGAGCAGCACCAGCGTGGTGTCGGCGAGCGACGCGACCTCCACCTCGGCCTGCCCGACCCCGACGGTCTCCACCAGCACCACGTCGCAGCCGGCGCCTTCCAGCACCCGGACCGCCTGCGGGGTGGCCGCCGACAGCCCGCCGAGGTGCCCCCGGCTGGACATCGACCGGATGTAGACGCCCGGGTCGGTGGCGTGGTCCTGCATCCGCACCCGGTCGCCGAGGATCGCCCCGCCGGTGAACGGGCTGGACGGGTCGATGGCCAGCACCCCGACCCGTCGCCCGGCCGCCCGCAGCGCCCGGACCAGCTCGTTGGTGGTGGTCGACTTGCCCACCCCCGGGGAGCCGGTCAAGCCGACCACCTGGGCCTGCCCGGCGTACGGCGCGAGCGCCGCCGCCACCTGCGGCAGCACCGCGTCCCCGGACTCGACCAGGGTGATCAGCCGGGCCACCGCCCGGGGGTCACCCTCGCGCGCCCGTCGCACCAGCATCGGTACGTCCCGACTGCGGCGCACCCCGACGGCGGCCACGACGGGGGCGTTCTCGACACTCACTGGGTCACCTTCACTCCCGACTGCGGTGCTCGCCAACCCTCACTGCCAGGCTCGACGGCCGGTCAGCTCCGGGCGTCGGCGGGGACGTGGATGATCAGGGCGTCGCCCTGGCCACCGCCGCCGCAGAGCGCCGCCGCGCCGGTGCCGCCGCCGCGCCGCTGGAGTTCCAGCGCGAGGGTGAGCACCAGCCGGGCGCCGGACATCCCGATGGGGTGACCGAGCGCGATGGCCCCGCCGTTGACGTTGATCTTGTCGGTGCTGACCCCGAGGTCCCGCGCGGACTGGATGCCGACCTGGGCGAACGCCTCGTTGATCTCGATCAGGTCGAGGTCCTCGATGCTCAGGCCACCCTTCTTCAGGGCGTGCTGGATGGCGTTCGACGGCTGCGAGTGCAGGGAGTTGTCCGGGCCGGCCACGTTGCCGTGCGCGCCGACCTCGGCCAGCCAGGTCAGGCCCAGCTCGTTCGCCTTGGCCTTGCTCATCACCACGACCGCCGCCGCGCCGTCCGAGATCGGCGACGAGGAGCCGGCGGTGATCGTGCCGTCGGTGGCGAACGCCGGCCGCAGCTTGGCCAGCGACTCGACGGTGGTGTCCGGCCGGATGCCCTCGTCCTCGGTGATCACCAGCGGCTCACCCTTGCGCTGCGGGATGACCACCGGGGTGATCTCGTCGGCGAAGTGCCCGTTCTTCTGGGCGGCCGCGGCCCGCTGGTGGCTGGCCGCGGCGAACGCGTCCTGTTCCGTCCGGGTGATGCCGTGCCGGGCGCCGAGCCGCTCGGTGGACTCGCCCATCGAGCAGCAGTCCCAGGCGTCGCTGAGGCCGTCGTGGGCCATGTGGTCCTTGATCGTGACGTCGCCGTACTTGTAACCGGTGCGCTGGCCGAGCAGCAGGTGCGGGGCGTTGGTCATCGACTCCATGCCGCCGGCCACCACGATGTCGAACTCGCCGGCCCGGATGAGCTGGTCGGCCAGGGCGATCGCGTCCAGGCCGGAGAGGCACACCTTGTTGATGGTCAGCGCGGGCACCGACATCGGGACGCCGGCCTCGACGGCCGCCTGCCGGGCCGGGATCTGCCCGGTGCCCGCCTGGAGCACCTGGCCCATGATCACGTACTGCACCTGGTCGGGGGCGACCCCGGCGCGCTCCAGGGCCGCCTTGATCGCGATCCCGCCGAGCTTCGTCGCCGGGAGGTCCTTGAGGTTGCCCAGCAGCCGGCCCATCGGGGTCCGCGCGCCGCTGACGATCACCGATGCCACTGCCTGCCTCCGAGGGGGTACCGAACTGTACGCCTTAACGGCTGTTCGGCCAGACTAGCCTCATGGCTGAGAACTCCCCCGTCGAGCCCGCTGCCGACTGCGTCACAGACATCGGGCTGCGCCGTATCGACCACGTCGGCGTGGCGGTCCCCGACCTGGACGCCGCGATCGACTTCTACCAGCGCACCTTCGGGATGCGCTGCATCCACGAGGAGACCAACACCGAGCAGGGTGTCCGCGAGGCGATGATGGCGGTCGGCCCGACCGCCGAGGGGGGCTGCGTGCAGCTGCTCGCCCCGCTCACGCCGGAGTCGACCATCGCCAAGTTCCTCAACCGCAACGGCCCCGGCCTGCAACAGCTCGCCTACACCGTGGCCGACATCGACGCCGCCTGCGCGACGCTGCGCGAACGCGGCGTCCGGCTCCTCTACGACACCCCGAAGCGCGGCACCGCCAACTCCCGGGTCAACTTCGTCCACCCGAAGGCCGCCGGCGGCGTCCTCATAGAACTCGTGGAACCCGCCCCCACCCCCCACTGACCCCCACCCCCGCTACCGCCCGTCCCCACTCCCACCCGCTCCCGCCCGCTCCGGCCCGCTCCCGCTCACCCTCGCCCCGCCCGCCCGCCCGCCCGCGCCCGTCGACGTTGATCAAGAGGTTTACGTCAGGTTTTCCGATCCGACTGACGCAAACCTCTTGATCAACCGAGCGGTGGGGCGCGGGCACGGGCGCGGCGCGGGTGAGCGGGGTTGGGGTTGAGGGTTGGGGTTGAGGCATGAGGGGTGGGGGATTGGTGGGAGTGGGGTTCGGGAGAGTGGTGGTAAAGGGCCGCAGGTGACGTGTTCCGTCGTCACGATGAGGGCTTGGGGCACCGCCGGGACCTGGCAAGATCGCCCTATGGGCCGGATCGGGGCGACGATCCGGCAGACCCTGTAAAGAGGACACGAAAGCTCGGCACCGCTCTTGCGAACGACCCCGGTGGGTCTGCGAGTATGTCCCAATGCCCCAGCAGCAGTCCTCCCCTCTCGCGTTCTTCGACAACGCGAACTCTCAGCCGGACTTCACGGTCGGCCTGCGCGGATACAACACCCACCAGGTCGACGACTTCCTCGGCCGGATGACGGCCGCGCTGACCCAGTCGGAGCAGGCCCGCGCCGAGGCCGAGCAGCGGATGAACGACGCCCAGCGCCGGCTCCGCCAGGCCGAGCAGCGGCAGGCCGCGCTCGAGCAGAAGCTCACCGACACCAACAAGCAGCTCGAGGAGAACAGCCGGCCGACCCTCTCCGGTCTCGGCACCCGGGTCGAGCAGATTCTCCGGCTGGCCGAAGAGCAGGCCAACGACCACCGCAACGAGGCCAAGCGCGAATCCGAGGGGATCCTCTCCGCCGCCCGGCTGGAGGCGCGGGAGATCACCGACAAGGCCCGCGCGGAGGCCGCCGCGATGAAGGCCACCGCCGAGCGGGAGGCCGGCACCGTCCGTACCGCCGCCGAGCGGGAGGCCGCCGAGGCCCGGGTGCAGGCCCGTCGGGAGGCCGACACGCTGCGCGCCGACGCCGACCGGGAGACCAAGCAGCTGCGTACGGTCACCGCGCACGAGGTGGCCGAGCTGAAGTCGACCGTCGAGCGTGAGGTCGCCACCCTGCGCGCCACCGCCGAGCGGGAGATCACCCAGCAGCGGGCGAAGGCGGCCCGGGAGGCCGAGGAGAAGCGCGCCGAGGCGACCAAGCTGCTCACCGACGCCCGCGACAAGCGGGACAAGGACCTCCAGGCCCTGGAACTGCAGCTCGCCGAGCGCCGGGAGAAGGCCGAGCGCGAGGAGTCGGAGCGGCACGCCGCCCAGGTGGCGCAGACCCAGAAGCTGGTCGGCGAGGCCGAGCAGCGGGCACGGGCCGCCCAGGAGCGCGCCAAGGAGATCGAGCAGCGCGCCGAGGCCCGCCGGATCGAGTCCGAGCGCACCGCCAACGAGACCGTCGACAAGGCCAAGGCGCTGTCCGAGAAGACCCTCAACGAGGCCAAGGCCGAGGCGAAGCGGCTGCTCACCGAGGCGCGTACCGAGGCGGACCTGACCACCCAGGCGGCCCGCCGCGAGGTGGAGGACCTCACCCGCCAGAAGGACGCGGTCACCTCCCAGCTCGGCCAGATGCTCTCCGGCCTGGCCGGGATCGTGCCGGGTGTGCCGGCCCAGCAGCCGGCCGCCGCGCCGGCCAAGGCGGATCCGGCCAAGGCCGACGCCGAGTCCCGGGCCACCGCGGAGACCGCCAGCTGACCGACTGCATCGACGGGGCATGTGTCGCGGCGCGGGCGGACACCGGAAGACCGGTGGACCCCCGCGCCGCGCCCGTTTTCCCGCTGTGACACCCTGTCGCGCGACCACAGTGAAACAGCTCCCCACAGCGGCGTCCGTATCGCCCCAGGAGGGCCGGATGCGTGTGAGGATGGGGGCATGTCGCACGGCGAGGAACTGTTCGCTCTCGGCGGGGATGTGACCACGGAGCCCAGCTTCGAGTCCGCCCTGCGGGGATACGACAAACGACAGGTCGACCGGTACGTCGCTCGCGCGGAGCACGAGATCACCACCCTCACGGGTGAGCGGGAACAGGCGTACACCCAGATCCACAAGCTGGCCGGCCAGGTCGAGCACCTCCAGCGGGATCTCGCCCAGGTGCGCAAGCAGGTCGGCGTGGTGGACCGGGCCTCCTTCAAGCATCTCGGCCCCCGGGTCGAGCAGATCCTCGCCCTCGCCGAGGAGCAGGCGGACGCCATCCTGGTCGCCGCCAACGAGGAGATCGAGGCCCGCCGGGCCGCCGCCGAGCACATCATCGTCGAGGCCCGCGAGCAGGCCGCCAGGGCACTCAAGGACTTCGAGATCGCGCTTGCCGCCCGGCGGGCCGAGGAGGAGCGGCACACCAGCGCCCGCAAGGCCGAGGCGGACGCCGCCGTGCGTACGGCCAAGCAGGAGGCCGGCCGGCTGCGCGCCACCGCCAGGGACGAGTCGACCCTGCTGCGCGCCACCGCCGAAGAGGAGGCGAACCGGCTGCGCGCCGCCGCCGAGGAGGAGTCGAACCGGCTGCGGAGCACCGCCCGGGAGGCCCTGGAGAAGGCCAAGCAGGAGGCCACCCAGCTCCGCGACACCGCTCGGGAGATCCACAGCCGGGCCCAGCAGGAGGCCGCCAAGCTCCGCGAGATGGCCAAGGCGGCGCTGGCCAAGGCCCAGAAGGAGGCCACCGACCTGCGGGACGCCGCCAAGGAGGTGCACACCAAGGCGCAGCAGGAGGCCAGGCGGCTCACCGAGACGGCCACCGAGACCAGCCGGGCCACCCACGCCAGGGCGCAGCAGGAGGCGAAGCAGGTCACCGACGACGCCGGCGAGGCGGCGAAGGCGACCCGGAACCAGGCCCGCCAGGAGGCGCACCGGCTGGTCACCGAGGCGACCGAGGCGGCAAAGCGCAGCCGGGCCGAGGCCGAGGCGTACGTGCAGCGGATGCACACCGAGACCGAGGAGTACGTCCGGCAATCCCGTGCCCAGACGCAGCAGGAGCTGGGCGCCTGGCGCGCGGGGGTGGAGCAGGAGGTCAACGGTCGGCGGGAGGCCGCCGACCGGGAGCTGGCCCAGCGCCGCGCCGCCGCCGAGCAGGATTTCGCCAAGCGCCGCGACGAGCTGGACCGCAAGCACCAGGCCCGGCACGACGAGTTGGCGCAGCAGCACCAGGCCCGGCAGGCGGAGCTGGAGCGGGAGTGGACCGCCCGGCGCGACGAGATCGAGCAGGGCGCGGCGGAGATCCGCCGGGCCGCCGAGGCGGACGCGGCGACGCTGCGCCGCACGGCCGAGCAGGAGACCACCGAGCTGCGTCGGCGGGTGGAGCAGGAGACCGCCGAGCTGCGCGACCGGGCCGAGCGGGAGACCGCCGACAAGCGTCGCCAGGCCGACGAGCACGTCGCCGCCTCGCGCCGGCAGTTCGACGAGTACGCGGCCACCACCCAGCAGCACCTGGCCACCACCCAGCAGCACCTCGCCGCCACCCAGCAGGAGGCGGCGGCGGGCCGGCAGCAGCTCGCCCGGGTGATGCTGGAGATCGCCCAGGCCCAGCAGCAGCTGGCCGACCTGCGTCAGGAGACCTGGCAGGCACGGCAGGAGCACGACGAACTCCAGCGGGAGGTCACCGAGCTCCGGGTGCGCGCCACCGCACCGGCGGTCCTCGACGCGGCGGTGCCGGACGGCGGCCGGCCCGGGACGGGTTCCCGCGGCAACGGCAGGAAACCGAAGGCGGAGCCGGTGACCACGGTGGACGGAGGGACGGCCAGCGCCGGGGTGGACGGCGAGCCGACCGTCGCCGCGGTGCCGGGCACCGCCGGCCGGGAGGCCACCCCGACGAAGATCACCAGCACCGGTGAGAACGGCAAACGGCCCACCAAGCCGACCACCGACGAACGCAGCGCCACACCGAGCACGGTGACCGTCGAGTCGGAGTGACCCGCGGCGGCCGGTCGGCTGCCCCGACGGGCCGGGCGGCCGGGTCGGCTGCCCCGACGGGCCGGGTGGCCGGTGCCGGCGGGCGGCCACTACCCTGCGGGCAGGGGCTCGTACGGTAGGTGTCCGGCAACCTGGACCGGGCGGGCTGCCCCGGTGCGCGGCACCGGAGCGGGACCGGAGCGCGGCGGCGGTCCGGGTACGGCAGGGAGGCTCGGTGGCACAGCAGGACCCGGCGCGCGACGACGTGACCCGGGACGACGCCTCCCGGGGCCTGCCGGCGCCCCGGCCCGGCCCGGAGCCGGCGTCGGGCCGACCCGGCCGGTCGACCACACCGACCCGGCCGGACGGCGGAACCCCGACCGGGCCGGCGGGCGACACCCCGACCGAGCAAGGCGGCCACACCCCGACCCGGCAGGGGGGCACCATGACGGGACCGATGAGCGACACTCCGACCGGGCACGGCGACACCCCGGCCGGGCTGGCGGGCGACACCCCGACCGGGCACGGGGGCGGCGTCACCCGCACGGCGGAGGCCGGGCCGGGCGATGTGGCGGTGGGCGGCGACCGGGAGGACCACCGGTCCGCCGAATCGACCGCCCTCGGCTCGGGGCGGTTCGGTCGGCCCGGTCGACCGTTGCGCCGCAGCAGTTTCCTGGTCGGCTTCACCGGCGCGCTCGGCGTGCTGCTGGCGTACACCGTGTTCCTGGGGATCCGCAACGCCGGCGGGATTCTGGTCCTGGTGGTGATCGCGCTCTTCCTGGCGGTGGGGCTCAACCCGGCCGTGGTCCGGTTGCGGCGCTGGGGGCTGCCGCACGGCCTGGCCGTGACGGTGGTGGTGCTGACCCTGATCCTGCTGATCGTCGCCGGGTTGGTGGCGCTGGTGCCGCCGGTGTTGACGCAGACCGGGCAGTTCATCGACCAGTTGCCCAGCTACGTCGAGGAGCTGCGCCGCAACCGCACCGTCAACGACCTCGTGGTGCGGTACGACGTGATGCAGCGGGTGCAGGAGCTGGCGAACGCGGACACCGTCGGCCGGGCGCTCGGCGGGGTCCTCGGCGGCGCACAGTTGATCTTCGGGACCATCTTCCGGGTGCTCACCGTGCTGGTGCTGACGATCTACTTCCTGGCCTACTTCGACCGGCTGCGTGACCTCGGCTACGCCCTGGTGCCGAGGTCACGCCGGCAGCGGGTCAGCCTGATCGGCGACGAGATCCTGGCCAAGGTCGGCGCGTACATGGTGGGGGCGCTGAGCATCGCGGTCCTGGCCGGTGCGAGCACCTTCGTCTTCGCGCTGGTGGTCGAGCTGCCCTACCCGTTCGCGCTGGCCGTGGTGGTGGCGGTGACCGACCTGATCCCGCAGATCGGGGCCACCCTCGGCGCGGTGATCGTCAGTCTGGTCGGGTTCGCCACCGGGCTGCCGATCGGTATCGCCTGCGCGGTCTTCTTCGTGCTCTACCAGCAGGTGGAGAACTACCTCATCTACCCCAAGATCATGCGGCGCTCGGTGCAGGTCAACGAGGTGGCCGCGCTACTCGCCGCGCTACTCGGGGTGGCCCTGATGGGGGTGGTCGGCGCGCTGATCGCCATCCCGGTGGTCGCCGCCCTCCAGCTGATCCTGCGCGAGGTGGTGCTCCCCCGCCAGGAACGCCGCTGAGGCCCCACCGGGGGCCGCGACGACTCGCGCCCCGTCGGGGCGACGACGACTCACGCCGCACCGGGGCCACGACGGCTCACGCCCCATCGGGGCGACGGCGGGCTCGCTCAGTCGGTGGCGGGGCCCGGCACCGGGGTGTCGGCGAAGGCGGCCACCGTACGGTCGGCGTACGCGCTGACGTTGCCGGTCTCGACCGGGCCGTCCCAGCTGGTCGGCAGAGGCAGCGGCAGCGCCGGGTTCACCCGCCGGACGATCTCGTCGAGCACCCGCTCGGCGTCGCCCACCCAGAGGTGCTTGGCCTTCGGCACGCCGACCACCTCGGCCTGCGGCACCACCGCGAAGCGTTCCCGGGCCTCGTCGGGGCGCAGGTAGTCGTCGAACTCGGGCACCAGCGCGACCAGCGGCCGACCCGACTCCGCCCAGACGGCCAGGTCCTCGGGCTTCGAGAAACGCAGGGGCGGCGAGAGCAGGATCGCCCCGGCCACCGCCGGGTCACAGCCGTACCTGACGGCCAGGTCGGTGCCGAACGACCAGCCGACCAGCCAGATGTTGGGCAGCTCGTGGAACTCGGCGTACTCGATCGCGGCGGCCACGTCGAAGCGCTCGCCCACCGCGTTGTCGAAGGCTCCCTCGCTGGTGCCCCGGACGCTGCTGGTGCCCCGGGTGTTGAACCGGAGCACCGCCAGGTCGGCCAGGGCGGGCAACCGCCAGGCCGCCTTGCGGAAGATGTGGCTGTCCATCATCCCGCCGTGGGTGGGCAGCGGGTGCAGGCAGACCAGGGTGCCCACCGGCGGCCGGTCGACCGGGCGGGACAGCTCACCGACGAGCCGCAGGCCGTCGGCGGTGTGCAGCTCGATGTCCTCCCGGTGGCCGGGCAGAATCGACGACGCGCGGATCGGTGTGCTCACCACCCAAGTCTGACGTGAAGTCGCGCCGGTCGCTCGCCCGGGTAGGAAACGACGTGATCTAGGTCGCCCGTCCGGCCGCAAACCGGGTCACCCGTACCGGGGAGCGCCCCGGCCGCGCAGCAGGTTCGGCCCCCGGCGGTCCCGGGCCCGCCAGCAGCCACGGTGCCAGTGCCGGCGGTCGGTCAGGTCACCCGCGCCGTCGGCCGGCCAGGCCACCAGGTGCGCCACCCCGGGGCGGATCTCCTGGTCGCAACCGGGGCAGCGGTACGTCTTGACCGAGGCCCCGCCGCTGATCCCGCGGACCTGCCACTCGCCGTCGCGCCACTGCTGCACCGATTCCACGCCCTGCCGGGCCCGGTCGGCGTCCAGCTGGGTGGGGTCCTCGCGGCGGGGACGGTTGCGACGGGGGCTCACCTTGCCAAGGTTACGGTCACCTCCAGGTCGCCGGCCGGGTGAGGTCGTCGGCCGGCACCGCCGCCGGGATCCGGATCAGCGCCGGGTGTGGTCGCGGAAGCCCCGGCCGGTCCCCCGGCCCAGGTAGCCGGCGGTGACCAGGTGCTCCAGCAGCGGGGCGGGGGCGAGGCCCGGCTCGCGCGACTCCCGGTAGAGCGCCCGCTGCGCGGCCAGCGCCACGTCCAGGCCGATCGTGTCGAGCAGCGCGAACGGACCCGTCGGGTAGCCGCAGCCGAGGGTCATCGCGTGGTCGATGCCGTCGGCGGTGGCGTAGCCGGCCTCCAGCATCCGCACCGCGTCGTTGAGGTACGGGTAGAGCAGCGCGTCGACCACGAAGCCGGCCCGGTCGCCGCAGACCACAGCGGTCTGGCCGAGCGCGGCGCAGACCGCGCGGGCGGTGGCGGTGGCCTCCGCCGAGGTACGGACCGTGCGGACCACCTCGACCAGCGGCACCGCCGCCGCCGGGTCGACGAAGTGCAGGCCGAGCACGTCGGAGGGGCGCCCGGTGGCCATCGCCACCTCGATCACCGGCAGCGACGAGCCGGTGGTGGCGAGCAACACGCCCGGCTTGCAGATCTCGTCGAGGCTGGCGAACAGCGTCTGCTCGACGCCCGGCCCCCCGGCGACCGCCTCGACCACCAGGTCGACGTCGGCGAGCTGCTCCAGGGTCGCCGACCAGGTGATCCGGGCCAGGGCGGCGTCCCGGTCGGCCCCGTCGAGGCCGCCCCGCCCCACCTCCTCGTCGAGCGAACCCCGGACCGCCCCGCCGATCCCGGCGGACTCCCCTGCGCCGGTCCCGGCGGGCTCCTCCGCACCGCCGGGCACCGAGACCACCTGGTAGCCGGACCGGGCGAAGAGACCGACGAGGCCGGCCGCCAGTGCCCCTGCGCCGACGACGCCGACCCGGGTGACCTCCCGCGCGCCGTCGGCACCGGCGGGGGTCGCGGCCGGGGTCCACTCGTCGGGTACGACCGTCGACGAGCCGGGCCTGTCGTAGGTGTAGAAGCCGCGTCCGGACTTGCGGCCGAGCAGCCCCGCGGTGACCAGCTGCCGCAGCAGCGGCGCCGGGGCGTGCCGGCGGTCCCGCCCGCCGCGCCGGTACATGGTGTTCAGGATCTCGTACGCGGTGTCCAGCCCGATCAGGTCCAGCAGGGCGAGCGGACCCATCGGCAGCCGGCAGCCGAGCCGCATCGCCGCGTCGAGGTCCTCCCGGGTGACGTACCGGGCCTCGAACAGGCTCACCGCGTGGTTGAGGTAGCCGAACAGCAGGGCGTTGGCGATGAAGCCGGCCCGGTCGCCGATGGTGACGGCGACCTTGCCGAGCCGGACGCAGAGCGCCTCGACGTCGTCGACCACCTCGTCGGCGGTGATCACCGTGCGGACCACCTCGACCAGCTTCATCACCGGTGCCGGGTTGAAGAAGTGCAGGCCGACGACCTGCCGGGGCCGGTTCGTGGCGACCGCGATGTCGGTGACGCTCAGCGACGAGGTGTTGGTGGCGAGGATGGTGTCGGGCCGGCAGACCCGGTCCAGCTCGGCGAAGATCCGCCGCTTGAGGTCGAGCTGCTCGGGGACCGCCTCGACCACCAGGTCGACCGCGTGCAGCGCGTCCAGCCCGACCTGGAAGTCGACCCGGGCGTGCAGGGCGTCCCGGTCGGCCTCGGCCAGCCTGCCCCTCGCCACCGCCCGGTCGGTCGACCGGGCGAGGGTGGCCCGGCCACGTGCCAGGGCCGCCTCGGAGATCTCCACGGCGACGACGTCGACGCCGTTGCGGGCGAACACCTCGACGATGCCGGCACCCATGGTGCCCAGACCCACCACGCCCACCCTGGTGAACTCCCGCGCCACGACCGGCCTCCCTGGTTGACTCCGCCGTCGCCGACGGCGACGAACGGTCCGTCGCCAACGTTAACGAACGCTAAGGTTGTCCGCCGGATTCTGCCACGCGACGCCACACCGGCCCTCGGTGAGGGCACGGTGACCGGCTCGGCCGGGGCCAGGAGTTCGGCGACGAACTCGGCCGGAGCACGGCGCGGGTGGGCGGTACGGCCGTACCCGGTACCGGCGCGGTCAGGCCTGCGTGCCGCCGCCGACCGGGGCGGCCGGCAGGGCATCGGTCGGGCCGGGGACGCGCGGCGGCAACGGCAGCGTCGGCCGGTGGTCCCGACGCCCTCCGGTGCCCCCGCTGAAACGCAGGCCGACCGGGTCGGTGGTGGCCAGTCCGGGGTCGAAGTAGCGCAGCTCGGTACGGCCCAGCCGGATCACGTCGCCGTCGGTGAGCGGCTCGGATCCGGTGATCCGCCGGTCGTTCAGCCAGGTGCCGTTGGTCGACGCCAGGTCGGTCAGGACCACCCCGGCGTCGGTCAGCCGCACCTCGGCGTGCCGCCGGCTCAGGTGCGCGTCGGCGACCGCGATGTCGGCGATCGGAGCCCGGCCGATCACCTGTGGCTGGGGCCGGACGCGGAAACTCGCCCCCCGCATCGGCCCACCGGCCACCGTCAACAGCGGCATCAGTTCCGGATGATCCTGCATGAACAGTCCGCTCTCCCAGAGTCGCCCGCCGTCAGCCTGCCAGCTCCGCGTGACCACCTCACCACCCGCCCGGTCATCTCCGCGACCCCTGGCGGACACCTGCCGTCCACCGAACAGGCGGTCGGCGAGCCATAGACGAGGACTGCTCACAACTACCGGCCGGTAGCCTCCGGGTCTAGACTTCCGCCATGACGGCTGTGCAGGTCCCGGGTGTCCCGGTCATCGCCGAGGGTCGACTGGTGTCGACCAGTCCCGCCACCGGCCGCGAAGCCGGAAGCCTACCGGTCGCCACCGCCGGACAGGTGGCCGCCGCGGTCACCGCCGCCCGGACGGCCGGGCAGTGGTGGGCCGGGCTCGGCTTCGACGGCCGCCGTACGCGGCTGCTGCGCTGGCGGGCACTGCTCGCCCAGCGGATCGAGGAACTGGCCGAACTGGTCCACGTCGAGGGCGGCAAGCCGGTCGGCGACGCGGTCGTCGAGGTCCTCACCGCCGTCGAGCACATCGACTGGGCGGCCCGCAACGCCCGCCGGGTGCTGGGCCCCCGCCGGGTCCGGTCCCGGGTGATCCTCGCCGAGTTCTCCGGCCACCTCGAATACCAGCCGCACGGCGTGGTCGGGGTGATCGGCCCGTGGAACTACCCGGTCTTCACCCCGGTCGGCTCCGCCGCGTACGCGCTGGCCGCCGGCAACGCGGTCGTCCTCAAGCCCAGCGAGTACACCCCGGTCGTCGGCCAGTGGCTGGTCGACACGTTCGCCGAGGTGGTGCCGGAGCAACCGGTCTTCACCGCGGTGCACGGCCTCGGCGACGTCGGCGCGGCACTGTGCCGCTCGGGGGTGGACAAGGTGGCGTTCACCGGTTCCACCGCGACCGCCCGCCGGGTGATGGCGGCCTGCGCCGAGTCGTTGACCCCGGTGCTGCTGGAGGCCGGCGGCAAGGACGCGATGATCGTGGCCGCCGACGCCGACCTGGACGCCGCCGCCGAGGCCTGCGTCTGGGGCGCGCTGACCAACGCCGGCCAGACCTGCATCGGTATCGAACGGGTCTATGCGGTGGCACCGGTCTACGACGAGTTCGTCGGCAAGGTGGTCGCCCGCGCCGAACGGCTGACCGTCGGCGCGGACGGGGCCGACCTCGGCCCGATCACCATGCCGAGCCAGCTCGACGTGATCCGCCGGCACATCGACGAGGCCATCGCCGCCGGCGGGCGGGCGGTGGTGGGCGGTCCCGGCGCCGTGCAGCCGCCGTACGTGCACCCGACGGTGCTGGTGGACGTCCCCGAGTCCGCCTCGGCCGTCCGCGAGGAGACCTTCGGCCCCACCGTGACCATCAGCCGGGTCGCCGACGCCGACGAGGCCGTCCGCCGGGCCAACGCCCTGCCGTACGGCCTGGGGGGTTCGGTGTTCGGCCGGCGCGACGCGGTGTCGATCGCCCGACGGCTGCGCTCGGGGATGGCGTCGATCAACTCGGCGCTCACCTTCGCCGGGATGTCCACGCTGCCGTTCGGCGGGGTGGGCGACTCGGGCTTCGGCCGGATCCACGGCGAGGACGGGTTGCGCGAGTTCGGCCGGGCCAAGTCGATCACCAGGCGGCGGGCCCGGTCGCTGCTGCCGTCGATGACCTTCGAGCGGACCCCGACCGACGTGGCCCGCCTCGTCAAGGTCACCAAGGCGCTCTACGGCCGACGCTGACCCGACCCGGGGCCCCGGGCGGGTGACACCCCGGGCCACCCGCCCGGCTGCCGGGCCGGCCGGTCAGCGTCGGGGATCGATCAGGGCCGGGCCGGTCAGAAGAGGGTCAGCTCGTCGCGGACGATGCCGCGCAGCCGGTCGTAGTCGACGACCACACAGCGGATGCCCCGGTCGGTGGCGAGGACCCGGGCCTGCGGCTTGATCTCCTGGGCGGCGAAGACACCGGTCACCGGGGCGAGCAGCGGATCCCGGTTCATCAGTTCGAGGTAGCGGGTGAGCTGCTCCACCCCGTCGATCTCACCGCGCCGCTTGACCTCGACGGCGACCGCACCGGAGTTGGCGTCCCGGCAGAGCAGGTCAACCGGGCCGATCGCGGTCATGTACTCGCGCCGGACCAGGGTGAAGCCCTCGCCGAGGGTCTCCGGGTTGGCGGCCAGCAGCTCCTGCAGGTGCGCCTCGACGCCGTCCTTACGCAGCCCCGGGTCCACCCCCAGCTCGTACGAGGTGTCCTGGAAGATCTCCTCCAGGTTGATCCGCAGCTCCTCGCCGGCCTTGTTGACCACCCGCCAGACGCCGGGTGCCTCCTCCAGCCGACAGGGCGGGCTCATCCAGTTCAACGGCTTGTACGCCCGGTCGTCGGCGTGGATCGACACCGACCCGTCCGCCTTCACCATGAGCAGGCGGGTGGCCAGCGGCAGGTGTGCCGAGAGCCGTCCGACATAGTCCACCGAGCACTTCGCAATCACCAGACGCACCCGACGAGGGTAGCCGAGGACCGGCCGGTCACCGTCGCGCGGCACTGGCGTGCCGGTGCGATGCTGAGATGGTGCTCGAAGTCCTCACCGGTACCGGTCTCGCCGCCTCGGCGGGCCTCAACGCCTACATTCCCCTGCTCACCATGGGTCTGCTCGCCCGCTACACCAGCCTGATCGACCTGCCCAGCGGCTGGCAGTGGCTGGGCAACGGGTGGGTGCTGGCGATCCTGGCGGCGCTGCTCGCGGTCGAGGTGGTCGCCGACAAGGTGCCCGTGGTCGACCACGTCAACGACGTCGTGCAGACGGTGGTCCGACCCACCGCCGGCGGCCTCGCCTTCGGTGCCGGCTCGGGCTCGGAGACGGTGACGGTGAGCGACCCGGGCGGGTTCTTCACCTCCCACCAGTGGGCACCGGTGGTCGCCGGGGTGGCCATCGCGCTCGGGGTGCACCTGTTCAAGGCGGCGGCCCGGCCGGTGGTCAACGCGACCACGGCAGGCTTCGGCGCACCGGTGGCCAGCACCGCCGAGGACGCGACCAGCGTGCTGATGTCCCTGGTGGCGATCATCCTGCCGGTGCTGGTACTGGCGTTCCTGCTGGGCATGGCGGCGTTCGTGGTCTGGTTCCTGCGTCGGCGGCGGGGCCGCCGCCGGGAACGCGAGGCGGCCCGCGCCGCCGGCTACCGGGTCTGACCCGCAGCCACCGACGGCCGGCACCCCGGGTGGGGGTACCGGCCGTCGTGTCGTGCGGGTGGTCGTGTGCGGTCAGCTGTTCCAGTGGTCGGTGACGAGGTCGGCGGCCTGCTGTTCCCACTGGGCGTAGTGGTCGGGGTAGGCGGAGACCTGGACGGTCTGGGCGGCCTTGGTCAGGGGCATGTCCTGCCAGCCGTCGACCTGCTTGAGGCCCTTGAGGAACGCGGTGGTGGCGTACTCGGGGTCGGTGATCTGCTCGACGGTGCCCCAGCCGGAGGACGGGCGCTGCTGGAACAGGCCCTGGGAGTCGTGGTCGTTGCGGTCGCCGAGGTGGCCGAGGTTCTCCAGCTTCGACTCCTGCAGGGCGGTGGCGATGGAGACGACGGCGGCGCGTTCGTCCATGCCGGTCTTCTTGGTGGCGGCGATGATGGCCTTGACGTTGGCGGTCTGCTCGTCGTCGAGGTCGATGCGGGACTGCTCGCCCTGCACACCGTGCGGGATCAGCTTGTCCTTGTCCACGGCCGGCCTGTCGGCCTGCACCACGGCCACCGGGCGGTCGGTGGTGCCCGACTCGACGGTGCCGTGGTTCAGCGGGCCGGCGGCGAGGCCGCCGGCGACGGCCAGACCGGCGATACCGAGGACGCTCTTACGCAGCATGGTGGTCTTCATGGGGGATGCTCCTTCGAGGGGGTCGACGCCACCCGGCCGGTCGGGGGGACCGGGCCACCGGCCGTGGCCGGCGGTGGGGGCGTAAGCACCACGACGAGGCGCTCATGAGGGGGGTCTCTGCGGTCTCCGGCGGGTCCTGCCACCTGCGCCGGAGCCAGGTGTAACGACCGGGGGCGCCGGGTCATTCCGGGGCGCTGCCCGCGTCCCGGGCTGGCCGGGCGGGGGTCCTGCTGCGGTCGTACAGAGGGTGTAACGACCGGGGGTCGGCCGGGATTCCGCCGTCGGCGTGCCGCCGGTCACGGGACACGGCACGCGGACCGCCCGGATCGGCCCACGGACGCACGACCCCGCCCGGCCCGGCCCGGACACCCTGCGCACCGGGCACCCCGCCGAACGAACCGGACATTCCGCACGACCCGGGATGCCCGCCGCTTCCCCCTGGCGGGCGGCACCACGACGGGGTGACCGGCGGCGGAAACCCGCGCGGCCACTCATCACATACCTAACTATGGGGGCGAATCCGTCTACAGGGAGAGTGTCATGACCGCAGCGATGGAAATGCCCCGGGTCCAGGAGTGCGCGGCCTCGTCCTGCGCCTACAACCACACCAACGACTGTCACGCGTTCGCCATCACCATCGGCAGCACCGACCACGCCCACTGCCACACCTTCGTGGAGCTGCCCGTGCGCGGTGGCCTCGACCGGCTGATCGCCCAGGTCGGCGCGTGCAGCCGCGCCGACTGCCGGCACAACGCCGAGCTGGAGTGCCGCGCCCCGGCGATCACCGTCGGCCCCGACAACGACCTGGCCGACTGCATGACCTACCAGAGCCGCTGACCGGCCGCTCCCGACCCCGCCCCGGCCCGCCCCACCACGACGGGCGGTACGGCACCCCGGCCGCCCACCGGTGACTCCCGGTAGAAGTCGTGCAGGTGGGTCACGCGGTGGGGATCGGGCCGGTGCGGAGCCGGGTGAGGTGGCCCGCCACGACCCGACGCACCCGGGCCGGGCCGGGGCGACCGGAGCGTCCCGACCCGTGCCGGCCGCACCGGCGCACCCCCGGCCGCCGCGCCGGCCGGCCTGGTCGCACACTGGACGTCATGGATGACGAGCTCGCGATCTCCGTACGGGGACTGCGCAAGGCGTACGGCGACAACGTCGCGGTGGCGGGGGTGGACCTCGACGTCCGCCGGGGCGAGGTGTTCGCCCTACTCGGCCCGAACGGCGCGGGCAAGACCACCACGGTGGAGATCCTGGAGGGCTACCGCCAGCGCGACGCCGGCGAGGTGAGCGTGCTCGGCGTCGACCCCGGGCTCGCCCTCGGCTCACGACGGCGGGGCTCGCCGGCCCGCTCCCCCGGCACCGCCCGGCACCGGACGGCCGACTGGCGTTCCCGGGTCGGCATCGTGCTCCAGGGCACCGGGGAGTTCGACGAGCTGACAGTGGCCGAGGTGGTGCGGCACTTCTCCGGCTTCTACCCGGGCGCGGACGACCCGGCCAGGGTCGTCGAGCGGGTCGGGCTGGGGGCCAAGGCCAACGCCCGCACACACACCCTCTCCGGCGGGCAGAAGCGCCGGCTCGACGTGGCGCTGGGCATCATCGGCCGCCCCGAGCTGCTCTTCCTCGACGAGCCCACCACCGGCTTCGACCCGGAGGCCCGACGCGATTTCTGGGAGCTGATCCGGGACCTCGCCGCCGCCGGCACCACCATCGTGCTCACCACCCACTACCTGGACGAGGCCGAGTCGCTCGCCGACCGGGTGGGGGTGATCGCCGCCGGCCGGGTGATCGAGGTGGCCCCACCCGACCGGCTCGGCAACCGGCAGGACGCCCTGGCGACGGTCTCCTGGCGTACCCCGGACGGGACGCCGGAGTCGGCGCAGAGCGCGACGCCGACGGCGCTGGTGGCGGAGCTGGCCGCGCGCTTCGGTGGCGAGGTGCCCGGCCTGACGGTGACCCGGCCGACCCTGGAAGACGTCTACCTCAGCATGATCGGACACTGATGACGACCACCACGAGGCCGGGCGACCCGGTCGCCGCCACCGGCAGCCGACGGATCGGGCCGGGGGCGCTCGCCCTGCGCCAGGGCCGGCTGGAGATCACCCAGTTCCTGCGCAGCCGGGAGTCCGTCGTCTTCACGATGGGCTTCCCGATCATCATGATCCTGATCTTCGCGTCGATCTTCGACGGGACGATCGGCGGCGGGGTGAAGTTCACCCAGTACTTCATCACCGGCATGATCGCCACCGGCCTGATGACGGTGAGCTTCCAGAACCTGGGCATCTGGATCCCGATCGAGCGGGACCGGGGCGTGCTCAAGCGCTACCGGGGCACCCCGATGCCGAAGTGGGTCTGGTTCGCCGGCAAAGTGATCATGGTGGTGGCCATCGGCATCGCCGAGACCGCCCTGCTGCTGGCGGTCGCCGTGGCGCTGTTCGACCTCGACCTGCCGGCCACCGCCGGGAAGTGGTTCACCTTCGGCTGGGTGGCCGTGCTCGGGGTGACCGCCTGCACCCTGTGCGGGATCGCCATCTCGTCGCTGGCCCGCACCGCCCGCAGCGGGTCCGCCGTGGTCACCCCGGTCTCCCTGGTGCTCCAGTTCATCTCCGGGGTGTTCTTCGTCTTCACCGACCTGCCCAGCTGGATGCAGCAGGTGGCGGCGCTCTTCCCGCTCAAGTGGATGTGCCAGGGCCTGCGCGCGGTGTTCCTGCCGGAGAGCTTCGGCGCCCAGGAGCCCGGCGGCTCCTTCGAGCTGGGCCGGGTCGCCCTGGTCCTCGCCCTGTGGTGCGTGATCGGCCTGGTCCTCTGCCTGACCACCTTCCGCTGGACCACCAAGCGCGACGGCTGACCCCGCCGCCCCGCAACACGCCGGGCCGGGGCAGGCCCGGGGCGCCGGCCGGGCCGTGGCCGGTCCAGGTTCACGCCGGGCCGGCCGTGGCCGGCCCAGGTGTGCCGATGTTGCGGTATCCGCTGGTGGGGATACCGCAACATCGGCGACACGGCGGATCGGCCCGTCGGGGCAGGCTCAGATCGGCGACACGGCGCACCGGCCCGCCGGGGCAGGCTCAGTAGGAGTAGAAGCCCTGGCCGGTCTTGCGGCCCAGGTCCCCGGCAGTGGCCATCCGCTGGAGCAGCTCCGGGGGGAAGAACTTCTCGTCGGCGGTGTCGGTGTAGATGTTCCTCGTCGCGTTCAGCAGCACGTCCACGCCGGTCAGGTCGACCGTGGCCAGCGGACCCATCGCGTGACCGAAGCCGAGCCGACAGGCGGTGTCCAGGTCCTCGGCCGACATCACCCCGGACTCGACCAGCCGCACCGCCTCCATGGCCAGCGCGCAGATCAGCCGGGTGGTGACGAAGCCGGCGAGGTCCCGGTTGACCACCACGACCGTCTTGCCGATCTCCTCCGCGAACGCCTTCGCGGTGGCGATGGTCGCGTCGCTCGTCTTGTGGCCACGGACCAGCTCGCAGAGCTTCATCATCGGCACCGGGGAGAAGAAGTGCGTGCCGACGACCGCCTCCGGCCGCTCGGTCACCGCGGCGATCTGGGTCACCGGGATGGCCGACGTGTTGGTCGCCAGCACCGCGTCGGGGCGGCAGATCTTGTCCAGCGCGCGGAACACCTCGTGCTTGATCTCGATCTTCTCGAAGACCGCCTCGACCACCACGTCCGCGTCGGCCACCGCCTCCAGCTCGGTGGTCGGGGTGATCCGGCCGAGCGTCGCCTCGACGTCGGACGGGTCGATCTTCCCCTTCTCGGCGAACCTCGCCAGCGACGTCCGGATGCCGGCCAGGCCCCGGGCGGTGGCCGCGTCGTCGACGTCCCGCAGGGTCACCTGCCAGCCCGCCTGCGCCGCCACCTGGGCGATACCGGAACCCATCAGCCCGGCCCCGACGACCGCGAGTCGACCCGCCATCTGCTTCTCCCTCGCTGCGATTGAGTGTCTGCCAGCACCCTAGTCGGCGAGCCTGAACGAACGCTAAGCCCCTGACGGTCGGGCCGGGGACGGGAGATGGCGGGCGGATCAGATGGTCAGCTCGGGCGCTTCCGGGGCGGTGCCGCGCTCCACCTCCACGCCGAGCGCCCGCAGATCGGCCACGAAATCCGGGTAGCCCCGGTCCACGTGGTGCACGTGGGAGACCTCGGTGACCCCGTCGGCGCAGAGCCCCGCGATGATCAGCCCGGCACCGGCCCGGATGTCGGTGGCCCGCACCGGTGCGCCGGAGAGACGGTCCCGGCCCCGGACCACGGCGTGGTGGCCGTCGGTCTTGATGTCCGCGCCGAGACGCATCATCTCGTTGGCGAACATGAACCGGCCGTCGAAGATGTTCTCGGTGATCAGCGAGGCCCCGTCGCTGACCGCCGCCAGGCCGATCGCCATCGGCAGCAGGTCGGTGGCGAACCCCGGGTACGGCAGGGTCACCACGTCGACGGCGGCGGGCCGGTCGTCGGCGCGGATCCGGAAGGCGTCGCTCCGGGTCTCCACCAGCGCGCCGGCCGACACCAGCTTGTCCAGCGCGACCTCCAGGTAGGCCGGATCGATCCCGGTGACCGTCACGTCCCCCCGGGTCATCGCCGCGGCGAACGCCCAGGTGCCGGCCACGATCCGGTCCCCCACCGTGGCGTGCCGCACCGGCCGCAGGGCGGGCACCCCGACGATGCGCAGGGTGGAGCTGCCGCCGCCGGAGATCCGGGCGCCCATCCGGTTGAGCATGGTGCACAGGTCGACGATCTCCGGCTCCCGGGCCGCGTTGTCGATCGTCGTCACGCCCCGGGCCAGCACCGCCGCCATGACCAGGTTCTCGGTCGCGCCCACACTCGGGAAGTCCAGCACGATGTCGGCGCCCCGCAGACCGTCCGGAGCGGCGGCGATGACGAAGCCGTGCTCACCGGAGACGTCCGCGCCCATCCGGGCCAGCCCGGCGACGTGCATGTCCAGCCCCCGGGAGCCGATCGCGTCGCCGCCCGGGTGGGCCACCCGCACGTACCCCCGGCGGGCCAGCAGCGGGCCGAGCACGCAGATCGACGCCCGCAGCCGGCGGACCAGGTCGTAGTCGGCGTCCGCGCCGGGCTGCTCGGGCACGTCGATGACGACCGAGCGGGACCGGGCCTGACCGCCGTACCCGACCATCGGGTCCACCGGGTCGTCCGCCTCGAAGCGCACCGCGCAGCCGAGCCGGCGCAGCACCTCGCCCATGATGGCGATGTCGGTGATCCGCGGCACGTTCGTGATCACCGTCCGCCCCGGTGCCAGCAACGCCGCCGCCATCAGTTTCAACGCCGAGTTCTTCGCCCCGACGACGTGCACCGTGCCGGCCAGCCGGGCGTTCCCACCGACCCGGATGACGTCGACGTCGTCGACCGCCGGGTCACCGGCGTCACCCGGGCCCGTCCCCACCGGCCGACCGGCCGGGACCGTCCGGGCCGGGAGCGTCAGGTCCGCTATCCGTAGGCTGTGCGTCATGGCTGTCCACCTCACGCGCATCTACACCAAGGCCGGCGACGCCGGCATGACCAGGCTGAGCAACAACGAGCAGGTGCCGAAGACCGATCCCCGGATCGCCGCGTACGCCGACGTCGACGAGTGCAACGCCGCGCTCGGCGTGGCGCTCGCCCTGGGACAGCTCGACGACGAGCTGCGGACCGTGCTGGAGTCGATCCAGAACGACCTGTTCGAC
This sequence comes from Micromonospora sp. WMMD714, assembly GCF_029581315.1. Classification (NCBI taxonomy): domain Bacteria; kingdom Bacillati; phylum Actinomycetota; class Actinomycetes; order Micromonosporales; family Micromonosporaceae; genus Micromonospora; species Micromonospora sp. WMMD714. The sequence continues at coordinate 328,222 of NZ_CP120744.1, forward strand.
GTGGGCGCCGACCTGGCCACCCCCGTCGAGCCGGAACCGGCGTATCCGCCGCTGCGGGTCACGGAGGAGTACGTGGAACGCCTCGAAGGCTGGTGCGACGAGTTCAACGGGCGTCTGGGCAAGCTCGACTCCTTCATCCTCCCCGGCGGCACCGCTGGCGCGGCGCTGCTGCACGTGGCACGGACGATCGCCCGGCGGGCCGAACGGACGGCCTGGGCACTGCTCGCCCACGATCCGGATCGCACCAGCTCCCTGCCGGCAAAGTATCTCAACCGCCTCTCCGACCTGCTGTTCATCCTGTCAAGAACGGCCAACCCGGGCGGCGATGTGCTATGGGTGCCGGGCGGCAAGCGCTGAGCCCGGCCGGGCTGCCCCGCACCGGCGTGCGGATACCCGGCCCGGCCGCCGCCAAGCCCCGCCGGGGGCGGCGGCGCGGTGGGCCGGCCCGGATCCGGCCGGCGACGGGAGCGACGCCGCAGCCGGCACGGCGTAGGGAAGTCGTTCCGCTCGGCGGGCGGGAGGCCCACGCCGCGGCGCACGGGAGTCAGCCGCACGCGGATCGCTCGGGCCGCACGGCGCGGGAAGGCCGCACGGGAGTCGTGCTGAGGAAGGCCACACGGCGCGCGGGAAGGCCGCACGGGAGTCGTGCCGGGGAAGGCCGCGCGGCGCGCGGAGTGGGTCAGGCGGCGGGCCAGTCCTGGGAGGCCATACGCGGCGAGGCCGCCCCGGGTGGGGCGGCCTCGAGCCAGGACGAGAAGCCGGTCACCGTGGATCGCGCCATGGCGATCTCGACCGGTGCGTGTTGACTGGTACAGCGGAGGATCACCCAGTCGGACGGCATGGAGAGCCGTTCCTGCCCTTCGGGGAGCCGCCGACGCTCCACCACCAGTTCCTTGCGGGAGAGCACCCGCTTGGGCCGCAGGGCGAAGCTGAACATCCGGTACCAGCGGAGCTGGTCGCCGACGAACCGCGCGAAGCCCGGTGACCAGCCCCGACCGTCGAGGACGGTGGTCACCCGGACGCTCAGCCGGATGATGCCACCGCTACGGGTGACCAGTGCCCGCCGGACGAAGAGGATCAGGACCGCGACCAGGATCACCGCGATGCCGATTCCGATCCCTTCGACGATCTCCATCGGCGGGTGGGCTCAGCGGGCCGGAGTGGCCGGGGTGGCGCTCTCGGCGAGCACTGTCACGCTCTCGGCGCCGACCGACAGGAACCCGCCGGTGATGTCGTAGGCGACCTGCTGGCCGCCGGCCTGCTTGATCCGGACCTGGCTGGGCTCGGCGAGCTGGCCGAGCAGGGGCGCGTGCCCCGGCAGCACACCCAGCTCACCCTCGGTCGTGCGGGCGACGACCATCTCGGCCTCGCCGGACCAGACCTTCTCCTCGACGGCTACGAGGTCGACGTGAAGCTGCTGTGCCACGCTGTCTCCTTGCTGCGGCGACGGATTGTCGAAAGTCTAGTCGGACCGTGGTGACCACCCCAACGCGGGTACCGAGACATACGCCACCCCCCGGCGTGTCGCTTCACCGGGGGGTGGCGTTCGCGCCGGGCGGGAATCACCTGGCCTTGTTACGGAACTCCGGGTGCTCCAGCAGGAAGGCGTCCAACTGCTCCTTGCCGAGGGCGGTGAAGAAGTCGTCGGCGGCGGGCAGCAGCCGCTCCCCCCGGTAGCCGTTGCCGGTGCCGATCCCCTCCCCCGGCAGCTTGATCAGCTCGACGTTCTCCGAGCGGATGCCCTTGAGCGCGATGGCGAAGTCGACCACGCTGCTGCCCCGGCCGTTGAAGGTCAGTGACTGGCCGGCGGCCCGGATCACCCGGTCCAGCTTGATCGGGTTGGTCACCACGTCGGCGCTGAACGCCTGACTGACCATCGCCTTGATGAACTGCTGCTGGTGGCGCTGCCGGCCGTAGTCGGCGTCCGGGACGCCGTTCTTGGGGTAGCGCTGCCGCACGTAGTCCAGCGCCTGCCAGCCGCTGAGGTGCTGATTGCCCTTCTTGTAGACCGCCTGTGGCCCGATGTAGCCCTCGCCGTACGGGTTGCCCTTGCGGTGCTTGCCGTTCGGCTCGCGGTGCTCGGACTTGACCTCCCGCTCGATGTACATGTCGACGCCGCCCATCGCGTCGACGATCTTCTGGAAGCCGGTGAAGTTGATGATCGCGCCGGCGTCGAACCGGTCGATCCCGGTGGCCTTCTGCACGGTCTTGGCGAGCAGCTCGAAGCCCTGCGCGGCGCTGGGGTTCCTGCCCTCGACGATGCTGCCGTGCGACATCGCGCCGTTGATCTTGCCGGAGCCGCCCCGGTAGCCGGCCTTGTCGAACTTGGGGATCTCGACGTAGAGGTCACGCGGAACCGAGAAGATGTACGCCCGGTCCAGCGACGCCGGCACGTGCAACACCATGATCGAGTCGGCCAGCGGCGGGGTCTTCGCGTCCCGCGGGTCGATCCCCACCAGCAGGATGTTCAGCGGACCCTTGACGTTGCTCTTGCGCTCCTGCGCCCCGGCCGCCTTGTCGCCGAAGAGGTCGGCCTTGCCCACCGAGCCCTCGTAGCGCGACAGCAGTGTCTCGTAGCCGACCAGGACCGCACCGCTGAGCAGCATCAGCACGACCCCGAAGACGGTACAGACGCGGGCCCAGCGCGGCACCCCCGACCAGATGGACGACCTGCGGCCGTCCTTGCCGGTCTTACCCACGAGCAGCTCCATTCGTCGCGCCACGAGGACTCGTCACGAGTCACGAAGATTCGTCACGCCCACGAACAGAAGACGGGCGTACACCGCCGAAAAGTTGCCTCCGATCGACACCCGTTTCCCGGTGTCGCGCTCGAAACGGTACCTCGCCCGCCTGGGAGCCGCGTGCCCGGTAACCGGACACCGGCCCCCACCAGCCACGACGACGCCGAAGGCCACCCCGGATGCACCGGGGTGGCCTTCGTGGAGACCGTCGGGGGACTCAGCCCTCCGACATCAGCTCCTTCGCCTTGCGCTCCAGGTCCTCCAGACCACCGCACATGAAGAAGGCCTGCTCGGGGAAGTGGTCGTACTCACCCTCGCTGATCTTCTTGAACGCCTCGATGGTCTCGGCGATCGCGACCGTCGAGCCCGGCACACCGGTGAACTGCTCGGCGGCGTAGGTGTTCTGGGAGAGGAAGCGCTCGATCCGACGGGCCCGGCCGACGGTGAGCTTGTCCTCCTCCGAGAGCTCCTCGATACCGAGGATGGCGATGATGTCCTGGAGGTCCTTGTAGCGCTGGAGGATGCGCTTGACCTCGGTGGCCACCGTGAAGTGCTCCTCGCCGACGAACTCCGGGGCGAGGATCCGGGACGAGGACGCCAGCGGGTCCACGGCCGGGTAGATGCCCTTGTCGGAGATCGACCGCTCCAGGTTGGTGGTCGCGTCCAGGTGGGCGAAGGTGGTGGCCGGCGCCGGGTCGGTGTAGTCGTCGGCGGGCACGTAGATCGCCTGGAGCGAGGTGATGGCCTGGCCCCGGACGGAGGTGATCCGCTCCTGGAGCTCGCCCATCTCGTCGGCCAGGGTCGGCTGGTAGCCCACCGCGCTCGGCATCCGGCCGAGCAGGGTGGAGACCTCGGAACCGGCCTGGGTGAAGCGGAAGATGTTGTCGATGAAGAGCAGCACCTCCTGCTTCTTGACGTCCCGGAAGTACTCGGCCATGGTCAGCGCGGACAGCGCCACCCGCAGCCGGGTGCCCGGCGGCTCGTCCATCTGGCCGTAGACCAGCGCGGTCTTGTCGATGACGCCGGACTCGGTCATCTCGGCGATGAGGTCGTTGCCCTCACGGGTGCGCTCACCCACACCGGCGAAGACCGAGGTGCCACCGAAGTTCCGGGCCACCCGGGTGATCATCTCCTGGATGAGCACCGTCTTGCCCACGCCCGCGCCGCCGAACAGGCCGATCTTGCCGCCCTTGACGTACGGGGCGAGCAGGTCGATGACCTTGATGCCGGTCTCCAGCATCTCGGTCTTCGGCTCCAGGTCCGCGAAGGCCGGGGCCTTGCGGTGGATGCCCCACCGGTCGTCCGCGTCGAGCGTCTCGCCCTCGGTGAGGTTGAGGCACTCGCCGATGGCGTTGAAGACGTGGCCCTTGACCGCGTCGCCCACCGGGACGGTGATCGGGGAGCCGGTGTCGACCACCTCGGCGCCCCGGACCAGACCGTCGGTCGGCTGCATCGAGATGGCCCGGACCAGGTTGTCACCCAGGTGCTGGGCGACCTCCAGGGTCAGCGTCTTCTCACCGCCGGACAGGTTGACCTCGACGTGCAGGGCGTTGAACAGGGTCGGCATGGCGTCGCGCGGGAACTCGGCGTCGACGACCGGGCCGATGACCCGGACCACACGACCGGTGGCCGTCCTGGTCTCTGCCGGTCCCCCGGCAACTGCGGATACAGTCATCACACTTCACTTCCCGACGCGGCCAGCGCGTTCGCGCCGCCGACGATCTCACTGATCTCCTGGGTGATCCCGGCCTGGCGGGCCGAGTTCATCTCACGCGTGTACTTCTCGATCATCTCTTCGGCGTTGTCGGTGGCGCTCTTCATCGCCCGCCGCCGGGCCGCCGACTCGCTCGCCGCCGACTCCAGCAACGCCGCGTAGATCCGCGTGTTGATGTACTTCGGCAACAGCGCGTCGAGCAGCGACTCCGCCTCCGGCTCGAACTCGTACGCCGGCAGCAGCCCCTCGGAGCGCGGCCGGTCCTCGACCTGCATCGGACCGATGATCTTCGTGACCGGGTTCTGGGTCATCAGGCTGTGGAACTCGGTGTAGACGATGTGCAACTCGTCGATGCCGAGCACGCCGTCCGGCCCGGCGTCACCGTCGGTGTCGTCCGCCCCGGCGGTGAACGCCGCGATCAGCGTCTCACCGACCTCGCGGGCGTCGGCGAAGGTGGGCTGCTCCGAGAAGCCGGTCCAGTTCGCCGCGATCTTCCGGTTGCGGAACCGGTAGAACGTCAGGCCCTTGCGCCCGATGACGTAGAGCACCGGCTCCTTGCCGTCGGCGGTGAGCCGGGCGATCAGCGACTCGGCGGTCCTGATCGCGTTGGAGCTGTACCCACCGGCCAGGCCCCGGTCCGAGGTGACCAGCAGGACGCCCGCCCGCCGCACCCGCTCGCGCGGGGTGAGCAGCGGGTGGTCGATCCGGGCGTTCGAGGCCAGCGCGGTGAGCACGCCGGTGATCGCCTGGGCGTACGGCAGGGACGCCGTCACCCGGGCCTGGGCCTTGGCGATGCGGCTCGTCGCCACGAGCTCCATCGCCTTGGTGATCTTCTTCATCCCCTTCGCCGAACGGATCCGCTGGCGAAGAACGCGTACCTGGGCCGCCATGAGTCAGCCCTACTGCTTCTCGGCGTCGCCGCCGGCGTAGCGGGTGACCGTCTCGCGGTCGGCCTCGCCCTCCAGCGGCTTGGCCGGCGCGTCGTTGACCCGACGCTCGTCGGCCTTGCCCAGGAAGACCTGCTTGAACTCGGTGATGGCCGAGTCGAGCGAGGACGAGAGGTCGTCGCCCCACTTGCCGTCCGCGATCGAGGCCAGCACACCCTCGTGCTTGTGCCGCAGGTACTGGAGGAACTCCGACTCGAAGCGCCGGATCTCGCCGACCGGGACGTCGTCCAGCTTGCCCTCGACGCCGGCCCAGACCGAGACGACCTGCTCCTGCACCGGGTACGGCGAGTAGTTCGGCTGCTTGAGCAGCTCGACCAGCCGGGAACCCCGGTTCAGCTGGGCCTGCGAGGCCTTGTCCAGGTCGGACGCGAAGGCGGCGAACGCCTCCAGCTCACGGAACTGGGCCAGGTTGAGCCGCAGCGAGCCGGAGACCTTCTTCATCGGCTTCATCTGGGCGGCGCCGCCGACCCGGGAGACCGAGGTGCCGACGTTGATGGCCGGCCGGACGCCCTGGTTGAACAGGTCGGACTCCAGGAAGATCTGGCCGTCGGTGATGGAGATGACGTTGGTCGGGATGAAGGCCGAGATGTCGTTGGCCTTCGTCTCGATGATCGGCAGGCCGGTCATCGAGCCGCCGCCCAGCTCGTCGGAGAGCTTCGCGCAGCGCTCCAGCAGGCGGGAGTGCAGGTAGAAGACGTCACCCGGGTACGCCTCACGGCCCGGCGGGCGGCGCAGCAGCAGCGACACGGCCCGGTACGCCTCGGCCTGCTTGCTCAGGTCGTCGAAGACGATCAGGACGTGCTTGCCGCCGTACATCCAGTGCTGCCCGATGGACGAGCCGGTGTAGGGGGCGAGGTACTTGAAGCCGGCCGGGTCGGACGCCGGGGAGGCCACGATGGTGGTGTACTCCAGCGCGCCCGCGTCCTCCAGGATGCCCTTGATCGAGGCGATCGTGGAGGCCTTCTGGCCGATGGCGACGTAGATGCAGCGGACCTGCTTCTTCGGGTCGCCGGAGCGCCAGTTGTCCCGCTGGTTGAGGATGGTGTCCAGCGCGACGGTGGTCTTGCCGGTCTTCCGGTCGCCGATGATCAGCTGCCGCTGGCCCCGACCGATCGGGGTCATCGCGTCGATCGCCTTGATACCGGTCTGCAGCGGCTCGTCGACGGACTGCCGGGACATCACGTTGGGGGCCTGGAGCTCCAGCTCGCGGTAGCCCTCGTCGGCGATGTCGCCGAGGCCGTCGATCGGCTGGCCGAGCGCGTTGACCACGCGGCCGAGGAAGGCGTCGCCGACCGGTACGGAGAGCACCCGGCCGGTGCGCTTGACGCGCTGCCCCTCCTCCAGCTTGGCGGAGTCACCGAGAACGACGACACCGATCTCCCGCACGTCGAGGTTCAACGCCACGCCGAGCGTGCCGTCCTCGAACTCCAGGAGTTCGTTGGTCATGGTCGAGGGCAGGCCCTCGACGTGGGCGATGCCGTCACCGGTGTCGGCGACGGTGCCGACCTCCTCGCGGGAGACGTCGGTCGAGTAGGAGGAGACGTAGCGCTCCAGGGCGCCGCGGATCTCCTCCGTCGAGATGGTCAGCTCGGCCATCCTCTGCTTCCTTAAGTATCAGGGGCCCGGGATACCTAGTACCGACCGGTCCGAATGGCGTCGATCAAAGGGGCGGCGAGGCCGCTGGTCAGCGCTGCACGAGCGCGTTGCGGGTCTCGTTGAGGCGGCGCAGGACGGTGCCGTCGTACAGGTCGGAACCGACCCGCACGCTCACCCCACCGAGCACCTCCGGGTCGACCGTCTGCTTGACGGAAACCTCTCGACCGTACATCGCGGAAAGGCGGGCACCGAGCCGGCGCTCGTCGGACTCACTCAACGGGGCGGCCACGGTCACGTACGCGACCTGGCGGTCCCGCCGGTCGGCGGCCAGCTCGACCAGCCGGGTGAGCGCCCCGGTGAAGGAGCGTCCCCCGAACCCGCCGAGCGCCACCTCGACGAGGCGGACGGTGACCGGACGGGCCTTGCCGGCGAGCAGTTCGCGGGCCAGCGCGGCCCGCTGCCCGGCCGGGGCGACCGGGTCGGCCAGCGCCGCGGAGAGCGCGGACTGACCGGAGACCACCTGACCGAAGCGGAACAGCTCGTCCTCGACCTCACCGAGGTCACCGGCGGAGTCGGCGCTGGCCAGCAGCGCCTCCACCCCGAGCCGCTCGGTGCCGTCGAGCAGCTCCGACGGCGTCGACCAACGGCCGGAGACCAGGCCGGACAGCAGGCCGAGCGCGTCCGCGCCGATCTTGCCGGCCAGGATGCCGTCGAGCAGCGCACCCCGGTCCTCGCCGCTGCGGGCCGGGTCGGACAGCGCCCGGCGCAGCCGCGGCTCGCCCCACAACAGGGCGGCGACGGAGAGGATGTCGTCGGCGGTGGTCGCCACCGCCGACGGCTCCGCCCCGCGGACGTACGCGTCGAGGCGCTCGGCCGCGGCGGCGTACGACTCCCGGCTGGCGGCCTGCATCAGCGGGCCCCCGTGCTCTCGAGGTTGCTCAGGAACCGGTCGACGGTGCCCTTGCGGCGGGCCTCGTCGGCCAGCGACTCACCGACGATCTTGCTGGCCAGGTCGACCGCGATGGTGCCCACCTCGGTACGCAGCTCGCGCACGATGGTGGCCCGCTCCGCGGCGAGCTGCTCCTTGCCGGCCGCGATGATCCGGTCGGACTCCTCCCGCGCCTTGCCGAGGATGTCCTGCCGGATGCCCTCCGCGTCGGCCCGGGCGTCGTCCCGGATCTTGGCGGCGTCGGTACGCGCCTCGGCGAGCTGCGCGCGGTACTGCTCGAGGAGCTGGTTGGCCTCGGCCTGGGCGGCCTCGGCACGCTTGATGCCGCCCTCGATCGCGTCGACCCGGGCCTGGAACGTCTGTTCCATGCGCGGGAAGACGAACTTCATCAGTACGAAGCAGAGCACGGCGAAGGCGACGCTGCCGACCACGATCTCCTGCCAGATCGGAAGGATCGGGTTGTGCGTCGACTCACCACCCTCAGCGGCGAGGAAGTACATGGATGACCTCCTGGTCTGCGGGACTGGGTCAGCCGGCCCAGATGAAGCCGAAGGCGATGCCCAGCAGCGCGAGCGCCTCGATGACGGCGAAGCCGATCCAGACGTACGGCAGGGTCATCCGGGACGACTCCGGCTGGCGGGCGGTCGACTGGATGTAGGCGGCGAAGACCAGGCCGACGCCGATGCCCGGGCCGATGGCGGCGAGGCCGTAGCCGATGGCGGCGGTGCTGCCGGTGACCTCGGCGAGAACGCTAGCGTCCATGGGTGTGGTTCCTCCTGGGTATCTCGCGTGACTCTCACGCGGGACGACAACGGGTTGATGCGGTGGACCAGTGCTCGCTCGCGAGCCCCCGCCCGTGGACCGGCGTTCGCTGGCGAACCCCCGCCCGGTGGATCAGTGCTCGTCGGCGAGCGCGCCCTGCACGTAGCTTGCGGTGAGGACGGTGAAGACGTAGGCCTGCAGGCAGATGACCAGGAACTCGAGGAAGGTGAGCGCGATGGTCATCACCCAGGACAGCACCGAGACCGGCGCCAGCCAGGCGTTGGCGCTGAGCATCGCGAAGCCGCCGAGGGTGAAGACGAGCAGCAGCATGTGCCCGGCGAACATGTTGGCGAACAGACGCACGGCCAGCGAGAACGGCCGGACGATGAAGGTCGAGAAGAGCTCGATCGGGATCAGCAGCGGCAGGATGAACCAGGGCGCCGGCGGAACCAGAGAGTTCTTGAAGTACTTCACGAAGCCGTGCTGCCGGATGCCGACGTAGTTGAACAGCACGTAGCTGATCACCGCGAGGATCGCCGGGAAGGCGATGTGCGAGTTCGGCGAGATCTGGAACAGCGGCACGATCGCGAAGAAGTTGGTCAGCAGCACGAAGCAGAACAGCGTGGTGAAGTACGGCGCGAACCGCACCCCCCGGTGCCCGAGCATGTCGACCGCGATGTTGTTCCGCACGAAGCCGTAGATCGACTCGGCGAGCCACTGCTTCTTGGTCGGGACCAGCTGCGGCTTCCGGTAGGTCGCCAGGAAGAAAATGATCAGGATGCCGGCGGCGACCCACACCATCGCCGTGATCTTGGTGAACCAGTACGAGTCGTGTGCACCCCAGGGCAGGATGCTGGGCAGGTAGAAGTCCTCCACGCTGGGTGGGAATGCCGCCTGGCCCGCTGCCAGGACGTTCGCCTGTCCGAACACCGCGTCCCTTCCTATGTAGGCGTGCCGAGCCGGCGGACGACCAGGATGATCCCCCCGGCCATGCCGAGCACGACACCGATCCCGGTGGCGATGCCGCCGGAGTCGAGCCACTGGTCGACCAGCCAGCCGATGAAACCCCAGACGAGCATGCCCCCGATGAGGTACGAGAGCGCGGTCCAGCCCTGACCGGCGCCGGTCGGAACGTCGCCCGGACCGCCGGTTGGTTGGGGGGTTCGGTCATCAGCCATGACGGGGCGAACGATATCAGCCGGAGAGACGAGGCTGTGCCTCACCCCCCGCACAACCGTCGTTGTGTGGGCGTCGGGCGGGCTCCTTCGTCTGGGGGCACGGTACTCCCCTTCGGCCAGTGAGAGAATGACCGCACGCCCACAGTCGCGCGGATGTCCACCAATTGGGACGGTCAGCTCCCGGGTCGACGGGAAAACACCCTGGTCAGCCACCAGATGTGCACTCCGGTCCAGACCACCACCCCGGCCACGATGCCGACACAGAGCGGCACCAGCCCGTCCCACCCGGCCGACGCCACCGCCACCATCACCACGCCCAGGACGGTGAACTTCACGGCGTACAGGCCCAGCCCGAGCGGAAGCACCAGCTGCGGGTTGATCGCGTCGGCCCGGGCCAGCACCACGGTGCTCAGGGTGTAGCTGAGCACCGTCACCGCCACCCCGGCCACCGCGCCGGCCGCCGCCGTACCACCGCCGGTCACCGCGCCGACCAGCGCCGCCACCGCGCCCAGCACCGCCGAGGCGACCAGCAGCACCGGCAGGTGGCGCAGCCGCCAGCCCCGGTCGTCGGCCGCCCCGGCCGCGCGCACCCCGGACTCAGCCACGCCGGCACGCCCGGCAGCCGCCGGCCCGGTCGACGGGCGCCGGACCGGCGCCGGGCCGCGCCGGGCCCGGCCCCCACGAGGTGTGCTTCGCGTTCTCCACAGCGAAGAAGTCTACGGAGCCGCACACTGGTGACCGTGAGATGCCTCGTCACCGGCGCCACCGGTTACATCGGTGGACGACTCGCGCCCCGCCTGCTCGCCGAGGGGCACCAGGTGCGCTGCCTGGCCCGCAAGGCCGGGCGGCTCCGCGACGTGCCCTGGGCCGCCGAGGCCGAGGTGGTCGAGGGCGACCTGCGCCGACCGGAGACGCTGCCGGCCGCCTTCGCGGGCGTCGACGTCGCGTACTACCTGGTGCACTCGCTCGGCCGGGCCGACTTCGAGGCGGCCGACCGGGAGGCCGCCACCCACTTCGCCGCGGCCGCCGCCGCGGCCGGCGTACGCCGGATCGTCTACCTGGGTGGCCCGGAGCCGACGGCGGACGGCGGGGTGCCCTCGCCGCACCTGCGGTCCCGGGCCGAGGTGGCCCGGATCCTGCTGTCCGGCGAGGTGCCGACGGTGGTGCTACGGGCCGCCGTGATCATCGGGTCCGGGTCGGCCTCGTTCGAGATGCTGCGCTACCTCACCGAACGCCTGCCGGCCATGGTCACCCCCCGCTGGGTGCGCAACCGGATCCAGCCGATCGCCGTCCGGGACGTGCTGCGCTACCTGGTCGGCTGTGCCACCCTGCCGCCCGAGGTGGACCGGGCCCTCGACATCGGCGGCCCCGACGTGCTGACCTTCCGGGAGATGATGCAGCGCTACGCCCGGGTCGCCGGGCTGCGTCGCCGGATCATCGTGCCGGTGCGCCCGCTGACCCCGGCGCTCTCCTCGCACTGGGTGGGGTTGATCACCCCGGTGCCGAACGCCATCGCCCGCCCCCTGGTGGAGAGCCTGATCCACGAGGCGGTGACCCACGAGCACGACATCGCCCGCTGGCTGCCCGACCCGCCGGGCGGGCTGACCGGCTTCGACGACGCCGTCGCCCTGGCCCTGAGCCGGGTACGCGACGCCCAGGTGGAGACCCGCTGGTCGAACGCGAGCGGCCCGGACGCGCCGGCCGAGCCGCTGCCGACGGACCCGGAGTGGTCCGGCGGGACGGTCTACACCGACCTGCGCGAGCAGGAGGTCGACGCGCCACCGGCCGCGCTCTGGCGGACCATCGAGGGCGTCGGTGGTGAGCACGGCTGGTACTCGTTCCCGCTCGCCTGGTCGGTGCGCGGTTGGCTGGACCGGCTGGTCGGCGGGGTGGGGCTGCGCCGGGGCCGCCGCGACCCGCACCGGCTCCAGGTGGGCGAGGCGCTGGACTTCTGGCGGGTCGAGGAGATCGTCCCCGGCACGCTGCTCCGGCTGCGCGCCGAGATGCGCCTGCCCGGCCGGGCCTGGCTGGAGCTGCGTGCCGAACCCCTCGGCGACGGCCGCAGCCGCTACGTCCAACGCGCCGTCTTCCTCCCGCGCGGCCTCCCCGGCCACCTCTACTGGCTCTCGGTGGCCCCCTTCCACGCCGTCATCTTCGGCGGCATGGCCCGCAACATCGCCCGCCACACCCCCACCCCCTAATCCCCCACCCCACCCCACCCCCACCCCCACCCCCGCCCTGCCCCCACCCCCGGCTCCCGTCGATCATGGAGTTGTGGTGGAAGGATCAGACCGCTTTGACCCGTTATGCGGGGCACCACAACTCCATGATCGACGGGGCGGGGCGGGGGGCAGGGCAGGACGGGGCGGGGGCGGGGCGAGGGTGGGGCGAGGGTGGGGTGGGTCAGTTGCCGTTGCGGGGGGTGGGGGCGAGGCGGTAGGTGATCGACTCGCCCGGGGGGACGAAGTCCCGGACCGGGGTGTCGGACAGGGCGTCGGCCAGGATCCGGCCCACCGCGTCGACCATCCGGGACTGGACGGCGGCACCGACGGCGTCGCGTGGATCATCCGGGTTGGCGGCGATCTGGGCCACCGCGAGCTGCGGGGTGAAGGCCACCACCGATTCGGTCTCGTTCCGCTCCGAGCTGCCGGTCTTGCCGGCCACGGGGCGACCCAGCCCCGGCCGGAGCTTCTCCGCCGTGCCCCCGTCGCAGCGGCGGTACATCGACTGGTCGCCGACCGGGCAGCGGGCCGCGTCGGCGGCGGCCCGGGCCACCTCGGTGTCGATCACCTGCCGGCAGTCGGGCCGGGCGGCGGCCACCTCCCGTCCGGCGCTGTCGGTGATCGACACCACCGGCAGCGGCGCGCACCACGTCCCCTCGGCGGCCACCGTGGCGTACGCATTGGCCAGGTCGAGCGGGGTGGTGGAGGAGACCCCGAGGGTGAACGCCCCCCAGTCCCGGGCGCTGTGCCGGGCCAGCGCGGCGTCGTCGGGGGCGCGGAACCGGATGCCCAGCCGCTCGGCCATCTCCACCACCCGGTCCGCGCCGACCTTCTCGGTGAGCCAGGCGAAGTAGGTGTTCACCGAGCGGCCGAAGGCGGTCCACATGGTCCGGTAGCCGTCCATCCACTCCGGGGTGGCGTTGGCCGGGCACCACCGCCCGCCGCAGCCGGACCGGGGGTCGTCGGTCGGGAACCGGGTCACGATCCGGCTGGGCGCGGCGAAGCCGGTCTCCAGCGGCAGCCCGGACTCCAGGGCCGCCAGCAGGGCGAACAGCTTGAACGTCGAGCCGGCCTGATAACCCTCGATGCCGTTGCCACCGGCGATCAGCTGGTTGACCGTGTTCGGATGGTTGCGCTGCCCGACCGGGTTGGGGGCCACGCTGTAGTAGCGGTTCACCGCCAGGGCGAGCACCCGTCCGGTGCCCGGCTGGACCACCGCCACCGGCGCGGCCCGGGGATCGTCGACGTCGTAGATGTCGGCCACCTGGCGCACGGCCGCCCGCTGCACGGCCGGGTCGAGCGAGGAGACGATCCGGAATCCACCCCGGCGCAGGTTGTCCTGCCGTTCGGCGGCGGTGGCGCCGAAGGCGGGCTGGTCGCTCCACCACTGGGTGAACCAGTCGCAGAAGAAGCCCCAGTCGTTGCGCTGCTCGGGCACGGCGGTGCAGTCGTTCGGTGTCCGGCTGGGCCGTAGCGCCAGCGGGGCGTCCCGGGCCGCCGCCGCGTCGGCCGGCGGCACCTGGCCCAGCGCCACCATCCGGTCCAGCACGTACGACCGGCGGGTCAGCGCCGCGTCGGCGTCGCCGTTGATCGGGTCGTCGGTGTCCGGGGACCGGACCAGCCCGGCCAGCAGCGACGCCTGGGCCAGGGTCAGCCTGGCCGGGGTGGTGGAGAAGTAGCGTTTGGTCGCCGCCGCGATGCCGTACGCCCCAGCGCCGAAGTAGGCGATGTTGAGGTAGCGGGTGAGGATCTCGTCCTTGCTCAGCTCGCGCTCCAGCGCCAGGGCGTACCGCATCTCCTGGAGCTTGCGGGCCGTGCTGATCTCGGTGGCCTTCTTCCGCTGTTCCTTGGTCAGTCGGGGATCGTTGCTGAGCACGTTGCGGACGTACTGCATGCTCAGCGTGGAGGCGCCCTGCCGGGCCCGGCCGTCGCGCTGGTTGGCGGTGAACGCCCGCACCACGCCCCGCGGGTCGACCCCCCGGTGCTGGTAGAAGCGGGCGTCCTCGGCAGCGACGATGGCCTGCCGCATCACCGGGGCCACCTTGGTCAGCGGGACGTCCACCCGGTCCTCGGTGTAGAACGAGGTGATCAGGGTGACGCCGTCGGCGGCGTACAGGGTGGAGCGTTGGGCGGTGGGCGGGGCGCGCAGGGTGTTGGGCAGTTCGGCGTAGGAGGACGCGAGCCCGCCGAAGCCGATGCCGAACACCAGGGCGAGCGGCAGGACCGCCGCTGCCAACACCAGTCCGGCGAGCACGCCGGCGAGCAACACGGTGAACACCTTGTCGAGGTGGGCCCGGATCATCAGTACTCCCCGCCGGAGTCGTCAGGACCCGTTCAGCATGACCCGCAAAAACACCCGAACTCTCATCTTTCCGTAAAAACGGATTAAGCGCGCGGGGCGGACACGGCGCGCGGAGCGGGACACGCCGCCCCGGTCACCCGGACGAGACCGCACCGCCACCAGGGCCGCCGACCGGGGTGGAAACGGCGGCGGATCAGGGCAGTAGGGCCGAGGTGAGCGGGTGCACCGTCTCCTCGATCTCGTCGGCCACCCGGCTGAAGCACTGGTCGCCCCGGCCCCACGGATCGTCCAGGTCGTCGGAGTGCACCGCGGCCGCACCCTGCCGCGCCGCGTCGGCCGCCGCCACCAGGGCGACCCCCCGGGCGTACACCGCCTCCGGAACGGCCCGGGCCGGCGGCAGGGCGGCGGTGTCCAGCACACCGAGCAGCCGGCCGAACTCCCTCAGCACGAAGGTGCGTGAGGCCGCGTCCGGGCGCAGCGCCACCACGTACTCCTGCTGGTCGGCGGTGGCGGTGAGGACGAGGTCGGCGGCGTCGATCAGGTCGGAGCGCAGCTTGCGGGCGGCGAAGCCCTCGACGTCACCACCCCGGCCCAGTACCTGCCTTGCCGCGGGCGGGTTCATCTCCTCCCCCGCGTGCCAGCCGCCCGTCCCGGCGCTGTGGCTGTGCAGCAGCGCGTCCGAGCCGGCCGGATCGACACCGAGCCGGCCCAGCCGCTCCCGGACGGCCAGCACCAGCAGCCGCTCGGCCATCGGGGACCGGCAGATGTTGCCCATGCAGACGTGCAGGACGGTGAACGGCGGCACTCAGGCGCTCCGCTCGTCGAGGACGTCCGGCGCGACCTCCCGGAGCTGGTCCAGGTCGATCGCGCCGGCCCGGAGCAGCCGGGGCGTCTCACCGGTCAGGTCGACGATGGTGCTCGGCACCGGGTCGGGGCACGCGCCCGCCTCCAGATAGACGCGCACCGAGTAACTGAGCTGGTCGCGGGCCTCCTCGGCGGTCACCGCGGCCGGCTGGCCCACCTTGTTGGCGGCGGCCACCGCCATCGGGCCGGTCTCCCGCAGCACCTCCAGCGCCACCGGGTGCAGCGGCATCCGCACCGCGACCGTGCCGCTGGCGTCGCCCAGGTCCCAGGCGAGGCTCGGCGAGTGCTCCACCACGATGGTCAACGCCCCCGGCCAGAACGCCTCCACCAGGTCCCGGGCTGCCTTGGGCAGCGAGAAGACCAAGCCGTCGAGGGTGTGCCGGGAGCCGATCAGCACCGGCGGCGCCTGCTGGCTGCCGCCCCGGGCATCGGAGAGCGCCCGCACCGCGTACGGGGTGAACGCGTCCGCGCCGATCCCGTAGACCGTGTCGGTGGGCAGAACGACCAGCTCGCCGTTCTTGACCGCCTCGATCGCCGCGGCCACCCCGCGGTCCCGGTCGGCGGGCGACCGACAGTCGTAGAGCATCACGAGGAGCCAGTCTGCCACGCCGGCCCGCGGACGGCGTGCGGGCCGTCCGACCCGCGGGACGCGGTGGCGAACCGGGGTCGGCCGGCCAGGTCCCGGTGCGCCCGCACCGCCGTGTACCGGCCGTCCGCGGCGAGCAACGCCGGCACCGCCGCGCCGTGCGTGTCGTCGTGCTCGACACCCAGGTCACCGCCGGGGCGCAGCAGGTCGGCCGCCCGGCGCAGCACCGGCCGGACCACCGCCAGCCCGTCCGCCCCGCCGAACACCGCCTCGTCCGGGTCGAACCCGGCCACCTCCGGCGGGACCACCACCGCACGCGGCACGTACGGCGGGTTGCACAGCAGCACGTCCACCGCGCCGACCAGGTCGGCGAGCAGCCCCGGGTCGGTGACGTCGGCGGCCACCACCTCGACCGGCCGGTCCCCGGCGGCGGCCCGACCGGCCGCGTTGCACCGCAGCCAGGCCAGCGCGGCGGGGAACCGCTCCACCGCCACCACCCGGGCCGTCGGGACCTCCTGGGCCACCGCCAGCGCGACCGCCCCGGAACCACTGCACAGGTCGACCACCACCGGAGCCGGTCGGGCCGACGCCCGCTCGATCCCCCAGCCGGCCAGCAGCTCCGTCTCCGGGCGGGGCACGAAGACCCCCGGCCCGACCGCCAGCTCCAGGTGCCGGAAGCCGGCCCGCCCGGTCAGGTGCTGCAACGGCTCCCGGTCGGCCCGCCGGGCCACCAGCGCGTCGTACCGGTCCCGCTGGGCCGGGGTGAAGCCGTCGGCGAGGGCCAGCCGCCCCCGGGGCACCTCCAGCACGTACGCGGCGAGCTGCTCCGCCTCGGAACGGGCCGAGGCCACCCCGGCGGCGGCGAGGGTACGGGCGGCACGGGCCACCACCGGCGAGGGCCGCTCGCGTTCTGTCCCTTCGGACGGGTGGCGCGGAAGTGAGGTCACGACATAATCATGAGGCGTCGCCGGCCGTACACGTGCGGGTAGGTCACCGCGCCGTCCCGGTGGTGACACGGATCGTCCGATCGCGCGCCGACAGGAGGTTCGCCAGGTGGGGTGGCTCGACCGGGTCGACGACCAGGTTGACGCCCTGACGCACGCCCGCCACCTCCAGGAGGCCAGCCGCTCGGCCGAGGCGATCGTGGTGCTCGACCGGGTGCTGCGCACCTCCACCGACCCGTACACCAGGGCCGACGCCCTGGTACAGCGGCTCTGCGCGCTGATCAACCTCGGCCGGACCGCCGAGTTCACCCGGGCCATCGAGGACGCCTCCGGCGCCGTCCGGGACCTCCCCGAGCCCTACCTGCACGGGCACCTCAATGCGTTGGCGGCGCTGGCCGCGCACCACCAGGGCGCGCTGGACCGGTGCGTCACCCACCTGGTCCGGGCGGCCCGCGCGCTCGGCGCGGCGGAGGACCGCGACCGGGACACCGCCTGGGGCTGGCACGACCTGGCGATGGCGTACTCCTACCTCAGCTTCCACGGCTATGCGCTGGGCGCTATCGAACGGGCCCGCCAGCACGGCGCCGCCGCCGGCATCCCGGAGGAGACCTTCGCCGCACCGGGCATCCGGCTGCGCAACGCCGTCGCGCTGGACCACAACGGCGACAGCGATGGCTGCCTGCGGGTGCTCCGCGACATCGCGGCCGACCTGTCCCGGTTCACCGCCGACGGCCGGGCCGACCGGCTGCGCCCGAGCAGTCTCGCCGCGTACGGCTACGCGGCCGTCCGCCGGGCCGCGCTCGGTGACCCGGCCCCGGTCGGCCCGGAACCGGCCCGGCTGCTCGGCTACGGCGGTGACAGCGCCCGTGCCCGGGACATGCGCCAGCTCGGCCACGTGTGCCTGGCGGTCGCCGACGAACGCCCGATCGAGGCGATCACCCGGCTGGACTCGGCCCGGGTGTCGGCCGAGACGCTCGGTGCGGCGGAGGCGTCCCGGCTGCGCAGCATCGCCCTCTCCCGGGCCGGTGACCACGCCGCCGCGCACCGCGCCGACCGGCGGGCGTTCCGGCTGGCCGCACAGCGTAACGACCGGCTGCGGGACGTCTACATCGACGGCATCGCGGCCCGGATCGACCACGAGGAGATGCGCCGGGAGGCGGCCCGCTACGAGGGCGAGGCGCTGACCGACCCGCTGACCGGCCTGGCCAACCGGCGTCAGTTGGAGCGGCACGTCGCCTCGGTGGTGTCCCGGGGCGAGCGGGTGGTGATCGGCGTCTGCGACCTGGACGGCTTCAAGGCGGTCAACACCACCCACGGCCACCACTCCGGCGACCTGGTGCTGCAACGCATCGCCGGGGTGATCAACCGGGTGATGCGCCGCGGCGACGTCGTGGCCCGCTACGGCGGCGACGAGTTCGTGGTGGTGCTCTCCGGGGCCGGCATGACCGAGGCCGCCGAGGTGGCCCGCCGGATCGACGCGGCCGTGCGTACCGAGGACTGGGAGTCGCTGGTGCCCGGCACCCCGGTCGGGGTGAGCATCGGTTTCGCCGAGGTCCACGGCGGCGGTGGCGGCACCGCGGTGCGCGACGCCCTCGGCGCCGCGTTCGAGATCGCCGACCGGGAGATGCTGCGGGCCAAGACCCGCCCCCGCGTCTGCTGACCCGCCCCCGGCCCCGGGTCAGTGGCGGGTCAGTTCGGTGTCGCCGGCGAGCCGGGCGGCGCGATCGGCCTCGGTGAGGGCGTCCAGGACGCCGTCCAGCTCCCCGGCGAGGGCCAGGTCGAGGTTGTACGCCGTGTAGCCGATCCGGTGGTCGGTGATCCGGTTCTGCGGGAAGTTGTAGGTGCGGATCCGCTCCGAGCGGTCCACGGTGCGGACCTGCGCCTTGCGGGCGTCCGAGGCGGCGGCGTCGGCCTGCTCCTGGGCCACCGCCAGCAGCCTGGCCCGCAGGATCCGCATCGCCTGCTCCCGGTTCTGCAACTGGGACTTCTCGTTCTGGCAGGAGACCACCACGCCGGTCGGCAGGTGGGTGATCCGGACGGCCGAGTCGGTGGTGTTCACCGACTGCCCACCCGGCCCGGACGACCGGAACACGTCGATCCGCAGGTCGTTCGGGTCGATGGTGACGTCGACCTCCTCGGCCTCGGGCAGCACCAGCACCCCGGCCGCGCTGGTGTGGATGCGCCCCTGCGACTCGGTGACCGGGACTCGCTGCACCCGGTGCACGCCGCCCTCCCACTTGAGCCGGGACCAGACCCCGTTGCCGGCGTCCGGGACTCCCCTGGTCTTGATCGCCAACGAGACGTCCTTGACCCCGCCGAGGTCGGAGTCCTGCGCGTCGATCACCTCGGTCAGCCAGCCGTGCCGCTCGGCGTACCGGGTGTACATCCGCAGCAGGTCCCCGGCGAAGAGCGCCGACTCCTCCCCGCCCTCACCGGCCTTGATCTCGATGATCACGTCCTTGGCGTCGTGCGGATCCCGGGGGATCAGCAGCTCGGCCAGCCGTTCCTCGAGCACCGGCAGGGTCGCCGCGATCGACTCCGCCTCCTCGGCGAAGGCCGGTTCCTCGGCGGCCAGCTCCCGGGCCGCGACCAGATCCGCCCGGGCCTGCTCCAGTTCGCCTGCGGCCTTGTGCAGTGGGACCAGCTCGGCATAGCGGCGGCCGACCCGTCGCGCGGTGTTCTGGTCGGCGTGGATGGCCGGGTCGGCCAGCCGCTTCTCCAGCTCGGCGTACTCGTCGAGGAGGGCGGCCAGGCGCTCGCTGCTCATACGGGATGCTCCTTCGACGGGGACGGGACGGCAGGGCAGGACGGCAGGGCACAGGACGGCGAAAGTAGGCGGAACGGACGAACGCCCGCGTCCGGCACGGGGCCGGACACGGGCGTCGTCGGTGAAGCTACTTGGCCTTCTTCGCCTGAACCTTGGCGTACTTCTGCTGGAACTTGGCGACCCGGCCGGCGGTGTCGAGGACGCGCTGCTTACCGGTGTAGAACGGGTGGCAGGCGCTGCAGGTCTCGACGCTGATCGCGCCACCCTTGGCGGTGCTGCGGGTGGTGAAGGAGCTGCCGCACGAGCACTTGACCTCGGTGGTCACGTACTCGGGGTGGATGTTGGGCTTCATGTCGCCTCGGTCCTTTCGTCAGGTGGTCGCCGGGTCGCCGCTGATCCCCCGCCGCCTGGTGCGCGACGGACTCGGGCGTGAACCGGAACCGGTGGCCGATTGACCAGTGTGCCATGGGCGTGAGCCGACCCGACGGGCGGGCCACACGATCGGTCCGGCAGTGGTAACGCCCGCTCACCGGGTCGCATTCCCGCCGCTCCCGACCCACATTCCTCACCCGGCGCGGAGACCGGCGCGAGCGGCCGGGCGCGGCGGACAGGGCGCGGCCACCGGGCGGAGGGCCGGGCGGTGGGCCGGGCGCGGCGACCGGGCGGGAACGGGCGGGCTCCTCCCCCAGGTTCAGGAGCCCGCCCGACGGGGCAGCCGGGCGGCGGACGCCTCCCCAGGTCTTACCGCCGCCCTCGGTGATCGCGCCCCGGCCGGATGACCGCGAACCCGTGTGTCCCAGTCAACCCGGCCGCGCACAGGATTTTCAAGAGCAGGAATCCCAATGAAAGAAAGTTCTACGGTGGAATTTCCCCGTAACAGCAGTTCCGGGTACGACGAAGGGCACGGCCGCAGCGGCCGTGCCCTTCGTGGCGGTCTCACCCAGGTGGGGTCACTCCCCCGGCGTCGACTTGGCGATCTGCATCAGGAACTCGATGTTGGTACGGGACTGCTTGAGCCGGTCGATCAGCAGATCCAGCGCGGCCTGCGAATCCAGCGAGTGCAGCACCTTGCGGAGCTTGTGGATGATCGCCAGCTCCTCCGGCGCGAACAGGACCTCCTCCTTGCGCGTGCCGGAGGGGTTGATGTCGATCGCCGGGAAGACCCGCTTGTCGGCGATCTTCCGGTCCAGCTTCAGCTCGGCGTTGCCGGTGCCCTTGAACTCCTCGAAGATGACCGTGTCCGCCATGGACCCGGTCTCCACCAGCGCGGTGGCGAGGATGGTCAGCGAGCCGCCGTTCTCGATGTTGCGGGCCGCGCCCAGGAACCGCTTCGGCGGGTAGAGCGCCGTGGAGTCGATACCACCGGACATGATCCGGCCGGAGGCCGGCGCCGCCAGGTTGTACGACCGACCGAGCCGGGTCACCGAGTCGAGCAGGACGACCACGTCGTGGCCCAGCTCGACGAGGCGCTTGGCCCGCTCGATCGCCAACTCGGCGATCGTGGTGTGGTCCTGCGGCGGACGGTCGAACGTGGCCGCGATGACCTCGCCCTTCACCGACCGCTGCATGTCGGTGACCTCTTCCGGCCGCTCGTCCACCAGCACCACCATCAGGTGGCACTCCGGGTTGTTCCGGGTGATGGCGTTCGCGATGGCCTGGAGCACCATCGTCTTGCCCGCCTTGGGCGGCGACACGATCAACGCGCGCTGCCCCTTGCCGATGGGCATCACCAGGTCGATCACCCGGGTGGTGAGGATGTGCGGCTCGGTCTCCAGCCGCAGCCGCTCCTGCGGGTAGAGCGGCGTGAGCTTGTAGAACTCCGGCCGGCGACGGGCCTCCTCCGGCTCCATGCCGTTGATGGTGTCCAGCCGGACCAGCGGGTTGTACTTGTCCCGCCGCTGGTCGCCACTGCCGCCGCCGTCCCGGGCGGCCCGGACGGCACCGGTGATCGCGTCACCCCGGCGCAGGCCGTGCTTCTTGATCTGGGACATCGAGACGTAGACGTCGTTCGGGCCGGCCAGGTAGCCGGTGGTCCGGACGAAGGCGTAGTTGTCGAGCACGTCGATGATGCCGGCGACCGGCACCAGCACGTCGTCCTCGCCGACCTGCGGCTCGCGGCCACCACCGTTGTCGTTGCCGCCCTCGACCCGGTCACCCCGGCCACGCCGACGGTCCCGGAACCGGCTGCGCCGGCCGCGCCGGCCGCCACCCTCGCCGTCGTCGTCCGAGTCGTCCCGGTTGTCGCGGTTGTCGCGCTGACCCCGGTCGTTGACCCGGTCACCCCGGTCGTTACGGTCGGACCGCTCGGACCGGTCGTTACGGTCGGACCGCTCGTTGCCGGCCCGCTCGGCCCGGTCAGCGCCGGACCGCTCGTTGCCGGCCCGCTCGGCCCGGTCGCCACCGGACCGCTCGTTGCCGGCGCGACCGGCCCGGTCGCCGTCCGTCCGCTCGGCCCGCTCGCCGCCGGCCCGCTCGCCGCGCTCGGCCCGCTCGCCACGGTCCCGACCGCCGCGTCCCTCGGCCCGCTCGGGGCGCTCACCGGTCTCGATCGGCGGCTCCTCGGTACGGGCCTCGACGGGCCGCGCCTCGGCGACCGGTCGCGCCTCGGCGGTGCTGGCCCGGCTGCGCCGGGTCCTGGTCCGGCCCTCGGTCTCGCCGGTGGCGGCAGGGGTCGCCGCCGGCTCGGTCACCCGCTCCGGGGCGACCTCGGCGCGCACCTCCTCCCGGACGGGGGCAGCCGCGGCGGCCACCTCGGCCCGCGGTCGAGGGGTGCCGGTCGCGGCGCCGCCCTGCTGCCGCTCGGAGATCGCGCTGATCAACTCGCCCTTACGCATGCGAGCCGTCCCGGAGATGCCGAGCGACGCGGCCAGGCTTTGCAGCTCCGGCAGCAGCATCGCCGACAGGCCGGTGCCGCTGCGCCGACGGCGGGCGGGGGCGGCGGTGGTGGCATCGCCAGCGACGTTGGAAACATCCGACGTCACGTCGGTGGTGTCGCTCAATGGATTCCTTCCCTCGATAGGCCGGGACTGCCCGGGATCGACAAGCAAGGTGGCCGGGCGGCCTCGGTGCACCCGCCTCGCATGACGCGTCGCGGGAGTCTGTGGCACAGCAGCCGGGCGGTTTCCCAACTCACCAACGTCGGTGAGCAGGTCTCGCCGTCTGCGGCGACCTGCGGAAACTGCGGTGCGGCGTGGGCCTTTGGCAGGGGTGACGGGCTGACCGCCGAGAGCTTCGGGGTGCGCCGACCCGCAGAGAGATCGCGTGCTTCGCGGCTGTGCTGAGTCTAGAGCGTAATCAACTCTTCCGACCTGCGGCAACAGGGCCCCGCTCGGCGTGTCCAAGTCTACCCCGTGCGACCGTCGCTCCGCGCACCTCTACCGGCAACCGCCAGACTTCCCATTCTGTTCCCGGGGTGAACCCCTCGGGCGGCGCGTCGAACGCCAGCACCGTCGGCCCCGCCCCACTGACCACGGCGGCCACACCCGCCGCACGCAGCTCACCGACCAGGGCCGCGGTCGCCGGCATTCCCGCCGCGCGGTAATCCTGGTGCAGCCGGTCGACGGTGGCCGGCAGCAGCAACGCCGGCTCGGTGGTCAACGCGTGCACCAGCAACGCCGACCGGCCCGCGTTCGACGCCGCGTCCGGATGCGGCACCGTCGACGGCAGCGCCGCCCGCGCGGTGGCCGTCAGCCCCCGCCCGGCCGGCACGAAGACCGTGGGCCGTACCCCGGCCGCGACCGGCAGCGAGACCGCCCGACCGCCGGCCGGCTCGGTCCAGGCGATGGTGAACCCGCCCAGCAGGCAGGGGGCGACGTTGTCCGGGTGCCCCTCGATCCCGGCCGCCAGCCGGAGCACCGCGTCGTCGTCGAGCCGCCGTTCGCCGTCGGTGACCAACGCGCGGGCCAGCAGCACCCCGGCCACGATCGCCGCCGAGGAGGAGCCCAGGCCGCGGGCCTGCGGGATGCGGTTGACGCACTCCAGCGCCAGCCCCGGCGGCTGCCCACCGAGCTGCTCGAAGGCGGCCCGCATGGCGACCACCACCAGGTGTCGGTCGTCCGGCGGCAACTCACCGGCGCCCTCGCCGGCCACCGTCACCCGGACGCCGGCCGGGACCACCTCGGCGGCCACGTCGTCGTGCAGGGCGAGGGCCAGCCCGAGGGCGTCGAACCCGGGGCCCAGGTTGGCACTGGTCGCGGGCACCCGCACCCGCACCGGCCCGGAGGCGAAAGTCGTCGGCACCGACCCATGCTAGGGCCAGGGGCCGACGTCGCGTCCGCTCGCCCGGACGGTGGGACTGGATCACCTCGGTTAGCCTGACGCCGACCCCACCCCGGTCGGGAGGACGGATGGACATGTTCGGTTACCGGCTCACCCAGTTGCTGGGCCACCTGCCCGTGCTGCTGACCCTGCTCGGCATCGTGGTGCTCGCCGCCACCGCCCGCCGCCGGCTGCCGGGCCGGGTCCGGTCGTTGCTGCTGGCCGGGGCCGTCATCCTGCTGTTGCTGGAGCTGCTCGGCGCCGCCTGGGTGACCGCCCTGCCGGAGCTGCTCCGGTCGCGCTCCCTCTCCGGCGGGATGCGGCAGTTCGAGCTGATGAACCTCACCGTCAACGTGGTCCGCTGGCTCGGCTACCCCGTCGGCCTGGGGCTCATCGCCGCCGCCGTGTTCGTCGGCCGCACCCCGACCCCCGTACCCGGCCGACCGTGGGGGGCCTGGACGCCGCCGCAGGTCGACCGCGCCGACTGAGTCCCGGCCGGCGGTCAGCGGGCGGGCAGCGGGTCGGTGCCGGTGACCGGGTCGGTGAGCGAGAGCCGGCGGGTCGCGATCCGCCAACCGACCGCGTACACCAGGGTGACCAGGCCGCAGCCGGCCAGCACCAGCCGCTCGTCCACCCGGTCGACCACGCCGGCGACCACCAGCTGGCTGACCGAGATCGCCAGGGTCGCCAGCATCATGTCGGTGGCGAACACCCGGCCCCGCAGCCGGTCGGGCACCTCACCCTGGAGCGCGAAGTTCGACAGCACCCAGTTGCTGCCACCGCCGAAGTGGGCCACGAAGACCAGCACCACCACCAGCGGAAACCAGGGCGTCACCGCCGCGCCCAGATAGGCCAGCCCGTACAGCGACATCGACAGCGCCAGACCGGGCAGCAGCCAGGCCCGGTTGGTCAGCACCCGACGCATCAGGATCGGCCCGACCAGCGCCCCCGCCCCGCGCGCCGCGAAGAGCAGCCCGGTGCCGACCGGACCCACCCCGTACAGGGCGGCCAGCAGGGGGAAGACGGTCAGCACGCCGTTGCCCAGCCCCACCGCCGACTTCACCGTGACCAGCGCCAGCACCCTCGGCCGGTGCCGGATGTGGCCCAACGCCTCGCCGATCGCCGCCCAGGTGCGCGGCATCGGCCGACCGGGTTCCCGGGCCGCCTGCAACGGGCGGCGGATCCGCGCGGCCAGGCCCGCCGCCAGCACCAGGCCGACCGCCCCCACCCAGAAGCAGGCGTACGGCCCGACCGCCGCGCTCAACACGCCGCCGAGGGACGCGCCGACCACCGTCATCGTCCCCCAGGCGGACCCGGCCACGGCGTTGCCCGCGGCCAGGTCGGCGGGGTCGAGCACGTTGGGCAGGGCGGCCTGCGCCGACGGCGAGTAGAACGCCTTGCCGACCGCCACCAGGCTGATCGCCACCATGGCCAGCCAGGCCGTACCGGCGCTCCGGACGCCGAGCAGCAGCAGCACGCCGAGCAGCGTCAGGCCGTTCGCGGCCATCATGACCTTCCGGCGGTCGAACCGGTCGGCGATGGTCCCGGTGTACGGCAGCAGCAACGCCAGCACCCCGGTGTCCAGCGCCAGCACCAGGGCACCCCACACCCCGCTGCCGGTCAGCTCCGGCAACAGCACCAGCAGCGGCACCATGACGAACCAGTCGGCACCGAAGACGACCAGCTCAGCCAGGAAGAGGTTGCGGAAGTCCCGGTTGCGGACCAGGACCGAGAGCGGAGACGACACGTGCCCGGACCCTACCCGCCCTGGCGGGGGGCAGTCGTGCGGCCCAGGAGCTGGGAGACCGTGACGAAGGTGTAGCCGCGGGACCGTAGCCCGGTGATCATCTCGCCCAGACCGCGCAACGCCACCTGCCGGTTCGCCGGGCCGGCGTCGTGGGCCAGCAGGATGGTGCCCGGCACCACGTCGGCCACGATCCGCCGGGCGTGTCCGGCCGGGTCGTCCGGGAACTCGCCCTCCACCATCTGCAACGACCAGAGCACGATGCGGTAGTCGAGGCGTACGGCGGCGTGCAGCACCCCACCGCCCAGGTGCCCGTACGGCGGCCGGGCCAGCCGGGGCGGCACCCCGGTGACCTCGGCGATGGCGTCGTGCGAGCGGCGCAGGTCGTCGTGCACGGCGGCGGCGGCCAGCCTGGCCAGGTCACGGTGCCGCCAACTGTGGTTGCCGACCTCGTGCCGGGCCAGCCGACCCCGGATCAGGTCGGCGTGCCGGCGTACCCGGCTACCGACCAGGAAGAAGGTCGCCGGCACCGCGTACCGGTCGAGGGTGTCCAGCACCGTCGGGGTCCACTGCGGCAGCGGCCCGTCGTCGAAGGTGAGCGCGACCAGCCGCTCGGTGGTCGGCACGTGCCAGACCACCTGGATCGCACCGGCGCCGACGTCCTGCCGCCGGTTGCCGACGGTGGCGCTGGCCGGGCCGGTGGACAACGGCAGGTGCCGGTCGGCGAGCCAGGTGCCCTGCGACATGCCGGCGGCCCCCAGGGCGACGCCCCCGGCCAGCAGCGCCCCACCACGCAGCACCCGTCGCCGGCCCCACCGTCCGCCGCCGGGACCGGCCGGCTCCGCCTCGGCTGCCATCACCCAGGGTGGGTCGGTGCTGACGGAAAGTCGATGCCCACGGGCTGACCGTACCCGTCGGTCGACCCGATGTCCCGGGCCCGACGCGACGCGCCCCCGGCCGGGGACACCCGGACCGGGGGCGCGGCACGCGCGACGGCGGAGGTTACTCGGCCGGCGGGAGCGGTGACCGGCGACTCTTCGGCAGCCGCAGCACCTCGAACTGGTCGGTGCCGTCCACCAGCGCCGCGGACGGGGTCGGGCGGCCCGGCGCCTCGGCCGACGCCCCGGCGGCCGGGGCACCCACCGGAACCGGGACCTCGGCGTCCCGGTCGTCGGGGGTGCCGGTCGGGTCACCGTCGGCGGGGGCGTCGCCCCGCCGGGCGGCCCGCCGCGCCCGCAGCGACTCCTTGGTGCGCTCCACCATCGTGTAGAGGGTCGGCACCAGGACCAGGGTGAGCAGGGTGGAGCTGAGCAGGCCGCCGATCACCACCACCGCGAGCGGCTGGGAGATGAAGCCGCCCTCCCCGGTGAGCCCGAGGGCCATCGGCAGCAACGCGAAGATGGTGGCCACCGCGGTCATCAGGATCGGCCGGAGCCGCCGCCGACCGCCCTCGACCACCGCCTCGGTGACGCCCATCCCCTGCGCCCGGTACTGGTTGACCAGGTCCAGCAGCACGATCGCGTTGGTCACCACGATGCCGACCAGCATGAGCACGCCGATCAGCGCGGGCACGCCCAACGGCGTCCCGGTGGCCAGCAGCAGACCGATCGCGCCGGTCGCCGCGAACGGGATGGAGATCAGCAGGATCAGCGCCTGGGTGATGCTCCGGAACGTCGCCACCATGATCAGGAAGACGATCGCGATCGCGGCCAGCACGGCCAGGCCCAGGTCACCGAAGGCGTCCTCCTGCTGGGCACTGGCCCCGCCCACGGCGACCGTCGCCCCCGGCACGTCCACGTCGGCCAGCCGCTTCTTGAGCTCCGCGGTGGTCGCGCCGAGGTTCGAGCCGGTGGCCGTCCCGGTCACCGACACGCTGCGCTCGCCGTCGATCCGGGTGACCTGCTGCGGCCCCTCGCCCCGGCTCACGTCGGCGATGTCGTCCAGCTTCACCGGACCCACCGGCAGCGCCCGCAACTGCTCCTCGGTCGTCGGCGGGGTGGCGGTGGTCCGCAGCACCACGTCCTGCTGACCGCCGTCGAGCGTCACCCGGCCCAGCGGACTGCCCCGGTACGCCTGCGACACGAGCTGCCCGACCGCCGCCTCACTGAGCCCCACCCGGGCCGCGGCCAACCGGTCGACGGTGACGTCGACCCGGGGCACCCGCTCGGAGAGGCTGGTGGCCACGTCCTCGACCCCGGAGATGCCGGCCATCGCGGCCCGGACCTGCTCGGCGGCCCGGTTCAGGGTGTCGGTGTCGGCGGCCTTGACCACCACCTCCAGCTGGTTGCCCGAGGTGGCGCCCTGCCCGGTGCCGAAGCTCAGCTCCCCGGCGGCGGCACCGAGCCGGTCGAACTCCCCGCGCAGGACCTGCCGCATCTCCTTGGCGTCGGTGTCACCGTCGAGCGCGACCGACCACTGGGCGGTGTTGTTGCCGCCGCCGGCCAGCCACGGCTGGTCGTTGCCGCCCGCGCTCACCTGGTACGACTCGACCCCGTCGGTACGCCCCAGCACCCCCTCCACCAGGCGGGCCGCCTGGTCGGTGGCGGCCAGCCCCGCCCCGGCCGGCAGCTTCTGGCTGATGTTGAGGGTGTCCTGGCCGGAGTCGTCCAGGAAGTTGGTCTCCAGCTTCTGGGCCAGCCCGAACGTGCCGAACAGCAGCAGGATGCCCACCGCCACGGTGATCCACCGGGTCCGGCGGCTGCGGGTGGCGAACCCGATCGCCGGCAGGTACGCCCGCTGCAACGGGCTGCGCAGCTCCTTGGCCTCGGCGGCCCGGCGCACCGCCTCGTCCGCCCCGTCACGCGGCGGCTTGAGGAACCAGTACGCCAGCACCGGGATCACCGTCAACGACACCAGCAGCGAGGCGAGCAGGGCAACCGTGACGGTGATCGCGAAGGGCGCGAAGAGCTGCCCGACGAAGCCACCCACCAGGGCGATCGGCGCGAACACCGCCACCGTGGTGAGCGTCGACGCGGTGACCGCCCCGGCCACCTCGCGGACGGCGGTGACGATGGCGTCCCGTTTCGGCTCGCCGTACTCCAGGTGGCGTTTGATGTTCTCCAACACCACGATCGAGTCGTCGACCACCCGCCCGACCGCGATGGTCAACGCGCCCAGGGTGAGCAGGTTGAGCGAGTAGTCGCCGATCCAGAGGGCGAGCAGCGCCACCACCACCGACAGCGGGATGGAGACCGCGGTGACCAGGGTGGAGCGGACCGAGAGCAGGAAGACCAGGATCACCACGACCGCCATCAGCAGGCCGAGCAGCCCCTCGGTGGTCAGGCTCTCGATCGACTTCTCCACGAACGGGGCCTGGTCGAACACGATGGTCAGCTCGGCGCCGGAGGCGGACCGCAGATCGTCGAGCCGGTCCCGGATCTCGTGCGAGACGCGTACGGCGTTGCCGTCCTGGGCCGCCGTGACCTGGATCCCGATGCTCTCCTTGCCGTTGGTGCGGGTGATCGCGGTGGCCGGGGCGAGCTGCTGCTCCACGGTCGCCACGTCGCCGAGCCGGACCGCCGGGGCCTTCGGCGCGGTCGGGGTGAGCGCGATGCCGCGCAACTCGTCGAGGGTGGTGACCGGTGCCCCCACCTGCACCGGCAGCGTGCTGGTGCCGTCGACGACCGCGCCGGCCGGGACGGCGATGCCGTTGGTCTTCAGCGCGGTGCTGATCGCGGTCGGGGTCAGCTTCGCGGCGGCGAACTTCGCCGGGTCCGGCACGATCGTCACGACCTGCTCGCGGGTGCCGGTCACGGCGACCGTGCGGACGCCGTCGATCCCCTCCAGCTCGGGTACGACGGTGGCGCGCAGCCGCTCGGCGAGCGCCCGCTCGTCACCGCCACCGGTGGCGGCCAGCACCACCGCCGGCAGGTCGTCGGTGCTGCCGGTGAGGACCTGCGGGTCGACGTCGGCCGGGAGCTGCGCGTCGACGCGGCTCAGCGCGGTCTGCATCTTGTTGGCCGCGTCGTCGATGTCGGTGCCGAAGGCGAACTCCACGGCGATCGTCGCCGACCCCTCGCGCGAGGTGGAGGTGACCTTCTCCAGCCCGGCGATGCCCTGGAGGCTGTTCTCGATCGGCTCGGTGACCTGCGCCTCGACGATCTCCGGCGACGCGCCCGGGTAGACCGCGACGACGAACGCCCCGGGGAACTCCAGCGACGGCAGGAGCTGCTGCTTGAGCGAGGGGACGGTGAACGCCCCGAACGCCGCGGTCACCACCGCGATGAGGGCGACGAGCCCCCGGTTGGCGAGGCTTGATCTGGCGAGCAGCGACATCGGCGTGGCTCACTCCTGGGAGAGGGGACAGGCGTAGGAAAGTCTGCCCGATCCGGTCTCCCCCACCCGTAACGGGGTGGTCACCGCCGGCCGGGTCGCTGGGACGGCACGCCGGCGGGCACCGCCGCCCGGGCCGGGACCGGGATCAGGCCAGGTCGAGGGAGCGGGCGGCGGTCAGGGCGTCGTTGGCGATGGTGATCGGGGCGGGCGCGGTGGAGATCGCCCATTCCGGGTCCTTCAGGCCGTGGCCGGTGACCGTGCAGACCACCGTCGCCCCGGCCGGCACCCGGCCCTCGGCCCCCTGCTGGAGCAGACCGGCCACGCTGGCCGCGCTGCCCAGCTCGACGAAGACCCCCACCTCCCGGGCCAGCAGCCGGTAGGCGGCGAGGATCTCCCGGTCGGTGACCGCGGCGATCAGCCCCTGCGAGGCGTCCCGGGCGTCAAGGGCCTTGGTCCAGCTCGCCGGGTTGCCGATCCGGATGGCGGTGGCGATGGTCGACGGCTCCGGCACCACCTGGCCGCTGACGATCGGGGCCGCCCCGGCGGCCTGGAAGCCGTACATCCTCGGGGCGCGGGTGGCGTTGCCGGCCCGCAGGTCCTCCGAGTAGCCCATCCAGTAGGCGGAGATGTTGCCGGCGTTGCCGACCGGCAGGCAGTGGATGTCGGGGGCGTCACCGAGCGCCTCGACGATCTCGAAGGCGGCCGTCTTCTGGCCGTGCAGCCGGTCCGGGTTGACCGAGTTGACCAGGGCCACCGGGAAGTCCTGGGCGAGCTTCGAGGCCAGCGCGAGGCAGTCGTCGAAGTTGCCCTGCACCTGGAGCAGCTTGGCCCCGTGCACCAGCGCCTGGGCCAGCTTGCCCAGCGCGATCTTGCCCTGCGGCACCAGCACCGCGCAGGTGATCCCGGCGCGGGCCGCGTACGCGGCGGCGGAGGCGCTGGTGTTGCCGGTGGAGGCACAGATGATCGCCTTGTCGCCGGCCTCGACGGCCTTGGAGACGGCGACCGTCATGCCCCGGTCCTTGAACGAGCCGGTCGGGTTGGCCCCCTCGACCTTCAGGTAGACGTCCGCGCCGAGCCGGGCGGAGAGCGCCGGCGCGGGCAGCAGCGGGGTGTTCCCCTCGTGCAGGGTGACCACGGGCGTGGCGTCGGTGACCGGCAGCCGGTCCCGGTAGGTCTCGATCAGGCCCCGCCACATGTCGCTCTCCTCGCCTCTGCCGCCCCGGCCGTGCCGGAGCCCCTGCCAGCCTGGACCAGCCTCGCCGACCGGGCGCCGGCACACCCACTGATAACCATCAGGCGAGACGCCGGGTCACGCCCCGCCCTCGACCCGCAGCACGCTGGCCACCGAGCGGACGATGTCCAGCCCGCGCAGCTCCCGTACCGTCGCGGCGAGCGCGGCGTCCGGGGCGACGTGGGTGACGATCACCAGGTCGGCGTCCTCGCCCCGCCCCGCCGGGCCGCCACCGGCCGGCCCCTGCCGGACGGTGGCGATGGAGACGTCGTGCCGGGCGAACACCCCGGCCACCGCCTGGAGCACACCCGGGCGGTCGACCACGTCGAGGCTGATGTGGTAGCGGGTCAGCGCCTCGCCCATCGGCCGGACCGACAGGTCGGCGTAGGCGGACTCGCTGGCCGCGTACGCCCCGGCGAGCCGGTTGCGGGCCACCGCCACCACGTCGCCGAGGACCGCGCTGGCGGTCGGCGCCCCACCGGCCCCCCGGCCGTAGAACATCAACTGCCCGGCCGCCTCGGCCTCGACGAAGACCGCGTTGAACGCGTCGCCGACGCTGGCCAGCGGGTGGGTCAGCGGGATCATCGCGGGGTGCACCCGGACGCTGACCGTCTCCCCACCGGCCGCGTCGGTGCCCCGGGCGGCGATGCAGAGCAGCTTGATGGTGCAGCCCATCGCCTTGGCGCTGGCCATGTCGGCGACGGTGACCTCGGTGATGCCCTCGCGGTGCACGTCGGCGGCGGTGACCCGGGTGTGGAAGGCGAGCGAGGCCAGGATGGCGGCCTTGGCGGCGGCGTCGAAGCCCTCCACGTCGGCGGTCGGGTCGGCCTCGGCGTACCCCAGCTCGGTCGCCTCGTCCAGCGCCTCGGCGAAGCCGGCGCCGGTGGCGTCCATCGCGGAGAGGATGAAGTTGGTGGTGCCGTTGACGATGCCGGTGACCCGGTTGATCCGGTCGCCGTGCAGCGACTCGCGCAGCGGGCGCAGCAGCGGGATCGCCCCGGCCACGGACGCCTCGTAGTAGAGGTCGGCCCCGCCCTCGGCCGCCGCGTCGTGCAGGGCCGCGCCGTCCTCGGCGAGCAGCGCCTTGTTGGCGGTGACCACGCTCTTGCCGGCGCGCAGCGCCTCCACCAGCCAGCTCCGCGCCGGTTCGATGCCGCCGACCACCTCGACGACCACGTCCACGTCGTCGCGTTTGATCAGGCCGAGCGGGTCGGTGGTGAACAGCGCCGGGTCGACGGGGAGGTCACCCCGGTCCCGGCCGACCCGGCGGACGGCGATGCCGGCGATCTCCAACGGAGCGCCGATCCGGGCGGCCAGGTCGGCGGCCTGGGTGTGCAGCAGCCGGACCACCTCGCTGCCCACCGTTCCGCAACCGAGCAGGGCCAAGCGCACAGGTGACGTCATCCCACATCCAAGGCGAGCAGGTCTTCTTCGGTTTCCCGTCGAACGATCAGCCGGGCTCGGCCGTCACGCACCGCGACCACCGGGGGGCGGGGCACATGGTTGTAGTTGCTGGCCATGCTGCGGCAGTACGCCCCCGTGCCGGGGACCGCGACAAGATCTCCGGGCTGCACGTCGGCGGGCAGGAATTCATCCTTCACCACGATGTCCCCGGACTCACAGTGCTTTCCCACCACGCGGGCCAGCAGCGGCTCGGCGGTCGAGGCCCGGTCGGCCAGCGTCGCCGAGTAGGACGCGTCGTAGAGGGCGGTCCGGATGTTGTCGCTCATCCCGCCGTCCACGCTGACGTACGTCCGCAGCCCGTCGACGTCCTTGACGGTGCCGACCGTGTACAGGGTGAACACGGCGGGACCGACGATGGCCCGGCCCGGCTCGATCGACAGGTGCGGGACGGCCAGGTTCTCCGCCGCGCACTCCGAGTCGACGATCTTGCGGAGCCGCTTGGCCAGCTCGTCCGGGGTGGCCGGGTCGTCCTGGGTGGTGTACGCGATGCCGAAGCCGCCGCCCAGGTCCAGCTCGGGCAGCTCCACCCCGCGCGCGTCGCGGATCTGCGCCTGCAGGGCGAGCACCCGGCGGGCGGAGACCTCGAAACCGCTGGTGTCGAAGATCTGCGAGCCGATGTGCGAGTGCAGCCCGCGCAGGTCCAGCACGCCCTCGTCGAGGACCGTGAAGGCGGCCGCGGCGGCGGCCCCGCCGGCCAGCGAGAAGCCGAACTTCTGGTCCTCGTGGGCGGTGGCGATGAACTCGTGGGTGTGCGCCTCCACCCCGACGGTGACCCGGATCAGCACGCCGGGGCGGACCCCGCGCTCCCGGGCCAGCGCGGTCAGCCGGTCGATCTCGGTGAACGAGTCGAGGATGATCCGGCCCACCCCGGCGTCCAGCGCCCGGGTCAGCTCGGCGACCGACTTGTTGTTGCCGTGGAAGCCGATCCGCTCCGCCGGCATCCCGGCCGACAGCGCGGTGGCCAGCTCGCCGCCGGAGCAGACGTCCAGGTGCAGCCCCTCCTCGGCGATCATCCGGACCACCGCCCGGCAGAGGAACGCCTTCCCGGCGTAGTAGACGTCCACGTCGGGGAAGGCGGCCCGGAAGTCCCGGGCGCGCGAGCGCAGGTCGTCCTCGTCGAGGACGTACGCCGGGGTGCCGTACCCGGCGGCCAGCTCGCGCACGTCGAGCCCCGCGACGGTCAGCGCGCCGTCCGCGCCGCGCTCCACCTGGCGCGGCCAGAGCTGCGGGACCAGGGTGTTGACGTCGGCCGGGGGCCGCAGCCAGCCCGGCCCCCGGTCCCCGATGTCGCCGTGCATCGCACCGGCTTCGTGGGCGCGCATCAGCGACCGCCGCCCCGGGGCCGCGGCGACCGCCGGCCTGCGCCGACCTGTCGACGCAGGCCCGTTCCTCGGGTACGCATCAGGGCTACATCCTCTCCGGGGCGGAGACGCCGAGCAGGCGCAGCCCGTTGGCGATCACCGTGCGGGTGGCGTCGTTGAGCCAGAGCCGGGCCCGGTGCAGGTCGGTGACCTCCTCGTCGCCGCGCGGCAGGATCCGGCAGTTGTCGTAGAACCGGTGGTACGCCCCGGCCAGGTCCTCCAGGTAGCGGGCCACCCGGTGCGGCTCGCGCAGCTCGGCGGCGGCGGCGACCACGGCGGGGAATTCGGCGAGCGCCTTGAGCAGCTCGTTCTCCTTGTCGTGGTCGAGCAGCCCGGGGTCGAAGCCGGCCCCGTCGCCCCGGCCCAGGCCGACCTCGGCGGCGTTGCGGCCGACGCTGGCCGTCCGGGCCGCGACGTACTGCACGTAGTAGACCGGGTTGTCGCGGGTGGCCCGGGTCCACAGCTCCACGTCGATGTCGATCGGCGAGTCGCTGGAGTAGCGGGCCAGCGCGTAGCGGGCCGCGTCCACCCCGATCGCCTCGACCAGGTCCTCCAGGGTGACCACGGTGCCGGCCCGCTTGCTCATCCGCACCGGGACGCCGTCGCGGACCAGGTTGACCAGCTGGCCGATGAGGATCTCCAGGTTGACCGCCGGGTCGTCGCCGAAGCAGGCGGACATCGCCCTCATCCGGCCGAGGTAGCCGTGGTGGTCGGCGCCCAGCATGATCACGACCCGCTCGAAGCCGCGCTCCCGCTTGTCCAGGTAGTAGGCGCAGTCGGCGGCGAAGTACGTCCACTCGCCGTTGGACTTGCGCAGCACCCGGTCCTTGTCGTCACCGAAGTCAGTGGTGCGCAGCCAGGTCGCGCCGTCGGCCTCGTACAGGTGGCCCTGCGCCCCGAGCCGGGCCAGGGCGAGGTCCAGCTCGCCCCGGTCGTGCAGGTCCTTCTCGTTGAAGTAGGTGTCGAACTCCACCCCGAAGCCGCGCAACGAGGACTTGATCTCGGCGAACATCAGCGTGACGCCCTCGACCCGGAACACCTCCTGGGCCTCGCCGTCGGGCAGGTCGAGCACGTCCGGCCGGACCGCCCGGACCTGCTCGGCGATCTCGGCGATGTACGCCCCGCCGTAGCCGTCCTCGGGGGCCGGCTCGCCCTTCGCCGCGCACAGCAGCGACCGGGCGAACCGGTCGATCTGCGACCCGGCGTCGTTGAAGTAGTACTCGGTGCCGACGTCCGCGCCGGCGGCCCGCAGCAGCCGGCTGAGCGCGTCACCGACGGCGGCCCAGCGGACCCCGCCGATGTGCACCGGGCCGGTCGGGTTCGCCGAGACGAACTCCAGGTTGATCCGCTGGCCGGCGAGCCGGTCGCTGCGGCCGTACTCCTCGCCGGCCTCGACGATCACCCGGGCCAGCTGGCCGGCGGCGGCGGCGTCGAGCCGGATGTTGAGGAACCCCGGGCCGGCGATCTCCACCGACTTGACCCCGGCCGCCCGGCCGAGCTGCCCGGCCAGCGCGGCGGCCAGCTCCCGGGGCGGGACGCCGACCTTCTTGCTGAGCTGGAGGGCCAGCGTCGAGGCGTAGTCGCCGTGGTCGGGGTTACGCGGTCGCTCCACCGTCGTACGCCCCGGAAGCGCGGCGGGGTCGAGCCCGCGCTCGGTGAAAACGGCGTGGGCTGCGGAGAGGACGACCTCGGCGAGTTCTGCGGGAGTCACCGAACCATGTTATCGGGGGTAGACTCGGGCACTCGGCGGCGACCCTGAGCGTCACCCGGCCCGCCAGATCCCCTGACCGACCGACCTGACGAGGCACGATGAGCATCAGCACCCCGGGCGGCCCTGAGCGCCGTCCGACCGTGGTCAGCACCGGCAAGAAGCCGGCGGCGGGCCGGCCCGCGTCCGGCGCCAAGCCCGGGGCAGCCAAGTCCGCCGCACCCCGGCAGACGTCGGGCGGCAAGGGCCCCCGCAAGCCGATCACCCCGGTGAAGGTCAGCCAGGGCCGTTCCTGGGGTCCGATCGCCCTGTTCGTCGCCGTGGGTGTGCTCGCCGTCTCGATCATCGGCTACGGCGCGTACGCGGCCTTCCAGGGTTCCAAGTCCTGGGAGCAGCGGGCCGCCGACATCGACGGCATCGTCGACTTCCGGGAGAAGGACCCCAAGCTCGTCCAGGGCGGTCAGCACCAGCAGGGCGCGATCAAGTACGACGTCCTCCCGCCGGTCGCCGGCCCGCACAACCCGGCCTGGCAGAACTGCATGGGTGACGTCTACGACGCCCCGATCGCCAACGAGCACGCGGTGCACAGCCTGGAGCACGGCACCGTCTGGGTCACCTACCGCCCCGACCTGCCGGCCGACCAGGTCAGCAAGCTCCGGAGCAAGGTGCAGGGTGTGGAGAAGGCGATGCTCAGCCCGTTCGAGGGGCTGGACAAGCCGATCTCGCTCCAGGCGTGGGGCTACCAGCTCAAGGTCGACAACGCCGACGACAGCCGGATCGACGAGTTCATCAAGACGCTGCGGGTGAACGCCTCGGTCGAGGGTCCGAACGCCAACTGCGGCCAGGGCATCACGGCCACCGGCACGGCCCCGCGCGACAACGTCCCGCAGCAACAGCAGCAGCCCCCCACCCAGTGAGGACGTGGCGATGACCGCCTCCGTGACGACCAGCACCCCGTCGGCCGAGCCCTCGGTCACCGGTTCCGGTGACCGGCGGCCCGCCGGCCGCTACGGCGTGCTCGCCCTGGCCGCCGCCGTCGTGGTCGGCCTCCTCCTCGGGTACGCGGGCGGCCTGCTGACCCCGACGTTGACCCGGCCGGGCGACGACTCCGCGGAGGCGGGCTTCGCCCGGGACATGACCACCCACCACGCCCAGGCGGTGGAGATGGGGCTGATCGCCTTCGACCGGGGCACCGACCCGGAGGTACGCCAGATCGGTGGCGACATCGCCACCGGCCAGCAGGGCGAGATCGGTACCATGCAGACCTGGCTGCGGTCGTGGGGGCTCGACCCGACCGGCGACCAGCCCCGGATGGCCTGGATGCCGGACGGCACCGGCAAGATCGAAAACGGTCTGATGCCGGGCATGGCGACCCCGGAGGAGATGGCGAAGCTGCGCGTTGCCCAGGGGCGCGAGCTGGACGTCCTCTTCCTCCAGATGATGATCAAGCACCACCTCGGCGGCATCCACATGATCCAGGGCATCCTCGACGCCGGTGGCGACGACGACGTCCGCACGGTGGCGCAGACCATGAAGAACACCCAGCAGACCGACCTGACCAACCTGCAGAACGCCCTGAAGCGCCTGGGCGGCTGACCCACTCCCGCGCGCCGGCAGGCCCGCGTCCCGCTCCGGCGGACGCGGGCCTGCGCGCGTCCGCGGGCCTGCCCCAGACCTTCCCCGCGCCCCCCGGGAGTCGGCACGCCCACCCTGACACCTTATGAGAGTTATGGGCGTTTTGCGTTTTTCGCGCGTCGCGCACCTTTGAAGACCTAAGAGACTTTTCTACCTACATATCGTGACCAGTTGTGATTCGTGCTCGTTGCGCAGGACGTGGGGGTTGCACTCAGAGACGCGCGGCGCTCGGTCACCAGTTGGTGCCGACGCCACACCATCGGCGGTGACGGAGCGGTGGCAGCCGCCCGTCGCGGACACCGGCAGGGCGAGTCGGGAGCGCTCAGCCGGGAACAGGAACTCGAACTGATCGACGTGCTGCGGGGCGTCCACCCCGACGACTTCGGGCTGGACGAGGAGCTGTGGACGCGGCAGAGCCTGGCCGCGCTGATCCAGCGCCGCTTCGACCTGACGATCGACGCCGGCACGGTCGGGGCGTACCTGCGGGCCTGGGGGCTCGGCCCCCGGGAGCCGCGCGAACGGGCCTGCGGGCTCTGCGTCGGCGCGGTCGAACGCTGGGTACGCGGCGAGTACCCGGCCATCACCCGGGCCGCCCAGGAACACGACGCGGAGGTCTACTGGATCGGCCGGGTACGGCTGCGGGGCACCATGCCGGCCGCCGAGGTCGTCTCGGCGGTGTCGTCCCGGGGCCGGGTCCGGTTCATGGTGACCACGCCGAGCGTGGACCCGCCGCTGCCCCGCGACTTCGTGTTCCGGCTCAGCGGCGCCGACCAGCACCCGGTGCACCTGATCGTGGACGGCTCCTGGCCCCGCAACGAATGGCCGCGCCGGCTCCCCCGGCGCATCGCCCTGCACCCGCTGCCGAGCTGCGGTCGCGCCCTGGCCGCCGCCTGACCAGCCGGGCCGGCTGCCGGTGGCGCTCCGCCGCCGCCGGTCGTCGCGGTCGGCCCCGACCTGCCCGCTGCCATGATCACGCAGGTCAGCGGGGTGCGCCGGTGGGGGCCGGGTGGCGATTCGGTGATCCCGGAGGGGTTTGCTACTCTTCTCAGGTCGCTGAGCCCCCGTAGCTCAGGGGATAGAGCACCGCCCTCCGGAGGCGGGGGCGCAGGTTCGAATCCTGCCGGGGGCACCACGGACGACCAGCACGAGAAGGCCGCTGACCAGGGGAAACCCGATCAGCGGCCTTCGTCGTATGTCCGGCCGTCAGCCGCCGGCAGGCGGCAGGACCCTCAGCGGCCGGGCGGCAGGCGGGGCAGGACCGTCGGCGGCCGGGCGGCGGGCCGTCAGTGGCCGGTCTCGCGGCGGGCCTTGGCGCGGCGTTTCCCCTCGTGCATCGCCTGCACCCGGGGCACCGGGATGGTGCGTCCCTCGGCCACCAGGTCGGCCGGGAGCCGCTGCGGCGCGGGCATCGCCCCGGCCCACGGATCCCGGTCGTCGAGCAACGCGGGGACGGTCCGTACGGTGAAGTCGCCGGGGGTGACGGTGTCGAGGTCGTCCCAGGCAACCGGGAACGACACCGGCAGCCCGGGGCGTAGCCGGGGGCTGTACGCGGCCACCACGGTCGCCCCGCCGGACCGGGTCGGGTCGACGAACACCCGCCCACCCCGGTCCTCGCGGATGAACGCCGTGGTGGCGGATTCCGGATCGAGGCGTTCGGTGTGCAGGGCGAGCGCCCGGGTGGCGGCGGCCACCTCCTCGGCGGTGGTGTCCGGGTACACCGGGACGAAGATGTGCAGCCCCTTGCCGCCGCTGGTCTTCACCGCGCCGGCCAGCCCGACGTCGGCGAGTGCCCGGCGCACCGCCCCGGCGACCCGGGCCACCGCCGGGAAGGCGTCCCCCTCGGGCGGGTCGAGGTCGAGCACCAGATGGGTGGGTTGCTCCGGGTGGGTCGCGGTGACCAGCGCCGGGTGGTACTCGACGGCGCGCTGGTTGGCGAACCAGAGCAGGGTGCGCCGGTCGTCGCAGAGCGCGTACGACACCTGGCGGTGGGAGGTCTCGGCCCAGATCGCGGTGCGGCGTACCCATTCCGGGGTGTACGTCGGCAGGTTCTTCTGCATGAACGGCTCCTGCCCGCGCAGCAGCCGGACCACCGACAGCGGCCGGTCGCGCAGGCCGGGCAGGATGCGGTCGCGCACGGCGTCCAGATAGTCGACCAGGTCCCGCTTGGTCACCTCGCCCCCGGCGAGCAGGGGCTGACCCAGGTTGGTCAGGCCGACCCCGCCCCGCGTCTCCTGTACCCCGGCCATCCGTCCACCCTTCCGGCCGCACCGGCCCGGCGCAACCCCGACCCGGGCGACCCACGGATCCGTCGCCCCGACGTTCGTCTGTGACGATGGCACCGGCGGAAGGAGGAGCCTCGTGTCCCAGGAACACGGCGACGGCTGCGCCGACGCGGAAGCCAGCGGCGACGGCTGCGCCGTCGGCGGGCGGGAGGACGGCTGCACGCTGCGGGAGGCGCTGGACCGGGTGGGCGGCAAGTGGAGCATCGGCATCCTGCTGGCCGCCTCCCCGGGACCGGTTCGCTTCTCCGAGTTGGAGCGGCGGGTGGAGGGGATCAGCCGACGGATGCTCACCCTGACCCTGCGTAACCTGGAACGGGACGGACTGCTGCACCGCCGGGCCTATCCGACCGTGCCGCCGAAGGTCGAGTACCGGGCCACCCCGATGGCGATGGAGTTGTACGAGCCGCTGCTGGCCCTGACCGCCTGGGCGCAGCGGCACCGCGCGGCGATCAGCGAGGCACGGGCCACCTACGACCGCGGGCACGACCGGCCGTGAGGCCCGACCGACCGTCAGGCCCGACCGACCGTCAGGCCCGACCGACCGTCAGGCCCGACCGGCCGTCAGGCCCGACCGGCCGTCAGGCCCGACCGGCCGTGAGGTCCCAGCCGCGACTCCGGGAGGCCGGCGGTCCCCGGAGCACGGTGTACGGCGCGGACGGTCCACCGGGCGCGGAGGCGGGCCTGTGGTGAACGCCACCCTCTTTCTCTGACCGATCGGTCAGTGTCTGACCGATCGGTCAGGCATGCTGGAACGCATGATCCGACGCGCCCCCCGCACCCACGGCGAGATCCTCGCCGCGGCGGCCCGACGGTTCGCGGTGACCGGTTACAAGGGCACCTCGTTGCAGGACATCGCCCGCGAGGTGGGCTGTTCCAAGGCGGCGGTGCTCTACCACTTCGCCGGCAAGGAGACCCTGCTCGCCGAGCTGATGGCCGGGCCCATCTCGGCGCTCTGCGAGCTGGACGAGCGGATCTCGGCACTGTCCGGGGTGGCGGCGCAGCGGGCGGCGGCGGAGGGCTTCGTCGACCTCGCGGTGCGGTTCCGGGGCGAGATCACGCTGCTCCGCGGAGAGTTCCCGGAGCTGCTCGCCCAGCCCGCCTTCGCCCACATCCAGCGCATCTCGGAACGGCTGATCGAGGCGATGACCGGCCCCGACGGCGGGCAGGACGCGCGGGTCGCCGCGCTGGTGCTGCTCGCCGGCATCGCCGAGGGGTGCGGCGCGTTCGCCGACATCCCCGACGACGAACTGCGTCCCGCCCTGCTGGCCGTCGCCCAGCGGGTCCTCGTGACTCCCGCACCGCCGCCACCACCGCCAACTCCCGACCACCAACACCAGGATTGAGGACAAGGATCTGATGGCGACCCTGCTGTACCGGCTAGGCCGGGCATCGTTGCGCCGCCGGCGACTCGTCGTCGCCGTCTGGCTCGTCGTACTCGTCGGCCTCGGCATCGCCGCCGCCACCCTCAAGGGGCCGACGGCCAGCAACTTCACCATGCCCGGCACCGAGTCGCAGCAGGCGCTGGACCTGCTCGCCGAGCGGTTCCCGGCGGCCAGCGGCGCCACCGGCACCATCGCGGTGAAGGCCCCGGCGGATGGCCAGCTGACCACCCCCGAGGGGCAGGCCGTGGTCAAGGAGGTCGTCCAGGAGGCGGCGACGCTGCCCGGCGTCGTCGGCGCGGTCGACCCGTACCAGTCCCAGGCGATCACCCCCAACGGCCGGTTCGCGCTGATCCAGGTGCAGTTCGCCACCGGCGGCGACGACGTCACCGCCGACCAGCGCGAGGCGTACGAGAAGGTCGGCGCGAAGGCCGAGGCGCAGGGCTGGCAGATCGCCCCCGGCGGTGAGGTGCTCAACGCCGAGCCGGAGGTCGGCTCGACCGAGGCGCTGGGTGTGCTGGTCGCCGCGATCGTCCTGATCATCACCTTCGGCTCGCTGGTCGCCGCCGGAATGACCATGCTGAACGCGCTGATCGGCGTCGGGGTCGGCATGGCCGGGCTGTTCGCCCTCAGCGGCGCGGTGGAGCTGACCAGCACCGCGCCCATCCTGGCCCTGATGCTGGGTCTGGCGGTCGGCATCGACTACTCGCTGTTCATCACCTCCCGGCACCGGCAGCACCTGCTCGAAGGACTCACCCCCGAGGAGGCGGTCGGCCGGGCCGTCGGCACCGCCGGTTCCGCCGTCCTCTTCGCCGGCGCCACCGTGGTCATCGCGCTCGCCGGCCTCGCCGTCGTCGGCATCCCGTTCCTCACCGTGATGGGTCTGGCCGCCGCCGGCACGGTCAGCGTGGCGGTGCTGGTGGCGGTCACCCTGGCTCCGGCGCTCCTCGGTTTCGCCGGCCGCCGGGTGCTCCCCCGCAAGCTGCGCAGGGCCGGGGACGCGCCCGCCGCCGGGGCGACCGAGACCACCGGGGCGACCGAGGTCACCGAGGCGACCGGGGCCGCCCACCGGGCCGCGCCGGCAGCCGAGGACCGCTCCGGTTTCGGTTTCCGCTGGGCGCACTGGGTGACCCGGCTGCGCATCCCGGTCATCCTGGTCGGCCTGCTCGGCCTGGGGCTGCTCGCCCTACCGGCCCAGGACATGCGGATCGCCCTGCCGGACGCCAGCACCGCCCCGGTGGGCAGCCCGGCCCGGACCAGCGCCGACCTGATCCGGGAGGGCTTCGGTCCGGGGTTCACCGGCCGGCTCGCCGTGGTGGTCACCTCGGATTCCCCGCAGGACACCGCGACCGCGGTGCCGCAGGTCACGGCGCTGGTCCAGCGTACCGAAGGGGTGTTGGCGGTGGCTCCGCCGCAGCTCGACCCGTCCGGGCGCACGGCGCTGATCGGGGTGATCCCGAAGAGCGGTCCGACCGACGCCGCCACCGAGACCCTGGTCCACGACATCCGGGACCGGGTGGGCTCGGTCGGTAACGCCGAGGTGCTGCTGACCGGTGTGACCGCGATCGGCATCGACGTGTCCGAGAAGCTCGCCGACGCGATGCCGGTCTACCTGCTGCTGGTGGTGGGGTTGTCGATCCTGCTGCTGATGCTGGTCTTCCGGTCGATCCTGGTGCCGGTGAAGGCCGCCCTGGGCTTCCTGCTCACCGTCGCCGCCACCTTCGGCATCACCGTCGCGGTGTTCCAGCAGGGCCACCTGGCCAGCCTGGTCGGCCTGGACAGCCCGGCCCCGCTGATCAGCTTCCTGCCGATCCTGCTGATCGGCATCCTGTTCGGCCTGGCCATGGACTACGAGGTCTTCCTGGTCTCCCGGATGCGGGAGGACTTCGTGCACGGGGACACCGCCCGGCAGGCCACCATCAACGGGATGGGGCACGGCGCGCGGGTGGTCACCGCCGCCGCGCTGATCATGATGTCGGTCTTCGGCGGCTTCGTGTTCCTCGACGACCCGGTGATCAAGTCGATGGGCTTCGCGCTGGCGGTCGGTGTCGCCATCGACGCCTTCGTGGTCCGGATGACCATCGTGCCCGCGGTGATGTCGCTGCTCAACACCCGGGCCTGGTGGCTCCCCCGCTGGCTCGACCGGGCCCTGCCCAACGTCGACATCGAGGGCGAGGGCCTCCGCGCCCACCTCGACAAGCACCCCGTCAACGCCTAACCCCCACCCCCACCCCTGTCGATCATGGGGTTGTGGTGCCGGACAATGGTGGCAGAAACCCACCGACCGGGCACCACAACCCCATGATCCACCAGCAGGGTGGGGTCCGGGCAGCAGGGTGGGGGCGGTGTGTGGGGTGGGTCAGAGGCCGGAGGGGTAGGTTTCCAGCTCGCCGACGGTGGTCATGGCGGGGAGCGGGTGCAGGGCGGTGGAGTCGTCGCACCAGACGAAGGCGTCGTAGCGATCGGCCAGCCGGGTGGGCACGTAGTTGCCCCAGCGCTCGGCGGCCGGGTCGTAGACCACCCCGATGGCCCGGTGGTCGGCCACACCGGTGAACCAGGCGGGCTGGTCGGCGCCCCCGAAGACGAGCACCGCCCGCTCCGGCAGCAACTCGTGCAGCCGGTGTTCCACCGAACCCTCCCGGGCCGGCGGCACCGTCATCACCTCGGCCGGTGAACCCCAGTGCGGGGCCGCGATCACCGTCCCCCGGTAGCCGCCGAGGCCGATCAACGCCACCGCGTCCCGGCCCCACCGCTCC
The DNA here is from genome assembly GCF_029581315.1 of Micromonospora sp. WMMD714. Lineage (NCBI taxonomy): Bacteria > Bacillati > Actinomycetota > Actinomycetes > Micromonosporales > Micromonosporaceae > Micromonospora > Micromonospora sp. WMMD714. The sequence goes on from NZ_CP120744.1 coordinate 371,886, forward strand.
CGGGCCAGCTGCCCGATGTTGACCATCCCGTCGCCGGCCATGTCGGTGGCGCGGGCGTCCCCGATGTGGGTGTTGTGCGCCCAGACGATCCCACGTGCTCCCGGGCCGTAGCGGTCCAGCAACCGGTCCAGGGTGTCCGCCATGTGGATGTCCCGCACGTTCCAGGAATCCGGCCCGCCGTGCACCATCGCCCGGTAGTACCGTTCCGCACCGGCCACCACCTCCGCGTTCTGCCAGGCCGCGAAGGCCTCCGGGCCGTCCGAGAGGACATGCGCCCGGGTACGCGCCAGCAGCCGGACCACCTCCTCCTCGCAGCGCGCCGAGACGAACCGGCTGGCCGCGCCGTAATCCTCGACCCGCCCGCCGTACGGCTCGAAGCACCGGTACGCGTCCTGCGCCGCCTCCATCGCGGCCGGGTCCTCCTCGCCGAGATAGTCGAAGATCGCCTGCATGGACTCCCCGAGGCTGTAGACGTCCAGCCCGTGGAAGCCGGTCCGCTCCCCCTCGGGACGTTGCAGGTTCCACGCCCGCAGCCAGCGGCAGAACCGGTCCACCTCGGCGTTGGCCCACATCCAGGTCGGCCACCGGGTGAAACACCCCAGTGCGGTACGCGGGTCCGGTGCCCCGCCGGGTGCGCCGACCACCGACCGGTGCACCCGGTCACAGGCCGGCCAGTCCCCCTCCACCGCCACGAAGTCGAACCCCTGCTCGGCGACCAGCCGCCGGGTGAGCTGCTCGCGTAACCGGTAGTAGTCGTGGCTGCCGTGCGTCGCCTCGCCGATCATGACCACACGGGCGTTCCGGACCCGGCTCAGCAGCGGGTCGAAGTCGCCCGGCGTACCGAGCCGCTGTACCAGCATGGGCGGGGCTACCCGGCAGCGTCGGCGGACAAACGCCGCCCGGACCGGACCGTCCCGCCGCCCCGGACGATCCCGACCCCGCCGCCCGACCCGGAGGTCCCGCCCGAACCGCCGCCCCGACCCGGACGGTCCCGACCCGGGCCGCCCGATCCCGGTCCGGGCCGCCCATTCCCGTGCCGTTCGGTGTCGGCGGTGTGGCGGCGGCCGGAACGGGTAGCCGGACGGTCATGAGCGGCACCGGGATGCGGTTGCAGGAGTACCTGGCCGGCCTCGACTATCCGGTCTCCCGGGAGGACCTGGTCCGCTGGGGGCAGGAGAACGGCGCGAGCACCGAACTGCTCCAGGCGCTGCGTACCCTGCCCGTCGAGCGGTTCGACGACCCGGCCGCGCTGCACGAGGCCCTCGGCACCCTCACCTGACCACGGACGACCGGGAGGCGGACAGCGCGGGCGGCCGGTGGGCGGGGCGACCCGGTCGGCGGCACCGACCTCGGCGGGCCGGGTCAGACGGCGACGGTGCGGGCCTCGGCGCGGGCGGTCTCCGCCGCCGCCAGGACGGCCACCACCTCCCGGCCGAACCGGACGTCGCACCGGTGGTCCCGGGTACCCGCGTCGACCTGTGCCATGAGCTGGTCGACAGCGGTGCCGAACGCGGTCAGCGCGCTGCCGTCGCCCGGTGGGACGGAACTGGTGCCGTTCTCGCCGTAGAAGGTGTAGTCCCGGGTGACCGCCGCCGGTGGCGCGTCCAGGGTCAGCGACAGTGCGCTGGTCGCACCGCCGTCGTGGGTGAGCAGCAGGTGCACCAGGCCCCGGGGGCCGTCCACCGCCGCCACCCGGGTGACCCGGCCGAGCACCGGCAGGACGATCGACAACGCGTGCGGGCCGAGGTCCCACAGCGCGCCCTGCTCCCGCCGCCAGGCGGAGTCGGCGTACGGATTGCCGGGCTGGTAGATCGAGGCGAGCTGGACGGCCCGGGCGTGCTGCCAGCCGCCGGCCGCGGCGGTGGCGGCGAGAAAGGCGTCGATGTTGGGCAGGAACCGCTGGGTGAAGAAGACGACCGAGGCCACCCCGGCGGCCTGCGCGGCGGCGACGACCCGGTCGGCGTCGGCGGTCGCCAGCGCCAGGGGCTTGTCCAACAGCAGGTGCCGGCCTGCGGTGGCGGCCCGGACGGCGATCTCGGCCTGTACTTCCGGGGGCAGCGCCACGGCCACCGCGTCGCAGACGTCGAGCAGCGCGTCGACCTCGTCGAACGCCGGTACGCCGTGCCGGGCGGCCAACGCCGCGGCCCGTTCCGGGTTGCGCCCCCAGACGCCCACCACCTCGGCGCGCGGATGCGCGGCCAGCCCGGCGCCGTGCGTCTGCGCCGCCCAGTGACCGGTGCCGAACAGGCCGAACCGCAGCACGAGGAACCCCCGGTGTCGTCGTCGGCCACGGGAGCCCGTGGCCGACGCCCACGCTAGTCGCCCGCCCAGCGGGCCGCAGCGATGCACGCCGCACCACGGGCCGCAGCGATGCACGCCGCCCAGGGGACCGAAGCGATGCACGCCGCCCAGCGGGCCGCAGCCGACGCGCCGTACCGCAGGCCGCAGCCGACATGGCCGTCCGGGCGTGCCGTGGCGGTCAGTAGGCTGTGCCGGTGAACGACACACCCATCGGACGTCCGCGATGACCGGTGCGGCGTCGGCCGGTTCGCCGGTGGACGGCGTCCCCGCCACGGTGACGATCGTCCTGTCGCTCGTACTCGCGCTCTGGGCTCTGGTGGCGGCGGTCCGGCACCGGCCGCCGGACCTCGCGCAGTCCGTCGGCCTGGGCCTGCTGGAGGTGGCGCTGCTGGTGCTGACCGTGCTGGCCCTGGTCGCCGTCGCCGGGGGTGAGCGGGCCGGCGAGCCGGGCGCGTTCTTCGGATACCTGGTGACGCTGGTCTGCCTGCCTCCGCTGGCCTGGGTGCTGGCCCGGATGGAGCCGACCCGGTGGGGGTCGGCGATCGTCTGCGCGGTCTGCCTGGTCCTGCCGGTGGTCGTGGTCCGGCTGCAACAGACCTGGGAGGTCGCCGGTGGCTGACACCCGCGCGACGCACCCCGCCACCAACGCGGGACCGGGCCGGCTGCTGATCGCCGTCTACATCCTGTTCGCCATCGCCGCCACCTCCCGGGCCGGGCTGCAGATCGCCACGAAGTTCGACGAGGCGCCGGTGGCGTACCTGCTCTCGGCGATGGCTGCGGTGATCTACATCGTGGCGGCGGTCGGGCTGGCCCGCGCCGGGCACGCCGGCCGCCGGGTCGCGCTGGTCTGCTGCTCGGTGGAGCTGGTGGGGGTGGTCGGCGTCGGAGTACTCAGCCTGGTCGACGCCGAACTCTTCCCCGACGAGACGGTCTGGTCCGGCTTCGGCAGCGGGTACGGCTACATTCCGCTGGTGTTGCCGGTGCTGGGGCTGCTCTGGCTCTGGCGTACCCGCGCCGCCACCCGCCCCCACGCCTGAGGCCCCCGGGGCGGCAGGCGGCAGGCGGCAGGCGGCAGGCGGGATGGTCAGTCCTTCGGCCCGCCGGCGACGTAGATGACCTGCCCGGAGACGAAGGACGCGCCCTCGCTGGCCAGGAACGAGATGGTGTGCGCGACGTCCTCCGGTCGGCCGGGGCGGCGGACCGGGATCTCGGCGGCGGCGTGCTTCTGGAGGGCGTCGAAGTCGACCTTCATCCGGGCGGCGGTGGCGGCGGTCATGTCGGTGACGATGAAGCCGGGGGCGACCGCGTTGACGGTGACCCCGAACGGCCCCAGCTCGATGGCGAGGGTCTTGGTGAAGCCCTGGAGGCCCGCCTTCGCCGCCGCGTAGTTGGCCTGGCCCCGGTTGCCCAGCGCGGAGGTGCTGGAAAGGTTGACGATCCGGCCGTACTTCTGCTCGACCATGTGCCGCTGGGTGGCCTGGCTGAACAGGAACGCACCGCGCAGGTGCACGCCCAGCACGGTGTCCCAGTCGGCGTCGGTCATCTTGAACAGCAGGTTGTCCCGCAGCACCCCGGCATTGTTGACGAGCACGGTCGGCTCGCCCAGCTCGCTGGCGACCCGCGCGACGGCGGCCTCCACCTGTGCCCGGTCGGCGACGTCGGCGCCGACCCCGAGCGCCCGGCCGCCCGCGGCGGTGATCGCGTCCACCGTCTGCCCGGTCGCCGACTCCTCGATGTCGACCACGGCGACCGCCATGCCGTCGGCGGCCAACCGCCGGGCGGTGGCCGCGCCGATGCCGCGCGCGGCTCCGGTCACGATGGCGACGCGGGTCTCCTCCGACACGATTACCTCCCGGTAACTTGTGGCTCGATCGGAGGAGCTTAACGCAACGGTGGCCCGGACGGACCCGTCGCCGGCCGGCGACGCTGCCGGCCGGCGACGGGTGCGGGTCAGTGGTGGCGGGTCAGTGCAGTGGTGGCGGGTCAGTAGCCGGTGGAGCGGCAGAGCCGGATCCAGCGGTAGCCGTGCCCGGCCAGCTTGAGGCTGTCCAGCTTGCCCACGTCGCCGTAACCCCGGTCGGTGAGGACGTCGATCGGCAGGTCCGCCTCGGGGGCCACGCTGCTCAGATCCACCTCGACGTCCTCGGTGCCGAGGTTGTGCAGGAAGACCATCGTGCCGGTGGGGCCGTCGGCGCGGTGTGCGAGCACCCCGGCCGGCATCGGCACGTCGATGTGCGAGGTCGAGCCGGAGCCGATCTCCGGGGCCTCCCGCAGCGTCCGGATCATCCGCTCGAACCAGGCCAGCAGCGACGTCGCGTCGCCCCGTTGGGCGGTGACGTTGACCTTCTGGTAGCCGAAGTCACCCTGGTCGATCACCGGGCGGATCAGCTTCTCCGGGTCCGCCGTGGAGAAGCCGGCGTTCTCCTTGTACGACCACTGCATCGGGGTACGGATCGCGTCCCGCCCGTCGAGCGCGAGGTTCTCCCCCATCCCGATCTCCTCGCCGTAGCGCAGTACCGGCGTGCCGCGCAGCGAGAACTGGAGCGCGTACGCCAGCTCGATGTGCCGCCTGTCGTTGCCGAGCATCGGGGCGAGCCGCCGCCTGATGCCCCGGCCGTAGAGCTGCATGTTCTCGTCCGGGCCGAACTTCGCCAGCACGTCGTTGCGCTGGTCGGCGGTGAGCCGGGACAGGTCGATCTCGTCGTGGTTGCGCAGGAAGGTGGCCCACTGGCCGCCGGTGGGCAGCTTCGGGGTGTCGCGCAGCGCGTCGATGATCGCCTCCGGGTCCTCCCGGGCGAGGGCGAGCATGAGCCGGCCGTTGAGCATGAAGTCGAAGAGCATGTGGATCCGGTTGCCCGAGCCGCTGCCGTCGCCGAAGTAGACCGGCAGCTGGTCGGGCTCGACGTTCGCCTCGGCCAGCAGCACCGCGTCGCCGCGTCGCCACTGGACGTGCTGGCGCAGGTCGGTGAGGAAGTCGAAGTCCTTGGGCGCGTTCGGGTTGCCCGGTTCGGTCTGCTCGATGATGAACGGCACGGCGTCCATCCGGAACCCGGAGACACCGAGCTGGAGCCAGAACGAGGTGATCTTCTTGATCTCGGCGCGGACCTTCGGGTTCTCGATGTTCAGGTCCGGCTGGAACCGGTAGAAGCGGTGGTAGTACCACGCCTTGGCGGTCCGGTCGTAGCTCCACGTCTCGTGCTGCTCGCCCGGGAAGACCATCCCCTGGTGCCGGTCCGCCGGCTCGTGGTCGGCCCAGACGTACCAGTCACGGTACGGCGAGTCGGGCGAGGAGCGGGCGGACTGGAACCACGGGTGCTGGTCGGAGGTGTGGTTGACCACCAGGTCGATGATCACCCGGATGCCCCGGTTCCGGGCCTGGTGCAGCAGTTCGGCGAAGTCGCCGAGGGTTCCCAGTCGCGGGTCGACGTTGTAGAAGTCGGTCGCGTCGTAGCCGTCGTCCTGGTTGGGCGAGGGATGGATCGGGTTGAGCCAGAGGCAGGTCACCCCCAGCCGCGCCAGGTAGTCGAGTCGCCCGATCAGGCCCCGGAAGTCACCGATCCCGTCACCGTCGGAGTCCGCGTACGTGTCGACGTCGAGGCAGTAGACGACGGCCTCGGAGTACCACCTGTCACCCATGCCGGCCTAATGTCTCCGATCCGCCCGCCCCGCAAACGCGAACCCTCCTCCGGTGGCCGCGCCGGGCGCCCGGGTCACCGCCTCCCGCAGCGGGCGCCCGGGTCACCCTCCCGCGCCGGGCATCCGGGTCACCGCCCCCGCGCCGCCGGCCGGGGTACGGTGCCGGCATGGCTGATCATCCGACGGTGGGCGCCCGCGTGGTGGACTGGGACGAGGGCCGGTGGCTGCACCCACCCGTGCGGGTGGAGCGGACCGACGATGGTGGCCTGCTGGTGGAGCCGGGGGCGGAGAGCGACCTGTGGCGGCACACCGGCTACGGCTTCGTCCACGACGACGGGTCGGCGCTGCTCGCCGGGTTCCCCGTCGGCACCGCGGTCGAGGTGACCTTCGTGCTGGACTACACGGCGCAGTTCGACCAGGCCGGGGTGCTGGTCCGGGTGGACGAACGGAACTGGGTGAAGGCCGGGGTGGAGATCAGCGACGGGTTGCCGCAGGTCGGCGCGGTGGTCACCCGGGAGGTCTCGGACTGGTCGGTGGCCCCGGTGCCGGACTGGAACGGGCACGAGGTGACCGTGCGGGTCAGCCGGGACGGCGACGCGCTGACCGTCCGGGCGCGCACCGCCGGTACGCCGTGGCGGCTGGTCCGGCTCGCCCCGCTCGCCCCGGACGCGGTCGCGCTGGCCGGGCCGTTCTGCTGCTCGCCCTCCCGGGCCGGGTTGACCGTGCGGTTCACCGGCTGGCGGCGCGGGGCGGCGGATCCGGCGCTGCACCCGACGGACTGACCCCCGGATCAGCCGGGGCCGGTCCGGCCGCGGCCGGGGTCGGCCGGGTCAGCAGGCCGGGCGGCGGCGGGTGGGATCGCCCACGACCAGGTGTGAGCGGCGGCCCGGCGGGTAACACTGTCCGATCCCACCGGCCCCGTGGAAAGGACGACAATGGCTCTCGCCCAGGACGTCGACCCGAACAAGTTCACCGGGCTGACCGGTTGGGTGGCGAGCGTCATCGACTCCCTCGGGGCGGTCGGCGTCGCCTTCCTGGTGGCGTTGGAGAGCATCATCCCGCCGATCCCCAGCGAGATCGTGCTGGCGATGGCGGGCTACCTCGCCGCCGAGGGCCGGTTCAACCTGGTGGTGATCGTCGCCGCCGCCACCGTCGGTTCGCTGGTCGGCGCGCTGGTGCTCTACTGGCTCGGCGCGGCGATCGGCGAGGAGCGGCTCAAGCACTGGCTGGACCGCATCCCGCTGGTCGACCGGGACGACCTGGAGAAGGCCGACCGCTGGTTCGAGCGGCACGGCCGGTGGGCGGTGCTGATCGGCCGGCTGGTGCCGGTGGTGCGCAGCCTGGTCTCCGTCCCGGCCGGCGCGAACCGGATGCCGATGGGCGAGTTCGTGCTGCTCACCACACTCGGCAGCGGGGTGTGGAACGCACTGGTCGTCGGCCTCGGCTACACCCTGGGTTCGCGCTGGCAGGACGTGGAGAAGTACAGCGACTGGTTCAACTACGCCATCTTCGCGGTCTTCGCCGTCATGATCGGGAGCTGGGCGGCCAGGAAGATCCGCTCCCGCCGCGACCGGGACGACCGGCGGTCGGTGACCACCGGCCGCTGACCGGGAGCCGGCCCGCCCGGGAGGCCGGACCGGCCGGCCCCACCGGGCGGTGGTGCTCAGTACCGTGCGGTGATCGAGGTGAACTCCCACAGGTTCTGGGCGATGCCGGAGCAGTTGGCGACCACCCCGCCCCCCGGGCACGGGCGGTCCCGGTTGACCGACCAGAAGGTGAAGCGGGACAGCCCCCGCGCCTTGGCCCAGTCCCGGATCTGGGTCCAGGTGGCCGGCGAGGTCAGCTCCTGCTGGTCGGAGAGCCCGTTCATGCCGCTGATGCCCATGTGCGCGTACGCGGTCGCGTCCGACCAGCCGAACGCCGCCTTCAGCGTGGTCTTCAGCCCTTCGGCGGCGTTGACGGTGTTCTGGTACATGTTCGCCCCGCCGCCGAAGTCGAACGGCATGATGGTGAAGGTGTCGATGTTCGCGCCGAGCGCGGCGGCCTGGTTGATCAGCCGGGTGCCGTAGTACGACGGCCCGGTGGTCGAGGTGCCGAAGGTGACGATCGTCCTGATCCCCGGGTTGTTCTGCTTGACGATCTTCAGCGCGCCGAGGATGCGGTCCTGCACCACCTCGTTCTCGAACTCGTCGCTGTTCTCGATGTCGACGTCGATCGCCTTCAGGCCGTACGCGTTGATCACCTGCTGGTACGCCCCGGCGAGGGCACTGGCCGACGCGCAGTTCGGGCCGAGCTTGTTGCCGCTCCAGCCGCCGAACGACGGGATGACGTCGCCGCCGGCCGCCCGGATCGCGGCGATGGTGCTGGCGTGCGCGCCCCCGGTGAGCGGCCCGGAGCCGTCCCAGGCCGGGGTGCAGCCACCGCCGGAGAGCACGAACGCGATGGTGAACCACTTCACCCCGGTCGCCCCCATCACCGTCGCCGGGGCGGGCGGGTCACCCCAGCCCGGGTAGAGGTAGGGGGCGGCGGCCATCGTGCCGGTGCCGCCGGTGCAGCCGGTGGTGGTGGCCGACACCGGGGACGACTTCGCCGACTCGCCGGCCGCGTTGTACGCCGTGACGGTCCAGCTGTGTGCGGAGCAGGCGGCCAGCCCGGAGACGGTGGTCGAGGTGCCGGTGACGGTGGCCTTGACCGTGCCGCCCTCGTAGACCCGGTAGCCGGTGACCGTGCCGGAGACGGCGTTCCAGGCCAGCGTGGCCGAGGAGGCGGTGGTGCCGGTGACCCGCAGCCCGCCCGGGGTGGCCGGGCCGGTCGGGTTGCCGGGGCCGCCGCCGGTGCAGGCCGCGCCGTTGACCGTGCAGTTGACCGGGTCGCCGGTGCCCGCGACGACGAAGCCGAAGGTGGTGCTGGCACCCGGCGCGAGGCTGCCGTTCCAGCTCTGGTTGAGGGCGGTGACGTGCTGGCCGGAGCTGCTGAGCCGGGCGTCCCAGAACGAGCCGACGGTGCTGCCGGACGGCAGGTCGAACTGGACGTTCCACGAGCTGACGGCGGTCGAGGTGTCGTTGGTGACGGTGAACTTCGCCTCGTACCCGCTGCTCCAGCTGGCGGTGCGGACGAAGGCGGCGGTGGCGGCGGACGCGGCCGGCGGGGCCACGATCGTGCCGGTGACCAGGGCTGCGGCGAGCGCGACGGCGAGGGTGGCCGCGCGGGGGGAGCGGAGTCTCACGGGTGGCCTCCAGGGACCGGGGCGGGGGGTGCGACCGGTCCGCCTGCGCGGGCCGGGGGCGCGGTCCGGGGGTGGGACCGCCGGGACGACCGGGGAACCGATCCACGGTCGTCCACGTCCGCGCTCATTATTAAGACTCTTAACTGTTAATGTCCAGAGCCCGTTCCGGCCGCCCCGCTCCCCGCCGCCTCCCGACCACCTCGGCACGGGCGGTCGCCGGGGCGCGAGCCGGCCCGGCGCATGGGTGCGGGGTCCGCGCCACCCCGGCACGGACCCCGCACCGCCCGGTCAGCGGCGGAAGGTGAACCAGTTGACGTTGACGAAGTCGGCCGGCTGGCCACTGCTGAAGGTGAGGTAGACGCTGTGCCGGCCGGTCACCGCCGACACGTTGCCGGGCACCGACCGCCAGCTCTGCCAGCCTCCGGTGTTGGCCAGCGCGAAGCTGCCGATCGGGGTGCCGGTCGGGCTGTCCAGCCGCACCTCGACCAGGCCGCTCACCCCGCCCGCCGCGCCGGAGGCCACCCGGGCCAGGAAGTCGCGCGGCCCGCTGGTGCCGAAGTCCACGTTGTCGTAGCGGGCCCAGTCGCCGTTGCGCAGCGCGGCGATGTTCTGCCCGCCCTCGGCGCACGTCTCGACGGCCACCCCGTTCTGCGCCGAGAACGCCTCGGCCTGGATCGTCGAGTAGGCGTCCACGGTGCCCGACGGGGGCGGCGTGGTCGGGGCCGGCGTGGTGGGGGTCGGCGTCGGGGTGGAGCCGCCACCCCGGCGGTAGACCGCGACGTAGTCGACCACCATCGGCCGGCCGGAGACGGTCGAGCCGGTCGGCGTGACGGCACCGGCCACCCCGTCCGGGAAGGAGCCGCCCATCGCCACGTTGAGCAGCAGGAAGTAGCCACCGTGGCCGGTCATCTGCGCCCAGTAGCTGGCCCCGACCTGGGTCTGGGTGACGGTGTGGAACAGCTGCCCGTCGACGTACCAGCGCAGTTGCTGCGGGCTGACCGAGGTGTCCCACTCGGTGCGGTAGGTGTGGAAGGCGGCCTGGCAGGCGCTGCCGGGGCAGACCCGGGTGGCGCCCAGCCCGCTGAACTCGTTGCACGGCCCGCCCGGGGCGACCCCGCAGTGCAGCGCGCCCCACACCTGGTTGAGCCCGTTGACGTTCTCCATCACGTCGATCTCGCCGATGCCCGGCCAGTTCTGGTAGTTGCCCCGGTACGGCGAGCCGAGCGCCCAGAACGCCGGCCAGTAGCCGGCCGCCTGCGCGCCGGTGACGTTGGGCATCTGGATCCGCCCCTCGATCGCCAGCACCCCGCCGGTCGGCGGCTTGAAGTCGGTGCGGACCGTCTCGATCCGGGCCGAGGTCCACCGGCCGCCGGAGTCGCGCAGCGGGGTGATCCGCAGGTTGCCGGACCCGTCGTGGGCCAGGTTGGCGGTGCTGCCGGTGTACGTCTGGATCTCGCCGGTGCCCCAGTTGGCCGGGCCGCCGGGGTAGCTGGTGCCGGTGTCGACGATCCAGTTGGCCGAGGACGGCAGGGTGCCGGCCGCGCCGGTGAAGTCGTCGCTCCACACCAGGCTCCACCCCGACGGCGGCGTCGGGACGGCGGCCTGCGCGGCGACCGAGACGCCGGTCAGCGCGGTGGCGGCGGCGAGGGTGACCGCCAGGGCGAGCCGGCGACGGGGCCGGCGCGGGGCGGTGGGGGCGACCGGAGCCGCCGGGACAGCGTTCATCGGGGGTGCCTCTCCATCGGGGACGGGAGCTTAGAGAGCGCTCTCTGAGCGGTTTTCTACGCTCCCGTCCCCGCACTTGTCAACGCTCGTCGATGGCTTCGACCGGTTCCGGTCGCGGCCGGCGCAGCAGCACGTGCTCGGCGACCGTCCACCCGGTCGTGGTGACCAGGTAGAGCACCGCCGCCAACGGCACCACCAGCGCCAGCAGCACCGTGCCGTACGGCAGCAGCGGCAGCACCCGGGCCAGCAGCGCCGCTCCCGGCTGGTCGCCCGGGACGGCGGCCGACGCCGCCGCCCGCCGGGACAGCACCGTGGCCAGGCCGGCCAGGGTCGCCAGCAGCACCCCGAAGACCAGCAGCACCGACGGCGACAAACCGTCGCCCAGGTGCCAGCCCAGCGGCACCCCGGCCAGCCGCGCGTCGAGCAGCCCGACGGCACCGTCACCGGTGCCGAACAGCCGGTACATGACCAGGAAGAACGGCGCCTGGAGCAGCGCCGGCAGGCACCCCGCCACCGGCGACGCCCCGGCCCGGCGGTAGAGCGCGAACACCTCCGACTGCAACGTCGCCGGGTCGCCCGCGTACCGCTGCTGGAGCTGGCGCAGCTGCGGGGCGAGCGCCGCGCGACGCCGCTCCGCGCGGACCTGGGCGACGGTGAGCGGTGAGATCAACAGGCGGACGACGATGGTGAAGGCGACGATCGCGGCGGCGGTGGCGGCCCCGCCGGCCAGCGGCGTCAGCAGCTCGGCGAGCCAGCCGACGACGGAACCCGCGGCGGCGGCCGCGTCGTGCACAGGTGAGAAGGCGAGCATGATGGAACCCCTCGGGCCGAATCCGGTCGTCCGCACGGGACGGCTGCCGGCCGCCCGTCAGGGCTGCCGGTGCTCCACAGTGCGACGGTTGACGACGGAACCGGTCGGGGGTCGGCGGCGCGCGGAATCAGCCCGCGACCGGGGACCAGCCGACCGGCGGGGAACCCCCGGGTGCCCGGGGACGCGGCCGACCCGGCGCGTCCGGATCGACCTGGCGGGGCACGTCCCGACGCCGGGCCCGTAACCCGACCGCCTGCCGCCGCCCGCCACCCGACCCGACCGCCGGCCGGGGCCGGGCCGCCAGCAGGGCGACCAGCAGCAGCGCGGCCACCACCGCCGCCCCGGCCAGCAGGTCGCCCGGCCGGTCCGCGAGCAACGTCAGCCCGACGAGCGTGTACGCCCACAGACCCGTCACCATCCGCAGCCCCGACACGCGCCCCAGACTAGGACCCGCTGTCACGCCGGACGGCCGCGACCGCGGCGGCCACCACCGCCGGCTGGTCCACGTGCACCAGGTGCCGGGCGTCCCGGAGCACCTCCTGCCGACCGGCCGGGAAGCTCGCCGCCAACCGGGCGTGCCCGACCCGCCACGCCGCCCGACCGGCCGGGGTGGCCACGTCGCCGAGCGCGGTCAGCACCCGCACCGGGAGCACCGGCGCGGGCGTCACCGCCCGCAACGCCAGCAGCTCCGCCGCCACCGCCGGATGCGCCAGCCACTGCGTCAACGCCCCCACCAGCACCGCCCCCGACCCCCACGGCACCGCCGACGCCGGGTCGGGCGGCCGGACGCTCATCCGGCGCACCGCCCGCCGCCACGCCCACGGGCCGCACCGACGGGCCAGCCCGGACCGGTCGAGCCCTCCGGCCAGCACCGGGGCGAGCGCCGCCGCCGCGCCGGCCGACCGCGCCGACCACCACCCCCACCGCGCCGCCCCGCCCGGATCCACCAGGCTCGGATCCACCAGCACCAGCCCGGCCAGCCGGCCCGGATGCCGCCGGGCGTACGCCTCGGCGGGCAACGCCGCCGCCGAGTGCGCCACCAGCACCGGCCGGCCCAGCCCCGCGACGGCCACGTCGATCCGGCCCAGCTCGGCGGTGAGGGTGGGCACCCGGCCGTCGTCCGGCCGGTCCAGCCGGCGCACCCGGCAGCCGGCGGCGGTCAGCAGCGGGACCAGCCGGTCCCAGGTCGATGCCCCCTCCCCCATCCCCGGGCAGAGCAGCACCCCCGGCCCGCCGGCCCGGGCCGCCCGGTCGGCCTCGGCGACGGGCCGGACCGCCCGGTCGTCGTGGGCCGCGGGGCGGACCGCCCGGTCGTCGTCGGCCGCGGGGCGGACCACCCGGTCGGCGCCGGCGGCGGGCCGGTCGGCGGGCGGGCCGGTCACCGGGGCCGCTCCGGGCGGGGGCCGGTCCCCCGGAGGGCGACGGCGGCGGCCAGCAGCAGCCAGCCGGACAGCCCGGTCAGCTGGGTCCGCTGCCACAGGCCCAGCCCGTACCCCGGGTGGACCGAGGCGACCAGCGTCCCGACCGTGCCGACCGCCAGCACCACCGCCACCACCAGGCCGGCCCGGCGGCGGGCCGGGCCGCGCAGCACGGCGAGCAGCGCCACCAGGGAGAGCAACGCCCCGGCCACCGCCACCGACGAGGTGACGGTGTGCGCCTGGTGCCGCCAGGACAGCTCACCCAGCTCCTCCAGCCGCGCGCAGCGGGCGTCCACCGACGGCGCGCAGTCCATCGTGGTCCAGCCGCCGTCCACGGCGGTCGCCACCCCGAAGACCACCAGCCCCCAGCGGGCCACCCGGGGCACCTCCCGGGCCACCCGGCCCAGCAGCACCCCGGCCACCACCGCGCAGAGCCCGGTCACCACGTCGCCGAGCTGGAAGAACAGGTGGTACGGCTGGTCCCGCGCGGCCAGCTCGCTCAGGTAGCTCCGCACCGGCCGCAGCCCCGGATTGAGCACCGGGGCGAGCAGCCAGGAGGCGTAGCAGACCGCCGCCGCCAGCAACGCCACCGCCGCCCCGGTCCGGGCGGCCCGGTGCCCGTCGCCCGCACGGCCCGCCGACCCGGACGCCGGGTCCGGGTCAGAGTGCGGGCGGGGGCGGCTCACGAGGACTCGCGGACCATCGGGAACGGCAGGGTCTCCCGGATGGACCGGCCGGTCAGCAGCATCACCAGCCGGTCCACGCCCAGCCCCAGACCACCGGTCGGCGGCATCGCGTACTCCAGCGCGGTGAGGAAGTCCTCGTCCAGCTCCATCGCCTCCGGGTCACCGCCGGCCGCCTTCAGCGACTGGGCGGTCAACCGCCGTCGCTGCTCGGTCGGGTCGACCAGCTCCGAGTACGCGGTGCCCAGCTCCATCCCGAACGCCACCAGGTCCCACCGCTCGGCCAACCGGGGATCGGCCCGGTGCTGGCGGGTCAGCGGCGAGACCTCGGTCGGGAAGTCCAGATAGAAGGTGGGCAGGTCGGTGGCCGCCTCGACGAGCCGCTCGTACAGCTCCGACATCAGCTCGGCGCGCTCCCACCCCGGGTCGTACGGCACCCGGGCCGCATCGGCGAGGCGGCGCAGGGTGGCCACCCCGGTCTCGACGGTCACCTCCTCGCCCAGCGCGGCGGAGACCGCCCCGTGCACCGTGTGCACCGGCCACGGCCCGCCGATGTCCACCAGCTCACCGGTGTCGGGTCGACGGGCCAGCGGAGCGCCGTGCACCGCCACCGCCGCCGCCACGATCAGCTCCCGGGCCAGCTCCCGCATGTCGTGGTAGTCGGCGTACGCCTGGTACGCCTCCAGCACGGTGAACTCCGGGTTGTGGCTGAAGTCGACGCCCTCGTTGCGGAACACCCGGCCCAGCTCGTACACCCGCTCGACGCCGCCCACCGCGAGCCGCTTGAGATACAGCTCGGGGGCGATCCGCAGGGTCAACCGCAGGTCGTAGGCGTTGCTGTGGGTGACGAACGGGCGGGCGTTGGCACCGCCGTGCACCCGTTGCAGGATCGGCGTCTCCACCTCCAGGAAGTCCCGGGTCACCAGGGTCTGCCGCAGGCTGGTCAGGGTGGCGCTACGCGCCCGCAGCAGCTCCCGCGCCTGCGGGTTGATCGCCAGGTCCAGGTAGCGGCGGCGGACCCGCGCCTCCGGGTCGGCCAGGCCGTGGTGCTTGTCCGGCAGCGGGCGCAGGCACTTGGCGGTGAGCCGCCAGTCGGCCACCCGGACCGACACCTCGCCGCGCCGGGTGGCGTACACCTCGCCGGTCGCGCCGACGTGGTCGCCGATGTCGACGGTGGCCCGCCACCGGTCCAGCTCCTTCTCCAGCACCAGTTGCAGGTCGCCGCCACCGTCACGGACGGTGACGAAGCAGATCCGGCCGTGGTCGCGGACCAGCAGCACCCGCCCGGCCACCGAGACCGTCTCCCCGGTCCCGGTGTCCGGGGCCAGCCCGGCGTGCCGCCGCCGCACCGCCGCGCAGTCGTCGGTACGCGGCCACCCCACCGGGTACGCCTCGACGCCCTGCGCCCGCAGCCGGTCCAGCTTCGCCCGCCGGACCCGGACCTGCTCGGGAAGCTGCTCGCGGGCCGGTTCCGGGCTGACCGCCTGCACCGCACCGGCGTCGGGCGGCACGAAACCCACCCCGCCCCCGGCCGGGGGCACCCCGTGCAGCGGGGACGGCCGGCCACCGGGCAACGCCAGGAAGCCCTCGGCGACGGCGGCGGCCAACCCCACCCGGGCCAGCTCCCGCCGCTCGCCGAAGCACAGGTAGCGGGGCGTCCAGTGCGGCTGGTACTTGGCGTTGGACAGGTACAGCGACTCCAACTGCCACCAGCGGGAAAAGAACAGCAGGGTACGCCGCCACAACCGGATCACCGGGCCGGCACCGATCCGCGCGCCCTGCTCGAAGACCGACCGGAACACGGCGAAGTTCAACGACACCCGCTCGACGCCCAGCCGGGGCGCGGCACCGAGCAGCGCGGCCACCATGAACTCGGTGACCCCGTTGTCGGCGGTGCGGTCCCGACGCATCAGGTCCAGCGACAACCCGTCGGCCCCCCACGGGCTCAGCGACAGCAGCGCCCGCACCCGGCCGCTGCCGTCCCTGGCCTCGACCAGCACACAGTCGCCGTCGGCCGGGTCGCCGAGCCGGCCCAGCGCCATCGAGAAGCCGCGCTCGTGTTCGGTGTCCCGCCAGCGGGTGGCCAGCGCGGCGAGGTCGGCCAGCTCGTCCGGCGGGATCTCGTGGTGCCGGCGGACCAGCGCGGTGTGACCGGCCCGCTCGGCCCGGTGCACCGCCTGCCGGACCGGCCGCATGTCCCGCCCGCCCAGGTCGAACTCCCGGGCCAGCAGGATCGCCTCGTCGCCCAGTTGCAGCACCTTCAGCCCGTGCCGGTGGTAGGCCCGCGCGCCGATCTCGCTGGCCCCCATCACCGCCGGGGTCCAGGCGTACTCCCGGGCCTGGTCCAACCAGGCGGTGATCGCCGGCCCCCACGCCTCCGGGTCGCCGACCGGGTCGCCGCTGGCCAGGCTCACCCCGTTGACCACCCGGTAGGTCAGCGCCGCCTTGCCGCTGGCCGAGAAGATCGCCGCCTTGTCCCGCCGGGTGGCGAAGTAGCCGAGCGAGTCCCGGTCGCCGTACCGGGCCAGCAGTTCCCGGATCCGCTGCTCCTCGTCGGGGTGCAGCACGGCGGCGGCGCGCTGCGAGCGCAGCAGGGTGAACAGGCCGGCGAGGAAGGCGACCGCACCCATCCCGCCGAGCAGCAGGTTGACCCAGCCGGGGGCCTGGCCCTGCCGGGTGACGTCCAGGGTGATCGCCCCGCCGAAGACCTTCTCGATGGCGTACCCGACCCGGTCCAGCCAGCTCCGCAGGCTGCCGGGCACGGCGGTGAGCAGCAGGTAACCCAGCCCGACGGCCGCCGCGGCGAGGCCGAAGAACACCCCGAGGGCGCGCCGGGTGCTGCCACTGCGGACCCGGGCGTAGAACTCCCGTCGGGCGGCCCGCAGCAGCGCCAGCGCGACGGCGGCGAAGCCGGTGCCCACCCAGACGCCGACGGTCTCGACCAGGGTGAACAGCCGTCGGCCGGCGTCGTCGGTGAGCTGGTCCGCGCCGACGGTCACCAGCAGCAGGCCGGTCAGCACGCCGACGACCAGGCTGAGGATGAAGTAGACGACCAGCACCCAGTACGCCAGCCGCTTGCGGCGCAGCACGGCCGCGGCGAGGGTGCCGAGGAAGACGGCGTACGCCAGATTGGCGGGGGCCGGCACCAGCAGCGTGTCGATGGTGCTGCGGACCGGCTGGAACTCGGCGTTGGCCGCGCTGCTCACCGCCGCCAGCGCGCAGATCGCGGCGACGAACCACAGCAGCGACGCGAACATCCTCGGCACCTGCCGCCGCCAGTCCGGCGCGGGCGGCCGGACGGGCTGGCCGGGCCGGACGGGCAGCGGGGACGCCTCCCGGGCCACCGTCGTCGGGGTCACCTGGCCTCCCTCCCTCGCCGCCCCGACCCGCCCCGGCCGGGGCGGGGGTGCGGCACGGCACCGGTCGGCGGACCGGGTCATGGTAAGCATCCGGCGCGACGGCTCGCCGTGTCGCGTTTTCTCCGCCGGACACCGCGGGTAATGGGCCGGGCAGGACCGCAGCGGACCCGCCGCGGCCGGGACGGACGGACGGTGATGGCGATGACCAGTGGGGTGGCGGCCGGGGAGGTGACTCCGGAGCGGACCGGGGTCGACCGGCTCACGGTGGGGGTGGAGGAGGAGTTCCTCCTGGTCGATCCGCACACCGGTGCCGCGGTGCCCGCCGTCGACCTGGTCATGGAGCAGGTGCCGGCCGAGCTGCGCGGGCAGGTGGAGCGGGAGTTCCAGACCAGCCAGATCGAGATCGGCAGCCCGCCGGGCTTGGAGCTGGCGTCGATCCGGCACTCGCTGGGCGTGCTGCGCGGCGCGCTGGCCGACGCCGCCGAGCGGGCCGGCGTCCGGGTGCTGGCCATCGGTACGGGGCCGGTGGCGGGACCGGTGCCGGCGGTGGTCGACAAGCCCCGCTTCGACCGGATGATCGAGCGGTTCCGGCTGCTGGTGCCCGGCCCCGGCAACAACGGCATGCACGTGCACGTGGGTGTCCCCGACCCGGACACCGGGGTGCAGGTGCTCAACCACATCCGGCCGTGGCTGCCGGTGCTGCACGCGATGACCACCAACTCGCCGTTCTCGGAGGGCGTCGACACCGGGTACGCGAGCTGGCGGTCCGTCGAGTGGGAACGCTGGCCGTCGGTGGCGCCCACCCCCTACCTGGAGTCCCACGAGCACTACGAGCGGCTGATCCGGCAGTTGATCTCCAGTGGGGTAATGCTCGACGAGGGGATGCTCTACTGGTACGCCCGGCTGTCGGCGAAGTACCCGACGGTGGAGGTCCGGATCGGCGACGTCTGCCCGTCGGTCGACGACGCGGTGCTGGTGGCCGCCCTGGTCCGGGCGTTGGTCGCCACCGCCATGGCGGACGTGGCGGCGGGCCGCCCGGCGGTCAACACCGACCACCACCTGCTGGTCGCCGCGCACTGGCGGGCCGCCCACGACGGGCTGGAGGGCGACGGCGTCGACCTGGCCAACGGTGAGCTGTGCCCGGCCTGGGAGCTGGTGGACCGGCTGGTCGAGCGGGTCCGCCCGGCGCTTCAGGCGCACGACGACCTGGCCGAGGTGACCGACCTGCTGGCCGGGCTGCGCCGGCACGGCACCGGGGCCGCCCGGCAGCGGGCCGTGTTCGCCCGGTCGGGCCGGCTGGAGGACGTGGTCGCCGAGGTCGCCCGGCAGACCCGTGGCTGACCGGCCCGGGACTGGCCGCCGTCGGGCCGGCCGACCCGACGCCGGTCGTCGTTCCGGCGACCGGCGTGTCGGTGACCGTCGTCGTGCGGACCGGCCCGACGGCGGCCGGGGTGTCGGTGGGCCGCCCGGGGACGGCCGGTGCGTGGAAGAGTGGGCGTCGTGGCAGAGCGGCTGATCGTCGTCGGAGGGGACGCCGCCGGGATGGCGGCGGCCTCCCAGGCCCGTCGTCGCCGGGGCGTCGACGACCTGGAGATCGTGGCGTTCGAGCGGGGACACTTCACGTCGTACTCGGCGTGCGGCATCCCGTACTGGATCAGTGGGCTGGTCGAGGAGCGGGACGCGCTGATCGCCCGCGACCCGGCCACCTTCCGCGACGACTTCGCCATCGACGTGCGGCTGCGCACCGAGGTCACCGGCATCGACCTCGACCGGCGGGAGGTCACCGCCCGCCGGCTCGACGACGGCGGCGAGGTCCGCGAACGGTTCGACACCCTGATGTACGCCACCGGCGCGGTCCCGAACCTGCCCGACTGGGCGGACGACGACGTCGACGGCATCTTCGGCATCCAGACGCTGGACGACGCGGCGGGGCTGCGGGCCTGGCTGGACAACACCCCCGCGCCCCGCCGGGCGGTGGTGGTCGGCGGCGGCTACATCGGGGTGGAGATGGCCGAGGCGCTGATCCAGCGCGGGCTCGCCGTCACCCTGGTCGAGCGGGGCGAGCAGCCGATGGCCACGGTCGACGAGGACATGGCCCGCCTGGTCGCCGAGGCGATGCGGGGGCTGGGCGTCGAGATCCGTACCGGCGTCACGGTCAGCGGGGTCGAGCAGCGCGACGGCCGGGTGTCCGCGGTGGTCACCTCCGCCGGCCCGGTGCCGGCCGACGTGGTGGTCCTCGGCCTGGGGGTACGCCCCAACACCGCGCTCGCCGCCACCGCCGGCCTCCCGCTCGGCAAGACCGGCGGGGTGCTGGTGGACCGGCGGATGCGGGTGGTCGGGGTGCCCGACGTCTGGGCGGCCGGCGACTGCGTGGAGACCCTGCACCGGGTCACCGGCATGTCGGTGCACGTCCCCCTCGGCACCCACGCCAACAAGCAGGGCCGGGTCGCCGGGATCAACATCGGTGGCGGGTACGCCACCTTCCCCGGGGTGATCGGCACCGCCGTGACGAAGGTCTGCGACCTGGAGGTGGGGCGTACCGGGCTACGGGAGCGGGACGCCCGGGCGGCCGGGTTCGAGTTCGTCTCGGTGATCGCCGAGTCGACGAACCGGGCCGGCTACTACCCGGGGGCCGAACCGATGACGGTGAAGCTGATCGCCGAACGTCCCACCGGGCGGTTGCTCGGCGCGCAGATCGTCGGCCGTTCGGAGGCGGCGAAGCGGATCGACGCGCTGGCCGTGGCGCTGTGGAACGAGATGACGGTGGACGAGATGACCGCCCTCGATCTCGGCTACGCCCCGCCGTACGCCCCGGTCTGGGATCCGGTGCTGATCGCCGCCCGCAAGGCCGTCGACGCCCTCGACCGCTGACACCCCCGTCCCCCCGCCACGCGGCGCGCTTTGTGGAGAGTTGTTGTCGCCCTGGCGACAACAACTCTCCACAAAGCATGGTCTGCTCGGCGGATGCGGATGCCCGGCGACGACGATGCCGCCCTCGACTGGTTGCTCTTCACGCAGGCGGGGGTGGTGAGCTGGGCACAGGCCACCGCCGAACTCACCCCCTCCCGGATCCGCCACCTGCTGGCCACCGGCCGCTGGGAGCGGGTTTGCCGGGGCATCCTGCGGGTCGGCGGTGGCCCGGTGACCGTCGACCAGTCGCGCTGGGTGGCGGTACTGGCCGCCGGTGACGGCGCGGTCCTGGCCGGTCTCGCGGCGGCGCAGGCGGCCGGGCTCCGCGGGCGGTGGCGGCACGAGGCGGTGGACGTGCTGATCCCGTACCAGCGCCAGGCCCCCGACCTGCTGCGCCGGCTGCCGCTCGGGATGCCGGCGGTGCGGGTCCGCCGAACCCGGCACCTCGGCGACGACGACCGGCAGCGGGGGCGGCCGGACCGCACCACGATGGCCCGGTCGCTCGTCGACGCCGCGCAGTGGATGAGGTCCGACGACGAGGCGCAGGCGGTGCTGGCCGCCGGCTGCCAGCAGCGCCGGGTGACCCCCGGGGAACTCGACACGGTAACCCGCCGGCTGCCCTGCCTGCGGCGGGCGACCCTGATCCGGCACACCATCGGCGACCTGGCCGGCGGGGCGGAGGCGCTGTCCGAGATCGACCTGGTCCGGCTCTGTCGCCGGTACGCACTGCCCCGGCCCGAGTTGCAGGAACGGCGGCGGGACGCCGACGGGCGAGTGCGGTACCTGGACGCCTACTGGCGGCGATGGGGCCTGCACGTCGAGGTCGATGGGGCGCACCACATGGACGTCCGGCACTGGGCGGCGGACCTGCGCCGGCAGAACGGAGTCTGGATCTCCGGAGACCGAATCCTGCGGTTCACCGCCTTCGACGTCCGGCACCGCCCCGAAGAGGTGGCGGCCCAGCTCCGCGCGGCCCTCACCGCCGCCGGCTGGCACCCCTGACCAGCCCCACCCACTCCACCCCACCCGCTCCACCGCCCTACTACCCGACCGCACGCGACACCGCCTCACGCACGAGTAGCGCCCCACGCACTGACACCCGGCCGCACACTGGCACCGGCCGACGCGCTGACACCGCCCGACCCGCGAGCACCGGACCGCGCACCGACCCCCGGCCGCGTACCAACACCGGGCCGCGCGCTGACAACGAGCCACGCGCAACACCGCCCCACACGCGAGCACCGGACCGCGCACCGACGCCGGGCCGCACGCTGACACCGGGTGCTCCGAGAGCGGACCGCGCACCGACGCCGGGTGCGCTGCGAGAGCCGGCAGGGCAACGCCGCCCGCACGCGCACTGACCGACACTGTCGCCGGCGGGCTGGTGTCTTTGTGGAGAGTTGTTGTCGCCAGGACGACAACAACTCTCCACAATCCGCATCATGGACGGGTGGAGATACCGGCGGGCCTGTCGTGGGTGCGGCGGCGACCGGGCGGGCCGGAGTGGCTGGCGACGCTGCCCCGGTGGCGTGACGAGTGCGCGCAGCAGTGGTCGCTGCGGCTCGGGCCGCCCTTTCCGTACGCGTTCGCCTCGCTGGCGATGCCGGCCGAGCTGCCCGACGGCACCTCGGCGGTGCTGAAGTTGCAGTACCCGGATCCGGACAGCCGGCACGAGGCCGACGCGCTGGCGCACTGGGACGGCGAGGCGGCGGTCCGGCTGCTCGCCCACGATCCGCGGCGACGGGCGCTGCTGGTGGAGCGGTGCCGACCCGGCTCGCCGCTGCACGAGCTGCCCGCCGACGAGGCGGTGGACGTGGTCGCCGCCCTGCTGCCCCGGCTGTGGCGGCGGGCGGCCGGGCCGTTCACCCCGCTCGCCGAGGAGGCCGCCGGCTGGCGGCGGCGGCTGCCCCGCGCGTGGGAACGGGCCGGCCGGCCGTACGAGCGGCGACTGGTCGACGCGGCGCTCGACCGGCTGGACCGGCTGGTCGACAGCCAGGGCGAGCAGGTCCTGGTCAACCAGGACCTGCACGCCGGCAACGTGCTGCGGGCGACCCGCGAGCCGTGGCTGGTGATCGACCCGAAGCCGTTGCTGGGTGAACGGGAGTTCGCGGTGGTGCCGATCGTGCGCGGCGTCGAGCTGGGGCACTCCCCGGCGGCGGTACGGCGGCGGCTGGACCGGATCACCGGCGCGCTCGGGCTGGACCGGGAACGGGTGGCCGACTGGACGGTCGCGCACTGCCTCGCGTGGAGCCTGGACGGCGACACGGTCTTCACCAACCAGGTCGAGGTGGCCAGCTGGCTGGTCGACGGCCCCTGAGCCACCGACCGGGGGACGGGGTCAGGGTTGGCAGGTGGGGCACCAGTAGAGGTTGCGACCGGCCAGCGCGCCCCGGCTGACCGGGCTGCCGCAGACGTGGCAGGGTTCGCCGGGACGGCGGTAGACGTACACCTCACCGCCGTGCCGGTCGACGCGGGCGGGGCGGCCCATCGCCTCGGGCAGGTGGGCGTCGCGGACGGTGTCGATCCGGCCGCGCCCCACCGCCCGGGTCATCAGCGTCACCAGGTCGGCCCAGAGCGCCACCCAGCCCGCCGGGGTGAGCTGCCGGCCGGGCAGCGTCGGCCGCAGGCCGGCCCGGAACAGCGCCTCGGTCACGAAGATCAGGCCGGTGCCGGCCACCACCGACTGGTCCAGCAGCAGCGCGGCGAGCGGGGTGGGGCTGCGCCGGATCCGGGCGTACGCCCGGTCGGGGTCGGCGTCGGCGCGCAGCGGGTCCGGGCCGAGCCGGCCGCGCAGCGCCGCCACCTCGGGCGGGGTGAGCAGTTCACAGGCGGTGGGTCCGCGCAGGTCGAGCCAGTGCCGGTCGCTGGCCAGCCGCAACCGGACCTGCCCCACCGGTACGGGCGGCTCGCCGTCCCCGTCGGTGAACCTGCCGTACAGGCCGAGGTGGACGTGCAGGGTCCGCTCGTCGGCGTAGTGGTGCAGCAGGTGCTTGCCGTACGCCTCGGTGCCGTCCAGGACGGTGCCGGAGAGCACGGCGGCGCCCTCGGTGAAGCGGCCCTGCGGGCTGCTGGCGGTGACCTTGTCCCCGGCGAACAGCTCGGCGTGCCGGGCCGCCAGGCGGTGGATGGTGTGTCCCTCTGGCACGGGTACCAAGGGTAGTCGGGAACCGCCCGGCTCCGAACGGGGCGGCTCCCTCGCCGGCTGGACTACGCCCAGCGCCCTCCGTTGCGCTCCGCTCTGGCCGTGTCGAGCAGGTTGGCCAGGCGGTACCGCAAGATCCGCGTCTGCCCGACCGACAGGACCAGGCTCGTTGGCGTGCTGCTCTCCACGCTCGTCAGGCGCACCATCGGCTCAGCGGCCGGGTGCACGGCTTGCACCAGGGCCACATCGACGCCGAACGCTGCTGGCCGGTTGGTGCCCGCGCTGAGGGTACGGGAGCGGTGCTGACCCCGACGTTCGCAGTCGTCCCGGTTACACCAGCACGGGTGCACCAGGTCGGCCGGAGCATCGCCGAAGGTCCCGGTCGAGAAGACGAACACGTAACCACAGGACCGCTCCACGTCCGGTGCCATGCCCGTCAGCTGTGCTGCCAAGCCGGCTCTGTCAACGGCTACAGCCGCGCGGACGATGTGCGCTGCGCAGGCGTACACGCAGGCGTCCAAGGAGCCCGGCGTATACAACTCGATCCGGACCGTCGCAAGTTCTCCGCAGGCGGGCAGGGTGGGTAGGGTGCTCAAGGGTCGCCTCCTAGCGGGCGATCAAGGCCCCCGGCCAGCGGCGCAATCGCTGGCCGGGGGCCGCCTTCGTACTGGCTGTGACAAACGTACAGTCACTATACGTTCAGATGCTAGACGTCTACACGCTGGACATCCCCGGACACGTACAGATCATGTGCGTGTTTACGCTGCCGCCCATGACGAGCCCGCTGCACAACGTGCCGCTCTACCGGCAGTTGGCGGACCGGCTCGCCAGGGAGATCGAAGAGGGCAAGCTGCGGCCCGGCCAACCGTTACCCAGCGAACTGCACCTGCAGCAGACGTACGGCGTGGCCCGGGGAACCGTCCGGATGGCAATGCGTGAGCTGCGCGAACGCGGTCTGGTCGTCACCGTTCACGCCCGGGGAACGTTCGTCGCCGCGCGGCCATAGCCCCGCACGCGGACCTGGCCGAGGTGAGGCGTCCGGTACGCCGGTCGGCCGGCGACCGGGCGCGCACCGCCACGGTCGCGCCTCCTTGGACGGCCATGCCCGGACAGCGGGAGTGTGGTCGATCGACGCACGGGGTACATACCGGTCGTTCCCGCGTGGCGGCCACCGACCCTTCCGAGGGCTGCACGCATCGACAAGGAGGTGTGGTGGTGAACGTTCCTTCGCTCCTGCGGCGTCGTACGGCGCAGGACAGCAACGGTGACGGGGTGGTCGACGCGCGCGACGGCCAGCCGGTGGTGACGGACCGGGACGGCGACCGGACGACGTACCGCAGCGGGTCGCCGGTCGCCGACGGCCAGCGCGACGCCGACGTGGCGCGACGCACCGACGGCCAGCGCGACGGCGACGCGGAGCAGCGGGCGGCGGAGCGCGCCGCGCTGGCGCGGGCGGCGACCGCCCGCAGCGCCGTCGACGGCACCCGTAGCGCCGCCGCTGCCACCCGGCCCGCACCGGTCGACGACGAGCCGCGTACGCCGACCGACCCGATCCGGGTCGCCGACACCGCTCCGGTCCGGACCGCACCGCGCCCGGTGGACGCCGACCGCCCGGGCGACCGGGACCGGACGACGCCCGCCGACCGGACGACGCCCGCCGCACCCGCCGGTGTCGTTGCACCGGCCGTTGTCGCCGCCCGCCCCGCCGACCGGGACCGGGTGGCCGCCGACGAGGCCCGCCCGGAGCCCCCGGTGGCGGCCGGTCCGAAGGCGCGGACCAGCCTGCTCGCCACCCTCGGTCTGGTCGTCTCGGTGGTGGGTGCGGCGTTCGTGCTCACCGGCACCCTGGCCGGGTACGGCATCGCCCTCGGCGCGCTCGGCGCGGTCTTCGCGGTGCTGGGCCTGGTCGCGACCCGGCGGCGGCACGTGGCCGGCACCACGGACGCGCTGCTCGGCGTGCTGGTCGGCCTGACCGCGGTGGTGCTGGGGGTGCTCGCCTTCACCGGTCAGTTCGACTGGCCGACCACCGACGGCGACTGGGTGGCCCGGTTCCGCGAGTGGCTTGACTCACAGTTTGTGGACCGGTTCTGAGGGCACATTTGATCTCGCCGGCGGTTCGCCGGCGACGTTGGACCAGCCGGCTCGCCGGCACCGCCCGACCAGTCTGGTGGTTCACCAGCCGGGCACCCGCTCGTTCGGGGGCAGCGGTTCGCCGCCACCGATGCGTACAGGGGCCGTCACCTCCGCCGGGGTGGCGGCCCCTTCGCGCGTCCGCCCCACGCAACGGATCGCCACTGCCGCCGGGCCAGACGCAACGAACCACCGTGGTACGCAAGTGTCGGCGGTGGTTGTCGCACCCCAGGCCCGCATACCGTTGAGCCACGGCGCCAGCCCGTGGGCCACGGAGGCCGGGCGCGCCCGAACCCGGGAGCAGGACAATGCCGATGGACGCCACCAGCCAGCGCTTCCTGATGTGCCGGCCGACGTACTTCGCCGTCGACTACGCCATCAATCCGTGGATGGACCCGACCGCGCCGGTCGACACCGCGCTGGCGATCCGGCAGTGGGAGCAGCTCCGCCGCACCTACCTCGACCTCGGCCACACCGTCGAGCTGATCGACCCGGTCGCCGGCCTGCCGGACATGGTCTTCGCCGCCAACGGCGGCACGGTCATCGGGGACCGGGCGATGGCGGTGCAGTTCCGCGACCCGCAGCGCGCCGACGAGGCCCCCGCCTACCGGGCCTGGTTCGAGGCCGCCGGCTTCGAGGTGTACGACCCGAAGCACGTCAACGAGGGCGAGGGCGACGTGCTGCTGGTCGGCGACCGCCTGCTCGCCGGCACCGGGTTCCGCACCGCGCACGCCTCGCACGCCCAGCTGCAGGAGGTCTTCGGCTATCCGGTGATCACCCTGCAGCTCGTCGACCCGCGCTTCTACCACCTGGACACCGCGCTGACCGTGCTCGACGAGCGGACCGTGGCGTACCTGCCGGAGGCGTTCTCCCCCGGCAGCCGCGCGGTGCTGCGTCGGCTGTTCCCGGACGCGGTCCACGCCAGCATGGCCGACGCCGAGGTGCTGGGCCTCAACGCGGTCGGCGACGGCCGGCACGTGGTGCTGCCCGCGCAGGCCACCGGACTGGCCGCGCAGCTGCGCGACCGGGGCTACCAGACCATCGGTGTCGACCTGTCCGAGCTGCGCAAGGCCGGCGGCGGACCGAAGTGCTGCACGTTGCGACTCCGTCAGGGAAAGGCGAGCCAGTGATCGACGACATGCTGCGGACCCCGTCCGCCGTCCGGGACGCGGAGCGGTACACCGCGCACAACTACCACCCGCTGCCGGTGGTGATCTCCTCCGCCGAGGGCTCCTGGCTCACCGACGTCGACGGCCGCCGCTACCTGGACTGCCTCGCCGGCTACTCGGCGCTGAACTTCGGCCACCGGCACCCGGAGCTGATCCGGGCCGCCCACCAGCAGCTCGACCGGCTCACCCTGACCAGCCGGGCGTTCATCCACGACCAGTTCGCCGACTTCTGCCGGGAGCTGGCCGCGCTGTGCGGCAAGGACCTGGTGTTGCCGATGAACACCGGCGCCGAGGCGGTGGAGACCGGCATCAAGGTGGCCCGCAAGTGGGGCTACCAGGTCAAGGGGGTCGCCCCGGGGCGGGCGAACATCATCGTCGCCGAGGGTAACTTCCACGGTCGGACCACCACCATCGTCAGCTTCTCCACCGATGAGGACGCCCGCGCCGACTTCGGGCCGTACACGGCGGGGTTCACCGTGGTCCCCTACGGCGACCTGGCGGCGCTGGAGGCGGCGATCGACGAGAACACCGTCGCCGTGCTGCTGGAGCCGATCCAGGGCGAGCAGGGGGTCGTGCTGCCGCCGGAGGGCTACCTGCCGGGCGTACGCCGGGCCTGCACCGAGCGGAACGTGCTGTTCGTCGCCGACGAGATCCAGTCCGGCCTGGGTCGGACCGGGCGCACCTTCGCCTGCGACCACGAGGGCGTCGTGCCGGACATGTACCTGCTGGGCAAGGCGCTCGGCGGCGGCATCGTCCCGGTCTCCGCGGTGGCCGCCGACGCCGACGTGCTCGGCGTGCTCAAGCCGGGCCAGCACGGCTCGACCTTCGGCGGCAACCCGCTCGCCTGCGCGGTCGGCACCGAGGTGGTCCGGCTGCTGGCCACCGGCGAGTTCCAGCGCCGCTCCGCCGAGCTGGGGGAACGGTTGCGGGCCGGGCTGGAAGGGCTGCTCGGCAAGGGTCTGGTGGCGGTGCGGGTACGCGGGCTGTGGGCCGGGGTGGACATCGACCCGGCGCTGATGACCGGCCGGCAGGCCTGCGAGCGGCTGATGGCGCGGGGGGTGCTCGCCAAGGACACCCACGGCTCGACCATCCGGCTGGCCCCGCCGCTGGTGATCACCGCCGACGAGATCGACCACGCGGTGGCGCAGCTCGCCGCGGTGCTGGCCGGCTGACCCCGTACCACGGGAAGGGCGCCGGGACCGCGGTGGTCCCGGCGCCCTTCCGCCGACGTCCCGGGCTCAGCCCTCGCGCAGCGGTCGGCCCACGGCGTGCAGGTGCGCCAGCCCCTGCCGGTACGAGTCGATCAGCCCGGTCTCCGCGTACGGGATGCCCTGCTCGGCGCAGTACGCCTGGACCAGCGGCCGGGCCCGGCGCAGGTTGCCCCGGGGCATGTTCGGGAACAGGTGGTGCTCGATCTGGTAGTTGAGGCCGCCCAGCGCCAGGTCGACGAGCCGGCCGCCCGCCACGTTGCGCGACGTCAGCACCTGCTTGCGCAGGTAGTCGAGGTCGTCCTCGTCGGTCGGCATCAGCATGCCCTTGTGGTTGGGGGCGAACGCGCACCCCATGTAGAGCCCCCAGAGCGCCTGGTGGATGGTGGCGAAGACCAGCGCCTTCCCCGGTGACATCACCGCCAGCAGCAGGCCGACGTAGCCGACGGTGTGCACCACCAGCAGCAGCGCCTCCACGACCCGGTGCCGCATCGGCACCCGCCAGCTACCGTCCGGCTCCCGGTCGGTCAGCGCCCGGATGCTCGCCACGTGCAGCGCCAGCCCCTCCAGCAGGAGCAGCGGGAAGAACAGCCACGCCTGCCGGCGGGCCATCCACCGGCCGAGGCCCCGGGTCGCCATTACCTGTTCGTCCGTCCAGACCAGCACGCCCGCGCCGACGTCCGGATCGTCGTCGGCGTGGTTCGGGTTGGCGTGGTGTCGGTTGTGCTTGTCCACCCACCAGCCGTAGCTGAGGCCCACGGCGAGATTGCCGGCGATCAGGCCGGCCGCCTCGCTGGGACCGCGGCGGCGGAACATCTGCCGGTGCCCGGCGTCGTGGCCGAGGAACGCCACCTGGGTGGTGGCCACCGCCATCACGACCGCCGTCGCCAGCTGCCACCACGAGTCGCCGACCATTGCCACCAGGACCCAGCCGGCCAGGAAAGCGCCCAGGGTTCCGACGATGCGGACCGCGTACCGGCTGGGGCGCCGATCCAACAGCCCCGCCTCGGCGACCCGGCGGGACAGGCGCGCGTAGTCGCTGCCCCGCCGGGCGGTCGACGCTGCCAACGTCGAAGAACTCATCTGATGTCGCCTTCCGGTAACGCGGGTAGCACTCGGTGTGCGACCCTCCGTGACCAATCCTCGCCACATCGACCGCTTCGGACAATCCTGTCAGCCCCCGATTCCGGGGTGGTGTTACCCCTACTGGACCCGCGCCCGGTGGGACGCCGCCGCCCGACGGGCAGGGGCGGTGACGGTGGCGGGGCTCCGGACACGTGCCGGGGGCGCACCCCCGGCAGCGGTGCCGGTCAGTTGCGCGGCAGCCGCATCGCCATGGTGGGGGCCTCGGCCATCACCGACGTCGGGGTGAACGCCGCGCCGGTGGGCAGCTCGCGGGCCCGGCCGATCTGCACCCCGGGATACAGCTCCACCATGTCCGCGCCGCCGAGCACCCGGGACTGCTTCGGGGCCAACGCGACCCGCTCCGCCTCGGTCATCGAGCCGTTCGGCCGGATGCCGGAGCCGTTGGTGCTGACGTCGGTGACGATCACCTCGCCGACCCGCAGCTCGAACCGGACGTGGGCCCGGCTGATCCAGCGTCGCGCCTCGTCGTTGAGCCACTGGCCGAGCATCACGCCGCCGGACTCCTCGGGTGCCCGGCCGACCGTCACCGGCTGGTCCTCGGTCAGCACGAAGCGGCGGCGGATCAGGCCGCCGATCCGGATCGCCAGCACCTCGCTGCGCGGCCGGGGGCCGGCGTCGGAGAGCCGGACCCCGTGCCGGGGACAGGTCGGCACACCGTTACGCAGGGCCGGCGGCGGCTGACCGGCCGGGGCGCG
This sequence comes from Micromonospora sp. WMMD714, assembly GCF_029581315.1. Taxonomy (NCBI): domain Bacteria; kingdom Bacillati; phylum Actinomycetota; class Actinomycetes; order Micromonosporales; family Micromonosporaceae; genus Micromonospora; species Micromonospora sp. WMMD714. Next base: position 401,445 of record NZ_CP120744.1, read on the forward strand.
GTCCACCCGGGCCAGGTCGGCGAACGCGCCACCGCCACCGCCGCCGCCGAACAGCGCGCACCCCGGCTCGGGGCAGCGCCACTGCCGGGCCAGCAACTGCCCGCCGGTCGGGGACCGGTCGCCCTCGACCGGGGTGTGCCCGCCGCCGACGTGGGCGACGAAGGCCGGACCGCCGGCACCGGGCACCGGGGCGACCACCCGCCCCGGCTGCTCCACCAGCCACGGGAACCGACCGCGCAGGCCGTCCCAGCGGACCCGGCTGACGACCGGGAGACCGAGCAGGTCGGCCACCTCCAGCATCCGGTCACCGGGGTTGTCGAGCACCTCCACCAGGCCGTCGTCGGCCCAGCGACGGACCACCATCCGCTCGTTGGAGGTGAGGTCGGCGTCGGAGAGCAGCGCCCGGTGCACGACCGCGTAGACCGGGACGCTGTCCTCGGCCAGCTCGCGGGAGAGCGCGTCGATCACCATGCCGAGCCGCAGCAGGCTCGCCGGACGGCCCCCGTCGAGGTCCTGGTAGCGGATCACCTCGGCCAGGTCCAGGACGGCTCGGGCCAGGGACGGGTCGGTGCAGACCCGCCCCTCGATGGCGTCCAGCACCTTGCTGATCTCGAATCTCATCGCGCGCTCCGGGGGATCTCGTCGCTCTGCCGGGCCGCCACCGCCGGCCCGACCAGCGCCCGCGCCGACTCGGCGGTGGGCAGGCGCTGCCTTGGCACGACCCTACCGGTGGCCGGGTCAACTCATCCGGCCCACCGCCGCCCGCAGCCGGGTCACGTCGCGCCGACGTCGCTCGTAGGTGGCGGCGAGGGTGATCAGCGTCAGCCCGCCGACCGCCAGGTAGATCCAGCGGGGCAGCAGGTCCCAGCCCCGGACCAGCTCGTGCAGCGCGAGCAGGACGAGGCTGCCGCCGCCCAGCACCACCGGGGCCTGCCAGCGCCGCACCGCCCCGACCAGCACCACCCCCAGGGCCGCCGCGCCGAGCAGCAGCCGCCGCCAGGGCTGCGGGTCCGGGGCCACCAGCACCGACACCAGGCTGGGCAGCAGACCGGCGGCGAGCGCCGGGCCGAGCGCGAGCCAGCTGGTCAACCCGGGTCGGGCACGCAGCGCCAGCAGGCCGGCGACCAGCGTCAACCCGGCCGCCGGCAGGGTGTACGCCTCCAACAGCGCCACCTCGCCGCTGACCAGCAGCAGCCACGCCCCGAGCAGCTCACTGCCACCGGCCACCGCACCCATGACCCACCGGCCGCCGGCCGACTGACCCGGGTACAGCACCCGCAGCGCGGCGGCGGCCCCCCAGAGCACGCAGATCACCGCCGCGTGCCGGATCGCGCCGATGGTGAGCAGCAGGGCGAGCACGGCCACCGCCTGCGCCGCCGCCTCCAACGCCCGTACGGTCAGCGGCCCGCGCCGGGTCAGCAGAGGGGCGCCGAGGAGCACCGCCACCGCCACCCCGAGCACCGGGAGACCGGCCGTCCGCAGGGGCAGGCCGGCGGCCAGCGTCGCGGTGAGCGCGAAGCAGGTGGCCGCCGCGACAGTGGTCAGGCAGCCGAGCAGCCGTACCCCGGCCCACCGGCCGACCGCGCCGACGACGGCCGCCGCGGTCACCAGCAGGGCCAGCCCGGCCAGCGTGCCGGCCCGGCTGGCGAACAGCCCGAGCAGACCGGCGGCGGTCCACAGCAGACCGACCGAGGTGGTCACCGGCGTACCCGGGCCGCCGAGCGCGGCGGTGAGCAGGGCGGCGACCCCGACGAGCAGCACCACCGCCGGCACCAGCGGCCAGCCGACGGGCGTGCCGAGCAGCAGTACCGGCAGCGCCGCCGCCGCGAACGGCAGCGCGGCGACGGCCGGACCGGACCGGCCACCGGTGTGCCGGTGGGTGACCAGCGCGACGGTGAGGGCGAGGACCAGCAGCGCCAATCCGACCACCGGGGCGGCGGCCGGTCCGTCCCCCGTCGGCACCCCCGCCCACGGGCGGACCGGCCCACCGTAGGGGGCGAACAGCGCGGTCAGGGTCACCGGGGCGGCGGCGAGCACGGCGCACCCGGCCAACCCGACGCCGACCACCCGTCCCGGGGTCACCGGCTCGGTACCCCGGTCGGCCAGTGCCAAGGCGACCAGCGCCAACGCGGCGTAGAGCGCCACCGGCTCCCCACCGGGGACGGTGGTCGGCAGCACCACGGCGGCGAGCGCCAGGGCGAGCGCGGTGCCGGCGTACCCGTCGAGGTCGGGTCGGCGGCGACGCAGCGCGAGCAGCGGGACCAGCAGCAGCACGGCGGCGACGAGCCCGGCCCGCAGCTGCCACCACGGCGGCGACCCGGCGACCCGCAGCGCGACCGCCGCACCGGCCGGCACGGTGAGCAGCGCGACCGCCAGCGCGAGCCCGGCGACCCGGCGCGCGGCGGCGTTCACCGGGCGGCCGGGCAGCGCCACCGCCAGCCCGACGGCCAGCACCACCCCGAGCGCCACCAGCAGCCCCACCGGGTCGGCCGCCGCCACCAGCAGCCCGTGCCCGAGCAGCGCCGCCGCGCCCCCGGCACCGACCAGCACGGTCGCGGTACGCCGGCCGCACAGCACCGCGACCGGCAGCAGCGCCGCACCGACGGCCAGGTCGACCGCGAGGGTCGCCGGCCACGGGGTGACCGTCACCGCCGGCAGCGCCATGGCGGTGACCGCCACCCCCAGCAGCGCGGTCACCGGGCGGGCCGCCCTCGGCAACAGCAGGAACCCGGCGGTGACGGTGAGCAGCACGGTGAGCGGGAGCTGCCAGCCCCAGGGCAGGTCGGGGCCGGCCCCGGCACCCCGCCAGGCGGGCAGTGACCGGTCCACCGCGAGCGCGGCGACGCCCCCGGTGGCGAGCACGACGACCTGGGCCGCCCCGGCCGCGACCAGCAGCGCCCCGACCCGGGGACCGCTGCGGTGCCGCTGCGGCAGCAGCCGGACGGCACCGGCCAGGACGGCCGCCACCAGGCCCACGGCGAGCAGCAGGAACCCGGCCCGCAGCTCACCCACCGGCCGCAGCAGCACGACGGCCAGCAACGGCACCAGCAACCCGGCGGCGATCTGCTGGAACACCCGGGCACCGGCGACCCGTGCCGCGCCGCTCAGGACCAGACCGACGAGGAGCAGCGGCAGGCCGGCGAGGAGCGGCTGACCGCCGGCCCGACCCAGCGCCAGCGGCACCAGCGCGCAACTCGCGGCGACCGTCACCGCCGCGCCGAAGCCGAGCCAGCCGAGCACCCGGCCGGCGAGCACGGCGGTGGACCCGGCCGGTCCGGCCACCGGTCCCCCGCCGGCCAGCGGCCCTCCACCGGCAGCCGGTCCCCCACCGGTGACCGGTTCCGCCGGTCCTCCGGCCGCCGGGGCGGTGGCGGTGCCCGACCCCCCGGCGGGCACCACCACCTCTCCCCCCGGACCCGCCACGGCGGGCGCCGACGGGCGGCGGCGCAGCGCGGCCACCACCACGAGGTCGAGCAGCGCCACCCCGAGGAACACCAGCGTCCAGCCGGTGGCACCGGGCCGGGACTGGGCCGCCGCCAGCGGCAGCACCGGCTGGACCACGAGCAACGCCGCGAACCACGGCACGGTGAGCCGGCTGAGCAGGGCGTATCCGGCGGCGACCGCCGCGCTGACCCCGCCGACCAGGGCGGCGTAGCGGGTACCCGGCCAGTCGGCGGTGCCCAGCAGGTTCACCGACCAGGCGGCGTACCCGTCGAGGACCACCAGCAGCAGACCCACCGCGGCGAACGTCTCGGCGGTGCCACGCAGTCCGCGCCACCTCGCCACCAGCGGCACCGCCAGGGCGAGGGCGGTGAACGCGGCCAGGATCAGCGCCCGGCCGGCCACCCCCACCGTCGCCCAGGCGACCGCCGTGAAGACCACCGCCGCCGTACCGAGCAGGAGGCCACCGAGGACGAACAGCAGCCACTGGATCGTCCGGGTCGAGGTCTCCGGCCGGCCCGGCGTCTCCCCCGTCGCGGGAAGGGCACCGAACCCGGCCGGCGGCACGGTCCCACCGGCCGCGACGGTCCCGGCCGGACGCCCCGGATACGCGGCCGGCGCGGCCGGGTGCGCGGCCGGCGCGGCCGGGTGCGCGGCCGGCGCGGCCGGGTGCGCGGCCGGCGCGGCCGGGTGCGCGGCCGGGGTGGACGGGTAGCCGGCGGGCACGGCCGGGGTGGACGGAGTAGCGGGGCGGAGCGCCGACGGCACCGGATGCGCGGCCGGCAGGCCCGGATGCGCCGCCGACGGCACCGGCCGGGCGGTCGTGCCGACCCGGGTGGGGGCGGGGATCTCGCGGCGGATACCCGCCGCCAGTTCCGCCCGGCGGCGCTGCGCCGCGAGCAGCCGCGTGCCGAGTCCCTGGTACGCCTCCCGCGCCCGCTCGACCTCACGACCGAGAGTGACGATCTCCCGGTCCAACCGGACCACCTCGGCGGCGGGCGGGTACGGCCCGAGCCCGCAGCGGGCACACCCCCGGGTCAACTCGGCGGGCGCACCGCAGCGCGGGCAGGGGTAACCGGTGTTCTCCACCCGGCCATCCTGCCGGTGGGCCGCAACCGCAGGCCAGAGTGCCCGTACCTAGGTACGGGTGTTCTCGTGCACCCAGAGCGCGTACGCCGGGTCGCCGCTCTCCACCTGGGTGACCAGGATCTCGGGCACCTCGTACGGATGGTTGGCGCGGATCTGGCCGACCAGCGCCGTGGCCCGGTCGGGGGCGGTCTTGAACTGCACCGACCACTCGGTGCTGGTCTCCACCCCGGCCCGCCACCAGTACGTGCTGTCCACCTGGCCACCGACCTGCGCACAGGCGGCCAGTCGTCCGGCCACCGCGGCGGCCGCCATCAGGTCGGCGACGGAGCGCGAGTCCACCACCGTCGTCACCACGCAGATCTGGTCCACCTGCGCACCCTACGTGGGAATGGTGGCGAACCGGTCGACCGTGACGCTGTGTTCACTCGGCGGTCACCCCGTCCCGGTTGGCGGCGATCCACCGGTCGATCCGGTCCCACCAGTCGAAGAGCCAGTCGATGCGCTCCTGACGGCCGGTCGGGACGTCCTCCGGCGGCACCGACCAGAAGCGCATCACGATCCGTTTGTCCATCGGCAGTTCGCGCCAGACGTCGGCGACGGTGAGCATCCGGTCCAGACCGGTGTGCGCCACGAAGATCACTCCGGCCTCGGGGGCGGCGTCCAGGGCGGCGAGCACCCCGCCGGGCTGCGGGGCGAGCACGTGCTGCATCCGCTCGGCGCGCACCGCCATCCGCTCCAGGCCGAGCGCGCGGAGCCGGTCGATGGCCCGGACCCGCCGGCCGGGGGTGAAGTTGCCGCCCTCCGGGAAGATCACGAAGGCGTCGTCGTCGTCCAGGCCGGTGGCGAGGTGGCCGATCTGCCGGACCGCCGCGTCCCGGCCGTCACCGGCGGCGACGAAGCGGTTGGGCAGCCGGTTGAGCAGGACGTCGATCGCCGGATCCCACTGGAGTGCCTCCTTGAGCACGATCCGGGGCTCCCGCTGGAACCAGTTGACCAGGGAGTGGATCAGGATGAACGAGTCACCCGGGCCGGCGTGCCGGCAGAGCACCAGCTCCGGCCGGCCGGGCAGCGCGGTGTCCGGGTCGGTGCCGACCACGTCGATGCTCAGCCGCAGCGTCCAACGGGCCTGCCAGAACAGCGCCCGGAGGAACCAGCCGGCGAGCACGTAGTGCGCCCGCTGGAAGGCCGGCGACCGCTTCCACCGGCCGAACCCGGAGGCCAGCCAGAGCACGAAGAGCGCGACCAGCGCGGCGGCGTCCCAGACCAGGTAGACGCAGCCGATCCAGAGCAGCCGCAGCGGGCGCAGCCGGCCCGGCACGAACGGCGACACGGCGAGCGCGAGCAGCGCCCACACCGGTACGGTGGTCAGCACCGTGACCGCGAGCAGGACCACCGCGGGGGCGAACAGCAGCCGGCGTACCCAGCGTGGGGGCAACGGCATCAACGGTCCAGCGTCGCCAGGTACGCCCGGGACGCGGTGTAGGCGCGGCTGATCCGCCGCCCCACGGCCGCCATGTCCCGGTACGCCCAGGGGCTGTCGTCGCGCGGCTCCAGCCCACCGGTCGGCAGCACGTGCACCCGTACCCCCTCGGGCAGCGCGGCCAGCTCCCGGGCGAACCGGTGCCGGCGGGCGATCTCGAACGCGACCTGGGCGATCTCCCAGGGCCGTCGGGGCGGCGTCAGCTCCCGCTCGATCCGCCCCACCTGGAGGACGAAGATCTGCGTCGCGCCGACCGCCACCGCCTCGCCGATCGGGATCGAGTTGACGATCCCGCCGTCGATGTAGTGCTGGCCGTCGATCTGGGCCGGGGGCAGCAGGCCGGGCACCGAGGCGGACGCGAGCACCGCCGGCACCAGCGGTCCGGTGTGGAACCAGTGCTCGGCGGCCCGCTCGATGTTGGCCGCACAGCAGCGGAACGGGACCTTCAGGTCGGCGAAGGTGGTCTCCGCGCCCAGCTCGCCCTCCAACAGCTTGCGCAGCGGCCGGGGCGAGTGCAGGTGGGTACGGGCGGCGAACCGGCGCAGCTGCCGGGCCACCGAGTCGCCGTACACCTCGCTCGCCTCCGGGGAGGCCCAGAGCCGGACCAGCCGGTCGGTGACCGCCTCGGACGGGTCGGCGGCGACCAGCGCGCCGTTGACCGCGCCGATCGAGGTGCCGAGCACCACGTCGGGGCGGATCCGGGCCCGGAAGAGGGCGCGCAGCATGCCCACCTCGACCGCGCCGAGCACTCCCCCGCCGCCGAGCACGAACGCCACCGGACCGCCACTCATGCCGTTCATCCTGGCACGCCGCCGCCCGCACCTGCGGCGCAGCCGCTGGCCGCCGACCCGGACCGCCGCCGTGTGGCGGTGGGAACACAGTCCGTCGCACAGGGTCACCGGGCAACTGGACAACCGTTGACAGTGAGGACACATTCCCGCAACCTGACACCACCCCGACCCTCAGGCAGGTGCGAACACTGATGGCAACCCTGAACGCCGGTAGGTTGCTGGCCCGCAGGTACCGGCTCCTCGACAGGATCGGGGCCGGCGGGATGTCGGTGATCTGGCGGGCCCGCGACGAGGTGCTCGACCGGGTCGTCGCGGTCAAGGTGCTCGCGCCGTCGCTGGCCGCCGACGCCCGGTTCCGCGACATGGTCCGCGAGGAGGCACGTTCCGCCGCGCAACTGGTCCACCCGCACGTGACAGCGGTGCACGACTACGGCGAGGCGCTCGCCCCGGACGGCGAGATCACCTCGTTCGTGGTGATGGAGCTGCTCACCGGCGAGGAGCTGGAGCACCGGCTCTCCGAGGGGCCGCTGCCCTGGCCGGAGGCGGTCGAGGTGGGCGCCCAGGTGGCCGAGGCGCTGGCGGCGGCGCACCGGCTGGGCATCGTGCACCGGGACATCACCCCGGCGAACGTCATGATGACCAGGGTCGGCGCGAAGGTGCTGGACTTCGGCATCGCCACCCAGGTCGGCACCCCCGACGACGACGAGGACGGGGGCACCTTCGGCACCCCGGCGTACGTGGCACCGGAGCGGTTGGACGGCGCACCGGCCCAGCCGTCGACCGACGTCTACTCCCTCGGGGTGCTGCTCTACGAGACGCTGACCGGCCAGCCGCCCTACCCGGCGGAGACCTGGGAACAGCTCGCCGCCGCGATCACCGACGAGACACCGCTGTCGCTGGACGGCGTACCGGGGCTGCCGCCGCTGGTGGTCGACGTCTGCCTGCGCTGCCTGGCCCGGGATCCGCACGAACGGCCGACCGCGCACCAGGTCGCCACCGCGCTCCGCGACCAACTGCTGCCGGGCGACCCGCAGGCGGCCACCATGCTCTCCCCGACGGTCAGCCTGCCGGCGCTCGCCGGTCCACCCGGCGCGCCGGGGGCCGCGGCAGCCGGCACGGGCGCCCGGACCACCGCCACCGCCCGGGTCGCGGCGGACGCCGGTGCCGTGCCGGCGGCCGGCCCCGGTGCCGGCACGACAGCCGGTACCGGGGCGGGGCGCGGCGGTGTCGCGGGGGCCGGCGGGGCCGGCGACCGGGCCACGGGCAACGCGACGGCGGGTGTCGGGGTGGTGGGCGGCGGTCGGCCCACCGGCCGCGCGGGCGGTGCCGGTGACGGCGGCCCGCCCCCCGAGCCGGAGTTGCCACCGTCGCGGCGGCCGCTGGTGGCGGTGGGTGCACTGGTCGTGTTCACGGTCGCGGCGGTCCTGCTGCTCGCCCCGCTCCTGGAGCCGGGAACCCACACCCCGCCGGTCGCCCGGCCCACCGAGAGCCCGACGACCGAACCGCCACCACCGCGCACCCAGCCACCGGCGGACCCCACCCCGCCACCGGCGCCCCGCCGGGCCACCGGCACGCCCACGCCACCCCGCACCACGTCGACCCCGGACGGCGGGCAGGGCGCCGGTGGGCTGACCGAGGCGGCCGACCGGATGCGCCGGCTGGTCGACGACGGGGTCCGCACCGGTGAGATCCGCGAGGACGTCGGTATCGACCTGCGCAACGTACTGGCCAACCTGACCCGCGCCGCCGCCGCGGGGAGCCCGGACGTGCCCGCCCAGGCGGTCGCGCTCCGGGAGAAGGTCACCCGGCGGGTCGACGAGGGCGGCATCACCGCGACGTACGGCCGCCAGCTCGAATCCGCCGCCCGGGACCTCGCCGCGACCACCACCTGACCCCCCACGCCACCCGGGTCGACCCGCCGGCCGTGGCGCTGCCGTCACCGGCCGCCCGCCGGCCCGGGTGCGCCCACCGGCCCGGGTGCTCCTCCGGCCGCCCGGCGGTCGGTCAGCGGGTGCGCAGCGGGACGGACCCGGTGGTGTGGTGGGGGCGGCGGGCCGAGTGCGCCACGGCCCGGTAGATCGCCTCGTAGCCGCGCGCCATCCGCTCGGTGGAGAAGTTCTCGGCGACGTGCGCGACGCAGGCCGCCGGGTCGAGCCGGTCCACCTCGCGCAGCGCCGCCGGCAGCTCCTCGGCACCGTCACAGATCAGCCCGGTCACCCCGTCGACCACCACCTCCGGCACCGCGCCCCGGCGCAGCGCCACCACCGGCGTACCGGTCGCCATGGCCTCCACCATCACCATGCCGAACGGCTCCTCCCACTGGATCGGCATGATCAGACACCGGGCGTCGACCAGCAGCCGCAGCGTCGCCTCCCGGTCCGCGTTCAGGATCACGTCGACGTCCTCACCCAGCATCGGCTGGACCGCCTCGGCGAAGTGCTGGCGCTCGGCGGGCTCGTTGCACTTGCCCGCCAGGGTGAGCGGCAACCCCGCCGCCCGGCACGCCCGGATCGCCAGGTCCGGACCCTTGTCCGGGCTGAACCGGGCCAGCCAGAGCACCGGGCCGCGACCGGGTTCCCGCTTGGCCGGTACGTCCCGGCCGTCCAGGGCGTTGTGCACGGTGCCCACCCAGGGCAGGCCGGGGTTGGCCCGGCGTTGGGCGTGCGAGATCGCCACCAGGCCCACCCCGTGGTCGGTGTCGCCGAGCACCGCCCCGTACTCCCCGACCGGGTTGCCGTGCACGGTGGCCACGGTGGGCACCGCGCGCCGGCCGGCGATCAGCGGCCCGATCGTGGTGTGGTCGTGGATCACGTCGAAGTCGGCAGCGGAGATCAACTGCCGGACGCGCGCCAGGTGGGCCAGTTCGGGCAGCGACTCGCCCAGCCGGTCGTACTGCAGCTCGTCGATCGTCCAGACGTACTCGGCAGCCGTCCCGTGCTGCCGTCCGGCGCCGAAGAGGGTCACCTCGTGGCCGTGCCCGACGAGCGCGTCCACCAGTCCGTGCACCACCTGTTCGAGCCCGCCGTACCCGGGTGGCGGCACCGACAGCCACGGCGGAACCAGCATCGCTATCCGCAACGGTCGCTCCGGCGGCGGCCGCTCCGACAGGCGGTGGGTCACGGTCACGGATCCTCCCGTCGTCCCGGTGAAGCGGGACCGGCGGCGATTTCCCGTCGACCGGGCGGTCAAACGCGCCCGGCCGGCCGGGCCACCCCCCGCGGGACGCGCCCGGCGGCCCCCCGGACCGGATACGCCCGGCCGCCACTCCGGGCGGGACGCGCCTGCCCGGGGTGGGGCACCCCGGGCAGGAAGAAGGGCGGCGGGCGGTGGAGCCAACCCCCTTGGCTCCGCCGCCCGCCGCCCCGGAGGAGGCAGGTCTGATGGCTATGACGTTTCGGCGAGCGTCACGGTTGCGGTCGCCTCGGCACCATTTCGCTTGTAGGTCACCTGGACCCGGTCGCCCACCTTGCCGGCCTGCACCGCGCCGACCAGATCGTTGGAGTCGTTGATCACCTTGTCCCCGAACTTGGTGATCACGTCGCCCCGCTGGATGCCGGCCTTCTCGGCGGCGCTGCCCCCGGTGACGGCGGCGACCAGGGCTCCGCCGTCCTCGGCCGCGTTGACGCTGACGCCGAGGGACGGGTGGCTGATCTTCTCGCCCCGTTGGAGCTTCTCGGCGACGTCCTTGGCCTTGTTGCTCGGGATGGCGAAGCCGACCCCGATGTTGCCGGTGCTGCCCTGCCCGGCGGTGGCGATGGCGGTGTTGATGCCGATCACCTCGCCCCGGGTGTTGACCAGCGCGCCACCGGAGTTGCCCGGGTTGATCGGGGCGTCGGTCTGGAGCAGGCCGGCGATCGAGCTGGCACCGCCCTGCGGGGACTGCTGCGGGCTGTTGCCGCTGCCGGCCTGGATGGTGCGGTCCCGGGCGCTGAGGATGCCGGCGGTCACCGAACCCTGGAGGCCGAGCGGGCTGCCCAGGGCGAGCACCTGGTCACCCACCTGCATGGCGTCGCTGTCGCCGAACTTCGCCGCCTTGAGGTCGCTGATGCCGCTGGTCTGGACCACCGCGAGGTCGGTCTTCGGATCGGTACCGACGATCTTGGCCGGGGCGGACTTGCCGTTGGCGAAGACCACCCGGACGGCGTCCCCGGAGGCGGAGGCGACCACGTGGTTGTTGGTCAGCACGAAGCCGTCGGAGCTGAGGATCACGCCCGACCCCTCACCGTTGTCGGTGATGATCGAGACGACGCTGTCCTGGACCGACGCCGCGATCTTGGGAAGATCGGCGCTGTTGATCACCGGCGCGGCGGAGTAGGTGCGGGTGATGCCGCCCCGGTCGCCGTCCACCGCCAGGGCCAGCGCGCCGCCGGCCACACCGGAGCCGAGCATCAGGGCGAAGACCGCCACCCCGGCGCCGACGAACTTGGCCACCCTGCCGGCCTGCGGCGCGGGGGCGGGAGCCCACGGCTGCTGCGGGCCGGGGTGCTGCGGGCCGCCGGGACCGGCCGACCCGGGATACCCGGCGGACGGCTGACCGTGCTGGCCCGGGTAACCGACGCCCGGCTGCCCGGTGCCGCCGGCACCCGGCTGACCCGGGTAACCGGCGGACGACGTGCCGGCACCGGGCTGACCCGGGTAACCCGCGGACGACGTGCCGGCACCCGGCTGACCCGACGTGCCGGGGTGGTGCTGGCCGGACTGCCCGGCGGACCACCCGGAGCCGGGCTGCTGCTGGCCGGGCTGGGGGTTACCGGCCGACGGGTACGGGCCCGCCTGCGGGTAACCCGGGTAGCCGGTGGACGCCGGATAGCCGGGCCGGTAGCCCTGGCCACCCGACTGGTACGAGGACTGCGGGTACGCGGGCGGCGCGTACGGCGACGACGACTGCGGCGGCGCGTACGGCGATCCGCTGCCGGCCTGCTCGGTGCCGGCGGTGGTGGGGGTGGTGTCGGACTCGCCGCGCGCGGCGCGGGACGGCTCGGCGGAGGGGTGCGACGGCTCGGCGTCGGTGGCAGCCGGCCGACGCTGCGGGTCGGTCTCGAACTCGGTCATGACCCTAGTTTTCCCCGCAGCACTGTCACCAGCCTGGATCCTGCCTGGAAGTTTTCTGAAAGTCACACCGCTACCGGCGGAACCTCACTCGGCGTCACCGTCGGGCTCGGGCAGCAGCGGCAGCCGGACCCGGAAGGTCGCCCCGCCACCCGGCGTCTCGTCCACCTCCACCGTGCCCTGGTGCGCGGTGACCAGCGCGGCGACGATGGCCAGCCCCAGGCCGGTGCTGGTGATTCCGCTGGCCCGCCGGGTCCGGGCCGCGTCGGCCCGGTAGAACCGCTCGAAGACCCGCTCGGCCTGCTCCGGGGCGAGCCCCGGGCCGGTGTCCGCCACCTCGATCACGGCCAGGTGCCCGGTCTCCGACCGCAGCCGCAGGGTCACCGACGCCTCGGGTGGGGTGTGGGTCAGCGCGTTGGTCATCAGGTTGCCGATCACCTGCCGCAGCCGGGCGTCGTCGGCGTGCACCACCAGCGGGCCGGATCCCGGGGCGATCTCCAGCTCGATGCGCCGTTGCGGGGCGACCACCCGGGCCGCCTCGACCGCGTCGGAGGCGAGCACCGGCAGCTCCACCGGGGCGAGCGACAGCGGGCGCTCCCGGTCCAGCCGGGCGAGCAGTAGCAGGTCCTCCACCAGCAGCCCCATCCGGGACGCCTCGTCCTCGATGCGGCGCAGCAGGTCGGCGGTCTGCTCCGGGGCACGGGCCGCACCCTGCCGGTACAGCTCGGCGAAGCCCCGGATGGTGGTCAGCGGGGTCCGCAGTTCGTGCGAGGCGTCCGCGACGAACTGCCGCATCCGCTCCTCCGACCGCCGGGCGCGGGCCTCGGACGCCAGCGCGGCGTCGGCCGCGTCCCGGGCACCGGCCTCCGCCGTCCGGGCCGCCATCTCGGAGGCGGCGCGGGCGGTGAAGGCGGCCTCGATCTGGGCCAGCATCGCGTTCAATGCCCGGGAGAGCCGGCCCAGCTCGGAGGTGGCGCACTCCTGCCCCTCCTCCGGGTCGGGCACCCGACGGGTCAGGTCACCACCGGCGATCGCGGCGGCGGTCCGTTCGATCTCCACCAGCGGTTTCAGGCTGGTCCGCACGATGGCCGCGCCGATCGAGGCGAGCAGGATCAGCACCGCCCCGCCGACCAGCATGTCTATCCAGATCAGCCGCTTGACGGCCAGGTCGACGTCGGTGAGGTGCTGCCCGACGGCGAGCACCCGGCCGTCGGGGAGTGCCCGGTAGAGCATCCGCCACCGTTCCCGGCCGTCCTGGGACCGGACCGTGAACGGTTCGCCCTCCGCGCTGCGGAAACCGGCCGCGTCGGCGGGGATCGGTGGCAGGTCGTCCGGTTCGAGCGCCGGGTCGTAACCGATGAACCGGGAGCTGTCCCCGTCGCCGAGCGCCACGACGTAGTCGGTGGGCAGGGTCGCCCTGACCAGCCCGGCCTCCAGGTTGGGCAGCTGCCGACCGACCTGGACGCTGGCCGACTGCAGCTCCCCGTCGACCTGCCCGATCAGGTACTCACGCAGGAAGTACGTGGTCAGCGAGCTGATCACCACCAGCGCGACGGCGACGAGGGTGAGGACCGCCGCGACCAGCTTCACCCGCAGCGGGACGCTCCGGATCCGCCCTTTCGCCTCGTCGAGCGGGCTCACGCCGCCGGCTTGCGCAGGACGTAGCCGACGCCACGCAGGGTGTGGATCAGGCGGGGCTGGGTGTTGTCCACCTTGCGGCGCAGGTAGGAGATGTAGGACTCGACGATGTTGTCGTCGCCCCGGAAATCGTAGTTCCACACGTGGTCGAGGATCTGCGCCTTGGACAGCACCCGGTTGGCGTTGAGCATCAGGTAGCGCAGCAGCTTGAACTCGGTCGGCGAGAGCTGCACCCGCTGGCCGGCCCGGTGCACCTCGTGGGTCTCCTCGTCCAGCTCCAGGTCGGCGAAGGTGAGCCGGGACGGGGCGTGCTCGCCGGTGGCCGTACGCCGCAGCACCGCCCGGATCCGGGCGGTCAGCTCCTCCAGGCTGAACGGCTTGGTGACGTAGTCGTCACCACCCAGGGTCAGCCCACGGATCTTGTCGTCGGTGGCGTCCCGGGCGGTCAGGAACACCACCGGGGTACGCGTGCCGCCCTCCCGGAGCATCCGGATGACCTCGAAGCCGTCGAGGTCGGGCAGCATCACGTCGAGCACCACCAGGTCGGGGCGGTGGTCCTTGGCCGCGTGCAGGGCCGCGCTGCCGTTGGTGGCGGTCGCCACGTCGAACCCCGCGAAGCGGAGGCTGGCAGAGAGCAGTTCGAGGATGTTGGGATCGTCCTCGACGACGAGCAGTCGCGCCTCGGTCTGGGTAGCGGCCATGCTGGCCATCATCCGTGACGTCGCTGCGGCGGCGCTGGACGGTTCCTGCAAAATTCCTGTGAAGCCGTCCGGCGCCCCGGTCGTAGCCGGCGACCGGGGCGACGGCCGGCGACCGGGGCGGTGCCCGCGACGCGTGGCCGTCAGCGCAGCAGCCGGCTCAGCCCGTCCAACGCGCCGTCGAGGACCCGGATCGCGGTACGGAGCTGGGTGTCGCTGAGCCGTCCGGCCCGGACCAGCGACCCGACCTCGACGGTGAACTCGGCCAGCCGCCGGTCGAACTCCGCCAGCAGCGGGGAGTCGGCGGGGCGCGTCGGCGGGGTGGGGGCCGCCGGGTGGGGCTGCGGGGTGGGGGCCGACCGGTCCCAGCGGGTCTGCCGGGTCTGCCGGGTGGCCTCGCGCAGTTCGCGTTTGAGGTCGCGCACCGAGCCGCGTACCTCGGTCTGGATCTCCCCGGCCAGGGCGGAGAGATCCTCCACCGAGGCGGTGATGTCGGATTCCAGGGTGGTCACCTCGTCGGCGCGCTGGCGCAGCTCGGCCCGCCCCGCCCCGGTGATCTCGTAGACCTTGCGGCCCCCGGCGGCGGTGTGGGTGACCAGGCCGTCGGCCTCCAGCCGTTGCAGCCGGGGATAGATGGTGCCGGCGCTGGGGACGTAGTGGCCGAGGAAGCGCTCCTCCAGCAGCCGGATCAGCTCGTAGCCGTGCTTGGGGCCGTCGTCGAGCAGCCGGAGCAGATAGAGCCGGAGCCGCCCGTGACTGAACACGGCGGTCACGGCAGCTCCTCCAGGTCGTCGTCCACCGGCCGGGCGAGCAGCGCGATGCTGCCGGAGGTGGCGGACGCCCAGAGCTTACCCGCGCCCGCGCCGAGCACCCCGTGGCTGTCCTTGACCGGGCCGGCGCCGATCCCACCGCAGATCTGGGGAAAGCCGCTGGTGATCCGGCCGGAGGCGGTGTGCAGGTGGACGGCGAGGTCGCTGTCCTCGCGGACCCGTACGGTGATCGGCCCGGAGATGGTGCTGAGCCGGATCTCGCTGCGCCGGGGGTTGTCCAGGTCGCAGGTGATCGCCCCGGAGATGGTGTTGGCGTGCACCCGGCCCGCCGAGCTCTCGGCGAGGGTCACCTCACCGGAGACCGTGTCCAGGGTCAGGTCACCGGTGACCCCGAGCGCCTCGACCGGGCCGGAGACGATCCGCGCGTTGGTGCGCCCGGCCAGGCCCATCAGGGTGATCTGCCCGGAGGTGACGTTGACGTTGGTGTCGTTGACCAGCCCGGAGGCGACCAGCGCGCCGTCGACCAGGTTGAGGTTGACCGCGATGTCGGCCGGGACGGCGATGGACACCTCGGCCCGGAACCGGCGACCGAGCTGGCCGAGCCACCAGAGGAAGCCGGGCCAGCGGGGGTGGCGCTCGTGGCCGACCCGGAGTACGCCGTCGCGGTGTTCGACGATGACCGGCCGGCTGCTGACCCGGGTGACGTCGACCCGGGCCGGGCCGTCGGTGCCGACCACGTTGAGCCGACCGGTGACCAGTCGTACGTCGAGCTGGGTGACCGGCTCCTCCATGGTGAGTTGCTGTGGTCTGTCGACCGTCCAGTTGGTCATGGCGACTCCCCTCGATGGGTCGCGGCCGACTGGCCGCGCCACTGCACGAAGGAATCGTAACGCGATACATCGCGATAGAACAAGACTGTCGCGAGTCGTGAACCCGTCCGGCCCGCGCACCCCGCCGGCCACCGCCCCGACCGGGGTACGCAACGGGCCGGAGCCGGTCAGCGCCGGGCTCTGGCCCAGGACAGGAAGCGCTCGGTCATCCCGGTCGGCGGGTGCGCCGGATGGAGCTGGGCGAGCTGGTTCGTCGCCTCGTGCATCAGGGTGCCGAGATAGATCAGCAACGACATCCGGTCACCCCGGTACTCGGTGAGCAACGCGAGCTTGGCCGGCTGACACGGCCACTCCCCACCACAGTTACGACACCGCCACAACGGACGCATCGCCACGTGCGGAACCGGCGGACGCACCACCATCACCACACCCCCGCCCCGCCAACCCTTCGCAACCTCCACCATGTCACCGGAACCACCATCTCGACCTCCTCGCGCGACGGGAAAGGGGGACGCTCCTCGTGAGGGAGAGGAGCGGCCCCCGCGAAGTCGACCCCGACACCCCACGGTGCGGAACCAACCCCGACGTACGCGGTCGCCGGGTTCCACCTCCACCGACCGCGCCGCTCTCCACACACCTTGCCGAGGGTTGTGGAACCATCACACAGCGTTGCACTATCTTCTGTAGACGTTCAGGACGTTTCAGGAAGGCAACGGATGAACCACGCGGTGGTCGAGGCGATGGCGGCGACGGGCCAGACCGCAGACAGCCTCGCAGCCCAGATCGGCGTCGACCCGAAGACAGCAGCCAAGTGGGCGAACCCCGGACGTATCCCGCAGACACGCCACCGCGCCCAGGTCGCATCGATCCTCGGTCGCGAGGTGGAACACCTGTGGCCGGACGTACTCAAACGGCGAGAACCAGCATGGTTCCGTCGGTGGGTCGACGTGGAACGCGAGGCCGTCGCATTGCGCGCCTTCCAACTCGCCTGGATACCTGGCCTGCTCCAGACCGAGGCGTACGCCCGAGCGACGCTGGCCTGGGAGGCCCTCACCCCCACCGAGGTGGACGACCTGGTATCCGCCCGCTTGGCCCGACAAGCGATCCTGACCCGTGAACGCGCGCCCCTGCTCATCGCGATCGTGGACGAGTCCGCGCTACGCCGTACCGCCGCCGCCGATCGCGCCTTGATGGCGGAACAGCTCCACCACCTGGCCACCTGCGCGGCGATGCCGTCGATCCAGCTCTACGTGGTGCCCTCCTCTGCCGGCATCTACCCCGGGCTCGGCGGACCCTTCATCGTCGCTGAAATGCCGGACGGCACGCGACTGGCACACGTCGACAGCCAGGCCCCTGCGCAGATCCTTCAGCGGACAGAGGACATTGCTACGCTTGAACGACGATGGGAGTGCGTTCGCGGCGAGGCTTTTTCCCGAGCGCAATCCCTGGAACTCATCAGAGAAGCGGCGACGTCATGGACCTGACCGGCGCGCAGTGGCGCAAGAGCACCAAGAGCGGCAACAACGGCGGCGATTGCGTCGAGGTGGCCGACAACCTGGCCGGCGTCGTGGCCGTCCGCGACAGCAAGGACCCGACCGGCCCGGTCCTGGCCTTCGACCCGGAGACCTGGCGCTCCTTCCTCGGATTCACCAAGCGGTCCTGACCGACCAACGCTGAAGGGACCTCCCGGCACGCTGGCGGGTGGTCCCTTGCGTTTTCCTCCCGGCGGCCTGACCCGTAGTCGGCAGGGGGAGCCTCACTCCGGCGAACGAGTATTCCTGTCCGTCATATATATGCCACAGCGTCATACCGCCCTCGCGCGGAAGTAGACCTGTCGGGGTCACCTTGCGTAACTGAGTGGGAAAGGTTGTGACCTTCCGCTGGCCCGTTGATCTCTGTGGGGGGCACCTTGCGTAACGGAGCGGGAAGGGCCGTCTCCGGGCTGCCGGCCCGTCCCGCCCACCGGTGAGCGATCATCAGCACCCGCCCGACGGCCCGCCACACCTCGGCGGTCCCTCAGGCGGCCAGGCCGAGCCCCGCCCCGGCGGCCGGCACGCCCACCGAACCAGGCACGGCCACCGAACCAGGCACGCCCACCGAACCGGGCACGCCTACCGGGCCAGTCACGCCCACCGGGCCGACGGCGGTCAGGGTGGGACGGCTGGCGACCGGGCGGGGCGGGAGCAGGTGCACGGCCGACTCGGCGGTCCGGGCCAGCAACCGGCGGTCCGCGCCGGGGGCAGGGTGCAGGGCGGCGGTCACCGCGACGTCGACCACCAGGTCCCGGGCGGCCAGCACCCGCCGCACCGAGCGCCACAGGGTCTCGTCGCCGAGGAAGGCGGCGGTGGTGGTCGTCGCCCCGGTGGTAGCAGAGCGGTAGCTGATCCGCAGCGGCACCACCGGCGCCCCGGCGTCGATCGCCGCCTGGAAGGCCGCCGGGCGGAACCCCCGGCGCGGCCGGCAGTCGGCCGACGGCACGACGCCGCACCAGGTCGTACCCTCGGGGAAGACGGCGACCGGGTGACCGGCCCGCAGGGTGGCCGCGATCCGGGCCACCGTGTGCGGCAGGTCCCGGGGCCGCGACCGGTCGACGAAGAGCGCGCCGCCGGCACGGGCCAGCAGCCCCAGCACCGGCCAGCGCCGGACCTCCCGCTTGGCCAGCAGCCGGGCCGGCGCGACCGCCAGCACCGCGAGGATGTCCAGCCAGGAGACGTGGTTGGCGACCAGCAGCGCCCGTCGCCGGGGCAGCCGGCCGCGCACCGCCAGCCGCACCCCGAGCGCCCCGGCGGTCCCCCGCGCCCAGCCCCGGACCACCGCCGCCCGCTCCGCCGCCGGCAGCACCGGCAGCAGGACGACCATGCCAGCCCCGACCAGCACCATGCCGAGCACCCCCAGCAGCCGGGCCACCCGGCGGGCCGGCGACACCTGCGCCCGCCGGACCCCGGGCAGGCAGGCCGGGCCACAGCCGGCGGTCGGCCGCCACAACTCGGCGCTCACCGCGCCGCCCCGCCCAGGAAGTGCCGCAGGTAGCGCGGGTTCATCCGGTCCAGCGAGAAGAGCACGTAGAAGTCCGCGCAGCGGAAATCCGGGTCGTACGCCGGCTCACCGGCGATCCACGCGCCGAGCCGCAGGTAACCGCGCAGCAGGGACGGGATCCGCGCCCGGCCGGCGGAATCCCCGACGGCGGTCTCCGCAGCCGCCGCGCCCGGCTCGGCGAACCAGGGCCGCAGCGGGCGGACCCGCAGCAGTGGCGGCGCGAGCTGCCCGGCCCGGGCCAGCGCCCACGCCTCCGCCGCGGCCCGGCCGCCGTCGTCGACCGGCACCGAGGCGCAGCCGCCGAGCCAGTTGGAGCCGCGCAGGTGCAGGTAGCGGGTCAGCCCGGCCCACATCAGGTTGATCACCGCGCCGGAGCGGTGGTCCGGGTGGACGCAGGAGCGACCCGTCTCGACCAGCAGGTCGCGCAGCGGGTCCAGCGCGGTCAGGTCGAACTCACCGGCGGCGTACCGGCGGTCGGTCCGGCCCGGTGGCAGCAGCCGGTAGGTGCCGACCACCGCGCCGGTGCGCTCCTCCCGGACGATCAGGTGGTCGCAGTGGACGTCGAGGTCGTCGGCGTCGAGTCCGGCGACGCCCGGGCGCAGGGTCGCGCCGAGTTCGGTGGCGAACACCTCGTGGCGCAGGCGTTGCGCGGCCGCGACCTGGTTCGGGTCGTCGGCGATCAGCAGGGTGTATCCACTGGTCGTCAGGGGTGCGCCAGCGGCATGCAGAACAGCCATGAGACCTGTGTAGGTGCCCCGGGTTGCCGGGTGCCCGGGGACGGGTGTCGATCCGGTGAACGCCGGTCGGCGGACCGGCCCGCCAGGGTGACCTGCGTGGGCACGTGCGAGGCTGCCTGCGGGCGTCCGGCCGTCCCGGGGTCGGACGATGAGGCAGTGGAGGGGCGATGATCGTCGAATCCCGGTACAACGGGCCGCCCGGCTCGGGCAACGGCGGCTGGAGCGCCGGAGTCTTCGCCGGGGCGTACGACCCGGACCGGCCCGTCGAGGTGACGCTGCGTCGCCCGCCGCCGCTGGACACCCCGCTCACCCTCACCGACGGCGACGTGTACGACCCGGACGGGCAGCTGGTCGCCGAGGTGCGCCCGGCCGGCGACCCGCCCGCCCCGGTCTCCCCGGTCGACCCGGCGACCGCGCGCGCCGCCTCGGCCGGCTACCCGGGCCTGCGCGACCACCCCTTCCCCGGCTGTTACGTCTGCGGCCCGGAGCACCCGGACGGCCTGCGGATCTTCCCCGGCCGGCTGCCGGACGGCCGGACGGCCGCGGCGTGGCGGACGCCGACGCGGGTGACCGCGCCGACGGTCTGGGCGGCGCTGGACTGCCCCGGCGGCTGGGCGGTGATCGCTCCCGGCCGGCCGTACGTGCTGGGCCGGATCGCGGTGACCCTCGACGCGCTACCCGGGCCGGGTGAGGAGTGCGTGGTCACCGGGGCGGTGGTCAGCGCCGAGGGACGCCTGGCGGTGGTGCACACCAGCCTCTACGACGGCACCGGCCGGCTGCTCGGCCGGGCCCGCGCCACCTGGGTCGCGCTGCCGCCCACGCCTCGTCCCTGAGGACGACCCGCTCCTGCCTGAGGCGGAGTACGACTTACCGACCGGGGCTGATGGCGTAACTTGACCTGACCAGCCAGGCTGGCAGCGGCGCGTTCCGCAACGGCGCCGCAGGATGCGGCGCGCGACGCGCCGCCGCACGGGAGGAGAACGATGTCCGACGGGCAGTGGAGCCCCAGCACCGGCCAGATCGTCGTGTCCGGGTTGACCAAGCAGTACAAGAACGTACGGGCGGTCGACAACCTGTCCTTCACGGTCGAGTCCGGTCGGGTGACCGGCTTCCTCGGCCCGAACGGGGCAGGCAAGACGACCACCCTGCGGATGCTGCTGAACCTGGTCACCCCGAGCGGTGGCACGGCGACCATCGGCGGCCAGCGGTACGCCGACCTGACCGACCCGCTGCGGCACGTGGGCGCGGTGCTGGAGGCGTCCAGCGCGCACAAGGGGCGTACCGGCATCAACCACCTGCGGGTGATCTGCGCGGCGGCCGGTCTGCCCAGGAGCCGGGCCGACGAGGCGTTGGCCCTGGTCGGGCTCACCCCGGCGGCGAAGCGCAAGTTCAAGGGCTACTCGCTGGGCATGAAGCAGCGGCTCGGCATCGCCGCCGCGATGCTCGGTGACCCCCGGGTGCTGATCCTCGACGAGCCGGCCAACGGTCTCGACCCGGAGGGCATCCGCTGGATGCGGGGCTTCCTCAAGGGGCTGGCCCACGAGGGGCGCACGGTGCTGGTCTCCAGCCACCTGCTCTCCGAGATGCAGCTCCTCGCCGACGACGTGGTGATCATCGCGGCCGGCAAGCTGATCCGGCAGGGGCCGGTGGAGCAGGTGCTCGGCTCGATGGCGCAGGGCGGCCGGGTGCGGGTACGCACCCCGCAGGCCGAGGAGTTGGCCGTGGCGCTGCGCGAGCAGTCCGCGACGGTGGAGACCGACGAGCACGGCGTGCTGCTGGTCAGCGGGCTGGAGGCCCCGGCGATCGGCCGGGCCGCGCTGGCCGCGAAGGTCGAGCTGCACGAACTGACCCCGGAACGGCCCGACCTGGAACGGGTCTTCCTGGAGCTGACGGCCGGGAAGGCGGGCATCCGATGAACCTGGTCCGATCCGAGCTGCTGAAGATCCGTACCACCAGCACCTGGTGGATCTTCGGGCTGATCACGCTGCCGTTGTGGGCGCTGACCGCCCTGATCAACTGGTTGCAGACCGACGCGCTGGCCAGCAACACCTTCGGTGACGTGCCGGCCGACCAGGCCGACCAGATCCAGGCCGCACAGTCGGTGGACAGCCTCGCCGCCAACGTCTACACCAACGGGCAGTTCTTCGGTCTGATGATCGTGATGCTGCTCGGCATCATCGTGGTGACCAGCGAGTTCTTCCACCAGACGGTCACCACCACCTTCCTCACCGTGCCGCACCGCACTGCGGTGATGCTGGCCAAGCTGGCCGCCGCGGCCATTCTGGCCGTGCTGTTCTGGCTGGTCACCACCCTGTTCAACCTGCCCTTCGGTGCCCTGGTGATGAACAGCGTCGACCTGGGATCCCAGCTCGGCAGCGGCGCGGTCTGGCGGGCCACCGCGCTCAACGGCCTGGCCTACCTGCTCTGGTCGGTGCTCGGCGTCGGGATCGGGGTGCTGATCCGCAGCCAGATCGGCGCCACGGTCACCGGCATCCTGCTCTACCTGGGCGGCGCGGTCGGCGCGGCCATCGCGATCAGCATCCTGGCCGCCCGGTGGGGCGACTGGATCAACGACCTCCAGGTGCTGGTGCCGTCGCTGGCGTCGTCGCTGATGGTCAGCGGGACCGAGATCCCGGGCAACCCGCCGCGCTGGGCGGGTGCGGTGGTCCTGATCGGGTACGCGGTGGTGGCCGGCGCGATCGGCACGCTCACCATGCGGCGGCGGGACATCTCCTGACCCGACCCGCCCGCGGACCGTGCCGGCCCGGCGTGACGACTGTCGCGCCGGGCCGGCCGCTGTCCGGGGTGCCGCGGGTGTCCGGGCTGCGGCGGGTGTCCGGGGTGCCGCCGGCCGACCCGGTGCCGGTCCGGCATCCCGGACCCCGCTCCGCCCCGGAGTCGACAGGACACGAAGAGGTGATTGACTTCTGGCATCTTCTGTGAATCCGGCCACCCAACGGAGGTGGAAATGCCTACCGTAATCTCACGGCGTAGCCTGGGAGCCGTCCCCCGCCCACGCGCACTTCCGGACGACGGCGGACACCGCGTGACACACAAACCCGCGTGAAAGAGGCGATTACCGGCCGTGTCGACCCAGCAGACTTCGCAGGAGAACCCACTGGCGGGTTTCGGCCCGAACGAGTGGATCGTCGAGGAGATGTACCAGCGCTACCTCGCCGACCCATCGAGCGTCGACTCGGCCTGGCACGACTTCTTCGCCGACTACCGCCCCGGCACCACGACCCCGCGCCCGGCCGAGGGTAGGGGCACGCCGGCCGCCACACCGGAGCCGGCCGAGCCGCAGCAGCCGGCCGCCGCCCCGGAGCAGCCGGCCGCACCGGCGGCCGGCGCCAAGCCGACCGCGACCACGAAGGCGACCACGACCGCGAAGGCCGCCCCGGCCAAGCCGGCCACCAGCGCGAAGCCCGCCGCGACCGCGAAGCCGGCCACGACCGCCAAGCCCGCCCCGGCCAAGCCGGCGGCGAAGGCCCCGACGGCCAGCGCCGCCGGCACCACGCCGCTGCGGGGGGTGGCCGCCCGGATCGTGCAGAACATGGACGCCTCGCTCTCGGTCCCGACCGCCACCAGCGTGCGCGCCGTCCCGGCCAAGCTGCTGGTCGACAACCGCATCGTGATCAACAACCACCTCGCCCGGGGGCGCGGCGGCAAGGTCAGCTTCACCCACCTGATCGGGTACGCGCTGATCCGGGCCGTGGTGGAGCACCCGGAGCTGAACAACTCCTTCGCCGAGGTCGACGGCAAGCCGGCGATGGTCCGCCCGGAGCACGTCAACCTGGGCATCGCCATCGACCTGACCAAGCCCGACGGCACCCGCAACCTGGTGGTGCCGTCCATCAAGGGCTGCGAGCAGATGGACTTCCGGCAGTTCTGGCAGGCGTACGAGGACGTGGTCCGGCGGGCCCGCCGTAACGAGCTGACCATGGAGGACTACGCCGGCACGACGATCTCGCTGACCAACCCGGGCGGCATCGGCACGGTCCACTCCATCCCCCGGCTGATGCAGGGGCAGAGCGCGATCATCGGGGTCGGCGCGATGGAGTACCCCGCGCCGTACCAGGGGATGAGCGAGGCGACCCTGGCCGAACTGGCGGTCAGCAAGATCATCACGCTGACCAGCACCTACGACCACCGGATCATCCAGGGCGCGCAGTCCGGCGAGTTCCTCAAGGTCATGCACGAGCTGATGCTCGGCGAGCGCGGCTTCTACGACCAGATCTTCACCTCGTTGCGCATCCCGTACGAGCCGGTGCGCTGGGTGCGGGACGTGGCCGTCGACTCCGAGGGCCAGATCAACAAGACCGCGCGGGTGCACGAGCTGATCCACGCATACCGGGTCCGGGGCCACCTGATGGCCGACACCGACCCGCTGGAGTTCGCCATCCGCAAGCACCCCGACCTGGACGTCCTCCAGCACGGGCTGACCCTGTGGGACCTGGACCGCACCTTCCCGGTCAACGGCTTCGCCGGCAAGCAGCGGATGAAGCTACGCGAGATCCTCGGCGTGCTGCGCGACTCGTACTGCCGGCGGCTCGGCATCGAGTACATGCACATCCAGGACCCGGAGGAGCGCCGCTGGATCCAGGAGCGGATCGAGCGCCGCTACGAGAAGCCGGCCGCCGACGAGCAGAAGCACGTGCTCAACCGGCTCAACGCCGCCGAGGCGTTCGAGACCTTCCTGCAGACCAAGTACGTCGGCCAGAAGCGGTTCTCGCTGGAGGGCGGCGAGTCGCTGATCCCGCTGCTCGGCGAGGTGCTGGAGGCGTCCGCCGAGGACGGGCTGGACGAGGTCGTCATCGGCATGGCCCACCGGGGCCGGCTCAACGTGCTGGCCAACATCGTCGGCAAGCCGTACGAGAAGATCTTCTCGGAGTTCGAGGGCCACCTCGACCCGCGCTCCACCCAGGGCTCCGGCGACGTGAAGTACCACCTCGGCCAGAACGGCAAGTTCACCACCCCGGACGGCGACCACTCGGTCAAGGTCTCGGTGGTGGCGAACCCGTCGCACCTGGAGGCGGTGGACCCGGTGCTGGAGGGGATCGTCCGGGCCAAGCAGGACCGGATCGACCTCAAGCTGGAGGGCTACACCGTGCTGCCGCTGGCGGTGCACGGTGACGCCGCCTTCGCCGGCCAGGGCGTGGTCGCCGAGACGCTCAACCTCTCCCAGCTGCGCGGCTACCGCACCGGCGGCACCGTGCACGTGGTGGTCAACAACCAGGTCGGCTTCACCACCGCGCCGGAGTACAGCCGGTCCAGCCTCTACAGCACCGACGTGGCCCGGATGATCCAGGCACCGATCTTCCACGTCAACGGCGACGACCCGGAGACCGTCGTGCGGGTCGCCCGGCTGGCCTTCGAGTACCGGCAGGCGTTCAACAAGGACGTCGTGATCGACATGGTCTGCTACCGCCGGCGCGGGCACAACGAGGGCGACGACCCGTCGATGTCCAACCCCCAGATGTACAAGATCATCGACTCGAAGCGTTCAGTCCGCAAGCTCTACACCGAGGAGCTGATCGGCCGGGGCGACATCACCGTCGAGGACGCCGAGGAGCTGCTCCGCGACTACCAGGCGCAGCTGGAGCGGGTCTTCAAGGCCACCCGGGACGCCGCCACCACCCCCCGCCAGGTGAGCCGGCCGAGCCCCGAGGACCAGCCGGAGCCGCAGGTGGAGACCGCCACCGACGCCGCCGTGGTCAAGGCGATCGGCGAGGCGCACGTCAACCTGCCCGAGGGCTTCACCCCGCACAAGCGGATCCAGCAGTTGCTCGACCGGCGGGCCAAGATGTCCGTCGAGGGCAACATCGACTGGGGGTACGGCGAGATCATCGCGTTCGGCTCGCTGCTGCACGACGGGATCACCGTCCGGCTCGCCGGTCAGGACTCCCGCCGGGGCACCTTCGTCCAGCGGCACGCCTCGATCGTCGACGCGAAGACCGGCGAGGACCACCTCCCGCTCAAGTCGCTCACCGCCGACGGCGAGCGGTCCCGGTTCTTCGTACACGACTCGCTGCTCAGCGAGTACGCCGCGATGGGCTTCGAGTACGGCTACTCGGTGGAGAACGTCAACGCGCTGGTCTGCTGGGAGGCCCAGTTCGGCGACTTCGTCAACGGCGCCCAGTCGGTGATCGACGAGTTCATCTCGTCCGGCGAGGTGAAGTGGGGCCAGCGCTCCGCGGTCACCCTGCTGCTGCCGCACGGCCACGAGGGACAGGGTCCGGACCACACCTCCGGCCGCCCCGAGCGGTTCCTCCAGATGTGCGCCGAGGACAACATGCGGGTGGCCATCCCGACCACCCCGGCCAACTACTTCCACCTGCTGCGTCGCCAGGCCCTGTCGCCGAAGCGCAAGCCGCTGGTGGTCTTCACGCCGAAGTCGCTGCTGCGGCACAAGCTCTGCGTCAGCCCGGTGGAGGACTTCACCACCGGCACCTTCGCCCCGGTGCTCGCCGACACCGCCGCGCCCGCGCCCGAGCAGGTCAAGCGGGTGCTGCTCTGCTCCGGCAAGGTCTACTACGACCTCTTCCAGGCTCGGCAGGAGCGGGGGGTCACCGACACCGCGATCGTCCGGCTCGAACAGCTCTACCCGCTGCCGGTGCAGGAGATCCGGGCCGCGCTGGCGGCGTACCCCAACGCGGAGGACTTCGCCTGGGTGCAGGAGGAGCCGGCCAACCAGGGGGCGTGGAGCTTCGTCGCGCTCAACCTGCTGGAGCACCTGGCCGACGTCCGGCTGCGCCGCATCTCCCGGCCCGCCGCCGCCGCCCCGGCGGTCGGCTCGGCCAAGATGCACGAGGTGGAGCAGACCGCGCTGATCGACGCCGCCCTCCCCCGCCCCTGACCGCGACCGTCCCGACTCGATCCACCCGGCCCGCGCCCCTCCCCGGGGCGCGGGCCGTCCCCTGCCGCCCCGCCCAGCCCTGGCCGTCCCGTGCCGCCCCGCCCCACACCGCCCTGCCCTGCCCTGCACCGCCGCACCGCCGCACCGCACCGCACCGCACCGCACCGCACCGCACCGCACCGCACCGGGCGAGGCTCCCCCGCGCAGCGGTCGGCACGGACCACACCTTCGGGGAGAGTTGTTGTCGCCCCAGCGACAACAACTCTCCCCGAAAGGGCCGAACCCGCTGCGCGGTGGGCACAGCGGGTGGCGTCAAAGGCCGCCTCCGACGGTTCTCCCCCGTCACGGACCGAACCCGCTGCGCCGTGGACGTGGCGGATGGTGCAGGGTGACCGGTCGGGACCGCTTCGCCACCCGGGTGGCGAAGCGGTCCCGAGCGGGAGGGATCATGTCCACTTCCGGGTTGGCCCGAGGCCCGGAACTCAGCAGTGAGGAGGCACGATGTACTTCACCGATCGTGGGATCGAGGAGCTGGTGCAGCGCCGGGGCGACGAGCAGGTCACCCTGGAGTGGCTCGGCGAGCGGCTGCGCGACTTCGTCGACCTCAACCCCGAGTTCGAGACGCCGGTCGAGCGCTTCGCCACCTGGCTGGCCCGCCTCGACGACCTCGACGAGGACTGATCCCGGCCGGGCGTACCACCGGCCGGGACCGCCCACGGCGTACCGCCCGCCCGGCACCGCCCACGGCCTACCCACTGGCCGGGACCGTCCACGGCGTACCGTCGGGCGTACCGCTGGCCGGGACCGCCCACGGCAACCCCCTACGGGTCAGCCACTGCGGACGGCCGGTTCCAGGCCGGTGCGACGGAGCTTCTGCCAGCCCAGCCGGCCCCCGGTCACCGCGGTGACCACCGCCTGGACCAGCACCAAATACATCAGCTGCCGGTAGACGAACTGTTGCAGGGGCAGCACCCAGAGCACCCCCAGCTTCTCCCGGTCCAGCCGGAACGCCACCACGGCGGTGGCGGTCTGCACCCCGAGCATGGCCAGCCAGGCCACCGCCGTGGCCTGACGGTCGAGGAAGAACAGGCCGTACAGGGCCAGCAGGTCGATCACCGGGGCGAGCAGGGGCAGCAGCACCCCGAAGAGGCTGAGGAAGAGCATGCACCGCCGGGTGAACCGGCCGGACGCGCCCCGGTCGAACACCGAGCGGCGGTGCTTCCACATCGCCTGCATGGTGCCGTAGCTCCACCGGTAGCGCTGCTTCCAGAGCTGACCGATGGTCGCCGGGGCCTCCGTCCAGGCGCGGGCGGTCTCCTCGTAGACCACCTTCCAGCCGGCCCGGCCCAGGGCGATGGTGATGTCGGTGTCCTCGGCCAGGGTGTCGTCGGTCATCCCCCCGGCGTAGCGCAGCGCCTCCCGCCGGAACCCGCCGATCGCGCCCGGCACCGTCGACATGCAGCGCAGCGTCTCGTAGAGCCGCCGGTCCAGGTTGAACCCGATGACGTACTCGATGTGCTGCCACTTGGCGATCAGGCTGCGCCGGTTGCCGACCTTGACGTTGCCGGCCACCGCGCCCACCTGCGGGTCGGCGAAGGGCTGCACCAGCCGGCGGACCGCGTCGGGCTCGAAGACGGTGTCCCCGTCGACCATCACGACCAGGTCGTGGCGGGCCAGCGCCAGACCGGTGTTCAGGGCGCTGGGCTTGCCGCCGTTGGGCTTGCGGACGACCCGGACGTTGGGCAGGCCGAGCGCGTCCACGATGTCGGCGGTGCCGTCGGTGGAGCCGTCGTCGACGACGACCACCTCGATCCCGCCCGGGTGGTCGCCACCGGCCAGCGAGCGGACCGCGGCGGCGATCCCCTCCTTCTCGTTGTAGGCCGGGACGATCACCGAGACCGGGGCGGTGACCGGTGGCCCCCAGCTCCAGTCCCTGCGCCGTCGACGGCGGGCGTGCCGCCCGGCCAGCACGAACAGCACGAACGTACGGCCGACGGTGAGCAGGCCGACGACGACGAAGAGCCCGCCGAACACGGTCAGCATGTCGTCGGCGCCCTGCACCGCCCAGATCAGCATCCGGCCGCGCCACCGGTCGGCGGCGGAGGCGGGCACGGCGGCGTCCACCCGGTGGTCCACCCCGGCGGCGGCGAAGGCGAGGTTCAGCCCCTCCGTGGCGGTGACGAACCGGTATCCCCGCTGCTTCATCATCGGGATGAACCGGTCGAGGGCGGCGACGGTCTGCGACCGGTCGCCACCGGCGTCGTGCCAGAGGGTGACCGCACCGGAGTCGCCCTCCGGGGCCGCGTTCTCGATGATCCGGTCCACCCCGGGCAGCGACCAGTCCTGGCTGTCGGTGTCGTTGAGGAACGTCAGGTAGCCCAGGTCACCGGCGGCGGTGAGCACCGGCCAGTCCCGGTTGTCGATCGCCCCCGGGTGCGAGGAGTAGGGGAACCGCACCAGCGAGGTCCGCAGGCCGGTGGCGCTGGCCACGGCGAGCTGGGTCTGGGCGTACTCCAGGCGCTGCCGCCAGCCGGGCAGCTCGGCGAGGTCGGGGTGGGTGAAGGTGTGCACACCGAGCTGGTGCCCGCCGTCGGCCAGTTCCCGGGCCACCCCGGGGTGCCGGGCGACCTGCGACCCCAGCACGAAGAACGTCCCCTTGACCTGGTGGGTGTCCAGGACCCGCAGCACCTCGCGGGTCCAGACCGGGTCGGGGCCGTCGTCGAAGGTCAACGCGATGGTGCGCGGCGGCAGCCGGTAGGAGCGGACCATCTCGCTGCTGGCGCTGATGATCGGCCCCCCGGTCACCACCGAGGTGGGCACCTCCCGCTGCCCGCCGGTGCTCTGCCGGCGGTCCGGAGCGAAGGACGCGTTGGCGTACGCGCCGACGAGCAGCACGCCGGCCAGCAGCGACAGCACCGTGCCGAGCAGGATCCAGCTCGGTGGTGGCACCGCCCGGCGGCGTCGGGCCGACCCGACCACGCGACGGCGTCCCACCCGGACGGGCGGCTCACCCATCGACGCGTCCGCCGTCGCCCCCGCCGGGCACCGGGTCGGGCAGGGTCGGCGGCTCGTCCGTCGGCTCCGGTGCCGGCGGCGTCGTGGTCGTCGGGACGGGCCGGGTCGGCCGGGGCGAGGCCGATCCGGTGGCCGGGCTGCGGCTCGGCGACCGGCTGGCGCTCGGGGACGGCGACGGGGTGCCGGTGGAGCGGACCGTGGACGGGGTGACCGGGACGGCGGCGGGGGTGCCCGCCGCCGGCCGCCGGGAGGCGACGGTCGGCGGCGCGACGGCGGTGGCGGCGGGAGCGCGGGTGGTCGCCTCGGCCGACGGTGCCGGCGACCGTTCGGGCTGCGCCACCTCGTCGACGAAGGGGAGCACCGCGTGCGGCGCGATGCCGCCCGCGAAGCTGACGCCCACCAGCCCGGTGTAGATCAGGCCCACCAGCCCGAGGGCGTACGCGAACCAGCGCAGCCGGGAGTGGCGTCGGCCGCTGGGGTCGACGAACACCGGGGTCGGTGGGGTGACGGCGGCGATCGTCGCGGTGGGGCCGTCGGCGCGGCTGATCACCACGGTCGGCCCATCGAATTCCGTCACGCCGTCGATACAATGTGGATCAGCAGCAGACTGACCGCCGATTGCACCTGCCGGCTTCGATTTCCCGGAGTG
This sequence comes from Micromonospora sp. WMMD714, assembly GCF_029581315.1. NCBI lineage: Bacteria > Bacillati > Actinomycetota > Actinomycetes > Micromonosporales > Micromonosporaceae > Micromonospora > Micromonospora sp. WMMD714. The sequence continues at coordinate 431,524 of NZ_CP120744.1, forward strand.
TGCATTTTCCCTGCTCAGACGGTCGGCAGCCATAGGATGCGAGTCTAGGCACGAGGATCACTCAGCTCCTAGCCTGTCCCACTAATGAGACTCGGGTCGCACTGGCGGACGCTCGCCGTCCCGCTGACGCCCACCGGGCCGGCCCCGTCGGGTCGCACCGGACCGGCACCGTCTGGCCCGCACCGGGCCGGCACCGTCGGGCCGCGCCGGTTCGGGGCGAAGGTCCCGGGCGGGGCGCGACCTGATCTTCTAGGGTGGGGGCGTGGCCCGCAGCGTCTACCTGACCAGCGTGGGGTCCGGCGGGGGTAAGTCGACCATCGCCCTCGGCCTCGCGGAACTCCTCTCCCGGCAGGTCGAACGGATCGGCGTGTTCCGACCGCTGGTCTCCGACGCCGGCCCCGACCCGATCCTCGCCCTGCTGCACGACCGCTACCGGATCGAGCTGCCCGAGGCCGACCTGACCGGCGTGACGTACGCCGAGGCGGCGGCCCTGGTCGCCGACGGACGACGGGAGGAGCTGATCTCCCGGATCGTCGAGCGGTACCGGGCGGTCGAACGACGCTGCCCGGCGGTGATCGTGGTGGGCAGCGACTTCGCCGACGGCGGGGACACCGCCGGCCCCCGGGAACTGGCCTTCAACGCCCGGCTGGCCACCGAGTTCGGCAGCGTGGTGGTGCCGGTGGTGGACGGCTTCGGGCAGCAGCCGGAGGCGATCACGGCCGCCGCGCGGGGGGCGTACCACGATCTGGCCGACCTGGGCGCGACGGTGCTGGCGGTGATCGCCAACCGGGTGACCGGGGCGCTGACCCTGCCGGAGCTGCCGGTCCCCGCGTACGCCATCCCGGAGGTGCCGAGCGTGTCCGCGCCGACGGTGGCCGAGGTGGCGGCGGCCCTCGACGCGACCCTGCTGGCCGGGGACGACGCCGCCCTCGGCCGGGACGTGCTCGACTACGTGGTCGGCGCGGCACACGTGCCGATCCTGCTCGACCACCTGACCGAGGGCGCCCTGGTGATCACCCCCGGCGACCGGGCCGACCTGCTGGTCGCGGCGAGCACCGCGCACGTCGCCGGTCAGGTCTCGCTGGCCGGGGTGGTGCTCACCCTCGGCGAGCAGCCCGACCCCCGGGTCATGCGCCTGGTCGAACGGCTCAACACCGGCTTCGCCGTGCTCTCGGTGACCAGCGACAGCTACGACACGGTCGAGGCGTCCAGCCACATCGAGGGCCGGCCCGGCCCGGCCAACCCGCGCAAGGTGGAGGCCGCCCTCGGCGCGTTCGAGGGTCACGTGGACACCGTCGACCTGGCCCGCCGGCTGCGGGTCAGCCGCTCCGAGCGGGTCACCCCGCTGATGTTCGAGTACGACCTGATCGACCGGGCCCGCGCCGACCGCCGCCGGCTGGTGCTGCCGGAGGGCACCGACGAGCGGATCCTGCGGGCGACCGAGATCCTGCTCCGCCGGGGGGTGGCCGACCTGACCCTGCTCGGCCGCCCGGACGACGTGGCCCGCCGCACCCGTGAGCTGGGCATCGACCTGACCGGCGCGCAGGTGGTCGACCCGGCCGGCAGCGCCTGGCGGGACGAGTTCGCCACCCGGTACGCGGCGCTGCGCGCCCACCGCGGCGTCACCGTCGAGCTGGCGCACGACATCGTGGCCCAGCCCAACTACTTCGGCACCATGATGGTGGCCACCGGGCACGCCGACGGGATGGTCTCCGGGGCCACCCACACCACCGCCGCCACCATCCGCCCCGCCTTCGAGATCATCCGTACCGTGCCGGGTGTCTCGGTGGCGTCGAGCGTCTTCTTCATGCTGCTCGCCGACCGGGTGCTCGTCTACGGCGACTGCGCGGTCAACCCCGACCCGGACGCCGCCCAGCTCGCCGACATCGCCATCTCCTCGGCCGACACGGCGGCCCGGTTCGGCATCGAACCCCGGGTGGCGATGCTGTCGTACTCGACCGGGGACTCCGGCGCGGGGGCCGACGTGGAGAAGGTCGCCGCCGCCACCAGGCTGGTCCGCGAGCGCCGGCCCGACCTGCTGGTCGAGGGGCCGATCCAGTACGACGCGGCGATCGACCCGCAGGTCGCGGCGACGAAGCTGCCGCAGAGCACGGTCGCCGGCCGGGCCACCGTGTTCGTCTTCCCGGACCTCAACACCGGCAACAACACCTACAAGGCGGTGCAGCGGTCGGCGGGGGCGGTGGCCGTCGGGCCGGTGATGCAGGGCCTGCGCCGGCCGGTCAACGACCTGTCCCGGGGCGCGAAGGTCGCCGACATCGTCAACACGGTGGCAATCACCGCCATCCAGGCGGCCGGATCGCCGGAGGAGGGGTCGTGACCGACCGGGTGCTGGTGCTCAACTGCGGATCGTCGTCGGTCAAGTACCGGCTCTACTCCGGGGGGTCGACCGTCGACTCCGGCACCGTCGAGCGGGTCGGTGAGCCGGGCCGGGGACCGGCCGACCACGCCACCGCCGTCCGGGACGTCCTCGGCCGGCTCGACCTGACCGGGCTGACCGCCGTGGGGCACCGGGTGGTGCACGGCGGCCGGCGGTTCAGCGCGCCGGTCCGGATCGACGACGCGGTCTTCGCCGCCATCGGCGAGCTGGTGCCGCTGGCTCCGCTGCACAACCCGGCCAACCTGGCCGGCATCGCGGTCACCCGGGAGCTGCTGCCGGACGTCGCCCAGGTGGCGGTCTTCGACACCGCGTTCCACCACACCCTGCCCGAGGCCGCCGCCACCTACGCCATCGACCTGGACACCGCCCGCCGCCACGACATCCGGCGGTACGGCTTCCACGGCACCTCCCACGGGTACGTGTCGCGGCGCACCGCCGAGCTGCTCGACCGGCCGTACCACCGGCTGCGCACGATCAGCCTGCACCTGGGCAACGGGGCGAGCGCCTGCGCGGTGGACGGTGGCCGCAGCGTGGCCACCTCGATGGGGATGTCACCGCTGGAGGGGCTGGTGATGGGCACCCGCAGCGGGGACCTCGACCCGACGGTGATCTTCCACCTGCGCCGCGAGGGCGGGATGGGCGTCGACGAGATCGACGATCTGCTCAACCACCGCAGCGGGCTGCTCGGGCTGACCGGGGCCAACGACATGCGGGAGGTGCAGTCCCGCCGGGCCGCCGGGGATCCCGCCGCCGTCCTCGCCTTCGCCGTCTACTGCCGGCGGATCACCGGCTACGTCGGGGCGTACCACGCGCTGCTGGGCGGGGCGGACGCGATCACCTTCACCGCCGGGGTGGGCGAGCACTCCCCCGAGGTGCGGGCCGCCGCCCTGGCCGGGCTGGACCGGCTCGGCATCGCCGTCGACCCGGAGCGCAACGCCGGCACCGGCGACCGGGTGATCTCCCCGGCCGGCGCGGCGGTCAGCGTCTGCGTGGTCGGCACCGACGAGGAGCGGGAGATCGCCCGGCAGACCCACGCGGTGCTGTCCGGCAGGGACTGACCGGTGGAGGCGGACCGACCGGGGTGGTGACCACCATCGGTCCGGACGGCCGGGCCGGGACGGGCCACCGACCACCTACCGTCGGGGGATGGGGGTGAGGCGGCTGTGCGTCGTGCTGCTGGCCGCGTCGCTCGCCGGCTGCGCCCCGGCCACCGCCGCCACCGAGCCACCGCCACCGCCGCCGGCCCGGCATGCCCCGGACCAGGCCCGGCCGGTCGCGGTCCGCACCCTCACCGTCGACCCGACCGGGCCGCGCCCGCTGCCGGTGACGCTGTGGTACCCGACCGAACGCGGCAGGGTCGCCCCGGGCCGGTTCCCGGTGGTGGTGCACAGCCACGGCCTGCTCAGCCTGCCCGAGTTGCACGCCGCACTGGCCACCCGGTGGGCCGCCGCCGGATTCGTGGTGGCCGCGCCGGCCTACCCGTACACCAGCCGGCGGGCGACCCGGTTCAGCCGCGCCGACGTCCGCAACCAGCCCGCCGACGCCTGGCGGCTGATCCGGCACCTGGTCCGGCTGGACGCCCGCGCCGGTGACCCGCTGGCCGGGCACCTGGACGTCGGCCGGTTCGCCGCGACCGGCCACTCGGCGGGCGGCTTCACCACCGCCGGCATGTTCACCTCCGGCCACCCGGCCCGGCTGCGCTCCGGTGTGATCATCGCCGGGGGCGGGCTGGCCGGGGCCTTCGCCGGCCCGGCCGCCCCGCTGCTCTTCGTGCACGGCACCGCCGACCCGGTGGTGCCGTTGACCGTCGGGCAGGCCGGCTACCGGCGGGCGACCGGCCCGAAGGCGTTCCTCGGCCTGCTCGGGCAGGGCCACGGCGAGTACCTGACCCCGGGCCGGCCCGGCTTCGACCAGGTCCTCGCCGCCACCACCGACTTCCTCCGCTGGACCCTCTACGACGACCGGGACGCCGGCCGCCGGCTGCGCGCCGACGCCGCCCGACCCGGCGTCGCCACCTTCGACGACCGGCTGGCCGGCCCGGCACCGTGACCGCCGCCCGGCCGGGTGTCGACCGGGTAGCGACCGGGGCATTCTGCCGGGCCGCGACGGGCCGTAGCCGGCCGGGTGCTCCGGCCGGCAGGGCACAATCGGGTTCATGTTCCGTCGCCGTACCCCGGTCCTGCTGACCGCCGCGCTGCTCGTCGGCGGCCTCGCCGGCTGCTCGACGCCGGCTCCCGCCCCCACCGCGGCACCGCCGACGCCACCGAAGGCCACCACGCCGGCTCCACGCGTGCCCGCCGGCACGGCGCCGGCCGAGGCGTTCGCGGTCGGCGTACGACAGCTCAAGCTGAACCGGGGCGGCGACCGCCCGCTGCCGGTGACCCTCTGGTACCCGGCCCGGGGCGGAGCCGGTGCGGCGGCGCAGCGCGACGCGACGGTGGCCACCGGACGGTTCCCGGTGGTGGCGTTCAGCCACGGCCTGGACGGCCGGCCGACCGACTACCAGGCGCTGCTGACCCGCTGGGCGGCGGCCGGTTTCGTGGTGGCCGCGCCGACCTTCCCGCACACCGGCAAGGGCACCGACGGCAGCGTCCTCGACGTGCTCAACCAGCCCGCCGACGTGTCGTACGTACTTGACAAGGTGCTCGCGCTGGACGCGCGGGCCGGTGACCCGCTGCGCGGCCGGCTCGCCACCGACCGGGTGGCGGCGGCGGGGCACTCGGCCGGCGGGGTGACCACCATCGGCCTGTTCACCACCGGGCGGGACGAGCGGCTGCGCGCCGGGGTGGTGCTCGCCGGGACGGGGCTGGGGGTGGGCACCGCCTTCGCCGGGACCGCCGCCCCGCAGCTCTTCGTGCACGGCCGGGCCGACGAGGTGGTCGACTACGCCGCCGGCAAGGCCGCCTACGACGCGGTGCCCTGGCCGAAGGCGATGCTCAGCCTGCCCCGGGGCGACCACGGCCGCGCGCTGCTCGGCGACGGGGCGGCCCTGCGGGTGGTCTCCGACACCACGATCGAGTTCCTCCGCTGGTCCCTCTACGGCGACGAGGCCGCCAAGGGCCGGCTCCCCGTCTCGGCGGCCCGGGGTGACATCGCCACCCTCGACGACCGGCTCTGACCCCTGGTCAGGCGGTGTGGTCGACGACGACCTTGCCGAAGACGTCACCGGAGTGCAGCCGGGCGAAGGCGTCGGCCACCCGGCTGAACGGGACCACGCTGTCCACCAGCGGGCGCACCTCGTGCTCGGCGCAGAACGCGAGCAGCTCGGTCAGCTCGTCCGGGGTGCCCATCGAGGTGCCGAGGATCTCCAGCTGCATGGCGAAGACCCGCCGCAGGTTCACCGCCGGCAGGTGCCCGGAGGTCGCCCCGGCGACCACGATCCGGGCCAGCGGAGCGGCCGACTTCAACGAGTGGTCGAAGGTGGCCGCGCCGATCGTCTCGATCACCACGTCGACCCGCTCCGGCAGCCGGGCGCCGGGCTCCACCGCGGTCGCCCCCAGCGCGGCGATGCGCTCCCGCTTGCCGGCGTCGCGGCTGGTGGCGTACACCCGCTTGCCCAGCGCCACGCCGAGCGCGACCGCCGCGGTGGCGACGCCGCCGCCGGCCCCCTGCACCAGCACCGACTCGCCGTCGGCGACCCGGCCGCGGGTGGTGAGCATCCGCCAGGCGGTGAGCCAGGCGGTCGGCAGGCAGGCCGCGTCGGTCGCCGACAGGCCGGTCGGCAGCGGCAGCAGGTTCATCCGGGGTACGGCCACCCGCTCGGCGAGGGTGCCCTGGTAGTGCTCGGAGAGGATGGAGACGCCACGCGGGTCGCCCGGGGTGGGCAGCACCGGGTAGACGACCACCTCGTTGCCGTCCGGGTCGGTGCCGACCGCGTCGCAGCCGAGGATCATCGGCAGCTGGCCGTCGGCGAGCCCCACCCCGCGCAGCGACCACAGGTCGTGGTGGTTGAGCGAGCTGGCCCGGACCTGCACGGTCACCCAGTCGTCGTCCGGGTGGGCGGGCTCGGGACGGTCGCCGACGGTGAGCGCGGCGAGCGGGTTGTCGGCGTCGAACCGGGAGGCATAGGCGGCACGCATGATCCGCACCGTAACAGCGGAACGATCGTTCACGAAGGGTTCCGGCCGGCCACTGTCCGGCCGGCGACGCCGATCCGCCGCCGGCTCAGGCGCGGGCCACGCCGTCGTGGCGGGCGGCTCCGGCGACCGCCGCCGCCACCGCCGGGGCGACCCGGGGGTCGAGCGGGGACGGCACGACGGCGTCCGCGCTGAGCGACCCGGCGACCACCCCGGCGATCGCGTCGGCGGCGGCCACCTTCATCCCGTCGGTGATCCGGGTGGCCCGGGCGTCCAGCGCGCCCCGGAACACCCCGGGGAAGGCGAGCACGTTGTTGATCTGGTTGGGATGGTCGCTGCGCCCGGTGGCGACCACCGCCGCGTACCGGGCGGCCACCGCCGGGTCCACCTCCGGGGTCGGGTTGGCCAGGGCGAAGACGATCCCCCCGGGGGCCATCCCGGCGACCGCCGCCTCGTCGATCCGCCCGCCGGAGACGCCGATCAGCACGTCCGCGCCGCGCAGCGCCTCGGTGACGTCGCCCCGGCGGCCCTGGGCGTTGGTGGTCCCGGCCAGGTGCGCCTTGGTCTCGGTCAGATCGGACCGGTGCCGGCCGATGATGCCCCGGGAGTCGCAGACCACCACCTGCTCCGGGTCCACTCCCCCGGCGACCAGCATGCGGGTGACCGCGATCCCGGCGGCACCGGCCCCGCTGACCGTCACCCGCAGGTCGCCGAGCTTGCGGTGGAGCAGGGTGGCCGCGTTGCGCAGCGCGGCGAGCACCACGATCGCGGTCCCGTGCTGGTCGTCGTGGAAGACCGGGATGGGCAGCGCCTCGTCGAGCTGCCGCTCCACCTCGAAGCAGCGGGGGGCGCTGATGTCCTCCAGGTTGATCCCGCCGAACGACGGGCCGAGGGCGCGCACCGTGGCCACGATCTCGTCGACGTCCTGGGTGTCCAGACAGATCGGCACCGCGTCCACGTCGGCGAACTGCTTGAACAGCACCGCCTTGCCCTCCATCACCGGCAGCGCCGCGCGCGGGCCGATGTTGCCGAGGCCGAGCACGGCGGAGCCGTCGGTGACGACCGCGACGGTGTGCGACACCCAGGTGTAGTCGTCGACCAGGGCCGGGTCGGCGGCGATAGCCTCGCACACCCGGGCCACCCCCGGGGTGTACGCGAGGGAGAGGTCCTCGCGGGTGGTCAGCGGCACCGTCGAGGTGACGGCCAGCTTGCCGCCGCGGTGCAGTCGGAAGACGGGATCGGCGGAATCCACTGTGGATGCGGACATGGTGACTCCAGGATCTGTCGAAGCAGACGGAGCGGCCGGCGCGATGGCGCGAGGTGAGGCGGAGCGGCGACACGCGGGTACGCGGTACGGGGGTCACCCGGGCACCTCCCGAGCATAGTCAGCCCACCGGTGCCGCATGTGAGGAGGGTCATATCGACACCGCCGGCAGCCGGCCGGGGCGGGGCCAGTAGCGGAACACCACCCGACCCAGCACGTCGGCCACCCCGTACGCCCGGGAGTCGTCGGTGCCGAACTCGTTGTCACCGCGCAACCACCAACCGTCGCCCTGCCGACGGATCGCGCGCTTGACCACCAGCAGCTCCGGGCGGCTGCGGAAAACGGCCACCACCACGTCGCCGGGGCGGACCGGTCGGCCACCCCGGCGGACCAGCACGGCGTCGCCGTGGCGCAGCGTCGGCGACATGGACGGGCCGACGACGCCGACGGCGGTGACCGGGGCACGCAGCCGTGGGAGGGAACCGGGCCCGCCGACCGTCACGAGGTTTCCCCTCCGCCCCTGCCGGGGACGTCCTCAGGAGTAGTGTCGTCTCGGATCATCGCAAACATCCCATGGAGGACCCTGATGCGACTTGCCCGCATCCTCTCGCCCCGTGTGACCGCCAGCGCCCACTGCGACCTGCCGTGCGGCGTGTACGACCCGGCCCAGGCCCGGATCGAGGCCGAGTCGGTCAAAATGATCTGCGAGAAGTACCAGGCGAACACCGACCCGGAGTTCCGCACCCGGGCCATCCTGATCAAGGAGCAGCGCGCCGACCTGGTCAAGCACCACCTGTGGGTGCTCTGGACCGACTACTTCAAGCCGGCGCACTTCGAGAAGTACCCGCACCTGCACCAGCTCTTCAACGAGGCCACCAAGGCCGCCGGCGCGGCCGGCGCCAAGGGCGCGACCGACCCGGCCAAGGCCGACGAGCTGCTCCAGAAGATCGACGAGATCTCCAAGATCTTCTGGGAGACCAAGCAGGCGTGACCCTGCCCGCCACGGCACCGGCGATCCGGCCGGCACGTCCCGGGGACGTGCCGGCCGTCGTCACGATGGTGCACGAACTGGCCGACTACGAGCGGGCCGCCGACCAGTGCCTGCTCACCGTGGCGCAGCTCGACCGGGCCCTGTTCGGTCCGGCTCCGGCCCTGTTCGGTCACGTCGCGGTGGACGACGACGACCGGCCGGTCGGCTTCGCCCTGTGGTTCCTCAACTTCTCCACCTGGGCCGGCGTGCACGGCATCTACCTGGAGGACCTGTACGTCCGCCCGGCCCACCGGGGCACCGGGGCGGGCCGGGCGCTGCTCGCCGCGCTCGCCGGGATCTGTGTGGAGCGCGGCTACCAGCGGCTGGACTGGTCCATGATCCACTGGAATCCGGCCGCCCGGTTCTACGCCTCGATCGACGCCGATCCGATGACCGAGTGGGTGCCGTACCGGCTCAGTGGAGCGGCCCTGCGCGGCCTCGCCGGGCGCGGGGTGACGGCGGCCACGCACGTGTCGGCCCGGCCGGGTAGAGTCCCGGACCGGGGGGATGAGGCGTGACTCAACTGACCGGCCAGCCAGCGACCGACGACGACGTCGTGCACCTCACCGTGCCCGCCGACGGCGGCTACCTGGGCGTGCTGCGCACCGCCACGGCGGGGCTCGCGGCCCGCCTCCAGTTCGCTCTCGACGAGATCGAGGATCTGCGGATCGCGGTCGACGAGGCGTGCGCCATGCTGCTCGCCATCGCCACCCGCGACGCCGAGCTGGAGTGCCGTTTCTCGGTCACCGAGGACGCGCTGACCGTCGAGGTGACGGTGCCCACCGTGCGCGGCGCGGCCCTGCCGGGCGAGTCCTCGTTCGCCTGGAAGGTGCTCACCGCGCTGACCACCTCGGCGGCGGCCGAATCGGCCGACGGGCGGGCCACCATCTCGCTGCTCACCCGCCGCTCCGGCGGCTACTGACCCCCGCCGCCGCTCCGGCGGTTACTGACCCCCGGCCGCCCGGCCGTTCCGGGCCGGTGACCGAGGGTCAGTCGAAGCCCAGCGCCCGGGTGGTGGGCGGGCTGACCAGCAGCGCGCAGACACCGAGGCCGAGCGCCATCAGGGGTACGCCGAGCCAGCCCAGCCCGCCGGAGACCATGAACCAGCCGACCGGCAGCAGCATCAGCTCCAGCACCATCGCCGGGGCCCGGGCACCGGCCCGACGGCGGGTCAGCGCCCCGCCCAGCGCCCAGAGGGCGACGGCACCGGCAACGGCGAAGCCGGTCACGAAGAGTGCCGAGACGAGGTCGGTCTTGGTGGCGGTGAGGTCGGCCCAGACCAGCCATCCGGAGAGCAGCGCCAGGGCGACCGCTTCGGCCCGCAGCAGGCGTACCGCCCACCGCAGGGTGTCGGGAACCGGCGCGGAGTCGATCGTCACGCGGGCCACGATACCGCTGCCCCATCACGTAAAGTGCCGGCCATGCGGGCCGTCCTGGTGGTCAATCCGAAGGCCACCACCACCAGCGAACGCAGCCGGGACGTCCTGGTCCGGGCACTGCGCAGCCAAGTAGACCTGTCGGTGCGGTACACCCGTCGCCGGGGTCACGCCACCGACCTGGCTCGGGAGGCCGCCCAGGAGGGCGTCGACCTGGTGGTCACCCTGGGTGGTGACGGCACGGTCAACGAGGTGGTCAACGGCCTGATGACCGCCGAGCCACCGACGATCCGCACCGGTGGCTCCCCGGCGGATCGGCTGCCGGCGCTGGCCACCGTGCCGGGCGGCTCCACCAACGTCTTCGCCCGCGCCCTCGGCCTGCCCCGGGAGTGGGCGGACGGCACCAGCATGATCCTGGAGGGGTTGCGGCTGGGCCGGTCCCGGACGATCGGGCTGGGCCGGGCCGACGACCGCTACTTCACCTTCTGCGCCGGCTTCGGCCTGGACGCCGCGGTGATCAACCGGGTGGAGCAGGCCCGGCGGCGGGGACGGGTGTCGTCACCGTCGCTCTACTTCCGGTCCACCCTGAGCCACTACTTCCTCGGCGCGCACCGCCGTCATCCGGCGATCAGCCTGGAGCGGCCCGGCGAGTCGGCCGAGGGCGAGCTGGGCACGGTGATCATCCAGAACACCGCGCCGTGGACGTACCTGGGCGACCGGGAGGTCAACCCGAACCCGGAGGCGTCGTTCGATCTCGGGCTGGACGTGCTGGCACTTCGTCAGCTACGCGTCGCCAGCACAACACGCACAGTGACCCAGCTCCTGTCCCGACACCCCGACCCGCACGGCAAGCAGGTGCTCCGACTGCACGATCTGGAGGAGTTCACGCTGGTCTCGGCCCGTCCGCAGGCCTTCCAGCTGGACGGGGACTACCTCGGCGAGCGACACAAAGTCAGATTCACCTCCGTTTCCGGCGCACTGAGAGTAATCTGTTAGGTCTCGGGTAACGCCCTAGGTCGAGCGGTCGGGACACCGCGCGGCGCGGTGGCCGCCACACCGAGGAGGTAGTGCCGGAAATGTCAGCAATGTCACGCGGACTGTACTATATTGATCCTCGACTGTGGTACGCCGGGTAACGGGGAAGCCCGGAAAACGGACAAAAGGGTCGTGAGCTTGCTCACCGAGCGGAGTTTTTCCGCGCGTCACCCCTTGACATCGCGTTCGTTCGTGAAAGTATTCACAAGCGAACTTGAGTTACCGGGACATTGCCTGGATACGCTCGGCGGGCCGAGCTTTTCCAGCAGGCCCAGGCGCTGAACGAGTCTGCTCACGCAATGCTGAATAGTCGTACGCGAACCGTCACGATTGGCACTGCGGACGGATATAAGAAAAGCACCAGCGTTATCTGCCGCCCATCCAGAATGAGGAGTGTTGCCGCCATGGACTGGCGTCACAATGCCGTCTGCCGCGACGAGGACCCGGAGCTGTTCTTCCCGATCGGGACGTCCGGTCCGGCTGTCCTGCAGGTCGAGCAGGCCAAGGCCGTCTGCCGGCGCTGCTCCGTGACCGACCAGTGCCTTCAGTGGGCACTGGAGTCCGGTCAGGACGCCGGCGTCTGGGGCGGGATGAGCGAAGAGGAGCGCCGCGCGGTCAAGCGCCGTGGCGGTCTCCGGGTGCTGCGCGCTCACTCCGCCTGAAAAACCGATCCCACACGCTGTTCGCCCCGGCCGGGTCCACCCTGCCGGGGCGTTCCGCATTCTCTACTCTCCGTTACCGCAACCCGACCGGTGCGCGTGGCGGAACATTCACGCACAGTAATACTGGCGCAGTTACTCCCGGTTGTCGCCGACCGTCGCGTCGACCCGCCGCAGCACCAGGTCCACGAGGTCCGGCGAGTCGTTCAGCGGCGCACTGACAGCCACCGCACCCGCCCGCCGGGCCGCCGTCACCACCGCGTCGTGGAAGAGCCCCGGGGCGAGGAAGTAGGCGCACACCGCCACCCGCCGGGCGCCCGCCGCGCGCCACCGGGTCACCGCCACCCCGGCCACCGGTGGGGCGGCCGAGGCGTACGCCACCGTGCAGGGCACCCCGAACCCGGCGGAGAGGGCGGCGGCGACCCGCCCCACCGAACCACGCGCCCGCGCGTCCCTGGTCCCCGCCGCCGCCAGCACCAGCGCGTCGACGTGTCCCGGACCCGCCTCGGCCAGCCGGTGACCCAGCCCGGCCAGCAGCCCGGCGTCCACCGTGCCGTCGGCCGGTCCGAGCACGTCGGTCACCCGTACCGTCAGCTCCGGCGCGGCCTCCCGGGCGGCTGCCACCGCCGCCGGGACGTCCACCCGCCGGTGGTACGCGGCGGTGAGCAGCAGCGGCACCACCACCGCCGTACGGTGACCGGTGGCGGCCAGCCCTCGCAGTACCTCCGTCGGCCCCGGATCGGTGTGGTCCAGCCAACTGGGCAGCACCGGGGTACCGGGACGGGCCGCCTCGACGGCCCGGGCCAGCGCCCGGGTCGCCGCCGCCGCGCGCGGATCGCGGCTGCCGTGCGCCACCAGCACCACCGGCACGCCGGAACGGGGCACCACCGGCACGCCGGAGTCGGGTGCCACCGACCCGCCGCAGTCGGGCACCACCGGCACGCCGGAGCCGGGTAGCGCCGGCCCGGCGGCCGGTACGGCAGTCACCGCGCCGGTCGCCGGGACGTGTTCCGGCCCGGTCAGACGTGCAGCCCGCACTCGGTCTTCTCGAACATGGCCCACCGGCCGGCGCGCGGGTCCTCCCCCGCCTTGGTCCGACGGGTGCAGGGCCAGCAGCCGATCGAGCCGTAGCCCCGGCTGAGCAGCTCGTTGACCGGGATGTCGTAGCGGGAGACGTAGGAGTCCACGTCGGCCTGGGACCAGGCGGCGATCGGGTTCACCTTCACCTTGCCGCGCCGGGGGTCGAAGGTGACCACCGGCGTGTTCGCCCGGGTCGGCGACTCGTCCCGGCGCAGCCCGGCGGCCCAGGCGTCGTACCCGGACAGGGCGCGCTCCAGCGGCTCGACCTTGCGCAGCTGGCAGCAGTCGTCCGGCGAGCGGTTGAACAGCCGGGGGCCGTACTCGCCGTCCTGCTGGCCGACGGTCTGCCGGGGCCGGATCGACCGGACGTTCACCGGCAGCCGGCGGGCCACCTCGTCACGGACCCGCAGCGTCTCCGGGAAGTGCAGCCCGGTGTCCAGGAAGACCACGTCCACGCCGGGAGCCACCCGGGACACCAGGTGGGCGAGCACGGCGTCGGCCATCGAGCTGGTCACGCAGAGCCGGTCGCCGAAGGTGTCGGCCGCCCAGCGGGCGATCTCCAGCGCCGGAGCGCCCTCCAGCTCACGGCCGGCCCGCTCGGCCAACGCCCGCAGCTCGGCCCGGTCCCGGCGGGCCGGATCGGCCGACACCGGCCCGCCGGGGCCGACCAGACCCAGATCGGTGGCGGAGAGCAGGCCGGTCATCGGGCCACCGCCCGGCTGAGCAGGCCGTTGAACTTCACGGTGAAGACCCGGGCGCAGGCGTGGCACTCCCAGGCGCCGTGTCCGGCCTCGTTCGGTCGCAGGTCCTCTTCGCCGCAGTACGGGCAGTGCAGCGGCGCGGATCGGGTTTCGCTCATCGGAGTTCCTCCTCGTCGACCCTGATCACCCAGTTGGCGAACGTCTCGCCCTCGGTCCGGCCGGCCAGGTAGCGGCGGGCCAGTCGTTCCACGTACTCGGGAAGCTCGTCGGCGGTGGTCTTCAGGCCGCGCAGCTTGCGGCCGAACCCGGCGGTCTGTCCCTGGGCCATGCCCAGCCCGCCGCCCAGGTGCACCTGGAAGCCCTCCACCTGCTGGCCGTCCGGGCCGACCACCAGCTGACCCTTGAGGCCGATGTCGGCGACCTGGGTGCGGGCGCAGGCGTTCGGGCAGCCGTTGAGGTGGATGGAGATGTCCGCGTCGAAGTCGCGCAGCCGCTCCTCCAGCCGGGCCACCAGCTCCTCGCCGCGCGCCTTGGTCTCGACGATGGCCAGCTTGCAGAACTCGATCCCGGTGCAGGCCATGGTGCCGCGCCGCCACGCCGACGGCCGGGCCTCCAGACCGATCCCGCGCAGCTCGTCGACCAGGGACTCGGTCCGCTCCGACGGCACGTCCAGCACCAGCAGCTTCTGGTACGGGGTGAGCCGTACCCGGTCGCTGCCGTGCGCCTCGACCACGTCGGCGAGCTTGGCGAGCTGCCCGCCGGAGACCCGCCCGACCACCGGGGCGGCCCCGACGTAGTTGCGCCCGTCGCGCTGCCGGTGCACGCCGATGTGGTCGACCGGCTTGTCGGGCAGTTGCGGGGCGGGGCCGTCGAGCAGGGTGCGTCCGAGGTACTCCTTCTCCAGCACCTCGCGGAACTTCGCCACGCCCCAGTCGGCGACCAGGAACTTCAACCGGGCCCGGTTGCGCAGCCGGCGGTAGCCGTAGTCGCGGAAGATGCCGACCACGCCCGCCCAGACGTCCGGAACCTCGGCCAGCGGCACCCAGACACCGAGCCGCTTGGCCAGCATCGGGTTGGTGGAGAGGCCACCGCCGACCCAGACGTCGAAGCCGGGGCCGTGCTCCGGGTGCTCGACCCCGAGGAAGGCGATGTCGTTCGCCTCGTACGGGGTGTCGACCAGCCAGGAGATCGTGGTCTTGAACTTGCGGGGCAGGTTCGAGTACGCCTTGTCGCCGACGTACCGGCGGACGATCTCGTCGAGCGCGGGGGTCGGGTCGAGCACCTCGTCCTCGGACACCCCGGCGACCGGGCTGCCGAGCACGATCCGGGGGCAGTCGCCGCAGGCCTCGGTGGTCTGCAGGCCGACCGACTCCAGCCGACGCCAGATCTCCGGCATGTCCTCGACCCGGATCCAGTGGTACTGGATGTTCTGCCGGTCGGTGATGTCGGCGGTGTCCCGGGCGAACTCCCGGGAGATGTCGGCGATCACCCGGAGCTGGGCCAGCGAGAGCTGACCGCCGTCGACCCGGACCCGGAGCATGAAGAACTCGTCCTCCAGCTCGTGCGGCTCCAGCACGGCGGTGCGCCCGCCGTCGATGCCGGCCTTGCGCTGGGTGTAGAGGCCCCACCAGCGGAACCGGCCGCGCAGGTCCTGCGGGTCGATGGAGGCGAACCCGCCGTGGGCGTAGATGTTCTCGATCCGGGCCCGCACGTTCAGCGGGTCGTCGTCCTTCTTGATCCGCTCGTTGGGGTTGAGCGGCTCGCGGTGCCCGAGTGCCCACTGTCCTTCGCCACGGGGACGACGGGGGGCACGGGTGACGGGGCCGGCGGTGGGCGTCGGGTTCCCGGGGCGGGCCGGGGTGCTGCTGACCGCCATCGCGGCGTCCTCCGTTGTCTCTGCGGTGCCTCGTGGGAGCGCGGGCGCGGCGGCTGTGCCCTGGGAGGGCCGAGGACAACGGTGTCGGAACGGCCGGCGCGGAGTGCGCGCCCGAGACGGATGGGTCGGGCGTCGTCAGTAGGCCGGACAGAGCGCGCTGCGTACGCGGCCGTAGTCGACGTGGCGGCGGGCCACGAAGCGGCGGACGACAGCGGCGGTCATGGGCCTATGCTCCCACACCCACCGGAGACCGGCCAATGACTAGGTGCGGCATCCCACATCACGGGCCGCATCCCCGCCGTGACCGTCGCCACCGGGTGTGGAATCCTCGATCAGTGGGCGCAATGTCCGGAAAGAGGTATTCGGCGGGATTGTCGCGGGCGCTGGTCTGGCTGGTCCCGCTGCTGGCCACCCTGCTCGTCGGCGGCTACGGGATCGGCCGGGCCCAGCTCTGGCGCGACGAGCTGGCCACCTGGAGCGCGGCCACCCGACCGGTCGGGGACCTGCTGCGGCTCACCCGCACCATCGACGCGGCGAGCGGCCCGTACTACCTGTCGGTGCACGCCTGGACGGGGCTGGCCGGCGACTCCGAGGCGGCGCTGCGGCTGCCCTCGGTGCTGGCCATGGCGGCGGCGGCCGGCCTCACCGCCGTACTCGGTCGACGGTTGTTCGGGTCGGCTGCCGGCCTGCTCGCCGGCCTGCTCTTCGCCGTCCTCCCGGGCACCTCCCGGTACGCGCAGGAGGCCCGGCCGTACGCGCTGGTCACCCTCCTCGCCGTGCTGGCCACCGTGCTGCTGGTCCGCGCGCTGGACCGCCCCGGCCGGTGGCGCTGGGCCGGTTACGCGGCGGCGGTGGCCGGTCTCGGCCTGGCGCACCTGCTCGCCCTGGGCCTGGTCGCCGCGCACGCCGTGGCGGTGCTGACCGGCCGACCGGCGGCCGACCCCGCCCGCCCGGGCGGGACGGCCGAGCCGGGCCAGCCCGGCGGGGGCACCCCGCGGTGGCGGGACCGCCAGTCGGCCGGCTGGGCGCTGGCCGTGCTGGTCGCCGTCCTGCTGCTGACACCACTGCTGGTCACCGCAGCGGGACAGCGGTCGCACCAACTCGACTGGATCGCCCCGGCCCGGCCGGCGGACCTCGCGGCCCTGCCCGGCGGCCTGGCGCAGAGCGGTGTGGTGGGCGGGATGCTGGTCGGGCTCGCCGCGCTCGGGGCGGCCCGCTCGGGGCGGCGCGGCCTGCTGCCCGGGGTCTGTGCGCTGCTGCCGGTGCTGCTGCTCTTCGTCGCCGCGCTGGCCGTGCCGCTGTGGGTGCCGCGCTACCTGTTCTTCACGGTGCCCTTCGGCTGCCTGCTCGCCGGTGCCGCCCTGGCCGGGCCGACCCCGGCGGCCCGACCCTCGCCCGGCCCGCCTGGGCCGCCGCCGGGACCGCCGGGGCCGGGGCCGACAGGGCCGGTGCCGACCGGGCCGCCGCCGACGGGGTGGCGGCCGGCGGCCGGCGCGGGGCTGGCGGTGGTGGCGCTGGCCGGGCTGCTCGGACTGCCGGACCAGGCCGCGGTACGGCACGGTCACGGCTGGCCGCGCAGCGCCACCGTCGACTACCGGGGGGCGGCGGCGGTGATCGCCGCCGGCCAGCGGCCCGGTGACGCGGTGGTCTACGCCCCGCGCGACGGCTGGCTCTTCCTCGACCTGGGGGTCGACTACCACCTGGCCCGGACGGCCGGCGACCCGGCCGGCGGGGTCCACCCCCGGGACGTCCTGGTCACCGAGGGACGACGGGAGCGGGCCGACCTGTGGGTCGGCGAGTGCGCCCGACCCGCCGAGTGCCTGGCCGGCGTCGACCGGGTCTGGCTGGTGGTAGCCGGGCGACGTGACGACCCGCTCGCCGCGGTGCCCGGGGCGAGCGGCGAGGCGCTGCGGGCCGGCTTCGCCGTCGCCCAGGTCCGGCCCCGGCCGGGGGTGACCGTGGCGCTGCTCGTCCGCCGAGGCTGACCGGCGCCGTTGCCGGTCAGGCCGGTTTGCGCTCCAGCAGGACCACCCGGACCCGGTCGAACCGCTCGACGTGCCGGATCAGGAAACGCTGCCGCAGCAGCGCCTCCCGGGCCGGCGGCAGACCGGCCAGCGGGTCGTCGAGGTGCCCGGTCTCCACCAGCCAGATCCGCCTGGTGTCGCCGAGGCAGGGCAGCGGTTCCCGGCACTCGCGGGCGGTCAGCCAACCGGTCTGCCGGGCCGGCACGGCCACGAAGACGTCCCGGGGACGCGCCTGGTCGCGCAGGCCGTAGTCGGTGGCCTTGCGGGCCACGTCACTGGAGCCGCCGAACCCGTCGTTGTACGCCACCCCGTCGCCCGGCTTGACCTGTTTACCCAGGTAGCGCACCGCGTCGAGGTAGTGGGGCTGCCCGTCGGCCTCGTTGGACCGCACCCGCTCCTGGGCCGGCAGGGTCTGCCAGGCCAGCACCGGCAGCAGCACCAGCGCCCCGGCCAGCCAGGCGGCCGGCAACCAATCCCGGGTGGCCAGCCGCGCGGTGCGGCAGACCGCGAACGCCGCGAGCAGCGCCCAGGCCGGGGCGGTGAACAGGAAGTACCGGGCCAGGAAGAGGTGCACCACGCTGTAGGTCAGGTAGCCCGCGACCGGGGGCAGCACCGCCCAGACCAGCAGCATCAGCACCGTGGCCCGCCGGTCGGCCCCGGCCACCGCCACCGCGAGCACGGCGAGCGCCGCGACCAGCGCCAGCACGGCAGTGGTGCCGGTCAGGTTGGCCAGGAAGCGGAGCACGGCGTCGGCGTCGTTCTCCACCCAGGAGATCTGCCCGGACTGCCGGCTGCCGAGGATCAGCACCGGCAGGACGAACAGCCCGGCGATCGCGGTGGACGCCGCCCACCGCCAGCGCGGTTCCTCGCCGCGCACCGACCGCCACAGGTGGAACAGGTGCGCGGGCAGCACCAGCAACGCGACGAAGTGCAGCCAGCCGACCAGCACCAGCAGCACGCCGTACGCCCACCAGCGGCCCCGGGTCGGCCGGTCCACCGCGCGTAGGAAGAGCCAGGTGGCCGCCACCGCCGCCAGGGTGACCAGCGCGTACGACCGGGCCTCCTGGGCGTACCGGGAGACGGTGGGCAGCAGGGCGAGGACCAGCCCGGCCAGCACCCCGACCGGGGTGTCGAAGAGCCGCCGGCCGATCAGGGTGACCAGCCCGGCGGTGAGCCCGACCGCGAGCACCGAGGGCAGCCGCAGGGCGGTCGTCGAGTCCCCGGTCACCGTGGTCAGCGCCGACATGACCAGGTAGTAGCCGGCGTGCACCAGGTCGATGTTGCCGACCAGCATCCGGAACTGCTCGACCGACAGCGACGTGACGTGCCAGGTGACCAGCTCGTCGTTCCACAGGTCCCGGGCGTCCAGCCGCCACCAGCCCAGGCCGAGCGCGACGACGGTCGGCAGCAGCGCCCACCAGCCGCCCCGGCCCCCGGCCCGCACCGGCGCCGCCCGGCCGGTGACCTCCGCCGGGTCGGCCCGCCCGGTCCACTGGATCGTCGGCGCGGTCACTTCGCGGTCCGGATGTCGAACCCGAAGGTGTCCTTCGCGGCGGAGCGGCGGAACGCGCGCAGCGCCGCGTCGTCCCGGTCGATGTTCCACTTCCCGGAGCCGTTGATGTTGAAGTACGCCACCCCCAGCAGGTCCTTGCGCCGGGCCACGTTGGTGAGCAGGTCGGTGATCTGGGCGGGTCGCCGGCTGCCCGGTTCGGCCCCGGTCTCCACGATCAGCAGCGGACGCCGGGTGAAGGTGCGGATCTGGGTGATCGTCGGGACGAAGAGGTCCTGGAACGTCTTGGGCCCCCGGTTGGTGTAGTAGCCGTCCATGCCCACCCAGTCGACGTAGGCGTCCCCGGGGTAGAGCGCCCTGATGCTGACCTTGCGCAGGTAGTTGACGACGTTCGGGGTCCAGGTCCAGATCACGTTGGTGGCGCCCTGCTGGGTGAAGATGTCGTGCAGGTGCCGCCAGGCGGCGACGTACTCGGCGGCCCTGGTCTGCTTCGTCCCCCAGGAGTACCAGTGCCCGTTCATCTCGTGGGCGAAGGTGAGGGCGATCGGCAGGTTGAGGGTGCGGACGGCGGCGGCGAACTCCTTGACGTACGCGTCGTGCTTACCGGCGGCGATGTCCCGCAGCGGCACGTCGTACGGCTCCCAGCGGATCACCGCCAGCGCGCCGTACTGGTGCAGCTCGCGGACCTCGCTGGCGGCGAACCTGTCGTCGAAGCTCTCGAAGATCGCCACCAGGTTCGGGGGCTTGCCGGTCTCCGCGGCGAACTTGCGGACCAGCTCCATCTCCGCGCCGCCGGCCACGGTGACGCCGAGGTACCTGCCCTTCGGCGCCTTCAGCGCGGTGACGTCGTACGCCGGGACCGGCTCCTCGGCGGCGGCCCCGCCCGGTCCGCCGACCGACCCGGCGACGGTGATGTCGACCCGGCGCAGCACGGCGAACTCGGTGAAGGCCAGCGCGAGCACCAGCAGGAAGGTGACCAGGTATTTCGTCCTCACCGCACGACCTCGACGTCGCGTGCCGGGTCGACCAGCAGCGCCTGCCCGACGACGGCCAGGTAGAACACGGCGCTGAGCAGGGCCGGTACGAAGATCCACGGTTCCGGTTCGACGAGCATCCGCCAGCCGGCGACGCCGGCCCAGACCAGCCCGGTGCCGGCGGTCCAGACCGTCATGCCGGTCCACAGCCGCCGGGTCTTGCTCTTCTTGGCGGTGCCGCCGGTGGGCTGCCAGCCCATCCGCCGGCCCCGGACGATGTCGATGATGGCGAAGGCGTGCGCCCAGCCGTAGATCATCTTGACCGTCCAGCTCTCCAGGCGGTAGCGGCTGCGGTGCCAGAGCGGGAAGATGACCATGTTGTAGACCACGCTGGGCAGGATCAGCAGGTAGTTGGCGAGCGCGATCTGATGCGCGAACGCGGTCAGCATCAGCACCGGGATGACCGGCGCGACGAAGGTGAACAGCCCGGTGTGCAGGTAGTAGCAGAACCCGGAGACGTAGCTGAGCCGGGCCCGCAGCCGCAGCTTCGTCGACCAGAACTTCCGCGACCCGAGCAGGCTCATCGAGCCGGCGCACCAGCGGTACTGCTGGGTGAAGAACGAGTCCACGTCCGACGGGCACAACCCGGCGGCCAGCACGACCGGGACGTAGCGCAGGTTCCACCCCTTCATCCGCAGGTCGAAGCCGGTGTGCACGTCCTCGGAGTGCTCGATCAGGGTGGACCCGCCGATGGAGAACAGCGCGTCGCGGCGGTAGACGGCGCAGCTGCCCACACAGATCGCCGAGTCGTGGGCCTGCCGGGACACCTGCACCGACCGGTAGAACAGCTCCTGCACCGCGCCGGCCCCGCGCTCCACCCAGGTCTGCCCCAGGTGCACCCGGAAGTACTGCGGCGACTGCACGATGCCCGCCTGCGGCTCGGCGTCGAACCAGGGCAGCATCTGGTCGAGCATGTCCGCACGGGGGACGAAGTCGGCGTCCAGCACCAGGATGAAGTCGCTCATGGTGCGTTCGAAGGCGTACCGCATGTTGCCGGCCTTCTTGAACCAGCCCCGGTTGGGTCGCCGCTGGTAGACGAAGCCGAAGGCGAGCGCCATCCGTTCCATCGCCTCGTTGGGCGAGTCGTCGAGCACGTAGACGGTCACCTCGCCCCGGTAGTGGCGGCCCATCGCCCGGACGTGCTCCCAGGTGTTGCGCAGCACGTGCGCGGGCTCACCGCAGACCGGCAGGAAGACGTCGACGCTCGGGTAGCGGGCCGGTCGCCAGGTACGGACCAGCTCCTGGTGGCGGGCCAGGTCGAAGCCCGGGGTGAAGAGGTTGACCGCCAGCGAGACGAGGTAGTAGGCGATGGTGAAGAACAGCAGCGGGGCGAGCAGCCAGAGCCACGGGGTGAGCCGGACGAAGAGCAGCTGGCTGGTGATCAGGCAACCGAAGCTGACCAGCGACGGCACCATCAGCGCGGCCAGCCGCCGCTTGCGGTAGGAGACCAGCTCGGCGTCGGTCGGCGGCAGCGGCACCGGGGCGTACGCGGGCCGGTGCGTCGCGTCGGAGGGTTTGCGGGGGGTCCACTTCGAGACCTGGCGCGGAACCCGGAACTCCGCGGTCGGCGACAGCACCGCGGCCGGATCGACCGCAGGCGGTGAGGTCATCGCTTCGTCTCCCCCGTCCGCCGGCCGCAGGCACTCCCCTGACAGGGCGAGCGGGATGTCGCCGGACGCGTCCAGGGAAGCCGGGCACGGTGAACTGGCCGTGTCTGCTTGGTGGTGAAGCTAGAAAACTATTCAGTCGGCCGCATGGTGTCAATGCCCGCGAATCGCCTGAAAGGCGTATCGGACCGCAGATCGCACGTCAGTCCACTCACCTTCATCCCGGCGTCACCGGCGGGCAACCGGGCCGTCGGGCGGCCCGGCTCAGACCTTGGCCAGCGGGAGCACCAGCACCGCCTCGGTGCCGCCGGTCGGACCGGGGCGCAGCTCGATGCTGCCGCGCAGCTCCCCGGTGACCAGCGCCCGGACGATCTGGAGCCCGAGCCGCCCGCCCCGGTCGGCGTCGAACTCGGCCGGCAGCCCGCGCCCGTTGTCGGTCACCGAGACGTGCAACTGCTTGCGCTGCCGGTGCGCCGAGACGACCACCTCCGGCCGGACGTCCGGCTCGGCCGCCTCGCCGCCCTCCTCGACCGGTGGGAAGCCGTGCTCGACCGCGTTGAGCAGCAGCTCGTTGAGCACCATCACCAGCGAGGTGGCGATCTCGGCGGGCAGCACCCCGAAACTGCCGGTCCGGCGCATCCCGACGCTCACCTCGGTCGCGGCCACCTCGGTCGCCGCGCTCGCCACCCGGTCGACGATCCCGTCGAACTCGACCGCCTCGTCGCTGGACATGGAGAGCGTCTCGTGCACCAGGGCGATGGAGGCGACCCGGCGTACCGACTCCTCCAGGGCGACCCGGGCCTCCGGCATCGACACCCGGCGGGCCTGCAGGCGCAGCAGCGCGGCGACGGTCTGCAGGTTGTTCTTCACCCGGTGGTGGATCTCCCGGATGGTGGCGTCCTTGGTGATCAGGGCCCGGTCGCGGCGGCGTACCTCGGTGATGTCGCGGACCAGGACCAGCGCGCCGATCGGCACCCCGGCGGGCATCAGCGGCAGGGCACGGGTGAGCATGGTCGCCCCCCGGGCGTCGATCTCCCGGCGCGGCGGCCCCTCGCCGCGCAGCGCGGCGAGGATGCCGTTGGCCGCCTCGGTGCCGTCCAGCGGATCGCTGGCCAGCCGGCGGTGCAGCTTGGCCAGATCCTCGCCCACCAGGTGGGAGGCGTAACCCAACCGGCGGTACGCCGACTGCGCGTTCGGGCTGGCGTAGGTGACCTTGCCGCCCGCGTCGAGCCGGACCAGCCCGTCGCCGACCCGGGGCGCGGACGTGGTCTCGCCCGGGTGCCGGGGCGGCGGGAAGGTGCCGTCGGCGATCATCTGGGCCAGGTCGTCGGCGGTGGTGAGGTAGTTCAGCTCCAGCTGGCTGGGGGTGCGGGCGGTGGACAGGTTGGTGTCCCGGCCGACCACCGCGATCACCTCGCCGGCCTCCCCCTCGGCGGTGCGCAGCCGGACCGGGATCGCCTCGTGCCGGGCCGGCACGTCGCCGTACCAGACCGGGTCGCCCTCCCGCCAGATCCGGCCCTGCCGGTACGCCACCTCCAGGTGGGCCACCTCCGGCCCGCCCACGATCCGCCCCACCTGGTCGTCCAGGTAGGCCGTCGGCGCGGTCGTCGGGCGGACCTGGGCGACGCAGAGGAACGTGCCGTCGTCGTCCACCGGCACCCACAGCAGCAGGTCGGCAAAGGACAGGTCGGACAGCAACTGCCAGTCGCCGGCGATCCGGTGCAGGTGGTCGATGTCGGCCGGGCGGAGCTTGGTGTGCTCCTCGGCGAGGTCGCGCAGCGTGGACACGGACACAGCGTGCCACGGCCGCCGGTGTCCCGTCCCGCTGGCCGACCGGTCACATCGTCGCGGTGACCTTCTTCAGGCCGCGTGGGGCGTCCGGGTCCTCGCCCCGGGCCAGCGCCAGGGCCAGCGCGAGGCGCTGCAGGGGCAGGATGTCCAGCAGCGGGGCGTACCGCTCGTCGACCTCGGGCACCGCCATCCGGGTGGCCCCCTCGACCTCGGCCGAGCCGACCACCACCACGTCGGCCCGCCGCTCGCCGAGTCGGGGCAGCACCTCGCCCATGGACCGGCCGCCGGGGCCGGAGCCGACCACGGCCAGCACCGGAACGTCCGGGTCGGTCATCGCCAGCGGACCGTGCAGCAGGTCGGCGCCGGAGAAGGCGAGCGCCGGCAGGTAGGAGGTCTCCATCAGCTTCAGCGCCGCCTCCCGGGCGGTCGGGTAGGCGTACCCCCGGCCGGTGGTGACGAGCTGACCGGCGAACCGGTAGCGCGGGGCGAGCTGGGTCGGGGTGGGGTCGGCGAGGGTCCGCTCGGCCAGCTCGGGCAGGCGCTCCAGGGCGGCCCGCTGGTCGGCCGGCAGCACGCCGTCGCCGGCCCGGATCCCCTCCACCAGCAGCAGCAGGGCGAGCAGCTCGGCGGTGTACGTCTTGGTCGCGGCGACCGCCCGCTCGTGCCCGGCGGCGATGTCCACGCTCAGCTCGGCGGCCCGGGCCAGCGGCGAGTCGGGGGCGTTGGTGACCGCCAGGGTGAGCGCCCCGGCCTCGCGGGCGGTGCGCAGCACCTCGGTGAGGTCGGGTGAGCCGCCGCTCTGGCTGACCCCGACCACCAGCGCCCCGGACAGGTCGGGGCGGGCGCCGTAGACGGTGACCGCGCTGGGCGAGGCGAGGCCGGCGGGCAGCCCGAGCCGGATCTCGGTGAGGTACGCCCCGTAGAGGGCGGCGTGGTCCGAGGTGCCCCGGGCGGTGAACACCACGTGCCGGGGGCGGCGGCGCGCGACGGCCGCCGCGACCCGGGCGATCTCCCCGGCGTGCCCGGCGGAGAGCAGGCGGGCGTAACCGGCCGGCTGCTCGTCGATGTCGGCGGCCATCCCGGCCCCTGGCTGTGTCACGGGGACTCCTCTCGCTGCGCGATCGACGCGCAATTCATGTTCATTCTTGCACGATCCAGTCGCCCTTACCATCCATGTGAGCAGTAACGCGCAGAAGATCCACACATGTTGCCGGCATCCCCTACGCTTGCCCAGCCCTGGCAACCCCCTGCGAGCGAGAGGCCGACGTGTCGGAGGAGCCACCCGCGCTGACCGCGGCGGAGGAACTCGCCCTCGCCCGGCTCGCCCTCGACGAGGGCGACCTGACCCACGCCGCCGACCACCTCGCCGCCGCGCTGGTGCTGGCACCGACCCTGCCCGACACGCACGAGACGCTCACCCGGATCGCCGCCGCCTCCGGCGGGGACCTCGACCTCTTCCCGCTCGGCCAGCGCGCACACGTCGGGGCCGTGGTCGCCCGCGCCCACCTGCTCGCCGCCGCCGGCCGCCCGGCCGAAGGGCTCGACCTGCTGGTCGCCGCCACCGGTCACGCGCCCGGCGTCGACTGGGCCGCAGTGCCCTGGGTGACCGATCCCGAGCTCGCCGGCCGGCTCGATCCGGACCGGTGCGCCCGGATCCTGATGCAGGTCTGCGCCGCCGCGCCGGACCCGGTGCCCCGGATCGGGCGGGCGCCGCTACAGCCCTACCTCACCCTCGCCCGGCACGCGGTCGCCGCGTACCCCCGGCACGCCCTCCTGCTCGGCGCGGCGTCCGCGCTGGCCCGGCGGCTCGGCGAGGTCACCCTGGCGGTCACCTGGGCCAGCCGGGGGGTACGCCTCGCGCCGTCCAAGCTCGGCGAGGTCTGGCTCGGGTACGCGTACCGCAGCGCCGGCCGGACCCGGGAGGCCCTGGCCGCGCTGGAACGGGCCGTCGGGCACGACCCCGACGACCTCGCCGTCTACGCGGACATCGCCGGCACCCTGGCCGACCACGGCCGGCTCGACCAGGCCCTCGACTGGATCGACCGGGCGCTGGCCCGCGACCCGACCTTCGACTGCGCGGTGCACACCGCGCACCGGCTGCGCTTCCTGCGCGACGGCGACGTCGACCACCTGGTCGCCCTGGCCGACTTCACCCGGGACCACCCCGACGACAGCCACGAGCACACCGACCTCGCCGAATCCTGCCGAAGCCGACCCTGGCTGGGGCAGGTCACCCCGGCCACCGGCGCGATGGTCGACGCGCTGCGCCGGGCGCTCGCCGCCGACGGCCTCCCCGACGCGGCGGTCCACCTCGACACGCTGGAGCCGCCGAGCGCGATGCGGACCGTCACCGCCGCCGTGCCCGGCCTCTACGTCGAGGTGACCGGGGTCGCCGACCCGGATCCGCGGGAGCCGCGCCGGGCCACCGAGTGCCGGCTCTGGCGCTACGACGGCACCACCGCCGCGCCGACCCTGCCGACCCCGTCCACCGCCGCCGCCGATCGGGTACGCCAGCTCGCCCACCCGGCGTGGCCACACCCGCCGGCCGCGTACGACGCGGCGGTCGGGCTGGCCACCCTGGAGCTGGCCGACCTGCTGGGCCTGCTGGTGCACCCGCCCGAGGCGCCGCCCACCGCGCTGGGCCGGGTGCTCACCGGCCAGGATCCGTCGCTCTGGGTGCGCTGCGTGCAGGTCTGGGCCTGCCTCGGCCTGCTGCACCACCGCACCGACGAGGCGTGGGCCAGCTCGACCCGCCGCCGGGTGCTGGTCGAACTGATCTGGGGCGTCGAGGACTGGATCACCGAGGCGGCGCTGTTCGCGCTGGTCACCGCCGCCTGGGTGGACCCGGAGGTACGCGCCGACGTGGCCGGGCTGGTGGCCGAGCGCCTCGCCGACGTGGCGGCCGTCGCGCAGGGCCGGCCGGTGCCGATCGCCGTCTCCCTGGCCCACCTGGCGCTGGCCACCCCGGCCGTGGATCCGACCACCACCGCGCTGGCCCACCGGCTGCTCGTCGCCCCGGCCCGGACCGGCCGACCCGGTCGGCTGGCCCGCGCCTGGCGTCGCCTCACCGCCGTGCTGCGCCGTCGCCGCGCCGCATGATCCGCTCTCGGGAGGCGAGGTAGCGGTTTCCGCCGCGCCGGAACGCCGCCACCTCGGCCCAGGCGAGTCGATCATGGAGTGGGTGGGGTCGGGAACGGCGCGCGGCCGGTCCACCCCCGGCTGGGAGCGGACCGGCCGCGACGGACGGGTCGGTGGGGTGGGTCGGTCAGACCGGGGCCTTACCGAGGGCGACCTCGGCCTGCTCCTCGGGCGTGGCGTCCGCCGCCGGGACGTCGTTCGCCGTACGGAGCGGGATCTCCCTGATGAACCAGGCGAGCACCGGCACCGCGATCGTGATGATCATCGCCCAGAAGAAGACGTGTGAGATGGCGTCGGAGAGGCCACCGAGCACCGCCGCGCGGGCCTGCGCCGGCAGCTCCCCGAGCTTCTCCAGATCCAGCCCCCGGCCCTCGCCGGTGCCGCCACCGAAGGCGCCGCCGGCGGTCGAGCCGGCGAGCCGGTTGGCGAAGATGGCGCCGAACAGCGAGATGCCGAACGAGCCACCGATCGACCGGAAGAAGGTGGCCGCGCCACTGGCCGCGCCGAGGTCCTTCTGCTCCACGCTGTTCTGCGCGATCAGCATCGAGGTCTGCATCAGGAAACCCATGCCGGCCCCGAGGACCAGCATGTACAGCGACGTCTCGACCTTGCCGGTGTCGACCTCCAGCCGGGACAGCAGCGCCATCCCGGCGGCCATCAGCACGCCGCCGGCGATCGGGTACATCCGGTAGCGACCGGTCTTGGTGATGGCCCGGCCGACCACCAGGGAGACCACCAGCATCCCGAACATCAGCGGGAGCAGGAGCAGGCCGCTGTTGGTGGCCGACGCTCCCTGCACGGTCTGCTGGTAGAGCGGCAGGAAGTTCATCGCGCCGAACATCGCGAAGCCGAGCAGGAAGGCGATCGCCGAGATCAGCGTGAAGTTGCGGTTGGCGAACAGGCCCAGCGGCAGGATCGGCTCGACGACCCGCCGCTCGACCAGGCCGAAGACGATCAGGCTGACCACCGCCAGCACGGCGAGCCCGAGGATCTGCGGGGAGGTCCAGTCGTACTCGTTGCCGCCCCAGGTGGTGACCAGCACGATGGCGGTGATGCCGACGGAGAGCAAGGCCGCACCCAGCCAGTCGATCTTGTGCTCGGTCCGGTACTTCGGCAGGTGCATGGTGGTGGCCAGGATCAGCAGCGCCAGGCCGCCGAGCGGCAGGTTGACGTAGAACGCCCAGCGCCAGGAGAGGTTGTCGGTGATGAAGCCACCGACCAGCGGGCCGGCCACCATGGCGACCGCCATGATCCCGGCGATCATGCCCTGGTAACGCCCCCGCTCCCGGGGTGGCACCAGGTCGCCGATGATCGCCATCACGCCGACCATCAGGCCACCCGCGCCGAGGCCCTGGAGGGCGCGGAACGCGATCAGCTCGACCATCCCGTTGCCGGTGCCGCCCAGCAGCTCCGAACCGGACATCCCGCAGAGCATCGACCCGATCAGGAAGATGACCACCGAGGTCAGGAAGACCGCCTTGCGGCCGTACAGGTCGCCCAGCTTGCCCCAGATCGGGGTGGAGACCGTGGTGCCCAGCACGTACGCGGTGACCACCCAGGTGAAGTGGTTGACGCCGCCGAACTCGCTGACGATCCGCGGCAGCGCCGTGCTGACGATCATGTTGTCGAGCATCGCGAGCATCATCGCGATCATCAGACCGAACAGCACCACCCTGATGTTGGGTTTCGCCGTCGCCTGAGTTTCCTGAGTCATGGGTAAGCTCCCCCGGAGATCTGTCGCACTTACTTGCCGCCCGGCTAGTCACCTTACTAGCCGCACGGTAAGTTGGGCAGCAGTGGCCCGTCAAGTGAGTTGGGTGGTGCAGGTGAGTCAGAGCACAGGCGGCACACGGGAGCGCATCCAGGCCGTCGCACTGGAGCTCTTCACCGAGCAGGGCTACGAGAAGACCTCGCTGCGGGAGATCGCCGAACGGCTCGGCGTGACCAAGGCCGCCCTCTACTACCACTTCAAGAGCAAAGAGGAGATCGTCAACAGCTACGTCGAGGACCGGCTGCACCGGATGGACGAGCTGATCGACTGGGCGCACGGGCAACCGGCCACCCGGGCCACCCGACGTGCCCTGGTCAGCCAGTACGCCGACACGATGTTCGCCGCCGGGCAGCCCCCGGTGATGCGCTTCTTCGAGCAGAACCAGACGGTGCTCAAGAGCCTCACCGCCGGCCAGCAGATGCGGGAACGGATGTACCGGCTGGCCGACGCCATCTGCCTCGGCGACGACTCGCCCCGCGCCCAGATCCGGGCCGCCCTGCTCCTGTTCGCCGTGCACAGCAGCTGGTTCGCCGTCCGGAATCCGGACATCTCCGACGACGAACGCAAGGCGATCGCCCTTGAGGTGGCCGACGAGCTGCTGGCCGGCTTCGACGACTAGACCGGCACCGGCCGGCGCGCCCCGGCCCGCCGGTCAGGCCGACCCGCCGGTCAGGTCGTAGCGCAGGGCGAGCAGGTCGACGCCCGGCAGCGGCGACCAGTCCCGGGCCGGGGTGCGGACGAAGCCGAGCCCCGCGTACAACCGGTGGGCGGCCTCGGCGAGCCCGCTGCGGACGCAGATGACCACCGCCGAGCAGCCCTGTGCGGCGGCCCGGGACAGGCAGGCCCGGACCAGCGCCACACCCGCACCCCGCCCCTGGGCGGCCGGGTCCACCGCCAGCATCCGGAACTCCGCCTCGCCCGGCGCGGACAACTCCGCGTACGGGCTGCCGGGCAGCACGAAGGTGACCGAGCCGAGCACCACCCCGGTCGCCCGGTCGACGGCGACCAGGACCTCGCCCTCCGCCGCCCGGGTCGCCACGTCGGCCAGCGTCACCCCGTAGCCGTTCTCGCCCTTGAGCTGGCCGTCGGCCTCGTACGCGGCGACGGTCAGCCGGGCCACCGCCGCGAACTCGGCCGGCACCGCCCGCCGGACCAGCAACCCGGCCGACCGGTCGCCGGGGATCAACCGATCACCGCGATCAGGTCACCGTCCTGCACCACGTCGCCCTCGTTGACCGCGAGCTGCTCGACCACGCCGTCGGACTCGGCGAGGACCGGGATCTCCATCTTCATCGACTCCAGGATCACCAGCGTGTCCCCCTCCGACACGCTGTCCCCGGTCGACGCCACGACCTTCCACACGTTGGCCACCATCTCGGCGCGGATCTCCTCGGCCATCACGGCCCTCCCTCTCCACCGGGTGTGTCTGCGTCGGTATCCAATCACGTGCCGGCCCCGCACGGGCAGGGAGCGCGACAGCGGAGTGCGGCCCCGGGCGCGGTGAGCGCGGCACCGGATCCACCGGTGTCCGCGCACCGACCGGGGTACCGTCGCCGCCCCGGCGCGGTGGCAGGGGGCGGTCGCACTAGCATCATCGGGTCGGACCCCGACGCCGGGCGGACCGGCGGCGGCACCGGTGCCGAGGGTCGCCGCGGCAGGGGTCGGACCGATCACGAGGAGGTCAGCATGGCGAAGAAGGCCCGCAAGAAGAAGGCCCGCAAGAAGAGCAGCGCGAACCACGGCAAGCGCCCCAACTCCTGAGTCTCCCGACGGGCATCCGTCGCGACACCAGGTCCGGCCCGGAGCCGGACAGGCCGGTGGCCCGGGTCGAACCGACCCGGGCCACCGTCGTCACGTGTCCTACTCGGCGAGCTCGCGCGACTCGCTGGCCTCGAAGACCACCAGCTCGGTGAGGCGCACCCGCAGCCGCTCCCGCAGCTGGTCGGGGGCGGTCTCGTTGCCGCAGCACCGCGCCACCAACGCCCGCACCTCCTGCTCGATGCCGTACTCCCGCAGGCACGGCCCGCACTCGTCCAGGTGGTAGCGGATCAGCGAGCGCCGCTCCTCGGCACACTCCAGGTCCAGGTAGAGGTAGACCTCGGCGAGCACTTCCCGGCAGTCCGTCTCGTGCGGCTTCCCACAGCTCACGTCACACCTCCCGGCTGGCAGCGGCGGTGGAGCCCTTCGCGGGCTGGGCGGCGCTGAACCCGCGCTCGGCGGCGTACCGCTCAAGCAGCTTGCGCAGATTACGACGTCCGCGGTGCAGCCGCGACATCACGGTGCCGATCGGCGTGCCCATGATGTCGGCGACCTCCTTGTACGAGAAGCCCTCGACGTCGGTGAGGTAGACCGCCAGGCGGAACTCCTCCGGCAACTGCTGGAGCGCGTCCTTGACGTCGCTGTCCGGCAGCCGGTCCAGCGCCTCGGTCTCCGCCGACCGCAACCCGCTGGAGGTGTGCGACTCGGCCTCGGCGAGCTGCCAGTCGGTGATCTCCTCGGTGGGCGCCTGGATGGGCTGGCGCTGCCGCTTGCGGTAGGAGTTGATGTAGGTGTTGGTCAGGATCCGGTAGAGCCAGGCCTTCAGGTTCGTGCCCTGCTCGAACTGGTGGAAGGCGGCGTACGCCTTCAGGTACGTCTCCTGGACCAGATCCTCGGCGTCGGCCGGGTTCCGCGTCATCCGCAGCCCGGCAGCGTAGAGCTGATCGACGAAGGGCATTGCGTCCCGCTCGAAGCGGGCCCTGCGCTCGTCCGTCTTCTCGGTGGTCAACCGCACATCCCCTCGCGTCGGATGCTGTCCCGCCGAGGATACGCGGACGAACCGGTCCGCAGCTTCGGTTCCGCCGGGTGTGCCGGTGCTCACCGCCGCGGCGCCGTCCCCCACCGCCGGCCAGTCCGGGCCGTCCAGTAGCCGTCTGAGCCGCCGCGCGCCCCGCTCGTCACGCTCCCGGCTCCGTGTCTCGGTCGGCACCGGTCACACCCCCCTCGCCAGATTGCTCGTCCGGGAGTCGTAACGCCCGTCCGTGGGCCGGGCATTCCACCGGCCCCCGCTCCTGGTCCCGGCCCGACCGGTCGGCTACCGGGGAGCTGGGACCAGGAAGGGCCTGGGAGGGACGGTCCCGACCCCCCGAACCGGAAGGCCGACACCATCGGATGCAACGACGGCTCCGCCGGGGCGGAAACGGGTGGCCAGCGCGCCAGCCGACCCCTGGCGCAGCACCGGCCGACCCTGGCTTAGCGCTGGCCGACCCTGGCCCAGCGCTGGCCGCGGCCGCCCGGCGTGCGGAGGCCGGCCGGCCCGCCCAGGGGTCGGAACCGGTCAGCGCGCCCACCGGCGGGCGCGCAGCCAGGCGAGCACCGCGCCGGCCACCCCGCTCGGATCCTGGCGCAGGTCGTGACGTTCGCCACGGCGGACCACCACCTCGACCGGGCCACCGGCGGTGGGCACCCCGAACGGATCCCGGTCGCCGTTGACGACCAGCGTCGGCAGCCCGGTGGCCAACTCGTCGGCCCGGGACCGCTCCGGGCGGCCGGGCGGGTGCAGCGGGAAGGCCAGCGCGACCACCCCGACCGCGCCCACCGTACGTGCCGTCCGGCAGGCCACCCGGGCACCGCTGGACCGCCCACCGACCAGCAGCGGTACGTCCGGATGCCGGTTGCGCAGCACGGTCAGGACCGCCGTCCACGCCTCGTCCAGGTGCGGCGCGGGGGCCGGCGCCCGGCGACCGGCCACCCGGTAGGGCTGGGTCATCCGGGCCACCAGCACCCCGGCGGCGCAGGCGGTGTCCCGCAGGGCCAGCAGGTCGGGCGCGTCCACCGACCCGCCCGCCCCGTGACCGAGCACGAGCAGGGACACCGGTGGCCCCACCGGCAGGTCGGTGTCGATCCGGGCCGGGCCACGGGGGGTGTCGAACTGCGCGAGGTGCGGCACCCGGTCATTCTGCGCCGTCCCCGGCGCAGCGCTCAGCTCAACGGCACCAGGGTGAGCAGGCGGTCCCTTACCGGTGGACCGGCGGCGTCGGCGGCGTCGGGGTCGGACTCGACCTCGCCGCGCCAGGCGACCAGCATCGCCCGGCGCTCGCGGGGCGTGGTGCCGCCCCACACCCCGTGGGTGTCGCCCACCTCCAGTGCCCAGGCCAGGCAGGATCCCTGGACGTCACAGCTTCGGCACAGCTCGACCGCCGCGTCGGCCGGTTCGTTGGGTGCCGGAAAGAACGTCTCCGGATCCACGCTCTGGCAGGTTCCCCTGGTACGCCAGGCTTCGTCGGAACGGCGGTCCCGCAGTGCCCGCAGCAGTCGCGGATCTCGTCGTGCGGCGGCCACCTCGTGTGGTCGGGGCATACGCGCCCGGGTCATGACACCCACCTCCCCCGTGGGACCGGCAAGATCGACCGGCGTCGTTCGCACCGCGCGAAGACGCTCTCAGTGCCAGCGCTGTGTTCTATCGCACTGTCGGCTACCGGGACAAGAGGTGTGCCGGAAAGATGACGAAAGGTCCGAGCGACTTTTCATCTACAACTCGGCTAATTCGTACGCGCCAATGTCACCTATTGCGATCAGAACAGGGCGCTCTCCCCGTGGGAGCGTTCCCGGTCCACCGCCACCCGCTCGGTCAGCCCGGGACCGTCGTTACGGACGTCGCCCACCGCCCGACCGACCGGCCGGATCTCCAGCCCGGCCAGCCACCCCGGCGACGGGGGGACGAGCAGCGCCGCCGGATCGTCGGCCGGCGCCAGCCAGTCCGCCCACCGGTCGGCGGGCAGCAGCAGCGGCATCCGGTCGTGCACCTCGGCCAGCTCGCCCACCGCCGCCGTGGTGAGCACGCTGAAGGTCAGCGACTCCCGGCCCGACCAGATACCGGCCAGCGCCAGCACCGACCCGTCGCGCGGGGTCATGAAGTACGGCTGCTTGCCACCGTCGCGCCGGCGCACCCACTCGTACCAGCCGTCGGCCGGGACCAGGCAGCGGCGGCGGGCGAACGGCACGGCGTACGCCCGGCTGGTGGCGACCGTCTCGACCCGCGCGTTGATCATGCGGGCGGCTCCGGCGGCGGACGTCGCCCAGTGCGGCACCAGCCCCCAGCGGCCCACCGAGAGCACCCGCCCCCGGTCCGGGTCGACCCGGACCACCGGCACCGGGTCGGTCGGCGCGACGTTGTGGTCGGGCCGGAGCCCGCCGTCGGTGTCGTCCGACGCCTCGAAGACGGCGCTCAGGTCCCCGGCGCTCCGGGTCGTCGCGTACCTGCCGCACATGGCGCCCACGGTAACCCGCCGCGCCACCGGCGGCTGTCCCGACAGCCGGGAGTCGACCGACGGCCGACCCGACGCCCCCGCCGGGTTGGCAGAATGTGACCGTGGGAAACCTGACCGCCACCCGTGCGCAACAGCCCTGGACCGCACCGACCGCCAGCGACCCGGTGACGGCGACGCTCCGCCTGCCCGGCTCCAAGTCGATGACCGCCCGCGCCCTGGTGCTCAGCGCGCTGGCCGGCGGCCCGTCGACGCTGCACGGGCCGCTGCGTGCCCGGGACACCGAGTTGATGGCGGGCGGGCTGCGCGCGATGGGCGCGCACGTGTCGGTCTCCGACGACGAGCGCTGGCTGGTCCGGCCGCACCGGCTGGTCGGCCCGGCCCACGTCGACGTGGGGCTCGCCGGCACGGTGATGCGGTTCGTCCCGCCGGTCGCCGGCCTCACCGAGGGCCGGGTCACCTTCGACGGCGACCCGCAGGCCCGGGTCCGGCCGCTCGGCCCGCTGATCGGCGCGCTGCGTTCCCTCGGCGTCCGGATCGACACGCCGGCCACCGGCAGCCTGCCCCTGGTGGTGCAGGGCGGCGGCCGGGTCACCGGCGGCGAGGTGGTGATCGACGCCTCCGCCTCCAGTCAGCTCGTCTCCGGCCTGCTGCTCGCCGGGGCACGCTTCGACCGGGGCGTGGTGGTCCGGCACGAGGGGCCGCCGGTGCCGTCCGCACCGCACCTGCGGATGACGGTGCAGATGCTGCGGGCCGCCGGGGCGGCCGTCGACGACAGCGTTCCCGACCTCTGGGTGGTCGAGCCGGGACCGCTCGCCGGCCGCAGCTGGGAGATCGAGCCCGACCTCTCCGGCGCGGTGCCGTTCTTCGCCGCCGCCCTGCTCACCGGCGGTGAGGTGACGTTGCAGGGGTGGCCGCACAGCAGCGTCCAGCCGATCGAGCAGCTCCGCTCCCTGCTGCACCGGATGGGCGGCGAGGTGACCATGACCACCGCCGGGCTGACCGTCCGCGGCACCGGCACCGTGCACGGCCTGTCCGCCGACCTGTCCGACGTCAGCGAGCTGACCCCGGTGCTGACCGCCCTGGCCCTGCTGGCCGACTCGCCGTCCACCTTCACCGGGGTCGGGCACATCCGGGGGCACGAGACCGACCGGCTGGCCGCCCTGGCCAGTGGGTTCACCGCCCTCGGGGCCGACCTCACCGAGACCGCCGACGGGCTGGAGATCCGGCCCCGGCCCCTGCGCGGGGGTGCCTTCCGCACCTACGCCGACCACCGGATGGCGCACGCCGCCGCGGTCGCCGGGCTCGTCGTCGGCGGCATCGAGGTGGACGACGTGGCGTGCACCTCGAAGACCATGCCGGAGTTCCCGGCACTATGGTCGGCGATGGTGACCGGCGAGAGCTGACGCGGAGGGGGCAGGTCCTGACGACCAAACGACGGGAGTACGACGAGGACGACGTACGGATCCGGCCCGGCCGGTCCTCGCGTCCGCGTACCCGGACCCGCCCCCGGCACGACGACGCGGTGGACGGGTTCGTGATCGCCGTCGACCGGGGCCGGTACACCTGCGTGCTCCCGGACACCCCCGACGACGGCGCGGTCACCGCCATGCGGGCGCGCGAGCTGGGCCGCAAGTCGGTGGTGGTCGGCGACCGGGTGAGCCTGGTCGGCGACGTGTCCGGCGCGGACGGAGCGCTGGCCCGGATCGTCCGGATCGTCGAACGGCGCTCGGCGCTGCGGCGCACCGCCGACGACGACGAGAACACCGCCGAGGGGCGGCACGAACGGGTGGTGGTGGCCAACGCCGACCAGCTCGTGATCGTCAGTGCGCTGGCCGACCCGCCGCCCCGGACCGGATTCATCGACCGCTGCCTGGTCGCCGCGTACGACGCCGGTATCGAGCCGCTGCTCTGCCTGACCAAGGCCGACCTGGCCGGCCCGGACCAGGTGGTCGGCTACTACGCCGAGCTGGAGCTGCCGTACGTGCTGGTCCGGCCGGACTCCGACCTGGACGCGCTGCGCACCCTGCTCGCCGGCCGGGTGTCGGTGCTGGTGGGACACTCCGGGGTCGGC
Organism: Micromonospora sp. WMMD714; assembly: GCF_029581315.1. Taxonomy (NCBI): domain Bacteria; kingdom Bacillati; phylum Actinomycetota; class Actinomycetes; order Micromonosporales; family Micromonosporaceae; genus Micromonospora; species Micromonospora sp. WMMD714. The sequence goes on from NZ_CP120744.1 coordinate 467,214, forward strand.
AAGTCGACGCTGGTCAACCGGCTGGTGCCGGACGCGCTGCGGGCGGTCGGCGTGGTCAGCGCGATCGGCCGGGGCCGGCACACCTCGACCAGCGCGGTGGCGTTGCGGCTGCCCCGGACCCCGGACGCCGACGGCGACCCCGGCTGGATCGTGGACACCCCAGGGGTCCGCAGCTTCGGGCTGGCCCACGTCTCGGCCGAGAGCCTGCTGCACGGCTTCCCCGATCTGGTGGAGGGGACGGTGGACTGCCCACCGAACTGCCCGCACACCCCGGACGAGGCGGACTGCGCGCTGGACGCGTGGGTGGCCACCGGCAAGGCGGACCAGCGCCGGCTGGCCTCGTACCGTCGGCTGCTGGCCTCCCGGTCCGGCGACGGCGACCCCCGCGAGCCCGAGCGCAACCCCGGCGACCCCCTCGCCGGCTCCTGACCCCGCCCCCGCCCCCTTCCCCGCACCCCCACCCCCCGCACGTAGTCGACCCACCCCGGTGATCAAGAGGTTCGCGTCACCCCACCGGCCACCCGATGCCCCAAACCTCTTGATCACCGGACCCACCAGCCGGGCAGACGGGCGAGACCACGTTGGCGGTCGGTGATCAAGAGGTTTGGGGTGGGGGCGCGCTTGCCCGTGACTTGAACCTCTTGATCACCGGGGAGGGGCGGAGACAGGAGGGGCGGAGGGGCGGAGTGGCGGGAGAGGGGCGAGAGGTGGGGGTGGGCGGCAAAGACGGGGGTGGGAGGGGAGGGGCGGGGGTGTGGGAGGGGTGGGGGGTTAGGGTTTCGGGGTGACGGGGTATGCGGCGGACATCGATCTTGCTCATCGGCTCGCGGATGCTGCCGACGCCATCTCCATGGCCCGGTTCCGGGCGCTGGATCTGCGGGTGACCGCCAAACCGGACCTCACTCCCGTCTCCGACGCGGACACCTCGGTGGAGCGGGCGATCCGGGCGTTGCTGGCCACCCACCGGCCCGGCGACGGGCTGCTCGGCGAGGAGTACGGCGAACAGCCGGCGACCGGCCCGGACGACCGGCGCTGGGTGATCGACCCCATCGACGGCACCAAGAACTTCGTCCGGGGGGTACCCGTCTGGGCGACCCTGATCGCCCTGCTGGAAGGGGACCGGCCGGTGGCCGGCCTGGTCTCCGCCCCCGCCCTGGGCCGGCGCTGGTGGGGCGCCTCCGGCATGGGCGCGTACGCCGGCCCGGACGCCTCCTCCGGCGAGCCGATCCGGGTCTCCGGGGTGGGCGACCTCGCCGACGCCAGCCTCTGCTACTCCTCGCTGACCGGCTGGGAGGCGGCCGGCCGGCTGGACGCGGTGCTCCAGTTGATGCGAGACACCTGGCGCAGCCGCGCGTACGGCGACTTCTACGGCTACATGTTGCTGGCCGAGGGGGCACTGGACGTGATGGTGGAGCCGGAACTCTCGCTCTGGGACGTCGCCGCGTTGGTGCCGATCGTCACCGCCGCCGGGGGTACCGTGACCACCCGCGAGGGGGTTCCCGCCCCTGGTGGGACGGCATCCGGTGAGATCAGCGCGATCGCCACCAACGGGCTGCTGCACACCGACGTCCTGTCCCGGCTGGGTCGGCCAACCGCGCGCTGAACCCACGCAACCCCTTATCCTCGCCAGGTGGTGTCCTCCGGTTGGTGCTTCCTCGCGGCGATGATCGTCGCGTACGGCTTCGCCAACATGCTCCAGTCGGTCGCCGCCGCCCGGACGACGGTGCACCACACCTTCGACCCGGGTCTGCTGCTGCGGCTGGCCGGGCACCGGACGTACCTGGTCGGGCTGCTCTGCCAGGTCATCGGCTTCGTGCTGGCCTTCCTGGCCCGCCGGGACCTGCCGTTGTTCCTGGTCCAGGCGAGCGTGGCGGCCGGGCTGGGGGTGACCGCGCTGCTCGGGGTGGTGGTGCTCAAGTGGCGGCTGCCCGCCGCCGAGGTGGCGCTGCTGGTGCTGCTCTTCGCCGGAATCACCGCGCTGGTGCTCTCCGCTCAACCGGCCCCCTCCAAGGGGCTCGGCACCGCCGGCCTGATCGCCCTGACGGCGGCCCTCGGCGGGATCGGGCTGCTCGGCTTCTTCGCGGTACGGCTGCACGGGGCACCCGGTTCGGTGGCCCTCGGCTCACTGGCCGGATTGGCGTTCTCCGCCGCCGCGGTGGCCGCCCGACCGCTCGCCTCCGCCCCGTCGGCCGAGGCGTTCGTCCGTGATCCGCTGCTCTACCTGCTGATCGTCCACTCGCTGGTGGGTCAGCTGCTGCTCGGCCTGGCGATGCAGCGCGGTTCGACCACGGCGGCCGTCGCCGCGATGGACGCCGCCGGGGCGGTGCCCGCCGCGATCGTCGGGCTGCTCCTGCTGGACGACAAGATCTGGCCGGGCCGGGAATGGCTGGCCGCCGTCGGCTTCCTGATCACCCTCGCCTCGGTGATCGGGCTCACCCGGTACGCCGCGCCCCAGCACCACCACCAGGCGGTGACCCGGGCGCCGGAACGCGTCATGGTGGGTGTCGTCCCCGCACCCGACCGACCGGCGCACCTGACCGGCCCTCGCACCGCCGCAGCCAACCGCCAGTCGTAGGCCGGCCCCGCGCCCAGCGGCCACCCCGCCCGGCCGAACACCGTAGGCCGGGCACCGCAGGCCGCAGGCCCGCACTCCGCAGGCCGGGCAGCGCAGGCCAGGCGGACCGCTCAGACGCCGACCGGGCCGGCGGTCGTCCCCTCGACCGGGGTGTCGGTGTCGACCGGCACCGTGTCGGGCACCTCGACGGGCACCTCGGCCGGGGCACGCCGGCCCACCACCCGCTCGTAGAGCCGCTCCAGCGCACCCGCCGTCCGTTCCCAGGTGTAGCTGCACCGGACCCGGTCGACCGCCGCGTGCCCGTACGCGAACCGTCCGGCGTTGTCGGCGAGCAGCCGCCGCAGCGTCATCCCGAGCGTCCGGATGTCGCCCGGCGGGACCAGCCGGCCGGTGACCTCGTCGACCACCGCGTCGGCGATCCCGCCCATGGCGTAGCCGACCACCGGTATCCCGCAGGCCATCGCCTCCAGGGAGACCCGACCGGCGGACGCGTAGTGCGGGGTGCAGGCCACCACGTCGGCGGAGCGGTACCAGGTCGCCAACTGGTCGTGCGGCACAGCACCGACCAGGGTGACCTGGTCGCCGACCCCGGCGCGCTCGGCCAGCTCCCGCAGCCGCCGGGCCTCGGCGTGGGTGGCCAACTGGTCCGGTGGCGGTCCACCGGCGATCACCAGCTCCGCGTCGCCGACCAGCCGCATCGCCCGGATCAGGTCGTCCTGGCCGTGCCCGGCGGAGAGCCCGCCGACGGAGAGGATCCGGGCCCGCTGGTCCCGGGGGGCCGCCTCGCCGTCGGGGTGGAACCGCTCGATGTCCACCCCGGTCGGCACCATCGTCACCGAGGCGCGTCGCAGCCCCATCCGGGTCAGCTCGTCGACCTCGTCGCTGCACTGGGCGACGGCCATGTCCACCGCCCGGGTGAGCGCCCGTTCCAGCGGTATCCGCTCACCGGGGCCGTCGTACTCCCGGCCGAGGTGGCGTCGTTGCTCGATGCCGAGCGAGTGGAAGGTCTGCACCACCGGGATGTCCGTCTCGCGGACCGCGTGCGCGGCGGCCAGGCCACCGACCCAGTAGTGCCCGTGCACCACCTCCGGCGTCCACTCCCCGACCCAGCGGTCGGCCAGCCAGCGGCCGAACTCGGAGACGTACCCGACCAGCTCGGCGGTGCCGGCGGGCCGGGCCGGGCCGACGGGCACCCGTTCCACCCGGTAGCCGTCGATCTCCGCGCTCGCCGGCAGGGCCGGGTCGTCGCGGCGCTCGTACACCCGGACGTCGTGGCCACGCACGGCCAGTTCCCCGGCGACCCGCGCGACGTGCTCGTGGGTGCCGACGGGTGGTCCTTCCGCGGGCCGGGACGGCCCGGCGTGCGCGCAGACGAGGCCGACGCGCATGGTGCACCTCCATGCGATCTGCGAGGGATGGTCCGGTCAGAGCGTCCCATTAACCTCGGGCCTACGCGCCGAAACCTCGCAGATCGGAACCGGTCAGCGCTGGTCGGGCCGGGTGTGGGCGGTGACGCTCCACCGCGATCCGTGGTCCCGCCCCGGTATGACCCGGCCCGCTCGGGGGTACCGGGCAGAGATGCCGATGACCCGCATCCCCGCCGGGGCCGCCACGGTGGCCGGCGGGACCGACACCACGACGGCGTACCCCCTCGCCCGGCCCGGCGTCGCCCGGTGCCCCACGGCCGTCCGCCCGCGGCCGCGACGAAGGGAACGACGGTGAGCGTCGCTGACCGGCCGCCGGCCCGGCCCGGCTCCGCCGCGACGGTCCGCCCGGCCGGGGCGGGCTGCCGGGTGGTGGCCGACGACTCCTCGGCGCTGGTCCGGCTCAGCGGGGAGCTGACCCCGACGGATCTCGACGGGGTGCGCGCCGCGCTGCTCGCCCGCCTCGTCGACCGGCCCGGTCCGATCGTGGTCGACCTGGCCGGGCTGCGGGGCGCTGGACCGACCATCGGCCGGCTGTTGGCCGGGGTACGGCGGGAGGTGGTCGACTGGCCCGCCGCCGAGCTGCTGGTGGTCGACCCGGCCGGGGCGGTCACCGGGGTGGCCGCCGGTGACCTGGCGGTCTTCCGCACCGCGGACGAGGCGCTGGCCGCGTTGGCCCGCAAGCCGATGGCGGCGGTGCTGACCGAGGAGTTCACGCCGACGGTCGGGGCGGCACGACGGGCCCGGCAACTGGTCACCGAAGGCTGCGACCGGTGGGGGGTGCCGGAGCTGACCGAGCCGGCCTGCATCGCGGTCACCGAGCTGGTCAACAACGTGGTGGCGCACGCCGGCACCCCGATGACGCTGCGGCTGGCCCCGGCGGACGGCGCCCTGCACCTGGCCGTCCGGGACTACTGCCCGCGGCGGCCCCGGTACGCCGGGCCGGCACCGCTCACCTCGACCGGCGGCCGGGGCCTGGTGCTGATCGACACGGTGGCGCGGCGCTGGGGCAGCACCCCGCTCCCGGACGGCAAGGTGATCTGGTGTGTGCTGCACGCCGAGGACGAGTCACCCTGGTACCGCGACTGATTTCGGTGCCTTCGTCCCGATCCGGGAGGCTGGACCCGGTTACCCGGGCCGTGGCAGTGGGTAGTGCTCTGCCATGCGCGACGACGAGTTCCCGACCCCCGTGTCCGACCCCGAGGCGCTCGGCCTGCCCGACACCGCCGACGACGACTCCACCGCCCACGACGACGTCCTGACCGGCCGCGAGGCGGACGGTCCGGACCCGGCGCAGCTGCCCGGCGACCGTACCCCGGTGGCGGTCGACGACTTCGGCACCACCGCCGAGGAGCAGCTCGACGGGGAGTCGCTGGACTACAAGCTCGACCGCGAGCAGTACGAGCGGCGGGCCGACGACCCGCTGGCCGGACCGGTCGACCCGGACATCGCCGCCGAGGCGGAGAACGAGGAGGCCGCCGCCCAGGCCCAGCTCGACGCCGACGTGCTGGACCCGGGGCCGACCTCGGACCCGAACTCCCCGGTCTCGATCTACGACCACGGTCAGCTCGGCACGGTCGCCGACGCGCAGGTGGGCCGCCTGGTCGAACCGGACGAGGGCGCCCGCACCGACCAGGAGACCGACAGCATCGCGTACGACGCGGGCGCGGCCGGCGGCGGCGCGAGCGCCGAGGAGCTGGCCATCCACGAGACCCGCCCGCCCGGGGCGCACTGACCCCACCCCGGCCGCCCGAGGCGCACCGACCTCAGCCGTCGAGGCCCTGCTCGATCGCGTAGCGGGTCAGCTCGACCCGGTTGTGCAGCTGGAGCTTGCCCAGCGTGTTCTGCACGTGGTTCTGCACGGTGCGGTGGGACAACCCGAGCCGGCCGGCGATCTGCTTGTAGGACAGCCCCTTGGCCACCAGCCGCAGCACCTCGGTCTCCCGTTCGGTGAGCCGGGGTGCCGTGCCGGCCCCGCCGTCGCCGGGGCCGCCGGCCGGGGGGCCGGCGGCGAGCCGCCGGTACTCGCCCAGCACCAGACCGGCCAGGCCGGGGGTGAACACCGGCTCCCCGGCGGCGGTCCGGCGCACCGCGTCCAGGAACTCCGCCGGGGCCGCCGACTTCAGCAGGTAGCCGGTGGCCCCGGCCTTCACCGCGTCCAGCACGCCCTGCTGCTCGCCGCTGGCCGACAGCATCAGCACCCGCACCCGGGGCAGCGCGGCCCGCAGTCCGTGGATCACCGCCACCCCGGAGACGTCCGGCAACTGGAGGTCGAGCACCACCAGGTCGGGCCGGGCCGCGGCGGCCACCCGGACCGCCTGGCGGCCCTCACCGCTGGTCGCCACCACCAGATGCCCGGCCTCGGTGAGGTCGCGGGCCACCCCCTCCCGCCACATCGGGTGGTCGTCGACCACCATCACCCGTACCCCGGTCGTCGGTTCCCCGCTCATCGGCCCCTCCTCGGCACCACCAGCTCGATCTCGGTGCCCTCCCCCGGCGCCGAGACGATCCGGGCCTCGCCGCCCAGGTCGGTCATCCGACCCCGGATGGCCTGGGCCACCCCCAACCGGCCCTGCCGGGCCGCCTCGACCAGCCGACCGGCCGGAATACCCGGACCGGCGTCGCGCACCGACACGGTCACCGCCTCCCCCTCGTCCTCGACCAGCACCCAGGCCCGCCCGTCGGCGTGCCGCCGCACGTTGTCCAGCGCCGCCGCCGTCGCGGCGGCCACCTCCCGGGCCACCGGCAGGGGCAGCGGCACCGGAGTGGCCGGCGCGGAGACCTGCACCTCCGTCGAGGCGTAGCCGGCGAGCAGGGAGCGCAGGTCCAGCTCGCCGACCGGGTCGGCGGCGGAGGCCGGTGGCACCCCGGAGATCAACGCGCGCAACGCGGCCTCCTGCTGGCCGGCGAGCCGGGCCAGCTCACCGGCCTCGCCGTCCAGGTGTGCGCCGCGCCGCTGGACCAGCGCCAGCACCTGGAGCACCGAGTCGTGGATGTCCCGGGCCAGCCGCTCCCGTTCCCGGGTGGCCGCCTCCAGCTCCACCGCCCGCTGCAACCGGTCCTCGGTGCTCGCCGCCAACCGGGCCACGTGCCCCACCACCGCCCCGGCGAGCAGCAGCAGGATCACCCCGGTCAGCGAGGACGGGGCGAACCGGCCCCGGGTGACCAGGTCGGTGCCGCCGACCAACAGGGCGGCCACCGTGCCGCGTCGCCGCCCGCCGGAGACCGCCCAGGCCAGCACCGGCCCGGCCAGCCAGGCCACGGCCAGGGCCGGCACCCCGGCCGCCAGCGCGGGGCGGCCCACCACCCACGGGGTGACGGCCAGGATCAGCAGCACCACGCCGAGGTCGGCCGAGAGCAGCGGCCAGCCCCGGTTCGCCGGCCGGGCGTAGCCGACCGCGGTCACCCCGGACCAGGCCAGCATCACCAGCAGCACACCCCCGGCGGCGATCGGGTGGGCGTACCGGTCGGCGTCCCGCAGCACCAGCAGGCCGACGTAGACCAGCGAGGCGAAGCGGAAGACCGCGACGGAGCGCCAGAGCGGGACCTCGAAACCACCCGGCGGGGACGATGGCATGGCCGTCACGATGCCACAACGGCGCCGGTCGGCTGCCGGACCGCCCGCTGCCGCGGCAACAACCCTGACGTACGGTAGAAATACCGCGAAACTCCGAGATCGCTGTCGGGACAGGGCCCATGACGAACGCAGAGCTTCCCACACCGCGTACGGTGGTGCCCATCGAACCTTCCCTTCTCATCGCCGAGGCGTTCGACCAGGCACAGGTGACCGAGCTGAGACACTCGGTCAGCTCCTGCGCGCACGCCGCCGGGCTGGTGGGGCAGCGGCTCGACGACTTCGTGCTCGCGGTCAACGAGCTGATCACCAACGCCGTCCGGCACGGCGGCGGCCGGGGCTGGCTGCGACTCTGGCGACGCCCCGGCGAGCTGGTCTGCGAGGTGTCCGACCACGGCCACGGCCTGAGCGAGCGCCAGCTCCACGACCGCAGCCGGCCCGCCCCGGACACCGCCGGCGGCTGGGGCCTCTGGCTGGCCCGGGAGCTCAGCGACGCGATGGAGGTCGAGAGCGGCGCCGCCGGCACCACGGTCCGGATCAGCGCCACCGCCACCGACTGATCCGCCACCGGCCAAGCCGACACCGACCGGGCCGGGGCGACTGATCAGGCGGCGACCGGGCCGGCGGCAAGGGGCAGGCCGCCGGGCGGGCGTCCGGTCAGCCGAACAGGGCGCTGACCGACTCGCCGTTGTGGATCCGACGCATCGCCTCGGCCAGCGCCGGGGCCACCGAGAGCACCTCCAGCTTGGGCACCCGCTTGTCCTGCGGGATCGGCACCGTGTTGGTGCAGACGATCTCGCACACCCCGTCGGTGGCGCTGAGCCGGGCCAACGCGCCGCTGGAGAACAGGCCGTGGGTACAGGCCAGCCGGATCGACCGGACGTTGCGCTCCCGCAGGTGGGCGATCAGCTCGATCACCGTGCTGCCCTTGGCGATCTCGTCGTCCAGCACGATCACGTCCCGGTCGTCCACCTCGCCGATCACCGTGCTGATGGTGACCCGGTCGTCGCTGAACCGCTGCTTGGCCCCGGCCGCGACCGGGGTGCCGAGCATCCGGGCGAACGCCGCCGCCTCCTTGGCGTTGCCCAGGTCCGGCGAGACCACCACCGTGTTACCCAGGTCACGTCCCCGGAAGTGGGCGGCCAGCTCCCGCAGCGCGTGCAGGTGGTCGACCGGGACGCTGAAGAAGCCGTGCACCTGCGGCGAGTGCAGGGTCATCGCCAGCACCCGCTGCGCGCCGGCCGAGGTGAGCAGGTCGGCCACCAGCCGCGCGCCGATGGAGATGCGCGGGGCGTCCTTCTTGTCCGACCGGGCGTACGCGTAGTGCGGCAGCACCACGGTGATCCGCCCGGCCGACGCGCCCCGGGCCGCGTCGATCATGAGCAGCAGCTCGACCAGGTGCTCCTGCACCGGCGGCACCAGCGGCTGGATCAGGAAGACGTCCCGCTCCCGGCAGTTCGCCTGCAACTGCACCTCAAGGCAGTCGTTGGCGAACCGGGACACCCGCACCGGGTGCAGCGGCACCCCGAGGTGGGAGCAGATCTCGGCGGCGAGGTCGGGGTGGGCGGTTCCACTGAACACGGCGATGTCGCGCACGTCTGGAGATCGTACGGAGCCGCGGCGGTGCTCCGGGGCGTACCCGCCGGGTACGGTGCCGGGATGACCGGAGAGTACGTCGCCGCCATCGACCAGGGCACCACCTCGTCGCGGTGCATCGTCTTCGACCGGGCCGGTGAGATCGTCGCCGTCGCCCAACGCGAGCACCGGCAGATCTTCCCCCGGCCCGGCTGGGTGGAGCACGACGCCGCAGAGATCTGGACCAACGTCGAGCAGGTGGTCCGCGACGCGCTGGCCGAGGCCGGCACCGGCCCGGAGGGGCTGGCCGCCGTCGGCATCACCAACCAGCGGGAGACCACCGTGGTCTGGGACCGGGTCACCGGCCGCCCGGTCGCCAACGCCGTCGTCTGGCAGGACACCCGCACCGGTCCGCTGCTGCGCGAGCTGGCCGCGTCGTACGGCGAGGAGAGGCTGCGCGAGCGCACCGGCCTCACCCTGGCCACCTACTTCGCCGGCCCGAAGCTGCGCTGGCTGCTGGACGACGTCGACGGGCTGCGCGGACGCGCCGAGCGGGGCGAGGTGCTCTTCGGCACCATGGACAGCTGGCTGATCTGGAACCTGACCGGCCGGCACGTCACCGACGTGACCAACGCCAGCCGGACCATGCTGATGAGCCTGGAGACCCTCGACTGGGACCGGGAGCTGCTCGACGCGCTCGGCATCCCGGCCGCGATGCTGCCGCAGATCCGCAGCTCGTCGGAGGTCTACGGGACGGCCCACGGGGTGCTCGCCGGGGTGCCGGTGGCCAGCGCGCTCGGCGACCAGCAGGCCGCCCTGTTCGGGCAGACCTGCTTCCAGCCCGGCGAGGCGAAGTGCACCTACGGCACCGGCAGCTTCCTGCTGCTCAACACCGGTGCCAGCCCGGTGCCGTCCAGCCACGGCCTGCTGACCACGGTGGCCTACCGGATCGACGGCCAGCCGGCCGCGTACGCCCTGGAGGGGGCGATCGCGGTGACCGGTTCGCTGGTGCAGTGGCTGCGGGACAACCTCGGGCTGATCTCCTCGGCCGCCGAGATCGAGGAGCTGGCGGCCACCGTGGACGACAACGGCGGCTGCTACGTGGTGCCCGCCTTCTCCGGGCTGTTCGCGCCGCACTGGCGGCAGGACGCCCGGGGGGTGATCGCCGGGCTGACCGGCTACATCACCAAGGGGCACCTGGCACGGGCGGCGCTGGAGGCGTCCGCCTGGCAGACCCGGGAGGTGGTCGACGCGATGAACGCCGACTCCGACGTGGCGCTGCGCCGGTTGCGGGTGGACGGTGGGATGACCGCGAACGGGCTGCTGATGCAGTTCCTCGCTGACGTCTTGGCGGTGCCGGTGGTCCGCTCCCGGATCACCGAGACCACCTGCCTCGGCGCGGCGTACGCGGCCGGTCTGGCGGTCGGTTTCTGGCCGGACCTGGCCACCCTGCGCGCCCAGTGGCGCTCCGACGCGCAGTGGGAGTCCCGGATGGACCCGGCCCACCGGGAGCGGGAACTGGGCCGGTGGCGCAAGGCGGTCGCCCGCACGCTCGACTGGGTCGACTGACCGCCAGGCGACCCGCCGGTCGATCGGTCCACACCGCTGCGACCGATACGATCGGTCGGGGGGATGCCACATGCAGACAGTCGGTCCGTACGCGCTGCACCGGAAGCTGAGCTTCTGCGAGCTGGGTGAGGTCTGGGCCGCGCGGGACACCGCCGAGCGGCCGTTCACCGTGGCCGTGCTCGCGCCGGCCGCCGCCGAGGGCGGCTGGCGGGAGGCGTTCGCCGCGGCGGCGAACACGCTGGCCCGTTCGGACGGCCTGCCGATCACCGGGGCCAACCACACCGGCCCGGTGCCCTGGGTGGCCTGCGCCGCCGACCAGGGTGCCGGTGCCGCACACGTCTTCCTCGCCCTCGGCCAGCGGCTCACCCCGGCCGGGCAGTCGCCGCCGGTCGGGGCCGGGCAGCAGCCGGTCGGTGCGCCCGGCGTGACCGCCCCGGTGCGCCCGACGGGCGGCGCGGGGCCGGCGGCCGACCCGCCGACCGGGCGTCCCGGCGGCGGCGCGTCCCCTCCCCCGACCGACGGCCCGGGTGTGGCGGCTGCCACCCCCGCCGCCGGCCCGGCCACCGCCGGCACCGCCGCACCGGCCACCGCAACACCGGCCGGCACGCCCCCGACCCCGCCGCAGCCCGTCCCGCAACCACCCGCACCGCCCCGCGCGGTGCCGCTTGCGCAGCGGGCCGGCCCGCACCAGGCGGCGCCCTATCCGCACCCGCCGGCCGGGGCGCGCCTCACGCCGGCCGGACCGCCTGCCGGGTATCCGCCGTCCGGGGCGCGTGGCCGGGGTCGTACCGGCGTCTGGTCGGCGCTGGTCGCACTGGTCGTGCTGGTCGCGGCGGTGGTCGGCGCGGCCGGGGGGTTCGGCGTCGCGCGCTGGTCGGACGGCGGCGGCGTCGCCGGCACCGCCGCGCCGACCCCGAGCGCCGACCTGGGCCTGCCGGAGACACCGCCGCGCCGGCCGGGCGTGGAACCACCGGTCGGCGGGGGCTGGCCGACCGCCGCGCCCACCTTCGCCGGCACCGACCCGACCCGGGAGATCAGCGGCCTGGCCGGAGTGGACTTCAGCTTCCGGGTGCCCACCGGGTGGAGCTGCACCGAGGCCGGCCGCACCAGCGGTTCGGCGCACTACCGGTGCGGCGTCCCGGCCGCCGACGGGTCGATCATCGGGGGCGACCTGGTCGTGCGGCAGTGCCCCCGGCTCTGCACCGACGAGCGGCGCACCGCGCTGCGCCGGCAGGAAGAGGCATGGGGGTTGCAGTGGGTACGCAGTGGCGAGTTCACCACCTGGGCGGAGACCTCCCGGGTGGACGGTGCGCCCCGGTACGGCCTGGTCTACCTCTCCTACTGGCGCAGCGTGCCGGAGGACGCGATCGACCGGCAGCTGGTGCTCCGGATGACCGCTCCCCTGGACCGCGCGGACGAGGTGCGCAAGGTGGCCGCCTCCGTCCGCGAGGCCACCTTCACCATCTGACCCGGCCCCCGAGCCGGCCCGCACCCCCTCGCGCGGGGGCCGGGTCGACGGCGGCCCACCGGTACCCTTCGGCCGGACGCCGACGACGTCCCGGTCCGTCCCTTCCACGACCGAGCGGGGCCACGTACGCATGCTGACCGTCTCCCCCTGTCCGACCCTCGCGGGTGCGCCGGAGACCGCTCCGGACGACGCGGTCGTCGCCGCCCGGTGACCGGGAACCCACCTCCCGGGGGCGGCGCGAAGAGCGATGCGCCGACCGCCCTGATCGTCCGGGTCCGCGACGCGCCGCCCGAGCCGGCCGCCCCCTGGCAGCCCACCGAGGCCGACCGGCCGGCCCCACCGGAGCCACTGGACGCGCCCTGGCTGCGGCAGCTCGCCCGGCTGCTGCCGGTGGCGGTCGTCGGCGTCCTCGGCGGGCTCGGGATCAACCGGCCCGGCCTGTGGGAGGACGAGCTGGCCACCTGGGGCATGGTCACCGTCGGGACCGACGACTTCGTGGCGGTGCTGCGCAACGTCGACGCCTCACTCGGCGCGTACTACCTCCTGCTGCGCGGCTGGGTGGCGCTGGCCGGCAGCTCCGACGTCGCGCTGCGGACGCCCTCGGTGCTGGCCATGGCGGCGGCGGCCGGGCTGGTCGCCGCGATCGGCCTGCGGATCGGTGGGCTGCGGGTCGGGCTGGTCGCCGGGGTGCTGTTCGCGGTGCTGCCGACCACCTCCCGGTACGCGCAGGAGGCCCGCCCGTACGCGTTCGCGGTGTGTGCCGCCGCGCTGGCCACCCTGCTGCTGCTCCGGCTGCTGGAACGTCCCCGGTTCGTCCGCTACCTGGGCTACGCCGCCGCGGTGGCGTTGCTCGGGCTGCTGCACCTGGTCGGGTTGCTGCTGCTCGCCGCGCACGCGCTGATCGCCTGGCGGGCGGCGGACCGGCGGCGGACCTTCTTCGGCTGGCTCGGCGCGGCGACGGCCGGTGTGCTGCCCGCCCTGCCGGTGCTCTGGCTCGGCGGTCGACAGACCGGTACCCAGATCACCTGGATTCCACCGGTCACCCTGGACCGGCTGGCCGACACGCCGGAGGCGCTGTTCGGCGGGCCGCTGCTCGCGGGCGCGGTGCTCGCCCTGGCCTTCCTCGGCATGTCGATGCGGCAGCGGTCGGCGGTGGCCACCGCCTGGCTGGTGCTGCCCACCCTCGGCCTGCTGGTCGCCGCCCGGTTCGTCCCGCTCTGGTTGCCGCGCTACCTGCTGTTCACGGTGCCCGCCTGGGTGCTGGTCGGCTCACTGGCGCTGCGCCGCAGTACGCTGCTGCGGGGCACCGCCGCGGTGCTGGCGATCGGGCTGCTCGGCGTCCCCACGCAGGTGGAGATCCGCGGTGTCACCGGCCACGGCCAGGGCACCAGCGAGATCGCCGCCGTGCTGCGGGCGCACGCGGCCCCCGGCGACGCCCTGGTGTACGGCCCGTTCGACGCCGGTGACCAGCGCACCAGCCGGGACGCGGTGAACCGGTACGTCGACGAGAGCTGGCGGCCCCGGGACGCGCTGATGACCGTGCCGGCCCGCCGGCAGGGCACCCTGGGCGCGCAGGAGTGCGCCGACCGGGACGTCCCGGTGTGCCTGGGCCGCCCGGAGCGGGTGTGGATCGTCCGCAAGGGAGCGCTCGACGATCCGGTGCAGCGGATCGGGCCGGCCAAGGAGGCCGCGCTCAAGCCGTACGCCGTCGCGCGCACCTGGCGGGTCCGGGGCTTCAGCATCGCCCTGCTGGTGCGTAGGCCCGAGGGGACGAAGTGAGCACCCGGGCCGGCGCCGGCCGCACCGACGAGACCACGGAGTTCCTCCGTCCGGCGGTACCCGCCCCCCGTGGGCCGGCGGCGGCACCACCGCGACGGGAGACGGTCGCGACACCGCCGCGACGCGAGGGCGTCGCGGTACCGGCCCCACGGGAAGTGGTGACGGTACCGGCCCCTAGGGAAGTGGTGGCGGTACCGGCCCCACGGGAAGCCGCCGCGGTAGCGGCCCCACGGGAAGTGGCGGCGCGGCGGGCGGTGGCACCGGCGACGCCGGGCCGCCCGGCGACCGTCGATCCGTCGCTGCCACTGCCGCCGGACGACGACGAGAAGGCCGCCTACCGCCACCGCCGGTTGCCGGTGTTGATGATCGCCTCGTCCGTCAGCTTCGGCGGGCTGCTCGTCAGCCAGGTGCTGTTCGTCCGGATGGCTCCCTGGCTGCTCCTGCTGCTGCCGCTGTTCGGCTTCACCGTGCTCTACTACCTGATCTCGACCTTGGTGAACCTCGGCACGCCCGGGTTCGACCTGGACCGGCACCGGCGGCTGGTCCGGGACTTCCGGCCGCCCGTCCACCCGTCGGTCGACGTCTTCCTGCCGGTGTGCGGCGAGGCGACCGGGGTGCTCCGCAACACCTGGGAGCACGTCAGCCGGATGGTCGACCACTACCCGGGCCGGGTGCACGTCTACGTGCTCGACGACTCGGCGACCGACGAGCGGGAGGCGATGGCGCTCGCCTTCGGCTTCGTCTACCAGCGCCGCCCCAACCGGGGCTGGTACAAGAAGGCCGGCAACATGCGGTACGCGTACCAGCGCACACTGGGCGAGTACATCCTGGTGCTGGACGCCGACTTCACCCCCCGGCACGACATCCTCGACGAGTTGGTGCCCTATCTGGCCACCGAGCCGGACCTCGGGATCGTGCAGTCCCCGCAGTACTTCCGGGTGCACGCCGGGCAGGGGTGGCTGGAGCGTGGGGCCGGTGCGGTGCAGGAGCTGTTCTACCGGGTGGTGCAGGTGTCCCGGCAGCGGCACGAGGCGGCGATCTGCGTGGGGAGCTGCGCGCTCTACCGCCGGGAGGCGCTCGACGCGATCGGCGGTTCCACCCTGATCGAGCACTCGGAGGACGTCCACACCGGGTTCGACATGCGGCGGCGCGGCTGGCGGCTGCGCTATCTGCCGGTGCCGCTGGCCACCGGGCTGTGCCCGGCCGACGTCAACTCGTTCTTCACCCAGCAGTACCGCTGGTGCGCCGGCTCGATGAGCCTGCTCGGGTCGACGAAGTTCTGGAACACCCGGATGCGGCTGCGCACCCGGCTGTCGTACCTCTCCGGGTTCTGCTACTACCTGCACACGGCGCTGTTCACCTTCGTCGGTCCGCTGGTGCCGATCGTGCTGCTGGCCCGGTTCCCGGAGTCGGTGGTCCCGGCGAACTACCTGTGGATCGTGCCCAGCCTGGTCTACAACCTGGTGGTCTTCCCGCTCTGGCACCGGTGCGCCTACCGGGTGGAGGCGTGGACCGTCAAGATGATCTACGGCTGGTCGCACGCCTTCGCGATCTGGGACCTGCTGCGCGGGCAGAGCATGGGCTGGCAACCCACCGGCGGCACGGCACCCAAGAACAGGACGGCCCGGCTGTGGTGGGGGATGGCCGTCTGCACGGCGGGCAGCGGCGCGCTGTGGACCGGGCTGGCCGCCCACCGGATGATCACCGACGACCTGCCGACGTTCGCCCCGGCCTTCCTCGGGGGCACCTTCTACCTGACCGTCGCGTTGCAGGCGCTGCTGGTGCGGCCGACGCGGGACGTCCGCCCGGAGCGTTCCCGGTGACCTCCCGCCAGCTGTTCACCGTCATGACGATCTTCGTGATCGGGGTGTTCGGCTACGCCGCGCTCGCCCCCGGCCCGGTCAGCCGCCCGGCCCGGCTCGCCACCGCCCCCAGCGTCGCGGCCCCGCCCACCGGCCCGCCCCCGGCGTACGACGTCCGCCCGCTGACCCGGCCGGCGGGGCGCTACCTCGGGGTGGCGTTGAACGGGGCGCCGCAGGACATGAGCCGGGTCGACCGGTTCGCCGACCTGGTCGGCCGGAAACCCAACATCGTCACCATCTACGAGAGCTTCGACGACGAGTTCGCCGCCGCCGAGGTCCGCAAGGTCCACCGGTACGGCGCACTGCCGATCGTCCGCTGGGAACCGTTCACCGTGAAGCTGAAGGACATCGCCGCCGGGCGGCACGATCCGTACCTGGTGGAGTTCGCCGTCGCGGTGCGCCGGCTCAACCTGCCGGTGGCGCTCACCGTCGCGCACGAGATGAACGGCCACTGGTACTCCTGGGGCGCGCACGACAACCGGGCCAGGGACTTCGTCGCCGCCTGGCGGCACATCCACGCCGTCTTCGCCCAGGCCGACGCCACGAACGTGATCTGGGCCTGGACCCCGAACGTGGTCAACCCGGTCCCGTCGGTGAAGCTCGCCCCGCTGTATCCCGGCGACGCGTACGTCGACTGGGTCGGCATCGACGGGTACTTCACCCGGCGCGGGGAGCAGACCTTCGACGGTCTGTTCGGCCCCACCATCACGCAGGTCCGCAGGTTCACCGACCGGCCGCTGCTGATCGTGGAGACCGGGTCCGAGCCGGGCGCGATGCGCCGCCGGGCGGTCGACGAACTCTTCACCGCCATCCGAAAACGTTCTGACCTGCTCGGTTTCGTCTACTTCAACCAGAAGGGCTCCGGGGACTGGGTCATCGACTCGGACCGGCCGGCGCTCGCCGCCTACCGCGCGGGCGCGGCGGCCGACCCGCGGACCGGTTTCCGGGTCGGCTGAGCCCGGGTGCCCGCCCCGGCACCGGTGAGCAGCGTGGCGAGGCGCTTCTTCCGGCTGTTCTCGCGGACGATCCAGGCCACGTCGGCGTCATCGACGGCGGCCAGGGCCCGGAACGCCGGCAGGCCGACCGTCGGGTCGGCGGCCACCGCGACGCTCCAGCAGTAGCCCAACGCCTGGCGCAACGCCCGGACGTCGTCGCCGCGACGCCGGTCGGCCGGCAGCGCGGCCAGGCCCGCCGTCGCCCGTTCGCAGAGTGTGACGGCACGGGCGGCGGCCGCCGGGGCGGTCAGCAGGCGTGGTTCGCACACCGCCGCGACGGCGGCCCGCCGGACCAGCGGGTGCGGGTCCGCGGCCCAGGCCGTGCCGAGGTCGAGCAGGCGGGGCAGGTCCGCGTCACCGAGCCGCTGCAGCGCCATGGCCACCGCCTCGCGTACCCGCCAGCGGGGGTCGGTGGCGTGACCGCGCAGCCGTGCCTCGATGCCGGTGCGGGCCCGCGCCCGGGTCTCCCCGGCCAGCAGCCGGCCGAGGCCGAGCACCCCGCACAGCACCAGGTACTCGTCGTCGGTGCCGATCAGCCGATCGAACGTGGCCGGCTCGCCCTCGTCGGCGACGGCCTGGGCGAGTTCGAGGTCGGCCCGGGGTCCGGGCAGCCCCGAGTGGTCCCGCAGGAACGCCGGCCAGCGCGCCGGACCGGCCGCCCGCAGCTCGTCCCGGTACCGCTCACGACGGCTCACCGTCGCAGCGTAACCCGCCCGCCGCCGGCCGACGGCCACTCTGCGCCACCGTGGGGTGGTCCGGCCGGCGACGGGTCAGGACCAGCGTTCGCCGGTCAGCCGCTCGTAGACGTCGACGTAGCGGGCCCGGGTCGCCTCGACCACCTCGGCCGGGACCTCGGGGGCGGGGGAGCGCTTGTCCCAGCCGCTGTTGGTCGCCCAGTCCCGGACGTACTGCTTGTCGTAGGAGAACTGGGTGCGGCCCGGCTGGTAGGACTCGGCGGGCCAGTACCGCGACGAGTCGGAGGTGAGCACCTCGTCGCCGAGCATCAGGGTGCCGTCCGGCGTCCAGCCCAGCTCGATCTTGGTGTCGGCGACCAGGATCCCCCGGTCGGCGGCGAGCTCCGCGCCCCGGCGGTAGACGTCCAGGGTGATCTGGCGCAGCCGTTCGGCGGTCTCCGCCCCCACCTTGTCCACCACCTCGGCGAAGGTCATCGGCTCGTCGTGCTGCCCCGCCGGGGCCTTGGTCGACGGGGTGAAGATCGGCTCCGGCAGGATCGACGCCTCGACCAGGCCGCGCGGCAGCGGCACGCCGGAGACCGCGCCGGTGCGCTCGTACTCCTTGAGGCCGCCTCCGGTGAGGTAGCCACGGGCCACGCACTCGACGGGCACCATGTCCAGCCGGCGGCAGCGGATCGCCCGCCCGGCGAACTCGGCGGGCACGTCGGTGGCCGAGACGACGTGGTGCGGCACCAGGTCGGCGAGCTGCCCGAACCACCACAGCGACAGGGCGGTGAGCAGCCGGCCCTTGTCCGGGATCGGGGTGGGCAGGACCACGTCGTAGACGGAGATCCGGTCCGAGGCGACCAGGATCAGGTCGTCACCGTCGGCGTAGACGTCCCGGACCTTGCCCGAGTGCAGAAGTTCCACGCGCCCTAGTACACCACGGGTACCGGGTCGTCCGGTGCGCCCACCCGGCGGCCGGCGCGCGACGGCCCGGCCAGCCGTTGACACCCGCCCGCGCCACCTGCGTGAATGATCCGGCCACCGGCCCACCCGTCCCCAGGAGCACCCGTTGTCCGTTGCGCGTTCCCCGCTCCCCCGGCGCGGTGCCGACCCGGCCCGGCGGCGACTGCTCGGCGGGCTGCTCGGGCTGCCGGTGCTGGCGACCGGCGGGCTCAGCGGGTGCGGCGGCGGGGAGGAGACGCCGGCCCGGGACGGCCCGGTGGAGCTGTCGGTCTTCTGGTACGGCGGCACCCGGCGGGCGGAGGCCACCGAGCAGGCCCTGCGGCTGTACTCGGCCCGGAACCCGCTGGTCACCTTCCGGGTGACCTGGCAGGGCCAGGGCGGCTACTACGACCGGCTCGCCACCCAGGCCGGCGGCGGCAACGTGCCCGACCTGTTCCAGATCGACGACTCGATGCTCGGCGAGTACGCCCAGCGCGGCATCGTCCTGGATCTCGGCGGCTACGTCGACGACGGCCGGATCGACCTGGACACGCTGCCCCCCGGCCTGACGGACTACGGCACGATCGACGGCCGGGTCTACGGGGTGCCGGCCGGGCAGACCCACCCCGCCGTGGTGTTCAACCGGGACCTGCTCCGCCGGCTCGGCGCCCCCGAACCGACCACCTCGATGACCTGGGCCGACTATCTGAGCTGGGCGGCCGGGGTGACCCGGGCCGGCAGCGGCCGGGTGGCCGGCTCGATGGACCCGTCCGGGGACCACGGGGCACTGTGGCTCTGGCTACGCGGGTTGGGCACCCGGTTCTACCAGGGCCGTCAGCTGGGGTTCGGCTCGGCGGCGCTGCTGGACTGGTTCGAGTTCTGGGAGCGGGCGCGCAGCCAGCAGGCCACTCCGGCCGCCGCCCTGGTCGACCGGGCCGACAGCGGTGAGCCGGCCCGGCAGTTGGTGGTCACCGGGCACACCGCCGCGTCGTTCGCCTGGTCGCACCAGTTTCCCGAACTCCAGCGCTACTCCGACGACGAGCTGGCGATGGTCGGCTTTCCCGGCCCCCGGGCGGCCCAGTGGGACCGGGCGTCGATGTACTGGGCCGGGTTCCGCGGCACCCGGCACGCCGGGGTGGTGGCCAACGTGGTCAACTTCCTCACCGGCAGCATCGAGGCGGGCCGGCTCCTCGGCACCGAGCGGGGCCTGCCGGCCAGCCTGACGGTCCGCCAGGCGGTCGTCCAGACCCTCGACGATCCGCTGGCCAAGCGGGTCGCCGCCCTCGGCGAGGCGCTGCACCAGCAGGTCGGCCCGGCCCCCGCGCCACCCCCGAAGGGGCACGGCGAGGTACGCACCCTGCTCGCCGACGCGGCCCGGAGCATCCGCGCGGGACGCTCCGGGGCGCGAGCGGCGACGGCGCAGTTCATGGCCCGCGCCCAGGCGGCCCTGGCCCGGTGACGGGCAGCTGCCGGGGCGGACGAGCCGTGCCGTCGGGCCGGGTGACGGTCACCGTGTCCCCGGCCGCAGGTGACGGATCAGCGCGGCGGGCGGTTACGGCGGTTCCGGGTCAGCAGGACCACCAGGAGGACGATCCCGCCGACCACCACCAGGCAGCAGAGCAGCCCGAAGACCCCGAACCCGCCACCCCTCGACCGACGCCGGGCGGCCTCCACCACCAGCTCACCGGTGCCGGTGGACGCCCAGGCGGCCACCGGAACGAAGACCGAGAGAACCACCGCGCCGAACACCGCGGCCAGCCGGCCCCACCACTTGGTCGGAGTTGACATGTTGATCCCAGTAGACATGCCCTCATCCTGACCGAGGAGCGCAAGTCCGGCACCCCGAAGCACCGACTGCCCCACCCGCACCCGGGTGCCCGGAGGCGGGGCCGGCGGCGCACGAACGACGAGAGGCCCCGGATATGAACTCCGGGACCTCTCGGGTAGTAGCGGGGACAGGATTTGAACCTGCGACCTCTGGGTTATGAGCCCAGCGAGCTACCGAGCTGCTCCACCCCGCGTCGGCTAGATAAGCCTAACCCATCGCCGCGGCGGAGATCAGCGGGGTCCTCGATCCGGCGTCCGCCCAGCTCAGCGCGGTGCACGACGGTCCCGTGCCGACCGGCCGGTCACCGGCGACCGGCGGAGGCACCGGAGGACCGGAGCACCCGAGCGCCGGCCGGGGACAGGAAACCGGCGGGAGAAACGAGAAAAGCCCGGAAACGAGAAAAGGCCCCGGAGATGAACTCCGGGGCCTTCTCCATAGTAGCGGGGACAGGATTTGAACCTGCGACCTCTGGGTTATGAGCCCAGCGAGCTACCGAGCTGCTCCACCCCGCGTCGACTGGTTAACCGTAGCCTACCGCCCCCCCGAGCCGCAAAACGGGGCCGGAACGGCGCGGAGCCACGACCCGGGGTCCGGATCGTGGCTCCGTCGACAGCGCAACGGGCGGGTCAGCCGCCAGCGGACGGTGACGGCGCGGCGGGTGGGTTGCCGCTGGGCGGGTTGCCCTGCTGGGCCTGCTGGAAGGCGTTGATCGCGTCGTCCAGCGCCTTCAGCGCCCGGCCGTACCGCTCGAAGTCACCGGACGCCTGGGCGGCCTTGACCTCGGCGATCGCCGCCTGGACCCGCTGGGCGGCGGCGGCCAGGTCGCCGCTGGGCGGCGGGCTGCTCGCCCCGGGCGAGGCCGAGGGTGAGGGCGACGCCGACGGGGGCGGGGTGGGCGGGGTGCCGCCGCTCGACGGTGGCGGGGTGCTCCCCTGTCCGGCCCGCTTGCCCTGTTCGACGAGCTGCTTGATGCCGTCGGTGACGTTGTTGGCCAGCACCACGTACGAGCCGCCGTCGCCGTACGACAGGAGCACCTTCTGCAACAGCGGGTACGCGTCCTGCTGGTTGCTCTTGACGTAGACCGGCTCGACGTACAGCATCCCGTCGGCGAACGGCAGCGAGAGCAGGTTGCCGTACTGCACCTGCGCCTGGTTGGAGGAGAGCAGGTTCAGCTCGGTCCGGATGGTGGCGTTGTTGGTCATCTGCTGGTGCACCTGCACCGGGCCGGAGATCCGGGTCTGGTCCGGCAGCTCCAGCACCTCCAGTTTCGGCTGTCCGTCGACGTACGACCCGGAGATCAGCGCGGCGAGGTTCTGCCGGCCGTTCGGGGTGACCGCCGAGGTGAGCTGGAACCGGGGGGCGTCCTGGTTGGGAAACTGGGTGAACAGGTAGTACGGCGGCTGCTTCTGGCCGCTGTCCGGCGCGTCCGGCACGTTGGGCACCTGCCAGAAGTCCTGGCCGGAGTAGAAGTCGCCGGGGTTGGTGACGTGGAACTTGGTGAGCAGGTTGCGCTGCACCTTGAACATGTCGGCCGGGTA
Organism: Micromonospora sp. WMMD714; assembly: GCF_029581315.1. NCBI lineage: Bacteria > Bacillati > Actinomycetota > Actinomycetes > Micromonosporales > Micromonosporaceae > Micromonospora > Micromonospora sp. WMMD714. The sequence continues at coordinate 489,023 of NZ_CP120744.1, forward strand.
GCGGAAGTGCGCCGCCAGGTCGGCCGGGATCGCGCTCTTCGGCAGCACCAGGTCGCCGCCGAACGCCTTGTTCCACGCCTTGAGCACCGGGTCGCCGTCGTCGAACTCGTACAGCCGGACCGTGCCGTCGTACGCGTCGACGGTGGCCTTCACCGAGTTGCGCATGTAGTTGACGTTCTCCCGGGCGAGCTGGAAGGTGCCCCGGTTGGTCAGCTCGTCGGTGGTCTCCTGCTGGAGGTTGATCCGTTCGGCGTACGGGTAGGTCGCCGCCGTGGTGTAGCCGTCGATGATCCACTGGACCTTGCCGCCCACCACCGCCGGGTACGGGTCGCCGTCCAGGGTGAGGAACGGGGCGACCTTCTCCACCCGGTCCCGGGGGTTACGCACGTAGAGCAGCTTGGAGTTGTCGTTGACCGCCTCGGAGAGCAGGAAGTTCGTCTCCTGCTCCTTGATCGAGTAGAGCAGCCGCCGGGTGAACGAGCCGATCTCGACGCCGCCCTCACCGGTGTAGGTGTAGTACTGCTCGCCGCCGGTGGTCGGGGTGGGCCGGTCGAACTCCACGTCCTTGTCGGCGCTGGTCTGACCGACGATGGCGTAGTCGTCGGGCTGCATCCGCTCGCCGTAGTAGATCCGTGGCTGGCTGGCCGGGATCTGCTCGGCCTGCGAGGAGCAGGCCTCCTGCGCCTTCTCGCCGAGGAAGCCGGAGACGAAGTACGGCTGCCCGCCGCAGACCACCTGGTTGGCCGGGGCCGCGACCAGGCCGTAGCCGTGGGTGTAGACGGTGTGCCGGTTGATCCAGTTGTTCTGCTGGTCGGTCAGCTCGCCATAGTTGATCTCGCGGACCCCGACCACGTAGTCGGAGGTCTTGTTCTCCACCGAGTACCGGTCGATGTCCAGCTTGGGGCCGAAGTCGTAGAACCCGCGGACCTGCTGGAGCTGGGTGTACGTCTCGGAGACGAGCTGCGGGTCGAGCAGCCGGACGTTCGGCACCACCGAGGTGTCGGTGGCCAGGCTGGCCGGTGGCACCAGGTTACTCGCCGCGTACCCCTTGGTCTGCACCTCGGATATGTCGAACGCGGCGCGGGTGGCGTCGATGCTGCGCTGGATGTACGGCGCCTCCTTGTCCCGGGCGCTCGGCTTGACCTCGAAGGTCTGCACCGCCCAGGGGTAGATGCCGCCGATCGCGACGGCGGAGACCCCGAGCAGGGCCAGCGAGATGCCCGGCCAGACCAGGTTCCGCATCACCGCGTTGGAGAACACGATGATGGCGATGGCCACCACCACCGAGATGTACGCCAGGATCTCCTTCGCCGGCAGCAACGCGTTGACGTCGGCGTAGCCCGCGCCGTACAGCTTGGCGCCCTCGTTGTACTCCAGCAGCATGGCCCGCCGGTCCAGCACGTACGCGACGGCCTTGAGCAGGACGAAGACCGCGACCAGCGTGCTCAGGTGGGCCCGCGCGGCGCCGGTCATCCGGTCGCCGACGCCCTGCAGGCGCACCCCGCCGAAGATGTAGTGCACGGCCAGCGCGCCGATCAGCGCCAGCACCACCGCGGTGAAGCCGACCCCGAGCAGGTAGCGCCAGAACGGCAACTGGAAGACGTAGAAGCCGACGTCGATGCCGAACTCCGGGTCCTTGACGCCGAAGTCACCGCCGTTGCGGAACAGCAGCCACTGGGTCCAGCGGCCCTGCGCGGAGAGCCCGGCGAACAGGCCGAGCACCAGGGCGGTCAGGCTGATCCAGGTGCCGATCCGGGGCGTGATCAGCACCCGGTACCGCTCCAGGGTGGCCTGCTCCAGCGAGTGCGGGCGCAGCTTCGGCCGCAGCCGGTACGCCAGCCAGAGGTTGCCGCCCACGAAGGCGGCCAGGCCCAGCCCGACGGTGAGGAAGAGCAGCACCCGGGTCAGCAGCACACCGGTGAAGACCTGGGTGTAGCGGACCTCGTCGAACCAGAGCCAGTCGGTCCACGCCTGCACCCCCCAGCCGAGCAGGGTGAACAAGAGGAACACCCCGACCAGGACCCCGATGGTGACGCGTCCGCGCCGACTCATCCTCGGCAGGGGGCTGCTACGCATGACCACTGTTTGGCTCCGCACGCTCGATGTGATCGGCTCCGGACAGGCACCCAGAGTACGGGGTGTTCCTGAAGGTGTCGGGTCAGGTCGCGTCCGGTCGGTCCGGCGTGCCCGCCCTCAGCAGCGGGTCGGCTCGCCACCGGCGCGCAACGTGTCCAACGCGGTCAATGCGTCGTCCAGCGAAGCGACCCTGAGCATGGGCAGGCCGGGTTGCGGGTTGCGGACCGCCTCGGCGCAGTTGTCGGCGGGGACCAGGAACGCCTTGGCGCCGGCCTTCTTCGCGCCGACCAGCTTCTGCGCGATGCCGCCGATCGGGCCGACCCGCCCCTCGTCGTCGATGGTGCCGGTACCGGCGATGACCTTTCCACCGGTGAGGTCCTCCGGCTTGAGTTTGTCGATGATGCCGAGGGCGAACATCAGCCCGGCGCTCGGACCGCCGATGTCGTTCAGGTCGATCTTCAGGGTGAACGGGTGCGGCTGCCGCTGGTCCGGGACCACCCCGATCCGGGGGCGGCCGTCGGCCTCCCGGCTGGTCACGGTGGCGGTGCCGGGGGTGCCGTCGCGGACGTACCCGATGGTCAGCCGGGTGCCGGCGGGCTTGCCCCGGACCAGCTCGACCAGCCGGGTCGCGGAGGTTACCTGCGCGCCGTCGACGGTGGTGACCACGTCGCCGGCCTTCAGCACACCGGCCGCCGGCCCGTCCGCGGCCACCTCCTTCGCCACCACCTCGACCGGGTAGCCGAGCTTGACCAGCGCGGCGGTCTCGGCGCTGCTCTGCGAGTTCTGGAAGTCCTCGGCGTTGCGCTTCTCGACCTCCTCCTGCGACTCCCCCGGCGGGTAGACCAGCTCCCGGGGCACCACCGCCTCGTCCTTCGACAGCCAGCCGGCGATCGCGGCGCGCAGCTTCACCGTCGGCTGCACGCCGACCGTGGTCATCCGGAGCTGACCGGCGGAGGTGGACGTCTCCCGGCCGCTGACCTGGATCACCTCCCGGCCGTCGGAGGTGCCGAGGGTGTTCACCGTCGGCCCCGGGCCGAGCACCACGTACGGGATGGGTGCGCCGAGCACGCCGATGCTCAGCAGGGTGGTGAGCACAGCACCGAGGAGTACGGTCACGCCACGACGTCGCATGCGGCAGAGCGTACCGACCGGTGGCGGCGGGGTCGGCGCGCTGCGGCGGACTTCGCCCTCAGCGCAACGCCAGTGGCGGCTACCAGGGGCGCGGCGCGCGTACCGTAGACGTCGTGCCTGATATTCCGTTCGGTTTCGCGCTCCCGGGTGGGCAACCACCAGACCCCAACGATCCCGCGCAGATGCAGCAGTTCATGTCGCAGTTGCAGCACCTGCTCTCCGCGCCGGGCAGCGGGCCGGTCAACTGGGACCTGGCCCGCCAGGTGGCCGCCAGCCAGCTCGCCGCCACGGGCGACCCGATGGCCTCGCCGTACGAGCGGCACGCCGTGGAGGAGGCGCTGCGGCTGGCCGACCTCTGGCTGGAGCCGGCGTCGGCCTGGCCGACCGGCATCCGCACCTCCCTGGCGTGGAACCGCAACGAGTGGATCTTCAAGACGCTGGACGTCTGGCGCAAGCTCTGCGACCCGGTGGCCAGCCGGATGGTCGGCGCGATGGGCGACCTCGTCCCGCCGGAGGCCCGCGCCCAGCTCGGCCCGATGCAGTCGATGGTCGCCACCCTGGGCGGGGCGCTCTTCGGCGGCCAGCTCGGCCAGGCCCTCGGCCAGCTCGCCGCCGAGGTGCTCTCCGCCGGTGACATCGGCCTGCCGCTCGGCCCGGCCGGCACCGCCGCGCTGATCCCGGCCAACATCCGGGTGTACGGCGAGGGTCTGGAGCTGCCCGAGGACGAGGTACGCCTCTACGTCGCCCTGCGCGAGGCGGCCCACCAGCGGCTCTTCGAGCACGTCCCGTGGCTGCGCGGGCACGTGCTGACCGCGGTCGAGAACTACGCGGCCGGCATCCGGGTCAACCGGGAGGCGATCGAGGAGGCGATGGGCCGGGTCGACCCGACCGACCCGGAGTCGATGCAGGCGATCGCCCTGGAGGGGATCTTCACCCCGGAGGACACCCCGGCGCAGAAGGCCTCCCTGGCCCGGCTGGAGACGGCACTGGCGCTGGTCGAGGGCTGGGTCTGCCACGTGGTCGACAGCGCCGCCGCCGACCGACTGCCCAACGTGGTCCGGCTCGGTGAGGCGTTCCGGCGCCGTCGGGCGGCCGGCGGGCCCGCCGAACAGACCTTCGCCGCCCTGGTCGGCCTGGAGCTGCGCCCGCGCCGGCTGCGGGAGGCGGCGGCGCTGTGGGCCGCGCTGACCGAGCACCGGGGCATCGCCGGGCGGGACGCGGTCTGGGGACACCCCGACCTGCTCCCCTCGGACGCCGACTTCGCCGACCCGGTGGCGTTCGCGACCACCTCGGCGGATCTCGACGACGAGCTGGCCACCTTCGACTTCACCGCCCCCGGCGGTCCCGAGGAGCAGGCACCGGGCAGCCGCCCCCGTCCCGACGACACCGACGGCGACCCCGACCGGCCCTGACCGCTGCGGACCATCCGGCACACCGGCCGGCCCACCCGACTCCCGGGGGCCGGCCGGTCGCCGTTGGCCGGCTCGGCCCCGCCGTCCGGCCCAGCCCGGGACCACGCAGACCCGGTAGCCGCTCAGGCCCGCTGGCCGCGCGGGCCGGCCAGGTGTGGTGACCGGCCAGGGCCGCTGGCCGGTCAGGTGCGCTGTCCGGAGAGCAGGGCGCGGGTCGCCTCCCAGCCCTCGACGGCCGGGTCCAGGGCGGCCAGGTCGGCCGGGCCGCGCAGCCGGTGCCAGCCGGGGGTGACCGCCACGTCGGCCGGGGCGGACGCCGCGCGACGCAGCTCCGCCGGCCCGGCGACGTCCAGGTCCAGCGCCGGCAACCACGCGGGTACGGGTAACCGGCACGCCACGCCGAGCAGCCCCGGGCCGCCCTCGACGGGGGCGACGGCGACGGGTCGACTGGTCAGCGGCCGGAGCAGCTTGCCGAGGGTGAGTCCCGGCAGGTCGGGGGCGTCGGCGGCGACCACGGCGGCCTGGTCGTACCCGTCGAGGGCGGCCAGCGCGGCGTTGACGGTGGGCTCGGGCACCTCGTACACGGGGGTGTCGGGCCAACGCACCGCGTCGGCCAGCCAGCGGTCGGCCGGGGTCACCGCGAGCGCGGTCTCCACCTCGGCGAGGGTGGCGAGCAGGTCCACCACGTCCTCGGCCAGCGCGGTACGCCAGCGCGTCAGCTCGACGCCGGGCGGCGACCAGGCCACCGGCGCGAGCAACGCCACCACCACCCGTCGGACCATTCTCCGACTGTAGTGCGCCTGGTGCAGATGATCGACTCCTGTGGGCCGAAGTGGTGCCATCGACGCCCGACGGACCCCGCTACCTGCGGCCCGATGAGTGGATCAACCCCTGGCCGGCCGGTCGACGGAAGCAGCGGTCAGCCGGCGACCGGGACGGCGGAGGCGGCGGCGACCCCCTCCAGGTAGCCCCGGGCCCGCTCGGTCTTGGCGTACCGGCCGACCAGCGCCCAGAAGCGGGCGTTGTGGCTCGGCACGATGAGGTGCGCCAACTCGTGCAGCAGCACGTAGTCGAGCACCCAGTCGGGCATGTCCTGGAGCCGGTGCGAGATCCGGATGGTCCGGTCGGCAGGGGTGCAGGAACCCCAGCGGCCGTTCTGGTTGGTGACCCAGCGGACGCTGGCCGGCAGGGCGTCGCCGCCCTGGTCGGACAGGTACAGGCCGATCAGCCGGAGCGCCCGGTCGAGCAGCTCGGTGTCGCTGCGGCTCAACCGGCCCTCGCGGGCGGCGAGCCGGGCCAGCATGCGGTCGACCCACTCGCTCTCCTCGGCCCGGGAGAACTGGTCCGGGATGAGGACCACGACCCGCTCGCCGTCCCGGTAGGCGGACACCGTGCGTCGCCGGCGCTGACTGCGCCGTACCTCGACGACCGGCTTCCGCGCCGCCACCATCAGTGGGCCGCGCAGCCGTGGTTTCCTGCCACGAGGGAAAGCTAATGCGTACTGACCAGGGGTCCGCAAGAGTCAACACCCCGACTCGCGCCCGGAAAATGGTGTTTGGTGGTGAGGAGTCCGAAAAAAACTGGTGATGACCATGAGCTTCGACAGTCGTCACCCTTCGTGGCGACCGTCGCCGCGTCCACCGGACGTGATCTCCACCGTGGGTGAGCGGCCCGGACGGGGCCTCCGCACCCCGTCCGGGTGACCCCGGGCAGGGTTCCACACGGCGTGTCCCCGGCAAACTCACTTATCCCGCCTATTTCGGGATGCACACTCTCGACGTCGACTTGCTCACAGTGTCGATGTACAGCTGACATGGAACCGCCCAGAGCTGGGTAGGGTCCGCCAACCGGCGGTCACGTGCGTGGCCGCGGAGAAGGACCCGACGCCGGCGCCCCGCGTGGCCCGCCGTCGGGAGAACCGTCGGGCCGACGTGCCCGGCGGACGAGACGAGGAGGCTACCGTGGCCGACCAGGCCCAGACCTACAACGGTTACTGCGTCAAGTGCAAGGAGAAGCGGGACTTCGAGGGGCACGTGGAGGTCTCGAAGACCGGGATGAACATGGCCAAGGGCAAGTGTCCGGTGTGCGGCACAACAGTGAACCGCATCCTGGGCAAGGCCAAGGTCTGACCCGTCCGGGTGCGACTCGGGAGGGGCGGCCGGCGCGGCCGCCCCTCCCGCGCGTCCGGCTCGGCGACGCCGGGCGTCGACCCGCCCGCGCCGACCCACCGTGGGTGACTCGCACACCGACCTGCCGCAGCCGACCAGAGCGCCCGCCCAACCGCGGGTGACCACCCACCTGCCCGCCGTGGGTGACCCAGCACCTGCCCGCTGAGGGACCACAGCGCCGGTCCGCTCGCGGGCGACCACCCGCCTGTCAGCTAGGCGACATCACTGGCGGTAGTCTGTGGATAACTCGCCGGTTCTTGTGGACAACGCTGGATCTAGCGCTGCACACCTGTGGACAACGATCGACGGGCCGCAGGGATTCGGTCACGATTCGTTGTCATGAGCCCGCCCCACCCCGCACCCGCCCGGTCGACGTTGCTCCGCCCGGCCCTGTTGCCCGGGCTGACCCGGCTCTGGCGTGACCGGCACACCCTGCAACTGGGGCTCACCCCGGGCCGGGCCGTGCTGCTGGAGGTGACCGGCACCGGCATCACCCGGCTGCTCGACCTGCTCGACGGCACCCGTAGCGAACGCGTCGTCCTGGCGGACGCGGCAGCAGCCCGGGTCGACCCCGGCCAGGCGCGCGGGCTGATCGACACGCTGCACGCCGCCGGGCTCGTCGTACCGGCGCACACCCTGCTTCCCCGTGACCTCACCGGCCCGGACCGCGTCCGGCTCGCCGCGGAGGCCGGGGCACTCGCCCTGACCGCGCCGGCCGCCCGGCCCGGCACCCCGGCCCAGGTGCTCCGCCGACGACGCGGCGCCCGGGTGGTGGTGGCCGGGGCGGGCCGGCTCGGCGCGCCCGTCGCCGTGGCCCTGGCCCAGGCCGGCGTCGGTCACGTGGCGGCCGAGCTGACCGGCCCGGTCCACCCCGGCGACCTGGTGGGGACCGGGCTGGCCGCGGCCGAGGTGGGGCGACCGCTGGCCGCCGCGATCCGGGCCGCCGTCGACCGGGTCGCCCCCGGCACCCGGACCGGCCCGGTCGACCGACGCCGGGTCGACCTGGTGGTGCAGGTCGGCGCGGACCGGCCGGCGGGCCTGCTCGCCAGCGGGTACGCCCGGCGTCGCCAACCGCACCTGCTGCTCACCCTCCGGGAAGGGATGCCGGTGGTCGGCCCGCTGGTCCGGCCGCCGGTCGGCCCCTGCCTGAACTGTCTGGACCTGCACCGCACCGAGCGGGATCCGGGCTGGCCCGGCCTGGCCGCCCAGCTCGCCACCGGCACGGCCGACCAGTCCTGCGGCACGGCCACCCTGCTCACCGCCGTGGGTTACGCCGTCGCCGAGGTGCTGGCCCAGCTCGACGGCGGCAACCCGGAGACGGTGGGTTGCGCCGTGGAGATCGGGCCCGCCGGCCGGTTCCGCCGCCGGGCCTGGGCCCCGCACCCCGGGTGCTCCTGCGCCGACCCCGGCCGCCGCCGGTGACCGCCGGACAGCACCGGAGAGCCGGCCCGGAGGGCGCGGAAGGCGGGATGCGGCCACCAGCCCGGCCGCCGAGCAGCAACAAGGGCTCGAAGTCGGTAACAATGGCCGGGTGACCGACATCCCGCGCCGCGCCGTGTCCCGGACCGCCAAGCTCGCCGCTCTGCCGCTCGGCTTCGCCGGTCGGACCGTCCTCGGAATGGGAAAGCGCGTCACCGGCATCGCCTCCGACGTCATCTCCGCCGAGATCCAACAACGCACCGCCGAGCAGCTCTTCAGCGTCCTCGGGCAGCTCAAGGGCGGGGCGATGAAGTTCGGCCAGGCGCTGTCGGTGTTCGAGGCGGCGTTGCCGGACGAGATCGCCGCCCCCTACCGGCAGGCCCTGACGAAGCTCCAGGAGGCCGCCCCGCCGCTGCCGGTGGCCAGCGTGCACAAGGTGCTCGCGGAGCAGCTCGGGCCGGACTGGCGGGACCGGTTCGTGGAGTTCGACGACACCCCGGCCGCGGCGGCCAGCATCGGGCAGGTGCACCGGGCGGTGTGGCGCGACCCGGAGACCGGGGTGTCCCGGACGGCGGCCGTCAAGATCCAGTATCCGGGTGCCGGGGACGCCCTGCTCGCCGACCTCAAGCAGCTCTCCCGGCTCGGCGGGATGTTCCGGGCCATCCAACCGGGCCTGGACGTCAAGCCGCTCCTGGCCGAGTTGCGGGAACGGATCACCGAGGAGCTGGACTACGAGCTGGAGGCCGAGTCGCAGCGCGCCTTCGCCGCCGCGTACGTCGACGACCCGGAGATCTTCATCCCGGCGGTGCTCTCCGCGTCGCCCCGGGTGCTGGTCACCGAGTGGATCGAGGGGACACCGCTGGCGGACATCATCCGGGAGGGTACCGAGGAGCAGCGCAACACCGCCGGCCGGTTGATGGCGACCCTGCACCTGTCCGCCCCGCCACGGGCCGGTCTGCTGCACGCCGACCCGCACCCGGGGAACTTCCGGTTGCTGCCGGACGGCCGGCTCGGCGTCATCGACTTCGGGGCGGTCGCCCGGATGCCCGAGGGCACCCCGGAGCCGATCGGCCGGCTGCTCGGGCTGTCGTTGCGCGGTGACGCCGACGCGGTCGTCGCCGGGTTGCGCGAGGAGGGTTTCGTCAAGCCGACCGAGCCGATCGACGCCACGGCGCTGCTGGACTACATCCGTCCCATGCTCGACCCGGTGGCCCAGGAGGAGTTCCGGTTCACCCGGGCCTGGCTCCGCGCCGAGGCGACCCGACTGGCCAGCCCGAAGTCACCCGCCTTCCAGCTCAGCCGGCAGCTCAACCTGCCCCCGTCCTACCTGCTCATCCACCGGGTGACGCTGGGCTCGATCGGGGTGCTCTGCCAGCTGGAGGCGAAGGCGCCGTACCGGGGCATCCTGGAACGGTGGCTGCCCGGTTTCGCACCGGTGGCCTGACCACTGACGCACGCGGGGGCGGTGACCGGATTTCCGGTCACCGCCCCCGTCTGTCGGTGGTGGTCTAGAGAACGCCCAGGTCGCGAGCCGACTGGCTGCGGCTCTCCATCGCGACGGTACGGGCGGAGCGGTGCGCCTCAGTGCTCGTGGTGGTACGACCGGCCTGAGGCCGGCGCATTCGAGCCCGGGACAACGCTTCGTGGATTAGTTGCATCTCGGTCACATTCGGCAGGTGCAGCATCAACGTCAACTTTCTCGTGGCCGACGACCGTCGGCGGGTGGATGGAACGGATCGGGTAGGTGTCAGGCTGCCAACCGGACGGCGTTACGCGAGGTGGCCACACCACTGGCCGCCAGTCGCGCCTCGGCCTCGACCTGAAGGGCCGCGTCCCGGGCGAGGTCCTCCTTGCGCGGACGGCCACGGGGCCGCTTGCGCGGGACGACCGCGCCACGCTCGAAGATCTCGCCGCCCCAGACGCCCCAGGGCTCGGCCCGCTCGACCGCACCGGCCAGGCACTCGACGCGCAGCGGGCAGTCCCCGCAGAGCGACTTGGCCAGCTCCAGGTCGGTGGGCGAGTCGGAGAACCACAGGTCGGGGTCGAACTTCCGGCAGGGAAGGTTCGCCTCCAGCTCGACGCTCACATCGAGGGGGGCCAACGCCAGACTCATCTCCCGGTCACCTCTCTCTCACTTCGATCTCATGGATCGCATTCCGACGTACTTCGACGGGCAAAAAACTGAGGCCGCGGATCCCGGTGAGCGGGTTCCGCGGCCTCGAGGTGAGCCGGTGGTCTGAAGATCAGACCGGTCTCCCTCGAGGTGGAACGCCGCGGACATCCATGCGCTTCGTAGCGACATCAATGCCCAGACCCGTGAAGCCACTGGTCCCCTCGACCCCCGCAGTGGGCACAACAGTCAGGTTCAGCTCGGCCTGAACCGAGACCTGGTGCACCTGCGGAGCCGACGGTCGCGGAGCAGCCGGGGCCACCCGAACAGCCGACAGCGGAGCGTGGGCAGCTGGCATCGCCGCCGGACGCTCATAGGTGAAGATCTCCACGGGTGCCACCTCCCTCAACGTTCCTCGTGCCGACTGGGACCAACCCCGTGAGCAGCCGAAACGGCGCTGCTCCCGAGGTGCGTTCTGAGGCTATTCCTCGCCCCGGGGCGAGAGCAAACGAATTTACGACGAGATTGGGGAAGTTTTTTCCGGACCGATGTCGTCCACCGCGGCACCGGCCACCAACGCCAGCACCGCCTCGCCGTACAGGCCGAGTTTGCGGGGGCCGATGCCGGCGATCGCGATCAGCTCCTCCATCCGCGCCGGACGCCGTTCGGCCAGCGCGACCAGGGTGGCGTCGGTGAACACCACGTACGCCGGCACCCGTTGCGTCCCGGCCACCCGGGCCCGCCAGTCGCAGAGCCGCTCGTACAGGTTCTCGTCGATGTCGGAGGGGCAGCTCGGGCAGCGCCCCAGCTTGCGGTCCGCCCCGGCGAGCAGGGTCGCGCCGCAGATCCGACAGGAGACCACCTGGCTGCGGCGGCGCTCCACCGCCCGTTTCACCCCGGCCGCACCACCCGCCCGGGCCGCGCCGGCCCGTTCGCCGCCCCCGGTCCGGTCCAGCTGGGGCAGGAACCGCGACGGGCGACGGGACCGGCCACCCGGCGAGCGGGCCGAGGCGTACGACAGCCAGAGCCACTGCCGGGCCCGGGTGATCCCGACGTAGAGCAGCCGCCGCTCCTCCTCCACCTGCTCCGGGGTCCGGGCGTACGAGATGGGCAGGGTGCCCTCGGCCAGGCCGACCAGGAACACCGCGTCCCACTCCAGCCCCTTGGCCGCGTGCAGCGAGGCCAGGGTCACCCCGTCCACGGTCGGCACGTGCTGCTGGGCGGCCCGCCGGGCCAGCTCGTCGGTGAAGCCCGTGAGGGTCGCCGGGCGCTCCACCGCCGCCGCCTCGCCGATCGGCAGCACCTCGGGGGTGGCCGCGTACTCCTCGGCGAGCTGGACCAGGGCGGCGAGCGCCTCCCAACGCTCCCGGGCCGCGCCACCCGGCGGGGGCGTGTCGGGCGCCCACCCGATGGCGGTCAGCGCCTCCCGGGCCGCGACCGGCACCGGGGTCTCGCCCGGGATCGACCGGGTGGCGGCCCGCAACGCCACCATCGCCTGGCGCACCTCGGCCCGCTCGAAGAACCGCTCCGCCCCCTGCACCACGTACGGCACGCCGACCTCGGTCAGCGCCTTCTCGTACGCCTCGGACTGGGCGTTGGTGCGGAACAGCACGGCGATCTCCCGCGCCGGGGTGCCCCCCTCGACCAGGGTCCGGCAGCGGGCCGCCACCGCGTTCGCCTCGGCCGGCTCGTCGGTGAAGATCCGCAGGTCCGGTTCGGGGCCGGGCGGGCGCTGGCCGTGCAGTTCCAGCCGCAGCCGCGCCTCGGTGCCCCGGGCCTGGCCGATCACCGCGTTGGCCAGCCCGACCACCTGCGGGGTGGACCGGTAGTCACGGACCAGCCGGACGACTGTCGCGTCCCGGTGCCGGCGCGGGAAGTCGATCAGGTACGCCGAGGTGGCCCCGGTGAACGAGTAGATGGTCTGGCTGGCGTCACCGACCACCGTCACGTCGTCCCGGCCCCCCAGCCAGACGTCGAGCAGCCGTTGCTGGAGCGGGTTGACGTCCTGGTACTCGTCGACGACGAAGTGCCGGTACTGGCTGCGTACCTGCTCGGCCACGTCCCGGTGCTCCTCGATGCCCCAGACCGCGGCCCGCAGCAGGTCCTCGAAGTCGATCACCCCGGAGGACCGCTTCAGCCGTTCGTACGCGGTGAAGACCTCGGCCACCCGGGCCGGGTCGTGGGGCGTCTCGCGCAGCGCCTTGGCGGCGGCGACCGGGTACTCCCCCGGCTCGACCAGTGACGACTTGGCCCACTCGATCTCGCCGGCCAGATCCCGGGCGGCGGCCCGGTCGGCCCGCAGGCCCACCTTGGCGGCCGCTAGGGTGACCATTCGGACCTTGCTGTCCAGCAGCTCCGGCATGGCCCGCCCGGACAGCAGCCGGGGGGCGAAGTACCGCACCTGGCGCAGGGCCGCCGCATGGAAGGTCCGCGCCTGCACCCCCGGCACCCCGAGCCCGGTGAGCCGGGCCCGCATCTCGGCGGCGGCCCGCGCGGTGAAGGTGACCGCCAGCACGTGCCGGCCGACGATCTCGCCGGTCAGCACCCGGTGGGCGATCCGGGAGGTCACCGCGCGGGTCTTGCCGGTGCCGGCGCCGGCCAGCACGCAGACCGGGCCGGCCGGCGCGGTGACCGCCGACCGTTGGTCCGGATCCAGCCCGCTGAGCACCGCCTCCACCCCCGAGTGATCCCCCACAGCCAGGAATCATCTCAGCTCCGGCTGATGTTGTAGCGGTTAGCCTGGCCTGACCGGGCCGATGCGGCGACCCCTGGAGGACCGACGATGTTGACCATGTATTCGACCCCGTGGTGCGGCTACTGCCACCGGCTGAGGTCACAGCTGGACCGGGAAGGCATCGGATACGAGGTGGTCGACATCGAGCAGGACCCGCAGGCGGCGGACTTCGTGATGAGCGTCAACGGCGGCAACCAGACCGTCCCGACCCTGCGCTTCGCCGACGGCAGCGCGCTGACCAACCCGTCCATCGTCCAGGTCAAGCAGCACCTGGCCGCACTCACCGGCTGACCCGACCGGCCCACCGCGCGGGCGGTCCGACCCACCGGTCGGGCCGCCCGCGCGGCGTCGGGGTCACCGGCCGGGGATCCGGTCGACCGCGGGGTCGGACAGCGGCCGGCGGGGGGTCGGGATGTGGACCGCCGGGGTGGGCGGGACGGCGGTCGCCGCAGTCGGCGGCACGGCGTTCGGCGGGACGGGCGGGACGGCCGTCGGCGGGGTCAGCCGACGGCCCTGCCAGAGCCACAGACCGGCGAGTGTGGTGACCACCCCGACGAGGACGAAGAGCAGCCGGTAGTCGATCGCACCGACGAGCAGCGCCCCGGTGCCGATGGAGACCGCCTGCGGGCCGCTGACCAGCGCCTCGGACGCCGCGGTGACCCGGCCGAGCAGCCCCGGCGGGGTACGCCGCTGGACCAGCGTGCTCAGCCCGACCATGGTCAACGGCAGGGACAGCCCGGCCAGCAGCAGCGCCAGCACGCCGAGCCGCAGATCCGGCCAGGCCAGGGCCAGGGCGGCCGGGCCGAAGAGGGTCACCCCGGCGGCGAGCGCCCCCAGCTCACCCACCCGGCGGACGACCGTCGGCGAGAGCAGACCGCCGGCCAGGCCGCCGACCCCCTGCACGGTGATCAGCACCCCGACGAAGGCGGCGTCGCGGTCCAGCCCCTGGTCGACGTACGCGAAGATCAGCGATTCGGTGAAGCCCATCACGAGCGAGCCCAGCCCGTACCCGAGCAGCGCCCGGCGCAGGGCCGCCTCGCGGGTCAGGTGACGCAGCCCGGCGGCCAGCTCGGCGGGCCAGCGCAGGGTGGCGGCGGCGGGCGGGTGCTCGGTCACCCGGAGCAGGCCCACCACGGCGGCGGCGACCACGAACCCGGTCATCGCCAGGCTGGTGAGCAGCCAGCCGCCGACCGCCGCGTACAGGGCCGCGCCGGCCAGCGGACCACCGAGGCGCAGGCCCTGCCGCACGGTCTGCAACGCCCCGTTCGCGTCCGCCAGCAGCTCGCTCGGCACGAGCTGGCGGAGCAGCCCGTTCAGGGTGGCGTGCAGGGTCAGGTAGGACAACCCGTAGCAGGCCGCCACCAGGTAGACGATCCAGACGTCATCCCGGTCGCGGACCGCGAACAGCGGACTGAGCAGCAGTGCCGTGCCGAGGTTGGCGACCACGAAGAACGGTCGACGACGGTACCGGTCGACGACCCAGCCGACCAGCGGGGCAAGGACCATCGGCGCGATGATCGCGAAGATGGTCGCGCCGGCCAGCCCGTCGGAGCCGGTCAGATCCTTGACCCAGATGGCGAGGGCGAGCAGCAGCATCGACTCGGCCGCCATGCTGGCCAGCAGCGCGACGAAGAGCAGACGGAAGTCGGGGCGGCGCAGGACGGTGTGCATGGGGTTCCCTCCGGCGGGAGTGGCGCCCGGGTGGGGCGCGTACGGGGGAACTGCCGCCGGGTGGGACGGCATCGTCCCCGGGTCCGGTGGGCAGGTTCCACAGTCCTCTTTTTGTCGCAAGACACGCCCTCGTCGGGACCTCCGACTCCGGTCGCGCCGTCCATACTGACCGTGGGGGGCGAATTTCATACAGTTACCGTCGCGTCCTGCGGCGGTCGACGGAATCGAGGACATCGTGCCTCCTGCCGTACCGAGCCCGATCCTGCGGCGACGCAGGCTCGGCAATGAACTGCGCCGGCTGCGCGAGGCGGCGGAACTCACCGGTGACCAGGTGATCGAGCGGATCGGCTGGGCGTCGGCGTCGAAGCTCTCCCGCCTGGAGAACGGCCGCAGCCGCCCCGACCCGGAGGACGTCGGCATCCTGCTCGACCTCTACGGGGCCGGTGCCGCCCTGCGGGACGAGCTGCTCGTCATCACCGAGGAGGCCGGCGACATGCGCGCCTGGCGCAGGTCGTATCCGGTGATGACCCAGCAGCAGTTGGGCTGGACCGAGCTGGAGGCCGGCTGCGCCCAGATCCGGGAGTACAACCCGGTGCTGGTGCCGGGGTTGTTGCAGACCGAGGGGTACGCCCGGTTGCGGATCGTCTCGGCCAACGCCACCGCCACGGAGTCGGCCGGGCCGTCCACCGGACACGACCCGGAGACCGAGGTCAAGGCCCGCCGCGCCCGACAGTCCCTGCTCGACCGCGCGGACGGTCCGGAGTACACGGCGGTGCTGGAGGAGGCCGCGCTGGGTCGGCGGGCCTGCCCGCCCGACGTGCTGCGGGACCAGCTCGCCCACCTCTGTGAGCTGGCCATCCTGCCGAACGTGACGCTGCACCTGCTGCTCCGCGACACCCGGATCGGGGAGTTCTACCTGCCGCCGACGGCGTTCTCGCTCTACCGGTTCGCCGACGCCCAGGATCCGGAGACGCTGGCGATCGAAGGAGGCTTCATCGACGTCATGTCGACCGAGGCAACCACGGTAAATCGATATAAAGTGGCATTTGAGTGGTTGTGCTCGGCGGCGCTCTCCGCATCGGACACCCTTACCTGGCTCTTCACGGCGACGGGACGGCTGACCGAGACGGCGACCTCGTCCACAGCGGCCCCGGGTCCGACAGCAGCGCCGGCCCAGCGCCGCCGACAAACCGGGCGTCTGACAGAACGGTGACACCCACCTGCCGTCAGGGCCGGGCGACCGCCGCTCGTTTCGTCGAAGCAGTTCCAGAAACCAGGAGCAGAGTCATGAACGAGATCCAGGAGACCGTGCCCGCCGACGCCCGCTGGCACAAGAGCACCCGCAGCCAGACCTCCAACTGCGTCGAGGTCGCCCAGCTGCGCACCGCGACGGCGGCGGTGGCGCTGCGGGACAGCAAGGACCCGGGCGGCCCGATCCTGCTCTTCCCCCGGGCCGGCTGGCTCGGCTTCATCGAGGGCACGAAGAACGGACAGTTCGCACTGGACTGATCCGGCGACCGGGCGGGGCCGTCGGCGGGACCGCCGGCGGTCCCGCACCGTCCCGGTCAGGCCCGGAGCACAACCTTGGTCAGGCCCGACCGGAGGACACCCCCGGGTCGGGCGGGGTCAGCAGTGACCGTCGAGCCAGCGGTGGACCAGGAACAGGGCGATCGACGACGGCGGCGGCAGGAGCACCCGGTCACCGTCCCCCGCGTCCACCGCCCGTCCGGCCAGCACCGCGCCGATCTCCCGCCGGGTGAACCAGCGGGCGTACGCGATCTCCGTCGGATCGAGCCGTACCGGCTCCCCCGGGTCCGCCTCGGCCAGGTAGCCCAGCATCAGCGAACCGGGGAACGGCCAGGCCTGGCTGCCCGCGTACCGGATCCGCTCGACCCCGACGCCGACCTCCTCGCGGACCTCACGCAGGACGGCCGCCTCCGCCGACTCCCCCGGTTCGACATAGCCGGCGAGGCACGAGAAACGCCGCTGCCCCGGGGTACGCGGCCAGGTGGCGTTGTTGCCCAGCAGGCAGCGACCCTCCGGACCGTCCACCCCGTCGTGCACCAGGACGATCATCGCCGGGTCGGTACGCGGCCACGCCCGGTGGCCGTCCGCGTCCACCCGCGACCAGCCGCCCTCGTCGACCTCGGTCCGCTTCCCGGTCCGCGGTGACCAACCGTGCCCCAGATGCCAGTTGACCAGGGCGAGCGCGGTGGTGAAGATCCCGGCGTCCCGGTCACCGAGCAGATGGCCGATCTCCCGCAGGTGGGCCGCCCGGGTGTCCGGCAGATCGGGCAGCGGGGCGTCCACCGCGAACACCGGCACACCGTCGGGCTCCACCCCGAGAAAGAGCGGGTACGCCTCCCCGGGCGACCCGACCTGTCCCGGCGCCCCGACCTGCCCCGGCGCCTCGACCTGGGCGGCGTCGCGGAAGACCAGCACCGGCGGGTTCACGTCGGCCCGGACCAGCGCCCGCCCCTCCCTGGTCGAGTCCAGGACCAGCACCCGGGCCCGCTGCCAGGCCTGCGCCAACCACTGCGGGTCGGTACGTCGGTGCGCGGCCCGGTCCAGCGTGGAACGGGCCAGCGGCGGAGCGGTCTCACCGCTCACGCCGACTCCGTACGCACCGCGGTGAGGGCGGCCAACGGACCGGCGACCCGCTCGGCGTCCCCGAGCACCACCACGACCGCCCCTGCCGGGGCGAGGTACCGGGCCGCCGCCTCGGCGACGTCGTCCACGGTGGCCTTCGCCAGTCGGGCCGCATGCTCGGCGATGAAGTCCAGCCGCAACCCGTTGCCGGCGTACGCACTGGTCAACGCGGCCAGCCCGGCCTGGGTGGAGATGCCGAGCTGGAGGGTGCCCAGGGCGTACTGGCGGGCCTGCTCCAGCTCCTCCGGGCCGGGCGGCAGCGACGCCAGCCGACCCAGCTCGTACGTCGTCTCCAGCAGCGCCGGGCCGGTCGCCTCGGTGGCCACCTCGGCCCCGGCGACCAGCACCGACCCGGCCACCGAGTGCTCGACCGACGAGTGCGGGCCGTAGGTGTAGCCCTTGTCCTCCCGGATGTTCTCCGTCCAGCGGGACGAGAAGTAGCCCCCGAAGATCAGGTTCGCCAGTTGCAGCGCGGCGTGGTCCGGATGGGTGCGCGGCACCGCCGGCAACGCGATCCGCAGCGACGACTGCACCGAACCCGGCCGGTCCACCAGCAGCAGCGGCCCCGGTTCCAGCGGCGGCGCGGGCGGCAGGTCGGCCCCCCGGCTGTCCCCGGTCCAGCCGGCCAGGGCCTTCTCCGCGGCGTCCAACGCGCGCTCCGGCTGGACGTCGCCGACCAGCACCAGCACCGCCTCGGCCGGGTGCACCCGGTCGGCGTGCAACCGGCGCAGCGCCGCCGGACGGACCGCGCGGACCTGCTCCGGCTCCGGCGTCTGCACCGCGTACGGGTGCCGGCCGTAGATCCGCCGGAGCAGCGCGGTACGCACCACCTGGGCCGGCTGGCTCTGCGCCACCTGGATCCGGTCCACCAGCCGGTCCCGTTCGGTCTGCACCCAGTCGGCCGGGTAGCTGGCCCCGGTCAGCACGTCGGCCAGGATCTCCAGCATCCGGTCCAGCCCGGTGACCAGCCCCGCGCCGGAGACCATCAGCCGGTCCGGGTCGACCCCGGCGGAGAGCCCGCCGCCGACCTTCTGCAGCTCGGCGGCGATCCGGGTGGCGGTGAGGGTGGCGGTGCCGGCGAGCAGCGTCTCGGCGAGGATCGCGCTGCGGGCCAGGTGGGTCCGGCCGAACGGCAGCCACAGCCGCAGCTCGACCAGGGGCACCGCGGGCCGGCGTACCGCGATCACGGTCAGCCCGTTACCGAGCCGCCGTTCGGCCTGCCTGGGCAGCTTGAGCCGCCGGGTCGGCCCGAGCGCCGGCAGCGCCCGGACGGTAGGGGTCAACGCACTCATCGGGCCGTCTCCGTTCGCGACTGCGGGGCTCGCAAACCCGGCTCACTCCTCGCACTCACCGGGCCGTCTCCGTTCGCGACTGCGGGGCTCGCAAACCCGGCTCACTCCTCGCACTCACCGGGCACCTCCGGGGATGATCTCGATGGAGGCGCGGCGGTCCGGGCGCAGCGTGGCGGCGGCGGCGCGGACCTGTGCCTCGGTGACCTCACCGACCAGCCGGGGCAGCTCGTTGAGCAGGCCCGGCTCGCCGCGCTGCTGTTCCAGCACCGCCATCCGCAGCGCCCGGCCGAGCACCGCGTCGGTGTCCCGCAGCAGGTGGGTGGCCATCCGCGCCTGGGTGCGGGCCAATTCGCCGTCGGTCAGCCCGTCGGTGGCCAGCCGGTCCAGCTCCTCGTCGACCGTGCGCAGCACCTTGTCCACGTCGCCGCCGGGCGGCAGGTGCGCCTGGAACAGCAGCGCGGTGGGATCGCGGACGTCGAACGGGTCACCCATGAAACCGAGGTAGCCGCCGAGGCCGGTGACGCTGCGGTCCCGCTGGACCAGCCGCTCGACCAGCCGGGACGCCTCCCCGTCGGTCAGCACCTCGGCGAGGACCGCGTAGGCGAGGTAGCCGGTGAAGTCGCCGACCGGATCGGGCACCCGCCACGCCGAGGCCACCGCCGGCAGCGGCGCCAGCCGATCGGTGTACGAGGTGCGCCGCTCGGCGGTCAGGTCGGGCTCGGTGAAGTCGGGGCGTTCCGGGGCCGGCCGGGCCGGCACGTCACCGAAGTGCCGTTCGACCAGGGCGGTCGCCTCCGCGACGTCGACGTCCCCGCTGACCGCGAGCACGGCGTTGCCGCTGGCGTAGTAGCGGCGGAAGAAGTCGGCGGCGTCGGCGACGGTGGCGGACTCCAGGTCGTCGAAGGATCCGTAGCCGTCGTGCGCGTTGGGGAAGGTGTCGAACATGACCGGCGGCAGGGTCAGCCAGGGGAACCCGCCGTACGGCCGGTTGAGCACGTTGACCCGGATCTCCTCCTTGACCACGTCGACCTGGTTACGCAGGTTCTCCTCGGTCAGCCGGGGGCCGCGCATCCGGTCAGCCTCCAGGAACAGCGCCCGTTCCAGGGCGTTGGCGGGCAGCGTCTCGTAGTAGTCGGTGTAGTCCAGGTGGGTGGAGCCGTTGAAGGTGCCGCCGGCACCCTGGACGTGCCGGAAGTGGGCCAGCTTCTCCAGGTTCTCCGAGCCCTGGAACATCAGGTGCTCGAAGAGGTGGGCGAAGCCGGTGCGGCCCTGCGGCTCGGAGCGGATGCCGACGTCGTAGACGACCGCCACCCCGATCACCGGGGCGCTGCGGTCCGGGGTGAGGACCACCCGTAGGCCGTTGTCGAGGGTGAACCGCTCGACCGGGTACTTCGTCGTGGGAATCTTCGCTCTCCGGGTCGGCACGTGATCGACCCTAGCGTGTCGTCACCGGCGACACGGCCGTCCTCGGGTCGCCCCGGGTGTCGGGGGGTGTGCGGCGACCGCTCCGGGTGTCGACGGGTGTGCGGCGATGAGCCCGAAAACCCCGTAAGAGGAGGGGTAAGCCGGCAATATCCGGGACTGTTGATCCCACGATATGGACTGTTCTTGACGCTGCCGGACCCCTGCCCCACTCTTCCTACCAACTAAATAGGAATACTGCGGATTGGATGGACGATGAGACGGCTCCCCTTCCGTCGGTTGGTCTCCCTCGCCACCCTCGCCGTCATCGGCGCGGCCACGATGGGGACCACCGCGGCGTGCGGTGACGACGACAGCGCCGGTGGCGGCGATTCCGGCCCGGTCACCCTGCGGCTGGGCTACTTCCCCAACATCACCCACGCGCCGGCCGTGGTCGGTGTCGAGAAGGGCATCTTCGCCGAGAAGCTCGGCAGCGACGTCAAGCTCGACCCCAAGACCTTCAACGCCGGCCCGGCCGCCATCGAGGCGATCTTCTCCGGCGCGCTCGACGCCACGTACATCGGCCCGAACCCGACGGTGAACGCCTTCTCCAAGTCCAAGGGCGAGGCCGTCCGGGTCATCTCCGGCGCCGCCTCCGGCGGGGTCGCCCTGGTGGTCAAGCCGGAGATCACCTCGGTCGAGCAGCTGCGCGGCAAGAAGATCGCCACCCCGCAGCTCGGCAACACCCAGGACGTGGCCATCCGCTACTGGCTCAAGGAGAAGGGCCTGAAGACCACCAAGGAGGGCGGCGGCGACGTCAAGATCGTCCCGCAGGAGAACGCCCAGACGGTGGAGACCTTCTCCAGCGGCACGATCGACGGCGCGTGGGTGCCCGAGCCGTTCGTCTCCCGGCTGGTCAACGCCGGCGGCAAGGTCCTCGTCGACGAGCGGGACCTCTGGCCCGACAAGAAGTTCGTCATCACCAACCTGATCGTCTCCACCAAGTTCCTCAAGGCCCACCCCGAGACGGTGAAGAAGCTGGTCGAGGCGCAGGTCGCGGCGAACGACTTCGTCAACGCCAAGCCGGACGAGGCCCAGCAGGCGATCTCCGACCACATCGGCAAGATCACCGGTAAGCCGCTGGACCTCAAGCTGATCAAGCAGGCGTGGCCGACCCTGCTGTTCACCAACGACCCGATCGCGTCCTCGCTCAAGACCGGGCTGGACCACGCCGTCGCGGTGCAGCTGACCCAGCCGGTCGACCTCGACGGGCTGTACGACCTGAAGTACCTCAACGAGGTGCTCAGGACCCAGGGCCAGGCCGAGGTCACCCAGCCGTGACGTCGACCACGACGACCCCGCAGAGCGCGACCGCCGCGGTCGCGCTCTCCGGGGTGACCAAGGTGTACGGGCGCGGGACGAACGCCGTCCTCGCCCTGGACGGGGTGAGCCTGAACGTCCGTCCGGGCGAGTTCGTCTGCCTCGTCGGCGCGTCCGGCTGCGGCAAGAGCACGCTGCTCAACCTGGTCGCCGGGCTGGACCGGGCCCAGGGCGGCACCATCACGGTGGCCGACGACGCGAACCCCGGCCTGATGTTCCAGGAGCCGGCGCTCTTCCCGTGGCTGACCGTCGAGGCCAACGTCGAGGTCCCGTTGAAGCTGCGCGGGCTGCCCCGGGCCGAGCGTCGGGAACGGGTGGCGGAGCTGCTGAGCACCGTCCACCTGTCCGACTTCGGCCGCAAACGGCCGCACCAGCTCTCCGGCGGCATGCGGCAGCGGGTCGCCCTGGCCCGCACCCTCGCCCTGGACACCCCGGTGCTGCTGATGGACGAGCCGTTCGGCGCGCTCGACGCGATGACCCGGGACATCCTGCACGACGAGCTGGAACGGATCTGGACCGAGCGGCAGCTCACCGTGCTGTTCGTGACCCACAACGTCCGGGAGGCGGCCCGGCTCGCCGACCGGATCATCCTGCTCAGCAGCCGACCCGGCCGGATCATCTGGTCCACGGAGGTGAACGTGGCCCGTCCCCGGCGCATCGACTCCCCCGAGGTGGCCGCGATCGCCTCCGAGGTCACCGACCGACTCCGTACCGAGGTGGGCCGCCATGGCAAATGACACCCTGACCGGCGCGGCCCGCACCGACGCGGAGATCTCCGGGCTGGACGCGCTGGAGATCGCCGGCCAGGAGAAGGAGGTCTCCCGGGGTGCCCGGCTCTGGGCGTCCACCTGGCCCAAGCTCGCCGCGCTCGGCATCGCCATCGGCCTGTGGCAGCTGGTGGTCTGGAGCGGGTGGAAGCCGCCGTACTCGCTGCCCGGCCCGGTCACCGTCGCCGAGGAGCTGGTCCGGCAGGCCAGCGGCCGGCAGCTCTGGGACGGGCTCGCCACCACGCTGCAACGGGCGGCGCTCGGCTATCTCTTCTCCGTCGCGGTCGGCCTGCTGGTCGGCCTGGCGGTGGCCCGGTTCACGGTGCTCCGGGCGGCGATCGGCTCGATGATCACCGCATTGCAGACGATGCCGTCGATCGCCTGGTTCCCGCTGGCCATCCTGCTGTTCGAGCTGAGCGAGAAGGCGATCTTCTTCGTGGTGGTGCTCGGTGCCGCGCCGTCCATCGCCAACGGGGTGATCAGCGGGGTCGACTACGTGCCGCCGCTGCTGGTCCGGGCCGGCCGCAACCTCGGCGCCCGGGGGCTGAACCTCTACCGGTACGTCATCGCGCCGGCCGCGCTGCCCGCCATCGTCGCCGGGCTCAAGCAGGGCTGGGCCTTCTCCTGGCGCAGCCTGATGGCCGGCGAGCTGCTGGTGGTCGGCATCTCCCAGACGTCGCTGGGCGCCCAGCTCACCTACTCCCGGGAGCTGTCCGACGCACCCTGGCTGCTCGCCACGATGATCGTCATCCTGGTGGTCGGGCTGGTGGTCGACGCCGCGTTCGGGGCGGCGGACCGGGCGATCCGCCGCCGCTGGGGCGTCCTGGACCAGGCTGGTCAGTGACGTGTACATCTCCGCGCGCAGCGACTATGCGCTCCGGGCCATGCTCGCCGTCGCCGCCTCCGGCGGCGGGCACGCCGGCCCCGACGACGGGACCGGCCGCCCCGACGGTGGGGTCGGTGGGGACCTGGTGAAGGCGGCGAGCCTGGCGCAGGCGCAGGGCATCCCGCTGAGCTTCCTCCAGGGCATCCTGCTCGACCTGCGCCGGGCCGGTCTGCTGCTCAGCCACCGGGGCACCGAGGGCGGCTACGCGCTGACCCGCCCCGCCGCGCAGATCAGCGTCGGGGACGTGCTGCGCGCCGTCGGCGGCTCACTGACCACCGTCCGCGGACTGCCCGCCGAGGACGCCGGCTATCACGGGGTGGCTGCCGGCCTACGCGACGTGTGGCTCGCGGTGGACGGCGCGATCGCCGTGGTGGTCGACCGGACCACGCTGACCGACCTGCTGGTCCACCGGGAGCAGACCGCGGCCCGTTGACCCGTGGACGGCGGCCACCCGGGTGGCCGTCCGACCGTCGACCCCCCAGGATCCGACGCTCGGACGGCCGCCCGGACCGCCGGCCCGACTCAACCCACGGTCAGCTCGACCGTGGACGGGCGTACCTCGTCGGGGGTGTGCAGCTCGACCAACCCGGCCGGGGCGGCCCGTCCCGGCCTCGGGTGCCAGGGCGCGAACGCCGCGACCATGGCGAGCAGGAGCCCGGCACCCGCCACGGCGAACACCACCAGCAGCTCGCGCCCGGCCCCCGAATCGGCGTCCCCCGCCATGGTCACCCCTCCCGTGCCCGGCCGTGCCGGCCGGTTCTTTCCCCCGGCAGCTAGCTTCGACCAGCCGCACCCGGTGGAACAGTCACCGATCGGACGCAATCGAGCCGGCAAACCGACCCATCAGCCAGCATGATCACCGACGGTCTTCCGGCGACCCCGCAGCGTCCATCCGACGGCCGGAATCCGGTCCCGACCGACGGTGTGCGTCACCGCCCACTCCCGGTCGACACGACGTGACGACCCCGCAACGGGACCGACCCGACCGGACGACGGTGCGGCACCGGCAGCACGCCGACACCACACCAGCGGTCCCGTCGGGTCGGTCCAGGCGTTCGGTGTCGGCCGCCGGGGGGACGGTGCTCGGTCAGGCGGTACGGGGGCGACGCGGCCGACGGGAGCGGCCCGACGCCCGGTGCGACCGGCCGCCCTCGCCACCGTTACCGGCAGCGGCCCGCGGCCGGGCGGCCGGAGCGGGGGCCGGGGCGACGATGGTCACCGGCACGCCGGACGGCTCACGCGCGCCGGTCACCCGGGCCAGCGCCCCGTCGCCGAGGCGTACCTGGGTGGACTGCGGCTTGATGCCGGCCACGCTCATCAGCCGGGAGACGTCCCGGCGCTGCTCGGGCAGGACCAGGGTGACCACCTGGCCGGCCTCCCCGGCGCGGGCGGTCCGGCCACCACGGTGCAGGTAGTCCTTCGCCTCGGTGGGCGGGTCCACGTTGACCACCATGTCCAACCCGTCGACGTGGATGCCCCGGGCCGCCACGTCCGTGGCGACCAGCGCGGTGACCTGCCCGGTCCGGAACTGCTCCAGGATCCGGGTGCGCTGCGGCTGGGACTTCCCGCCGTGCAGCGCCGCCGCGCGTACGCCCTTGGCGAGCAGTTGCCGGGCCATCCGGTCGGCGCGGTGCTTGGTCGCCATGAACAGGATGGTGCGGCCCTCGCGGGCGGCGATCTGGGTGAGCGCGGTGGGCTTGTCCGCCGCGTCGACGTGCAGCACGTGGTGGGTCATCGCGGTCACCGTGGCGGTGCCCGGGTCCACCGAGTGCGACACCGGGTTGCTGAGGAACCGGCGGACCAACCGGTCCACCCCGCCGTCCAGGGTCGCCGAGAAGAGCATCCGCTGGCCGTTCGGGGCGACCTGCTCCAGCAGCTTGGTCACCTGCGGCAGGAAGCCCATGTCGGCCATCTGGTCGGCCTCGTCGAGCACGGTGATGGCGACCTGGTCGAGCCGGGCGTCACCCCGGTTGATCAGGTCGTGCAGCCGGCCGGGGGTGGCGACCAGCACCTCGGCGCCGACGCGCAGCGCGTCCGCCTGCCGCTGGAGGGAGAGGCCACCGACCACGGTGGCGCAGCGCAACCCCAGCGCCCGGGCGTACGGGGTCAGGGCCGTGGTGACCTGGGCGGCCAACTCCCGGGTGGGGACCAGCACCAGGGCGAGCGGGCGGCCGGGGCGGGCCCGCTGGCCGGCGGTGCGGTGCAGCAGCGGGAGCCCGAAGGCGAGGGTCTTGCCCGAGCCGGTGCGCCCCCGGCCGAGCACGTCCCGACCGGCCAACGAGTCGGGCAGGGTGGCCGTCTGAATCGGGAACGGCTCGGTGATGCCCTGCGCGGTCAGCTCGGCGAGCAGCGCCGGCGCGAGGCCGGTCGCGGCGAAGGTGGGAATGGTCATGGTCATGCGGAATGCCTTCCTCGACGCGGCACGTGTCGAGGGAGGGCGCCGAGAGCCGGCGCGGTCTCCGACGGACTGGCCGTCGGGACTCACAAGCACGAACCGATGGGTTACGGGCCGGTCCGCCGCAGCACGCCGCGTCCCGCCGGAGCGGGGGGCGGCGCGGCGGACCGGTCCGTCACCGGGTCCGGTGGACCCGGTGGGTGTTACCGGACGATCCGAAGATCAGAGCGGGCGGATGTTCTCCGCCTGCGGGCCCTTCTGGCCCTGGGTCACCTCGAACTCGACCCGCTGGTTCTCGTCCAGGCTCCGGTAGCCGGAGGACTGGATCGCCGAGAAGTGGGCGAAGACGTCAGCGCCGCCGCCGTCCGGGGTGATGAAGCCGAAGCCCTTGTCAGCGTTGAACCACTTGACGGTGCCAATTGCCATCTGTTTCGTCTCCTTGACGGAACGTCGAGCCCGCACCTCGCGGACCCGAAGAGGAGCGCTCCGCGCGGGATGCGCGAATCGCCTGTTGTTTTTGGTCGCCCCGCCCGGAGAACTCCGGACACAACAAAGAGCGCCTGGGGCCACAATCCGCCAGGCGCACACAGAGTCTCTGGAAACCAAAACTGCAACAAGAACAACCTACCACGGATCTTCCGCCACGCCACCCCCCACCGGATTTTCCGGCAACCCGGCGATGATCGCGGTCAGCCCGTCGGCGTCCAGCAGGTCGGCCGGCCGCACCGTCACCCCGTCCCGGACGTAGTGGAAGGCGGCCCCCACCCGGTCCACCGGCACCCCGGCCAGCTCCGCCCAGGCCAGCCGGTACACGGCCAGCTGCACCGCGGCCACCTCGGCCTCCCCGGCGGTGGGCTGACGCCCGGTCTTCCAGTCGACCACGTCGTACCGCCCGCCGGGACGGGCGAAGACGGCGTCCATCCGGCCCCGGACCACCACACCGCCCAGCACCGTGGCGAACGGCACCTCCACCTCCACCGGCACCCGGTCGGCCCACTCGCTGGCCAGGAAGCGCTCCTGCAGCTCGGCCAGCGCCGCGTCGGGTGCGGCGTCCGCGTCGGCGGCACCCGGCAACTCGTCCAGGTCGAGCAGCCGGTCGGCCCCGAACCGGGTCTCCAGCCAGGCGTGGAACGCGGTGCCCCGCCGGGCGTACGGGCTGGGTGGGCCGGGCATCGGTCGGCGCAGCGTACGGGCCAGCGTGGCCGGATCCCGGCGCAGCGCCACCAGTTGGGTCACCGACAGGTGGTCGGGCAGCAGCACCTCGACCGCCTCGGCCCGCCGCAGCAGCTCCGCCCGCTCGGCCAGGAGCAGGTCCGCCTCCCGCCGCCACCGCAGCAGCTCCGGATCCGCCATCTCCGGCCCGGCCTCACCCCCGACCGCCTCGGGGTCGGCGGCGGCCTCCCGGCGGGCCGCGTCGGGGTCGGCCTCGCGGCGGGCCGCGTCGGGGTCGGCGAGGTAGCGGCGGACCAGCGCCGCCGCCTCGGTCAGGGCCGGCCGTCGCGGCCCGAGCGGGTCGGCCGGCCAGTCGGCCCGCAGCACCAGCTCGGTGGTCGGGTTGACCGCGTCACCGGCCGGCTCGGGCGCCCACTCGTCGACCAGCAGCCCGTCCCCACCCGCCAGACAGGCGTCGTACACCTCGCGGAGCAGCACCGACGGCCCCCGGAACCGCTTGGTCCCCTCGCCCCACCAGTAGCCGGAGCAGAGCAGCAGCCGGCGGGGCCGGGTCACCGCCACGTACGCCAGCCGGCGCTCCTCACGCTCGTCGTGCGCCCGCCAGGCGTCGGTGAAGTCGGCCATCGACCGGGCCACCCCGCGCTGGTCGGCCACCTCGGTGAGGTCGAGCACCGGCAGCCCGTCGGCGTCGCCGCGCAGCGGGAAGGGCAGCACCCCGAGCCCGCCCAGCCAGTGGTCGGAGTTGCGGACCTGGCCGGGCCAGCCGCCCCGGGTCAGCCCGGCGACCGCGACGACGTCCCATTCCAGGCCCTTGGCCGCGTGCGCGGTGAGCACCTGCACCGCACCCGCCACCACCTCGACCTCCCCCGGGGAGAGCCCGCGCTCCTCGTCCTCGGCGGCGGCCAGGTAGGCCAGGAAACCGGCCAGCGTCGCCGCCGGGGTCTCGCCGCTGAACCGGGCCGCCACGTCACCGAGCGCGTCCAGGTGCCCCCGGGCCAGCCCGGCGTCCCCGGTGCCGTCCCGGCCGGCCCGGACCGCCACCTCGACGTCCAGGCCGATGGTGCGTTCGACGTCCGCGATCAGCTCCGGCAGCGTCTGGTCCAGCCGGTACCGCAGCAGGGCCAGTTCCATCCCGTACGACCGCAGCCGCGCATACCCCTCCGCCGAGTACGCCTGCGCCGGCCCCAGGTCGGCCAGCGCCTCCACCAGGGTCGCCTCGTCGAGGGTGTCCACCACGATCTCCGGCCCGTCGTCGCCGGTCAGCTCCCGGCGGGACCGGGCGATGACCCGGGCCCGCCGGTGCAGGGCCACCAGGTCACGCGGCCCGATCCGCCAGCGCGCCCCGGTCAGCAGGCGCAGCAGCGACGCGCCGTCGGTCGGGTCGGCGAGCACCCGCAGGGTGCAGACCACGTCCCGTACCTCGGGGGTGTCCAGCAGCCCGCCCAGACCGACCACCTCGACCGGCAGCCCCCGCGCCCGCAGCGCCGCCTCGATCGCCGGGATCTGGCTGCGCAGCCGGACCAGCACGGCGGTGGCGGGGCGCTGCGGCACCGGGATGTGCTCGGGCAGCGCGCCCGGCATCCGGGCCGCCCCCCGCCAGGCGGCGAGCACGCTGTCGGCGATCCAGTCCGCCTCGTCGACGTAGCTGGGCAGCAGCGCGCAGTGCACCGTGCCGGCGGCCCGCCCGCGCGGGCTGCGGTGCGGGATCGGATCCCGGACGCTCAGCGCGGCGTGCAGCTCCGGCACCCGGGCGCCGGCGGCCCGCAACGGCACCGACAGCGCGTTGGCCACGCCGAGGATCTCCGGCCGGTTACGCCAGCTGGTGGTGAGGGTCACCGCCCCGGCGGGGGTGCCGTCGGCGCGGGCGAAGTCGGTGGGGAACCGGTCCAGCGTGCCGGCGCTGGCCCCGCGCCAACCGTAGATCGACTGGCAGGGGTCGCCGACCGCGGTGACCGGATGGCCGCCGCCGAACAGGTGGTTGAGCAGCACCACCTGGGCGTGGCTGGTGTCCTGGTACTCGTCGAGCAGCACCACCCGGTAGCGGTCCCGCTCGACCGCGCCGACCGCCGGGTGGTCCCGGGCCACCCGGGCGGCGCGGGCGAGCTGGTCGGCGAAGTCCATCGCCTCGAAGTCGTCCTTGCGCCGGGTGTACGCCCGCACCAGGGGCAGCAGCTTCAGCCGGGTCCGCTGGAGCTGGAGCGCCTTGCGGACGTCGGCGTAGACCCGGCCGGGATGGGCCTGCACCTCGGCGAAGAACCGCCCCGTCCAGGCGGCCAGCTCGTCCGGGTCGACCAGGTGCTCGTCCAGCTCGCCGGCCAGGGCCAGCACCGCGTCGGTGACGGTGCTGGGCATCCGGTCGACCTCGGACATGTCGCCGTCGTAGTTGCGCACCAGCAGGTCGACGAGCTGCCAGCGGGACGCCTCGGTGAGCAGCCGGGTGGTCGGTTCGTAGCCGGCCCGCAGCCCGTGTTCGGCGACGATCCGCCCGGCGTACGAGTGGTAGGTGGCGACGGTGGGCTCCCCGGCCAGCGGATCGTCCAGCGGGTTGCGGGAGCGCCGGCCGAGCCGCCGGACGAGCTGGTCGAGCCGGGTACGCACCCGGTGCGCCAGTTCGCCGGCCGCCTTCCGGGTGAAGGTCAGCCCGAGGATCTGCTCCGGGCGGACGTACGAGTTGGCGACCAGCCACACCACCCGGGCGGCCATCGTCTCGGTCTTGCCCGACCCGGCGCCCGCCACCACCAGCAGCGGGGCGACCGGTGCCGAGATGATCGCGGCCTGTTCGGTGGTCGGGGCGGGCAGCCGGAGCAGCCGGGCCAGCTCCACCGGCGTGTAGCGCGGGCCGGCGTCGGCGGCACGCGGCGCGGGGGTGCCGGTGCCGAACAGGGTCGGCTGGGTCACCGCTGCCCCCTCGTCCCGCACCGTGGCGCCGGCCGCCCGGCCGTCGGTGGCACGACCGGCACGTTCACTGCTCACCCGCCCGCTGGTCGCCGGCGGCCGGCGGCTCGACGACCTGCCGGCCCTGACCGGAGACGGGGCAGCTGGTCCGCACCGGGCAGACCCGGCACTTGGCGTTGGCGACGGCGGCGAAGGTCGAGGCGGCCATCGTATCGGCGGTGCGCCGGACCAGGGCGGTGGCCCAGCCGGCCTCGGGGCCCTGCCCGGCGGCGGCCTGGGTCTGCTCGCGGGCGTCCCGCGCGCCGGTGCCGAGCTGCACCAGCGCCGCGCCCCCGGCCTCGTCGCCGAACTCGGCGAACCCGCCCGCCTCCACCGCCGCCTGGTACGCCCCGAGCTGCGGATGCTCGGCCACCTCCCGCTCGGTGACCGTCGTCGACTTGCCCGTCTTGAGGTCGATCACCACGAGCCGACCGTCGGCGTCGACCTCCAACCGGTCCACCCGTCCGGTCAGCTCGACCGGGCGGGTCGGGTCGTCGAGGCGGACCGCGAACTCGTGCTCGATGGCGAGCAGCCGGCGCGGGTTGCCGGCCAGCCAGCGCAGGAGCTTGTCCACCATGGCCTCGGCGCGTTCCCGTTCCGGGCCGACCATCCAGCGGGCGGCCAGCTCGATCGCGTCGAACCGGGCGGCCACGTACTCCAGCAGGGCGGTCCGGTCAGCGCTGGCGTCCTCGGCCAGCATCGCGGCGGCGTGCACCAGGTTGCCGACCCCCTGGGCGGCGCTGGCCGGTCCACTGCCGCCGTGCCGTTCGAGCAGCC
Organism: Micromonospora sp. WMMD714; assembly: GCF_029581315.1. NCBI lineage: Bacteria > Bacillati > Actinomycetota > Actinomycetes > Micromonosporales > Micromonosporaceae > Micromonospora > Micromonospora sp. WMMD714. Next base: position 519,398 of record NZ_CP120744.1, read on the forward strand.
AGCGCAGGCTGCACCGCAGGGCGCTCTCCATCCCCGACGGGGTGACCCGGACGGCCTCGCCCTCGTCGACCAGGGGCCGGTCGTCGGAGAGGCCGCGCAACCCCCACCAGTCGTCGGGGTGCGCGCCCGGGATGCCGGCGGCGGCCAGCCGGGCCAGCTCGGCCGCCGCCGCGCGCCGCCGGGCCACCGACGCCCCCGGTTGGACGATCGCAGTACGCAGCTCCGCCACCAGCGCGGACAGGGTCAGTGCCCGGGGCACCCGCCCGACCGGCAGCTCCCGGGACGACTCCTCCCCCGGCCCTCCGGACAGCTCCTCAGCCGGCCCTCCGGACGGGTGCTCCCCCGGCCCTCCGGGCAGCTCCTCAGCCGGCCCGTCGCCCCCACCGACCCCGCCACTGTGGGCAGCCAGCGGATCTTGGCGGGAAAGTGCCCCTCCGGGGGCCGTTTCCCGCCAAGATCTCTGGTCGTCCACACCGACGGCACCGGGCGGGGTGGTGGGGGTGGGTGGGGTGGGGTCGTTGCCGGTGGGGGCGTTGTTGTCCTGGTCGGGGACGCCGAGTTCGTGCAGGAAACGGCTGGGCTGCTCCTCGTGGTCGTCGCCGCCGACGGCCGCCGACGCGACGGCGGTGACCAGCAGCCGGCGCCGGGCCCGGGTCACCGCGACGTGGAAGAGCCGACGTTCCTCGTCGAGCAGCGCGGAGGTCTGCCCGACCAGACCGGCCCGGACACCGGTGCCGTCCGCCCGGCCGACCAGCACGTCGACGAGCCGCTCCGAGCCGAGCAGGCTGCCGCGCAGCCGCAGGTCGGGCCAGACGCCCTCCTGCACGCCGGCCACCGCGACCAGGTCCCATTCCAGCCCCTTGGCGGCGTGTGCGGTGAGCAGGCGGACCGCCTCGCCCCGGTCGGCGCTGGCGGCCAGGGTGTCCGCCGGCAGGTCCTGGCCGAGCACGTGGTCGAGGAAGACCTCCGTCCGGGCGCCGGGTAACCGGTCGACGAACCGGGCCGCCGCGTCGAAGAGCACCAGCACCGCGTCGAGGTCCCGGTCGGCGGCCTCGGCCCGCCAGCGCTGGGCGGTCTCGTGCTCGCCGGTGGCCTCCTGCCCACGGATGATCGCCCCGGCCCACCGCTCGGCCAGGCCGCTGGCGCTCCACACCGCCCAGAGCACGTCCTCGGCGGTCGCGCCGGGCACCGCCGCGGCCGTCCGCGCGGTGGCCAGCAGCTCCGCCACGGTACGGGCCGGTGCGACCCAGCGCCGTTCGATGCCGGCCAGCTCCGCCGGGTCGGCCAGCGCCTCGACGATCAGCTCGCCGGAGGGCCGCCGGTCGCCGCGGGCCAGCGCGAGCGCCCGCAGCCCCTGCCGCAACCGCCGCTCGGCGAGCGGATCGGCCCCGCCCAGCGGGGAGTGCAGCAGGGCGATCGCGGACTCCTCGTCCAGCCGGGCCGGTTCGAGCGCGCAGCGCAGCAGGAGCAGCAGCGGGGCCACCGCCGGTTGCAGGTGCAGGGGCAGGTCCTCGCCGTGCACGACGGTGGGCACCCCGGCGGTGTGCAACGCCCGGCGCAACGAGGGCAGGTGCAGGTGCGTCGAGCGGACCAGCACCGCCATCGCCGACCAGGGCACCCCGTCGAGCAGGTGGGCGGAGCGCAGCGCGTGGGCCAGCCAGGCGGCCTCGCTGGTGGCCGAGCGGAAGGTACGCACCTCGACGCTGCCGGGCGCTGCGTCGGGCAGTGGGCGCAGCCGCCGGTGTCCGGCCGGGCCGCGCAGCCGTCGGGCCAGCCGGCCGGTCGCGCCCAGCAGCACCGCGCCGGCCCGGTAGGAGGTGGTGAGGGTGACCTGCGCCGCCGGTGCCCCGGAGGCCGTCCGGAACCGGTGCGGGAAGGCGGCCACCACGGCCGGGTCGGCGCCCCGGAAGGCGTACGTGGAGGAGTCCGGGTCGGCGAAGGCGACCAGGGGCCGGCCGCCGTCGGCCAGGACGGCCAGCAGGTCCTGCTGGGCCGGGTCGGTGTCGGCCAGCTCGTCGACGTAGACGTGGGCCAGTCGGCGGCGCTCGGCCGCCAGCAGCTCCGGATCGTCGAGGAGCATCCCGGTGGCGGCGCGCACCAGCTCGGCCGGGTCGTACGCCACGGAACCCCGGTTGCCGACGTCGCGCAGGGCGAGGACGGCGACGTACTCGCGGAGGAACCGGGCGGCGGCCGGCCAGTCGGCGCGGCCCAGCTTCTCCCCCAGCCGGGCCAGCTCGACCGGGCCGACCCCCCGCTCGGCGGCCCGCATCAGCAGGTCGCGGAGCTGGGCGGCGAACGCCCGGGTACGCAGGGCGGGGAGCAGGTCGTCCGGCCAGCCGACCGGGTCGTCGTCGGGTGCGGTGCCCACGACGTCCAGCAGCTCGCGGATGATCAGATCCTGTTCGGGGCCGGTGAGCAGCCGGGGGGACGGTTCACCCCGCTCGGCGGCGGCCCGGCGCAGCAGCCCGAAGGCGTACGCCGGGAAGGTGCGTACCAGCGGTTCCCGCAGCACCCGGTGGCCGTCGGCGGCGATCCGGGCCTCGATCCGGTGCCGCAGCCCGGTGGCCTGCCGACGGCCGAAGGTGAGCACCAGCAGGCGTTCCGGGTCGACCCCCTCGGCGACCCGGGCGGCGACCGCCTCGACCAGGGTGCCGGTCTTGCCGGTGCCCGGCCCGCCGAGGACCAGCATCGGCCCGTCGGTGTGCGCCACCACTTCGTCCTGGAGCGGATCGCGCCGCCGGCCACCGGCCCGTCCGACGGCTCCGGCTGACGCCTGGTCGTCACGCCCGCCGCCGCGCGTCCGACCCGGACCCGCCCGGCCGGGCACCCGGTGGCTCGGGGTACGGGTCGCGTCGGGGCGCGCGGCGTCATCCGTCGACCCCCCGGGCCGCGGCTCCCCCTCGACGTCCGGCCCGGCCCGGCCCGGCCCCCCGGTCGCCCCGCCGTGCCGGCCGTCCCCCCGGACGTCCGCGGCGGACCGCCCGTCGTCGGGGCCAGGTCCGGCAGGTCGGCGCACCAGCCGGTACCCCTGCACCCCCACATCCCACCATGTCGGTACGACACACCCCCGGACCGGTCCCCGGGGATCAGGGCAGCCGCGACTCCAGCGCGTCCAGCGCGGTGGCGACGGTCGGGGCGACCGTGAGCAGCTCCAGACCGGCGGGCTTGAGGAAGGTCTGGTCGGTGATCGTGGCGAGCCAGTCGAGCAGCGGCCGGTAGAAGCCGTCGGTGTCGACCAGCACCATCGGCTTGGCGTGCATGGCCAGCGTGGCGGTGGTCCAGACCTCGAACAGCTCGTCCAGGGTGCCGAGGCCGCCGGGCAGGGTGAGGAACGCGTCCGACTTGTCGATCATGAGGGTCTTGCGGCTGGCCATACTGTCGGTGACCAGCAGTTCGTCGGCGTCCCGGTCGGAGACCTCCAGGTCGATCAGCGCCTGCGGGATCACCCCGACGGTGCGCCCGCCGGCCGCCCGCGCCCCGTCCGCGAGCGCGCCCATCATCCCGACGCAGCCACCACCGCTGACCAGCGTGTGCCCGCGCCGGGCCAGCTCCGCCCCGGTCTCGGCCGCCAGGTCCAGCCAGCGCTGGTCGAGGGTACGGGAGGACGCGCAGAAGACACAGATCGCCGCCATCGCCTCAGCCCTCCCGTCCGTCGGCGTCGCCCCGACCCGGGCCGCCGGCCCCGGTGTCGTCCGGTCCCGGGTCGCCGGCACCCACGCCGGCGGACCGGCCCGGACCGCCGGCAGGCGCGGCGGCGTCGGCGGCCCGGCGGGCGGCCTGCTGGTCGGCGGCGGTCCGAGCCACCGCCTCCTCGCGGACCTCCTCCTGGTCGGTGGCGAGCGCCGCCTCGGCGGCGACGATGTGCCGCACCGCCGCGTCGACGTCGTCGGTGAGGCAGATCAGCTCCAGGTCCACCGGGCCGATCTTGCCCTCGGCGACCATGCTGTCCCGCAGCCAGTCGAGCAGCCCGCGCCAGTAGTCGGTGCCCATGAGCACCACCGGGAAGCGGGTCACCTTGCCGGTCTGCACCAGGGTGAGCGCCTCGAACAGCTCGTCCATGGTCCCGAAGCCGCCCGGCAGCACGACGAACGCCTGGGCGTACTTGACGAACATGGTCTTGCGGGCGAAGAAGTAGCGGAAGTCGATGGCCAGGTCGACCCAGTCGTTGAGCCCCTGCTCGAAGGGGAGTTCGATGCCCAACCCGACGGAGAGGCCACCGGCCTCACGGGCACCCCGGTTGGCCGCCTCCATCACGCCGGGACCACCACCGGTGATGACGGCGTAACCGGCCCGGGCGAGGGCGGCACCCAACTCCTCGGCCAACCGGCACTCCGGACTGTCGGGTTTACTACGCGCGGAGCCGAAGACGCTCACCGCGGAGGGCAGATCGGCCAGCGTGTCGAACCCCTCGACGAACTCGGAGAGGATCCGCAGCGCCCGCCAGGCGTCCTTGGTCTTCCAGTCGCCACGCCCCCGGGAGTCCAACAACCGCTGGTCAGCGGTGCTGGTGGGGATCGCGCCCCGGCGCAGCGTGACCGCTCCCCGGTGCCGCTCCGGATCGCGGCCCGACTGCCGCCCGTTGCTCTGACTCATGACAGCCACCGTAGTGGAGGCGCACGTCACGCCGGTGGCGGCCGGCGGGCCGAGGAAAAAGTTCGCGATCTTGGGCAACTAATTCTGTCGCCCGTACGTCTTACTATTCACATACCGGGTATGGCCCGGCGCGCGCCTTCGGGGGAGGAGCAAGCGTGATCAGCAACAACGAGCGGATGCGGATCCGCCGGCAGATGCAGCGACGGATCAACGAGGTGGTGGCCGAGCGTCGGCGTGCCCGGCAGCTCGAGGTGCCGGCGGAGCCCGCCGCCCAGCCCCTCGACCCCGCCGCCGAACCCGACACCTCCCACCTCACCCCCGCCTGACCCCCAACCCCAACCCCGACCCCTCTCCCGCCCCGCCATCCGCCGCACCGGTCGGTGATCAAGAGCTTTACGTCATCCGCGAGCCCCCGGGTGACCTGAACCTCTTGATCACCGGGCTCGGCGCGGGGTGCGGCGGCGCGGGGAGGTTGGGGTGGGGGGTGGGGGGCCGGGGGTGGGGTTGGGTCAGGCCGGGGTGAGCCAGCGGTGGAGGGTGGCGGCGCCGTCGCGGATCTTGGTCAGCTCGACGTGCTCGTCGCGGTGGTGGGCCAGGTTGGGGTCGCCCGGGCCGAAGTTCAGCGCCGGGATGCCCATCGCCGCGAAGCGGGCCACATCGGTCCAGCCCAGCTTGCCGATCGGGGCCGCGCCCACCGCCGCCAGGAACTCCTGCGCCACCGGCGCGTCGAGCCCGGGGCGCGCACCGGCCGCCGCGTCGGTGACCGTCAGCTCGAAACCGTCCAGCACCTCCCGCAGGTGCGCCTCGGCCGCCGCCGGGTCACGGTCCGGGGCGTACCGGTAGTTGACCTCGATGTCGCAGCGGTCGGGCACCACGTTGCCGGCCACCCCGCCCTGGATCCGTACCGCGTTCAGGCCCTCGCGGTAGTCGCAACCGTCGATGGTGACCCGCCGCGCCTGGTAGGTCGCGAGCCGACGCAGCACCTCGCCCGCACCGTGGATGGCGTTGACCCCGTGCCAGGACCGGGCCGCGTGGGCGCGTTCCCCGTGGGTGCTGACGACCGCCCGCATGGTGCCCTGGCAACCGGCCTCGACGATGCCGTACGTCGGCTCCAGCAGCACCGCGAAGTCGGCCTGGAGCCATTCCGGATGCGCCTCGGCGACCAGGGTGAGCCCGTTGTACCGCGACTCGATCTCCTCGGCCTCGTAGAAGAAGTACGTCACGTCGTACCGGGGGTCGGGCAGGGTCACCGCCAGGTGCAGCGCGAAGGCCACCCCGGACTTCATGTCGGAGGTGCCGCAGCCGTACATCAGGTCCCCGCGCATGGTCGACGGGAAGTTGTCGTTGTGCGGCACCGTGTCCAGGTGCCCGGCGAGCACCACCCGGGAGCCCCGACCGAGGTCCGTACGCGCCATCACCGTGTTGCCGTGCCGGAAGGTGCTCAGGTGCGGTACCCGGCGCAGGACCTCCTCGACGCAGTCGGCGATGGCCTTCTCGTCGAGGGACACGGACTCGATGTCGACCAGGGCACGGGTGAGCGCCACCGGGTCGGCCAGGACCTCGGGGGTCAGCGGGTTCTCCATGGTTCGCACGGTACCGTCCTGAACGGTGGGCACGAGGGGTGAGCCCGCAGCCGCGAACGAGAGGGTAGAACAGTGACGTCCCAATCCGCCTGGGGTATCGGCCTGGCCACCGTGACCGCCGCCGAGCAGGTGCTCGACACCTGGTACCCGACCGGCAAGCTGGGGCTGGGCGAGTTGCCGCTGGTGCCCGGCGAGGACCAGGCCGACGTGCTCGACCTGCCGCCGGGCGCGGTCGGCGAACGGTCCCTGCCCGGCCTGCGTACGGTGCAGGTGGTCACCGTGATCGGCGCGCTGGACGAGCCGATCAAGGACGCCACCGACGCGTACCTGCGGCTGCACCTGCTCTCCCACCGCCTGGTGCGGCCCAACGAGCTGAACCTCGACGGCATCTTCGGCAAACTGGCGAACGTGGCCTGGACCTCGGCCGGCCCGTGCCCGCCGGAGCGGGTGGACGAGCTACGGGTGATCGAGCGGGCCGCCGGCCGCCACCTGGCGGTGTACGGGGTGGACAAGTTCCCCCGGATGACCGACTACGTGGTGCCCGCCGGGGTGCGGATCGCCGACGCCGACCGGGTCCGGCTCGGCGCCCACCTGGCCACCGGCACCACCGTGATGCACGAGGGCTTCGTCAACTTCAACGCCGGCACGCTGGGCACCTCGATGGTCGAGGGCCGGATCGTGCAGGGCGTGGTGGTCGGCGACGGGTCCGACATCGGCGGCGGCGCGTCGATCATGGGCACCCTCTCCGGCGGCGGCACCGACCGGGTCCGGATCGGCGAGCGGAGCCTGGTCGGCGCGAACGCCGGGGTCGGCATCTCGCTCGGCGATGACTGCGTGGTGGAGGCCGGCTGCTACCTGACCGCCGCCTCGAAGATCACCCTGCCGGACGGCCGGGTGGTCAAGGCCCGGGAACTGTCCGGTGTCGACGGGCTGCTGTTCTGGCGCAACTCGGTCACCGGCGCGCTGGAGGCGAAGCCGCGCACCGGTCGGGGCATCACCCTGAACGCCGCCCTGCACGCCAACGACTGAGCCGCCCCGGCCCCCGCCGACTGAGCCGCCCCGCCCACCGACCGCGGGGCCGGGTCGCGCCGTCGGTGGGCGCACGGGTCCGGGCCCGCGACGAGACCGTCGCGGGCCCGGACGTCGGTTCACCTCAGGCGGTAGGCCTGGATGATCCGGGTGCTCGCGGTGTTGCCGTCGGCGTCCCGGGCGGTCGCCCGCAGGGACACGTACCCGGCACCGGCCGGGTGGTCGACCAGCGCCACCGTGCCCTGGCCCGGCACCTTCACCACGGTCGCCCGCCGCCAGGTCTTCCCGCCGTCGTACGACACGTCCACGCCGAGCTTCACCAGCTTGGCGGTGCCGGTGTCCGGCTGCCGCCGCACCTGCACCGGGACGGCGAAGACCCGACCGGTCGGGGCGGTGTTGTCGGCCCTCAGCCGCGGGGTGAAGCGGATCTCCGACAGCGGCAGCCGCTTCGGCGTGTCACCGGCCACGTGCCCGGAGCGGAAGGTCCAGCTCGCCTCCACCTCGGTGCCGAGGTCGGTGAGGTCCCGCCTGGCCCCGACGGTCAGTTGGTAGTCGGCGGCCCCGGCCGGCACGGTGAACTCGCCGTACCCCGGGTTGTCGAGCTCCGCCACCAGCTTGCCGTTGCGCCACAGGGCGGTACGGGCGCTGTCGGTCAGCGACCCGCCGGGGTGTCCGGCCGCGTCGCTGTGCAGCGGCACGCTCACCATGATGGTGTCCCCGAGCCGGGTGACACCGTCCCCCGGCCAGCGTGGGGCGGGCAGCGACGGCCCGAGCGGCGCGGCCCCCCAGGTCTCGGTGGTCCGGCGGCCGGCCGGGTACTTCGTGGGCAGGCCCACCAGGACCGCCTGGACGTCGATCCAACCCGCCTCCGGGTCGCGGACGCCGAAGTCCAGCTCGGACTCCCAGCGCACGCCCCTGGTGCTGTAGTGCTCGGTGCGCTGGCCGGGCAGGTCGGTCGGCAGGACGACCGCCCAGCCGCCGAGGTTGTGGCCGCTGTCCGGGAAGACCAGCCGTTCGGCCGCCATCTTCGGGTACGGGTCACGGAACGTGTGCACCACGGTGGCCAGGTCGCCCCGCCGGTAGTCGCGCACCAGCCCGCTGGGCAGCTTGCCCGGCACGACCTCGCCCAGCGCGTACAGGTAGGGGCTGAACTCGGCCTCCTGGTCGGCCCACTGGCTGTTGAAGGTGGCGACGAACTCGTCGCCCGACACCGCCGGGCCGAGTTGGCCGGTGGACAGTCCGTCGAAGGTGCCGAAGGAGACGATGCCGAACCCGTAACTGCCGTCGTCGGGCAGCAGGTAGTTGGCGCTGATGTCGACCAGGGAGACGGTGGCGTCGGCCTGCGGGACGGTCATCCGTACCGGCTTGGCCTTCCGCAGGTCGACGGTGACCGCCGTGTCGCCGTCGACCACCAGCTCCGGTTGGGCGAGCATGCCCAGCCCACCCGACTCCTCGTCCGGTCCCGGCTCGAAGAAGACGCTGCTCAGGCCGTACCGGCCCTTGGGGAGCCGGAGTTCGGCGACGCCGTCGGCCTCGGACACCTCGTGCAGGTCGCCGTCGGCGAGGTCGACCAGGGTGGTCACGTAGTCGCCGCCCGGCTTGCCGCCCCGGTCGAGGTGGGTGAGCGTCACGGGGTAGCTCTCCACCTCCCGGTGCACGGCCAGCGGGGTCACCGCGACGGTGCCGCCGGAGCGGGCCACCACCCGGCCGGTCCAGTAGCCGTCAACGCCGAGCCGGGTGTCCGCGGTGACAGTGGTCTCGGCCTGTCCGCCCGCCGGGACGGTGATCCGGTCGACGCCGAGGGTGAACATGCCGGCCGGCGCGGCGGCCCCGCCCGGCCCCTTGACCTCCACGGTCAGGTCGAGGGTGAGCGGCGTGGCGCCGCCGTTGCGCCAGGCGACCGTCCGGGTGACCGGGGCGTCGTCGCCGTGCGGCCACAGGGTCCGGCCGAACGAGACGCTGACCGGGTCGGTGGTGACCTGCTCGGTGATGGCCCGGGTCAGGTCCACCCGACCGGCGCCCTGCTCGTAGGCGGTCTGCGTGGGGTGCGGCTTGGCGGCGGCCATCAGGGTCGCCTTGAGCTGCCCGGCCTTCCAGCCGGGGTGCTGCTGGGCCAGCAACGCCACCGAGCCGGCGACGTGCGGGGTGGCCATCGAGGTGCCGGAGAGCGCGACGTACTGCGTCCCCACCGGGTCGCCGATCTGGCCGTCGGCGGAGCGGGCGGCCACGATGTCGACGCCGGGGGCGGTGATGTCGGGCTTGAGCGCGTCGTCGCCGACGCGGGGCCCCCGGCTGGAGAAGTCGGCGAGTTCGTCGTCCCGGTCGACCGCGCCGACGGTGAGTGCGGCGTCGGCGCTGCCCGGTGAGCCGACCGAGCCGTCCCGGCCGTCGTTGCCGGCGGCGATGACGAAGAGGCTGCCGGTCTGGGCGGTCAGCGTCTGGACGGCCTCCTCCAGCGGGTCGACCTCGGGGGTGTCCCCGCCGCCGAGGCTCATGTTGACCACGGCGGCCTTCTTGTCGACGGTGGCCCACTGCATGCCGGCCAGGATCGCCGACTCGGCACAGCCGGACTCCTCGCAGACCTTGCCGTCGAGCAGCGTCGCGTCCGGTGCGACGCCCTTGTACTTCCCGCCGGAGGCGGCACCGCTGCCGGCGATGGTGGACGCGACGTGGGTGCCGTGCCCGACGGTGTCCTTCTGGTCCGGCGTGTCGCTGAAGTTGCGCGCCTCGGCCACCTTGCCGGCCAGGTCGGGGTGGGTGGCGTCGACACCGGTGTCGAGCACCGCGACGCTCACCCCCTTACCGGTCCAGCCGGCCGCCCAGGCGGTGGGTGCGCCGATCTGGGGCACGCTGTGGTCGAGGGAGACCGCGCGGCGGCCGTCCAGCCAGATCCGCTCGACGCCCCCTGCCGCGTCGAGCCGGGCACCGCCGGCACGGTCGGTGAGCGTCGACCAGACCGTGCCGGCCGAGGACTTGCCGGCGGTCAGGGCCGCGCCCCGGATCGCCGGCAGGTCGCGGGTCACCCGGGTGCCCGGTAGCACGGCCGCGCCGCGCCGGGCCTGCCCCTCGTGGTACGACACCAGCAGCGGCAGGTTGTCGCGGTGGGCGTCGTCGTAGCGGGCGGCGATCAGGCCGGTGACGTCGAACAGTCGCCGGTCGACCTGCCCCGAGCGCACCAGTGGCACCGCGTCGCGGGGCACCACGGAGAGGTGGCCGCGTTCCCGGCGGACCAGGAACTGCTGGTGTTCCCGGCCGGCGCCGGGGCGGACGGCGGTCCCTCCGGCGCGGGTGACGGTGACCTGGTCACCGGTGATCAGGGTGACCGTGGTGGAGCCCACGGCCGGCGCGGCCGACCGGGGCGTGGCCGGCGTGCCGGGCGCGGCGGTCGCGCTCGTCGCCGGTAGGCCGAGGGCCAGGGCTAGCACGAGGCCGCCGATGGCGGTTCTTCTGGTTCTGTGCAACGGATCCCTCCTTCTGGGACGTCTCCATGACAGGAGTCATATCGACGCCCTAGAATTGCATACTCGGTATGCAAAAAGAAGTCCGGATGATGACCTTCCGACCACATTGTCGAGACACCACCCCGTCGTCACCGCATCCGACCTGCCGATCGGCGACGATCAGCCGGTGACGTCCATGAGGGAACGCATGCTCGCCGGCGAGCCGTACCGCGCCGACGATCCCGAGATCACCGCCGACCTGGACCGCGCCGCCCGGCTCACCGAGCGGTTCAACCGCAGCAGCGCCGACGATCCCGACGGCCGACTCGCCGCCCTGCGCGAGCTGCTCGGCACCGTCGGCGAGGACGCCCGGGTCCGTCCGCCGCTGTACTGCGACTACGGCTGGCAGGTCCATCTCGGCGCCCGCAGCTTCGTGAACTTCAACGCCGTCCTGCTCGACGTCGCGCGGATCACCATCGGCGTCGACGTCCAGATCGGACCGAACGTGCAACTGCTCACCGCCACCCATCCCGTCGAGCCGGAACCCCGCCGGGCCGGCTGGGAGGCCGCCCGACCGATCACCATCGGCGACAACGTCTGGCTCGGCGGTGGGGTGATCGTCCTCGCCGGGGTGACCGTCGGCGAGAACACCGTGGTCGGCGCGGGCGCGGTGGTCACCCGCGACCTACCGCCCAACGTGGTCGCCGTGGGTAACCCCGCCCGGGTGATCCGCACCCTGGAATAATGCCTTGAGCTGCGAAAACGATACCGAAATCGGTGGGCGAACCGAGAAAATCGATGCACTCTGGGTAGTGAATACGTCACCAGGGAGCACCGATGGCCGAGCGGGTACTCGAACTTCGGGTGCATGGCGTGTCCAACACCCCGCCCGACCAGATCCTCGGGCTGCCCCCCGACACCACCGGTGCCGGCCCGCCGCCCCGACGGGTCTCCGGCGGTGACGTCACCGGCTTCTACCGCGCCGCCACCTCCACCCCGGACGACCCGGTCGTGGTGGAGGCGTACAGCTGGGGGCAGTTGACCTCGGGGGCGCGGACCGCGCGCGACGTCGAACGGGCGCTGTGGACGTTCCTGCTGCCGTTCACCCTGGCCAACGTCGCCCTGCACGCCCGCCCCGGCATCCCGTCCGACCCGGACACCGAACGCTGGGGCAGCCGCTCCGGCATCACCGCCTGGCTGATCCGGCTGTTCTGCCTCAGCCTCACCGGCACGCTGGTGATCGCCGCCACCGGCATCGGCGTCGACCTGATCGCCTGGCAGTGCGTCGACCAGGCGTGCCTGCGGCAACTGCCCGGCCCGTGGGAGTTCCTCGGCCAGGGCTGGTGGCACACCGACGCCCGTGCGCTCGCCGTCGGCCTGCTGCTGCCGCTGGCCGTCCTGCTGGTGCTCGGGGTCGTCGCCTGGCGCACCTACCAGTACGAGGCCGAGATGCCCGCCGAGCCCCGCCCGCGCCACCCGGTGCCGGACGACGGGGGCACCGCAGCCGGGGCGACGCCGCTGGCCAACCCCCTCCAGGACCCCACCTTCTGGTGCGGGGAGGGCCAGCTGCGCCGCGCCGCCGTCCTGCACCTGTGTGTCGGCGTGGTCCTCGCCGCCGCGGTGCCCGTCGGCGCGGTGCTGGTGATGGACCCGCCCCGGGGGGTCCGGGCCATGGTCGCCGCCCCCACCGTCGCGGCCCTGGTCGCGGTCGTGGCGATAGCGGTGGTGGCGGTGGGCCGCCCCTGGCTGACCCGGCGCAGCGGCGCCACCCCGCTCGGCCGGTGGAGCCTCGCCGTCGGGGTGCTCACCGGCCTCGCCCTGGCCGGCACCTTCACCCTCCTGCTGCTGCCGGACGGCCCCGCCGGCCCCCCGCTGGCACAGTTCCGCCCACCGGCCGGCTGCACCCTGGACCCGACCACCGCCGGTTGCCTCGCCGACCGCTCCCTGCCCGGCTACGACGGCATCGTCGCCTGGCTCGCCACCTACCAGGTGCTGCTGCTGATCGCCATCGGCGCGGTCGCCAGGTCGGGCCGCCGCGCCCTGCTCGCCCCCGCCGCCGCCGGTGTGCTGCTCCCCCTCGGGACGGCCTGGCTCGACGGCCGGCTGCCCGGCCTCCCCGCCGCCCCCGACGGGCCGCGGATCTGGCTGCTCGCCACGGCGACCATCGCGCTCGCCGCGACCGGCCTGCTGCTGCCCCGCGCCGACGTCGACCGGCGACCGGCCGCCGGGCACACCACCGTGGCCTGGGGCGGCCGGGGGGCCGCGGTGATCGCCGGCTTCGGGTGGATGATGGCCATCGCCTACTGCGCCGGCCTGCACTACTGGATCACCGACCGGCTCAACGGCCCCTCCTCGCCCAGCGGCTTCTCGCCGATCGTGCCGCCACTGCCGGCGCTCTGGGCCGGGCTGGCCTGCACCGTCGCCACGGCCGCCCTGATCGGCACGCTGATCCACGCCGGAGTGATCCTGCACCGGCTGCGCCGCGTCGAGTACGCCCGCCTCGTCGCCGACGGTCAGGCCGTCTCCGCACACGACCTGCGGCGCTGTCGGGACGTCAGCACCTACCGCGCGCTGCACCGCCTGGTCGGCGAACACGCGGTACGGCTGATCGGCTGCTACGCCACGGTCGCGACGGTGCTGGTCGCCCTCTCCTGCGTGGCCATGCTCAGCCGTACCCGGCCCGCGCCGGCCGGGGCGTCGGGCTGGGCGGGCCTGGTGCACGCCGCCGCCGACCTCGGCGACACCATGCTGGGCTGGCTCCCCCTGGTGGTCGCCGGCCTGGGCATGCTGGTCTACCGCAACGACACCGTCCGGCGCAGCGTCGGGGTGCTCTGGGACATCGGCACGTTCTGGCCCCGCGCCGCCCATCCGCTCGCCCCGCCCAGCTACGCCGAGCGGGCCGTCCCCGAGCTGCAGACCCGGGTCGCCGGCATCCTCGCGCTCGCCGAGCCCGACCCGCGCAGGATGGACGGGGTGATCCTCTCCGGTCACAGCCAGGGCACCGTGCTCTGCGCGGCGATGCTGCTCCAACTGCCCACCCGGTGGCGGCGGCGGATCTGGTTCCTGTCCTACGGCTGCCAGCTCACCCGGCTCTACGGACGGATCTTCCCGGCCTACTTCGGGCCGGACCGGCTCCGGGTGCTCGCCGACGCCCTGACCTGGCCCTCCGGCTACGTCGCGTGGACCAACTTCTGGCGCGGCACCGACCCGCTCGGCTGGCAGGTCGACGCCGGGGAACGGGACGTGCCGGTGAGCGACCCGGAGGCCCTGCACCCCAGCGGGGGCGAGGTCGCCGACCCGCCGATCCGCAACCACAGCGGCTACCCGGAGGCGCTGGAGTTCCACCGGGAACGGACCCTGGTGGCCCGGCTGCTGCGGCGTGGCATCCCGTCACCCCGGGTCGGTTGACCGGATCACCAGGTCGGCCCGGTCGGCGGTGCCCGCCACCAGGGCGGCGTTCGCCTCGTCGCTGCCGTACGCCCAGGCCTGCGCCGCCTCCGGCGACCGCCCGTACGCGACGTGCCGCGCCACCAACCGGCGCAGCCGCAGCTCGACGTCCAGGTCGAGGAACCACGCCTCGTGCAACAGCGACCGCACCTCGTCCCAGGGCGGATCGTCGAGCAGCAGGTAGTTGCCCTCGGTCACCACCAGCCGGACCGAGGGCGGCACCTCCACCGCCCCGGCCACCGGCTCCTCCAGGTCACGGCGGAACAGCGGCGCGTACACGGCGGTCGGCTCCAACCGGTGCAACCGGCGCAGCAACGACACGTACCCGTTGGCGTCGAAGGTGTCCACCGCGCCCTTGCGGTCGGCCCGGCCCAGCCGGACCAGCTCCGCCTGGGCGAGGTGGAAGCCGTCCATCGGCACCAGCCGGGCGGTCGGGCCGACCGCCGCGACGACCCGCTCGGCCAGGGTGGACTTGCCCGCGCCGGGCGCCCCGGCGATCCCCAGCAGCTGCCGGGGGCCGGCGTCGGCCAGCGACCGGGCCCGGGCCACCAGGTCGTCGACGGAGAACTGACGCGCCCCGGGCATCAGGCCAGGTCCGGCTCGCTGATGGTGAACCGTGCCCGCACCACCGCGTGCACCGGCTGCGGACGGGGGTCGAGTTCCAGCTCCGGCGAGCCGCCCATCCGGTCCTGGCGGGCGTACATCGCCCCGCCCCCGCCGAAGCCCTCGTCGGTGTCGGCCAGCTCCACCAGCGCGGTCACCCGGGCACCGAGCGCCTCGGCGTACTCCCGGGCACGGCGCAGCGCGTCGGTGATCGCCGCGTGCCGGGCGTCGCGGTGCACCGGGCTGTCCGGACGCAGCGACCACCAGGGGCCGGCGACCTCGACCTGGTCCAGCTCGGCCAGCCGCAGCATCAGCTCGGCGAGAGAGCCGAAGTCGGTGACGGTGACCGTGGTCGAGACGCTGCCCAGGTAGCCGACGACCCGCTCGCCGGACCTGTTGGTCTCGGGGCGTACCCGCAGCTCACCGGCCTCCCGGCGGTCCACCGCCGGCTCGTGCTCGTCGAGCAGCACCCGGACGGCGGCGGCCCGCTCGGCGAGCCGGGTCAGGGCGACCTGACGGTCCCGTTCCCGGGCCGTCGCGGTCACCTCGAACCGGGCCAGCTCGGGTGCCACCTCCCGGTACGCCTCGCCGCGTACCGCCACCACCGGTCCGTCCGCCACGCACCCACCCTAACGGCGCGACCGGGCCGCCGCCGGTTTCCGCGCGGTCAGGCCGGGGCGTCGGCGGGGCGCACACCGGTGTACGTCACCCGCCCTCCCGCCACCGTGCACCCGGTGAGGTGCCCGCCCGACTCGCCGATCGACCGCACGAACGCCAGCTCGTCGGCCGGGTCGCCGTCGAGCGCGAACTCCCGGCGCACGGGTGGCGCGCTTTCCGGCCGGGGCCGGCGTACCGCCGCCGCCCGCTCGTAGCGGTCCACCAGCGTGGGCAGGTCGTCGGCGCGGACCGCCTCGGCCAGCCCGTCGAGCGCGGCCCGCACCTCGGCCAGTTGCCGGAGCACCTGCTCCCGGTTGGCCAGCAGCATGTCGGCGGTGCGCCGGGCCGGGGTGGTGGCGACCCGGGTGCCGTCGCGGAAACTGCCCGCCGCCAGCCGGACCACCGCGTCGCGCACCGCCGAGTCGGCGGCGGCCCCGGCCAGGCTGCCGGCCAGCAGGTGCGGCACGTGCGAGGAGAGCGCGACGACGGAGTCGTGCACCCCCGGCGACATCGGTACGGCATGGGCCTGGAAGACGTCGACGACGAGCCCCACCAGCGACCGGAACGGCCCCAGCCCGTCGACGCTCGGGCAGAGCACCCAGGCCGCGTCGACGAAGAGCCCGGCCAGCGCGGCGGTGAGCCCGGCCCGCTCCGCGCCGGCCATCGGATGACCGGGGACGAACCGGCCGGTCAACCCGTGCGCCCCGGCGAACTCGGCGACCGCCGCCTTGGTGCTGCCCACGTCGGTGACGACACACCGGTCGTCGGTCAGCCCGGCCACGGTGAGCAGGGTTTCCGGCAGACTCGGCAGCGGGCCGCCGAGGAACACCACGTCCCGGTCCCGGACGGCGTCGGCGAGGTCGTCGGGGAAGGTCAGCCCCCGCCGGCTGCCGGCGGCCCGGGTCGCCGGATCCGGATCCCAGCCGACCACCCGCAGGCCGGCCTCGTGCAGCCGCAGCAGGATCGAACCGCCGATCAGGCCGGTGCCCACCACGGCGGCCCGGAGCCGGCCCACGTCGCCCCCCACCGCTTCGCCCTACGGCTGGGCGAGCCGCTGGGCGACCGCGGCGACGTGGGCGTCGGAGCCGGTCAGCGCCACCCGGACGTGCCGCTGCCCGGCCGGACCGTAGAAAGCCCCGGCGGCGACCAGGACGCCCCGCCGGGCCAGCCAGTCGACGGTGCGCCAGCAGTCCTCGTCGCGGGTGAGCCAGAGGTAGAGGCCCGCCTCGGAGTGGTCCAGCCGGAACCCCGCCCCGGTGAACGCGGCGAGCAGCGTCGCCCGCCGCGCCCGGTAGCGTTCCCGCTGCTCGTCGGCGTGCGTCTGGTCACCGAGCGCGGCCACCATCGCGGCCTGCACCGGGGCCGGGACGATCATGCCGGCGTGTTTGCGGATCTTGAGCAGCTCGGCGACGAGCGCCGGATCCCCGGCGACGAACCCGGCCCGGTAGCCGGCCAGGTTGGACCGCTTGGACAGCGAGTGGACCGCCAGCACCGAGTCGTACGACCCGCCGCACACCTGCGGCGCGAGCACCGACACCGGCGTCGCGTCGGCCGTCCAACCCAGCGGCAGGTAGCACTCGTCACTGGCCACCACGGCGCCGCGTTCCCGCGCCCAGTCGACCACCTTGCGCAGGTGGGCCGCGGGCAGCACCCGACCGGTCGGGTTGCCGGGCGAGTTGACCCAGACCAGGCGTACCCGGGAGGTGGGGCCGACCGCGGTCAGCGAGTCGGCGCGGACGACGGTCGCGCCGGCCAGCGCGGCCCCGTCGGAATAGGTCGGATAGGCGATCGAGGGCACCACGACCACGTCACCGGGACCGATCCCGAGCAGGGTGGGCAGCCAGGCGACCAGCTCCTTGGAGCCGATCGTCGGCAGCACCCCGAGCCCGTCGACGCCGGCACCGCAGGCCCGGCCCACCCAGCCGGCGATGGCGGCCCGCAGCGCCGGGCTGCCCGCCGTCAGCGGGTAGCCCGGCGCGTCGGAAGCGTCCGCCAGCGCCTGCCGGATCACCGGGGGCACCGGATCGACCGGCGTACCCATGGACAGGTTGATCAGGCCGTCCGGGTGCGCCGCGGCCAGGGTGGCCGCGGCGTCCAGGGCGTCCCAGGTGAACTCGGGCAACCGGGCCGACACCGCGGCGGAGCCGACCGGCGGCTCCGGCGCGGACCCGACCGTCGGCCCCGGCGCCACCGGCCGGTTCAGCTGTCCTCGCCGCGCGGCGGTTGGCCGACGACGAAGGTGGCGTCCTTGTCCACCTTGCCGATCTTCGATGCGCCGCCCGGCGAGCCCAGGTCCTCGAAGAACTCGTAGTTGGCCCCGGTGTAGTCCTTCCACTGCTCCGGGACGTCGTCCTCGTAGAAGATGGCCTCCACCGGGCAGACCGGCTCACAGGCACCACAGTCGACGCACTCGTCGGGGTGGATGTAGAGCATCCGGTTGCCCTCGTAAATGCAGTCGACCGGGCATTCCTCGATGCATGCCTTGTCGAGCACATCCACGCACGGCTCGGCGATGATGTAGGTCACCGGTCTTCTCCTCCGCAAGACTCGTCGCGATCACCCGCGACGCTAAGAGCCTAGTATCTCGCCGGGGAGGAGGTCGATCGTGCTCAGACAGCAGGATGTGGGACACCGGATCGTGGTTCGCCGCATTGTGGGGATTCGTGAGGGCCGGCCCCTCTTCTCGGACGCCCTCGGCGAGCTGGTGGAGCTGAGCGAGACCCATCTCACCATCGCCACCGCCCAGGGCCGGGTCCGGGTGCCGGTGGCCGAGGTGCACCGGGCCAAACGGGTGCCCCCCACCCGGCGGCCCACCGCGACCGCCGTGGTCGAGCTGGAACTGGCGGCCGACGAGGCGTGGCCCGCGCCGGTCCGCGGCCGGCTCGGCGACTGGCTGCTGCGCTCCGCCGACGGCTGGACCGGGCGGGCCAACTCGGCGCTGCCGGTCGGCGACCCGGACCGCCCGCTGCCGGCGGCCGTGGACGCGATCGAACGCTGGTACGCCGAGCGCGGCCAGCCCGCCCTCGTCAACACGCCGTTGCCGCTGGCCGTGCCGGTCGGCGCCGAACTCGACGCCCGGGGCTGGACGGCCCGGCCGCTGACCCTGGTCCAGACCGTCCCGCTGACCACCCTGCTACCGCCGGAACCCGCCCCGGCCGACGGTCCGCCGGTCACCCTGGCCGACGCGCCGTCCGAGGAGTGGCTCGCGGTCGCCGCCGGCCGCAAGGGCGGCCTGCCGGCCTCCGCCCGGCACATCCTCACCGCCGTGGACCGGCTCCGCTTCGCCCAGGTGTACGCCGACGGCGCGCTGGTCGCCACGGCCCGGGGCACGGTCACCGGGCAGGGCCGCTGGCTGGGGCTCAGCCTGATCGAGGTCGCCCCGTCGGCACGCCGGCAGGGGCTGGCCGCCCGGGTGGTCCGGGAGCTGGCCGGCTGGGGTGCGGCCGAGGGCGCCACCCACGCCTTCCTGCAGGTGGAGCAGCGCAACACCGAGGCGGTGTCGCTCTACCGCAAGCTCGGTTTCACCACCCACCACACCTACCTGACCCGGGTCGCCCCGTCGGCCTGACCCGGCCCGTCGCGGTGAGCGGTGGTCAGCGCCGGACCACCCGGCGCGGCTTGCCCACGTTGCGCTCGGCGTACCGCCGCAGCTGCTGCGAGCGGTGGTCCCGGCCGAGTGTGATCAGCACCAGGTAGCCGAGCGCCACGCCGGCCGCCGCGGCGACGAGGTAGAGCCAGATCTGAGCGAAGAACAGCCCCGCGCCCCCGCCGAACGGGTTGTTCCCGACCAGCAACGGGCCGACGAGCACCGTCAGCAGCAGCGCCACGGCCACCGCGGCGGACACGTCGGCACCCCACCGCGCCGCAGGAACAGCCTTACCCCAGGTGAACACCACCCCGGCCAGGATCAGCCCGACCACGACGAACATCCCCAGCGAGACCCGGTCGGCGGCGGTGTCGTTGCCGTCGAAGCCGAGTTTGATGATCAGCCGGGCCACCACGTTGACCGCGAACAGGGCCGCCGCGAGTACCCCGACCGCCCGCCACCGCTGCGTCATCACACGCCTCCCGCCGTACCGCCCGCCCGGTCGGCGGGTCTCCTGGCAGGAATATCTACCACCGCCGACCGAGTGTCGTCATCACCCGTCGTGCCGGCGCGGCTGCGGGCTGAGGATCTGCCGGAACGCCATCACCGCGAAGGTCATCGCCCCGGTGGTGATCATCGCCAGCCCGACCCAGTTCTCCCCGGCGACCAGCAGGTCACCCTCGTCGGTGCGGACCGCCGCCACCGCCATCAGCACGAACCACGGCAGCGCCGGCAACGCCACCGCCCACCGGCGGCCGACCGTGGCGTACGCGAACCAGCTCACCGCGACCGCCCCGGCGATGGTGACCACCACCGACACCCCGATCAACTGACCGCCGACCCGGACGGTGGACAGCAGCAGGGCGATCAGCGCGGTGAGCACCCCACCGGCCACCGCCACCAGCCCACCGACGACCCGCAGCACGACGTCGAGCAGCCGGCGGAGCAGGCCAGGTGGCGGGGCCTCGGCGGCGGGCTCCTCCTCGACGACCGGCACCGGCGTGGCGGGCAGGGTCACCGGAGCCCGGCCGTCGCGGCGGCCCGCTGCGGCCCGTCCCCGGCCGACGCCGGGTCGGCCAGGTCGTGGCCGGGCTGTTCCGGCAGCCGGACGGCCCACTGCGGGGCGGTGACGTCGATGCCGGCGAAGAGGTCGTCCTCCCAGCCGTTCGGCCCGCCGCCCGGCCCCCGCTCCCCCACCGCCAGGGTGAAGTACTCCACCCCCATGAACTCCGCACCGAAGTTCCCGGCGATCGCGTAGAGCCACGAGTTGGCCGGGATCTGGGTGGCGTGCGCCCGCATCGCCGCCTCCTTGGCGGCGTGCTGCCCGGTGGCGTCGATCCGGGCCGCGATCTGGTCGTCCGGGGTGCCGAAGGGCAGGTCGTCGATGCTGTCGACACCGTCGAACGGGTTGTCCGACGAGGCGGTCAAGTGGCTCATCCCGGCCTCCAGGACGGTACGCGGCAGCGCCGTCCAGTAGACCTTGGCCGGGGCGACGCCCTCCGCGGCGGCCAGCTCGTACGCCCGCATCGCCACCCGGTGCGCCTGGATGTGGTCCGGGTGCCCGTAGAAGCCGTTCGGGTCGTACGTGACCATGACCTGCGGACGGACCTCCCGGATCACGTCCAGCAGCTGCCCGGCGGCCTCGTCGAGGTCGGCGGCCCAGAACGCCCGCGGGTGCCCGTTGGTGGGCATGCCCATCATGCCCGAGTCCCGGTAGCGCCCCGCGCCGCCGAGGAAGCGGTGGTCGGTGACGCCGAGCGCGGCACAGGCGGCGGTCAGCTCCCCGATCCGGAACCCGCCGAGCTGGTCGGCCTCGGCGGCGGCGAGCTGCGCCAGCGCCGGCACGTGGATCTCGCCCTCCTCGCCGAGAGTGCAGGTCACCAGCGTGACGTGGGCACCGGCGGCGGCGTAGTGCGCCATCGTCGACCCGGTGCCGATGGACTCGTCGTCGGGGTGCGCGTGGACCAGCAGCAGGCGTCGGTCGGGCAGCGTCGTCACGACGGTCACTCTAACCGGCGGTCCGGGTGCCCCGGGGCGTACGCGTCCAGGCAGGTCGGCCACATCACGCCCGACACCGCTCTACGATCCGGGTTGTGGACTTTCCCGAGCTGGCCGCCCGTACCCGTCGGTTCAGCCACGGGGCGCCGCGTGCCGTTTCCGTGGCCGACGACGGTTCCCGGGTGGTCTTCCTGCGCTCCGGCGGCCCGGAGGACCCGGCCGACGCGCTCTGGGCGCTGGAGACCGCCTCCGGCGAGGAGCGGCTGATCGCCGACCCGGCCGTGCTGCTCGGCGAGGACGCCGAGCCGGTGGCGCTGGCCCCGGGCGAGCGGACGCTACGCGAACGACGCCGGCTCAGCGCCGCCGGCATCGGCTCGTACGCCCTGGACGGCGCGGGCCGGGTGGCCGTGTTCGCGCTGGCCGGGCGGTTGTTCCGGGCCGACCTGGTGCACGGCGACGTGATCGAGGTGACCACCGTCGGCCCGGTGGTCGACCCGCGCCCCGACCCCACCGGGCAGCGGCTGGCGTACGTCACCGACGCCGCCGAAGGGGTACGCCGGGGCGAGCTGCGGGTGATCGACCCGGACGGCACCGACACCCTGCTGGCCGGCGAGGACGGCCGGGTCAGCTGGGGCCTCGCCGAGCACGTCGCGGCGGAGGAGTTCGGCCGGTTCCGGGGCTACTGGTGGGCGCCGGACGGGCGGATGGTGCTCGCCGCCCGGGTCGACGAGTCGCGGCTGCCCCAGTGGCACCTGCACGACCCGGCGGACCCGGCGACCCCGCCGACCGTCGTCGCGTACCCCCGGGCGGGCGGCCCGAACGCCGAGGTCAGCCTGCACCTGCTCGACCTGGACGACGGCTGGGTCGACGTGCACTGGGACCGGGAGACCTACCCCTACCTGGCCTCGGCCGACTGGGCCGACGGCAACCCGCTGATCACCGTCCTGCGCCGGTCGCAGCAGCACGGCCTGGTGCTCGCGGTGGACCCGCGCACCGGCGAGACCCAGGTGCACGCCGAGCTGGCCGACCCGCGCTGGGTGGAGCCGATCCCGGGCACCCCGGCCCACCTGCCGGACGGCCGGGTGCTGGTCGGCGGCGAGCTGGCCCACGACGGGTACGACGCCCGCTGCCTCTTCGCCGACGGCACCCTGCTCACCCCGCCCTCGCTGTACGTGCGGCGGGTGGTGGGCCGGCTGCCCACCGGTTCCGGCCCGGCCGACCTGCTGGTCGAGGCGAGCGAGGGCGAACCGAGCCAGCGGCACCTCTACCGGGTCCGCACGGTGATCGGCGGCGGGGTGGACACCCGCCGGATGAGCAGCGCCCCGGGCTGGCACACGGCGATCGTCGGCGGGGACACGCTGGTGGTCGGCACGGCGTCGCTGGACGAGGCGGGGACGGCCTGGTCGGTGTGGCGCGGTGACCGTGAGGTGGCCCGGCTGCGGTCGCTGGCGGCCACCCCGTCGTCCGCGCCCCGGCCGATGCTGGTCCGGGTGACCGACCGGCGGTTACCGACGGCGGTGCTCTACCCGACCGAGCACGTCAAGGGCACCCGGTTGCCGGTGCTGCTCGACGTCTACGGCGGTCCGGGTCACCAGGAGGTGGTGGCCGCCCGGTCGGCCTGGCTGGAGCGGCAGTGGTGGGCCGACAACGGGTTCGCCGTGGTCACCATCGACAACCGGGGTACGCCGGGCGTGGCGCCGTCGTTCGAGAAGGCGATCCACCGGCGGGTGGCCGACGTGATCCTGACCGACCAGGTGGACGCGCTGACCGCGCTCGCCGGCAAACATCCCGACCTGGACCTGGACCGGGTGGCGGTCCGGGGCTGGTCGTTCGGCGGCTGGCTGGCCGGTCTGGCGGTGCTGCGGCATCCGGAGCTGTTCCGGTGCGGTATCGCCGGCGCCCCGGTCACCGACTGGACGCTGTACGACACCGCGTACACCGAGCGTTACCTGGGCCTGCCCGACGACGGCATCGACGTGTACGGCCACCACTCGCTGGTGGAGCTGGCGGCGGAGCCGCTCTGCCCCGGTGAGCCGGCCCGGCCGCTGCTGCTGGTGCACGGGATGGTCGACGACAACGTGGTGGCCGCGCACACGCTGCGGCTGTCGGCGGCGCTGCTGTCCACCGGTCGGCCGCACGCGGTGCTGCCGCTGACCGGGGCCACCCACCTGGCGGCCGGGGGGCTGTCCGAGCGCCTGCTCCGCCTGGAACTCGACTTCCTCCGTACCCACCTGGGCTGAGTCGAGGCGGGTCAGCGGGCGGTGGGGCGGCGGGCCAGTAGGGCGAACGCGTTCGGCAGGCGGCCACGGAAGGCCGCCGCGTCGACGTCACCCATCCGCCAGAACGGCTCCGCGTACTCGGCGAGCTGTCGGACCTCCAGGCCGGCGTCGACCACGGCGGTGACGATCCGGCCGAGCGTCCACTGGAACATCACCGCCCCGTGGGCCGGGAAACTGTCGTCGGCGCAGACGAACGAGCGGCCGAAGTAGCTGCGGTCGGGGCGGATGCGCGGCTCGTCCAGGTCCCAGGTCCACAGGTCGGTGGCCGGATGCCCGTCGTGGACGAACAGGTGGCCACCGGGGCGCAGCAGCCGGGCCAGCTCCGCGGCCCAGGCGTCGATGTCGGGCATCCAGATCAGCGCGCCCTTGCCGGTGTAGACGAGATCGACGCAGCCGTCGCGCAGCGGCACCCCGGGGACCGTCCCGACCAGGTAGTGGCAGGCGGCACCGAGGGCGTCGGCGCGGCCCCGCGCGCCGGTGATCGCGTTCTCGCTGTAGTCGACCCCGACCACCATCCGGGCACCGGCCCGGACCAGGGCGATGTCGTCCTGGCCGTTGCCGCTCTGCGGGTGCACCACCAGGGGTCGGGTCGCCAGGATGTCCCGGAGCAGCGCGCGTTCGCTGGCGACGAGGGTGCCGCCGGCCGCCGCCTCGGCCAGCATCTCGTCGTCGGCCCAGACCCGCTCCTGGTGGGCCAGTTCCCAGGCGGTCCGGTTGGCGCGTGACGTGGGGTCCATGCCCTGCACTCTCCCGACCGGCCGATCCACGGTCAATCGATTTGCGCCTCTGTCTAAGGGGTCGGCGCTGAGGGCGCTGCCGACCGGCCTCCGGACGCGGGGCGACGGGCCTCGGTGATCACCTTTTCCGACGTTCTTCTCAGAACCCTCTGAAATCCCCCTGCCACTCTGGTCGGTGACCGTTTCATGCCGGAGAGGTAAGGAGCCGATCATGAAGTTCGCCCGCACCACCCGCCGGATCACCGCCCCCGTACTGGCGGCGTTGTCGCTCGCCCTCGTCGGCGGCACCCCGGTCGCTGCGTCGCCCGCCCCGGTCAGCTCGTCGACCTGGACCCTGGAGGACCTGCCGCAGCGCATCTGCGCCATCCCCGACGACCCGCGCGCTCTGTACTTCTTCGTCGTCCTGGACGGGACGTGGACGACGACGATCACCGCCGGCTACACCGGGATGCCCGCCGGCACCGAGGTCTACAGCCCGCAGAGCACCCCGCCCGGGTCCGGCGACGGCCACGTCGTGCAGATCCTGGCCGCGTTCCGCCTGCACGGCGCCCCCCTCGGCCACTACGTCCCACTGCTCCAGGTCACCGACGGCACCACCACCCAGAGCGTCCCGGTAACCCTCGACATCAAGTCCTCCTGTTGAGGGCGACACCGCCGGCCTGATCGACGCCTGCCGGCCTGATCGGACACCGCCGGCCTGATCGAGGCGATATCGCCGATGGTGCGGTGTCCCGGCACGCGGACACCGCACCATCGGCCCCACGGGGTGGATCAGGCCAGCCAGTTGCCGAACGGGCGGCCGAAGCACCGACAGAGGCCGGGGACGAGCGCGAAGGCTCCCGGGCGGTAGAGCCCAGCCCGCCAATGGAGCCCACCCGTACACCGGAGTCGTCACCCGAGTCCCCCAAGGTCATACCGGATCCAGGATGTAGTGGCCTCGGAGTCGCCGGAAGCCCACTACATCCTGGATCCAGCACGATCTCGGACGGGGGCGGGGGCGGGGACGGGGACGGGGCGTCTGCACCGGTGTCGGTGTCGCCCTCGTCGATGCGGGCCAGAGCCTCCCGGGCGGCAGCGACGCCGATCGCACCACTCGTACGAGTCGTACCAGCGGCTACGGGCGCGGCCGGTACCGCGCCGCGCGCCCACGAGCTGACGGGCTCCCTCCCGACACGGGCCGGGAGGGAGTCCCGTTCCAGCTCAGGGTGACGTCACTGCTTGACGTGGGCGTTGACGAAGGAGGGGTAGCCGACGACGCTGGAGATGAAGACGCCGCCGGCCTTCGAACCGTGCACCGTGTAGGCCACGTCGACGAAGAGCGGCACCACGGGGGCGTACTCCGTCATGATCCGCTGGTCGAGCTTGCCCCACTCCGGCCCCTGGTCGGCCGGGGGCATGGCCTGGATCCGGTCGATCTCGGCGTTGACCGCCGGGTCGTTGAAGTACGCCTGGTTGCTGTTGCCCTCGGCCCTGATGGTGCGGCCGTCGTAGAGCACCGGCAGGATCGACGCGCCGCTGGGCCAGTCGGCGGCCC
This sequence comes from Micromonospora sp. WMMD714, assembly GCF_029581315.1. Classification (NCBI taxonomy): domain Bacteria; kingdom Bacillati; phylum Actinomycetota; class Actinomycetes; order Micromonosporales; family Micromonosporaceae; genus Micromonospora; species Micromonospora sp. WMMD714. Next base: position 544,884 of record NZ_CP120744.1, read on the forward strand.
AGTTGCCGATGTAGAGGTCCCACGGGTTGTTCTTCTTCTTGATCTCGTCGAGCTTCGCGTCGTCCGGGACGTTGCGCACAGTGATCTTGAAGCCGGCGCGTTCCAGGTTGGCCTTGAGCTGGGTGCCGATCTGCTGTTCGGTGGTGTTGTCGGCCACTCCGAGGACCAGCTCCGGGGTCTTGCCGGCGAGCAGCTCCTTGGCCTTGTCGACGTCGCCGTTGGCGCCGGCCGGATAGGCGTCGTACGCCTGGTAGCCGATGGTGGACGGCGGCATCAGGGTGGTCATCGGCTGGGCGACGGTCTGCCCACCCAGCGCCTTGACCAGGCCGTCGCGGTCGATGGCGTAGTTGAGTGCCCGGCGCACGGCGAGGTCGGTGACCCGCTGGTTGTTGATGACGAGCTGGTTGGCGCTCGGTGTCGGGGACAGCACGCTGCGCGCCTTGAGCGCCTGGTCCTGGGCGACCCGGGCAACCAGCGAGGCCGGCACGTAGTTCCAGGCCAGCGCGCTCTGGTCGGCGCCATTGTCGGCGATCACCCGGTTGACGGCCGCGTCGGCGGTCGGCCCGAAGGTCCAGACGAACCGGTCCGGGTACTGGTGGCGGACCGGGTCGGTGGCGGCGTCCCAGTGCGGGTTGCGGTCCAGGGTGAGCTGCACGCCCGCCTGATTCTTGGCGATCTTGTACGGCCCGGAGGAGAACGGCTTCTGGTCCAGGTTGACCCCGGTGTCCCGGTCCGGCCGCAGCGGGGCGGTGGTCGGCAACGAGACCGCGAACGGCAGGTCACAGCGGGGCCTGGCGAACTCGAACCGCAGCGTCTTCAGGTCCGGGATGGTCAGCCCCGGCGGCAGCGACCCCTTGTTCTTCCGGAAGTCCCACTTCGTGTCGAACTGCGGGGTGTCGGCGAGCCACTCCTGGAGGTAGGTGGGGCCGCCGGTCAGGTCGGGGTCGAAGGAGCGGGCGATGCCGTACGCGATCTCCCGGGACGTGATCGGGCTGCCGTCCTCGAACTTCACCCCGTCCTTGATGGTGAACTCCCAGACCCGGCAGTCGCTGTTCACGTTGTTGCCGGGGGTCTGCGCCAGGTCACCGACCAGCACCAGGCCGCCCTTGCCGTCGTCCTTCCAGGTGGTCAGGTAGCGGGCGAAGAGCGGGTTGGCCATCAGACCGGCGAACGAGTACGTCCGCTGCGGGTCCAGATGCGAGATCGGCGTCTCCCGGATGACGGTGAAGGTGCCGCCCTTCGCCGCGCCGGCCACCTCGGCGGCGGGCCCCTGGGAGTCCTTCGGGTCGGTGGCGATCACCCCGGTCTGCTGCCGGCCGGTGTCCACGGTGGTGCCCTCGCCCGTGTTCTCCGAACAGGCGGCCAACGCCACCACCAGGGCGATCGCGCCGCCTGCGGCGACTGCTGCGCGTGGTCGCATCCCCTACCTCCTCCATCCCGTCGGCGTCGGGCGGTGACCGCCGACGCCCCGGGGACCGTCAAGAAGAAAACCTTCGGACTGTCTAACAGATTTCGACAACTTCTGTCCCCTGGTGGTCGGTCAGCGCAGCCGCACCCGGGGGTCGATGGCCGCGTACAGCAGATCCACCAGCACGTTCGCCAGCACCACGAAGACCGCCGCGATCAGCACGGTGGCCATGATGGTGGGCAGGTCACCGGCGCGGACCGCGTCGACCGCCGTACGCCCCAGGCCGTTGAGGCCGAAGGTCGTCTCGGTGATCACCGTGCCGCCGAGCGCGCCGCCGACGTCCAGCCCGGCGATGGTGACCACCGGGGTGATCGCCGCGCGCAGCGCGTGCCGGCCGTACACCGTGCGTCTGGCCAGACCCTTGGCCCGCGCGGTCCGGACGAAGTCCTCCGACAGCGTCTCCAGCATCTGCGCCCGGGACAGCCGGGCGTAGATCGCCGAGAACAGGAACGCCAGCGACAGCCAGGCCAGCACCAGCCCGCTGGCCCAGCGCACCGGGTCGTCCAGCAGCGGTGTGTAGCTCGGCACCGGCAGCCAGCGCAGCGTGTAGACGAACACCAGCAGCAGCACCGCCCCGACGAAGTAGAGCTGCAACGACGCACCGGCCAGCGAGAAGCCGATCGCCGCCCGGTCCAGCCAGGTGCCCCGGCGCAGCGCCGAGACCATGCCCAGGCCGACCCCGAGCAGCAGCCAGAGCACCGCCGCCGGGACGACGATGCTCACCGTCACCGGCAGCACCCGGGCGATGGTGTCGCTGACCGCCTCGTTGGCGACGTACGACCAGCCCAGGCAGGGCGCGTCGCACCGGCCGCCCTGGGCGCTGCCGAGGTCCCGGCCGGTCACGATGCCCTTCATGTAGCCGGCGTACTGGCTGAGCAGCGGATCGCTCAGGCCCAGCTCCTGGCGGACCCGCTCCAGCCGTTCCGGGTTGCAGTTCTTGGGGCACATGCCGCTGACCGGATCCCGGGGCAGGGCGAAGAACATCAGGAAGCTCAGCACACTGACCGCGAAGAGCGTCAACGTCGCGGAGAAGAGCCGTTTGAGCAGGAACCGCGCCACCGCCGCACCTCCTACCGGGACGACTTCGGGTCGAGCGCGTCGCGTAGCGCGTCACCGAAGAGGTTGAAGGCGAACACGAGCGCGAAGATCGTGACGCCGGGGAAGAAGACGTACGCCGGGTCGGTCTGGAGGTAGTCCAGGCTGCGGTAGATCATCCGGCCGAAGCTCGGGGTGGCGTCGGTCAGCCCGACCCCGATGAACGACAGCGCCGCCTCGCCGGTGATGTAGGCCGGCACCGCCAGCGAGAAGGACACCAGGATCGGCGCCCAGAGGTTCGGCAGCAGCTGCCGGAACAGCATGTGCCCCAGCCCCGCGCCGCTGGCCCGCGCCGCGTCCACGAACTCCCGCTCGCGCAACGCGATCACCTGCCCCCGCACCAGCCGGGCGGTGCTCGTCCAGCCGAACAGCGCGAAGACGGCGATCAGCACCCCGACCTGGAACGCCGCCGGCACCTCCTCCCGCTGGCCGTAGAAGCGCAGCGCGACGGTCGGGGTCAACGCCAACGCGATGATCAGGAACGGCATCGCCAGGGTCAGGTCGGTGACCCAGTTGACCACCGCATCCACCCAGCCGCCCAGGTAGCCGGCGACGGTGCCCAGCACGACACCGATCGTCGCCGTGACCACCGCCGCCACGAAGGCGATGAAGAGCGAGGTACGCAGCCCGTGCACCATCCGGATGAAGATGTCCCGCCCCAGCCCCGGCTCCAGCCCGAACCAGTGCTCCCCGGTCACCCCGCCGGCATAGCCGAGCGGCATGCCGAAGCCGTCCAGCCGGGACTGGAACTGCTCCCGGGGGCCGGTTCCGTACGCCCACTCGATCAGCGGGACGGCGAGCGCCACCAGCACGAAGAAGACCAGCATGCCGCCGCTGACCAGCCCGGTCCGGTCGCGCCGCAGCCGGGCCCAGGCGAGCCGGCCGGGCGACCGCCCGACGACACCCCCACCAGCCGCCGGCCCGCCGCTCTCCGGCCCGCCGCCTGCCGCTCCGACTCCGGCTCCGGCTCCGGCTCCGGCCAGCGTCGTCGGGTCGACCGGGGACACGCTCATCCCGCCACCTCTCCGTCGTCGTCGCCGACCCCGCCCGCGCCGGCAGCCGTCACGGCACCGCCCGGCCCGGCCGTCGGCGGTCCGATCTCCGGGAAGTGGCAGGCGGTGGCGTGCCGGCCCCCGGCGTCGACCACCAACGCCGGTTCCTCGCGGGCGCAGACGTCCTGCGCCTTCACACACCGGGTACGGAACCGGCAGCCCGAGGGCGGGTCCAGCGGCGTCGGCACGTCCCCGGTCAGCCGGATCCGCCCGGCCCGACCCGACGCCGCCACCTCCGGGACCGCCGACAACAACGCCCGGGTGTACGGGTGCCGGGGCCGCCGGTAGACGTCCTCCCGGTCGCCGATCTCCACGATCCGACCCAGGTACATCACCGCCACCCGCTGGCAGAAGTGCCGCACCACGGCCAGGTCGTGCGCGATGAACACGAACGCCAGCCCGAGGTCGCGCTGCAGGTCCCGCAGCAGGTTCACCACCTGCGCCTGGATCGAGACGTCCAGCGCGGAGACCGGCTCGTCGGCGACGATCAGCTTCGGCCGCAGGGCCAGCGCGCGGGCGATCCCGACCCGCTGCCGCTGCCCACCGGAGAACTCGTGCGGATAGCGGTTGTAGTGCTCCGGGTTGAGCCCGACCAGCTCCAGCAGCTCGCGGACCCGCTGCTTCACCCCGCCGGGCGGGTCGATCCCGTTGACCTGCAACGGCATCGCCACGATCCGCCCGACGGTGTGCCGGGGGTTCAGCGAGGCGTACGGGTCCTGGAAGATGATCTGGAGGTCCTGCCGCAGCGGGCGCAGCTCACGGCGGCGGGCGTGGGTGATGTCCCGCCCGGCGAACTCGATCGTCCCGGCGGTCGGCTCCAGCAGGCGCACCAGCAGCCGTCCGGTGGTGGTCTTGCCGCAGCCGGACTCCCCCACCAGCCCCAGCGTCTCACCGGGCCGCACCTCGAAGTCGAGCCCGTCGACCGCCCGCACCAGCCCGCTGGCCCGCAGGCCGGTCCGCACCGGGAAGTGCTTGGTCAACCCCCGCACCCGCAACAACGGCTCGACCGCGCTCATGGCAGCCGCCTCTGGCCCGCGACTGCGGGACTCCGCTGCGCTACGTTCCTCGCGCTCATGGCAGCCGCCTCTGGCCCGCGACTGCGGGACTCCGCTGCGCTACGTTCCTCGCGCTCATGGCAGCGGCCTCCCGCTCAGGGCCGCGGTCGCCAGGCGGGCGCGGTCGTCGGTGGGCAGGTGGCAGGCGACCAGGTGGTCGTCCGCGCCGGCCGGGGCGAGTCGCGGCAGCTCGGTGCGGGAGCGGTCGTCGGCGTACCGGCATCGGGGGTGGAACGCGCAGCCGGGCGGCAGGTGGATCAGCGAGGGCGGGTTGCCCGGGATGGGCACCAGGTCCGCGTCCGCGTCGCCGTGCAGCGACGGCACGCTGGAGAGCAACCCCCAGGTGTACGGGTGCTGCGGCCGGCGGAGCACCTGCGCCGCGCTGCCCTGCTCGACCACCCGCCCGGCGTACATGACCAGCACGTCGTCGGCGACCTGGGCGACCACCCCCAGGTCGTGGGTGATCAGCACGATCGCGGTGCGGAACTCGGCCTGGAGGTCGGCGAGCAGGTCGAGGATCTGGGCCTGCACCGTCACGTCCAACGCGGTGGTCGGCTCGTCGGCGATGACCAGCGCCGGATCGTTGACCAGCGCCATCGCGATCATCGCCCGTTGCCGCATGCCGCCGGAGAACTCGTGCGGGTACTGGTCGTAGCGGCGGGCCGGCTGCGGGATGCCCACCCGGTCGAGCATCTCCACCGCCCGGGTCCGGGCCGCCCGCCGGCCGACCCGGGGATGGTGCACCCGGTACGCCTCGGCGACCTGCCGCCCCACCGGGTAGTACGGGTGCAGCGCGGAGAGCGGGTCCTGGAAGATCATCGCCAGGTCCCGGCCGCGCAGCCGGCGTACCTGCTCCTCGGCCAGGCCGACGAGTTGCCGGCCGCCGACGGCGATCCCGCCGGTGACGGTGCTCCGCCGGGGGTCGTGCAGGCCGAGCACGGCCAGGGCGGTGGCGCTCTTGCCGGAGCCCGACTCACCGACGATGCCGAGCGTCCGGCCGCGCGGCACGGCGAAGGACACCCCGTCGACCGCGCGCACCACGCCGTCGGTGGTGTCGAACCGTACCCGTAGGTCGTCCACCCGCAGGTACGGGTCGTCACCGCCGCGCGGCTCCGGCACGGGGGGACGGCGGTCGTTGGGTGTCCCGGGCGCGTCCGGGCGGGCGTCCGGCGGACCGGACGGCGCTGCGTGCGGACTGTCCACGACCGCCTCCTCGGGTTGCAGGGAACCTACAACAAAGAGACGGAGCTGAAAATAAGCTACGGGGCGGGAGCCGTCGCCGGACCACAGCGTAATCGCCACGCGGTGTCCTCGCCGGCCCGTCGCACCCGGGGTGCGACCATGGGCGGAGTGCCCGGTGGAGGATGCCCGGCGACACGAGGTGGAGGTGACCGACCATGACCGCAGCGGTGTTCGGCCACGACGGGCCGTGGACCGAAGAGGAGTACCTCTCCCTCGACGAGACCCCGCAACGCGTCGAACTCTTCGACGGGAGCCTCCACGTGACCCCAGCCCCCACCCCCCGCCACCAGCGCATCTCGCGCAAACTGGGCAACATACTCGAACCGGCGGCCGAGCAGGCCGGTCTGGAACTACTGGAGGCGGTGAACGTCCGGCTTCGGCCCGGCCGCATCCCCATCCCCGACCTCATCGTCACCGACCCCGTGAATCTGGACGAACTCATGATCGACGCGGCCGAGGTGCACCTCGTCTGCGAGATCGTCTCGCCGAGCAACGCGTCCACCGACAAGGTCCTCAAGATGCACTACTACGCGGCGGCCGGCATCGAGTGGTACCTGCTGGTGGAGCAGAAGACCGGCGCGCTACGCCTCCACCGTCGGCGGGGCCGCCACTACACGGAACACTCCGCCACCAAACGCGGCGAGACCCTGCGCCTGATCGAGCCGGTGCGGGCCACGATCCGGCCCGAGGATCTGGTGCCCTGACGGATGTCGGTCGACTGGCCTAGGGTCGGTCCATGACCGAGTTCGATGCGGCGTCCGCCGCGGTGCAGGCCGCCCTCGACGCGGGCGCCCGGTACGCCGACGCCCGGGTGATGCACCTGCGCTACGAGTCGATGTCCGCGCGCAACGGCGAGATCGAGGAGCTGACCCAGGACGAGAGCCTCGGCCTGGGGGTACGCGCGCTGGTCGGGTCCGGGTGGGGCTTCCACGCCGTACCCGAGTTGTCCGACGCGGCGGCGCGGGCGGCCGGCCGGCGGGCCGCGGAGGTCGCCGCCGCGAGCGCCCGGGTACCCGGTCCACCGATCACGCTGACCCCGGCCGAGCCGACGGTCGCGAGCTGGGCGTCCGGCTGCGCGGTCGATCCGCTGGGGGTGGCGCTGTCCGACAAGGGCGACCTGCTGGTCCGGGCCACCGCGACGGCCCGTGGGCAGGGGGCCGACCTGGCCGAGGGGCTCTACCAGATCTGGGACACCCGCAAGTGGTTCGTCTCCAGCGAGGGGCACCGCATCGACCAGCACATCCGTGAGTGCGGCGGCGGCATCTCGGCCACCTCGATCGGCGAGCACGAGACGCAGCGCCGTTCCTGGCCGAGCTACCGGGGCCAGTACGGCACCACCGGCTGGGAGCTGGTCGAGTCGCTGGACCTGACCGGGCACGCCGCCCGGATCGCCGACGAGTCCCGGGCGCTGCTCACCGCGCCCGAGTGCCCGGCCGGCGAGACCGACCTGATCCTCGGCGACGAGCAGCTCGCGTTGCAGATCCACGAGTCGGTCGGGCACGCCATCGAGCTGGACCGGATCCTCGGCTGGGAGGCGGCGTTCGCCGGCACCTCCTGGCTCGACCTGGCCCGGCTCGGGTCGCTGCGGTACGGCTCCGAGCTGATGAACGTCACCATCGACCCGACGATCCCCGGCGCGCTGGGCAGCTTCGGCTTCGACGACGAGGGCTCCCCGGCGGTCAAACGCGACGCGGTACGCGAGGGCCGCTGGGTCGGGGTGCTCGCCGGCCGGGACTCGGCCGCCGTCGCCGGCCTGGACCACGGCGGCAGCGTCCGGGCCGACGGGTGGGCCCGGCTGCCGATGGTGCGGATGACCAACGTGGGCCTGGAGCCCGGCCCGCACACCCTCGACGAGATCATCGCGGCCACCGACGACGGGGTGCTGATGGACGTCAACCGGTCCTGGTCGATCGACGACCGGCGGCTCAACTTCCAGTTCGGCTGTGAGATCGCCTGGGAGGTGCGCAACGGCCGGCGGGGCCGGATGCTGCGCAACCCCACCTACACCGGCATCGGGCCGCTGTTCTGGCGGTCGATGGACATGCTCTCCTCCGAGATCGTTCCGTGGGGCACCCCGAACTGCGGAAAGGGCCAGCCCGGCCAGATCGGGCACACCGGCCATCCGGCCGCGCCGGCCCGCTTCCGGGGCGTCCGGGTGGGGGTACGCGCATGACCGGCCCGGGGGACACCGGCGCGACCGAGCTGGACGTCGCCGCCCGGGTGGTGGAGCTGGTCCACCAGGTCGCCGGTCCGTCGGCCCAGGCCGAGGTGACCGTCGTCCGGCACGAGCTGGCGCTGACCCGGTTCGCCAACTCGTTCATCCACCAGAACGTCGCCGAGTCCGGGGTGCGGGTCCGGCTGCGGGTGCACGTCGACGGCCGGACGGCCGCCGGGGGCGGCAGCCTGGTCGACGCGGACGGGCTGCGCGCCCTGGTCGGGCGCACCCTCGCCGCGGCCCGGCTCTGCCCACCCGACCCGGCCTGGCCGGGGTTGACCCCACCGTCGGCGGTGCACTCCAACGGCCTGCTCGACGAGGCCACCGCCACCGCCGAGCCGGCGGCCCGCGCCGAGCGGGTCCGGGCCTTCGTCGACGCGGTGGGCGGGCTGGAGGCGGCCGGCTACTGCCGCACCTCGTACCGGTCGGGGGCGTTCGCCAACTCGCTCGGACAGTCGGCGCAGGGGCGGACCACCGAGGCCGCGATGGACGGCATCGCCCGGGCGGACGGCGCGGACGGGGTGGCCCGGATCTGCGCCGGCCGCCTCGACGGGCTCGACGGCGCGGCCCTCGGCCGGCGGGCGGCGGCCAAGGCGCGGGCCGCCGCCGACCCGGTCGAGCTGCCACCGGGCCGGTACGAGGTGGTCCTCGAACCGGCCGCCGTGGCCGACCTGTTGCAGAACCTCGCCTGGTACGGCTTCAACGGCAAGCGGCACGCCGAAGGCCAGTCGTTCGCCCGCCCCGGCACCGCCCAGTTCGATCCGGCGGTGACCCTGGTCGACGACCCGACGTACGGCGGCGCGATGCCGTTCGACCTGGAGGGCACCCCCTGCCGGGCGCTCACCCTGGTCGAGGCGGGCACCACCCTGGCGGTGGCCCACGACCGGCGCAGCGCCGCCGGGGCGGGCGCCACGTCGACCGGCCACGGGGCCCCGGGCGGGTCCACCTTCGGCCCGGTCCCGCGTACCGTGCGCCTGCTCGGCCGGGCCGGCGACGGCGACCCCGGTCCCGCCCCGACCGGCGACGGCACCGGGGCGGTGGCCGATGCGGACACCGCCGCGCTGGTCGCGCCGATGGCCCGGGGGCTGCTGGTCAGCGACTTCTGGTACACCCGGGTGCTCGACCCGAAGAGTCTGGTGATCACCGGGTTGACCCGTAACGGGGTGTGGCTGGTGGAGGACGGCGTGCCGACCCGGGCGGTGCGGAACCTGCGGTTCACCGAGGCGTACCCGCGGGCGTTGGGGCCGGGCGCGGTGCTGGGGCTCGGCCGGTCGCCGGTCCGCCAGCCGGACCGGACCGACGGCGGCTGGTGGGAGGCGCCGCCGCTGCGGCTGGCCTCGTGGAACTTCACCGGCGGCGCCTCGGGCTGAGCGGTCGCCGCCGGTCCGTCGGGGCGCCGGTCCGGCCGCCCCGGGGTGCCGGCCGGAACCGATCGTGGCGCGGGGCTTTCCAAGGTGCGGGACACACGGGACACTGCGTTGCGCGGCCCGACCGTGGAGATCGGCGTAACGTGTGTCACTTAGCTGCGCCGATGCCCCGGCGCGGTCGCCTGCGTGCCGCAAGACGTGGCAGTGGACACGGTCCGGCCGGTCCGCTGACCGCACGGAACGTGAACCGCCGCCCGCGAGGGCCCGTCCCGTCAGGAAGACAACTCGAATGACATCAACGGCAACGAAGCCGCGGGGGGCGCGGGCGCGCGCCGCCATCACGGCGAAGACGTTGCGAACCGACCGCTGGTGGTTCGCCCCCCTGATCACCGTCGTCGGGCTCACCGCCTGGGTGGCGTACGCGACCGTCCGGGTGTTCATGCACAAGTGGTACTGGGTGGAGCAGTACCACTACCTGACGCCGTTCTACTCCCCCTGTGTGACCGACCGGTGCGTCGAGGGATCGTCGCACTTCGGCAGCTTCCTGCCCGGCTGGTGGATCATCCCGGACGCGGCGCTGACCCTGCCGTTCCTGCTGCTGTTCCGGCTCACCTGCTACTACTACCGCAAGGCGTACTACCGGTCGTTCTGGTTGTCGCCGCCGGCCTGCGCGGTGCCGGACGGGCACAAGTCCTACTCCGGGGAGACCCGGTTCCCGCTGCTCGGGCAGAACCTCCACCGCTACTTCTTCTACGCCGCCGCGATCATCTCGCTGATCAACACCTGGGACGCGGTGCTGGCCTTCCACTCGCCGGAGGGCTTCGGCTTCGGGCTGGGCAACGTCATCCTGCTGCTCAACGTGGTGATGCTCTGGGCGTACACCATCTCCTGCCACTCCTGTCGGCACATCATCGGCGGCCGGCTGAAGCACTTCTCCGCGCACCCGGTGCGTTACCGGGCCTGGACGTTCGTGTCCAAGCTCAACACCCGGCACATGCAGCTCGCCTGGATCACCCTCGGCACGCTGGCCCTCACCGACTTCTACGTGATGGCCGTCGCCGCCGGATGGTTCGACGACCTGCGGTTCATCAACTAGAGGGCGCGCGACATGACCACTACCACTCGCATCGAGCGACACCACTACGACGTCGTCGTGATCGGGGCCGGCGGCGCCGGCCTGCGCGCGGCGATCGAGGCCCGGCTCGCCGGCAAGAAGACCGCGATCATCTCCAAGTCGCTCTTCGGCAAGGCGCACACCGTGATGGCCGAGGGCGGCGCGGCGGCCGCGATGGGGAACGTGAACAGCCGGGACAACTGGCAGGTGCACTTCCGCGACACCATGCGCGGCGGCAAGTTCCTCAACAACTTCCGGATGGCCGAGCTGCACGCGAAGGAGTCGCCGCAGCGGATCTGGGAGCTGGAGACGTACGGCGCGCTCTTCGACCGGACGAAGGACGGGAAGATCTCCCAGCGCAACTTCGGCGGTCACGAGTACCCCCGGCTGGCGCACGTCGGTGACCGCACCGGTCTGGAGCTGATCCGCACCCTCCAGCAGAAGATCGTCTCCCTCCAGCAGGAGGACAAGCGCGACCTCGGCGACTACGAGGCGCGGATCAAGGTGTTCTCCGAGACCACCGTCACCGAGCTGCTGCTCGACGGCGACCGGGTGGCCGGGGCGTTCGGCTACTACCGGGAGTCCGGCGAGTTCATCCTGTTCGAGGCCCCGGCGGTGGTGCTGGCCACCGGTGGCGTCGGCCGGTCCTACAAGGTCACCTCGAACTCGTGGGAGTACACCGGGGACGGTCACGCGCTGGCCCTGCGGGCCGGGGCCACGCTGATCAACATGGAGTTCCTCCAGTTCCACCCGACCGGCATGGTCTGGCCGCCCTCGGTGAAGGGCATCCTGGTCACCGAGTCGGTGCGCGGCGACGGCGGCGTGCTGAAGAACTCCGACGGCAAGCGGTTCATGTTCGACTACGTCCCCGACGTCTTCCGCAAGCAGTACGCGGAGACCGAGGAGGAGGCGGACCGCTGGTACACCGACCCGGACAACAACCGGCGTCCGCCGGAGCTGCTCCCCCGCGACGAGGTCGCCCGCGCGATCAACAGCGAGGTCAAGGCCGGTCGGGGTACGCCGGCCGGCGGCGTCTACCTGGACATCGCCTCCCGGCGTTCGGCCGAGGAGATCCGTCGCCGACTGCCGTCGATGTACCACCAGTTCAAGGAGCTGGCCGACGTCGACATCACGGCCGAGCCGATGGAGGTCGGGCCGACCTGTCACTACGTGATGGGCGGCGTCGAGGTGGACCCGGACTCCGGCGCGGCGTACGGCACCGTGCAGGGGCTGTTCGCCGCCGGTGAGGTCTCCGGTGGCATGCACGGCTCCAACCGGTTGGGTGGCAACTCGCTGTCCGACCTGCTGGTCTTCGGCAAGCGGGCCGGCGGGCACGCGGCCTCGTACACCGATCAGCTGACCGCGCGGCCGAAGGTGCCGGTGGGTGCGGTGGAGACCGCCGTGGAGACGGCGTTGGCGCCGTTGCAGCGGGACACCGGGGAGAGCCCGTACACCCTCCAGCAGGACCTCCAGGCGGTGATGGGGGATCTGGTCGGGATCATCCGCCGGGAGGGCGAGCTGGTCGACGCCCTGCGCAGGCTGACCGAGCTGCGGGAGCGGGTGGCGAAGGTGAGCGCGGTCGGTGGCCGGCGCTACAACCCGGGCTGGCACCTGGCGTTGGACCTGCGCAACATGCTGGTCGTCTCGGAGTGCACCGCGAAGGCGGCGCTGGAGCGCCAGGAGTCGCGCGGCGGGCACACCCGGGAGGACTTCCCGACCATGGACCCGGCCTGGCGTCGGGTCAACCTGGTCTGCTCCCTGGACGGCGACACCGTCCGGCTGGAGCACAAGCCGCTGCCGACGATGCGGGCCGAGCTGATCGGCCTCTTCGACCGGACCGAGCTGGCCAAGTATCTGACCGACGAGGAGCTGGCCGACCTCGACGTCGTCGGCGAGGAGGCGAACTGATGGGAAGCAAGAGGGAGTTCCGCATCTGGCGGGGCGACGAGACCGGCGGTGACCTCCAGGACTACTCGGTCGAGGTGAACGAGGGTGAGGTCGTCCTCGACGTCATCCACCGACTCCAGGCCACCGACGCGCCGGACCTGGCCTGCCGGTGGAACTGCAAGGCCGGCAAGTGCGGCTCCTGCTCGATGGAGATCAACGGAAAGCCCCGGCTGAGCTGCATGACCCGGATGTCGACGTTCGAGGAGTCCGAGACGGTCACGGTCACCCCGTTGCGCACCTTCCCGGTGATCCGGGACCTGGTCACGGACGTCTCGTTCAACTACGAGAAGGCCCGGGAGACGCCGGCCTTCGCCCCGCCGGCCGACCTGGCCCCGGGCGAGTACCGGATGCAGCAGGTCGACGTGGAGCGCTCGCAGGAGTTCCGCAAGTGCATCGAGTGCTTCCTGTGCCAGAACGTCTGCCACGTGATCCGCGACCACGAGGAGAACAAGCCGGCCTTCTCCGGCCCCCGGTTCTTCATCCGGGCCGCCGAGCTGGACATGCACCCGCTGGACGCGAAGACCGACCGCAAGCAGTACGCGCAGCAGGAGCAGGGGCTCGGCTTCTGCAACATCACCAAGTGCTGCACCGAGGTCTGCCCCGAGCACATCAAGATCACTGACAACGGGATCATCCCCATGAAGGAGCGGGTCGTCGACCGCAGGTACGATCCCCTGGTATGGCTCGGTAGCAAGATCTTCCGTCGGGGTGAGACGCCCCAGAGCACCGCGAACAGCGCGGGAAAGGGGTCCGTGGTGCACAGCGGAACTCGTCAGACCGGAGTCCACTCGCACGCCGGAGGCTCCGGCGACCCGGCTGCGGAGGCCCAGGCGCAGCAGGGTGTGAACTGGCACCGTGAGGTCCCGCACCCGACCATGCCGGCGGTCGACGACCGGGGGCGGCTCCCGCTGACCGAGTTGACCTTCGACCGGGCGGCGGCCCCGTCGCCGTTCGGTGACGACGTGACCTTCCCGTTGCCGCCGGAGCACCTCAACTTCGCCCACCCGAGCCAGGACGACAAGCCCACGATCCACGGCGACGGGCACTGAGGTAGAGCACGACGGGGGTCGGGCACCGAGGTAGCACGGCACTGACGCAGCGCGACCGGCGTCGGGCGGCACGACACGCGACGGGGGCCACGGCGAGAGCCGTCGGCCCCCGTCGGCGTTTCCCAGCCGGGTGTCCGATACCGGTCAGTCGGTGGCCAGCAGCGGGCCGAGGGCGGCGACGATGGGGGCATCGGCCGGGAGCCAGGTGACGCTGTGCAGCTCACCGGCGGTGAGCCAGCGCATCGCGGAGTGCTCCAGCGCGCGGGGCTGGTCACCGTGCAGCAGGCGGGCGGCGTACACCTTGAGCACCGATCGGCCGTGGGCCATCCGGACGTCCCGGCCGACCCGCTCGCCGATCTCGACCCGGACGGCCAGCTCCTCGGCGCACTCGCGGATCAGCGCAGCCGTCTCGCTCTCCCCGGGCTCGACCTTGCCGCCGGGGAACTCGAACATGCCGGCGACCTCGGGCGGTGCGGTGCGGGCACAGGCCAGCACCCGCCCGGCGGAGATGATCGCCGCGCCCACGACCACCCGCGGCTCGCGCCGGTCGGTCTGTCCGTTACCGCTACGCCGTTCGGTCTGCACGGGCATCCAGCGTGCCAGATCAATCGTCGGTTTGGGTACCGTGGCCGACCGGTAGGCCAATAAGAGACGGAAGTGTGGGCGTGGACACACCGCCATCGGGTCGACAGACTGTTAGCACCACGAGGACACGGGACGGCGACGATTTGGCCACAAGCCGGCAACGGCGCCTGGGAGGTGCGGTGATGCGCGTGCTGTTCACCAGCCGAGCCAAGCACGATTATCTCACTGACGCCCTCACGCTCCTGCACGGGTGGACCCGCGAGGGTGAGCAGATCCGCCGCACCCTGGTCATGGACGACTCCCAGCACGCGGCGCTGACCGAACGGATCAAGGTGGTCGCCGACGCGCTGCGGCTGCGGCCGGACATCAGCCGGCGGGACACCGAGACGCGCATCCGGGTCGGCCACGGCGACGGCGAGCCGCTCACCGAGGGTGAGGTGCTCCTCGCCGCCCGGATCGAGGACGCGTACCGCGCGGTGACGGAGGACTGAACCCGGTCGTCGCGCCGGCTGTCGCACCGGTCACCGTGCCCGCCGAGCGCGCTCGTCACCGCGTCGGCTGAGCGCACCGGTCACCGTATCGGCTGAGCGGGCTTCGTCACCGCATCGGCTCGCCCTGCGCGGTGGGCAGTCCCAGCGCCTGGCGTACCGCCAGCTCGGTGGCCGGGTCGGGGTGCTGCCCGGCCTGCGCCACGATCTGGAGAAGCTTGCCCCGATCGGGTTCCCCGTCGGCGTTCCGCCAGGCCGGCTCGGCCTGCTCCATCTCGGTGAGCATCCGTTCCATCGCCGGCCGCACCGGCTCCGGCCAGGGCTCCCGGCGCAGCCGGAACCACATGTCCGTGTGCGTCGTCTCGGCCCGCCGGACCGCGTCCCGCAGGGTGGCCGGGGGAGCCGCCGGCGCCTGTGCCACCAGCGCGGCCCGGGTCTCGACCCAGTCCCGGGTGGCCAGCAGGTAGCCGAGCTGGGCCGGGTCGAGCACCGTGCCGTCCATCCGCAGCGGCCGGGACAGGGCCTCCGGCGCGGTCAGGTAACAGGTGATCGTGGGATCGGTGGACCAGTCGACCCGGGTCGGCAGGTACCAGCTCAACCGCACCTCGGCGGGCAGCCCCAGCGGATCCACGACGTAGCTGCGCTGCCGCTGCCGGCACAGCGCCTCCGCCCGCTGGGAGAGCACCGCCGCACCGGGGTACCGCTCGTCGGCGGACCGTTCGTACGCGGGGAAGTCGTCGACGTACTCGGCCTGGTGCGGGGTGTCACACGGCACCCGGGTGACCTGCTCGGGCGCGGTCCGGCTGGCGGTGGCCCCGGTGGGAACCCGGAAGCAGTCGCCCACCCGCAGGGCGCGCAGCCCGGTGTCCGGCGCGGAGCCCGTCCAGGTGACGCCCCACGCCACCAGCCCGGCCAGCAGCCACCCACCGCACAACACCAGCCCGGCGACCACCAGGCCCTTCCCCCGCTCGCCGTCGCGCCGGATCCGGCGCAGCGCGAACCCGGCGGTGACCAGGGCGAGCACGCCGCCGAGCAGGCCGAGGACGAGGGTGACGACGGCCAGCCGGTTCAGCCGGCCCCGGTCGGCCGACCGCTGCGGCCACGGCTCCCAGTCCCCGACGGCGGCGGGGCGTGCGGGAGGGGTCGGTGCCGCCTCCCCGTCACCGGTCGGGGCCGCCTGCCCGTCACCGGTCGGGGCCGCCTCTCCGGCTCCGGCACCGGTCGACGTCGACTGCCCCTGCGGCTCGTCGCCGGGTTGTGTCTTGGAATGTTCGCTGGTCACGCCGCCGCCCTCCCCCGTCGCCCGCGTCCGGCCAGGCATGGCGAGACTAGTCGACCGGACCAACCGACGGGGAACGGCGGAGGCTGGCGGGCACCTCCTACCGTGGGATCCATGGCAAATGTGACGTACGACCGCAAGGAGCAGTTCCAGCAGATCCAGAGTGGACTGCTCGACGGGGAACAGATCATCGCCGTCTACGACGCCGTCGGCACCGGCACCGGGTTCATCGGCCTGACCGACCGGCGCGTGATCATCCAGGACCGCTCCTTCGTGGGCAAGCGGTACGCGATCACCAGCATCCCGTACTCGAAGATCACCAGCGTGAGCGTGGTGAGCAACAAGTCATGGGGCGGGGAGTTCTTCTCCACCGGCTCGATCGCGGTGCACGTCGGCACCCACACCTACGAGGTGGAGTTCCGGGGCGCGCAGAAGAGCCACCACGTGCACAACGTGATCCTGCACTACATCTCCTGACCCGCGCCCCGCCCGGCAGCACCGGCCGTGGTGGCCGTGGCGGCCGGCTCCCGGTCGGCGGAAGGAGCCCCGGTGGCGATCAGGGCGTCGAGGATGTCCCGGGCCGCGGCGAGCCGCTGCATCGACGCGGTGATCCGCGCCCGCTCCTCGGCCAGGCCGTCGAGGAGTTCGGGACAGGTCGGGGCGAGCACCGTGGTGTCGTCCGGCACGCAGGGCAGGATCTCGGCGATCACCGCCGTGCCGAGCCCGGCCGAGAGCAGCAACCGGATGTGCCGCACGGTGGTCACGGCCTGCTCGCCGTAGTCGCGGTAGCCGCTCGGCCGCCGGTCGGGCCGCAGCAGTCCCTGTTCCTCGTAGTAGCGCAGGGCGCGGGTGCTCACCCCGGCCCGCCGGGCCAGTTCACCGATTCGCATGCGGACAGCAGACCGCGGACTTGACTTTCACGTCAACGTGAAGGTCTAGCGTCCTCGGCATGAGCGATCCACAACTCACGTACCGTGACCCGGTGGCGGTGCTCGGCCTGGGTCCGATGGGCCGGGCGCTCGCCGCCACCCTGATCTCCGCCGGGGTTCCGACGACCGTCTGGAACCGTACCCCGGACCGGGCCGAAGCCCTGGTCGCGCGCGGCGCGACGGCCGCGCCGACCGTCACCGGGGCGGTCCGGGCCGCCACCCTCGTGATCACCTGCCTGCGGAACCCGGCGGCCGTCGACAGCGTGCTGGCCGGCCACGACGACTGGGCCGGACGGACGGTCGTCGACGTCACCACCAGCCGGCCGGACGAGGCCCGCAGGCTGTCGGACTGGGCCGACGGCCACCGCGTCAACCTGGTGAAGGGCGCCATCCTGACCCCGACCCCGACGATCGGCACACCGGCCGCCATCGCCCTGTGGTGCGGCAGCCGGCCCGCCTTCGACGCCGCCCTGCCCGCCCTGGCGACCTTCGGCGGCACCCCCGCCCACCTCGGCGCCGACCCGGGCGCGGCGGCGGCGTACGACATGGCGCTGCTCGACCTGTTCGGCACCGCGGTCAGCGGACTCACCCACGCCTTCGCCCTGGCCTCGGCCGAGGGCATCGACCCCCGGTCGTTCGCCCGGTACGCCGCCGGCATCGCCCCGATGCTCGGCGAGATGACGACCCGCTTCGCCGACCAGCTCACCGAGGAGCGGTTCCCCGGCGACCGGTCCACCGTCGCCTCGGCCCACTCGGGCATCACCCACGTCATCGAGACCGCCGACACCCACGGGATCGACTCCGCGGTGCTGCGCGCCGCCCGGTCGGTCATCGCGCGGGCCGTCACCGCCGGCCACGGCGAGGACGGACTCGCCCGACTGGCCCGATTCCTCACGCCGGTCCGCTCCGGCTGAGCTCGGCGACCGGCGGCCCGCGACACTCGTCCGCACGGCCGCCCGACCCCGGCGACCGGCGGCCCTGCGATACTCGTCCGCATGCGGAGCAGCCTCTCCACTGTGGTCCGACGACTGCGCCGTCCCGACGGCCGGCGAGCCCGCTGGCTCCGCCGCGCCGTCGTGACGGCCCTCGTCGGCACGGTGCTGCTGACCGGTGCCACCGTGGCGAGCGTGGCCTGGATCCGCAGCGACGCCGACGGGCACCTCTTCGCCGAGCAGGACGTCCCCGAGACACCGGTCGCCCTGGTGCTGGGCACCATGGTGGAGTCCGACGGCACACCGTCGCCGTTCCTCACCGCCCGGCTGGAGATCGCACGCCGGCTGCTCGCCGCCGGCCGGGTGCACGCCATCCTGCTCTCCGGCGACAACATGCACCCGGGCTACGACGAGCCGACCGCGATGCGGCGCTGGTTGGTCGCCCACGGCGTGCCGGCGGAACGGGTGGTGCTCGACTACGCCGGCTTCGACACCTACGACTCCTGCGCCCGGGCCAAGCGGATCTTCGGGGTGGACCGGGCCACCGTCGTGACCCAGTCCTTCCACCTGCCCCGCGCCGTCGCGGTGTGCCGGCGGCTCGGCATCGACGCCAGCGGGGTGGGCGACGAGACCGCCCGCGCGGACGACCGGACGTGGTGGATCAGCTCCACCCGCGAGTACGGCGCGTGCGTCAAGGCCGCGCTCGACCTGCTGTCCGGGCGTGACCCGGTGCACCTCGGCCGCCGGGAGACCGGCGTGGACGACGCGCTGCGCGCCGGCTGACCGGCCCGCCCCCGACCAGCGCGGTGCCGCGAGCGCCGGAGCCCCCGCGCGGTGCCGTGACCCGGGCCGCCCGCGCTACAACCGCTTGGTCATCCGGATGGCGGTGACCTCGAACCCCATCTGCTCGTAGAGCGCCCGCGCGCCGGTGTTGAACCCGAACACGCTCAGCCCGATGGCGACCACGCCCAACTCCCGGCACACCCGCTCGGCGGCCTCGATCATCGCCCGGCCGTAGCCCCGGCGGCGCAGCTCCTCGCGTACCTCGAAGTCGTAGCCGAAGGCGTGCAGGCCGTCGGACTTCTGCTCCAGGTGCAGCCAGAGCATGCCGACCTCGTCGGCGTCGGCGTACGCCGTCCACAGCCGGTGGCCCTCGGTGGCCAACCCGTCGGGTAGCAGGTTCCGGTAGTCCTGCCGGGCCTTCTCCTGCGCGTCCGGCAGCGGCATCGCCCCGGAGGCCGCGATGTTCCGCGCGTACTCTTCCTCGGCGCGCTCCCGGTAACGGAGGTACTGCTCGTCGGTCATCGGTTCCAGTCGCAGGGTCACGCCGCCACGGTAGGCCAGCACCGCCCCGGCCCGCTGCCCGAGGTCGGGCGGTGCGCCGTCCACCCGGCCCGGCAGGTCACCGGTGTGGTGCTCAGAAGTCGATGAACCCGGCTACCACCTCGTCCACCGTGCCGTCGTCGCGCGGCGTGCCGTAGAAGTACACCGAGCCGTATCCCCAGAGGTACGAGTCGACCATGTCCGCCAGTTCGCCGGCCACCGGCCACCCTTCCTCGTCGATCTGGAAGAGGAAGGTGTGCCCGTCGGCGAGCACCGCGTCCGCGTAACCCGGTTCGTTCTGGATGAGCACCGGTTCGGTGCCGAGGCGCACGAACGGAACGACGTCGCCGTCGCACTCCGTCAACGCGGCACAGCGCAGCCCGGGCCAGCCGAGCTCCGTACGCGAGCCCCGTGGCGACGGCCGGTGCAGGACGGCCCGCATCGCCATGCCCGGATATTCGAGGTCGTCGTCGGTGATCTCGAACCCTTCGCGCAGCAGCACCGACACCTCACGACCGCCCGTCCAGGACGCGCAGTCCGCCGGGAGCGTCAGGAGGTAGCGGTGCGTCGCCAGCACCGGATCGGACTCGATCGCCACCGGCGGTGCGCCGCCGATCCGCCCGCCGCTGCGGCCGTCCGGGAGCGCGGGCGTCAACGTCGTGACCATGGCGCGACCGTACCGGGAGGGTCGGACGTCGACGCGGAACCCCACCGCGTTCCGTCACGGCGCAGAGCCAGGGCGGGCGAGCGCAGGAGGCCGGGACCGCGACTACCGAATGCTACGGTGACGGCATGACTGCGGTGCCCGACTGGATGCGGCCGCCCCGCCCGGAGGGGTGGTACGCAGACGACCTCGACACGCTGACCGGGGCACCCCGTCATACCGAACTGATCGACGGAGCACTCGTCTTCATGATGTCCCCCCAGCGGGTCTGGCACACACGGATGGTCACCGCGCTGGTGAACGTCCTGACCAGTCAGGCACCGCCAGGCGTCGAGGTCGACCGGGAGATCACGGTCCGGCTCGACAGATGGAACCGTCCCGAGCCCGACCTCGTGGCAGCGGCAGCACCGTACGATCCGTCTCGGACCTTCTACGTCCCCGAGGAGACCCTCCTGGTGGTGGAGGTGGTGTCGCCGGAGTCGGCCCACCGTGACCGCACCGTCAAGCTACGGAAGTACGCGGAAGCCGGCATCGCCAACTATTGGCGCATCGAGGAGGAGGCCGGGGCACCCGTGGTCCACGCCTACGAACTCGACGAGCCCACCCGGTCGTACGTGCCGACCGCGATCCATCGACGCGAGCTGCGCACCACGACGCCGTTCACGATCACGCTCGATCTGGACGGGCTGGTGCCGGGCCGCAGGAACTGAGCCCGGCGGCCACCAGACGTCGACGCGGAACCCCACCGCGTTCCGTCACCGCTCGACGGCGCGGCCGGTCGACCCCAGATCCAGGAACATCACGTGCAGCCCCACCAGGCCGTGCTCGGGGTGGTCGAAGGCCTCCGGGACGGTGGCGAGCACCTCGAAGCCCAGCGAACGCCACAGCCGCACCGCGACCTCGTTCGTCTCGACGACCGCGTTGAACTGGATGCTCCGGTAACCGGTGGCCCGCGCCCGGTCGACGACGTGCTCAGCGAGAGCACGACCGACACCACGGCCGGCATACCGTGGATCGACCATGAAACTGGCCGTCGCCACGTGCGCGCCCCGACCGGGCCGGTTCGGACCCATCTTCGCGCTTCCGAGAACGGTCGACCCCTCCACCGCGACGACGGTGCGCCCCGGCGGGGACTCCATCCACCACCCGCGACCCTGCTCCAGCGACAGGTTCTCGGGGAACGCGTACGTGCGCCCCTGCGCCACGATCTCGCTGAAGAAGGGGTAGATCGCGGGCCAGTCGCCGTCCTCGGCGTCTCGGATCAGCATCGGACCACCGTAGATCCGGTCAACCGACCTGACAACGCGGTTCGGGCGCCGGGGCCGCCCGACGCGGCTCCCAGCCGGGAGCCGTCCGCGACACGGTGGACCGCGCCCGGACGTTGAAGCGGAACTCGACCGGGTTGCGCCGCCGAACAACATCACCTGGCGCGCGGTCGACGACGCCGAAGCCGGGACTCACACCGCCACAAGCCGGACACGATCGCCGCAGAGCTTGGCCATGTCGTCGATGTCGGAAGTCAGCATTACCACCGGGCGATGCTGGCGCAGCGCAGCCTCGGCGACTGCCGCATCAATCGCGTACTTGTGCCCGTGCAGACCAGCGTTCATCAGCAGCTCCGAGGCCCCCCGCGCTTCCTCGTCGCCAACCGGAATCACTCGCAGCCCAGAAAGCACCCAGTTCAGGCGTGCCTTATGCGTGCGGGCATGGACGGCCTCGATGATGGTGAGTGCGCTGATCACGGCCTCCATGCCGCGCGAGCGCGCCTCGGCCGTCATCGCCACCACTTGCTCGTCATCGGCGAGCAGCTTTGCGAGTCCTTCGCTGTCGAGGACCAGCGTTCCTTCGTGGATCAGCTTGCGGCGGGCCACTCGCCCTCCTCGGCGAACGCCTCGTCGAAGACCTGCCGCGCTCGCTGACGAGCCCCCTCGGAGACCGGCCCCTTGCGAACCTCATAGTCGGCCAGGTACTCGTCGAGCACCTGCCCGCGCAGCTCACGCTCGACTGCCTCGGCAATGAACGCGGAGAACTCCCGCTTGCCGACCCGCGCCCGGATCGCCTCCGCTGTCCCCTCGGGCAGGGACAGACTCACCCGCGTCGCCGGCCCCTCACCGATCCGGTACACCGCTTCACTCATCAACCCAGTGTGTCAAACGAGTAGGAAAAGCGCCACGGGATCGAGCTGGACGGCAGACGGTGGACCGAAATCAGACATTGAACCTGAATTCCACCACGTCGCCGTCCTGCATGACGTACTCCTTGCCCTCGATCCGGACCTTGCCGGCGGCCTTCGCCGCCGCCATCGAACCGGCCGTGACCAGGTCGTCGTAGGAGACCACCTCGGCCTTGATGAAGCCGCGCTGGAAGTCGCTGTGGATCACCCCGGCGGCCTCCGGGGCGGTCGCGCCGACCGGCACGGTCCAGGCCCGCGCCTCCTTCGGCCCCGCCGTCAGGTACGTCTGGAGCCCGAGCGTGCGGAAGCCGACCCGGACGAGCTGGTCCAGCCCCGGCTCGGACTGCCCGATCGACTCCAGCAGCTCACGGGCCTCGTCCTCGGGCAGGTCGACCAGCTCGGATTCGATCTTGGCGTCCATGAAGACGGCCTCGGCAGGAGCCACCAGGGCGCGCAGCTCGTCGAGGAACCCGGCGTTGCCCAGCTCGGCCTCGTCGACGTTGAAGACGTACAGGAACGGCTTGGTGGTGAGCAGGTGCAGCTCCCGCAGGTGCTCCAGCTCGATCTTGGCGGCGGCGGCCCCGGCGTACAGGGTGGTGCCGCCGTCGAGCACCTCGACGGCCTGCTTCGCGGCGGCCACCGCGGCGGCCCGGTCCTTGCGGAGCTTGGCCTCCTTCTCCAGCCGGGGCAGCGCCTTCTCCAGGGTCTGCAGGTCGGCCAGGATCAGCTCGGTGTTGATCGTCTCGATGTCGTCGGCGGGCGAGACCTTGCCGTCGACGTGCACCACGTTCGGGTCGGAGAAGGCCCGCACCACCTGACAGATGGCCGAGGCGTCCCGGATGTTCGCCAGGAACGCATTGCCCCGGCCCTGTCCCTTCGACGCGCCCCGCACCAGACCGGCGATGTCGACGAACGACACCGGCGCGGGCAGCACCTTCTGCGACGAGAAGATCTCGGCGAGCCTGTCGAGCCGCGCGTCCGGCAGCCCCACCACCCCGACGTTGGGCTCGATGGTGGCGAACGGGTAGTTCGCCGCGAGCACGTCGTTCTTGGTCAGCGCGTTGAACAGGGTGCTCTTGCCGACGTTGGGCAGGCCGACGATGCCGATGGTGAGACTCACGACGGGCCAGCTTACGCCGTCGGCCACCGGCACCCGGCAGGCAGCCCCGTCGGGACAGCTCAGCCGGCGAGCCGCCAGCCCGCCCCGCTGTCCGCCGCGCCGTCGTCGGGCACCGCGCCGTCCGCCGCTCTGCCGTCCACCGTGCCGCCGTCGAGCGCTTCGGTGTCCGCCGCCCTGCCGTCCACCGCGCCGGGCAGCTCGCCGGCCGCCGCGAGCGGCAGGGTGAGTCGTTCCCGCGCCGCCGGCCCGGCCCGCTCGGACTCGCCGAGCATCCACCGCACCTCGTCAGGCGTCCAGCCCAGCCCGCGCCGGCCGGCGATCTCCCGGACCAGCCGTCGACCGACCCGGGTGTCGTCGTCGTAGAACCGCATGCACCAGTGGTGCGCCCACATGCCCAGCGCCCGCAGGCCGGCCCCGTCGAGCGAGCCGGCCAGCCGGCCGCAGGCGGTGTCGGCGAACGGCCGCGCCGGATCGTCGGCCCGGTCCCGCTCGATCGCGCCGAAGGCGGCCGGCGCGACCACCCGCATCCGGTCGTAGAGGCCCTGCGCGGCGGCGTCGTCCAGCTGCCCCCGCCCTGACCGAGGGTCACCCCGCCCGGTCATGCTCGCCATCGCCGCACCCTTTCTGGAGTTGGTGCCGGGACGCTACCGACCACTACCGACACTTTCCGAACCGGAAACGTCCCCGGCTGCCGGGATAGGCGGGGTGGCCCGGGGCGTCTGTATCGGTGACAGACAAACGACGGGGAGGGTGGGTGGACGAGGACGATCGAGCCCGGCTGGCCGAGTTCGTGGCCAGCCGGGCACCGGCCCTGATGCGGGTCGCGTACCTGCTCACCGGGGACCGGCACGCCGCCGAGGACCTGTTCCAGTCGGCGCTGGCCAAGACCATTCCGCGCTGGCGTGATCTGCGCCACACCGATCCGGAAGGATACCTGCGCACGGTCATGTACCGGGAGCAGGTCAGCTGGTGGCGGCGGCTGCGCCGGTACCGGGAGACGTTGCTCACTGGCGGCGACGACCGGGCCGGGCCGGACCTGTTCGGCGGCACCGACGTACGGCTGGCGATGCGGGCCGCGCTGCGCGCCCTGCCGGCGGCCCAGCGCACGGTCGTGGTCCTGCGCTACTACGAGGACCTGACCGAGACCCAGGTGGCCGCCGCGCTCGGCTGCTCGGTCGGGACCGTGCGCAGCCGCACCCACCGGGCCGTGGCCCGGCTGCGGCAACTCCTGCCGGACATCGAACTGCTGGAGGTACGGCGGTGACCACGCCCCTCGAGAACCTCATCCGCGCCACCCTCTCCGACCTCGCCGAGGAGGCACCGACAGTGCACGACCAGTTGAACCGTGCGGAACGCCGGGCCCGGTCCCGCCGCCGCGCCACGATCACGATGAGCGCGGCGGGGGTCCTCGCCGCCATGCTGATCGCCACCCCGCTCGCGATGGCCGCCACCAGCAGCGGGGACGCCCCGCCGGCCGCACCGGCCTCGACGCCGAGCGGGCCGCCCGCCGCACCCGCCCCGGCAGGGGTGACCGCACCCCCCGTCGACCAGGACGCCCGGACCGGCCGCCACAGCGCCCCGCCGCCACCCGTACCGGCCCGGAGCACCGTCCCCGGATCGCCGGGCAAGCCGGCCTCGACCGCCATCCCCGCCTCGCCCATCCCGGCGTCGCCCATCCCCGCCTCACCCATCCCGGCATCGCCCATCCCCGCCTCGCCCGCGCCGCGCGTCGACGGGCCGCGGACCGGCCCGGTCACCGCACCGGCCCCCGGCCGCACCGCATCGCCCGTCGACCAGGCCCCCGCGACCGGCCGGACGGCCGCGGCAGCCCCGGTACCCGCGCGCTGACCCACGGCCTCCCCACCCCGGGACCGTCCGGGGTGGGGAGGCCCCGCCACCCGCACGCTCAGGTCCGATTCCCGCGAGCCACCGCCGGTGAGCTGCGGGCATGATCGGTGGCGTGGAGTTGGACTTCGAACGGTGCTACCGCGCCGTGGACAGCCGCGACCAGCGCTTCGACGGCTGGTTCTACACCGGCGTCACCTCGACCGGGATCTACTGCCGGCCGTCCTGCCCGGCGATGACGCCGAAGCGGCCCAACGTCCGGTTCTTCCCGTCGGCGGCCGCCGCGCAGGGGGCCGGGCTGCGGGCCTGCCGCCGGTGCCGGCCGGACGCCGCACCCGGCTCACCGCTGTGGGACGTCCGGGCCGACGTGGTGGGCCGGGCCATGCGGCTGATCGCCGACGGGGTGGTCGACCGGGAGGGCGTGCCGGGGCTGGCCGCCCGGCTGGGCTACACCGAACGGCACCTGCACCGGATGCTCCGGGCGGAGTTGGGTGCCGGGCCGTTGGCGCTGGCCCGCGCGCAGCGCGCCCAGACCGCCCGGACGCTGATCGAGACCACCGGGCTGGGCCTGGCGGAGGTGGCGTTCGCGGCCGGGTTCGGCAGCGTGCGGCAGTTCAACGAGACCGTCCGCGAGGTGTACGGCACCGTGCCGTCGCAGCTGCGCGCCGCCCGGGGCAGCCGGCCGACGCCGGGCGGGCCGGGCCGACAGGGCGGGCCGGGCACGATCACGCTCCGGCTGGCGTACCGGCCGCCGCTGCACGCCGCCGCGCTGCTGGAGTTCCTGGGCGACCGGGCGCTGCCCGGCGTGGAGGAGGTACGCGACGGGACGTACCGCCGGGGGTTGCGGTTGCCGCACGGCCCGGCGGAGGTCGCGCTGACCCCGACCACCGGGTACGTCGCGGCGACGCTGAGGCTGGCCGACCTGCGTGACCTGGCTCCGGCGGTGGCCCGCTGCCGTCGCCTGTTCGACCTGGACGCCGACCCCTCGGCGGCCGACCAGACGCTGGCCGCCGATCCGACCCTCGCCCGGGCCGTCGCCGCCGAGCCCGGCATCCGGCTCCCCCGGGCGGTGGACGGTTTCGAGATGGCCCTACGTGCCGTCATCGGCCAACAGATCTCCCTCCGCGCCGCCACCACCACCCTCACCACCCTCCTCACCCACCTCCCTGCTCCCACCTCCACCTCCACCCCCACCCCCGGCCCCGCCGCTGACCCCGGTGATCAAGAGGATTCGGTCACGGAGAGCGCTCCCGCACGACGCAAACCTCTTGATCACCGGGGCGAGCCGGGCAAGCCGAGCGGGGCCGGCAAAGCGGGCGGGGCGGGCAGAGCGGGCGAGCCGGGCGGGGGGTTGCGGGGGTTCCCGGGGGCGGAGGAGGTGCTGGGGTTGCCGGACGCGGCGTTCGGGATGCCGGTCGCGCGGCGGGAGACGATCCGGACGCTGGCCCGGGCGGTCGCCGCCGGTGAGCTGGACCTGGATCCGGGCGGGGACCGGGCGGAGACCGTACGACGGTTGACCGCGCTGCCCGGGATCGGCCCGTGGACGGCCGGCTACCTGGCCATGCGGGCGCTCGGCGACCCCGATGTGCTGCTCCCCACCGACCTGGCGGTACGCCGGGGTGCCGCCGCCCTCGGCCTGCCCGACTCCCCCACCCTCCTCGACACGTACGCGGACCGCTGGCGACCCTGGCGGTCGTACGCGGTGATCAGACTCTGGAGAGCGGCATGACGACCATCGACACCACCACCATCGACACCCCGACCGGCCCGCTCAGCGTGCTGGTCGACCCGGACGGCGCGGTCCGGGCCGCCGGTTTCACCGCCGCGCCGGAGAGCCTGCTGCCGCTGGTGCACCCGACCCTGCGCGGCCCGCTGCGACCGCACGCCGACCTCGGCCCGGTGACCGCCGCCGTGCACGCCTATCTCGACGGGGAGCTGACCGCGATCGACAAGATGCCGGTGACGCAGCACAGCGGTGGGGTGTTCCTGACCCACGCCTGGGACGTGTTGCGCGACGTCGGCCCCGGCGAGCCGATCACCTACACCGCCTACGCCGCGCTGGCCGGTCGACCCGCCGCGGTCCGGGCGGCCGCCGCGGCCTGCGCCCGCAACGCCGCCGCCCTCTTCGTCCCCTGTCACCGGGTGCTGCGCACCGACGGCACCCTGGGCGGCTACCGGTACGGGCTGGCGGTGAAGACGTGGTTGCTCGGTCACGAGCGCCGGCTGACGGCAACCTGACAGCCGCATCGACGCGGATCGACGCTACCGTCGGGTAGTGCCTGCGCAGCGTGACGGCGACCCGGCCCCGAGGGCGGACGGCCGGGTCCGGCCGCTGCGCAACCTCTGGCGGCTGCGCCGCTACCTCCGCCCGTACGTCCCCGCGTACGCCCTGCTCCTGCTGGCCGCGTTGGCCGCCACCGGCGCGGGTCTCGCCGTACCGCTGGTGGTGCAGCGGGTGGTGGACGGGCCGGTCGCCCGGCACGACCCGGCCGGGCTGGTGCGGCTCGGCGGGCTGGCCCTGCTGCTCGGGCTGGTCGAGGCGGTGCTGATCTTCATCCGCCGGTGGAGCCAGTCCTCCTCCTCGGTCGGCATGGAGGCCACCATCCGCGCCGACCTCTACGCCCACCTGCAACGGCTGCCGGTCGGTTTCCACGACCGTTGGCAGTCCGGGCAGCTGCTGTCCCGGGCCACCAGCGACCTGTCGGTGCTCCGCCGGTTCCTCTCCTTCGGCTTGCTCTTCCTGGTGCTCAACCTGGTCACCTACGTCGCCGTGGTGATCCTGCTGGTCCGGTTGCACGGGCCGCTGGGCCTGCTGGTGGCGGCCAGCGCGGTGCCGCTGTTCGTGATCAGCCGCCGGTTCGGGCGGCGCTACCACGCGGCCTCCCGGCGGATGCAGGACCAGCAGGGCGACGTGGCCACCCTGGTCGAGGAGACCGCGCAGGGGTTGCGCACCGTGAAGGCCTACGGGCGGGGGCCGGAGCTGGCCGACCGGTTCGCCCGGCGGACCCGCACGCTGCACGACACCGGGGTCGGCAAGGGCGTCCTCCAGTCGCGCGCCTCGGCGCTGTTCGACCTGGTGCCCAACCTGACCCTGGGCGCGGTGCTGGTCGGCGGTGCGACGCTGGTCGCCCGGGACGCGCTCACCATCGGCGAGCTGGTCGCCTTCGTCAGCCTCCAGCTCATGCTCATCTGGCCGGTGCAGTCGCTCGGCTGGATCATCGCCAACGGGCAGGAGGCGGCGACCGCGGCGGACCGGATCCAGGAGGTGCTGGACACCCCGCCGTCGATTGTGGACGCTCCGGACGCCGTACCGCTGGCCCGGACGCAGGTCCACGGGCGGCTCCGCTTCGAGCGGGTGTCCTTCGGCTACCCGGGCAGCGTCGAGCCGGTGCTGCGGGAGATCGAGCTGACCGTCGAGCCGGGCGAGACGCTGGCCCTGGTCGGGGCGACCGGCTGCGGCAAGAGCACCCTGCTCTCCCTGGTGCCCCGGCTGCACGACGTGACCGACGGCCGGATCACCCTGGACGGGCACGACCTGCGGGCGGTACGCCTGGACTCGCTGCGCCGACTGGTCGGGGTGGCCTTCGAGGAGCCCACCCTGTTCTCCATGTCGGTGTGGGAGAACCTCACCCTGGGCCGGCCGGACGCCGACGCCGACGAGGTCCGGGCCGCGTTGACGCTGG
Source organism: Micromonospora sp. WMMD714 (assembly GCF_029581315.1). Taxonomy (NCBI): domain Bacteria; kingdom Bacillati; phylum Actinomycetota; class Actinomycetes; order Micromonosporales; family Micromonosporaceae; genus Micromonospora; species Micromonospora sp. WMMD714. Next base: position 573,509 of record NZ_CP120744.1, read on the forward strand.
CCCAGGCCGATTTCGCGTACGACCTGCCGTGGGGGTTGGCGACCCGGGTGGGCGAGCAGGGCCTGTCGCTCTCCGGCGGGCAGCGGCAGCGGCTGGCGCTGGCCCGGGCGGTGCTCGGCCGACCGGCGCTGCTGGTCCTGGACGACCCGCTCTCCGCGCTGGACGTGCAGACCGAGGCGCTGGTCGAGGCGGCGCTGCGCCGGGTGCTCCGGGACACCACCGCGCTGCTGGTGGTGCACCGGCCGTCGACCGTGGCGCTGGCCGACCGGGTGGCGCTGCTCGACGGTGGTCGGATCACCGCCGTCGGCCGGCACTCCGAGCTGCTGGCCACGGTCCCGGCGTACCGGGCGGTGCTCGCCGCCGACCCGTCGACGACGCCGGGCCTGGTGCGCTCGTGAGCCCCCACCCGCCCCGGCGGCACCTCCCGGCCGGAGGCGGCGACCACCCGCACCGGCAGCACCCCCCGGCCGGGGACGGCGACCGCACGCCCTGGCAGCACGGCACCGCCGGGGGCGACGAACGGACCGCTGCCGCGCTGTCCCACTGGCGGGGGCTGGCCACCGATCCGGACGCCGACCGCAGCCACGCCGAGGACGACTCGCCCGAGGCGGTGGCCCGCCTGCGTCGGCGCAGTCGGGCGCTGCTGCGGGACCTGCTCCGCCCGCACCGCCGACCGCTCGGGGTGGCGGTGGCCCTGCTGCTCGCCCAGAACACCGCCGCGATGGCCGGGCCGTACCTGGTCATGCTCGGTATCGACCGGGCGGTGCCGCCGCTGCGGGCCGGCGACCCGGGTCCGCTGGCCGCCGTCGCCGGCGCGTTCACCGTCGCGGCCGTCACCGAGTACGCCGCCCGACGCGGCTACCTCGTCCGCTCCGCCCGGATCGGCCAGGCCGTCCTGCTCGACCTCCGCCAGCGGGTGTACGGCCACCTGCTGACCCTCTCCGTCGGCTTCCACGAGCGCTACACCTCGGGTCGGGTGGTGTCCCGGCTCACCAGCGACGTGGACTCCATCGCCGAGCTGGTCGACGGCGGGATCGACACCCTGGTCGCCGCCGCGCTGTCGGTGCTGTCGGTCGCCGCCATCCTGCTCTGGCTGGACCTGCCGCTGGCGGCGGTGACCCTGCTGGCGTTCCCCTTCCTGTTCTGGCTGTCCCGCTGGTTCGCCCGCTCCTCGGCGCACGCCTACCGGCGCAGCCGGGAGGCGATGGCCCTGGTGATCGTCCACTTCGTGGAGTCGCTGCGCGGCATCCGCGCGGTGCAGGCGTTCCGCCGCGAGCCGCGCAACCAGCAGATCTTCGGTGCGGTCAACGACGAGTTCCGGGGGGCCAGCCTGCACGGGTTCCGGCTGATCGCCACCTACTCGCCGGGGATCAAGGTGATCGGCAACGTCACCGTGGCGTCGGTGCTCGGGTACGGCGGCTGGCGGGTGCTGGGCGGCGCCACCGAGGTGGGGGTGCTCGCCGCGTTCCTGCTCTACCTGCGCCGGTTCTTCGAGCCGATGCAGGAGCTGAGCCAGTTCTACAACTCCCTCCAGTCGGCGACCGCCGCCCTGGAGAAGCTGGCCGGGGTGCTGGACGAGCGGCCCGGGGTGCCCGAGCCGACGTCGCCGGTGCCGTTGCCGGCCGGTCCGGGCCGGGGCGCGGTGACCTTCCGCTCGGTCTCCTTCGGCTACCGGCCGCAGACGCCGATCCTGACCGGGCTGGACCTGGACGTGCCGGCCGGGCAGACGGTGGCCCTGATCGGCCCGACCGGCGCGGGCAAGTCGACGGTGGCGAAACTGCTGGCCCGTTTCCACGACCCGGACGACGGCACGATCGAGCTGGACGGCGTCGACCTGCGGGAGCTGGCCGACGCCGACCTGCGGCGCGCGGTGGTGCTGGTGACCCAGGAGAACCACCTGTTCGGCGGCTCGGTGGCGGAGAACATCCGGTTCGGCCGGCCGGACGCCACCGACGCGGCGGTGCAGGCGGCGGCGCGGGCGATCGGGGCACACGACTTCATCGCCGCCCTGCCCGACGGGTACGACACCGAGGTGCACCGGCGCGGCGGCCGGCTCTCCGCCGGGCAACGGCAGCTCGTCGCGTTCGCCCGCGCGTTCCTGGCCGACCCCCGGGTGCTGATCCTGGACGAGGCCACGTCGTCGCTGGACGTGCCGACCGAGCGGCTCGTCCAGCGGGCGTTGGCCACCGTGCTGCGGGACCGCACGGCGCTGGTGATCGCGCACCGGCTCTCCACGGTGGAGACCGCCGACCGGGTGCTGGTCGTCGACTGCGGACGGATCGTGGAGGACGGCCCGCCGGCCCGGCTCGCCACCACCGACGGCCGGTACGCCGCGCTGCACCGGCAGTGGCGCGACTCGCTGGTCTGACGTGCGCCCACGCGGGGCGGCCCGGGCGACGGGCGACGGTTACACTCAGCCCTCGTCGATGGGCCACGGCCCTGTCCACCTGCCGGTCCGCCCGGCCGGGCGGGGTGGGGCCGGTCGGATCGCCGGGCATACGGGGAGGTTGCGGCGTGCGAATTCGTGGACGAACGATGGTGGCGGCAGCGGTGGCGCTGGGCATGGTGGGAGTGTCGGGGGTGGCACTGGCCGTCGGCCGTCCCGCCGGCCCGGCCGTGGCCACCGGGTCGACCGGCGGGGCCTGGGCCGCCGGGTCGACCCCGGTCGCCGCGGAGGTCCCGGCGGCGACCCGCCCCGACGCCGGTGGCCGGGCCACGGCTTCGGCCGCCCCGCCCCCCGCGCCGGTGGTGACCCGCCCGGCGACGCAGGTGGCGCAGGCCGCGCCCGCCTCGGTGAGCTACCTGAGCGGGCGCTACCGGGTCACCCCGGCCGAGGCCGCCCGCCGGCTCACCCTCCAGGAGCTGTCCACGCCGCTGGCCGACACGCTCGCCGCCCGCTTCCCCGGCTCGTACGCGGGGATGTGGCTGGACCAGGCGGGCGGCGGGGTGCTCACCATCGCCGCGACCGACCCGACGCCGGTCGCCGCGGCGGTCGCCGGGCTGCCGGACGCCCGGCACGTCACCGTCGTCCCGGCCCGCCACTCGCGGCGTGACCTCGACGCGGCGGCGACCCGGCTGGCCGGCACGCTGGGCGGCACCGCCGGTCGGGACGTGCTGGTCGACGAGCGGGCCAACGAACTGCTGGTGCTCACCGGCGACACGGTGCGGGCCGACGACGCCCGGCTGGCCGGCGCGCTCGGCTCGGCCGGGGTGCCGGCCCGGGCACAGGCCCGCCTCGACGACGCCGCGATCCCCAAGGCCTGCGATCCGCGCTACTGCCCGCAGCCGCCGATGCGCGGCGGCATCCGGCTGGACGTGCCCCGCGACGACGGCACCGTCGGCGGCTGCACCAGCGGGTTCAACGTCCGGGCGAAGAACGGGCGGTACTACGTGCTGACCGCCGGGCACTGCGTGGTCGGCGGCCGGCACCAGCGGGTCGACGACACCTGGCACCAGTTCCTGGGGCCGAAGGTGCCGGTGGGCGTCGAGTCGACCAACCCGGTGCTGGCCGAGAACGCCTTCCCCTACGACTACGCGGTGCTGCCGTACGCCGAGGGCGCGGCGACCCGGTGGGCGTACCCGAGGCGCAGCGTCGGCAGCACGCCCAGCCTGGTCAACTACTGGTGCGTGGCCGACAATCCGGCCTGCGCCACCAGGGGCAGCCGGGACGTGCCGGTCACCGGCGTCACGCCGTACGCGTCGGTGCAAGCCGGCTGGGTGGTCTGCGCCACCGGTTCGGCGTACACCCCGAAGGCCGGCGAGCAGTACGTCGACTCCGGGGCCGGGGCCGGTTACCTGCCGGGCACCCGCTGCGGCGAGGTCATCGGCAAGGCCAGCGGCGGCATCGACGTGCGGGTGTGCGCCCGGCCGGGCGACAGCGGCGGCCCGCTGTTCACCGAGTCCGACGGGCGGGCGCTGGGCATCCTCAACAACGGCGACCCCGGCGAGGGGCCCTGCACCAACCCGGAGGAGAAGAACACCTACGCGCCGGTCTCGGTGATCCTCGACCGGGTCAACGGCCGCACCGGGCTCGACTTCCAGATCGCCACCAAGGGCCCGCTGCTCGCCCCGCCGACGACCTCCTCCCGCCGGTAGGGACGCACACCCGACAGGACCCGCCCGACCGCACCGGGTAAAGCCGGTGGGCGGGCGGCCGGCTGCTGCCTACGATCGACCGATGACTGACACGGCGAGGACGGCCCGCGCCGGTGTTCCCGAACGTCCCACCCTGGACGGCATCGAGGAGCGCTGGGCGCGTCGCTGGCAGGAGGAGGGCACGTACGCGTTCGACCGGGCGGGGGCGACCGTAGCGGGTCGCGGGGCGACGGCGGGGACGCCGGGTCGCCGGGGCCGGGGCGACGACGTGTACTCCATCGACACCCCGCCGCCGACCGTCTCCGGCGAGCTGCACATGGGGCACGTCTTCTCATACACGCACACCGACACGGTGGCCCGGTTCCAGCGGATGCGGGGCCGCAACGTGTTCTACCCGATGGGCTGGGACGACAACGGGCTGCCCACCGAACGCCGGGTGCAGAACGTCCACGGGGTGCGCTGTGACCCGTCCCTGCCGTACGACCCGGCGTGGCAGCCGCCCGACGCCCCGGTCACCGAGGCCCGCCGCCGGGAGCCGACCCCGGTCTCCCGCCGCAACTTCGTCGAGCTGTGCGAGCGGTTGACCGCCGACGACGAGCAGGTCTTCGAGGCGCTCTGGCGGCGGCTCGGGCTGTCGGTGGACTGGTCGCTGACGTACACCACGATCGGGCGGGCCGCCCGGGCCGCCTCGCAGCGGATGTTCCTGCGCAACCTGGCCCGGGGCGAGGCGTACCAGGCGGAGGCGCCGACGCTCTGGGACGTCGGCTTCGGCACCGCCGTGGCGCAGGCGGAGCTGGAGGACCGGGAGCGCCCGGGGGCGTACCACCGGCTGCGGTTCGCCGGGCCGGGCGGGCGGGAGGTGCTGATCGACACCACCCGGCCTGAGCTGCTGCCGGCCTGCGTGGCGCTGGTCTGCCACCCGGACGACGAGCGGTACGCCGACCTGGTGGGCGCGACCGTGCGTACCCCCGTGTTCGGGGTCGAGGTGCCGGTGCGGGCGCATCCGCTGGCGGACCCGGGCAAGGGCACCGGCGTCGCGATGGTCTGCACGTTCGGTGACCTGACCGACGTGACCTGGTGGCGGGACCTCACCCTGGAGACCCGGGTGGTGATCGGCCGGGACGGTCGGCTGCTGGCCGAGCCACCGGCCGGCGTGCCGGCCGCACCCTACGCGGCGCTGGCCGGGCAGCCGGTCAACGCCGCCCGGCGGACCCTGGTGGAGCTGCTGCGGGAGGCCGGCGACCTGGTCGGCGAGCCGCGCGAGATCACCCACCCGGTGAAGTTCTACGAGCGTGGCGACCGGCCGTTGGAGATCGTCTCGACCCGGCAGTGGTATCTGCGCAACGGCGGGCGGGACGCCGGGCTGCGGGCGGAGCTGCTGGCCCGGGGCGACGAGCTGCGCTGGGTGCCGGAGCACATGGCGCACCGCTACGCGCACTGGGTGGGCGGGCTGACCGGCGACTGGCTGGTCAGCCGGCAGCGCTTCTTCGGGGTGCCGGTGCCGGTGTGGTACCGGCTCGACGCCATTGGCGAGCCGGACCACGCCAACCCTCTCACACCGGACGAGGCGTCGTTGCCGATCGACCCGTCCAGCGAACCGCCGCCCGGCTACGACGAGTCGCAGCGCGGCGTGCCCGGTGGTTTCGTCGGTGACCCGGACGTGCTGGACACCTGGGCCACCTCGTCGTTGACCCCGCAGATCGTCGGCGGCTGGGAGACCGACCCGGAGCTGTTCGACCGGGTCTTCCCGATGGACCTGCGTCCGCAGGGGCAGGAGATCATCCGGACCTGGCTCTTCGCCACCGTGGTCCGCGCCCACCTGGAACACGGGGTGCTGCCCTGGCGGGACGCGGTGCTCTCCGGCTGGATCCTCGACCCGGACCGCAAGAAGATGTCCAAGTCCAAGGGGAACGTGGTCACCCCGATGGCGCTGCTGGAGCAGCACGGCTCGGACGCGGTCCGCTACTGGGCGGCCAACGGTCGGCCCGGCATGGACCTGGCCTTCGACCCGGCGCAGATCCGGGTGGGCCGGCGGCTGGCCACCAAGCTGCTCAACGCGTCGAAGTTCGCGCTCGGGCTGGGCGCCGCCGACGCGCTGCGCGCCCCCGCCACCGCCCCGCTGGACACCGCCATGCTCGCCGAACTCTCCACAGTGGTCACCGCCGCCACCACCGCCTTCGACGGGTACGACCACACCGCCGCGTTGCAGGCCACCGAGGCGTTCTTCTGGCGGTTCTGCGACGACTACATCGAGTTGGTGAAGGAACGCGCCTACGGGACCGGGCCGGGGGCCGACTCGGCCCGGGCGGCACTGGCCACCGCCCTGTCGGTGCAGCTACGGCTCTTCGCCCCGGTGCTGCCGTACGTGACCGAGGAGGTCTGGTCGTGGTGGCGGTACGGCTCGGTGCACCGGGCCACCTGGCCCACCACCTACGAGGTGGACCGGGCGATCACCGGCACCGGTGACCCGGCCCTGCTCCGGCTGGCCGGGGACGCGCTGGCCCAGGTCCGGCGGGCCAAGTCCGACCGCAAGCTGTCGATGCGGGCGGAGATCCCGCTGGCCGAGGCGCTGGGGCCGGCCGCCCTGCTCGACCAGCTCACCCTGATCGCCGACGACGTGCGCGCCGCCGGCCGGATCACCACCCTCGACCTGCTCCCCGACCGCACCCCCGAACTCGTCATCGCCAGCGCCTTCTGACCGTCGGCCGCCCGGCGGGCCGGCGGGTCAGCGGGCCGGCGGGTTGGCGGGCCGGCGGGTTGGCGGGCCGGCGGGTTGGCGGGTCGGCGGGTCGGGGCCAGATCGCCGATGTGGCGGTATCCAGGTGACTGGATACCGCCACATCGGCGCAACTGTGTCGATCATGGGCTGACCGACCCGGCCCGCCCCCAGCGGGGTGGGTCAGCTGGTTTCGCCGGCGATGCTGAAGGAGCGGAGCCGGTCGATCGCCAGCACGGTGAAGCCGACGCTCACCAGGGCGGTCAGCACCAGCGCGACCGGCACCGACACGGTGGTCGACAGCAGCGCGGTGGGGGCCATCCGGTCGGCCAGGGCGATCACCCACTGCTGGATCGACAGCACCCTGGTGCCGCTGACGAAGTTGCCCAGCAGCCCCTCCCAGATCAGCACGTAGACCAGGCCGAGCAGCACCGGCCGCCGGGTGACCAGGCTGAGCGCCAGGAACAGCGCCGAGTAGGCCAGCGCGCCGACCGCCGAGGCGACGACGAGGGCCAGACCGAGGCGTACCGAGTCGGCCAGCACGCCCGCGACGTAGAGCGGCACGGCGACGGTGACCGCGCTGACCCCGGCGGCCACCGCGAGCTTCGGCAGCACGATCTGCCAGCGTGGCAGCGGCTTGGTCAGGATGTGCACCACCGTGCCGTCGTCGATCTCCGCGCCCAGCACGCCGGTGCCGACGATGAGCGCCACCACCGGCAGCACCACGGCCAGGCCGAGGCCGACCAGCACCGGCGGCGCCCACTCGCCCGGGTCCACCCCGAGCGACCGGCAGAGTACGGCGAGCAGCACCAGCACCGCCGGCAGCGGCAGCAGCATGAGGAACCGGCGACGGCCGAAGAGTCCGCGCGCGGTGATCCAGGAAACGGTCGACATCAGGCCTCCACCAGGTAGGAGAAGACGCTCTCCAGGGACTCGTCCTCGGGGGTCAACTGCCGGACCCGGATCTGCCGGGCGAGCGCGATCCTGGGCAGCGCCCGGGTGAACGCGCCGTAGTCGCCGGCGCGTACGGTCAGGCCGGTCTTGTCCAGCTCGACGCCGGCGACCGACGGGTCGGCCATCAGCGCCACGGCCAGCGCCCGGTCGTCGGTGGAGCGGACCGCGAAGACGTGCGGCCGGTTGGTCATCAGCCGGCGGATGGTCCGGAAGTCGCCGGAGGCGGCCAGCCGGCCCGCCACCATCACCTGCACCGTGCCGGATACCTGCTCGACCTCCTCCAGGATGTGCGAGCTGAACAGGATCGTCCGCCCGGCGTCACCGAGGGAGTGCAGCAGGCCCATCATGTGCAGCCGCTGGCGCGGGTCCATCCCGTTGAACGGCTCGTCGAGCAGCAGCACCTGCGGGTCGTGCACCAGCGCGGCGGCCACCCGGGTGCGCTGCCGCATCCCCTTGGAGTAGGTGCCGATCCGGCGGTCCTGCGCGTCGGTCATCTCGACCAGCTCGATCGCCCGGCGGGTCGCGGCCTCCGGATCGGCCAGCCGGTGCAGCTTGGCGCTGGCCAGCACGAACTCCTTGGCGGTGAGGAAGGAGTGCACCGCCTCGCGCTCGCTGACCAGCCCGAGCCGGCGGTAGACGGGCGGGTTGCGCCAGGTGGACTCGCCGTCGAGGGTGAGCGTGCCCCGGGAGGGGGCGAGGAAGCCGGCCATCATGTGCAGCAGGGTGGTCTTGCCCGCGCCGTTCGGGCCGAGCAGGCCGGTCACCCCGGGGCCGAGCCGCATGGTGACGTCGTTGACCGCCACCACGTTGCCGTACCAGCGGGAGACCCCGGCGAGATCCAGGGTGCTGGTGGTGACCGCCGGCCGGGCGTCGGTGTCGAGTGTGGTCATCGGGCGGCCACCTTCCGGTATCGCAGCAGCAGCAGGGCGGTGCAGGCGGAGACCAGCAGCACGGCGACGATCGCGTAGACCGGGCCGAAGCTGCCGATCGGGATTCCGCCGCCCTGGTCGGCGGGCACCAGCAGGTCGCCGAGCGCCCAGGTGCCCACCCCACCGACCAGTGTCGACGGCGAGGCGAGGAAGGCCAGCTCGTTGACCGCGCGGGACGGCAGGATCGACAGCACGCCGACGACCGGGGTGGTCATCAGGAAGACCGCCACGATCCCCCCGGCGGCGAAAGCCCGCTTGCCGGTGAGCGAGGCGATCAACAGGCCGATCGAGGCGAAGACCACCGCCCACAGCCCGGCGTAGAGCAACCCGGGCAGCAGGTCCAGCAGCTCGTTCCAGGTGCCGCGCAGGCCGTCGGGGGTGGTGAACGCCGCCCCCAGGAACATCACCAGCTGCGGCCCGCCCAGCAGCAGCCAGATCGCGCTGATCAGGGAGAGCAGCTTGGCCAGCGCGTAGTCGTCGCGCGGCAGCGGCCGGGAGAAGTACAGCGGGAGCACGCCGCTGCGCAGGTCCCGGGAGACCAGCTCGGGGGCGGCCACCGCGACGAAGAAGATGACCAGCCAGCTCATCGAGTCGGCGAACTGGGCGTACGTCATCACCACCTGGCCGAGCTGGCTGCGCACGGCGGTGACGCCGGCGGCCACCACGGTCACGATGCCGACCACCAGCCAGGGGAAGATCTTCGCCTTGGCGCTGCGGCCCAACCCGAAGACGGTCCGCAGGCCGTGCAGGTAGAGCGCGCCGAAGACGTGCCGGCGGCCCAGCCTCGGGCCGGTGTAGCGCTGGTAGCCGATGTCGTGGATGACGCCGGTCGGCTCAGGCATTGCTGGGCTCCCTCGGGGCGAAGAGTTCGGCCACCCGGTGCCGGCGCTGGTCCAGCCGGTGCAGCGGCAGGTCCAGCTCGGCGACCGCGCCGAGGATCAGGTCGTAGGTGCGCTCGTCAACGAGCGGGACGAGCAGCATCCGGCCGTCCCGGGTCACCGGCAGGTCGAGCGCGGCGAGCCGGCCGGCCAACTCGTCGGTGCCCTCGCTGACCTCGACGGCGAGCACGTCGGTGGCCGAGGTCATCGCGTCGATCCGGTCGGCGCGCAGCAGCCGGCCGCCGTCGATGGCGATCAGGGTGTCGCAGATCCGCTCCACCTCGCCCAGCAGGTGCGAGCAGACCAGGACGGAGATGCCGAACTCGGTGCCGATCCGGTGGACCAGGGCCAGCATGGCGTCCCGGCCGGCAGGGTCGAGCCCGTTGGTGGGCTCGTCGAGCAGCAGCAGGTCCGGATCGTGCACCAGCGCCTGGGCGAGCTTGACCCGCTGCTTCATCCCGGTGGAGTAGCCGCCCACCGGCCGGTACCGCTCCTCGTAGAGGCCGACGTGGCGCAGCGTCTCGGAGGCGCGCTCGCGGGCCACCGTCCGGGGCAGCCCGCTCATCTGCCCGAGGTGGGTGACGAGTTCGGCGGCGGAGAGGTCGGGCGGGAGCGCCTCGTGTTCGGGCATGTAGCCGACCCGGGCGCGGACCGCCGCCGGGTCGGTGGTGGGGTCGAGGTCGAGCACGGAGACCCGTCCGCTGGTCGGCGGGAGCAGGCCCAGCAGGATCTTTATCAGGGTCGACTTGCCGGCGCCGTTCGCGCCGACCAGTCCGATGATCCCCGGCTCGACCGCGACGGTGAGGTCGGCCAACGCGGTGACCCGGCCTCCGTACGTCTTGGTCAGCGACTCGGTCGCGATCAGTGTCACGCCCGCCAGCCTAGGGAGCCGCCACCCTGGGGGGCATCCGGAATCGCCCGGGGTCACCCCTGATTCCCAGCCCAGGGACGGTAAGGCTTTCGTAACGCCACCGACCGGTGCCCGACGGCGGTGCTCCGGCGAGACTGGGCGGTATGTCCCGTCGCCTGCTTCGTGCCCCGCTGACCTGGGTCGCCGTCGCCGTCCTCGGTGTCGGTGCCGTCTTCGGCCTCTACTGGTTCCAGCCCTGGAAGGTGGTCACCGACAACCGGGTCGACGAACGACTCTCCGAGGTGGACGCCGCCCCGACCGGCAGCGCACCCACGGGTGCCGCACCGACCGGCAGCGCACCCACGGGTGCCGCACCGACCGGCAGCGCACCGACCGCCCCGGCCGGACAGTCTCCCGCCGGCAGCCCCACCGGCCGGCCGGTGGTGGTCAGCCGGGGGGCGTTCGTCAGCCACGAGCACGACACCTCGGGCGACGCCCGGATCGTCCGGACCACCGACGGCCGGCACCGGCTGGAGCTGGTCGGGCTGGACACCTCCAACGGCCCCGATCTGAAGGTCTGGCTGACCGACCGGCCGGTGCAGACCGGCCGGGCCGGCTGGGGCGTCTTCGACGACGGTCGCCGGGTGGAGTTGGGCCGGCTCAAGGGCAACCGGGGCGACCAGGCGTACGCCATTCCGGCCGGCACCGACCTCACCGGGCTGACCAGCGTCACGATCTGGTGTGCACGGTTCGCCGTCTCGTTCGGGGCCGCGCCCCTGGTCGCGGGCGGCTGACCAGCCCTGTCGGGCGGCCGGCACAGCAACCGTTGATCCACTTCCGGGCCGGGAGGTGGAGTGGCGCTCTCGACCGATCGCCGGCCGGCTGAGAAACTGTGAGCCGGCCGGCGAGTGAGGGGTACGGATGAGCAACGGTTCAGTGCTGCCCGAGGACGTGCTACGGGATGCTCCCGCGTACGCGCCACGCCCCGGTGAGCTGGCCGATCTGGAGTTGCTGCTGAGTGGGGCGTACACCCCGCTGGCCGGCTTCATGACCCGCGCCGACCTGGTGTCGTTGCAGCGGCGTGGCCGGTTGGACGACGGCACGTCCTGGCCGGTGCCGGTGACCCTCCAGGTGCCCACCCCGGTCGCCGACGGGCTGGACCCGGCCGATCCGGGCCGCCGGACGCTGGTGCTCACCGACGGCGAGGGTGCCCCGGTGGCCGCGCTGGAGGTGACCGACGTCTGGCCCGTCCGCGACGGCGTGGCCGGATTGGGTGGCCCGGTCCGCCGGCTCGGTGACGGCGGGCACGGCCCGTTCCAGCGGCTCCGACGCGGCCCGGAGGAGGTACGCCCGCTGCTGCCCCCGGGCCGGGTGCTCGGGGTGATCGCCGACCGACCGCTGCACCGGCCGCAGCTCGCCCAGATCGCCCACGCGGCCCGTACCCTCGGCGCACACCTGCTGGTGATGATCCCGGTCGGTGAGGACGGCGCGGGCGGGCTGCCCACCGAGGCGCTGGTCCGCAGCGTCTTCGCCGCCCGGGACCGGATGCCCCCGGCGACCCTGGTCGCGGTGCCGCTGCCCCGCCGTACCGACGAGATCAGCGACGCCCTGCTGCGGGCCCGGATCTCCGCCGCCTACGGGGTCACCCACCTGCTGTCCACCGGCGGCATGCTCTCCGGGGCCGGGCTGCGGGTGCTGGTCCCCCGCGAGCTGGCCTACGACAGCCGGGACGGCCAGTGGCGCTGGCGGGACGACATCCCGCCGCGCAACCGCAAGCTGGCGCTCAGCGAGGCGGAGATCGACGACCTGCTCGACCGGGGGTTCCCGCTACCCGAGTGGCACACGCCGCCGGCGGTGGCCAAGGAACTCGCCCGGGCCCGCCCGCCGCGCCGGCACCGGGGGCTGGTGGTCTTCCTGACCGGGCTCTCCGGTTCCGGCAAGTCGACCATCGCCCGGGGCCTGGCCGACCTGCTCCGCGAGCAGGGCGAGCGGACGATCACCCTGCTCGACGGCGACGTGGTGCGCCGGGAGCTGTCGGCCGGGTTGACCTTCAGCCGGGCCGACCGGGACGCCAACGTCCGGCGGATCGGCTGGGTGGCGGCCGAGATCGCCCGGCACCGGGGGGTGGGCATCTGCTGCCCGATCGCCCCGTACGCCCAGGCGCGGGCCGCCGTCCGGGAGATGGCCCGGTCCGCCGGGGCGGGCTTCCTGCTGGTGCACGTGGCCACCCCGCTGGAGGTCTGCGAGCAGCGCGACCGCAAGGGCCTGTACGCCCGCGCCCGCGCCGGCCTGCTCACCGGGATGACCGGGATCGACGACCCGTACGAGGCCCCGACCGATGCCGACCTGGTGGTCGACACCACCGACCAGAGCATCGAGGAGGCGGTGCAGGCGGTGCTGAACCACCTCACCGAGACCGGCTGGGTGGAGCCGCGCCTGCCGTCCGCCTGATCCCGGGGGTTCCACTTCCACCGTTGCCTGCTGCGCGCTAGTGTTCAATCTTGTTGGAACACGTTCGAGCGCGTGCAGGTGCGGGGACCGGGGAGGTGCGGCGGATGCTGGCGCGGCAGCGGCAGGCCACCATCCTCGACCGGGTCCGGGCCGCCGGTGGCGTACGGGTCACCGAGCTGGCCGCCGAGTTCGGTGTCTCCGACATGACCATCCGGCGTGACCTGGACACCCTGCACGAGCAGGGGCTGCTGGCCAAGGTGCACGGCGGCGCCACCGCCACCGGCTCGACCGACGAGCCGGGCTTCCACGCCAAGTCCGTCCGGCAGTCCGCCGAGAAGGCCGCCATCGCCGGCCACGCCGCCGGCCTGGTCCGCCCGGGTGCCGCGATCGCCCTCTCCGCCGGCACCACCACCGCCGAGCTGGCCCGCCGCCTGGTCGACGTGCCGGGGCTGACCGTGGTGACCAACTCGCTGCCGGTGGCCGAGATCCTGCACACCGCCGGCCGCCCCGACCAGACCGTGGTGCTGACCGGCGGGGTACGCACCCCGTCCGACGCGCTCGTCGGGCCGCTGGCCGTCGAGGCCATCCGCTCGCTCCACCTGGACCTGCTCTTCCTCGGCGTGCACGGGATCACCGAGCGGGCCGGCTTCACCACCCCCAACCTGATGGAGGCGGAGACCGACCGGGCCCTGGTGGAGGCCGCCGACCGGCTGGTCGTCCTCGCCGACCACACCAAGTGGGGCACCGTGGGCATCTCCTCCATCGTCGGCCTGGGCGCCGCCGACATGCTGGTCAGCGACGACCGGCTGGCCCCGCAAGCGCGCCAGGTGATCGACGAGAAGGTGGGCGAGTTGGTGATCGTGACAGGCACGGGCCGGGCGGCCGGGCAGGAGACGACGCGGTGAAGCGTACGGCGATCGAGCTGGCCGACGGCCGCGAGCTGATCTACTTCGACGAGCGGGACGACGCCGTCCGGGACCAACCGGACCAGCGGGAACTCCCCCCGCCCCCACCGGCCTCCCAGCTCCGGTACGACCCGCTCACCGACGAGTGGGTCGCGGTGGCGGTACACCGGCAGACCAGGACCTTCCTCCCCCCGGCCGACCAGTGCCCGCTGTGCCCGTCCCGGGGCGACCGGCAGAGCGAGATCCCCGCGCCCGACTACGACGTGGCGGTCTTCGAGAACCGGTTCCCCTCGCTCAGCCAACGGATCGCCGACGAACCGGCCGAGATCACCCCGTTCACCCCGGTCCGCCCCGGTCAGGGCCGCTGCGAGGTGGTCTGCTTCACCGACGACCACCAGGCCTCCTTCGCCAGCCTCTCCCCCCGCCGGGTCCGGCTGGTCCTGGACGCGCTGGCCGACCGGACCGAGGCCGTCGGCGCGCTGCCCGGCGTGGAACAGGTGTTCTGCTTCGAGAACCGGGGGGTGGAGATCGGGGTCACCCTGCACCACCCGCACGGCCAGATCTACGCGTACCCGTTCGTCACGCCACGCACCCGGTCACTGCTGGCGGCGGCACGCCGGCACGCTGACCGTACCGGCGGGGGCAACCTCTACGCCGACGTGCTCGCCGCCGAACGGGCCACCGGCGACCGGGTGGTCGCGGCCAACGACCACTGGACGGCGTTCGTCCCGGCGGCGGCCCGCTGGCCGTTCGAGGTGCACGTCGCACCGCACCGGCCGGTGCCGGACATCCCGGCGCTCGACGACGCCGAACGGGACGCCTTCGGCCCGCTCTACCTGGACGTGCTGCGCCGCTTCGACGGGCTGTTCGACCTGCCGATGCCGTACATCTCGGCCTGGCACCAGGCACCGGTACGGATCGACCGGGAACTGGGCCACCTGCACCTGCAGTTGTTCACCGTGCGCCGGGCCAGGGACAAGCTCAAGTACCTGGCCGGCTCCGAGTCGGGGATGGGTGTGTTCATCAACGACATCGCCCCCGAGCGGGCCGCCGAACTCCTGCGCGCCGGCTGACCCCTGCGCCCTCCGGGGCCGCCCCGTACGCCGGCTGACCAGCACCCCTCCGCGCGCCGGTCGACCCACGAATCCCGCGCGCCGGTCGACCCGGTCGACCCGCCGGGGCGAACCCTCACCGCCCGGCTGACCCGGACCCCCTCGGGGGTGGCCCTGCGCGCCGGTACGGACCGGGAACGCGGCGCGGGGGGCCCGGTACGGGCCCCCCGCGGGGAAGGGACGGCTGGCTGGGCGAGCAGCCGGGAAGGGCCGGCCGGCCGGTGGTCGTGCCACGGCGACCGGGGGCGACCTCTCCTGGACGCGACTGGCACCACGTCCACCCCGTTCAACGACCTGTCGCCGCCCTCCGTGACGAGCGCGACCCGCACTCACCCGATCGGGGCAACGGCCGCCACCGGCCCACCCCGATCGCCCGGCTCCCGCACGGGCCGCACGAAGCCCTCGCACGGGCCGCACGGAATTCTTGGCAGGGGCCGCGCGGAACCTTGGCAGGGACGCCCGGACCCCGGGGGTGGTACGACGGAACCCGCCGGCGGACTGCCGGCGGGTTCCGTGGATGCGGGCGAGGGTCAGGCGCCGAGCTTGCGCGCCAGGTTCTCGTCGAGGGTGTTCATGAACTCGTCGGTGGTCTGCCACGGGGCGTCCCGCGAGATGAGCAGCGCGAGGTCCTTGGTCATCTTGCCGCTCTCGACGGTGTCGACGATGACCTGCTCCAGGGTGTCGGCGAACTCGGTGACCGCCGGGGTGCCGTCCAGCTTGCCCCGGTGGGCCAGGCCCCGGGTCCAGGCGTAGATCGACGCGATCGGGTTGGTCGAGGTCTTCTCGCCCTTCTGGTACTGCCGGTAGTGCCGGGTGACCGTGCCGTGCGCGGCCTCCGCCTCGACGGTACGGCCGTCCGGGGAGAGCAGCACGGAGGTCATCAGGCCGAGCGAGCCGAAGCCCTGCGCGACGGTGTCGGACTGCACGTCGCCGTCGTAGTTCTTGCAGGCCCAGACGTAGCCGCCCTCCCACTTGAGCGCGGCGGCGACCATGTCGTCGATGAGCCGGTGCTCGTAGGTGATGCCGGCGGCGGCGAACTCACTGGCGAACTCGGTCTCGAACACCTCGGCGAAGAGGTCCTTGAACCGGCCGTCGTACGCCTTGAGGATGGTGTTCTTGGTGGACAGGTAGACCGGGTAGCCCCGGTCCAGGCCGTACCGGAACGAGGCGCGGGCGAAGTCCCGGATCGACTCGTCGTAGTTGTACATGCCCATGGCGATGCCGCCGCCCGGGAAGTTGGCGACCTCCAGCTCCATCGGGGCGCCACCGTCGGCCGGGGTGTAGCTGATGGTGACGGTGCCCGGCCCGGGGACCACGAAGTCGGTGGCCTTGTACTGGTCACCGTGGGCGTGCCGGCCGATGATGATCGGCTTGGTCCAGCCGGGGACCAGCCGCGGCACGTTGGACATGATGATCGGCTCGCGGAAGACGACGCCGCCGAGGATGTTGCGGATGGTGCCGTTCGGCGACCGCCACATCTTCTTGAGGCCGAACTCCTCCACCCGGGCCTCGTCCGGGGTGATGGTCGCGCACTTGACGCCGACGCCGTGCTCGGAGATGGCGTTCGCGGCGTCGATGGTCACCTGGTCGTCGGTGGCGTCCCGGTGCTGGATCGACAGGTCGTAGTAGTGCAGGTCGACGTCGAGGTAGGGCAGGATCAACTGCTCCCGGATCTGCTTCCAGATGATCCGGGTCATCTCGTCGCCGTCGAGCTCCACGACCGGGTTGTTTACCTTGATCTTCGCCATCGGCCGGCGCTCCTCTCGGGGGACACGTGCTCTAGCAGTACGAGCGTACTGGAAACCGGTTCGCGACACCGAGCCGGCCTCGACCCGGCAGCCCCGGACGGCCGAAATCACCGCCCGGGCCACGGCGGACCCTGGCACCATCACCGGATGCCGCTGAGCCGCATCCTCGGGTCTATCACGGTCACCGCCCTCACCGACGGTGAGGGACCATTCTTCCAGCCCCGGGCAGAGGCATTCCCCGGGGCGACCACCGCACACTGGCACGAGGCGGACCGGCGCGAACCCGGCTCGGTCACCGCCGACGGCGGGTGGTGGCTGCCGTTCCGCGCCTTCGCGCTGCGCGTCGGGGACGGGCCGGTCACCCTGGTCGACGCCGGTATCGGACCGGCCGGCTCCCCCGCCGCGAGCTGGGCACCGGTCCCCGGCCGGCTGCCGGCCGAACTGGCCGCCGCCGGCATCGACCCGGCGGACGTGCATACCGTGATCCTCACCCACCTGCACAGCGACCACATCGGCTGGGCGGTCACCGGCACCCCGGGCCGCCCCTACTTCCGCAACGCCGTCTACCTGCTCCAGCGGGCCGAGCTGGCCGCCGTGGAGAGCATCAACCCCGGGCTGCCGGCCGGGCTGATCGCCCCGTTACGCGCCGCCGGCCAGCTCCGCCTGGTCGACGGCGACACCGCCCTCACCCCCGGGATACGGCTGCTGCCCACCCCCGGGCACACCCCGGGCCACCAGTCCGTGCTGGTCGACACCGGCGACGAGCGGGTGCTGTTCACCGGCGACCTGCTGGTGCACGTGGTGCAGCTGGTCGACCCGGACCTGGCGTACGCCCACGAGGCGGACCCGGCGACCGCCCGCCACTCGCGCACCACCCTGCTCGACCAGCTCGCCGGCACCCCCACCCTCCTGGCCACCCCCACCTCACCCACCCCTTCACCCCCCACCCGCTCTCCACTCCCCCGTCGTCCACCCCCTCGCTCTCCCCGCCCGCCCCCACGCCGCCCCCAACGCTGATCAGCGCCGCCCCGCCCCGAAGCGCCTCGCCCCACTGATCGCGCCCCGCCCCGGTGATCAAAACGTCCGCCCGGGTGACCGCGCCTCGCCCGGGTGATCGCACCGGCCCCGCTGATCGCACCCGCCCCGGGTGATCAAGAAGTTCAGGTCACGCCAGGCCGATCTCCTGACCTGAACCTCTTGATCACCGCCGTCAGCGCCCCGGTTCCGGCGGTGATCAAGAGGTTTTGGTCGCGTCAGGGCGGTCTCTTGACCGAAAGCTCTTGATCACCGGGGCGGACGGCGGGGCGGGGCCGGGTGAGGTGGGCGAAGGGCGGGCGGGATGCGGGGACGGGCGGGGTGGGGTGCAGGGACGGGCGGGGCGGGCGGGGACGCCGCAGGGGCGGGACGGCGGGAGCCGTCCCGCCCCTGCGGCGGATGGTTCAGCGGATCACATGTTGGCTACGTCGGCCTGCTTGGCGCGGACGGCCTCGGCGGCCTCCTTGAGGCTGGCCAGCTCGTCGGCGTCCAGCTCGGTCTCGACAACCCGCTTGACGCCCTCCGCGCCGATCTCGGCCTCGACACCCAGGTAGACCCCGGAGATGCCGAACTCGCCGTCCACCCAGGCGCAGACCGGCATGACCGCACCGGAGTCCTCGGCGACCGCCCTCGCCATCCGGGCGGCGGCGGCCGACGGGGCGAAGTACGCCGAGCCGGTCTTGAGCAGCGCGACGACCTCGGCGCCGCCGTTGCGGGTCTTGACGACCAGTTCCTCGATCTGCGCGGCCGGCATGGCCTCACGCAGCGGCTTGCCGTCGACCGTGCTCTTGGACGGCACCGGCACCATCGTGTCACCGTGCGAGCCGAGGGTGAGCGTCGTCACCGACCTCACCGGCACGTCCAGGGCCTCGGCGACGAAGTTGGTGAACCGGGCGGTGTCGAGCATGCCGGCCTGGCCGAGCACCCGGTTCTTGGGGAACTGGGTGGCGAGCTGGGCCAGCGCGGTCATCTCGTCGAGCGGGTTGGACACCACGATGACGACGGCGTTCGGGGCGTACTTGGCGACGTTCTCGGCGACCTGCCGCACGATCTTGGCGTTGGTCCCCAGCAGGTCCATCCGGCTCATGCCCGGCTTGCGGGGCAGACCGGCGGTGATCACCACGACGTCCGAGCCTTCGATGGCCTCGTAGCCCTCGCCGTTGGGGCCGGTGGTGACGCCGACGATCTTGGTCTCGAAGCCCTCGATGGCGCGGGACTGGTTGAGGTCCAGCGCGAGGCCCGCCGGCTTGCCCTCCACGATGTCGGTGATGACGACGGTGTCGAAGACGTCGTACTCGGCCAGGCGCTGTGCGGTGGTGGAGCCGTAGAAGCCGGCCCCGACGACAGTGACCTTCTTACCCATGGTCGTCCCACTCCCTGCTACCAGTCGGTTTTCCAGACCGTAACAGTCAACCTGGCACTGTTCAGGCCAGGGGCGGCGAGCATCCCCGGGATGGGGCCAACGTCACCACCGCACGGTTCCCCGGGGCGCAACGGCCGGACCGCACCACCGTGGACACCGCCGAGCAGCGGGGTCTGCCAGGGTGACCCGCCGACGCAGGCCGGCTCGGACGGACCGGCCCCGCCGCGTCGCGCTCCGCCCTGCGCGGGGGGGGCCGGGCCTGACCGGTCGACTCAGCCCCGCTCGGCGCGTTCGACGACGTTGGTGAGCAGCATGGCCCGGGTCATCGGCCCGACGCCGCCCGGCATCGGCGCCAGCCGACCGGCGACCTGGGCCACCTCCGGGTCCACGTCGCCGGTGTAGCGGCCCTTGCCGTCGTCGCCGATCACCCGGGTGATGCCGACGTCCACCACGGTGGTGCCCGGGGTGACCATATCGGCGGTGAGCAGGCCGGGTACCCCGGCGGCGACGACGACGATGTCGGCGGCGCGGGTGTGCGCGGCGAGGTCCAGGGTGCCGGTGTGGCAGAGGGTGACGGTGGCGTTCTCGCTGCGCCGGTTGAGCAGCAGGCCGAGCGGTCGGCCGACGGTGTTGCCCCGGCCGACCAGGGCGACGTTGGCGCCGCGCAGCGGCACGTCGTACCGGCGGAGCAGCTCGACGATGCCGCGTGGGGTGCAGGGCAGCGGGCCGTCGTAGCCGAGCACCAGCCGGCCCAGGTTGACCGGGTGCAGGCCGTCGGCGTCCTTCTCGGGGTCGATCAGCTCCAGGGCACGCTGGGTGTCCAGGTGCGCCGGCAGCGGCAGCTGGACGATGTAGCCGTGGCAGCCCGGGTCGGCGTTCAGCTCGGCGAGCACGTCGTCCAGCTGCTGCTGGGTGGCGTCGGCGGGCAGCTCCCGGCGGATCGAGGCGATGCCCACCTCGGCGCAGTCGCGGTGCTTGCCGTTGACGTACGCCTCCGAGCCGGGGTCCGCCCCGACCAGGACGGTGCCCAGGCCGGGGGTGACACCTCGCTCCGCCAACGCCTTGACCCGTACCCGCAGCTCGTCCTTGATCTGGGCTGCGGTCGCCTTGCCGTCCAGGATGATCGCCGTCACGACCTGATCGTCTCATGGCGCGCGGACGGCGGACCGTCGACGGGGAACCGTGACTTTCCGTGACGTGCCATTGGTCACTCTGAGTAACAGATTGTGGAGCGGGTCACCCCCCGCCCCGGAGGGTGGCACCCCATCGGGCACGAACCGGACGACCGGTGCCCCTACCGGACGGCAGCACCCTTCCGACCACACCACCCCACGGAGAACCCCCGGCACACCCGCCATGAGCAGTAGATAAGGCCGAAGTCACTACCACCGGAGAGCGCCGGCGACAAGTGGCACGGGCGCGATCCGTTACGCGTTCGCAACCCGCGCGTTGTCGATGGACCGACCCTGACCTACCGTTGCCGAACGTTGCTCAGAGTGACCCAGCGTCGGGTCCGGCTGCGCTTCGTGATGAGATGAGGAGACCCCCATGCGTGTACGCAGGCTCGCTGCCTGGACCGCCCTCCCGCTCGCGGTGACCCTGGGCCTGGCGGCCTGCGGCTCGGGCGGCGGCAGTGGTTCCGGCCAGTCCGACCCCGACGCGGCCGTGCGGATCGAGATCGCCGAGCCGCAGCACCTGGTGCCGACCAACACCAACGAGACCAGCGGCTCCCAGGTGCTCGCCGCCCTGTTCAGCCCGCTGGTCGACTACGACGAGGCCAACAAGCCGTACGAGGTGGCCGCCGAGTCGGTCACCTCGTCGGACAACAAGGTCTGGACGGTGAAGCTCAAGGACGGCTACACCTTCCACAACGGCGAGAAGGTCACCGCCGACAACTACCTCGACGCCTGGAACTACGGCGCGTACGCCCCGAACGGGCAGAACTCCAGCTACTTCTTCGAGAAGATCGCCGGGTACGCCGACCTCCAGGGCGAGAAGCCGCAGGCCGAGCGGTTGTCCGGGCTGAAGAAGGTCGACGACCTCACCTTCACCGTCACGCTGACCGAGCCGTACAGCGAGTTCAAGACGATGCTCGGCTACACCGCCTTCTACCCGCTGCCCAAGGCCGCCTTCTCCGGGCCGGGCGTGCTGCGGGAGGGCTACGAGCAGGCCCCGATCGGGCAGGGCCCGTTCCGGATGAAGGGCTCCTGGCAGCACGACGCCAAGGTCGAGGTGGAGCGCTACGACGCCTTCCCCGGCGAGCGGCCGAAGGTGGGCGGGGTCGAGTTCCGGATCTACCAGCAGCTCACCGCGGCGTACGCGGACGTGCTGTCGGACAACCTCGACGTGATCAAGACGATCCCGACCGAGAACCTGTCCACCGCCGGCACCGACCTGGGTGACCGGTTCCGGCAGAGCCCCGCCTCGTCGTTGCAGGTGCTGGCCTTCCCGACCTTCCAGAAGGAGTTCAGCAAGCCCGAGGTGCGCAAGGCGATCTCGATGGCGATCGACCGGGACGAGATCACCAAGTCGATCTTCAAGGACTCGCAGCAGCCGGCCCGCTCGTTCGTCTCGCCGGTGGTCGCGGGCTACCGGGAGAACACCATCGGCGCGGCCGGCGAGTTCGACCCGGCCAAGGCGAAGGCGGCATACGAGGCGGCCGGCGGCCCGAAGAAGATCGAGCTGTCGTACAACGGCGACGGCGGGCACAAGGACTGGATCGACGCGACCTGCAACCAGCTCAAGGCCAACCTGGGCGTGGAGTGCGTCGGCACCGCCGAGCCCAAGTTCGCCGACCTGCTGACCAAGGTCAAGGCGAAGCAGCCGGTGGGCCTGTTCCGGATGGGCTGGGTGATGGACTACCCGTCGATGGAGAACTACCTCGGCCCGCTGTACAGCACCAACGGCTCGTCGAACTACTACGGCTACAGCAACCCCGAGTTCGACAAGCTCCTCGCCGAGGGTGCCAAGGCGCCGAACGAGGAGGCCGCGATCGCCAAGTACCAGGCGGCCGAGGACCTGCTGGCCAAGGACATGCCGGTGATCCCGCTGCGCTACGGCCAGAACAACTTCGGCCACTCGACCAAGGTGAAGAACGTCCAGATGGACCTCTTCGACCGGGTCGACCTGCTGAAGATCGAGGCGGTCAGCTAAGTCCGTGAGGACGTCGGCGGCGAGCGGGCCGTCGGCACGTCCGGGCGCGTCGGCGGCAACGGAGCCGTCGGCGGGGGCGACGGGTCGGGTCATCGGTGGACGGTGGCCCGACCCGCCTCCGTCTCCGCTACTTTTGGGCAAGACTGCACAGTATGTTCCGCTTCGTTCTGCGGCGTCTGCTCCAGATGGTCCTCGCCTTCTTCGGGACCACGCTGATCGTGTACGCCCTGATGTTCGCCGGCCAGGGCGACCCGATCCAGGCGCTGGCCGGCGAACGGCCGGTCACCCCGGCCCAGCGGGCGTACCTGACGGAGAAGTTCCACCTCGACCGGACCGGCGTCGGCGGCTTCTTCTACCGCTACCTCGACTACCTCAAGAACCTGCTCCAGGGTGACCTCGGGCAGTCGCTGACCGGCCGGTCGATCGGGGACGTCCTCGCCGCCGCCTGGCCGGTCACCGTCAAGCTCGCCGTGATCGCGATGGCGGTGACGATCCTGTTCGGGGTCACCGCCGGGGTGCTCGCCGGCATCCGCCGGACCGGCGTCTTCGACAACGCCACGCTGGTGCTCACCCTGCTGGTGCTGGGCATCCCCACCATCGTGCTGGCCCCGCTCGCGCAGTACCTGCTCGGCGTCCGGTGGGCGGTCTTCCCACCCACTGCCGGGGCCGACCCCGACCTGTACGCCCTGCTGCTGCCCGGCATCGTGCTCGGCTCGCTGTCGCTGGCCACCGCGCTGCGGCTGACCCGCACCTCGGTCGCCGAGAACCTGCGCGCCGACTACGTCCGCACCGCCCGGTCCAAGGGCCTGGCCCGGCGCCGGATCATCGGGGTGCACGTGCTGCGCAACTCGCTCATCCCCGTGATCACCTTCCTCGGCGTCGAACTGGGCAACCTGATGAGCGGCGCGATCATCACCGAGGGCGTGTTCAACATCCCGGGGGTGGGCTTCAACCTGTTCCGAGGCATCCGCACCGAGGACGGCCCGCTGGTGGTGGGCATCGTCAGCGTCCTCGTCGTGGTCTACCTGGTCGCCAACCTGGTGGTCGACGTGCTGTACGCCGTCCTCGACCCGAGGATCCGCTATGAGTGAACGCGACGGGGTGCCGGCATGAGCGACTTCGAGACGGTGGCGGCGACGGAGGACCAGTCCGCCCGACGGGGGGTCTCCGGCGAGCCCGGCACCCCCGACCGGGTGGGCGTACCCCAGAAGCCCCGCAGCCTGGCCGGGGACGCCTGGCGCGACCTGCGCCGCAAGCCGGTCTTCTGGATCAGTCTGGTGCTGGTCGTGCTGGTCGCCGCGATGGCCGCCGTGCCGTCGCTGTTCACCGCGAACGACCCGCGCGACTGCGTGCTCTCCCGCCAGCACGCCGCCGCGTCCGGCGGGGCCGTCTTCGGGTACGACTTCCAGGGCTGCGACACGTACGCCCGCGCCGTCTACGGGGCCCGCGCCTCGCTGCTGGTCGGCGCGCTCTCCGCGCTGCTCACCGGGATCATCGCGCTGGTGGTCGGGATGCTGGCCGGGTACTTCGGCCGCTGGGTCGACGCGGTGCTCTCCCGGGTGATCGACATCGTGCTCGGCATCCCGCTGCTGCTCGCCGCGATCGTGCTGCTCAAGCGGGTCAGCACCGGCAGCGACACGGTCCGGCTGTTCGCGGTGATCTTCGTGTTGGCGGTGCTCGGCTGGACCACCGCCGCCCGGGTGGTCCGCTCCTCGGTGATCACCGCCAAGGAGCAGGACTACGTGGCCGCCGCCCGGATGCTCGGCGCGGGCCACGGGCGGATCATGTGGCGGCACATCCTGCCCAACGCGCTCGCCCCGGCGATCGTGGTGCTGACCATCGCGCTCGGGTCGTTCATCGCCGCCGAGGCGACCCTGAGCTTCCTCGGCATCGGCCTGAAGGCCCCCACCATCTCCTGGGGCATCGAGATCGACGCCGGCCGGGTGCACATGCGCGAGTCGGCCGTTCCGCTGGTCGTCCCGTCCGCCTTCCTCGCGCTGACCGTGCTGGCCTTCATCATGCTGGGCGACGCCATCCGTGACGCCTTCGACCCGAAGCTCCGGTGAGCGCCATGACCACCACCCTGGGCGGAGGACGAGTCCCCCGCGCGCCCCGGCCGGGCACGGCGTGTCCCGCGGTCGCGGCTGAGAGGCGGCTCCGGTGACCGAATCCGCGGCCCGGCCCACGCCGGCCTCCCCCACCCCGCCCGGCGGTCACCTGCTGGAGGTACGAAACCTGCACGTCGAGTTCCGCACCGGTGAGGGGGTGGCCAGGGTGATCAACGGGGTCTCCTACCACCTGGATCCGGGCGAGACGCTGGCCGTGCTCGGCGAGTCCGGCTCCGGAAAGTCGGTCACCGCCCAGGCGATCATGGGCATCCTGGACACCCCGCCGGCGGTGATCCGTTCCGGTCAGATCCGCTACCGGGGCCGCGACCTGCTCACCCTGCCCGAGGAACAGCGCCGGCAGGTGCGCGGCAAGGAGATCGCGATCATCTTCCAGGACGCCCTGTCGGCGTTGAACCCGGTCTTCCCGGTCGGCTGGCAGATCGGCGAGACGCTGCGGCACCGGGACGGGATGTCCCGCGCCGACGCCCGACGGCGGACCGTCGAGCTGATGGACCTGGTGCGGATCCCCGGGGCGGCCGGCCGGCTCGGCGACCACCCGCACCAGTTCTCCGGCGGCATGCGGCAACGGGTCATGATCGCCATGGCGCTGGCGCTGGACCCGAAGGTGCTGATCGCCGACGAGCCGACCACCGCCCTCGACGTCACCGTGCAGGCCCAGATCATGGACCTGCTGGCCGACCTGCGGCGCGACCTCGACATGGCGATGATCCTGATCACCCACGACCTGGGCGTGGTGGCCGGCGTGGCGGACCGGATCGCCGTCATGTACGCCGGCCGGATCGTCGAGCACGCCGACGTCCGCGCGCTGTACCGGGCGCCCGCCCACCCGTACACCAAGGGGCTGCTGGCCTCGATCCCCCGGCTGGACGTGCGCGGCCGGGAACTGGCCACCATCCGGGGACTGCCACCGAACCTGATGCGGATCCCCACCGGCTGCCCGTTCCACCCGCGCTGCCCGTACGCCCGGCAGGTCTGCGTGGACGTGGTGCCGGACGACCTGGTGCTCGCCGACGGCCGGACCAGCGCGTGCCACTTCGCCCAGGAGGTGCACGATGACCGGGCACGCTAGCCCCGCCAAGGTCCGGGGGGAGACCATCCTCGCCGTCGACGACCTGGTCAAGCACTTCCCCATCACCCGGGGCGTGCTCTTCCCCCGGCAGGTCGGCGCGGTCCGGGCCGTCGACGGGGTCAGCTTCACGCTGCGTCGGGGCGAGACGCTCGGCATCGTCGGCGAGTCCGGGTGCGGCAAGTCGACCCTCGCCCGGGTGCTGATGCGGCTGGAGACGCCGACCTCCGGCCGGGCCACCCTGGAGGGCCGGGACCTGCTCTCCGCCTCCGGGGGCGAGCTGCGCCGGCTGCGGCGCAACATGCAGATGGTGATGCAGGACCCGTACACGTCGCTGAACCCGCGGATGACGGTGGGCGACATCATCGGGGAGCCGTTCGACATCCACCCGGACGCCGCCCCGAAGGGCAGCAAGCGCGGCCGGGTCCAGGAGCTGCTGGACGTGGTCGGGCTCAACCCCGAACACGTCAACCGGTACCCGCACCAGTTCTCCGGCGGCCAGCGGCAGCGCATCGGCATCGCCCGCGCGCTCGCGCTGCGCCCCGAGGTGATCGTCTGCGACGAGCCGGTCTCCGCCCTGGACGTCTCGATCCAGGCCCAGGTGATCAACCTCTTGGAGCAGCTCCAGGACGAGTTCGGGCTCTCCTACATCTTCATCGCGCACGACCTGTCGGTGGTCCGGCACATCTGCGACCGGGTGGCGGTGATGTACCTGGGCCGGATCGTCGAGACCGGCACCGAGGAGGAGGTCTACGAACGGGCCACCCACCCGTACACCCAGGCGCTGCTGTCGGCGGTGCCGGTGCCCGACCCGGACGCGCGCGACGCCACCGGCATCATCCGGCTGACCGGCGACGTGCCCAGCCCGGCCGACCCGCCGTCGGGCTGCCACTTCCGCACCCGCTGCTGGAAGGCCGAGGAGATCTGCGCCCGCGAGGACCCGCCGACCGTCCCCCGCCCCGCCGACCCGCACCCCAGCGCCTGCCACTTCGCCGCGCTGCGCGAGCCGCCGGACGGGGGCTGACCGACGGTCGCCGCGGGCGGACACGCCTGGGCCGGCCCGGGCGGTGACCGGGGCGTCGGTTCACCGCCGGCGGACACACCTGCGGCCGGGCACACCAGGGGTGCCGCTCGGCCGCAGGTGGTCACGCGGGCGGTGCGCCGGGTCGGGCTCTGGCGGCCCGCCCGACCGGGGTGGATCAGTGGAAGAAGTGCCGGGTGCCGGTCAGGTACATGGTGACGCCGGCCTGCTGGCAGGCGGCGACGGTGTCCTCGTCGCGGATCGAGCCGCCGGGCTGGACGATCGCCTTCACCCCGGCGTCGATCAGGATCTGCGCGCCGTCGGCGAACGGGAAGAAGGCGTCGGAGGCGGCGACGGAGCCCCGGGCGCGCTCCGCACCGGCCCGGCTGACCGCCAGCCGGGCCGAGTCGACCCGGTTGACCTGACCCATCCCGACCCCGACCGAGGCGCCGTCCTTCGCCAGCAGGATCGCGTTGCTCTTGACCGCGCGGACCGCCCGCCAGGCCAGGGCCAGGTCCCGCAGGGTCGCCTCGTCGGCCGCCTCGCCGGTGGCGAGCTTCCAGTTGGCCGGGTCGTCGCCCGCGGCGTCGAGCTGGTCCCGCTGCTGCACCAGGACGCCGCCGGTGACCTGCCGCCACTCGGCCGGCAGCGGCGCGAAGGCCGGGGCGCGCAGCAGCCGGATGTTCTTCTTGCCCTGGAGGATCTCCACCGCGCCGGGCTCGAACTCCGGTGCCACCAGCACCTCGGTGAAGATCTCCGCGACCTGCCCGGCCAGCTCCACCGAGACCGGCCGGTTGACGGCGATCACGCCGCCGAAGGCGGAGACCGGGTCGCAGGCGTGCGCCCTGCGGTGCGCCTCGGCCACGTCCGCGCCGACGGCGATGCCGCACGGGTTGGCGTGCTTGATGATCGCCACCGCCGGCTGGTCGGGGAAGTCGTTCGCGGCCCGCCAGGCGGCGTCCGCGTCGACGTAGTTGTTGTAGGACATCTCCTTGCCGTGCAGCTGCTCGGCCTGGGCCAGCCCGGCCGGGCTGGCCGGGTCGGCGTAGACGGCGGCGCCCTGGTGCGGGTTCTCGCCGTAGCGCAGCGTCGCCTGCCGACGCAGGGCCAGCCCGGCGAAGTCCGGCCAGCCCTCGGCGGCCGGGGCCAGGGTGGTGGCGAACCAGTCGGCGACCGCCACGTCGTACTCGGCGATGTCGGCGAACGCGCGGGCCGCCAGCGCCCGGCGCTGGGCCAGCGTGAAACCGCCCTCGGCCAGCGCGGCGACCAGCGCCGGGTACGCGGCCGGGTCGGTCACCACGGCGACCGATGCGTGGTTCTTGGCGGCGGCCCGGACCATCGCCGGCCCGCCGATGTCGATCTGCTCGACGCACTCGTCCGGGGACGCGCCGGAGGCGACGGTGGCCTGGAACGGGTAGAGGTTGGAGACCAGGACGTCGATCCCGGCGATGCCGTGCTCGTCGAGCTGCGCGGCGTGCGACTCCTTGCGCAGGTCGGCCAGGAGCCCGCCGTGGATCCTGGGGTGCAGGGTCTTGACCCGGCCGTCGAGGATCTCGGGGAAGCCGGTCACCTGCTCGACCGGGGTCACCGGCACGCCCGCGCCGGAGATCGTCGACGCGGTGGAGCCGGTCGAGACGATCTCCACCCCGGCCTCGTGCAGCGCACGGGCCAGCTCGACCAGACCACTCTTGTCGTAGACGCTGACCAGCGCCCGCCTGATCGGGCGACGGGAGTCCTGCGGGGCACTCACGGAACGGTGACCTTTCTTCCGGTGATCGTCCAACCTGCACGAACCAGCCGACCGACCTGCTCGACGAGCTGGCGGCGCTCGGCTTCCTTGATGCGCTCGGTGAGCGTCTCCTCGTCGTCGTCGTCGCGGACCGGCACGGCGACCTGCGCGACGATCGGGCCGGTGTCCATCCCGGCGTCGACGAAGAAGAGGGTGGCCCCGGTGATCTTGACGCCGTAGGCCAGCGCGTCCCGGGGACCGTGGATGCCGGGGAACGCCGGCAACAGGGTGTTGTGCGTGTTCAGGTAGCGGTCGCCGAAGGCCGCCAGGAACTCCGGCCCGACCAGCTTGAGGAAGCCGGCGGAGATGACCAGGTCGGGCCGGTGCGCGGCGACCCGGGCGGTGAGGGCGCCGTCCCAGTCCGCGCGGGTCGGGTGGTCCTTCACCCGCTCGACGAAGGTCGGCACCCCGGCCGCGGCGGCCCGGTCCAGGCCGGCGATGCCGTCCCGGTCGGCGCCGACGGCCACCACCCGGGCACCGTAGGCGGGGTCGGCGGCGGCGTCCAGCAGCGCCTGGAGGTTGCTGCCGGAGCCGGAGACGAGGACGACGAGGCGGGCGACGGACGCGGGCTCGGTCACCGGGCCACCCTAGCGGGCAGGTCGGGACGCCCATCTGGCGGGCAGCGACGTTTCGGGTGATCACGCATGTCGCTCCGGCACGATACGCTGCCGGTCGCCCGGTGGCCGGGCCACGTCCGGCCGCCGCACTCTTACCAATGATCAGGTACGGACGCCGTACCGACGTTAACGAGGAGCACCACGATGCAGCCCGGCTACCCCAACCCGCAGCAGCCGATCAACAACAACATGACCGCGTCGATCGTGGCCATCTTCTTCTTCTGGCCGCTGGCCATCCCCGCCATCATCAACGCCTCGAAGGTCAACCCGGCCCTCCAGCAGGGCGACTACGCGGGCGCCGAGGCCGCCGCCCGGGAATCCAAGAAGTGGTCGAAGCTGGCCTTCATCATCGGTGGGGTCTGGCTCGTCATCGTGCTGCTCTGCTGCATCTTCGGTGGTGTGATGGGCGCAATCGACGGCAGCACCAGCACGAGCAGCTACTGACGGACCACGACTGAGGAGCACCCGCCATGCAGCCCGGAAACCCCGGCCAGGACCCGTACGGCCAGCAACCCCCGCACGACCCGTACGGGCAGCAGCCTGCCCCGGGCCAGCCGCAGGACCCGTACGCCGCGCCACAGGCGCCGTACGGTCAGCAGCCGCCGGCTCCATACGGTCAGCAGCCGCCGGCGCCGTACGGGCAGCAGCCGCACGACCCGTACGGCCCCCAGCCCACGTCGGGCCAGCCGTACGGCCAACCCGACCCGTACGGCCAGCCCGTCGGAAAGGACCCGTACGGGCCGCAACCGTACGGCGCGGCCTCGTACCCGGGGGCCGGCTACCCGGCGCCCCAGGGGCAGCAGAACACCCTCGGCCTGGTGTCGTTGATCCTCGGCATCGCCTCGATCCCGCTGGTCTGCTGCGCCTTCCTCGGCATTCCGGTCGGCATCGGCGCGGCGGTCACCGGCTGGCTGGGCATGCAGAAGGCGAACCAGGGTCTGGCCAGCAACGGCGGCCAGGCCAAGGCCGGTCTGATCTGCGGCGCGGTGGCGGTCGGGCTGGGCCTCCTGCTGGTGCTCCTCAACATCGTCGGCTCCTTCACGCTGCCCACCTCGCCCTGACCGGGCGCGACATCGAGGGGCGTCCCGGCACCGTCCGGGGCGCCCCTCGCCGTGTCGGCCGGCGCTGCGGGACCACGGTGCGGGCGCCACGGGACCACGGGGGGTCGGTGCACGGATCGGCCCGGTCGAGGGTCTCGCACCGGGCACGGCGACTCGGCCCCCGGCGGGACACGGGCGCGGCGACTCAGCCGCCCCGGCGGGACACGGGCGTGGCGACTCAGCCGCCCCGGCGGGACACGGGCGCGGCGACTCGGCCGCCCGGCCGGACATCGGGCGCGGCGACTCAGCCGCCCGGCGGGCCGCTCAGTCTGGCACCGGGCGTGCCGGTCGGTCCCCGGTCGGGTGGCGTCGGTCCCCCGGCGGATGGCGTCGGTCGCCGGTCGCGTCGGGCCGGTCCTGGGGTGGCCGGGGGCGGCCGACAGGCGGCCGTGGCCGGGCGGGTGGGCGGGGCGCGGTCGACGGGCGGTCGAGCGCCTTGGCGGCGGCGGCCCCGAGCAGCGCGCCGACCGTGACCACGGCGGCCGCCACCGCCGCCACCTGCCAGGGCACCGGGCCGATCTCGGCCAGCCGGCCGCCACCGAGCGGGCCACCGGAGGCCGCCGCGGCCAGTCCGAGGACCAGGCCGGCCACCGGGCCGGCGAGCGCCGCCGGGACGAGCAGCGCGGCCCAGCCCGCGGTGGGGCCGTCCGCGGCGTCGGGGCGGAGCAGCCGGCGGCCGAGCAGCCAACCGGCCGCCATGCCGGCCAGTACTGGCACCGCCAGCAGCGCCGCCCCGAGCCCGTCGACCGGGCCACTGGGCAGTCCGGCGAGCAGCGGCACGGCCGGCAACGACCCGACGGAGACCTCGCTGAGCCGTACCGCCGTGTCGGTGCCGACGGCGAACCCGGGACCGAGCAGGTAGGCGGTCGACCAGACGGCGGCGTTCGGCACGTAGGCGAGGCTGACCAGGGTGATCCCGGCCTGGCCGGCGACCCCGGTCCGGTAGGCCCCGATCAGGTCGGCGGCGTCTCCCCCGGCGCTCACCACCGCCAACCCGGCCGCCCCGGCCCCGGCCCCGAGCAGTAGCAGACCCGTGACCAGGCCGGTGCGGACGCCCTCGCGCAGCACCGTGGGCGCACGGGCCGCGACCAGGGTGGCCACTCCGGTGGTGCGCGCCGCCCCGAGCAGGGCCGCCAGCGTGCCGAAGAACAGCAGGGTCGACCCGGCCCGCACCGGGGACACCCGCAGGCCGGCATCGTCGACCAGCAGCGCGGCCAGCACGCCGAGCAGGGCGTACCCGGTGCCGACGGCGACCGCGACGGCGATCGCCTGCCGGGGGGACCGGCCGCCCCGGGCGCCCACCGCCCGGCTGGCGTGCACCCCGGCCCGGCACAGCCGCCAGAACGCGAACACGGCGAGCGTCAGCGGGACGAGACCGAGCGGGCCGGCGGTGGTCTGCAACGGCACCCCGTGGCCGAGCAGCCAGCCGGCCAGCCCGGCGCGCAGCGCACCCGGCACCGAGCCGGCGTCCTCGCTGAGCTGGGCCGACCCCAGCACCAGCGCCACCGGCAGGTAGGAGGTGACGGCGGCTCCGGCGGCGGCCACCCCGGCGGCGACCGGCAGCGGTGCCCGGGAACGCCCGGACCGCTCCGGCGCACGGGCGGCGGACGCCCGGGGCGGCCCGCCGGCACGACCGGGCGGCCGCCCGCCGGCACGGACACCGGCGGGACGGCGTGGCTGATCAGGGGTGGTCGGGGACATCGGGTCTACTCTGGCACGTTGGACCGGTGGCGGCTGCCCGTCCGGGCCGCGCGGAGCCGGCGAGTTCCGTGATCCACCGCCCCCGGCCGCCGATCCGGTCTAGCCTCGGCGCAGGGACTCGACCGAAGTCGGGGCACCGATCGCCCGGAGGAAGCCGTGAACGCCTCGTACCCACCTCCCCCGCCGCCGGCTGCGGCCGGGCGGGACCGCACCACGCTCTGGGGGGTGCTCGGCATCGTCCTCGGCCTGATCTGCTGCGGCATCCTGGGCATCATCTTCGGCTACCTGTCGATCCGGGACGCCAAGCGGTACGGCCAGTCGCCGGTCCTCGGCTACCTGGCCATCGCGTTCGGCGTGATCAACATCATCGGTACGGCGATCTGGCGGGCCAGCGGGACGTACCCGCTCTGGAACGACTGAGGGCCGACCGTCGACGGTCGGCCCCCTCGATGGTGCGCCCCGGTCCCGGACCGGCCTCGGTGGTGTGCCCGACCCCGGCCGGGCGGACAGCCCGGTCACCGTCGGGCCGCCCGGCCGGTCGGGGTGGCCGGTTCGGCCGGGCGGTGTGGTCGGCGGCTCAGCGGCCGGACATCAGCTCCCGCATCAGCCTGGCGGTCTCGGTCGGGGTCTTGCCGACCTTGACGCCGACCGCCTCCAGCGCCTGCTGCTTGGCCTCGGCGGTGCCCGCCGAACCGGAGATGATCGCGCCGGCGTGCCCCATGGTCTTGCCGGGGGGCGCGGTGAAGCCGGCGATGTAGCCGACCACCGGCTTGGTGACGTTGTCCTTGATGAAGTCGGCGGCCCGCTCCTCGGCGTCGCCGCCGATCTCGCCGATCATCACGATCGCGTCGGTGTCCGGGTCGGCCTCGAACGCGGCGAGGGCGTCGATGTGGGTGGTCCCGATGATCGGGTCACCGCCGATGCCGACGCAGGTGGAGAAGCCGATGTCGCGCAGCTCGTACATCATCTGGTAGGTCAGCGTGCCGCTCTTGCTGACCAGGCCGATCCGGCCGGAGCCGGTGATGTCGGCCGGGATGATGCCCGCGTTGGCGGCGCCCGGCGAGGCGATGCCGGGGCAGTTCGGCCCGATGATCCGGGTCTGCTCACCCTTGGCCACGTTGTACGCCCAGAACGAGGCGGTGTCGTGCACCGGCACGCCCTCGGTGATCACCACGGCGAGCGGGATGCCGGCGTCGATCGCCTCGACCACCGCCCCCTTGGTGAACTGCGGCGGTACGAAGATCACCGTGACGTCCGCCCCGGTCTCCCGCATCGCGTCCGCCACGGAGGCGAACACCGGCAGCTCGGTGCCGTCGAAGTCGACGGTGGTGCCGGCCTTGCGCGGGTTCACCCCGCCGACGACCGAGGTGCCGGCGGCGAGCATCCGCCGGGTGTGCTTGGAACCCTCGGAGCCGGTCATCCCCTGCACGATGACCTTGGACTCCTTGGTCAGCCAGATCGCCATCGTCAGACCCCCGCAGCTGCCAGCTCGGCGGCCCGCTCGGCCGCGCCGTCCATGGTGTCGACCCGCTGCACGAGCGGGTTCTCGGCGCCGTCGAGGATCGCCCGACCGGCCTCCGCGTTGTTGCCGTCGAGCCGGACCACGAGCGGCTTGGTGACCTTCTCGCCGCGCTCCTCCAACAGGGCCAGCGCCTGGATGATGCCGTTGGCGACCTCGTCGCAGGCGGTGATGCCGCCGAAGACGTTGACGAAGACGCTGCGCACCGACGGGTCGGAGAGCACGATCTCCAGGCCGTTGGCCATCACCGCGGCGCTCGCGCCGCCGCCGATGTCGAGGAAGTTGGCCGGCTTGACGTTGCCGTGCCGCTCGCCCGCGTAGGCCACCACGTCGAGGGTGGACATGACCAGACCCGCGCCGTTGCCGATGATGCCGACCTCGCCGTCGAGCTTGACGTAGTTGAGGTCCTTCTCCTTGGCGGCCTGCTCCAGCGGGTCCACCGCGGCCTGGTCGACCAGGGCCTCGTGGTCCGGGTGCCGGAAGCCGGCGTTCTCGTCCAGGGTGATCTTGGCGTCGAGCAGCAGCAGCGTGCCGTCACCCGTCTTGGCCAACGGGTTCACCTCGACCAGGGTGGCGTCCTCGGCGACGAACGCCTTCCACAGCCCCACCGCGACCGACACCACCTGGTCGGCGACCTCGGCCGGGAAACCGGCCGCGTCGACGATCTCCCGGGCCTTCGCCTCGTCGACGCCCTCGACCGCGTCGATCGGGGCCTTGACCACCTTGTCGGGGGTCTCGGCGGCGACCTGCTCGATGTCCATGCCGCCGGCCACGCTGGCGATGCAGAGGAAGGTGCGGTTCGCCCGGTCGAGCAGGTAGGAGAAGTAGTACTCCTCGGCCACGTCCGCGGTCACCGTGATCATGACCTTGTGGACGGTGTGACCCTTGATGTCCATGCCGAGGATGTCGGTGGCCCTGGCCACCGTCTCGTCGGCGCCCTCGGCCAGCTTGACGCCGCCGGCCTTGCCTCGGCCACCGACCTTCACCTGCGCCTTGACGACCACCCGACCGCCGAGGCGTTCGGCGATCGCGCGGGCCTCCTCCGGGGTCGTGGCGACGCCGCCGGCGAGCACGGGCAAGCCGTGCCGCTCGAACAGGTCCCGCCCCTGGTACTCGTACAGGTCCACGATTGCGCGTCCCGTCCCGTCTCCGCGGCGCGCCGTCGCGCCGCCGCCAGCGTTGTGAAACTCCGTTGACGCCTGTCATCAGTTGAAACAGGCCATTGGCCGCAGCCTAGCGAGGTGGGCACCGGCGGCAACCGAGCGGGTGCGCGGTGTGCGGTAATGCACAGCGCGCCGTGGGCGACTCGCCGACGGCACAGAACCGTCCACAGGTTGTCCCGTGTGATGCGTAACCCCACCGTACGGGCGTCGTTGAGTCTGATGTCGGAGCGCTGATCAGCGCGAAGACGGGAGCGGCCGATGCCCTGTCGGTCGAGGGGTGGCGGCGGGGCATCGTGCATAGAAGGGCCGGGCGTGTGAGGGGTGCGTCCGGCCCTTCACCCTGCCCGGAATCGCCACCGCGCCGTAGTCGGCCGACCACCCGGCGACACCCGCACGCACCCCACCGGTCCGGTACGACCCGGAAGCCCTCCGGTACGACCCGGACACCCGGGTTCGTCAGGAGACCGGCTGCGCCACGTTGGCCCGGACCCACTCGACGATCGCCTGGGTGGTGGCGCCCGGGGTGAAGATCTTCGCGACGCCGAGCTCCACCAGCTCGGGAATGTCGGCGTCGGGGATGATGCCGCCACCGAAGACGACGATGTCCCGCGCGTCGCGCTCGGCGAGCAGTTCCAGCACCCGGCGGAAGAGCGTCATGTGTGCGCCGGAGAGCACGGAGAGGCCGACCGCGTCGGCGTCCTCCTGGATGGCGGTCTCGACGATCTGCTCCGGGGTCTGGTGCAGCCCGGTGTAGATGACCTCCATGCCGGCGTCGCGCAGCGCCCGGGCCACCACCTTGGCGCCCCGGTCGTGCCCGTCGAGGCCCGGCTTCGCGACGACTACCCGAATGCGAGAGCTCATCAGGCGCACACCTTTCCCGGCTTCGCGGCTACCAGCTGAACGAACGGTAACCCACCCCACGGGGGCACCGGAGCTGGGCCGGGACGCCTACCGTCCGGGCGCGTCGACCGGAAGCCGGACGCCTCCGCCGAACGGTCACAGTGCGCGACGAACGGGCAGGAAGAGGGACGGCCGTCCGGTGCCTCGGGCTATGACAATGCAGCACGGAAGCGGACATTTTGCATCGACGCCCCGGCGCTGCCGCTTGTGACCGAAGCGGCGGAGGGCTAACGTGTCCACGGTTGTCATCAGGTCCACGGACGGGTGATGACGCGACCGCCGACCGTTCGACCGGCAACACCGAACGGACGGAGATCGCATCGGATCCCCGACAACGGAGGGTGTGCGTGCGCCAGCGCCTGTCGTCTGAGCCCGATAGATATCGCGGCCGTCGCCGTGTACCCACCCCGCCACGGAGCCGCTACGCGGCGGTCGTCACCAGCGCGTTCGTCGGTGCCGGCATCGTCGCGCTCGGCGCGGGGGCGATGCCGGACGCCAAGAGCGTCAGCCCCTCGGTGCTCGACGAGCTCCGACAGGCCTCGATCACCAGCCAGGACGCCGCCGCGCGGGCCGACGCCGCCGACCGGGCCACCCGGAGCGACGCCCGGGGCGCCGAGGCGGGCACCACCGCGCAGGACCCGTGGCTGCTGCCCATGCAGGGCTACGACTTCAACTCCCCGTACGGCGTGCGGTGGGGCAAGCTGCACACCGGCATCGACCTGGTCGCCCCGGAGGGCACCCCGTACGTGGCCATCCACGCCGGCACGGTCACCAAGGCCGGCTGGTTCGGCGGCTACGGCAACGCGGTGATCGTGCAGCACGCCGACGGCAGCGAGGCCATCTACGGGCACTCCTCGGCGGTGAGCGTGCACGAGGGCCAGCAGGTCAAGGCCGGTGACCAGCTCGGCCTGGTCGGCAACACCGGTCACTCGTACGGCGCCCACCTGCACCTGGAGGTCCATGTCAAGGGGCAGCCCCTCGACCCGGTGCCGTGGCTCCAGGAGCGCGGAGTGGACATCAAGCTGCAAGTCGAGGCGTACTACACCGAAGCAGCCGCCTCCTGACGCTCGGTAACGCCTGTTCACCGCCCGGATCTGCGGATCCGGGCGGTTCTGTTTGTGGCCAAGTCTGCTGCGTCACACGCCGCGGTGTGACCGAGGGCACGTCAGGGTCCTACCGTGCAACAGGTCAGACGCCACCCGGGCGGGACATAGCCGGGCAGGCCGCCGCGGCACCCGGGTTACCAGTTGGTACCCCTACCCGGCCCGGCGCACTTCGACACCCAGGATGGTCCGGGTCCGAAACCCCCTGAGTAGTTGAAGGTCCACCGTGCAG
The DNA here is from genome assembly GCF_029581315.1 of Micromonospora sp. WMMD714. NCBI lineage: Bacteria > Bacillati > Actinomycetota > Actinomycetes > Micromonosporales > Micromonosporaceae > Micromonospora > Micromonospora sp. WMMD714. The sequence continues at coordinate 610,038 of NZ_CP120744.1, forward strand.
GAAGACAACAACCGCCCGGACGACGGCACCACCCGCGACCAGAAGCCCACCCGCACCGGCCCCGGAGCCCGGATCTCGGCCGCCGTGGTCCGGCACCGACGGCGTCACCCGCGGGGCGTACGCACCCTGGCCGTCGGCGTCGCCGCACTGGTCGGCCTCGGCCTGGCCGGGGTCGCCACGGTCACCACCCTCGACCGGGACGGCACCCCCGAACCGGCGGCCGTCGCGCTCGACGCCCGGGAGCGGGCCGAGGCCGCCGCCCGCGCCGACCGGTCCGCCCGCGAGTCGGCCGCCCCGGCCAGCCCCACCGCCGGGCCGACCCCCACCACCGCCAGCCCCACCCCGACGGCCACGGCGACCCGGAAGGCCGTCGCGAAGCCGAAGGTCACCGCGAAGCCGAAGGTCACCACGAAGCCGAAGGTCACCGCCAGGCAGGCGACCACGCCTAAGCCGAAGCCGTCCTGGGTGATCCCGATGGCCGGTGCCGCGATCACCTCCTGCTACGGGCAACGGGGCGGCGCGCTGCACGCCGGCATCGACTTCGCCATGCCGGCCGGCACGCCGATCCACGCCGCCGCGGCGGGCACCGTGGTCAAGGCCGGTGACGCGGGGGACGGCTACGGCATCTCGGTCTTCCTCGACCACGGCAACGGCTACCTGACCCACTACGCCCACCAGAGCAGCGTGAAGGTCGCCGTCGGGGACCGCGTCGGCGTCGGCGAGGTGATCGGCTACGAGGGCTCCACCGGCGACTCCACCGGCCCGCACCTGCACTTCGAGGTGCACCAGGGGCAGATGTGGAACCAGATTGACCCGGCGCCGTTCCTGCGCGCCCGGGGCATCGACGTGGCCTGCTGAGCCGGCCCGCCGAGGTGGTCGGCCCCGCCCCGGTCGGGGGCGGGGCCGACCGCTCAGAGCTTGTCGAGCGGGGCGTGCCGCAGCACCAGCCACATGGTCTGGTCGCCGAAGTCGATCTGCGCCCGGGCGCTCGGTCCGTGCCCCTCCACCGCGAGCACCCGGCCCAGCCCGTAGCGCTGGTGGTTGACCCGGTCGCCGGCCGACACCTTCGGCCCCTGTGGCAGCTCGCTGGCGGTGGCCAGCCGGCTGGCGTCCACCCCGAGTCGCTTCGCCAGTTCGGCGGCTCTCGGCGTACCCCCGGTGAAACCGCCGCGCCCGCCGGGCGCACGGTCCGCCCGGCCGCCGACGCCACCGCCTCCACCGGCCCACGAGGTGTACGTGCCCTCGGTGCGCTCCCAGCGGACCAGCTCCGGCGGCAGCTCCTCCAGGAACCGGGACGGCGGGTTGTAGGACGGCTGCCCCCAGGCCGAACGGGTCACCGCCCGGGAGAGGTAGAGCCGCTGCCGGGCCCGGGTGATCCCCACGTACGCCAGCCGGCGCTCCTCCTCCAGCTCCCGGGTGTCGCCCAGCGAACGCAGGTGCGGGAAGACACCGTCCTCCAGGCCGGTCAGGAAGACCACCGGGAACTCCAGCCCCTTGGCGGTGTGCAGGGTCATCAGGGTGACCACGCCCTGGTGGGGCACGGCGTCGTCCGCCTCGGCGCCGTCAGGTGACGAGCCCGGTTGGACCGGGATCTGGTCGGCGTCGGCGACCAGCGCCACCTGCTCCAGGAAGCCGGCCAGGGTGGCCCGCTCGTCGTCGGCACCCAGCGCCTCGATCCGCTCGGTGTACTCCCGGGCGACGCTGACCAGCTCCTGGAGGTTGTCGACCCGGCCGGCGTCCTGCGGGTCGAGGCTCTCCTCCAGCTCGGTCAGGTAGCCCGAACGGGTCAGCAGCGCCTCCAGCACCTCCTCCGGGGTGCCCTCCTCGGCCAGCTCGCGGGCACCGTCGAGCAGCGCGACGAACTCGCCGATGGAGTTGGCGGCCCGGGTGGAGATGCCCGGCGCCTCCCGTGCCCGGCGCAGCGCCGCGCCGAAGGAGATCCGGTCCCGGCCGGAGAGCGCCTCGACGCACGCCTCGGCCCGGTCGCCGATGCCCCGGCGGGGGGTGTTCAGCACCCGGCGGAGGCTGACCGTGTCGTCCTCGTTGACCACCGCGCGCAGGTAGGCCAGCGCGTCCCGGACCTCCTTGCGCTCGTAGAAGCGCACCCCGCCGACCACCTTGTAGGGCAGGCCGACCCGGATGAACACCTCCTCGAAGACCCGGGACTGGGCGTTGGTGCGGTAGAAGACGGCCACGTCACCGGGGCGGGTCTCCCCCGCGTCGACCAGCCGGTCGACCTCCCGGCCCACCCAGTCGGCCTCGGCGTGCTCGGTGTCGGCGACGTAGCCGACGATCTGCTCGCCCGCCCCGGCGTCGCTCCACAGCCGCTTGGGCTTGCGGGAGGTGTTCCGGTCGATCACCGCGTTGGCCGCGTTGAGGATGGTCTGGGTGGAACGGTAGTTCTGCTCCAGCAGGATCGTCCGGGCGTCGGTGAAGTCCCGCTCGAACTCCAGGATGTTGCGGATCGTGGCGCCCCGGAACGCGTAGATCGACTGGTCGGCGTCGCCGACCACGCACAGCTCGGCCGGCGCGATCCCCTCGGTGCCGGCGACCAGCTCCTTGATCAGGGTGTACTGCGCGTGGTTGGTGTCCTGGTACTCGTCGACCAGGACGTGCCGGAACCGGCGACGGTAGCTCTCCGCGACGTGGGGGTGCGACTGGAGCAGGTGCACCGTCGTCATGATCAGGTCGTCGAAGTCCAACGCGTGCGACTCGCGCAGCCGCCGCTGGTAGAGGGTGTACGCCTCGGCCAGCGCCCGCTCGTTGGGCCCCTTGGCCCGGCCGGCGAACTCCTCCGGATCGACCAGCTCGTTCTTGAGGTTGGACACCTGGGCGGCCAGCCCCCGGGCCGGGTAGCGCTTCGGGTCGAGATCCAGCTCCCGGGTGACCAGCTGCATCAACCGGCGGGAGTCGTCGGCGTCGTAGATGGAGAAGGTCGACTTGAGGCCGGCGTGCTCGTGCTCGGCCCGCAGGATGCGGACACAGGCGGAGTGGAACGTCGACACCCACATCAGCCGGGCGCGCGGCCCGACCAGGTGGGCCACCCGCTCCTTCATCTCACCGGCGGCCTTGTTGGTGAAGGTGATCGCGATGATCTCGCCGGGGTGGACGTCCCGCGCGGCGAGCAGGTAGGCGATCCGGTGGGTGAGCACCCGGGTCTTGCCGGAGCCGGCCCCGGCCACGATCAGCAGCGGCGAGCCGGCATGGGTGACCGCGTCCCGCTGCGGGCTGTTCAGGCCCTCCACCAGTTCCTGCGGGTCGAGACGGCGGGCCGGACCGGGGCGGCGCGGCGGGACCGACGCGGGCTCGGGCTCGGCGGGGGACGCGGGGATGTCGAAGAGAGGATGCATCGCCCGGCGAGTCTATGCCGTGGGCCGGACACTTCCCGCCACGCACACCCGGAAGGTCGTCGAGCCCGCCACCCGGTTCACCGCAGACCCGGTGTCCTGCCCATTATCCCACCGGCGTCGTCGTGGATCATCAGGGGTTGCGGCGACCGGCCGGCCCGGTCGTCGCTAGGTTCCCGGCATGCTTGCCGATGTCCAGGAGAACGTCGATGTGCTGATCGTCGGCGGCGGCCCGGTCGGGTTGCTGCTCGCCGCCGAACTGGTGCTCGCCGGTGTCCAGCCGGTGGTGCTCGAACAGTTGCCCGAGCGCAGCACCGCCTACCGGGCCAACGCCCTGATCGGCCAGGTGGTCCGGTTCCTCGACCACCGAGGGTTGTACCGGTCGCTCGGTGGCCGTGGCGACCGGCCGCAACCGGCCGCGGCGTTCCTGTTCGGCGCGCTGCCGTTGAGACTGTCCGGGATCGCCGAGAACCCCCTGTACGGCCTGCAGATCCCTCAGGAACGCCTCGAATCGTCACTGGAACAGTGGGCGCGCGATCTCGGGGTGGATGTCCGACGCGGGCACCGGCTGCGGGAGCTGCACCAGGACGACACCGCGGTGACCGTGCAGGTGCAGGGACCCGACGGCGGTTACCAGGTACGCGCCAGGTATCTCGTCGGATGCGACGGCGCCCGCAGCGAGGTACGCCACAGGATCGGTGTGCCGTTCTCCGGTTCCATCGATCCGAGCGTCGTCTCACGCGCCGCGCACGTCACCGTGCCGGGTTCGTCGATCGACACCGCCACCGCCGCGATCGTGCTGCCCGACGGTGACCGGATCGGCATGTACGCCTGGCACCGCACCGAGCGCGGTGCCTACGTCGTGGTGCCGCACGGACCCGGCGTGTCGATGGTCTCGGTGATCGAGTGGGACGGTCCCCCGGCCACCGACGACATCCCGGTCAGCATCGAGGAGGTACGCGCCAGCCTGCACCGGGTCCTCGGCCGGGACCTGCCCCTCGCTGCGCCGGCCACCCCGGGGCCGCACCTACTGCGCCGCAGGTACGCCGCCAACGCCCGGGTCGCGGACCAGTACCGGCGCGACCGGGTGTTCCTCGCCGGAGATGCCGCCCACGTGCATCCCGCAGTCGGTGCACCCGGCCTCAACCTCGGGCTCCAGGACGCGGCCAACCTCGGCTGGAAACTCGCCGCGCAGGTGCACGGTTGGGCGCCATCCGGATTGCTCGACAGCTACCAGGCCGAGCGCCGTCCCGCCGCCGAGCGGGTCACCATGCAGACCCGGGCCCAGTTGGCGCTCATGGCTCCCGGATCGGCGGTCACCGCCCTGCGTCAGGTCGTCGCCGAACTGCTGGACAACCCCGTCGTCACCGGACAACTCGCCGACCTGCTGGCCGGCTCGGACGTCCGCTACCGGATACACCCCGGCACCCCCCATGCGCTGACCGGACGGTTCGCTCCCGACCTCGCGCTCCGGATCGGCTCCCGCGACACCCGGCTGGCCGAGCTCCTGCGGCCGGGCCGGCCGCTGCTGGTCGACCTCACCGGCGTCGGTGGCCTCGCCGAACTGACCGAACCGTGGCGCGACCGCATCGCATTCGTCGCCGGCCACGCACCGGCGCCACCCGCCGACGCCCTGCTCGTCCGACCGGACGGCTACGTCGCGTGGGCGCGCGGCCCGGACGGTGACGACGATCTGCTCGGCGCGGTGGAAACCTGGTTCGGTGACCCGCGGGGACACCGCCCACCGGCCGGAGCGCCACCGCCGCCGCCCGACGACGGCACCGACCCGGACTGAGACGAAGCTGTCACGGTGGCCCCACTGGCATCTTCGTCCCCGAGGCGCGACGATGACGCGGGAAATCCCCATCTGCTCCCCCGAAGACGACTTGGGAGAACAACCATGAGTCAACCGCGCTCGCGCGGTCGGGCCGTGCTGCGTCACCTCGCCGCGCCGGCCCTCGCCCTGGCTGTCGTGGCCAGCCTGCCCAGCACCGGCCGCACCACCACGCCGCCGGCCGACGCCGCGTCCGGGGCCGGTCTCGCCCCGGTCGCCGTCTCGTACGCCACCACGACCGGTGGCGAGGTCAAGGGCCAGTTCCTCAGCTACAACGACTTCCACGGGGCGATCGACCCGCCCGGTGGAAGTGGCGCCACCGTCAACGGCACCCCGGCCGGTGGGGTGGAGTACCTCGCCACCTGGCTCAAGAAGCTGCGCGCCGAGGCCAAGGCCGAGGGCCGGGTCACCACCACCGTCGGCGCCGGTGACCTGATCGGGGCCTCCCCGCTGGTCAGCGCCGCGTTCCACGACGAACCCACCATCGAGCTGATGGACCAGATCGGCCTGGACGTCAGCTCGGTCGGCAACCACGAGTTCGACGAGGGCGTCAAGGAGCTGCTCCGGATCAACAAGGGCGGCTGCCACCCGGTCGACGGCTGCCAGGACGGCGACGGCTTCGCCGGGGCGAAGTTCACCTACCTCGCCGCCAACACCATCAACAAGAAGACCAAGCTGCCGATCCTGCCCCCGATCGACGTGAAGTTCGTCGGCGGCGTGCCGGTCGGTTTCGTCGGGGTCACCCTGGAGGGCACCCCGGGCATCGTCAACCCGGCCGGCATCAAGGACGTCACCTTCGCCGACGAGGTGCAGACCGCCAACAAGTGGGGCGCCGTGCTCAAGCTCTTCGGGGTCAAGGCGATGGTCCTGCTGGTGCACGAGGGCGGCACCCAGTCCGCGCCGCCGACCACCCCGGGGGTCTCCGACTGCGCCAACTTCTCCGGCCCGATCGTCGACATCGTCAAGGGCCTGCGGCCGGAGTTCGGCGTGGTGGTCTCCGGGCACACCCACCGCTTCTACTCCTGCTCGCTGCCGAACTCCTCGGGCAAGCCGAGCGTGGTCACCAGCGCCGGCAACAACGGCCAGCTGGTCACCGACATCGACTACTCGCTGGACCGGCGTACCGGCCGGTTCACCGGCATCACCGCGAAGAACGTGGTCGTGGAGAACGGCGTGCGCAACGCCGACGGCACCTGGCAGCAGACCGGGGGCGTGTTCGCCAAGAACCCGGCCCTGGTCGACCCGGGCGCGAAGACGCTGGCCGACAAGTACCGCACGGCGGTCGCCCCGATCGCCAACCGGGTGGTCGGGAAGATCAGCGCGGACATCGTCCGGGACGCCCGGCCCAACGGGGAGAGCCCGATGGGCGACGTGATCGCCGACGCGCAGCTGGCGTACACGAAGGGCGACGGGGCGCAGCTCGCGCTGATGAACCCCGGCGGCGTCCGGGCCTCCCTGTCGTACGGGGCGTCGATCGGTGGCGAGGCACCGGGTGAGGTGACCTACGGCGAGGCGTTCACCGTGCAGCCGTTCAACAACCTGGTGGTCACCCAGACGTTCACCGGTACTCAGCTCAAGAACGTGCTGGAGCAGCAGTTCGTCGGCTTCAACGGGCAGACCACCCAGCGCATCCTCCAGCCGTCGGCGGGGCTGACCTACTCGTACGACAGCACCGCCCCGGCCGGCTCCCGGGTCAGCGCGCTGGCCCTCAACGGCACCCCGGTCGACCCGGCGGGCAGCTACCGGGTCACCACGAACGACTTCCTCGCCAACGGCGGAGACGGGTTCTCCGAGCTGGCGGGCGGCGCGGGCCGGACCACAGCGCCCGGCTTCGACGTGGACGCCCTGGTGGCGTACCTGGCCGCCGGGGAGCCGGTGGCCCCCACCGCGGCCGACCGCATCACCCGCCTCGGCTGACCGGACGGGAGGGATCCCTGGTCATCGCGCGTACGCGCCGACCAGGGATCCCTCCCACCGGTGGCCGGGATGTGCTTGCGCGCAACGGCCACCGGTCGGCATACTCGACGGCGTGTCCGATCGGCGTTCCTACTTTTACTACGGCACCGGGAGTCCGGCTGCCGTGGGTCGCGCCTGATCGACAGGACCTACGAAAGCCCCGGGCTCGGAGAGCCCGGGGCTTTTTCGTCCCGGGATCCGAACACCGGGCCCGAGACCCGAGGGGTACGACGATGATGACTGACGTGGTGGAGTCCAGCGGTGTCCCCGCGCGGCACGACGACCCGGCTCCGGCCGACCCGATCGGCACCGACCCGGGAGACGCCGACCTGATCGGCACCGGCCCGGGAGACGCCGGCCCAGGTGACGTCGGCCCGATCGGCGCCGGCCCGGCGGGTGCCGATCCGGGCGACGTCGCGGCCCGCACCGGTACCGGTGACACGGCGGCGGCCGAACGGATCGTGGCGATCCGGCAACGGATCGACGAGATCGACCGTACGCTCATCGCGCTCTGGCAGGAGCGTGCGGCGCTCTCCCAGGAGGTCGGGGTGACCCGGATGGCCTCCGGGGGCACCCGGCTGGTGCTCTCCCGGGAACGGGAGATCCTGGAGCGCTTCCGCAGCGAACTGGGGGCCGACGGCACCCAGCTCGCGCTGCTGCTGCTGCGGGCCGGACGCGGACCGCTGTAGCCCCCCGGACGGGGCATGACGAACCGCCTGCCACCATCGGGCTGACGGTGGCAGGCGGCCCGGGTGTCTCATGCCTCGTGGGTGGCGACGATCTCGCGCTTCTCGGCGAAGTGGCAGGCGCTCGGGTGGTCCGAGCCGGAGCGGATCTCCAGCAGCGGCGGCTGCTCGGCACAGAGGTCCTGCGCCTTCCAGCACCGGGTGCGGAACCGGCAGCCCGAGGGCGGACTGATCGGCGACGGCACGTCACCGGTGAGCCGGATGATCGCCTTGTTGTCCCGCAGCGTCGGGTCCGGCACCGGCACCGCCGACAGCAGCGCCTGGGTGTACGGGTGGGTCGGCCGCTCGTAGATCTCGTCCTCGGTGCCGATCTCCACGATCTTGCCGAGGTACATCACCGCGACCCGGTCGGAGAGGTGCCGGACCACCGACAGGTCGTGCGCGATGAAGACGTAGGACAGGCCCAACTCGTTCTGGAGCTGCTCCAGCAGGTTCATCACCTGGGCCTGGATCGAGACGTCCAGGGCGGAGACCGGCTCGTCGCAGACAATCACCTCGGGACGCAGGGCGAGCGCGCGGGCGATGCCGATGCGCTGCCGCTGGCCACCGGAGAACTGGTGCGGGTACCGGTGGATGTGCTCCGGGTTGAGGCCCACCAGGTCGAGCAGTTCCCGGACCTTGTCCCGGCGGCTGCCCTTCGGCGCCACCTCCGGGTGGATCTCGAACGGCTCCCCGATCAGGTCACCGACCGTCATCCGCGGGTTCAACGAGGTGTACGGGTCCTGCATCACCAGCTGGATCTGCCGGCGCAGCCGCCGCAGCGCGCCACCGGAGAGCTTGGAGATGTCCTGACCCTTGTAGTACACGCTGCCGGAGGTCGGCTTCTCCAGGTTCATCAGGACCCGGCTCAGCGTCGACTTGCCGCAGCCCGACTCGCCGACCACGCCCAGCGTCTCGCCGGCCTTCAGCTCGAACGAGACGCCGTCGACCGCCTTGACCTGGCCGATGGTCTTCTTGAGCACGATGCCCCGGGTGACCGGGTAGTGCTTGACCAGGTCACGGACTTCGATGATGGGATCAGTCACGGTTCACCAGCTCCTCGGCGAAGTGGCAGGCGCTGGCCCGGCCGGGGCGGATCTGCAGCAGCGGGGGGAGCTTCTCCCGGCACACCGGCTGCGCCATCGGGCAACGCGGGTTGAACGGGCAGCCCGGCGGGATGTTCATCAGGTTCGGCGGCAGGCCCTTGATGGTCCGGAGCTGCTGGCCCTTCTCGTCGAGCCGGGGGATCGAGTTGAGCAGGCCGTGGGTGTACGGGTGCGCAGGCTTGGCGTACAGGTCGTAGACGTCGGCTTCCTCGACGATCCGGCCGGCGTACATGACCGCGATCCGGTCCGCGACGTCGGCCACCACGCCGAGGTCGTGGGTGATCAGGACCATGCCCATCCGGCGCTCCCGCTGGAGTTCGCCGAGCAGGTCCATGATCTGGGCCTGCACGGTCACGTCCAGCGCGGTGGTCGGCTCGTCCGCGATCAGCACCTCCGGGTCCAGCGCCAGCGACATGGCGATCATCGCGCGCTGCCGCATACCGCCGGAGAACTGGTGCGGGAAGTTGCTGAACCGGCCCTTGGCATTCGGGATCTTGACCTGGTCGAGCATCTCGATCGCCCGCTTCTTGGCGTCCGAGCGGCTCATCCCGCGCCGTACCCGGAACTGCTCGGCGATCTGGAAACCGACGGTGAAGACCGGGTTCAACGCGGAGAGCGAGTCCTGGAAGATCATCGCGATGCCCTCGCCGCGGATGCGGCGGCGTTCCTCGGCGGACATGGTGAGCATGTCCTTGCCGTGGAAGCGGACCTGACCACCGGTGACGAAGCCGGGCGGCATGTCCAGGATGCCCATGACGGTCTGCGCGGTGACGCTCTTGCCGGAGCCGGACTCGCCGAGCACGGCGAGGGTTTCCCCCGCGTCGACGTGGTACGTGACCCCGTTGATGACCTTGGCGACGCCGTCCCGGGTGCGGAACTCCACCCGCAGGTCGTCGACCTCGAGCAGTCGGCCCGAGGGGCGACCGGGTCCGTCGGCGCCCGGCGCGGACTGCTCGGAAACGAGAATCTCGGACAACTCAGTTCCCCTATCGGAGCTTCGGGTCGAGGGCCTCGCGGACGGCCTCACCGAGCATGACGAAGCTCAGCACGGCGGTGACGAGGAACGCGGCGGGGAAGAAGAGCAGGTAGGGCGCGACGCGGATGTAGTTCTGCGCCTCACTGATCATGATGCCCCAGGACACCACCGGGCTCTTCAGGCCGACACCCAGGAAGGAGAGCGTCGCCTCGGCGCCGATGAAGGAGCCGACCATGATCGTCCCGTACACCAGCAGCGGAGCCAGACAGTTCGGCAGCAGGTGCTTGAGGATGATCCGGCCCGTCCCCGCACCCAGCGCGCGGGCCGCCATGATGTAGTCGGCCTCCTTGGTGGACAGCACCGAGGAGCGCATCAGTCGCATCACGACCGGCCAGCTCAGCAGCACCAGCGAGGCGATCACCAGGCCCATGATCTGCCACTTGCTGTTGCTCGTCCCGGACCCGTTGAACGTGGTCAGGATGACGATCGCACCGAGTACGAACGGCAGGCCGAAGAAGACGTCGGCGATCCGGGAGAGCAGCGCGTCCACCCAGCCGCCGCGGTAGCCGGAGACGACCCCCATCAGGCCACCGAAGAGCAGCGTGCCGGCCACGGACAGCAGCGCCACCACGACGGAGGCGCGGGCGCCGTAGATGACCCGGGCGTAGACGTCGCGGCCCTGCACGTCGTAGCCGAACCAGGCCGTCGAGGAGGGCTTGCCCAGGCTGTTGTCGAGGGTGCCGTTCACCGCGTCGCCGGAGCTGAACAGCGACGGGACGGCCGCCATCGCGATGAACAACAGGATGAAGAAGGCCGAGATCCAGAACAGCGGCTTGCGGCGCAGGTCACGCCAGGCGTCGCCGAGCAGACCGCGGGGCTTCTCCTTGCGGGCGCTCTCCGGCAGGCCGGCGTCCGCGGGGGCGCCGATCTGGCCGGGCTGTTCGGCACGGGGGGTGCTGACGATCGAGGCGGTAGAGGGGTCACTCATAGCGGATCCTCGGGTCCAGGGCGGCGTAGAGCAGGTCGACCAGCAGGTTCATCAGCAGGTAGACCAGCACCAGCACCACCACGATGGAGACAACGGTAGCGCTCTCCTTGGTGACGATCGACCGGTAGACCTGCCGGCCGATCCCGTTGATGCCGAAGATGCCCTCGGTGACGATCGCACCGCCCATCAGCGCACCGAGGTCGGTGCCGAGCAGGGTGACCACCGGGATCAGCGAGTTGCGCAGCAGGTGCACCCCGACCACCCGGCGCATCGGCAGACCCTTGGCGATCGCGGTACGCACGTAGTCGGCCCGCCGGTTCTCGGCGATGCTCGTCCGCGCCACCCGGGCGATGTACGCCGTCGACGCGCTACCCAGCACGAAGCCGGGGATGATCAGTTCGGAGAGCAGCATCTCGCTGGAGACGGTCGGCTTGACGAGGCCCCACTGCACGCCGAAGAGCCACTGGAGCACGAAACCGACCACGAAGACCGGCAGTGCGATCAGGAACAGCGTGGAGACCAGCACCAGGTTGTCCAGGAAGCCGTTGCGACGCAGACCGGTCAGCACGCCGGCGGTGAGGCCGATGACCGCCTCGATGACCAGCGCGACCAGGGCCAGCTTCATCGTGTTGGGGTACGCCGTCGCGATGATGTCGTTGATCGACTGGCCGCTGTACGTCTGCCCGAAGTCGCCCTTGAGGAGGTTCTGCATGTAGATCGCGTACTGGACGAACACGTTCTCGTCGAGGCTGTACTTCTCCGTCATGAAGTCGACGTAGGCCTGCGGACACTTCCGCTCACCGCACTTGCCCGCGAAAGGGTCGCCCGGCACGGCCCAGACGAGTGCGTAGATCATGAATGTGGTGCCGATGAACACCGGCACGAGTTGGAGCAGCCGTCTCAAGAGATAGCGGCCCATGGGGTGGTCCTCCAGACAGGGGGCGCGTCGGACGGCCGACACGGTGGCGACGACGTGCGAGGCGGATGTGGTGACACCCTGCTCGCGGAACTGCCCCGAGCCGGGCCCGCCGGATGTGGCGGGCCCGACCCGGGGTCAGCGCGGATCGATCAGAGCTCGACCGAGGAGAGGTCCAGCTCACCGACGTTGTTCGGCTCCATCTTCTTGATCTTCTCCGAGTGGCCGGACTGCTGGCCGTAGAAGTAGATCGGGATGGTCGGGACGTCAGCGTCGACCTTCTTGAGCACCTCGGCGAACTGCTGGTGCGAGGCCTCCAGGCTCGGTGCGCCGCTGGCGGCCTTGGCGCCGGCGTCGACCTCGGGGTTGCTGTAGAGGCCGTCGTTGGAGGAGCCACCCTTGACGAAGAGCGGGTTCACCCAGTTCTCGATGTCCGGGTAGTCCTGCTGCCAGGCAGCGCGGTACGGGCCCTTCATGCTGTGGGCGTTGATGTTCTGACGGAACACCGCGAAGGTGGGGACACCCTCGGCCCGTGCCTCGATACCCAGGTTGGTCTTGACCTGCTGGGCAACGGCCTCCATCCAGTCCTTGTGGCTGGAGTCGGCGTTGTAGTAGAAGACCATCTCGCCGGTGAAGCCACCGGCCTCGGTCAGCAGCTGCTTCGCCTGCGTCGGGTCGAACTTGCAGGAGGAGCAGTTACCGGCCGGGGCACCCGGGGTGAGCGGGTTGGCCCAGCTGTCGGCCGGCTTGCGGGTGCCGAAGAAGATCTTGTCCGAGATGTCCTGCCGGTTGATCGCCAGCGAGACGGCACGACGCAGCTTCGGGTCCTGGAAGCGCTTGTCGTAGATCGGGAACGCGATGAACGCGGTCGTCGGGGTGACCGTGTTCAGCGCCCGCGCACCCAGGTCGGCCTTGTACTTCTCGCCGGCCAGCGCCGAGGTGGGGATCGACTCCAGGAAGTCCAGGTTGCCCGAGAGCAGGTCCGCGTAGGCGGCGTTCTCGTCCTGGTACAGCTTGACGTTGACGTCCTTGACCTTGACCTTGTCGCGCAGGTTGTAGTCGTCGAACCGCGTCAGCTTGATCGAGACGTTGTCCTCCCAGGACACGAACTTCACCGGGCCGTTGGCGATCGGCTTCTTGCCGAACTCCTCGGGCTTCTGGGTGAAGAACACGTCCGGCAGCGGCATGAACGCGCTGTAGCCGAGCTTGGTCGGGAAGACCGCGGTCGGGGCGGACAGGGTGACCTCGAAGGTCTGGTCGTCGACGACCTTGAGGCCGGACATCTCCTTGGCGGCCGGCTCCGGGGCCTTCTTCGGGCCGTCGTCGTCCGGGTCCACCGCGGTCACCTGGTCGTAGCCCGCGATGTCGGCGAAGAAGCTGCCGTTCGCCGCACCGTTCGGGGAGTAGGCGGCCCAGTTCCAGGCCTTGACGAAGCTCTCCGCCTTCACCTCGGTACCGTCGTGGAACTTGGTACCCTTCTTGATCTTGATGGTGAAGACCTTGGAGTCCTTGGTCTCGATCGACTCGGCCAGCGCGTTACGCGGAGCCCCACCGTCGTTCGGGTACTCGACCAGGCCGGTCCACAGGTCGTCGATGATCTTGCCGCCACCGGTCTCGGTGGTGTTCGCCGGAACCAGCGGGTTCTCGGGCTGGACGCCGTGGATGGTGATCGAACCGTCGGCGGTCGCGCCGGAGTCGCTCTCACCGCCGCCCTCACTGCTGGAGCAACCGCTGGCGACCAGCGCGGCGGCCATGCCGGCCGCGATGACGCCGGTTGCCCGCTTCGAGACTCTCATTCCGAGGGGCCTCCTCTTTCTAACCAGTTCCGTCGTGGGTTTCACGCACGTATGGGGGGTGACGCCGCCGACGACCCCGTTGTCGCAGGTCACCGGTTTACCGCAGAGAAATCGGGACACCCCAGGGGGGCCGATCCGCCGGGCCACCCCACCTCTCACACGCGACGCCGCGCAGGACCGACGACCACGCGCGGGTACGGCAGCGTGGCAGGCGGGACGTGCGGGGCGCCTCGCTTCAAGGGTGAGGTGCTGCAACTGTGACACCAACCGGCCCATGACGTGAAGGTGCCGTTATCAAGCCGTTAATCGGGTGCCGCGTTGCCGATACTTGAGAAAAGATCATGAGATGCCCTGGTCGTACCGCTCTGAGCAGGAAAGACAGCAAGTCAGCTCCGACAGGCCGCGACCAGGGGACGAGCGGTGTGAGCTTTCCCGCGTCCCGGTTGGGGCGTCCCGACGTCCACCGAGCGTTGGCCGTTTTTGCCCATCCGGATGATGCCGACGTGGCCGGGCGGAGACGGCTGCCGGCCAGCCGGCCAGCACCTTCCGGTCCCCCGCCCCTCCCCCTTCCGGCCCGCGCTACCGGGACAGCGGGGACACCCCGGCACACCCGGCGCGGGGAGCCGGAAACGGGCCGGCCCCGACACCACCGGGTGCCGGGGCCGACCGTACCGGTACGTCAGACCGTGAAGCGGACCTTGCGACGGCGGACCAGCAGCACCGCCACCGCGCCGAAGGCGAGCAGCGCCAGCCCGGCCAGGGCGGCCATCGCGATCGGCGAACCGGTCAACGGCAGCCCGCCTCCGTTGCTGGCCGGCGAGGTCGACGGGGCCGGACTCGCCGGCGACGAGGACTCCGCCGGGGCGGACGGCGACGGCGACTCCACCGAGGCCGACGGGGAGGGCGACGGCGACGGCGACCCGGACGGGGTGGCCGACGGCGACGGCGAGGCGGGGGCGGCGGCGAAGCTCGCCGCCGCGGCGGCGGTGACCGAGGTGCCGGTGCTCCCGCCCAGGATCAGCTTCTGCTTGGCGTTCTTGCCGCCGGAGAAGAGGAAGACCCGCCCGAAGGAGACCGAGTCCGGCGCGGAGACGGTCACCGTGACCCGGCCGACAGCGGTGGCGGTCAGCCAGAACCGGCCACCGTTGGTGGTCGTGCCGACCGTACGACCGTCGGCGTCGACGGCCGTCCCACCGTCGACCTTCAGCGCGATCTCCCCGGACGGCCCGTGCACGGTGAACGGCCCGGCCCGCCCGCCGGTGGTCGCGGTGGCGGACGCCGGGTCCAGGCTCAGCTCGGCCTTCGGCTCCGGCTGGTCGGTGGCGTTGCGCACCAGGTAGTCGTGGACCCGCCGGATCACGTCGTACTCGGCGGCGGCGGTCAGCCCGCGCGTCCACTCGCCCAGGGCGACGCCGTCGCTGAAGTGCCAGACGGCCGTCTGGGTGCCGAAGTAGAGCAGGGTGTCGCGCCGGGTGTCGGACAGCCCGGCGGGCATGGTGGCCCCGGCGGCGGCGAGCAGCTTCGCCCGGTCGGCGTTGGGGTAACCGTGGGTGAGCACCCACTGCACCCGGCCGAGGTTCTTGACCTCCGACTGGCTCCAGGTGCCCTCGGCGTACTCACCGTCGCGGGCCACCGGGGTGTGGAAGTCGATGCAGAAGACCGGCACCGTGCCGTCCTTCAGCTCCAGGGCCAGCGCCGAGGTCTTCTGCGCCCGGCCGTCCAGCTTCAGCGTGACGCTGGTGCCCGGCACCGCCCGCGCCACACCCTTGACGGTCGGCTCGGCGGCGGCCGGACCGGCTACGGCGAGCACCAGCGCGCCACCGGTGACGAGCGCCGCGGCGAGACCCGCCCAGCGTCGTCCTCGTTCAACGAACATCAGTTCCGTGCACCTCTCCCCAGGGGTGGGCCGGCCCGCTCCCGGCGGGCCGGCGTGCGTCGCCGTCCCGCGGGGCCGTGGGCACCGCACGCGCGAAGGCGACGGGGCATTATCCGACACGAATTGATCTCTTGTCAGCCCCTGGGGCGATACTCCCGGAATGAGGGGTGTCAGACGAGTCGTCGGTCCGCCGCCCAGCGGGACAGCTCGTACCGGTTGGACATCTGGAGCTTGCGCAGCACGTTGGACACGTGCGTCTCGACCGTCTTGATCGAGATGAACAGCTCCTTGGCGATCTCCTTGTACGCGTACCCCCGGGCGAGCAGGCGCAGCACCTCGCGCTCACGGTTGGTGAGCTGGTCCAGCTCGGGGTCGGCGACCGGGGTGTCCGGCCGGGCCGCGAAGGCGTCCAACACGAAACCGGCCAACCGGGGGCTGAACACGGCGTCCCCGTCGGCGACCCGGCGGATCGCGTCGGTCAGCTCGTCCGGGGAGATGGTCTTGGTGACGTACCCCCGGGCACCCGCCCGGATCAGCCCGATCACGTCCTCGGCGGCGTCGGACACGCTCAGCGCCAGGAACTTCACCTGCGGGTGGCTGCGACGCATCGCGTCCAGCACCGCCCGGCCGCCGCCGTCGGGCATGTGCACGTCGAGCAGCACCACGTCCGGCCCGGTCACCGCGATCCGGGTGACCGCCTCGGCCACCGTGCTCGCCTCTCCCACCACCTCGACGTGCCGGCCCAGCTCGGCCCGGACACCGGCCCGGAACATCGCGTGGTCGTCGACGAGGAAGACCCGCAACCGCTCCACCCGGGCCGGGGCGTCCGCGCCCGGATCCATCGACTGCTCCGCCATCTCAGCTGTCCCTTTCCGCCGTGGTGCCGGTGCCCGTGCCGGCGTTGGTGCCGGTACCGGTGTTGGTGATGGGCAGCATCAACCGGACCTCCGTGCCCTCCCCGGGCTCGGAACGGATCTCCGCCCGGCCACCGTGCCGCTTCATCCGCCCGATGATCGACCCCCGGACCCCGTGCCGGTGATCCTCCACGGTAGCCGGGTCGAAGCCCTTCCCCCGGTCCCGGACGAAGACGCTCACCTGCTCCGGCTCCACCTCGGCATAGAGCGACACGGTCTGCACCCCGGCATGGCGGGCGGCGTTGACCAGCGCCTCCCGGGCCGCCGCCACCAGCGCGCCGACCCGCTCGTCGGTCTCCCGGTCACCCACCACCACCGCCTCGACGGTGATCGCGAAGGTGTCCTCCACCTCGGCGGCGGCCTGTTCCAGCGCCGCCGCGAACCGCTCGGTCGGTGAGGCGGTCGGCTTGTAGAGCCAGTTGCGCAACGACCGCTCCTGACCCCGGGCGAGTCGCTGCACCGTCTTGACGTCGCTGGCGTTGCGCTGGATCAGGGCGAGGGTGTGCAGCACCTGGTCGTGCACCATGGCGGCCAGTTCGGCACGCTCCTGCTCCCGGATGCGCCCCTCCCGCTCCGAACGGAGCTGGTTCCAGGTGCGCCACAGCAGCGGGGCGGCCACCACCCCGACACCGACCAGCCCGACCAGCGCGAAGATCACACCGTTGACCACCGCGTCGAGGTTCTGCACCGGGGAGTAGACCGCGGCGACGCCGATGATGCCGACGGCGACCAGCACCGCACCGCCGGCGAAGCGGAGCAGGAAGGCCCGTCGGTCGCTCTCCTCCACCACCGCCCCGAGCCACGGCACCGGCATCGACCCGCTCCACTGCCGGCGACGCTCCGGCGCGGACTGGTGCCAGATCACCCCGGCCCCGACCGCGATGATCGCCACCAGCCAGCCGGCGGTGCCCGCCGCGCCGACCGAGTCGAAGACCAGCACCTGGACCAGCAGCACACCGAGGCCGATCGCCACGAACGGCAGGAGCTGCCCGGGATCGCGCCGGGGCGGGGAGGCGGTGTCCCCGGGCCGCAGCGGCACCACCGCCCAGAACGCCGCGTACAGCAGCAGGCCCAGGCCGCTGAGCCCGAGCAGCACCATGAACGCGACGCGGACCCGCAGCACCGAGATGCCGAGGTGGTCGGCGATGCCGGCGGCCACACCGGCGGCCAGCCGGTGCTCGGGCGCCCGGTACAGACGCGGTGGCGGAGTCACGACGCTGATCAGAGGCTCCCTGGTCACGGTGGGTGGCGGACGGACACCGTGCGGTGCGGTGCCGCTCCGATCGTCACACGTGGGGGACGGCACCGGCCACGGGGACGCCCCGGACATCCGCCCGCCGGGATCTCAGGGTGGGGTCAGGGTCGGTTCCGGAGGCAACTCGGCCCGGGGACGCCGCAGGATCGAGTCATGACCGAGGACCCCGCCCCGCCGCCGTACCCTCCGGTGGCCGCACCGGGTGGCACGCCACCGCCCGGCTCCGCCGCCGGGCCACCGCCGACGGCGCCCACGCCGCCCACGGGGGGCGACGACGCGCCGAGACCGCCCGGAGGCTATCCCCCGCCGTCCGGCGGTGCCGGCTTCACCTCACGGTACGGCCTGGTCCGGCCCCGCGACGGCCGCTACCTCGCCGGGGTCTGCGCGGCGATCGGCCGGGCCACCAACACCGACCCGGTGCTGTGGCGGGTGCTGCTCGCCGTGCTCGGGTTCTTCGGCGGGGTCGGCATCCTGGTCTACGTGGCCGCCTGGCTGATCATCCCGGGTGAGGGCGACAGCGCCTCGCCGCTGGAGTCGATGCTCGGCCGGGGCCGGTCGAGCATGTCCCCGATCACGGTGATCGTGTTGACCATCCTGGTCGCGGTCAGCTTCGGGTACATCGTCACCGACGCGTTCCGGGCGGTGCTGCTGGGAGCGGCCATCCTCATCGGCGGCGCGCTGCTGCTCAACCGGGAGAGCCGGGACGCCGTCCCGGCCGCCGGGCCGGGCGGGCCACCACCCGGGCCGGTCACCCCCACCGGGCCGGTCATCCCGGTCGGCTACCCGGCACCCGCCCCGGCCACCCCGGCGGCACCCACCGCGCCGTTCCCGTCGCGTGCCGGGGCACCGGCGGTGTGGCCGGCGGCGCGTACCGGGAAGTCGGAGGGCTGGCCCGCGCAGGCCCGTACCGCCCCCCTGCCGGCCTGGCCGGCGGCCCCCCCGATGGAGATCACCGCGACCCGGGCGGACGCGCCGAACTGGCCGCCCCGCCCGCCACAGCCCGGCGGCCCCACCGCCCCGCCGGTGGTGGTCCCCCCGTCCCCCGGCGCGGGTTACCGGCCGCCGTTCGCCCCGCACGGCCCGTACGCCGGCGGAGGCGCACCGGTGGCACCGCCCGCGCCCCGGGTCAAGCCACCGAAGAAGCCGAAGGAACGGTCGGCGCTGGGTGCCGCGACCTTCTCGCTGATCTTCCTGGTCGTCGGCGTGGTCGCCATCCTGGACCTGCTCGACGTCTTCCCGATCGGCGCGGCCGGCTACTTCGCCGCAGTGCTCGCCACCATCGGGCTCGGCCTGCTGGTGGGCACCTGGTTCGGCCGGGCCCGCTGGCTGATCGCCCTCGGCCTGGTCGCCGCCGCCGCCCTCGGCGTCGCCACCGTCGCCGAGTCCTACGACCGGGTCCGGGGCGTCGACGGAGCGGTCACCTGGGCGCCGACCAGTTACCGGGAACTCGCCGACCGCTACGAGAACAGTTTCGGCGACGCGACCCTGGACCTGCGCGCGGTGGACTTCGACAAGCAGGACACCGACCTCACCGTGGTGGTGAACTTCGGCGAGGCCCTCATCGTGGTGCCGCCGAACGTGGACGTCACCGCGGTGACCAACGTCAAGGCCGGGGAGGCCACCGTGTTCGGACGGCGTACCGGTGGCCTGGAGGGGCGGGCCCGGCAGCTCACCGACCTGGGGCAGGACGGACCCGGCGGCGGCACGCTGCGGCTCACCGTCCAGGTCAACGCGGGCAACCTGGAGGTGACCCGGTGAAGGCCCACCGCACCGATCTGGTCTCGTTCGTGTTCGGACTGATCTTCGTCGGGCTCGCCCTCTGGTGGCTGCTGGCCCAGATCCTCGGGTTGGCCCTGCCGGCGGTGGGCTGGTTCCTGGCCGGCGCGCTGGTGCTGATCGGGCTGCTCGGACTGGTCGGGGCCGTACGGTCGGCCCGCAACCAGGACCGGCAGCCCGCGGCCGACGCCGCCCCCACGACCAGCTCCCCCACGGCCGAGCTGCACCTCGGCACCCGCGAGACGGCCGAGCCGAGCCCCGGCACCCGGGACACGGCCGAGCTGCACCTGGGCAGCCGGGAGACGGCCGAGCTGCACGACAGTTTCCGCCCCGACCGGCCGGGCGGGCCGGACGACCGGGGCGAGGCAGCCGAGACCCCCGGGCCGGGCGACGGTCGACTCTCGGTGGGTGACGCGGTGGCCCGGCCGGACCCCGGCGCACCGGCCACCGGCCCGGGTTCGACCCCGGACCGGCTGGACCCGCCACCGCCGTCCCGCTGAACGGACGAGCCGGCGGACGCCACCCGCACCGGTGCGGGTGGCGTCCGCCGGCTCGTATGCTGGCCGGGGAGATCCCGCCTCCGCCCGGCCGCCCTGTTGTCGGGTCCGCCGGTGGCTGCGCCGGGGCGCCCGGCCCGGGGCGCACCCGAGGCGGTCCCGCCGCGACGTCCGTCCCTACCCCGTCAGGAGTCCGCCCGACATGACCCAGTCCCCCGCCGTGCGCCCCTCCGGTCCCACCGGTCCGGTCCGCATCGGCGAGCGTGCCGCCCGTACCCTCGTCGCCGAACTCGCCCGACGCAACGACCCGAAGGCCGCCCTGCTGGTGGGCGCGGCCCCCGGGGCCGCGGTCCTCGCCGCGGCGATCGACGCGCTGCTGCCCGGGGACACACTGACCGTCGTGCCCGCCCCGACGACCGACGCCGCCGCGCTGCGCGAGCACGTGACGGCCCAGGGCCGCTGGGTCGCCGACCGGGTACGGGTGGTCGACTCCCTCGTCGAGGCGGACGCCGCCGAGCTGGTCATCGCCGCCGAGCCGTTCACCGGCACCGGTGAGGAGACCCGCGACGCGATCGACGGCCTCACCAAGTACCTGACCGGGGGCGCGGTGCTGAGCGTGGCCGCACCGGTGTTCCGCACCGACGGGTCCGCCGCCGAACTCGACCGGTACGGGGTGCTGCACGGTGTCCGCACCGACCTGGTGCTGCGCAACTCCCCGCCGGTGCGGGTGCACCACCTGCGGTTCACCCCGGCCGGCGCCGCCTCGGCCGCCCAGCTCGCCCCGGCGTACCGGCCGTCGAGCGTGCCGCTGACCCGGGGGATGCACATCGACTCGAACGGGGTCGCGGCGGCCGGCATCGCGCTGGGTCTGGCGGCGGTCGCCCGGGTCGTCCGGCCCAAGTCGAAGCTGTGGCTGGTGCCGGCGCTCGCCGCCGCACCGGTGGCCGCCTTCTTCCGGGATCCGCAGCGGGACGTGCCGGAGGACCCCTCGGCGGTGGTCGCCGCCGCGGACGGCCGGGTGCTGTCGGTGCAGCGGCTGCACGACGAGCGGTTCGGCGACGGTGAGTGGCTGCGGATCGCGGTCTTCCTGTCGGTGCTGGACGTGCACGTCAACCGCACGCCGGTGGCCGGCAAGGTGGTGGACTACTTCGTCGCCGACGGCGGTTTCGTCAACGCGATGAAGCCGGACGCCGAGCACAACGTCGCCGCCTACACGGTGCTGGACACCGCGCACGGCACCGTGGTGGTGGCGCAGCGGACCGGGCTGATCGCCCGCCGGATCGTGCAGCGGGCACCCGTGGGGGCGCTGCTGGCCCGGGGTGAGCGGTTCGGGCTGATCCGGTTCGGCTCCCGTACCGACGTCTACCTGCCGGCCGACGCCGCCGAGCCGCTGGTCGGCCCGGGCGACAAGGTGGTCGGCGGGTCCACGGTCATCGCCCGCTGGAGCTGAGCCGACACCCACGCGAACAGGGGCGCCGCGGATCGCGGCGCCCCTGTTCGTAGCGGGGGACGGTCAGGCGGCCCGACGCTGGTGCAGCCAGAGCAGCGGCCCGCTGACCAGGTAGCCCACCACCACGAGGGCGAAGGTGAGCCGGATGTCGACCAGCGCGCCGACGGCCGGGGCCAGCCAGAGCCACGGCGGCAGCTTGACCAGCCGGGCCAGCTTGGCGTACGGGAAGCTGGAGACCATCGCGAAGGCCAGCAGCGCCACCCCGCCGATCTGCACGGTCGCCGGCAGCGGCAGCCCGATGGCCACGGTGAGCGCGAGCACCGCCGCCGCCATGGTGGTGGGCACGCCGCAGAAGAACCGGCCGTCCTTGGGCGAGACGTTGAACCGGGCGAGCCGGATCGCGGCGCAGGACGCCACGAGGGCCGCCGCGACCGCCGCGGCGGCGGTGGGGGCCGCCCCGGCCAGCGAGGCGTAGACCACCACCGGGGCGGCGAGGCCGAAGGAGCACATGTCGGCCAGCGAGTCCATCTGCGCGCCGAAGGGGCTGGACACGCCGAACTTGCGGGCCAGCGCGCCGTCGAGACCGTCGAAGACGACACAGGCGATCAGCAGCAGGGCCGCGATCCGGGCCTGGCCGTTCATGGCGACGAAGATGGCGTTGATGCCGAGCACCAGGCTGGCCAGGGTGCAGGCGTTGACCAGCGCGAACTTCATCCGGCGGGCGGGGGTACGCGCGCCGGGGAGCAGCGGGACCGCCATCGCCGGCGCGTCGTCGACCGGGGTGGCCGGGGCGAGCGCCGGGCTGACCGGCACGACCGCCTCGATCTCGGCGCGGTCGAGGCCGATCCCCCGACGGTCGAACCCGTACCGGCGACGCTGACGGTCGACGCGGTGCTCGGGCAGGACCAGGTCGGTGCCGTTGAGCTGGTCGCCGTCGCGACGCCCCACCCGCACCAGCAGAACCTGGCGGGCGAATGTGCTGCTGCGGCGCAACCGGCCCGCCCAGCGACGTCCTGCGGGGCGCGGACTGTCGGTCGTACGACGCCGGCGCCATGGGGCTCTCGGCACGATTTCCTCCATCACCGGATCGGCTGGCCGCCCGTACGGGCGGGTGTCCGGCTGTCTCGTGCCGGACCGCTCTTGGCCCGGCAGCCGTTCAAGCGGAGTACACCATTGCACAGGGGCGTGGTGATTGGCGATAGCTGCCGGCGGTGTTCTATATCCCTTAAACCGCGCGAACCGCCCTCTTATTCCCATCTCGGGCTTCATCACCTGTTTTCTTCGCCAACCGCAGGCCTGACTTTACCGGAGCCCGCCCCGACCGGCTCGTCGAGCGACCGTCATCCGACCGTACGTCCGGTTGCCAGAATGGCGACATCAGTCAGATCAAGGCCGCTGAGCTGGGAAAATGCAAACCATGCGGCGCTCGCCGTCGATCCACCCGGCTGCTCGGTGACCACCGGCTCACCGGGCTCGTCGACCAGCACCCGGTAGATCACCCGTACTCCGTGCCAGTCCAGCGGTCGCCCCTCCGGACCCATTGCGGCCGCATTGTGGAGATTGTCGACCAGGAGCAGCCGATCGACCCGACCCCGTTGGCCGGACTCCTCGACCAATTCCCGTAACAGCCCGTCGACCGGCCGCTCACCGTGATCGGTGCCGCCGCCGGGCAGGTGCCACTTGCCGGCCCCCGGATAACCGGGGGCGATCCGGGTGAGCAACAACCGCTCGTCGGGCGCGGTGACCAGGCCGTACGCGGCGAACCGCTGCCTGCGGTCAACCGCCGGGCCGGCCGGATCCGGCGCATCGACCGATCCGGGTGCCGGTTCCGTCGCGTCCGCCGATCCGCCGCCCAGATCTGTCGTATCCGCCGGTCGGGTCGGCGCAACCGTCGCGCCCGCCGATCCGACCGGTGGAGCTGTCGCCTCCGCCGACCCGGCCGGCGGTTCGCCGGGCGGGGCGACAAGGGGCGGCGGGGCGACGGGCGGCGACGTGACCGGCAGGCCGAGCAGTTCGGCGGTGAACGGCAGCAGCGGCAGCGCCGCCGCCTGCTCCGGGGTGCACCAGACCAGCCCGTCGGCGTCCCCGCCCGCCCGGGAGCGCGGACGGTCGTCCCGCACCGTGACGTCGAAGACCAACCGGTCGGTGTGCACCGACACCTCGGCATCCCCGGCCCGGTGCACGGTCACGTCGGCGACCGCGGCGCGCACCCCGCCCACCGTCACGTCCAGCCCGGCGCGGTGGGTGAACCCGCGGGCCACGGCGTCGGCCGGGTGCTCCGCATGCCGCACGACCGCGCCCGGCAGCCGCCAGATCCCCGGGTACGGGTCGGCCGCCGCCCCGCGCGCCAGCAGCACCCGGCCGGTGTCGTCCACACCCCGGCCGTACGCCGCGATCCGTCGCCGTTCCCGCATGTCGTGCTCCCCGTCCCGGCCGCCCCGTCGATCATGAGGCTAGCGGTCGCCGGCCCGGATCGGACGGCGTGGAGGCGACCGGCGGTCGCCGACCGGGCCACCGACCGCGGCGCCGCCCGGGCCACCGACCGGGACGGCGACCGCGGCGGCGACCGGCTCGGCACCGCCCAGGGCGGGAGCCGGTTCGGCACCGGCCGGGCGTCAGGTCAGGTGCGGGAGCCGTCAGGTCAGGTGAGGCGGGCGGCCTGCACCGCCTCGGCGGTGACCTCGGTGAGCCGGTCGGTGGGCAGGGCACCCAGCTCCTCCCGGGCGAACCAGCGGGCCTCACAGGTGGAGCCGCCCACGTCGGTGACGGTCGGCGGGGCGGGCTGGTCGACCATCACCCGGTAGAAGGCCCGTACGCCGTGCCAGTCGATCGGGTAGCCCTCGGGGCCGAGCGAGGCGGCGTCCCGGTGGCTGGCCACCCCGAGCAGCTCGACCAGCCGGCCGGTCTGCCCGGTCTCCTCGACCAGCTCACGGATCAGCGCCGCGCCCGGCTGCTCGCCGTAGTCGGTGCCGCCGCCGGGCAGGTGCCAGCAGCCCGCGCCCGGGTAGCCGTCGGAGACCCGGGTCAGCAGCACCCGGCCCGCCGGGTCGGTGGCCACCGCGTACGCGGCGAAGCGCTGCGCCCGGTGCAGCCCGTCCGGGCCGGGCACGGCGTAGAAGGAGGGGAACTCGGGGGCCTCGTCGGGGACCACGTCGGCCGAGGAGGCCGGCAGCCCGAGGGCGCGGGCGGTGAACGCCCGCAACGGCAGCTGCCGCGCCTCGTCGAGGGTGTGCCAGCGGGCCAGGTCGGTGGAGCGGTCCACCCGGTCGGTGAGGGTGCCCCCGCGCACCGAGACCTGGTAGATCAGGCGGTCGGTGTGGATGGTGATGCGCCGCTCGGGCAGGGCGCGCATGTCGGCCAGGACGTCCGCCAGACCGTTGACGGCTACCGAGAGGCCCGTCTCGGCGGCGGTCTCCCGGACGACGGTGTGGTTCGGGTCCTCGCCGTGGTCTACCGCCCCACCGGGCAGGGACCATACGCCGGGGGTGCCGGAGCGCTCCGATGCGCGGACCAGCAACACTCGGCCGACTGAATCTGCACAGACTGCATATGCCGCGATCCTGCGGAGCGGCTCCAGCAAGGTGGTCACGGAGCCAAATTCTCCCCGGGTCGCGTTACCGACGCGGAAAAGAGTCGGATTCCTGACTCAGGGCTGGCTACTCAGGGACCGATCAGGGTAAGCCTCCGGGCGGTCACCGAGGTCGGCGGGGCGGCCGGCGCGGACCGTGGAGACATGACCTCGACGAGCACCTCCCACGCCCCGTACAAACAACTCCGCAGGCCGACCACCGACCGGATGGTGGCCGGCGTCGCCAGCGGCCTCGGCCGCTACTTCGCCGTCGACCCCACCCTGGTCCGGGTGCTGTTCGCGGTGGCGACCCTGGTCACCGGCGGTCTCGCCGCGCTGGCGTACCCGATCATGTGGTTCCTGATGCCCGAGGAGCCGGCGGGCGCACCGGCCTGGCCGCACCCGACGGACCCGGCGGCACAGCCGCCGACGGGTCCGACCACCTGGCCGCAGGGGACGGCTCCGACCGCCTGGCCGCAGGAAGCCGCGCCGACCGCCTGGCCGCAGCCGGCGGAGACGGCCACCACCTGGCCGCAGCCGGCGGCCCCGACCACCGGGGTCCAGCCGGGCGGGCCGGCGACCGGG
This sequence comes from Micromonospora sp. WMMD714, assembly GCF_029581315.1. Lineage (NCBI taxonomy): Bacteria > Bacillati > Actinomycetota > Actinomycetes > Micromonosporales > Micromonosporaceae > Micromonospora > Micromonospora sp. WMMD714. The sequence continues at coordinate 635,603 of NZ_CP120744.1, forward strand.
CCGCAGCCGCCGACGACCCCGCCGACGGCCGGCTGAGCCCGGCTCACTCCCACTCGATGGTGCCCGGCGGCTTGCTGGTCACGTCCAGGACCACCCGGTTGACCTCGGCGACCTCGTTGGTGATCCGGGTGGAGATCCGGGCCACCACCTCGTAGGGCAGCCGGGACCAGTCGGCGGTCATCGCGTCCTCGCTGGAGACCGGGCGCAGCACCACGGGATGCCCGTAGCTGCGCCCGTCACCCTGCACCCCGACGCTGCGCACGTCGGCCAGGAGCACCACCGGGAACTGCCAGACGCCCCGGTCCAGGCCGGCGGCCGTCAGCTCCTCGCGGGCGATCAGGTCGGCCTGACGCAGCAGGGCCAGCCGCTCCCGGTCGACCGCGCCGATGATCCGGATGGCCAGGCCCGGCCCCGGGAACGGGTGCCGCCAGACCATCGCCTCGGGCAGGCCCAGCTGGAGCCCGAGCGCCCGGACCTCGTCCTTGAACAGCGTGCGCAGCGGCTCGACCAGGGCGAACTTCAGGTCGTCCGGGAGGCCGCCGACGTTGTGGTGGCTCTTGATGTTGGCGGTGCCGGTGCCGCCGCCGGACTCCACCACGTCCGGGTAGAGGGTGCCCTGCACCAGGAACTCGACGTCGCCGTGCGCGGCGACCTCACGGGCGGCGGCCTCGAAGACCCGGATGAACTCCCGGCCGATGATCTTCCGCTTCTGCTCGGGGTCGGTCACCCCGGCCAGCGCGCCGAGGAACCGGTCGGCCGCGTCGACCACCTTGAGCTTGATGCCGGTGGCCGCCACGTAGTCCTTCTCCACCTGCTCGGCCTCACCGGCGCGCAGCAGGCCGTGGTCGACGAAGACACAGGTGAGCTGGTCCCCCACCGCCCGGTGGACCAGCGCGGCGGCGACCGCCGAGTCGACCCCGCCGGACAGGCCGCAGATGACCTCCTTGTCGCCGACCTGGGCGCGGATCCGGGCCACCTGCTCGTCGATGATGTTCTGCGGCGTCCAGGTGGGCTCGATGCCGGCGATGTCGTAGAGGAAGCGGCGCAGCATCTCCTGCCCCTGCGCGGTGTGCCCCACCTCGGGGTGGAACTGCACACCGGCCCGGCGACCGGCCAGGTCCTCGAAGGCGGCGACCGGGGCGCCCGCCGACTCGGCGGTCACCGTGAAACCGGCCGGGGCCTCGGTCACCGCGTCGCCGTGGCTCATCCAGACCGGCAGGTCCGCCGGCAGGTCCCGCAGCAGCACCCCCGGGTCGAGCAGCCGGGGCCGCAGCGGGGTGCCGCCGTACTCCCGGTTGCCGGTCCGGGCGACCGTGCCGCCGAGCGCCTGGGCCATCGCCTGGAAGCCGTAGCAGATGCCGAAGACCGGCACGCCCGCGTCGAACAGCCCGGCGTCGATCTGCGGGGCGTCCGGGGCGTAGACGCTGGACGGGCCGCCGGACAGGATGATCGCGGCCGGGTCCTTCGCCAGCATCTCGGCGACCGGCATGGAGTGCGGGACGATCTCCGAGTAGACCTTCGCCTCGCGCACCCGGCGCGCGATGAGCTGGGCGTACTGGGCTCCGAAGTCCACCACGAGGACGGGGCGAGGCGTGCTCATGCGCGCAAAGCCTACCGACAGTCACTCCCCGGCCCGGGCGCGGGCCGCCCCGGGCCCGCCGGGCCACGTCACCGTGGTCGACCGCGTAGCGCGCCGGGGGCGTCCGCCGGGACAGCCGGGTGCCGCGGCGGCACCGCCACCACCCGGGTGTACGCCGACCCGAGCGGCGGCCGGGGGTCCGGTTCACCCTTGTTCGGCCAGTACGACATCGCCCGTTCCGCCTGCGCGGTGATCGTCAGCGACGGGTTCACCCCGAGGTTGGCCGAGACCGCCGCTCCGTCGACCACGTGCAGCCCCGGATGCCCGTGCACCCGGTGCCACGGGTCGATCACCCCGTCGGCCGGGGTGACACCGATCACCGCCCCGCCGAGGATGTGCGCGGTCAGCGGGATGTCGAACGGCTCGGTCAGCGCCCCGCCGGGAGTGCCGTCGATCTCCTCGGCGAGCAGCCGGACCGCCTCGTTGCCGGCCGGGATCCAGGTCGGGCTGGGTGCGCCGTGCCCGGGGCCGGCGACCAGCCGCCGCCGGCCCAGCCACCCCCGCCGCCAGTGGGTGGTCAGCGAGTTGTCCGCCGACTGCATCACCAGCGCGATCACCGTCCGCTCCGACCAGCGGCGTACCGAGAGCAGCCGGACGGCCAGCCGGGGCTGCCGCACGATCGCCCCCAGCCAGCGCCGGAACCGGTGCGGGCCGCCGTCGACCAGCAGCGACTGGAGCAGCCCCATCGCGTTGGCGCCCCGGCCGTAGCGGACCGGCTCGACGTGGGTCTGCGGGTCGGGGTGGAACGAGCTGGTGATCGCCACCCCGTCGGTGAAGTCCAGGCCGCGCCGCCGGGCCTGCCGGCGGCCCACCGACGCGCCGAGGATCGCCTCCGAGTTGGTCCGGGTCAACGCGCCGAGGCGCTCCGACAGGTGGGGCAGCGCGCCGGTCTGCCGCATCTCGTGCAGCAGCCGCTGGGTGCCGAGCGCACCGGCCGCGAAGACCACCTGGTCGGCGTGGAACACCTGACGACGCCGCGACCAGCCCCCGGTGCGTACGGCGTGCACCCGGTAGCCCCCGCCGTCGGCCGGCTGGACGGCGGTGACCGTGGTCAGCGGGTGGACCCGCGCGCCGAGCCGTTCGGCCAGCCACAGGTAGTTCTTGACCAGGGTGTTCTTGGCGCCGTGCCGACAGCCGGTCAGGCACGAGCCGCAGTGTGTGCAGCCGGTGCGCGCCGGCCCCGCGCCACCGAAGTACGGGTCCGCCACCCGCTGGCCGGGACGGCCCAGGTGCACCCCCACCGGGGTCGGCCCGAAGGTGTGCCCGACCCCCATCCGCTCGGCGACCGCCCGCATCGCCCGGTCCGCCGCGGTGTGCCGGGGGTATCTCGTCACCCCGAGCATCCGGCTGGCCTGGTCGTAGTGCGGGGCGAGCTCGGCCCGCCAGTCGGTGACGTCGCGCCACTGCGGGTCGGTGTAGAAGGCCTCCGGCGGCTCGTAGAGGGTGTTGGCGTAGACCAGTGAGCCGCCGCCCACCCCGGCCCCGGAGAGCACCAGCACGCCGCCGCCGGCCCTGCGGTGGGCCGGGCGGAGCAGGGTGATCCGTTGCAGCCCGTAACAGCCGAGCCGGGGCGCCCAGAGGAACCGGCGCAGCCGCCAGGAGGTCTGCGGGAACTCGTCGTCGGCGAACCGTCGGCCCGCCTCCAGCACCCCGACGGTGTAGCCCTTCTCGGCCAGCCGCAGCGCGGCGACGCTGCCGCCGAAGCCGGAGCCGATGACGAGCACGTCGTACCGCATGACCGCATCATTACCGGCGGGTAGCCATCGCGCCAGTGCCGGATTTCGCGCGATCATGCTGACCGTCGCCGATCGCAACCCGCAGGGCCGGTCGGAGCGTTGTGCAGACGGGGGTGGCGAGCGATGACTCAGGAAACCGGAACGGGACGTCCACGATGGGTGTGGGGGCTGGCCGCCCTGGTCGGTGTCGTACTGGTGGCGGTGGTCGCCCTGGTGGTGACCCGGCAGGTCCGCGACGACGGGCCACGGCGTACGGCCGGGCCGGTCGCCACGACCGCCAGCCCCACGCCGAGCCCCACCCCCAGCCCGACCCCGCCCCCCGGCGCGGCCATCACCGGCCCGCTCAACCTGCTCCTGGTCGGGGTGGACACCCGGGTCAGCGTGCCCGGTTGGGAACCGCACGGCGACGCGGTGCTGATCCTGCACGTGCCGGCCGGGCTGGACCGGGCGTACCTCTTCTCGCTCCCCCGCGACCTGGTCGTCGACATCCCGGCGTTCCCCAAGTCGGGCTACCGGGGCGGTCGGACGAAGCTCACCCACGCGATGAGCTACGGCAGCCGGGTGCCGGGCAAGCCCAAGAACCCCAGCGCCGCCCAGGGGTACGAGCTGCTGCGCAGCACCGTCGCCGGGTACACCGGGCTGCGCTTCGACGCCGGTGCGGTGATCACCTTCAACGGCTTCGACCGGCTGGTCGACACCCTCGGCGGGGTGGACCTCTACGTCGACCAGCGGGTTCCCTCGCTGCACCGCCGGCCGGACGGCAGGTACCGCGACCCGGCCCCCGGCGGTGGCGGGTACACCGGCCCGCAGATGGTCTACGAGAAGGGCGAGCGGCACCTCAACGGCTGGCAGGCGCTGGACTACTCCCGGCAGCGCTACATCACCGGCGGCGACTACGCCCGGCAGCGGCACCAGCAGCAGCTCCTCCGGGCGCTGGCCGCCAAGATCCTCGGCGAGAACCTGGCCCGCGAACCCGAGCGGGTGGACCAGGTGGTGGCGGCGCTCGGCGACACCCTGGTCTACGCGGGCGGGCCGCGCATCGTCGACCTGGCGTACGCGCTGGGCGGGCTGAGCGCCGACCGGATCACCCTGGTCGGGCTGCCCGGCGACGGGGTGGGCAAGGGCAGCAGCTACCGGGGCGAGCAGCTCACCAAGGTCGGCAAGGACTTCCTGCCCGCGCTCAAGGCCGGCCGGGCCGAGAGCTACCTGGACGCCCACCCCGAGCTGCGGGTCAAGAACTGACCGGTCCGGCCACTCGACCCGGCCCGGCGGTCACCGGGCGGCGGGCCGGCGCAGGGTGGCAGGTCGGCGCGGAGTGGCAGGCCGGCGCAGGGTGGCGGCTCAGCCGGCCCGGGTGGGGGTCGGGGGGCGTTCGGTGCCGTACAGCCAAGCGGCGAAGAGGCCGTCGAGCTGTTGCCCGGAGACCCGCTCGGCGGTGGCCACGAACTCGGCGGTGGTGGCGTTGCCGTCGCGCTTCTCCGCCACCCAGGTCCGCAGGATGCGGAAGAAGGCGTCGTCGCCGACCGTCACCCGCAGCGCGTGCACGGTCATCGCACCCCGCTGGTAGACCGAGCTGCTGAACAGGTTCGCCACCCCGGGCGCACCGGGCGGCACCCGCCAGAGCTGGTCGTCGGAGGAGACGTACTCCTGGTCGAAGGCGGCCTGCGTGGTGTCCCCGCCCTGGTGCTCGGCCCAGAGCCACTCGGCGTACGTGGCCAGCCCCTCGTTGAGCCAGATGTCCTCCCAGCGGGCCACCGTGATGCTGTCGCCGAACCACTGGTGGGCCAGTTCGTGCGCCACCACCCCGGTGTTCTCGCCGGCCCGGAAGAAGTTGGCCGAGTAGACCGGCCGGCTCTGGGTCTCCAGCGCGTACCGGATCCGGGGCTCGTCGACCACCACCCCGCCGTACGCCCCGAACGGGTACCGCCCGAAGATGCTCTCCAGGTGGTCGGCGACCTCCAGGGTGCGGGCGACCGACGCGTCGGCGGCCCCCCGGGGCAGGCTGCTGGCCACCGCGCTGAACACCGGTCGGCCCCGGTGCTCGCCGGTGGTGGTGCGGTACTTCCCGATCACCACCGTGCTCAGGTAGCTCGCCATCGGGGTGGCTTCGGACCAGCGCCACGTGGTCCAGCCGCCGGCCGCGGGACGCTGCCCCTGCGGCACGCCGTTGGCGACCGCCACCAGCCCCTGCGGCACGGTGATCTCGACGTCGTAGGTGGCCTTGTCGGAGGGGTGGTCGTTGACCGGGAACCAGGTGCTCGCCGACTCGGGTTGGCCGAGCGCGACCGCCCCGTCGGCGGTGTGCAGCCAACCGCCCTCGCCGATCGTCTCGTTGCGCAGCGGCACCGGCCGACCGTCGTAGCCGACCTCGACGGTGAAGACCGCCCCGGCGCGGACCGGCGCGGCCGGGGTGACCACCAGCTCGGCTCCGTCGCGGGCGTGCCGAGCCGGCGTGCCGTCCACGGTCACCCGCCGCACCGTCAGGCCGGCCAGGTCGAGGTGGAACAGGGGAAGCTCGGCGGTGGCGGTGGCCCGCACGGTGGTGGTGCCGCGCAGCTCGTCGGTGGCCGGGTCGTAGCGGACCCTGAGGGTGTACCGGTCGACGTCGTACCCGCTGTTGCCGGCGGTCGGGAAGTAGGGGTCACCGACGCCGGCCGGGCCGGGGGTCGGGCTCGGGCTGGACGTCGGCGTCGACCGGGAGCCCGCCCCCGGCCTGCGGTCGGCGGTGCAGCCGGCCAGCGCCAGCGACACGGCCACCAGCAGCGCGAGGCCGCGCCGGTGCCGGCTCATGGCCACCCTGCACACCCCCGTTCGCCCACCCCGTCGTGCGCGCAGCCTACCGAGCGCTCCGGCCCCACGTACCCCGAACAGCGGACCGGCGGGCGGGACCTGTGGTGGCCGGCCGGACCCGGGCGGGACCGGCCGGTCACCGGGGCGGATCAGCGGTCCAGGACCAGACCGACCCGCTGGAACTCCTTCAGGTCGCGGTAGCCGCACTTGGCCATCGCCCGACGCAGCCCGCCGAAGAGGTTGAGCTGGCCGTCCGGCTCGTCGGCCGGGCCGAAGAGCAGCCGCTCCATCGAACCGAGCGACTCGCCGGCCACCTCGAACGCGCCGCGCGGCAGCGACGGGTGGCTGGCCGCCGAGTGCCACCACGCGCCGCCGGCCGGGGCCTGGTCGCAGAGCGACAGCGGCTCGCCGAGCATCACCGCGTCCGCGCCGCAGCCGAGCGCCTTGGCGATGTCGCCGGAGGTCTGGATGTCGCCGTCGGCGATCAGGTGGACGTAGCGTCCGCCCGTCTCGTCGAGGTAGTCGCGGCGGGCCGCGGCGGCGTCGGCGATTGCGGTGGCCATCGGCACCCGGATGCCGAGCACCGACTCGGTGGTCGACCAGTCGTCGCCGCCGATACCGACGATCACCCCGGCCGCCCCGGTCCGCATCAGGTGCAGCGCCGTCTTGTAGTCGGTGCAACCGCCGACGACCACCGGGAGGTCGAGGTCGGCGATGAACTCCTTGAGGTTCAGCGGTTCGTCGGTGGTCGAGACGTGCTCGGCCGAGACGATGGTGCCCTGGATGACCAGGATGTCGACGCCTGCGTCCAGGATCACCGGGGCCAGCGCCAGGGTGTGCTGCGGGGAGACCCGGACGGCCACCGTGCTGCCACCGGCCCGCAGCTCGCGGACCCGCTCGGCGATCAGGTCGGGGCGGATCGGCTCGGCGTAGACCTCCTGGAGCCGCTTGGTCGCGCGGGCGTCCTCGCCCAGACCGGCCAGCTCCTCCAGGATCTTGACCGGGTTCTCGTACCGGGTCCAGAGGCCCTCGACGTTGAGCACGCCGAGGCCGCCGAGCTGGCCGAGCCGCACCGCGGAGGCGGGGCTCATGGTGGCGTCCGACGGGTGACCGACACAGGGGATGTCGAACTGGTAGGCGTCGAGCTGCCAGCCGGTGGAGACGTCGTCGACGTCCCTGGTCCGCCGGCTGGGCACGATGGCGATGTCGTCCAGGTGGTAACCGCGCTGCGCGGTCTTGCCCAGCCCGATCTCGACCACGTCACGCATGAGGGACTCCAGATGGTTGGGGGTGGTGGGTCAGCGGGTGTGGTAGTTGGGCGCCTCGACGGTCATCTGGATGTCGTGCGGGTGGCTCTCCTTGAGCCCGGCCGCGGTGATCCGGATGAGCTGGCCCCGGTGGTGCAGGTCGACGATGTTCTCCGCGCCGGCGTACCCCATCGCCAGCCGCAGCCCGCCGACGAGCTGGTGGGCCACCCGGGACAGCGGCCCCCGGTAGGGCACCTGGCCCTCCACGCCCTCCGGGACCAGCTTGTCGTCGCTGAGCACGTCCTGCTGGAAGTAGCGGTCCTTGCTGTACGACTTGGCCTGGCCCCGGGACTGCATCGCGCCCAGCGACCCCATCCCCCGGTACGCCTTGAACTGCTTACCGTTGACGAAGATCAGCTCGCCGGGGCTCTCCTCGCAGCCGGCCAGCAGGCTGCCGAGCATCACCGTGTCGGCACCGGCCACCAGGGCCTTGGCGATGTCGCCGGAGTACTGGATGCCGCCGTCACCGATCACCGGGACACCGGCCGGGCGGGCCGCGCGGGCCGCCTCCATGATCGCGGTCACCTGCGGCACACCGACCCCGGCCACGATCCGGGTGGTGCAGATGGCACCCGGGCCGACCCCGACCTTCACCCCGTCGGCACCGGCGTCGACCAGGGCCTTCGCCCCGGCGTAGGTGGCCACGTTGCCGCCCACGATGTCGATCGTGACGTCGGCCTTGAGCCGGCGGACCATGTCCAGCACGGCCCGCTGGTGGCCGTGCGCGGTGTCCACGATCAGCACGTCGACGCCCGCGTCGACCAGGGTGCGGGCCCGCTTGTAGGCGTCCTCGCCCACGCCGATGGCGGCGGCGACCCGCAGCCGGCCGGCGTCGTCCTTGGTCGCCTCCGGGTACTGCTCGCTCTTGGTGAAGTCCTTCACGGTGATCAGGCCGCGCAGCCGGCCCGAGTCGTCCACGATCGGCAGCTTCTCGACCTTGTGCTGACGCAGCAGCGCCAGCGCGTCGTCCTTGCTGACCCCCACCGGGGCGGTGACCAGGGGCGTCCGGGTCATGATCGCGTGGACCGGGGTGGTCGGGTCGGAGACGAAGCGCATGTCCCGGTTGGTGACGATGCCGACCAGCTGGCCGTCGCCGTCGACCACCGGGACGCCGGAGATGCGGTAGCGACCGCACAGCTCGTCGACCTCGCGGAGGGTGTCCTCGGGGCTGGCCGTCACCGGGTTGGTGATCATGCCGGACTCGGAGCGCTTGACCAGGTCGACCTGGAGCGCCTGGTCCTCCAGGGAGAGGTTGCGGTGCAGCACGCCGATACCGCCCTGGCGGGCCATGGCGATCGCCATCCGGGCCTCGGTGACGGTGTCCATCGCGCTGGACAGCAGCGGGATGGTCAGCTCGACGTTGCGGGTGAGCCGGGTGCGGGTGTTCACCCGGCTGGGCACCACGTCCGACTCGCCCGGCTGGAGCAGCACGTCGTCGAAGGTCAGACCGAGCGGCACCACCCGGGCCGACCCGGCGGGCAGCTCCGGCAGATGGCCCGCAAACTCGCCGTTGTCGACGCCGGCCGGAAGATCGGTGCTGGGCGAATTCTCCACGATTGCTCCCCTGAGCTGCTCGAACGGGATTCAGCGAGGCGGCGCACGCGGCGACCGGCGCACGCCGGGGTGACGGCGAGTCGTCTCATCGTACCCAGTGACCTGGGCCGCCCTCGTCGGCGACCGGCCGAGGCCGGCGCGGCCCCCGCGACCGCCGGGGGGCGCGTGCCGCGGGCGTTGGGTCTACGGTGAGGGGGTGCACGACGAGCCCATCGACCCGTTCAACGGCGACCCGGCCGATCCGGCTGCGGGGCTGGACGACCCGGGCGACGACGCCCCGCTCGACCCGCTGACCGAGGTCGAGCGGCAGGACGTGCTGGAAGACCTCGCCGACCTGGAGATCTACCAGGCCCTGTTGGCCCCGATCGGGGTCCGTGGCCTGGTCATCGAGTGCGAGGACTGCCGCGAGCCGCACTACTTCGACTGGGACCTGCTCCGGGGCAACCTGCGGCACCTGCTCAGCTCCGGTCGGCCCCGGGTGCACGAGCCCGCCTACGACCCCGACCCCGACCACTACGTCACCTGGGACTACGCGCGGGGCTACGCCGACGGGGTGCACGACACGCTGACCGAGTCCACCGGCGACGAGGCCGACCCGGACGACTGACCCACCGCACCGCGTCCACCGGATTGCATCCACCGGGCCGCGTCCACCGGGCCGTCCGCGAACGGGCCGGTCCGCGGACGGCCGTCCGGTCGGGGCCGGGTCGGTCGCCGGGGCGTTCAGGCCACCAGGCCGGCGCGGAAGCCGGCGGCCACGGCGTGCGCCCGGTCGCGGGCACCGAGCTTGCGGAACAGCCGGCGGGCGTGCGTCTTGACGGTGTCCTCCGAGACGAACAGCTCCCGACCGATCTCGGCGTTGCTCTTGCCCTCGGCCATGCCGAGCAGCACCTGAAGTTCGCGTTCGGTCAGCCCGACGGAGCTGCGGCCGCCACGGGCGCCGGAGGTAGGGCGCGGCAGGGTGCCGGTCGGTGGCGGCTCGGCCGCGCCGGCGTCCGACTCCCCCTCGACCTCGTCGTCCCCGCGCTGCACGGGCACCACCGACGGCGCTCCGGGTGGCCCCTCGGCGGCCGGCGGCGACCAGCCCGATGCCGGCGGTCGACCGGCGGCGGGCCGGGGTGGCGCGCCGACCGCGGCGGTGTCCCGGGCCGGGTCGGCGACCCGGTGCCGGGCGGGCCGGCCGGGCGCGGAGAGCAGCAGCAGGGCCTTGGCCACCGCGCTGGTCAGGTCGTGGTCGGCGCCCTGGATCAGGCCCCGCGCCCCGGCGCTGATGGTGGCCGCCGCCGCCTCCGACTCCTCGGTGCCGAGCAGCAGCACCGAGGCCTGGGGCGCACGGGCCAGCACCCGGCGGACGAAGCCGGCGCTGTCCGGCCGGGTGAGCGCCGTGTCGGCGAGCACCACGTCGGCCGGGCGCTCGGCGAGCCGCAGCATCACCTCGGGATCGGAGACAGCCGTCCGGACGACCGCGGCCAGGCCGAGTCGAGCCGCCGCGTTCGCCAACTGCTGCGCGGCGAGCGGTGTCCGAACGCATACGAGAACGGTACGCACGGTGTTCTCCTCTCCGGACACGAGCAGACCATGACGGGCTCCACCGGGGAGGAGGTTCCCGGCAATCCTCCGAACTTTTCCGACATTTGGGGCATCTGACGCAAGCTGCTCGGCTTTTCGATCTCAACACGTGTGAGTCGGCGAGGGTTCGGGTACCGAGGCTGCACGCCGGAAGCGCGGTACGCCAGCGCGGACCACAGCCCGGACGCCGGTTCAACGAGGATCTCCGCGGTGCCGCGCGGGAGGAGGGGTGCTGATGTCGAACGTACGCAGACTGCCCGGTCCCATCGTCGACCTGTGGGACTGGCAGCGTCTCGGTGCCTGCCGGGGCCGGGACAGCGCCCAGTTCTTCCACCCGGACGGTGAGCGGGGGTCGTCCCGCCTGCGCCGGGAGTCCAGCGCCAAGTCCGTCTGCGGGGGTTGCCCGGTCCGGGCCGAGTGCGCCGCCCACGCCCTGTCCGTCCGCGAGCCGTACGGCGTCTGGGGCGGGCTCAGCGAGTCGGAGCGGCTGCGGCTGCTCGCCCTCGGCTGGGAGGACCTGGCCGACCGCCGGCAGACCCGGGTCGACATCGCCCGGATGGAGGCCCGCCTCGGCGCTCCGCACAAGACCGCCGTGCCGGCCCAGCGCAAGATCGCCTGACCGACCCAGCACACCTCGACGAGGCCGCACTCCGATCTCCGGAGCGCGGCCTCGTCGTTTCCCGGTCATGGTCCGCCGCCGGGCCGACATGCACGAGAAGCGGGGCGGGTCCGGCACAGCCGGACCCGCCCCTTCATGCCACCCGATCCCGCTCCGAGCCGTCGTGCGGCTCACCCGGTGCGGCGTTCGCCGCCGGTCGCGGAGGTCAGGAACAGCGGGGTCGCACCTGCGTCACGCCATCAGCGCTGCAGGGTCAGCAGACCCGGCCGGTACGGCAGGAGGCCGTAGTCACCGCCCGAGTTCGTGGCGCGGCCCTGGTAGAGCAGCTGCAGGTTGCACGGGTCGATCGTGTTGGTCTGGTCCGCGCTGGTGCGCAGCAGCTCGCCGTGGCTGATGTCGTTGGTCCAGGTGGCACCGCTGTTGGCCTTGCCCGCGAACGGGTTGCTGTAGGTCGTCGCGTTCGGCGTCCAGGTGCCGCCCAGGCTGGTCGCCGTGAACGAGCGGAAGTAGCGCTCCCAGGAGCTGGTCCGGGCCTCGATGATCATCAGGTACTGGTTGCGGCCCGCGACCTTGTAGACCTGCGGCGCCTCGAAGATGTTCTCCGAGGTGTCGCTCATGATGGTCGTGTAGTTGGAGCCGAAGCTGCCCGGGAAGTTCCCGATCGGCATGATCTGGCGGTAGATCTTGCCGTTGTCACCGGCGAAGAACAGGTACATGTTCTGGTCGTCGCCGATGATCGTCTGGTCGATCACGCCGGTGCCGGAGTCGGTGATCTTCGCGGTCGACAGGGTCTGCGCGGCCGACCAGCCGTTGGCGTTGGCCGGGTTGGTCGACGTGCGGTACGAGAACGACGTCGGGCCCCACTGGTGGGCCAGGATCCAGATGTTCTTCGGCGCGAAGTAGAACAGCGACGGCGCGACGGTGCTCTGGCTCATGGTGTTCTGGGGCGCCGTGGCGAGCTGGTTGAGGTTGTCGACCAGGCCGAAGTTCATCGAACCCCAGCCGCCGGTGGCGCTGCTGCTGTGGGTGGTGGCGTACACCAGCTGCTTGCCCTGGTAGGGGGCGATGGTGAAGTCCTTGAGCGACGCCCAGCCGGACTTCGGCTGCGCCAGCGGGCCGGTCGACGACCAGCGGTAGGACGTCGGCAGGGCGCAGTTGCCCGTCGGCGGCGGGGTGGTCGGCGGGGGCGTGGTCGGCGGCGGGGTGGTGGGGGGCGGGGTGGTCGGCGGAGGCGTGGTCGGCGGCGGGGTGGTCGGGTTCGGCCCCCCGTTGCAGGCCACCCCGTTGAGCGCGAAGCTCGTCGGGACGGGGTTGCTGGACGTCCACGCGCCGTTGAAGCCGAACGACACCGAGCCGTTGGTCGGGATGGCGCCGTTGTAGCTGACGTTCTTGGCGGTCACCGCCGAACCGCTCTGCGTCACGGTGGCGTTCCATGCCTGCGTCACCGACTGGCCGGAGCCGAAGGACCAGGTCAGCGTCCAGCTGCTCAGCGCGTCGCCCAGGTTGGTGATCGCGACGTTGGCGCCGAAGCCGCCGCCCCACTCCGACGAGACGGTGTAGTTCACCGAACAACCCGCCGCCGCGGCACCCGCCGGCAACGCGGTGACGATCGACGCCGATGCCAGCAACGCGACACCGGCCGAGACCAGGCCGACATTGGCCGATCTGGATCTGGACATAAAACACCCTCCTGATGGGACGGGACGTGCACATTGGTGGTGGTCGTTGTTAGGTGAACGTTAACAGTCGCATCAGCGATGTTACGGGAGCGCTCCCACAGCCTCAACCCTCGATACCACGGAGGATTTTCCATCCATCAACATATTGATCATGCCTGATGACCGACGGATGGTGGGTAATCAGCGGACAGTGACCGTGACCCGGTGCCAGCCGGTCGCCCCGTCCGGAGCCACCGGCGCGGCCAGCACGGTCTGGGTCGCCCCCTCGCGGTCGGTCGCCCGCACCTGGAGGATGTGCTCACCCGGAGTCGCCGCCCAGCGCCACGACCACTGCACCCAGGTGTCCACCGACACCGCCGGGGCGAGGGTCGCCTCCTGCCAGGGGCCGCCGTCCACCCGCACCTCCACCCGGCTGATCCCCCGGTGCTGTGCCCAGGCCACCCCCGCCACCACCACCTCACCCGCGGTCAGCCGGTTGCGCGGACGCGGGGTGTCGATCCTCGACTGCGTCTTCACCGGCCCCTGCGCCGACCAGCCCCGCGGCACCCAGTACGCGTCGAAGTCGGCGAAGCTGGTCAGCTCCAGCTCGGTGACCCACTTGCAGGCCGACACGTACCCGTAGAGGCCGGGCACCACCATCCGCACCGGGAACCCGTGCTCGACCGGCAGCGGCTCGCCGTTCATCCCCACCGCCAGCAGGGCGTCCCGGCCGTCGCGCAGCACCGCCGTCGGGGTGCCGCAGGTCCAGCCGTCGACCGAACGGCCGACCACCTGGTCGGCCCCCTCCTCCGGCTCGGCCTCGTCGAGCAGCGCCCTGATCGGCACCCCCAGCCAGCGGGCATTGCCGATCAGGTCCCCACCCACCTCGTTGGAGACGCAGGCCAGGGTCACGTACCGCTCGACCATCGGCCGGGCCAGCAGCTCGGCGAAGGTCAGCTCGATCGGGTTACGCACCCGACCGTGGATGCGCAACCGCCAGGTCTGCGGGTCGACCTGCGGCACCACCAGCGCCGTGTCGATCCGGTAGAACCCGCCGTTCGGGGTGGTGTAGGGGGCGAGCTGGGCCAGGGACAGGTCCGCGCCGGGCGGCACCGGCGGCGCCGCCACCGCCGGGGTGGGCAGGGCGACCGCCTCCCGGGCCGCCGAGACACCCCGCCGGCCGGCGAGCCAGTGCCCACCCAGCCCCACCACCGTCGCCGTGCCCGCGAGCAGGCCGGCCCCGCGCAGGAACCGCCGCCGGGACTCCGGGTCGGTCGACTCCGACGGCTCCGACCCGACGGGCGGCCCGCCAGCCGGAAGCGACCCGGGGTGGGCGGCCGGTAGCGGGGTGGGCGGCTGCCAGGGCCACGGGTCGAGCTGCCAGGGACCGGCCACGAAGGCCCAGAGCACCAGCCCGCCCAACCCCCCGCCGACCAGGGCGGGGAGCGCGTCGGCGGCATCCGCGCCGGCCCGGGTGAGCGCGGCGGCGGCACCGATGCCGGCGAACGCCGCGATACCGGCCAGCCCGACGGCGAGCCGGCGCGCGGCCAGCACGCCGATCCCGGCGGCGAACGCCGCCAGCAGCACCGCCGTGCCGACCAGCAGGGCGATCTTGTCGTACCGGCCGAAGACGTCGATGGCGAACTGTTTGAGCGGCTCGGGCACCACGTCGACCACCACCCCGCCGACCGCGATCAGCGGCGCGGAACGAGGACCGGTGAGGACGGCGACCGGCTCGGCGACACCGATAGCCACCACGGCGGCGGTGACCCCGGCCAGCGCGGCGAAGCCGCGGGGGGTGCTCATCGGGCAAGTGTCGTCGATCGACCGCCCCGGCCGCCAACCACGTCACCGTTCCGTAAGCAGGTGCCCCGCATACGTCAGGGCGCACCGCCGACGTACGACGGTGCGCCCTGAACCGGATCTGGCGCGGGGTCAGAAACCCGGGCCGTGCTGGTGGCCGTGGCCGTGCCCGTGGCCGTGCCCACCGGCGGCGGCCGGCTCCGGCTGCTCCGGCTTCTCGACCACCAGGCTCTCGGTGGTCAGCAGCAGGCCGGCGATCGACGCGGCGTTGGTGACCGCGTTGCGGGTCACCTTCACCGGGTCGATGATGCCGGACTTCACCAGGTCGACGTACTCGCCCTTGGCGGCGTCGAGGCCGTGGCCCCAGTCCTGGCCGGCGACCTTCTCCACCACCACGTAACCGTCGTGGCCGGCGTTCTGGGCGATCCAGCGCAGCGGCTCGACCAGCGCCTTGCGCACGATCGAGACGCCGACCTTCTCGTCACCGGTCAGGCCGAGGTCGTCGTCGAGCACCGAGCGGATCTGGGCCAGCGCGGCGCCGCCGCCGGGGACCGTACCCTCCTCGACCGCGGCCTTGGTCGCGGCGATCGCGTCCTCGATGCGGTGCTTGCGCTCCTTCATCTCGACCTCGGTCGCCGCGCCGGCCTTGATGACCGCGATGCCACCGGAGAGCTTGGCCAGCCGCTCGGCCAGCTTCTCCCGGTCCCAGTCGGAGTCGGACGCCTCGATCTCCTTGCGGATCTGGGCGACCCGGTCGGTGACCTCGGCGGACTTGCCGCCGCCGTCGACGACGGTGGTGTTCTCCTTGTCGACCACGACCCGCCGGGCGGTGCCGAGCGCCTCCAGGCCCACCTGGTCGAGCCGGTAGCCCAGCTCCGGGGCGACCAGCTCGGCTCCGGTCAGGATCGCCATGTCCTGGAGCATCGCCTTGCGCCGGTCGCCGAAGCCGGGGGCCTTGACCGCGCAGACCTTGATGGTCTTGCGGAGCGCGTTGACCACCAGGGTGGACAGCGCCTGGCCCTCGACGTCCTCGGCGACGATCAGCAGCGGCTTGCTGTTCTGGAGGACCTTCTCCAGCAGCGGCAGCAGCTCCTCGATCGCCGAGATCTTCTGCGTGGTGATGAGGATGTACGGGTCGTCCAGCACCGACTCCTGCGACTCCGCGTCGGTGACGAAGTTCGGCGAGATGAAGCCCTTGTCGAACTGGAGACCCTCGGTCACCTCCAGCTCGGTGGTGAGGGTGGAGCCCTCCTCGACGGTGATGACACCGTCACGGCCGACCTTCTCCATCGCCTCGGCGATCAGCTCGCCGATGGTGGCGTCCTGCGCGGAGATCGTCGCGACGTGCGCGATCGACTCCTTGTCGGCCACCTCCACGGCCCGGCCGAGCAGCGCCTCGGAGACCTTGGTGGCCGCCGCGTCGACGCCCCGCTTGAGGCCGGTCGGGTTGGCCCCGGCGGCCACGTTGCGCAGGCCCTCGCGGACCATGGCCTGGGCCAGCACGGTCGCGGTGGTGGTCCCGTCGCCGGCGACGTCGTTGGTCTTCGTCGCCACCTCCTTGACCAGCTGCGCGCCGAGGTTCTCGTACGGGTTGGTGAGCTCGATCTCCTTGGCGATGGTCACACCATCGTTGGTGATCGTGGGCGCACCGAATTTCTTGTCCAGGACGACGTTGCGCCCGCGCGGGCCGAGGGTGACCTTGACCGCGTCCGCGAGGGCGTTGACACCGTGCTCCAGCAGGTGCCGGGCGTCGTCCGAGAAGCTCAGGATCTTCGCCATGAATGTCCCTTCGAAGCGACGTCGCCCCGGCCCGGCGAGCCGGACCGGGGCGACGACACTGGAATCGGTTGGTTACTTCTCGATGACCGCGAGAACGTCGCGGGCGGAGAGCACCAGGTACTCCTCGCCGGCGTACTTGATCTCGGTGCCGCCGTACTTCGAGTAGAGAACGGTGTCGCCGACCTTGACGTCGAGCGGCACGCGGTTGCCCTTGTCGTCGATCCGGCCGGGGCCGACGGCGAGGACGGTGCCCTCCTGCGGCTTCTCCTTGGCGGTGTCGGGGATCACGATGCCCGACGCCGTGGTGGTCTCAGCCTCGTTCGCCTGGACCACGATGCGGTCCTCGAGCGGCTTGATCGCAACCTTGGTCGCGGTAGTCACGGGCATACCCTCCTGGGGTACTTGGTTTCGTTGCCGGCCGAGAGTCCGACCAGCGTCAATTGCCACATGCCACCGGGCGGGGCCGTCGTCGCGGGTGCCGGTCCGCCTGGCGTTCAGCACCCGGACCGGATGGCCCGGACGCTGGCACCCTCGGGGTGAGAGTGCTAATCGCAGGTTATTCCTCGGCTAGCACTCCGTCAAGGAGAGTGCCAACGAGACACCTCCCCGTGTCGCCCCGGTCCGGCACCGGAGCGGACAATGGGCGGGTGGATCTGGACCAGTTCGCCGCCCTGCGTACCCCCGAGGGGTCGGCCGTGCTCGCTGCGGCGACCGAGGTGGCCGGCGGCGACCCGCTGGTCGCGGCGGCGGCGCTGCGCTCGCGCGGGGTGCCGGCCGGGCTGGCCGCCGCCGCGCTGACCCAGGCCGAGCTGCGCCGCCGGGCGGTCGGCAAGTTCGGTCCGGAGGCCGCCGGGATGTTCCTCACCCGCCCCGGCCTGGAGCAGGCCACCCGCCGCGTGGTCGCCGACCGGCGGGCCGCCCGGCTCGCCGCCGCCGGGGTGCACACCCTCGCCGACCTGGGCTGCGGCCTCGGCGCCGACGCACTCGCCGCCGCCCGCGCCGGAATCCGGGTGTACGGGGTGGAGGCCGACCCGGTCACCGCCGCGCTGGCCGCCGCGAACGCCGAGGCGGCCGGGCTGGCCGCGATGTTCACCGTGGAGTGCGGCGACGCGACCGCGTTCGACGTGACCCGGGTCGACGCGGTCTTCTGCGACCCGGCCCGCCGGCGGGCCGGCACCGGACGACGGATCTTCGACCCGGACGCCTACTCGCCATCGTGGGACTTCGTCACCGGGCTGGCCGGGCGGGTGCCGCACACGGTGGTCAAGGTGGCCCCCGGCCTCGACCACGCGCGGATCCCGGCCGGGACCGAAGCGGAGTGGGTCAGCGTCGACGGCGACCTGGTCGAGGCGGCCCTCTGGGGTGGCCCGCTCGCCGGGGTGCCCCGCCGGGCGACCGTGCTGCGGTCGGAGCGGCCCGCCGCCCGGCAGCGCGCGTCGGACGGCCCGGGCGAACCGGCGACGCGCAGCCTCCAGGTGACCGGCGCGGGCGACGCGGAGGCGACGGTCGGACCGGTGCGCCGCTACCTCTACGACCCGGATCCGGCGGTGGTCCGGGCGCACCTGGTCGCCGAGCTGGCCGGCACGCTGGACGCGACCCTGGCCGACCCGAGCATCGCCTACCTGTACGCCGACACCCCGCGGCCGACCCCGTTCGGCCGCTGCCTGGAGATCGTCGACGTGCTGCCGTTCTCGCTGAAGCGGCTGCGGGCGCTGCTGCGGGAGCGGCGGATCGGCCGGGTGGAGATCCTCAAGCGGGGCTCGGCGCTGGTGCCCGAACAGCTGCGCCGGGACCTCAGGCTGGCCGGGGAGAACCCGGCCAGCCTGGTGCTGACCCGGGTGGCCGGGGCGCCGACGGTGCTGATCGGCAGACCGGTCGCGGATGCGGGCGCGGGCGTCGATGCGGCTGCGCGAGTGGGCGTGGACGCGGGTGCCGGCGTGGACGCGGGTGCCGGAGCGGGCGTGGACGCGGGCGTGGACGCGGGTGCGGATGCGGGTGCGCCCGGCTAGCGTGACCGGCATGGCGGGACGGGCCACCGCGGCGACGGCGCTGCTGACCAAACGGAAGATCGCGCACCGCACCCATCCGTACGACGTCTCACCGGACGCGCCCGACTACGGCGCACTGGTCGCGGCGGCGCTCGGGGTGCCGCCGGAGCGGGTGTTCAAGACGCTGGTCGTCGAGGTGGACGGGGCGCTGGCGGTGGCGGTCGTCCCGGTCACCGGCGAGCTGGACCTCAAGGCGCTGGCGGCGGCGCTGGGCGGCAAGCGGGCCGCGCTGGCCGACCGGGCCGTGGCCGAGCGGAGCACCGGATACGTGCGGGGTGGGATCAGCCCGCTCGGTCAGCGACGCCGGTTGCCGACGGTGGTGGACGTCTCCGCGCTGGCCCACGGGACCGTCTACGTCTCGGCCGGTCGCCGGGGGTTGCAGCTCGAACTCGCCCCGGCCGACCTGGTCGCCCTGAGCGGGGCCGGCACCGCGCGGATCGCCGCCGGCTGACCGGGCCGGCGACAGCGGTCGCAGACCGGACACGGAGCGTGATTACCGGACGGGTGTCCCGGAGGTGACAACCGCGTTGCTGAATTGTTACCGCCGCCAACAAACTTCTGACCTCGGCACCCTTGCGCCCGGGATGTGAGCGGGAATACGTTGCCGGACACAACAAAACACCGACCACTCCTTCCCCCACCCTCGAAAGGACCCGTGCAGACATGCGCAAGGGCTTCCTCACCTTCGCCGCCGTCGGCCTGCTGGCCACCGGCAGCATGGCCGCCTGTGGCGACGACTCCAAGAGCAACGAGGCCGGCGGCAGCACCGACAAGAAGCCGAAGATCGGCGTGATCCTGCCGGACAGCAAGTCCTCCGCCCGCTGGGAGACCGCTGACCGCAGGTTCCTCAAGGAGGCGTTCGACGCCGCCGGTGTCGAATCGGACATCCAGAACGCCCAGAACGACAAGAACGCCTTCCAGACCATCGCCGACCAGATGATCACCGGTGGGGTCACCACCCTGATGATCGTCAACCTGGACTCCGGCACCGGCAAGGCCGTGCTGGACAAGGCGAAGTCGCAGGGTGTCGCGACGATCGACTACGACCGGCTCACCCTGGGCGGCTCGGCCCAGTACTACGTCAGCTTCGACAACGAGGCCGTCGGCAAGCTCCAGGGCGAGGGCCTGGCGAAGTGCCTGACCGAGAAGGGCGTCAAGAACCCGACGGTCGCCTACCTCAACGGCTCGCCGACCGACAACAACGCCACCCTGTTCAAGAACGGCTACGACTCGGTGCTCAAGCCGAAGTTCGAGTCGAAGGAGTACACCAAGGGCCCGGACCAGTCGGTGCCGGACTGGGACCCGGCGCAGGGTGCCACGATCTTCGAGCAGATGCTCACCCAGACCGGCGGCAAGATCGACGGTGTGCTCTCCGCCAACGACGGCCTCGGCAACGCGGCCATCTCGGTGCTGAAGAAGAACAAGCTCAACGGCAAGGTCCCGGTGACCGGCCAGGACGCCGACGTGACCGGCCTGCAGAACATCCTCGCCGGTGACCAGTGCATGACCGTCTACAAGGCCGTCAAGAAGGAGGCCGACGCGGCCGCCGAGCTGGCCATCGCGGTGGCGAAGGGCGAGCGCAAGGAGACCGGTCAGACGGTCAAGGACCCGGAGAGCGGCCGGGACGTCCCGTCCGTCCTGCTGGAGCCGAAGGCGATCGACAAGTCGACCGTCAAGGACGTGGTGGCCGACGGCTACGTCGACAAGGCCAAGCTCTGCACCGGCGCGTACGCCGCGCTCTGCACCGCTAACGGCATCAGCTGACCCGTACGACGAGCGTCGTACCCCGTCGACGCGACGCCGCCCGGCACGGAACCTCGTGCCGGGCGGCGCTCGCCGCCGGACGGGCTCCGAGACCTTCCCTCCGTCCGAAGGAGACCCCCGTGTCCGCGACCCCCCTGCTGGAACTGCGCGGGATCGACAAGAGCTTCGGTCCCGTCCAGGTCCTGCGCGACGTCGCCCTCGCCGCCCACGCCGGAGAGGTGACCGCACTGGTCGGCGACAACGGCGCCGGCAAGTCCACCCTGGTCAAGTGCATCAGTGGCATCTATCCGGCCGACGCCGGCGAGTTCCTCTTCGACGGCCGCCCGGTGAGCATCAACAGCCCCCGGGACGCCGCCACGCTCGGCATCGAGGTCGTCTACCAGGACCTCGCGCTCTGCGACAACCTCGACATCGTGCAGAACATGTTCCTCGGCCGGGAGAAGCACAGCGGGCTGGTGCTCGACGAGCCGACCATGGAGCAGATGGCGGCGGAGACCCTGGCCGGGCTCTCCGTACGGACGGTGAAGTCGCTGCGCCAGCACGTATCCAGCCTCTCCGGCGGCCAGCGGCAGACCGTCGCCATCGCCAAGGCGGTGCTCTGGAACAGCAAGCTGGTCATCCTCGACGAGCCGACCGCCGCGCTGGGCGTGGCCCAGACCGCCCAGGTCCTCGAACTGGTCCGCCGGCTGGCCGACAACGGCCTGGCCGTGGTCCTGATCTCGCACAACATGAACGACGTCTTCGCGGTCTCCGACCGGATCGCCGCGCTCTACCTCGGCCAGATGGTGGCCCAGGTGAAGACCACCGACATCACCCACTCGCAGGTCGTCGAGCTGATCACCGCCGGCCGCTCCGGCAACCTCGGCCTCACCGGCGAGCCGGTCACCGCCGGTAACGGCACCGGCGCGGCCCCCGCCGACACCACTCCAGGAGGCGTTCGATGACCACCACCGCCGTGCGCAAGGAAGGCCCGGCGGCGGTCACGCCGTCGCCGACCGTCGGCAGCCACCTCCGCGGCTACTGGGGCCGGGTACGCGGCGGCGACATCGGCGCGCTGCCCGCCGTACTCGGACTGATCGTGCTCTGCACGGTCTTCTCGGTCATGCGGCCGTCGTTCCTCACCGCCGGCAACTTCGCCAACCTGTTCACCCAGGGCGCGGCGGTCACCCTGATCGCCATGGGGCTGGTCTTCGTCCTGCTGCTCGGCGAGATCGACCTCTCGGCCGGCTTCGCCAGCGGGGTCTGCGCGGCCGTCCTGGCCAACGTCGCCACCAAGGCCGGCTACCCCTGGTACGTGGCGGTGCTCGCCGCGATCCTCACCGGTGTGGTCATCGGCACCGTGCTCGGCTTCCTGGTCGCCAAGATCGGCATCCCGTCCTTCGTGGTCACCCTGGCCGGGTTCCTCGCCTTCCAGGGCATCGTGCTGATGCTGATCAGCGGAGGCTCCAACATCCCGGTCAACGACGAGGTGCTGGTGGCCATCGCCAACCGCAACCTCCCGCCCACCCTCGGCTGGGCGCTGGCCGCCATCGCGATCGGCGGGTACGCGGCCGTGCAGCTGCTGCGGCACCGCAAGCGGCTGGCCCGGGGCCTCACCGCCGACCCGATGGCGGTGGTGCTCGCCCGGATCGGCGGGCTGACCCTGATCCTCGGCATCGCGGTCTACATCCTCAACCAGGAGCGCAGCCGCAACGTCCTGATCAACTCGCTCAAGGGCGTGCCGATCGTGGTGCCGGTCATCGCGGTGCTGCTGATCGTCTGGACCTTCGTGCTCCAGCGCACCAGCTACGGCCGGCACGTCTACGCCGTCGGCGGCAACAAGGAGGCCGCCCGCCGGGCCGGCATCAACGTCGACCGGATCCGGATCTCGGTCTTCGTGATCTGCTCGTCCATGGCGGCCATCGGCGGCATCGTCGCGGCGAGCCGGGCCAACTCGGTGGACCCGAACACCGGCGGCAGCAACGTGCTGCTCTACGCCGTCGGCGCGGCGGTGATCGGCGGCACCAGCCTCTTCGGCGGCAAGGGCCGGGTCCTCGACGCCGTACTCGGTGGTGCGGTGGTCGCCGTCATCGACAACGGGATGGGCCTGATGGGTTACAGCGCCGGGGTGAAGTACGTGGTCACCGGCGTGGTGCTGCTCCTCGCCGCCAGCGTGGACGCGCTGTCGCGCCGCCGGGCCGCCGCCTCCGGCACCCGCTGATCCGCGGACGCCACCGGCGGGACATGGGGTGCCAGCGACGATGCGGGTAGGACCGAGCCAGGACGAGATCCGGCGGCAGAACCTCGGGGCGCTGCTCCGGCACGTCCACGTGCACGGCGCCACCTCCCGCGCGGAACTCACCACCGCCCTCGGGCTCAACCGCAGCACCATCGGCGCGCTCACCGCCGACCTGGCCGGCGCCGGGCTGGTCAGCGAGGGGACACCGAAGGAGACCGGCCGGGCCGGACGACCGTCGCTGGTCGTCCGGCCCGAGTCGGCCCGGGTCTACGCGTACGCGTACTCGATCGAGGTGGACCGGCTGCGGGCCGCGCGGGTCGGACTCGGCGGCGAGGTGCTCGACCGCCGTGAGCTGGACCGGCCGCGCGACCTGGACGCTGCGGAGACCACCCCGATGCTGGCGGGCGCGCTCAAGCAGATGCGGGAACGGGTGCCCGCCGGGTCCATCTGCGTCGGCGCCGGCGTCGCCGTCTGCGGCATGGTCCGCAAGGCCGACGGGCTGGTCCGGCTCGGCCCCACCACCGGATGGGTGGACGAGCCGATCGGCGCGGCGCTCGCCGCCGAGGTGGGCGTGGAGTTGCCGGTCACCGTCGGCAACGTGGCCGACGTCGCCGCCTTCGCCGAACACGCCCGGGGTGTCGCCGCCGGCTGCGACAACGTCATCTACCTCTACGGGGACGTCGGCGTCGGTGCCGGCATCATCGCCGGGGGCCGGCGGCTGACCGGTCACGGCGGGTACGGCGGCGAGGTCGGGCACATGGTGGTGGTGCGCGACGGAACCCCCTGCGAGTGCGGCTCGCGGGGCTGCTGGGAAACCCAGATCGGCGAGTACGGGCTGCTCCGGGCCGCCGGCCGGTCCGACGCCCGGGGCCGCGAGGCGCTGCTGGCCGTCTTCGACGCCGCCGACCGGGGCGACGCCCGCGCCCAGACCGCGGTACGACACGCCGGGGACTGGCTCGGCTTCGGGGTGGCGAACCTGGTCAACATCTTCAACCCCGAGATGGTCATCTTCGGCGGCACCATGCGGGACCTCTACCTGGCCGCCGCCGCCCAGGTCCGCAGCCGGCTCAACGAGACCGGGCTGCCCGCCTGCCTGGAACACGTCCGGCTGCGCACCCCCAAGCTCGGTGACGACGCGGCGCTGATCGGCGCGGCCGAACTCGCCTTCGAACGGCTCCTCGCCGACCCCCTCGACGTGGGCTGAGCTGCCGCCGCGCGGCGTCCCGCCGGCCTTCCCCGCCGCCCTGGTCCGGCCCCGTCCGGGCGAGTTGACCGGCCGGATGAACCGATCGGCCCGACGGTCCGTACCAGTGGGCGGAGGGCAGCCGGGCGGTTCGCTGCCCGGCAGGACAGGTCGGCCCGGATCGAGGAGGCACCGCAGCATGGCACCGCTGGATTCCGTACGTCGTCGGCGAGGGCACCGGACCCACCGGGTGGCGGTGCTGCTCGTCACCTTCCTGACCGGTCTGGTCGTGCTACCCGGCATGGCGGTCGCCGCACCCGGCGTCCAGTTGAACGCCGCCGACATGACGCTGCTCAACGGCGTCCGGTTGGCCGGCCTGTGGGAGATGCCGGCCGGCACGATGGCCGCCGAGAAGGGCCAGTCCGCGCGGGTACGGGAGGTCGGCGCGGAGATCGCCCGTCAGCACGGCGTCCTCGACGAGCTGGTGGTGCAGGCCGCCAACAAGCTGGGCGCGACGCTGCCGACCGATCCCACCACCGAGCAGAAGGGGTGGCTGACCGAGATGCAGAACGCCTCCGGCGCTCAGTTCGACCAGATCTTCGTGACCCGGCTCCGGCTGGCGCACGGCAAGATCTTCCCGGTGATCGGCGCGGTACGGGCCAGCACCCGGGACAACACCGTGCGCAAGCTCGCCGACGAGGCCAACAAGTTCGTGGGCGACCACATGGCCATGCTGGAGAGCACCGGGCTGGTCCGCTGGCAGCAGATGCCGCCGGCCGCGATCCCGGCCGCGCAGAACGACTCGCTGGTCGCCGCCGCCCAGGCCGGGGCCGCCTCCGGCCCGTCGGTCGGGGTCAGCACCACAGTGGTCTGGGCGGTCTTCCTGCTCGCGCTCGGCGCGGGCGGTTACGCCACCTGGCGGGTCATGCGCCGCAGTTGACCCGTGCACGCGCGACCAACGGCCCGCCGGCCCACCGCAGGCGGGCCGTTCGGCTGTCCGGCGGCGGGCGGTCGACGGTCGGCTGCCGGGCGGCGGCGGGCGCGGCTGCCGGGCGGCGGCGGTCGGCTGTCCGGCGGCGTGCGGTCAGCGGTCGACCTGGGTGAAGTCCCAGGAGTGCGGGGGCCGGGCGACCAGGATGGCCGGTGGCTCCGGCAGCGCCCGGGGGCTGCTGCGCCACTTCGAGACGACCACCACCCGGTGGTCGGTGGACGAGAAGACCTCACTGGACACGTGCAGCGGGTCGTGTTCGAACTCGGGCAGCGCCGTGTCGCACACCCAGGTGATCAGGTCGGCGACGCCGTACGCCTCTGCCCGCGCCTCCCACATCCGGACGATCATGTCGGCTCCCCTCCGTCACACGCTGACAGTGGTCAACGGCAGCGCCGAGTCGGCCGGCAGGTCCAGCCGGCTCGGTGCCACCCCGGCGGCCACCAGGTGCGCCCCGAGCGCGGCGACCATCGCCCCGTTGTCGGTGCACAGCCCCGGGCGGGGCACCCGGACCCGGATGCCGTACCGCTGCGCCCGCTGCTCGGCCATCGCCCGCAGCCGGGAGTTGGCCGCCACTCCCCCACCGATGACCAGGGTGTCCACCCCGTGCGCCCGACAGGCGGCCAGCGCCTTGCCGGTGAGCACGTCGCAGACCGCCTCCTGGAAGGAGGCGGCCACGTCGGCCACCGGCACCGGCTCACCGGCGCGCCGCCGGCCCTCCACCCAGCGGGCCACCGCCGTCTTCAGCCCGGAGAAGGAGAAGTCGTACCGGTGGGCGGCGAGATCCCTGGCCGCGGTGAGGCCGCGCGGGAAGCCGATCGACGCCGGGTCGCCGGCCCGCGCCTCCCGGTCGATGTACGGGCCGCCCGGGAACGGCAGCCCGAGCAGCCGGGCCACCTTGTCGAACGCCTCCCCGGCCGCGTCGTCGATGGTCGCGCCCAACGGGGTGACCCCCCGGGCCAGGTCGTCGACGAGCAGCAGCGAGGAGTGCCCGCCGGAGACCAGCATGGCGATCGCCGGCGCCGGCAGCGGGCCGTGTTCCAGGGTGTCCACCGCGACGTGCGCGGCCAGGTGGTTCACCCCGTACACCGGCTTCTCGGCGGCCACCGCGTAGCCCTTGGCGGCGGCCACCCCGACCAGCAGTGCCCCGGCCAGACCGGGACCGGCGGTGACCGCGATCGCGTCGATGTCGGCGATGGTCACCCCCGCCTCGCGCAGCGCCCGGTCCATGGTCGGCACGATGGCCTCCAGGTGTGCCCGGCTGGCCACCTCCGGCACCACGCCACCGAACCGGGCGTGTTCGTCCACGCTGGAGGCCAGTGCGTCGGCGAGCAGGGTGTGTCCACGGACGATGCCCACCCCGGTCTCGTCGCAGGAGGTCTCGATGCCGAGGATCAGCGGTTCGTCACCCATGGTCCGTCCCGTCTGCGACCGGTGCCGCGTCGCGCCGCATGACCAGCGCGTCGGTGTTGCTCGGTTGGTAGTAGCCCCGTCGTACGCCGATCGGCTCGAACCCGTACGTCGCGTAGAGCCGTTGGGCGGGGGCGTTGTCGACGGCCACCTCCAGCAGGACACTGTCGATCCTGCGGCGGGCGGCCTCGGCCAGCAGGTCCTCCAGCAGCGCCCGGCCGATCCCGCGCCGCTGGGCGTCCCGGCGGACCGCGATGTTCTGCACCCACGACTCACCGGCCGGATCGACGGTGAGGCCCGCGTAGCCCACCAGCGACCCGTCGGCGTCCAGGGCCACCCGGTAGTGGTGGCCGCTGGCCAGTTCGTTCCAGAACATCGCCGGCGACCACTGCTCCGCGCCGAACAGGTCCGCCTCGATCAGCAGCACCTCGCCGATGTGCCACCAGCGGAACCGGTCGAGTCGTACCGTCACGGCAGCACCGACTTACGGCTGGTCGCCGCCACCGCGTCCGGCCGGCGCAGGTAGAGCGGGGTGAGCGCCTCACCAGGGGCACCCGCCCGGATCCGTTCGGCGGCCAGGGCGACCAGGGCGGCGGCGTCCGGATACCGGGGTACGACGCGCAGCGGCAGCCCGAGCACGTCGGCGTAGCGGTGGGCGCCGTCCCCGGCTGCCACGGTGACCGCCAGCTCCCGGGCCTGGGCGGCGGCGACCACCGGGGCGTCCACCGCCGGCCCGGCGATCCGCTGGCCGCTCTCGTCGTAGACCGCCCAGTAGACCTCCTTCC
The DNA here is from genome assembly GCF_029581315.1 of Micromonospora sp. WMMD714. Classification (NCBI taxonomy): domain Bacteria; kingdom Bacillati; phylum Actinomycetota; class Actinomycetes; order Micromonosporales; family Micromonosporaceae; genus Micromonospora; species Micromonospora sp. WMMD714. The sequence goes on from NZ_CP120744.1 coordinate 662,453, forward strand.
GCCGGGCGTCGGCGGCGACCAGCACCCGCCCCACCCCCGCTGTGGTCCGGCCGGCGGGAGCGTCCCCGGACGCCACCGGGCCTGCCTCGGTCGCGGGTGCGGTGGTCCCGCGTGCGGCGGCCGCGCGTGCCGTGGCCGGAGATGCCTCCGTCCCGGGTGCTTCGGTCCCGGGGGCGGCGGTCGCGGGTGCCTCGATCCCGAGTACGGCGGTCCCGGATGCCTCGGTCCCGGATGCCTCGGTCGCGGGTGCGGTCGGGTGGCCGATGCCGTCGAGGGAGCAGACGCCGTAGGTGGGGATGCCGAGCACCTGGCCCATGGTGGCGGCGGTGACCAGCCCGACCCGCAGCCCGGTGAAAGGGCCGGGGCCGAGCCCGGCGACGATCGCGCCGAGGTCGGCCGGCCGCGCGCCGACGTCGGCGAGCACCGCCTCCACCTGCGGGGCGAGCAGTTCACCGTGGGCGCGGGCGTCGACCGTGCACCGGTGCGCCCGCAGCGCGACGCCATCCGCCGTGACCTCGGCCAGGGCCGCGGTGACCGCGGGAGTCGAGGAGTCCACCACCAGTACGAGCACGGTAAGCCAGCCTAGCCGTCCACCTGGGCCACCCGGTCACAGCCCGCCCCGCCCCTCGGCCGCCGGCCCCGACGGGCGACGGGCGACGGGCGACGGGCGACGGGCGACGGGCGACGGGCGACGGGCGACGGGCGACGGGCGACGGGCGACGGGCGACGGGCGACGGGCGACGGGCGACGGGCGACGGGCGACGGGCGACGGGCGACGGGCGACGGGCGACGGGCGACGGGCGACGGGCGACGGGCGACGGGCGACGGGCGACGGGCGACGGGCGACGGGCGGCGGGAAGTTATATCCGATGTTCAGGGGTATGCCTGTCCGTCATAAATATGACAGCCAGGCATACCACTCACTCCCATCACAGCATCATGCGGGGATGCCTGAGAGTAGTCGCCTCACCACGGAGATCGCCGCCATGCTGCGCTGGGAGCGCAGCGCCCAACGGCTCACCCAGCAGCAACTCGCGGATCGGGCCGGGACCAGTCAGAGCGCGGTGGCCCGGATCGAGCGCGGGGAACGGGTGCCGGGCATGCCGCTGGTGGAACGCCTCTTCGCCGCCCTGGGTCGGCAGCTCGCCGTGACCGTCGAGGAGCTGGACAGCCACCTCGACGCCCGGATCGACGCCCTCGCCACGCGGTCGCTCGCCGACCGGATCGACGAACTGGGGCTGGATCGGCTGCTGGACCGGCTGGGCGACCTGCCCCACCTGCTGACCGGCGGCACCGCCGCCCTGCTCCAGGGTGCCCCGGTCCCGGCCGACGCGGTCGAGATCGCTGTGCGGTGGCGCGACTCCGCCCGGTTCACCGCCTGGCTGCAGGCCGCCTACGGGCAGCGGTGGAACGCCCGGTGGCGTGAGTTCGGCGGGCTGTACCTGGCCCCGGAGGAGCCGGGCGAGCACTACTGGTCGACCCGGTACGGCGAGATCCGCGCCCAGATGTGCGACGAGCTTCCCGCAGCGATCGAGGTACGGCACGGGGAGCGCAGTTACCGGGTGGTGCCGCTGGTCACGGTGGAGCTGACCGACCCGCAGGCCGCCGCCCTGCTGCGCCGACACCGCCGCCGATCGGCCGACCACCGCGCCACACCCGACCACCCCGCCGCGACCAACGATCGCGATTCGACCGGCGACCGCAACTCGACCCACGACCGCAACTCGACCGACGACCCCGCCTCGGCCCACGACCGCGATTCGACCGACGACCCGGCCTCGGCCCACGACCGCGATTCGGCCCACGACCCGGCCTCGGCCCACGACCGCAAGTCGGCCCGCGACCCGGCCTCGGCCGTCGGCCCCGGCGCGCGAACCGGGCGGTAGGCGTCGACGCTGCTGCCCAGTGCGGGGGCTCCGCCACCGCACACCGCCGACGTCAGCCGGCGATGTGCGGTGGCGAGAGCTGGGGAGTGAGGGGTGAGAGGTGGGTGGCGAGGCGGCGAGTGGTGAGGGTGAGGCGGCGGGTGGGTCAGCCGGCCGAGCGCTCCCAGTCGATCGGGGGCAGACCGGCATCGGCGAGGGCCTTGTTGGTGGCGCTGAACGGGCGGCTGCCGAGGAAGCCACGCGGGTTCATCGGGCTCGGGTGACCGGCCTCCAGCACGACGTGCCGGGGGTTGGTGACCAGGGCAGCCTTCTTGCGGGCGTAGCCGCCCCAGAGCAGGAAGACCACCGGCTCGTCCCGGGCGTCCAGGGCGCGGATGGTCGCGTCGGTGAACTCCTCCCACCCCTTGTTGCCGTGCGAGCCGGGGCTGGCCTGCCGGACGGTGAGCACCGCGTTGAGCAGCAGCACCCCCTGCGCCGCCCAACCGTCCAGGTTGCCGCTGCGCGGCTTCGGCACCCCCAGGTCCTCGCTCAGCTCCTTGAAGACGTTACGCAGCGACGGCGGCACCGCGACCCCCTCGCGCACGCTGAAACTCAGCCCGTGCGCCTGCCCCGCCTTGTGGTAAGGGTCCTGACCTAGGATCAGCACCCGGCACTGCTCGGGCTCGCACAACCGGTAGGCGGAGAAGAGATCCTCCACCGGCGGGAAGACGGTCTGGGTGGCGTACTCGCGGGCGACGAAGTCGGCCAGCGCCGCCGTCCGGGCCGGGTCCAGGTGCGGGGTGAGCACGGCACGCCACGCCGGCGGCAGCAGTGCCAGCAGGTCGAGGGTGGGGGTGTCGTCGGGCATCGGCAACCTTTCGCAACGAAGTCCCCGGAACTCTAGGCAGCGGGTACGACACCCCTCAGCCCAGGGCGGCCAGCCGCCGCGCCCAGTCCCCGCCCACCGGCTCCAACTCGACCACCCGGGTGTCGTCGTCGCGGCGGTCGATGCGGACCCGCAGGTGGGCGTCGACGAGCTGCTCGACCAGCCCCTCGCCCCACTCGACCACGGTCACCGAGTCGTCCACCGAGGCGTCCAGGTCCAGGTCGTCGATCTCGGCGCGCGGGTCGGTCGCGTCGCCCAACCGGTACGCGTCGGCGTGCACCATGGCCACCGCGCCGCCGCGCGCCGGATCCGGCCGGTGCACCCGGGCGATCACGAAGGTCGGCGAGGTGACGTCGCCGCGTACCCCCAGGCCGGTGCCGAGGCCCTGGGTGAGCGCGGTCTTGCCGGCCCCCAGCGGGCCGGTGAGCAGCAGCAAATCACCGGCGCGCAGCACAGCAGCCAGTCGCCGGCCGAAATCCCGAGTGTCCTCGACGGTGGGCAACGTGACGCGCACCGTCACAGCGCCTCCAGGAAACGTTCCAGCGCGGCGTTGACCTCGTCGGCGTGTTCCAGCATCACCACGTGCCCACTGTCTTGGATCTTGATGTACTCGGCGTGCGGCAGCCGGCGGACGATCTCCTCCGAGTGCACCACCGGCGTGATCATGTCCTTGTCGCCCACCACGACCAGCACCGGTGTGCCGCTCAGCGCGGCCAGTGCCGGGAACCGGGAGTGGGTGGCCAGGGTCCGCAGGTAGCGGGTCACCGTGTCGGCCGACGTCCGGGAGTTCATCCGCTCCACGTACGACACCAGCGCCGGGCTCGGTTTCGGGGTGCCGAAGCCGTACCGGCGGGTCAGCAGCCAGGCCACGTTGGAGGTGGACCTGCGGGCCCGGTCGATCACGATCCCGCCGTACCGGGTGGCGTTGTTCATCATGAACAGCACCGGCGAGCCGACCCGACCGAGCAGGGCCGGCGCGACCAGCTTCGTCTCGGCGAGCAACCCGCCCGACGTGGCCATCAGCACCGTGCCGACCACCCGGTCACCGAACAGCTCCGGGTACGCCTCGGCGAACGCCATGATGGTCATCCCACCCATCGAGTGCCCGACCAGCACCAACGGCCCCTCCGGGGCGGTCCGGTCGATCACCCGGCGCAGGGTGTGGCCGAGCGCGGCGAGGTCGTACTCACCGGTCTCCAACCGGCCCGACCGGCCGTGCCCCGGCTGGTCGTACGCGACGATCCGGTAGTCGCCCCGCTCGGCCAGCAGCTGACGCTGGAAGTGGAACGTCCCCATGTCCAGGCAGAAGCCGTGCACCAGCACCACCGTCGGGTGCCCCGGCACCGGTCGGGTCGGCTCGACCACCTCGACGTGGATGTCGGTGCCGTCCGGCAACTGCAGCCGGTACGCCTCGTCGTAGCGCTGCGCGCCGAAGTCCTCCCCGGCGTACGGATCGGCGGGGTCGGCCTTGAGCCGGCGGACCAGGGCGCGCTCGGTGGCCACCCCGGCGGCCAGCCCGGCGGCGGCCACCCCCACCGCGGCCCCGACCACGCCGGCCACCCGCCCGGCGGCGGTCCTCGGCCGGGGCACCCGGAACCGGCTGACCGCGCTCACCGTCGCTCGCCGTCGTAGACCCGGGGCACCCGGACCCCGCCGAACCGGGTGACGATCTCGTAGTTGATCGTGCCGACCGCCTCGGCCCAGTCGTCGGCGGTCGGCATCCCGTCGTCGCCGCTGCCGAAGAGGGTCGCCACGTCACCGGCGGCCACCTCGTCGGCACCGCAGTCGAGGACGAACTGGTCCATGCAGACCCGGCCGGAGATGGTCCGCCGCTTCCCGCCGAGCTGCACCGGGCCGACGTTGGAGGCGTGCCGGGGCACCCCGTCGGCGTAGCCGAGCGGCACCACCGCCAGGTTCGCCTCCTCGGCCGTGGTGTAGGTGTGACCGTACGACACACCGGTGCCGGCGGGAACCCGCTTGGCGAGCATCACCCGGGCCCGCGCGGTCATCGCCCGGCGCAGCCCGAACTGCTGCCCGGCGATCGGCGACAGCCCGTACACGGCGAGCCCGGGCCGGACCAGGTCGAAGTGGGTGTCCGGCCGGGTCAGGGTGGCCGCCGAGTTGGCCAGGTGCCGGTACCGGGGGCGCAGTCCGGCCCGCTCGGCCATGGCCAGCCCCTCGTGGAAGACCGCCAACTGCCGGTCGGTGGTGGGGTGGCCGGGCGAGTCCGCGTACACGAAGTGGCTCCACACGCCGACCACCTCGACCAGGCCGTCGGCCTGGGCCTTCGCGGCGGCCTCCAGCAGGGCGGGCCAGTCGGCGACGGTGGCCCCGCCCCGGGACAACCCGGTGTCGATCTTGAGGTGCAGCCGGGCCGGCCGGTCGGCGACCCGACCCGCCTCGACCATCTCGTCGAGCTGGGCCAGGCTCGCGGCGGCCAGGTCCACCCCGGCCGCCACCCCCTCGTGCAGCGGCAGCCCCGGGGTGAGCAGCCAGGCGAGCACCGGCACGGTGATCCCGGCCCGGCGCAGGGTCAACGCCTCGTCGAGGGTGCACACCCCCAGCCAGTCCGCCCCCGCGTCGAGCGCGGCCCGCGCCGACGGGACCATGCCGTGGCCGTACCCGTCGGCCTTCACCACCGCCATCAGCTCGGCGCTGGTGCCCGACCGGAGCCGGGCCACGTTCGCACGGATCGCGTCCAGATCGACGCGTACCTCGGCCTGCCACATGAGCCCAGCCTACTGGCGTCGGTGATCACCCGGTCGCCGGACGCCGACCCCGACCGCCGCACCCGTGCCGTCAGAGCAGCGGAGCGACCACCGGGCGCAGCGCGGCCACCACGTCCGGCGCGGTCACCGGGCCGCCCCGGGCCGCCTCCCGACCGGCCAGCCCGTGCAGGTACGCCGCGACGGCCGCCGCCCGCTCCGGGGCCAACCCGGCGGCGAGCAGCGCGCCGAGCAGCCCGGCCAGCACGTCCCCGGTACCCCCGGTGGCCAGCGCGGGACTGCCGGTGGGGTTGACGTACGCCCGGCCGTCCGGCGTGCCGACGACCGTGCGGTCCCCCTTGAGCAGCACCGTCGCGTTCATCCAGGCGGCCAGCCGCAGCGCGGCGGCGACCCGGTCGGCCCCCGGCTCCTCGCCGCACAGCCGGGTGAACTCCCGGTCGTGCGGGGTGACCACGATCGGGGCGTCCCGGTGGCGCAGCCGGTCGGCGAGCGAGCCGTCCACCAGCAGGGTCAGCGCGTCCGCGTCGAGCACCACCGGCACCGGCGCGGCCAGCACCGCGCGCAGCTCCGCACCGGCCTGTTCGTCGGTGCCCAGGCCGGAGCCGCAGACCCAGGTCTGCACCCGGCCAGCCCCGGCCACCCGGTCGGTGGCGATCACCGACGGGTGCTGGCGGACCACCTCGTCCCGGGCGCCACCGGCGTACCGGACCAGGCCGGTGGGGCCGGCCAGCGCGCCACCCACCGAGAGCACCGCCGCCCCCGGGTAGGTGCGCGACCCGGTGGCCACCCCGACCACGCCCCGGCTGTACTTCTCCGCCGACGCCCCGGTGCGGGGCCACCAGGCCCGCACGTCCGACCACTCGGTGACCCGCAGTGCGGGATCCCCGCGCAGCCACGGGCCGAGCCCGATGTCGACCAGCTCCACCTGACCGGCGAGCGGGGCCGCCGGGCCGACCACCAGGGCCGGCTTCAGCGCGCCGAACGCCACCGTGACGTCCGCCCGCACGGCGCGGGGCCGACCCGTGTCGTCCGTCGGCACGTCCCCGGTGTCCACCGCCACCCCGCTGGGCACGTCCACCGCGACCACGGTCGCCCGGCCACCGTCGCGACCCCGCAGCGCGGGCAGGTCGGCGACGATCCGGTCGGCATTCTCCCGCAGGCCGCCGGTGCCCCCGATCCCGACGATCCCGTCGAGCACCAGGTCGACCACGGCGGGCGGGGCGTCGACCAACCGTCCCCCGGCGGCCCGCAGCGCGGCCAGGCCCTCGGCGTGCGCCCGGCCGGGGCTGGTCGGCAACACGGCGACCTGCGCGCCGCGCCGGGCCAGCCGCTCGCCCGCGTACAGCGCGTCGCCGCCGTTGTCGCCGGAGCCGACCAGCAGCAGCACCCGCGCGCCGTACACCCCGCCCCGGTCGGCGAGCAGCAGGGCGCAGCGCCGGGCCAGCCCCGCCGCCGCCCGCTGCATCAGCGTCCCGGGCGGCACGGTGGCCATCAGACCGGCCTCCGCCGCGCGTACGTCCGCCACCCGCCACACCGGTTTCATCCCGCCCCGTCCTCCCGTCGGCCGGTCCGTCCGCACCGGCGGCCCGTCGATCACCCGGACGACCCGCCCGTCGCGGTCGACGCGCGCCCGTCCTGGCCGGGATCACCCTACCGACGGTGGGGGCGGCAGGTTAGCCATCGGCGGCGCGGCAGGCAAGGCCTGTGGACGACCCCCCGGGTGCGACCGCCGCCCGTCGTCCACAGGGCCACGCCGGCAGCCGCCGGGTCACCTAGCGTCTGGGCACGGTCACCGGTAGGGGCCGACGAGGTGGGCACGGGAGGCGGGCGATGACGAACGAACCGGTGGAGGTCGACGTGTCGGTGCTGCGGGTCGCGGCCGGCGGGCTGGCCGACGAGGCGCACGCGTTGGCGCAGGGGCTGGTGGGCCGGCCCGGGTTGGTGCCGTCCGCGCCGGGGTGGCGGGCCGGCACGGCGCTGGCCGGGCTGGAGTCGGCGGTGCACGCCTGGCACGGGGCGCTCGGCGTCCGGGTGGCGGAGACCGGCGCCGCCCTGCGCGCCGCCGCCGAGGCGTACGCGGCGGCCGACGACCGGGCCGCCGGGCGACTGGTCGGCCGACCCCGATGATCGGGTACGCCCAGCTCTGGACCGCTTCTCCCGGTGACTGGGACGCCGCGGGGGTGGCCTGGCGCGGGGTGGACGCGCCCGTCAGGCGGCGGCGGGCCGGGCTGGCCGACCGGGCGGCGGCGCTCCGCACGGGCTGGCGCGGCACGGCGGCCACGGCGGCCGACGTCCGGCTCGGCGGGCTGCGGGCGGAGTTGACGACCATCCTGCCGGCGCTGGTCGAGACCGAGCAGGCGCTCGCCGAGTTCGCCGGTCGGCTCCGGGTGGCGAAGGCCCGCCTCGCCGAGGCGGTGGCGGTCGCCGACCGCACCGGAGTGGCGGTCGACCGGCACGGCGGGGCACGGGCGGCCCCGCAGGCCTGGCGCGGCCCGGAGTCCGGCGCGCTGCCGGGCCACCCCGACCCACGACCCGCCGGGGCGGGGACGGTCTCCCCGGCGGCGGTGGGTCAGGTGGCGGCGGCCCTGCGGGGGGCGCTCACCCTGGCCGACGCGGCCGACCGGGAGGCCGCCGCCCGGTTGGCCGAGCTGGCCGGGGCGGCCCGCACCGGCTGGGTCGAGCAGCCGCCGCCGGGGCGACCGGCCCACGACGCCACCCCGGCGACGGTCCGCGCCTGGTGGGCCGGCCTCACCCCGGCCCAGCGCCGGTGGCTGGTGCTCCACGAACCGACCTGGGCCGGGCCGCGTGACGGGGTGCCGGCGGCAGCGCGCGACCAGGCGAACCGGTTGCTGCTGGCGGGACACCGGGAGGCGCTGCTGGCCGAACGACTGTCGCTGGCGGCCCGCCGGCCGGGCGAGCGGGCCGCGCTGCGGCGGATCGACCGGGCGTTGGCCGTCCTGGACCGGCTCGCCGGTCGGCTGGCCTCGACGGGGACACCCCGGGCGTACCTGCTCGGCCTCGATCCGGCCGGCGACGGACGGGCCATCGTCGCGCTGGGCAACCCGGACCGGGCCGCCCGGGTGCTGACCTACGTGCCGGGGATGACCAGCGACCTCGCCGACGTCCCCGGTGAGCTGGGCCGGGCCGCCCGGGTGCAGGCCAGGTGCACCGCCATCGCCCCGGGTGAGGAGACGGCGGCGGTGCTCTGGCTGGACTACGACGCCCCCGACTTCCTGCCCGAGGCCTCATCGCCGGCCCAGGCCCGGGACGCCGGGTCGGCGCTGCACCGGTTCCAGGAGGGGCTGCGCGCCACCCACGACGGGCCGGCGGCCCGGCAGACCGTGCTCGGGCACAGCTACGGCTCGCTGGTGGTGGGCAGTGCCGCCCGGGACCACGGGCTGGCCGCCGACGCGTTGGCCTTCGTCGGCTCACCCGGCGTCGGGGTGGACCGGGCCGACGCGCTCGGTCTACCGCCGGACCGGGTCTGGGCCAGCACCGCCCGCGACGACGTGATCGCGCTGGTCGAGCCGCCCCGCGACCTGGCCGGCCGGGCGGTGCTGGCCACCTCGCCGCTGGCCAGCGCCGCCTGGCTGCTCCGCCCGGACGACCACCAGCTGTGGTTCGGGCACGACCCGAGCGATCCGGGCTTCGGCGGCCGGACCTTCCCCAGTGGCCGGTACGGTCACACCGGCTACTGGGAGCCCGGCAACCCCGCTCTGGACGGGATGGCCCGGATCGTGCTCGGCCGATGACCGGTGTCCTACTCGACGGTGACCGACTTCGCCAGGTTGCGCGGCTGGTCGACGTCGTGCCCCCGGGCGGCGGCGATCTCGGCCGCGAGCACCTGCAACGGCACGGTGGTGACCAGCGGCGCGAGCAGGGTCGGCGTACGCGGCACGTAGATCAGGTGGTCGGCGTAGCGGACCACCGCCTGGTCGCCCTCCTCGGCGATCACGATGGTCCGCGCACCCCGGGCCCGGACCTCCTGGATGTTGGAGACGACCTTGTCGTGCAGCATGCCCCGGCCGACCGGCGACGGCACCACGCAGATCACCGGGGTGCCCTTGTCGATCAGGGCGATCGGCCCGTGCTTCAGCTCACCGGCGGCGAACCCCTCGGCGTGCATGTACGCCAGCTCCTTGAGCTTGAGCGCACCCTCCAGGGCGACCGGGTAGCCGACGTGCCGGCCGATGAAGAGCACCGTCGGCTCGGACTTCAGCTCCCGGGCCAGTTCCCGCACCGGCTCGATCCGGCCCAGCAGCTCCCGCAGCTTGCCCGGCATCTCCTGGAGCTGGGCCACCACCGCGCCGACCTCGTCGGCGAACTTGATCCCGCGCACCTGGGCCAGGTGCAGGCCGATCAGGTAGCAGGCGACCAGCTGGGTGAGGAACGCCTTGGTGGAAGCGACCGCGATCTCCGGGCCGCCGTGGGTGTAGAGCACCGCGTCGGACTCACGCGGGATGGTGGAGCCGTTGGTGTTGCAGATCGCCAGCACCCGGGCCTTCTGCTCCTTGGCGTGCCGCAACGCCATCAGGGTGTCCATCGTCTCGCCGGACTGCGAGATCACCACGATCAGGGTGGACCGGTCGAGCACCGGGTCGCGGTAACGGAACTCGCTGGCCAGCTCCACCTCGCAGGGGATCCGGGTCCAGTGCTCGATGGCGTACTTGGCGACCATGCCGGAGTGGTACGCGGTACCGCAGGCGACGATGAAGATCTTGTCGACGTCGCGCAGGTCCTGGTCGCTGAGGCGGACCTCGTCCAGGGCGATCTCGCCGCTCTCGGTGAGCCGGCCGAGCAGGGTGTCCGCGATGGCCTGCGGCTGCTCCTCGATCTCCTTGAGCATGAACCAGTCGTAACCGCCCTTCTCGGCGGCCGAGGAGTCCCAGTCGATGTGGAAGTCCTTGCCGGTGGCCGGCTCCCCGTCGAAGTCGGTGATCTCGATGCTGTCGGCGGTGATCAGGACGAGCTGGTCCTGGCCCAGCTCGACCGCCTCGCGGGTGTGCTCGATGAACGCCGCCACGTCGCTGGCCAGGTAGTTCTCGCCGTCACCCCGGCCGACCACCAGCGGCGAGTTGCGCCGCGCGCCGACCACCGCACCGGGGATGGCGGCGTCCACGGCGAGCAGGGTGAAGGCGCCCTCCAGCCGCCGGCAGACCACCCGCATCCCGGCGGCGAGCAGCTGGGGGCCGTCGGTGCCACCCGCCGCGCGCAGCTCGGCGAGCGCACGGGCGAGCAGGTGCGCGGCGCACTCGGTGTCGGTGTCGCTGGTGAACTGGACCCCGTCGTCCTCCAGCTCGGCGCGGAGCTTGGCGAAGTTCTCGATGATGCCGTTGTGGATCACGGCGACCCGGCCGTCGGGGGCGACGTGCGGATGGGCGTTACGGTCGGTCGGCCCACCGTGGGTCGCCCACCGGGTGTGCCCGATGCCGGTGGTGCCGTCGCCGATGCCGACCGGGCTGGCGGCGCAGTCCTCCGGGTTGCTGGCGGCCCGCTCGGAGAGCACCTTCTCCAGGTTGGCCAGCTTGCCGGCCTTCTTCTCGGTGAGCAGCTCGTCGTCGCACACGATCGCGACCCCGGCCGAGTCGTACCCCCGGTACTCCAGCCGGCGCAGCCCGTCGAGCACGATGCCGAGCGCCGGGCGCGAGCCGGCGTAACCCACGATTCCACACATGGTCCGCAGCCTAACCCAGTTTCGCTCATCGCGCGTGCGCAGAAGCCGGGTAAACAATCACCGAAATTGAGCGAACGGACGGTGACCGGCGACAACCGGACGCCCGCCCCACCCGTTCGACGACGCGGGCTTGCGGACCGCCCGACCGTACGACAGTCTCTCGGCGACCCTGGGACGGCCCAGGGACGGCCCGCTCGCCCCTTTCCCACCCTCGCGTCCCCGGAGCGACCATGTCCGACGCGCCCCCACCCGGCGACCCCTCACCCGCAGCCGGCGACACGCCATCCCCCGCCGACGCGGCGGGCACCGCGAGCCCTGGCGGGAGCCCAGCCCCGGCTCAGCCGGAGCGCTCCGGCTCGGACCCGACGCCCAACCCGACAGCTGGCGCACCGGCTGACGCGTCCGCCTGGCCTGCGCCGGATCCGCTCGCGGTGCCACCACCCTGGGCGGCCCCCGACCCGTGGCCCGGGCCGCCGTCGACCGGTGGTCGGGCCGCCCCGGCTCCTCCCGGCATGCCCGCCGGGGGCTGGGCGGGCACGGCCCCGGCCTCACCCGGCGGCATGCCCGGCGGGCCACCTGCCGTGGGCTGGGCCGGCGTGGACCCGACCAGGCCCGGCGCGATGCCCGGCGGACTACCCGGCCACGGGTGGCCACCCTCGGGTTACCCGCCGCCGTTCGCCCACCCCGGGTACCCGCCGCCGGGCGGCCGGAGTTCCACCGGTCAGGTGGTGGCGATCGTGGTGGCGGTCGTCGTGGTGCTCGTCCTCGGCTTCTGTGCCTGCGCCTGCGGGGGCGGTGCGCTGCTGGGTCAACTCGTGCCGGAGTCGACGACCGGGGACGACTACGACTACGACGATCCCGAGCCCGATTGGCCACCGCAGCCGCACCGACCGGCCACGCCCGTCGCCGTGCCCACCCGCGGTCCGGCGGGGCACACCGTGCGGTGGGTTCCGCCGGCTGACCGGTGCCACGTCACGCCGGCCCGGTCCGCCGGCCCGCCCACCGCCTCGAGGCACGCCGGACGGGCGCAGCCCCGCGACCGTCCCGGAAATGGCGACCCCGCGCCGTGCGGACCGGGCGTGCCCGAGCCGTAGGCTGACGGGCGTGACGACGCCGACCGATGTCGACCCGCTGGTGGCCCGGATGCGCCCGTTCGGGACGACCGTCTTCGCCGAGATGTCCGCGCTCGCCGTCCGGACCGGGGCGGTCAACCTGGGCCAGGGCTTCCCGGACACCGACGGGCCGCCGGAGATGCTGGCCGCCGCCGCCGAGGCGCTGCGCTCCGGGCAGAACCAGTACCCGCCCGGACCGGGGATCCCCGTGCTGCGCCGGGCCGTCGCCGAGCACCAGCACCGTTTCCACGGCCTGACGTACGACCCGGACGGCGAGGTGATCGTCACCGCCGGGGCCACCGAGGCGGTCGCCGCGAGCATCCTGGCGCTCTGCGAGGCGGGCGACGAGGTGGTCTGCTTCGAGCCGTACTACGACTCGTACGCGGCGTCGATCGCGTTGGCCGGCGCGGTACGGCGACCGGTGACGTTGCGCCCCGGCGACGACGGCCGGTACGCCTTCGACCCGGCCGAGTTGCGGGCCGCGTTCGGGCCGCGTACCCGGCTGGTGCTGCTGAACTCCCCGCACAACCCGACCGGGAAGGTCTTCACCGCGCCGGAGTTGGCGCTGGTCGCCGACCTCTGTCGGGAGCACGACGTGTACGCGGTCACCGACGAGGTGTACGAGCACCTCGTCTTCACCGACGCCGCCGCCGCTCATCTGCCGCTGGCCACCCTGCCCGGGATGCGGGAACGCACCCTGCGCATCTCGTCGGCCGGCAAGACGTTCTCCTGCACCGGGTGGAAGGTGGGCTGGGTCAGTGGCCCCGCCGCGCTGGTCTCGGCGGTGCTGCGGGTCAAGCAGTTCCTCACCTTCGTCAACGCGGCACCGCTGCAACCGGCGGTCGCCGTGGCACTGGCCCTGCCCGACGACTACTACACCGGCTTCCGGGACGCCCTCCAGCGGCAGCGGGACCTGCTGATCGACGGTCTGACCGACGCCGGTTTCGCGGTGCTCACCCCGGAGGGGACGTACTTCGTCACCGCCGACATCACCGGTCTCGGTGGTCGCGACGGGCTGGAGTTCTGCCGCTCCCTGCCGGAGCGCTGCGGCGTGGTCGGCGTACCCACCCAGGTCTTCTACGACGACGCCGAGGCCGGTCGCCGGTTGGTCCGGTTCGCCTTCTGCAAGCGTCCCGAGGTGCTGAGCGAGGCGGTCACCCGGCTGCGCACGCTGGCCGACCCGCACTGACCAGCACCCTGGTCACCCCGGCCGACCCGCACTGACCAGCACCCTGGTCGCCCGTCGACGGCGGCGGGCCGCGCGGTGGCGATCACCCGGCGGCCGGCACACCGGCACCGGCAGGCCTGACCGGTGCCGGCTCAGGTGACGGGGCTGGCGGTGCGGACGTGTTCGGCGATCCGCTCGGCCACCGACCGGGCCGTCTCCTCGGTGCCGGCCTCGACCATCACCCGTACCAGCGGTTCGGTGCCGGACGGGCGGAGCAGCACCCGGCCGGTCTCCCCCAGCTCGGCCTCGGCCCGCTCGACCTCGGCCCGCACGGCGGGCGCGGCGGCCCCGACCGTCCGGTCGCCGACCGGCACATTGATCAGCACCTGGGGCAGCTTGGTGACCACCGAGGCCAGCTCGGCCAGGGACCGGCCGGTGGCCGCCATCCGGGCCATCAGGTGCAGGCCGGTGAGGACACCGTCCCCGGTGGTGGCGTGCGCGGGCATCACCAGGTGACCGCTCTGCTCGCCGCCGAGGGCGAGGCCGGAGGCGCGCAGCTCCTCCAGCACGTACCGGTCGCCGACCTTGGTCTCGACCAGCCGGATGCCCTGCGCGGACATGGCCAGCCGCAGGCCGAGGTTGCTCATCACGGTGGCGACCAGGGTGTCCCGGGTCAGCTCGCCGGCATCCCGCAGGGCCAGGGCGAGGATCGCCATCAGCTCGTCACCGTCGACCTCCGCGCCGTCGGCGTCGACCGCCACGCACCGGTCGGCGTCGCCGTCGTGGGCGAGGCCCAGGTGCGCGCCGTGCTCGACCACGGCGGCCCGCAGCCCGTCGAGGTGGTTGGAACCGCACTCGTCGTTGATGTTGAGGCCGTCCGGCTCGGCGTGGATCGCGATCACCTCGGCGCCGGCCTCCCGGTAGGCGACCGGGGCGACCTCGGCGGCGGCGCCGTTGGCGCAGTCGACCACGACCTTGATGCCGTCGAGGCGGTGCGGCACGGTGCCGACCAGGTGCTGCACGTAGTGGTCGGCTCCGTCGAGCAGGTCGTGCACCCGGCCGACCCCCGCGCCGACCGGGCGGTCCCAGGCCGTGGTGGCGTTCGCCTCGACGGCCGCCTCGATCCGCAGCTCGATCTCGTCGGGCAGCTTGTGCCCTCCGGCGGCGAACAGCTTGATCCCGTTGTCCGGCATCGGGTTGTGCGACGCGGAGAGCATCACACCCAGGTCCGCCTTGGCCTCGGCGGTCAGGAACGCCACGGCGGGGGTGGGCAGCACGCCGACCCGGACCACGCTCGCTCCGGCGCTGGTCAGGCCGGCGACCACGGCGGCCTCCAGCATCTCGCCGCTGGCCCGGGTGTCCCGCCCGACCACCGCCAGCGGCGGGTGGCTGCGGTCCGACTCGGCCAGCGTGTGCGCGGCGGCCACCGCCACGGCGAGCGCCAACTCCGGGGTGAGATCGACGTTCGCCCGCCCGCGTACGCCGTCCGTGCCGAACAACCGCCCCATACCCGCCAACCTCCGGTGCAACTGCGATGAGTGGAGAAAGCGCGACGGCCGGGCCACCTCCCGCGGAGGGGAGGCGGACCCGGCCGTTCGTCAGAAGTACAACGCGCCGTTGGTGATCAGCGCTTCGAGTACTGCGGAGCCTTACGGGCCTTCTTGAGACCGTACTTCTTGCTCTCCTTGACCCGGGCGTCCCGGGTGAGGAAGCCGGCCTTCTTCAGGGCCGGGCGGTCGTCCGGCTCGCTGACGATCAGCGCGCGGGCGATGGCCAGCCGCAGCGCACCGGCCTGGCCGGTGGTGCCGCCGCCCCGCAGGTTGGCGATGACGTCGAACATCTCGGGCTTCTCGGCGGTGACCAGCGGGTCCTTGATGAGCTGCTGGTGCACCTTGCTCGGGAAGTAGGCCTCGAGGTCGCGGCCGTTGCAGGTGATCTTGCCGCTGCCCGGGACGATACGGACCCGGACGATGGCCTCCTTGCGGCGGCCGACGGTCTGGATCGGCCGGTCACCATGCGGCGCGCGGGCGACGGGCGCGGGCGCTTCGGTGGCCTCGGGGGCGACCTCGGTCTCGATGATGTCGGTCATGCTGTTTCCTTCGCCCTCGCTCACTGCGCGATCTGCTTGATCTCGAACGGCACCGGCTGCTGCGCCAGGTGCGGGTGCTCGGCACCGGCGTAGACCTTCAGCTTCTTGATCAGCTGACGGCCGAGCTTGTTGTGCGGGAGCATCCCCTTGACAGCCAGCTCGATGGCCCGCTCGGGCCGCTTGGTCAGCAGCTCGTCGTAGCCGACCTGCTTGAGGCCACCCGGGTAACCGGAGTGCCGGTAGGCGACCTTGGTCTGCCGCTTGTTGCCGGTCAGCGCCACCTTGCCCGCGTTCACGATGACGACGAAGTCGCCCGTGTCGACGTGCGGCGCGAAAGTCGGCTTGTGCTTGCCGCGCAGCAGCGTGGCGGCGTGGGTGGCCAGGCGGCCCAGCACGACATCAGAGGCGTCGATAACGTGCCACTGACGCTCGATCTCACCCGGCTTCGGGCTGTACGTACGCACAGGTCTACCTTGTCTCGTCGTCGGTCTGGGGTCGCGCGCCGAGGTGACCAGAGGCTTCCCGGCCGGACCAGCGCGCACGAACGACCAAGCGTACCTGAGCGGCACGCCTCTGGATGTCGTACAACAGCAGGCAACGATACCCGGCACCCCAGCGGCTGGTCAAAACGGGGGGTCGGCCGGCGTGGCCGACGATTCCACCGCATGACAAGGGTCACACACCGACCAGCTTCCCGGGGCCGGGCCGCAGGTAGACCGCCCAGGTGACCACGAAACAGAGCGCGTACCAGCCGATGAAGGCCAGGTAGGCGGCATCCGCGTTGCCCGAGGTGAGGAAGGACTGCCGGAAGGCCACGTTCACCAGCACCCCACCCGAGGCGCCGACCGCGCCGGCGATGCCGATCAGCGCCCCGGAGCGCCGTCGCGCCCGGCGCTGCGCCGCGGCCGGGTCGCCGGTCAGCTCCGCCTCGGCCACCGCCCGGACCCGGAAGATCGCCGGGATCATCTTGTACGTCGACCCGTTGCCGATGCCGGAGAAGACGAACAGCGCCAGGAACCCGGCCAGGTAGAGCGGGAACGACCGCTCCCGGGCGGCGTAGAGCACCAGTCCGGCCCCGGCGGCCATCGCGACGAAGTTCCAGAAGGTCACCCGCGCCCCGCCCAGCCGGTCGGCGAGCTGCCCGCCGAGCGGCCGGATCAGCGAGCCGATCAGCGGCCCGAGGAAGGTCAGCCAGGCCGCGTCGACCGGGGTGGGGAACCGCTCGGCGAACTGGAGCTGGAGCACCTGACCGAAGGCGAAGCCGAAGCCGATGAACGAGCCGAAGGTGCCCACGTAGAGCAGCGACATCACCCAGGTGTGCCGGTCGCGGGCGGCCTCGCGCAGCGCGCCCGGCTCGTTGTGGGCGTCCGGGATGTTGTCCAGCCAGCGGGCCGCGGCGAGCGCGGCCAGCACGATCAGCGGCAGGTAGACCGCCGGCACCAACCGGGGGTACGCCGCCCCGGCGGTGGCCAGCACCGCCAGCCCGACCAGCTGCACGGCCGGCACGCCGAGGTTGCCGCCACCCGCGTTGAGCCCGAGCGCCCGGCCCTTGAGCCGGTCCGGGAAGAACAGGTTGATGTTCGCCATCGACGAGGCGAAGTTGCCGCCGCCGACCCCGGTCAGGCAGGCCAGCACCATCAGCGTCGAGTACGACACCCCCGGCTCCAGCAGCATCGCCATCGGCACCGCCGGTACCAGCAGCAGCAGCGCGCTGACTATCGTCCAGTTCCGCCCCCCGAACCGGGCCACCGCCAGGGTGTACGGCAGCCGCAGCACCGCCCCCAGCGCGGCCGGCACGGCGGTGAGCAGGAACTTCCCGGCCGGGTCGATGCCGTACGCCGGGCCGAGGAAGAGCACGGTGACCGACCAGAGGCTCCACACCGAGAACCCGACGTGCTCGGCGAAGATCGACACCCAGAGGTTGCGCCGGGCGATCGGGGCTCCGGTGGTCCGCCAGAAGGTGGGATCCTCGGGACGCCAGTCGTCGATCCGGTGCCGCCGACCCGCCCCGGTCACGGCCGCCCCGGTCACGGCGGCCCCGTCGGAGGCGGAGGCGGTGGCGGTGGCCTGCGGGTCGGTGGCCGGGGCCTGCGGGTCGGTGGCCGGGGCCTGCGGGTCGGTGCCGGTGGCCGGTGGATCGGCGGCGGTGCTGCGGGCGAGCGTGCTCACGGCGACTCCTCCTGCTGGTCGTGGTGAGCCGAACGCTAGGCAGGCCTGATTTCCCGGAGGGTGCCTCCTCCGGGTCGTTCCGGAAACGGAGATCGCACCTCGGCCCGGATCCGGTGGTGAGACGGCCCGCGGAACGCAACGGCCCGGCGACCGGACGGAGCAGCCGCCGGACGACACGGTGGCCGGACCGGACGGCGGCCGAGCGACACGATCGCCGTACCGGACGGCCGTCGCGCGACGCGATGGCCGACCGGACGGCGGTCGAACGGCCCGGCGGAGCGACGGTCAGAGTTCCTGGAGGATACGCAGTGCCCGGGTGACCCGGCGCATGGTCTCGGTGTCGGCGACGTCCACGCACTCGGTGAACCACTTCTTCATCGGCGCCGACAGCCGGTCGGGCATCACCACGTTCGCGCCCATCGGCACGGCGAGCGGAGAGTCGCGCAGCAGCGCGGTCTCGACCACCTCGGCGACGATCACGATCGGCACGTCGGTGGAGTTGTAGACGTCGGAGCTGATCACCAGCCCGAGCCGTTCCCGGGCGCCCTCGATGCGCCAGACCTCTCCCCTACGCAGCACGTGGGCGACCACCGAAGAGCACGTCGGCGACCATCCCCACCTCGCGGGCGTCGGCGAGGGCGGCGGACTCCAGGTCGAGCCCGGCCCGGCCGACCGCCTCGGCGTGGGCGGTGAAGACCTCCCGTAGCGCCTTCTCCCGGGCGGCCTGGTCCATCCAGGCGGACAGGGAGAGGCCTTCCCGCTTGGCGAACCGGCGGGCCTGCTCGATCGTCTCGTCCGAGAACGAGAGAGTCACCTTCGCGGTCATGCCACCGATCCTACCCCTGGTATGACCACCGGTCATTCCACCCGGCCGACCGAGCGGCTCAGCCAGCCGGGCGGGCCAGCGGGCGGGTCGGGTCAGGCGGCCGGTCGGGTCAGGCGGCCGGGCGGGTCAGGCGGCCGGGCGGTGGCCGCCGAAGACGGCGAACCGCCACGCCTTGTAGAAGCAGTCCACGTCGACCAGGCCGGCGTCGGCCAGCCAACGGCACTGGTCGGCCACCGCCGCCGGACGGTCGTGCCGCATCCGCTCCCGGGCGGCGGCGATCTCGGCGTCGTCCGAGCCGCGCGCGGCGGTCTGCGCCAGCCAGACCTCGTCGTACCGGCGGTCCAGGGCCGGGGTGGGACCGGCCACCTGCTCGGCGTTGACGAACACCCCGCCGGGCCGCAGCGCGTCGGCCGCCCGGCGGTAGAGCGCCCGCTTGCCGTCGTCGTCGAGGTGGTGCACGGCCAGCGCGGAGACCACCGCGTCGTACCGGCCGGCGGGGAGCGGGTCGGCCAGGTCGGCCAGCACGGTGCGGTGCGCCACCCCCCGGGCGGCCAGCCCCTCGGCGGCCACCGCGAGCATCCGCGCGGCCCCGTCGACCAGGGTCACCCGCACGCCGGGCAGCGCGGCGGTGAGCAGCAGCGAGAGCAGCCCGGTGCCGGCGCCCAGGTCGAGCACCTCGGGGGTACGCCCGGCGGCGAGCGCGGCCCGCAGCGGTGGGGCGGCCACCTCGATGGCGGCGGCGTAGAAGTCGTCGAAGCAGGGGACGAGCCGGCGACGGGCCTGATCGTACGAGCCCGCCACCGCATCGAAGGCCGCCGTCACGTCCATACTCAGCTCCTCTCGCATCATGGGAAAACTGTCTCACATTATAGACCCTACCGGCCGACACGTTTCCCCTGTGCGGTGTGAGCCGCTCTTGACAGGACCGAAACAGAAGGGACGCGGGTCGGAAACCGCCCGGCGGCACGCTTTCCCGACATGACAGACGGTGCACGCGCCGCGACGCGAACGGGGCCACCTCCCCGGGAGGCGGAGACGCACTGCCCGTACTGCGCCCTCCAGTGCGGCATGGTCCTGCGGGACGACGGGGGCGGCGGGATCGAGGTCCGGCCCCGGGAGTTCCCCACCAACCGGGGCGGGCTGTGCCAGAAGGGCTGGACCGCCGCCGAGCTGCTCGACCACCCCGACCGGCTGACCACCCCCCTGGTCCGTGACCCGTCCGGCGAACTGCGCCCCGCCGACTGGGACGTCGCGCTGGACCGGATCGCCACCGGGCTGCGCACCGTCCGACGTGACCACGGGCGCGACGCGGTCGCGGTCTTCGGCGGCGGCGGGCTCACCAACGAGAAGGCGTACGCCCTCGGCAAGTTCGCCCGGGTGGCGCTGCGGACCCGGCACATCGACTACAACGGCCGGTGGTGCATGTCCTCGGCCGCCGCGGCCGGGCTGCGCGCCTTCGGCGTCGACCGGGGGCTGCCCTTCCCGCTGACCGACCTGGGCCGCACGGAGACCCTGCTGCTGGTGGGCGCGAACCCGGCCGAGACCATGCCGCCGCTGATGCGGCACCTGGCCGACCAGCAGGCCCGGGGCGGCCGGCTGATCGTGGTCGACCCCCGGCTGACCGCCACCGCCCGCCAGGCCGACCTGCACCTGCAACCGCTGCCCGGCACCGACCTGGCGGTCGCCAACGCGCTGCTGCACATCGCGCTCACCGAGGGCCTGGTCGACCGGGAGTACGTCGCCGCCCGCACCGAGGGCTTCGACGCGGTACGCCGTACCGTCGCCGGGTACTGGCCGGCCGAGGTGGAACGGCTCTCCGGGGTGCCGGTGGCCGACCTGGAGGAGACCGCCCGCGCGCTCGGCACCGCCGGCTCGGCGGTCATCCTCACCGCCCGGGGCGCCGAACAGCACGCCAAGGGCGTCGACACGGTCAGCGCGTACGTCAACCTCGCCCTCGCCCTCGGCCTGCCCGGCCGCCCCCACTCCGGGTACGGCTGCCTCACCGGCCAGGGCAACGGCCAGGGTGGACGCGAGCACGGCCAGAAGGCCGACCAGCTCCCCGGCTACCGCAAGATCGACGATCCGGCGGCCCGTGCCCACGTCGCCGCGGTCTGGGGGGTGGACCCCGCCGAGCTGCCCGGTCCCGGCGTGCCGGCCTACCAGCTCCTCGATTCGCTCGGCACCCCCGGCGGCCCCCGCGCGCTGCTGGTCTTCGGCTCCAATCCGGTGGTCTCCGCGCCCCGGGCGGCCCGGATCGAGTCCCGGCTGCGCGGGCTGGACCTGCTGGTGGTGGCCGACTTCCTGCGCTCCGAGACGGCCGAGCTGGCCGACGTGGTGCTACCGGTGGCCCAGTGGGCCGAAGAGGACGGCACGATGACCAACCTGGAGGGTAGGGTGCTGCGTCGCCGCGCGCTGCGCGAGCCACCGCCCGGCGTCCGCACCGACCTGGCGGTCCTCGCCGACCTCGCCGCCCGCCTCGACGACCCCGCCCCGGTGGGCGCGGCCGGCCCGACCGGCGGCGAGCCGACGAGCAGCGGTCCGGCGGGGATGCCGGACGGGACCGCCCCGACCGGCGGTGATCCGGCGGGGGTGGCGGACGGCACCGTCCCGGACCGCTTCCCGACCGACCCGAGGGCGGTCTTCGCCGAGCTGCGGCGGGCCTCCGCCGGGGGCGTCGCCGACTACGCCGGGGTCACCTGGGACCGGATCGAGTCGTCCGACGGCGTCTTCTGGCCGTGCCCCGACCCGGCGGGGCCGGACACCCCCCGGCTCTTCGCCGACACCTTCCCCACCCCGTCCGGCCGGGCCCGGTTCCACCCGGTCCAGCACCGGCCGGCGGCCGAGGAGGTCTGCGCCGACTACCCGCTGCACTTCACCACCGGGCGGGTGCTGGCCCAGTACCAGTCGGGCACGCAGACCCGGCGGGTCGCCGCGCTGCGCCGGGCCGCCCCACGGGGCTTCGTCGAGCTGCACCCCGACCTGGCCGCCCGGCTCGGGGTCGCCGAGGGTGACGAGGTCCGGGTCGCCTCCCGCCGGGGTGAGCTGCTGGCACCGGCCCGGCTCAGCCCGACGATCCGGCCGGACACCGTCTTCGCGCCGTTCCACTGGCCCGGAGCGGCCCGCGCCAACTCGGTCACCAACGACGCCGTCGACCCGATCTCCGGGATGCCCGAGTTCAAGATCTGCGCGGTCCGGGTGGAGCGGGCATGACCGGGCGGATCGTGATCGTCGGGTACGGGATGGCCGGCTCCCGGCTCGCCACCGAGCTGCACGCGCGCAACGGCGACCGGAAGGTCACCGTGCTGGGGGCGGAACCGCACCGGGCGTACAACCGGATCATGCTCTCCACGCTGCTGGCCGGCAAGATCGACGAGCCCGACGTGGAGCTGGCCGAGGTCGCCGGGCAGGGCACCGACGTGCGGACCGGCGTGGCAGCCGCCGCGATCGACCGGGCGGCCCGGACGGTCCGCACCACCGACGGCGAGCGGATCGACTACGACCACCTGGTCCTCGCCACCGGCAGCCGGGCCGTGGTGCCGCCGCTGCCCGGCCTCGACCCGGCCGCCCTGCCGGCCCGGGTGGCCGTCTTCCGCACCCTGGCCGACTGCCGCCGCATTCTCGCCGCCGCCCGCACCGCCCGCACCGCGCTGGTGCTCGGGGGCGGTCTGCTCGGCCTGGAGGCGGCCCGCGGGCTGGCCGCCCGGGGGCTGACGGTGACCGTGGTCCACCCCCACCCGCACCTGATGGAACGGCAGCTCGACCCGGCCGCCGGCGCGGTGCTCGCCGACACCCTGGCCGGGCTCGGCGTCACCAGCCGGCTGGGCGTGCCGGCCACCGGGCTGGCCACCGACGCCGACCGGGTCCGGCTGCACCTGGCCGACGGCACCCACCTGGACGCCGACCTGCTGGTGCTCTCCTGCGGGGTCCGCCCCGACACCGGGCTGGCCGCCGCCGCCGGACTGGCCGTCGACCGGGGGGTGCTGGTCGACGACCGGCTGCGCACCGGTGACGAGGCGATCTCGGCGATCGGCGACTGCGCCCGCCCCGCCGGCGGTCCGACCGGCCTGGTCGCCCCGGCCTGGGCCCAGGCCCGGGTGGTGGCCCGGCTGCTCACCGGCGAGGACGACACGGCCCGCTACCGGCCCCGGCCGGTGGTGACCCGGCTCAAGGCCGCCGGGATCGACCTGGCCGCGATGGGCGACCCGACCGGCGGGCCGGGTGAGGAGTTGACCTTCGCCGACCCGGCCCGGGGGACGTACGCCCGGCTGCGGATCGACCACGACCGGCTGACCGGGGCGATCCTGCTCGGTGACAACCCGTCGGTCGGCACGGTCGTGCAGCTCTTCGACCGGGGTGGCCCGGTCCCCACCGACCGGCGGGCGCTGCTGCTCGGCCGGTCGCTCGGGGTCGCCCCCGCGACGCCCGCCGCCTCCCCGGCGCTGATGCCCGACGCGGCGACCGTCTGCCAGTGCAACGACGTCGACAAGGGCACCCTGGTCCGCTGCTGGCGGGCCGGTGCCCGGACGGTCGACGAGGTGGTCGCCGCGACCCGGGCGGGCACCGGCTGCGGAGGCTGCCGGCCGGCCGTCGGCGGGATCGTCGACTGGCTGTCCGAGGTGGACTCGGTGGGGACGACCCGATGACCGTGATGACACCACGAGGAGGTGACCCGATGACCGGTGGACGATTGGTCGTCGTCGGCAACGGCATGGTCGGCCAGCGGTTCGTCGAGGCGCTGCGCGCCCGCGACCACGACCGGCGCTGGCAGGTGACGGTGCTCGCCGAGGAGCCCCGCCCGGCGTACGACCGGGTGCGGCTGTCCGCTTTCTTCGACGGGGTGACCGCCGAGGAGCTGAACCTGCACACCCCGGACGACGGGGTGCAGCTGCGCCTCGGCGACCCGGTGACCGGGATCGACCGGGACCGGCGGGTGGTGACCACCGCAGCCGGGGAGCACCCGTACGACGCGCTGGTGCTGGCCACCGGGTCGTACCCGTTCGTGCCCCCGGTGACCGGCACCGACCTGCCCGGGGTCTTCGTCTACCGCACCCTGGACGACCTGGAGGCGATCCGGGCGCACGCCCGCGGCCGGGTGACCGGCGCGGTGATCGGAGGTGGCCTGCTCGGCCTGGAGGCCGCCAACGCGCTGCGGCTGCTGGGGCTGCGGACCCACGTGGTGGAGTTCGCCCCCCGGCTGATGCCGGTGCAGGTCGACGAGGCGGGCGGCGCGATGCTGCGGCGCTACGTCGAGGAGCTGGGCGTCACCACCCACCTCGGGGTGGGCACCACCGCGCTGCGGCCCGGCCCGGACGGCACGGTCGCCGCGTTGGACCTCTCCGACGGCGGCACGGTCGCCGCCGACCTGGTGGTGGTGGCCGCCGGCATCCGTCCCCGCGACGAGCTGGCCCGCGCCGCCGGGCTGCCGCTCGGCCCGCGCGGCGGGGTGCTGGTCGACGGGAGCTGCCGCAGCGACGACGAGCGGATCTGGGCGGTCGGCGAGTGCGCGGCCGTCGACGGCGCCTGCCACGGGCTGGTCGCCCCCGGGTACGCGATGGCCGAGGTGGTGGCCGACCGGCTGCTCGGTGGCGCGGCCACCTTCCCGGGCGCGGACAGCGCCACCAAGCTCAAGCTGCTCGGTGTGGACGTGGCCTCGTTCGGGGACGCCCACGGCACCACGCCGGGCTGCCTGGACGTCACGTTCACCGACCCGGTCACCCGCTCGTACGCGAAGCTGGTCCTCTCCGACGACGCGCGGACGCTGCTCGGTGGGGTGCTGGTCGGGGACGCGAGCGCCTACCCGACGCTGCGGGCCAGTGTCGGCGGGCCGCTGCCCGCTCCCCCGCTGGCGCTGCTGGCGCCGGCCGGTGGGGCGGGTGCCGGGGCGGCGGCGTTGCCGGGGGCGGCGCAGGTCTGCTCCTGCAACGCGGTGACCCGGGACGACATCGACGCGGCGATCGCCGGCGGGGCGTGCGACGTGCCGGCGCTGAAGGCGTGCACCCGGGCCGGGACGAGCTGCGGCTCCTGCGTGCCGATGCTCAAGCAACTGCTCGACGCGGCCGGGGTGCAGCAGTCCACCGCCCTCTGTGAGCACTTCGACGCCAGCCGCCAGGAGCTGTTCGACATCGTCCGGGTGCGCGGCATCCGGACGTTCTCGCAGCTCGTCGCCGAGCACGGCCGGGGCCGGGGCTGCGACGTCTGCAAGCCGGTGGTGGCCTCGATCCTCGCCTCGCTGGGTGCCGGCCACGTGCTCGACGGCGAGCAGGCGTCGTTGCAGGACACCAACGACCACTTCCTGGCCAACCTGCAACGCGACGGCAGCTACTCGGTGGTGCCCCGGATCCCGGGGGGCGAGATCACCCCGGACAAGCTGATCGTGATCGGGGAGGTGGCCCGCGACTTCCAGCTCTACACCAAGATCACCGGCGGGCAGCGGATCGACCTGTTCGGCGCGCGGGTCGAGCAGTTGCCGCAGATCTGGCGGCGGCTGGTCGACGCCGGCTTCGAGTCCGGCCACGCGTACGGCAAGGCGCTGCGCACGGTGAAGTCCTGCGTCGGCGAGACCTGGTGCCGGTACGGGGTGCAGGACTCGGTCGGCCTGGCCGTCGCGCTGGAGCTGCGCTACCGGGGGCTGCGTGCCCCGCACAAGCTCAAGTCGGCGGTCTCCGGCTGTGCCCGGGAGTGCGCCGAGGCCCGCAGCAAGGACTTCGGCATCATCGCCACCGACACCGGGTGGAACCTCTACCTCGGCGGCAACGGCGGCTTCCGCCCCCGGCACGCCGACCTGTTCGCCACCGACCTGTCCACCGACGAGCTGATCACACTGATCGACCGGTTCCTGATGTTCTACGTCCGCACCGCCGACCGGTTGCAACGCACCGCCGCCTGGATCGAGGCGATGGACGGCGGGCTGGAACATCTCCGGTCGGTGATCGTCGACGACTCGCTCGGGCTCTGCGCCGAACTCGACGCGGCGATGGCCCGGCACGTCACGTCCTACTCCGACGAGTGGCGCGACGTGCTGGACGACCCGGAACGGCTGCGCCGCTTCACCTCCTTCGTCAACGCCCCCGACGTGCCCGACCCGTCGATCACCTTCGCGGTGGAACGCGGCCAGCCGGTGCCGGCGCGCGACACCCGCGCCACCGTCGGCATCGCGCCACCCGGGGGAGCCGCGCCACCCGACGGGGCGCCCGCCCGGCGTCGCCAGCCGGTCGCCCTCGGTCTGCCGGAGGTACGGCGATGAGCGACACGGCCACCGTCAGCTGGACCCCGGTCTGCCCACTGGACCGGCTGGAGCCCGAGCGGGGCGTCGCCGCCCTGGTCGACGGGGTGCAGGTGGCGCTCTTCCGGCTCGACGACGAGCTGTTCGCGGTCGACAACCTCGATCCGCTCAGCGGCGCGTACGTGATGTCGCGGGGCATCGTCGGCAGCCGGGGCGGGGTGCCCACCGTCGCCTCCCCCCTGCACAAGCAGGTGTACGACCTGCGAACCGGGCTCTGCCTGGACCTGCCCGGGGTGACCCTGCCCCGGTACGACGTCCGCTGCCGGGACGGCCTGGTCGAGGTGCGGCTGCGACAGGAGGAGTGATGCGGGACGAACTGGCCGGCTTCACCATCGGGGTGACCGCCGACCGGCGACGCGACGAACTGGCCGCGTTGCTGGAACGACGCGGTGCCCGGGTGGTGCTCGCCCCGGCCCTGCGGATCGTGCCGCTGGCCGACGACACCGACCTGCGGGACGCCACCCGGGCCTGCCTGGACCGGCCACCGGACGTGCTGATGGCCAACACCGGCATCGGGATGCGCGGCTGGTTGGAGGCCGCCGAGGGCTGGGGGCTGGCCGAGCCGCTGAAGGCCGTGCTGTCCCGGGCGTACGTGGTGGCCCGCGGTCCCAAGGCGCGCGGCGCGATCCGCGCCGCCGGCCTGCACGACCAGTGGTCGCCCGTCTCGGAGAGTTGCGAGGAGGTGGTCGAGCACCTGTGCCGGCGTGGGGTGGCCGGGCAGGTGATCGCCATGCAGCTGCACGGCGACCGGCAGCCGAAGTGCACCGAGGCGCTGGAGGCCGCCGGAGCCACCGTGATCGAGGTGCCCGTCTACCGGTGGGCCCCGCCGACCGACCCGGCCCCGCTGCACCGGCTGATCGACCTGGTCGCCGGCCGGCTGGTCGACGCCGTCACCTTCACCTCGGCCCCGGCGGCGGAGGCGCTGCTGCGCGCCGCGGGCGACCGCACCGAGACGGTGCTCGCCGCCCTGCGCGGGGACGTGCTGGTCAGCTGCGTCGGCGCGGTCACCGCCGAACCGCTGGTGCGCCGGGGGGTGCCGGTCAGCGCGCCGAGCCGGGCGCGGCTCGGCGCGCTGGTCCGCACCATCGTGGACGAGTTGCCGCGCCGTACCCTCACCGTCAAGGCGGCCGGGCACCTGCTGACCCTGCGCGGGCACGCGGCCGTCATCGACGGGGAGTTGCGGCCCCTGGCCCCCGCGCCGATGGCGGTGCTGCGGGCGCTCGCCGCCCAGCCCGGCCGGGTGCTGTCCCGGACCGAACTGCTGCGCACGCTGCCCCGGGGGGCCGACGAGCACGCGGTGGAGATGGCGGTGGCCCGGCTGCGGGTGGGGCTGCGGGCACCCCGGGTGGTGCAGACCGTCGTCAAGCGCGGCTACCGGCTCCGGGTGGAGTGAGGCCGGCTCCGGGCGGAGTGCAGCCGACCCCGGACCTGGCATGGCCGACCCCGGACGGAGTGCGGCCGACCCCGGGCCCGGCACGGCCGACCCCGGGCGGCGCACGGTGGCGGCCGGGGTCGCCGGTGGTGACGACCCGGCCCGGGGCCTGCGCCGTCACCACCGGCGACCCGCCCGCGCTCAGCCCACCGGGGTCGGGAAGCCCCGGCCGTGCTCGGCCTGGAGCCGGAGCATGGCGTGTTCGACCACGGTCACCAGCACCTGCTTGACCGACTCCCGGTCCCGGGCGTCGCACATCACCAGCGGCACGTCCGCCGAGATGGCCAGCGCCTCGCGGACCTCCTCCGGCTCGTACAGGTCCGAGCCGTCGAACCGGTTCAGCGCGACCACGTACGGCAGTTTGCGGTTCTCGAAGTAGTCCAGCGGGGCGAAGGCGTCGGTGATCCGCCGGGTGTCCACCAGGACGGCGGCCCCCACCGCCCCCCGGATGATCTCGTCCCACATGAACCAGAACCGGGTCTGCCCGGGCGTGCCGAAGAGGTACAGGATCAGGTCCTGCGCCATGGTGATCCGGCCGAAGTCCATGGCGACCGTGGTGGTCTCCTTGCCGGGCACCTTCGACGGATCGTCGATGCCGACGCCCGCGGCGGTCATCAACGCCTCTGTGGTCAGCGGAGTGATCTCGGAGATCGCTCCGACCAGGGTCGTCTTGCCCACGCCGAAGCCGCCCGCGACCACGATCTTCGCGGAGACGATTCCCCGGCTCTGGCGCGACCCGACGGGGTCATAGCCTGCGAAGTCCACTTAGCACCCTTCCAAGGATTTCCATTCGCTCCTCGAACCCCTCGGCGGGAGCGGCAGTGTGTAGCGTGAGCAGACCGTCGGCGACCAGGTCGGCGACCAGCACCCGGGCGACGCCCAACGGCATCCGGGTGTACGCGGCGATCTCCGCCAGCGACTGCGCCCGACCCTCGCAGACGGTGGCGATGCGGTACTTGTCGTGCCCGGCGAAGCGGGACTCGGCCACCTGGGTCGCGCTGGAGGTGAGCACCGCCTCCAGCGCGATGTCCCGGCTCGGCTCGGTGCGGCCCCGGGTGACCGCGTACGGACGGACCAGTGCTCCACGGGGATCCCGTCGGGGGTCCATGCCGCGATCACCTCCTCCCGCCCGGGTCCGCCCCGGTCGCCTCGTCCCCGGCCGGACGCGGTCGCGCCCGGCCAGCCCTCCGACGTGCTACGAACGCACGGCGTCCCGGGGCAGCGGCACCAGCGCCGCGCCCACCCGCTCGACCAGCAACGCCATCTCGTAACCGACCTGGCCGACGTCGCAGCTGCGGGCCGCGAGCACCGCCATCGACGAGCCGTCACTGATCGACATCAGGAACAGGTAACCGCTGTCCATCTCGATCACTGTCTGCAGCACCCCGCCAGCGCTGAACATCCGGGCGGCACCCTCGGTCAGACTCACCACGCCGGAGGTGATCGCGGCGAGCTGGTCGGCCCGGTCGGTGGGCAGGTCCCGCGAGGAGGCGAGCAGCAGCCCGTCCGCGGACACCGCCACCACGTGGGCGATGCCCGCCACGCTGTCGGCGAAGTTGGTGAGCAGCCAACCCATGTCCTGCATGGCAGCTGGCCTGTTCATCGGTTCGTCTCCTTGGTCGAGGTGCTGTTGAGGTCCGCACCCGCGGTGCGTCCGCGCTGCACACCGCGGTGGTACGCCGAGAGCAGGCCGCGTACCTCGTCGGGGGTACGGCGGCTGCGGTCCCGGCCGCCCTTCGGCTCGATCCCGCCGGGCACGAGCTGGGCCTGCGGCACCCGCTTCGGCAGGCCCGAACGGGTGGTGCCGGCGCTGGCGGGCTCGGCCGCCTGGCTGGCCCGGGACCATCCCTCGTCGGCCGCCGTCCGCCAGGCCTCGGAGTCGCCACCGGCCGGGGCCGCCGGGGCCTCGGTGGCGGTGTGCGGTGGCGCGGGCGGCGCGTCGGTGGTGGCGTATGTCGGCGGCACGGTGGCGGCCGGCGTGTCGGGGACGGTCACGGCGGGCGCCTCCGCAGGGGCCGGGGCGGGCGTGACGGTCGGGGTGCCGGCCGCGGTGGGCGCGGCGGGTACCCGGGTCGGCAGCGGTGGGCGGGACGGCCGGGCCGCGCCGTTCGACCGGGCCGGTGCGGCGGGCGGCTCGTCGTCGAAGCGGGGCCGGGTGAAGATCGCGGTGGCGTCGTCCCCGTGGGACCGGAACCACACCGCCTCCATCTCCCGGAAGATCGGCGAGTCGGCCGGCCGGTCCGGGCGGGCCACCACCGGCGCAGCCGGCGTCGGCGGCGCGTACGACGCCGCCGGAGGGCTGTACGGCGCGGCGGGGGCGGCGTACGACGACGCGGCCGGTGCCACGAACGGGGTGGCGGCGGGGGCACCCGCGAACGGGGTGGCAGCGGGGGCACCCGCGAACGGGGTGGCAGCGGGGGCACCCGCGTACGGAGCCGCAGCGGGAGCACCCGCGTACGGACCGGCGGCAGGGGCGCCCGCATAGGGAGCAGCGGCGGGGGCGCCCGCGTACGGACCGGCGGCGGGGGCGGGGGTGCCGGCGAACGGCATCGCCGGGCCGCCGTAGGAGTCCGCGGTGGTGGGGGCGGCCAGCGCACCGGCGACCGGGCCGACCGGGAGCACCGGGGTGGCCTCGGCCGGCGCGGCCCGCCTCGGCAGCGGGTCGATGGTCGGGTTCGCCACCGTGGGGCTGCCGGCCGAGAAGGCGGAGAACCCGGAGTCGGCAGCGGGGGCGGAGACGGGGGTGAGCGGGGGTGCGGAGACCGGGCCGCCGAACTGCACGGCCGGGGCGGTGTCCCGGGCGTCCACCGGCGACTGCCAGGCGGCCGGCGCCGGCGGGGTGGTCCGCCACTGGTCGTTCAACGTCGCCGCGGCGCTGCGGGCACCGGCGAAGGCGTTGCCGATACCGGTCGTGGCGGGCGCGGCGGGCGCGGGCTGCTCGACCGCCAGCGGCTGGCGCGGCCGGTTGACCGCCTGGTCCCGACCCCGGTGGGCGGGGAGCACCACGGTGGCGTTGGGCAGCGTCACCTGCGCCACGGTGCCACCCTCGACGTTGCGGCGCAGCTCCACCCGGATGCTGTAGCGACCGGCGAGCCGGCTGACCACGGCGAGACCCATCAGCCGGAAGGCGGCCACGTCCACGGTGGGCGGCGCGGCGAGCCGACGGTTGAGCGAGTCCAACTGCTCGTCGGTCAGGCCCAGTCCCCGGTCCTCGATCTGGATCAGCACGTAGTCGCGGATGCGTCGGCCGTCGGCGACCACGGTGGTGGTCGGCGAGGAGAAGCGGGTGGCGTTGTCCAGCAGCTCGGCGACGAGCCGTACCACGTCGTTGACGGCGTGCGCGGCGACCGAGATGTCGGTGTCGACGGTGCCGAACTCGATCCGGTTGTAGAGCTCCACCTCGGACTGGGCGGCCCGCAGCACGTCGACCAGCAACGCGTCGTCGCGACGCGGTACGGCCGAGTCGGCACCGGCCAGGACCAGCAGGTTCTCGTCGTTACGACGCATCCGGGTGGCGAGGTGGTCGAGTTCGAAGAGCTGGGCCAGCCGCTTCGGGTCCTCCTCGCCGCGCTCGATCGCGTCCAGCTCGCCGATCATCCGGTCGACCAGGGTCTGACTGCGCCGGGCCAGGTTCAGGAACATCGCCGAGACGCTGGTCCGCAGCGCCGCCTGCTCGGCGGCGACCCGGACGGCCTCCCGGTGGACCACGTTGAAGGCCAGGGCCACCTGGCCGACCTCGTCCCGGTTGGTCAGCCGGATCGGATCCCGTACCTGCCGGACGATCTCCTCCACGCCGCCGTCGCTGACGCTGCCCATGTTCTGCAGCCGCTTGACCGCGTCCGGCAGGTCGTGGTTGGCCACCGACAGGGCACCCTCGCGCAGCCGGCGCAGCGAGTGGTTCAGCGAGCGGGCCAGCACCACGGCGAGGGTGATCGCCGTGATCAGGGTGAGCAGCACCAGCACCGACTCGATGACGGCCTGCTGGATCACGTCGCTGCGGGCCTGCTCGGAGCGGGCGAGCAGGGTGTCCTGGAGCTGGATCTCGGTCCACCGCATCAGGTCGTTGACCGCGCCGATCGAGGCGCTGGCGTCGCCCGCGCTGACCGGACTGCGCTGCCCGACCGAGCGGGTGATGTCGGCGGCCACCCGGTCGGCCAGCCCGACGGCGTCCCCGGAGACCGCGCCGTCGACCAGCGCCCGCTGGGTGGGATCGGCGGCGAGGGAGAAGCCGAGCAGCGCCTCCTGCTGGCTGGTCAGGGTCGCCACGAAGGAGGAGAACTGCTCCTCGTCCAGGCGTCCACCGACCAGCGCGGTGTAGGCGACCGCCTCCTCCTCGGCGACGGCGGCCTTGGCCCGGCTGAACGCGGCCACCGCGCGGCGGGCGTCCGCCAGGCTCTCCTGGCCGGAGAGCTGCGCCAGGGTGTCGCCGTAGGAGACCAGGTCGGTGAGGATCACGCCGTACCGCAGGGTGGCCTCGGCGACCGGCATCTGCCGGCGGTCGAGCACCTCCTGCCGGGTCGCGTCGAGCGTCCGCAGGTGGTCGTCGATCACGGTGAGCCGGTCCCGCACGGCGGTCGGCACCTCGCCGAGGTCGGC
The DNA here is from genome assembly GCF_029581315.1 of Micromonospora sp. WMMD714. Taxonomy (NCBI): domain Bacteria; kingdom Bacillati; phylum Actinomycetota; class Actinomycetes; order Micromonosporales; family Micromonosporaceae; genus Micromonospora; species Micromonospora sp. WMMD714. Next base: position 694,278 of record NZ_CP120744.1, read on the forward strand.
GCGCTCGGCCCGGTAGCTGTTGATCCGCTCGCCGGTGGCCCGCACCCGCAGGTTGTAGTCGTCCGGGAGCTGCTGCGGGTTGGCCAGAAAGGCCGCGGCGGCCATCCGCTCCTTGTGCAGATCCTGCGTCAGCGCGGAAACCTCGATGGACAGTGCGGTCAGTGACCGGATCTGAGTAGCGTCGACAGCACCCTCGGTAGTGGACACCAGTCGCATTGTTGCCAACAGGACGACTGCGGCGACCGGTACGACCAGAATGAGGGCGAGCTTGGATCGAATACGCGCGTCCCGCAGCCGGGGCAGTCGGCGTCCCCGTTCAGGTCCGGCGCTTTCGCCTGGCTCGGGCAGGGCCGTCGGTCCGGTGCTCACGACATCGCCTCCGTCGTATCTTCCACACGCCTGACCCGCCGACCCGCGCCTGGTGCAACGGACAGCGCCATGCGCGGCACGGCCGCGATTTCATCAGAGAAGATCCTGTTTGGGAAGTCGGCAACGAGGCAGAAATCGGTCGGCCGACACGTCGGTCGCCTTTTGCCCTCATTAGCAGGCCACCCCTGAACAGGGCATGTCACTCCAGAGTGTTCGTTCGCCTCTGATGAGTGAGCATCGGTAAATATCTGATGTCCCCACGATGTGAGATTCGCGTCCCGAAACCGCCGACAGCTCCGCGCTTGACCGCAGCGCCCCCGCATTGGCAAGGTTTTGCAGGCTTTCGCGCACACCGTACGGCACCCAATCCCGTTTCTCCACTGAGGACGGACTAGCGGCGGTGAGGGGCCTGCCCCACGCCGCACATGGAGGACTGAGTTGAGCCCCATCCGCTCCGCGACCATCGTGGCGCTCGCATCGGCCGTGCTGGCCACCACGCTCACCGGCTGCTCGTTCGGGGCGGCAGAGGAGGACGACAGCCCGATCACCATCGGCGCCGACCTCGAACTCTCCGGTGCCGCCGCGCCGGTCGGCAAGGCGTACCAGCGCGCCCTGGAACTGAAGGTCGACCAGTTGAACGCCTCCGGCGCGCTGGGCAAGCGCAAGGTCAGACTGACGGTCAAGGACAACCGGTCCGACGTCAACGAGTCGCTGCGCAACGTCGGCGACTTCAGCAACGACGCCAAGGTGCACGCCATCATCATGGGTGGCTGCAACGAGTGCGCCGTCGGCGCCGTCCGCACCATCAACGAGCGGAAGATCCCGACGATCGCGCTCGCCCCGTCGGGGGCGGTCGCCAGCCCGGCCCCTGAACGCCGGTACGTGTTCAAGCTCGCGCCGAACGCGGCCGACAGCGCCGCCGCCCTCACCGTCGAGCTGCGCCGGCGCGGGATCACCGAGGTCGGCATCCTGCACAGCGCGGACGACTACGGCCGGGAGGGCCTGGCCGCGTTGGACGACGAGTTCCGCAAGGTCGGCATCAAGCGGGTCCGGGCCGAGACGGTCCGCACCACCGACACCGAACTCGGCGAGCCGATCCGCCGGCTCGCCAACCGCGACCCCGCCGGTCTGATCATCTGGACCCCGCCGGAGCAGGCCGCCCTCGCCGCCACCGCCGCCGACCAGTCCGGCTACGCCGGGTCGCTCTTCTTCGACGCCGCCGCCGCCGGTGACCTCTTCCTGGGCGGCTCCGGCCGGGCCACCGAGCGGGCCACCCTGATCTTCACCCAGACCATGGTGATCGACGACGTCATCGCCACCACCCCGGCCAAGGCCGCCCGCCGGCAGTGGTTCCAGGACTACACCGCCCGGTTCGGCGGCTACAACGGACTCTCGTCGTTCGCCGCCGACGCGGTCCAGCTGATCGCCGACTCCGCGCTGCGGGCCGGCGGTCCGACCGGCAGCGTCAACCGGGACGGCCTCCGCGACGTCCTGGAGACGTCCCAGCTCGACGGCCTGTCCGGACCGATCCGGATGACCCCGGACAACCACTCCGGCCTGATGCCGCAGGCGCTGACCACGTTGGTGGCCCGGGGCGGCCGGTGGCGGCTGGCCGGCTGACGGGCCGGGCTCGCCGCGCTGACGGGCCGGGCTCGCCGCGCCCGGCCGGACTGTCCACGCTGACGGGCCGCGCCCACGGGCCGGACTTTCCGTGCTGACGGGCCGGGCCGCCCCCGGTGTCTCCACCGTGAGGGCGGCCCGGTGTCCGCCGTGACCGACAGGCCGACCCCCAAGGTGGGGTCGGCCCGTCGGTGCTCCGTGGTCGGGCGTCGCCGGGGTCAGCGGGCCGAGGTGGTGGCCCGGACCCAGGGCAGGGCCAGCCGCTCGACCAGCGACAGCGCCGAGTAGAGCACGATGCTCATCGTCGCGATCAGCACGATCGCCGCCCACGCCGTGGCGGTGTCGCCGACCCCGTTGTACTGGAGGATCTGGTAACCCAGGCCCGGCTTGTCGGAGTAGAACTCCCCGATCACCGCGCCGATCGCGGCCAGCGGCATCGCCACCTTCAGGCCGACGAAGATCTGCGGCAACGCGGCCGGGAACCGCACCTTGCGGAACGACTGCCACCAGGAGGCGTTCAGCGACCGGGCCAGTTCGGCCAGGTCAGCCGGGGTGGTGGTGAGCCCGGTGGCGGTGGAGAGCACGATCGGGAAGAAGCAGAGCAGGAACACCATGGTCAGGATCGGCTTGGCGCCCCAGCCGACCGAGACCACCAGCAGCGGCCCCAGCGCGATCTTGGGCACCGCGTTGACCGCCACCAGCAGCGGGGCGAACATCCGTTCGACCCGCCGGGAGGCGGCCAGCGCCATCCCGATCAGCACCCCGGCGACCGTCGAGAGCAGGAAGCCGAGCAGCGTCATCAGGGTGGTCGTGCCCAGCGCCGGGAAGAGTACATCCGCGGATGCGGTCAGCGACGACCAGACCGCCTGCGGCGGCGGCAGGGACGCCGGGTGCACCAGGTGCAGCCCGGAGGTGACCGCCCACCAGACGGCCACCGTGACCACCAGGCCGAGCAGCGGCAGGCCGACCGTCGCGGGACGCATCCGGGACCGGGGTGACCGGCCGGCCGCCGGGGGGACGGTCGGCGCGGTGCCGCCCGCGGCGGTCGGCGGTCCGGCCGACCCGGGTACGGGACGGGTCCGGATCGACTCCGTCACAGGGTCCTCCTCTCCTGCCGGCACGCTGGCCGGCACGCGACGGGGGTGCGCCCACCGGTCGTCCCGCTGGGTCGCACCCCCGTGGCACCGTCGGTGTCGGTCAGGCCTTCGGCACGAGGTTGAAGTCGATGACCTGGTCCGGGGTGATGTTCGACTTGAGCGCGCCGGCACCCTGGAGGATCGCGATGCTCTTGGCGACCCGGTCGCTGTCCAACGTGCCGATGGCGGTGCCGGAGTTGCTGGAGCGGACGTAGCCGGCCATCAGCTGCAGCTCGGCGGCGGCGGCCGCCGGGTTGGTGGCGTCGACGTTCTTCTTCAGCAGCTCGGCCGCCTCCTGCGGGTTGGCCAGGGCGTACTCCAGACCCTTGAGCAGCGCCGCGGTGAACTTCTTCACCTTCTCCGGGTTCTCCTTGGCGATCTTGCTGGAGGTGATCAGCGCGTTGCCGTAGAGGTCCTGCATCACGTTGCTGTACGGCAGCACGACCGGCTTCTTCTTGGTGACCGCCTCGACGGTCGGCTGCCCGACGACGAACTGGCCGATGCCGTCCACCTGGCCGCCGGCGAGCTGGCCGATCAGGCCCTGCGCGTCACCGTTGACCCAGGTCACCTTGCTGTAGTCCACCCCGGCCATCCGGGCGTACGTCGGGAAGAGGTTGCGCACGACGGAGCCGGGGGTGTCCGCGAGCTTCTTGCCCTCCAGGTCCTTCGGCGTGGCGATGTTCTTGCCCTCGACCGAGACGATGGCGGCCATGGTGCGCTGCTGGATCGCGGCCACCGCCACGAAGTCCTTGGCCACCCCGTTGCCGACCTGGAGCAGGCCACCGGTCAGGTCGATCGGGCCGAAGTCGGCCTGACCGCCGACGATGGTCTGGATGACCGCGCCGGTGCCCTGACCGGGCTTGATCTCCACGTCGAAGCCGGCCTCCTTGAAGAAGCCCTTCTCCTTCGCCACCCAGGCGTACGAGTCACGGCCGAAGTTACCAAACGAGGTGAGGTAGGTCACCTTTTCCAGCGACGTGCCGTCGCCGGCCTTTGCGTCCGCCGAGTCGGACCCGCCACTGCAGGCGGAGACCAGGGCGAGGGCGGTGGCCAGGGTGGCCGCGGCGACCGTGCGGGTCAGCCTTGTCATCTGTGCACCATGTCCTTTCCGACCGGGCGGTGTACCCGGAGGGGGTTGTCGTTCCGGCGGCAACCGGCGTGAGGGGGCACCGATGCCGCCGTCGTGAAGGGACTCTTCGCTGGCACAGCGTACGAGACACTTACCGTCACCACACCAGGCGGATCGGGTTGCGGAACGGAAACAACTGCACTCCACCCCGGACGGTGACCAGCCAGCACGCTGGGGATACCCTTGTCAGATTCCTGACCGCCGACTCAGGGGAGACCGACGGCGATGATCCGACTGTCCGATGTGTCGCGTACCTTCGACGGCCGTTCGGGGCGGGTCGAGGCGCTGCGCGGGATCAATCTCGACGTGGCCGAGGGCGAGTTCGTCGCCGTGCTCGGCCGCTCCGGCTGCGGCAAGTCCACCTTACTCAGGATGATCGCCGGGCTGCTGCCGGTCACCGGTGGCGAGATCACCGTCGCCGGCAGCCCGATCACCCGGCCCCGCCGCGACGTCGCGATGCTCTTCCAGAAACCCGCCCTGCTCCCCTGGCGCACCGTGCTCGACAACGTGCTGCTGCCCGCCGAGATCTTCGGCTGGAGCCGGGCCAAGCACCGCGACCGCGCCCGGCAGCTGCTGGAACTCTCCGGGCTGGCCGGCTTCGAGAAGCGGCTGCCGCACGAACTCTCCGGCGGCATGCAGCAGCGGGTGTCGCTCTGCCGGTCGCTGATCGGCCAGCCCCGGGTGATGCTGATGGACGAGCCCTTCTCCGCCCTGGACGCGCTGACCCGGGAGGAACTCTCCGGTGAGCTGCAACGGGTGCACATGGAGACCGGCGCGACCGTCGTCTTCGTCACCCACTCCATCGACGAGGCGGTGCTGCTGGCCGACCGGGTGGTCGTGCTCAGCCCCCGCCCCGGCCGGATCCGCAAGATCGTCGAGGTGGACATCCCCCGCCCCCGCACCCTCGGCCGCAACGCGCACCTCGCCGACGTCGCACGGGTCAGCGCCGACCTGCACGAGCTGCTGATGGAACGGGACCTGCCGGCGGCGGCCGGGGTGGAGGGACGATGACCGTGCGGGTGGCCATCTTCACCGAGCCGCACCGGGGCGCGAGCTACGACGACCAGCTCCGGTTCGCCCGGCTCTGCGAGGCCGGCGGCTTCGACGGGTTCCTCCGGGCCGACCACTACCGGGCGATGAGCGACGAACCCGGGCTGCCCGGCCCCACCGACGCCTGGCTGACCCTGGCCGCGCTCGCCCGCGAGACCTCCCGCATCCGGCTGGGCACCCTGGTCACCTCGGCCACCTTCCGGCTGCCCGGCCCGCTGGCCGTGATGGTCGCCCAGGTCGACCAGATGAGCGGCGGCCGGGTCGAGCTGGGCATCGGCGCCGGCTGGTACGAGCGGGAGCACACCGCGTACGGCATCCCCTTCCCCGGCGTCGGCGAGCGCTTCGACCGGCTCGCCGAGCAGCTGGAGATCGTCACCGGTCTGTGGCGCACCCCGGTCGGCGAGAGCTACACCTGGGCCGGCGAGTACTACCGGCTGGTCGACGCCCCGGCCCTGCCCAAACCGGTCCAGCAGCCGGGGCCACCGGTGATCGTCGGGGGCCGCGGCCCGAAACGCACCCCCGACCTGGCCGCCCGGTACGCCGACGAGTTCAACGTGCCGTTCACGTCGGTCGAGGAGACCGCCCAGGCGTACGACCGGGTACGGGAGGCCTGCGACCGGGCCGGCCGGGCCGACTCGGGACGGGCGCCACTGGTGTACTCCGCCGGGATCGTGGTGGCGATCGGGCGGACCGACGCCGAAGCCCAGCGCCGGGCCGCGCCGCTGCACGTCAAGAGCGCGCTGCCGCCCGAGGACCCGGTGGTCGGCTCCCCCGCCCAGCTGGTCGACCGGATCGGCGAGTTCGCGGCGGTCGGCGCCACCCGGGTCCACCTCCGGCTGATCGACCTCGACGACCTCGACCATCTGGAGCTCATCGCCGCCGAAGTGCTCCCCCAACTGGACGGATCCTGATGACCGACGTGACGCACGACCTCGAACTCGGCCCGGTCGGCCAGGAGATCGTCTACGAGAACGACCGGGTGCGGGTCTGGCACATCCGGCTGGCCCCGGGCGAGCGGCAGCCGCTGCACCGGCACGACCACCCGTACCTGGTGATCGCGATCGAGGGTGCTAAGAACGTGGTGCAGACGATCGACGGCACCCGGATCGACGCCGACGAACCCACCGGCGGCGTGGTCTACCGGGATCCGGGCGCCGTCCACATGCTCACCAATGTCGGGGACACGACTTACCTGGCCCGTCTGGTGGAACTCAAGTAGTCGCTGGTAGAGCTTGGGTAACAGCTGGTCCCGGCCACGCCGCGCCGCAGTGGCGATCGGGCGCACCGGGCCGTAACGTGCCCGACATGGCCTTTCGGACGTGGGGCAGACTGCTGCTCACCGCATTCGGGGTGAGCATGTTGGCCGGGGCCGGCCAGCTCGGCATCGCGTACGGCTTCGGCATCGTCCGGCTCGCCGGCGACTTCCCCGACGTCAACCGGTGGCTGGCCCAGCTCGCCTGGGTCGGCTGGTTCGCGGCGACCGCCGCCGTGGTCGGCGCGGTCCTCACCGACCGGCTCGCCCGCCGCGAGGGGCTACCGGAGACCACCGCGGTACGCCTGGCGGTCTCCGGTGCCGCCGCGCTCGGCGCGCTGGTCGTCGCCCCGCTCTGCATGCAGCCCGCGCGGGCCGCCGAACTCGGCGGCGTCGACCCGGTCCGGGCGGCCGGCATCTGTGCGGTCGCCGGGGCGGTGCTCGGCGCGGCTGCCGCCTCGGCCGTCCTGCTCCGCCCCCCGCTGGGCTGGAACGTCGCCCTGCTGGCGGGCACGGTCTGGCTACTCGCGGCGGTCTCGGCCACGCCGGGGGTGCTGTCCACCGAGCCGCTGCGCACCGTACGACTGGGGGTGCTGGAGCCGGCCTGGCTCGGCCCGGACCGGGCGCGGTGGCTGGCGACGGTGCTGCTGCCCGTGGTCGCGCTGGTGGCCGGCGCGGTGACCGGGGTGCTCGCCCGACGGCGCGGCCAGGTCCCGCTGATCGGCGGGGCCACCGGCGCGGCCGGCCCGGTGCTGCTCGCCTTCGCCTACCTGACCGCCGGGCCCGGCGACCCGGCGGACCGTTACCAGCTCGGCCCGTACTACGGCGCGCTGATCGCGGCCGTCACCGGCGCGCTCGGCTCGACCACCGCCGCGCTGGTGCGCTGGCCGCTGCTGCCCGCCCGCCCCGCCGCCGGTGACCCGGACGGGGCGATCGAGCCGACCGACATCCTCGCGCCGTTGCCCGCCGTGCCCGGCCCGGCCCCGGCCACGACGGACGGAACCGTGACGGATGGAACCGTTGCCGGCGGGACGGACCGGAGCGTCCGGGGCGGGAGCACGACGGATCGGACCGTCCGGGACGGGACCGTGACGGACGAGCCGGTCACCGTGGACCTGGGCGTTGTCGGCCGGAGCCTCGATCCCGGCTCACCCAGCACGGGTGGCACCCCGGCCCACTGGGACTGGCCGGACCCCGCCGCCACCGTCACCGACCGACCTACCATCCGCCCGGCTCCGGCTCCGGCTCCGGCTCCGGCTCCGGCTCCGGCTCCAGCTCCAGCTCCAGCTCCAGCTCCAGCTCCAGCTCCAGCTCCAGCTCCAGCTCCAGCTCCAGCTCCGGGCAGTCTGCCCCGGGCCGAGAGCACCGGTGCCGGGCAGGGGCTGGCCGCCGGACCGGCCACCGGGGACGAACCCGCCCCCGCCGCCAAGTCTCGCCCGAAGCGGACCCCGAGGACCCGGGCCGCCGCCAGCGGCGCCCCGGTCGGTTCCACCGCGCGACCCGCCCCCACCTCGGCAGCCGGGGTCGGCGACACCGAGGGCGAACGACCGGCCGCCACCCGATCCGCCCCTGCCTCGCCGACCGAGGTCGGCGACACCGGCGGGTGGCGGCCGGCCGCCACCCGGTCGGGGCCGACCGGTGCCGCAGCACCGGACAGCACCGAGCCGGACGGCACCACCCTGGACAGCGCCACCCTGGACAGCGCCGAACCGGACAGCACCCGTCCCGGTGCCCCCGCCGCCGGACCGGTACCGCCCGTCGTCGGGTTGCGTCACGTCACGCCGGGCGGGGTCGACGGCATGCCCCGCCCCCGCCACCAACTGCCGGACCTGAGCGGCACCGGTGGACCGACCGACGCCGGCCGCCCCGTACCGGCCCCGGCCGTCCTGCCGTTCCCGGAGCCGGACACCACCGAGCGGAAGGACACCCCCGGACCGGTCAACCTCCGCTGGGAGGCGGGCAGCTCCCCCGCCGACACCCCGCTGGAGAGGAAGCCCGCCGCCCCGAACTCCGCCGGCCCTCCCGCCGGCCCGGATTCCGCCGCCCCCGCGCCTGCCGGCAGCGACGATCACACGGCCGCCAGCAGCGATGACCGGAAGGGGGCCGGAAAGACCAAGGGCCGGCGCGGGCTGTTCCGGCGTAACCGGCCGCCCGAGGCCGAGCAGGCAGAAGGCCGAGACGCAGCGCAGGCGACCCCCGACGACGAGTACGTCGACTGGGTCGCCGGCCTGAGCAAGCCCCTGGCCGACAACGAACCGGAACGGGAGAGCGGCCGCCGCTCGCTACGCACCAGCGGCCGCCACCACCGCGACTGACCCCACCCACCCGACGCCCCAGCCCTCACGCCCGCGCACCCTCCCCTCCCGCGCCCACGCCCACGCCCCCGCTTCGATGATCAAGAGGTTTACGTCATGTTCCGGCGCAGAGCTGACGCAAACCTCTTGATCACCGCGGTGAAGCACGGGGGCGGCGGCGGGGGCGGGGGCGCGGAGGGCGGGGTGGGGGCGCCGGGGGTCAGGCGAGGGGGAGGTAGAGGCGGTTGCCGGTGGAGCGGAACTCGGCCGACTTGCCCTGCATGCCTTGGGCGGCGTACTCCTTGAGTTCCTGGGTGATCTTCATGGAGCAGAACTTCGGGCCGCACATCGAGCAGAAGTGCGCGGTCTTCGCCGGCTCCGCCGGGAGCGTCGCGTCGTGGTAGGAGCGGGCGGTCTCCGGGTCCAGGGACAGGTTGAACTGGTCTTCCCAGCGGAACTCGAACCGCGCCTTCGACAGCGCGTCGTCCCAGGCCTGCGCGCCGGGGTGCCCCTTGGCCAGGTCGGCCGCGTGCGCCGCGATCTTGTACGCGATCACACCCGCCTTCACGTCGTCCCGGTCGGGCAGCCCGAGGTGCTCCTTCGGGGTGACGTAACACAGCATCGCGGTGCCGAACATGCCGATCATCGCGGCCCCGATCGCCGAGGTGATGTGGTCGTACGCCGGGGCGATGTCCGTGGTCAGCGGGCCGAGGGTGTAGAACGGGGCCTCGTGGCACCACTCCTGCTGGAGGTCCACGTTCTCCTTGATCTTGTGCATCGGCACGTGGCCCGGACCCTCGATCATCACCTGCACGTCGTACTCCCAGGCGATCCTGGTCAGTTCACCGAGGGTGCGCAGCTCGGCGAACTGGGCCTCGTCGTTGGCGTCGGCGATCGAGCCGGGCCGCAGGCCGTCGCCGAGCGAGAAGGTCACGTCGTACCGGGCGAGGATCTCGCACAGCTCCCGGAAGTTGGTGTAGAGGAAGTTCTCCTCGTGGTGCGCCAGGCACCAGGCCGCCATGATCGAACCGCCCCGGGAGACGATCCCGGTGACCCGGTCCACCGCCAGCGGCACGTACGGCAGCAGCACCCCCGCGTGCACCGTCATGTAGTCCACGCCCTGTTCGGCCTGCTCGATGACGGTCTCCCGGAACACCTCCCAGCTCAGCTTCACCGGGTCGCCGCCGACGGACTCCAACGCCTGGTAGATCGGCACCGTGCCGATCGGCACGGGCGAGTTGCGGACGATCGCCTCCCGGGTCTCGTGGATCCGCTTGCCGGTCGACAGGTCCATCACGGTGTCCGCGCCCCACCGGGTGGCCCAGGTCAGCTTCTCCACCTCCTCGGCGACCGACGAGGTCACCGCCGACGTGCCGATGTTGGCGTTCACCTTCACCAGGAACGCCTTGCCGATGATCGCCGGCTCGCACTCGGGGTGGTTGACGTTGAGCGGCAGCACCGCCCGCCCGGCGGCGATCTCGTCCCGGACCAGCTCCGGCGGCAGCCCCTCGCGGATCGCCACGAACTCCATCTCCGGAGTGACCACCCCGGCACGGGCGTACCAGAGCTGGGTGGGTCGTTTGGCGTCGACGCCGGCCAGCGGGGTGCCCGCGCCCCTGCTCGGCGCGACGTCGCCCCGCTCGGCGATCCACGGACCACGCAGCGGCGGCAGCCCCACCGCCGGGTCCGAGCCGGGGCCGGAGGTGTCGTAGAGGCGGACCGGCGGATTGTCCCCGCTCAGCTCCACCTCGGCGAACGGCACCCGGACGTCCGGCCGGGATCCCTCGACGTAGACCTTGCGACGTGCCTGCATGACAGCCTCCCTGACGGTCATCGGGACCAGCCGAAGTGATCCAACGGGCCGCGTCCCGCGCCCAGTTCCCAACCCCGCCCGCCGGTCAGCGCGCGGGTGACGTACTCCTTGGCGGTGGCGACCGCGACCGGCACCGGGTCGCCGGCGGCCAGCCGGACGGCGATGGCGGCCGAGAACGAGCAGCCGGTGCCGTGGCTGTGCCGGGTGTCCACCCGGGGTGCGCGGAGCAGGGTGGTCGTCCCGCCGCCGGCCAGCACGTCGACCGACTCGCCGTCCGCGTCGACGTCGCCGCCGGTGACCACCACGAACTCCGGGCCGCCGGCCGTCAGCGCCTGCGCCGCCTCGACCATCTCCCCGACCGTGGTCACCGGGTGTCCGGTGAGGGCGGCGGCCTCCGCGCAGTTCGGCGTCGCCACCCGTGCGTACGGCAGGAGCCGCTCGACCGCCGCCACCACCCCGAGCCGGTGTCCACTGGTGGCGACGAGCACCGGGTCGACGACGAGGTGCGGCAGCCGACCCGCCTTCGCCGCCCCGGCCACCACGTCGGCGACCGCCGGGGTGCCGAGCATCCCGGTCTTCACCGCCCGGACCGCGAAGTCGGCGAGCACGCTGTCGAGCTGCTCGGTGACGGTGCGCGGGGGCAGCGGCAGTACGGCGTTCACGCCCCGGGTGTTCTGCGCGGTGACGGCGGTCAGCACACTGGTGCCGTACGCGCCGAGGGCGGCGAAGACCTTCAGGTCGGCCTGGATGCCGGCGCCGCCGCCGGAGTCGGAGCCGGCGATGGTCAGCACGGTCGTCGGTGTCATGTCCCCTCCTCGGGCCACATGTCGCTGATCGGGGCGCGGTCCGTCGGGCGCGTGGCGAAGACGCCGGTGAGGGCCGCCGCGACCTCGGCCGGGTCGGCGGCTCGCATGATCGCGCCGAGCACCGCCACCCCGACCGCGCCCGCCTCGACACAGGCCGTCACCTGCTGCGGGGTCTCGATGCCACCCAGCGCGAGTACGGGCACCGGGCTGAGCCGGACCAGCCGGCGCAGCCCGTCCGGGTGCAGGGGTGGGCCGTAGCCGGGTTTGCTGCGGGTGGTCCAGACCGGCGAGAGCGTCACGTAGTGCTCGGTGCTGAGCCGGGCCAGCTCGGCCGGGTCGTGACAGGACCGGCCGACGAGCCGCACGGCCGGCGGCGGGTACGGCCCGGCCGCGGCCAGATGCACTGCCCCACCGGCACCAGCACCGGCACCGGCCGAGTCCGGGCCGGCCGAGTCCGGGCCGGCCGGGTCGAAGCCATCGGAGCCATCGGAGCCGCCGAAGCTGCCGAAGCCATCAGAGCCATCGGACCCGTCGGACCCGCCGGAGCCGTCGGAGCCGTCGGAGCCGTCGTCGAGCGGGTCGGGGCCGGCGACGATCAGGGTGCCGCCGGTCCCGGCCAGGACCGCCCGTAGGTCGACGGCGAGGGCGACCCGCTCGGCGCGGGGCAGGTCCTTCTCCCGTAGCACCACCCAGCGGACTCCACCCTGCACCGCCCCCGCGACCACGTCGGCGAGGTCCGTCCGCGCCGCCCGTCGGTCGGTCAGCAGCAGCACCCCCGACGGCCGACTGTCACCCCGCCCTGACCCCGGACCCGTCCGTACCGTCCCGGTCACCAACCGACCCACCCCCCGACGGCACCCCCTCCGGCCTCTGCACCGACGCCGACACCGGTGCCCACGCCAGTGCCAGTGCCAGTGCAGAGATCTTGGAAGCAAGTGGCCCCCTGAGGGGCCGATTTCTTCCAAGATCTACTAGCCTCCGCCCCGGCCGCAGGCGCAGACGCGAGCACAGGCACAGGCGCGAGCACAGACGCAGACGCGAGCGCAGGCACAGGCTCAGGCGCAGGTGCGAAAGCAAGCACAAACGCAGGCACAAACGCAGGTGAGAGCGCAGGCACAGGCGTAGGCACAGCGGAGGGCGGGGACGCAGGCCCGGGCGGGCGGTGGGGGCAGAGGCGGGGGCGGCGGCGGTGGAGGGAGCAGGGGAAAGGGCAGGGGAGACGGGGGTGGCGGGGGCGGTTCACAGGTCCGGCCGTCCGTCGTCGGGAGTGGAGGCGAGGGCGTGGAAGCGGCGGGGAATCCGACCGGCGGTGTACGCGAGCCGCCCGGCCCGGACGGCGTACCGCATGGCGGTGGCCATCGCCGTCGGGTCGGCGGCCCGGGTGACGGCGCTGGCCAGCAGCACCCCGTCGCAGCCCAGCTCCATGGCGAGCGCCGCGTCGGAGGCGGTGCCGATCCCGGCGTCGAGGATCACCGGCACGTCGACGCTCTGCCGGATCAGCTGGATGTGGTGCGGGTTGGTCACGCCCAGCCCGGAGCCGATCGGGGCACCGGCCGGCATCACCGCCGCGCAGCCGACGTCGGCCAGCCGGCGGGCCAGCACCGGGTCGTCGGAGGTGTACGGCAACACGACGAAGCCGTCGGCGACGAGTTCCTCGGCCGCCCGCAGCAGCTCCACCCCGTCGGGGAGCAGGGTGCGTTCGTCGCCGATCACCTCCAGCTTGACCCAGTCGGTGTCGAACGCCTCCCGGGCCAGCCGGGCCACCTTCACCGCGTCGGCGGCGGTGTAGCAGCCGGCGGTGTTGGGCAGCAGCCGCACCGCGCACCGGTCGAGCAGGTCGAGCAGTCCCCCGGCGGTGCCGGGCGCGGTGTCGACCCGGCGCAGGGCCAGGGTGACCAGTCCGGTGCCGGAGGCCCGGATCGCCTGCTCCAGCACGTGCAGGTTGGCCGCGCCGCCGGTGCCGAGGATGAGCCGCGAGGTGAAGGTCTGCCCGGCGATGGTGAGGGGCATCCCGGTCACCCGCCCTGCGCGGCGCTGAGCACCTCGACCCGGTCACCGTCGCGCAGCAGGGTCGCCGGCCAGCCGCCCCGGGGGACCACCTCGCCGTTGACCGCGACGGCGAGCCCGCGGCGTTGCTCGGTGACCGTGGCGACCAGGTCCGCGACGGTCGCGCCGCCGGTCAGTTCACGGCCGACGCCGTTGACGATCAGTCGCACGTGTCCTCCTCAGTGGAACCGGTCGGCGGTGAAGGGGGTGAGCAGCGGGTCCGGCCGGCCGGTGACGATCAGCTCGGTGATCAGGTCGGCGGTGACCGGGGTGAGCACGATGCCGTGCCGGTGGTGGCCGGTGGCGGCGAACACGCCGGGCCGGCCGGGCAGTGGCCCGAGGACCGGCGCGTTGTCCGGGGTGCCGGGCCGCAGCCCGGCGGTCGCCTCGACCAGCTCGTACTCGGCGAGTTCGGGGACGAGATCGACGGCGGCCCGGAGCAGCCGCAGCACCGCCCCGGTGGTCACCTCGGTGTCGGCGCGCTCCTCCACGGTCGCCCCGACCACCACCTCGCCGCTGTCCCGGGGGACCAGGTAGACCGGCTCGCCGTCGGCGTACCCCCGGATGACGTGACGGAAGCACGGCGGGCGGTGGTCGGGCGCGCGCAGCCGCAGCACCTGGCCCTTGACCGGGCGGACCGGCAGCCCGGTCAGCGCGGCGGCGCCGCACCCGGCGGCGACCACGACGACCGGCGCGGTCAGGTCGGCCAGCCGGGTCACCGCGCCGGGGAGCAGGGTCACGCCGGCCCGTTCGGCGGCGACCCGCAGCGCGGCGACCAGCCGGCGCGGGTCGACCTGGTGGTCGCCGGGGGCGACCGCCCCGCCGCGCAGCCGGGGGGTCAGCGCCGGCTCGCGGTCCCGCAGCTGCGACGGGCGCAGCGCGCTGATCGGCAGTCCCAACCCCTGCTGGTACGTCCATAGTCGGCGCGCCTCGGCCAGGTCGTCCCCGGTCAGCCCGACGACCAGGGTTCCGTCCGTGCGGTGTCCGAAGCCGGTGCCGGCGGCGGCGGTGAGGGCGGCGGCGAAGCCCGGCCAGCGGGCGGCCGAGTCGACGAGCAGCCCGGTCAGCTCCCGTTCCCCGAAGTAGGCCTCGGCGACCGGGGCGAGCATGCCGGCGGCGACCCGCGACGCACCGGAGCCGGGGGCCGGATCGTGCACGACCACCCGCAGGCCACGGGCGGCGCAGCGCCAGGCGATCGCCAACCCGACCGGTCCCGCCCCGACCACGGCGACGTCCGGCCCGGTCAGCATGTCAGCGCCACGGCCGGCCGGGTGGTGGCCCGGCTCTGATCGGCGGCCGGGGTCAGCATGCCGGGGCCGCGATCAGCCCGGCGGTGGCCCGGCCCGGGTCGGCGGCCGGGGTCAGCATGTCAGCGCCGCGATCAGCCCGGCGGTGGCCCGGCCCGGGTCGGCGGCCGGGGTCAGCATGTCAGCGCCGCGATCAGCCCGGCGGTGGCCCGGCCCGGGTCGGCGACGGCGGAGAGCGCCCCGACCACGGCCACCCCGTACGCCCCGGCGGCCCGCAGCGCCGGCACCGTCGTGGCGGTCACCCCGCCGATGGCGATCACCGGCACGGTGACGGCCTCGGCGACGGCGCGTACCCCGGCGGGGCCGATCGGGTCGGGCAGGCCGGTCTTGGTGGTGGTCCGGTGGCACGGGCCGACGCCCAGGTAGCTGGCCCCGGCGGCCACCGCCCGGGCCGCGCCGCCGGGTTCCCGGGCGGTCGCGCCGAGCACGGCGTCGACGCCGAGGACCCGGCGGGCCGCCGCCACGGGCAGGTCGTCCGCGCCGACGTGGCCGCCGTCGGCGTCCACCGCGAGGGCCACGTGCAGCCGGTCGTTGACCAGGCAGGTGGCCCGGTAGGGCAGGCAGAGGGCGCGGACCCGGCGGGCCAGGTCGTAGGCCTGCCGGTCGGTGGTCGCGTCGGTGACCCGGACCTGGACGACCAGCTCGGCGCGGGCCACCGGGAGGGCGGCCCGGACGACGGCGAGCGGGTCGCACCCGGGTCGGGTGTCGGTGATCAGGTGCAGGCGGCCGAGGGACGGCACGGCAACTCTCCTCCCTGCGCCGGCATTATCCGGATCAGGTTCGACGGTCGGGGGCTCTCAGCCCCCCTCTCAGCCCGGTGTACCGGGCTCCCGTGGGTCACGTGTCTGTGACCGTACGACAGATCCGCTGATCCGCCAAGGGGTGTTAGATTGATCCAAGCCCATCGATGACTGTCTTTTGCCCCCCTCTCTCCACATAAGCCGGAAAGGTGAGTCGACGATACCGAATCGTTACATGCTCATGCCTTGCCGGAAACCAATCCAGCGGCGCTAATTTGTTCAACCGATCGACATTATTCCGGTGCGCGGCCTCGACGAGGCCGGCACCTGATCGCCACCGATGCGGACCTCGGCGGGCCCGCACCCATCCGACCGGGGACGGTCTGCGGCGAGTCGTCCCCATGCCCCCACCACTGTCCAGCACGGACAAAAGGAGCATGGAGTGTCTCCATCCCGCCATCGCCGCGCACGTCGCGGCCCACTGGGCGCCGGTCTACTGGCCCTCTCCCTACTCGCCAGCGGCCTGATCGGCGGCACCCCCGCCCAGGCCGCTCCCGTCGCGGCGGCCCGGCCACAGGCCGCCCCGGCACCGGCGGCGGCAGCCGCCGAACCGTTCTCCGTCCTGGTCTTCTCCAAGACCGCCGGCTTCCGGCACGACGCCATCCCGGCCGGCATCGCCGCGATCCAGAAGCTCGGCACCGACAACGGGTTCACCGTCGACACCACCGAGGACGGGGCCGCCTTCAACGACACCAACCTGGCCAAGTACCAGGCGGTGATCTGGCTCTCCACCACCGGTGACGTCCTCGACGCCACCCAGCAGGCCGCGTTCGAGCGCTACATCAAGGCCGGCGGCGGCTACGCCGGCGTGCACGCCGCCTCGGACACCGAGTACGACTGGGCCTGGTACGGCAACCTGGTCGGCGCGTACTTCTCCGGCCACCCGGCCAACCAGCAGGCCACCGTCAAGGTCGAGGACCACGCGCACCCGTCCACCGCCGACCTGCCGGACCGCTGGTCCCGCTTCGACGAGTGGTACAACTTCCGCACCAACCCGCGCTCCAAGGTGCACGTGCTGGCCAGCCTGGACGAGAAGTCCTACAGCCCGGGTGCCGGCGCGATGGGCGCCGACCACCCCACCGCCTGGTGCCAGGACTACGACGGCGGCCGGTCCTGGTACACCGGCGGCGGCCACACCCAGGCGTCGTACACCGAGCCGGAGTTCCTCAGCCACCTGCTCGGCGGCATCCGTACCGCGGCCGGGGTGGAGAACGCCGACTGCGGCGCCTCCAAGACCGCGAACTTCGAGAAGGTCACCCTCGACAGCAACACCAACAACCCGATGGAGCTGGACATCGCTCCGGACGGCCGGGTGTTCTACGCCGAGCGCGACGGCCGGGTGCAGATCGTGAAGCCGGACACCGGCAACACGGTCACCGCCGTCCGGCTGGACGTCTTCACCGGCAACGAGGACGGCCTGCTCGGGTTGCGCCTCGACCCGGACTTCGCCACCAACAAGTGGATCTACCTGTACTACGCACCGGCCGGTGGCGCCCCGCGCAACTACCTGTCCCGGTTCACCGTCAACGGTGACACCATCGACAAGGCCACCGAGAAGGTCGTCCTGCAGGTCGACACGCAGCGCAACACCTGCTGCCACGCCGGCGGCAGCATGACCTTCGACTCGCAGGGCAACCTCTACCTGGCCACCGGCGACAACACCAACCCGTTCGAGTCGAGCGCCTTCACGCCGATCGACGAGCGGGCCGGCCGGCAGGACTACGACGCCCAGCGCAGCGCCGGCAACACCAACGACCTGCGCGGCAAGGTGATCCGGATCCACCCGGAGGACGACGGCACCTACACCGTCCCGGCGGGCAACCTGTTCGCCCCGGGCACCGCGAAGACCCGCCCCGAGATCTTCGGCATGGGCTTCCGCAACCCGTTCCGGATCGGCGTCGACCAGAAGACCGACACCCTCTACGTCGCCGACTACGGCCCGGACGCCTCGGCGGCCAACCCGAACCGTGGCCCCGAGGGCCTGGTGGAGTGGAACATCGTCGCCACGGCCGGCAACTACGGCTGGCCGTACTGCGTCGGCAACAACCGGGCGTACAACGACTACACCTTCCCGTCCGGGCCGAGCGGGGCGAAGTTCGACTGCGCCGCACCGGTCAACGACTCGCCCAACAACACCGGCCTGACCAACCTCCCGCCGGTCGTCCCGGCGACCGTGGACTACGGCTACGCCGGCGACCCGCGCTTCCCCGAGATCGGTGGCGGCGGCGCCCCGATGGGCGGCCCGGTCTACCGCTACGACGCCGACAGCAACTCCACCCGCAAGTGGCCGGCGTACTACGACGGCAAGGCACTGCTCGGCGAGTGGAACCAGTCGAAGATGTACACGATGCAGGTCAGCCAGGACGGCAAGACGCTGATCGACATCAACCAGCTGCTCACCGGCATGCCGATGATCCGCCCGATGGACTTCGAGTTCGGCCCGGACGGCGCGCTCTACATGATCGAGTGGGGCACCGGCTTCGGCGGCAACAACGACGACTCCGGGGTCTACCGGATCGACTACACCGCCGGTGACCGCGCCCCGATCGCCGAGGCCAGCGCCGACCCCACCTCCGGGGCCGCGCCGCTGACCGTGAAGTTCTCCAGCGCCGGGTCGCGTGACCCGGACGGCGGCACGCTGACCTACGCGTGGAAGTTCGGCGACGGGCAGACCTCCACCGAGGCGAACCCCACCCACACCTACACCACGGCCGGCGACTACACCGCGCAGCTCACCGTCACCAACCCCAAGGGCCGGACCGCCGTGGCGAACGTGCCGGTGACGGTCGGCAACACCGCCCCGACGGTGACCATCGAGTTCCCGCCCAGCGGCGGTTTCTTCGACTGGGGCGACCAGGTCAAGTACACGATCAAGGTGACCGACCCGGAGGACGGCACCGTCGACTGTGACCGGGTGCAACTGCAGGTGCTGCTCGGCCACGACGAGCACGCCCACCCGCTGGAGCAGCACACCGGCTGCACCGGCACCGTGCAGACCTCGCTGGCGTCCGGGCACGGCGCGGAGGCCAACGTCTTCGCGGTCTTCGAGGCCACCTACACCGACGACGGCGGCACCGGCGGCGCCGGCCCGCTGACCGGTCGGGCGATCGAGATCCTCCAGCCCAAGCGCAAGCAGGCCGAGTACTTCACGGCCACCGGGCGGGCCCCGGGCAGCACCGGCGGCGGTGACCCGGGCGTGCAGAAGGAGACCACCACCGACCCCGCCGGTGGCGGCCAGAACATCGGCTTCATCGAGGACGGCGACTGGTGGTCGCTCGTCCCGGCCAACCTGACCGGGGTCGAGCAGATCCGGTTCCGGGTGGCCTCCGAGGTGCAGGGCGGCCGGATCGACGTGCACGCCGGTGCCGTCGACGGTCCGGTGGTGGCCACGGCCACCGTGCCGAGCACGGGCGGCTGGCAGCAGTTCGTCGACGTGACCGCGCCGGTGACGGCCGGTGCGGAGGGCTCGCTGTACTTCGTCGCCAAGGACCCGGCCGGTGGCACCGGTTCGCTGTTCAACGTCAACTGGATGGACTTCATCGGACGGGGCGTGACCGACAACGCGCCGCCGCAGGTGACGGCCACCGCCACCCCGGCGACCGGCACCGCGCCGGTCACCGTGACCTTCACCGGCACGGCCACCGACACCGAGGGTGACACCCCGCTGACGTACGCCTGGGACTTCGGTGACGGCGGGACGGCGACGACCCTGAACGCCACCCACACCTACACCACCCCGGGCACCTTCACCGCCACCCTGACGGTGACGGACAAGCGGGGCGCGAAGTCCTACGCGACCGTCCCGGTCAAGGTGGACGCGCCGACCAACACGTGCCTCGGCGCGCGGTCGGACGAGTTCACCGGCAACACCCTCGACAAGGACCGCTGGTCGGTGGTCCGGGAGAACCAGCTCTACTCGGTCTCCGGCGGCGCACTGCGGCTGCCCACCTCCTCCGGTGACCTGTACGGCTCCCGCAACGACGCGACCAACCTGGTGCTCCAGCCCGCACCCAGCGGGGCCTGGCAGGCCACCACGAAGGTCACCGTGCCCGTCACCGCCGACTACCAGCAGGCCGGCCTGCTGATCTACGGCGATGACGACAACTACGCCAAGGTGGACCTGCTCTACGGCGGGTCGCGCAAGGTGGAGTTCATCCGGGAGACCGCCGGGACTCCGCGCAACGACGCGGCGGACGCCGTGGCCGCCCCGGCCGGTGACACCATCTGGCTGCGGCTGATCAGCGACGGCACCAACCTGACCGCGCAGTTCTCCACCGACGGCACCACGTTCACTGCGGTCGGCCGGTCCGCCGCGCTGGCCGGCATCACCAACCCGCGGATCGGTCTGCTCGCCCTCAACGGCGGCACCACCGCCCCGGTGGTGGACGCGGTGTTCGAGTCGTTCCTGGTCTCGCCGGACGCCCCGGCCGGCCCGGTCGTCCCGTCGGACGAGTTCACCGGCACCACGCTCGACAAGTGCCGGTGGAACGCGGTGCTCCGGGAGGACCCGGCCGCCTACCGGGTGGCCGACGGCGCACTGAAGATCGACGTGCCGAAGGGTGACATCTACGGCACCAGCAACACCGGGCCGACGAACTTCATCCTCCAGACCGCGCCGAGCGGCGACTGGACCCTGGAGACGAAGGTCGACGGCAGCGCGCTGGCCGAGCAGTACCAGCAGGCCGGTCTGATCGTCCACGCCGACGACGACAACTACGTCAAGTTGGACTTCATCGTGGACAACCAGGCGGGTCAGACGCCGTCGCGGCGGATCGAGTTCCGCGGCGAGCTCGCCGGGGTGACGCAGAACCCGCAGCCGCAGGTCTCCAACCTGACCTCGGCGGTGTGGCACCTGCGGCTGGCCCGGGCCGGTGACACCTTCACCGCGTCCTACTCGGCCGACGGGCAGGAGTGGACCACGTTCGAGACGGTGACGAACACCGCCGTCGGGGCCACCCCGAAGATCGGTCTGTTCACCCTCGGCGCGAACGCGGCCACCTCGAAGACGGCCTCGTTCGACTACTTCCGGCTCTCCACCAAGGCGGCCGACACGACCGCCCCGGTGACCACGGCCACCGTCTCCGGCACCCCGACCGAGGGCTGGTACACCGGCCCGGTCACCGTGACGCTGGCGGCGGCCGACGAGGCCGGTGGTAGCGGGGTGGCCAGCACCGAGTACCAGCTCGACGGGGCCACCACCTGGACCGCGTACACCGAGCCGGTGCAGGTCACCGGGGACGGCACGCACGAGGTGCGGTTCCGCTCGACGGACGCGGCCGGCAACGTGGAGGCGACGAAGAAGGTCGCCGTCAAGATCGACGCCACCGCGCCGGTCAGCTCGGCGTCGTTCGCCCCGGCCAACGACGACGGCTGGCACAACGGCACCGTCCCGGTGGTGATCACCTCCACCGACGCCGGTTCCGGGGTGAAGAAGCTGGAGTGGTCGCTCGACGGCGGCGCCTGGACGGCGTACACCACGCCGGTCGAGGTGACCGGGGACGGCACGCACGAGCTGCTGTACCGGGCCACCGACGCCGCCGGCAACGTCGAGGCGCTGAAGTCGGCGGTCGTGAAGATCGACGGCACCAAGCCGACGCTGCTGGTCTCCGGCATCGCCGACGGCCAGCTCTACGGTGACAGCCAGGACGTCCGGATCTCGTGGCAGGCGGTCGACCCGACCTCCGGCATCAAGACGACCTCCGGCGTGCTGGACGGCCGGGCGTACGCCAGCGGCACCCTGCAGGCGCTGTACGAGCTGCCGCTCGGCCTGCACGAGCTGACGGTGACCGCGACCGACAAGGCGGGCAACTCCACCACCTCGACGGTCCGGTTCTTCGTCACCACCTCGTTCCGGGACATGCAGAACCTGCTGGACCGGTTCAAGGCGACCGGACGACTC
Source organism: Micromonospora sp. WMMD714 (assembly GCF_029581315.1). Classification (NCBI taxonomy): domain Bacteria; kingdom Bacillati; phylum Actinomycetota; class Actinomycetes; order Micromonosporales; family Micromonosporaceae; genus Micromonospora; species Micromonospora sp. WMMD714. Next base: position 715,799 of record NZ_CP120744.1, read on the forward strand.
ACCACCAAGGCGCACCGTCAGCTGTCCAACAAGCTGGACGCGGTGCGGGAGTCCGAGGCGGCGGGCAACGACAAGCGGGCGGTGCAGCAGTTGACCGCCTTCAAGGCGTTGGCCACCGACACCGCGGTGGTGACCGACACCGATGTCCGGGACGTGCTGGTCCGGGACGCCGACGCCATGATCGTCCGGCTCGGCGGCGCGGCCACCAAGGCCGGCGTCAAGGCGAACAGCAACAAGTCGGTCGACGGGGCGGGCCGGCTCGGTGCCGACCCCACCCGGATCGCCAAGGGCGGTTCGCTGTAAGGAGCACCACCACGGGGCCGCTCCCACCGTCGACACCGACGGTGGGGGCGGCCCCTCCACATCGGAAGGAGACGTCGATGCGTAGCTTCAGAGCTCTCGCCGCCGCGCTGGTCGTGGCGGGCCTGGTGGCCCTGCCGGCGGGTCCGGCGGCGGCGCACGGCGGGAAGGTCAAGCTGACCGTGGCCGGTGACGGTGCCGGCGGGGTCACCGTGATGGCGGTGTACGCCGACGGGCACCGGCTGGACCAGCCGGTCCGGCTCACCGTGACCGCCGAGGGCGAGGGTGGCCGGACGGCCGGTCCGGTGCAGATCGCCCCGGCCGGCGAGGGGCAGGGCTTCTACAGCAGTGGCCCGCTGCTGGCCCCCGGCGACTGGCGGGTGACGGTCAGCGCGCCCGCCCCGTACCAGAGCACGGCGACCGCCCAGGTGCAGGCCCGGGTGGCCCAGTCGCCGTCGCCGGTCGCCGCCGAGCGCCCGGCGGACCGGGCGGATCCGGCCGGGGTCCGGTGGTGGCCGTGGCTGGCCGGCGGACTCGTGGTGGTCGTCGCCGCGGCGGCGCTGCTGTGGCGTCGTCGCCGGGCCGACCCCGGCCCCGGGGACCAGCCGACCGGCCTGGGCGGCTGACGCCCCGGCACCCGTTCCCGCCACTCCACCGACGACCGATCGGCCCCGGACACCACCGGTGTCCGGGGCCGACGCGCGTCAGCCCCGGACCGGGCCGGAACCGCCCCGGTCGGGTCAGCCTCCGACCGGCCCGCCTGGATGTGCCACGCGGCGCGGCGGCCGGGCCGACCGGACGGTCGGAGCAGGGCATCCTGCGTAGACCACGACCCGCTCTACCCCGCTCCCCAGGTCGGCCGGGCCGACCGGGCGGTCAGAGCAGGGCGTCCAGGGCGTCGAGGTCGGCGTCGCCGGGCTGCCAGCCGCCGGCAGAGGCGTTCGCCCGCACCTGCTCGGGCGTGGTCGCCCCGGCGATGACGGAGGCCACCGCCGGCCGGGCGGCCAGCCCGCCGATGGCCACCTGGAGCAGGGTGAGCCCCCGCTGTGCCGCGTACGCCTCCAGCGCCTCAATGGTGTCCCAGCGGGCGGCGGCCAGCCGTTCGGCGTACCGGCCACCGCCGGCGAGGCGGCTGCCGGCGGGCGGGGCGGTGTCGCGCTGGTACTTGCCGGTGAGCAGCCCGTTGGCCAGCGGGAAGAAGGGCAGCAGGCCCAGTCCGAAGCGCTCGCAGGCCGGGATGATCTCCACCTCGGCGTCCCGGTGGAGCAGGTTGTAGTGGTTCTGCGCGCTGACGAACCGGGTCAGCCCCCGGGTCTTCGCCGTCCAGTCGGCGTCGGCGATCTGCCAGCCGGAGAAGTTGGAGTTGCCCAGGTAGCGGACCTTGCCGGCCCGGACCAGGTCGTCCAGCGCGGCGAGCGTCTCGTCGATCGGGGTGTCCGGGTCGGGCTCGTGCAGCTGGTAGAGGTCGATGTGGTCGGTGTCGAGCCGGCGCAGCGACGCCTCGACCGCCCGCACCACGTACCGCCGGGAGCCGCGTACCCCGAAGTCGCGCCCGTTGCGCCCGCCCATCGACATGCCGAACTTGGTGGCCAGCACCACGTCGTCCCGGCGGCCCTTGAGGGCCTGCCCGAGCAGCTCCTCGGAGCCGCCCGGGGGCTCGCCGTAGATGTCGGCGGTGTCGAAGAGGGTGATCCCGGCGTCGAGCGCGGCGTCGACCACCGCCCGGGTGCCGTCGAGGTCGAGCTTGCGGCCGAAGTTGTTGCAGCCGATGCCGACCACGGACACCACGAGCCCGGAGTCGCCCAGCCGGCGGTAGGTCATCTCAGTCACGAGATCCACCCTATGCCGGCCGGGCCGGCTCCGACCGGCGACGACCACGCCCGGTGACCGGGCGTGGTCGTCGCCGCACGTTCCGCTCGATCGGCTCAGCCCACGTCCCAGACCGGTTCCGGGGTCTCCACCACGTCCCCGTCGCCCCGGAACAGCACGAACCGGTCGAACGACCGGGTGAACCAGCGGTCGTGGGTGACCGCGACCACCGTCCCGGCGAACGCGGTCAGCCCGGCCTCCAGCGCCTCGGCCGAGGCCAGGTCGAGGTTGTCGGTCGGCTCGTCGAGCAGCAGCAGGGTCGCCCCGGACAGCTCCAGCAGCAGCACCAGGAACCGGGCCTGCTGACCGCCGGAGAGGGTGCCGAAGCGCTGGTCGCCCTGACCGGCCAGCTCGTAGCGGCTGAGCGCCGCCATCGCCGCGTGCCGGTCCATCCCCTCCCGGTGCTCGTCGCCCCGCCACAACGCCTCGACCAGGGTCTTGGCCATCAGCTCCGGCCGGTCGTGGGTCTGCGAGAAGTGCCCCGGCCGGACCCGCGCGCCGAGCCGGACCGCCCCGCCGTGGGCCACCGGGGCGAGCGCGGCGGCCCCGTCGACCGGGCCGTTGGCCGGGTCGGGGTCGGTGCCGCCCCGGGCCAGCAGGCGCAGGAAGTGCGACTTGCCGGTGCCGTTGGCACCGAGCACCGCCACCCGGTCGCCGTACCACAGCTCCAGGTCGAAGGGGTAGGTCAGGCCCTCCAGCTCCAGCCGCTCGCAGATGACCGCGCGCTTGCCGGTCCGCCCGCCGGCCAGCCGCATCCGGATGTCCTGGTCCTTCGGCGGTACGGGCGGCGGCCCGGCCTCCTCGAACTTGCGCAGCCGGGTCTGCGCGGCCTGGTAGCGGGAGGCCAGCCCGTCGTTGTACGCGGCCTTCTGCTTGTACATCAGCATCAGCTCCCGCAGCTTCTGGTGCTCCTCGTCCCAGCGGCGGCGCAGCTCGTCGAGGCGGGCGTGCCGGGCGGTGCGGGCGTCGTGCCAGCTGGCGAAGCCGCCCGGGTGCACCCAGGCGCTGCCGCCCTCGACGGCGACCACCCGGTCGGCGCTGCGGGCCAGCAGCTCCCGGTCGTGCGAGACGTACAGCACCGACTTGGCGGACTCGCGCAGCCGCTGCTCCAGCCAGCGTTTGCCGGGCACGTCGAGGAAGTTGTCCGGCTCGTCGAGCAGCAGCACCTCGTCGGTGCCGCGCAGCAGCAGCTCCAGGGCGAAGCGCTTCTGCTGCCCCCCGGACAGGGTCCGCACCGGGCGGTCCCGGGACGCCTCCCAGGGCAGGTCGAGCACGGTGGTGGTGACGGTGTCGAAGAGCACCTCGGCGTCGTACCCGCCGGCCTCGCCCCAGGCGGCCAGCGCGTCGGCGTACGCGAGCTGCGCCTTGCCGGCGGCGGTGCTGTACTTGCCGCGCAGCTCGGCCGCCCGCATGGCCTGCTCGGTGTCGGCGAGCCGCCGGCCGGCGTCGCGCAGTGCCGGCGGGGCCAGCGACAGGGCCAGGTCGGCCAGCGTCGACTCGTCACCGATCATGCCGATGAACTGCCGCATCACGCCGAGCCCGCCGGAGCGGGCGATCGTGCCGGTGCGTACCGGCAGGTCACCGGCGACCATCCGCAGCAGCGTCGTCTTGCCCGCGCCGTTCGGCCCGACCAGGGCGACCTTGGCACCCTCGCCGACCCGGAACGACACGTCGGCGAAGAGTTCCCGACCGTCCGGAAGGATGTGCCCCACGGCTGCCACGTCCACGTATCCCACGCCGGCATCCTGCCCGAGGCGCGGGGCCGGGCGACACCGGATTACCGGGTGACCCGCAGCACCCGGTAGCCCTTCTGGCTGGCGTGCCGGGTGACCGCGAACCCCTCGTCGAGCAGCCAGCGGTGCAGCGAGTCGCCACCGAGGTGCCGGGCCACCACCAGCCAGCCGACGCCGTCCGGGGCGAGCCGGGGCAGCCAGCGGCGCAGCAGCGCGTGCAGCTCCGGCTTGCCGACGTGGATCGGCGGGTTGGACCAGATCTGCGCGAAGGTGACCTCGGCCGGCACCTCGTCCGGGGCGACCGCGCGGACCCGGCCGGCGGCGTCGATCCGGGCGGCGTTGGCAGCGGTCAACGCGCGGGCCCGCTCGTTGACATCGACCGCCCATACGGTGGCGGCCGGTGCGAGGTCGGCCAGCACGCAGCTGATCGGCCCGAACCCGGAGCCGATGTCGAGCAGGTGGCCGTCGGTGCCGGCGGTCGGCAGGTCCGCCTTGCGCAGCAGGACGGCGGTACCGGGGTCGAGCCGGGTGGCGGAGAAGACGCCGCTGGCCGAGGTGAGTGCGTAGTCGCGCCCGGCGACGTGGAACTCGACCTCGTGGGGACGGGCCGGGGCGCTGGGCTCCGCGGTGAAGTAGTGGTCGCCGGTCACCGGGGCATTCTTCCACCGGCCCGTCGCGGAGCCGCCGCCGGTCGGAGCGGTGCCGGTCGGAGCCACCGCCGGTCGGAGCGGTGCCGGTCGGAGCCACCGCCGGTCGGAGCGGTGCCGGTCGACGCGCCCATGCACACTTTTCCGGTTTTTATCCCTTAAAGGGGCGATGAACCCTACTCTGGGCGACATGGTATATCGGTATGAGTCCCCTGAGGACGCGTTTGAGGAGAACCCGCAGCCCGGGACGGACCTGCCGCTGTTCCAGCCTGTCCCGCCCGCGCCGGCCGGACCCTCCCCGTCCCGCTTCCCGGTCCCCTCGCTGCCCCGGACCACCCGACCGGCACCCCCGGCCGCCGACCCCGTGCCGATCCGCTCCTCCGTCCAGGTGCCCACCCACGACCACGCCTCCCCGTCCGGGCCGGCCGGACCACGGTCCCGCCGCGCGGCCGACGGTCGGGGCGGTCGGCTCTGGAAGGTCGTCGTCGGTGGGGCCGCCGTGCTGGTGCTGTTCGGTCTCTGCGGACTCGCCGGGGCCGTCCTGCTCATCGACCGCACCGGCACCGACGACCCCACGCGCAACGGGCAGGCCGCCCCGACCGGCTACCCGACCACCGCCGGCCCGGACGACGCCGCCACCGGTCCGCTGGACTCCCGGGAGACCGACCGGCAGCCGCTGACCGTCAAGGAGGTCTTCCCGGACAAGAAGCTGGTCGTCGGCACCGACCGGCACGAGTACCCGGTGCTCAAGACCCACGCCAGTGGCAGTTGCGCCGTCGCGGCCACCGGCGAGATCGCCGACCTGCTGACCACCCTCGGGTGCAGCCAGGTGGTCCGGGCCACGCTGCGCTCCCCCGACGGCGACCACCTGGTCACCACCGGCCTGCTCAACCTGACCGACCTGGCGACCGCGCAGCGCGTCCGGGACCGTGTCCGGCCGCTGCTCGACGACCGGCGGGGCCGGTTCCGGGGCATGCCCGCCGGGGACGGCACCGAGTCGGTCGCCACCGCCGCCGCCCGGGTCGCCTGGCAGGTACGCGGCCACTACGTGGCCTACTGTCTGGTCACCCGGGACGACGGCGGCGCGGTGCCGGCCGGCGACCCCGGTATCCGCGAGATCATCTACGACCTGCTCGAACTGCACCTCGACAAGAGCGTGCTGGACCGTCGGGCGGCCGGCGTCAGCGTGGACCAGCCCGACCCGAAGACCACCACCGCCCCGGCCAGCCCGCGTGCCGGGGACCGGAAGACCACCACCCCGTCCGCGAGCCCGCGCTCCGACGACCCGGACACCGACGACCTGCCCGGCGACTGACCACCGCCGGGGCCGGTACGCCGCACGGCTACCCGGTCTGCCGCCGTCGGAGCCGGGCACCCGGACCTTCCACCCGGCCGCTACGCCGGCTCGACGGGCAGCCAGAGTTCGCGGATCGCGGTGCCGAGGTCGGCTGTCGGCTCGGGCACCGCGACGATCTCCGGGCCCGGCCGCAGCCGCCACGGGTTGAAGGGGAACCACTCGGTCGCGGCCGTGGCCCAGGTCTCCTGCAGCGCCTGCGGATCCCGCCCCACGGCCCGGATGACCACCCAGTGGCCCGCCGGGACCTCGATCACGTCGAGATCGCCCGGGACCGGTGTGCCCGGGGACACGGCGACCCCGTGCAGGTAGGTCAGCTCGCTGCCCTCGTCGTAGTCGGCGTCGAGGTCGTCGCAGACAGCGAGCAGGCCACCGGGCTCGACGTCGCCGAGTGCCTTCAGGCGCAGATGCTCCTCCGCCGGTAGCGCGGCGACGTGCTGCCGGATGTACGGGTTGACTCCTCGGTGGATCAGTGGAACCCGGGCAGCGTGCCCCACGAGCCGGAACGCGGGACGGTCGACGATGCGGGTCAGCATGCGTTCGCTCCCTTCGACAGTTGGCGGGACGTGAGCTGTGCTGTGGTGCGACAGGGCCTCCGTAGCGTGACCGGCGCTGTCGCAACGCTCCCGACGGATGCGGAGCGGAAAGTGTCGGGCGACCTGGCCGGGTGCCGCCACACGATGGGGCCATGGACGACACGACACTGGTATCCCGGTTCCTTCGCGACGGTTTCGTGAAGGTGGCGGGCGCCGTCGCACCGCGGGTGGCCGCGGACTGCGCGCGGCTGCTGTGGCGGGAGACCGGCTGCGACCCGGACGACCCGGCCACCTGGAACAAGCCGGTGCACTGGGTGCCCGGGATGGCGCAGGGGCCGTTCGCCGCCGCACCCAACTCGCCGTTCCTCCATCACGCGTACGACCTGCTCGTCGGCGCGGGACGCTGGGAGCCGCGCTACTCACTGGGCACGTTCCCGTTGCGCTTCCCGCACTCCGACGAGCCGGACGACGCGGGCTGGCACATCGAGGGCAGCTACCTGCCCGAGGGGGCGAGCTGGTACTTCACGAACATCCGCTCCCGGGGGCGGGCGCTGCTGATGCTGTTCCTGTTCAGCGAGGTCGGTGCGGAGGACGCCCCGACCCGGATCCGGGTCGGCTCGCACCTCGACGTGCCCAAGGTGTTGGCGAAGCACGGGGAGGACGGGGCGAGCGGGCTGGACCTCGCGCCCGAGTTGGTGGCGGCGTCCGACCACCGGCCGCTCGCCCTGGCCACCGGATCCCCTGGGGACGTCTTCCTCTGCCACCCGTTCCTGGTGCACGCGGCGCAGCCGCACCACGGGACGCGGCCGCGCTTCATGGCCCAGCCGCCACTGCTGCCGGCCGCGCCGTACGAACTGGAACGGGCCGACGGTGCGTACTCTCCCGTGGAGATCGCGATTCGCCGGGGCCTCGGGCGGGACACCCCCGGCCCCGACGGGCGGGGAACGCGGTGACGGCGGTGCGGGTGAGTGGCCGCAACGCGCGGTTCCAACAGTGGGAGGCGCTGCTGCGCAACCGGACCAAGCGGCAACGTCGTGGCGAACTCCTCGTGCAGGGCGTACGCCCGATCACCATGGCGATCGAACACGGCTGGCAGATCCGCGAGCTGCTCCACGACGCCGACGGTCCGCTGTCAGGTTGGGCACGCCAGGCCCTGGACACCGTCCGGGCCGAAACGTTCGCCGTCTCCCGGGAGCTGATGCACGAGCTGGGCGGTAAGGCGGACACCGTTCCGGAGCTGCTGGCCGTGGTCGCGCTGCCGGCGGACGACCTGCGCCGCATTCCGGTCGGGTCGACCATGCTCACCGTCGTCTTCGACCGGCCCACCAGCCCCGGCAACATCGGGACACTGATCCGGTCCGCGGACGCCTTCGGCGCGTCCGGCGTCATCGTCACCGGCCATGCCGCCGACGTGTACGACCCGAAGGCGGTGCGGGCGAGCACCGGCTCGCTGTTCGCGCTGCCCGTGGTCCGGGTGCCCGCACACCAGGCCGTGCTGTCCTGGGTCGCCGACGTGCGCGGCGTCGGCGTCGGCCTCGGCATCGTGGGTGCCGACGAGCACGGCGCGGTGGTCGCCGCCGAGTACGACTTCAGGCAGCCCACGCTGGCCCTGATCGGCAACGAGACCACCGGGCTCAGTGTCGGCTGGCGTGCGGCCTGCGACCACCTCGTCCGGGTGCCGATGTCCGGGGCCGCCAGCTCCCTGAACGCGGCGGCGGCCGCGACCGTCGTGCTCTACGAATCGGCACGCCAGCGCAGCGCCGCCGCCTACCGGTAGCGCACCGGCCGCCCGGGCGGGAGCCGGTCACCCGTCGGCACGGCGCTGCCGGCGGCACCAGCCGGACCCGGTACCCATGGACCGAGAACTCAGGCCCTAGGACTCCACCGGCAGGCGCAGCCGGCGGGTACGGTCGGCGCGGGCGGCGTACTCGGCCGGGTCCTCCGGATAACCGACGGCGACCAGCGTCAACCCGTGCGCCGGTGCGACGGTCACCTCGCTCGACCGTTCCCGCCGGGCCAGCTGGCCCGCCGGCCAGTCCACCGGGCGTCGGCCGTCCCCGGCGGTCAGCATCGCCCCCACCAGGCTGCGCACCATCGCCTGGCAGAACGCGTCGGCCTGCACGGTGGCGACCAGGATGCCGTCCGGGTCACGCCGCCAGTCCAGCCGGGTCACCTCGCGGATCGTGGTGGCGTTCTCCTTGCGCCGGCAGTACGCGGCGAAGTCGTGCTCCCCCACCAGGCCGGCCGCCGCGGCGGTCAACGCGGCCGGGTCCAGTGGTCGGTGCCAGGCCAGGGTGTCCCGGCGGCGCAGCGGCTCGGCACCCCACGGGGCGTCGGTCACCCGGTACTCGTACCGCCGGAAGGTCGCCGAGAAGCGGGCGTCGAAGTCGACGGGCGCCTCGGTCATCGCCCGGACCCGCACGTCACCGGGGAGCAGCCGGGCCAGCCGGCGCAGCAGCCGTTCCCGGTGCTCCCGCCAGACGGTGGCCGGGAGGTCGAGGTGGCAGACCTGGCCGGTGGCGTGCACGCCGGCGTCGGTCCGGCCGGCCACCGTCAACCCGGTCACCGTGCCCGCCCCGAGCACCAGGTCCAGCGCCCCGACCAGCACACCGGCGACGGTGCGCCGGGTGGGCTGGGCCGCCCAGCCGGAGAATTCGGTGCCGTCGTACGAGACGTCCAGTCGTAGCCGGGTCCGCTCGTCCACCTCGTACCTCCCGTTCACGACATCGGGCCCGGCACCCCAGGAAGGGGTGCCGGGCCCGACGGTGCCGTGGTGCTCAGGCCTTGTTCTCGGTGGCCTCGTTGGTCTCGGTGGCCTCGTCGCTGTCCTCGCGGGCGGCGGCGGTGTCACCGGACGCCGAGACCGGCGCCTCGGAGTCCTGGTCGGCCGGGGCCGCCGGGGTCTCCTCGGCCGGGGCGAGCGCCTCGACCTTGTCCTGCTGGGCGCTCTTGCGGGCCGCGGTCTTCTTGTTCGCCTTGGGCTCGGCGACCTGAAGCTCCTCGACCAGCTCGATGATCGCCATCGGAGCGGCGTCACCCTTGCGCGGGCCGGTCTTCACGATCCGGGTGTAGCCACCGTTGCGGTTGGCGTACCGGGGCGCGATCTGGTCGAACAGGGAGTAGACCACGTCCTTGTCCTTGACGACGCCCAGCACCCGGCGGCGGGAGGCGAGGTCGCCCCGCTTGGCCTTGGTGATGAGCTGCTCGGCCAGCGGACGCAGCCGCCGGGCCTTCGTCTCGGTGGTCTGGATCTTTCCGTGCTGGAACAGCGCGGTGGCCAGGTTGGCCAGCATCAGCCGCTCGTGCGCGGGGCTGCCGCCGAGGCGGGGGCCCTTGGTGGGCGTGGGCATGCTTGGTGCTCCTCAGGTGTGGCGGCAGCGCGGACTAGAGCTGCTCGGTCTCGCGATAGTCGTCGGTGTCGTAGTCGGCCTCGCCGAAGGCGTCCACGACGTGTGCCGGGTCGAAGTTCGGGGCCGAGTCCTTCAGCCCGAGACCCATCCCGGCGAGCTTCATCTTGACCTCGTCGATCGACTTCTGCCCGAAGTTCCGGATGTCGAGGAGGTCGGCCTCGGTACGCCCGATCAGCTCACCAACGGAGTTGATGCCCTCGCGCTTGAGGCAGTTGTAGGAGCGGACGGTGAGGTCCAGCTCCTCGATCGGCAGGGCCAGGTCCGCCGCCAGCTGGGCGTCCTGCGGGGACGGCCCGATGTCGATGCCCTCGGCGGTCTCGTCCAGCTCCCGGGCCAGCCCGAAGAGCTCCACCAGCGTCGAACCGGCGGAGGCCAGCGCGGTGCGCGGACCCATCGACGGCTTGGTCTCGACGTCGATGATCAGCCGGTCGAAGTCGGTCCGCTGCTCGACGCGGGTCGCCTCGACGCGGTACGTCACCTTCAGCACCGGCGAGTAGATCGAGTCGACCGGGATCCGGCCGATCTCGGCACCGGCCTGCTTGTTCTGCGCCGCCGTCACGTAGCCGCGACCCCGCTCGACGGTCAGCTCCATGTCGAGCCGGCCCTTGCCGTTGAGGGTGGCGAGCTTGAGGTCGGGGTTGTGCACCGAGACACCGGCCGGGGGCTGGATGTCGCCGGCGGTGACGTCGCCCGGCCCCTGCTTGCGCAGGTACATGCTGACCGGCTCGTCGTGCTCGGAGCTGACGCAGAGCTCCTTGATGTTCATGACGAGCTCGACCACGTCCTCCTTGACCCCGGGGATCGTGGTGAACTCGTGCAGCACACCGTCGATCTTGATCGAGGTGACCGCGGCACCCGGGATGGACGACAGCAGCGTACGCCGCAGCGAGTTGCCCAGGGTGTAGCCGAAGCCGGGCTCCAGCGGCTCGATGGTGAACCGGGAGCGGGTCTCGTTGATCGACTCTTCGGAGAGAGACGGTCGCTGGCTGATGAGCATTTCTTCTCTTCTCTTCCGGGACGCCCGCTATATGACGCCCACGACACGAACTGTTCCGGTGGCCCGCCCCGCAGGACGGGCCACCGCAACGGGCCCTACTTGGAGTAGAGCTCGACGATCAGCTGCTCCTGGACCTGGGTGTCGATCACCTGACGGGCCGGGAGCGAGTGCACCAGGACCTTCATCTGGCTCGGGATCGCCTCCAGCCACGCCGGGACGGTCTTCGAGCCGGCCTGGGCCTGCGCCACGATGAACGGGGTGAGCTCCTTGCTCTTGCCCCGGACCTCGATGATGTCGTGCTCCTTGACGCGGTACGACGGGATGTCGACCTTCTTGCCGTTCACGGTGAAGTGACCGTGCTTGACAAGCTGGCGGGCCATGTCCCGCGAGTGCGCGTAACCGGCCCGGTAGACCACGTTGTCGAGGCGCGACTCGAGGATCTGCAGGAGGACCTCACCGGTCTTGGCCTGCTTGGCCACGGCCTCCTCGTAGTAACCGCGGAACTGCTTCTCCAGCACGCCGTACACACGACGGGCCTTCTGCTTCTCGCGGAGCTGGAGCAGGTACTCCGTCTCCTTCGTGCGGCCACGGCCGTGCTGTCCGGGCGGGAAGGGCCGGGACTCGAACGGGCACTTCGGGCCATCGCACTTGCTGCCCTTGAGGAACAGCTTCATCTTCTCCCGCCGGCAACGGCGGCAGTCAGCACCGGTGTAACGAGCCATCTCTCTCTAACCTCTCAGACCCGACGACGCTTCGGCGGACGGCACCCGTTGTGCGGCTGCGGGGTGACGTCGGCGATCTGGCCGACCTCCAGCCCGACGGCCTGCAGGGAGCGGATGGCGGTTTCCCGGCCGGAGCCGGGGCCCTTGACGAACACGTCGACCTTGCGCATGCCGTGTTCCATCGCCCGACGCGCGGCGGCCTCGGCGGCCAGCTGCGCGGCGAACGGGGTCGACTTGCGGGAGCCCTTGAAGCCCACCTGGCCGGCGGAGGCCCAGGAGATGACCGCACCGGTCGGGTCCGTGATGGACACGATGGTGTTGTTGAACGTGCTCTTGATGTGCGCCTGCCCGTGGGCGACGTTCTTGCGTTCCTTGCGCCGGACCTTCTTGACAGCGGCTCCGGCACGAGCCTTCGGTGGCATAAGTCTGTGCGCTCCTAGTTGACTGTCCGGACGGGCCGCGCGATCCGGTCTTCACAGCACCGACATCGACCCGGATTCCGGTCAAAATCTACTTCTTGCCGGGCTTCTTCTTGCCGGCGACAGTCCGCTTCGGGCCCTTGCGGGTCCGGGCATTGGTCCGGGTCCGCTGGCCACGCACGGGCAGACCCCGGCGGTGCCGGATGCCGGCGTAGCAGCCGATCTCGACCTTGCGGCGGATGTCAGCGGCGACCTCGCGGCGCAGGTCGCCTTCAACCTTGTAGTTCGCCTCGATGTGGTCGCGGAGCTGGACCAGCTCCTCGTCCGTGAGGTCCCGAGCGCGCTTGTCCGGCGAGATGCCGGTGGCGGCGAGCGTCTCCAGGGAGCGGGTGCGACCCACCCCGAAGATGTAGGTGAGCGCGATCTCCATCCGCTTCTCGCGGGGGAGATCCACGCCGACTAGACGTGCCATGTGCGGGCGTACTCCTCGTGATGTGTGGCGGAGGTGTGGACCCGTCCCATCCCGCTACCGACCGTCCGCCTCCGGCGCGTTGTGCGCCGGACCGAACGGCCGCTGCCCGAGCGGGCCCCGGCCTCCGACCGGGGGTTGGCCACGAGAAGATACGCGTGCGTACGTTCCGCGGCTGGGACGAGCTGGTGACGTGGTGTCGTCGGATCTACGCGACCCGGACCGGTCCGCCGCCCTCCGTGGTGACGGACGGCGGGATCGGATCAGCCCTGGCGCTGCTTGTGGCGCGGGTCGCTGCAGATCACCATGACCCGGCCGTGCCGGCGGATAACCCGGCACTTGTTGCAGATCCTCTTGACGCTCGGCTTGACCTTCACGGTTGCCTTACTTCCCATCTGGCCCGGCGACGCGGTGACCGCGACTCCGGACGTCGAAGACGGACACGGGGACTTCCCGGCCGCCGTCAGGCTTACTTGTAGCGGTAGACGATGCGCCCGCGGGTCAGGTCGTACGGCGAGAGTTCGACGACGACCCGGTCCTCCGGCAGGATGCGGATGTAGTGCTGCCGCATCTTGCCGCTGATGTGAGCCAGCACCTTGTGGCCGTTCGCGAGTTCCACCCGGAACATGGCGTTCGGCAGAGGCTCGATGACCCGACCCTCGATCTCGATGGCTCCGTCTTTTTTCGGCATGTACTCCGCTGTCCTGACGTCGGTTGCTCCGGACGGCCCACAACGTCTTACACGGGCCTTCCGATGGTCATCGGGTGCCCGCGCCAGCCGCGGCTCCGGGCTCCCACCGAAGCGCGAGGTGGGCATGCCGGAGTGGACGCTGTGCGCCGATCTGAAAGTCTACGCCCGCCCACGGGCTGTCGCCAAACCGGCCACCCGTGGCGTCACCCACTAGGACGAAAGCGGACATCGGGTCCGCGACACACCAGCCCGACCGCGCGGCCTCACCGACCGCGCCGACGCCGCTCCCGACGCCGCGCCCGGACCGCCCGCAGCCGCTCCCGGCGGGCCGCGTCCCGCCCGGCCGACCCGGTGCCGAACCCACCCACGGTACGGAAGACCAGCATCGCCCCCCACGGACCGAGCACCCAGACCGGCCAGTAGAACGGCAGGTCCCGGCTGCCGAGCGCGGAGATCGCCCAGACCACGGTGAGGATGGCCGCCACCCGCAACCAGGGCACCCAGACCTCGGCCAGCCAACGCCCGGAGCCGGCTCCGGGCGACTCCCCACCCACCAGCTCCCCGTCCACCGGCGGCCCACCTACCGGCGCCCCGTCCACGGGCCGCCCGGGTGTCGTCCGCTGTCCGGCGACCGCCGTGGGATCCGGGTCGACCGGCCCCGGCGGCACCCCCGGGCCGGGTCCGGCCGGAGCCAGGGCGGACCGCTGGGCGGACGCCGGTCCCGGCAGGTCCGCCAGGACGGTGTCCAGCTCCGCGTAGGTCTTCGCCCCGTACGTCTGCTGCAGGCGCTCGTCGTACTCGTGCAGGTCGAGCCGGCCCTCCTCCAGGGCGACCCGGAGCCGTTCCGCCGTCGCCTCCCGGTCGGTGTCCGCCGCCCGCATCCGCTCCCGCCCCTCCATGCCGGCAAGCATGACACTCCCGATCCACCGTCGCCGACCGGCGACCACCAGCCGCCAGCCCTTCGCCGACGCGGGTCCGCCGCCGGCCCGTGTCGCCGGCCGAGCCGCACTCCCCCACCCGGCCCATGACCCCCGCACCGGACGGTCCTCGCCCCGGATCGCCGGTGCCACCGCTTCCGGCCGTGGCAGCGACGCCGACACGGGAAGCGGCGTCAGCTTCCACGGCTCCGGGCGGTGGAGTGGGGGTGGGTGGCGTGGGTGGCGGGTCAGCCGGCCGGCGAGTCGGCCCGTTGCCGGGCGGTCACCAGGTCACCGAGCCGGCCCCGGCCGCCGTCGAAGGCGGTCAGCACCCACACCCCGTCCTCCAGCAACGCCATCGAGTGCTCGACGTGCACCGCCATCGACCGGTCCCGGGTGACCACCGTCCACCCGTCGGACAGTTCGACGGTACGCGGCGAGCCCATCGTGATCATGGGCTCGATCGCCAACGCCATGCCGGGCAACAGGCGTGGCCCCTTGCCGGGGCGGCCGTGGTTGAGCACGTGCGGGTCCTGGTGCATCTCGGTGCCGATGCCGTGCCCGCCGTAGCCGTCGACGATGCCGTACCGGCCGCCCCGGCGGACCGCGGTCTCGACCGCGTGCGAGATGTCGGTGAGCCGGCCCCGGCCGTTGGCGGCCCCCCGTGCGGCGGCGGCGATCCCGGCCCACATGGCGTCCTCGGCGACCGCGGCCATCTTCAGCAGCGCCGGATCGACCTCGCCGACCCCGACGGTGACCGCCGCGTCGCCGTGCCAGCCGTCCAGCACCGCGCCGCAGTCGATCGAGATCAGATCGCCCTCGCGGAGCACCTGGTCGGCTGCCGGGATCGCGTGCACCACCTGCTCGTTGACCGACGAGCAGATCGACGCGGGAAAACCGTGGTAGCCCTTGAAGGACGGGATCGCCCCGGCCTCCCGGATGGTCGCCTCGGCGATGGCGTCGAGGTCGGCCGTACTGACCCCGGGCGCGACCGCCGCGCTCATCCGACGCAGGGCCTCGGCGACCACCAGCCCGGCGGCCCGCATCTTCTCGATCTGTTCAGGGGTCTTCAGCTGGATGTCCAGCTGGGTACGACGCATGGAGCGGTCACCTTTCGTTGCCGACACACAGCGAAACAGCGGGGCACGTGAGGTACCCCGCTGTTCGCACTCTATCCGCCGGGCCGCGCCGGGAGGTCAGCCGCCGTACGAGCGCAGCGCGTCGATCGCGCGCACCGTGACGTCCTCCACCGGGCCGGTGGCGTCGATCCCGACGAGCTTGTTCTGGGCGCCGTAGTAGTCGACGAGCGGCGCGGTCTTCTCGGCGTACTCGCGCAGCCGGGCCGCGATGGTCTCCGGCTTGTCGTCGTCGCGTTGGAACAGCTCGGCGCCGCACCGGTCGCAGATGCCGTCCTTGGTCGTCGCGTCGAACTCGACGTGCCAGATCTTGCCGCAGCCCCGGCAGGTACGCCGGCCGGAGAGCCGCCGGATCACCTCGTCGTCGTCGACCACCAGTTCGAGCACCAGATCCAACGCGGTACCCAGGTCGGCGAGGAGCTTGTCCAGCGCGGCGGCCTGCGGCGTGGTGCGCGGGAACCCGTCGAGCAGGAACCCCTCGGAGGCGTCCGGCTCGGCGAGCCGGTCCCGGACCATGTTGATGGTCACCTCGTCCGGGACCAGCTTGCCGGCGTCCATGTACCGCTTCGCCTCGACCCCCAGCGGCGTCCCCTGGGAGACGTTGGCCCGGAAGATGTCACCGGTCGAGATCTTCGGCACCGAGAGGTGTGCGGCGACGAACTCCGCCTGTGTGCCCTTGCCCGCGCCCGGCGGGCCAACCAGAACGAGTCGCATCTACCGCAGGAACCCTTCGTAGTTCCGCTGCATGAGTTGGCTCTCGATCTGCTTCACGGTCTCCAGACCGACGCCGACCATGATGAGCACAGCGGTGCCGCCGAACGGGAAGTTCTGGAACTGCTGGCTGTTCAGCCAGATGAAGAAGAAGTTCGGCAGGACCGCCACGATACCCAGGTAGAGCGCGCCCGGCAGGGTGATCCGGCTGAGGATGAAGTCGAGGTAGTCGGCGGTCGGCTTGCCGGGGCGGATGCCCGGCACGAAGCCGCCGTACTTCTTCATGTTGTCCGCGACCTCGGTCGGGTTGAACGTGATCGACACGTAGAAGTAGGTGAAGAAGATGATCAACAGGAAGTAGATCACGATGTGCAGCGGCGCGTCGGCCTGCACGATGTTGTTCTGGATCCAGGCCTGGGTCTTGCCCGGGTCGGTCTGGTCGAAGAACTGGAGCGCCAGCTGCGGCAGGTAGAGCAGCGACGAGGCGAAGATGACCGGGATGACACCGGCCTGGTTCACCTTCAGCGGGATGTAGGTGGAGGTACCGCCGTACATCCGCCGGCCGATCATCCGCTTGGCGTACTGCACCGGGATCCGGCGCTGTGCCTGCTCGATGAAGCAGACCGCGGTGATGACCACCAGGACCAGCGCGAGCACCAGGGCGAACTTGCCCCAACCCTCGTTGGTCTTGATCTTCCAGCCCTCGCTGGGGAGCCGGGCCGCGATCGAGGTGAAGATCAGGACGGACATGCCGTTGCCGACGCCGCGGTCGGTGATCAGCTCACCGAGCCACATCACCATGCCGGTACCGGCGGTCATCGTCATGACCAGGATGCCGAGCGTCAGCCAGTCCGGGATGCCGGTGCCCTTGGGCACGATCGGGAACTGGTCGCAGCGGTTCTGGAAGAGCTGGCCGGAACGGGCCAGCGCCACGAACGCCGAGGACTGGAGGATGCCCAGGCCGAGGGTCAGGTAGCGGGTGTACTGGGTGATCTTCGCCTGGCCGGCCTGGCCCTCCTTGCGGAGCTGCTCCAGCCGGGGGATGACCACTGTCAGCAGCTGCAGGATGATCGACGCGGTGATGTAGGGCATGATGCCCAGCGCGAAGACCGAGAGCTGCAACAGCGCGCCGCCGGAGAACAGGTCGAGCAGGTTGAGCACGCCCGTGTTCTGGCCCTGCAGACTGTCGAGACACTTCTGCACGTTGCCGTACGAGACGCCGGGGCTGGGCAGAGTGGCGCCGAGCCGGTAGACCGCGATGATGCCTACTGTGAACAGCAGCTTCTTGCGCAGGTCAGGCGTACGGAACGCACTGAGAAAGGCGGACAGCAACTTCTTCCTCCTGCGCGCGGGCCGCCCGGTGGTGGTCCCTGGCGGGTCGGGGTGGGTGCCGGGCGAGTGCCCGATATCCATGGCTGGGAAGGGACTCTAACAGCCCGATCCCGCTCCGGGCAGGTGTGCCCGGCTACATAAACCGAATCCGATATTACCCGGCGCACACGCTCCGGGTAGACCAGGGCGCCCGCCCAGTCACAGAGAACTGAGCGGGCGCCATGGATCGCCTGACCTACAGCTCGGTGACCGAGCCACCGGCAGCGGTGATCTTCTCCTTGGCCGACGCGCTGAACGCCTGCGCCGACACCTGGAGGGTCACGCCGCCGAGGTCGCCGGTCCCGAGGACCTTGACCGGGTGGCCCTTGCGGACCGCGCCGGCCTCGACCAGCTCCAGCGGGCCGACCTGGCCGCCGTTGGGGAACAGTTCGGCGAGCCGGTCCAGGTTGACCACCTGGAAGACGACCTTGAACTTGTTCTTGAAGCCCTTCATCTTCGGCAGGCGCATGTGGATGGGCATCTGCCCACCCTCGAACGCCGCCGAGATGTTCTTGCGGGCCTTCGAGCCCTTGGTGCCGCGACCGGCGGTCTTGCCCTTGGAGCCCTCACCGCGACCCACCCGGGTCTTCGCGGTCTTGGCACCCGGAGCGGGGCGCAGGTGGTGAACCTTGATCGTCATTACTCGACCTCCTCGACCTTCACGAGGTGGCTGACCGCGAAGATCATGCCCCGAATCTCGGGACGGTCCTCCTTGACCACCACGTCGTTGATCCGCTTCAGGCCGAGCGAACGCAGCGAGTGCCGCTGGTTCTGCTTCCGCCCGATCGCCGACCGGAGCTGGGTGACCTTCAGACGTGCCATCAGGACGCCACCCCCGCCCGCGACGCCAGCATGGCGGCCGGCGCGACGTCCTCGACCGGCAGGCCACGACGGGCCGCGACGGCCTCCGGGGACTCGAGCCCCTTCAGCGCCGCCACCGTGGCGTGCACGATGTTGATGGGGTTGGACGAGCCGAGGCTCTTGGAGAGCACGTCGTGGATGCCCGCGCACTCCAGGACGGCACGCACCGGTCCACCGGCGATGACACCCGTACCGGCGGAGGCCGGCTTGAGCAGCACGACGCCGGCGGCGGCCTCACCCTGGATCGGGTGCGGGATCGACTGACCGATCCGCGGCACCTTGAAGAAGTGCTTCTTGGCCTCCTCGACACCCTTGGCGATCGCCGCGGGCACCTCCTTGGCCTTTCCGTAGCCCACGCCGACCGTGCCGTCGCCGTCGCCCACGATCACCAGGGCGGTGAAGCTGAAGCGACGACCGCCCTTCACGACCTTGGCGACGCGGTTGATCGCGACGACCCGCTCGATGTGCGGGGTCTTCTCGACGGGCGCGTTTCCGCGGCCGCCCTCACGGCGGTTGTCGCGGCGACCACCCTCGTTGCCACCGGACCCGCCGCCACGGCGCTGTTGACCTGGCATCAGCAGCCTTCCTTATCTCTCGTGACGGGGTTTCTAGAACTCGAGCCCGGCTTCGCGGGCGGCGTCGGCCAGCGCGGCGACCCGCCCCGCGTACCGGCTGCCACCGCGGTCGAAGACGACCTTGGACACACCCGCGGCCTTGGCCCGCTCGGCGAGCAGGCTGCCGACCTTGCCGGCCAGGGCGCTCTTGTCGCCCTCCGCACCGCGCAGCGACGCGTCCAGGGTCGAGGCCGACGCCAGGGTGTGACCCTTGGTGTCGTCGACGACCTGGGCGACGATGTGCCGCAGCGAGCGGGTGACCACGAGACGGGGGCGCTCGGCGGTGCCGCTGACGTTCTTGCGGACCCGGAAGTGTCGACGCGCACGGCCGACGGCGCGCTTGGCGGCGACGCCGCGGCGGCGCTTGAGCAGCGTGGCGCTCACTTCTTACCTGCCTTTCCGGCCTTGCGGCGGATGACCTCGCCCTGGTACTTGACGCCCTTGCCCTTGTAGGGCTCCGGCGGGCGGATCTTCCGGATGTTGGCGGCGACCTCACCGACCTGCTGCTTGTCGATGCCGGCCACGTGGAACAGGGTCGGCCGCTCCACCGTGAAGGTGATGCCGTCCGGGGCGGGGACCAGGACCGGGTGCGAGAACCCGAGCGCGAACTCGAGGTCCTTGCCCTTGGCCGTGACCCGGTAACCGGTGCCGGCGATCTCCAGGCTCTTGCGGTAGCCCTCGGTCACCCCGACGATCATGTTGGCGACCAGAGTACGGCTCAGGCCGTGCAGCTCCTTGGCCTTGCGCTCGTCGTTCGGCCGGTTGACGTGCAGCTGGCCGTCCTCGCCCCGCTCCGCCCTGATCGGCTCGGCGAGCGTGTGCGACAGCTCGCCCTTCGGACCCTTGACCTTGACGGTCTGGCCCTCGATCGTGATGTCGACGCCGGAAGGCACCGGGATCGACTTACGTCCAATACGCGACATTTCTACCTGTCTCCCGTTACCAGACGAAGGCGAGGACTTCCCCGCCAACGCTCCGCTTGCGGGCCTGCCGGTCGGTGAGCAGCCCCTGGGACGTCGAAATGATCGCCACGCCCAGCCCGCCGAGCACCCGCGGGAGCCCGTCCGACTTGGCGTACACCCGGAGACCGGGCTTGGACACGCGCTTGATGCCGGCCAGGCTCCGCTCCCGGTTCTGGCCGTACTTCAGCTCGACGACCAGTCGCTTGCCGACGGCACCCTCTTCGGGCTCCTCGACCAACCAGGTGGCGATGTAACCCTCGGCCTTGAGGACCTCGGCGATGTTCGCCTTGATCTTCGAGTAGGGCATCGTCACCCGGTCGTGGTACGCCTGGTTGGCGTTACGCAGACGCGTGAGCATGTCTGCGATCGGGTCGGTCATCGTCATGAAATTCGTCAACCTTTCTCGCCGGGGTTCCCCGGGCACGGCCCGGGGCCTACGGCGAAGAGACAGTTCAGCTGACGCGCGAGGCGCGCCGGGCTATTACCAGGAAGCCTTGGACACGCCGGGCAGCTCACCGCGGTGGGCCATCTCCCGGATGCACACCCGGCAGAGACCGAACTTGCGGTAGACCGCCTTCGGACGCCCGCACCGCTGGCAGCGGGTGTACGCGCGAACCGAGAACTTCGGCTTCGCGGCCGCCTTGATGATCAGCGCCTTCTTGGCCATCTCAGTTCTCCTTGAACGGGAAGCCCAGGAGCTTGAGCAGCGCCCGGCCCTCGTCGTCGGTCGTGGCGGTCGTGACCACCGTGATGTCCATGCCCCGCTGGCGATCGATCCGGTCCTGGTCGATCTCGTGGAACACCGACTGCTCGGTCAGGCCGAACGTGTAGTTGCCGTGCCCGTCGAGCTTGCGCCCGTCCAGGCCGCGGAAGTCGCGGATACGCGGCAGCGCGATCGACAGCAGCCGGTCCAGGAACTCCCACATCCGGTCGCCGCGCAGGGTGACCTTCGCGCCGATCGGCATGCCCTCACGCAGCTTGAACTGCGCGATCGACTTGGTGGCCCGCCGCACCTGCGGCTTCTGGCCGGTGATCGTGGCCAGGTCACGGACGGCGCCGTCGATCAGCTTGGCGTCGCGAGCGGCCTCGCCGACACCCATGTTGACGACGATCTTGACCAGCCGCGGCACCTGCATGGGGTTGCCGTAGCTGTGCTGCTCCTGCAGCTTGGCCACGATCTCGTTGCGGTACCGCTCCTTGAGACGCGGCAGGGTCTTGGTTTCGGTAGCCGTGGTCATCACAGGTCCTTACCGGTGCTACGCGCGATGCGGACCTTCTGGCCGTTGTCGTCGAACCGGTAACCGACCCGGGTCGGGTTCCCGTCGGAGTCCAGGACCTGCACGTTCGAGACGTGGATCGGGGCCTCCTGGGTGACGATGCCACCGGTCTTGGCGCCGCGCTGGGTGGTGCTGATACGGGTGTGCTTCTTGACCCGGTTCACGCCTTCGACGAGGACCTTGTCCTGCCGCGGGTAGGCCGCGATGACCTTGCCCTTGGCACCCTTGTCCTTGCCGGCGATGACGATGACCGTGTCGCCCTTCTTGACCTTCACGGTCACAACACCTCCGGCGCGAGGGAAATGATCTTCATGAACCGCTTGTCCCGCAGTTCCCGCCCCACCGGGCCGAAGATACGGGTACCGCGCGGGTCCCCGCCGTCCTTGATGATGACGGCGGCGTTCTCGTCGAAACGGATGTACGAGCCGTCCGGCCGCCGCTTCTCCTTGGCGGTGCGGACGACGACGGCCTTGACGACGTCGCCCTTCTTCACACCGGCACCCGGGATCGCGTCCTTGACGGTGGCCACGATGACGTCGCCGATGCTCGCGTAGCGCCGACCGGAGCCACCGAGAACCCGGATGCACAGGATCTCCCGGGCACCCGTGTTGTCGGCGACGCGCAGTCGCGACTCCTGCTGAATCACGTCTATCTCCTATGTCTGCCGGTTCTCCGGCCGCCCTCGCGGGCGGCCGGAGCCTGGCGGAACCTGCGCCCGACCGAAACCGGCCGAGCTCGAGCCTTCGCTACTTGGCCTTCTCGAGGATCTCCACGATCCGCCAACGCTTGGTGGCGGACAGCGGCCGGGTCTCCATGATCGAAACCCGGTCGCCGATGCCGGCGGCGTTCTGCTCGTCGTGCACCTTCAGCTTGCGGGTACGGCGCATGATCTTGCCGTACAGCGCGTGCTTGACCCGGTCCTCGACCTCGACCACGACGGTCTTGTCCATCTTGTCGCTGACCACCAGGCCCTCACGGACCTTACGGCGGGCCCGCACGGTGGCGGTGGTGTTCTCGGTCTCGCTCATGATGCAGTCACCTCAGTCGGCGCGGCCGAGAGACCCAGCTCGCGCTCACGCATGATCGTGTAGATCCGGGCGATCTCCCGACGGATGACCTGCAACCGCCGGTTGTTGTCCAGCTGACCGGTCGCGGCCTGCACGCGGAGGTTGAACAGCTCCGCCTTGGCCTCGCGCAGCTTCGCGACCAGCTCCTCCTCGGAGAGCTCACGCAGCTCGGAAGGCTTGACGCCCGCTGCCATCAGGATTCACCCACTTCGCGCGTAACAATGCGGCACTTCATCGGGAGCTTGTGGACCGCGCGACGCATAGCCTCTCGCGCGACCTGCTCGTTGGGGAAGGACATCTCGAAGAGGATCCGCCCCGGCTTGACGTTCGCGACCCACCACTCGGGCGAGCCCTTGCCGGAACCCATCCGGGTCTCGGCCGGCTTCTTGGTGAGGGCCTGGTCCGGGAAGACCGTGATCCAGACCTTGCCACCACGCTTGATGTGCCGGGTCATGGCGATACGTGCCGACTCGATCTGCCGGTTGGTCACGTACGCCGGCTCGAGAGCCTGGATTCCGAACTCGCCGAACACCACCCGGTTACCGCCCTTGGACGCGCCGTGGCGGTCCGGGTGGTGCGGCTTGCGGAAGCCCTTCGGGGGCTTGCGCGGCATCAGCATCTGTCAGCCCTCCTGCTGCGTTTCTGCCGGCTGGGTGACGGCCTCGGCGACAGCGGAGCTGTCGACCGGGTCGCCACTCGGCGTCTCGGCCTGCTGCGCGATGGTGGTCGCGGCGGCCCGGCCGGCCTCGGTACCACCGGCGGTCGTACCCGACGAACCCGACCGGCCACGACGCGGGCGCTCGGGGCGGTCGCCACGCTCACCGCGACGCGGGCGGGACGGACCGGCCTCGGCCGGAGCCTCCCGGCCCGGCACGGCGTCGCCCTTGTAGATCCAGACCTTCACGCCGATCCGGCCGAAGGTGGTACGGGCCTCGAAGAAGCCGTACTCGATGTTGGCCCGCAGCGTGTGCAGCGGAACCCGACCCTCGCGGTAGAACTCCGTCCGGCTCATCTCGGCGCCGCCGAGACGGCCCGAGACCTGCACCCGGATGCCCTTGCAGACGGGGTTCTTCATCGCCGACTGCATGGACTTGCGCATGGCCCGACGGAAGCTGACCCGGCTGGAGAGCTGCTCGGCGACGCCCTGGGCGACCAGCTGCGCGTCCGACTCGGGGTTCTTCACCTCGATGATGTTCAGCTGCACCTGCTTGCCGGTGAGCTTCTCCAGCTCGCCGCGGATCCGGTCGGCCTCCGCACCCTTACGGCCGATGACGATGCCCGGCCGGGCGGTGTGGATGTCGACCCGGACCCGGTCCCGGGTGCGCTCGATGTCGACCTTGGAGATGCCGGCCCGCTCAAGACCCTTGGACATCATCCGGCGGATCTTGACATCCTCGCCGATGTAGTCCTTGTAGAGCTTGTCCGCGAACCAGCGGGACTTCCAGTCGGTCGAGATGCCGAGCCGGAATCCAGTGGGGTGAACCTTCTGACCCATTACTCGGCGCCCTCCGTCTTGCTCTCCGTCGCCGCGGCCTCGGCCTGCTGCGCCGGGGCGGCCTTCTTCGCCGCGGACTTCTTCGGCGCGGCCGGCGCGACCGCCTCGACCGCCACGGTGATGTGGCAGGTGCGCTTGCGGATCCGGTACGCCCGGCCCTGCGCCCGCGGCCGGAACCGCTTCATGGTCGGGCCCTCGTCGACGAACGCCTCGCTGACGAGCAGCGCGTCGGGGTCCAGCCGCTCGTTGTTCTCCGCGTTGGCGATCGCGCTCGCGAGCACCTTGTATACCTGCTCACTCGCCGCCTGCGGCGCGAACTGCAGCACCGTGAGCGCCTCCTTCGCGGGCAGGCCGCGGACGAGGTTGACCACCCGGCGCGCCTTCATCGGCGAGATGCGCACGTGTCGCGCAACCGCCCGCGCGCCCGGAAGCACCGGAGCGTCGCCCTTTCCTGGCATCGCTGTAACCCCTTGTTCCTCTATCCGTATGCCCGCGGCTCAGCGCCGGCGGCTCTTCCGGTCGTCCTTCTCGTGACCCTTGAAGGTGCGGGTCAGCGCGAACTCGCCGAGCTTGTGCCCGACCATGGCCTCGGTCACGAACACCGGGACGTGCTTGCGTCCGTCGTGCACGGCGATCGTGTGCCCGAGCATCTCGGGAATGATCGTCGAGCGCCGCGACCAGGTCTTGATGACGTTCTTCGAGCCCTTGTCGTTCTGCGTCTCCACCTTCTTGAGCAGGTGGTCGTCGACGAACGGGCCCTTCTTCAGGCTGCGAGGCATGCTCTATCTCCCTCAGCCGCGCTTACGCGTGGCGTAGCGGCGGCGGACGATCAGCCGGTCGCTCGGCTGGCCCTTACGACGGGTGCGGCCCTCGGGCTTACCCTGCGGGTTCACCGGGTGGCGACCACCGGAGGTCTTACCCTCACCACCACCGTGCGGGTGGTCGACCGGGTTCATCGCGACACCACGGACGGTCGGGCGCTTGCCCTTCCACCGCATCCGGCCGGCCTTGCCCCAGTTGATGTTCGACTGGTCGGCGTTGCCGATCTCGCCGACGCTGGCGCGGCAGCGCACGTCGACCCGCCGGATCTCACCGGACGGCATCCGGAGGGTCGCGTACGCGCCCTCCCGGCCGAGCAGCTGGATGCCGACGCCGGCCGAGCGGGCCAGCTTGGCGCCGCCGCCCGGACGCAGCTCCACGTTGTGGATGGTGGTACCGACCGGAATGTTGCGCAGCGGCAGGTTGTTGCCCGGCTTGATGTCGGCGCCCGGCCCGGACTCGACCCGGTCGCCCTGCTTCATGTCCTTCGGCGCAAGGATGTAGCGCTTCTCGCCGTCGGCGTAGTGCAGCAGCGCGATGCGCGCGGTGCGGTTGGGGTCGTACTCGATGTGCGCGACCTTCGCCGGCACGCCGTCCTTGTCGACCCGCTTGAAGTCGATCAGGCGGTACTGCCGCTTGTGGCCGCCGCCGTGGTGCCGGGTGGTGATCCGGCCGTGGGCGTTGCGCCCACCCTTCTTCGGCAGCGGGGCCAGCAGGGACTTCTCCGGCGTGGACCGGGTGATCTCGGCGAAGTCGGCGACGCTGGAGCCGCGTCGGCCCGGCGTCGTCGGCTTGTACTTACGGATAGCCATTGTCTACACCCCTCAGCTGACCGGGCCGCCGAAGGCCTCGATACGGTCACCGTCAGCCAGCTTCACGATCGCCCGCTTGGTCGCCTTGCGCTGACCGAAGCCGGTCTTGGTGCGCTTGCGCTTGCCCTGGCGGTTGAGCGTGTTGACCGTCAGGACGCGGACGTTGAAGATCTGCTGGATAGCGATCTTGATCTCGGTCTTGTTCGCGTCCGGGTGCACCAGGAAGGTGTACCAGTTCCGGTTCAGCTCGCTGTAGCTCTTCTCCGAGACGACCGGCGCGACGATGATGTCCCGCGGGTCGGCGATCGTGCTCACTTGCCACCCTCCTCGGTGGTCTCGGCGGACTCGGCCGCGGGGCCGGCCTCCGCGGGCACACCCAGGAACTCGTCCAGGGCGTCCTTGGTGAAGACCACGTCGTCGGCCACCAGCACGTCGTACGTGTTGAGCTGGCCGGACTCGATCAGGTGCACCCGCGGCTCGTTGCGCAGCGACACCCAGTTCAGCTCGTCGGTGCTGCTCAGCACGACGAGCACCCGGCGGGCCTCGGTCAGCTTGGCCAGGGTGGCCAGGGCCGCCTTGGTCGACGGCTTCTCGCCCGAGACGAACGCCTCGACGACGTGCAGCTGGCCGGCACGCGCCCGGTCGGAGAGGGCGCCACGCAGGGCGGCGGCCTTCATCTTCTTCGGGGTCCGCTGGCTGTAGTCACGCGGCACGGGGCCGTGCACCACACCGCCACCGGCGAACTGCGGCGCGCGGATCGAGCCCTGCCGGGCCCGGCCGGTGCCCTTCTGCTTGTACGGCTTCTTGCCGCCACCGGCGACCTCGCCGCGGGTCTTGACCTTGTGGGTGCCCTGGCGGGCCGCCGCGAGCTGCGCCACCACGACCTGGTGCATCAGCGCGATGTTGGCCTGCACGTCGAAGACGTCGGCCGGCAGCTCGACGGAGCCGCTCTTGGCGCCTTCGACATTGTGGACGTCAACGGTGGTCACTTGGCCACACCGCCCTTCTTCACCTTCGTCTTGGCCGCGGTGCGGACCAGGACCAGCGCACCCTTGGGGCCGGGGATGGCACCACGGACGAGCAGGAGGTTGTTCTCGGTGTCGACCGCCTGGACGGTCAGGTTCTGGACGGTGTAGCGCACGCCACCCATCCGACCCGCCATCCGGGTGCCCTTGAAGACGCGACCCGGGGTCGCACAGGCACCGATGGCGCCCGGCGAGCGGTGCTTGCGCTCGACACCGTGGCTGGCGCGCAGGCCGTGGAAGCCGTGCCGCTTCATCGGGCCGGCGTAGCCCTTGCCCTTGGTCTTGCCGGTGACGTCGATGGTCACGCCGGCCGGGAACTCCTCGACCGTGACCTCCTGGCCCAGCGAGTAGTCCGCCGCGTTCGCGGTGCGCAGCTCGACCATGTGCCGGCGCGGCGCCACGTCCGCCTTGGCGTAGTGCCCGCTGACGGGCTTCTTGACCTTGCGCGGGTCGATCGTGCCGTAGGCGAGCTGGACCGCGGAGTAACCGTCCTTCTCGGCGCTACGCACCTGGCTGACGACGCACGGGCCGGCCTGAACCACGGTCACCGGCACAACCTTGTTGTTGTCCCAGACCTGGGTCATACCGAGCTTGGCGCCCAGGATCCCCTTGACTTGCCTGTCCATTTGTCCGGTCCCTACAGCTTGATCTCGATGTCGACGCCAGCCGGCAGGTCGAGGCGCATGAGCGAGTCGACCGTCTTCGGAGTCGGGTCGATGATGTCGATCAGCCGCTTGTGCGTACGCATCTCGAAGTGCTCGCGCGAGTCCTTGTACTTGTGCGGCGAGCGGATGACGCAGAAACGGTTGATCTCCGTGGGCAGCGGCACCGGGCCCGCGACCTGCGCCCCGGTGCGCGTCACCGTCTCGACGATCTTCCGCGCCGAGGAGTCGACGACCTCGTGGTCATAGGCCTTGAGCCGGATGCGGATCTTCTGTCCCGCCATGGTGGCTTCTGTTCCTTCTCTCGATGCCGCTGTGTTGCGGGCACCTGTACCGGCTGGTACAGGCCCACTTCGCCGACCCCCGCGGTCGGGCGTGTCGCGCCCGTGGACCAGGCTCCGCCCCGGGACTCCGGAGCGACTCTCTGACCACGCGGTGGGTCAAGGCGCCGATCGCATCACAGCGATCTGGACGCCGTGCGAGGGTGGTTGACCGCCAGGGGCGATCAACCACCCTACGCGCGACTGTTGGTCTTCCCGGAGGTCCAACTTACGCCGGACACGGGCGACTAACCGTCGTTACGCAACCTGACCAGTATGCCGCACGACCGGCGGCAACGCTAATCGGGGTTACCTAGTTCACTTGATGATCTTGGTGACGCGACCCGCGCCGACCGTACGACCACCCTCGCGGATCGCGAACTTGAGGTTGTCCTCCATCGCGATGGGCTGGATGAGCTTGACGGCCATCGTGGTGTTGTCGCCCGGCATGACCATCTCGGTGCCCTCGGGGAGGGTGACGACACCGGTGACGTCGGTGGTCCGGAAGTAGAACTGCGGACGGTAGTTCTGGAAGAACGGGGTGTGCCGGCCGCCCTCCTCCTTGGAGAGGATGTAGACCGTCGCCTCGAACTCCGTGTGCGGGGTGCTGGTGCCCGGCTTGACGACCACCATGCCGCGCTCGACGTCCTCGCGCTTGATGCCCCGCAGCAGCAGACCGACGTTCTCGCCCGCGCGGGCCTCGTCGAGCAGCTTGCGGAACATCTCGATACCGGTGCAGACCGTCTTCTGCGACTTCTCGCGGATACCGACGATCTCCACCTCCTCGTTCGGCTTGAGGATGCCGCGCTCCGCGCGACCGGTGACGACCGTGCCACGACCGGTGATCGTGAAGACGTCCTCGATCGGCATCAGGAACGGCTTCTCGGTCTCGCGCTCGGGCTGCGGGATCGCGGTGTCGACCGCGTTCATCAGCTCCAGCAGACGACCGGTCCACTCCGGGTCACCCTCGAGCGCCCGCAGCGCCGAGACCCGGACGACCGGCAGGTCGTCACCCGGGTACTCCTGCGCCGACAGCAGCTCGCGCACCTCGAGCTCGACGAGCTCCAGGAGCTCCTCGTCGTCGACCATGTCGCTCTTGTTGAGCGCCACGACGATGTACGGCACACCGACCTGACGGGCCAGCAGCACGTGCTCGCGGGTCTGCGGCATCGGGCCGTCGGTCGCCGCGACCACCAGGATCGCGCCGTCCATCTGGGCGGCACCGGTGATCATGTTCTTGATGTAGTCGGCGTGCCCGGGGCAGTCGACGTGCGCGTAGTGCCGCGCCTCGGTCTGGTACTCGACGTGCGCGATCGAGATCGTGATGCCGCGGGCCTTCTCCTCCGGCGCCTTGTCGATCTCGTCGAACGGCGTGTACGGGTTGAGGTCCGGGTACTGGTCGTGCAGGACCTTCGTGATGGCCGCCGTCAGCGTCGTCTTACCGTGGTCGATGTGACCAATGGTGCCGATGTTGACGTGCGGCTTAGTCCGCTCGAACTTAGCCTTCGCCACTGGTGTCCTCCTGTGGACTTCTTGGTTCTTCTCGCCCCGGCGCGCCGGACGGCGCTTAGGACTCTGTCGACAGCCTTTCCGACCGACGGCCGGAGAGCTTGGTGGGTTCTGCGGCGATGAAGCCTACAGGCCCGGATTCACACAACCCGACCGAGGTGGTCGCGGGCGGGACTCCCACCCGCGACCGGCCCCGGCTCACCGGATCAGCGGCAGGTGAGCGTCACTCACCCGTCGCCTTGGCGATGATCTCCTTCGCCACGCTCTGCGGCACCTCGGCGTAGGAGTCGAACTGCATGCTGTAGCTAGCCCGGCCTTGGGTCTTCGACCGCAGGTCGCCGACGTAGCCGAACATCTCCGACAACGGCACCAGAGCCTTCACGATGCGGGCGCCGCTGCGCTCCTCCATCGCCTGGATGATCCCGCGGCGGGAGTTGAGGTCGCCGATGACGTCACCCATGTTCTCCTCAGGAGTGGTGACCTCAACGGCCATCATCGGCTCGAGCAATGCCGGGTCGGCCTTGCGGGCCGCGTCCTTCATCACCATCGAACCGGCGATCTTGAATGCCATTTCCGACGAGTCGACATCGTGGTACTGACCGTCGAGCAGGGTCAGCTTGACCCCGACCAGCGGGAAGCCCGCCAGGATGCCGTACTGCATGGCGTCCTGCGCGCCGGCGTCGACCGACGGGATGAACTCCCGGGGGATACGACCACCGCTGACCGCGTTGGCGAACTCGTAGGTCGGCGAGTCGTTGTCCAGCGGCAGCGGCTCGACGCTCACGATGACCCGGGCGTACTGGCCCGAACCACCGGTCTGCTTCTTGTGGGTGTACTCGACCTTGTCCACCTTGCGGCGGATCGTCTCACGGTACGCCACCTGCGGCTTGCCGATGTTCGCCTCGACGTTGAACTCGCGGCGCATCCGGTCGACCAGGATGTCCAGGTGCAGCTCGCCCATGCCGGAGATGACCGTCTGGCCGGTCTCCTCGTCCAGCTTGACGCGGAAGGTCGGGTCCTCCTCGGCCAGCCGCTGGATGGCGGTGCTGAGCTTCTCCTGGTCGGCCTTGGTCTTCGGCTCGATCGCGACCTCGATGACCGGCTCGGGGAAGGTCATCGACTCCAGGATTACCGGGTTCGCCGGGTCACACAGGGTGTCGCCGGTGGTGGTCTGCTTGAGACCCTGCACCGCGATGATGTCGCCAGCCTGGGCCGAGCCGCGCTCTTCCCGCTTGTTGGCGTGCATCTGGTAGATCTTGCCGACCCGCTCCTTGCGGTCCTTGGTGGAGTTGACCACCTGGGTGCCGGTCTCGACCACGCCGGAGTAGACCCGGACGTAGGTGAGCTTGCCGAGGTGCTTGTCGGTCTGGATCTTGAAGGCCAGGCCGGAGAACGGCTCCGCCTTCGACGGCTTCCGCTGCAACGGCGTCTCGCCGTCGGTCGCGGTGCCCTCGATCGCGGGGACGTCCAGCGGCGACGGCAGGAAGTCGACCACGGCGTCGAGCATGGGCTGCACGCCCTTGTTCTTGAACGCCGAGCCGCAGAGCACCGGGTTGGCCTTGCTGGCGATGGTGGCCCGCCGGATGGCGGCCTTGATCTCCTCGACGGAGATCTCCTCGCCCTCCAGGTACTTCTCCATCACCGCGTCGTCGACGTCGGCCAGGGTCTCCAGCAACTTGTCGCGCCACTCGGCGGCGGCGTCGGCCAGCTCGGCCGGCACCTCCTCGATCGCGTAGTCCTCACCCTTCTGGGTCTCCCCGCGCCAGGTGAGGGCACGCATGCCGATCAGGTCGACGACGCCGATGTGGTCGCCCTCGAGCCCGATCGGGATCTGGAGCACCAGCGGGGTGGCGTTGAGCCGGTCGATCATCATCTGCACGCAGCGGAAGAAGTCCGCGCCCGTGCGGTCGAGCTTGTTGACGAAGCACATCCGCGGGACGTGGTACTTGTCGGCCTGCCGCCAGACGTTCTCCGTCTGCGGCTCGACGCCGGCGACGCCGTCGTAGACCGCGACCGCACCGTCCAGCACCCGCAGCGACCGCTCGACCTCGACCGTGAAGTCGACGTGACCGGGCGTGTCGATGATCTGGATCGTGTGGCCCTTCCACTCACACTTGGTGGCAGCGGAGGTGATCGTGATGCCACGCTCCTGCTCCTGCTCCATCCAGTCCATGACGGCAGCGCCCTCGTGGACCTCACCGATCTTGTAGGTGATACCGGTGTAGAACAGGATCCGCTCGGTGGTCGTGGTCTTACCGGCATCGATGTGCGCCATGATGCCGATGTTGCGTACGTTGGCGAGCGCGTCTGCGGCGGCCACTTCAATCCCTACTTATCGTCGTCTCGACTCGACCGATGGCGGTTCCGGCGCCGGTCCGGCGCCGGAACCAGGCTGTTACCAGCGGTAGTGCGCGAAGGCCTTGTTGGACTCCGCCATCTTGTGGGTGTCCTCGCGCCGCTTGACGGCGGCGCCCAGACCGTTGCTCGCGTCCAGCAGCTCGTTCATCAGCCGCTCGATCATGGTCTTCTCACGACGGGCCTTGGAGTACGTCACCAGCCAGCGCAGACCGAGGGTGGTCGCCCGGGACGGACGGACCTCGACCGGCACCTGGTAGGTGGCGCCACCGACCCGGCGGCTGCGCACCTCCAGGGTGGGCTTGACGTTGTCCATCGCCCGCTTGAGGGTGACGACCGGGTCGGTGCCGCTCTTCTCGCGGCAGCCCTCCAGGGCCGCGTACACGATGCGCTCGGCGAGCTGACGCTTACCGCGCATCAGGATCTTGTTGACCAGCTGGGTGACCAGCGGCGAGTTGTACACCGGGTCAGCGACGAGCGGCTTCCGCGGAGCAGGTCCCTTACGCGGCATGTCAGCTCTTCTCCTTCTTCGCGCCGTAACGGCTGCGCGCCTGCTTGCGGTTGCGGACACCCTGGGTGTCCAGCGAACCGCGGACGATCTTGTAACGCACGCCGGGGAGGTCCTTCACCCGGCCGCCGCGAACGAGCACGATCGAGTGCTCCTGCAGGTTGTGACCCACACCCGGGATGTAGGCGGTCACCTCGATCTGGCTGCTGAGCTTGACACGAGCGACCTTGCGGAGCGCCGAGTTCGGCTTCTTGGGGGTGGTGGTGTACACACGGGTGCACACGCCGCGCCGCTGAGGGGAACCCTTCAACGCCGGGGTCTTGGTCTTGGTCGTCTTGGCCTGGCGGCCCTTTCGGACCAGCTGCTGAATGGTGGGCACCGGGTTTCTCCGCTCCCTTCGGCCGCGTCACGCGACCGCGCCGTCTGCTCGTTAGCCGACCTGATGGTCGACTCTCCTACATTCCGACCGGCACCGCCTCGCGGAGATCCCGGCACCCGCGGTCGGGTGTGTCGCCCGATCCACGGTCCCGGTGCCGTCGCTCACGCGCGCACCGGCTTCTTCTGTCACCGGCGCGTGAACACCACGCACCGGGTCTTCGACTGTGTCGTACGGCCGCTCGATCTCCGGATCAATCCGAATCCCGCGCACGCACGAGCCGCCCAGGCATGCCAGGGCGCAGGGGAAAAGAGTACCTACCACAGCCGCACAGGTCAAAACGGATCGGTCCGCCGGGTCTCGTCGCTCCCCGTCGGTCGCACCGTGTGCCTGCTCGCCCGTGCCAGGCCTCTCAGGTGCTCCAGTGTACCGGCTGCCGCGCGCCGCGGCCCGTCACCCCCGGGCGACGGGCTCACGCCAACTGCACCAGCAGCGCCAGTCCCAGCCCGGACAGGCTCAGCAGCAGCCCCACCCCGCCGCAACTGATCCCGGCCGTCGCCAGGCCCCGGCCGGTGAACCGTACCGCCGGTGGCGGCGCGGCCCGACGGACCTGCCGGCGGGCCAGCAGCCCGGCGACGATCGCCGCCCCGCCGGCCAGCATCCCGGGCACGGTGAACGCGCCGGCCGCCCAGGCCCCGCCGAGTCGCGCGCCCCCGATGCCGAAACAGATCACCAGGAAGGAGACCAGGATCGACACCACCCCGGCGATCAACGAGCCCACCGCCGGGCCGGAGGTGACCGCCGGCACGTCCAGGTACACCACGCCGAAGGGCGTACCGGGAACCGGGTCGACCCGCTTCGGGGCGCGGGGGGCGTCCGGTGGTGGCGGGGGCAACGGCCCGGAGGGGGTCGACCAGCCCGGCGCACCCGACGCCTGCCCCGGGTACGACCCGGGCGGCCCCGCCGGGTGGCCTCCCCCGGCCCCCAGCCCGGAATACGGACCACCCCCGGGCGGGGCGGCGGCCACACCGGGGGCCGGCGGCCGGCCGTACCCACCGCTGCCGGCAGCCGACGGGACGCCGGTGGGGTGCCCCGGCCCGGAGCTCGGCGGCGACCGCCACGGGTCGACGGCCCACGGATCCGGGCGGGCCGGATCAACCACTCCCCGGTCGCCGGGACGGTACGGGTCGACGGCCCACGGATCGGGGCGGGCCGCAGCACCGGAGCCCTGGTCGGGACGGGCCCAACCGGCCGGGCCGGGCTCCGGGGAGCCGGCGGGCGGCCTGTCCGGGTCACCGCCCGGCGACGCCGGTTCCGTCACGGTGTCCTCCTGTCACGAGCTGGGTCCACCGTCACCCGACGGACACCGGCCAGGCTACCGTCGCCACGCACCGCGGGTGCTCCCCGCCGGATCATCACCCCGACGGGTCAGTCCATGTTCGGGGCGAAGTCCTGCCCGTACGGGGAGCCGGCCAGCCGGACCACGCCGATCACCACCAACGTCACCAGGGCAACCGCGACCAGCACCAGCCCGATCCAGGCCAACCGCTCCCCCCGCCGCAGCCAGGCCGCACCGGTGAGGAAACCACCGGAGGCGTACGCCTCGCGGCGGGCCTGCCGCGCCAACTGCAGGGCGACCGTGGCGGGCACCACCCCACCGACGAACAGCCCGGTCAACGCGCCGATCAGGCCGAGCGCGAAGACAGCCCGCGCCTTGGTCGCGCGTACCGGGTCGGGATCGAGCGGATGACGTGGCGGCTGGTGCGTCACCGGCGCCTGCCCCGGAGCGGTCGTCATACCCACCATCATGCCCGGCCGCCTCCGCCGCCGGGCACTCCCCGGCGGACCACCGCCCGACAGCCACGCCGAACCCCGGACACGACGACGGCCCCCGGCGTGCTGCCGGGGGCCGTCATCGGTGCCGCCTGTTAGCGGTACGACCCGAAGTCGAAGTCGTCCAGCGGAACAGCCTGCCCACTGGCCGGCCCGAAGCCGTAGTCGGTCTCGGGGTACCCGGTCATCGAGTAGACCTTGGCCTTCGCCTCCTCGGTCGGCTCGACCCGGACGTTGCGGTACTTGCTGATGCCGGTACCGGCCGGGATGAGCTTACCGATGATCACGTTCTCCTTGAGGCCGACCAGCGAGTCACTGCGCGAGTTGATCGCCGCGTCGGTCAGCACCCGGGTGGTCTCCTGGAAGGAGGCCGCCGAGAGCCAGGAGTCGGTGGCCAGCGAGGCCTTGGTGATGCCCATCAGCACCGGACGACCGGCGGCGGGCTCGCCACCCTCGCCGACCAGCCGGCGGTTCTCCGACTCGAACAGCGCCCGGTCGACCAGCACGCCCGGCAGGAACTCGGTCGAGCCGGAGTCGATGACCGTCACCCGCTTGAGCATCTGGCGGATGATGATCTCGATGTGCTTGTCGTGGATGAGCACACCCTGCGAGCGGTAGACCTCCTGGACCTCCTGGGTCAGGTGGACCTGGACCGCGCGCGGGCCGAGGATGCGCAGCAGCTCGTGCGGGTCGATGGTGCCCTCGGTGAGCTTCTCGCCGACCTCGACGTGGTCCCCGTCGTGGGTCCGCAGCCCGACCCGCTTGGAGATCTTGTCGTAGACGATCTCGTCGCTGCCGTCGTCCGGCACCACGATGATCTTCCGGGACCGCTCGCCGTCCTCGATCCGGATCCGGCCCGGGGTGTCGGCGATGGGCGCCTTGCCCTTCGGGATCCGGGCCTCGAAGATCTCCTGGACACGCGGCAGACCCTGGGTGATGTCCTCACCCGCGACACCACCGGTGTGGAAGGTACGCATCGTCAGCTGGGTACCCGGCTCACCGATCGACTGGGCGGCGATGATGCCGACCGCCTCGCCGACGTCCACGGTCTTGCCGGTCGGCAGCGAGCGGCCGTAGCACGCACCGCAGACGCCCAGCTTCGACTCGCAGGTGAGCACGCTGCGCACCCGGATCGTCTCCACCCCGGCGGCGACGATCTGGTCGACCCCGATGGAGTTGACGTCCTGGCCCCGGTGGGCCACCACGGTGCCGTCCGGCCCCTTGATGTCGTCGGCCAGGGTCCGGGCGTGCACGCTGGTCTCGGCGTGCTCGTGGACGACCAGCCGGCCACCCTCCAGGCGCTCGCCGATCTGCATCGGGATCGCCCGGTCGGTGCCGCAGTCCTCCTCGCGGATGATGACGTCCTGCGAGACGTCCACCAGACGACGGGTCAGGTAACCCGAGTCGGCGGTCCGCAGCGCGGTGTCGGCCAGACCCTTACGGGCGCCGTGCGTGGAGATGAAGTACTCCAGCACGGACAGACCCTCCCGGTACGAGGCCTTGATCGGCCGCGGGATGATCTCGCCCTTCGGGTTGGCCACCAGACCACGGATCGCCGCGATCTGCCGGAGCTGGAGCAGGTTACCGCGGGCACCCGAGTTGATCATCTTCCACAGCGGGTTCTCCTGCGGCAGCGCGGTGTCCATCTCCTTGGCGACCTCGTTGGTCGCCTTGGTC
Organism: Micromonospora sp. WMMD714; assembly: GCF_029581315.1. Classification (NCBI taxonomy): domain Bacteria; kingdom Bacillati; phylum Actinomycetota; class Actinomycetes; order Micromonosporales; family Micromonosporaceae; genus Micromonospora; species Micromonospora sp. WMMD714. The sequence continues at coordinate 751,253 of NZ_CP120744.1, forward strand.
CAGATCTCGATGAGCTCGCCGCGGCGCTCCTCGGCGGTCATCAGACCACGCTGGTACTGCTTGTCGATCCGGTCGGCTTCCTTCTCGTACCGCTCCAGGATCTCCCGCTTGCGCGGCGGCGGGATGACGTCCTCCATGCCGATGGTGACGCCGGACCAGGTGGCCCAGTGGAAGCCGGCCTCCTTGAGGCCGTCCAGGGTGGCCGCCAGGGCCACCTTCGGGAAGCGCTCGGCGAGGTCGTTGACGATCGCGGAGAGCTGGCCCTTGCGGATCTCGTAGTTCACGAAGCGGTAGCCCTGCGGCAGCGTCTCGTTGAACAGGACCCGGCCCAGCGTGGTCTCCACGGTCACCGGGTCGCCCTCGGTCCAGCCCTCGGGCGCGACCCACGGCTCGGCACCGGCGCCGTTGTCGACCCCCACCACGTCGCGCAGCCGGATCTTCACCGGGGTCTGCAGGTGCAGCTCCCCCGCGTCGAAGGCCATCCGCGCCTCGGCGTCCGAGCTGAACGCCCGGCCCTCGCCCTGGCCACCCCGGATGAGGTGGGTGAGGTGGTAGAGACCGATGACCATGTCCTGGGTGGGCATGGTGACCGGCTTGCCGTCGGCCGGCTTGAGGATGTTGTTCGACGACAGCATCAGGATCCGCGCCTCGGCCTGGGCCTCGGCGGACAGCGGCACGTGCACCGCCATCTGGTCACCGTCGAAGTCGGCGTTGAACGCGGTGCAGACCAGCGGGTGGATCTGGATCGCCTTGCCCTCGACCAGCTGCGGCTCGAAGGCCTGGATGCCCAGCCGGTGCAGGGTCGGTGCCCGGTTGAGCAGCACCGGGTGCTCGCCGATGACCTCTTCCAGCACGTCCCACACGACCGGCCGCTGCCGCTCGACCATCCGCTTGGCGGACTTGATGTTCTGCGCGTGGTTGAGGTCGACCAGCCGCTTCATCACGAACGGCTTGAACAGCTCCAGCGCCATCTGCTTGGGCAGGCCGCACTGGTGCAGCTTGAGCTTCGGGCCGACCACGATGACCGAACGGCCGGAGTAGTCGACGCGCTTGCCCAGCAGGTTCTGGCGGAACCGGCCCTGCTTGCCCTTGAGCATGTCGGACAGCGACTTCAGCGGCCGGTTGCCCGGGCCGGTGACCGGACGACCACGACGGCCGTTGTCGAACAGCGCGTCGACGGCCTCCTGGAGCATCCGCTTCTCGTTGTTGACGATGATCTCGGGAGCACCGAGGTCGATCAGCCGCTTGAGGCGGTTGTTCCGGTTGATCACGCGGCGGTACAGGTCGTTCAGGTCGGAGGTGGCGAACCGGCCACCGTCGAGCTGCACCATCGGACGCAGGTCCGGCGGGATGACCGGGACGCAGTCCAGCACCATGCCGAGCGGCGAGTTGCGGGTGTTCAGGAACGCCGCGACGACCTTCAGCCGCTTGAGCGCCCGGATCTTGCGCTGGCCCTTGCCGGAACGGATGGTCTCGCGGAGGTTCTCGGCCTCGGCGTCGAGGTCCATGTTCTGGACCAGCGCCTTGATCGCCTCGGCGCCCATGCCGCCGGTGAAGTACTCGCCGAACCGGTCGCGCAGCTCACGGTAGAGCAGCTCGTCGGTGACCAGCTGCTTGGAGTCGAGCTTGCGGAAGGTGTCGAGGACCTCGTCGAGGCGGTCGATCTCGCGCTGGGCCCGGTCGCGGATCTGGCGCATCTCGCGCTCTCCGCCCTCCTTGACCTTGCGCCGGACGTCCGCCTTGGCACCCTCGGCCTCCAGCTCGGCCAGGTCGGCCTCGAGCTTGGCGGCCCGCTTCTCGATCTCCGAGTCGCGGCTGTTCTCGGACTGCCGCTTCTCGGCGAGGATCTCGTTCTCGATGGTCGAGAGGTCACGGTGACGCGCCTCGGCGTCCACGCTCGTCACGACGTACGAGGCGAAGTAGATGATCTTTTCGAGGTCCTTCGGGGCGAGGTCCAGCAGGTAGCCCAGCCGGCTCGGCACGCCCTTGAAGTACCAGATGTGGGTCACCGGAGCGGCCAGCTCGATGTGTCCCATCCGCTCACGACGGACCTTGGACCGGGTCACCTCGACGCCGCAGCGCTCACAGATGATGCCCTTGAACCGGACCCGCTTGTACTTACCGCAGTAGCACTCCCAGTCCCGTTGCGGACCGAAGATCTTCTCGCAGAAGAGCCCGTCCTTCTCCGGCTTGAGGGTGCGGTAGTTGATGGTCTCGGGCTTCTTGACCTCGCCGTGCGACCACTGGCGGATGTCGTCCGCGGTCGCGAGGCCGATACGCAGCTCGTCGAAGAAGTTGACGTCGAGCACTATGTCCCCTATGTCGTCGTCTTTACAGCTAGATCACGGGCGGGGTCGGGGGCCGGTCGCCCCGCGGAGGGATCAAGCCTGACCGCCCGGAACGGGGCGGCCGGCCCCCGACCCACACCACTTACACCTCTTCGACCGAGCTCGGCTCGCGCCGGGACAGGTCGATGCCCAGCTCCTCCGCGGCCCGGAACACCTCGTCGTCGGTCTCGCGCATCTCCAGGGCGACACCGTCGCTGCTGAGCACCTCGACGTTCAGGCACAGCGACTGGAGCTCCTTGAGCAACACCTTGAACGACTCCGGGATGCCCGGCTCGGGGATGTTCTCGCCCTTGACGATCGCCTCGTAGACCTTGACCCGGCCCAGGACGTCGTCGGACTTGATGGTGAGCAACTCCTGCAGGGCGTAGGCGGCGCCGTACGCCTGCATCGCCCAGCACTCCATCTCGCCGAAGCGCTGGCCACCGAACTGCGCCTTACCACCCAGCGGCTGCTGCGTGATCATCGAGTACGGACCGGTCGACCGGGCGTGGATCTTGTCGTCGACCAGGTGGTTGAGCTTCAGGATGTAGATGTAGCCGACCGCGATCGGGTCCGGCAGCGGCTCGCCGGACCGGCCGTCGAACAACCGCGCCTTGCCGGAGGAGCCGATCAGCTGGTTGCCGTCCCGGTTGGGCAGGGTCGACGAGAGCAGACCGGAGATCTCCTCCTCGCGGGCACCGTCGAAGACCGGGGTGGCCACGTTCGTGTCGCCCTCGGACTCGTGCGCGTCGATCGAGCGGAGCTGGCGCTTCCACTCGGCGTCGTCGCCCTCGACCTTCCAACCGGTCTTGGCGACCCAACCGAGGTGGGTCTCCAGCACCTGCCCGATGTTCATCCGGGAAGGCACACCCAGCGGGTTCAGCACGATGTCGACCGGGGTGCCGTCCTCCAGGAACGGCATGTCCTCGATCGGCAGGATCTTCGAGATGACGCCCTTGTTGCCGTGCCGGCCGGCGAGCTTGTCGCCGTCCTGGATCTTGCGCTTCTGGGCGACGTAGACCCGGACCAGCTCGTTGACGCCCGGCGGCAGCTCGTCGCCGTCCTCGCGGGAGAAGGTACGCACCCCGATGACCGTGCCGGTCTCGCCGTGCGGCACCTTCAGCGAGGTGTCCCGGACCTCCCGCGCCTTCTCACCAAAGATCGCCCGGAGCAGTCGCTCCTCCGGGGTCAGCTCGGTCTCACCCTTGGGCGTGACCTTGCCGACCAGGATGTCGCCGGGGACGACCTCGGCGCCGATCCGGATGATGCCGCGCTCGTCGAGGTCGGCGAGCATCTCCTCGCTGACGTTCGGGATGTCGCGGGTGATCTCCTCCGGGCCGAGCTTGGTGTCCCGGGCGTCGACCTCGTGCTCCTCGATGTGGATCGAGGTGAGCACGTCCTGCTGCACGAGGCGCTGCGACAGGATGATCGCGTCCTCGTAGTTGTGGCCCTCCCAGCACATGAACGCCACCAGCAGGTTGCGTCCGAGCGCCATCTCGCCCTCGTCGGTGCACGGACCGTCGGCGATGACCTGACCGGCCTCGACGCGGTCGCCCTCGAAGACCACCGGCTTCTGGTTGACGCAGGAGCCGGAGTTGGAGCGGCGGAACTTGTGCAGCAGGTACGTGCGGCGGTGGCCGTCGTCCTGGTGGATGGTGATGTAGTCGGCGCAGAGGTCCTCGATCACACCGCCGACCTCGGCGACGACGACGTCACCGGCGTCCACGGCCGCGCGGTACTCCATGCCGGTGCCGACCAGCGGGGCCTCGGCCTTGACCAGCGGCACCGCCTGACGCTGCATGTTGGCGCCCATCAGGGCACGGTTGGCGTCGTCGTGCTCCAGGAACGGGATCATCGCGGTGCCGACGGAGACCATCTGCCGCGGCGAGATGTCCATGTAGTCGACCGCGCTCGGGATCACGTCCTCGGTCTCGCCGCCCTTACGGCGACACAGGACCCGGTCCTCGGCGAAGGTGCCGTCGGCGTTCAACGGCGCGTTGGCCTGGGCCTTGACGAACCGGTCCTCGTCGTCCGCGGTCAGGTAGTCGACCTGGTCGGTGACCCGGCCGTCGACGACCTTGCGGTACGGCGTCTCGATGAACCCGAACGGGTTGACCCGGGCGAACGTCGACAGGTTGCCGATCAGGCCGATGTTCGGGCCCTCGGGCGTCTCGATCGGGCACATCCGGCCGTAGTGCGACGGGTGCACGTCCCGGACCTCGAAGCCGGCCCGCTCCCGGGACAGACCACCCGGGCCGAGGGCGTTGAGCCGCCGCCGGTGGGTGAGCCCCGCCAGGGGGTTGGTCTGGTCCATGAACTGGGACAGCTGCGACGTGCCGAAGAACTCCTTGATCGCCGCCACCACCGGGCGGATGTTGATCAGGGTCTGCGGCGTGATCGCCTCGACGTCCTGCGTCGTCATCCGCTCCCGGACGACCCGCTCCATCCGCGACAGGCCGACCCGGACCTGGTTCTGGATGAGCTCACCCACGGTCCGGATCCGACGGTTGCCGAAGTGGTCGATGTCGTCCGCCTCGTAGCCCTCCTCACCGGCGTGCAGCCGGCAGAGGTACTCGACGGTCGAGACGATGTCGTCCTCGGTGAGCGTGCCGGTGGTGATCGGCACGTCCAGCCCGAGCTTCTTGTTGAACTTGTACCGACCGACCTTGGCGACGTCGTACCGCTTCGGGTTGAAGAAGAGGTTGTCGAGCAGGGTCTGGGCGTTCTCCCGGGTCGGCGGCTCGCCAGGGCGGAGCTTGCGGTAGATGTCGAGTAGGGCCTCGTCCTGACCGGCGATGTGGTCCTTCTCGAGCGTGGTCATCATCAGCTCGGACCAGCCGAACCGCTCGCGGATCCGCTCGGCCGACCAACCGATGGCCTTGAGGACGACCGTGACGGCCTGACGGCGCTTACGGTCGATCCGGACACCGACGGTGTCGCGCTTGTCGATGTCGAACTCCAGCCAGGCGCCCCGGCTCGGGATCACCTTGACGCTGGACAGGTCGCGGTCGGACGTCTTGTCCGGCTGCTTGTCGAAGTACACGCCGGAGGAGCGGACGAGCTGGCTGGTCACGACGCGCTCGGTGCCGTTGATGATGAAGGTGCCCTTCGGCGTCATCATCGGGAAGTCACCCATGAACACCGTCTGGCTCTTGATCTCGCCGGTGGTGTTGTTGGTGAACTCCGCGGTCACGAACAGCGGCGCGCAGTAGGTCAGGTCCTTCTCCTTGCACTCCTCGATCGAGGCCTTGACCTCGTCGAAGCGCGGCGCCGAGAAGGAGAGCGACATGGTGCCGGAGAAGTCCTCAATGGGACTGATCTCATCGAGGATCTCCGCGAGACCCGAGCGTGCGTGCGGGTCGTCCGCCGACCGGCCCTGCCAAGCCTCGTTGCCGACGAGCCAGTCGAAGGACTCGTTCTGAATGGCGAGGAGGTTGGGGACCTCGAGGTGTTCGGTGATCCTGCCGAAAGAAACTCGGCGGGGAGCGAAAGCGCTCGACGTACGACTGGTCTTCGCAGGGCGGGAAGCTGCCAAGATGCGTCCTTCCGAGGACCGGTGCTGCAGAACGGCTGGTATGCGTGCACTCCAATGACCCCACCAAAAATATCCACAATCGGACATTTCCGAGCAGGGGCCACGTCGGAAGGCAGCGCAAACTAGCAGTGTAGCCGAGAGGCTAACCGCTGTCCAGCCCATCCCGCAGGTCGTCGCGGAACGTGCCTCGGCACCCCTGAACCGGGGTCGAACCGGGCCGCTCGGAACGCGAGTTCCTGTCGGGCCGCTCGGGTCGGAGCAGCTGACGGTGCTGCCGCTGCCATACCCAAGAGGTGGCCGTCGCAAGCGCGGAAGGTCTTGCTGGTGTCAGCGTGCCTGGCAGGTCGGGCCACGTCAAGAGCCTCATCCCGGCTGACCGCTGGGTTTCCCACAGACGGACTATGCGTGGCGTGACCACCGTGTCGCACCACGAGTGCGAACACCCTGCTCACACCACTGATACCCGGAGTCACGAAGCGCAACGGGCGGTGATCCGTTCCCGGATCACCGCCCGCCATGATGCGGTGTGCCACAACTCACCCGAGCCGGGCACGCGCCGAAGCCGACCCGAGGCCGGCCTCAGGTCACTTGAGGGTGACCTTGGCGCCCTCGCCCTCGAGCTTGGCCTTCGCCTTCTCGGCGGTCTCCTTGTTGACCTTCTCCAGGATCGCCTTGGGCGCGGCCTCGACCGCGTCCTTGGCCTCCTTGAGGCCCAGGCCGGTCAGCTCACGCACGACCTTGATGACCTGGATCTTCTTGCCACCGTCGGCCTCGAGGATGACGTCGAACTCGTCCTTCTCCTCCTCGGCCGGGGCAGCGGCGGCGCCACCGGCGCCACCGGCGGCGGCGACCGCGACCGGAGCGGCGGCGGTGACCTCGAAGGTCTCCTCGAACTGCTTCACGAACTCAGAGAGCTCGATCAGCGTCATCTCCTTGAACGCGTCGAGCAGCTCGTCGGTGCTGAGCTTCGCCATGTCTGGCGTCCTTTCTCGCAATGAAAATTAAGAACGTGGTGCGCCGGGAGGGCCTCAGGCCGCCTCGGCGCCCTCCTGCTCGCGCTTCTTGTCCGCCAGGGCGGCCGCCGCACGGGCGGCCTTGGAGAGCGGCGCCTGGAACAGGGCCGCGGCCTTGCTCAGGTTGCCCTTCATCGCGCCGGCCAGCTTGGCCAGCAGCACCTCACGGGACTCCAGGTCGGCGAGCTTCGTGACCTCGGCCGCGGAAATGGCCCGGCCCTCGAAGACGCCGCCCTTGATGACGAGCTTCGGGTTGGCCTTCGCGAAGTCGCGAAGACCCTTCGCCGCCTCGACGACGTCGCCCGAAACGAAAGTCAGCGCGGTAGGACCGGTGAACAGCTCGTCGAGGCCGGAGATGCCCGCCTCGGTCGCGGCACGCTTGGCCAGCGTGTTCTTCGCGACCGTGTAGGTGGTCTCCTTGCCGAGCGAGCGCCGCAGCTGGGTGAGCTGGGAAACCGTCAGACCACGGTACTCGGTGAGCACCGCAGCGCCCGAGGTACGGAAGCTCTCGGTCAGCTCAGCGACGGCCGTGGCCTTGTCGGCCCGGATCGGCTTGTCCGCCATGTCCCTCCTCTCTCGTTACTCGGAGCTGGTCGCCGTCGCGCGGCACGGGGCTCTGCGACGACACCGGAGGCGTCACGACAACGAAAAAGCCCCGGCGCAGGGCGCGCGGGGCGAGGGCCGGCCGATCACCGTGGTCGGCGGACCACGGCGAGGAACCGTATTACGCTTACCGCCCTGCGCGGGTCGCCCGTCGTCGCGGAGCCTTCGACCGTGCCGGAGCACGGTGACCAGCGGTCTCTGGGTGGAACTACCGGCCCAGGTTACGCGACGTGTCCGCCCATCGCCAAATCGCCCCCGCCACCCCCGCCCTGCACCCCTCACCCCCGGCCTCGCCCCGGCAAGATCGCACAACTTCATGGTTGTAGTGGCCTTCATCGACGGCGGACACCACTACATCCTGGATCCAGCATGACCTTGGTACGGGCGCACGACCGAGACTGTCGGGGCGGGCCGGCGAGACGCCTCGACCGGTGGCATGGCCAGGTGACCCAGTCCCTGGCCCGGACCAGGCGACCCGGACCAGGGAGCCGAGTCGGATCGCTTGGCGAGGTGGTTGGCCGGCGCCTGCCGGGTCGGCCAGGTCGGTGTCAGGGGTTGGTCCGCCGCCGCCAGGAGTAGCCGGCCAGTGCCAGCCCCGTCCAGGCGATGGCCCAGCCAGAGAGGAACAGGGCGGTTCCGGCGGACAGATGCCCGCCGAGTGCCCGGGCGGTCGCCAGCACCGGCGGCACGAGCCACGGCGCCACCGAGTTACGCAGGCCCAGCGCGAGGGTGCCGACCACGGCCACCGAGAGCACCGCGACGCCGTACCCTGCGCTGCGGGTCAGGGCGCGGCTGGCGAGTGCGCCCACCGCTGTGGCGGGCAGCAGAGCAAGCAGGTGCGCCCAGAGCCCGAGGGCGAGCGCGACAGATAGCGGCAGGTCGTCCGGACCCGGCACGGCCATCCCGCCGACCAGCCATGGGAAGACCAATGCCACAAGCACCGTGCCCGCCCCGGCGACCAGCGCCGCGAGCAGCCCGGCGGTCCGCTCCCGGGCCGGGCCGAGGAGGACCTGCGCCATCCGGCGCTGCACGTCCGGCTCGACGTCCAGCAGGATCTTGGTCTGCCAGGCCAGCACCGGGAAGAGCACCACGGCGCAGACGCCGTACGCCTCCGCCGGCCGGGCCTGGCCGCCGCCGTAGAGGATACCGAGGACGAGCAGGGCGGCCAGCAGTGGCGCGACCGCCCGCCCGGTCCGCAGGAAACCGACCAACCGCATCCGGACCAGCGCGCTCACCGGGCCACCTCCCCCGCCCCGCCGTCCCGCGCCGGGTCACCTGTCGGGCCGTCGGGCAGCGGTGGACCCCCCGGGGACGGCAGCACGCCCGAAGCCCGGTCGACCGCCGACACCGACCCGGCGGTCGGGCGCGCAGCCACCGGCGGGGACGGTACGACGACCGGCGGCGTCTGCGGGGACGGTACGGCGACCGAAGGGGACGGCGGGGGCGGGACGACGACCGGCGGCGTCTGCGGGGACGGTACGGCGACCGACGGGGACGGCGAGGGCGGGACGGGGACCGGCGGCGCAGCCGCCTGCGGGGGCGGGGCGGCGGGTTCGCGTACCCGCAGGACGTGGTGGCCGTCGGCGCGCAACCGGGCGACGGTGCCGGCCAGCCGCGCGGCCGGCACCGCGACCTCGACCACCGCGACGGCCGGTGCTGCGGCGGTTGGCTCCTCGGTGACCACGCCGTCGGCCAGCGCCCAGTGCCGGGCGTCGGGGAGCCGGACCGTCTCGCCCCGGTGGTCGCTGACCAGCACCGCTCCCCCGCCCGCCAGCACCTCGTCGACCAGCTCCGGGACCAGGCCCCGGGCGGCGGCGTCCAGCCCCTCCCAGGGCTCGTCGAGGACCAGCAGGCCCGGGGTGCGCAGCATCGCCTGGGCCAGGCCGACCTTCTGCGCGGTGCCCTTGGACAGGTCGGGCAGGCGGACCCCGCGGAACGCGGCCAGCCCCAGCCGGTCGGTCCACCGGTCGGCGGCCCGGTCGGCGTCGGCCCGGCCCAGGCCGGCGACCCGGCCCATGCCGACCAGGTAGCGGGAGACCGTGAAGGGCTGGTCGGCGGGGAACCGCTCGGGCACCCAACCCACGTGCCGGGGGCGGTCGACCACCCGGCCCCGGACCGGGCGCAACACCCCGGCGCAGAGTTGCAGCAGGGTCGACTTGCCCGCGCCGTTGCGGCCGAGCACCACCGCCACCTCGCCCGGGTCGAGCCGGGCGGTGACGCCGCGCAGCACCCAGGGGCCGCCCCGGCGGTAGCGGAGCCGCACGTCCTCCAGTCTCATGGGGCGACCCTGCCACATCCGGACAGACGGAAGGTGCCCCGCCACTGTCCGTGGCGGGGCACCTTCGCGGGAGAAGCCGGGGTCAGCCCTCGACGCCGGTCTCCTGGAAGTTCTTCACCACGTTCGGGTCGACCGGGACGCCCGGACCCATCGTGGTGGCCAGGGTGACCTTCTTGAGGTACTTGCCCTTGGCGGCGGACGGCTTGACGCGGATGACCTCGTCGAGCACCGCGGCGTAGTTGTCGATCAGCTGGGTCTCGGAGAACGAGGCCTTGCCGATGATCAGGTGCAGGTTGGAGTGCTTGTCCACCCGGAAGGTGATCTTGCCGCCCTTGATGTCCGAGACGGCCTTGGTGACGTCCATGGTCACCGTGCCGGTCTTCGGGTTCGGCATCAGACCGCGCGGGCCCAGGATCCGCGCGATCCGGCCGATCTTGGCCATCTGGTCCGGCGTGGCGATCGCCGCGTCGAAGTCCAGCCAGCCGCCCTGGATCCGGGCGACCAGCTCGTCCGTGCCCACCTCGTCGGCACCGGCGGCGACGGCCTCCTCGGCCTTCGCGCCGGCGGCGAAGACGATCACGCGGGCGGTCTTACCGGTGCCGTGCGGCAGGTTGACCACGCCACGGACCATCTGGTCCGCCTTGCGGGGGTCGACGCCGAGGCGCATGGCGACCTCGACCGTGGCGTCGAACTTGGCGTTGGTGGTGTCCTTGGCGAGCTTGACCGCCTCGGCCGGGGTGTAGAGCTTGGACTTGTCGATGGCCTCGGCGGCCTTGCGGTACGTCTTGCTGCGCTGCATCTCGGGTTACTCCTGTGGTCTCTGGCGGGCCGCGGTCGACGCGCGCCCTCCCACGAACTGATCTTGGGGACCGACCGCGGGGTCAGTCGTTGACGACGATGCCCATCGACCGGGCGGTACCGGCGATGATCTTCGCAGCCTGGTCGATGTCGTTGGCGTTGAGGTCGACCATCTTCTTCTCGGCGATCTCGCGCACCTGGGCCTGGCTCACCGAACCGACCTTCTGGCTCTGCGGCACGCCGGAGCCCTTCTCCACACCGGCGGCCTTGAGCAGCAGCCGGGCGGCGGGCGGGGTCTTGAGGACGAAGGTGAAGGACCGGTCCTCGTACACGCTGATCTCGGCGGGGACGATGTCGCCCCGCTGGGACTCGGTCTGCGCGTTGTAGGACTTGCAGAACTCCATGATGTTCACGCCGTGCTGACCGAGCGCGGGGCCCACCGGCGGGGCCGGAGTCGCCTGGCCCGCCTTCAGCTGAAGCGTGAACGTCTTGACGAGCTTCTTCTTCGGAGGCATGTCACTTCCTGGGGCTTGGAACTGGGAAAGGTGCCGGCCATGGGCGCGCACGGTCAGCGCGGTGCCACAGCGGCGACGTTCAAGAGTAGCGCAGCGCCCGGTGACCCTCTGCGCCGAGGTCCACGCGGGGTGGAAACGCCGTCGCCGGCGGCGGGCCGCTGCCCACCGCCGGCGACGGGGAACGTCGTCAGATCTTGGCGACCTGGTTGAAGTTCAGCTCGACCGGGGTCTCCCGACCGAAGATCGACACCAGCACCTTGAGCTTCTGCTGATCGGCGTTGATCTCGCTGATCGTCGCCGGCAGCGAGGCGAACGCGCCGTCGGTGACGGTGACCGAGTCACCGACCTCGAAGTCGAGGACCCTGATCTCGGGCTTGGCCTTCTTCTGCTCGGTCTCCACCGCCGGGGCCAGCCACTTGATCACCTCGTCGAGGCTCAGCGGCGCGGGCCGGTCGGCCCGGTCGGTGGCCCCCACGAAGCCGGTGACCCCCGGCGTGTTGCGCACGCACGAGTAGGACTCGGCCGTCAGCTCCATCCGGACCAGGATGTAACCGGGGAAGACCTTGGCCTGGATCTGCGAACGCTTGCCGTTCTTGACCTCGACCTCTTCCCGGGTCGGCACCTCGACCTGGTAGATGTACTCCTCCATGTCGAGGGAGATGATCCGGGTCTCGAGGTTGGTCTTGACCTTGTTCTCGTAGCCGGCGTACGAGTGCACCACGTACCAGTCGCCGGGCGCGTAGCGCAGCTTCTGGCGCAGCTCGGCGACCGGGTCGTAGTCCTCGTCGGGCTCCGGCTCGGTGGTCGGGAACTCCGGCTCGCTGGCGGCCTCGACCGACTCGTCACTCGCCGCCGTCGCGACCGTGGACTGGTCGTCCGTGGTCTCGGCGGTCTCGTCGTACTCAGGCACGCTTGCTCACTTCCGTCACTATCGGCTCAGTCGGCCGGTCAGCTGGGGCTGCCGAAGACCCACAGCACGCCCTTCGCGAACGCGAAGTCGAGAAGGCCCACGATCGTCAGCATCACCGCGACGAAGGTGACCACCACGGCCGTGTAGGTCAGCAGTTCCTTGCGGGTCGGCCAGATGACCTTACGCAGTTCGGCGACCACCTCGCGGAAGAAACGCGCGACGCGGGCGAACGGCCCCACCCGGTCGGTCTCGTTCCGGGTCTTCGGCTTGCTGTCGGCCGCGCCCGCGCGGGTCCGCGACCGGGTCGCGGTGCCGCCCCGGGATACCGGCTCGTCCGCATCGGTGGCGTCGTCGTCGGTGGCGTCGCTGTCGGCGGTCACCTCGTCGACGACCTCGTCACGCTCGTCGCGCAGACCGTCGTCGCCGGCGTCCTCGCCGCGCCGCTTGCTCTCGGCCACTTCGCCCTCCGTCGCGGGATGTCGGTTCGTACGCCGGGCGGCGCACGCGGCGCGTTGGTCACGCCGGCCGGGCCGAACCGTCCCGCGACGGGCCGCGGCCGGCGGACCGGACGAAGTGCCCCGAGTCGCCTCGGAACCACCCCGCCGGTGCCACCACCACGGGCCGGACGCCGCCTTGCGGCGGCGCGACCCACGGGAACGGTCAGGCCTGAGGCGCAGGGGTGACAGGACTTGAACCTGCAGCCTGCGGTTTTGGAGACCGCTGCTCTGCCAATTGAGCTACACCCCTGTGCGGCAACGCTCGCCCCATCCGGCCCCAACAGGCCGAACAGGGGTTACTTGCCCCACGGCGGACCAGTGTACGGGTAGCGCCCCGACTTTCCCAACCGGTCCCGCCCGACAGCTTCCGCCGACCGGTCAGCCGGCCGTCCGGACGGTCGCCCGCGCCTGCGAGAGCACCTTCTCACCGCCGCACCGGGCGGTGATATCGAGCCTGGTCAGTCCCGCCTCGGTGACCTCCTTGACCACCGCGTCGACGGTGATCTCGGCACCCTCGTCGTCGTCCGGGACGACCACCGGCCGGGTGAACCGCACCCCGAAGTCGACCACCGCGTCGGGCGCTCCGGCCCACTCGGCGACCGCCCGGCCGACCAGCGCCATGGTGAACATGCCGTGGGCGATGACCCCGGGCAGGCCCACCGCGGTGGCCGTCCGGTCGTTCCAGTGGATCGGGTTGAAGTCGCCCGAGGCGCCCGCGTAGCGGACCAGGTCCGCCCGGGTCACCCGGTACGTCCGGGTCGACAGTTCCACGTCAGGACTCCCCACGTACGACGAGCTTGGACCAGACGGCGACCACCGGCTCGCCGGCCACGGTGGTCACGTCGGTGCGGGTGGTCAGGAAACCGTGCCCGCTCCGGGTGGTGATCTCCTCGATGGTGTTCACGCAGACCAGCTCGTCCCCGGCGACCACCGGTCGGGTGTAGGCGAAGCGCTGGTCGCCGTGGACCACCCGGCGGTAGTCGACCCCGAGCGCCGGGTCGTCGACGATCTGCCGGCTGGCGGCCATGGTGAGCACGATCGGGAAGGTGGGCGGGGCGACCACGTCCGGGTGGCCGAGGGCGCGGGCCGCTGCCGGGTCGTGGTGGGCCGGGTCGGTCGCGCCGATGGCGGTGGCGAACTCACGGATCTTTTCTCGGCCCACCTGGTAGGGGGCCGTCGGCGGATACGTCCGGCCGACGAAGGACGGGTCCAGGGACATGCCGCCGAACCCTACACGGGACGCGCGAACGCCGACCCGTACGGGCAGACGGCTCTGCGGCCGTGCCATCCGTACGGATCGGCGTTCGGGTGGTCGCTGCGGACCGGGCCGGCGGGTCGCCGGCCGAGGGTCAGCGGGTCTCGCGGTGGATCGTGTGCTTGCCGTCCCGGGGGCAGAACTTCTTCAGCTCGATGCGGTCCGGGTCGTTACGGCGGTTCTTGCGCGTGATGTAGTTGCGTTCCTTGCACTCCACACACGCCAGAGTGATCTTCGGCCGGACATCGGTCGCCTTCGCCACGGCGGAGTGCCTTCCTCGCTACGGATATCAACTACAGCGCATCAGCCTACGCGGACGATGCCTGGACATGCAAAGCGGGCGCCAGTGGCGCCCGTCCCACCGGCCGCCGGGGATGAGCCCGGAGGACGAGAGTAGCGGTGGCCGGACTTGAACCGGCGACACAGCGATTATGAGCCGCTTGCTCTGCCATCTGAGCTACACCGCCGCAGGCGGGTCCAGCCGGACCCTCTGAGCCCCCTTACGGAATCGAACCGTAGACCTTCTCCTTACCATGGAGACGCTCTGCCGACTGAGCTAAGGGGGCCTACCCGATCACCCCGGAGGGCGTCGCGCAGGGGATACATTACACGGCACCGCGCCGGGGGTGAAACCGGATCCCCGGGTGCCGCATCGGTGCAGCTCAGAGCACGGCACGCAGCCTGGGGAGCACGCCCGACCCGGTCGCCTCCTGGTCCACCTGGGCACCGAACCAGGCCTCCAGCCGCTCGTACGGCAGCGGCCGGCTGAACAGGAAGCCCTGGCCGATCTCGCAGCCGATGTCCTGGAGGAGTTCGAGGGTCAGCTCGCTCTCCACCCCCTCGGCCACCACCGACAGGCCGAACTGCTGGGAGAGCGACACCACCGCGTTCACGATCGCCAGGTCGCCCGGGTCGGTCGCCATCCCCTGCACGAACGACCGGTCCACCTTCACCTCGTGCACCGGCAGCCGGCGCAGCTGGGCCAGCGACGAGTTACCGGTGCCGAAGTCGTCCACCGCGAGCCGGACCCCGAGGTCCCGCAGCCGGCGCAGGGTGGGGATCGGCCGCTCGGTGCCGTCCAGCACCGCCGCCTCGGGGATCTCGACGGTGAGCAGCTGCGGCGGGACGCCGTACTCGGTCAGCAGCTCGCCCACCCGGTCCGGGAAGTGCCGGTCGGTCAGCGAGCGGGCGGCGATGTTGACCGCCACCGCCAGCGGCTGCCCGGTGTGGCTCCAGTCCCGGCTGCGCCGCAGCCCCTCGCGGAGGACGAACTCGGTCAGCCGACCCAGCTGGCCGGTGTGCTCGGCCACCGCGACGAAGTCCTCCGGGGAGACCGTGCCGTGCGCCGGGTGCTCCCAGCGGGCGAGGCACTCCACCCCGAGCAGTCGACGGTCCCGCAGGGTGACCTTCGGCTGGAAGTAGACCTCCAGCTCGCCCTCGTCGAGGGCGCGGCGCAGGTCGCCGGCGAGCCCGAGCCGGCGCAGCGACCGCGACTCCAGCGCCGGGTTGAACAGCTGCACGCTGCCCGGCACCGCCTTGGCCGCGGTGGCCGCCAGATCGACCCGTTGCAGCAGCACGGCGGCGTCGCTGCCGTGGTCCGGGTGCACCGCCACCCCGACCGCGGTGTCCACGTCGAGGGTGAGCGCGTCGAAGACGATCTCGTCGCGGATCTGCTCCCGGAGCTGGGCGGCCAGCTCCAGGGCCGCCTCGGCGTTCTCCAGCCGCAGCGTGACCAGGAACTCGTCGCCGCCGGCCCGACCCACCAGCGCGGACGACGGGGCGCAGGCGCGCAGCCGCTCGGCCACCTCGACGAGGACCTTGTCCCCCGCCGCGTGCCCCAACGACTCGTTGACCTGGCGCAGCCCGTCCACGTCGAAGAGCAGCACGGCGACCACCTCGCCGGGTGCCCGGATCTTGACCGCCTCGGCCAGCGCGGCGGTGATCCGTCGCCGGTTGGGCAGCGTGGTCAGCGCGTCGTGGTAGGCGTCGTGGCGCAGCCGGTCGACCAGCCGGGAATTCTCCAGGGCGACGGCGGCGTGCGCGGCCACGGTCTCGAAGACGGGGATGTCGCTGGTGGTGAAGTGCCCGATGTCGCTGAGCCGGTTGGTGACCTCCAGGGTGCCGATCACCGCCTGGCCGGAGCGCAGCGGCACCACGATGGCGTCCTTGACCTGCTTGGCGCCCACCTCGCGGCGCAGGGCGGTGTCGTCGCCGAGCAGCCGGCCGATGGACAGGGTCTTGCCCAGCTCGCGGGCCTGTTCCCGGAAGACCGTCGGGGTGGGCGCGAAGTCGAGCAGGCCGGGGGTGTCCACCCGGGCGGTCAGCAGCACCTCCGGGTGCCGCCGCTGGGCGGGCAGCCAGAGGGTGGCGTACTCGGCCTGCATCAGGCCGCGTACCCGGTCGAGGAGGATGTCGGCGATCGCCCCCTCGGCGCTGTTGGTGAGCAGCCGGGTGAGGTCGTACATGCCGGTGAGGGTGCGGTGCTGCCGGAAGAACTGCGAGTACGACCGGTAGACCTGGAACAGCGCCGCGAACAACGCGGCCAGCAGCAGCACCGACCACCAGGTGGTCTTCAGGGCGATCAGGACGAGCAGGCCGACCGAGGCGTTGATCGAGGTGGTGAGGAAGACCGAGGGTGCGGTGCGCAGCGCCTCCCGGCCGGCCTGCCACCCCTGCAACAGCACGTGCACCCCGGCCACCGAGAGCAGGCTGACCAGGGTGATCGTGTTGACCGCGAGGAAGAGGATGCCCCAGGTGCCCGGCCCGACCCCGGCCAGCGGGGGCAGGGCCAGCAGGAGCAGCCCGGCCAGCGAGGTGGCCGCCGCCGCCTTCGCCACGTTGAACCACAGCTTGGCCGGCGCGAAGCGGTGCGACGCGCTCCAGATCAGCACGGAGAGCGTGTAGATCAGCACCACGGTCAGCGGCGGCAGGAAGAAGAGCGCGACGACGAGGGGCACCTCGGTCAACGTCACCCCGACCGACTGACGCCGGACGATGACGTTGAGCACCGGGATGCTGATCCCCGTCATCGCCACGAACAGAACGAACGCCAGGCCCCACTCCCCGAATTCGGGGCGCAGGACGCCGATCGCGGTGCTGAAGACGATGGCCAACAGGGCCAGGGGTGCGGTGATGAACCAGGCGCGTTCGGTGGATTTACGCCGTTGATCTCGACTGGCCATCCGCCACCCTCTCCCTGAGAGACGTCGCCCCCAGGGCACCGGGAGCGGGGACGACGTAGGGGCTTAGCGCGCGGTGCCCATGGTCCAGACGACGTCGGCCATCTGCGCGCTGCCGTCGGCGGAGGTGATGCCGTTGACGGCAAGTCCACCCAGGATGGTGGCGAGCACGAGGAGCGAGCCAAACAGCCGGCCCAGCCTTCGACCAGACATGATTGCTCCTGTCGAGAGAGTGTTCACGGGGGATGGTGGAGGTTCCACGATCGTGCCACACCTCGGGTACCCAGAAAAGCGGGAAGAGCGGCGCTGGGCCGAGCAGCGGGCAGGTTCCGCCGTTCGGACCACCGCCGTCACCTCCCCGTGCCAGATCACCGGCACCAGGACGGGTAACAGCCTCCACGAATCGCTCAATGTCACTATCGACGCAAACCCGATCTTTAGCGGCGCGGAGCCGCCTTCCAGGTAGCTGGGCGACCATCCCACCGAAGGGCCGCAACCACCGCTCCCGGAACCGTCACATCGATCACCATAGCTCATTTCGGCGGGTACGGAAGCGGCCTGTCGGGAGTCGACGGACTCCGCACCAGATCAACGACAAAACGCACGTACGGTGGCGAGCTGCCGCGACCAGGTGAAACACCTCCCATCCGAGGCCGGAACCGATGACTGTCGTACCGGGATGCTGTCGTGAATCCATGACATCGCCGCCACCGGTGACGCCGGTTGCCACCTGACCACCATCCACGTCGGCGACCCGACGAGCTGGTGGCGGTGACCGGGGCGTTCCGCCGGAACTATCGCTCCTCGATGATGCGCAGGACATCCCTGGCCGCGAAGACGCGCGCGTAACGCCCTCCAGTCCGCTCCCGAAGAATCCCCTGCTCTTCCAGCCGGCGGATGGCGGTGTTCGCCGCCTGGTAGGAAACGTCGTACCTCTGAGCGGCGGCAGTCGGGGTGATCATCGGATAGCCGATCAGGTCTTCCACGATCCTGATGGCCACCCCACGAACCTTCGCCCGCTTGAGTCGGTCAAGAGCCTGCCCCCGCCAGTCGAGGAGGGCATCGATGCGCTCCCGGGCATGAACCGCCTGGGCTCGTACCGCCTCGCAGAAGAAGCGGACCCACGGGTCGAAGTCGCCGGTCATGCTGATGTGGAGGAGGTGGTCTTGATACTCCCGACGCCGCACCTCAAACCAGGGCGAAAGGTCCAGTACCGGCACCCGTAGCTCACCCGCTCTGGCCAACTGGAGGACGCAGACCAGTCGCCCGAGCCGTCCGTTACCGTCGTTGAAGGGATGCAACGTCTCGAACTGGTAGTGGCCGAGGGCCATCTTGACGATCAGCGGAAGGCTGTCCCGGGCGTTGATCCAGGTCTCCCATGCCTCGAAGCCGGCCGCCAGCTGGTCTCCAGGCGGTGGGGGCACGAAGCGCGCCTCCCTGACCCGGCCAGAGCTGAGACCAATGAACACCTGGACGCTCCGGATGTTGCCGGCGTCTGCCGTCTCGCCACGAGTCCCCTGCACCAGCACCTTCTGCAACTGCCGAAGCATGCCGATGGTGATCGGCCGATCCTTGATCCACTCATATGCCATCTCGGCCGCACGGACGTAGTTCACGACCTCACCGACGGCTGCCGAGATCTCGCCCGCCCCCAGGAAATCAGCCTCGATCACCTCGTCCAAGGTGGCGTAGGTGCCCTCAAGGGCAGAGGTGCTGACCGCCTCGCGCCGGATGGTAGGCCTTGCCAGGAGCATAGGGTTGGGGAGCTGGATCGCCGCCTGGTCGAGTCGGGCGATCGCCGCCGTCGCCGCCCCGAGGTCCTGGAACGTCTCCTGCTCCAGCTCGACCCGACTGGGCAGCGGGTTCGGCAGGAACGCCAGATGGTCGTACGACTCTCCGTACCGAGCGTCATGGCCGCTGATCGGCACGAGGACACCGACGGGAGACGTAGCAAAGGCGTCGAACTCCACAGCCTTGAAGCCTTTCCCTGGAAACTTGAATTTCAGCCCAGTAATTTCACGTCTACGCACGCACGAGGGCGGCAATTTCAAGTATTACACGCTGAACTTACATTTCGGGCCAGAGTTTTCAACTACGGAGAGCTACTGCGAGAAGTGGATGGCTCGACGGGTGGTTATCCCGGAGACAGTGTCGGCGTGACGGCGGACCATGTGCCGGTGCAACCAGACGATGCGCTCACCCGCCTCCAGGAGGCCGCCGTCCTGTGGAGCGTCGGGTCGGGCACGCCGGCCGAGGTGGTCGAGGCGGCCTGCGACTGCCTGGTGGCGGGGCTGGACAACCCGACGCTTCGGATCCTTGCCGGCATTTCGGCCGACCCCGGCGGCGAGAGCGACGAACTACGCCGGTGGCTCGGGGACGCGCTTGCGGAACTCTCGCTCACCTTCTTCCGCGAGGGCAGCCGAGCGGGTGAGGACGAAGCCGTCCGGATCATGGCCCGCCGGCTGCTCGACGGGACGATCACCGCCCGCGACCTCACCTCCTGGGCATACGGGTTCATCACCCGGGACGGCACTGCGCTGGCGGCCGGGCTGATCGACCTGGAGTACGCGTACGAGATCGTCGAGGCCGTCGTCCACGACGGGCGGCCGTACCCGGGTGACGCGGCTGCGCGGGTCGAGGCGGACGTGGTCGCCGAGGCGCGGCGTCTCGTCACGGGGGCCGTGGGATAGCTGGGATGGTTTGGGGGTATGTCGGGGGTTATGGCAGGTCAGAACGGTGCGGTGGACGAGGAGCACGCGCGGCCGGCGGGGGTCGACAACGCCACGGTCGAGGCGCTGGGCAAGCTGAGCGAGGCGTTGGAGGCGATCCACCGGGTGCGCGGGCACCTCTACTCGGCGCACCAGCTCGTCGGCGGCGCGGATCTCACCCTGGACCGGGTGGTGAAGCTGCTGCGCGGGGCCGGGCACGACGAGGTGGCCGAGCGGGTCGCGCGGGAACTGGTGGGGCGCAACCTGCTGCCCGGCCGGTGGACGTTCCAGATCGTGGAGGAGTTCGACGACGGCTACTACGCCACGTTCCAGGAGATAGAGCGGTACGCCCGGGACACGCTGGCCGGCGGCCGGCGGCACATCTACGAGGCGGAGATGAAGCAGCGGCGGCGTACCCACGGAATGCCCGGCCACGAGGCCACGCCGGCATCGGCGCGGCCCGGCCGGGACGGGCGCTGACCGACCCGACGTCGCCGGGACACGCGACCGGCCCGCCCCCGACGCGGCGACGCCGGGGTCGGGCCGGCGGTCACCACCGGCGGCGTACCGTCGCCTTGGGGCCGGTGACCAGGGTGGCGGGCGGGACGTCGTCGGCGACCACCGCGCCGGCCGCCACCACGGCGTCCCGGCCGATGCTGACGCCCGGCAGGATCGTCGCGCCGGCCCCGATCCACACGTTCTCGGCCACGTCGATGGGCGCACCGGTCAGCCACTCCCGCCGTTCCTGCGGATCGACCGGGTGGCCGCCGGTGATGAAGGTGACCCTCGGGCCGACCAGCACGCCCTCGGCGAGCCGGATGCCGGCGT
This sequence comes from Micromonospora sp. WMMD714, assembly GCF_029581315.1. Lineage (NCBI taxonomy): Bacteria > Bacillati > Actinomycetota > Actinomycetes > Micromonosporales > Micromonosporaceae > Micromonospora > Micromonospora sp. WMMD714. The sequence goes on from NZ_CP120744.1 coordinate 771,699, forward strand.
AGTCCAGGAACGTGCAGTTCTGGTTGACGAACACCCGCTCGGCGAGTTCCAGGCGCAGGCCGTGGTCGGTGTAGAAGGGCGGGTAGATGGTGACCCTCGGCGGCAGCGGTCGGCCGAGGATCTGCGTGAACAACTCCGCCCGGCCCGCCTCGTCGTCGAACGGGAGGCTGTTCAGCCGGGACGTGAGCTGGGTGACCCGCAGGACCCGGGCGGCCATCGCCTGGAACTCGGGGCTGTGGATACGCATGAAGCGGTCGCTGGACATGCCCGCGATCCTCGCCGACGCCCCCGGCGCCCGGGGCTACGGGCCGACCCCGCTCACCGCCCCTCCCCCGCCCGGCCGACCGGCGCCCGCATCAGCCGCCGCGCCTGGGCCAGCTCCTCGACGAGCCGGTCGACCTGACCGGGCGACAGCAGCACGGTCTGGTTCATGCCGTACCGGGTCGCGTCCAGCTTGACCGCCGCCTCGCGCCGGACGAACCGGTCGACGAGCAGTTGCAGGCTCACCCAGCCGGTCCGCTCCCGCCCCACCGTGGCGAGGAACCCCCGGTGCATCGGATCGTTGGGCCCGCACCCCCGGCACCACGCCGGGCAGACCACCGGCCGCCCCACCTCACTCACCGCCGTCCCCCTGCCCGCCGTCTCCCTGCGGGTCGTCTCCCTGCGGATCGGGGTGGGTCCGGTCGGCTTCCGGGTCGCCGGCTTCCGGGTCGTCGGCTTCCGGGTCGTCGGCGGCACTGCTCAGCAGGTCACGGAGCTGCCCGGCCAGTTCGGCGGCCTGGGCCAGGGACAACTCGGCCCAGGCGTTGCCCGCCCGGCACGCCACGTGCACGGCCACCAGCGGCGCACCCGGGACCGCCCTGCTGATGAGGTACGTCGCGACGACGCCGGCCGCCCGACTCCGGCCGACCCGGAGCATCGGGCCACGATGGCGGCGGGCCAGGTGCGGCACCACCGGCGGGACCAGATGACCACAGCGCTCGGGGGCACACCACCGTGGGTGGGTGGTGGCGGTGACCGATCCTCCGGTACGGGTCATCGCGGCCACCGCCCGACGTTGCCCCGACGTGCCTGGCCGACCGTCAGCAGCGGGGCACACCGCAGCGCGGGCAGCTCGCGGGTCACCCCGACCGACCAGCTCGGTGCGGGCGGGGCAGCGGCCCTGGGCGAACTCGTCGGGGCGCTGTGCCGGCCGGGTCGCGACGGTGCACGCCTTCGGGACCGCCAGGACGAGAACCAACCACATCGACGATGAGTGCCGGACATCACACCTCCACAGGTAACCGGGGACCGATGACCCCGGATCTCGATGCGGACAGCACCGCTGCCACGCGTTCCCGATCGGCTCCGACTCCAGGTCGGGGGCTCGCACTCTGGACAGTTGCCGCTGATCTCACGAGTCGGAGCCGACTCGACGAAGGGCAGCACCCACGCTTACCCCCTCTAAACAAAGGCCGCGCACCTGAACCGCTTCGGTGCTTAGCGGGTATAAGCAAGGCTACTCGTCCCACCAGGGGTGTCAAGGGGTCCTAAACTCCGCGTGTGGAGACTGATGACGGCTTCGAGCGGGTACGACGTGAAGCCGACCCGCTGCGGCAGGCCAAGCTCGCCGGCGAACTCATGGCCGTCTACCAGCAGCGGGCGGTCGAGCTGGCGAGACTGCGCCGGGAGGCGATCAACCGGGCGGCGGCGGACCAGGGTCTCTCGTTCAGCGCCATCGCCAAGGAACTCGGACTCACCCGAGGGCGCATCACCCAGATCCGGCAGACAGCACCTCCTGCCGAGCGGGCGTTCTTCGGCGTCGGTCCGGTGACGGTCGCCGTACCGCTGCGGGCGGTCCCCGGCCGCGCGCTGCCGGTGATCTCCTCCGAGGACACCCGCGCCGCCGATCTGCTGGCGAAGCTGCTTGCCGACCTGGCATTCCAGGTGGAGCACTTCCACATCCCGCCAGACGGCAACTGGCAGCCCCGAAGCGATGTCGCTGCGATCTGCGGGCCAAAGTCCTCACCGGTCACCGCCCAGGCGATCGCGTCGGACCCTACGCTGACATTCGAGCCCGACGACGCCGGCCGGTGGACCATCCGGGAACGCGACGGCAGTCACGTCTACGAGTCACCGATGGACGACCCCGGCGCGCCACGATGGGCCGATGTCGCCTATGTCGGCCGCCTCGCCCTGAACGACGACGAGACCATCTTCATCGTCGCGGGAGTGCATGCGCTCGGTTCGGTCGGCGCAATCGACTACCTCGCCCGCAACCTTCCCGACCTCTACGCACAGGTCGGTACCCGCCGATTCTCGATGGTCGTCCGCAGCGAACACGACGGCGACACCGTGACCAGGAGCGAACTCGTATGTCCGCCACGAATCCACGACCAGAAGTAGTCACCGCCGAGCGGCCCGGCCGGGACCGCCCCACCGAGGACCGCATCTTCACTACGTCCAACGCGGTCATCGTGCTCGACGGTGCCTCGCAACCCGAGGCGAGCACCCGTGACGGCGGGTGGCTCGCCGAACAGGTGGGACGCCATCTCCAACAACTCCTCACCGAGCACCCCGCTGCGGACCTGGCTGACACGCTGGCCGAGACGATCCGGCATGTCCGCGACCTGCACGGCCTCAGACCCGACGCCTCGCCCTCAACGACGGCAAGCATCGTCCGATGGTTCGGAAACGACGTCGACATCCTGGTCCTCGGAGACAGTCCCACCGTCCTACTCACCCGTACCGGCGAGATCCACGAGGTCCGCGACGATCGGCTCTCACGGGTCGCACCCGATCAACGCGCAGACCTACGCGAAGCCGTACGGCAGCGGGGCGGCTTCGGCTTTCACCACGCCGCCGAGTGGGCCGCGCTGGTCGACGCTCAGAGACGAGCCCGCAACAGCCCTGGCGGCTACTGGATCGTTGAGGCAGAGCCGGAGGCCGCGCGTCACGCCGTGCGCGCGAGTTGGCCCATCAGTGAGCTTGCCGCCGGCCTGACAGTGACTGACGGCGTCGCTGACGGCGTCAACGACTACCGGACTCCTGCCACCTGGCGAGCGGCGATCGTGCTCGCCAATCAGCACCCGGCACGCCTTGTCGAGACCGTGCACCAGGCCGAGAAAGAGGACGCAGACGGGCGACGCTGGCCACGCAGCAAGCGCCACGACGACAAGGCCGTAGCACTTGTCCGGCTCACAACAGCCGCGCACATTGCCAAGCTGACCTCTTAAGCGACGCCCTTTGGGCCGGCGGTGCCGCCGACTCTTCGAATTCTTTGCTGGTCAGATCTACCCGCTTACTGGTGTCGATACCGACCTGCGCTTACACGCCGATGAGCTGCGTCAGGGCCGCCGTCCTTGTAAGGCTCATCCCAGTCGACGTCTTGCGGCCCGTCCCAGGGTTTCGCTTTAGCGTGTGCCAGTACGAGCACTGAGTCACATGCCGTGGCCTGCCCCTTAGTGTCCTTCCAAATTCGGCTGACCTTCCTATCGATATCGATAAAGTCGTCAATGGTCTCGACCAACCTCAGCGTCGTCTCACTGCTGACGTCCGCCCAAATCTTGCTTGCCAACTGGATGGCCTCCTTTCCGGGATTGGCTACGTCACCGATCACAACCGCGGCCACGCCATTGGGCTTAAGAACTCGTTCTATACCCTGGATGGTCCGCGTCATGAACTCGCGGTACGAGTCGTAGGTGTGGCGGTGATCGAGCGTTTTGTCGAGGTTGCGACGTCCAACGCCTCGCTCTCGGCCCACTTCCTCCACTCCCAAAAGCCACAGCCGAATCCAGTTAGCCGTACCGTAATTGACCACCTGTAGATATGGCGGCGACGTCACCACAAGGTCCACGCTTCTGGACCGAATACTGTCGCTCAACATGAGTTGGGCCGCGTCCTCATGAAATACCTGACCCTCAGGTCCATCTACCGCGTCCAGGTAGATGCGAGCCAGCTTCTCGCGCAGACGTTCGAACACATCCTGGGGTGGCTTCACCAACTCCTTCTCGCGGATGAACTTCTCCACATAGGAAGGCGACATGCTAAATGTGTTGGGCATGCTGATGCTCAGGTACTGCGACGTGCCGTCACGACGGAATGAGCCATGCATGATGCCTGCCAGTGAGCCTGCAATCACTGTCTCCGCAGCGGTCCACTCGGTGAATGGCTTACGATGCAGTTCCTTTCGAAGGAAAACCAGCTGCCGCAAGGTTGTCGGATGGTAGAGCATCTCGATGTCGGGAGAAACCGCCACCGACTGGGCCTTGGACTGCCGGTAGCGCTTCTCTATCTGCCCGAGGCGCTCTAGCACAATCTCGTACTCTGGGGCCTTCGCCTTGGCATGCGTCAGAATGTAGGCCAGCGGGCTGAGGTCATTGCTGATCGACCGCCGGCCCTCAGCCCGGGCCTGCAGTGCCACGGTGCCGCGGCCGCTAAACGGGTCGAATACAACGTCCCCGGGCCGGGTATAGCGCTGGATAAAGAAGTGCGCCAGTTTGGCTGGGAACATGCCGTGGTATGAACACATAGTATGCATCGAGTGGCCCCATCGTTGGGGCGCGATGTGCCACAAGTGGCCCCGAGAGGTGGTGCCACCATCGAGTGGCTTGGCCTCGGGCGCCTCGAAGAATGCGTCTTCGGACCAGTCCAAGGATGCAGTGGTCATGTCAGGTACTCCGCTAGGGAACGGGCCGCTGCCTGTAGAACCATTTCGGGCGACTCGCGGGCTACCCGAGACAGGTGTCGTCGTGCCGCAACGGTGCTGCGACGAGCGTGAGCCTTGGCTGGCGCGGCAGCCTCATACTGCACAGGCTCAGCAATTTTCGGCTCAGATGCCTTCGGCTCTGGCATCTCTGGCAGCGGCAGGTTCATGGCCCGCCGCAGCCCCAGATCCTTCTTGACGAGCCGCAGGTCTTCGACTTCCCGATAGTGTTCGGGGTTTAGATCGCCGGTCGCGGACTCCACCACGGCTGTAGGTACCCTCTGAACGCTGCCGCGCCGGGCCGCCACAATCGTGCGGTCGATCCATTCGTCCGGAGTCTCGCCGTTTTCGCAAAAGCTCTGAGTCAGCACGTGCTCCAGGCCGCCGCCTGTCAGCCGCAGCCAAGCGTACGGGTTGGAGGCCGGGAAGACATCCCCGTCCATAAGCTCGACGATCCTGGCAAACAGGCCGCCGCGCTGGACAAGTCGCCACAAGCCAGTGTAGTTACGGAGCGTTGCCGGCGACACTCCAAGGTACCGTGCAATGTCGGCCTTTTTCACCCGCGCGGACTGGTGCAGGTGCTCAACAAGTGACGCCAGCTGGCTGGGTAGCAGGTCCTGATAGATGTCCGTCTGGTATCGGATCTCGAACCGACGTTCGTAGTCGGTGAGATAGGCCGGCACCGTCTCGAACCGCTCCGGGTAGTCCTGTCGAATTGCTTGGATGGCACGCAGCCGCATGGTGCCGTCAACCACCAGGTAATTGCCGGTCGGCAGGTGCGCCACCTTCAGCGGCTCGGCCAGTCCAATCTCCTCAATGGACGCTCTTAGTCGATCTTCGAACTGCTTCGAACTCCCCGATCGCCGAAGCTCGTCACTGAGAATCAGATCGTCCGCTCGCAGTGCAACAAGCTTCAACTCGCCACCGCCCGTCGCGGGGTCGGGCCGCCGAATTCAAAAGGCAGCTCCGCGCCCAGCTGGCCCAGCCGCGTTTCGATGGATCCAGCCGGCAGGCGGTGCAGCGTAGCGCAGGCCCAGGCCAACAATTTCAATCGAGCCAAACTATGCTCCGGCCCCAGATGTACCAGGTCCTTCCAGCCGAGCGCCTCGAACAGCACCTCAAGCTCCCTCGTCCTCAGCTTGAATCCAGCTATGGCGCCAACGGCGTCCGACCGCTCGTCGGGACCCATGTACCTCGCGATCACCGCGTGCAGCGCCAAGTTGAGGTTGCCATCCTGCAGGGCAGCCACCTCACGGTTGCTGGCGCCCTCGAGCTGGCTCTCCAGCCTCCGGACCGTCGCGGGAGTAACGCCGAAGCGCTTGGCCACGCTGGCCGTTTCCTCACCATCCTGACGGGCCCGGGCGATGAGCACCGCCCGGTCGATGGGACGCATCCGCAGCCGGGCCACGTTCTCGACGAGAAACTGCTGGACCTTCTCGTACTCGCCAAACTCGGCATCCACCACTATTGCTGGGATCTTCTCGAGGCCCAGGAGGCGGCAAGCCAGCGTCCGACCCTGGCCCTTGATCAGGAGATAGTCGCCGGAGCCGTCCGGCGCGACCCGGACGGTCACCGGGGTGAGCACGCCGAACTGCTCGATGGATCGGCGCAACTCGCGGTGACCTTCTCGGTCCCGCTTACGTCCCAAACCATCCTCGGGGCGGATCTTGGCGACTGGGATCGCCTGGATGGGCGGCTGCTTCATCCCACGTCGCGTACGCGGCCCCCCGGCCTCAACTGAGCGTCGGGACTCAAGATCGCCGCGCCCCGTGGGGGCGTCTGTCGCCACGTCCGTCACCTCTCCCAACTTACACACCTGTCATTTCATCACTGAGGTACGACAGACCCTCCCAGGGCGGCGGCCCGGCAAGCAACACAGGGGCGGAACTGCTCTCTGGCCTGCGGCGATGGTTGCCGATGGACTACTGCCGAGCGAAGATGCTCTCCTCTCGCCCTGCGTCACCAACCATGTGCGGAGGCGAGTCTGGGGGCAGCAAGGTGACGACACCGCAGGGAGGAGCAGCTCGACGAGAGCGTCGGCGCCGCTGCTGCCGCTTGAGAAGACTATGGGAGCGCCGCGCCACTCCCAAGACGGGTGGTCTTGACCTTCCCTCCGTCGTTCCTCCCGTACCCACTTTGCTACGGCAGATGCCTCGGCCCGGGCTGCTAGGAGGGCGAGTTGCGATGCGACAGACCAACCTCGCCGAAGGGATGTGTCGTACCTCTGACAAGACCTAGCTGATGGACATGGCCCACGTTGCGCCCGGCGTAGAAGGCTGTGATCATTTCGGGGTTCGTCAGCCCGAGGGATCGATGACATAGCCTATGTGCGACGCCTCGGAGGGGAGGGGCAGCGTTGACGCTGCGGGACCTGAGCCTCGGCTCTGCGTACCGATCGGGCCGCGACATGTTGCTCGATGACTTCTACGTGCCGTGTCTCCAGGAGGCCCTGCTCTACGACCGGGCGGTGGGGTACTTCAGCAGCACGCTGTACCACGTGGTTGCCCTGGCCTTCTCCGACTTCGTTCGGCGAGGTGGCCGCATGCGGCTGATCTGTTCGCCTGCCCTCACGCCCGAGGATTTCGCCGCGATGAAAGAGGCCGACGAGATCGGCCGCCACGCCCAGTCGACCGTCCGAGCCGACCTGCAGATGCTGCTGACGCGTCCAGAGGCGGTACCAGCCACCCGACTGCTGGCAACCCTGATCGCCAACGAAATCATAGACGTGCGCATCGCCTTCACTGACAACCCGACCGGCATTTTCCATGACAAGATGGGCATCTTCGAGGACGCACAAGGCAAGCGCATCAGCTTCGTCGGCAGCGCCAACGAGACGTGGCGGGCGTGGGGCCTCAACCATGAGTCCTTCGAGGTGTTCTGCAGCTGGAAGAACGAGCCGGAACTGCTCCGCACCCGCGATCACGTCGACACCTTCCGACGGCTGTGGCGGGGCCAGGAGCCAGGTGTACACATCGCGAACCTGGACCAAGTCACCCGCGAGCAACTCGTCGCGATCGCCGATGAGGACCTGGACCACGCCATCAACGTCGTCCGGTCGCGTCCATTGGGCTCCCGGGCTCAGCCGACCGGGCGACCACTCATGGAGCACCAGCGATTGGTGCTTGAGGACTGGGAGGCGAAGGACCACCGTGGCATCGTCAACTTCGCCACCGGTGCCGGGAAGACGCTAACCGCCATCGAAGGCGTCAAACGCTGGACCGGCCGTGGCGGCGCCGCAGTAATCCTGACACCGGGCCGCGACCTGCACGCGCAGTGGATACGTGAAATCGAGACCGAGCTTCCAGATGCACAGATCCTGCCCGTAGGCGCAGGCAGCGACAAGGCCGCCTGGCAGCAGGTGCTGCCCGTCTTCAGTGCGCGAGGAAATTCGGCTCACCATCGCCGAATCGTGGTGGCGACCAACCACACCTTCGCCAGTAACGATTTCCGCCGCCGACTCAAGAGCGGCGATCACTTGCTGATCGTTGCGGATGAGATGCACCGAGCCGGAAGCCAGCGCGTGCTCGATGCGCTGGAGCAGACCGAGTGCGGCGCCACCCTCGGCCTGAGCGCCACCTTCCGCAGACAGTTCGATGAGGACGGCACGAACCGTCTAATGGACTTCTTCGGACCTGTGTTGATGCCAGTGATCGGGCTAGCTGAAGCGCTGATGCTCAGCCTGCTCGTCCCATACGATTACCGCCTGCACGAACTGCGGCTAGACGACGACGAGATTGAGCAGTATGAGCACCTTACAAGGCGAATCGGGCAGATGGTCAGCCAGGGCGCCTCGGTCAACGACGCCAACAGTCCGCTCCAAATGCTCCTGATCCGACGCGCGCGCGTCCTGAAGCAAGCCCGCGGCAAGGTACCAATGGCAGTCGACGTCCTAAAGCAGGAGTACAAGGTTGGCGATCGCTGGCTTGTCTACTGCGATGACGTGAAGCAGCTAAAGGCGCTCATCAAGGAGTGTCTTGTCGTCGGGCTCCCTGCCCTTGAGTTCTACTCCGAGATGACGAGTGACCGCGACGCAGTCATCCGCAGCCTTGGCGAGTACGGCGGCATCGTTATTGCAATCCGCTGCCTCGATGAAGGCATCGACATCCCGGTTACCGACCACGCGCTCATCCTTGCTAGCTCGACCGTGGAACGCGAGTACATCCAGCGACGCGGGCGCGTCCTTCGTCAGGCCCCCGGTACGCATAAGGTCAGCGCTGAAGTTCATGACCTCATGCTTGTTGATCCGATCGGCGGAGCACTCACCAAGAGCGAAGCTATGCGGGCCCTGGAGTTCGTGCGGCTCGCACGGAATCCCGCGGCCCGGGAGCGGCTTAAGGTGATCGTTTCCCTCAGCCAAGACCCCGTGACGTTGCCTGACTGGATCGACTACGAAGAAGAGAGCGACTGAACATGCTCCAACCGGAGAACGACGAGGCCGGCCACGGCCGAGAAGGCGCCTTGGCGGCTCTGAACGAGGTCGCCGCCGATCCCGACGTAGTCAGGCAGTTCGGCGCGTCGGCGGGCGCGTTCGAGCCGGATGACTACCAGCATCTGATTGCTCTTGCCTGGCGCCACCAGTTCGACGATGACCGGACCAAGTTCAAGCGTGACCTCAGGGCGCTCCAGGAGCACGTCAGCCAACGAATCCTAGACCGGGCGGAGTTGTCCGAATGAGCCTTCGATTCGAGAGTGTCAGCCTCAAGAATTTTGGTCCATACCGTGAGATTGACACGCTAAACCTAGAGACTGATTCCAGCGCCCCCATCGTCTTGATCCATGGCGAGAACACACTTGGCAAGACCAGCCTTTTCCGGGCGCTACGGTGGTGCCTGTATGGAAGCCCTGAATCAGGGAGTACGCCCGTCCAGGCCGCTCGGCATCTGTCCGAGTACATGAACCGCCCGGCGTCGAGAGACGGCGAGGTTGACATGCAGGTGTCCATGCAATTCACAGCAAATGGACACAAATACCGGCTCGTGCGCACTGCGAGGTTCGAGGGCGGACCGCCAAAGCTGTCCGCCGATCTTCGCGTGGACTCAACGGTAATTCAGCAGGCTTCAATCGAAGCAGAGATCGGCCGTCTGCTGCACCCGCAAATCTCCGAGTTCTTTTTGTTTGATGGTGAGCTGCTCAAGGACTTTTACGACCGACTGAACACGGACCGTGAGCGAGACCTCCTCCGGGACAGCATCGATAACGTACTCGGTATCCCGGCGTTGCAACTGGCCGAGCGGGACGTTGCGACTCTGACCGAGCACGCACTTCAGAAGCAGGCTAAGGCGCTTAAAAACAAGAAAGACGCCGAGAATGCGCGCAAGCAAATGCGCGACTTAAAGTCCAGGCAGGAGAGCTTGGACAAGGACCGTAAAGAGATCGAGGACGCGCTCAGCAAAGCCAAGTCAACGCTAGAAGGCGTCAAGGAGCGCATTGCGGGAGTCGAAGATCTGAAGGCTGATGCTCGTGAGATGGAGGGGCTAGAAGCCCTGATTGCGGGCGGGAAGCAAGAAGAGGAGCAGCTCAGGGGGGATATGAGGCGGTTGCTCACGACCGGCTGGCTCGCACCTGCTGCCGACAAGCTCGACGAGGCCTTGCAGCGTGTCGTGGCGAAGAACGACGCGGCCCAGAAGCAGCAGCAGGCTACCCAAGTTGCCCGTAATCGCGTCGACGTGCTGCGGAAGCAGATCCGGGGTGGAATCTGTCCGACCTGTCAGCAGGAACTACCTCCGCCGGATGAGTCGACCCAGATGGATTTAGCGGAGGCTGAAGCCGAGCTGAAGCGGTTGAAGGAATCGGCAGGCGACGGGCCAGATCTCCGCCTTGAGCGGCGGATCCGGGAGCTGATCGATACGGCGACTGTCAGGGCGTACCAGCAGAAGCAGGAGCATCTCGACAAGGTTGTCGCTACCCAGTTCGAACGCAGCCGAAGGCTCAACGGCTTGAAGGATCGTCTGAAGGACAACGATGCTGCCAGGGTCCGTCAACTTGGTAAAGAGCAGGATGATCTCGAAGCAGCGACCGAGCGATATGGGCAGATCCTCAGGAACCTAAAGCCAAGACAGGACGAGATCAACAAGCAGCAGGACAAGCTCGCCGGCATTCTGCGGCGCCTCGGGGGCGGCGCCAAGCCGGAGGTTGAAGCCGAGGCGTTCTTCTTCGAGTACGTGCGCACGTTGCTGACGCGGACGATTGAGCGCTACCAGGAGCGGACGCGGGCTGAGGTGGAGAAGGCTGCCAGCGAGATGTTCGTGACGCTGGTGCGCGATCCACGGGCCTACCAGGGGCTCCGCATCAGCCGTGACTACAGGGTCGACCTTGTCGGTCAGTGGGGTGAGGCTATGAAGACCAGTGAGGGCGGTAAGCAACTCGTCGCCCTCTCGTTGATTGGTGCGCTCAAGCGAGCCGCCGTACGAGGTGGCCCCGTGGTCTTGGACAGCCCGCTGGCGCGCCTTGACCTAGAGCACCGTGCCAACGTCCTAAAGACCTGGGTGCCGGATCTGGGTAACCAGGCGATCTTGCTCGTGCAGTCAGGCGAGCTCACAGAGAAGCAAGCTCGGGATATTATGGGCAATCGAATCGGGCACGAATATAGGATCTACCGGCCGAGTAATGATCCCGAACTAGCCACGATTGAGAGGACTCAGTAGCCGTGGGAAAGGATCAGGAAGATAAGCAGCAGATAGGCCTAACCGCCAAGGGCGACGAGGCCATCCAGGCGCTGGTCGCAGACCGGTGGTTCGCGAATCAGACAGACGCCTACCGATTCGCAATCTCGTACGCCGTGGCGGCCGGCCTTGATCCGGCAGATGCCCCAGCAGGCGGTTACAACACCAAGTTCAACGCACTCGGAACACTGGAGAGTGGAAGCAGCATCCGCGACCTTATGGACATCCTTGGCATCGGCGAAACACACCGCCCATTCGCGACGGCGGAGAAACTAGCCGATCTCGGCGTGAGGGAGATCGCCCGTCGGCTCGAAGGCAACGAGAGCCTCGCCGACATCATGACAAGTGCGTTTGGGTAGGACAACGGTGGCAGAGCGGACGGCCGACAGGCTAAGACCGCATAGCTGGCGGGCCAGAATCAAACCCTGGGTTTCCCCCAGTTATCGTGCGGACGGACCCTGCTGCTCTACACAACTTGACACGCCAACGGCGGCAGGCCCGGCCCCCGGGCAACAATAGGGGCCGTATGAGGAGAGCCGGCGGAGCCCGTAGACGGACAGCAGCCCGAGGTAGGCGACATAGCCGAACGCTGCCGCACGCATCGCGCACAGGCTTGTAAACGAGACGTCCTTACTGGGCTTCCGGCCAGAACTGCCGATTTCCTCTGTTAAGGATCAAGGCGCCGCGCTCCGCGCGGCACGGGGCGGTAATCCGCCCGGACCGCCGCCCCGAGTCTGTTGATCCAGCCGGCGGCACCGTCACGGCCAAGCGGTGCGGAAGCCAAATCGGTCGGCCTCATCGACGGTCAGGGCTTCCGACTGCCGCGCCAGTCCAACCCCGGGACTGGCTTGCCCCCGGCCCGTCTCCCGCAGCCGGCGACACCTCACCGCAGACCCTCGGCCGATCGGCACAGGCACGGATTTAGCCAGGCCAGGACCAGACACAATCGCAGCGTTCACAGCCCTAGAAGAGCCCTCAGCGGCAGGACGATGCCCACAACCAGTCGTCAACGGGCTGGACTCAGCCGGACTCGACCAGACAAACGACAACGGCCCCCGATCAGCATCTCTGCTGGTCAGGGGCCCTTGTCGCACCTGGTGGCGGGTAGAGGATTCGAACCTCTGTAGCTTTCGCGACGGATTTACAGTCCGCTCCCATTGGCCGCTCGGGCAACCCGCCAGGGCGTGCCACCACGCCGTAACGCGGCAGCGGAGCAAGGATAGCGGTCGCCCCCGGGGGTGTGGCAACCGGGTACCGTCAGAGGGTCGTGGGGCTGGTCAGCCCGGCGACGACCCTGACAGACCGCCGGACAAGCAGGAGCATCAGCATGGCAGCGAACCCGTCGTTCGACATCGTGAGCAAGGTCGACCGGCAGGAGGTCGACAACGCCCTTCGCCAGACGGAGAAGGAGCTTGCCCAGCGGTTCGACTTCCGTGGCACCGGCGCCGAGATCTCCTGGTCGGGAGAGGAGGCGATCAGCCTCCAGGCGGAGACCGAGGAGCGGGTCGCCGCCGCCCTGGACGTGTTCAAGGAGAAGCTGGTCAAGCGGAACATCTCGTTGAAGTCCCTGGACGCGGGTGAGCCCCGGGGCTCGGGCAAGATCTTCAAGATCGACGCCAAGGTGATCCAGGGCATCGAGTCCGACAAGGCCAAGGCGATCAGCAAGAAGATCCGCGACGAGGGTCCGAAGGGCGTCCAGGCGCAGATCCAGGGCGACCAGCTCCGGGTCACCGGCAAGAAGCGGGACGACCTCCAGGCCGTCATCACGCTGCTCAAGGGCGAGGACTTCGGGTTGGCCCTCCAGTTCACCAACTACCGCTGACCCGGTAGGCAGGCACGGCCGGGCGGCCGTCCCCGACGGGGACGGCCGCCCGACGCACGCGCCCCGGGCGCACACCCCGGAAGAGGGCCAGGCGCGTGTCCGGTAAGACTGCTGTGCCGCGTACCCCGGGGGGTGCGGTCTAGACCGTGACGGGGTGTTCGGCGCGGGTGGCAGCGGCCTCGGCGCGGGCGATCGGGCCGCCGGGCAGCGCCGCGACGGCGGCCCCGACGCCGACCGCGCCGGCCGCGAACAGGAACGCCCAGGGCACCCCGCCGGCATGGTCGACGATCAGGCCGGCGACCGCGCCGCCGGCCGCGCTCGCCGCCACCGACATGGTCACCACCCAGGTGTACGCCTCGTTGAGCATGCCGGTCGGGGTGATCCGCCCGACCAGGGTGTTCTCCAGGGTCAGCGCGGGGGCGATGGTGGCCCCGCCGATCACCAGGGCGACGCCGAGGGACACCGGGCCGGGCATCACCGCGAAGATCGCCAGGGTGCCGGCCACCGCCGCGAGCAGCCAGGCGAACTGGCGGGTCATGTTGGCCGCCGGGCGGCGTACCCCGAACCAGAAACCGCCCACGGCGCTGCCCACCCCCCAGACGGCGAGCAGCAGACCGGCCAGGCTCTGCGGGTCGTCGGTGGGCTGGTTGCCGGCGAACGCCGGCACGATCACCCCGGCCGCGCCGAACGCGATGCCGAGGCTCGCCACGCAGACCAGCAGGGCCGGGAAGCCACCCACCCGCAGCGGGCCGAGCCCCCGGGCGTGGTGCTCCCGGGCGTGTGGCCGCCAGGCGCGCATCACCCGGCCCAGCGCCACCCCGGCGGTGCCGACCAGCGTCACGACGGCCGCGCCGAGCAGTGCGGCAGCGGCGTCGGCCAGCAGGACGAAGGCGGCCACCAGCAGCGGGCCGAGCACGAAGACCACCTCGAACAGCGTCGTCTCGGCGGCCAGTGCGGTGTTCCGGAGCTGGTAGCGGCCGGTCGTCGGGCCGGTCAGCTCGTTCCAGGCCCCCCGGATGGCGGCGGTCAGCGGCGGGTAGGTGGCCCCGGCCAGCCCGGCAGCCAGGTAGATCAGGCGCAGGTCGGCATCGTCGGCGCGGCTCGCCCCGAGCAGCCCGACCAGGGCCAGCGGGTGCGCCACGGCGGTGACCAGCAGCACCCGGGTGGGGCCGACCCGGTCGGCGATCCGGCCGGCGACCGGGCTCAGCGCGGCACCGGACAGCGCGTAGATGCCACCGGCCACGGCGGCGAGCGAGTACCGGCCGGTCACCTGCTCCACGACCAGCAGCAACGCCAGCGGGGTCATCCCGATGCCGAGCCGACCGACGACGCCGAGGAGCAGCAGCAGCGGCGCCCCGGGGATCCGCCAGACGCCCAGGTACTGGCGCAGTGCGGCCACGGGGACACCTCCAAGGAGACGATCAGGTAACGACTCGGAACCCTGTAGACCCTAACGCCGCAGGTCGTTCCGCGAATGGTCGATTCACTCACACCCCGGGCCGCTGATCCGGTGGCGACGAGAGGGTAATTTGCTGATCGAGCCAGATAGATGTGCCGTTTTCCATCGTCCCCCACGCCGCAGGGAGGTCCGGCCGAGCCGATGACCGACGCCGACGAACGGCTCGCGCCGACACCCGGTTACCTGGCCCTGTTCCGTCATCCGGTGGCCTCCCGGCTGGTCACCGCCCGGGGCATCTCCGAGCTGGGCGACTTCGTGGGGCTCGCCGCGCTGCTGCTGCTCGCGTACGACCAGACGCAGTCGGTCCTCGGCCCGGCCGCCGTGTACGCCGCCCGCGCCCTGCCGGCCCTGCTGGTCGCCACCGTGTTCAGCGGCTGGTTGGACGTGCCGGCCCGGCGGACCCTGCTGGTCTGGCTCTCGGTGGCCGGCGCGGTGCTGATCGCCGTCCCGTTGGCGGTGCCCCGGCCGGTGCCGGCGATCGTCGCCGCCGGGCTGCTCGGCGCGGTCCGGGCCGCCTACTCCAGCGTCAACGTGGCGGTCGCCGCCGAGGCGGTGGACGCCCCGCTCCGGCTGCCGTTGTTCGGCCTGTCCGCCTTCGCCAACCAGGTCGGCCAGGTGACCGGCCTGCTCGCCGGGGCGAGCATCACGGTGGCGCTCGGCCCCCGGGTGGCGCTCCTGATCGACCTGGTGTCCTTCCTGGTCGCGGCGGTGGTGCTCGCCGGGCTGCCGACCGGGCAGCAGCGGCACCGGGGACGCCCGCCGGCCACCGCCGGGGTCCGGACCATCGCCGGCCACCCGGTGCTGCGCGGTGTCGCCCTGCTCACCCTCGGCACGGTGCTCTCCGGCGCGCTGCCCGAGACGCTGGCCCCGGACCTCGCCGACGGGGGCTGGCGGCCCGTGGTGCTGGCCTCGTCGGCGTTGGGCGGTGCGATCTTCGTGCTGGTGGTGGGGCGGTGCGCCTGGCTGAGCCGGCTGGCCGGGCAGGTGGCCATGGTCGCCGCGCTGGCCGGGGCGCTGCTGCTGGCCGGCGTCCTGGTCGCCGCGCACGCCCCGGTCTGGGCGTTGGCCTGCGCCAACGCGCTGATCGGCGCGGGTGGCGGCTGGCTGATCGGTGCGCAGGCCACCTTTGCCCGGCTGGCCCCGGTGGAACGGATGGGGCAGGTGGAGGCGACCATCGTGGCCGCCAACATCGTCGTCGCCGGCTGCGGGATCTTCGTGCTCGGTTCGACGGCCGCGCTGTTCGGTCCCGCCGTGGCGTACCTGCTGGCCGGGGTGGTGCTGCTGGTCGTGGTGCTGCTGACCCGCCCGGACCGGCTGCCGGTCGACGCCGGCCCGCAGGCGGCCCGTTCCGCCCACTGACCGCGTTCCCCGCCATCTTGTCCCTGTTTCCCCGGCACCGCTGACGATGCGGCGGCGCCCGCGTCCGGGTGGACGCGGGCGCGGCCGGTGTCGTCGGAGGGCGGCGGGCCCCGGTCAGCGTTGGAACTGCACCGGACCGGCGTTGCGGGCCATCTGCTCCAGCCGGGCCACCCGCTCCTCCATCCGGGGGTGGGTGGAGAACAGCGCGGCGATGCCGCCACCCCGCTTGAACGGGTTGTCGATCATCAGGTGCGCGGTGCTGGTGAGCTGGCCCTGCGCGGGCAACGGCCGGGCCTGGGTACCCAGGTGGATCTTGCGGAGGGCGCTGGCCAGGGCCAACGGATCCCGGGTGAGCTGCGCGCCCGAGGCGTCCGCCTGGAACTCCCGGCTCCGGCTGATCGCCAACTGGATCACGGTGGCCGCGATCGGGCCGAGGATGATGGTGAGCAGCAGCACCGCCGGGTTCGGGCCGTCCTCGTCGTTGCTCCCGCCGAGCGGGATGAAGAACGCCAGGTTCGCCAACATGGTGATGATGCCCGCCAGCCCGGCCGCCACGCTGGAGATCAGGATGTCCCGGTTGTAGACGTGGGACAACTCGTGACCGATCACCCCGCGCAGCTCGCGGTAGTCCAGGATCTCGGTGATCCCGTGGGTGACGCAGACCGCCGCGTTGGCCGGGTTACGACCGGTGGCGAACGCGTTGGGCTGCGCGGTGGGGCTGACGTACAGCCGGGGCATCGGCTGCCCGGCCTCGGTGGCCAGCTCCCGGACCATCCGGTACAGCGCGGGGAACTGTGCCTCGCTGACCGGTTGCGCCTTCATCGAGCGCAACGCCAGCTTGTCGGAGAAGAAGTAGGTCACACCGTTCATCAGCAACGAGACGACGACGGCGATGACGAGTCCGCCGCTTCCGCCGAACCAGTAGCCGACCGCGAGGATCAGCGACGTCAGCAGGCCCAGCAACGCGGCGGTCTTCAGACGGTTGTGATGCACGATCGCTCCTTCGGTGCGCGGGTCGCGCCGGACCCGCTGACCGGTACAACGTCACCGGTACCCGTCAACCATCCTGCTCATGACTGGCAGTTGACTGACAGAAGCTGTGAACCGGCTGGACGGACCGGACACCGGGGACGACCCGGGACACCAGGTCAACGGGCGGCGAGGTCCAGCACCACCTGGGGGACGACACCGATCACCACGGCCAGCGCGGTCGCCCCGGCCAGCGCCACGGTGACCGGCCAGGCCACCCGACCGGCCGGCTCCCCGGCGGAGGCCGGGTTGGTCGGCAGCGGGACCGGATCGGCGTACAGGGTGGCAGCGAGGCACAGGTAGTAGGCCAGGCCGATGACCGCGTTCAGCGCCACCACCAGGGCCAGCCAGCCGGCGCCGCCGTCCAGCAGCGCCCGGACCACCGTCACCTTGGCGAACAACCCCGCCAACCCCGGCGGCAGCCCGGCCAGCCCCACCAGGGCCAGCGCCAACGCCGCCCCGACCCAGGGCCGCCGTCGGGCCGCCCCGCGCAGGTCCGCCACCGTGCCGCCGTCCGCCCCGGGCGGGCGCAACGCCACCAGCGCCGCGAACGCCGCCAGCTCCACCACCACGAAGAAGACCGCGTACGCCACCGTGGCCGCGTACACCCCGGCCCGGACGTCCCCGGCCCGGCCGGCGGCCAGCGCCAGCGCCCCCAGCGGGGCCAGGATGTAGCCGGCCTGGGCCACCGACGACCAGGCGAGCAACCGGACGGTACGCCGCTGGCGCAGCGCCACCAGGTTGCCCACGGTCATGGTGAGCACCGCCAGCAGGGCCAGCACCGGGCCGGTCACCTCGGCCGGCAGCGCCCGCTGCACCACCGCCAGCAGGGCCACCACCCCACCCAGCTTCGACGCGGTGGACAGGTACGCCGCCACCGGCAGCGGAGCGCCGTCGTAGGTGGCCGGCGCCCAGGCGTGGAACGGCACCGCGGCCACCTTGAAGGCCAGCCCGAGCACCACCAGCGCCACCGCCGCCGGGATCAACGGTAGGTCGGGCGAGTCGGCCAGCAGCCCGCCGAGCCGGTCCAGGTGCAGGCCGCCGGTCGCCGCGTAGAGCAGGGCCGCGCCGAGCAGGGTGACCGTCGTCGCCACCACGCTCACCACGAAGAAGGTGACCGCCGCCTCGGCGCTGGCCAGGCTGCCCCGACGCAGGCCCACCAGCACGTACAGCGGCAGGGTCAGGGTCTCCAGGGCGACGATCAGGGTGATCAGGTCACCGGCCGCGCCCAGCACCACGCCACCGGTCATCGAGCAGGCCAGCAGGAAGCAGTACTCGCCGACCGGCGTCGGACCGCCGCGCAACAGTGGCCCGGACAGCCCGAGGACACCGAGCGTGAGCAGGGCGAAGACCCCCGCGATCAGGGCCGCCCGGCCGTCGAACACCCACGAGCAGTCGGCACCGGCACAGAACGTCCGCCGGGTGCCGGCCGCGCCCACCGCCACCGCGCCGACCCCGGTGGCGACGACGCCCACGCCGGCCACGGCCACCGTCGCGCCGGCCCGGCCCACCAGCAGATCCGCCAGCAGCACGAGTACGGCGGTGCCGGCCGCCAGGTACGCCGGCAGCAACGCCACGTTGTCGACGCTCTGCACCACACTCACCGGTACCCACCTCCGTTCGTGACTGCGGACGTCACCGGACCACCGCCACCAGGGCGTCCACCGGGCCGGTGGCGTAGCCGAGCACCAGGGTGGGCACCAGGCCGACGGCCAGGGCGAGCAGGACCAGCGGCACCCAGGCGGTCAGCTCCACCCCGGCCAGGCCGGGGCCGAACCGGCCGACGACGGGACTCGGCCGACCGTGGGTCACCCGACGCAACAGCCGCAGGAAGTACGCGGCGGTTAGCGCCCCGCCGACCGCCGCCAGCACTCCCAGCGTGGTCCACAGCGGCCCGCCCCGCTCGACGGCGGCGACCACGGCGAACGCCTCACCCCAGAAGCCCGCCAACCCGGGCAGGCCGAGCGAGGCGACGGCCGCGAACCCGAGCAGCCCGGCCAGCCGGGGCGCGGTCTCCCGCAGCCCGGACAGCTCGGCCAGCGCCCCGGTGTGCGCCCGGTCCTTGACCGCCCCGGCGAGGAAGAACAGCAGCCCGGTGATCACCCCGTGCGCCACGTTGCCGATCAGCGCCGCCTGGATGCCGGTGGCGGTCAGCGTCGCCACCCCGAGCAGCACGAACCCCATGTGCCCGACGCTGGAATAGGCGATCAGCCGTTTGAGGTCGTCCTGGGCCAGGCAGACCAGCGAGCCGACCAGGATCGCCGCGACGGCCAGCACCCCGAGGACCGGCGCGGCCCAGCGGGCACCCTCCGGGGCCACCCCGACCGCCACCCGGATCAGGCCGTACGTGCCCATCTTGAGCAGCACCCCGGCGAGCACGACACTGCCGACGGTGGGTGCCTGGGTGTGCGCGTCGGGCAGCCAGGAGTGCAGCGGCCAGAGCGGGGCCTTCACCGCGAACGCCAGGCCGAGCAGGGTGAACGCGGCCAACTGGGTGCCCCGCGACAGCCCCGCCCCACCGGTCAGCGCCACGATGTCGGCGGTGCCGGCGGCGGCCACCACCACGAACACGCCGACCAGCAGCAGCACCGAGCCGAAGAGCGTGTAGAGGGCGAACTTGCGGGCCGCCGCCCGGGCCGCGTCCCGTGCCGACGAGCCGGCCGTACCGGTACCACCCCAGCCGGCGATGATCGCGTACATCGGCAGCAGGACGATCTCGAAGAAGACGAAGAACAGCACCAGGTCGAGCGCCAGGAAGGTGCCCAGGATGCCCACCTCGACCACCAGCAGCAGCGCCACCAGCGCCCGGCCGCTGCCACCGCCCTCGGGCACCCGGCGCACCGTGTAGCCGCAGCAGAGCAGGGTGAGCAGCGCGGTGAGCACCACCAGCGGCCAGGAGATGCCGTCCACCCCGAGGTGGAAGCGCAGGTCGAGGCCGGGCACCCAGGGCAGGTCGACCCCGTGCCAGGGCTGCACGGCGGGGGCCGGGCCGTAGCCGAACCAGCCGTGGTCGCCGAGCACCAGCAGCACCGCCCCGACCAGGGTCAACCCGGCGACCGCCGTACCGAGCAGCCGGGCCGTCCGCTCCCCGGGGACCACGGCGACCAGCGCCGCCCCCACCGCCGGCAGCGCCAACACCGCGACCAGCAGGACCTGCCCAAAGCTCATGAGGACCCTCCGATCAGGGCGGCGGCCAGGCCGATCAGCAGGGCACCGGCCAGCACCGCCGCCGTCGCGCGGGGCAGCGCCGCCCGGTGCAGCGCGGCCAGCCCGGCACCGAGCGCGGTGGCGCCCCGGCCGATCCCCTCGACCAGCCCGTCCACCCCCACCTCGTCGCCGGTGCGCGTCACCCGGGCGAGCGCCGTCGTGGGGCGTACCACCAGGGTGTGTTGCAGGTCGTCGAGGCGGAAGGCGCGGGCGAACACCGGCCGCAGCGGACCCAGCGCACGCGCCGGGTCGGCGGCCGGATCCCGCCGCCAGCCGGCCCAGGCCAGCCCCGCCCCGGCCAGCAGCAACACCAGCGGCAGCAGCACCGCCGGGGCCAGGTGGACCAGCTCGACGTCGGCGGCGGTGCCGCGCAGCCGGTCGGCGAACGGCGGCCAGAACGCCGCCAGGCCGAGCAGCGCCGCCGGGACGGCCAGCAGCAGCACCGGCCAACGCATCAGAGCCGGCGGGTCGTGCGGGTGCAGCAGCGGCAGCCGGGGCTCGCCGAAGAAGGCGCGCAGCAGCAGCCGGGTGGCGTACGCGGCGGTCAGCAGCACCCCGAGCAGGCCGGCCAGCCAGACCAGCCAACCGACCCAGGCCGGGGCGGGACCGGTGCCGTCGAGCGCGGCGGCCCCGGCGGCGGCGAGCACGCCGTCCTTGCTCCAGAAACCGGACAGCGGCGGCACCCCGGCCAGCGCGCCCAGGCCGATCAGGGTGCACCAGAAGGTGACCGGCATGCTCCGGCGCAGCCCACCCATCCGGGACAGCAGGGTGGTGCCGACGGCGTGGATCACCGCACCGGCGGCCAGGAACAGCAGCGCCTTGAACGCGGCGTGGGTGAGCAGGTGGAACAGCGCGGCAGCCGGGGCACCCACGGCGAGCGCGCCGGTCATGTAGCCGAGCTGGGAGACCGTCGACCAGGCGAGCACCCGCTTCAGGTCGTCCTGGGCGGTGGCCGCGAACGCGCCGAGCAGCAGGGTGACCGAGGCGAGCACCCCGAGCACCGCCAGCGCCACCGGCGCCCGGGTGAACAGCGGATAGAGCCGGGTCACCGCGTACACCCCGGCGGCGACCATGGTCGCGGCGTGGATCAGCGCGGAGATCGGGGTCGGGCCGGCCATCGCGTCCGGCAGCCAGGTGTGCAGCGGGAACTGGGCGCTCTTGCCCGCCACCCCGGCGAGCAGCAGCAGGCAGGCGGCGGTCAGCGTGCCGGTGGCGTGGTCGTGGGCGAGCACGTCGGCGATCCGGAAGCTGCCGGCCGAGACGCCGAGCAGCGCGATGCCGAGCAGGAACCCGACGTCACCCACCCGGGTGACCAGGAACGCCTTCATCGCGGCGGCCGGCGCCTCGGGCAGCCGCCGGTCGTGGGCGATCAGCAGGTACGAGCAGAGGCCCATCACCTCCCAGCCGACCAGCAGCAGGATCAGGTCGCCACTCACCACCACCAGCAGCATCGCGGCGGTGAACAGGCTGATCTGCGCGGCGTAGGGCGGGTAACGGTGGTCCACCTCGACGTCGTCGTGCGGGCCGCGCCGCAGGTAGGCCACCGAGTAGACCTGCACCGCCAGCGCCACCGCCGCCACCGCGACCGCGACCAGCCCGGCGACGCCGTCCAGCCGTACCCCGAGGGTGACCCGCAGCCCGCCCAGGTCGATCCAGGTCGTGCTGGTCTCCACCGGGTCGCCGAGCCGGACCAGCAGCAGCACCGCGACCAGCAGCGCACCGGCCGCGCCGGCCACCCCGAGGCCGATCGCCGCCCGCCGGGCCGCGCCCTCCCCGGTGGTCGCCCCACGCGGTGCCGGCGGCAGCAGCAACCCGAGCAACCCGGCAACCAGTGGTACGGCCGGCAGCGCCGCCCCGAGCAGCCCGGTCACCGGTCGACCCCGGTCCGCTCGCCGCCCGGCCCGACCCCGGCCCGGTCGACGGACGATACGGCCCGGTCCACGCCCGGCCCGCCCCCGAGCCGGTCGACGGACCATCCGGACCTGGCCAGGTCGCCGGCCGGCTCGGTCAGCGGCACGTCGTCGACGGTGACGCTGGCCCGCAGCCGGTAGAGCTGGAGCACGATGGCCAGCCCGACACCGATCTCGGCGGCGGCCAGCACGATCACGAAGAGCGCGAAGACCTGCCCGGAGTGCGGCAGCACCGCCCGCACGGTGGTGTCGGCGGTGACCAGGATCAGGTTGACCGCGTTGAGCATCAGCTCCACCGCCATCAGCACCAGCACCGCGTTGCGCCGCCGCAGCACGCCGTAGACGCCCAGGCCGAACAGCAGCGCGGCGGTGACATAGGGGATGACCGGCCTCACCGGAATACCTCAGCTCGCGACTGCGGGGCCCGCAGACCCGGCTCACTCCTCACCGGACCACACCCCTGTTACCGAGGGTGGACCGGTCCTCGGCGGCCGGCGCGGGCCGGGCCGGCGGGGTGACGGGGGTGGCGGGGCGGTCCGAGGGGGCGGCGTCGGGGCGGCGGCCGATGTCCGGACGGGACAGGACGACCGCGCCGACCAGGGCGGACAGCAGCAGCACCGACAGCACCTCGAACGGCAGGACCCAGGAGCGGAACACCTGCTCGCCGATGCCCTCGGCGGTGCCCGCCGCCGGCAGGTCCACCGTCGACCAGCGGAACGCGTCGACCAGCAGCGCGGTCAGGCCCAACCCGACGCCGCCGCCGATCAGGGCCGCCGGCCAGCCCGGCCGGTCCAGGTCGTCGGAGGCCCCGATCGGGGCACGGGTCAGCATCACCGCGAACAGCAGCAGCACCACCACCGCGCCCACGTAGATCAGCACCTGCACCCAGGCGACCAGCTCGGCGGTGAGCACCAGGTAGTCGCCGGCCAGCGCGCCCAGGCAGAGCACCAGGTAGAGGCCGGCCCGGACCAGGTGCTTCGTGGCGACCACCAGCACCCCCGACCCGACCGCCACCGCGCCCAGGGCGAGCAGCAGCACGTCCGCACCGGTCACCGGGGGGCACCTCCGTCGTCGGCGGGGCCGGGCTCGGGGGCGGCCGGTTCGACGCCGGACCCGGCCGGGTCGGAGTCGCGGGCGGCGGCCGGGCCGGCAGTGCGCGGGGCGGAGGCGCGGGGGGTGGCGGGAGCGGGCTCGGGGCGTACCACGGTGGGGCGGGCGGCGGAGCTGGTCGGGGCGGCGGCCTTGCGCGCGGCGGTGGTCTCCTCCTTGGCCGGCTCACCGTGCGGGTCGTGCGCGGGCGGTGGCGGCACGGTGGCCATCCACTGGCCGAGGTGGTCCTTGTCGTGCAGCAGGTCCTTGATGTCGTACTCGGCGTACTCGAACTCCGGCGACCAGTAGAGGGCGTCGAACGGGCAGACCTCGATGCAGATGCCGCAGTACATGCAGAGCGAGAAGTCGATGTCGAACTTGTCGAGGACGTTGCGCTGGCGGGGACGGGCCGCGCCGGCCACCGCCACCTCCTCCTTGTGCGAGTCGATGTAGATGCACCAGTCGGGGCACTCCCGGGCGCAGAGCATGCAGACCGTGCAGTTCTCGGTCAGCAGTGCGATCACGCCCCGGGAGCGGGGCGGCAGCTCGGGGGCGACGTCCGGGTACTGCTGGGTGGTCGACCGGCGGGTCATCGTCTTCAACGTGACCGCCAGCCCCTTCACCAGTCCTTCGCCGGGAAGCCCGCCGCGCTCGCTCACCGTGTCGCCCCGATTCGCCCGCCGCGCTCGCTCATGGGGTCATCCTGCCCTGTGACCACGGCGTGCGCGACCACCACCCGGCGTTTGCCGGCGTTACCCTCACGGGTGGGGAGAACGACGCACCGGAAAGGACCGACCGATGACCGCCGCGTTGCAGAACGACTATCCGCCCGAGGGCGGCTGGACGACCGACGATCTGGACGCGCTGCCCGCGGACGGCCGCCGCCGCGAACTTCTCGATGGAGTGCTGCTCGTGTCCCCCTCCCCCACCCGTGTCCACCAGACCATCGCGATGCGACTTGGCGTCGCGCTCGAAGAGGAGTGTCCCGACGACTACGACGTGACCCAGGCCGTGGAGGTGCGGATCAACCGGACCCGCTCGTTCATCCCCGACGTGCTGGTGACCACGTCCACCGCCGCCGCCCGCGAACCGTCCCGGTACGAGCCGCACGAGGTGGTGCTGGCCGTCGAGATCGTCTCCCCCAGCACCCGCTCCATCGACCGGGTGCTCAAGCCGACCCTCTACGCGCAGGCCGGCATCCCGTTCTACTGGCGGATCGAGGTGGAGGACGACGGCCTGGTCGTGCACACCTACAAGATCGACGCGGTGAACGAGGTCTACCGGGAGACCGGGCGGTGGACGAAGTTCGTCGACACCGGCGAGCCGTTCCCGGTGAACCTGTCGATCGCCCGGATCACGCCCCGGCGTCGGTGAGCGGCGGCAGCATCTCCACACCCAACTGTTGCAGCAGTTGGAACAGCTCGTTGACGCTCCACACGTCGACGATCCGCCCGGCGGCGTCGAACCGCAGGAACGTCGCCCCGGAGTAGCTGACCACCTGCCCGGTCGGCGGCACCGGCCCGAACTGCCCCGCCTGGGTGCCGGCGGCCCGCCAGCGCAGCGCCACCCGGTCCCCGGCCGCCACCACGTCCACCAGCTTGTAGCGCAGGTCGGGGAAGGCGGCCCGGCGGTCACGGTGCCAGGCCAGCACCGCCGCCGGGCCGGTGCCGCCGAGCCCCGGGCACTCCTCGGCCACCAGCTCGTACGCCGACTCCTCGCGGCCGGCGTTCCACACGTCGGCCACGAACCGCCGGGCCACCGCCGCCACGTCGATCATGTGGCCAGCCTAAGGCGGACCGGCCCCGCGCCAGCCGGTCGAGGTCGGCGCGGGCCGGCCCCGGGCTCGGACGAGCGCCCGGTACGTGCCCCGAGCTCAGTCCAGCGCCCGGTCCGTGCGCTGAGCTTGATCAGATGACGAGAGCTTGATCAGATGACGAAAATGTGGACGACACGCCGGGCAAGCACGTTCAGATCAACACCGTTGCGTTAACGCCGTGGGCGGCTGGTCAACCCGGGACAGGAAGTGCCCGATCGGGAAGCGGGGGCCTACTTGGCGATCATGGAGTTGTGGTGCCGATTTTGGGGGTTTTACGGGCGTTTTGTTACCCACCGCAACTCCATGATCGGCGAGGCAGTGCTGGTTGACGAACAGCCGTTCCGCCTAACGCAACGGTGTTGACGTTCAGATCGCAATTTGATCATGGCGTCTCACCTGCTGGTTGACGCGCCGGGAGGGTACGGGGGCGGGTCGACCGTCAGGCTGGGCGCATCGGTCCTTCCGGCCCGGGCACGCTGATCCGGCCAGCCAGCCGCCCCGGACGCCGTTGTGCTGCCCCGGGGCGGAAGAACCGCCATGATGGGAGCCGAAGCGGACGAAGGGCGACACCATGGCGGAGAGCAACGGCACGACGGCGACCCAGAGCGGCGGCAAGTACGTCGAGCCGGGCGGCGAGTTCACCCGGGACCAGCGCTACATCGCCACCCGGATCACCGCCGACGGGCGGGACGGCTACCCCGTCGAGCCGGACCGCTACCGCCTGGTGGTCAGCCGGGCCTGCCCGTGGGCCAACCGCATGATCATCGTACGGCGGCTGCTCGGGCTGGAGGAGGCGCTGCCGATGGCGGTGGCCGGGCCCACCCACGACGCCCGGAGCTGGACGTTCGACCTGGACCCGGGCGGGCGCGACCCGGTGCTCGGCATCGAGCGGCTGGCCGAGGCGTTCTTCGCCCGCTACCCCGACTACGACCGGGGGATCACCGTGCCGGCGATCGTCGACGTGCCGACCGGGCAGGTGGTCACCAACGACTACGCGCAGATGACCCTGGACCTGTCCACCGAGTGGACGGCGTACCACCGCGAGGGTGCCCCGCAGCTCTACCCGGAGCACCTGCGCGCCGAGATCGACGAGGTGAACGCCGTGGTGTTCGCCGACGTCAACAACGGGGTCTACCGGTGCGGCTTCGCCGGCTCGCAGGAGGCGTACGAGAAGGCGTACCGGCGGTTGTTCGACCGGCTGGACTGGCTCAGCGACCGGCTGGCCGGCCAGCGCTACCTGGTCGGCGACACCATCACCGAGGCCGACGTGCGGCTGTTCACCACGCTGGCCCGCTTCGACCCGGTCTACCACGGTCACTTCAAGTGCAACCGGCAGAAGCTGAGCGAGATGCCGGTGCTGTGGGCGTACGCCCGGGACCTGTTCGCCACCCCCGGATTCGGCGACACCATCGACTTCGACCACATCAAACGGCACTACTACGAGGTGCACCGGGACATCAACCCGACCGGGGTGGTGCCGCTCGGCCCGGACCTGGTCAACTGGCTCAGCCCGCACGGGCGGGAGGCCCTCGGCGGCCGACCGTTCGGCGACGGCACTCCCCCGCCGCCCCCGCCGCCCGGCGAGCAGGTGCCGCCGGAGCACACCCCGATCGGCTGAGCCACCACCGACCACGCGCCCCTGCCCGGCCTGCCGGGTGGGGGCGCACGACTGTGCCCACCGCCGGACACTGAGAGGTGTCACACATTCACCTTCAGTGCCCAAGAGTTAACACGATGGTCAATATGACCTGTTGGAGTAGGGGAGTCCGTCGCTGCGATTTCCGTCGATGGCGGACTCACGTCCACTACGGACTCCCCTCTTGAGGAGGAACGAGCCTTGCGCAAGCTGGGTAGCACAGCCGCACGTCTGGGCGTACTCGCCGGTGTTCTCGTCGGCGCGCTCGCCACCACCAACGCCGCCGTCGCGGCCCCGGGCACCCCCGGCCCCGGACGGGCCGCGCCCGCGCCGCTGCTGGCCGGTGGCGCGGAGGCCGCGCCGGACCGGTACATCGTCGTCCTGGACGACAAGCCGGTCAGCGGCGAGCGCACCGCCCGCCTCGCCCGCACCTCCCAGTCGGTCACCGTCGCCGAGCGGGCCGGCGGCACCGTACTGAACCGCTACACCCAGGTCCTCGACGGGTACGCCGCGGTGCTGCCGCCGGCCGCCCTCGCCGCCGTCCGCAGCGACCCGGCCGTGCAGTACGTGGAGCGGGACACCCGCATCCACGGCGGGCTGACCACCACCGGGCCGGAGTTGACCGCACCGGCCACCGCCCGGACCGGCCGGGCCCAGGCCCGGGGCGGGTCCATTCAGGCCGTGCAGAGCAACCCGCCGTCGTGGGGGCTGGACCGTATCGACCAGCGCAACCTGCCGCTGAGCAACAGCTTCGGCTACACCACGACCGGTTCCGGGGTGACCGCCTACGTGGTCGACTCCGGCATCCGGGCCACCCACGTCGACTTCGGCACCCGGGCCGCCGGGGTCTACGACGCGGTCGGCGACGGCAACGGCACCAACGACTGCCACGGCCACGGCACCCACGTCGCCGGCACCGTCGGCGGGAGCACCTACGGGGTCGCCAAGTCGGTGACCATCCGGGCGGTCCGGGTCCTCCAGTGTGACAACTCCGGGTGGAGCACCGACCTGATCGAGGGGGTCGACTGGCTGGCCACCAACCACGCGACCGTCTCGGTGGCGAACTTCAGCCTCCAGGGGTACGGCACCTCCGCGAACACCTCGATCGAGAACCTGATCGACCACGGCGTGTACCCGGTCTTCATCGCCAACAACTTCAACACCGACGCCTGCACCAACGGCCCCCGCTCCAGCCGGGGGATCACCGTCGCGGCCACCGACGTCAACGACAACCGGGCCTCGTTCTCCAGCTACGGGACCTGCGTCGACATCTTCGCCCCGGGGGTGGACATCACCTCCGCCGGCATCGCCTCGAACACCGCCGTGGCCAGCGGCTGGTCCGGCACCTCGATGGCGGCCCCGCACGTCACCGGTTGGCTGGCCCGCTACCGGCAGACCAACCCGTCGGCCACCCTCGCCACGGCCAAGAGCGCGCTGATCAGCGCGGCCACCACCGGCAAGGTGGTCAACCCGGGGACCGGCTCCCCCAACCGCCTGCTCTACGCCGCGCCGTGAGCGCGCCGGAGGGGTCCGGGATCACTCCCGGACCCCTCCGGGCCGCACCGCACTGCCCAGGCCTTACCGCACTGCCGGGGCCTGACCGCACTGCCGGACCGCACCGCACGCCCGGGCCGCAGCGCCGCTCAACTCAGCGAGAGACGCACCGCGGCGGTGAGGACCAGCTGGGCCAGGGCCGCCGGCACCAGGACCAGCCAGCACAGCCGCTGGAGCTGGTCCTCTCGCAGCCGGGGGAACGACACCCGCAGCCAGATGATCACGAACGACACGGCGAAGACCTTCAGCAGGGTCCACAACCAGCCGAGCTGCGCGTCGGCGAACGGCCCCTGCCAGCCGCCGAGGAAGAGCACTGTGGTCAGCGCGGCGATCACCACGATGCCGACGTACTCGGCGAGCAGGAAGAACGCGAACCGCAGCCCGGTGTACTCGGTCATGTAGCCGAAGACCAGCTCCGAGTCGGCGACCGGCATGTCGAACGGGGGCCGGCGGATCTCGGCCAGCCCGGCCACGAAAAACACGATCATCGCGGGGGCCTGCCAGAACAGCCACCACGGCTGCCACGCCTCGACGATCCCGCCGAGGCTCAGCGTCCCGGCCGCCATCGCCACCGAGGCGGCGGCCAGCACCAGCGGCAGCTCGTAGCCGAGCAGCTGGGCCGCCCCGCGCAACCCGCCGAGCAGGCTGTACTTGTTGGCCGAGGCCCACGCCGACATCAGCACCGCCACCACGCCGACGCCGACCACCGCCAGCACGAAGAACAGGCCGATGTCCAGCGGCTGCCCGACCAGGTCGCCCGGGCCGAGCGGGATCACCAGCAGCACCAGCAGGTAGGGCACCAGGGCCACCACCGGGGCCAGCCGGAACACCGCCCGGTCCGCCTCGCGCGGGGTGATGTCCTCCTTCTGGACGAACTTGATCCCGTCGGCGACGAGCTGCGCCCAGCCGTGGAAGCCCCCGGCGTACATCGGACCGAGCCGGCCCTGCATGTGCGCCATCACCTTGTGCTCGGCCTGGCCGACGATCAGCGGCAGGGTGAGGAACGCGACCAGCACACCGCCGATCCGGATCACCAGCTCCAACCAGGTCGGCATCAGGCCGTACCCCCCTCGTCGCCGCCCCGGTCGTCGCGTGCCGGGCCGTCGCCGGCCGCGCCGGAGCGGGAGGTACGCGGCGGGGCGGCCCCCGCGGGCCGGGCCGGCCGCTCCCGGGGCGCGCGGGCCGGACCGCCGCGCGGCCCGTCACCCACGGTCACCGGCCCGGCCGGGGCCGGCACCGTGCCCCACTCGCCCGGGGCGGGCACCCCGGGCGGGCGGACCGCCCGGCGACCCCCACCGGCCTCCGACTCGCCCGGCTCCTTCGCCCCCGGCCACGGCTTCGCCACCCGGGAGGCGAGCACGAACTCCTTACGCAACGGGTGACCCTCGAACTCCGGCGGAAGCAGCAACGGGGTCAACCCCCGGTGGCCGGCGAAGTCCACGCCGAACATCTCGTGGGTCTCCCGCTCGTGCCAGGCCGCCCCGGGGAAGACGTCGACCACCGACGCCACCGTCGGGGTCTCCCTGGGCACCCGGGTCCGCAGCAGCACCCCGTGCCGGTGCCGGGTCGACCAGAGGTGCACCACGATGTCGAAGCCGCCGGCCAACTCGTCGACCGCGGAGAGCCAGTCGAAGAAGTCACAGGCCAGCTCGGCGTCGTCGCGGACCGCGCGGAGCGTGTCCGCCCAGGCCGTCGGGGGTACGTCGACGGTGCCCCGGGCATGGGCCTGCCCACCGGACACCGACGCGGTCGCCTCGACCGGCGCGAGCAGCGCGATTACCCGCCGACCGACCTCTTCCGGAGTCATGCGGTCGATCCTATGGCCGCCACCCCGGCCCCGGGTGCGCCCGTCCGGTCGTCCGCGCCCGACGGGTGCCTGGATGAGGTGAGCGGAACGACGCCGCCCGCTGTGCCGGACCCGCGCGCCTGCCGTCTCAGGGCGGGGAGGGCGGGCATCTGTCGCCGTCCCGAGCGGCCGGGGTGGGCATCTGCCGCCTTGCCCGGCGGGCGGGACCGGGCATCTGCCGCTTTGCCGGGCGGGACGGGGCGGGGCGGGGAAAGATGGGACCGTGCGCGCTGTGACGGTGACTCCCGGGGTCCGCGACTCGCTGCGGCTGGTGCAGGACTGGCCGGAGCCGGCGGCCGAGGAGGGCGCCATCCTGGTCGAGGCGCTCGCCGTCGGCATCTGCGGCACCGACCAGGAGATCATCTCCGGGGACTACGGCGAGGCCCCGCCCGGCCAGCGGGAGCTGGTGCTCGGCCACGAGTCGCTCGGCCGGGTGCTGGAGGACCCGTCCGGCACCCTGCAAGCCGGCGACCTGGTGGCCGGCATCGTCCGGCACCCCGACCCGGTGCCCTGCCCGAACTGCGCGGTCGACGAGTGGGACATGTGCCGCAACGGCCGGTACACCGAGCACGGGATCAAGGGGCTTTCCGGTTTCGCCCGGGACCGCTGGCGGGTGCAGCCCAAGTTCGCCGTCGGGCTCGACCCGGTCCTCACCCCGGTCGGCATGCTGCTGGAACCGGCCAGCGTGGTGGCGAAGGCGTGGGACCACATCTCCCGGATCGGCACCCGCGCCGAGTGGAAACCGCAGACCGTGCTGGTCACCGGCGCCGGGCCGATCGGGCTGCTGGCGGCCCTGCTGGCCGTCCAGCGGGGGCTGTCGGTGCACGTGCTGGACCGCAACACCACCGGGCCGAAGCCGGACCTGGTCCGGGCGCTCGGCGCGACGTACCACGCGGTGCCGGTGAACGACCTGGACTTCGAGCCGGACGTGGTGGTCGAGTGCACCGGAGCGCCGACGGTGGTGCTGGACGCCATGTGCAAGGTCGGTCCGGCCGGGATCGTCTGCCTCACCGGCGTCTCCAGCGGGGGCCGGACCATCGACTTCGACGCCGGGGCGCTCAACCGGGCGCTGGTGCTGGAGAACAACGTGGTCTTCGGCTCGGTCAACGCCAACCGGCGGCACTGGGAGACGGCCGCCCAGGCCCTCACCCGGGCCGACCAGTCCTGGCTGAACGCGCTGATCACCCGCCGGGTGCCGGTGTCGGCGTACGCCCAGGCGTACGCCCACACCGACGACGACATCAAGGTGGTGCTGGAGTTCGACCGGTGAACGTCGACCGGCGACCGCCCGACGTGCACCGGGCGCGCGCCGGGCCGGCTCAGATGCCGGGCAGCCGGCCGTTGCGGAACAGGTCGACGAAGAGCTGGTGATCGGTGCGGGCCTGCACGCCGTACCGGTGGGCGAACTCGACCAGGTGCCCGACGAAGCCGTCGGTGTCGTCGCCGACCGCCGCGACGATCGCCTCCTCGGTGGAGTAGTCCACCAGGTCGTGGCTGGACTCGTCGTCGGCCACCGAGTGCATCCGGGCCACCGCCCGACCCAGGTCGGCGAGCACCCCGGCCAGCTCCTCGGGCTCGTTGACGTCCGACCAGTCCAGGTCGGCGGCGTACGGTGAGACCTCGGCGACGAGCTGACCGGCCCCGTCCAGCTCGGTGAAGCCCAGCCACGGGTCGGCGTGCGCCTGCAACGCCCGTTGCGACTCGGCCGTCCGGTGCCCCTGGTGCCGGAAGTAGCCCCGGACCCGCTCGTCGTCGATGTGCCGGGCCACCGCCGGCACCTGCGCCTGCTTCATGTAGATGACCACGTCGTTCTCCAGGGCCTCGGTGTGCCCCTCCAGCAGCAGGTTGTACGACGGCAGCCCGGCCGAGCCGATGCCCACCCCCTTGCGCAGCACCACGTCCTTGATCTGGGTGGCGACCGGACGCAGCCGGGCCGTCGCCTCGGGCAGCGTGTCCAGGTAGCCGGTGAACGCGGCGCAGACCCGCTCCCGGGTCTCCCCGTCGATCTCGTAGACCCCGTCACCGAGGGCGAACCGCCGCTCGTAGTTGTCGACGGTGGTCTGCGCGGCCAGCAGGTCCACCCGGGTGTTCAGGCGGGCCTGCTGGAGCACCCGGCGCAGCACCCCGTCGGCGTTGTCCAGGGTGATCGAGCCGATCGCGTCGTCCCCACCGGCGGCGATGGCCCGCAGCTCGGTCAGGTACGACCGGGCGAACCCGGTGACCAGCTCGCCGATCGCCCGGTCCGACAGCGCCTTGGCGTAGCCGAGCAGCGCCACGCTGGCGGCCAGCCGCTTGAGGTCCCAGGAGAACGGCCCGACGTACGCCTCGTCGAAGTCGTTGACGTTGAACACCAGGTGCCCGGAGCCGTTCATGTAGGTGCCGAAGTTCTCCGCGTGCAGGTCGCCGTGGATCCACACCCGGCTGGTCCGCTCGTCGAGGAACGCGTCGTCGGCGAACCCGCCGCGCTGGTCGGCGTAGAACAGGGCGGCGCTGCCCCGGTAGAAGGCGAACGGCGAGGCGGCCATCTTGCGGAACTTGCGGCGGAACGCCGCCGGGTCGAGCGCCATCGACGCGCCGAACTCCTCGGTCAGCACGTCGACGATGAAGGCGGAACGCTTGTCCGCAGAGTCGGTCATGAAGCGCACGCTAATCCCCGCCCGCCAGCGGGGCGCTCGGCCGGCCGGGTGGCCCGGGACGGCGTTCAGCCGGCCGGGTGACCCGGGACGGCGTTCAGCCGGGTGGCCCGGGACGGCGCTCGGCCGGGTGGCCCGGGGCGGCGGGACGGACCCGCCTGGCCACCCGGCCGGCCGACGCTCAGCGTAGGCTGTCGGCCGCCCTCGTCTGGGACGCCACCAGCGGCGCGCGTGCGCAGGTACGGGTCATGTCGGCCGTGACCGTGGTGGTCGCCCCGGCCCGTACCGCGACCGGAATCGGGTTACGGCCCGGGGCGCCGTACCAGCAGCTCCGTTCGGTGTCCGCGTACTCGACGTAGACGTCCTGGGTGCGGTGGCCGGGCAGGCTGAACGTGCCGTCCCGGGCGATGTTGGCGTACGACGGGCTGGTGATGTCCCCCGTCCGCGCGTGGTACGTCCAGACGTAGCCCGCGTCCACCGGGCCGGCGCCCTCGGTGACCCGCCCGGCCAGCACGCCACCGGCGGTCAGCGTGGCGTCCATGGTCGCGGTGCCCCCGGCGGTGACCGGGGTGAGCGTGGCGGAGAACCGGTCCGCGACGTCCCCGGACCACTGCCAGGCGTACCCGGTGTTGGCCAGCGGCGTGAACTCCACCGGCCAGCGGTACGGCCCCAGGTCGGTGATCGTGTACCGGCCCTGCGCGTTGGTGCAGTTCGCGCCGAAGACCGAGCCCTGGCCGGGGTGGAAGGCGAACGGGTAGGTGCAGATCCCGGGGACCGCCGCGCCGGCCGGGTTGCGGACCGTGCCGGTGAGGCTGCCCGGCGGGTCCATCCGGATCGTCGGAATGGTGATCGTCTGCCCCGGCTTCAGGGTGACGGTCAGCGCCTCCCGCTGGTCCCCGCTGCCCCCGTCGGCGGTGACCCACTGGTTCCCGTACCGCTTGGTGGGCGGCACCCACGGGTGGACCGCCTGGTAGGCGTAGAGCTGGAAGGTCTCCGCGGTGGAGAACGGGCCGATCGCCAGCCGGCCGTCGTCCCCGGCGCAGGTGCTGCCCATCCGGGCGGACTGTCCGCCGCCCCTCGGCCGGACCGTCCGGACGCAGATGTCCTCGGCCGGCTCGCCGGTCGCCGCGTCCAGCACGGACGTGGTGACCGCCGCACCGGGACGCAGCTGGAACGCGACCCGGGTGAGCTGCCCCCGGGTGATCTCGTAGTAGTCCGGCGTCTCGTCGAGGCTGAAGTACGACGCCCCGCCGGTGACGGAGAGCTTCCAGAAGCCGGGCCGGACCCGGGGCACCCGGACCACCCCGTCGACGCCGCAGGCGTCCGCGTCGTTGCCGCCGGTGGACAGCACGCTCAGGCAGGGCCGGGGCACCGGCAGGCCGGTGACCGCGTCGGTGACCCGCGCCTCGACCGAGCCCATCGGCAGGAAGCTCTCGTCCACCACCACCGCGTCCCCGTCGGTGAGGGTGAACACCGTCCCCTCCTCCTGGCTCTCCTTCCCCGGCACCCACTGGAAGCCACGCACGTTGTCCGACACCGAGATCCGGTAGCGGCCGGGCGGCAGGTCGCGCAGGGCGTATCGGCCCGCGCCCAGGTCCCAGGTGTAGGCGATGGCCTCGTAGAAGAAGTCCACCCCGTACACCGTGACGGTGGCGTCGGTGGCCACACCGTTCTCGTCGGTGATCGTGCCACTGATGCCGGCCGAGCCGCGGCCGAGCGTGAAGTTCCGTTCGATCAGCTCGTCCGGGGGGAAGTAGACCGAGTCCGCGTTCAGATGGTCGGGGGCGCGGTACCACCACTCGGTGCGCAGGCCGGCGGCGTGCATCCGCACCTTGTAGGTCGCGGTGCCGCCCGGGCTGGGGAGGGTGTACCGGCCGTCGGCGTCCGTGCAGTGCTCGGCGACGACGTCGGTGGGTGAGGTGTGTACGGCGAAACAGGCGTTCGGGACGGGCACGCCGTCGGGATCGCTGACCAGCCCGGTGTACCCGGCGGTGGCGGCGGCGGCCGGAGCCGCCAGGAGTGTGGCGGTGGCGAGCGCCGCAAGGAGAGCGGCCCCCGTGGCTCGCATCGATGTCATGCCCCGCAAGATAGCGACGACCGCCGACATTGAAGATCATCCTGTCGGTTCGTCCGCGGCACCGGTCGGCCGCGATCGGTGGCCGTCGCCGGATCGCCGCCCGGCTCCCGATGGCGGCCGGGGACCGGGACACCTCGGGCGGGTCGGTGACCGGGCGGAACGGTCAGCCGGCCGAGGGACCGTCGACCAGGGCGGGCGGTCAGCCGGCCGAGGGACCGGTGACCATGGCGACCAGTCAGCCGGCCGGCGGGCGGACCGGGGGTGCGGTGAGCGACTCGACCGGGCGCGGCGGGCCGCCGTCGGCGGGCGTGACGTCGGCGGGTGGGGCCAGCGGGTCGGTGCGGTCCACGCCGCCGATGCCGGACTGCTCGGCGGCGATCCGCTCCTGGAGGCGGAGGATGCCGTGCAGCAGCGCCTCCGGCCGGG
Source organism: Micromonospora sp. WMMD714 (assembly GCF_029581315.1). Taxonomy (NCBI): domain Bacteria; kingdom Bacillati; phylum Actinomycetota; class Actinomycetes; order Micromonosporales; family Micromonosporaceae; genus Micromonospora; species Micromonospora sp. WMMD714. Next base: position 806,908 of record NZ_CP120744.1, read on the forward strand.
GCGGGCAGCCGGGCACGTAGACGTCGACCGGGATGAGCTGGTCCACCCCCTTGGTCACCGAGTACGAGTCCCAGTACGGGCCGCCGCAGTTGGAGCAGGCGCCGAAGGAGATCACGTACTTCGGCTCGGGCATCTGGTCGTACAGCCGCTTGATCGCCGGTGCCATCTTGTCGGTCACCGTGCCGGAGACCACCATCAGGTCGGCCTGCCGGGGGCCGTGGGCGAACGGGATCACGCCCAGCCGAATGAAGTCGTGCCGGCCCATGCTGGTGGCGATGAACTCGATCGCGCAGCAGGCCAGGCCGAAGTTGAACACCCAGAGCGAGTAGCGGCGGCCCCAGTTGAGGACGAACCGGATCGGCTCGCCGAGCACTCCCGGCACCTGCACGACCGCCTCCCGTCCCGTCCGACCACACCCGGTCCCCGACGAACAGTCAACCACAGCCACCCGACGTAGCCCCCTGCGCTGGCCGGCGCTCCTCCGGCGCCCCGGCCTGACCCCGGTGATCAAGAGGTTTGTGTCACCTCCACACCGAACGTTGACCCAAACCTCTTGATCACCGAGCTAAACCGGGCCGGCGTGGGCGGGGGTGGGGTGGGGTGGGTCACCAGGTGGGGCGTTGGAGGAGGCCGACGAACTCCACGAGCAGTCGCTCCCGCAGCGCGGCGGGGGCGGCGTCGAGCAGGGTGTTCACCACCGCCATCCGGTCCGGTGGCCCGGCACCGAGCCCCAGGCCGGCGGCGAGCCCGGCGACCAGCTCCGGGGTGAGCGCCTCCGGGGTCAGCGACCCGGCCAGGGCGACCAGTTCGGCGGGCAGCTCGACCCGGCCGGCCCGACGGGCGGCGGCCACCGCGGCGGCCAGGTCCGGGCCGAACTCGGCCACCCGGGGTGCCACCGAGGCGGTCACCGTGAGGTGCACACTGGCGGGCAGGTCGGCGTACCGGAGCTGGGGTTGGGTGTGCCAGCCCCGGGCGGTCAGCTCGTCGACCAGCACGAACAGGTCGAGCGCCGGATCGGTGCCGGTGAAGCAGACCACTGTGGACTCCGGCTCGGCCATCAGCCGCAACCCGTCGACCGCGCGTACCGCGGCGGCGAGTCCACCGACCGCCTCCCGGGTCGCCGCGGCGAGCCGCAGGTAGCCGTCGTCGCCGAGGTGCCGCAGGGTGGCGTACGCGGCCGCGATCGGGCCACCCGAGCGGGTCGAGGCGAGCACCGGGTTGACCATCGTGTAGCCGGGCCAGTCGGCGTACGCGAAGAACTGCGGGGCGCGCAGCGTCGCGTCCCGGTGCAGCAGCACCGAGACGCCCTTCGGGGCGTACGCGTACTTGTGCAGGTCGACGGAGATCGAGGTGACCCCGGCGACGGTGAAGTCGAACGGCGGCACCGGCACGCCGAGGCGACGCAGGTAGGGCAGGGTCCAGCCGCCGAAGCAGGCGTCCACGTGGCAGCGCACCCCGGCTGCCGCCGCGACCCGCGCGATCCCGGCGACCGGATCGACCACCCCGTGCGCGTACGACGGGGCGGAGCAGGCCACCAGCACCGTCTCCGGGCGGATCGCGGCGGCCACGTCGGCCACCGACGGGCGCAGGGTCACCGGGTCGACGGCGACCGTGTCGAGGGCGACCCGGAGCAGGTGGGCGGCCTTGGCGAAGGCGGCGTGCCCGCTGGCCGGCACCACGATCCGGGGTGCGGTCAGCTCCGGGCGGGCGTCCCGGGCCGCCTTGACGGCCAGGATCAGCGACTCGGTCCCGCCGCTGGTGACACTGCCCACCACCTCCGGCGCACCGCTTCCCGGCCCACCCCCGAGCAACCCGCCGGCCGCCCCCACCAGCCAGTTCTCCATAGCCAGCAGAGACGGAAAAGCGGTCGGGTCGAGCCCGTTCACGTGCGCGCTCTCCGCATAAGCCGCCCCCGCCAGCGCGTCGAGCCCGCCCACCCCCGAGTCATACACATAGGCGAACAACCGCCCCCCATGCACCGGCCGATCCCCCGCCCGCAACTGCCGAATCTCATCCAGCACCCGCTCCGCAGGCACCCCGGTTTCGTCGATCATGGACTTGTGGTGGCCTTTCCGTGGATTTTCGCGGCTTTCGTCCCCGCCACAACTCCTTGATCGACGGGGCGGGTGGGGGTGGGAGGGGTGGGGGTGGGGGTGGGAGGGGTGGGGGTGGGGGTGGGGGTGGGGAGGTAGGGGTGGGGGCGGAGGAGGAGGGTGGCGGGGGCGATGAGGAGGGCTGGGAGGAGGGTGAAGGCCAGGAGGACGCCCAGGCGGGCGGTGGGGGGTTGGGGGGCGGCGGTGCCGGTGGCTGAGGAGACGTAGCCGGACAGGGCCAGGGCCAGGCCGTAGATGCCGGGGCCCAGGGCCAGACCCAGGGTTTCGCCGGCGGTCCAGAGGCCGGTGAAGACGCCGGCCTGGCGTCGGCCGGTGCGCGCGGTCGAGGCGGCCACACAGTCGGGGAGCAGGGCGAGCGCGAAGACCTGCTGGCCGGCGTACCCGACCCCGAGCAGCGCGACCACCGCGTAGACGGCGGCGGCGGGCAGCACCGGCGCGGCCACCAGGACCGCCGCGCCGACGGCCAGCAGCAGCGAGGCGGCGACCAGCGCGGTCTTCTTGCCCAGTCGCGCGCCGAGCCGGGTCCACAGCGGCATCACCAGCAGCGCCGGCCCGACGAAGCAGGCGAACAGCACGGTCGGGCCGGTGGTCGGATCCCGCAGGATCTGAGCGGCGAAGTAGCTGACCCCGGCCAGGATCGTCGCCACCCCGGCGGACTGGATCACGAAGCAGAGCAGCAGCGCCCGGAACGGGCGGTCGGCGGCGACCACGGCGAGCTGGGCGCGCAGCGTCGGCTCGGTCGCGGTCACCGAGCCGGTCGCCGCTGAGCGGGTGCCGAGGAACGCGCCGAGCGCGCCGAGCGCGATCAGCGCGGCGACGAACACCCCCATCCAGCGGTGCCCGGCCAACCCCTCGCCGCCCGCCGTCACCACGATCGGGGCCACCGCGCCGGAGATCAGGATGGCCAGCGCCAGCACCGCGACCCGCCAGCTCATCAGTCGGGTACGCTCCGCTGCGTCGTCGGTCAGCTCGGCCGGCATCGCCACGTACGGGACCTGGAAGAAGGCGAACGCGGTGGCGGTGGCGAGGAAGGCCACGGCCACGTACGCCCCGGCGGCCGGCCCGACCCCGAACGGGGCGGCGAAGATCGCGGCGAAGAGCACCGCCAGGGCGAGCCCGGCACCGAGCAGCCACGGCCGGCGCGGCCCCAGCCGGGAGCGGGTCCGGTCGGAGATCCGCCCGGCCACCGGGTTGACCAGCACGTCCCATGCCTTCGGCAGCAGCACCAGCAGGGCGGCCAGCCCGGCGGCCACCCCGAGGGTGTCGGTCAGATAGGGCAGCAGCAGCAACCCGGGCACGGTGCCGAACGCCCCGGTGGCCAGCGAGCCGAGCGCGTAGCCGGCGTGCACCCGACGCGGCAGGGCCGCGCCGGCCGGCGGCGGGCCGGCGGGGAACGCCGCGCCGGTTGACCCGGGCACGCCGGTGGCGGCCGGTGGGGGGCCGGCGGGGGGTGAGCCGGGCTCGGCCGGCGACACGTCCATGCGGCCGAATGCTACTCACGTTCTCGCCTGGTCACCGTCCCTCACCCGGCCACCATTTGGCGGCATCCAGATCCACCCCGGCACCCCGCAGCGGGCAGCCCTCCGCCCGCAGCAGCGCCCGCGCCCGCGCCTCGTGGCCGGGTGGCAGCCGGCCCGCCGCGTTCACCACCCGGTACCAGGGCACCGCAGCCCCGTGCCGGGCCATGATCGAGCCGACCAGCCGGGCCGAGGCCCGCCCGGACCGTTCGGCGAGCGCGTCGGCGACCGCCCCGTAGGACATCACCCGACCCGGCGGGATCCGCTCGACCAGCGCGAGCACCGCCTCGACGTACTCCTCAGGTGTCACCAGCGGCCTCCTCAGGCGTCCCGACCGGCCAGGATATGGGAACGCGGCGGGGTCCGTCGGGGCCGACCGCGCAGAATGGGCGGGTGCGTGAAGCAGTCACCAGTGCCCGGCGGATCGTCGTCAAGATCGGTTCGTCCTCGCTGACCACCGCGACCGGCGGCCTGGACGAAGCCCGGGTGGCCACCCTGGTGGACGCCCTCGCCGCACTGGTCGCCGCCGGCCGCGAGGTGGTGCTGGTCTCCTCCGGGGCGATCGCCGCCGGGCTCGCCCCGCTCGGGCTCCCCCGCCGCCCGCGTGACCTGGCCACCCAGCAGGCCGCCGCCAGCGTCGGCCAGGGCCTGCTGATCGGCCGGTACGCAGCCGGCTTCGCCCGGCACCGGCTCACCGTCGGACAGGTCCTGCTCACCGTCGACGACGTGACCCGGCGGACGCACTACCGCAACGCGTACCGGACCCTGCGCAAGCTGCTCGACCTGCGGGCGGTACCGATCGTCAACGAGAACGACACGGTCGCCACCGAGGAGATCCGGTTCGGCGACAACGACCGGCTGGCCGCCCTGGTCGCCGCCCTCGTCGACGCCGACCTGCTGGTCCTGCTCTCCGACGTCGACGCGCTCTGGACCGGGAGCCCGACCCGCCCCGGCAGCACCCGGATCACCGAGGTACGCGGCGAGGCCGACCTGGCCGGCGTCGACATCCGCGGCGCGGGCCGGGCCGGGGTCGGCACCGGGGGCATGGTCACCAAGGTGGAGGCCGCCCGGATCGCCACCGGCTTCGGCATCCCGGTGGTGCTCACCGCCGCCCCGCTGGCCGGTGACGCGCTGGCCGGCGTACCGGTGGGCACGTTCTTCCACCCGGCCCGGCGACGCCCGGCGGCCCGGCTGTTCTGGCTGGCGCACGCCACCGCGCCCCGGGGCCGACTGCACCTCGACCCGGGCGCGGTGCAGGCCGTGGTGGGTCGGCGCAAGTCGCTGCTGCCGGCCGGGATCACCGCCGTGGACGGCACCTTCACCGCCGGGGATCCGGTGGACCTGGTCGACGTCGACGGCGCGTCGGTGGCCCGGGGGCTGGTCAACTACGACGCGGTGGAACTGCCCGGCCTGCTCGGGCGCTCCACCGGGGAACTCGCCGCGGCGCTCGGCCCGGCGTACGAACGCGAGGTCGTCCACCGCGACGACCTGGTACTGCTGTGACATCAGGCGCCCGGGGCACGGGCGCTTCCGGACCTCCCAAGGAGTACGCAATGAGCGTCGTCGAGCAGGCCCGGCGGGCCCGGGACGCGGCAGAGGCCCTCGCGGTCGCCACCCGTACCGTCAAGGACGGCGCGCTGGGCGCGATGGCCGACGCGCTGGTGGCGCGTACGCCGGAGATCCTCACCGCGAACGAGGCGGACCTGGCGGCCGGGCGGGAGGCCGGGCTGAGCGCGGCCGTGCTGGACCGGCTCGCGCTCGACGCGGGCCGGGTGGCCGGCATCGCCGACGCGCTGCGCGAGATGGCGGCGCTGCCCGACCCGGTGGGCGAGGTGGTCCGGGGCTCGACCCTGCCCAACGGGCTGGAGCTGCGGCAGGTCCGGGTGCCGTTCGGGGTGGTCGGCATCATCTACGAGGCCCGGCCCAACGTGACCGTGGACGCCGCCGGCATCTGCCTGAAGTCCGGCAACGCGGCCCTGCTGCGCGGCTCGTCCTCGGCCGCGCACTCCAACGCGGCGCTGGTGACGGTGCTGCGCGAGGCGGTGGCCGGGGCCGGTCTGCCCGCCGACGCGGTGCAGCTGCTCGACGCCGGCTCCCGGGACTCGGTCAAGGAGCTGATGCGCGCCCGGGGCCTGGTCGACGTGCTGATCCCGCGCGGCGGCGCGTCGCTGATCCGGACGGTGGTCGAGGAGTCGACGGTGCCGGTGATCGAGACCGGGGTGGGTAACTGCCACGTCTACGTGGACGCCGCCGCCGACCCGGCCAAGGCGGTGGCGATCGTGCTGAACGCCAAGACCCAGCGCCTGTCCACCTGCAACACCGCCGAGTCGCTGCTGGTGCACGCCGATGTCGCCGACACCTTCCTGCCGGTCGTGCTGGCCGCGTTCGCCGAGGCCGGGGTGACCGTGCACGGCTCCCCCGAGGTCGCCGCCCACTCCCCCGCAGTGGTGCCGGCCACCGACGAGGACTTCGCCACCGAGTACCTCTCGGCCGACATCTCCGTCGCCGTGGTCGACTCGCTCGACGCGGCGGTGGCGCACATCCGCCGTTACGGCACCGGCCACACCGAGGCGATCGTCACCGACTCGCAGTCCGCCGCCCGGGAGTTCGTGGCCCGGGTGGACGCGGCGGCGGTGATGGTGAACGCCTCGACCCGGTTCACCGACGGCGGCGAGTTCGGCTTCGGCGCGGAGATCGGCATCTCCACCCAGAAGCTGCACGCCCGGGGGCCGATGGGGCTGCCCGAGCTGACCTCCACCAAGTACGTGGTGACCGGCGACGGCCACCTGCGCTGAGCCGCCCGCGCGCCCGGGGTCACCAGGTGCCGGGCTCCTCGTCGCCGGCCGGCGGGGCCACCCGGTGCCGCCGGACCACCGGTGACCCCGGCGGGAGGACCGGTGACCCCGGCGGGGCGACCGGTGACCCCGGCGGGGCGACCGGTGACCCCGGCGGGGCGACCGGCCCGACCGGGCGGCAGGCGCGGATCGCGGTGAGCGTGGTGTGCACGTCGAACTGGTGGCCGTCGTCGCTGTCCCAGCCGCCGTCGCTGCGCTGGGTCTCGGCGAGGCGCTTGCGGGCCGACACCAGCACCCACTGCTCCTCGCCCACCTCGACCCGGCGCAGCGTGGCGGCCAGCGCGGCCACGTCGGCCGGGGAGAGCCCCGGCATCCGCTCGGCCAGCACCGCCTGGATCCGGGCCGACTCGTAGTAGAGCTGCTGACGGTGCAGCACGGCCGCGCTGAGCCAGCCGGCGGCCAGGAAGGACGGCCAGGTGCCGTCCGGGGCGAGCCGCCCGGCCAGGGCCTGCGCCGCCGCCTGCACCACCCCGGCGTACGCCCCGCCGACGCGGTGGTCCAGCGGGCCGGCGGCACGGGCGTCCCGACCGGCCACGCTGAGCCAGAAGGCGGCGTTGGCGGTCAGGTAGAGCCGGGCCTCCGGGTCGCCCGGGGTGGCCCACTCAGGGGCGCTGCCGGCCAGCCTCGGGTCCTCGTCCCAGCCGCCGTCGGGCAGTTGCCGGGCGGCCAGCCAGTCCAGCGCGTGCCGGGCCGCCGGCCGACCGAGCGCGCCGAGATCGTCCAGCTCGCCGAGGCGGAAGCAGGTGGCGTCCACCGACGGGACGTCGCCGCCGAGGAGGGCGGGCCAGCCGCCGTCGGCGGTCTGCCCCACCTCGGCGGCGTCGAGCAGTTCATCGGGTACGGGCGCACCGGTGCGCAGCCGGGACAGCCGGGCCCGGTCCACCGCGTCACCGTGCGCCACGACGAAGCCGATCGCGGCATCCAAGTCGACCACGCCGCAGACGCTACCGGCGCGAAGGCGATCCCGCCTCGGGGAATCGGTCGGGGCCGGGGACGGTTCGTCACCGCCCCCGGCCCCGGCCCGTCGCTGTTGCGCCCCGCCGTCGCCGGTCGGTGCCCGGGCAGCGCCGCCCTTGGTACGCGGGCAGCGCCTGCCCCGGCGCCGGCCTCAGTACGCGGGCAGCGAGGGATCGATCTGCTTGATCCAGGAGAGCACCCCGCCCTGGACGTGCACCGCGTCGCGGAACCCGGCCGCCTTCAGCGCGGCGAGCGCCTCGGCCGAGCGGACCCCGGACTTGCAGTGCAGCACGACCTGCCGGTCCTGCGGGAACTTCGCCAGCGCCTCGCCGGAGATGATCTCGCCCTTGGGGATCAGGGTGGAGCCGGGAATCCGGACGATCTCGTACTCGGCGGGCTCCCGCACGTCGACCAGGAAGATGTCCTTGCCGGCGTCCTGCCACTCCTTCAGCTCGCCGGCGGTGATGGTCGAGTCGACGATCGCCTCCTGGGCCTCCTCGGAGACCGCGCCGCAGAAGTCCTCGTAGTCCTCCAGCAGGTCGGTGACCGTGGGGTTCTCGCCGCAGAGCACGCAGTTCGGATCCTTGCGGACCTTGATCTTGCGGTACTCCATCTCCAGCGCGTCGTAGACCATCAGCCGGCCGACCAGCGGCTCACCGATCCCGGCGAGCAGCTTGATCGCCTCGTTGACCTGGATCGAGCCGATCGACGCGCAGAGCACACCGAGCACGCCGCCCTCGGCGCAGGACGGCACCATGCCCGGCGGCGGGGGCTCCGGGTAGAGGCAGCGGTAGCAGGGGCCGTGCTCGGCCCAGAAGACCGACGCCTGGCCGTCGAAGCGGTAGATCGACCCCCAGACGTACGGCTTGCCGAGCAGCACCGCCGCGTCGTTGACCATGTAGCGGGTGGCGAAGTTGTCGGTGCCGTCGACGATCAGGTCGTAGCCGGAGAAGATGTCCCGGACGTTGTCCCGGTCCAGCGCGGTGTTGTGGATCTCGACGTTGACCAGCGGGTTGATCTCGCGGATCGACGCGGCTGCCGACTCGGCCTTGGACCGGCCGATGTCGGAGACGCCGTGGATGATCTGGCGCTGGAGGTTGGACTCGTCGACGGTGTCGAAGTCGATGATGCCGAGAGTGCCGACGCCCGCCGCGGCCAGGTACATCAGGGCCGGCGAGCCGAGACCACCGGCGCCGACGCAGAGCACCCGGGCGTTCTTCAGCCGCTTCTGCCCCTGCACCCCGACGTCGGGGATGATCAGGTGGCGGGAGTAGCGGCGGATCTCGTCAACGGTCAGCTCGGCGGCGGGTTCGACGAGCGGGGGCAACGACACGGTGGACTCCCCGGGATCGGCTGGTGGCGAACCGGGCCATTGTCGCTCGCCGGGAGGCCCCTCGGCCATGAGCAGGGACACCCCGTCCGACATGCGGGAGCGGGAATATCTCAGCTACCGGGGACGAGGTCGCCGGAGTAGCGGGAGCCGTCCACGTACGGCCAGGCGTTCGCCACGCAGCCGTCCAGCCCGTAGGTCTGCTGCTGCATCACCGGGGCCGGCTCGCCGGGGCCGGGGCAGGCCTGGTGCTCCTCGCCGAGTTCGTGGCCGACCTCGTGGTTGACCACGTACGTCCGGTAGACCGCCAGCGGCGCCCCGTAGTCCGGCACCGCGTCCATCCAGCGGGCCAGGTTGATCACCACCCGGCCGGGCAACCGGCAGGAGGTGTAGCCCTCGGTGTCCAGCCCGCCCTCGGCGCACATCCGCTTTGAGGTGGCCGGGGTGGCCAGATAGACGGTGAAGTCGGCGGCGACCGCCTCCGGCACCCGCTGGAACCGCAGTTCGCCGGAGCGGATCCAGCTGTTCGGGTCGCCCAGCGTGGCGTCCACGGCGGCGGCGAACCCGGCCACGTCCTGGCCGCTGCCCTGCTCCACCTCGACCCGGTAGCGGTACAGCGGACCGTCGAAGCCGGCCACCTCGGAGCGGCCGTCGGCGGCGGTGAACCGGCCGGGGCCGCTGCGCGGATAGCGGTCGCCGGTCGGCTCCGCCGCCACCCCGCCGGCCAGCCGGCCACCGCCCGCCCCGTCGGCCAACTGCCCGGAGACCCGGACCGGGGTGTCCGACCGGTCGTCCGGCTGCAGCGTGACGAACCCGCCCACGCCCAGGCCGACCAGGGCCAGGCCGAGCAGCACGGTCCGGCGACGACGCCGCAACCGCCGCCGACGGTACGGGTTCCCGTGCCGGGCGGCGGCGCGGCGCGGCCCGGCACACCCCGGCCCGGCCTGCGGGTCGGCCTGCCACGGCCCGACCTCCCGGTCGGCGTGCGGATCGCCGTGCCACGGGTCGGCGCACGGCCCGGCCTCCCGGTCGGCGCACGGCCCGCCGTGCCACGGGTCGGCATCAGGGTCGCCGTGCCACGGGTCGGGCCGTTCGGTGGCGGGTACCTCCGGGTGGCCGGCGGAGTCGGTCGGGGTGCTCACCCGACCAGCATGGCAGACTAATCGGGCATATGCCCGCTATTGCCGCATCTTACGAGAAGATGTTTCACGTTGTCGGTAACCGTTCCACCCGTCGGAAGACGCACCGGACGCCCCGGACCGCCGCCGGGGGACGGACCCCACCACCCCTACCGGGACGGTTCAGCGGGCCGGGCCGGCGTACCGCCTGCCGTTCAGGTAGGGCCACGGGTTCGCCGTGCAGCCCCCCAGGAACAGCGACTGCTGCTGCATCACCGGCGCCGGCCGACCCGGCCCCGGGCAGTCCTCGTGGCGATGCCCCAACTGGTGCCCCACCTCGTGGTTCACCACGTACGTCCGGTAGCGCTCCAGCGGCACCCCGGCCCGGACGAAGTGCGCCACCGACAACCGCCACCGGTCCAGATTGATGATCACCTTCCCGGGCGCGCGGCACGACGTGTACGGCACACCGTCGACCCGGATGTCCACACCCCCGGCCCGGCACAGTCGGGCCGCTGTGTTCCGGGTCACCAACTGGACGGTGAAGTCGTACGGCGCGTTCCCCGGCACCCGCCGCAGCCGCAACCCGCCGCCGTCCACCCAGCTGCCCGGCCCGGCCAACGCCGCCTGCACCTGGTCGGAGAAGTCCCGGACGTCCTCGCCGGAGCCGTTCTCCACCGCCACCCGGTACCGCTGCACCCCGCCGGACCGGCCCAGCGTCACCCCGGCCCGGTCGTCGTACCGGAGGGTGCCCCGGCCGCTCGCCGGCACCGGCCCGGACACCGCCAACGCCGGCACCGTCGTCGTCGGGACCGCACCACCGGCCACCTGCGCACCACCGGCCACCTGCGCCGCCGGCGCACCGGGTGTCGCCGCACCGGCCGGGCCGACCGGCCCGGAGCCGCCGCCCGGCCCGGCGACAGCCAGGTCACCAGGGCCACCGGCCACCCCGGAGGCGTAGCCGGTACCGGTGGACCCGACGCCACCGGCGGGACCACCCGACGTGGCCACCGGCCGGGCGACCAGGCGGCCGGCGTCCGACCCCGCAGCGGCGGTGACCGCCAGCCCACCGGAGACCAGCAGCAACACGGCCGTCAGCGCCGCCGGACGCCGCCGGCCGGTGGCGAGGGACGCGAACCAGGAGAGGACGGACCGGTGACGGGCGAGGCGCACCGACAACGGACCACGACGCAGCAACGCAGACATTCGGGTCAGCTTGCCACGTCGGGCCGCAACTCCGCGTCACCGCCGGACCGCGGCGCGTCCGCCACCTCGGCGAGCAGGTGCAGCACGGCGCGGGCCACCGTACGCGGCACCTCCAGCTGCGCCACGTGCCCCACGCCGGCCAGCATCATCAACCGGCTGTCCGGGATGATCCGGGCCGTCTGCGGGGCCACCCGGACGTCCACCAGCCGGTCCTTCATGCCCCCCACCACCAGCGTGGGCGCCTGGATCGCGGCGGCGATCCGCCACAGCGACCCCGGCCCCGGCAGGTACGACCGCAGGAAACTGGCCACCAGCCCGCGGAACGTCCGCACGTAGGCGGCGGCGTAGTGGGTCGCCTCGTAACGGACCCGGATCTCCTCCAGCGCCTCCTGCCGACGCTGCTCGCTGATCCGGCTGAGGTCGGCCACGCACGCCTCCATCGCCTGCTGCGCCATCACCTCCGGGGCGAGCTGGGCCAGCCGCCAGGCGGCCAGCCGCTCCCCGCGCGGAATGGCCAACAGCGGCAGCATCCGCCCCTGCAACGAGCGGCCGAAGTTCAGGAACGGCAGGGCCGGCGAGATCAGGGTCAGGGTACGCACCAGGTCCGGCCGGCGACCGGCGACGTACACCGAGACCGCCCCGCCCAACGAGTTGCCGAACAGGTGCACCGGCCCCCGGCCGGAGTGCTCGATCCACCGCACCACCCGGTCGGCGAACGCCGGGATGGTGTAGCTCAGCCCCGGCTCGCTGCGACCGAAGCCGGGCAGGTCGATCGCCTGACCGTCGAGGCGGCCGGCGAGCAGGCCGGCGAGGTCCGTCCAGTTCTGCGACGAGCCGCCCAACCCGTGGACGTACAGCGCGGGTTCCGCGTCCGGCCCGGTGGCCGGGGTGTCCCGCACGTAGGTGAGCGTGCCGTCGAGCCGTACCGCCCGGCCGGGCCAGGGTGGGGGCAGCCGGTGCGGGGGCAGGTGCTCCTCGGGCCAGAGGGCGGCGCGCTTCATACCGGCAGTGTTCCCGTCCCGTCCCCGTACCGACAACGTGCCGCTCAGGCGAGCAGCGCTTCGAGGCGACGGTTGACCGCCGCCAGCGTCGCCCGGACCACCGCCTGCCGCGGATCCCCGGCGACCAACGCCGAACCCGCCAGCTGCTCCACCCAGCCGTCGCAGACCAGCAGCACCACCACGGTCGCCACCTCGCAGTTGCCGAACGGCACCACGGCGACGTGCTCGACGAAGCAGCGTCCCCGCTCGGCGGTGCGCTCGGCGTGCCGCAGCAGCTCGTCCACCGCCGCCGCGGCGGCCACCGCGCAGAGCCGCAGCACGTACCCGTCCACGGCCGGTCCGGTGGCGTGCCCGGCCGCCGGCTCACCGGCGGCGAGCAGGCGTACCTCGACGTTGGCGTCCAGACCGAACGTGCTGACCTGGACGTGGTCGATCACCACCCGTGGCCCCGGCACGCCGCCGGTGTCCAGCGGTCGCGAGGGCGCGGTCTCCGTCGTGGTCATCTGCCCACCGCCCGAGTACGACGCGTTGAGCGTCGCCGGGCTCCCGGTGGGCGGCAGCAGCGCGCCGGGGACGTCCTCCACGCTGGCCCGACCCCGGTGGGCGGTCGGCTGCCGGCGTCGGCGGGGCACCCCGGACACCGTCGGCGACTGCTCGGCCGGCGCTTCCTCGGCGTCCCGGCCCGGTCCGCCGGTGAGGGCCTCCCGGCCGGCCGACGGCTGCCCTGCCAGCGGCCCGGCACCACCGCCCGGCCGGTCCCCGGCGGGGACCGGCGGCTCACCTGCACCGAGCGGCCCCCGGCCGGTCGGTACGCCACGGTTCGGCTCCCGGCGGGCCGACGGGACGGACTCGTCACGGCCCCGGGCGTCCCCCGGGCGCGGTTCGCCGGTACGGCGGCGCAGCGGTGGCGGCACCGCGGCACTCGGCTCACCGGGCAGGTTCTGCGGGGCCGCGGCGAGACCCATCCGCTCCTGGAGCAGGCGGGCCACCAGCCGGCTGACCTCCGCCGGGTCGGCGCCGTCGGACAGGTCCAGCCGCAGGCTGTGCGCCCCGGCCGGGGTACGACGCAGCGCCGCGTCCCGCACTCCGGCCACCTCGCGTACGGCGTCCAGGATCGCGTTGACGTCGAAGCCCTCGGGACGTTCCCGCAGCGGGGCGGGCTCGTCATCCCGGCGCAGGTGGGTGGCGATGCGGGCGAGTTCCGGGGTCTCGGCGGGGGGCTCCACGGCTGGCGGCTCCGGCACGACGGGCACGTCCGGTTCGGCGGGGACGCGCTGCGGCAGCACCGCCGTGCCCCGGTCCGGTCTCCGCTGGTCCACCACCGGCTCGGTCGTGGTCAGCGGGTCGGGGGCGGATCGGCGGGCCGCGTAGGAGGGCACGCCCGCCGGTGCGGGCGCGGGCGGGATCTGGCCCAGCCGGCGTGGCCCGCCGATGGCGGGGGTGCCGAGGGCGGCGACGGGGGGCTCCGGCGAATGGCCGGGAGGGGTGGCAGGGCTGACCGGCTCGGCCGGCACCGACCGGAGCCGGAACGGCTGATCGGCGCGGCCGGCCGGCGGGGCGGCCGGTCGGGCGGCGGGTTCGTCCCGGGGCAGCCGGAACGGCTGGTCGGCGCGGCCGACGCCCGGCAGCCCGGTGCTCCGCTCACCGCCGGACGCCGACGGCGCCCCGGCCGGCCCGGCACCGGAGGGTGACGCTCCGGCCGGCTCGTCGCGGGCCGACGGCGGTCCGGCAGGCTCGACACGGGACGGCAGCGGTGCGGCCGGCTCGTCGCGGGCCGACAACACGGCCGGCTCGGCACGGGACGACGGCGGTCCAACAGGCTCGACACGGGACGGCAGCGCGACCGGGTCGACACGGGACGACGACGGCGCGGCGGGCTCGTTGCGGGACAGTGGCGATCCGATCGACTCGTCGCGGGACAGCGGCGGCGGGGTGACCGACGCGTCGTAGAGCGCGGGGGGTGGTGTGCCGGCGGGACGGTCCGTGGTCCACCGGGGCGGTTCGGCAGCCCGGTCCACCGCGCGGACGCGCTCCGGGGCGGGCTGTACACCCGACGACCGGTCACGGTCGGGCCGCTGTGCCCGGTCGGACCAGCTCCGCTCCGCCCGGTCGGCCTCGGCGCGGTCCCCCTCCGAGCGGTCGGACCAGTCGCCGTCGGCCCGCTCGGACCAGCCCCGCTCGGGCCAGCCCGGCCCCGCCCGACCCCGGTCGGCCCGGTCGGACCAGGTCGCCCCGGCACGACCGGACCAGTCCCGTTCGGACCGCTCCGGTCGACCGCCGCGCTCCGACCAGTCCCGCTCGGGCCGGTCGTCGTCGCGAGCGGCACGCGCGGGCCAGCCCGGCCCGGGGCGGTCGTCGTCGCGGCCGGCACGCGTCGGCCGATCCCGGTCGAGGCGGTCGTCGGCATGCGTGGGCCAGCCCGGCTCGGGGCGGCCGTCGGCACGGTCGGCGCGAGCGGGCCAGCTCGGCTCGGCGGGCTCGTCGTCACGGCCGGCACGCGCGGGCCAGCCCGGATCCGGGTGCTCGTCGTCACGGCCGGCATGCGTCGGCCGATCCCGGTCGGGGCGGTCGGCACCGGGGCGGCCCGGGGCCGCCCGGTCAGCGGTCGGCCCGTCCCGGCCGGGCCGATCGGCCACCGACGGCGTGGGCTCCGGCAACGCGGGAGGGGTGACCGGTTCGGAACGGGTCAGCTCGTACGGGCGGGGCACCTCCGAGCGCACCGGCTCGTACGGGCGGGCCGGCTCGGCACGTACCGGCTGGTAGGGGCGGGCCGGCTCGGCACGTACCGGTTCGTAGGGGCGGGCCGGCTCGGCCGACCACTCCACCGCCCGGTCGGCCCGGCCACGTCGCCCGGCCGGCGGGTCCTCGTCCCGGGACCAGGAGGGCGCCCAGGTCCCGCCCCAGCTCGGCCGGTTCCAACTCGGGCCGGACCAGTCCGGTTCCTCACCGGGGGCGGCCGGTCGACGCTCGGCGGACAGCCGGTCCCCACCCCGCGGCTCGACACCCTGCGGCTCGGTGGCCCGGGATTCGCCGCTCCCGCCGAGCGGCTCGGCGGCACCCGACCGGGCGTCGGCGGTCGACTCCCCCGGGGGGAAGCGGTCGGCCCCGCCGGGCGGATCACCCTCGGCCGGGAAGCGACCGTCCCAGTCGCGGGGGTCGCCGGTCGGGGACGACTCGGCCGCGCCCCGCTCCGGGGCGTGGAAACCAGGTGGCACCTCGAATCCGGAGGCGGCCGTGCCCACCGGGGGGACCTGCATCGCCGGTGGGGCCGAGGAGGGGAGGTCACTCCCGGGCCAGCGCCCGCCGCCGGGCGCGGAGGGGTCGTCCGAGGAATGCCGGGCGGACTCCGGGTGGTGCTGCTGGCCGGTCGGCGGCATCGGCCGCTGGGCCGGGACGACGAGCCGGTCGTCGCCGTCGGTCCGCAGGTCGTCGGCGGGGTGACGGGGGTCGCCGGGTGGGGCGCTCACCGGGCGGCGGGCAGGGGCCGGGAAATCCGGTGCCGAGTCGTGACCATTGCGGGGTGCCCGACCGTTGCGCGGGGCGTCCACACCGCCCGGCGGGGAGACGAACGGCGCAGGCAGGTCACCGTGCCGCGCGGGCGACCCGCTCCAGCCCGCTGCGGGGTCGGCCCGGTTCCACGGTGAGCCGGTCTCCCGGTAACCCGGGGCGTCGGCCCCGTCGGACCACCCGGTCGCAGGCGCCCACCCACTGACGGAACGGGCCAGGTCGTCCTGCTGACCCGTACCGTCGTCATGCTCTCCCGGGGTGGCGGCACCGGGTTGCCCTGATTCACTCACCGCGCGCTCCTTGGTCGCCCCCGCTGAGGCTACCGTGTGGTGACAGTGGCGATAAGTTACAGCGGCGGGCCAATTCCGGGGCCGGGTGAGTGTCCTGACCGGTACGGGGTAAAAGTGCCGGCTGGAACGACGAAACTCGGAGGTTCCCGTGACCGCTGTGGGGAACGGTGCGCAGACTACCGGCCGGCCTACCCGGCTACCCCGTTCAGCACGCCGTAAGCAGCTACTCGCCGCAGCGCAGGAGGTGTTCGTAGCGCAGGGGTACCACGCCGCCGCGATGGACGACATCGCCGAGCGGGCCGGGGTTTCCAAGCCGGTGCTGTACCAGCACTTCCCCGGAAAGATGGATCTGTATCTGGCGCTGCTCGACACGCACTGTGACGCCATCGTCGCCAAGGTGCACGACGCGATGCGCGGCACCCACGACAACAAGGAACGGGTCGGCGCATCGGTGCGGGCGTACTTCGACTTCGTCGACCACGAGAGCGAGGCGTTCCGGCTCGTCTTCGAATCCGACCTACGCAACGACCCGGCGGTCCGGCAGCGGGTGGAGCGGGTGGAGCAGGGCTGCATCGCGGCGATCACCGACACCATCATCTCGGACACCGGGGTCAGCCGGGCGCACGCCGAGCTGCTCGCCTCCGGTCTGGTCGGGGCGGCCGAGACCGCCGCCCAGTTCTGGCTGGCCGGTGGCCGGCAGGTGCCGAAGGCCGAGGCGGAGGCGCTGGTCGCGGCGCTGTCCTGGCGGGGCATCGCGAGCTTCCCGCTCCAGGGTGAGTCGACCTGAACATCCGGCCCCGAGATCGGATAGCCTTCCGATCGGCGGCTATCTCGCCCACCTGAGGAGGCACAGTGGAGGTCAAGATCGGCGTGCAGTACGCGCCGCGCGAGCTGGTTCTGGAGAGCGCGCAGTCGCCGGCCGAGATCGAGCAGATCGTGACCGACGCCTTCGCCACGGCCGAGGGGACGCTGTCCCTGACCGACGAGAAGGGTCGACGGGTGATCGTGCCGGTCGGCAAGGTCGCCTACGTCGAGATCGCCGAGGCGTCCCCCCGCGCGGTCGGTTTCACCGTT
This sequence comes from Micromonospora sp. WMMD714, assembly GCF_029581315.1. Taxonomy (NCBI): domain Bacteria; kingdom Bacillati; phylum Actinomycetota; class Actinomycetes; order Micromonosporales; family Micromonosporaceae; genus Micromonospora; species Micromonospora sp. WMMD714. The sequence goes on from NZ_CP120744.1 coordinate 823,877, forward strand.
CGCTGAGCCGGTCCGGCCCCTGCGGCGGGCACTCCCGCCGCAGGCCGGACCGACCGACGCAGGGGCCGGACCGACCAACGCCAGCTCGGACCGACCAACGCCAGCTCGGACCGACCGACACCAGGTGGGACCGGCCGGCCGCAGCCCGGACCGACCAACGCCAGGTCGGGTAGTCGGACCGGCCGACGGCAGGCCGGGCAACAGGGCGGCAGGCCGGGTAGTAGAGCGGCAGGTCAGGCCGGCGGGTAGCAGGGCAGTAGGTCGGCTGCGCCGGTCGTCGCCATCCCCGCCACCCTCGCCCGGGGTGAAGTCCCGCCCGGCCCGGCAGCAGTGGCCCAGGTCACATTTGTCACCCCCGGCGAAAGCCGGTCATCCAGGTCAGGGGCGTGCACCGGCCTGCTCGGGTAAGATGGGGTAGTTGCCGTGGGCGCCGATCTGATCGAAGTCCTGCCTGCGGCGCGCGTGCGGCCCGGTCCGGCGCGGCGATTCTCCGCCGCCGATCGCGTGGCCCGCGCCATACCGAACGCGCCCTGAGGACAAAACGGGGCGCACCACGAGAGGGCACCCCCAGATCCAGATGAGCGAACAGATTCTCGATCAGTTGGAGGGCCAGGAACTGGTCCCCACCGCCCCGGTCCGTCCGGAGGCCCCCACCTTCGCCGCGCTGGGCGCGCGGCCCGAAACCGTCGAGGCCCTGGCCACGGCGGGTATCACCCGTGCCTTCGCGATCCAGGAGTACGCCATCCCGATCGCGCTCCGGGGCACCGACATGATCGGCCAGGCGCCGACCGGCACCGGCAAGACGCTCGGCTTCGGCGTGCCGCTACTGGAGCGGGTGCTGGCACCGGGCGAGGGCAGCGACGGCGTGCCGCAGGCACTGGTCGTCGTCCCCACCCGTGAGCTGGGCATCCAGGTGGCCAAGGACCTCGCCGCCGCCGGCCGCACCCGGGGCGTGCGGGTGCTGCCGATCTACGGAGGGGTGGCGTACGAGCCGCAGATCGACGCGCTGCGCAAGGGCGTGGAGATCCTGGTCGGCACCCCGGGCCGGCTGATGGACCTGCAGAAGCAGAAGCACCTGCGGCTGGACCGGGTCCGCGCGCTGGTGCTCGACGAGGCCGACCGGATGCTCGACCTGGGCTTCCTCGACGACGTCGAGAAGATCCTGGCGATGCTGCCGGAGGACCGGCAGACCATGCTCTTCTCGGCCACCATGCCGGACCCGATCGTCACCCTCTCCCGGCGGTTCCTGCGCCGACCGGTGACGATCCACGCCGGGCACACCGCCGAGACCGGCCCGTCGCCGCAGACCCAGCAGCTGGCGTACCGCACCCACTCGATGAACAAGATCGAGATCGTGGCGCGGATCCTCCAGGCCGAGGGACGCGGGCTCACCATGATCTTCACCCGCACCAAGCGGGCCGCCGACCGGGTCGCCGAGGATCTCGACTTCCGGGGCTTCGCGGTGGCCGCCGTGCACGGTGACCTGGGTCAGGGCGCGCGGGAGCGGGCGCTGCGCGCGTTCCGGGCCGGCAAGATCGACACCCTGGTCGCCACCGACGTGGCCGCCCGGGGCATCGACGTCAGCGGCGTCACCCACGTCATCAACTACGACTGCCCCGAGGACCAGGACACCTACACCCACCGGATCGGCCGTACCGGCCGGGCCGGGGCGACCGGTGTCGCCGTCACCTTCGTCGACTGGGACGACATGCCCCGCTGGCGGATCATCGACAAGACGCTCGGCCTGGACATGCCCGAGCCGCCGGAGACGTACCACACCTCCCCGCACCTCTACACCGACCTGGACATCTCGCCCGAGATGACCGGCACCCTGCCGACCGCCGAGCGGACCCGCGCCGGGCTCTCCGCCGAGGTCGAGGAGGACCTGGGTGGCCGGTCCGGCCGGGGTGAGGGTGGTGGCCGGGGCTCCCGGCGCGGCGAGGGACGCGGTCGTGGCGACAGCGGTGGCCGGGGTACCGGCGGCGGTCGGGGCGAGCGGCGTCGGGGTCGCCCCGGCACCGACGCGCCGGATGCCCCCTCCGCAGCCGTGGAGACGGCCGAGGAGGGCACCCGTACCCCACGTCACCGGCGTCGTCGCCGGGCCGGCGAGGTGGTCGCGGGCGAGTCGACCACGGTGACCGGCGGAGAGTCCACCGACACGACCACCGGCACCGCCAGCACGGCCACCGGTACCACCGGCACCGCCAGCACGGCCACCGGTACCACCGGCACCGCCAGCACGGCCACCTCGGCCGCAGGGCCGGCCATCGAGGGCGAGTCGACCCGGCCCCGTCGCCGTCGGCGTCGCCGTGGCGGCGGTTCCGGCACGGACACGCCGGCCGAGGCCACCGCCGACTGACAGGCAACACCGACATCCCCCGGCCCGCACTGACGGTCCGGGGGATGTCTCGCTCGCACCCGGTGCGGACGTCGGCGGTGTGCACGAACGCCACCACCAGCCAAGCCCGGAGCCAGGTCCGGGGCGAGGCGGGAGCCAGGCCGGAGGCCGTCGGCCCTCGTCTGGCCCCCGGACACGAGCAACCGACGTCACCCCGGGAGTTTGAGGGACGGTCGGCGTCCGAACGACGCTTGTTGGTGGGGGCACCATGATCAGGTTGCGATTTCGCGTACTTGCATCGGCGTGTCGTCTGCAAAACTGCAATCTGATCTTGAGGCCACTCTGAGTCGCGGTTTGCAGCGGGATGCTGCGGGTGGGCACCGGTGCGGCGCGGGACACCCGGGGACGGCCCGGCCGCGGCACCGGTCGGGCGGGAAGGATGATGGCAGGATGCCGGAACCGTTGGACGTCGCCCTGACCGAGGTGCGGGCGTTGCTGCTCGACCCCGCCCTGACCCGCGCCGTCGCCGCCGGCCGACGCCGGGGGCAACGTCCCTCCGTGGTACGCGCCGAGCTACGCCCGGTCGCCCTCAAGGCCGGCACCCGGTTGCAGATCTCCACCTCCGACGGGGTACGGCCGTACACCCGGAACGTGGTGCCGGGCGGCCCGGACGCCGACGCGGCGGTCGACGCGCTGCTCGCCGAGCCGTTCGGCAACTGGCACGTGGAGACCGCCGGGGCCACCCTCCAACTCCGGGTGACCAAGTCCGGCGACGCCCAGGTGCACCGGGCGGCGGCCAGCCGTCCGACGGCCGGGCCGGAGGGCCACGACCGGGCCAAGGAGTACCTCCTCGACCCGGGAGACCCGATCTTCGCGGAGATCGGTGGCAGCGCCGCCAAACGGCGACAGGTGGACGCCTTCCTGCGCGCGTTGGCCGCCACCCTCCCCGACGACCTCACCGGCCGACTGCGCGTGGTCGACCTGGGCTGCGGCAATGCCTACCTGACCTTCGCCGCGTACCGGTACCTGACCGGCCGCGGGCTGGACGTGGACCTCGTCGGGGTGGACGTCCGGGAGGACCAGCGGCGGCGCAACAGCGAGCTGGCCGAACGCCTCGGCTGGGGCGACCGGGTGTCCTTCGTCGCCGGCACCATCGCCGACGCCGTGGTGGAGCCCGCCCCCGACCTGGTCCTCGCGCTGCACGCCTGTGACACCGCCACCGACGAGGCGCTGGCCCGGGCGGTGCGCTGGCAGGCCCGCTGGATCCTCGCCGCCCCGTGCTGCCACCACGACCTCGCGGCGCAGCTGCGCGCCCGGCCGGCCCCGGCGCCCTACGCGCTGCTGACCCGGCAGGGCATCCTGCGGGAACGCTTCGCCGACGTGCTCACCGACGCGCTGCGGGCGGGGTTGCTGCGGACGCACGGCTACCGGGCCGACGTGGTCGAGTTCGTCGACTCCCGGCACACCCCCCGGAACCTGCTGATCCGTGCCCGCCGTAACGGCTCCGGCGGCGACCCGGGCACCGGCGGCGGTGCCGCCCGCCCGCAGCGGGCACCCGGCGACCCGGGCGACGACGGGGTGGCGGCCGAGTACCGGCAGCTGGTCGACCAGTGGCAGGTCACCCCACGCCTGTCGACCCTGCTGGCCGACCACCCCACGCCGACCGCCGGGCACTGAGGCACGGCTCAGCGACGCCGGTTGCCGCCCCGACCGACCGGATCAGGGCAGGCCGCCGCCCCGATCGGCGGGAGTAGGGGCGACCGCCGCCCCGACCGGCGGGAATGGCCGGGCTCAGCGACGCCGGTTGCCGCCCCGACCGCCGGGCCGCTCCCCGGTGGACCGGTCGAACACCGGGGAGACCCGTTCGCGGGTGCCCCGCTCGTCGTCGCCGGACAGCGTGGGGAACGGCACCACCGTGCCGGACGTCTCGGCGTTGCCGGCGGCGGTGAAGGCGTTCCAGGAGATGTCGACCAGGAGCCGTTTGAGTTCGGCGTGCCGGGCCGCAGCGCTGCGTTGCAGCGCCAACCGGACGCCGAGCACCACCCCCACCAGCGAGGTGGTGACGGCACCGGCGGCGACCAGGACGTGCGCCCCGGTCACCCGGTCACCGGTCGCCACCAGCACCAGCAGCCAGCTCCAGAAGCCCACGGCGAACACACCCGCCTTGGCGACGAAGAAGAGGCTGACCGCACCCGGGCGGTGCGGCACCGGACGATCGGGGTCGGCCATCCTGCTCCTCCTCGGTGCTGCCGGGACAGGTCGGTGACCCGTCGATTTTAGGTGACGGACGGCAATCGTCGCCGCTCGCCGACCGCGCCCGGAACGACTGCCACCTGCGGCGCGGCCCCACGACGGGCCTGCCGTCGACCTGGACGGCCGGTCGGGGAGTCACACCGGCCGGCGGTCGTACTACCCTCGAAGGGCACACCGGACACCCGACCTCCCCGGAGAGGGGACGATCTCACCGGCATGGCTTCGACCGAGGTCTCACCACAGATGGCGTTCGCCCGTTTCGTGCGGCGGGCCATCGACGACGCCCGTGACGAGCGGGGTTGGACGGTGACCGACCTCGCGGCCCACACCGGTGTCGGCCGGTCCACCGTCTTCCGGTGGCTCGCCGGTGACTGGCAGGACTACCCCGAGCTGGCCAAGGTGCGCGGCTTCTGCGCCGCCCTCGACCTGCCGGTGGCGGCGGCCTTCCGGGCGCTCGGCCTGCCCGACTCGGGGCCGGTGCCCCGCCGCCGCGCCGACGACGGCCCGGTGGAGGCGGACGTCCGGGTGATCCTCGACCGGCTGGCCGACCCGTCGGTGCCCGCCGAGGAGAAGCACCACATCCGGGATCTGCTGCGTTACCTGGCCCGCCGCCCGGCCCGCCGGGCCGGCTGAGCCGGGGTCAGCGGACGCTCAGGGTGAACTGAGCCGGGGTCAGCGGACACTCAGGGTGAACTCCGCGGTCCGCACCACGCCCGCCACCTGGAAGTCCAGGTACATCCGGTAGCTGCCGGGGCCGGGCGCGGTCAGCCAGAAGGTCACCGTGTCACCGGTCGGCCCGGGTTCGGGGTGCACGTGCAGGTAGCCCAGATCGCCCTCGCGGAGGGCGACCAGGTGCCCGTACGCGCCGAGGTAGCGCTCCAGGACGGCGGGCCGCCCGGCCCCGTCACGGACCTGGAACCGCAGCGGTACGGCGGCACCCACCTGCGGGGTGCCCGTGTAGTCGACGGTGAACCCGGCCACGGTCGCGCGGGTGGCCGGGGCGGGCAGCGGGCGGGGTGCGTAGTCCCCCGGCGCCACCAGGTCCACGCCCAGCGTCGCCGGGGTCTGCCGGCCGTCGTCGGCGACCACGGTGAAATCGGTGTACGCCCGCCAGACGCCCGGCTGCGGCAGGGTCAGCGGGATCGACCAGGTGCCGTCGGCGGCCATCGTCGGGTGCAGGTGCTGGAATCCGGTGAGGTCGCGGCGTACCACGATCAGGTGCATCGGCTTGTCGTGCACGACCGCGAACCGGGTGACCGGTCGCCGCTGGGCGTCCCGGATCTGGAACCGCAGTTCACCCGCCCGCCCGGCGACGAACTCCCCGCCCGACGGGGTGAGCGTGTAGCCGTCGGAGGTGACCGACAGGCCGGTGGCCCCGTCGCCGGCCGGCTGCCCGGCGGTGGCGTCGTGCTGGTGCGCGCCGGTGCCCGGAGCGTGGCTGTGGTCCCCGGCGGCGGTCCCGACGGTCGCCGCCGTACGGTCGATCGGCCTTCCGTCGGCCCGGCCGAGACCGAAGCCGAGCAGGACGGCCAGCGCCAGTCCACCGACCACCAGCGCCAGCCGCAGCGTGGCCCGGTCCGGTCCGACCGCCGGCCCCGCCGACCGCGCCCCGGCGGACGTCGACCCCCCGGACAGCGCCCACCCGCCGGACGTCGGTCCCCCGGACAGCGCCCGCCCGGCGGGCTGCGGGGCCTCCCGGTCGTCGGTCGAGTCGCGGCGGTCCACCGGTGCCGGGGCGCGTGCCCCGGCAGCCGGCACGGCGGATCCGGCCGGCACGGCGGCACCCTCGTCGGCGGCCGACGCACCCTGGTCCGCCGGGTCGGCCGGCCGGGTGACGGATCGCTGGTCGGCCATCCGCCCACCGTACCGCCGCCGCCGTCGGCGACCGGGCAGCGGCCGGTCACCGTGGCGCCGGTCGCATTACCGCCGGCCGGGGAACTTCGCGGCGGTCGGCGGTGCGGTGATTCGACCGGCGGCGGACCGGCCCGCCGGCGAGGGCGGGTCAGCCGGGCGAGTGGGCCAGCCGGGCGAGGGCGAGTGCGAGTGGGTCAGCCGGCGAGGGCGAGGGCGAGCGGGAGGACGTCGGGGGCGCCGGCCCGGCGCAGCAGGCGGGCCGCCATCGTCATCGTCCAGCCGGAGTCGACCAGGTCGTCGACGAGCAGCACCGGGCCGTCCAGTCCGGCCAGCGCCCCGGCCACCTCGTCGGGGAGGCTGAAGGCGTCGTGCAGGGCGCGTACCCGCTGGGCGCTGTTGCCGCGCGGCCCGCCGGCGCCGGCCGGGCCGACCGGGGTGACCGCGCCGAGCAGCGGCAGCCGGCCGACCGTGGCGATCCGCTCGGCGAGCGAGGCGACCAGGGCCGGGTGGCTGCGGGAGCCGACCGCGACCACACCGGCCGGGCGGCGCGGCCACGGGTCGTCACCGTGCGCCCACGCCTTCAGCACCTCCACCACGGCCGCCGCCACGTCGTCGGGGACCGGGCCGTCGGCCGTGTCCGGGCCGACCAGGCCGCGCAGCCGGCCACCCCAGCCCAGGTCGGACAGCCGCCCCACGGCCCGGCCGGGCAGCGCCTGCTCCGTGGGCGGGATCCGCCCCTTCAGCGGTACGCCGACCGCGTCGAGCCCGGTCGGCCAGAGCTTCTTGGGGGCGATCTGCACCCCGGGACGGCCGAGGAAGGTCTGCGCGGCGGTCAACGCGGGGCCGGAGACCTCGGCGGTGAACAGCGGCGTGGCACAGCGGTCGCATCGGCCGCAGTCGTCCGCCCCGCTGTCGTCCAGGCATTCCCGCAGGTAGCGCATCCGGCAGCCGGTCGTGCCGGCGTACTCGCGCATGGCCTGCTGTTCGGCGGTGCGGGCCTGGGCGACCCGACGCAGCCGGGCCTCGTCGTAGGTCCACGGCTCGCCGGTGGCGAGCCAGCCGCCGCGCACCCGGCGGACCGCGCCGTCGACGTCGAGCACCTTGAGCATCAGCTCCAGGCGGGTCCGCCGCAGGTCGACGATGGGTTCCAGGGCCTGGGTGGAGAGCGGCCGGTCGGTGTGCAGGGCGGCCAGCACGGTACGCACCTGCTCCTCGGGCGGGAACGCCAGCGAGGCGAAGTAGCGCCAGATGGCGGCGTCCTCGACCCCCGGCAGCAGCAGCACCTCGGCGTGTTCGACGGCCCGGCCGGCGCGGCCGACCTGCTGGTAGTAGGCGATCGGCGAGGGCGGCGCACCGAGGTGCACCACGAAACCGAGGTCGGGCTTGTCGAACCCCATCCCGAGCGCACTGGTCGCCACCAGCGCCTTGATCTTGTTGTCGAGGAGATCCTGTTCGGCGGCGCGGCGGTCGGCGTCCTCGGCCTGGCCGGTGTAGGAGGCCACCGACCAGCCGCGCGCCCGGAGGAACTCGGCGGTCTCGGTGGCCGCCGCCACGGTGAGCGTGTAGACGATCCCGGAGCCGGGCAGCGCGTCCAGGTGGTCGGCGAGCCAGGCCAGCCGGTGCGCCGGGCTGGGCAGGTCGAGCACGCCCAGCCGCAGCGACTCCCGGTCCAGCGTGCCCCGCAGCACCAGCACGTCGGCCCGTCGCGCGGCCCGGTCGGGCGCCGCCGCCGGATCGGCGGGGGAACCGGGGAGGTCGGCGGGCGATACGGACGGTGCGGCAGAGCCGGCGCGGTCGGCCGGGCCTGGGGTCGGTTCGGTGCCGAGTTGCTCGGCGACGTCCCGGGTCACCCGCTCGTTGGCGGTGGCGGTGGTGGCGAGCACCGGCGTCCGCTCCGGCAGGTTGCCCAGGAAGGTGCGCAGCCGGCGGTAGTCGGGCCGGAAGTCGTGCCCCCAGTCGGAGACGCAGTGCGCCTCGTCCACCACCAGCAGGCCGGTGGTGGCGGCCAGCCTCGGCAGCACGGTGTCCCGGAAGTCGGGGTTGTTGAGCCGCTCGGGGCTGATCAACAGCACGTCCACCGCCCCGGCGTGGATCTCGGCGGTGATCTCGTCCCACTCGTCGAGGTTGGCCGAGTTGATGGTGCGCGCCCGGATGCCGGCGCGGGCCGCCGCCTCCACCTGGTTGCGCATCAACGCCAGCAGCGGCGAGACGATGACCGTCGGCCCGTGCTCACCGTGCTCACGCAGCAGGGCGGTGGCCACGAAGTAGACCGCCGACTTGCCCCACCCGGTGCGCTGCACGCAGAGCACCCGACGCCGGTCGACCACCAGCGCCTCGATCGCCCGCCACTGGTCCTCCCGCAGCCGGGCGTGCTCACCGGCCAGCCGGCGCAACACCGCCTCGGCCCGCTCCCGCACCGCCACCCGGTCCCCACTCATCCGACATGTCTACCAGCCCTGACCGACCCTTCCACCGGTCAACCGTCCGCCGTCGGCACCGGCCTGTCGGGTGGGGTGGAGGCAGGCACGCCGGGCGGAGACACGCCGGGCGGAAGGAAGACCAGGACGTCACGGAGTGCTTCAGTCCTCGCGAGTGGCAGCGCGCAACGCCCGGCCAACTCCTCCATCGACCCGTACGGCCCACGGAGCCACCGGTCCATGGCCACCTGACGGCCCTGCCGTTCAGTCAATCCGGCAAGAGTGAGGAGCACCTCGTCGGCGACTGCGTTGACGTCGATCAGACCACCGTCGTCGAAGGTGCGGAACAGGTCGGGGCGGCCGATGGCGAACTGGTACCGGCTGGCCGGGTAGTGGTGCAGCAGGTAGCGGGCCTGCTCGCGGCGTACCCGCTGCTCCTCGGCGCGTAGCTGGGAGCCGGCTGCCCGGTTGGTGATCGCCCCCCACACCCGCCTGCTGAGCAGGAGCACGTGCCCGGCGCCCACCGGCCAGCAGAGGAGCACCAGGCTGAGGCCCAGGAACGCCTGCCACCCCGGCCCTTCCACCGCGGGGTCGAACCGGGCGATGTCGTACACGAGCCAGGAGGTTGCGGCCAGGTATCCGACGCCCGCCACCGCCAGCCGCCAACTACGCCGCCAGATCGCGTACCCGAGGATCACCAGCCAGGTCACGCAGCCGAACGAGAGCAACACCAGCGCGGTACCGACCGCTGTGGCGGTGTTGCTCATCCAGCGCGGCACCGGGTCGCGGGGGCCGGGCCGACGCCGGTGCGGCGTGTCGAGATGTGGGGGCCGCAGGGCGAAGGGCGGCGGCAGTGGGGACGGACCAGGCAGCGGTGGGGCGGCGGCCCACGACGCCGGCGTGCTGCCGGCAGGCCGACCGTCCGCCACCGGGGGCACCGGTACAGGTGGCAACGGCTCGTCGGCCCGCGCCGCCGGCCGACCAGCCCGCCCGCCGCCGACACCACACGCACCAGCACCTCCAGGGCCAGGCGACTCGGTGCCGGAAGACTCAGCGCCGGAAGGGTCAGTGCCGGAAGACTCGGTGCCGGAAGGGTCAGTGCCGGGAGACTCGGTGCCGGGAGGGTCGGTGCTGCTGGCGGCGGGGGGAGTGAGCGCCGGGTCGGCGCGGAGGATTCGTCGGTGCAGGTCGCGCAGCGCCTCCCCCGGTTCGATGCCGTGTTCCTCCCGGAGCAGGTCGTCGATCTCGCGGTACGCCGCCAACGCCTCGGCCTGCCGACCGCTGCGGTACAGCGCCAACATGAAGTGGTGCCGCAGCCGCTCCCGCACCGGGAACTCGGCCACCAGTTCCACCAGCTCACCGATCAGCTCCCGATGCCGCCCCTGGTCCAGTTGGAGTTCAGCCCATGACTCCAGCGCACCGGCCCGGATCTCCACCAGGCGCTGCCGGGCCGCCTCCAGCACCGGGCCGGTGAGTCCGCCGAACGGCTCGCCGTGCCACAGCTCCAGCGCCGCCCGCAGCTCTGCTGCCGCCGCACCGGTACGGCCCGCAGCTCGGTGCTGCTCCGCCTGCCGTACGCCCCGTTCGAAGCGGAACGCGTCCACCGCCGCCGGATCCACCCGCAGCAGGTAGCCGGCATCGGTGCGGGTGATCACCTGTCCGGGCGCCCGGGGTGACCGTTCCGGCTCCAGCACCCGGCGTAGCCCCGCGACGTACTTCTGCACCACGTTGGGTCCGTTCGCAGGCGGGTCCTCCGGCCAGACCGCGTCGATCATCTGGAAGGTGGGCACCGGCCGACCGGCGGATAGGAGCAGGACCGCCAGCACGGCGCGCTGCTTTCCGGGACCGAGATCGACCAGCCGCTCCCCGCACCAGGCGAGCTGTGGCCCGAGCACCTGGAAACGCAACGGCTCTGACACGCGGTTTCCGCTCCTGACGCCCCCGGCCGTGCGGCACGGCAGTGCACGGCAGCCGGACGGCAGCATAACGGCAGCGGTACGGCGGTGCTGTCCATGCAGGATCTCGCCAGCAATCGGCCAGCGCAGTGAAAGTGAGTCAACGACATGACGCAGCGAACCGGCACCACCGGAAGCATCCGGCGGGTCGCAGCCACCGGGAGCGCCCTGCTGACCGCCACCGTCCTCCTCACGGGTTGCGCCGCACCCGACAGGAGTTCCGCCGGGGCGACGCCGCCAGCTCCGTCGACGTCCCCCTCGCCCGATCCCAAGACCGCCCTGCTGGCCGCCGTGCCGGACGACGACGACCCGCGCTTCCGGTTCGCCCACTCCGGGGGTGCTGACAAGGTCTCCGGGGTGGTCGACCCGGCCGCCGAGGCGACGGAGTTGACCTTCTCGCAGCGGAGCACCGATCCCGCCTTCACGATGACCATGTCGATGCGGGTGATCGACGACCGGGTCTGGATGCGGGTGAAGCTGACCGGCATCGACGGTCTGCACGAGGCGATGAAGTTGCCGAAGCGCTGGATGAAACTGGACCCGTCCAAGATCAAGGACGAGGCGGACAACCTCGTGTACGAGGGCGCCGACCCGGGCAACACCGGCGTGCTCATCGAGAGCGCGTCAACGGTGCAGGACAGGGGCTCCGGCACGTACACCGGCTTCATCGATCTGACCGCGAGCGACCAGGCGGCCCAGGCGGTGGACGACGTCGACGTGGCCGCGCTCGGCCCGGCTGCCAAGCAGGTGCCGTTCACCGCGGTCGTCGGAGCGGACGGCAACCTCGGTTCGCTGACCCTGAAGGTCCCGGCGGCCGGCAAGGCGAAGGCCCGCACGGTGGTCACCCGCTACTACGACTTCGGCAAGGCGCCGAGCCTCACCGCACCGAGCGGTGACCAGGTGCAGACGGCACCGGCCTCGGCGTACGAGCTGCTCAACGGCTGATCCACGGTAGGGCACCGGGCGGGGCGCGGCCACACGGGGGGCCGCGCCCCGCCCGGTGCCGTACCTACCGTCCACCGCCGGACGACGAACCGGCGGGTTGTCCGGTGTCGGCTGCGCTCGCCCCCCCCCCCCCCCCCCCCCCCCCCCCCCCCCCCCCCGCCACCGCCGGTCGGGCGCGCAGTCGCCGTGGTTGTCGGCTGGGCGTGCACAGCGGAGGTCGGGGGTCAGCCGGCGGTCGCAGTAGACCCAGTGGCGTACGGACTGGTCGTCCTCGTGGGAGACGGTGGTGGTGCCCGGGTCGACGTCGGGCAGGGAGGCGAGTGCCCGGGTGATCGCGCGGGCGAGTCCCTGGGCGGCGGCCAGGTCGTCGGCGGCCACCGGCAGGTGGACGACGAACCGCTCCCGGGTCACCACCGCACGTCCGAGGTGAAGTGGGTACGCCAGGAGCGCAACGCCTGTTTGATCCGCTGATTCTCCTCCCGGGTCAGGGCGAGGTCGCGCCGCGCCGTTGCCAGGTCGGCGGCGACCCGGTGCAGGAAGGCGTCCACCTCCACCGGATCGAGCCCCCGCTTGACCAGCCGGAACTGTCGTCGCCGGGCCTCTCCGGCGGTCAGCGGCCGGCACGCCCGCGACCGGTACCAACCGCCGTTCGGCGGGCGCTCCGGCCAGTGTCGTTCCGACCCGCTGGGGCGCGCACCAGGTTCCCGACCGCGCCACGGGCGGCGACCGGACAGCCGGCGGAGCAGGGACAGCAGGATGTGCATGGGTCACCTTCCGGTCGCGTTCCATTCGGTGCTGTGGAAGGTGACCCGGCCCGCGGATAGGGGACGCGGACCGGGTCACCGGCCTCGGGACCGCAGCCCTGTGCGGCGGTACGGCCCCGGAGCCAACCCTTGGTGTCCGCCCCCGAGGTTTGCCGAACCAACCGGAACCGGACGTCCACAACATACCCAAAATATTTGTGTAGGTGACCCTTCGTTGCGGCGACACGACAGCTTGTTGCAGTTACTGGTGCAGGGCGGCATGATCAGAGACGCCGAACCAACCGGAGTCTCACCATGCCCACAGCTGAAGCCCCCTATCGCCAGATCGCCAATGACCTCACCGCCAAGATCAAGAGCGGTGAACTCAAACCGGGTGACAAGCTGCCCTCGACCCGCGAGCTTGCCGAGGCGTACCAGGTCCACATGAATACCGCCTCGCGTGCGCTCTCCTTGCTGCACGACCGCGAGCTGATCACCGGTCAGCCCGGCCGGGGCACCTACGTCGCCGAACCCTCCACGTAGCAACCCGACCGCCCGGCGGCGCGGTGACCCGGCGAGCGGCGATGTGGCGAGCCGCGATGTGGCGGGCTGGCGGGCTGGCTGGCTGGCGGGCCGTCGGTGCCCGGACCGGGCACCCCATCGGGGCGGGCACCGCCAGCGGTGAGCAGCAGAGCGGCCAGGCTTTGCGGATCGTCGTTGGGCTGGTGGCCGGTGTTCGGTTCGTTAGGGTGGGCCGATGCGGCGACTCACCGAGGAGACCGTCCTGGCCGTCGGCAGGATGACGCTGGCCACGACCGAGCTGGAATACGTCCTCGCCAGCATCGGCACCGGTCAGGCTGAGGGCGGCGACCTCCCCACGATCTTCACCGGTCCCGGCGAGCCGGTGCAGGTGGCGCGACGCGCCGCTCACCTCGCTCCCCCGGCCCACCGTGCCGAGTTCGTCGGGCTGGTCGAGGCGGCCGCGACGTACCTCGTGCAGGGCCGGACGGCCGTACGCGCATTGTGGCTCGACGGTAACCGCGTCGACGCGGCGACCTTCGACGAGATCGCCGGCCTGGTGCTGCGCTGCCGGGACCGGCTCCAGGCGCTGCACGACGACCTGACCCACCCTGCATCCGCGCCACCCCGCACCCGTTGACCTCCCGGGCGGATCCCCACCGGCTCAGTCGCTGGATTGTGGAGAGTTATTGTCGCCAGGGCGGCAACAACTCTCCACAATCCGGCGACCCGGACCGCCCAACGCCCGCGCCACCCCGACCGCGCTGATGACCTGGACCACCCGACGTCCGCGCTAGCCCGATCGCGGCAGCGACGTCCCCAGCGTGCGTACGGCGGTCGACGACATCGCCGCCAGTTCGGGCTGGGCGGGCAGGAAAACCGTGGGGACACCCAGTGACTCGTTCATCGCGGCGAGCCGGCACTCGGCCTGGAGGTCGCTCGTGTTCCGCACACCCCGGACGATTACTGCCGCCCCGTGGCGGAGGCAGTAGTCGGCGGTCAACCCGCGCCAGGCGGCGACCGTGACGGAGGTCCATCCCGCCGGCAGGCCCGTCCGGACGGCGGCGGCCCGCTGGTGTTCGTCGAGGCCGGGATGCTTCGCGCTGTTGACCGCGACGAGCACGACCACCTCGTCGAAGAGCCTGCGCGCCCGGTCCACCACGTCCAGATGCCCGGGGGTGAAGGGGTCGAAGCTGCCGGGGTAGACGGCACGCACCCCACCGGAGCTTCCTGCCGACGGCCCGTCGATGCCCATGGCCCGACTGTAGGTCCAGCTGACGGGAGTGACTCCTGTGGGCCGGGGTAGCGGTGTCCGGACGACCCGGATACCGCTACCCCGGCCACATTGAGTTGATCAGGCGCCCCACCGGGCGCGAGCGGTCAGCGGGTGGCCAGGCCGGCGCGGGCGGCGACGGCGGTGTCGGGCTGGTCGGCGAAGACGCCGTCCAGACCGAGGCCGAGGAAGAGTTCGTACTCGGCGGTGATGTCGCCCCGGGCGTTCGGGTCGGCCCCGATCCGGAAGTCGACCGGGAGGAACTGGTTCTCGGCGCGGAACGTCCAGGCGTGCACCACGAGGTTGTGCCGGTGCGCGTCGCGGATCACCGTGGTCGGGGCGAGCAGCTTGCCGGTGGCGTCCCGGGGGACGATCAGGTTCTTGTTGAGGCCCACCCCGTCGGCGTACCGGGCGATCCCGCGCAGGCCGGCGGCGGTCGCCAGGTCCTGGTAGGTGCGCGGGTCACCGGCGGCGGTGAAGTCGTACGGCTGGCCGGTGGCGTCGAGGAGCTGGACCAGCGGCACGTCGGTCATCTTGTCGAGCTTGCGCAGGTTGGCGGTCTCGAAGGACTGGATGAAGACCGGGTCGTTGCGGTGGGTCAGCTTGTTGCGGCGCAGCACCGCGACCAGCGGCTCCTCCAGGGGCAGCCCGATCGAGGCGAAGTAGCTGGGGTGCTTGGTCTCCGGGTAGACGCCGATGGTGCGGCCGCGGGCCTTCGACTCGGCGCGGGCCAGGTCCAGCACCTCCTGGAAGGTGGGCACCTCGAACCGGCCGTCGAAGGCGGTGTTCGCCACCCGCACCTGGGGCAGCCGCTCCTTGGCCCGCAGCGTCTTCAGCTCGGCCAGGGTGAAGTCCTCGGTGAACCAGCCGGTGACCGGCACCCCGTCGATGGTCCTGGTGGCCTTGCGGCCGGCGAACTCGGGGCGGGCCGCCACGTCGGTCGTACCGGAGATCTCGTTCTCGTGCCGGGCGACCAGCACCCGGTCCCGGGTGGAGACCAGGTCCGGCTCGATGTAGTCGGCCCCCATCCGGATCGCCAACCGGTACGCCTCCAGGGTGTGCTCCGGGCGGTAGCCGCTGGCCCCCCGGTGGCCGATCACCACGGGCCGGTGGGTGGCCCGGTCCGCACGGTCGGTGCGGTCCGCGTCGTCCTCGCGGGCCGAGGCCGCGCCGGGCACGGCCACCGGGACGGCGACGGCCACGGCGAGCAGCGCGCCGGCCACACCGAGGGCGGAAAGGGTACGTCGCAACGCGATCTCCTTGGTCGATGGGCTTCCGGCCCAGCGCCGGTACGCCCCAGCGGGTGTCGAGGGGCGCTCACAGCAGACCGGGCGCGGCTGACCGCCAGTTGCCCGTCGACTGGCCGCCAGGTGAACCCTGCGGGGAAACCGGCGGGAAGGCCGGTGGGGAAACCGGCGTGGAGGCCGGCGGGAGAAACGGGCAGGGAGGCAGGCGGGAGCGACGGGATACGCGATTCACCGACCCGGACGCACCGGAATCGACAGGATTGTCTGGTGCGCCGGTTCCTTCGTCACCCCGTCCGGCTGGTGCCGTTCGGTTTCCTGGTGACCATCGTGATCGGCACCGGCCTGCTGATGCTGCCCTGGGCGACCAGCGCGCACCACTACACCCCGCTGGTCACCGCCCTCTTCACCGCCACCTCGGCGGTCTCGGTCACCGGCATGAACGTCACCGACACCCCGAACTACTGGAACGGGTTCGGGCTGGTGATGATCACCGTACTCACCCAGGTCGGCGGCCTCGGCATCCTCACCGGCGCGGCCCTGGTCAGCCTGGCCGTGACCCGTCAGCTCGGGCTGCGTAACCGGCTGCTGGTGCAGGCGGAGGCCACCGACTACGGCATCGGCGACATCCGCCGCCTGCTGATGCACATCGCCGGTACGGTGTTCGGCTGCGAACTGGTGATGACCGTCATGGTCACCGCACGGCTCTGGCTGACCTACCACTATCCGCCGGGCCGGGCGCTGTGGTCCGGGGTGTTCCACTCGGTCCAGGCGTTCAACAACGGCGGGTTCAGCCTCTACTCCGAGGGCCTGGTCGCCTTCGCCCGCGACCCGTGGGTGACGCTGCCGCTGGCCCTCGGCGCGGTCGTCGGCGGGCTGGGCTTCCCCGCCCTGTTCGAGGCGTTCCGGCAGCGGCGTTGCCCGGCCCGTTGGACGGTGGCCACCAAGCTGACCGTCTGGGGCACCCTGGCGCTGCTGGCCACCGGCTTCGTCGGCCTGCTCGCCGCCGAGTGGGCCAACCCGTTCACCATCGGCACCTACGACACCGCCGGCAAGCTGCTCGCCGCCTTCACCCAGATCGCGCTCAGCCGTACCGGCGGCTTCGACGTGATCAACGTGTCGGCCTTGAGCGAGGAGAGTTTTCCCCTGCTCGTCGCCCTGATGTTCATCGGCGGCGGCAGCGCCAGCACCGCCGGTGGCATCAAGGTCTCCACGTTCTTCCTGCTCGGATTCGTCATCTGGGCCGAACTGCGCGGCGAACCCGACGTCACCGTGGGCCGCCGCCGGATCGCCGTGGCCAGCCAGCGCCAGGCGCTGACCGTGACGCTGCTCAGCGTGGCGCTGGTGACCGTCGGCACGCTGTGGCTGACCGTGCTCACCACCGGCGTCCGGTTCAACGACACGGTGTTCGAGGTGGTCTCCGCGTTCAGCACCACCGGGCTCACCGTCGGGCTCGCCGAGCGGTTGTCCTGGTCGGGCCAGCTGGTGCTGACCGTGCTGATGTACATCGGCCGGATCGGGCCGCTCACCCTCGGCTCGGCGATCGCGTTGAACACCCGACGTCGGCTCTACCGCTACCCGAAGGAGCAACCCGTTGTCGGCTAGGAGCGAGGACAGCGGCGACATCGCCGTGATCGGGCTGGGCCGGTTCGGCTGTCACCTGGCCGGGGCGTTGGCCCGGCTCGGCCACCAGGTGCTCGCCGTGGACCACGACGCCGCGCGGGTGCAACGCTGGTCGGCCTCGCTGGACCGGGTGGTGCAGGCCGACGCCACCGAGGAACAGGCGCTGCGGCAGCTCGGCATCGGCGACTTCCGCCGGGTGGTGGTCGCCATCGGCGCCTCGGTGGAGGCCAGCGTGCTCACCGTGCTGGCGTTGACCGAGGTGGGCGTACCGCAGATCTGGGCACGGGCGACCTCCCGGAAGCATGCCAAGATCCTGGCCTCGGTCGGCGCCCACCACGTGGTCTTCCCCGAGGCGGAGACCGGCGAGCGGGTGGCCCATCTGATCGTCAGCCGGATGCTCGACTTCATGGAGTTCGGCGACGACTTCGCCATCGCCAAGGTGCCGGTCCCCCCGCCGCTGGTCGGCCACCGCCTCGACGGGCTGGCCCTGCAGGAGCGGTACGGGGTGATAGTGGTCGGCGCCAAACCGGCCGGTGAGCCCTTCCGGTACGCCGAGCCGGACACCCTGCTCGGGCCGGGCAGCATCCTGGTCGTCGAGGGCGGGATCGCCCAGGTGCAACAGTTCGCGGCCCTGCGCTGAGGCTCAGCCCCGCCCGGTCACCGCCCCGGCTTGCCCGCCGCCCCACCCGGCCCCTTGCCCGCCGGCCCCTTGCCCGCGGCCGACCCCGGCCCCTTGCCGGGCTTCTCGGCCTTCGGCTTGGGCTTCGCCGGGGCGGCCCCACCGCCGGAACCGCCCTTGCCGGACGCCTTCGCCGGCTTCTTCGCCGCCGGTTTCTTCACCGCCGGCTTCTTCACCGTCGGCGGCTTCACCACCGGGGCGCTGCCGGCCACCCCGGAGACCCGCACCCCGCAGCTCGACTCGCCGACGGTGAACTCCAGCGGCAGCGGGTTGCCGCCGGTGTACCGGCCGGTCAGCGCGACCTTCTCCGACGCGCCCGGGGCCAGCGCGGCGCGTCCGGCCGCCGGGGTGACCCGGACCGTACGTCCCTCCTGGCGTACCCCCGGGGTGGTCGTGGTGACGGTCTGCTGGCCGGGGAAGGCGAAGCTCATCGTCCAGTCCCGCAGCTCCCGGGGGCCGGTGTTGGTCAGCGTGAGCTGGGCGGCGAAGTCCCTGCCGGAGTCGCTGCGCAGTGCGTACTCGACCTCGCACGGGGTGGGTTCGGTCAACCCCATCCGGGCCTCGGTCGGCCGGTCGACGCCGCCGCTGGCCGGGCTGCGCGAGGTCACCCCCCAGATCGCCGCGGTCACCGCGACCAGACCCACCGCGACCACCCCGGCCTCGATCCGGCGGCGGCGGGCGGCGGCCCGGCGGTTGCGGGTCCGGCCCGAGAAGGGCAGCGCGTCGGTGTCGGCCGACCAGGGCAGGATCGTGGTGCCCGCGTTGGCGAGCAGGGCCGGATCGAGCCGCCCGGGGGCCGGGGACACCGGCACGGCCGCGACCATCCCGGCCGCGCCGGCGAGGGTACGCGCCACCTCGGTCGTCGCCGGCCGGTCCTCGGGACGCTTGGCCAGGCAGCGGCCGACCAGCTCGACCACCTCGTCGGGCAGCCCGCGCACCGGCGGCATCGGCTCCGGGTCGTGGTACATGTGCGCCCGCAGCATCTGGGTGGTGGTGCTGGCCTGCCAGGGCAGCCGCCCGGTGAGCATCCGGTAGAGCAGCAGCCCGACAGCGTACACGTCGGTGGCCGGGGAGACCTGGCCGTTGTCGAGGCGTTCCGGGGCGAGGTAGGCGGGGGTGCCGAGCAGGGTGCCGTCCGGCCCCTTCTCGCTCTCCCCGACCAGCGCGGAGATGCCGAAGTCGACCACCTTCACCCCGGTGGCGGTCAGCATGACGTTGCCCGGGGTGACGTCCCGGTGCACCACCCCCCGGGCGTGCGCGGTGGCCAGCGCCGAGGTCACCTCGGCCCCGATGGTCACCGCCTCCCGCCAGGGCAGCTGCCCGTCGCGGCCGAGCCGCGCGGTGAGCGGGCCGCCGTCCACCAGCTCCATCACCACGTACGGCACGGTCAGCCCGACCTGCTCGGACTCGCCGTAGTCGTACACGTTGGTGATGTTGGGGTGGCAGAGCCGGGCGGCGGCCTGCGCCTCGATCCGGATCCGGTGCCGGAAGGCCCGGTCGGTGGCCAGCCGGGAGGCGAGCACCTTCACCGCGACCTGACGGCCGAGCACCTGGTCGTAGCCGCGCCACACCACGGACATCCCGCCCGCGCCGAGCTGCTCGATCAGCCGGTACCGCTCACCGAGGAGCTGGGCGGCGTTGCGCACTCCTGCACCCATGGTCGACCGAGTTGCCCGGGTAGGCCCCCGCTACACCTCGCTGGGCGTAATCGGTCAGGAAAGTCACCCGTTCAGGCGGTCGCGAGCAGTTGGTCCACCGGAGCGTAGTCGTCGGTCAACACCAGGGCACCGTCCACGAACCGGGTGACCTCGCTGCCGGCGAGCAGATCCGGGATCTTCGCCACCGTGCCCAGCCGGGTCCGCAGCGCGTCCAGCGGCAGCGGGGCGTCCGAGGCGACGATGAGGAAGTTGCTGCCCTGCTGCCCGGCGATCGCCTCCGGTGGCGCGACCAGCGCCACGTGGTCGAACTCGGCGGCCACCGTGGCCAGCTCCGAGCGGATGAACCGGCCCGGCGGGTAGTCGATGACGTTCTGCACGTAGATGCCGCCGGGGCGGAGCACCCGGTCGACCTCCGCCGCCATCTCCCGGGTGGCCAGGTGCCAGGGCACCACCAGGTGCCCGAAGGCGTCCCCGACGACCAGGTCACGGCTGTCCGCCGGCTCCCCGCCGACCAGCATCCGGGCGTCCCCCACCGTCGCCCGCAGCCCCGGACCGGTCCGGACGCCCAACTCCCGCCGGTCCAGCTCGACCAGCTCACCGTCGATCTCGAAGACCACGTTGTCGGTGCCCGGCCGGGTGGCGCTCAGGTAGCGGGGCATGGTGAACCCGCCTCCGCCCAGGTGCAGCGCGTCCAGTCGCTGCCCCTTCGGGGCGGCCACGTCGGCGACCGCGCCGATCCACTGGGTGTACTCGTACTCCAGGTGCGTCGGGTCGTCCAGGTCGACGTACGAGTGCTGGGCCGAGTTGAGATAGAGCGTGCGGCCACCGGCCCGGTCCGGATCACGTTCCACCCGGGCGCAGTGGTACGCGGTCTCCACGTCGCACGGGTTCGGCGCGACCGCGCTCAGCCCCGCCGCGACCAACCCGAGCACCGCCAGGGTGGCCTTCAGCCGGGCCGGACCGGGCAGCCCGGCGGACTCCTGCCGACGCAGGTACACCCCGAGCGCCAACCCGACCACGCCGAGCGACGCCGCCAACCCGATCAGGATGACCGTGCTGGGCAGCGCCGCCACCAGCACGAACCCGGTGGCCAGGGTGGCGGTGATGCCACCGAGGGTGCCGATGCCGGAGAGCCGCCCGACCACCTGGCCGGTCCGCCGCAGGTCGGCCAGTTGCAGCTTCACCACCAGCGGGGTGACCGCCGACAGCAACGCCGCCGGCACGAACACGGCCAGCGCGGTGAGCAGCAGGATGCCGCTGACCGCCCCGCCGCGCAGCAGCTCACCGGCGTACCGGACCACCGGCAGGGTGACCGCGGCGGCGATGCCGGCCAGGATCAGCGCCGGAGCGAGCAGGCCCCGCGGATCCCGCCGGTCGGCCAGCCAGCCGCCCGACCAGGCCCCGTACGCGATGGCGGCCAGCGCGATGCCGATCACCGAACTGGTCACCTGGAGGGTCACCCCGACGTACGGGCCGACCAGGCGCAACGAAACCGTCTCCAGCACCAGCACCGCACCACTGGAGAAGAAGACCAGGAACGCGGCGAGCCCGTTGGGCAGGGCACGGGAGGGGACCGGCGCGGAGGGTGTCGGCGCGGTCACGATGTCGGACGATGAGCTGCTCACCGTCGCGATGCTACGTCCCGTACCTGGGCCGGACGGTCAGTACATCGAAAGGTGAACATGGTTTGTGTGGTCGGCGGCCGGGCTGCCCGACCCGCTGTACGCCCGCCAGCCGGTGTTCGGCATCCAGATCTGCCGGTACCAGATCACGTAGAGCACGCCGAGCCGGTTGGCGTTGTTCTTGAAGTAGTTGGCCAGGCTGTCGCCGTACGCCTTGTCCCCGCCGGTGGCCGTCTCGTCCTTGAAGCCGCTGGTGGCGGCCGAGAAGTCGCAGGCCCGGCCCTTGGGGTGCTCGCCGCCCCCGCCGCTGCGGTGGCAGGACACGAACCGCTTGTAGCCGGCCGCCTTGGCCTGCTGCATGGCGTGCAGGGTGCGCGGGGTGATGCAGCCGGAGGTGGTCGGGTCGTTCACCGAACACGACTCGCTGGGCCACGACCCGTCGGAGTTGCGCGGGGCCGGCTTCGCCGAACTCGACCCGCCGCTGAAACCGGCGCTGCTGCCCGAACTGACCGTGGCCAGGGCGCGCTCGGCGTCCCGCTTCTTCTTGGCCAGCGTGGCGAGCTGCTTCTGCTGCTCCCGGACCTCGGCGTTGATGTCGAGGGTGGCCTGGGCGGCCTCGTGCCGCGCCTCGGCGAGCGCGCGGAGCTGCTTGCCGTCCCGCTGGGCCATCATGTCGAGGTCGGCCGCCCGCTTGAGGAACGCCTCCGGGCTGGCCGTGTTGAGCAGCATCGACGTCGGCGTCAGCCGGCCCACCCGGTACGACTGCGCGGCCACCTCGCCCACCTGGTTGGTCAGCTCACCCAGCCGGGTCTCCAACACCTTCAGCTGGGCGGCCAGCTCGGTCTGCCGCCGCTTGGAGCTGTCCAGCTTGGCCTTGGCCTCGATGTGCCCCTTCGCCGCCGCCGTCAGCGCGTCCTTGAGCTGCTTGGTGCCGCCCTCGCCGGGCTCCGCCGAGGCGGGCACCGCGCCGGCACCGAGCAGTAGCGCCAGCGCGGCGAGCAGCACGGTCAGCGGCCGTCGCAGGCGGGGCCGGGTCAGGCTGGTCCTGGGCACGGGGGTGTCCTTCCCTCTGCCGCCGACGCCCGGCGACGGGCCGGTCCGGCGGCGGTCCCGCCGGCCCCGGTTGGCGGCCTGGGGGCGGAGACCGCCGGTCACGATACCGCAACCACAGCCGGCGACCGGTCCCGTGACGACACCGGACGGCAACGCTCGACGCGGCGTGTCGAGCCGGTCGCCGAGGGTCCGGTCCGTCGATGCCCCACCGGCCTGCCGCACCACCCGGCGGGGCGGGCAACGGCCGGCACCACGACCCGCAGCACCGGCCCGACCGTGGTGCTGCACCGCCGGTCCGGCGGGAGGCGGCCGTCAGTCGCCGAGCAGGGCGGCCCGCACCTCGTGCCAGGTCTGCTCGTCGACGGCGACCAGCAGCCCCCGGCCGTCGTCGGCCGGGTGGTACTCGGTGCCGTCGAACCGGCGGGCCACCCCGCCCGCCTCGCGGACCAGCAGCGCACCGGGCGCATGGTCCCAGGGCAGGGTGCGCCAGAACATGACGAACTGCTGCGCCCCGGTGAGCAGGTCGAGGTACTCCCGGCCGGCGCAGTGCTGGCCGGGCAGCAGCTCCCCGATCCGGCCCTCACCGGCCGCCACCCGGTCCCGGGTGGCCTGCGGCAGGTACTGGACCATCGCGGTGCCGCGCAGCCGGCCGGGCGCGACGGCGGCGGCGGCCCGCACCGGTCGGCCGTCCAGCCGGGTGCCGGCACCGGCGCGGGCCACGGCCATCGTCGCGGCCAGCGGGTCGAACACCCACGAGGCGGTCGGCTCGCCCGCCCGCAGCAGGGCCACCATCAGCGCGAACGGTCGGCGGCCGGCGGCGAAGTTGCCGGTGCCGTCGACCGGGTCGACCACCCAGACGTCGCCGCCGTCGCGCAGGTGCCGCAGCAACGACCCGTCCTCGGCCACCGCCTCCTCGCCGACGACCAGCGACCCCGGCAGCAGCCGGCGCAGCTCGGCCGAGATCCGCTCCTCGGCCCGCTGGTCGGCGATGGTGACCAGGTCACCCGGTGCCTTCTCGGTGACGTCGGCGTCGTCGAGCCGGCGGAACAGCGGCAACACCACGTCCGCCGCGGTCTCCCGCAGCAGCGTGTCGACGTCGGCGAGCAGGTGGTCAGCCACGCGGCGGCAGCTTGACCACGCTGACGAAGAACTCGTCGATCTGACGGACCACCGAGATGAAGCGCTCGAAGTCCACCGGCTTGGTCACGTAGGCGTTGGCGTGCAGCTGGTAGCTGCGCAGGATGTCCTCGTCGGCCTGGGAGGTGGTGAGCACCACCACCGGGATGCGGCGCAGCTGCTCGTCGTTCTTGATCTCCTCCAGCACCTCCCGGCCGTCCCGGCGCGGCAGGTTCAGGTCGAGCAGGATCAGGTCCGGGGTCACCGCGTCCGCGTACCGGCCCTCGCGCCGCAGGTAGGCCAGCGCCTCGGCGCCGTCGGAGACGACGGTCAGCCGGTTGCGCAGCTTGTGCTCCTCGAACGCCTCCTGGGTCATCAGCACGTCGCCCGGGTCGTCCTCGACCAGCAGGACCTCGATCGGGCTCTTGCCGTCCGCCGGCGCGGTCATCCGACCCTCTCCTTCGTACCACCCGTGGTGCCTTGCCCCGGCGGCCCGCCGGGTGGGTCCTCGTGCTGCCCGCCGGCCGGCTGCCGCCCGACCGTCGGCCCGTCCCCGGCGGCCTCACCGACCGGCACCGGCGACTCCCCGACCGGGCGGTCGGTCGTCGCCGTGTCGTCCGGGCCGGTGGTCGCCGTGTCGTCGGTCCCCGTCGTCGTGGTGCCGTCCCCGTCGGTCGGGGCGGTCGCGTCGGCCGTGGCGGCCGCCGCCTTCGCCGCCTCGACGTCCTCCGGCCGGGCCGGCAGGGTGAACCGGATCGCGGTCCCCTCGGCCTGGTCGGTGTCCACCCAGACCCGACCGCCGTGGTACTCGACGATCTTCTTGACGATGGCCAGGCCGATGCCGGTGCCCGGGTAGGCGTCCTTGGCGTGCAGCCGCTGGAAGATCACGAAGATCTTGTCGGCGAACTCGGGCTCGATGCCGATGCCGTTATCCTGGCAGGTGATCTCCCACTCGGCGTCGACCAGCCGGGCCGAGACCCGCACCTTCGGCGGGACGTCCGGGCGGCGGAACTTCACCGAGTTGCTGACCAGGTTGACCAGCAGGTTGGTGAGCAGCGGCTCCTCGCCGCGGATCACCGGCAGCTCGCTCCAGGTCAGCTCGGCGTCGGCGTACTGCCGGCCCGGCTCGGTCTGGCTGGCCACGTCGGCCATCACCCGGTTCAGGTCGACGTCGACGAAGCCGGTGGTGAGCCGGCCGATCCGGGAGAACGCCAACAGGTCGTTGATCAGGCGCTGCATCCGCTGCGCGCCGTCCACCGCGAACGCGATGTACTGGTCGGCCCGCTCGTCGAGCTGCCCCGCGTACCGACGCTGGAGCAGCTGGCAGAAGCTGGCCACCTTGCGCAGCGGCTCCTGGAGGTCGTGCGAGGCGACGTAGGCGAACTGCTCCAGGTCACGGTTGGAGCGGGTCAGCTCCTCGGCCTGCTTCTGCAACTGGCTGTTGACCCACTCGATGTTCTCCCGAGCGGCCCGCACCTCGGCCAGGTCCTTGGCGATCTTCTGCCGCATCACGTCCACGTCGTCGGCGAGCCGGCGGAACTCCGGCGGCCCCGACCCGGCGATGTGGTGCTGGTAGTCACCGGCGGCGACCTCCCGCACCTGCTGGGCCAGGCCGGTCAGCGGCCGGATCACCATCCGCTCCAGGGAGAGCAGCATCAGGGTGCCGGCGATGACCACCACCACCGCCGCGACGATCAGCAGCACCACCAGCATGTTGCCGGTCCGCTCGATGTCCCGGGCGCCCCTCTCCCGCTCGGCCAGGATCGCCGTCTGGAGGTCACCCACCGACGCCCGGATCTGGTCGAACTGCTGCCGCGCCTGGGCGGTGATCAACGCCTGGCCGGCGGCCGTGCCGCTGCTCCCGGTGGTCGCGATCACCGGCTCGGCCACCGTCCGCCGCCAGTCCGCCGCCTGCTGCTGCGCCGTGCGCAGCGCATCCACGATCGCCGGGTAGTTACGGCCCAGGTCGGCGATCGTGGCGGCCACGTCGCGCTCCTGCCGCACCCCCTGCTCGTACGGGGCCAGGTCGGCGCGGTTGCCGCTGACCGCGTACCCACGGACGCCGGTCTCCTGGTCGAGCAGCACGTTGAGCAGCTCCTGCCCCTGCACCCGCAGCGGACCCGTCCGGGTGAGCAGCGTGTCGGTGTAGGCGCGGTTCTTCGCTGCCACCGCCGCCTCGGCCACGGCCAGCCCGACCAGCAGCACGCCCACCACGGCCAGCAGCGCCAGCACCCGACGACGCAGGGTCCACCCCCGGCGGTACGTGTTCACCGGCCACCGCCCCGGGTCACCAGCAGCATGGCCACGTCGTCGGCGAGCGGCCCACCGTTGATCTGCTCGGCCCGACCGACCAGCCAGGCGGGCAGCTCGGACAGCGGCACGGCGTGGTTGGCCCGCTCCTGGAGCAGGCCGGTGAGCCCGTCGACGTCCAACCGGTCGTCGCCGTCACCCACCCGCCCCTCGATCAGGCCGTCGGTGTACATCAACAGGGACCAGTCATCGGTGTCGAACTCCAGGTCGAACGCGACGGGACGGCGGGGTCGTACGCCGAGCAGCAGGCCCCCACGGGCCGGGACCGGCGCGACCTTGCCGCCGGACAGCAGCAGCGGCGGCGGGTGACCGGCCAGCCGGACGGTGGCCCGGTTGGCGGCCAGGTCGAGCCGGGCGGTGGCGACGGTGGCGAAGATCTCCTGGAGCCGGCGCTCGCTCATCAGCACCTGCTCCAGGGCGGGCAGCACCTCGTCGTCGGGCACCCCGGCCAGGATCAACGCCCGCCAGGCCACCCGCAGCTCCACGCCGAGGGCCGCCTCGTCCACCCCGTGCCCGCAGACGTCACCGACGATCAGGTCGACCCGGTCCGGCCGGGTCTGCACCACGTCGAAGAAGTCCCCGCCGATCAGCGCCGCGTGCCGGCCCGGCCGGTAGAAGGTGTGCACCGCCACCTCGTCGGTGGTCATCAGCGGCTGGGGCAGCAGGCCCCGTTCCAGCCGGGCCGACTCGGCCTGGCGCAGCTCGACCTCGCGCAGCCGGCGGGCGTTCTCGTCGGCCCGCTTACGTTCCACCGCGTACCGCAGGGCACGGGTCAGCAGCACCCCGTCGACCTGGCCCTTGACCAGGTAGTCCTGGGCGCCCTCGGCGACCGCGACGATGCCGAGGTGCTCGTCGGAGCGGCCGGTCAGCACGCAGACCGCCGCCCCGCTGGACATCTCCAGCACCCGGCGCAGGCCGTCGAGGCCCTGCGCGTCGGGCAGCCCGAGGTCGAGCAGGACGCAGTCGACGCCGGCGATGCGCTGCCGGGCCTCGCTGAGACTGGTGGCGACCAGCAGGTCGATCATCGAGTTGGTCTCGGCGAGCAGCTCACCGACCAGGAAGGCGTCGCCCTCGTCGTCCTCGACCAGCAGCACCCGCAGCCGTTCACCCGGCGGCAGGTTGGGGTTGTGCCCGAGCCCGCCGTGCGGGTACGGCGCGACGGAGGGCCCGGCCAGGCCGGGCCCCCGGTGCGACCGGGTCACCGCCGCGAGACGCGGGAGTTCGCTGGTGATGTCGGGCTCCTTCCGAGTGCCCTGCTGATCCTGTATTAGACAACGGTCGCACACAACACGGTCCGCCCGGTCCAGGGCGTACCCGGGCAAGGCCGTCACCGGGTGGGGCCTCCACCGGATGAGCGTCCGGTCAGCCCCGCGCGTCACGGTTCGGTCCCGGTACGCCCCCGCTCCTTCCCGGCCGGGGCAGGATGATGCCCACCCCCGCACCACCTCCGAGGAGTTCCCCGTGGGCGTACCCCCCGCCTCCGCCGCCGACCGGGCGCTGACCCGGCCCCCGCGTCGCCTGCTCGCCGCCCTGGCCGCCCTGCTGGCGCTGGTCGCGGCGGGTGCGGCCATGCTGGTCACCCTGGCCACCCCGACGCCCCGGCCTGCGGACGCCCCGGCCGACGAGTTCAGCGCCGGGCGGGCCTACCGGACGGTGCAGACGGTGGCGCAGCGCCCGCACCCGGCCGGCAGCGCCGCCAACGACCAGGTCCGTGAGCACCTGGTCGGGGCGCTGCGCGGGCTGGGCCTTCAGACCGAGGTGCAGGACACCGTCGCCCCGGAGGCCGGGCAGCTCAGCGGGGCGGCCGGCGGGGCCACCGTCGCCCGGGTCCGCAACGTGGTGGCCCGGCTGCCCGGCACCGCCTCCACCGGCCGGGTCTTCCTGGTGGCGCACTACGACTCGGTGCAGACCGGCCCGGGTGGCAACGACGACGCGGCCGGCACCTCCACCGTGCTGGAGGTGGCCCGCGCGCTGGCCACCGGCCCCCGGCTCCGCAACGACGTGGTGTTCGTGCTGACCGACGCCGAGGAGGCCTGCCTGTGTGGCGCGTCGGCGTTCGCGGCGGGCCACCCGCTGGCCGCCGACGGCGGGGTGGTGCTCAACCTGGAGGCCCGGGGCGCCACCGGACCGGTGATCATGTTCGAGACGTCCCGGGACAACGCCGGTCTGGTGGCCGCCTTCGGCCGGGGCGCACCGCACCCGGTGGGCACCTCGTTCGCGGTGGAGATCTACCGTGCGCTGCCCAACGACACCGACTTCACCGCCTTCCTCGACCACGACTTCGTCGGGTTGAACTCGGCGTACATCGACGGGAGCGCGATCTACCACACCCCGCTGGACACCCCGGCGGCGATGGACCGGGGCAGCCTCCAGATGCACGGCGACAACGCGCTCGGGCTGGCCCGGGAATTCGGCCGCACCGACCTGACGGCATTGCGGTCCGGGCACGACGCCACCTACTTCCCGGTGCCGGGCGGGCTGGTCCGCTACCCCGGCTGGTTGACCTGGCCGCTGGCCGGGCTGGCGGTGCTCGGGGTGCTGGCCCTGGGGTGGCAGGTCCGGCGCACCGGCCGGGCCGGCACCGGTCGACTGGTCGCCGGGTTCGGGCTGGCGCTGGTGCCGATCGTGGCCGCGCCGCTCGCCGCCCAACTGCTCTGGGCGGGGATCACCACGCTGCGCCCCGGCTACGCCGAGCTGCTCGACCCGTACCGGCCGGTCTGGTACCGCCTGGCGGTGGTGGCGCTCGCCGCCGCGATCCTGCTCGCCTGGTACGCGCTGGCCCGCCGCCGGGTCGGCCCGGCGGCGCTGGCCGTCGGTGGGCTGGGCTGGTTGGCCGTGCTCGGAGTGGTGCTGGCCGCTCTGGTGCCCGGTGGGGCGTACCTGGTCACCCTGCCGGCGCTGGCCGGCGCGCTCGCCGGCCTGGTGGCGCTGCGCACCCGGATCGACGGCCCGTGGCCGGTGGTCGCGGTGACCCTGGCCGGCGCGGTCGCCGTGGTGATCCTGCTACCCACCGTGGTACTGCTCTTCCCCGCGCTGGGGATGGCGATGGGCGGCGTGGCGGCGCTGTTCGCGGTGCTGCTCGGGCTGGCCGCGCTGCCGGTGCTCGACCTGCTGCACCCGGCGGCCGGCGGCCAGCGCGGCCTGGTCGCCGCCCGGGCCCGCCGGCTCGGCGCGCTGCCGGCCGTCGCCGCCGCGCTCGCCGCCACGGTATTCGCCGGGGTCGGCCTGGCGGTCGACCGTTTCGACGCCGACCACCCCGTCCCCACCCACCTGATGTACGCCCTAGACGCCGACACCGGTTCGGCCCAGTGGCTCAGCCGGGAGGCCGACCCCCAGCCCTGGACCGACGGGTACGTCGACGGCCCCGCCCGGCTGGACGGGTTCCCCGGCCTGGGCGATCCGGACCTGCGCGGCGGCCCGGCACCGGCGGCGAACCTGCCCGCGCCGACCGTGCAGGTGCTCGCCGACACCACCGCCGGTGGGCTGCGCACCCTGCGGCTGCGGCTGCTCCCCCAGCGCACCGTCCGGCTGGCCACCCTGCACGTGGACGCCACCACCGCCGAGGTGGCCCGGGCCGAGGTGGCCGGGCGTGAGGTGCCGGTCGGGCGGCAGCCGGGCGTCGGGGAGGCGGAGGCCGACCGGTGGGGCTTCGGGATCGTCGTCCACGCCCCGCCCGCGCAGGGCGTCGAGGTCACCCTGACCGTACGGCCCCGGGCAGCCAAGGTGGCGCTGCGGGCGATGGACGCCAGCGACGGGCTGGAGGAGCTGCCGGGGTTCCGGAAGCGACCGGCGGGGGTGGGGGTGGTCGGCTCGCACACCTCGGAGATGCTGGCGGTCGCCCGCACCTACCCGTTCTGAGGACCACTCGGCGAAGGATTGGTCTATAGCACCACTGGTAGTACCATAAACCGTGTGCCCTCGGTGAGTCGGATCATGGAAGCAATGCGGACCAACCCGCAGGGCATCTCCTACAACGATCTCAAGCGGGTGTGCGAGCACTACTTCGGGAAGCCTCGGCAGGACGGCACCTCGCACGCGGTGTTCAAGATGCCGTGGGCCGGAGACCCACGCGTGAACATTCAGAACGACAAAGGCAAAGCCAAGGCGTACCAGGTACGGCAGGTCCTCAAGGCGATCGAGAAGAAGGAGGCCATGTGATGCAGGACGTTCGTCCCGAGGTGAGTCACTACTCCTATCGCGTCACGTGGTCGGCCCAGGACAACGAGTTCGTCGCCACCTGCGCCGAGTTTCCCTCGCTGTCCTGGCTGGCCCCCTCTCAGATCGAAGCCCTGCAAGGGCTCCAGCGCCTGCTGAGCGAGGTGGTCGCGGACATGGAGCAGCAGGACGAGGAAGTACCGCAGCCGTTTGCCGATCGGAGCTACTCGGGCAAGTTCAACGTGCGTGTCGGCGAGAGCCTTCACCGCGAGTTGGCCATCCATGCGGCGGAGGACGGGATGAGCCTCAACCAGTACGTCGTACGGAAACTGTCGGCAGCCTGAACAGGGCTGGATGGCCCAGATAACCGGTCGCCCGGACCGGCGGGGCGGACTACGGTCCGCAGGATGCGGCTGGAGAAGGTCACCCCGGAGAACTACGAGGCGGCGCTCAAGCTGTCGGTGCGCCCCGATCAGGAGGATCTGGTCGGACCGGTGGTCAAGTCACTGGCCGAGGCGTACGTCTTCCCGGACATCGCCTGGCCGAGGCTGATCTTCGACGGCGACCGGCTGGTCGGCTTCCTGATGGCCTTCCTCGACTACGCGTGGGGCGACAACCCCGACGACGTCCGGTCCGGCCTGTGGCGACTCAACATCGCGGCCGACGACCAGGGGAAGGGTTACGGGCGGTTCGCCGTCGAGGCGGTGTGCGCGGAGATCCGCGCCCGGGGCGGCGACCGGGCGTACGTGACCTGGGTGCCCCGGGAGGGCGGGCCGGAGGACTTCTATCTGAAGCTGGGCTTCCGGCCGACCGGCGAGCAGAGCGACGGGGAGACGGTCGCCGTCCTGGACATCTGACCGGTCGTCAGGACGCCCACATCACTTCCAGCGGAAGTGCACGAAGAGGCGGCCGAAGTTCTTGGAGTCCTTCTCGACCCGGTGGTAGAGCTGCTTGACGTCCTTCTGGTCGAGGAAGCGCAGCACCTTCTTCTTGAGCTGGCCGGAACCCTTACCAGGGATGATCTCGACCAGGGTGGCCTTCTTCGCCACCGCCTCGTCCATGATGCCGCGCAGGGCGCGGTCGATGTCGTGGCCCTTGTTGAAGATGTCGTGCAGGTCCAGCTTGAGCTTCATCCCGCCTCCCCACCTGCGCAGCCGCCATGGCAGGCCCATCGTAGGCCGGCACGGGTCGGAGCGAGGCTCAGGCTTCGGCCGGTTGCTCCGACATGAGCAGCACGCCGGCAACCAGCGGTCGGGTCAGGCGGGCTGTTCCTCGTCGTCCGCCTCGCCGAGGTGGGGGCGGTGTTCACGAATCCACGCCTCGACCTCTGCCTTGAGCCACACAGCACCCATCCCGAGCCGGTCGTACGGCTTAGGGAAGTCGGGCCGGTCGATGATCTGGCGCGCCCGTTGCCGGCTGACGCCGAGCCGCGTCGTGATCTCGCCCGCCCCGTAGAGGTGGCGTGGCACGGCGCGAGAGTAGCCAGACCGCCAGTGGTCAAACCGCAGCTAGCCTAACTGCACCTTGCCTGATACACCCTTGCACCTTGACAACAGTGGAGAAGGGCAGCACGCTGGGTTGATGTCGCCGCACCCCACCGGCCCGCTTGTCCCGCGCGCTGATGTCGGACGCTACGGAGAATTCGATGGACCCCAGCCAGACCAGCGCACCCAGCCCCAGCCGGTATGTCGCCGAGACTCGCCGGAGATCGAACGCCTCCCCAGTGCATGCCCGTGCGGGTGGGGCCATCCGGCCGCACGTGCCGATGCGACCGCTCTGGTTGTGCCGGGTGTGCGCGGCCCCCTGGCCGTGT
The DNA here is from genome assembly GCF_029581315.1 of Micromonospora sp. WMMD714. Lineage (NCBI taxonomy): Bacteria > Bacillati > Actinomycetota > Actinomycetes > Micromonosporales > Micromonosporaceae > Micromonospora > Micromonospora sp. WMMD714. The sequence continues at coordinate 855,447 of NZ_CP120744.1, forward strand.
CAGCCCGCCCGGCTAGTGCTGACCAGGGACTACCGGCGGGACCGGGTCGGGCTGTCCGTCTACATGGCCGGGCGGCTGTTCGACGCCACCGGCGACCTGGTCACCCTCAACCCGAACGCCGTCCCGCCCCCGGCCGAGCTGTTCGAGCGGTTCCTGGCCTGGACCAGACGCAGAGCCGGGCCGGAGGAGGGGTAGAAAACTCCCCTCCCCCGGCCCGGTGCGGGACCTCAGCGATCGTTGCCGACCCGGCTCTCCACCCGGCGCAGCGCGGTCACGTAGTCGTCGTTGGTCGAGTGCATGGCCGCCGCGATGCGCAGGTGCCGCAACGCGTCCGGGTAGCGGTTCAGCCGCTCCAGCGTCCGACCCAGCACGTGGTGGGCGTAGTGGTCGCTGGGGTCGCGGTCGACCAGCTCCCGCAACTGCTCCTCGGCGCGGCCGAGCTGGGCGGTCTGGAAGTACGCCCGGGCCAGCAGCTGACGTACGGAGGAGTTGCCGGGCTCGGCCGCCACGATCGGCTCCAGCAGCCGGACCGCTCCGCTCGGGTCACCCATCTCGAAGTACATGGTCGCCCGCCGGTACTCCGCCAGAAGATCCATCCCGACCCACCCCCTCGCGTCACGTCGTCATTGCTCCGACGCTGGCACAACACCGGGCGTACCGCGAGTGTTCCTGGGGGTGGACTTGTGGCTCAGGAGGCCGGGTCGTCCCGTTCGCCGGTCAACTGCCAGGCGCGCACCCCACCGACGATCCCGGCCGTGTTCGGCACGATCACCACGTCGTCGCCCATCCGGGCCACCTGCTCGGGGCGGATCAGCCGCGAGTTGCCGCCGCCGAGATAGAGCCGGTCCCAGCGGAACACCGGGCGCAACCCGTCCACCACCTGCCGGATCCGCCGGGACCAGAAGGCGTCGCCGAGCCGCCGCCGCTCCGGCTCCCCGACGTACGTGTCGTAGGTGGTGCCCCAGCGGACCGGGGCGTGCGACAGCTCCAGGTGCGGGGCGAGCCGCCCACCGTCGAAGAGCGCACTGCCCAGCCCGGTGCCCAGGGTCAGCACCAGCTCGCAGCCGGTCCCGGCGACCACCCCGGCACCGTGCACCTCGGCATCGTTGAGCACCAGCGCCGGCATCCCGAACGCCTCGGTGACCGCCCGGCGGGCATCGTACCCGGACCACTCGGCGAGCAGGTCCGGGTCGACCCGGCTGCGCGGCCCGGACCGGGTCACGTAGTGCGGCGTCGCCACCACCACCCCGTGCCGGATCATGCCCGGCATCCCCACCGTGACCCGGTCCGCCGAGGGCAGCCGCCCGGCCAGCTCCACCAGCGTCTTGACGAACAGTTCAGGCGGCAACGGGTACGGGGTGTCCACCCGGATCACCGCCGCCCGCAGGGTGCCGTCCCCGTCCAGCACCGAGCCCTTGATGCCGCCGCCCCCGCAGTCCACCGCCAACGTCAGTCCCACCCCCTCACCTTGCCCCACCCGCCCCGTTTCTCCCGCCCCTCCCCCACCTTTCGCCGGCCGGAACCGGCCAGCCCGACCCCGCCCACCAACCCGACCACCAGCCCGCTCCCGGCCGCCGGTCCGCCACCGCCCCGACCGCCGACCCCAACCGCCCACCGACCCGACCCGGCCGCCACCGCTCCGACCCGGCCGCCAACCCCACCATCGATCCGACCGCCAGCCGACCCGACTGCCGGCCCGCCCACGACCCGACCGTCGGGCCGCCCTTCGACCGATCCGGGAAACCCGACAGCGGCGGTGAGGGGCGGCGGTGACCGCGGGGAGTGCGGGTTTGTGAAGAGTTGTTGTCGCTATAGCCGCAACAACTCTCCACAATCTCGCGCGCGAATCACCACCCCCGCACGACCACCCGATCGATCGCCTACGCACCAAGCCTCGCCGCCGACCAGCCACACGCCCCGCCACTCCGAAGAGTCGGCCGCACGACCGGACCGCCGGCCGGGAGAGGCAGCAGCGCAGGCAGCAGCGGGCCGGGCCGCGCGGCGGCCGGACCGCAACGGCGGACGCTAGGCTCGGGAGCTGATGAGCGCCACGATGATCGTCAAAGGACTCGCCGCCGGGCACGGGGAGCGGATGCTCTTCAGTGACCTCGACCTGGTGGTCGCACCCGGCGACGTGGTGGGGCTGGTGGGCGTCAACGGAGCCGGAAAGTCGACGTTGCTGCGCACGCTGGCCGGGTTGCAGGGCGTGGAGGAGGGCACCGTCTCGGTCAGCCCGCCGGGCGCCTCGGTGGGCTACCTGCCGCAGGAGCCGGAGCGGCGGACGGGCGAGACGGTCCGCGATTTCCTGGCCCGCCGGACCGGGGTGACCGGCGCGCAGGCGGCCCTGGACGCCGCCACCGACGCGCTCACCGCGGGCACGGCCGGGGCTGACGACGCGTACGCCGGGGCGCTGGAGCGGTGGCTCGATCTCGGCGGCGCGGACCTGGACGAACGCGCCGCCCAGGTCGCCGCCGAGTTGGGGCTCACCGTCGAGCTGGACCACCCGATGACCGCCCTCTCCGGGGGTCAGGCGGCCCGCGCCGGGCTGGCGTCGCTGCTGCTCAGCCGCTACGACGTCTTCCTGCTCGACGAGCCCACCAACGACCTGGACCTGGCCGGCCTGGACCGGCTGGAACGGTTCGTCTCCGGGCTGCGCGCCGGGACGGTGCTGGTCAGTCACGACCGGGAGTTCCTCACCCGGACGGTGACCCGGGTGCTCGAACTCGACCTGGCGCAGCAGCAGACCCGGCACTACGGCGGCGGCTACCTCGCCTACCTGGAGGAGCGGGAGGTGGCCCGCCGGCACGCCCGCGCCGACTTCGAGGAGTACGCCGACACCCGGGCCGCGTTGGAGGCCCGGGCCCGCACCCAGCGCGCCTGGATGGAGAAGGGCGTGAAGAACGCCCGCCGCAAGGCCACCGACAACGACAAGATCGGCCGGAAGTTCCGGGCCGAGGCGACGGAGAAGCAGGCGGCCAAGGCGAAGCAGACCGAGCGGCTGATCGAACGCCTCGACGTGGTCGAGGAACCCCGCAAGGAGTGGGAGCTGCGGATGGAGATCGCCGCCGCGCCCCGGGCCGGTGCGGTGGTGGCCTCGCTGCGCGACGCGGTGGTCCGCCGGGGCGACTTCACCCTCGGGCCGGTGCACCTCCAGATCGGCTGGGCCGACCGGGTGGCGATCACCGGGCCGAACGGCTCCGGCAAGACCACCCTGCTCGGCGCGCTGCTGGGTCGGCTGCCACTCGACGCCGGGCACGCCGCGCTCGGCCCCGGGGTGGTGGTCGGCGAGGTCGACCAGGCCCGGGGGCTGTTCCTCGGCGACCAGCCGCTGCTGGAGGCGTTCGGGGCCGCCGTACCCGAGATGCCGCCGGCGGACGCGCGGACGCTGCTGGCCAAGTTCGGCCTGCGGGCCGCGCACGTGCTGCGGCCGGCGGCGACGCTGTCGCCGGGCGAGCGGACCCGGGCGGCGCTGGCGCTGCTCCAGGGCCGGGGGGTCAACCTGCTGGTGCTGGACGAGCCGACCAACCACCTCGACCTGCCGGCCATCGAGCAGTTGGAGTCGGCGTTGGCCGGCTATCCGGGGACGCTGCTGCTGGTCACCCACGACCGGCGGATGCTCGAAGCGGTCAGCGTCGACCGGCGGCTGCGGGTCGCCGACGGGCGGATCGCCGAGGACTGATCCGCGCCGTCCGGCAGCGGCGGGATGACAATGGGTCATGCTCAAGTGGGAGTACGCGCTGCTGGTGCGGCGTCGCCAGCCGACCGCCTCCGACCTCAGCTGGGAGGTCGTCTTCGTCTGGTACGGCCCGGACGGATCGATGATCGACGTGACCGCCTACGGGGACACCGCGCTGGCCCACCTGAACCGGGCCGGCGACCAGGGGTGGGAACTCGTCGGGATGAGTGAGGACCCGTCCCTGGCGGGCCACAACGAGCTGCACCGCTACCACCTCAAGCGCCCGAAGGCGGCAGGTGCGCCCCGCCAGCGCATCCGGGCCGTCGGCCGGCCCACCCGACGTACCGGCGGCTGACCCGGCTGGCGCTGGCTGAGACCCGGCCGGTGCCGGTGGCTGACCCGGCCGGTGCCGGTGCACCGGATCGGGTGGTGTGCCGGGCCGGAGAGCGGGTAACGGCCGGCGGGAGGTGGCCATGGTCGCGTTGGCGCAGGCACCGCCCTCGGCCGAACGGCTGCGGGCGCTCGACGGGTTCCTCGACGCGGCCTGGGCCGAGCAGGCCCGCCACGACGAGCGGTTACGCGGGCTCGCGGTCGAGGTGCGGTTCGACCGGGGGGTCGCCCACCTGGCCGGCGAGGTGGCCGAGCCGGGTCAGTTGCGGCTGGTCCGGGAGCTGGTCGGTCGGCTGGCCGGGGTGTACGGCGTGTGGGGGCGGGTGCGGGTCGCCGGTCGGGATCCGGTGGTGGTAGACCTGGGCTGCGGTGGCCAGAAGCAGTACCCGACGAACCTGGGGCTGGACATCTTCCCGGCCCCCGGGGTGGACGCGGTGGCGGACCTGTCCGGGTCGCTGCCGCTGGCCGACGCCTGCGTCGACGTCATCTTCACCGTGCACATCCTGGAGCACCTGATCGACTTCCTGCCGCTGCTGGACGAGTGTCACCGGGTACTCCGACCGGGCGGGGTGCTGCACGTGATGAGCCCCTGGTGGGGGCATGTGAACGCGGTGGCCGACCCGACCCACGTCCGGCTGCTGGACGTACAGACGATCAAGGGGGTCTGCGGCCAGCGCCCGCCGGGCACCCCGCGCTGGTATCCGCTGCACGCCGGCTGCGACGGCGCGTCCATCTTCGCCGACCTCACCCCGCTGCCCGCCGACGCCCCACCGGTCGCCCCGGCCCACCTGGCCCGCTTCTTCGACTGACTGCCGCTCGACGGGCGGGAGGCCGTCCGGGGTCAGCCGGTGCTCTCGCGGGGGGTCAGGCGGTGCGGGGCGGTGAGTTCCCGTGCGGGCGCGTCCCGGTCGCCGGCGAGCCGGCCGGCGAGCAGGTCGACCGCGAGCCGGGCGATCCGTTCCTTGTCCGGGGCGACGGTGGTCAGGGTGGGCACGCTGAACCGCCCGTCCTCGATGTCGTCGAAGCCGGCGACGGCCACGTCGGCGGGGATCCGGAGCCCGGCCTCGTGCAGGGCGCGGAGCGCACCGAGGGCGAGGGTGTCGTTGAAACAGAAGACCGCGTCCGGGCGGGCTCCGGACGCGAGCAGGTGGCGCATGGCGGCGGCCCCGTCGGCGCGGTGCCAGGCCGGGGTGGCGGCGACCAGGCGCTCGTCGTACCCGAGACCGGCCTCGGTCAGGGCGGCGGTGTAGCCGGCCAGCCGGAGGCGGGCACCGGCGCCCTCGGGGGTGTGCTGGGCGCCGACGGCGGCGATCCGGCGACGGCCGAGGCCGACCAGGTGGGCGGTCATCTCCCGGGCGGCGGTCACGTTGTCGATCACCACGTGGTCGGCGGTGCCGTGGTCCGCCCGCTCACCGAGCAGCACCATCGGCATGCCGTCCAGGCCGGTGAGGTCCTCGGCGGTCAGGGACAACGGGCTGAAGATCAGGCCGTCGATCATGTGGTCGCCGATGCCGGCGGCGGCGACCCGTTCCCGCTCGGGGCCGCCGCCGGTCTGGTCGATGAGCACGGTCCAGCCGTGGTCGGCGGCGGCGGCGACCACGTGCCGGGCCAGCTCGGCGAAGTACGGGATGTCCAGCTCCGGGACGGCGAGGGCGATCACGCCGGTACGCCCCTTGCGCAGGTTGCGGGCGGACAGGTTGGGCCGGTAGCGGAGTTCGGCGATGGCCGCCTCGACCCGCGCCCGGGTGTCCGGTCGTACGTGCTGGTAGCCGTTGACCACGTTCGACACGGTCTTGACCGACACCCCGGCCCGTTCGGCCACATCCTTCAGTGTGTGCCGCACGATCGGCCACCTCCCGCCTCCGACCCCGGACTCTATCGCGCGCCCGACGAGCCTTTACATCGTTGTAAGTAACGTTGTAGAAACACGGGTGGCGACGTGACCGCCGTCACGGAGCAGGTCGAGGAAAGGTGGCACCCCCGTGCGTACAGCCCGGTTGACGATCGACTCGGCCTTCGCGATCGGAGCCGTGGACCGACGGCTCTTCGGCTCCTTCGTCGAACACCTGGGACGCTGCGTGTACGGCGGCATCCACGAGCCGGGCCACCCCGAGGCCGACCCGCTCGGCCTGCGCCGCGACGTGCTGGCGCTGACCCGGGAGCTGGGCGTCTCGATGGTCCGCTACCCCGGCGGCAACTTCGTCTCCGGCTACCGCTGGGAGGACGGCGTCGGCCCGGTCGACGACCGCCCCCGCCGGCTGGACCTGGCCTGGAAGACCATCGAGCCCAACACGTTCGGCCTCGACGAGTTCATGGCCTGGGCCGCCGCCGCGCAGGTCGAGCCGATGATGGCGGTCAACCTCGGCACCCGGGGCGTCCAGGAGGCGTGCGACCTGCTGGAGTACGCCAACCACCCGGGCGGCACCCGGCTGTCCGACCTGCGCCGCGCCCACGGCGCGCAGCAGCCGTACGGGATCCGGCTGTGGTGCCTCGGCAACGAGCTGGACGGCCCCTGGCAGGTCGGCCACAAGACCGCCGAGGAGTACGGCCGGCTCGCCGCCGAGACCGCGCGGGCGATGAAGCTGATCGACCCCTCGGTCAGCCTGGTCGCCTGCGGCAGCTCCGGCCGGGGCATGCCCACCTTCGCCTCCTGGGAGGCGACCGTGCTGGAACACACCTACGAGCACGTCGACTTCATCTCCGCGCACTCCTACTACGACCCGTCCGACGGTGACCGGGCCAGCCTGCTGGCCTCGGCCGTCGACATGGACCAGTTCATCACCGAGGTGGTCGCCACCGCCGACCACGTGGCCGCCCGGCTGCGCCAGACCCGCAAGCTGAAGGTCTCCTTCGACGAGTGGAACGTCTGGTACCAGTCCCGGGTCCAGGGCGACCTGGACGGGCGCGGCTGGGTCGAGGCACCGGCGCTGCTCGAGGACGACTACACCGCCGTCGACGCGGTGGTGGTCGGTGACCTGCTGATCACCCTGCTCCGGCACGCCGACCGGGTCGGCGTCGCCGCCCAGGCCCAGCTCGCCAACGTGATCGCCCCGATCCGGACCCGCACCGGCGGGCCGGCCTGGCGGCAGACCATCTTCCACCCGTTCGCGTTGACCGCCCGGTACGCCAGAGGCACCGTGCTGCGCACCGAGCCCGTCTCGCCGACCTACCCGACGAAGCGGTACGGCGACGTGCCGGTGCTGGACACCGTCGCCCTGCACGACGAGGAGTCCGGCGCGCTGACCGTGTTCGCCGTCAACCGGGGCACCGACGACCTCCCGCTCGACCTCGACCTGCGCGGCCTGTCCGGGCTGCGCCCGGTGCAGCACCTCAGCCTCGCCGCCGGGGACGACCCGGAGGGGGTCAACACCGAGGCCGAGCCCGACCGGGTCACCCCCCGGGAACTGCCCACCGGCACCGTCGACGGCGACCGCTGCGCCGTACGCCTGCCGGCCATCTCCTGGAACCTGCTGCGGTTCGCCCCCCTGCCCTGACCGGGGTCGACGACTCGGGTGCCGGCCGGCGGAACGACAGGGCCGGCACCCGGTTGGAAGGTCAGGCCGGGGCGGTTTCGGATTCCGGGTCGCGGTCCCCGGCGGCTTCGCCGGTGGCGAGACGGTTGTGGCGGTAGCCGTAGCAGAAGTAGATGATCCCGCCGAGCGCCATCCAGATGAGGAACCTGATCCAGGTCTCGATCGACAGGTTGAGCGTCAGGTAGAGGCAGGCCAGCGCGGTGAAGATCGGCAGCACCGGGGAGAACGGAACCCGGAACGGCCGTTCGAGGTCGGGGCGCTTACGGCGCAGGATCGGCACCGCGATCGAGACGATCATGAAGGCGCAGAGCGCGCCGACGCTCACCAGGTCGGCCAACGCCGACAGCGGCAGGAATCCGGCCAGCAGCGCCACCGCCACGGTCATCAGCGCCGAGATCCGGTACGGGGTGCCCCAGCGCGGGTGGATCCGGGCGACCGAGGGCGGCAGCAGGCCGTCCCGGGAGATGGCGAAGCCGATCCGGCCCATGGCCACCAGGTCCACCAGGATCACGCTGGTCAGGCCGGCGACGGCGGCGATGGAGACGAGCACCCCGGCCCAGCTCGCGCCGACCGCGTTGAAGGCCGCGGCGATCGGGGCACCCCGGTCGATCTCGCCGTACGGCACCATGCCGACCACGACCAGCGAGACGCCGATGTAGAGCGCGGTGGAGATCAACAGGGTGCCGAACAGGCCCAGGGTCAGGTCCCGCTTGGGCCGCCGGGTCTCCTCACCCAGGTTGGCCACCGCCTCGAAGCCGGTGTACGCGAAGAAGACCACGGCGGCGGCGCTGAGCACCCCGACGAAACCGAAGATGGACGGCTCCAGCCCGAACAGCGCCTGGATGACCGGCTGCTTGATCCCGTCGTCGCCGGCCCCGGCCGGTTCGGCCGGCGGGATGAACGGGCTGAGATTGGCGGCCTTCACGAAGAACAGCCCGGCGACCACGACGAAGACGCAGATCGCGACCTTCACCACGACCAGCAGGTTGGTGATCCGGGCCGACTCGCGGATGCCGACGATGGCGATCACGCCGAGCAGCAGCACGATGCCGATCGCGCCGAGGTTGACCACGCTGCCCTCTTCGGCGAACCAGGCGCTCGGCAGGCCGAACAGCTCGGCCAGGTAACCGGACCAGCCCCGGGCCACCACCGCCGCCCCGAGGGCGAACTCCAGCAGCAGGTCCCACCCGATGATCCAGGCGACGATCTCGCCCATCGTGGCGTACGCATAGGTGTAGGCGCTGCCGGCGGTCGGCACACTCGACGCCAGCTCGGCGTAGCAGAGGGCGGCGAGCAGGGCGACCGCCCCGGCGATGGCGAACGAGATCACCACGCCCGGCCCGGCGCTGTCCCGCGCCTCGATGCCGGTGAGGGTGAAGATGCCGGTGCCGATCACGATGCCGATACCGAATCCGGTGAGGTCCCGTGCGCCCAGCCGTCGTTTCAGGCCCGGACCGCCGTCACTGCCGTCGGCGTTGCCCTGGGCAACCACGTCCTTGATCGGTTTGGTTCGCAGCACGGACACTGCGCTCACCCCTCCCACCACCGCGACCACCCTGCTGGGGCCGGTGCCGGGCGTTGCTACCCATCCCGAACCCCCGCCAATCACCCACCCCCACCACGGTTCCCTGACCCTGAGTCCCCAGCCTGACCACTTTCGGTCACCCGCCCCCTCCCCGGTCACCCCTTGCGCCCACCCACCCGGATATGGAAATTTCCCACCAGCACCCCATCCACCCCAACCGATCCCCCACCCACCCCAACCCCCGCCCCACACCGCCTCGCCTCGCCCCGGTGATCAAGAGGTTTGCGTCATGCGTTCCGCCTGAAGTTGACGCAAACCTCTTGATCACCGGGGCGACAGAGGGGGCCAGTGGGGCGCACGGGGGGTGGTGGAAGGGGGGTGGGGGTGGGAGGGGGAGATGAGGGAGGGGTGTGGGGTATGCGGGTGAGTCGGTTGGGTGGGGTCGGGCTGGTGCTGGGGCTGGTCGCGGGGCTTGGTGGTGTTGGTCCGGCGGCGGCGGCCAGCGCGGGCGGGACCGCCACCTCCGGCGGGGCCACAGCCAGCGGGGCCACCTCCGGCGGGGCCACAGCCGGCGGGGCCACCTCCGGCGGGGCCATGACCGGTGCCACCACCAGCGGCGGGGGCGGCGCGGTGGCGTGCGAGGTCGATCCGGGGGTGCCGAAGCGGCAGTTCCGGGCCATGTGGATCTCGTCGGTGGTGAACATCGACTGGCCGAGCGCGGGTTCCCGAACCGCCCCGGACCGGGTCGCCGCCCAGCAGGCCGAGTACCGGGGCTGGCTCGACCTGGCGCAGCGGCTGCACCACAACGCGGTGGTGGTCCAGGTCCGCCCGACCGCCGACGCGTTCTGGCCGTCCCGGTACGAGCCGTGGTCGGAGTACCTGACCGGGGTGCGGGGGCAGGACCCGGGCTGGGATCCGTTGGCCTTCCTGGTCGCCGAGTCGCACCGGCGGAACCTGGAGTTCCACGCCTGGTTCAACCCGTACCGGATCTCCATGCCGGCGCCCGGCGGCGCGGGCGCGGATCTCGGGCAGCTCGCCCCGGACCACCCGGCCCGGCAGCACCCCGGGTGGGCGTTCGCCTACCCGCCGGCCGGTGTCGCCGGCAGCCGGCTCTACTACGACCCGGGCGTCCCGGAGGTCCGCGAGTTCGTGCAGACCGCGATGATGGACGCGGTATCCCGGTACGACATCGACGGGGTGCACTTCGACGACTACTTCTACCCGTACCCGAGCGGCACCTACCCGGTGCCCGACGACGCCACGTTCGCCGCGTACCACCGGGGGTTCACCGACCGGGCCGCCTGGCGACGGGACAACATCGACCTGCTCATCCAGGAGATGGGCGCCCGGATCAAGGCGGTCAAGCCGTGGGTGAAGTTCGGGGTGAGCCCGTTCGGCATCTGGCGCAACGCCAGCGCCGACCCGGACGGCTCGGACACCACCGGCAGCCAGTCCTACGACATCATCTCGGCCGACACCCGCAGGTGGGTCAAGCAGGAGTGGATCGACTACATCGTGCCGCAGCTCTACTGGTACATCGGCCAGTATCCGGCCGCCGACTACGCGCGGCTGGTGCCCTGGTGGGCGCAGACGGTGCGCGGCACCCGGGTGCAGCTCTACATCGGCCAGGCGGACTACAAGAGCGGTGACCCGGCCTACGGCACGTACTGGATGAACCCGCAGGAGCTGTCCGACCACCTGACACTCAACCGGTCGTACCCGGAGGTGCTCGGCAACGTGCACTTCTCCGCCGTCCAGGTGCGGGCCGACCGGCTCGGCGCGACGAGCGCCTACGCCGCCGCGCACTACTCCCGACCGGCGCTGGTGCCACCCATGCCGCACCTGCCGGCCGGGCCGCTGCTGCGACCGGCGCTGACCGGGGCCGAGCGGACCACCGACGGGGTACGGCTGCGCTGGCGTCAACCGGCCGACGGAAGGGGTCCACTCGGCACCGCCACGTCCTACGCGGTCTACCGTTTCGACGGCCCCGGCCGGGTCGACGCGTGTGACCGGGCCGACGCGACGCACCTCGTCGGCACCGTCCGGGCCGCGCCGGGGCGGTCGCAGTCCTGGGTGGACGCCACCGCCGAGCCGGGCCGGACGTACACCTACCAGGTGACCGCCCTGGACCGGCTGTGGAACGAGAGCGCCGCCTCGGCGACCCGCACGGTCCGCTGACCGCGTCGGACGCACCGGCCCCGGCCCGCCCGCCCGCCGGAGTGCCGGAGTGCCACCACCGGGCGGGCCGCCGGGTGCTGCGGCTGGCCCGACCAGCCCCTGACCGGCCGCGCCGTTTCCGGGTCAGCGGGCGACGCGGCGGGTCAGGCCCACTCCTCCCGACGGTTCGCGTCCCGCCGGCTGATCGGGCGGGGCGTCATGGGGCGGGGCATCAGCGGGCCGGTCGTCCGGAACCGCACCGAGTCCGCGGCCATGTCCGGGTGCTCCACTGCGAACGCCAACGCCGCCGCCTCCTCCAGGCCCAGCTCACCGCCCTCGCCGTACGCGGCGTCGAAGGCCGCGTCGCCGAGGACCCGCCGCAGGTCGGCCTGCCGTTCCAGCCAGTACGCCCCGAAGATGCCGGGGGTGCCGCGCAGCCGGGCCCGGGTGGCCTGGGCCGCGCCGAAGAGCCGGGCCGCCGTCAGCGGCTCCCCACCCAACGCGCACCGCACCGCCACCGCGTTCACCGTGTCGCAGGCCCGCCCGTGGTAGCCGTGCCCCATCCGCGCCCGCAACGCCACCAGCAGGTGATCGTGTGCGGCCACCAGGTCACGCCGGGCCAGCGCCACCATGCCGAGCAGCATGTCCACCGACCGGCGACCACGCTCCACCGGCCGGGTGGCCTCCACCAGCCGGACCGCCCCGAGCAGCTCCGCCGCCTCCGTCAACGCGCCCCGCCGCCACAGCAGCTCGGCGAGGTTGTAGCTGGCCAGCAGCGCGTCCCCGCTGACCCCCTGCTCGTCGGCCCAGTCGATGACCTCCCGGCAGATCCGCTCCGCCTCGGCGAACTGCCCCATGTCGATCAACGGAACGGCCCGCCCGGCGAGCACCCGGGCCAGCAGCCCCGCGTCACCCGCCTGCCGGGCCGCCGCCTCCGCCCGCTGGGAGAACCGCAGCTCCTCGCCGAACTCGCCGTCCGCACCGGCGTGCAGCGAGTGCAGGTGGTACGCCGCCGCCAGCTCCGCCTCGGGAATCGCCTCGCCGGTCTCGGCGATCCGCCCGTACAGCCGGAACAGCCACAGCCGGGCCTCCCGGGACAGCCCCCGCTCCCGCCACCACTGGTCCAGCCCGCGGGCCAGCCGCAGCCCGGCCCGGGCGCTGCCCCCGGTCGCCGACCAGCGCAGGGCCGCCCGCAGCTCACCGGCGAGCGGGTCCAACGCGTACAGCGACAGGGTGACCGGGCGGCCGTCCGCCCCGAGGTGCGCCCGGTGCAGCGCGTGCTGCGCCCAGGCCACGTGCCGGTCCCGGGCGGCGTGTTCCTCGCCGGTCTCGACCAGCCGCCGCGCAGCGTACGCCCGGATCGGGTCGAGCATCCGGTAGGTGCTGCCGGAGGCGTGCCGTTCGGCCAGCATCATCGACTTGTCCACCAGCACCGACAGCGGGTCGAGCGAGTCGTCGCCGAGCATCCACTCCACCGTGGCCAGGTCCACCGGCCCGGAGAAGACCGCCAACCAGCGCAGCAGCCGGGACGCCCGGGGCCCCAACGTCCGGTACGACCAGGTGACGGTGGCCTGCATGGTGAGGTGCCGTTCGGTGGCGGACCGCTGCACCGCCCGGTGCGCCGGGCTCGGCGGCGTCTGGCCGGAGGCGGCGGCGACCAGATCCACGGTGTCCTGCTGGTTGCCCGCCCAGCCCCGGTCGGCGGGGGGCTCCGGAGCGTCCCGACCGGCGTCGAGGGTGCCCAGCACGTCGTCGAGGCGGGTGGCCAACTGGCTGGCGGACAGCACCCGCAACCGGGCCGCGGCCAGCTCGATCGCCAACGGCAACCCGTCCAGCCGCTGCACCACCCGGCGCAGGTCGGCGGCCTCCGTCCATTCCGGCGGACGACCGCCCCGGGCCGCCGCCGTACGGTCCAGCAGCAACGCCACCGCGTCACTCTCGGTACGGCCCGGCTGCGGGTCGACCGCCAGCGGCGGAATCCGCCACACCAGCTCTCCGGGAAGACCGAAGGCCTCCCGGCTGGTGGCCAGCACCCGGACCCCGACGCCGCCGGCCAGCAGCCGCGAGATCACCTCGGCGCAGGCGGCCGGCTGGGCGTCACAGGTGTCGAGGACCAGCAGCATCCGGCGCAGGGCCGTGTGTTCGACCAGGGTGTCCACGATCGGGCGGCCCGGTTCCGGACGCGGCCCGAGGACGGCGGCGATCGCGAAGGCCACCAGCCCCGGGTCGGTCACCGTGGCGATGTCGACGAACCACACCCCGTCCGGGTACGCCTCCACCTGGCCGGACGCCACCTCCACGGCGAGCCGGGTCTTGCCGGCGCCGCCCGCGCCGACCACCGTGACCAGCCGGTGCCGGCGGGTCAGCAGGTCCAGCTCGACCCGTTCGGTCTCCCGGCCGACGAACGAGGTGACCTGGGTGGGCAGGTTGTGCGCCAACGCCTGGGCGGTACGCGGGCGGGGGAACTGCCGTTCCAACCCGGGCGCGACGAGCTGGAACAGGCGCTCCCGGTCGTCGAAGCCCCGGAGCCGGTGCAGGCCAAGGTCGAGCAGGCTGGCCCCGGCGGGCATCGGGTCGGCGAGCCGGGCGGTCGAGTCCGAGCAGAGCACCTGCCCACCGTGTGCGGCGGCGGCCACCCGGGCGGCCCGGTGCACCTCGGGGCTGGCGTACTCCCCGTCGCGGGGTTCGGCGTAGCCGGTGTGCAGCCCCATCCGGACCCTCGGCGCGGCCTCCGGGTTGGGCCAGTCGTGGGTGGACAGTGCCCGCTGCGCGGTCAGGCAGGCGGTGAGCGCCGCCGACGCGTCCGGGAAGGCGAGGAAGAAGGAATCCCCCTCGGTCAGCAGCTCCGCGCCGTCCGTCTCGGCGAGGGTGTCGCGGAGCAGCCGGCGGTGCTCCCAGAGCACCGGGCGGTAGTCCGGCCCGAGCAGCTGGGCCAACCGGGTGGAACCCTCGATGTCGGTGAACACGAAGGTCACCCAACCGCTCGGGAGGTGGATCCGTGGCGACATACGTGGCACCTCCGCCCTGACGTCGGGTTCATGCTGCCCTATGGTCAACCGGTCACGCATCGTGAGAACGGTCGGGCGATATCAGACCCAAGGGGTCACTGATTCCGGCGCACCGGTGCGCCGTGCCGTTACATCGGCCGGTGGCCGGGGCCGTTCAGCAGCCGCAGCCACCACCGCAGCAGCCACCACCGGCGGGCGCGGCCGGGGCGCTCCCGGGCACGACGCCGGCACCCCGGCCGGTGACCGACACCGTCGACAGGAGCTTGACCGTGTCGGCGTGACCCTGGGGGCAGTAGGCCGGCGCACCGGCCTCGGCCATCGGTCGGTTGACCTCAAAGGTGTCGCCGCAGGCGCGGCAGCGGAACTCGTACCGGGGCATGTCTCCACCCTACGGCCGGACCTGACTCCTGGACCGCCATGGGTGATACTCAAACGGTGGTGAGCGGCGAAGATTCGACGGTACGGCCCCTGCGGGCAGCGACTCCGCCCGAGGATGCGCCCGTCGCGCCGCGTCGGGGCTGGATTCCCCGCCCCCGCCGGCCCCGGCGCGATCCCGCCGTCCCGCCGGCCGCCCCGACCGACGACGCCCCGCAGGTGGGCGGCCCCGCCCCGGGCGACACACCGCAACCGGCTCCGGCGGCCGGCCCGGACGGAAAACCGGAGTCCACCGCCGACGGGCCACCGCCGAAAGCGGCGACCGACCCGGACGGCGAGCCGGACCCGGCAGCGGAGCCGTCGGCCGACGGCAGGCCGTCGGCCACGACAGGCCGGCCACCGGCGGACGGTGGGTCGGAGCCCGGCACGAAGACCGACACCGACGCGAAGACCGGGGCGGGCAGCGAGCCCGACTCGAAGACCGGGGCGGGCAGCGGCACGACGGTGGGCCGGCGGCGACGGATACCGTTCGCGCACGCCGTCCGGCTGCCGCCGCCCCGGCAGGCGGTGGGGGCGGCGACCCGGGCCACCCGGGCGTGGTCCCGCCGTCCGAGCGGTCGGCTGACCCTGCCCGGCCTGTTCCTGTTCGGGCTGGTCGCGGCGACCGCGGCGGTCGGCGCGGTGGTGGTGCCGAACGCCGTCCGGGCACCCCGCCCGGTCGCCGTGGACGAGACCGCCGCCGGTTCCGGCGCCCCGACGGGCGGGGCGACCCCGGTGCCGGTGGTGCCGGGCGCGACCGTGCCCACGCCGCCGCTGGGCAGCCTGCCGCCGGGCGGAACAGTGCCGACCGGCCCGCCCGGCCCGACCGTCGGCGGCCGTCCCGCCGACGCGCTGGGCGACTGGGCCCGGGTCACCGGCAGCAAGGTGGGCATCTCCCCGATCGCCATGCAGGCGTACGGCTACGCCGAGCTGGTGCTCGCCCAGACCAACCGGAGCTGCCAGTTGAGCTGGACCACGCTCGCCGCGATCGGCTACGTCGAGTCCCGGCACGGGCAGGCCAACGGGGCGACGCTCGGGCCGGACGGCCGGGCCGTACCGGAGATCATCGGTGATCCGCTCGACGGCCAGGGCGGGCGTTCCCTGATCCGGGACACCGACGGCGGGTTGTTCGACCGGGACACCGTCTACGACCGGGCGATCGGGCCGATGCAGTTCATCCCCACCACCTGGGAGCAGGTCGGCGCGGACGCCGACAACGACGGCCGCAAGGATCCGCACGACCTGGACGACACCGCGCTCGCCGCCGGCAACTACCTCTGCCAGGGTGGCCGCAACATGACCATCCCCGGCGACTGGTGGGGCGCGATCCTCTCCTACAACGATGTACGCCGGTACGCCCAGGACGTCTTCGACAAGGCCCAGGAGTACGGACGCGCAAGCCGTACGTGAGGTGATCGTTCGCATACATTGCCGGACCGGACACTTCCCCCGGGAAGCCGTTGACGGCAAGCTAGGCGTGTGATGGTGCGCGAGTGGGATCCTCGAACCGCGTCGTCCGCCGAGATCGGCTCCGTGCTGGACACGCTGAACGCGGTCCTCGCGGTCGACCTCCCGCAGGATCCGCCCTGGCGGGAGGACTCGCTGCGGGAGTACCTCTCCGAGGTGATGCCCGGCGAACGACGTATCTCCTGGGTGGCCCAGGCCGACCAGCCGGCCGACGGGGTGCCCGGTGCGATCCTCGGTCACGTGCACGTGCTGCTGCTCGGCGACATCGGCGTGCTGGAGGTGCTGGTGCACCCGACGGTGCGCCGGACCGGGCTCGGCCGGGAGCTGGTGCTGATCGCCGCCCGCCGGGTCTACCAGGAGGGCTTCCGGTCGCTCGGGGTCGAGGTGGTCGGCGACACCCCGGCGATCGGCTTCTACTCGTCGCTGGGCTTCACCCGCGAGTACGTCGAGACCCGCAGCGTGCTCGACCTGGGCACTGTCGACTGGACGGCGCTCGCCGAGATGGCCGCCGGGGTCGGCCCGGGCTACCACCTGGAGTTCTACCCGGGCGGGCCGTCCGACGACCTGATCGAGGCGTACGCGCGGGCGAAGGCCGAGGTGCGCGACGTCGAGGACGGCGACCTGCGCCCCAGCTCGTACGATCCGCAGCGGCTGCGGGACAGCCTCGACACGCTGCACCGCCGGGGGATGAAGCCGTACATCGTGCTCGCCCTGCACGAGCGCACCGGAGCGGTGGCCGGCCTGACCGAGGTGGTGGTGCCGGTCCAGCACCCCACCCGCGCCGACCAGTACGACACCATCGTGACGCGGGACCACCAGGGCTACGGCATCGACCGGGCGATCAAGGCGCGGATGCTGCTGGAGCTGCGCTCCGCCGAGCCGGAGCTGGCCGAGGTGCAGACCTGGAACACCCAGACCAACGAGGCGATGCTCAAGGTGAACGCCGAGCTGGGCTACCAGCCCGACCGGGACTGGTGCGAGTACAGCGTGGACGTGGCCGAACTGGTCCACCGGCTCGACGCCCACCGCTGACCCGTCGCGCCGGCCGGCGGCGGGGTGCCGGGTCGGGCCACCGGGGACGGTCGCGTCGGGCACTGTCGTGAATTCACCACAGCGCCGCCCGGGGGATGGACGGCGGCCAGCGACGCACCTTAACGTGCGTTGGTTCCCGTCCACCCATCGTGGAGGCCCCATGCGCCTGCGCCGCAGATTCGCCGCGCTCGCCACCGTCGCCGCCGTCGCCGTACCGGTGCTCGGCGTCGCTCCCACCGCGGCCACCGCCGCGCCCACCGACCTGTTCATCTCCGAGTACGTCGAAGGCTCGTCGAACAACAAGGCGATCGAGCTGTACAACGGCACCGGCGCGGCGGTCGACCTGACCGCCGGCGGATACCAGCTCCAGCTCTATTTCAACGGGTCCACCACCGCCACCACCATCGCCCTCACCGGCACCGTCGCCGCCGGGGACGTCTTCGTCTTCGCCGCCGCCTCGGCCGCCCCGGCGATCCTGGCCCAGGCCGACCAGACCACCGGCGCGAGCCTGTTCAACGGCGACGACGCGATCGTGCTGCGCCGCGGCGACACCGTGCTCGACGCGATCGGGCAGGTCGGCGTCGACCCGGGCAGCGAGTGGGGCAGCGGGCTGACCAGCACCGCCGACAACACGCTGCGCCGGCTGCCGTCGGTCTCGGCCGGTGACACCGACCCGTCGGACGCGTTCGTCCCGGCCGCCCAGTGGGCCGGCCACGCCACCGACACCGTCGACGGGCTGGGCGCGCACACCGTCGACGGTGGCGGCCCGGTGGACCAGCCGGCCGTCCTGACCTGCGGCGGGGCGTTGACCGTCGAGGCCGGCGCGACCGGCACCCGGGAGGTCACCGGCACCGACCCGGACGACACGATCGTCGACCTGGCGGTCACCGCGGTCAGCCCGGCCCCGGCGAGCGGCTCGGTCAGCCGTACCGCGTTCACCCCGGCGACCGCGCCGGGGGGCACGGCGACCGCGACGGTCACCGCCACCGGCCTGCCCGCCGGCACGTACACGGTCACCGTGACCGCGACGGACGCCGACGGCGGCACCGCCACCTGTGCGCTCACCGTGCAGGCCAACGGGGTGCTGTCGGTCGGCCAGGTGCAGGGTCCGACCCGGGACGACGAGAACCCGCGCACCGACCGGTCGCCGCTCGCCCCGCCCTCCGGCACCGGCACCAGCCCGCTGCTGTACGACGTCCGGGGCGTGATCACCCAGAAGTCGCTGACCCGTACCTCGGCCGGCGCTGACCAGAACGGCTTCTACCTGCAGAGCCGCACCGGCACCGAGGACGGCGACCCGCTCAGCTCGGACGGGATCTTCGTCTTCATGGGCGCGTTCACCACGCTGATCGGCGGCTACGCGCCGACAGTCGGCGACGAGGTGCTGCTGCGCGGCCGGGTGTCGGAGTACTTCGACCAGACCCAGCTCTCCGGTGCCTCGCTGGTCCGCCGGCTCGACACCGGGCTGGACGTGAACACCGCCGTGACGGTGGACGACGCGCTCCCGCCGGCCGACGCGACGGCGGCCGACCGGTTCTGGGAGCGGCACGAGGGTGCCCGGCTGCGGGTCCGCAGCGGCTCCGGCGTCACCGGTCCCCGGGACGTGTTCGGCTCCACCGCCGACTCGGAGGTGTGGGTGGTGGACCGGGCGGATCCGCTGCTGAAGCGGGCCGACCCGTACGCCCGTCGGGTCTTCCGGGACGCCCACCCGCTGGACGACGTGCCGGGGCAGGTCTTCGACAACGGCAACGGCCAGCGCATCCTGCTCGGCGGCGGCGGCGTGAAGGCCACCGCCGGGAACTCGACGGCGCTGCTCCCGCCGGCCCGGACCTTCGACACCCTCACCGCCGACGCGTTCGGCGCGGTGTCGTACGGCTTCAGCAAGTTCAGCGTGCAGCCGGAGTCGCTGGCCCTGACCGCCGGGGTCGACCCGGCGACGAACAACCCACCGCGCCCGGCGGACCGCGCCCGGGAGGTCGCGGTGGCGACCTACAACGTGGAGAACCTGTACGACTTCCGCGACGACCCGTTCGACGGCTGCGACTTCACCGGCAACACGGGCTGCCCGGGGGTGTCCCCGCCGTTCGACTACGTGCCGGCGGGTGAAGCCGACTACCGGGAGCACCTGTCCGAGCTGGCCGCCCAGATCCGCACCGACCTGCACGCCCCGGATCTGATCCTGGTGCAGGAGGCCGAGGACCAGGACATCTGCTCGGTCTCCGGCAGCAGCCTGGTCTGCGGCACCACCGACAACGCCGACGGTGCCCCGGACACCCTCCAGGACCTGGCCCTGGCGATCCGGGCCGCCGGTGGTCCGGCCTATCTGGCGGCGTACGACCGCACCGGCGCGGACGCCCGGGGCATCACCTCGGCGTTCCTCTACCGCACCGACCGGCTGTCGCTGGCCGGGGCGACCGCCACCGACCCGCTGCTCGGCTCCGCGCCCACCGTGCGGTACCGGTCGGCGGGGCTGGCGTCCAACGCGGACGTGCAGAACCCGAAGGCGCTCAACGCGGTGCTGCCGGCCGACACCGACACCTCGACCGGCAGGGACGGCGACAACGTCTTCACCCGGGCACCGCAGCTCGGCAAGTTCGTGGTGAAGGCGACGCCCGGCGGGTCGGAGTCCTACCTGCTGTACGCGCTGAGCAACCACTACTCGTCCGGGCCGGACAGCCGGGTCGGGCAGCGCACCGAGCAGGCCGCGTACGGGGCGGCGATCGTCACGGCGATCGAGGCGGCCGACCCGGACGCCCGGGTGGTGTACGGCGGGGACCTGAACGTCTTCCCCCGCCCGGACGACCCGATCGCGACCGGCGCGAACCCGACCCCGTCGGATCAGCTCGGCCCGCTCTACCGGGCCGGCCTGCGCAACCTCTGGGACGACCTGGTGGCCGACGTGCCGTCGGCGGCGTACTCGTACAGCTTCCAGGGGTCGGCGCAGACGCTGGACAACCTGTTCGTCAACGACGCGCTGCACGCCGACCTGGTGCAGATCCGGGCGGCGCACGTCAACGCGGACTGGCCGGCGGAGTTCACCGGGGACGGCACCCGGGGGGCCAGCGACCACGACCCGCAGGTGGCCCGGTTCCGCAGCCAGCCGTCGCTGCGGGTGGCCGACGCCACGGTGGTGGAGGGTGACCGGGGCACCAGCACCATGACGTTCCAGGTCACCGTGTCCCGCCCGCTGTCCCAGCCGACGACGCTCTGCGCCGCCACGGTGGGGCTGACCGCGACGGTCGTGCTGGACTTCGACCCGTACGTCGGCTGCCGGGTCCTGCCCGCCGGCCAGACCTCGCTGGCGTTCCCGGTGACCGTACGCGGTGACCGTCGGCGCGAGTCGGACGAGAAGATCGCGTTCGCGGTAGCCGGGTCGCTGAACCTGCGGTTCGCCGATCCGGTTGCGACCGGCACCATCACCGACGACGACTGACGGTCCCGCACGTCCGACGGCCCGTCGACCCGGCTTCCCCGCCGGGCCGGCGGGTCGTCACCATTGCGGGCGTACCACCCGGGGCGGGGGTGGCACGTTGCGGTACTTCGCCACCCGCACCTCCCACTGGCTCCGGCGGCGCATCGCGTCCCGGACGGCCCGGTTGCGGTAGAACGTCTCCGGTGGCCGGGCGAGCCCGTAGACGTCCGCCCACCACTCACCGGGTTCCGGGTCGAGGATCGTGTCCAGGTGCGACGGGTAGCGGCGGCCCGCACCGTCCCGGGTGTCGTCGCTGTCCCGCATCGGGGTGAGCACCCGACCGGACCCGTCGACCACGGCCAGCTGGAAACCGGCCACCGCGATGATCCGACGCAGCAGGGCGATGCTCGGGGTGAGCACACCCGCCTCGATCCGCCCCACCGTGCCGTGGTGCACCCCCGCCCAGCGCGCCAGTTCCCGTTGACTCGCGTCGGCACGCCGCCGGATCGCCCGCACGATCCCGCCAGCCGACCAGGGCAGGTCGTACGGTCTGCCAGGGAAGGTCGGCGGCCCTTCCCTTACCCCGTCCGGAGCGGGACGGGAGGCCGCAGCGGGGCCGGGCGGGGCAGCAGGGCCGGGCGGGGCAGCAGGGGCGCGCGGGGCTGCGGGGGCCGGACCGGCAGCCGGGGTGGGGTGGGCGGCGGGTGCGGGTGGCAGCGCGGGGTCGGTCATGCCGCCACCGTCGCGCCCGGCCGGGCCTCGCCGCAACCCCACCGTCGTCACCTGTGGACAACGCTGCGACCTGTGGAAAACCCCCACGCTTCGCGGACTCCACTCGATCACATGGAGTTACTTCACCCCATCATCGCCTCAATTACTGCGAGTAACGCCAACCCGAACAGCCCCCTCGCCGCCAAGATCCACAAATGCGCTTTGAGCAGCTAAAACACACACCCCTCCCCACTCCGCCCCACTACCCCACCGAAGCTTTGCTCTGCTGCCTCATCCGCGACAGACACTCACAGTGAGTGTCGCGTCAGTGGCAGCAGAGCAAAGTGTGCGAGTGGGAATGGGGGAGGAGAGCCATAAAATGCGGAGAGTAACTAGAGCGGTTGTCCGCCGAGCGGATGGTCGCCGCCGATGGGACCAGCATCGCCGGCAGCAGCAGCCCGCCGACGGTTCGGGTTCAGGTCGGCGCCGGTGCCGGCGTCACCACGGGCCGGGGCACGGCCGGAGCGGTGTCGTCGACCGGGGTCGAGGCGGGGGCGGAAGCCGGGAGCCGGGAGCCGCGAGCCAGGGGCTGGTGGCAGGGCTGGGAGCAGAGCCCGGGTGACGCGGACGAGGGTGGGCCACGCCGGTCGTGTAACGCAGCCCGCCCCCGGGATCAGTGGCGCTGGCGGAGCAGACCGGCGGCCTCGACCGCCCAGTAGGTGAGGATGATCTGCGCGCCGGCCCGGCGGATCGAGGTGAGCGTCTCCAGCATCACCCGCTCGCGATCGATCCAGCCGTTCGCGGCGGCCGCCTCGACCATCGCGTACTCGCCGGAGACCTGGTATGCGGCGACCGGCACGTCGACGGCGGCCCGGACCGCCGCCACCACGTCGAGGTAGGGCAGGGCCGGCTTCACCATCACCAGGTCGGCGCCCTCGGCCACGTCCAGCTCGACCTCGCGCAGCGACTCCCGCAGGTTGGCCGGGTCCTGCTGGTAGGTGCGCCGATCACCGTCGAGCGCCGACTCGACGGCGTCGCGGAACGGGCCGTAGAAGGCGGAGGCGTACTTCGCCGCGTACGCCAGCACCGCCACGTCGGCGTGGCCGGCGGCATCGAGTGCCCGGCGGACCACCCCGACCTGGCCGTCCATCATCCCGGACGGGCCGACCATGCCGACCCCGGCGTCCGCCTGGGCCACCGCCATCTCGGCGTACGCGGCCAGGGTGGCGTCGTTGTCCACTGCACCGTCGGGGGTGAGCAGGCCGCAGTGCCCGTGCGAGGTGAACTCGTCCAGGCACAGGTCGCTCATCACCACGGTGGCGTCCCCCACCTCGGCCACCACGTCGCGGATGGCGACGTTCAGGATGCCGGCCGGGTCGATGCCGCCGGAGCCGGTCGGATCCCGCCGCTCGGGCACCCCGAACAGCATGATTCCGCCCACCCCGGCCCGGACCGCCTCCACGACCGCCTTGCGCAGCGAGTCCCGGGAGTGCTGGAGCACCCCCGGAAGCGACGCGATGGGACGTGGCTCGGTCAGCCCCTCCTTGACGAACATCGGCACGACCAGCTCGGCCGGGTCGACCCGGGTCTCGGAGACCAGCCGCCGCACCGCCGCGTTACGGCGCAGCCGGCGGGGCCGGATCTCGGGGTACGGCATGCTGGGCCTCCCAGTGCGGCTAGCGGAACCTCAGGGCGGTCGGCCCCTGCACCTTGGAACCGCGACGCTGCTTCGCCGGCATGGCGGCGAGCTTCTCGCGCAGTTCGACGGCGTAGGCGGCGAGCGCCTCGACCAGGTCGGGCACCGAGGCGTGCGGCGGCTGCACGTCGACCCGCAGGCCGAACTCCGTCGCGGTCTCCGCCGTCTTGGGACCGATGACCGCCACCACGGTACGCGCGTGCGGCTTGCCGGCGATACCTACCAGGTTGCGTACAGTCGAGGACGAGGTGAAGAGCACCGCGTCGAATCCGCCCGACTTGATCGCGTCCCGGATCTCGGCGGGCGGCGGGGCGGCGCGGACCGTCCGGTAGGCGGTCACGTCGTCGACCTCCCACCCGCGTTCGGTGAGCCCGGCGGCGAGCGTCTCGGTGGCGATGTCGGCGCGCGGCAGCAGCACCCGACCGACCGGGTCGAGGATCTCGTCGTGCGGGGAGAACTCGGCCAGCAGCCCCTCGGAGGACTGCTCCCCGGCGGGGATCAGCTCCGGCTGGATGCCGAACGCGCGCACCGCCTCGGCGGTGGCCTCACCGATACAGGCGATCTTGACGCCGCCGAAGTGCCGGGCGTCCAGACCGTGCTCGGCGAACTTCTCCCAGACCGCCCGGACCGCGTTGACCGAGGTGAAGACCACCCAGGCGTACCGGCCGTCGACCAGGCCCTTGACCGCCCGCTCCATCTGGGCCGGGGTCCGTGGCGGCTCGACCGCGATGGTCGGCACCTCGCACGGAATCGCCCCGTACGCGCGCAGCCGGGCGCTCATCGCCCCGGCCTGCTCCTTGGTCCGGGGGACGAGCACCTTCCAGCCGTACAGCGGGCGGTTCTCCCACCAGCTCAGCCTGTCCCGCTGGCCGACGCCCTCGCCGACGGTGAGCACCACCCGGCCGGTGAAGCCGAGTGCCGCCGCGACGAACGAGTCCACGCTCGACGTGGTGGTGTACTGCGTCTCGCCGGTGCCGTCGCCGGTCACCCCGACCCCGGTGGTGCCGTCCACCCCGGCGGCCAGCAGTCCGTCCCGGACGGCGGCCAGGTCACCGGCGTCGACCGCCAGCGCCAGCGAGCCCCGGGCGACGGCGGCGGCGAGCGCGTCGAAGTCCAGCGTGCCGACGTCCTCGACGTCGGCGGCGGTGCGTACCCCGGGCAGCGGCACCCCGGCGTAGGTGGCGACGCCCTCGGCCTGGCCGACGCCCGGCACCACCTCGAAGTGCGCGGCGGTACGCGCGACCGCCTGCACCTCCTTGACCACCGAGTCGTGGCCGAACGGGTCTCCGGCGACCAGGTGCACCGCGTTGAGCCCGGAGCGGGCCGCGCTGATGAGCATCTTGGCCACGTCGCCCGGCACGCCCTCGGCGGGGCTGAACTGGGCGTCGGACCGGGCCTGGGCGCGCACGACGTCGAGCAGCGACTCGGGGACTCCCCGGTCGTACACCACCTGGTCGGCGTCGACCAGGGCGTCGTGGGCGCGGCGGGTCAGCAGGCCCGGGTCACCGGGACCGGCGCCGACGAACGCGATGCGGCCGACGGGCTTACGGGTGCGGGTCATTCTGTGCTCCCAAATTGCTGGGTCCTCGGGCCGGTGGTTCCTTCGTGGCCGAGGATCGAGTCGGCGCCGAGGTCGAGGAGTTCGGCGGCGAGTGCCTTGCCGATCTCCGCCGCGTCGGCGGGCGTTCCGGTGCGGGACAGCCGGAGGTCTCGGGAACCGTCCGGGCTGATCACCGCCCCGCGCAGGTAGATCTCGTGGACGACATCGCCTTCGGCATCCGAGCCGGTCGGCTCGCCTTCGGCGATGACGGCATAGGCGGCGACCGGGGCGGAGCACCCGGCCTCCAGGGTGGCCAGCATCGCCCGCTCCGCGGTGACCGCGGCCCGGGACGGTGCGTGATCGAGTGCGGCGAGCAGCTCGACCAGGTCGGAGTCGTCGATCCGGCACTCCACCGCCAGCGCGCCCTGGGCGGGCGCGGGCAGCATCAGCATCGGGTCGAGCGTTTCGGTGATCACGTCAGCCCGGTCGAGCCGGGCCAGTCCGGCCCGCGCCAGGATGACCGCGTCGAGGTCGGCGTCCGGGCCGAGCACCCGGCCGAGCCGGGTGTCGACGTTGCCCCGGATCGGGGTGACCTCCAGGTGCAGGCCGAGGGCGTGCACCTGGGCGATGCGGCGCAGCGCGCCGGTGCCGACCACGGCCCCGGGCGGCAGCTCGGCGAGGGTACGGCCACCGGTGGCGACCAGCGCGTCGCGCGGATCCTGCCGGGGTGGCACCGCCGCGACGGTCAACCCGTCCGCCTGGGCGGTGGGCAGATCCTTGTAGGAGTGCACGGCGAGGTCGATGGTGCCGGCGGTCAACGCGTCGCGCAGCGCGGAGACGAAGACACCGACGCCGAGCCGCTGCACCGGCGCGGACGAGCGGTCACCGGCGGTGACCACCTCGACCAGTTCGACGGCGCGGCCGGTCGCCGCGGTGATCGCCGCGGCGACGTGGCCGGACTGGGCCATGGCCAGGGCGCTGCCCCGGGTGCCCAGGCGCAGGGGGCCGCTCATCGCTCACCTCCGCTGGACGGCTGGTCGGTGCCGGTGGTCGGGACGCCGGCCACCTCGAACGACGCGCGGCCGTCGACGGTCTCCACCACCTCCGGCACCGAGCCGACCCCGGAGGTCTGCGGCACCTGCAGGTCGAACAGCTCGCGCAGCAGTGCGGCGTACTGGTCGCCGCCCGGCTCGGCGGCGAGCTGACGGACCTTGACGGTCGGCTGGTGCAGCAGCCGCTGCACCACCCGGTGCACCGTCCGGGCGACCTCGGCCCGCTGGTCGTCGCTGAGGTCGGGGCGACGCTGGGCGAGCCGGCGCAGTTCGGCGCCGACCACGTCGTCGGCCCGGCCGCGCAGGGCGGCCACGGTGGGTGCCACGTCGGCCCCGCGCAGCCAGCTGAGGAACGCCTCGACCTCGGCGGCCACGATCCGGCCGACCTCGGCGGCGTCCGCGGCGGCCGGGCCACCGGCGAGCAGGGTGGCCATCCGGTCGATGTCGATCACCTCGACGCCGGGCAGCGCGGCCACCTCGGGTGCGACGTCCCGGGGCACGGCGAGGTCGAGTAGCACGAGCGGCCCCCGGGCGGGGTCACGTCGGGCCAGCGCCCCGGTCACCACATCGACGGTGAGGACCGGTTCGGTGGCCGCGGTGGCGGCCACTACGATGTCCACTGTGGAGAGCGCGGGGACGAGTTCGGCCAGCGGCACGGCGTGTGCCCCGTACGACTCGGCCAGCCGGACGGCCCGATCGGCCCCCCGGTTGGTGACGGTGAGCGGGCCGGCGTCCCGGCGGGCCAGCGTCGCCACGCTCAGCGCCCCCATCGCGCCCGCGCCGACCACCAGCGCCGGTCGGCCGGCGAGGTCGCCGTCGAGCAGCTCGGCGGTGAGGTCCAGGGCGGCGGTGACGACGCTCTGCCCGGCCCGGTCGATGTCGGTCTCGGCGTGCGCCCGCTTGCCGACCCGCAGCGCCTGCTGCATCAGCTCGTGCAGCAGCCGCCCGGCGGTGTCCGCGCCGGAGGCCCAGTGGTAGGCGTCCCGGAGCTGGCCGAGGATCTGCGCCTCGCCGACCACCATGGAGTCCAGCCCGGCGGCGACCCGGAAGACGTGGTCGACGGCGGCCGAGTCGTAGTGCACGTAGAGGTGGCTGGCGAACGCGGCGGGCGGGGCACCGGCCTGCTCGGCGAGGACGGCACAGATGTCGCCGAGGCCGCCGTGGAAGCCGGACACCGCGGCGTACACCTCCACCCGGTTACAGGTGGAGACGAGCACCGCCTCGGCGACGTACGGCTGGGCGACCAGCCGGTCCAGGGTTCGGGTGAGGTCGGCCGGGGAGACCGCGAGCTGCTCCAGGGTGACCACGGGAGCAGTGCGGTAGGACGCGCCGACGACGAGCAGCTTCACGTGCCGATCGCCTCCTGGGTGTCGGGGGTCACGAGCCCGCCGGGCAGGGCGGTGAGGGCGGAGCCGCCGGCGGCGGGCAACGCGGTCAACGACGCCTTGCGGTGCTCGTGGAAGGACAGGATCTGCAGCTCGATGGCGAGGTCCACCTTGCGCACGTCGACCCCGTCCGGCACCGAGAGTACGCACGGCGCGAAGTTGAGGATGCTCGTGACACCGGCGGCGACCAGTTGCTCGGCCACCGCCTGGGCGGCCGGGGCGGGGGTGGCGATCACGCCGATGGAGATCGCCTCCTCGGCGGCGACCCGGGGCAGTTCGTCGATGTGCCGCACGGCCAGCCCGCTGATCATCTCGCCGACCCGGGAGGCGTCGGCGTCGAAGAGCGCCGCGATCCGGAAACCCCGGCTGGCGAAGCCGTCGTAGCCGGCCAGAGCGTGACCGAGATTACCCACCCCGACCAGGGCGACCGCCCGGCGCTGGGTGAGCCCGAGCACGAACTCGATCTGGTCGACCAGCAGGGCGACGTCGTAGCCGACCCCCCGGGTGCCGTACGAGCCGAGGTGTGAGAGATCCTTGCGGAGCTTGGCCGAGTTGACCCCCGCGGCACCGGCCAGGCCCTCGCTGGACACCGTCTCGTGCCCGGCGTCGGCCAGGTTGTGCAGGGCGCGGAGATACTCGGGGAGCCGCGCGACGGTCGCCTCCGGGAGGTCCGGGAGCGCCGGTACGGCACCGGCGCGATCGGACGCGCCTGGGTGACGGTGCTGACTCATGAGACTCCGTGCGGTGCGATCCTCGGCCGACTCCGGTGCCCGGCCCGTGGGGGACCCCCGCCGGAGGCCGGGAGAACCGGCCGTGCTAGCAGGGCGCGTTGGAACTACAGAGTAGGCGCTTGTGAAGACGTGCACAAATCGCGATCTTGCCGACTCGCGGCACCCCTCCACCGGATCCTCCATTCCACAAGATCGATCGGGCACCGCAGTGGGCCACCGCGCGATTATTGCTCAATCCCGACTTCGCTCACCAATCGCGCGCAGCCGCTGACCGAGGGTGATCCGCGCCACCCTAGAGCTGAGGCGTGGTCAGGTCGCGCAGCAACCGCTCCTCCTCCACCCGCCAGTAGCCGTGCTCCTTGCCGTCGAGCAGCACCACCGGCAGCCGGTCGCCGTACTCGCGCTCCAGTTCGACGTCGCCGGTGACGTCCTTCTCCACCCACCGGTCACCGGTCACCGCGGCCACCCGCTCCAGGGCGGCCTTGGCGTCCTCGCACAGGTGGCAACCGGGCCGGGTGATCAGGGCGAGCCGGGCGTCAGTGGACATCGGGACCTCCGGGTGAGGGCGGCCGGGCTCGGCCGCGACTGGGGGCGCGCTGGAGTGGGATACCGGGCGCACCGGGTGCACAGCTTCGCACCACGCCCGCCCAGTCTCGCCCGTCCCCGGATGCGGCACACCCCGGACGGCCGAGCCGGGGCGCCGACCCGCCGCCGCGCGGTGGCTGAGTCTGACACGCCGCCGGCCGCCCGACCAGACCCACACACCGTACGGTCACCCTGCGTCAACGCAGGACGTCCCGCCGACCCGGCCGACCGCCCGCCCGACACCCCCGCGCGGGGCCGGGAAACGCCGTCGACCGGACCCGTCACCGGCCGCGCCGACACCCGGAAGACCCCACCCTGAACTGGTCATTCGTCCCCATGCAAGCCGCGACGTGAAAGTCAACCGACGGCGACGGACAACCGGTCCGCCAGGTGTGCGCAGGGCACGCAAATACTTTGGCCCTGTGTAACGGACTTGCCACGCGCGGGTGACGTTGGCCCTATCATCACTCGGGTCGGCTCACCCCATTTGCCGTGAGTCGACACCCCTCAGCCCGAGGAGGCCCCCGTGCCTGTGCGCGCATTGGACCAGCACCTCAAGGGGAACTGCCGCGCGTCGGCACACCCCCACACGGCCCTGCCCGTCAGGGGCAGACCCGGCGCGGCGGCCTCCCGCCGCCACCCGGTCCCGGTCGTGGCGCACCCCGGGGAGGCCCGGTGACCGCCTTCGGCTACGCGGACCGTCCCACCGGTCTGACCGGACCGGCGCCCCGGGCGTCGGTCAACGAGCGGACGGACCCGCCCCGCCCGGACCCGGCCTCCCGTCGGATCCACCCGCGCCCGCACCACAACGAGGCGGCGCCCCGGTCCACCGCGCCGGGCGGCAACGCCACACCGGGCGGCCGGACGACCCTGCCCGCCCGGCAGCCCACCATGCCGACGCAGAGCAGACGGGTCGGCGAGCCACCCGCCCCGGCCGACCCGACCAGCGGCGAGACCGCCGTGATCCCGGTCGTCCCGGCCGACGACACCGCCGTGATCCCGGCCGTACCGACCGGGGACGGCCCCCCCGACACCACCCTGCTCCCCGTCGTCCCGGCCGACGACACCGCGCTGATCCCGGCGGTTCCGGCCGACGGGCCGGCCGCCGGCCCACCCGCCACCGGGCCACCGCCCACCGGTACCCCGCCCACCGGCTTCCCCAGCCGCCCCGACCCGTCCGACCCGGCCACCGAGGTCTGGATGCTGGTCGAGCGGGCGCAGGCCGGCGAGTCCGAGGCCTTCGGGCTGATCTACGACCGGTACGTCGACACGGTCTTCCGGTTCGTCTACTTCCGGGTCGGCAACCGCCAACTGGCCGAGGACCTCACCTCCGACACCTTCCTACGCGCCCTCAAGCGGATCGGCAGCTTCACCTGGCAGGGCCGCGACCTCGGCGCGTGGCTGGTCACCATCGCCCGCAACCTGGTCGCCGACCACTTCAAGTCCGGCCGCTACCGGCTGGAGGTGACCACCGGCGACGTGCTCGACGCCGACCGGGAGGACCGGGGGCCGGAGGGCAGCCCCGAGGCGGCCGTGGTCGAGCACATCACCAACGTGGCGCTGCTCACCGCCGTCACCCGGCTCAACCCGGAACAGCAGGAGTGCATCGTGCTCCGCTTCCTCCAGGGCCTCTCGGTGGCCGAGACGGCCCGCGCGATGGGCAAGAACGAGGGCGCGATCAAGGCGTTGCAGTACCGGGCGGTCCGGGCGCTGGCCCGGCTCCTGCCGGCCGGTTTCCAGCCCTGACCTGCGACGATGCTCACTCTTCGTGATTTCGCTCCCGGCCGCCCCGTAACCGCTGCCCGGCGCGGAGCGTTTCTCCGGATGCGACCGGTGGTTGTCCGGCGCCCCCGGACCCGTCCCGGTCCGGAGCAGCGCCGCCGACCATGACCCGGGTACGACGGCGTACGCCGCCACCGGTCGTGGGGAACCACCGCGGCCGACCGGCCGTCACCAGCGAGAGGGGGTGCCTGCGGTGGACAGCGACCTCTTCTCCCGTCGTCGGGCCGTACGCTTCGCCCAGCTTCTCGACGAGGCCAACGGCGGCCCACGCCACCACGTCCGCTCCCGCGCCGACGCCCAGCTCACCGCGCTCGTCGCGGTCGGACGTCGGCTCGTCGCCGAACGACCCGTCGTCGAGGTGGACGCCGAGTTCCGGGCCGGCCTGCGGGCCATGCTGGTCGCCGCGGCCGAACGGGACGACGCCGCCGACCCGGTCACCGGGGCGGCCCCGAAGACCACCGCCCGGGGTGCGCTGCTGGGCGGGGTGACCGCCCGACGGGCCCGCGCCCGGGGTGCCATCCTGGTCGGCATCGCGGCCGGGGCGGTCGCCGTCTCCGGCATCTCCGCCGCCAGCGAGAACGCGGTCCCGGGCGACGCCCTGTACGGCATGAAGCGCTCGACCGAACGGGCCCAGCTCGCCCTGGCCAGCTCGGACGTCAGCCGGGGGCAGCTCTTCCTCGACTTCGCCCGGACCCGGCTCGACGAGGCGGCCACCCTGCGCGACGACCCGACCGGGTTCAGCGCCGTGCTCGACGACATGGACACCGACACCCGGCAGGGCGTCCGGCTGCTCACCACCGCGGCCACCCAGCACGCCGACCCGGCGGCGCTGGACGCGGTGAACGCCTTCGTCGCCGGGCAGCGCCGAGCCGTCGGTGGCCTGCTCGACGGGGCCGGTTCCGCCGAGCGGGACCGTACCCGGCAGTCTCTCGCCCTGCTCGACACGATCCGCCGGCGCTCCGACGCGCTGCGCGCCGCGATCACCTGCGCGCTGCCCGCCCCGGTCGGCAGCGACGCCCTCGGCCCCACCCCGGCCGCCTGCCCCCTCGGCCGCTGAGCGACGGGGAGCCCCGCCCGCGCCCGTCCGACGGTGGAGCCGCCCGCCACACTTCCTGTTTCGGCCGGTCGACCGGGGTTCGCCCCGGACTAGGCTCGATACCGCAGGGTCGTCCCGTCGTTGGAGGGAGGTGCGATGGCCAGCAACCGCAGGGTCACCATCAGCACCAACGTCCACGGACACACCGCCGGTTGGGCGGAGGTCACGACGCCACCAGTGCCCCCGGATTCCCGCACCGCCGCGTTCTTCGACATCGACAACACGATGATGCGGGGCGCGTCGATCTACTGGTTCGCCCGCGGGCTGGCCGCCCGCAGCTACGTCACCACCGGTGACCTGGCCCGGTTCGCCTGGCAGCAGGCCCGGTTCCGGCTGCTGGCCACCGAGCACGCGGGTGACATGTCGCGGGCCAGGCAGGCCGCGCTCGCCTTCGTCGAGGGCTGGCGGGTCAACGACGTCGAACGGCTCGCCGAAGAGATCTTCGACGAGTTGATGGCCCCGAGGATCTGGGCCGGCACCCGTCGGCTCGCCCAGCGCCACCTCGACGCCGGCCAGCGGGTCTGGCTGGTCAGCGCCGCGCCGGTGGAGATCGGCCGGGTGATCGCCGCCCGGCTCGGCCTGACCGGTGCGATCGGCACGGTCGCCGAGATCGTCGACGGGGCGTACACCGGCCGGCTGGTGGGAGACCTGATGCACGGTCCGGCCAAGGCCGAGGCGGTCACCCGGCTCGCCGCGGTCGAGGGGCTGGACCTGGCCCGCTGCACCGCCTACAGCGACTCCCGCAACGACCTGCCGATGCTCGTCGCGGTGGGTCGGGCGGTGGCGATCAACCCGGACGGCGCGCTGCTGCGGACCGCCCGGCGACGGGGCTGGGAGGTGCGTGACTTCCGGACCGGCCGCCGGGCGGCACGGATCGCCGTACCGTCGACCGCCGCGCTCGGGTTGCTGGCCGGCGCGGTCTCCGCCGGCCTCGCGCTGCACCGACGCCGCCGCACGGCCTGACCCGGGCACCCGGAGCGACCGGGGGCCGGTCAGGGGCCGAACGGGTCGGGGCGGCGTTCGAGCAGCTGGTGCAGGGTCTGCTGGATGGTCTCGCGGACCTGGTCGGCGAGGTTGAACACGACCAGGGGATCGTCCGCTGAGTCGGTCAGGTGGGCGGTCGGGATCGGCGGACAGAACTCGATCAGCCACTTGCTCGGCAGCGGCACCATGCCCAGCGGCCCCAGCCAGGGGAACGTCGGCGTCACCGGGAAGTAGGGCAGCTTGAGCAGCCTGGCCAGCGGCTTGATGTCGGCCAGCATCGGGTAGATCTCCTCGCCGCCGACGATGGCGACCGGGACGATCGGGGTGCCGGTGCGCAGCGCCGCCGAGACGAAACCGCCCCGCCCGAAGCGTTGCAGCTTGTAGCGGTCGGCGTAGAGCTTGCCGATGCCCTTGAAGCCCTCCGGGAAGACGCCGACCAGCTCGCCGTTGCCGAGCAGCCGTTCGGCGTCCGGGTTGCAGGCGACCGTACCGCCGGTCTTGCGGGCCAGCTCGGAGACCACCGGCATCCGGAAGACCAGGTCCGCGCCGAGCAACCGCAGGTAGCGGCGGGCGGGATGCTGGTCGTGCAGGGCGGCGGAGAGGATCAACGCGTCCAGGGCCACCGTGCCGGAGTGGTTGCCGACCACCAGGCCGGCCCCGTCGGTGGGCACGTGCTCCAGGCCGGTCACCTCGGTCCGGAACCAGTCGCGGTAGAGCAGCCGCAGCAGCGGGTGGAAGACCGCACCGGTCAGCTCCGGGTCGAACCCGAACTCGTCCACCTCGTACTGACCGGAGAGGCGGCGGCGCAGGAACGCCAGCCCGGTGGCGACCCGCCGGTCCCACACGTCACCGGGCCGGTCCGCGACGGCCTCCCCGCCAGCGGCCGGATCGACGGCAGCGGGATCGGCAGCGGCCGGCACGGGCGGCGGAACGGGTGCCGACCCGTTGCGGGTCGACCCGTCGTGGGCCGGTGGGGTGGCCACGGGTGGCGCGGTGAGCCGGCGGTGGCCGTTCTGTTCGGTCACGTGCGGTCCCGGACGGCGGAGCGGATCTGCCGGATGCTCTCCAGCACCGCCTGCTCGGCCGCGGCGAGCTGCTCCCGGCCGACCACGACCCCGCCGTGGTGGGCGCGGATGAAGTCGTCGAACGCGACGGCCGTGGAGCGCGGGGTGAAGCCGTACTCCCGGGTCAGCCGGCTGGTGTCGACCACCCGGCCGTGCACGATCAGGTCGACCTGGTCCAGGCCGTAGCGGCCGAACCCGAGGTTGCGGGCGATCGCGGCGGCTCCCGACAAGCCCGGCTCCCACACCGGCACGGCCACCCGACCGGCCCGGCGGATCGCCTGGGACAGCGAGAGCACCCCCGGCCCGGCCACGTTGTACGTCCCCGGGTGGTCCTCGGCGACGGACCGGTGCAGCACCTCCAGGGCGTCGTCGAAGTGCACGAACTGGAGCCGGGGGTCACGGCCGAAGACGGTGGGCACCACCGGCCGGGAGAAGTAGCGGGTGAGCGTGGTGTCGGCGGTGGAGCCGATGAACGGGGCGAACCGCAGCACGGTCGCGGTAACGTCGGGGCGACGGCGACGGAAGCCGCGCACGTACCCCTCGATGTCGAGGATGTCGCGGCCGAAACCGCCGCGCGGCACCTCGCGCGGCTCGGTCTCCTCGGTGAAGACCGCCGGGTCGCGGAAGGACGCCCCGTAGGCGGCGGTCGACGACCGGACCACGAGCTTGCGCAGCCGGGGTGCCCGCTGGCAGGCGGCGAGCAGCTGCATGGTGCCGATGACGTTCTGTTCCTTCATCGCCGGCCGGCCGCCGTGCTGCGGGTCGGGGGCGGTCGCCAGGGCCAGGTGGACCACGGCGTCGACGTCCAGGTCGGCCAGTAGCCCACCGAGCGAGTCGAGGTCCAGACGGATCCGTTCGACCCGGTCGAGCAGGCCGGTGATCTCGGGACCGGGGGTGACCGGGTCGACGCCGATGACCCGTTCGATGCGGGGGTCGGTGGCGAGCCGGGCCGCGACGTGCGCGCCCAGGTAGCGGCCGACCCCGGTCACGACGACGACCCCCGGGGCACCTGAGGTGCCTCCGGGGGTCATCGCGCACGCCCTGACCGGCAGGAGGGACCGAGCCGGGATGTCCGCGGCCTGATCACCTGAGCCTCCGAGGGTCGACAGTTGGCAAGCGGCACCGCGCGCCGGGTGGTGGCCCGGCGGCGGGTCACTTGCCGAGACGGCGACGCTGGACGCGGGTCTTGCGCAGCAGCTTGCGGTGCTTCTTCTTAGCCATGCGCTTGCGGCGCTTCTTGACCACCGAGCCCATACGACAGCCTTTCAATGCAACGTTCGGGGCGGACCCTCGGCGTCGAGATGGTGACGCCGGTGGCCGCTTGCGGACAACGGACCTGGACCAGCGTGGTGGCAGCGGGGCGCACCGGCGGACGGTCAGGATCGGCTCCAGGGTAGCCGCAGAGCGTCAGCCAGACCAACGCGCCCCCGTCGATGCCCGTTACGTCACCCTCGGCGGGGTCAGGCGGTCTCCTGGAACGCCCCGCGCAGATAGTCGTGCACCGCGTGCTCCGGCACCCGGAACGACCGGCCCACCCGGACCGCGGTGAGTTCACCGCTGTGCACCAGGCGATAGACCGTCATCTTGGACACCCGCATCACCGAGGCCACCTCGGCGACCGTGAGGAACCTGACGTCCGACAACCGACCGTCGGCGGACTGCGACCCGGCCATGGCTCACCCGACCCATCCCATGCCCGGCGCGCGCCACCCGACGGAGCTCCCGTGCGGGCCGGCAACGCGCGTGTTACCAGTACGGTAGCGGGACGTCTGTGACCTGCGCGATCCCTTCCGGCAACTGATCCCGGGAGAGCCGGCGTTCACCCGGTCGTGACCTGGCCTTTTCCGGTGGGGTGCGTCATACGTCCGAAAAGTCGGTCCGTTCCCGGCTCACCGGCGGGCGGGCACCCGCCGGGCACCGGCCGGCGGGCACCCGCCGGCTCACTTCTTCGAGGCCAGCGCCCGGCCGAAGAACGCCAGGTTCGCCGGCCGCTCGGCGAGGCGGCGCATCAGGTAGCCGTACCAGTCGTCCCCGTACGGCAGGTAGGTACGCACCGTGTAGCCCTCGCCGGCCAGTCGGGCCTGCTCGTCGGGGCGGATGCCGTACAGCATCTGGAACTCGAACTCGCCCGGCCCCCTGTCGAACCAGCGGGCCCGGTCCTCGCCGATGGCGATCAGGCGCGGATCGTGGGTGGCCAGCATCGGGTACCCGGCACCGGACATCAGCACGTTGAGACAGCGCACGTACGACTTGTCCACCTCGCGGGCCGACTGGTAGGCCACCGACTCCGGCTCGGAGTACGCGCCCTTGCACAGCCGCACCCGCGACCCCACGCCGGCCAGCTCCCGGCAGTCCGACTCGGTACGCCGCAGGTAGGCCTGGAGCACCGCCCCGGTCGACGGGTGGTCCTTGCGCAGCTTGGTCAGCGCGTCCAGGGTCGAGTCGGTGGTGGTGTGGTCCTCCATGTCCAGGGTGACCGTGGTGCCCGCCTGGTCGGCCGCCACGCAGATCGCCCGCGCGTTGTCGTACGCCAGTTGCTCGTCGAAGCGTTGGCCGAGGGCGGACAGCTTCACGCTCACCTCGGCGGCCGGGGTCAGCCCGGCGGCGGCGAGCGCCCGCAGCAGGGTGAGGTACTCGTCCCGGGTGGCGACGGCCTGTTCGGGGGTGACGGTGTCCTCACCGAGGTAGTCGAGGGTGACCGCGAGGCCGTCGGCGACGAGTGCGCGGGTCGCGCGCAGCGCGTCGTCGGTGCCGGTGCCGGCGACGAACCGGCGGACGACGTCCCGGGTGAGCGGGGCCGTCGCGACGAGCCGCTCGACCTGGGATGACCGGGCAGCGGCGAGGATGACGGAACGGAGCATGAGCCGAGCGTATCGCCCGTCGGCACGACGACGCCCGGCGGCGGCCGGACCGCACCGGGCGGATGCCCACCGCGGCACCGGGGGCGCGCCGGCCAGGTTCCAACCGCGTCACAGGCCCCGGCCAGGGGGCGCGCGGATGGCACCGATCGGTTACAACCATGAACGTGGAACGACACCCCCGTCGCCGGCTGCGGTCGGCCTCCGTGCAGCTCGGGGCGCTCACCGCCCTGGCGCTCGCCCTGTCCGGCTGCAACCTCACCTCCGACGACGACGATGACGACTGCGCCCTCGGCCCGGTCGGCGGTGGGGACACCGTCGCGCTCGCCATGCGGGTGCCGACCGCCGGCGTCCAGCCCCGGGCCGGCGCCGGAGACCCGGGGGCCGGCGTGCTGCCCGAACGCGGCGGCTTCGGCACCCACCTCGCCTCCTGCGGAGGCTGACGGTGCGTCGGGAGCAGGTCACCCCCCGCCCGGACTTCGACGCCGTGATCCGCACCCAGGGCCTGGTGTACGTCGACACCGAGCTGCCCGACGGCGAGATCATGTCGTACTGGGACGAGACCGCCGCGTACGCCTTCGACCTCGACGAGGTGCTGCGGTTGGAGGAGGCGACGGAGGAGCTGCACCGGATGTCGGTGGCCGCCGCCGAGCACGTGGTGGCCCGCCACCGGTACGCCGAGTTCGGCATCCCGGACTGGGCGGCGCAGGCGGTGGCCCGGTCGCTGCACGAACGCCCGCCCACCCTGTACGGCCGGTTCGACCTCGCCTACGACGGCTGCTGGCCGCCGAAGCTGCTGGAGTACAACGCCGACACCCCGACCGCGCTGGTCGAGGCGAGCATCGTGCAGTGGTACTGGCTGGAGGAGACCCGCCCCGACGCGGACCAGTGGAACAGCCTGCACGAGCGGCTGGTGGGGGCGTGGGCGAAGATCGGCGCCGGCCTGCACGACCGGCGGGTGCACGTGTGCTGGTCCAACGAGGAGGATTCCGGCGAGGACCAGATCACCGCGGGCTACCTGGCCGAGACGGCCCGGCAGGCCGGGCTGGACGTGACGCTGCTGCCGATCCAGCACGTCGGCTGGGACGGCCGGCGCTTCGTCGACGCCGCCGACCGGCCGGTCACCACCTGCTTCAAGCTCTACCCGTGGGAGTGGATGCTGGCCGAGCCGTACGGCCGCCCGGCGCTGGACCCGGGCACGCCGACCACCTGGATCGAGCCGGCCTGGAAGCTGCTGCTGTCGAACAAGGCGCTGCTGGCCGTGCTCTGGGAGCTGTTCCCGGGGCACGAGTACCTGCTGCCGGCCTACCTGGACTCGCCGCGCGGCATGCCGGAGTACGTGGCGAAGCCGTTGCTCGGCCGGGAGGGCGGCTCGGTACGCATCGTCACCGGCGACACCGAGATCAGCAACCCGGGGATCTATGGCGACGAGGGCTTCTGCTACCAGGAGTTCCGGGCGTTGCCGCAGTTCGACGGGGGTCGCATGGTGCTGGGAAGCTGGATCGTCGACGGCGAGTCGGCCGGGGTCGGCATCCGGGAGAGCGAAAGTCTGATCACCGACGGTTACGCGCGCTTCGTGCCGCACTACATCGACGCGCCGCGTGTTCCGTGAGTCGTCTACCGTTGGTCGGGTGAACTTCGACGCGTACGCCCGGACCGGGGTCGACCTCGTCAACTCCCGGCTGGACGACCTCGACGACCTGCGTGCCCTCTTCCCGGACGACAACGCCTGGATGCGCGACGAAGTCGCCGACCGGGACCTGGCGGTCTTCCGGCGGGCGCAGAAACGGCTGCGGGACGTCTTCGAGTACGGCACCTCGGGTCGCGACGCCCAGGCGGTGGCGGAACTGAACGCCATGCTGGAGGCGTTCCCGGTGCAACCGCGCATCTCCGGCCACGACTCCAGCGACTGGCACATGCACGTGACCAGCCGCGGCGCCTCGGTCTCGTCGGAGTACCTGGCCGGCGCGGTGTGGGGCCTGTCGGTCTGGCTCTGCGAGTACGGCAGCGCCCGGTTCGGGGTCTGCGCCGACGACCGCTGCGGCAACGTCTACCTGGACACCTCGTCCAACTGCTGCCGCCGGTTCTGCTCGGACCGCTGCGCCACCCGCTCCCACGTGGCCGCCCACCGCGCCCGCAAACGCGCCGCCGAACAACCCACCCTCACCCCGGTCCCCTGACCCACCCCCAACCCCCCACCCCACCCCTCCCCACGGCCTCCCCCTCGGGGTGCGTTGATTCGGGTGCGTTGATTCGGGTGCGTTGATTCGGGTGCGTTGATCAAGAGATTCAGGTCAGATTCGCCGCGACGGATGACCCAAACCTCTTGATCAGATGACCCAAACCTCTTGATCACCGGGGCGGGCCGGCCGGCAGCGGGCCGGCGGCGGAGGCGGCGGGCCGGCCGGCGGCGGAGGCGGGCCGGCAGCGGGCCGGCGGCGGAGGCGGCACGCGGAGGGACGAGGGCAGGGGCGCAGGGGGCGCGTGCGGAGGGGGAAGGGGAGCCGGGAGGGCGTGCGGGTCAGGCGTTGAGGGGGGTGGTGGCGGTGAGGTGGGCGCGGGCGAAGGCGAGGGACTCGCGGAGGTCGGCCTCGCGGACGGCACGGCTCCTGGCGCCCCGGGTGGTGACCTCCACCGCGACCGAGCCGGTGAAGCCGCGCCCGGCCAGGGAGCGGAGCAGCTCGGCGCAGGGCTGGGTGCCCCGGCCGGGGACCAGGTGCTCGTCGCGGCCCTCGCCGGTGCCGTCGCCCAGGTGGACGTGGGCCAGGCCGGCGCCCATCCGGTCGGCCATCGCCAGCGGGTCGCTGTGCGAGGCGGCGCAGTGCGACAGGTCGAGGGTGTACGCGGGGTAGCCGACCTCGGTCGGATCCCAGCCGGGCGCGTACGGCACGAACTGCCGTCCGGCCATCCGGACCGGGTACATGTTCTCCACCGCGAAGTGCAGCCCGTCGAAGCGGGTGGCGACGGTGTCCAGCCCGTCGGCGAAGTGCCGGGCGTAGTCGCGCTGCCAGGTGAACGGCGGGTGCACCACCACCGTCGGCGCCTCCAGCGTGTCGGCCAGCTCGGCGGCCCGCCGCAGCCGCTCCCACGGGTCGGGGCTCCACACCCGCTGGGTGACCAGCAGGCAGGGGGCGTGCACCGAGAGCACCGGGACACCGTAGTGCGCGGCGAGCCCGCGCAGCGCGCCGGCGTCCTGGCTGACGGCGTCGGTCCAGACCATCACCTCGACGCCGTCGTAGCCGAGCGTCGCGGCGAGCTGGAACGCCGCCGCGGTCCGTTCGGGGAAGACCGAGGAACTGGACAGGAGCACCGGGACGCGGGAAGTCACCCCCCGAGGGTAGCCCGGGGTGTCACCACGCTTCGGGACGAGCAACCGCAAAAGCCCCGCGACCACCGGCGTACGTCACATCGGCACGAGCTGATCCAACCGTCTGAGGATGACACCCTCACGCAGCGCCCACGGGCAGATGTCCACCGCCGCCAGGTCGAACCGGCGCAGCACCGCCTCGGCCACCACCGCGCCGGCCAGCAGTTGGTGCGCCCGGCCGGCGCTCACCCCCTCCAGCTCGGGCAGCTGGGCCGGCGGGATGTGCCGGACGAACCCCAGCACCTGCCGTACCCCGGTCCGGGTGAGGCTGCGGCGGGTCCACAGGCCCGCCGAGGAGGGTGCCGCCCCGGCCAGCCGGGCCAGCGTCCGGAACGTCTTGGAGCTGGCCACCGGGCGGTCCCAGCCGACCCCGGCCAGCTTCTCCACCACCGGGTCGAGCTGCGCGTCGACGTACTCCCGTAGCTCTTCCACGGCCTCGGCGGTGGGCGGCGTCGACCCGGACGGGTCGACGTGCAGCCGCTCCCGGCTGAGCCGGCCGGCCCCCAGCGGCAGCGACACCGCCACCTCCGGGTCCTCGTCGATGCCGGCGGCCAGCTCCAACGAACCGCCGCCGATGTCCATCGCCAGCAGCCGCCCCGCCGACCAGCCGAACCACCGCCGGACCGCGAGGAACGTCGCCCGCGCCTCGTCCGCACCGGAGAGCACCTCCAGCCGTACGCCGGTCTCCTCCCGGACCCGGGTCAGCACCTCGGCCGCGTTGGTGGCGTCGCGCACCGCGCTGGTCGCGAAGGCCAGCAGGTCGTCGGCGGCCAGCGCGGTGGCCGCCGCCCGGGCCGCGCCGACCGCCTCGACCAGCCCGTCGGCCCCGGCCCGGGTGAGGGCGCCGTCCGGTCCGATCTGCTCGGCCAGCCGCAGCACCACCTTCTCGGAGTGCGCCGCCCACGGATGCGCGCCGTGGTGGGCGTCGACCAGGAGGAGATGGACCGTGTTGGAACCGACGTCGAGCACACCCAGCCGCATGAGAAGACCCTAGGGCCAAGACGTTTCCCCGGCTCGCCGGCCCGGCCGACCGGCCCCGCGTACCCTGGTCCGGGTGACGAGCCAGGTTGAGCTGCACGTGCTGGTGGACGACCCCGGCGATCCGCGTAGCCGGGAGGTGGCGCTGGACTTCCCCCGGGAGTGGATCGAGTTCGTCGACCCGGCCGACGGGCGGCACCTGGTCCGCGCCGACCTGACCTGGCTGCTGTCCCGCTGGACGTGCGTCTTCGGCCGGGGCTGCCACGGCATCGTCGCCGGCCGGGCCGCCGACGGCTGCTGCTCGCACGGCGCGTTCTTCACCGACACCGACGACGAGAAGCGGGTCCGGGCCGCGGTCAAGCGGCTCACCCCGCAGACCTGGCAACACTTCCGTCGGGGCACGAAGAACTGGACCGCGACCGACACCATCGACGGCAAGAACCCGGCCCGGCGGACCGCCACCCGGGGCGAGGACGCGCCCTGCGTGTTCCTCAACGACGCCGACTTCCCCGGTGGGGGCGGCTGCGCGCTGCACGGCCAGGCGCTGCGCGACGGGGTGCACCCGCTGGAGTACAAGCCGGACGTCTGCTGGCAGCTACCGGTCCGTCGGGACCAGGAGTGGACCACCCGGCCCGACGACACCAAGGTGCTGGTCTCGACGCTGGCGGAGTTCGACCGGCGGGGCTGGGGCTCCGGCGGGCACGACCTGGACTGGTGGTGCACCTCCTCGACCGACGCGCACGTGGGCACCGAGCCGATGTACCTGTCGTACGCCCCGGAGCTGACCGCGCTGATCGGCGAGCCCGCGTACGCGAAGCTGGCCGAGCTGTGCGCGGCCCGGCTGCGCCAGGGCCAGATCGCCCCGCACCCGGCCAGCGGCCAGGAGTGAACCGGGGCGACGGTCCGCCGCCCCGGCGCACCGGACGGCCTACGGCTCGAACTTGTAGCCCAGCCCCCGCACGGTGACGATGAACCGGGGGGCGGACGGCTCCGGCTCGATCTTGGAACGCAGCCGCTTGACGTGCACGTCCAGCGTCTTGGTGTCGCCGACGTAGTCGGCACCCCAGACCCGGTCGATGAGCTGCCCCCGGGTGAGCACCCGGCCGGCGTTGCGCAGCAGCAGCTCCAGCAGCTCGAACTCCTTGAGCGGGAGCTGCACGGCCGCCCCGTCGACGGTCACCACGTGCCGTTCGATGTCCATCCGGACCGGGCCGGCGGCCAGCGTCGGCGCACCCGACTCGGTCACCTCGGGGCTCTGCCGGCGCAGCACGGCCCGGATCCGGGCCACCAGCTCCCGGGGCGAGTACGGCTTGGTGACGTAGTCGTCGGCGCCGATCTCCAGCCCGACCACCTTGTCGATCTCGCTGTCCCGGGCGGTGACCATGATGATCGGCACGTGCGAGCGCTGTCGCAGCTGCCGGCAGACCTCCGTCCCGGACATCTCCGGGAGCATCAGGTCGAGCAGCACGATGTCCGCGCCGGTCCGGTCGAACTCGGTGAGGGCGGAGGTGCCCGTCGCGGCGACGGACACCTCGAAACCCTCCTTGCGGAGCATGTACGACAAGGCGTCGGAGAACGACTCCTCGTCCTCGACCACCAGTACGCGGCTCACAGGGGGTGTTTCCTTTCCTACGGTCAGGCCTGGCGCAGTTCGGCCGGGCCGGGCTCGATACCAGCGGACGGCAGTATCGTCTCCAGGTCGTCCGGAGGGCTGGCGGGTAGCCGGAGGGTGAATGTCGACCCCCCTCCCAGCGTGCTCGCCACCTCCACCCGGCCGCCATGGTTGCTGGCGATGTGTTTGACGATGGCCAGGCCGAGGCCGGTGCCACCGGTGGCGCGGGACCGGGCCTGGTCGGCCCGGTAGAACCGCTCGAAGATCCGGTCGACGTCGGTGGGGGCGATCCCGATCCCCTGGTCGGTGACGGAGACCGTCACGTGGTCGGCGTCCGCCCGGGTGGTGACCCGCACGACGGTGTCCTCGCCGGAGTAGGTGATTGCGTTCTCCACGAGGTTGGACACCGCGGTGGCGAGCTGGCTGTCGCTGCCGTAGGCGGTCAGGCCCCGCTCCCCCTCGGTCACCACCTGGATCCTGCGGGCGGTGGCCGACGTGCGGGTCCGGTCGAGCACCTCGGCGATCACCCAGTCGACCGCGACGGGCTCCGGCGCGGGTTGCGGCTCCGCGCCCTGGAGCCGGGTCAGCTCCAGCAGCTCCTGCACCAACCGGCCGAGCCGGGTGGACTCGTGCTGGATCCGCTCGGCGAACCGGCGGGCGGCCAGCATGTCCTCGGAGAGTTCCGGGGCACCGTCGGTCGGTTCGGTGGCGTCGACCAGGGCCTCGCCGAGGAGCTGCAACGCCCCGATCGGGGTCTTCAGCTCGTGGCTGACATTGGCCACGAAGTCCCGCCGCACCCGGGCCAGCCGGTGCGACTCGGTGACGTCGGCGGCCTCGACGGCGATGTACCCGCCGCCGATGCCCATCGCCCGCAGGTGCACGCCGAGTGGGTTCTCCCCGGCGTTGTCGCGGCCCCGGGGCAGGTCGAGCTCGATCTCGCGCCGCACCCCGGTCCGCCGCACCTGCCCGGCGAGGGTACGGATCAGCGGGTGGGCCGCGATGGAGCCGGGGGTGGCGCCGGTTCGGAGCAGGCCCATCGCCCGCGCGGCCGGGTTCACCAGCACCGGCACGTCGTCCGGGCCGAGCACCACGACACCGGCGCGCAGCGAGTCGATGGTCTTGCGGCCGAGCCCGCTGAGCCCGCCGGACTGGTCGTCGGGAATCGCAGGCCTCCCCATGTTCCGGCG
This sequence comes from Micromonospora sp. WMMD714, assembly GCF_029581315.1. NCBI lineage: Bacteria > Bacillati > Actinomycetota > Actinomycetes > Micromonosporales > Micromonosporaceae > Micromonospora > Micromonospora sp. WMMD714. The sequence continues at coordinate 898,689 of NZ_CP120744.1, forward strand.
GGAGCTCTCGCCCCCGGCCGACACCGCCCGGCGTAGCCGGTCACGGACGGATCCCGGCAGCAGCAGCCCGGCGACCAGTCCGGTCACCAGAGCCACCACGATCGCCACCGCCCATTCCACCCGGCGATCGTAGGGTCATTGTTAACCTGGCTATCGCCCAGAACGGGACGAAAGACACTCGCTTCGGGAGAAGTTCACCCGTGGTCCCCGTGCCGTTCATCCGGGTTCATCTCGGGTCCGTCGCACCCGCCTACCGTGGGTTCCGCACCTGCTCAACCCGTACGCCGACGGTCCTGGTGGCCACCGGCGGCACCGACCCCAGGAAGTGACGATGCGCGACGAGTTCCGGGCCGACCTGCAGATTGTCAGCCAACTGCTGGTGGACATGGCGGAGGCGGTGCGCGCCGCGATGCGCCAGGCCACCCGCGGCCTGCTCACCGCCGACCGCGAAGCGTCCGAGGCCGTGATCGCGCGGGACGCCGAGATCGACAACCTCTACCAGCACGTCGAGGAACGGGTCTGCGACCTGCTCGCCCGGCAGGCGCCGGTCGCCTCCGACCTGCGCGCGATGATCACCGCCCTGCACGTGGCGGCCGATCTGGAGCGGATGGGCGACCTGGCCGACCACGTGGCGAAGACCGCGCTGCGCCGGCACCCGTCCCCGGCGGTGCCGGCCGAGCTGCGGCCGGTCTTCACCGACATGGCCTCGGTCGCCGACCGGATGGCCGAGAAGATCGGCAAGGTGCTGGCCACCCCCGACGCCGACATCGCCGCCGAGCTGGACCGCGACGACGACGTGATGGACGACCTGCACAAGAGCCTGTTCGGTGTGCTGCTCGGCGACGACTGGCCGTACGGGGTGGAGACGGCCATCGACGCCACCCTGCTCGGCCGCTTCTACGAGCGGTTCGCCGACCACGCGGTCAACGCCGGCGAGCGGGTGGTCTACCTGATCACCGGCGAGACCGCCCCCGCCACGAGCTGACCCGCCCGCCCGGCGACGGGGCAGTGCTCCCGGACCGCCGAGGGGCCATGCTCCCGGCCCGGCGACGGGAAGGGCTCCCGGCCCGGCGACCGCCGCCGGACCGGGAGCCCTTCAGCCAGGTCAGCGACCCTGGTTGGCGACCGCGGCGGCGGCCTCCCTGGCGGCGTCGGGGTCGAGGTAGGCACCGCCCAGGCTGATCGGGCGCAGTTGCGGGTCGAGGTCGTAGCGCAGCGGGATGCCGGTGGGGATGTTCAGCTTGGCGATCGCGGAGTCGGAGATCTGGTCGAGGTGCTTGACCAGGGCGCGCAGCGAGTTGCCGTGCGCCGCCACCAGCACCGTCCGGCCGGCGAGGATGTCCGGCACGATCGAGTCGTACCAGTAGGGGAGCATCCGCGCCACGACGTCCTTGAGGCACTCGGTGCGCGGCATCAGGTCGGTCGGCAGCAGCGCGTACCGCGGGTCGCCGACCTGCGAGAACTCGTCGTCGTCGGCGATCGGCGGCGGCGGGGTGTCGTACGAGCGACGCCAGAGCATGAACTGCTCCTCGCCGTACTCGTCCAGGGTCTGCTTCTTGTTCTTGCCCTGCAGGGCGCCGTAGTGCCGCTCGTTGAGCCGCCACGACCGGCGCACCGCGATCCAGTGCCGGTCGGCGGCGTTGAGCGCCAGCTCGGCGGTGCGGATCGCCCGGCGCATCACGCTGGTGTGCACCACGTCCGGCAGCAGGCCGTGCTCACGCAGCAACTCGCCGCCCCGGCGCGCCTCCGCCTCCCCCTTGGCCGTCAGGTCGACGTCGACCCAGCCGGTGAAGAGGTTCTTCGCGTTCCAGTCGCTCTCGCCGTGCCGCAGCAGGACCAGCGTCCCGACGGTGGGCCCCTCGCTCGCAGTCATGCCGATCATCCTGCCGCACCCGGCGCGGGGACACGCGGGCGGTGGTGGTGACGACCACCACGTGGAAATTCCGGTGACCGGGGTCGGACCCCGAAACTAGGTTGTAAGGCGCTACGAGGAAGACGGTCATTACCGGAGCGGGGGACGGGTGTGCGCGGGGTGCGAAGCTGGTTCCGGGACACCACCGGCGGGCTGCCGAGGGCCTTCTGGTACCTCTGGGCCGGCACCCTGATCAACCGGCTCGGCTCGTTCGTGCTGATCTTCCTGGCCATCTACCTGACCCAGGCCCGTGACTTCTCCGCCGCCCAGGCCGGCCTGGTGATCGGCCTGTGGGGGGTCGGCGGCGCGGTGGGCACCACCGTGGGCGGCACCCTCGCCGACCGGTGGGGGCGGCGGCCCACCCTGCTCACCGCCCACCTGGGCGCGGCCACCATGATGCTCGCGCTCGGCTTCGCCCGGCCGCTCTGGGCGGTGGCGGCGGGCGCACTGCTGCTGGGTACGTTCGCCGAGGCGGCCCGCCCCACCTTCGGGGCCATGATGATCGACGTGGTGCCGGAGCGGGACCGGTTGCGGGCCTTCTCGCTGAACTACTGGGCGATCAACCTGGGCTTCGCCTGCGCCGCCGTGCTCGCCGGGCTGGCCGCCGAGGCCGGCTACCTGCTGCTGTTCGTGGTGGACGCGGCCACCACCCTGGTCGCCGCGCTGATCGTCTTCGTCCGGGTCGGCGAGACCCGACGTACCCCGGCGACCGGGCCGACCAGGCAGCCGACCGGCGGGCCGCCGCGGGCGGGTGCGCTGCGCACCATCGCCGCCGACCGGGTGTTCCTGGGGCTGGTCGTGCTCAACCTGCTCGGCGCGCTGGTCTTCCTCCAGCACATCTCGATGCTGCCGATCGCGATGGGGGACGCCGGGCTCTCCCCGGCCACCTACGGCGCGGTGATCGCGCTCAACGGCGTGCTGATCGTGGCGGGCCAGCTCTTCGTCCCCCGGCTGATCCGGGGGCGGAGCCGGTCCCACGTGCTCGCCCTCGCCGCGGTGGTGATGGGGGTCGGCTTCGGGCTGACCGCGTTCGCCGACGCCGCCTGGTTCTTCGGGCTCGCCGTGCTGATCTGGACGCTTGGCGAGATGCTCAACTCCCCGTCCCACGCCACCCTGATCGCCGAACTCTCCCCGGCCGAGCTGCGCGGTCGCTACCAGGGCGTCTTCTCGCTCTCCTGGCAGCTGGCCGGCGCGGTCGCCCCGGTGCTCGGCGGGCTGGTCCGGGAACACGCCGGCAACGCCACGCTCTGGCTGGGCTGCGCGGGGTTGGGCGTGGTGACCGCGCTGGGCCACCTGCTCTCCGGGCCGGCCCGGGAACGCCGGGCGAGCCTGCTGCGCGGCTCCGCCGCGCCGGTCACCGACATCGCGCCACCGGTCCCCCAGGCCGCCGAGGCCGCGGTCACCGTACCCCCCGCGCCGGCTCCGGCCCGCACCTCCGGCTGACGCCGACGCAAAGCGGGGGACACCCCCGCAGGGCGGGGTGTGACAGACCCGGGAGGGCTGGGTGGCACACCCGGGGAAGCGGGGTGGCAGACCCGGCGAAGCTGGCTGGCAGACCAGGGGAAGCGGGGAAAAACGGCCGAGCGCCCACCGTCGACCGGAACGTCGCGGTGGGCGCTCGTACCGCCTGCCCGGCGGCGGCGGGCGACCCTCACCCCCGTAAGCGTCGCCCGCTCGCGCCGCCGGTTCCCGGGTGGCACCGTCCCCCAACGGTGTGCTCCACCCATGTGCGCCTCGCCCGGTGCACGGATCTGATCGATCCGCCGCTCCCCCGAACGTTTCCGAGCGTGGCGCGGTGCAATAAAGTTAGTTCGCCCGGTTTCCGGATACAACCCGCGAGCACTGTTTCGCCGGTCACAACACCCCTGGTCCGAGCTGGGGTGTCGCCGTTCCGGGTCACCTGACTGCCAACACGCGGCTACCCGGCAGCCATTCCGGTAAACGCCTCAACCGTCTTCCCGATCGGGTGACTCGGTGCGGAAGAAGTTGCTCTGCCGGCCGTCCCGCAACTGCTCCTGGAAGATCAGGTTGAGCCGGCGGCCGTCGAACGTCCGGAACCAGTCGTTCCAGCTCACCACCTGCACCCGGCGGCTCTCCCGGTAACCCGGGATGTCGAAGGTGAGCACCCCCGGCCGGCCGTCGCGCTCGGTGCCGGCGATGGTCGCCGGCCTGGCCCCGCGGGCCGCGGCCCAGTTCCGGATCACCTGGTGGTTGGTGGTGACCAGGCTGCGCCCGGGACGCTCCGGCCGGTCCGCCGGGGAGGAGATGAGCTGCGCCGACCGGACCGACCGGGAGGTGGACCGCCCGGTACGGACACCCGGGGAGCGGGTGGCCCGCGCCGCCGGTGCCGCCTTCGCCGCCGACCGCGCCGGGCCGGCCCTGCGCGCCGGGGCCGCCTTGGCCCGCGCCGAGGTCGCCTTGGCCCGCGCCGAGGTCGCCTTGGCCCGCGCCGAGGTCGCCTTGGCCCGCGCCGGGGTGGCCTTGACCCGCGCCGGGGTGCTCCGGCGGGTCGGGGCGGCCCTGCCGGTGGCGGTCGTCGCGCCCGCGCTCGTGCGGGCGGTGTTCCGGCGGGCTGGCGCCCGGCCGGACGGGCCGGTGCTGCGCCGCGCCGCGCCGCCGCCCCGGACCTCCGAACGCAACGTCCGGACGAGGGTCTTCACCAGTTCCGGCTTACGCAGCGCGGAGATCCCGGAGATCCCCCGCCGACGCAACTGGCCCCGAAGGTCGTCGACCTTCATCCGGGAGATCTCCGCCTCGGAGATGCCCGGCGTGTTCGGGGTCCGGTTGCCGGTCCGACGCGTGGTCGAGGTCGCCGTCGCACCGCGACCTGAGCTGTTCCGCTGAGCCATCACACGCTCCTCGACAGTCCGTCCTCGGCCTGCGGCGGGTCTCCACACTGCCGCACCGCAGCGGTGCGGCATACCCGTCAGGACCGGTCCGAACCTCCGGGGGACGGCTCGAAGAGGTGGGCGAAGGCGGCGAGGTTGGCGGTCGACTCGCCCCGCTTGACCCGCCACTCCCACTCCCGGCGGATGGAGCTGCCGAAGCCGATCTCCAGCATGGTGTCGAAGGACTCGTCGGCGTAGCTGAGCACCGCCCCGAACAGCCGGTCCAGCTCGTCGGCGTCTACGCCGGACGGGTTGACCCGGCCGGTGAGGTAGACGTCCCCGACCGCGTCGATCGAGAACGCCACCCCGTACATCCGGGCGTTGCGCTGGAGCAGCCACGACCACAGCTCCTCGCGCCGCTCGTCGGGCTGGCGCATCACGAACGCCTCGATCCGCAGCGCGTGCTCGCCGACGAAGAGGTTGCAGATCGTCTTGAGCTTGTGGGTGCCGGGCAGGGTGACCGCGTAGGAGCCCTCGCCGGTGGCCTCCCAGTCGAGTTCCCGCTCGGTGCAGACCGACTCGATCAGGGCCGCCAGCTCGCTCTTCGGGCTCATCGCACCCACTCTACGGTCGGGGTGGCGAGCCCACCGGACGACGGCGGGGTGGCCCGGGTCACCACGAGCCGGTGAGCGCCGGTCCCCCGGCCAGCCGGGCCGCCAGCCGCTCCCGGTGCCCGGTGACCGCCTCGCCGTAGACGGCGAGCAGCCCGGAGACGGTGCGTTCCCAGGAGAAGCCCTGCGCGTGTCGGGCGGCGGCCCGCCCCAACGCCTCCCGACCCGCCCGGTCGGGGAGCAGCCGGGCCAGCGCACGGGCCCAGTCGGTGGGGTCGTGGCCGTGCACCAGCACCCCGCTGACCTGGTCGCGTACCGCCGTGACCAGGCCGCCCACCGCGGCGGCGACCACCGGGGTGCCGCAGGCCTGCGCCTCCAGGGCCACCAGGCCGAACGACTCGTTGTGCGAGGGCACCGCCACCAGGTCGGCGGCCCGGTAGAGGGCCGGCAGGTCGTCACCGGTACGCGGGGGCAGGAAACGCACCCGGTCGGCGACGCCCAGCGAGCCGGCCAGCTCGATCAGCGAGGTGGGCCGGTCCAGGCCGCTGCCGCTGGGGCCACCGCAGATCACCACGGTCACCTGGTCGGCCAGCGCCGGATCCCGCTCCCGCAGCGCCGCGACCGCGCGGACCAGCACGTCGGGGGCCTTCAGCGGCTGGATCCGGCCGACGAACGCGACGACGTACCCGCTGGTGGGCAGGCCCAGCCGGCGGCGGGCGGCGTGGGACGCGGCGACCCGGTCCCCGACGGCGGGGCGGAACCGGTCCAGGTCCACCCCCGGCTCGACGACCGCGACCCGGGCCGGGTCGGCGGCGTACCGGTCGATCAGGTCGGTCGCCTCCACCCGGGTGTTCGCCACCAGCCGGTCGGCCTCGGCGACCACCTGTTCCTCGCCGATCACCCGGGCCTTCGGCTCCGGCCGGTCACCGACTGCGAGCCGGGCGTTCTTGACCTTGGCCAGGGTGTGCGCGGTGTGCACCAGCGGCACCCCCCAGCGCTCCTTGGCCAGCCAGCCGACCTGCCCGGAGAGCCAGTAGTGCGAGTGGATCAGGTCGTAGTGCCCCGGCGGGCGGGCCGCCTCGGCCCGCAGCACCCCGGCGGTGAAGGCGCAGAGCTGCCCGGGTAGCTCCTCCTTGGTCAGCCCCTCCAGCGGGCCGGAGGTGACGTGCCGGACGTGCACCCCGGGGGCCATCTCCACCACCGGCGGCAGGTCACCGGAGGTGGCCCGGGTGAAGATCTCCACCTCGACGTTCGCCTCGGCGAGCCGGCGGGCGACCTCCAGGATGTAGACGTTCATGCCGCCCGCGTCGCCGGTGCCCGGTTGGTGCAGCGGCGAGGTGTGCACCGACAGGGTGGCGATCCGGCGGGGCCGGGGCCACGGCAGGGCACCTCGCTGACGACCGACACCGGTGTGCTGATCCGCCACGTCCGCTCCTTCTGTCACGGTTGATGCCGTCCCGCACGACCGGCGCTCCTCGGTCAACCCGCGCGCCGCGTGTCATCTTCCCCATCGGGCTTCGGAAATGCGTCACCCCGGGTCGCGGGCGTGACGGACCTCATCACCGGACCCCGGGGGCGGGACCTCGCGGCGGGGTGAGAATGACCCGATGACCTCTGTCGCGATCGTCACCGGGGCGTCCAGCGGGATCGGCGCGGCCACCGCCCGCCGGCTCGCCGCCGCGGATTTCCACGTGCTCGCCGCCGCCCGGCGCACCGACCGGCTCGCCACCCTGGTCGCCGAGATCACGGCGGCCGGCGGCAGCGCCACCGCGGTGCCCTGCGACGTCACCTCGGACGAGTCGGTGGCCGGGCTGGCGCGGGCCGCCGCCGACGCCCCCGGGCCGGTCACCCTGCTGGTCAACAACGCCGGTGGCGCGCGCGGGCTGGACCCGGTGGAGACCGGCGCGATCGCCGACTGGCAGTGGATGTACGACGTGAACGTGCTCGGCACGCTGCGGGTCACCCAGGCCCTGCTGCCGGCCCTGGAACGCTCCGCCGCGGGGACCGTCGTGGTGGTCTCCTCCACCGCCGGCCTGACCGTGTACGAGGGCGGCGGCGGCTACACGGCGGCCAAGCACGCGCAGACCGCGGTGGCCGGCACCCTGCGCCTGGAGCTGTGCGGTCGACCCGTCCGGGTGGTCGAGATCGACCCCGGGATGGTCCGGACCGAGGAGTTCGGCCTGAACCGCTTCGGCGGGGACGCGGCGAAGGCCGACGCCACCTACGCCGGGGTGGCGCAGCCGCTGGTGGCCGAGGACGTCGCGGAGTGCATCGCCTGGTGCGCCACCCTCCCGCACCACGTCAACGTGGACCGGCTGGTGGTCCGCCCGCTGGCCCAGGCGGCCCAGCACAAGGTGCACCGGGTCGGCCGGTGAGCGGCTGACCGGCGGTCAGACGGCGCAGTTCACCAGCACCGGCTCGGGGTGCAGGGGGACGCCGAACCGGGCGTGCACGCCGTCGCGGATCTCCCGGGCGAGGGTGATCAGGTCGGCGGTGCGGGCGCGGCCGCCGTGGTTGGTCAGGGCGAGGGTGTGCTTGCCGGAGATGGCGGTGCCCCCCGGCCCCGGGTGCCCCTTGGCGAAGCCGGCCCGGTCGATCAGCCAGGCGGCGCTCACCTTCACCAGCTCACCCGGGCAGGGCCAGGACGGCGGCTCCCCGACGTCGGCGGCGCGCTCGCGCAGCAGCTCGTACGCCGCCCGGTCGAGGACCGGATTGGTGAAGAACGAGCCGACCGACCAGGTGTCCGGGTCGGCGGGGTCGAGCACCATGCCCTTGCCGGCGCGCAACGCGAGCACCGTGTCCCGGGCGGCGGCCAGCGGCACCCGGTCACCGACCTGCACCCCGAGCGAGCGGGCCAGCTCGGCGTAGCGCACCGGCCCGGACAGCGGCGAGCGGTCCAGCCGGAAGTCGACCGAGAGCACCACCCACCGGTCGCTGTACTTGAAGATGCTGCCCCGGTACGCGAAGCCGCAGTCCGCCGCGTCGATGGTGGTCAGCCGGTCGTCGGCCCGGTCGTACACCTGGACGCCGGTGATCCGTTCGGCGACCTCCTGCCCGTACGCGCCGACGTTCTGGATCGGGGTGGCGCCGGCCGAGCCGGGGATGCCGGAGAGGCACTCCAGGCCGGACCAGCCGTTGCCGACGGCGGTGGCGACCAGGTCGTCCCACGGCTCGCCGGCCTCGACGCGGACGGTCACGGTGTCGGGGTCCTCGGCCACCACGGTGTGGCCCCGCGACCGGACCAGCACGACGGTGCCGGGGAATCCGGCGTCCCCGACGACCACGTTGCTGCCGCCGGCCAGGACCAGCACCGGTTCGTCGCGCCGGTGCGCGGCGCGGACCCGGGCGACGATCTCGTCGGCGCTGGTGGCGGTCTCCAGGCGGGCGGCGGGGCCGCCGAGCCGGAGGGTGGTGTATTCCGCCAGGACGGCCGGATCGGCGGGTTCGGCGTCCGTTGTCGGTTTGGCGTAGACGTCTGACACGCCTTTCACCCTAGGCTGAGGGGTAGCCGCGGCACCCACTGGTCGCCGGGTCACCCCGGGGAGGATTTGCGATGAGCAGACTGCACGCCACGAAGGACTTCTGGATCGGAGCGCTCCGGGTGGACGGCCCGGCGTTCGCCGCGGCCGTCGCCGAGGCCCCGCCGGAGACACCCGTGCTGTCCTGCCCCGGGTGGACGGTGACCGACCTGACCCTGCACCTCGCCGGGGTCTACCACTGGGTGCACTCCTTCGCCGGCTCCGGGGACACCGCCCAGCCGGCCCGCCGCGACCACGTCGCCGAGCTGCCCGCCGGGGTGTCCGCGCTCCAGCTCTGGCAGCACCAGTACGACCAGCTGATGACGCTCTTCGACACGCTCGACCCGGAGGCCCCGGCCTGGAACCCGATGCCGCAGCCCAAGAAGGCCGGCTTCTGGCCGCGCCGGATGGCCCACGAGACCGCGGTGCACCGGTGGGACGCCCAGCTCGCCATCGCCGCCGGTGACCCGGTCGAGGCGAAGCTCGCCGCCGACGGGGTCAGCGAGGTGCTGGACACCTGGCTGCCGGCCGGCCGGCGGCGGGCCTCGGGGCAGTGGCAGGGGGTGGTGCACCTGACCGCCGCCGACGCCGCGCAGGACTGGTACCTGCGGATGCGCGGCGAGGGGGTGGCGCTGCTGGACACCGCCACGGTCTTCGGGCACGACGACCACCACGCCCGGGTGCAGGTGACGGGCTCGGCCAGCGACCTGCTGCTGGCGCTCTGGGGCCGGATCAGCTTCGACACCCTCGGGGTGACCGGGGACCGTTCCCTGCTGGAGGGCCTGCGCGTCGGCTGACCGTCACGCGCACCACGTAGCACGGCGAACCGCGCACGGGCAGCGGTCGTCTCCGTCCGGGGACGACCGCTCCCGTCGAGTGCCGAGGTCCGGCCGGATTCTCAGAGAGCGCTCTCTTGACAGCGGTTCCGCCCAGCGACGACGCTGGCGGAGGAGCGCTCGCCGCCCCTGGAACGACCCTCGCTGGCCGTACGCTGTGCCCGACGACCGGAGCGACGGGCCGGGTGCGGCCACGGCGTCAAGCCGGTGCCGGTGGGCCGGCCCCACCGGCGCGAACGAAGGAGGAAACCGCGTGAGCGAACGTCGATTCCCGGAGAACTTCGTGTGGGGCGCGGCGACCGCCGCGTACCAGATCGAGGGGGCGGCCCGCGACGACGGCCGCGGCGACTCCATCTGGGACACCTTCAGCCGTACGCCGGGCAAGGTGTTCGCCGGGCACACCGGTGACGTCGCCTGCGACCACTACCACCGGTACGCCGACGACGTGGCGCTGATGGCCGAGCTGGGGCTGGCCGCGTACCGCTTCTCGGTGGCCTGGCCCCGGATCCGGCCGGACGGCACCGGCCCGGTCAACCCGCGCGGCCTGGACTTCTACGACCGGCTGACCGACGCGCTGCTCGACCGGGGCATCGACCCGATCATCACGCTCTACCACTGGGACCTGCCCCAGACGTTGCAGGACCGGGGCGGCTGGACCAGCCGGGAGACCGCCGAGCACTTCGCCGACTACGCGCTCGCCGTGCACGCGCGGCTCGGCGACCGGGTGCACACCTGGACCACGCTCAACGAGCCGTGGTGCTCGGCCTACCTGGGTTACGGCAACGGGGTGCACGCCCCCGGCGAGCAGGACGCCGGGTCGGCCTTCCGGGCAGTCCACCACCTGTTGCTGGGGCACGGCCTGGCGGCGCGGGCACTGCGGGCGGCGGGCGCGCGGACCATCGGGATCACCCTCAACCCGGCGGACGTCGCGCCGGCCGACCCGGGCAGCGCCGCCGACGCCGCCGCGGTACGCCTGGTCGACGGCCTCCAGAACCGGATCTTCCTGGACCCGCTGACCGGGGCCGGCTACCCGGCCGACGTGCTCGAACACGTCGCCCGGATGGTGGAGCCCACGTTCGTCCGGGAGGGCGACGAGAAGGTCATCGCCGCGCCGCTGGACCTGCTCGGGATCAACTACTACTCCCCCACCTACGTCGCGGGCCGCCCGGACGGGGCCGGCAGCAGCGCCTACCCGGGCACCGAGGGCGCGGTGGAGTTCCTCCCGGCCGCCGGCCCGGTGACCGAGATGGGGTGGCAGATCGAGCCGGCCGGGTTGACCCGGCTGCTGGAGCGGATCGCCACCGGCTACCCGGGGCTACCGCTGATGATCACCGAGAACGGCGGCGCGTTCCCCGACGACACCCGGCTCCCGGACGGGGACGGCCGGGTCGACGACGCCGACCGGATCGCCTACCTGGACGGGCACCTGCGGGCCGCGCACGAGGCCATCTCCCGCGGGGTGGACCTGCGCGGCTATCTCGTATGGTCGTTGCTGGACAACTTCGAGTGGGCCGAGGGCTATCGGAAGCGGTTCGGGATCGTCCACGTCGACTATCTGGACCAGCGGCGCACCCCGAAGTCGAGCGCCCGGTGGTACCAGGAGGTGATCTCCCGGAACGGGCTGTGACGAGGCGGTGGTAACGGGTATGACGGCGGCGCAGCGGCCCACCCTGGAGGCGGTCGCCCGGCAGGCCGGCGTGTCCCGGGCGACGGTCTCCCGGGTGGTGAACGGCTCCACCACGGTCGCCGAGCCGATCCAGGAGGCGGTCCGCCGGGCGGTGGCCGAGCTGGGGTACGTGCCGAACCTGGCCGCCCGCAGCCTGGTCACCCAGCGGACCGACTCGGTCGCCCTGGTGCTGCCGGAGGTCGCCACCCGGGTCTTCTCCGACGACCAGGTCTTTCCCGGGATCATCCGGGGTGCGGCCCAGGAGCTGGAGGCGGCCGACAAGCAGCTCGTGCTGATGCTGGCCGGCTCGCCCGCCGGGCACGACCGGGTCGCCCGCTACACCACCGGCCGGCACGTCGACGGGGTGCTCTTCGCCTCGCTGCACGGCAAGGACCCGCTCCCCGGCCGGCTCGCCCGGCTGGGGATACCGGTGGTGTGCAGCGGTCGGCCGCTGGACGCCGCCGACGTGCCCTACATCGACGTGGACCATGTCGGCGGGGTCGCCACGGCCACCCGCTACCTGATCGACAACGGTCGCCGCCGGATCGCCACCATCGCCGGCCCGCAGGACATGGTCGCCGGCATCGAACGGCTGGCCGGCTACCGGGACACCGTGGTCGCCGCCGGCCTACCCCAGATGATCGAGTACGGCGACTTCACCCGCGAGTCGGGCACCACGGCGATGCGTCGGCTGCTCGCCGCGTACCCCGATCTGGACGCGGTCTTCGCCGCCTCCGACCTGATGGCGCACGCCGCCCTGCGGGCGCTGCACGAGGCGGGCCGGCGGGTGCCCGACGACGTCGCGGTGATCGGCTTCGACGACATCGAGACGGCCGCCTACACCGAGCCGCCGCTGACCACCGTGCGGCAGCCGATCGTCGAGCTGGGCCGGAAGATGACCCGGCTGCTGCTGGCCCTCGCCGACGGCGCGGACGTCGAGCGGGTCGTGGTGCTGCCGACCGAGCTGGTGATCCGCCAGTCCGCCTGACCCCCTGGTCCTGCTCACGGACCCCCGGGACGGTGCGCCCGCCTGACCGGCACCAGCCCACCGGCCGACCCGATCCACCACTCTGAGTAACAAGACCACCGACCTCACCATCACCCCCTCACTCCCTTTGCTCTGCTGCCATGCAGGCGACAGGCACCCATAGTGATCGATGGGCACGACGACGACCCACGCCGCCCACCCCGAAACAGCAGTTCAATCGCGTGTCGCGCCCAGGGCAGCAGAGCAAAGGTGGCGGGGGTGAGGTGACAGGGGTGGAGCGGATATCACTGATGGTGATCGGCCCCGAAATCAAGGACTGATGTCACCGAGAGTTACATCGTTTCGGCGGGGCGGGGAAAAGGCGTGGCAGTCGGCTCCGACCGACGCCTACCCTCGCGGGCATGGCTGACCCTGCCCCGTCGTGTCGTTCCACCACCGTGCCGCCCACCGCCGTGCCGCCCACCGCCGGGAAGCAGCGGCCGGGGGCGGGGCGGCGCGGGTGCTGATCCGTACCGCCCGACCGGACGACGCGCCCGGGGTGGTGGCACTGCGGTCGCTGGTCCATCCGTACCTGGTGCGGGGGGTCGCGTCGACCCGGCAGATGATCGCCCAACCACCACCCGAGGAGAAGTGGACGGCCTGGGTGGCCGAGGCGGACGGCCAGATCGTCGGCTGGGCCTCGGCATACCGGAACACGGAGACCTCCGTGCCGGACTTCGGGGAAGTCTCCCTCCTGCACGTGCACCCGGAGCACCGGGGCCGGGGCACCGGCACCGCACTGCTCGCCGCCGCGCTGGCCCACCTGGAATCGCTCCGGATCCGTCGGGTGCGGACCTGGGTGCGGACCGACTCGCTGTCGTACGCCCGGCGGCACGGGTTCACCCCCAGCCGGGAGCTGCGCTACTCGGCGCTCGACCTGCGCCCGGCCCCACCGTTGCCCGAGCCGCCCGCCGGGGTGCGGCTGCTCCCGCTCACCGGGCTCGACCCGTACCAGATCTATCTCCTCGACGTCGCCGCCGCCGCGGGCGAGCCGGGGGACGTGCCGGTGGACGCGACCAGCTACGCCTACTGGCGGTTCGCGTCCTGGGAGAACCCGGGGCTGGACCGGGCCGCCAGTACGGTCGCCGAGACGGACGGCGCGTTGGTCGCGCTCAGCCTGGTCAAGCGGGACGGCGACCGGATGTGGTCCGACTTCACCGCGACCCGCCCGGAATACCGGGGTCGGGGACTGGCCCGGCTGACCAAACAGACCGCGCTGCACCGGGCCGCCGGCAACGGGGTGCGGACGGCCTACACCTCCAACGACGAGGCCAACGCGCCGATGCTCGCCGTCAACGAACGGCTCGGCTACCGGCCGGTGGCGTCCGGCTGGTCCTGCCTGCGCGACCTACGCTGACCAGCCGCTCAGCTCTCCTCGATGTGCTGCCCCAACGACCGACGGGCGAGCAACGCCGCCCCGGCGACGGCCGCCGGCATCACCAGCACCGCGCCCAACGGGACCAGGAAACAGAGGAAGACCGCCACGCCGAAGCCCAGCGAGGTGGCCCGGTCCGCCTTCAGCCGGGCCCGCCGGTCCGGCAGCCGCAGCCCGCGCCGGGAGAACGGCGCTCCGACCAGTTCCACGGCGAGCAGCCAGCCACCCACCGCCGCGCCGACCACCGGCACCACGGTCTGCCCGACCACCGGGATGAACCCGGCCACGAAGAGCGGGATGCCGAACAGCACCGAGAGCCCGACCAGCCGCAGCGAATCGACGATGCTGCGCCGCAGCGACGCCCCGAACGGCACCTCCACCGCGCCGGGGGTGCCGCCGAGCCGGTCCTCCACCCGCTCGGAGATCTTCTCGTAGAACGGATCTCCGATGACCAGGGTGACGGCGGTGAAGCCGACCACGGTCAACAGCCCGCCCAGCCCCAGGAAGGCCAGCCCGGCGATCACCCGGACCAGGCTGCGCGGGGTGTCCGACCAGTCGTCGGCGAACGGGGTCACCCACGCCGCCAGCTCGTCCACGAAGTAGACCAGGGTGGCGAACGCGGCGACGAAGAGCACCGCGGACAGCAGCGCCGGCACCACGCCGAGCAGCATCAGGCCCGGGCTGCGGACATACAGGCCGAGGCCGCGCAGCAGCAGGCCGACGCCGCCGAAGAAGCGGCGGGCCGCGCCGGTCACCGGCGCGGCGAGGGTACGGGGTCCGTCCACGACCGCAGAGCCTACTGGCCACCGGCCACCGCCGCCCGGCACCCGATGGCGCCGGCCGGTGGGTCGGGGCGGCAGGATACGGGGGTGCGCGCCGCCCGGTTGATCTCCCTGGTGCTGCTGTTGCAGTCGCGGGAGACGATGACCGCCGCCGAACTCGCCCGCGAGCTGGAGGTCTCCGAGCGGACCGTCTACCGGGACGTGCTGGCGCTCTCCGCCGCCGGGGTGCCGGTCTACGCCGACCGGGGCCGCTCCGGCGGCTACCGGCTGCTCGGCGGCTACCGGACCCGGCTGACCGGGCTGACCCGGGACGAGGCGGAAGCGCTCTTCCTCGCCGGGCTGCCCGGCCCCGCCGGTGACCTGGGGCTGGCCGAGGCGGTGGCGTCCGCCGAGCTGAAGGTGCTCGCCGCGCTGCCGCCGAGCCTGCGCGACGCGCCGGCCCGCACCGGGCGGCGGTTCCACCTCGACGTGCCGGGCTGGTTCCGCGACGCCACCCCGCCCCGCTGGCTGTCCGAGCTGGCCCGCGCGGTGTGGCGGGACGGGGTGGTCGAGCTGCGGTACCGGCGCGGCGACCGGGAGGTGACCCGCCGGGTCGAGCCGTACGGGCTGGTGCTCAAGAGCGGCACCTGGTATCTCGTGGGCCGGGTCGGCGAGGCGATGCGTACCTACCGGGTCGACCGGGTGCTGCACGTCGCCGCCGACCCGGCGACCTTCGTCCGGGACGACGGCTTCGACCTGGGCGGCTACTGGCGGGAGCAGGCCGGGGCGTTCCTGCGGGGCATGCTCGCCGAACGGGCCACCATCCGGGTCAGCCCCGAAGGCCTGCGCCGGCTCCGCTTCCTCGCCGACACCCCCTTCGCGTACGAGGAGGCGATGGCCGGTCTCGGCGTACCCGACGGGCAGGGGTGGGTGGTGACCCGGCTGCCCGTCGAGTCCGTCGAGGTGGCGTACGCGCAGCTGCTCGGCCTCGGTCCCGAGGTGGAGGTGCTCGAACCGGCCGTGCTGCGCGCCCGCCTCGTCGACGCGGCGGCCCGCTCGGCGGCCCTCTACGGCGTCAGCCCGGACCCCGCCCCCCACTGACGGCGTACCGGTCAGGCGACCGGGCCGACACGGCGTCAGCGGTAGCCGGTGACGTCGGCGGGGCGGTCCGTGTCGACCACCTCGGCGAGGTAGCGGAAGGCGTCCGGCCGGCTGCCGTCGAGGTCGGTGAAGCCGTACACCCGGGCCAGCTCGCCGGCCGAGACGGACGCCTGGTTCCAGCGGTCCCGATCCTCGGCGGCGGCCAGCGCGGCGACCGCCCGCCCGACGAAGGCCGGGGTCTCCGAGATGAGGAAGTGCGGGTCCTCCGCCGCGCCGTCGCGCCACCGGTCCTCGGTCACCCCGAAGTGCTCCAGCATCGCCTCGGAGCGGAGCCAGCCGGGGGTGAGCGCCACCGCGGTGCACCCGTGCGGCTTCAGCTCGTGCCCCCAGGAGTACGCGAGCCGGTTTACCGACACCTTCGCCAGGTCATAGAAGACCGACAGCCGGTAGTGCGTGTCGTTGTACGCCCGGGTGCCGTCGCCGATCTCGACGACCAGCCCGCCGGGGCGGCGGATCAGTAACGGCAGCGCGAAGTGGCTGGTGACGATGTGGGTGTCCACCGCCAGCCGGAGGGTGCGGAACCCGGCGTCCAGCGGCTGCTCCCAGACCGGCTTGTCCCAGGTGACCAGCGGGTCGGCCCCCCACACGTCGTTGACCAGCACGTCGAGCCGGCCCTGTTCGGCGTCGATCCGGGCCACCAGGTCACGCACCTGGTCGGGCACCAGGTGGTCGACCCGTACCGCGATGCCGGTGCCGCCGGCGGCGGTGACCAGCTCGGCGGTCTCCTCGATGGTCTCGGGGCGGTCCAGCTCCGAGCGGCCGGCCCGGCTGCTGCGCCCGGTGGCGTAGACCGTCGCCCCGGCCGCGCCGAGCTGGACCGCGATCTGCCGCCCCGCGCCCCGGGTCGCGCCGGCCACCAGCGCGACCTTTCCTTCCAGCGGTGTCGTCGTCATGATGTCGAGGGTGTCAGCTATACCTGACAGCCGAAGTCCGGTTTCGCGGAGCGGTTCCGTCCGGCATGCTCCCGGCATGCACCTGCTGCTCTCCGGGATCGTCGGCTCGGTCGCCTACGGGCTGGCCGGCCCCGGCTCCGACGTGGACCGGATCGGCGTCTTCGCCGCCCCGACGGTGGACTTCCACGGGCTGCGGCCACCCCGGGAGTCGGTGGTCACCACCGACCCGGACGTCACCCTGCACGAGGCCGGCAAGTACGCCCGGCTGGCGCTGAGCGGCAACCCGACGGCCACCGAGCTGATGTGGCTTCCCGACGACTGCTACGAGACCCGGACCGCCCTCGGCGAGCGCCTGATCGCCATCCGGTCGGCGTTCCTCAGCGCACCGCGCGTCCGGGACGCCTACCTCGGGTATGCGAGCCAGCAGCTGCGCAAGCTGACCACCCGCGACGCGACGGTGGACGGGAGACGCCGCTCGGCCAAGCACGCCCGGCACCTGGCCCGGCTGCTGCACCAGGGGCGCACGCTCTACGCCACCGGGTTCCTGGAGATCCGGCTGGCCGACCCGGGATGGTTCCGGGCGTTCGGCGAGCAGGTCGCGGCGGGTGCGCTGGCTGCGGCGGAGGAGCTGGTCGCCACGGCGGAACGGGACTTCGACCGGATCCGCACCCCGCTGCCCGACCGGCCGGACGAGGCCGTGGTGGAGCGTTGGCTGCGCGACGTACGCGCCGCGCACCTGCCGTCACCGGACTGACCCACCGCGGCCGGGCTGACCCATGGCGGCCGTGGCCGGGTGCCGCCGTGGCGACGCCCGGATGATCACGCGGCCCACCACCACGTCACGGATACGACGGTCGGCCGGGTCCGGCGGGGATGCGCGCTCCGCACCGGGCCGGCGCGGGCCTAGTCGTTGAGGAAGGTCGAGATCCGTTCCCGCAGGTCGGCGCGGTCGGTCCAGGCGAACCCAGGGCGGTCGTACACGTGCAGGGTGGCAGCCGGCAGCGCGGCGGCCAGCTCCGCGGCGATGTGGGTGGGGTGCAGGTCGTCGCCGACGCAGCCGATCACCAACGCGGGAGCGGTGACCCCGGCCAGGGCGGCCACATCCGGCAGCGGGGACTGCTCCACCAGGTCGGCCAGGCCGGCGGCGAGCCCGTCGCGGAGCAGTTGGTCGAGCCGTTGGCGCAGGTGGGACCAGCCGGCCGGGGTGTTGCGTACCGACGGCGGCAGTTCCAGGGCGACCACGTCCGCCACCGCCGAGGCGTCGCCCCCGGCCACCGCGTCCAGCAGGTCGGTCAGCCGCTGCTGCGCGATCGGGCCGCGCGGCCGGTCGAGGACGGCGGGCAGCAGGAAGACCAGCTTCTCGAACCGGTCCGGGCTCTCGACGAGCAGCCGGCAGAGCGCCCCCGCGCCCAGGCTGGCCCCGAACGCCCGGCTGGCGCCGCTGAGGTCCGCTACGGCCCGCAGGTCACGCGCCAGGTCCAGGTAGCTCCACGGGCCGGGCGGCACGTCGGAACGACCGTGCCCCCGGAACTGGAAGAAGACCCGCCGGCCGGTGACCGCGCTGCCGAACGGGCGGGTGGTGGCGATGCCGTTGCCGAATCCGTGGGCGAACACGGTGACCGGCTCACCGACGCCGGTGACCAGCCGTTCCAACTGCACGTCGTGCGGGGTGTCGACCAGCTCGGTCTCCGGCTCCGGCAGGGCGGGTCGCCCGGTACGCGGTGCGCCGGGGCCCGGCCCCCAGGTGCGGGGTCCGCCGTCCGGTGGTGGTGGCCAGCGGAAACCCCTCACCAGAACCCTTTGCCGTCGTGCAGGTCACGCAGCCCGACCCGGACGTCGAGCAGGTAGATCAGACCGGCCGCGATGCCGATCAGCCCGAAGATGCTCAGCGCGCCGAAGCCGAGCAGGGTGAGCAGCAGGCAGACGGCCAGGATGGCGATCCAGCCCCCCTTGGGGAGGGTGCCGATCGCCGCGAAGGCGTCCGACCGCTGGGTGATCGCGTGCACCAGCGAGATGCCCTGCACGACGAGCGCGAAGAAGAGCAGGACGCGGTCGATGATGAAGACGGCGTCGAAGACGAAGATCGGCGCGGCGATGGCCATGCCGGCCAGCATATGCCGACGGCCCCGGAAACGTCCGTCAGGACGCCTCCGGGGCCGGTGTCGGCATTGGTCACTCGGCGGTCGGGCGGGTCCGCTTCGTGGCCTTCGGCGCCTTCGCCGTCCCGGCGGCGGTCGGCTTGGCGGCAGCCTTGGTGGTGGTGGCGGTCGGCTTGGCGGCGGCCTTGGCAGCGCCCGGCTTGGCGGCGGCCCTGGTGGCCCGCGGGCGGGTCGTCCCGGCCGCGGCCGGCTTGGCCCCGACGACCTCGGCCACGTCGGCCGGGGTGGGCGGGTGCTCCGCGCCGGCCCGGGCCACCTCGGTCGGGGTGGGCGTCCGGTCCGGGGCGGCCACCGCCCGCACCTCGGGCGCAACGGTGGCGTCGGTGGCCTCGATGTCGGCGTTGACGGTGTCGGCGGCCTCCAGCACCCCGGCACCGACCACCCGCTCGCCCCGGGCGATCAACGCGCCGTACGCGGCCAGCGCCCGCTCCTGGGCGGCGTGCGCCCCGGCGAGCACCACGGCGGCGTTGCGGGTGGCGGCACCGCGCAGCTTGTCGAGGTCCAGCTCGGCCCGGAGCTTGTCCAGGTCCAGCTCGGTGCGCAGCTTGTCGAGGCTCAGCTCGGTGCGCAGCTTGTCGAGGTTCAGCTCGGTGCGCAGCTTGTCCAGGTTCAGCTCGGCCGGGGTGGCCCGGTCACGCAGGCCGGAGGCGGTCAGGTTGGCGGTACGGAAGGTCTCGGTGGCCTTCTGGCGCAGCTCGACCCCGGTGACGACGGCCCGGCCACCCAGCTCGGTGACGACCTTGGTGCCGTCGGCGACGACCCGGTTGCCCAGCTCGGTCACCACGGTCGGCAGCTTGCGCAGCTGCTGGAACGCCAGCTCACCGGCACCGGCTGCGGCGTAGACGGGGGCCGGGATGCGGTTGGTCTTCGGCTGGGTCATGACAACTCCTCCTCGGCCGCCGCGGCGGCCCTGCTGTTGCTGGTCGTGGGCGCGGCATCCGTGGCGCGGGTGCCGGTGGCGGTGGCGGGTGCGGTGTCCGTTCCGGCGGGTGCGGGCGTGCCGGTCGCTCCGCCGGGCGTGGGCGTACCGCCCGGTGTGCCGGGGGCGGATGCGCCGCCCGCCTCGGTGACGGCGACCGATTCGAGGACGGCCTCGGTCGGGGTGCCCTCCGCAGTGGTGGGGCCGGTGGCGGCCGGGGTGACCACGGCCGCCGCTTCCGTCGGTCCGGCCGACGTCCCGGACCGGTCCGCCGTGGCGGCCGTCCGGTCCGTGACCACCGGCTGGTCCGTGCCGACCGGCCGATCGGTACCCACCGGCCCATCCGTGACGACCGGCGGATCCGTGACGACAGGGCGGTCCGTGACGACGGGCTCGGTCGGGGCGGTCGGGGCCGGTTGGTCCGGGGCTGGCTGAGTGGCGGCGGTGGCCTCGGCCAGGCGGGTGTTCTCCCGGCGGAAGGTCTCGTAGATCTGGCTGAGCGACTGTTTCTGGGCCATCGTCAGGTCCGGGTCCACCGCGATCGCGGCGAGCACGCCCTGGCCCTCCTTGTCGTCGAGCAGCCCCGCCCGCAGGTACATCGCCGGGGTGGAGACCCGCAACGCGCTGGCGAGCTGCTGGAGCACCTCGGCGCTGGGCTTGCGCAGGCCCCGTTCGATCTGGCTGAGATATGGGTTGCTGACCCCCGCCTGCTCGGCGAGCTGGCGGAGCGAGATCTTGGCGTTCCGCCGCAGGTCACGGATGAATCCGCCGACGTCGGGTAGATCCTTGGGTGCGGCCATACCCCTACGGTAGTCCGCGCTGCTAGCTCCAGCAAGCAAAACGCTAGCCAGAGTTAGCAAGGTAACAGGGGTCAAAGTGCGTTGCGGGCCGGGATGTCCGGTCGTAGCTTGCACGGCGTGACCAAGGAGATCGCCGTCAACGGCACCACCCTCGGGTACGACGAGGCCGGCAGTGGCACCCCGGTGCTCCTGCTGCACGCGGGAATCGCCGATCGGCGGATGTGGCGCGCGGTGGGCGACGCCCTCGCCGACCGGCACCGGACGATCGCGCTGGACCTGCGGGGCTACGGGGACTCGGCGCTTCCGCCGGGGTCCTTCGCCCACCACGACGACGTGGTGGCGGTGCTGGACGCGCTGGACGTCGAACGGGCCGCCCTGGTCGGCTGCTCGTTCGGCGGGGCGGTGGCGATCGACACCGCGCTGGCGTACCCGCAGCGGGTCTCGGCACTGGCGCTGTTCGGCACCGCCGTCTCCGGGCACGAGTGGTCGCCGGACACCGAGGAGCTGTGGGACCGGCTGGTCGGCGAGGTCGACGAGGAGGACCTGGCGGCCAGCGCAGCCGGTGAGGTCCGGTTCTGGGTGGTCGGCCCGCACCGCCGCCCGGAGGATCTCGACCCGGCGTTCATCGCCTACGCCGAGGAGCTGGACCGGCGTGCCCTCGCCGCCGAGCAGGCGTTGAGCGCGGTGGACGTCGTCGACCTCGACCCACCCGCCATCGGCCGGCTCGACGAACTGCGCCTACCGGTCCTCGTCACCGCCGGCGCCATCGACATCCCGGACATCATCCGGCTGGCCGACCGGATCGCCGCCGAGGCACCCGGGGCCGTCCGCCTGCCCGACATCCCCGACGCCGCGCACCTGGTCCCGCTGGAACGCCCTGGCCCGGTCGCCGCAGCCCTCCGCGCCTTCCTGCCCTGACCGCCCCGGCCCCGGCCCTACGCCCCCCTACCGCCGGGCCGGCAAAGCAGCCACCGGGCCGACCGGGCCGACATCACCAGACGGGACGCACACCGCCGACCGGAAGCGCCCCACCCAGCAGGGGAAACTCGGCGTACTCGGTGAGAATGGGCGCCCGCACGCCGAGCCGGCGCAGCGCGGAGACCAGCACCGGCATCCGCGCCCGGGTCGCCCCGTCGTCGATCTTGAGGGCCACCGCGCCGACGCCGGGCAGCGCCGCGGCGAACACCCCCTCCGCACCGATCTTGGCCAGCATCCCGGGTACGCCCCGCATCAGCCGGGTGTCGTCCGCCACGGTGCCGCCGACCACCTCCGGGTACGCCCGCATGGCGTCCGCCACCCTGCTCTCGTCGCACCCGGGTCCGGCGGTCACCAGTCGCAGGTACGCCCGCGCCAGCCCGGTCAGCGAGACCGCCAACACCGGCGCTCCGCAGCCGTCCACCCCGACCGCCGCCACCCGCTCACCGGCGCACTCCTCGATGGTCGCGGTCAGCCGCTGCTGCAACGGGTGCTCCGGCCGCCAGTACCCGTCCAGCGGCCAGCCGGCCGCAAGGCAGGTCAGCAGCATGCCGGCATGCTTCCCGGAGCAGTTCATCGCCAACCGGCTCGGGCCGCCGCCGGCCCGCAGCACGGCCTCCCGGGCCGTCTCGCCGAACGGCAGGTCGGGCGGGCAGTGCAGGGCCGCCGGATCAAGGTCGGCGGACCGCAGCAGGGCCGCCACCCGGGCCAGGTGGAACTCCTCGCCGGCGTGGCTGGCCGAGACCACCGCGACGTCGGCGGGATCGGTCAGCGCCAGCCCGGCGCGGAGCATCCCGAGGGTCTGTAACGGTTTGCTGGCCGACCGTGGGAAGACCGGCGCGGTACCGTCCCCGGCACCGGCGACCGGAGCGCCGGAGCCGTCGAGCACCACCACCGAGCCACGGTGCACGCCTTCCACGAACCCGGACCGGACCACCTCGGCGAGCGCCTCGCCACCCTCGTACGTCTTGGCCACCCTGGCAAGGTACCGACGCCGGACGATCCGCCCGACACCCGGGTGACCTGGGACGTCAGCCGACGACGTAGGGAGCGCCGGGCCGAGCGCGGCTTACCGCCCGGCCGGGCCGGCGGGCGGGGCCGGCGGGCGGGGCCGGCGGGCGGGCTAACGGCCGAGCAGCCGACGGGCCTCGGTGGTGGTCAGCGGGGGGCGTTGGGCGAGCTGCGCGAAACCGGTCGCCCGGGCCACCAGCTGCATGTTCGACTCCACCGGCCGCCCCTTGGCGTACGTCACGGTGTCCTCCATCCCGACCCGGAGGTGGCCGCCGGTGGAGAGCGCGGCCAGCATCACCGGGATGGTGCTGCGGCCGACCCCGGTGGCCGAGAAGGTGGTGCCCGCCGGCAGGTCGCGCAGCATCTGCTGGGCGGCGACCAGGGTGGCGGTGGTGCCCGGCATGCCGCCCGGCACCCCCATCACGAAGTCGACGTGCACGTGGCCGCCGTGCGGCAGGCCGTGCCGGTCGAGCAGGCGGTACAGGGCGGACAGGTGACCGAGGTCGAAGATCTCGTACTCGGGCAGGATGCCGCGCTCCTGCATCCGGGTGTGCAGGTCGACGATGAACTCCCACCGGTTGAGGAAGACGTCGTCGCCGAAGTTGACGGTGCCCATGGTGCAGGAGGCCATGTCGGGGGCGGCGTCCAGCACGGCCAGCCGGTCGGCCTCCGGGTCGGTCACCGCGCCGCCGGAGGAGAGCTGCACGATCAGGTCGGTGGCGTCGCGCAGCGCCGCCACCGTCTCCCGCAGCCGCCCCTGGTCGAGGGTGGGCCGGGCCTGGTCGTCGCGGATGTGGACGTGGATCACGGAAGCGCCGAGCGCCTCGCACTCCTTGGCGGTCAGCAGCAACTCGTCGAGGGTCACCGGCAGCGCCGGCACCTCCGCCTTCGCCGACTCCGCGCCGGTCGGGGCAACCGTGATCAACGTCCCTGTCGTCATGCCGGCGATGGTAGCCGCCCCGGCCCCCTGCGGTCGATGGCGCAGCGCCAGCACGGCAGGAAGAACCGCACGATGTGCGGGTTGGACCCGGAGAAATTCCCGCCCATGGCGTGAATCGTGGGCATCCTTGCTCCGCGATCCCAGGGCCGGAGGCCGACGAGCCCAGGGCCGGAGGCCGACCGGAACGCCGGCGGGTGGGGCTACTCCGGGTCGATGGCGGCGGTGGACTCGCCCACCGACAGCCGGGCGTCGTCGGCGAGGTTGCGCTTGACCACGGCTAGCGCGACCTGACCCAGCTCGAAGTGGTGTACGGCGGTGCCGACG
This sequence comes from Micromonospora sp. WMMD714, assembly GCF_029581315.1. Taxonomy (NCBI): domain Bacteria; kingdom Bacillati; phylum Actinomycetota; class Actinomycetes; order Micromonosporales; family Micromonosporaceae; genus Micromonospora; species Micromonospora sp. WMMD714. Next base: position 922,405 of record NZ_CP120744.1, read on the forward strand.
AAACCGACCGTCCGGCCGTCCAGGGTGACCGGGGTGCCGGCCGCCGGCAGCTGGTCGGTGGTCACCCCGTCCAGGTGCAGCAGGACGAGCCGGCGCGGCGGCCGGCCCAGGTTGTGCACCCGGGCCACCGTCTCCTGCCCCCGGTAGCACCCCTTGTCCAGGTGCACCGCCGGGGAGATCAGGCCCGCCTCGGCGGGGATCGTCCGGTGGTCGGTGTCCACCCCCACCCGGGCCCGGCGGGCGGCCACCCGCACCGCCTCGTACGCCCACAGCCCGGCCGCCGGCACCCCGTGGTCGCGCAGCCCCGCGGCCACCTGCTCCAGGGCCGGGCGGGGCACCAGCAGGTCCACCCCGAGCGGCACCCGACGGGCCCAACCGCCCCCGGGCAGCGGCCGTACGTCGTAGGAGACGGTGGGTCGGGGGGGCAGCTCGCCGGAGCGGAACTTCGGCCCCGGCACCGCGAGCACCTCGGGCGCGGCCAGCCCGGTCACGCCGAGGCTCGCCACGGCGTCGGTGGCCTGCGGCCCGACCAGCGACAGCAGCGCGTGGTCGGCGGTGGCGTCGCGGGGCTCCACCTGGCTGAAGAACCGCATCTTCTCCAGGTACGTCAGCAGACCGGCGGTCATCCCCGGCTCGGTGTCCAGCCAGGTGGTGGTGCCGTCCTCGGCGACCATCGCGTGCTGCTCGACGTGCCCGTGCGGGCTGAGCACCAGCAGCTCGGTGCCCTGGCCGGGGCCGAGCGCGGCGAGGTGCTGACTGGTCAGGGTGTGCAGCCAGCCGATCCGTTCCGGGCCGGCGACGGCGACGACGCCCCGGTGCGAACGGTCCACCAGGCCTACCGCGGTGGCCAGGGTGCGCTGCTCGCGCATCGGGTCACCGTAGTGCGCGGCGACACCCCGCACCCCGGCCGCCCGGTGCTCGGCGTCCGGCTGGTCCCGGCTGGCCTCGTCGATCGCCTCGACGGCCACCGCTCCCGCGATGTCGATCATGTCGGTTCCCCGTCCTCGCAGTTGCCACAGACGCCGAAGAGCGCCACGTGCCCGATGTCCACCCGGAAGCTCCGCTCCGAGGCGAGCCGGTCGGCCAACGGGCGCATCAGCTCCGGGTCGATCTCGTCGACCGCGCCGCACTCCCGGCAGACCAGGTGGATGTGCTGGTGCTCACCGGCCGCGTGATAGGTCGGCGAGCCGTGCGACAGGTGGGTGTGGGTCACCAGGCCGAGCCGTTCCAGCAGCTCCAACGTGCGGTAGATGGTGGTGATGTTGACCCCGGCGGCCACCTCCCGGACGGCGGTGTGCACCTGTTCCGGTGTGGCGTGCCCCAGATCGAGCACCGCCTGCAGGACCAGTTGCCGCTGCGCCGTCAGCCGCAACCCACGGGAGCGGAGCATTTCCGCCAGGGAGGATTCGGACACCGTCCGATCATAGTTCGGTGGTCGCCGATCGCCGCCCGCCCACCGCCGGGCCGGGGGGCACGCCGCTAGGCTCGGCGGTCATGGTGGCGTCGAGGATCGCCGTGCTCGGCCGGGGCGTCGTCCCCGCGACGGAGCCGGTGCTGCGCGGGGACGATCTCGGCGTACTGCACGGCGACGGGCTCTTCGAGACCATGCACCTGCGCGGCGGACGCCCCTGGCTGCGCACCGCCCACCTGGCCCGGCTGCGGGCCGGGGCCGCCGCCCTGGAACTCCCGCTCCCCGCCGACGGGGCGCTGGTGGAGCTGCTGGACAGCATCGCCGCCGGCTGGCCCGCCGAGGTCGAGGGCGCGTTGCGGCTGGTCTGCACCCGGGGGCCGGAGGGCGGTGGGCTGCCCACCGTCTACGCCACCCTGGCCGAGGTGCCGGCCACCGCGAAGCGCCTGCGCCGCACCGGGGTCACCGTCGCCACCCTGCCACTCGGGGTGCCGGCGACCGCCCGCCCCGAACTGGCCTGGCTGCCGGCCGGCGTCAAGTCCATCTCGTACGCCGCCAGCAGCGCCGCCCGCCGCTGGGCCGCCCGCACCGGGGTGGACGACGTGCTGTGGGTCTCCGCCGACGGCTACGTGCTGGAGGCACCGAGCGCGAACGTCGTCTGGCTGGACGGTGACACCCTCTGCACCGTGCCGGCCGGTCCCACCGGCGTCCTGCCCGGCACCACCGCCGGCTGGCTGCTCGACCACGCCGCCGAGCTGGGCCTGGGCCGGGCCGAGCGCCTGGTCACCCCGGCCGGGCTGCACGCCGCCGCCGGGGTGTGGCTGACCTCCTCGGTACGCGGCCCGGTCGAGGTCAGGACCCTCGACACCACTCCCCGCCCACCGGCCCCCCACACCTCCCGCCTCCAGGAGCTGCTGGGCTTCGCCTGACCCCCGCCCCCGCCCGACCGTCCTCACCCGGCCGGGCCGCGTGATCGACACCACGGGGCCGATGTTGCGGGATCTCCGCTCACGGACACCGCAACATCGGCTCACCTGAGTCGATCAACCCCGCTCGACCGGTCAGCCGGCGACCCGGATCAGCCGGGCGGACAGGTGCGGGGAGAGGCTGTGGCCCATGCCCGCCATCTCCTGCGCGTAGAGCAACGCCCCCTCGACGATGCCGAAGAGCCGGGCGCCCGCCGTCACCTCCTTGGCGGTGGCGGTCCGCACCACCGCGTCGGTGGCGAACTCGATCTGGGTGCCGGTGCGCTTGCCGATGTGCAGCTCCATGATCCCGGTCGGCGTGGTCATCAGGGCCTCCAGCTCGTCGGTGACCCGCTCACCGTCCAGCACCGGACGCCACCAGCCCACCTCACGCCCGGCCGGGCGGACCGGGCGGCTCTCGTCGTCCAGCAGCCAGGCCCTCGACTCGTAGAACAGGAACGGTCGGCCGTCGTGGCTGATCCGGATCTCCTGGGCGTAGTCGAAATCCTCGATGGTGGGGAAACCGCCCCGGCCCCGCCCACGCCACACCCCGACGTACGGCAGCAGACCGTCCAGCGACGGGTGCAGCTTCGGGCCGACCCGCAGGTCGTGGCTCTCCTGGTACGGGTACTCCTCGACCGGAGGCGCGTTCAACCACGGCGGCTGAAGGGGATTCTCGTCGCTCACCGGTTCACCTCGGTTGTCACCATTTACCTCTCGACAGGCGTACGGCCAGGTAGACCAGGCCACCGGCGAGCGCGCCCAGGCCGGCGACCAACAGGCTGACGAACCCGATCTCGGTGACCATCGTGGTCATCCTATGCTGGGCTCCATGGGCCGCACTCTCGTCGTCAAGGCCACCGCCGGGGCGGACGCCCCGGAGCGGTGCGCGCAGGCCTTCACGGTGGCCGCCACGGCCGTCGCCGCCGGGGTGCCGGTGTCGCTCTGGCTGACCGGTGAGTCCACCTGGTTCGCCGTGCCCGGCCGGGCCGAGCAGTTCACGCTGCCGCACTCCGCGCCGCTGGCCGATCTGCTCGGTGTCGTCCTCGCCACCGGGCAGGTGACCGCCTGCACGCAGTGTGCCGCCCGCCGGGAGATCGGCCCGGACGACGTGCTGCCCGGCGTCCGGATCGCCGGTGCGGCCGTCTTCGTCGAGGAGGCGACGGCCGAGGGAGCCCAGGCGCTGGTCTACTGACCTGCCGGGCATCCTGTCTGCCGACCGACCGGGCATGCCGCCGATAACGCCCCTGCCTGTTCGCATTTTTCCTACCATTCTGGGGTGACCCAGGCGACGGAGGAGTTCTTCGCAGCACTGCCGTCGCATGCCCCGGCCGTCCTGCGCGCCCCCGTCACCGGAACGCTCCAGATCGATCTCGCCTCCGGCAACCGCACCGAGCACTGGCTGGTCCGGCTCAGCCCCGGCGCGGCGACGGTGGAGCGCAGCCGAGGCCCGGCGGACGCCGTCTGGAGCAGCAGCGCCGACCTGTTCGAGCGGCTGGTCACCGGCCGGGCGCAGGCCGTCTCGGCGGTGCTGCGCAACGAGTCCACGTTCCGCGGGAACGTGATGCTGTTCCTGGTCTTCCGGCGCTTCTTCCCCACCCCGCCCGGGGTGCGGGATCCCCGGGAGACCGCCCGTGAACAGGCCGGACGGGCATGATGCAACAGCGGGTCAGCATCCTCGACGGCAACACCTTCCTGGTCTGCGACCGCAGTGGCGACGTCGAACCGTCGTTCGACTTCCCCACCGGCATGTTCTCCTTCGACACCCGGTTCCTCTCCACCTGGCTGCTCACCCTCGACGGGGAGCGCCTGCACCCGCTCTCCGTCGACGACGCGCACTCCTACCGGACCCGTTTCTTCCTGGTCCCCGGCGAGCCGACGCACTACCTCGACGCCAAGGTGTCGGTGATCCGCAGCCGGTCGATCGGCGGCAACCTCGTCGAGGAACTCACCGTGCTCAACCACTCCGGCCGGGAGATGCGGTTCAACCTGCGGCTGGAGATGGGCTCGGACTTCGCCGACCTCTTCGAGATCAAGCACCAGCGGCCCAAGAAGGGCCGCACCAGCGCCGTCGTGGGGGAGAACGCGCTGCGGCTGACCTACCGCCGGGACGCCTTCCACCGGGAGGCCACCGTCACCAGCAGCACCGACGCCCACGTCGACCAGGCCGGGATGACCTGGGCGGTCGTCGTCGGGCCGCACGCCGAGTGGAGCACCCGGCTGACCGTGACACCGGTCATCCACGGCGCCCGGGGCGAGGACGTGCGGGCGATCACCGCGTTGGGCGCCGCGCGCGGCCCGGCCATGATCCGCGACGAGCAGGAGGAGCTGGTCGCCCGGGCGCCGCAGCTCGGCTGCGACTGCGAACCGCTCGCCGGGGCGTACCAGCAGAGCCTGCACGACCTGGCGGCGCTCCGGTACGAGTCGATCACATTGGGCGTCCGGCTGCTCGCCGCCGGGCTGCCCTGGTTCATGACCCTGTTCGGGCGGGACAGCATGCTCACCTCGTTGCAGGTGCTGCCGTTCCTGCCGGAGCTGGTCCCGCCGACGATCACGATGCTCGCCGGGCTGCAGGGCTACCGGCTCGACGACTTCCGCGACGAGGAGCCCGGCAAGATCCTGCACGAGCTGCGGTACGGCGAGACCGCCGGCTTCGAGGAGCAGCCCCACTCCCCCTACTACGGCGCGGCCGACTCGACCCCGCTCTTCGTCATCCTGCTCGACGAGTACGAGCGCTGGACCGGCGACGCCGCGCTGGTCAAGCAGCTGGAAACCCCGGCCCGGGCCGCGCTGCACTGGATCGACACCTACGGCGACCTGCTCGGCACCGGCTACGTCTGGTACCGCAGCCGCAACCCGGAGACCGGGCTGGAGAACCAGTGCTGGAAGGACTCCTGGGACGCCATCTCCTACGCCGACGGCCGGCTGCCCGGCTTCCCCCGGGCCACCTGCGAGATCCAGGGGTACGCCTACGACGCCAAGCGGCGCGGCGCGCGGATGGCCCGGCTGTTCTGGAACGACCCGGAGTACGCCGACCGGCTGGACCGGGAGGCGGCGGCGCTCAAGGAACGCTTCAACCGGGATTTCTGGATCCCCGAGAAGAACTACTACGCCCTCGCTCTCGATCCGGACGGCCGGCACGTCGACTCGCTCACCTCCAACATCGGCCACCTGCTGTGGAGCGGCATCGTCGACGAGCCCCGGGCCGCCGCGGTCGCCGAGCACCTGCTCGGCCCCCGGCTCTTCTCCGGCTGGGGGGTACGCACCCTGGCTACCGGCGAGGGCCGCTACAACCCGATCGGCTACCACGTCGGCACGGTGTGGCCGTTCGACAACGCCTTCATCGCCTGGGGGTTGAGCCGGTACGGCTTCCGCGAGGAGGCCGGGCGGATCTGCGAGGCGATGCTCGCCGCCTCCCGCTTCTTCGAGGGCCGGCTGCCCGAGGCGTTCGCCGGTTACGAGCGCGACCTCACCGACTATCCGGTGCAGTACCCGACGGCGTGCAGCCCGCAGGCCTGGTCGGCCGGCACCCCGCTGCTGCTGCTCCGGGTGCTCCTCGGCCTCGAACCGCAGGGCGAACACCTGATCATCGACCCGATGGTGCCGGAGGGGATGGGCCGGGTCGAGCTGCTGGACATCCCGGGCCGGTGGGGCCGGGTCGACGCCCTGGGCCGCAGCCGCACCCCCTACGACGACCGCCGCCGGCTCTGACCCCGCCCGCCCGGGTCACCGGGGTGGCAGCGCCGCATGCTCCCGGTCAGGCGGGGCAGCCGGTCGAGGCGGAGAGCCGGACCTGTGCGCCGGTGCCGTCGGCCAGTACGGTCGCCGGGCCGCTGCGGTAGGCGTACACCTCGGGGAGGTCGACGACCGGGGGGCCGGCGGCCAACGGGCGGAGGCCGGTCAACGCGACCGGCGCGTCGCCGGCCGACACGGCGACGGTACGCGCGGTGCCGCCTCCCGGGCAGGGGGCGCTGACCGGTACCGGGGCGGACCCCGCCGTGCGCCCCAACGCCCGCAGCGCGCCGTCCAGCACCGGATCCACGGCGGCACCCGGGGTGGCCGGGTCGACCGACGGCCCGGGGTAGCCGTCGCCGACCGGGCGGCAGCCGGTGTCGGCGGTGAACCGGACCCGGCCGCCGCTGGTGACCCGCCCCTGCACGGCGACGAACTCCCCGGCGTCGGCGCGCAGCCGGGGGCCTGACGCACCGGCCCGTACCCCGGCCCGCCAGTCGGCCGGCAACCGGTCGGCGACACGTTCCAGCACCGCCCGCTCGCCGCCCTCGGCGACCAGCACGTCCAGCCCCCGGGTGAGGGTCGCGCCGTCGGCCATCGGGGTGAGCCGGCAACCGCGCTCGACCTCCGGGGCGGTCAACACCCAGGCGTCGTCGCCGACCGCCGCGACCAGGTGACCGAGCGCCCGGTCCACCACCGGACCGGCCTGGGTGAGGGTGCGCTGCTCGCGTACGGTCGGCGGGTCCTCGCGCGCCGACCACCAGGTGAGCGCGGCCAGCAGCACCGCCCAGGCCACCGTCGCGGCCAGCAGCCAGGGCAGCCGGCGACGCGGCGCGGACGGACCGGTCGGTGGGGCGTACCCCGGGTGGACGGCACCGCTCACCGGCTCATCGTGTCACGCCCCCACCTCCGGCCCGCACCGCACCGGCCGGCACCGACCCGCACCACACCACGCCGGCCCACACCGCACCGGCCGGCACCGACCCGCACCACACCATGCCGGCCCGCACCACGCCGGCCCGCACCACACCGGCCCACACCGCGCCGGCCCGCACCACACCACGGCGGCCCGCACCGCGCGGCCCGCACCGCCGGCACCGCGCCGGCCCGCGCCGGCCGCCCGTCAGCCGCACGGGGTGGCGAGGCGGTAGCCGACCCCGCGCACGGTCTGCACCTGGGGGCCACCGGACACCGCGCGCAACTTGCGGCGCAGCCGCTTGACGGCCGAGTGCAGGATCGCCGCGTCGCCCAGCCAGGCCCCGCCCCAGACCGAGCCGAAGATCCGTTCGTAGCTCCAGACCACCCCCGGGTCACCGGCCAGCCGGGCCAGCAGCTCCCGCTCCAGCCGGGTCAGCGCCAACGGCTCCCCCCGCCAGGTGACCAGGTGACCGGCCGGGTCGACGACGAGATCGCCGCAGCGCACCGAGCCGGGGGGCGCGGCGGCCGGCAGCGCGGGGCCGGGTAGCGCGGCGACCGGGGGCGCGGCGGCGGGCGGCAGCGCGGGGCCGGGAAAGAGCATGGCGCGCAGCTCGGCCAGGTCGGCGCAGATCACCACCGGCCCCAGGTCGTCGAGCTGACGGACCACCCGCTCCCGGACGGAGACGTCGGCGCTGACACAGACCACGAACGGGATGTCGACACCGGTCACACGTCCTCCCCAGGACCGCACCTGCCGCCCGCTCCCGACGTTCCCGTCTGCCCACGACAGGTGTCGACGCGGCTGGATGCCAGCCTAACGGTCAGGATGGCGTCAGGTTACTGACCGAATACTGACCGACCCGATCCATTGATCAGCTTGGTTCCCCGGCTGAGCATGATGCACAGCGGCCGCGGGGCTGGTCGACCAGCACCCACCACCGGCCACCTCCTCAGCCGCTCCGCGTGGCCGCGACCCCGGCACACGCGGCCGGACCCGAACCGATCGGGTCCGCTCAGTGGGGAGGAAACGTGCTCAGACGACCGACCGGACGACCGTCCCGGTGGCGATTGGTGGCCGCGCTCGCGGCCGGACTGCTGGGCCTCACCGCCCAGCCCGCGCTGCCCGCCGGGGCCGCGCCGGCCGCACCCCGGGCCACCGTGGACCGGCAGGTCCTCGACGGGCTCGCCGACGGCACCGGGACCTTCCTGGTCTACCTGCGCGAGCAGGCCCCGCTCGCGCAGGCCGCCCGGCTGCCCGACCCGGACGTCCGCGCCGGTGAGGTGCACCGGCTGCTCACCACCACCGCCGAGCGGACCCAGCAGGGCCTGCGGGCGGTGCTGGACGAGCGGAAGGCGACCTACACGGCGTACTGGATCGCCAACGCGCTGCGGGTGACCGGGGACCGGGCGCTGCTGGACACCATCGCCGCCCGGCCGGAGGTCGACCGGATCGCGCCGACCCGCAGCTACCCGCTGGTCCGGCCGGTCCGCAGCACGGCCGCCCGCGCCGGCACCGACGCGGTCGAGTGGGGGCTGACCAACATCGGCGCACCCCGGGTCTGGGACGAGTTCGGCGACCGGGGTGAGGGCCTGGTGGTCGCCAACATCGACAGCGGCGTGCAGTACGACCACCCGGCGCTGGTCGGGTCCTACCGGGGCAACCTCGGTGGCGGCAGCTTCGACCACGACTACGACTGGTTCGACCCGGCCGGGGTCTGCCCGCAGGACGCCCCCTGCGACAACAACGACCACGGCACGCACACCATGGGCACGATGGTCGGCGCCGACGGGGCCAACCAGGTCGGGGTCGCCCCCGGCGCGAAGTGGATCGCCGCCAAGGGCTGCGAGTCCAACAGCTGCTCGGACGCCTCGCTGCTGGCCGCCGGTCAGTGGGTGCTCGCCCCGACCGACCTCAACGGCCAGAACCCCCGCCCCGACCTGCGCCCCGACATCGTCAACAACTCGTGGGGCGGCGACGGCGGCGACCCGTGGTACCAGCAGACCGTGGCCGCCTGGCGGGCCGCCGGGATGTTCCCGGTCTTCTCCGCCGGCAACGACGGCCCGGCCTGCGGCAGCGCCGGCTCCCCCGGGGACAACCCCAACGCCTACGCGGTCGGCTCGTACGACGTGAACAACACCATCTCCGGGTTCTCCGGGCGGGGCGACGCCACCGACCCGGCCGGGCTGAAGCCGAACATCGCCGCGCCCGGCAGCAACGTGCGCTCCAGCGTGCCGGACAACAGCTACGCGGCGTTCAGCGGCACCTCGATGGCCGCCCCGCACGTGGCCGGCACGGTCGCCCTGATCTGGTCGGCCGCGCCCAGCCTGCGCGGTGACATCGCCGGCACCGAGACGCTGCTCGACCGCACCGCGACCGACGTCGACGCGACCACCTGCGGCGGCACCGCCGCCGACAACAACGTCTTCGGCGAGGGCCGGCTCAACGCGTACGAGGCGGTCCGGCAGGCCCCGCGCGGGCCGGTGGGGCAGGTCTCCGGCCGGGTCACCGACGCGGCGACCGGCGACCCGGTGGCGGGTGCCACCGTCGCGGTCGGCGCCCGCAGCGTCGGCACCGGCACCGACGGCCGGTACACGCTGACCGTGCCGGCCGGCGAGACCACGCTGACCGTCTCCGCGTACGGCTTCCGCACGGCGACCGGCACGGTGACCGTCCCGGAGGACGGCACGTTGACCCGCGACTTCGCCCTGACGGCCACGCCGACGGTCACCGTCTCCGGCCGGGTCACCGACGGCTCCGGGCACGGCTGGCCGTTGTACGCCAGGATCGAGGTCGCCGGCCGCCCCGGCGCACCGGTCTTCACCGACCCGGTGACCGGCCGGTACTCGTTCACCGTGGCCGGCAACTCCGACTACAAGCTCACCGTCACCGCCAACTACCCGGGCTACCGGACGGTGACGAAGGACCTGACCGTCGGCGCGACGGGCGCCACGGCCGACATCCCGGTCCCGGTCGAGGCGGCCTGTGCCGCCGCCGGCTACACCGGCAGCCTGAGCGCGCCGCTGCTGACCCAGAGCTTCGACGGCACCACCACGCCGGAGGGCTGGACGGTGCGCAACCGCACCGACAAGGGTGGCTGGGTCTTCAACGACCCGGGTGCGCGGGGCAACCTGACCGGCGGGACCGGCGGGTTCGCGATCGTCGACAGTGACAAGCTCGGCACCGGCAACACCCAGGACACCGACCTGGTCACCCCGCCGGTCGACCTGTCCGCCTCGGCCGCGCCGCTGCTGCGCTTCCGCAGCGACTGGCGGGCGGTCGGGATCACCGACACCGCCGACGTGGACGTCTCCACCGACGCCGGGACGAGCTGGACGAACGTCTGGCACCAGACGGCGAGCCGCCGTGGCCCCCGGGTCGAGGAGGTGCCGCTGACCCCGGCGGCCGGCGCGACCGCCGCGCTGGTGCGGTTCCGGTTCAAGGGCACCTTCGCCTGGTGGTGGCAGGTGGACGACGTGCAGCTGGTCAACCGGGACTGCACCCCCGTGCCGGGTGGTCTGGTGGTCGGCAACACCACCGACCGCAACACCGGCGCACCGGTCAACGGGGTCACGGTGACCAGTGTGGACCGGCCCACCGACACGGCCGTCTCGGCGGCCACCCCGGACGACCCGAACCTGCCGGACGGCTTCTACCACCTCTTCTCGGGGCTGACCGGCACCCACCCGTTCACCGCCGCCAAGCCGCCGTACACCCCGGTCACCCAGCAGATGACGGTGGTGGCCGACAGCACCCGCCGGGCCGACCTGGCCCTGACCGCGGGGCGGCTCACCGTCAGCACCACCACGATCGAGGCCCACCAGCCGTACGGCAGCACCCGCAACGCCAAGGTGACGGTCCGCAACACCGGCTCCGCCCCGGCCACCGTGGAGCTGCTGGAACGCGGTGGCGGGTTCGAGGTGCTGTCGACTGCCGGTGCTCCGCTGCGGGAGCAGGTGGTCAAGGGGATCAGCACCGGGCGTACCGGTGCCCGGTACGGCGGCGGGAACGCCGACGCCGCACCGCAGGCCGACGACGCCTGGGCGCGGATCACCAACCTGCCCGCCGCGATCTACGACAACGCGGCGGCCAACCTGGACGGCAGGATCTACTCGGTCGGCGGCGGTGGGGACACCGGCAACGAGCGGAAGGCCTGGGTGTTCGAGCCGGCCACCGGCGTCTGGACGGCGCTGCCCGACCTGCCGCACGCCCGGTCCAAGCCGTCCGCCGTCGGGATCGGCGGCAAGCTGTACGTGCTCGGCGGCTGGGGCGACGGTGCCGGTGCCGACCCGACGGTTGACGTCTTCGACCCGGGCGTCGGGGCGTGGAGCACCCTGGCCGGGGCGGTCAACCCGGCTCCCGCCGCTGCGGCCGGCACCGCCGTGGCCGGTGGCAAGGTGTTCCTGGTCGGCGGCTGCGTCGACACCACCTGCACGGAGTCCGCCAAGGTGACGGTGTTCGACCCGCGCACCGGGACGTTCCGGGCCGGCGCGGCCTACCCGCACCCGGTCTCCTGGCTGTCCTGCGGCGGGATCGGCGCGCAGGTCTACTGCGCGGGCGGGGTCGCCGCCGACGAGTACACCGACGCCTGGCGGTACGACCCGGCGTCGGACGCCTGGAGCGCGCTGCCCAACCTCCCGGTCGAGCTGTGGGGTTCCCAGTACGCGTCGGCCGGCGGCATGCTGGTGCTGGCCGGCGGGGTGACGGCCGGTTCGACGTCGGTGACCAACCGGACGGTCGGCTTCGACCCGGTCGCCGGGGCCTGGCGGAACCTGCCGAACGCCCAGTTCAGCAGGTACCGGGGAGCCGCCGCCTGCGGGGCGTACAAGATCGGTGGTTCGCCCAGTTCGTTCGTCGGCTCGGCGGACAGTGAGCGGCTCGGCGGGCTGGAAGGCTGCACGGACGCCAGCGACCTGCCGTGGTTGTCCACCGCACCGACCAGCTTCACGCTGGCCCCGGGGGCGTCCCAGACGGTCACCGTCACGCTGACCGCCACGGCGGCGTCCGGGGTGGCCCAGCCCGGGGTCTACTCGGGTGAGCTGGGATTCACCTCCAACACGCCCTACCCGGTGTCGGCGGTGGGGGTCGAGATGAACGTCTCGCCGCCGAACAACTGGGGCAAGATCCAGGGCACGGTGACCGGGGTGACCTGCGGCGGCCAGACCGTCGGCGTCCCGGCCACGATCCGGCTGAACCTGGTCGGGTCGACCACCGGCGTCACGCTCACCGCCGACGGTCAGGGCCGCTACGCCTGGTGGCTGCCGAAGGGCAGGTACGAGGCGATCGTGGCGAAGGACGGCTGGGTGCCCCAGGCCCAGCGGACGGTCGTCGAGGCCGGCATCGTCGGCACCCTCGACTTCCGCCTGGCCCCCACGTCGACCTGCGCGGGCGCCCGGATCTCCGACAGCTAGACCGGTAGCCGCACCACACGGTGGCCGTCGACCCGAGCCGGGTCGGCGGCCACCGCCCTGTCCACACCCCAGTCCGATCCTCGCCGGCCCGACCCCCGTAAGCCCAACCCCCACGAGCCCGACCCCCACGAGCCCAACCCCCACGAGCCCGACCCCCGTAAGCCCGACCCCCGCCGGGCAGATCCCCACCGTCAGTGCCGGTGCCTAACAGTCGCAGGTCAGGAGGTCGGGAGGGTCGTGACTCAGCGACCCCGGTCCTCGTTTACCGGTGCTCTCCACGGATCACTCCGGCGGCGGGCCGGCAGGGACCGACCTCAAGCCAGGCTGCGCACCCGCGGCCACCCCTCGGGGTACCCATATCGTGCTCCATACGTTGTATGACGCTGCGTCATAAATATGACGGAGAGTCATAGAGACTTTTGGTGAAACAGTCTCCCGCTAACGCTGCCCGGACCGACAGCCGATTCCGACCAGCCGATCCCCGAAAGCCGAAGCTGAACCAGCTCGACCTCGGTCCGGGCCCGGAACCACCTCGCCAAGCGGACCTGCCTTGACGCTCCACAGCCAGCCAACGGGTTTCCTGCTGCCCGACTCGCCGAGGGTGGTTCTCCTCAGTCACATCGCGCCCGATTCAAGGCTTTCGTGCCGGACCTGTGGGCGACATGGAAGATCTTGGAGCGAAATGGCCCCCTGGGGGGCCGAAATCTTCCAAGATCTCGCAGGCCGACAGATCATCGTTTGAGCTGGAGTAAGCAACTTCCGGATGGGGCACGGTCCGAGGGTGTGGGCGATCCCCGTAAGCGTCAACAGCCCTCAGGGCTTGCGCAGCCACGTCGCCGGGTCGGTCACGTAGACACCCTTGCCCTGATGGCGGTCGATCACTCCAAGCGCTTCAAGCCGAATGAAGACCTGCCGAATGGTGGACGCGCTTACCCGGTGCAGCTCGCACAGCTCGGCGATCGAGGGCAGCTTGTCCCCCGGCTTGAGTCGGCCACTCCGCGTGTCCGACATGATCGAATCAGAGACTCTGAGGTAGTCAGGCAATGCAGGCATGGCACTCCTCGCGTGGCACCCCAATTCGATCACGGGACACATGCGCGAGACAAGAGGAAGTCAACTTTAGCCACAGTCTTGATGAGGGTCACCTCCACACATAAGTTAGGCGGCGAGCGCTCCTCGCGTGGCAACGAGCAGGGCTCTCCCCCGGTCGGGGCGGGTGTCGTGGAAGGGAACCCGCCCGCCCCGGCCACCTTCCACGGCAGCGCGATCCCTGCTGCCCCTGCGGAGAGGTGGTCCCATCGTGTGCAGGCTCCTCCGGCTGTTCCGCCGGCCCCGGTCCCGGTCGAGGGCAACCGACCGGCCCCCGACAACAGGACGGCCCGCGCCGACCGAGCGACCCACGGCAGCCGGGCGGCCCTCCGCCCGGCACCGCGTCACCAACCGTCCCCCGACCAGCCGGCCCCCAACCAACCAGCCCAGCAGCAACCGGCCCCTGAACAGCCGGCCCCCAACCAACCAGCCCAGCAGCAACCGGCCCTCCACCAACCAGCCCAGCAGCGACAGGCCCTCGAACAGCTGGCCCTCGACCAACCAGGCCCCGGGCGGCCGGGTCGACGGTCATGCCGCCGGGCGGTCCGGGCCAGCGGGCCGGCGTAACGGTGGGCAGCGCCACCGGACGGTGGCGTACCGGCCGCTCTGCCCGACCCAGGTGCGGCGGCAGTGGTTCGGGCGGTCCCGCAACGGGCTCGACCCGGGCGAGGTGGACGGGTTCCTGCACCGGGTCGCCGACGAGCTGGCCGTGCTGCACGCCGAGCTGGCCCGTACCCGGGAGGAGAACGCGCGGATCAAGGGTGCGCTGCGCGACTGGCAGTCCCGGTTCGGACCGCGCGTGGTGTACCGGTGACCGCCACGACCGAGCGCGAGCGGTACGTCGTACACCTGACTGTCGCCGCCGACGACCTGCCGGCGGCGCGGCTGCTGGCCCGCGCGATCGGCCGGTCGCTGGCGTTCCTGCCGGAGCTGGTGCTCGGCGAGACGACCGTCTCCGAGGAGGGCGGGTCGGAAGCGCAGCATCAGGTCTTCTGCGACCGGCGGCTCGGTGGGCGTCGCCGCTGCATCCGGCGGGTCGACCACCAGGGCGGCTGCACCTCGTGACGCCGCCGGCCGGGCGACCTCCCGGGCGGCTGCCGGGCGGCGGGGGTGACGGCGCTGGGCGGCGGACAACCGGCGTGACGGCGGCGGGCGGCGGGTGTGACGGCGGCGGGCGGCGGGTGTGACGGCGGCGGGCGGCGGGTGTGACGGCGGCGGGCGGCGGGTGTGACGGCGGCGGGCGGCGGGTGTGACGGCGGCGGGCGGCGGGTGTGACGGCCCGGGGCCGGTCACCCCGGGTGGGGTGACCGGCCCCGGGCCGATCGAGAGCGTGGGTCAGGCCACCGTGACGGAGACCTCGTTGATGCCCCGGTTGGCGGTCACGGCGGTGTCACCGTTGCCGTGCCGGGACAGCGCCCGCAGGGTCCAGCTACCGGGCGCGGCGAAGAACCGGAACTGACCGGCCGGTGAGGTGACGACCTCGGCGGTGAACTCACCGGTCGAGTCGAGCAGCCGGACGTACGCGCCGGCCACGGGCTCGCCCGACGCGGAGAGCACCTGCCCGGTGATGACGGTCTCCTTCTCCAGGTCCAGGCTGGCCGGCAGGGGCGCGGACTGGTCCGGGGCGGCGCAGCCGGCCGCGGTGGAAGCGGTGGGAGCGGTCATGGCTCAGGCCTCCCCGGGCTCGTCGCCGAGCGCCACCGGCACGCCGACCAGCGAGCCGTACTCGGTCCAGGAACCGTCGTAGTTCTTCACGTTGGTGTGGCCGAGCAGCTCCTGGAGGACGAACCAGCTGTGCGAGGAGCGCTCGCCGATCCGGCAGTAGGCGATGGTCTCCTTGCCGTCGTCCAGCCCGGCGTCGGCGTAGATCTTGCGCAGCTCGTCGTCGGACTTGAAGGTGCCGTCCTCGTTCGCCGCCTTGGACCACGGCACGCTGATCGCGGTCGGGATGTGCCCGGCCCGCTGCGCCTGCTCCTGCGGCAGGTGGGCGGGGGCCAGCAGCCGGCCGGCGAACTCGTCGGGGCTGCGCACGTCGACCAGGTTCTTGGTGCCGATCGCGGCCACGACCTCGTCGCGGAACGCCCGGATCGAGGTGTCCGGCTCCTGCGCGACGTACTGGGTGGCCGGGCGGCTCACCGTGTCGGTGACCAGCGGACGGGCGTCCAGCTCCCACTTCTTGCGACCACCGTCGAGCAGCTTGACGTCGCGGTGGCCGTAGAGCTTGAAGTACCAGTAGGCGTACGCGGCGAACCAGTTGTTGTTGCCGCCGTAGAGGACCACGACGTCGTCGTTGCCGATGCCCCGCTCGGAGAGCAGCGCCTCGAACTGGGACTTGTTGACGAAGTCCCGGCGGACCTGGTCCTGGAGGTCGGTCTTCCAGTCCAGCTTGATCGCGCCGGCGAGGTGGCCGGTGTCGTAGGCGGAGGTGTCCTCGTCGACCTCGACGAAGACGACGCCCGGGGCGTCGAGGTTCTTCTCGGCCCATTCGGCCGAAACGAGTGCGGTGTCGCGACTCATCAGATCACTCCCTGGTGAGGATGGGTGGTGAGCCAGCGCGGGCGGAGATCGGTGATGTCGCACCATGCGCAGGACCCATAGAGGAACGGATCACGGGTTCGTGCGACGGCGCCGCTGCCGGGCGTTTTTTCGGAGGGTGGCACCGGAGATCAGGAGACCTCGGGTGCGGTTGCCGCTAAGCGGCCGGAGACAGCCCCGCCGTCAGATGACGGAGCGACACAGGCAGGTGGCCACGCGGCACAGGTCGACCGCGCGCCGTTTGGTGAGGTGCGTCCCCATGGTCACGGAGCCTACCAGCCCTCCCGGAGAGTGCCAGGGGCCGACCACCATGCGAGACGCGGCCCCACCTGCCGGGAAAGCCCCGGGAGGCCGGGCCGCGTCGCGCCGGGTACCGGGTCGCGCCGGGCACCGCGCCGCGCCGCGCCGGGCACCCGACGGCGGATCAGCCCGCCGAGTTGATCGGGACGTCCCTGGCGTCGGCGGTCACCGTCAGCCCCTCCGGGCGCGGCTCGACCTTGCGCACGTTGAGCTGGAACGGCAGCTCCGGCAGGGGCACGTCGACCGAGATCCCGCGGGCGTAGTTGTTGAGCAGGGTGCGGGCCAGCGGCACCGCCGGCAGCCCCTGGGCGTTCAGGTCGCTGAACTTCAGCGCCACCTTGCCGCCCTCGGCCACCGTCACGTCGGCGGTGCCGGTGACGGTGAGCTTCTGGCCGAGGATGTCGACCGGCGCGGTCACCGCCAGCTTGCCGTTCTGCTCACCGAGCTTGAGCCCTGGCCGGTCCAGCAGCTTGGCCAGGCTGTCGTAGGTGACCGTGCCGGTGCCGGCCACCGTCTCGGCCACCACCTCGCCCTGACCGGACCGGATGGTGTCCAGCG
The DNA here is from genome assembly GCF_029581315.1 of Micromonospora sp. WMMD714. Taxonomy (NCBI): domain Bacteria; kingdom Bacillati; phylum Actinomycetota; class Actinomycetes; order Micromonosporales; family Micromonosporaceae; genus Micromonospora; species Micromonospora sp. WMMD714. The sequence goes on from NZ_CP120744.1 coordinate 939,319, forward strand.
AGGCGCGCACGTTGCGGGCGTCCACGTCGAGCCGGGGCAGGCTGACCGTGTTGCCCTCCACCGAGCCCCGCACGTCGGTCAGCACGATGGAGATCCGCTCGTACCGCCCGTCGACCACCTGGGTGAGGAACGGGAAACCCCCCACGTCCACCTGCGGCGGCGCGGAGCTGGCGTCCTGCTTGGTCAGCTCCTGCTGCACCTGGTCGGCGATCGCCCGCTCGGCCAGCCCGGCCGCCACCCGGTCGGCCACCACCAGCAGCCCGCCCAGGATCAGCACCAGCACGACCAGTACGACGAGCCACCTGCGCCCGCGCCGCCGGGGCCGCTCCTCGTACGTCTGCGCCACACCCGTCTCCGTCCGTCCTCGCCGTCGCGGTCCGCGACGTACCCTCATCGCCGTCGCGGTCCGCGACGTACCGTCGTCGATGCCGCCGTCGCGGCGCACCGCTACTACCCGAGCGCCGCCGCGCCCAACCGCCGCATCCGGCGCGCGGGGCGGATCGTCAGAGGAAGAGCACACACATCGCGTACGCCGCCGGAGCGGACAACGCGAACCCGCCCAGCGGACCCTGCATGTGCCGGGCGATCCACATGGTGGGCGGCTCACCGGCCATCAGCCGGCCCGCCTCGGCGTACCCGACGGCGAGGTCGGCCAGGACGGCGGTGGCCGCGGCGACCAGCCCGATCACCGCGGCGCTGGTCGGGGTGAAGCCGACCAGGTAGCTGCCGAGCAGGGCGCTGGTGAGGGTACCGGCCATCGCGCCGACGACCACCCCGGCGGCCCCCCGGGGCACCTGCGGCGCCAGCCTCGGCCAGGCCAGCACGGCGTCGGTGAGCCGGGCCACGGTGAGCGCGACGCCGGTGGCGACCAGGCAGACGGTGATCGCCTGGGTGCCGGCCGGAATCCGGCTCAGCGTGATCAGGGTGGCGAACGCCACCACGCCGACCACGATCAGCAGCGTGGTGCCGAGCGAGTCGGTCACCCGCACCCGGTCCACCCGGCGGACGAGCTGACCGACCACGCCGAGCAGGAAGCCACCCAGCGCCACGAAGCCGAGTGGGGCCAGGCCGGCGACGTCGGTCTGCACGGCGGCGACGTCGGCCGCCGCGGCGACCGCGACGCTGGTCAGCGCCACCATCAGCAGGGCGGGCGGGCGCATGGCCATCGTCCAGGCCAGCACGAAGAAGAGCTGGACCGCGAAGACGACCAGGGCGAACGGCAGCCGGTGCCCGGGGCCGGCGGTCTGCGCGCCGAGCACCAGACCGACGCCGAGCAGCGCGGCGAAGCCGGCGATGGTCAGGGACAGCGGCCGGCGGACCTCGACCGGCTCGATCGGCTCCTCGTCCGGCTCGACGTCCTCCTCCTCGCTGCGGCGCGGTGCCCCGCCCTTGCGGAACCGGCGTGGGCCGCGCTCGCGTCGGCCCCCGGCGTCGTCGTCCGGGGCCGGGCGCGGCCCGGGTGCGGGACCGCCGGCCGGGCCGTCGGAGGCGTCGTCGACCCAGGGGTCACGGCCGGTCTCGGGCGAGGTGGAGGGAAACACGCCCCGATCGTGCCAGACCGGCGCGCTCCGGCGGGGATCACGTCGGCTCCGGTTTCGACCACGTTAAAACCTGAGCGGCGATCACGGGCAGATCCGACAAACAGGAAAGGACGCCGAGGTGACAGCCGGGCGATCGGTTACGCTCAAGCCGTTACCCGCCCGTCAGCGACGCCGGGACCCACGCAAGTTCTCAGCGCCCCGCCCACGGTCGGGGCAGCTGGTCGCGTGCGGCCGTAGAGCCGCCGGGACGGAGGTGATCGTGTGGAGCTCCTGCTGCTGGTGACCGCGCGTGCAGGTGAGCCCTCGGCGGTGCTGCCGGCACTCGACCTGTTGCCGCACTCGGTGCGTACCGCGCCGCGTGACGTCCGCACCCTGGTGTCCGGGCCCAGCCCGGACGCGGTGCTGGTCGACGCCCGATCGGAGTTGAGCGAGGCCCGGGCCACCTGCCGGATGCTGCACGCCACCGGCCTGGGCGTGCCGCTGGTGGCGGTGGTCACCGAGGCCGGCCTGATCGCCCTCAACGCCGACTGGGGCGTGGACGACGTGATCCTGGCCGGCGCGGGTCCGGCCGAGGTGGAGGCCCGGCTGCGGCTCGCGGTGGGCCGGCTGACCAACGCCACCTCCGGGGCCGGGGGCTCGATCCGGGCCGGCGAGCTGAACATCGACCCGGACACCTACGCGGCGAAGCTCAAGGGCCGGCCGCTCGATCTCACCTACAAGGAGTTCGAGCTGCTGAAGTTCCTCGCCCAGCACCCGGGCCGGGTGTTCACCCGGGACCAGCTGCTCCGCGAGGTCTGGGGATACGACTACTTCGGCGGCACCCGTACGGTCGACGTGCACGTGCGGCGGCTGCGGGCCAAGCTCGGCTCGGAGTACGAGTCGATGATCGGCACGGTCCGCCAGGTGGGCTACAAGTTCGTGGTCCCGCCGACGTCCCGGTCGCTGCCGGAAGCCGAGCACGCGCCGCTGCCGGTCTGACCCGCGCACCCGGTCACACCACCGCACCAACCTAGGACTATTTCCGATACGCCCCTTTTGCTCCCGTTGCCGGTTCTATTCTTAATGCCGGAATAAGCAGGAGTGAGAGGGGCGACGGTGCGTGCACTGACCACGGGGGCGACGAGAGGGCCGTCCCGCGATCCGGACCGGTGGCGGCACTGATGCGCGCCCGGTCGACCGGCGGCACCATCGGGACCGTCGGCGTCGTCACCCTGGTGCTGGCCGCCCTGCTCGGGTCCGCGTACGCGCTCGGCCGCAGCATGCTCCCCGACCACTCCCGGCCACCCACCGGCACGTCGGCACAGGTCAACGGCGTCCATTACGCCGATCAACCCGCCGATCCGGTCGCCCCACCGGCCGACCCGGACGGCGCCGGCCCCGACCCGGACGTCCCGCAACAGGCCGGCGGCGGCGACGGGCCGTTCGGTAGCCACGCCAGCACCGGCTCCGGCGAGGTCGCGCTGACCTTCGACGACGGGCCGGACCCGACGTACACGCCGCAGGTGCTCGACGCGCTCCGCGAGTACGGCGTCAAGGCGACGTTCTGCGTGGTCGGCGAGAACGCCCAGGACCACCCGGACCTGGTGCGGGCGATCGTGGCCGACGGGCACACCCTCTGCAACCACTCGTGGCACCACGACGTGCTGCTCGGCAAGCGCTCCCCCGCCCTGATCCGGGCCGACCTGATCCGCACCAACGAGGCCATCCACGCCGCCGTGCCGGACGCCCGGATCAGCTACTTCCGGCAGCCCGGCGGAGCCTGGACGTACCCGGTGGTGTCGGTCGCCGAGGGGCTGGGGATGACCCCGCTGCACTGGACCGTCGACCCCAACGACTGGCAGCTCCCCGGAGCCGCCAAGATCACCGCCACGGTCACCGGGGAGACCGGACCCGGCGCGATCGTGCTCATGCACGACGCCGGTGGCGACCGGCAGGGCACGGTGGACGCCCTCCGCCGGATCCTGCCCGACCTGACCAGCCGGTTCCGGCTGGCGGCGCTACCGGTCAACGGGGCCGGCTGAGCCGGAGCCGACTACGGTGGCGGGATGAGCAGCGCCGAGCCGACGACCGACCGGGTGGACCGTACCGACCGACTCACCCCGGCCGAGGTGGCCGAGGTGCTGGCCCTGGCCCGGCTGGCGGGCGACACCGACGGCGCCTACCCGTTCGACGAGCACACCCTGCTGCGGTTGCACGACCCGCAGGCCCCCGCCGCGCACCTGACCGCCCGCGCCGCCGACGGCACCCTGACCGGGTACGCCCACCTGGACACCACCGACCCGGCCTCGGGGGTGGGGGTGGAGCTGGTGGTCCGCCCCGGCTTCCGACGGCGGGGCACCGGGCGGGCGCTGGCCCGGGGCGTACTCGCGGCGGCCACCGGCCCGGTGCGGGCCTGGGCGCACGGCGACCACCCGTCCGCCGCGGCGCTCGCGGTCGACCTCGGCCTCACCCGGGCCCGGGTGCTCTGGCAGTTCCGCCGGCCGCTGGCCGAGCCGGTGCCGGCCCCCCGCCTGCCCGCCGGGGTGACGCTGCGTTCCTTCCGCCCCGGCGAGGACGACGCCGACTGGCTCGCGCTCAACGCCCGCGCCTTCGCCGAGCACCCGGAGCAGGGCCGGTGGACCATGGACGACCTGCGGACCCGACTGGCCGAGCCGTGGTTCGACCCGGCCGGCTTCCTGCTCGCCGTCGACCCGTCCGACGGCCGGCTGCTCGGCTTCCACTGGACCAAGGTGCACGAGCGGCCCGGCGCGGCCCGGATCGGCGAGGTCTACGTGGTGGGGGTGGATCCGGCCGCACACGGCGGCGGCCTCGGCCGGGCGCTCACCACCGCCGGGCTGGCCTACCTGCGGGACCGGCGCGGGCTGGACCGGGTGATGCTCTACGTGGACGAGTCGAACACCGCCGCCGTGTCGCTCTACGAACGGCTCGGCTTCGCCCGCTGGTGCGGGCACGTCAACTACCACCTGGGCTGACTCCTGCGGCCCCACCCGCCCGGTCGCCCTGACCGCGCCGGGGCGCACCGGGTCGTCGTCGGCAGGTCGTCGGCGCGGCACTCGCCGCTGGCCGACGGGCGGTCTCCGCGCGGTAACGGCGGGGCCACGCCCGGATAACGACTGCCCTGATATATCGCATTAATGCGGATACTGGGACGGCAGTTCACCTAACGGACAACCCTCCCTCAGGCAGCGGTCACCTGCCCGGCCGGGGCTGTTCATGCTCCGTTCACTTCCGACCGGCAAACCGTCTACCTGGCACTTCTAGCTTTCGAGTCAGCCGGTCAGCGCCGGCACTCGGGCCCCATCCGGGCGACCTGACCAAAGACGTGAAGGGAAACCCCTCAGGTGAAGCTCCAGCGGCACGGCGCCATTGCCTGCCTCGCTCTTACCGCGGTCCTCGGCCTCAGCGCCTGCGGCTCGGACAACAACGAGCCGGCCGGCACCTCCGCCTCGGGTTCGGCCAGCGCGGCGGACTGCGGCAAGGGCACCCTGAACGCGCAGGGCTCCTCCGCGCAGAAGAACGCCATGGCTGAGTGGATCAAGGCATACCAGCAGAAGTGCGCCGGCACCACGATCAACTACGAGTCCTCCGGATCCGGCGCGGGCATCCAGGCGTTCATCGCCGGCACCGCCGACTTCGCCGGCTCCGACTCCGCCCTCAAGCCGGAGGAGCAGCCCCAGGCCGACGCCAAGTGCACCGGCGGCGCGGCGCTCAACCTGCCGATGGTGATCGGCCCGGTCGCGGTGGTCTACAACGTCAGCGGCCTGGACAACCTCCAACTCAAGCCGGCCACCCTGGCGCAGATCTTCGCCGGCAAGGTCAGCAAGTGGAACGACCCGGCCATCAAGGCCGACAACCCGGACGCCACGCTGCCGGCCACCACGATCCAGACGGTGCACCGCTCCGACGAGTCGGGCACCACCGACAACTTCACCAAGTACCTGTCCAAGACCGCCGCGACGGACTGGACCTTCGGCAACAACAAGGCGTGGAAGGCCCCGGGCGGGCTCGGCGCCCCCAAGTCCGACGGGGTGGCCGCCAAGGTCAAGAGCACCGACGGCACGATCAGCTACGTCGAGTGGTCGTACGCCGAGAACTCCGGCCTCAAGAAGGCCAAGGTGCAGAACGGCGCCGGCGAGTACACCGAGCTGACCGCCGAGTCGGCCGGCAAGACCATCGCCGGGGCCAAGATCGAGGGCCAGGGCGACGACCTCAAGATGTCGATCGACTACGCCACCAAGGAGGCCGGGGCCTACCCGATCGTCCTGGTGACCTACGAGATCGTGTGCAGCAAGGGCCTCGCCGCCGACAAGCTGCCGCTGGTCAAGGGCCTGCTGGGCCACGCCGCCAGCGCCGAGGGCCAGGCCGAGCTGGTGGAGCTGGGCTACGCCCCGCTGCCCGACTCGGTCCGGACCAAGGTCGAGGCCGCGGTCAAGAACCTCGGCTGACCCGTCCGAGCGACAACCCCTCAAGTCGAAGCGAGCGAGCAGATGGGTGAAACCCCTCCCCGCTCGGCACACGCCGGCACCGGCGGGCAACCCGTGACCCAGGGTCACGAGCGGTCCGCCGGTGCCTCGGCGCGTGTTGCCGAGGCACCAGTCAGCACCCGTACCCCCGACGAGGACCACGGTCTGGGCGGAGGCGGCGGACTGCCCCGGGCGCAGGCGTTCGGCGCGGAACGGGCCTTCCGCGGCGTGACCCTGGCGGCCGGTGTCACCGTGCTGGTCATCATCGCGGCCATCGCGGTCTTCCTGATCGCCAAGGCCGTCCCGGCGCTGCGGGCCAACAGTGCGAACTTCTGGACCTTCGAGGGCTGGTTCCCCAACGACGACCCGCCCACGTTCGGCATCGGCGCGCTCGCCTTCGGCACCATGCTCACCGCCCTGCTGGCGCTGCTGATCGCGGTGCCGGTGGCGCTGGGCATCGCCCTCTACCTGTCCCACTACGCGCCGCGCCGGCTCGGCACCGGGCTGGGCTTCGTGATCGACCTGCTGGCCGCCGTGCCGAGCGTGGTGTTCGGCCTGTGGGGCCGGGACTACCTGGTCGGGCCGGTCGCCGACCTGTCCGCCTGGCTGAACAGGTACTTCGGCTGGATCCCGATCTTCGGCGACGGCCCGTACGGCAACTCGATCCTGCTCGGCTCGCTCGTCCTGGCGATCATGGTGCTGCCGATCATCACCTCGCTCTCCCGCGAAGTGTTCCTCCAGACCCCGACCGCCAACGAGGAGGCCGCCCTCGCCCTGGGGGCCACCCGCTGGGAGATGCTGCGCACGGCGGTCCTGCCGTACGGCCGGCCGGGCATCATCGCCGCCGTCATGCTCGGCCTCGGCCGGGCGCTCGGCGAGACCATCGCGCTCGCGCTGACCCTCGGCTCGACGTACGCCATCTCGTTCAACATCCTGGCCAACGGCGGCAACAGCATCGCGGCGAACATCGCCAACCGGTTCGCGGAGGCCAACGAGACCGGCCGGGGCGCGCTCATCGCCTCCGGCCTGGTGCTCTTCGCGATCACGCTGATCGTCAACATCACCGCGCGGGCGATCATCTACCGCCGCCGCGAGTTCACGGAGTCGGCCGCATGACCACCACGCTCACCTCCCACCGTTCCCGCCCGCCGGCCCAGCCGGAGAGCCTGCGCGCGAAGCGGCTGCCCGGGTACGCCGCCCCCGCCCTCGCGGTGCTCGCCCTGCTGGTCGCCGTCGGCCTCGTCTACGGCCTCGACCTCGGCGGCCCGGTCCTGGTCGTGGTGCTCGGCGCACTGCTCCACCTGGCCGGTCTGTTCGCCGCCGCGAACGCGGTGGAGGGCCGCCGGTCGGCCCGCAACCGGGTCTGGAGCGCCCTGATCCACTCCGCCCTGGTGCTGGCCGTGCTGCCGCTGGCCTCGGTGGTCTGGACCCTGGTCAGCAAGGGCACCGCCCGGCTCGACGGCGACTTCTTCGGCAGCTCGATGAACAACATCGGGGCGCGGGACGCCAACGGCGGCGCCTACCACGCCATCATCGGCACCCTGGAGCAGGTCGGCATCGCCACCGCGATCACCGTCCCGCTCGGCGTGCTCTGCGCGATCTACATCGTCGAGTACGGCCGGGGCCGGTTCGCCTTCACCATCCGGTTCTTCGTCGACGTGATGACCGGCATCCCGTCCATCGTCACCGGCCTGTTCGTGCTGGCCTTCTGGGTGCTGATCGTGTCGCCGTGGTTCAACGACGGCCGCCCCGGCTTCTCCGGTTTCGCCGCCGCGCTGGCGTTGGCCGTGCTGATGCTGCCGACGGTGGTCCGCTCCACCGAGGAGATGCTGCGGCTCGTTCCCGCGCCGCTGCGCGAGGGGGCGTACGCGCTGGGCGTGCCGAAGTGGAAGACCATCCTGCGGGTGGTGCTGCCCACCGCGCTGCCCGGCATCGTCACCGGCATCATGCTCTCCATCGCGCGGGCCGCCGGGGAGACCGCCCCGGTGCTGCTCGTCGCCGGCGGCGGCGCGGCGATCAACTTCAACCCGTTCGAGAACAACCAGTCGTCGCTGGCCCTCTTCGTCTACCAGCAGGCCGGCGAGGCGTCGAAGTACTCGCCGGCACGGGCCTGGACCGCGGCGCTGACCCTGGTCGTCCTCGTGCTCGTCCTGACCGTCGCCGCGAAGCTGCTGGCCCGCCGTAACCGGCTCGGCCGATGAACCCCGGAGGTACCACCATGGCCAAGCGCATCGACGCCACCGACGTGACCGCGTACTACGGCGGTTTCAAGGCGATCGAGAACATCAACCTGACGGTCGAGCCGAAGACGGTCACCGCCCTGATCGGCCCGTCCGGCTGCGGCAAGTCGACCTTCCTGCGGTCGATCAACCGGATGCACGAGGTGCTGCCGGGCGCCCGGGTCGAGGGCAGCCTGACCATCGACGGCCAGGACGTCTACCACCGGGACGTCGACGTGACCGCCGTCCGCCGCATGATCGGCATGGTGTTCCAGCGCCCCAACCCGTTCCCCACCATGAGCATCTTCGAGAACGTGGTGGCCGGGCTGCGGCTCAACGGGGTCCGCAGGAAGTCCATCCTGGACGAGGCCGCCGAGAAGGCGCTCCGCTCGGCGAACCTGTGGGACGAGGTCAAGGACCGCCTCGGCAAGCCCGGCGCGGGCCTGTCCGGCGGTCAGCAGCAGCGGCTCTGCATCGCCCGGACGATCGCGGTCGAGCCGCAGGTGGTGCTGATGGACGAGCCCTGCTCGGCGCTGGACCCGATCTCGACGCTGGCCATCGAGGACCTGATGTTCCAGCTCAAGGACAAGTTCACCATCATCATCGTCACCCACAACATGCAGCAGGCGGCCCGGGTCTCCGACCGCACCGCGTTCTTCTCGATCGAGAAGACCGGCGACCCCGGCCGGCTCATCGAGTACGACAACACCCAGAAGATCTTCAGCAACCCCGGCCAGAAGAAGACCGAGGACTACATCACCGGCCGCTTCGGCTGACCCCTGCCCCGCCCGCCCAGACCCCCGCCGGGTGGGCGGGCGCGTCAGGTGAGGGTGAAGTGGGGGGTGCCGTCCTCGGGGAGGTGCAGGCGGGGGATCACCGGCGTGCTGGCGTCCCGGCCCGCCGCGGCGCGGGCCACCCCGGCCAGGTCACCGGCGGCGGCCACCTCGGCCAGCGTGACCAGGGTCGGCGGGAGCATGGTCAGCTCACCGGCCCGCGACCGGGCCAGGGCGTCCGCCGGGCGGATCCACAGGGTGTGGTCGGCCTCGCCGGAGACGTCCCGGGTCCGCTGCCCCTCGGGCAGCAGGGCCACGAAGAAGTACGTGTCGAAGCGCCGCGGCTCGAAGTCCGGGGTGATCCACCGGCTCCACGGCAGCAGCAGGTCGGACCGGAGGGTGAGCTTCCGCCCGGCGAGCAGCCCGGCGAAGCCCCGCCGGTGCGCCTCCAGCTCCTGCCGGGCGACCTCCCAGTCTTCGCCGCTGACGTCCCCCACCACCGCGTCGTCGCCGGGGCCGGCCAGCAGCACCCCGGCCTCCTCGAAGACCTCCCGCGCGGCGGCGCACACCACCGCCTGGGCGTCCCGCGGCGCCACCCCCAGCCGGTCCGCCCAGGCCGCCGGGTCGGGGCCGGCCCAGTCCAGGTGCGCCTGCGAGTCCGACGGGTCGACGCCCCCACCGGGGAAGGCGTACATCCCGCCGAAGGCCATCGCGGCGACCCGGCGGATGACGTACACCTCGAAGTCGGTGCCGGCCGGGCGGAGCAGCAGCACGGTGGCCGCGACCCGGGGGGTCGCCGGGACGCCGCCCTCGGCGAGGAACCGACGGGCGTGCTCGACCAGGGCCGGCGGGGCGGGGAAGCCGGGACTGTCGATCGTCATGCGCCGAGCCTAGTCCGGTCGGACGGCCCGCCCGACCGACCGGCCGCCGCGCCGGAGGCCGGGGCCAGCGGGTTAGCGTGAACGCATGACACGTTGGGGGATTTTGTCCACCGGCCACATCGCCGGCCGGTTCGCCGAGGATCTACGCCTGGTGCCGGGGGCCGAGCTGGTCGCCGTCGGCTCGCGGACGGCGGAGAGCGCCGAACGGTTCGCCGCCCGCTACGGGGCCACCCGCGCCCACGGCTCGTGGGCGGAGCTGGCCGCCGACGACGAGCTGGACGCGATCTACGTGGCGACCCCGCACGCCGCCCACCACGAGGCCGCCCGGATCTGCCTGGAGGCCGGTCGGGCGGTGCTGCTGGAGAAGCCGTTCACCCTCGACCTGGCCACCAGCACCGAGCTGGTCGAGCTGGCCCGGTCCCGGGGGGTCTTCCTGATGGAGGCCATGTGGATGCGAACCAATCCGCTGATCCTGCGCCTGGTCGAGCTGGTCCGGGCGGGCGCGATCGGCGAGGTGACCGGCGTCCGGGCCGACTTCGGGGTGGCCGGGCCGTTCCCGCCCGAGCACCGGATGCGCAACCCGGCGCTCGGTGGCGGCGCGCTGCTCGACCTGGGCGTCTACCCGGTCAGCCTGGCCCACCTGCTGCTCGGCGTCCCGCAGTACGTGCGGGCCTGGGCCGGGCTCAGCCCGGAGGGGGTGGACGAGAACACCGGCATCGTCCTCGGCTACGACTCGGGGGCGGTCGCCACGCTCGGCTGCGGGATGGTCGGGGCGACCCCGCTGACCGCCGCGATCACCGGCAGCACCGGCCGGATCGAGCTGCCCGAGCCGTTCTTCCGCCCCGGCTCGGCGGTGCTGCACCGGGCCGGGGCCGAGCCCGAGACGCTCACCGACGACCCGGCCGGCGGCGGCTACCAGTACGAGGCCGCCGAGGTGCAGCGCTGCCTGGCCGCCGGGCTGACCGAGAGCCCCCTGGTGCCGCACGCGGTCACGCTGGAGGTGATGGCGCTGCTGGACGACATCCGGGCGCAGATCGGCGTCGACTACTCCTGAGCCGCCGGGAAGGGCACCGGCGTCACCGCGCGGGGCGGTGCCGAGGTGCCCTTCCCCGCCCGGCTCAGAACAGCGGGCGGACCACCAGGTAGGTCAGGCAGGCGATCAGCGCGGCGGCCGGGAACGTGATGATCCAGGCGAGCACGATGTTGCCGGCCACGTTCCAGCGGACCGCGGAGAGCCGCTTGGTGGCACCCACCCCCATGATCGCCGAGGTGATCGTGTGGGTGGTGGAGATCGGGGCCTTCAGCACCAGCGCGTTGAAGTAGAGCACCGCACTGGCCACCGTCTCGGCCGCGAAGCCCTCCGGCGGACCCAGATCGATGATCTTGCGGCCGAGGGTCCGGATGATCCGCCAACCACCGGCGTACGTGCCGAGCGCCAGCATGGTCGCCGAGGTCCAGAAGACCCACCCCGGGATGTGCGTCTTGTCGTCCTGGAAGCCACCGGTGTAGAGGGCCAGCACCACGATGCCCATGGTCTTGGCGGCGTCCTGCATGCCGTGGCCGACCGACATGGCCGCCGCCGACGCGGTCTGCGCCCAGCGGAAGCCCCGGTTGAGCTTGCCCGGCTGCCCCTTGCGGAACGCCCAGAGGATGGCCAGCATCAGCAGGTAACCGAGGGTGAGGCCGATGATCGGCGAGAGCACCATCGGCAGGATGACCTTCTCGCCGATGGTCACCCACTGCACGACACCGCCGGTGGAGAGCAGGGTCGCCCCGACCAGCCCGCCGAACAGCGCGTGCGAGGACGACGACGGCAGGCCGAAGTACCAGGTGATCAGGTTCCAGGCGATCGCGCCGAGCACCCCGGCGAAGACCACCCCGAGACTGCCCACGCCGGTGGGGAGGGTGACCAGGCCGTCGCCGACGGTCTTGGCCACGCCGGCACCGAAGTGCGCGCCGACGAAGTTGCCCACCGCGGCGAGCCCGAGGGCGAACCGGGGTGTCAGGGCACGGGTGGAGACGCTTGTCGCGATCGCGTTGGCGGCGTCGTGGAAGCCGTTGGTGTAGTCGAACGCCAGGGCCACCGCGATCACCGCCAACACGGCGATGAGTTCGGGACTCACAGGATCAGGACTCCTTGACCGCGATGGTCTCGACCGTGTTCGCCACGTGCTCGAAGGCGTCGCAGGCGGCCTCCAGCTCGTCGGCGACCTCCTTCATCTTCAGCACCGTCAGCGCGTCGTACTCGCCCGAGAAGAGCCGGACCAGCAGCATCCGGTACGCCTGGTCGCCGTCGTTCTCCAGCCGGTTGCACTCGATCCAGTAGTCCTCGAGGTCCTTCATCGACTTCAGCCGGGGCATCGCCTCGGCGGTCAGCTTGGCCTGGAGGTCGAGCACGTTGACCAGCTCGTGCAGTTCGCGCGGCAGCGACGGGAGCTTGGTGAGGCCGTACAGGTAGAGCAGGTTGCCGACCGCCTCCAGGTGGTCCATCACGTCGTCGAGCAGCGAGCCCAGCCGGTAGATGTCCTCCCGGTCGAACGGCGTGATGAAGGTGGAGTTGATCTTCTTGTAGAGATCGTGGGTGATCTGGTCGCTGTCGTGCTCGACCTCGGTCAGCCGTTCGCTGACCGACTGCACGTCGACGCCGGGCAGGGCCAGCTCGTTGAGCAGCTCGGTGCCCTTCACCAGGTTCTGCGCGGCCCTGGTGAAGAGCTCGTAGAAAGCGCCCTCGGTGGGACGGAAGGAAAACTTCACAGCACGGACCTCGTCGTGTCGGTAGAAGGGTGGCCGCCGCCCCAGGGGGCGTCCGCTGAAGCATGCTAGGTACCCCACCGGGGCGGGTCGTCGCCGGCCTACCCCCGGTCAGACCCGATTCACCGCTCGTTCACCTGCCGTTCACCTCAGCCGTCCCCACCGCCACTCGCCAACCGCCGCAGCTCCCGTTCCACGTCGAAACCGGCAGCCGGATACCCCAGATCAAGACCCTCGAACGTCTCCCGCAGCAGGTGCGCCACCGCCCAGTCCCGGTACCACTTACGGTCCGCCGGCACCACGAACCAGGGCGCGGCGTCCGTGTCGCACCGCCCCAGCGCCTCCGCGTACGCCGCCTGGTAGTCGTCCCACCGCGCCCGGGAGTCGAGATCGCTCGGCTGGTACTTCCAGTGCTTCGTCGGGTCGGTCAGCCGCTGCGCCAACCGCCGCGCCTGCTCCTGCGGGGAGATGTGCAGCATCACCTTCACCACTGTCACGCCCCCGTCGACCAGCTCCCGCTCGAAGGCGTTGATCTGGTCGTACCGGGACCGCCAGGTCCGCTCCGGCACCAGGGCGTCGACCCGGGCCACCAGCACGTCCTCGTAGTGCGAGCGGTTGAAGACGCCGACGTAGCCGGGTGGCGGCAGCGCCCGGCGGATCCGCCACAGGAAATCGTGCCGCAGCTCCTGCCGGGTCGGCGGACCGAACGACCGGATGTGCAGGCCGAGCGGGTTCATCGCCCCGGCCACCCGCTTGACCGTGCCGTCCTTGCCCCCGCAGTCCATCGCCTGGAGCACCAGCAGCAGCCGACCCGGCCGACCCCGGCCCAGCCCGGCACCGCCCCTGGTCGGGGTCGAGGCCTGGGCCGCGTGCGCCCCGGCCGCCGCGGTGGCGAAGAGCATCTCCTGCTGCCGGGCCAGCCCGGCACCGATCAGCTCGACCTGCCGCCGGGCCCAGAGCTTGCGCTCCTTCCCCTCACCCGCCGCCGCCGGAAGGCCCGGGGTGGACCGGGGATCCACCGCGCCGAGATCGACCGGCCCACCGTCCGACGCCACCCGCAACCACCGCCGTACCGGCCCACCAGCGGGTACGGCGATCTCCGTCTCCTCGTCTGCACGCATCCCCCGATCCTCGCCCACCCCCGCCATCCCCGCCTCCCGGGCTCAGGAGGGTGGACGGGACGCGGCCCGGATGTCACGTTTCGGGGCGGCCCGCCGTCCGGTGGGCGGGGAGGATCCGGTTCCGTCGGGGACCGGCCGAACGGGGAGGGATCGTGGTGACGGTGGACCTGGTGGCGGAGTTCGAGGCCGAACGCGGGCGGTTGACCGCGCTGGCCCACCGGATGCTGGGCAGCCGCAGCGAGGCGGAGGACGCCGTCCAGGAGACCTGGCTGCGGTACTCCGGGGCGCTCGCCGACCCGCGCAGCCGCACCGAGATCCGGCACCTGGGCGGCTGGCTCACCACCACCTGCGCCCGGATCTGCCTCGACGTGCTGCGCTCGGCCCGGGTCCGCCGGGAGACGTACCCGGGTCAGTGGCTGCCGGAGCCGGTGGTCACGCCGTGGCGCGCCGGCGGGCCGGAGCCGGACGGCTTCGCCCCCGACCCGGCCGACCGGGCGGTCCGGCGCGACCGGCTCGGCACCGCGCTGCTGGTCGTCCTGGAACGGCTCACCCCCGAGCAGCGGGTCGCCTTCGTCCTGCACGACGTCTTCGCGGTGCCGTTCGCCCGGGTCGCCGAGGTGCTGGCGAGCACCCCCGAGGCGGCCCGCCAGCTCGCCTCCCGGGCCCGCCGGGCGGTCACCGCCACCGACGCGCCCCGGCACACCGCCGGCCCGGCCGAGCAGCGCGAGGTGCTCGCCGCGTTCGCCGCCGCGACCGAGTCGGGCGACCTGGACGCGCTGGTCCGGGTACTCGCCCCGGACGTGGTGCTGATCGGCGACGGCGGGGGGCACTTTCCGGCGGCCCGCCGACCGGTCGTCGGGGCCGACCCGGTGGCCCGGTTCCTGCTCGGCCTCTTCACCCGGGCCGGCCGCTACGGCCAGCGGCTCCGGGCCGATCCGGTGCTGGTGGACGGGGTGCTCGGGCTGCACCTGGAGACGGTCACGCCCGACGGCCGCCCGCTACGGATGGTCACCGGCTTCGCCGTGCACGACGGCCGGATCAGCGGCCTGTTCAACCAGCTCAACCCGGACAAGCTGCACCGGCTGCCCGACCTCGACCCGGCCGCCACCTGGCCGCCACGCTGGTGACCCCGACCGATCCCGACCCCGCACCCGGGCCGTCGGGTCAGACCACCAGGGCCAGCCACGTGCGGTACGCCGAGGCGAACGGTTCGGTGCCGTCGCCGAGGGCGGTGAGCAGCCGGGTCGCCGCCGCCCGGGCCTGCGCCACCGCCTCGTCCGGATAGCCGAACCGCACCCGGTGCTCGGCGAACTCGTCCTCGTCGCGCAACTCCACCAGGCCGGTGGCCCGGCGACGCACCACGTCCAGGTCGAGATCGATCAGGTGGACCGTGTCGTCGCCCTCCCAGCGGGCCGGGGTGGTGATGTCGCAGTAGACCTCGCTGGTCCTCGGCGGCGGGTTGAACATGCCCGTCCACCAGGCCTGATGCGGCACCAGCAGGACGAAGGGGATCTGCTCCACCGAGGGTCGGCCGTGGTAGACCGACGCGGTGCCGGCGGTCACCCCGAGCCACACCCCGAGGTCGTCCTCGGTCAGCCGGCGGGCCGGGTAGTCACGGTGGGCGCTGCCGTCGTACTTGCGGTAGATCACGCGGACCGTGTCGCTCGGCATGAGTCGCACCCTAGCCGATTCCGCCCATCCGTCGCCGTAGGGAGGTGACCGGTCAGCAGTGACGACAATCCGCACGGTGACCGCGCCACGCGGGGGCAGCGGCGGGCGGCGTGTCGGCGGCGACGGGTACCGTCGCACGGTGACTGCGTCCCGTACCGCCGCCGGCCCCAGCACCCCCTCGGCCCGCTCCGGACGGCGGCGCGGCGGCCGGCCGAGCGGCACCGAACTGCTCGCGGCGGCGGTCGGCGCGGTGCCCGGCGGCGCGGCCCGGCCGGGCCAGCAGCAGATGACCGAGGCGATCGAGCGCAGCGTGGCCGCCCGGGAGCACCTGTTGGTGCAGGCCGGCACCGGCACCGGCAAGTCGCTGGCCTACCTGGCCCCGGCGTTGACCGTGGACGGCCCGGTGGTGGTCTCCACCGCCACCCTGGCGTTGCAGTCCCAGCTGGTCGAGCACGACCTGCCCCGGCTCGCCGACGCGGTCGAGCCGCTGCTCGGCCGCCGCCCCACCTTCGCCGTGCTCAAGGGCCGGCACCACTACCTCTGCCTGGCCCGGTTGGACAACTCCACCGAGGACGAACCGGAGGACACCCTCTTCGACGCCCCCGCCGCCCGGCCCGGGGGCGGGACGAAGTGGCTCGGTGAGGCCGGTCGGATGGGCAAGCAGATCCAGCGGTTGCGCGACTGGGCCGAGAAGACCGACACCGGCGACCGGGACGAGCTGGACCCGGGCGTCGACGACCAGGCGTGGCGGCTGGCCTCGATGCCCGCCCGGGAGTGCGTGGGAGCGTCCCGCTGCCCGTTCGGTCAGGAGTGCTTCGCCGAGGCCTCCCGCGCCCGCGCCCGGGAGGCCGACATCGTGGTCACCAACCACAGCCTGCTCGCGGTGGACATGCTGGCCGGTCGGCACATCGTCCCGCCGCACAAGCTGCTGATCGTCGACGAGGCGCACGAGCTGGCCGACCGGGTCTCCTCGGCGGCCCAGGCCGAGCTGGTGCCGGAGCTGATCGACCGGTCCGCCCGCCGCGCCCGGCCGTTGCTGCGGCCGGACGTCGCCGACCGGCTCACCGAGGCCGGCGACGCGCTCGCCGTCGGGCTGGCCGAGGCCCCGGCCGGCCGGCTCACCGGCGGCCTGCCCGGCCCGTTGCGGGAGGCGTGCACCCTGCTCGACGCGGCCACCCGGGCCGCCCTCGACGCGATCGGCGACGTCAAGGCCGACGACCCGGACCCGGTCCGCAAGCAGCAGGCCAAGTCGGTGCTCGACGAGCTGTCGACCACCGCCCAGCGGCTGCTGGAGGAGGCCGACCACGACGTGGCCTGGGTGGAGAAGCCGGACAACGGCAGCCGGCGGGCGCTGGTGGTCGCGCCGCTGTCGGTCGCCGGTACCCTCGCCGCCCACCTGTACGACGAGCGCACGGTGGTCGCCACCTCGGCGACGCTGGCGCTGGGCGGACGGTTCGACACGGTGGCGCGGGCGCTCGGGCTGGAGGCGCCGCCACCCGCCCCGCCGTCCCCGGCCGCCGCCGCGCTGGCCACCGCCGCCGCCGGCCGGTCCACCGGGGTGCTCGGCGGCGGGGCTACGGTCGGCACCGCCACCCCCGGCCCGGGTGCCGGCGGGGTGGCGACCGCGCCGGGCAGCCGACCCGCCACCGGCGTGGTGCCGGCCACCTCGGGGCCGGGCTGGTCGTCGCTGGACGTCGGCTCACCCTTCGACTACGCCCGCCAGGGCATCCTGTACGTCGCCGCGCACCTGCCCCGGCCCAGCGTCTCGGGGCTGCCCGAGGCGGCCGGCGAGGAGCTGCTGCGGCTGGTCGGCGCGCTCGGTGGCCGTACCCTCGGGCTGTTCTCCTCCCGGCGGGCCGCGCAGCAGGCCGCCGAGCTGCTCCGGGCGCGCACCGACCTGCCGGTGCTGCTCCAGGGCGAGGAGGCGTTGCCGTTGCTGGTCCGCCGGTTCCGGGAGGAGCGGTCCAGCTGCCTGTTCGGGGTGATGTCGCTCTGGCAGGGGGTGGACGTGCCCGGCGACTCGTGCCAGCTCGTGGTGATCGACAGGTTGCCCTTCCCGCGCCCCGACGAGCCGCTGGCGGCGGCCCGCGCGGCGGCGGTGGACGCGGGCGGCGGCTCCGGCTTCTCGGCGGTCAGCGTGCCGATCGCGGCGGTCCGGCTGGCCCAGGGGGTGGGCCGGCTGATCCGGGCCACCGGCGACCGGGGGGTGGTGGCGGTGCTCGACTCGCGGCTGGAGACGGCGCGCGGCTACGGGCCGTTCCTGCGCCGTTCGCTGCCCCCGTTCTGGTACACCACCCGCCCGGAGGTGGCCCAGGGCGCGTTGGAGCGCCTGGCCAAGGCGTGACCTACCCGGAAGCCGCCCGCCCCGAGGGGAACGGGCGGCTTCCGCGTGTCGTGGGGTGACCGGACGGGCCGGTCCTTCCGCCGTGGTCAGGGCGCCTGGGAGGCGACCACCACGGCGTCCGGTGGGGTGTCCGGCACGCTGCGGGCCGACAGCCGGCGGACGGCGGTGTTGAGCACCGCGATCAGCGGCACCGCGACCAGCGCGCCGGTGATGCCGGCGAGCACCACGCCGGCCGCGATCCCGATGATCACCGCCAGCGGGTGGATGGCCACCGCCCGACCCATGATCAACGGTTGCAGCAGGTGCCCCTCGACCTGCTGCACCCCGATCACCACGCCCAGGATGATCAGGGCGGTCACCGGGCCGCTGTCGACCAGCGCCACCAGCACCGCCACCACCCCGGAGAGGAACGCGCCGACGATCGGGATGAACGCGCCGAGGAAGACCAGCGCGGCCAGCGGAAAGGCGAACGGGATGTCGAAGACGACCAGGAAGATGCCGATCCCCACCGCGTCGATGAACGCCACCAGCACGGTCGCCCGGACGTAGGCGCCGAGCGTGGCCCAGGACGCCCGGCCGGCGTCGTCGACCTTCCACCGGGCGGCGACCGGCAGCAGGCGGACCAGGAAACGCCAGATCCGGTTGCCGTCGCGCAGGAAGAAGAAGGTGGCGAAGAGCACCAGGACCGCGCCGGTCAGCACCTCGGCCAGGGTGGCGGCGGTGGCGAGCGCCCCGCTGGTGAACTTCTCGGTGTTGCCGTTGATCCAGCCCTGCGCCTCTTCGATGTAGCGGTTGAGCTGGCTGTCGGACAGGTGCAGCGGGCCGGTCTTGAGCCAGTCCTGGATCTGCCGCACGCCCTGCGACGACTTCGCGCTCAGCTCCGGCACACCCTGGATGAACTCGTTGACCACCAGGGTCAGCGTGCCGAAGACCGCGACCAGGCCGCCGACCATCACCACGCCCGTCGCCAGCGACCGGGGGAACCGCACCCGCAGCAGCCAACCCACCGCCGGAGCGAGCAGCGCGGAGAGCAGCAGCGCCACCGCCAGCGGGATGATCACGATGCTGATCGTCCCGACGATCCTGAGCAGCGCCCAGGTGACCACGCCGATCACGATCAGCCGCCACGACCAGGCGGCGGCGATCCGCAGCGCGTGCGGCACGTCCGCGTCGTCCCGGCTGGAGGTGGAGTTGTGCATGGCCGCCGGCGGCTCGGCCCCGACCACCGTCGCCGACGGCGCCGCCGCCGGGCCGGGCGACGCCGGCGTGGCCACCCCGACCCCCTCCGGGGCGTCGGCCGGATCGGCACGCCCTGCCCGGACCGACTCCCGTCCGGACTCGTACGCGCGGCGGAGCCGGCCGCGTACCCGCTCGAAGCGGCTCAAGCGCACCTCCTGAAAACGACACCGGGCCGCCCACGACGACGGTCCGGACAGGGTACGTCCATGTGCCCGCCACCGTAGGGCAGTTCCGCCACACATTGCCCCGAGCCGCATCGGCTCAACCACCGGGTAGCCGCCTCCGGGCCACACGGTAGCGTCGTGGCGTGACCGTCGACCCGAACCTCGACACCGGCCTGCCGATCCGCCTGCTGCACGACCGGGTGCTGGTGAAGGTGGACGGCAGCGAGGGCGAACGCCGCTCCACCGCAGGCATCGTCATCCCCGCCACCGCCGCCGTCGGCAAACGGCTGGCCTGGGCCACCGCCGTGGGGGTGGGACCGCACGTCCGCGCCGTCGTGGCCGGCGACCGGGTGCTCTTCGACCCCGACGACCGCTCCGAGGTCGAACTGCACGGCCGGGGGTACGTCCTGCTGCGCGAGCGGGACGTGCACGCCGTCGCCGCCGAGCGGGTGGAACACGAGCCCACCGGTAACACCGGCCTCTACCTGTAGGACGCCGGGCTCCACCGCGTCCGGCCGGCGGCCCGTCCCCGTCCCCGGCTTTCCGGTTTGCCCTGCTTCCCGGCGGGAAGCCAGGGGCGTCCGGACGCCCTGGGGAGGGACGATGCCGATTCTCGTGAAGAAGGTGCTGCTCTGGGGCAGCGTCGCCTTCCTGATCTACTTCATGGCGTTCCGCCCGGACGGGGCGGCGCAGCTGTTCAAGGGGATCGGGGCCGCCCTGATGGCGATGGCCCAGGGCCTCGGCGACTTCCTCACCAGCCTGATGAGCTGACCCCGGCCGGGCGACCACGAGGTGGCGGTCAGTAGTGCGGGCCGGGCGACCACGGGGCGGCGGGACGGTGGCCGTACCACCCGGGCGGGCCGTAGCCGGCCGGGGCCGGCGGAGGCGGTGGGGCCAGCACCACCGGGATCGGCACCACCGGGGAGTCCGGGGCCTCGACCACACGCTGCGTGCCGTCCGGGAACCGCAGGTGGTAGCGCTGCCCGTCCCAGACCCCCACCGGCGTCTGCGGATCCCGGCCGACGAAGAACGACCGGTAGGCCGCGATCGTCTCCAGCAACTGCCGCTCCTCCCGCAGCGTGCGGTCCCGCTCGGCGGGCTTACGGTCCAGGCCACGCCGCATCCCGTCGCGCAGCAACGCCAACCGGGTCGCGGCGAACTGGTAACCGCGCATCGCCCGTAACCCGGCTTCCCCGCCGACCCGCCGCGCCCAGGTCCGGGCGGCGTGCCGACGACCCAGGCTGCCCAGGGCGGCCACCTCGGGCGGGCTCAACCAGCCCGCCCGCACGTAGTCGGGCAGGGTCCGCTCGGTGAGCCGCCCCTCCCAGGCCCGCAGCCAGACCGCGAAGCCGACCATGCCGAAGAAGATCGGCACCATCACCGCGACCATGCCGTAGAAGAAGATCACCGCCTGGCCGGTGGCCTGCACCAGCGTCGGGATCAGGTTCCAGGTGCCGTGCAGCATCATCGCCAGCAGCAGGCCGGCGATCGGGGCGAACACCCGGACCCGCCGGTCGGCGGTCCGCGCGGCGATGCCCAGCCCCACCCCGGTCATCGAGGTGAACAGCGGGTGGGCGAAGCCGAAGAACAGGATCCGCGAGATGAAGATGACGATCACGTTGCGGACGCCGGTCGCCGGCCCCCACTGGTCGACACCCGAGGCGTACCCGAGACCGCCCAGGTAGAGGATGTTCTCCACCATGGCGAACCCGACCGCGGAGAGCCCGCAGTAGACCAGGCCGTCGGTGATCCCGGACCACTCCCGGCGACGGAAGATCAGCAGCAGGATCGGGCCGAGCGCCTTGGTCAGCTCCTCGATGAACGGGGCCACCAGCACCCCGGTCAGCGACGACGACACCCCCCACTCCTTGAACAGGGCAGCGAAGCTGTTGTTGACGGTCAGCGAGGCGGCGGTCGAGACGAACGCGCCCCAGGCGAAACAGAAGATCAGGTATTTCAGCGGCTCCGGCTCGTAGCGGTCGAGCCAGAGGAAGCAGGCCACCAGGACCGGCACCGGCAGGATCGCCGCGGTCACCCCGACCAGCAGCGCGTCCAGGCCCAGGTTGGAGCCGAGCGTGTAGAGCATGTAGACCGCGCAGGCCGCGATCAGCAGCACCACCCCGGCCAGCGCCAGGACCCGCCGCCAGCCGACGCGGCGCGGCGGCATCCCGGGCGCGGCGGCCTCCGGCGAGGGTACGGCGGGCGCGGGCGGCGGGGTGTCGGCCATGCGGATCAGCGTAGTCATCCCCGGCCCGTTCGGCCGGGCTCTCCCACCTGCGGGGCTCCCCCGCCGGTCGGCGACCCGACCGGAACAGGCCGGACCGCACCGGGCCAGCGGAGCGTCAGCCGAGCGGCGGGGCGCTCGGGGTCTTCGCAGCGGAACCCGGCGCGGCCGGTCCCCCGTCCGGCGCACCCTGGCCGCCGAAGGCCTGCCGGATCAGCCGGTTGGCCTCCTCCTGGTCGATGCCGGACGCCACCAGCAGGTCGCTCGCGGTGGTCCGCACCTGGGCGACCACCACGCTGCCGGAGAACCCGACCCCCTGGTCGTACGCCCGACCCGCCTCGCTGACCGCGCGCAGGGACCGTTCCCGGGCCTGCTCCGGCTCCTCCCCGGCGGCGAACTCGTGCCGCAGCAGACGAACCGCCTCGGCCAGGTGGGCCACCGCGTCCGGCATCGGCTCCGGCACCGCCTCCCCGTCCTCGATCATGGTGACCGACCGCCGGATCAGGGTGCCGCTGTTGCGCATCGCCCGGTCGATCGGCTCGGCCGCCTCGGCGTAGTGGGTCAGTTCGCTGCGCCGGTGCCACCGGGCCGGGGAGAGCGTGCTGGTCTCCTTCGCCCCCTCGATCGCCTCGGCCAGGGTGGCCAGCTCCTCCTTGTTCTCCCGGAGCCGGTCCAACGCCCGCTGGGCGGCGGCCCGGTCCCGCTCGCGCATCGCCTGGGCGCAGGCGTCGAGCTGACCGGCGAGCAGGTCCAACGCGGGCCGGGCCGCCCGGTTGATCACCCGGAGCGGGTTGAGCGGCAACAGGATCGCCGTGACCAGTAGGGCGATACCGCCGCCGACGAACGCGTCGACGAACCGGGGCAGCTCCAGATCGTCGGTGGACGGGCTCAGGGTGACGATCAGCACGGCGGTGGCGGCGGCCTGGATCACCACCGCCACGCTCGCCCCGAAGAAGGTGGTGAGCAGGATGGCCGCGGTCACCACCAGCCCGAGTTGCCAGCCGCCGGTGCCCAGGAAGTAGATCAGGACGTCGCCGAGGAACACCCCGACCGCCACCCCGACGATCAGCTCCACAGTCCGCCGCAGCCGCTGGCCCACCGAGGCGGCCAGGGTGCCCACCGCCGAGATCGGCGCGAAGACCGGCTGCGGGTTGCCCAGCAGGTGGTGCGACACGATCCAGGCCAGGGCGGCGGCGAGCCCCGCCTGCACGGCCAGGCCCAGCGCCATCCGGACCTGGTGCAACCGGTCGTGCAGGGTCGCCCGGCCCCGGTGACGCAGATAGTCCATCGCCTCGGCGATCCGCGCGGAGTCGACGTCGTCCCGGCGGTCGCCGAGCCCGACGCGACGCCTCAGCGACGGTCCTCGGTCCCGGGCCACGGCCATGGCGGGGACTACCCGCGCGGGACCGGTCCAACCCGTCCGGGTGCGGCAGAATCGTCCCGGTGACCGAGCTGATCGACCGCTGGCGGGTGGCGGCACGGGCCGCCGGGGCCGCCGACGACCGGCCGCTGGCCGCCGCCGGGGCCGCGCTGCTGGCCCGCTGGGCAGAGCCGCACCGGCGTTACCACACCACCGGCCACCTGCGGGCGGTGCTGGATCTGGTGGACCGGCACGCCGACCTCGCCGACCGGCCGGAACGGGTGGCGCTCGCCGCCTGGACGCACGATGCCGTGTACGACCCGCGCGCCGCCGGGGACGCCAACGAGCAGGCCAGCGCCGAGCTGGCCGGCGTCCTGCTCACCGGCCTCGGGGTGCCGGCCGCCACGGTGGCCGAGGTCCGCCGGCTGGTGCTGCTCACCGCCGGGCACGCGGTCACCCCCGGGGACCGCGACGGCGCCCTGCTCTGCGACGCCGACCTGGCGATCCTGGCCACACCCCCCGAGATCTACGACGGGTATGCCGCCGCGATCCGCGCCGAGTACGCCCATGTGCCCGAGCCGGACTTCCGCGTCGGCCGGGCGAAGGTCCTCGACGGGCTGCTCGGGTTGCCCGCCCTCTTCCGACTGCCCCCGTTGGCCGACCGGTGGGAGGCGCCCGCCCGCGCGAACCTGCGCCGCGAGCTGGCGACCCTGCGCCGAGGGTGCGGCCGCCGCCCCGGCATCAGGGGCGGATGAGATTCCCGGGGCCGGCGAGGTGCTTCGGGCGGCGCAGGCCGGCGGCGTACAGCAGGCGGACGATCTCCCGGCTGGGCACCACCCGGGCACCGAGCCACACCGCCACCGCGAACCGGTCGGCGGGGATGTCGTAGTGGTCCCGGTCGAAACCCCGCCGGGGCGCCCCGAGCATCTCGGCGAAGGCGTGCAGCTCGGCCGGGGAGACATCGCTGATCAGGTGCGACCAGAGCCGACCGCGCCACGGCCAGGCGGGGCGGTCCAGGTAGAGCATGGCGGCCAATCTAGCCGCCGGTTAGCCTCGGCCGCATGGCTGGCTCCCCCCTCCTCGACGACCTGCGGGCGGCCCTCGGCGACGAGGCCGTCCTCACCGACCCGGATCTGCTCCGACTGCACCGCCGCGACGAGGCGGACCTCTGCGCCGCCGGTACCCCGCTGGTGGTCGTCCGCCCCCGGGACACCGCACAGGTGGCGGCGGTGGTGCGGGCGGCGGCCCGGCACGGCGTACCGGTGGTGCCGCAGGGGGCGCGGACCGGCCTGGCCGGCGCGGCGAACGCGGTGGACGGCGCGGTCGTGCTGAGCACCGTCGCAATGACCGCGATCCGGGAGATCGACCCGGTGGCCCGGATCGCCGTGGTGCAGCCGGGCGTGGTGAACGCCACGCTGGCCGGGGCGGTCCGCGTGCACGGGCTGTACTACCCGCCGGACCCGGGCTCCTGGGAGTCCTCCACCATCGGCGGCAACGTCTCCACCAACGCCGGCGGCATGTGCTGCGTCAAGTACGGGGTGACCGCCGAGTACGTGCTGGGGCTGGAGGTGGTGCTCGCCTCCGGCGAGGTGCTGCGCACCGGCCGGCGTACCGCCAAGGGGGTAGCCGGGTACGACCTCACCCGGCTCTTCGTCGGCGCGGAGGGCACCCTCGGCGTGATCACCGAGGTGACCGTGGCGCTCCGGCCGACGCCCGAGGAGTCGCTGACCATGGTGGCGGTCTTCGACTCGACCGCGGGGGCGGGGACGGCGGTGGCCGGGATCGCCGCCCGGGGGCTCACCCCGAGCCTGCTGGAGCTGCTCGACCGGACGCACCTGCGGGCGATCGAGGCGTACCGGCCGATGGGGTTGCGGACCGATGCCCGTGCGCTGCTGCTCGCCGCCGTCGACACCGGCCCCCGGGCGGCGGCGGACCTGGCCCGGATCGCCGAGGTCTGCACGGCGGCCGGTGCCGGGGAGGTCTACACGGCCACCGACGCGGTGGAGGCGGCGGCGCTGCTCCAGGCCCGTCGGCTGGCCCACCCGGCGATGGAGAGGTTCGCCGCCGACACCTACCCGGACGGCAACGGTGGCCTGATCATCGACGACGTGGCGGTGCCCCGGGGGGCGCTCGCCACGCTGCTGGACGGGGTGGACCGGATCGCCGCCGAGTGCGCGGTGCCGATCGGTGTGGTCGGCCACGCCGGGGACGGCAACCTGCACCCGAACATCGTGGTGGACCGGGCCGACCCGGCGAGCCTGGCGCGGGGCCGGCGGGCCTTCGACGAGATCATCCGGCTCGGCCTGGAGCTGGGCGGCACCTGCACCGGCGAACACGGCGTCGGACTACTCAAGCGGGACTGGCTGGCCCGGGAGGTCGGCCCGGTCGGCATGCGGGTGCATCAGGCGGTCAAGGCGGCGCTCGACCCGACCGGCCTGCTCAACCCGGGCAAGGTGCTCTGACCCCACCCGCCGGCCCACCGCCGCGCGGACCGGACGGCGGACGCGGGACCACGGCGCGGACCGGCGGACGCGGGCCGGCGGGCGCGGGCCGGCGGGCGCGGGGCGGCTCAGCGGGTGGGTTCGGCCGGGGTGGCCTGGGTGAGCAGGAGCAGGATCTCCCCGGCCACCGCCGGCCGCTCCTCACCCGGGCAGTCCTGCGAGGTGATCAGCCCGGTCGAGGTGACCAGGCTGGACGTCAGCGCGTCGATGCAGCTCGCCCGGTACCGCCGCGCCTGGTCGGTCTCCTGGGCCAGTCGCGGGTCGGCGAGCAGCCCGTGCAGCCGCTGCACCTGCTCGACGTCCAGGGAACCGGTCGAGGTGACCCCGTCTCCGGCGCAGTCGTCGCACTCCCACCGGCCGTCCGGTTCGATGGTCAGCGTCCGCAGTGGACCATTGTCACCGAGCTTCTGCACCAGGCTGACCCGGTTGGCGGTCGCCACCGGGGACGGCGTCCCCCGGCCGCCCTCCGCTGTGGAGCCGCCGTCCCGGTCGACCATCGCGCAGCCGGCCAGGGCGACCGTCAGGACGACGAGGGCGGGGACGACGGACGCGCGTGACCACTGAGGGGGAACCACGCGCCGGAACCTATCCCACCGCAATGCCGTCCGGAACCCACCGACCGGCCCGGCACCGGCACGGGGGCCGGCCCGGCACGGGTGGGCCGGGGCACCTCCGACCGGCCCGGCGGCGGCGAAGGGGGCACCCTCGACCGGCCCGCCGCCGGTGAGCGGGGACCGCCCCGGACCGGTCAGCGCAGGGGCGTCGGCAGCTCGATCGGGCCGCCCGCGCCGCCGTCCACCCCCCGGTCGGCGGCGAATCCCCGGACGTCGGGGGCACCCAGCCGGGCCGCGTCGGCGGTCGCGTCGTCCGGCATGAGCTGGGACTCCCGCTCCGCCTCGACCCGGGCGCGGTAGTGCGCGACCTCCCGCTCCCGGGTGGTCGCGTCCCAACCGAGCACCGCGCCCATCAGCTCCGCCGTGTGCCCGGCCGAGTCGAGCCCCCGGTGGCTCGTCTCGAAGGAGATCCGGGTACGCCGGGTCAGCACGTCCTCCAGGTGCAGCGCGCCCTCGGAGCGGGCGGCGTAGGTCACCTCGGCGGCCAGGTACTCGGGTGCGCCGGCCAGCGGCGAGGCGAGCAGCGGATCCGCGGCGATCAGCGTCAGCAGTTCCAGGGTGAGCGTGCCGTACCGCTCCAGCAGGTGCTCGACCACACCCACCGGCACCCCGTGCCGGCGGGCCAGGTCGGCGCGGTCCCGCCACATGGCGGCGTACCCGTCCGCGCCGAGCAGCGGCAGGTCGGCGGTGCGCGACGGTCGTACGCCGCCGAGCCGGTGGGCGGCCCGGTCGACCACGTCGGCGGCCATCACCCGGTAGGTCGTGTACTTGCCGCCGGCCACCAGCAGCAGCCCGAGCATCGGCTCGAAGACCGCGTGCTCCCGGGAGAGCTTGGAGGTGGAGTCGGCCTCGCCGGCCAGCAACGGGCGCAGCCCGGCGTAGACGCCCTCGATGTCGGCGCTGGACAACGGCCGGTCCAGCACCGTGTTGACCTGGTCCAGCAGGTACCGGATGTCGCGGGCGGAGGCGGCCGGGTGGGAACGGTCGAGCTGCCAGTCGGTGTCGGTGGTCCCGATGATCCAGTGCCCGCCCCAGGGGATGACGAAGAGCACACTCGTCGCGGTACGCACGATCAGCCCGGTCTCACCGGTGATCGCCGAGCGGGGCACCACCAGGTGCACCCCCTTGGAGGCCCGGACCCGGATGCCGGGGCGCAGCCCGACGTCGTTGAGCATCCGGGACATGTCGTCGCTCCACACGCCGGTGGCGGCGATGACGGTACGGGCGCGTACCTCGAACTCGGCGTCCGGGGAGCCGGCGGGGGCCTCCAGGTCGCGGACCCTGACCCCGGTGACCTCCCGGGCCTGCCGCACCAGCCCGACGGCGCGGGCACTGCTCACCACGGTGGCGCCCATGCTGGCGGCGGTACGGGCCAGGGTCACCACCAGCCGGGCGTCGTCGACCTGGCCGTCGTAGTAGCGGATCGCCCCGGCCAGCGCGTCGGCGCGCAGGCTGGGGAAGACCCGGCGGGCCCCCTCACGGCTCAGGTGCCGGTGCAGCGGCATCCCCCGACCGGTGCCGAAGATCCCGGCGAACGCGTCGTAGGCGGCCACCCCGGCGCCGTAGTAGGAGCGCCGGAACAGCCGGGCCGGCAGGTCCCGCAGGCCCTTGCCGGCGGGGAGCGGGATCAGGAACGGGACCGGCCGGACCAGGTGCGGGGCGAGCCGGGTGGCGAGCAGCCCCCGCTCGGTCAACGCCTCGTGGACCAGGTGGAACTCCAGCTGCTCCAGGTAGCGCAGGCCGCCGTGGATCAGCTTGCTGGACCGGCTGGACGTGCCGGCGGCGAAGTCGCGGGCCTCGACCAGGGCGACCTTGAGCCCCCGGGAGGCGGCATCGAGCGCGGCACCCGCGCCGGTCGCCCCACCGCCGATGACCAGCACGTCGAACCGCTCGGCCCGGAGCCGGCGCAGGTCCGCGGCGCGGCGCACCGGAGAGAGCTGGCCGGCGGCGACTCGGGTCACGTTGGGGTCACGCACCCGTCCACCGTATCCGCCCGGACCCACGGACAGCAGGTGCGGAGGCGACCGGGATCCGATCCACCGGCGCGGTGCCGCCGGGCGACGGGCCGGCCGGGCGACGCAACCGGAGCCACCGGGGCCGTCGGTGACCTGCGGCAGGGCCGAACGCTCCCACCGGACGGGCCGCGTCGTACTGTTTCCGGATGTTGGCCGACGCACCTCCTCCGCCGGGTCACGGCTTCCCGCCGGGCACCGGCCGTCCGCCCGGCCCGTGGCCGGTGGTGGCCGCCGCGCTCGCCGGTGGCTGGACGGTCGCCCTCGCCGCGCTGCTCCAGGTGGTCGGGTGGTCGGTCGAGCAGTTGCAGGTGGCCGCCGGGTGGGACCGGTGGGGGTGGCTCTGGCCGGTGCTCAGCCTGGTCACGGCCCTGCTGGTGGGCCTGCCCGCGGTGCTGCTGGCCCTGCTGCCCCGCTCGGCCGGGGTCCGGGCGGCCGGGCGCGGTTGGCTCAGCGCCGGGCTCGCCCTGATCGCCCTCGGCTCCCTGCGGGCGCTTCCGCCGGTGCACCACGAGCTGTACCTGGCGGTGCTGGCCGCGACGGCGGCCCTGCTCGCGGCGCTGGCCACCCGCCTGCCCGCCCCGACCACCGCGCCCCGGCACCCCGTATCCACCCGGCACCCCGGCCAGCCCTGGCAACCCGGCCCGCCCTGGCAGCTCGGCCCGGATCCGCAGCCCGGCCCGGACCCGCAGCTCACGCCGGACCGGCAGGCCGGGCACGGTCCGCGCGGGGTGGCGGGCGGTGCCGGCCGGACCCGGGCGGTCACCCTGCTGGCGGTGGCGGCCGGGCTGGCCCTGCTGGTGCCGTGGGTCTGGTTCGGCGCGCTCGGTGGGCTGCTGGAGACGGTGCTCGCCGGGCTCGCCGCGACGGCGCTCGGCCTGCTGGCCGGGGCGCTGCTGGGCGACCGGTTCTGGTCCCCGTTCACCGGCGACGGGCCGCCCCGGGCCGCCCGTACCGTGCTGGTCGGCGGCCTGGTCGCCGGCATCGTCCTGCTGCTGCTCGTCGCCGGCACCGGCCAGTCCGGCGCCCAGCTTCCCGCGCTGCTGTACGTACCGCCGCTCGGTTTCGTGCTCGGCGCGTGCCAGGTGGCGGCCCGGCGGGCCGGCGCACCGGCCGGGGCCGCGCCGGTCCGCTGGCTGGTCGGCCTGGCGGTGTTCGGTCCGCTGGCCCTCACCGACCCGGAGGAGATCTCGATCCTGCTGGCCACCACCCGCGACGTGCCGTACTGGGTCGCGGTGGCGACCGGCGTCGGGCTCGCCGTCGCGGTCGTCCTGGCCATCGGGTACGGGGTGCTGCTCGCCCGGCCGCACGGGCGTGCCCCCGGCCAGCTGGTCGCCGCGTCGAGCGCGGCCGTCCTGCTCCTCACCGTCGGCGTGGTGGAGGTGACCGCCGGCCGCCCCGGCCTGTACGGCGAGCGGCTGCTGGTGGTGCTCCGCGAGCAGGCCGACCTCTCCAACCTCCCCACCGGTACGCCCGGTCGGGCCGGCCGGCAGGCGCGGACCGCCGAGGTGCACCGCCGGCTGGTGTCCACCGCCGAGCGCACCCAGGGCGCGCTGCGCCGGGACCTCACCCGGCTACGCCTCGACCCGACGCCGTACTACCTGGTCAACGCGATCGAGACCGACGGCGGACCGGCGGTGCGGGCCTGGCTCTCCACCCGGCCCGAGGTGGCCCGGGTGCTGGTCAGCCAGCGGCTCCGGCCGTTGCCCGCACCGGCACCGGCCAGCCGGGGTGACCAGCCCGCCCCGACCGGCCCGGAGTGGAACATCCGGATGCTCGGTGCCGACCGGGTCTGGTCGGAGTTGGGTGTCACCGGCACCGGGGTCGTGATCGGCAGTTCGGACTCCGGGGTCGACGGCACCCACCCGGCGCTGGCCGCCGGGTTCCGGGGCGGCGACGACTCCTGGTACGACCCGTGGGACCACACCCGCGCCCCGACCGACACCGGAGGTCACGGCACCCACACCACGGGCAGCGCGGTGGGGCGCGACGGTATCGGAGTGGCCCCGGGCGCGCAGTGGGTGGGCTGCGTCAACCTCGACCGCAACCTGGGCAGCCCGGCGCGCTACCTGGACTGTCTGCAGTTCATGCTGGCCCCGTTCCCGGCCGGTGGTGACCCGTTCACCGACGGTCGACCGGATCGGGCGCCGGACGTGCTCACCAACTCGTGGGGGTGTCCACCGGTGGAGGGCTGCGACCCGGGTGCGTTGCGTCCGGCGACGGCCGCGCTGGAGGCCGCCGGCATCCTGGTGGTGGCCGCCGCCGGCAACACCGGGCCGGACTGCGGGTCGATCGTCGACCCGCCCGCGCCGTACCCGGACGTGCTGACGGTGGGCGCGGTGGGTCGCGACCGGACGGTGACCGAGTTCTCCAGCCGTGGTCCCGCCGCCGGTGGGGCGGGCAAACCCGACCTGGTGGCCCCCGGGGCGGGGATCCTGTCCGCGATGCCCGGCGGCGGCTACGCCACCCTGGACGGCACCTCGATGGCCACCCCGCAGGTGGCGGGGGTGGTGGCGTTGATGTGGTCGGCGAACCCGGCGCTCGTCGGTGACCTGGCCCGGACCCGGGGCATCCTGCGGGACACCGCGCAGCCGGCCGGACCCGCCGACCTCAGCTGCGGCCCGGCGGCGGCGTCGACCGGAGCCGGCCTGGTCGACGCGTTCGCGGCGGTCCGGACGGCCCGGCCCTGACCGCCCCTGCTCCGGGCGGGAACCCCGGGCGCTGACGGCTCCGTGCTCCGGGCGTGAATCGAGGGGCGCCGACCGCTCCGCGCTCCGGGCGGGAACTGCGGGACGCCGACCGCCAGCGCTCCGGGCGGGAAGCGGGTCATGGATACGGAGAGGGGCGGACCGCTTGCGCGGCCCGCCCCTCTCGGCGTTGGAGCTGGACTCAGAAGTCCATGTCCCCGCCACCCGGGCCAGCCGGGGCGGCCGGGGTCTTCTCCGGCTTGTCCGCCACGACGGCCTCGGTGGTGAGGAAGAGCGCCGCGATCGACGCGGCGTTCTGCAGCGCCGACCGGGTCACCTTGGCCGGGTCGATGATGCCGGCGGCCAGCAGGTCGACGTACTCACCGCTGGCGGCGTTGAGGCCGTGACCGGCGTCCAGGTTGCGGACGCGCTCGACGACCACGCCACCCTCGAGGCCGGCGTTGACGGCGATCTGCCGCAGCGGGGCGTCCAGCGCGATCTTGACGATCTGCGCGCCGGTCGCCTCGTCGCCGGTCAGGTCCAGCTTGTCGAAGGCGGTCTTGCCGGCCTGCACCAGCGCGACACCACCACCCGGGACGATGCCCTCCTCGACGGCGGCCTTCGCGTTGCGGACGGCGTCCTCGATGCGGTGCTTGCGCTCCTTCAGCTCGACCTCGGTGGCCGCGCCGACCTTGATCACCGCAACGCCACCGGCCAGCTTGGCCAGCCGCTCCTGCAGCTTCTCGCGGTCGTAGTCGGAGTCGCTCTTGTCGATCTCGGCCCGGATCTGGTTGACCCGGCCCTGGATCTGGTCGGCGTCGCCGGCACCGTCGACGATGGTGGTCTCGTCCTTGGTGACCACGACCTTGCGGGCGCGGCCCAGCATGTCGAGGCTGGCGGCGTCGAGCTTGAGGCCGACCTCCTCGCTGATGACCTGGCCACCGGTGAGGATGGCGATGTCGGTCAGCATGGCCTTGCGACGGTCACCGAAGCCCGGCGCCTTGACGGCGACCGACTTGAAGGTGCCCCGGACCTTGTTGACGACCAGGGTGGCGAGGGCCTCGCCCTCCAGGTCCTCGGCGATGATCAGCAGCGGCTTGCCCGACTGCATGACCTTCTCCAGGATCGGGAGCAGGTCCTTCACCGACGAGATCTTGCTGTTGGCGATCAGGAGGTACGGGTCGTCGAAGACGGCCTCCATACGCTCCGGGTCGGTCATGAAGTACGCGGAGATGTAACCCTTGTCGAAGCGCATGCCCTCGGTGAGCTCGAGCTCCAGGCCGAAGGTGTTGCTCTCCTCGACGGTGATGACGCCTTCCTTGCCGACCTTGTCCATCGCCTCGGCGATGATCTCGCCGACGGTGCTGTCACCGGCGGAGATGGAGGCGGTGGAGGCGATCTGCTCCTTGGTCTCGACGTCCTTGGCGAGCTTGGACAGCTCCTCCGAGACGCTGGCCACGGCAGTCTCGATGCCCCGCTTCAGGGCCATCGGGTTGGCACCGGCGGCCACGTTGCGCAGACCCTCGCGCACCAGGGCCTGGGCCAGGACGGTCGCCGTCGTCGTGCCGTCACCGGCGACGTCGTCGGTCTTCTTGGCGACCTCCTTGACCAGCTCGGCGCCGATCTTCTCGTACGGGTCCTCGAGTTCGATCTCCTTGGCGATGCTCACACCATCGTTGGTGATGGTGGGGGCGCCCCACTTCTTCTCGAGCACCACGTTGCGGCCCTTGGGGCCGAGGGTCACCTTCACGGCGTCGGCGAGCTGGTTCATGCCCCGCTCGAGGCCGCGGCGAGCCTCTTCGTCGAACGCGATCATCTTGGCCATACGGCGTTGTCCTCCTGGACACTCACGGGCCACCCGGGTGTTGTGCCCCGGACGGGCCGCCTGGTGTACGCACCTTGGGGACGTCGCCACCTGGCGACGACGACGTCCTCCTCGGTCGGGCCGGACAGCCCGCGACGACCGGCCTCGTGCCACCCGACGCCATCGAGACGTCGGTGTGACCGTGGCCCTACCGCCCCGACCATTGGCACTCATCGTATGCGAGTGCCAATGACTTGTTTAGCACTCTCCCCTGCCGAGTGCAAGCACGATGGGGCCGGTCAGCCGAGTTCCGCCACCAGTCGCGCGGCGTTCACCGGCCCCTCCTGCGCCCGCTGCTCGGCGTACGTCACCACCAGACCCACGAGCTGCACCAGGTAGACCGGGGCCACCAGCGCCGCGCTCACCAGGATCACCGCCACCGCGCCCACGGCGGTGCCGGGCGCGGTGAACGGGTCGGTGCCGAACGGCAGGGTGCCGACCGACTCCACCACGGCACCGAGCGCGCTGCC
This sequence comes from Micromonospora sp. WMMD714, assembly GCF_029581315.1. Taxonomy (NCBI): domain Bacteria; kingdom Bacillati; phylum Actinomycetota; class Actinomycetes; order Micromonosporales; family Micromonosporaceae; genus Micromonospora; species Micromonospora sp. WMMD714. Next base: position 972,218 of record NZ_CP120744.1, read on the forward strand.
GAGGAACAACGCCAGTGCGACCAACGACACCCGGCCGAGCACCATGCCCAACCGGTCGTGGAACATGCGGAACGAACGCCCGATCGGGCTCTGCCCCTCGAACAGGTAGACCGGGCCGGCGAGGGCGAGCGCGAGGGCGAGATAGATGCCGGGCAGCAGGCAGAAGCAGAAGCCGACCCCGATGAGCACGCCCATCACCACCATCCAGCCCCACAGTCCGAGGCAGCGGCGGGCGCCGTAGCGCAGCGCGCCGGGCAGGTCGGCCGACTGACCGGCGGCCTGCCGGGTCACCACCCAGGTACCGCCCGCCCAGCCGATGCCCTGCACCACCCCGAACGCCAGCGCGATCAGCGCCACCGAGGCACCGTAGACCGCCAGGTCGGTGAGGTAGCCCTCCGGAATCGAGCCGTCGGCGGGCAGCTCCGTGGCGTCCGGTCCGGTGCCGAACGAGAGCAGCGACACCGCCACCGCCGGCACGGCCTGGGTGAGCAGCATCAGCGGAAGCAGGATCCGCCACCCCCGGCGCAGCGCCCCGGTGCACCGGGCGAACCAACCGTCCAGCCCGGCGTACGGCGGATTGACCAGCGGGTCCGGCGGACCCCAGGCCCCGCCCCCGGCGTACGGCGGAAAACCGCCCGCACCCGGCGGAAAACCGCCCGCACCCGGCGGGAAACCGCCCGCACCCGGCGGGAAACCGCCACCCGGGGGAAAGCCGACCCCACCCGGCGGGAAACCGCCGGTACCGCCCGGCGGGAAGCCCGGGTGGGGACCTGCGGGGGGCTGCGGGTTACCGGGGTACGGGTAGGCCCAGCCCGGCGGGCCGGTCCCGGCCGGTCCCCACGGCGGCGGCCCCCATTGCGGCGACCCCGAGGGTGGCGGCCCGGACGGCGACCCCCACGGCCCGCCCGAGGACCCGGCAGCGGGGTCGGGCGGACCCGAAGGTGACTGGTCGGACATGAACCCTCCTCAGCGAGGACGCCTGGACGGTTCACGATCTTTCCTGGCACGCACCCCCACCGCCATCCGTCCCGCGGACGCTCCGACAGGTGGGACCGGACGGTCCACCGACAGGACCGACATCCGGGCGATGGGACCGCCGGGGCAGGTCAGGCGATGACGCGGACCCGTTCGGCCTGCGGACCCTTCTGGCCCTGGGCGATCTCGAACTCCACCCGCTGACCGTCGTCCAGCGCCTTGTAGCCGTCCATCTCGATGGCGGAGAAGTGGACGAAGACGTCCTGCCCGCCGTCGACGGCGATGAAGCCGTAACCCTTTTCGGAGTTGAACCACTTGACGGTGCCCTGTGCCACGGTGCACTTCCTCACTCTGCGCGGCGTTCCACAACCCCGGGATGCCGGCTGGCCGACAGCGGAGAACCACCCGTTTCAGCGATCGGTGAAGGCCGCTGAATCGGTGACCGAAATCGCACGCTACACGAGGAGTGACGACTGCGCACGACCACAAATAGGGCTAAATCAGACGGGTATCGACCCGGCCACCCATCGTTAACCATCACTGCGCTATGCATGCCTACATGACCTCCGCCCCGGCCCCTCCGGCGACCCGGACGGCCCCCGTGCGCCGGGTGCGCCCGAACGACACGGCCCGGATGCGCGCGCTGCGGCTGGAGATGCTCGCGGACGCGCCGCTGGCCTTCCTGGAAACCGTGGCCGAGGCCGCCGCCCGCCCGCACGCCCAGTACGCGGCCCGGATCGCGTACGTCTCCCAGGGGTGTCACACCGCCCAGTTCGTCGCCGACCCCGGGGGCCGACTGGTCGGCCACGCCGGCGGGACCGCCTCCCCCGACGAGCCGGACCTGACCCTGGTCTACGCGGTCTACGTGGCCCCCGCGTGGCGCGGCACCGGCCTGCTCGGCGCGCTGATCGACGAGGTGGCCGCCTGGTCCCGTGCCTGTGGCCGACCGCAGCTCATGCTGGAAGTGGTGGTCGGCAACGACCGGGCCTGCCGGGCATACCACCGGCTGGGCTTCACCGACACGGGAGTCCGCGTCCCCCACCCCAAACTCCCCGCCCTACGCGAACTCCAGATGCGCCGCCCCGCCTGACTTCCCGCCCGCTTCCCCTCCTCACCCACTCCCACCCCGCCCCGCTCCACCCCCGCTCCACCCAGCCCTGCCCCGCTCTGCCCGCCCCGCCCCGCCCCGGTGATCAAGAGATTCAAGTCCCGAAAGCCCACCCACGACGTAACCCTCTTGATCACCAAACAGCCCGCAAGCCCACCCGACCCCACCTCCGGCGATCAAGAGATTCAAGTCATCCGAAGGCCCGCTCATGACATAGCCCTCTTGATCACCGAACAGCCCGCTGCCGGGCCAGGAGCCCAATCCACCCCATCCCAGTGATCAAGAGATTCAGGTCACCCCGAAGACCCGCCCACGACGTAAACCTCTTGATCACCGAGGAGCCTGGCACCCATGCTGCGTGCCCACCTCGGCCCGCCCCGGTGATCAAGAGATTCGGGTCACCCTGAAAGCCCGCGCATGACGTAAACCTCTTGATCACCGAGCAGCCCCGTGCAACACCGCGGAGCCGGCGCGCACGACGGGGAGCGCGCACGACGGGGAGCCCGCCCCCGCGCCGAGGGGGCGGGGGCGGGTGAGAGCCGGGAGGGTCAGGCGGGGCGGCGGGACTGGACGATGCGGAACCGGTTCGCCACGTAGGCGCCGTCGGTGAGGGCGGCGTTGGCGGCCGGGTTCGCGCCGCTGCCGTGGAAGTCGGAGAAGGCGGCGGACTGGTTCACGAAGACCCCGCCGGTGAGGTTGGCCGACAGGTGCACCCCGACGTCGATCGCGGCGGCCTCGACGGCGTCCAGCACCGCCTCGTCGGTGGAGTAGACGGCGGCGGTCAACGCGCCGCAGCCGCCGACCGTCGTCCGCATGATCTCGATGCTGTGCGCGGTGGAGTCGGTGGCGATGACGAAGGAGATCGGCCCGAACCACTCCCGGCCGTAGACCTCGGTGTCGGTGGCGGCGAGCTTGACGATGGTCGGCGTCCGGACCACCGCGTCGGGCAGCGAGGGGTGCGCGACGGTACGCGACTCCAGCACCGGCTGGCCGACCTTGGTCACCTCGTCCAGTCGCTCCAGCACCCCGTCGTTGACGATCGCGCCGGTCAGCTCGACGCCCCGGGCCGGGTCGGCGGTGAGCTTGCCGATGGTGGCGGCGATGCCGGCGGCCACCTCGTCGAAGCTCTTGTGCCCCTGGTCGGTGGTGATGCCGGCGGCGGGGATCAGGATGTTCTGCGAGGTGGTGCACATCTGACCGCTGTAGAGGGTCAGCGTGAAGCCCAGGTTGCGGCACATCCCGGCGAAGTCGTCGGTGGAGTCGATCACGACGGTGTTGAGGCCGGCCTTCTCGGTGTAGACGGCCGCCTGCCGAGCGTTGGCCTCCAGCCAGTCGCCGTACTCGGTGGAGCCGGTGAAGTCGACGATCTTCACGGCCGGGTGCAGGGCCAGGGTCGAGGCCAGCTTCTCGCCGGGGGCCTCGGGGGCGAGCAGCACCAGGTCGGGGTCGAAGCCGGCCTCGGCGAGCACCTCCCGGGCGTACTTCACGGTGATCGCCAGCGGCAGCACCGCGCGCGGGTGCGGCTTGACGACCACCGGGTTGCCGGTGACCAGCGAGGCGAACAGCCCGGGGTACGAGTTCCAGGTCGGGAAGGTGTTGCAGCCGATCACCAGCGCCACCCCGCGCGGGACCACGTGGAACGTCTTGGTCATCCGCAGCGGGTCGCCCTTGCCGGCGGCCTTCTCCCAGCCCGCCGTCGCGGGGTGCCGGGTCATCTCCGCGTACCCGTAGGCGAGCGCCTCCAGCGCCCGGTCCAGCGCGTGCGCGCCGCCGGCCTGGAAGGCCATCACGAACGCCTGGCCGCTGGTGAACTGCACCGCGTTGGCCAGCTCGAAGATGTGCCTGTGCAGCCGGTCGAGGATCTCCAGGCAGACCCCCACCCGGGCCTGCGGGCCGGCGTCGCGCCAGGCGGGCAGGGCGGCGGAGGCGGCGGCGACCGCCTCGTCCGCGCCCGGGTGCGGGTACCGCACGTCCAGGGCCACCCCGAACGGGCTCGTCTCGGTGGCCACCCGGTCGGCCGTGCCGGGCTGGTCGAGCGGGAAGTCACCACCGAGGTACGCCTCGAAGGCGGCCTTACCGTCGGCGGCGGCGGTCTCGCCGTACACCCGGGGGCTGGGCGATTCGGGGTAGGCGGACCAGTACCCGCGTTCCGCGATCGCGGTCAGCGCGCGGTGCAGGGTGTCGGCGTGCCTGTCGTACAGCGGGTGCGGGGTCTCCGTCATGCCCGCCATCATGCAACAGATGACGACCAGATCAGTAGGGGCCTGTCACAGTCCGGCCGGTGCTGACGAGCGAAGGGGGCCAGCGGATTTCCGCTGGCCCCCTTCGGAGGTTGGTCGGGAGGGACGTTCGCACAACGCCTCCGGCGTTGGGTCGCAAGGCTTGAAAAGTCTCCGGCGAAAGCCCTCCCGCACGGAGCATCTTGCGCCGTCCGGTTCCTGCCGTCAAGTCCTTCCCGGCGGGTTTTCGCCACGCACCGCGAAAACCCGGTCACTCAAAGATCAACTCCGTGGGGTTCAGGAGAGCAGACCGGCGTCGCGGGCGGCCCGCAGGGACGGCTTGATCCGGTGGGTGGGGCCGACCTGACCCGCTACCGCGTCGATGGTCTTCAGACCCTCGCCGGTGTTGAAGACGACCGTCTCGGCGGCCGGGTCGAGCCGGCCGGACTCGACCAGCTTGCGCAGCACCGCCACGGTCACCCCGCCGGCCGTCTCGGCGAAGACGCCGGTGGTCCGGGCCAGCAGCCGGATGCCCGCGCGGATCTCGTCGTCGTCGACGTACTCCATCCAGCCACCGGTACGCCGGACCGCCTCCAGCGCGTAGAGGCCGGCGGCCGGGTCGCCGATGTTGAGCGACTTGGCGATGCCGGTCGGCCGGACCGGGGTGATGACGTCGGTGTCGGCGTGCAGGGCGGTGGCGATCGGGTTGCAGCCGGCCGACTGGGCGCCGAACACCTTCCAGCCCCCGGCCGGTGCTTCGACCAGGCCGATCTCGACCAGTTCGGTGAACGCCTTGTCGATCTTGGTGAGCAGTTCGCCGGAGGCCATCGGGATGACCACCTGGGCCGGGATCCGCCAGCCGAGCTGCTCGGCCACCTCGTACCCGAGGGTCTTGGAGCCCTCGGCGTAGTACGGCCGGACGTTCACGTTGACGAAGGCGGTGTCCTCGAACTCGTCGGTCTCCACCAGCTCGCCGCAGAGCCGGTTCACGTCGTCGTACGAGCCGTCGATGGCCACCAGGTCGCCGCCGTAGACGGCCGTGGTGATCACCTTGCCCTGCTCCAGGTCACCGGGGATGAAGACCACCGAGGGCGCTCCGGCACGGGCGGCGTGGGCGGCCACCGAGTTGGCCAGGTTGCCGGTCGAGGCACAGGCAAACCGGCGGAAGCCGAGCGCCTGCGCGGCGGTCAGCGCCACCGAGACGACCCGGTCCTTGAACGAGTGGGTCGGGTTGGCGCTGTCGTCCTTGACCCAGAGCGGCGCGCTGATGCCCAGCTCGGCGGCGAGGTGCGGGGCCGCGACCAGCGGGGTGAGCCCCGGGTCGAGGGTGACCCGGGTGGCCGGGTCCTGGCCGGCGGGCAGCAGGGCGGCGTACCGCCAGATGTTCTGCGGACCGGCCTCGATCTGCTCCCGGGTGACGGCGGCCAGCGCGGCGGCGTCGTAGTCGACCTCCAGCGGGCCGAAACACTCGTAACAGGCGTGCTGCGCGGCGAGCGGGTAGCGGGCGGAGCAGGCCCGGCAGACCAGCGCGCGGGCGGGGCTGGCGGTGGTGTCGATACCGGGGGCGGCGAGCGTCGACGTCATGTCGGATTCCTCTCATCTTTCCCCACATCGCACCCTGCGGCGGGGACGGAATTGGCACCTGCCCCACGGGACGCTCAGCGATGAGCGCGCGGGGTGGTTGCCGGGGCGTCGTCGGGCCGTATCCCTCAGCCCCTCTGGATGAGGTATGCAGTTGTGAGGTCGAGTCTAGGCAGCTTCGCCGCCATCGCCCAGTCCGCTCCCACGGTGTGAGCCAACCCTCGGCCCATCCGCCCCCGGCGGCGACGACGGCGGCCGATGTTACGGGCAGGTTTCCAGCTCAGGACGGTTGCGCCCACCGATCCCGGACACCCGTACACCGGCCCGCCGGTCGGCCCCTGACACCGCTCCGACAGGCCGGTGCGGCCCGGCCGTCGAGCCGATGACCGGTATTGCCATCGATCAGTACGGTGCGGGCATCTGACGTCGAGAGAGGACCCCCGACCATGCGACGGATCCCGTCGGCCCTCACGGCCCTCACCCTGCTCTGCCTGCTCGCCGCCTGCGGGGGTGGACAGGCCGAGCAGAGCGGGGCGGCTCCCACGGTCGGCCCGTCCACCGAGCCCTCCACCGCCTCGGTGCTGAACGCGACCACGCCCGAGGCGAGTCCGACCAGCGAGACACCCGCGCCACAGCCGAAGAGCGCCTCCCCCACCGCATCGGCGATCAGCACCACCCCCGCCGCCGCCCCGGCCAAGAAGCCGATGACCTGTGCCCACCTCGCCCAGGCCCGACTCGGCAGCAGCAAGGTGCCCTACAACGGCTACCCGGACTACCTGCCACTGGCCGACGGGCAGTGGTCGGGCGAGGACGGCGCCACCGTCACGCTGCAGAAGCCGTGCGGCATCGGCGACCTCGACGGGGACGGCGCGGACGACGCGGTGGGCGCGGTGGCGATCAACTCCGGGGGCACCGGCACCTTCTACACGCTGGCCGCGTGGCGCAACAGCGGCGGCACGCCGACGTTCCGGGCGTTGGCCGACCTCGGCGACCGGACGCCGGTCGTGTCGATCACCGTGGCCGACGGCCGGGCCACCGTGGTCTGGTTGACCCGTGGCCCCGGCCGGGGGATGGCCGAGCTGAACATCAAGCGGACGTCGGTCTACAAGCTCTCCGGCTCCAAGCTCACCGAGGTGAGCCACACCGACGCCCCCTACAACCCCTGACCGGAGTAGCGCCCGACCGCGCCGACGGAACGGACGCCACCCTCGTGGTCCACCACCCCTGACCGGGGGCGCCGCCGGGGCCGCCTCGTCGAGGCTCCGGCGGCGCGGACCGGTCGGTCAGGCCGGCACGGAGTTGCGCTCGTGCTCGGCCACCGGGGCCGGCGGGGCGTCGGCACGCCGCCGGGTGAGCAGCGTGTCGAGCGCCCAGGAACCCGGGCCGAGCACCGCGATCAGCAGGAACGACCAGCAGAAGAGCGCCGACAGCTCACCGCCGTTGCGCAGCGGCAGCAGGCCGTCCGGCTGGTGCACCACGAAGTAGGCGTACGCCATCGAGCCGGACGCGAGCAGCGCGGCGGGCCTGGTGAACAGACCGGCCAGCACCAGCGCGCCGCAGACCAGTTGGATCAGCGCCGCCCACCAGCCCGGCCAGGTGCCGACCGGGATGGCCTTGCCGGTCATCGGGTTGCCGCCGAACAGCCCGAAGACAGAGGACAGGCCGTGCAGCATGAACAGCAGGCCGATGACGATGCGGTACAGCGACAGTGTCGGCCCGCCGAGCCGAGACACGTTCATGGGGATACCTCCATTGATGGGGATCGATCCATCCATCATGAGGCATCAGCGCATAGAAGTTCGTGAAAACTTTGTAACTGGGAACATCCCGCTAGAAAACTTTACCGCACGCCGGCCCGACGGCCCGCCCCGACCCACCATCCCCACCTGCCGGCCGAGCTGCTCGACATGGTGGTGTCCGATCCGGTCAGCCGCCCCGACCGGCCCGACCCACCCCGGCCCGACCTACCCCGGCCCGACCCACCCCGGCCCCACCCGCCCGGCCCGCACCCACGCCGCCATCCCCCGGCCGCACCGCCGGACGACGCTTCGAGCCACCCCGAGCCGCCCCGAGCCATCCGACGCCACCGCGCCACCACCCGGCGACGTGCCACCGCGCCACCGCCTGACGAACTGATTGAGAAATTTGCATTAACTGTCATCAAGTTCATAGCCCGTGTTTATGGAAAATAAACATGCACACAATTCGTTGGGGTCGCCCGGCAACCCGCCGGGATGGCCCGGTGGACCCACCGGGTCGACCGGTGCGGGCGCGCTGCCGATGCCGATGTCGCCGACCCGGCCCAGCGGTCCGCGCCGCACTCCGTCACCCCACCGGCACGGCACCCGGACGCGGCCCGGGTTCCCGCTGCTCGCAGTGGTGATGCCCGGGTGCCGGAACGGGCCGCCCCGGAGCCGTCCGTCGCCGGCCCGGATCAGCTCCCGTCCCCCCGCCCACGGCGAATTCCGGCGACAGCGACCAGTTGGCACGATATGCCCTGGACACCCTCAAGCGTCCCACGCATCAGCAATTTCCATTGTGCCCGCCGGAGGCGTCCCGACGCGCATTCCGGGACGCGCCGACCCGGTCGGTCAGCGATCTTGGCGGTTCAATAATCCTTAACAAGTCTCACCGTAATGAGCGGCATTGAAATGCGTTAACCTCGTCGGCAGATCGGTCCGGACCACGGCACCATTCTCCGGATCACCGCCTCACCCCCACACCACCCCGCCGCGCCGGCCCGGCCCCTGTGCCGGCAATTCCCGTTCCGGTCAGCCGACGCACCATCATCGGCCTGACCTGCATTTCCGTGCCCGACGTCGATCATCCACCCGCTGGTCGGAGGCGGTCCGGTCCACCTTGTCCCGGCCACCGCCACACCGACCGGCCATTCCCGGAAAGGACCACCGTGCAACGTCGAAACCCGCTGCCCCGACGACTACTACCCGCATTGGCCGCCCTGATTCTGTTGCCCACCTTCCCCACCCCGGCCAGCGCCGACGTCCCGCCCGAGTCGGTGCGCCTGCTCGCCAAGGCCGCCGCCGACGAGTGCTTCGCCGGGGTCGGCGTCGACTACCCGGCCGGACCGCCCTGCGCCGTGGGGCAGCCCAAGGTCAACCAGTCGTACGTCTGGGGCCTCGCCCAGGCCGGCCGCCGGCTCTGGTTCGGCACCGGGGCGAACGTGCTCTGCCTGAAGCCCAAGGGCTACCAGGTCCGGGAACCGATCCTCAACGACGACTACGTCTGCGAGTTCAACCAGAGCCAGCCGGCCCGGAACAACCCGGCCTGGCCGGCGACCCTCGGCGACCACCGTGCCCCCGAGGTCTACACCTACGACCTGGCCACCGAGCGGCTCACCGAGCGCACCGCCGACATCACGTCGGCCTCCCCGGCGGACGCCGACCTGCTGAACACGACGGCCGGGCTGCGCAGCGCCGCCTCCCACCAGGGGGTCGTGCTGCTCGCCGGCCCGAGCGTGGTCGGTGGGGTGAACGTGTTCGCCTTCGACGGCATCACCGGCCGGTACCTCGGCTCGACCAACCTCTCCGCGTACGAGAACATCCGGCACTGGGTGGTGGCCGGCGGTGTGCTCTACGCCGGGGTCGGCGTGGGCATCAACGGCGGCGAGTCGGGCAAGGTGCTGCGCTGGACCGGTGACCGCACCAGCCCGTTCACCTTCACCGAGGTCGCCGACCTGCCCACCCAGGTCGCCGACCTGACCGAACACCAGGGCCGGCTCTACGTCTCCACCTGGCCCAAGGCGATCGTCGAGGGCTCGGTCGCGCCGTCCCCGGTCAGCACGGTGGCCCCGGCCTCCGGCGACGGCGGCACCCCGCTGGCACCGCCCCCGGCCGACGACGTCAACGACCTGGCCAGCATCTGGATGAGCCCGCTGCTCGCCGTCGGCGCACCCGGTCTCAACCCGGAGGACGCCGGGAACTGGAAGCAGGTCTGGTCGGCGGCCGAGTACGAGCCGGACCCGGTGGTCCGCCGGGCGTACGCCCTCGGTGGGCTCGCCTCCTTCGGCGGCCGGCTCTACTGGGGCACCATGCACGTGCCGCTGCAGGCGACCGCCCTGCACGTCTCGGTGTACCCGCCGCGTACCCAGGCACAGCTCCAGGCCACCGTGCAGAACACCCAGCGGGCGTTCGCCGTCTTCCAGGGCCAGAACCTCGGCGGGTCGCACGAACGGATCGAGACGCTCTACGGCGAGTCGACGCTGCCGGCCTTCGACCCGACCGCGAACAACGGCGTGGGTGCCTGGGCGCCGGCATCCACCGGGGTGACCCCGGTCTACGGCGGTTCCGGCTTCGGCGACCCGTTCAACCTGTACGCCTGGAAGATGGCGGTGGCCGGTGGCCGGCTCTACATCGGCACCATGGACTTCGCGTACATCTCCCTGGAGGGGCAGATGCCGACGCCGCCCGCCGGTGCCACCACCACCCCGCCCACCTTCGGCTCCGACCTCTGGGCGTTCGACGCGCCGAACCGGCCCGCCCGCGCGGTCGACACCGGCGGCTTCGGCAACCCGCTCAACCAGGGGGTCCGCACGATGATCGTGGACGGTTCCACGCTCTACGTCGGGATGGCGAACCCGATGAACCTGCGTACCGACCCGACGCCCGGCGTCCCCAAGGGGGGCTGGGAGCTGATCCGGGTCAGCCGCCGGTGACCCCGGCCGGCTGACCGTGGCCCGGCGGCCGGGGTGGTCCCCCGACGGCCGCCGGGCCACCCCGGCCCGCGCGCCACATCCCGGTGACGGGTGTGGCGCGCGGGCCGGTGGTCGTGTCCGTCGGCAGGTCACCGGCCGGGCGGTGCCGGGCCGGACCGGGCGGTCACGGGGCGGCGAGCGCCTCGGTGGGCGAGAGCCGGCTGGCCCGGATCGCCGGGTAGAGCCCGGCCACCGCGCCGATGACGATGGTCGCCCCGATGCCGCCGGCCACCACCCAGAGCGGCACCACCGTCGGCCACCCCTGCGAGCTGGCGTAACCGGCGGTGACCAGGCCGCCGAGCAGCACCCCGCCGACCCCGCCCAGGGCGGACAGCAGCAGCGACTCGGCGAGGAACTGGGTCCGGATCTGCCCCCGGGTCGCGCCCAGCGACCGCCGCAGCCCGATCTCGGCCCGCCGCTCGATCACCGAGATGACCATGGTGTTGGCCACCCCCACCCCGCCGACCAGCAACGCCACCGCGCCCAGCCCGAGCAGCAGGCCGGTGAACGCCTCGTCGGTGGCCTGCTGGGCGGCGAGCGCGTCCGACGGCCGGGAGACCTGGATCTCGTTGGACTGCTCCGGGTTGGCCGTCGCCGCCAGCACCGCCCGGACCGCCTCGACGTGCTGCTCGACCGAGCGGGTGTAGATCCGGGTCGGATGCCCGTCCAGGCCGAGGTAGGTGGTCGCGGCCGACCAGCCGACCAGCGCCGACGAGTCGAGTTCCGGGGCGAGCGGGACCGGCCGCAGGATGCCGATCACGGTGAACCACCGCCCGTCGACGTACACCTGGATGTCCGGCCCGGCCGCGCCGAGGCCCAGCCGCTGCGCGGCGACCGACCCGAGCACCGTGGCCGGATACTGCGCGGTCGCCTCGTTGAGCCAGGTGCCGCTGGCCAACGTGCCGCCGACGGTGTCGAGCAGGTCCAGCTCCACCGCCTGGGTGCCCAGCCCACCGGTCTCCGCCACCGGAATGCGGTCCGACCGGTAGACCGGGGTGTCCGCCAGTTGTGCGGTGGCCGACACCTGGCGTACCGGGCCGATCCGGCTGATCATGCCGACCGCCTCGACCGGCAACTGGGCGTCGGCCCCGAACAGGGTGCTGCCCGGCGCGACGGTGAGCAGGTTGGTGCCGAGGGCGGCCAGCGTCCGGTCCAGGTCGGCCCGGGACGACGACGAGATGCCGACCACGCTGATCATCGCCGCGATGCCGATGGCGATGCCCAGGGCGGACAGGAACGCCCGCAGCGGCCGGGTGCGCAGCCCCACGCCGCCGACCCGCAGCACGTCCCGTGGGCTCATCCGGGCCGGTCGCAGCCGCTCCGGCCGCCCGGTGTCGGCCTGTTGCCGCACCCTGGTCGACAGCACCGGGCTCGTGGTCATCGGAGCACCCCCCCGGTCGGCGCGGCGGAGTCCGCCACGATCAGCCCGTCGCGCATCTGCACCTGCCGGGGCAGACTCGCCGCGATCTCCCGGTCGTGGGTGATGACCACGACGGTGGTGCCGGCCGCGTGCAGTTCGTGCAGCAGCTCCATCACCCCCGCGCCGGAGCTGGAGTCGAGGTTGCCGGTCGGTTCGTCGGCCAGCAGCAGCGGCGGCTCACCGACCACCGCCCGCGCGATCGCCGCCCGCTGCCGCTCCCCGCCGGAGAGCTGGTGCGGCCGGTGGTCCAGCCGGTGGCCCAGGCCGACCCGGCGCAGCGCCGTCTCCGCCCGCCGCCGCCGCTCCCGCCGGGGCACCCCGGCATAGAGCAGGCCGTCCGCCACGTTCTCCACCAGGGGTAGGCCGGCAGCCAGGTGGAACTGCTGGAACACGAAGCCGATCCGGCTGGCCCGCAACGCGGACAGCTCCCGGTCGGACAGCCGCGCCGCGTCGTACCCGTCGATGTGGACCGCGCCCGAGCTGGGCCGGTCCAGGGTGCCGATCACGTTGAGCATGGTGGACTTCCCCGACCCGGACGGGCCGACGATGGCCACCAGGGCACCCCGGTCGACGGTCATCGACACCCCGCCGAGGGCGGCGACCGTGTCGCCGTACCGTTTCGTGACGTCGCGCAGCTCGACCACGTGGTCGGGGCCGGCGACCCGGGCCGGTTCAGTCACCGGGCATCCCCACGGTCAGCCCCGCGGTGACCCCCTCGCCGGAGACCTCCACCTGACCGGCCGCGAAGAGGCCGGTACGCACCGCGACGATCCGGGTACCGGTCTCCTCCACGACCTGCAGCCCGTAACCGCCCTCGGCGAGGGTGAGCAGCGCCGCGACCGGTACGGAGAGCACGTCGGGGCGTTCCGAGGCGATCAGCCCGAGATCCACCGCCGCCTTGTCGTAGCCGGCCAGCACCTTGGGGTCGTCCCCGGTGACGGTGACCTCGATCTTGGTTTCGGTCTCCGGGTCCTTGCCGGACGCCGCCGACGTCTGCACCACGGTCTCGACCGTGTCGACCCGGCCCGTGCTGCGGGTGCCGTCCGGCAGGGTGATGGTCACCTCCGCGCCCTTGCGGGCCAGCCGCTGGTCCTCGACGTCCAGGGTGCAGGTGACCAGCCGGGCCGTCCCGGTGGTGGACAGCACCACCTTGCCCGCGCCGACCGTGTCGCCCACCTCCACGCCGTGGCTCTCCACCCGGACCTCGCCGGGGGCGTAGACGATCCGGGCCGGCTCGACCTGGCCGGTCTCCGGCAGGCCCAGGTCCTCCTGCCAGTCGCGGACCGCGTCGGCGGTCGCCGAGGTGAAGTCCTCGTCGACGTCGAAGCCGGTGTGCCCGAGCGCGGCGAGGTTCTGCTCGAACTGCTTGACGTCGGTGCCGCTGACCCCGGAGCGCAGCATCCGGTACGCGGGCAGGCCGCCGTAGAGCAGCACCACCGGCTCGTCGTCGATCCGGTAGAGCGCCCTGCCCCGCTTGACCGTCGCGCCACCCGCGGCGAGCCAGGTGACCGTCCCGGCCAGCCGGCTCTCCCGGGCACGCGGGGTGCCGTACCCCAGCTCGCCGTTCTTGGTCTCCCGGTCGACCAGGGTCTGCCGGGTCACGGTGGCGGTCGCCGGCGGCCGGTCGACGGCGGTGGACCGGTCGGCCTGACCGTCGGACGCGGAGGTGACCGCGACGACCGCCACCGCCACGACGAGCAACCCCACCGCGCCGAGGAGGACCCCGACCCGTGGGCGTCGCCGCCGCGCCGGTGGCTCGTCGGGTGCGGCGGTCGACTCGGCGGGTCGGGTCGTGGTGCTCATGACGTCCTCCGGCGTTCACCGAGGTTGGGCATGATCTCCCGGCACTTGTCGAACGCGGCCCGCACCTTCGGGTCCTTCAGGTCGATGTTGGCCTTGCCGGGCTGGATACGCCCGTCGGCAGCGGGGTCCGGGAAGTCCGGCACGCCGTTCTCCCGCATGCAGCCGGCCAGCTTGCGGACCTGCTCGGTCTGTTCGGCGTCGAGCTGCCGGGGCTGCCCGCCGTTGGGGGCGTACTCGCGGCACTGCTGGAGCGCCGCCTGCACCTTGCCCAGGTCGATGTCCGACCCGGAGTCGAACCGGGGCCCCTTCTGCCCCGGCTGCGGGTCCGGCACGTCGAGGCCCTGTTCCCGCAGGCACGCGGTGAACTTGAGCTGGCGTTGCTCGTCGCTCAGCCCGGCGGCGGACACCGAGGGCTCCGCGCCGCCGCCACCGGCGGTGGCCACCCCGGGATCGTCGTCGCCGGCGGACTGGCAGCCGCTCAGGGCCAGGGCCGCCACCACGGGCAGGGCCAGCAGCAGGCTCAGCGGATTTCGTCGCATCGTCGGTCTCCCTTCCGGCCGGCAGAGAGCCGGCATTAGGGATAACTCAACTCCTGAGGCGGTATCCAGGGCATAAGCGGTGGCGTTAACGCGGTGGTTATCCCGGCGTGGGCGAGGATGTAACGGTGCGCGTACTGGTGTGCGAGGACGAGAAGCTGCTCGCGGACGCGATCGCCGAATGGCTCCGTCGGGAGTCGTTCGCGGTCGACGTCGCGTACGACGGTGACGCGGCCCTGGAACGGATCGGCGTCAACGGCTACGACGTGGTGGTGCTCGACCGGGACCTGCCGGTGGTGCACGGCGACGACGTGTGCCGGGCGCTGGTCCGGGCCGAGCGGGACACCCGGATCCTGATGCTGACCGCCGCCGCCGCCGTCCGGGAACGGGTCGCCGGCCTGGCCATCGGCGCCGACGACTACCTCACCAAGCCGTTCGCGTTCGTCGAGCTGAGCGCCCGGGTGCACGCGCTGACCCGGCGCACCCGGCCGGCGGCCCCGCCGCAGCTCACCCGGGCCGGGATCGTCCTGGACCCGTCCCGGTTGCAGGTCACTCGGGACGGGAACTTCGTGCCGCTGTCCCGCAAGGAGTTCAGCGTGCTGGCCGAGCTGCTGCGCGCCGACGGCGCGGTGGTCTCCGCCGAGGACCTGCTCGAACGGGCCTGGGACGAGCACATCGACCCGATGACCAACGTGCTGCGGGTCACCGTGATGAAGCTGCGACGCAAGCTCGGTGACCCGCCGGTCATCGAGACGGTGCCCGGAGTGGGGTACCAGATCCGATGAGGAAAGCGACCATCCGGGCCAGGCTGACCATCATCTACGGCGGCCTGTTCCTGCTCGCCGGCACGGTGCTGCTCGCCGTGACGTACGTGCTGGTCGACCAGCGGCTCGCCCACGGGCTCGGGTTCAACCTGCGCGGCAGCGGCGGCCAGGAGTCGATCTCGCTGCCGCAGGGCACCCAGATCAGTACCAGCCAGGCCGAACACCTGCGCACCATCGTCCGGCAGGTGCAGGACGACGCCCGGCGGGACGCCCTGGACTCGCTGCTCACCCAGGGTGGGGTGGCGCTGGCCGTGGTGACCATCGCCGCGGTCGCCTTCGGCTGGCTGGTCGCCGGCCGGGCGTTGCAGCCGTTGCAGCAGATCACCGGCACGGCCCGCCGGATCGCCGGGGCGGACGGCGCGGGCCGCGGGCTGCACGAGCGGATCGCCCTGGTCGGTCCGACCGACGAGGTGAAGGAGCTGGCCGACACCTTCGACCTGATGCTCGAACGGCTCGACCGGTCCTTCGACGGGCAGCGGCGCTTCGTCGCCAACGCCTCCCACGAACTGCGTACCCCGCTGGCGATCAACCGATCCCTGGTCGAGCTGGCGATCACCCGTTCGGACGCCCCGCCCGAGCTGCGGCAGCTCGGCGAGACCCTGCTGGCGGTCAACGAACGCCACGAGCGGCTGATCGACGGGCTGCTCACCCTCGCCGACTCGGAGAACGAACTCGCCGAACGCACCGACGTGGACCTCGCCGAGGTCGCCGGGCACGTCGCGGAGCAGACCGCCCGGTCCACCACGCTGCGCGTCACCCGTGAGCTGGCCCCGGCCCCCACCGTCGGTGATCCGGTCCTGCTGGAACGGCTCACCCAGAACCTGGTGGAGAACGCCGTCCGGCACAACGTCGACGAGGGTGGCTGGCTCGCCGTCGCCACCGCCGTGGTCGACGGTCGGGCCACCCTGACGGTCCGCAACAGCGGGCCGGTGGTGCCCGGCTACGAGATCGAGACGATGTTCCTGCCGTTCCGCCGGCTCAACCGGGAGCGGGTCGCCGGTCAGCGGGGCTTCGGCCTGGGGCTGTCCATCGTCCGGGCGGTGGCCCGCGCGCACGGCGGCACGGTGCGGGCGACCCCCCGCCCCGAGGGCGGCCTGGTGGTCACCGTCTCCCTCCCCACCCCCGGCTGACCCCCACCGCGCCCGGCCTTTGGTACGAGGACTCGCTGACGCTTCGACCAGTGTCAGGTTCGCGACTCGACACGAGCGCTGCTTCTGCGCCCATCGTCGCCGTCTCCGATAGTGTCCGGCCCGACACAGAGCGAGGTGGTCTCACGTCGTCACCTCTGGCGGCAGGAAGGGGTCCGCACGTGAGTCGGCAGGTGTCCCCCCTGATGACGGCCGCCAATCTGGGCGCCCTGCTGTCACCACTTGCGGCAGCGACAACCGTGGGCGGCATCTCGTGGACCGCCAAGAGCCCCATGATCAAACACGGTTTGCTCCGGGTCGACACCGACATCATGGCGCTCGCTCCGTGCCGAATCCGCATGATGGTGAATGAGCTGGAACCCAGCGAGCCGAAACTTCAGTACCTCGTTGGCGACGGTCGTTCGGGCTTCTCCGCCCGCCGTCTGTGCCTGAACACCCCACATCGCCCAATTCCCGGCACCCACAAGCACCGCAGCGAGCCCGGCGGCGGCGAAGAGGGCGCTTACGCACCAGACGACATCCCTGCCGTTCCGCTTCAACCGAGGGTCGCACCCGGCACGTACCGTGCGATCCTGGAAGCGTTCGCCGCAGAGTGCTTCATCTCGATCGGGGACGACTTCATCTGGCGGGAGCCGTGAGGAGGGAGATGATCGTGAACGCCACGAATGTCATCGGTGCTGTCCTCCGGGCCGTCAACGACAACACCGTCGTGCACCCGTACGGGGACGGCCTGCTGGTCGATCTGCCGCTGTCCTACGGCGACGGTGACGGAGTGCGGGTGTTGGTCGAGCCGATGGGCTCCGGCTACCGGGTGACCGATCGTGCCGCCGCCGCTTCCCTGCTGGCCATGGCAGGAGTGAACCTGGTGGCCGGCCGCGCAGCCGAGGCGTTCGCCCAGATCATGACTGGGGGCGGCCTCAACGGGGTCAACGCCGCACCTGGTGAGATCACGACTTTCGGGGCCGCTGATGATCTGGGCAGGCTGGTGCTTGACGTCGCCCAAGCCTCCCTCCGCGCTGATCAGTTGCGATGGCTCGCCCCACGTCAGGCGGGGATCAGATTCGTCGATCGGGTCACGGACCGGGTTACCGCTTGGGCCGGGCGTGGCCGACATCTCCAACGTGACGCTCCGATTCCGCTGGAGTCGGGACGCAACCGCTCGGTCACCCTACGGGTCGCCAACGACAGCAAGGCGGCGTACGTCCAAGCCGTCAGCCTGCGTGATCCCGATCAGGCAGCCGAGCACTGCTACCACGTCTTCGGCCTGTCAACGATCGCGAGAGAGAGTCGGGTCGCGGCGCTGGACGGCTCGGCGCGCGACTGGCCGGCAGCGATCGTCGCCGAGTTGCGCACGGTCAGCGACGTCGAGTTCTTCGACGACCCGCTCAGCCTCGAACGGCAACTCGACAAGGTCGTACCGCCCCCGCAGGCCGCACTCCGGTGAGGGTGGGAGCCGCACCGCCGGTGTGGGCACAGGTGGGCACCCATGATCATTTAACCTTTTCGCGCACTCGGCACGGCGTGTCGTCTCCCTAATCTGCAAACGATCATGGGAATCCGCTCCGGCACACCACGGAACCCCATCCTGGTCCGCAGCGGCGCCACCGCCCGTGCAGCCGTGGAGAACGAGACGGAGTAGCCCCACGATCGTGCGCGATCCACGATCCGAAGGCATGCCACCACCACGAGACCATCACAACGCTGACCAGCGCCGACGAGGTCGCCGCTCTGGCGATGGCGTTACGTCGCCCACTCGGACACCTGCTCGCCATCGACTTCGGCGGGACGACCCTGTCGCCGGAGGACTGGTCAGTCCGTGCGTACCCGGATCTGGTGCGACGCCCCGCTCGACGGCCCCGGCCACTGCCGACTTCCCGCCGGGCCGCTGCGGTCGCCCCGTCGGCCACGCCGGCGGGTGCGCCCGACACCGGGGTGATCCATTCAACGGGGCCGATGGTGCGGTGTCCGCCGGCAGTGACACCGCACCACCGGCCCCGCTGCGACAGCCGCCCGGCAACCCGCCCGGCAACCTGGCCGGGTCGGCGCCGATCGGCCGGGTCAGCTGGTGACGTCCTTGCGGGTGAAGCGCCAGAAGGCCAGGCCCCAGAACAGGGTGGCGTAGCTGATCGCCGAGATCGCACCCCGCACCACGTCGTCGGTCTGCATCGGGGTGGAGAGCAGGCCCAGCCAGGCGCTGCTGTAATGGGTCGGCAGGAAGTCGCGCAGCACCCCCAGCGCGGTGATCTGGTCCAGGATGCTGGACAGGATCCACAGCAGCACCGCGCCGCCGACCGCGCCCAGCGCGGCATCCGTGAGCACCGAGAGCAGGAACGCCAGCCCGGCCACCACCAGCAGCACCACCGCCAGGTAGCCCAGCACCGCCAGCAGCCGCAGCAGCCCCTCGGTCGGGGTCAGCTCGGCGGCGACCTGGCTGGTCAGCGGCGACCAGCCGTAGCGCAGGGTGCCGGCGAGCAGGGCCGTGCCGGCCAGCAGCAGCAGGGCCAGCCCCGAGTACGCCAGCGCCACCAGCAGCTTCACCGTCAGCAGCCGCGCCCGGGGCACCGGCACCGCCAGCAGGTAGCGCAGGCTGCCCCAGCTCGCCTCGCTGGCCACCGTGTCACCGCAGAACAGCGCCACCACCACGACCAGCAGGAACGACGCCGACACCAGGATCGAGAAGAGGGTGAAGTTGAGCCCGCCCGAGGTGGCCAGGTCGGCGAGGCTGGAGAACTCGCCACGCCCACCGCCGTCGTCGTCCCCGGAATCGAACTGGAACGCCACCAGGATGATCAGCGGCAGCAGCACCATGAACCCGAGCGCCAACTGGGTACGCCGCCGCGACGCCTGCCGGCGGAACTCCGCCCCGAACGGCAGGGTCGCCCCCGGCCGGTACCCGGCCGCCGCCCCACCCGGCCCGAACGCCCTCGTCGCGCTCCCGTCCGGGGCCGCGCCGCCCGACGCCGCACCGGACGGAACCGCGCCGCCGTTCGGGCCAGCGCCCGACGCCGAAGCCGCCGCAGAACCCGTCATCACCGGTCACCGCTTCCCCGAGAGTTCTCGCCCACCAGGGCGAGGAACGCGTCCTCCAGGCGACGCCGTGGCACCACCCGGTCCACCCCGATCCCGGCCCGGACCAGCTCGGCCACCACCTCGCTGCGGGCCGTCCCGTTGGTGTCCACCACCAACCCGCCACCGTCGTCGTCGGCCACCACCTGCACCGTGTCGAGCCGGCTCAGCACCGCCCGCGCGGCGGCCTGGTCGGTCACCTCGAACAGGGTGCTCGGCGACTCGCCGACGATCTCCTCGACCGGACCGGCGGCGACGATCCGGCCCTTGTTCACCACCACCGCGTGCGTGCAGGTCTGCTCCACCTCGGCCAGCAGGTGACTGGAGACCAGCACCGCCCGGCCGTCGGTGGCGTACCGCTGGAGCACCCGGCGCATCTCGGCGATCTGCGGCGGGTCCAGCCCGTCGGTCGGCTCGTCGAGCACCAGCAGCTCCGGCAGGCCCAGCATGGCCTGCGCGATGGCCAGCCGCTGCCGCATCCCGTGGCTGTACTTCCTGGTCCGCCGGTGCACCGAGGCACCCAGGCCGGCGATCTCCAACGCCTCGTCGAAGTGCGCGTCGGCCCACGGCCGTCCGGTGGCCCGCCAGTACGCCTTCAGGTTCTCCAGGCCGGACAGGTGCGGCAGGAAACCGGGCCCCTCCACCAGCGCGCCGATCCGCGACAGCACCGGCGACCCGGGCACCAGGCGGTGCCCGAAGACGTAGATCTCCCCGGCGGTCGGCTGGGTCAGCCCCATCAGCACCCGCAGGGTGGTGGTCTTGCCGGCGCCGTTCGGGCCGAGCAGCCCCATCACCTGACCGGGGTGCACCTCGAAGTCCACCCGGGACACCGCGACGAAGCCGTCCGCGTACTCCTTGCGCAGGTCGCGGACGGCCAGCGGGATGCCCGCGTACTCGGGATGGACGGAGTCGTCCTGGCGGCGGTGCCGGCGGCGGACCACGGCGACGACCACGGCGAGCCCGACCACGATCGCGGCCAGCAGGCCGACCAGCACCCAGCGCCACACCGTCGCGGTGGTCGGGATCGGCGTGGCGGTCACCGTCGGCAGGCTCACCGCGCCGTCGACCGCCACCGTGTAGACGGCCGGCGCGGCCGGTGTGGTGTACGCCTGGTCGGCGGTGGCCAGCACCACCCGCAGCCGGTGCCCGGCCTCGACCCGCCGGACGATCGCCGGCAGGGTGACCTGGACCGGCCGCGCCGCGTCGATGGTGGCCGGCAGCCCGGTCAACCGGATCGGGGCGACCAACCCGGAGGGCAGCGTCGCCGCGCCGGCCGGGTCGACGTCGTAGAGCTTGGCGAAGAGCACCGCCTCGCCGGTCGCCGACGCGGCCCGGACGGTGACGGTGGGTGCGCCCACCACGTCCACCGCCTCGGCCAGCGGCGCGGACTCGAACCGGGCGTGCTGGCCGGGCACGTCACCGGCCACCCCGTCGAGCAGGGAGCCGAGCGACCCGGCGAACGGGACCGCCGAGATCGCCGCCGGGTTGCCGTTGGGCGGGTTGGCCACCGGCTGCGCCGGCCCGTCGACCGGCACCTCCCGCCGGGCGTCCCCGGTGACCCCGGGGTAGTCCCCGGTGCGGTAACCGGTGGCGACCAGCCCCCGGTCGAGGGCGTCGAAGCCGGCGATCCGGGAGAACGTGAAGTCGTCGCCGGGGGCCGCGCCGATGCCCTTGACGTAGTGGTCCAGCCACTGCACGGTCAGGTACTTCACCCGGTCGGAGTCGCTGGTCGGCCCGGAGCCGCCGTCGTGGCCGCCGGTGAACCAGGCCACCCGCACCGGGGTGCCGGCGGCGGCGATGCCGCGCGCGTTGGCGTCCGCCTCGGTGAGCGGGAAGAGGGTGTCCGCCTCGCCCTGCACCAGCAGGGCGGGGGCCTTGATCCGGCCCAGCACGTCGGCCGGGGAGGAGCGCCGCAGCAGGTCCACCGCCGCCTGGTCGGCCCGCCCGGTGCTGGCGATCCGCAGGTACGCGGCGCAGACGTCGGCGGCGAACCGGCCGCAGGACGGGTCGGCGGCGGCCCCCGGGGCACGCGACGACCGGCTGCCCGGCCCGTTGCCCGGCTGCGGGCTGGGTGCACCGGCCGACGCGGGAGCACCCTCCGGCTGGGCGGCGGCGGTGTCGCCGGAGAGGCCGGCCGGTCCGGAACCGGCGCTGCCGCCGCCGCCGAAGAAGATGCCGGCCCAGCCCTTCTTGAACACGCCCTCGGTGGCCGGTTTGCCGGTGCTCTCCGGCAGGAAGGCCCGGGACAGGTCGTTCCAGGTGATCATGGGGACGATCGCGTCGACCCGGGGGTCCTGCGCGGCCAGCAGCAGGGCCAGGCCGCCGCCGTACGAGCCGCCGACCACCCCGACCCGGGGGTCACCGGCGGCGTCGGTACGCACCTCGGGGCGGGCGGCCAGCCAGTCCAGCAGCCGCTGCGCGTCGCGTACCTCGTGGTCGGGGCTGTCCAGGTGGATCTGGCCGCCGCTGCGGCCGAAGCCCCGCGCGGTCCAGGTCAGCACCGCGTAGCCCTGGCCCACCAGGTCCTCGGCGTCGGCCCGGACCGAGTCCTTGGTGCCACCGAAGCCGTGGGCCAGCAGCACGGCCGGGACCTTCCGGCCGGTCGACGCGTCCCGCGGCAGGTAGAGGGTGGTGTCCAGGTCGACGGGCTCGTCGCCGGTCGGCCCGGAGCGCACGGTCAGCATGGTGGACTCGGTGCGGAAGCCCGACCGGTCCGGCCACACCGCCCACCCGACGAGCGCCGCCACCAGGACGACGGCCACCGACGCGGCGACCGCCCGGCGGCCGGTGGGCAGGGCGCGACGGATCCGCGCGACCGACAACGGCGATGTCATTCGGCTCACGGTACGGCCCGCAAGCTGAGCGTTGGCTGAGATCCGCCGTACGTCCGTCCCGCTCAGCCGATCGTCGGCCCGACAGGGCAAACCGCACAGGGTCACCCGGCGTTCACCCAGACCGAATTCGGAATTCGTGAATTCACACCAAAGGCGCGATACCGCTATGGAAACGAGCATGTCACCGCGACAACAGTACGCAGCGTGGCGAGCAGGTCGATGTCGCGTCACATCACTCGAAGTGACGCAAAACTGACGGGTGCAGAGCTCCGGCCAGGCATCGACCTTCGATTAGGTTCCGGTCCGACGCACGGGACCGAAGTTTCCCGCCATCCCCGAACCCCTGCGCCGCCGCCGGAGGAGACAACCATGACCGTTCCCGCCTCGCGGGTCCGTCGACGGCCCAGGACACCGGGCCGCCTGTTGCCGCTGCTACTCGCCACCGCGCTGCTGCTGCCGGTGGCGTTCCTCGTCGTACAGGGCCACCGGCTGGTGGACGCCGACCGCGAGCTGGCCGCACGGGAGCGCCTCGGCGTCGAGTACCTGCGCGCCCTCGGCCCGGTCACCGAGGCGTTGGTGGACGCGCAGACCGCCGCCGTCGCCGGCCGACCGGTCTCCCGGGACGCCCTGGACCGGGCGGTGGAGCAGGCCGCGGCGGTCGACACCCGGATCGGCGGCGAGCTGCGCAGCACCGAACGGTGGGCCGGGCTCCGGGCCAAACTGGAGGGCCTGCCCAGCCGGTCGCTCACCGACCCGGAGGCGGCCTTCACGGCGTACGGCGAGGTCACCGACCTGCTGCTCGCCCTGCACGGCAAGGTACGGGAGACCTCCGGCCTGATCCGCGACCCGGGTTCCGACTCGTACTTCCTCCAGGACGGCGTCGGCGAGGAGATGCCCGAGGCGATGGTCGCCACCGGACGGCTGGTCGACCTGGCCGTCCTGGCCCAGCGGCGACCCGCCGCCGAGCAGGCCCGCACCGCGGGGGAGCTGGCCGCCCTCCGGTTCGCCGCCCTGCAACCCGCGGGTGACCTGGTCGGCGACCTCCAGACGGTGGTCGACACCTCGGAGAGCGCCGCGATCGGCGCCGAGGTGCTCACCCCGCTGGACAACTACCAGCGGGCGGTCGAGGCGCTGGCCGCGCTGTCCCGGCCCACCGGCCGCACCCAGGAGCTGGACCTGACCAAGCTCGCCGGTGCGCGCACCCAGGCCCAGAGTGCGGTCCGGGAACTCCAGCCGGTCATCCTCGACGAGTTGGACCGGGTGCTCCGGCAGCGGCTCGACCAGCTCGACCGCGACGGCCTGCTGATCCTCGGTGCCGGCGGGCTGGCCGGGCTGCTCCTGGTCGCGTTCGCCGCCAGCGGCTGGCTGTCCCGCCGGAGTGACACCCCGGGGGGTCGGCGCACCGCCCCGGGCGGGCCGGCCGAGGCGACCGAGGCCGTCCCGTGGGAGCCGCCGGCCCGGCCCGACCGCCGACCGGACGGGTCGGTCCCGGTGCTCCAGCCGGCGGGGCAGAGCGCCGGACCCGAGCGGTGGAGGCCCTTCGATGCTGCTCGGTAGGCTGCGGATCCGGGGCAAGCTCGCCCTGCTGGTCCTGGTCCCGCTGCTCTGCATGACCGGGCTCACGGTGCCGGTGGTCTGGGACCGGGCGACCGTGGCCCAGCGGGCCGGCGACCTCGCCGACCGGGTGCGGATCGCCAGCCGGGTCGGCACGATCCTCCAACACCTCCAGCAGGAACGCCTGCTCGCCATCGGTCTGCTGCTCGGCCAGGTCGGGCGCACCGACCTGGTGCAGAAGATCGCCGAGGTGGACGACCGGATCGCCGACCTGCGCGCCGAGGCCGGGGACGACCTGCCGGCGGAGGTCGACACCGCCCTCGACGGGGTACGGCAACTGGCCGCCCTCCGCACCGCCGCGGTGGCCGGGCAGACCGGTCCGGACCAGATCATGGCGGGGTACGGGCCGGTGAACACCACCCTGATCGACTCGCTCCGGCTACGGCTCAACGCGGACACCCGTACCCCCACCGGGCGGCAGGTGCTGGCCCTGGACGGTCTGCTGCGCACCGGTGAGAGCCTCAGCGCCGGCGCCACCCTGATCGTGCTGGTCGCCGCCCGGCCCAACGCCCAGACCGTCACCGCCTACGTGGCCAACTTCGCCGTCCTCTCCGAGGAGAGCGCCCGGCTCCAGGCCCTGGTCACCCCCGAGCAGCTCGACCTGCTCACCCTCGAGGAAGTCGCGGTGGCCAACCGCACCGGCCCGGACTTCATCAACCAGAGCGCCCTGGACCCGGCCACGGCGATCGGCTCGCTGGACGTGGCGACCCTCTTCCCCACCGTCTCCTCGATGATCACCCTGGGCCAGTTCGTGGAGAAGAAGCTGGCCGCCGACGTCACCGCCGAGGTGCGCGCCGACCGGCAGGTGGCGCTCGCCGGTGCGTACTGGGTGACGTTGTTGATCGTGACGATCCTGATCGCGGTCATCCTGCTCACCATGGCCGTCGGTCGCGCGGTGGCACGGCCGCTCACCCGGCTCACCCGCTCCGCCGACCGGGTCGCCCGGGTCGCCGAGTCCGAGTTGGTCCGGGTCGCCGACGACGAGTCGGAAACCAGCTCACCGGTACGCCTCGACCCCGTCGACGTGGGTGCCCGGGACGAGATCGGCGACCTGGCCCGCGCCTTCGAACGGGTGCAGAACACCGCCGCCCGGCTGGTGGAACGGCAGGTGGCGAGCCGGCGCAACGTGGCCCAGATGTTCGGCCACGTGGGCCGGCGTACCCAGAACCTGGTCGGCCGGCAGATCGCCCTGATCGACCGGCTGGAGCAGCAGGAGACCGAACCGGGCCGGCTGGAGCACCTGTACCGGCTCGACCACATCTCCAGCCGGTTGCGCCGCAACGCGGGCAGCCTGGTGGTGCTCTCCGGCGCGGCGGGCGACGACGCACACGTCGCACCGGTCCCGGTGGCCGACGTAGTCCGGCTGGCACTCGGCGAGATCGAGGACTACACCCGGGTGGACGTGCAGGTCCCACCCGAGGTGGTCGCCGTCCCGGCGATCATCGGCGACCTGGTGCTGGCCCTGGCCGAGCTGATGGAGAACGCCACCATCTTCTCCCCGCCGCACACCCGGGTCGTGGTGGCCGGCGAACCGACCGACGACGGCGCGCGGCTGGCCGTGATCGACCAGGGCATCGGCATGAGCGCGCAGCGGCTGGCCGAGGAGAACGCCCGGTTCACCCGCCGGGAGCGGCTGGACCTGGCCCCGTCCGAGGTGCTCGGGCTCTTCGTGGTCGGCCGGCTGGCCCGCCGGCACGGCTGGACGGTGGAGCTCGCGGCGACCCCCGGCGGCGGGGTGACCGCCACCCTGACGCTCCCCGGCTCCGCCCTGGTCCAGGCCACCAGCGGCCGGCACGGCGAACCCGTCGCCCGCGCCGCGCTGCCGTCGCGCGACCGGCCCGGGACCACCGCTCCCGCCGTACTCCCGTCGCGCGACCGGCCCGGGACCACCGCTCCCGCCGCGCTGCCGTCGCGGGACCGACCCGGAGTCGGCATCCCGGTCGGGACGGGCGAACCCGACAGCCCCCTGCGGACCGGTCGGACACCGGTCACGGTCGACGCCGGCCCGAACCGGCCACTGGTGGACGCCGGCCCGGCCCGGCCCCTGGTCGATCCCGCGGCGTTGCCCGGGTTCGACCCGACGCTGGTCGGCAAGGCGACCCGGAGCATGGCGGCCACCGGCCCCTGGGACGCCTTCGGCACCGTGCCCGCCGCGCCGGAGCCGACCCTGCCGGCCGGTCCGGACGGTCTTCCGGTCCGGCCCGCCGGGCAGCCGGCCGACGCACCCGTCCTGCCGGCCCGGGGAACCGCCACGGTGGCCCCGGTCGACGCGGACCCGAGCCGGACGGCCGCCCCGCCGGCCGACACCGTCCCGGCCGGCCGGGCCGCCCCGGCCGCTCCACCGGCCCCGCTGACCGGTATCCGGCAGCGGGTACCCGGCGCGAGCCTGCCCCGCACCGCCCCGGTCGTCGGTCCGGTGGACGCCACCCACGCCGACCCGGCCGCCGCCCGTGCTCTCGTCGAGGAGTTCCAGTCCGGGGTACAACGGGCCGAACAGGCCGCACCGGCCGCCGACCACCCCGCCGAACCGGCGACGCCCCGACTGACCCGGCGGATCCCGGGTGCCAACCTGACCGTCTCACCACCCCGGCAACCACCCAGCCAGCACCCGGGAGATCCGGGCGAGGTCCGCGATCTCATCAACGCGTTCGAGACGGGCGTCGCCCGTGCTCTGCGCGAAGTCCGCACCGACCGCCGCACTGAAGAAGGAACGACACGGTGACCAGCCCGCACGTACACGAGAACGTCGACTACCAGAACCACCCGGCCGGTGATCTGAGCCCGGAGGCGCGCACCTTCAACTGGCTGTTGGACTCGTTCACCTCCAGCACGGCCGGCGTCCTGGAGGCCATCGCGGTCTCCTCCGACGGGCTGCTGATGGCCATGTCGTCGATCAAGGACCGGTCCAACGCGGAACGCCTCGCCGCCGTCGTCTCCGGCATGACCAGCCTGGCCGGCGGCGCGGCGAGCTGGTACGCCCTCGGCGGGCTCAACCGGGTGATCGTCGACATGGCCGACGGCTACCTGCTGATCACCGCCATCAGCAGCGGCTCGGTCCTCGGCGTGATCGCCGACCGGTCGGCCAACCTGGGCACCGTCGCGTACGAGATGACGCTCTTCGCCGGGCGGGCCGGCGGCGCGCTGACACCGAGACTGATCGCCGAGCTGAAGAACGCCGTTCAGCAATGACCCGGGACGCCGCCGGCGAGGAATCGGAGCCCGAACCGTCGGTCCGGGTCCGCCCCTACCTGCGGACCCCGCCGGGGGGCGGGGCGGCGACACCCGCTCCCGAGCCGGAGGCCGACCGGCCGACCAGCAGCCCCCGCCCGTTCGTGCTGACGGCCGGACGGGTCGCCGGCGCGGACCCGGCGATCGGCCTGGAGACCCAGGTCACCGCCCGGTCCGAGCCGGGCCGGGCTGCCGTCGTGGCCCTGCTCGCGCCCGAGTTGCAGGCGATCGTCGCGCTCTGCGGCGAACCCATCTCGGTCGCGGAGATCTCCGCCCGGATGCGGCTGCAACTCGGCGTGACCCGGGTGCTGGTCGGTGACCTACGGGCCGCCGGCCACCTCGACGTGCACGTCGGCGCCGTCGACGACGCATTTGACCCCGACCTCATCCTGCGAGTGATTGATGGACTCCGTGCGATCTCCTGAATGGCCGGTCGCCCCGCTCGGCGGGCTCGCCGCGAACAGTGCCTCCACCCGTTACGGCCAGCCGGTGGGCGGCCCTCCGACCCCGGCTCAGCACCCGCCCCCGCCACCGCCGTACCGGCCGCCGGCGGTCCCGGCGGCCACCGCACCGGTCCCCACCACCCGGACCGGTGCGGGCGCCGCCCCACCCATCCCGGTCAAACTTCTCATCGCCGGTGGTTTCGGGGTGGGCAAGACGACCACGGTCGGGGCGATCTCCGAGATCGCCCCGCTGACCACCGAGGCCGAGATGACCAGCGCCGGCATCGGGGTGGACGATCCGGGGCTGGGCAGCGCCAAGACCACCACCACGGTGGCGATGGACTTCGGCTGCGTCACCATCGACCGGAGCCTGAAGCTGTACCTGTTCGGCACGCCCGGTCAGCACCGCTTCGGTTTCATGTGGGACGACCTCGCCCGAGGGGCGCTCGGCGCGCTGGTGGTGGTGGACAGCTCCCGGCTGGACGACTGCTACCCGGCGATCGACTTCTTCGAGCGGGCCGGCCTGCCCTTCGTGGTCGGGGTGAACGCCTTCGACGGCCGGCTCACCCACGAGTTGGGGGCGATCCGGTGGGCGCTGGCGATCGGCGACCACGTGCCGTTGGTGCAGTTCGACGCCCGGGACCGGCTGTCGGTGCGGGACGCCCTGCTGGTCGTCCTGGACCGGGCGCTGGACCGGGCGGTGCGGGAGAAGGGCGTCTGAACGAATCGGCGCCCGGGACCGTTCCATTCGGAGAGGGGGACGTCATGAGGGGTGGTCTGGACGAGACACTGGCCCGGCTGGCACGCCGTGAGGAGGCCCGTCGCCGCCGGTCGGTCGATCAGGGCGCGGAGGTCGACGACGGCACGCCGACCGTGGCCTTCGACGCCACCGGTCCGGCGGCCCCGGCAGCCGGGCAGCCGGGGGCGGTGGCCGTGCCGGCCGGTGTCGACCCGGTGGAGGCGGTGGCCGAGGCGGTCCGCCGGGTGGTCGCCGGATGGCCGGGCCTGTCGGTGGGGTTGCGGGTGGAGTACGCCGGGCGGACGTACCCGCTGCGCGTCGAGCGGGCGGACGCCGCCGACGAGCGGGCCGGAGCCGAGGTACGGGCCGCCCCTGACCCTCCCGCGCCACCACCCGGCTGGCCTCCGGCGAGCAGGACGTCACCGGCGTGGACGCCGGCCCGGGAGATGCCCGGCGTCGACCCGGCGGCCCGGCTGGCCGAACTGATCCGACGCGACCCGACGCTGCTCGACAACAACGGCTGAGGGGTGCCGGCGGCACCGGGCGGCTACTGTCGGGCGATGCCCGCACCGGACCTCACCCTGACCGCCAGCCTGCGCCCGGCCGCTCTGGATGCCCGACGCGGCATCGTCCGGCTGCACCCGGAGGTGCTGACCGCCCTGGCGCTGCGCCCCGGTGACCCGGTGCGGCTGGCCGGTCGACGGGTCACCGCCGGGATCGTCGCGCCCGCCGAACCGACCACCAGCGCCGCGCTGCTCTACGCCGACGACCTCACCCTGGGTAATCTCGGGGTCCGCGACGGTGGTCAGGTGACGGTCGGTCCGGTCCCGCTGACCCCAGCCCGACGGGTGACCCTGAGCGGCCCGGTGCCGGTACTCGCCGCGGTGTCCCCGGAGATGCTCCGGCTCGCGCTGCTCGGCAAGATGGTCACCGAGGGCGACGACGTCTCGCTGCTGCCCCAGGACGTCCTCCCCGACGCGTCGGTACGCGGTCTGGTCGAGGCCGCCCGACGCAGCCTCGCCAACAGCGTCGGGTACGCCTGGACGAGCAGCCTGCTCACCGTGGTCGCCGCCGAACCGGCGACCGGTGCCCTGGTGACCATGGACACCGTGGTCGGCTGGGAACACGGCCAGGTCACCCACGGCTCCTCCGGCCCGTCCCGGCCTCACCGGGGGACGACCACAGGCGCCGACGACCTTCGGTCCGGCGACCGGACCACCGACGCCTCGACGGCGGGGACCTCGACGGGTCCGGGGCCGGTGGCCGGTGGCCCGGCGGCTACCGGAGCGGACGACGAACCTGCGGACGACGACGTACCGCACGTGGACGAGCTGCCCGGGTTGCGCGGCCAGGCCGAGGAGCTGACCGAGCTGTTGGACCTGGGCTTCCACCACCGGGAGGTGCTGGGCCGGCTGGGCACCACGGTCTCGCTCGGCGTGCTGCTCAGCGGCCCGGCCGGCTCGGGCAAGTCGGCACTGGTGCGGGCGGTGGCCAAGGCGGTCGGTGCCCGGGTACGCCCGCTGTGGGCGCCGGAACTCGCCGCGCTGACCAACGACGCGGCGGCCCGCCGGCTCCGCGAGGCCGCCGCCGGGCTGGCCGACGGCGGGCCGGGGGTGCTGCTGGTCACCGACGTGGAGGCGCTGGCCCCGGCCGAGGACGCCGGGCCGCTGGCCACCGTGTTCCGGCAGGTGGTCGCCGGGGCCGTCCGATCGGGTACGGCGGTGGTGTGCACCACCTCGCGCCCGGAGTCGGTCGACCCGGGGTTACGCGCGCCCGACCTGCTGTCGTTACGGATCACGGTGCCGCTGCCCGATCCGGCGCTGCGCCGTGAACAGTTGACCGTGCTGACCCGCCAGGTGCCGCTGGCCCCGGACGTCCGGCTGGACGAGGTGGCCGGTCGTACCCCCGGGTTCGTCGCCGCCGACCTGGCCGCGCTGGTCCGGGAGGCCGGGGTACGGGCGGCGCTGCGGCAGAAGACGGCCGAGCAGCCCACCGTGGCGATGGCCGACTTCTCGGCGGCGCTGGAGGTGGTCCGGCCGACCACGATGGCGGCCTCCACCCTGGAGTTGGCCACGGTCACCCTCGACGACGTGGGTGGTCTCGGCGAGGTGAAGCAGACCCTCACCGAGTCGGTGCTCTGGCCGCTGACCTACCCGGACACCTTTGCCCGGCTCGGGGTGCAGCCGCCCCGGGGGGTGCTGCTGTACGGGCCGCCGGGGTGCGGCAAGACCTACCTGGTGACCGCCCTGGCCGGAACCGGGCGGGCGAACGTGCTGTCGGTGAAGGGTGCCGAACTGCTCTCCAAGTGGGTCGGCGAGAGCGAACGGGCGGTCCGGGAGCTGTTCCGCCGCGCCCGCGAGGCCGCGCCGACGCTGGTGTTCCTCGACGAGATGGACGCGCTGGCCCCGGTACGCGGCCAGGCCACCGACGGCGGCACCACCGACCGGGTGGTGGCCGCGCTGCTGACCGAGTTGGACGGGGTCGAGGCGCTGCGCAACGTGGTGGTGATCGGCGCGACCAACCGCCCGGACCTGGTCGATCCGGCGCTGCTGCGCCCCGGCCGGCTGGAACGGCTGGTGTACGTGCCGCCGCCGGACGGCCCGGCCCGCACGGAGATCCTGCGCGCCGCGTCCCGTGCCGTACCGCTCGCCGGGGACGTGGACCTGCCGGCCCTCGGCGAGGAGCTGACCGGCTTCTCGGCGGCGGACTGCGCGGCGCTGGTGCGGGAGGCGGCGCTGGCCGCGATGCGGGAGTCCCTGTCCGCCGCCACGGTCACCGCCGCCCACGTCGCCACCGCCCGCCGTCGCGTCCGCCCGTCCCTGGACCCCACGCAGGTCGCCTGGCTCGCCGCGTACGCCGACAAACACGCGGGCTGACCACGGGCACGCCCGACGGGACGGCGGGTGGCTGCGGATCGCCGGGTGCTCGGGTGCCGTGTGCTCGGGTGCCGGTGCCGGTGCCGGTGCCGGGTGCTCGGGTGCTCGGGTGCTCGGGTGCCGGTGCCGGGTGCTCGGGTGCCGGATGCTCCGGTGCCGGTGCCGGTGCCGGTGCCGGTGCTGGTGCTGGATGCTCGGGGCCGTCTGGGCGTGTCGGCGCAGACCAGTAGTCAGGCAGCGAGCGTTATGCCTGAGAGGCATAAATATGACTGCTGGGCATACCACTCGTCGCGGGAAGCACAAGTGTCCGCGACACGCCGCCTCATCCAGGGGCCGTCGCCGCGGCTGCCGCTGCCGTCTGCCTTTGCGGCGGCTGCCGCTGCCGTCCGCCCCGCTGCCGGTGCCGCCTGCCCGGCTGGAGGTGCCGTCTGCCCCGCTGGAGGTGCCGTCTGCCCCGCTGGGGGTGCCGTCCGCCCCGCTACCGGTGCCGCCTGCCCGGCTGGAGGTGCCGTCTGCCCGGCTGCCGCTGCCGTCCGCCCCGCTACCGCTGCCGCCTGCCCGGCTGCCGCTGCCGTCCGCCCCGCTGGGGGTGCCGTCTGCCCGGCTGGGGGTGCCGTCGCCGTGCCCGCCGCGTCGGAGGTCCTCGCCGCATGGCGCCGCCGCATGCCGTAGCCGCATGCCGCTGCCCACTGCGCTGGCGCGGGCCACTGCGCTGACGCGTGTCATTGCCCCGGCGGGGCCGATGACGACGACCGCCCGGGGGGAGTTGGCGGATCAGCCGACGGCGGGTGGGGTCGCGTCGAGGGAGATCTCCGCGTGCACCTTTCCACCCTCTTCGCGTAGTTTGGCGCCGCAGTTGCGCAGCACCGAGACAGCACCCACGTTGTCGGAGGTGGTCTCCGCGACGACGGAGTGCATACCGGCTGCGGCGGCGGTGTTCAGCAGTTCCCGCAGGGCTGCGGCACCGAGCCCCTGCCCCCGGGCCGACCGGCCGAGCCACATGCCCGTCTCTACCACGCCGGGGGCGGCGCAGCGGGTCATCCTGATCATGCCGACCACCTCGCCACCGACACACACAGCGAACATCAGCGTGCGGTTCGGGCCGTCCAGGCCGTCAAAGCTGGCCCGGTGGAAGTTCCGAAACGCCTCCCGGCGGGCGTGCGACCAGCCGGCGGGGGCCTCGACCGGGGGCATGACGTCACTCGGCTCAGCCTCGGCCGCCGCTACGGAGAGCAACGACTCCAGGTTCGCCTCGTCCACCGGCTCCAGCCGTACCGCGCCTGCCACGTGCCGCAGTCTGCCGCCCGCACCGACGTCCGTCCACCCCTTTGGGCGGCGACTGGCGGTCCGGCCGGACGTCTCGGCCGGTCGGTCCGGATTCACCCACGGTGCCGGCGGCGGGCTTGGGCGGAAGGCTCAGCGACGCCGGTTACGGGTCCGGGAGGCGCGCAGGCGGCGAAGCCGGCCGATCAGCAGCGGCTCGGCGACCAGTGCGGCGGGGCGATCGAGTAGACCGTTGAGCAGCTGGTAGTAACGGGTCGCCGAGAGCCCGAAGGTGTCCCGGATGGCTTGTTCCTTGGCCCCGGCGTGCCGCCACCACTGCTGTTCGAAGGCGAGGATCCGCTGTTCCCGTTCGGTCAGCTCGTCGGCACCGGCCGGAGCCGCCCGCGCACCGGTCCGCTCGTCGTCCGGGGCCGCTCGGGGCGACGGCACCGACGGTGCCTGCTGCGGCGCGTCGACCGGCTCCGGCGACGCCCCGGACCGGGCCATACCGTCGGCGGACAGTTCGGCGTCGGCGGACAGCACGGGCTTGGCGGACGGCACGGCGTCGGCGGGCGGCATGGCGTCGGCGGGCGGCATGGCGTCGGCGGGCGGCATGGCGTCGGCGGGCGGCATGGCGTCGGCGGGCGGCATGGCGTCGGCGGGCGGCATGGCGCTCCTCGGCAGGGTGGACGACCGGGCGGGCCGGCCGGGG
The DNA here is from genome assembly GCF_029581315.1 of Micromonospora sp. WMMD714. Lineage (NCBI taxonomy): Bacteria > Bacillati > Actinomycetota > Actinomycetes > Micromonosporales > Micromonosporaceae > Micromonospora > Micromonospora sp. WMMD714. Next base: position 1,005,318 of record NZ_CP120744.1, read on the forward strand.
AATCCCAGCTTAACCAGGGTGGGCGACGCTTCCGCCCGACGGCTGTCGGCCGACGCTGACGACGTACGGCGGGCTCGGGTCGACCGTTGGTCGACCCGAGCCCGCCGCATCCGGTGCCGGGCCGCCCGGCTCAGGTGATGTCGCGCCGACGCATCAACCAGAACGCGGCAGCCACCACCACCGCGGTGCCGAGGCCGAAGACCAACGCCGAGTCCTGCCAGGTCACCAGCATCTCCTTCGGCGTGCACTCGCCCTGGACGAACTCGCAGGAGCGGTAGTCGATCAGCGTCCACTGCTTCTGGAACCAGGCCAGCGCATAGGTGGAGAGCACCCAACGGTCCCCGAACCGGACCCCGGCGATGGTCATCGCGATCCGGATGCCGATTTCGCTGATCACCCCGACGCCGACGGCGACACCGAGCGCCATCGAGGTGTGCCGGCCCAGGGAGGCCAGCGCAAAGGCCACCGCACCGGCGGCGAGGATGATCGCCAGTGCCCGCAGTCCGCTGATCCCGACGGACTGCCACACCCCGGAGGTGACCTTCGCGGTGGTCCCCCGGTAGGTGGCGATCAGCCAGAAGGCCAGGGTCCACAGCGCACCGAGCACCACCGTCACCCCGGTCAGCGTGGTGAGCACGGCGGCCAGCTTGGTGCCGAGCACGGCGAGCCGTTTCGGCCGCCACAGCAGCAGGTTCATCATTCCGCCACTGCTCCACTCGGCCCCCACGAAGGAGGCGCCGATCAGGAAGGCGAAGAGCGCCACCGCCCCGGCGAAGACGGCGATGAAGATCTCGAACTCGGCCCGGAAGTCGAACTGGTAGGGCAGGTTCCACTTCGGGTCGAACATGTCCGGGGTGGGCTGCCAGTCCCGGCCGCAGTTCGGGCCGTACCGGTCCTCGGTCTGCTCGCCACGGGCCTTGGCCGCTTCGCAGTCGGCGATCGAACGCTCCCAGTCCCGGACGGCCTGCCGGAAGTTCGCGTCCGACTCGGCCTGGGCCTCGGCGATCACGGCCGGGGAGAGCTTGTGGCTGGAGAAGCCGAAGGCGGTGACGATGCCGGCCAGGCCCAGTACCAGCAGGACCAGCATGACCCGGGTGAGCCGACGCTTGGCCAGCCGACGCAGTTCGGTGACGTACAGGCTCATGCGCCCCACCCTCCCGTGGTGCCGCCGGTGTGGCCCGGCTCGCCGACCTTCGTGGACTCGTCGACCTGGCGGTGCTGGCCGGGGACCGGCGCGGTGGCGGTGATCTCCAGGAAGACGCTCTCCAGGTCCACCGAGACCGGGGCCAGCTCGCTGACGTACAGGTGCTGTTCGGCGAGGAGCCGGCTGACCGTGGCCGGCTTGTCGACGCCGGCCAGCATCAGGTGGTCGGGGTGCCGGGTGACCGCGACCCCGGCCCGGCCGAGCAGGTCGGCCGCGGCGGCGAGGTCCTCGGCGGCGTCCAGCCGCACCCGTACCCCGCCGTGCGAGTGCTGGGCGAGCACCTGCTCCACCGGGCCGGCGGCGACCCGACGGCCCAGCGAGATGATGGTGACCTCGTCGCAGATGAGCTGGATCTCGCCGAGGATGTGGCTGGAGAGCACCACCGTCATCCCGGATTCGGCGAGGGTACGCATCAGGGTACGCATCTCCCGGATGCCGCCCGGGTCGAGGCCGTTGGCCGGCTCGTCCAGGATCAGCAGCTTCGGGTTCTTGAGCAGGGCGGACGCGACGGCGAGCCGCTGCTTCATGCCGAGCGAGTACGTCTTGACCCGCTCGCCGGCCCGGTCCCGCAGCCCGACCAGTTCGAGCACCTCGTCGACCCGGACGGCGGGGACGTCGCCGGCCCCGGCCAGCAGGGACAGGGTGTCCCGGGCGGTGAAGTGCGGGAAGAACTGCGGGCTCTCCACGATCGCGCCGACCTGACCGGCGACGGTGGGCAGCGCGGTGGGCACCTCGTGGCCGAGGATCGCCATCCGCCCGCCGTCCGGCCGGATCAGCCCGAGCAGGGTGCGTAGCGTGGTGGTCTTGCCCGACCCGTTGGGGCCGAGGAAGCCGTGCACCTGACCGGCCTCCACCCGCATGTCGAAGCCGTCCAGCGCGTTGCGGACACCACGCCTGCGGCTCTTGTACGTCTTACGTAGACCTTCGATCTCCAGGACAGCCGACAAGCTGCGCCTCCCCCGATGGTGGCTGATGACAGCGGTCACCATACTCGGTATGCCCCGGGTGGCAATACCCGGTATGCATCGGCGCTCGATTACTACCGACGGTGCACCGAGGGATCACTCAGGCGCAGATGACGGCCACTCCGGCGGCACGGAACGCAGCGACCAGCTCCGGGGCCGCCCCGGAGTCGGTCACCAGGGTCTCCACCCGCTCCACCGGGCAGATCCGGGCGAACGCGTGGCCGCCGAGCTTCGACGAGTCCGCGATGATCACCACCCGCTTGGCCCGGGCCACCATCAGGTTGTTCATCGCCGCCTCCCCCTCGTGGTGGGCGGCGGCACCCAACTGGGGATCGAGCGCGTCCACGCCCAACAGGGCGACGTCCAGGGTGACCTCACGCAGCAGCGCCCCACCGAGCGGCCCGACCAGCTCGAACGACTTCGGCCGCACCACACCCCCGGCGACCACCACCTTCATCCGGGAGCGGACCAGCAGTTCGTTGGCGATGTTCAGGGCGTTGGTGACCACGGTGAGCTGGGCACCCTCGGCGTTGGTGTTCAGATCCGGCCGGACGGCGAGGGCCCGGGCCACCTCGGTGCTGGTGGTGCCGCCGTTGAGGCCGACCACGGTGCCCGGGGAGACGAGCGCGGCGGCGGCCGCGCCGATCCGCTGCTTCTCGGCCGAGTGCTTGGCCGTCTTGTAGCGCAGCGGCAGGTCGTACGAGACACCGTTGGCGACCGCGCCGCCCCGGGTCCGGGTGATCATCTGCTGCTGGGCGAGCTGGTCGAAGTCGCGGCGGATGGTGGCCTGGGAGACGTCCAGCCGGTCGGCGGCCTCCTCGACGCTGACCCGGCCACTGCCGGTGAGCATCTCGAGCAGAGCGTTCCACCTGGCGTACCGGTCCACGAGGGGCCTCCGATGACTCTGCCCGAACGGTGATTGATGGCGTGCACAGTAGTGCGCGAAACTGACGGTGCGCAAAACCCTGCTCTGCGCGATCCGGGGGCAGGTTGCCACACCCACCCCGTTTCGCGCAGAATAACGCGCGAAAGACGGTGGTAATGAGCCGTATTGCGCACCTCCCTCCCCTGTGCGAGGAGTTCCCCATGGCGTACGTCGACGCGGAGATCGCCAGCCAGCCCGACTGCTGGCGGGAGGCGGCCCGGCTCTCCGGCACCGTCGCCAATGGCCTCCCCCGGCCCGGCGAGCGGGTCGCCGTCGTCGGCTGCGGCACGTCGTGGTTCATGGCCATGGCGTACGCCGGGCTACGCGAGCGGGCCGGTCACGGCGAGACCGACGCCTTCCAGGCCAGCGAGTTCCCCGCCGACCGCCGCTACGACCGGCTGATCGCGGTCACCCGCTCGGGCACCACCACCGAGGTCCTCGACCTGCTCGCCGCGCACCGCGGTCGGACACCCACCACCGTCCTCGTCGGCGACCCCGGCTCGCCCGCCGTCGCGCTGGCCGGCACGGCCGTGCCGATGCCCTTCGCCGACGAGCGTTCGGTGGTGCAGACCCGGTTCGCCACCACCGCCCTGGCGCTGCTCCGCGCCCACCTCGGCGACAACGTCGAGGCGCTGGCCGCCGACGCCGAGGTGGCCGTCCGGGCTCCGCTGCCGCTCGACCCGGCCCGCGTCGACCAGGCCACCTTCCTCGGTCGGGGCTGGACGGTCGGGCTGGCCCAGGAGGCCGCGCTGAAGTGCCGCGAGGCGGCCACCTTCTGGGCCGAGGCGTACCCGGCGATGGACTACCGGCACGGTCCCATCTCGATCGCCGCACCCGGCCGGCTGGTCTGGGCGTTCGGGGAGCTGCCCGACGGGCTGCCGGAGGACGTGGCGGCCACCGGGGCGGCGTTCGTGCACAGCCGCCACCACGGCTGCCACACCGTGCTGGGCAGCTGGGCGGCCGGCCGGACCCCGGTCGACCCGATGGCCGACCTGATCCTGGCCCAGCGCTTCGCGGTGGCCCTGGCGACCAGCCGCGGCCTCGACCCGGACGCGCCCCGGCACCTGACCCGTTCCGTGGTGCTGGCGTGACCGACCGGCCGGACGACGACCAACGTCTCGTCGTCGCGCTGGACGTCGGCGGCACCGGGATGAAGTGCGCCCTGGTCCGCCCGGACGGCAGCACGGCGCACGCCGAACGCCACCCGACCGACGCCGGGCGCGGCCCGGACGCCGTGGTGGCGACCGTCCTCGCGGTCGCCGGAGGGCTGGCCGACCGGGCGCGTGCCGCCGGGGCCACCCCGGTGGCGTGTGGCGTCGCCGTGCCCGGGGTGGTCGACGAGGCCGCCGGGGTGGCGGTCTGGTCGGCGAACGTCGGCTTCCGGGACGTACCGCTGCGGGACCTGGTGGCGACGCGGCTCGGACTGCCGGCGGCGCTCGGCCACGACGTGCGGGTGGGCGGGATCGCCGAGGCCCGGCTCGGCGCCGGCCGGGACGCCCGGCACGTGCTCTTCGTCGCGATCGGCACCGGCATCGCCGCCGCCCACGTGGTGGCCGGGTCGGCCGCCGTCGGGGCGCACGGTGCGGCCGGCGAGATCGGCCACATCCTGGTACGCCCCGACGGGCCGCGCTGCGGCTGCGGCCGGACCGGCTGCCTGGAGGCGCTCGCGTCCGCCTCGGCCGTCGCCCGCCGCTACGCCGCACTCGCCGACGACCCACGACCCGGGGCGGCCGGAACCGGTCCCGGGGCGGCCCCCGCCGACACCGCGCCGACCCGCAGCGCGGTGAGCGCGGCCGACGTGGCCGGGCGGGCGGCGGCCGGCGAGGAGCTGGCCGGCCGGGTGTGGCGGGAGGCCGTCGAGGCGCTCGCCGACGGGCTCGCCACCGGGCAGGCCCTCTACGACGTGGACACCATGGTGATCGGCGGCGGCCTGGCCCGGGCCGGCGAGCAGCTGCTCGGCCCGCTCCGGGCCGCCCTGCACGAACGGATGACCTTCCATCGGGAGCCGCGCCTGGTCGCGGCGGCCCTGGGCGACGAGGCCGGTTGCCTCGGCGCGGCCCTGCTCGCCCTCGACAGTCTGGAGAGACGATGACCCAGCGGGTGACCGGCAAGGTGGTGACCCCGACCGGCGTGATCCGGCAGGGGTGCGTGGAGCTGGACGGCGAGCGGATCACCGCCGTCGCCGAGTACCCGGCCAAGCGCGACGGGCACTGGATCGTGCCGGGCTTCGTGGACATGCACACCCACGGCGGGGGCGGCCACACCTTCACCACCGGCGACGCCGCCGCCGCCCGCGAGGCCGCCGCGTTCCACCTGCGCCACGGCACCACCACCCTGCTGGCCAGCCTGGTCAGCTCCCCGTTCGAGCTGATGCGGACGGCCACCGCCGCGTTCGCGCCGCTGGTCCACGAGGGCGTGCTGGCCGGCGTCCACTTCGAGGGGCCGTACCTGTCGGCGGCCCGGTGCGGGGCGCAGAACCCGGAGTTCCTCCGCGACCCGTCCACCGACGAGCTGGGCCGGCTCATCGCCGACGGCGACGGGACGGTACGCATGGTCACCCTGGCCCCCGAGCGTCCCGGCGCGCTGGACGCCATCAAGCTGCTCACCTCGCACGGGGTGGTCGCCGCCGTCGGCCACACCGACGCCACCTGGGAGCAGACCCGGGCCGCCGTCTCGGCGGGGGCGAGCGTCGGCACCCACCTGTTCAACGGGATGCGCCCGCTGCACCACCGCGAGCCCGGCCCGGTGGTGGCCCTGCTGGAGGCCCCGAACGTGGTCTGTGAGCTGGTCGCCGACGGGGTGCACCTGCACGACGGGATGCTCACCTTCGTCACCGCCGTGGCCGGCCCGGAACGGGTCGCGCTGGTCACCGACGCGATGGCCGCCGCCGGCATGCCCGACGGCGACTACGAGCTGGGCGGCCAGCCGGTCGCCGTGGCCGACGGGGTGGCCCGGCTGGCCGGCAACGGGGCGATCGCCGGCAGCACCCTCACCATGGACGCGGCGCTGCGGCACGCCGTCACCGCCGGCGTCCCGATCACCGACGCGGTACGGATGGTCGCCACCACCCCGGCCCGCGCCATCGGCCTCGGCGACCGGGTCGGCGCGCTGCAGAGCGGCCGGCGCGCCGACCTGGTGGTGCTCGACGACGAGCTGACCGTGGTCCGGGTCATGCGTGCCGGCAGCTGGCTCGACTGACCCCATTCGACGGAGCGGGCAGGGGCGGGTCAGCCGGTCGGGACCTCGACGCCCAGGACGGCCTGCTCGTCGGGGCGGTGCACCAGCACCTCGGACAGGTAGGACTGCACCGCCGGCCCCATCCCCACGTCCCGGCGGGCCCGCTCGGAGAGCAGCCACTTGTGCTCGATGATCTGCGCGAAGATCTCCTGCGGCTCCAGCTTGTGCCGCAGGTGGGCGGGGACCGCCCGGACGACCGGCTCGAAGACCTCGGTCAGCCAGCGGTGGGCCGCCTGCTGCTCGTCGGTCAGGTCGCTCTCCACCCGGTAGGCGTCCAGGTCGTTGAGGAGCCGGCGGGCCTGGTTCTCCTCGGCGTCCAGGCCGGTGAGCCGGATCAGCCGCCGGGTGTGGTACCCGGCGTCGACGACCTTCGGGCGCACCAGGTACCGCCCGTCGTCGACCGTCGACAGGGCCACCTCGGCCACGTCGAAGCCCAGCTCGTTGAGGCGGCGGATCCGGCCCTCGATGTCGTGCCGGGCCTCCCGCTCGACCTGCTGCTCGTAGGTGATCTCGTGCCAGAGCCGTTCGTAGCGCTGCACGACCTCCTCGCAGACCACCTCCGGGTCGATCGACTCGTGCAGCAGCCCGGCCGCCTGGAGGTCCAGCGCCTCGCCGAAGATGTTGACCCGGGCGATCTCCAGGTCCTCGCCGCGCTGCCCGTTGGACAGCGAACGGTGCAGCGCGCCGGTCTCGGCGTCGACCAGGTAGGCGGCGAACGCCCCGGCGTCCCGCCGGAACAGGGTGTTGGACAGCGAGCAGTCGCCCCAGAAGAAACCGGTCAGGTGCATCCGGACCAGCAGCACGGCGAGGGCGTCGAGCAGCCGGCCCATCGTCTCCGGGCGCAGCGTGCGGGAGAAGAGCGCCCGGTAGGGCAGCGAGAACTGGAGGTGCCGGGTGATCAGCACCGGGTCCAGCGGGGTGCCGTCGTCGGCCTGCCGGTCGGCCACGATCGCGATCGCCTCCACCGACGGGAAGTCGATCCGTTCCAGCGCCCGCAGCAGGTCGTACTCGCGTTCGGCGACCCGCTCCCCGGTCTCCTTGACGGCGTACACGTAGTCGCCCAGGCGGACGAACCGGACGATGTGCCGGGAGATGCCCTGCGGCAACGCGACCAGGTGCCGGGCAGGCCACTGCTCCAGCGGGGTCGACCAGGGAAGGTCGAGCAGCGCCGGGTCGACGAGGGCCGAGGTGATCCGCACGGGGACAAGTGTGCCGGGTGCTCCCCGGCGGGCGCCCCTCTTCGTGGTTCGACACACATCGACCGGGCCCGCGCCACCACCCGCCCGGGGGGCCGCGCCACCGGCCCCCGCCGGCCACGCCACCGACCCATGCGGGCCACGCCAGGGCCGGCCGCGCTCCTCGCCACCACGGCCCCGTGGTCGGCCGGGGTAGCGTGATCGCGTGCGGCAGACCACCACGACGGTACGCGGCCGGGCGCGGCTCAGGCCGGTCCGCCCGGCCGGCTGGTGGTACGACCTGCTGCTGCTCACCGCCCTGGTCGGCCTCACGGTGGCCCTCGCCACCGAGCACCTGTTCGCCGTCGACCGGGCGGTCGTCGACTGGGCGGACGCGCACCGGCCGACCGCGACGTACTGGATCGCCCGGGTGCTCAACCTGCTCGGCCAGGGCAGCCCGCTGACCCTGCTGGCCGCCGCCCTGGGGGTGCTGCTGGCCGTCCGGCTCCGCTCGGTGCGTCCGCTGCTGCCTCCGGTGGTCGCCTTCGGGCTCACCCTGCTGACCATCGGCCCGCTCAAGGTGTGGACGGCCCGCCCGGCCCCCACCGCCAGCGTCAAGGAGCCGTTCCTGCCGCCGGAGCAGACCCTGCCGCTGTTCCAGCACGACCTGCCGGTCGGCTACGCCCAGTCGTACCCGTCGGGGCACGTGGCCAACGCGATCGTCTGGTACGGGGTGATCGCCCTGCTGCTCGCCCCGCTGCTGCGCACCGTCGGCCGGAGGATGCCCCGGCCGCTGGTCACCGCCGTCCGGGTGGTGCCGCCGCTGGTGGTCCTCGGCACCACCACCTACCTGGGCTGGCACTGGTTGACCGACTCGGTGGCCGGGCTGCTGCTGGGCCTGCTGCTGGACCGGCTGCTGCGCCGCGTCCCCTGGGACGACCTGCCGCTACCGGCCCGGCTGCGCGGCCGGGACCGCCCGTTCACCTCCGACGCCTAGCCGGGCCGCGCCCGCCCTGCCCCGGGCCGACTGTCCGCTTTCCGCCTTCCTGGCGACGGAAGGCTGCCTGACCGGGGACGAGAAATCGTCGAGCCTGTGCCCAGCGGAGCCCGTCCGGCAGTCAGAGGGGATGCCCATGTTTCTGCGCATCAGGGTCGTCGCGACGGCGGTGGCCGTCGCCGTGCTCGGCGCTCCCGCCATGTCCGCAGCGCCCGCGTCGGCTTCCGTCAGCCAGGGGTACGTCGCGGGCACCGGGGCCTGGACCGACGACTGGGCGGACGAGGGCCCCGTCTCCGCCTCGACCCGCCCGCACAGCAACGTCGTCGCCATGTGGCAGATGATCCTGTGGGCCGACGGCTATCTCGACCGCTCCGGAATCGACTGTCGGTTCGGGCCGGTCACGACCGCCGCCACGACGAGGTGGCAGAGTGACCGGGGCCTACGCGGCGACGGTGTCGTCGGCTCCGCCACCCTGACCAAGGCGGCGACCCGCCTCAGCGGGTACGAGTCGTGGTTCTCCTACGACGGTGCCGGCACCAACGTCATCTATTTCGGTCGCCGCGCCGACGGCAGGTGGGACATGAGCCTCGGCCCCGACCTGGAGTGGCAGCTCCTCTCGTACACCTACGCGAACTTCAGCATCTGCGCCTGACGCCGCCGCGGCCGCCCGCCCGTGTCCTGACCGGTTCCGGCGTGCTCGCCCTCGGCGCGCTCTGGTACGCCCCGCGCCGCCGCCGGTCAGTCCTGCGGATCACGTGACGTCGGGACGCCGGTGGACGCTGGCGGGGCGGCCGGCGGTGGGGGCGGGGTGGTCTCGCGGAGCAGGGCGCTCAGCCCGGCCCGGCGGGCCACCACGGTCAGCCGGTCCCCCGCGCTGATCACCATCCGGGGGTCGGCCCGCCAGTCGGTCTTCTGCCCGGCCCGGGAGTGGGCCAGCAGGCGCACCTCGCCGGGCCGGGCCACCGCGGCGAGCGGACGCCCGTCCAACGCGGCACCGGCCACCACCGGCACCTCGACCACCAGCAGGGCGTGCCGGTCGACCGGGATGGTGGCGATCACCGCCCGGTCCAGCAGGGCGGCGGCGAACGACGGTGCAGCCAGGTAGGACACGCTGCGCGAGATGCCGATGCCGAACGCCCGCTGGATCCGCTCGGCGAAGTCACCGTCGAACAGCCGCAGCACCACCCGCAGCTCCGGGTTGAGCGCCCGGCCGTTCAACGCGGCCCGCAGGTTCACCCCGTCGTCGGTGGAGACCACCACCAGCGCCTGGCAGTGCTCCACCGAGGCCGAGCGCAGCGTCTCCTCGCGGGCCGCGTCCCCGACGATCAGGGGTACGCCCAGCCGTCGGGCCAGCGCCGCGCCGCGGGCCTCCGCCGTCCGGTCGATCGCCACCACCTCGACACCGAAGTCGTTCAACTGGGCCATCACCCGGGTGCCGATGTTGCCCAGCCCGACGACCACCACGTGTCCGGTGCGCTCCGGCTGGATCCGGCCGGCGTGCAGGGCCAGCCGGGCGTTCACGATGCCGTCCACCACCACGGCGGTGATCAGCGGGATCAGTGCCAGCCCGGCCAGGTTGAGCACCACCTGCATGATCTGGGCGGCGGCCGGTTTGGCGACGTCCGGGTCCTGACCGCTCAGTGTGGTCACCAGCGTCAGGTAGAGCGCCTCGGTCCAGCTCACCTCGACCGCGCGGGCGTTCAGCCAGCCGAGCAGCGCGATCACCCCGAGCAGGGTGAGCACCGCGATACCGATCTTGCGGGTGGCGAAGCTGCGGACCGCCCGGAGCAGCACCGCCAGCGGCTGCCGGCGACGCCGGGCACGGACCAGCCGACGGGCCGCCAGCTCGGTGCCGGCCGGCTGGCCGGTCGCCTCGGCGAGCACCACGTCGGCGGCGGACTCGTCGGCGGGCAGCACCCGGACCAGCTCCGGGTCGGTGGTGACGGCCAGCCCGCAGACCACGTCGGCGGGGCGGACGTCGTCGCGGCGGGCCACGTAGAGGGTACGGCCGCCGTGCCGGAAGTGGGTCGGGGCGACCTCGCCCAGGGCGGCGGCGACGAACGCCGGAGCGGCCATCGAGGCGTCGGAGAGCACCGCCGAGTCGGGGAAGAGCTGCCGCAGGCCGTTGGCGAGACTGGTGTTGAACATCCGGACCACCAGGCGCAGCTGCGGTTCGACCTCCTGGGCGCAGAGCGCGGCGTGCATGTTGCCCACGTCGTCCTGGTGCAGCAGGGCCAGCCCGTCCGCGCCGGCCAGCCCGGCCCGGCGGAAGGTGGCCTCGTCGAGCCGGTCGGCCCGGACCACCTGCACCCCGTCGACGTCCCGGCCGTCGGGGCCTTCGGAGCGGCGGCGCTCCGGCACGACCAGGGTGATCTGGACCCGGCCGTGGGCCAGCTCGGTGCCGAGCAACGCCCGGACCACCCAGTACGTCAACGGATCGTCGCCGCAGACCACGTAGTGCGGACGGGAGTCGCCGTTCATCCGCAGCCGCCAGCCGGTCGCCCGCCGGGCCCGGTCCCGCAGGGGTTCGGCCATGCCCGGATGGTAGCCAGCCGGTCCTCACCGGCGCAGCCCTGGCCCGGCCGGGTGGGCCGCCCCAGGCATGGTGCGGGTGGCGGCGGGTAGAGCGGTGTCGTGCAGACGTTCCTGCCGTACCCGGATTTCCTGGCCAGCGCGCGGGTCCTCGACCAGCGGCGGCTGGGCAAGCAGCGGGTGGAGGCGCTCCAGGTGCTGCGCGGGCTGACCCGGCCGGGATACGGCTGGCGTCACCACCCGGCGGTGCGGATGTGGGCCGGCTACGAGGAGGCGTTGACCCGGTACGGGCTGGACGTGTGCGCGGTCTGGGCGGCGGCGGGCCGGGCGGACACCTGCGCGGCGACCCTGGTCACCGACCTGACCGCCGCCCGGGGCACGGGTCGGGTACGCACCCAGGCCGAGCTGGCCGCCGCCGGTGAGCTGCCGCCCTGGCTGGGCCGGGACGACCTGCACCGCAGCCACCGGTCGGCGCTGCTGCGCAAGGACCCGGAGCACTACCGCCCCCGGTTCGGTGACGTGCCGTCCGACCTGGAGTACGTCTGGCCACCGTCCGACCGTCCCCCGCTCGCCGCCGGACACCCCACCGGCGGCGACGGCGCGGCTTCCTGACCGGGCCGGATTCCGCCTGGTCGGGCAGACTGGAGGCCCCTCGGGTCGGAAGGTGCACATGGCGCTGTCGCAGAAGCTGGGTCGGCTCATCGGCGTACGCGAGCACGAGGTGGACCCGGGCGGCGGTGGCGCCCCCCGGGTGACCCGGCCGACCACTGCCGTGGTGGTGGGCGGCGGGATCGCCGGCATGTCGGCGGCGGTGGTGCTCGCCGAACGCGGGGTGGAGGTCACCGTGCTGGAGGCCGCGCCGACGCTCGGTGGCCGGCTCGGCGCGTGGCCGGAGGCGCTCGCCGACGGAAGCCAGGTCAACGAGCACGGCTTCCACGCGTTCTTCCGGCAGTACTACAACTGGCGGTCGATCCTGCGGCGGGTCGATCCGACGCTCGGTTTCCTCAGGCCGATCCCCGGCTACCCGATCCTGTCCGCGCAGTGGCCCACCGAGGAGTTCGGCAGGCTGCCCCCGGCCCCGCCGGCCAACCTGCTGGCGTTACTGCTGCGTAGCCCCAGCCTGCGCCTGACCGACCTGCGCACGATGGACCGGGACGCCGCGCTGCCGCTGCTCAGCTACGACCCGGTACGCACCTACGCCGAGTTCGACGACACCACCGCCGACGCGCTGCTCGCCTCGCTGAAGCTGCCGGACCGGGCGCGGGCGATGCTGTTCGAGGTCTTCTCGCACTCGTTCTTCAACCACGAGACCGAGATGTCGGCCGCCGAGATGATCGCCCAGTTCCACTTCTACCTGCTGGGCAACCCGGAGGGGTTGGCGTTCGACTGCCCCGACGAGGACTACGCCACGGCGATCTGGCAGCCGCTGACCCGGCACGTGGAGCAGCACGGCGGCCGGGTGTGCACCGGCGTCGCCGCCACCCGGCTGGACCGGGAACCGGACGGCTGGCGGGTGACCACCGTCGACGGCACCGTCCACTCCGCCGGGCAGGTGGTGCTGGCCGTCGACCCGCCCGCGCTGGCCGCGCTGGTCGCCGCCTCCCCCGGCCTGGTCGCGGCGGCACCGGAGCTGGTGGCCCGGATGCCCGCGTTCGGTCGGCCCGGCCCGCCGTACGCGGTGGCGCGGTACTGGCTCGACGGGGACGTCCGGGCCGACCGGGCGGTGTTCAGCGGGGTGTCCCGACAGCCCACCCTGGACTCGGTGACCCTCTACCACCGGCTGGAGAACGAGTCCCGCCGCTGGGCGCAGCGCACCGGCGGCGCGGTGGTGGAGCTGCACGCGTACGCCTGCGACGAGGGGGTGCCGGCGGAGGAACTGGCCGAGCGGATGCGGGTCGAGTTGACCGCGCTCTGGCCGGAGGTCGGCGGATTGCGGGTGCGTGAGCTGCGCGCCCGGGTCGAGGCGCAGGCCCCGGCGTTCACCCCGGGCAGCCACGCCGGCCGTCCCGGGGTACGCACCGACGCCGACGGCCTCTACCTGGCCGGGGACGGCATCGGCACCGACTTCCCCAGCGCGTTGATGGAGCGGTCGGCGGCGACCGGGATCATCGCCGCCAACCACATCCTGCGGGCCGCCGGGGCCGCCGCCGAGCCGGTCCGCTCGATCCGCCCCCGGGGGCTGCTCGCCGGGAAGTGAACCGCCCGGCAGCCGGCCCGCCTGGCCGGGCCGGGCCGGCTACCGGGGTGCCGGGCCGGCTACCGGGGTGCCGGGCCGGGCGGGACGTCCGGTCAGCGTGCCGTGCCGTGGTAGGCGGCCCGCATGAGCTGCTGCATGTCGTCGAGCATCGGCATCCGGGGGTTCGCCGGGGCGCACTGGTCCTCGTAGGCGTTGAGGGCCTGCTGCGGCAGCGCCGCCTCGAACGCCGCCCGGTCGACGCCGATCGCGGCGAACGACGGTTCGATGCCGACCGCGTCGCGCAGCCGTTCCACCGCCTCGGCCAGCGACGCCACCCCCTCCGCCGGGGTGCCGGCCGGCAGGCCGAGCTGGGCGGCGATCTCGGCGAAGCGTTCCGGCGCCCGGTAGCTCTCGTAGCGCGGCCAGCCGGACAGCTTCGCCGGCACGGTGCCGTTGTAGCGGATCACGTGCGGCAGCAGCACCGCGTTGGTCCGACCGTGGGCGATGTGGAACGTCGCGCCGAGGGTGTGCGACATGGCGTGCACGATGCCGAGGAAGGCGCTGCCGAACGCCATCCCGGCGATGGTGCCCGCGTTGTGCATCCGTTCCCGCGCCTCGGGGTCGGCGTCGACCACCGCCCGCTCCAGGTTGGCGAAGATCAGCCGGACGGCGTGCAGGGCCAGCCCGTCGGTGAAGTCGTTCGCGTACACCGACACGTACGCCTCGATGGCGTGGGTGAGCGCGTCGAAGCCGCTGTCGGCGGCGATGGTGGCCGGCATGCTGGCGGTCAGCACCGGGTCGACGATCGCCACGGTCGGGGTGAGCGCGTAGTCGGCCAGCGGGTACTTCTTGCCGGTCCGGTGGTCGGTGATCACCGCGAACGGGGTCACCTCCGCTCCCGTGCCCGACGTGGTCGGCACGCAGACCAGCCGGGCCAGCGCGCCGAGGGTCGGGAAGGTGAAGGCCCGCTTGCGGATGTCGAAGAACTTCTCCCGCAGGTCGTCGAAGACCACGTCCGGGTGCTCGTAGCGCAGCCACATCACCTTGGCGGCGTCCATCGCCGAGCCGCCGCCGAGGGCGACGATGGTGTCGGGGCGGAAGGCCCGCATCAGCGCGGCCCCCCGGTCGACGGTCTCGACGCTCGGCTCGGGCTCCACGTCGTCGATGATCTGCAGGGCGATCCGCCCGGGACGACGTTGCAGCACCCGGTTGATCCGGTCGACGAAGCCGAGCCGGGTCATGGTGGCGTCGGTGACCACGGTGACCCGGTGCACGTCGGGCATCTCGGCCAGGTAGCGGATGGCGTTCGCCTCGAAGAAGATCTTCGAGGGGACCTTGAACCACTGCATGTTGTTGTTCCGCCGGCCGATCCGCTTGATGTTGAGCAGGTTCACCGCCGAGACGTTGTCGGACACCGAGGTACGCCCGTAGCTGCCGCAGCCCAGCGTCAGCGACGGCAGGAACGCGTTGTACATGTCGCCGATGCCGCCCTGCGAGGCCGGCGAGTTCCAGATGATCCGGACGGCCTTCACCCGGCGGCCGAACTCCTCCACCAGGTCCTCGTCGGCGGTGTGGATGACCGCGCTGTGCCCGAGCCCGTGGAACTCGACCATCTGCTCGGCGTACCGCAGGCCCTGCTCCCGGCTGTCGGCACGCAGCACGGCCAGCACCGGGCAGAGCTTCTCCCGGGTCAGCGGCTCGTCGGGGCCGACCCGGTCGACCGCGACCAGGATGATCGAGGTGTCCGGGGCGACGGTGATCCCGGCGGCGTCGGCGATCCAGGCGGCGGTCCGGCCCACCACGTCGGGGTTGAGCTTCCCGGCGGGGAAGAGCAGCGCCTCCAGCTTCGCCTTCTCGGCCGGGGTGGCCAGGTGGGCGTGCAGGGTGCGGAACTCCTCGATGGCCGCGTCGTGGATCGCCGCGTCGAGGATGACGGCCTGCTCGGAGGCGCAGATCATGCCGTTGTCGAACGACTTGGACAGCACGATGTCGTTGACCGCGCGCTTGAGCTTGGCGGTCGCCTCGATCCAGGCCGGCACGTTGCCCGCGCCCACGCCGAGCGCCGGCTTCCCCGCCGAGTACGCGGCCCGCACCATGGCGTTGCCGCCGGTGGCGAGGATGGTGGCGACCCCGGGGTGGTGCATCAGCGCGGTGGTCGCCTCGACCGACGGTTCCTCGATCCACTGCACGCAGTGCTCGGGCGCTCCGGCGGCGACCGCCGCGTCGCGTACCGTGCGGGCGGCCTCGACGCTGCACCGCTGGGCCGCCGGGTGGAAGGCGAAGATGATCGGGTTGCGGGTCTTGAGCGCCAGCAGCGCCTTGAAGATGGTGGTCGAGGTGGGGTTGGTGACCGGGGTGATCCCGGCGACCACCCCCACCGGGTCGGCGATCTCGACGATGCCGCTGATCTCGTCCCGGGCGATCACCCCGACGGTACGGGTCTTCGCCATGCTGTGCGTGACGTGCTCACAGGCGAAGATGTTCTTCACCGCCTTGTCCTCGAACACCCCCCGCCCGGTCTCCGCGACGGCGAGCTGGGCGAGGGCGGCGTGCCGGTCCAGCGCGGCCACCGACGCCTTCCGGACGATGTGGTCGATCTGTTCCTGGTCGTACCGGTCGTAGTCGGCCAGGGCCTTGAGGCCGTCGGCGACCAGGGCGTCGATCGTGGTGGCGAGGGCGGTCGACATGTTTCACCTCGGCGGTTCGGGCGGCGTCTCGGACACCCTCAGCTTCCATCGACAGCCGTCTCGGCGGTGGGGCGCAAGGACCCCTCCGACGGTGGCCGAAGGTCCCGTCCTCGCGCCGGCCGGGCTGGGCCCGGTCAGCCGAAGGTCCCGATGTCGCGCGATGGCCGGGCCGGGTCGCCTACCCGACACCGGGTCACGCCGTCCGCGTCCACCATGATGCCCATGACGGGACCGCGAAAGGCCTACACGTTGCTCGCCGTGGCCGCTGCCGGGGTGGCGGTGCTGGCGTGGCGGATGGGGGTCGACAAGGCCAACGCCCTGGTGGGCCTGGCCGGCGCCTTCGCCGCGAGCGCGATCGGGCTGCTGTCCCTGGTCAGCGCGATCGACCCACGGTCGTCCCAGGCGGCGTCCGCCGCCCTGCCGACGGGGGCGACCCCGGCCGCGCCCGACGCACCGGCCGCCGCCACCGGGTCGACCCCGCCGCCGCGCCACCGCTGGCGACGCTGGCGGCTGCCGGCCGGGATCGCGGTCCTGCTGCTGGTGATCGTCGGTACGGTGGCCCTGCTCTCCTGGCCGACGGACCGCACACCGGACGCGCGGAACGCCTCCCCCACGACCTCCGTCGACGCCGCATCGGCCGCCCCCGGCGTCACCTCGACCCCGGCCGGGCCGACACCCACCACCGATCCGTCCGGGGCGACGCCCACCGGCGCCCCGGCGACGCCGGCCCCCGGCCCGGACGGGCCGACGACCGGCCCCCCACCGCCCCCCACGGCCGGACCGACGCCGACCAGGGGCCCGGCGGGGCCGGACTGGGTACCGCCGGCGGGCGCACCGCACTGGACCCTGTACGCCGACGATGCGGTCTACTTCCTGCCGAAGCCCCGGCTGGCGAAGGGCACCGGCGCGGGCACCCTGATCTTCCAGGCCCAGCACCACCAGCTCGCCCTCTACGACTGGACCGACGACCCGACCGACCTCAGCTACGAGGGGTGCCGGAACCCGAAGGCGCAGCGGTACGCGAGCATCGACCTCGAACAGCTCGAACCCACCCCGGTCACCTACTGCCAGCCCGACCCGGGCGACCCGACGGTGGTCAACTACGTCCGGATCGACCGCAACCGCTACCAGGCGACGCCGGCCTCGGTCGACGTCACCGTCTGGTCGGTCCGCTCGTAACCGGGTCTGCCGGTCCAGCAGCTCGCAAGGCCCCACCGCCTGCCATGATCGACTCCTTGTCGCCGGGGTGGCAGCATCCGGCGGCTCGGATACCGCTACGTCGCCACCCGTACGGCCGGGTCACTGATCGGCGGACGGCGACCACGGGAAGGCGGGGGGACGGCGTTCGTGGTGGGCCGCGATGCCCTCGCGGGCCTCGCCGCTGTCCCGTACCTTCCGGTGCCACCAGGCGATCCGGGCCGGCTGGGCCCGGTCGTCGATGATCTCCTTGGCGGCGGCGATGCTGAGCTGGGAGCGGGCCGCGACGGCGGCGGTGATCGCGGCGACCCGGCCGGTCAGGTCGTCGGCCACCTCGTCGACCAGGCCGACCCGCAGCGCGCGGTCGGCCTCGATCAACTCGGCGGTGAAGATCAGGAACTTGGCGGTGGACGGGCCGACGAGGCGGGCCAACCGCCGGGTGGAGGGTGCCGGGTAGACCAGGCCGAGGCGGGCCGGCGGCACCCCGAACCGGGCGTCCGGGGCGGCGATCCGCAGGTCGCAGGCGACCGCGAGCAGGCAGCCACCGCCGACGCAGGGGCCCTGCACCGCCGCGACGGTGGGCTTGGCGAAGGCGGCCAGCCGCTCCTCGGCGGCGACCGCGATGCCCGCGTCCCCGTTGGCGTCCAGCAGCTCGTCGAGGTCGCCGAGGTCGGCACCGGCGCAGAACGCCCCGTCGGCGCCGGTGAGCACCAGGGCGCGTACCGCCGGGTCGGCCTCCAGCCCGTCCAGCAGCACGGGCAGCCGTCGCCACATGGCCGGCGTCATCGCGTTGCGCCGGGTGGGGTTACGGATCGTCACCGTCGCCACCGCGCCGGTCACCCCGACGGTCAACTCCGCGTCCGACACGGTCGCACCCCTCTCGTCGTGTCACCGGTGCGGCGACCATAACGGCGCGGGCCCGGCGACCACCCACGAGGGGTGGCCGCCGGGCCCGCCGACGCAGGGATCAGGTCAGGAGACGTCGAGCGCGGTGTCGTCGACCACGAAGGACGTCCGCAGCGAGGCGTCCTCGGTGCCGGTGAACTTGAGGGTCACGCTCTGGCCGGCGTACGCCGCCAGCGAGAACGAGCGCTGGGTGTACCCGGTGGCCTTGTTCAGGTTCGAGTAGGTCGCCAGGGTCGCCAGCACGGTGCCGGAGGAGTTGAGCACCTGCACGGTGAGCTTGTCGTACGCGGTGGTGCTGGACACCTCCCGCGAGTCGATGTGCAGCCAGAAGCTGAAGTTGTACGTCGAGCAGCCCGCCGGCACGCTCACCGTCTGGGAGAGCGTCTCGGTCAGGGTGCCACCGGTGCCGCCCAGCCAGGCGTCCCAGGTGCCACCGTGGGTGGGCTGGCTGGCGCCGTGCTGCCCGATGACGCCGGTGCTGGCCGACCAGACCGTGTTGCCGGACTCGAAGCCGGGGTTACCGAGGAGCTGGCCGGCGGTGCAGCTGCCACCGACGCTGCTCACGACCAGCGTGTAGCTGGCCGAGTGGGCCACCGCGCCGGTGCCGGTGACCGTCACCGGGTAGCTGCCGGCCGGGGTGCTGGCCGAGGTGGCGATGGTCAGGGTCGACGACGCGCCCGAGGTCACCGAGGCCGGGCTGAACGACGCGGTCGCGCCGGTCGGCAGGCCGGACGCGGAGAACGTCACGGTCTGCGCGGTGCCGCTGGTGGTCGCGGTGGCGACGGTGGTGGCGACCGAACCGCCCGCGGTCACCGAGCCGGAGGTCGGGGAGAGCGTGACGGAGAAGTCGTTACCGGTCGAGGAGCAGGGGGCGTCGCTGCCGGAGACGGCGACCGCGGTCCACGCCGCCTGGACGGCCTTGTACTCGGTGGAGCAGCTGCCGTACAGGTCGGTCGCCGCCTTGAGGCTGTACGCGCGGGCGGTGTTGGCCGGGGTGCTGGTGTTGACGTACGACGTGTTGGAGGTGAAGTACACGTCCAGGGCGCGGAACCAGATCTTCTCGGCCTTCTCCCGGCCGATACCGGTGACCGCCGGGGCGGAGCCGCAGACCGGCGAGGTGCCGTACGACGTCGCGCCGGTGCCCTCGGCGAGGTTGAAGAAGAAGTGGTTGCCGACGCCGGAGGAGTAGTGCACGTCCTTGTTCTTGGTGCTGGTGGTCCAGCACGAGTCGGACGAGCCGTCCAGCGACGGGTTGTACATGTAGCGCAGCGGGGTGCCGTTGCCGTTGATGTTGATCTTCTCGCCGACCTGGTAGTCACCCGGGTCGCTCGGCGCGGCGGCGTAGAACTCGACCATATTGCCGAAGATGTCGCTGGTGGACTCGTTGAGACCGCCCGACTCGCCGGAGTAGACCAGGCCGGAGACGGCCTCGGTGACGCCGTGGCTCATCTCGTGGCCGGCCACGTCGAGGGAGACCAGCGGCCGGGAGTTGCTGGCGCCGTCGCCGTAGGTCATCTGGGCACCGTCCCAGAAGGCGTTGATGTAGTTGCGGCCGTAGTGGACCCGGCTGGGCACGCCCGCGCCGTTGCCGAAGATGCCGTTGCGGCCGTGCACGTTCTTGAAGTAGTCGAACGTCTTGGCCGCACCGAAGTGGGCGTCGACGCCGGCCGACTGCCGGTTGGCGTTGGTGCCGTCGCCCCAGGCGTTGTCGGCGTCGGTGAACGTGGTGCAGGTGCTGGTGCCGTTGTTCATGTCGCAGGTACGGCCGTTGCCGTGCGACGGGTCGATCATCTGGTAGGTGCTGCCGGAGAGCGTGGTGTCGATGCTGACCGAGCCGGTGTAGATGCCCTGGCCGCTGCCGACCACGGACTCGATCTCGTCGTGCGCGCCGATGACCCGGCCCGTGCTGGCGTCGGTGATGACGTGCAGCTTCGACGGGGTCTGCTGGTCGGCCTTCCAGCCGGACAGCACGGTCTCCCAGGCGAGTCGGCCCTTGCCGGAGGTGGCGTCGACGAAGAGCTCCGGCGTACCCACCTCGGTGATCTTGCCGGAGAACGCCTTGCGGGCCGTCGCGGCGGCCGCCGCCGGGCTGATCTTGGCAGTGGTGCCGAGGGTCAGCGGGGCGGCCAGGCCGACCGAGGTGCCGGCGAGGGTGCCGTCGGGCGCGGTGTGGATGACGAAGTCACCGCCGTACACCCGCAGACCCTGGTAGGTACGGGTGTAGCGGACGTGCGCCGCACCGTTGGCGTCGACCTTGGTACGGACGGCCTGGTAGGCCTCTCCGCTGACACCCTGCACGGCACCGGGGTTGCTGCGCAGCAGGCTCTCGGCGCGGGCGGCAGGGGCGGTGTCCGGGGCAGGGGCGGCCGGGGCCGCCTGCGCTGCGGTGGCGACGCAGGTCAGCAATCCGCTGGTGAGCAGAGCTGCGCTGACGGCGGCGAGGGGTCTTTTCACGTGCCCTCCTGGCAAGGGAAAGATGTGACGGGGGTGGTCACGCATGTAGATATAGCGATACATCGAAGAAAAGAGAAGGGGTGGAGCGGTTCCATGACACGACACTGCCCGAACGGGGGATGGGTGCTACTGAGGGAACCGAACGGTGTCGATGCGCGTCCCAGAGGGATGAGAGCACTGGGTCCGGCCTTCGCCGCGGTCGCCGTCGTCGTCGGTTTGCTGACCGGCTGCTCAGCAGCGGACCCGAGCTCACCTGCGCCTACACCGGCCGCGACCACCGGCAGCCCCGTCCCCACCGCCGGCGAGCCGAGCGGCACCGCCCCCACCGCCGGCGGCCCGACGGACGGCACCGCCGCCATGCGGATCACCCTGACCCGGTCGGGCGGCTTCGCCGGCAACCGCGACAC
The DNA here is from genome assembly GCF_029581315.1 of Micromonospora sp. WMMD714. Lineage (NCBI taxonomy): Bacteria > Bacillati > Actinomycetota > Actinomycetes > Micromonosporales > Micromonosporaceae > Micromonospora > Micromonospora sp. WMMD714. Next base: position 1,026,180 of record NZ_CP120744.1, read on the forward strand.
GGTGACCGTCGAGCCCGACGGCCGCTGGACCACGACCGACCGGGCCGGCGCGACACGGACCGGCCGGCTGGAGCCGACACAGCTCGACCGGCTCCGGGCGCTCGCCGGCCCGGCCGCCCGGGAGCGCGACAGCCCGCCCGACGCCGCTTGCGCGGACACCTTCGCCTACCGGCTCACCATCGGGACGCACAGCGTCGACTGGACCGACTGCCCGAGCGGTCCCCCACCGCCGGCCGCCGCGCACGACCTGGCCACCCTCCTGTTGCAGACCACCACGACCGGCTGAGCGCGCCGGCCGGCGGCAGAGCGGGCCGGCGGCAGAGCGGGCCGGCGGCAGAGCGGGCCGGCGGCAGAGCGGGCCGGCGGCAGAGCGGACCGGCCGCAGGCAGGCGGCGCAGGTAGCGGGCAGCCAGCGCGGGCAGATGGGGTGGCGGGCGGCAGGAAGCGGCGGCGGGCGGCAGCCGGCAGCCGGACGGCGTCGATCGGATAACCTACCCGCTCCGAATCCCGCGAGGAGCGTTGTGCCGAACTGTCGACCCGCCGGTCCGCGCCGCCCGCTCAGCGTGGCCGGCGTGCTGTCGGCGGTGGCCGCCACCGTCCTGGCCACCGGCTGCGCGGCGATCGACGACGAACGGCCGGCGGCCCCCGTCCCGACCCCGCCGGCCCGGACCCTGCGGACCCCGGACACCCTGCTGGCGATGCCCCGCTCGACCGTCCCCCTGCCGGCCGGGCTGCCCCGGTTCCGGCTCGACGAGCTGACCCGGGAGGCCACCCCCGCCACCAGCACCCTCGAGGCGACGTACGGGCGCAGCCGACCCACCGCCGAGACGATCGTCGTGAGCGCCGTCTCGGGCACGGTCGCCGATCCGCAGGCCACCCTGGCCCGGCTGCTCAAGCCGTACCGGATCCCCAAGCCGAAATCGGTGGAGTTCGGCCGGTTCGGCGGCGAGGCCCGGTGCGGGCGGGGACGCACCGCGGACCAGGGTCACCTCACCGCCTGCGCCTGGGCCGACCCGCAGGTTGCCGGCGTGGTGGTCTTCCTCACCCCCGCCAGGCAGCCCGACCGCAAGGAGGACTTCCTCGCCATCCGCGACGAGCTGGAACGACCCGCCGGCTGACCGTCCTCACCCGACCAGGCGGAAGCGCTCGGCGACGGCGAGCGTGTCGTCGTCCACCCGGAACCCGGGGTCGTCGATCCAGCCGAGGTAGTCCGGCCCGTGCCAGTACCCCTCGTGGCCGGCCCGCCAGGCCGCCACCGAGTCGTACCCCTCCCCCTCGTCGCGGGCATGGTCGAGGTCGACGTCACCGAGCCGGACCACCCGGACCCCGGTCACCTCGATCACCGCGACCGGGCGGTCGGCGGAGTCGACCACCACGCTCCGGTCACCCACCGCCGGCAGCGGCTCGCCGGTGCGCTCGTAGTCCTGGAGCAGGCCGGTGGTCGCGGTCTTCGCCCCGCTGAGCACGGCGGCCACCAGCCGGTCACGCAGGGGACCGGGAAAGGCGAACTCGCACGTCGGCAGGTCGGGAAAGCGCGGAGTGGTCACCGGGTGACGGTAGCCCGGCGTCCGGGCTCCCGTCGCGGCGGTGACCCGGTCAGCCCCGGGGGAACATCTGGCCGATCCGGATCCGGTTGCCGAACGGGTCGCGGATGCCGAAGTCGATACCGTAGGGACGTTCCGTCGGCTCGTCGGTGATGTCCACCCCCTTGCCGAGGAGATCCTCGTACGTCTTGCGGGCGTCGTCGGTGGTGATGCTCAGCCAGCCGCCGATCGCCCCCTTGGTCAGCAGCTCCCGGACCTGCTCGGCGGTCGCCGGGTCCAGAGCCGGCGGGCCGGGCTTCTCCAGCAGCACCTCGCGCTGCGGGTCGCCGGGGACGTTGACCGTCAGCCACCGCATGAAGCCCAGATCCTGGTCGGTGTTGACCTCGAAACCCAGCTTGCCGACGTAGAAGTCGAGCGCCTCGTCCTGGTCGAGGACGTACAGCTGGGAGCGGGTGATCGCGTTCATCGTCATGCCGTGAACGCTATGCCAGGCTGCTGACCTGCTGCTTATCCAAAACTGCTGGGTCTGGTCCAGGCCTTGGCGAAGCAGCTCGGCACCGGCGTGTCACCGGCCGACCGACGGCTACGGTACTCGCTGGGCGACTCGCCGACGATCTGGCGGAAGGTACGGCTGAACGAGCCGAGGCTGCTGAACCCGACGGCGAAACAGATGCCGGTGACGTCCCGGTCGGTCTCCACCAGCAGCGACATCGCCCGCTCCACCCGACGTCGTTGCAGGTAGCGGTGCGGGGTCTCGCCGAAGGTGGCTCGGAAGGTGCGGATGAAGTGCGCCTCGGAGACCAGCGCGATCCGGGCCAGCGCCGGGATGTCCAGCGGCTCGGCGTACGCCCGGTCCATCGCGTCCCGGGCGCGCAACATGGCCCGGTTCGACTGCTCCACCGCACGACTCATCGGCCCCCGCCCGTCGTCTACCCCGCGCCGGCCAGGTTACCCAGCCGGACCGCACCGTGGGGCCCCGCGACCGGCGCGGGTGGCCGCGGGAGCCGGGACGCTCAGCAGCCGCTCCACCGGACCGGGAAGGAGACCTCCGGGCCGGCGGCTATGCCGACGACGAGGCCGTCGTCGGCGATGGCCCCGGTAGCGATGCGGGTCACCGGGTCCGAGGTGGCATTGCGCAGCGGAACCCGGTGGTCGAGGTGATCGACCACCGGGCCGGCGAGCAGACTGCCGGCGGCGTTGACGCCCGTCACGTAATCCAGACCCGGCCTGACCGGGGTCGCCACACCGGTGCGGAGATCCCAGCGCACCATCTGCTCGTACTGGCCGTCCGCCGTGTCGTCGACCTGGCCGACCGCCCAGTTCCCCCGGGCCGCCGACACCGTCGACTTCACGGCCCCGGGCGCGGTGAGCCGGTCGACCCGTCCGTCGGGACGACGTACCCAGGCGACGGGCGGCGGGGCGACCCCGCGCCCGCCGGCACCACCCACCCCGGCACCGTTCGACGACCGGTCCTCCTCGCCGGGCACCTCGCCGACGATGGTGCCGTCGTCGAGGACCGCCACCGGTAGGCCGCCGGGCTCGAGAACCTCGACGGTGTCCGGCCGGTCGACGGGCCAGCGCAGGGTCACCGGTTCCTCCAGGTAACCGCCGTAGCCGACGATGTCCCCTCTGCTGTTGACGGCCGTGACATAGCCGCCGATTCCGGTCGGCGGCAGGGGCAGCCACTCCACCCGGCCGTCCCGGTAGCGCCACGGTCGGTTGCCGGTGCTGGTGGAGCTGTCGCCGATCAGGACACCGTGCCGGTTGACCGCCACCAGCAGGCCGGGTGATCTCGTCAACACGGTGACACGCGGGCCGTCCCACCGCAGCAGCAGCGACTCCTGCCCCTGATCGGTGGCCCGCCGGCCGGTGCCGACGATGAACCGGCCGGCCGGGTCGACGAACATGGCGTCCCAGGCGAGGCTCCCACCGGGCGGCAGGGGCAGCGGACGCATCAGGCAGGCCGGGACGCTGTCCGTCCTCGGCGCGGCCATGGCGACGCCGGGCGCGACAAGCGTCGCCGCCAGCAGGCCGGCGGTGAGACCGGCAGCGAGTCGACGCGGGGCGGTGCGAATCATGAGGCAGCCCGTTCCAGTCGGTAGGGTGGGGTCCTCCCACTCAACCAGCTCGATTCGCCTACCGGAAGTGACCGTCCGGTTACGCACTCCGGGAGCGGCCCGGATGTCGGCGGCGGGAGCGTACGCCCGGCCGCTAGGGACGGATCGACAGGCGGCAACGCCAGTGGCGGCCGTGCTGTGGAATTGGAGCCCCCGGCCGGGATCGAACCGGCGACATCTCGCTTACAAGGCGAGTGCTCTGGCCAGCTGAGCTACAGGGGCGCGTGGTGCGAGGTCAGCATAGCGACTGACGTCGGGAAATCCCGGCCGGCAGGGGCCCCGAGCATGGAAAACGTCAATTTCACGCCCGTACCGCCGACGAATCGGTGAGGCGGACCCCCCTCGACCGAGGGGATTGATGCCCGGCCGTGCCTGCCTGACCGAAATGCGTATGCCGTCCGTCCCACTCGGTGCATCCGACCTTGGCAGTGGTGGAAATCCCGTTTACCGTGCAGTGACACGGATGACACCCGGGTCCGGCCACGGCCGTGCCCCGGATGCGGTCCGTAGGTCGACGCCGAGGGCGTCGACAGCTCCTTCACTCGGATCGTCCGGCACGTTCCTGCCGGTGAAAGGAAGCGCACCACCATGGCTACGGTCACGTACGCGAAGGCCTCCCGGATATATCCGGGCACCGAGCGCCCCGCGGTCAACCAGCTCGACCTCCAGATCGGCGACGGGGAGTTCCTCGTCCTGGTCGGTCCGTCGGGCTGCGGCAAGTCCACCAGCCTGCGGATGCTCGCCGGCCTGGAGGACGTCGACGACGGCGCGATCTACATCGACGACCGGGACGTCACCCACCTCCCGCCGAAGGCCCGCGACATCGCGATGGTCTTCCAGAACTACGCCCTCTACCCGCACATGTCGGTGTACGAGAACATGGCGTTCGCCCTCAAGCTGCGCAAGACCCCCAAGGCCGAGATCGACCGGCGGGTCAAGGAGGCGGCGGGCCTGCTCCAGCTGGAGGAGTACCTCAGCCGTAAGCCGAAGGCGCTCTCCGGCGGTCAGCGCCAGCGGGTCGCGATGGGGCGGGCGATCGTCCGCGAGCCGCAGGTCTTCCTCATGGACGAGCCGCTGTCGAACCTCGACGCCAAGCTCCGCGTGCAGACCCGTACCCAGATCGCCTCGCTCCAGGCGAAGCTCGGCATCACCACGGTCTACGTCACCCACGACCAGGTCGAGGCCATGACCATGGGGCACCGGGTCGCGGTCATGCTCGACGGCGTCCTCCAGCAGGTGGACACCCCGCGGGCGCTCTACGACACCCCGGCCAATGTCTTCGTCGCCGGCTTCATGGGCTCCCCCGCCATGAACATCAAGACCGTCTCGCTGAACGAGCGGGGCGCGGCCTTCGCCGAGATGCACATCCCGCTGACCCGCGAGCAGGTCGAGGCGGCCCGCAGCGAGGGTGGCGACAACCGGGTCACCGTCGGCTTCCGCCCGGAGGACTGCGACCTGGTCAGCCCGACCGAGGGCGGCATGCCCGTCGTCGTCGAACTGGTCGAGGACCTCGGCTCGGACGCCAACGTCTACGGCCACGCCGCGCTGGAGGGCCACGAGGAGCGCTTCGTGGTCCGCACCGACCGGCGGACCATGCCGAACATGGGTGACACCGTGTTCGTCAAGCCGCGGGCCGGCCGCAGCCACGTGTTCAACGCGGCCACCGGCCACCGGATCTGATCCACCCGTCCGAAAGGGGCGGTCCGCTTCGGCGGGCCGCCCCTTTCCGGTTCGTCGTCGACCGGGCTCGTGGCCGGTTCGTCGCCGGCTACGCGGCCCGGTTCGTCGTCCACCCGCGCGGACCGGTTCGTCGCCGGGCCGCGCGGGTGCCGGTCAGCCCTCCGCAGCGCGGCGGCGGGCCACCTCGGCGAGGGTGACCGCGGCGGCCACGCTGGCGTTCAGCGACTCCACCTCCGAGATCATCGGGATGCTGACGGTCAGGTCGCAGGTCTCCCCGACCAGCCGGGACAGCCCGCGCCCTTCGGAGCCGACCACCACGATCAGCGGACCGACAGCCGCCTCCAGGTCGTACAGATCGGTGTCGCCGTCGGCGTCCAGGCCGACCACCATGAAGCCGGCCTCCTGACACGCCTTCAGCGACCGGGTCAGGTTGGTGACCTGGGCGACCGGCACCCGCGCCGCCGCACCGGCGCTGGTCCGCCAGGCGGTCGCGGTGATCCCGGCGGCCCTACGCTCGGGTACGAACACACCCTGCGCGCCGAACGCGGCAGCCGAGCGGATCACCGCACCCAGGTTGCGTGGGTCGGTCACCCCGTCCAGCGCGACCAGCAGCGGGGCGGTCTGCTCCAGTGCGGCGTCCAGCAGGTCCTCGAAGGGCCGGTAGGCGAACGGCGGCACCTGGAGACCGACGCCCTGGTGCAGCACCCCACCGGTCATCCGGTCCAGCTCGGCCCGGCTGACCTCCAGGATGGCGATGCCCCGGTCGGCGGCCGTCCGGGTGATCTCGTTGATCCGGTCGTCGGCGTCGATGCCCTGCGCGGTGTAGAGCGCGGTCGCCGGCACCTGGGCGCGCAGCGCCTCCAGTACGGGGTTCCGGCCGACCAGCAGCTCGGGAGTGTCCCGGGACGGGTTGGACTTGCGCCCCGGCGCGACCCGGGGGCCACTACGACCCGCACCCGCGCCTCCCCGGCCGCCCGCGCCTCCCCGGCCACCGCCGCCGGCCCGGGCGGGGGCCACGCCCCGGGTGCCCCTGCCCCAGGTGGTGTCCTTGGTGCCGGGCTGGCCGATCTTGGGAGCCCGGCCCTCCTCGGCCGCCGCCCGGCGCTCCTTGTCCTGCTTCCAGGCGGTGCGCTGGGGCAGCTTCTCGGTGCCCGAGTACGCCTTGTGCCAGGGCCGCTCGTCGGCGGGCAGGGTCTTGCCCCGGCCCGCGAGGGAGTCCCTGTTCTTGCCGCCGGAGCCCTTGGGGGCACCTGCCTTCGACGTCAGTCGCCGGCCACGGCGCTGCGAGTTGCCGGCCATCAGTCCTGCTCTCCAATAGTCCAACGGGGGCCCTGGGGGGTGTCCTCGACCACGACACCGGCCTGCTTGAGCTGGTCGCGTACGGCGTCCGCGGCGGCCCAGTCCCGCCGGCCGCGGGCCTGGGCGCGCTGATCGAGGGCCAACGCGACCAGGGAGTCCACCACACCGCGTAGGTCGTCGACGCGACCACCACCGGTCCAGGCCGGGTCGAGGGGGTCCACCCCGAGGATATCCAGCATCGCCCGGGTGGCGGCGAGGGTGGTGCGGACGGTCACATCGTCGCCGCCCGCCAGCGCCGTGTTGCCGTCCCGCAGAGTGGCCTGGAGGACGGCGAGCGCGGCGGAGGTGTTGAGGTCGTCGTCCATCGCGGCGACGAACGCGGCCGGCAACTCCCCGAGCTGCCCGCCGCCGACCCGCTCGGCGGCCCGCTGGACGAACCCCTCGATCCGCCGGTACGCCACCGCCGCCTCGCGCAGCGCGTCCTCCGAGTAGTCGATCCGGGACCGGTAGTGCGCCGCTGCGTAGTAGTAGCGCAGCTCCACCGGGCGTACCCCGAGCGAGTCGACGTACCCCAGGTCGAGGGCGTTGCCCAGCGACTTGCCCATCTTGGCCCCGCCGATGCTGAGCAGCCCGTGGTGCACCCACCAGCGGGCGAACGGCAGCCCGGCGGCCTGCGACTGGGCGATCTCGTTCTCGTGGTGCGGGAAGGTCAGGTCGAGCCCACCGCCGTGGATGTCGAACTCCGCGCCGAGGTAGCGCAGGCACATCGCCGAGCACTCGATGTGCCAGCCGGGGCGGCCCCGACCCCACGGGGACGGCCAGTACGCGTCCGCCGGCTCGTCCGGCTTGACGCCCTTCCAGAGCGCGAAGTCCCGGGGATCCCGCTTGCCCCGCTCGGGGGCGTCCCCGGCGGACTGCATGTCGTCCGGCGACTGCCCGGACAGCGACCCGTACGCCGGCCAGGAGGCCACGTCGAAGTAGACGTCACCGGACCCGTCGGTGGCCGGGTAGGCGTGACCGGTCTCGATCAGCCGGGCGATCAGCTCGTGCATCTCCGGGATGTGCCCGGTCGCCCGCGGCTCGTACGTCGGCGGCAGCACGTTCAACGCCCGGTAGGACCGGGCCAGGATCAGCTCGTTGGCGTACGCGATCGACCAGAACGGACGACCCTGCTCCTGCGCCTTGACGAGGATCTTGTCGTCGATGTCGGTCACGTTGCGGATGAAGGTGACCTCGAAGCCGGCGGCCGTCAACCAGCGCCGCAACACGTCGTAGTTGACCCCGGAGCGAAGATGGCCGATGTGTGGCGGTGCCTGGAGGGTGAGACCACACAGGTAGACCCCCACCTTGCCGGCTTCCCGCGGGACGAAGTCCCGCACCGATCGGGTGGCGGTGTCATACAAGCGTAGCGTCACCTCACCAGGGTAGCTGTCCGCACTCCGCCGGGTCGGCCCGAGCCGGGCCGTACGCTGCCTGCTGTGGAGACGACGGCGGCGGGTCAACCGGCACCCGCGGGCGGGGAGACGGCGCAGACGCTGGACCGGGGGCTGCGCCTGCTGCACCTGGTGGCCGATGCGCCGGCCGGATTGACCGTCACCGAGGCCGCCCACCGGCTCGGCATCGGCCGGGCCGCCGTCTACCGGCTGGTCGGCGCGTTGACCGGGCACGGGATGCTGCGCCGGGGCGACGACGGCCGGCTACGCCTCGGCGTCGGCGTGCTGCACCTGGCCCGACGGGCGCAGCCGCTGCTGGCCGAGGGCGCGCTGCCCGCGCTGCGCCGCCTCGCCGAACAGACCGGGGCGACCGCGCACCTGACGGTGGTGGAGGGCGACGAGGGGGTGGCGCTGGCGGTGGTCGAGCCGAGCTGGACGTCGTTCCACGTGGCGTACCGGCCGGGAAGCCGGCACCCGCTCGACCGCGGGGCCGCCGGGCGGGCCGTCCTCGCCGGCCGGGCCGGCGTCACCGGGCCGGTGAGCACCGCCGGGGAGCTCCAGGCCGGTGCGTACGGGGTGGCCGCGCCGGTGCGCGGGGTGCCCGGCCTGGAGGCCAGTGTCGGGGTGATCGCACTGGCCCCGCTGCCGGTCGACACGGTCGGCCCGCAGGTCACCACCGCCGCCGCCACGATCGCCGCCGCCCTGTCCTGACGGCAGGCCCCCACGCCCCCAGCCTGCCCCGCCCAACGGTGCCCAGCCGGCCCCGTCACGCCCGGCCACGGCGTATTCGCCGCATGATCGACTCAGGTGAGCCGAGATAGCGGGTTCCGGGAGCCTCCACCCCGCAACTTCGACCCACCTGAGTTGATCGAGGTGCTTTCCCGCTCGTCCGGGCTCATGGGAGAGCGGGCGGCGGGGAGTTGGGGGTTACCAGCGAGCGGGAAGGGTGGGGGAAGCGCATTACCACGCTTGCGCGTGCGGTGGGGGCTGTCCACAGAGGGGCGGCGGGCGGGCGGGGTTGTCCACAGGGGTGTCGCCGGCTGGTCCGGAGACCCGAGGCTGGGGTCATGCCACCTCGACCTCATCGTCCGGCAGCCCTCGCCTGGCAGGTGTTCCGCGGCTCGGACGCCATCCGACAGGGCCTACTCACCCGCCACCACCTGCGTGGAGCGTCCTGGCTCCGGCTCGGTCACGACGTGTACGCCGATGCCCGTCTCGACCGGGACCATGCGCTGACCTGCCGTGCCGCCCTCCTGCGGATGCCAGCGGGCACGGTGATCGCCGGCCCGTCGGCGGCGTACCTGCACGGGGTGGAGCACGCCGCTGGCTTCCGTGACGAGGTGCACGTCCTCGTGCCCCGGGCGGCCAGGGTCGGCTCGCAGGGAGTGGTCCCGTCCGCCCCTCCCGGTTCTACCCGCCGCGCCCCGACCAGTGGAGCCTGGCCCGGCGCGGGTGCGGCCTGGCCCGGCGCGGGTGCGGCCCGCCTCACCTCGACCGGTGGGGTTCGGGGCGGCGCGGGTGGTGGCTGGTCCGGCTCCCCGGGTGGCATACGGGTGCACACCACCGCCGCCACCGGTGGACCATCCGGGTTTCCACTATCCGGCTGGGCGTACGCGCCCGGCCAGGCTGGCCCACCACCGCCACCCGGGTCGGCCTCCCACCCCGCCACGAGCCCACTCGTGCTCGCCGGAAACACCTCGGGCACCGCCCCGATCCACCTCGCCCATGCCACGCCACCCGGTTTGGCCGAGGCAGCCGTGCCCGGCCCGTCCTCGACGCCCCGCTCGTCCCCTGCACTCGCCGCGTGGGAGACGGCCGCGTGGCTGGAGCCGGTCCGGGCGGTCGGCATCGTGGACTCGCTGCTCGGCAGCGGCCTGACCAGTCCGGCCGCCCTCAGCGAGATAGCACGGCGCTTCGCCGACCGGCGTGGTGGCCGCCGGGCTCGCCGGGTCTTCGACCTGGCCGATCCGGCCGCGCAGTCACCACCCGAATCGCACCTGCGGGTACGCCTCGTGCTGGCCGGCCTGCCCCGGCCCGTCGCCCAACATCCCGCACGGCTGCCGTCGGGCCTGTTTTTGCACCCCGATCTGGCCTGGCCGGAGTTCCGGGTGGCGATGGAGTACGACGGACACTGGCACACCGACCCGGACCAACTGCACCGCGACCGCCGCCGACTCAACCAACTGGTCGCCGCTGGCTGGATCGTCCTCCACGTCACCAGCCGCCGGCTGACTGACGACTTCCCCGGCGTGGTCCGTGAGGTACGCACAGTCCTCGCCCAACGCGGCTGGCGCCGATGATCTACTCACTTGGGCCGAGGCCGTGCTGTCCCAACCACCCCGATACCGCAACATCGGCCCCCTGGTCTCGCTCATCCCGTCCTGGGCGGGGGCGGGACACGGAGAGGCCCGGACGACCGAGGTCGTCCGGGCCTCCGCTGACCTGTCGGGCGTCAGCCCGGGTCGTCGAGCCGACGCGTCAGGGGGCGACGTTCGGCTTGAGCGGGCTGCGGACCGCGGCGTTCGCGTCCACGATGCCGTAGCCGTAGAACCCGTTGAAGTTCAGCGAGCCGGCGCAGTACGCGTCGAACTCGGCCGACCGGCCCTCGTTGGCGTAGCTCTGCAGGCGCGGCTCCGGGCAGGCGTGCTCGGCGGCGGTCCGGTAGAGGTGCTGCTCCACCTTGTCCGGCGCGAGGCCGAAGCCGTCCCGGCCCTCCTTCTTGCCCCACTTGCTGACGATCAGCGCGGCGACCCCGCTGACGTGCGGCGACGCCATCGAGGTGCCCTGGAGGTAGGTGTAGTAGCCGCACTCACCGGCGGTGGTGCACTGCTTGAGCACCGAGTTCTCGAAGCCCGGCACGACGTTGCCGTTCTCGTCGACCGAGCCCTCCTCCTGGAGCACCTTCTTCGGGTACGTGGAGAGGATCATGTTGCCGTCGGTGCGGTGCGTGTCGGTGCCGAAGCCGTCCCGGAACCAGCCACCCGGCGCGGCGACCGAGATCTGCTCGGTGCCGTAGTTGGAGTAGTCGGCCTTCTTGCCGGACGGGCCGACGGCGGACACGCCGATCACGTGCGGGCCCTCCACCGGGAGGTCCCAGCAGCTGTCGTTGTCGATCGGGCGCGGGTACGGGTCGGCGCCGTAGTCCGGGCTGGACACGTCGGTGCGGGGTGCGCCGAGGTCCTCGTGGTTGTTGCCGAGCGAGCCGACCAGGGTGACGCCCTTGTTGTGGGCGAAGTTCAGGGCCCGCTTCATCGCCTTGATGACCGCCCGCTGCTCGGCCTGCGACTCGGGCGAGTCGGCCGGGTTGGCGGTGCAGTTGTAGAGCCACGGGTCGACGTAGAACGACATGTTCACCACGTCGAGGCCGGACTTGCCGGCGTGCACCAGGGCGTTGACGACCGGGTTGAGGAAGAAGTACCCGGAGTCCTGGCCGCCCTTGAGCTCCACCAGCGAGACGTTCGGGGCCACGCCGGACAGGCCGAAGCCGTTGGCCGCGGCACCGATGGTGCCGGCGACGTGGGTGCCGTGTCCGCCGTCGTCGGTGCCGACCGGGTCGAGGCAGCTCGCCACCTCGCAGGGGCCGTCGATGTCGGCGATGTCCGGGGCGAAGTTGCGCGACAGCGCCCAGTTGAAGTTGGGCGCGAGGTCGGGCTGGCTGGCGTCGACCCCGGTGTCCAGGATGCCGACGGTGACCCGCTTGTCGCCCGGCATGACCTTGCGCGCCTTGTCGGCGCCGATCATGCCGAGGCCCCAGAGCTTGTCGTCGAGCGGGTCCAGCTTCTTGCCGTTGGCGTTGCCCTTGGCCTTGACGGCCTGCTTGGTCCGGTTCAGCAGGTTCTCCTGCTCCACCCGGTCCAGCTTGGGCTTACGACCGATGGCCCGCTGCTCGGCCGCGCCGACCAGCGCGGAGGCGGCGGTGACCCGGCCGGCGAAGTCGGCCCGGTCGCTGGTGACCTGGTACAGACCGACGTCGTCCGTACGGGACACGACGGTGCCACCGGCGGCGCGGATCGCGGCGATCGCCGCGTCCGCCGAGACGCCGTCCTCGGCCACCACGGTGAACGTCCGGCTGGTGGTCGGCCCGGCGTTCGCCGGGACGGTCAGGCCGGTCACCGTAAGTGCCAGGGCCGCCGCGGTCGCGACGGCTCCGGCGGTGAAGCGCTTGCTCACCACATCAGATCCTCTCGTTGAGGGACGTGGCAGCCATCCCATAGCACCGGCGACGATTCCGCCAGATACAAGTCGGATTTAGTCCCGCATCAGGCATTCGTCGGGTGCAGGCTGCGCAGCGCCGCAGGTAGATCGGTGAGTGTCGCTACTTCGGCGTCGGGGCGTACCCCGGGTGGGAGCGGCAGACCGTGCCGGTTAAGCCAGATGCCGCGCAGCCCGGCCTGCCGGGGGCCGAGCACGTCGTGGGCGATCGAGTCGCCGACGTACGCGATCCGCTCCGCCGGCACTCCGGCGGCGTCGACGATCGCGGCGTAGAACGCCGGGTCGGGCTTCTTGGGCAGGCCACCCTCGTGGGCGTACAGCGCGAAGGCGAACACGTCGGGCAGGCCGCAGTGCTCGACCCGGCTGTTGCCGTTGGTGGCGTAGCCGAGGGTGAAGTCGGCGCGCAACGCGGCCAGCGCCGGCAGGACGTCGGGGTACGGATGGCTGAGCGCGTACCGCCGGGCGAAGAAGAGTTCGGCGAACTCGTCGAGCTGACCGACCAGCCCGGCCCGGTCGAGCGACCGGGCCAGCGCCGCCCGCCGGATCTCCGTCACCGGGGCGGCGGTCATCGACCCGAAGACCGCCTGCCAGTCGGACTCCACCTCGGCGAGGGTCACCCCGGCCGCCACCGGGGTCCGACGACGCATCTCGTCGAGAACGGTCACCAGCGCGCCGGTGACCGCCGGGCGCAGGTCGATCAGGGTCTCGTCGGCGTCGAACACCACCACGCTGAGCATGTCCGACACCTTCTCACGTCGGCTTTCCCGACCCCGCCGAGCATGCTGCCAGCGCCGGGTCCTCGACCCGGGTCGGCGTCGGCCCGGTGCGGCCCTCGCGCAGCTCGTCGAGGCGGACCAGGGCCACCCCGGCGACGATCAGCGCGCCCCCGGCGAGCTGCACCGGCACCGGCAGCTCCCCCAGCACCAACCAGGCGATGAGCACCGCGAACATCACCTCGGTCAGCCCGATGAACGACGACAGCCGGGCACCCAGGACGCGGGTCGCGGCGATCCCGGCCAGGTAGGCCACCACCGCGGCGACCAGCGACAGCCCGGCGATCGGGACGAGCCAGCTGGTCCGCTGCCCGGCGAAGTCGACGGCACCGAAGGTCGCCCGCAACGGCAGCACCCCGACCAGGCCGAGCAGCGCCAGCACGGCCGCGCCGACGGCCATCCCGCCGCTGGCCATGGTGACCGAGGGCAGTTCGGGGTCGACCCGGCCGGCGAGGACGAAGTAGCCGGCCAACCCGACGGCCGCGCCGAGCCCCCAGAGTACGCCGACCGGGTCGAGCCGGCCGGTGCCGGTCAGGTCGAGCACCAGGCCGAGCCCGCTCAGGGCGGCCAGCGAACCGGCCACGGTGAGCCGGCGGGGCCGCTGCCCGTGCACCAGCCACATCCAGCCCACCACCAGGACGATGCCGAGATACTCCAGCAGCAGGGCCACCCCGACCGGCAGGTAGCGGACGGCGTTGAAGAAGCAGGCCTGGGCGGTCGCGACGCCGAGCAGGCCGAAGACGGTGACCGGGCCGAGGTTGCGGCGCAGCACCGTCGCCCGGCCACGCAACGCGAGCGCCGCGGGCAGGGCCAGCACCAGGGCGGCGAGACCGACCCGGGCCACCACGACGGCCTCGGCGGACCAACCGGCCTCGATCAGGGAGCGGGCGAAGGTGCCGGAGGTGGCGAAGGTGACGGCGGAGAGCAGGGCGAGGGCCAGGCCGACGCCGGTGGTGGAGCGGTGCGGCATCGGGATTCCTCCGGTACGACATCAGCAAAGTAGCATTACGCCAGTGACGCTAGCGGCCGGCGACGACAGGGGTCAAGTTGCTTTTCACTCATGACACCGAGTGTGGATTGACTGCTGCGGCCGCCCTGGTCAACACCGACAGTGCGACCGGGGAAGGGCTACCGGACATCGCCGCGCTGGACCGGTTCGTCGCCACCCACCGGTTCACCGGCCGGCACGAACACACCGAGAGCGAGCTACGGGCCGTCCGGGCGCTGCGCCCGCGCCTGCGCCGCCTCTGGGACGACAACCTGGACACCGTCGTGGCCGTGGTCAACGACCTGCTCCAGGAGTACCGGGCGCTGCCGCAGCTGATCCGGCACGACGACCAGCCGTACCACGTGCACGCCGTACCCCGGGACGCCCCGCTGGCCAGCCGGATGGCCGTGGAGGCGGCGATGGCCGTCGCCGACCTGGTCCGCGGCGACGAGTTGGACCGGCTGCGGCACTGCGCCCGTCCCGAATGCGCCAATGTGCTGTTCGACCTGTCCAAGAACCGGTCCCGGCGGTTCTGCGAGGCGGGCTGCGGCAACCGGGTCGCGGTCAGCGCCTACCGGGCACGCAAGGCGGCCCGCCGCCCCTGAGCCGGAGCGCTCCACACCCGGGGACGCCCGCCGTCTCCACCACATCGGACCACACCGGAAGCCGACACGAGCCTTCACACGGTAGTGGTCCCGTCAGCAGACTGTGTAGTGCGACGTCGACCGCCCTCCCCTCCGGGCGCGTCGGTGTCGTGGTGGGACCGCTCGCCTTTCGGCCGGCGGTCCCGTCGCCGGGGGAGACGACCAGCCGACCCCTCATGGAGGCGACGCGATGCCCCGGCCCACCTGGCGACACCGGCTTGCCCTGATGTTCCGACTCACCGGACGACGCCGAGCACCCGCACCCGACCGCCCCGACCCTGCTGGCCGTCCCGAAGCGCCGGGACCGGCCACCGGCGCGAGCCCCGACATGCCGGCTCCCGGGTGGGAGGACACCACCGTGTCGTTCCCCCGGGTCGGTCGCACCGGGTGGCTGACCCGGGCACAGGAGTGGCGGGCCAACGGAGGCCGCTGGTGAACGCGCCGACCGACCCGACCGATCCGGTCAGCCCGGCCAGTCCAGGTCGACCAGCCACCCCGGTCAGCCCCGCCAGTCCAGGTCCGCCAACCAGCCCGGACAGCCCGGCAAGCCCGGACGGGCCGGTGGGTGGTGCTGGGCATCCGCGCCGGCACCTGCCGCTGCGTCCGCTCTGGCTGTGCCGGGTGTGCGCCGGGCCGTGGCCCTGCGGGACCGCGCGCCTCGCCCTCGTCGCCGAGTACGCCCACGACCGCACCGCCCTGCACGTCCACCTCTGCGCCGTGCTGCACGACGCCGCGGCCGACCTGTACCGGCTGCACCCGGACACCGGCCCCGATCCGGCGGCCCTGTTCACCCGCTTCCTCGCCTGGGTGCCCCGCACCCGCCCGCCCACCGGGCAGCGGTGACCCGGCGGCCACGACCGCGTGGGGCCGGTGGCGGTGTCGTACCCGTCCGACACCGCCACACCCCACCGGTCCGGTCACCTCACGGCGGTCAGGGGTGGGTCATCCGGAGCAGGTCGAGGGCCTCGTCGAGCTGGGTCTCGGTCAGCTTGCCGGACTCGACGTGCCCCCGGGAGAGCACCACCTCACGGATGGAGACCTGCTTCGCCAGCGCCTCCTTGGCGATCGAGGCGGCCTCGTCGTACCCGAGGTGGCGGTTGAGCGGGGTGACGATCGACGGCGACCCTTCCGCGTACGCCAGGCAGACCTCGGCGTCCGCGACCAGGCCGGCCACCAGGCGGTCGGCGAACAGCCGGCTGGACGCCGAGATCAGCTTGATCGATTCGAGCAGGTTGCGGCCCATCACCGGGAGCATCACGTTCAGCTCGAAGTCGCCCTGCGAACCGGCGAACGCGACCGCCGCGTCGTTGCCGACCACCTGGGCGCAGACCTGCCGCACCGCCTCGGCGACCACCGGGTTCACCTTGCCCGGCATGATCGACGAGCCGGGCTGGAGGTCGGGGATGCGCAGCTCCCGCAGGCCCGCCCGGGGGCCGGACCCCATCCAGCGTACGTCGTTGGCGATCTTGTAGAGCCCGACCGCGACGGTACGCAGCTGGCCGGACGTCTCGACCAACGCGTCCCGCGCCCCCTGTGCCTCGAAGTGGTTGCGGGCCTCGGTCAACGGCAGCCCGGTCGAGGCGCGCAGCCTGTCGATCACCTTGCCGGCGAAGCCCAGCGGGGTGTTGATGCCGGTGCCCACGGCGGTGCCGCCCAACGGCAGCTCGGCCAGCCGGGGCAGCGCCGACTCCAACCGCTCGACGCCGTAGCGGACCTGTGCGGCGTACCCGCCGAACTCCTGCCCGAGGGTGACCGGTGTGGCGTCCATCAGGTGGGTACGCCCCGCCTTGACCACCGTTTCGAACTCGGCCGCCTTCGCCTCCAGCGCCTCCGCCAGGTGGCGCAGCGACGGCAGCAGGTCCTCCACCACGAACTGGGTGGCGGCCAGGTGGATCGAGGACGGGAAGACGTCGTTGCTGGACTGCGAGGCGTTCACGTCGTCGTTCGGGTGCACGTCCCGGCCCAGCTCCCGGGTGGCCAGGGTGGCGATCACCTCGTTGGTGTTCATGTTCGACGAGGTGCCCGAGCCGGTCTGGAACACGTCGATCGGGAACTGGTCGTCGTACCCGCCGTCGGCCACGTGCGCGGCGGCGGCGGCGATCGCCTCGGCGACGTCCGTGCCGATCACCCCCAGCTCGCCGTTGACCAGGGCGGCGGCCCCCTTGATCTGGGCCAGTGCCTTGATCTGGGCCGGCTCGATGCCCCGGCCGGAGATCGGGAAGTTCTGCACCGCGCGCTGAGTCTGCGCCCGCCACAGCGCCTCGGCGGGCACCTCCACCTCGCCCATCGAGTCGCGTTCGATCCGGTAGCCCGCTGCCTCTGGAGTCGTCACCCGTCCCATCCTGCCCCGGCCAGCGGCTACCTGCAGGAATGCCCGGCAGAATGCGGGCGGGAGGAGAGCAGATCGGGAACCCTGCTCCGACTGGCCATCCATCGGGCGAAGGCGGGCATGATCCAATTTGACAGCATCAGGATCGTATCGTGGTCGGCCGCGAGGTGCCGGCGGTAGATCGGCTCGTGATGAGCGATCCTGTTCCGCAGCAGCCGCAGGGTGTTCAGCCGAAGATGAAGCTCCGAGCGGGTGCCCCGATAGCCGGGAAACGCGCGATGCAGCCCGGGCCGCCACAGGGTCATCTCGTAGTTGTACCGATGACCGGAACTCACCAGCCCCGCCCAGAAGCCAAAGGGCAGCGCAGCCACGACATGATCGGGCCCTCCGGGAGAGCTGCGCCTCGACACCTCTGCCACCGCCTTGTCCAGCATGTCGACCGCTATGGGGGTAAGGACCATGCGGGGTGAAGCCCACCAGTCCTGGCGATCGGCCAGCCTGACCAACTGCGCATGCAACGCATTGCGTACGCCGACTTCGAGATGAGCCAGCACTTCGAAGAAGGCAGCTGACACCGAGAGATTCCACTCGTACAGCTCGAATCCTTCGGCAAGCCCTCCACCGCCTGCCTTGATGTAGGGCTCCAGGCGGCTGGTCGACAGAGCCTGCTCCACCGCGATGAGGTCGGACACTCAGGTTGCTCCAAAGGCCAAAATTGGGTACAGTTCCCCATGTACGCCCCGGCGCAGCCTCTGCTTGCATGCTGCCCGGGGCATTGCTATTGCGCTTCAGCACTGGGGCGGGCCGGCGGACGCCACACCTGGGATCTATCGGCCACGCAGGCTCTGCAGCGGAGCACCGGTGCCAACAAGATAGAAGAAGCTCCACCCGTTGCGATGCGGGCTAACGTCCGGATTGTAGTGCTTCACGATCTCCCGAGCCGCCTCGCTCGGAGTGCGAAACGACTTGCCAGCCAAGGCCCCTGATGTGATGTCAATGCGTCCGGGTCCGGGAACGAAAACCCCGTACGTCCGGTGCCCGGAATAGTCGGCGTAGATGCGCACCGCCGCCGGCTCCTGGTCCACGGCATCCAGGCTCCCCGCTGCCTGAACCGCTGCCTGAGCTTGCGCCACGAGCCGGGCAACCACCTGGGCCTTCGTCAGCCCGGCAATTCCAGCAGCAAAGGCAAGGTAGCGGTCAGTCTCATCGTCAACATCGATCGCAGGCATGAACCCTCCTCACCGAGGAGGATAGCGACAGCACCCCTCCTGAGCAACCTGACCGCTGGGCAAACTCTAAAAACTTTGAAGAATCCAGGAAGTCAGCATGGCAGCCCAGACGGACCGGTGAGCAGAATTAGCGGCGGACTCGCGAGGGCAAGATCGCGCTCGATCAGGGAAAGAGTGGTGTCATTCGCAGGCGGAGGCCACTCTTTCCAGGATCGAGCGCGATCTTCGGCCTACGCCTTCCGCCTTCGACACACGGCCACCTAGACGTCAGGGCTCCGGGCGCCATCGGACGGGACGTGCCAGCCCACGCCGGGAACCATCACGGCCAGACCCTCGGCGGCCAGCGCGTCCATCGCCTTGGAAGCGGTCTCCCGGGCTACGCCGTGAGTCTGGGTCAGGGTCTTCTCGGACGGGAGCCGACTCCCGGGCGGGTACTGGCCGACCTCGATCGCCCTACGGAGGATCGCCGCCAACTGCCGATATCGCGGCACCGGCGACACCGGATCGATTTCGGTGGCCACGCCAGTCAGTCTTCTCCGTTGCGGATGATCTGCCGGATCCGCTCCCGGCTGTAGCCGGTGGCCGCCACAATGTCGACCTGACGTGTGCCGTCCCGGTCAGCGGCGCGGATCGCCTCGGCCAGCTCGGCACGAGCAGCCTTCACCTGGGCGCGGGCGTCGGCGACGAGCCTGGCGGCCCGCTCCTCGGCGCGGGGCACACCGGCCTGCGCCGCGCGCAGCCTTCGTGCCGCTGACTCCAGGTTGGCCGCGCAACCATTGCCCCCGGCCAGACAGTAGGCCAACTCAAGCCTCCCAACGGTGGGGCTCGCCCCCTGACGCTCAGGCGTCGACAGCCCCGGCGCTCCCGGGCTCCACACCGCCGGCGCGCAGGATCCGCCGGACCTGTTCACGGCCATAGCCGGCGACCCGGGCGATCTCACCGACCCGCGTGCCGTTCCGGTAAGCCGCCACGATGGCGACGGCCAGCTGTTCGCGCACCTTCGGAACATCGGCGCGAGCTGCCGCGACCTCCGCGAGCCCGTCCTGCACTCGCTGGAGCGCCGCCCGGTACGCCTCCGACGCTGCCTCAAGGTCGCCCGCCATGTGGCCACTCAATCATGCACATCACTCCCCACCTGACGGCATACGGAAGTTGCCTCCTTGGGGGTTAACAGGTGGCCACTTCTGCCTTATGGTGGTGGCAAGCTCATTGGCACCGAGTCGCGTTGCAGCGCTCTCGGGATTCGACCGACATGGGAGGTCCAACCTGATGAACCGTCTCTCCGGCAAGGCTCCACCGGACGCGCCCACATCCATCCCGCCGGAAGGGAGTGACGTGGCCGGGTCTCGACCGGCGAGGCTCCTGTTAGTGGGGCCGCGTGAACTACCCGAGGGCGGGGTAGTCCAGGTCTGGGCGGATGCCGGAAGTGGTGGAAACGGGCAGGAAATCGATGTTCTCGTCAGGGACCTCAAGCTCGCCAAGATGGACGACGGGCAGGGCAGGTCGGCGATATACGAACTTCGGACCTGGCAGTAACCGCCAACAACACCGTCCGAGCCCGCAACAGCAGCCACGCGAGGGAACCCGGCAGCCTTCCGGACGGTGGGTGGGCCGGGTTTCGCGCCGCACGAGGCCAGAGGCATCGACCCGACTCGCGCCTGCGGTAGTAGCTGCGCCGGACGAGAACCGATGGGAGCTCGTCCCGCGCCTTGTGGCCACTCGATCACGACTGCCGAGGCCCTGCCTGGCGGCATACGAGGAAGCAGTTCTCAGACCTCGCTGAAGGGATCTCGGCCGAGCGCCACGGTGATGGCCTGTCGCAGGGAATCCATGGTGAAAGGTTCCGCGAGGTCGGCGCGGTTCTCCAGCTCGCTGGCGATCGCCCGCAGTTCGTCCGGCGATGCGACGACCGAGGCCGCCTCGCCGCGAGGGGTGGACAGGACGATTCCTGCCACACGCAGACCGCCACCGGCACTCACCGTCATCTTGCCCGTGCTCAGCGCCCGCTTCGCGGTCTCGACCTTCATGACCAGCCGCAGGGCGTCGCCCTTGACCGGTTGAAAGCCCCGCTGCCGATAGTAGGCCGCCACCCGGCTGTTGATCGCGTCGACAACGATCAGACGACCGCCGGCTGTACTCGCCGCCCTGGTGATGACCTCTACGGCGTCCAGCAGAAGATCGTCGCTGAGACCCTGCCCCTGGATGGAGCGATCGAGGGCGAACCGGGTCAGCAGGTAGGCCGGAATGACGCTGAAACCGCCCGCCTGCCCGCCTGTCAAGCCGGCCCGCTCGACCTGCGTCGGCGCGATCGAGTAGTACGCCACCACGTCGTCGCTGTCCTCCGGGGTCCAGACGTAGGTGCGGGACGTCCCGGCGCGCCGAGCACGGCGGGCCTGCTCGGCAAGCCAGGCGTTCAGCGACGGCTCACCACAGTCGAACCGGGCGAGGTGGTGTTGGTCTTTGAGTCGGCTGGAAAGGAACAACTCACACCCGCCGGAATCGCCGGGGACGGTTGGCGATCTCGGTAAGCACCGGCGCCTCGTCAGGTTCGTCAAGTGCCGCGATGAGCAGGTCGAACTGCTCTGCAGGCATGATGGTCCGCTCCGCCCTTGCGAGTACTTTGTCCGCCTCCGCACGAGCGGAACGCACCATGAAGGCCGACACCGGTTCGCCGAGCATCTCGGCCGCCTCGGCAATTCGCGACTTACTGGCCTCGTCCGCTCTCACCTCGATGCGCTCGGTCTTGGCGCTCATCGGAGACTCCATCCGGTCGTGTGCCGCTCCCGAACCTACTGTACGGCGAATGTACGGCAACACACACCGTGTGCGGCAACCTCGTACGTCACGCGCGACGCCACCGGCCGTCGGGTCGGCGGTGGTGGGCGCGACATCACCGTCGGCTGGCCCGGGGTCGTGGGGTGCCGCCGTCCGGCTGACCGTGAGGGCTGGACGCCGTGGCAGCCCACTCGCTGGCCAGGATGGCGTAGACGAGCTGGTCGGCCCACTCTCCTCGGAACAGGTAGCTTCCGACGTGGTGCGCCTCCTGACGCATGCCGAGCCGGGCCATCAGCCGGGCGGACGCGGCATTGCGCCCGTGACACCGCGCGTAGACCCGGTGCAGTCCGAACTCGGTGAACCCCCAGTCCAACAGCGCCGTCGCGGCTTCCGTAGCCAACCCGCGACCGCCGTGGCCGGGATGGAAGACGTACCCGAGTTCAGCCGTGCGGTCGGTCCGGCTGCGCCAGACCAGCTCCACCGTGCCGACCACCCCGGCGTCGGTGACCACGGCCAACGTCAGGCAGTCCCCCTCGGCGCACAGCGCGTCCTCGCCCGCCATGGCGAGCACCGACGATCGCGACTCCTCGCGGGTACGCGGCCCGCCGAGCGTCCAGCGGAAGACCTCCGGTCGACGTTGCCATGAGCACACGTCATCGAGATCGTCCAGCGTGACCGGACGCAGGATGAGCCGCGCCGTACGAATCGGGTACGTCGGTCGGAACATCCAGCGACACTAGACAGCCCTCCGGGCGGTGAACAGGCCGACGCACCTGCAGGACCCCTTGACCGCGGCGCAGGCGGACCCTGATGCCGAACGCGGTGGCCGACCGTCAATGTCAGACGCAGACAGCAACCCACCCTGGTGCGGGACGATGCCGCTTGACGGACCACTTGCATTTTGCAAGCATGGCCCGCATGAGTCTCTTCATCACCTGCCCGGTCGAGAGCGTCGAGCGCGCAACCGCCTTCTACACCGCCCTCGGCTGGACCCTCAACGCCGAGATGTCCGACCACAACGTCTCGTGCTTCGCGATCGCCCCCGAGCAGTACGTCATGCTCGGCAGCCGCGAGATGTACGCGAGCGTCGGCGGAGTCGAAGAACTGGTCGGCGGACCGCACACGCCCTCGAAGGTCACCGTCTCGTTCGACCTGGGCAGCCGCGAGGCGGTCGACGAGCTCATCGACCGCGCCGGCGCCGCTGGCGGGCGGATCGGTGACACCGACGACTACCCCTTCATGTACCAGCGCCAGTTCGACGACCCCGACGGCTACCACTACTCGCCGTTCTGGATGAAGACGGACACCGATCCGGCCGCGTGAGCGACCTCGCCGCAGCCCTCGACATCGTCGGAGCACGCTGGGCCCTGCTCATCGTGGAACGGCTGCTCGACGGGCCACAACGCTACGGCGATCTGCAGCGCGACCTCGGCGTGCCCACGAACATGCTCGCGACACGCCTACGCGAACTCGAAGCGGCTGGCGTGCTGTGCCGCCTGCCCCTTCGACACAACACCCGGGCCTACGCGCTGACCGATCGCGGGTTCGCCCTGCGCGAGGCGATCGTCGCACTCGGCAACTGGGGCAGGAACGACGCCTAGGCCAAGGTCAGGGCATGCCGCAGAGCACGTATGACAGCCGAAAGGCGGCGCGACGAGGCCGGCCCCTCAGGCGTGGGCACCGTCGCAGGACACCCACAGGCAAGTCAGGACGACTTGCCGAATCTCCTGCAGCTGAGTTACCATCCAGCTGTCTGCAGCATTAGCTGCAGGAAGTGAACCCGGCAGCCTTCCGGACGGTGGGTGGGCCGGGTTTCGCGCGTTTCGGCGCAACTCACACGTTCCGCACCTCCCCGACCATGCGTCGGACCATGGCACGCCACTGCCCACCTTTGGCCCATGACCACGCCACAGCGTCCGGGATCGCGAGCAGATGATCCGCGTGGGCATCAAGGTGGTCGTAGCGGAGCCGACCCGCCATGCCTACCGCCCCCAACTCGCGTCCGAGGAGACTCCTGTCGGAGCCGAGACACGACTCGTCGAGGTCCAGTACGAGCCGCTCGGCCGCCGCCTTGGCAGCATCGGAAACGAGGCCGCGCAGGCACGCGTCACGAGCACGTTTGACATTCCGATACGCCGTGGCGTCGTAGATCACGATCTCCACAGGAAGGTCTCGAAAAGCGCGGAGAATCTGCCGCCGCCGCTCGTCCCGTTCCTTACAGAAGTGGATACTGCGTTGTCCACGGAACACCAGGCGGCCGACGGTGGCCCGAGCAGCCGTGAGATACGAGGTATCCAGCGTGGCCGTCACGAGCAGGAACCCTCGCTCTTTGGTCTCGTCCACGTAGATGTGCGACCCCATCCGACTGCCTCACACTGCCCGGTGTCGGAGGCTCTGAAGCGGTGCGCCGGTGGTCGCCAGGAAGAAGAAGCTCCAGCCGTTCCGGTGCGGGCTTACGTTGGGGTTGTAGTGCCTGACGATCTCCCGGGCCGCCTGGCTCGGGGTCCGAAAAGACTGCCCGGCCAGCGGACCAGAGGTGATATCGATCCGTCCCGGTCCGGGCACGAAGGACGCGTAGGTACGGTGGCCGGCGTAGTCGGCATAGACCCGCACGGACGCGGGCTCCTCGTTGTCCCCCTCACCGAGTGGCAGAGCAGTCGCTGCCTGAGCCTGTAACACCAGTCGCGCCACCACCTCCCCTTTGGTCAACCCAGCAATACTGGCGGCGAAGGCAAGGTACTTGTCCGTGGCTTCATCCACGTCTACGTGCGGCAAAGAAACCTCCGTGATCTCCCGAACAGGCTAACACCGCCAGGAGAGGAGGTGAATCGATTAAGAAAGTTGAGCAGCGCGTGTCGTTGCTCAGCGGCGGCCCACGGTCAGGACCGGCTTGGTGACCTCGGCGAAGAAGTCGTTGCCCTTGTCGTCGACCACGATGAAGGCCGGGAAGTCCTCCACCTCGATCTTCCAGACCGCCTCCATGCCCAGCTCGGCGTACTCCAGCACCTCGACGTGCCGGATGCAGTCCTGGGCGAGCCGGGCCGCCGGGCCGCCGATCGAGCCGAGGTAGAAGCCGCCGTGCTGCTGGCAGGAGCGGGTCACCTGGCCGGAGCGGTTGCCCTTGGCCAGCATCACCTGGGAGCCGCCGGCCGCCTGGAACTTCGCCACGTAGGCGTCCATCCGGCCGGCGGTGGTCGGGCCGAACGAGCCGGAGGCGTACCCCTCGGGGGTCTTGGCCGGGCCGGCGTAGTAGACCGCGTGGTCGCGCAGGTACTGCGGCATCGGCTCGCCCGCGTCGAGCCGCTCGGCGATCTTGGCGTGGGCGATGTCCCGGGCCACCACCAGCGGGCCGGTCAGCGAGAGCCGGGTCTTCACCGGGTACCTCGACAGCTCGGCCCGGATCTCGTCCATCGGCCGGTTGAGGTCGACGCGCACCACGTCGGAGGCGTCCAGGGTCTCGTCGGTGACGTCCGGCAGGAAACGCGCCGGGTCGGTCTCCAGGCGCTCCAGCCACACCCCGGACGGGGTGATCTTGGCGACCGCCTGCCGGTCGGCCGAGCAGGACACCGCGATCGCCACCGGGCAGGACGCGCCGTGCCGGGGCAGCCGCACCACCCGCACGTCGTGGCAGAAGTACCGGCCGCCGAACTGCGCGCCGATGCCGAAGTTGCGGGTCAGCTCCAGCACCTCGGCCTCCAGCTCCAGGTCCCGGAAGCCGTGCGCGGCCATCGAGCCGGAGGTGGGCAGCGTGTCGAGGTACTTCGCCGAGGCGTACTTGGCGGTCTTGAGGGCGTACTCGGCGGAGGTGCCGCCGATGACGACCGCCAGATGGTACGGCGGGCAGGCCGAGGTGCCGATCAGCCGCAGCTTCTCCTCCAGGAACTGCATCATCCGGGTCGGGTTGAGCAGCGCCTTGGTCTCCTGGTAGAGGTACGACTTGTTGGCCGAGCCGCCGCCCTTGGCCATGAACAGGAACTTGTAGGCGTCCGGATGGCCGTCCGGGTCCTCGGCGTACAGGTCGACCTGGGCTGGCAGGTTGCTGCCGGTGTTCCGCTCGTCCCACATGGTCAGCGGGGCGAGCTGCGAGTACCGCAGGTTGAGCCTGGTGTACGCCTGGTAGACCCCGCGCGAGATGGCCTCGGCGTCGGCGCCGTCGGTGAGCACGTGCCGGCCCCGCTTGCCCATCACGATCGCGGTGCCGGTGTCCTGGCACATCGGCAGCACCCCACCGGCGGCGATGTTGGCGTTGCGCAGCAGGTCCAGCGCGACGAACCGGTCGTTCGGCGAGGCCGCCGGATCGTCGATGATCGACCGGAGCTGGGCCAGGTGCGCCGGTCGCAGGTAGTGGGCGATGTCGTGCATCGCCTCGGCGGTCAGCGCGGTCAGCGCCGCCGGCTCCACGGTCAGGAAGCGGCGGCCCCCCGGCCCGTGGACGACGTCGACGCCCTCGTCGGTGACCAGGCGGTACTCCGTCTGGTCGGGACCGGTCGGCAGCAAGGGGGCGTACGAGAACGCGGCGGCACTGCTCATGACGGAAAAGCCTAGGGCAGACCGGTCGATCGGTGACACCCGCCGGGTGGGTCGTGGGACGCCGCTCTCACCCGTCGCCGTCGGGGCAGAGTTCCCGCTTCGGTCCGCAGCTGTCCGCGACCTCGCCGGCACCACCGGTACGCCCCGGTCCGGGGCCGCCGGCACCGTCCGGGCCGGCCGGTGGCGCGGCGGGCGGCGGCGCACCGGCACCCGCGCCGAACCGGACGTACCCGATCTCCCGGCCCTCGCCGACGACCATGCCGTGCGGCCCGACGGCGAGCGCGTTGGCGCTGGTCCGCAACACCACCAGTTCCCGCCCGGTACGCGGGTCCACGGCGACCAGCCGGCTCGGCTTGTCCCCGGTCAGCACCGCCGCGTACGGGGTGAGCGCCGCGCCCGCCTTCGCGCCGGCCGGCCGGGTCCAGCGGGCCTTGCCGGTGCCCAGCTCCCGGGCAACGACCGACTCCTTGTCGGCGCTGCGCACCAGGGCGTACCGGTCGTCCACGGCGAGCAGCTTCTCCCCCTCCGCGTCGACCAGCAGCAGCCGGCCGTCGTACCCGTCGAGGACCGTCTCCCGGCCGTCCGGGGCCACCCCGGTCAGCACGTTCCGGGCGCCCTGCGGGTCCTCCCGCTGCACGCACCCGGCGCTGTCGGCGGTGCGCAGGTTGAGCCCGGTCCGCCGCCACACCTCCTGCCCGGTGGCCGGATCCCGGCCCGAGACGGCGTACTGGCAACTGCCGTCGACGGAGACGGCGGTGATCCGCAGCATCCGGCCGCCGATCACGGACAACCGCTCGTCGCGGCCCGGTTCGACGTTCTGCACCACCCGCCCGGTGGCGGTGTCCACCACGTGCACCCGGCCGTCCACCGGGAAGCCGAGCAGCGGCGGCACCGCCTCCGGCCCGGCCACCGCCTCGTCGATCCGCTGCGCGGTGAGCCGCCGGGTGCCGAGCAGGCCCGGGTTGTCGGCGAAGAGCCCGCTGCTGACGCCGGGCAGGAAGGCCGTCCACAGTGGGCGGGTGCCACGCGGATCCCAGGCGCTCAGGGTGCAGTCGGTGGCGGCGACGCACCGGGCGTCCAGCAGCATGTTCCGGTACGTCCAGACGGCCACCGCGTCGCCGTCGCGCCGCCGTACCGCCCCGGTGGTGGGGTCGAGCAGCTCGTACCCCTTGACCAGCAGCTTGCCCACGGCGACGACGGCGTCCCGGTCGCCGCCGGCCACCGCCGACCAGTCGGCCTTGCGCTCCCAGAGCGCGGCGCCGGTGGCGAGGCTGCGGACCTCGGTCCGGGTGCGCTGCTCGACGACGACGGTGTCACCGACGATCGTGACGCTCTTCGGGGTGCCGCCGATCCGCTGCTGCCAGAGCACGTCCGGCTCGGAGATCGGTTCGCTGCGGTCGACCCAGTCCCACACGCCGGGGAAGGGGTTCCACACTCCGGTGACGGCGAGGGCGATCACGACGACGAGCCCGAGCAGCAGCCCTCCCCGCACCCCCCCGAGCCCCTTCACACCGCACACCGTAGCGACGTTCACCAGCCCGTCCCGCCCCCGCGCCGGAGTGTCGCCCCGCTTTCTCCCCGGCGGACGACGCATCCGTCGGGCAGATCGGACGCATCACAACATCGCCGAAATAGCGCCAGCAGAGCCTTCGGATGCTGCTATATCAGCGCAATCCCGCAGTCAGGAGCCGGCGGCGGAACGCAGCAACGGCAGGGTGCGGTAGGGGATCTGCTCGGCCAGCGCGATGATCGTGGAGGCCCGCCGGATCGCCTCGGACGAGACGATCTGGTCGATCACCCGCTGGAGATCGGTGTTGGAGCGGGCCACGATCCGGCAGAGCAGGTCGCTCGCCCCGGTGATGGTGTGCGCCTCCAGCACCTCCGGGATCGCCGCCAGATGGGCGGTCACCGTGTCGTGGCCGTGCCGCTGGCTGATCTCCAGAGTGACGAAGCTGGTCACCGCGAACCCGATCGCCGCCGGGCGGATCTCCGGGCCGAACCCGCCGATCACCCCCCGGTCGACGAGCTTGTCCAGCCGGGCCTGGACGGTGCCGCGGGCCACCCCGAGCCGGCGGGAGCATTCCAGCACCCCGATCCGGGGTTCCTCGGCGAGGAGCTGGACCAGCCTGCCGTCCAGCGCGTCGAGCTGTACACCCTGCCCAGCACTCATGCCTGTACACCCTACCGATTGCACAACCTGACCAGGGAGAAGGGTGACTGTTGCCCAGCCGCCACGCCCCCGCGATGCTTCCGGAAAGAGCTGACGGACCACCGGCCCACGACGCCGGCCGCAACCGAGGGAGGCCACCGTGACCCAGGCGATCGACCGACCCCAGTCGACCGAGGACATCGACGTCGACACGCTCGTCGGCGCAGTCGACCACGACATCACCCGTGACCCGTTCCCGGTCAAGGGCCTCGACCACGTGCACTTCCTGGTTGGCAACGCCAAGCAGGCCGCGCACTACTACTCCACCGCGTTCGGCATGACCTGCGTGGCGTACCGGGGGCCGGAGCAGGGCTACCGCGACCACGCCGAGTACGTGCTGACCAGCGGCTCGGCCCGGTTCGTGCTGACCGGCGCGGTCCGCCCCGACGCGGCCGGCGCCGAGCACGTCGCGAAGCACTCCGACGGGGTCGACGACATCGCGCTGGAGGTGCCGGACGTCGACGCCGCCTACGCGCACGCGCTGGCCCAGGGCGCGACCGGCCTGATCGGGCCGCACGACGTGACCGACGCGCACGGCACCGTCCGGCTGGCCACCATCGCCGCGTACGGCGACACCCGGCACAGCCTGGTCGACCGGTCCCGCTACACCGGCCCGTTCCTGCCCGGCTTCGTTGCCCGGGGACCGATCGTCGACCGGCAGCCGATGATCGCCGCCGGCCTCCAGCCGAAGCGCTTCTTCCAGGCCGTCGACCACGTGGTCGGCAACGTCGAACTCGGCCGGATGGACGAGTGGGTGGAGTTCTACAAGCGGGTGATGGGCTTCTCCAACATGGCGGAGTTCATCGGCGACGACATCGCCACCGACTACTCGGCGCTGATGAGCAAGGTCGTCGCCAGCGGCACCCGGAAGGTGAAGTTCCCGCTCAACGAGCCGGCGGTGGCCCGCAGGAAGTCGCAGATCGACGAGTACCTGGAGTTCTACCAGGGCCCCGGCGCGCAGCACATCGCCGTCGCCACCAACGACATCCTGGCCAGCGTCGACGCGATGCGGGCGGCCGGCGTCGAGTTCCTCGACACCCCCGACTCGTACTACGACGACCCGGAGCTGCGGGCCCGGATCGGCAACGTCCGGGTGCCGATCGGGGAGCTGAAGTCCCGCAAGATCCTGGTCGACCGGGACGAGGACGGCTACCTGCTCCAGATCTTCACCAAGCCCGTGCAGGACCGCCCGACGGTCTTCTTCGAGCTGATCGAGCGGCACGGCTCGCTCGGTTTCGGCAAGGGCAACTTCAAGGCGCTGTTCGAAGCCATCGAGCGTGAGCAGGAAGCGCGCGGCAATTTGTAACACTGTCTCGCGTGACGCAACCTCCGAGCTACCCGACACCGCCGGCCGGTGGGCCTGGGCCCGCCGCCGGCGGCTTCGCCCCGCCCGCCGGCCCGCACCCGCAGGGGTACCCCGTGCCGCCGCAACCCGGCCCGTACGCCGCCCGCCCCGGCGGCTATCCGCAACCCGGCGGCTACCCGCCGCCGCCCGGCCCGTACGCCGGGCTGCCCGGGTACCCGCCGCCGGCACCCGGCACGCCGCCGCCCGGCTTCCCGGGGATGTCGCCGCGTGGCCTGCCGCTGGCCAGCTTCGGTGACCGGCTGCTCGCCCTGCTCATCGACGGGCTGGTGGTCGGCGCGGCCAGCCTGGTCTTCATCGTGCCGGCCCTCATCGTCTTCTTCCAGATGGTCCTGCCCGACCTGACCACCACGGCCGACGGCCGGCCCACCTCCGACCCGTTCACCAACTTCCTGATTCCGATGCTGGTGTTGCAGGGCGTGATCTTCGTGGTGGCGTTCGCCCTGAGCTACGTCTACCAGGTCGAGATGATGTTCAAGACCGGGCAGACCATCGGCAAGCGGGCGATGAAGATCCAGGTGGTGCCGCTCGACCCGGCCGCCACCCTGACCCGCGCGGCGGCGGCCAAGCGGTGGGCCGTCTACCAGATCGGCGGGGCGGTCATTCCGGTCTTCAGCTACCTCGACGGGCTGTGGCAGCTCTGGGACAAGCCGTGGCAGCAGTGCCTCCACGACAAGTTCGCCGGCACCGTCGTCGTTAAGGTTGCCGGGTGAGCGAGCAGAGCGACCGTACCGGACAGCGCAGGGCGCGACAGTGAGCGTGCAACCAGGGTGGCACGTCGACCCGGCCGACCCGACCACCCGACGGTGGTGGGACGGCGAGGGCTGGATCGGCGCCCCGATCCCGGTCGACGCCACCCCGCCGGACGGCCCGCCGCCGCCCGAGCCGGAGCCCGCCGCCGAGCCGCCCGCCCCGACCTCCCCCGCCGCCGGCAGCCCGACGACAGCCGGTCGGCCGCCGGGCACCCCGGGCGCAGCGCCGGGCACTGCTGGCCAGCCCTGGGCCGGACAGCCCTCCGGGCAGCCGGGAGCAGGGCAGCCGTGGACCGGGCAGCCGGGAGCAGGGCAGCCGTGGACCGGGCAGCCGGGCGCGGGACAGCCCTGGACCGGGCAGCCCGGGCACCCGGGCCACGGGGTCGGACAGCCCGGCGGGCCGCCACCCGGCTGGCCGTACCCGACCTGGCCGGGGCGTCCGCCCGAGCCGCGTCCGCACGGCGTGCCGCTGGCCGGCTACGGCGCCCGGCTGCTCGCCCGGCTGGTCGACTTCGGCGTCGTCCTGCTGCTCAACGCGGTGGTCAACGGCTGGTTCGTCTGGCGGTACTTCGAGGAGACCGCGCCCTACCTGCGGGAGGCGCTCCGCCGGGCGATGGCCGGCGACTCCTCCCGGGAGGGGCTGCCCGCCATCGGTGAGCAGGCCGGCGGCCTCCAGATCGCCATCCTGGTCATCGCGACCGCGCTCTGGTTCGCCTACGAGGTGCCGACGACGGCCGCCGGCGGGCAGACCCTGGGCAAGCGGCTGCTGCGCATCCGGGCCGTGCCGGTCGACGCCGACCAGCCGCTCGGCTTCGGCCGGGCCACCCGGCGGTGGAGCACCATGGGCATGCCCACCCTGCTCTGGTTCTGCTGCGGCTTCGGCCTGCTGCTCCAGTTCGTCGACGCGGTCTCCGCGCTCTTCGACCACCCGCTGCGCCAGGCGCTGCACGACAAGCGGGCCCAGACGGTCGTGGTGCGGGTGCCGCGCTCCGACCACGCCGACACCCCCACCGACCCCGAACCCCCGGGAGACACCGCATGACCGACACCGGACGTCACCAGCCCCCGCTGCGGCTGACCCGCGCCGACCTGGACGCCCTGCCGAACTACGTTCCCGGGCGCAGCCCCGCCGACCTGGCCCGCGAGCTGGGCCTGGCCGAGGCGATCAAGCTGGCCAGCAACGAGGTGCCGTACGGGCCGCTGCCCGGGGTGGTCGAGGCGGTCACCGAGGCGGTCACCGGGTCGCACCGCTACCCGGACATGGGCGTGGTGGCGCTGCGCACCGCCCTCGCCGAGCGGTACGGCGTGGACCCCGAGCGGGTCGCCACCGGCTGCGGGTCGGTGGCGCTGGCCGAGCACCTGGTCCGGGCCACCTGCCTGCCCGGCGACGAGCTGCTCTACTCGTGGCGCTCGTTCGAGGCGTACCCGATCATCGCGGCGACCAGCGGCGCGAGCAGCGTGCGGGTGCCCAACGACGCCGGCCACGGGCACGACCTGGCGGCGATGGCCGCGGCGGTGACCGACCGGACCCGGATGGTGCTGGTCTGCAACCCCAACAACCCCACCGGCACGGCGGTGCACCGGCCGGAGCTGGACCGGTTCCTCGACGCCGTCGGCGACGACGTGCTGGTCGTCATCGACGAGGCGTACCGGGAGTTCGTCACCGACCCGGCGGTGCCGGACGGCCTGACCTACCTGGACCGGCCCAACGTGGTGGTGCTGCGCACCCTGTCCAAGGCGTGGGGGCTGGCCGGGCTGCGGATCGGCTGGCTGGTCGGTGCCCCCGAGGTGGCCGCCGCCGTACGCAAGGTGGTCACCCCGTTCTCCACCAGCACCGCCGCCCAGGCCGGCGCGCTGGCCGCGCTGGCCCAGGCCGACGAGGTGGAGCGACGCTGCGCGCTGGTCGTCGCCGAGCGGGACCGGGTCACCGAGGCGCTGCGCAAGCTCGTCCCCGACGTGCCGACCAGCCAGGCCAACTTCGTCTGGTTGCCACTGGGCGAGCGGGCCGTGGCGTTCGGCCGGGCGTGCGAGACGCGCGGCGTGATCGTGCGGCCGTTCGCCGGGGACGGGGTACGGGTCACCATCGGCACCCCGACCGAGAACGACGCCTTCCTGGCCGCGGCCGAGGCCGCCCTGTCCTGAACCGCCGCCCAGGTCGGGGCCGCGCTGTCCTGAGCCGCCGGCCCGGCCGGGGCGCACCGGATCCGGGGGCCGGCGGGGGCCGGGATCAGGTCGCGGCGAGCACCACCGGCTCGGCCATCAGGAAGTACGCCTGGTCGTCGTCGTCCGGGTCGGCGCGCTCCCGCAGCCGCTCCACCGCGACGTAACCGCCGGCCGCGTACGCCCGGCCGGGTTTCCAGCCGATGCCGTCCCGGCCGGGGGTCATCGGGAACCGGGACCGCTGCGCGCCGGTGACCGGATCGAGGGTGATCAGTTCCCGGCGTTCGGTCAGCACGTAGAGCCGCCCGGCCTCGGTGGCCAGGACCTGGACCGGACCCAGGTCCCCGCGCTGCCAGCGCTCCTTGCCGCTGCGCGCCTCCCACCCCTTGAGCACCCCGCCGTCGTCGCCGACGGCCAGCTCGCCGACCAGGGTGGTGTCGGCGGCGTCCAGCGCGGGGGCGGCCATCGGCGCACCCGGGCCGACCTGCCAGCCCCGGCCGCCGGAGCCGTCGTCGGTGCGCAGCCCCCGGCACTGCGACCGGGGGGTGAGGCAACCGACCGGGGTGACGGTGAACCGGGCGGGGGCGTCCGGTGGTCGCCAGCGGGTGGCGACCGTGCCGGTGGCCCCGTCCCGGAACTCGACCGCTGTCCGGCCGTCGCAGGAGTCGACGGAGAAGACCTGCCCGGCGGCGGTGGTACCCAGGTCGGTGCGGCAGTCCCGGTCGCCGTCGACCCGCCAGAGCGGCCGCCCGTCGGCAAGGTCGTAACCGCGCGGACCACCCGACCCGGAGACCACCAGGACGGTCCGGCCCGCCGGGGCGGGGGTGACGGAGATCCCGCGCGGATCCCAGACGGTGGCCGCCCCGGTGCGCCGGGCGGGTGGGGCGTCGACCGGCGTCGGCCCGTCGGCCCGCCAGGCGACCCGGCCGGTGAGCGCGTCCAGCGCCACCAGCTTCCCGTCCGACCAGCGGCTGAGCACCGTCGTGCCGGTCGCCAGCACCCCGTCGAGCGAGGCGGGCCAGCGCCGGTACGACCAGAACGGGGTGACCCGGTTGCGGCCGTCGGCGGGCTGGTCGGCGTAGAGCTGACGCTCGGCGGCGTAGACCCGGAGCCGTCCCGCGACCACCAACGGCGCGACCGGCAGCCGGCCCACCACCCCGATCGCCGGGGTGCCCGCCGCCGGGGGTGCGCCCCGGGCGGGCGTGCTGACCTCGGCGGGCGCGAGCACCCGGTAGCCGATGCCGACGACCACCGCGAGGGTGAGCAGTGTGGCGACCGCGACCACGAGTCGCCGTCGCCCTTCTGGGAATCCCATGCCCACCTCCGCCCGGCACCCTACCCAGGCTTCTCTCCGGGTGACCGGTCAGGTCACACCGCGTCGCGTGGACGGCCGTCCCGAATCCCCCGGGCCGGTCACCACCGGCAGTGGAAGAGTCGCGGGGCCGGCCGCCGGATCCGGGTCAGGCGGCGGTGGCCCGGCCGACACGGTGCACGGTGCCGGCCAGGGCGGTCAGGTCCCGCCGGATCGCGCCCTCCACCGTCCGGGCCGCCAGGCCGCCGAAGAGCAGCGCCACCATCCGGCCGTACGGGGCGGTCGGCACCGCCCGGTGCTCGACGGTGACGGCGGTACGGCCCCGGCGGCGACGCTGCACGGCACGCAGGGTCCAGGTGATCCGGTAGTCCACCCCGATGCCGGGGGAGCTGAGCACCAGCCGGTGCGGCGGCTCGGCGGCGAGCACGACGAACTCCTCCGGCTGGTCGCCGCCGTCCGGCCGGGTGCGGGTCTCCCGCCACGCGGTGCCCGGGGCGAGCCGCCCGGGGGTGAGCAGTTCGACGGCGCTGACCGTGCAGAGCCAGTCGACGCGGACCGGCAGGTCGGTCAGGAGTGCCCACACGTCGACAGCCGACGCCTCGACGAACTCGGTGACCGCAACCGTCGACATGACACCTCCCGTGTCGTCCACCGTACGGGGGGTGAGCGGTCCCCGGGGGGCCGGTCGGCGAAAATTCCGTCACCGGCGCCCCGGGCGGGGCACCGGTGACCGGTCACTCAGGGGCGGAACAGCCCCTCCCGCACGGCGTCGACGAACGCCGTCCAGCCCGGCGGGCCGATGACCAGGGCCGGACCCGACGGGTCCTTGGAGTCGCGTACCCCGACCACCGCCCGGGTACGGGCGAGATTGTCCGCCACCTCCACACAGAGCCCCTGGTCGTTCGAGCGGCTACTGGTGCGCCACACCGCGCCGACGAGATCGTTCATCCTCGTACCTCCTGTCCACTGGGTCGTGCCACGCCGGCACACCCCACGTCGCCGACGGGAGGCGGGCGGCGCGGGGTGTGTCGACGGAATCGGTGGAACCAACGCGGCAGGGGACGCTGACGATCGGACAGCCGGTGCGACCGGTGCGAACCGGCGGGCCGGAGCCGGGCGGACACGAGCAGACCGACAGCACGGCTGGCGGACGAGCAGACCGGCGGACCGGAATCCGGCCGGACCGGTGGTCAGCGGGCGGGCAGGATCCGCCCGGTGACCTCACCGAGGGCGACGGTGGTGCCGTCCGGGCCGGGGGCGGTGGCCCGCAGGGTGACCGTGTCCCCGTCGGCCAGGAAGGTGCGGGCTTCGCCGCCGACGGTCACCGGTTCGGCGCCGCCCCAGGTCAGTTCCAGGAACGAGCCGACCTGCCCACGTTCCGGGCCGGAGACCGTGCCCGAGGCGTACAGGTCGCCGGTGCGCAGGGACGCACCGTTGACGGTCAGGTGGGCCAACTGCTGGGCCGGGGTCCAGTACATGCCGGCGAACGGCGGCTCGGTGACCCGCTCGCCGTTCCACTCGACCGTCAGCCGCAGGTCGAGCCCCAGGTGCGGGGTCTGTCGCAGGTAGTCCTGCACCGGCGGCTCCTGCGTCGGGGCCGGCACGAACGCGTCGGCCAGGGCGTCCAGCGGGGTCACCCAGGCGGAGACGGAGGTGGCGAAGGACTTGCCGAGGAACGGCCCGAGCGGCTGGTACTCCCAGGCCTGGATGTCCCGGGCCGACCAGTCGTTGACCAGCACCACCCCGAAGACGTGGTCGGTGAAGTCGGCGGTGGACACCCGGTCACCCAGCGCGCTCGGCACCCCCACCACGAAGCCCACCTCGGCCTCGATGTCGAGGCGTGCCGACGGGCCGACGGTCGGACCCTGGCCGGAGGGGCGCTGCCCGGTCGGGCGGACGATCGGGGTGCCGGAGACGACCACCGTGCCGGCCCGGCCGTGGTAGCCGATCGGCAGGTGCCGCCAGTTCGGCAGCAGCGGTGGCTGACCGGGACGGAAGATCTGCCCGACGTTGCCGGCGTGGTGTTCCGAGGAGTAGAAGTCGACGTAGTCGGCCACCGCGAACGGCAGCAGCAGCTCGACCTCGGCCAGCGGCACCAGCAGCGGCTCGACGGCGGGCCGGTGCGCCGGGTCGGTGAGCAGCTCGACGAGGCGCTGCCGGACCGCGGTCCACTGCGGGCGGCCCAGCGCCATGAAGTCGTTGAGGGAGGACCGGCCGAACGCCCCGGCGGCGAGTACCAGCCCCGCCGCTTCCGCGCCGGCCAGGTCGAACACCAGATCGGCGACGCGTACCCCGATCCGGGGCGGTCGCCCGTCGTGCCGGAACACCCCGTACGGCAGGTTGGTCACCCCGTACGGCGACCCGTCCACGCCCGGTACCCAGCTCATCGGTCGAATCCCCCGTTCACCAGCCCCAGCCGGATCAGATCGGTCAGTGGTTCCCGGACGCTGCACGAGCCGAATCCGCCCCACAGCGGCCGGTCGGCGTCGCCGGCCGCCCGGACCGGCTCGACCAGCCGCGCCGCGTCGGTGGCGGCGAGCAGGACGGCCACCTCGTCCACCTCGGCGCCGTCGACGGCGGCGAGGGTGGCGGCCAGCACGTTACCGAAGCCGTGGTGGGTGAAGCCGGTTTCCGGGTCGAGGTGGCGCACCGCGTGGTGCAGCCCGGCGGTCAGCTTGAACGGCAGGCCCCGGTCCCGGCAGGCGCAGATCACCGCGGCCAGCTCGACCGGGGTGGGGAAGAGTTCGGCGGCCAACCCGCCGGTGCGGAACTTCGCGGCGACCGGCAGGCCGGTGGCGCGGGCCTCGGCGAGGGTGTCCAGCGCGCTGGTCAGCCCGAAGGTGAGCGGCAGTTCGGCGTACCAGTCGAGGTCGTCGCGCCGGGTGACCAGGTCGTGCAGCGCGGTCAGGCCGGGCCGGGGGTCCTCGCCGCGTCGGGCGACCGCCACCTCGACCTGCCGGACGGTGGTGCCGGCGGCGTCGAGGCGGGCCAGCGCGGCGGGCAGCCGGTCGAGGCCGGTGTCCCCGATCAGCCCGGTCACGACGCCCTCGGCCAGGCCGTCCAGTTCGCCGGCGACGACGGCGGAGGCGGGCACCAGCAGCGGGCCCACCAGGTCGGCGTACCAGGAGACGCGGTGTTCGTGGTGCGCGGCGACCGCGTCGGGCAGCGACGCGCTCCCGGGTGGGAAGACGGCGGCGTCGTCGACGAGCCCGGCGAGGAGGCGGGGGACCTGCGTTGACACGAGACAAGAATCTACGGGACGCTGTCAAGGAACGGACAGTGCCGTCCGGTTACCGGACGCCGCCGGCCGGATATCGGGACAATACGGGAGGCGACATGCCGTACTACCGCAGCGTCGGCGAGGTGCCCCGCAAGCGGCACACCCAGTTCCGCCAGCCCGACGGCAGCCTCTACACCGAGGAGCTGATGGGCCAGGAGGGCTTCTCCGCCGACGCGTCCCTGCTCTACCACCGGTACCCGCCGACCGCGATCGTCGCCGCCGAGGAGTTCACCCCACCCGGGTACACCCGGCTGCCGAACCATCCGCTCAAGCCGCGCCACCTGCGCACCCACAAGCTCGACGGCGCGGGGGCCGACCCGGTGCTCGGCCGGCGTCACCTGCTCGCCAACGACGACGTCCGGATCGGGTACGCGCTGGCCGACCGCCCGTCCCCGCTCTACCGCAACGCCACCGGCGACGAGTGCCTCTACGTCGAGGCGGGCACGCTGCGGCTGGAGTCCAGCTTCGGCGCGCTCGACCTGGTCGCCGGCGACTACGCGGTGATCCCCACCTCGACGGTCCACCGGCTGGTCCCCACCGGCGACACCCCGGTCCGGCTGCTGACCATCGAGGCCACCGGGCACATCGGCCCGCCCAAGCGCTACCTCTCGGCGCGCGGCCAGTTCCTGGAACACTCGCCGTACTGCGAGCGGGACGTCCGGGGACCGGACGCGCCCCTGCTGGTCGACGGCACCGAGGTCGAGGTGCTGGTCCGCCACCGGGCCCGGACGGCCACCGGCACCGTCTGGACCCGGCACGTCTACGCCCACCACCCGTTCGACGTGGTCGGCTGGGACGGGCACCAGTACCCGTGGGCGTTCTCCATCCACGACTTCGAGCCGATCACCGGCCGCCTCCACCAGCCGCCACCGGTGCACCAGACCTTCGCCGGGCCGAACTTCGTGATCTGCTCGTTCGTGCCCCGCAAGGTCGACTACCACCCGGACGCCATCCCGGTGCCGTACCACCACCACAACGTCGACTCCGACGAGATGCTCTTCTACACCGGCGGCAACTACGAGGCCCGGCGCGGCTCCGGCATCGAACAGGGCTCGATCTCGCTGCACCCGTCCGGTTTCACCCACGGCCCACAGCCGGGCGCCGCCGAGCGGTCCATCGGCGTCGACTTCTTCGACGAGTTGGCCGTCATGGTCGACACCTTCCGCCCGCTCGACCTCTGCGACGCGGCGGTGGAGTGCGAGGACCCCGGCTACGCCTGGACCTGGAACCGCCGCCCCTGACCCCGGCCTCCGGTCGGCGTGCCGCCCCGGGCTTCCGGACCGCCGATGACCAGCCGACGCCCGGCGGCCTCCCCGCCGGTGCGTCCGCTCGGACACAGCCCGCCAGGCGGCGGGGTGCGGCGCTAGGAGACGCCCGCTCGGGTGCCGGCGACCATGGTGGCCGGCACCGCGACGGTGATCGCGGCCACCAGCGGCCACGGGCTGCCCACCAGGGCGAAGAGCAGGAGCAGGGCCGGCCCGGCCGGGACCGCGTACACCGCGAACGCCAGCGGGCGGTCCTCCCGGCGCAGCACCGGCAGCACCACCCGGCCCAGCCCGGGGACCTGCCTCGCCAGCCGCCAGGCCAGCAGACCGCCCCCGGCCGCCGCCAGCACCGCCACCAGCCGGCTCGCCCCCGCCCCACCGGCGGCCAGGACCGCGACCAGCAGACTGGCCACCAGCGACCAGCCGCAGCCGATCAGGACGAGCCGCCGCAGCCCGGCCCAGACCGGCACCTTCTCCGCCCGGGCCGGGTGCACCGGCGCCAACGCGGCGACCTGTTCCAGCGCCAGCACCCAGCGACGCCGTTCCAGCCGGAGCACCCCCGGGTCGTCCCGCGCCCCGGCCAGCTCCGGATCGAGCCGCAACGCCTCCCGGTAGGCCCGCTCGGCAAGGTCGAACAGCTCCAGCCGGCCGGCGACCAGGGCCAGCACCAGATGCGCCTGCGGCTCGTCGGGGGCCAGCTCCACCCCACGCCAGGCCGCGTCCAGCGCCGGCTGGCCGTTGCGCGCCTCGGCCAGGATCGCCGCCGCGCTCCGTTGGGCGTACGCGTCGGTCGGCCCGGCCGCCAGAATCCGATCGGCGGTACGCGCCGACTCGGCGTACTCCCCCAGGTCGGCCAGGGCGATGGCCCGGATGACCAGCGCAGCGGTCGGCACCACCGCCGGGGCTTCCCCGGGCGGACCGGAACCGACCGCCGGCCCGGGCCGGCTCGACGGCGGGCCGGGCGGTCCCACCGGCTGCGATCCCCCCGGTGAGCCCGGCGGCTCCGACGGGACCGGCGGTATTGGCGATCCGGATGGGGACGGCGGGGCCGACGGGGCCGACGATATTGGCGATCCGGATGGGGGCGGCGGGGCGAATGCCGCCGGTGCTTCCGGCGGATCCGGCGGGCCGCCGATCGCCGCATCGGCGGCGGCGACCGCCGCACCGGGCCGACCGGCGGCGAGGTGCAGCCGGGCCAGCAACGTCAGCGCGGACGGGTCGGCCGGGGCCAGCGCGAGTGCGAAGCCCAGCTCCTCGGCGGCCTCGTCGTAACGGCCCAGCTCGGCCAGCAGTTGGGACCGCTGCCGGTAGCCGTCGAGGGTCGATTCGTCGTCGGTCATCGCGGACCTACCCGGCCGCCGCGTCGTAGACCAGGGCCACCGCGATGCCGGCCAGGCCCTCGCCGCGCCCGGTGAAGCCGAGGCCGTCGCTGGTGGCCGCGGTGACGGTGACCGGTGCGCCGACCGCCGCGGAGAGCACCTGCTGAGCCTCGTCGCGTCGCGGCCCGATCCGCGGCCGGTTGCCGACCACCTGCACCGAGACGTTGCCGATGGCGAACCCGGCCGCGCGGACCCGGCGGGCGGACTCGGTGAGCAGCGTCACCCCGGAGGCGGCGGCCCACTCCGGCTCGTCGACCCCGAAGTTCGCCCCGAGGTCGCCGAGCCCGGCCGCGGAGAGCAACGCGTTGCAGGCGGCGTGCGCGACCACGTCGGCATCGGAGTGCCCGGCCAGGCCGTCCTCGCCGGGCCAGTGCAGGCCGGCCAGCCAGCACGGCCGGCCGGCGGCGAAGGCG
Source organism: Micromonospora sp. WMMD714 (assembly GCF_029581315.1). NCBI lineage: Bacteria > Bacillati > Actinomycetota > Actinomycetes > Micromonosporales > Micromonosporaceae > Micromonospora > Micromonospora sp. WMMD714. The sequence goes on from NZ_CP120744.1 coordinate 1,065,866, forward strand.
TGGATGTCGGTGCCGACGGCGACCCTGGGAACGATCATGAATCGAGGGTACGCGTCAATGCCCCGCGGCCAGCAGCTGCTCGGCCAGGGTCAGATCGAACGGGCGGGTGACCTTCAACGCGTACTCGGAGCCGGGGACGCAGAACACCGGCACGCCCTGCTGCTCGACCAGGCCGGCGTCGTCGGTGAGCGGATCACCGGCGGCGGCGTGCGCGGCGGCCAGCACCTCCCGACGGAACCCCTGCGGGGTCTGCACGGCCCGCAGGGCGGACCGGTCGACGGTGCCGAGGACGACGCCGTCGGCGTCCACCTCCTTGATCGTGTCGACCACGGGCAGCACCGGGATGACCGCCTGGTGACCGGACCGGACCGCCGCCGCCACCGCCTCCACCAGCGCGGACGGGGTGAGCGCGCGGGCCGCGTCGTGCACCAGCACGATGGCCGGACCGGGGGGCACCGCGGCCAGGGCGTTCGCCACCGACGCCTGCCGCTCGGCGCCGCCGGCCACCACCAGGACCGGGGCCACCGGGTCCAGCAGCCGCCGGACCGCGTCGACCTCGGCGGCCGGCGCGGCCACCACCACGGTGTGCACCGACGGCGCGGCGGCGATCCGGCGTACCGCGTGCACCAGCAGGGGCTCGCCGCCGAGCAGCCGCAGCGCCTTGGGGCCGCCCGGACCGAGGCGTACCCCGGCACCGGCCGCAGGAACGAGGACCGCGACGTCACCGCGCGGATTGAGCTGCGCGGTCACGTCGCGGTCCTCGGGAATCTTCGCTACAGGGTCGGGTACGACGATGCGGTCGGATCAGGCCTCGGTGAGGACCTTGTCGAGCAGCGTCTCCGCCTCGTCCTTGGTGCTCTTCTCCGCCAGCGCGACCTCGCCGACGAGGATGTCGCGGGCCTTGGCGAGCATGCGCTTCTCACCCGCGGAGAGGCCCCGCTCCCGCTCCCGGCGCCACAGGTCACGCACGACCTCGGCGACCTTCAGCGGGTTGCCGGAGGCCAGCTTCTCCAGATTCGCCTTGTAACGCCGCGACCAGTTGGTCGGCTCCTCGGTGTGCGGTGCGCGGAGCACGTCGAAGACCTTGCCCAGGCCTTCTTCGCCGACCACCTCACGCACACCCACGATCTCGGCGTTCTCGGCGGGCACCCGAACCGTCAGGTCACCCTGCGCGACCCTCAAGACCAGGTACTCCCTGGGCTCGCCCTTGATGACCCGAGTCTCGATTGCCTCGATGAGTGCGGCCCCGTGGTGGGGGTAAACAACGGTCTCGCCGACGCTGAAAACCATAGGTTCGAAACCCCTTTCGCTGTGTCTAGGGTAACACGCTCAGGCACCAATGTCCCGCTGCCGTCCTGACCGTTGGCGCAGCTCAGGGGCCCTGTGAGAGGTCTTTCTTCAGCTTGACAGGCGGCCAAACCAATGGTTCAAACACGCTCCGTGAGCAGCGGATGACACCCCGGCACGGGTGATCGGAGCGTGGATTTCTCGGGCTATGCGCTCCTCCCATGGTAGCCCGGCGGCGTCCCGGCCGCCCAGGTCTGGCGGCAGGAGGGTACGTGCGGGACGCTGGAGGGGCACCGCACACCGCTCGCCGCACCACTCACCGGGGGTCCGATGGGCATGCCTGACGCAGAGGGCCACGGTCCATCCGACGGCCTGCCCGGCCTCCCGCCGGAGTGGGGTCGGGTGGTCGTGCCGGACGACGCGTCCGCGCTCGCCGACGAGGCCGCCCAGCTCCGACGCGAGCTGCGCCGCCGCGCCTCGGCCGCCCGGCGGCGACGGCTGGGGCCGACCGGGCACCCGGACGGCCGGCCACCGCTCGGGCTACCCCTGCTGATCCTCCTGGTGGCGGTGCTCGCCACCGCCGCCGGCCTGGTCACCGTCACCTGGCCCCGGTCGTCCCGGGGCACCGACCGGCCCACCGTGCTGCCGCAGTCGACCACGCCGGTCCCGCTGGTCGGGCGGTCGCTGCCCGCGCTCGACCTGGTCGACGCCGACCAGACCCCGGTGCCGTTGCGCGGCCTGCTACCCGCCATGATCATCCTGGTGGACAGCTGCGCCTGCGCCGCCCAGCTGGCCGCCGCCGCCGGCGCCGCACCCGGTGGCGTCCAGGTGGTCAGCGTGGCCGGCGGACGCGAGGTCACCCCCGCCCCACCGGTCGGTGGCCGGGTCCGCGCCCTCGCCGACCCCACCGGCGAACTCCGCGCCGCGGTGCACCTGCCCGCCCGGCCCGGTGCCGCCCCGGCGTTGCTGGTGGACCGCGCCGGCACGGTGGTCCGGGTCCTGCCCGAGCTGGGGGGCACCGCCGACTACCGGGACGACCTGGCCCGGCTCGCCGGCTGACCCGGCCGGCCCACCACGGCGTCGCTCAGGGCACCGCGACGACCTGCGCCTCCAGCTCCACCGGCCCCGGCCCCACCGCCGAGAACTCCAACCGGGTACGCCCGTCCGGCCCGGTCAGCTCCCACGCGACCAGCTCACCGTCGCAGTCGGCCTGTCGTCGGTGTGGCGGATCGTCGTGCAGGACCGAGACCAGCAGTGTCCCGTCCCCCGAGCAGCGGTACTGGAGGAGGTGCCGCGCGCCGTCGGCCGCCGACTCCCGGCGGACCGGCACGCCACCGGACCCCAGGGTCATCCGTTCCCGCCACTGGGTGTCGGTGAACGTCGGCAGGCCCACGTCCGGGTCACCGGACCCACCGGTCAGCTCTGTCGACTCCAGCACCCGCCCGGTCCGGAGGTCGAGCACCACCACCCGTCGGGTCGCCTCCACACCGGCCGACGGCCTCGGCGTCACCGCCCGTACCGCCCCGGCGGGGGCGGTCGTCGGAGCGGACGCCGACCACCACCAACCGCCGGTGAGCAGCGCGACCAGGGCCGCGCCGGCCAGTACCGCACCGCGCAGCCGGTCCCCACCGCCCACCTCGACCCCCACCCGGCGAGGGTAACCAGGAGCCGGCGACGACGCGCGGCGCAGCGCCGACCCCGGCCGCTCCGACCAGGCACTTCATCCCGGCCGGGTGCCTACGCACACAGCCCCCACGGCCCCGCCGACGGCCTCCAGGGGCCGCGCAACCTGCCGTACGGCCCCTCCGGAGGCCCACACGACCCACGGAGGCCGGGTGGCGCAGGGCGGCCGGCGTGGCGCAGGGCGGCCGGCGTGGCGCAGGGCGGCCGGCGTGGCGCAGGGCGGCCGGCGTGGCGCAGGGCGGCCGGCGTGGCGCAGGGCGGCCGGCGTGGCGGATCAGGACCGGCGTTCGAGCAGGGCGGCGTAGAGGGTTAGCCCCGGGCCGAAGGCGAGCAGCACGATCCTGCGGGGTGGCACCGCCGCCCGGAGCAACCGGTCCAGGATCAGCAGCACCGTCGGCGACGAGCAGTTGCCGTGCTGGTCGAGGACCGTCCGGGAGGTCGTCAGCGCGTCGACGGGCAGCGCCAGCTCCCGCTCCACCACCTGCAGGATGCGCGGTCCGCCCGGATGCACCGCCCAGCCGTCCACCTCGTCGATCGTCGTGCCGTGCCGGGCCAGCAGGTCGGCGGTCAGCCCCCGGACGTGCGTCGAGAGCACCTGCGGCACCTTCGGCGACAGGCCCATCCGGAAACCGGTGTCGGTGACGTCCCAGGTCATGTGGTCGGCGGTCGAGGTGTCGGTGACCGAGGCGACCTCGCGCAGCGCGTACCCCGCCGTGCCGGCCCCCGCCTCCGGGACCACCACCGCGGCCACCGCGGCGTCGGAGAAGAGGGCGTGCGAGATGATCTGCTGGGTGTCCATCCGGGCCGATGCGGGCTGGATGTGCAGGCTGGTCAGTTCGGCGCAGAGCAGCAGCGCCGGCCGTCCCCGCGCCGCCACGAAGTCGCTCGCCGCACCCAACCCCGGCAGGGCGGCGTAACAGCCCATGTGCCCGACGAACATCCGTTGGGTGTCCGGGGCCATGCCCAGGTCCCGGGCGAGCAGGATGTCCAGCCCGGGGGTGGCGTAGCCGGTGCAGGAACAGACCACGAACAACCCCAGGTCACCCGCCGCGAGCCCGGCTGCGGTCAACGCCCGGCCCACCGCCTCCTTGCCCAGCGGCAACGCCTCCACCTGGTAGCGCCGCATCCGCCGCTCGGTAGGCCAGTCGGAGACGTCCTCCAGCAGCGGGTTGACCGCCGCCTGCCGACGGGACACCCCCGAGTTGGCGAAGATCCGCTCGGCCAACGCGTGGGTGGTGCCCGAGAAGTGCTTCGCGAAGTGACCCGTCCACAGCTCGTCCTGGCTGGCGCCGGGCGGGTGGGCCGTCCCCAACCCCGCGATCAACGGCACGGCCATCCGTCCCCACCTCTCGTCCACACTGCCCGTCCGGCGGTCGCCCCGACCTCCGTCACCCTCACCAACGAGGGGCCGTTCCGTCCCGGTCCGGGTCACCCCCGAGCACCGCCACCCCGAGCCAGTCGGCGCACACGTCCGACGTCGCCGGGTGCAGCGAGCCGCAGCGGGCGTCCCGGTAGAGCCGTTCCAGCGGGTGCCCCCGACGCGTCGCCGAGGTGCCGGCCGCCTCCAGCATGGACGCCGCCACCTCCGCCGCCGTACTGCCGGCGAGCAGCTTCGCCCGCCACACCCACCGGTTCGTCTCGGCGTCGCCGGGGGCGTCGTCGACCCGGCGGGCCGCCTCGGCCACCACGAGCTCCGCCGCCGCCACCGCCGCGTCCGCCCGGCCGAGCCGGGCACGCACCGCCGGCAGGCCACCCAGCTCCCGGGCGTTGAGGTGCTCGGCGGCGGCGTCCACCGCCGACCGGGCCACCCCCACGTAGACGGCGGCATAGCTGGCCACCAGCCAGTGCGGCATGAGCTGGGCGACCACCAGCGCCAACCCCTCCACCCCGCCGAGCAGCCGGTCCGCCGGCACGGTCACGTCCAGGTGCAGGTCGTGCGAGGAGGTGGCCCGCATGCCCAGGGCGTCCCAGGTCGGTTCCACCGTCACCCCCTCCCCGGCGGGCACCAGGAACTGGGAGACCATCGACGGGTCGGCGGCGCTGCGGGCGGCCACCAGATAGCCGTCGGCGTGCCCGGCGCCGGAGCAGAACGTCTTGCTCCCCTTGATCCGCCAGCCGCCGTCGACCGGTTCGTAGACCGTGCTGAGCCGGGACAGCCGGGCACCCGCGCCGCGTTCGCTCATCGCCACCGCGTACCAGGCGCCCTCGGCCGCCGCCCTGAGCAGCCGGTCCCGGGCGGCCAGCGCCTCGTCCGGTACGCCCAACGCATCGGCCAACTCCTCGGTGACCGCCCCGAGCGCGCCGGTGACCGAGGCGTGCATGTTGAACACCAGCGCGGTCGCGCCGTTGCCCCGGGCCAGCTCGGTGGCGACGGCCGCGTACCCGGCGAAGGTGGCGTCCGCGCCACCCAGCCCGGCCGGGACCATCAGCCCGAAGAGTCCGGATGCCCGCAGGTCGGCGAAGTCGTCGACCGGGAACGTGCCGTCCCGGTCGTGTCCGGCCGCCCGCGCGGCGAACCTCGGCGCCAACCGGCGGGCCGCCGCCACTGCGTCCACAGTCATACGGTCCCCTTCCTGGGACTTCCTGGTACCCCCAAGCTGGCCGGCTACCCGCGCCGGACCCCACGGCCCTGGTCCGGCTGCCCCAGCCGGACCCCACGGCCCTGGTAGAGCACCGCGGTCGACCAGGTCGGCCGGATCCCGGGTGCCCGCCCGCGCTGGCCGGGGCCGGCACCACCGGTGGTGCGTCGCACCAGCCAGCCCAGTGTCGCCGGCAGCGACGGCCGGATCCCCCGCACCCGCAGGGCGACACCGTGCCGGGCGCACTCGGCGACCAGCTCCCGGTCGTCCACGAACAACCGTGGGTCGTGGATGCCCCGGGGCACGGTGGGCAGCCGCTCGCCCAACTCCACCGCGACCAGCCGGGCCAGCACGGTGTCGTTCAGGGTGTCCAGCACCAGCAGTCCACCCGGGCGCAGCAGGCGGCACGCCTCGGCGACCGCGGTGCGCCAGTCGGGCACGTGTTCCAGCAGTTCGCCGGCCGCCACCACGTCGGCGCAACCGTCCGCGAGCGGCACCGCCGTGGCGTCACCGGCGAGCACTGTCACCCCGTGCGCCGCCGCCTGCACCAGGGCGGACCGGGTGAGGTCCACCCCGACGTGGCGGTAGCCCCGGCCGGCCAGGTGGGGGGCCATCAGCCCGGCACCGCAGCCCAGGTCGACCACCACCGCGCCGGGCCGGACCGCCGGCGGCACCAGGGCGGCGCGGGCGCGGGCCAGCCAGTGCAGCATCGCGAACGCGCCGTCGGGCCGCCACCACTCCCCGGCCAGGTCGTCGTACTGGCGGGGGTCGTTGGGGGGCAGCACCCGGACACCGCTGGAGACCGCACCGTCACGCATGGCACCGAGCGTGGCACGACCGGCCGGTAACGACCAGACTTCCCATATGTCGCGGAGGGTGTTAGGGCTGGTCAGGGCGAGTCATCCGGAGCCCGGCCTGGCGGTGACCACGGTGGCCGGGCTGCTCGCCGTCGGCGTCGGCCACCGTCCGGCCGGGACGGTCGCCGTGGTACTCACCGTGCTGGCCAGCCAGCTCGCCGTCGGGTGGACCAACGACGCGGTGGACGCCGGGCGGGACGCCACGGTGGGCCGGGCCGACAAGCCGGTCGCCGCCGGGGCGGTGAGCCGCCGTACCGTGGCGGTGGCCGCCGGGCTGGCCGCGCTCGCCACCCCGCTGCTGGCGCTGACCACCAACCCGGTCGCCGCGCTCTGCTACACCGTCGGCCTGGTCTCGGCGCTGCTCTACGACTGGCCGTTGAAGTCCACCCCGGCCTCGGTGCTGCCGTACGCGGTCTCCTTCGGCACGCTGCCCGCCTTCGTGGTGCTCGCCCTGCCGGGGGCACCCGCGCCACCGGTCTGGCTGGTCGTCGCGGGGGCCTGCCTGGGTGCCGGCGCGCACTTCGCCAACGTGCTGCCCGACCTGGCCGACGACGCCCGGACCGGGGTGCGCGGGCTGCCGCACCTGCTCGGTGCCACCGGCAGCCGGCTGGCCGCCGCCGGGCTGCTGCTCGCCGCCACCGTCGCCCTGGTCGTCGGCCCGCCCGGGCCACCGTCGTGGGTCGGCTGGTCGGCCCTCACGGCGGCCGTCGTGGTGCCGGTCGTCGGCTGGTACGCGGGACGCGGTGCCATTCGGGGCGGGGGCCGCTCGGTGGCCGCCTTCCGGGCCGTGCTGGTGGTGGCCCTGATCGATGTGGTCCTGCTGGTGGCGAGCGGTCGGGTGGTCTGACCGGCACCCGCGCGGGTGGCGGCACCGGGTCCGTGTGCGGCCCTCGATCAGCTCCAACTACCCTGGAGCGCGGTCTGCGCGGGTATGACCACCCCGTGCCCGGGGGATGATCCGCACCGGGTGGGGATCGTGACGAGGAGGACCGACGTGACGCGCTCGATCAGGGGTTCCCGGCGGGCCGCCCTGCTGCTGCCCGGCCTGGCGGCGACCGCCCTGCTGGCGACGGGCTGCGGGGCGGGCCAGGTGTCCGAGACCGCCAACAAGCAGCCGTCGGTCCAGGGCGTCAACGTCCAGACGCCGGACGACGCGTACAAGGTGCGCGGCCTCTACGTCGAGTACCCCGGCGAGGACGGCTTCGCCGCCGGTGGGAACGCCGCGATCAACACGGTGATCTACAACGACACGCGGGATCCGGTCACCGTCACCGTCACCACCGACAGCGCCCGGCAGATCGTGCTCACCGGCACGGCCGGCGCGTCGGCCTCCGCCTCGCCGTCGGAGAGCGGGAGCGCCTCCCCGTCGGGCAGCGCCTCGCCGTCCGAGGGCGCTTCACCGTCGGGCAGCGCTTCCCCGTCCGAGGGTGCCTCCCCGTCCGGCAGCGCTTCCCCGTCCGAGGGGGCTTCGCCGTCCGAGGGCGCTTCGCCGTCCGCGCCTGCCGGTGAGCCGGCCCGGATCGAGATCCCGGCGCTCGCTTACGTCCTGCTCAACGTGCAGAGCGGGCGACACCTCCAGCTCGTCGGGTTGAACGAGGAGCTGCGCAGCGGCCAGCAGGTCGACCTGACCTTCGACTTCGGTGGCGGTCGTACCGTCAGCACCCCGGTCCCGGTCGGCGTGCCGCTGAGCCCGGGCGCCCCGGCCCCGCCGATCGTGCACCGCGAGGGCGGCGAGGAGAGCGGCCAGGAGGGCACCTCCGGCCACGGCGGCTGAACCAGCGGCATCCTGTGCACCGACGACACCGTCGGCGTGGTGACCACCACGCCGACGGTGTTTTCGTCACCGGTGGGGGTTAGCGTCCTGGGGTGACCACCTCCCGATCCACGCCCGCCCGCGGCGCGTCCGGCGTGTCCCGGGGCCGGGCCGCCCGTGAGCCCCGTCCCGCCTACGAGTGCGACGCCTGCGGCCACCAACCGCCCAAGTGGGTGGGGCGCTGCCCGGAGTGCGGCGAGTGGGGTTCCGTGGTCGAGTCCACGGTCACCGGGCCGGTCGTCTCCGGCCGGGTGGTCAGCTCCCGGATGCCGGCCGAGCCGGCCCGGCCGATCGCCACCATCAGCGCCGCGCCGGCGCGGGCCCGTCCCACCGGGGTCAGCGAACTCGACCGGGTCCTCGGCGGCGGGCTGGTTCCCGGCGCGGTGGTCCTGCTGGCCGGCGAGCCGGGCGTGGGCAAGTCCACCCTGCTGCTCGACGTCGCACAGCAGTGGGCGGCCACCGCCGGCAGCCCGTCGCTGGTGGTCAGCGGCGAGGAGTCGGTCAGCCAGGTCCGCCTGCGTGCCGAGCGGATGGGCGCCCTGCACGAGCAGCTCTGGCTGGCCGCCGAGAGCGACCTGAGCGCCGTGCTGGGCCACCTCGACGCGGTCAAGCCGGGCCTGCTGGTCCTCGACTCGGTGCAGACCATCTCCACCACCGGCACCGAGGGGGTGCAGGGTGGGGTGACCCAGGTCCGGGCCGTCACCGCCGCCCTGGTCGCGGTCGCCAAGGAGCGCGGCATCGCCACCGTGCTGGTCGGCCACGTCACCAAGGACGGTCAGGTGGCCGGTCCCCGGGTGTTGGAGCACCTGGTCGACGTGGTGCTGCACTTCGAGGGCGACAAGCACTCCTCGCTACGGATGGTGCGGGGGGTCAAGAACCGGTTCGGCGCGGCCGACGAGGTGGGCTGCTTCGAGATGCACGAGGGGGGCATCAGCAGCCTGGCCGACCCGTCCGGGCTCTTCCTCACCCGCTACTCCGAGCCGGTGCCGGGCACCTGTGTCACGGTGGCGATGGAGGGGCGGCGGGCGTTGCTGACCGAGGTGCAGGCGCTGATCGGGGCGACGGTGGCCGGCTCGCCGAGACGTACCGTGTCCGGGCTCGACAGTGCCCGGCTGGCCATGGTGCTGGCGGTGCTCCAGCGCCGCACGGAACGGCTCACCCTGCACGACCGGGAGGTCTTCGCGGCCACCGTCGGCGGGATCCGGGTGGTCGAGCCGGCCGCCGACCTCGCGGTCGCCCTGGCGGTCGCCTCCGGCGGGCTCAACCTGGCCATCGCGCCGCACCTGGTGGCGATCGGCGAGGTCGGGCTGACCGGTGAGGTACGCCGGGTCGGCGCGGTCCCCCGCCGGCTGGCCGAGGCGGCCCGGCTCGGCTTCCGGGTGGCTCTGGTGCCACCCGGTTGCGGCCCCGACAGCACCGGTGCCGGCCCGGACCGGATGCAGGTGACCGAGGTCACGGACGTGCGATCAGCGCTCCAGGCGGTCGCCCGGGCCTCCGCGGAGTGAATCCGGGTGGCGAAGCGCACGGACCGATCGGGCCATACCGAGCAAAGTCCGTCACGGCCTGGCGGGTGGGAAGAATCCGACGCCGCGACACATCACAGTAACCACGGGAGCACCCACCGCAGGGCAGTCCGTAGACTGTGCACGTGCCGACCGACCGCGACGCCGCCAAGCCTGCCGGCGCGACGCCCCACACCCGCGCCGCAGCCGTGGGTTCGCCCGCCCGTCCGATCAGCGTGAGCGTCACCGGAGCGACCGGCAGCGCCGGTGACCCGCTCCGGGCCAATCTCGCCCTGATGGCACCGGGCACCGCGCTGCGTGACGGGCTCGAACGCATCCTGCGCGGCCGTACGGGTGCGCTGATCGTCCTCGGCTACGACAAGGTCGTGGACGGGATCTGCACCGGCGGCTTCCCGATGGACGTCGAGTTCTCCGCCACCCGGGTCCGGGAGCTGTGCAAGATGGACGGCGCGGTGGTGCTCTCCAGCGACGGCACCCGGATCGTCCAGGCCGGCGTACACCTGATGCCCGACCCGTCCATCCCCACCGAGGAGTCCGGCACCCGGCACCGCACCGCCGAGCGGGTGGCCCGGCAGACCGGCTATCCGGTCATCTCGGTCAGCCAGTCGATGCGGATCATCAGCCTCTACGTCAACGGGCAGCGGCACGTGCTGGACGACTCGGCGGCGATCCTCTCCCGGGCCAACCAGGCCCTGGCCACCCTGGAGCGCTACAAGCTCCGCCTCGACGAGGTCTCCGGCACCCTCTCCGCGCTGGAGATCGAGGATCTGGTCACCGTCCGGGACGCGGTCGCCGTGGTACAGCGGCTGGAGATGGTCCGCCGGATCGCCGACGAGATCGCCGGGTACGTGGTCGAGCTGGGCACCGACGGCCGGCTGCTCGCCCTCCAGCTCGACGAGTTGATGGCCGGCGTCGACGCCGACCGTACCCTGGTCATCCGGGACTACCTGCCCACCGGCCGCAAGTCGCGCACCCTCGACGAGGCCCTGGTCGAGCTGGACCTGCTCGGCGCGACCGAGCTGATCGACCTGGTCGCGGTCGCCAAGGCGATCGGCTACCCGGCCGCCTCCGACGCGCTCGACGCGGCGGTCAGCCCGCGTGGGTTCCGGCTGCTGGCCAAGGTGCCCCGGCTGCCGGCGGCGATCGTCGACCGGCTGGTGCTGCACTTCGGCAGCCTCCAGCGGCTGCTCGGCGCCACCGTTGAGGACCTCCAGGCCGTCGAGGGGGTCGGTGACGCGCGGGCCCGGGGCGTCCGGGAAGGGCTCTCCCGGCTGGCCGAGGCATCCATCCTGGAACGCTACGTCTGACCGGCGACGGGTCGTCGACCCGACCGGGGCGGGTCAGCCGACGACGACCAGCTTGACCGGCTCGCTCAGCTTGGTGCCCACCCGGGCGAAGACCTGGTAGTTGCCGGCCGGCGGCAGTGGACCCGAGGCCACCCCCTGGCTGCACCGGCTGGCGTCCATGCCGTTCCAGGTGAGTTGGTAGGAGCGTTCGAAACCAGGGGTGAAGGACTGCACGTCGGAGCCCTTGCCGGTGCCGCAGGTGTCCGACGACCAGACCTTCTCCGCGCCGGACTTGATGAACAACTCCTGCACGTCGGCGCCGACGTCCCGGCTGCAGGTCCGCCCGGACTTGTTCCGGACCTTGAGGCTGAGGTCCACCGGGGCGCCCCGCCGGACCTCGGACGGGAGCGCCACCGGGGTCACCGCGATCTCGCTGTCGGTGCAGGTGCCGTCGTCCACCCCGGCCGGGTTGACCGGCGGTGCGGGCGGATCGGCCGGCGGCGTGGTGCTCGTACCCGACTCGGTGCCCGGCCCGGCCGACGAGTCCGGCGCGTCGGACGGCCCCGCCGGCGACGCGGACCCGGAGGCCGTCGGCGACGGACCACCCGCCGCGGGAGCCGACGACGAGGCACCGGCACCCGGTGTGGTGCTGGTGTCCGCCGACCGGGTGCACGAGTAGAGCAGGACAATCAAGAACAGAAGCCCCGCTCCGAGTACGACGGCACGACGCCGCCAGTACACGGCGGATGGCAGGGGACCGACCGTCAGACGCATGATGCCCCCACCGTAGCGGCGCGACGCACGAGGACCGACCACGACTCGCCGGACGTCCGCCGCCGGGCCGGAAACAACACTCCACACACGACGGTCGAGCGGAGCACGCCCCGGTCCGGCCGCCACCGTCCACCGCGACCCCGACCCGGCACAGCCAGCGCACCGCGACCCGGAACCCGCACAGCCGGCGCACCGCGTCCCCGCCGGTCGTCGTCCGTCCCGCCCGCGCCGGGCCGTCCCCGCACCGCGGGTGTCACCGTCGCGGCCCGGTGGATCACAGGTAGACCTTGCGCTGGTAGACCGCGTGCGCGCCGGCCACCCGGTCGAGGAAGAGCAGCCCGGCGCAGTGGTCGATCTCGTGTTGCAGGGCGCGGGCCTCGAAGCCGTCGGTGACCAGCCGGACCGGCGCACCGCTCCCGGGCAGCGCCCCCTCGACCACCAGCCGGCTGGCCCGCTTCACGTCACCGGTCAGGTCGGGCACCGACATGCAGCCCTCCCGGCCCGGCTTCCACCGGCTCGCCTCCACCACCCGGGCGTTGCAGAGCACGAACGTGCCGTGCACCGTCACCGCCTTCGGATGGCCGGTCACGTCCACCGCGAACACCTGCGCGCCCACCCCCACCTGCGGCGCCGCCAGACCCACGCACCCGGGCGAGACCCGCATGGTGGCGACCAGGTCGGCGGCGAGCCGGACGGTCTCCGCGGCCGTCGGGTCCACCTCCGGCCCCGGCCGACTCAGCACCGGCTCGGGGGCACAGACCACCGGGCGCACCTCCCCCGGCACGCCCAGCGCCGCCGGGGTCCAGCCGCCGAGCCCCACGGACGGCGCCCCACTCACGGATTTCCCCTGGTGGGCGACTGCGGGGCTCGCAAACCCGGCTCACTCCTCGCGCTCCACGGATTCCCCCCGCTGGGCGACTGCGGGGCTCGCAAACCCGGCTCACTCCTCGCGTTCACAGCAGCTCCGGGTCGGCGGGGCGCAGGGACACCCCGACGCCCAGGTCGGTGGCGACCTCGGAGAGCCGGCCGGTCAACCCGGCGGCGCTGCCGGGCGGCAGGTCCACCTCGGCCACCACCACGTAGAGCGGGCCGGCCAGCCGGGTGCTCAGGTCCGTCACGTTGCCGCCGGCCTCGGCGATCACCCGGGTCATCGCCGCCACGATGCCCATCCGGTCCGCGCCGTGCACCGCCAGCACGTACGGCTCACCCGTCGGGGCCGCAGCGCCGTCCGGAGTGACCGCGCGTACGGTGGCCAGTAGTTGACCGTCGGCGGCCAGCGGCGTCAGGGCGGCCTCGACCTCGGCGGCGGCCGGCCCCACACAGATCAACGTCATGGCGAAGTGGCCGCGTAGCCGGGTCATGGTGGAGTCGGTGAGGTTCGCGCCGAGCCCGGCGAGCACCTCGGCGACGTCGGCCACGATGCCGGGCCGGTCCCGACCGATGACGGTGATCGCGAGCTCGCTCATCCGGGCATTCTGCCCGATCCACCCGTCGCCCCGGCGATGCCCCGCCCGGCCCGCCCACCCAGCGGGAAGTGGCCGCGTGACATCATCGTCGACGCGATGACTGAACAGACCTTCACCACCCTGGTCAGCCGGTGGTACGTGCAGAACGCCCGTGACCTGCCCTGGCGGGTGCCGGGGGTCGGGGCCTGGCCGATCCTGGTCAGCGAGGTCATGCTCCAGCAGACGCCGGTGGTACGGGTCCTGCCCGCCTGGCACGCCTGGCTCGCCCGCTGGCCCGATCCCGCCGCCCTCGCCGCCGACACCCAGGCCGAGGCGATCAGGATGTGGGGCCGGCTCGGCTACCCCCGCCGGGCGGTACGGCTGCGCGACTGCGCGGTGGCGATCGTGGAACGGCACGGCGGGCGGGTGCCCGACCAGTTGGAGCAGTTGCTGGCGCTGCCCGGGGTCGGGACGTACACGGCGCGGGCGGTCGCCGCGTTCGCGTTCGGTCAGCGGCACCCGGTGGTCGACACGAACGTCCGGCGGGTCGTCTCCCGGGCCGTCGCCGGGGAACCGGACGCCGGGCCGGCCACCACCCCGGCCGATCTGGTCGCCTGTGCGGAGCTGCTACCCACTGAGCCGAGTGCCGCCGCGCTGGCCAGCGCCGCCTTCATGGAGCTCGGCGCGATCGTCTGCACCGCCCGCTCCCCGCGCTGCCCGGCCTGCCCGGTCGAGTCGATCTGCGCCTGGCGGGCCTCCGGTCAGGTCGCGCCGAGCGGCCCGACCCGCAAGACCCAGCGGTACGCCGGCACCGACCGTCAGGTGCGGGGGCTGCTGCTGGAGGTCCTCCGGGACACCACCGGCCCGGTGCCGCACCAGCGGCTCGACCAGGTGTGGCACGACGACGTACAGCGGGCCCGGGCGCTGGCCGGGCTGGTGAAGGACGGCCTGGTCGAACCGGTCGGCGAGGAGAACTTCCGGCTCGTCGGCGACGGCCCCGCCGTCCAGCCGCTCCCCGGCTGACCCGGGGCACCGGCGGCGGGTACCGCTGACGGCGATCGGGCGTGCCCGCCGGACCACCGGCGCAGCCGACCACCGACGCGACCGGCCGCCGGCTCGGCACGGTCCGCACGGCACACGGCATAAACGAACGGGCGACGGCCCGGTGGCTCGCGCCACCGGGCCGTCGCCCTGGTGCTCTGTCCTGCCTACTCGCCTGCGGCGGCGGTGCCACCCAGGTCGGCCGGAACGGCGTCCGGCACCGCGGCCGGACGGTCGGAGCCGTGGAAGACCAGCTTCGACTTGTCGATGTCCTCCGGGTCTCCCTCGCAGTCCACCACCACGATCTGACCCGGGGTCAGGTCGTTGAACAGGATCCGCTCGGAGAGGTTGTCCTCGATGTCGCGCTGGATCGTCCGACGCAGCGGACGGGCGCCCAGCACCGGGTCGAAGCCCTTCTTGGACAGGTACTTCTTGGCGTTTTCGGTCAGCTCCAGGCCCATGTCCTTGTTGCGGAGCTGGCCCTCGATCCGCTGGATCATGATGTCCACGATCGAGAGGATCTCGTTCTGGCGCAGCTGGTGGAAGACGATGGTGTCGTCGATCCGGTTCAGGAACTCGGGCCGGAAGTGCTGCTTCAGCTCGTCGTTGACCTTCTGCTTCATCCGGTCGTAGGTGGACTCGGAGTCCTCCGACTGCTGGAAGCCCAGCGACACCGCCTTGGCCACGTCCCGGGTGCCCAGGTTGGTGGTCAGGATGATGACCGTGTTCTTGAAGTCCACGATCCGGCCCTGACCGTCGGTCAACCGACCGTCCTCCAGGATCTGGAGCAGGGTGTTGAACACGTCCGGGTGGGCCTTCTCGATCTCGTCGAAGAGCACCACCGAGAACGGCCGACGGCGAACCTTCTCGGTCAGCTGCCCGCCCTCGTCGTAACCGACGTAGCCGGGAGGGGCACCGACCAGGCGGGACACCGTGTACCGGTCGTGGAACTCGGACATGTCCAGCTGGATCAGCGCGTCCTCGCTGCCGAACAGGAACTCGGCGAGCGCCTTGGACAGCTCGGTCTTACCGACACCGGACGGGCCGGCGAAGATGAACGAGCCGGACGGCCGCTTCGGGTCCTTCAGGCCGGCCCGGGTACGCCGGATCGCCTTCGAGACCGCCTTGACCGCGTCCTCCTGGCCGATGACGCGCTTGTGCAGCTCGTCTTCCATCCGCAGCAGCCGGGAGGTCTCCTCCTCGGTCAGCTTGTAGACCGGGATGCCGGTCCAGTTGCCGAGCACCTCGGCGATCTGCTCGTCGTCGACCTCGCTGACGACGTCCAGGTCACCGGCCTTCCACTCCTTCTCCCGCTGCGCCTTCTGCCCCAGGAGCTGCTTCTCCTTGTCCCGGAGCTGGGCGGCCCGCTCGAAGTCCTGCGCGTCGATCGCGGACTCCTTGTCCCGGCGCACCTGGGCGATCCGCTCGTCGAAGTCGCGCAGGTCCGGCGGCGCGGTCATCCGGCGGATCCGCATCCGGGCACCGGCCTCGTCGATCAGGTCGATCGCCTTGTCCGGCAGGAAGCGGTCGGAGATGTACCGGTCGGCCAGCGTCGCGGCGGCCACCAGGGCCGCATCCGTGATCGAGACCCGGTGGTGCGCCTCGTAGCGGTCCCGCAGGCCCTTCAGGATCTCGATGGTGTGCGCCAGCGACGGCTCACCCACCTGGATCGGCTGGAAACGGCGCTCGAGCGCGGCGTCCTTCTCCAGGTGCTTGCGGTACTCGTCGAGGGTGGTCGCGCCGATGGTCTGCAGCTCGCCCCGGGCCAGCATCGGCTTGAGGATGCTCGCCGCGTCGATCGCGCCCTCGGCGGCGCCCGCGCCGACCAGGGTGTGGATCTCGTCGATGAACAGGATGATGTCGCCCCGGGTGCGGATCTCCTTGAGCACCTTCTTGAGGCGCTCCTCGAAGTCACCGCGGTACCGGGAGCCGGCGACCAGGGCGCCGAGGTCGAGGGTGTAGAGCTGCTTGTCCTTCAGCGTCTCGGGCACCTCGCCCTTGATGATCTTCTGGGACAGGCCCTCCACCACGGCCGTCTTGCCGACCCCGGGCTCGCCGATCAGGACCGGGTTGTTCTTGGTGCGGCGGGACAGCACCTGCATGACCCGCTCGATCTCCTTCTCCCGCCCGATCACCGGGTCGAGCTTGCCCTCGCGGGCAGCCTGGGTCAGGTTACGACCGAACTGGTCCAGCACGAGGCTGGTCGACGGGGCGGCCTCACCCGGCGCGGTGCCGGCGGCGGCCGGCTCCTTGCCCTGGTAGCCGGAGAGGAGCTGGATCACCTGCTGGCGGACCCGGTTGAGGTCGGCGCCCAGCTTCACCAGCACCTGGGCGGCGACGCCCTCGCCCTCGCGGATCAGCCCGAGCAGGATGTGCTCGGTGCCGATGTAGTTGTGGCCGAGCTGCAGCGCCTCGCGCAGGGACAGCTCCAGCACCTTCTTGGCCCGGGGCGTGAACGGGATGTGCCCGCTCGGCGCCTGCTGGCCCTGGCCGATGATCTCCTCGACCTGCTGGCGGACGCCCTCCAGGGAGATGCCGAGGCTCTCCAGGGCCTTGGCCGCGACGCCCTCACCCTCGTGGATCAGGCCCAGCAGGATGTGCTCCGTACCGATGTAGTTGTGGTTGAGCATCCGGGCCTCTTCTTGGGCCAGGACGACAACCCGTCGCGCTCGGTCGGTGAACCGCTCGAACATGCCCTCGTGCTCCTCACGTGCCGTGCGCCTCGACTGCGAGATCTTGGCGGGGCCGGTGCGCGAACGTCCGGGACGGGCGTCCGTGCCTCCTTACTCTATCGCCGCTGACCGACTCCGCTGAGGTCGTGTCTCCTCGCACCGAGCCGTTCCGACGTCGTTTTGACCAACCATCCGCGCTCAGGAGGTGTTCCGGCACCCCAGCCTGTACGCGCAGAGCGAAATTCACCCGGGGCGCAGACCGCCCTCCGGCGCCCCCGTGGGTCGTCCACAGGCTGTGGACGAGCTCTCCACCGGCTGTGGACAACGCCCCCGGCCCCGGAGACCTTCCCGCCCGGAGACGGCGACGCCGGCCCGGAGGGATGCTCCGGCCCGGCGTCGGTTCGCCGCCGACGGCTCAGCGGGTCGCGTGGTACTCGTCGACGATCTCCTGCGGGATGCGACCCCGGTCGGAGATGTCCTTGCCGTTCTTCTTGGCCCAGGACCGGATCGCCTTGTTCTGCTCGCGGTCGGCGGTCGCCCCGCCCCGGCCCCGGGCGGCCCGGCCGCCCACGACCACGCCGCCCCGACCGACCCGGGTGCCGGCGGCCACGTAGGGCGCGAAAACATCCCGCAATTTGTCGGCGTTGGAGTTCGACAGGTCGATCTCGTACTGAACGCCGTCGAGCGCGAACTTGACGGTCTCGTCCGCGTCCCCGCCGTCCAGGTCATCGACCAGCTTGTGAATGATCTGCTTGGCCACGTCCCACATTCCTTTCGAGCAGGGTGCTCCTGCAATAGGAGCACGATAACCCGCCCGATGCTTGCCACGTCAATAGGATGCCGTAACGACCCGGCAAAGGTCCCCCGACGGCTACTCGGCGCGGACCAAGGGGAAGAGGATGGTTTCCCGAATTCCCAGGCCGGTCAGCGCCATCAGGAGCCGGTCGATTCCCATTCCCATACCCCCGGCCGGCGGCATTCCGTACTCCATCGCCCGGAGAAAGTCCTCGTCCAGCCGCATGGCCTCGTCGTCCCCCCGGGCGGCGAGCTGCGCCTGGGCCACCAGCCGCTCGCGCTGCACCACCGGGTCCACCAGCTCGGAGTACGCGGTACCCAGCTCGAAACCGAGCACGTAGAGGTCCCACTTCTCGGCCAGGCCCGGCTCGCTGCGGTGGGCCCGGGTCAGCGGGCTGGTCTCCTCCGGGTAGTCCCGCACGAAGGTCGGCGCCTGGAGGCTCGGCACCACCAGTTCCTCGAACAGCTCCTCGGCCAGCTTGCCCGGACCCCACTTCGGATCGACCGCGAGCCCCACCTTGTCGGCGTACTCCACCAGGCGGGTCCGGTCGGTGCGGACGGTGACCTCCTCGCCGAGCGCCTCGGAAAGCACCCCGAAGAGGGTGACCGAGCGCCACTCGCCGCCCAGGTCGAACTCCCGGCCGTCGGCGTGGGTCACCGTGGTCGAGCCGCTGACCGCCACCGCCGCCTGCTGCACCAGATTGCGGGTCAGCTCGGCCATCGTGTCGTAGTCGCCGTAGGCCTGGTAGGTCTCCAGCATCGCGAACTCCGGCGAGTGCGACGAGTCGACTCCCTCATTGCGGAAGTTGCGGTTGATCTCGAACACCCGGTCGACCCCGCCGACCACAGCGCGCTTGAGAAACAGTTCAGGCGCGATTCGAAGATACAGATCCGTACCCAGTGCATTGCTGTGGGTCACGAATGGGCGGGCCGCCGCGCCGCCGTGCAGCAACTGGAGCATCGGCGTCTCGACCTCGATGAATCCCTGGCCGTGCAACGAATCACGCAGGCTGCGTACCGCCGCGGCCCGCGTCCGGACCATCTGCCGGGCCTGCGGGCGGACGATCAGGTCCACGTAACGCTGCCGGACCCTCGCCTCCTCGCTCAGCGGCTTGTGCGCCACCGGCAACGGCCGCAACGCCTTGGCGGTCACCGCCCACTCGTCGGCGAGCACCGACAGCTCGCCCCGCCGGCTGGTGATCACCTCGCCGGTGACACCCACGTGGTCGCCCAGGTCGACCAGGCGCTTCCAGTCGTCGAGCCGCTGCACTCCCACCCGGTCCAGGGAGAGCATCGCCTGCAACTCCGTGCCGTCGCCGTCGCGCAGGGTCGCGAAGCAGAGCTTGCCGGTGTTCCGCACGAAGATCACCCGCCCGGTGACCGCGACCCGGTCCCCCGTCGCGGTGTCGGTGGGCAGGTCGGCGTACCGCTCGCGGACCTCGACCAGGGTGGTGGTCCGGGGGAACCCGACAGGATAGGGCTCAACGCCCTCGGCGAGCATCCGGTCCCGCTTCTCCCGGCGGACCTTCATCTGCTCGGGAAGGTCGTCGGCGGGGTCCACTGGCACGGCGCTCTGCTCGGTCACGGCACGCTTCCTCGGCTAAGGGAGTTTTCGGCGGGGTCAGCCCATGAGCGTACTCAGGCACCCGGCCGGCCGTTACGGGATAACCCGCCCACCGTGGTCCAGCCCACCCCGGCCCGGGGCCGACCGGCACCCGGGGCGGCCCGGACGGCCGCTCAGGTGTTGCGCTCGTAGACCATCCGCAGGCCGATCAGGGTGATCATCGGCTCGTGGTGGGTGATGGTCCGGCACTCACCGATCACCACCGAGGCCAGCCCACCGGTGGCGATCACCGCCCGGACCTCGCCCAGCTCCTCGGTCATCCGCTCGACGATCCGGTCGACCTGCCCGGCGAAGCCGAAATAGAGGCCCGACTGGAGGCACTCCACGGTGTTCTTGCCGATCACCGAGCGCGGCTTGTTCGCCTCCACCTTGCGCAGCTGGGCGGCGCGGGCCGCCAGCGCGTCGAAGGAGATCTCGATGCCCGGCGCGAACGCCCCGCCGAGGAACTCGCCCCGACCGCTGATCACGTCGAAGTTGGTGGTGGTGCCGAAGTCCACCACGATCGACGGCCCGCCGTAGAGGGTGTACGCGGCCAGCGTGTTGACCACCCGGTCCGCGCCCACCTCCTTCGGGTTGTCGATCGCCAGCTGCACGCCGGTACGGACCCCCGGCTCGACGACCACGCTCGGCAGATCGGCGTAGTAACGGGCCAGCATGGTCCGCAGCGAGCGCAGCGCCGCCGGCACCGTCGAGCAGGCGGCCACCCCGGTGATCTCCACCGCGTCGCCGGCCAGCAGCCCCCGGAACATCAGACCCAGCTCGTCCGCGGTCGAACGGGCATCGGTCTTGATCCGCCACGAGTGCACCAGCTTGTCGCCGTCGAAGGTCGCCAGCACGGTGTTGGTGTTTCCGATGTCGATGCAGAGCAGCACGCTCGCAGCCTAGACGGCGGCCCACCCGGTCGACGGTCTGCTCACCGCTCGCGCAGGTCCAGGGCGATGTCCAGGATGGGCGACGAGTGGGTCAGCGCGCCCACCGAGAGGTAGTCCACCCCGGTCGCCCCGTACTCGGCGGCCACCTCCAGGGTCAGCCCGCCGGTCGCCTCCAGCTCGGCCCGGTCGCCGACCGCCGCGACCACCTCCCGCAGGGTCGCCGGGGACATGTTGTCCAGCAGCAGGAAGTCGGCACCGGCCTCGACCGCCTCCACCGCCTCGGCCGGGGTGTCCACCTCCACCTGCACCGGCACGTCCGGGAAGGCCCGCCGGACCCGCCGGAAGGCCGCCCCGACGCCCCCGGCGGCCAGCTTGTGGTTGTCCTTGATCATGGCGACGTCGTACAGGCCCATCCGTTTGTTGGTGCCGCCGCCGGCCCGGACCGCGTACTTCTCCAGCATCCGCAGGCCGGGCGTGGTCTTGCGGGTGTCCAGCACGGTCGCCTTGGTGCCGGCCAGGGCGTCCGCCCAGGCCCGGGTGTGGGTGGCCACCCCGGACATCCGGGAGAGCAGGTTCAGCGCGGTGCGCTCGGCGGTGAGCAGCAACCGGGTCGGGCCGGTCACCGTGGCCAGCACCTCGCCGCGGGCCACCCGCGCGCCGTCGCGGGCCACCATCGACACCTCGACGGTACGCTCCGCGGCGGTCACCTCGCCGACCAGCTCGAAGACCGCGGCGGCCACCGCCAGCCCGGCCACCACCCCGTCGGCCCGCGCCACCAGGTCGGCGGTGTCGGTCTGCCCGGCCGCGATGGTGGCGACGCTGGTGACGTCGAGGAAGTCCGCCCCCAGGTCCTCGGTCAGCGCGTCGACGATCACCCGCCGTACCCGCTCCGGGTCCAGCCCACCCGCCGTCAGCGCCTGCCGCGTCGATTCCCGCACTGTGATCCTCTCGTTCGCCACTGCGGGGCTCGCAAACCCCGCTGCCGGGTGGTCAGGACAGTGCCTCCCACCGCTCGGTCAGTTCGCCCCGGGCGCCGACGGCCGCGACGAGATGCCCGCGCCACCGCTCGTCGGCCGTCGGGAAGTCCTCCCGCCAGTGGCAGCCCCGGGTCTCCTGCCGGGCGTACGCCGCGGCGACCAGGGTCGACGCCACGGTGACCAGATTCGTCGCCTCCCAGCTGGCGGTACCCGGCCGGCCCTGGCCCCGGCCCAGCTCGGTCAGGGTGGCGGCGGTCGCGGCCAGGGTCGACGCCGACCGCAGCACCCCCGCGCCCCGGGTCATCGCCCGTTGCAGCGCCGGCACCCCCTCGGCGGGCAGCACCCCGCCCCCGCCGCCCACCCAGGCGCCGGTCTCGGCCGGCTGTG
Organism: Micromonospora sp. WMMD714; assembly: GCF_029581315.1. NCBI lineage: Bacteria > Bacillati > Actinomycetota > Actinomycetes > Micromonosporales > Micromonosporaceae > Micromonospora > Micromonospora sp. WMMD714. Next base: position 1,087,481 of record NZ_CP120744.1, read on the forward strand.
CCTGCTCGGGCAGCCCGGCGGCGATGTCCTCGGCGATCCGGCGGGAGAAGACCAGCCCCTCCAGCAGCGAGTTGCTGGCCAGCCGGTTCGCGCCGTGCACGCCCGTGCAGGCGACCTCGCCGCAGGCGTACAGGCCGGGGATGGAGGTCCGGCCGCGCAGGTCGGTACGGACGCCGCCGGACGCGTAGTGGGCGGCCGGGGCGACCGGGATCAGGTCGGTCGCCGGGTCGACCCCGATGGCCAGGCAGGACGCGACGATGGTCGGGAACCGCCCGGCCAGGAAGTCGCCGCCGAGGTGCCGGGCGTCGAGAAACACGTGATCCGCGCCGGTGGCCAGCAGCACCCGGTGGATCCCCTTGGCCACCACGTCGCGGGGGGCCAGCTCGGCCAGCTCGTGCTGGCCGAGCATGAACCGCTTGCCGTCGGCGTCGACCAGGTGGGCGCCCTCGCCGCGCAGCGCCTCGGAGACCAGCGGCTGCTGGGCCAGGCCCGCGCCCGGCACCCGGGCCTGCTCCGGCACGATCAGCGCGGTCGGATGGAACTGCACGAACTCGACGTCGGTGACCGCCGCGCCGGCCCGCATCGCCAACGCCACGCCGTCCCCGGTGGAGACCGCCGGGTTGGTGGTGGCCGAGAAGGCCTGCCCCATCCCGCCGGTGGCCAGCACCACCGCGCGGGCCAGCAGCGCGCCGACGCCGTCCTCGCTGCCCTCGCCCAGCACGTGCAGGGTGATGCCGCAGGCCCGGCCGGGCGAGCCCGGACCGGCACCGGGGGCGCGCAACAGATCCAGCACCAGGGCATGCTCCACCAGCCGGATCCACGGATCCCGGCGGACCGCCGCGTGCAACGCCCGCTGCACCTCCGCGCCGGTGGCGTCGCCACCGGCGTGCACGATCCGGTCGGCCCGGTGCCCGCCCTCCCGGGTGAGCATCAGCGAACCGTCCGGGTTGCGGTCGAACTCCGCGCCGATCCGCATCAGCTCCCGCAACCGCAGCGGCCCCTCCTCCACCAGCAGCCGGACGGCCGCCGGATCGCAGAGCCCGACCCCGGCGACCTCGGTGTCCCGGGCGTGGGCGGCGGGCGAGTCGGCCGGATCGAGCACGGCGGCGATCCCACCCTGTGCCCAGCGGGTCGAGCCGTCGTCGATGTTGACCTTGGTGACCACGGTGACGTGCAGGCCCGCCTCGCGCAGGTGCAGTGCGGCGGTCAGCCCGGCCACCCCGGAGCCGACCACGATCACGTCGGTGGTCTCCACCCAACCGGGCGCGGGAGCAGCCAACAGGCTGGGCAGGGCCGGCAACTCGACGGTCGACGGAAGTTCCATACCCACAGTCAACCCGAACGATTCTCACCACGGGCGGCGGGGGCGGGACGAGTGGTTTCGACTACCCCGTCCGCTACTTCGTCCGGACCGGCAGGGCGGCCGGGCCACCACCCTTCAGCGAGGCGGTCACCGTCCGGTCGCTCAGCCACAGGTAGCAGCGGACGCCCCGGTCGCCGACCCGCCACCGGCCCGGACCGGGGGGACGCACCACCACACCGCTGCGGAACCGCAGGTCAACATCGTCCGGCACACCCACGTAGCGGCCCAGCAGGGTACGGCAGCCGGCGTACAGCGGCAGCCAGTCGGCGTCCTTCGCCGGGTACGGCCGATCGGGGGCCTTCCAGGCGCCCACGAACTCCGCCTCGTGCACGGCCGAACACTCCACCGGCACCAGCACCTGTACCCCGGCGCCCCGGCCGCTCTTCGCCCGCTGGCAGCCCAACCGCAGCGGGGACGGCCCCTTCAACGCGTTCCGCAGGCTGCCCGTCCGGGTGACGACGGTGGCCGCCGCCTCGACCGTGGTCACCTCGCTCAGGTCGCACCGGAACCAGCGGGCCCCCGCCGCCCAGCCGGGCGTCGTCGGCAGCGCCACCGCCAGCCGCAGCCGACCCGCCCGCCAGTCGTCACCCAGGTACCCGGCGGCCCGGGTGTCGCACTCGGCGAACGCGCCCCGCAACTCGGGCGAACCGGTGGCCGGGGCAGTCGCCCGCTCCCCCGGCAACGCGCCCACGTGCACCGTCTCCAGCCGGTGCGGCACCGCGCAGTCCACCGGCGCGTACGCCGCCAGCGCGACCGTGTCGGTGAAGTCGGCGACCTGGCACACCCCCGCCACGGGGGTGAACGGCCCGGGCGTCGGCAGGGCCGCCCAGTCGTCGGTGAGATCGCCGTCGAGACCCCCCGGGGCACCGCAGGCCGACAGGACCGCTCCCGCCGCCACGGCGGCGACCACGAGCGTCACCGCTCGGCAGACCCTCATCGCACGGCGCAACGCGGCCTCCCCCAGCCGACGACCGTCAATCCGACGGTCAGCCCAGGGTAACCAAAAATGACCTTCCGGTAACAGACCGGAATTCTGGTCAGCCGACGACCGCGAGCGGACTCGGCACCGGGTCGCCGGCCGTCCCGACAGCCGCCGCGGCCGGATCGCCGCCCAGCTCAACCACCCTGTTGTCGGCGTCCACGTGGACCACCCGGGGCCGGTACGTCCGGGCCTCCACGTCGTCCATCTGACCGTACGAGATCAGGATCACCAGATCCTGCGGGTGCACCAGGTGCGCCGCCGCGCCGTTGATGCCGATCACGCCGCTGCCCCGCTCCCCCGGGATCACGTACGTCTCCAGCCGGGCCCCGTTGGTCACGTCCACGATCGCCACCTGCTCACCCGGGAGCAGGTCGGCGGCGTCGAGCAGATCCTGGTCCACCGTCACCGAACCGACGTAGTGCAGATCGGCCTGGGTCACCGTCGCCCGGTGGATCTTCGACTTGAGCATGGTCCGGAACATCGGCGTGCCTCTCGAATGGTGATGTGCGTGGTCAGGAGCGGGGGGCCAGCCGGATGGCCAGGTTGTCGATCAGGCGGGTACCGCCCACCCAGGCCGCGATCAGCAGCCGGGCCGGCCCGGCGACCGGCCCCGGTTCCAGGTCCGGATCGGTGAGCACCAGGTAGTCCAGCTCGACGCCGGGCACCTCGGCGAGCACCACGTGCGCGGCCGCCAGCACGTCACCGGCGTCGGCACCCCGCCCGGCGGCGGCCGCCCCGGCCCGCAACGCGCCGGACAGGCTCAGCGCCACCCGTCGCTCGTCCGCCGACAGGTAGCGGTTGCGGCTCGACAGCGCCAGACCGTCCGGCTCCCGTACGGTCGGCACCCCGACCACCTCGACCGGCACGTCCAGGTCCCGGACCATCCGGCGGACCAGGGTGAGCTGCTGGTAGTCCTTCTCCCCGAAGAAGGTGAGATCGGGCCTGGTCAGCTGGAGCAGCTTCAGCACCACGGTCAGCACCCCGTGGAAGAAACCGGGCCGGCTCTGCCCCTCCAGCTCCTCGCCGAGCCGCCCCGGGGCGATCCGGACCAGGGGCTGTCCGCCCGGGTACATGTCCGTCACGGCCGGGGCGAACACCAGGTCCGCGCCGGCCCGCCGGCACACCGCGAGATCGTCGTCCAGGGTGCGCGGGTACCTGTCGAAGTCCTCGTTCGGGCCGAACTGCAACGGGTTGACGAAGATCGTCACCAGGACGTGGTCCGCCCGCTCCCGGGCCGCCCGGATCAGGGTCTCGTGCCCCGGGTGCAGCGCGCCCATCGTCATCACCACGCCGACCGTGCCGGTCAGCCCCGCCCGGGCCTTCGCCAGCTCCGACCGTGTGTGCACCAACTCCGTCACCGTGTCACCCTCCGTTTCGCGACTGCGGGGCTCGCAACACCGGCTCACTCCTCGCGCTCACCACCCCGCCCTCCGTTTCGCGACTGCGGGGCTCGCAACACCGGCTCACTCCTCGCGCTCACCACCCCGCCCTCCGTTTCGCGACTGCGGGGCTCGCAACACCGGCTCACGCCGCCACCTCGCGGTGGACGCCCGCCAGGACGTCCAGCAGCGAGCCGGCGTCCACCGGGCGCAGCCGGCCCGCCGCCATCGCCCGGTCCGCGCTCCGTCGGGCCAACGCCAGGTAGGGGGCGACGGATTCCGGGGCGGTCTCGGCCAGCCGGTCCAGGTGCCGCCGTACGGTGCCCGCGTCGCCCCGCGACACCGGGCCGGTGAGCGCGTCGTCGCCCAGCCGCAGCGCGTTCTCCAACGCCGCCCGCAGCAGCGGCGCGAGGACCTTCTCCGGCTGTGTCACACCGGCGTCCCGCAGCCGGTCGGCCGCCTCGTTGACCAGGGTCACCAGGTGGTTCGCGCCGTGGGCCAGGGCCGCGTGGTAGAGCACCCGGTCGGTCTCGCCCACCCACTCCGGCACCCCGCCCAGGTCGGCCACGAGCCGGGCCGCCACCGCCCGCAGCTCCGCCGGGGCGGTCACCCCGTACGAGATCCCGGCCAACCGGGACAGGTCGTCCGGCGTACCGGTGAAGGTCATCGCGGGGTGCAGGGCCAGCGGTCGGGCACCCACGGCGACGGCCGGGGCCAGCACGGCCAGGCCGTGCGCGCCGGAGGTGTGCGCGACCACCTGGCCGGGGTGCAGCGCCCCGGTGTCGGCCAGCCCGGCGACCACCCCGGCCAGCGCGTCGTCCGGCACGGCGACCAGCAGCAGGTCGGTGGCGTCCCGGGCGACCGCGATAGGCGACCGGTTCACGGCCTCCGGCAGCAGCAGCGCGATCCGGGCCGTCGCGGCCCCGGAGACACCGGAGGCGGCGACCACCCGGTGCCCGGCGGCGACCAGCGCCGCCCCCAGCACGGCACCCACCCGGCCGGCGCCGACGACGCCCACGGTGAGACGCCGGGGAAGGACGAACGGGACACCGGGTACGACAGGGGCCGGCGGTACGGCGGCCCCTGCGGGGGCGGCCGGACGCGGGCGCAGCGGTGCGCTCATGGCAACGATCCAGTCCTCGAAAAGGGGGTACCGGTCGATGGCAAGTATGCGCCGGGGGCAGGGAACCCGAACAAGGATGTGTGAAAACCTTCACCGACCGCGACCACCCCTCCGCCCGGTGGCGCACCACGGCACGGTGTGCAGGTACCGACCCCGGTGCCACCCGTCCCCGGCCCGCAGACCGTAGGGTCGGCCCGGTGACGGACCCTCGACCCGGGACGAACCCGATCCGCTGGCGGGAGGCCATGCACGCCGCCCTCTACGGGCCGGACGGCTTTTTCGTCTCCGGCACGGGACCGGCCGACCACTTCCGGACCAGCGTGCACGCCTCCCCCGCGTTCGCGGCGGCGGTGCACCGGCTGGTGTCGCGCCTGGACGCCGCCCTCGGCTTCCCCACCCCGTTCGACGTGGTCGACGTCGGGGCCGGCCGGGGCGAACTGCTGCACACCCTGGCCACCCTGGTCCACACCGGCCCGGCCGGCCCGGGGCCGGTGCCGCTGGCCCGGCGTCTCCGCCTCACCGCCGTCGAACTGGCCCCCCGCCCCCCGACCCTCCCACCGCACGTCGCCTGGACGACGACGCTCCCGGACCCGGTGACCGGTCTGCTCGTCGCCACCGAGTGGCTCGACAACGTCCCGCTGGACCTGGCCGCCCCCGCCCCCGGTGCCACCACGTCCACCCACCGCTACCGCCTGGTGGACCCCGACACCGGCGTCGAGTCCGTCGGCCCCCCGGTCACCGGCCAGGATGCCGCCTGGCTGGCCCGCTGGTGGCCCGACCCCCCGCCGGCCGGGGGGACACCGGACGACCCGGACCTCCCGGCCGGCCGGGTGGAGATCGGGCGGAGCCGGGACGAGGCGTGGGCGGACGCCGTACGACGGGTGGCACGGGGGCTGGCGCTGGCCGTGGACTACGGGCACCTGCGGCAGGCGCGGCCGGTGGACGGCACGCTGACCGGATACCGGGGTGGACGACAGGTGCCACCGGTGCCGGACGGGTCGTGTGACATCACCGCGCACGTCGCCGTGGACGCGGTCGCCGCCGCCGGTGCCGGGGTCGCCGGGTGTGCGTACACCCTGGTGTCGCAGCGGGAGGCGCTGCGGGCGCTCGGGGCCGACGGCGGCCGACCGCCGCTGAGCCTGGCCGGCACCGACCCGGCCGGATACCTGCGGGCGCTGGCCGCCGCGTCGGCGGTGGCCGAGCTGACCGACCCGGCCGGACTCGGCGGGCACGACTGGCTGCTCCAGCCGGTCGGCGTCGCCGTCGCCCCCCTCATGGCACGATGACCGGCATGACCACGGACACCGGTGAACTGCGCGAGCTGACCGTCGGCACCGGGGCCGGCGGGGAGCAGCTCGGCACCGACATGGTGCTCAACATCGGCCCGCAGCACCCCTCGACGCACGGCGTGCTGCGGCTCAAGCTGGTGCTCGACGGGGAACGGGTGGTCGCCGCCGAGCCGATCGTCGGGTACATGCACCGCGGCGCGGAGAAACTGTTCGAGGTCCGCGACTACCGGCAGATCATCGTGCTGGCCAACCGGCACGACTGGCTGTCGGCGTTCTCCAACGAGCTGGGCGTGGTGCTCGCCGTGGAACGGCTGATGGGCATGGAGGTGCCCGAGCGGGCCACCTGGCTGCGGATGGCGCTGGCCGAGCTGAACCGGGTGCTCAACCACCTGATGTTCCTCGGCTCCTATCCGCTGGAGATCGGCGCGATCACCCCGGTCTTCTATGCGTTCCGGGAGCGGGAGACCATCCAGGCGGTCATGGAGGAGGTCTCCGGCGGCCGGATCCACTACATGTTCAACCGGGTCGGCGGGCTCAAGGAGGAGGTCCCCGCCGGCTGGACCGGCCGGGCCCGCGCCGCCATCGCCGAGGTACGCCGCCGGATGCCCGACCTGGACCGGCTGATCCGACGCAACGAGATCTTCCTGGCCCGCACCGTCGGGGTGGGGGTGCTGTCGGCCGCCGACGCCGCCGCGTTCGGGGCGTCCGGGCCGGTCGCCCGCGCCTCCGGACTCGACCTGGACCTGCGCCGCGACGAGCCCTACCTGGCGTACGACCAGCTCGACGTGCCGGTGGTCACCCGCACCGCCGGGGACTGCCACGCCCGCTTCGAGGTGCTGCTCGACCAGGTGTACGCCTCCCTCGACCTCGCCGAGCAGTGCCTCGACCGGGTGGACCAGCTCACCGGGCCGGTGAACACCCGGCTGCCCAAGGTGGTCAAGGCCCCCGAGGGACACACCTACGCCTGGACGGAGAACCCGCTCGGGATCAACGGCTACTACCTGGTGTCCCGGGGGGAGAAGACGCCGTGGCGGCTCAAGCTGCGCACCGCGTCGTACGCCAACGTGCAGGCGCTGGCCACCCTGCTCCCCGGCTGCCTGGTCCCCGACCTGATCGCCATTCTCGGCTCGATGTTCTTCGTGGTCGGCGACATCGACAAGTGAACCGCCGGATCCCGCGCGGCGCGGGTCCGCCGACCGGTCAGCGCCAGTGGCCACCGGCGCGCGGGGCGTCGTCCTGCGGCGGATAGCCGTAGCGTTGCTCGCCGTCCCACTGCCGGCGGTCAGCCGGTTCCGGCTCCGGGGTACGCCAGGACACCACCGGCGCCCGGTCCCGCCGCGGCTCGGTCGGCTGCCCTCCCCACCGCTGACCGTCGGCCTGCGCGGGCCAGTCCGGCGTCGGCTGGGCCACCCGCGCGGACCGCTCCGCCGCCGGCTGCCCGGCCGGGGCCGGCCACTCCTGGGCCGGCTCACGCGCCGACCGGTGCGGGGTGGCCTGGGCGGTGCGGGCCGGCCACTCCTCAGCCGGCGGGGCGGGCCACTCACCGGTGGGCGGGTCGGGCCACTGCTCGGCGGGCCGGTCGGGCCACTGCTCGGCGGGCCGCTGACCACGGGACGCCTCCCGCCACTGCTGCGGTACCGGAACGCCACCGGCCGGCAGCGCCGGACGCTCGTCCCGCGCCGGGCGGCCCGCACCCCACTGTTCGCCGCCCCGCTCCGGCTCGTCGCGGTACGGCGCGTCCCGGTGCGGGTCCTCTCGCCGGACCGAGGCCCAGCGGTCGGCGTAGTGGTAGCCGGCACCGTCGGCACGCACCTCCGCCTGACGCTCCCCGACCCGCAGCTCCCGGGCGTGCCCGTCGTCGCGGACCTCGGCCCACCGGTCACCGGCGCGGACCGCATGCGGGGACGGCTCGGCACGGTCCCCGGCCCATCCCGTACGCGAGGGCGGCTCGGCGCTGGCGGTCCATCCGGCCCGGCCGCCGAGCCAGCCGTCGGTCTCCCCGCCGACCGGGGGACGCTCCGACGGGGCCGGCTCCGGCCGGTCGTCGACCCGCCCGCCCCGGGAAGGGCCGACGTCGGTCGAACCACCGCGGGAGGGATCGGCGGCTGACGCCCGCCAGGGCGGCGCGTCAGTGGCCTGCGCCCGCCAGTGCCCGTCGGCGTCCGGCGCCCGCCAGGACGGGTCGGCGGCGGGCCAGGCACGCTCGTCGCGGGATGCCGGGCGGGCCGGCCGGGCACGCTCGTCCGGCGGAGTCGACCAACCCCGGTCGTCCGACTCCACCTGGCCCGACCAGGAGCGCTCCGGCTCCCCGCCGGTCCAGGAGGACTCTGGCGAGCCGGCCGCCCACCGGCCGGCGTACCCGCCGTAGCCACCGCCCGCCGGATCGGCCCCGTCGACGACGGTGTGCCGGGTGGTGACGTGCACGGTCTCGGTGTGCCGTACCACCCCGAGGGGACGCGCCGCCGAGCCGGCCGCCGACGGCACCGTGCCACGCTCCCGGGTGGACGCGCCGTACACGCCGGTCCGGCCGGTGGCCGGGCGCTCCGGGGCGTGCCGACGGGCGGCCGGCGCGACAGCCTCCGGGTCGGCGGCGACCCGGCTCCGGCCCGCCACTGCGGGCTCGGCGGCCTCCGGCCGTTCCCAGTCCGCCGGGGCCTCCTCGGCGACCGCCCGGCGACGACCGACCGGGGCCTCCGGCTCCGGCTCGACGGCCGGAATCCGGGCCCGGCCCGCCCCGCCGGCCCGTTCGTCGGCGACCGGCGGGCCACCGTCGGGAGCGGCGATCACGGCCGTGGCCGCGTCCAGCCGCCGCCGTAACGCGGTGACCTGTTCCTCGGCCCGCTGGGACTGGTCCAACGCCTGATTGCCCCGCTGGGCGGCGGCGACGATCTCACTACGCAACTCGCGTCGGAGCTGCGCCAACTCGTCCTGCACCTCGGCACCGGACGACCGGGTGCCGCCGTCGGCCCGCAGCGCGATGGACAGACCGATCAGCACCACCGCGGCGATGGCCAGGACCGCGGCGAACCGGAGCGGACCGTTGCCGTCGGCGAACAGCAGGATCAGGGCGGCCACCGGCGCGAACGCCACACCGACCCAGAACAGCACGGTCAGTAGCTGCGGACTGCGCTTCTCGGAGACCACCGGGGAGGGCATGGCTGTGCAGCCTACCGAGAAGTAAGCGGAGTGGAAACGGTCCCACGGCAGAAATGCCCCGATCTCAGCCGGTACGACGTGGCCGGGCCGGGCGTGTCGACGGGCCACCGCACCGCCCCGCCGACCGCGGACGACCGGCCACCCCCGGACCGCCCCGGTCGCGGTCGGTAGGCAACGCCCCGACCGCGACCGGGCACAGGCTCAGCCGGTCGCGAGCGCGCCGTCGGACGAGAAGACCAGGCCGACGCTGGCCGTGCCGGTCTTCAGCGCGTTCTTGGTCTGCGGACCACCGGCGTCCAGCGAGCTGAAGGAACCGGCCTTGAAGTCGTAGACCTCGACCAGACCGGCCTGGCACTTCGGCCGCTGCGGGCACTCCGGCGGGCCGGCCAGCACGGTCTCCTTGCCGGAGCACTTGGCGGCCAGGTCGGAGAGGGTCTTCAGGGCGTACTTGTCGGCGAACGCCTTGGTCACCGCGAAGGCGTTCTGGTCCTGGGCGGCGGACGGGGTGCCGAAGGTCAGGCCCGCCTTGTCGCCCTCGGACTTCAGCGCGCTGACCGTCTTGCCCAGCTCCGGCGAGGAGACCGGGGTGGCGTCCTTGCCGTTGGCCTTGGTGTTCAGGAACTCGGCCATGGTCGCCGCGTACTCCGGAACGACCTGGATCTCGCCCTTCTCCAGGCTCGGCTCGTACAGCTCGCGGTTGCCGATCTGCTGCACCTTGACCTGGTAGCCGGCCGCGGTCAGGGCGATGCTGTACAGCTCGGCCAGGGTCTGGCTCTCGGAGAAGTTGCCGGCCCCGACGACGATCGGCCCGCCCGGCCCCTTGGCGATCCCGGTGGTCAGGCCCGTGCTGGCGGCGAACTCCTCGGCCGCCGACTTCGGCGTCTTGCGGTCCACGTCGACCGCCTTGTTGAGGGCGATCAGCTTCGGCGTGTCCAGCGCGGCGGAGACCTTGTCCAGAGCGGCGAGGAGCTGCGGGTTCGCCACCTTGGCGTTGACCGCCGGGATGATGTTGTCAGTGTTCTGGAGCTTCTTGTCGTCGTCGAGGACGACCAGCTGCTCACCGGCGACCGGGGCACAGCCCGCGCCGCTCGCCCCCTGCTCCGGAGCATCGGTGCCGGACGAACCGGCATCCCCGCACCCGGTCAACAGACCCGCCATGGTCAGGGCGCCCACCGCGCCTACCGCCAGCCGTGTCCGTGCGCGCATCGCGCCCGCCTTCCGTGTCCCGGCGCGGCCCGAACAGGGCCGGCCGCGTGTCCGACGGGCGACGGTCGCCGCCCGCAAGTTCCAGCCAATATCCTCCAGGACCGACCGACAAACTCAGCGGGACTTTCGTCACCTGATCGTCACGCGGCAGATCAATTTCCCGCCGTGGCGTCCGCCGCACGGCGGTCGGCCCCCCGGCGGGCACGCCGCAGCGGTCGCGGCGTCACCACCCGCTCGACCAGCGCCAACACCCCCTCCGCCGCCAGCGCCAGCCCGGCCACCAGCACCCCACCGGCGATGATCTGCCCGCCACCGGCCGCGATGTCCAGCCCGAAGCCGGCCCGGATGATCTGCCCCAGTCCGCCGCCGTTGACGAACGACGCCAGCGCCGCCGTCGCCACCACCTGCACGGCAGCCGTCCGGAACCCGGCGGCCAGGTACGGCACCGCCAGTGGCAGCTCCACCCGGCGCAGCACCTGCCACCCGGACAACCCCATCCCGCGCGCCGCGTCCCGGGCCTCCGGGTCGGCCTGCCGCACCCCGGTGTACGCGTTGGCCAGCAGCGGCGGCACCGCGAAGACGGCCAGCGCGACCACCACCGAGGGACGGCCGAAACCGAGGAAGGTCAGCGGCAGGATGGTCAACAGCGCCAGGGTGGGGATGGACAGGGTCAGGTTGGAGATCAGCACGACCGCGCCGCCACCGCGTCCCGAGTGCCCCAGCCAGAGGCCGACCGGCCAGGCCACCAGGCAACCCAGCAGCACCGCCGCGGCGGACATGCTCAGGTGCTCCCCGATCCGGTCCAGCACGCCACCCGGGTTGGTCCAGTTCAGCGGATCGTTGAGCCAGACCACCGCCTGCTGCACCGGATTCACCGGACCATCCTTCCGCTCGCGACTGCGGGGCTCCGCTGCGCTGCACTCCTCGCGCTCACCGGACCATCCTTCCGCTCGCGACTGCGGGGCTCCGCTGCGCTGCACTCCTCGCGCTCACCGGACCATCCTTCCGCTCGCGACTGCGGGGGTCATCGGGGTCGGCTCCGCAGCCAGGGGGTGAGCAGCCGGCCCACGCCGGCCAGGATCAGGTCCAGCACCAGGGCCAACAGGACGCAGAGCACCGTACCCGTCATGATCTGGGCCTTGTAGAAGTTGTTCTGGAACCCGGCGAAGATCAACTGCCCCAGGCCGCCCCGACCGATCACCACCCCGACGGTGACCAGCGCCACCGTCGAGACGGTGGCCAGTCGTACGCCGGTGAGGATGCCGGGCAGGGCCAGCGGCAGGTCGACCCGGAACAACCGCGCCCACCGGCCGTACCCCATGCCCTCGGCGGCGTCGCGGACCTCCGGGGGGACCTGGTTCAGCCCGGCCACCGCGTTGCGGACGATCACCAGCAGCGCGTACAGCACCACCACGGTCAGCACGGTCACCGCGCCGATGCCCAGGTAGGGGGCGATGAACGCGAACAGGGCCAGGGAGGGGACCGTGTACAGCACCCCCGCCAGTGCGAGAATCGGGCCGGTCAGCCGCCGGTACCAGTAGGCCAGCACCGCCAGCGGCAGGGCGACCAGGGCGGCGAGCAGCACCGCCCGACCGGTCAACGAGGCGTGCTCGCGCAACGCGGCGAGAATGGTGTCAGAGTTGTCCCGCACATACTGCCAGGAGAACCACGGATTACCCGGCTCGGCCCGGTAACTCAGGTGGAAGGACACACGTGGACGTTACCCCCGGGGGCACCGGCGACGCAGGACACAGCGCCGCCTCGATCAGGCTGGACGGCATCCGCAAGCGGTACCCGGACGGCACCGAGGCGGTCCGCGAACTGAGCCTGGAGGTGACCGCCGGCGAGCTGGTGGTGCTGATCGGCCCGTCCGGCTGCGGCAAGTCGACGGTGCTGCGGATGGTCAACCGGCTGATCGAGCCGACCGGCGGCCGGATCCTGCTCGGCGACGAGGACATCACCCGGGTCGACCCGGTGAAACTGCGACGGCGCATCGGCTACGTGATCCAGAACGTGGGGCTGTTCCCGCACCAGACGGTGACCACCAACGTCGGCACCGTACCCCGGCTGCTCGGCTGGCCGAAGGAGCGGATCCGACGGCGCAGCGGCGAGCTGCTGGAGCTCGTCGGGCTGGACCCGGCCCAGTTCGGACGCCGCTACCCGCACGAGCTCTCCGGCGGGCAGCGGCAGCGGGTCGGGGTGGCCCGGGCACTGGCCGCCGACCCGGTGGTGCTGCTGATGGACGAGCCGTTCTCCGCCGTCGACCCGATCGTGCGGAGCCGGTTGCAGGAGGAGTTCCTCCGGCTCCAGGCCGAGGTCCGCAAGACCATCGTGCTGGTCACCCACGACCTCGACGAGGCGGTCCGGTTGGGTGACCGGATCGCGGTGCTCTCCGAAGGGGGGCGGCTGGAGCAGTACGACACCCCGGCGGCCCTGCTCGGCACGCCCGCCTCGCCGTTCGTCCGGGAGTTCGTCGGCGCGGACCGGGGCATCCGCCGGCTGGCGGTCACCCCGGTCACCCGGGAGGTGCTCGACGGGGAGGCCGACGCCACCGTCACCGACGCCACCCTGCCGGAGCTGCCGCTGGGCCGGTCGGCGTACGACGCGCTGGCCGCCATGCTGACCGCCGGCACGGACGCGGTCGTGGTCACCGCCGACGGTCGCCCCGCCGGCACGCTCAGCCGGGCCCGGGTGCTCGACCTCGGGCAGGCTGGCAGCTAGCCAGCCGGTCGGCGTCCGGGTCGGTGTGCCGGCCGGGTCCGGATGCCCGGTCCGGCAGCGGCAGCGCGGATCGCCCCCCCCCGGGCGGCCCGCGCATCGGGACCGGCAGGATCGGGACCGGCGGCTCAGGCCCGGCCGCCCAGGCTGGCCAGACCGATGATCCAGCCGGCGAAGAAGCCGTAGCCGGCACCGGTGGCGGTGGTCTCGAAGGCGGCCTGGAGCGGGCCGTCCGCGGTGAGCAGCGCCGCCAGCAGGGTGGCCGCCGCCCCGGCCAGGATGTACGCCGCCCAGCCGGAGAAGAACTGGCTGGCCGAACCCGGCACCCGGGCCACCTGACCGGCCGGCAGCAGGTAGAGCAGCGCCGCGGCGGACACCAGCAACAGGATGGCCCGCAGGTCGGTGGCGAGCACCCCGTGGTCCGGGTCCGCCGGGTCGACCCGCCAGGCCGGCCAGGCGAGCAACCGCAGGTACCAGCCACCGGCGGAGTTCGGGTCGGTGTGGTCCTCGGCCCAGCCGACGTACCAGGGACTGCCGCAGACACCGACGAGGATGAGCGCGGCGACGGTGCCGGTGCCGGCGGCCGTGCCGTAGCCCCGCACGGTCCGGGGGCGTCGGGTGCGGGCCGTGCGGCGGGAGGTTCCCGACCCGCCCCGGCCGGCGAACCTCTCCCGCCAACCGGCGGCGCGGCCGGTCAGTGCTTCATCAGGTAGTCGATGAAGGCCGCCCGCAGCAGCGGCGCGGACTCCTCGTAACCGTGGCCGGTCAGCTCCCGCCACAACGCCGCCGCCTCGTCGATGGTCGGTCCGACCGAGTTCGGCGCCCCGTCCAGGGCGGCGGCCTCGTCGGCGTTCGGCAGGTGCCGCAGCACCGACCAGAAGAACCCGACGTCGCGTCGCTCCCGCGCCCGCGCGAAGGCCCGCTCCCGCAACTCCTCGGTGGAGAGTGCGTCGAGCTGGTCGAAGGTGTGGCCGGTGCCGGCGGAAGGAGTCTCGGTCATGCCCGCGAGCCTAACCGGCGAGATCCTCCCCGGCCCGTCGTCCGCGCCCGGGCGCACCGCGTCCCCGCCGCCCGGTCACCGGTCGCGGCCCGGCCGGGGGCGCGGACCGACCCGCCCGGGCATCCACCGGACGGCGGCGGATCACCGGTCGCCGGTGTCCCAGCGGGGCGGGTCACGCTGCCACCGGGGGGCCTCCCAGGGGTCGGGCGGGGTGTCGGTGTCGGCCGTCCGCTCCGGCAGCGCCGGGGTCCAGTTGCGCGCCTCACCCGCAGGGGGCATCGACCAACCGGAGCTGATCGCCCCGTCCCGCACCGGCGGCAGTTCGACCGGCTCGCCCCGGGCGGTACGCGGCCGGCCGTACGTCTCGACCATCCGGGTGACCAGCAGGCCGGCGGCCAGCGCCGCCCCACCGACGGCCCAGCGGTCGGTCGCGGCACCGGTCTCGGCCGCCCAGGCCAGATAGGTCACCACCAGCGCGACCGCGAGCAGGGCACCGAAGATGCCACCGCGCCGGCCGTACGCGCTGGTGCCGCCGAGCAGGGACGCGCCCACCGCGAGCACCGTCCAGTCCAGTCCCGACCCCGGTGTCACCGGCCCGGTCCCGTTGGCGGCGACGAGCACCCCGGCGAGCATGGCGAGCACGGTGGAGGTGGTCAACGCGGCAGCGGTCACCAGGGCGGCGGCCATCCCGCGCCGCCGGGCCGGATCGGCGACCGGACGGAACCGGCCGACCAGCCGGCGCACCGTCCGGATCGCGCCGAACGCTCCGAGCAGGACGGCCACCGCGGCGAAGCCGGCGAAGAGGTAGTAGGCGTTGCGCCGGGGGTCGTAGTCGGCCTGCACCGCCACCGGCAGTTTCCACCGTTCGATCCAGACGATCATCCCGGCGGCGGCGGCAAGGCTGGCCGCCCAGCCGGGGACGTGCAGCACCACCACCGCCCAGGCCAGGGCCAGCCCGCCCAGGGCGGCGGCGACCAGGGCCGGGACGAGCGCCGTCGACATGCCCCGGTCGCCCTGCTCGGCGAAGTGCAGCGCGGCAGCCAGGGCGACCGGACCGATAGCCAGGTTCACCGCGGCGGTACGCAGGCTCAGCCCGGCGGCCACGACCAGCAGACCCAGTGCGACCGCGTCGACGAGCAGCCGCCGCAGACCGTCCCCGCGCAGCGCGTCGGGGTCCTCCCGCCAGAGCAGGTATGCCAGCGCCGCGAGCGCCACCAGCAGGACCAGTTCCCAGGCCACGTGCACGCCGAGCCGGTCCCGGCCCGGTTCGCCCTGCGCCGGATCGTCGAAGACGTTCTCCGCCGCGGCCCCGGGCACCTCTGCCGATGCGGCCCGGCCCGGATCGTCGTACACCATGCGGTGCGCCTCCCAGGTGACCGGCCGTCCCCGGCGACGGCTGACTGTTCTCCGGTCGCCAGGCACCGTACCTGCGCGCAGGGCCGGACGTAACCCCTCGGTCAGCGCCCGGGGCGGTCCTGCCGGTCGTCGACGTCGTCCTCGGACTCGGGAACCCGGCAGGAGCGTTCGAGCCAGAGCGCGGCGGCGACCAGTGCCAGGGAGGCGAGCGCGCCGGCCCCGGCGGCCGGCCGGTCCTCGATCGCGGCGTTGGTCGGCTCGGCGAAGAGCCAGCCGGTCAGCCCGGCGTAGAAACCGAGGAAGATCGCCCCGGCCAGCGCGGACGCCTTGGCCAGCACCACGAACCGGGCGACCAGCAACGGGTTGACCGGTTCCCGGCCGGGCTTGCGCTCGATCCGGCTGCGGGTGTTGACCGCCGCGTACGCCTCCAGCACGGCGAGCGCCGCCAGGGTGACCACCGGCAGCCAGGGCAGCCGGGGAGTACCGCTGTAGTAGAAGCTGCTGATCAGCAGCCAGGCCACCGCGGCGGCGGCGAGCGCGGCGACCAGCAGGGTAGAGAACCGGGTGGGCCCCATCCTCGGTCCGTCCGGCTCCTGGTCACGGGGCGGTCGGGGCTGCGTCATGCCGGCCGGCTCCACTGGTTCATACGTCCGACTCTAACGAAAGATCGGGACGCGGGGTCAGTTCGAGGGCGTCCCCGGCGACCGGTTCGGCGTTGAGCAGGTCGGTGAGCCAGCCGTGCCCGGCCAGCCGGCCGTGCGGGTCGATGTCGATCCACGGTCGGAGCACGAAGGCGCGCTGGTGGGCGCGGGGATGCGGCAGGACCAGCTCGGGTTCGTCGCTGAGCACCGGTCGACCGGCGTCGTCCCAGACGGCCACGACGTCCACGTCGAGGGTACGCGGCCCGAACCGGCGGGCCGGGTCACGCGTCCGGCCGGCGGCCCGTTCGACGGCGTGGGCACGGGCCAACCAGTCGCGCGGGGCCGCGGCGGGGTCGGCGACCATGACCGCCGCGTTCAGGTACGCCGGCTGCTCGGCGTCCCCCCAGGGGGGCGTCTCGTAGACGCCGGAGACGACCAGCACCGCCTCGCCGAGGCCGGTCACCGCGGCGCGCAGGTGGCCCAGCCGGTCGCCCAGGTTGCTGCCGATCGACAGCACCGCCCTGGTCACCGGGTACGCCGCAGGGTGACCGCCACGTCGGCGAAGGTGTGCGGAATCGGGGCCTCGGGCTTGTGCACCGTGATCGTGGCCGCGGCGACCAGCGGTTCGGCCAGACAGACCGCGAGCAGGCGGTCGGCGAGCGTCTCGATCAGGTTGACCGGCTCGCCGGTGAGCACCGCGACCAGCCGCTCCGCCAGTTCGCCGTAGTGCACGGTGTCGGTCACCTCGTCGGAGCGGGCGGCCGGGGCGAGGTCGAGTTCGAGGACGGCGTCGACCACGAACTCCTGGCCCTGCGCCCGCTCGAAGTCGTAGACGCCGTGCCGGCCCCGGGCCCGCAGCCCGGTCAGGGTGATCCGGTCGGTCATCGCTCCGCCCTCCCCCGGACGGTCCGATCCGGGTCGTCCCCGCCGCCCGGCGGGGGCCGCCCGGCGCTGTCCGGCCGCCCTGCGCTGTCCGGCCACCCGGCGTTGTCCGGCCACCCGGCACCGTCCGGTGACCCGGTGTGGTCCGGCCACCCGGCAGCGTTCGGCGAACCGGCAGCGTTCGGCGAACCGGGGTGGTCCAGCGCCCCGGTGGCCCGGCCGGCCTCCAACGGTGCGACGGCCCGGCCGGTCGGATCCGCTCCGGGGGTGCCGGTGGGGGCGGCGAGCCGGGGGCGGCCGGTGGCCGACCAGACGGCGAGCGCGTCGACGGTGCCCCGGACGTCGTGCACGCGGACCCCCCAGGCGCCGGCGGCGACGGCGAGCACGCTGGTGGCGACGGTGGCGGCCGC
This sequence comes from Micromonospora sp. WMMD714, assembly GCF_029581315.1. NCBI lineage: Bacteria > Bacillati > Actinomycetota > Actinomycetes > Micromonosporales > Micromonosporaceae > Micromonospora > Micromonospora sp. WMMD714. The sequence continues at coordinate 1,104,986 of NZ_CP120744.1, forward strand.
CCGGCCGTCGGTGTCCCGCGGGGTGCCGTCCGGGTCGGCGAGCAGCCGGCCCAGGTAGGACTTGCGGCTGGCGCCGAAGAGCAGGGGCAGCCCGAGGGTGAGCAGCTCCGGCAGGCGGGCGCTGAGTTCCCAGTTGTGCGCGGCGGTCTTGGCGAAGCCGAGCCCGGGGTCGATCACGAGGCGGTCGGCGGCCACCCCGGCGGCCAGCGCGTCGTCGACCCGCTGGGCGAGTTCGGTCCGGACGTCGACGACCACGTCGGTGTAGCTGGCCAGTTCCCGCATCCCGCGTGAGTGCCCCCGCCAGTGCATCAGCACCCAGGGGCAGCCGGCGTCGCGGACCACCCGGGCCATGTCGGGATCGGCCAGTCCACCGGAGACGTCGTTGACCACGACGGCACCGGCGGCGACGGCCGCCTCGGCCACCGACGCCCGGGTGGTGTCGATACTGACCGGCACCCCGGCCGCGGTGAGTTCCCGGATCACCGGTAGCACCCGGCCCGCCTCGGTCCGTGGGTCGACCCGGTCGGCACCCGGCCGGGTGGACTCGCCGCCCACGTCCACCAGGTGCGCGCCCTCGCCGTGCAGTCGCACCCCGTGTGCGACGGCGGCATCGAGATCGGCGTACCGACCACCGTCGGAGAAAGAGTCGGGCGTGACGTTGAGGACGCCCATCACCACCGGATTCCGCGTCCGTACCAGATCGGTCACGACTAGACGGTACCGGTCGCGCCGCCGTGCCCAGCGGACCCCCACCGGCCGCTCCACGTGGGCACTGACGTGCTGATTGGCACAGGTGTACTATCGGCCGTCGGGGCGGAATCGGGTCGAGTCTTCGCGGCTTGTCGCAAAGGGGGGCGGCCCGTACGCTGTGGAATTGCCCAGCATCAAGAGTCGGCGAAGCATGGAGGGAGGGCCAAAGCGGGAGAATCCCCCCAAATCTCGCCACTCTGCGTGGCGAGAAACCAGCAGGGCGTCAATCGCGCTGCCCAGATCGAGCACATTCCCGCCAGGCTTACCTTTTGCACCACCGCGGCACCGCCGGCCGCGTTATGGGGAGGTTCCAGTGATCGCCTACCAGCTCGTGGAGACGACGTCGTCCGGCGTCGCGCAGGTGCTGCACACCCTGGCGACGGCGCCACTCGCCGAACCGGCCCCCAAGGGCATCGACACCAACGGTGTCGTCACCTTCTTCGCCAGCAAGATCGCACCCATCCTGCTCGCCGTGCTCGGGGTCATCTTCATCGGCCGGGCCAGCCGGGGCGAGATCTCCAAGGTGCTCACCAGCTCCGCGATCGCGATCGTCGGGCTGGCCTTCATCGCCGGCGCGGCCACACTCTTCTTCATCGGTGACTACCTGATCGACCTGATCTTCGAATAGGCGCGGGCGAGACATGCGGCTGCGCACCGACGACGACATCTACCGGGCCCGCCTGGTCTACCTCGGGCCGCCCGGCTACACCCTTCCGGTCCACCTGCCGTACGCCCAGTACGGGCTGTTCATGCTGCTCGTGCCCCTCTACATGTTCATCCACTGGCTGTTCACGTTGCAGGTCGAGCTCTTCCCCGCCTGGGAGATCGCCCTCGCCATCGTGAGCACCTCGTTCATCTTCCGGTACGTCGACCCGGACCGGCCGGCGCGGATGGTCATCCGCACCGCCCTCACCGACTGGCGACGCACCCGGGAACCGGCCGCCGAGCTGCGGGATCCCCGCCTGGTCGGCAGCCGGATCAGGATCCGGGAGGAACTGGCATGACCGGGCGTACCCGAATCGGGCAGTCGGACCAGATGGGTGAGGCGGTCGAATGAGTCGCTCTTCCACGCCGGGTTTCCCGGCCGGACGACACAGCGCCCCGCACGGTAACCGTGCGCGGTCGTTCGACTACCCCCAGGAGGAGCTGCCGGACGACGAGCCGTACGATCCGGCCCTGCTCACCGGCCCGGGTCAGGGCGGCGTGGGCGTCTTCCAGCCGCCCCGACCCGCCCCCGGTCGTGGCACCACCCCCCCGGTCGAGCCGGCCCCCGCCCCGCCGATGCTGATCGGTGACGGCACCGACATCGACTCCCCCTTCCTCGACCTCTTCGGCGGCGGCCCGCGCCCGGGTGGCGCCCCTACCCCGGGCACCCCGACGCGACGCGGCAACGGCCGGGAGCACCCGCCCGTCCCGCATCAACCAACAGGGCCGACCCCACCGGCGGCCATTGAGGCGCAGGCGCCCCCGGCGGCCATCGAGGCGGCCCCGCCGACCGAGCGGCCCGCCCGCACCCGGGTTCCGCACCAGCAGGGCGACCGGCTGGCCACGACGCCGACCACCGACCGGAACGCCGAGACGCCGCAGCGGGCGCCCCGCCGGATCGTCCCGGCCGAGTTGTTCCCCCGGGACACCGGTGAGCCGCTGACCGCCCGGGAGGCGGCCGAGCGGGCCCGCCGCGAGGCCACCGAGCGGGCCCGGGAGGCCGCCGACCGCACCCGGCGCGAGGCCGCCGAACAGGCCCGCCGGGAGGCCGCCGAAGCCGCCAGCCGCGACGCCGCCGAGACGGCCCGCCGCACGGCGGCCGAGCAGGCCCGGCGCGCAGCAGCCGAACAGGAAGCCGCCGAACAGGCCCGCCGGGAGGCCGCCGAGGCCGCCCGCCGCGACGCCGCCGAACAGACCCGCCGGGAGGCCGCCGAAGCCGCCCGACGCGAGGCGATCGAAGCGGCCCGGCGCGACGCCATCGAGGCCGCCCGGCGCGACGCCGACGAGCGGGACCGGCGGAAGGCTGCCGAGACGGCCCGGCGGGAGAGTGCCGACCAGGCCCACCGGGACGGGGTGCTGACCGCCCGGCCCCGGCCCGGCCCGGTGGAGACCGCACCGGCGGCCTGGCCGGAGACCGTCGAACCAATCCGGGTGGAGGCCGTGACCGGCCCGGCGGGCGCGCTGGCCGCCGAGCCGGCCCCCCGCGACCTCGTCGAGCCCGAGCGGACCGACCCCGGCCCCCGGGACCTGGTCACGCCGCGGGAGCGCGCGGCGAGCCGCCGCAACGCTCCGACCAAACCGGTCCGGGTACGCCCACCGAAGATCAAGTTCGGTGACCGGGATCCCTCCATCGAACTGGCGATCACCGAGATCGCCGGTCACCTGACCTTCACCCCCAACACGGTGACCGCCTGGTACTGGCTCCCCGAGGTCCGGTGGGCGTTCCGCCCGGACGCCGAACGTGAGGCGCTACTCTCGGCGATCTCCGAGCAGTACGCCGGTCTGGCCGGTTTCCGGCTGCACCTGCGCCGCACCACCCGGCCGTTCCCCGCCGACGAGTGGGCCCGCACCATCGACGCGCACACCGCGTCACCGCTGCCCGACGTCCCCGGCACGCACGGCTGGGCCGACCACCTGGTCGCTGCCCAGCAGCACCTGATGTCGGTCAACCACGCCGAGGGGCAGACCTACCTCGGGGTCACCTTCGCCCGCCGCTCCCTCGGCGACTCCCTTACCGAACGGCTCCTGCGGGCCTTCGGCAAGGGCACCGCCGACGGGGAACGCCGCAAACTGGGCCGCACCGTCGAACAGTTCGACGAGGTGCTGGGCAGCTTCGGCATGCGCGGCCGGCGGGTCACCGCCCAGGAGCTGGAATGGCTGCTCTACCGCTCGGTCGCCCTCTGCATGGCCCCGCCCGGCACGCTCTCCCCGGTGACCAATGGCCGGTGGGAACGCGGTGACCTGCTCGCCCTCACCGAACAGGTCGAGCGCTACCGCACCCCGTACGGCACGACGGTCAAGCTGGTCAACCGGATGACCGGCGAGGAGCGGCACGTCGCCGTACTCGCGGTCGGCCGGATGGAGCCGCTGGAGATCCCCGAACGACACGAGCCCTGGCTGCACTTCCACGAGCGGCTGCCCTGGCCGATGGAGATCTCCACCCGGGTCGACATCCTCGGCTCGGGCGACTCCTTCCGCAACCTCGAACACCGGCTGCGCATGATCCGGTCGCAGCAGCTCGACTACGCCGAGCACGGCATCGACGCCCCGCCCGAGTTGGAACGACTCGCCAAGCGGGCGCTGGTGATCGGCGACGAGATGACCACCGGCCTACCGGTGGACTCCGCGCGGGCGCACGGCTGGCACCGGATCGCCGTCGGCGGCCGGACCCGCGAGGAGTGCATGGAACGAGCCCGCCGGCTCATCCAGCTCTACTCCCGGGAACTGCGCATCTCGCTGCAACACCCCAAGAACCAGGACTGGCTGGCCCGGGAGTTCATTCCCGGCGAACCGATCGCCAACACCGGTTACGTCCGCCGGATGCCGGTGCCGCTGCTGGCCGCCGCGCTCCCCCAGGCGGCGTCGACCGTCGGCGACCGCCGGGGCGACCTGATCGGGCGTACCGCCGGGACCTGCCGTCGGCCGGTCTTCCTCGACCTGCACTTCCCGATGGAGGTACGCGAACGCTCCGGGCTCGCCGTCTTCGTCGCCGAACCCGGCGGTGGAAAGTCGACGCTGCTCGGCGCGCTCGGCTACCTGGCGGCCCGCCGGGGCGTTCAGGTCACCCTGCTCGACCCGTCCGGCCCGTTGGCCCGGCTCTGCGCCATGCCCGAGCTCAAGCCCTACGCCCGGGTACTCAACCTGACCGGCTCGGAGCCGGGGACGCTGGCGCCGTACGCGCTCATCCCCACCCCGCTGCGCAGCGAGTTCAGCACCGGCGCGGCAGGCGACCGGGAGTTCGAGATCGCCGTCTCCAACGCCCGGGCCGAGCGACGCATGCTGGTGCAGGACATCTGCATGATGCTGGTGCCGCCGCAGGTGGCCCGGGAGGCGTCCACCGCCACCCTGTTCCGGCACGCGGTACGCCAGGTGCCGGCCGAGGAGACCTCCACCCTGGACGACGTCGTCACCTGCCTCCAGGGGCTCGACGACGACGCCGGCCGGGAACTGGCCCACCTGCTGCTCGACACCGCCGAGATGCCCCTGGCCATGCTCTTCTTCGGTCGCCCGCCGGAGGGGCTGCTCGGCGCGGGGGCGGCGCTCACCGTGATCACCATGGCCGGCCTCCGGCTGCCCGACCTCAAGATCGAACGCGAGTACTGGTCGGCCGAGGAGGCACTCGCCCTGCCGATGCTGCACACCGCGCACCGTCTCGCCGTACGCCGCTGCTACGGCGGATCGATGTCATCCCGCAAACTCGTCGGCCTCGACGAGGCGCACTTCATGGAAGGCTGGCGCTCCGGCCGCTCCTTCCTGGTCCGGCTCGCCCGGGACTCCCGCAAGTGGAACCTGGCCGCCCTGGTCGCCTCGCAGAACCCGAAGGACATCCTCGGCCTCGACGTCCAGAACCTCGTCTCCACCGTCTTCGTCGGCCGGATCGCCGAGGACACAGAGATCGCCTCCGAGGCGCTCCGGCTGCTCCGGGTTCCGGTCGACGACGGTTACGAGGCCACCCTCGCCTCCCTGTCCGCCGTGGACACCACCTCCGCCACCCGGCTCGGCTTCCGCGAGTTCGTCATGCGCGACGTGGACGGCCGGGTGCAGAAGGTCCGGGTCGACGTGTCGTACGTCGAGGGGCTGCTCGACCACCTCGACACCACCCCCGCCGCGGTCGCCCAGGCCGCCGGGATACTGCCGACCGTCCTGGCTGATCTGGAGGCGTGACTATGGCGAGGACCCGGGCACGGATCACGGCGCTCCTCCTCGCACTCGGCGTACTCGCCGGTGCCACGATCGCCTGGCCGGTGATCGGGGCCACACCGGCGTACGCCCGGCCACCCGCGACGGCACAGGCCGCCGCGGACCTCTGCACGACCAAGGAGTGGCAGGCCGACTTCCGCACCTGCGTCAAGGGCCTGAAGCAGGTCAGCGAGAACGAGGTGGACTGCCGCAAGCCACCGGTACCCTCTGCCCCCGACTCCGGCCTGGCCGGCTGGTTCTCCTCCCGGCCCGACGCGTCGAAACTCCCCGGTCCCAAAGGCCTCTACAGCGACTACGGCTACGCTGGATACAGCTTCAACACCTACGACGTGGACGGCGGCTGCGCCTCCACCCTGCTGCATCCGGACTACAAGTTCACCACGACCGTCGCCAACGGCGAACTGATGATGGCCACCGCGGTCGTCGGTGCCTCGAACGCGCTGCGGGAACGTGCTTGGGATCCGCGGTCGATGTGGAACTGGGCCGACCCACTGGTCGAGAAGGCGACCAAGGCCGTCTACCAGAAGGTGTTCAGTGTCTTCGGCATCGTGACGCTCTGCGTGGTGGGTCTCTACCTACTCTGGCGCTCCCGCCAGTCGGACATGAGTAACGCCATGACCACCGCGGGCTGGGCACTGCTGGTGATGGTCGCGGTGACCGCACTGGCAGCCTGGCCGGTGAAGTCCGCCAACATCGCCGACGGCACCCTCATCACCTCGCTGGGTATCGTCCACGACGCAGTTGGTCCTGCGACCCGAGATATACCGCCAGACCGATGTGTCCTGCCGAATCCTGAAGCATGTGTGGATAAACGCCCACCTGCCGTCCGCGCCAGCGACACCGCCACCGAGTCGATGTTGTACCGAAACTGGTTGCGGGGCGTTCTGGGTTCGGCGGACAACGAGATGGCGAAGAAGTACGGGGCAGCCCTCTACGACGCCAAGTCGCTTTCCTGGGAAGAGGCGGAGAAGCTGCGGCAGAACCCGGCCACCCGGGATTCGACCATCAAGGCGAAGCAGCAGCAATGGATGACCGTCGCCGACCAGATCAAGATCGAAGACCCTGAAGCATATGAATACCTGCAAGGCAAGAGGGACATGGACCGGATCGGGGCCGGATTCATTGCCGTTCTCGCCTCGCTGCTCTTCGCCATGTTCGACCTCACCGCATCCCTGCTGGTCCTGCTCGGCTTCATGATCTTCCGATGGGCGGTCATCGCGGCCCCGATCCTGGGCACGATCGGATTGCTCCGCCCGGCCAGTGCCGGGCTGCGGCGGCTGGCGAACGCCGTGGTCGCTGCCGTCTTCAACATCGCCATCTTCGGTACGGGAGCGGCGATCTACCTGTTCGCCGTGGACCTGATCATGAGCACCCCCACCCTGCCCGGTTGGCTCCAGGTGGTACTGGTATGGCTCTGCGGTGTGGTCGGTTGGCTTTTGCTTCGGCCGTATCGCCGGATCACCCAGTTGGGCGGCAAGGACAGCAGCGAGGCGGTGGGCTCCGCCGGGTCGTGGCACCGCCGGTTCTTCCGGGACATGCGGGTCGCCGCCCGGCTGGACGTCGCCGAACCCGGCGGCACGGCCGAGCCGAAGAGTACGCGGCGGCGGGGCGCGGCCCTGGAGCCGGCAACGCTGCGACCGGAGGCCCGACGGGAGGATCCCAGCCACTCCTCCGTCGGTTCACCAGCCCTGCAGGAACGGCCGGACGGCCGGGAGCACACCGAGGAGACCGAGCCGACTTCGCCGCCGCGTGAGAGCGGCCGCCCCACTGTCGCACCCCGCCCCCGTCGGCGGTCGGCGGCATCCTGGACCGAGCCGGATGTGCCGGAGGAAGCACCCTCGTTTGTCGTCTACCGGCCCGACTCCGCCGCACCAGCACCCGTGCCGGTCAAGCCCACCCCCCGGATACGCTCCGAGGCCAGGTGATGACGATGAGACGAGCGGTGGAGTTGCTCTTCACCCGGCTGATCCGTTCCCGGCTCGGCATCGCGCTGATGATCGCCGTGCTGGTGCTCGGTGTGATCGGAACAGCCCGTCTGGTTTCCGGTCCGAGCGACCTCACGACGGGGCTGAGCAGCCGCCCCCGTGAACCGATAACCACTGTCGACCCTGAAGAAGGCGACGATGGTGTCATCGCCACCCCGGCGCCGGAATCCCCGCGTACCCGGCCCGGAGAACTGACCCCTGAACAGACCGCGACTCGGTTCACCACTGCCTGGCTCGACGGGTCCACAGCTCCTGCGGAGCAGTGGCAGTCGGCTCTTCGACCGCTGTCCACACCCGCGCTCACCGAGAAGCTGGCCGGTGTCGACCCGGCCGGGGTGCCGGCTGGAAAGGTCACGGGTGCCCCGACGCTCCGGCCTCGAACGGCGATGTTCGCGGAGGTGTGGGTTCCGTTGGAGGGCGGACGGCTGCGGTTGGAGCTGGTTGCGTCTGACGGCCGCTGGCTGGTGGACGCCGTGGACTGGGAGCGGGAATGACTGCTGAGACGCCGACCTCGGGGAAGCCACCGCGCCGCCAGCTCCGGACCGGCGCCGTCGCAGCCATGTTGACGGGCACCCTCGCGCTGCTCTGCTGTGGTGGTGGCAGTGCGGCGTTCTTCTTGACGAACCTCGGCGGCGACCCGGAGATCCTGGTGTCGCAGGAACAGCAGTGCGAGGAGGGGCGTCGGGTCAACGTGACCGGCAAGATGCCCCGGATGTCCCAGTACGGGACGAGTCAACTCCGCAACGCGGCGGTCATCATCAAAGTCGGGGAGGATATGAGGGTGCCGCCCCGAGGCTGGGTGATCGCGGTGGCCACGGCGATGCAGGAGTCGGCCCTGCGGAACCTGTCCAACAGCACCGTCGCCGGCTCCCGCGGAATCCCCAACGAAGGCGTCGGTTCGGACCACGACTCCGTCGGCCTGTTCCAGCAGCGCGCCGGCTGGGGCAGCGTCACACAACGGATGTCCCCCGACTACGCCGCCCGCAAGTTCTACGAGAAGCTCCTGAAGGTCGACGGCTGGGAGCGGATGCCCCTCACCCGGGCCGCCCAGAAGGTGCAGATCAGCGCCTACCCCGATGCTTACGCGAAGCACGAGGACGTCGCCAGTCAGATCGTCAACGCGCTCGCCGGTGGCGCCGCGCGGACCGTCCAGATCGCCGACCGCTCGGTATGCGACCGTGCTTCCGCGCGAGCCATCGCCGCTTCCGGCTGGACCGCTCCGATCGACGGCGGGGTCGGCTCCGGGTTCCGTACCGCCAGCCGGCCACGGCACAACGGGGTGGACATCGGTGCCCGCAAGCGAACCGAGATCCACGCGGCCGCCACCGGTCGGGTGCTGGTCGCCCGCTGCGACCCGGACCATAACGGGAACCGCACCTGCGATGTCGACGGCTTCCCCGGAAAAGGTGGATGTGGCTGGTTCGTCGACATCCTGCACGCCGGCGGTTACATCAGCCGCTACTGTCACATGATCGAAAAGCCCCGGGTGGTCCCTGGGCAACTCGTCAAGGCTGGAGAAGTGATCGGACTGGTCGGCAGCAGTGGGAACTCCTCCGGCCCACATCTGCACTTCGAGGTGCACGTAGACAGTGATCGCAGCTTCGCTGGCGGGATCAATCCGGTGCCTTTCATGCGTCAGCGCGGGGCACCGCTGAACGGGTCGGCATGAGGCCCTCGAAACGATGACCGGACCGCTGCCGGACCCCTTCGCCGGTCAGCCCGACTGGGCACCCCTGCCACCACGGCCGATCGAGATCGTTCCCGCCACCGGCCGGGTCGAGTTGCGTGGCCGTCGCGTCCTCGTCGGGCTGCCCGGCCTCGGCTGGCGGGGGGACCTACGCGCTGACGAACGGGTCGTGCAGGGCAGTCGCACGTACGTGCCGATCATCCCCGAACACGAGTGGTACCGCGCGGAGTCCGACCAGGTGGAGGTCTTCGCGCCACTAGTCCCGGTGGAGAGGGTCTGGGTGGAGACCCTGGCCGACCGGCCCGCTGCCGCCGCCGGCTCCACGCGCGAACAGGCCATCCGGCTGGTTTCCCTGGACGGACCCACACACCGCCCCCCCACTCCTGTCTTCGAGACGGATGCCGTCAGCGGCCGTCGAGTGGTGCATGTCGAGGACTCCGTCGAACACCGTGACCTTCGCGCGGTGACCGAGTCCTACTCGGGCGCGGACGGCGACATCTGTGTCCGGGTCACGTCGGAACTGGAGTGGTACCGGTGGGCCTGGCGCGGGCAACCGCCCACCACACTGGAGGTACCAGTCCATCTGCTGTGGATCGAGTGATCTCAGATGACCTTGGTTGCCTCGCAGACTCTCCAATGGTCGTTAAGGCGCGTCTGGAATCGCCATCGCTGTCGATCGCTTTGAGAAATACCGTCGACGGCGGCTGAGAGGATGAGATCGGTCTCCACCTGTGCCGTCTGGCCGTATCGCTGCGTCGGAAGTGCACCCCAGCTGATCGTAAACGTGGTCGCGAATTGACGCTCCCTGTTACGAAGGTCGTCGCGGAGCGCTCGCAGCTCGGCCAGTCCATCAGGGTTTCCCTCGCAGCTGAGGAGGCCTGCGCGGATGTCGTTCTCGTTGACCAGGAATTCGCGGAGGTAGTTGTCCACCACCACGTCGGGAGCGCTCCGGTCGGGGGTGGTGGCTCGGTCGTACAGCAGGTAGCCGGTCACCCCGCCCCCCACGCAGAGCAACGCCAGCACCCCGGCGACGACGGTGAGGACGGTCCGGAGCCGACGGGGTGGACGCACCGGCGCCGGCAGCGGCACCGGGGGTGCCAGCTGGTCCGGCGGGGTCCGCTGCGCCGGTACACGGGACACCTGGGAACCGGCGGGGGGCTGCACTGATTCCACCCCCTGAGGCTATCGGCTGTGCGCCCCGTACCCAATGCCCCGGAAGCTGCGGATCGTGACAGGACAACCTCGCGAGGTGAGAATCCATCGCCATGTGCGACAAGCCCGGCGCATCGCCGTCGTGCTTCCCGGGACACCGGCCCCGGCTGGGATACGGTCTGCAGTCGGGGAGGTTTCCAACCTCGGAAAGAGGGGTGGACGCGGTGGCCGGTCCGAGGGCTCGTACCAACCGCGCCGCTGCCCTGCACCGCCGCGCCGCTGCCAGCGCCACCGCTGCCGCAGCGGTCCTCGACGAGATCCGTCCGGCCCCTGCCGACCAGCGTCGCCAGTACGAGCTGGCGGACCGGCTGCGCTCCGCTGCCGCGCTCCTCGCTCCGGGGTGGGCCGGCAGCGACCTGGAGAGCCTGGCGGCGGACGCTCCCTGTGGCGAGGAGAATCCGCCCTTCGTCCGGATCGGCACCGGGGCAGCGCTCGAGAACGCCTGTTTCCCGGCGCTGGTGCCACTGCTCGGCTCGGGACATCTGACGATCGACGCTGACGTCCGGGACCTCCGGGTGGTCGGCCTGCTGCGGGCCGTGCTGCTACGCCTGCTGGCGGCTACCCCGGCCGGCTGCCTCCTGGTGCGCGCCGTCGACGGCACCTCCGTCGAGCCCCACACCAGGAGGACCGGCGCCCCCGCCGACCACCACACCCGGAGCACCGGCGCCCCCGCCGACCATCAGACCCCCGGCACCGGCACCCCTGCCGAGCCCCGCACCGGGGCCTCCGTCGAGCCGGACAGTCGGGGCACCGACGACACCGCTCAGCCGGACCCCCGGGGCGTCGACTTCACCGTCGGCACCTTCGCACCGTTCGCCGCGCTGGCCGATGCTGGTCTGTTGCCGCCACCGGCGACCGACGTGGCCGGATTGCGGGCGGTGCTCACCGAGGCCGAGCAGTGGGTCTCTCCGGGGGCCGGCCGGCCCCGCCGACATGACCGGACGCTGCTGTTGGTGATCGCCGGGCTGCCCGAGTCCACCGGTGCGAGCGACCTGGACCGGATCGTGGCACTGGCCGAGCGGGGGCGGGGGGCTGGCCTGCATCTGGTGGTCGCCGGCTGGCCGGTGGCCGACCGGCCGCCGTTGCCGCAGGCCACGCCGGTCCGGCTGCGCACCTCGTACGCGCTGCTGGGGGATCCGCCAGGCAGTTCGTTCAGCGGGCCGGGCACCGATGCGCCGGGGGGTCTGAACTGTCCTGTCCTGGTGGACGACGATCCCGGTCCGGAGCTGATCGGGGCGGTCTGCCGTCGGCTGGCCGATCGGGTGGAGGCGGGTTCCCGGTTGGGTCTCGCCGAGCTTCTGCCACCCGCCGACGCGGAGCTGTGGACGACGACGTCGGTCGACGGCCTGTCCACCACCGTTGGGGACGCCGGCGGCCGGCCGGTCACCGTGGGGTTCACCGAGTTGACCCCGCACTGGCTGGTCAGCGGCCGGTCGGACGCGGACCGGTCGGCGTTCCTGACCAACGCCCTGCTCGGCCTCACCGCCCGCTACGGCCCGGACGAGTTGGCCCTGTACCTGGTGGACCTGGGCGACGGCGAGTCGTTCGTGGAGTTCCTCCAGACCGAGCGGGACCGGTCCTGGCTGCCGCAGGTCCGGGCGGCCGGAATGGCCGCCGACCCGGAATACGTCCGGGACCTGTTCGACCAGTTGACGGCGGAGATCCACCGGCGGGAGGAGGCGGCGGCCCGGGGCGGCGGTCAGCGTTTCGCGGAGCTGCGCGACCACCAGACACTGCCGCGCGTGGTCTGCGTCGTCGACAACTTTCCGCTGCTGCTGTCGGATCGCGATCCGGTGGCCGCCGAGGTGCTGGCCCGGCTGGACGGGCTGGCCCGGTCGGGGCGCGGGTACGGCGTCCATCTGGTCCTGGCCGGAGCGGGTGACCTGGGCGTCGGCGCGGGGCCGGCGCCCCGGGACTCGGTGCTGGGGCAGTTCCCGGTGCGGGTGGCGCTCGCCGGTGGCGGCCCCGTGTTGATGCCGACCAACGACGCCGCCGCCGGCCTGGCGGTGGGCAGTGCGGTGGTGAACACCGCCGGCGGGCTCGGTGGGCCGCGCGGCGCGACCCGTGGACACGAGCGGCTGGTCCGGTTCCCCGACCCGCACGATGCTCCGGAGGTCGTCGAGCGACTGCGGCACCGGCTGTTCGCGGCCCGGCCGGAGGATGCCGTACCGCCGGTGGTGTTCGCCGGTTGGGCCCGACCGTTGCTCCGCAACGATCCACGGATGCGGGCGGCGGTGGCTGGCCGCTCCGGTGCCCCGGCGGCTCTGCTGGGGCGGGCGGTGGACGTGGCCCGGACGACCGTCGCGGTGCCGCTGGATCCGGTGGCGGGGCGGAACCTGGCCGTCCTCGGACCGGGTCGGGCGGCGGCCTCGCTGTTGGCGACGGCGGCGCGGAGCACCGCCGCGCACCATCCGCCGGGCACCGTGGAGTTCGTGATCGCCCCGTTGGATGAGGGGTCGACCCCGCAGGCCACCGCGCTCGCCGCCGAGCTGGCCGGCTGCCAGCGGGTGTCGATGGTCGACGGCCCGGGGTTGCTGACCGTGGTCGACGGCCCCGGCCCCACCTACCTGGTGGTGTTCGGGGTGGACGCCCCGTCGGCGGTGGAGCTGCCGGTGGACCGGCTGCGGGCGCTGCTGCGGGAGGGGCCGGCGGCGGGCCGGCACCTGCTGGGCTGGTGGCGGACGGTGCCACCGTTCGCCGGGTTGGTGGAGCCGGACGGTGAGGTCGGGAAGCTGGCCGCGGTGGCCGCGGTCGACGTGCCGGGCGCCCAGCTCGCCCCGGTCTTCGGTCGACCGGTGCCGTGGCGTCCCCGGCCGGACCGGGTGGTCCTCTGGGACTCCCCCGACGACCGTGGCACCGTGCTGGTGCCGTTCGCCGACGAGGCGGATCCGGCGCGCCCCGCCGCCGACGAGCCCGGACCCGACCGGCCGGAGGCCGAACCGGACCAGGCCGACCGCCGTCAGGACCAGCCATGACCGGCAGCGGGAAGGACCTGCCAGGGCCGACGGCAGGAAGAACCGCCCGGGATCAGGACCAGCCGGCACCGACCACGGGGAGATCCGGGCCAGGACCAGCCATGACCGACCGCAGGAGGAGCCGGCCGGGGACGTGCCGGGTCGGCCGTGGGGAGGACCGGGGATGAGCATCGACGACGCCGTGACGGCGGTGCCGGTCCGGCAGCGCGGCGGTGGCGGGCCGGCTCCGTCGGTGGCCGCCGCCTGGACCGACTACCTGGCCGCCGCCCGCCAGCTCGACGGGGTACGCCGGGGAGCGGCGACGGCCGCCGCCGCGCAGTCCCACGCCGTGGAGACGGCCCGCACGGAGTTGACCGGGGTACGCGCCCGGCTGGCGTCGCAGCACGCCCGGCTGCGGGACCTGGGCGTGCCGGCGATCTCGTTGGTCCCCACGCCACCGGAGGTGACCGAGGCCGCCCGGTCGATGGGGGGTGGCCCGGCCGCGGTGCTGACCGGTCTTCGGACGGCGCAGGGCTGGGTGGCGGGTGCCGACGCGGCGTTGGCGGCCCGCGGTCCGCGGCGTCCCGCCGGCTGGCCGCCCCGGCTGCGCAACCTGCTGGTCTACGGTCCGCTGGCGCTGGTCGTACCGGTGGTGCAGCTCCTGGTGTTCCTGGCTGCCGGCCCCGGGCCGGTGAGTGTGGCGGCGCTGCTGGTGGGCCTGCCGATGCCGGCGGTGGCGTTCGCGGCCGGCTGGGTGGGGGTGGGGCGGCTGTTCCCGCCGGGGGCCGACGGCCGGTGGGACCGCACGCCCCGGCTGGGGCTGCTGACCTGTCTGGTGCCGGCGGTGGTGACCGCCGCCGGGCTCATGCTGGCGCTGCTGACCGGCTGACCCGGCGCGGCGGCTGCCCTGCGCCGACGTCGGGCGGTGGATCAGCGGGGGATTATCAACGACATCGCCTCGGCGCGGGACTTCGCGTCGTGCTGGAGCACGCCGCGGACCGCCGAGGTGATGGTCTTGGCGCCGCTCTTCTGGATGCCGCGCATCGCCATGCACATGTGCTCGCAGTCCAGTATCACGATGACACCGCGTGGTTGCAGCTTGCTCATCAGCAGGTCGGCGATCTGTGCGGTGAGCCGCTCCTGCACCTGCGGGCGGCGGGCGAAGACCTCGACCAGCCGGGCCAGCTTGGACAGGCCGGTGATCCGGCCGTCCGGGCCGGGGATGTAGCCGATGTGCGCGCTGCCCCGGAACGGGAGCAGGTGATGCTCGCAGAGGCTCATCACGTCGATGTCCCGGACCAGCACCAGCTCCTCGTGGTTGGCCTCGAACGTGGTGCTGAGCACCTGGGCCGGGTCGACCCGGAGGCCGGCGAAGAGTTCGGCGTACGCCCGGGCGACCCGGGCCGGGGTCTGCTGGAGGCCGTCGCGGTCGGGGTCCTCCCCGACCGCGATGAGGATCTCGCGGACCGCCTTCTCGATCCGGCCGAGGTCCATGGTGTCCTCGATCGGGCGGCCGTTGAGTTTTCCGCTGATCAGTCGGGCGGCGACGTAGTCGAGCGCCTCGTCACCGGGCTCGGTGGACGAGGCGGCCAGCCCCGACTGGTCGGGGCTGGCCGCGGCGTCGGTGTTCAGTGCAGACCGTCCGAGTTGTTCGAGGAGCCGCCGACGGAGATGCCGTCGGCCGTCGCCTGCGCCGTGAACTTCTCCTTCTCGGCCGGGGTGAGCACCGGCGGCTCGGTGGAGGGCAGGCGCTTGCCGAAGCCGTTGTACGGGGCCATCGGCGGGCGCTTCACCACCCGGGAGCAGATCCGGGCCATGTCGGCGGTGGAGAGGGTCTCCTTCTCCATCAGCTCCAGGACCATGTTGTCCAGGACGTCCCGGTACTCCACCAGGATCTCCCAGGCCTCGTCGTGGGCCAGTTCGATCAGCGCCCGCATCTCGCCGTCGATCTCGGCGGCCACCGAGTCGGAGTAGTCCCGTTCGTGGCCCATGTTGCGGCCGAGGAACGGCTCGTCCCCGCTGGTGCCGTACTTGATCGCGCCGAGCTTCGAGCTCATGCCGTACTGCGTGATCATCGCGCGGGCCAGCTGGGTGGCCTTCTCGATGTCGTTGCCGGCCCCGGTGGTGGGCTCGTGGAAGACGAGTTCCTCGGCGGCCCGACCACCCAGCGCGTACGCCAGGGTGTCGATCATCTCGGCCCGGGTCTGGGTGTACTTGTCCTCGGTCGGCAGGACCAGGGTGTGCCCCAGCGAGCGACCCCGGGACAGGATCGTCACCTTGTGCACCGGTGCGGCGTGCGGCAGTGCCCAGGCCACCAGCGCGTGCCCACCCTCGTGGTACGCGGTGATCTTCTTTTCCTGGTCGCTCATCACCCGGGTCCGGCGCTGCGGCCCGGCGATCACCCGGTCGATCGACTCCTCCAGCGAGTCGTTGCTGATCGCCCGCTGTTCCTTGCGGGCGGTGAGCAGCGCCGACTCGTTGATCACGTTGGCCAGGTCGGCCCCGGAGAAGCCGGGGGTACGCCGGGCGACCGCGTCGAGGTCGACGTCGGGCGTGAACGGCTTGCCCTTGGCGTGCACCCGCAGGATCGCCTTGCGGCCCTCCATGTCGGGGGCGTCGACCGGGATCTGCCGGTCGAACCGGCCCGGACGCAGCAGCGCCGGGTCGAGGATGTCCGGCCGGTTGGTGGCGGCGATCAGGATGACCCCGCCCTTGGTGTCGAAGCCGTCCATCTCGACGAGCAGCTGGTTGAGGGTCTGCTCGCGCTCGTCGTGACCGCCGCCCATGCCGGCGCCACGGTGCCGGCCGACGGCGTCGATCTCGTCGACGAAGACGATCGCCGGGGCGTTCGCCTTGGCCTGCTCGAAGAGGTCGCGGACCCGGCTGGCGCCGACACCGACGAACATCTCGACGAAGTCGGAGCCGGAGATCGAGTAGAACGGCACCCCGGCCTCGCCGGCGACCGCGCGGGCCAGCAGCGTCTTACCGGTACCGGGCGGCCCGAAGAGCAGCACGCCCTTCGGGATCTTGGCACCCAGGGCCTGGTACTTGGCCGGGTTCTGGAGGAAGTCCTTGATCTCGTGGAGTTCCTCCACCGCCTCCTCGGCCCCGGCCACGTCCGCGAAGGTCGTCTTCGGGGTGTCCTTGGTGATCATCTTCGCCTTGGACTTGCCGAAGTTGAGCACCCGGGAGCCGCCGCCCTGCATCTGCGACATGAAGAAGAGCAGCAGGAGCACGAGCAGCGCGATGGGCAGCAGGTTGACCAGCAGGCTCACCCAGATGCTGTCGGACGACACCTTGGCGTCGGCCGGGCCGGTGACCCGGTTGGCCGCCTTGGCCTCGAGGACCTCGTTCCAGACCTGCTCGCCGGCCTGGTACGGGAACTGGGCCTCGATCCGGTCGGTCGTGGTGTCGCCGAACTTGGTCTTCTCGGCCAGGTTGAGCTGGAGCGTCTGCTCCTTGTCCTGGAAGACGACCTTGTTGATCTTGGCGGTGTGCAGTTGGTCGAGCGCAACGGAAGTGTCCACCCGGTGGTAGCTGGGACCAGCGGTGAACAGCTGACTGAGCACAACGGCGCCGAGGATGACCAGGATGATCCAGACCACCGGTCGGCGGAAGAAACGCGTACGTTCCATGCTGTTGTCGAGCGCCGAGGCGCCCGCATCCTCCTGATCGACGTCCTGACCGTCTGAATGGTGTCGCCGCCGATGGCGGCGTCGAGCCGCCGTGCGGGCCGGCCTCGACCCCGAGGCGCGCAAACTGCCGCACCGCGGTCATTCGACGGTACACCGTGCGCGCGAGGAGCGAGCTTGCGAGCCCCGCAGTCGGGCACATTCGTGACCTCACGCGCGCGAGGAGCGAGCTTGCGAGCCCCGCAGTCGGGCACATTCGTGACCTCACGCGCGCGAGGAGCGAGCTTGCGAGCCCCGCAGTCGGGCACATTCGTGACCTCACGCGCGCGAGGAGCGAGCTTGCGAGCCCCCGCAATGGCGGGCCTGCCAGCCCGGAGCCCCACGGACGGCGTACCGGGTTCAGCCGGCGTGACGGGAACTGCGCACCGACCCCACCGACCGCCCGGTCGTGCGGGTCGGGGTGCCGGACGCGGAACTGCTCCGCGCCACCGGAGCCCACGGTAGCCGGGTTGGCTGGGAGCCCGCTGGACGTCGGCTCGATGACGGGCGACCCAGGCGGGTCGGACCGCCGGGCGGGTCAGGCGGGTCAGGCGCGGGCGTAGACCTCGGGCTTGAGCACGCCCACGTACGGCAGTTCGCGGTAGCGCTCGCCGAAGTCGAGGCCGTAGCCGACCACGAACTCGGTGGGGATGTCGAAGCCCACGTACTTCACCGGGACGGTGACCTTCACCGCGTCCGGCTTGCGGAACAGGGCCACCACCTCGACGCTGGCGGCCGACCGGGACTCCAGGTAGCGCAGCAGCCAGGACAGGGTCAGGCCGGAGTCGACGATGTCCTCGACGACCACCACGTGCCGGCCGGCGATGTCCCGGTCCAGGTCCTTGAGGATGCGTACCACCCCGGAGGAGGTGGTGCCCTGGCCGTACGAGGAGATGGCCATGAAGTCCAGCTCGACGGGCGGACCCTGGCGGCCCAGGGCGCGGGCGAAGTCGGCCATGAACATGACCGCGCCCTTGAGCACGCAGACGAGCAGCAGTCCGTCGGTGACTCCGGCGTAGTCCGCCGAGACCTGCTTGGCCAGCTCCGCGGTCTTCTCGCGGATCTGCGCCTCGGAGATGATCACGTGATCGATGTCGGCGTCGTACCAGGAGCCGTCAGCCATGCTCCTAGCCTGCCGTACGCCGGCCGGCTCCCGTCGGCGGGGCCGCACCTTTCGGCGCGGCCCCGCCACGGGTTTTTCCGACAGACCGGGAGCAATCACGTCAGCAGACCCGGGATCGCCAGCGACGCCCCTCGTCGGTGGGCTTCCAGTCGGCGGAGTCGCGGGTGTCGGCGGTCAGGCCGGACGCCGGGGCGGCGGCCAGCACGGCGAGGAGGAGCAGAAGCAGGAGGAACTCCATGGCGGCGCTCACTTTCTGATCATCTGAGTGGTTTTCGCCGCCGGTGCGCACCGGACTGACTCCAGTTTCCGCCGTCCACGGGCACCGGAACAGTGGCAGAAATGCCATACCCCCTCGATTTTCTGCCAGCACTGCGGTTACCCTCGTCACATGATCCGATCGGTAGCCGTCATCGCGTTGGACCGGGTGGCCGTCTTCGAGCTCGGCGTACTCACCGAGGTGTTCGGCACCGACCGCACCGAGGACGGCTTCCCCGGCTACCGGTTCACCGTCTGCACCGCCGACGGCGGCCCGGTCCGTACCGCGTCCGGCTTCGGCCTCACCCCGCAGGCGGACCTCGCCCCCGTCGACGAGGCCGACCTGGTCGCCGTCCCCGCCTACACCCGGGGCGGCGAGATCCCCGAGGCGGTGCTGGCCGCGCTGCGCCGGGCCGCCGACCGGGGGGCCTACGTGTTCAGCGTCTGTTCCGCGGCCTTCGTGCTCGGCGCGGCCGGCCTGCTCGACGGCCGGGAGTGCACCACCCACTGGAAGTACGCCGACGAGCTGCAACGCCGGCACCCGTCGGCGCGGGTCCGCTGCAACAGCCTCTACGTGGCCGACGGACCGGTGTTGACCAGCGCCGGCACCGCCGCCGGCATCGACGCCTGCCTGCACCTTGTCCGGCAGGAGCACGGCTCGGGCACCGCCACCCGGCTGGCCCGCCGGATGGTCGTCCCCCCGCACCGCGACGGCGGCCAGTCCCAGTACGTCGAGGCGCCGATCCCGGCCACCCCCGACGCCCCCACCCTCGAACCGGTGCTGAGCTGGCTGGTGGGGCACCTGGACCGGCCGACCACGGTGGACGAGCTGGCCGCCCGTGCCGGGATGTCCCCGCGCACCTTCGCCCGCCGGTTCCGGGCCGAGACCGGCACCACCCCGCACGACTGGCTGACCAACCAGCGGGTGCTGCTGGCCCGTCGGCTGCTGGAGGAGACCCACCTCAGCGTGGAGAGCGTGGCCGACCACTCGGGCTTCCCCGACGCCGCCGCCCTGCGCCACCACTTCGCCCGCCGGGTGGGCACCACCCCGCAGGGCTACCGCACCACCTTCCGCGACCGCGTCCCCGCCGGCTGACCCCCCGCGCCGCGCCCCCGGTCGGAGGTCAGTAGCCCACCGCCGCGCCGTCGACCCGGGGCTCCGTGCCGACCACCCAGCCGCCGGCCGGAGCCCGCCGCAGCGCCTGCCCGTACCCGAAGACCGACGGCTCGGCCGCGACGGTCACCTGGTGGCCCCGGGCGCGCAACCCCGCGACCAGGCCGGGCACGGCCGCCAGGGCCGGCTCGACCAGCAGCGTCCGGCCAGCGTGCCAGTACCAACGGGGGGCGTCGAGGGCGGCCTGCGGGTCGAGGCCGCCGTCGACGGTCCCGGCGACCCACTGGAGGTGGCCCTGCGGCTGCATGTGCCCGCCCATCACCCCGAACGGGCCGACCGGGGCGCCGTCGCGGGTCAGGAAGCCCGGGATGATCGTGTGGAACGGCCGCTTGGCCGGTCCGACCACGTTGGGGTGACCCGGATCGAGCCGGAACCCGGTACCCCGGTTCTGCAGGGCGAAGCCGTACCCGGGCAGCACCACCCGGGAGCCGAACCCCAGGTAGGTGGACTGGATCAGGCTGACCATCAGGCCGTCGGCGTCGGCCGTGCACAGATAAACGGTGCCGCCCCGTTCCGGGTCGCCCGCCACCGGGTCACCGGCCCGGTCGGTGAGCAGCGTCCGCCGGGCCGCCAGGTAGCCCGGGTCGAGCAGGCCGGCCGTCGGTACGTCGATGCGCTCCGGGTCGGCCACGTGCGCGTGCGCGTCGGCGAAGCCGAGCTTGACCGCCTCCACCTGCCGGTGCACCCGCTCCACCGGGTCGCCGGGCGGGTCGAGGCCGTCCAGGATGCCCAGCGCCGACAGCGCGGCGAGCCCCTGCCCCGGCGGCGGCAGCTCCCACACCTCGTGGTCCCGGTAGCGGACGCTGACCGGGTCGACCCAGGTCGAGGTGTGGGCCGCCAGGTCGGCGGCGGTGAGGAAGCCACCGGTACGGGCGGCGTGCCGGTCCAGTGCTTCGGCGATGGTGCCCCGGTAGAAGTCGTCCGCGCCGGTCCGGGCGATCAGCCGCAGCGTGCGGGCCGCCGCCGGGTTGCGCCAGTGCTCACCGGGGCGCGGCGCCCGGCCCGCCACCGTGAAGACCCGGTCGAACTCGGCGTACTCGACGTCGGTCGGCACAGGCTGGGCCACGGCCCGCGCCCAGGTGGCGGCGGTGCCGGCGGAGACCGGGTGGCCGTCGTCGGCGTACCCGACCGCGTCGGTGAACAGGTCGGCGAAGGGCAGCACACCGAACCGGTCGTGCAGGTCCCGCCAGCCCGCCGGGGCACCGGGCACGGTCACCGGCAGCCAGCCCCGGGCGGGCATCGCCGGCCCGGCCGCCTGCGCGCCGCCGAGCGCGTCCACCGCCGCCACCGGCACCCCGGCGGTGGCGGTCAGCACCAGCTCCCTGGTCAGCGCGGCCGGTGACCGCCCGGCGGCGGCGAGGCCGTGCAGCCGGTCGCCGTCCCAGACGATGGCGAACAGGTCACCGCCGATGTCGTTGGACGGGGGTTGCACCACGGTCAACGTGATCGCGGTGGCCAGCGCCGCGTCGACGGCGTTGCCGCCGCGCCGCAGCACGGCCAGGCCCGCGGCCGCCGCGAGCGGGTGGCTGGTCGAGACGGCACCGTGCGGGGCGAACAGGGTACGCCGGGGGTACGTCACCCGCCATGTCTACCGCACCGGGCCGGCCGACCACCCGCACCGGCCGATCTCTCGCGCCGGCCGGGAACGCCGCCGGGGAGCAGTCGACGGGGATCAGTCGACGGGCAGCAGCCGACCGTCGCGGCGACCCACCCGGCGGCCACCCGGCAGGGCGGTCGGCCCCTGGCCACGCCAGGCGGTGACCAGCGCGTCCAGCGCGTCGACGTGCCGGTGGGACAGCGCACCGGGGGCGGCTCCCAACTCCCGCGCCCAGGCGTGCAGCACCCGGCCACGTACCGCGCCCGGCAGCCCGGCCAGCGCCGCGACCGACAGCCCGCCCCCCGCCCGCACCCCGGACCCGACCGGCGCGGAACCGTCGCGCACCGGACCGCCCCGCGCGGAGCCGTCCAGCGCGGAACCGTCCAGCGCGGAACCGCCCCACGCGGAACCGTCCAGCGCGGAACCGTCCAGCGCGGAACCGTCCAGCGCGGAACCGTCCAGCGCGGAGCCGTCGAACGTAGACCCGTCCGGCGCGGAAGCGTCGGACGCGGACCCGTCGGATCCGGCCCGGGGGGTGGCGAGGGCGGCGGCGGCCAGGTCGTCCAGCGCGGCGGTGTCGGCGGCCAGCAGCCGGGCCGTCCGGGCCAGGTTGTCCCGCACCCCCACGCCGAGGGCGGCGACCAGCGCCGGCAGCGCGTCGGCGCGGACCCGGGCCCGGGCGTACGACGGATCGGTGTTGTGCGGATCCTGCCAGGGGACCAGGCCCAGCGCCGCACACGCGTCACGGGTCTGCTCGCGGGTGACGTCGAGCAGTGGACGCAGCAGCGGCACCCCGGCCATCTCCCGCCGGGTGGGCATCCCGGCCAACCCGCGCGGGCCGGCGCCCCGGGCGAGCGCCAGCAGCACCGTCTCGGCCTGGTCGTCGCGGGTGTGCCCGAGCAGGACGGCGACGGCCCGGTGTCGTCGGGCGGCGTCCGTCAACGCCTGGTAGCGGGCCTGCCGGGCCGCCGCCTCGGGGCCACCGGGACGTCCGGCCACCGTCACCGGCACCGCCTCGACCGGATCGAACCCGACCTGCCCGGCCCACTCGGCGACCGCGGCGGCCCGCTCGACCGACCCGGCCTGCAACCCGTGGTCGACGGTTACCAGTCCGGCCGACCGGCCCAGGCGGGCCGTCACGAAGGCGGTGGCCACGGCGAGAGCCAACGAATCAGCCCCGCCTGAGCAGGCCACCAGGACCGGTCCGTCGGCGGGCAGCCCGGCCAGCGCGCGGCGTACCGCGACCCGGACGGCGGCCACCGACGGGGCGGGCGCCGCCCCGGGCCGCCCCCCGGCCACCTCCGGGAGAGCGGGGGTACGCCGGCCGCCCACCGCTCAGCCGGCGGTCGGGGTGGCGCCGGTCGGCCCGTGCACCCGGGCCACCCAGGCGGCCGGGTCACCCAGCTCGTCCAGCCGGGGCAGGGTCAGCGGCGAACCGAAGATCTTGTTGAAGCCGGCCATCCCGACCTGCTCGACCACGCCGTGCACGAACTTGCGGCCCTCGGCGTACTGGCGCATCTTGACGTCCACACCGAGCAGCCGGCGGATCGCCTTCTCCAGCGGATTGCCCGCCGCACGACGTCGGTCGAACCCCGCCCGGATCCGCTCCACGCTGGGGATCACCTGCGGGCCGACGCCGTCCATCACGAACTCGGCGTGCCCCTCCAGCAGGGTCATCAGCGCGGTGAGCCGGTCCAGCACGGCCCGCTGCGCCGGGGTCTGCACGATGTCCAGCACGCTGGTACGGCTGTCCGGGTCCTTCACCGCGTCGGAGAGCGTGGACACCCCCCGGCGCAGTCGTTCGGCCAGGTGCTCGGTGCCCTGTGAGGCGTCCACGAACGCCTGCACCTCGCCGAGGAAGTACGCCCGCATCCACGGTACGGCGGTGAACTGGGTGCGGTGGGTGACCTCGTGCAGGCAGACCCAGAGCCGGAAGTCCCGCGGGTCGGCCCCCAGCTTCCGTTCCACCTCGACGATGTTCGGCGCGACCAGCAGCAGTTGCCCGGGGTCGGCCGAGAAGACCTCGTACTGGCCGAGCACCCGGCCGGACAGGTACGCCAGCACGGTGCCGGCCTGCACCCCGGTGAGCCGGGAGCCGACCGCCTCGGTGAGCACGCCGGGCGGCTTGTCCCCGGAGAGCCGGCTGACCAGCGGGGTGATCACCTCACGCAGGCCGGCGATGTTGGTGGCCGCCCAGTCCCGCCGGTCCACCACCCGCACCGGCGGATGATCCACCTGGGGGCGCAGCCCCGTGTAGTCGGCGACGTGCCCGGCCGCCTCGTCGGTGAGCCGGCGTAGTTCGCCGACCACCTCGGTGGCCTCCGCGTACGACACGCGGGGGCCCGACTTGCTCAGCGCCCCAGCGGTGGCGGCGGCCAGATCCCAGTCCACGAACTGCGCCATGGCACCCACCGTACCCGCGCCGCGACACCCCGGCCGGTCGCGCGGGGTGGGGCACCTCGTGCCCGGCCGCCCGGCGGCAGCCCGGCAGCGGCACTCGCCGCCGGTCAGGTCAGCGGCAGCCGCAGCCGGCCAGGGCGCCGGCGATCCGGTCCAGCGCCGCCCGGGTGACCTCCGGGTCGCCCGCCGGGGCCTGGTCGGTGAGCACGGCGAAGGTGAGCAGCCGGCCGTCGCGGGTGGTCACCAGGCCGGCGATGGCGTGCACCCCGGTCAGTGTGCCGGTCTTGGCCCGGACCACGCCGGCCCCCGCGGCGGTGGCCGTCGACTCGTACCGGGTACCGAGGGTGCCCGACCAGGCGGCCACCGGGAGGCCGCCGAAGATCGCCGTGAGTTCCGGATGGGTGCCGTTACCGGCCGTCGCGATCAGGTCGGTGAGCAGCGAGGGGCTGATCCGGTTGCTGCGGGACAGCCCACTGCCGTCGGCGAGGCTGATCTCGTCGGCCGGCAGACCCAGCTCGCCGATCACCTCGTCCATCGCCGCCGCCCCGCCGCCGAAGGAGGCCTGCTGGTTGCGGGCCAGGGCGACCTGCCGGGCCAGGGCCTCGGCGATCACGTTGTCGCTGTCGCTGATCATGAGATCGACCAGCCGGACCATCGGCAGCGATTCGACTCTGCCCAGCTCGGTGCCGGGCGCGGGCGCACCGGTCTCTCCCGCCCCACCGGCCGCCGGGGCGGTGCCCCGGACCACCCTGCTCTGCGGCAGGCCGAGCAGCCGGGCGAACGAGCGGCCGGCGGCCAGGTCCGGTTCGGCGTACCGCTCGGCCGCGCCGTGGGAGTCGGCGAAGGTCTTCCGCGCCCGCACCGGATCCCGGCGCGCACCGTCGGTCATCAGCGCGGTGATCGACGCGCCGAAGCCGCCGGTCGGGATGTCCGCGTCCCAGCCCGGGCCGTGGACCGGGCCGGGGAAGAGCGTGGAGTCGACCACCACCCTGGTCGGGGCGGTCCCGCCGAGGGCCTGCTTGACCTGCGCGGCGAGGGTGTCGAGCCGGGCCGCGCCGGGGTAGAAGCCGTTCTTGTCGACGGCCAGCGTCGGGTCGCCGCCGCCGACCAGCACCACCTCGCCCGGGTTCGCCCCGGCGAGCACCCGGGTCGCGATCCGGTAGCCGGGACCGCGTGCCTTCAGCACCGTCACCCCGGTCGCGAGCTTGGTGACCGACGCGGGGACGGTCGCGTCGTCGCCCCCCTTGGCGTACAGCGACTCACCGGTGACCACGTCGGCCACCGACAGGTTGACCCGGCTGCCCAGGGCGGGGGCGTCGGTGAGCGGCTCCACCGCGGCGCGTACCCCGGCGGCGGTCGGCTGCGGCGCGGCGGCGTCCGGGCCGGCGAGCACCGGGGCGGGGGCGGGCTCGGGGGGCGGGGCGGCGGCCGACGGGGTGCCGGCCTCCGCTCCCAGCCAGCCGGCGACCGGACCCGGGCGGAGGACCACCGCTGCCCCGGCGAGGCCGACCAGCAGCACGACGACCAGCAGCACCGGCAGCCACCGCCGACGTCGGCGCGGCGGCGCGGCGGGCGGGGGCGCGGCGGGCGGGGGCGCGGCGGGCGGGGGCGGGCCACCGCCGTTCGGCGGCGCGGCGACCGGGGCGGACCCGACGGCCGCCCGACCGGCGGTGGCCACGGACGGCGGTCGCCAGGCCGGCGGCGGCCCGGAGGCCGGACCGACGAGCGGCGGCCCCGAGGCCGGAGCGGCGGACGGCGACACGGGAGCCGAGTCGGGGCGACGGGGAACGCTCGCGTCGGGCACCGAGACCCGGCCGGTGGCCCCGCCGGTCACGGACCGGCCCGATCCCCGCCCGTCAACCCCCTCCGGGCGGTAGTGTGAATCTTCCCTCCCCACGACCCCCTCCTCCCGCCGCCGAACTCGCCTGGGTGACACTACTTCGGTCCGAAGACTATGCGGCGTCCGGAGCCGGCGGGTGGCCATTCATCCGCTCGGGGGCGTCAGTGGTTCCGTTCAGCCAGCGTGGGCAGACGAGGGAGCGTGGGAGATGGATTTCGACGTCACGGTTGAGATCCCGAAGGGTCACCGCAACAAGTACGAGGTGGACCACGCGACCGGCCGGATCCGGCTGGACCGCACCCTGTTCACGTCGACCCAGTACCCGGCCGACTACGGCTTCATCGAGGGCACCCTCGGCGAGGACGGCGACCCGCTGGACGCCCTGGTGCTGGTCCCCGAGCCCACCTTCCCGGGCTGCCTGATCCGCTGCCGCACCATCGGCATGTTCCGGATGACCGACGAGAAGGGCGGCGACGACAAGGTCCTCTGCGTGCCCTACGAGGACCCCCGCCAGGAGCACCTGCGCGACATCCACCACCTGGGCGAGTTCGACCGGCTGGAGATCCAGCACTTCTTCGAGGTCTACAAGGACCTCGAACCGGGCAAGTCGGTCGAGGGCGCGACCTGGGTCGGCCGGGTCGAGGCCGAGGCCGAGGTTCGGGCGTCCTACCAGCGCGCCCGCGACGCCGAGGCGCAGGGCGGCACCGGACACTGAACCACCCGTTCCACCGAGCGGCCCGGACCCGTCGGTCCGGGCCGCTCGACCATTCCGCCCCCCTGACCGGCCGGGCGCGGTGGCCGCCACCTGACCAACCGGGCGCGGCGGCCGCCCACCTGACCGGCCGGGCGGGGGCGGTCAGCCCAGCAGGCCCCGGGCGGCGTCGTAGAGGTCCAGCACCGCGCAGGCCACCGGCACCACCGAGACCACCAGCGCGGTGTCGGTCAGGTCGGCCAACCGACCGAGGTACGGCGAGACCGGCCGCCGGGCGTACGACGTGCCGGCCGCGACGGCGACCAGCGCGAGCAGCAGTCCGCCCCCGCTCAACGCCAGCAGCCCCGCCGCCCCGGCCCGGCCGGCGAGCACCGCGCCGAGCACCGCGAACCCGGCCAGCCCGGCCGTCACCGGGGGCACCCGGTGCCGGACGGCCACGAACAGCCGGGAACGTAGCACCAGCACCGCCGAGCCGACCGCCACCAGCACCGGCCCGGCGACCCCGCCGCTCGCGGCGAGCACCAGCACCGCGGCGACGACCAGCACGGCGTGCCCGATCAGCATCCCGGTCAGCATCTCCTCGCTGCGGGCCACCGCCGCGTGCACCCGCTCCCGGTCCGGTAGGTCCCGTACCCCGTCCGGGCCGCCCGTCGGGCCGGCGGGCAGGGTGATCGGGGGCAGCGGCACCCTGCCCAGCCGGATCGCCAGCAGCGGCACCGCCCCGAGGGCGAAGACCAGCACGCAGAGCAGGACGGCGGCGGTGCCGGCCGGGGCGAGCAGCAGCCCGGTCAGGCCGGCGAGCGCGCCCACCGCGCCGGCTGTCGCGCCGGCCACGAAGACCCGGAGCCGGGTGGCGACGCCGAACAGCCCCAGCACGGCCGCCAGGAGCAGCCCCACCGCACCGGCGAGGAGTTCGGGCGCACCGAGCCAGGGCAGCGGCCGGAACACCCCGACCGGGTCGCCGGAGCTGACCGCGAGGGCGGCCGCCACCGCGGCGTACGGCAGGGCGTAGCCGCCGAGGGTGGCCCCGGTCGGGCCGTCGCCGTACGCCCGGGAGGCGATCGTGCCGGCGAGGGTGAGCAGCAGCGCGACCGTGCCTCCGGCGGCCCAGCCGGCGGTCTCCCCCGGCCCGGCCAGCAGCACGGCGAGCAGTCCCACGGCGAGCGGCACCCCGGCGCCGGCCAGCGCGGCGGCCCGGGTGGCCGGCGGCGACCAGGCGGCGCCCCGCCGACGGGCGCCCTCGGCGATGGCCTCGACCACGTCGTCGTACTCCAGCTCGGGCCACTGTTCCCGGGCGGGCACCAGGTGCAGCACCTCGCCGTCGCGCACCCCCTGCGGCAGCAGTGGCTGGGCGGTCACCAGCACCGCGCCGTCGGTACGCCGCAGCACCCAGCCGCCGTGCCGCTCGCCGTCGTCGGCCAGCCCCTCCCCGGCGTGCCGCAGCACCTCGGGCAGCAGCTCGGCCAGCGGGACCTGCTCCGGCAGGGCCACGTCGAGGCGTCGTCCCGGGGCGCTGATGGTGACCCTGGCCAGCCCGATGGTCATCGACTGGACTCCATATCGATAGGAGGTGGCGGCTGACGGACGACGCGCACTTTACCTACGATGAGCCAGGTTCGGGTTACCGAGCGCCACAGGGAGGTGGATTTGTCCACTGTCGTCATCAGGCGGCCACCACGTCGACCCGCCCCGGAGATCCCGGTCGGCGAGTTGCCCGTGGAGGGTCCGCCGGAGATCCCGGTGGTCACCGGCGGGCGTTGGCAGCAGGCGCTGATGGTGCTGCCGATGCTGGGCGGCACGGTGGCGATGGCGATGATGTTCGGCCGGGGCGGCGGCGCCTACTCGTACGTGGTCGGCGGGATGTTCGGGCTCTCCTCGGTGGCGATGCTGATGACCTCCTGGGGCAGCGCCTCGGGCACGCCGAAGAAGTCGGAGATGATGGCCGCCCGCCGGGAGTACCTGCGGCACCTGGCCGCGCTGCGGCGACGGGTCCGGCAGACCGCCCGGCAGCAGCGGGCCGGGCTGTACTACCGGCATCCCGACCCGGGGCGGCTCTGGTCGACGGTGGACAGTCACCGGGTCTGGGAACGTCGCCCCGGCGACCCGGACTTCGGCGTGGTCCGGGTCGCCGTCGGGCCGCAGACGCTGGCCACCCCGCTGGTCCCACCGGTCACCCGCCCCCTGGAGGAGCTGGAGCCGATGACCGCCGGGGCGCTGCGGCGCTTCCTCGACGCGTACTCGGTGGTGCCGGACCTGCCGGTGGCGCTCTCGCTGCGCAGCTTCGCCCGGGTCTTCGTCCGGGGTGGGCCGTCGGGCGGCACCGGCGGGACGGCGCAGAGCGGCGGCACCGGATCGCCCGACGCGCAGGCGCTGGCCCGCGCCATGGTCACCCAGCTCGCCGTCTTCCACGCCCCCGACGAGCTGCTCGTCGCCGTCTGCGCCGGCCCGGAACGGCGTCGGCACTGGGAGTGGGTGAAGTGGCTGCCGCACGCCCACCATCCGAGCAGGGTCGACGCGCTCGGCCCGGTCCGGCTGGTCACCAGCTCCGCGGTCGAGCTGGAACGGCTCCTCGACGAGGTGCTCGCCAGCCGCTCCCGGTTCAGCCCGGCCGGGCCGGCCACCGACGGCCCGCACGTGGTGGTGCTCCTCGACGGCGGTGACCTGACCGACGCCACCGAGCTGACCGGCGACGGCGGCATCGACGCGGTGACCGTGCTCGACCTGGACACCCCGGCACCGCGCCTGTTGGACCGCTTCGCCCTGCTGCTGGAGGTCCGCGCCGGCCGGCTGCACTCCTGGTCGGCCGAGGGGCACGCCGAGGTGGGCACCGCCGACCGGCTGGCCGTCGCCGACGCCGAGGCGGTCGCCCGGCGGCTCGCCCCGTTGCGGCTCGCCGCCGCGGCCCGGGGCACCGAGGCCGCCCCGGGGGCCGAACCCGGCCTGCCCGAGCTGCTGGGGCTGGGCGACCCGGAGGGGTTCACCGCCGACCAGGGCTGGCTGCCCCGCTCGCCCCGGGACCGGCTGCGGGTGCCGATCGGCGTCGGCGCGGACGGCGGCACGGTCGAGCTGGACCTCAAGGAGTCGGCGCAGGACGGGATGGGCCCGCACGGGCTGCTGATCGGGGCGACCGGGTCCGGCAAGTCGGAGCTGCTGCGCACCCTGGTCCTGGCGTTGGCCGCCACGCACAGCTCGGAGCAGCTCAACTTCGTCCTGGTCGACTTCAAGGGCGGGGCCACCTTCGCCTCCTTCGACCGGCTGCCGCACACCGCCGCGGTGATCACCAACCTGGTCGACGCGCTGCCGCTGGTCGACCGGATGGTGGACGCCATCAACGGCGAGCTGATGCGCCGCCAGGAGCTGCTGCGCCGGGCCGGCAACTTCGCCGGCCTGCGGGACTACGAACGGGCCCGGACGGCCGGTGCCCCGCTCGCCCCGCTGCCGTCGCTGCTGCTGGTCTGCGACGAGTTCTCCGAGTTGCTGTCGGCCAAGCCCGACTTCATCGACCTGTTCGTGCAGATCGGCCGGCTGGGCCGGTCCCTCGGCGTGCACCTGCTGCTGGCCAGCCAGCGGCTGGAGGAGGGGCGGCTGCGCGGGCTGGACACCCACCTGTCGTACCGGATCGGGTTGCGCACCTTCTCGGCGCTGGAGTCCCGCACGGTGCTCGGGGTGCCGGACGCCCACGAGCTGCCGCGCTCCCCCGGGCACGGTTACCTGCGCGCCGGCACCGACCCGCTGGTCCGGTTCCGGGCCGCGTACGTCTCCGGCCCGGTCCGCCGCCGGGGTGCGACGGCCACCGGTGGGGCGGGCGGCGCGGCCCGGCTGCTCGCCTTCTCCACCCATCTCGTGCCGGTGCCGGAACCGGCCGTCGCGGTGCCCCCGCCGGCCGGCGAGGAGGAGACCGAGAGCCTGCTCGACGCGCTGGTCGGCCGGCTGGCGGGGCAGGGACCGCCGGCCCACCAGGTGTGGCTGCCGCCGTTGGAGCACGCGCCCACCCTGGACGAGCTGCTCGGCCCACCCGTCGTCGACCCGCAGCGTGGCCTGGGCTTCGCCAATCCGGAGCTGCACGGTGGTCTCCAGGTGCCGGTGGCGGTCGTCGACAAGCCGTACGAGCAGCGCCGCGACCTGCTGTGGTTGGCGCTCGGCGGCGCGGCCGGGCACGTGGCCGTGGTCGGCGCTCCGCAGAGCGGCAAGTCGCAGGCGTTGCGGACGCTGGTCTGCGCGCTCGCGCTCACCCACACCCCGGCCGAGGCGCAGGTCTACTGCCTGGACTTCGGCGGCGGCGGGTTGACCGCGCTGCGGGAGCTGCCGCACGTGGGCGGGGTCGCCGGCCGGGCCGACCCGACGGTGGTCCGGCGGACCGTGGGCGAGATCGCCACCCTGCTCGCCGAGCGGGAACGCCGCTTCACCGAGCTGGGGGTGGAGTCGACGGCCGCCTGGCGTGAGCGGCGTCGGGCGCTCGCCGCCGCCGGTCAGCCCACCGACGACCCGTTCGGTGACGTGTTCCTCGTCGTGGACGGCTGGGCCACCCTGCGCGGCGAGTACGACGACCTGGAACCCCTGATCACCGACCTGGCCACCCGGGGCCTGTCGTACGGGGTGCACGTGGTGGCGAGCGCGGTGCGTTGGCTGGACTTCCGGCCCGGCATCCGGGACCTGTTCGGTTCGCGGCTGGAGCTGCGCCTGGGTGACCCGTCCGACTCGGTGGTGAAGCGGGCGGCGGCGGCCGGCGTACCGGAGCAGCCGGGGCGGGGGATCACCGCGCAGAGCCTGCACTTCCTCACCGCCCTGCCACAGCTCGCCGGCGGGGATCCGGCGGAGTTGGTGAAGGCGGTCGGGGCTGCCTGGTCGGGGCCGGTCGCGCCCCGGGTCCGGTTGCTCCCGCCGGTGCTGCCCTACGCCGAGCTGGACCGCACCGCCGGCACCGGCCTGGCGTTCCCGGTCGGGATCGCCGAGGCGGACCTGCGACCGGTGCTGCTCGACTTCGCCACCGAGCCGCACTTCGTGGTCTTCGGCGACGCCGAGTGCGGCAAGTCGTCGTTCCTGCGGGCGCTGGCCACCTCGATCGTCGAGCGGTTCACCCCGGAGCAGGCCCGGGTGATCCTGGTCGACTACCGGCGCAGCCTGCTCGGCACCGTCGAGACCGACCACCTGATCGGGTACGGCACGGCGGCCGCGCACACCACCGAGCTGATCGAGTCGGTCGCCGGCTACATGCGGGACCGGCTGCCCGGGTCGGGGGTCACCCCGGCGCAGTTGCGGGACCGCTCCTGGTGGTCCGGCCCGGAGCTGTTCATCCTGGTCGACGACTACGACCTGGTGGCCAGTGGTCCGGCGAACCCGCTGCACGGGCTGGAGGAACACCTACCCCAGGCGCGCGACGTCGGCCTGCACCTGGTGCTGGCCCGCCGCTGCGGTGGCGCCGGCCGGTCCCAGTACGAGCCGATCGTGCAGCGGTTGCGGGAGCTGTCCACCGCCGGTCTGGTGATGAGCGGCAGCCCGGACGAGGGGCCGTTGGTCGGCGCGGTGCGGCCGGGACCGTTGCCGGCGGGGCGTGGTCGGCTGGTCACCCGGCGCGAGGGCGTACGCCTCGTGCAGCTGGCACATCTGCCGCCGCCGTGATCCGGGTGTGTCGGAACGTGCCGTCTCGGCAGGGGGAACCGGTAATCTCCGAGCAGCAGGTGTCCCGCGCGATGAATGGCTGACGATGTGACAAGGGTTCGGCAGGGCTCTCCGACCGCGCTGCACCGGTTCGCCGGGCGGGCGCTGCTCGGTGTCGCGGCGACCACCGTCAGCGTGCTCGGCGCGGCCCCGGCTGTCGTGGCGGCCCCGCCGTCGGTCGTCCCGGGGCACCGGCCGTCGGTCGCCGGGACGCCGGCCCGACCGGCCGTGCTCGCCGGCCAGCCGGCCACGGTGGTCGTGCCGCGCGCCGCCGGTCCGCTGGCCGAGCCCGACTTCGCCCCGGTGGAGGCCCGCGCCGACCGGGTCCGCGACGACCAGTTCCAGCTAGACACGTTGAACGCGGCGACCGCGTGGCGTACCTCGACCGGCCGCGGCGTCACGGTGGCGGTGATCGACTCCGGGGTGGACGGTGGCCATCCCGACCTGGTCGGCCAGGTGCTGCCGGGGATGGACCTGGTCTCCCCCGGCGGCACGGACGAGCCGGACCCGGTGGGGCACGGCACCACGGTGGCCAGTCTGATCGCCGGGCGCGGCGACGACCGGCGGGGCGTGGTCGGGCTCGCCCCGGACGCCCGGATCCTGCCGGTCCGGGTGCTCGACGACGAGAACCGCTACGACGACGCGATGATCGTCGCCCGGGGGGTGCGCTGGGCGGTGGACAACGGCGCCCGCGTGATCAACCTGTCGCTGGGCGGCAGCGGTGACAGTCCGGCCCTGGCGGCCGCGCTGGACTACGCGTTCGCCCGGGACGTGGTGGTGGTCGCCTGCACCGGCAACGTCGCCACGTCCACCACGTCGAAGGTCTGGTACCCGGCGCGGGAGCCCGGGGTGATCGCGGTGGCCGGCCTGGAACGCGACAGCGAGAACCTCTGGTCCGGTTCGATCACCGGCCACCCGACGACGCTGACCGCCCCGGCGACCGGCCTGGTCGGGGCCCGCCCGCCGAGCAACTACTGGGGGGTGCAGGGCACCAGCTTCGCCGCGCCGCTGGTCGCGGCGACCGCCGCCCTGGTCCGCTCCCGCTACCCCGACATGTCCGCCGGTGACGTGGTCAACCGGCTGCTGGGCACCGCGAAGGACATCGGTCCCCCCGGCCGGGACGACCGCTTCGGGTACGGCATGGTCGACCCGGTCGCCGCGCTCACCGCCGACCTGCCCCTGATCCACCGCAACCCGTTGGACGACAACGACTCCCCCGGGGTGGCCGGGTTCGGCCCGGCCCCCGGTTCCGTCGCGGACACCCGGGCCGGCGGCACCGGCAGCGACCCGCTCGGCTTCACCGCGCCCCGGCAGCACACCCGGTGGACGGCCCAGCCGGCCGGCGGTGCGGACGACGCCGCCCCGCGCCGGTTGTGGACCGGGGTCGCCGTGACGGTCGCCCTGGTCATCGGGGTGGCGTTGATGGTCCGCCGGTTCCGGCTGTGGGGTCGTTGAAGCGGGCCTGATTTCGCGTACGGGTGGGTAGAGCAGACCGCATGAGTTCCCCCGGTCCGCGTTCCTCGGTGTCCCCGTCGGGTCGGTCCTGGCGGGACCGTCGCCTGGACCGGGACGGTTCGCTCGGGCTGCGGTTGACCCTGGCGGCGGTGGCGGCGTTCCTGGTGCTGGTGCCCTTCGCATTGCTGGCGGTGCTGGTGGTCGGGTCGTGGACCCCGCTGCACGAGCTGGACGCGGCGGTCACCGCGGCCCTGCACCGGTTCGCCGCCGACCATCCGGGCTGGGTACGGGTGATGAAGGCGTGGACGCACGTCTTCTCACCGGGTCCGCTGCGGGTCGCCGCGCTGGCCGTGGTGGTGTGGGTGTGGCGTCGCGGCTCGCGGCGGCTGGCGCTCTGGGTGGTCACCACGATGGCCGTCGGCGGGGCGCTCGGCGCGCTGTTGAAACTGCTGGTCGGGCGGGACCGGCCGGAGCTGCTCGACCCGGTGGCCCGGGCCGCCGGGTTCTCGTTCCCTTCCGGGCACGCGCTGAACGCGACCCTCGCGGCGGGGGTGCTGCTGCTGGTGTTCCTGCCGTTCGCCCGGGGCCGCCCGGGGGGCCGGCTGCTGCTCTGGACGGTCGCCGTGCTGCTCGTCGGGGTGACCGGGCTGAGCCGGGTGGCGCTGGGCGTGCACTGGGCCAGCGACGTGCTCGGCGGCTGGCTGCTGGGCGGCGCGGTGGTGGCGGCCACCGCGGCGGCGTTCCGGACCTGGCGGGAGCAGGCCGGGTTGCCCGCTGGCCGCACCGCCGTCGACGGGGTCGCGCCGGAACTGGTCGACCCGCGCGCGTAGCCTGCCGCCGTCCGGGGTACTGGGCGGCCCATGTCCACCATCGTCGCGCAGGTCGCCAAGCGGGTCCTCCTTCCGGTGTCCCTGCTGCTCTCCGCCATGGTCCTGCTGGGGCTGCTGGTGACCCGGGTGCTCCCGGACGTCTGGCCGTTCACCGTGGAGGACGCGGTCAACCGGGAGCTGGCCGCCGACCGCACCAGCGGGTGGAACGACGTCTCGCTGGTGTTCAGCACGCTGGCCAGCACCCAGTTGATCGTCACGGTCACCGTGCTGGTGGCGCTGGTGCTGCGGCTGGTGCTGCACCGCTGGCGGGAGCCGCTGTTCCTGTGCGCGGCGGTGACCGCCCAGGCGCTGGTCTTCCTGCTCACCACGATGGCCATCGACCGGCGTCGGCCCGCCGTGGAGCACATGGACGTCTCCCCGCCGACGTCGAGCTTCCCGTCCGGCCACACCTCGGCGGCGGTCGCCCTCTATGTCGGCATCGCCCTGCTGCTGGCCCTGCGGGCGAAGAGCACCGCCGGGAAGGTCACCTGGTGGACGCTGTTGGTGCTGGTCCCGCTCGGGGTGGCGCTGACCCGGATGTACCGGGGCATGCACCACCCGAGCGACGTGGTGGCGTCCTTCGTCAACGGCGGCACCTGTGTGGCGATCATGGCGCGGGCGGTGCTCGACCGCTCCCTGACCTGGGGCCGGGCCAAGCTGCCGGGCCTCACCCCGGCGGGCGGGGACACCCCGCCCGCCCCCGCCCCGGCCGCCGGCTGAGCCCGGCTCCCGCGCCCGGTCGGCTCGTCGGCGGGGCTCAGGTGCAGTCGCCGGTGCCCACCCCGCGGGTACGCTCCGCGCCGGCCAGCGCCACCGGTCGGGCCTCCTCGGCGGTCACCGCGAACCCGGTGTTCGGGTCGTCCGCCGCCGCCGCGAAGATCACCCCGAGCACCAGGCCGTTGGAGGAGACCAGCGGGCCACCGGAGTTCCCGCTGCGGACCAGCGCCCGGATCGTGTAGATCTCTCGGTTCACCTTGCTGGCGTTGTAGATGTCCGGGCCCTCGATCCGGTCCACGTCCCGGATCCGGGCCGGGCGGGCGTCGTACGGGCCGTCGAGGGGGAAGCCCAGCACGATCGCGTCCGCGCCGCTGCCGGCCTGTCCCGCGGCGAAGCGCAGGGACGGGCCGGGCAGCCCCGGCACGTACAGCACGGCCAGGTCGCGGTCCGGGTCGTAGACGACCACCTCGCCGTCGTACCGTTCGCCGCGCAGCTCGACCGCGACCGAGCGGGTGCCGGCCACCACGTGCGCGTTGGTCATCACCCGGTCGTCGGCGTAGACGAAGCCGGAGCCCTCGATCCGGCGCGAGCAGCTCGGCGCGGAACCCAGCACCTTGACCACCGCCCGCTGGCTGTTCGCCACCACCTGGGAGCCGGCCAGCGCCGGGTCCGGTGGGGCGACCTGGCGCGCCGAGGTACGGCCCAGGCCGTTGAAGACGTCGGGGAACCCGTTGGTGTCGACGGTGTCCCGCAGCGCGGTGGACAGCTCCTGTGCCTGGTCCGGCAGGACCCGGTCGACCACTGTCAGCAGGGCGCTGTTCTTGACCGAGGCGGCCAGCCAGGGCAGCGACGAGGAGCCCAGCGGGACGGCGACCAGCCAGGCCACCAGCATCACCGCGAGGATCGAGACGAACGCGCCCCCGATGTCGTCGGCCCGCTTGGCGGTGTCGTTGGTGATCGTGCGGCGCAGGTGGGAGCCGAGCCAGCCGGCGAGCGCCTGACCGAGGACGGCGAGCCCGAAGACGGCGACCAGGGAGACCAGCACCCTCGTCCCGCTGTCGATGAACTGGCGGGCCAGCATCGGCCCGAGCTGGAGGCCGATGAGCGCGCCCAGGAAGAACCCGGAGAACGACAACGCCCCGATGACGAAGCCCTGACGGTATCCGCTGATCGCGAACACGAGCATGAGCAGGAGCAGAACGAGATCCACGGCCGACACCGGTCAAGGGTACGTGCACCGGACACCGGTACGGCGCCGCGGCTGCGGAACGTGACGGTCAGGTCCGGGGACCGGCCAGTTCGTCGGCCTCCTCGGTGCCGGCCGAGGGGGCCGGGGTGGCCCCGGTCGGCGGCAGCTCGACCACCCGCGACCAGGGCCACGGGCGGGCCCAGCCGCCCATCTCCAGCAGGGCGTCCAGCACCCCGGCGGTGAACCCCCAGACCAGCATGCCGCGGACGGAGAAGGCCGGCCCGATCCAGCCGCTGGCGTGCCGGACCCGCATCCGGTTGGCCGGGTCGACCAGCTCGGCGACGGGCAGCCGGGCGACGTGCGCGACCTCGGCCGGTTCCCGGGGGTGCACCGGGTGCGGGCTGTGCCACCAGGCCAGCACCGGGGTGACCACGAAGGAGCTGACCGGGATCCACAGCCTGGGCAGCTCGGCGAGGACGGTCACGCTGGCCGGGTCGAGGTCGACCTCCTCGTTCGCCTCGCGCAGCGCGGTGG
This sequence comes from Micromonospora sp. WMMD714, assembly GCF_029581315.1. Lineage (NCBI taxonomy): Bacteria > Bacillati > Actinomycetota > Actinomycetes > Micromonosporales > Micromonosporaceae > Micromonospora > Micromonospora sp. WMMD714. Next base: position 1,141,673 of record NZ_CP120744.1, read on the forward strand.
CCCGCGCGTCGGCGTCCCCCGGGTCGGCCGCGCCGCCGGGGAAGGCCGGTTGGCCGGCGTGGTTGCGCAGCGTGGCGGCCCGCTGGAGGACCAGCACGTCGGGGCCGGAGCCGGGCTGTTCACCGAGCAGCACCAGCACCGCGCTCTCCCGGCCACCCTCCTCGGGGGTGGTCAGCCGGGTGAAGTCCTCGGCCCGCGCGGTGCCGAGCCGGTCCACCAGCGGGTCGAGCCAGGACGGCGGACGGGGATTCATCGCCCCGGCTCCGGGCGGGCGACGGGAGCCGACGCCGCGCGCTCAAGGTTGGCGACCGACACCGCAGGCCGGAAACCGGGAGCCGACGCCGTGGGCCGGAGACCGGGGGCCACCCGGGGGTGGGAGGTCACGCGGGCACCGCCAGGCCGAGGTGGCGGCGGACCAGGTCGGCGAGGCGGGCGTCGTCGAGTGCGCCGGAGGTGTCGGTGTGCCGGACCCGCCCCTGCGCGTCGACCAGCAGGGTCAACGGGACAGCCGAGCGGCGCAGCTCGCGTTGCAGGGCCTCGCCCTGGTCGAAGAGCACCGGGAAGCGGATGCCGAAGTCCTCGCCGATGGCCTGCGCGCCGTCCCGACTGTCCCGGCTGTTCACCCCGATCACCTGGAGCTGGCCGGCGGCACGGACGCTGAGCCGCTGGAACGCGGGCAGCTCCTTGCGGCAGGGTGGGCACCAGGAGGCCCACACGTTGATCACGGCCGGGCCGCGGATGTCGCGCAACGCCACCGGGGAACCGCCGGTGAAGCAGGAGAGCACCAGTTCGGGCAGGCGGCTGCCGCCGTCGGCCGGGTCCGGGCTGCCGGGCGTACCCCCGCCGTCACCGGCCCCGGCGGACCCGGACGCAAGGGGCGTGGCCGGCGGGGCGGTGAGGGTGGCGCAGTCGGCGAACGGCGACGGGCGGGTGGGCCGCCCCCGCTCGGGGCCGGCGGCGGCGTCCTGCGGGCCGGTGGTGGCGGTGCAGCCGGCGAGGACCAGCAGCACCGGTACGGCCAGCGCGGCGAGCCGACGCCTCACGGTGCCTCCGCGACGGTGGCCTGGGCGGGCACCAGCTCCGGGTCGACCCCGGCGGCGACCGCCAGCTCCCGGGCGCGGGGACCTTTGAGCAGCTTGGCGGCGGCGGCCGGCTCGGTCGGCCCGAGCCCGTACGACGGGCAGAGCCGGGTCAGGGTGCACGCCCCGCAGGCGGGCTTGCGGGCGTGGCAGACCCGCCGGCCGTGGAAGATGATCCGGTGCGAGAGCATGGTCCACTCCCGCTTCGGGAACATCGCCCCGATCTCGTGTTCGATCTTGACCGGATCGGTCTGGACGGTCAGCCCCCAGCGCTGCACCAGCCGCTGGAAGTGGGTGTCGACGGTGATCCCCGGCACGTCGAAGGCGTTGCCCAGGATGACGTTGGCCGTCTTGCGGCCGATCCCGGGCAGCGTCACCAGGTCGGCCAGCCGGCCGGGAACCCGGCCGTCGTAAAGCTCGGTCAGGGCCTGACCCAGCTTGATCAGCGAGTCGGTCTTGTTGCGGTAGAAACCGGTCGGCCGGATCAGCTCCTCCAGCTCGGCCCGGTCCGCCCCGGCGTAGTCGGCCGCCGTCGGGTAGCGGGCGAACAGCTTGGGGGTGACCTCGTTGACCTTCTTGTCGGTGCACTGGGCGGAGAGGATCGTGGCGACGGCCAGCTCCAACGCGGTGGAGTGGTCGAGTTCGCAGTGGGCGTCCGGGTGCGCCTCGGTCAACGCCCGACCGATCCGCCGGGCACGCCGGGTACGGCCGAGGTCCGTCTCGCCCCGGCCGGGAGAGCTGATGGTCACGCCGGCCAGCCTACGTCGCCGCCCCGACGCGCCGCCGGGCCACGCCGCCCGGTCAGCCGGCGTCGGGCGGGCTGATCTTCCCCTTGCCGTCGAACCGCGCCCCGGTACGCGGGAAGTCGTTGCCGCTGAGCTGCTTGACCAGGCCGAGCCCCTGGTCGGCGGAGTCCAGCCCCGGCTTGCCCACCGAACTCATCCGGGTGGAGGTGAAGGAACCGCCGGCAAAGCTGCCGTCCGGCTTGAGGGAGACCTTCAGCACCCCGCCCCAGCCGAGCCGGCCGGTCGGGTTGAGCGAGCGGGCGCCCCCGGCGAAGTTCCCCAGGCTGTACGCGATCAGCCGGCCCTGGTAGAACTCCATCCCACGCAGCACGTGCGGGCCGTGCCCGACGATCAGGTCGGCCCCCGCGTCGATCATGGCGTGGGAGAACTTCACCGGGTCGCCCCGGTTCTCGCCGAGGAACATCTCGGTGCCGGGGCGGACCCGGGTCTTGTCCGACCCCTCGCCACCCATGTGCACCTGCACCACCACCAGGTCGGCCATGGTGGCGGCCTTCTCGACGACCCCCTTGGCGGCGTCGATGTCGACCAGGCTGTTGGACCAGGGGTACGACGAGAAGCCGGCCACCGCGACCTTCACCCCGCCGACCTCGACCACGGTGATCTGGTCCGGCGCTCCGGTGTGCTTCAGACCGTGCTTCTCCAGCGCCTGCTGGGTGTTCTCGTAGCCCTGCGGGCCGAAGTCGTAGCCGTGGTTGTTGGCCTGGTTGAGCAGCTGGAACCCGGCGTCCTTGAGGTGCCCGGCGTACTCCGGCGGGACGCGGAACTGGTAGCAGTTGCTGGCGTTCGCGCCACACTTGCCGGTGCCGGTGTCGGTGGTGAGCGGCTCCTCCAGGTTGCCCATCACCAGGTCGGCCTTGAGCGCGCCCTTCACCTCGTCGAAGAAGCCCTTGCCGCCGTTGGCGGGCAGCCGGGACGGTGCCATCCCCATCACGATGTCCCCGGTGGCCGACAGGGTGACCGCCTCGTCCTTGCCGGTCGGCCCGGTGGTCGGCACCGGGGAGCCGCTGGCACCACCGCCGCCGCCCGGTCGCCAGACCGGGTCCGGGGTGTCGTGCTGGGCGCAGCCGGCGAGGAGCACGGCGAGCAGCGCACCGGAGGCGAGCACGGCGCGGCGGCGGGGACGGGGCTGGGGGAAGGCGGCAGAGTACATCGCCCGCGACGCTACCGGGCGGGTAATCGACCGACGACGGCCGATCGGACGGAAGTTCAGCACGTCCGCCGCTGCGACCACGGGACGCAGGGCACCGACCCGCCGGCCAGGACGGCCGCGTGGACCGCGCGGGCGAGCGGGGCCCCCCAGGCGGACCGGGGACCGCCGTAGGGCTGGGCCGGCCCGGTGGCCGGGCAGAGCACGGTCACCGAGTCGGTGGGGGTGCCGGTGCCCGGCAGGCCCAGTTCCCGGATCGCCTGGCACTTCGCCTCGGTCGCGGTGGCGACGGCGTTCACCAGGGCGGCGTCCCCGAGCGCCGCCGGCACGTAGACGACGACGTTGACCGTCCCGACCCGCGCGACCGGGGCGGTGGGCTGGGTCGGGGTGTCGAGCGCCCGGTCCGGGGCGGTGGGCTGGGTCGGGGTGTCGGGCGGCTGCGCCGGGGCGGCGGCCCAGAGGGGGGTGCCGAGGCCGACGGTGGCCCAGGCCCGTACCCCGGTGTCCGCGCGGGCGGCCACCTCGGCGACGTCCACGCCGGTGAGCAGGCCGACCCCCGGTCCGTCGAGGCCGAGCCGGTCGGCGAGCGCGGTCAGGTGGGCCGCCGGGTCGTCCCGGTGGTACGACATCGGCACCGTCGCGTTGACCACCCAGTGCCGGACGCCCACACCGCCGCCGAGCGGGCCGGAGCTGACCGCCCGCAGCGGCGGGTGCGCCCGCCAGACGAGGAGCGGGATGTCCTGTCCGTCCTCGGGGCGGTGGGTCAGCACCGGGTCGCTCAGCACCCGGACACCCTACGACCAGCGGCGCCGACTACCGGTGACCAGGTGGTTCGGGCGGACGATGGTAATGGCCGATCGGGTCGCCGAGGTTACGCCCAACGATCAAGTTTCCAGGGGTGCAGCTCTGATTCGTCCTCACATGCGCCTAGACTTGGCGGCGCGCGAGGGATCAGCGGACGGCGGACCCGGCCGAGGGACGGCAACGCGCAACCGGAGGTGCGCGATGGATGAGGTACTGGCTCGCAGCGGGATCTTCCAGGGTGTCGACCCGGAGGCTGCCGAGGCGCTCGCCAAGGAGATGGAGACGATCGACGTCCGCAAGGGCGAGATCGTCTTCAACGAGGGCGAGCCCGGCGACAGTCTCTACATCCTCCTGTCAGGCAAGATCAAGGTCGGGCGACGGGCGGCCGACGGCCGGCAGAACCTGATCGCCGTGATGGGTCCGTCGGACATGGTCGGCGAGCTGTCGCTCTTCGACCCCGGTCCGCGTACGGCCACCGCCACCGCGGTCACCGACACCCGGCTGGTACGGCTGCGCAAGCAGGCCCTGCGCCCGTGGCTCAACAACCGGCCCGAGATCGCCGAGCAACTGCTCCGGGTGCTGGCCCGTAGGCTGCGCCGGACGAACGACTCGCTGGCCGACCTGATCTTCACCGACGTGCCGGGCCGGGTCGCCAAGAACCTGCTCCAGATGGCCGGCCGGTTCGGCACCCGCGACGGTGGCGTGCTGCGGGTGACCCACGACCTGACCCAGGAGGAGATCGCCCAGCTCGTCGGCGCCTCCCGTGAGACGGTCAACAAGGCGCTCGCCGACTTCGCCTCCCGTGGCTGGCTGCGACTGGACGGCAAGAGCATCATCATCCTCGACCCGGAGCGTCTCGCCCGCCGCGCCCGGGTCTGACCCGACACCCGCGTACGCACCGGCCCGGGCCTGACCGGGCACCCAGGTGAACACCGGCCCGAGGCCGCCGCGACCGGCGGTCCCGGGCCGGTGCGCGTACCGGCCGGGTGCCGTGGTCCGGTGTCTGCCCGGCGCAGAATGTCTCGACAACGCGCTGCCGCCGGGTGACCGTGGACGGATGCTGGAACGGGTCGCGGTGCTCTCCGACGTCCACGGTGCGTTGCCCGCGCTGGAGGCGGTGCTGGCCGAGCCGGAGGTGGCCACGGCCGACCTGATCGTGGTGACCGGTGACGTGGCGGCCGGCCCGCAGCCGGTCGAGGTGCTGGACGTGCTGGTCGGGTTGGGTGACCGGGTCCGCTGGGTACGTGGCAACGCCGACCGGGAGCTGGTCCAGGCCCGCGCCGGCCGACCGTCGGAGCACGACGTGTCGAACTGGGCGGCGGACCAGCTCCGCGCCGACCAGGTGGCCCTGCTGGCCGGACTGCCGCTGACGCTCACCCTTCCCGTCGTCGGCCTCGGCCCGGTGCTCTTCTGCCATGCCACGCCCCGGGACGACGCGGAGGTGGTGCTGGTCGACTCCCGGCCGGCCCGCTGGGCGGAGGTGTTCGCCGGCCTGCCGGCGCAGGTGCGCACCGTGGTCTGCGGGCACACCCACATGCCGTTCACCCGGCTGGTCGACCGCCGCCGGGTGGTCAATCCGGGCAGCGTGGGCATGCCGTACGGCGGGCCGGGGGCGTACTGGGCGTTGCTCGGCCCGGGGGTGCAGCTGCGCCGGACGACGTTCGACGTCGACGCGGCGTGCGCCCGGGTCGCCACCGGGTCGGCCTATCCGGAGGCCGCCGCCTGGGCCGACGAGTACCTGCGCTCCCGGCACGGTGACCTCGACGCGCTGACCGCCTTCGCCCCCCGCGACGGCCGCTGACCGGCGACCGGACGGGCCGGCGGCCGGCGGCCGGCAAACCGGAGGGGCCGGCGGGCCGGATCCCCGGGCAGAGCACCGGGCCGGGCACCGGCAGACCGCCGGGACGGGACACCGGGCAGAAAAAGTCAGGCTTGACTGTTTGTTTCGGCGGCGGCACGCTGTCCCGGTGGCCCCCGCATCGACCCGCGTCCCCCAGCAGGAGCGCAGCCGCGCCACCCGCGCCCGGCTGTTGGAGGCGACGGTCGACTGCCTGGTGCGCTACGGCTGGTCGGGCACCACCACCACGGTGATCGCCACCCACGCCGGGGTCTCCCGTGGCGCCCAGCTGCACCACTACCCGACCAAGGCGGCGCTGGTGACCGCCGCCGTCGCCCACCTCGCCGAGCGACGGGCCGAGGAGCTGCGCGTCGAGGCCGAGGCGTTGCCGGTCGGGCCGCAGCGACTCGACCGCGTCGTCGACCTGCTCGGCGTCGCCTTCACCGGGCCGCTCTTCGTAGCCGCGCTGGAGCTGTGGGTGGCCGCCCGGACCGACCCGGAGCTGCGCGACGCGCTGGTGCCGCTGGAGGCCCGGGTGGGGCGGGAGATGCACCGGCTCACCGTCGCGCTGCTCGACGTGGACGAGCGTCGACCCGGGGTCCGGGAGGCGGTGCAGGCCACCCTCGACCTGCTCCGCGGGCTCGGCGTGGCCAATCTGCTCAACGACGACTCGGCCCGCCGCACCGCCCTGCTACACACCTGGAAGCGCCAGCTCGCCACCCTGCTCACCCCGGAAGCTGCTGACCGGCGATCCGGAAACCCCCGGCCACCGGACCCGTCCGCTTCCGCCCGCCACGCCGACCCGACCCGCACCGGCCCGACCGGCCACGCCGACCCGAACAACCACGCTGGCCCAACCGGCCGCACCGGCTCCACCGACCCGACCTGATCCGCGCTCATCGGCCCACCCGCCCGGAGGCACCATGGTCGACCCGACCGCCCTGCTCGCCGACCTGACCGACGAGTCCGAGCAGCTCGACACGCTCGTCGCCGCGTTCCACGCCCCGGTCAGCTCGACCACCGCCCCGGGCCGACTGGTCGAGGACGAAGCCGCCGGGTTCCTGGCCCCGCCGCGCGTCGCCGGTGCCCGCCGCGCCGACCGCGAGGGGGCCGCCGCATGACCGGCGTCCTGCGGGTCGGCAACGCCTCCGGCTTCTACGGCGACCGGTTCACCGCCTGGCGGGAGATGCTCGACGGCGGTGAGCTGGACGTGCTGACCGGCGACTACCTGGCCGAGCTGACCATGCTGATCCTCGGTCGGGACCGGCTGCGCGACCCGGGCCTCGGTTACGCGAGGACCTTCCTCCGCCAGCTCGAGGGCTGCCTCGGCACCGCCCTGGACCGGGGCGTGCGGATCGTCACCAACGCGGGCGGCCTGAACCCCGCCGGGCTGGCCACCGCGATCGGCGCGCTCGCCGACCGGCTCGGCCTCAGCGTCCGGGTCGGCCACGTCGAGGGCGACTCCCTGCCCCGGCCGGACGCGCTCACCGCCAACGCCTACCTCGGCGCGTTCGGCATCGCCGCCTGCCTGGACGCGGGAGCCGACGTGGTGGTCGCCGGGCGGGTCACCGACGCCTCGCTGGCGGTCGGGCCGGCCATCGCCCGGTTCGGCTGGCGACCCGACGACCTGGACCGGCTGGCCGGAGCCACCGTCGCCGGGCACCTGATCGAGTGCGGGGCGCAGGTCACCGGCGGCAACTTCAGCTTCTTCACCGAGCTGCCCGACGGCGGGCACCGGCCCGGTTTCCCGATCGCCGAGATCCGTCCCGACGGCTCGTCGGTGCTCACCAAGCACCCCGGCACCGGCGGCGCGGTCACCGTCGAAACGGTCACCGCGCAACTGTTGTACGAGGTGGCCGGCCCCGACTACCTCGGCCCGGACGTGGTGAGCCGGCTGGACACGGTACGGCTGCGGCAGGACGGACCGGACCGGGTCCGGGTGGACGGGGTGCGGGGCACCCCGCCGCCGGCCACCCTCAAGGTGGGCGTCAACAACCTGGGCGGTTTCCGCAACTCGATGACCTTCGTGCTCTGCGGGCTGGACATCCCGGCCAAGGCCGCCCTGGTGCGGGGGCAGGTCGAGGCGGCGGTCGGCGCGGACGGGCTGGAGTTCACCCTGGCCCGTACCGACCGTCCCGACGCGGCCGACACCGAGACGGCGAGCGCGCTGCTGCACGTACACCTGCGCGACGGTGACCGGGCGCGGGCCGGGCGGGCGTTCTCGGCGGCGGCGGTGGAGCTGGCCCTGGCCTCCTACCCGGGCTGCACGCTGACCACCCTGCCCGGTGACGCCACCCCCTACGGCGTGTTCACCGCCGACGCCGTGCCGCAGGCCGACGTGCCCCACGTGGCAGTCCTGCCGGACGGCACCCGGCTGCCGGTCCCCCCGCCGTCGCGCACCGGGGCACCGGCCACAGAACGCACCCCGGCTCCGCCGCAGCCCACGCGGGCGGCACCGGCACGGGCGGTCGGGCCGACCCGGCGGGGGCCGCTGGGCGAGCTGGTCGGGGCGCGGTCGGGCGACAAGGGCGGCGACGCCAACCTCGGCGTCTGGGCGCGCAGCGACGCCACCTGGGGGTGGCTGCGGGAGTGGCTGACCGTCGACCGGCTGGCCGAACTGCTGCCGGAGACGGCCGCGTCGACCGTCGAACGGTACGAGCTGCCGAACCTGCGGGCGGTCAACTTCGTCATCCGGGGCCTGCTCGGGCAGGGGGTGGCCGCCTCCACCCGGTTCGACCCGCAGGCCAAGGCGCTCGGCGAACTGCTCCGTTCCCGCGTCGTCGACCTGCCCGCCGCCCTCACCCCCGGCCCGCCCACAGCCGGGGAGGCGAACCGGTGACCATCGTGGACACGCCCGAGCGGCGGCAGTTGCGGGAGCTGACCCGGGCCTTCGTGACCCGGGAGGTGCTGCCGCACCTGGCCGACTGGGAGCGGGCCGGCGAGGTCCCCCGGGCGCTGCACGCCACCGCCGCGAAGATCGGCCTGCTCGGCGTCGGCTTCCCCGAGTCGGTCGGCGGCAGCGGCGGCGACCTGCTCGACGCGATCGTGGTCACCGAGGAGATCATCCGGTCCGGTGGCTCGTCCGGGCTGGTCGCCGCCCTGTTCACGCACGGCATCGCGCTGCCGCACATCGTCGCGGCGGCCGGGGCGCGCACCGGCGGGACGCTCGGCGGCCGGCTCGCCGCCCGCCCGTCCGCCGCCGACGATCCCCTGGTCACCCGGTACGTCCGGCCGACGCTGGCGGGCGAGCTGATCGGCGCGCTGGCGATCACCGAACCGGACGGCGGCTCCGACGTCGCCTCGATCCGCACCACCGCCCGCCGCGACGGCGACCACTACCTGGTCAACGGGTCCAAGACGTACGTCACCAGCGGGGTACGCGCCGACTTCGTCACCACGGCGGTCTGCGGTGACTTCCCGGGCAGCGGATCGCTGCACCTGCTGGTGGTCGACAAGGGCACCCCCGGGTTCACCGTCGACCGGAGGCTGGACAAGCTCGGCTGGCACTGCTCGGACACCGCCGAGCTGTCCTTCGTCGACGTCCGGGTGCCGGTGACCAACCGGATCGGCGAGGAGGACACCGGCTTCCTGGCGATCATGCAGAACTTCGCCACCGAGCGGCTCTCCCTGGCCACCCAGGCGTACGCGACCGCGCAGCGCTGCGTGGAGCTTACGACCCGCTGGTGCCGGGACCGGTCCACCTTCGGCCGTCCGCTGGTCAGCCGGCAACTGGTCCGGCACCGGCTGGCCGAGATGCACACCCGCGCCGAGGCGGCCCGCGCGTACGTGCACCAGGTGGCAGCCCGGGTGGCGGCCGGCGAGCCGGTGGTGACCGAGGTGGCGATGGCGAAGAACGTCGCGGTGGCCGCCTGCGACCAGGTGGTGGACCAGGCGCTGCAACTGCACGGCGGGTTCGGCTACCTGCGTGACGCCGAGGTCGAGCGGCACTACCGGGACGCCCGGATCCTCGGCATCGGCGGCGGCACCACCGAGATCATGAACGAGATCATCGCGAAAGGTCTGGGCCTGTGAGCGCGAGGAGTGAGCCGGGTTTGCGAGCCCCGCAGTCGCGAACGAACGGGGGGATTCCGTGACGACGCTGGAGAGTGCGGTCGATCCGGCCGCGCCGGCCTTCGTGGCCAACCGGGACGCGCTGCGGGAACGTCTCGCCGAGTTGGACGCCGCGCTCGACCAGGCCCGGGCCGGCGGCGGGGAGAAGTACGTGGCCCGGCACCACGGGCGCGGCAAGCTACTGCCTCGGGAGCGGATCGAGCTGCTGCTGGACCGGGACAGCCCGTTCCTGGAGTTGTCGCCGGTCGCCGGGTACGGCACCGACTTCCCGGTCGGGGCGAGCGTGGTCACCGGCATCGGCGTGGTCGAGGGCGTGGAGTGCCTGGTCGTCGCCAACGATCCGACGGTACGCGGCGGCGCGGTGAACCCGTGGTCGCTGGCGAAGACCCGACGGGCCGGTGAGATCGCCCTGGCGAACCGGCTGCCGATGGTCAACCTGGTGGAGAGCGCCGGTGCGGACCTGCCCACCCAGGCGGAGATCTTCATTCCGGGCGGCCGGGTGTTCCGCGACCTGACCCGGCTCTCCGCCGCCGGGATCCCCACGGTCAGCGTGGTCTTCGGCAACGCCACCGCCGGTGGGGCGTACGTGCCGGGGATGTCCGACCACGTGATCATGATCCGGGACCGGTCACAGGTCTACCTCGCCGGGCCGCCGCTGGTGCGGATGGCCACCGGCGAGGTCACCGACGACGAGTCGCTGGGCGGCGCGGCGATGCACGCCGGCACGTCCGGCCTCGCCGACCACCTCGCCGAGGACGAGCGGGACGGCATCCGGCTGGCCCGGCGGTGCGTCCGCCGGTTCAACTGGCGCAAGCAGGGTCCACCGCCGCGCGACCCGGCCCCCCGCCCGCCGAGACACGACCCGGAGGAGCTGCTCGGCATCGTCAGCGCCGACCTGAAGGTGCCGTTCGACCCGCGTGAGGTGCTGGCCCGGGTGCTCGACGGCAGCGAGTTCGACGAGTTCAAGCCGGCGTACGGCACCGCCCTGGTCACCGGCTGGGGCGAGCTGCACGGCTACCCGGTCGGCGTGCTGGCGAACGCCCGGGGGGTGCTGTTCAGCGCGGAGGCGCAGAAGGCGGCCCAGTTCATCCAGCTCGCCAACGCCACCGACACCCCGCTGGTCTTCCTCCAGAACACCACCGGCTACATGGTCGGCACCGAGTACGAGCAGCGCGGCATCATCAAGCACGGCGCCCTGATGATCAACGCGGTGGCGAACTCGACGGTGCCGCACCTGACGGTCAACCTGGGCGCCTCGTACGGGGCCGGCAACTACGGCATGTGCGGCCGGGCGTACGAGCCGAGGTTCCTGTTCACCTGGCCGAACGCGAAGTCGGCGGTGATGGGGCCGGCGCAGTTGGCCGGGGTGCTGTCGATCGTCGCCCGGCAGGCCGCCGCCGCCCGGGGCCGGGACTACGACGAGGACTCCGACGCGGCGATGCGGATGATGGTCGAGCAGCAGATCGAGTCGCAGTCCGGGGCGCTGTTCCTCTCCGGCCGGCTCTACGACGACGGGGTGATCGACCCGCGGGACACCCGTACCGTCCTCGGGCTCTGCCTGTCGGCGATCCACAACGCACCGGTGAAGGGCGCCGACAGCTTCGGCGTCTTCCGGATGTAGGGGGCACGGGTGATTCGGAAACTGCTGGTGGCCAACCGGGGGGAGATCGCCCGGCGGGTCTTCGCCACCTGCCGGGCGCTGGGTGTGGCGACGGTCGCCGTGCACTCCGACGCCGACGCGGACGCGCCGTACGTGGCCGAGGCCGACGAGGCGGTCCGCCTGCCGGGGAACACGCCGGTCGAGACGTACCTGCGGATCGAGCTGATCCTGGACGCGGCCCGCCGCACGGGCGCGGACGCGGTCCACCCGGGCTACGGCTTCCTCGCCGAGGATGCCGGGTTCGCGGCGGCGGTGGTCGACGCCGGCCTGACCTGGGTCGGCCCGCCCGCCGGGGCGATCGCGGCGATGGGCGACAAGATCGCCGCGAAGGAACTGCTGGCCGGGGCGGGGGTGCCGATGCTGCCCTCCTGGACCGACGACGACGAGATCACCGACTTTCCGGTGCTGGTCAAGGCGTCCGCCGGGGGCGGCGGGCGGGGGATGCGCGTCGTCCGTGACCCCGCCGACCTGCTGGCGGCCGTGGAGTCCGCGCGCCGCGAGGCCGCCGCCGCGTTCGGCGACGGCACGGTCTTCGTCGAGCGGTACGTCGAGCGCGGCCGGCACGTCGAGGTGCAGATCTTCGGCGACACCGCCGGTACGGTCGTGGCGCTCGGTGAGCGGGACTGCTCGATCCAGCGGCGGCACCAGAAGCTCGTCGAGGAGGCCCCGGCGGTGCTGCCCGACGGGGTCCGGGAGCGGCTGCACGCGGCGGCGGTGGCCGCCGGGCGGGCGGTCGGCTACGTCGGGGCGGGGACGGTGGAGTTCCTGCTCGCCCCGACGGGCGAGTTCTTCTTCCTGGAGATGAACACCCGGCTCCAGGTGGAGCACCCGGTCACCGAGGCGGTCACCGGGCTGGACCTGGTACGGCTGCAACTGCTGGTCGCCGAGGGTGGCGCCCTGCCGGTGCCGGCGACCCCGCCCACCGACGGTCACGCCATCGAGGTGCGGCTCTGCGCGGAGGACCCGGCGCAGGGGTTCCGCCCGGCCACCGGCACCCTGCACCGGTTCGCGGTCCCCGGGGTGGCCGGCGAGTTCGCCCCGACCCGGGGCCTGCGGCTCGACTCGGGGGTGTGCACCGGTTCGACGGTGGGCGTGCACTACGACTCGATGCTGGCCAAGCTGGTGGCCTGGGCGCCGACCCGGGCGGAGGCGGCCCGGCTGCTCGCCGGGGCGCTGGCCCGCGCCGAGCTGCACGGGGTGGCCACCAACCGGGACCTGCTGGTCCGGGTGCTGCGCAGTCCCGAGTTCGGCGCGGCGCAGGCCGACACCGGCTTCCTGGCCGCGCACCCCGAGGTCTTCGCGCCGCTGCTGCCGCCCGACCGCCTCCCGGTCGCCGCGCTGGCCGCCGCGCTGGCCGGGGCCGCCGCGCGACGGGCCGAGGCCCGGGTGCTCGCCGGCCTCCCGTCGGGCTGGCGCAACGTGCCGGCCGTCCCCCAGGTCGTCCGGTACGCCACCACGACCGGGGACGGGATCGAGGTGCGCTACCGGCTGGACCGCTCCGGCGCGCTCGCCGACTGGTCCACCGACCCGACGGTCACCGAGCCCGGCCGGACCGTCGCCGAGCCCGACCGGACGTCCCCCGACGGCACGGGTGCCGCACCGGACGACCCGTCCACCACGGGACCGGGGCCGGTGGTGGCGCTGGTGACGGCCGCACCGGACCGGGTGCTGCTCGACGTGGCCGGGGTGCGGCAGGCGTTCCGCGTACACCGGGCGGGGTCGGTGGTCTTCGTGGACGGCCCGGACGGCGCGACGGAGCTGACCGCGCTGCCCCGCTTCCCGCTGCACCGCGCGGCGCTGGCGGTCGGGTCGCTGCTCGCGCCGCTGCCCGGCACGGTGGCCCGGGTGCACGTCGGGGTCGGTCAGCGGGTCGCCGCCGGTGACCTGCTGCTGACCCTGGAGGCGATGAAGTTGGAACACCCCGTGCTCGCCCCGACCGACGGCGTGGTCGCCGACCTGCCGGTGCCCGCCGGTGGGCAGGTCGAGACCGGCGCGGTGCTGGCCGTGGTCGACCCCGAGGAGGCACCCCGATGAACTTCGACCTCACCCCGGAGCAGGACCAGCTCCGGGATGCCGTCCGCGCGCTGGGCCGCCGGTACGGCCACTCCTACTTCGTCGAGAAGGCGAAATCCGGCGGGCACACCACCGAGCTGTGGGACGAGGCCGGTCGGCTCGGCTACCTGGGCGTCAACGTCCCCACCGAGTACGGCGGCGGCGGTGGCGGCCTGACCGAGCTGGCCATCGTCTGCGAGGAGCTGGCCGCCGCCGGCTGCCCGCTGCTGCTGCTGGTGGTGTCGCCGGCCATCGCCGCCACCGTGATCAACCGGCACGGCACCGAGGAGCAGCGCAAGCGCTTCCTGCCCGGGTTCGCCGACGGCTCGCTGAAGGTGGTCTTCGCGATCACCGAGCCGGACGCCGGGTCGAACTTCCACCGGCTCGGCACGGTGGCCCGCCGCGACGGCGACGACTGGCTGCTCTCCGGCCGCAAGTGCTACATCTCCGGCGTGGACGAGGCGCAGTACGTGCTGGTGGTCGCCCGGACCGAGGACGCGGCGACCGGGAAGCTGAAGCCGGCGCTGTTCCTGGTGCCGACCGATGCGGCCGGGTTGACCCGGTCCCGGCTGGACATGGAGATCGTCTCCCCGGAGAACCAGTTCCTGCTCTACCTGGACGACGTCCGGCTGCCCGCCGACGCGCTGGTCGGCGGGTCGCTGGACGCCGGCCTGCCGGCGCTGTTCGCCGGGCTGAACCCGGAGCGGATCACGGTCGCCGCGATGGGTGTCGGCACCGGCCGGTACGCCATCGAGCGGGCCACCGACTACACCGCCACCCGCAAGGTCTGGGGTGGCCGGAGCATCGGCGCGCACCAGGGGGTGTCCCATCCGTTGGCGCACGCGGCGGTGCAGGTGGAGCTGGCCCGGCTCATGATCGCTAAGGCGGCCACCCTCTACGACGCGGGCCGCGACCTGGAGGCCGGGGTCGCCGGCAACATGGCCAAGTACGCCGCCGGGGAGGCCGCCGCGCTGGCCGTGGACACCGCCGTGCAGGCCCTCGGCGGGGCCGGCATGACCACCGAGTACGGCGTGGCGACGCTGCTCGGCGCGGTGCGGGCCGGTCGGATCGCCCCGGTCAGCCGGGAGATGATCCTCAACTTCGTCGCCCAGCACGTACTCGGTCAGGAGAAGTCCTACTGACCTGGGGGTCAGTTCACCGCGCGGCAGGCCGCGTCGGTGCGGTGTACCGGCCGCACCCGCCGACCCAGCCCCTCCAGCAGCGAGTCCTCGACGTGGTAGTCCCGGATCCGCAGCCGGTGCCGGGGCAGCTCCTCCTCGCTGGGGCAGAGCACCTGGGCGCGGACGTCGTCCACCGGCACGTAGCGGACGCCGCCCCGCTCCTGGAGCAGCACCATGTTGACGTCGTCCACGGTGACCACGTGCCCCCGGACGTCCTCGGTGACACCGGGGCTCGACTCCACGGTGGTCACGGTGAGCGGCAGCACCGGCGTGGTGATCACCGGCAGCGCCGCCCAGACCAGCATGGCCAGCACCGCCGCCTCGGTGACCGAGGCGAGCGGCCGGATCACCGCCCCGGGAAGCGGGCCGGTCACCGTGAGCGCGAGCAGCGGCGGGATGACGAGCAGCGTCAGGGCGAGCAGTTCCCGTTGCTGCCACGCGTCGACCAGGGTGGGGGCGAGCAGCCAGCCGTAGCCGGCGAGCAGCGCCACCACGATCAGCACCCGGGGCAGCAGGTGCTCGTGCAGTCGCGCCGGGGTGAGCTGGAAGGCGGCCACGAACGCCGGCAGCAGCAGGGGCAGGTAGAGCAGCTGCCAGGTGACCAGGGCGGTGAGGAAGCTGGCCAGCACGAACCAGGCCGGGGTGAGGTCCGCCCAGCGGACGAAGAGCGGGCGACGCACGGTGGGCGGCATCCGTTCGACGCTGACCCGCAGCACCGCGCCGAGTGCGAAGACCGCGACCAGGCCGGTGGAGAGCAGCCGGGCGGCGGTGGTGAGGAAGCCGGCCAGCAGGTTCACCGGCCCGACGTTCGCCACCAGCAGCAGCGTGGTCTGGAGTTCACCGCCCGCCTCGACGCCGAGGCGCAGCACGGAGAAGATGGCGGGCACCCCCACCACCGCCGTCCAGAACGACTGGCTGGCCCGCGCCCGCCGCTCCACCGCCGGATCCCAGCCGTCACGCACCGCGACGGTGGTGCCACCCAGCTCCTGCGGTACGGCCGGGGCGGTCACCGGGTCGGCGCCTTGTCGTCGAAGTCGACCAGCTCCGGCACCTTGAGCGGCTGCGGCTGGGCCTTCTCCGCCTTCAGCCACGGGCCCAGGGTCCGGTTGTAGGCGGTGAGCCACGGGCTGCTGATCCCGCTGCGCCCCTGCAGGTAGCTCTTCTGGAGGGCGAAGGCCACCAGGTCGCGCAGGGCGGGGTCACCGATCGGCACGCCGATGCCGAGCAGTTCACTGGTGCCGAAGGGCATGTCGACGATCTCGAACTCGGTCGGGTAGAGGGAGAGGAAACCGGCGAGGATCGTCTCGTCGGAGCTGACCGCGTCGTAGCGGCCCTCCCGGATGCCCTTGACGCAGTCGCCGACCTCCTTGACCACCAGGGCTTTCACGTCGTGCTTGGCCAGCTCGGCCTCGGTGGTGGAGCCACCGCTGGTGCAGACCTTGTACGCCGGCTCACGGAGGTCCTCGATGGTGCGGATCTTGTCCTTGAGCCGGGTCGGCACCATCACCTCCTGGGTGGTGACGAAGTACGGCCCGGCGAAGCTGACCAGCTTCTCCCGCTCCTCGGTGATCGAGAAGCTGGAGACCACCAGGTCGACCACGCCACCCTGGAGGGCGGGGATCCGGTCCTCGGTGGTCACCGAGACCCACTCGATGCGCTGGTCGCCCTCGTAGCCGAGGTAGGAGGCGACGTAGCGGGCGATCTCCACGTCGAAGCCGACGTGTGCGCCGTTGCGCAGCTCGCCCATCAGCGGCTCGGTGGTGGCCACCCCGATCTTGATCTTCGACTGACCGTCGATGTGCGACTCCCGCAGCTTGTCGCGCACCGAGGGCAGGGACGGCTCGCGGCGGTTGTCGCAGCCCGCGGCGGCGGCCAGGGTGAGGGTCAGCGCCACCGCCAGGGTGGTGGCGACCGATCGGACCCGGTGGCGGGCGGACGTGTCGTTCATCGGCGCACCTCGCTGACGGACAGCCTGGGGGACACCGAGAGTAGCCGCTCGTATCCATCCCCGCCCCGCCGCCCGGCCGGCCGGTGTCGCCACCCCGACGGCGTCACTGTCAGCAGAACGGTCAACCACACCGAGCCGTACGGATTGACAGCGCGCCCATCCGGGCCATGCTTGTCGGGTGAGGCGAATCCTGAGACCGGGCGCGCGGACCGTGGCGACGGTCGGCGCGCTGGCGACCGGTGTGGTGCTGGTGGTGCTGGCCTTCCGGCATCCGGCCGGCATCCTGACGGTGGGGCTGGCCCTGCTCGGTGTCGTGTTCGCGACAGTGACCGGCACCGCGCTGGCCGCGCTGCGCGAGCGCAACCCCGGGGAGGCACCGGTCGCCGTGCCCGTCCCCGGTCAACTGGCGGCGGGTTCGTTCCTCGACGCGGACACCCTGGACGCGCTCGACACCGCCGCGGTGCTCAGCCGGCTGAATCGGATGCGCGAGGTCAGCGACCAGTCAGTGTCGGTGCGCGAGGTCAGCGACCAGTGAGGGTCGGTGCGACCAGCGCGTCCACCCCCCGCCCGGCGAGGCAGCGGTAGGTCCGGTCGAGATCCTGCTCGGCGGGCGGCAACACCTCCAGCCGCCAGCCGTTGGTGTAGTCGATCCCGCTGGTCAGCCGAAACGTCCGCGCGTTGCACACCGCCCGGACCGTCGGGTCGGCGCTGATCACGGCGTGCCCGGCTCCGGCCAGCGCGGCCGGTAGCTGCCCCTCGACGTACGTCTCCCAGGTGTGCCGCCCCTCGCAGGACAGCTGCGGAGCCTCCGCCCGGTCGGCACGCAGCCGCACCGGGCCGAAACACTCCAGCACCGGGGCGCACCGGGCACCCGGCGGCAGGGTCGCGGCCGTGCCGTCGGCCGCGCAGCCGGGCAGGGTTCCCCAGCGGGCGGCCGGGCTGGACGAGCCGACCGTCGTCGGGGAGGCGGTGGGCCCGGCCACCGGCGGCGCACCACCGGCGACCCAGGCCCCGGCGCTCGCCGAGGCGGCCAGCGCGAGCACCCCGGCCCCGCCGAAGAACCAGCGCCGCCGCCGACGTTCGCCGTGCGCCACCGTCGGCTGGTCGTCCTGGGCGGGTGGGCGCGGTGCGGGCTGGCCGGTCGTCCGCCCGGGTTGGCCGGTGGTCCATCCGGGATGGCCGGTGGTCCACCCGGGGGAGTACGGCCCACCGCCGCCCGACGGCCCGCCGGAGACCGGCGCACCGCTGACCGGGGCGGGGGCCGGGTCGAGGGGCAGCGCGGTGAGCAGGTCGCGCAGTTCGAGCGCGGAGGGGCGGGCGTCGGGGTCGTTGGACATCCCGGCGCGGAGCACGTCGACGAGTTCGTTCGACACCCCGGGCAGGTCGGGGATCGGCTGGTGGAACATCTCCAGCACGGTGACCAGGCTCGGGTTGCGCTCGGTCTGCCAGCGCGGGGGGCGGCCGGTCATCACCGCGTAGAGGGTGGCGCAGAGGGCGTACACGTCGACGGCCGGCGACGGCGGGCTGTGGTTGAACATCTCCGGCGGCGCGTAGGCCGGGGTGAGCACCTCCAGGGTGACCGAGGCGTCCCGCGCCTCGGCCAGCACCGCCAGCCCGAAGTCGGCCAGCACCGCCGAGTTGAAGTGCGAGTGGAGGATGTTGGCCGGCTTGACGTCGCGGTGCAGCACCCCGGCCGCGTGCGAGTGGGCCAACGCATCCGCGATCTTGATGCCGAGGTCGCGGGTCTCGGAGGCGTCGAGCGGCGAGGTCCGCATCCGTTCGGCGTACGACCCGTCGCAGAGTTCCATGATCAGGTACGGGTGCCGGTCGACGGTCACCCCGACGTCGAAGAGGTCCACCACGTGCGGGTGCGACGACATCCGACCGGCCGCCCGTGCCTCCCGCAGGAACCGGGCCTGGTCACGCTCGTTGTCCAGGGTGCGGTTCTCCACCTTGACGGCGACCTCCCGACCCACGGAGATCTGGGTGGCCCGGTAGACGGTGGCGTACCCGCCACGGGCAAAGACCTGCAAGTCGGTCAGACCGGGCACAATGGGCAGCCTGGCGGCGCCGGGCGGGGTCTCGGTCACGGCTCGAAAATACCTGTTCCGCCGGGCCGCTCAGCGGTCCGTACCGGCGGGAGCGGCCGGGCCGGCAGCGGCCGACCCGATCTCCGCATCCTCGGAAACGTCGCTGACCTGGCCTTTCGTCGACCCCGCCGGAGAGGTGGGAGCGCTACCGTGCCCATCGGCGACGACGGTCACCGATCGACGGGCGTCCCACCGCAGGCCGAGCGCGGTCGCCAGCGCGCCCGCCCCCTCCCAGAGCGCCACCCCGATGAACCGGTCCGGCGCCACGTCGGCCAGCACGGTCAACGTGAAGACGGTGAAGGTGACCAACCGGAAGACCACCGTGAACCGGTAGAACGCCCGCCACTCGGTCGCCACCGCGAGCAGGTAGTAGACCCCCATGTTGAACGAGGCCATCGAGGACGCGGTGAGGAACGTGCCGGTGTAGTCGCCGGCCGCCCGGGTCTGCGGCACCGCGAAGCCGAGCATCCTGAGCTGCGCCTCCGGCCACACCAGGCCGAGCGCGCCGAGCAGCACCGCCAGCACCCCGAAGACCGCGATCGTCCAGCCGGCACCCGAACGCGGCAACCTCATCTGTCCCCCCACCCCGACGGCACGACCGGCACCGAGGGGCGGTCGCGTGAAGTGACACGCTAACCGTCCCCACCGACGGGCACATCACCGGAACCGACAGACCTGCCCTCCGGCCCCGACCGACCGCCCCGACCTGCCCGCACCGGCCCGCGCCCACCCGACGGCCGCCCCGACCACGGTCAGACCCCGGCGGCCAGCCGGTCCCGCAGGGCGTCGGCACTGGCCCGTTCACTGCGCTGCTCGGTCGCGTAGGCCAGCCGCACCGCCTCCTGCGCGCTGGCCAGCGCCTCGACCGGACGACCGGCGACCGCCAGCGCCTCGGCCAGCACGCACGCCCCGATCACCTGACTGCGGACGTCCTCCGCCGGGGCGGCGACCGCCCGCCGCGCCCAGTCCAACGCCTGCTCCGACTGACCGTGGGCGAGCAGCGCGGACGCGTAGCGGGCCAACGTCTGCCGGCGGGAGAAGAGCAGCGTCGCCGTCTTCGCGGCGGTCGTCGCCACCGGGGCGAGCAACCCGACCGCGGTGGCCGGATCCCCGGCGGCGAGCCGGGCGGTGGCCAGCAGCACCCGGGGCGCGGCCTGCGCCGGAGCCTGCGGGTTGTGCGGTTCGACGGCGGTCAGCACCGCGCGGGCGTCCCGCTCGGCGGTCTCGCAGTCGCCCATGTCCAACGCCACGAAGCCCCGCAGCGTGCCGGCCATCCCGGTGAGCAGCGGGTGCGAGGTCCGGCCGGCGTACGCCAGGGCGTCGGTGAACAGGTCGGCGGCGTGCTCCGGCTCGCCCAGCCCGCGCGCCACCACCCCCCGGACGACCAGGGCGAACCCACGCCCCCAGTCGTCGGAGACCGCCGCGAAGTCCCGGTACGCCCGGCGGGCCGCCCGGTCCGCCTCGGCCACCTCGCCCAGCTCGGCCCCGGCGAACGCCTCGACCGCGCGCAACGTGCCCACCGCCCACGCCTCGCCGACCCGTTCCCCGAACGGCAGGAAGATCCCGGCCAGCCGGCAGGCCTCCCCGAGCCGCCCGGCCAACAGCCGGGCGAAGGCCGTGGTGCCGCGCAGCCAGGCCCGCCCGTACGGGTCCTTCAACTCGGCAAAGAGCCGGGCGGCCCGACCGAGCACCGCGTCGGTGCCGGCGAAGTCACCCCGGGTGGTGGTGACCCAGGCGAGGTTCTGCAACGCCCAGGCCTGCCCGCGCAGGTCCTTCGCGGCCAGGCTGATCTGGTAGGAGGCGGCGAGCCGGCTGCTGGCCTGCCCGAGCCGGCCGGCGACGAAGTCGGCCATCCCCAGCCGGCGCATCGCCGAGGCGCGCAGGTTGGTCACCTCACCGGCGGTGGCCACCTGCAACGCCTCCTGCCAGCAGGCCACCGCCCGGCCCTGGTCGCCCAGGGTCTGGTGGGCCTGGCCGGCGAGCAGCAGGGCACTGGCCCGGGTGCCGGCGTCGTCACCGGCGTTGGCGGCGATCTTCTCGGCGAAGGCGAGCGCGTCACCGGCCCGGCCGACCTGGAGCAGGGCGCGGGCGTGCGCCACCCGGTCGGCCGGGGGCATCCCCTCGCGGGCCAGCTCGGCGGCGCGTTCGGCGTACTCGACGGCCAACGCCGGCTCACCGACCTGGAGGGACCGGCGGGCGGCCCGGCCCAGCGCGGCCACCCCCAGCGGGGCGACCGTGCGGGCCGGCGAATCCGGGCGGAGCTTCACCGCGTCGGCGAGGGCGACGGCCCGCTCGACCTGCTCGGCCACGAAGTCGTCCCGGGCCGCGTCGGTGAACCCGCCCGGCGGGGCGACCGACGAACCGGGCGCTCCGGTGGCCCAGCGGGCCAGCGCGGCGTGCCGTTCGGCCAGCTCCGCCTTGCTCACCCCGGTGTAGGCGGCCTCCCGCATCAGCGGGGTGGCGAACGCGAAGCCGCTGCGGGTGCGGTGCAGCATCCGGCGTTGCAGCAGCTCCTCCACGGCCCGTTCCAGCTCGACCGCGGCCACCGCGGCGGGCCGGCCGTCCCGCCCGGCCCGTTGCTCGCGCAACGCCTCCAACGCGCCGGCCGGCACCACGTCACCGACCACGGCGGCATCCCGCAGCGCCGACCGGGCCTCCGGCGGGAGGGCGTCGATCCGGGCGGCCAGTACGGCGGCGAGGTCGCGGGAGAGCAGCCGGCTGCCCAGCGAGCCGGGCACCAGCCGCCAGCCGCCGTCCGGGCCGGCGGTCAGCGCTCCCCGCTCCCGCAGCAGGGTGACCAGTTCGGCCAGGTAGAAGGCGTTGCCCTGGGCGGTGGCGAGCAACCGGTCGGCGTCGGCCTGGGGCAGCCGGCCGCCGTTGAGGTAGCTGGTGAGCAGGCGGGAGGCGTCCGCACCGCGCAGCGGCGGCAGCGGCTGCACCTCGGCGTCGGCGATCCAGGTCAACGCCCCCGCGGTCCGGACCAGCTCGGGGCGGCCCAGCAGCATCACCAGCACCGGCCCGGTGAGCCGGGACAGGGTGGCCCCGAGCGCGTCGATGGTCTCGGCGGTGGCGTCGTGCAGGTCGTCGACGACGATCACCAGCGGCGCCTCGGCGGCCAGGGCACTGAGCAGCCCGGCCACCGCCACCGGCACCGCCTCGGCGTCGGCGGCCGGCGGGGTGGCCCCCCATCCGCCCTGTTCACCCGGGCTGCCGGCGGGCAGTTCGGCGTAGCCGAGCAGGGCCAGCAGCTGGTCGGCGCCGATCGGCGGTGCGTCGGCGGTCAGCCGGCCGAGGCGCTGGCCGAGCCGGCGCAGCCGCTCCTCCACGGCCGGCCGGGTGAGCGCGGTGGAGGTGTCGTTGGGCAGGCCGACGGCGGCCCGGACCAGGTCGGCCAGGGGCGCCAGCCGACGTCGCTCGCCGAAGGCCGCACAGCGGACCGAGAGCACCCGCGCGCCGCTGTGGGCGGCGTACCGGCCCGCGCCGACGTCGTAGCCGGCGGCGAGGCGCTCCACCTCGGCGGCGAACCGGGACTTGCCGATCCCCGCCTCGGCGGTCATCAGCAGCACCCGGGGCTCGCCCCGGTCGATCACCTCGGCGAGCCGGCCGGCGACCCGGCCGATCTCGGTCTCCCGCCCGACGAAGGGCGCCTCGTCACCGAGCCCCGACCGGGTGCCCGGGGCGTCCAGCAGACCCAGCAGCTCGTACGCCTCGACCGGCTCGCGCTTGCCCTTGAGCCGCAGCGGGCGCAGCACCCGCCAGGAGGCGACGTGCCGGGTGGCCGAGGAGGTCCGGGCACCGGCGTAGATCGCGCCGACGGCGGCGGCGTCGGCCAGCCGGGCGGCGGTGTTCACGGTGTCCCCGATGACCGTGTACTCGATGGCGGCCTGGATGCCGGCGATCACGTCCCCGGTGTTCAGCCCGACCCGCAGGCCGAGCGGCGCCCCGCCGCCGCGCTCGTCGTCGAGCACCCGGCGGACCGCCCGCTGCATCGACAGGGCGGCCCGGACGGCCCGCTCGGCGTCGTCCTCGTGGGCCACCGGGGCACCGAAGACCGCCATGATCCCGTCGCCGGTGAGCTTGTCCACGTGCCCGCCGAACGTCTTGACCGCACCGGCGAGCGCGGCGAGCACCCGGTCGGTGACCGCGCCGACCCGCTCCGGGTCGAGGTCCTCCGACCACGAGGTGAACTCGGACAGGTCACCGAAGAGCACGGTGACCACCCGACGCTCGGCGGTCGGCAGGGTGGCGGCGGCCGGCAACGCCGCCCCGCAGTTGTGGCAGAACCGCGCGCCGGGGACGGCGAGCGTGCCGCACACCGGGCAGGTCACGGCTGCTCCACTCCCAGGTACTCCAGTTGGGCGCGGACCGACCACTCGGCGGCCCACCACAGCGACCGGTCGACGTCCGCGTAGACCGTCGCCACCACCTCGGGCGCGGTGCGGGCGCCCGCGGCGACGGCGGCCCGCACCTGGTCGAGCCGGGCCCGGCGGTGGGCCAGGTAGAAGTCGGCCGCCGCACCGCAGTCGGCCAGCGCCGGGCCGTGCCCGGGCAGCGCCGCGATCCCCCGGTACGCCCCGAGCCGCTCCAGGCTGGCCAGGTAGTCGCCGAGGTTGCCGTCGGGGTGGGCGACGACGGTGGTGCCCCGGCCGAGGATGGTGTCCCCGGTCAGCACCACCCGCTCGGTGCCGTACGACACCAGGAAGCAGAGCGAGTCGGCGGTGTGCCCGGGGGTCGGCACCAGGTCGACCGTCAGGCCGGACGCGTCGAGCGGTGCCGCCCCGGTCAGCGGCGCACCGCCGATGGCGTGCGCCGGGTCGGCGGCGCGTACCGGTGCCCCGCCGAGCAGTTCGCTCAGCCGGGGGGCGCCCTCGGTGTGGTCCGGGTGCCCGTGGGTGATCAGCACCAGCCCGACCGGCCCGCACGCCGCGACGGCGGCCAGGTGCGCCTCGTCCGCCGGCCCCGGGTCGACGACGACGGCGTGCTCCGCGCCGGGGGCGCGCAGCAGCCAGGTGTTGGTCCCCTCCAGGGTCATCGGCCCAGGGTTGGGGGCACGCAGCAACGTCACCCAGTCCGGCAGCCGGTCGGCCAGCCCGGCCGGCGGTGCCGTCACATGCCCGGTCATGGCTGCGATCGTACGACCCCGCCCGCCACTCCCCGCGATCTTGCCGAGTCGGTGCATCCGGTTCGTGGTTGTTCGCGGCTTTCCATCGGCCGACCGGCCCGGGGGTCGTGGTGCCCACCGGGCCGGCGGACCAGGGAACGACGCACTGCGGCAACGAGCCGCTCGTTGCCGCACGGCGGCTCGTTACCGCGGGGCGCGGCGGCTCGTTACCGCGCCGCGCGGCGGTGGCTCGGCGGGGCGGTGGCTCATTGCCGCGCGCCGCGGCGCGGGACGGCGCGGTGGCTCAGCCGACCTCGACGATCAGCTCGACCTCGACCGGGGCGTCCAGCGGCAGCTCGGCCACCCCGACGGCGGAACGGGCGTGCCGCCCGGCCTCCCCGAAGACCGCGCCGAGCAGGTCGGACGCCCCGTTGATCACGGCCGGCTGGCCGTGGAAGCCCGGTGCGGACGCCACGAAACCGGTCAGCTTCACGATCTTGACGATGTTCTCCAGGCCGACCAGCGAGTCGACCGCGGCGAGCGCGTTCAGCGCGCACCGCTCGGCGAGATCCTTGGCCTGCTCGGGCGAGACACCCGCGCCGACCTGGCCGGTGGCGAGGAGCTTGCCCTCGGCCACCGGCAGCTGGCCGGAGACGTAGACGTGCTGGCCGGACTGCACGGCCGGGACGTAGCTGGCCACCGGCGGCACCACGTCGGGCAGGGTCAGGCCGAGCTCGGCGAGCTTGGCGTGGGGTCCGTTGCTCATCGTCGGACCCTCAGCCCTTGGGGCGCTTGAGGTAGGCGACCAACTGGTCCGGGTTCGGGCCGGGCACCACGGCGACGAGTTCCCAGCCGTCCTCGCCCCAGTTGTCGAGGATCTGCTTGGTCGCGTGGACCAGCAGCGGGACCGTGGCGTATTCCCACTTCTGCATCGGTGGAGGGCTCCCTTGCCTGACGTGGACTGTTCCGCCGACAGCCTACGGTCCGGGCTACGACCGGGGCGCGGGACGCTGCTCCGGGGTGGTCGGCAGCTCACCGCACTGCCCCGCGTGGTCGTACGGCTGGGGGCAGCGGGACCGGTCGGGCAGCAGCAGGTCGCAGAAGACCCGGTGCCGGTTGTTCTGGTCGTCGACGGTGGAGACGGTCGTCTCGCCGGCGTCCAGCTCGACCAGGAAACCGAGCGAGGTGGCCACGGTGCCGGCCAGGGCGGTCGCCGCCGTCAGGTCGGCCACCCGGATCGGCAGGTGGATGACGTAGCCGGGGTCGTCGTCGTCGCGGCCCCGCTCGGCGGAGCGGCCGAGCAGCCGCAGCACCTCGGCGGGTTCGGCACAGCGCCGGTAGGACCGCTCGTTCACCGGCAGCCCACCACCCAGCCCGTCCGCGTCGCCGGTCGAACCGGCCCGCCTCCCCCGGTCCCCTGGTGAGAACTGGGCTCGGGCGATGTTCTCCGCGTCGCGCATGTACCTGCCTCCGGCCTCGTACCGTGATTGACCGCCGACCGGACCGGGCGCCGACCCGATCCGCTCCCCCACACCCGGACGAACGTAGGACCCCGCCGGTGCGGGGGACAACGGGACGCGCACGACCGAACACCGAAAGTCACATATGCGACACTCGCGTGGTCCGCAAGCTGACCGCGCTCCCTCGCACGTCGTGAACAGTCCGCCACGGGCCGCCCATCGACCGATACCCTTGCGCCTCGGACGGGCGATCAGGGGTCGCCCGCCGCGCCCGTACCCGCGTCGTCGCCAGGGGCGGTGACGGCGCCCCATCCCCCGGGGGACCACATGACCCAACCACCGTTCGGTGGCCCGAGCGGATCGCCAGGCGTCCCGGCGTCGCGGCACGACCAGTCAGACCCGGGTGGCAGGGCCACCCCCGGCGGCTCCGCGTCCGACAGCCCGCCCGGCTACCCGGCGTACCGGGCACCGGCACGGCGACGCGGTGCGCTGGTCGCCTCGCTCGCGGTGGCCGCGGCCGTGGTGCTCTGCGGCGGCGGGACGCTCGCCTTCATGGCCCTGCGCGACCGCGAGAGCGGAGCGGGCGCCAAGGAGCCGACGGTGGCGGTCGACGGCTTCCTCACCGCCGTCTACCAGGACCGGGACGCCGGCAGGGCGGCCGACTTCGTCTGCGCGGAGGCACGCGACCAGCAGAAGATCAGCGCGAAGGTGGCCGAGGTGCAGAAGTACGCGACCACCTACACCAGCCCGCGGTTCCGCTGGTCCACCCCGACGGTCGACAACCAGAACGGTGACCGGGCCACGGTCTCCACCAAGCTGACCATGACCACCGCCGACGAGAAGATCGCCGAGCAGCAGCTGCGGTTCACCGTGGTACGGAAGACGGGTTGGTGGGTCTGCGAGGTCGGCTGACCCCGGGGGGTGGATAGGCTCGACCGGTGCGAGCAGCTGAGCGGCCGGCCGACCCGGCCGGCACCGGGTGGCCGTCCCGCCTGCACGTGGTGACCGGCAAGGGCGGCACGGGCAAGACGAGCGTGGCGGCGGCGCTGGCGCTCGCCCTGGCCACCGACGGTCGGCGCACCCTGCTGGTCGAGGTGGAGGGGCGGCAGGGCATCGCCCAGCTCTTCGGGGTCGAACCCCTCCCGTACGCCGAGCGTCACCTCGCCGACGCCCCGGGCGGCGGCGAGGTGCGCGCCCTGGCCGTGGACGCCGAGGAGGCGTTGCTGGAGTACCTCGACATGTTCTACAAGCTCGGCGCGGCCGGCCGGGCGCTGCGCAAGCTCGGCGCGATCGACTTCGCCACCACCATCGCGCCCGGTCTGCGGGACGTGCTGCTCACCGGCAAGGTCAAGGAGGCCACCACCCGCACCGTCGGCCAGCGCCGGGTGTACGACGCGGTGGTGCTGGACGCGCCGCCGACCGGCCGGATCGGCCGCTTCCTCAACGTCACCGCGGAGACCGCCCGGCTGGCGAAGGTCGGCCCGATCAAGACCCAGAGCGACGGGGTGTCCGCGCTGTTGCGTTCCCCGATGACCGCGGTGCACGTGGTGACGCTGCTGGAGGAGATGCCGGTCCAGGAGACGGTGGACGCCATCGCCGAGCTGACCCAGCTCGGCTTCCCGGTGGGCCGGGTGATCGTCAACGCCGCCCGCCCGCCGCTGACCACCGGCCGGGAGGTGACCCGGGCGGAGCTGAAGCGCGGGCTGGCCGCCGCCGGGCTGCCGACCGACCCGGCGACCGTGGCCGGGCTGGCCGGCGAGGCCCGGGACCAGCAGGTACGACGGGAGCTGGAGGATTCCCTGCGGACCGACCTGGCGGAGCTCGGACGGCCGTTGACCGAGCTGCCGTTGCTGCCCGACGGGGTGGACTCCGCCGGGTTGACGGCATTCGCCGAGATCCTCCGCCGGGCGGATTGACGCACACCTCACGTCGGCACGGACGCACGGACCCCACCGGCCCGATACGCTCGTTTGGTGCCTTCCGAAGACGCGGCGCCCGTGCTGGACGTCGACCAGATCCTCGCCGACCCCGGCGTGCGGATCGTGGTCTGCTGTGGCGCCGGCGGGGTGGGCAAGACGACCACCGCGGCGGCGCTGGCGCTGCGGGCGGCCGAGCGGCACGGCCGGCGGACGGTGGTGCTCACCATCGACCCGGCCCGCCGGCTGGCCCAGTCGCTCGGCCTGACCGAGCTGGACAACACCCCCCGCCGGGTCAAGGGGATCGACGTCGAGGCCGGCGGCGGTGAGCTGCACGCCATGATGCTGGACATGAAGCGCACCTTCGACGACGTGGTGCTCCAGCACACCGACCCGGCGAAGGCGGCGGAGATCTTCGCCAACCCGTTCTACCAGGCCATGAGTTCGACCTTCGCCGGCACGCAGGAGTACATGGCGATGGAGAAGCTGGGCCAGCTGCACGCCCGGGGCGAGTGGGACCTGATCGTGGTGGACACCCCGCCGTCCCGTTCGGCGCTGGACTTCCTGGACGCCCCGGCCCGGCTCTCCCGCTTCCTCGACGGCCGGATGCTGCGGCTGCTGCTCGCCCCGGCCCGCAGCGGGGGGCGGAGCATGTTCAGCTTCGTCACCGCCAGCTTCGGAATGTTCTCCCGGGTGGTGCAGAAGGTGCTCGGCGCGCAGTTGTTGACCGATCTCTCCGGCTTCGTCGCCGCCCTGGACTCGATGTTCGGCGGCTTTCGGCAGCGGTCCGAGCAGACGTACCGGATCCTGCAGGCCCGGGAGACAGCGTTCCTGCTGGTGGCGACGCCGGAGCCGGACGCGGTCCGGGAGGCGGCCTACTTCGCCGGGCGGTTGGGCGCGGAGCGGATGCCGCTGGCCGGGCTGGTGCTCAACCGGGTGCACCGGCCGGCGGTGGCCCTGGACGCGGCGGACAGCCGGGCGGCGGCCGACCGGCTGGCCGGGTTGGGCGGGCACGACGCCGTGGTCGACGTGCTGCGGGCGCACGCGGCCCTGGCCCAGCAGGCGGCCCGCGAGGAGCAGGTGGCCCTGCGGTTCACCGAGGCGTTCCCGGCGGTGCCGACGGTGTCGGTGACCGCGCAGCCCGCCGACGTGCACGACGTCGACGGGCTGCGGACGATCGGCGCGGCGATCAGCCGGCCCTGACCGGTGACCGGCCCACCGGGCCGGCCACCCGCCGGGTGGGCGGCTCAGCCGGCGGCGGTGACCAGGATCTTGTCCTTGCCGGGCTTGTCCTTGGCGTTCTTCTTCATCGCCGCCTCGAACATCTTGCGCCAGCTCGCCACCTGTGGGTGCCGGCGCAGCAGCGCGCGACGTTCCCGCTCGGTCATGCCGCCCCACACGCCGAACTCGATGCGGTTGTCGAGCGCGTCGGCCAGGCACTCGTACCGCACCGGGCAGCTGCGGCAGATCCGCTTCGCCACGTTCTGCTCGGCGCCCTGTACGAACAACGCGTCCGGATCCCCGTTCTGACACGCCGCCAGCGACGGCCAGTCAGTGATCATCCCCATCTGTTCCCGTCCCCCCTTGCAGTACCTACCGACCTCGTGCGACCAGCCGTCGATCCCCCCGGCCGTCCGGCCCTTCCTTCCCCAAGGAGGCACGAACGACGTGTGGCCCTGTCGCCGCCACCATCATGCTCTGTAGTCACACGATTACGCAACGTTGTCGGCCAAAATCTAGCATTCCGGACAGTCCCGGCGTCCCGGGCGTTCGCCCGCCGCTTACCCCGCCGAAGTACGTGAAAACGCTGCGCGGGCTCCACCGATCGGTGGAGACTCGGCGCGGGTCACACGCAACCACGCACCGGGGGTCGTGCGTTTAGCACAACGAGGTCGGCGCACGCAGGAAATGGGGAAAGAACGCCCCGGCGCCCCTCGTTCCCTACTCGCGTACCCTGTCGAGGTGACCTGGATGCGGAAACGTGACCACAATGTCTTCACCAACGCCGCATCGCTACTGATCTGCGGCCTGCTGGCCGGTGTGGTGGTGGCGGCGGCGGCCTTCCCCGCGGTGGCGATGTCCGGCCTGGCGGCCAAGGCCGGCGCCGAGACGTTCGGCGCACTACCCAAGGAGCTGACCGTGGCCCGCGCGCCACAGATCAGCTACCTGCTCGCCAACGACAGCAAGACGCCGCTGGCGACGCTCTACGACGAGAACCGGCGCGACGTCAAGCTCGCCGACATCTCCCCCTTCATGCAGAAGGCGATCATCGCCGCCGAGGACCACGACTTCTACAAGCACAACGGCGTGGACCTGAACGGCATCGCCCGGGCCTTCGTCAACAACCAGTCCGGCGCCAACTCCCAGCAGGGCGCGTCGACGCTGACCATGCAGTACGTCCGGCTGGCCATCGCCTACTCGGCCACCCACCCGGCGGACGTGGTCGCCGCGACCGAGGACACCAGCGAGCGCAAGCTGCGCGAGATGAAGCTGGCCCTCCAGGTCGACAAGGAGTTCTCGAAGGACGAGATCCTCACCCGCTACCTGAACCTCGCCTCCTTCGGCAACGGCGCGTACGGCATCTTCGCCGCCAGCCAGGTCTACTTCGGCAAGTCCCCCAAGAACCTCAAGATCGAGGAGGCGGCGCTGCTGGCCGGCATGGTCAAGGCGCCGACCACCAACGATCCGACCACCCGCAGCGGCTACCCGCTGGCGCTCGACCGACGCAACTACGTCATCGACAACATGGTCAAGACGAACGCCATCACTCAGCAGGAGGCGGACGCCGCCAAGGCGGTCAAGCTGGTGGTGAAGGACAAGCGCACCCCGAACGGCTGCGTCGCCACCAACCAGAAGGACTGGGGCTTCTTCTGCGACTACTTCTACCGTTGGTGGCTCGCGCAGGAGACCTTCGGCTCCACCACGTACGACCGGGAGCGGCGGCTCAAGAGCGGCGGCTACACCATCACCACCACGCTGGACGTGCAGGCGCAGAACGGCGCCGACCGGGCCGTCCGCAAGAACCTCGGGGTGAACAGCAAGGCCGCCCGGATGGTCGCCGCGATCGAGCCCGGCACCGGTCGGGTACGCGCGTTGTCGGTCAACCGGAACTTCAAGATCGATGACCCGAAGAAGCCGCAGAACAAGCTCTCCAGCGACCCCAAGAAGGCCAAGAAGAAGATCCGGGGCAACTACCCCAACACGGTGAACCCGCTGCTCAGCGGCGGCCAGGGCATCACCGGCTACCAGGCCGGCTCGACGTTCAAGATGTTCACCATGGTGGCCGCGCTGGAGAAGGGCGTCCCGCTCGCCTACTCGATCAACTCGCCGCCGGTCTTCAAGTCGGAGTACATCGTCGAGCAGGGCTCACCGGCCGCCTGCCCGGGGACGCACTTCTACTGCCCCAAGAACGCCTCGGCGAGCATGGCCGGCGTGCACAACATGTGGACCGCCTTCGGCAACTCGGTAAACACCTACTTCGTCCCGCTGGAGCAGCAGGTCGGTGCGGAGAACGTGATCAAGGCGGCGCAGAAGCTCGGTATCACCTTCCGCAGCAGCGACGACGCCCGCCGGGCCACCAAGGAGGGCGGCGCCGACCAGTGGGGCGCGTTCACCCTGGGTGTCTCCCTGACCACCCCGCTGGAGCTGGCGAACGCCTACGCCACCCTGGCGGCCGACGGGAAGTTCTGCGAGCCGATCCCGGTGCAGCAGATCAAGGACCCGGAGGGCAACAAGCTCGACGTGGCCAACCCGCGCTGCGAGCAGCGCATCTCCACCGAGGTGGCCCGGGCCGCCGTGGACGCGGCCCGCTGCCCGGTCGGTGACCGGTCGTCGGTCTCCAAGTGCTCCGGGGCGACCGCCCGCAACGTCCGGGGCATCGTCGGCAAGCCGGTGGCCGGCAAGTCCGGCACCACCGACAGCGAGAAGACCTCCTCGCTGGTGGCGATGACCAAGCAGTTCGCGGTCGCCGGCATCATGGCCGACCCGGACTGGGCGCAGACCAACCAGCAGATGGGTCACGACACGCCCACCGGCATCAACCCGGCGGTCTACCAGACGCTGCGGGACGCCATGAAGGGCAAGCCCGGCATCGAGTTCACTCCACCCAACGGCAAGATCATAAATGGCGACCAGCGGTCCATCCCCAACGTCAAGTGCCAGTCGGTGGACAGCGCCCGGGGCGAACTCAAGGAGGCCGGCTTCTCGGTGGTCGTCTCCGACAACAAGATCAGCTCGGACTGCCCGGCCGGCACCGTCGCCGGCACCAGCCCCGAAGGCCGCACCATCAAGGGCGGCGTGGTCACCCTCGAGGTGAGCAGCGGGGGCGGCAGCACCCCCGGGAA
This sequence comes from Micromonospora sp. WMMD714, assembly GCF_029581315.1. NCBI lineage: Bacteria > Bacillati > Actinomycetota > Actinomycetes > Micromonosporales > Micromonosporaceae > Micromonospora > Micromonospora sp. WMMD714. The sequence continues at coordinate 1,173,168 of NZ_CP120744.1, forward strand.
CACGCCCGGCAACCCACCGGGCCGCCCACCGGGTAACTGACCCCGCACCGACGCCGACGGGCGGGCACCCCACCGGGGGTGCCCGCCCGTCGCACATCCACCGCACCGATCCACCGGACCAACCGGCGGTACGGGTGTCAGAGCCACCGAGCCATCGACGGCCGGCTGCCGGAGGCCGAGCTGTCGGCAGTCAGCGCCGCCGAGCTGCCGGAGGCCGCGCTGCCGGCGGTCAGCGCCGCCGAGCTGTCAACCTGTCAGAGGCCGAGCTGTCGGCGTACCTCGGCGGCGACGCGACCACCCTCGGCCCGGCCGGCCACCGCGGCCTGGGCCGCCTTCATCGCCGGGCCCATCTGGGACTTCTCGGTGAAGCCGCCCGCGCCCAGCGCCCCCGACACCAGCTCCGTCAGCTCCTGCTCCGAGAGCTGCTTCGGCAGGTAGCGGTCGAGCACCGCACCCTCGGCGGTCTCCTTGTCGGCCTGCTCGGCGCGGCCGGCGTCGGCGAAGGCGGCAGCCGCCTCCCGGCGCTTCTTCGCCTCCTTGGTCAGCACCGCGAGCACCTCGTCGTCGGACAGCTCGCGCTTGGCCTTGCCGGCGACCTCGGCGTTGCCGACGGCGGCCAGGGCCATCCGCAACGTGGAGGTGGTCAGCTCGTCACGCGCCTTGAGAGCGGCGCGCATGTCTGCGGTCAGGCGGTCCTTCAGCGTGCTCATGGACGGTCAAACTACCCTGGTCGGCATGCGAAAGCGCACACTATTCGGCCTCGCCGCCGGGACCGTCGCCGCCGGAGCGGCCACCCTGGCGTACGCGTCCCTCGTCGAACGCAACATGTTCACCCTGCGCCGGTTCGATGTGCCGGTGCTCCCGGCCGACGCCGAGCCGCTGCGCGTGCTGCACCTGTCGGACCTGCACATGATGCCCGACCAGCGGCGCAAGCAGCAGTGGGTGGCGTCGCTGGCCGCCCTCGACCCGGACCTGGTGGTGGTCACCGGGGACAACATGGCCCACCCCGACGCCGTGCCCGGGGTGCTGCGCGCCCTGCAACCGCTGCTCGACTATCCCGGCGCGTTCGTCTTCGGCTCCAACGACTACACCGGGCCGGTCTGGAAGAACCCGTTCACCTACTTCCTGCCCGACCGGGAGTACACCGAGGGCGCGGCCCTGCCGTACGAGGAGTTGCGGGACGTGCTCACCGGGGCCGGCTGGGCGGACCTCAACAACGCGCGGACCTCGATCAAGGCCGGTGGCCGGGTCGTCGAGCTGGTCGGCGTGGACGACCCGCACATCGGGCAGGACGACTACCCGGCCGTCGCCGGCCCGGTCCCGCCCACCGCCGACCTGTCCATCGCGCTCGCCCACGCCCCGGAACCGGCCCTGCTCGACCAGATGGCCGCCGACGGCTTCGGCCTGCTGCTCGCCGGGCACACCCACGGCGGCCAGGTCTGCGTGCCCGGCTACGGCGCGCTGGTCACCAACTGCGGGCTGCCCCGGTCGATGGCGAAGGGCCTGCACCGCTGGCCCGGCTCCGACTCCTGGCTGCACGTCTCGGCGGGCCTCGGCACCCACCCCACCGCCCCGGTCCGCTTCGCCTGCCCACCCGAGGCCAGCATCCTCACCCTCACCCCCCGCTGACCCCGCCTCCTCCCGCCCCCACCCCACCGACCCGTACCCCACCCACTCCACCCATGGCGATTCCGCCCTGCTCCACCCGCCCTGCCCCTCCCACCCCTCCCGCTCTGCTGCCTCCACCGCCCTCCCGGCCCTCCCCGCTCTGCTGCCCCCACCGCTCCACCCATGATCAGATTGCCGTTTCGCGCAGTCGTGACGGCGTGTCGTCAGCATTTCGGCAATCTGATCATGGGGACGGGCAGGCCAGAGGCGGGTGCCGGCCAGCCCCTCGCCGGTGCCGGGGGTACCGAGTTTGATCGGCGGAGCGGGTGGGCTACTATTTCACCGCACGCCTCGGGGTGTGGCGCAGCTTGGTAGCGCGCTTCGTTCGGGACGAAGAGGTCGTCGGTTCGAATCCGGCCACCCCGACAGAGGTCAGAGGGCACATCCGATCCATGGATGTGCCCTCTAGTGCTTTGTGCAGCAGTGACGTACAAGCAGGTCTGTACGGCTGCACGGGGTCGACGTGGTGCCCGACGCGGTGGGCGGGCAGGTGCTGCGCGGGTGTCGCTGCGACGGTGGGCCGGTGTCAGGCGGTGACCGCGGCGCGGACGAAGGCGGCGACCTCGCGTGACGTGCTGGTCTGCGACCAGGCGAGGACCAGGGTGGCCGGGTCGGCGTCCAGGACGGGGCGGCTGATCAGGCCCGGGGGCAGGTACTCGCCTACCGATTCCGGGACGACCGCGATCAGGCGGCCGAGCTGGATCAGGTGCAGCATCTGGTTGCTGTCGGCGACCGGGTGGCCGGTGACGCCGGGGCGGGCTTCGGGCCAGCGGGGCATCGGCTCGCCGTGCAGGTCGGCCATCGACACGGTGGCGCGTCCGGCGAGCCGGTGGCCCTCGGGCAGCAGCACGACCTGGTCCTCCGTGTGCAGGTCTTCGCTGTCCAGGCCGGTCAGGTCGTTCTGCGGCCGGTGCAGCAGGGCGAGGTCGGCGCGGCCGTCGCGGACCATGGCGGCGCGTCCGCCGACCCGGAAGTCGAGGTCGACCGGGACGGCCCCCGGCGATGCCGCGTAGCGGTCGAGGATGGTGCGCAGCAGTCCGGCGTCGCCGCCGGGTTTGAGGGCCAGGGTCAGGTGCGGGGTGGTCCGGGCAGCTTTTCGGGTACGCCGAATCGCCGCCTCGACCGCGTCGAGCGCGCCGCGGGCCTCGGTGAGCAGCACCTCGCCGGGCGGGGTGAGGTGGACCGCGCGGCTGGTGCGTTCCAGCAGCGTGACACCCATCCGGCGTTCGAGCAGGCGGATCGCTCGGGACAGGGGTGGCTGGGCGATGCCGAGGCGCTGTGCGGCGCGGCCGAAGTGGAGCTCCTCGGCGACCGCGACGAAGTAGCGCAGTTCGCGCGTCTCGACGTCATCCATACCGCCAAGGTATCGCCACGGACCGGTTCGGTCCTGGTCCGCAGGCGTTGCCGGTGATGGGCTCGGGGCATGAGTGGAGCACGCATCGCGCTGGTGACCGGGGCGAACAAGGGGATCGGGCGGGCCGTCGCCGAGGGCCTCGCCGAGTTGGGGATCACGGTGCTGGTCGGTGCCCGGGATCCGGAGCGGGGCGCGGAGACGGCGGCGAAGATCGAGGGCGCGTCGGCCATCCGGCTGAACGTGACCGATCCGGCCGGGGTCGCCGCTGCCGCCGAGGAGATCGGTGCCCGGTTCGGCCGGCTGGACATCCTGGTCAACAACGCGGGGATCAGCGGTGACCTGACGGCGCAGGCACCGGGTGCGGCCCGGCTGGACGGCATCCGGGAGGTGTTCGAGACGAACCTGTTCGGGGTGGTGACGGTGACCGAGGCGATGCTGCCGCTGCTGCGCCGCTCGACCGGAGCGCGGATCGTGAACGTGTCCAGTGGCACGTCGTCGATGGCGTGGACGACCGACGCGACGCACTATCTGAGCCGGATGCCGGCGTCGTTGGGTTATCCGGTGTCCAAGGCGGCGTTGAACATGCTGACCGTGCAGTATGCGAAGGCGCTGGCCGGGGACGGGATCCTGGTGAACGCGATCGCGCCGGGCGCCTGTGACACGGATTTCGCCAAAGGGTTGCCCTTTCAGCTGTCCCGGACGCCGGCCGAGGGCGCGGCGGTGGTGGTGCGGCTGGCCACGCTGGGGCGGGAGTGCCCCAGCGGCGGGTTCTTCGACGACGGCGGGAAGGTGCCGTGGTGAGACGGTCAGGGGCCACTCCCTGCAACAGAGAGTGGCCCCTGGCGCTGTCGGGGACGACGGCGGCACGGTCAGCCGTGCCCGCCGGAACCCGTCGGTCAGGTCAGGACGGGTTCAGTTTGATGGAGAACCCGTTGAAGATCGACCACACGTCGACCCAGCCCAGCCCGGTGGTGCAGCCGGACGCGCCGCAGCCGTAGCCGACGCTGACGATGCCGTTGAGCTGGCGGGAGTTGGGGTCGTTGAGGTAGATGACCGGCCCGCCGCTGTCGCCACCGCGACCGACGATGCCGCCGCCGTTCGGTACGCCGTAGCTGCCCCAGACGGTGGTGCCGTTCACGACCCAGCTGGCATTGCCCGCGTAAACCGTTCTGATGTTGCAGACGACCTTCGAGTTGTATCCGAGCTGGCAGGTGAAATCGCCGACCGCCACATTGCGTACGCCGTTGAGATAGCGGGCGTAGCCGGTCGCGTCGACGCCGTCCCACGTGTATCGGTACGTCGGCGCCTCGATGAATACCGAGTCGAGATCGGCCCGCTTGTACTTGACCTGGCCGATGTAATTGCCGCCGGCCGCCGAGACGTTGTCGCCGACGTTGTAACAGTGGCCGGCGGTGACCAGCCACTGCCGGCCGTCCCAGGTGCTGACGGCGGGGATGCCGCTGGTGCAGTAGGACTCGCTTCCGTAGGCCGGCCCGAGGGCTGCTCCCGCGTAGAACGGGGAGGTGTCGTTCCAGCGGCTCAGCGGCTTCGACGGGGGTGCCTGCCGGATACGGATCTCGGTGGCGTCGGCGGCGGCGCGCCGCTGCGCGACGGCCGGCGAGGCGAGGTAGGCGTGCGCGGCCCGGGCGTCGTCCACGGCGAGTTCGATGACGCTGCCGTCGACCGAGCTGCCCGCCAGGCCGACCGTGAAGGGCAGGTCGGTGCGTTCGGTGAGGGCGGTGATCTCCTGCCGGAGCTGCTGCCGGGACTTCCTGCTCTGCACCACGTTGATCAGCCGGGTGTTCACCTTGGGGTTGACCCGACGGACCGCGGCGATGAAGGCGCGTCCCTGCCGCACGTCGGTCAGGTAGACGTTGATCGACCGGTAGTCGGCGGCCATCTCGACCTGCGTGTAGATGTCCGGTCGGGTGCCCTGGCCGACCTGGGCCACCGCGTCGGCCGCCAGTCGCAGCGGTTCGAGCACCGTGGCCTGTCGTTCCGGCGTCATGGCTGCCACCGCCTCGACGCTCAGCGGTCCCGGTGCTGCCGCGTTGGCCGGCGCGGCCATGAACGGCAGTACGATACCCACGCCCACCAGGGCGAGGATTCTTCGGAGCGAATTGTTCATCTGCACCCTCTCGATAAATGGCGGATGCCCGCCATCGAGAGCATCATCTATCGATTTACGTCAGGCAATACGCCTGCCTGTCGGGTCATGGACTGAACGCCGCCGCGCCGACCATTCGGAACGGGCGTACTGTTTTTATCGGGAGAATTGTCCGGCCGATGTGGAACGTCACGACCGGGCCGGATTCGCCCCCGGGATGCCGGTGGCAGCGGAGTCGTACCGTTGGCCCATCAGCCACGGAGGAGCCCGATGTCGATCCCCGATCCGGTCGTGCTCGCCCTGCCGTTCCGGGGCACCTGGCTGGTGCGCAACAGCCCCGCCCGGCGGGTGCCCAGCCACGGCACCGACCTCTTCGCCACCACGTACGCGATGGATTTCGTGGCTGTGCGGGGGCGACGGACGGCGACCGTCCGGGACTGGCGGACGCTGCTGGCGACCGAGCCGCCGCAGCGGTTCCTCGCCTTCGGACGGCCGATCCTCGCCCCCGCCGCCGGGCGGGTGGTGGCGGTGCACGACGGGGAGGTCGACCACGAGGCCCGCCGGTCGCCGTCGACGCTGCTGGCCTACGCCCTCACCCAGGCGGCCCGGGTCCGCCGGGGCGCGGGCGCCGTCGCCGGCAACCACGTGATCGTCGAGCTGGCCGGACACCGGGGGTACGTCCTGCTCGCCCACCTGCGCGCCGGGTCGGCCCGGGTGGCGGTGGGCGACCCGGTCGACGTCGGGCAGGAGCTGGCCGACTGCGGCAACTCGGGGAACTCCACCCAGCCGCACCTGCACCTCCAGGTGATGGACGCCGCCGACCCGTACACCGCGCGGGGTCTACCGATGGCTTTCCGGCACTACCGGTCGTGGCGGCGGCCGGGCGACCCGCCGGTCGAGGTCGACCGGGGCGTCCCGGGCGAGGCAGCGGTGGTCGAGCCGGGGCGGTGACCGCCCCGACCACCACGCGCGGGGCGGTGACCGCCCCGACCACCACGCGCATGGCGTGACCGCGCGGACCACCACGCTCGGGGCGGCGTCCGCCGCCCGGCACGGCGCGACGACCCGGTTTTCCTGGCAAGGTGTACGGCATGCCCGCGCTGCTCCGCCCCCGGATGTCCGACTGGACGGTGGTGGTGCCCGTCCTCGCGGTGCTGCTGCTGCTCGTCACCTGGAACCGCGAGCTACCGGGTCCGCTGGTCGCGGTGGTCGCCGCCTTCCTGGCCGGCGCGGTGCTGGCGGCCGTGCACCACGCCGAGGTGGTGGCCCACAAGGTCGGCGAGCCGTACGGCTCACTGGTGCTCGCGGTGGCGGTCACGGTCATCGAGGTCGCCCTGATCGTCACCCTGATGATCAGTGGCGGCGACAAGACCCAGGCGCTGGCCCGGGACACCGTCTTCGCCGCCGTGATGATCACCTGCAACGGCATCCTCGGGCTCTCCCTGCTGCTCGGCGCGCTCCGGCGGCGGGTGGCGGTGTTCAACCCGGAGGGCACCGGCGGGGCGCTGGCCACGGTGGCGACCCTCGCCACCCTGAGCCTGGTGGTGCCGACCTTCACCACCAGCAAGACCGGCCCGGAGTTCTCCCCCGCCCAGCTCGCCTTCGCCGCCGTGGCGTCGCTCGCGCTGTACGGGCTGTTCGTGATGGTGCAGACCGGCCGGCACCGGGACTACTTCCTCCCGGTGACCAGCGACGGCAGCGCCCCCACCCCCGCCGGCAGCGCGCCCGCCTCCCGCGGCGTGCCCGAGGCCGACGGCGGGGTGCCCGCCTCCCCCGCCTCCGCTGGCATCGTGCCCGCCCTCGCCGGCAGCGTGCCCGACTCCGACGGCGACGGGCACGCCGATCCGCCGTCGAGACGGACCGCCGTGACGAGTCTGGTGCTGCTCGTCGTCGCCCTGGTCGCCGTGGTGGGCGACGCGAAGACCGTCTCCCCGACCATCGAGGCCGGGGTCGCGGCGGCGAACCTGCCGCAGGCCTTCGTCGGGGTGGTCATCGCGCTGCTGGTGCTCCTGCCGGAGACCCTCGCCGCCGCCCGCGCCGCCCGGCGGGACCGGGTGCAGATCAGTCTCAACCTCGCGCTCGGCTCCGCGATGGCGAGCATCGGCCTGACCATCCCGGCGATCGCGCTCGCCTCGATCTGGCTGGACGGGCCGCTGCTGCTCGGCCTCGGCGGCACCCAGTTGACCCTGCTGGCGCTGACCGTCGTCACCGGGGTGCTGACCGTGGTGCCGGGCCGGGCCACCGTCCTGCAGGGCGGGGTGCACCTGGTGCTGCTCGCGGCGTTCGTCTTCCTCGCCGCCAGCCCCTGACCCGGCGGTGACGCCGCAGCGGCCGGGCGGTGCCGTCGGCCTGCGGTCAGTCGTCGTGGCGTTCGGTGCGGGCCACCTCGCTGAACGCCGCCTCCAGACAACCGGCGAACGGGATCCCGGTCACCTCGAGCAGGTCGGTCACCAGCAGCGGGGCGTGCCGGGCGACGGTCACCGGATCGGGCGAGGCGTCGCCGTCAGCCGGATCGTAGATCCCGAGCGCGCCGGCCAGCAGCACCAGCACGACGTGCGGATCGACGTCGGGCTGCCAGGTCTCGGCCGACCGGATGCAGTGTTCCAGCACCCGCCGGATGTCGCTGCCGTCGAGCCCGTCGGGGTGCGCCTGTTCCAGCAGGAGCCGGACCATCCCGCCGAGGACCAGCCCGGCACGGTCGGCACCGGCGAGCCGGAGCACCGCCCGGTCGTACGTCGCGCCGTCGTGGGCCTGTGCGGCCTCCACCGCTTCGGTGGCGGCCACCGCGATCTCGCGGGCCGGAGTGGGTAGGTGTCGCCAGGTCACCGTCACCCGCCCAGCATGGCAGAAACGACCGATACGCACCCGCCCGCAGGCCCTGGGCAGGGTCGGCGGGGAGGCCCGGGGCAGGGGCATCGGAGGGTGGAGACGGGTCGACCGCCCCGGGAACCGGCCCGCGACCCCCGGTGCGAGGAGTCGCCGGCCACCTTCCCGGGACGGTCGGACGATGTCCGGAGTACGCCCCTCAACGCTCCGGTCACCGTGGGTACCGTGCGGGCCGTCACCGGCCCCGGTGGTCAGCAGTACGTGTAGCTGCCCTTGCTCCCCCAGCTGCAGGAGTCGATCCTGCTGCCGGCGGAGTTGCGCAGGTAGGCGGTGTCCCCGGTGTTGTTCCAGACGTAGTTCCCGGAGCCCCAGTACCGGTGCGCGGCGGTGTTGGTGCCCTTACCGGTGTGGAGGTAAACGCTGGCGCCCTTGGCGAGCCGGAAGTCGCCGGAGAACGTGTAGACGTGGTTGGACTTGTCGCGCACCGTCCAGGACTTCAGGTTGAGCGTGCTGCTGCGCCGGTTGGTCAGCTTGACGTACTCGGCGTTCAGGCTGGTGTTGGAGCGGTTGTCGGTGCCCGGGGAGTTGTAGTAGACCTTCGTGATCTCCACGGCCGGCGTGGCGGCCTGGGCCGGCGCAGCGGCGGTGAGCGAGCAGCCGATGGCGACGGCGAGCGCTGCGGTGAATCCGACGAGCCTGTTGTTCTTCACACGTACCCCCACAGGTTCACGGGCCGGTGTCGGAGGACGCCGACCGCGGAAAGTGGGCCGAGGCTATCGGTGCCGACCGTCAACTGTGGACTCGAAAGGCGTCGCGCCGGCAAACCGGTCCGCCAGTCCCGGCAGTGGGACCTTAATGGCGATCATGGACGACGCGATCGTCCGGCGGCGGCGTCCCTTCCACCGACCCGCACTCCCCCGCCGGGTGGAGCAGGGCGGCCAGCCGGGGGCGGGTCCAGTGGCCGGCGATCCCCGGCCGGTCGGCCAGGTAGTCGACCGTCCCGGCCGGCGACCAGCCGTGCGCCTCCCGCAGCCCGTCGGCGATCATCCGCAGGTAGACCGGCGCGGGCGGGGTCCACGTCACGTCGGCCGCCCGCCACGGCGCGGTGAAGGTGAGCATCGGCAGCCCGTCGCGGGTGCCGACCCGCAGCAGGGTCTCGTAGCGTCCCGGCCCGAGGGCGGCCCGGCCGTCGGCCACCGCCACGTCGAGCGCGGGCAGGTCGTCGCCGGGCGGGCGGTACATCTCCTGGGCGGCGAGGTCGGCGAACTGTGCCCGGCTGAGCAGGTAGCCCCGGGCCGCCGCGACGCCGGGCAGCGCCGGGTCGTAGAAGGCCATCCCGCCGGTCCAGGCCCGGGACTCCCCGGCGAAGTAGACGCCGCCGGGGATCCGCACCGGCACGGTCCGGCGCGGTGGTCGGCGGTCCCGACAGCCGGGGTACGACCGCAGCCCGCCGGGCGGCCGGCCACCGGCGAGGTAGTAGCCGAGCCGGGCGGCGTGCAGGTTCGAGCCGTAGGCGACGTACCACAGCAACTCCACCCCGGCTCCTCCCCGCGCGCCCGGGTTCCCACGCTATCGACCGGCGGCCGGGGCACGCGTACCGTAAATGATCTTGTCGTGGGCGGCCCGTGCCCTGCTGAGTACGCTTGGTCGCAGCTCCCGGCACCCGCCGGGTCCTGCGCACCTGGGAAGAACGTGGATCACGAGCGAGTCCTCCGGGACGTCACGGTCCGGCTGCCGATGGCGTCGACCCCGGCCGAGGCCTGCCGGTGGACGGTGACCGCGCTCGCCCGGTACGTCCCCGCCACGGTCGCCGTCCTGCTCCAGGTCCACGACCGGCTGCGCTGTGTCGCCGCGACCGGCGCCTGGCAGGTGTTCTCCGCCGTCCCGCCCAAGTCGGGCATCGTCGGCCGGGTGTACGCCTCCGGCGCGGGCGCCACCGTCGCCGACGTCGGCGCCGATCCCGACTACCTGCCGCTGCGCCCGGACGTCACCGCCGAGGTCTGCGTGCCGGTACGCGACCCGGCGGGCCGACCGGTCGGCGTACTCGACCTGCAGTGGAGCGGGCCGGTGGAGCTCGCCCCGTGGCGGGAGACCGCCGAGCGGGTCGCCGAACGCCTCGGTGCCCGGATCACCGCACTGGGCGGGCCACCCGCCGAGAGTCGCAGCGAGAAGCTGCTCCGGCACGCCACCGCGATGACCTCCGCCCCCACCGACTGGGACCTGATGACCGCCGCGCTCGCCGCCGCCCGCGAGGTCTCCACCCTCTCCGCCGCCGTGCTGGTGCTCGCCGGTCGACGCGGTCCCCGGCTCGGCGCACCCACCGGCACCCCCGGGGAGCTGGAGTCGCGGGTGCGGGCCGCCCTGGCCGACGCACCGGCCGAGCAGCTCGGTCGGCTCGTCGCACGCGCACACCGGTACGGCGCGGCGTACACGCTGGGCGAGGCGGGGTGCCCGCCCACCGAGGAGCATGCCGCCCTGGCCCGCGCCGGGGTCCGCACCCTGGTCTCGGTGCCGGTCGGCCCGCCGGACGGCGGCGGGGTGCTGCTGGTCGCCGACGACCGGCTGCTGCGCCCCGACCCGACAACGGTCAACCTGATGGAGCTGCTCGCCGGCCAGGCGTGGGGCGCGTTGGAGCGGCTGCGCACCCTGGCCCAGCTTCGCGAGCAGGCCAGCCTCGATCCACTCACCGGGCTGCCGCACACCGGCACGTTCGGGCGGCGGATCGCGGCGGCCAGCCCCGGCAGCACCGCGCTGCTCGCCATCGACGTGGACGGCTTCAAGACGGTCAACGACACCTACGGTCACCAGGCCGGGGACCGGCTGCTGGTGGGGCTGGCCCGCGCCCTGGAGGCGGCCCTGCGGCACGGCGACGAGCTGTACCGCACCGGGGGCGACGAGTTCGTCGCGGTGATCCAGGTGGGCCACCCCGACGAGGCGGTCCGGATCGCCGGACGGCTCGTCGAGGCCGCCCGCCGTACCGGCCGGACGATCAGCGTGGGGGTGGCCCTCCCCCACCCGGGCGAGCCGGCGGACCGCACCCTGCACCGCGCCGACCAGGCCCTCTATGCCGCCAAGAGCCGGGGGCGGGACACCGTGCACCTCGCCACCCCGTGAGGCGGAGCGGGCCGGTCCCGGTGAGCACCAGGCACGGGCGGGCCGGTCCCGGTGACGGCAGGGCACCGGCGGGCGACAGGCACGTCCCGGTGACCGCGAGGGACCGGCGGGCCGGTCAGCGGGAGCGGTCCCGGACGACGAGTTCGGCGATCTGGGCGGTGTTGAGGGCGGCGCCCTTGCGGAGGTTGTCGCCGGTGACGAAGAGGTCGAGGGCGCGCGGGTCGTCGACGGCGCGACGGATCCGGCCGACCCAGGAGGGGTCGGTGCCGACCGCGTCGATCGGCATCGGGAACTCACCGGCCGCCGGGTCGTCGACCAGGATCACGCCGGGGGCGTTGCGCAGCGCCTCCCGGGCGCTCTCGGCGTCCACCTCGGTGCCGAAGACCGCGTGCACCGCGACCGAGTGGCCGGTCACCACCGGCACCCGTACGCAGGTGGCGGAGACCTTCAGGTCGGGCAGGCCGAGGATCTTGCGGGACTCGTTGCGGATCTTCATCTCCTCGGAGGACCACCCCTGGTCGACCAGCGAGCCCGCCCACGGCACCACGTTCAACGCCAGCGGCGCCGGGAAGGGCCCCAGCTCGTCGCCGACCGCCTGCCGGACGTCGCCGGGTCGGGAGCCGAGCACCCGGTCCCCCGCGACCTTGCCGAGCTGCCGCTGCAACGCGTCCACCCCGGCCTGGCCCGCCCCCGACACCGCCTGGTAGGACGCGAGCACCAGCTCACGCAGGCCGTACTCGCGGTGCAACGGGGCGATCGCCACGATCATGGTCAGCGTGGTGCAGTTGGCGTTGGCGAGAATCCCCCGGGGCCGGTGGCGCACCTGGTCCGGGTTGATCTCGGGCACCACCAGCGGGACGTCCCGCTCCATCCGGAAGGCGCCGGAGTTGTCCACCACCACCGCGCCCCGGTCGACCGCGATCGGCGCCCAGTGCGCCGACACCTCGTCGGGCACGTCGAAGACCGCCACGTCGACGCCGTCGAACGCCTCCGGGGTGAGCGCGCCGACGGTCAGCTCCTCCCCCCGGCAGCGCATGGTGCGCCCGACCGAGCGGGCCGAGGCGATCAGCCGGATCTCCCCCCAGACGTTGCGCCGGGAGGAGAGCAGGTCACACAGCACGGTGCCGACGGCCCCGGTCGCCCCGACCACGGCCAGGGTGGGCAGCGACGCCACCGGGGCTACCGCCCGGTCCCCGCGTACACCACGGCTTCGGCGTCACCGCCCAGCTCGAACTGGTCGTGGATGGCGCGGACCGCCCGGTCGAGATCGGTGTCCCGGCAGACGACGGAGACCCGGATCTCCGACGTGGAGATCATCTCGATGTTCACCCCGGCCGCGCCGAGGGCGGCGAAGAAACCGGCCGCGACACCCGGGTGCGAGCGCATCCCCGCGCCGATCAGCGACACCTTGCCGACGTGGTCGTCGTAGAGCAGGCCCTTGAACTTGACCGGCTCCTGGATCTTGCTGAGCGCGGCCATCGCGGTCGGCCCGTCGGCCTTGGGCAGGGTGAACGAGATGTCCGTACGGCCGGTCCCCTCGGTGGAGACGTTCTGCACGATCATGTCGATATTGATCTCGGCACCGGCCACGGTGTCGAAGATGCTGGCGGCGGCCCCCGGCTCGTCGGGCACCCCCACGATCGTGATCTTCGCCTCGCTGCGGTCGTGGGCAACCCCGGTGATCAGCGCCTGTTCCACGGGAAGGTCCTCCATCGATCCGGTGACCATGGTGCCGGTGTTGGTCGAGTATGACGAACGGACGTGGATCGGCAGCCCCGCGCGGCGCGCGTACTCGACGCTGCGCAGGTGCAGCACCTTCGCGCCGCAGGCGGCCAGCTCCAGCATTTCCTCGTACGTGATGTGCTTGATGTGCCGGGCGTTCGGCACGATCCGCGGGTCGGCGGTGAAGATGCCGTCCACGTCGGTGTAGATCTCGCAGACGTCGGCGTGCAGCGCGGCGGCGAGCGCCACGGCGGTGGTGTCCGAGCCGCCCCGGCCCAGCGTGGTGACGTCCTTGGTGTCCTGCGAGACCCCCTGGAAGCCGGCCACGATCACCACCGCGCCCTCGTCGAGCGCGCCCTTGAGCCGCCCGGGGGTGACGTCGATGATCCGCGCCCGGCCGTGCGCCGAGGTGGTGATCACGCCGGCCTGCGAACCGGTGAACGAGCGGGCCTCGTACCCCAGGTTGTGGATCGCCATGGCCAGCAGCGCCATCGAGATCCGCTCCCCGGCGGTGAGCAGCATGTCCAGCTCACGGCCCGGCGGCAGCGGGCTGACCTGGTTGGCCAGGTCGAGCAGCTCGTCGGTGGTGTCGCCCATCGCGGAGACCACCACCACGACGTCGTCGCCGGCCTTGCGGGCGGCGACGATCCGCTCGGCCACCCGCTTGATCCGCTCGGCGTTGGCGACGGAGGACCCGCCGTACTTCTGCACCACGAGTGCCACGACGGCGCACTCCCTCCCAGCGACGACCCTGAGCGTGCCGACGCCGCCGGCTGAAGTCCGGCGGCGCGTGTCAGACCACCCCAGGGTATCGGGCGGTACGCGAGTGCGGGTCAGGTGATCCCACCATCCGGCGCAGGTCGCCGATCTGGACGGCGCCGCGGACGGGCTCGGCAGCGGCCCGCCACCCGGCGCGGACCGGTCCCGCGCGGGGCGCCGCACCGGTCACGCACGGGCGGTGACGCCGGCCCGCACCGGTCATGCGCGGGGCGGTGACGCTGGCGTGCACCCGTCACGGACGGGGCGGTGACGCCCGGCCGTCCGGCGCAGAATGACCCGGTGCATGACCGCCCGCGTCGTTCCCTCCGCCGGCCGACCGTCGTCCCGACCCCGTTCCGGCCGGCGCTGCCGGTGCTGCCGCTACCACCGGGGCTGCCGCTACCACCGGTGCTGCTGGCGCTGCCGGTGCTGCTGGTGCTGCTGACCGGCTGCACCGCCGACGGCCCCAGCGCGCCGCCGACCGCGCCGGTCTCGGATCCGGCCCCCGCCCCGGGGGACACCGCCCGGGAGGAGCTGGCCGCGCTGGCCGCCGCCGCCCGGGACCGGCACCTGACCGCCCGGTACACCCTGTCCGGCACCGGCGGACCGACCCGCGACATCACGGTGACCAGCGCGAACGACGGCAGTTGGCGGGTGGACGTGCCCGGGGGCGCGCTCGGCGGGACGGCCGACATCGCGCTCGCCGCCACCCCGGCCGGGCTGTTCCAGTGCGCGCTGCCCTCGGCCGGCCGTCCCGATCCGGCGACCTGCGCACGGCTGGGCGACCGCGACGACGCGGTGCCGCGCCGGGTGGATCCCCGGGTGCAGCACCCGTTCACCGACTGGCTGGCGGTGCTCACCGACCGGCGTACCGCGCTGTCGGTCTCGGCCGCGACCGCGCCGGCCGGGGTGCCCGGAAGGTGCTACGCGGTGGAGAGCACCGCCGCCTCGCTGACCCCTCCGCTGGACGTCGGGATCTACTGCTTCGCGCCGGACGGCACCCTCACCTTCGTCCGGGCGGCGCTGGGCACGCTGACCCTGGCCGGACCGCCCGGCCCGGCTCCGGACACGGTGCCGCTGGCCGGGCCGGTGGTGGCCGGCGAGCCGCTGGGGCAGCAGGCGGCGGCCGTGCCGAGCCCGGGGACATCCTGACCAGGGCTGGAGACCTCTGGGTGCGATTCCCATCTCATAGTCCGGACCCGCCTTCCCACCCCCCGTCTCATCACGTAGGGTCACCCTGTCATGTGGCGGGCGTACCTTCTCCTTGGTCGCCGCGACGGGGCCTGACCGGCCGGCACCCCGTCGCGGAGTCGAACCGCGCCGTCCAGCAGATCCGAACCACTTCTCGGCAGCCGTCCGGGCACCGCCGCCCGGCGCCGACACCTTCGCATGCTGACGCCACCTGACCCACGGGAGCACTCCGTCATGGCTCAACCTTTCACCGACGTCGAGACCGACCCGATCGCCCGGCAACGTCCCAGCCGGATGCCGTACCAGCGCTACCAGCCCTACCACCAGCAGTTCCGGATCGACCTGCCGGACCGCACCTGGCCCACCCGGCACGTCGAGGCCGCCCCCCGCTGGTGCGCCGTCGACCTGCGCGACGGCAACCAGGCGCTGATCGACCCGATGTCACCGGAGCGCAAGCGCCGGATGTTCCAGCTGCTGGTGCAGATGGGCTACAAGGAGATCGAGGTCGGCTTCCCGTCGGCCAGCCAGACCGACTTCGACTTCGTCCGGCAGCTCATCGAGCAGGACCTGATCCCCGAAGACGTCACCATCCAGGTGCTCACCCAGTGCCGGGAGCACCTGATCGAGCGGACCTTCGAGTCGCTGCGCGGTGCCCGCCGGGCGATCGTGCACTTCTACAACTCCACCTCCACCCTCCAGCGGCGGGTGGTCTTCGGCCTGGACCGCGACGGCATCGCGGACATCGCCACCCAGGGCGCCCGGCTGTGCCGCAAGTACGCCGAGATCCACACCCCGGACACCGACATCTACTACGAGTACTCGCCCGAGTCGTACACCGGCACGGAGCTGGACTACGCGGTGGAGGTCTGCGGCAAGGTCATCGAGGTGATCGACCCGACGCCGGACCGGAAGCTGATCATCAACCTGCCGGCGACCGTCGAGATGGCCACCCCCAACGTGTACGCCGACTCGATCGAGTGGATGCACCGGCACCTGCCCCGCCGGGACAGCCTGGTGCTGAGCCTGCACCCGCACAACGACCGGGGCACCGGGGTGGCCGCCGCCGAGCTGGGCCTGCTGGCCGGGGCCGACCGGATCGAGGGCTGCCTGTTCGGCAACGGCGAGCGCACCGGCAACGTCGACCTGGTCACCCTGGGCCTGAACCTGTTCTCCCAGGGCATCGACCCGATGGTCGACTTCTCCAACATCGACGAGATCAAGCGGGCCGTCGAGTACTGCAACCAGCTGCCGGTGCACGAGCGCCACCCGTACGCCGGGGATCTGGTCTACACCGCCTTCTCCGGCTCCCACCAGGACGCCATCAAGAAGGGCCTCGACGCGCTGGCCAGGGACGCCGAGGCGGCCGGGGTGCCGATCGACGACTTCACCTGGGGGGTGCCCTACCTGCCGGTCGACCCCAAGGACCTGGGCCGCACCTACGAGGCGGTCATCCGGGTCAACTCGCAGTCCGGCAAGGGCGGCGTGGCGTACATCATGAAGTCCGAGCACCAGCTGGACCTGCCGCGCCGGCTCCAGATCGAGTTCTCCGGCGTCGTCCAGCAGGTCACCGACCACGACGGCGGTGAGGTCGAGCCGGGCACCATGTGGCAGATCTTCGCCCGCAACTATCTGCTCGACCACCAGGTCGAGCCGGTCCTGACGCTGGCCGGCTACACGATCTCCACGGTCGACGGAAAGGTCGAGATCGAGGCCCAGGTGACCGTGGACGGCGCGGAGCGCACGCTCACCGCCATCGGCAACGGCCCCATCGACGCGTACGTCAACGCACTCCAGTCGGTGGGGGTGGCGGTACGGGTGCTCGACTACCACGAGCACGCGCTCTCCTCCGGCGGCGACGCCCAGGCCGCCGCCTACGTGGAGTGCGACATCAACGGCCGGACGGTCTGGGGCGTCGGCACCGACCCCAACATCGTCACCGCCTCGATCAAGGCCGTGACCAGCGCCACCAACCGCGCCCGACACTGACTCCGGAGCCCCCTGCGGGGCGGCGATCCCGCAGGGGGCCGGCAGTGGCCGGCACAGCTAGGCGGCAGGCCCGGCTAGGCGGCAGACCCGCTAGGCAGGGGGCACGGCTAGGCGGCAGGCTCGGCACGGGGCGGACGGTGGACCAGCAGCGCCGCCAGCAGCGCGCCGCCGAGCAGCAGGCCGGCGCACCAGGCCATCGCGCCCCGGAACGCCCCGGTGAGGGCGGCGGCCTGCTCGTAGCCGGTGCCGGAGAGGCCGACCAGCAGCGGCAGCGCGGCCACCGCGAGCAGGCCGCCGGTACGCGACGCGGCGTTGTTGAAGCCGCTGGCCACCCCGGCGAACCGGTCCGCGACGGCGGCCAGCACCGACGCGGTCAACGGCGCGACCACCAGGGTCAGCCCGACCCCGAACAGCAGCACCCCGGGCAGCACGTCCCACCAGTACGACGCGCCCGGCCCGACCCGGCGCAGCAGCAGCAGGCCGGCGGCGGCGACGACCGGGCCGACGGTCAGCAGCAGCCGGGGGCCGATCCGCGCCGACAGCGCCCCGGCCCGTGCCGAACCGAGCAGCAGCAGCACCGTCATCGGCACGGTGGCCAGCCCGGTCCGCAGCGCCGACCAGCCGACGACGTTCTGCAGGTAGACGGAGAGAAAGAAGGTGAACCCGCTCAGCGCGGCGTAGACCAGCACGGTGAAGACGTTCAGCACCGAGAAGAGCCGGCTGCCGAAGATCGTGGTGGGCAGCATCGCCCCCTCGCCCCGGTGCCGTTCCAGCAGCACGAAGGAGACCGCGGCGAGGACACCGGCACCGGCGGCGAGCAGCACCGGCCAGGAGCCGGCCCCGCGTACCGGGGCGTCGATCAGGGCGTAGGTGAGCCCACCCAGGGCCGCCGCGCCGAGTAGCGCACCGGCGATGTCGAACCGTCGACCGGCGCTGCGCGAGACGTTCTCGTCCCGGCTCTCCGGCACCCAGCGCACCGCCGCCAGTAGCACGCCGACCGCGAGCGGCAGGTTGATGAAGAAGATCCACCGCCAGGAGAGCGCGTCGATCAGCCAGCCGCCGACGAACGGGCCGAGCGCGGTGGACACGCCGGACAGCCCGGACCAGGTGCCGATCGCCCGGCCCCGGTCATCGGGGTGGAAGCTCGCCTGGAGCACCGCCAGCGAGCCCGGGGTGAGCAGCGCGCCACCCGCGCCCTGGAGGAACCGCGCGGCGATCAGCTGGCTGGTGTCCTGGGCGAGCCCGCAGAGCACCGAGGCGACCGCGAACCAGACCACTCCGATCAGGAAGATCCGCCGCCGGCCGAACCGGTCCCCCAGCGACCCGCCGAGCAGGACGAAGGCCGCCAGCATCAGGGCGTACCCGTTGACCGTCCACTGGAGACCTGCCACGGTGGCGTCGAGTTCGGCACCCAGCCGGGGAAGCGCCACGTTGACCACGGTGCTGTCCAGGAAGACCATGCCCGAGGCGAGGATGGCGGCGAGTAGTGTCCCCCGCCCGGCCGGGGTACGGATGCGCAGTGCGTGAGCCGGTGCGGTCATGGGTACCAATCTGCCCGGGCCGGGCCGGAGACGCCACGAAACGCGGAAACCGTGCTTGGGTACTGTGCGGGATCGCCGGAAGCCCGCAAGCTGGAGAGGTGTCGTCTGTGCGTACCAGATCAGGAGGCCGCGCGGCGGTGGCGGCGGCCCTCGCCGCGCTGCTCGCCCTCGGCGTGGGTGGTTGTGACGTCTCGGTGGAGGAGCCGGAGGCACCTCCCGCCAACGCCGGCAACGTCGGTGAGCAACTCTCGGAGTTGACCGTCGCCGAGGCCGGCTCGATGAAGGGCTACAGCCGGAACCGCTTCCCGCACTGGCGGGACACCGGCAAGAACTGCGACGTCCGGGACAGCGTGCTCCAGCGGGACGGCAAGGACATCCGTCTCTCCGGCTGCAACGTCGTCGGTGGGCGGTGGGAGAGCGTCTACGACGGGCGGACCTTCACCGACCCCTCCGACGTGGACATCGACCACATGGTGCCGCTGGCCAACGCGTGGCGCTCCGGTGCCGACGAGTGGGACGACGCCAAGCGGGGTGACTTCGCCAACGACCTGACCCGGCCGCAGCTCTTCGCGGTCTCTGCCAGCTCCAACCGGTCCAAGGGTGACCAGGACCCGTCGCAGTGGAAACCGCCGAACCGCGCCTACTGGTGCACGTACGCGGAACACTGGGTAACGGTGAAGCACCACTGGCGGTTGACGGTGACCAGCGCCGAGAAGGCCGCCATCAGCGACATGTTGGGGGGGTGCACATGGGCGAGCAAGCGGTGACACCGACCGGTCCGGACGGCGACGCCGGCCCGGACCCGACCGGGCCGGCCGCCGACACCGGGGGCGGCTCCGGGGCGGACGGGGGCGGGGTCGACCGGGCCGCACCGGCGACCGGCGCGACCACCGCCGGGATGACCGCCGACGGCAGACCCGCCGCGTCGGCCGGGGTGCCCGGCGCGGGGATGACCGCCGACGCCGGCGGCACCGGCACGCCCCGGGAACTGACCGCCGACCTGGTCCCCGGCCCCGGCGGGGTGATGACCGACGAGGTGGGCGTGGTCACCGGCGAGCTGACCCTGCTCACCCGGTACGCCGACGGCCAGGTCACCCTCACCGTGCAGTACAAGGACGCCGACGAGTGGTACGCGGTGACCGGCGGGACCGCCAAGCTGGCCGACCCGGCCGACCTGGACGCGGTGCACACCGTCGCGGTCGCCCTGCTGCACCGCCCCGAGGGCTGACCGGCACCGTGCTCACCGTCGGCGCGGGTGACACCGCGCCGACCCGGCGGGAACACGCCGACGAGGGCCGCCTTCCCGTACCCGCGGAAGGCGGCCCTCGTCGTGTGCTCAGGGGGTGGGGATCAGCTCCCCGGGGTCACCCGGCGCACCGCCGTCGTCCGGTCGGACGAGCTCCGGCTCCACCTCGTGCGGGCGGAGCCGACCGGCGGCGATGTCCTCGGCGAAGTGGCAGGCCACCCGGTGCCCGCCGACCACCTCGCGCAGCGCCGGCCGCTCGTCGGCGCAGCGGGTCGGCTGCGCCCACGGGCACCGGGTGTGGAACCGGCAGCCGGGCGGCGGGTTGGTCGGCGACGGCAGGTCACCGGCGAGCAGGATCCGCTCCCGGCGGTCCTCCACCAGCGGATCCGGCACCGGCACCGCCGACATCAGCGCCTTCGTGTACGGGTGCATCGGCTCCCGGTAGAGGTCGTCGCTGGTCGCCTCCTCCACCAGCCCGCCCAGGTACATCACCCCGACCGTGTCGGCGATGTGCCGGACCACCGCCAGGTCGTGCGCGATGATCAGGTACGTCAGCCCGCGCTCGTTCTGGAGGTCCTCCAGCAGGTTGAGCACCTGGGCCTGGATCGACACGTCCAGGGCGGAGACGGGTTCGTCGGCGACGATCAGATCCGGGTCGAGCACCAGCGCGCGGGCGATGCCGATCCGCTGCCGCTGCCCGCCGGAGAACTCGTGCGGGTACTTGCTCAACGCCGAGGCGGGCAGGCCGACCGCCTTCAGGGTGTCCCGCAGCCGCTGGCTGGTCGCCTCCTTGTCGTCGGCCAGCCCGTGCGCCTTGAGCCCCTCCACCAGCAGCGACTCCACCGACTGCCGGGGGTCCAGGCTGGACAACGGGTCCTGGAAGATCATCTGCATCCGGCGGCGGGTCCGGCGCATCGCCTCGCCCTTGAGCGCCCGGACGTCGGTGCCGTCGAAGACGATCTCGCCGTCGGTCGGCTCGACCAGCCGGAGCAGGCCCCGGCCGAGCGTCGACTTGCCGCACCCCGACTCGCCGACCAGCCCGTACGTCTCACCCGCGTTGATCGACAACGACACGCCGTCGACCGCGTAGACGTATCCGACGGTACGGTCGAAGAGCAGACCGCTCTTGATCGGGAAGTGCACCTTGACGTCGCGCAACTCGATCAGCGGCCGCTCCGCCCCGGCCCCGGCCCGCCCGGTTCCGGTGTCCTCCCGCGCTCCGGTCGGCGCGGTCGCGGCGGGTGCGGCTGCCGTCGGCTCGGCCACGGTGTCGTCCTCAGGTCCGGTCCGCTCGGTCACGGCACCGCCACCTCCTCCGAAACGGGGTTGTTGCATCGCAGGTCGCCGCCGGAGGCGGTGGGCTCCAACGGTGGCGGGCCGTCCAGGCAGGCGTCCACCACGTTGTCGCAGCGGGGTGCGAAGGCGCAGCCCTCGACCCACGGGATGTTGTCGGCCACCGAGCCCCGGATCGCGTGCAGCCGTTCGCCCCGCACCGAGTCGAGCCGGGGCACCGAGCTGAGCAACCCGTGCGTGTACGGGTGCCGGGGGCGGGCGAACAGGTCGTGCCGGGCGGCCCGCTCCACCACCTTGCCGCCGTAGAGCACGTTGACCGTGTCGCAGAGGCCCGCCACCACCCCGAGATCGTGGGTGATCATGATGAGCGCGGTGCCGGTCTCGTCCACCAACTGCTTGAGCAGGGTGAGGATCTGCGCCTGGATGGTCACGTCCAGCGCGGTGGTCGGCTCGTCGGCGATGAGCAGCCGGGGCTTGCAGGCCAGCGCGATGGCGATCAGGGCGCGCTGCCGCATGCCGCCGGAGATCTGGTGCGGGAACTCCGACAGCCGGCGGTCCGGGTCCGGGATGCCGACCGCGTCGAGCAGTTCCCGGGCCTCCCGCAGCGCCTTGCGCCGGTCCATTCCCCGGTGCCGTTCCAGCACCTCGGCGACCTGCACCCCGATCGGGATGACCGGGTTCAGCGAGGAGAGCGGGTCCTGGAAGATCATGCCGATGTCCCGGCCCCGCCGGTCCCGCAGGTCGTCCGGGCGGAGCCCGAGCAGGTCGGTGCCCTCGAACAGCACCTCGCCGGTGACCCGGTTGCCCCGCTTGGGGAGCAGCCCCATGATCGCCAGGCTGGTCACGCTCTTGCCGCAGCCGGACTCACCGACCAGGCCCACGGTCTGCCCCGGCTCCACGGTGAAACTGACCTGGTCGACCGCGGTGAACGGCCGTTCGCCCCGCCGCTGGAACACCACGCTCAGGTCGCGTACGTCGAGCAGGCTCATCGGGTCACTTCCTCACTGTGCTGGTGGTTCGCTCCCGACCGCGGTCGCCGGCCCGCCGGGTTCCCGCCCAGCCCGGGGCGACCGGCCACCCCGGCCCGCCGTACGGCCGGTCGTCCGGGTCGTACCCCGGCCCGCCGCACCGCCGTCACCGCCGGTTCTTCGGGTCGATCGCCTCGCGCATCGCCTCACCGAGCAGGGTGAAGCCGAGCGCGACCACGATGATCGCCAACGCCGGGTAGTAGGCCAGCTCGGGGCGGACCTCGAAGTAGCGCTGGCCGTCGACACCGAGCATCAGGCCCCACTCGGCCCGGTTGATGTCCGGGTCGCCGAGGCCGAGGAAGGACAGCGCCGCCGCGTCCAGGATCGCCACCGCGAAGGTCAGGGTGGCCTGCACGATCACCGCGGTCAACGAGTTGGGCAGCATGTGCCGCAGCACGATGTTGCGTTCCTTGACGCCCAACGCCCGCGCGGCGAGGACGTGGTCGCTCTCCCGCTGGGCCAGCATCGAGCCGCGTAGCAGCCGGGCGAAGATCGGCACGCTGACGATGGCCACCGCGAAGATGACCGTCCACTGGCTCGACCGGCTGGCCATCGCGACCAGGGTGATCGCCAGCAGCAGGCTGGGCAGCGCCAGCATCACGTCGGTGAGCCGCATCAGCACCACGTCGACCCAACCGCCGAAGGCACCGGCGACCGCGCCGAGCAGCACGCCCAGGGTCAGGCCGATCAGGGTGGCGAGCACGCCGACGAAGAGGGTCTGCCGGCTGCCGTGGATCATCCGGGAGAGGAAGTCCCGGCCGAGCGGATCCGAGCCGAACGGGTGCCCGGCGGTGGCACCCGGAATGCTGTCCACGGTCAGGTCCCGGGTCAGCTCGTCGAAGCGCTGCACCGGGTCGTGCGGGGCGATCAGCGGGGCGAAGAGCGCCACCAGCACGAACAGCCCGACGATGACGAAGCCGACGATGGCCACCGGGTTGCGGCGCAACCGGCGCAGCGCGTCCCGGTAGAGGCTGACCCCGCCCTGGTCCGCGGTGGCCCGGGCCAGCTCGTCGAGCCGGGCCCGCTTGCGGTCGCCGAGCCGGCCGATGCTGCGCTCCCGCCGCTCGGCCGGGCTGTCTCCGGCCCGGCCGGTGGGGGTATCGCCGGTCGGGTTCTCGCCGGCCTGGCCGGGCTGGTCGGCGGGGGTGCCGGCCGGGTGGTCGGCGGGGCTGTCGCCGGTACGGGGCTTGCCCACGCCGGGACGGGTGGTCGGATCGCTCATCGCACACGCACCCTCGGGTCGATGAAGGCGTAGGAGAGGTCGACCAGCAGGTTGACCAGCACGAAGACCAGCGCGGCGAGCAGGATGATCGCCTGGAGCACCGGGTAGTCCCGGCCGCCGCTGATCGAGTCGGTGATCAGGGTGCCGAGGCCGCCCCAGTTGTAGACCTTCTCGGTGAGCACCGCACCGGAGAGCAGCGCGCCGGTCTGGAGGCCGATGGTGGTGACCACCGGCAGCAGGGCGTTGCGCAGGATGTGCCGGCCCCGGATGGTGCGGTGCCGCAGGCCCTTCGCCTCGGCGGTCCGCACGTAGTCCTCGTTGAGCACGTCGAGCACGCTGGCCCGGGTGATCCGCACGATCACCGCCAGCGGGATGGTGGCCAGCGTGATCGCCGGCAGGATCAGGTGCCAGAGCGCGTCGGCGCTGGCGTCGAACTCCCGGGTCAGCAGGCCGTCCAGGACGTAGAACCCGGTCACGCTGGTGTTGTCCATCCCGGTGCTGATCCGCCCGGACGGCGGGAACCAGTGGATGTCCTGGGTGAGTACGTCCTTGAGCAGGTAGCCCAGGAAGAAGATGGGGATCGAGATGCCGAGCAGGGTGCCGGCGATGGTCAGGTTGTCGAGGAGTCGGCCCCGGTAGCGGGCGGCGAGGTAGCCCAGCGGCACGCCCAGGCCGACCGCGATGATCATGGCGGCGACGGCCAGTTCGATGGTGGCCGGGAAGGCGCGGGCGATGACGTCGGTGACCGGGTCACCGGTCCGGATCGAGTTGCCCAGGTCCCCGGTGAGGACCCGCTGCATGAACTTGCCGTACTGCACGAGGATCGGTTGGTCGTAACCGAGGGCCTTGATCAGCAAAGCCCGGCGTTCCGGGGTGGCCCGCTCGCCGAGCAGCGCCTCGACCGGCCCACCGGGCAGGTTCCGCAGCCAGACGAAGATCAGCGCGGACAGCGCTATCAGCGTCACCACCAGCTGCAGCAGGCGGCGGACTATGACTCGCAACATCTCTCACACACCAGACTCTCGATGGTCGCGGCATCGGCCCGGGTCGGCACTTGCTCCGACCCGGGCCGATGCACGCCTACGGCGTCAGCCGACTGACGTCACTTGTTGACGCTGACCGTGTTGAACCGCTCGTCGGTCAACGGGCTGGCGATCATCCCCTGCACGTCCTTGGTGACGACGATGGCCGGCGGGGCGTGCCAGACCGGCACGGCCGGCAGCCACTTGGCGGCGATGTCCCGGTTGACCTGCTCCCAGGCCGCCTTCTTGCCCGCCTCGTCGACGGTGCCGTCGGCCTTGGCGATCGCGTCGAACATCTCGGTCATGGCCTGGTCGCCGAACTCGACCTTGCCCCGGCCGAAGAAGGTGCCGACGAAGTTACCCGGGTCGTTGTAGTCACCGGTCCAGCCGAGGATGTGCAGGTCCTGCTTGCCGAACTGCTGCACGTCGTCCTTGAAACCACCGTTCCACGGACGCGGCACACCGTTGACCTTGATGCCGACGGCCTGCAGGTCGTTGGCGAGAACGGTGAAGATCTCCTGCGGGTTCGGCATGTACGGCCGGGAGACGTCCGGCGGGTAGTAGAAGTTGAGGGTCAGCCCCTCGGCACCGGCCTCCTTGAGCAGCTGCTTGGCCTTGTCCGGGTTGTGCTCGTACTTCTGCACGTCCGGGGCGTAGCCGAGCACGGTGTCCGGCATGAACTCGTCGGCGACCTTGGTGCCACCCGGGCCCTTGGTCTGGACGAGCTGCTCGCGGTTGAGGGCGTAGGCGATCGCCTGCCGCACCCGCAGGTCCTTCAGCTTCGGGTTTTTCTGGTTGATGCCCAGGTAGAGGATGTTGAAGGCCGGGCGGTCCAGGACCTGGAAGCCCTCACCGGAGAGCGCCTTGCGGTCGGCCGGGGCCGGGAAGTCGATGCCCTGGACGGTGCCGGCCCGCAGCTCCTGCTTACGGGTGTTCTCGTCCTTGATCACCTTGATGATGACCTTGTCGACCTTGGCCTTCTCGCCCCAGTAGTCGGGGTTCCGGTTCAGGGTGATCTCGTTCTTGGCCTTGTCCCAGCCGCCGAAGGTGAACGGGCCGGTGCCGACCGGGGTGGTGGTCGCGAACGAGCTGTACTCGAAGGAGTCGCCGTTCTGCTTGACCGTGTCGGCGTCACCCTTCTTGAGGGCCTCCGGGCTGGCGATCGAGAGCGCGGTCAACGCGAAGGCGCCGGGGAACGCCCCCTTGTACTTGTTGAGGGTGACCACGGCGGTGCCGTCGTCCTTGGCCTCACACTTGTTGTAGAGCGCCTCGCCGGCACCCTCGGCCTCGTTCTTGGCGAACCCGCCGAAGACGTCCTGGTAGTAGATCATCTGCGACTGGGCGGCGGCGCCCTTCATGTTGTACCAGCGGTCGAAGTTGTAGCAGACCGCGGCGGCGTTGAAGGGGGTGCCGTCGTGGAACTTCACACCCTGGCGGAGCTTGAAGGTCCAGACCTTGCCCTCGGGGTCGTGCTCCCAGCTCTCGGCCAGGCCACCTACCAGGTCGGCCGTGCCGGGCTTGTGCTGGACCAGGGTGTCGTACATCTGCCGGACCGGCCGGAACGACTCACCGTCGTCGTTGAAGATCGGGTCGAAGTTCTTCGGGTCACCGGCACCGGCGAAGATGAAGGTGCCGCCCGTCTTGGCCTCGCCACTGCTGTCATCGCCGCGGTCACTCTCCGCACAGCCGGCCGCGCCGACCGCCAGGGCTGCAACGGCCACGAGGCTCACGGCCGTCCTTAGCCTTCTCGCCTGCATCTCTCACCTCTGTCATCCGCCTGAACAACGCCGGTCCATGGCTCGGTCCGTGAGCGGGAGGCTATGACACGACACACCGAAGCGGAACGGCCGTTAGGCAATCGCTACCAAGCCGACACCAACCGCTTTGTCTGACACCGGCAGATCCCCCGACAAACGGGACTGTCACAGCGACGCTGCGGCGCGATGTGGGGAAATCGGCGGATAATCCGAAACGGCTTGCCGACGCTGCTCACCCACCGTCACCCCGCCCCCTCCCGCGCTCCGCGCGGGCCACCCGGGTGCCCGACGGACCCCCGGATGTCCGGTCCGGCGGGCTGCCCACGGGGGTTTTCGCCGGCTCCGAGCGCGGAGGGGTCGGTGTCCGGTGACCGTCGGCGCCGCCGGGCCGGAATCCCGGCCGGGTCGACGGCGTTACACCCTGCGTACGACCCGCAGCAGCACCCCAGCCGGCGGATCCCCAGCCGGCGGATCCCCGCCCGGCAGACCCCACCCCCGCCCGGCAGACCCCACCCCCGCCCGGCAGATCCCACCCCCGCCCGGCAGACCCCGCCGCCCCGGCAGACCCCGCCGCCCCCGGCAGGTCCCGCCGCCCCCGGTGGAATGACCCGGGGCCGGCGGTCGTTACACCTGACTCGGCACGAGCGGCCGCCCCCCGGGCAGGCCCCGCCGCACCCCACCCCCCGCACGAGCGCCCGACGTGGTGCCCACACCCGCCGCGCCAGTCCCCCGGGACAGGCGCACCCCGACCCTCGCCGGCCGGGAGCCAGGGTGTCGACCCCCGAAGGAGCCCCCCATGAACACCACCATCCTGCGCAAGACCGCCCTCGGCATCGCCGGCCTCGCCTTCACCGGCGGCATCCTCGCCGGCCCCGCCACCCACGCCCACGCCACCACCCCCACCACCGGCGTCACCACCACCGTCCAAGCCGACAAGCCGGCCGTGGACAAGGACAAGCTGATCCCGCACGGTGTGCAGGGCGACCAGTCCCGCATCGACCTCGACGACGAGCAGACCGCCAACGTCAAGGCCATCATCGCCGCCACGAAGAAGGCGGGCATGGACGAACGCGCCGCCGTGGTGTCCATCGCCACCGCCCTGCAGGAGTCGAAGCTGGAGAACCTCGGCCACCTCGGCGACCGCAACGACCACGACTCCCAGGGCCTGTTCCAGCAGCGCCCGTCCTCCGGCTGGGGCACGGTCGAGCAGATCACCGACCCCGAGTACGCCACCACCGCGTTCCTCAAGGGCCTCAAGCAGGTCGACGGCTGGCAGGACATGCCCCTGACCAAGGCCGCCCAGACCGTCCAGGTCTCCGCCTACCCCGACCACTACGCCCAGTGGGAACAGCAGGCCGCCGACCTCGTCACCGACCACTGGAACAGCTGACCCCCACCCGCACCCTCGAGAGACATCGCTGGCCGGCACCCCACCACGGGTGCCGGCCAGCGGGCATGTCGCAGTGAATCGTGGAGAGTTGTTGCCGCCCCAGCAGCAACAACTCTCCACGAACATGGGACGGCGGAACGCTGCGACCACCAACCAGCGACGGTGGGCAGCGCCGGACCACCAACCAGCGACGGTAGGCAGCGCCGGACCACCCACCCGGGCGCAGGGGGTTTCAGACCGCGCGGCGGCCCTCGAAGGCCCGGCCCAGGGTGATCTCGTCGGCGTACTCCAGGTCGCCGCCGACCGGCAGGCCACTGGCCAGCCGGGTGACCGCGATCCCCATCGGCTTGACCATCAACGCCAGGTACGTCGCGGTCGCCTCGCCCTCGGTGTTCGGGTCGGTGGCGAGGATCAGTTCCCGGATCGTGCCCGCGCTGAGCCGGCTCATCAGCTCCCGGATACGCAGGTTGTCCGGGCCGATCCCCTCCAGCGGGTTGATCGCCCCGCCGAGCACGTGGTAGCGGCCCCGGAACTCACCCGTCCGCTCGATCGCCACCACGTCCTTGGGCTCCTCGACCACGCAGATCACCTCGTCGGTGCGGCGCGGGTCGCGGCAGATCCGGCACTGTTCCGACTCGGCGACGTTGAAGCAGGTGGTACAGAACCGGACCAGGTCCTTGACCTTGCGCAGCGCGCCGGCCAGCCGGTTGACGTCGGCCGGATCCGCCGACAGGACGTGGAAGGCGATCCGCTGGGCACTCTTCGGGCCGACGCCCGGCAGCCGCCCCAGCTCGTCGATCAGGTCCTGGATGGCACCCTCGTACATCCGCGGGTCAGAATCCGGGCAGGCCGAGGCCGCCCATGCCGCCGGCCACCGGACCCATCTTCTGGTCGGTCAGCTCCTTCGCCGCCTCGGCGGCGTTGTGCAGGGCCGCGACGACCAGGTCCTCCAGGGTCTCGACGTCCTCCGGGTCGACCACCTTCGGGTCGATCCTGATGCTCTTGATCTCGCCGGAGCCGGACACGGTCGCGGTGACCAGACCACCACCGGCGGTGCCGGTCAGCTCAGCCTCGGCCAACTCGGCCTGCGCCTTGGCGATCTGCTGCTGCATCTTCTGCGCCTGCTTCAGCATCTGCTGCATGTTCGGCTGTCCACCTGGGCGCACGGAGGGCTCCTTCTCGCACTCGTCTGCTCGGCCGCGCCCAGCCTAGTCGGGGGCGGCCGGTGGTCCCGTCCGGGGAACGGCGCGTCAGCGCGCGTCCACCTCGTCGATCGTCTCGGCGCCGAACGCCTCCCGGAGCAGCTGCACCGCCTGCTCCTCGCTCGACTGCCGGGCGGTCCGCTCGTCGATCACCTCGTCCAGCGGCTCGTCGCCCGGGTCGAACCCCTCGTAGGCCGGGGCGGCCGGGGCGACCCGGCCACCGCCACGCACCGGCCCGTCGTAGTCCGGGTCGTACGGCGGCTCACCGGCCCAGTCCGCGTCGGCCGTCTTGCGGGCCGGCTGAGCTGAGCGCGGCCCCTTGGCGGTGCCGGCGGCAGCCGCCGCCGCAGCCGCCCGGGCCGCCGCGATCGCACTGCTCTTCGGCCCGCCGGACGCACCCGCCGCGGGCGGTGCCGGGCTGGCCGGTGGTCCGACCGGCTGCGGTACGGCGGGAGCCGGCCTGGACACGGCGGGAGCCGCCGTCGCGGTGGCCGTGGCCCCGCCCGGACGGGCCGCCTCCGGCCAGTCCTCCTCGTCCTCAGCCGGAGCAGCGCCCGACGCGGCCTCCCCGACCGCCGGCACGCCGGAGCGCCGGGGCTCGCCCGCATCCGCCCGCCCGGCAGCAGGGGCCGACGCGGCACCGGCCGGACCGCCCCGGTCCACCCCGACGCCCACCACAACCGCCGGCCCCACGGAACCACCGCTGGCAACCGCCGGGCCGCCCGCACCACCGGGGCCACCGGGGTCGGCACCAGGAACGGCCGTCGGACGGGGCGGGCCACCGGCGTCGGCACCCGGAACGGCTGCCGGGCGGGGCGGAGCGGACTGTCGGGCCGGGCCGCCGAGCGCGGAGCCGCCCCGCTCACCGGCCACCTCGCAGCGGATCTGCCAGCGACCGCCGAACTCCTCGTAGAGCGCGTCGGCCAGGACCGAGGTGTGCGCGCCCATCATCTGCGCGAGCACCGGCGACTTGACGGTCAGCACCAGGACGTCCCCGTCCACGTCGCGGACCACCGCGTCGCGCATCAGCGCCGCGGCCGGCTTCTTGACCCGATTGACCTTGGCCACGATCTCGGGCCACACCCGGCGCACCGCGACCGCGTCGAGCGCACCGGGCGCGGCGGCACCGGGCCGGGGCGGCTCCGGGGTCGCCGGGTCGGGCATCACCGCCGAGGCCGGCACCGGACGGCGGACCGGCGCTTCGACACCCGGCTGGCCGACGGCGGGACCACCGGATCCGGTCGGCCTGACGGAGCCCTGGTCGGAGCCCATCGGGCCTGCAGCGACCGCCCCGGAAGCCATCGGCCCGGCGGAGGCCGGGTCGGCGCCGGTCGGGCTGGCAGCGACCGCCCCGGAACCCGTCGACCCGGCGGAAGGAGCGGAGGCCGGGCCGGTCGGGCCACCCTGGGCAGGAACGTCGGCGGCGGGACCGCCCACCCCCATGCCGGCGGCCGGGTCCGGGCGGGTGTCCGCCGTGCCGGCAGGATCGCCGGGAGCGGGACGCGGGCCGGGCGAAGTGGCACGGGTACCCGCCGCCGCAGCGGCGGCACGGGCGGCGGCCGCCCCGGTCAGCCCACCGGCAGCCGCCGGCGGGCCGGCGGTCAGCGGGTCGGACGCGGCGGCAGCCGCCCCCGGGGCGGGGGCCGTGGGGCGTACCTCCGGGGAGGTGGTGGGGGGTGCGGAGCCGGCGGGGGCCGGCGGCAGCTCCCCGCCACCCAGGGTGAGCCGGCGCTCCAGCCGTTCCAGGCGCTGGAGCAGGCCGCCGGTGGAGTCGTCGGCCCCGGGGAGCAGCATCCGGGCGCAGATCAGCTCCAGCAGCAGCCGGGGCGCGGTGGTGCCCCGCATGTCGACCAGGCCGTTGTGCACGATGTCGGCGCAGCGGGACAGGGTGGCCGGGCCGAGCTGCTGAGCCTGGGCGGCCATCCGCTCGATCTGGTCGGCCGGGCCGTCGATCAGGCCCTTGCCGGCGGCGTCCGGCACCTGCTGGAGCACGATCAGGTCACGCAGCCGTTCGAGCAGGTCGGCGGCGAAGCGGCGCGGGTCGTGCCCGGCCTCGGCCACCCGGTCGACGGTGGCGTACGCCGCCGCGCCGTCCCCGGCGGCCAGCGCGTCGCACATCTCGTCGATCAACGCGGCGTCGGTGACGCCGAGCAGCGCGGCGGCCCGGGGGTAGCTGACCCCCTCCGGGCCGGCACCGGCGATGAGCTGGTCGAGCACAGAGAGGCTGTCCCGGGCACTGCCGCCACCGGCACGCACCACCAGCGGGAAGACCGCCGGGTCGACCTTCACCCCCTCGGCCTGGGTGAGCTGCTCCAGGTACGGCCGGAGCACCTTCGGCGGGATCAGCCGAAACGGGTAGTGGTGGGTCCGCGACTTGATCGTGCCGAGGACCTTCTCGGGCTCGGTGGTGGCGAAGATGAACTTGACGTACTCCGGCGGCTCCTCGACCAGCTTGAGCAGCGCGTTGAAGCCGGCCGACGAGACCATGTGCGCCTCGTCGATGACATAGATCTTGAAGCGGCTCTGGGCCGGCGCGAAGAAGGCCTTCTCCCGCAGCTCACGGGCGTCGTCGACACCGCCGTGGCTGGCCGCGTCGATCTCGATGACGTCGATCGAGCCGGACCCGTCGATGGCCAACGACCGGCAGGAGTCGCACTGCCCGCACGGCTCCGGGGTCGGACCCTGCTCGCAGTTGAGCGAGCGGGCCAGGATCCGGGCGCTGGAGGTCTTGCCGCAGCCCCGGGGGCCGGAGAAGAGGTAGGCGTGGTTGAGCCGCCCGCTGCGCAGCGCCTGCGACAACGGCTCGGTGACGTGCTCCTGGCCGATGACCTCGGCGAAGGTGCGCGGCCGGTACTTGCGGTAGAGCGCCAGCGTCACTCGCCCCGCCTCCTCTCGACCGAGCCATTCTGCGCCGGTCGGGCGCGGGTGACCACCCACCACCCCGGACCAGACCCGCAGGTACGGTACCGGTGGGGGGAGACGAAAAGGCCTCCCGTGCACCCGGCAGAGCTCGCTTATCCTTGCTGCCTTCCGGCCCTGGGGAGGTTCACGAGATACCGCCGCACGGGAGGTAGGCACCACCCTACCCGACCCCTGGTGGATCTTCGGGGGGTGGTGGGGTGGCCGGGCCGGCGGGGACCTGTATCCTGGCTCGCGGAGGATTCGCCTAGAGGCCTAGGGCGCACGCTTGGAAAGCGTGTTGGGATAAAACCCTCACGAGTTCGAATCTCGTATCCTCCGCTCGTCTGAGCAGCACCAACGACAGGGCCGGTCCCCACGGGACCGGTCCTGAGTCGTCTCTACCGTCGCTCTCGTCTCAGTTGTCGTCTCGGTTCGTGCTGGCAGAACCCACGCTTCACCCCGGCGGTCACCGACGAGGACGGGGAGTCCGCTTTCCAGCAGTGCCACCGCGACTGCCAGAGCGAGGGCGGCCGCGCACAGCAGGCTGCTGGCCATGATGCTGCGAAGCCTGAGCGGGCCGACTGTCGCGCTGCGCCCTGGCGAGGATCACCGTGAACACGCCGATCAACACCGTGAGGATGCCGCCCCCCACCAGGACCATCCATACGCTCTCGACCACGAGCTGCGCAGCAGCAACGGTGCCAACGGCCATCATGGTCATCAGGAAGAGGCCAACCACTCCCGTGACCGCAGCCGCGGGAAGGTCACGCCCCTCCCACTCAACTCCCTTCTGGTGGATCTTGAGGCGCGCACGACGCTCATCTGAGGGGTCAGGTTGCGGCTCGGTGACGGTGAAGTCGACTTCCGTCTGCGCCGACCTGCTGTTGTCTTTCCTCGGCATGCACCTGTCCTTCTGCTCAAAAGGTACACAAGGGGCACTTGCGGGACTTACGCTCACCGTATCGGCCAGCTCGTGTACCCGTAAGAGCTGGTCTCACCTCCGCTACGCGCAGGACGCCGAACGTAACATGTGACCCCGACCGCCCCGATCCCCACCCCCCGTCCGGTTCTGACCTCGGATAGTGACCTCAGTCGACGAAGCTTGCCCGAAGTACAGAACATCAAAGAGCCATACATCATATGGCTATAGGGTTGCCTTCCGGGCATGCGTCCGGCAAGGTAGACGGCGCCCAAGATGACCGCCGCCACAAGAACGATCATCAGGCGCTGAGACGAAGAGACCAGCAGCCTCGCAGCAGAGGCCTCGCCCCCGGGCGGCTGCGGTAACAGCCACCCAAAGGGAGAGGATCACAAAAGGGAGAGGCAATGCCATCCGCGACCGCCGTTGCTCCAGTCCAAGATGACCGGTCACAAGAACGCGAACCAAAACAGCCAGAAGGCAATCTCGCGCCACCAGCACCTCCGATGAGCCGCGGAAACGGAGGCTCACTCACCAAGGTAACTGTGAACCTACTCCCCCGGACGGTCGCCGCACTGGAGCAAGCAAGCGATCTAACGGGCGACAGCAAGACGGACACGATAAACCGGGCCGTTCAGCTTTATTCCTGGGTGCAGCGAATGCTCGATTCCGGCGAATCACTCAGGGTAGTTGGCCCAGACGGGCAGACCAGAGAAATTCACCTATTTTAGAACAATCAATAATGCATTAATGGCGGGTAGGCGAGCGCCGCTCGCCATTAATGCATCCACCTGATCCTGTTCCCAGATCAGCCGGTCAAGTTACTGCGCGATGCCCCGACGCATCTGGTCAGTCAAGTGCTGGCGCCGGACAGCCTTCGCCGAGTTGGACCAGCCCATCATGCCCATAGCGGCCTGGCTGGAGATGCCGAGGACCAGGAGCACAGTGGCGACGGTTTGCCGGGCGTCGTGCAACCGGCCGTCCTGTACCCTCTCAAGCTTGAGCAGCAGGCGATATGGTCGGGTGGTGGCAGCGTAGAACCCGTCTCGAATGGCTCAAGTGCTGACAGCGACGGACCCGAGGACGACTCTCCAGACGACGGAAAAACTCCATAGCTGATGTCCGCTCTTGGCTGCGCGACTGAACCGCCTCAGTTGTCGTCTCGCCTAACCACGTTCAAGGCTATCCGCCCAGTTTGTTCGAGGCTATAGCGCTGAAGCTCCGTACGGCGGCAGCCCTAGGCGGACGCGGAATAGAAGACTTGGGAAGCGTATTGGGATAAAAGCCTCACGAGTTCGAATCTCGCATCCCCCGCTCTTTTGAGCAGCACCAACGCGAGGGTCGGCCCTTCGCCGTTTCCTGCGACCCCCGCCCGCCGGCAGCACCCGGCCCCGCTGCGCTCTGCCCGTGGCAGAACGGGCGTACCGCGCCCCGCCCCGGTCGCTAGGGTCGCCGCAGGTGGGCCGGTGGGCATGGCGCCCGGTGAGGAGCCAGCGATGCGGATCGTCTTCGTGCACGGGGCGTGCGTACGCGACGGGGCGTGGTGGTGGTCCCGGGTCGACGCGCTGCTCGCGGCCGGCGGGACGGCGAGCGTCGCGGTACGGCTACCGAGCTGCGGCGAGCTGCCGGACACGCGCCGGCCGGCGGGGCTGGACGACGACGTCGAGGAGACCCGTCGGGTCCTGCGCGACGGCGGACCGACGATCCTCGTCGGCCATTCCTACGGCGGGGTGGTCGCCACTGCGGCGGCCGACGCCGGGGACGTCCGGCATCTCGTCTACGTCAGCTCGTTCCTACCCGACGTGGGTGAGTCCCTGGCCGATCTCGGGCCGGCCGGACCCGCGCCCCACCTGGAGTTCTCCCCCGACGGCACGTTCGCGGCCCAGGCCGAGCTGGTCCCGCCGCTGTTCCTGCACGACTGTGACGCGGCGGCGGTGGAAGGCGCGCTGGCCCGGCTGATCCGGCAGGACGCCGCCGTGCTCACCACCCCGGTCCGGTACGCGGGCTGGCGGTCGATCCCGTCGACGGCGGTGGTCTGCGCCGGGGACCGGGCCACCCCGCCGGAGGTGCAGCGCGCCCAGGCGGCACGGGCGGGACGGACGGTGGAGCTGGCCACCGGGCACCATCCGATGCTCTCCCACCCGGAGCCGCTCGCCGCGCTGCTGCGGGAGATCGTCGCCGAACACGACTGACGACGTATGCGTGGGACGCATACCGTTCACCGGCCGGGAAGGTGGAATGGGCCGATCCAGCGCGAAGGGCGGCCCGGGTGGGGAGTCAACCATTCGTGGTTTCCCGAAGCCGTCCCGGGACATGCCGCACAGGCCGTGCGGGCCGGTTCAGGCCTTGGCACAGTCTTCACCCAGCCCAGGAAGCGCTGGTAGGTGGCGATCGGGTCGGGCGGCTCAGGGCAAAGCCGGGCCAGGTCGGCGGTTGCCTCCACGAACAACTCGGCAAGGTCGACGGCAAGGTTGACCCGCTCGCCCGCGTACTCGGCTACCAGATCGAGCCGAGCCTGCCCACAGGGCCAGGGCAGCGCATCGGCGGTGCAGATCCAGAGCGGTCTGAGCGGCGCGTGTCTCTGCATGTCGCCTCCGAGACGGGGGTCGGACTTTCACGGCACCCCCGACCCGCCGGGAAGCTCCTCCACCGGGCCGGAGGCCATCTCTACCTCACCCCATCTGACATGCACTTGTCAATCAGCAAGGAGCGATAGTCAAGACATCGCTGTGCTTACGGTCGAGCGGTGAAGCGACCGCGCTTGTACGGACCGGGCGAACTGGCCGCCCTGTTCAACGTGTCGCGGCAACGGGTCCTACAGATCACCCGCAGACCCGGGTTCCCCGAACCGCTCGCCCGCCTGATCGGCACCACGGTCTGGGACGCGGACGAGGTGGACGAGTGGGCACGCCACCACCGCCCTCCCCGCCCGCCTGCGGAAGACGACGAGTAGCCGCCCGACCACCCCATCGAGGGCAGGGCATTCACCGGAGGCAGGACAACGGCACGCCTCCCGCACCGAACCAGTACCGTACGGGCACTCGCGGCGGCCCCGGATCCGTCGTACACATGTGCTATCCACAGGCTGTGGACGGCGGAGGAATCGGATGAGTTACCAGCTCAGCGCGGTCGTCGCGGACGTCGAGCTGCTGCGTGAGCAGACCGTCGACCTGGATCACGCGGTGCTGGCGGCGCTGCGGCAGGATTTCGCGTTGCTGCCGGTGACCCCGCAGCTGGTCGAGGAGCTGACCGGCGCGCTGCCGGACTTCCACCCCGGGGAGCCGACCGCCGAGCAGCCGTTCGAGCTGGTCTTCTCGCCGGCCCTGGGCGCGCTGCTGGACAGCTGGTCCCGGCGCGGGCCGGTGGCGTACCTGGAGGCGGAGTTCGCCGGGGGCCTCGGCCGGCAGGCGTCGGCGGTCTGGCTGGGCGGCCGGTTGAGCTGGGGTCCGCGCTTCGACCACGCTTTCACGCTGCCGCGCGGGGAGTGGCCGATCAATGCGGCGCTGGTCCAGCTCGGCGTGGAGCCGGGGCGGTGGCTCGACCCGTTCGCCGAGCTGGGGCTGCACCTGGAGCGGAACACCGCCGGCTGGCTGGCTCACGGCCGGCGCGGGCTGACCGCCGACTACTGGGACGAGCTGGCCGAGGAATGGGAGGAACGGCAATTCCCGGCCGACCAGCAACCTGAACGCCCCGGTCCCGTTGTGGACTGGGGGATTCTATGAAATTGCGACAATTCGCCGTGCTCGCGGCGTTACTGGTGGCGGCCTCGGCCTCGGGGAGCGGCACCCATCCGTCAGGACCCGACATCCCGGCGCGGCCGATCGGCCCCGGCCAGGTGGTCGGCCTGCACGGCCTGTCCGGGGCCGAGTTCGGCGACAGCGAGACGGAGCTGACCCGGCGCGGGATGCTCCGTACCGCCGCCGACACCTGCGGTACGACGCTGGCCGGGCACGGGACGGCCAGCCCGATCTTCGTCGACGACCGGCTGGTGCTGCTCTGGCTCGACGACCCGATGAGGACCCCGGAGGGGATCACCGTGGGCACCCCGGTCGGGGAGGTGCTGAGCCGCTACCCGTCGGCGGTCCGGCTGCACGCGCCACCACGGACGTACCGGTTCGACGGGCTGCTGGCCCGCGACGGCGAGCGGGGCTACCTCTTCCTGCACGACGGCACGGCCGTCCGGGAGATCATCGCCGGGTACGCCGACTGGGCCCGCCGCCTCTTCGACGAGGGCTACGGTCCCTGCTGAGCCGACGGTCCCTGCTGAGCAGACGTCGCGGACCGGGCGGGTATCCGGCGGACCAGCCGAGTATCCGATGGCTCATGATCGACCACCGTGGAATCATCTGCTCGCCCGCGCAGCGGCGCGGTAGCCCACGGGGGAGTCATGGTGAGAACGCAGCTGTCCACACGCCCGTACCGCCGACCGCGCGCGAGGTGGCTGGTGGTCGGCGCCACCGTCGCCGCGACCATCCTGATCGGACCATCGGCCACCCTGGCGGCCGGACCGACGACGAACCCGTCGGGCGGCGACACCGCGACCGGTGCGCGGCCGGCAGCGCCGACGCCGGCCCCCGCGCCCGCCGCACCGGGAACGGCACCGGTCGGGCCGGGAACGGCGGCGGGTCGCCCCGCCTCGGCGGCGAGCACGCCGGGGGTGACGGCCGGGCGTCCGGCAGCCGCCGGAACGCCGGCGGCCGAGGAAACCGAGCCGCCGGTACGCACCGCCACCCGCACCGCGCCACCGCAGGCGCCCCGCCCCGGGCGCACCTGCGGCGGGGTCCTGCCGCTGGGCACCGTGGTGACGTGCGCGGCGATCATCGACACGCAGCAGCACCGGTGGACGGTCACCACCTCCGCCGACCAGGACGTCCTGGTCACCCAGCTCACTCGGGGCAGCGGCGACCACGCCCAGGGCTGGGTCACCGACTCCGCCGGCGCGCACGTCTGCTGGTTCGGCGTCGACTCGGACAGCTGCCAGCTCGGCCCGGCCGGCACCTACACGGTCACCGTCAAGCTGTCGTACCCCACCGGCCGCGGCGACTACACCCTGGCCGTCGAGTCCACCCGCACCCCGTCGACGTGTCGGGACTTGCCCGAGTCGTTCTTCTCCTTCGCCTCCCCCGGGGTCACCGGCACCCTGGCGGCGGGCACGGCGGCCCACTGCTTCCGCTTCGACCAGCCGGTGCACTCGGTGCTGCGGACGTACGACCCGAGTGGGGAGTTCGACGTGCGGGGGGAGGTCCTCGACGCCCACCTCCAGCCGCTGTGCGAGGTGCGGTACGTCGACCGGTGCACCCTGGACCGGCCCGGCCCGTACCGGCTCCTCCTGCGGGAGCAGTACGGCACCGCCAGCGCGTACACCCTGCGGATGCCCCGGCTGTCGCACCCGGTCGGCTGCCCGGCCGTGCCACTGGCCCCGTTCGGTGATCCCGGCGCGGCCGTGGGCAGCGGGACGGTGAGCCAGCAGGAGGAGGTGGGCTGCCACGTGGTGACCACGCCGGCCGCCGGACCGCTGCTGGTCCGGCTCAACCAGTACCACGACCAGTACCTCTCCTGGACGATGTACGACGCCGCCGGCGACCAGGTCTGCTCCGAGTACGACTCCCGCCGGGCCTGCCCGGTCCCGGCCGCCGGGTCGTACACCCTGCTGATGCTCAACCGGAACGACTTCGGCACCGCCATCGACTACCAGGTGGCGGTGACCCGCCTCGACGGCACCGACGGCTGCGCGCCGACCACCGGCACGTCCTGGGACCAGGCCGCCCTCCGGCTGCACCAGACCTCCCAGGTGCAGACCAACTGCCAGCCGTTCACCGGCACCGCCGGTCAGCGGATGGTCACCTACGTCGCGCCCGACAGGTACAACGACGCCTGGGCCTGGCTGGTCGACTCCACCGGCACGGCGATCTGCACCGGGTCCTCGGAAGAGGAGGAGGACGGCTGTGTGCTGCCCGCCACCGGCACCTACCGGGTGATCACGTACCTGAGCTGGTGGCAGACCGACAGCGTCGACCTGACGTACCGCTTGCAGGTGCGCCGGCTCTCCGACCCGGCCGGCTGCCCGACGATCACGCCCGGGGAGTACGACGCCGCGCCCGCCGGGGCGCTGGGCGGCATCCGGTGCCGGATCCTCGACCTGCCCGCCGCCGGCACCTACCGGGTCAAGGCGATGACCGACGACAACTACCGGCGGTACGGCAACGTCTACGACTCCACCGGGCACAAGCTCTGCACCGGTATCTCCTGCGCGGTGCCGGCGGCGGGACGGTACACCCTGGTCCTCGACGGCAGCATGATCCACACGGTGATCGACAACGACGCCCAGCACGCCTTCGCGCTACTACCCTGGCAGGTCACCGGCTGCCCGACCGTCTCCGACACCGGCTGGCGGGACGCACCGCAGCAGGGCACCTTCGAGGCCCCCGCGCAGTACCGCTGCCTGCGGCTGCCCAGCCCGGCCGGGGCACGGGTGGTCGGGCTGCTGCCGGGCGACGCGACGGAGGCGACCACGCCGGAGATGAGCGTGGTCGACGCGACCGGCGACGAGGTGTGCGACTACTACTCGCTGCGCCAGTACGCCTGCGCGTTGACCGGGCCGGCCCCGCACTCGGTGCTGCTGAGCGCCGGTGACGGCTACCCCTCCACCTCGTACACCTTCGGGGTGGCCCGGGTGGACGGCCCGCCGGCCTGCCCGGTGCTGGCCGGCGACGCGGCGGGGTCCACGGTGACCACCGGCCCGGACCGGTTCGCGGTCTGCCTCTCGGTGCCGGCCGACCAGCACGCCGCCCGGCAGAGTTTCACCTGGTCCCGGACGGCCGGTGCCGGCGATGCGCGGCTGTCGGTCTTCGACGCCCAGGGAGTCCGCTACTGCGGCCCGAGCGGCTACTCGGTGGGGCGGACGATCACCTGCTCGCTGCCGGCCGGACCGGTCACCGTGCTGCTGGAGTCGGACGCGCTCGACGCGACCTACCGGCTCACCCACGCGCCGGCCGGGTGACCCCGCGTGGTGGGCCGGCGCGCCCGGTTCCGCCGGCCTGCTTCGTGTCGATCACGCACGGGGGATCCCACTGTGACGCCGGGTGCCCTATCATCAATATGCACGTGCATCTGCACGTGCATATGCACGGTCCCGAAACGTTGTCCGTCGCGCCGAGGAAGGCCCGAAAGCGCGACGGCACCCGCTGCAACGGGTGCCGTCAGGGATCTCCCACCAGAAAGGACATCCGCAGATGAGGCTACGTCAGCCCGCCGGAACGCCGCACTCCGCACCGGACCTTCCGCTCCGGATTCTCGTCATCCTGGCGGTCTCCGCCCTGCTCGGCATGCTCGCCTGGCAGGTGCCGGGGACGGTGAACCCGATGCTCACCGCCGTCGCCGTCTACGCGGTGCTGGACCGGCTGACCGACCACCGGCCCGACAACCGGTAGTCCCGGCCCACGAGGGCGCCCGGACCGGTCCGGCTCGTACAGGCGGGGCCGGAGACTGGGACCACAAGCGGAACGCCCGGTGCGATCCTCACGGATCGCCCGGGCGTTTCGCCTGCTACAGAGCGGTGGCGGCGGGATTTGAACCCGCGGAGGGCGTAAACCCTCACACGCTTTCGAGGCGTGCTCCTTAGGCCACTCGGACACGCCACCGCCGACGAGGGTACAGGAACCCCGGTTCGGATGCCGCACCGGTATCGCTCCGGGCGGCCTGGCAGGATCTTTGCCATGAGTACGCACATCGGCGCGAAGCCGGGCGAGATCGCCGAGCGGGTCCTGATGCCGGGCGACCCGCTGCGGGCCAAGTGGATCGCGGAGACCTACCTCGAGGACGCCACCTGCTACTCGACGGTGCGGGGCATGCTGGGCTTCACCGGGCGGTGGAACGGCGTGGACGTCTCCGTCCAGGGGTCCGGCATGGGCATGCCGTCCGCGTCCATCTACGCCCACGAGCTGATCAACGAGTACGGGGCGAAGACCCTGATCCGGGTCGGCTCCTGCGGCGCGCTCACCGAGGACCTCCGGCTACGCGACGTCATCGCGGCGATCGGGTCGTCGACCGACTCGAACATGAACCGGATGCGCTTCGACGGGTTGATCGACTACGCCCCGGTGGCCGACTTCGGGCTGCTGCGCACCTCGGTCGAGGTGGCCGAGCGGCGCGGCATCACCATGCACGTCGGTCCGATCCTCGCCGCCGACGCCTTCTACACCGACCGGCCGGACCTGTACGACACCCTGGCCGACTACGGCGTGCTGGCGGTGGAGATGGAGTCGGCCGCCCTCTACACGATCGCCGCGCGGTTCCGGGCCCGCGCGCTGACCCTGCTGACGGTCAGCGACCACATCAAGACCGGCGAGAAGACCACCGCGCAGGAACGCGAGCAGACCTTCGGCCAGATGGTGGAGATCGCCCTGGACACCGCCGTCACCCGCTGACCGTCGCCTCGACGGCTCGACGGCTCGACGCCTCGACGCCTCGACGGCTCGACGGCTCGACGGCTCGACGGCTCGACGGCTCGACGGCTCGACGGGGCCGATGTTGCGGTGTCCCACCCCGGCGATACCGCAACATCGGCCCCGTCGCCCCAACCCAACCCGACCCGCCCGGTCCCGTCGGCCCGACGCGGGGTCAGCGGAAGAAGGCGCGCAGGACGGCGGCGTTCTCCGTCTCCAGGACCCCGGCGTAGACCTCGGGCCGGTGGTTGAGGCGACGGTCGCGCAGGACGTCCCAGAGCGAGCCGGCGGCCCCGGTCTTGGGCTCCCACGCCCCGAAGACGACTGTGGAGATCCGGGCCAGCACCAGTGCGCCCGCGCACATCGTGCACGGCTCCAGCGTCACCACCAGCGTGCAGTCGTCCAGCCGCCACCGGCCCAACCGGGCGGCGGCCCGGCGCAGCGCCAGCACCTCGGCGTGCGCGGTGGGGTCGCCGGTCAGCTCCCGCTCGTTGCGGCCGACGGCCAGCTCGGTGCCGTCCGGGCCGTAGACGACCGCGCCCACCGGCACGTCGTCCTGCGTCATCCCGTCACCGGGGCCACCGGTGGGCGGTTCGGGGCCGGTGACGGCGATCTCCAGCGCGCGGCGCATCCACCGCTCGTGCCGCTGACGGCGATCGGTCGGGCCGGGGTCGGCGAGCGAAGCCGGGGCGGGGTCGGGTAGCAGAGCCGGGGCGGGGTCGATCAGCCGCGCCGGGCCGGGGCCGGGCAGCGGGGCCGGGTCGGGGTCAGGCAGTCGAGCCGGGTCGGGGTCGGACGGCCGTGCCGGGTCGTCGGCGGCCGGGGAGGGGGGAGGTCGGTCAGACCTCACGCAGCTCCTCGACCTCGTCGGCGCAGCCGAGCACCTGGCACACCTCGGCGGTCACGTCGGCCGGGAGCATCCCCTCGTGGGCGCAGAGCTTGAGCAGACGTTGGGCGGAGATGCCCAGGTCGGCGAGGATGTCGGCCTCGCCCACCGGGTCGGCCTCCGGGTCGACGACCGGTTGCTGCCCGCTCTCCTCGTCGCCCCCGCCGACGGTGGTCGACGGCGGCTCGTCGACGTCGTCGAGGTCGGTGACCGAGGTCTTGAGGTCGCCGACGAGCAGCGCGCCCAGCCGGGACTCCTCCGCGTACGCCGAGTCGGAGCCGAAGACCCGCAGGTCCTCCCCCTCGTCGAGGCGCAGCAGCACCAGGTACGCGTCGTCGGCCTCGACGAAGAGCAGCGACACCTCGGCGTCCGGCGCGACGTCGCGCAGCCGGTCGGCGACCTCGTCGACGTCGGTGGCGCCGCGCAGGTTCACCTCGGCGGCGCTCCAGCCGCCCTCGACGCGCACCGCGGCGGCAGCGAAGTACGACATGGTTCCCCCAAAAAAGACCTCGGCACAGCCGACTCGTTACGCGTGCACGTTAACCGGTCGGGTCGGCAGCCGAGCGGTCAACGCCCCGAAGGGCCGGCAATCCGGGAAATTCGTCAGCCGGCGACGCGGCGGCGGGTGGCGATGAGCTGGCGCAGCCGCTCGGTGCGTTCCCGCTGCGGCCGTTCCCGCTGGCGTACCGCGCGGGCTCCCGCCAGCTCGGCGAGAATCTGCAGGCGGCGGCGGCTCCGCTCGGAGTCGAGCCGCGGGGTGTTCCAGGCCATACCAAGAGCGTCCCCAGTCACAGCGAGTACGTCAAGATGGTGCGGCAAACGAAGCCGTGCGATGACACGGTGTCACCACATCGGCCAGTCCGCGCTCACCGCCCACCGCGTGACGACGACCGCGAACGCGATGCTCCAACCACCCGCCGTGACGATCGCGACGCCGGTGCCGGCCCCCCGGTCGCCGTACCGGATCAGGGCCAGCGAGACCAGCCAGGCCAGCGCGCCGGCGACGAACGTCCACCAGGCGTACCCGCTGACGTCCCGGCCGAGCAGGCCGAAGAGTGCCAGCCAGGCGGCGGCGAGCGCGCCCCCCGCGGCCACCGCCGCGCCGGTGACCGGGTGCGGTTCCCGCCAGGTCGGCCGGCGGGGCGGCCCGGCGGGGAAGAGGCCCGACGGGACGTACGGGAGCCGGGGCGGCAGGGGTCCGGGTTGCTGGTTCGTCGTGGTCACTGCTCCCCCTCCGGCCGACCGGACCGCGCCGCACCGGCGACGCCGGGCCGGGCCGGCGGGTCGGCCGGGGCCGCTGTCGGTGTGACCTCCACCGTAGCCGTCTGCCAGGATGGCCGAATGTCCTCGCTCCGGCCCGACCGACGGCGCACCCGTCCGGCGTACCCCGTTCTGCTGCTCGTGGCGGCGTTGCTGGGTGGCTGCGGGACGGACCGACCGGTCGCGCCCCCGGTCTGGGACGACCCGACGGCAACGGCGAGCGGCGGGTCGACGGTGCCGGCGACCCCGACGGGTTCGCCCTCGGCCACCCCGGCCCCGACCGGGTCGCCGTCGTCGGCCACCCCGGCCCCCGCCGCCCTGCGCCGGGTCTTTCCGGTACGGGCGGGCAACGTCTCCTACCACCCGACGCACTCGGGTTACCCGGGCACGGACATCTTCGCCGACTGCGGCGAGCCGGTGGTGGCGGTCACCGACGGGACGATCCTGGAGGTCAGCCGGGTGGACCGGTTCGACCGCAAGGGGCCGCTGGGGCCGTACAACGGTGGTCTGTCGGTGTCGCTGCTGGGCGACGACGGGGTGCGGTACTACGGGTCGCACCTCAGCGTGGTCAGCGCGGGGATCGACGCGGGGGTCCGGGTGTCCGCCGGGCGGCAGCTCGGCGAGGTGGGCCGGACGGGCAACGCCAACAACGTCTGTCACCTGCACTTCGGGCTGTCGCCGAAGTGCACCGGGCACGACGACTGGTGGATCCGGCGGGGCGTGGTGTGGCCGGCGAAGTACCTGGACTCCTGGCGGGGCAAGGGCAACCGGTCGCCGGTCGCGGCGGTGACCGCCTGGGAGCGGGAGCACGGCTGCCCCCGTGCGCCCGGCCGCGGGTCGAACGCCGGCTGACCGACGGTACGCATTGACGTAGGTATTACTCGTCGGTTAACGTCCCGGAATGAGAGAGCGCTCTCTGGAATAACTATCCTCCCTAATTCCGACGAACCGCGTGTAGCTGGTCGTCCCGGCGGCCCCGCGCGGAGGAGGCCCGATGACACCTCC
This sequence comes from Micromonospora sp. WMMD714, assembly GCF_029581315.1. Taxonomy (NCBI): domain Bacteria; kingdom Bacillati; phylum Actinomycetota; class Actinomycetes; order Micromonosporales; family Micromonosporaceae; genus Micromonospora; species Micromonospora sp. WMMD714. Next base: position 1,217,011 of record NZ_CP120744.1, read on the forward strand.
CGTCCCCCGGCGCCGTACCCCCTGGGTGCTCGCCACCACCACCGCGATCACCGTCCTCGTCGGCGGACTCACCCTCGGCACCGCCGGCACCCCCGCCGAGGCCGCCAGCGTCGGCGCCGGCAGCTACACCACCGACCCGGTCGGCCCGCTCCCCGTCGGCTGCGGCGACCTGTCCACCAACCCCCGCCAGTACGCCACCGCCAACGCCCCCGCCGGGCCGGTCCCCACCAACGACTGGTGGTCGTCGCTGCTGTGGAAGAAGACCAACTGCTCCTACAGCGAACCGCTGCACGCCCACCCGCTGTCGTACCAGACCTTCACCGACGGGCTCGGCTTCTCGGCGCCGTCCACCGCCACCGTCTCCGGCAGCCCGACCGGCGTGGGCGAGTTCAAGTACACCTACACCGAGGACATCCGGGTCGGCGTTGCCGCGCTCGGCGCACCGGTGGTGAAGGTCGACGACTGGTCCGACTGGACGGTCACCCCGTACTGGAGTGACGGCGCCCGGACCCTGCGCGCCACCATCGGCCACGGCCTGCCGTTCGCCTACTTCCAGGCCAGCGGCGGGAACGCCCAGATCAACCCGACCGGTGGCGCGGCCACCGTCTGGTCCAACAGCGGCGGCACCATCGGCTTCACCGTCCGGGGCCACGACTACGTCGGGTACGCCCCGACCGGCGCGACCTGGACCGTCGCCAACGGACGGATCACCTCCACCCTGGCCGGCAAGGGCTACTTCTCGCTCGCCCTGCTGCCGCCCACCGCCGACGCCACCGCCCGCGCCACCCTCGCCACCAGCTACGGCCGGTACGCCCACGCGCACGTCACCGGCACCCGGGTCGGCTACACCTACGACCCGGCGACCAGCACCGTGAACACCACCTACTCGTTCACCACCACCGCCCGGGAGGGCACCGCCGGCCAGACCGTGGTCAGCCTCTACCCGCACCAGTGGAAGGCGCTCGCCGGCAGCACCCCGCTCGGCCAGACCTACCCGTCGGCGCGCGGTCGGATGAAGGTGCTGACCGGGGTGTCCTCCTTCCGTACCGCGATGAGGTTCCACGGCGTGCTGCCCGAGGTGCCCGCCGTGGCCACCGGATCCGGCACCGACCTCGCCCAGCTCAGGGAGCAGCTCGCCGCCGTCCGGGGCAACCCGATGGACCAGCGCGGCGGCGACACCTACTGGACCGGCAAGGGCCTCGGCCGGGCCGCCCGGATCGCCGAGATCGCCGACCAGGTCGGCGACACCGAGACCCGCAACGCGGCGCTGAACGCCATCCGTGGCACCCTGACCGACTGGTTCACCGCCACCCCGGGCAAGACCGCCAAGATCTTCTACTACGACCGCAACTGGGGCACCCTGATCGGCTACCCCGCGTCGTACGGGTCCGACCAGGAACTCAACGACCACCACTTCCACTACGGGTACTTCATCGCGGCGGCGGCGACGCTGGCCAAGTTCGACCCGGCGTGGGCCGCGCAGAGCCAGTACGGCGGCATGGTCGACCTGCTCATCCGGGACGCCAACAACTACCAGCGCTCCGACACCCGCTTCCCCTACCTGCGGGACTTCGACATCTACGCCGGGCACGACTGGGCCTCCGGGCACGGCTCGTTCAACGCCGGCAACAACCAGGAGTCCTCGTCCGAGGGGATGAACTTCGCCAACGCACTGATCCAGTGGGGGCAGGCCACCGGGAACACCGCCGTCCGGGACGCGGGCGTGTTCATCTACACCACCCAGGCCGCCGCGATCCAGGAGTACTGGTTCGACGTCGACGACGAGAACTACCCGGAGACGTTCGGGCACTCCACCGTCGGCATGGTCTGGGGCGACGGTGGGGCGTACGCGACCTGGTTCAGCGCCGAACCGGAGATGATCCAGGGCATCAACATGCTCCCCGTCACCGGCGGACACCTCTACCTCGGCTACCGGCCGGCCTACACCAGGGCGAACTACGCCGAGCTGGTCCGCAACAACGGCGGTGAACCCACCGTGTGGCAGGACATCCACTGGCAGTTCCTCGCCCTCGCTGATCCGGACGCGGCACTGGCCAAGCTGCGGGCCAACCCCGGCTACACCCCGGAGGAGGGGGAGAGCCGGGCGCACACCTTCCACTGGGTCCGCAACCTCGCCGCGCTCGGCCAGGTGGACACCACGGTCACCGCCAGCCACCCGCTGGCCGCCGTGTTCAGCCGCAACGGCGTCCGCACCTACGTGGCCAGCAACATCACCGCCGCGCCGCTGACCGTGCGGTTCTCCGACGGCACCAGCCTCACCGTGGCCGCCGGGAAGACCGCCACCAGCGGGGCGTACACCTGGAGTGGCGGCAACGCGGCCGGCGGCACCAACCCGAGCCCGACCCCGACCACCTCGCCCACCCCGACCCCCACGCCGACCGGGCCGTCGCCGACCCCGACCAGCCCGACCCCGCCGCCGACCACCCCGCCGGCCGGCTCGCCGACCCGGTTCCTGCTGGCCGGGGGCGGACTCGGGGCGGCCGGCAGCGCGGCGACGGCCACGGTGCCCGGCAGCGGCGGCGTCAACCACGACGGCACCCCGGCCAACCCGGTGGTCTTCACCGCCACCGGCCTCACCCTCACCCACACCGGGGGCCAGACCGGGTTCGACCTGTTCCTCGACGCCGGCCAGTCGGTCGGCAACGGGGTGCAGGCCCGGATCTCCTACGACCTGACCGGGGACGGCACCTTCGACCGGGTGGAGACGTACCGGTACTTCGCCACCGATCCGGTGCCCGGCTACGAGCACTACACCCAGAACGCCGGCCTGTTCTCCGCCACCGGCACGCTGGGCAACCTCTCCCGGGGCACGGTCCGGGTGGAGGTGTGGTCGGCGATCGGCGTCAACCCGTCCACCCTGGGCATCGGCAACCAGTCGGTGGTACGGCTGCCGTACTCCTGATCCGGTCCACCCCCGCCAACCCCGCGCCGCCGGTCGTCACCCGACCGGCGGCGCAGGCGCGTAGGTTGCCAGGCATGAGCGCCAGAGACCCCGTCGCCGACCTGCGCCGGATCGCGTTCCTGCTGGAGCGGGCCAACGAGGCCACCTACCGGGTACGCGCGTTCCGCTCGGCGGCGGCGGCCCTCGCCGCGCTGCCGGCGGCGGAGCTGACCGAGCGGACCCGGGCCGGCACCCTCACCGACCTACCCGGGGTCGGTGACGTCACCGCCCGGTGCGTCACCGAGTCGCTGGCCGGTGAGGAGCCGGTCTACCTGCGCCGGCTGGTCGCCACCGAGGGCACCGACCTCGACGAGGCGGCCGGTGCGCTGCGGGCCGCGCTGCGCGGCGACTGCCACACCCACTCGGACTGGTCCGACGGCGGGTCACCGATCGAGGAGATGGCGCTCGCCGCCGTCGAACTCGGCCACGAGTACGTGGTGCTGACCGACCACTCGCCCCGGCTGACGGTGGCCCGGGGCCTCACCGCCGACCGGCTGCGCCGGCAGCTCGACCACGTGGCGGCGGTGAACGCGGCGCTGCCCCGGGGGTTCCGCATCCTCACCGGGATCGAGGTGGACATCCTCGCCGACGGCACCCTCGACCAGGACGAGGAGCTGCTGGCCCGGCTCGACGTGGTGGTCGGCTCGGTGCACAGCGGCCTGCGCGACGAGCGGGCCAGGATGACCCGGCGGATGCTCACCGCGGTCGCCAACCCGCACCTGGACATCCTCGGCCACTGCACCGGGCGGATGGTGTCGTCCCGGCCCGCCGGGGTGACCGGCCCGGGTGACAAGGGGCACCGGGCGCGGACCCGCCCCGAGAGCGACTTCGACGCGGACGCGGTCTTCGCCGCCTGCGCCGAACACGACGTGGCCGTGGAGATCAACTCCCGGCCGGAGCGGCAGGACCCCCCGAAGCGGCTGATCCGCCGGGCACTGGAGGCCGGTTGCCGGTTCGCCGTCGACACCGACGCGCACGCCCCCGGGCAACTGGACTGGCAGCGGTTCGGTTGCGTCCGGGCCGCGCAGTGCGGCGTCCCCGCCGACCGGGTGGTCAACACCTGGCCGGCGGACCGCCTGGTCGACTGGACCCGCGCCCGAGCCTGACCCCGCCGGAGCCGGCTCAGCGGACGGCGGCTCCCGCCACCGCCCCCGTGGCGGGCGGGGCGGCGTCGGCGGGCGGCGCTCCGGCGGCACGCGTCCGGCGGGGGCCGACCAGGTTCTGCGCGACCGCCACGCCGAGCAGCACGACCAGCGCGCCGACCGGCTGGTGCCAGGTCAGCCGCTCGCCGAGCACCAGCGCACCGAGCAGCACCGCGAAGATCGGCACCAGGTACGTCACCGTCGCGGCGGTGCTCGCCCCGACCACCCGGATGTTGCGCAGGTTGATCACGAAGGCCAGCCCGGTGCCGAGCGCACCGAGCGCCAGCACGCTGCCGACCACCGGCACCGACAGGCTGGCCGGTGCCGGTGGGGCTCCGGCCACCAGCGGCCCGACGACGGCCAGTTGGGCGGTGGCCACCAGCAGCTGCGCCGTCGAGAGCGACAGCCCGGAGTGGGCGCTGCCGGCGACGAACCTCTTCTGGTACGGGATGGCCACGCCGTAACAGGCCGCCGCGCCGAAACACATCAACTGGCCGGTGAAGTGCGCCCCGCCCACCCCCGCCCAGACGCCGAGCACCACCAGCACCCCGAGGAAGCCCAGTCCGAGCCCGACGGCGGCCCGCGCGGTCAACCGCTCGGTACGGAACACCAGCACCGCCAGCGGCAGCACGAACAGCGGTGTGGTGGCGTTCCAGATGCCGGCGAGCATCGACTCGACCCGTTGCTCGCCGTAGCCGAACAGGGTGAACGGGATGGTCACCCCGAACGTGGCGACCACCGCCAGGTGCGCCCAGACCCGGCCTCCGCCGGGCAGCCGGTCCCGCAACAGCACCAACACCACCAGCAGCGTCGCCGCGCCGGTCGCCACCCGGTAGAGGGTGAGGTGCAGGGGGTGCAGTTCGGCGACGCCGACCTTGATGAACAGGAAGCTGGATCCCCAGATCGCCGCCAGGGCGAGGAAGCCCGGCAACCAGCTACGCAGCGCCGGCTGGTCAGGAGTGGTAGGCCGTGTCACCCCTTGCACTCTGCCGTAGCGGCACGCCGACGTCGCCGGAATTCCGGCCACCGTGTCCACGGCCACACCAGCCATCCGTCCCCATCGACCCCCGCCCCGGTGACCTGCCGCCCCTAGCCCGGCAAAGACGGTGGACAACCCGACCCGACGATCACGTAGGGTCGCATCGTGGGACGAATCGATGACCTCGCGAACCGGTACGTGGCCGACTGGGCACCGCTGAGCCCGACCGGCGCCACCTACGTCGGCATCACCGGCTACGACGACCAGCTCGACGACCTCTCCCCCGCCGGCTACGAGGCACGGGCCGAGCTGACCCGCCGTACCCTCGCCGAGCTGGACGTCACCGCGCCGGAGTCCGAGGCGGAACGGACCGCCAAGGAGGCCATGCAGGAACGCCTCGGCCTGGAGCTGGCCCGGCACGACGCGGGCGAGCTGACCAGCGAGGTGAACGTCATCGCCAGCGGCCTGCACGAGATCCGCCTGGTCTTCGACCTGATGCCCACCGGGAGTGAGCAGGAGCGGGCCGACGTCGCCGCACGGCTCAACCGCTTCGCCGGCGCGCTGGAGGGCTACAAGACCACGCTGCGCGAGGCCGCCGCCACCGGCCGGGTCAGCTCCAAGGTGCAGCTGACCGAGGTGGCCAAGCAGTGCGACACCTGGACCGACCCGCACGGCGACAACTTCTTTCACGGCTTGGTGCAGCGGCTGGACGCCGACGGCACGCTCGGCGCCGAGCTGCGCCGGGGTGCGGCGGCGGCGACCGCGGCGACCGCGGAGTTCGCCCAGTTCCTGCGCACCGAACTGGTCCCCCGGGGGCGGGACAAGCAGGCCGCCGGCCGGGAACGGTACGAACTGGCCTCGCAGTACTTCCTCGGTGCCAAGGTCGACCTGGACGAGACGTACGCCTGGGGCTTCGCGGAGCTGGCCCGGCTGGAGGCCGAGATGCGGACGGTCGCCGGGCGGATCGCCGGGCCGGGCGCCAGCGTCGACGAGGCGGTGGCCGTGCTGGACGCCGACCCGGCCCGGACCATCCAGGGCAAGGAGGCGTTCCGGGACTGGATGCAGGCGCTGGCCGACAAGGCGATCGGCGAGCTGCACGGCACCCACTTCGACATCCCCGAGCAGGTCCGTCGGATCGAGTGCTGCCTCGCCCCGACCAGTGACGGGGCGATCTACTACACCGGGCCGAGCGAGGACTTCTCCCGGCCGGGCCGGATGTGGTGGGCGGTGCCGCAGGGGGTCACCGACTTCTCCACCTGGCGCGAGGTGACCACGGTCTACCACGAGGGTGTCCCCGGCCACCACCTCCAGGTCGCCCAGACCGCCGTCCGGGCGGAGCTGCTCAACCGCTGGCAGCGGCTGCTGTGCTGGGTGTCCGGCCACGGCGAGGGATGGGCGCTCTACTCGGAGCGGCTGATGGACGATCTGGGCTACCTGGAGGACCCGGGCGACAAGCTCGGCATGCTCGACGGGCAGGCGTTCCGGGCGGCCCGGGTGATCGTCGACATCGGCATGCACCTGGAGCTGGAGATCCCGAGGGACAACCCGTTCGGGTTCCACCCGGGCGAGCGCTGGACGCCGGAACTGGGCTGGGAGTTCATGCGGGCACACTGCCGGGTGCCGGAGGAGAACCTGCGGTTCGAGCTGAACCGCTACCTGGGCTGGCCGGGGCAGGCGCCGTCGTACAAGGTGGGCGAGCGGATCTGGCTGCAGGCCCGGGAGGACGCGAAGGCCCGCCGGGGTGCCGACTTCGACCTCAGGGAGTTCCACCGGCAGGCGCTCGACCTGGGCGCGCTCGGGCTCGACCCGCTGCGCCGGGCGCTGGCCCGCCTCTGAGGCGGCTCGGGATCAGTGGTCGGGGGCGGGCGGATGCCCGCCCCCGACGCACCCGGGGGTGGAGTGAGGTCAGGAGAGGCTCAGGTCCAGTGCGGGTCGGGCGGTCAGCGCGTCGGACTCGACGAAGGCCAGGTCGATCACCGGGTCGGTGAAGGTGATCGGGACCGGTGAGGTGATCGGGATGCCGTCGGGAAACGGCAGGTCCGGAGTCAGCGTGATCGTGATGCCGAGCAGCTTGCCGACGAACCGGGTGGCGTAGAACGCGACGTCGCCCCGTACCGTCAGCTCGTCGGTGACGTACCGCTGGTGGCGGCCCGCCGGCCCGTCGGCGAGCAGCGTGAAGTCGGCGGTGACCGCCTTGGCCATGCTGAACTTCAGCGTCGTCAGCGTGCCGTCCGCGGTCGGCAGGTCGACGATCCCCTCGAACCGCAGCCCGGTCATGGTGACCTTGGTGCCGGTCAGCTTGGACGGCTGCCGGGCCACCGTCGGCTGCCCCTGCTCGGGGGCGATCCTCGGCAGGGGCTTGCCGACCTCGACCCGCTTGGCCGCGCGCGGCACCGGCTTCCCGCAGGTTCCCCGGCCGGGCCGGGCGGACGCCGTCGGGGACGGTGGGGTGGACCCGGTGGCCGTTGCGGTCGCGCTCGGCCCGGGCCGGACCCCGGAACCGATGACCGCCCTGCTGGCGCTGGGCTCGGGCGTGGGGGACGCCGCCGCCGGCGCGGTGTCGTCGTCGCCGGTGAACAGGTCGGTGATGCCGTCGAGGATGTCGGTGAGCAGGTTGCCGTCGGGCGTCGCGGACGGCGTGGGGCTGGGACCGGCCGGGACGGACGGACGTGCGGAGGGTGCGGTCGCGGTCTTCGTCGGCCCAGGGCAGGCCGGCTCCGCGAGCGCCGGCTGCGCTCCCCGGGCCGCGAGCAGCGCGGCCATGGCGGTGATGGTCAGCACCAGCAGGATCGCGTACGACCGCGGGTCTCGATGGTCCGGGCGGTAGGGGCCAGCGCCCGGGTCGACGGTCGGCAGGATCCGCGTGGTGTCGGCGGCTCCCGCCCGGTCACCCCGGACCGGCTCCCGGAGCGGATTGCGCGGTGGGGGCAGCGTGTCGGTCAGTGGACCGGTGGTGTGCTCCTCCTGCCACGGCGGCATCAGCTCGTCGACGAGGGGCTCCGCCTCGGCCGTGTCCTCCTCCGCCGCCGCTTCCTCGCCCGCCGCGGTGCCGTTCCCGGCGGGTGGGGATGCCGGGGTGCGGGCCGGAACCCAGGCGAAGCCCAGCGCGCTTCCCACCATGCCCAGGAGCAGCCCGATGAAGAACCCGCCGAGGTTGACCCCGATCAGCGAATAGACTGCCGTCACCGCCGCGATGACGGCGTAGAAGAGGCGCTGCTGCGGGGTGAACCACATCAGCATCCCGCAGGTGACCAGGATGACCGGGATCAGCCAGGACAGGAAGCCGGTCGGCCCCATCTGGAAGGTCAGACCACCGAGACTCATCTGGGTGGTGGCGAAGATCTCCAGACCGGCCAGCGCGGTGAGGAGGCCGCCCCAGAACGGCCGCGACCGCCGCCACCGGCGGAAGGCGCGCCAGGCCTGGCCGATCCGGCTCTGTGGGGCGGGCCGCTGGTGGGCGGATGTCACGTGTCCTCCTGGCGATGCTGACGTGGGTGGTACCGGGCCGGGGCCCGTCGCGGGTGGCCGCCACGGGCCCGGTCCTCAGCTCAGAAGCACTCCTTGGCGGCGGCCCCCACGTTGATCTTCAACTTGAGGCCGTTGAGGGTGAAGACACCGGCGCTGGTGGAGCGGGCCACCTGCTCCAGGTCCTTGATGACGACCTTGTCGGCGCTCTGGCCGAAGGACTTCGGCGTGGCCCCGGCGTTCAGGTCGGTGGCGTCCCGGCCGATCTTGATGTTGGTGAACTCCGCGTCACCACCGAGCGAGTCCATGTCGATGAGCAGGCCCTCGGCGGTCGCCGGCTTGCCGTCGCCACCGGCGTTGATGGTGAGCACGATCGGCATGTCCGGCACCTTCACCGACTGGCAGAGGTCGTAGAGCTTGGCGTTGGTGATCTCGGAGACGGCCACCGGGTGCGCGGTCCCGTCCTTCTCCTTCACGAAGCCGCCGTACTGCTTGAAGCCGGTGCCCTCCAGTTTGGTGGCACCGACCTTGAAGGTCTGTCCGGAGACGGCGAACGACGCGGCGATCGCGCCGTTGGACATGCCGAAGACGATCGCCCCGGCCACCGCGGTGGCCGGCACCATCATCGCGGCGAAGCGACGCCACCGTGTCCCGCCGCCGTGCTGGCGGCCTTCCGTTTCACTCACGGGGTTCTCCTTGACGAGGGGTCAGCACCGAACGCGGTCGCGGTTCGGGAAGAGGTGGAGGGTGCTGCGGTTGCCACCGGTCCGGTGGCCGCGTGCAGGCTGCCACCGGGGGTGGTCGCGTGCAGTACGCGGATTGGATGTTCCCGCGAAGCGACCTACCTCACAAGACCCCTTGCTACCGGCGGGTAACGGGCAAAAATCTTGGGGATGTCCGAATGTTACCGACGGTTAACATCGACGAGCCGGCAAGCTCCCTCAATTCGCCCAGAACGCAGCGGCCGAACTCGATCCCGCCACCCTGGGTAGACACACGCCCACAAACATCACCTTTTGATAACGCTGACCTGAGGGTTGTCTGTGGGTGACGATCGTGGCGCACAGCGGCACCGGTCGTCACGCCGCACACGCAGCCGCCGGGCCTGGCGCAGGAAGGACCCGGTGCCGGCCGACGGTCCTCCGCGAACCGCCGGCCGGCACCGGAACCGGCACTCCTAGCCTTGTCCCCCGTCGCAGTGGTCGGAGTCGCTGGCACGGCCCCAGTCCTCACCGTTCGGGCCGTAGACGCTGGCGAAGAGGTCGTAGTCGGCGACCCCGTTACTCTCGTGCTCGTTCACCGGCACACCCCAGGATCCGTCGCTCCCGGTCGTCACCCAGTAGTCCGACCAGGTCCACAGCACATCGTTCTTCCAGACCCGGAGCTGCACCCTGATCCGCTGGTTCTCCCCGCCCGCCACACCGAGCGCACTGGACTTCACCGACGTCCAGCCGACCGGGACGTCCTTGATCGGGACGTAGTAGTCCGTGCAGGTGACGGTGGCGAAGACATGGTGCACCCGGACGCTGACGGTGTTGGTGGCGCTGCTCTGGCCGGCGACGTTCTCCGCCACGACCTTGAACTCGTACCGGTTCCCGCCGGTCAGCATCGGCACGTGGGCCGAGGTGCCGGTCAGGTAGGCGGCTTCGGTGCCCCATCCCGCGCCCCGGGTGACGTTCCGCATGTACACCCGGTAGGTGACCCGCGGCGACGGACTGGCCAGCCAGGTCAGGAGGACCGAGTTCTGCCCCACCGTGGCCTTCAGGGTGGTAGGGGCCTGTGGGAGCGGCGGCCACGGCCGCGCACTCACCACGCTGGAGGCCGGTGAGTCGCCGCTGAGGTTCGTCGCCCGCACCCGGAACTCGTACGTCGTGCCGTTGAACAACAGGTTCACCGTGTACGCACAACACCCCACCGCCACCGGCAGCGTCGTCCAGCTACCACCCCTGGCCCGCGACTCGATCCAGTACGACACGTTCGCCGTCGGACTCGCCGTCCACCGCAGGGTCACCTTCGCATCGCCAGCCGTCGCCGTGAGACCCGTCGGCGCCTGCGGCGTCGGCGGCATCGGCCGCGCACTCGCCACGTTCGAGGCCGGTGAGTCGCCGCTGAGGTTCGTCGCCCGCACCCGGAACTCGTACGTCGTGCCGTTGAACAACAGGTTCACCGTGTACGCACAACACCCCACCGCCACCGGCAGCGTCGTCCAGCTACCACCCCTGGCCCGCGACTCGATCCAGTACGACACGTTCGCCGTCGGACTCGCCGTCCACCGCAGGGTCACCTTCGCATCGCCAGCCGTCGCCGTGAGACCCGTCGGCGCCTGCGGCATCGGCGGCATCGGCCGCGCACTCGCCACGTTCGACGCGACGCTGTCCCCCGACACGTTCGAGGCGGCGACCTTGAATTCGTAGGTGTGCCCGTTGACCAGATAGTTTGCCGTCAACGAGGTGCCCGTCACCGGCAGCGGCAGCTTCTGCCAGGACTGCCCCTGCGTCCTGTCCCGCTGGTAGACCTGATAGCTGACCCCGGACGTCGCGCTGGCTGTCCAGCTCAGGGTCACCTTCCCGTCCCCCGCGCCGGCGGTCAGCCCGCTCGGCGCACCCGGCAGCCCGCCCTTGGCCGTCACCTGCACGGTGTTCGAGTTCGGCCCCTGGCCGCCCTGGTTCTCCGCCGCCACCCTGAACTCGTACACATGGTTGTGCACCAGCAGGCCGATGGAGGCGTGGGTGTCCTCGGTCGGGTACGGCAGCCTGACGAACGCCTCCCCCGCCGTGACGTCCCGCCGGTAGATCCAGTAGAGGTTGCTCGCCGGTCCCGGCGCGTCCCAGTCGAGATCGACGGTGCCGTCCCCGCCGGTGGTCCCGCGCAGGTTCGCCGGAGCGCCCGGCACGGTGTAGCGGGAGGTGGCGCTGGCCACCGTCGACTGCGGCCCGGCGCCGGCCGCGTTGGTGGCCGCCACCTTGAACTCGTACACGTGCTGGTGGACCAGCAGGCCGGCGGTCATCGTGCAGCAGGTCGTGATCGGCAGCGGTAGTTTGCTGAAGCCCTGTCCGGCGCTGACGTCCCGCTGGTAGACGTCGTAGAAGAAGTCGCCGCCGGCCGGTGCGGCCCAGGTGAGGGTGATCCCGCCGTCGGACCGGGGCGTCGCGGTCAGACCGGTGACCTGAGGGGGCAGGGGTGGCATCGGCTTGGCGGTTGCCAGGTTGGACGGTGTCGACTCCCCGCCCTGGCCGGTCGTGGTCACCGTGAACTCGTAGGTGTGCCCGTTGGCCAGCAGGCCGGCGGTGAACGTGCAGCAGGTGGTGACCGGCAGCTCCAGGGTGGTGAAATCGGTCTCCCCGGCGGTGACGTCCCGCTGTCTGACCAGGTACCAGACGTTGGGTGTGGTGCTCGCCGTCCAGTTCAGCACCACCTGGGCGGCACCGGGGGCCGCGGTCAGCCCGGTCGGTGGGGCCGGCTTCGGATAGGTCGAGGTCGCGCGTGCCGGGGTCGAGGTCGGCCCCTCCCCGCCCGCGTTGAGCCCACTGACCTTGAACTCGTACTGGTGCCCGTGCAGGAGGTACCCGGCGGTGTGGGTGCAGCAGTCGGTGACCGGCAGGTCGAGCCGGGTGAAATCGGTCTCGCCGGTGGTCACGTCCCGCTGGTGGACCCAGTACGAGACGTCGGTGCCGAGAGAGTTCCAGGTCAGGCTGATCGAGCCGTCGGCCTGTGGGGACGCCACCAGGCCGGTGGGTGCCGCCGGCACCGCCAGATGGGTGGTCGCGGCGGCGACGTTCGACTCCGGCCCGGTGCCGGCGCTGTTCGCCGCCGCCACGGTGAACTCGTACCGGTGCCCCTCGATCAGGTTGCGGGCGACGGCGTCGGTGGCGTCGAAGACCGGTGACGGCCAGCGGGTGGCGGCGGGTTCCCCGGCGGTGACATCACGCTGGGAGACCAGGTAGTGCAGATTCTGGTCGGCGACCGGTGCCCAGTCCAGGGCGATGGTGCCATCGTCGCGGGCGGTGGCGGTGAGGTTGGCCGGCGCGACCGTCGGCGGCCGTTCCACATAGAGCAACAGGTTGGGCGAGGTGCCGATGTTGGACAGCTTGCCGGCGGTGGCCGCCCGGGTCAGGGCCGTCTTCACGTCGGCCGGGCTGTAGTCGGGGTGGGCGTGGAGCAGCATCGCGGCGGCACCGGCGACCAGGGGCGCCGCCATCGAGGTGCCGAAGCTGTACGAGACGTCCAGGTCGTCGCCGATCCCGGCTCCCACGATGTCCGCCCCCGGCGCGAAGAGGTTGACACACTGCCCGAGGTTGCTGGTCACTTGGGTGGTGGAGAGCCGGGAGTCGTCCAGGTCGCTGGCGCCGACGGTGATGACCGCCGAGTCCTTCCCGGTCCGGGCCGGGGAGTAGTCGCAGGCGTCTCCGCCCTGGTTACCTGCTGCGGCGACGACCACGATGCCGGAGCCCGCCGCCGCCCTGGTGGCGTGGTCGAGACTGTCCGCGTAGGGGTGGCCGGCGTCACTGGTGAGGCTGAGGTTCATCACCGCCGGCCGGTGGTCTTCGGCGTCCCCCATCGCCCAGTCGATCCCCCGCACGATGGTGAGGGTGTCGGAGACGGTCTCACCGGTGGTGGTGCAGGTGAAGACCTTGACCGGCACCAGCCCTGCCGCCTTCGCCGCACCGTAGTCGGTCCCGCCGAGCAGACTGGCCACCGCCGTCCCGTGCCCTTGACCGCAGTCCGGCGTACTGGTGCTTCCGTCGAAGGCGTTGAAGCCGGTGTCCACCCGGCCGCCGAACTCCTCGTGGGTCGCCCGGATCCCGGAGTCGACCACGTACGCCCGCACCGCTCCGTCGTTCGGATAGACGTACTTCTTGTCCGGAGTCGCCTCCCGCTGGTCGATCCGGTCCAGGTGCCAGTAGGGATTGGCCTGTTCGCCACTGGCCCGGTAGGTGGCGTTCTGCTCGACGTCCAGCACGTCCGGGTGGGCGGCCAGGTTCACCGCCTGGGCCTGGGTCAGCGTCGCACCGAAGCCGCGCAGCGTGCGGGGCAGCACCGGCCCCAGGGTGCCGCCGGCCTGCGCGACGAGTTGCGCGGCGTAGCTGGCCACCCGTTCCGGCTGGGCAGCGCCCTCCTTGAGCCGGACCAGGTAGCTGCCCGGGACGGAGTCGGCCCGGTTGGCGCCCCGGACCGCGTCGGCCACCGGCAGGCTGCTCTGCGGGGTGACCGAGACGGTCGCACCGGTCGGTCCTTCCCCGGCGTTGTTCACCCCGGCCACCTTGAACTCGTAACGGTGCCCGGGTATGAGCAGCCCGGCGCGGCGGCTGGTGGTGGTCGCGGTGGTCGCGTGCCGGGCGAAGTGGGTCTGACCGCCGGTCACGTCCCGCTGGTAGACCCGGTAGGAGGTGACTCCGCTGGCCGCCGCCCAGGTCAGGTCGGCGTGGTCGTCCTGCCCGGTAACGGTGAGACCGGTCGGTGCGGCCGGCAGCCCGGTGCCGGGCGACGGTGGGGGCCAGCTGACGTCCACGAACCGGGGCCGGTAGAGCCGGGCGTCGGCGAACGTGTCCGCGAACTCCAGGCTGTTGACGTTGTACGAGATCAGCAGCTTGCCGGTGGTCGCGAGTTCGGGGTGCAGCCGCGCGTCGTAGACGATCTTCTTCCCGCCGGCGGTGATCTCCGGCGCCTGGTACAGCGGGACCGGCCCGGTCCACGGGCCGGTCGGTGAGGTGGCCCGGTAGGCCACGATCTGCGGGTCGAAGAGCAGGTTGTTCTCGTGGGTGACCAGGACGTACTCACTGCCCACCTTCTGCACCGAGTAGCTGGTGCCGACCCCGCTGAGCAGCCGCGCGACGGTGGTGCGGTCCGCCGACCAGGCGGTGCCGGTCCAGAACTGCCAGGGGCCGTCGAGCGCCCCGGTGCTGACCCGGGCGACATGGCCGAACTTCATGCGCCCGGGGGCGGTCGAGGTGCCGTAGATGTAGGTGTACGCCCCGTCCGGCGTGATCGCCGCGCCCCAGTTGACGTCCGAGCCGACCGGCAGGTCGGTCACCGCGGTCAGGGTGAGGGCGGGGAGGGCGAACCTGGCCAGCGACACCCCGGTCAGGGTGAAGTCGAGGACGCCGGTGCCACTGCGCCGGTAGCGGTTGTAGATGACCCGCAGTTCGCCGGACTCGACGACCGCGTCCCCCACCCAGAAGAACTCTCCGGACTGTGCCGGTACGACCAGCGCGGTGGGTGCGGCCGCGCTGCCGCCGGTCAGGGTCGCGCCGAGCGAGGTGCCGCTCTGCACGATCGCCGAATTGTTGATCATCGGAGAGTTGGCGGGACGGCTGCCGTCGGTGTTGACCGTACCGAGGAAGGTGTCGGAGAAGAGCCAGATCACCCGGCCGTCCGGCAGGGCCACCGAGGTGGTGCCGTCGGCGCCGGTCCAGTGGTTGCCGGCATCTCCGTAGACGTTGAACGCCGTGTTGAGTTGTGCCGCTGTCATGGTCGTGACCGCCGCTCGGGCCGGCTCGGCCTGATAGGCCAGACCGAGCATGATCAGTACCGCTGTGATCGCCGCCTGCCAGCGTCTTGTGAGCATGGCAACAGACGAAGATCCCCCGTGGATATTCATGATCACGAGCATGGCAGAGCCCGGCGGATCGACCAGACGCGCAGCGGTCGTCATTTCCGCACCAACGGCCGATCGACAACGAGGCAGGGATGCCCTGGTCAGCAGACCGTTTACCGACCGGTGCGCTTCGTGAACACGTCCGCCAGCGCTGTCGGAATCCGCCAGGAGCACGCCGGACCGTGCCGCCTCAACCACGGAGCGCTGCATCGGCCGGCTTCGGCGCGCCCGGCCTCATGACACACGGCCGGCCGTGTCCCACCGCACGGCACCACCGCCCGTACGGCTCGCCCGCACGCCCGTGCCGGCCAGCCAGGTCCCTCCACCCGGACACCGTGCCACGAACAGCCATACACCGTGTGACCGGCGACGACACGCGGTGGTGAGGATGGCCGGACGCACGCTGTCGGCTGACCGTCCGGTTGGCTACCGTAGGTGTCCCCGGGGGCCGCAACCCCCCGCGTGGTACGTCCGATCGAGGTGGCTGTGACGCTGTACGGCGACAACCAGGTCTCCGACGACCGCCCCACGGTGCAGGTCACCGCGGTGAGCTGGCCGGGCGAGGAGGAGCCCACCACGGCCGGCGGGGCCGCGGGCTCGCCCGGCCCAGCCGGCGGCAGGCCGTGGTGGCGACGCGGGCGGGTGCTGCTCGCCGGTGGGGTGACCGCCGCGGTGCTGGCCGGGATGGTGGGCACGGGCGCCTGGGCGTACGCCGGGGACGTCCCCCGCGGCACCAGCGTGCTCGGCACCGAGCTGGGGGGTCGCAGCCGCACCGAGGCGGCGAAGGAACTCCGGGCCGAGCTGGAGAAGCGGGCCGGTGCGTTGAACGCCCCGCTGACCGTGCTGGTGGGCGAGAACCGGGCGGAGATCAACCCCGCCGACGTCGGCCTGGCCGTGGACGTGGACGCCACCGTCGCCGCCGCCACCTCCGCGCAGGCGCACCCGGTGGACCGGCTGTTCGGCTCCCGGTCGGTCGAGCCGGTGGTGACCGTGGACGCCGCCAAGCTGGACGCGGCGCTACGGACGGTCCTCGGCAGCCAGGGGCGGGACATGACGATGCCGGCGATCATCTTCACCGACACCACCCCGAAACCGGTCTACCCGAAGCCGAGCCTGACGCTGGACGCGGAGCAGTCCGCCCGGGTGGTCCGCGCGGGTTGGCTGGCCGGGCAGCCGGTGACCGTGCCGGTGGTGGAGAAGAACCCCGCGACCACCCGGGAGGAGGTGGACCGGATGGTCGCCGAGCTGGCGAAGCCGGCTGTCGCCGCTCCGGTCACGATCACCTCCAGCAAGGGGTCGGTCAGCGTCCCGCCGGCGGCGATCGCCCGCGCGCTGCGCTTCTCGGCCGACGACGAGGGGAAGCTGACCCCGAAGATCGACGTGAAGCGGCTCCGGACGGCGCTCGGCAGCAAGCTGGCCGCGATCGAGTCCACGCCGAAGGACGCCGGCCTGACCATCTCCGGTGGCAAGCCGAAGGTGGTGCCGGGCCGGGCCGGGCAGCAGCTCGACTCGGCGGCCCTCGGCCGGGACCTGCTCGCGGTGCTGCCGAAGACGGACGGCCGGACGGTCACCGGGGAGCTGAAGGCGGCCGAGCCGGAGCTGACCGAGGCGAAGCTCGCCGAGTTGGGCATCAAGGAACGGGTCTCCACCTTCTCCACCAAGTTCCCCGGCGGGCTCTCCTCGCCGCGCAGCCAGAACATCATCCAGGCCGCGAAGGACGTGGACGGCACGATCGTGCAGCCGGGGGAGACCTTCTCGCTCAACGCGCACACCGGCGAGCGCGGCTACGCCCAGGGCTACAAGGACGCCCCGGTGATCGTCGGCGGCAAGCTGGTGCCCGGGGTGGGCGGCGGCGTCTCGCAGTTCACCACCACGCTCTTCAACGCCAGCTACTACGCCGGTCTCCAGGACGTCGAGCACAAGCCGCACTCGTTCTACTTCAGCCGCTACCCGGCGGTGATCGAGTCGACCATCTTCTGGCCGGACCTGGACTTCAAGTTCCGCAACAACACCCCGCACGGGGTGCTGATCGACACCGCGTACACCTCGGACACGATCACCGTGTCGATGTGGAGCACGAAGATCTACGACAGCGTCAAGACCGAGTACGGCCCACGCCGTAACATCACCGCGCCGAAGACCGTCCACCTGGAGGCCGGCCCGACGTGCATCGCCGCCGCCGGCAGCAACGGTTTCAGCCAGGACGCCTACCGGGTCATCAAGAAGGACGGCAAGGTCGTCAAGCGGGAGAAGTTCAGCTGGACGTACGACCCGGAACCCAACTTCGTCTGCGGTCCCAAACCCTCCTGAACCCGACCGCCACGACCCGGGGTCGGCCCCGCCCCGAGTCCCGACGCACGCGTGAGCCCCGCCGGCCGATCGCCGACGGGGCTCCGTGCTCTCCGGGTACGCCCGGTGGTGCCGCGGGCGGGATTCCGACGCCCTGCGGCGGTCGGGGTGGTTGTGGGTTGCGTCAGGGGCGGGCCTCGGCGAGTCCCTGACGGACCCCCTCGGCGTCCCGGTCGGTGCCGTAGACGGGGGTGTCGGGCTGCTGCCGCCAACTCTCGTCGAGGGTGCCCGCGTCCACCGGGTCGAAGCCCAGCGCGTCGACGAGCTGCATGACCAGCTGCTTGGCCTCGGCGTCGTCACCCGCCACCGGCAACGCGATCCGGTCGCCGGCACCGGCGGGCCGCCCCCGGTCCATCAGGTGCGCGGCCTGGATGTTGTTGAAGGTCTTCACCACCCGGGCACCCTTGAGGTGGTCGGCCGTCCACCGGCTGGAGGTGAGGCTGCGGTCGAGCAGCTCGGCGATGTCGCCGTCGCGCTGCGGGTAGTAGTTGTCGGCGTCCACGACGATCTTGCCGTCGAAGAGCGGGGCCGGCAGCTCGGGCACCACGAGCAGCGGAACCGCCACCACCACCAGCTCCGCGTCCTGGACGGCCTGCTCCAGGGTGCCGGCGACCGCCCCGGTCTCCTGGGCCAGGTCGGTCAGGCTGGCCGGCCCCCGCGAGTTCGTGACGGTGACGTCGTGCCCGAGGGACCGCAGCCGCCGGGTGAGGGTGCCGCCGATGTGCCCCGAGCCGATGATTCCGATCTTCATGACCACTCCTGCCTCCGCCGCTTCCGACGGTCAGTTCCGGTTCTCCGCTCAGCAGGTACCCCGCCTGGTCCGCTCCGATTGCGGACGAGGCATACCCCACGTCACGTTTCGCCGGACGGTGCGAGGACGCCGGGAAAAACCGGTACCGCATCGACGGTACGAGGTGACGGCCGCTGCCCGGGGCGGTTCACCGAACGCGGGCTGGCAGGGCGAGCTGGCATGGGCGGCCGGGTGCCGGGCTGGTGGAACTGCGGACTGGCTGGGCGCTGGTTGGCGGGCGGGTTAGCGGTGCGCCGGGCTGGTGCGCTGGCGGGGCTGGCTGGCGGCGCGTTGGTTGGTGGCGGGCCAGCGGGGTGGGTGATTAGCCGGGTGCCTCGACGCCGGGCGTATCCACGGCATGGCGGTGCGACTCGCGACCGGGATACGTGGACCCCGCCGGTTCATGGCGGGTCGGTGTCGGATAGCCGGCCGGAAATGCAGAATGCCCACCCCCATAAGGGGTGGGCATTCCACAATGATTGTCCGGCGGTGTCCTACTCTCCCACACCCTCCCGAGTGCAGTACCATCGGCGCTGGAGGGCTTAGCTTCCGGGTTCGGAATGTAACCGGGCGTTTCCCCTCCGCCATGACCGCCGTAACCTTATGAACATATCAAACAACACACACACCCACACCCGTGACCACTCACCCGGTGTGGGGGGTTGTCTGGTATTTGTTCAGAGTTGCACAGTGGACGCGTAGCAGCTTCGTAGTCAAGTCCTCGGCCTATTAGTACCGGTCAACTGAACCCGTTACCGAGCTTACATTTCCGGCCTATCAACCCAGTCGTCTAGCTGGGGGCCTTACCCCACCAAAGGTGGATGGGATACCTCATCTTGAAGCAGGCTTCCCGCTTAGATGCTTTCAGCGGTTATCCCTTCCGAACGTAGCTAACCAGCCGTGCCCCTGGCGGGACAACTGGCACACCAGAGGTTCGTCCGTCCCGGTCCTCTCGTACTAGGGACAGCCCTTCTCAAGTATCCTACGCGCACGGCGGATAGGGACCGAACTGTCTCACGACGTTCTAAACCCAGCTCGCGTACCGCTTTAATGGGCGAACAGCCCAACCCTTGGGACCTGCTACAGCCCCAGGATGCGACGAGCCGACATCGAGGTGCCAAACCATCCCGTCGATATGGACTCTTGGGGAAGATCAGCCTGTTATCCCCGGGGTACCTTTTATCCGTTGAGCGACACCGCTTCCACACGCAAGTGCCGGATCACTAGTCCCGACTTTCGTCCCTGCTCGACCTGTCAGTCTCACAGTCAAGCTCCCTTGTGTACTTGCACTCAACACCTGATTGCCAACCAGGCTGAGGGAACCTTTGGGCGCCTCCGTTACCCTTTAGGAGGCAACCGCCCCAGTTAAACTACCCACCAGACACTGTCCCTGAACCGGATAACGGTCCGAAGTTAGATACCCAAATCAACCAGAGTGGTATTTCAAGATTGCCTCCACCCATACTGGCGTACAGGTTTCACCGGCTCCCACCTATCCTACACAAGCCCATTCAGATACCAATGTCAAGCTATAGTAAAGGTCCCGGGGTCTTTCCGTCCTGCCGCGCGTAACGAGCATCTTTACTCGTACTGCAATTTCGCCGGGCCTGTGGTTGAGACAGTGGGGAAGTCGTTACGCCATTCGTGCAGGTCGGAACTTACCCGACAAGGAATTTCGCTACCTTAGGATGGTTATAGTTACCACCGCCGTTTACTGGCGCTTAAGTTCTCCGCCTCGCCCCAAAGGAGCTAACAGGTCCCCTTAACGTTCCAGCACCGGGCAGGCGTCAGTCCATATACATCGAATTACTTCTTCGCATGGACCTGTGTTTTTAGTAAACAGTCGCTTCCCCCTGCTCTCTGCGGCCATACAACGCTCCACCCGCACGGGGCTTCACGTCTCCGGCCCCCCTTCTCCCTAAGTTACGGGGGCAATTTGCCGAGTTCCTTAACCACAGTTCGCCCGATCGCCTCGGTATTCTCTACCTGACCACCTGTGTCGGTTTGGGGTACGGGCCGCTAAGAACTCGCTAGAGGCTTTTCTCGGCAGCATAGGATCACTGACTTCACCTGAATCGGCTCGGCATCACGTCTCAGCCCTGTGTACCGCGGATTTGCCTACGGCACGGCCTACACGCTTACCCCGGCACAACCACCGGCCGGGCTCAGCTACCTTCCTGCGTCACCCCATCGCTTGACTACTACCCACCAGGTTCCTGCGCTCACCATTCTTGGTCCGAAGACCGCCAACAGCTCGGACAGTTAGCACAACAGGGTTCATCACGGGCGCTCTTTCGCGGGTACGGGAATATCAACCCGTTGTCCATCGACTACGCCTCTCGGCCTCGCCTTAGGTCCCGACTCACCCAGGGCGGATTAGCCTGGCCCTGGAACCCTTGGTCATCCGGCGGAAGGGTTTCTCACCCTTCTTTCGCTACTCATGCCTGCATTCTCACTCGTGCCGCGTCCACAACTAGGTCACCCCGCTGCTTCACCCCCGGCACGACGCTCCCCTACCCACCCACACACCTGCACCAGACACCAAAATGCCTGACGAAGTATCATGTGAGTGCCACAGCTTCGGCGGTGTGCTTGAGCCCCGCTACATTGTCGGCGCGGAACCACTTGACCAGTGAGCTATTACGCACTCTTTAAAGGATGGCTGCTTCTAAGCCAACCTCCTGGTTGTCTATGCGACCCCACATCCTTTTCCACTTAGCACACGCTTAGGGGCCTTAGCTGGTGATCTGGGCTGTTTCCCTCTCGACTACGAAGCTTATCCCCCGCAGTCTCACTGCCGCGCTCTCACTTACCGGCATTCGGAGTTTGGCTGATTTCGGTAAGCTTGTAGGCCCCCTAGACCATCCAGTGCTCTACCTCCGGCAAGAAACACACGACGCTGCACCTAAATGCATTTCGGGGAGAACCAGCTATCACGGAGTTTGATTGGCCTTTCACCCCTAACCACAGATCATCCCCCAACTTTTCAACGTTGGTGGGTTCGGCCCTCCACGCGGTCTTACCCGCGCTTCAGCCTGCCCATGGCTAGATCACTCCGCTTCGGGTCTAGAACATGCGACTACAACGCCCTCTTCAGACTCGCTTTCGCTACGGCTACCCCACACGGGTTAACCTCGCCACATGCCACTAACTCGCAGGCTCATTCTTCAAAAGGCACGCCGTCACCCCGCAAGGCTCCGACGGATTGTAGGCGAACGGTTTCAGGTACTATTTCACTCCCCTCCCGGGGTACTTTTCACCATTCCCTCACGGTACTCGTCCGCTATCGGTCACCAGGAAGTATTTAGGCTTACCAGGTGGTCCTGGCAGATTCACGGCAGATTTCAGGAGTCCGCCGCTACTCGGGAACACCCACAGAAGGTCAGCAACTTTCACCTACCGGACTCTCACCGCCTACGGTCAGCCATTCCAGACTGTTCGGCTAGCCACTGACTTGATAACTCCTCGGACAAGTGTCAGCTTGTCCAGCAGGGTCCCACAACCCCGACCACGCAACCCCTGACAGGTATCACACGCAACCGGTTTAGCCTACATCCGCTTTCGCTCGCCACTACTCACGGAATCACTAAATTGTTTTCTCTTCCTACGGGTACTGAGATGTTTCACTTCCCCGCGTTCCCCCCATACACCCTATGTGTTCAGATGCAGGTGACACCACATGACTGGTGCCAGGTTTCCCCATTCGGACACCCTGGGATCACAGCTTGGTTGACAGCTCCCCCAGGCCTATCGCGGCCTCCCACGTCCTTCATCGGCTCCTGGTGCCAAGGCATCCACCGTTCGCCCTTGACAACTTGACCACAAAGATGCTCGCGTCCACTGTGCAATTCTCAACAAACAACCAACCCACAACCCAACAGCCCCACACCAGCAACCCCACCCCACCCACAGGCAGAACAGAATCCGGTATGCAAGGCCAGGCCATGCCTGGCAACCTTCAACAAGCTTCCGCTCATCCAAAGGCTCCGAAAAAACAACCACAAGGATTGTTCCTTCAGGACCCAACAGGGTGCTCTCCATCTCTTCCCAGCCGCACCGACCCGACCATTCCCACCACACCAGGTGTAGCTGTACTAGATCATCACGGCCGTTGCCAAGAAAAAACTCACCAGTGTCTCCGCCATCCGAGCACCCCGACCCGACACTCTGCGGACCGCGGGCTCCATACCAGCTTTCACTGGATGGTGCTCCTTAGAAAGGAGGTGATCCAGCCGCACCTTCCGGTACGGCTACCTTGTTACGACTTCGTCCCAATCGCCAGCCCCACCTTCGACGGCTCCCTCCACAAGGGTTGGGCCACCGGCTTCGGGTGTTGCCGACTTTCGTGACGTGACGGGCGGTGTGTACAAGGCCCGGGAACGTATTCACCGCAGCGTTGCTGATCTGCGATTACTAGCGACTCCGACTTCACGGGGTCGAGTTGCAGACCCCGATCCGAACTGAGACCGGCTTTTTGGGATTCGCTCCACCTCACGGCATCGCAACCCATTGTACCGGCCATTGTAGCATGCGTGAAGCCCTGGACATAAGGGGCATGATGACTTGACGTCATCCCCACCTTCCTCCGAGTTGACCCCGGCAGTCTTCGATGAGTCCCCGCCATAACGCGCTGGCAACATCGAACGAGGGTTGCGCTCGTTGCGGGACTTAACCCAACATCTCACGACACGAGCTGACGACAGCCATGCACCACCTGTGACCGCCCCCGAAGGACCTCCCATCTCTGGAAGTTTTGCGGCCATGTCAAACCCAGGTAAGGTTCTTCGCGTTGCATCGAATTAATCCGCATGCTCCGCCGCTTGTGCGGGCCCCCGTCAATTCCTTTGAGTTTTAGCCTTGCGGCCGTACTCCCCAGGCGGGGCGCTTAATGCGTTAGCTGCGGCACAGGAAACCGGAGAGGCCCCCCACACCTAGCGCCCAACGTTTACAGCGTGGACTACCAGGGTATCTAATCCTGTTCGCTCCCCACGCTTTCGCTCCTCAGCGTCAGTATCGGCCCAGAGACCCGCCTTCGCCACCGGTGTTCCTCCTGATATCTGCGCATTTCACCGCTACACCAGGAATTCCAGTCTCCCCTACCGAACTCTAGCCTGCCCGTATCGACCGCAGGCTTGGGGTTGAGCCCCAAGTTTTCACGGTCGACGCGACAAGCCGCCTACGAGCTCTTTACGCCCAATAAATCCGGACAACGCTCGCACCCTACGTCTTACCGCGGCTGCTGGCACGTAGTTGGCCGGTGCTTCTTCTGCAGGTACCGTCACTTGCGCTTCGTCCCTGCTGAAAGAGGTTTACAACCCGAAGGCCGTCATCCCTCACGCGGCGTCGCTGCATCAGGCTTCCGCCCATTGTGCAATATTCCCCACTGCTGCCTCCCGTAGGAGTCTGGGCCGTGTCTCAGTCCCAGTGTGGCCGGTCGCCCTCTCAGGCCGGCTACCCGTCGTCGCCTTGGTAGGCCATCACCCCACCAACAAGCTGATAGGCCGCGAGCCCATCCCAGGCCGAAAAACTTTCCACCCCCCACCATGCGGAAGAAGGTCATATCCGGTATTAGCCCCCGTTTCCGAGGGTTATCCCAAAGCCTAGGGCAGGTTACTCACGTGTTACTCACCCGTTCGCCGCTCGAGTACCCCGAAGGGCCTTTCCGCTCGACTTGCATGTGTTAAGCACGCCGCCAGCGTTCGTCCTGAGCCAGGATCAAACTCTCCAACAAAAACCTTGTCGAACAGCACATCCTGACAACAAACAAATGTTGCCAAAGGAATCCCAGCCGACCAAACCCGAAGATTCAGCCAACCCGGGGTATAAATCATCATTGGCACTGGCTTATCAAGCACCCTGTTGAGTTCTCAAAGAACAACCACACACCACCCGAAACCCCGCAACCGCAGAGCCCCGACCTGAGGTATCTCATCCACCGCGCCTCACGCTCCCGCGCTTGGCACTTTTACTACGTTACCTCACCGTCTTCCCCGTGTCAACCGGTGTGTCCCGGTGTGTCACGCTTCGCACGGCTTGCTCCGATGAGCGCACGCAGCAACCTACACCGCGCTTGATCATCGGATTTGGCAGAACCGGCCGCTGCGGTCTCCCGCACGCTCGCCCGGTGCCCTGCCGGTCGACAACACTACCCGGTCGGTTTCGCTCGGCCAAATCCGCCCTACGGCGTCCCGACCAGCCCCGCCCGCTCCCGTATCGCTCGTACATCGTGCCCCGAGCGATCCGGTGCCAAACCTCGGAACCTGACCTTCAGGACTTTCGTCCTGTTTGCCCCGTTCCGCGCTGGCAGAGAGAAAGTTACGCGGTTTCGGGTTTGATCGTCAAATCGCCAGCTCAGCGCGGTTTGGCTTGTCGACCGGCCCGCCATCCCCGGGCTCCGAGCGCCCCGACGACGGTGCCGATCGCCAGCGAGGCGGCGATCAACAGGGCGTGGATCCAGAGGAATCCGGTGGGTGCTCCCGCACCGACCGTGCCACCGGCCCAGGAGCGCGGGTCGTTCCAGATGGCGAGCCCGAACCTGGGCCAGATGACCCAGCTCCACACCCCTACGCCGACCAGGAACAGCGACCAACCACGCGACAGGACCATGGTCGACGAGTATCCCCGCGCCCGCTCTCCTGCGGTGCGACCCCACGAAAACGGCCGCCGCCGTCTACCGTGGAACCATGACCCGACCGGTTCCCCCCGTGCCGGAGGCCGCGACCGGCCTCCCGGGTGGCCCGTCGGTGCCCGGTCCACTCCGGCGCGGCTTCGGCCGGGAACGGACCCTCGACCTCCTTCGTGCCGGCGGGCTGCGGTTCCGTGCCGGCGGGCGATGGCGGCTCGCGTCCTGACGAGCTGACCCTCCCGACCTCGTGGCCGTACGGCCCGGGTCGGTCGCGCACCCGCGCGCCCCGCACGTTCCTCCGGCAGAAGAGGCGTATCACCATGTCCGTTCCCCGCATGCTCACCGGCGACCGCCCCACCGGGCGACTGCACCTGGGCCACTACGTCGGCAGCATCGCCAACCGGGTGGCGCTGCACCACCGGCACGAGAGCTACTTCATCATCGCCGACCTGCACATGTTGACCACCCGCAACAGCCGGGACGACATCGCCGCGGTGTCCGGCAACGCCCGGCAGATGGTCACCGACATCCTCGCCTGCGGCGTCGACCCCGGGCGGGCGACGTTCTACCTCCAGTCGGCCATTCCCGAGGTCGGCGACCTCAACACGCTGTTGCAGAACCTGGTCACCGTGCCCCGGCTGGAACGGGTGCCGTCGGTACGCGAGATGGCCCGGGACGCCGGACGCGACGAGATCCCGTACGGTCTCCTCGGCTACCCCGTACTCCAGGCCGCCGACATCCTGTGTGTGCGGGCGCACGTGGTACCGGTCGGCAAGGACAACGCCGCACACGTCGAGGTGACCCGGGAGATCGCCCGACGGTTCAACCACCTCTACGGGGAGGTCTTCCCGGTACCTGAGCTGATCATGTCGGAGACGCCGACCCTGGTCGGCACCGACGGCCAGGCGAAGATGAGCAAGTCCCGGGGCAACGCCATCGCGCTCTCCGACGACGCGGCCACGGTCCGCCGCAAGGTCATGGGGATGTACACGGACCCGAACCGGGTCCGGGCCGACGTGCCGGGGACGGTGGAGGGGAACCCGGTGTTCGCGTACCACGCGGTGTTCAATCCGGACCGCGCGCAGGTCGCGGAGTTCGCGGCCCGGTACCGGGCCGGACGGATCGGCGACGTCGAGGTCAAGGAGGCCCTGGCCGTCGCGCTGAACCGGTTCCTCGACCCGATCCGGGAGCGCCGCGCCCGGATCGAGGCGCAACCCGGGCTCGTCGACCAGGTGATCGTCGAGGGCACCGAGCGAACCCGGGAACGGGTTCGGGCCACCCTGGTCGAGGTCCGCCGGGCCATGGGCCTGACCGCCGCCTACCAGCAGGTCCGGCGGCGGGCCGAGCGGGCACGTCGGGCCGCGGCCGGATCGGCCTGAGCCGGCGTGCCGGGCCGGTCGGCGCTCGCGGGGTACCGCCGCCGACCGGCCCGGTGCGCGGCCGCACCTCACCAGCGTGGCCGCCGGGGCTCGACTGCGGGCGCACCTCACCAGCGCGACCCACGGGGCCGTTCGGGCGCGGGCGCACCTCCCCCGCCTGACCCGCCGGGCGGCTCCGGGGTGGGCGGGCCGTCAGGTGGTCGGGGTACGGAGCTGCTCGAAGTACGGCTTCATCGCCGGGTAGTAGTCACCGAAGTCGACCCCCGGGGCCGAGCCTTCAGCTCCCGGGACAGAGCCGGCAGCACCCGGGGTCGAGCCGGCAGCGCCCGGGGCGGAGCCGGTGACCGCCGGGGCGTCGGGACCGGCGGCCACCAGCAGGTCGAGGTAGTACTCCCAGCCGGGGCCGATCTCGCCGACGTGCTCCTCGCTGTCGAGGTGGTGGGTGAACCGCAGCTCGGTGGTGCCGCCCGTCTCGGTCAGCAGCAGCTCGATCCGCCAGCCGCCCGACTCGTCGGCCGCCGAGACGGACAGGTGCCGGGGCGCATCGCACGCCTCGATCCGCAGCTCCGTCCAGGGGGTGCCGTCCTCGAAGGCCATCTGCAACCGGATCGTCTGGCCGGGGGCGGCGTCCCCCTCCCACCGCCCGAACCAGCGGGCGGTGCGGTCGGGTTCGGTGACGCTGCGCCAGACGTCCTCGATCGGGGCGCGGAAGGTGCGGACCAGCACGAGGTCGGTGCCGGTGAGGGTGCGGAACAACTGCCCGGTGGGCGTGCCGGTCATGCGGTCTCTCCTACTGCTCGGGGTGCGGCGTCGCGGGTGCGCCGCTCGCGGCGGGTGCGGTGGACCTCCGTCTCCAGCGCGTCGAGGCGCTGTGCCCAACCGTGCGGACGACGCAACCGGGTGAGCCAGTCGACCAGCTCGGTGAGCCGGTCGGTGTCGAGCCGGTAGCGCCGCTGCCGGCCCACCAGCTCGCTGTGGACCAGGCCGCTGTCCCGGAGCACCCGCAGGTGCCGGCTGACGGCCGGTCTGCTGACCGGGAACCGGTCGGCGATCTCCCCGGCCGGCAGGTCACCGTCGCGCAGCAGCTCAAGGATGCTGCGGCGAATCGGATCGGCGATCGCCGCCGCCACGTCGTCCACGGGAAAAGCGTAACCCATCGGTTACGGGTCTGCCGCAGCGGCCGGTGGGTCAGCGCTGCGGGGCCGGCAGCGGGCGTACCCCGGTGATGCCTTCGGAGCGGGTCCAGAGGTCGGCCGCGAGGCGGCGGTCGGTGGCGACGCCACGCAGCGGCGCGAAAGTGGGCTCCGCGCGGCGGAACAGCCGGCCGGGGCCGATGTGCCGGCCGGTGGGCGCGGTCGGCACGGTGGCCGCGAAGAGCATGGGCGCGGCGGCCTCGTCGAGGGGACGGCGCAGCGGCCCCAGGACGACGGTCTCGACCCGACGGGCGAGGGACGGCAGGTCCCGGGAGAGGTCGGTCCTGGCCATCCCGGGGTGGGTGAGCAGGCTGCGCACCGGCGAGCCGGCGGCCCGCAACCGCCGGTCGAGTTCCAGCCCGAAGAGCACGTTGGCCAGCTTCGAGGTGGCGTACGCCCCGCTTGCGGAGTAGCGGCGCTCGGCGGCCAGATCGGTCAGGTCGAGCCGACCGAACGGGTAGAGACCCGAGGAGACGGTGACCACGACCGGCGTCCGGCCGGCGGTCAACACGGGCAGCAGCCGCCCGGTCAGGGCGAAGTGGCCGAGGTGGTTGGTGGCGAGTTGACTCTCCACCCCCTGCGGGCTCAACCGTCGGGGGACGGTACCGATGCCGGCGTTGTTGACCAGCGCGTCCACCACGTCGACCTCGCGCCCCAGGTCCTCGGTGAACGCGTGGACCGAGTCCAGGTCGAGCAGGTCCAGCCGACGCACGATCAACTCGGCCCGGGGGTGCTCGCGCAGGATCCCGGCCCGGACCCGGGCGCCCTTGGCGGTGTCCCGGACGGCCATCACCACCCGGCCGTGGCGGGCGGCCAGGTGGCGGGTGATCGCCACGCCGAGACCGCTGCTGGCGCCGGTGACGACGAACGTCCGGCCGGACTGGTCGGTGAGATCGGCGACGGTCCAACCGGGTGCGCTGTCCATGGGGTGCCCTTCCGACCGAGGGATGAAATGGATTACCTATCCGATTGAACTCGGAGATAAACGGATTGTCAATCCGATCGGATGGATCATCCGCTGGGTTAGGCTGGCCCGGTGACGACGACACTGCGCGCGGACGCCGCCCGCAACCGGCAACGGGTGCTCGCCACCGCCCGTGCCGCGGTGGCGGAAGGCGACCTGTCGTTGCAGCTCAACGAGATCGCCCGGCGGGCCGGGGTCGGCGTCGGCACGGTCTACCGGCACTTCCCGACCCGACGGGCGCTGCTGGAGGCGCTCGCCGCCGACGCCTTCGCCACGCTGCTCGACCAGGCGCGGGCGGCGACCCACGAGGACGATCCGTGGGACGGCGTGGAGCTGCTGCTACGGGCCTTCCTGCGCGGCCAACTCGACGATCCGGCCCTCGCCGAGGTGCTCGCGACCCCGGCGGAACAGGACGCCACCACACCGACCACCGCCGGCCGCGCGGAGTTGGGCGCGCTGGCCGCGACCGTGCTGGAGCAGGCGACCCGGGCCGGTCGACTGCGCCCCGGCCTCACGCTGGACGACCTGCAACACCTGGTCTGCGGCACCGCGTTCGCCGCCCGGATCGCCGGCACACCCCGGCACCGCGACGAGCTGTACCTGACCGTGCTGCTCGCCGGGATCCGCGCACCAGACCCCGCCGAGGGGGCACGGCTGGCCGACTAGCCGGGCCGGACGCACGGGTCGGTGGTCGTGGTCGACGGGCTGTCCGCCGTACGGCCGTCGGTGCCGGTCACCCGCACCGACCAGGTCACCGCCGAGGCACCGAGCCCACCCACCGTCAGCTGGGCGGACGCCCCGTCCACGGTCATCGCCCGGCTCGCCGCCCGGCCACCCGCAGGTGTCCAGCGCATCCGTGCCGTCCCGAGCGTGGCACTGCCGGTGGCCCGGACGACCAGGCTCCAGGTATCCGCGCCGCACCGCACGTGCGCCTTAGCCGTCACGGTGAAGGGCACGGCCAGCGGCAACGCGGCCGGTGGGTGCGGCGCGGCCGGCGATCCGGTCGGGGCGGGGACCGGCGGCGCACCCGCGGGCGGCACGGCGGTGGTCGGCGGCCCGGATCCGGTCGGTGGCGGGACCGCCGTGGCCGGCGCACCGGCGCCGGCCGGACCCGACGGCGACGCGCTCCGCTGCGGGGCAGCCCCGCCCGTCGGAGCGGTCGGCGACGACGCGCCACCGGACAGCTCGCCGGAGGTCACCGCCGCCTGCTCGGCGGTCGGCCCGCCGGTCGACAACGCCCAGGTACCGGCCCCGAGGAGCAGTAACAACAGCAGCACCAGCAGACCGGCGAGTCGCCGCCGGTCGCGCCGACGGGCCGACGGGCCGGCGGTGGCCGCGACCGGCCGCCCCGGGCCGTTAGCGGTGCCCGCAGCCGCCGTGTCACCAGGGGTCACCGCCGCCACGGACGCGGCGACCGGCACCGCGTGGACGACCCGCCCGCCAGCGGCGGCCTGCGGGGCATCCCGCGCGACGACGGAGTCGGCCGGCGGCGCAGCGGTTTCGGACGACGGCGGCGTCTCGGCCCGGCCGTCGGACGCCCCGACCGGACCGGCCGGGTCGGGGATCTCACCCGGGCCGGCGGCATCGGCCGAACCGCCCGCGTCGGCCGTACCCGCGTCGGTGGAGCCCCCGGCGGCCGGGTCGGGGCCGGCGGCAGAGTCGTCGCCGGCCGAGCCGGTGCCGGCGGCAGGGTCGGGGCCGGCGGCCTGGCCGATGGCGGGGTCCGCGTCGGCGAGTCGCGGCCAGACCGCGTCGGCGACCACCAGAAAACCCGGGGCCGTGTACGCGGTCAGCAGCGCCGCCGGATTGCACTGCTCGCGCCGGAGCAGCCCGCACCGGGCGCAGTCGTCGATGTGCCGGGCGACCCGCTTGCGCAGAGTCGGGGTGAGCCGGCCCTGCCAGTCGTCGAGCAGGTCGGCCAGGGCCGGACAGTCCCGCGCCCCGCCCCGGGCCACGAGCAGCGCGCCCAGTGCCCGTTCGAGCTGGGACCGGGCCCGGGACAGCCGGGCGTGGGCATGGTTGGCCGGCACCCCGAGCGCCGCGCCGATGTCGGCGGAGGACAGGTCGTGACGGATCGCCAGGTGCACCACCTCACGGTCACCGGGATTGAGCGCGGCGACCGCCAGGTGCACCAGGTCGCGTACCTGGTCGGCGTTGACGGCGGCGGCCGGATCGGCGGTGTCGGCGACCGGCTCGGCCACCTCCGTCAGCGGTTCGGAGCGGGACCGCTCCCGCAGCTGCCGCAGGCACTCGGTCCGCACGATCGCGTACAGCCAGGACCGCAGCCGGTCCGGATCGCGCAGTTGGTCGATCCGCTGGCTGGCGAGGAGGAACGCGTCGTGGACGGCGTCCGCGGCGGCCTCCGGCTCGCGCAGCAGCACCCGGGCGTACGTGTAGAGCCGGTCGGCGTACCGCCGGTAGATGCCCTCCAGGCCGACCCGGTCGCCGCGTCGCAGCGCCTCGACGAGCGCCCGGTCGTCCAGCGTCGTCACGTCCATCCGTGCCCCCACCGCTCGTCCACCGCTCCAGTAGAGCGAAGAAAAAATTTCCCGGGAACTTTCTGTTGGCATACCGACCCGTCGCTGCTCCCACCGGTGTCATCACACCGCCGACCCCGGGAGAGCCCCATGACCACGACACGTTCCGCAACCCATCGACCGGTCACCGGCAGACACCGGTACCTCGCCACCGTAGTGGTGGCGACACTCGCCGCCGGACTCGTCGCCACCACCTCGGTGGACGCCGCCGCCGCGACCGTCCCCGGTGGCCCGACCGGGGTGCCCGGCGCCACCGCCACCGAGCCGCTGTCCTTCCAGGTCGACCCGGGGCTGTCCGCGCCCCGGTTGTCGCTCGACCCGGTCGGCCGGGTCGGCACCGACCGGGAGACCGGTGTGGTGGCCGGGCCGGACGGGAAGCCCGCCGGCCTGGTGCTCGACGAGGTCATGGTGCGGGTCGCCGACCAGGCCGAACTGGACGCCTTCCTGGCCCGTTGGGGTGGTCAGGTGCTCGACTCGTTCGCGCCGGACGAGCAGGGACAGGACCACCTCGTCCGGGTGGACGCCAACCGGGCCGACCCGGCGGGGCTGGTCGCCGACCTGCTCGCCGCCGAGCCGCGCCAGTCCGGCGGGTACCGGGTCGGCGACGAGCGGGCGCTGCGGCTGCTCGCGCTGGCCGCCGCCGAGTGGCGGACGGGCACCGAACTGGTCCTCGACTGGCTGGTGGAGCCGTCCGGCATCGCCGACGGCCAGGTGTTCGAGGCCCCGGACATCGGCAAGAACGTCTTCGACTGGACGTTCATGCGGGCCGGTGGCGCGATGGACATCGGGGTCGCCCCGGCCTGGCAGCTGCTGGAGAGCAAGGGCCGGCTGACCAAGCAGGTGAAGTACCTGGTGCAGGACGGCGGGTTCCAGTTCAACTCGGACTTCCCGAGCAAGGTCTCGCTGCACAAGGTGGAGTGGGGCGAGACCAACACCAACGACTGCACCGGCGGCACGCCCTGCCCGTGGCACGCCTCCAGCGTGGTCCTCGCCGGGATGGGCCGGGTCGACAACGACTACGGCACCGCCGGTCCGGCCGGGCCGGTGGTCCAGGAACTGGTCGCCGTCCGCAACGGCATCGACTACTGGACGGTCCTGCGCCGGCTGGAGAAGGCCGCCGAGTCGACCCACCCGGACGTGGTCAACCTCAGCTTCACCCGGGACGTGAACCTCGGCGTCAGCCACGCCCGCACCTGGACCGACCGGCGGATGAAGCACGTCCGGGACACCGGGGCGCTGATCGTCGCCGCCGCCGGCAACAACGGCACGAACGTCGACGGCGACACCCTCTGGGTGCCCTGCGAGAGCACCCACGTCATGTGCGTGGGCGGGATGAACACGAACGCGACGGTGGCCGGCGGGTCGAACTGGGGCACCAAGGACCTCACCACGTCGGTGGAGATCTACGGTCCGATGTGTGTGGCGGGCCTGACCGACCCGGGCACGCCGGCGGTCAACACCACGAAGACCACCTGCGGCACCAGTGTCGCCTCGCCGTTCGTGGGCGGGGTCGCCGCCCTGGTGATGGCGGCCGACCCGACACTCACCTCCGAGCAGGTCCGCACCATCCTCAACGACACCGCCCACGTCGGCGGACTCGGCGACAAGGTGACCGGCAGCCAGCGCCGGGTCGACGCGCTGGCCGCCGTGGCCGAGGCGCTGGGGGTGACCGTCGGCAAGCCCGCGGTGACCATCAGCACCCCGAAGACGAAGCAGAAGTTCGCGGTGAACCAGTCGGTGGACCTGTGGGGCACCGCCACCGACTTCCTCGGCAAGGAGATCCCGCTCACCTGGACCAGCAGCCTCGACGGTGAGCTGGCCACCGGGTCGCAGACCTTCGTGCCGTCGCTGTCGGCCGGCAGCCACGTCATCACCGCCAGCGCCACCGACAGCCTGGGGCGTACCGGCTCGGCGTCGGTGACCGTCACGGTGGTGGACAGCCCGACGACGGTGGGGATCATCTCGCCGCCGGCCGGGCTGACCCTCCCGGCGGGGCAGTCGGTCGGACTGCTCGGCACCTCGAACGATCCGGACATCTTCGGGCAGCTCCCCGACGCGAAGGTGTCCTGGACGGTGCGGCGCGGCAACACGGTGGTCCTGGAGAAGACCGGCCACCAGGCCCTGCTGCCGGCGAACGCGGTCACGCCGGGGGCGTACACCGTGACGTTCGCGGCGGGTGGGGCGAGCGTGCAGCGCGCGTTCTCGGTCACCTCGGCGCCGGCCGGGCAGTCCGGGCCGGTCGCCACGATCACCCTGCCGGCGGCGGCCCTGGAGCTGACCACTATCGAGGCCGGGCCGAAGTCGGTCGCGTTCGTCGGGACCGGGTTCGACGCCGAGGACGGCGTGGTCGCCGGGAACCGGTTCCGGTGGACGGCGTACGGCGACGGCGGCGTCAAGCAGGTGCTGTGCCAGGGCAGCGCGGTGCCCACCGGCGAGCCGGTCGACGACAAGGTCACGCCGAAGAACTGCGCGTCCTTCACGGCGGCGCTGCCCCAGCTCACCAGCGGGACCGACACCAGCACCTGGTCGGTGTGGCTGGAGGTCTTCGACGCGTCGGGGCTGGTCGGCACGGACTCCGTGCCGGTCCGGATCCGGCGGGTCACCCCCTGACGGCCGGTTTCCCCATCCGAACGAGGCCCGGGGCCGACCGGTCCCGGGACCGTACGACACGAGGAGAGAACATCATGCGTGGACAAGAGTGGAAGCGACGGACGGCCACCCTGGGCGGTGCGCTGCTGAGCGCGGTCGTGCTCGGTCAGGTCGCACTCAGCGGACCGGTGGCGGCGGTGCCCGGCCTGCTGTTCCGCACGACGGTCGGGCCGAGCAACAGCATCGCCAAGTCGCAGAACGCGGTGTGCCCGACCGGCACCACGGTCATCGGCGGCGGCGGGGCGGTCACCGGGTCGGGTCTCGGCCAGGTGGGCATGGACATCGTGCAGCCGCTGGCCAACGCCGACCTCTACTCGGTGACCGGTCGCGAGGACCCGAACGGGGTCGCCGGGAACTGGGCGCTCACCGCCAGCGCGATCTGCGCCCCGGCGCCCTCGGGCCTGGAGGTGGTCACCGGGCACTCGGCGGTCAACTCGGTCAACCCGAAGTTCCTGGAGCTGTTCTGCCCGGTGGGCAAGCGGGCGATCGGCGGCGGTGGCGCGGCCGTCGGCTCGGGAGCGAGTGACGTGCTGCTGGAGGATCTGCGGATCAACCAGAGCAGCGTGACGGTGGCGGGGGTCGAGGCCGGCAACGCCTTCGCGGGCAACTGGTCGGTGGACGCCTCGGTGATCTGCGTCGACCCGCTCCCCGGTGAGCAGCGGGTGACCGTGGACAGCGCCGACAACTCGACGACCAGCCGTACGGTCGCCGCGACCTGCCCGGCCGGCAAGTTCCTGCACGGTGTCGGCGGCGAGATCGTCGGCGGTGAGGGACAGGTGCGGCTGACCGAGATGCGGCCCACCTCGTCGACCACGGCGACCGTCCGCGCGACGGAGGACGAGAACGGTTTCAGCGGCAACTGGAAGGTGCGCGCGTACGCCGTCTGTGCGAACTGAGCGGCCGGTGAGTCGACGGCCACCCCGCCGGCCCCGCGGTCCCGCGCCGATTCGTCGGTGCGGGACCGCGGGGCCGGCGGCGCTCCGGGGTTGTGTCCACCCCCACCCGTCGGTAACGTAATGCATCGATACAACTACTCATGGTCATGGCAGGAGATGTCCACATGACACGGACCATGGAGACCGAACTCCCCCACTGGCCGCCGGTCAACGCCGCCCGCAGCCCGTTCACCCCGCTCGACGACGCCGAGCGGCAGCGGTACGTCGGCCCGGTGACCCGGGTGCTGCTGCCCACCGGGGCGGCCGCCTGGCTGGTCAGCCGGCACGCCGACGTCCGCCAACTGCTCCGGCATCCGGCGTTCAGCTCCGACTTCCAGCGTCCCGGCTTTCCCCTGCTCCGTCCGCTGCCCTCCGACGCGGACAGGGATCTGCGGGGCACGTTCATCCAGATGGACGGGGAGGCCCACCTGCGACTGCGGCGGATGCTGACCGCCGAGTTCATGATCAAGAATGTCCGCCGGATCGAGCCACTGATCCACCGGACCGTCGACGAGGCCCTGGCCGACCTGGCCGCCGCCGGCTCCCCGGCCGACCTGGTGTCGACGTTCGCCCTGCCCCTGCCGTCCAAGGTGATCTGCCACCTGCTCGGCGTCCCCTACGCCGATCACGACTTCTTCCAGTCCCGCAGTCGCCTCCTGCTCGACCGCAGGCTGCCGGCCGACGAGGTCCAGCACGCCGCGCAGGAGCTGCGGGGCTACCTCCGGGCGCTGGTCGACCGCAAACGGGCCCGTCCCGAGGAGGCGGACGACCTGCTCAGCCGGCTGGTCCGGGAACGGGTCGAGCCGGGCGAGCTGGGCGTCGACGAGCTGGTCGGGATGGCGCTGCTGCTGCTCGTCGCCGGCCACGAGACCACCGCCAACATGATCGGCCTGAGCGTCCTGCTGCTGACCCGCCACCCCGGGCAGTACGCGCTCCTGCGGGACCGGCCCGAGCTCGCCGCCGGAATGGTCGACGAGCTGCTGCGCTACCTGAGCATCGTCCGGACCGGGCTGCTCCGGGTGGCCACCGAGGACGTCGAGATCGGCGGCCGGCGGATCCGGGCCGGCGAGGGCGCCGTCGTCCTGCTCTCGCTGGCCAACCGGGACGCCGGGGTCTTCGACGATCCCGACGGGTTCGACCCCTACCGGCAGGCGCACCAGCACCTGGCCTTCGGGTTCGGGATGCACCAGTGCATCGGGCAGCCCCTCGCCCGCGCCGAGCTGAGGATCGCGCTGGTGGAGCTGGCCCGCCGCTTCCCCGACCTGCGGGTGACGGCGGCCCCACAGGAGCTGGCCGTCCGCGACAATTCCATCGTCTTCGGCCTGGACGCACTGCCGGTGGCCTGGTGACGCCCCGGCCGACGAAGGGGGCGACGACGGTGGCGGTCAGCGTCGACCGGGGCCGCTGCTGCGGGTCGGGCAACTGCGTCCTCGCCGCGCCGGAGGTCTTCGACCAGGACGACACCGACGGGCTGGTGCTGCTGCGCGATCCCGCACCACGGGCGGCGCTGCGGGACCGCCTCCAGCGGGCGGCCGACCTCTGCCCGGCCGACGCGATCCGGCTCGACTGAGGCGGGCCACACCGGCACGCCCGCCCGACGGACCGCCGAGGCACCCGCCCGACGCACCGCCGACACGCCGACCCGACGCACCATCGGCCTGCCCGCCCGACGCTCAACCGGCACGCCAGCCCGGCGCGCCGTCGACGGCCTCAACCCGGGCACGCGGAGTCCGGCAGTGGCGGGGGTGGTTCAGCGGGCCGACGTCCACCCCTGCCGGCGTAACCGCTCGATGCCGTCCAGCAGCAGGTCGAGCGCGAACTCGAACTCGAACTGGTCGTCGCAGCCCGACCCCACGACGGAGGCGTCCTCGTGGGCGGCCGCGCGGGCGATCTCCGCGACGTGCGGGAACCGGGCGGCGACCTCCGGCGGCATCGGCGCCGGGGGTTCCGGATCGGTCGGACCGGACCGACCGGCCCGGCGGGAGGTGTCGAACAGCTCCTGACTGAAGCCCAGGATCCGGCTGCCCAGCGCGTGCATGACGTGGTGGGTGAGATCGACGGAGAGCCCGCCGGCCCGCAGCGCCCCGATCATCGAGTCGAGGTAGCCGAGGACGGCGGGCGTCGCCATGTTCCGCGACTCGATCGCCAGCGGCGCCCAGGGGTGCCGGCGCAGCACCCGCCGCGCCGAGAGGATGCGGCGGCGGACGGCGTGCTGCCAGTCGGGCTCCGGCAGCAGCGGATCGATCTCCCCGACGATGACGTCGATCATGCCGTCGAGCAGTTCGTCCTTGTTGGCCACGTGCTTGTAGAGGGCCATCGGCACGACGCCCAGCTCCTGTGCGAGGTTGCGCATGCTGAGCGAGGCGATTCCGGCGTCGTCGGCCAGCGCGACGGCGGCCCGCAACACCCGGTCCCTGCTCAGCGGCGTCCGGCGCAGCGTCCCAGCCTGCTCGGCCATCTCTCTTTCCCGTCCTCGGTCGGTGGGGAAACCCTATCCGCATTGACAGGTGTACGGCGTACACCTACCGTATTGGACAGCGAAGTGTACGCCGTACACCGACCAAGGGGAGACGATGAGAGCGATCGTGCAGGATCGATACGGGCCGCCGGAGACGCTGACCCTCGCCGAGGTCGACGTGCCGGTTCCCCGCGCCGGCGAGGTGCTCGTCCGGGTCGAGGCGGCGTCGGTCAACGCGTACGACTGGCACGTGATGCGCGGCGACCCGCGGATGGCGCGGTTGGCACTGGGCGTGTCGCGGCCACGGGCGCGGATCCGGGGCCGGGACTTCGCCGGCCGGGTCGAGGCCGTCGGCGCCGACGTGCGGGGAATCCGTCCGGGCGACGCGGTCTTCGGCGACCTCGGGGACGCCGACGGGGCGTTCGCCGAGTACGTCTGCGCGCCGGCCACCCGGGTCGCGCCGAGGCCGGCGAACCTGACCGCACAGCAGGCCGCCGCCCTGCCGCTGGCCGGCAGCACCGCCCTGGTGGGGCTCTGCGACGCCGGCCGGGTCGGCCCCGGGCACCGGGTCCTCGTCAACGGCGCGGCCGGGGGTGTCGGCACGCTGGCCGTCCAGCTCGCCAGGGCGCTCGGCGCGACCGTGACCGGGGTGTGCAGCACCCGCAACGTCGAGCTGGTCCGCTCGCTCGGCGCCGACCACGTCGTCGACTACACCCGGGCGGACTTCACCCGCGGCCCCCGCCACGACGTCGTGTTCGACCTGGTCGGCAACCGTTCCCTGACCGCGCTCCGCCGGGCGCTGACCCCCACCGGGACGCTGGTGCTCTCCGGCGGTGGCGGGTACCACGGCGGAAGTCTCCTCGGACCGGTCCGGCTCCTCCTGCGGGGGCGGCTGCTGGCGCCCTTCGTCCGGCACCGCATCCTCGCCCCCACCGCGGCCCCCGACCGGGCACAGCTCGACACGCTGCGCGCCCACGCCGAGGCCGGCCGCGTCACCCCGATCGTCGACCGGACCTATCCGCTGCACGAGGCGGCCCGGGCCATCGCCCACGTCGAGGGCGGACACGCCCGCGCGAAGGTGGTCGTCATCATCTGACCCACCGACGGTCCGGCGGACCCGCCAGCCATTCGACAGCCCTCGGTGGGAAGTCTCCCAATATCAACTGTCAATGAGCTGTCAATAGCGGAAGCGCTTCGATTTCGCGCTCCAGCACTGTTGACGAAAGGCGACTCTCATTTAACATCGTCAATGCAAGGTCTCGTTCATCCGCCGTTCACCTCGTCGACGGCCGGCCTTCGAGGCACCCGCACCGCACCCGGGCTCCGTGCACCCCACCCGCCCGCACCGAGGAACAGGAGCAGGACCGCCATGAAAGCCACCGCACGCCGTACCGCCGTCCTGGCCGGGCTCACCGCCACCCTGCTGACCGGCCCGCTCGCGGTCGCCGCCGTCGCCGCCGCGCCGACCGCCACGATCACCCTCAACGGCACCGGAGCGAGCGTCTCCGGCAGCAACGTCACCGTCGCCGGCAGCGCCGTCACCATCACCGCCCCCGGTTCGTACGAGATCAGGGGCACGCTGAACAACGGCTACGTCAGGGTGGACAGCGCCGCCGCCGGCACCGTGGAACTCATCCTCGCCGGCACCTCGATCACCAACTCGACCTCGTCGCCGCTCTACGTCACCGACGCCGACGCGGTCACCGTGACGCTCGCCGCCGGGACCAGCAACACCCTCACCGACGCGGCGACCTACACCAACGCCGGCGAGCCGGACTCCGCGCTGTTCAGCGCCGCCGACCTGACCATCGCCGGCACCGGGGCGTTGACCGTACGCGCCAACCACGCCGACGGCATCGTCAGCAAGGACGACCTGGTCATCCAGTCCGGCACCATCACCGTCACCGCGGTGGACGACGCGATCCGGGGCAAGGACTCGCTCACCGTCAACGGCGGCACGATCAACGTGACCTCCTCCGGCGGCGACGGGCTCAAGTCCAACGAGACCGAGGCCGGCAAGGGCGTGCTCACCATCACCAACGGCACGATCACGGCCTCGGTCGCCGACGACGCCGTCAAGGGCGAGAACGTACTGAACATCTCCGGCGGCACCATCAACGTCACCCGGTCGTACGAGGCGCTGGAGGGGCTCCGGACCACCATCAGCGGCGGCAACATCACCGTCGTGGCCAGCGACGACGCGGTCAACGCCGCCGAGGAGGGGCTCGGCCACATGGAGCCCTCCGCGATCGCGTTCATCAAGGTCACCGGCGGCACGGTCGTGGCCACCGGCGGCACCGACGGCTTCGACTCCAACGGGTCGCTCACCTTCGCCGGGGGCACCGTGGTGGCCCGCGGCTCCAGCACCCGGGGTGGCGGCGAGGGCGCGATCGACGCCGACGGCCCGATCGCCTTCACCGGTGGCACGGTGGTGGGCGCCGCGCTGACCTCGCTGGCCGTCTTCCAGGCGGTGCCGAACAACGGCCAGGGCTGGGTCGCCCCCCGGTTCAACGCCAACCTGGCCGCCAACACCACCGTGCACGTCGTCTCCGGCAGCACGGTGCTGGCCTCGTACCGCACCTCGGCCACCGTCCGGGAGGTCGTCTTCTCGTCGAACCGGATCGTCAACGGCCAGCGGTACGACATCTACACCGGCGGCAGCGTGAGCGGCACCAACGTGGGTGGTCTCTACTCCGGCGGCAGCATCACCGGCGCCACCCGGGTGCTGACCGGCGTCACCGCCGGCCGGTACGGGCGGTTCTGAGCCTCCGGTGCCGCCGGTCGGGGCCACCGCGGCCCCCACCGGCGGCACCGGACCCGTGCACGCACCATCGTCGACCCGAGGCCCGTCCGTCGAACGCCGTATGGCGGGAGAGCCGGCGGAGGGCCACCCGAAGGAGCAGATAATGACGCGCTTGGTACTGGCCGGAATGGACCTGGTCGCCGTGGTCCTGCTCGTCTTCGCGCTGTACTTTCCGCGCCACCGGCGGCGGGACCTCGTGGTGGCCTACCTCGGCGTCAACGTCGGCGTCTTCGCCGTGGCCAGTTCGCTCAGCAGCAGCACCGTCGGCGCCGGCCTCGGGCTGGGTCTCTTCGGCGTACTGTCGATCATCCGGCTCCGCTCCACCGAGCTCGACCAGCACGAGGTGGCGTACTACTTCTCCGCCCTCGCGCTGGGCATCCTCGGTCCGCTCTCCGGCACCTCGGTCTGGATGGTCGGCGCGCTGACGGCGCTGATCCTCGCCGTGATGTTCGTCGGGGACCATCCCCGGCTGCTGCGCCGGTACCGCCGGCACGTCATCGTGCTGGACAGCGCGGTCACCGACTCGGTCGCCCTGACCGCCCATCTGGAGCAGTTGCTCGGTGCGCGGGTGCACAACGTCAACGTCGAGCGGGTCGACCTGGTCAACGACACGACGGTGGTGGACGTCCGCTACTCACGGCCGAGGGTCACCGCCACCGGCGGGCGACGCCCGGCCGACACGGGTTCCGCCCGATGACCCCTCCCGGTACGACGCTGGCCCACCTGACGCCGATCGGCCTCGCGGAGCTGACCGAGCGCGCCGGCCTGCAGACCCGGTTCGACCGCAAGTACCTGCTCCCACTCGCCGAGGTGCCGTACCTGATCGCCGGGCTCGGCCGGGGCGACCAGGTGCTGGAGATCGACGGTCGACGGACCTTCCGCTACGAGTCGATCTACTTCGACACCGCCGACCTGGTCAGCTTCCGGCTCACCGCCCGACGGCGGCGACGCCGATTCAAGATCAGGACTCGGACGTACCTCGACTCCGGCCTCTGCTGGCTGGAGGTCAAGACGGAGGGCACCCGCGGCGGCACCGTCAAGGAGCGGCTGCCCTACCGTCCCGACGACAGCGGCACCCTCACCCCCGGGCGGTCGTTCGTCGACGGCGTGCTCGCGCCCCTGCGCACCGGCCCCGAGCTGGCGTTCGCGCCCACCCTCACCACCCGCTACCTGCGCAGCACGCTCTACCTGCCGGCGACCGGGAGCCGGGCGACCATCGACGTCGCGCTGCACTGGGAGGACCCTGGCGGTCGCCGACTGGAACTGCCCCAACTGGCCATCGTCGAGACGAAGACGGGCTCCACCGCCTCGCACGTCGACCGGATGCTCTGGCGTCGGGGTCACCGCCCGGTGGCGATCTCGAAGTACGCGACCGGGCTGGCCGCCCTCGACCCGGAGCTGCCCGCCGCACGCTGGCGACGCATCCTGCGGCGTCACTTCGGGCACGACGGTCCCGCGGGCACGACGCCGGCCAGCCCGACGCCTGCGGCTACCCGCCCGACGCCGGGGAGGCCGTCCACCTGACCTGCGCCAGGTGGACGGCCTCCCGTCGGTGGTCGACCGGCGGCCTGCGGTCAGGGGCTGGTGCAGGTCGGCGACGGGCTGCTCGGGGTTCCGGTGCCGAGGAACCCGAACGTCGTCGAGGTACCCGGGGCGAGCGTGCCGTTGTAGGCGGCGTTACGGACGGTCGCGGTCGTGCCGCTGGTGCTCAGTGTGCCGTTCCAGACCTGGCTGACGCTCTGGCCGGCGCCCAGGTTCCAGCGGACGGTCCAGCCGTCGGTGGCGGTGGTGCCGGCGGTCACCGTGACCTCGGCCTGGAAGCCGCCGGACCACGAGTTGACGGTGCGGTAGGTCGCGGTGCACGCGGTACCGGCGGGCGGGGTGGTCGTGGGCGGCGGCGGGGTGGTGGTGGGCGGCGGCGGCGTGCTGGTGGGCGGCGGGGTCGTGGTGGGCGGCGGCGGGGTGGTGGTGGGCGGCGGGGTCGGCCCGCCCGACGGCACCAGGGGGCAGGTGGAGCTGTACCGCGAGACACCGGTGCTGTCCGCCAGTGGGCAGAGGAACTGCGTGTAGCGGGTGTCGCTGTCCAGGAAGATCTTGAGCCAGGGGATCAGCAGCCGCATCTCGGTCGGGTTCGACCGGGTGAACGAGAGGTGGTCGTTGCCGGCCAGCTCCGCCCAGGCGTGTTCCACGTTGGCGGGCAGGGTGTTGTAGATGCCCTGCACGTAGGAGGGCGTGACGGTGCCGTCGTTCTGGCCCGACAGCAGCAGGGTGGGGACCTGGGTGGTGGACATGTTCAGGTTGTTGCCGGGTGTGCCGGGGGCGAGGCCGACCGCGGTCTTCAGCGACGGCCGCCGGAGCGCCGCCAGGAGCGTCCCGGCCCCGCCCGCGGAGTGGCCCATCACGCCGAGCCGGTTGGCGTCCACCCGGCTGCGCACCGGGCTGGTCCGGGTGAGGTAGTCGAGCCCGGCGAGGAGCTGGGTGGCGCGGGCGTCGGCCCCGTCGGTACGGCTGTTGGTCTCGATCCCGAGCACCACGAAGCCGAAGGACGCCAGCCAGGGGCCCATCCAGGCCTCCTCGTTGGCGAACAGGGCGGAGTAGCCGGGGACGATCGCCACCGCCCCCCAGGTGCCGAGGCTGGTGTCGGTCGGGTAGTAGACGAACCCGCCGTTGAAGCCGTTGCCCGCCGGCACTGTCGCCTGCGTCGTGGCGAACGGCCCCCGGGTGGCGGCCACGCTGGCCAGGGTCGGGTCCGGACCGCGCTGGTACGGGCTGTCCGCCACCGCCGCGTGCGGCGTCGTCGCGGACACCGTCAGGCCGAGGACCACCGCCAGTCCGGCGGTCAGCCACCGGGCCGGGCCGGTCCGGCGGACGGACCGCGTCCGGGGTGCGTCCCCCGGTGCCGGGGGACGCGCTGTCGGTACGTTCATGTCGCGTTTCTCCTTCGATCAGCCGGGC
Organism: Micromonospora sp. WMMD714; assembly: GCF_029581315.1. Lineage (NCBI taxonomy): Bacteria > Bacillati > Actinomycetota > Actinomycetes > Micromonosporales > Micromonosporaceae > Micromonospora > Micromonospora sp. WMMD714. Next base: position 1,259,791 of record NZ_CP120744.1, read on the forward strand.
CGTAGCCGGCGGGCGGGCCGTCGCCGGCCGGGTGGCTACCGACGACTCCACTGCTGGTTGGCCTGACCGGTGCAGGTCCACAGGACGAGCTTCGTGCCGTTGGCGGTGCCCTGGTTGTAGGGGTCAAGGCAGAGTCCGGACTGCACGCCGGTGATGGTCCCGTTGGCGTTGACGGTCCACTGCTGGTTGGTGCCGCCGTGGCAGTCGTAGATGGTGACCTGGGTGCCGGGGGTGGTGCCGTAGCCGGCGGCGTCGAGGCACTTGTTGCCGTAGACGGTCAGCGCCCGGCCGGACGTGTAGGTCCACTGCTGGTTGGTGCCGCCGTGGCAGTCCCACAGCTGCAGCTGGAGGCCGTTGGTGGTGGCGGAGCCGGGCACGTCCACGCACCTGCCCGACCGGGTGCCCACGATCGCGGTGGCCTGGCCGCTGCCGTCGCCGCTGCCGGGGTTGCCGATGCTGCCGGGCACCGCCTGCAGGGCGCTGTACCAGCGGGCGGCCATCTTGTCGTAGCCGCCGGCGGTGGGGTGGATGCCGTCGATCAGGTCACCGGTGGTGAGGGCGCTCTGCATGTCGACCAGGTGCACCCGCTTGCCGGCGTTCACCTTGCTCTGCACGATGCCCGGGATCGCCGCGTTGAAGGTGCGCGCGGCTGCCGCCTGGTTGCTGTTGGACAGCGTGATGATCTGCGCGACGAACACCTCGGCGGTGGGCGCGGTGGTGGTGATCCGGTCGATCAGGGTGGAGAGCCGGTTCGGCGCGGTGCTCACGTTGTAGTTCTGGAGGATGTCGTTGGTGCCGATGTGCAGCAGGACGCTCTGCGGCCGTTGGGTGTTCAGCCAGCCGACGATGTTCGCGTCGATCTGGTCGATGCGCCAGCCGGGGTGCCCCTGGTGGTCGTGGTCGCCCAGGCTGGCCGGTCCGTTGAACTGCGAGCCGACGAAGTCCACGGTGTACCGGCCGCCGGCCAGCCGCTGCCAGAGGCCGATCCGGTAGCCGCCCGGCACCTGGGTGCCCTCGGTGATGGAGTCGCCGAGCGGCATCACCCGCGTCCCGCCGTTGGATTCCGCCCGGGCCGGGCCGGTGGGGGTCACCACTCCGGTGACCAGCACACCGAACGCGGCGAGCGCCGCGAGCCATCTTGTCCTCGTTCGCATGGTTCTCTCCCTGGATCGGTGGAGCTGGCCGAGGACGAGGGCCGGGCGGACGGCCGCCGGGGTGGGCCGGCGGCACGTCCGGGGGTGGGCGGCCGAACCCGGCGGCCATCGGTTGCCGGGTCCGGCCGGGACACGCCGGCAGCCACGTCGGCATGGTCGGCGCCGCCTCGGCACGGGACGGTTTGTGAGCGCTAACAGTGACCATTGTAAATTCTTTGTTGCGGCCCGGTCCACCTCGACCCGGATCCGGCGGGCGCGGACCGGCCGGCGACCGGCCCCCGTCGGCCGTCAGCCGGGGACGCGCCCGCTGACCTGCACGAAGTGGAAGCCGTTGACGACCACCCTGGGGTCACCGAACGCCTCGACCGCCGCCGTCAGCTCGGCGTCGGTCAGGCCCTGCCGCACCAGCGCCCCGCGCAGCTGCGGGATGCCGGCCCGCAGCAGCCGGCAGCCCGGCCCACCGCCGTGCCAGCTCTCCGCCTGCGTCCGGGACCGCACCCCGGTCAGCCCCGCCTCGGCGAAGGCCGTCGGTGCCCGGTGCGCCCAGTCCAGGTCCATCCCGCTGGCCACCAGGGCCGCCACGTGGGCGGCCAGGTAGCGGTTCAGCAGACCGGTGGTCGCCTCGTCCGGCGCGTACCGCACGAAACTCCCCGGAGCGAGGGTGAACTCACCGATGAGCAGGTCGCCCCCCGGCCGCAGGGCGGCGGTCATCCGGCGCAGCGCCTCCTCCCGCCGGGGCAGGTGACCCAGGAGCAGCCGGGCGTGCACCAGGTCGAAGCCGACCGGCGGCTCGTCGGCGACGATGTCGTGGCGGCGGACGACCAGCCCGGGACGGGCCGGAACGTGTTGCGGCGCGATGTCCGTGGCGACCACCTCGGCACCCTGCCCTACCAGCCAGGTCGCGATGCTCCCCGCCCCGGCGGCCACCTCCAGGCAGCGACGACCGGCCAGCCCGCCCAGCTCGCCGAGCGCCGCCCGGGTGTGCCCGTCGAGCAGGTCCGCCAGCGCGGAGTGGTGGTCGGTGGCCTGCTCGCTCGCGTTGTCGAACGCGTAACCCCTCATGGTCGTCCCGTCTTCGTCGTGGCATCGACACGGACGCTCCACTGTGCCTCCCGACGGCCCCGGGTGCACCTCCCCCACCACCGGGCACGCCGCCCCACGACCAGGTGCGCCGCCCCACGACGGGGAGACGCACCCGTGGCTGCGGTGGGGTGGCTCAGCTCCGCAGCGCCCACCGCTGGTTGGCCTGGCCGTTGCAGGACCACAGGATGATCCTGGTGCCGTTGCCGGTGCCGGCGGCGTTGGCGTCCAGGCACAACCCGGACTGCGCGTTGGTGACGGTGCCGTTGGCGTTGACGTTCCACTGCTGGTTGGCGCCGCCGTGGCAGTCCCAGATGATCACCGGGGTGCCGTTGCCGGTGCCCGACCCGCTGGCGTCCAGACACTTGGTGCCGTACACCGTCAGCTGACGCCCCGACGTGCGGGTCCACCGCTGCCCGGCACCGCCCGCGCAGTCCCAGAGCTGGGTCTGCACGCCGTTGGTGGTGCTGGCGTTCGGCACCTCCAGACAGCGACCCGACTGCTCGCCGACGACGGTGACCCCGCCCGCCGGAGTGGTCGGCGTGGGGGTGGGGGTCGGCGTGGTCGGGGTGGGGGTCGGCGTGGTCGACGGGGCGTCGAGGCCGAGGAAGGAGATGGCGTACGCGATCTGACCGGCCTGCGGCAGCTCGTGGCCCACCCCGCTGATGCTGATGCCCTCCACCGTCGCCCGGGTGCCGGTGTCGCCGTACCGGGTCCTGGTCCAGTTCGACTGCGGGCGGTCGGTGAACGCCGGCGTCTGGCTCAACCCGGACAGGTTGGTCCACTGTTTGATCTCTTCACCGAAGTTCACGTACGACAGGGTGGTGTCGGTGGTCCCGTGCAGGAACTGCATCCGGGGGTACCGGCCCGTGTAGCCGGGATACATCGCGCGGGCGGCGTCGCCCCACTGCTGGGCGGTCTTGGTGAGCTGGCCGCCGGCACACTGGCCGTTCCAGGTGTTGGTGCTGCTGCCGGTGGCGAAACAGGTGGCCGGCACTCCGCTGAACGACGATCCGGCGGCGAACACGTCCGGGTACTGCGCCGCCATCACGTTGGTCATCATCGCCCCGGAGGAGAAGCCGCTGACGAACACCCGGGACGGGTCGACGTTGTGCCGCTGCTTGGCGTAGTTGACCATCGAGATGACGCCGTCGGAGTCGCTGCCGCCGCCCCGCCGCAGCCCCTGCGGCGAGTACACGTCGAAGCACTTGCTGCTGCGGGTGACCTCCGGCAGCACGATCACGTAGCCGTACCGGTCGGCGGCGGTGACGTAGTCACGCCCGTTGCCGTTGAAGATCGCCGGGCCGGAGCCGCCACAGTAGTGGATCAGCACCAGCAGCGCCGGGCGCGGCGCCACGTTGTCGGGCACGTAGAGGTACATGTTCAGGCCGCTCGGGTTGTTGCCGAAGTTGGTGACCTGGGTCAGCGATGCCGCCGCGGCCGGTTGCGCCGTCATCAGCACGGTCATCGCCAGCAACGGCACGACCGCGCCGACCACGGCCGTCACCGCCTTGAGTAGACGTCTCACGGGCAGGGTCTCCGATCCGGGGACGGGGGCGGTACGGTCGCCGACCGGCAGGTCGACGACCGCACCGCAGGTGGTGGGGTTGGTGGTGCCGGTCCGGGGCTACCGGCCCAGGGTCACCTTGAGGATCCGCTCGTTGCTGTTGTTCGGGACGCTGTCCTTGTCGCCGCCGGTGCTCGTGGTCAGCCACAGGTTCCCGTCGAGCGTCGGCTCGACCGTCCGCAGCCGGGTGTACGTGCCGACGAAGTACTGCTGCACGTCGGTGAGCGTGTTTCCGCTGATCACGGCCCGGTACATCCGGTTGCCCCGCAGGCAGGCGAGATACAGCACGTCCCGGACGATGGCCAGCCCGCTGCACGACGCCTCGGCCACCGGGTAGGTGCGTACGGGCGCGACGAAGTTCGGGTTGGCGCAGCTGCCCGTGGTGCCCTCGCACGCCGGCCACCCGTAGTTGCCGCCCCGGACGATGATGTTGGTCTCGTCCATCACGTTGTTGCCGAACTCCTGCTCGAAGAGCCGGCCCCGGGAGTCGAACGCCAGCCCCTGCGGGTTGCGGTGCCCGTAGCTCCAGACCGCGTTGCCGAACGGGTTGTCGGACGGCACGGTGCCGTCGGGGCGGATCCGGAGCACCTTGCCGCCCAGGTCGTTGACGTCCTGGGCGCGGTCCGGGCTCTGCCCGTCACCGGTGGCGGCGTAGAGCATCCCGTCCGGGCCGAACCGCAGCCGCCCGCCGTTGTGGTACTTGTTGCGCGGGATGCCGGTCAGCAGCACCTGCACCGAGCTGGTCTGCAGCGTCCCGTCGTACCGGATCCGGACGATCCGGTTGTCGGTCGTGGTGGTGTGGTAGATGTACAGCCACCGGTCGGTGGCGAAGCTCGACGACACGGCCAGACCGAGCACCCCGCCCTCGCCGTTGGTGCCGGCGACGTTGGGCACCGTGCCGATGCTGCGCTTGTTGGTGCCGTCCGGGTTCATCGCGACCACGTCGAACAGGTCACGCCGCCCGTAGAGCACGGTGCCGTCGGGTAGCTGCACCAGCCCCCACGGCAGGTCCCGCTCGGTGGTGACCACTGTGGTGCCGCAGACCGGGCTGGTGCAGGTCGACCCGGTGCGGACGGTCACCGCGCTGCTCGCCGCCGAGGTGTTGCCCTGCGCGTCCCGGGCGACGACCGTGTACCGGTACTCGGTGTCGGCGGTCAGCCCGGTGTCGGTGAACGTGGTCACCGGCGGGTTGGTGGCCGTGCCGGTGACCGAGCCGACGGTCACCCCGTCGCGCAGGACGTCATACCGGGTGACGGCGACGTTGTCGGTGGCGGCCGTCCAGGTCAGGGTGACGTCCGTGCCGTTGGCGGTGGCGGCGAGGTTGGTCGGGGTGGTGGGCCGCTGGGTGTCCGACTGGCAGAACGGCGGCGTGACGGGGAGCGTGGCGCTGGCCTGCGACACGTTGCCGGCGGCGTCCCGGGCGTTGACGTACCAGCCCCAGGTGACGCCCTGCGCGACGGTGAGGGTGGCGGTCAGCGTCCGGCCGGGAACCGAGGTGACCAGCTGCCCGTCGTGGTAGACGTCGTAGTACGCCACGCCGACGTCGTCCCGGGACGCCGACCAGGTCAGCGTGACGGACTGACAGCTCAGCCTGCTGCTGCGCAGGTTGGTCGGCGGGGTGGGCGCCCGGGTGTCGGCGGCGAGCCGGCCGACGGCAGCCGTGGCCTGCGTCACCGTGGGTGGGCCGGCGGTGGCGGTCGGGGCGACCGCGACGGTGCCGGCGACGGTCAACGCGGCGAGGACGGCGAGCCGGCGGGTGTGGGGTGGACTGGTACGCACGCGATACGTCCCTTCCTGGGGAACCTGGTGGTCAGTACGGGTAGCCGGGCACGTTGAGTCGCACGCTGTACAGACCGGAGTCGTTGGTGCGGCCCGAGGTGACGTAGAGGGTCCGCCGGTCGGATCCGCCGAACGCCACGTTGGTGGTGCCCGAGGAGCCGGAGCGGATCGTGCCGAGCTGGGTGCCGGTGGGCGAGTAGACGTGCACCAGACCGTCGCCTCCCGAGGTCCAGTACACGTTTCCGGCGCAGTCGATCGTGCCGCCGTCCGGGCCGCCGACGTAGTTGACGAACACGCTGCGCGGGCCGGTGCTGCCGTCGGGCTGGACGGCGTACTTGTAGATCTTGTTCTCGCCGTAGGCACCGACGTAGAGGGTGCCGCCGTCCGGGGAGAGGGCGATACCGTTGGGCTGCCGCAGCGCGTCGTCGACGAGCGACACCTGGCCGCCCGAGACGCGGAAGACGCTGGTCCGCCCGCTCATCTGGTCGGGGCGGTTGCCGCGCTGGAAGTTGGGGTCGGTGAAGTAGACGACGCCGTCCGAGCGGACCGCCACGTCGTTCGGCGAGTTGAACGCCCGCCCCTGGTAGTTGCCGGCCACCACGCCTCGGGCCAGGTTGTCGAGCCGGTACGTCGAGACGCTGCGCTGGTCGTGCGTGGCGGCGACGAGCTGCTGCCCGTCCGGGGTGAGCGCGAGCCCGTTGCTGCCCGCGTTGGGGAGGAACGTGTCGAAGGTGGCCGGTGGGGTGAACCGCCGGATCGTCGACGGCTGGACGTACTCCGACCCGGTGGCCGCGCCCATGTCGGAGAAGAGCAGGTAGCCCCGGTCGGCGATCCAGACGGGTCCTTCGAGGAAGGAGAAACCGCCGCGGATCTTCGTGGCCACGACCGAGGTGGCGGGCAGCGGCGGGCCGTACCCGGTCCCGGACGGGCAGACGCCGGGCGGTGCCCCGGGCGGCCCGGCCAGTGACCCGGCTCCGCTGTGACCGTTCACATCGACGGCCCGAACCAGCGGCGCGGCAGGGGCGGCCACGTTCGCCGGAACGGCGGCGGGCAGGGCGAGCAGGAGACCGGCCAGCGCGGTGGTGGCGGGGTGCAGGACCATCGATGACTCCGATCGGCGGGCGACCCGCCGTCGGCGGCGGTCGCGGTGGTGTTACCGGCTTAATCTAACTGTATCGATATATCCCTCGGCAGCATAAGCGAGGATCCGCTGGCCCGCACGGGTTCCGAGCCGCCGCCCACCCCCGGAGCCGACCTCCCCGAAAGCCCGCGCCGGATCGACTGTGGAGGGCGCGACGGGTCGGTCTCCCAGGTCGGCGGGCGTCCGTGCCAGGTTGTTGACACCGCCGGAATCGACGTTTGGGAGCGCGCTCATCTACCCTCAGGGCACATCCGGCCCACCGTCGTGGGCCGACATCGATTCGGCAGCCATGAGTGTCCTGGTCTCCCCGCCAATCCGTGACCGCCATGGCCCTGTTCGGAGGGATCGAAGCGTTGACGAGCGAGAAGGCGGCGCCGCCGGGCGTCGACACCACCCGGCCCAGCATCGCCCGGGTCTACGACTACTACCTCGGCGGCAAGGACAACTTCGCGGTCGACCGGCACGCCGCGCAGATGGCGATGCAGGTCACCCCGGACGGCCCGGAGGCGGGGCGGGCCTGTCGGGCGTTCCTGCGCCGATCGGTCCGGTACCTGGCCGCCGAGGCGGGCATCCGCCAGTTCCTGGACCTCGGATCCGGGCTGCCCACCCGGGGCAACGTGCACGAGATCGCCCACCGGGTCGACCCGGACACCCGGGTGGTCTACGTGGACAACGACCCGATGGCCCTCGCGCACGGCCGCGCCCTGCTCGCCGACGCCCGGACCACCACCGTCGTGGGGGCTGACGTCCGGCAGCCGGAGGAGTTGCTGGCGGAGCTGCGCGAGCGCCGGCTCATCGACTTCGACCAGCCGGTCGGACTGCTGCTCCTGGCGATCCTGCACCACCTCAACGACGAGGACGACCCGGCCGGTGTCGCCCGGCGGCTCATCGCCGCCCTGCCCGCCGGCAGCTACCTGGCCATCTCGCACTTCTACGACCCGGGCGAGTCACAGCCGGAGGTGTCCGAGCGAGCCCGGGCGGTGGAGAAGATCTTCAACGAGACCCTCGGCACCGGTCGCTGGCGTACCCGTGACGAGATCCTGGGCTTCTTCGGCGACCTGGAGCTGCTGCCGCCGGGGCTGGTCCCGTTGGCCGAGTGGCAGCCGGACGGCGAGGACGACAGCAGGCAGACCACCACCTACCACACCATCGTCGGTGGGGTGGCCCGCAAGCTCTGAGACAGGCCGCGGCGGGAGCGGCGGGGCACCGGGCGAACACGCCCCGCCCCCGCCGCACCCGGCCCGGGGCACCGCACCCGCCGCCGGCACGACCCGCGGCGGGACTACCCGGGCGGGTGCACCGCGCGGCGGCCCAACCACACCGTCCGTTCGGCGCGGACGCTCAGGTCGGGCCGGCCCGGCAGGCTCTCGACCAGCTCGTCCAGGGCGGCGAGTTCGCGGGGGGAGAGCCGCTCCTGGAGTCCGTGGCGCATCCGGCCCAGGCAGACCTGCGCGTAGCGGATGGCGGCGGCGGACAGCGGCGGGCGCAGGTCGATGTCGAAGTGCCGCTCGATCACCGCGGTGAAGCCGACCTGCTCCATCCGGTGCCCCCAGGGCTCGTGCATGTGCATGCCGGCCTCGTGCCGACGCTTCGCCGCCTCGGCGTGACCGCGCGACTCCAGCTCCTCGTCCGGCGTGCCGGTGAGGAACCGGGGGAACGACTCCAACTCGACGATCACCAGCAGCCCGCCCGGCCGCAACGCACGGAATGCCGAGGCGACCGCCGCCGCCGGATCGGCCAGGTGGTGCATCGACGCGGCGGCGAAGATCACCTCGACCGGTCCGAGGTCGGGCCAGGGTCGGTCGAGGTCGGCGTCGACGGTACGGATCCGGTCGGCCAGTCCGGCGGCGTCGGCACGCGCCCGCAGGTGGGCGAGCATCTCCGGGGACTGGTCGACCGCGGTGACGGTGGCACCGGGGAGCTGCCGGGCCAGGGCGAGGGAGGCGGTGCCGCTGCCCGCACCGAGGTCGACGACGCGGGGTCGCTCGGCGGCCTCGCGGCCGACCCAGCCGACCAGGTCGTGGACGTAGTCGTGCAGCACCTCCGCGTCCAGGTCGAGCAGCTCGATCAGGGAGTCATGTGACATAAGGCAACGGTAGCCCCCTCATGCCTCTGGGGCATAGCATCTTGCCTATGACGCAAGACAAGGATCTGGAGACCCTGGTACGCCAGCGGATCCGCAGCCTGCGGACGGCCCGGGGCTGGTCGCTGGACGAGCTGGCCCACCGCTGCCTGATCAGCCCGTCCACGCTCAGCCGGATCGAGACCGGGCACCGACGGGTCGCCCTGGACCAGATCGCCACCATCGCCCGGGTGCTGGGCATCACCCTCGACCGGCTGGTCGAGGGTGACACCGACGACGACGTGGTGATCCGTCCGCACTGCGACGAGGACCGGGGCGTCACCACCTGGCTGCTCTCCCGGGACCGTCACCAGACCGTCGCCAAGATGCGGATCAACCGGGAGGTGCCCACGGACCTGCGGGTGCACCCGGGACGGGACTGGTTCACCGTGCTCTCCGGCACGATCGAGCTGCGGCTGGGCGAGCGGACGATCCTCGTCGGCACCAACGAGGCAGCCGAGTTCTCCACCCTGGTCCCGCACGCCTTCGGCGCCCACGGCGGCCCGGCGGAGATCCTCTGCATCCTCGACCACGACGGGGAGCGCAGCCACCTCGGCCCGCACCGCACTCCCCCGGACCGTCCGGCGGCAGCTACGCCGTGATCACCGGCCAGGCGTAGGCCAGCAGGGCGCACGCCGCCCCGAGCATCCCGAGCGAGAAACCCCGGGTGGGGATGGGCAGCGCGGCGAGCACGAGCAGGATGACCGCGACGACGTAGAGAAACGCCTGCACCGACATGGGAGTCTCCTCGGGAGGTTGGCTGATGGCGGTGCGATCACTACCCCGGCCGACCCGGCCGGGAAACCCCCGCCCGCACCGCGGCCGCCCCGCCCGACCGAGCCGGGTGGGAGTCCCCGCTCCGGACAGGACGACGGATCATCGTCCTGTCCGGACGGTCGAGCCCTGCACGTCGGTCCGGCCCGGACGGTCGAGCCGGGTGCGTCGATCCGCCCCCGGACGGTCGAGCCGCGCACGTCGGTCCGGCCCGGACGGTCGAGCCGGGCGGCTCAGCAGCCGAGGCGCTTCGTGGAGAGGGCGATGTCGTCGATCCAGAGGTCGAACGCACCCGGCGTGGTGCCGCCCTGGTAGAGCTGCCAGCCGATCTTCACGGTGTCGACCGTCGGCAGCACGAACGGGACGTCGTTGCCCCCGTGCTCGGTGGTGGAGGCGGTCAGCTCCGGGTTCGCCACCCCGTCGATCCACACCGCGACACGGTTGTCGGTCGGGTCGAACTTCCACTCGAAGCACTGCCACTCGTCCTCGGTGACCGGGGCGGACTCCCGCCAGTTGGTCCAGTCGCCGGTCGGGCCGCCGTCGGCGCCCACCCCCCAGAAGGTGCCGGGGACCGTGGGCGCGTACTGCCCGCCGATCGGACGGACGACCTCCGCGCTGCCGCTGCCGGTCGCCTCCACCAGGGTGAAGTGTGCCCAGTCGGGGGCGGTGGGGAAGGCGTCGACGCGCAGGCGCAGCCGACCGTAGAAGCGGTTGCCGGGGGCGGCGAAGTCGTCGACCCGCAGGAACGCGCGTCCGTTGTCGACGGTGTGCAGGTGCAGGACCTGGTTGCCGTGCCGGGCACGCTCGACGGTGAGCGTGCCGTTGCGGGTGTCGACGCCCCACTTCAGCGTGCTGGGGCCACCCTGGGGCAGCCGCTCGAAGTCCTCACAGAAGAGCAGGCCACGGGGGCACGAGCGCGGGGCGGAACCGGCCGCGTCAGCCGTACCGGCCGGGACGCTGCCGGCCGTGGTGCCGAGAATCAGGGCGGCGGTGAAGACCGCGAGGAAACTGCGCATGGTCGTCCTCCATGACATCGCGTTCACGCCCCGGGGGCGGGAAGCAGAACGGGCTCCCGAGCGTCGCTCGTCCCGGTGCCGGCCGCAGGACGTCGACAGGCGTCGGACGTCTCCGGCCGCCGACGGTCGAGCGTCTCGGTGGTCGCGGAAAGGTGTGGCGGGGTCACGGACGGCGGGACGTCGACAGCCCGTCGTCGTGGCGACGACCCGGCAGGTCGCGGCAGGTACGCCGAGAAGGCGCGTTGCCGGCCTGCGCTGCTCCCGCGCTCACCGTTCCCAGCGCGGTTGCCCCCACACTGCGGTGATCACAGCCATTCCAGCATGTCGATACGTGCTCGGGCAACATCGACCGGGTGCCCGGATGGCGACACCGGGCGGGCGACCCGGCGGCGCGGCCGGGAGCCCGCCGGGGAGAGCGGCCGGGAGCCCGGCGCATCACGGCGCGAGCCGCTCCAGGAAGCGCAGCCGGGCCGTCCCGCGCGGGTTCGCGCTGAGGTCGACGTCGAACGGGGTGATGCTGATCCTGCCGGCCTGCAGGGCGCTCCAGTCGCTGCCGGGGGCGGGGGTGCCCGTCGGCCCGCCGATCGACAGGGCGTACGTCCCGGGCTGGCCGGGTGCCCCGGTGGTGTTGGTGAACCCGAAGCGGAGGTAGCCGTTGCGGTCCATCCGGGTCAGGCTCGTACCGGTGACCGCCGTGGCGCCGGGGTAGTTGATGTTCAGGCCGAGGCCCTCGGGCAGGAGGGCGCCGCCCCGGGCGTCGCGGGCCAGCGCCGCCACGACGTCACTGGTGTACGCGGCGACCGTGTCCTTGAGCGCCAGCGACTGGTCGACGGTCTTGCCGTCGATGCTGACCGCGATCGCCGGGACGTCGTTCTCCAGGGCGGCGATGGCCGCACCGACGGTGCCGGAGTGGTTGGCGACCGTGGTGTAGTTCCCGCCCGGGTTGATCCCGGAGACCACCAGGTCGGGCGGTGCGCTGCGGAACAGGGCGTCGAGACCGACGATCACCGCGTCGCTGGGGGTGCCCGTCACGGTCCACACCCGGGGCTCGGGGTTGGCCAGGTTCACCGTCGGATAGGTGATCAACGTGCCGGTGCCGCTCTGGTTGGTCGCCGGGGCGACCACCGTCACGTCGTGGCCGTCGGCGACCAGGGCGTCGCGGAGGGCCACGATCATCGGGGTGCTCGCTCCCCCCGGCCCGATCCAGCCGTCGTCATTGGTGATCATGATGTGGAGCCGACGGGGCTGGGGTTGGGTCTGGGGGGCGGGCTGGTCGCCGGGCTTGGCCGCCGCGTCCAGGGACGGGACCAGGACCAGGGCGAGAGTCAGGGCGAGTGGCATGAGACGACGCGCGGTGCGCAAGGCAACTCCTCTTCGAGGCCCCGGCCCGGGACCGCACACCGTCGTCTCGTGCCGCGAGGGCCTGATCCGACGGGACGGCAGGCGCGGGATCGTGGGGTGTGCGGTGACTGATCGTCGAGTGTAGACGATCACCCCCACACCGGCCCCACCTTGAGGAACCGCGCCAGTTCCTCCACATGCGACGGTCGGATCACCCGGATCGGTCACCCACGAGATCGCCCGACCCGCCGGCCACCCCCGCCTTCCCGTCGTACCGCCCGACGGGAGCACGACCACCGCCGCCGGTACGCCCACCAGGAACTCACGGCAGGCGTACCGGCGGCTGCGTTCACTCCGCCGGCGCCCGGCGGGCCGGGCCGGCCAGCGCATAGGCGACCAGGCCGCCCACGGCGAGCACCGCCGCCACCACCGTGGCGGCCCGGCTGTCGGGCGGCTGACCCTGCCATGTCGCGGTCGCCCCCCAGGTGCCGCCCTGCGGATAGATGGCCGCGACGATGGTCCAGCCCAGCGGCAGGAACCACGACCGGGCGGCACCGAACACCGTCGCGCACAGCGCCGTCAGGCCGAGCAGGCCGGCGGCGTCGCGGACCACCAGGGTGGCCGGTCCGAACCGCGCTCCGGTGGGCAGCGTGGCGAGCAGGACCACCAGGACGACCAGCAGTCCGGCGAGCAGGTGCACCGCACGCCGCCAGGGCCAGCGCACCGAGGCGGTCCGGTCCAGGCTCTCGTCCGGGCCGGCGAGGGTGGGCGCGAGCGCCGCGACCATCAGCAGCACGGTCAGGACGACCATCATCGGGGTGACGTCCCGCTCCTCGGCGAAGATCAGGTACGTCGTCCAGAGCGCCGCCAGGCCGCCGACGGCTGCGGCCAGGGCCAGCGGCACCCGGCGCGAACGCAGGTACAGCAGCGTCCAGGTCACCGGGCGCTCCTGGACAGCAGGCCGGTCGGGTCCTGGCAGGCCTGAAGGGCGTTGCGGACCGCGGTGACCCGGGCCAGCGCCTCCGTCTCGGGCAGGTCACGCAGCCCCCGCCACAGGGCGACCGCTCCGGTGGTGATCTCGGGCTCCTCCTCGATCAGTCCGGGGATCAGGCCCACGTCCGAGCGTGGCTCACGGCCCATGAGCCAGTAGGCCGCCGCCCGCTCGACCACCTCGTCGCTCTTCTCGCACTTCCCGTCGTACGGGACGCCCAGCCTTCTGACGATCTCGGGGACCACCGCGGCCGGGTGGGCGAGTTCGCCGCGCTTGTCGATCCGGATCTCGATCGTGACGACGCCCGGCCGGGGGGCCGGCTCGCCCCGGTCGTACCCGATCGTGCGGGTGTCCTCGTGCACGACGGTCGGCGCGTCCGGCATCTTCCCCAGCGCCGCGAGGCCCTGCCGGGCCAGCGGGGTCACCGTGTCGAGCACGTGGGCGTGCACCCGGCTGACGCACACCGTCGGGGTGTCGTCGGTGCACACCAGCTCCTGCGCGACCGGGTCGACCGGCCAGTTGAGCACGTCCCGGTCGTGCGGGAGGACCGTCAGCGCCACCACGAACCCGAGCAGCACCGGCAGCACCGCCGTCAGCCGGGTCCGCCAACCGTCGGCGACGAACAACAGCAGGCCGGTGACGGCGAGCGCGGTCATCGAGATCGCCAGCGCACCGCTGACCCGGTTGTCGATCGTCTGGTAGTCGTGGAACGGACCCGAGCCGTGGGCCGGGGAGAGCGCCGCGGCCACCCGGTCCGACGGCCCTACGGTGACGAAGAAGACCAGCAGCACGCCACCCACCGCCAGCGCCGGGGCGGTCACCAGGGCGGGCAGCATCCGCCCGATCCCCAGCCCGAGCCAGGCCGCGGCGACCAGGGACAACGCGCCCACCCCGGTGACGACGGCGAAGCTCGGCAGGGGCACGTACGAGGAGGTGCCGACGATCCAGGCGATGCCCGCCGCGGTCACCAGCAGATAGGCGACCACCAGGGTGAGCGCCATCGTGCCGAGCACCGGCAGCATCCGGGCGACGCGCGGGCGGGCGGTGGTGGCGAACAACTCGCCGACCTTCGCCCGGTGCTCCCGTCGCCCCTGCCAGGCCCCGGCCGCGAGGGCCAGCGGCCACAACAGGAGCAGGTACTCCCGGATGGCCAGGGCCAACGGCATCCAGCCACTCGACCACCGGCCGGTCGCCACGTACAGCGCACCGGTCCCGACCACCACCGTGACCAGCGCGGCACCGACCGCGGCGGAGCGGCGCAGTTCGATCCCCATGATGCTCATCCCGGCTCTCCGTCCCCCTCCGGGTCGACCCGTGGCGGTGGCACCGGCTTCGACCGTCCGCCCGCTCATCGGGTGGCCTCCGCCCGGTGCTGACGCAGCAGCGCGGAGTAGCCCCGCTCGGCCGGACTGTCACCGGCGTGCCCCTGGTCGCCCTGCGCGGCGAGCACCTCGGGCGTGCCCCGCCACACCAGGCGGCCCTCGTTGACCAGCACGACGTCGGTGCAGGCCGCCGCCACGTCCTCGACCAGGTGGGTGGAGACCAGCACGCAACTGTCGGTGCCGAGGTCACGCAGCAGCTCGCGGAAGTCGAGCCGCTGTTCCGGGTCGAGACCGACGGTCGGTTCGTCGAGCAGCAGCAGCCGGGGGTCGTTCACGATGGCCTGCGCGATGCCGGCCCGCCGCAGCATGCCGCCGGAGAGCGTCTTCAGCCGGGCGTCGGCCTTGGCGGTGAGCCCGACCCGGTCGATGGCCCGTTGCACCGCCGCCGGGAGGGCGGACTTGGGCATCTCCTTGAGCCAGGCCATGTACCCGACGAACTCCCGCACCGTGAACCGTGGGTAGTAGCCGAAGTGCTGCGGCAGGTAGCCCAGGGCCCGGCGCACCGGCCGCAGCTCGGAGCGGCCGTCGACCGGGTGCCCGAGCAGCGTCAACCGGCCGCCGGCCGGGGCCACGACGGTCGCCAGGGCACGCATCAGCGTGGTCTTCCCCGCCCCGTTCGGCCCGAGCAGACCGTGCACGCCGGTGGGGAGGGCCAGGTCGAGCCCGTTGACGGCCAGGTGCCGCCCGGCCCGGACCTGGAGGCCCTCCGCATGGATCGCCCAGGGATGGGTGGTGGCGGTCGTCTCGACCGCACTCACGGCACGCATTGTCATGATCTCCTTCAGTGATCGCCAGAGGGCAGCGTGGAGGCACGGCCGTCGGCCGTGTGTCGGGGTGGGGCTACTCGTGGTGGGAGAGCCGCCGGAATCCGTTGACCCGGAGGAGGGCCAGGAGGGTCAGGACCACCGTGGCCAGCGCCCAACTGCGGGCGCTCTGCGCCGACAGCAGGACCGGCAGCCGGGCGGCGACGAGACTCGGGGTGACCACCGCGAGCGTCCAGACCACGACCAGTCCGATCGCGGCCCGGCGCACCCCGACGAGGGTTCCCAGCAGGAGCGTGGCGGCGGTGAACGCCAGGCAGGGCAGCAGCAACAGGGCCATCGACACCCCCGTGCCGGCACCGACCAGGGCGAGCGCCGGGATGACGAACGCCAGCACCGCAGCCGTACGCCGCAGCAGCGTCGTCAGACCGGCGGCGGGGGTGGTGGCGATCAGCTCCCAGGCCGGATCGGCCCGACGGTGCCAGGCGACGGCCACGCCGGGCAGCGGGGCCAGCGGCGCGATCAGCAGCACCAGCGAGGGGGTGCCGACCCACAGCGCGCCGAGCAGGGCCGCGCACCCGAGCACCGTGGCCGTCATGACCAGCCACGGCAACAGCGTGCCGACGAACCAGCGGTGACGCAGCACCGACCAGGGCCGGCTCCGGCCGACCGGCGGCGCCGCCGCGATCTGCCGGTCCAGCACCGCCGCGACCTGGTCGAGCACGACCCGGCTCTCCAGGGTGGTGCTGCCGGCCAGGCGGGCCCGGCAGTCGGCGCAGTCCTCCAAGTGCACCTCGATCGCCCAGACGCTGGGCTCGTCGAGGCCCGGATCCCCGGCGGCGTAGCGGTCGATCTGGGTCAGACTGGGATGGGTCGTCATGACAGCGCCTCCCGCAGGGCGATCCGGGCACGGCGGACACGGGACTTCACGGTGTTCTCCGGTACGCCGAGCAGCACCGACGCCTCACGCGTCGAGAGCCCGTCGAGGACGGTGGCCCGCAGCGCCGCCCGCACCTCGGCCGGCAGGACGAGCAGGGCCTGCTCCAGCTCCTGGCCGATCCGGTTGGCCAGCACCTCGTCCTCGGCGGCGGGAGCCGTGCTCGGCATCAGCTCCACCTGCGGCACCCGCCCCCTGCGCGCCCGGTGCCGGAACGCGTCGACCAGGCGGTGGGCGGCGATGGTCCACAGCCAGCCCACGGCGCTCCCCGCCGCCGCGCCACCGCCCTTGGCGGCGGTGCCGGCGAAGCTGCCCGCCGCCCGCCAGACCGTCAGGTAGGTGTCCTGGAGCACCTCGGCGACCACGTCGGGGTCGGCGCAGCGGCGACGCAGCCGCACCTCCAGCCACGGCGCGGTACGCCGGTAGAGCTCGTCGAACGCCCGCCGATCTCCACGGGCGACGCGCCGGACGAGTTCACCCTCGTCAGCCGCGTCCAGGTCTGTTCTCACACCCGGTAAGACGACAGGACGACCGGGATCGGATCCCGATCTCCTGTGACCGTCGTCACTTCTGAGCGGATGCCGCCCTGACGAACCGCCGGTCACCGCCCGGTAGCTGGCCGGGGGCGAGTTTCACCCGGTCGGTACGGCGTCCGCCACCGCCCGCCACCCACTGCTCGTGCTCATCCTCCACCGCGGTCTACGCCGCGGCGGGACCATCGGGCTCACCGACACCGCCGCCGACCTCGACCACGCCCTGGTCAGGGTCACCCGGCAGCTGACCACCCACGGCTATACGCCGATCTGCACCGCCGTCAACGCCGACGCCGCCCGGGCCGCGTTCGACGACCTGGCCGACAAGTGGGGTAACCGGTATCCGGCGGTGATCCGGCTGTGGGACAACGCCTGGGCCGAGTTCATCCCGTTCCTCGACTACGACGTCGAAATCCGGCGGGTGATCTGCTCGACCAACGCGATCGAGTCTTTGAACGCCCGCTACCGGCGGGCGGTCAAGGCCCGTGGCCACTTCCCCAACGAGCAGGCCGCGTTGAAGTGTCTGTACCTGGTGACCCGGTCCCTGGACCCCACCGGAGCAGGCAGGACCCGATGGACGATGCGCTGGAAACCCGCCCTGAACGCCTTCGCCATCACCTTCAGCGACCGCTTCCCAGCCGCTGAAACCTACTAACCAAGATCGCCGGAAACACCCTTGGCGAGACAGGCCCCGTGGCGTCGATCCGGTCCTGGCGGCGGAGCCGGTCCGCCGTCGTCGCGCGGATGACCCTGGCCTGCTCGGCCGCCGTCACCGTGCCGCTGATCCTCGACCGGTATGGCCTCATGCCCTGGTGACCGGTGGGGGAACACCGGCGGTCAGGCACCGGAACGACGTTGTTCCGTGCCGGGGCCGGGTCAGGATCCGGTGGTGGCCATCCGGCGGCTGTGCAGCGCCGTGTAGGCGAAGGCCGCAGACACCATCGTGAGGTGGTGGTGCAGGCCGCGGTAGGAGCGGCCCTCGAAGTCACGCAGACCGTGATCGGTGGTGATCGCATCGTTGTCGGCCTGGTTGCAGAAGGTGTTGCGCGTCAGGTCCAGGACCTCGGACAGACTGGTCCGCACCATGGTGGTGACCCAGAACCGGGTGAAGCCACAGGTGTCGGTCCACTCACCGATGAGCCGCACGATCCGGGTGGTGTGGCCGCCGTGCGGCTGTGGTGTCGTGATGCGCACCAGTGAGGACAGGATGGCACTGCGGGTGTCGGTGCGGGTCAGGGTCAACGGGGCGGCCGACGGCGATCTCCGCTCGGCCTCCACGAGGTGGCTGCGCACGGTGGGGGCGAGTTCGCGTCGTGACGGTTCGCCGTGCAGGGTGCGGGCCGGCGGTGCCGTCGCATCGGCGGGGGTGATCGGCAGGGACCCGTCGATCTGGAGAGCGAAGTCGGCGCCCGCGCCCGCCAGGCGGGCCACCATCTGGTCCGCTTCGGCGAAGTGCCGGATGTCGCCGACGATGGGAGCGGGCGTGATCTTCCAGCCCCGGAGCATTTCGTCGATCATGGAGAGCGCCTCCAGGAACTCCGGTTTCCCGGTGACCGACTCTGGGATGTAGGCCGCCCGCCGCAACCGCTCGTCCCGGTTCCACTTGTCGCTGAGGACGATGCGCCAGTTGACCGGGATGCTGAGGTCACCGGCGGACAGGAAGACGCCGAGGGCGAGCTGACTGTTGACCATGCGGCCGGCCTCCGGGACGAAGCGGCGGCGAACGCCGACCGAGCGGTCCCCGCGCTTGGGGATTATGATCCGTTCGATGGACCAGCAGACCGGGCCGAGGGCGACGTCGACACCGCGGGCGATCAGTGAACGGACCGGCGCCCATTCCCAGGGACTCTGGTTGATGAATTGCTGCAGCGACTGATGGGCGTTGCCGACCGATACCGCGTCCGCGATCTGTCGAATTGACTTCTTGCCCGGAGCGGTCAGCAGTCCGCGGAGATAGATCTCCGCCCAGCGACGTTGGTCCGCTCGGGGAAGGGAGCTGAAGACCTCAGCGGAGAAGTCGCTGACGGAATCGTTTGCCGGGAGTGCCAAAGTCGATTCGTCCCGCCGGGTCACCGAAGAACTTTCGTTATGGCGAGCTTCCAGGAAGTCCACAGAAGTACCTCTCAAGGCGTAGTTGCCATTCCGCCGCAGAGCCGATCTTACGACTTATCCACCGCTGTCTCTGTCCCAGAAATCCGTCATGTTGCTCTGGGTGATAGATCAAAAGCAAAAGGTGAGGTCAGTGGCTTGTCGACTACAGGGGGGATCCCGTCAAGTGGGACGGAATGTCCTTATGCCATGAAGAAGACAGATGTAATGATTGCCCCTAACATCCGGGTTGCCGGGAAAATATGTCATTCCCTGAGCAGCCGCGCCAGGGCCTGGAGAGGGATCCACGACCAGGAAGGTCGGTTCCGGCGCTCGTACGCCACCTCGTAGACGGCTTTGTCGATCTCATACGCGGCCAGCAGCGGGTCCGCCGTCAGCGGTTCTTTTCCCGTACCCGCCGCATAGCCAGTTAGGAAGGCCGTCCGGCAGCGATCTGCCCACTCCTGTGCGCGCGGGCGCAGGTCCGGGTCGGACTCCTGCTCACTGAGGCCCGCGAACGCCCGGTAGTCGAAGGAACGCAGCATGCCGGCGATGTCCTTGACCACCGGGTGCAGCGCCGTGCGCTCGGCCGGCGTCGCGGCCGGCTCGCCCTCGAAATCGACGGCGAGCCAGCGGTCCGGTGTGCGGAGCAGCTGTCCCAGGTGCAGATCGCCATGCACCCGTTGCACCAAAATCCCGGATCCGGCCGCTTCGACGACGGCCCAGGTGTACCGGTCGCGGATCTGGGGGAGCAGCGGTTCGAGCACGTCGGCGACCGGGAGCAGCCGGTCGAGCATCGACCGCCCGATCCGCCGGGCTCGCTGCGGGCTGATTGGCGCCGTGGGCCCGTGCGTGGCCAGGACATCGTGCAACCTCGCCACGGTACGGCCGATCTCCGCTGCCTGGTCCACAAACCCGGGGTCGGTCCCGGCGGCCAGGGTCCACCCGTCCCGGGCGTCCGGTAGGTACTCCTGCAGCACGGCCAGGGTCGCCGGCCGGCCGTCCACCGTGACCTCGGCGCTGCCGAGCAACCGCGGGCTCTCCGCCGAGCCGGCTGCGGCGAGCAGGCGCTGCACGGCCAGATCGGTGTCCACCCCCGGGGCCGGTCGCCGCACGATCTTCAGCAGGTGACGGTCGTCCACGATCACGGAAGAGTTGCTCTGCTGCACGCCCAGTGGGCGGACGGTCGCGGCCTTGCCGGGTGGCACCAGATCAGCGGCCTCCCGGCTGAACGACAGCGGTCCGTCCGCGTCGCCGGCGGCGATCCGGCCGACCAGGGACCGGACCAGTTCCGGATCGGTGAGCGCGTCGGTGACCGCCAGACCGGACCGGCGCGTGATCACCGGGTCCGCGATGCTGCCCGGCCGAACGCCGAGCGGAACGTGGTAAAGACTCGGTGGGCTGTCGCGGAACTCGGCCTGCCACAGCACCAGAGCGCCGGCCGGGTGGAACGGCAGGACCTCCCGGACCCGGACCCGGGCCAGCGGCGCGCCCTTGTCGGCGTACCAGCGCTGGGTGGGCAGCCACAGCGCGACGGCCTCGGCGACGGCCGGCGACCCGAGGATGTCGAAGGTGGCTGTCATCGCGCCTCGTCCCGACGGGCGGACTCCAGGCCCAGCCACAGGAAACCGTGCTCGGCCAGGGTGACCTGGTAGGGCTGTTCACCGATGGCCGGGAACGGCACCGACCCGGTCAGCTCGGTCGGCCGCCCCTCGGGCAGGCCGGGCAGGACCAGATGAGCGGGCTGGGGGTGCCGGGAGAAGTTGTTCACGCACACCACCGTGGACTCCGTCTCGTCCGGGTGGACCAGGGTCCGGCGGAAGGCGAACACGGCGTCGTTGCCGGTCGGCACCGGCTGGAAGTCGCCCAGGCCGAAGACCGGATGCCGCCGCCGGACACCGAGCATCTTGCGCGTCCAGTGCAACAGCGAGGAGTCCTGGGCGAGCTGCGCCTCCACGTTGACCCCGGCGTATCCGTAGGTGGCGTCGCTGACCACCGGCAGGACCAGCCGGCCGGGGTCGGCGGTGGAAAAGCCGGCGTTGCGGTCCGGGGTCCACTGCATCGGCGTCCGTACCCCGTCGCGGTCGGCGAGCCAGATGTTGTCGCCCATGCCGATCTCGTCGCCGTAGTAGAGCACCGGCGAGCCGGGCAGCGAGAGCAACAGCGCGGTGAGCAGTTCTAGCTGGTTGCGGTCGTTGCCCAGCAACGGCGCCAGCCGGCGGCGGATGCCGATGTTCGCCCGCATCCGTGGTTCCCGGGCGTAGTGGGTGTACATGAAGTCGCGCTCCTCGTCGCTCACCATCTCGAGGGTGAGTTCGTCGTGGTTGCGCAGGAAGATCCCCCACTGACTGCTCGACGGGATGGGCGGCGTCCGATCCAGCACCTCGGAGACGGGCTGGTGCTCCTCCCGGCGCAGGGCCATGAACAGCCGGGGCATCAGCGGGAAGTGGAAGGCCATATGCGCCTCGTCACCGCCGACGGCTGGATCCCCGAAGTAGGCCACGGCGTCGACCGGCCACTGGTTGGCCTCCGCCAGCAGTACCCGGCCGGGGTACTCGTCGTCGACGACCTTGCGGACCAGCCGCAGGAAGGCGTGGGTGCTCGGCAGGTTCTCGCCGTTGGTGCCCTCCTCGGCGAACAGGTAGGGCACGGCGTCCATCCGGAACCCGTCGATGCCCAGGTCCAGCCAGAACCGCAGAACATCCAGCATGGCGTCCTGGACCCGGGGATTGTCGTAGTTCAGGTCCGGTTGATGACTGAAGAAGCGGTGCCAGTAAAACTGGCCACGGACCGGGTCGCGGGCCCAGTTGGAGGTCTCGGTGTCGACGAAGATGATCCGAGCGTCCGGAAAGCCGGTGTCGTCGTCGGCCCACACGTAGAAGTCGCCGTAAGGTCCGGCCGGGTGGCTGCGCGACTCCTGGAACCAGGCGTGCTGGTCACTGGTGTGGTTCATCACCAGGTCGGTGATGACGCGGATGCCCCGCTCGTGAGCCGCGTCGAGCAGTGCGACGAAATCCTCGATGGTGCCGTACTCGGCGAGCACAGCCCGGTAGTCGCTGATGTCGTACCCGCCGTCACGCAGCGGTGAGGCGTAGAACGGCGGCAGCCACAGGCAGTCGACGCCCAGCCAGCGCAGATAGTCCAGGCGGGAGGTCAGTCCGCGGAGGTCGCCCACACCGTCGGCGTTGCTGTCGCTGAAGGAACGGACCAGGACTTCGTAGAAGACAGCCCGCTTGTACCATTCCCGGTCGTCGGCGGGCATGCTGCGGGCGCTCTCGAAGTCCGCCGAACTCGGGGTGGGAACCACCCAGTCGAGGGTGTGATCACTCATCGGTGTTCCAGGTGTACGCGGTCATCACGGCATCGGCCGGGTCGATCTTGACGGTGCCGGAGGTCAGGAACGCCGGTTCACCGGTACGGACGTTCCGCACCGCGATACCTCCGCTGTCCAGCGCTCCGGGCAGATCCGCGGGTACCTCGAGCCGACCCACGGCGGGCCGGTGCGGCTCCAGGGTGATGATGCAGAGCACGACGTCGCCCGAGGGCCGGTCGTGCTTGACGAAGGCCAGCAGATCGTCGCTGTCGATCGTCAGGAAGCGCAGGTCGCGGAGCTGGCGTAGGGCCGGGTGCTCCCGGCGCAGCACGTTCAGTTCGGTGATCCAGTCGCTCAGTGGAGCGGCCGTCCAGTCCCGCGGGCGCAGCTCGTACTTCTCCGAGTTCCGGTACTCCTCGCTGCCCGGCCGCAGAACCTCGTGCTCCAGCAGCTCGAAACCGGAGTAGACGCCCCAGGTCGGTGACAGGGTCGCCGCCAGCGCGGCGCGCAGGGCGAAACTCGGGCCCAGCCCGGTCTGCAGGTGCTCCGGCAGGATGT
This sequence comes from Micromonospora sp. WMMD714, assembly GCF_029581315.1. NCBI lineage: Bacteria > Bacillati > Actinomycetota > Actinomycetes > Micromonosporales > Micromonosporaceae > Micromonospora > Micromonospora sp. WMMD714. The sequence goes on from NZ_CP120744.1 coordinate 1,282,328, forward strand.
CGGGGGTGTTGACGAAGAAGTTCGGCCGCAGCCGGTCGATGCCGGCGGACAGCTCGGTGAGGTACTCGGTCAGCTCCTGTTTGCCGGTGCGCCAGGTGAAATAGGTGTACGACTGGCTGAACCCGAGTTCGGCGAGCCCGCGCAGGATGGCGGGCCGGGTGAACGCTTCGGCCAGGAAGATCGTCTCCGGATGGTGGCGTTTGACCTCGTCGATGAGCCGGTGCCAGAACCAGGCCGGCTTGGTGTGCGGATTGTCCACCCGGAAGACGGTGACGCCGTGCTCGATCCAGTGCAGCACGACCCGCAGCACCTCGGCATACAGGCCTTCGGGGTCCTTGTCGAAATCGAGCGGATAGATGTCCTCGTAGGACTTCGGCGGATTCTCGGCCGGCGCGATACTGCCGTCCGGCCGGGTGGTGAACCACTGCGGATGGCTGGTCACCCAGGGATGATCGGGGGAGCACTGCAGCGCCAGGTCGAGAGCCACCTCCAGACCCAGGCTGCGGGCGGTGCCGACCAGCACGTCGAAGTCGGCCAGGGTGCCCAGCGCCGGGTGGACCGCATCGTGGCCGCCCTCTACGGCACCGATGGCCCAGGGCGAGCCGACGTCGTCCGGGCCGGCCGTGAGGGTGTTGTCCGGCCCTTTGCGGTGCGTGCTGCCGATCGGATGGATCGGGGGCAGGTAGACCACGTCGAACGCCATGTCGGCGATGCGGGGCAGCTCCGCCGCGGTGCTCGCGAAGGTGCCGTGGCGCGAGGTTCCGTCCAGCTGGCGGCCGCCCGTGGACCGGGGGAACAACTCGTACCAGGCGCCGGCGAGAGCCAGCGGCCGCTCCACCTGGACCGTGCGCACCGGGCCACGGGTCAGTAGTTCACGCAGCGGCTTGCGCGCGCCGGCGCCGGTCACCTCGTCACCGAGGGCCGGCGCGGCGCGCTCGGCCGGCGAGCGCCGGACGTCGCGCAGCGCCCGGGCGGCGTCGAGCAGAGGCTGCCGGTCACCGGCGGCGGCTTGGGCGGCGAGGCGCTCCAGCAGGCGGGCGCCGCTCTCCAGGTCGTTGGCCAGGGCCTCCGCGTCCTGGCCGGCGTCGATTTTGGCCAGCACAGCGTGCCGCCAGGTGAGCCAGGGATCGTGCCAGGCCTCGACGCGGTACGTCCACAGTCCCACCTGGTCGGCGACGACCGTGGCCGCCCAGCTGTCCTGGCCGGCGTCGGCCAGGACCATGGGTGTGAGGACCTCCGGGCCGGCGTCGTGACGGTGCCAGGCCACGGCCGCGGACAGGTTCTGATGGCCTTCCCGCCAGATGGTCGCGCGGACCGGGATGTGCTCCCCGACGACGGCTTTCGATGCCAGAGCCCCGTCGCCGGCGGTCGGTGAGACGTCCTGAATTACCAGACGGCCGATCATCTCGCCTCCTCCTGTGATTCGTGTCCGCTGGTCAGCTTGCCCGTTGCAATTCAGTCAGCGGAAGTGATTCGAATGATCGTGATCACACTTCGTGCAGTCCTTGAAATCAGGCGCGGCGACCGATCCCGGTGGTTATTTCGTGGAGTCCGGGAAGTGGAGTCGTAAAGCGGGGACGACCTTGCCCTCGGGGCCGCCGGTGGGTTGACTCGGTGGTGCCGGCACGGTTGCGGCGGGCATTTACCGGCCCGCCGGACCACCGGAAAAGCATTCGTAGAGATGGATGGGAGATGGCATGTCCAAGCGAATCCTGACGGTGCTCTCAGAATTCGGTTACTGGGGAGAGGAACTGGTCGGCCCGCTGGAGGTGTTCGACGCCCGCGGCTACCGGGTAACCTTCGCCACCCCTACCGGCAAGCGGGCCGTGGCGTTGCCGCCGAGCATGGACGCGGAGTACGTCGACCCGCCGCTGGGCCGTTCGGTCACCACCCGCGACATGGCCCGCAAGGTCCGCGAGGTCGACGGATCGAACCGGCTCGACGACCCGCTCAGCCTGCAGGACCTCCTCCCGGAGCGCCCGTACTACAGCGTGCTCAACCACCTGCGCGACCTGGAGGACTACCACCGGCAGCTCGACCGGGCCGTGGACGGGTTGCTGGCCGGGTTCGACGCGCTCGTCATCGTCGGCGGCAGCGGGCCCATTGTGGACCTGGCCAACAACGAGCGGCTGCACGAGCTGGTGCTCGCCTTCGCCGCGGCTGACAAGCCGATCCTGGCCGAGTGCTACGGCGTCGCCGTCCTGGCCTTCGCCCGCGACCTGGAGACCCGCGAGAGCCTGCTGCGCGGCAAGCATGTGACCGGTCACCCGAAGGAGTACGACTACAAGGACGGCACCGGCTTCGTCGGGGTGGAGTTCAACATGGGCCCGCCGCCGTACCCGCTGGAGTACATCCTGCGCGACGCCACCGCCCCCGACGGCGCCTTCCACGGCAACGTCGGTAGGGAGACCTCGGTGATCGTCGACTTCCCGTTCATCACCGCCCGGTCCACCCCGGACTCCATACCGGGCGGCAAGGCACTCGTCGAGGTGCTGGAGAACGGGCTGCGCCGGGCCGGCTGGTGACCGGTCCGCACACCGACGAGAGGAGCGGGCCATGCCGGCGAGACCGGGCAAGGCAGCGATCTACGAGCAACTCGCCGCTGACGGAATCACCTGGATGTTCGGTAATCCGGGCACCGTCGAACAGGGCTGGCTGGACGAGGGGGCCAAGGCGTCGACGTCCTACGCCCTGACGCTGCACGAGGGGGTGGCCGTCGGCCTGGCCGACGGGTACGCCCGCGCCGCCCGCCGGCCCGGACTCGTCCAGTTGCACAGCAGTGTGGGCCTGGGTAACGGGATCGGGATGCTGTACCAGGCCAAGCGGGGCGGATCGCCCCTGGTGGTGCTCGTCGGTGAGGCCGGAGTGCGCTACGACTCGATGGACGCGCAGATGGCCGCCGACCTGGTCTCGATGGCCCGGCCGGTGACCAAGGACGTGCTCCGGGTACTCGACCCGGGCTCGATCCTGCGGATGCTGCGCCGGGCCGTCAAGATCGCCATGACACCACCGCGCGGCCCGGTGGTGCTGGTCCTGCCGGCCGACGTGCTCGACCAGGTGACCACCGAGGCGGTCGTCCCGACATCGATCCCGCACACCCGTAGCGTCGCGGCCCCCGATCTGGTCGAGGCGGCCGCCGGCCTGCTCGCCCAGGGCCGACGGCCGCTGATCCTGGTCGGGGACGGGGTCGCCGTCAGCGACGCCCAGCCCGAACTCACCGAGGTCGCCGAACTCCTCCAGGCCCCGGTCTGGGGGGTCAACTCTTCGGAGGTCAACTTCGACACCACCCACCCACTGTATGGCGGTCAGCTCGGGCACATGTTCGGCCGGGTCAGCAGCCGGGTGGTGGCCGACGCGGACGCTGTCCTGATCGTCGGGACGTACGTGTTCCCGGAGGTCTTCCCCAGTCTCGGCAACCCGTTCGCGCCGGACGCGAAGATCGTGCACGTCGACCTGGACGCGTACGAGATCGCCAAGAACCACCCGGTCGATCTCGGCCTGGTCGCCGACCCCAAGCTCACCTTGGAGGCGGTGGCGCGCATCCTGGGCCGAGGCCGGCAGGCGGTGCCTGACCACCGGTCCCGGCCCGGGTCACCGCCGGCCGGGACGCTCATGGACGACTTCGCCTACGAGCTCGCCGCCCAGGCCCCGGCCGACCTGATCGTTTTCGACGAGGCTCTCACGGCTGGCGGGCCGCTGGCCACCCACCTGCCGGCGCGCACGCCCGGACGTTTCTTCCAGACCCGGGGCGGCTCCCTGGGCGTCGGCATCCCCGGCGCGATGGGGGTCAAGCTGGCCCGCCCGGAGTCCACGGTCGTCGGCTTCACCGGCGACGGCGGGAGCATGTACACCTTCCAGGCGCTGTGGACCGCCGCCCGGTATGACATCGGCGCCAAGTTCGTCATCTGCAACAACCAGCGCTACCGGCTGCTTGACGACAACCTCGAGCAGTACTGGAGCGAACTCGGCATCGCCCCGCACAGCTCGCCGGACGCCTTCGACCTGTCCCGGCCCCCGATCGACTTCGCCGGCCTGGCCTCCTCGCTGGGTGTGCCCGGCCGCCGAGTCGAGCGGGCCGACCAGGTACGCCCGGCGGTGGCCGAGATGCTCCGGCACGACGGTCCTTACCTCATCGACCTGGCCATCACCTGACAACCGGGAGGATTCTGTGAACCTGTCCCCACCGGAGACGCTTCGCGAGGAACACGTCCGCGAGCTCGTCCAGAAATGGAACGAAGCCCTCACCCGGCACGCGCCGCCCGACGAATTGCACGACTACTTCGCCAACGGCCTGCTCGTCGAGGTCGGCGACCGCGCTCTGCGGGGCCGGACCGAGTTCGACGCCTGGTACCGCGCCCAGCCGGGCGGCCTGGCCCAGCAGGCGGGCACCGGTGCGGTCACGGTCCGGCTGGTCTCGCCCCGGCATGCCGAGGCGGTGGTCAGCGCAGGTCCCGGCCGGCCGGGGCAGTCCATCGGCGTGGTGCTCCAGAACGGCGTGGTGCGGATCCGTACCGTCACCGTCCACACCGAGGCCCTCGTGGCCGCCTGATCGTCGGTCCGGCCGCCACCGTGGTGGCGGCCGGACCGGCGGAGCCGCCACCACCCCGAAGAGCCGAGGAGCTCACATGCAAGCACCAGTCATCCCGTCGCCCGGCCGCCTGGCCGGCAAACGGGTCGGGATCCTGATCGAAAACGACTTCGTCACCGACGAGATCGGGTACTACCGCCGCCGGTTCGCCGAGGAGGGCGCCGAGGTCCTGCTGCTGACCCGGTTGTGGGGGCAGCCGGCCCTCACCTTCACCGGTGCCGAGAACGGGCCCGCCATTCGCGTCGACGGTGACCTCGAGCAGCTCGGCTACGGCGAGTTGGCCCGGTTGTCGGCTCTGATCGTACCGTCCGGCATGGTCGCCGACCGGCTGCGCTACAGCGAGGACGTGGAACGCCTGGCCCCCGCGGTGGAGCTGATGCGCCGGGCGTTCCGGCTGCCGAAACTGGTCAAGGCGTTCTCGTGCCACGGCCTGCTGCTCATGTCGGCGGCCCCCGACCTGGTACGGGGCCGGGCGGTCACCTGCCACAACAACCTCGTCGGCGACGTCCGCAACATGGGTGCCCGCTACACCAACCAGGACCTGGTCATCGACGCGGATCTGGTGACCGGGCGGACCGTCGAGCAATGTCAGCTGCTGGCCCGCGCCGTGATCGAGATGATCGGGCCCGGCGATGAAGGCTGAGGTCGACTTCACCTTCTCCGACAGCGTCGCCGGCTACGTGCAGGAACGCATCGGGGACCGGCTGCGGCTGCGAACCGTGGACGGGCGCTCGGTCACCGTGCACCTCACGGCCACCACCTATGCCCACCAGCTCCGCAACCTGGGCGAGCCGTACCGGGACGCCACCGGCCGGATCGACGAGCTGCTGCAACCCGGCGTCCTGCTGTTCAGCTACGGGCCGGTCTATCCCACCGCCGACGGGCTGTACTTCCAGGCCACCCAGCTGCTGTTCGTCACCGAGCCGGACGGCCGGCCACCGTTCGAGGAGAGCGGCTGGTGGACCCGCCAGCTGGCGCAGCTCGCCCGGTTCTACCGGCGGTCGCAGTTCGGTACCGGGCCGGTCGACTTCGCCGACTACCGCACCGACATCCGCAGCAGCGGGGAGAAGACCCACCGCCAGGTACAGGAGACCGACACGATCTCCCGGCTGGTCTACGGCATGGCGACCGCCTACCTGCTCACCGGTGACGAGGACTTCCTCGACGTCGCCGAGCGCGGCAGCCAGTACCTGCACGACCACCTGCGGTACGCGGACACGGCGGAGGACGTCGTCTACTGGTACCACGGCGTCGACGTCGAGGGCCCGCGGGAACAGCGTTACTTCGCCTCGGAGTTCGGTGACGACTACCGGGCCGTCCCGGCGTACGAGCAGATCTACGCCCTCGTCGGCCTGGTGCAGACGTACCGCCTCACCGGGGATCCCACCCTGCTGCGCGACATCGAGGGCACGGTACGGCTGTTCGAGAAGTTCTTCCGGGACACCCGGCTGGGCGGTTACTACTCGCACGTCGACCCGGTGGAACTCGATCCGCACCACCCCTCACTGGGCCCGAACGCGTCCCGCAAGAACTGGAACTCCGTCGGCGACCACGCGCCGGCGTACCTGATCAATCTGTACCTGGCGACCGGCGATGGACAGTACCTGGACATGCTGGAGCACACCTTCGACATGATCACCACGCATCTGCCGGACCCGGGGCCGGACGGCAGCCCGTTCGTCAACGAGCGCTTCCACGCCGACTGGACCCCGGACCACCACTGGGGCTGGCAGCAGAACCGGGCGGTCGTGGGCCACAATCTCAAAATCGCCTGGAACCTGACCCGGATGCAGTCCATGCGACCCAAGCCCGAGTACCGGAATCTGGCCGAGCGCATCGGGCGGACGATGCCGGCGGTGGGCCGGGACGCCCAGCGCGGTGGCTGGTACGACATGGTCGAACGGGTGGCCGACGAACGGGGCCCGCACGCCTTCGCCTGGCACGACCGCAAGACCTGGTGGCAACAGGAACAGGCGATCCTCGCGTACCTGATCATGGCCGGTACCGGCCATGACGCGGACTTCCTGCGCCACGCCGACGAGGCGTCGGCCTTCTACAACGCGTTCTTCCTCGACCACGATGAGGGTGCCGTCCACTTCACCGTGCTCGCGGAAGGGCTGCCCTACCACGTGGGCAACGAGCGGCTCAAGGGCAGCCACGCCATGAGCATGTACCACAAGGCGGAGCTGTGCTTCCTGGCCGAGGTCTACACCCGGCTGCTGATCCGGCGGGAGCCGCTGACCCTGTGGTTCCGCCCCAGGCTCGACGCCGAGTTCCCCGGCGGCAAGCTGCGGGTGGCGCCGGACGCGCTGCCGCCGGGCCGGGTCGTGCTCGATTCCGTCCTGATCGACGGAACCCCATACGACGACTTCGACGCCGAGGCGATGACCGTCACCCTGCCGAACACGCCCGAACGGGTCACCGTCAAGGTTCGGCTGCGGGCCACGGAGCCGCAGCGGTGAGCGCGTCGGCCCTGAGCGTGTCCGCGGTGGTCTCCGCCGGCCCGGGACGGCCGGAGCCGCTCGGCGCGACCGCTGACCGCGACGGCGTGAACTTCGCGGTGCACAGCACCGCCTCGGCCCTGTGGCTGCTGCTGCTGGATCCGGTCACGGGCGCGACCACCGGGGAGTACCGGTTCCGTCCGGAGCACCGGGTCGGCACCGTCCACACGATGCGTCTCGACGGCCCCGGTCTGGCCGGCGTGGGCTATGAGCTGCGCGTACAGCGCACGCCGGAGCAACCACCGATCCAGGTCGTCGACCCGTACGCGAAGGTCTTCACCACCACCGGCTGGGGCCAGCGCCCGCACCGCCGTACGGCCCGGGTGTTGCCCGAGCAAGGTGGAGCACGGGGTCCCCGGCCGCAGATCGCGCCGCAGGACCTGATCATCTACGAGACCCACGTCCGCGGCTTCACCCGGTCGCCCAGCTCCCGGGTCCGCGCCCCGGGCACCTACGCGGGTCTGATCGAGAAGATCCCGTACCTGCAGCGGCTGGGCGTCAACTGTGTCGAGCTGTTGCCGGTCGCCGAGTTCGACGAGACCGACAACACCTACAGCGATCCGGCCGGCGGCGCCCCACTGCTCAACTTCTGGGGATACAACCCGGTCGCGTTCTTCGCGCCGAAGGCGTCGTACGCGGCGACCGAGCCGGACGCGGAGTTCGCGGCCCTGGTCGCCGCCCTGCACCGGGCCGGCATCCAGGTGGTGCTGGACGTGGTTTTCAACCACACCGCCGAGGGCGACCACCGCGGTCCTGATCTCTCCCTACGGGCACTGGACGAGCAGGCCTACTACCTGCTGGACCCGGCGGGCCGGCCGGTCAACCTCACGGCCACCGGCAACACGGTACAGCCGAACCATCCGGTGACCAGCGCACTCATCCTCGACTGCCTGCGACACTGGGTCACCCGGTACAACGTCGACGGCTTTCGCTTCGACATGGCGTCCATCCTCACCCGCGGCCACGACGGCCGGGTGATGGCCGACCCGCCACTGATCGCGACGGTCGCCGGTGACCCGGTCCTGGCCGGGCGGCTCCTGATCGCCGAGGCCACCGACGCCACCGGTCTGGACCAGACCGGCTCGTTCCCGCACCACCACCGGTGGGCGGAGTGGAACGCACGGTACCGCGATGCCGTGCGTCGCTTCCTGCTCGCCCGGCCGGGTAGCACCGCGGAGATGGCGACCCGGTTGGCCGGATCGCCCGACCTCTACCCGGGCCGGGGACCGGTCGCCTCGATCAACTACGTCACCTGCCACGACGGCCTGACCCTGGCCGACTGGACCAGCTACGACCGACGACACAACGAGGCCAACGGTGAGGACAGCCGGGACGGCATCGCGGACGAGGACAGCTCGAACCATGGGCACGAAGGTCCGACCGTCGATCCCGCGATCACGGTGGTCCGCCGCCGTCAGCAGCGCAACGCCCTAGCCCTGCTGTTCACCAGCCGGGGCGTCCCGATGCTGCTCGCCGGCGACGAGTCCCGCCGCACCCAGGGCGGCAACAACAACGCCTACAGCCAGGACAACGCCACCAGTTGGCTGGACTGGGACACGGTCCGCGAGAACGCGGATCTGGTCCGCTTCACCCGGCACCTGATCGCCCAGCGGGGCGCCCATCCGGTGCTGCGGCTCGACGAGCACCCGGACGGCCGGCCCCGGGACGGCTGGCCGCTGCCCCCGATCTCCTGGCACGGCACCCGGCCCGGCGCGCCCGACTGGGGCGACGAGTCCCGCCTGCTGGTGGCTCTGCTCTACCACCGGGACGACGACGGCATCGGCGACGCCGCGCTGGTCGCGGCGAACACGGCTGACACCCCGGTCGAGATCCGCCTGCCGGCACCGCCGCCGGGCACCCACTGGTCTGTTGGTGCCGACACCGCCGCCACGCCGCCCAGCCATGCGCCCGGCACCGGACCGGCGCTGGCCACCGACACCCGCACCCTGCAGAGCCACAGCGTGCTCCTGCTGACCGCTGCACCCGACGAAAGGACGTGACCATGAGTTTCGAGGCCTACCTCGGCATCTCCGACTCCACCGCGACCCTGCACCTGGCCGGTGACCTGCTCGGTCCGGACGTGAACCGGCTGCGTGATCTGGTCGAGCAGGCGGCACGCACCCCGGTACGCCGTCTGGTGATCCATCTCGATGAGCTCCGGTCGATATCCGGCGCGGGCATCCGCTGCCTGGCCCTGGCCCAGCAGCAGGTGCGCCCGGGAACGCAGGTGATCGTCGACGGTGCGGACGAGACCGTCCGGGCAGCTCTGCGCGACAGCGGGCTGGACCGATCCGTGACGGTGGTCGCCACCTGACCGGCCGCGGCGTACCGGCTGTCTCCCCTTGCCGGGGAGGCGGCGGGTGCCCGTTCAGAGCAGGGCTTCGTGCGGCGACTCGTCGACGAGGCGGCGCAGCGCGAGGGCGTCCGCGTCGGAGGCGGGCATGAACACGACCAGGTGCTGACCGGGTGCCTCGGCCACATCGAGCTTGGTGTAGTTCAGGTCCAGTCGGCCGGCCTGCGGATGGCTGAACCGCTTCATGGTGGGCCGGAACGCATGCACGGGGTGCTTTTCCCAGAGCGCGCGGAACGACGCGCTCGTCCGGGTCAGTGTCTCGATGAGGGCGGTGGTGCGCGGGTCGTCCGGGTGCTGCCCCACGGCGATGCGGAACTGGCCCAGGATGTCGCGGACCTCGCGCTGCCAGTCGACCAGCAGCGACTGCATCTCCGGGCGGCTGAACAGCAGCCAGATGCTGTTGCGTTCCTCCCGGGGCAGGTGGGCCAGGCCACCGACCAGCGACGCGTACGCCCGGTTGGCCGCGAGCAGGTCCCAGCAGTCGTCCACCACGTGAGCGGGGTTCGGGTCCAGGGTGTCCACCAACCGGCGCAGGGTCGGGTTGACCTCCAGCCGCTGCGGCATCTCGGCCGGCACCGCGGTGCCGGCCAGCGTGAACAGATGCCGCCGCTCCGCCGGGGTCAGTTGCAGAGTGTGCGACAGCGCATCGAGGACCTGCCGGCTCACCCCGATGTCACGGCCCTGCTCGAGCCAGGTGTACCAGGTCAGGCTGACCCCGGACAGCTGGGCGACCTCTTCGCGGCGTAGACCGGGAGTACGCCGCCGGGGGCCCGGCTTCAGACCCAACTGTTCGGGCGTCAGGATCTCCCGCCGCGACCGGAGGAAACCCGCCAGCAGTTCACGCTGCGCCATGCCTGCCATGGAAGCACCTCCGCCGCGCGCTTGTCCTGGTGGTCTTTACACCAGCATAAACAACCTTCTGTACTACTTTCCCCGAAGACACCAGGGTGGAACTGTGAGCACATCGTCGACCACCATGGGCGCCCCCAGCGCGGCGCCCGGCCCCAGCGGATCCGGCTGGGTCAAGTCCGTCACCGTACTCGCCGTGGGCTCGTTCGCGATGGGTACGGACTCCTTCGTCCTGGCCGGGATCCTCCCGCAGATGGCCCGGGGGCTGCACGTCTCCACTGGCGAGGCCGGTCAGACCATCACCGCATTTGCCCTCACCTACGGCCTGGCCGGGCCCTTCCTGGCCGCTCTGACCAGCCGCCTGCCCCGCAAACCGCTCCTGGCCTTCGCCCTGACGCTGTTCATCGTGGCCAACGTGGCCTCCGCAGCCGCCCCGACCCTGACCCTGCTGCTGGTCGCCCGGGTCGCGGCCGGCATCGGCGCGGCGCTCTACACGCCCAACGCCTCCGCCGCGGCCGCCGCCCTGGCCGGGCCCGCCCGCCGCGGCCGGGCACTGTCGGTCATCCTCGGTGGACTCACTGTCGGCACCGTCTTCGGCGTACCCGTCGGTACCTGGATCGGCCAGCACCTGTCCTGGTCGGGAAGTCTGCTCTTCGTGGCCGCCGTGGGCACCGTCGCCCTGCTCGGCGTGCTGGTGGTCCTGCCCACCCTGCCGGTCCCGCCGGCAGTCCCGCTGGCGCAGCGCTTCCGCGTCCTGGCCCACGGCCGGGTCGTGGCCATCGTCGGCGTGATGCTGCTGGAGAGCTGCGCCAGCATCATGGTGTACACCTACACTGCCGCGATCCTCGGTGGGATCGCGCACGTCAGCGGCACCGAACTGGCGGTCGCCCTGCTCGTCTGGGGTATCGGCGGGGTGTTCGGCGCCTTCGGCAGTGGATGGCTCACCGACCGGTGGGGCGCCGAACGGACCCTGACCGCCGCCATCGTCCTGCTGGTCATCACCCTCGCCGCGCTGACCCTGGCCACCTCGTTCGTCGCGGTCGCTGTGGTGATGCTGCTCAACGGCGCTGCCGGCTGGGCGGTGTCCACGCCCAACAACCACCGGCTCACCGCCCTGGTGCCGACGCTGCCCAGCGTGGTGATCTCGTTCAACGCCTCGGGCATCTACCTCGGACAGGCCGTCGGGGCGGCGCTCGGTGGTGTCCTGCTCGACGGCGGGACCAGTGTGCGCGTGCTCTGCCTGACCGGTGCCGCGGTCGCCGTCGCGGCGGGCATTCTGCACGCCGCTGTCGGGCGTCCTGCCGGGAAACCCTGAACTGTTCCCGATTCGGGCGGGAACTTGACGAATTCGCCGTCGGGTGGCCCCGGATCAGTCGATCGAATCATCTGAGACGTTACCGTCGAATCAGTTCTTTCGATCGATTGCTTCGAATGCCTTAGGCATTGCCGAAGGCCCGACGGAAGACCCGGTAATCGCCCCGTCCGCCCGCATTGAGGATTGGAAGAATCGTGACTGTGTCAACCGCCAATGCCGTACAGGACGTGCAGCTGTTCATCGACGGGCAGTTCCGGCCCGCCGCCGACGGCCAGCTCCGCGACGTGATCGATCCGGCCACCGGTGCGGTGGTGTGCCGGCAGGCCTGGGGCACCGTCGGCGACGTCGACGACGCCGTCGAATCGGCGGCGCGCGCCTTCGTCTCGCCGCAGTGGAGCGGACTCACGCTCAAGCAGCGGGCGCGCCTGCTGCTGCGCATCGCGGACGCCATCGAGGAGGACGGCGCCGAGCTGGCCCGCCTGGAGTCGATCGACGTCGGCAAGCCGATCATCTTCACCCAGGGCTTCGACGTGCCGCAGGCCGCTGAGGGCTTCCGGTACTACGCCGGGATGGTGGAACAGATCGAGGGCGCCATGCGCCAGGCCGGCACCCGGTCGTTCGGCTACACCCGGCGGGAGCCGCTCGGCGTCGTCGCGGCGATCACGCCGTTCAACTTCCCACTCAACCTGGCGGTCAACAAGATCGCCCCCGCCCTGGCCGCCGGCAACACCTTCGTGCTCAAGCCGGCCGAGCAGACCCCGTTGTCCTCGCTGTACCTGGCCGACATCATGTCCCGCGCGGGCCTGCCGGCCGGGGTCTTCAACGTGGTCACCGGCGACGGCCCGACCGTCGGCGCCCGGCTGGCCCGCCATCCCCGGGTCATCAAGCTGGCCTTCACCGGGTCCACCGCCACCGGCAAGAAGCTCATCGCCGAGGCCGCGGGAACCCTCAAGAAGGTCACCGCCGAGCTGGGCGGCAAGGGCGCGAACATCGTCTTCGCCGACGCCGACCTCGACGCGGTCACCCAGTGGGCCTTCCAGGCCGCGTTCTTCAACACCGGGCAGTTCTGCATGAGCGGCTCCCGGCTGCTCGTGCACCGCAGTGTCCACGACGAACTGGTCAGCCGGTTGACGAAGGTGATCGAGGCCACCAGCGTCGGTGACCCGCTGGACCCGGCCACGATGATGGGGCCGCTGGCGCACCGGGCACAGCTCGACCGGGTGACCGGCTACGTGGCCTTGGCCCAAGCGGAGGGTGCCACGCTGCGCGCGGGCGGCAACCCGGTCGACCGGCCCGGCTTCTTTCACGAGCCCACCCTGTTCACCGAGGTCACCCCGGACATGCGCATCGCCCAGGAGGAGGTGTTCGGGCCGGTCCTGACGGTGACCGTGTTCGACACCGACGAGGAGGCGGTGGCCATCGCCAACGGCACCCCGTACGGCCTGGCCGCGGGTCTGCACACTGCTTCGCTGACCCGGGCGCACCGGGTCGCCGCGCAGTTGGCGGCCGGCATCGTCTGGGTGAACACCTGGGCCATGTTCGAGAACAGCATCCCGTTCGGCGGCTACAAGGACTCCGGGTACGGCCGCGAGCTGGGCCCGGAGGGCCTGCAGGAGTACCAGCAGCTCAAGTCCGTGGTCGTCAACGTCGAGTGAACCGGCCCCACCACCGCTGGACCACGGGTGACGGCACGCCGCAGCGTGCCGTCACCCGCCCGTGTGTCCCCGCCCACCACCACCATCGTGAAAGGTGCGTCATGTCCGATCTCAGCAGTCGTACGATCCTGCTCACCGGCGCTACTGACGGCCTCGGCCGTGCCGTCGCGGAGCAGCTGGCCGCCCGCGGCGCCACGCTGATCCTGCACGGGCGCAACAAGACCAAGGGTGAGGAGCTCCTGGCCGACCTGCGCGACGCGACCGGCAACCCCCGCCTGAGTTACGTGACGGCCGATTTCGCGTCCCTGCGCGACATCCATGAGCTCGCCGAGCACGTCCTGCGCGAGCCGCGGCTGGACACCCTGGTCAACAACGCCGGCATGGGTGTCGAGCTGCAGCGCCGCGACAGCGAGGACGGCCACGAACTCACCTTCCAGGTCGACTACCTGGCCACCTACGTGCTCAGCGTGCGACTGGCGCCGCTGCTGGCCCGCCACGCCCCGGCCCGGATCGTGAATGTCTCCTCGGCCGGCCAGGCGCCGCTGGACTTCGACGACGTGATGCTGCGCCGCGGGTGGAGCGGCGAGCAGGCCTACTGCCAGGCGAAGCTGGCCCAGATCATGCTCAGCTTCGACCTCGCCGCGGCGTACGAGGATCAACGGGTGACGGTCAACGCCCTGCACCCGGCGTCGTACATGCCCACCAAGATCGTGACGCATCTCTACACGCCCCGCAGCACCATCGCGGAGGGGACGACCAACGTCGTGCGGCTGATCGACGACCCCGAGTACGCCGTCGTCACCGGCCAGTACCTCAACCGCGCGGACGTCGCCCGCGCGCACAGCCAGGCGTACGACGACGACGCCCGTGCCCGGCTCCGGGCGTTCAGCGCGGAGCTGACCGGTGTCCCGTTCCCGACGATCTGACCCGACGAAACAGCGCCTCCGCCGTGCGGCGGAGGCGCTGTTTCGTGCGGGCCGGGCGATTCAGGCCGCGGCCAGCTCCTCGGGGGCCTGATCGGTGTAACCCTGACTCACCTCCACGACCACCCCGTCGGGGTCACTCACCCAGACCGTCCGCCAGCCGGGGATGAACTCGTCGAAGGACAGTGGTCCCAGGGTCACGGTCAGCTCTCCGCGGGCGGCGGCCAGAAAGTCGTCGACGCTGTCGACCTGGTACGCCAGGTGGCGTACCGATCCCCGGTGCGTGGGACCGTCCTTCTCGGCCGGGAAGGCCGGCGGCGTTGCCGAGGCGAACAGCTCCAGGTAGACCGGACCGGATTTGAGGAAGATGACCTCCTCGTCGCCGGCGCGGACCACCCGGGCGCGGCGGAAACCGAACCAGCGGGTGTAGAACGCCTCGGTCGCCGCCTGGTCGGCGCAGTTCAGCCCTACGTGGGACCACCGCATCATGCCGGCCACGTCATTGGCCCATCGCGACGGCGAACGGCACGGTGTCGTGCACGTTGGTCATGTACCGGATGAGCCCGTCGACGATCTCGAAGTAGTTGCAGACGTCGGCCTCGACCTGCGCGCCGGAGGGGGTACGGGCGGAGATGTGCGAGACCACGGCGGCCTTCTCGCCCTGCACCACGACGTGCACCGGCGTGTTCGTGAAGCTCGCGTACATGGTGGGGAAGCCCTTCATCATCTCCCGCAGCGTCTCCCGGCCCGCCACATGCCCGGCCAACTGCTCGTCCATCGTCTGATCCGGTGCGAACAGGTCGCACCAGGTGTCCCATTCGCCGTCGTTGGCGAGTTCGTAGTAGCGGCGTACGACATCAGCGGTGTTCATGACATCTCTCCTCGGGTGGGATGGGCGGCGGTGGGGTCAGTTGGGGATCGGGACGCCGAGCTGGGCCATCAGGCCTGCGGTGTCCGCCTGGGTCCACCGCTCGACGACCTTGCCGTCCGCTAGGCGGTACACCTCCACGCTGGTCCAGCTCACCTCCTTGCCGGTGGGCTCGATGCCGAAGAAGCGGCCGACGTGCCGACCGGTGAAGGTGATGTGCATGATCACCCGCTGCCCCTCGGCCGGGTACAGGCCGTCGAGATCGGCTCTGAAGTCCAGCGCCTCGTGCGCGGCGACGATGATGCCCTTGAGCTCCGACAGGGATTCGACGTCCCAGGCGGGGTTGTGGTCGACGAACCCCGGGCCGAACAGCTCGTTGAGTTCGTCGTACCGGTGGGCGTTGACCGCGTCGCTGACCCGCTGCACGACGGCCACGTTGGCCTCGTCCTGGGTCAGCTGGGCCTTAAGCCCGAGCAGGTCGTCGGTGGCCCAACGTTCGGTGAACACACCGTCGGCGACCTGCCAGATCTCGGTGGTTTCCCACTGCGCTTGACGCCCGGTCGCCTCGACGCCGAGCACCGGACCCTGATGGACGCCGTGCAGCCGGACGCGCGTCACGACCTTGTCGCCGCTGTCGATGATGTCGAGAAGTTCACCGTGGATCGCGAGGGTCTTGTGCGCCTCGACCAGGGCTTCCAGGTAGGTGTCCTGGCTGGTTATCTCGAAACCGGGGTGGTGGTCGACGAAACCGGGCGCGATGACGGAGCGGACGGTGTCGTAGTCGGCGTCGTTGAACGCCTGGAGGAAGGTGCGGTAGAGATCGGCTGCGGTGCGGTGGGCATTGCTCATGACAGGCCTCCTGCGGGGTGCTGGCTTCGGGACCGGATGATCAGGTCGGCGGCCTTCTCGCCGATCATGACGGTGGGTGCGTGGGTGTTGCCGGACACGATGCGCGGCATGACGGACGCGTCCGCGATCCGCAGGCCGTCGAGGCCGTGGACTCTCAACTGCGGGTCGACCACCGCGTCGGGACCGGTGCCCATCCGGGCCGTACCGACGGGGTGCCAGAGGGTGGAGGCGTTGGCCCGCACGAAGGCACGGATGTCCTCCTCGCGGGACGCTGCCGGTCCGGGTGACAGCTCGATGCCGCGCAGCGCGGCAAAGGCGGGGTGGGCGGCGAACCGGCGGGCCAGCCGGACCCCGTGAACCAGGACGTCGAGGTCGGCCTCGTCGTCGAGGTAGTTCGCCCGGACCCGGGCGGGGCGCGCGGGGTCGGTGTCGGCCAGCCGGACCTCACCGCGGCTGCGGGGCTGGAGCGCGATCGGCGCGAAGGTGAAGCCGGGGCCGGCCCACTGGTAGGCCGTTGCCTCGGGGGGCAGGAACTTGACCGGCCCGAAGGTGAACTGCAGATCGGGTGGGCCGTCGGGAGCCGCCGCCGGTGTCCGGGTGAACAGGCCCGCCTCGGACAACAGGGCACCGGCTGGGTGCTCCTCGACCGCCTCGAAGCACACCGGGACGAACGGGTGGTCCTGCAGGTTGGCGCCGACTCCCGGCAGGTGCTGCACCACCGGCACCCCGAACTCGGCCAGGTGCGCGGCCGGCCCGATCCCGGACAGCATCAGCAGCTTCGGCGTCTCGAACGCCCCAGCGCTGAGCACGATCTCGTAGCGGGCTTCGCCGGTGCGCCGGACGCCGTCCTGGACGTATTCCACGCCCACCGCCCGCTGATCCTCGATTACCACCCGGGTGGCCCGGGCGCCCGTCTCGATCGACAGGCCGGGCCGGTCAGCGAGTGGGCGCAGGTAGGCCGCGGCGCTGCTGGCCCGGCGGTTCCGCGGGGTGCGAATGGTCTGGTAGAAGAAGCCCGCGCCCTCCTGGGTGTCGCCGTTGTAGTCGAAGCCCTCGGCCGGCCCCCGGCCGCCGGTCGCGGTGACAAAGGCCCGGGCGATCCGGCTCGGATCACGCAGCGCCAGCACGCTCACCGGTCCGGAATCGCCCCGCTGCTGCGGGCTCGTGGTCGGTCCGGAGTAGCTCTCCGAGCGGCGGAAGTAGGGCAACACCTCGTCGTAGGACCAGCCGGGGTTGCCGGCCGCGCTCCAGCCGTCGTAGTCGGCTCGGTTGCCGCGCACCCACATCAGCGCGTTGACCGAGCTGCACCCGCCGAGGACCATGCCGCGGGCCACCGGGATCTGCCGGCCGTCCAGGCCCTTCTCCGGCTCGGTGACGTAGCCCCAGTCGATCTGCGGGCTCCAGTCCGAGGTCAGCAGCGACAGCACCGAACCGGCGTCCGTGCGGTGGATCTCCGGCCGGTCGTCCTGGCCGCCCGCCTCCAGCAGCAGGACGGTGTGCACCCCGTCCGCGCTGAGCCGGTTCGCCACGGCCGCGCCGCCGGAGCCCGACCCCACGACGATGTAGTCGAACACCTGGTTCGTGGTCATGGCGTCGCCTGCAGTACCGGAATCAGCTCGCCCACCCGGTAGGTCAGGATGCGCAACTGGTCACCGGGCCCCTTGCGCAAGGTCCAGCGCTGGTCGATCCGGAAGACGGTGCGGGTGCCGTCGGATACGTGGGTCGCTTTCCAGATCACCGTCAGGTCCAGATCGAGCCAGGATCCGTGGTCCGCGACGTCCAGCCGTTGCAGTTCGTGTTCCTGGTCGGTGAACAGGTCGCCGACGGCGGCATACCATTCCACGAAGTCGCCGGTGCTGAAGAGGGTAGTCTCCGGAAAAACCATTTCCAGACCCTGCGAAGCAAGCCGCGGCAGCATCTCCTGCACCGGTGCCCGATGACTCAGATCGTCGAACCATTGCTGACAGAATTGTCGCACGACGGCGTGGTCCATGGGATTCCTCTCGCTTGTGAGGCGAGCCCGGTCCGTCGGTACGACAACAGCCGGCTCGCAGGTGGACTGCAATCCATGCTGTTTCCTGAAATGGTGGGTGTCAACGTCATGAAATCGTCGAATGGACGCATCGGAAGAGCCGTCGGAATGCTCCTGAGCTGCAGCGACGCCTAAGATCTGTGGCCGGAACGGTGGCGGGCGGAGGCTGCGCGACGATGCTACTTACGGGACTTGGAAAAAACGTCTCCCGGGCGCCGTCGTCACGTGCTGCCGTCCATCGGCTGCCACCTCAGGCCCTTCGCGGGCGGAGTGTTGAGCAGCCGAGCGGCGTCAGCGGCGGCGCGTTGGGCGGCGACGAGGTAGTCCGGCACCGGGCCGCCGAGCTCCAGCATCGACTGGATGGCTCGGACCACCCCCTCGCTGATAGTGGAGATGTCCCGGCTCAAGGCGGCGTGTAGGTCGGCCGACGCATTCTTCGCCGGCCGGCCGTGCCTTTCCGCGCGGGCCGCGAGCCACGCCGGGCGCAGCTCGGCGGAGTCCACGTCCGCGAGTTCGCACAGTGTCACCACGACAGTCCATGGTGGAACGCACTGGCCGGAAAGGTAGCGGGAAAGCGACGAGTCACTGACGTACGTCGCCGCTTGCAGCTCCCGCAGGCTGCGACCGGAGCGGTCCCGCAACGCACGAAGCTTGTCGACGAGGAGTTCGGTCACGATTTCCCCCATGCATGGTACATACATCGAACCTAGTAGCACGAATCTCGAATCCTTCCCGCTTTTGTTCCGACCGGTGTCGGGCGGACGACCCGGCGGCTTCTCGGTGGTGAGACGGATGTGCGCTGACCTGCCCCGGGGGTTCGTGACAGTGAGCAACTTCACAGGGCACGGGCGGCGGCCAGGCGGCGTTCCGTGGTCGTGGCGCCGAGGATGACGGCCACACAGTTGCCCTTGTCGCGCACGTGCTACGAGGTCAGCACCGTGGGCGCGCGCGAGATCCCGCTTGAGGCGCTCGTACCGGGGGATCCTGGACGGACGCCGAGGACGGCTGCATTACGACTGGTGCAAGAGACGGCCATCGCGGGATCCGGTTTGATGCTAAGCGGCGATCGGCCTGGGATCGGTGGGGTCGGTGCAGGATCTCGCGGTCACCGGAGGGCGTCCACCCGAGCAACATCAGGTAGTTCCGTATCGCTCCGGCGAGGTACCCCTCGGCGCGGAAGTCTTCCAGGGCCACCCGGTCCCGACGGTGAGGAGCCGATCGATGGCTCCGCGGTGCTGCGGAGCGTAGTCGGACTGGAACAGCGGACCCTCGTACTCGCTCGGGTCGATGCCGAGCCACTCCATCGCGTCGAGGATGCCCTCGACCTACTCCGGTCGGTTCCGCGCCGCGTCCGTTGGGGTCGGTCCAGGATCTCGCGGTCACCGGAGGGCGTCCGTGTCCTCGATCCGCAGCACCATCGTCCCGCCCGACCGTCGGGCCAGCACCCAGCTGAACAGGACAGACCGGGCATATCCGGCCCCGGAGCTTCCGAGCCGGGGCGTCGTACCCCTGCCCAGGCAACGGATCGCCCAGACAGTCACTGTCACCTCGGTCGGACCCAAGGACGACTCGTGCGACACGCCATGGCCGAGGTGTTCAACTCCCTGTACAGCGCCCAACTCGTCCGCAACCGAGGTCCGTGGCGCGGGCTCGACGACCCGGAGACGGCCACCGTCGAAGACATCGACTGGCACGACAGCCGCCGCTCGCTCGGCGAACTCGGGCATGTCCCGCCCGCCGAGCACGAGCAGCCGGTGTTGGTAGCCGCACCAGGTGGGCCGGACGATCCACGGTCACCAGCACGATCACCCACACCGCGTCGAAGGGCGAGCCTCAGGCGAACCCGACCCGACGGAGGAGTTCGGGTAATCTATGGCGCAGCGGGCCGTTAGCTCAATGGCAGAGCTGAGGACTTTTAATCCTTAGGTTCTGGGTTCGAGTCCCAGGCGGCCTACCATCTGAACTGCAAGAATAGACCATCATCGCCTTAGCTGATCACCCTCCTGTGCGAGGATTGTCGGATTCGAGGCTTTCTCTGCGAGCACCTGCCGAGCACCAGCCCATCGTCACGGCAGGGTTCGCTGTCTCGGGTGCCCTCTTGACGAGTGCGTTGCGGACCATCAAGTTCACGGCTGGATGCTGCGGCCGGTCGGAGGTGGTGTCCGACCGACCCAGGGGCGGATGTTCGGTCCCTCACGGTGCGATATCCAGAGACCGCCCCCACCGGCGATCCTGGCCTGTATCTCATTCCACTTCCGGGACCGGGGCCGAAGTAGGCGTGCCAGAAGCGGAAGGAGCCTCACCGGCGCTGCGGGGGGGCGACTCAGGAAGTGGCTAACAGGCGGCCGCTGCGGATCTCGGGGTATCGGTCACGGGAGCGGCCTCGGACACCGCTTACCGCCGCGTTTCCGCTGGGATCTATTCTGAGGCTGAATTGAATGGACTTCTTAGAGTATCTAGACGAGTTGGCCGATCATGTCCGAACTCGAGTCGATGACGAGACTCGTGTGACGACCACGGGAAGCGGCATCAGAAGGCGGGTCGAGGTCACTCCAAGCAACAAACAAGCCTGCGGTTTCGCCGCGTTCTTTCAGGACGAGGACGAGATGACGATCGCTTTCGGCGAAATGTCTGTCTTCGATCTTGCCGATGATGACTACGAGGAAATGCACTTCTCCTGCCGAGAGGTGGTAGATGCCATCATCGCCGGCCGAGTTTCAGAAACCGTCTTTCTGAGAGGTGCGTCGCCAGTGCGGGCGGTGGCCCGCGTGGAACTGCCCGACCGCATCGTAAAGGTGCATACCCGCCAAGGCCTGTCCATCTTTGCCCGTAGGGGCAAGACGCGCCACTTCGAGCCGTACTTGACAGCCTGACGACCCATGGCGGTACCGGGTGGCGGCCGCCCGGTCGGCCACCCCGATACCACGCCATCAGATTGCTCGCCGCGCTACCGGACGTTCTTCGCGCTCGCGCCAGTAGCTCTGCGGCGCGATCTTTCCGTCGAGCGTCGCCGGCGGCCCGAGGCGGCACCCCACGGTGATCCGCACCGTCCGGTGGAGCCGCCGACAGTGGATCACCGGTGGGGCGACCTCGGGCGACGAGATGGCGGGACGGCTCACCGGCGACCGTCGTACCGGGGCACGGCGGACACCGCCGACCCACTCGCCAATTGGTAAAATATGCTGCTTTCACTTCCCGCAGGTGGCACTTACCCGACCATTGTCGGATTTTGTGCTTTGATCGGCGAATGACCACACGCACGGCCACGAGAAAAACCGGGGCCTTCCCTGCTATTTCTCCGTTCCCAAGTCCGTCTTCAGGAGACCTCAAGGTTAATTCGAGCCCGCAGG
Source organism: Micromonospora sp. WMMD714 (assembly GCF_029581315.1). Lineage (NCBI taxonomy): Bacteria > Bacillati > Actinomycetota > Actinomycetes > Micromonosporales > Micromonosporaceae > Micromonospora > Micromonospora sp. WMMD714. The sequence continues at coordinate 1,303,611 of NZ_CP120744.1, forward strand.
AATAGCCTGTGATCGGCTCATTACCGAGCGTCCCGACCAGAGGAGGGCTCCCCCATGAACACCCAGGACGTCAAGGCCGCGCGGCCGATGAAGAAGATCACCGTTCGCAAGGCCGGTTCGGTTCGGCTGACCGCCAACGCGAACGCCCTGTACGCCCCCTTCTCCTGCTGGCCGTTCTGATCGTGGCGCGTCGCCCGACCGGCTCTCCCGGTCGGGCGGCGCTCCGCCGGGACCGACACCACCACAGGAGGACGGCATGAGCGGCCACGCCGGCACCGACCAGGTCACCGCCCCGGCCGGGGAGCCGGGCTTCGACCCGGACCGGCAGGTGCAGGTACCGAGCCTGTCGTTCCTGCCCGAGGGGGACGGTGTCGTGGTGGGCAACGCCGCCGCAGACTCGTACGCGGTCCTGCCCGTCGACGGCGCGGAGCTGCTGCGCCGGCTCGGCGAGGGGATGACACCCCGGGCCGCCGCCGCCTGGTACGCCGAGACGTACGGCGAGGAGGTCGACATCGCCGAACTCCTCGTCGACCTGGCCGACCTGGGTCTGGTCACCCTGCCCGACGCCACCGGACCGACCACCCCCTCCGCAACCACAGGCACACCGGCAACCGCAGCCGCATCCGCCAGCGCAGCCGCGCCGGTGCGTTGGCAGCGGCTGGGCCGGGCGCTCTTCTCCCCGGTGGCCCTGCTCGCCTACGCGGCGCTGGTCGTGGCCGCCGTCGTCGTCGCGGTGGCGCAACCCGACCTGCGTCCGCACTACCGGGCCATCTTCTTCACCGACTACCTGACGGTGGTGACGATCGTGCTGGCCATCGGCCAGTGGCCACTGATCGCCCTGCACGAGTCCGCGCACGCGCTGGCGGGGCGACGGTTGGGGCTACGGACCCGGCTGACCGTCGGGTACCGGTTGCAGTATCTGGTCTTCGAGACGGTGATGGACGGCCTGGTCACCGTCCCGCGCCGCCAGCGCTGGGTGCCGATGCTCGCCGGCATCGGCGTGGACCTGGTGGTGATGGCGCTGCTGACCCTCGCCGCCGCCGCGCTGCGCGAGCCCGACGGCTCGCTGCCCCTGCTGGCACGGCTCTGCCTCGCGTTGAGTTTCGGCGCGCTGCTCCGCGTCGCCTGGCAGTTCTTCCTCTACCTGCGTACCGACCTGTACTACCTGCTCACGCTGGTGCTCGGCACGGTCGACCTGCACGGCAGCGCCAGTGTGCTGCTGCGGCACCGGTTCCGTCGGCTGACCGGCCGGCCGGGTCTGGACCGGCAGGTGGCCCGGCTGCACCCCACCGACCGGCGAACCGCCCGCTGGTACTCGTGGGTGATGGTCGCCGGGTACGCCGCCACCCTGGCCACGCTGGCCTTCGCCATCGTGCCGGCGGGCATCCACTTCTTCGTCGAGGCGGTGGCCGAACTCGACGGCCGCCACGGCGTCGACAACCTCGTCGACTCCGCCGTGGTGCTCGTGCTCAGTGTGGCCGAACTCGCCTTCGTCGGCTACCTGGCCCTGCGTACCCGACGTCGCGCCCGGACCGCTCCCGCCTGAGCACGACCCGCCCGGACCGCCCCGAGCACGCCCCCGCCGCAACCGGCCACCCCCGACAGCCCCGCAACCACCCGAGAGGCGAACCCGTGCAACAGACCCCCCACCGCTGGATCCGGGCCGCCCGGCACCACGACCGGCAACGGCTGCTGACCGCCGGGATCGACGTGCCGGTGCTCGCCGTACTCGACGCCCACCGGTGGCTGCGCGGGCCGTACACGGCCGCCGGCACCCTGCTGCGCGCCCTGGTCCCGACGATCCTGGCCGGGCGTCCGGACCTCGTCGCCCGGCACCAGATCGAGATCCTCTCGGTCGCGCCGGAGCTACGGGATCTCGTTCCGGCCACCCGGGAGACGTTGACGTCGCTGGCGGTGCCGGCGGAGCGGACCCGGTTCTACTCCCGGATGCGGACCCTGCGGCACGCGCACGGGCTGGTCGACCTGCTCGACGCGTGGCTGCGGCACCTCGACGACGGGCCGAGGTGCCTGGTGGTGGAGAACCTGCACGAGGCGGACCAGACCGACCGGGAGTTCGTCGGGACGCTGCTGCGCCGGGCCGACCCCGACCTGCTGCAACTGCGGGTGGCGACGGCCACCGACGCGGTCGACGAGCCGCCGGGAGCGGTCGCCGTCCCGCTGCTGCCCGCCCTCCAGCGGTACGCGGTGCCGGTGGACGGCGATCCGGCGCAGCCGGCGGCCGGGCCGCCCGCCGACCCGGCGACCTACGCCCGGAGCTACGTGGCCGGTGACTGTGTCGACGACGATCCGGCGGTGCTGGCCGCCTACCGGGAGCTGCCGGCCGAGGTCCGGGCCGCCCTGCACGACGACCGGGCCGACGAGCTGCTCGCCACCGGGGAGTGGTCGTGGCGGCTCGGTGCCGTCCCGCTGCACCGGGAGCGGGGCCGCGCGCCCGGCTCGACCGGCGCCGACGCGCTGCGCCAGGCACTCGAATACTGCGTCAACCTGGGCTTCTACCACGCCACCCTGGACTACGGGGCGCGTGGCCGGGCGGTGATCGACTGGTCCGGACAGGTCGAACACTGGTGGGCGTTCACCACCAAGATGACCACCTCGTTGATGGCCTTGGAACGGCCGCTGGAGGCGTTGGCCCTCTACGACGAGGCGCGGGCGCAGACCGACAGCGGCATGGTGCACATGCAGGCGGCGTACGCCACCGCCATGATCTACACCCGGCACCTGGAGACCGGCAAGCGCGACCACCGCAAGGCGCGGGCCTGGTGCAACGCGGCGATCGCGTACGCCCGGCTGGCCCCGAACCCGCAGGACAGCGCCGCCAACCTGGTCTTCAACCGCAACGGTCTGGCCCTGGTCGCGATGCACGAGGGCAGGCTCACCGAGGCGCTGGATCTGATCACCACCGGACTCGCCAGCATGGAGGACGCCCTGGGTGACGACAAGCACCTGCTGCACCGCTCGGTGCTGCGCCACAACCGCTCGCAGCTGCTCTCCGCCCTGGGCCGGCCGGAGGAGGCCCTGGCCGACCTGGAGACGGTCATCGCGATCGATCCCAACTACGCCGAGTACCACCTCGACCGGGGTACCCTGCTGCGCCGGCTGGGCCGCCTCGACGAGGCGTTGGAGAGCTACGAGCAGGCCTCGCGGCTGTCCCCGCCCTTCCCCGAGGTGCACTACAACCGGGCCGACGTGCTGCTGGAACTCGGTGCCGCCGAAGCGGCCCTGGCCGGCTTCGACAGGGTGCTCGACCTCGATCCGGAGCACCTGGACGCCCGGATCAACCGGGCCGGGCTGCGCCAGGGGCTCGGCGACGTCGACGGGGCGTGGGACGACGTCCGGGCCGGGCTGGCGCTCGCCCCGGACAACGGCCACCTGCTCTGTGTACGCGGGCAACTGGAGTTGGAGACGGACGCGGAGCAGGCCCGGCGCACGCTGACCGACGCGGTGAACGCCGATCCGACGCTCGCCGCCGGCTGGGCCGCCCGCGGGGTGGCCAGCTACGAGCTGGGCGACCTGCCGGCTGCCGTCGCCGACCTCGGCCACGCGTTGGAACTCGACGACGATCCGGCGGTCCGGTTCAACCGGGCGCTCGCCCTGGCCGACGCCGGCCGGCACGCCGAGGCGGACGCCGACTTCCAGGCGTGTGCGGCGGCGGATCCGACGCTCGCCGCCGAGGTGGCCGAACACCGCGCACGGCTGCTGCCGGCCTGAGTACGGCCGGCCGCCCGGTTCCCGGCCGGCAGCGCCGGTCTCAGCGGATCCGGGCCTGTCGGGTCGCCAGCTCGGTGCGGTTGCGGACGCCGAGCTTGCGGAAGATGTTGCCGAGGTGGAACTCGACCGTCTTGACCGAGACGAAGAGTCGCTGGGCCGCCTCCCGGTTGCTGAGCCCGTTGGCGATCGCGGTGGCGACCCGCGCCTCGGCCTCGGTCAGCCTCGGCCCATCAGCCCGGCCGGTGAAGCCCTCGGCCGGCCCCGCGAAGCCCTCGGTGGGCCCGGCGGAACCTGCGGTCGGCCCGGCGAAGTCGGCGGTCGGGGCAGCGGACGACGACCGGGCGGCACCGACGGCGGGTGGTGTGCCGAGCGCCTGGAGGTCCCGCATCACCAGGGCGAGCATCCCCGCGGCACCGGTCCGGGCGTAGCCCGCACACGCCTGCTCCAACAGCCGCGCCGCGTCCCCCCGCCGACCGGCCCGCCCGTGGTGTACGCCCAGCAGCCAGGCGATCCGGGCCGCCAGGAGCTGCTCGACGGGCCGGGTCAGCAGGTGCAGCGCGGCGGTCAGTGCCGTCGTCGTAGCCGGATGCGGATCGAGGATCCAGGCCCGCCACGCCGGCAGCACCGAGCCGCCGGGCCAGGAGGACGGCGGGTCGTCGACCCCGGCGAGCAGGTCGGCGGCTGACCCGGGTCGGCCCGCCAGGGCGTGGTGGGTGGCCAGCTCCCAGCGGTGTTCGTACTGGAGGCCGGCGGTCACCCCGGCGTCCGTGGCCACCACGAGCTGGAGCAACCCCGCCCAGGTCTCCTCGTCGCCCCGGGCGAACGCGAGCGCGGCCGTGCACTCGGGCAGGTGACGGGCGACCCAGGCCGAACCGACCTGCGCGGCCAGCTCGCGGGCCTGGTCGAGGTGGAGCGCGGCCTGGTCGAGGTCCCCGCGCAGCGCGTCGCACTTGGCCAGCCAGGAGGTCGCCTCCGCCTGTACGTCGAGGCTGCCGCACTGCGCGGCGAGCCGGGCCGCCTCCCGCAGCTCGGCCTGACCCCGGACCAGGTTGCCGGCCCAGGCGTCACCCACACCGATCAGGGCGAGCAGCCGGGCCCGGTCGGCGGGGGCCAGGTCCAGGGTGGCGAGCAGCGGGGCGAACCGTCGAGCCTCGTGCGGGCGCATCAGGGTCATCACGGCGGTCAGCGCGCACTCGACCAGCACCGGATCGTCCCCGAAAGGGTTCTCGTCGTAGACCCGGACGGCGGTGGCGAGGTGCTCCGGTCCCTCGGCGAGACCGGCCCGGGTCGCCGCCGTCCCCGCCAGCGTGCGGTAGATCACCTCGGTCCGGGGCGAACCGCTCGCCTTGTGGGCCTGCCGCGCCCGGGCCAGCAGGGGGAGCAACCGGTCGCTGTCGGCCGTCCGGGACAGCGCGAGGAACGCCCGGAACACCAGGCCCGCGGCCCGCTCCGGATCGGCGCGGTCGGCCGCCGACAGCAGGCGCTCGGCCGTGATCTCGGTGGACACCGGCTGAGCGTAGAACCCGGGTCCAAGACTGGGGAGATCCCTGGTGCCCAGCTCACCCCGGCCGGCACACACTGCTCGGACCAGCCGGTCCACCCGGCCGGCGGGCGTTCCGAACCGGATACGAGGTAGCACCATGAAGCGTAGGACCGTACAGATCGACACCATTCCCGCCGACGGGGTGGAGCTGGCCGACGAGCAGCTCGCCGGGATGCTCGGTGGCCTGCCGCGCAACGGCGCGGGCTCGTCGAAGACCATCGACGACATCCCCGGCGGGGGCCGACCGGACACCGACACCGACTTCGACTGATCCGTCACCGCCGGCGATCCGGTCCACCGAGGTGGCCGGGCCGTCGGCGGGCCCCCGCCCGGAGTACCCATGATCCTCATCCTGACCGCCCCCGACGACGTGCACGCCGACGCGGCCGAGGTGGAGCTGGGCCGGCGCGGCGTCAGCTGGGTCCGGTTCGACCCGGCCGACGTCCCGTCCCGCGCATCGCTGTCGGTGACCATCCGGGAGGGTCGGCTGACCCGCACCCTGGTCCGGCACGCCGACCCGGGCGACGTCGACCCGGACGGGACCGGCGACCGGGTCCTCGACCTCGACACGGTGACCGCCGTCTGGTTCCGCCGCCCCGGTGTCCCGGTCGCCCCGGCCCACCTGGGCGAACCCCACGCCAGTTTCGTGGTCGCGGAGAGCCGGCAGTTCGTCGGCGACGTCTGGGAGACCCTCGACGTGCCGGCGCTGCCCGCGGCCCGGCCGGTGGTGCTGCGGGCCCAGCAGAAGGTCCGCCAGCTCCAGCTCGCCCTGCGCCTCGGCTTCGACGTGCCGGCGACCGCCGTCGGCAACTCCCCCGGGGCCGTGCTCGACCTGTTCGACCACACCGGCGGTCGGTTGATCACCAAGCAGGTCGGGCTGACCACCCTCCGCGACGAACTGATGCGCTACACCGAACCGGTCACCCACCGCGACGTCGGCCACGTCGACGGGGTACGCCACTGCCCCCTCATCGCGCAGGCCCGGGTGCCCAAGCGGGTCGAGCTGCGGGTCACCGTCGTCGGGGACCGGGTGTTCACCGCCGCCATCGACTCCCAGCGGTCCAACCACGCCCGCCACGACTGGCGTCGCCAGGACGACCGGAACACCCCGCTGACCCGGTACGACCTGCCCGCCGACGTCGCCGACCGGTGCGTGGCGCTGACCCGCGCGCTCGGCCTGCGCTACAGCGCCCTCGACCTGATCGTCACCCCCGACGACCGGTACGTCTACATCGAGATCAACCCGACCGGCCAGTACCTGTGGGTGGAGGAGGAGACCGGGCTGCCCATCACGGCCGCCGTGGTCGACCTGCTCACCGCCCCCGCCCCCACCCCCGGAGCCAGCACATGACCACCCTCGATCCGGCCCTGCTCGACGCGGCCCTGCGCCTGGTGCGGGAGCTGACCACCGACCGCGCCGGGATGGGCGAGGCCCGACAGCGCCTCGCCCCGCTGCGGGAGCGCTGGCCCGGGGCCGATCCGGCGATCGTGCGGGACGAGGAGGCCGCCGACGGCTCGGTCTCCTTCGACGTGCTGCTGCGCGAACCCGCCGGCACGGTCTCCGTGGCGTACAGCCCGACGCCGGCACTGCCGTGGCCGTTGCGCGGGGCGGTCCGGCACTCCGACCGCCATCTCGCCCGGGTGGGCACCAGGACCCTGCGGGTGGGCGAGGCGCTCACCGCACTCGACTTCCTCTGGTACGACCACGACGTGCTCGCCCGGCTGGTCGACACCGGCCTGGTCGCCACCGAGCTGGAGCAGCACCCGGTCGAGGTCGACGACGACGAACTCCAGGCGGCGGCCGACGCGTACCGCCGGGCCAAGGGCCTGCTCGACGCCGAGGCGACCGCACGGTGGCTCACCGAGCGGGGGCTCAGCGCCGAGGACTTCGCCGACCTGATCGCCCACACGGTGGCGGTCACCCGGCTGCGCGGGCGGGTGGTGGGCGACCGGCTGCCGGGCTGGTTCGCCGCGCACCGGTCCTCGTTCGACACCCTCGTGATCGCCTGGACCGCCGAGGGGTCGCCGCCGACCGACCGCGCGGCGGCGCTCTCGGCGGTCGCCGCCGCGGTCCACGCCGGGCGGGCCGCGGGCATCCTGCGGACGGTCGCGGTGGCGGCCCCGCCCGGGCTGCGCGACGCCGACGGGCCGGCGCCGACCACGATCGCCGGTACGGCGGTGACGGCGGTGGTGGTCGACCGCGAGCCGGCCGTCCTCGACGGGGGCACCCGGGCGCTGGTGGAACGGGCGATGTTCGACGAGTGGCTGGCGCAGCGGCGGGCCGAGACGGACGTCGAGTGGTTCTGGTTGCCCCGGGACCGGACGACGCGGGTCCGGTGACCGGCCGGCGACGGGTGCCGGTGGTGCTCCAGGTCGCCGCCACCGACTGTGGACCCAGTGCGCTCGCCATGCTGCTCGCCGCCTGCGGCCGGGCGGTCCCGGCGTCGTACCTGCGGGCCCGGCTCGACGTCGGCCGGGACGGTCTGAGCCTGCGTGACCTGCGCGACGCGGCACAGGAGCACGGGCTGCGTTGCCGGGCGATCGCCCTGCCCGCGCTGCGCCGGGACGCCACCCGGCTGCGGGAGCTGGCGCTGCCCCTGGTGGCGCACTGGAACGGCGACCACTACCTGGTGGTGGAGCGGGTGGGACGGCGCGGCATCGACGTGGTCGACCCGGCCGTGGGCCGACGGCGGCTGTCGCCCGCCCAGTTCTCGGCCGGCACCACCGGTGTGGTGCTGCTGGCCGAGCCCGCCGGTCCCGCCCCGCCGGCACTCCCGGCACCGTCACCGGTACGCGACCTGCTGGTGCCGGTGCTGCGCCGGCACGCCGGCCTGCTCGCCCTGCTGGCCGCGACCTCGGTGCTGCTCACCGCGACCGGACTGGCCGTACCGTGGGCCACCGCCGCGATCATCGACGCCGCCGCGCCCCCCGAAGCGTCCTGGCTCGCCGCCGTCGCCGCGCTGGCCCTGCTCACCGGGGCGTTGTCCCTGGCCCGCGGGCTGACCGTGGCCGCCCTGCAACGACGCATCGGCACCCGGCTCGGCACCGAGACGGTGCACCGGCTCTTCGCGGTGGTCTACCGGTACTTCCACCGCCGGTCGGCCGGTGACCTGGTCGACCGGGTCCGGGCGGTCACCGCCGTCCGTGACCTGCTGGCGTCGGCGCTGGTGGCCACCGCGCTCGACGGCCTGCTGGTGGTCGGCTACCTGGCCGTGGTGACCGTGCTGGCGCCGGTGCTGGGCCTGGTGGCCGCCGGTGTGATCGCGGTCCAGGCGGGCACGGCGCTACGGGTCGGCCGTCGCTCCGGCGCGCTGCAACGGGAGGAGCTGCTCGCCTCCGGCGAGGAGGCGGCCCGGCTGGCCGACGCGGTGCAGGGGATGGCGGCGATCCGGGTCGCCGGGGCGCAGCGGCGGGTGCTGGGCCGCTGGCAGGAGTCGTTCGACCGGGGCGTCGGGGCGGCGCACCGGCTGGCCCGGCTGTCGGCGGTCGCGGACGCCCTGCTCGCCGCCTGGTCGATGGCGAGCCCGGTGCTCATGCTGCTGGTGGCGGTCCGGCAGGCCGACTCACCCGGGCGGGCGGCCGGATTGGCCGCGCTCGCGGTCGCCGCGATCACCCCGGCGGTGGCGCTGGCGCAGCGGCTGCCGTCGTTCACCCTGCTCGCGCCCACCATGGACCGGCTGGCCGACATCGCGGACGCACCGGTCGAGCAACCCACCCCGGGTATGCCCGCGCCCACCCTGACCGGGCTGGTCACCCTCAGCGGGGTGAGCTTCCGCTACGACCGGCGGTCGCCCTGGGCACTGCGCGACGTCACCGCCGTGATCCGGCCGGGCAGCAAGGTGGCGGTGGTGGGCGGCTCCGGCAGCGGCAAGAGCACCCTGGTCGGCCTGCTGACCGGCCTGTACGCCCCGACCGGGGGGCGCATCCACGTCGACGGCCACGACCTGGCCACGCTGGACCTGTCCTCGGTGCGCCGGCAGATCGGGGTGGTCCTCCAGGAGACCTACCTCGGCGCGGGCACCCTCCGGGAGGCGCTGACCCTGGCCCGCCCGGACGCCTCCGACGCCACCATCGCCCGGGCGCTCCGGCTCGCCGCGCTGCACGACGACGTGGCGGCCCTGCCGATGGGGCTGCACACCCACCTCGGCGACGGTGGCACCGGCCTGTCCGGCGGGCAACGGCAGCGGGTCGCGCTCGCCCGGGCGCTGCTCGCCGACCCCGCCCTGCTCATCCTGGACGAGGCGACCAGCGCGCTGGACACGGTGACCGAGGCCGCCGTCGAGGCGGCGCTCCGTACGCTGCCGATGACCCGGCTGGTCATCGCGCACCGGCTGTCCACGGTCGCCGACGCCGACCTGGTGCTGGTGCTGGACCGCGGCCGGCTGGTGGAGAGCGGACCACCCGGGGTGCTGCTCGCCGCCGGTGGGCCGTTCGCCCGGCTGGCCGGCGTACCCGGTGCGGCCCCCGGTGCGGCCCGCCCGCGGTGCTAGAGCGAGGCGCGGGCCGAGAAGGCGATGCTGGCGAGCAGGAACCCGCCGTTGACCACGGTGAACGCCACGATCACCCAGAACACCAGCGCCGGGGCGGCCATCAGCACCAACCCGGCCACGAAGATCACCGCACCGTAGTCGCGGACCAGCTTGACCAGGCGTACCGGCAGCGAGGTGGAGGTGACCATGCTGGCGGCGTTCGGGCCGGCCTGCATCACCGAGGTCACCAGGTTGACCATCCAGGTGCCGGCGAAGGTGGCGACCAGCCAGGTCGGGGTGCTCGGGCGCTGCGCCACGGCGGTCGCGGACAGGGCGGCGACCAGGGCGATCTGGGCGGCCACGTCGCAGAGCACGTCGACCCGGGCTCCGGCTGCACTGCCCTGGCCGGTGACCCGGGCGAGCTGCCCGTCGGCGCAGTCCAGCGCGTACGCCACCTGCCAGCCGACCAGCGCGACCAGACCGACCAGCCAGGCCGGTACGGCCCCGGCGGCGACCCGGCCGGCGAGCGCCACCACGGTCACCGAGGCGGCCAGACCGAGCACCAGGTTGGTGATGGTCAGCGCCGTCGGGCGCAGCCCGAGACGCTGGGCTACCAGGGCGAAGACGGCACCCAGCCACTGGCTGACCGACTCGCTGAACAGGCCGCCGCCCCGGTTGACCCGGTGGAAGTCGGCAACGGTGGGACGGGGTTCAGCCACAGTGGTCGCGGAGTGCACCGGCGTAGTCTGCCAGCCGCTCCCGCGTCTCGGTAACCGACATGGCCAGGTGCTCCAGGATGGTGTACCGGTCGGGTCGGGTGGCCGGGGCGAACTGCACCGCCTCGACGAACTGCGCGTCGGTCAGGCCCACGTCGGCGGGGAGCCGGGGCAGCCGGTGCCGGCCCAGGCAGGCCGCCATCTCGGCGAAGCGCCGCCGGTCGCCCCGCAGGTAGGTGCAGAACAGCGCGCCGAGCCCGGCCAGCTCGCCGTGCGACGAGGTGCCCGGGAAGAGGGTGTCGATCGCGTGCATGATCTCGTGGCAGCCGCCGCTGGCCGGTCGGCTGCTGCCGCAGACCGCCATCGCCAGGCCGCTGGAGATCAGCGCCTCGGCCAGCACCGTCACGAAGGCGTCGTCGGTCATGTCGCCGGTGTGCGCGAGCACCGCCTCCGCGCCCATCCGGGCCAGCGAGGCGGCGAGGCCGTCGACCGGCTCGCCGCGTACCTGCCGGGCCAGTTCCCAGTCGGCCAGGGCGCTGATGTTGCTGACCACGTCGCCGATGCCGGCCCGGTTGTGCCGGTCGGGGCCGGCGGCCACGAAGTCCAGGTCGACGATCACCGCGATCGGGATGTGCACCCCGTAGGAGCCCTTGAGGCCGCCGGTGATCAGGCTGGCCACCGGGGAGGCGATGCCGTCGTTGGCGAGGCTGGTCGCCATCGTCACCATCGGCAGGCCGCGCCGGGTGGCCGCGTACTTCGCCACGTCGATGGTCTTGCCGCCGCCGATGCCGACCACCGCGTCGTACGACCGTTCGCGGAGCTTGCCGCCCAGTTCGTCGGCGGCGTCGAGGGTGCCGCCGGACACGGTGAAGACGTCCGCCGAGCGCAGTGCCGGCCGGACCAGCTCGGCGATCTGCCCGCCCTGACCGGGGCCGACCACCACCGCCACGTCGCCCCCGGCGGAGATCCGCCCGTCGGCGAGGATGGTGGCGAGGTCGGCCACCGCGCCGCGCCGCACGTCGATGTGCAGCGGGGTCAGGATGGTACGGGCTAGTAGCGGCACGCGATCTCCCGCGCCCGGGTCAGGTCGTCGTGGTTGTCGACCTCCACCCAGGAGACGTCCCCGATCGGCGCCGCCCGCACCTCACCGCCCCGGCCGGCGAACTCCTGGTAGCCGTCCTCGTAGTAGAGGTTCGGGTCGCGCCGCCAGGTCGCCTCCAGCGCATCGGCGAGCGCCCCGGCCACCTGCGGCTCGATCAGCGTCGCCCCGATGTACTCCCCGTACGCCTCGCCCGGGTCCATCAGCTTGGTGATCCGGGTGAGCTGGCCGGCGGCGTCGAAGGTGGTCTTCATCTCCTCCTCGGCCAGCGTCTTGAGGGTGTCGACGGCGAGCAGGATGCCCGGCCCCCGCTCGGCCAGCAGGGTCTTCTCCACGCTCACCGGGTGCACGGTGTCACCGTTGACCAGCAGCACCCCCCGGGCGAAGTGTTCCCGGGCCAGCCACAGCGAGTAGGCGTTGTTCCACTCCTCGGCCTTGTCGTTGTGCACCAGGGTGAGGGTGACGCCGTACCTCTCCTCCAGGGCCGCCTGCCGCTGCACGACCGCGTCGGCGGCGTAGCCGACCACGATCACGATCTCGGTGAGCCCCACCTCGGCCAGGTTGCGCAGCGCGATGTCCAGGATGGTGGTCTCACCGTCCACCGGCACCAACGCCTTGGGCAGGGTGTCGGTGTACGGGCGCAGTCGGCGCCCCGCACCGGCCGCGAGCACCATCCCGATCATGCGGGGCCTCCCTCGTCCTACTCCAGGTCACCGTTCCAGGTCACCGTGGAGGATAGCCCCGCGTCACCGGACGGCCGCCGTCAACCGGGAGTTCACCCCCGGCCCACCCGGGAGTCCGGGCCGGGTCGGCCGGGAAGTCCGGGCCGGGCCGGCCGGGAAGTCCGGGCCGGGCCGGCCGGGAAGTCCGGGCCGGGTCATCGGGGGTTCAGCCGGGCAGGGCGGCCAGGTCGGCGAGCACGCCCAGCCGTTCGTCGGCGGTCAGCGTGGCGTACGGGCCGGCCGCCCGACGGTCGGTCTCCAGCTCGATGGCCCGTCGTTCCGGCCCGTCCGGCAGCTTGCCGACGCTGGTCGCGGTGTGCCCGGCGGCGGTCCACGCGGCGGCGTGCGCGTCCGCGCGGTGGTACCGCAGCGCGCCGATCCGGTTGAGCAGCAGCACTCCCGGCGGGGTGCCGTCCGGCTCGTGGGGCGGAGCCAGCACGTCGAACGCCGGCGCGGGCTCGGCGGCCGGCTCCCCGGCCAGCAGCAGCGCGTACGCCAGCACCCGGCCGTACGCCTCGACCAGCCGGCACACCCGGTCGTCGTGCCCGGCCCACAGCTCCTCGGTGACCTCGGCGTGTACCTGGTACAGCTCGGCGAGGAAGTCGGCGCCCCGCTCGGTGGCGGTGAAGCCGCCGTCCGGCCGCCGGGCGATCATGCCGTGCGCGACCTGCTTGTCCAGAGCACGTTGGCAGGTCGCGGGATCGCGGTAGCGGTTGACCGCCGCGAAGCCCACCCGGTCGACGGTGCCCCCGGGCACGGCGAGCCGGGTGCGGAACTCCACCAGGAAGGCGGTGGCGGCCGGTCCGCCGTACCGCTGGCTCAGCTCGGCGCCGCCTCCGTCGTGGCCGGCGAGCATCCCCGCCACGAACGCCCGCTCGACCGCCGGGGCGACCAGCCCGGCGAACCGGTGCGGTGCCAGCTCGACGCCGTCGTCCACGGTCAACGCGCCGGGACAGCGGAGGGGCTCGGTGGGCACCTTTCGACAGTAGCGAGCGGGGACCGCCCGCGCCGATGTCCGGTCCTGTCCCGACCTGCACGGAGTCGACCGGTTCCGGGGCATGCCTCTGCCGACGGTGTGCCCGCATGTTGAACTCGGCGTGTATCCCGGCCGGAGCGGCCCGACCAGGTCCTAGGCTCGTGGGCATGACCGCCGAGCAGCTGATCTCGTTCGCCCGTGGCGCCCCCTCGCTGGACATCGTGGATGTCGAGGGGCTCAAGGCCGCCGCCGTCCGTGCCTTCGACGCCGACCCCGCCGGGGTCACCGCGTACGGGACCTCCGTCGGCTACCCGCCCCTGCGGAAGTGGATCGCGGAGAAGCACGGCGTCGAGGCGGACCAGGTGCTGGTCACCAACGGCTCGCTCCAGGCCGACGCGTTCCTCTTCGACCACCTGGTCCGGCGCGGCGACGCCGTGGTGGTGGAGCGGCCCACGTACGACCGGACCCTGCTCAACCTCCAGCGGATGGGCGGCGAGATCCACGGCGTCGGCATCGAGCCGGACGGGCTGGACACCGCCGAGCTGCGCAAGCTGCTGGAGTCGGGGGTACGCCCCCGGCTGGCCCACGTGATCCCGAACTACCAGAACCCGGCCGGGGTGACCCTCTCCCTGGACAAGCGGCGGGAGCTGCTCGACCTCGCGGCCGAGTACGGCTTCACCATCTTCGAGGACGACCCGTACGCCGACATCCGGTTCCGGGGTGAGCCGCTGCCGTCGATGCTGTCGATGGACACCCGTGGGGTGGTGGTGCACGCGTCCAGCTTCACCAAGACCGTCTGCCCGGGGGTCCGGGTCGGCTACCTGGTCGGGCCGGCGAGCCTGATCGCGGACATCGCCAAGACGGCGACCAGCCTCTACATCTCGCCGGGCATGGTCTCCCAGGCGATCGTGCACCAGTTCTGCGTCTCCGGTGACATCCAGCGGTCGATCGCCACGGTCTCCTCGGCGCTGGGCGAGCGGGCCGGGGTGCTGGCCGAGTCGCTGCGCCGGCACCTGCCCGAGGTCACCTTCGTCGAACCGGACGGCGGTTACTTCCTCTGGGTGGAGTTCCCGGACGACGTGGACGTCGACCGGTTGGCGCCGGCCGCCGCCGAGCGCGGCGTGGCCGTGGTCAAGGGCAGCGACTTCATGGTCGACGGCGGGCGGCACGCGTTGCGGTTGGCCTTCTCCGCGGTGACCGCGGACCGGATCGACGAGGGCGTCCGCCGGCTGGCGGACGCGGTGGCCGCGGTACGCGGCTGATTATCTGTCGGATTCCCGACAGAAGTACGCCATCGGCCGGTCAGGGGCTCGCCCTGACCGGCCCGGCGACCCACAATGCTGCGAGCGTCGCTCACGTTCGGCCGCTGACCTGGCCCGGTCGCGCCCACACGTCGACGACACCGCAGCTTCACCCCCGCCCCCCGACGGCGCCGGGTGGGTCGGGTCGCCCCCTCACCCCCTGAACGCGGCCCGACCCGCCCGGCGCCAGCCCCTGGTCGCGCATTCCGGTGGCCGGGCCGCCGTACCCGGAGCCGCCGATCGTCGGAGGGCCGCCGGTGCGGTGGCGGCGTAGCCTGCAAGCCGCAGCACCACACCGGGGAGGGGGAACGCCATGACGGACCGGGCGGAACGGGAACGGTCGGCGACACTCCACGGCGGCCGGGTGCTCAATCCCCGCGCCTGGGTGTCCCCGGTCCGGGCGATGTCGCGCATCCTCAACGCCGACGGCTCCCCCCGGACGCCCGCGCCCGCCGACCCCGGCCGCAGCGGCGTGGTCGACTGCGGCGTCTACGTCGACGGGAAGCGCCGCCCCGGCCAGTGGCGGTACGCCGAGGCGTTGGCGGCCGCCCGCGACGAGCGCGACGCGTTCGTCTGGCTCGGGCTGCACGAGCCGGAACTGGCCGAGATGACCGCCATCGCCGAGACGTACGGGCTGCACGAACTGGCCGTCGAGGACGCGGTGAAGGCGCAGCAGCGGCCCAAGCTGGAGCGCTTCGGCGAGGTCAGCTTCCTGGTGCTGCGTACCGCCCGGTACTGCGAGCACACCGAGTTGACCGAGACCTCCGAGGTGGTGGAGACCGGGCAGGTGATGCTCTTCATCGGCCCGAACTTCCTGATCAGCGTCCGGCACGGGGACGCCTGCCGGCTGGCGCCGGTCCGGGCCGACCTGGAGGCCAAGCGGGACCTGCTGCGACACGGGCCGTGGGCGGTGGCGTACGCGATCACCGACCGGGTCGTGGACCTCTACCTGGAGGTCGCCGACCAGCTGGAGGACGACCTCGACGTGCTGGAGGCCGACGTCTTCGACCGGCAGACCAGCGGGCGGATCCAGCGGATCTACCAGATGAAGCGGGAGCTGGTGGAGTTCAAGCGGGCGGTGATCCCCCTGCAACGGCCGCTGCTGACGTTGACCGCCCAGGTGAACCGGGAGGTGCCGCAGGAGGTCCGGCGCTACTTCCGCGACGTGCAGGACCACCTCAGCCGCACCGTCGAGCAGGTCAACTCCTACGACGACCTGCTCAACTCGATCCTCCAGGCCCGGCTGGCGCAGGTCACCGTCGACCAGAACAACGACATGCGCAAGATCGCCGCCTGGGCCGCCATCGCGGCGGTCTGGACGGCGTTCGCCGGGGTCTACGGCATGAACTTCGAGAACATGCCCGAGCTGAAGTGGACGTACGGCTATCCGGGCGTGCTCGCGCTGATGCTCGCGATCTCGCTGGCGCTGTACCGGTGGTTCCGCCGTAACGGCTGGCTCTGACGGTCGTCCCGGTCAGTGCGCCGGGGCGGCGGCCGGGGTCGCCGCCGCCAGCAGCTCGGAGACGGTGACGAACTCGAAGCCGCGCCGCCGCAGCCCGCTGATCATCGCGGCCAGCCCCCGGATGGCGACCAGCCGGTCCACCGGCCCGGTGTCGTGGGCGAGCAGGATCGTGCCCGGGTCGCAGGAGTCGACCACGTAGTCGACCAGGCCGTCCGGATTCCGGGTGAACCGGGATTCGAGCATCTGCCGGTTCCAGAGGACCACCTGGTAGCCGAGGTCGTTGGCGGCCAGCAGGGTGCTGCCGGCCAGGTGCCCGTAGGGCGGGCGGAGCAGGGTGGGCTCCCGGCCGCAGAGCCGGGTCAGCTCGTTGTGCGCCCGGCCGATCGCGACACAGGCCTGCTCGTAGGTCATCTTCGCCAGGTCCTGGTGGTCCCAGGTGTGGTTGCCGATCTCGTGCCGGTCCAGCCGGTGGGTCACCAGGCGGCCGTACTCGCGGGCGCGGCGGCCGACCATGAAGAAGGTGGCCGGGGTGTCCGTCTCGGCGAGGATCGACAGCACCCGCGGGGTCCAGTTCGGCGCCGGGCCGTCGTCGAAGGTGAGCGCGATCAGCCGTCGGGTGGTGTCCACGCTCCACACCACGTCGACCCGGGAGGACTTCGGCGGGGTACGCCGGTCGGCGTGCACGGTCGCCGCGTAGCCGCCGTAGACGGGCAGTTTGCTGCCGGCGGTGGCCTCGGAATACCCGAACTCGCCGGTCAGCGCCACCCCGGCGCCGGCCAGCGCGGCGGCGCCACCGGAGAGGATCCGCCGCCGGGACAGTGCCCGGTCCCGCCCGGCCGCTGAGGTGCGACCCGGTTCCGGGGCGAGGGGATCCGGGTCGGTGGTCGGCGTCTGCATGGTCAGCACTGTAGGAGCCGGACGCCCGGCGGACGATCCCATAAGCGGCGACTTAAGTCAGGACGCCCACCGACCCGGACGTGCCGACGGCGCGGGACGACCGGGATCGTCTCCGCGCCGTCGGCGGGACCGCGGAGCTCAGCGGCGGGTGCCGGACTTCGCCGACCGCCCGGCGTCGAGCGCCTTGCCGAGGTCGTCAGCCGGTCGACCGGACACGTCGGTCGCGCCCTCGGCGACCGAGGGAACCTGGTGGTTCGGGTGGACCACCGGCTTGCCGGTCGACGTGTCGGCGGCCACCGCGGAGCTGCCGACGCCGGTGGCCGGCGCAGCCGGCGTGGCGGTGGTGGACGGCGCAGCCGACCCGGCGGGGGTGGCCGGCACAGCCGACCCGGTGGGGGTGGACCCGCCGGCGGACGGGGTCTGGACGACCAGGACGTCGACCTCGTCCCGGGCGGCCTCGACACCGGTCGTGGGGCGGACCCCGGTGGCACCCGGGGTGGCCGCCGCGCCGACGTTGCGGGCGCCCGGGGTGGTGTCGATGCCGTGGGTCGGGTCGTACTCGGCCCATTCCTGCTGCTCACGCCGCCGCCGCAGGGCCATCGCACCGGCCACCCCGGCCACCGAGCCGGCGACCAGCAGGCCGGCGAGCATGCCCCGCGACCTGCGCTTGCGCTTCTGCGCCTTCGGGCTCTTCGCCTTGATCTTCTTGCTCACCGCGGCCTGCTTGGCGGCGGCGATCTTCCTGCCGGCCACCGCCCGGTCGGCGGCCTCGGCCTGGGCGTTGCGCACCGCCAGGGCCACCGGCGCCAGGGCCGCGACCGTCGACGCGAGGCCGCTGGAGGCCCGGTCCCGTGCCACGACCGCGGCCGGCGCGACAGCCTCCCGGGCCGCCTGGACCCGCGGGCCGACCGTGGCCCCGGCGCCCTTCGCCGCGTGCGTGGCGGCCTGCCTCAGATGACCGATGCCCTGGTGCAACTCCACCTTCGCGAGCTGCCCCCGGGTCTTGCGCCGCCCGATTCCCAACACGGTCCCACCTCCTGGGAGTTGTTCCTTCGTCATCCTCCACCACCGGATGCCTCCGCACTGCCAGATGGGGCACATGGGAGGATCCGCATGGAACTGACCAACGAGTGAGGAGTACCCGTGGCCGAGGCTATCTACGCCACCTTGCACACCAACGCTGGCCCGATCCGGCTGGAGCTCTTCGGCAATCACGCTCCGAAGACGGTTCGTAACTTCGTCGACCTGGCCGAGGGCAACAAGGAGTACACCGACCCCCGCACCGGCCAGCCGGGCAACGGGCCGTACTACGACGGCACCATCTCGCACCGGGTGATCAGCGGTTTCATGGTCCAGATGGGCGACCCGACCGGCACCGGCCGGGGTGGGCCGGGTTACACGTTCGCCGACGAGTTCCACCCCGAGCTGCGCTTCGACCGGCCGTACCTGCTGGCCATGGCGAACGCCGGGCCGGGCACCAACGGCTCGCAGTTCTTCATCACCGTCGGGCCGACCCCGCACCTGAACAACCGGCACACCATCTTCGGCCAGGTGGCCGACGAGCAGTCCGCGAAGGTGGTGGACTCGATCGCGAACACCCCGACCGGTCCGAGCGACCGACCGCTGCAGGACGTGGTGATCGAGCGGGTCGAGATCGAGCGCACCGGGGCCTGACCGCACCCGCGAGGTACCTTTGCACGCATGACTGAACGCTCCGGGCCGGCCGGCGACGCCACCGGTGCGCCGGTGCCGACCAGCCCGGTCTGCTACCGGCACGCCGACCGGGAGACGTACCTCAGGTGCTCCCGCTGCGACCGGCCGATCTGTCCGGACTGCATGCGGGACGCGCCCGTCGGCCACCAGTGCCCGGAGTGCGTCGACGAGGGACGCCGCAGCGTACGGCCGGCGCGTACCGCCTTCGGTGGCGGTACCGCCGGCCGTCGCGGCCTGGTCACCCGCACGCTGATCGCGCTGAACGTGCTGGTGATGATCGTCTCGGTGCTCAGCGACCGGGGCGGCGACTCGATGATCGGCGGGTCCGGCTTCGGCGGCCTGCTCGGTGGCGGCACCCCGCTGACCCAGTGGGGTTCGGTGCTCAGCTACGCGTCGTACGTGCCGTTCGGCGAGGCGCACGGGGTCGCCTCCGGCGAGTGGTACCGGCTGGTCACCGCGATGTTCCTGCACTACGGCGTGGTGCACCTGCTGCTCAACATGTGGGCGCTGTGGGTGCTGGGGCGGGAGCTGGAGGCCCTGCTCGGGCCGCTGCGCTTCCTCACCCTCTATCTGGTGGCCGGGCTCGGCGGCAACGTGGCGGCGTACCTGTTCAGCAGCCCCAACACCGCCTCGGCCGGGGCCTCGACGGCGATCTTCGGGTTGTTCGCGGCGGTCTTCGTGCTGATGCGCCGGCTCGGCCGGGACACCTCGGCGATCCTGCCGATCCTGGTGATCAACCTGATCTTCACCTTCACCGTGCCGGGCATCTCCATCCCGGGCCACGTCGGCGGGCTCGTCGTCGGGGCGCTGATGGCGCTGGTGCTGGCGTACGCCCCCCGGATGCGGCGCTCGGTGTTCCAGGCGGCCGGCACGGCGGTGATCCTGGCCGCGCTGCTCGGCCTGGTGATCGTCCGCACCGTGCTGCTGCTCGGCTGACCGCCGGTCGGATCGGCAGGTCAGGGCCGGGTCGGTCGGGCAGTGGCAAGCCGGGGACGGGTCGGTGGGTCAGGGGCGGGCGGCAAGTAGCGACTCGGCCACCTCGGTCGGCGACGTGCCCAGGTCGGCCCGACCGAGCAGGTGCAGGGTCTCCCCCGCGTCGATCTCCAACGTCTCTCCGGACAGCCCGAACCGGGTCCGCCGGTCCACGGTGATCGCCTCCACCACGTCCCACGGCAGGTGCCGCCGCCCGGCGTACCCCCGGACGACGGTGATCCCGGCGGCGTCGACCGCGAGCCGGACCGGGGCGAGCAGGTCGCGTACCGCCCAGCCGACCAGGCCCACGGCGGCGGCGAGGGCCAGCGCCCACTGGACCGGGTCACCGGCGGCGAGCAGCAGACCGAGGGCGACCAGCCCGAGGGCGGCGGCCAGTTTCGCCGCCGGGAGCGCCGGGGACACCCGCCACTGACGGGCCGGAGACGATGGTGGATGCACCACCCCAGCATGCCAGCCGCGCCCGCACCACCCCGCCGACCGGCCTGGACGGCCCGCGGCGTGACGACCCGGCCGGGGGCACGGGGTGGGGCCGGGCCCCCGGTAGTATCGAGCCAGCCGACGTTACCGGAGAGTAGCCATGAGTGACGCAGTCATAGTCGGTGCGGTACGCACCCCGGTCGGCCGGCGCAAGGGCGGCCTCGCCGGCATCCACCCGGTCGACCTGTCGGCGCACGTGCTGCGCGCCCTCGCCGACCGTACCGGCATCGACCCCGGCCAGGTCGACGACGTGATCTGGGGCTGCGTGTCCCAGGTCGGCGAGCAGTCCTGGAACGTCGCCCGCAACGGGGTGCTCGCCGCCGGCTGGCCCGAGACGGTGCCCGGCACCACCCTCGACCGGCAGTGCGGCTCCAGCCAGCAGGCCCTGCACTTCGCCGCCGCGACCGTCCTCTCCGGCCAGGCCGACCTGGTGGTGGCCGGTGGCGTCGAGTCGATGACCCGGGTGCCGATGGGCGCCAGCGTCGGCGACGGAACGCCGTTCAGCGCACAGCTCCGCGAGCGCTAC
This sequence comes from Micromonospora sp. WMMD714, assembly GCF_029581315.1. NCBI lineage: Bacteria > Bacillati > Actinomycetota > Actinomycetes > Micromonosporales > Micromonosporaceae > Micromonospora > Micromonospora sp. WMMD714. Next base: position 1,324,234 of record NZ_CP120744.1, read on the forward strand.
CGGGGCGTCGAGGGCTTCGCCGACGACCAGCCGCTCCCGTTCAACCAGGGGGTCGGCGCCGAGCTGATCGCCGCCCGCTGGCGCCTGTCCCGCGCCCAGCTCGACGAGTTCGCACTGGCCAGCCACGAGAAGGCCGCCGCCGCGCAGGACGCCGGGGCGTTCGACCCCGAGCTGGCCCCGGTGCCGCTGCCCGACGGCGGCACGGTCGCCGCCGACGAGGGCATCCGGCGGGACACCTCGCTGGCGAAGCTGGGCGAGCTGAAGACCCCGTTCCGCACGGACGGGGTCGTCACCGCCGGCTCCGCGTCGCAGATCTCCGACGGAGCCGCCGCGCTCGCGGTGACCACCGCCGAGTGGGCCGGGCGGCACGGCCTGCGCCCGCTCGCCCGGGTGCACACCGCCGTGGTCGCCGCCGACGACCCGGTCACCATGCTCACCGCCCCCATCCCGGCCACCGCGAAGGCGCTGCGCCGCGCCGGCCTGGGCATCGAGGAGATCGGCGTGTACGAGGTGAACGAGGCGTTCGCCCCGGTGCCGCTGGCCTGGCTGGCCGAGACCGAGGCCGACCCGGAACGCCTCAACCCGCGCGGCGGCGCGATCGCGCTCGGCCACCCGCTCGGCGCGTCCGGCGTCCGGATCATGACGACGATGCTCCAGCACATGCGGGACAACGACATCCGGTACGGCCTGCAGACCATGTGCGAGGGCGGCGGCATGGCCAACGCCACCATCCTGGAGCTGGTCTAGCCGCCCGGCGACGAACGGGTCGGCCGGGGCGGGTGGAAAATGGCGGGTGCCCGGCCAGGCGGATGATCTACCCTCCGCTGCGTGACGACCACCTCCGAGGCCACCGGCTGGGCGGATCCGCAGTGGCGGTCCGCCGCGCTCGACTGGGTGACCGGGCAGCTCGGCCGGCTCGGCCGGCGGGTCACCGGCCCGGTCCAGCCCCGACTGCGCCCCTGGTCGCTGGTCTGGCGGGTGCCCACCGACGCCGGGCCGTACTGGTTCAAGGCGAACAACCCCGGCACGGCGTACGAGACGGTGCTCCTGGCCGAGCTGGCCCGGCGGGCTCCCGGCCGGGTGCTCGACCCGGTGGCCGTGGACACCCGGCGGGGCTGGTCGCTGCTGCCAGACGGTGGCCCGTCCCTACGGGAGCTGGCCGAACCCGACCCCGCCCGGTGGGTCGACGTGCTGGCCACGTACGCCGGCCTCCAACGGGCGGTGGCCCCGGGGGCGGACGCACTCGTCGCGCTCGGGGTGCCCGACCACCGGCCGGCGGCGCTGCCGGGCCTGCTCGCCGGCCTCCTCGACGACCGCGCCGCTCTGCTCCTCGACCCCGGGGACGGCCCACCCACCGGAGACGGGCAGGACGCCGGGGACGGGATGGACGCGGCGACCCACGAACGGCTGCGGGCGTACCTGCCGCGCTTCGCCGAGGACTGCCGGCGGCTCGCCGACAGCGGCATCCCGGCCAGCGTGCAGCACGACGACCTGCACGACGGGAACGTGTTCGGCGCGGCCGACGGCTACCGCTTCTTCGACTGGGGCGACGCCTCGGTGGCCCACCCGTTCGGCACGCTGCTGGTGACGCTGCGCTCGGTGGCACACACCTTCGCGCTGGCCGAGGGTGATCCGGTGCTGCTCCGGCTCCGCGACGCCTATCTGGAGCCGTGGACCGACCGGCACGACCGGGCGGCCCTGCGGGAGATCGCCGGCCTGGCGGTGCGGGTGACCACGGTGAGTCGCGCGCTGTCCTGGCGGCGGGCGCTGGACACCACCGATCCGAGCCGTGCCGAGTACGTCAGCGCGGTGCCGGGCTGGCTCGGCGAACTCTTCGCGCCGATGCCCGTCTGACCGCCCCACCACCCCACCGCCCGCCACCGCCCGTCTGACCGCCACCGCCCCACCGTCCGTCTGACCGCCACCGCCCGCAACCGTCCCTGCCCGCCACCACCCCTGCTCCCCACCCGACCCGCCGGGACGACACACCGCTGGTGCGACCCGGAGGGGTGGAACATCCAAAAGTCGACAGTGACCCATATCACCCCTGGTCACGGCTCGTTGGCGGGGTATGGACGTCTTCTCGCGCACCTTCCTCCCGGCCGCCGCCGACACCGGGCTGGCCGTCCAGACGGTGAGTCGACACATGCCGGTGTTCCGCCAGTGCGTCGGCTCGGGTGACGCCACCGTCCTGGTCGCCCGGTGCGCCCGCCCCGACCGGCCGGTCGACGGCGAGTACCTCCTCCTGCTCACCCACCGCCGGCTGGTGGTCACCCAGCAGACCCGGGTGCTGCACCGGCTGCGCCTGCACCTGAACACCGAGCTGCGCGAGCTGAGCAACGTCACCTGGAGCCCCGACCCCCGGGCGCAGGCCGTCGAGCTGGCCGCCACCGCGATCGACGGCGCACGCGAGCGGTTCGTCATCCGCACCCAGCACCCGAAGCAGGTGTGGCAGCTCGACACGCTGCTGCACCACGCCTTCCGGACCCGGCTGCGCGGGCCCGAGGAGCGGGTGGTCGCCACCATCGGCGACACCCCGGCCACCGGGCCGGCCCCCCTGCTGCGCCCGCTGCCGGCCCGCTGACCGCATCCTTACCTGACCCGAACACCGCCGGACGTTTCAGCCGGTTCCGGGTCGGTCATCATGGGCCGGTGACCGTCGACGCCGCCGTGCCGCGCGGGCTCGTCCTCGTGGTGGAGGACGAACCGGCCATCGCCGACCTGGTCCGGCTCTACCTGAGCCGGGACGGGTTCGGCGTACACCTGGAACGGGACGGCACGGCCGGGTTGGCCGCCGCCCGCCGGCTGCGCCCGGTGACCTGTGTCCTCGACATCAGCCTGCCGGGCCTCGCCGGCACCGAACTCTGCCGCCGGCTGCGCGAGGCCGGCGACTGGACCCCGGTCATCTTCCTCACCGCCCGCGACGACGAGGTCGACCGGATCGTCGGCCTGGAGCTGGGTGCCGACGACTACGTCACCAAGCCGTTCAGCCCCCGGGAGCTGGTCGCCCGGGTCCGGGCGGTGCTGCGGCGCACCGCCGGGATCCCGCAGGGGGTGGACCGGCCGCGCTCGGTCGGCCCGGTCACCCTCGACCCGGCCCGCCGTACGGTGCTCGCGGACGGGGCCGCCGTCCAGCTCACCTCCACCGAGTTCGACCTGCTCGCGCACCTGATGGCCCGCCCCGGCCGGGTCTTCACCCGGGAGGAGCTGCTGGCCGCGGTCTGGGGGTACGCGGCGCACGCCGGCACCCGTACCGTGGACGTGCACGTCGCCCAGGTCCGGGCCAAACTCGGCCCGGCCAGCGTGATCCGGACCCACCGGGGCGTCGGGTACGCCGCCGATGGCTGACCCCGCCGCCGCGCGCCCACCCGCCACCGCGCCGCCCCCACCCGGCACGCCGCCGGCCACCACCGCCGGACCGGCCATCACTGCGGGACCGGCCATCACTGCGGGACCGGCCACCACCCGACCGGCCGCCGGGCGGCCCCGCCGCCGGATCACCCACACGCTCACCGCCCGCGCGGTCCTGGTCACCTGCGCGGTGGCGCTGGTGTCGGTGCTGGTCACCGCGCTGGTCGCCGTCCCCCTGGCGGTACGCGGGGTGGAGCGCCGTGACCAGGCCGCGCTGGCCGCGCAGGCCCGCCTCGCCGCCGACGTGCTCCGGGTACGCCCCAGCCGACAGCGCGACGCGGCCGGTGACCGGCTGATCCGCCAGCTCCGCGAACAACAGATCGAGGTGTACGTCGTCCAGGGCGGGCTGGCCGACCGCCCCGGCCTGCCCCGGCAGGTGGTGAACCGGATCTCCGCCGGCCGGGACGTGTCCGGCCGACGGCTGGTCAACGGCCAGCGGACCCTGGTCGAGGGGCGGGCGCTGCCCGGCGGGGAGGGCGTGGTGCTGACCCGGGCCACCCCGCAGGGTCCGTGGCGGCAGGTGCTGCGCACCCTCTGGCTGCCGCTGCTCGCCGGGCTCACCGCCGGGGTGGTGGCCGGACTGCTGCTCGCCCGCCGGCTGGCCCGGCCGATCCGGCACGCCGCCACCGCCGCCGCCCGACTGCGCGCCGGTGACCGGGCGGTCCGGGTGCCCGTCGAGCCCCCCGACGAGGTCGCCGACCTGGCGTACGCGCTGAACGGGCTGGCCGCCGCGCTGGCCACCAGCGAGGGCCGGCAGCGGGAGTTCCTGCTCTCCGTCTCGCACGAGCTGCGTACCCCGTTGACCGCGATCCGGGGGTGGGCCGAGGCGCTCGCCGACGGGGTGATCGACGCGGACCAGACCCGAGCCACCGGCCGGACCATGCTCACCGAGGCCCGGCACCTGGACCGGCTGGTCGCTGACCTGTTGGCGCTGGCCCGGCTGGAGGCGGTGGACTTTCCGCTGGAACCGGTGCCGGTGGACCTCGCCCGGTTGGCCGCCGACGCCGAGCGGACCTGGTCGGAGCGGTGCGCGGCGCTCGGGGTGCCGTTCCGGCTGGAGACGCCGGGCACGGCGGTGCCCGCGTACACCGATCCGGGACGGATCCGGCAGGTGGTGGACGGGCTGCTGGAGAACGCGCTACGGGTCGTACCCCCGGGGGCGCCGGTGGTGCTCGCGGTCCGCTCGGCCGGTGCCGGCCCGGCCGCCGGTGGGCTGGTCGAGGTCCGCGACGGCGGACCCGGCCTCACCGACGACGACCTGGCGGTGGCCTTCGAGCGGGGCGCGCTGCACCAGCGGTACCAGGGGGTACGGAAGGTGGGCAGCGGGGTGGGGCTGGCGCTGGCCGCCGGGCTGGTCCGTCGACTCGGCGGGCAGATCGTCGCCGGGCACGCTGCCGAGGGCGGGGCGGCGTTCACCGTCCGGCTGCCCGCCGATCCTTACCTGACCCGAACACGGGCCTGACCCGGCGCCCATCCCGCTCGGCGACGCTGGTGGCGTCACCGACGAGAGGGAGAGTCATGGCACATCGGGGAATCGCCGTCACCGCCACGTCGCTGCTCGCGGCGCTCGCGCTCGGCGTGGCCGGCTGCGGGGCGGCCCAGGTCGCGGCGGACGGCACGAAGGCCACCGCGGTCGACGTGGCCGCCGCGCTGGGCGTCGAGGGGCAGGCGCTGGCCGCGCTGGGCCTCGACCCGGTCGAGTTGGACCTGCTCGCCGCGCCCGCCGCGTCGACCACCCCGTCCCCGCAGGCCGGGGCCAAGGGCAAGCGCGGTGAGCGGGCGCAGGAGCTGCGGCAGCGCCGGCAGGCCCGGGTGCAGCTGGGCCGCAACGGCCTGCACGGTGAGGCGGTGGTGCAGACCAGGGACGGCGGCACGAAGACCGTCGTCGTGCAGCGCGGCGAGGTGACCGCGGTCGACGGCGGCTCGGTGACCGTGAAGTCCACCGACGGCTTCTCGCTGACCTGGAAGCTGGGCGACCAGCTCCGGGTGGTCGAGCGGCGCACCACCATCAAGGCCAGCGACGTCAAGGTGGGCACCAAGGTCAACGTGGCCGGGGCCAAGGACGGGGACGCCAGCGTCGCCCGGCTGATCGTGGTGCCGATCAAGCAGAAGTGACCGTGGGGGGCCGGTCGGGGTCGGCGTGGACCACCGCGCCGGCCCCGACGTGTGTTCCCCGTGGCTCAGCGGGCCGGGGGCAGCGCGTAGCCGACGTGGTCCCGGTACTCGACCGTCCACCCCGGCGGGACCAGCCGGACGCACTCCGTCCGGGGGCCGGTGCAGACGATCGCGTCGACCGAGGCGGGGTCGGCCGGCGGCCGGTCCGGCAGCACCGACTGCAACGCCACCAGCTCGGGCGACCGGCCGTCGTCGTCGCGCAGCAGCAACCACCAGGGGTACTCCCAGTTGTCGTTCTGCTGCACCAGGCCGATCCGCCGGGCGTCGCTGGCCCGCACCGCCGAGGCGGCCCAGCGGAACTCGTCGGCCCACTGCGGCCGGCGCAGGAACCGGGTGTCCCACTCGGTGGTGGTGAAGACCGAGCCGGCACCGACCAGCCGGCGCGGGAAGCCGTACGACAGGGCCAGCACGCCGGCCAGCGCGGAGGTGGCGAGCACGGTCACCACCAGCCCGGCGGCCACCGACCGGCGGCCCGCCCCGGCCCGCCGCCGCAGCACCGCGTCCACCCAGAGCCCGGCCAGCGGTACGGCCAGCACCAGCGCGTAGAGCAGCAGCCGGTTCCCCCACGGCTGCCATTTGATCATCGCGGTGTGCAGCAGCACCGCGCACACCACCACGGCCGCGTACGCCCGCAGCGCCCCCGGTCGACCGGGGCTGACCCGCCGGGGCCGGACCAGCGCGACGACCGCCCCGAGCAGCGCCAGCGCCCCGGCCAGCGGGAAGGCCACCCGGTCCTCGTCGGGATACCAGGACGGCACCGGGAAGACCTCCCGGCCGAAGGTGATGGCCCGGTCCTGCGGGTCCACGCCGACCGTCCGGGAGCCGGCCATGATCGCCTCGGCGGTGCCGGCGCGCAGCGGGGCGAGCGGGGTGTCGAACGCGGTGTGCCCGATCCGCAGCGCGTTGACCAGGACGGAAGCCGGATCGTGCCGTTCCATCGGGATGGACTCCCGCAGCCGGGGCGGCCCCAACGGGTGGCCGAACTCGGCGGTCTCCCGGGCCAGGAACGGCCCCACCACCGTCGCCGCGACCAGCAGCACCAGCAGCGAGCCGCCCACCGTCCGGGCCACCTGCCGGACCGCCCTGGTCGGCGCCGTCCCGGCAGGGCCACCCCCGGCCGGCCGGTCGGCCCCGGTGGGGCGGTCGATCCCGGTGGGGCGGTCGATCCCGGCCGGTCGGTCGGCCCCGGTGGGGCGGGTGGCGAGGCGGAGCTGGGCCAGGCCCCAGAGCAGCAGCAGCGGCCCGACGGCGAGCAGCCCGCTGGTCTTGGTCAGCGCGGTCAGCCCGGTGGCCGCGCCCAGCGCCAGCGCGTCGCCCAGGCCAGCCCGCCGGCGCAGGCCGTCCAACGCCAGGGTGGCGGCGCAGGCGGTCCAGGCGGCGGCCACCAGGTCGGTCTGGGTGCTGGTCGCCTGGAGGGCCACCATCGGCGTGGTGGCGACCAGGAACGCGGTGAGCAGTTGGGCCCGTCGTCCCCCGCCGAGCTGGGCGGTGATCCGGGTGGCCGCCAGCAGGCAGCCGATCCCGGCGGCCCACTGCACCAGGTTGTGCAGCGCGTCCCCGCCGGTGAACAGGCGCAGGTGCAGCAGCAGGTACTCGGCGCCGGGCGGGATGGTCACCTGCCGGTGGATGGCGGTGGGCCAGAAGTCGAGGCTGCCCTGGGCCACCCAGTGCTCCACCTTCGGCAGGTGGTACGTCTGCGAGTCGAAGTTGTTCGGCTCGGCGAGCAGCGCCACCACCAGCTCGACCAGCACCACCCCGCCCACCGTGCCGGCGAGCAGCCGCTCGCCCCGGGTGCCCGTACGCCAGAGCCGGGTCAGCCGGTCCGACCAGCCGGACAGCATCGCCGCGACGCCACCCCGGACGGCGGCCGGGTGCGCGGTGGGCCGCCCGGGGGCGGTCCCGGGCGCGCCGCCCGCCGCCGGGCCGCCCACGGCCGCGCCGACCAGCACCGCCCGGCGGTCCTCGGCGACCGTGGTCCCGGCCCGGACCGCCGCCCGGCCGCGTCGGCGGCCGGCCGGCACCGCGATGCCGACCAGGAAGACCAGCCAGGCCAGGGCGAGGGCGGGCAGGGTGAGCGCGCCGACCGCGCCGAGCAGCTCCACGGTCAGCACGGCGAAGACGCCGGTCAGCAGGGCGGCCCGGAGCACGCCGAGGCGGTTCGGGGCGACCGCTGCGGCGGCCCGGGGCCGCAGGAGGGCGGTGAGCGTCACGAGCGCGGCGACGGGGGCCGCCACGAGCATCCAGCCGGCTGCCGACATGGGCGGAAGTAAACACCATCGGGACCGACGACCGGCTGCCGGCCGGTGCGTGGCGGCCGACGACCGGACGTCGGCCGCGCGGTGGGGACGAACGGCCGGCGTCGGCCGGCGCGGTCGGGACGAACGACCGGCCCCGGCCGGCACGGTGGCGACCCTCACACGGCTGACCTGCCAGGCTAGGCTAGGCCCCGACTCACTGTCGCCACCGTGGAGATTCCCGTGAAGCTCTCGATCCTCATGCCGGTCTACAACGAGGAAGAACGCATCGCGGATGCCCTCAAGCAGGCATTGGCGGTCGATTACCCGTGCGAGATCGAGCTGGTCGTGGTGGACGACGGCAGCCGGGACGGCACCGGGGAGATCCTCGGCCGGGCGGACGACGCGCGGCTGCGGGTGATCACCCACCCCCGCAACGCGGGCAAGGGCGCGGCCATCAAGACGGCCGTGGACAGCGCCGAGGGTGAGTACATGGTCATCCTCGACGCCGACCTGGAGTACGACCCGCAGGACATCCCCCGGCTGCTCGCCCCGGTGCTCGACGGGCGGGCCACGGTGGTCTACGGCAACCGCACCTTCGGCAGCCACAGCGCCTACAGCTTCTGGTACGTGATGGGCAACAAGGGCGTCACGATGGCGGCGAACGTGCTGTTCAACTCCTACATCGGCGACCTGGAGACCTGTTTCAAGCTGATGCCGGTCGAGCTGTACCGGTCACTGGGCATCCGGTCCCGGGGCTTCGGGATGGAGGCGGAGGTGACCGGCAAGCTGCTGCGCCGGCGGATCCGCCCGTACGAGGTGCCGATCAGCTACCGGGCGCGCGGTCGCGAGGAGGGCAAGAAGATCACCTGGAAGGACGGTGTCGAGGCGATCTGGATCCTCGGCCGGGAACGTACCCGCCGCCGTCCCGCCCGCGCACCCCGCTGAGCCCGGCCCCGCCGCCGTCCCGCCCGCGTGCCCGCCCCGACCCCCGTACCCGCCCGTGGCCACCGGGCCGGCTGCGGCCGTCGGCCGTGACCACCGGGTCTGCCGCCACCCCCGCCCGTAACCGCCAGGCCGGCTGCCGCTGTCGGCCCGGTCACCGCGCCGATACGGCCGGCGTCCGGTCGCCGGAGGTCAGGAAGTCGACGACCGCGCGGCGCAGCCCGGCCGGGTCGAGGCCGTGCCAGCGGTCGTGGTCCCCGGCGGTGCCGTAGCGCCGCAGCTCGGCACGGCCCACACCGAGACTGAGCAGCCGGTGCGGCCGGTCGGCCAGCGCCTCGGCCACCACCCGCGTCGAGGTGCCGGCCAGATAGGGCTCGACCACGATCACCTCGCCGCCGGCCAGCGTCCGGAGCCCGGTCACGTCGAACGGCCGGGGGCGGTGCGTGTAGGCCACCGTCACCGGCAGGTCGGCCACCGCCGCGAGCGCGTCGTCGCGGACCGGACCGACCGCCACCAGCAGCGCCGCGCCCGGTCCGGCGTCGCGGACCACCTGCAACCCACCCGCCTGCGGGTACGCCCGCGCGTTGCTGCGCGTCGACAGCCGCAGATAGGTCGAGTGCCGTCCGCAGACCGCGTCCCGCAGCAGGTCGGGCACCTCGTCAGGGTGGCCGGGGACGTGCACGGTCCAGCCGTCGAGGGTGTCGATCAGGGCGACGTCGGCCGGGGCCAGGTGGGTCCGGCCGGCCTCCGCCCGGTCGTACGACGCGCCGATGCTGACCAGCACCGCACCGACGCCCTGGTGGTCGAGGTCCAGCTTTATCTGCTCGTACGCCCGCTCGACGAGGAACGGTGCGTAGCTGTGCACGATCGGGCGCTGCCCGGTGAGGGCGAGCCCGCCGGCCACCCCGATCATCAACTGTTCCCGGATGCCCACGTTGACGACCTGGTCCGGATACCGGCGGGCTGCCGTGGCGAAGGCGTCGGCGGAGATGTCGGCCAGCACGATCGTGGTCCGGGGGTCGTCGAGGAACCGGGTGGCGCTGGCGACGAAGGCGTCCCGCATGGTCATGACCGGCTCCCCGGGGTCGTCACGTCGCCGGCCGCCGACCCGTCCGGCCGGTCCGCCGGGTGGGCGGGCGTGTCGACGGCGACGACGGCGTGCGGGCGGTGGCCGTCGTGGCCGGTGAGGGCGGCGTGCAGGGCGTCGTGGTCGTGCCCGTCGACGGTGGCGGCGGTCCAGCCGTTGACGGTGAACCGGCTGGCCACCCCGCCCGGCCAGCCGTGACTGGCCGACGCGTTGTCGACCACGATCGCGGTGAGCCCGGCCAGTCCGGTCGCCCCGGCGTACGCGATCGCCTCGTGGTTGGAGCCCTCGTCCAGTTCGGCGTCGCCGAGCAGGACGTACACCCGGGGGGTGGTACGCCCCTGGGCGCGCAGGCCGAGTGCGGTGCCGACGCCCAGCCCGAGCCCGTGACCGAGTGAGCCGGAGCCGATCTCCACGCCGGGGACCAGGGTCCGGTCGGGGTGGCCGCCGAGCCGGCTGTCCGGTCCGCCCTCGTCGTCGAGCCAGTCGGCGGGGATGAACCCCTTGGCGGCGAGCACCGCGTAGTAGCCGGCCACGGCGTGCCCCTTGGAGAGCAGGAAGCGGTCCCGGTCGGGGTCGTCGACGGTGGCCGGGGTGACCCGCAGGACCCGGTCGTAGAGCGTCCAGTGCACGTCGACGGTGGAGTACACGTTGGCGTCGTAGTGGCGACCGGCGCGGAGGCGCTCCAGCGGTGCGACGACCGGGCCGGGGAGGGCGCGGCCGGGTGGGCGGGTTGCGGTCGGTGTGGTCATGTCGCTAGCGTGCAACCTGAAGTTGACTTCAACTCAAGGGCATTGATGCACGAGTCACTCACCATCGGTCAGCTCTCCGCGCGCAGCGGGGTGGCCCAGTCGGCGCTGCGCTACTACGAACGGCTCGGGCTGATCCACGCCGAACGCACCGGCGGCAACCAGCGCCGGTACGCCCGCACCGAGCTGCGCCGGGTGGCGTTCGTCCGGATCTCCCAGCAGGTCGGCATCTCTCTGGAGGAGATCCGTGCCGCGCTGGACTCGCTGCCCTCGTCCCGCGCGCCCAGCCCCGACGACTGGGCCGCCCTGTCCCGCACCTGGCGGGAACGGCTGGACGAACGGATCAGGCTGCTCGGCAAGCTCCGCGACGACCTGGACGGCTGCATCGGTTGCGGCTGCCTGTCGTTGCAACGCTGCACCCTCTACAACCCGGACGACACCCTCGCCGGCGAGGGCCCCGGCGCCCGCCGCCTGGTGCTGCCCCACCGGGAGGACCCGCCCGCCCCGTGCTGAACTCCCCCGGCCCGGCAGCGCCACCGGCACCACCTCGTGGTCCGGCCGGGCCGTCACCCGGTGGTGAGCAGCACCTTGCCCACGTGGTCGCTCGACTCGACCAGCCGGTGCGCCTGCGCGGCGTCGCGCATCGGCAGCCGCCGGTCCACGATCGGCCGGACCGCGCCCGCCTCCACCAGCGGCCACACCTGCTCCCGGACGCCCCGGACGATGTCCGCCTTGTCGGCCAGCGGGCGGGACCGCAGGGCGGTGGCCGCCACCGAGGCCCGCTTCGCCAGCAGCGCGCCCAGGTCCAGCTCCGCCGTCCGGCCGCCCTGCATGCCGATCACCACCAGCCGGCCGCCGTCGGCCAGCGCCGCCACGTTCCGGGCCAGGTAGGACGCACCCATGATGTCGAGGATGACGTCCGCACCCCGCCCGTCGGTGACCCGCCGGACCTCCTCGACGAAATCCTGCTCCCGGTAGTCGACGGTGTGCGCGGCCCCCAGCTCACGCAGCCGGTCGTGCTTGGCCGACCGGGCGGTCGCCACCACCGTCGCGCCCAGCGCCGCGCCGAACTGCACGGCGAACGTGCCGATGCCGCTGCCGCCGCCGTGCACCAGCAGCGTCTCGCCCGCGCCGAGGTGGGCCACCCGGACCAGGTTCGACCAGACCGTGCAGGCCACCTCGGGCAGCGCGGCGGCGTCGACCGGATCGACCCCGGCCGGCACCGGCAGCAGCTGCCCGGCCGGCACGACCACCCGCTCGGCGTACCCGCCGCCGGCCAGCAGCGCGCAGACCGGCTGACCCACCGCCCACCCGGTCACCCCCGCGCCGACCGCGCCGATCACCCCCGAACACTCCAGCCCGGGGTACGCGGGCGCGCCCGGCGGCGGCGGATAGTGCCCCTGCCGCTGGAGCAGGTCGGCCCGGTTGACCGCGCTGGCGGCCACCTCGACCACCACCTCACCCGCGCCGGGCTCGGGATCGGGCACCTCCGCCCAGACGAGCGCGTCGGGTCCACCGGGTTCCGGGATCGTGATCGCATGCATGGCCCAGTCTTACCCGATCCGGTTCCCCCACCACGCCCGGCCGACGATATCCGCCAACCTGACCACCTTCGGCCGGCAATATCCACCACCTGTCGCCCCGGCCGGGCCACGGCTCGCCCAGGACGGCCGGAATTTTGGCCACAGTGGACCGACCGGGTGAGGTCATGCTGGTCACGCCGAGGATGAACAACCCGATTCCGGCACGGTACCGCGCGCCGGACGGTGATGGGCCGGCTCGTCCGGACGCGATTCGTGGCAGACTAGGTACAGCCGTGCACCTCTGGGTGGCGGTCCGGGAGGGTTCGCCTAGTGGCCGATGGCGCTGGTCTTGAAAACCGGTAAGGCAGCGATGTCTTCGTGGGTTCGAATCCCACACCCTCCGCTCCCTGGACAGCAGAAACGCCCCCTGACCAGCGCGCATGCCGGTCAGGGGGCGTTTCACCGTTCGTGAATCAGTCTCACTTCGTACCGCTGGTGGCCAACGTGTCTCGCTGGTCGTGTCGTATACGTGTCGGCGTTACTCGGCTTCCTCAGTGCCCAACGCCCCTTCAATCCGCTTCCGGGCTGCCTCGTCCTGTCCATCGATGCACGAGGCGTAGACCTTCAACAGGACGTGCACGCTGTGCCCGGCCCACTGGGCGACCTGGGTAGCGGGTACCCCGGCGTTGAGCCAGAGCGACACGGCAGCATGCCGCAGGTCGTATGGTCGGTGCGCCAGCGGTGACCGCTGTTGCGAGGGCGTCAACGCCGACTCTCGGGCTTGTCGCCAGGCGCGCAGGTAGGTGCTCTTCGACACTGGGGCCACTCGTGCGCCAGCGGCGTTGAACATCCGGCCGTTGGCGCTCCGGCAGTGCGCCCGTAGGTGGTGCCGCAGGATGCCGACCAGCTCGGGACAGGCCGGTACGTCGCGGGTCGCCTTCTTTGCCCGGTGCTTCAGTTCGCGGTCTTCGAGCGACGTCCCGCTGTCGCTCCAATCCTCGCCAACCTGCTGCGTCGATCCGCTGAGGTGCAACCAGCCCCAGCCGTCGTCGGGTAGCTCGCATTCGTCGGCGCGTAGGTGGATCACCTCGGAGGGGCGGAGGGCGGCGAAGTACATGCAGGCGAAGAAGCCTTCCAAGTGCGGATCGCGGTTCCGCACTGCCGAGAGCAGGGAACGGGCCTGTTCGGGATTTACCACCACCTTCCGGTCTACCTGGTCGGTGTTCTTCGGTGCTCGCCACTGGATGAAGTCCATCGGATGCGCGTCGAGGTAGCGAAGTTCGACGGCGTACTTCAGTGCGCTGTAGAGAACGGACCGTTTCCTTGCGACGGTGTTTGCTGCGGCCGGACCACCGTCAATCCGAACCGTGAGCGCGTCGAGCGCTTTTCGGGTAGTGGCTGGATTCGCCACGTCCGATAGCGGAAGCGTGTTCGCGGCGAGCCAGCGAATGACCGGAGCGATGCGCTCCGGCGGTTTGGCGTTGTCGCGGTCGCGCTGCGCCTTGTTGAAAGTCCATGTGTAGAGGGCGTGGCGGATCTCGGCATCGTCCGGTACGCCACGCGACGTGGCGAGCAGGGCGAGCGTGGCCGTGGTGAGCGCGTCAGCAATACTCTTCCGCTGTGTAGCGGCAGCACGAGACCATTTCATGTCCACGAACGCGACAGCGAGGTCATACCAGTTGCGGGCGTTCAGTTCCCGGGCCATTGGCTCCGGTAGCCCGCTCTTCTCGTCAAAAGCTGTTCCCTCGCGCTGGGCAACGACCAGCTTTGAGCGGAAACTCTCGGCAAGCGCCCCGGTGGCGTACGTGTTCCGGAACGACTTGCCGGCGACCCTCCATCGAACGGTGTGTGACTTCTTCTTGCCAGCGAGGCTGTTGGTCAGGATCGCGTGAATGCGTACGTCGTAGCTACTCAAGCGGCCTCCTCGTGGTCGTCAATCCAGTTGTCCAGGTCGCGGCGGCGGACGTACAGACTTCCGTTGGGGTACTTGATCGTTCGGGGAGCGCGGCCGGTGGCCTTCCAGCGGAAGAAGGTCGACCGGGGTACGCGGAGTTCGTCCAGGACTTCGGCGAGGGTGAGCAGGTTGCCGGTGGGGGTGGTGCGCTTCGGTCGGCTGGTCACGGTTGGCTGTCCTTCCTCGGTGTGGAGGTCGGTTCGTCGCTAGGTGGTCGGGGTAGCCCGGGGTAGCCGTCCCAGCCGTCCCAGCCGTCCCGTTGCTGGTCAGGGCTGGGACGGCTTGGTGGCTGGGACGGCTTAAGCCGTCCCAGTGGTGGGGTGGGCGGTGGTGGTGTGGGACGGCTTGAGCCGTCCCAGGGGGATGACCCGTCCCGGGGCTGAGCTGGGCGGGGACGGCTGGGACGGCTGGGACGCCTCCGGTGGGGGTACGGCTTCGGGGCCGGGGCAGTAGCGCTGCCAGGCGTCGGTGAAGTCGGCTTGGTAGTAGCCCTTGACCTGCCCGTGGGGCGGTCCGAACCGGATGTTCGTGGACCGGATCTCGTACTCGGCCAGGAGTTGGCCGAGTTTCATGGCGGTGAGGCCGGTGCCGCTCTTGCCGTACTCGGCCCACGGCGCTTCGGCGTCGGCACGCAGGTGGTCGAGCAGGATGCTGCTGGGGATGCCGGGACGGTTCTGGGTGTCGGTCACCCCGGCGGTGCGGAAGATGGCGCGGCAGTCGGCCAGGAGCCGAATCCGGTCGGAGGGGACGGCTGCCCCGTCGCGGAGTGCGGTGAGGGTTTCGCAGGCGCGGCGTGCCCGGTCGGGCCAGGGTCCACCGGCCAGGTCCGCGACGGCGACGAGGGGTTCCCAGGTGTCGGCGGCGCGGTCTTCGACGGGCATGGGTGGTTCCGCGGCTTCGAGGGTGGGCAGGTTCGCGCGTAGCCAGGTGGTGAGGGTCCGGGCCAGGGTGCGCAGGGCCGGGCCGTCACGGCGGTGCCGGTACGGTGCGACCTGCTCTCCGGGGGCGCGGCGGCGCATGCGGATGACGACGGCGCGGTCTTCGATGGTGTCGGGCATCGCGCCGATGCCGGCGAGGGCGGCCATGGCGAAGGTGGGGATCTTCTCCAGGCTGCGGGTGTTGTTGTCCCAGCGGATCGCAGGCCGGTTGCGCTGATGGCCGGCGTTGAGGAGTCCGCGTAGGTCTTCGTTGCCTTCGGCGGCGGCTCCGAAGATGGTGTCGGCTTCGTCGACGAGCAGGGTGGGCGGGTCGTCACTGCCGATAGCCCGGTAGACGGCGGCGGGGCTGGCGTTGACGGTGATCAGGGGCGCGTAGCAGGTGGCCTCCACCACGTCGAGCAGTCGGGACTTCCCGCACCGCTTCTCGGGTGCGCGGATGACCAGGCGGGGGGCGTGTGCCCACGCGGGTTGAGCGTGGCTGGCCGCGATCCACAGCGTCACCGCGTCTGCGGCTTCCGCCGACGGCAGGATCACGTACTTGGTCAGGCAGGCGTGCACCTGGTCGAGGATCGCCGCACCGTCCACGGGCTGATCGGCAATGCTGGCCGGCTGGTTCATGCGGCGATCCCTTCGGCGCGGAAGCCACCGGTGATGGCGGCGCGAATGTCCCGGTCGGTCTGTTCGGCTTGGTGTCCGGCGGTGGTGAGTGCGGTGATGGCGTCGTGGTGGTTGATGGCTCCGGCGGTGACCATGCGGGCGATGCCTCGGGCTGCCCCGTAGAGGGTGGTCCGGCGCGTTCCCTGCGGGGCGGTGGCGACCGCGTGCAGGTGCGCGGCAAGGAGCCGGTCGGGATGGGAGATGCCCCCCGCCTCTCGGGTGCTGGCCGGCGTGTGCGCCGGGACCGGGGTCGGCGGGGGCGGGGCCGGTCGGCAGGCGTCAACCAGGGCGGGGGGCATCTCCTGCATCTCCCGGCGCGGCGCCAACCGGTACGGACGGCCCGTGCGCGGGTGCACGCTCGGCGGCAGCACCACATACCCGCCGTCGGCTTTGACGTCGATGCCGGGGCCGAGTCCCTGCCCCGGCTTGCCCTGACTGCATGGCACGGGCGTTCCGGGGTGCCGGTAGTACAGGTGCAGCCCACCCGACCCGGTGACCACGTAGGCGGTAGGGGGCAACAGGCCATCGGCGATGAGGCCGTTCATGGTGTCTCTACCGCCGTGGGCGGGGTCGACGTCGATCACGACGGTGCCGGATGGGGCACCGGTGCGTAGGGCGAGTTGCCCGGTGGGGACGGCGGCCACGATCGCGGTGACCCGATCGGGGTCGGTGGTGGCGGCGTAGAAGCCGTGACAGGTCAGGCAGGCGCAGCCTTCCCGGTCGTGGTCGGGGCTGGCGTCGGCGCAGGGCTGGCAGTTGGCGACGGGTCGTTTCGACCGGGCGAGCATGAACACCGGCCACCCGCGAGCGGCGTAGGTCAGGGCGGGGGCGACCAGCGAAGGCGTGTCGGGCATGGCGCTCCTCTCGGGTTCGTTCAGGGACGTCGATGTGGGTTCGGGCCGCCCGGCGAGAGCGTTCGGGGTGTGGGCCGGGCAGCGTGGCCCTTGCAGGTAGGGGCGGACATGATCGGGGTGGTGGCAGTAGCGCCGTTCCACGCCGATCCAGTGGCCGCACCGGGTGCCGTTCGGGGGCATGGGCCGCTCCTTCCCGGGGGCGGCGTGACGATGGCCAGCGCCGGACGGGCACTGGCCATGCGGGGGTGAGGGCGCGAAGCGCGCCGCTGAGGTATTAGCGGTGGGGCCGCACCAGCGCCCAGACCACGAACACAACGACAGCCACGACCACCGCGACGGCCGCGAGCCAACCGCTGAGGTCGCGCAGAAGCCAGCCGGTGACGCGGGCGCGGGCAAGGGTGGCGTCGGCGTACCAAGCGACACGTTCGACGCGCCGGCCGAACGGCACGCCGAGGATCAGGCCAAGCAGCGCGCCCAGGACGAGCGCGGCGACGGTCAGCATGGGGGTTCTCCCGGTGGGTGTGCGCGGGGTGTGTTGGTTACGGACGGCGATGTCATGGGGGTGGTGGGGGCCGTCCGGACGGTCCGGATGGTGGCGTCCGGACGGCCCCCTACTTGGACCCTGGCGGGGTCGTCCGGACGGTCCGGACCGTCCGGACGACCCCGGGGTGTGGTGACGGTGGGTTACGCCGGTTCGGGGATGCGGATCTTGTAGGTGCCCCGGTCGGTCTTGCGGAGCATGGCGTCGGGGCCGGTGGAAAGTCGGCCCAGTGCCTTGCGTACCCAGTCGCCGGACAGACCGGTAGCGGCGATGACGTCACCGAGGTCCCCGGGTCGCACGACGTTGACGCCCGCGTCGTGCAGGTCATGCAGGTGCCCGCGTAGGTGCTCGTACGCCTCTTCGCTGGACATGGCCGGTTGGCGCAGCCCGAGCGGGATACGCGGCATGCCGGGCGGGATTCGGATGGGCTGTGCGGGGTCGATGTTGTCGGGTGGGTCGTGGGGGTTGATGGCCTGGTTGGGTTCGTCGTCGTGGTCGCTGTCGTCGTCGGTCAGGGTCGGCTGCGGGCGGGGGCGGGGTGCCGGCCGTGCAGGTTCCGGGCGGGTGGGGCCGGTGGTGGGTTGTCCGCCGAGGTACGGCGCGACGGCGTCGGCGCGGTGGTTTTCGTCGGCGACGTAGCTGCGGCAGGGCATGGACCATCGGGTGGTGTCGGTGCCGGGGACCTCGGCGTAGAGGTAGCCGGGCTTGGTGTTCTTCCACGCCCACGGCATCGCTCCCGCGTCGAGGGTGGCCTCGGACAGGGCCATGCCCGCGTCAACGTCCTTGTCGACGCCGAGGCAGATCGACCCGGGAATGTTCGCCCGTGCCGAGGTGGGGAACCGGTCGTGGGATGCGCGCTGCAACCCGAACACCAGGCTGATGCCCGCACTCCGGGCTGCCTCGGTGAGTTCGGTGACCAGGGGGTTCCCGGCGGCGACCTGGGACGCCTCATCGATGATGGCGACGCGGTAGCGGGGGCACTGCCGGCAACCCTTGGTCCACTGCTTGTGGCCGTGTGCGCCGATCTGCCGTGCCCTGCCGGTGATGTCGGTGTACAGGTCTTCGAGCAGTTCGTTCGTGTCGTCTTCGGTCCCGGCCGTGCGGGCGGCTCCCTGGATGGCCCAGGTGGGGAGTTGGTCGAACTTGCGGGGGTCGGCCAGCCACAGTTCGGCGTCGGTGCGGGAGATGACTTCGGCGGCGATGTTGAGGATGACCTCGGTTTTGCCCGCGCCGGACATGCCCACGATCAGGAAGTGCGCCGCGTTGCGCCCCGCCGCGTGATCACCCGGCAGCCACAGGGTCAACGGTTCGCCGTCTTCCATCACCCCCAGCACGATCGGTTCGGCGATGGACCGGCCGGGGGCGGATAGGCCGGGCCAGGGGACCATGGCGCGGAGTTGGTCGACGGGGACGACTTCGACCCTCCCGCGTCGGGCGGAGTCCGGGTCGGGGATGACCCGCACCGCCGTCTCCGGCACATCGAGCGCCGAGGCGAGAGCGGCACGGTCGGCGGCCAATTCCCGCACCGACGTACCCGCTTCAAGGGTTACCGCGGCTGCGGCTTTCGCGCCCTTGATGGTGGGTCGGGCGACGCTGGCGTTCCGCAGGCTCTTGACCGCGTCGGCCAGCCCACCCCCGGCGGCGACCGGGTCGTCGCCGTCGCCGTTGCGCAGCACCCGCACCACCGCCATGGCGATGCTGGCCGTGGGTGCGCCGATGAGCCACATGTCCGACCAGGGCGACGACCAGGGGCCGGCGATGGTCGCGCCGATCGCCCACACCGACCCGGCCACGCAGGTGGTGGTGGCCACGGCGCGGCGGACGATGCCCCGGGCGGCGGCGGCCCGCCACGTCAACGACGTCAGGGCGGTCCCGGCGAGGGTCAGGCCGGCGGCGGCAGCGCCGACGGTGGTGGGTTGGTCGCCCCATCGCCAGTGGGCCAGGCCGGTAGCGACGGCCAGGCCGACCGACCCGGTCGGGGTGACCAGGTAGGGCCACAGCGGCAGCCGCACCGTGTGCACAGCGGCCAGCCCGGACGGGTCGGTGATCCCGCCGTTCTTCGGCATCCGTGTCTTCACGACTGTTTCTCCTTCCTGGTTAGGCGGTGAATTTGAAGTCGGGGCGGCGGGTGCCCCGGTAGCCGACCTGCTCCAGCTCGGGCATGTAGGCGGTGACGAACCGGTTGTTCGCCGTGATCACGTACTGACTCGCGATGACCAGGGCTTCGGACGCCTGTTGGATCGGCTTGGCGACCTGCCGGGCGCGTGCCCGTGCGGTCAGGCCACCGACGACGACGGCCCCACCGCCGACCCGCCGCAGCCGGGCGTCCAACTCGCTGGCGGTGATCCCGAGTTCCAGGGCGGCGGCGTGCAGGATGCGGCGGGTGCTCTCGCACCACTCGATCAGAGCGTGGTTATCCGTCAACGAGTCCGCACCGGAGAACAGCGTGCGACCCTGCGGCGGGTTGGTGTTCGACACGAACGACTCCTTCGTACTCAGGCGAGAGTGGCGAGCAGGGCAGTGACGGCGGTGCCGACCAGACCGGCCAGCAGCAGATCCACAGCGGTACGAACCCGCCGGTACTTCCGCACTGCCGTGCGGGACAGCCACACCAGGTGGTGCGCCCGTTCGGCGGCGGCGGACAGCGGTGGCGCGGTCGCCTCGGTCATCAGGTCACCCGGCACAGCAGCCGCGTAGCGGACCAGGCCGTGACCACCGCCCAGGCACGGCCGGACCGCACCGGCCAGCAGTCCCACGGCCGTGCCGACCAGGGCGACGGTGGTGACCCCGGCGGCCAGGGCGAGGCCGGGCAGGTCGGTGCGGGCGAGGATTGCCACGCCGACCGTCACGGCCGCACCCGCGACGGCCATCAACGTGGACGCTTTGCTGTCGGCGCGGGCGAGTTCGGCGCGGACCTCGGTGATCCGGTCGATGAACCACACCGGGTCGGGTACTGGCACCATCAGAGATGCCCTCCTCTCATATCGGGGTTGGGTGACCGGACCGGCGGCACAGCACTGGTTTCCAGGCCATGAGGGCTGTGCCGCCGGGCGGGGTCAGCGGGCGGGCTTCGCCGCGTGGGGCCGGTTGAGATTGCGGGAGTTGACGTGCCGCCAATAGGGGTGGGCGTCGTCGTTGACCCACTCAATGACGCCGTGGCAGGTAACGCACACGTCCTGCACCCGGGTCATCGCTTCGCCGCCGCGTTGATCCGACCGCCCAGCTCGACCAGGCAGATCGACGCGACGACCACCAGCCCATCCACGGACAGCGGAAGCAGATACTGCGCCCCGTTCGTCTCCCCGTAGTGCGCGGCAACGGAAGCCATGTGCCAGTAGGACACCCACGCAGCGATCCCCGCGATCAACGCCGTCGCCGCCCACCGACCAATCGCCAACCGACGCGAGTGCACCGGCACCCGGGAGATCAGCTCGATCGTCAACAGCAGTGCCAGGGGCGACCAGGCGGAGATGACCTGACTGATGATCTCGTCCCGGGCGTGGAGCACGTTGCCCGCGATCGACGCGGCCACCCCGAGCGCCAGCACCACCCGCACCGCCCACCGGATCCGCTTGAACTGCCGGACCTGCCCAACCCCAGGCCGCACCGACACCGGAACCGGGTCGGGGGTGGGCTTCGGGTCGGGGGCGGGGGTGATCTTCGGACCCGGGTGTCCGTCCACCCGGACCTGCGACAACTCACCCACCACCCGGCGACGGCGGAACCACCCCCGACCCGGACGGGACACCTCGTCAGGCTCCGGGGCGACGTCGGGCTCCGGGGCGACCGCCACCGGCACCGGATCCGAGGTCGGGGCCGGGGCCGGGAGCGGGCCGATCGGCTCCGGGTAGTCCCACACCACCGGCTCAACGGTGACCACCGGGTCCGGGATGGCGATCGGGTCCGGGGTGGCGATCGGGTCGAGGGTGCGGGTCAGCAGTCGTTCGCGTAGCTCGGTCGCCTTCGGAGCGCCGATCTTGAACTGCTTCTGAAGCCGGTTACGCGAGGGGACCTCGCCGAGTTGGTCAGTCAGCGCCAACGCGCCGGGGTAGAGGTCATCGACACTGCGGGGGTGGACGCTGGCAGGAGCGGTCATCGCAGCGTCTCCTTCACGGTCGGGGTGGTGTGGTTGAGGGCGTGGGCGAGGGCGAACGGGGCGAGCATCACCAGCGGCCCGCCCAGCAGAATCAGCAACAGCCAGATCACCAGGGGACTCCCTCGAAGCAGTCAAGGCACTCGTTCAGTGAGCGCGGGATGTAGTAGGGCTGGACCCGCTCGCAGACGCGGCAGGTACGGCGGGCGGTCAGCGCCTTGTCGATAGCGGCGCGCTGGGCGGGGGTAGCCGTGCGCTTCGGCCGGGCCAGATCAACCCGGTACAGATACGCGGCGCGGGTGCCACCGACACCACGCCAGAGGACCTGAGCGGCGATCCCCTGACCACCCGGACACAGACCGGCCGCCCGCAGTTGGCGACGGGTGGCATAGCCAGGCGGGGCACCCTGCCACCAGAAGGTCGGGATGCCGTACCGGTCGCCGTCCGGATCGCGGAAGACGGCCCGCACGCGGGCCATCAGGCGACCCGGGACGCGGACTGCCCCCCGGTGGCCGGTCGTCCGGCCACCTCGGCGGCGACGCGAGTGACGCGGGACTCGGCCCGACGCAACCGGCGCCAGTCCAACGGCGACGGACCACCCCGGTCATCGGCGTAGAACAAGCTGATCTCAGCATCGAGCACATCCAACTCAGCGGCGATCACCGGCCACTCAGCATCGACCGCGGCCAGGTCGGCAGCGGACGGCTCCATCTCAGCGGGGGTCACTTCGATCGGTTCCTCTCAGTACGACGAGAACGCGACGACTGCGGGCAGGTCTGGCAACGGCTCTCGTCACGGGCCAGCGGAGCAAGCAACCCGCACACCGTGCAGGCACGCCAAACGGCGCGGCTCTTGCTGGTGACACGCACACACGCGGCAATCACGGACATAGCGGAATCACCTCTCCCACAGGGGTAGGTAGAACGGCCGGGTGCGCAGTACACGGGCACCACATGGACATCACACGGACCAGCAGCAGAACGCCGGGGCCGGGGCCACGCCGGAACAGCGCGACCCCACCCACGGCAGGGGTCAGAGGCAGAAGCAACCGCGCGCCAAGATCAGCCCACTCGGCCCGCTCGCTCGGGACATACCGAGGTCGGCCACCATGTGGATCAAGGCGGACATACCGCAGACGGATCAAACGCGGCACTCCTGCTGTGAAGTTCTCAATGAACGACCACGCGACCGGCCCGTAGGCGTGCAGCGCAACGCGCCAACCTTCCCCGGCTTCCGCTCGGCTTGTCGTTCCTGGCTAGCCAGGTTCGACAAGATAAACGTAGGGCGGCTTGGCTAGTCAGGTCAAGGGGACGCGGCGAACTTTCCCAACTTGGCTAGTCAGCGCTACCGTGAACGTGTGAGCGAGAACCTTGACTTCCTTGGCGAGTTGGACCCCGACGACCCCAAACAGGCTTCGCAGCAGATCGCGAACAAGCTGCGGGCGGCCATCCTCACGCGCCGTCTCGCGCCTGGTGACAAGCTGCCGTCGCAGCCCGACCTAGCCGCCCGGTATGGCGTTGCGCGGGAGACAGTCAAGCGAGCCTTGGACCTGCTCCGGGCGGAACGGCTGATCGTGTCCCGGCAGGGCAGCGGCGCGTTCGTCCGTGCGCAGACACAACGAGCCGTAGAGCTGCGGCCCCATATCGAAGCCGCATTCGAACGGCCTCACGTCACCATCGACTTCGCCGGGTTCTCCGGTGAGACGCTGCGGGACGCGCTGGCCGAAGCGCTCGACAAGGTGCGCGTCGGCCGACTTGCACCGGAGACGATCTCGGTGCGCGTCCTGATCTCAGATATGACTGCGCCGATGGCGCTGCCCGCACGGGCCGAAACGCAGGTCGATGACCCGGCCGTGCGTGAACGCGCCGAGCGGATCACCCGCCGGGCGGCGGACGGCATCATCGATCAGGTCACCGAGCTGGGCGACCTCGGCCTGATCCGGTCGGCCACCGTCGAGGTACGGATGCACCGGGCATCCCCGCTGTTCAAGCTCTACATCCTCAACGGCGAGGAAGTCTTCTACGGCTTCTACCCGGTCGTTGAGCGCACCGTGTCCGTCAAGGGTGAGCCCATGGCGATCTACGACCTGATGGGCAAGGACGTGCCGCTGTTCCACTACGCGGTGACCGACGACGACGCCTCCCACGGCACGCAGTTCGTCGAAGCGTCCCGCCAGTGGTTCGACTCCGTGTGGTCGACCATCGCCTACCGGTACGACGCATGAACACCGAACTTGACCGGCTACTAGCCGGGGTCGGCGCGCTGCTGCTCGACTTCGACGGCCCAGTGTGCAGCGTCTTCGCCGGCTACCCCGCGCCGCAGGTTGCCGCCGAGTTGGTCGAAGTCCTTCGAAAGCACAGCGTCGACGTGCCTCCCGACCTTGCCGGCGAACCAGACCCGCTAGAGGTGCTACGCCGCGTCGGCGCAACCGGCGACCAGGACGTGACGCGGGCGGTAGAGGACGCACTCTGCGCAGCCGAGCGCCGCGCCGTCGAGACTGCCGAACCCACGCCGTACGGCCGGGAAGTCATCGTGGCAGCCAGACAGGCCGGCATGCCAGTGGCAGTAGTCAGCAACAATTCAGCTGATGCGGTGGGTGCCTACCTGGCAGCCCATCGGCTAGCCAGCTGCGTATCGCCCGTAGTCGGCCGGGCATACTCCGCTCCGGATAATATGAAGCCTAACCCGGCACCTATCCTGCAAGCTGTCCGATTCCTCGGCAAACGGCCGCGTCGATGCGTTCTAATCGGCGACTCACTTTCTGACATTGAGGGATCGAGGGCGGCCGGCGTTCAGGTGATTGGGTATGCGAATCGACCGACCAAGGTTGATGAGTTCCAAGCCGCCCGGGCGGATGTGGTAATCAAAAGCATGGTCGAGATAGCCGAGGTTTTGATCAAACGTATTGGCGGATGACGTCCCATGACGCTGCTTGTATCAATTATCACGCCAGAATTCGCACTACATGTTAGTGATCGTTTGGTGACAACTAGACGAGGGAGGAGCTATAGGCCACATGACATGGCGGCCAACAAGGCAATTCTCTTTCAAGCGAGCAATGCAACCGTGACGCTGGGATATACAGGTATCGCATATATAGAGGGCGAGCCGACTGACGTATGGATCAGCAGAACTCTTGACCCTGGCTATGACCATGACGGCACCCGCTTTGGCTACAGAGGCCACGAACGAGACTTGGGATGGTATCTGATCCGCCTTAGGGAGGCAATTGATCATCATTACCGAAAGGCAACGCACGGTGCCCCCCTCACTATTCAGGTGGTAGGTCAACAGCGCGTTCGAAAGTCCGCTTCACGACCGATCTTCTATCGACTTGACCACACTGGCCGGAGGGGTGATAGCACCAGAGCGCTCCATGCTGAAACCCGACCGATGGTCTGGAACAGAGACAAGTTTTATGTATTCGCGAATGGAGATCTAGCATCGGAGCCCGTGCAAGACATTCAGCAGCGGGTAAGCGCCTTGAAGTCTGGCACTTTCCATACGGTCGAGGCGCTTGAAAAGCTCGCAGTATCTGCGATCAGGAGAGCAAGCGGGCTGTGTTCAACAATCGGCTCCGATTGCATGTCTGTACAGTTAAGGGCATTGGAGGGTAGAATCAAAATTAAGTATTTGCCTGCGTCCCCCCTCTCCGATTACGATGTATACACTCCATTTATTCTATTTCCGAATCTAACTGCCGCCCCCCTGGTGATGCGGGGAGGGTTGACCGATCTTCATTGGGGTGGACTGCATCCGATAACATTCGAGCGCGCTAATTCTTCTCCGATTTTCGACCATGGTGGATTTTCTCGACAGCGTCGATCCGGCTGGCGGAGCTAGGGCTGTGATCGGCTCGGACACCCCGGCCTTCTGCTGCCGTGGTCGTCGGGGCTGCAAATGGGGGCTAAGCCACCACAGAGAACAGAGCCACCTGCCGGCGGCTAGAACCACAGCCGCAAGGCTGTTGCAGGGACGACGTAGCCTGACCACGTGATCGCAACCGCAACGATGGCCTATCTAGCCACGCGGCCGTGGGAACTGGGCGACGTGGCCACGTGGATCGGTGCACTGGCCAACATCGCCACCGTTATTCTCGCCCTTGCTGCAGCTTTGGTCGGGTACCGCGTATACAAGGTCGAGTCCGGGCGCGACGCCCGAGCCGAACTGGAACGCCGTGCACGGGAGGCAGACGAGCGACGCAGCCAAGCGTCGCTCGTCGCCGTCTGGTACGGCCAAAGTGCGGAGGCCAGGAAAATGCTACGTAGCGTAGCGACTTGGGTGGTATATGACTGGGGTGCCTGGATCGTAAATGCCTCCCAATCACCGGTCTACGACGCGGTTGTCAGGTTCTACCGGCCTGACCCCGAGAACACGTCATGGGTTAGCCATCCGATCAGGGTTGTGCCGCCATATCGCGGAGAGCTACTCGTGAATGTGGAGGCCAACGCACCCGATGGCCTTACCGACGGTGAGCGGCATGGCGATCTCGACGTCAGCCTTGAGTTTCGCGACGCCGCAGGTCGGTACTGGCTACGTGACCGCAGCGGCTATCTTCATGAACTGCCACGCGCACGGCCGGGCATGAAGTGATGTGGCCGCCGGTACCGGACACTACCGAAGAAGGCATGATTAGAAGGGAACGTCATCCTTAAAAGACCCATTTTGCAGGTCTGCGAGAGTACGGCTCAGAATATCGTCGAGTCCTAACGCATACCTTCTGGCCAAGTAGTACAACTCGCTCAGGACGCCATTCCAGGGAGATGGCCTGGGTCCGTCGTCTTCGTAGTCGACCATATGCCATTCGCTGGTCAACTCTGCCACCATTGTCCCGCGCGGGTTCAGGAGATGCAGACCGAAGCAAGGGTCACCATCAGCGTCAAGCCAGGTGCTTAGTTTGAATCCAGAACTGGGGCCGGACGAAAGGAGTTCACTCTCATCCCTCGCAGGTTTCCAGCTAACCTGACCAGCTTTCGTCTTCTCAAGGAGAAGCTTCGCCAGGATGGTCATTTTCCCTTGAACCTCTTGGTCACTCATTCAGCACCCTCATCGGTCGAGACTTGCGTTACATTCTCCCCAGCCCATTTGCTCAACTGGTCGCAGACCCGTCCGATTGCCTCACGCGCCTTTTCGCACTGGTCTAGCATCGATTCTTCGCCGCTATTCTTTCTCATCAGAAGAGTTCCCGCTGAAGCTGCTTGACCGGCGCTTTCTTGAAGGGATTTAAGAACCCGACGTTGACTTGCATCAGCCGACGTGAGCATCCCATGAATGTTGTTTGCCTGCCACCGCCAGCTATCCAAATGCCGCTTAGCTAAGCGCACATTGCCGTCATCGATGGCGAAGTCAAGCTCGGCAGCAATCCACCGCAGTTGCGGTATCAACACTAAAAGCTGGTTCGCCCTGATCTGCACCTGAGTCCGCTTCACGGCGTCATTCGCGGCGGTAGCAGCATCTTTAGCCGAGCGAGCCTGTTTGAACGTAAGCCACAACCCAAAAAGCCCCAAGGGGAAGCCGACGACACCAACCCAGTCACTCCACGGGAGGACATACCAGGCGTTGGCAGACAGCAGCACTGAGCAATGGTAACCCTCGCGAGCGATGGCAGGGTCAGCCGATACGGTGAGACTTGCTAAGGAGCACCCTGGCATCGCCAGGGACCACTCCATGCCAAATGCGTGCCAAATTGGCGCACACTCTTCTACAAGGATCGACGTTCACCCAGGTCAGAGGCATGGTCAACTTAGGAACGCTAACGCCCTCCGGAGGCGGGTTCGTACTCGGTGGGCTGTCCATGGTGCGTGGATGGTAGACGGGAACGCTGGGAGCGAAGACTGGCGGGCCGCTGCAACTACCGCACGGCGGCCCGCCAGTCGTCAGTGCAGCCGCTTCGCGGCGCTGTTGACAGCCATGGTGACGGCGGTGCCCACAAGCGGTGCCGCGTAGGCAGGAATCTTCAACTCCTTCACGATCTGGCTGGTGGCCCAAGTCGCCACCATGCCAGCGGCGAGACTGATGATCAGCGCCTTCGGTTCCATGCTTCCTCCAACTTTGTGCGGGGATGATCACCTCCTATGGATCATCCGGCTTCGCTGGTTCTAGCACATGCGTACGACACGCCCGCCACGTGACACGCAAGCGGCACGAGCAGTCCCTAGGGTCTGCTGCACCGATAGGTGACAGTTTCAGTCACGCGGCCTGACTGGCCGGTGGGGTCATAATGGTCTCGTACTCGATAGGGGTCAAGCGGGACAGGGATCGTTGGCGTCGACGGCGGTGGTAAGTCCGTTCGATCCAGGTCACGATCGCGGTCCTCAGCTGCTGCCGGGTCGTCCAGGTTCGGCGGTCGAGGACGTTGTTCTGCAGCAGGCCGAAGAAGGATTCCATGGCGGCGTTGTCGCCGGCGGCGCCGACTCTGCCCATCGACCCGATCATGTGGTGTTGGTTGAGGGCGTGGACGAATTTCCGGCTTCGAAACTGCGACCCGCGGTCGGTGTGCAGCACGCAGCCGGCCACGTCACCCCGGCGGGCTACGGCGTTGTCCAGGGCGTTGACGGCCAGCCTCGACGTCATCCGTGAGTCGATGGAGTAGCCGACGATCCGCCTCGACCACACGTCCTTGATCGCACACAGGTAGAGCTTGCCGTCGGCGGTGCGGTGTTCGGTGATGTCGGCCAGCCACAACCGGTTCGGACCGTCGGCGGTGAAGTCCCGGCAGACCAGGTCGTCGTGCACCGCCGGCCCGACCTTGCGACCCTTGCCGCGCCGCTTGCGCTTGCCGAACGCGCTCCACCAGCCGTTGTCCGAGCAGATCCGCCACCCGGTGCGATCAGCCATCGCCTGCCCGGCTGCGCGGGCCTCGTCGACCAGGAACCGGTAGCCGAACTCCGGATCGTCGCGGTGGGCGTCCACCAAAGCGTTCGCCCGGTGAGCCGCAGCCAGTTCGGCGTCGCCGATGGGCTGGGCGAGCCACCGGTAGTAGGGCTGACGAGCGATGTTCAGTACCCGGCACGTCACCGCGACGGGGATACCGTCGGCGGCCAGCTCGCTCACGAGCGGGTAGAGCCTTTTCCCGGCAGGTTCGCCTGCGACAGGTACGCCGCGGCCCGCCGCAGGACCTCGTTCTCCTGTTCGAGGAGCTTGATCCGCTTGCGGGCCTCGCGTAGCTCGGCTGACTCGCCACCGGTCGTGCCGGGCTTCGCGCCAGCGTCGATGTCGGCTTGGCGCAGCCACTTGAACAACGTCATCGGGTGGACCCCGAAGTCCTTCGCGATCTGCTCGACGGTCACGCCCGGATCACGGTCACGGGCCACCCGCACGACATCATCGCGGAACTCTCGGGGGTAAGGCTTGGGCACAGCGACATCCTTCCAGCCCGCCCGCAGGGCAAGCCATCTCAGATGTCACCCATCGGTGCAGCAGACCCCGTCGATCAAGGTGGCGTTGGTGAGTCGAATTCCCCACGGCCGCCACTCGAATCGGGTATCCCGACGGAGGGGCACGAGGTCACGCAGATGCAGGCCGTGGCCGACGCGGTGCCCGGGACTTCGTACCGGGACAGGGCGTCGGGTGTCAGTTCTGGCCAGGACTTGCTGTGGGCAGTCCCGCCTCCTTGGCACATTGGAGCAGTCGCCGGTCGTAGGTGACGAAGGCGGTGAGTGCCGCGCCGGACTCGTTGGTGAGCACGTGGGCGGTAGCCAGGTGGATGGCGTCGAGGCTGCGGAGCATCGGCTCGGTGAACGTGGCCGCGGTCGCCCGGATCGTGCTGTCGATCTCCAGCCGGAACAGTCGTCCGACCGCAGCCGGCACTCCGATCAACGCCTGCGGAGCCGACCGGCGCAGTGCTCTGGGGACTTCCACCTCGACGAGGGCGGAGGAGACCAGCGGGACGTCGTTGTGCGTGTTGAGCCAGGAGACGAGGTCGGCGCTGCACTCCTCCTGTCGAACCAGCTTGACGACGGCGGCGGAGTCGAGATAGATCACCAGCGTTCCTCATCACGCATCGCTGCGAGCGAGGCGGCCACGTCCACGTTCTCGTCACCGAGCTTCGGTGGAAGCGGCACCGAACCACCGCCGGTGGGGGCCACGGCTCGCCCTGCGGCTACCAACTTGGCCAACACCGACCTGTCGTCACCTACCGGTACAAGTCGGGCGATCGGGTGGCCGCGATCAGTGATCTCCACGGTTTCGCCACCACTCACCCGGGCCAACACCTGGCTCGTGTTCTGGTTCAGCTCCCGGACACCGATGCGCTCCATGCACCCGAGTGTAGAACCAGATGTTCTACCGTTCCAGCTTCTGGCCTCATCTGACTACCCGCGCCGACCAGCGGAATCAGCCGGGCTACGCCTCCCCACGCCGCTCGGTGACGTATGTGCCGCGCTGGGCATGGTCATGACCATCCCGCGCTCCCGTAGCAGGGCGATCGCCGCGCGGACAGTTCCGCGAGCCACCCCGTACTCCTGCTGTAGCCGCAGCTCGCTCGGGAGCGGCTTGAGCGGCTGCAACTCTCCCGACTCGATGCGCTTGGCGATCAGGTCGGCGAGCTGCACGTAGAGGGGTGTCGGCGAGAACTGGTCGACCATCACCCCAACCTAGTGGCCCTCGGCCACGTACACCCCGGCACCGGCCCGGCCGACCGTGAGTCCTCGGTCCCGGGTGAGTTCCAGGGCGCGCTGGATGGTGGACACGCTGACGGAGTACAGGTCGGCCAACTCCCGCAGGGACGGCAGCTTGGAGCCCGGCGGGTACTCCCCGGAGCGGATGCGGGCGCTGAGGTCGTCGGCGATCTGGCGTGAGGACATGGGGATGGGCATGGCGGATCTCCGGATGGTCCGGTACCTGGTTGGCCTGGCCAGTAGATCACGACACGCCGGTCACCCCGGCCTCTCCTTGCTTAGTGGTCATATAGTGACCTAGGTTGTTGAGGCGGGTATTCCTCCCTGGTTGGCACCTGGCCGTGATGCCCCTGCCGGGCTGGGGTGGACCCTGCGCCACCTCAGCCCGGCATCCCGTCTTCGCAGTACGACCGGCTGGAGGCATCTCCGTGAACGAACGCCCGCACAGCGACCCGCTGCCGGCTGCCTGTCCGGTCCCAGGTGGCGACCCCCGACCTCAGACGGGGACCACATCCCCCCGCCCGCTCATGCTGCGCACCTTGATCAAGCGTGCCCTGCGCCGGTTGGCTGGCCGTCCGGGAGCCTCACCGCCGTTGGATCGCACCGGCCCGTCCACCGCGTATCCGAATCAGACCGACGCGTGGGCTCGGGTCCGGAGTGCGCCGCCGCAGCCCTACCCGCGAGCTGCCCACGCTGACTGCCCCTGCCGGCTGGCGGCTGTCCACCGGGGCGCGGTGGATGCGCGCAGCGGAGTGCCACTCCTGGTCCAGTCGGCGTGGGACTGCCTGGACCACCACCGCCACAGCCGGTGCGGTAGGTGCACCGAGGGCGGCTTCTGCCCTCTGGTCGAGGCCGCCCGTGCCCGGATCAGGGCGTGGCGCAGGCTGCGGCAGGTCCGGGGCCATCGATGAACGCGCCACTGCCGAAGGCCGGCGACCTGGTGTACGTCACCCGCGCCGCCAGCGTGCAGTTCGTCAAACCGATCTGGTGCCGGGTCATCCGGGTGCTCGACTGGATCACCTACGACGGGTGGTGCTGGCTCGACGTCTACCAACTGGACCCCAGAGGCGACGCCGTCGCTCGTCGGTCGATCTTCGTGCAGCCGGCCAAACTACAGAGCCAGCAACCGGCACCCAGGCCCCCCACCCAGCACGACCAGCGGCCATCCCCGGCTGCGCGTCGCCGCCCCGACAGCGTCCTGACCGGTGACAGCCACCCTGCGTCGTCCAGCAAGCAGCCCAGATAGCTCGGTCAGGGGGCGGGGCTGAGGTGGGCGGCGAGGATGCGCCAGCCGTACCCCTCGTCGTAGGTCCAGGTCCGGGTGTAGCGCAGCCGTGCCGCGAACGGCTCGCCCGCGAAGGTGCCGCTGACCCGCCCCCGGAAGAACGTCACCCCGGTCGTGCCGGCGACCAGCAGCTCCAGCTCCTCCTCCACCAGCTCGTCGAGCACCGAGCTGCCGCTGCGGTGGGCGGCCAGGTCGTCGGACTTGCCGGAGGTGCGCCCGTCCGGCCCCACGGCGAGCAGACGGTCGTCGAGCAGGGCGTCGAGCGCGGCCACGTCGCCGGCCCGCTGGGCGGCCTGGAGACGGCGCTCCGCCTCCAGCAGTTCCGCCTCACGTTCGGTGTCCTGCATTCTGCCCTCCCGGTCGTCCGCCGCGTCCCCTCATTCTGGCGGCCCGACGGTGCGCGGTGCTTCCGGTTCGATCGTCCGGCCCGGCGGGGTAAGAAAGGGCAGAGGAAATCGCGCACACCGGAAGGAACCTTCCCGATGACCCTGGAACGACCGATCGCCCCGGACCCGTACGAGCTGCTGCCGACCGTCCCGTCGTTCGACCTGGCCAGTGCCGACGTGCGCAACGGCGAGCCGATGGACGCCCGGTACGCGCACGGCAGCACCGGTGGCGAGAACGTCTCCCCGCAGCTGACCTGGTCGGGTTTCCCGGCCGGGACGAAGAGCTTCGTGGTGACCTGCTTCGACCCGGACGCCCCGACCGGCAGCGGCTTCTGGCACTGGGTGCTGGTCGACGTGCCCGCCTCGACGACCAGCCTGCCGACCGGAGTGCGGGAGGCCGACCTGGGCGGGGCGTTCAGCGTCCGCAACGACTACGGCGACACCGGTTACGGGGGTGCGGCCCCGCCGCCGGGTGACCGCCCGCACCGGTACGTCTTCGCCGTGCACGCGGTCGACGTCGACACGCTCGGTGTCGGGCCGGACGCCAGCCCCGCGTACGTCGGCTTCAACCTGGCGTTCCACACCCTGGCGCGGGCGGTCATCCGGCCGACGTACCAGATCAAGGAGTGACCGGTGTCCCGCCGGTCCCGCGCTCGCGGGGCCGGCGGGCGCGGGGCACGGTCAGCCAGGCACCCGGGCGACGGCGAAGACGGACTGGCCGAACGGCGGCCGGACGAGCTGCTCGGCGGCCTTGGTGGCGGGCAGTACGAGGGTGTCGTAGACCTTGACCATCGGGCCCTCCTTCGGCATCAGCCGGAAGACCTTGGTGGCCATGAAGTAGCCGATCAGGCCGAGGGCGTTGGCGTAGTGCATCGTCTCGACGCGCAGCCCGGCCGCGGTCATCGCGTCGCCGAGGGTCTTCTTGGTGTAGCGGCGCACGTGGCCGGTGGCGATGTCGGCGGGGCCCATCGCGAACTGGAACGCCGGCACGATGATGATCACCGCGCCGCCGGGCCGGACCAGGTCGCGCATGCTGCGCAGCGCGCCCACGTGGTCCTCGATGTGCTCCAGCACGTTGTACGAGACGGCCGCGCTGTAGTCGCCGCCGCCCGGGTGCGGCAGCAGCATCTCGCGGACCTCGATGGTCGGCTCGTCGACCAGCCGCTCCTTGAGCAGGACGAGCCGGTCCGGGTCGGCCTCGGTGGCGGTGAACCGGGGGACGTGCCGCGCCCATTCCAGGGCGTAGTCACCCAGGCCGCTGCCGATCTCGATCGGGTCGTCACCGAGGTGGGGCACCGCCAGCTCGACGAACCACCGACGGTGGTTGACCGCGGTGGCCAGACCCTCCAGCACCTCTGCCTGGACGCGCTGATCCCCAAGGATTTCTACCATGCGTCGATTCCTCACGATATATGACTGACCCGCGCCTGGACCGACAGAGTGAATCATCCGCAAGAGGGGCGGAGGAAACGGGGCACCGTGGGGGCTGGAATGTGGTCGGGGGAGGGCACGCGATCGGCGGTCGGCGAACCCGGCACATAGTACGGCAGTACCCGAAACATGTCACGTGCCCGCCATAGGGCAACTACGCTCTGAATTGTCATGACTACTCCTGAATCGGACCCCGGGGCCGACCGGTCCGGCGTCGCCGACGCGGGGTCGGGGCCGGCCCGGCGGACCGTCCGGCGGAGCTGGCGACGGGTGCTCCCGGCCGGACCGTCACCACCGGCGGGCCGACCGGTGCAGGCCGGGTCCACCACCCGGTGGCGGGCCGACGCGCTCGCCGTCGGCAGCTATCTCCTGCTGGCGCTCTGGGTGACCGCCCGGCTCTGGCGCGACCCCGGGGCGGGGGTGCGGGACAACCGATCGGATCAGGCGCAGTTCGAGTGGATGATGGCCCACGGCGCACGGGTGGTCACGGAATGGAGCTATCCGTTCGCTTCGGATCGGATGAACGTGCCCGACGGCGTCAACCTGATGGCGAATACCTCGGTATTATCCGTGTCAATACCGATGACTCCGGTCACCCTGCTCTTCGGGCCGCACTGGTCGTTTCTCCTTTTCCTCACCCTGGGAATGGCGGCCACCGGCACCGCCTGGTATTTCCTCCTGTCCCGGGTGGTCACCCCGTCCCGGGGGGCGGCCTGGCTCGGCGCGGCGTTCTGCGCGTACGCCCCGGCGATGGTGTCGCACGCCAACGCCCACCCGAACATCGTCTCCCAGTTCGTCGTGCCGCTCATCATCTGGCGCACCCTGCGGCTGGCCGAGCCGGGCCGGTGGCTGCGCAACGGGCTCCTGCTCGGCCTGCTGATCGTCTGGCAGGCGTTCCTCAACCTGGAGATCCTGCTGATGACCGCGATCGGGCTGGCCGTGGTGGTCGGCGCCCTCGTCATCGGCCGCCCGCGCCTGCGTTCGGCCACCCGGCCGTTCCTCGCCGGGCTCGGCGTGGCCGCGCTCCTCTCCGCCGTGCTGCTCGCCTACCCGCTCCACGTGCAGCTCTTCGGTCCGGGCTCCTACCACGGGCTGTCCCGGCTGATCCGGGGCTACCGCACCGACCTGGGCGCGTTCGTGGGCTGGTCCCGGGAGTCGCTGGCCGGCGACGCCCGGTCCGCCGATCCGCTGGCCCGCAATCCCACCGAGGAGAACGCCTTCTTCGGCTGGCCGCTGGTCGTCCTCACGGTCGCCCTGGTCTGGTGGCTGCGGCGCAGCGCCCTGGTGGTCGGCCTGGCCGTGCTCGGGCTGTTCTTCGCCGTCCTGTCGCTGGGCCGGGAGGTGCAGCTCAACGGGCGCAACACCGGGATACCCGCCCCCTGGGCGCTGCTGGAGGAGCTGCCCCTGCTGCACTCCGTGGTGCCCACCCGCTGGTCGCTGGCGGTCACGCCGATCCTCGGGGTGCTGCTGGCCCTCGGCGCGCAGCGGTCCTGGGACCTCGCCCGCCGGCACCCGGCCGCCCGGCGACAGATCCGCTTCGCCACGGTGACCGTGCTACTGATGGCCCTGCTGCCGCTGCTGCCGACCCCGCTGCCGACGACCCGCCTCGACCCGGTGCCGGAGTTCGTCACCGCCGGCGGCTGGCGTCCCTACGTCGCGGGGGGCCGCAGCGTGGTGACCCTGCCGCTGCCCGACAACACCTACGCCGACCCGCTGCGCTGGTCGTCCCGGACCCGGCTGGAGATGCCGCTGGCCCGGGGCTACTTCCTCGCCCCGGACACCCGGCCCTGGTCCCCCGAGCCCGACGCCGCCCTGTTCACCGCGCCCTATCGGCGGACCAGCAACTTCTTCGGCGGGATCGCGCGGACCGGAACCGTCCCGCCGGTCACCGCCGCCGACCGGCGGGCCGCCCGGACCGACCTGCGGTACTGGCGGGCCGGCGTGGTGATCCTCGGCCCGCACCGGTACGCCGACGCGCTGCGCCGGGCGATGACCGCGCTGACCGGTGTCACCCCCATCCGGACCGGTGGGGTGTGGCTCTGGGACGTCCGGCAGCTCGCCGACTGAGCCGGCGGAAGGTCAGGCCGAGCGGACGCAGCAGCCCTGGCAGATCTTGGGGCTGGGCAGGGTGAACGCCAGGCAGCAGGTGCGCCGCTGCACGGTCGGCTCGCCGGTGCGGCCGGGCACCAGCTCGACCAGGTCCGCCAGGTCGAGCGCGTCGAGCAGGGTGTCGACGGTGTGCACCGACGAGCCCGGCAGGACGTCCGCCGCCCGTAGGATGCCCTGCGCGATGCCGGAGGCCACCGAGCCGAGCAGGGTACGCGCGCCCACCCGCACCTCCGCCTGGAGCGCGGCGATCATCGGGGCGAGGTGGGCGTCGAGCAGGCTGGCCCGCAGGACGCGGAGCAGCTCCGCCTCGTCGGCGACCACCCGGACGCCGGGCTGGCAGGTGAGCGCGAGCGGGTCACCGGGCAGCACCGCGACGGCCGTCGAACGGCGCAGGCCCATGGTGAGCAGTTGCCGGTGGTCCTCGAAGTGGATCAGCACGTCGGCCGGGTCGAGCAACGGCACCCGACGGGCCGAGGCCCACCCGAGCACCACCGGCAGCGCCGTCCAGTAGCTGTAGGCCTTCCAGGCCAGCGCGGCGCAGGCGTGCGGGGTGCCACCCCAGCGGCGGGCGGCGGCGCGCAGGAAATCGGGCATCCGGGAGCCGTCGACCAGGGTGGTGGCGGGGCTCCAACCGCCCTCGTCCGCCACCACCAGGCCGGGCGCGAGGCCGGGCAACACGTCGGTGCCGAACATGGCGCGCAGGGTGGCGGTGACCGGAGCGAGCCGGCCGGCGAGGTCCTGGCCCGGGAGCACCGCTGTCACCTGGACCACCCTCCCGTCACTGGCTCGGGCCACCAGGGGTGGCAGCGGTTCGCGCGGCCACTCAGGGTACCGGAGGGATCACGCGTGAAGCTAAGGATAGCCTAACCATCCTCACGGCCGGGGGGAAGCCCTCTTCACCAGGTATCGGGGAGGCGGGCGTCACCTCCTGCTCGCCGGATCCGGGCCAGCCGGCTCCACCACCCCGACCGCCGCCCGACCACCGTTCGGGCGGCGGTCGGGCGGTATCCGGGCGCAGCTGCAAGAGAGAAACAGGAGGTGATGTCAAGGCATATGTCGGCAACGTGCCAGTTCGCTGTAAGCCGAGCGGGAAAACGTGAACACTTGTCATCCCGGCTGCGTGAGGAAGCTGATGACGACCTCCCCTCTGGAGCGGGCCACCGATGCGTTCGCGGCGGAACTCGCCCGGCACCGGACGGGGCGAGGGCTGACCAAGAAGCAGCTCGCCACCATGATGGGCTTCGACCCGTCGTACGTGAGCCATGTCGAAGGGCGGCGCCACCGCCCCACCGAGGACTTCGCCCGACGGGCCGAAGCCGTCCTCGACGCCGGCGGCGTCATCTGGCAACGGTTCCGCGAGTACGACCGGCTCCGCCAGACCCGGGCCGCCCCCGGACAACGCGAACCCACGCCCCCCGGCCGGTGGCTCCCGCCGGGCACCGGGCTCGTCGTCGAACGGGAGACCGCCAGCCTCACCCTGGTCGACGGGACGTACCGATGCGTGGTCCGCCGCCGGCTGCACAACGCCGGTACCGAACCGGTCACCCGTTACCTCGTCCGGGTCGCCGTCGACCGGTGGCCCGACGATCCGAGCCGCTCCAACCGGCACCACCGGGAACACCCGCTCACCTTCGCCGAGCTGCGCTTCCGGGCCGTCCATCACGACGGTGGCGCCCGCGAGCCGATGCACTGGCGGGTCCGCCACGACCGGGACGCGTACAAGGAGATCTGGCTGCTGTTCGAGAACGGCGACGGCCCGTTCCCGCTGCACCCGGGCGAACGCGCCGACGTGGAGTACGCCTACCGGGTCGGCCGGGTCAAGTGGGGCCCCTGGTTCCAACGTGCCGTCCGCCTGCCCACCCGGCACCTCGCCGTACGGCTGGACCTGCCGGCGGCCCTCGACCCCCGGGTGTGGGGGGTGGAGACCTCGCTCTCCGCCGACGAGGGACCGCTGCGCACCCCGGTACGTCGACACGACCGGGGCGACCGGGTGGTCTTCGACTGGTCCACCGAGGACCCACCGCTCAACACCCGCTTCCGCCTCCAGTGGCGGTTCCGTCAGGAGCCCGCCGAGACGACCGCGCCGGTGCCGACCCGCCCCGCCGAGCAGCTGCGGGCGCTCGGCGTGCTGGCCCCCGAGGCGATCCCGGCCGGCCAGCCGGCCCGCCCGTTCGACCTGCCCCGGGAGGCCACCGCCGCCCGTGAGGTGGTCGACCGGCTCACCGACCTGCTCACCCGGGCCGACGAACTGCACCCGTTCAGCGCCGGGATGGGCCTCGCCGCACCCCAACTCGGCCTGGACGCCGCCGTGGCCGTGGTCCGCCCCGCTGACCGGGACGCCCCGCCGGTCGTCCTGGTGAACCCCCGGGTGGTCGGCGAGAGCCCGGACACCGTCGAGCAGTACGAGGGCTGTCTCGCCACCGCCGACCACCGGGGCCTGGTGCCCCGACCGCTGCGCATCGACGTGGAACACGCCCGCTGGGACGGCGGCCAGATGATCACCTCGTTCGCGTACGGGATGGCCCGGCTGGTGGCCCACGAGATCGACCACCTCGAGGGTCGGTCCTGGACCGACCGGATGCCGCCCGGCGTGCCGCTGGTCCCCGTCGAGGAGTACCGCGAGAGCAACGCCTGACCCCGTCGCCGGTTCCACCGGTCGCCGGGCGCGCGTGGCCGGGGCGGGGCTGGGTGACGGCGACCGGTGCGGACGGGCGACCGGGTCGCGTGCCCCAGGGGGCGGGGGCACGCGACCCGGTCTCGGGGGGAGTAAAGCTCTACAGGTTGCCGAAGGTGTCGTACCGGATGTGCTGCGGCGGCACGTCGTCCCCGGCCAGCGCCCGCAGGGTCGCCCGGACCATCGCCGCGGAGCCGGAGACGTAGCAGTCGTGCGTCGTCCACGGGCCGTAGCGGGCGATCACCTCGGAGACGTCCCCCCGCTCACCACCGAAGTCCGGGTCCTCGCTGCACGACGGGGTCACCGACAGCCAGGGGTGCGCGGCGACCAGCTCCTCCAGCCCGGCCAGGCCGTACAGCTCGTCGGCGTGCCGGGCACCGTAGAAGACGTGCACCCAGCGGTCCCGGTTCCAGCCGGCCAGCTCCTCCACGATCGCCTTCACCGGCGCCAGGCCGACCCCGCCGGCCACACAGAGGATGTCCCGCCCGGAGTCGCGGTCCACCGTCATCGAACCCATCGGCGCGGCCACCCTGAGCAGGTCACCCGGCCTGGTCCGGCGGACCAGCGCGCCGGAGACCCAGCCCGCGCCGCCCGGCGTACGGACGTGGAACTCCAGCACGTTGTCGTCGTTCGGGGCGTTCGCCACCGAGTACGTCCGCCACACCCGGGGCAGGTGCCGGGGCACCTCGACACTGACGTACTGACCGGCCTTCCAGACCAGCGGGTGCTGGAGGGCGCGGACGGTCAACACGGCGGTGTCCGCGCCGAGCCGCTCGTGGGTGAGCACCTCCGCGTGCCAGAACGGCGGATTCCGGTCCGCCTCCGCGCCGGCCAGCATCGTCGCCGTGATCGCCGCGTACGCCTCCCGCCAGGCCTGGTCGTACTCCAGGCTCCAACCGGCCCCCGCCGTGCAGCGCAGGGCGTCCAGCAGCGCCACCCCCATCGTCGCGTAGTGCGCGGTGTCGACGTGGTACTTCCGGTGGTCCCGGCCCAGCGAGCGCAGGTACTCGTCGAAGCTCTCCGGATCGTCCATCACCTGGGTGGCGGTGACGATGGCGTCCAGGATCCGGTCGCCCTGGCCGGTCATCTCCGCCGGGAAGAGCCTGCGCAGCTCGGGGTCGAGCAGGAAGAGCCGGGCGTAGAAGCGACCGCTCAGCCGGTCCCGGTCCTCCTCGACCAGGGTCCAACTCTGCTTGAGCAACCGAGCGAAGTTGTCCACGGGGGGCGGTCCTCCTCCATACGGCGGATCGGGCACGCATAGAATGTCCACGGAGCGTGTCCACCGGTCGCACAGAATGTGCGACCGACTCATCTGACCCACCGGGCGGTGCCGGCGACCCGCGCCGTCGGGCAGAGTGGTGCGGTGACCGTTGAGCAGCCGCCCAGCCCGACGTCCCGGCGGGTCCTCGGCACCGAGACCCTGCTGGTGCTCGGACTGTCGCTCGGGCAGTCGGCCGTCTACGCCGTGGTGTCGCTGACCGCGAAGCTCACCGCCGACGGGCCGCTGTCCAAGCAGACCGCCTCGCTCAACACCTCGCAGTCCGCCCGGCCCTGGCTAGACCTGACGTACCAGCTGCT
Source organism: Micromonospora sp. WMMD714 (assembly GCF_029581315.1). NCBI lineage: Bacteria > Bacillati > Actinomycetota > Actinomycetes > Micromonosporales > Micromonosporaceae > Micromonospora > Micromonospora sp. WMMD714. Next base: position 1,363,473 of record NZ_CP120744.1, read on the forward strand.
CGGCATCGCCTTCGCGCTGCTGCCGGTGCTGCTCGCCGTACACCTGCTGGCGCGGGATCCCGGCGACCCGGCGCGGACCCTCGGGGTGGACCTGCGACGGCCCGGCTCCGACCTGGCCCGGGGTGCCGGGTTGGCCGCGCTGATCGGCCTGCCCGGCCTGGCCCTGTTCTGGGCGGCGGCGCAGCTCGGCGTCAACGCCACCCTGGTGCCCGCAGGCCTGCCGGAGCTGTGGTGGGCGGTGCCGGTGCTGATCCTCGCCGCCGTGCAGAACGCCGTGCTGGAGGAGGTGATCGTGGTCGGCTACCTGGTCACCCGGCTGCGCCAGCTCCAGTGGCGGCTCGGCGCGGTCATCGCGGCCAGCGCGCTGCTGCGCGGCTCCTACCACCTCTACCAGGGCTTCGGCGCGTTCGTCGGCAACGCCGTGATGGGCGTGGTGTTCGGCCTGTTCTACCTGCGTACCCGGCGGGTGATGCCGCTGATCGTGGCGCACACCCTGCTCGACGTGGTCGCCTTCGTCGGCTACTCGTCGCTGCCCCGGGAGTGGTTCGACTGGCTCTGACCGCCGCCGTTCCCGCCCCGCCGGTAGCCGGTCACCGTCCGGGCCGCTAGCCGTTCGGCCGCCGCCGCGTCACCCGCCGCCGCGGCCAGCACCGCCGCCCCCGGCAACACCCGGGCCACCAGGCGCAGCGCGGCCCAGCCACCGGCCTGCGCGGCCAGCGGCGCCGCCAGCCGCCAGGCCGCCTCCACCGCGCGCGGCCACGGCCCCTCCCCCGGCCCGTCCGCCGCCCGCGCCGCGTCCAGCGCGGCACGCGCGCTGTCCGCGTCCGGGTGCACCTGGGTCAGCACCAGCACCTCCACCGCCCGGTCCGGGTGGGCCGGATCCCGGCCGTACGCCGCAGCCAGGTGCAGCACCAGCGCCGACTGTGTCCAGAGCACCACCGCCAGCTCGGCCAGCGGCGCGAACACCCCGGCCCCCGCCGCCGCACCCCCGCCCACCCCGGCCAGCCGCACGTACCGCCGGGTGGCGAGCCGGGCCAACCCGTCCGGATCGGCATCCGGGTACGCCGCGCGCAGCCCGTGCGCCCATTCCCGGGCGCGCGGCCCGATCCCCGCGACGGCGGCCATGGCCAGCAGTTCCGGCGCGAACCCCGGGTGGGCCAGCAGCCGGGTCCGCAGCGCCGCCAGCTCCCCTACCGTGGTACGCCCCGACTCCGCGCCGCCCGTACCGGTCGCACCGGTTACGCCGGTCGCTGCGGCCGTCGACGGTGCCCCGACGGGCTCGACGGGCTCGACCGCTGCGATGGGTTCGACCGCTTCGGCGGGTTCAACCGCTTCGGCGGGTTCGAGCGCTTCGGCGGCAGGTTCTGGAGCGGCAGGCGCGGCGGGTTCGGGGGAGTCGGCGTGGGCGGCTGGTCCGGGAGGGCCGACGGGCTCGGCAGGGGTGGCAGGCTTCGTGGGGGTGGCGGTTTCGGCGAGTGTGGTCGACGCGGCGGGAGTGGGTCTGCTCGGCGTCGCCGTCGGCGCGGTCGCGTCGCCCTGGACCGCTACCGACTGGGCGGTAGGTGCCGGCGGGACCGGTTTCGTCGGGGTCGCCCTCTTGCGTGGCGCAGCCTTACGGGCGGTCTGGCGGCTGTCGTCCGCCGGCGTCGCCTTTCGGGCTGTTCGCTTGCGGGGTGGCGTGGTGACGCCTTCCGAGGTGTTGCCGGTGCCGGGTTCGGTGGGCTCGGAGCTGGCCTGGCCGGACGGTGCCTGCCCGTCGGGCGCTGGGGCTGGGGCTGCGTTACCCGCATCCGCACTCGCCGCCCGGCTGCGGGTGGCCCGCCGAGGGGTCGACTTCCTGGGGTTCGCGCTGCCACCCTGCGGGGGCACACCGCCCGTCCCGGGCTGCGCCGGGGTGGTCGACGGGTCGTCCGCCACGGCGGTCGGCCCGGCCGCCGGCAGGCTGTCGCCGCCCGCGCCGCGCGGTCGGGTGACGGCCGGCGGACGGGCCTCGACCGGCTCCGCGACGGGCGGCTGGAACAGGACGGCCGGCGCCGCCTTCGCCGGGCGGGTCCGCCTCGGCCGGGCCTTCGCCTCGCCGTCCGCGGGTTGCTGCTGGCGCGGCGGGGTGAACGTCGTCTCCGGGGAGCGGCGACGCGTCCGGTCACCGGTGGGCTGGTCGCTCGGCGGCTGCTCCTGCATGCCGATGCAGCCTAGTCGCGAACGTGACCCCGCACACGGTGCGAGCGGCGCGTGGTCCAGGCCGGCACGGTCACGCCAGGTCGGGCTGGCACCCAGCGGTCCGCCCCCCACACCGACAGTCGCTTTGCCCCGGGTGGGGGCGGACCTGTATCCTCGTCCGCGGTGGTCCGCAGGGTCACCGGGGAGACTTCGCCTAGTCTGGTCTATGGCGCCGCACTGCTAATGCGGTTGGGGTTTTAAAGCCCCTCCCGGGTTCGAATCCCGGAGTCTCCGCGCAAAACCGGTTGTGTAGACTGGTCGAGCAGCAAGCGCCCGTAGCTCAATGGATAGAGCATCTGACTACGGATCAGAAGGTTAGGGGTTCGAGTCCCTTCGGGCGCACAAGATCATGAGGGGTCTGACCTGCCGAAATGGTGGTCAGACCCCCTTGCTTTTCCGTCCCTTGCGGTCGGTTGTGCTCGGTGGGTGCTCGTGCGACGAGCATCCCTCACGTCCGGCCCTGTCCGACGGGCTACTGCTAGGTCTAGGTCGTCCTGAGACAGAGCCGAATATGAGACCGAGCCCCAGATTTCGGTGCACCGGATCGCGTTCGCGGGTGGTAGCGGCCCGACCGCCACCTGGGAGGACGGCGGTGCGGGTTCACCGGGCGATGTCGACAGAGGCCATGGGACCGTGACGGAGTGACCGCCAGGTCGGCAGCGCGTTCGCCAGCGCCGCCAGGAGCTACCAGTTCGCGGCGTTGGTGAGGCAGAACGGGTGCCCGGCTGGCGAGATCAGGACGCGCCACGTCTCGCCCGGTTGGGGGTTCGCCAGTGTCGCGCCGAGGCCGAGGGCATGGTCCTCGGTCGCAGGGATGTCGTCGCAGGCGAGGTCGAGGTGAAACTGCTTGCGCCCGCCCTCGTCGGGCCACGTCGGCGGTTGGTGATCGGCGACGAGCCCGATCCCCAGCGCGGGTGCGCCCGACGGTCCCGTCAGCATTGCGTACTCCTCCTGCTGGTGGGCCACCTTCCAGCCGAGCAGGCCGGCCCAGAACGTCGCCTCGGCGGCGACGTCCCCGGCGTCCAGCGTGGTCATCTTCAAGGTGGCGGTCGGTGCGGTCACGGCAGTGTCGGTCATGTCACCGATCGTCCCTAGGCTGGCTGGGTGCCGACTAGCAAAAACGCGACGACCACGAGTGCCGGGATCCTGCGACCCGAGGAACTCGCGCGGTACGTCTCGAGCGAGCGGACCGATACGGCCCCGGTGCTCTCGCGATGGGTCGAGTACCACTGGACGCTGCGCTGGGATCTCTCACCCGGCACCACGTACACGAGCGCGGTCGTGCCACATCCTTCGTGCAACGTCACCGTCGAGCGGGGCGCCGCGCGCCGGCCCGAGGCTGCCGGCGAGGAGGTGCTCGTGACTGGTGTGGTAACCCGCCGTTTCGACTTCGACGTGCACGGTCGCGGTTGGGTGCACGGGGTCAAGCTCCGGCCGGGAGCGCTGACCTTAGCGTGGTCATCGCAGGCGGCCGGCGTGTCTGGCCCCGTACCGACCGGACGGTGCGTGGTCCTCTTCGCCCAACCATTGGTCTTCCAACTCCAACAGGTCCGCAAGGCCAGGACCACCGGCACGCCCATGCGCCTCATCGCGCACGACATGCAGCTCCCCATCAAGCAACCGATCTGCTGCTGCTCTGATTCATCTGGGCGTCGTCTGCCTGCCGCCCGGCCACGATGGCCACGCCGAGGAGGAGGTCAGCACCGCAATCACGGCTTAGCTCAGGTCGTAGTGGTCGCCGACAAGCCGAGCATCGGCGGGCCGATGAGGCCGTTCCAACTGGCCAACACCGCAAGACGGGCCACATCCCCGGTTTCAGAAGGTTGCGACCAGGCAGACATGCACATCTTCTGTCGGGAAACGGATCTGCCGATAAGCGGACACCGCTTCGACCGGACGGATCTATATTCTAGAGCGCTCTGCCAAAGAGAATTGCGAGCAACCGGATTGATCTGGGCCAGAACTGGTCGAGTTCATCAGACGACGGGGTTGAGGGGACAGAGTGGTCGAGACGTCGGTGACCTTGAGCCTGGGAGTCATAAAGATGACTCTCAGCCAGAAGGAGTGGGCATCGCTGAAGAGGAGGTTCAGGGCCGACGAGCTCTTTGGTGGCCCTTGCCTGTTGATCGACCGCCGCTGGGGCCTCGCGCTGGACGCCACAACGGAGCCACAGGAGAGAACCAGACCGGTCCTCTGGACGCCGCACGCTGCGCCGTGGCAGCAATGGAGAATTCGGAAGGTCGGCCGCGACGCCGTGAAGATCGTCAGCGAACATGGCGGTAAGGCACTCACGACCGACGGACATGCCGGCGACAGGAGTTGGGTGTGGCTCGAGACGGACCGCAATCTCGACAGCCAGCGGTGGCGCATGACACCTACGGACGACCGTGTTGCATTTCTGATAGAGGCAAATCGATCAGCCTACGCCCTTGACGCGAGGACCGACACTAAGGTCCCCGCCGTCGCCAAGGATGGCTCGATCGCCAATCCAACTCCTCCGATTCTCTGGTCGACCCACTGGGAGGCCTGGCAGCAGTGGTTGATCGTGCGGGTACCGCTGACATAAGGGCGGAAATTACTATGTAAGGTAGCGATTGCCGTTAAGGCCGCTCCTCGGCCGCAGTTGGCGAAATCGGTCAACCGCACCGCGTCGGCGAGCGCGGCGAGCCGACCGTGTTCGTTGGGAGGAACGGCAAGCTCTCGGATGGCGGTGTCGATCGGGCCGTAGATGGCCAACTGTGGAAGCGCGCCCTCGCCACAGCGTCGTGCGAAACAAGCAGCCGTCGCGCCACGGCTGCCGCTGTGCCCGCATCGGGCGTTACGAGCGGCGGCTTCACCCCTGACGGCCGAGGTTGCAGCACGCCCAGGTCGCCTGCCCAATAGGAAGCACTACCAAGGCCCATAGTGGACCGACGACGGGCTCAGCCCTCGTCGTCGCCGCCCTCGTCCTCGTCGTCGCCGAAGACCTCGTCGGCGACCATCCCGCCGGCGAACCCGAGCGCGGCGCCACCGACCACACCGGCGGCGACAGCGCCCATGCCGGGGCCGCTCCGCTCGTGGTGCTCCTCGTGATGGTCACCCGAGTGACCGTGCCCGACGTGCCCGTAGCCCGGAGCACCGTAGGCAGGCTGCCCGTAGCCCGGAGCACCGTAGGCAGGCTGCCCGTAGCCCGGAGCACCGTAGGCGGGCTGGCCGTAGCCCGGCGGAGGGGGAGGCGGTGGATATCCGGGCACGCCGTAACCCTGGGTGGGCACCGTGTAGCCATGCCCGGCGTGCAGGCCCTGACGGCCTTCGAGGGCCTGCCGGATCCAGCCGTCGACCTGCGCGGCCCAGTCACCGTGCTCGGCACTCCCGTGGGCGACGTGGTGCCGCCCGTACGAGTCGTGGCCACCGGTGAACAGGCCGCCGCGCTTGTCGAACTCCAACACCACGTCCACGCCGTGCTCGCTTGCCACGAAGGTCAACTCGACCTCGTTGACGGCGTGGGCGTACTGCGGGGCCGCGTAGTACTCGATCTCCTGGTAGAAAGGCAGCGTCTGGTGCAGCCCGGCGAGGTGACCGCGTTCGAGGTCGGCACCCTTGAACGGGAAACCGAGCCGACCGAACGCCTCCAGGATGCGCTCCTGCGCCGGCAGTGGGTGCACGTACACCGGGTCGAGGTCGCCCTTGTCGACCGCACCGCGCACGGCCACCTCGGTGCGCAGGCCCATCGTCATGCCGTGTAGGTGCTGCCCGTACAGGTCGGTCACCGGCGTCTCCCACGGCACCGCCACCTGGAACGGCAGGGACAGCTGCTGCCCCTCCCGCAGGTGCAGGCCACCGGCGACCCCCACCCGGTGGAACTCCACGAACGCGTCGTACTCCTCCTCGACGCCCTCCATCTCCACCCGGGTGACCAGGCCGACGGTGATGTGGTCGATGTCCACGTCGTGGCTGCCGCCGGTCAGGTTCACCTGCCCGTCGAGCAGCAACCCCGGACGGGTGTTCGGATTCGACAGGACCGTGTCGACGCTCGGGCCACCTACCCCGAACGCGCCCAGCATCTTCTTAAACACTCCGCGCGTCTCCCTTGACGACCATCAGCCGCGCGACGCCGTGATCTGAGGAAGACTCCACCGGAAAGCCTTGCGCCGCAACGAGATCAACGACATCCATGATGGAGGCCGTTGCGCCGGAAAATTACCAACGCCACCTGAGAGGTAGCTGAGCGCACTCGCACGATTACCGGCGAGTAGGAGGGTGGGCCGATCAGTTGCGGTACGCGCGATGCAGGAAGTACGACGCGGCTCCCACACCGCCGATCAGCAGTGCGGTACTGCCGACGTGACCCCACCAGTGGTCCAGCAGGCCCTCGGCCAGCGTGCCGGAGCGCAGCAGTTCCTCCATCGTGACGGCCGCCGCGAGGACGACCAGGGCAGCGGCGAGCCACCCCCGGCGGCCCGTCTTCCTGTCGCTCGTCATTGCTGAGATCGCCTCCCTGTCTCTCGTCTCGTGGGCGCACTGTTCGCGGTGGCGGCAGTGGTCGCACGCCAGAAGGATCGCGGGTCAACGATCCCGCCACCACGACGACCTGCGGTACCGCCGCACCCGCGGATCGGTGCCGGCCCCTTCCGGGGTACGTCGACGGGCGGGCCCGTCCTTCGTGCCCGCCCGCCGAGGGTGTTCCGCCGATCCGCGGAACCGGCTGTCGGTGGCCGGTTACTCCTTGATGCCGATACCGGCGACCGGCGGGACGCGGAGCAGTCGGGCGACCGGCAGGATCGTGGTGAACAGCGCCAGCAGCGTCGTGCCGCCGATGATGGACACCCATCCGAGCGGTGGTACGTAGGGCACCAGCTGGCCGGTGAGCGTGTGCACGATCGACACCAGGGTGACGGCGGCGATGGCTCCGCCGATGAGCAGCGATACGCCGAGCAGGCCGGTCTGCTCCGCGTGGACCATCCGCTTGACCTGCTTGCCGGTGACACCGACCAGGCGCAGTAGGGCCAGCTCGCGGCCCCGGGCGAGGGCGGCCATGACCATGGTGTTCGCCGCCGCGAGAGCCGCGTAGCCGACCATGATGCCGATCAGGAGCTTGTTGAGCCAGGCGCTCAGCGCGAGGTCGTCGGCGAGCTGACCGCTGACGTCGGCCGTGCTGGTCACCGAGCTGCCGGGGTACTGGCCGACGACCCCGCCCAGCGCGGCGGAGACGTCCTTACCGGGCTCGGTGCGTACCAGGATCCGCTCGTAGCCGGCGACGGCGGTGTGCCCGGCGACGACGTCCTTGGCGACGGTGACGTCGCCAAACGCGAAGCCCCGGTCGTAGATCGCCACGACGCGCAGGTCGGCGGGTGTGCCGTCGCCGAGCCGTACGGTGACCTGGTCGCCCACCCGCCAGCCGTTCGACCCGGCCTGCAGGGTCGACGCTGCCATGGCCGACCCGCGCAGGTCCGCCAGGCTCCCGCTGCGGACCTTGAGGTCCATGGTGAGGTCGACGCCCGCCGGGTCGATCGCCTGCGCGTCCGCGCCCTCGGCGGCTCCGTCCGGGATGATCGAGGTGTTCCGGACGCCGGTGGCCGCGAGCACGCCGGGAATGTCGCGAATCTGCGCCAGCATGGTGTCGGGCAGTCCGGTGGCGGACACCACGGTCTGCTGGGCCAGCATCCCACCACGGTTCTCGGCGACGATCTGCTTGTCCAGGTTGTCCTGGAGGAACCAGATCGAGCCACCGAAGCCGACGGACAGCACCAGTGCGGTCAGCACCGTGACCATACCCTGGGCGTTGGCGCGCAGATTCGCCGCCGCGAGGTAACCGCTGTCGCCCCACACCCGCCGCAGCACCGGGGCGAGCAGCCGGGCGGCCGCCCGGTTGATCCACGGCCCGAGCAGGGCGACCGCGAGGACGAGCAGGCACAGCAGACCCATCGCGGGCCCGAGGGCGGCGGTCCCCTTCGCCGCGCCGGTGAGGGCGATCAGGATGAAGCCGCCGGCCAGGGCGGCGAAACCGAAGATCAGGCGAAGGACGCCGTTACGGCCGGATTCCACGGCGATCTCACCGAGCGCCTCCGTCGGGCGGATCCGCACCGTCCGACGGGCCGCGATCAACGCGGCACCGACCGCCACCGTGACCGTCGCCACCGCCACGGCGACCGCCGCCCAGCCGCCACCGCGAACCGGGAAGGTGTCCGGGATGAACGCCCGGTCCACCAGCTCCTGGTGCAGCCATCGGCTGGCCAGCCAACCGACGGGCACCCCGATGACGACCGACAACAGGCTGAGCAGTCCCACCTCGGCGAGGACCAGGCGGGCGACCTGGCCGGGGGTGGCGGCGACGGCGCGCAGCAGGGCGAGGTCACGGCGGCGGTGCCGGACCGCGAGACCGATGGTGCCCGCCACCACGAACATGACCAGCAGCGCCACGTAGCCGCCGAACACGCTGCCCAGCTGGACCAGCATGAGGGAGGCCGCCTGGTCCGCGGACTGTTCCAACAGCCCCCGCTCGTCGCCGGCGTAGGCCTTGACGCCGGCCTCGGTGGCCAGCCGGCGCACGTCGGCCACCACGGCCTTGGCGGCACCGGGTTCGGCCAGGACGGCCACCGCGTCGACCTGGCCCAGCCGTGGGTGGATGACCACCGCGTGCGCGTCGGTGAAGAACACCGCGGGTGGTGCGTGCGGGTCGGGTCGGGGGCCCGCGTGGCGGACGAGACCGCTGACCCGGTACGTCCGTGCGCTGCCGTTCACCAGGATCGGCACCTCGTCGCCGGGAGCCACCGAGGCGGCCAGCCGTTCGTCCAGCGCGACCTCGGTGTCGCGGGTGGGCCGGGCACCCTTGGTCAACTGGTACGGGGTGACGGCGGCGCTGCTCCAGCCGTGGCCGGTGGCGGCGCCGCTCGGCAGGATCGCCGGCACCGTCCGGTCGGCGACGACGGTGGCCACCCCCGGCAGTTGCCGGATCCGGTCGACCATCGAGGCCGGGACGGTCCCGCCCTCGGGCAGCACGACGGTGTTCGTTTCCTTTTCACCCAGCGTGGTGGAGGTGAGCGTGATGTCGCGGTTGGCGACGACGACGTCGGCGGCCGCGTACCGTTGTGGGGCGGCGGTGAAGCGCAGGCCGGACTCCACGAGGACGCCCAGCGACATCAGGATCAGCACTCCGGCGGTCATCGCCAGGAGGGTGGCGACCGCGCTGCCCTTGCGGTGACGCAGCATCTGTCCGGCCAGCTTCAGCACGGGTCAGCCCTCCCGCGTCAGCTGCGGACGACGCCCGAGCGTCGCGAGGTGCTCGGCGATCCGCGCCGCGCCCGGCTGCGGCATGTCGTGCACGATGCGCCCGTCGGCCAGCACCATCACCCGGTCGGCGTAGGACGCCGCCACCGGGTCGTGGGTCACCATGATGACCGTCTGTCCCGCCTCGTCCACCACCGAGCGCAGCAGGGCCAGCACCTCGCCGGCGGTCTGGGTGTCCAGCGCGCCGGTCGGTTCGTCACAGAAGATGACCTCGGGCCGGGTGGCCAGTGCCCGGGCGATCGCGACGCGTTGCTGCTGCCCGCCGGACAGTTCCGAGGGGCGGTGGGACAGCCGCTCGGTGAGCCCGACCCGGTCGACGATCTGCTGTATCCAGAGGGGGTCCGCCCGCTTTCCGGACAACCGCAACGGTAGCGTGATGTTCTCCTGCACCGTCAATGCTCCGACGAGGTTGAACGCCTGGAAGACGAACCCGATCTCCGACCGCCGCAGCTTGGTCAGCTTCGTCTCCGAGAGCTGCGACAGTTCCGTGTCGCCGACCCACACCAGGCCGCTGGTCGGGCGGTCCAACCCCGCTGCGGTCTGCAGCAACGTGCTCTTGCCCGAGCCGGACGGCCCCATTACCGCGGTGAACGTCCCCCGCTGAAAGGCCGCGTCGACACCGGCGAGCGCGGTTACCGCCTGCCGGTCACCGCCATAGACCTTGCGCAACTGCTGGACCCGCACCGCCGCCACCGGCGTCTCTTTGTTGACCGTCGACACGAAATCGAGTCGTGCACTATTCACCGACATCGCCGGACTCCCATTTTCGTTGATTTCCTCCGCGAAGAAACCATATTTTTGGGAGTCGCCGACAACAATCCAGGTGGCGGGCCGGTCGAGGTAGCGCTGGCTGTACCGTCCGGACCCCGGCCCGGTCGTCAGGTCGAGCGTCAGCTCACGGCGGACAGGTAGTCCGCGAGGCGGGCCGAGCCGGTGAGCATGGCCCGGCCACGGGCGGTGATCCGTCCGCGCCACTGGTCGATCGACGCGGCCAGCGGCCCGGGGCCACCGGCAGCGTGCACCTGCCCGATCACGGCCGCGATGTGGTGCAGCGGGTAGCCGCCCCGGCGCAGCAGATGGGCGAGTTCGGCGTCACGTACGTCGTCGGCGCGGTAGACCCGCGCGGTCCGTGACCGGGCCGGGGCGAGGATGCCGGCTCGTTCCCATTTGCGCAGGGTGGCCGGGGTGACACCGAGCCGGTGGGCGAGGACGCCGATCGAGACGGGCGCGTCCGAGGCCAGCGTGGCCGGCGGGCCGGAGGCGAGCAGGACGACCGCTGAGGCGACGCGTTCCACGGTCTCCCGGTCGCGGTGGAGCTGCACGTGGGCGGTGTCGAGCACGGCCAGTGCCGTCGGCAGGTCGCCGCCGAGCACCGCTTTCATGATCTCTCCGGCGGCACGGTGGCCGTACCCCGCGATGAGCGCGACGTAGGCGGTCAACGCGCCCAGGTGGTCGTCGGTGTAGACGCGGTAGCCGCTGGGCGTGCGGACGGCGGGCGGGATCATCCCGGCCTGCTCGTAGTTACGGACCGCCTGCGCGGACAGCCCGACCGCCCGGCCCAGGTCGACCGGCCGGTACCTCGCGGTTTGAGACTTCAGGTGGCGTTCTCCGAGCAGGATCTGGGTGAAGTTTCACAGGTCGGTTCAACGATACGGTCGAGGTCATGGTTTTCGACACCGCGCTGCTGTCCCTGGTCGGCACCCGCCGGCCGCACCTGCTCGCGATCGGTGAGCCCTACCACGGTGAGCCGGCATTCCCCCGCCTGCGCAACCGGATCCTCGAAACACTCGTCGGGCAGGGTTTCCGGTCGATCGCGATCGAATCGGACCGGGCCGCCGGCCTCGCCGTCGACGACTACGTCCAGGGCCGGCGCGACGAGGTGGACCTGAGCACCGGTATCAGTCACGGCTGGGGTGCCCATCCGGCGACCCGCGAACTGGTCGACTGGCTGCGCGAGCACAACGGGAAACTGGCACCCGCCGAGCGCGTCACCTTCCACGGTTTCGACGCGCCGACCGAGATCACCGGCGCACCCAGCCCCGGCCCGCTGCTCCGGGAGCTGTCCGAATACCTCGGCGTGACGACGACCGACCTGGACCGCCTGGTCGGCGGGGAAGACCGCTGGACCGCCCCGGAGATCATGTACGACGCCTCGCGTTCACCGGGCCGCTCACCCGAGGCCGCCGCGCTCCGTGGCCTCGCCGAGGACCTGCGATCCCGGTTGTACGCCGACGCGCCCCGTCTCGTCGGCGACACCTCCCCCACGGCGTGGAACCGAGCCAGGGTGCTCGCCACCACGGCGATCGGCCTGCTCACCTACCACGCCGTGATGGCCGAGCCGGGCACCCCGTCCCAGCGGATCGGCCGCCTGCTCGCGGCGCGGGACGCGGTGATGGCGCAGAACCTGCTCGATATCCTCGCCATGGAGCGCGACCGTGGGCCGGTCCTGGTCTCGGCCAACAACGCCCACCTCCAGCGGCACCCGAGCCGGTGGGACACCCACTGGGAGGGTCAGCACCTCGCGGCACTGTGGAACGGTGCCGGCTCCATCGTGTCGCCACTGCTCGGCGACAGGTACCTGTACGTGGCCGGAAGCCTCGGGGCGAGTGGGCCGGTCGGCCTCGGCCAACCGGAAGTCGGCACCTACGAGGAACGCCTCGGCCCGCAGACCGGGATCTTCGCGCCACCCGTCGGCGGCGACCTGCGCCCACGCGTGACGGACCTGCTCGGGTACTCCCCGCTGGACGCGGCCACGATCGAGACCTGCGACGCGATCCTGCACGTCGGCTCGGAGCCCGGCGCGGCTGACGCGGCCCGGATCGCCGGCCGTCCCGCAGTGACCGAGACCCGGATCGAAGCCGGCTCCGAGATGCCGTCCCACACCTGGGGTGACCGGTTCTTCTTCGCCGGTGAGGACCGGATGCGGCCGTTCGCCACCATCGTCGGGCACGACGTGCCCGGCTTCGACGAACGCTCCCGGCTGTCCGGACCCGGCCGGTACCGGCTCAACATCGAGATCGGCCGTACCGAGTTCCGCAACCTGTTCGGCTACGGACCGGAGGAGTTCGCCGCCCACCGCGACGGACTCGACTTCGCACGGACCGACCGGCTGATGCCCCATCCCGCCTACGCTGTCCAGGGCTGGGCCAGCGTGGTCAACCCAGGCCCGGCCACCGCGGACGAGGTGGAGCGGCTGCTGGAGCGGGCACGTGTCCGCGCCGCTGGTCGCGAGCACCGCAGGAGACGGTGACCGGAGCAGGTGCGGCTGGCCTGCCGGCCTTCTGTCGACTCCACTGCATCGAGGTGAGAATGGCGCGACTGATCCACCTGAACGGCCCGCCGGGCATCGGCAAGTCCACCCTCTCGGCGCTCTACACCGGCCGCCATCCCGGCGCCCTGAACCTCGACGTCGACACCATCCACCGCCTCGTCGGCGGCTGGCGGGACGACCAGACCGACACCTGGCCGGCCGTGTGGTCCCTGGTGCGGGGGATGGCGGCGGTCCACCTGGCCGGCGGACACGACGTCGTCCTGCCGCAGTACCTCGCCACCAGCGACGAGATCGACGGTTTCGAGAGGATCGCGCGCGAGCACGGGGCGGGCTTCCACGAGATCGTCCTGGTCGACGAACAGGAGACGACGATCGAGCGGTTCCACCGCCGCGCCCGCGACAGCGACGACGCGTGGATCCGCCACCACCACCGGCTCGTCGCGCGAGCCGGCGGGTCGACCGTGCTGGGCATCATGTACGACGACCTGATGGAGGTCGTCCGCCTACGCCCGGGAGCGGTGCTGGTGCCCAGCGTGGTGGACGAGGTGCAGGCCACCTACGCGTCGCTGGTGGAAGCGCTGGGATCAACGGGGTTCGACGGGTAGCCCGCCCGCGGTGCCCGGCAGGGGCTCCGACGCGAGCAGGGCGAGCAGCTTCTCGATGCGCTCCGTGCCCGGCTGGTGGCCGGTCAGGGCGTGCGATCGGGCCGCCAACCGGGCGCTGCGCCAGGCGGCGGCCAGGTCACCGGCCCGGTACTCGGCTGCGGCGCGGGCGCCGAGCGCCCGGCCTTCGAGCAGCTGATAGCCGCACTGCCGGGTGACGGACAGCGCCGCATGGCACCAGGAAGGTGCCGCAGGTTCGTCGATTTCGGCGAGGCTGACGGTGATGTCGGCCTCGATGTACCGGTCCGCGGTGGTACGCGCCGTCCTCAGGGCACTCAGCAGGGTGCCGGTTCTACCTTCGGCGATCCCCAGGATGTGCAGAGCGAGCGCTTCGACCCGGGGCTCGGCCGGCGCGCGTGACATGTCCAGCGCCTGCCGGGCGAGGCTGGCCGCCCGCGGATGGTCGCCCCGATCGCCGTGGACCCGGGCCAGCGCGCACAGCGTCGTCGCACGGCCCCGGCTGCCCATCTGCTCATGCAGTTCCAGTGCCTCGGTCAACGTCTGCAACGCATCGTCGGACCGGCCGAGCAGGTGGAGGACGACGCCCAGGTTGCTCAGGATGAGTGCCCGGCTGGAGGGTGCCCCGCCCTGGTGGGCCAGGGTGAGCGCCGCGTGGTGGTGGTCGACGGCTTCGCGGAGCCGTCCGAGGTCGGCGCAGACCAGTCCGAGATTGTTGTGGTTGACGGCGACGCCCGGGATCCGGCCGTTGCGCCGGTTGAACTCCAGCGCCTGCTCCATCACCCGCAGGGCTTCACCCGGCTGGCCGGTCATCCGAAAGACCGGACCCAGGTTGCCCAGCGCGGCCGCCTCGCCGTCGCGCCATTCCGAGCGCTTCGCGCAGAGCAGCGCCAGCTGATAGTCGTCGATCGCCTCGGGAAACCGTTCCAGCCGCCAGTGCAGGGCGGCGAGGCTCAGCCGGGCCGCCGCCTCGGCCTGCTCGTGCCGGTCGGCCCGGGCCGCGGCGAGACCGATCCTCGCGACCGCTGACCATTCCGTGGTGTGCATGCCCAGCCACAGGTAACCGCGCAGCGCGTCCGCCAGCGACCAGGCGAGGGTGTGCAGTTCCTGGTGCGCCGCGTGGCGGGTCACGGCGACGAGGTTGTGCCGGTGCGCGTCGAGCCAGGCCAGGGCGTCGACATGGGTGGCGAACCGCATCGGTGGAGTAGCGGGCGCGGGTAGCGGTGTGGGCACGCGCAACACCTGTGGACACAGCCGGTCGGCGGCGGCGTACACGCTGAAGAGGTACCAGGACAGCAGGTCGCCCAGGCTCTCCCGGTTGTCCTCGATCTCCGCCAGCTCGGTCACGTACCGGCCGAGCAGGTCGTGTGTGCCGAAATGACCCGGTGCCCGCTCCTGTGCCAGGTGCGCGTCGGCGATGCGGGAGAGCAGGTCCGCCGCCTCGTCGGCTCCGCACCGCAGCATCGCGGCGGCCGACTCCGCTGTCACGTCGCAGCCGGGCACCAGACCGAACAGCCGGAACAGCCGCTGGAGTCGCGGTGGCAGCGTCTGGTAGGAGGCGGCGAACGCCGACCGTACCGCGATCTGGTCGTCGTCCCGGACGGTCAGCACGGTCAGCGGGTCGCCCGCCCGGATCCGCGCCAGGTACCCGCTGACCCGTTCGTGTGGGCGGCCGTGCAGGTCCGCCGCGGCGATACGCAGGGCCAGCGGCAGGTGTGCGCAGTCGTGGGCCAGTTCGGCGAGAGCGTCCCGCTGTTCGGCGACCCGCTCCGCGCCGATGACGCGGGTCAACAGCTCGGTGGCCTCCTGCGGCGCGAGCACGTCCAACGACAGCCGCTGCGCGTCGTGCCGGGCGGCCAGCCCACCGAGGCGGTCACGGCTGGTCACGATCACCAGGCAACCGGCGCCCCCGGGCAACAGCGGCCGGACGTGCGCGGTGTCCCGGGCGTTGTCGAGCAGGATCAGCATCCGCCGGTCGGCGAGCACGCTGCGGTAGAGGTCCGTCGCCTCGTCGATGTCGTCCGGCACCTGGGTGGGCGGCACACCGAGCGCGCGCAGGCAGCGGGACAACGCGTCCGACGGCGCTGTCGCCGCTCCGGGCGAGTAGCCACGCAGGTCCAGGAAGAGCTGCCCGTCGTCGAAGAGCGGCCGTACCCGGTGCGCCCACCGGATCGCCAGCGCCGTCTTGCCCACCCCGGCCGTCCCGATGATCGCGACCACCGCCAGGGCGCCACCCTCCCGGGCCCGGCTCAGCATCGTGTCCAGCGCGGCGAGGGCGTCGCCCCGGCCGGTGAAGGTGGACAGCCCGGCGGGCAGCTGGGCGGGCCGCGGACCGGATCCGGGCTCCCGGGTCGGTGGCGCGGGCCGGCTCGGCGGAAGCTGCTGCCGCAACACCCGCAGGTGGGCCTCCGCGAGCCGGGCTCCCGGCTCGATGCCCAGCTCGTCGGCGAGGAGGCGGCGGATCCGCTCGAACACCCGCAACGCCTCGGCCTGGTGCCCCGACCCGGCCAGCGCCGTCATCAGCCGCGCGGCGAGTCCCTCGTGCCACGGGTTGCCGGTGACCAACTCACGCAGCGGCGCCACCGCCGCGGCGTGCCGACCGAGCGCGAACTCGGCGTCGAACAGGTCCTCGGACGCGGCGAGTCGCTTGTCGTGCAGGCCAGCGGCGGCCCCCGGCACGAAGGCGCCGGAGGCGCCCGCGAGCGCCGGGCCACGCCACAACGCCAGCGCCTGTCGTAACAGGGTCGTGGCCCGCTCGTGCTCGCCGGAGCCGGCGTGCCGACGCGCGGCTTCGGTCAGCCCGGAGAAGGCCACCACGTCCAGGTCGTCGCCGGCCAGCTCCAGGCGGTATCCCCCGGAATCCGAATGGATCGTCTCGGGCATGCCGGCCGCCCGGGTCAGTCGCCGCAACCGGGAGACGCAGACCTGGACCTGTGCCCGGGCGCGGGTGGGGAGGGCTCCGCCCCACAGCGCTTCGGCCAGCTGCTCCGCCGACACCACCACGTTGGCATTGAGCAACAGATATGCCAGCACGGCGCGTTGCTGGGGCCGCCCCAGCGGTACTCGCTCGCCCCGCACCACGGCCTCGACCGGGCCGAGCAAGCGCCATGCCATCGAGCCCCCACATCGACGTATCGACGCTGATTCTATGCGTCGCGGCCAGGGCGGCTATCGGATGGCTAGCCGATGGCAAGCCGGGCCGCGCAGCCTGATGGAGCCGGGCGGACCGCCCGGAACCTGGGGTGAAGGAGCTTTCATGAGACGAAGAATCCGCGCGGCTCTCCTCGCGGTGACGACGCTCGGCATGGTCGTCGCGTCGGCCGGGGTCGCACAGGCCCGCGAGTCGTCGCAGCAGACACAGCCGCCGCAGGCGTCGCAGCAGTCGCAGCGCGACGCACGGGCCGCCGCAGCGGCGTCGAACGGGCTGGGCGCCGCCGCGAAGGGCGGGATCGGCACCGCCGCGACGTGGTTCACCGGCACCGTCCCGGTCGGCGGCACACAGGGCTGGACCTGGACGAACGCCCCGGCCGACGCCGCCTACGTGGTCGGCTACAACCCGGCCGGCGCCACCACCTCGGCCACCTGCCAGTTCGAGACGATCAGCAGCAAGTACGTCCAGCTGTCCAGTGGGGAGCGGCAGTTCCACTTCACCCTCAAGAACGTCGGCTCGATCGCCTGTGGTGCGACCGTGCAACTGGCGGCGGTGACCAGCACGTCCCTCGTCTCGACCGGTGGTGTCAGCCCGGGGGGCACCCAGACCTACCTCTGGAACGTCCCCTGGAACACCATCTGGGTGGCCGGTCTCAACCCGAACGGCGCCACGAGCTCGACGGCCTGCCAGTTCCAGGTGACCCGCATCTGGACCGTGCAGCCGGGCAGTTCGCTCCGGCAGATCTGGGTGGAGGTCAAGAACGTCGGGGCCGTCACCTGCCAGGCCGACGTCCGGCTCGGCTCGACCACCATCGGTTCGCAGTTCGCGATGGCGACCGTGGGTGCCGGCGGCACCTGGTCCACGACCTGGAACAACGCCAATCCCGTCACCTCGGCCTACGTGATCGGCCCGTCGCCCCAGGGCAGCTTCCCCACCTACTGCCAGTTCGAGGTCACGCGGGTGGTCTACGCCCAGCGCATCAACGCTGACGGATCCTCCCAGCGCCAGATCACGATGTCGTTCAAGAACCTCAGCACGCTCTCCTGTGGAGGGACCGCCTACCTGCAGGCCGTCGCCGCCTGATCCGGCACCCGTCCCCGTGGCCATCGTGCGACAACCACCGTTGTCGCACGATGGCCGCGCCCTTTCCGTCGCGACCCTTCCGCCGGCCCGGGGAGAGCCCCACGTACCGCACGTGACTGCGAGACCCTGGCCACCCCCGACCTCGGCCAGCAACTGCTGGTGCCGACGCCGAGGCCCGGGAGAGGCTCGAGCTGCTCCGGGTACTGGGGGTCGAGGGGTTCCCGGCCGGCGTGCCGCACTGACGTCGGTGGTCACCCCGGTGGAATCAACTCGGCCTCCCGCTCGGCAACAGCCGCCCCGTCACCCGACACGGTCGGTCCGCGCCGTTGGTGGGTCCATTCGCAGGGACAGGACCAGCTGCCGGTAGAGGGTGTCGGTGGCGAGGAGCTGCTCGTGCGTGCCGGTGGCCCGGACGGCGCCGGCCTCCATGACGACGATCAAGTCGGCGTCGATGACGGTGGAGAGCCGGTGGGCGATGGTGAGCACCACACCGGTCTGCACCTTCCCGCGGACGGCGTGGTGGATCGCCGCTTCGGTGATGCCGTCGAGCTGGGCGGTCGCCTCGTCGAGCAGCAGCACCTCGGGGGTGTGCAGCAGGGCACGGGCCAGCGCGACGCGCTGGCGCTCGCCACCGGACAGCATGGTGTTCGTCACGACCGTGTCCAGCCCGTCGACGAGGGTGCCGACCTTGTCGCCCAGACGGACCTCCGCCAGGACGCGGTGCAGGTCGTCGTCGGTGACGTCGGGCAGGGCCAGGGTGAGGTTGTCGCGGAGGGTGCCGGGCACCAGGGCGGGCTCCTGCTCGACGTACGCGAGCCTCTCCCGGATCTCGTTGCGCGGAAGGGACCGGTATGGGACGTCGTGCAGGTGGATGGTGCCCCCGGTGGGCTCGAGGAAGCGCAGGATGAGGGAGAAGAGGGTGGTCTTGCCGGCACCGGAGGGGCCGACGATGGCGACGTGGCCTCGTTGCGGGATGTCGAGCGTGACGTTGTGGACCGCCGGCGGCAGGTCAGGGCCGTGGGCACCGCTCACGCCGACGAACCGGAGCGCGGGGGTGGTGCCGGGACCAGGGACGATCGGCGGAACAGTGCCGGGCATCGGTACGAGGTCCTCTTCGACGGGCAGGGTGTCGGTTTGACGGATGCGTTCGGCGGCCGCGATGCCCGCTTGCAGGGCGGTGGCATTGGTGGACAGTTCGGTGACGGGGCCGAGGAGGCCGAAGGTGTAGAGCAGGAAGGCGACCAGGGCCGAGACCCCGAGGTGGCCCTGGTCGACGCGGTAGGCGCCGACGGCGAGGGTGCTGATCAGGGCGACCTGGACACCGACCCAGGCCACGGTCCAGGCGAGGACCTCACGCCGGGAGGCGCGGATTCCGTGCTCGGCCGACGACGTGGCTTCGGCGGAGATTCGCGAGCTCAGGCGGGCCTCCGCGCGGCTCACCTTCACGCTCCTGATAGCTCGCAGGGTGCCTTCCAGGGCGGCGCCGAGCCGGCCGACGTGCTCCTGTGCCCGCTCCTGTTCCCGGGCGATGCCGGGCATCATCAGCGCGAACAGCAGCGCGACGACGAGGATGGCGGCCAGGGTGGTGGCGAACAGCACCAGGTCCAGCACCGCCATCAACACCAGTGTGCCGACCAGCATGATGGTGCCGCTGATCAGGCCGACGAGTGAGCCGGCGGCGGCTTCGCGCAGCAGGACCGTGTCCGAGGTGAGGCGCGCGACGTGCTCCCCCGGCGATCTGCTGGTGATGCTGGGCACGGTGGCGCGGAGCAGGCGGTCGACCAGGGAGGTACGCGCTCGCAGCACGATGCGTTCGCCGAGCGCGCCCAGCATCGTCTGCTGCCAGGCCGTGACGGCGGCACCGACGACGAGCAGGATCAGCAGAGTCGTCACCGGAGCGGCCAGCGACGCCGACCCACCGAGCGAGTCCAGAATCCACTTGGTGACCATCGGATTCGCCAGCTCCAGCGATGCCGCCACCAGCGCGAGCGACAGGGCCACCGCCAGGGTGCGCCGATGCGGCCGGACGAACGACCACAGGATGCGCAGTCGCGGCAGTCGGTTGATCAAGCTTCCCGCGTCAAACATGCCCAGAATGGAACACTGCTGTACCAAAAATGGCCACTGATATCCGTAAAGTTGTTACCTGTATCATGTTGGGATGGCGAAAGCTGACAGGTCGGGCCGGGAGTCCGGGGTCCGGTCCCGCACCCGACGTGCCATCCTCGACGCCGCCGTGACGCTGCTGATCCAGGAACCTGCGGCCTCACTGGGCGACGTAGCCAATGCCGCCGGAGTGGCACGCACGACTGTCTACCGGTACTACCCGGAGCGGACCGACCTGCTGACCGCTATCGCGGCGGACGTCGAGGAGCAGCTCGAAGCGGCGGCTGGACGCGCCCGCCTGGACGACGGCCCGGCCGATGCCGCCCTGGAGCGGCTGTGCTCGGAGTACTTCGGTCTCGGTGACCGGCTCCGGCTGCTGGAGGCGCCCCACATGGCCGACCTGGTCGACTGGGAGCAGGAGCACGAGTACGACCGGGCACTGTTACGGCTGATCGAACGGGGCCAGTCGGACGGCGCCTTCGACCGCGGCGTCGAACCCGGCTGGGCTCAACACGTGATCTGGGCACTGCTGTACGCGGGTTGGCAACACGTCACCGAGGATCAGGCCGCCCAGCACCAGGCCCTGACCAAGGTCCTGCACACCGTGCGCCGGGCACTGGCGCCGTGACCCGCCGGCCGGCTCGGAACGAGGGGTGGCGGGCGGCAGAAGCACGTGCACCCGCCTTCCTCACGATCGGATCCCGCACCTGACCCACCTGTCACCGAAGCCCGCGGTCAGCACAACCGGGCGACCGCCGTGCCGGGCCGTTCCCGGCCGGGTGGCGTTACCGTCCCTGGTCCGCCCCGGTGACCAGGGCGTCCAGTAGCGCGGGTGTCACCGGCTCGCCCGTCACGAGGACCCGGAAGTGGATCGGCCCGACCGTCTGGTCGACGAGGAGGTCGACGTCGACGTCGGCGGGCAGTTCGCCCCGTGCCACCGCCCGGTCGAACGGCACCCGGTCGCGGGCGCGCAGCCGTGGCAGCACCTCCGCGCGCAGCCGGGCGGCCAGCTCCGGGTCGTGCTGGGCCTGACCGGCCAGCGCCCGGAACACCGCGCCCGAGTCGGACACCTCGAGGAACCGGACCAGCTCGTCGAGGTGCGCCCGCAGGTCGGTGCGGAGGGCGCCGGTGTCGGGCAGGGTGAGCTCCTGGACGCTGTCGGCGACGAACGCGTCGACCAGGATGTCGGTCTTGGAGCGCCACCACCGGTAGATCGTCTGCTTGGCGACGCCGGCCCGGGCCGCGATGCCCTCGATGGTGACCCTGGCGTAGCCGGTCTCGGCGACGAGGTCGTCCGCCGCCTGGAGCACGGCCTCGCGGGCCGCCTCGCTCCGGCCGTGCCGGTTGCCGCGATGCATCGGGCGCTCCTTCCCCCTGAGGCGTCTTCCCGGGCGGGGTCCACGTCCCCCGCGACGTTACAAGGTCCGCCGCTTTACTAGACGCAACGTTGCGTCTAGTCTAGTGGTCATGACGACGACACTGCACGACCCCGCTGTCCGCGACCTGATCACCCGGCTGTTCACCGAGGCCGAGCGGGACGACGAGCGCTCCCCGTGTCGGACCGCGCCCACTACCACCTCCCAGGAACGTGCCGACCTGCTCGAAGACGTCTACATGCCGATCTCGGCGCGCGGCGGCGACCTGCTCTACGCCCTGGTCCGCGCGGCCCGACCGCAGACGGTGGTCGAGTTCGGCACCTCGTACGGGATCTCGACGCTCTACCTCGCCGCAGCCGTACGCGACAACGGGGTCGGGCACGTCACGACGACCGAACTCAGCGCGACCAAGGTCAAGGCGGCCCGCGCCACCATCGAGGCGGCCGGACTCAGCGACCTCGTGACCGTGCTGGAGGGCGACGCGCTGACCACCCTCGGCACGGTCGGCGGCCCGATCGGTCTGGCGCTGCTCGACGGCTGGAAGGAGCTGTGCCTGCCCGTCCTGCGCCGGATCGAGGACCGGCTCGCCCCGGGCGCCCTGGTCGTCGGCGACGACTCGACGTTCGATTCGATGAGCGACTACGTGGCTTACGTCCGCGACCCGGACAACGGCTACGTCAGCGTCGACTTCCCGGTCGAGGACGGCATGGAGCTCAGCTGCTGGACGGGCCGCTGATCGCGCAGGTCAGATCGGACAGGTCGCCGCCGGGTCGCCGGGCCGGGACCGGGCGCTTCTCCAGCGCCCGGTGCAGCGCCACGGGACGCGACGCGGGGCCGTGACGGGGCTGTGGGGCGCAACGTCTGGCCGTGGTGCAGCCCGGCGTGGGTGCCCGGCCGGCGGATCGGCTCGGGCACCCAGTCCGGGCTTCGACCCGGAGCTAGCTGCGCAGATGCCGGGCGAAGAACCCGACCGCGTCCTGCCCGGCGAACGACGGAACACCGGTGTGTCCGCCCATGTTGGCGGACAGCGTCTTCTCTGCCGAGCCGAAGGCGTCGAACAGGTCCAGGGCCGCCTGCCGGTCATTGCCCTCGTCGTCCCACTGGAGCAGGACGTGCAGCGGAATGGTGACCCGTCGGGCCTCCTCGACCATCACGCGGGGCACGAAGCTCCCGGCGAAGAGACCGGCGGCCACGATGCGCGGCTCGACCACCGCGAGCCGGATGCCGACGGAGATCACTCCCCCCGAGTACCCGACCGGGCCGCCGATCTCGGGTAGCGCCAGGAGGGCGTCCAGGGCGGTCCGCGTCTCCGGAACCGCCCGGTCGACGAGGGGCAGGACGAGGGCGTCGACGATCCCGTCGCTGACCGGTCCGCCCGCCTCCCTGGCCCGGCGCAGGTCGGCACGGGCCTGCTCGGCAGCGGCCCACCGGGGCCTGGCGCCACTGCCGGGCAGTTCGACGGCGGCGGCGGCGAAGCCCTCCGCCGCGGCCTGCCGGGCCCGGGCCGCCAGCCGGGGGTACATCGTGGGCAGCCCGAGCGGGGGGTGGCCGAGCATGATCAGCGGGACCGGCACGGCCGCGGAGGCCGACGCGGGCGTCCACAGGATGCCGGGAATCCCGTCGAGGGTGAACTCGCGTTCGAGGACGCCGTCTTCGAGGCGCTGCTCGCTGGTGAATCGCATGGTGGTGCCCTTCGGGAGTGCACGTGGGCGGCGCTCCCGGACGATCTATCGCCCGACCGTGACCCCGCAGGGGAGCACCCATGTCGAAACGTTCACGGGTACCACCTCCTCGGTCTCTCGCACGGCATCAGGAAGTTAGCACCGGCGGCCGTGCTCCGCCACGGGAATTTCCATACGCCCGCGCAACGTCCCCGTGTCTTGAATGCAGACATGGAGCAGAGCGCAACACTGTCAGCGCACGCCCCGTCGACCGGGCGGGGAGCGTGACCATGAACCAGGACGACGCACGGGGTATCGACCGGCGACGGCTCGTCACCTGGGGCGGGATGGCCGCCGCCGGGATGGTGGCGGCGGGCGGGCCGTTGGTGGGTGCCGGGACCGGCCATGCCGCCCCGGCCCGCCCCGGCCCGCCCGGACGCGACCGCATCCCGCCGGACACCCGACCCGGCGGGGCCTACGACCGGTACGTGGCGCGGTTGGCCGCCGAGGGCAGGTTCTCCGGCGTGGTGCTGCTGTCCCACCGGGGCCGGACGGTGCTGTCGCGCAGCTACGGCATGGCCGACCGGGAGCGGCGGATCCGCAACCACGAGGGCACCGCGTTCAACCTCTCCTCGGGCAGCCAGCCCTTCCTGTCGGTGGCGGTCCTGCGGTTGGTGCAGCAGGGGCGGGTGACGCTGTCCGACCCGGTGGGCGCCCATCTGACGGGGCTCGCCGGGCCGATCGCCGAGCAGGTGACCCTCCACCACCTGCTCACCAGCACCTCCGGGCTGGACGCCCCGATGCCGGACTGGCAGCGCGTCTTCCACAGCCGGGAGGAGGTGCACGGGTACCACGAGCAGTGGGTGCGGCAGGCGACGCTGGCGGGCGTGCCCGGCACCGGGTCCAACGGCCACCTTCCCGGCGGCGGTGTGGGCCTGGCCATGGCCGCGCAGGTCGTGGAGGCGGTGTCCGGCATGACGTTCTGGGACTACGTGCACGAGCATGTCTTCGGGCGCTGTGGGATGACCGGCTCGGCGTACTACTCGCGGGACCAGTGGCTCACCGACGAGCACATCGCGCACCCGTACCTGCGGCAGGCCGACGGCAGCCTGGTGGACGCCGTCCGCAACCTGGACGAGGGCAGCCTGGATCCGAACATCCTGGGCCGCAACCCGGGCCGGGGCTTCATCGGGTACGCCTCGGGCGACGGTTTCGCCACCGCGCCGGACCTGGTCCGGTTCGCCGAGGCACTGCGCGACGGCGCGGTGCTGGACCGGCCCTACGCCGACCTGTTCGCCGGGGCCAAGCTCCCCGGCCCGGAGCCCACGGCCTACGAGGGCTACACGATGCCGGTGAGCATCGTCAACGGTCAGTGGGTGATCGGCCGGGGCGGCGGAGCCGGTGGCGTCGGCGCGAACTGGAGCATCTATCCCGACACCGGGTGGGTCGGCGTCGTCCTCGCCAACAGCGACGGCGTACCCATGCTGGACATCTGCCTACGGGAGGCCGCGGCCGTCACCGGCGGTCCGGTCGGACCACCCGGTGGCGGGGGCGGCGGCTGAGCGGTCGGGCGGGCGCGGGAGCGGGACCTGCCGGGGTCGGCGCGCCGGGGGCAGGGCATGGAGAAACGCATACGCCGCCGCAACAACGCTCCGGCTTCGATGGGGGCATGAGCGACCCTGCCTCCCCGTCCGCACCGCCGCGCCCGATCCGTACGGTCGCGCTCGCCAGCCTGGGTGTCCTCGGGCTGGCGGGCGCGGTGTTCGCCGTCCGACGGCCGCTCATGATGTCCGCTCCCCCGTGCCTGGCCGGACGGTGGCACGGCTGCTACGACACGTTCAACGGGGTGGTGCTGATGACGCTGGTGGGCCTGCCGCTGGCGGCCCTGGCGGTGTGGACGCTGGCCCACCTGCGTCGGGCGGCCGGCGGCACCTCCGCGTGGCGGAGGTCGCTGACCGAGGTGGGCATGGTCTACGGGACGGTGCCGTTCGTGTGGATGGTCCTGATGCCGGGAGCGGCACCGGGCACCGGCCCCGGCCGGGTGAGTCTGGTCCCGTTGCGGGACCTGGTCACGATGGGGCCGGTCGGGATCGGCGGCAACCTGCTGGTCTTCGCGGCGCTGGGGTTCTTCGCCCCGGTGCGGTTCCCGGCGCTGGCCTCGGTGCCGCGGATCCTGGCGCTCGGGGCGGGCTGCTCGGTCCTGGTGGAGACCGCACAGTACGTCCTGCTGCTGGACCGGGTCTCCTCGGTGGACGACGTACTGGTCAACACCACTGGCGCCGTGCTGGCCGGGTTGGCGTCCCGCCACTGGTGGCGCACCGGGCCGGCGACGGCGTCGGGCCGGCGATCCGGACCCACCGGTACGACGCTCGTCCGACCATAGGCTGCCCGCATGCGCGTACTGATCGTGGAGGACGAGCCCTACCTGGCCGAGGCCGTCCGGGACGGCCTGCGGCTGGAGGCGATCGCCGCCGACATCGCCCCCGACGGCGACGCGGCCCTGGAGCTGCTCGGCGTCAACCACTACGACCTCGCGGTCCTCGACCGGGACATCCCCGGCCCCTCCGGCGACGAGGTCGCCCGGCGCATGGTCGCCTCCGGCAGCGGCATCCCGATCCTCATGCTCACCGCCGCCGACCGGATCGACGACAAGGCGTCCGGCTTCCAACTCGGCGCCGACGACTACCTGACCAAACCGTTCGACCTGCGGGAACTCGTGCTCCGGCTCAGGGCCCTGGACCGCAGACGCGGGTACTGCCGGCCGCCGGTCCGCGAGACCGCCGGCCTGCGGGTCGACCCCTTCCGTCGGGAGGTCCTGCGCGACGGCCGTCCGGTGGCGCTCACCCGGAAGCAGTTCGCCGTGCTGGAGGTCCTCGTCGCCGCCGAGGGCGGGGTCGTCAGTGCCGAGGAACTGCTGGAACGGGCCTGGGACCTCAACGCCAACCCGTTCACCAACGCCGTCCGCATCACCGTCTCCACCCTGCGCAAACGGCTCGGCGAACCATGGATCATCGGCACGGTGCCGGGTGTCGGCTACCGCATCGACACCGGCCCCGGCGACGGGGGCACGGGAGCGGAGCGTGACTAGGGAGCCCGGTCCCAGCGTCCGCCTCAAACTGACCCTCAGCTACGCCGGGTTCGTCGTGCTCGCCGGTGGCCTGCTCCTCGCCACCGTGTGGGTGTTCCTGCTGCGGTACGTACCCGAGGTGATCGACGCCCCCGCCACGCCCGCACCGGCCCCCGGCAGTTCCCGGCTCCCCGCCCCCGTCATGTTCGTACCGAACCGCTCCGACCTGCTCCGCGCCTTCGCCCCGAGAGCGGTGGTGGTGCTGGCCCTGCTGCTGTTCTTCGGCCTGCTGGGCGGCTGGCTCCTCGCCGGCCGGATGCTCGCGCCACTGACCCGGATCACCCGTGCCACCCGGATGGCCGCGCACGGGTCGCTGTCCCACCGGATTCGCCTGGAGGGACGCGACGACGAGTTCCGGGAACTCTCCGACGCGTTCGACTCGATGCTCGAACGACTCGAGTCCCACGTCGCCGAGCAGCAGAGGTTCGCCGCGAACGCCTCCCACGAACTGCGCACCCCGCTCGCGGTGTCCCGGGCGCTGCTCGACGTCGCCCGCCGGGATCCCGCCGCGGGGCGGGGGGACCTCATCGACCGACTGCACACCGTCAACCAGCGGGCGATCGACCTCACCGAGGCTCTGCTGCTGCTCAGCCGCGGCGACCGTGGTGTCTTCACCCGCGAACGCCTCGACCTCTCACTGCTCGCCGAGGAGGCGACCGAGACGCTGCTCCCGCTCGCCGAACGGCGTCGGATCACCCTGGACGTCTCCGGTGGGGCGGCCGGCACCAGCGGCTCCCCCGAGCTTCTGCTACGGATGGTGACCAATCTCGTGCAGAACGCCATCGTCCACAACCTTCCGGCCGGCGGCACCGTGTCGGTCCACACCGAGGCGCACGGCGACATGAGCGTGCTGCGGATCGGGAACACCGGCCACCGGCTCCCGCCCGAGCTGGTGTCGACCTTCACCGAGCCCTTCCAGCGCGGGACCAGACGCGTACGCACCGACGAACACGCCGGCGTCGGCCTGGGCCTCGCCATCGTGCACAGCATCGTCCGCGCCCACGCCGGAACCCTCGACCTCGCCCCCGGCCCACGGGGAGGCCTCCTGGTCACGGTCCGACTGCCCGGCACGCCGTAGTGCCCTCCCCCGGCGGTCCGAACCCGGCACGAGGCCCCTGGCCACCTTGCCCATTCATGCATGCACATCTATTCTTTGACCGCCCGGCACCTGCCGGGACACACAGTCGAAATATCGTCGAATCGCTTCGACAACCCCGCGTGACGGTGGGCTCGAAGACGGGAGACCCTGGTGACATCCACACTCCGGAAGGTGCAGTTCGCCTTCCTCTCCGGCGTACTGGCGCTGGCCGGTTCCGCCGTCGTGACGACGAGTTCCGCGTCGGCCGACAGCATGACCCAGCTCAACGCCACCCAACTCGTCGCCGGCATGGGGGCCGGCTGGAACCTGGGCAACGCCCTGGAGGCCAACGCCAACGGGATCCCCAGCGAGACGGCGTGGGGCAACCCGGTCGTGACGCAGGCCTTCATCGACCGGGTACGCGCGGCGGGCTTCACGACGATCCGCATCCCGGTCTCCTACCTCGGAAACATCGGCTCCGCCCCGAACTACACGGTCAACGCCGGCTGGCTCAACCGGATCAAGGAAATCGTCGACTACGCCTACGGTCGCGGCCTGTACGTGCTGATCAACATGCACGGCGACGGCTACAAGACCATCAACGGCTCGTGGCTGATCTGCGACGCGTCGAACCAGACGACGATCAGAGACAAGTACCAGAAGGTCTGGCAGCAGGTCGCGACCCGGTTCCAGAGCTACGGCGAGCGCCTCGTCCTCGAATCCATGAACGAGGAGTTCGACGGGCAGTACGGCAACCCCACCCAGCCGTGCTACTCGAACATCAACGCCTACAACCAGATCTTCGTGGACACGGTCCGCCGGACCGGCGGGAACAACACCTCGCGCTGGCTGCTCGTCCCCGGCTGGAACACCAACATCGACTACACCGTCGGCAACTACGGCTTCGTGCTGCCGACCGACCAGTACCGGTCGTCGTCCATCCCGGCCAACGAGCAGCGGCTGATGATCTCCGTGCACTACTACGACCCCTGGGACTTCGCCGGTGAGGAGAACGGCACCATCACGCAGTGGGGGCCGGCCGCCACCAATCCGGCCCGGAAGTCGACCTGGGGGCAGCAGGACTTCATGGACGGGCAGCTGAAGAAGGTGCGCGACACCTTCGTCGCGCGTGGCTACCCGGTCTTCGTCGGCGAGTACGGATCGGTCGACAAGACGTCCGCCGACCCGACGAACAACAGGTACCGCGCGGACTACGCGCGCACCCTGGTGGCCACCGCCAAGAAGTACGGGGCCGCCACCGCCTACTGGGACAACGGCTACAACGGGGCGTACGGGTTCGGGCTGTTCAACCGCAGCACCGGCAGCGTCACCCAGCAGGGCATCATCGACGCCATCATGAGCGCGGTCGGCACCACCCCGCCGACCACCACCGCGCCGCCACCGACCACCACCGCGCCGCCACCGACCACCACCCCGCCACCGACCACGACCCCGCCGCCGTCGGGCGGGCGGTCCTGCGCGGCGTCGTACACGGTGACCGGTCAGTGGCAGGGCGGCTTCCAGGCCGAGGTACGGGTGACCGCCGGCAGCTCCGCGATCAGCGGCTGGACGGTGACCTGGACGTTCGCCAACGGGCAGCAGGTGACGCAGGCGTGGAGCGCGACACTGACCAGCAGCGGCCCGACGGTCACCGCCCGCAACGTCAGCTACAACGGCGCGCTCGGTGCCGGCGGCAACACCACCTTCGGCTTCCTGGCCTCGGCGGGCGGCACCAACGGCGTACCGGCGCTGTCCTGCACGGCGAACTGAGCGTGCCCTGGACCGACGCTGTCCTGCACGGCGGTTGAGCAGACCCTGAACCGGCGGGGCCGGGAGACGCGGCCAGGGGCCTGAGCGGCCACGACGGCGGTCAGGCCGCTGGCTGCCCGGCGCAGGTGCGCCACTCGGCGGGACGAGGCTGTCGGGGTGCGTCCCGGCCGGGCTCCGATCGGACCCCGGCCGGGACGTCCCGGTCAGTCGACCTGTCCGACGTGCCGCCGACGGCGGGTCAGCAGGACGAGGACGACGCCGAGGAGCGCGAGCACCGCCCCGGCGGCCAGCGGCGTGGTGACGACGTCACCGGTCACCGGCAGGTTCCGCGGGACGTAGCGGAAGGTGAGCCCGTTGGAGGCGCCACCGTCGGTGTTCACCACGACCGTGGTGTCGCCGGCCGCGCAGGGCGGCGTACGGAAGGTCAACGAGCGACCGTCCGTCGCCACGGTGACCTGGCTGGCCGGGATGACCGTGCCGCAGATGGTGACGGTGGTCCGGCCCGGCACGAACCCGGAGCCGCCGACCGTCACGGTCGTACCGCCGTCGGTCGGCCCCTGGCCCGGGGTGACGGTGTCGATGCGCGGCGGGGCGGCCTCGTAGCTGAACCCGTCCGGTTCGGTGACGTCGTCACCCGGCAGCTGCACCGTCACGTCCACCGGCCCGACCGGGCCGGGTGGGGTGACCACTGTCAGTGAGGTCCCGTCGGGGCTCACCACCAGGTTGGTGCCCGGTGTGCCACCGAAGTCCACACCGGTCGCGCCGGTGAGGCCGGTGCCGGTGATGGTCACCGTGGTGCCGCCGGTGGTCGGGCCGGTGCCCGGCACGATGGAGGTGATCGTCGGTGCGACGTACGTGAAGGACGGCGCCCCGGCGGTGCCGGCCGGGAACACCAGTCGCACCTCCGCCGGCCCGGCCGTGTTCGGCGGGGTCACCACGGTGATCGTGGTGCCGGCCGGGTCGACGGTGAACCCGGTGCCGGGCACCCCGTCGAAGGTCACCCCGGTCGCCCCGGTGAAGCCGGTCCCGGTGATGGTCACCGTGGTGCCGCCCGAGGTCGGCCCGGTCGTCGGGGTCAGCCCGGTCACGTCGGCGGCGGTGCCGTCGGCGAGGTAGGTGTAGCCGAGCGGTGCCGCCGTACCGGCGTCGGTGCCCACCAGCACGACGGCCGGCCCCACCGCTCCGGGCGGGGTGACGGCCGTCAGGGAGGTTCCGCCCGGGGCGACCGTGACGCCGGTGGCCGGCACCCCGTCGAAGGTGACGGTCGTGCCACCGGGGACGAAGCCGGATCCGGTGATCGTCACCGTCTGGCCGCCCGCCTGCGGACCCGTGTCCGGCGTGATCGACGCGGCGGTCGGCGCCGCTGCCACGTAGGTGAAGCCGTCCGGGGCGGTGGCGTTCGCGCCCGGGAGCAGCACGGTGACGTCCACCGGGCCGACCTGCCCCGGCGGTGTGACCACGGTCAGCGAGGTGCCACCCGGGTCCACGACGAGGTTGGTGCCCGGGGTGTCGCCGAAGGTCACTCCGGTCGCCCCGGTGAAGCCGGTACCGGTGATCGTGACCGTGGTGCCGCCGGCGGTCGGGCCGGTGTCCGGCACAATCGAGGTGATCGTCGGCGCGACGTAGGTGAACGTCGGCGCGGTCACCCGACCGTCCGGGAAGACCAGCTCGACCAGGGCCGGTCCAGCCGGGTTCGGCGGGGTCACCACGGTGATCGTGGTGCCGGCCGGGTCGACGGTGAACCCGGTGCCGGGCAACCCGTCGAAGTCCACGCCGGCCGCGCCGGTGAAGCCGGTGCCGGTGATCGTCACGGTGGTGCCGCCGACGGTGGGTCCGGAGGTCGGCGTCAGGCCGGTGACCGTCGCCCCGCTGCCGTCGGCCAGGTACGTGTAGCCCAGCGGCGCGGTCGCGCCGTTCACCGTGCTGACCACCACCTGCGCGGGGCCGACCGCGCCGGGCGGGGTGACCGCCGTCAGCGAGCCGCCACCCGGTGCCACGGTGACGTCGGTCGCCGGCACGCCGTCGAAGGTGACCGTGGTGCCGTCCGGGACGAAGCCCGTACCGGTGATCGTCACCGTCTGGCCGCCCGACTGCGGACCCTCGTCGGGGGTGATCGTCGCGGCGGTCGGCGCGGCCGGCGGACGCTCACAGCTGGCCTCGGCCACGATCACGGTTCCGACCGGGATGGTGGTCGGGACACCGAGGACGGTGCCCGACAGGGTGAGGACGGCCCGCACCGCGATCGCGGTCGCGCCGGTGGCGGTGGTCGTCTCGACGCGGGTCAACGCGGCGTCCAGGCTCGCGCCGACCAGCCCCGGCACCACCACTGCGGCGCTGCCCACGACGGCGGGGGTGTTCGCCGTCAGGGTCACCGCCGAGCCGAACAGCTCCAGCCCGACGAGCGTGGTGTCCGCGCTGGTCGCGCCGACCTGCGGGCAGACCGCGGTGGCGGTGGCCTCGGCGGTGTCCAGCACGTCGATGCCGAGCACCGTCAGGTTGAGGGCGGTGACGCTGGCGGACGCCGACGACGCGTCCGCCGCCCGGGTGGCGGTGACCTCCTCCACGGTGCCGCTGGCGGTCACGCCGAGCGCCCCCGGCACCGACACCGCCAGCAGCGTCTCGGTGTCGGTGCCACCGGCGGCCGGCGCGGTGGCGGTGCCGATGGTGGCGGCGGCGGAGATCACCGCTGTGCCGAGCACCTCGGCGGACAGGTCGACGACGACACCGCGGGCGGTCGCGTCGCCGGGTGCCGCCTGGGCCGGCGTCCCCACCCCCAGGGTCGCCAGGCCGGCGACCAGCACCGCCGTGGACGCGCTCGTGATTCTTCGCAGGACAGGCCTCACCGATTTCCCCCGTTCAGATGCGGATGACGGGTCTGCTCGGTGTCGCGGCAGCCGTCAACGACTGAACGAGAGGGAATCGGACAAGTTACGCATAAAGGATTTATAACTATCGGCGGCCCAGCCCGCCCCGGCGGCACCGCTCCGCGAAACCGCGCCCGGCCCCGACCGGCCGGTCGGGGCCGTCGACACCCGGGGAGATCGACCGACGCGGTCGCCGGGGACACCGCCACGGAGGCGCGGTCACCCCGCCCGCCTGACGACCACCGGCGGGTCGAGCGTCCGTACCCTGTGGACGGATCGTGGGTGGAGACCGCGGTGGCGCTGGCCTGCGGCGGGATCCCGCCGCGCTGCAGGGGTGGGAAACTTCCGATTATAGTGGCGGCGGTCACGTCACTGTGGTGATGGGGAAAGGTGGCAATGGAACGGCCGGAGTGGGCACCAGCAGATGTCGACCTCAGTCGGCCGAGCGTGGCCCGAGCCTACGACTACTGGCTCGGCGGCTCGCACAACTTCGAGGTCGACCGGGAGTTCGCCCGGCAGGCCCTGGCCGCGGTGCCGGACCTCCGTCTGGTCGCGCGGGCGAACCGCGAGTTCCTGCACCGCGCGGTGCGCTTCATGCTCGACGAGGGGATCCGGCAGTTCCTCGACATCGGGTCCGGCATCCCGACGGTGGGCAACGTGCACGAGATCGCCCAGCAGGTGGATCCGGACACCCGGGTGGTCTACGTGGACATCGACCCGGTGGCGGTGACCCACAGCACGCACATCCTCGCCGGCCAGCCGAACGCGATCGCCCTGCTGGAGGACCTGCGCCACCCGGACGCCATCCTGGGCCACCCGGAGGTCCGCCGGCTGCTGGACCTCGACCAGCCGGTCGGCCTGCTGCTCGTCTCGGTCGTGCACGCGGTTGCCGACGAGGACGACCCGTACGGCGTGATCAGGCGACTGTGGACGGCGCTGGCCCCCGGTAGCTGCGTGGCGATCAGCCACGTCACCACCGACAGCCGGCCGGACGAGATGGGCGAGGGCACCCGGCTCAGCGGCCGGACGAACACCCCGGTCACCGCCCGTACCCGCGCCCAGGTGGAGGACTTCTTCGCCGGCCTCGACCTGGTGGAACCCGGTGTGGTGTGGTCACCGCTGTGGCGTCCCGAGTCACCGGCCGAGGTCGGCGAGCACCCGGAGCGGATGAGCTTCTACGTCGGGGTCGGGCGCCGCAGGTGAACGATCGGCCCGACGCCGACGGGGTCGACGACCGGCACCGGCCGGGCGTCGAGCAGTTCGTCACGGCGTGGGCTGTCGCCCTGCACCGGGCGCACTACGTGCCGATCAGCGCCGCCCAGCGGCACCGCATCGTGGCCGGGCTGGCGGACCGCCTGGTCACCGCGGTCCTCACCGAACCGGCCGAGCCGGGCCACGGCCGGCGGATCGGTGCCGACCTGGTGGCGGCCGGCTTCGGGTCACCGGAGGCGCTCGGCGGCACGATCGCGGTCATCGGCTCGCGGTTCCTCGACGAGCTGGCCGTCGGGGCCGACCCGGCCCGCGCCGCCCGGCTGAACGACCTGCTGGCCGAGCTCGCGGCGGGCTTCGCGGCGGCCGCGCACGACCGCACCCTCCGCGCCCAGGAGACGGTCCGGCTGGCCGCGCTGGCCGCCCGCACCAAGGCCGAGGAGGCGCTCCGGGTCAGCGAGACCAGGTTCCGCCGCTTCGCCACCCACGACACGCTGACCGGACTGCCCAACCTGACACTCTTCACCGAGCAGTTGGGCCGCCTGTCCGCCGCCGAGGTGCCGATCGGCCGGGTGGGCGTCTGCTGCCTCGACGTCGACGACTTCGCGGCGGTCAACGACGTGCTCGGCCACCAGGTCGGCGACCTGCTGCTCCGCGAGATCGCCGACCGGCTCGGCGCGCTCACCGACCGGCGGATCGACCTGGTGGCGCGGCTGGACAGCGACCGGTTCGCGATCCTGGTCCGCGACACCACCTGCGCCGAGGACACCGTCAAGATCGCCGATCAGGCGCTCGCCGCGGTCGCCGCCCCGTTCCGGGTCAACGGCACCGAGGTGCCCCTGACGGCGAGCGCGGGAGTGGCCGAGGCCACCGTCGCCGACGGTGCCGCCGCGGCCCTGATGCGCGCCAGCGAGATCGCGCTGCACTGGGCCAAGGCGGACGGGAAGGCCACCCTGCGCCGGTTCGACCCGGACCGCAGCGAGGCCGACGCCGCGCGGTACCGGCTGTCGGCGGCCATGCCGGCGGCACTGCGGCGGGGCGAGTTCATGGCCGCCTACCAGCCCATCGCCGACCTCCGCACCGGTCGGCTGGCCGGGGTGGAGGCGCTGGCCCGCTGGCAGCATCCCCGGCTCGGCCTGCTGAGCGCGGCCCGCTTCATCGAGCTGGCCGAACGGACCGGCCTGGTGGTCGCGCTCGGCGCCCAACTGTTGGAGCAGGCGTGCCGGCAGGCCAGCCGGTGGCAGCGGGTCCGACCCGGCCTGTACGTGAGCGTGAACGTGTCGGTCCGCCAACTCCACCAGAACGGCCTGGCCGGCGCGGTGGCGCAGATCCTCGACCGGACGGGCCTGCCGCCGCACCTGCTCCAACTGGAGGTCACCGAGCAGGCCGTGATCGACCCGAGCGGCGTGGTGACCGAGACCCTGGCGGCGCTGATGACGATCGGCGTCCGGGTCGTCATCGACGACTTCGGCATCGGCTACGCCAACCTGGCCAATCTCCGGTCGCTCCCGCTGCACGGCCTCAAACTGGACGCCAGCCTGACCCGCTCGTCGGCGCAGCCGGCCAGGCGGCCGGGGGACCGCCGCCCCGGCACGGACGACGAGTTCCTCAGCACCGTCGTGTCGCTCGGGCACAAGCTCGGCCTGGTGGTGACCGCCGAGGGCATCGAGACCGCCCAGCAGGCCCGCCAGTTGGCGTCGACCGGCTGCGACAACGGGCAGGGTTGGCACTTCGGGCGTCCGGTGCCGCCCCAGGAGATCACCGCCGGCATCGTCGCGCGCGGGCACCGCGAGACCGTGCCCCACGACACCGGGCCGCCGCCGGTTCCCCTCCGGCGGCCCTGACGCCCGGACGGTCCGGCCCGCCCCACCGGGCCGGCGACCAGCGGTCGGATTCGGTCCGCCCGCACGGGGGACGGCGACGAGCGGTTTCCCGCCGGCCCGGCGTCGGATGGCCGGACGGTCCCGGAGGACCGCGGCCGGACGGTCCCGGAGGACGGCGGCCGGACCACCGTCAGCCGGCGCCGAGACAGACGAACGCCGCGGCGGTGGCCCGGCTGGTGCCGTCACCGGGGGCGACGAAGGCCTGCTGGGAGTCGGCGAGCGCCTGGGCCGGACGGCTACCGGCCCGCATCCGTCGGTGCAGGTCCAGCATGAGCGCGGTGGTGGGCTCGGCCGGCACCGGCAGCACGGTGGCGATCAGGCACCGTGCGCCCAGGGCGAGCAGCACGGCGGTGAAGCCCATCACCTCGTCGCCGGGCCGGACCCCGGTCAGCCCCGAGTCGCACGCGGAGAGCACCACGCAGCCGGGCGGCCGGGAGACCCGTTCCCACTCGTACGCGAACAGCGGCCCGTCGGCCAGCTCCAGGGTGGAGAACTGCGGGTTGTCGGCGCGGAAGGTGCCGTGGGCGGCGATGTGGACCAGGCCGGCCCCGTCCAGTGCGGCGGTCAACGCGTCGGCCGTGGCGTCCGCGCCGGTGAGCAGGGTGGCCCCGGGCAGGACCTGCGCGAGCCGGCGTACCTCGGCCCGGCCGGCCGGCAGCCGCGGACCGCAGGCCAGGACGGAGGGGCCGGTCGACGGTCGCCGGCCGTCCGCCCGCAGCCAGGCGGTGGCCGACGGGGCGACCGTCACGGGGCGTCCGGCGCAGGTCGGCAACCCCGACCACGGTACGGCGTGCAGGACCCCCACCGGCACGATCACCAGGGGGCGGTCGCCCAGCTGCCGCCGCAACGGATCGAAGAGCTGCCGGTCCAGGGCGGCGGCGGCGTGGTCGGCCCCGGCCCGCGCGGTGCTCGTGTCGCCGGTGGTGACCAGCCGGCGCAGCGCGAACCGGTGCCGGCGGGCCAGGTGCACCGCCCCGGGGAGCGGGCCGAGGTCGTGCAGGCCGGCCCGCCCGTCGCGGACCAGCACCGCCCGGAGCCGGTCGCCGTGGGCGACCAGTTCGACCAGCACCCGGGAGCCGAGCCGCCCGGCGAGCACGCCCACCCCGGGCGGGGTCACCACGCCGACCCCGCCGGGCACCCGGCGGGCCAGGTCCTGGATGCGCCGTTCCAGCCGGGCCTGCCGGCTGCGCAGGGCGTGCGCCGGCCGACCGGCCAGCACCGCGTCCTCCAGCAGGCTGCTGACCAGCCGGAGTTCGGTGAGCGCCGCGAGCAGGTCCGGGTCGTCCGGGGGCAGCGCCGGCCGCATCCGCAGGGTGTTCGCCCGCCAGCGTTCGGCCCAGGCCAGGGTCCGGGCCGGGGCGCCGGCGCGGATCGCGATGTCGAGGCCCTCGGCGGCCAGCTCCTGCCCGTACGTCCCGCTGTGTGCCCGCAGCTCCGTGGCACCGAGCGACGTGCGGTGCCGGTCGAGGACGGCCAGCCCCCGGCGCAGTGCGCGGGCCGCACCGGGATCGTCCCCGGTGAGCCGGCGCGACCGGGCCAGGGCGTACCAGCCCTGGGCGCGGCGGGGGGCGGTGCCCCGGCGACGGGCCTGGGCGGCCAGCTCCAGCAGGGCCACGGCCCGGTCGACGCGACCCGTGGCGGCGGCCAGCAGACCGGCCTCGATGCGGGTGGTCAGCGCCGGACCGGGCCAGCCGGTGGCGTCGAGCTGGCCGGCCGTCCGCACCATCGCGGTGAGCAGGGCCGCCGTCCGGGTGCCCCGGCGGAACTCCGCGCGCAGCTCGACGTGCCGCGCGAAGGCGGCCCAGGTGCGGCGGCCCTGCCGCCGGAAACGGACCCGGGCCTGGGCGGCGGCCGCGGTCGCGGTGTCCAGGTCGCTGGCGAGCAGCGCGGCCCGGGCCCGGGCCAGCAGCGCCTCGGCGAGGTCCGAGGCCATTCCCCTGCGGTGGAGTTCCCGGACCGCGACGGCGGCGACCTCGACCGCCTCGTCGAGCAGCGGCACCGACAGCAGCAGCTCGAACCGGTCCAGCAGCAGCGCCGGGCGCGGCACGGCGAGCCGCCGGTACTCCTCGTCGACGTCGGCGAAGCACCGCAGGGCCACCGCGATGTCGCCGCGTTGCCCGGCGGCGATGCCGCCGTTCCAGCGGGCGTCCGCCGCCGCGAGGTCGAGCCCGAGCCGGTGGAAGACCGCCGCCGCCCGGGACAGGTCGTCGTCGGTGCCTCCGGAGCCGCGGTGCGCGTTGAGCAGTCCGCGGTTGTTGCGGGCCCGGGCCTCCAGCAGCGGGTCGTCCGCGCGCTGGGCGATGTCGATGGCGATGCCGTAGTCGCGCACCGCCTCGGCGTAGCGTCCGCGGTAGTGCAGCACCACCCCCCGCTGCATCCGGGCGCGGCCGGCGTCGGCACCGGTGAGCTGGGGCAGCGCGGCGGTCACCGCCCGCAGTGCCGCGGCGGTACGACCGGCGTTGGCCAGCACGTACCCGAGGCTCATCCGGGCCAGCGCCCGGGTCCGGGGGGTGCCGGCGGCCCGTACCGCCCGGCGCAGGTGACGCAGCGCGCCGGTCAGGTCGTTGAGCTCGCGCAGGGCCAGGCCGATGGCCCGCTCGGCGGTGGACCGATCGTCGTCGGTGGCGGTCTGGCTGGCGAGCACCTGCTGGGCGATGCTGATCGCTTCGGGTGGGTATCGCTGGACGGCGTCGAGCGCCGCCTGGGCCGCCGGGGCACCGGAACCGGTGCTGTCGGGCATGTCCTAGAGAGTCCACGACGGACAGCCGCGAGTCAACGTCCGGAATCCATCGCGGGAATCTTGTCAATGGGTGTCCTGCGGGATTGCGCCAATTGACAACCGGCGATGGTGCGGAATAATTGGCGGTCGGGGAATTCGCCGCGCCCGCCATCGGTGGGCACGCTTCTCGCAAGAGCATGGAGGATCCGTGCCGCCGTCCGACCACCCCACCGTGCCGGAGCCGGGCGGCCGGCTGTCCCGGCGGCGGGTCCTGGCGCTGTCCGCGCTCGCGGCGGCGGCCCCGTTCGGCGTGATGCCGCGCCCGGCCCCGGCCCTCGGCGGCGACTCCGACGCCACCGCCTACCAGCAGGCCTTCGAGGCGGCGCTGGCGGCCGACCAGAACGTCCGCCGGTACACCGCACCCGGCCGGGAGATCCTCTACCGGCCCCGCCAGCTGCTCGCCGCCGACGCCGACGTCAAACGGGTCACCACCTGGCTGCGCAACCAGAACCACCCGGTGACGGTCGGCGCCGGCTTCGCCGGTGTCACCCGCCTGTTGTTCGACCGGGAGACCGACATCCCCGGCCTGGTGACAAAGCTGCGCGACCCGCGCCAGTGGCCCGGCCAGACCGTCCCGGCGGCACAACCGCACCACGTGCTGCTCGGTCTCGGCAACATCATGGGCAACCCGGGCACGCCACCCCGCGCCGCCGCGGCGCTGCCGCCACCCGACCCGACCCGGCTCGACCAGGGCGCAGGCGTCACCGTGGGGATCTGCGACACCGGCATCTGGCGGCAGGCCGGCACCTGTCACCCCCAGTGGCTCGGCGGCGCCTACCTGCCGCAGACCGACGACGAGGACCCGCTCTACCTGCACACCGACGTGCTCGCCCTGCAGGGCGGGCACGGCACCTTCATCGCGGGGCTGGTCCGGCAGGCCGCGCCGGGGGTACGCGTCGACCCGGAGCAGGCGCTGGATCCGACCGGTGTGGGGGACGAGTCGACGGTGGTGGCCGCCCTGGGCCGGCTCGCCCCGCAGGTCTCCGTGTTCAACCTCTCGCTGGGCGGGTACACCCTGGACGACCTGCCCTCCCTGCCGCTGGCCAACGCGGTGGCCGCGCTGCCGGCGACGAGCGCCGTGGTCGCGGCCGCGGGCAACGCCGGCACCAGCCGTCCGCTCTGGCCCGCCGCCCTGGACCGGGTGGTGGCGGTCGCGGCGGTCAGCCAGACGAGCGGCGGGCTGGTGCCGGCGGCCGACAGCTGCTTCGGCCCCTGGGTGGACGCCTGCGCCATCGGTGAGCGCCACAGCACCTACGTCGAGGGTCAGCTGCTCCTGCCCGGCCGACCGGTGCGGCAGTTCCACGGGTTCGCCGTCTGGGCCGGCACCTCGTTCGCCACCGGGCACGTCTCCGGGCGGCTGGCCGCCCTGATGACCGGCGGGGACCTCAGCGCGGCCGAGGCCCGCACGGCCCTGCTCGCCGCTCCCCGCTGGCATCCCGACTACGGGGTGCTCGTCGGATGAGCCGCGTCAGAGGTCGGGCGGTGGCCCGGTGACCGGCACCAGCGTGACCAGCCTGCTCGCCGCCGCCGCCGGTGGCGACGAGGAGGCCTGGGCCGAGCTGGTACGCCGGTTCACCCCGCTCGTGTACTCGGTCATCCGGGCGTACGACCTCGGTCCGGCCGACGCGGCCGACGTCAACCAGACTGTCTGGCTCCGCCTGGTCGAGCAGCTCGGCCGGGTACGGGAACCCGAGGCGCTGCCGGGCTGGCTGGCCACCACCACCCGACGCGAGTGCTACCGGGTGTCCCGGCTGAGCCGGCGGGCTCAGCCCGTCGACCCGTACGACGACTCGCTGGAGACCTACCACGGTTTCGCCCGGGAGTCGGCCGCGGTCGCCCCGGACGACGAGTTGCTGCGGGCGGAGCGGCGGCAGGTGTTGCGCGCGGGCTTCGTGCAGCTCCCGTCCCGCTGCCAGGCGCTGTTGGCGCTGCTGACGGCCGATCCGCCGATGAGCTACCGGGAGGTCGCCGCCCGGTTGGGCATCCCCCTCGGCAGCATCGGCCCCACGCAGGCCCGTTGCCTGCGTAGGCTGCGGGAATGCCCGGCGATCGTCGAGTTCCTCGGGGCGTCAGTCATCGGTACGAACGGGGGTGATCCGGATGGAGCCGTGGCCGCCGGTCGATGACGAGGCGCTGACGACGGAGCTGGGCGCGGCGCTGTGGGACACCGGTCCGGTCTCGGAGGCGTACCTGAGCGCGGCGTTGGCGGCGTTCACCTGGCGTACGGTGGATTCCGAGCTGGCCGTCGCCGAGCTGACCTTCGACTCCGCGGTGGACGCCGAGCTGGTCGGCATGACCCGGTCCGCCGCGTCCGCCCGGACGCTCTCCTTCCGCAGCGGATCGGTGGTGGTGGAGATCGAGGTGACCGACGCCGGGATCGTCGGGCAGCTCTCCCCCTCCAGCGGTGGACGGGTGAGTGCCCGTACCGCCGCCGGCACCTACGACGAGGCGCCGGTGGACGCGGTGGGTTTCTTCTCGTTGGGCGTACCGCCGTCGGGTCCGGTCCAGTTGTGTGCACGCACCGTCGGGTACGCGGTCTCCACCGCCTGGGTCTGCCTGCGCTGAGGCGGCTGCCAGGATGGGGCGATGGATTCCCGCCACGTCCCGCCCGAGCCCGCCGGACCCGTGGCGTACGGCGAGGACGTGGTGGTGAGCGCACACGGTTGCTACGAACTCGTCGACCACGACGGGGCACCGGAGATCCTTCCGGACGCCGCGACGGGCAACGGGGTGGTGGCGCTGGGGTCGACCGGGGCGCTGATCAGCACCGGCACCTTCCACGGCCCGTTGCGGGTGCGACTGGAGATCCACCGCAGGTCACCGCGCGTCCGGGCCGACGGATGGCACCGCATCGTGGAGGTCAGCCAGCACACGGTCAGCGGCATGGTGTCGGTGGACTCCCACTTCGCCGACCCGCCCCCGCAGCTCCCCACCTTCGTCGGCGCCCCCGACTCCTGGTACCGGATCCGGATCCACGTCGCGGGCGGGCACGCGGTCGGGCACCTGCCGTTCGGCCCCGGGCACCCCGTCGAGCGGCACCTCATTCAGATCTGGCCCACCGAGAAGGCGGCAATGCCGACCGAAGAGTGAGACATGTTGGCGCTTATCGATGTCTTGCCGCATTGTTGAGCCATGGTTGGCGTCCCCTTGTCCCCGCCGTTCCGGCGCGCCCGGCCCGGCCTGGTGGCCGCCGTCGTCTCGTCGATCGCGGTGCTCGGTGCCGGGCTGACCGCCGGTCCGGCGGCCGGTGCGGGCACCACGGCGCCCGTCCCGGCGGCGATCGGGCACCCCGCGCCCGCAGGCGTCGCGGCGCCCGTCCCGGGGCAGGCCACGGCCACGCCGCCGGGTCCGACCGCACCGTCCACCACCCCGAACACCTCGCCCTTCCCGCCGGGTGCCCCCACGAACGTCGCCGCCAGCCAGGTGCGGACGGGATCGGTCACCCTCACCTGGACGGCCGCGACGCCCGGCTGTTGCGCCATCGTCGGCTACGACATCACGTACTACATGGCCTTCGACGACGTCGTCATGTCGGCCAGCGTCGGGAACGTCACCACCACCACGATCAGCAACTACATCGGCGCGGGCCGGCAGTACTCGTTCCGGATCTCCGCCCGGGACAGCGTCGGGCACCGTTCCGTCTCGTCGGACGCGGTGACCGTGGTCACGCCGGTGACCGACACCGGACCGGACACCACCCCGCCGTCCGCTCCGCAGAACCTGACCATCGGCGACGTGACCGACTCGACCGCGACGCTCTCCTGGTCGCCGTCGACCGACGACGTCGGCGTCCGCGGCTACAACGTCTACCGCTTCGACGGCTGGTTCACCTCGGTCGTGGTCGCCACCGTGCCGGTGACGACGTACACCGTCACGCTCCCGACGTCGACCCCGCTGCGCAACCTGTTCTACGTGCGGGCCAGGGACGCGGCGGGCAACGTGTCGATCGCCTCCAACACCGTCACCGCGCCGACGACGACCACCCCGCCCACTCCGCCCACCCCACCGCCGCCCACCTGCCGGGTGGGCTACCAGAACCAGTCCGAGTGGCAGGGGGGATTCGTCGCCGTCGTGACGGTCCAGAACACCGCGGCGACACCGGTCGACGGCTGGACGCTCACCTTCGACCTCCGGGGCGACCAGCAGATCACCTCCGCCTGGAACGCCACGGTCGACCAGAGCGGTACGACGGTGACGGCCAGCAACGTCGACTGGAACCGGGT
Organism: Micromonospora sp. WMMD714; assembly: GCF_029581315.1. Classification (NCBI taxonomy): domain Bacteria; kingdom Bacillati; phylum Actinomycetota; class Actinomycetes; order Micromonosporales; family Micromonosporaceae; genus Micromonospora; species Micromonospora sp. WMMD714. Next base: position 1,405,160 of record NZ_CP120744.1, read on the forward strand.
CCTCGCGGCGGACGGCTCGGCGAGCTTCGGCATGCAGGGACGATGGAACACCAGCAACGCGCCGCCGACCGGTTTCGTGCTCAACGGCAGGCCCTGCACCGTCGGCTGAGCGCACGCCGCCGGGGCGGCCCCGGGTGTGGGCCGGTGACCCGGGGTCACGTCCGGGCCGGCAGCCGGGTACGCGGGTCGCCCTGCTGCACCGCCTCGACGACGGCGAAGCCGACCCCGAGCACGGTGAGCAGCAGCAGGGAGACGACGGACGGCAGCGCCACCGTCAGCGGTGCGAGCACGGTGACCACCCCCGCGCCGATGGACCGGTGCCGGCTGGTGGTCCGGAAGATCCGTAGCCAGAACAACTGGTTGCCGGCCAGGTACAGCGCCACCCCGAGGAACAGCGTGTAGTGGCCCAGTAGGGCGCTGTGCCGCTCCTGGGAGGCGGCCAGGGTCTGGTGGAGACCGTAGGCGACCAGGACGATGCCGGCCACCATCGGCAGGTGCAGGTAGGTGTAGGCGTCCCGGGCGGTGCGTATCCGGCGGTCCCCCGTCAGGGCCACGAGCGCGATCCGGGCCGCGTCGATGCCGGTGAAGTAGCTCCACCACAGGGTGCCGAGGGCTACCACGGTCGCGACGACGACCATCAGCGTGGGGGCGGAGATCGGCCGGTCGTCGAAGGCGACGCCGATGGAGAGGACCGCCTCGCCGAAGGCGATCAGGATGACCAGGGCGTGCCGGTCGGCCCAGTGCCGGACCAGGCGGATCTGCCACAGCCGCTCACCGGCCCGGTAACCGCCGACGTACTGCACGACCAGCGCGGCGGCCCAGAGCAGCGTCATGGCCGGATGGCGGCTCACCCGTTCGGGGGCGATCACCTCGATGACGGCGATCCCGGTCAGGATCAGGAGGGTGGCCGTGGTGGCGGCCACCCGGCTGTGGCCGCCCCGCAGGTCGGGATTCTCGCGGACGATCTGCCGGAAGATCAGCCCCTGCAGCAGTTGGATGACGACGTAGCACCCGATGACCAGGAGGGGCCCGGGCAGGCTGCCGGGCAGCGGGACGAACGCCTGGGGGATCGCCAGCCCGATCAGCAGCACCGCCATCATGATCCCCGCCGTGCTCAGCCGTAGCAGCGTGCTGTCCTGCCGGACCGCGTTGGCGAGCCAGGTGTACGACGTCCAGGCCCACCAGAGCAGCGCCAGCAGGATCATGCCCTGGGCCAGTCCGAGCAGCGTCGGAAAGCGGTTCATCACCGCGGTGACCTCGATGAAGGCGTAAACGAACACCAGGTCGACGAAGAGTTCCCGAGGTTCGACCGACCCGACGGGGAGGTCGCCCTCGACGGACGCGTGGAGTCGGCGGTGCCGATGCCGGAAGGCGGTGTTGTCCAGCACCAACATCGCGCAGGCGGCGACGACCAGCACCACGAGCGCCTGCACCTCGGATAGCCGTCCGACCACCGTCAACAGCACCGCCAGCAGCGCCACCCCGGTCAGCGGACCGCGGCCCAGCAGCCGGACCGCCCGCCACTCCACCGCGACGAGCGCGCCGAGGTAGAGCAGCACCCCGCCGTACAGGATGATGGTGCCGGCCGAGGGCCACGGGTGCGTGCCGCCCGGGGTGCCGTGCGTGTTGAGGTGCTTGAGCCCCAGCGCAAAGAAGATCAACCCGCCGATCATGGGCAGGTGCAGCCCGCTGTAGACGTCGCGCCCGACCCGGGCGCGGTCCTTCCCGGCACTGGCGTTCAGCGCCCGTTCGATGATCACCTTGGCCAGGTCGAAGTAGCTCCACCACAGCACGAAGACCACGGTGATGCCCAGTACGGCCCCGCCCGCCAGCTGGGCGGTCACCGGGCGGTCCACCCCGAGCCCTTCGCTGGCGCCGATCGAGATGATCGTCTCGCCGAGCGCGATGAGCACGATGAGGGCGTGCCGTTCGGCCAGGTGCCACGGCGAGACGACCCGCCAGCCACCCCGGCTGGCCACCACGAGGATGAGCGAGTCGATCAGGAGGGCTCCCGCGAACAGCGCCATCTGCACCGGTGCGGCGTCGACCGTCGCCGGGAGCAGGGGCGGCACCACGGCGGAGGCGAGCAGCACCAGCCCGCCGACGATGAAGATCAACCATGCGACCACCACCGACCGCCGTCCGCCCTCGCCCCGGTGGCTGACGAACGTGAGGACGACCATGGCGGTCGCCCGGATCAGCAGGTATCCACAGATCAGCACCAGCGGGCCGGGCAGCCCGCCCGGCCGGTCGGTGAACGCCTCGGGTATCGCGACCCCGATCACCATCAGGGCGGCGGCGATGCCGAGCATGATCGGGGGCATGATCCCCCGGTCGAGGTGCACCACGTTGCCGAGCCACACGCACGGTGTCCAGCAGTGCCAGAGCAATAGGATCACGAGTACGCCCTGGACCAACCCGAGAGGGCTGAAGTGCGCGCCCATCAGCGTGGTGACGGCCAGGAACGCGAACACGAAGAGCAGGTCGACGAAGAGCTCGACCCAGCTCACATCGCCGATGGCCCCGGGGTCACGGGCCACCAGACGCCGCCCCCCGGCTGTCGGGTGGGGCGCGGGATCGTCCCTCCGCACCCGCTAAGCCTCGCAAACCGGACACAGCTTGTCCCGCCAACGTCGATTAGCGCGGGGGAACACGCCGGCCGGGCGGCGGCGGACGCACCGACGCCGCACCGGGCAGCGCGGCCGGGCAGCGGCGTCGGTGACCGGCGGGGGCGGCTCCCCGGCGCGGGGCCGGGCCGGCACCTCCCGGCTCAGGGAGGTGCCGGCCCGGCGGAAGCAGTCCCGGGCCGTGCCGGGCGGTGACCCGCCCGGACCGTCAGGCGACGGGCGTAAAGGTGAACCGTTGGTTGGTCTGCCCGTGGCAGTCGTAGAGCTGGACCTGTGCGCCGTTGGCCGTGCTCCAGACGTCCAGGCACCGCCCGGACTGCACACCGCTGATAGTGCCGTTGGCGTTGACGGTCCACTGCTGGTTCGGCTGACCGTGGCAGCCGTAGATCTGGACCGCCGCGCCGTTGCCGGAGCCCGCCGCGTCCAGACACATGTCGCCGTACACCCGTAGTTGTCTGGTCGAGGTGTACGTCCACTGCTGGTTGGCCTGCCGGTTGCAGTCCCAGAGCTGGACCCGGGTGCCGTTGGCGCGGGAGGCGTTGGGCACGTCGAGGCAGCGGCCGGACTGCGTACCGACGACCAGGCTGGCGGTGCCGGGCGGGCCGGTGGTCGGCGGCGTGGTCGGGGTGCCGCTCGGCGTCGGCGGCGGGGTGTCCGACGGGGTCGGCGGCGGGGTGGTCGGCGTCGTCGGCAGCAGCGGGCAGGTGCTGCGGTAGCTGACCACGCCGCTGTTGTCCGCCAGCGGGCAGAGGAACTGGCTGTACCGGGCGTCGTTGTCGACGAACATCTTGAGGAACGGCAGCATGGTCCGGATCAGCACCGGGTTCGACCGGCCGACCATGAACCCGTGGTCGGCGCCCGCGACCTCCAGGTAGGCGCTCTCGGTGGTGGCCGGGAGGCTGTTGTAGAGGCCGGTGGCGTAGGACGGGGTGACCACCGTGTCCGCCTGCCCGGCGAAGACCATGGTGGGCACCCGGTCGTTGGCCAGGTTCGACGACGGCGAGTACGGGGCGATGCCGACCACGGCCTTCAACGAGGAGCGCCGGATGGCGGCGCTCAGCGCCCCACCGCCGCCCATGGAGTGACCGGAGACGGCCAGCCGGTTGGGGTCGACCCGGTCGCGTACCGGGCTCTGCTGGGTCAGGTAGTCCAGCGCGGCGAGCAGCTGGGTGCCCCGGGCGGTGTCGAAGTCGTTACGGCTGTTGGTCTCGATGCCGATCACGACGAAGCCGTGGGAGGCCAGCCACGGCCCCATCCAGGCCAGTTCGACGGAGAACAGCGCGGTGTACCCCGGCGAGATAGCGATGGCGCCGAAGGTGCCCTGGCTGGTGTCGGTCGGGTAGTAGATCCGGCCGCCGTTGAAGCCGTACCCGGTCGGGACGGCGACCGAGGTGTTGGCGAACGGGCCGTTCACGGCCGCGACGCTGCTCCGGGTGGGGTCCGGTCCCCGCTGGTACGGGTTGTCGGCGGCGGACGCCGATCCGGAGGCCACCGTCATGGTGAGCAGTCCGGCGACGGCGGCGGCGACCCCGGCCGCGGCCAGCTTGACCAGCCGTCCCCGCCGGCCGCGGTGCGCCGTTGCGGCGTGGGTGCGCTCCGGGGGCGGGGGGTGGTATGCCTGTCCTCGCACTGTCGGTACCTCCTGGTGGTGGGTGGTGGGTGGTGCGGTACGGACGCCCCGGCCGGTGCCGGGGCCGCCCGCGGGTGTCGTCCGGTCGGGGGCCACGTCGGCGGGACCGGCCGGGACGGTGCGGGGCGTCGGTCGCCGCCGGAGTTCAGGGCACGGCCCGGCCGGCGAGCGGGTCGCTCCCGGGCCTGGCCGGCGGCGTCCACACGTGCTCCGGGCCGGTGGCCGGGCACGGACCCGTGCGGGTCGTCCCGACGGGCATGAGACGCCTCCAGGGTCGCCAAGATCGTGTTAACGTTCACACTCATCAATGTCTTACTACAGTGCCAGACTGGCCCGGGGTTTTCAACCGGTAGTTTCGGGCGACCGCCCCGATAGTTTCGACCCACCGCCCACCGCCCACCGACCGCCCATCGCCGACCGGCCGGAAGCGCCGGGACCGCCACGGTAGAACCGGATCAGTGCGGTTGACGTCGATATGTCTCGCGCCATTCGGGACGAAGCCGCAACAACGCCGGCAGGACGACGGGACCGGCTCGGAGCAACAGATTCGGACGCCCGTGTGGAAGCCCGCTGAGCAGCGATCCGACGTACCGTCCGGGCCGTCCCGGAAATGTTCCGACACCGGCCCGGAACAGCGCCGGACGGTTCTCCGGACTCGCCGGGCTGTCCGGGCGCATGTATCGTCGCCGATATGACGAGCGACACGCGCGAGAACGCGCTTCCGAAGGACATCCAGGAGGATCTGGCGGAGCTGGACTTCGCCCCGATCAGCAACGAGGAGGCCATCAAGGTGGCGGACCGGACGTACCTGTTCGGCGTCCACGTCGACGCCGTCCGGGGCTGACGACCACGCACCAGATCACGGGGGATCCGGCGGGTGGCCGTCCACTCGCCGGAGTCTCCACGTCCATGACGGGAGACACAGGCTGAGCACCGATTCCGGTAGTGGTCTCGCCTATTCGTGCGACCCGGGCACGGGGCGACCCGGGCTCTCGGGTCAGTTCCAGTTCGGCGTGACCGGCGCTCACCTGCTCCTGCACGGCGGCCGGGACCTCGCCGCGACCGCCGCCGGACAGCCGTGGGGCGCGGAGCTGACCGCCGTGGTGGAGTCCTCCCACCGCGATGCCGGCCTGCCGGTACGCGTCGAGTTCACGGTCCGGGCGCACCGCCTCCGGATCGTCGCCGTGACCCCGCTCGTACTCCGGGACGCCGCGCTGCTCACCCACGTCGCGGCGCTGCTGGACGAGGGCGCGCTCACCGAACGGGACGCCCTCGGCATGGTCCGCGCGACCGACCTGACCCGGGTGCTGGCACCTGCCGGCCGGGTCACCGGCCTCCCGGTGCTCTGCCGCGGTCGGGGCGTCGCACCGGGCGTGGCCGGCGGCGTCGCCGTCTTCAGCGCCGACGCCGCGGTGGCGGCCCGTCAGGAGGGGACCGACCCGGTACTGATCCTCCCCGTCACCAGACCGCAGGACCTGCCCGGCCTGCTCGCCGCCGCCGCCGTGGTCACCGAGCAGGGCGGCAACACCTCGCACGCGGCAGTGGTCACCCGTGGGCTCGGCCGGGTCTGCGTGACCGCGCTACGCGACGCCACCGTCGACCCGGACGAGCCCTGCCTGCGCCCCGACGACGGGGAGCCGGTCCGGCCCGGAGACCGGGTGACCGTGGACGGCTCCGCCGGCACCGTCCACCGGGGTGACCCGCCCACCGCGCCCACCACCCGCACCGACCACACCGGACCGGCGGTGGACCGGATCCTCGCCGTGGCGGACCGGCACGCCCGCCTCGCCGTCCGGGTCAACGCCGACTCACCCGCCGACGCCGAGGCCGGCAGGCGGGCGGGCGCCACCGGCGTCGGGCTCTGCCGGATCGAGCACATGCTGCTCGGCGAGCGGCAGCCGCTGCTGGCCAGGGTGCTGACCGGCACCGGCAGCGCCGGGACGTCCGAGGCCCTCGACCACCTGCGGGACGTGCTGCGCGACGACTTCGTCGCCCTGCTGCGGGCCATGGACGGGCTGCCGGTGGCCATCCGGCTGCTCGATCCGCCCCGGCACGAGTTCCTCCCCGACCTGACCCGGCTGGAGGTCGCCGCCGCCGAGGCGCGGGCCGGCGGCGGGGCCGGACCCGACCCGGTGACGCTCGCCGCCGCCCGGCGGCTGCACGAGACCAACCCGATGCTCGGCGTCCGGGGCATCCGGTTGGGCGTCCTCGACCCGCGGTTGCTGGCGGCGCAGCTCACCGCGCTGGTCGAGGCGACCCGGTTGGTCCGCCGGGACGGCGGCGACCCCCGCCCCGAGCTGCTGGTGCCGATGGTGACCGTGCCGGCCGAACTGGACCTGGTCCGTGACCGGCTGGCCGAGGCGTACGAGCGGTGCGGTGGGACCGGGACGGAGACCATGCCGGTCGGGGCGATGATCGAGACACCGCGCGCCGCGCTCGTCGCCGGTGAGCTGGCGCGGCGGGCCGACTTCCTCTCCATCGGCAGCAACGACCTGACCGCGCTCGGCTGGGGGCTGTGCCGGGACGACGCCGAGCGGGAGCTGCTCCCCCGCTACCGGGATCTCGGCCTGGTCGACGAGTCGCCGATGGTCCGCTGGGACGACCACGGGGTCGGCGAACTCGTCCGGCAGGCGGTCACCGCCGCTTGTAAGGTGAGGCCGGACATCGGCGTCGGTATCTGCGGCGAACACGCACTCGACCCGGCGGCGGTCCGGCTGCTGGTCGGGCTGGGGGCCGACTACGTGTCGTGCTCCCCCGCCCGGCTGCCCGTGGCCCGGCTGACCGTCGGGCAGGTGGCGGTCGCCGTGGAGCGAGGGACGGAGGGGCGATGAGCACACCGGCGGTCGAGGTGACCGGCGTGGGACGGGTGTTCGGCCGCGGTCGGGACCAGGTGACCGCGCTGCGTGACGTGTCGTTCCAGGTCGCCGAGGGGCAGATCGTGGGGCTGCTGGGCAGCAACGGCGCCGGGAAGACGACCCTGACCAAGATCCTGGCCACCCTGCTGGAGCCCAGCACGGGCAGCGCCCGGGTCTTCGGCCACGACGTCCGGCGGGAGCTGCGCACGGTCCGGCGACTGACCGGTGTGGTGTTCGGCGGCGACCGGGGCTTCTACGGGGCGCTGTCCGGCCGGGAGAACCTGCGCTACTTCGCGATGCTCGCCGGGGTCGGGCGGCGGGCCATCCGCGACAAGGTGGACGGTGCCCTGACCGACGTGGGGCTCGCCGAGGCCGCCCGCCGCCCGGTGGAGACCTACTCGAAGGGCATGCGTCAGCGGCTGCACATCGCGCTCGGGCTGGTCGCGGAGCCGCGTCTGCTGCTGCTCGACGAGCCGACCGTCGGCCTCGACCCGGTGGAGGCCGAACGGTTGCGCGGCACCGTCGCACGGTTGCGCGACACCGGGGTGTCGATCCTGCTGACCAGCCACTACCTGCTCGACATCGAGCGGTTGGCGGACCGGGTGCTGATCCTGTCCCGGGGAACGGTGACGATGGACACCACGGCGGCCGAGTTCGCCCGCTCGGCGGGCTTCGCCGCCACGGTCACGGTCCGGGGGCGCGGGCCGGTGCCGCAGCAGCTCGGCGCGTCCGGGGTGGCGCTCGACGACGTCGAGGAGCAGGGCGGGGTCTGGACCGTGCGGCTCCGGGTGCCGGAGTGGGGCGGCGCGACCTTCGACCGGCTCGGTGCCGCGCTCACCGGCCTCGACGTGCTGGCGGTGGACGTCGCCCCGGTACGCCTGGAGGACGTCTACGCCACCGTCATGGACCGCATGTCGGCCGCCGACGGTTCCACCCCGACGGGCACCCGGTGAACGAGCGCCTGGCCACCGCCGCCTGGGTGGTCTGGACGGCGCTGCGCGCCGAGCAGCAGGGCATGCGTACCCGGCCGATGGTGGTCGTCGTCTCGGTCGTGCAGCCGGTCGCGCTGCTGGCCATCGTGGCCGGCACCCGCCGGCTCACCGCCGACCGGGCGAGTGTCGTCGTCTCCGCCGTAGTGCTGACCGCGATCTGGAGCGCCACCGTGTGGACCGCCGGGGGCGTGCTGCGGCGCGAACGCACCTACGGCACCCTGGCCCGCAGCGTCACCAGCCAGTTCTCCCCCAGCCTGGTGCTCTTCGGCCGGAGCCTCGGTGCGACGCTCGCCAGCACCGCCGGGATCCTCGCCAGCGCGGCAGTGGTGATCGTGCTGCTGGGGCTGCGGGTCGCCGTGCCGCATCCACTGTGGCTGCTCGTCGCGCTGCTCGTCGTCGTCGCGTCCGGCACCGCACTGGGCATGCTGCTCGCCTGCCTGTTCCTGGTCACCCGGCACGGGTTGGCCTGGTCCGGCGCGCTGATCTATCCGGTCTTCATCCTGGGTGGGCTGCTGATCCCGCCGGACGCGCTGCCGCAGTGGCTGCGGTGGGTGCCGACACTGCTCAGCCTGCACTGGGTGCACGAGTTCGTGGTCGGCCTCAGCTCCGGCGCGGTCCGCCCCGCGCCGCTGGCGGTCGCGGTGGCGCTGACCGTGGTCTACCTGGTCGCGGCGGTCGCCTGCCTGCGCGTCGCGGTCGACGCCGGCCGCCGGAGGGGGAGCCTTGAGCTCGTCTAGCCTGTCCGACGCCCCGCTGGCGTGGCGGCTCGGCGAAGCCGTCCGCTTCGGCTGGCGCGAGTTCCTCGCCACGAACCCGCCGGGGGTGCTCGGCGGCAGCATCCTGCCCCGGGTGGTGTTGCAGACACTCTTCTTCACCCTGCTCGGCGGCGTCGTCGCGGGCACCCGGCACCAGGAGTTCGCCTACGTCGGCGGGCTGGTGCTCGCGCTCGCGATGACCAACATCCTGTACGTCTCCCAGGTGCCGGTCGCCGACAAGGACTCCGCCACGTTCTGGCGGCTGCGCACCGGACGGCTGCACCCGACGGTCCTCTTCGTCGCCCGGTCGTTGCCGTACCCGCTCGCCGGCTTCGTCGTGATCCTCGTCGCCGCCGTCGTGGTGGCTCCCGTCGCCGGGGTCGGTGACCTGGCGCTGCGGCTCGCCCCGATGGCGTTCGTCTACCTGCTGATCTCCTTCACCGCGACCGCGGCGGGCCTGGCCGCCGCCGCCTTCGTCGTGGGCCGGCGGGCCGAGACGCTGGCCAGCAACCTGATGGGCTACCTGGTGATGCTGTGCAGCGGGGCGTTCCTGCCGCCGGGGCGGGTGCCGGTGCTGGACGTCGTCGGGGCGTTCCTGCCGGGCCGGCACGGGCTCGCCGCGATGCACTCCTGGCTGCGCGGCGGCCCCTGGCTGTGGCAGCTGGTGGCCGAGGCTCTCGTGGGGATCGGCTGGCTGGGTGCGACCGCCGTCGTCGTCGCCGTGCAGATCCGCCGGGCGCACCGGCACGGGCACGACGACTTCGCCTGAGCGGCAGCACGGGCACGACGACTTCGCCTGAGCAACGGCACGGGCACGACGACTTCGCCTGAGCGGCGGCACCGGGCGGCGTCACCTCAGGCGGGCGTGGCGTCGATCGTCACCCGGAGCAGCCGGACCGGCCCGGACGCCCCGGCGATCGCTGTCACCACGGCCCGCGAGCCGTCGTCGACCACCTCGCCGAACTGCACGAACCCGCCGTCCAGGTGCCGCGCCGCCGCCAGGGTGACGAAGAAGCGGGAGCCGGCGCTGTCCCGCCCGTTGTTCGCCATCGCCACCAGGAACGGCCGGTCGAAGACCTGGTCGGGCCGTACCTCGTCGGGGATCCGGTAGCCCGGGCCACCCTGGCCGGTGCCGGAGCGGTCACCGGCCTCGATCACGAACCCCGGCACCCGGCGGTGGAACGCGACGCCGTCGTAGAACGGGTCGTCGCGTCGCTCGCCGGTGACCGGATCCCGCCAGCTCCGCGCCCCGCCGGCGAGCGCGACGAAGTTGTCGACGGTGTACGGCACCACCGTCGGCCACAGCTCCAGCCGCACCTCACCCAGCCCGGTGTGCAGGACCGCGGTCGCGGCGGCGTACCGTCGCGGCACCGCCGGCCACGGACGGCGGAACTGCCAGGTCCGGTCGCGTACGGGCGCGGTGGCGTCCGCGGGCGACGCGGTCAGCTGCTCGGCCTCCTCGGCGGATCCGCAGCCGAGGCTGCCCGGCGGCGGCGCACCGAGGACGAGCCGACCGGTACGCGGCCGGTCCGGCGGCGGCAGGTCCACCGCCCGGTCGGCACCCAGCCACTGCGGGGAGTACCCGCGCTCGATCCGGTACCGGTGGCGCTGCCACCGACGGCGCACCTCTCCGGACGCGTGCCGGGCCAGGGTGGCCAGGTCACCGGCGGCCTGCGCTTCGAGCACCGGCAGCAGGTGCTCGGCCTCGAAGTACTTGTCGAAGAGACAGCCGTTGTTGTGTTGCAGGGTGAAGCACTGGTCGATGAAGACGCGGGCGGGCAGCTCGCCGGCGGCGTACCGGCGGAGCATCGCGGCGATCGGCGCCCACGCCTCGCCGCCGTACTCGACACCCGGCCCGGCGAACGCGTCCACCGCGAGGTCCAGGGCGGGGATCTCGCCGAGTTCGCGGCGGGTCCGCCACCATGCCACCCGGCTGTCGCCGAGGTTGACCCGGGCCAGGAAGTCGGCGAGGTCCGGGGCGAGCGCGTCGGGACGGGCGCACTCGTAGTGGCCGAGTTCGGTGCCGATGATGAGGTCGAGCTGGCCGGCGAAGTCGGCGCTGAGCTGGGGTGCCCAGCGGGCCAGCCGCTCGGCGGCCGGCGCGTCGCCCTGCGCCGCCAACCACTCCAGCAGGTAGAAGTCGGCCGCCAGGGACGCGCCGTCGATGTTCTCCGTGTACCACCGGGGGGCGTACGCCGCGGCCTCCGCGGCGATCGCGGCCAGCGCCGCCTCCCGGTCCCGGTGGCCGTCGAGGTAGGGCGTCCAGTGGCGGCGGACCAGGTCGTAGAGGCGGGGGAACCGCCACGCCGTGCCGAGCACCTCCACGCACGGGCGGTGTTGCGGGTCCGTCGTCCGGACCAGGTGCCCGGCGGTCAGCTCCACCACCGTCTTGGTCAGCAGCAACCGCAGCTGCCGCTGGTACGGCCCGGTGCCGGGCAGCAGCGCCCGCAGCCGGCCCAGCAGGTGACCCGGACCGTGCTCGCTGCGCAGCAGCGCCCAGCCCAGCTGGGTCAGCGTCGCGTCCGCCAGGGTGGCCCCGACGTACCGTCGGAAGTCCAGGTAGGTGCCGGCCACCCGGGAACCGTCGAGGAGCAGCCCCACCGACGGCGGGTACGGCGCGAACGGCACCAGGTGCACCGGTAGCTCCAGCGCCTCCCCGGCGACCCCCATGGCGGCGGCCAGTGCCCCGCCCACCTCGGGCAGGCGGAGCCGCTGGTCGAGGTCGGCCTCGGCGGCGGCCCGGCGTTCGGCGAAGGCGGCGATCGCCGGGGCGAGCCGGGGCCGGGCCGCGTCCATCGCGGCCAGCACCGTCCGGGTGGCCGCGTCGGTGGCCGCCGGACCGTCCGGTGCGACCAGGGCGGCCGGCGGGATCGGCAGGCCGGCCGCCCGCCACCCCCGCAGCCCGTCCCGGAGCGCCGCGACCGCCGGCTCGACCGGTCGGGGCAGCAGGCACACCTCCCACGAACAGCGCCCGGCCAGCTCGCGGTGCAGGGCCAGGAAGAGGTCGAGGGTGTCGCTGCGGGCATAGGTCACCTTCATGCCGCCACCCGGTGGATCAGGCCTGCCGTGCCCAGTTCGGCGGCGAGCACGGACACCCGTTCGGGTGTCAGCCGACGGGCGGCGGCGTGCACCGGCCGCAGCAGGTCGACGTCGTGCCGCACCGTCGACTCGTCGACGCCGTCACACAGCGCCCAGACCAGCGCCGCCTGGTGGCTCAATCGGACCCGGCGGCTCTCCGGCGAGGTGAGCACCACCCCGTCGCGGTAGGCGCGGACGGACAGCTCCGGCGCCCGCCGCAACGGCCCGTCGCCGCCGCGCCAGCGCGGCTGGTGGGCCAGCGGCACCCCGTGCCAGCCGAGGGTGGCCGTGGCGGCGAGACAGGTCTGGGCGAAGCCGCGCAGGTCGGCCAGGCGCACCGGGGCCGGGCCGGCGGCCAGCGGGTCGGCGCGCAGCAGGCGGCGGAAGTGGTCGTGCGGGAAGCCGGCCGGCGCCGACCGGTCGAGCTGCCGCCAGACCCACTTCTCGCCGGGGAACAGGTCGCCGCAGCCCGCGGCGAGGGCCTTGCCGGCGGTACGCAGCAGCAGCCGGGCCGTCATCACCGCGCTGTCGCCGTCCCCGGGCTCGTCGACCAACCCGGCCAGATCCTCCTGCCCGTAGTGGGCCAGGTCGAGCCATCGGGTGATCAACAGCTGGCGGAGGGTGGCCGCGTGCCCGCCGAGGGTCTCCCGCAGGGCGTCCGCCCCACCGTCGCGGACGACCTCCCCGAGGTGCAGCCGCAGCGCGGTGGTGACGTCCCGCTGGGCGACCACGTCCGCGCCGTCGTCGCTGCGCAGGGTCGCCCCCACCACCCGCCGGACCGCCTGCTCCAGCGCCCGGGTGGACAGCCGGTGCACGTCGATGCGTACCGGGCCGGCGAAGACCTGCTCCCGACCCGCCTCGACATCCGGCCCGACGAGGTAGACGTCCACGTCGGAGGTGTGGTTGCCCAGGCCCACGGTCATGCTGCCGGTGAGGAAGACGCTCGTCACCCCCGGCCGGGCCGCCAGCCGCGCGGCCACCTCGCGGGCCAGCGCGAGCCGTTCGGGCGCCGTCACCACCATCCGGGGTTCTCCGGGATCGCCAGGGAGAGGTAGTGGCCGTCCTCGGACACCATCACCCCGGAGCGGCAGCACCGGTCCAGCAGGACGCCGACCTCGGCGGTGGTGACCCGGTGCCCGGCGGCGGTCAGCTCGGCCCGTACCCGGTCGGCCGAGTGCGGCCGGTCCCCGCACAGCTCGTACGCCTCGGCCTGCCAGCCGGAGAGGACGGCCCGGCGGGGTTGCGCGCCACGGGTGTCGACCAGCACCAGCCGCCCCGGCAACCGTTGGTAGATCAGGGACGGCCGGTCCTGCGCCCAGCGTCGCCGCCACCGTCGGGTAGCGGCGGACAGCGCCTCGAACGCCTCGTCGCTGCCGGTCCCCTCCGCCGTGTAGTCGAAGAAGTAGGCGATCCGCGAGTGGTCTAGGGAGTCCGGGTAGATGTGCCGGTAGCTCGACCGTGGCCGGACGTCCGAGATCGGGAACGAGGGGTCGGTGAAGTAGGGGCTGAAGCGTTCCAGCCACAACCGGCCGCACCCGTCCGGTGGGTGCAGGTGGTGCAGCAGCGGGATCAGCTCGACCTGCCGGCGGTAGTCCTCGTCGGTCTCGCCGGGGAACCCGGTCAGCATGTTCCACGCCACCCGGATCCCGTGGTAGCGGGCCCACTTCAGCAGGCGGACGTTCAGCAGCATGGTGGAGCCCTTGCGCATCAGCTTGAGCACGTGGCTGCTGAGGCTCTCGATGCCCGGCTGGATGGTCAGGATCCCCGCCCGGCGCAGCACCGCCAACTGCTCGCGGGTGAGGTTCGCCTTGACCTCGAAGAAGACGTGGATGTCCCAGCGGCGGTCGGCGAGCGCGGTGCAGAACGACGAGAGGTAGGACATGTCGAGGATGTTGTCGACCGCCTCGACGTGCACCGTCGGGTAGGTGCTGAGCAGTGCCGACAGCTCCGACATGGCGCGGTCGGGGCTCTTGGAGCGGTAGCCCATGCCGAGCGCGTTCAGGCCGCAGAACGTGCAGTGGTGCTTCTGGCCCCACCAGCAGCCGCGGGCGAACTCGACGGGCAGCTTGACCGGTTCGTCGCCGAGGATCGTCGCCCGGCCGAGGCGCTCCAGTGCCGCGAAGTAGTCGGCGTAGTCCGGGAAGGGCAGCCGGTCCAGGTCCTGGGTGCGGGGCGCGTCGCGGGCCGGCGCGGGGTCGCCGCCGGGCGCGAGGTCACCGCTGGGGGCGGGGTCGCCGCCGGGGGCGGGGTCGCCGGAGCCAGGCACGTCGGGGGCGGGCACGCTGGGGGCGTCGCTGTGGGCGAGCACGCCGGGAACCCGGCAGCGGGCCGTCGCGGGGTGCTCGGCAGCGGCCAGCTGCGCCAGCAGGCGGGGGAACGCCACGTCGCCCTCGCCGGTCACCACGTAGTCGAGCCAGGGCAGGGTGGCCGCGTACTCGACGCCCATCACGCTGTCGAAGTTCGCGCCGCCGTACACCTGGACCAGGTCGGGATGCTCCGCCCGCAGCATCCGGCCCAGCCCCAACGACGCGGTGTTCTGCAGGAAGGTGGAGGTGAACCCGACGACGTCGTACCCGGCCCAGTCGATACGACGCACGCACTCCCGCAACCACCCGGGGATCACCTCCCGGCGCAGCGCGGTCAGTTCGTCGAGGGGCCTGCCGGTCAGCTCGGCCCACTGCTTCTCGACCTCGGGGAAGTCCTGGTAGTAGGCCGACTCGGGCAGCACCTCGCCGAAGGCGGCGTACGAGAAGAGCCATTCGCCGATGAGGTGCAGGCGCTCGCTGGGCAGCCCCGCCAGCCCGTCGTAGGTCCGCGCCCCGAGCGCGGCGGCGAAGTCGAGGTTGAGGTAGTGCCCGTCGCACCGGTGGCCCGCGGCGCGGACCACCGACTGGAGCAACCCGCACTGGATGGACGGCGCGTCGACCCGCGCCCACGGCATGTTGACCAGCGCGACCCGCAGTGACCGGGCCGGTGGTGGCTCGGGCTCCGGGTGGGCCGACGCCCCCGGCGTCGCCGCCACCAGCGGCAGCAGTTCCATCGCCATACACACCAGCCCCCGCCGTCGGCATGAACGCGAGAGGCGATCCTATCGATGAATCGGGCGGGCAGCACCCGGTGGGCCGGCCCTCCCCGGTCGCGGGAGCCCGTCGCGTCCGGGGAGGGCCGGCCGACCTTCCACCCGGGCCGTGCCGGCGGCCCGGGTGGACCCACCCGCGCTCAGCCGGTGGTGCAGGAACGGATCTGGGGCCTGGCGCCGCTGTTGCCGTTCATCATCGTGGTGAAGCCGAAGGTGTTGCCGCTGCCGTTGGAGCGCATCGTCATCACGTAGCCGGAGCTGTCCCAGCTGGGGGTGCCGTTCCAGGTGGTGGTGATCCGCTGCGGCGCGGTCACCGCCACCACCACGGTCCAGTTGGCGGCCCCCTGGACCGTCACCGACGTGTTGTACCGGTCGCCCCAGACGTTGGGGTACGTCGCCGTCGCGGTGCACCCGCCGCCGGGCGGCGGGGTGGTCGGCGTGCCGGGCGGGGTGGTCGGCGTGCCGGTGGTCGGCGGGGTGCCGTCCGGGGCCACCGCCCGGCCGGTGCTCGGCGAGATCATGCCGGGGCAGAGATTGCGGCTGCTCAGGTTGGCCATGATCTGCGGGATCGCGTCACGGGTGTTCTGGATGCCGTCGTGCATCAGGATCACCTGGCCGGCCTGGAGGCGGCCGGCGTTGGAGACGATCTGGCTGACGCTGGCGCCGTTCCAGTCCTGGGAGTCGACGTCCCAGATCACCTGGCGCAGGCCGAGCGACGAGGCGACCGACTGGAGGGTGGAGTTGGTCTCGCCGTAGGGCGGCCGGAACAGCTGCGGCCGGACACCGGTGGCCGACTGGATCGCCGCGTTGGTCTGGGAGAGGTCCGACTGCATCTGGCTCTGGCCCATCGAGGTCATGTGGGCGTGGTTCCAGCTGTGGTTGGCGACCCACATGCCGGCGTCGACCTGGGCCCGGGCGGCGGACGGGTTGCCCTGCACGTTCTGCCCGACGTTGAACATGGTCGCCCGGACGTTGTTGTTGCGCAGCACGGACAGCAGCGCGCCGGTGCTGCCGGTCGGCCCGTCGTCGAAGGTGAGACCGACGTAGCCGTTGCAGGCGGCGGCGCTGGACGGGGTCGCGGCGACCGCGAGCCCGACGGCGCCCAGCGCCACGGCGGTGGCGAGCGCGGCCAACCGGACGGCCCGGCGCGACGCTCGGGGAGCGGACGGGCGGCGGGTGCCACCGATTCTGGCGATCATGCGCAGGTCCTCCTTGGGGTGGTGACACCTGAGACGCGCACATCCATCGAGATCCATTGATGGCGCTGTGAAATCGGAGTATTGCAGCGACGTTTCGAAAAGGTCAACGACTTTCGGAAACTTTCGGAGCCGAATTATCGAGAACGGGCGACCGGGCCGGAGAACCGGGCCGTCCGTCAGGTACCACCGGCAGGCGCATGACGAGAGGACACGGCCATGGACGAGAGTCGACAGCCGGCGAAGATCCAGGAAACACTCACCGACATCACCCAGGGGCGTCCCTCGCAGGACCTGGTGTTCGACCCCCGGACCGGGCAGCTCAGCGTGACCAGCAACCCGAGCCCGGACGATGTCGTCGCCACCAACACCGCGGCGGACGGGTACTTCGGATGAGCGGGCACCCGCCGACGGCGTTCCTCTACCAGGAGCACGTCAACGAGCTGTTCCGGCGGTTCCAGCAGACCGGGGACACGGAGGCCGCCGCGCTCGGCATGGCCATCGACGGCGGCGAGGTCTTCCACGTCTACCTGACCGAGCCCCGCATCCACTTCTCCGGGCAGCCCTGCCGGGCCACCGTCAGGCTGCACCGGGGACCGGCCGTCCGGGAGGCGGAGATCCCCGCCGGGGTCCGGTTGGTCGTCGACATCGGGATCACCGGGGACGACCTCACCGCCCGCGGCCGGATCGTCCTCGACGCCGGCGGCACCCGGGAGATCGACGTGAAGTTCGTTCCCGTCCAGGGGGAGATGTACGTCCGCGCGAAAGGTCTCGTTCCGACCGCGGCGCTCGCCCGCAAGTCGGTCGCCGTGGTGGGGTTGGGCAGCGGCGGATCCGCCATCGCCGTCGCCCTCGCCCAGTCCGGGATCGGGCGCATGGTGCTGGTGGACCGCGACCGCATCGAGGTCGGCAACGTCGCGCGGCACGCGTGCGGGATCGGGGACCTCGGCCGGCGCAAGACCAACGCGGTCCGTGACCTGGTGCTCGGCAAGAACCCCGACCTGGACGTGGTCACGGCCGACCTCGACGTGGTCGAGGACGTGCCGGCACTCCAGCAGGCGGTGGACGGCGTCGACCTGCTGGTGGCGGCGACGGACAGCGACCGCAGCCGGTTCATGCTCAACCAGTACGCGCTGGACCTCCGGATACCGACCGTCTTCGGTCGGGTGCTCAGCCGCGCCTGCGGCGGCGAGGTGCTCCGGGTCCGTCCGTTCGACGGCCCCTGCCTCGCCTGCGTCTACACCACGCAGTTCCTCGCCCAGCGGCCCCGGGAGTACTCGCGGCTGAGCGAGGCCCGCGAGGAGGCCCAGGCGTACGTCGACCCGGGCGACCTCGAGCAGCAGATCCAGGTGGGGCTGGCGTCGGACATCGCACCGGTGTCCAACCTCATGGTCAAGCTGGCACTCGTCGAGCTGTCCCGGGGGGCCGGCGGGGGTCTCGACAGCCTCGACGAGGACCTGCGGGCGGACTTCTACGTCTGGGCGAACCGCCGGGAGGGCGTCTACGCCGGCTGGCCGCAGATGGGGTTCGAGTTCACCAAACCGGCCGTCCTGCGGTGGTACGGCGCGAACGTCGGCCGGCGGGCCGACTGCGGCGCGTGCCACGTACCGGACCCCGCGTCGGTCCCCGACGCGGCCGGCTTCTTCGGCTAGCGGAAAGGCGGCGGGGAATTGGGACGCACACGCACCTCCGTACCGTGTCAGGCGGCCGGCGACACCGACTTCCGGGTGACGGTCTACGAAGCCGACCTCGACCACATCGCGGCCTGGGTGCTCGACCACCCGGACATCGAGACCGGCGGCAACCTCTTCGGCTTCTGGACGCACAGCGGGTCACCGGCGATCCAGGTCGTGCTGGGGCCGGGGCCGCGCGCCCGCCACCGGAGCGCGGCGTTCTTCCAGGACGTCGACTACCTCCGGGACAGCGGCGGGCGACTCCAGCACGACCACGGGCTGCAACACATCGGCGACTGGCACTCGCACCACCGGATCGGCCTGGAACGACCCAGCGGCGGCGATGCGGCGACGGTCCACCGGACGTTGCAGACCACCGGTTTCCCGCGCTTCCTGACCTGCATCGCCACCCTGCGCGACGCGGACGACGTCCCGCCGGGGGAGGGCGTGCGGCGCGTCGACCCGGCCGACGGCCGGTCCGCCCGTCGGGGCGGCGAGGTGGTGGTGCTGCACGCCTACCTGTTCGAGGCCGGCCGTGCCGAGCCGCGCCGGGGGCGCTGGTCGGTGCTGTCCGGGCGGAGTCCGATCTCGACGACCGCCGAGCAGGCGGGGGCGACCCGGCCGACCCCGCGCCGGGCGGGGTCGTGGTGGGTGGTGCCGGGCACGGCCCACGCCCCGGTCCGGCACGCGGAGCCGACGGCCTGGTACTCCACCGGGTGGGGGCGGGACTTCCTGCTCCGGCTCGACGAGATCGGCCGGCGGGCGTACCCGTCGACGGCGATCACCGTGAACGCCGACAGCGGCGAGTTGACGTACCGCTTCACCACCGACGGCGGACGGTACGCGGTCGCCTTTCCCGACGGCTTCCCGGACCGGCGGCCGGAACTCGTGTCCCCCGACGGCGGACGCGAGCCGGTCGACACGGCCCACCCGGACCGGCCGGAGGACCTCCTCCGGGAGGTACGCGGCCTGACCGGCCGGGGCGCGACCGAGGACCCGGCCCACACCCCGCACACGATCCCGACCAGTGAGGAGAGGGCGGATGTCATGGACCCCGTTCCAGCGGCAGCGGCTGGCACAGGAGAGGCTGATCCTGGGGCACTACTTCCCGACCCTGACGTGGTTCAACCCGACTGATCCGCAGTCGACCTTCGTGGAGGGGCCGGTCACCACGAACTCCGGGCGGTCCTACGTGCTGCGGATCTACGTCCCGGCGGCCTTTCCGAACAGGTGCCCCGACATGGTCGTCGCGGTGCCGCATCCGCTGACCGACCATCACGGCAGGTGGATCACGGAGGCGAGCGCGTCGATGCACACCCTCGGTCTGCGGGACGACCGGACCAAGGTCTGCCACTTCAAGGACAGCCTCTGGGTACCGAACAACACGCTCTACCTGGTCGCGATGAAGGGGCGGATCTGGCTCGAGGCGTACGAGGGTCACCTGCGGACGGGACGCCCGGTCGACAGCTTCCTGCCCCACATGTGACCGGCCGGGTGGGCGGGCCCGCACAGGTCAGGCTGTGGCCCAGGAACGGAGCTTCTCGGGGTTGAGGATCGTCCAGATGCGGGTGATCCGGTCACCGGCGACGTCGAACGCCAGCACCGCGCCGACGCCGCCGTCCAGCTGCGCCACCAGACCGGGCCGACCGTTGACCGTGCGCTCCAGGATGGTGACACCGGCGGCCGGGCCGGCCCGACCCGCGAAGAACCGGGCGATCCGCTCGGCGCCCTCGACCGGACGGAGCTCGGCCCGGACCAGCCCGCCGCCGTCGCCGGTCGCGGTGGCGTCGGGGGCCAGCAGACCCACGAGCGCGTCGATGTCGGTGGCCTCCCACGCCTGCTTGAAGGCCCGCACGAGGTCGGCCTGACGGGCGACCGGCACGGGGGGAGCCGTGGACTCCCGGACCCGGCGGCGGGCCGACGAGGCCAGCTGGCGGCACGCCGCCGGGGTACGGCCGACGACCTCGGCCACCTCGGCGAAGGAGTAGCGGAAGACGTCGTGCAGGATGAACGCGACCCGCTCGGCCGGGGTGGTCGACTCCAGCACGACGAGGAAGGCCATGCTGATCGACTCGTCGAGGGTCACCCGGTCGACCGGGTCGACCGGGGTGGCACCGGCCCGGTCGCCGGGCCAGTCCGCGTGGTCGGGCAGCGGCTCCGGAATCCACTCCCCCACGTAGCGTTCCCGTCGCGCCCGGGCCGAGCCGAGCAGGTCGAGGCAGATCCGACCGGCGACCCTGGTCAGCCAGGCCCCGGGGGACCGGATCGCCGCCCGCTGCGCCGGGGACAGGGCGTACCAGCGGGCGTACGTCTCCTGCACGACGTCCTCGGCGTCGGCGAGGGAACCGAGCAACCGGTACGCCAGACCGAGGAGCCGGCCCCGCTCGCTCATGAGCCCGCCGAGGGCCGGATCGGGCCAGTCGAGCCCCGGCGCGGTGGGGTTGGTCATGCTGCCGCCGGCTCCCTCGGTCGCTCTCTGCCCACCGGTGCGACGGTCGACGCCGGGATGCGGACCGGACGCGCCGCCTGACATTCGGGAGGGCTGCTTCGTCGTACCAGTGAACCGAACACTATCCCAGCAACCTGCGAGGAGAACCCCCTCATGAACCTCGCCCTGTGGATCATTGCCGGGCTGTTGGCCGTGATCTTCCTGGCCAGTGGCGTCATGAAGCTGGTCCAGTCCAAGGAGAAGCTGGTCGCCTCCGGCTACGCGGTCCTGGACGACTTCAGCCCGACCGTCATCAAGGCCATCGGGGTCCTCGAGATCCTGGCCGCGGTGGGGCTGATCCTGCCCGCCGTACTCGACATCGCCCCGGTGCTGGTGCCGCTGGCGGCGGTCGGTCTGGTGCTGCTGATGGCCGGCGCGGCCATCGCCTGCCTCCGTCGCAGGGACGCCAAGACCGCCGTGGTGAACGTCGTGCTGCTGCTCCTGGCCGCGGTCGTCGCCTGGGGTCGCTTCGGCCCGCACTCCTTCACCAGTTGATCCACGACCACACCGAACGACCATCCGACCGGGAGAAAACGATCATGGAACCAGTCAACCTCGCGATCGTCTACTACAGTGCCACCGGCACCGTGCACACGCTGGCCAAGGCCGCGGCCGAGGGCGCGGAGAAGGCCGGCGCGAACGTCCGCCTGCGCAAGGTCGCCGAGACGGCCCCGGCCGAGGCGATCAACGCCAAGGAGGAGTGGGCGCAGCACATCCGGGACACCGCCGACGTCGACGTGGTCAGCGGCGACGACCTGGACTGGGCCGACGCGGCCCTGTTCGGCACCCCGACCCGGTTCGGCAACGTGTCCAGCCAGCTCAAGGCGTTCATCGACACCCTCGGGCCGCTGTGGTTCCACGGCAAGCTCTCCAACAAGGTCTACTCGGCCTTCACCGCCTCCAACACCCCCCACGGCGGGCAGGAGTCCACCCTCCTGGCGCTGTCGAACGTCTTCTACCACTGGGGCGGGATCATCGTGCCGCCCGGCTACACCGACCCCATCCAGTTCCAGTCGGGCAACCCCTACGGCACCTCGCACGTGGTCGGCAGCGGCCCGCCCGGTGACGTCACCCTCCAGGCGGCCCGCTACCAGGCACGGCGCGTGGTCGACACCGCCGCCGCGCTGAAGGCC
The DNA here is from genome assembly GCF_029581315.1 of Micromonospora sp. WMMD714. Classification (NCBI taxonomy): domain Bacteria; kingdom Bacillati; phylum Actinomycetota; class Actinomycetes; order Micromonosporales; family Micromonosporaceae; genus Micromonospora; species Micromonospora sp. WMMD714. The sequence goes on from NZ_CP120744.1 coordinate 1,426,666, forward strand.
GGCCGCCCCGCCTGACCGGCCCCGGGCAGCAGCACGACGACGGGTGCCCCCGCACCCCGGCGGTCGAGATCCGCGCGATCTCGACCGGACCGGGTGGGGGGCACCCGTCGTCGTGTCGGGAACCGGTTACGGCGCTTGCCACCCGCGCCGACCGGTCACCACCCGGTGATCCGGCCGGCCCGGTCGTCTCCGCGCCGCCGGTGGGCGGTCAGCCGTGGAGCCGGACCGGTAGGGCGGCCAGACCCCGGGTGAGCAGGCCCGGTCGCCACTGCACGGCGTCCGCGTCCACCGCCAGGCGGGCCTGTGGGAAGCGGGCCAGGAACTCCCCGATGGCGACCTGCGCCTCCAGCCGGGCCAGCGGCGCACCCATGCAGAAGTGGATGCCGTAGCCGAACGACAGGTGCGGGTTGCGCTCGCGGTCCATCAGGAACCCGTCGGCGTCGGGGAACGCGGTGCCGTCCCGGTTGGCCGCGTGCAGGGACATCATCACCAGGTCCCCGGCGGCCACCTCGGCCCCGAACAGGTTCATCGCCGCGGTGGCCGTACGCAGCGAGGCACCGGTCACCGGGCTCTCGTACCGCAGGAACTCCTCGATGGCCCGGGGCAGCTCCTCGGGGTGCGCCCGGATCCGGTCGGCCAGCTCCGGATTCCGCAACAGCAGGTAGAGGCCGTTGCCGATCAGGTTCGTCGTGGTCTCGTGGCCGGCGACGATGAACAGGAAGGCCGTCGAGATCAGCTCGTCCTCGGTGAGCCGGTCGGCCTGGTCCCGCGCCGCGATCAGCGCCGACAGCAGCGCGTCGTCCGGTTCGGCCCGACGACGGGCGATCAGCCCCTGCAGGTGCTCCACGAAGTCGGTGACCGCCTGGACCGGGAAGACCGGCGCACCCAGGCCGGCGGCGAAGGCGTCCGCCCACTCCCGGTAGTTCGCCCGGTCCTCCACCGCCACCCCGAGCAGCTCGCAGATCACCTGGATGGGCAGCGGCGAGGCGTACCCGGTGATGACGTCGACCTCGGCGGACCCGGCCGCCATCCGGTCCAGCAGGTCACCGGTGAGCTGCCCGACCCGGGGTCGCAGCGCCTCGATCCGCCGGGGCACGAACGCCTTGGCGATCAGCTTGCGCAGCCGGGTGTGGTCCGGCGGATCGAGGCGCAGCATCGAGGTGTTCATCGCGGACCGCACCTGCGGGGGCAGCGCCCCCTGGTCGAACCAGTCGTTGCGGTCGTGGTTGGACAGGCGCGGATCGCTCAGCGCCTCGCGCACCTCGGCGTGCCGGGTGACCAGCCAGACCGGCACGCCGTTGGGCAGCCGCACCTGCCGGACCGGGCCGGCGGTGTGCACCGACGTGACGTCGTCCTGCGCGGTGCCCGTGAACTCCAGGACAGCCGGAGAGTCGCTCATCGGTTTCCTCCTTCTCATCTCGCGAATCGGTGCGGCTCCCCGGCGGACGGAGCACTCAGGCGCGGGTCTCGCCCGAGTCGGACAGGAGCATCTGATCGAGCATCCGGGGCTGCCAGTTGTAGTAGGACTGGACCTTGTAGTTCTCCTCGCCGGTCGACGACACCCCCGCGTAGTACACGAACCTGCTGTCGGCGGCGTTGTTCGGCAGCCCCTTGAGGAACTGCTCGATCTCCGGTTCGAGCGGGACGGGAAGGGACGACGAGTCCGACGCCATCACGGCGAAACAGAAGCGCTCCACCGCCGAGGACTCCCAGCCCAGGCTGGCGTAGATGCCGAACGCCTGCCGGCCGAGCCGGAGCATCTGCTCACCCGGATCCGGCAGGCCGAGCTCCCGGGTCATCGACAGGACACCCGCCGGTTCGAGGCACTCGTCGGGCAGCCCGCCGAAGTACACGTTCACCGTGCGGTGCCGGTAGTCGATGCCGAACGTGTTCACCTTGTCGCCGAGGCCGCGCCGGGCGAAGAGGTCGACGTTGTCGGCCAGGCTCCGGGGCATCGAGGGCAGTTCGGCGAGGGTGGACAGCGACTGCATGCCGTCCGGCGGGAAGAAGAGGTAGATCTTCTTGAAACCGCCGGCCACCCCGAAGTCGATCCCGTAGCTGGCGATCGGGCAGCGCTCGCTGATCTCGGCCAGCAGCGTGCCGACCGGGTGGTCCGTCTTCTCGGTGAGCCCGTTCGACAGCGCCACCGCGTACGGGTCGACGTCGCTGCCCACGGTGAAGCGCCAGTCCAGGTCGCCCCGGTAGCGCGCTCCGGTGGCCACCCGGAGCGCGATGACGGCCTTCGGCAGGGAGTCGGCGTACGCGCTCAGGATGGGCCAGACCCGCTCCCGCGAACAGGGCACCTCCAACAGTCGCGCCGACTCCTCGATGGCGGAATAGAGTTGTGCCGACTCGGCAGGCTCGGACATTCATCCTCCAGGTGTCCAGATCAGCGCCTCCGCGGGCGGGCCGACCCGTCGGCGGCGCAGGCGTGGGTGGGGGTGCTCGCTAGCGGGCGAGGACCACCGTGGTGGGCGACGGGGTGGAGTGGAACGTGACGTCCTCGAAGCCGGCCTTGACCAGCCAGTCCCGGTAGTCGGAGCGCCGCCAGGTCCCGCCGTGCTTGCTCTTGAGCAGCATCTCCCCGGCGAAGATCAACGCGAAGGACGGGCCGCTCCGGTCGTCGTCGACGACGTAGTCACAGACGACCAGCGTGCCGCCCGGCTTGAGGGCGGCGCGCACCTTCGCGAAGAGGGCGGTGTTGTCGTCCGGCCCCTCCTGGTGGGCCACGTGGGAGTACACCACGACGTCGTACGCGGCGGTTGCCACCTCGGTGTGGTGGAAGTCGCCGTCGACGCAGGTGAACCTGTCGGCCACGCCCCGCTCGGCGACCAGCCGGCGGGCGATCGCGTTGATCGGTCCCCAGTCGAGCTGGGTGGACCGGGCGGCCGGGTTCAGCCCGAGCCAGGCGGCCGAGAAGATCCCCGAGCCGCCACCCAGGTCCAGGATCGAGATCTCCCCGGCGTCCGCCAGCCCCAGCAGGTCGGCGACGATCGCCGTGACCGGGGTGGACTGGGCGGCGATGGCCGTGACCACCTTCTCCCAGTGGGGATTGTCGGCGACCTCCACCGTCGCGTTCCTGATCGGGCCGCCCGCGCGGACCACCTCCGACAGGTCCGCCAGGCTGCCCATGTGGGTCATCTTGAGCTTGGCGAACTCGCTCAGGCTGGTGGGTCGCCCCTCGACCAGGTAGGTGCTCGACTCGGCGGTGTTGCGGTAGCGGCCGTCGTGCAGCTCGACCAGGCCGAGGCCGAGCAGCCCGTCGAGGAGGGTCTGCGCGCCCCGCTCGGAGATGTCGGCCCGGACCGCCAGCTCGGCCGCGGTGCCCGCGCCGGCCTCCAGATGGGTGAAGATCGCGTGGCCCGCCGCCGCGCCGAGGATGCCGGTGGCCCAGTAGCCGTTGGCGATGTGCATGATGCGGTCGGGGGTGGGTTGCCGGGTGTCCATGCTGGTCACGCGGTCTTCGTCGCGAACATGATGAACCGCTTCGGGATGGCGTCCGGCGGGATGTCGGCGGGGTTCTTGCCGACCACCCGGGTCAGCTCGAACCCGGACTCCTCCAGCCAGCTCCGGTACGTCGACACCTTCTGCAACCCGCCCTGGGCGGTGGCGCAGCCGAGCAGGAAGGTCGGGAAGAAGTCGATCTGGGAGTCGTCGGGGTCGGTGATGTCCTCGGGGTAGACCGGGGCCAGGATGACGAGCTGACCGCCCACCTCCAGCGCCCCGTTGGCACTCTTGAGGATCTTGAGGACGTCGTCCTTGTCGTACATGTCGAGGTAGTGCTTGATCAGCACCAGGTCGAAGCCCGCCGGGACGTCGGTGAAGACGTCGCCGCCGACGAACGAGCAGTGCTCCTCGACGCCGTGCTCCCGGAAGTTGCGCAGCGACTCCGCTTCCTTCTCGGGCGCGTCGAAGTTCGTCACGTGCAGCCCCGGTGACGCCTTCATCCGGTAGGTCATGATCGACCCGAGGCCGTTCCCGCCGAGCAGGTCGAGCACCCGCGAGCCGGCCGGGATGTCGAGGTTCTGGAAGAACCAGCCGTAGACGTTGCCGGTCTCCAGCTGCGCCAGCCGGCCCCACGAGTCGCGGATGTCCTCGTGCACGGCCGCCGCGTCGAAGAGCGTGCCGTCGAAGTCGTAGAACTTCTTGAGCCCGACCAGGCTGCCGCTCCGCACGCTCTCGGTCAGGTAGAACATCTGCCGGAGCATGGCCACCTTGATCATGCCCATGAAGGCGAGCGCCCGTTCGAGGTCGGCCTCGGCGACGCCGCCCAGCGCGGCCAGCGAGTAGGCGCCGGAGCCCTCGTCGTACGCGACGAAGCCCTCCTTCACCAGCAACTGCAACAACTGCTCCACCGCATCCGGCTTCACCCCGACCGCATCACCGAGCTTGACCGCCGTCAGACCCGGATTGTCCCGCAGCCGGTCGACCAGACCGAGTTCGAAACAGGACAGCAGATTCATGAACCGCGTCGGTCCCACCATGTACTCGCGAAACCGGGCGAGAGTGGCTTCTGGCGTCATTGCGCTAGCTCCCTTCGGGTTGGTTCGGTCGGTCACGTCGACGTCGCCGACCGCACCGGCGGGCACCCCGGTCGGCGACGGCACCCGGTGGCGGGGCCGGTCGGCGGGGCCACCCGGGCGACGGGGGTCGGCCGGCACCCGGGCCGGTCAGGCGGTCTTCGTGGCGGACAGGATGGCCTGCACGGGGATGACGTCCGGCGGCACCTCGGCGGAGTCCTTGGTGACCGCCTTCGTGACCGTGAACCCGCACTCCTCCAGCCAGCTCCGGTACGTCGACAGCTTCTGCGGCCCGCCCTGACCCATCGTGCAGCCGAGGAAGAAGCTCGGGAAGAAGTCGACGTTGTAGTTGTCCGAGTCCGTGATGTCCTCGGGGTACACCGGCACCAGGATGTTGACCTGACCGCCGACGTTCAGCGACCGGTGCACCCCGGTGAGGATCCGGAACACCTCCTCCTTGTCGAACATGTCCAGGAAGTGCTTGATCAGCACCACGTCGAAGCCCCCGGGGATGCTCGCGAAGACGTCGCCGCCGACGAACGAGCAGTGCTCCTCGACGCCGTGCTCACGGAAGTTCCGCAGGCACTCCTCCTCCTTCTCGGGCAGGTCGAACGTCGTCACCCGCAGACCCGGCGAGGTCTTCATCCGATAGGTGTGGATCGCACCGAGGCCGGTGTTCCCGGCCAGGTCGAGCACCTGCGCACCGGCCGGGACGTCGATGTTCGCGAAGAACCAGGGATCGATGTTGGCGGTCACCCGGTTCATCAGCGTCAACCACGAGTCACGCAGGTCCTGGTGCTCGGCCACCGCGCCGTACAGGTTGCCGTCGAACCCGTACAGCTCCTTCAGCCCGACGACCTGGCCGGTCCGTACGCTCTCGGTGAGGTAGTAGACCTGCCGGAGCGCGACCACCTTGATCAGGTTCATGTAGGCGAGCGCCCGCCGCAGGTCGGCCTCGGCGACGTCGCCCAGCGCGGCCAGCGAGTAGGCGCCGGAGCCCTCGTCGTACGCGACGAAGCCCTCCTTCACCAGCAACTGCAACAACTGCTCCACCGCATCCGGCTTCACCCCGACCGCATCACCGAGCTTGACCGCCGTCAGACCCGGATTGTCCCGCAGCCGGTCGACCAGACCGAGTTCGAAACAGGACAGCAGATTCATGAACCGCGTCGGTCCCACCATGTACTCGCGAAACCGGGCGAGAGTGGCTTCTGGCGTCATGTACTGATCCCTTCGAGTTTGTTTCTGCTCCACGCGATGCGACAGGTGACACCGGCACCACCACGGGGTGCCCACCGACGTGCGACGGTCCAGCGGGGTGGACGCAGGCGGCCGGGGTCACCGGTCCGGTCTGGCGACGCCGGGTTCACGGCCGGGCGGCCGGCGGCCCACCGACGCCCACCGGGCACCACCCCGGACGCGCGTCCACGACGGCACCGGCGGGACCACCCCGCCCCGCCCGGGCAGGATCCGGAGATCCGCCTGCGGCCCGGCCCGGCCGGCGCGGACGGGTTCCGGCCGTGGACAGCCGGCCCGACGGGCACCCCGGCTGCGGCGCGACAGCGCCCCCGTCGATCGGTGACCAGCTATGGCCCGCCCTCCCGTACTCCGTATCCCGTCGAGCATCGGCCACCGGGCTTGGCCGGCACTGGCCGACGGGTTGGCGTTGGCTTGGCGGCCGTCCACCCGCCGGGGAGCCGCCGTCATGCCCCGGCCGCCTCGCCCGTCACCAACTCCACCGCAGGACCCTCTCCGGCGACGTCGAGCGGAGGATCCGCCTGGGCGCGGAGCTGCCGGACCCGGATCGCCAGGGCCGGCGGCAGGTCGGGCAACGCCAGCAGTTCGGTGACCGCCCGGTGACGCCGGTCGCGGTGGCCGGCCCCGTCGAGCGCCGACACCCGCAGCAGCAGGACCCGGGCCAACACCACGGGGTCGTCCACGAACCGGGCCAGCGTCAGCGCCTCGTCCGACAGGGCGACCCGGCGGGCCTGGTCACCGTCGGACGGGCAGGCCACGGCCAGGCAGGAGAGCAGCAGGGCACGCTGCGCCCGACCGGTCACCCGGGACAGCGCGCGCTCCAGCACCTCGACGAGCCGACGGCCGACCTCGCCGTCGGCGGCCTGACGCCAGAGCGGCTCGCCGAGCGCCGCCACCGCCGCGGCGGCCGGTCGGGAGGTGTCCACGCCGTCGTCCACCAGGGACTCCTCGATGGCCTGGAGGAACGCGGGCAGCCCGTCCTGCGGGTTGCCCGCGCGGTACAGACTGACGCCCAGGCCCAGCAGCAGGGGGTACCGGTCGGTGTCCTCCCGTTGGGCCAGGTCGGCGGCGGCCAGGGCCTGCCGCCAGAGGGCCGCGGCCTCCCCGAACGCCCCGCGCGCGTCGGCCGCCCGGGCCGCGGTGGCGGCGTGGGCGGCGGCGTGGGCGGCGGCGGAGGGATCGAGTTCGGCAGCCAGCAGCCAGTGCCGGGCGATCTCGGCCGTCCGGTCCGGGTCGCCCGCCCAGGCACAGGCGGCCGCCACTCCGATCCGTCGGTGCAGCCGGACCCGGCGCAGCCGGCCGGTCGTCTCGTAGAGCGCCTCGGCGGCCAGGGCGTGGGTGAACCGGAACCACCCCAGCCGCTGCTGGTCCTCGACGATCAGGCCCGCCGCGCCGGCGGTGTCCATGATCTCCAGTGCCGCCTCGATCTCGACCGAGGCCGCCTCGGCGACCACCTCGATGTCGAAGTGCCGACCGGCGACGGCGGCGACCGACAACACGTCCACCACCGGCTGCGGCAGGCAGGCGACCCGGCGGAGCACCACCTCGCGGACCGGCATCGGCACCGGCACCGTGTGCGGTTGGGCGAGCCGCTGTTCGGTGGTCAACAGCTTGATCAGCTCCCGCAGGAAGAACGGGTTGCCCTCGGTGCGCTGCCAGAGCGCCTCGGCGGTCGACACGCTGATCTCGTGGCGCAGGATGGCGCTCGCCAGCGACCGGGTCTCCCGGGTGGTCAGACCGTCGAGCGCTATCCGGGTCATCTCCGAGCGGGCCAGCGCGGCCAACGTGTCGGCCAGGGTCGCCGCCTCGCCGGACCGGTAGGAGACCGCGAGCAGGAGCCGGTTCGCCGGCACCGACTCGGCCAGGTGCGCCAGCAGCCGCAGCGAGCTGGGATCGGCCCGGTGCAGGTGGTCGAGGACGACCACCAGCGGTGCGGCCTGGGCCGCGTCCGTCAGGTAGTGGACGATCGCCTCGAACCGGCGCAGGGTGGCAGTGGCCACCTCGGTGCCGTCCACCATCTGCTGGAGGTCGCCGTTGAGCAGCTCGGCCACCGGCTCGGGCACGGGATGCTGCGGGAAGCAGGTGCCGGCCGCGCGCAGGATCTGCTCCCACAGCCACAGCGGTGGCGCGGTGACGTGCTCCGGGCAGCTGCCCCAGAGCACCGGCGCCCCGGCCAGCGTGGCGAACCGGCGGAGCAGGCTGGTCTTGCCGATGCCCGGTTCCCCGGAGACGGTCACCACCCGGCCCCGGGCGGCCGTCCCGGACATCGCCTCGAGCAGTTGGCGCAGGGCCACCTCCCGGCCGACGAAGACCTCGCCGTCCGCCGCCGGGGGCGGGGCCGGCGGCAGCGCTCCGGTCGTCCGCCCCCGCACCGTGGCGGCGGGCCGATCGGGTACGGCCTGCGCGGCGACCGGCGGGACCGGACGCCACTCCAGCGCGGGCACCTGGTTGAGGATCTCGCGTTCGAGATGCTGCAACGCCGGTCGCGGATCGATGCCCAGCTCCTCGGCCAACCGCCGCTGGATCGCCCGCAGCACCCCCAGGGCGTCGGCCTGCCGGCCCGCCCGGTACAACGCGAGGCTCAACAGCTCGCAGCCGTACTCCCGCAGCGGGTAGGCGTGCACGAAGGCGTCCAGTTCGGCGACCGCCACCTCGTGGGCGCCGACCGCCAGGAGCGCCGCGCAGCGCGCCTCGACCACCGACAATCGCAGCTCCTCCAGTCGGGCCACCTCCGGCACGACGCACGGCGCGTTGGCCACCTCCGCGTAGGCCTGGCCGCGCCAGAGCGCCAGCGCGACCTCGAACTCCCGCAGCGCCTGCTGCGCGTCACCCCGGTCCCACGCCTGCCAACCCGCCGTGGCGTGCCCGCTGAACCGCTGGACGTCGACGTCGATGACCCGCTTGTCCAGCAGGTAGCCGGGCGGGCAGGTGCGCAGCACGGTGGCCGGCGTCCGGGGCGCCCGGTCGGGCTCCAGCACCCGGCGCAGGTTGGCCACGTACGCCTGGAGTGAGGCCATCGCCGACGGGGGCGGGTGCTCCGCCCACAACGCCTCCAGGATCACCTCGACCGCCACCGGCTGACCGGCCCGACTCACCAGCAACGCCAGCAACGCGCGCTGCTTGGGTGCGCCCAGGTCGACCAGCCGCCCCGCCACCACCGCTTCCAGCGGCCCCAGGGCGCGGAACTCCGCCAGCACGCGGCCGGCCCCCCGGGCCTTCGCGGCCTGCGCCTCGGCCCACCGCAGGGAGTCCGACGCGGTACGACTCGAAGCCCCGGCGACTGCTACGTTGATCATGCGGCGACACTTCCGGCGCACACAACGGAAGAACTGTAACGACAGACGTCCAGTACGATGGTCCCGGCTGTTATATGGTCCCGCCTGCCCGCTTCGTGGGCCTGGGCCGCAGGCCGCATGACGTGCCCCTTCCCCGTGGCTACCAAGGCTGCGCTCATGTTGCCGGGCGAAACGCTACCGCCGACCGGAGGTGGTGGCAATAAAGAACCGCGACCCCGACAATCGATGCAGGTCGTCGACGGTATCGCCGCCCGGCGTCCCGCGAAGCGGACACCCGTTCACATCACCAAAAGACGCTCGGCGATGTTTTAGCCGGGTCGACACTGCCGGGTTCCCACTGCCCGGCGGATGATCCGCCGCCACTTCGGCGCATCCTTATCGGCGGTCGCGCACTATCGGCCCGGTGGCCTCCGTGCCGTCTGACGCATTTCCGACGGTCGTTTTCCGGAGCGGGCGAACGGAACAGCTGGCAGCATTCGGGCGAAGCCGGCCACCACCTCGGCGTCAGCACCGACCGGCACCACGCCGGTGCGGCACGACGGTCCCACCGCCTCGGCCGTCCGGTCGTCACCACCGACGGCGGTCGCCGTCGGGCGGGAACGACGGTCACCGACCGCGACCCGCACGGGACGACGCTTCGCGCCGTCAGCAGGGCGGCGAGCACCGCCGACTCCACCGCCCCCCCGGTTCGGCGCTCGCGGTCGCCGAACCGAACCGGCGCTCAACCCATCTTCCGTCACCGCGCTTGCCGGCGACTTGGTGTCAACTTGGCGCTGACTTGAGGGTGGCTTCTTTTCGGTCCAGCGCCGTACGCGCCAGCCAGTCAAATCGACAGGCAGCGATAGTTGTATCGCTATTGTTTCCTGGTCGAAGGTGACCGCCACGACCACCGGAAGAAGGTGCGGGAACAGGTCCCGGCGTTGTCGGCAACTTCAATGGAAGCCTCTTGACACCCCTGGCCAGGCTCACGGAGACTGCTGGCAACAGGCGACGGTACGCAGTTCCGTCGACCGTGCAGATCGAGAGCACGGCGACGACGCGTCACCTCCATTCCCCGCTTCTCACGACCAGCGGTCCGGTCGACACCCACGGCGAGATCGCGGGCGTAAATGTGTCGACAACAGATACGTGGACACCGGGCAGAAAAGCGAGACGCACCAGACCACTGGTCGCCGATCACCGACACCGGCTGGAGACCCGTTCATGCGCCAGGCAGAAAAGACGCCCGAGGGTGGCCGCCACCACGGCGGCGGAAGGGTCGTGCTCGCCGAACCACGGAGCTTCTGTGCCGGGGTGCGCCGGGCCATCGAGATCGTCGACGAGGCCCTCCGTCGGTACCCGCCACCGGTCTACGTGCGGAAGCAGATCGTGCACAACCACTACGTGGTCCGCGACTTCGAACGGCGCGGCGTGGTGTTCGTGGACTCCGAGGACGAGGTGCCCACCGGCGCCGTCTGCGTCTTCTCCGCCCACGGGGTGTCCCCGACGGTCCGTGAACGTGCCGCCGACCGGCACCTGGACGTCATCGACGCGACCTGCCCACTGGTGGCCAAGGTGCACCAGCAGACCCGCCGCTACGCCCGCGACGAGCGCACCATCCTGCTCATCGGGCACGCCGACCACGAGGAGGTGGAGGGCACCTACGGCGAGGCCCCCGACCGCACCATCGTGGTAGCCGACGTCGCGGACGTGGCCCGGCTGGAGCTGCCCCGCGACGAACCGGTGGCCTACCTGACCCAGACCACCCTCTCGCTCGACGAGACCGCCGAGGTCATCGCCGCGCTCGAGGAACGCTTCGACGACCTCCAGGGGCCGGGCAGCGACGACATCTGCTACGCCAGCCAGAACCGGCAGAACGCGGTCAAGCAGATCGCCGCGGTCGCCGACGTCGTGCTGGTCGTCGGCTCGACCAACTCCAGCAACTCGGTACGGATGGTGGAGGTCGCCGCCCGGACCGGCACCCCGGCCCACCTGCTGCCCGACGTCACCCACCTGGACCCCGGCTGGCTGGACGGCGCCCGGTCGGTCGGGCTCAGCTCCGGCGCCAGCGTGCCCGAACTCCTCGTCGAGCAGGTGGTCGACCGGCTGGCCGGGCTCGGCTTCGACGAGATCGAGGTCGTCCGCACCGCGACCGAGAACATCACCTTCTCCCTCCCCGGCAGCCTCGCGACGCCGCGCGGGAGCACCGGCGCCGGGCCGAGCGCACCCGGTGGGCGGGGATGAACCGGCTGGCCGCCGGGTCGGGCCAAGAGCCTGCCAAGCCGCCGCCAAGCCGCCGGACAGTCCTGGTCAAGCAGGGTGCTCGATGCTTGGCGACACAGGCGCATCCAGCAGCGGGAAGAGGGCGCTACATCGATCCACACCGTCGGTCCACCGGCGTGGGTGACCGGCTCCCCGGTCGCCGGGCGACCCGCCGACCGGACGACTTCGCCAGGTCACCCGGCAGGGCGACCCGAGCCGACCGGCTCCGCACCGGCCGGTGCGCCCGCGACGCGCGCGACACAGGTCCCTCGCACGCACCGGCACGAAACCACGGCTCACACAGCCGTCAGGAATCCCCGAGGAGGCGGTTCAGATGAAGGGCTCCGTGATCCACAGCTCGATCCGGAAGGACGGTCTGCACCTTGGTCTCGTGCCGCAGCTGGCCGCGGCCAGGAACGCGTCCACACTGCTCACCCTCGACCACGACCTGGACGTCCTCCCGGACGCCGGCCGGCGGCTGACGGTCGCCCAGATCGCCGGTCACGTGGACGACCTGGCGGGTCGGCTGTGGGCGGCCGGGGTACGACCGGGCGAGCACGTCGCGATCTACAAGAGCGCCAACTTCGACGTCTGGGTGCTGGCGTCCGCCACGTCGCGGATCGGCGCGGTGCCGGTGCTGCTCTCGCCCGCCCTGGACGCCGCGACCATCGGCGCCCTCCTCGGCCGGCTGGAGCAGCCGAACCTGCTCACCGACGACCGCAAGCTCGACGAGCTGGCCGACGTGCCGCTCGCCGACCTCACCCGCCGGGTGCTCACCGTCGCCGGTGGCCGCCCCGGTGCGGTGTCGCTCGCCGACCTCGCCGGGGCCCCGAGGGTCGAGCCGGTGTCCCGGCAGTTCGACGAAGCCGCGATGATCACCCACACCTCCGGGACCACCGGGCTGCCCAAGCTCGTCGTGCACACGCCGGAGACCATGGGCGCCCGACTCACGCCGCAGTGGCGGCTGCTGTCGCTGATGCGCAAGCGGGAGACCGTCGCCATCCACATCTCCTTCGTGCACTCGCGGATGTTCGCGGCGATGGCGTTGGCGTTGTTCTTCGAGATGCCCGTACTGCTGATGCGGGAGTCCGATCCGGAACGGGTCGCCGAGCTGTTCCTGGAGAACCGGCCGGGGTTCATCGAGGTGCTGCCGAACTCGTTGATGGAGTGGGAGCGACTCACCGAGGACCGGCGGAAGCCGTTCGCCTCGATCAAGTACTTCAGCACGACGTTCGACGCGATCCACCCCAGGACCATGAGCCGGCTGCTGCGCTCCTCCGAGCGGCGCGGCGCGCTGTTCTTCCAGATCTACGGTCAGAGCGAGGTCGGCCCGGCCGTCGGTCGGCCGTACTTCCGCAACTCCGCCCACCGGGCGAACGGCCGCTGCGTCGGGTGGGCGATGCCGGGCTGCGCCCGGATCCGGGTGGTCAGCCGGGACGGCAAGCGGCCGTCGGAGACGAACCCCGGCTACATCGAGGTGGCCTGGCCCGGCCTGGCGAAGACCTACTTCGCCGAGCAGGACCGGTACGACACCAACCGGACCGACGAGTGGTGGCGGACCGGGGACGTCGGTTACCGGACCAAGCTCGGCTGCCTGCACATGTTCGACCGGGAGGTCGACATGATCCCCGGGCTGCGCAGCGCCCTGGAGGTCGAGGACGTCATGCTCGGCGCCCTCGACGAGCTGACCGAGCTGGTCGTGGTGCCGGGGCCGAACTCCGAGCCGGTCCCGGTCATCTGCACCGAGGACGACCGGCCGCTGGACCTGGACCGCTGGCGCTCCGCCGCCGCCAGGTTCCCGCAGCTGGCCGAACCGATCCAGCTCCCCCAGGCCGAGCTGCCCCGGACCGGCACCCTGAAGGTCCAGCGGATCGCGCTGGCGCACCGGCTCCAGGGCGAACTCGAGAAGCGGAGCTGACCACCACCAAGCCCACCGGCGGCGGCGGACCGGACCGTCGACGCCGCCGACCGGTCCCCGTCAGGTCGCCGGCCTGCCGGGGGCCACGGACCCGGATCGGTAAACCCACGACGTCGCTTCGATTGACCGGGAGAAGATGTTGACCGCGCTTGCTGAATTCGAAACGGCACGGGCCAGGCTGGTCGCCCACCCCCTCTACGCGCAGATCACCACCGAGGACCGGCTGCGGGTCTTCATGAAGCACCACGTCTTCGCGGTGTGGGACTTCTTCAGCCTGCTCAAGCGGCTACAGACCGAGGTGACCTCGGTGAGCCTGCCCTGGCGGCCCCGGGGGCACGCCGACCACGGCCGGTTCATCATGGAGATCGTCCTGGCCGAGGAGACCGACGAGGACATCGACGGGGGTTACATCAGCCACTTCGAGCTGTACCGGCGGGCGATGGAGGAGATCGGCGCCGACACCGGACCGATCGACGCGTTCCTCGCCGCACTCGACAACGGGGTCGGCCCGATGGCGGCGCTCAAGGACGACCGGATCCCGTCGAGCGTCCGCGCCTTCGTCGGCCACACCCTCGACGTGGCGATGAACGGCGCGCCCCACGAGGTGGCGTCCTCGTTCTGCCACGGCCGGGAGAACCTGCTGCCCGACGTCTTCTCGGCGGTCCGCGCCAACGTCGACGAGGTGCTCGCCAACGCGCCGGTCTTCCGGCACTACCTGGACCGGCACATCGCCCTCGACCACGACGAGCACGGGCCGCTGGCACTGCGCCTGCTGGCCGCGCTCTGTGCCGGCGACCCGCAGCGCGAGGCCGAGGCCACGGCCGTCAGCGTCGCGGCGATCACGGCGCGCATCGGCCTCTGGGACGGCGTGCTCGCGGAGTTCGACGCCGTTCGTTGATCGATCACGCCCCCGCCGGTCGCGCCCGCGTGCGGCCGGCGGGGAACCGGGACCTGGGTGCCCGGCTGGCGCGACCGGGCCAGCGCACGGCGACCCTCGAACATCGATAGAAGTGGATTCCAGAGATGCCTACATTGTGCAAGCCGTCGGTGGGTGTACCGGAACATGTCGTCACCATGGAAGAGACTCTGGACTTCGCCAGGACGCTCCACGCCGGTAAGGAGCAGCTCCCGCTCGCACTCCGGCTGATCGAGAACACCGGGGTCCGGAAGAGACACATCGTCCAGCCGATCGAGCAGGCGCTGCGCCACCCCGGCTTCGAGGAGCGCAACCGGATCTACGAGGTCGAGTCGAAGAAGCGCTGCCCGGAGGTCATCGAACAGGCCCTGGCCAACGCCGGGGTGGCCGCCCGCGACATCGACGCGATCATCTACGTGTCGTGCACCGGGTTCCTGATGCCCTCGCTGACCGCCTGGCTGATCAACACGATGGGTTTCCGGTCGGACACCCGGCAGATCCCGATCGCGCAGCTCGGCTGCGCGGCCGGCGGGGCGGCGATCAACCGGGCGCACGACTTCTGCACGGCGTACCCCGGGGGCAACGTCCTGATCGTCTCCTGCGAACTCTGCTCGCTGTGCTACCAGCCGGACGACGACGGTGTCGGCTCCCTGCTGTCGGACGGGCTGTTCGGCGACGCGGTGGCGGCGGCCGTGGTCCGCGGCCGGGGCGGCGTCGGCATCGCGCTGGAGCGCAACGCCTCGTACCTGATCCCGAACACCGAGGACTGGATCTCCTACGCCGTCCGGGCCACCGGATTCCACTTCCAACTGGACCGCCGGGTGCCGGGCACGATGGAACCGCTCGCCCCGGTACTGCGCCAGTTCACCAGCGACCACGGCTGGGACGTCGGCAAGCTCGACTTCTACCTCATCCACGCCGGTGGTCCCCGGATCCTCGACGACCTCGCCAAGTTCCTCGACGTCGACCGGGAGATGTTCCGGCACAGCTGGGCGACCCTCACCGAGTACGGCAACATCGCCAGCGCGGTCGTCCTCGACGCGGCCCGCCGGCTCTTCGACGAGGAGCCGCCGCAGCCCGGCGCCAGCGGGATCGTCGCGGGCTTCGGCCCCGGCATCACCGCCGAGATGGCGGTGGGCAGCTGGAGCGACGACCCGCTCGGGGTGCTCGACCTGACCCGCGACGACGCTTCGATTCCGCACCGCGACCCGGAACTGGTCTAGGGGAAAGGGAACCCACCGCATGAGCGGCCTCATTGTCCCACCCGGCGAGGGACGCAAACTGGTCACCAAGGCACAGGAGGTCACCTTCAAGGTGACCGCGGCGCACGGCTCGGCCGCGTCGATCTTCGAGGTGGTCGTGCCGCCCGGCTTCGACGTCGGGGCACACACCCACCACCACGCGCAGGAGTTCTTCTACGTCCTCGACGGGAAGCTCGACCTGCTGGCGTTCGAGCCCACCACCCGCACCGGGGACGGCTGGCAGGACTGGGAGTCGGCCGCAGGGGACCGGGTGGTGACCGCACAGGCGGGCAGCTGCATGTTCGTCCCGGCCGGGTGCCCGCACGCGTTCCGGAACTCCACCGACGAGCCGGCCCGGATGCTGTTCCAGAGCTACCCGTCCCCCGACCACGAGAACTACTTCGAGGAGATCGTCGAGATCTTCTCCGCAGGTGGGCCCGTCGATCCCGACGCCGTACAGGAGCTCCGCGACCGTTACGACGTCCACCAGATCACGCCCCTGCGCTACGGGCTACCGGCCCTGCTCGGCTCCAACGGAAATCCGGCGTAGTGGGGGTGAAGACGGTGGATGCGATTCCTCTGGTCCGACCGAGTCTGGGTGAGCAGGAGCTGGCCGCGGTCGCGCGGGTGTTCTCCTCGGGCTGGCCCGCCGGTCAGGGGCCGAGCGGCAAGGCGCTGGAGGCCGACCTCGCCACCCGTTACGGGGTGACCGACGCGGTCGCGGTCAGCAACTGCGGCGCCGCCCTGCACCTGGCCCTGCTCGCCCTCGGGGTCACGGCCGGCGACGAGGTCATCGTCGCCGACTACACCTTCCCCGCGCCCGCCCACGCGGTGCGCTACGTCGGCGCGACCCCGGTCTTCGCCGACGTGCGTCCCGACACCGGCACCGTCGACCCCCGGGCCGTCGCCGATCTGATCGGCCCCCGCACCGTCGGGGTCATCGCCGTGGACACCCTCGGCATGCCGGCGGACTACGACGAGCTGAACGCCCTCACCGACCGCTACGGGCTGTTCCTCGTCGAGGACGCCGCCTGCGCCATCGGCGCCACCTACCGGGGCCGGCCCGCCGGTGCCCTGGCCCCGGTGGCCTGCCTGTCCTTCCACGGCCGCAAGGGCATCACCAGCGGCGAGGGCGGCGCGCTGCTCACCACCGACCCCGCTCTCGCCGCCGACGCCCGGCTGCGCTCCTCCTTCGGCATCGGCAGCATCTTCGACCAGGCCCAGATCGTCGGCCTGCCGATCCCCGAGTTCACCGAGATCGGCTACAACTACAAGCTCTCCGACATCGCCGCGGCGATCCTCCAGGTGCAGCTCACCCGGGTGGAGGAGCTCCTCGACCGCCGCCGCGTCGTCGCCGCCCACTACGGCCAGCTCCTCGCCGACGAGGAACTCGTCACCCTGCCGGTGGTGCCCGACGACCGGACCCACGCCTGGCAGTCCTACCTGCTGACCCTGCACCCGGACGTCGACCGCGCCGCCATCGCCACCGAACTGCGCGCCCACGGCATCGGCTGCGGGCACGGCACCTGGGCCAGCCACCAGCAACCCGTCTACGACAGCAGCCAGCACTGCCCCGTCTCCGCCGACCTCGCCCGGCGCAACATCGCCATCCCGATGCACGCCGAACTCACCCCCGGCCAGGTCGAGCGGGTCGCGGAGACCCTGCGCACCGCCCTGCACTCGCACACCCGGGCGGGAGCGGCGTGACCGCGGACACGGAGCCGGTCGACGCCGTGCTCCGCCGGTTCCTCGCCGACCGCCGGGTGGAGGCCGAGGCGATCGGGCCGGGCTTCGCGACCGCGGTCGCCGAGCTGGAGCAGTTCGTGTTACGCGGCGGCAAGCGGATCCGGCCGACCTTCGCCTGGACGGGCTGGCTCGGCGCGGGCGGCGACGAGACCGGCCCCGACGCCGGGGCGGTCCGGCAGGCCTGCGCCGCGCTCGAACTGCTCCACGCGTCGGCCCTGATCCACGACGACATCATCGACGCCTCGCCGACCCGCCGTGGCCGCCCCGCCGCCCACGTGACCTTCGCCGACCAGCACCGGGACCGGTGCTGGTCGGGAAGCGCGGAGTCGTACGGCAGGGGCACCGCGATCCTGACCGGGGACCTGGCCCAGGGCTGGGCCGACGACCTGGTCCGGGGGGCCGGCCTCCCGGCGGACGCGTACCGGCGGGTCGGCCCGGTCTGGTCGGCCATGCGTACCGAGGTCCTGGCCGGGCAGCTGCTCGACCTGACCGCCGAGGCGAGCTGCGCCGAGGACGTCGACTCGGCGCTGCGCGTTGACCGGTACAAGACGGCGGCGTACACGGTGGAGCGCCCGCTGCACCTCGGCGCCGCCATCGCCGGCGCGGACGCGGATCTCGTCGCCGCCTACCGTGCGTTCGGCGTCGACGTCGGGATCGCCTTCCAGCTGCGCGACGACCTGCTGGGGGTGTTCGGTGACCCGGCGTTGACCGGCAAGCCGTCCGGCGACGACGTACGCGAGGGCAAGCGGACGGTGCTCTTCGCGACGGCGCTGCGCCACGCGGACGAGCGCGACCCGGACGCGGCGAAGTTCCTCCGGGCGAAGATCGGCACCGACGTCTCCGCCGACGAGCTGCACGCCATCCGGGACATCTTCACCGACGTAGGCGCGGTGGAGCACGTCGAACGGGACATCGTGCGCCGTACCGAACGGGCGTTGGCCGTGCTGGAGGCGAGCGGCGCGACGCCCCACGGCCGGCGGCAGCTCGCCACGATGGCGGTGAGCGCGACGCAACGCCGCTGGTGAGCAGCGCGCGGCGGCCGTGAACGCCCGGCGGGTCACCGCCACTCGCCCGGCGTCGGCGGCATCGGCGGTATCGGCGGTATCGGCGGCATCGGCGGTATCGGCGTCGGTGGTACGTCGTCGCCGGCCATCGTCGCCAGGCCGTGCAGCCGCCGGACCAGCCCGGCGGCCACCCGCCGCGGATCGGTGCCGGCCAGGAGCCGGGCCGCGACCGCCCCACGTAGTTCGCTGAGGAGATGTTCCCGCAGCTCATCGGGCATGTCGTCCACCGTCAGCGACCGCTGTAGGTCAGCGCGGCCCACAGCTCCGGCCCGGCCAGGTCGCTCGTGGTGACGGTGTTCCGGTGGGAGCCGGTCAGGGCCGCCGGGAGGACCCGGTCGGGGTCCAGCATCCACCGTTGCACCGCGGCGACCGCCGCCGCGGGTGGTCGGCGGTGCTCGACGAGCTGCAGATGGACCAGGAAGAGCGCGAGGGCGGCGACCGGCGTGGGTACCGCCCACCGCCAGCCGACCACCCCCACGAAACCGGCGTCGAGCAGGGCGGGACCGGGGCCGGCGGTGCTCTCCGCGAGCAGCAGCAGGCCGCCCGCGCCCCCGACGGTCGCCACGTCGAGCACCCCGCCGTCGGCCAGGTCGAGTTCCGTGCCCCGCAGTCCGCACGCCAGGTGCACCACCGACGCGGTGGTCACGTGTTTGCGGACGTCGTCCGGGGTGCCGGTGCCCGCCACCGGCTCCAGGGCACGACCGAGGCAGACCGACCGGGGGTAGCACAACCGGCGTACCGCCATCACCTCGGCCATCTCGTGGTCCCGGTCGCCCCGGGGATTGACCACGAACAGCGGCGCGTCCGCCACCGACGCGACCGACCGCGCGGCGAGCCGCACCACCTGCGCCCCGGACGAGACGTGCGAGACGACCGCCTCCTGGACCAGCCGGCGGCCGTCGCCGACGCGTACCGCGGGCAGCGCCAGCCGGTCCAGACCGCTGGTCGCCGCCAGCAGGAGGCTGCCCGGCGACCACCGTCGCATGACCGCCGCCCAGCCGGGGTCGTCCGAGGCCAGCGGATCGGTCACCGGGACGTTGGCGAGCACGTCGAGCCGATCGGTGGCCGGATCGAGACAGAGCACCCCGGCGCTCCGCCCCGCGTCGTCGGTCGGGTGCAGGTAGAGCAGGGCGACCGCGCCGATCTCCCGGACCGCGGCGGCGACGGTCGCCGGATCCGGCACCGCCGGCGGTGGTCCGACGGGGGGCGTGACCCCGGTGAGCACCGCGAGCAGGTCCAGGACGAGCGGGTCGACGGTAGGCGATCCGGGAGCGGCCGCGGCGGTCTCCAGGGCGTGGAAGGCCTCCCCGCCCCGCCCCTCCGCGAGCATCCACCCGGCGAACCGGGCCGCGTCACGGCGGTCCGACCCGGCACCCTCCAGCGCGTGCCGGCCGGCCTCCCGGCTGCACTCGTCGTCCCCGACGGCTCCGCGACTGCGGTACGCCTCGGCCAGCCGCCACCAGGTGCGGGTACGCAGGGCACCGTCGTCGAGCGTGCGGGTCGCCCCGGACAGCAGCGCGATCGCGGTGTCGAGGTCATCCGCCAGCCGCAGGTGGGCCGCGCCGAGAACCGCCGAGACCGGTGGCGAGGCCCGTCCCGGATCGGCGTCGAGCGCCGTACGCAGCGCCACCCGGTCGTCGTGGTGCAGTGCGGCGAGCAACCCACCGAGCCGGCCCAGGGCGGGGTCCACGGTGACCGGCCCACCGGCGTGCACCGCCGCCACCAGCCGGGCCTGCGTGACAGCGACGGCGAGCGGACCCCGGACGGGATGGTCGGTCGGCACCGCGGCGAGGGCGGCGGCCAGGGCGTCCGGCTCGACCGGGGCGCCGGCCCGGAGCGCGGTCACCGTCCGGCACAACTCGGCGAGCGCCGTCACCGTCGCCGGCCGGGACGGGATCCCCGCCGCGTACCCGGGGAGCACGTCGGCGATCCCGGCGACCGCCCCGGAGAGCGGTCGGGCGTCGTCCACCAGGCCGCCGACCGCCTCGACGACCACCGCCGCGGCCGGATGGTCCGGCGGGACGAGGGTCGCGGCGGTCCGCAGGTGTGCCGCGGCGGCACGGTAGGCCCCGCTGGTCGTCTCCTCGTCGTCGGCCCCCCAGCCGCTGCCGTCCCGGCGCTCCCGCAGGCACAGCCCGATCGCCGACAACAACTGGTCGATGCCACGCTCGGCCGGTTCGCCGTTCCCGTCGGCCGTGCCGTTCCCGTCGGCCGCGTCACCGCCGTCGGCGGCATCACCGCTGCCGGCCGGGCCGTCGGTCACGTCACCGTTGTCGGCGGCGGCCGCGTGGACCGCGGCCCCGACGAACGCGTCCAGGTCGCCGGCGGCCAGCGTCGACGGGTCGGTCGACAGGAGTGCGCGGGCCTGCTCCCAGCCGGGCGACCCGTCGCCGTCGGTCAGCGCCGCCAGCCGGTCCCGGGCCGCCCGGCGGGCCGAGTACCGCTCGGTCGCCACCGGCGCGTCCGGCGGTCGCACCGGTCGACGCGGCGGGACCGTCGGCGTGGGGTCCTCGTCGCCCTGCACGACGGCGACCGGGTAGTCGAGCGGATCGCCGGTGACCCACGTCGTCGACGGCAGGCCGTCGCGCTGCAACCGCTGCAACGTCGCCAACGCCGCCATCATCTTGCCGAGGTCGACACGGGTGGGGTCACCGCTGAGCAGCGGCTGGATCGACTCCGCGATGGTGAGCATGGTGCGGGCCATGGTGGTGACCGTGGTGCTCAGCGGTGGCCCGGCCAGGACCTCGCGGAGCAGCCGGGCCCCGATCACCCCGTCGTCCTGCGCGCCGGGCGACAGCCCGGTCAGGAAGCCGGCCCGTGCGCTGGCCGGACTGAGCGCCTCCATCGTCCGCTGGAGATGCAGCGTGGCGAGCGAGAGCCGCGCCATGCTGGCCGCCGTCGGCGGCAGGTCGGGAAAGGTGAGCGCCTCGCCGAGGACGAAGATCCCCGTCTCCCGGTCCTTCGTCGCGCCGCCGTGCGTGCTGTGCCGGGCGGCCAGGAACTGGCCGAGCCGGAAGGCCGCATCGCCGCGCGCCGGGTCGTCCGGATCGAGCAGCCGGTACACCTCGTCCCACACCTCGATCGCGGCGGACAGGTCACCGAGCGCCGCGGGCTGGCCCGGACCGATCCGCCAGTAGATCAGCTGGAGTTTCTGCCCGATCTGCACCAGCGTCGGCAGCCGCGCCCGATCGTCCAGCCGGGAGAGCCCGGCGCGGAGTGCGGCGATCTCGGCCCGGAGCTTGGCGACCTCGTCGTCCATGGCATTGCACCTCTCGGTCGGTCACTGTCCCCAGTGGGTGAATCCGGCCCAGGCCACCACCCGTGTGGGGTCGGTGTCGTCGAGCATCCGGCGCAGCGCGGGCGGCATGTGCCGGGGTGGTCGTCGCTGGTCGTCGAGCATCCACATCTGCGCCCGGCGCAGCGCGTCCCCGGGCGGGTGCCCCCCGGCCACCAGGAAGTGGTGGAACATGTACATCAGCAGGGAGGTCTCGCCGTCCGGGACGCTCCACTGGGTGGACAGCACCGATCGGGCGCCCGCCGCCAGGAACATCGTGCCGAGGCTGTAGGCCTCGTCGTAGCCGTGGATCGACCGGCCGGTGTGACAGGCCGCGAGCACCACCAGCCCGACGGGCCGCCGGTCGACCCCGGTCATGACCTCGACCAGCTCGTCCGCGGTCAGGTCACCGCCGGCCAGCAGCAGCCGCGAGGACGCGGTGGCGGGAGCCGTCTCCATCACGCCGTGCGAGGCGAGGTGCAACAGGCCGCCGGCCGGGGTGCCGTCAGCGCGCAGCCAGGACCGGACGTCGTCGGGGCTGCCCGCGCCGGAGGGGCTGACGGTGCCGTCCGGCCGCCGGCCGACGTAGGTGGCGCCGGGATAGAACATCTGGTGGATGCCGTACGCCTCCAGCCGCGCCGAACGCAGACCGCCCGCCCGGTCGCCGGTGTCCGGGTCGGCCAGCACCAGCCCGGTCCGGGCCGTCGGCGCCCGCTCGGCCATGGCGGTGTCGCACAGCATCCGGGCCGACGCGGCCTGGGACAGGGCGACCCGCTGCACCAGGTACGTCCCGTCGGGGGCGCGGGCCGCCTGCCACGGCACCCGGGCCAGGTCGCCCATGGGGACGAGCACGAGCCGGGGCACGCGCTCCGCGTCGAGGTACGGCCCGACCACCGGCCCCATCGCGGCCTTCCACGCCCATCCGCAGAGCGCGTCGAGCCGGTCGGCGAAGATGTCCGGGTCGATCGGCCCGACCTCCCGGGTGGTCGCCGGATCCCGGGTGGCCAGGGCGGTCAGGTACCGCTCGACGTCCGTGCCGGCACCGATGGAGAGCAGGGACAGCGGCAGGTACCGCGGCGGCCCCTCGACCGGGGCGATCACCGCCCAGCCCGGCGACGACGCGGTGGCGGGCACCAGGTAGACCAGCGCGTCCACCGCCAGCCGGCGCAACGCGCCCTGGATCTCGACGAGGTCGGGCGGGTCGAGCAGGCCGGAGTCCCGGGTCAGCGCCGCCAGGACCCGATCGCGCAGCCGGGGCGAAGGCTGTTCCGTGGCCCGCCACTCGTCGGCCAGGTCCCGGTGCCCGGCCTCGACGAGCCGGGTGTACGGGTCACGCCACGCCGTCGTGGCGAAGAGCAGCAGACCGCGCCCGGCGTCCAGCGCCCGGAGCGCGTCCGCGGGCTGGTGGTTGGCCAGACAGCCGTTGGCGATGCCGACGGCCGCCTCGACCGCCGCCCGGGCAGCGGCGCGGGCGGCGGCCGGCTCCGGCTGCCGTAACACCTGCCAGGCGTACCCGCGGAGCCCTTCGAGGGCGGCCCGCCGGGCCAGCGGCTCCCGCCCACGCCGGCGGAGCATCGCGGTGCGGAGTTCGTTGACGAGTGCCCAGGCCGGATGGGTCGCGTCGCCGGCCAGCGTGCGCGCCTCCTCCAGCACCGTGATCGCCTCGTCGACGTCGGCCAGCGTCCCGCGCATCTCCGCGCGACGGGCCAGCCCCAGCCCGAGCGAGGTCAGGCACATGACCCGGTACGGGTGGTGTCCGGGCAGCGACGCGACTACCGCCCGGAGATCGTCGAGCCCGGCCTCCACCCGCTCCGGGTCCGGCGCGTCGTCGGGGCGCACCGCCAGGCCACCCCGGACCATCAGGTGCAGCGCGTGGACCGTGTCGGACGCGTCCGGCCCGGGGTCCGGGAGCTGCGCCTCCGTGCCCGCGTACAGCGCGTCGAGCAGCGGCGCGACGTCGGCCAGCGCCGTACCCAGCGGGTCGCCCGGCGGCAACTCGCCGGCGCGGACCCGCAACGCGGCGAACAGCGCCCGCGCGGTCGCGGTGTCGCCCTCCTGATGGGCCTGTGCCGCCCGGAGGAGATCCGGCATCAGCGCGCGTGCCGGCTCGACGGCCGACGCCGCGCCCGGCACCGCCTCGGTCAGGTCGTCGAGGTTCGCCAGGGCCGCGCGCATCCCGCCGACATCGAGCATCGGGGAGGCGCGGAGGAGCCCCAGCGCCGACGCTGTGGCCTCGGCCAGCGCCCGGACCTGCCGGTCGTCGGCGAACTCCTCGGCCAGCCGCTCCAGCTCGGCCAGCGCACCGGGGACGTCGGTCACGGTCCAGTCGAGCGCCGCCTGCTGGATGGCGGCGATCCGGGTGATCGCCGCCCGCCGGCCGGGGGGTGACCTGTCCGGCTGTCCCATCCGTCCACCCCTTCCCTCGTCCCGACTCCTACCGTCCTGACGGACGGTTCCGGCGGCCCAGCAGCTCGACGACGGTCGTGGTGATGCTGGCCAGCCGCTCCGGATCGCCGACCAGGGCGGCGACCTGCTCCGCGTCCACCGGGTCGTGGCCCGGGTCGCGGTCCAGGCCGTACGAGGCCGGGATCGCGCCGAACACCACGCCCACCACCTCGGCGACCACCGTGTGGATCTCCTCCCCGGCCGCCACCCGACGTTCCATCAGGGTGATCGCCCGGTCGGCCAGCTCCAGCAGCAGCGCGTCGTCGATCTCGTGCCGGGGCACCAGGGCGAGCGGCTCCGGTTCGGCGTACCCGCCGGACGGGTCGCCCACCGGGGAGTGGACCGGGGCCTGCTTGTGGCCGAGCGGCCGTTCCACGTTCCGCTCGTACCAGGTGGCGCGACGCCGCATCGCGGTCAGGACGACCTCGATCTCGGCCGCGACCACCGCCTCACCGGCGGTGTGGTCCCCGGTGACGACGACCCGCCGCTCCGTCCAGGCGGTCAGCGGCCAGAGCCCGCCGCTGACCGTCGCCTCGACGCCGACCCAGTCGAGGACCGACTTGGCCAGCTCGACCAGCCAGGTGTTCCGGTCCAGCGCCTCGGCCAGCCAGTTCGGCACCCGGGGCCGCTGCGCCGCGCCGCGTCGTCCACGGCGACGGCGGTGGCCGTCCACGGTGGCCCGGGGCAGCTGCACGGTGAGCCAGCCCTCCAGGTTCGTGATCGGTCGTTCGGCCCGGACGAAGAGGTCGTCGAGCACCGCATCGAGGTCGTCGTGGAAGCGTTCCAGACAGTCGGGCTCCAGCCGGTGCAGCCCGGCGGCGCAGTGGTGGTGGCCGCGCTTGTGCTCGACCGGCCGGGTCACCCGCAGGTAGACCAGCGGCCAGGCGATCTCGCCCGCACCGGCCCGCAGCCACCGCCGCTCCTCGGCCGAGGCCTCCCGGAAGTGCCGGGCGAGCAGCCCCTGCCGGGCCAGTTCCCGGACGGTGTCCGCTGCGGATTGCTGCTGCTTCCTGGTACCGGCCACGGGAGATCCTCCGTACCTCGACGGGTGCGTCGATCGGCTGCGCACCGATCCGCTGTGCACCGATCGTCTGGGCCGGGAGCCGGCCGGCCGAGGTGCGCCGAAGGAGATACCGCGAAATACGTACGGGGCACGGCGGATACGTACGGGCCGGGCTCCCGTTCGGGAACCCGGCCCGTCTCCGTCCGGTCAGGACCGTCCGCCGTCCGGCCGGCAGGCCCGGTCGGCGCGGTGTCCGGTCAGGACATCTCGCTGGGCGGACGCGGCCCGCGGTCCAGGTCGAGCACCACACTGGAGCTGGCCGCGCCGTTGAGGAAGACGGTGACGGCGCGGCCGTCGGCGTCGTTCAGCTCCAGCGCGACGGACCTGCCGTTGAGCATCGCATCCTGCACCTGCAGGGCGATGGCCTCCGCGGTGGCGTCCGGGATCGTCCATTCCTCGTGCCCGATGACGAGTTTCTTGGCCATGCGCGTACTCCTCTGCGTGATAGCGGTCGGTGGACGGGGTGGTCGAGGGCGGTCGAGGGGTCAGCGGACCCGGTCGACCGCATAGGTGAGCGAGAAGTCCTGCGGGTGCCGCTCGTGCCGGCCGATCCCGAACTGTTCCTGGGCCAGCAGCGAGGTGCGGTACAGCCCGATGCTCGGCCCGACCAGGTCGGTCAGCAGCTCGTACGCCGTGTTGACCAGGACCGCGGCCGCGCCCAGCACCGCGACGGCGACGGCGGCCTGCGGTGCGGCCATCGCCAGCCCGGCCACCTGGACACCGGCGGACTGCACGGCCGGGCTGGTCAGCCTGTCCGCCAGCAACGCGCTCAGGTCACGGCTGCCGGTGGTGTCCCGGGTGACCCAGACCGCGACGTCCAGGAAGTCCACCGCCGGTCCGTGGTAGATCAGCACGTTCTCCAGCGGCAGCCGTTCGTGGTCGCGGATGTTGCTGAACCGCAGGGTCCGCGCCCAGTGCGCCGGCCGGTCGCCGGGGCCGCCGGTGAGCACGAGCGTGTCGACCCGGATGTCGGCGTCGCCGAACGCCCGGTTGCGGTGCACCACCAGGTCGGCGATGCGGACGGCGACCCTGGCCGGCGTCGCGCCGCGCGGGGCGAGCAGCCGGACCGGTTGCTCCGGCCGGTCGTCGACCAGGAAGGTCGCCCGCTCGGCGGTCGGCGGAGGGGTCGGGCTCACCATGAAGTCGATCGGCGCGACGGCGTACCGGACCCGGGTGGCGGGGGCGTCGCCGACCTCGCGGTACCCGCCGGTGGCGATCTGCGACAGCAGGCCCGCCAGCCCGAACCGGACGGTGGCCGGGGTGCCGGAGCCGCCGTCGCGGACGCCGTGCTGCCGCAGCACCGAGGTGTCCACCGGCCCGTCGCTGATCAGCGCCAGCACCGTCTCGGGTCGCGCGGTGGCGGTCTCGATGCCCTCCGGCCAGGTCAGGTCGACCCCGGTGAGTCGCTGGAGGTCCTCGTGCCAGCCGTAGGTGTAGGACCGGCCCGGGGCGAGCCGGACGCCACCCGGGTCGGAGTGGGTGAGCACCGACACCCGGGACGAGACGCCGATGTCGAGCAGGGACACGTACACCGGGTCGTCGCCCTCGTTGTGCACCCGGAAGTAGATGCGCTCGGCCGGGTACGCGAAGAGCAGCCCGCCGGAGAGCGGAAGAGGCTCCTCCCGCCCGTCGCGCACCCGCCCCCACTCGATCCGTACCGCGTGCGGCAGCGGCCGATCCGGGTCACCGGCCAGCCGGCGCAGCGCGGTGGCCTGGGCGATCCGTTGCAGGTTGGCGACGACCGCGTCGATGCCCGCCGCCGTGGCCGGGTAGGGCGGGTGCAGCGGCCCGGCGTCGTCCCGTACCGCCAGCCGGCCCCGCGCGTCGACGACGACCTCGACCGGGGCGACCGTGTCGGGGTCGGCCGGTCGCAGCATCGCCCGCGCGGCCACGGCGGCGCGCAGCAGCGCACCCGCCGGGTGGTCGACCGGCAGGCGCACCGGCATGGCGGGCGCGGCGGCGCGGGTGCGGTGTCCACGGGCGTCGGCGGGCACCGGCCGTCCGGGGTCGGCGGGCCGCAGCCGGGCGAGCGCGACGGTGGGCAGCAGACCCTCGACGGTGGCGGTGCCGACCGCCGGCCCGTCGCCCGGTCCGGCCGCGCCGCCCGGCATGATGGCGAACTCGTCACCCACCTCGACGCCGAGCAGTGGCGCACCCAGCAGGTGGATCCGGTCCGGTCCCTCGACCGAGACCGGCAGCGCGTCGAGCACGTCCAGCTCGGTGGTCTCGAACGGCTGGCGTCCGGACGGCCCCTCCACCTCGGGTCGCTGGACGGACGCGAACGTCTGCACCCGACGCCGGACCGTGTCCAGCAGCGTGGACCAGGTGACCCGCTGCCCCCGTGCCTCGCCGAGCGCCCGGGCCAGCGCGTCGGTGAACAGGCCCATCTGCGTGCCGTCGCGGTTGGCGGTCTCCCACGCCGACTCCGACGGCGCGCAGGCGACCACCCGCACCGCGTGCGGGTTGCCGACCGGGTGCCGGCGGTCGACCGGCAACCCGTTGGCGACCAGCGCCTGGACGTGCCGCTCGACGCCCTCGTACGTCGGCGTCCAGCGGGACGTCACCGTCCGCAGCAGCCCCTTCACCCGGTGACCGGGGTTCCGGGACATGTGCGCGGCGTGGCAGCAGTCCAGCACGACGGTGACGTTCGGGGTGTGGTCGGTCAGCCGGGCGAGCAGCACCGACAGCTCCACGTCGGTGATGCCGCGGAAGTCGTCGTCGTCCGAGTCGGTGTAGTCGTCCGGCACGATGAACTGCAGGTCCCGACCGTCCGGCACCACCAGCCGGCCACCGTGGCCGCTGTAGTACACGACCAGGGCGTCGTCCGGGCCGGCGTCGGCGACGAGCTTGTCGTACGCGTCGAGGATCCCGGCCCGGGTGGCGTACGGCGTCACCAGCCGCTGCACGGTGAAGTCCCGTGGCTCCAGGGCCTGCGCCATCGCCTCGACGTCGTTGAGCACACCGGCCAGTCCGTTGGTCTGCGCACCGATCAGAAGGGCTTTCCGCGTCATGCCCGGCACTGACGGACGGCTTCAGTCGAAGAAGCCCTCCCGGCGGGCCAGGGCGGTCGCCTCGGTGGCGCTGTGCACGCCCAGCTTCCGGTAGATCCTGGTGAGCTGGGTCTGCACGGTCCGCAGGCTCACGCCGCGCGCGTCGGCGATCCGGGCCGCGTCCTTCCCGTCGTACAGCATCCGCAGCACCTCGAACTCGGCCGGCGTCAGGCCGTACGGCAGCCGGGCCGGCACCGGTCGTTCGCCCAGGCTGAGGCCGATCTTCGGGGCGAGCTCCTCGATCCGTTCCGCCAGCGGCCGGGCACCCAGCGCCTGCGCGATCCGGTAGGCGTCGCGGGCCGGCTCCCGGGCGGCGGCCTTGTCGCCGGCCCCGTCGGCGGCCAGCGCCGCGAGGGACTGCCGCCACCGGGCGTACGCCGCCGGGTACGGCCGGTCCAGCTCGACCCAGCCGACGGCGACCCGCTTCCAGCCGAGGGCGCTGTCCGCCCGTGCGATGCGCTGCCGTTCCGCCGTGCACAGCGCGACGAGCTGCCGGAGTTCCGCCGTCAGTTGCCCGGCCGCCGTCGCCGACGAGCGGCGTACGACGTCCTTGGTCAGACCGGCGAGCCGGTCGCCGACGGCGCTCGCGCCCTGCGGGTCGGTGGCCGCCCGGTCGGCCGCACAGCGCATCCCCAGCGCGAACAACCGCAGCAGCTCCAGGGCGTTCTCTCCCCTGTGGACCGCCGCCACGCCACGGCTCACCTCGTCGGCGGCCCGGGCCAGGTCGCCCTCACCGAGGGCCAGCTCGGCCCGGACGGTGTGCAGCGGCCCGAGGAACCGTGGATCCTCACCGTGCTCCACGTTCTCGATCGAGGCGAGCAGTTGGTGTGCCTGGGCGAAGGCGCCCTGCGCCACCTTGATCTCGGCGAGCGTGAGACGCGGGTAGAGGCTCTCGGCGGGGGACCGGTCCAGGCTCGCCTCGGTGATGATCTTCTCGGCGTCCTCCCATTCGCCGAGCAGCACCAGCGCGGCACTGGAGTTGTTGGCCAGCAGGATGCCCTGCCGGCTGCCCGCCAGGTCGAGCCGGCGGGCCTCCTCCAGGCCCTCCCGGGTCACCGTGGCCGACTCGCGCAGCCGTCCGGCGTGCTCCAGGATCAGGCCGAGATTCGCGTACGCCCGCAGCAGGTCCTCGATGTGCTGGGCCGAGCGGGCGATCTCGAGTGACTGGCGCAGCCGGCGCTCGCCCTCCGGGTCGCCCAGCATGCCCAGCGCGAGGCCGGAGATGCCGAGCGCCCGGCCCCGCTCGGCCGTCGCCCCGACCTCGGTCGCCAGGGCGAGCGCCGCGTCCGCGGTGTCCCGCCCCTCCTGGTAGTGGCCCGCCTGGAGGTGGGACAGCGCGATCCCGGCCAGCACCCGCGCCTTCACCGCCGACGCCGGGCGCTCCGCCAGCAGCGTGGCCGCCTGCCGGAACGCCGCGCCGTACTCGGCGCGTCTGCCGGCCTCCCAGAGATAGGTGGCACGCCGCTCGTGCAGCTCACCCAGCCGGCCCCCCGGGTCACGCCCGTGGTCCGGTGCGTCGATCGCCCGCCCGACCAGTTCCAGCGCCCGGTCGAGGTGGCCGGACCAGCGGGCCGCCTCGGCCGCCTCGGCGAGCAGCTGCGGGTGCGTCACGCCGGCCCGGGACTGCGGGTCCTCGACCTGCCGCCACAGGCCCAACGCGCGCTCGAACTGCACCTGGGCCGAGGCGAACGCCAGGGTACGGGCCGCCACCTGCCCGGCCTGGACGGCGGACCCGAGCGCCTGCGGCCAGCTACCCGCCTGGTACCAATGGCCGGCCTGTTCCGCCACCGCCGACCCCTCGGACAGGCAGAGCCGGGAGTCGGCGGCCAACGCCTCGGCCATCGCGACGTGCAGGTCGACCCGGGTGTCCCGGACGGTCTGCTGGTATACCACCTCCCGCATCAACGCGTGCCGGAACCGGTACACGTCGTCCTCGTGCTCGGCCACCAGCATCTGCCGGTCGAAGCACTCCTGGAGCGCGTCCCGCAGTGTCCCGGCGGGCAGCCCGCTGACCGTGCGCAGCAGCCGTCGGCTCATCGCCCGGCCGGCCACCGCGGCCACCCGCAGCACCCTGAGCGCGTCCTCGCTCAGCTCGCTCAGCCGGGCGAGCATCACCGACCGGATGTCCGGCGGCAGCTCGACGTCCTCGTCCCGGTCGGTCAGCGCACCGGCGGCGAGCAGCTGCTCCGCGTAGAAGGGAATCCCGTCCGACCACCGCAGGCAGCGTGCCGCGAGTTTCGGGTCGACCCGGTCGGCCCCACCGGCGGCGAGGAGTTCGCGCATCTCGGCCAGGGTGAAAGGGGCCAGCTCGAACCGCTCGGTACGGCGCAGGAACGTGGTGCCGGCAAAGAGCTGCCAGAGCCGTTCACCGCGCGGAGGATTGGCCCGGTAACTGCCGACGAGCAGTAGTCGACGCCCCTCCGGGCGGGCCTGACCGAGGTGCCGCACCAGATCGAGTGTCGACGGATCGGCCCAGTGCAAATCTTCCAGGATAAGAACCACCGGCGCTTTGGAGCCAATTTCGTCAAGCATCCGACGCACCGCGAGGAAAACCTGCTGGGGCGCCCCCATCGAGTCGCTGCCCAGCTCGAAGAAAACTGTCAACTTCTGGTACGCCGAACCACCGAGTTCGGCGGCGCGTGCCTCACCGTGCTCCCGGCCGAACATCTCCAGCGCTTCGAGCAGCGGCCCGTACGGCGTGGGGCTGCCGAAGCGCTCCTCACAGGTGCCGGACAGGACGTGAGCGCCGGACCCGCGCGCCTGGAGCGCGAACTCACTCAGCAACCGGCTCTTGCCGACGCCGGGCTCGCCGCCGACCAGCACCGTCCGGGCCTTGCCGCGCCCGGCCTCCGCCAAGCGTCGCCGCAAAAGGCCCAGCTCGTCCGCACGGCCGACGAACACCGACTCCTCTGGCACCTGCACCACCTTTACCCGGCTCTACCGATTGCGGATGTCATCGCTGGTCCGCAAAGGCCCTGCCGACAATGCAGTCCCGCTTTCCCGCGATCGACGCGGGTGAAGCGCCCGAAGAGTCGGACCAACGAAGGTTACCCACCATGGCGCATGAAGTCGCATAACGTGAACGGCGCGAAAAGTCATTTCCCTTGGCGATCAGCCAGGGCGACGGACGGCTCAGGGGGTGGGGAACCAGCGATTCAGGCCACCGGAGGGCGTCGATAGGTTGACAGATCCGGATGAACGTCGTGTCCGGGATGTTACGCCGACTGAACGGACGGACGACTGCCGATCAGCCGTACGCCCGGCATGCTGGCGTACGCACACCACACCGAGCGGCGGACGGGAACGCGACGATGGGTGACGATCCGGCCTCGGCCCAGACCCCCGACGAGCTGCGCGACTACCTCGTGTCCGAGCTGCGCGCGGCGGTCCCGCCAGCCGCCCGCCCGGGGGAGGAACCGGTCGCGGCGACGGCCGCGCTGGAGGAGCGGCTGCGCCGGATCGACGCGATGCTGACCGCACTCGGGGAACCCACCGACCCCGACTAGGGACCGCCGGCAACCGGGACGGTCCCACCACCACGCGCCCCCGCTCGCCCGCCACCGGCCGCACCGGTCCGTCAGTATCCGGACAGAGGTGGCTGCGAGGCGCAGCCCTGGCGAGGGGACCGGGTGGGATGACCGTCGAAGCTGACTCCGGCGATCCGGTGGTCGTCGCGGCACTGACCCGCTGTGGTGCCACCGTCGGTCGACTGGTCGACGGCGTGGGGGACGCGACGGATCTCGACACGGCGCTCGCGGACCTGTTCGGCCTTCCCGACGACCTGCGACCCAGCCCGCTGGCCGGTGCCCTGGTGGTGGTGCTGCTCCGACTCGGCCCATACGCCGAACCCCGGCACGTGCAGCACGTCGACGCCCTGCTGGGGATCGCCGACCGCGACCCGCCGCCGTGGCCGGAGTGGGCCGACATCAGGATGCTGGCCCGCGCGTTGGCCCCGATGGGCCGCATCGCGGCGCTCGCGACGGGCGACAGTCCCCAGCCCGCTGATCTGCGTGCCTTGCTCACCGAGCTGGGTGAGCTGGAGGCACTCCTCCCGGCGAGGGCCAGCGAGGCGGTGGGGCACCACCTGCAGCTCGTGCACACCATGGCGACGTCTGTCCACGACGCCATGCACGACGACGAGGCGGCCCTGCGCCGCATCGGTCCCGACCTCGAACGGCTCCGCGCGCGGATCGACGATCCTGAGGTGAGCGCGGAACTCACCCCGATGATCGAGGTGATGAGCAGGTGGCCCGACCTCCTGCTCGCGGAACGGCGGTCGGACCTCCCGGTCGCCGAGGTCGTCGAAGTGCTCCAGGCCGCGGTCGACGCGGTCCCGCCCCACCGCCGTGGAGAGAACTTCCCGGAGTTCGCCGCGGCCGCCGGAGCGACGACGGCCCGGCTGCGGGCGCTGGAGGGTCTCACCGGACAGGGGTCGGGCAGCGCGCCCACCGACCAGCAGATCGCCGCCCTGCTCGCTCGCGCCGAACACCCCGACGCCGGCCCGGCCAGACGGGCCACCTCCTATCGCGACCTGGGCGTGGCCGTAGCGCGACGTGGTTCCCGGGATCGCGACCCGAGCCGGATCGACGAGGCCGTCGGATACCAACGGCAGGCACTGGCCGCAGCCACGGCAGCCGCGCCGATCTCGACCGCGGTCAGCTGGTCCGGCCGCCCCGACTACCTGCTGAGCCTGCTGGCGCTCGCCGAGACCCTGGCCCTGCAGTGGACGGTGGCCGGTCGACACGACAGCCTGGTGGAGGCCGAACAGCTCCTCGTCGAGGCCCGTGAGCTGGCCGTCGGCCCGGAGAACATGCTCTGGGCACAGATCAACGAGCGCCTCTCGTCCGCCCGCGCGCTGCTCGGCGCACACTCCGGCGCCCACCAGGCCGGGCTGGACGGCCTGCGTCGCCACGCCTGGAAGGTCCTGCTCCAGTCGGACCCGGCGGCGGCCACGGCTGCCGCCCGTGGCGCCACCTCCGACGCCACCAGGGTCGCGCGACGACTGTTGGCGGCGGGCCGTCCGGCCGAGGCCATCCAGGCGCTCGACGCCGGTCGGGCACTCGTCCTGTTCGCCGCGACCGAGTTGCACGACGTCCCCACCCGCCTCGACGCCCGGGGCCGTGCCGACCTCGCCGAACGGTGGCTGCTGGCGACCGCCTCGGGAGAGCCGGAGGCCGTGCCGGTCGAGCTGCGCCGCGAAGCGCTGGCGGCGTTGTCCACACCAGCGGACCCGGAGGCGGTCGGCGCCGCCGGGCCGCTCGACCCGCCCACCCTGCCCGAGATCCGGGCCGCCCTGGCCGCGCTGGACGCCGACGCGCTGGTCTACCTGGTGCCGGCGACGTCCCGCGACACCGGTTACGCGGTGATCGCCCCGGCGCAGGGTCCACCGGCCTCGATGGAGCTGCCCGGCCTCACCCTGGATGACCGGTCGGACCTCGACAGCTACCTGTACGCCCTGTCGAACCGCGACGCGGCGCGCTTTCCGGTCGGTCCGCTGCCCGCCGAATCCGCCGAGGCGCGCGGCGTGTCCGACCCGGCCGGGGAGGGGCTCCCCCGGGAGGTGGAGCTCCAGCAGGTGGAGTCCCGGTTCGCCGACACGCTCGACACCCTGTGCGGTTGGGCCTGGCAGGCAGCGATCGGTCCGCTACTGGAGCAGTACTTCGCCCACCGTCCGGCCGCCGGGTCCGGGCGACCACCCCGGGTGGTGCTCGTCCCGATGGGCAGCCTGGCCCGCGTGCCGTGGCAGGCGGCCCGACGGCCCGACGGGACGTACGCCGTGCAGCTCGCCGAGTTCTCCCAGGCCGCCTCCGCCCGGTTTCTCTGCGCGTCGGCCGTCCGGACGCGGGTGCCGCTCGCACCGGTCGGTCTGGTGGTCGGCGATCCCGACACCGGCCGCGTCGGCGCCGAGCTGACCGCGGCCCGGGTCGAGGCGTACGCCGTGCACCAGGCGTTCTACCGGGGCGGCCGGTATCTCGGCCGGCGGCCGGACGGACAGCCCAGCCGGTCCGGGGCCGGCACCGCGGCGCAGATCCGCGACTGGCTCACCAGCACCCGGCCCGGCGCGGGCGCCATGTTGCACCTGGCCTGTCACGGCGTCGTCCAGGTCGCGGGCGACGAGACGTCGTCGTACCTGCTGCTCGCCGGTCGGGAGCGGTTGACCACGGAGGAGCTGATCGCCGTCCTGGCCGAGGTGCCGCAGCGCGTGCTCGGTCTGGTGGTGCTCGCCGCCTGCCGGACCGGTGTCTCGAGCCGTGGCTACGACGAGGCGTACAGCCTCGGCACCGCATTCCTCGCCGGTGGGGCGCGCTCGGTGCTGTCCACCCAGTGGAGCATCCCGGATCAGGCCACCTCGGTGCTGATGTTCATGTTCCACCACTTCCTGGCCACCGGGCGCAGGCCCGCCCGGGACGCGCTGCGCCGGGCGCAACTGTGGATGCTCGATCCGCAGCGGCAGCCGCCCGAGGGGATGCCCCCGCAGCTGCGCCGGCACCTGGCACAGACCGACCCGGCCGAGATCGTCGCCTGGGCCGGGTTCGTGCACTGGGGCCAGTGACCGGACCGACCATGACGACAGTGACGAGCAGAGGGGCCACCGAAGCGATGCCGAAGCAGGACAGGGTCGCCACGCTGCGGGCAGCGCTCGCCGGCCTCACCGGCCAGGACCGGATCCGTGGCCGTATCGAGCTGAGCCACGCGTTGCTGGACCGGGCCTGGCGATCCGGTCTGGAGACCTCGGCCGATCGCGGTGACTTCGACGAGGCGATAGCGATCATGGAGGAGGTCCACGCTGACCCCCGGCTTCTCGATGCGTTCCGGGGGCCGATCACCCAACGCCTGGGCCTGCTGCTGGCCTTTCGACACATGGTGACGGCGAGCGGGAACGAACCGGACCGCAAGCGTGCCGTCGAACTCCTGACCGACTCGCTCGACGTCACCGGCCTCGCCCCGGTGACCGTGACGGTCGCACGCCTGATGCTCAGCCAACTTCACCTGGTCGCGGTGTCACGCGGTCTCGCATCCGTCAGTCTCGCCGCGATGTTGCAGGGCGGGGCGGCGGAATACCGGGCGGAGGTCGACCTGGCCATCGGGTACGCGCGGCAGGTCGCCGAGACCCCGATGGTCACCGCCGATCTTTCCCTCATGGCCCGGATGCTGATCGGGACGGCCGAGCCGATACGGAGCCAGATCGCCATGATGGACGTCGCCACCACCGGGCTCGACCAGCGCATGACGCAGCAGTTGTTGGCCGCGGCCCAGGCGTTCGAGGCCCGGTCGGGGGCGGCGGACACGCGGGCCGGATCCCCCGGCGCATCCGACCCACCCGACGAGCCCCTCGTCCCACCGCAGGTCCTCGGCTCGCTGCTAAGGGCCACGTTCGCCGGGTCGCCGCTGGACCAGCCGACCACGGTGGTCTACGGAACGGAGCCGGCCACGTCGCCCGGCCCACCGCAGCCGACGCCGGCCGCCGTCCCGGTCGACGTCACACCGCTGCGGGTCGCCCTCGCCGACCAGCTGGCGGAGTTGGTCGCCGCGGCGCAGGACGTCCCCTCCATGCCGGCGGAAAGCACAGGGCCGGCGGAAAACGCAGGGCCGGCGGAAAACGCAGGGCCGGCGGAGGCGGCACCGGCCGGAGCGGCTCGGGCGATGGAGCGACCCGAGGCGTACCGGTCGGCGGCGGGCCTGCTGCGTCCGGACGTTCCACCGTTGCCGATCGACGCGGTCGACGACTGCGTCGCGCTGGCCACCAGCGTCGTGCACGAGGCGACGGTCACCGACCCGGCCGCCACCGGGATCGACCGGTTCGTACTCGCCGTCGCGCTCTTCCTCCGCGCCCGCGGGGACGAGGACACCGCACCGGAGACGGACGGTACCGGTCACCCGGGCGACGCGGACCTGACCGACACCGCCCGGGGTGACGACGGCGGTGGCGACCTCGGTGTCGGACTGGAGGGTCTGCTGCGGGCGGCCGGGACGCTTCCGCCGGAGCATCCCGCCGCGCCCGGGCTCTGCACCGGGCTGGGCGCGTTCCTCGACGACCGCCAGCCGCTGCGCGGACTGACCACACCCGCCGCCCGCAGCTTCGCCGACTGGAGCACTGCTGTCCTCGCCGCCCACTGCGGGAACGCCCCCGACCCCGGGACACCCGCCGGAGCCGGCGCCCGGATCGCGGCACCGGCCGAGGCCGACCTCGCGACGATCCGCGCGGTGGGCGGCCTGTGCCGGGCGGCCGGCGCACTGGCCGCCGGTTCGTCCCAGGGCACGTCCACGCTCACGGCGCTGGTCACGGCGGTGCCGGGCAGCTACCCGTGGCGCTTCCGGCTGAGGGCCGCCGCCGGCGTCGTCGCCGTCGCCGAGGCCCTGGCCGCCCGGGACCTGACCGCCCTGCAGGCCGCCGGCAC
The DNA here is from genome assembly GCF_029581315.1 of Micromonospora sp. WMMD714. Classification (NCBI taxonomy): domain Bacteria; kingdom Bacillati; phylum Actinomycetota; class Actinomycetes; order Micromonosporales; family Micromonosporaceae; genus Micromonospora; species Micromonospora sp. WMMD714. The sequence goes on from NZ_CP120744.1 coordinate 1,463,096, forward strand.
GCTGGTGGTCGAGGCGGTCGCCGAGGCCCCCGCGCGGTACGCCCGCACACCCGGATCACGGCTGCTGGGTCGGCTGGCGGCGGCCCTCGGGGCACTCGACCGGGACGATCCGCTCCGGTACGACCTGGCGACCGTGCTGCTCGGTCCGGTCGCCCCGGCGGTCGACCCGCGGCGGTCGCCGACGACCGGCGAGGTGGCCGCCGCGCTGCGCACGATCGGTGCCGCCGCCCTGATCCAGCTGTACCCGGCACCGGCGCATCCGCACCGGGTCAGCATGCTGCTGGTGGACGCGAGCACCGGGCGGCTGGGCCTGTCCGACCCGGTCACACCCGGTCTCCCGGCGGGCGTACCACCGGCCGGTGCGACGGACCCGGCCTGGGCCGCGCTCGTCGAGCCACTACGTGCCCTGCCCACCACCGGATCCGCGCCACGCCGGGTACTGGTCGCCGCCGACGGGGCACCGGGCCGGCTGCCGCTGTGCGCGATCCGCTCCGGTGTGGCTGGTCACCCCGCGGGCGACCTGGTCTTCTCGTACGTCAGGTCGGGACGTCAGGTGGTGGAGCTGGCCCGGCGGGTGTCGTTGCCGGTGACCGGGGACGTGGTGTTCGTCGCCAATCCGAGAGGCGACCGGGACCTCGCGACGGTCGAAGTGATGACCCTGCGCCGGCTCTACCATCCCCGGTCGATCGGCCTCGGTCGTACCGCCGAACTGGTCCACGGTGCCGCAACGCCCGCCGACGTGCTCGCCCACCTGCCCGGACCGGCCGGTCCCGGCGCAGCTCTGCTGCACCTCGGATGCACGTTGCGCACCACCGGAACGCCCGGACTGGAGCTGGCCGACCCCGGGGACGCCGACGGTTCCGGCGACCCGGCCGGGCGGGCCGTGCTCGACGTCGCACGGATCGCCGCCCAGGCCGCTGCCGCCCCGGGGCAGCGGTCCGGCGGTCTGGCGATCCTGCCGACCGACGCCGGCGCCCACCATGACCGCTGGGTGCGGTTCGCCGACACGCTGCTGGACGCCGGCCTGACCGGCGTGATCGGTTGGCTCTGGCCGGTGCCCGGGCCAGTCGCGACGCTGATGCTCTGCGTCCTGCACGGCAAGCTCACCGACGAGGGGCTGCCACCGGCGATGGCGGTGCACGAGGTGCACCGGTGGATGCGGGCCCCGGACCGGGGCACGCCCCCGTACCTGCCGCCCGGGACGGCCGCGGCGCTGGCCGGCACCGAGCTGGCCGACCCGGCGTACTGGGCGGCCCTCTGCCATCGGGGCAGGTGACCGGCGCCGGCCCCACCGGCCCCCGGGCCCTGCGGTCATCCGTCCGTCAGATATCGGCATGGTCGACCGAACCTTCCCGCTCCGGTGGCTGCCGCTCCCCGCCCGCCGCACGGCGTCCGCCCGTCCCCGGCGGACCACCGGGGCCGGGGTGGGCGGATGAGCACCGCGCAGCAGGCCGAGCTGGCCGCCCCGCTCCCCTACCCGCGCTGGGAACGGTTCGTCGACCGACACCGGGGGCGACAGAGTGGACGCCGCCGGGCTCCCGGCTACAGCAACCTGATCGCGCACCTCGACGGGGGCGCCCCGATCACCGCCCCCCACCACGAGAAGCTGAACCGGCAGTGCCTGGTCCGGATGCACGACGAGCTGCTCGACTTCGAGAAGCGGGTCGCGGTGACCGGGCAGCGGGTCGTCCGGCTGCGGCACGACCTGGTGGCCGCCGAACTGAGCCTGAAGCGGGGCGCGGTCGCCCTCGCCGCCGCGAAGGCGCCGTTGACCGAGGACGAGTTGCGACCCCGCAACCCGACGGAACTGACCCTGGACGGTGCGGCGCTGCTCAGTCGCCGCACCGCGATGCGGGCACACCGGATCGCGGTGGCCGCGGCCGAGTACGAGCGACGGATCGCCGTCATCGACTCCCTGCAGGCCGCCATCGGCGACGCGCGGCAGGAGATCGAACGCGAGTTCCGCATCGCGCAGGCCCGGGTCGCACGGCTGCGCGAGCACTACGCCCTGCGGGCGGCGACCTTCTGGGAGGCGGTCAGCCTGACCCACCCGGAGGGCCGCCAGTTCGCCGTGCTGCTGCCCCGGATCCGACAGGAGCTGCCGGCGTGGGTGGGCCGCAGCGCCGGCGACGTCGCGACGGAGCTGTCCCGGCTGACCCAGATCACCACCGCCGACACCGGGGACGGCCAGGAAGGGGAAGACCGTGAAGCTACGGCGTAGCCGACGCCTACCGTACGACCTGAGGCGGGTCCAGGCCGCCCTCGGGAAGCTGCACCGGCGTCCCGCTGCGAAGCTCGACCTCCAGCAGGCCCGCCAGGGCCTCCGCGAGCTGGTCAAGGCGATGGCCGAGGACCGCGACGACGCCGAGATCACCGCGGAGATCGACGCCTACGTCGACGATCTGCTCGCCGGGTGGCGCAGCGCCGCGTGGCGGCGGCACCGGGCGGTGCTGGCCGAACTCGACCGCCTCCAGGTGCCCGTGGCGCAGGTGGTCGACCGGATCGGCACGCTCGACCACGACGACGAGCACCAGCAGCGGGACATGGCGGGCGCGGTGCGCAACATCCTCGACCAGATCGTCGACGAGGACGCGCCCTACCGGCACCCGCTGCCCGGCCGACGGACGGAGGGGTGACGATGGACGAGCAGAACCGGCCGACGAACCCGGCACCCAGCGGTCCAGTGACGTACGGCGATCTCGGCCAGATCGCCGGCCGACCACGGTGGGTGCTCCCGGTCACCCTGCTGATCCTGGGCGCGGCGGCAGCGGTCGACCTGGTCACCTTCCACCAGGTGCTGCTCCTCGCGCTCGACGAGACCGAGGAGATGATCTGGGCCGCGGTGGTCGGCTTCGTGGCGGTCGCGATCGCCCTGTCCCACCACACCGGCCTCCAGGCCCGGCAGGCCACGAGCGCCCGCAACGTGCCCGGCGCGCGGCTGACCGCGTGGCTGTGCCTGCTGGTGTGGGCCGGGCTGGGCCTGATGGCCTTCCTGTTCCGGCTCGTCGTCGCCGAGCCGTCCGCCGCCGGAGCGTCGTTCGACGTCGACGTCGAGGCGCTGACCGAGACGCCCGAGGACCACTCCCAGACCCTCTCCGCCCTGCTCTTCCTGGCCCTCTACCTCGGCACCGGGGTGATCTCCGGACTGGCCGGGTTCCTCCGCTTCGAGCCGGCCGCCAAGCAGTACGGCCGGGCCCGGGCGCGACTGACGACACTCGCCCGGCGACGGGCCGAGAGCGGCTGGCTGCTCACCGGGGCCCGGGAGATCCAGGGCGCGATCGACCGCGAGCGGGAACGCCAGGAGGAGGAGCGGATCCGGACCGAGGGCGAGTACCAGGCGCTCGCCCAACGCCTCAAGCGCGAGGCACGCACCCTGCTGCACACCATCCGCGGCCGGCAGCGGGCCGCCGCGGGGCCGGCGCACCCGGCCGGCCCGGACCCGATTCCCGAAGGAGACACCGCCTGATGGCCAGGAAGAAGAGGTCGGTCGTCGCGGTCGTCGCGGCCCTGACGCTCACCATCACCGGGTGCGCCGACGAGCCCACCCCGGAACCCCCCGTCACCTCGTCGCTCGCCTGCCCGGCGGCCGTGCCGGGCGCTGGCCCGGCCGCGGTCACCCTGATCGTCGGGGCACGGGCCAACAACCCCCGGCCCGACCTGCCGAAGGACGTCCGCCGGCTGGTGGAGTCGGCCGCCAAGGGCGGTCAGGAGATCCGGATCGTACGGCTGGACGGTGAGCCGAGCATCGCGCTCACCGCGACGTTCGAGAGCAACCAGAAGAACGACGCCCGTAACGACAGCAAACTCGACGACTTCATGAAGCGGACGCTGGGCGTGGTCCAGAAGCTGGAGCCGAAGGTGGCCGAGGCCGACGGGCTGGCCGCGCTGGCCGAGGCCGGACGGATCACCCCGGAGGGGGGCCTCGTGGTCTTCCTCGACTCGGGGCTCTCCACCGCCGGCGCGCTGAGCTTCACCGACGTGGCGATGTTCAGCGCCGAGCCGGCCGACGTCTCCGCCTTCCTGCGCAAGGAGGAGCTGATGCCGGCCCTGTCCGGTCGGACGGTGGTCTTCGCCGGCCTCGGCAACACCGCCGACCCCCAGCCGGTGCTGAACGAGAAGCTCCGCGGCCGGGTCACCGCCATCTGGGAGGCCGTGGCCAGGGACGCGGGGGCGACCTGCGTCGACACGCTGGCCGCCGACTCGCGGCGGACCGCGGTGGACCGCCCGGTCCCGGTGTCGGTGGTCGCCCTGCCGGCGCCGCCGCGACCGCCCGAGCGCTGCGGCACGACCATCCTGGCCGACAGCAACTCGGTGGGTTTCGTCGTCGACACCGCCCGGCTCCGCGAGCCCGAGGAGGGCCGCAAGGTGCTGCGGCAGCTCGCCGACCAGCTCAACGCCGGTGATCAGCGGATCCTGCTGGTCGGCGTCACCTCCAGCGAGGGCGGACGCGCGCGTAACGTGAAGCTGTCGCAGGACCGGGCCGCGGCGATCCGGACGGAGCTGGTCAAGCTCGGGGTCGACGCCGGCCGGATCAGGATCCGGGGGGACGGGCCGGGCGGCAGGTACTTCACCCGGGACGTCACCGGCGAGGGCGTCCTCATCCCCGCGGCCGCAGCGCGCAACCGGGCCGTGGTCGTCGAGCTGACCTGCCCTCGGTCGTGACCGGACCGCACCCGCCCGGGGAGGAGACCCGGCTGGACCCCGGCCGGGGCGGGGCCGGGCGGGACCGGTCCGCCGACGAGCCGGCGACGCAGCTGGACCCCGGGCGGGTGCGGCCGGACGACCGGGAACCGGCGACGGAGCTGGATCCGGGGCGGGTGCGGCCCGGCAGCCGGGACGTGCCGCCCTGGGGCCGGCGGCTCCCCGACCGGTTGGGCACCCGGTTCCAGGTGCTGCGCGAACTGTCCACCGGAGGCGAGGGCGACCTCTACGTGGTCCAGGAGCGGGCGACCGGGCTCGACCGGGTGCTGAAGCTCTACCGGGCGGGTGCCGGCCCGGACCCGCAGGTCACCGGGTACGTGCGGGAGTCCCGGCGCAGCCGCCACATCGTCGAGCTGTTCGAGGCCGACACCGCCGACGGTCACCACTACGAGATCATGGAGTACCTGGCCGGGCACACCGCGGCCGAGCTACGCCGACGCCACCCGGGCGGGCTGGACCCGGCGCTGCTGACCACCCTGCTGGGCCAGATCACCGAGGCGCTGGCCGAGCTGCACGCCGCCGGCATCGTCCACCGGGACCTGAAACCGTCCAACCTGCTGGTACGGACCCTCGACCCGGTCGAGATCGTGCTCGTCGACATCGGCATCAGCCGGTACGTCGACGACGTCGAGGCGCTCACCCGCAACCGGGACACCGGCACGATCCGGTACCGGCCGCCCGAGTTCATCGCCGGCGGCGTCATCTCGCCCGCGTACGACTGGTGGTCGCTGGGGATCACCCTCTTCGAGCTGGCCACCGGCGGGCAGATCCTGGCGGGGCTGAGCGACGACGTGGCGCTGAACGTCCGGTACACCACCGGGGTGCTCGACGTCTCCGCCGTCGCCGACGAACGGTTCCGGCTGCTCTGCCGGGGGCTCCTCACGCCCGACCCCGACCGACGCTGGGGCACCGACCAGATCCGGAGCTGGCTGGCCGGCGACTCACCGTCGGTCGCCGCGACGTCGACGACACCCGCACCGGGCACACCGCACGCCGCCGAGCGGCCCTACCGCTACCTCGACGTCGACTACTGGTACCGGCCGGAGCTCGCCATGGCCCTGACGGAGACCTGGCAGACCGCCAGCGCACTGCTCTTCGGTGCGGATCCGACACCCGACCAGCGGCTCGGCGAGTGGCTACGGCAGTTCCCGGTCCGCCCGAAGACGCGGACCAGGGGTCGCCGGCCGAGTCGGGACGTCCGGCTGCTGACCCGGTTGCAGGCGATCGACCCGGCCCGCCCGCCGGTCTACCGCAACGAGAACATCGCCGTCGACCGGCTCTACGGCCTCGCCGGCCAGGCGCTGAACAGCGTCGGCAGCAGCGCGGACATCGTGGCTGACCTCTGGACCTTCGACCTGCTGCCGGTGCTCTCCGCCGGCTCGCCGGCCCCGGGTCTCAGCGGTGGCCAGGGCCTGCGGGAGGTCCGCGACCGCTGGCGCCGGGAGCACCGGCACCTGACCTCCCCCGCGTCGCTGTCCGCGGTCGCCGACGCCGAGGCCCGCGCGGAACTGCGGCGGCTGCTCCGGGACGAGGCGCCCCGGTTCCACGCCCTGACCCTGCTGGCCGCCGTGGCGACCGACGACCAACGCCACGCCGTCCGGCGGGACCTGACGCAGCGCGCGCGGCAGGCCGAGGAGCCCTGGTTCACCACGCTCGTCGCCCAGCCGCGACACCTGTGGCTGGCGTACGCGCTGGCGCCGTTCGCCGAGAGCACCGCCGAGCGGAAGGCGGCCGAGGAGGAGGCCGCCCGCGCCCGCCGGGAGTGGCTGCGGCGGACCGAGGCGATCCGGGAGTGGTCCCGGCGGCAGAACCGGCCCCGGGCGCTGGCGCTGGCCGTCGGCGGTGTCTGCGCCCTGGTCGTCGTGCTGGCGGCGATGGTCGGCATCGGCGACGCCGTCGACGTGGCCCCCGACGCCACGATCGTCGACGCCTGGTTCGCGGTCGTCGCCGCGACCGGCGTCGCGCTCACCGTCGAGTCGCTGCTCGCCTGGACGATCGGCGGGCGGTTCCGGGCGTACTCCCTGCTGGTCTCCACGGCGGTGACCGTCGGCCGGCTGGCCCGGCGGGTGACCGGGCGGTGGGCGGCGCTGACGGTGGTCGGCGGGGTGCTCGGCGGGGCCGGGCTGCTCACCGCGTACCTGCCGGTCGTCACGCCGGTGGCGGTGGCCGTCCTGATGGTGGTCTGGACCATCGGCCGCTACCTGGCCTGGCTCGACGAGGTGGCCCGGGAGCGGGCCGACATCGCGGCGGCCGGGTCGTGACCGGTGACCGGGCCGTCCGTCAGGTACAGCCGTGAGGGGGTTCCGATGAGTTCAGGTGGCATCGTCATCCTGCCGGTCGCGGTCGCGGTCGTGGCCGCCGCCGGCGCGGCCGTGGTGCTCACGGCAGCCGGCACGGCCGTGCTGCTGGTCAACGCGGCCGGAGCGGCGGCCGAGGGCGCGTTGCGCGCCGTCGGGGACTACGGCGAGCAGCTCGAAGCGGAGTTGGCGGCCCTGGCCGAGGCCGAGGCGAAGGCCGCCCGCTGGCAGTGCGTGGCCGCCGACGTCGTCGGGCTCAACGCCCGGATCCGGCTGCTGGAACGACGGGCGGCGGGCGGCGGCCCGGACCTGGACGTCCCGCCCCCGGTCGCCCTGAGCGGCGGCACGATCGACCAGATCAGACAGCGGATGCGGGAGACGGAACAGGCCCTGCTGGCGGCGCAGCGCGAGCTGGACGCGGCCGTGGCGCAGCGGGAACTGGCCGCGCTGGTGGCCGCCCTGCCACCGGCCGCCGCCACACCGGACACGATCACCGCGGTCCGGGCCTACCGGGAGGCGCTGGCGCGGCGGCTTGCCCCCGCCGAGCGTCCCGAGCCGGTCGACTCCCGCCGCGCCGGTCAGCAGGTCGAGGGGGTGCTCGCCGGCCTCGACCCGGACGCGAACGCCGACGAGCGGGCCGCGGCGCTGGCGGGGGCCGCGCTGGTCGCCGCCCACCCGACGGAGAGCGCCAGCTATCTGCGTGCGCTGCGCGGCACGGTCCGGGACCTCAACGCGGGGGTCGCCCGACGCCGGCTCGCGGCGCAGTGGCTGACCACCCTGGAGGACCGGGACGTGGCCGTCGCGCTGGTCCACAACGGTCCGCCGGCCCCGCTGCGCGGCACGGCCGCCAGGCTGCGGGCCGTGGTGGACGGCGACGCGGAGCTGACCCCGCAGCTACGCCGCGAGGGCACCGAGCTGGTGACCTGGGCCGGGGAGATGGTGCGCCAACGGTTCACCCGCGACCTGGTGCTGCGGCTGCTGCGCGAGGAGGGCTACACGGTCGACGCCGAGGTCGACACACGGCACACGGCCGGGCTGCGGGTCAGCCGCGCCGACTGGCACGGCGAGCACACCGCGGACGTCTGGGTGGACGAGGCCGGCACGATCCACGGTCGGGTCCTGCGGGAACTCACCGCGGCCGGTGACGAGGCGGAGTTGCGGGACCGGTCCCGCTGCGACGAGTTCGCCGACCACCTCACGGTGCTCGCCGACCGGCTCGACACCGGGACCGGCACGGCCGAGGTCTCCGTCCAGCGTGGCCACCGGCCCGAACACCGCCAGCGGGACGCGGCGGCCTTCGACACCTCGACGGCCCGGTCGACCGCAGCCGAGAACAGGACCCGGGAGGCCGGCCGATGACCAGCGACGGGGCAGCACGACGCGCCGCGTTCCTGCCGGGCTTCCCGGCCTTCGCCAACGAACTCGCCGGGACGTTGGCGGTGCACGCCCAGTACGTCCTGCACGGCAACGTGCGCGACCAGTTCCTGATCCGGTCGTCCGGACCGACGGCGCGCCCGGCGTCGATGCTCGCGGTGCTCTGGTCCGCGCTGCAGCCGAGTGGTTTCCAGAGCCTGATCTGCTACGACCCGGTCTACGGCATCACCGCCTACCCCGAGGAGAGCTCCCCGGTGGCGGAGAGCCTGCTCGTGCCCCGGACGGTCGGGCACCGGCAGCCCCTGGAGAAGCTCCGTACCCATCTGGCCCGGGTCGTCGGCGTACCCGAGCAGCCGCCCCTCGACGGCGAGGGTTCGGCGACGCCGGGCAGCCGGGCCGTGGGCACCCCGACGGCCCGGGTCGCCTTCGTGATCGACTACGCGGCGCGCATCGTCCGGGTGCCCGGCCAGCTCGATCCGGTGGAGCGGGACTTCTTTCTCTTCTGTCACCGGCTGGCGCTCGTCGCGAAGCCGTTTCCCCTTTCCGGCCCGCGACCCACCCCGCTGTTCAATCCGGTCATCTGGCTGACGGACGGGGAGCGGGACCTGCCGGCCTGGTTCACCGCCGGGGTCGAGCCGATCCGCTCGATCGCGGTCGGCATGCCGACGTTGGAGGAGCGGACCGACCTCGCCCGGCTGCTGGCCCCGACGCTGCCGGCGACGCCGCCGGCGGTGCCCGACCCGCAGGAGTTCGCCGACACCTTCGCCAAGCGGACCGACCGGATGACCCTGCAGTCGATGATGGCGGTCGTCAGACTGGCGCGGGACCGTCGGATCGGACCCGACCGGATCGCCGACGCCGTCCGGATCTACAAGCTCGGGGTGGACGACGACCCCTGGCGTCGCAGCAGCGTGCGGGAGCAGATCACCCGGGGCGAGCGCATGATCGGTCAGCGGATCAAGGGCCAGGACCGGGCCATCGGCAAGACGCTCGACATCCTCAAGCGGGCCGCGCTGGGCCTCTCCGGCGCGCAGGCGACCAGCACCGGCACCCGCCCCCGCGGGGTCCTGTTCTTCGCCGGACCGACCGGCGTCGGCAAGACCGAGCTGGCCAAGCAGGTCGCCGACATCCTGTTCGGGGACTCCGACGCGTACCTGCGGTTCGACATGAGCGAGTTCGCCACCAAGCAGGCGGCCGACCGGCTGGTCGGTGCGCCACCGGGTTACGTGGGCTTCGAGGCCGGCGGCGAGCTGACCGGGGCGGTCCGGCGCAAGCCGTTCCAGGTGGTCCTCTTCGACGAGATCGAGAAGGCGCATCCGCTGGTCATGGACAAGTTCCTGCAAATCTTGGAGGACGGCCGGCTCACCGACGGGCAGGGGGTGACCACGCACTTCACCGGGTGCGTGCTCATCTTCACCTCCAACCTCGGGATCGTGGTGACCGATCCGCAGACCGGGGAGCAGAAGCAGATCGTCCACCCGGGAACGCCCTACCAGGACCTCGAGGCGAAGGTGAAGGCGGCGATCCGCCACCACTTCACCCTTCAGATCGGCCGACCGGAGCTGCTCAACCGGCTCGGCGACAACATCGTCATCTTCGACTTCATCAGCCCGGAGATCGCCCGTGAGATCTTCGATCTCCAACTGGCGAACGTCGTGGAACGGGTCGAGCAGGAGCTGCAGATCGACCTGGAACTCACCGACCAGGCCCGCGAGGAGTTGAGCGACCTCTGCACCGCCGACCGGGACAACGGCGGCCGGGGGATCGGGAACCTCCTGGAGAGCAACCTCATCAACCCGCTGGCCCGTTTCCTGTTCGCGCAGGACCTGCCGCCGGCCAGCGCCGTCCGGGTCACCGGCGTCAGCCAGGGTGACGACACCGTCCTGCCCACGGTGCGGGCGACCGTGACCAGGGCGGGCCTGCGATGACCCAGCGGTGCACGGTGGGCGGGGAACTGCACGGCCCCGAGGTGCCGCTCTGCCCGGAACACCTCTGCGAGCTGGTCCCCCACCAGCCCGGACCGGGCGAAACCGCCCACACGCCCGGACCGGGCGACACCGCCCACCAGCCCGGCGACACCGCCCACCAGCCCGGCGACACCGCCCACGAGCCCGGCGGGGCCGGTGCGGGGCCGGGCGCACCGGTCACCGCGTGCTGGAACTGCGGGACGCCACCGGCGAGCCCGACCAGCACCGAGTGCCTCGCCCCCGACTGTCGCCGACCGCTCACCCCGCCCGGGATGCTCGTCGTCTTCGCGTACGGGCAGGTCGAGATCGCCCCGGGCGGGCAGGTCGAGCTGGGCAGAGACGGCACGGACCGGCGGCTCTTCCGGTCGTACCCGAACGTCTCCCGCCGGCACGCCGTGCTGGGGGTGGATCCGGACGGACGTGCCTGGATCACTCCCGTGCCCACCCCGAACGGCACCTTCGTCAACGGTGACGAGATCCCCGCGGTGCAGCGGTTCCTGGCATCCGGGGACCGGATCCGCCTCGCGCTCGACGCCGAGGGCACGGTCACCCTCTTTCCCCGGCAGCGGAACAGGACCCCCGAATGAACCTCCTCCGACGCCTTGCGGAGCGGCTACGGGCCGCCCTGGCCGCGATCCGTGGCCTGGAGACCGGCATCGTCACGCCCCTGCCGCCGCCCCTGGTCGACCCCCGCACCAGCACCGCCAGCCTGGTCAGCCGGGCCGAGGCGCGCGGCGCGGCGGATGCCGCGACGGGCATGCTGGACAGCTGGTCCTTCGGCGGCCCGGACGTCCCCGGCTCCGACGCGCTCGACCCTGGCTACGTGCGGATCCTGCGACAGGAGTGCGAGGTCGCGGTCGCCACCCTCCGTGAACAGCAGGCCGTCACCGAATCCCGGGCGGTGCACGTCCGGCGGTGGCGGGACGAGGCCGACGACCTGATGGGCGCGGCCCGTGCCCGGATGCGCGACGTCGCCGTCCGCGAAGCCGAGCTGGAGGCCCGCACCGTCCGGCGGCGGCAGCACCGGGCCGGGGTCGACGTGGCGGACCTTCCGGCGGTGCCGCTGGAGGACACCCTCTGGGAGGGGGAGACGCGAACCCTCGGCCCGTTCTGGCGGATCCTCATCCTCCTCGGACTGGTCGCGGCCGAGCTTCCGGTGCAGCTCGCGGTGTACGGCTACTTCCTGACCGGGGTGTCGGGCATACCTGACCTGACCCTGCCGCTCGCGGTGTCGACGTCGCTGCTGCTGGTGCTCGGTCCGCACGTGGCCGCGGTGCTGCTGCGGGCCCGCCAGGCCACCGGCGGTGAACGTCGGCTCGGGCTGGCGGTCCTCGCCCTGGCCGCACCCTGGCTGACGGTGGCGGTCCTGCTCGGGCTGCTCCGCGGCGTGATCTTCGAGGCGGATCCGGCCCGGTTGGAACGACTGCACCTGACGCCCGTCACGGTGGTCGTCATGTTCGTCGCGGTGATGCTGGTCATCGGCGTCATGGCGTTCATGCTCGGGCTCTCCCGACGGCATCCGTTCCAGGAGGCGTACGTCCGCCAGCGTGACCGGCGCAACCGGCTGGACAGCATGTGGAGCGCGATGGCGCAGCGGATCCACCCGGCCTACCAGGAGAGCGAGGCGCACCTGGCCGAGCAGGAACGGTCGGTCCGTGCCTCGTACGCGGCGGCCGAGGAGGCCTACTTCGCGGCGCTGGCGCGTACCGTCGGCGACCCCGCCTTCACCGAGGCCGTCCAGCAGCGCCGCGGGCGTCGCCCCACCGTCGGCGAGCTGGCGTGAGCACGATCCGGGTCAACCGGACGCACTTCCCGGTGACCGCCCTCGGCCCCGGAACCCGGTTCGGCGTGTGGGTGCAGGGCTGCCCGCTGGCCTGCGCCGGCTGCATGTCCCTCGACACCTGGGACGCCGACACCGGCGCGGAGCTGACGGTGGCGGACCTGCTCGACCGGTGGGCCGACGCCCTGGCGCGGGGGGCCGGGGGCGTCACGGTCAGCGGCGGGGAGCCGCTGGCACAGCCGGGACCGCTACGCGACTTCCTGACGGCGGTCGACAGTACCCGCGCCGATCTCCGGCCCACGCCGGACATCCTGCTCTACACCGGTTACGAACTCGCCGAGTTGAACGACGCCCAGCGGGCGGCCGCCGCCCTCGCGGACGTCCTCGTCACCGGACGCTTCCTGGCCGGGCAGCCGACCCGGCTGCTCTGGCGCGGCTCGGCGAACCAGCGCATGGTGCTGCAGACCGACCTCGGCCGGCGGCGGTACGCCCCGTTCGTCGACCTGACACCGGACCGGGCGCCCCTGCAGGTGGAGCCGGACCCGGCCGGCGTCCGGATCATCGGTACGCCGCGTCGGGGCACGCTGTCCCGGCTCGAACGTGGACTGCGCCACCAGGGGCTCGACCCGGAGGCGGTGACCTGGCGGCCGGAATAACCGGAGGCCGTCCAGAGGGGTCGAGACCCATTGTCGACGGGATACCGGCGGGAATGTCGCGGACGCCACGAATAGCCGACCGCCGGGTCGTCTCCCGGTGACCCGGGCGGCGGCCGGAAGCCGGGCACCGCACCCGGGCCGCCCGGCCGACGCGATCGGAGTGCGGGGTGGCCAGGGTCGCCACCCGGGACCACCGGCTCCCCGGACACCGCACAGCCCGGCCGCAATAATGGTCGCCGCTATGCGACGAACAGCCACCGCTTCTGAAAATGCGGCAACCGTGCTGCGCCATGGCGGCTGGCAGAACGGTACACTGCGACCAACGGCGGGGCCGATTTCGAAGCGAGCCGGATGCCTGCGGAGGTTGTTTCATGAAAGTGGAGAGACTTGCCATCGAGGGTGCCTGGCTTATGTCACCGGGCAGGGCGTCGAGTGCCCCTCCACAGCGCCTTGAGTGGCATGGTATCGCGGTACTGGAGAAATACGTCGGCCACGAAATATCACTCACCATGGACAGCCTGTCGGTTTCCGTGGGAGGAGCGGTCCGTGGGATTTATTTCACCGACACCATCCAGGAATCGGCAAAATATGTCACCTGCCTCAATGGTGCGGTCCAGGAGGTGGTGGTCGACCTCCGGGAGGGATCGCCCACCTTCGGCTGCGCCGACACCGTCGTCCTGGACGACCAGCGGAACTCCGGGCTGTACATCGCCGAAGGACTCGGGCACGGCTTCTGCGCGCTGACCGAGACGGCGACCACTGCCTACCTCAGGTCCGCGGCCCACCCGCCCGGGGACGACGGCCGGGTACACCCCCTCGATCCGGAGTTCGGCATCGAGTGGCTGACCGACGAGCCGGCGCTCACCGCGCAGGACGCCGCCGCGCCGACCCTGGCGGCGTTGCGGGCGACCGGCCGGCTGCCCCGCGTTACCGGGCCACGGGACGAGGTCAGGTTCACCCCGGCGTCGCCCTGAACACCCGGGGGCCGAACGCCGCAGGGGTGAGGGCGGACGATCCCGCGCTCACCCCCGCCGAAGCCGCGACCGGTCAGCTGAACTCGTCCCGGTGGTCCGCGGCCCACTCGCGCAGCGTCCGGGCCGGCCGACCGACGACCTGGTCGACCGTCGGCAGCACCTGCTCCGGGTTGTCGACCGTCTTGGCCCAGAGGCCCAGCAGCCAGTCGATGACGAACTCCGGCATCTGGTCCTTGACGTGCGCCCGCCACTGGTCCGGGGTCAGCTCCTCGAACCGGATCTCCCGGCCGATGCCCTCGCCGAGCGCCCGCACCTGCTCGCTCTTCGTGAGCGACTCGGGGCCGGTCACCGTGTAGATCTTCCCCTCGTCGGCGGCCAGCAACGCGGCGGCGGCCACCTCGGCGACGTCCACCTCGTGCACCGGCGCCTGCCGGGCGGCGTCGTACGGCGCCCGCACCACGCCCTCGGCGCGGATCGCCTCGGCCCAGTCCGAGAGGTTCCCCGCGAACATGCCGGGCCGGACGTGGGTCCAGCCGATCCCGGAGTTCTCCACCACGACCTCCGCGGCCCGGTGGAAACCCCCGGTGGGGTCGCCCTCGAACGCCGCACTCGCCGACGAGAGCAGCACGATTCGCGTGACGCCGGCCCGCTTGGCCAGCTCCACCACCTTCTGCGTTTCCCCGGCGACCACCAGATACAGCCGGTCGATCCCCTCGAAATGATCGGCGAGGGTCTCCGGATTCTCGAGATCACCGGCCACGACCTCGACGCCGGACGGCAGGCCGGCAGTTTCCGGCCGACGCGTCAGCGCACGTACCTCCGCCCTTTGTGCGAGCAGTTTGTCGACGACGTGACGGCCGACTGTTCCGGTGGCTCCGGTCACGAAGATCTTCACCCAAGCTCCTTCGTAGTGAGCGGTTTCGAGCGACCGTACCAACGTCCCGGCAAAATTTCACATGGCTCGTCGGGCGCCGCTCGCAGGCCCGCTGAGCTGGGCCTACAGGCTCACCTCGAACAATGCGACAGATCCTCGTACGGTCAGTTCGTAATCGGAGAACCGGCGGGACAACTCCGCCTCCAGGCCGTCGAGCGAGTCGTCCAGGTTGTCGAAGGTCCGCTTCTCGTTCAGCGACTCCAGCAACCGCGACGCCTCACTGCTGTGCGGGACACCGGTGCCCAGCACGGTGCTGCCGAAGATCCGTCCGCCCGGCACGACGTGGACGCGCGCGTGGTCGAACACCCTGGCCTTGTGCGGCATACCGCCGGGCAGGCAGTGCAGCAGGAAGTTCATCCCCACCGAGTCGACCTGCTCGCCGTCGAGCGTGAAGGGCGACAACACGTCCCGCTCGAAGACGGCCGGCCGGAACCGCCGCAACCGTTCGGCCGCCTCGGCCAGCACCGTCGGGTTGAGGTCGACCAGCGCGATCCGGGGCCGGGCCGAGCGGTGCCGGCAGGCGTCCAGGTAGTACCCGGTGCCCGGCCCGAGGTCGAGGTGCCGCTCCCCGATGTTGCGCTCGTAGAGCCGGAGCATCTCGGCACTGTCGCAGCGCCAGATCCGCCGGCAGATCCGGTCGAGCACCACGCTGTCGTACTGGGTCAGCCACTCCCGGTCGTAGACGGCCGTGCCGGCGGCCACCTCCTCGCGGGTCGGCCCGGCCGGGGGTCGGTCAGCCATCCTGCCGCTCCTCGGCGTACGCCTTGGCCAACCGCAGGTTGCTCATGCTGTTGGCGCTGAGCACCCGGCGCAGGTACCTGCGGGCGTCGAGCACCGTGGTGTCCGGACCGAGGATCGACAACGCGGACGGCTTGATCACCGCGGTGTGCCGGGCGCCGAGGATGAAACCCTCCCGGGTCGGCGTGAAACTCCAGTGACCGGTGTGGCCGTCCAGCAGCTTCGGCAGGTGGATCTGCTTGTAGAGGATCCGGTGGTTGGGCAGGCAGATCCGCACCGACCGGGTGGTGTGGGGCGAACCGTCCGGGGTGTGGGTGTCCATGTCGAAGAACTGGATGTTCGGGACCTTCTCCTCCAGCACCAGCCGCGACACGTGCGGGATCCGCTCCGGCCACTTGTCGGCCTCGTACAGGTACTCGTACGCGGCCTCGACTGGGCCGGCCACGAAGAGCGGATCCTCGAAGTCGACCACCAGGTCCCGGCGCTCCTCGTCGTGCTCCGCCGCACCGCGGACGGCGTCGAGCAGCTCCCGCATCTCCCGCTCCGCGCCGTGGCCGCCTTCGCCCACCACGGTCTGTTCCCAGCGGATCTGGGCCGTGGTGTCCGACGACGGGTGCACCGTCCAACTGCCCCGTACCCCGGCCGCACCCGGCTGGTGGGGCGCGAACTCGTACCCGATCCGCAGTTGCTCGCGCGCGAACTGCCAGCTCGCCTCCCAGGTCCGCACGGTGTGGTCGTCGATCACCCACCAGTGCCGGAAGCGCTGGCCGTGCCCGTCGACGCCGATCGGTTCGGCGTGTACGGAGGGACCGTGGAAGTGCGGCCAGCTACCCAGGTCGGCGAGCAGGTCGAACACCAGCGACGCGGGCGCGGCGACCGGCACGGTGTGCTGGACGGTGTCGTGATTCAGAGTGGGCACGGTGCGGTACCTCCGGGGATGGTCGGGACGTTCGGCCACTGCTGGCCCGAGAGTCGTCGCTGTTGCTCAAATACCTGTGGAACCTGGGTGGACCGGGCTCAGCCGGGCAGGAGCGCAACCGCCCTGGCCCAGCCCGCGCCGCCGCCGGCGATCTTCACCGGGAAGCAGGAGACGTCGAATCCGGTCGGGCCGGGCAGCGCGCCGAGGTTGGCCAGCCGTTCGATCTGGCAGTACTCCCGGTCCCGGCCGGCGACGTGGGCCGGCCACAGCACGGACCGGTCACCCGTACGCTGGAAACGCCGGATGATGTCGCCGAACGGCGCGTCCAGGCTGAAGGCGTCGGTGCCGATGACCCGCACCCCGAGGTCGAGCAGCAGGTGGGTGGCGGGGCCGTCGAGTCCGGCGAAGTCGGTGAAGTACTCCGGGGTGCCCACCCGCTGGTCGGCGCCGGTGTGCAGGAGCACGATCTCGCCCGCGGTGGGCGTGTGGCCGATCCGGGCGAACTCCTTCTCCAGCCTGGCCGCGCCGATCACCCCGGTGGGCACGTCGGTCACGTCGAGCACGACACCGGGGCCGTGGAACCAGTCGAGCGGAAGCTCGTCGATGTGCCGCGGGATCCCGGTGCCGTAGCCGCACCGCGATCCGTAGTGCGACGGCGCGTCCACGTGGGTGCCGGTGTGCGTGGTGAGGGAGAGCCGGTCGAGCGACAGGAACTCGCCCTCCGGCAGGACGTCGGGATCGAAGTCGATGCCGAAGTGCTCGCGCATCTCGGCGCTCATGTGCAGGGCGCCCGCGCGCGGGCTGAGCACCTCGTGGACCACCGGATCGGGCTCGTGTGCCCGGGCGTCCACGGGCGAGGACAGATCGATGATGTGCACTGCTGCCTCCGGGGCTGTCGGCGGTGACCGGTCCCGCCGATGCTCCCGGGCGTCGGGCCAGGACCGTTGGAGCTTCGCTGTACCCCGGCCTCAAGTAGGGCTCGAAACCACCGTGCGACGGTGCCGGCGGGCGGTTCCGAACCGTCCCGCACGACCACCGGAACGGAGAGTCATGTCCCTGACGACGACGCGGCAGACATTCGAGCAGACCTATGCCGAGGTGCTGCAGTTCTATGCCGGGCACATCCAGGCGATGGACGAGGGCCGGGTGGACGAGGTGGTGTCGACCTTCGCCGAGGACGCCTCACTGGTCTCCCCGCCCAAGATCGCCGAGCCGGTCCGGGGCCGGGAGAACCTGCGGGCGGGCCTGCGCAGGGCAGCCGCGGCGCAGGCCGCCGAGGGGGTGCGCTACCGGCGGTGCCACACCATGATGTCGGTACGCCCCGGACCGGACGGCGAGCTGCTCGTCCGGGCGTACGTGCAGGTGGTGCGGACGGGTCCGGAGGGCGGCTCGCACCTGCACGCGATGTGCGTCTGCGCGGACGTCCTGGTGCGTCGGAACGACACCTGGCAGATCCGCGAGCGCGTCGTCACCCGGGACGACCACGACCTGGCCACCCGTGCCGGCAGCGGCCAGGGCGCCGGTGCCGGCAGCGGCCAGGGCGCCGGTGCCGGCAGCGGCCAGGGCGCCGGTGCCGGCAGCGGCCACACCGTCGGTGCCGGCCACCGCGGAGTCGACTCCGGTTCGAGCGACCATGCGTAGCTTTCCCGCCGTGAGCGAATCCTCGGACCACGCCGCCGGACGCGGCGTCATCGTCACCGGTGGGGGCACCGGCATCGGCCGGGCCACCGCGCAGGCGCTCGCCCGGCGGGGTGACCAGGTGCTGGTGGTGGGCCGCACGGAGCGGACCCTCACCGAGACCGCCGCCGACCACCCCGGGATCCACACGGTGACCGCCGACCTCACCGACCCGGACGCCGCCGGGCTGATCGTCGACACCGCGCTACGCGCGTTCGGTCGGCTCGACGTGCTGGTCAACAACGCCGGGATCGCCGTTCCCGGACCGGCCGCCCAGATCGACCGCCGGAGCGCCACGGCGCAGATCGAGGTGAACCTGCTCGCCCCGATCTTCCTCACCCAGCGGGCGCTCCCCGCCCTCGCCGAGGCGGGCGGGACGGTGGTGAACCTGAGCAGCGCCGGCTCGCTGGGCCGCCGCGCCTGGCCGTACCTGTCCGTCTACGGCGCGAGCAAGGCGGCGCTCGACTTCCTCACCAGGACCTGGGCGGTCGAGTTCGCCCCGCAGGGCGTCCGCGTGGTGGGGATCGCCGCCGGGGTCGTCGCGACCGGCATGGGCATCCGCTCCGGCTCCACCCCGCAGGAGTACGAGGGGTTCCTCGACCGGATCGGTAAGGCCACCCCGCTCGGGCGGGTCGGCCGGCCCGACGAGATCGCCTGGTGGGTACGGCAGCTCACCGACCCGGAGGCCGGCTACGCGACGGGCACGGTCCTCGCGGTCGACGGTGGGTTGAGCCTCACCTGACCCGGGTGCCGAGTGAAAGTCGAGCCGCCCCCAAGAGCCGTCAGGGAGCGTTGCCGGCAGTCAGGACCAGCCAGTTCCATCGAGTTCGTCGAGGGGTGCAGCAGATGCCGACCACGAAGTACGACGTATCCGTCCCGGAAGCGGTGACCTTCGTCAACACGTTCACCGTGTCCAGCCCGCCGGAGGAGTTCGAGCGGGTGTTCGCCGAGATCTCGGAGTTCATGGCCGCCCAGCCGGGGTTCATCCAGTACACGTTGTCCCGCAACGTCGACGAGGACAAGCAGAACCGCTACGTCAACATCGCCCTCTGGACCGACGTCGAGTCCTGGCGGCGCGCGGTCACCCATCCGGGCTTCCAGTCCCACGCCCGGGAGATCCGGGCGCGCTGCACCAACGAGGCGAACATGTACGTGCCCCGCCAAGCCTATTCGGTGCAGTGATCCCGACGCCGTTCCCGGCCTGCCCCACCGGGGGAACCCGGCGGGCGTCGGACCGGGGGAACCCCGGCCGCCCGGGCAACCGTTACGAGGTCAGACAGAGATGAAACGTCGTGTCGTGATTACCGGAGTGGGAGTTGTCGCCCCCGGCGGCAACGGGACCAAGCAGTTCTGGGACCTGATCTCCGAGGGGCGGACCGCCACCGGGCGGATCAGCCTCTTCGACCCGAGTCCGTTCCGCTCCCAGGTCGGCGCGGAGTGCGACTTCGACCCGGCCCTGGAGGGCTTCGGCCCGCAGCAGATCCGGCGGATGGACCGGGTCACCCAGTTCGCGGTGGCGAGTGCCCGGCAGTGTGTGCAGGACAGCGGCCTGGACCTGCGGGCGGTCGACCCCGCCCGGACCGGGGTCACCGTCGGCAGCGCGGTCGGTTGCACGATGAGCCTGGAGGAGGAGTACCGGGTCGTCAGCGACGGGGGGCGGCACTGGCACGTCGACGAGGGCTACGCGGTGCCGCACCTGTTCGACTACTTCGTGCCCAGTTCGATCGCCGCCGAGGTCGCCTGGGAGACCGGCGCGGAGGGCCCGGTGGCGACCGTCTCCACCGGCTGCACGTCCGGCCTGGACTCGGTGGGTCAGGCGGCGGAGCTGATCGCCGACGGGCTGGCGGACGTGATGGTCGCCGGAGCCTCCGACGCGCCGATCTCGCCCATCACCGTCGCCTGCTTCGACGCGATCCGGGCGACCACCCCGCGCAACGACGAGCCGGCGACGGCGTCCCGGCCGTTCGACCGCAGCCGCAACGGCTTCGTCCTGGGCGAGGGCTCCGCCATGTTCGTGCTGGAGGAGTACGCGGCCGCCCGTCGGCGGGGGGCGCACGTCTACGCCGAGGTCGCCGGCTTCGCGTCGCGGAGCAACGCCTTCCACATGACCGGTCTGCGGCCGGACGGGAGGGAGATGGCGGAGGCCATCACCGTGGCCATGGACCGGGCGAGGGTGGACCCCGGCGACATCGACTACGTCAACGCGCACGGGTCCGGCACGGTGCAGAACGACCGCCACGAGACGGCGGCGTTCAAGCTGAGTCTGCGGTCCCGCGCGTACGAGGTCCCGGTCAGCTCGATCAAGTCGATGGTCGGCCACTCGCTGGGGGCGATCGGCTCGCTGGAGATCGCCGCCTGCGTACTGGCGATGGGGCACGGCGTGGTGCCGCCGACGGCGAACCTGCACGAGCCGGACCCGGTGTGCGACCTGGACTACGTGCCGCTGGTGGCCCGGGAGCACCGGGTGGACGTCGCCCTGACCGTCGGCAGCGGGTTCGGTGGCTTCCAGAGCGCGATGGTGCTGGCGAAGCCGGGGCGGGTGGCGCGATGAGCGCCGTGGTGGTGACCGGCATGGGCGTGGTCGCGCCGACCGGGCTGGGTGCCCGCCGGTACTGGGAGAACACCCTCGCCGGGCGGAACGCGATCGACCGGATCACCGCCTTCGACCCGACCACCTACTCCAGCCGGCTGGCCGGGGAGATCAGGGACTTCGTGCCGGCGGACCACCTGCCGGGGCGACTGCTGCCGCAGACCGACCCGATGACCCGGCTGTCCCTGGTGGCGGCGGACTGGGCGGTGGAGGAGGCGGCGGTCGACCCGGGCACCCTGCCGGAGTTCGGGATGGGGGTGGTGACGGCCAGCTCGGCCGGCGGCTTCGAGTTCGGCCACCGGGAGCTCGCGAAGCTGTGGAGCAGGGGGCCGGAGCACGTCAGCGCCTACCAGTCCTTCGCCTGGTTCTACGCGGTGAACACCGGTCAGATCGCGATCCGGCACGGCCTGCGCGGCCCCAACGGCGTGCTGGTCACCGAGCAGGCCGGCGGTCTCGACGCGGTGGCGCAGGCCTGCCGGCAGGTGCGTGGCGGCACCCCGGTGATGATCGCGGGCGCGGTCGACGGGTCGCCGTGCCCCTGGGGCTGGGTCGCCCAGCTCTCCGGCGGCGTCAGCAGGTGTCCGGATCCCGACCGGGCGTTCCTGCCCTTCGACGTCCGGGCCTCGGGCCACGTGCCCGGCGACGGCGGCGCGTTGCTGGTGCTCGAGACCGAGCGGAGCGCCCGGGAGCGTGGGGTGCGGTCGTGCTAC
This sequence comes from Micromonospora sp. WMMD714, assembly GCF_029581315.1. Lineage (NCBI taxonomy): Bacteria > Bacillati > Actinomycetota > Actinomycetes > Micromonosporales > Micromonosporaceae > Micromonospora > Micromonospora sp. WMMD714. The sequence goes on from NZ_CP120744.1 coordinate 1,484,413, forward strand.
GGCCGGATCGCCGGGTACGCCGCGACGTTCGACCCGCCACCGCGGTCCGGCCGGCCGTCGACGCTGCGCCGGGCGATCGAGCTGGCGCTGGCGGACGCCGGACTCACGCCGGACCGGATCGACGTGGTCTTCGCCGACGGTGCCGGGGTGCCGGCGCGCGACCGGGTGGAGGCCGAGGCCCTGCTGTCGGTGTTCGGTCCCTACGGCGTGCCGGTGACCGTGCCCAAGACGATGACCGGGCGGCTGAGTGCGGGTGGCTCGGCCCTCGACCTGGCGACCGCCCTGCTGGCGCTGCGGCACGGGGAGATCCCGCCGACCGTCAACGTCACCAGCCCGGTCCCGGAGTACCGCCTCGATCTGGTGGTGCAGCCGCGTCGGGGCGCGATCTCGGCCGCCCTGGTGGTGGCCCGTGGCCGTGGGGGCTTCAACGCCGCCATGGTGGTGACGCATTCCGATCCCTCCACGAGAAGGATGCCAGAACATGAATGAATTTAAACTGGACGATCTCACGACGATTCTGCGCGAATGCGCCGGCGAGGACGACGAGTCGGCCCTGCGGGGCGACATTCTGGACGTGGAGTTCGACAATCTGGGCTACGACTCCATCGCCATGATGGAAACTGCCGGCCGGATCAGGATTGATTACGGAGTGGTGCTGAGCGATGACGTGGTGTTGTCGGCCGGAACTCCGCGCGAGCTGCTGAGGTTGGTCAATCTGACCATGGCGGAGGCCACCTGACGCCGCCGGGGCGGGGGTGGACGGCGACCCCACCCGGGCGGCAAAGCTGATCAGAATCGGTCAACACTCGATCCGTCGCCGTCGGCCCCGACCGCCTTCCGGCGAGCGCCGCGCAGCCCGCCGCCGATCGCGACCACCGCCCCGCCACCGGCCCGATCGACCCCACCTCGGAACCGATCGCCGCGCGGCCCGCCGAACGGAGGCCGGGCAGCGACCCACCGCCAGCGGTGCGGCGCGGGCGGACGGTCCGACGGGTGGGTGGATTCGGTCCGACCCGTTGATCAATAGGGCAACGTCGATGGCGAATGCAGGGCGACGCCCACCCGCGACAGCCGGAAAGGCAGTGTGATCCGCATCACAGCAGTGCCACCCGCCAGTGCTTGACAAATGTTTGTGGCACATATCATCGGACGGCCGCCGAGTCAATTTCCAAGCAGTAAAGTGCGGCGGCACAGAGTGGCACTCGCATCACGCGGTCACCCATGGTACATTTGTCGGAACGCATGGTTCTTCCTTTCCGTAACATTTGAACCCGGGGGACGCTGTGGGAGTTGAAGGTCCAGCGGCGGCAATGAGTCTGGGAGTACTGGGTCCGCTATCCGTTCTCTCCAACTCAGTCAACAAGACGCCCAGCGCGCGAAAGCCACGCAATGTACTTGCGATGCTCCTCGTCCACGCAGATCAGGTGGTTCCGGTTTCCTCGCTGATCTCGGAATTGTGGGAGGACGACCCTCCGGTCAGCAGTTTGACCACCCTGCAGACCTACATCCTCAATCTGCGCAAGCTCTTCGTCGCGGCCACCCACCGACCCGCCCCGGAGATCACCAAGGAGGTCCTGGTCACCCGGGTCGGCGGCTACATGTTCCGGAGCGAGACGAGCGTGCTGGACGTGCGCGAGTACGACAAGCTGGTCCTGGCCGGCTGGTCGGCGCTGGCCGACGGCGACGATCTCACCGGGATGACCCGGCTGACCGAGGCGCTCCGGCTGTGGCGGGGCGCGGCCCTGGTCGACGTCTCGCTCGGCCGGGTGCTGGAGTCCAAACGCCGCGAGCTGGAGGAGTCCCGGCTGATGGTGACCGAGTACCTGGTGGGGGCCAAGCTGCGGCTCGGCATGTACCGCGAGGTGCTGACCGAATTGGCGGCGCTGACCGCCGAGAATCCGTTGCACGAGGGGTTGCAGGCGCAATACATGCGGGCGCTGCACCTCGGTGGCCGGCGGGCCCAGGCGCTCGAGGTCTTCCACCGGCTGCGCCGCAACCTCATCGACGAGTTGGGTCTCGAACCCGAGTCGCAGGTGCAACGCGCCTACCAGGCGATCCTCAATTCCGACACCGAATTCGACCAGGAACTGCACCTGGTGCGTCCCCTGGCGGGCAGTCTCAGCAGCTCCGGCTGGGGACGCATCCGAACGAATTGACGTAGCCCCCGCCCACACCCGCCGATCGAGGCCATTCCGAGCACAATTCGAGCGGGTCCACACACAGTGGAAGGGTGCTGACACAGACGGAAAGTGAACTCGGTCGGTCGTTGATGACCGAACGGGGAATGCAATGGCTGTACGCACACGGCGGCGATCCGCTCGCGACCCTCCTGCGGGCAGAGGACGAGGACCGTGGCGTACTCCTGCGGCGGATCCACGAGGCGGGGCCGCTGCGGCGTAGCCGGAACGGCGCCTGGCTCACCGGGGACCTCCTGCTCGGCGGGGAGATCCTGCACGATCCCCGGATCACGCCCGGCACCCCGGCCGACGTCCCCCACGGTAACGACCTGCGCCGCCGGATCACCGTCTTCGGGCTGCCCGGAGAGGTCTGGCGACGGTGGCGGGACCTGGCCGGACCGGATCCGGACCACGACGCGGTCGAGCAGGTCTGCGTCCAGCGGCTGGAGCGGATCGGTGACGCGTTCGACCTCGTCACCGATCTGCTGCGGCCGGTGCTGGTCGCGGTCGTCGCCGACCTGCACCGGGTGCCGGCGGCGGACCGGGCGGCCTTCGACCGGTGCTGCCTCGCGGCGGCACCGGTGCTCGACGCCCGGCTCGCCCCGCCGAGGCTCACCCGCGCCCGCGCGCTGATCGACGGCATCGACGGCCTGACCGCCCTGCACCGGCGGCTCGTCGACGGGGACGACGACCTGGTCACCGCCGCGACCGTGAGCTGCCCGGTCAGGGTCGACGTGGCGGTCGGCACCGCGGCCAACGCGGTCCGGGCGCTGCTCGACCACCCCACCGCGTGGCAGGCGCTGGCCGACGACCCCGGTCTCGCGGAGCGCGTGGTGGAGGAGACGCTGCGGCACGACCCGCCGATCCGGTTGGAGAACCGCATCGCCCGGACGGACCTGGAGACGGCCGGTCAGCGGATCAGCGCCGGCAGCGAGATCGTGGTGAACGTCGAGGCGGCCAACCGGGATCCCCGCCACGGTGCGGACCTCGCGCGCTTCGACCCGTTCCGGTCACCCGCGCCGGCACACCTCTCGCTGACCGGGGCACCGTACCTCGAACTGGTCGCACCGCTGGTGCGGGCGTCGGCGGCCGCCACCCTCCGGGTCCTGGCGACCCGCCGTCCACGGCTGCGCCCGGGTGGACCCGTCGTACGCCGGTTGCGCGCACCGGTCACCGACGCGATCACGCGGATGCCCGTGCACACCCCCTGAGACCGGCCGCCGGGCCGCTCGTCCCTCCGGAAGGAGACCCCTGCACCATGCGTGTCCTCATCACGTCACTGGCGGTCGAAGCGCACTTCAACAACACCGTGCCGCTGGCCTGGGCGCTGCGGGCGGCCGGCCACGAGGTCCACTTCGCCAGCCACCCGGCGCTGACCGGGACCATCACCGACGCCGGCCTGGTCGCCGTCCCGGTCGGCACCGACCACACCCACCACGACCTCGTCCGCGACCTCGGCGCGGAGCTGACCGGGTTCTACCGCGACATCGACGTCACCGGCGACCGCGGTGGCGGCTACCGCGAGCTGAAGGGCGCGAACACCCTGCTGACCGCCACCTTCTACGCCCAGGCCAACAACGACTCGATGGTGGACGAACTGGTCGACTACGCCCGCTTCTGGCGGCCGGACCTCATCGTGTGGGAGCCGTTCACCTTCGCCGGGGCGGTGGCCGCGCGGGCGACCGGCGCCGCGCACGCCCGGCTGCTCTGGGGACCTGACCTGTTCCTGCGGACCCGCCGGATGTTCCGGCAGCAGAACGCCGAGCTGCCCGAGGAACGCCGCGACGACGCGCTGGAGGAGTGGCTGTCCTGGACCCTGGACCGGTTCGGCTGCTCCTTCGACGAGGAGGTGGTCACCGGGCAGTGGAACATCGACCAGATGCCCCCGAGCGTACGGCTGGACCTGGGGCGCCCCTCCGTGCCGATGCGCTACGTGCCGTACAACGGGCCATCGGTGGTGCCGCACTGGCTCCGGACGCCGCCCGACCGGCCCCGGGTGTGCCTGACGCTGGGCATCACCTCCCGCGACCTGCCGTACCCGAACATGGTCTCGCTGGACCAGCTCTTCGAGGCGGTCGCCGGGTTGGACGCGGAGATCGTGGCGACCTTCGACGCCGGGCAGCTCGCCGGGGCGACCCGGCTGCCCGACAACGTCCGGGCGACGGACTTCGTACCCCTGCAGGCGCTGCTGCCCACGTGCACGGCGGTGGTGCACCACGGCGGCGTCGGCACCTGGTCCACCGCCGCGGTCTGCGGCGTGCCGCAGCTCGTGGTCGCCGGCATGTGGGACAACGTCTACCGGGCCCGCCGGCTGGCCGAACGGGGCGCCGGGATCTTCCTGCCGCCGGACGAGCTGACCCCCGCCGCGCTGCGCGACGGGCTGGAACAGCTGCTGACCAAGCCGTCCTTCCGCGAGGAGGCCCACCTGCTCCGCACCGAGATCGAGGCCGAGCCGAGCCCGGCCGCGGCGGTCCCGGCCATCGCGGAGCTGACCGCCCGGCACCGGTCCCGGCCATCGCGGAGCTGACCGTTTCGGCACCGACGGTCCCGTCCGTCGTCGCGGTGACCCGGTTCGAGCCGGGTTCGAGCGTGCCGACCGGCCGGAACCATACGTTCCCCCTGTTCCCAAGCACACGAGGAGGAGAAAGAGATGGCGCTCTTTGCGGTGCTGGCGACCCAGTCGCCGGCCGCCGGTGAGGCGAAGGAGTTCCGGGAGCGGCTGCCGGAAGGCTTCGCGTACACGAAGGCCCTGGTGGACAAGGGGGTCATCCGGCACAGCTGGATCCGGGTCGGCGCGTCCGGCGGCCTCAACATCTACGACGTCGACTCGCACGAGGAGCTGCTCGCGGCGTTGTACGACAACCCGGTCAGCCCGCACCTGAAGTTCGAGATCATCCCGCTGGCCGCGCCGGCCAGCTTCGACCCGGCCGCCCAGCTGCTCAAGTGGGCCCGGCCGGGCGGGCACGGCACCCCGGAGCCGGCATGACCGTCGACCGCGCCCTGGTCGGACTGCTCGCCGCGCGGGGGGCCGGGTCCGATCCGGAGATCGCCACCGTGGTCAAGGAGGCGGGCCTGACGGCCGTCGTCGACGCCCTCGTCGACGAGATCCTGTTCCGCTGCGACGCCCCGGTCAACCCGGTCCCCGTCCACCTCGCGATGACCGTCACGCACGGCGGCGAGCGACGACGGGTCGTCTTCCGGATCGTGCGGGACGAGCCGATCGTCGTCCTCGACGGCGACGTGCCGTCGGTCCAGCGGGAGGTCGGGTTCCACGCGGTGGACCTGGTCCGACGCCTGTACGGGCGGGCCGGCCAACGTCGCCTCGGCGACTTCACCGACGCGTTCCTGCCGGAGCGCCCGGCCGACCTGGCGCAGTTGCCGGCCATCCTGACGTCGACCAACCAGGCCTCCGGGACGCTGTTCTCCGGATGCACGGTGCCCCGGGACGACCTGGGCAAGCTCTCGGTCGCCTACGGCTCCGACAAGTGGGCCAGCTTCCACTGGTACACCGGGCACTACGAGGAGGAGTTCGCCCGCTACCGGGACCGGCCGGTGCGGCTGCTGGAGATCGGCATCGGCGGCTTCGACGGGGAACTCGGCGGCGCGTCGCTGAAGATGTGGAAGAAGTACTTCCACCGGGGGCTGATCCACGGGCTCGACCTGTTCGACAAGTCCTCGCTCGACCAGGGCCGCCTCACGGCGCTCACCGCGGACCAGTCGGATCCGGCCGCGCTGGTCGCCCTCGCCGAGGAGCACGGACCCTTCGACATCGTCATCGACGACGGGAGCCACGAGAACGAGCACGTCCGGATCTCGTTCGACGCGCTGTTCCCGTACGTCCGCCCCGGCGGCCTGTACGTCATCGAGGACATGCAGACCTCCTACCTGCCCCGCTGCGGCGGGACCGCGGGACCGGTCGCCGGCCCGCGGACCACCGTCGGCCTGTTGAAGCGGCTGCTGGACGACATCCACCACCACGAGCAGCAGCCGCCGGCCGGGGAGCCGCCCACCATCACCCAGAGCCAGGTCGTCGGCGTGCGGGTGTACCGGAACATCGCGTTCGTCGAGAAGGGCGTCAACGGCGAGAACGGCATCCCCGGCTGGATGGACGACGAGGCCTGGATCGCCCTCGGCGCCATCCCGCCGACTGACAACTGAGGCAGAGGGGGAGCACTGTGAGCCCGACCGAGACCGCCCGGGTGACGCCGTCGCCCGACCGTACGGCGGCCGAGCTGGTGGCGGAGCTGCGGGATTACCTGCGGCCCGACCCGCCGACGCTCAGCCTGCCACCGCAGCTGTTCACCTCGCCCGAGGTGTACGAGTGGGAGCGGAGCAGGATCTTCCACCGCTCCTGGATCCTGGTCGGCCACGTCGACCAGCTCGCCGAGCCCGGCGACTACCTCGCCATGACCATCGCCGGCGAACCGGTCGCGGTCACCCGGGACCAGGACGGGGTGCTGCACGGCCTGTCGCCGGTCTGCCGGCACCGGATGATGCCGTTGGTCGAGCCGGGCGCCGGGAACACCAGGGACCTGACCTGCTCTTACCACCTGTGGCGCTACAACCTGGACGGCACCCTGCTCGCCGCCACCCACATGCGCGGCAACGCCGACTTCGACCCGGCGGCCTGCCGGCTGCCCACCTTCGCCGTCACGCAGTGGCACGGTCTGGTCTTCGTCAACCTCGACGCCGGGGCACCGGCCTTCGACGACGACCTGTCGGTGGTGGACCGGGAGATGACCAACTACCGCCTCGACGAGATGGTGCAGGTCAGCAGCTGGACGGAGGAGTGGGACTGCAACTGGAAGATCGCCGTCGAGAACGGCCACGAGAACTACCACGCGATCGGCTTCCACCCCGAGACCGTCCGGCCCCTGATGACCGGCGGCATCGACATGGCGGTGCACGCCGACTCGGCGCTGGTGACCCGGCTGCTCAGCCCCACCGGTACCCCGTTCGAGACGAGCTTCCTGACGCTGACCGAGGCGGAGCGGAGCGTCATGTACAGCTTCCGGCTGTTCCCGTGCGCCGCCGTCGCCACCTTCGGGGAGAGCATCGCCTGGATCAGCCTGGTGCCGGTCTCGATCGGCCGGACCCAGGTACGCGGGGGCACCCTGATGCCGGCGGCCGCGCTGGAGGGCGCCGACCTGGCGGCGGTCAGGGCGCAGATCGAGGCGGTCACCGGTGTCATCAACGCCGAGGACCGCCGTGGTCTGGAGGCCGTGCAGAGCGCGGTCGGCTCGCGGTTCCTCCGGCGTGGACAGCTCAGCCCGAAGGAGCCGGGGGTGCTGGCCTTCTACCGCAACCTGGCCCTGGCGATGACCGCCGACACTCCCGGCACCTGAGCCGGGTTCGCGCCCCCGCCCGGCCGGGTCGTTCCGGCCGGGCGGGGGCGCGCGGGGTGGTGCGGGGTGCGGGGTGGTGCGGCGGGCGGCGCGGGGGTCGGCGCGGGGGTCGGCTCAGTCGGGCAGACGCACCGACAGGCCGTGCCGGAAGACGTCGAGCGGATCCCAGCGGGCCTTCACCTGTTGCAGCCGCGGGTAGTTGCCCTTGTGGTAGAGCGTCGACCAGGGTGTTCCCGAGGTGTTCCAGCGGGGATCCGCCAGGTCGGTGTCGGGATAGTTGATGTACGAGCCGTCGCTGTCGCCGCCGGGCAGCGGGACGCCGCCGGTGTCCGCGTACAGCTCCCGGTAGAACTCCCGGATCCAGGTGACGTGGGTGTCGTCCTGCGCCGCGTCGGTCCAGTTGTTCAGGTAGAAGGCCTTCAGCACCGAGTCGCGTTGGGCGGTGGCCGTGGCGTCCGGCGGCACGGCGGAGGCCCGCCCCCCGTACGCCGCGAGGATGACGCCGGCGGTCGGGTTCCGGTAGTCCCCGCCGGTCAGCCGGCGGTAGATCACCTCCGTCTGCGCCCCGGTGTACCCCCGGCGCAGGTACGCCGCCTTGCACTTGGCGCGCAACCCCCACACGTTCCCGGACATCCGGGGGCGCAGCATGGTGCTCAACCAGGGCCTGGTCTGCACGTCGTGGGTGTACGGCACCCCGACCCCCTCGTTGAGGGCGGTCAGGTACGCCTCCAGCAGCTCCGGGGCGTCGGTCCGGCCCGCGTCCACCTGGGTGGTCAACCCGATCATGCCGGACTCCCGGCGCAGCACGGTGAGGATGCTGAACAGGCTGGTGAACGGGGAGTCCGGGCCGCTGTTCCGTTCGTGCCAGCGGCCGTGGTTGCGCAGCAGCCGACCGAACGACTCCCGGGTGAAGTCCGGCCACGACCAGAAGACCAGGCTGTCCAGCACCGCTGCCGGCGGGGTGGGGAGCAGCGCCGCCGGGTCCGCGCTCACCGCCCCCGGGGTACGGAACCAGTAGCGGGTGACGATGCCGAAGGTACCGCCCCCGCCGCCGGTGTGCGCCCACCACAGGTCCCGGGCCGGGTCGGCCGCGTCCCGACTCGCCACCACGGCCCGGGCGGTGCCGGCACGGTCCACCACCACGACCTCGACGGCCTCCAGGTGGTCCACCACCGAGCCGTACCGGCGGGTCAGCGGGCCGTAGCCCCCGCCGGGGACGTGCCCGCCGATCCCGACCCCGGCCTCCAGACCGGCCGGGATGGTCACCCCCCAGCCCTTGAGCAGGGTGCGGTACACGTCGCCGAGCAGCGCGCCGGGCTCGGCGAAGAAGGCCCGGCGGCCCGGGTCGTAGCCCACCGCGTGCAGCTCGGACAGGTCGATCAGCAGGCCGGTGTCCGGCGAGTCGACGAAGTCCTCCAGGCAGTGCCCGCCGCTGCGCGCCACCACCCGCATCCCACCCCGTACCGCGTCCTGGACGGCCTCGACGACCTGGGCCGTGGACCCGACGACCCGGACCTGCCGGGGCCGGCAGCGGAACCTGCCGTTCGCGGCGGTGGTCAGCTCCAGGTACCGCGGGTCGCCCGGCCGGATGGTCACCGGTCCCACCGTGGTCCGGTCCCCGGTGGAGGTGACCACCGGCCCGCCCTGCTCCGCGCCCACCTCAGCGGACCGTCAGGTCGAGCGGGAGCTGCCGGGTGCCGTTGAAGTCCTTCGGATCGTGGAACACGATCGGCGCGTCGGTCGGGATCCGGAGGTCGTCGTACCGGTCCAGCATCGCGTTCAGCGCGATCCTGACCTCCATCCGGGCCAACGGCGCACCCAGGCAGAAGTGCAGACCCATCCCGAAGGCCAGGTGCCGGATCTGGGCGCGGTGGATGTCGAAGGTGTCCGGGTCGGTGAACTCGCTCTCGTCCCGGCCGACGGAGACGAGCGAGACGCTCACCAGGGAACCCTCCGGGATCCGCTGCCCGCCGAGCTCGACCTCCTCGGTGGCCCGCCGGTCGAGCCAGACCAGGGGCGACCGGTACCGCAGCACCTCTTCGAGCATCTGCGGGATGAGGCGGCGGTCGGCCCGGATCTCCTTCATGGCCCCGGGGTTCTCGTCCAGGGAGAGGATCGCGTTGGTGAACATCGTGCTGGTGGTGAGGTGCCCGGCGATCAGCAGCAGGGCCAGGAAGCCCACGATCTCCTGGTCGTCGAGGCGTCGGCCGTCGGTCTCCGCCTCGACGAGCGCGCGGATCAGGCCCGCCCGGTCGGAGGCTCGGTACTCCCGGACGTGGCTGAGCAGGTACTGGTTCATCTCCCGGATCGACGGCGCCATCGCGGCCACGCCCTCCTCGCTGAACAGGGCGTCCACCCCGTTGTCGACGAGCAGCGCATCCGCCCACCGGCGGAACAGGTGACGGTCGGCGACCGGCAGGCCCATCACCTCGGCGATGACGGTGACCGGCAGCGGGTGCGCCAGGTCGGCGACCAGGTCGATGCGGTCCCCGCCCCGGTCGGCGATCCGGTCGAGCAGTTCGGCGGCGACCTGTTCGATCCGGGGGGCCAGGCCCTGTACGAACTTCGGGGTGAAGCCCTGGCTGACCAGGCTGCGCATCTGCCGGTGCCGGGGGTCGTCCATGGCCTGGAAGTTGCCCTTGGTGAAGGTGCGGAGTTCCTCGTGGTCGGGGATGAAGGCGCTCAGGTCGTTGGAGAACCGCTTCGCGTCGGTGGCGACGGTGACCCCGTCCCGGTACCCGAACACCTGCCACCGCCCGGACGCCTCGTCCAGGCTGACCGGTTCGCTCTGCCGCTTCGTCCGGTACCGAGCGAGCATGTCTCGCATCTTCTCGGGAACGTGCGGACCACCCATTGATCGACCCCTCACATGGCGGACGGAGACCTGTGGGGGCATCACAACGGAGCGGCCTCGTAAGGCCCTGGAAGGCTGGTGGACCCTGCTGCCGTCTCAGGGGGTGGGCGCGGGACCGGCGGTGGAGCGCAGCCGGTCGACCTCCGCCGCCGCGCTCTCCTGGAACACCTCGATGAACCGCAGCAGCGTGCGGAGCTGGTCGTCGTCGAAGGCGGCCAGGTCGTCGAGGGTCCGCGCGGTCAGCCCCGCGTAGTACGCGGTGATCCGGCCGAGCCCCTCGTCGGTCGGCTCGATGAGGATGCGACGCCGGTCGTGCGGGTCGGGCACCCGGCGGACGCACCCGGCGTCCGCGAGCCGGTCGATCATCCGGGAGGCCGAGCCCGGGGTGAGACCGACCCGCTTGGCGAGCACCCCGGCCGTGGTCGAGCCGTGCTGCTGGAGGGCGTGCAGGCAGTGGAAGTCGGTCACCACCACGCCCATCCGGGCCGCGACCAGGCTGTTGATCTGGATCAGATGGGTGATCCAGTCCGGTAGCCGGCGTACCACCTCGTCGGCGAGTGACCCGGTGACCGCGTGCGGTGGCGGTGTCTTCTCCCGCATGGTCAGGCCCGGCCCGGTGCGTAGGGCATAATTCCCCTTATCATTGCGTGACGCAACTGTTTCGTCCCACAACCATCATGTCACCCCCCGTCCTAGGAGTGGGTCTTGCCCAGCTCGTCCCCCGTGCCGATGCACCGTCCACCGCCGGCCCCGCGCCCCTGCCGTCAGCGGGGCGCCCGATGACCGAGCTACCCGGCACCCTGCAGGCCACCTTCGTCCCCGCCGAGGACGCGATCGCCTGGTGGGGCGTCGAGCAGCTCACCGAGGCCGTCCGGGCGCACGGGCTGCCCCCGGGCCGCCCCGGCACCTGCCGGCTGGCCCTGCCCGTCGCGGGCGAGGTCACCGCGGCCAGCGTGCCGGTGCTGCTGGCGGAGCTGGACACGGCGCTGCCCGCCCTGCGCACGCTCGACCCCCGGGCCGAGGTCGGCGCGTCCGTGCGGGCCTGGCGGGACGCGGCCACCCTGCCGGACGGCGACGACGAGGGCTACACCACGCTGGGCGCCCGGATGCCGGCCGCCGCCCACGCCGTGCTCAACGGCGAGGGCACCGCCATCACCGCCGCGTCCGCCCTGCTCACCCAGTTCCGGCAGGCGGTGACCACCCGGGCCGCCCTGCACGGCACCGCCATCCAGGCGACCCTGCGGCCGTACCAGGTGCACGGGGTGGCCTGGCTCAGCGCCCGGCCCGGCCTCGGCCACGGCGGCGTGCTCGCCGACGAGATGGGCCTGGGCAAGACCCTCCAGGCCATCTGCCTGCTCGCCACCCGCGTCTCGACCGCACCGCACCTGGTGGTCTGCCCGACGTCCCTGATCGGCAACTGGCGGCGGGAGATCGCCCGCTTCGCACCGGGCACCCCGACGATCAGCTACCACGGCGCGGGGCGGCGGCTCCCGGACACCTACCAGCCCGGGACCGTGGTGATCACCAGCTATCCGGTGCTGCGCCGGGACGAACCGCTGATGAAGACCGACTGGGACGTGGTCGTCTTCGACGAGGCACAGCAGATCAAGAACCCGGAGGCGCTGGCCAGCCGGGCGGCGTCCGCGCTCTCCGCCCAGTCGCGGATCGCCATGACCGGCACCCCGGTGGAGAACCGGCTGGACGAACTCTGGGCCATCCTCAACGTGACCAACCCCGGCCTGCTGGGCACCCGCGCCCGCTTCCGGCAGCGCTTCGTGACCCCGATCGAGCAACGGCGCTCGGCCACCGCCGCCGCCGCCCTCAACACCATCGTCCAGCCGCACCTGCTCCGCCGGACGAAGGCCGAGGTGGCAGCCGAGCTGCCCCCGAAGCAGTACTCGACGATGGTCTGCACGCTGACCGACGAGCAGGCCCGGCTCTACCGGGAGGCGGTGGACCGCGCGTTCTCCGACGGCCTCGGCGCCGGCATCGAGCGCAGCGGGCGGGTCCTCGCGTTGCTGACCGCCCTCAAGCAGATCTGCAACCACCCCGCCCAGTACCTGCGCGACGGTCCCGCCCAGCCGGGGCGGTCCGGCAAGTTCGACCGGGCCACCGAGATGCTCGCCGAGATCGTCGACGAGAGCGACCGGGCGCTCGTCTTCACCCAGTACCGGGCCATGGGCGAGCTGCTCTCCGGCCACCTGGCCGACAGCCTGGGCGTGGGCCCCATCCCGTTCCTGCACGGCGGCCTCTCCGCCGCCCAGCGCGACCGGCTCGTGCACGCCTTCCAGGAGGACGACGACGCCCCGCCGGTGCTGCTGCTCAGCCTCCGGGCGGCCGGGTTCGGCCTCAACCTCACCCGGGCCACCCACGTCATGCACTACGACCGCTGGTGGAACCCGGCCGTCGAGGAGCAGGCGACCGACCGCGCCCACCGGATCGGCCAGCAGCGCACCCTGAACGTCTACACCCTGGTCACCGGCGGCACCATCGAGGACCACATCGCCCAGATGCACGACAGCAAGCGGGGGCTCGCGGAGATCGTCTCGGGGGACACCGAGGCCGCCCTCGCCAAGTTGTCCGACGACGAGCTGCACGAGGTGCTCGACCTCGACCTAGGAGCGTTCCATTGATCCCGGCAGAGTTCGGTGCCACCCCCTGGGGCCGGGCCTGGGTGCGTACGGTCGCCTCGACGGCCTCGGCCGGCCCCAACGCCCTGCTACCGAAGGCCCGGAGCCTGGCCCGCAACCACGCGGTCACCCTGTCGGCCACCGGCGGCCACCTCGAAGCCGACGTGGTGGTGTCCGGGGTGGGCAACCGGGTCCGCATCGAGCTGCCGCCCTGGCCCGCCGACGTCCAGGAGGAGGCGAAACGCCTGATCGCCAAGGCGATGGCGGACAACCGGGGCCTGGCCCCGGGCGACCTCCCGGACACCCTCGACGCCGAGTTCCGGCACCACGGCATCAGCATCGGCATCCGGCTCGACGACCTGGTGTCCGAATGCGACTGCCGGAGCCGGCGGCGTCCCTGCGTGCACGTGCTGGCCACCATCTACACGCTGTCCCAGCGGGTCGACGAGCGGCCGGAACTCGCCATCGAGCTGCGCATGTCGCCCACCGAGATCGCCCCGCCACCGGACCCGGACTGGATCCCGCTGACCCGGCTCGACCCGGACACCTTCTACGGTGGCTGAACGCCGCCGGCACCCGCCGACACCCAGGCCCGGGGCGGGTCAGCCCCGGGCGGTGCCGGCCGGTGCCCGGCGGTGCCCCCGGGCGCTGTCAGGTCAGCCCCGGACCGGGGCGGGTCGGGTCAGCCCCGGACCGGGGCGGGTCGGGTCAGACCGAGACGCCGCGTAGGCGTACCGGGCCGATGAGACCGGCCGGACGAGGGCTCCGGGACGCGAACCGCCCGTACGTGTCCGCCTCCGTCCGGCCCAGGGCGACCAGCCGGTTGCCCAGCGTCGTGGCGACCTCGACGGTGATGGTGTTGACGCCACGGCGCAGGTCGGGGAGCACGTTGCGGGCCCCGACCCCGACGCAGTCACCGGCCACCCGCCGGCCGTTGACCTCGACCTGGACGGTGCCCCCGACCTGGCCGAGGTCGAGCAGCACCGCGTCGACGTCGTGGTCCCGGTCGTCGAGGAGCACGGTGGTGCGGTATGTCCCGACCCCCGCGACGTCCTCGAGGTCGCCGGTCGTCCGCCAGTCCCCGGGTGGGTGGTCGCCCAGCCGACGGGTCCGCACTCCCCCCGGCTGCCAGTCCTGCACGTCGAGGTCCCACCGGGTCAGGTCCCGCGACCACCGCTGCCGGGTCGGCACGGTGGGAGCCGGGACGGTGACCGGCACGGCGTCCAGACCGGGCCCCGTCCCGAGGAACACCACCGTCGCCTCGCCCGGAGCCAGGTCGAGCGTCACCGTACGGCGGTCGTCGTCCCCGGTGCTGTCGACGGGGTGCGAGGTCCCGGCCCAGAGGTCGAGGATCCGCGCCGCGCCGCGACCGCGGAGGGCGGCGGTGAAGCGCGCCCGGGAACGCCCCGTGTTGAACAGGTGGTAGTAGTCGCCGGAGTCGCCCTGCCGGTGCACCGGCAGCACACCGGTCGCGTCCCGCAACCGGGCGTCGGGCTGCACGCCGAGGTGCCGCAACGCGGACAGGACGCCGTCCTGGGTGGCCACCCGGCGGACGTTGGGCAGGGCGAGCAGGTCGGCGGCGCGGTGCGCGACGGCCGCGTCGGTGCGGGGGGCCTGGTGGAAACCCCGGGCGCGGTGCGGGGGTGTGCCGACGACGACGACCGGCAGGCCCTCGGCGGCCAGGGTGTGCAGCCGGGCCAGGGCCTCGGGTTCGATCGCCGGCTCGTCGTCGATCACCAGGGCGCGGTAGCCGGCGTGGTCGGGGGCCAGCCGCCCGCCGCGGACCACGGCGGCGTCGGCGGTGAGCAGGCTCGGGCTGAGGAAGCCCCAGGTGTAGCCGGCGTCGGCGAGATTGCCGGCGGTCACCTCCGGCCAGGAGAGACACCAGTACGCCTGCCGGTAGAAGGCCACGTCGACGCGGGGCAGGCCGGTCCGGAGCACGACGGCCGCCCGGGCCAGGTAGTCGGTGAACGCCCGCATGTGCCGCCACATCGGCTGGCGCGGCCCCCAGGCGTCGGACACCGCCGGGGAGCTGTCGTTGGAGAACGGCGCCCAGCCGGGCCAGGCCGCGCCCGGGACGTCGGAGTAGGGGAACCCGTGCAGCACCAGCTGGTTCACCCCGCCGCTGAACGCGACGTCGACGTGCCGCTTCAGCTCGGCCAGGCCGGTCTGGTAGTCGGCGTCGAGCACCGCGCAGCACTCCAACGAGACCACCGGTGCGCCCCGCAGGTGGGCGCCGGAGGCGATGCCCCGGTGGAAGTCGACGGCGCGGTCGTACGCGGCGACGCCGTCGGTCATGCCCCCGGCGGCGATCCAGTTGACCAGGTCCTCGCTCTCCGGCACCTGGACGGCACCGGCCACCTCGACGTGGTCGATCGTGTTGCCGTACGGCTGTGCCCGGTAGCTGAGCCCCCGACCGTTGGCCCAGCGGGTCAACGGCCCGACGTGGTGGTCGGCGTACAGCTCGTTGAGCGTCCGGTAGTAGTCGTGCCGGATCCGACGCCCCAGCCCGTCGGGGAGGTCGTACCCGGCCGGGCTCTCCGGGTTGGTGCCCTTGCGCAGGGTGGCCCAGTCGAAGCGGTACAGCCCCTCGATGCGCAGCACCGGCAGGTAGGGCGTCAGGTCGTAGCCCCGGCGGCGGGCGAACTCCGCCGGCAACGCGGCGGTCCAGAGTTCGCCGTCGACGGCGATCTCCAGCGAGTCCTCGAAGATGTCCCCGGCGGCCCGGCGCAGCAACGGGTCCAGCCGGGGCGGCAGGACGTGCCGGTCGAGGTGGGCGATCGCCGCCGCCGTCGCCTGGTGGGAGAAGTGGTCGATGACAGGTGCGTCGGCGGGGCCCGCGTCGACGAGCGAGCGTTGCCCGGACGGCCGGGACCAGAAGCTGAAGACCAGCCAGGAGCCGGTCGCGGGCGCGGTCCAGCGCAATCCGCCGTCGGCCAGGTGACCGGTCAGGTCGAGCATCGAGGCCTGGTCGAGCAGGATCGACCCGGCCGGGCTCCGGCCCGGGTCGGCGAGCCGGGCGGCGGTCACCGCGACGAGCCGGTCGTCCGCGGTGGGGTCGCCCTCGGGCGGGGGCACCGCGTCGACGGCCTCGCCGGGCGTCACCGTCCGGCAGCCCTGGACGAGTTTCCGCTGGGCGAGCCCGATCCCGTCGCCGGCGACGGCGGGGCTGGCCAGCGGCCATCCGGGGCTGATGGTCAGGTCGAGGCGCATCCCGCACGCCAGGGCGGCCAGCAGCGCGGTCTCGACGCTCCCGGTGAACCGGGGGGTTCCCCAGGTCCGCACCGCGTCGGGGTCGACGGTGGCGGGCAGGCCCATCGGGAGCAGGGCGATCTCGGCGCGGGCGAAGCCGGCGTCCCGGAGGGTACGGAGTTCGCGTTCCACGCCGGCCGGGGTGACCGCCCCACCCGGCCACCACCAGCGCACCCGGGGGCGGGCCGCGTCCGTGGGCGTGGCGAAACCGGCCCCGTCCCCCGCCCCGTCGTCCCGGTCTCTTCCCGATCGGACCATTCCCACTCCCGTTCCCCGTTTGTTGAATGTCGATCGATCAGACCGCCGTTCCCGCGGCGGGCGTCGCCACGTTACCGCATATTCCGGAGGCTGCGGAAGACGGAAAACGACGCTGCGTCGATCAGCTTTTCCGGGCCGCGTACGAGCCATTCTCAAGCGATTCTAATGTCGAATCTCATACGATAACGACCATGATCAAATGCCGAGTTTGTGGTGGCTCACCGACCGAGTTCATCGACTTCGGACAGCAGCCCCTCTCCGATGCGTTCCGCGCCCCGGACGACACCACCGACGAGTTCTTCTTCCGGCTCGCGGTCGGCCTCTGCCCGGACTGCACGATGGTCCAGCTCATGGAGGAGGTGCCCCGGGAACGCATGTTCCACGAGGCGTACCCCTACGTGTCGTCCGGCTCGGCGGTGATGCGGGAGCACTTCGAGAAGACCGCCCACGAGCTGCTGGCCACCGAGCTGTCCGGCCCGGACCCGTTCATCGTGGAGATCGGCAGCAACGACGGCGTCATGCTCCGGACGATCGACAAGGCCGGCGTCCGGCACCTGGGGGTCGAGCCCTCCGCGAGCGTCGCGGAACTGGCCCGGATGCAGGGCATCCAGGTGCTCGGCGAGTTCTTCGAGGCGGCGTCGGCGGCCCGGATCCGGGCGGAGCACGGACCGGCCCAGGTCATCTACGCGGCCAACACCATGTGCCACATCCCGTACGTCGAATCGATCTTCCAGGGGGTGGACGCCCTGCTGGCACCGGACGGGGTGTTCGTCTTCGAGGACCCGTACCTCGGCGAGATCGTCGCCCGGACCTCGTTCGACCAGATCTACGACGAGCACTTCTATCTCTTCACCGCCCGGTCGGTCGCGGCGATGGCGCAACGGTTCGGATTCGAGCTGGTCGACGTGCGGCGGCTGCCGGTGCACGGCGGCGAGGTCCGGTACACCCTGGCCCGGGCCGGCCGGCGCACCCCCACCCCGGCCGTCGCCGACCTCCTCGCCGAGGAGGCGGGCGCGGGGCTCGCCGACCTGACGACCCTCCAGCGGTTCGCCGCGGCGGTCGGCGAGGTCCGGCACGACCTGGTGGCCCTGCTGCGCCGGCTCAGGTCAGAAGGCCGGACGGTGGCTGCCTACGGGGCCACCGCGAAGAGCGCCACCGTCACCAACTACTGCGGAATCACCCCCGACCTGGTGGCGTACGTCCTCGACACGACCCCGGCGAAGCAGGGCCGGCTGACCCCCGGAGCCCACCTGCCGGTGCGCCCCGCCCAGGAGTTCCGCCCGCCCTACCCGGACTACCTGCTGCTCTTCGCCTGGAACCACGCCGAGGAGATCATGGCCAAGGAGCAGGCGTTCCGGGCCGCCGGTGGCCGGTGGATCCTGTACACCCCGAAGGTCCACCTGGCGTGAGTCACCCGGCCCGGTAGGCCTCCCACATGTCGCGCAACGACCGTCCGAGCGGGATCCGGGGAGCCCAGCCCAGCAGCGTCCCGGCCCGCCGGATGTCGGCCTCGATCCAGGCCCCGCCCAGGCCCGACCCGGTGGCGGGCCGCTGGACGAGGATCGACGCCGGGTAGCCGGCGCTGGTGACGAAGAGCGTCACGAAGGACCGCATGTCCACCGCCGTCCCGCTGCCGATGTTGACCGCGCACCGCAGACCGGGCCGCCCGGCGGCGCGCAGCGTGGCGTCGGCCAGGTCGCGGACGTCGACGAAGTCCCGCCGGTCCGGGGCGACACCCAGCTCCATCCGGCCCGTCCCGGTGGCCTCGTCGAGCAGCCGCAGCAGCTTGCCGGGGAGGCTCACCGGGGACGGGTGCGGGCCGCAGACGTTGACGGCGCGCAGCACCGCGCCGTCCACCCGTCCGGCGCGGGCGGCGTCGAGGACGAGGTGCGAGCCGGCCAGCTTGGTCCGGGCGTACCCCGACAC
Organism: Micromonospora sp. WMMD714; assembly: GCF_029581315.1. Lineage (NCBI taxonomy): Bacteria > Bacillati > Actinomycetota > Actinomycetes > Micromonosporales > Micromonosporaceae > Micromonospora > Micromonospora sp. WMMD714. Next base: position 1,502,855 of record NZ_CP120744.1, read on the forward strand.
CGGGTTCGGCACCACCGACTCGTCGATCGCGACGCCGGGCTCCCCCGGACCGTACTCGTGGATGGTGCCGAGGTGGACCAGGCGCGGCGGCCGGGGCAGCGCGGCGACCGCCGCGAGCAGGTGGCGGACCACCTCCACGTTGACCCGGGCGAACTGTTCCTCGGTGTGCTCCCAGCCGTCGGTGGCGTTCGCCGCGTCGGTGGCGTTGACCACCACGTCCACCCGTTCGGCGCGGAGGATCCGGGCGATGGCGTCGGGTGTCGCGGTGGCCAGGTCCAGCCGGACGAACGCGTCGTGCCGTACCCCCGGGACCGGATTGCGGGCCAGGGCGACGACCCGGTACCCCCGGGCGGCGAAGGCGGCGCAGACGTGCCTGCCCACCCACCCGGTGCCGCCCAGCACGGCGACGCACCCGTCGTTTCCGTTGTCCGGTGACAACCCGCCTCCCCGGTCCGCTCGACGCGACAACCGGCACGGTCGACGCGACTCGAATATAGAAAAGGCCCGAAAAATAGTCCAGCGCCGTTCTCCCGGAACGATTTACGAGTGGAACACGACCAGTCGTCGAGCCGCCCCGGCTACAACTGCTGGTATTCCATCCACGGTCGGGAAGACAAGGCGGATCGATGGCCACTGGCGTATGGGACTACGTGCAGGAATACGAAGACGAGCGCGCCGAAATACTCGCTTCCGTGGACCGGGTATTCCGTTCCGGCCGCCTGGTCTTCGGGGAGAGCGGGCGTGCTTTCGAACGCGAGTTCGCCGCCTACCACCAGGTCGCGCACGCGGTCGGCGTGGACAACGGAACCAACGCGATCAAGCTCGCCCTGCAGGCGCTCGGCGTCCGGCCCGGGGACGAGGTGATCACCGTCTCGAACACCGCGGCGCCGACCGTCGTGGCCATCGACGCGCTGGGCGCGGTGCCGGTGTTCGTGGACATCCGGGCCGAGGACTACCTGATGGACACCGCGCTGGTCGGCGCGGCGATCACGGAACGGACCCGTTGCCTGCTGCCGGTGCACCTCTACGGCCAGTGTGTCGAGATGGCGCCGCTGGAACGGCTCGCCGCCGAGCACGGCCTGGCGATCCTGGAGGACTGCGCGCAGGCCCACGGCGCGCGGCACCACGGGCGCGTCGCCGGGGGCATGGGTGACGCCGCCGCGTTCTCGTTCTATCCCACCAAGGTCCTCGGCGCGTACGGCGACGGCGGGGCGATGCTCACCGGCGACGACACGGTGGAGCAGCGGATGCGCCGGCTGCGCTACTACGGGATGGCCGAGCGCTACTACGTGGTGGAGACCCCGGGGCACAACAGCCGGCTGGACGAGGTGCACGCCGAGATCCTGCGCGGCAAGCTGCGTCGGCTGGACGGCTACATCGCCGCCCGGCGGGCGGTGGCGGCCCGGTACGCCGACGGCCTGGCCGGCACCGGATTGCAGCTGCCGGCCGTGGCGGACGGCAACGACCACGTCTACTACCTCTACGTGGTGCGCCACCCGCGCCGGGACGAGATCCTCGCGGCGCTGGAGTCCTACGGCATCTCCCTCAACGTCAGCTACCGCTGGCCGGTGCACACCATGTCGGGCTTCGCCCACCTGGCGGACCGGCGTGGCGCGTTGCCGGTCACCGAGCGGCTCGCCGACGAGATCTTCTCGCTGCCGATGTACCCGTCGCTGTCGATCGACGTCCAGGACAAGGTGATCGCGGCGCTGCGGGAGGTGCTGGAGCGGCTCTGAGCCGGCGCACCCGTTCCGCTCCCGGCGCTCCCCGCTCCCGTGGCCGCGAGCGGGGAGCGGGGAGCCGGGAGCCGGGAGGGGTAACACCCCCCAGCGGAGCGGCTGGCACCCCTCAGTCGGCGGCGACCGCGCCGGCCGGCTGTTCACCTCGCCGGGTGGACCGGATGAAGAGGCTGGTCACCGCCACCACCGCGGCGATGATCGCCGCTCCCACGAAGCCCGGGGACATGCTCTCGGTCAGCACGTAGTGGTCGAGCGCCTCCGGGGTGAGGCCCGTCGGCGCGTCGGCGGACGCGGTCCGGCTCGCCGTCCCGTAGACCGTCACCAGGACGGCGAGGACGAACGGGCCACCCAGCTGCAACATCGTGTTGTAGGTGCTCGACGCCGCACCGTAGTTCTGGGAGGTGACCCCGGCTCCCGCCATCTCGGTGGCGGGGATGAGCGTGGCGGCCATCCCCGCCCCGACCAGCACCAGCGGACCGAATATGGCCCCCCAGTAGCCGCTGTCCAGGGAGATGTCGGCCAGCCACAGGTAGCCGACGACCAGCGCCAGCGCGCCGAGGAACGTCATCCACCGCTCGCCGATCCGGGGCAGGATCGCGGTGACCGCCACCGAGGTGAAGACCAGCGCGAATCCCGTGGTGAGGAACGACACCCCGGCGATCAGCGGGCTGAAGCCCAGCGGCCCCTGGACGAACATGGTGAGGAAGAACGACATCCCGATCATGCTGCCGGTGACCAGCACCGCCGACAGGTAGGCGGTGACCCGGTTGCGGTCCGAGAAGAGTCGCAGCGGCATGATCGGCTGTTTCGCCCGGCTCTCGACGGCGATGAAGACCGCGAACAGGACGGCACCCGCGACGATCGGTCCCACCACCGTCGTCGCGTTGGACCAGCCGTCGTGCCCGGCATTCGACAGGCCGTAGACCAGCAGCACGACGCTCAGGGCGGAGGTGACGGCTCCGGCGACGTCGAAACGACCGCGCATCCGCGCCTGTTCGGCGATGAAGACCGGCGTCAGCAGGAATACCAGAATGCCGACCGGCACATTGACGAACATCACCCAACGCCAGGAGAGTCCGGTCGCCAGTACGCCACCGAGGAGAAGACCGACCACCGCGCCGGAACTGCTCGCCGCCGCCGAGGTGGCGATGGCCTTGGTGCGCCCGGCGCCCTCGGGGAACAGGCTGAGGATCAGCGCCAGCGTGGTCGGCATGGCCATGGCCGCGCCCACGCCCTGGAAGGCCCGGGCACCGAGGAACCACCAGCCCTCGGTGGCGAAACCGCCCAGCAGTGAGGCGACGGTGAACAGGGCGATGCCGGTCATGAAGATGCGGCGGCGGCCGAAGATGTCGCCCATCCGCCCACCGAGCAGCATCAGGCCGCCGAGGGCCAGCCCGTAGACGTTCACCACCCAGGCCATGCCGGTCTCCGAGAAACCGAGATCCGCGCCGATGGACGGGAGGGCGACCGTCACGATCATGAGATCGATCGTGAGGATCAACTGACAGGACACGATGATCGCGAGAGCGATTCCGGTACGGTGTGCCCGAGGGGCCGCGCCCGGTTCCGCCTCGGATTTCGTGAGAATTGCATCAGGCGACATATACCCCTCCAGGGAGCCTGAAATGCGCGAGTGCGCGTGACAGGGACACGCTAGTTCAATTGCCTCCCGGCCGCACATGACCCGCCGCCTTGACAAATCTCAGGAATTGCTATCGGGAAATGGTCGAAGAATGTAACGGCCGTCTCTGGAACAGCCGCCCCGCCACTTCTAGCCGTATTCGAATCGACGCTAGTAGCGTCCGCTCCGGCAGTTGTGCAGGTGTTCGCCCAGGAGAGGACGTCGACATGTCGGTTGATGGTGGCCTACGCCGCCGGATGCAACTCGTACGGGGAATCCAGTGGCTCCGGGCCGCCCAGGGTGACCCCTTCGCCGACCTGCTGCGCGGTCAGGAGCAGGACCCCGCAGGACTGGCCACGCGACTGCGGGCCGGTGAGCTGGTGACGTGCAGCACCACCGGGACCTGGGTGGTCGCGCGGCACCCCGTGGCGGCGGCCGTGCTGGCGGACCCCGCGTACGAGCCCGGCCTGCTCGACTGGCGGCCCGACGGCGTGCCCGCGATGCCGCTGACCGCCGACGACCTCGGGCTGGCGTTCGGCGACCGGGCCGGCCTGCGGGCGCTCACCGAACCGGTCGCCGGCCCCGCCGCGCTGGCCGGGCGGCACGACGAGCTGCGGCGGGCCTGCGAACGCGAGCTGACCGGCCGCACCGGCGACGTCGACCTGGCCGAGACCACCGCCCGGATGTGCCTCGCCATGCTGGCGGAGCTGGTGGACCTCTCCCCGGCGCAGCGGGACCGGCTGGCGGGCTGCCAGGCGGACGCCGGGCTGGTGCTGGACGCCATGCTCTGCCCGCAGGGCGCGGAGGCCACCGGACGGATGCTGGCGGCCGTCGCCACCGTCCGCGAGATCGTCGCCGGCCGGCAGCCGCACCTCGTCCTCGCCCTGCTCGGCGTCCGGGTCGCCGCGGACCTGCTCGGCAACGCGCTGGCCGCGCTGGTGGCCGACCCCCGGCGGTGGGCCGCGCTCGCGGCGGACCCGACGTCCGCCCCGGCCCTGGTCGACGAGACCCTGCGGCACAGCCCGCCGATCCGGGTGCAGCTCCTGGTGACCCGGGCGGACACCGAGATCGAGGGCCGACGGATCAGTGCGGGCAGCCAGGTGGCGGTCCTGCTGCACACCGCGAACCGCGATCCGGCGGTGTTCACCGCCCCCGACGACTTCGATCCCGACCGGAGAGCGAACCCCGCGACGCTGCTCCCCTCGTGGCCCGGCGAGCTGGTGCTGCCCGCCGCGCGGGCGCAGGCCGCCGCCGGGCTCACCGCGCTGGTCCGCCGGTTCGCCGCGCCGACGCCCGCCGGGCCGGCGCTGCGGCGGCTGCACGCGCCGGTCACCGCAGGGGTGCTCCAGCTCCCGGTACGGGTACCGGCGGGCACGACAGAGAAGAGCCGAGCATGAAGGTGATGTTGACCTGCTTCGCCGCACCGACCCACTTCTACTCCCTGGTGCCCGTGGCCTGGGCGCTGCGCACGGCGGGACACGAGGTCCGGGTGGTCGGCCCGGCCGAACTGGCCGAGACGGTCACCCAGGCCGGGCTGACCGCGGTCGCCGTCGAACGGTCCGGGCCGACCGACGCCGACCCCCGGGTGTACGGACTGCTCGGCCAGGCCTTCCCGGGCAGCCTCGACCTCGTCCGCGACTTCGACTACACCGGCCAGGACCCGACGGCGTGGACCCTTCCCGGCCTGCTCGAACTGGAGACCGTCGCCAGCAGCGTCATGTACGCCACGATGAACAGCGACCGGCTGACCGACGAACTCGTCTCGTACGCCCGACAGTGGCAGCCGGACCTGGTCGTCTGGGAGATGTTCACCTTCGCCGGGGCGGTCGCGGCCCGGGTGTCCGGCGCGGCGCACGCCCGCTTCGTGTGGGGCCCCGACGGGGCGCTGCGGGCCCGTCAGGAGATGCTGCGGCTCTCCCGGGAGCTGCCGGCCGCACACCGCCAGGACCCCACCGCGGAATGGCTGGACGGGTGTCTGGCGAGGTACGGCGGCCGGTTCGACGAGGAGATCGTCACCGGCCAGTGGACGATCGACATCACGCCGCCCAGCATGCGGCTCGACGTGGGGGTGCACACCACGGGTGTGCGCTACGTGCCGTACAACGGCCCGGCCGTGGTGCCCGACTGGTTGCGTACCCCGCCGCGGCGGCCACGCGTCTGCCTGACGCTGGGCCTCACCAGCCGTACCGACGGCCAGCCGGTCGACACGCTCGACGAGGTGCTCGGCTCGGTCTCCCTCGGCGACCTGCTCGACGCGGTCCGTGGTCTCGACGCGGAGATCGTGGCCACCGTCGACCCGGCGGCGGTCGCCGGGGTCGAGCTGCCGGACAACGTACGCGCGGTCGGCTTCGTCCCGCTCAACGACCTGCTGCCCACCTGCTCGGTGGTGCTGCACCAGGGCGGCAGCGGGACCAGGTCGACCGCCGAGGTGCACGGCGTCCCCCAGCTCATGCTCACCGACCCGTGGGACGCGCTGCGCGGTCAGGCCGTGGAGCGGGTCCGGGCCGGGCTGACCCTCGACCGCGGCGCGCTGACCGCCGACGTGCTGCGGGACAGCCTGGAGCGGCTGCTGAAGGACCCGGTGTTCACGGAGGGCGCCGCCCGGGTGCGGCGGGAGGTGCTCGCCGAGCCGAGCCCGAACGACCTGGTGGCGCGGCTGACGGAACTCACCGGGGCGCACCGCCGACGGGTACCGACCCTGGGAGGAAACCATGTATGAGACCGAGTTCGCCGACGTCTACGACCTGATCTACCGGAGCCGGGGCAAGGACTACGCGGTCGAGGCGGCGTTCCTGGCGGAGCTGGTGAAGGAACGGCACGCCGGCACCGGGTCGCTGCTCGACGTCGCCTCGGGCACCGGCGGCCACCTGCGTCACCTGCGGGAGGCGTTCCCCCGCGTCGAGGGCCTGGAGATCTCGCCGGACATGCTCCGCATCGCCCGACGCCGGTTGCCGGAGGTGACCATGCACCAGGGCGACATGCGGGACTTCGACCTGGGTCGCACGTACGACGCCGCCATCCTGATGTTCAGCTCGATCGGGTACGTGACGGACAAGGCGGAACTCGACCGGACCCTCGCCGGTCTGGCCCGGCACGTCGTACCCGGTGGGGTGGTCATCGTCGAGCCGTGGGTCTTCCCGGACACCTTCGTCCCCGGGTACGTCGCCGCCGACCTGGCCCGCGACGACAGCCGGACCGTCTCGCGGATCTCCCACTCCGTGCGGGACGGCGACGCGGTGCTGATGACGCAGCACTACCTCTGCGCGGACGCCACCGGCATCCGGCACCTGACCGACGTGCACCGGCTGGCGCTGTTCACCCGGGAGCAGTACGAGGACGCGTTCACCCGGGCCGGCTGCCGGGTCGAGTTCGTGCTGACCGAGCTGTTCCACCGTGGACTCTTCGTGGGTGTCCGGGAGTAGCCCGGCCGGGCGGACGCGGTGCGGGCGGGACCGGAGCCGGTCCCGCCCGCATCTGTCGTCGGTGTCCCGCTACCGGTCCGTCGTCGGCGTCCCGCCACCGGCTCCCGCGCCGACCCGTCGCCGGCTGACCGAGAAGCGGCGCTGCATCGGCCGCTCCACCAGGCGGAAGAGCGCCCAGGAGAGCAGGATCGTGGCGGACAGGCCGAAGGTCAGCAGGCCGAGCGACTGCCAGCCGTTCGGCCTGAAGTCGGGGCCGTAGACCGGATACATGTTGTAGAGCACCAGCTCGTGCAGCATGTAGAAGGCGAAGGAGATGTCACCCAGCCAGACCATCACCCGGCCGCCGAGGAACGACGGTCGGCCGGCGATGTCGCGGACCGCCACCGCCGGGATGAGGAAGGCCAGCGGCACGATCGTGGCGGACACCATCGCGAAGCCCGTCGGCAGCACCGACGCCGCCGCGTACCCGGCCAGGAAGCCGACCACGGCCCACCACACCCGGACCCGCGGCCACCTGCCGGTCATCACCAGCCGGGCGAGCAGGATGCCCAGCACGAAGTCGAGCATCCGCACCGGCGGGAAGACGTAGATGAACCAGTACTCCAGCTCCGACATCGGCTCCCACCACACCTGGGGCTCGTCGGGCAGCAGCTTCGCCACCACCGGTACGCACAGCACCGCGGCCATCACCCCGGCCGCCCAGTACCAGAGGCGGTCCGGCCGGATCCTGCGGATCCAGCGGATCAGCAGCGGGAAGGACAGGTAGAACAGCGCCTCGACCGACAGCGACCAGCTCACGTCGTTGATGCCGAAGGCGACGTCCAGGTCGGTCCACCAGGCCTGGAGCAGCAGCACGTTGGGCACCAGGCCGACCAGCTCCCGGCCGCTCGCCACCATCACCACGACGGCCAGCAGGAGCGTCACCAGGTGGTTGGGATAGATCTTGAAGAAGCGGCGACGCCAGAACCGCCCGGCGGTGTCGTCGTCCCGCATCGACCAGGTCAGCACGAAGCCGCTGAGCACGAAGAAGAAACCCACCCCGATGTAGCCGCCCATCTTGACCACCGCCTTGATGGTCTCGGTGGTCTCGGTGTACGGCAGCAGGCCGGGCTGGAAGGCGGAGTGGGTGGCGAACACCATCAGGGCCGCCACCCACCGCAGGCCGGTGAGCGAGGCGAGGCGGTGGACGGGAGAGTGGACGGCTTCTCGCGGCGGGAGTTGGTCTGTGCTCATGGCAACCTTCCAGAAGCGACGCTGGGATCTGTCCGGCCGGCCCGGCGGCGCGCCGGCCGGCGGGTCAGGCGGGTACGGCGCGCTCGGCCCGGACGCAGTCCGCGTACACCGGGAGCAGCCCCTGGCGGAGCGCCTCGGCGAGGCTGGGCGCGGCGCGGTCGCGGTCGGAGAGCAGCAGCTCCGGACCGGTGGGTACGGGCAGCGCCAGGTCCCGGTCGAACGGGTCCAGCCCGTGCTCCCGTTCCGGCACGTACCCGCCGGAGAGCAGGTACGACATGACCGTGTCGTCGTCGCGGGCGAGGAACGCGTGGCCCACCCCGATGGGGAGGTAGAGGGCGCGTGCGCAGTCCCCGGCGAGGTCGACGACCTCGTACCGGCCGAAGGTGGGCGAGCCGACCCGCAGGTCGATCACGTAGTCGCGGCACCGTCCGTGCGCGCACCACACGTACTTGGCCCGGCCCGGCGGGGCCTGGGTGTAGTGCACGCCGCGGAACACGTTGCGGCGGGACCGGCTGACACAGGCCTGGGCGACGGGGAACAGCGGCCGGCCGACCGTGGCGAGGAAGACCGTGGTGTCCAATGGCGTGGTGAACACACCGCGCTCGTCGGGGAACCCGGTCGTGCGGAACTCGAACGCCCCCGCCACGGCCAGCTCGCGGGCCTTCACCGGGGTCGCCCCGCGCAGAGGCTGTGCAGGCAGGCCACCAGGCTGCGGGCCTGCACGTTGACGTAGTGGCTGTGCCGCAGCAGGTCGGCAAGCTGGTGCAGGGTGAGCCAGCGGAAGTCCGGATGCTCGAATCCCGCGCCCGGACTCACCTCGACGATCAGGTATCTGTTCAGCGCGTGGTAGAACCGGCCCCCCTCCTCCGAGAGCAGGGTCTCGAACCGGACCTGTTCCGGCGCCGCCCCGAGCACCTCGTCGACGAAGGGGGGCCGGGCGGCCGGCGGCAGGATCGTGTAGTTGTCGGGGGTGCACTGCACCGTCGGGGCCAGCTCGACGACGTCCAGGTAGCCCGGCTCGGCACGGACGTGCACCAGCACGTGCAGCACGCCGAGGAGCCGGGTGACCAGGAAGGCGACCAGACCGGTGCCGACCGGCGCGATCATCGGCTGGGTCCAGGCGTCCACCTCGCGCCCCCCGCTGCGCACGTCGACGCCGATCACGTCGAAGAACAGGCCGCTGCGGTGGGAGATCTTCTCCGGCGAGCGGTGCCACTCCGGCAGGCCGCCGAGCGGCACCTCCCGGGTGGACACCTCCGTCCGGGTACGCACCTCGGTGATCCAGCTCAGGATGTCGGACATCGCGTGCAGGCTGCCGCTCCGCTCGTCGCAGGAGGCGGTCAACGCGGCGCGGAGGTCGTCCTCCCCGGCCGACAGGACGGCGCCCAGGTCCGGACCGGCGAACGGCAGGCAGGAGAGCACCGTGCGGAAGTCCATGTTGACGAGGTCCTCGCGCCGGAGCAGGCGGTGGATCAGCCCGAGCGTCATCCAGCGGAACCCGTCCAGCACCTCGACGTCCCCGTCGACCTCGATCACCATGTTGCGGTTGCGCTTCTGCCGGAACCACGCGCCCTGCTCGGACTGCCGTACGTCGGCGAGCACCCGGTGCCCGGTGGTGTCCCGGAAGTACTCCAGGTAGGGCACCGACGCGCCGCCGTGCACCTTGGTGTAGTTGCTGCGGGTGGCCTGCACCGTCGGGCAGAGCTGCAGGCCGCGGTGGTTGCCGGGCTCCCCCTTGACCTGCACCAGGCAGTGCAGGACGCCGCCGATCTCCGTGACCAGGAGGCCCAGGATGCCGACCTCGGGCTGGTTGATGATCGGCTGCTGCCAGGACTTCACCGGCCGGTTCGGGAAGTGCACCTCCAGCCCTTCGATGCGGAAGAACTTCCCGCTGTCGTGCCGGATGTCGCCGGTGTCGGGCACCGTGCTCCACCCGACGAGGGCGTCCAGCTCGATCCGCCGCACCGCCATCGCGAAGCGGGACCGCTGAGCGTCGAACCAGCGGTTGAACGCCGCCTCCTCGGCGTCGGTGCCGGAGACGGCGGACCGGGCGATGCGCAGCGGCGTCAGCGTGTCGTGGGTCGACGTGAGGGTGTAGGGGTTCGCCTGTAGTTTCGCCACCGTCTAGCTCCTAGGCCGTGTCGGAGTTCCCATCGCGGCCGGGCCGGGCCGGTTCCTCGGATCGGACGGTGTCAGGCCGGACTCGAAGACGGCCGGGTCGATGCGTCGAGTCCCGCTTGAGGCCGGGGCACCCCGCCGCCGTCCGCCGGGCGACCCGTTGCCGATAGATGTAACTCGATATAGTGTCCGAGGGAGGGCGCACCCTGCCCGCTTCCGGAACCGGTTCGGGGCAGCGCAGGGACCGACCCGGACAGCGCACAGGCGGCACGTGGTCGGCGGGATCCCGGACCGGCAGACGCCCCGGACGACCGACCGGCAGCCGTCGGACGGCACCGACCGGACGGGCCACCCACGGCAACGCCTCCCGCCGGAGGCCGAGGAGGAAACACCTACATGAACGACGTACCAGCACCTGCGAGACGCCGTACCCGCAGCCGTGTCCGGCTGCTCGTCGGCGGCGTCTGCGCCCTGGTGGTCACCGCGTCCTCGGTGACCATGGCCACCTTCGCCCACGCCGACCTCAGCGGCCCGCCGGGGACCACCCTGAAGGCCGCCGCCGAGCGGAGCGGCCGGTACTTCGGGGCCGCCATGGGGTCGGACCGCCTCAACGACTCCGGCTTCCTGAACATCGCCAGCCGCGAGTTCGACATGATGACGGCCGTCAACGAGATGAAGCCCGACGCGACCGAGCCCAACCCCGGGCAGTTCGACTTCAGCAGGGGTGACGCGATCTACAACTGGGCCACCCAGCGCGGCATGCGGTTCCGGGGCCACACCCTGGCCTGGCACGCCCAGCAGCCGCGGTTCTGGGGCAGCCTGAGCGGCAGCGCGCTGCGGCAGGCGATGATCAGCCACATCAACGGCGTGATGGCCCACTACAAGGGCAAGCTCTACGCCTGGGACGTGGTGAACGAGGCGTACGCCGAGAACGGCAGCCGCCGGTCGTCGAACCTCCAGTCCACCGGCAACGACTGGATCGAGGTGGCGTTCCGCACCGCGCGGGCCGCCGACCCGTCGGTGAAGCTCTGCTACAACGACTACAACATCGAGAACTGGACGTACGCCAAGACGCAGGGCGTCTACAACATGATCAAGGACTTCAAGGCGCGCGGCGTGCCGATCGACTGCGTCGGTCTGCAGACCCACTTCACCGGCGGCAGCTCGCTGCCGGGCAACTTCCAGACCACGCTGTCCAGCTTCGCCGCCCTCGGGGTGGACGTGGCGCTGACCGAGGCGGACGTCACCAACGCCTCGACCACCCAGTACGCCGGGCTGACCCAGGCCTGCATGAACGTCCCGCGCTGCGTCGGCATCACCACCTGGGGCATCCGGGACAGCGACTCCTGGCGGGGCAACGAGAACCCGCTGCTGTTCGACCGCAACAGCAACCCGAAGCCGGCGTACACCTCCGTCCTCAACGCCCTCAACGCGGCCTCCACCACGGTGCCGGGGACGACCACCCCGCCGCCCACCACGCCGCCGACCAGCGCTCCGCCGACCACCCCGCCCACCACCCCGCCGACCAGCGCCCCGCCGACCACGCCGCCACCCACCGGACAACCGGGCGGCTGCACCGCGGCGTACCGCACGGTCAGCAGTTGGAACGGCGGCTTCCAGGGTGAGGTCACGGTGACCAACACCGGCTCCACCACCACCAGCGGCTGGACCGTGCAGCTCACGATGGCCAGCGGGCAGACCATCGCCAACATCTGGAACGGCAGCGGCACCGGCACCAGCGGCACGGTCAGCATCCGCAACGCCGCCTACAACGGCGTCATCGCCCCGAACGCCTCGACCACCATCGGTTTCCTGGTCAACGGCAACAGCAGCACCCCACCCGGCAACCTCTCCTGCACCAGTTCCTGACCGGCGCGACGTCGGCGTCCCCCGCCCCGCGACCCGCCCGGGTGGCCGGCAGGGGACCGGGTCGACGGGAACAGCCACGGTGGCCCTCGCGGGCACCGTGGCTGTTCCCGTTCACCGACCGTCCACGGACCGTCGACAGCCCGTCCGTCAGGGCGTGCCGGCCGCCTCCCCGGGGCCTCCCGGACCCGGCCACGAGCCATATCGACGGGGCTCAGCACCCCACGCCACCAGGGCTCCTAGCTGCGAGTTCATTTATGATCTTCCTTGCGGGGGAACAGAAGCCTGTAGTAGCGTGGCGACGCCAGCACAGGGGGGGTGACGAGCATCGGTAGGCAGAGCCACCGCACGTGGGGCAGATCCGCGACAGCCACGTTTCCGGCCCGTCGACACCCGGGTAGGACGACAGCCCGAAGCCAGTCCGTCCTGCTGAGCCAGCTCGACGGCTGATCACGGAGCGACCGAGCCGAGGATGTTCCCAACGTCATGATTGATGCTGCTTTTCCGACGTCACCCGTCGTGTCGGCGAAGGCTCTGGCGAAACGCTTCGGGACCTTCGAGGCCGTCCGCGGGATCGATTTCGAGGTCCAGCGCGGCGAGGTGTTCGGGTTCCTCGGACCCAACGGCGCGGGCAAGTCCTCGACCATGCGGATGATCTCCTGCATCTCCCCCCGTTCCGGCGGTGAGCTGCGGATCCTCGGCATGGACCCGCAGGCCCAGGGGCCGCACATCCGGGCCCGCATCGGCGTCGTGCCCCAGCAGGACAACCTCGACAACGAACTCACCGTCCGGGAGAACCTGGTCGTCTACGGGCGCTACTTCGGCCTGTCCCGGGCGCACGTGGCGCGCAAGGCCACCGAGCTGATGGCGTTCGCCCGGCTCTCCGAACGGGCCGACGACCACGTGGAGCCGTTGTCCGGCGGCATGAAGCGTCGCCTCACGATCGCCCGCGCGCTGGTCAACGACCCCGAGCTGGTGCTGCTGGACGAGCCCACCACCGGCCTCGACCCGCAGGCCCGGCACCTGCTCTGGGAGCGGCTCTACCAGCTCAAGCAGGCCGGCGTGACCCTCATCATCACCACCCACTACATGGACGAGGCGGAGCAGCTCTGCGACCGTCTGGTCGTCATGGACGGTGGTCGCATCGTCGCGGAGGGTTCCCCCGCGGACCTCATCTCCCGGTACTCCAGCCGCGAGGTGCTCGAACTCCGCTTCCCCGCCGACCGGCCGATGGAGCGGGCGGTCCTCGAAGGGCTCGCCGACCGGGTGGAGGCGCTGCCGGACCGTTTCCTGCTGTACGCCGAGAGCGGCGAACGTCTCCTCGAACGGGTCTCCGCCGCCGGTGTCCAGCCCGTCTCCAGCCTCGTCCGCCGGGGCTCCCTGGAGGACGTCTTCCTCCGGCTCACCGGCCGGGAACTGGTGGACTGACGATGACGGACATCACGGCGGCCACCCCGAGGGCCACCGGCCGGGTGGTCGGTGTCTGGCGGGCGGCCACCCTCCGGGTCGAGGCCTGCTGGCGGTGGTACCGGCGCAGCTGGCGTACCACCCTGCAGGCCTCCGTGCTCCAGCCGTTGCTGTTCCTCGGCGCGATGGGGCTCTGCTTCGGCTCGCAGGTGCGGCCCGGCCCGGCGACCGACGGCCACCCCTACGTGCAGTACATCGCGCCGGCACTGCTGGTAAGCACGATCCTCACCACGGCCGTCGCCGAGGCCGGCAAACCGGTCCTGTCGAGTTTCCAGTGGCAACGGGACTTCATCGCGGTGACCGCCACCCCGGTCACCCCGGGCCAGCTCCTCGCCGGGCAACTGCTCTGGATCACGCTCCGGCTCCTCATCGGAGCCGTCATCTTCCTGCTGATCGGGATCCTGCTCGGCGGCTGGGCCGACGGGTGGGCCGTGCTCGCGGTGCCGGTCGCCGTCCTCACCGGGGCGGCCTGCGCCGCGCCGGTCGCGGCCTACGCGGCCACGGTACGCGGGGACGGGCACGGCCTGGTCGCCATCAACCGGTTCGTCGTGCTGCCGATGACCCTCTTCGCCGGCACGTTCTTCCCGATCTCGGCGCTGCCGCTCGCGGTGCGCCCGCTCGCCTGGATCTCCCCGCTGTGGCACGGTAACGAACTGGCCCGTGGCCTGACGCTCGGCGGGCTGACGGCACCGGCCGCCGTCGGGCACGTCACGTTCCTCGGCGCGCTGCTCACCGTCGGTGTCGTCGCGGCCCGGCGCACGTTCCACCGGCGGCTGGTCGTATGACGACCACCCAGACCCGCCGCCCGGGACTCCCGCACCAGCGGCGCGGCGCACTACGCCGGATGCTGCCCGTCGACGAGTACGCCGGCCTGGCCCGGGTCATCGTCGAGCGCTCGGCCCGGCTCTACCTGCGCGCCTGGGCGGTGCTGATCTCCGGCGTCGTCGAGCCGCTGTTCTACCTGCTCGCGGTCACCGTCGGCTTCCGCTCGCTGGTGCCGACCGTGACGCTGGCCGACGGCAGCACGGTGCCCTACGTGGATTTCGTCGCGCCCGCGCTGCTGGCCGCCTCGGCCATGAACGGGGCGATCTCCGAGACGCTGAGCATCTACTTCAAGCTGCGCTACGACAAGCTGTACGAAGCCATGCTCACCACCCCGGTCGGCCCGCTCGACATCGTCCTCGGCGAGGTGGGCTGGGCGGTCCTGCGCGGCGGCTTCTACGGCACCGTCTTCCTCGGGGTGCTGGCCGCACTCGGGCTGGTCACGACCCCCTGGGCCGTCGTGCTGGTCCCGGTGGGGCTGCTGGTCTCCTTCGCCTTCGCCGCGGTGGGGATGGCCTGGGCCACCACGTTGCGCTCCAACGCCCAGCTGGACTACGTGACCCTGGCCTCGACCGCGATGTTCCTCTTCTCGACCACCTTCTTCCCGCTGTCCAGCTACCCGGCGGCGGTGCAGTGGCTGGTGCAGCTGTCGCCGCTGTACCACGGGGTCGAACTGGCCCGGATGTTCTTCCTCGGCACGCCCGCTCCGGCCGCGTTGCTGCACACCGCGTACCTCGTCGTGCTGGCCCTGGGCGGGCTGACCCTGGCCCGCGTCCGTCTCCGGAGCATGTTCCTGGGCTGACGGAACGGCACCGGATCGGCGGACTCCCCGTCTCGACCTTCCAGCGAAGGGACAACCGATGAAGTTGCACGTCCAGCGCCTCCAGGACGCTTTCCGTCGGATGGTCGTCGACGCCGGCGAATGCTGGGCGCCCGGGCTGCCCGGCGACCACCTGGCCGCCCAGGTGCGGGCGGTCGCCGACGCACCGGACGCGGCGGCCCGCCGGGATCCGCTCACCGAGATCGTCGTGGTCGCCCTGTGCCTGGCCAACCAGTACGGCTGTGTGCTCCAGCACCCGCTCACCAGTACGTCGGGCAGCGCCGACCTGGCGGACCTGATCGCCCGGGCGAGCACCGCCGACCCGCCCGCCGACCCGCCCGACCGGATCCGGCAACCGGCGCAGACGGTCGTGCAGACGCTGGCGTACTACCGCTCCGACGTCCCGCCCGGCACCCGGCCGGACGTCGTCGGGCTGCACGCGGTGCTGCCGGAGCTGATCCGCCTGGCCTGTGCCGGCTTCGACTCCGCGGACGACCTGGCCGACCGGCTCACCACGCGGCTACGGGCGGCACGGCGGCCGAGCGGGGACGTCACGGTGGAGTTCGATCCGTCCTGTGCCGAGTCGGTGCGGCTCATCCGCCCCGTCCAGGACCAGACGTACTGCCCGTTCGCCCAGAAGTCGTTCCTGTGGGGTCCGCCGCCGTACGACCGGACGCTGTCGTTCGCGGAGAACATGACCGCCGCCCTGCCCTGGGTGCACCGCTTCGTCCGGGTGCTCGACGGCGACGTCCTCGACGGGTTCGTCTTCGCCTTCCCGACCGACGTCTTCGGCGAGTCCATCGACGACCTCGGCCGGCTGTTCCGCGCGTTCGTCGACCACCTCGTCCGCACGATGACCAGCGCGGCACCGGGCGGCCTGGAGGTGGCCGACGTGACGGATCCGCAGTGGTACCTGGTGCTGGCGGGTGAGGAGTGCTTCGTCAGCGTCTTCGCGCCCTGCTACCCGCACGACCACTCCCGCTACCTGCACGGCGTGCAAGGATGGATGTTGTTCATGTTGCAGCCGGAGAAGGCCATCCTGAGACAGCTCACCGTCGCCGACTACGGCTCACGCTCCGCCGCGATCCGTGAGCGCTTCCGGGACGGGTTCCAGCCGTACGCGCTGGCCGACCGGGAGGCCGACCGCTTCCTCCTCCCGCTGCGCGCCGGGGATCCGCCGGTGCGGTGGTACGAGACACCCACTGACATCCCATGAGCGGGTACTGAGCGCTCGGTACGAATCGGGGGGGGAGAACCATGAGCGGTGCCAGGAACCAGACGTCCACCGCTGGCGGCGACACCGGGGCGGGCCGGATCCTCAGCGGACCGGCGGTGTCCCGTGCCGGGGAGACCGTGCACGGGATGTTCGCCGAGGTCGCCGGGCGGTACCCGCAGGACGTCGCGGTCGTCGACGCCACCGGTGAGACCAGCTACGCGGAACTCCGTCGACTCGCCGCCGCCAGCACCGACCGGCTGCGCCGGCTCGGTGTCGGCCCCGGCGACGTGGTCGCCGTCCGGATGCCCCGCGGGGCCGCGCTCTTCGCCACCGAGCTGGGCATCATGGCCACCGGGGCCGGCTACCTGCCGCTCGACCCGGCCGACCCGGCCGAACGCCATCGCCACCTGCTCACCGACGCCGACCCGGCGGTGCTGCTCGTCCCGGACGACGACCCCGGGCCGGGCCACGACAGCCTGGCGTCGGCCCTGGGCGAGGGCCGGGTGCACCGCCTCGACGCCGCCTGGTGGACGTCGGCCGACACCGGGCGCGCACCCGACCACGACGACCCCGACGCGGTCGCCTACCTGCTCTACACCTCGGGGTCGACGGGACGCCCCAAGGGCGTGGCGATGCCCCACCGCGCCCTGGTCAACCTGCTCCGCTGGCACGAGGGCGCCCGCCCCGGTGCCCACCGGTCCCGGACCCTGCAGGCCTGCGCGGTCAGCTTCGACTTCTCCTTCCACGAGATCTACTCCGCGCTGTGCCTCGGCGGCACCCTGGTCGTCGCCGGCGACGACCTGCGACGCGACCCGTACGCGCTGGCCGCCTTCACCGTGGCGCAGCGGGTGGAGCGGGTCTTCCTTCCCGTCCCGGCGCTGACCCAGTTCGCCGAGGCCACCACCCAGCTGCCCGAGCCGCCGACGCTGCGGCACATCGTCACCACCGGCGAACAGTTGCGGCTCACCGAACCGCTGCGGGTCCTCGCCGCCCGCACCGGCGTCCGGGTGCACAACCACTACGGCGCGACCGAGTTCCAGGACGCGACGGTGGCGACGCTGCCCGACGACGTGACCCGGTGGCCGCTGATCGCCCCGATCGGCTGGCCCATCGACAACGTCGAGGTCGCCCTCCTCGACGGGCAGCACCGGCCGGTCCCCGCCGGAGAGCCGGGTGAGCTGTACGTCGGCGGGGCCGGCGTCGCCGCCGGGTACCGCAACCAGCCGGCACTCACCGCCGAACGGTTCACCACTCCCCCGGGGCTCTCCGGCCGGTGGTACCGCACCGGTGACCTGGCCCGACTCACCGAGGCGGGGCTGGAACACCAGGGCCGGGTGGACGCCCAGCTCAAGGTCAACGGGGTCCGGATCGAGCCGGCCGAGGTGGAGGCCGCCGCCTGCGCCCACCCCGGCGTCCGGCAGGCCGCCGCGGCGCTGCACGAGATCGACGGCCGGCCCCGGCTCGTCGTCCACCTGGTGCTCCGTGACGACGTGGACGAGGCCGACGTGCTGCGCGAGGTGCCCGGCCACGTCGCGGGACGGCTGCCCGCCGCCGTGCACCCGTACGGCTACGCGGTGGTCGCCGAGCTGCCGCTCACCGCGAGCGGCAAGACGGCCCGGAACCGGCTGCGACCGCCGCACCGGCTGGTCCGCGCGGCCCCGACCACCACCGACCTGCCCCGCGGCGAGCTGGAACGCCGGATCGCCGACGTCTGGCGGGAGGTGCTGGGGCTCGACCACGTCGGGGTCCGGGACAACTTCTTCGACCTCGGCGGGGTCTCCGCGCAGCTGCTCACCGTGCGGCAGCGGCTCACCACCGAACTGGGGCTGCGGGTCGGCGCGACCGACCTGGTCGAGTACCCGACCGTCCGGGCGCTGGCCCGACACCTCGGTGGGGACGACCCCGCCGTCGCCGGGGCCGCGCCGGTCACCGTGCGGCCCACCGGCGGCACCGACGACGACCGGGTGGCCATCGTCGGCATGGCCGGCCGGTTCCCGGCCGCCCCCGACCTGGCGACCTTCTGGCGCAACCTGTGCGACGGCGTGGACGCGATCGTGGAGTGCGCCGACGAGGACGTCCGCTCCCAGGATCCGGCGCTGCTGGCCGACCCGGACTTCGTCCGGATGGCGGGTCCACTCGCCGACCCCGAGTACTTCGACGCGGCGTACTTCGGGATCAACGCCAGGGAAGCCGCGCTGATGGACCCGCAGCACCGGATCTTCCTGGAGTGCGCGGTCGACGCGTTCGAGGACGCCGGTGAGGTGCCGGCCGGCACGCGCACCGGGGTGTACGCCTCCAGCAGCATCAGCACCTACCTGGTGAACAACCTGGTGCCGCACTTCGGCTACACCGGGGACCGACCGCTCACCGAGGCGGACACCCAGCAGTTCATGGTGAAGCTGGGCAACGACCGCAACTACCTGCCGACCCGGGTCTCCTACCGGCTCGACCTCGGCGGGCCGAGCATCAGCGTGCAGTCGGCCTGCTCCAGCTCGCTGGTCGCCGTGCACCTGGCCCGCCGTGCCCTGCTGGCCGGCGAGTGCGACCTCGCCCTCGCCGGGGGCGTCTCGGTGGTGGTGCCGCAGTCCGCCGGCTACCTGTACGAGGACGGCCTGATCCGCTCGCGGGACGGCCGGAGCCGGGTCTTCGACGCCGAGGCGTCCGGCACCATCTTCAGCAACGGGTGCGGCGTGGTGCTGCTCAAACGGCTCTCGGCGGCGCTCGCCGACGGCAACCGCATCTACGCGGTGGTGGCCGGTTCCGCCGTCAACAACGACGGCGTCGACAAGCTCGGGTTCACCGCGCCGAGCGCCGCCCGGCAGGCCGAGGTGGTGGCCGCCGCCCTGACCGACGCCGGGATCCGCGCGTCCGAACTCGGTTACCTGGAGGCGCACGGCACCGGCACGCCGCTCGGCGACCCGATCGAGGTGGCCGGGCTCGACCAGGCCCTCCGGGCGGTCGGCGGCGCACCGCAGGGCAGTGTCGCGGTCGGCTCGGTCAAGAGCAACATCGGCCACCTCGACGAGGCCGCCGGCATCGCCGGACTGATCAAGGCGGCGCTCGCCGTCCACCACGGGGTGATCCCGGCGAGTCTGCACTTCCGCACCCCGAACCCGGAGATCGACTTCGGGTCGAGTGCGCTGCGGGTGCCGACCCGTACCGAGAGCTGGCCGGCGGGGCGGCGTCGGGTGGCGGCCGTCAGCTCGCACGGCATGGGCGGCACCAACAGCCACCTCGTCCTCACCCAGGCCCCCGAGCGCCCGGCGGAACCCGCACTGGCCAGCGCGGCCGAGCCGACCCCGGCCGGTGCGACCGAGCCGACCCCGGCCGGTGCGGCCGAGCCGACCCCGGCTGGTGCGGCGGACGGGCCGGTGCTGCTGCCGATCAGCGCCCGCGCCCCGGTGGCGGCCCGCACGTTGGCCGGCCGCTACCAGGCCCTGCTCAGCGAGGACGGGGCCGACCTCGCCGGCGTGGCCCGGGCGGCGGCGCTCGGGCGCACCCACCACCCGTACCGGATCGCGGTGCTCGCCACCGACGCCCGGGAGGCGGCCGAGCAGCTCGGGCGGGCCACCGTGCACGAGCCGCGACCCGAGGGGGCGGTCGCCTTCGTCTTCGCCGGCCAGGGCGCCCAGTGGGTCGGGATGGGTGCGGACCTGTACGCCGGCTACCCGGTGTTCCGGTCGGCGCTCGACGAGTGCGCCGCGGAGGTCCGCCGGGCCACCGGCACCGACCTGCGTGAACTCGTCTTCGACGGGGTCGGCGGCGAGCTGGACCGGACGGCCTGGGCGCAGCCCGCCCTGTTCGCGGTGCAGTACGCGCTCGCCCGACTCTGGCAGTCCTGGGGCGTGCAGCCGGACGTGCTGACCGGCCACAGTGTGGGCGAGTTCGTGGCGGCCTGCCTCGCCGACGTGCTGTCCCTCCCCGACGCGCTGCGCCTCGTGCTGGCCCGGGGTCGCCTGATGGACGCGCTGCCCGACGGCGGGGCGATGGTGTCGCTGCTCGCCCCGCCCGACGCCGTCACCGACCTGCTCGACGCGATGGGCGTCGAGGTGAGCGTGGCGGCGGTCAACGACCACGACTCGGTGGTGCTCTCCGGTGCCGCCGCGCTGGTCGACCGGGTCGTCGTCGAGGCGGACCGGCGCGGCTGGCGGTCGCACCGGCTGCGCGTCTCGCACGCCTTCCACTCGGCGCTGATGGACCCGGTGCTCGACGAGTTCCGCGCGGTGGCCGAGCGGGTCGAGCACCGGCCGCCCCGTATCCCGGTGCTCGCCAACCGCACCGGCCGGGCCGTGTCCGCCTTCGACGCCGAGCACTGGGTGCGGCACGCCCGGGACACCGTCCAGTTCGCCCGCTGCGTGGACAGCGCGGTCGCCGAGCACGGGGTCACCACGATCGTCGAGGTGTCGCCGAAGCCGACCCTGGTCCGGTTCGCCGCCCGCGAGGGTGTGCTGGTGGTGCCCTCCCTGCGCGAGGGTGCCGGCCACGCCCAGCTGGTGGACTCGCTGCGCCGGCTCTACCTGGACGGCCGGCAGGTGACCTGGTCCGGGGTGTACCGGCGGCGTGGCGGGCCGGTCGCGCTGCCCGCCTACCCGTGGCAGCGCACCCGGCACTGGATCGAGCCCACCGGGCGGCCGACCCGGGCCGGAGCGGGCCGGTCCACCGGCGTCTTCCTCGGTGGACGGGTGGACCAGCCGGGCAGCAGTGAGATCCGGTTCGTCTCCCGGGTCGACCCGGACCACCCCCGGTGGCTGACACAGCACCGCATCTTCCGGCGGGTGGTGATGCCCGGGGTCGCGTACCAGGATCTCGCCTTCGCCGCCGCCGGGGAACTCGGCCTGCTCCGGCCCGCCCTCGACGACTTTCTCATCCACCAGGCGATGCGGTTCGCCGACGACACCGAGACCCGGGACCTGCACGTGGTGCTGAAGCCCGTGCCGGACGGCCACGCGGTGGAGATCCACTCCCGGTCCGAGGCCGAGTCGGGGCCGTGGATCCTGCACGCCACCGGCACCCTGACGGCCGGTACCGCGTCGCCGGTCGCCGAGCTGGCGTCGCTGCGCCGCCGGTTCGGCACGCCCGTGCCGCCCGAGGAGATCTACCGGGGCGAACGCGGTCGGCTCATCGACCTCGGCGAGTGGTTCCAGGTCACCCGGGAGCTGTGGCGCGACGGTACGGGCTGCCTGTCCCGCATCGAGCTGCCTCCCCGGGTGACCTCGGCGGCCCACCTGCACGCGGTGCACCCCATCCTGCTGGAGGCGTGCCTGCTCGCCCTCACGGTGACCTACCCTCGGCCGTTCGCCGACCGGACGTACCTCCCGGTCGGCGCCCAGCGGGTCACCCTGCACCGGGCCGGGACGACGGACAGCGCCTGGTGTCACGCCGAGCTGCGGCCGACCGACGACCCGGATCCCCGTTCGCTGGTCGGCGACATCACCCTCTACGACGACGGCGGGCGGGTCCTGGTCGTCATGGCGGGCGTGCTGCTGCGGCAGGCGACCGCCGGGGCGATGGCCGGGGACGCCGACGCCGCCCGCTGGCGACGCCGGCTGTACCGGCCGGAGTGGGTGGAGCAGGCCCTGCCGCCGGGCACCCCGGCCGGCTCGTGGCTCGTCGTCGGCGCCGACCTGGCCCGCTCGATCGCGGAGGCGGCCGAACGGCAGGGGATCCGCTGCCGGGTCGTCACCGACCCCGCCGACCTGGCCGGGGCCGTGGCCCGGGAGCAGCCGGACGCCGTGCTGCTCGCCTGGCCCGCCGAACGTGCCGACCCGGGGGCCGACGCCGGTGCGGCCCGGGACCTGACGCTGACGCTGCTGGACTCCTTCCGGAGCCTGCTGGACCTGCCGTCCACCCCGTCGGTCACGGTGCTCACCCGGCAGGCCTGGGGCGGATCACCGCAGCCGGCGCAGGCCGCGCTCTGGGGTCTCACCCGGGTCCTCGGTCAGGAACGGCCCGACAGTCTGCCGGCCCTGATCGACCTGCCCGCGCAGGGCGGCGACCCGGACGCGATCGTCGCGGAGACGGCGGCCCGGACCGCCGACGAGGTGACGCTGCACGACGGGCGACGCCGGGTGCTGCGGCTGCGACCGGACACCGACCGGCCGGACGACCTGACGATCGGCCCGGACGGCACCCACCTCGTCACCGGTGGCCTGGGCGGGCTGGGCCTGGAGGTGGCCGCGACGCTGGTCGCCGCCGGTGCCCGCCACCTCGCCCTGGTCGGCCGGCACGAACCCGGCGGACCCGCGCGGGAGCGGATCGCCGCCCTCGCCGCCATGGGAGCCGAGGTGCGGACGTACACCGCCGACGTCGGCGACGGCGAGCAGGTCGCCGCGCTCGTGGCCACGCTCGGCCGGGAGCTGCCCCCGCTGGCCGGGGTGCACCACCTCGCCGGCGCACTCGCCGACGGCCTGCTGGAGTCGCAGACCCCCGGGCGTTTCGACGAGGCGTGGGCCGCCAAGGCGGGCGGTGCGTTCGCCCTGCACCGGGCCACCGCCCACCTCCCGCTGACACACTTCGTGCTGTTCTCGTCGTCGTCCGGGCTGCTCGGCACCGCCGGGCAGGGCAACTACGCGGCGGCCAACAGCTACCTCGACGGCCTCGCCGCGGCCCGCCGGGCCGCCGGCCTGCCCGCGGTGTCCATCCAGTGGGGATCGTGGGCGGAGACGGGCATGACGGCCCGGGCCGGCATCGCCGAACGGCTCGACCGGCTCGGTGAGGGTGTGCTGCCGCTGGACGACGCCACCGGGGCGCTCCGGGCCATCCTGGCCACCCCGCCGGACGACGGGGTGGTGGCCGTCCTGGCGCACACCTGGCCGCGGTACGCCGCGCACCACAACACCCCACCGGCTCCGGTGCGCGACCTGCTGCCCGCCGCACCGGCGGGACGCCCGGACACCGCCGGGCCGGCCGACCGGCTCCGCGAGGCGACACCCGACCAGCGACGCAAGCTCGCCGACGGGTACGTCCACGACATCACCGCGGACGTGCTCGGCGTAGCCCACCTGGAGACCGACACCGGGCTCTTCTCCCTCGGCCTGGACTCGCTGGCCTCGCTGGAGCTGCGGAACCGGTTGCAGAGCGCGTTCGCCGTCCGGCTCGGCCAGACGGTGGTCTTCGACCACCCGACGGTGGCGGGGCTGGCCGGGCACCTGCTCGCCGTCCTCGACCTGCCGACCGCCGGGCCGACCGACGGGCACAGCGGCGGGTCGGCCGAGGGGCACGGCGGCGGGCCGACCGACGGGCCGCCGCCGGAGGAACAGTCGATCGACGAGGTGGCCGCGTTGCTGGCGGAGAGGCTCGGGAACCGATGAGCACCGACTACGGCCCGCTGCTGCGCCGGGCGCTGGCCCGCATCGACGAGTTGGAGGCCGCCGCGGCCCGCCGGCACGAGCCGATCGCCGTGGTGGGCATGGCCTGCCGGCTGCCCGGCGCACCGGATCCGGCGGCGTACTGGGACCTGCTGTCCGAGGGGAGGTGTGCGCTGGGTCCGGTGCCGGACGCCCGCTGGCCGGTGGACGGGAGTTTCGTCGACGCGGGCGGCTTCGTCGGCGACCTGCGGGACTTCGACGCCCGGTTCTTCGGGATCTCCGGACGGGAGGCGGCAACCCTCGACCCGCAGCAACGGCTGCTGCTGGAGCTGGCCTGGGAAGCGTTCGAGGACGCCGGTGTCCCGGGCCGGTCGGTGCCCGAGTCGACCGGCGTGTTCGTCGGCATCAGCAACATCGACTACCGCGAGGGGATGACCCACGAGGACGACATCGACGGGTACTTCTCCTCCGGCGCCACCCCCAGCACGGCCAGCGGACGGCTCGCGTACGTCTTCGGCACCCGGGGACCGGCCCTGTCGGTGGACACCGCATGTTCGTCCTCGCTGGTCTCGGTCGACCTCGCGGTCCGGCACCTCCGGGACGGCAGCTGCGACCTGGCGCTGGCCGGTGGGGTCAACCGGATGGTCACGCCGCACGAGAGCCGCAGCCTGACCCGGGCCGGCATGCTCTCGCCCACCGGGCGCTGCCTGCCGTTCGACGCCGCCGCCGACGGCTACGTCCGCGCCGAGGGCGGCGGCCTGGTGGTGCTCAAGCGGGCGTCGGACGTCGGCCCGCACGACCGGGTCCTCGGCCTGGTCCTCGGCAGCGCCGTCAACCAGGACGGCCGGAGCAGCGGCCTCACCGTGCCGCACGGCCCCTCCCAGCAGGAGGTGATCCGCGCGGCGCTGCGCGACGCCGGGGTGGAGCCGGCCGCCGTGGGATACCTGGAGGCGCACGGCACCGGCACCGCCCTCGGTGACCCGATCGAGGTCAACGCGCTCGGCGCCGTCTTCGCCGGTCGCCGGGAGCCGCTGCCGATCGGCTCGGTCAAGGCCGCCATCGGGCACACCGAGTCCGCCGCCGGCATCGCCGGCCTGCTCAAGGTGCTGCTCATGCTGCGGCACGGGGTGCTGCCCCCGACCCCCCTGGTGACCGGGCACAATCCCCGCATCGACTGGGACGACATCCCGGTCCGGGTGCCGTCCACCCGCGAACCGTGGCCGGACGACTCCCGCCGGATCGCCGGGGTCAGCTCCTTCGGCTTCAGCGGCACCAACGCCCACCTGGTCGTCGCCGCCCCACCGCCCGCCGATCCGACGCCCGCCGCACCGGTCCCCGCCGCCGACGGGCCGCTGCTGCTGCCGCTGTCGGCGCGGCACCCGCAGGCCCTCGCCGACCTGGCCGACGCCTACGCCCGGCAGCTCCGCACGGCGGCCGACCCGGCGGCGCTCGCCCTGGTCGCCGCCGTCGGCCGCAGCCACCTGCCCTGGCGTCGGTGCGCCGTCGGGGCGACCGTCGACGACCTCGACGCCGAGCTGCGGCGGCCCGGCCCCGCCGGCCCCGCCGGGCAGCGGCCCAGGGTGGCGTTCCTGTTCACCGGTCAGGGCGCGCAACGGCCGGGGATGACCGCCGAGCTGTTCCGGGCCGAACCGGTGTTCCGCGCCGCCATCGAGGAGTGCGCCGGAATCCTCGACCCGGTGCTCCCGGTGCCCCTGACCACGCTGCTGTTCGACGCCGGTGAACGCCTCGACGAGACCCGCTTCACCCAGCCCGCGCTGGTCGCCGTCGGTTACGCGCTGTCCCGGCTGTGGCGGGACTGGGGCGTGCACCCCGAGTACGTCCTGGGGCACAGCGTCGGGGAGTACACCGCGGCCTGCGTGGCCGGCGTCCTGACGCTGCCCGACGCCCTGCGCCTGGTCGCCGAGCGGGCCCGCCTCATGCAGCAGTGCCCACCCGGGGCGATGGTCGCCGTCCGGTGCGGCGTCGCCCAGGTCGAACCGCTGCTGGCCGGGGCGTCCCGGTCGGCCGTCGCCGCGGTCAACGGGGCGGAGAGCACCGTGCTGGCCGGGCCGGAGGAGGAGCTACGGCCGGTCCTCGACGCGCTGGCCGATCGGGGGGTGACGCACCGACGGCTCACCGTGTCGCACGCGTTCCACTCGCCGCTGCTCGCCGACTTCGCCGAGCCGTTCACCGCGTTCGCCCGGGGTGTCACCCACCGCCCGGCCCGGATCCCCCTGGTGTCGAACCTCACCGGCACGGTCGGCACACCGATCGACGCCGACTACTGGCGGGAGCACGCCCTGCGGCCCGTGCAGTTCCAGCGCGGGGTGCGGACGCTGCGCGAGGCGGGGGTGGACACCCTGGTCGAGCTGGGTCCGGAGCCGGTGCTGCTGGGCATCGCCGGTCAGGACTGGCCGGAGGCGCGGCGGCTGCCCAGCCTGCGCGCCGGACGGGAACACCTGACCCTGCTGGACAGCCTGGCCCGGCTCTACGACAGCGGCGCCGACATCGACTGGGCCGCGGTCACCCGGCAGCGCGCCGCCGGCCGGCGGTTCGTCACCGCACCGACGTACCCGTTCCAGCGGGAACGCCACTGGGCGTTGACCGGCGGCACCGCCCCGGAGCGGCCGACCGGCCCGCTCGACGTGGTGCACGTCGGCTGGGACTCCCCGCCGCTGCCGGCCGGACCACCGCGCCGGTTCGACGCCCTGGTCGTCGGCCCGGACGCCGAACGGCTGGCCGGGGCGGTGACCCTGCCGTGGCGTACCGGTCGGCTGACGCCGGACACCCGGGTCAGCGACGTCGTCTACGCCGCCCCGGCCACCGACGGGGATCCGGAGCGGACGGCCGCCGCCTGCACCGAACTCCTGTCGATCGCCCGGGACCTCGCCGCGCGACCCACCCCGCCCCGGCTGGTCGTGGTGACCCACGCCGCCGCCGCCGCCGACGCACCCGACCCCGGGCAGAGCGCCCTCTGGGGCCTGGTCCGCACCGTGCAGGCCGAACACCCGGCTCTCGACTGCCTCGTCGTCGACCTCACGTCGGCCGGAGACGGCGCACCGTCCGACCTGCTCGCGGCCGAACTCACCGCCCCGGCGGGGCACCGGTTCGTCCGGCTGGCCGACGGGCGACGGCTGACGCCCACCCTGGTGCCGCTGCCGGTCCCCGCCGGTCCGTCCTGGCAGCCGCCGCCCGGGGCCGTGCTCGTCACCGGCGGCCTGGGCGCGCTCGGCCTGCGGCTCGCACAGGACCTGGCCACGGCCGGCGTACGACAGCTGGTGCTGTTCGGCCGCAGCGCGCCGTCGGAGGCCGCCCGGGTGGTCGTGGACCGGCTCCGGGACGCCGGGGTGGACGTCCGGCTCGTCCGTGGTGACGTCACGGTGGAGCAGGACGTCCAGCGGGCACTCGACGAGGCCACCCCGCTCGCCGGGGTCGTCCACGCCGCCGGGGTGCTGGACGACGGACCGCTGGCGGAACAGAGCCCGCAGCGGCTCGCCGCGGTGCTGCGGGTCAAGGTGCACGGTGGGCACCTGCTGGACCGGTTGAGCCGCCCGTTGGAGCCCCGGTTCTTCGTCGCCTACTCGTCGCTCGCCGCGGTGCTGCCGACCCGGGGGTCCGGCGGGTACGGGGCGGCGAACGCATACCTCGACGGCCTGCTGGCCGCCCGGCGCGCGGCGGGCCTGCCCGCGCTCTCGGTGGCCTGGGGGCCGTGGGCCGGGCCGGGGATGGCGGCCGGCGAGGCCGCCCTGCACGAGGCGACCGGCCTGCGGATGATCGACCCGGCGGCCGGCACCGCCACGCTGGTCGCCCTGCTGGCCGCCCGCGACGTGCCGGCCCGGGTGGTGGTCGCGCCGGCCGACTGGGCGCGGGTGCGCGAGGTGCTCGCCGAGGCCGCCCCGCCCGGGACGTTCGACGCGCTGGCCGCTCCGGCGGACGCCGCCGGGTCGCCGGCCGCGCCGCCGGTACGGATCGGGGACGTCGCGGCGCTGCGCGAACACGTGGTGGAGGTGGTACGCGACGTCCTGCGCATCGGCGGGCCGGTCGACGACCACGAGGGCTTCTTCGACATGGGCTTCGACTCGCTCACCGTCCTGGAGCTGCGCACCCGGTTGCAGGCGGAGCTGGGTGTCCGGCTGCCCTCCACGGTGGCCTTCACCTTCCCGACGGTGGACCGGCTCGTCGAACGCCTACGCGCCGACCTGGGCCTGCCCGATGCGGCACCGCCCCGGTCCGCCGCGCCGCCCCCGCCCGCCACGCCGGTGCCGGCCGACCCGCCGACCGACCCGCCGGCGGTCACCGCCCCGGACGCGGACGACGAGCTGGCCGCGCTGCTCGCCCGCGTCGACCGCGGCTACCGAGAGATCCAGGGCATGTGATGACCCGGTTCCGGGCACAGCAGCAGGCGCCGCGGACCGACGCCGGAGGGGGAGCACGTGAACGAGGCTGAGCTGCGTGAGGCGTTACGGCGGTCGGTCGCGGTCATCGACTCGCTCGAACGCCGCCTGGAGCGGGCGGAGCAGCCGGTCGCCGTGGTGGGGATGGCGTGCCGCTTCCCGGGAGCACCGGACCTCGACGCGTACTGGCGGCTGCTCGTCGACGGGGTGGACGCCATCGGCGACATCCCCGCCGACCGGTGGGACGTCGACCGCTACTACGACCCGGACCGGGCCGCGCCGGGCAAGATGTACAGCCGGCGGGGCGGCTTCGTGGCCGACGTCGACACCTTCGACGCCGCCTTCTTCGGCATGTCACCCCGGGAGGCCACCCGCACGGATCCGCAGGCCAGAATGCTGCTCGAAGTCAGCTGGGAGGCGTTGGAGCACGCCGGGCAGTCACCGCAGCTGCTGCGCGGCTCCCGCACGGGGGTCTACGTCGGGTACGCCGAGAACGACTACGCGAAGCTGGTCGACCGGCTCACCGGGCGCAGCGGCGTGGTCGACCCGTACGACGCCACCGGCACGGGCGCCTGCTTCGCCTCCGGCCGGATCTCGCACGTGCTCGGTCTGCACGGCCCCAACCTGGCGGTCGACACCGGGTGCTCCAGCGCGCTGGTCGCCATGCACCAGGCGATCGGGGCGCTGCGGGCCGGCGAGTGCGACGTGGCGCTCGCCGGCGGGGTGCACCTGCGGCTCGCGCCGGAGACCACGCTGGCCCTCGCCCGGACGGGCGCGCTGTCGCCCGACGGACGGTGCAAGACCTTCTCCGCCGCGGCCGACGGGTTCGGGCGCAGCGAGGGCTGCGGGATGGTCGTGCTCAAGCGGCTGGCCGACGCCCTGGCCGACCGGGATCCGGTGCTCGCCGTCGTCCGGGGCAGCGCGGTCAACCACGACGGTCCCGCCAGCGGCCTGACCGCGCCGAACGGGGCCGCCCAGGCGGCGCTGATCGACACGGCGCTGCGCCGGGCGGGCATCGGCCCGCACGAGATCGGCTACGTGGAGGCCCACGGCACCGGCACCCTGCTCGGCGACCCCATCGAGGTCGACGCGCTCGCCTCGGTCTTCGGCGCGGTCGAGGGGCCGGTCTGGCTCGGCTCGGTGAAGTCGAACATCGGGCACACCGAGGGCGCGGCCGGCGCGGCGTCGGTGATCAAGACGGTGCTGGCCATCGCGCACGGGCTCGTCCCGCGCAGCCTGCACGCCGAACCGCCGAACCCGCACGTCGACTGGGCGGCGTCGCCGTTCTCGGTGCCGTCGGACAACCAGCCCTGGCCGGCGGACCGCCGCTGCGCGGGGGTCAGCTCGTTCGGGATGAGCGGCACCAACGCGCACCTGGTGCTCGGTCCGCCCCCGCCCCGGGAGGCCACCGCCGAGCCCCGGCGTCCAGTCCGGGTGCTGCCCGTGTCGGCGCGTACCCCGGCCGCCCTTGGTGTCCTGCTCGACCGGTACGCCGACGCCCTGCGCGACGGCGCCGACGCCACCGCGCTGTGCCTCACCGCCGCCACCGGACGGGCGCACCTGCCCGTCCGGGCGGCGGTCACCGGCGCGACGGCGGCCGAACTCGTCGAGCGGTTGGCGGAGCGCCGGGCCACCGGGCCGGCCGCCCCGGCCCGGAAACCGACCGTCGCCTTCCTGTTCACCGGCCAGGGGGCGCAGTGGGTGGGCATGGGCGCGCAGTTGTACGACACCGCGCCGGTGTTCCGGGCGGCGGTGGACGAGTGCGTGCCGGTGATCCGGGAGCTGACCGGCGTCGACATCCGTACCGTGATGTTCGACGGCGCGGACGCGGACCTGTCGGACACCACCTGGACCCAGCCCGCCCTCTTCGTGCTCGGCCTCGGCCTGGCCCGCCTGTGGCAGTCGTGGGGGGTCACCCCGGCGATCCTCGTCGGGCACAGCGTCGGCGAGCTGACCGCCGCCTGCGTGGCCGGCACGGTCGCGGTGCCCGACGCGTTGCGCCTGGTCGTCACCCGGGGCCGGCTCATGGCGGGCGGGCCGGGGGCCGGGGTGATGACGGCCGTCGCCGCCGACGAGAAGACCGCCGCCGCCGCCGTCGGCGACCTCGACCGGACGGCCGTCGCCGCGGTGAACAGTCCCCACGAGACGGTGCTCTCCGGGCCGGCGGACCAGATCGGGCAGGCGGAGGAGCGACTGCGGGCCGACGGGGTGCGGGTGCGTCGGCTGGCGGTGTCGAACGCCTTCCACTCGCCGCTGATGGCACCGGCCGCCGCCGCGTTCGCCGAGGTCGTCGCGCAGGTGCCGCTGCACCGGCCGAGGCTGCCGATCGTCGCCAACGTGCCCGGTGTCGCCGACGGGGAGTTGCTGACCCGCCCCGGGTACTGGGCCGACCACCTGGTGAGCCCGGTGCGGTTCGCCGACGGCATCCGGCACGCCGCCGACACGGGGGCCGACCTCCTGGTCGAGATCGGCCCGAAGCCGGTGCTGCTGGGGTTCGCCCGGGACTGCCTGGCCGACCGGGAGGGCGTGGGTTTCGTGCCGAGTATCCGGCCCGGGCAGGAGTGGTCCACCCTGGCCGCCGGCCTGGCGGAGTGCTACGAGCACGGGGTCGACGTCGACTGGCGGGCGTTCGAGGCCGACCACGACACGGCACGCGTCGCCGCGCCCACCTACCCGTTCGAGCGGGAACGGTACTGGCTGCCCGAGCCGCCGCCGGCCACCGACGCCCGGCACGGGGTGTTCACCGATCTCGTCGAGGACACCGGGGACGGCTCGCTGGTGGCCCAGACCCGGCTCACCCCGGCGACCGCGGCCCTGGCGGAGCACCGGATCCACGGCGACGTGGTGGCACCCGCCGCGTTCCACCTGGCGGTCGTCCTGGACGCGGCCCGCGCCGGGGCCGGGGGTCGGCACGTCGACCTGGTCGACCTGGTCTTCCCCGCCCCGCTCGCGGTGCCGGCCGAGGGCTCGGCGCGGATCCGGGTGCGGCTGCACGGCCCGGCGGACCAGCGGGAGTGCACCCTGGAGACGGTCACCGACGACGGCACGGTCGCCCACGCCGTCGGGCAGGTACGGGTAGCCGACGCGCCCGCCCTGGGGGAACGGCACGATCCGGCCGCGATCCGGTCCCGGCTCGACCGGGACGTCGACCCGGCCGCCCTGTACCGGCGGCTCGCCTCGGGCGGTGTCGACCTCGGGCCGGCGTTCCGCTGGCTCACGGCGGTACGGGTCGGCACCGACGAGGCGTTCGCCGAGCTGACGCCGCAGCCGCACCCGCCGGGAGCACACCCGGAGAGCGTGCATCCGGGGCTGCTCGACGCCTGTTTCCAGCTCACCGAGGCGGTCCGGTCCGCGACGGACACGGTGGCCCGGCTGCCGTTCGCGCTGGGCCGGCTCACCCTCGACGGGCCGGCCCTGCACCGGGCCCGGTACGTGCACGCCCGACGGGCCGGCGACGGCGGCTGGCACCTGACGGTCCTCGACCCGGACGGCGAGCCGGTCGGTGTCCTCGACGCCTTCCGGGACCGGGCCGTCGACCGGGACACCCCGGACCGTGGGTGGTTCGCCCGGCAGGAGTGGCAGCCGGTCGGGGCGGCCACCCCCGCCCGGCCGGAGCGTCCGCTGCTGCTCGCCGACGACACCGCGTGGGGGGCGGCGGTGGCCGGTGCGCTCGACTGCCCCCGGCGTGACCTCGACGCCGACCTCGACGAGGGGGCGGTCGACGGGGTCACCGACGTCGTGGTCGCGTCCGCGCCGACAGGCGACGACGCCGACGCGACCGGCCGCTTCCTCGACATCCTGCTCCGGCTGGTGCACCGGCTGGGCGAGCGCGGCCGGCCGCCCCGGTTGACGCTGCTGACCCGGGGCGGGCAGCCCGTCGACGCCACCGTGGTGGCACCGTCGCAGACCGCGGTCTGGGCCTTCGCGCGCACCGTCGCCGCCGAGTACCCGGACCTGGGCTGCCGGGCGATCGACGTGGCGGACGAGGCGGACCTGGCCGAGGCGGCGGCCCGGATCGCCGACCCGGGCTCCGGTGACCGGCTGGTGGT
Source organism: Micromonospora sp. WMMD714 (assembly GCF_029581315.1). Lineage (NCBI taxonomy): Bacteria > Bacillati > Actinomycetota > Actinomycetes > Micromonosporales > Micromonosporaceae > Micromonospora > Micromonospora sp. WMMD714. Next base: position 1,534,929 of record NZ_CP120744.1, read on the forward strand.
CCGCGCCGGCCAGGCCTACCGGGAGGCGTTCACCGGGGCGGACCCGCCCGGCCCGACCGGGCCGACGCGGCTCGTCCTGGGCGCGTACGGCAGCCCGGACGCCCTGACGACGGTCCCGCTGGAGCGCCGGCCGCCCGGACCCGGCGAGGTGGAGATCGGGGTCCGCGCGGCCGGGCTGAACTTCCGCGACGTGCTCGTCTCCCTCGGCATGCTCGCCGGGCACTACGCCGAGGACCGGGGCATCACCCGGGCCGACCAGGTCCCGCTCGGCTTCGAGTGCGCGGGGGTGGTGCTGGCGGTGGGGCCCGGGGTCGCCGACCGGGCCGTCGGCGACGACGTGATCGCGTACACCGAGCACGCCTTCGGCACGCACGTCACCGTCCGGGTGGAGCACACCGCGCCGCTGCCCGCCGGGATGGGTCACGCCGAGGGCGCGACCCTGCCGCTGGCGTTCCTCACCGCGGAGTACGCCCTGCACGAGCTGGCCGGGCTGCGCGCCGGGGAGCGGGTGCTGATCCACGCGGCGGCCGGCGGGGTCGGGCAGGCCGCCGTGGCGCTGGCCAGGGCCCGGGGCGCGGAGGTGTTCGGTACGGCGAGCGCGCCGAAGCACGACGTCCTGCGACGGATCGGTGTCGACCACGTGCTGGACTCCCGGAGCACCGGGTTCGCCGACCGCGTCCGGGAACTCACCGGCGGGCGGGGCGTGGACGTGGTGCTCAACAGCCTCAACGGGGACAGCATCGCCGCCGGCATGCGGTCCCTGGCCGACGGCGGCCGGTTCGTCGAACTCGGCCGGGTGGGGGTCTGGACCACCGACCAGGCCCGCCGGGTCCGCCCCGACGTGCGGTACCACCGGTTCGACTTCGGTGACGTCGCGGAGCGGGATCCGGGCCTGGTCGCCCGGTTGTTCGCCGCGTTGCTGCCCCGGTTCGCCACCGGCGAGCTGTCCCCGCTGCCGCTGCGCGCCTTCCCGATGACCGGGGCCGCCGAGGCGTACCGGTACATGCAGCGGGCCCGGCACACCGGCAAGCTGGTGCTGGTGCCGCCGACGCCGGTGGACGTCGCGGCGGCGGGGGTGCTGGTGACCGGCGGCACCGGCGCGCTGGGCCGGCGGGCGGCCGGGATGCTGGCCGACGCGGGGGCGCGACGGATCGTCCTGATGGGCCGGGGCACCCCGTCCGACCAGGTGCTCGACGAGCTGCGTGGGCGGGGCGTCGAGGTGGAGTTCGTCCGGGGCGACGTCGCCGTGGAGGCGGACGTACGGCGGGCCGTCGCGCGTACCGGCACGCTGGGCGGGATCGTGCACGCTGCCGGTGCCCTCGACGACGGTGTCCTGCGCGGCCAGACCACCGGGCGGTTCGCCACCGTCCTGCGGCCCAAGGTGTACGGCGGGGCCGTGCTGGACCGGGTCGCCCGGGAACACCGACCGGCGTTCTTCGTGGTCTTCTCGTCGGTCACCGCCGTCGAGGAGCGCGGCGGGCAGGGGGCGTACGGCGCGGCGAACGCGTACCTCGACGGGCTGGTCGCCCGCCGCCGGGCGGAGGGCCTGCCGGGGCTCTCGGTCGTCTGGGGTCCGTGGGCCGGCGAGGGCATGGCCGCGGACCTGGCCGGAGTCCGCAAGATCGACCCGGACGTCGGGGCCGCCGTGCTGCACCGGCTGCTCACCGCCGGCACCGCGGCACCCGCCACCATCGTGGTCGATCCGAACCGGGACGCGACCCCGGCCGCCGGGCGGACCGCCGCGACCCCGCCGGCCGCCGACGCCCCACCCGCGCCGGTGGACCGGCCGCGCACCCCGGCGGCGATGACGGACTACCTGGCGGGTGTGGTCCGCCGGCTCACCGGGCTGCCGGCCCGGGTCGCGCTGGACGACCGGACGCTCTTCGCCGACGTCGGGGTGGACTCGCTGGTCCTCATCGAGTTCCGCCAGCGGATCCAGCGGGACCTTTCGGTGTCGGTGCCCGCGTCGACGGTCTTCGACCACCCGTCACTGGGGGAGATGGCCGGTCACCTGCTGGCCCTGCTGGCACCCCCGCCGCCCGCGCCCACGGCACCGGAAGCCCACCGGCCGCCCCGCCGGGACCTCGACGAGGCGGACGCGGACGACCTGCGCCGCATCCTCGACGAGGAGCTCGGGGAACTCGACGAAGGGATGGAGTGAGTTGTCGACCGAGAACTCCGACGACCTCGACCGGCTGCGCCGGGCGGCCCAGACGATCCGCACCCTGCGCGCGTCCGTCGCCGAACTGAAGGCCGCCGCGACCCGGCCCGTCGCCGTCGTGGGGATGGCCTGCCGCTTCCCGGGCGCGGCCGACGTCGAGCAGTTCTGGGAGCTGGTACGGCACGGCCGCAGCGCGATCGGGGGGGTGCCCGGCGGGCGCTGGGACACCCCGCCGGTGGACGCGCAGGGCCGGCCGTGGCGGGCCCGCGGCGGTTTCCTGCCGGACCTGGACGGGTTCGACCACCACTTCTTCAACGTCTCACCCCGTGAGGCCCGGCAGATGGATCCCCAGCAGCGCCTGCTGTTGGAGGTCAGCTGGCACGCGCTGGAGTCGTCCGGCCGGGATCCGAGGACGCTGGCCGGCACCCGGACCGGGGTGTTCGTCGGGATCGCCGAGTCGGAGTACGCCCGGTTGGCCGAGCGGCAGGGCGCCGGCAGCGCGGCGATGTACGGCGTCACCGGCAACGCGTGCAGCGTGGCGGGCGGACGGATCTCGTACCACCTGGGGTTGCGCGGCCCCAACCTCTCCGTCGACACCGCTTGTTCGTCGTCGCTGAGCGCGGTGCACCTGGCGGTGTCCAGCCTGCGCTCCGGCGAGTCCGACCTCGCGGTGGTCGGTGGCGTCAACGCGCTCGTGCTGCCGGACACGTTCACCGCCTTCATGGACGGCGGCGCGCTGGCCCCGGACGGGGTGTGCAAGGCGTTCGACGCCGCCGCCGACGGCTACGGCCGGGGTGAGGGCTGCGGTGTGCTGGTCCTGCGCCGGTTGGACGAGGCGCTCGCCGACGGCGAGGAGATCCTGGCGGTGATCCGGGGCAGCGCGGTGGAGCAGGACGGCCGGACCAACGGCCTGACCGCGCCCAGCGGGCTCGCCCAGCAGTCGGTGATCCGTTCCGCGCTGGCGAACGCGGGCGCGACCCCGGACGAGATCGCCTACGTCGAGACGCACGGCACCGGCACCGCGCTGGGGGATCCGGTGGAGGCGGACGCGCTCACCGCCGTCTTCGGCGAGCGCTCGCGGCCGTTGCCGGTCGGCGCGCTCAAGGCCACCATCGGTCACCTGGAGGCGGCCGCGGGCATCGCCGGGTTGATCAAGACGATCCTGGTGCTCCGGCACGGGGAGATCCCGCCCGCCACGCACCTGCGCCGGCTCAACCCGCACGTCGACTGGGAGTCCACGCCGGTCACCGTGCCCACCGGGCCGACCGGCCTGGTCGGCGAGCTGGCCGGGGTGAGTTCCTTCGGGTTCAGCGGCACCAACGCCCACGTGGTGGTGGGCCGGGCACCGCAGCGCACGACGCCGGTGACCCCGGGCGGCGGGCACCGGGTGCTGACCCTGTCCGCGCGTACCCCGGAGGCGTTGCACGTGCTCGCGGGCGCGGTGGTGCCGGTGCTGGCCGCCGCGCGGACCCCGGAGGCCTTCGCCGACGTCTGCGCCGCCTCCGCCGCGTACGCCGGTGACCAGCACCGGCTGGCGCTCGCCGCGACCGGTGGCGCCGCTGCCGCCGAGCAGCTCGGCGGGCACCTCGACGGCCGCAGGGGCCGGGTCCGACAGCGGGAGGCGAAGCGCCGCCCGGTGGTCGCGTTCCTGTTCGGCGGGCAGGGGTCGCAGTACCCGGGGATGGGTCGCGGGCTGTACGCCGACGACCCGGTGTTCCGGGACACCATCGAGACCTGCGACCGGTGGTTGGCCGAGCACGCCGGCTGGGAGGTCCGGCTGGTCGACCTGCTCTACGCCGCCGAGCCGGACGCCCGGCTGGACGAGACCCGCTACGCGCAGCCCGCCGTGTACGCGGTGGAGTGCGCGCTGGCCCGGGTGTGGCAGTCGCGGGGGGTCCGGCCGTCCGTGGTGCTGGGCCACTCCACCGGGGAGTTCGCCGCGGCGCACGTGGCCGGGGTGCTCGGGCTCACCGACGGGTTGGCCCTGGTGGCGCACCGGGCGCGGCTGATCGACTCCGCCACCGGGGGCCGGGGCCGTACCGCTGCCGTCTTCGCCCCCGCCGCCGAGGTCGAGGCGGCCATCGCCGGCATCGACGGGGTGACCGTGGCGGCCTGGAACGGCCCCCGGGAGACGCTCGTCGCCGGCCCCCGGGACGAGGTGGCCGCCGCCCTGGTCGCCTGCGGTGAGCGGGGCCTGCAGCACCGTCCGGTGACGGTGCCGCACGCGCCCCACTCGCCGATGGTCGACGCGGTCACCGACGAGTTCCGGGCCTTCGCCGCCGGCCTGACGTACGCGGATCCCACCGTGCCGCTGATCTCGAACGTGACCGGTGGCGTGGTGCACCGGATCGATGCCGACTACTGGTGCCGGCAGCTCCGCGAGCCGGTCAGGTTCACCGACAGCGTACGGTCGCTGGCCGCGCACGGCTGCGACGTGGCCCTGGACGTAAGCGCGGCACCGGTGCTGACCCTGCTCGGCCGGCAGAACTGGACCGGCACGCCCATCGTCTGGGCCTCGTCGCTGGTTCAGAACGTCGACGACGGCAAGCAGCTGGCCGCCGCCGCCGTGGAGCTGTACACCGTCGGCGTCGACCTCGACCGGCACGGCCTGCACGGACCAGGGAGGAGCCCGGTGAGCATGCCCGGATACCCGTTCCAGCACACCCGGCACTGGGTGGAGCCGGCACCGGTCCGCCCCCTGGCGGACGCCGCACCCGGTGCCCACCCGGTGCCGACCGCGACGCCGGAACCGACGACGGCCCCCGAGCTGGCGACGGCGACCGAGCTGGCGGTGGCCCCCGAGCCGGCGACGGCGACCGGGCCGGCGACGGTGGCCGCCGGACCGGAACCGGAGCCAGCGGTGGCGGTGGCCGCCGGACCGGAGCCGGTGGACGATCCGGCCCGGTTCGTCGCCGGGCAGCTCGCCGAGTACCTGGAGACCGAGCCGGATCTGCTGTCACCCACCGCCTCCTTCCTGGAGCTGGGGGCCGACTCACTGGTGATGGCCCGGCTGGTCCAGGACGTCAACGACCGGTACGGGGTACGGCTCAACGTGGGCCAGCTCTTCGAGGGGCTGGACAGCGTCGCCGCCCTGGCCGGTGACCTCCGGGCGCACGGCCGCCCGCCCACCCCGCCACCGCCCGTCGCACCGGCCGTTCCGGCGCTGCCCGCCGGACAGCCGGTGCCGGCACTGCCGGCCGGGCCGACGGCCCAGCCGGACGGGGACGGCGGGCTGCGCGAGCTGGTCCAGGCGCAGATCGCGCTGATGAACCGGCAGCTCGACCTGCTCGGCGCGGCACCCGTCCCGGGTCCACCGGCCACCAGCACGCCACCGGTCCCGGGTCCACCGGCCACCAGCACGCCACCGGTGCCGGGTTCGTCGGCCACCCGCCCGGCACCGGTGCCGGGCGACCGGACGCCGACCCGGGCGGGGGCGTCCGGGCCGCCGGTCGCCGACGGGGTGCCGACCGTGGCGAAGGCCGCGCTGACCGACCTCACCGACCGGCAACGCCACCACCTCGACGGGCTGCTCGACGCGTTCACCGCCCGGACCGCCGGATCGCTCGAACGGGCGCGGACGCACCGGGCGTACCGGGTGGACACCCGGATGCGGACGGTCCGCCCGGAGACCCGGCGGGCCTGCTACCCGATCGTCGCGGGCAGCGCCGCCGGCGCCCACCTGACCGACATCGACGGCAACGACTACGTCGACCTGGCGATGGGCTTCGGGGTGCTGCTCTGCGGGCACGACCCGGCCTTCGTCGCCGAGGCCGTCGCCGAGCAGGCCACCCGGGGGATCTCGGTGGGGCCGGTGGTCGACGGCACCGACCAGGTGGCCCGGTTGTTCTGCGAACTCACCGGCAAGGAGCGGGCCTTCTTCACGGTCAGCGGCACCGACGCGGTCCGGGGCGCGCTCCGGGTGGCCGCCGCGGCGACCGGCCGGTCCCGGTTCGTGATGTTCGCCGGGTCGTACCACGGTCAGGACGACCGGGTGCTGGCCCTGCCCGACGTGCACGGCGACCCGCTCGTCTCGGTGCCGATGGCCCCCGGCATCTCGCCGTCGGCCGCCGCGGACGCGCTGATCCTGCCCTACGACAGCGAACGGTCGCTGAGCATCATCGAGGAGCACGCGCACGAGCTGGGCGGCGTGCTCGTCGAGGCCGTGCAGAGCCGGAACCCGGGGGTACGCCCCGGCGCGTTCCTGCGCCGGCTGCGCGAGATCACCGCCCGGACCGGCGTCCCGCTGATCTTCGACGAGGTGATCACCGGGTTCCGGGTCAAGCTGGGCGGCGCGCAGGAGTGGTTCGGCGTGGAGGCCGACCTCGCCGCGTACGGCAAGTGCATCGGCGGCGGTCACCCGGTGGGCGTGGTCGCCGGCGCGGCCCGTTACCTGGACGCGGTGGACGGCGGCGGCTGGCAGGACGGCCCCGGCCAGGCGGTGCCGGAGACCACCTACATCGGCAGCACCTTCGAGAACCACCCGGCCACCGTGGCGGGAACGCTGGCGATGCTGCACCACCTCCGCGAGCAGGGTGGCGCCCTCCAGGACCGGTTGAACGCGGAGACCGACCACCTGGTCACCACGTTGAACACGATGTTCCGCCGGGAGGGTGCGCCGATCCGGGTGCTGCACTACGGCTCGCTGTTCCGGTTCACCTGGAAGGGCAACGCCAGCTACGCCTACCAGCCGCTGGCGATGGAGGTGTTCCACTTCCACCTGCTGCTGCGCGGCATCTACCTGTGGGAGGGCCGGACCTGCTTCCTGTCGACCGCGCACACCCGGGCGGACGTGGAGCGGGTGGTCACCGCCGCCACCGAGGCGGTCCTGGCCATGCGGGACGGGGGGTTCCTCACCGACGAGGTCCCGCCCCGGGTCGCCCCGGCCCAGGCGGCGTTGCTGGCCCGCTCCGCCGCCGCGCCGCAGGATCCCGACTGGACGGTGGCCGAGGACGTGGAGCTGTCCGGTCCGGTCGACGTGGCGGCGCTGCGGCGGGCGGTCGCCGGCGTCGTGGACCGGCACGAGGCGCTGCGGGTGGTGTTCCGCGACGGTCGGCCGGAGCGCGGTGCGCCACCGGAGCTGGAGGTCGTCGACCTCGACGGGACCGGGCTGTCCTACCAGCAGTGGTGGCAGCAGCGGCTCGCCGAGCCGTTCGACCTCGCCACCGGGCCGCTGACCCGGTTCTTCCTGGTCCGGTCGGGTGACCGGGAGCAGCACCTGGTGTTGTACGCCCACCACCTGGTCTCCGACGGCATCTCGATGACCGTGCTGCTCGACGAGTTGGCGGCCGGCTACGACGGCACCGGCCCGACCGAGCCGGCCCTGCAGTACACCGACCACCTGGCCCGGCTCGCGCTGCGGGACGTCGCGGGCGGGCGGGAGTACTGGCGGACCGCCCTCGCCGGGGTGCCCCCGTACACCGCGCCGGCCGGGCAGCGGGACGCGGGTGACCGGCATTTCGGGATCCTCGACGCCGAGCTGACCGCGGCGGTGCACAAGGCGGCCCGGGAGTTCGGCAGCACGCCGTTCCAGGTCCTGCTCACCGCGCACGGGCTGCTGGCACACCACCGGTTCGACACCGACGACCTGGTCATCGGGGTTCCGGTGGCCGGGCGCGACTACCCACGGGGCGTCTCGGTGGTCGGCTACTGCGCCGAGATGCTGCCGATCCGCAGCCGGCTGGACGCTGCCGGCACGGTCCAGGACTACCACCGCGCCCTGCGGCAGTCGATGCTCGCCGGTCTCGCCCACCAGGTGCCGCTCGCCGACGTGGCCGACCTGTTGGGCGGTGACGGGGCCTTCCCGCTGCGGACCGTCTTCAACCTCGACCACGCGGTGCCCGCGCCCCGGTTCGCGGGCCTGTCCGCGCGGTTCCGCCCGGTGCCGGCCCGGGCCGCCCTGGTCGACCTCCGGCTCGACCTGATCGAGTCGGACGACCACCTGCGGTTGACCGTCGACTACCGCACCAGCGTGCACGACGCCGGGCAGGTGGCCGACTGGGCGGACCGTTTCGTCGCGACGGTACGGGCCGTCGTGGCCGGTCCGCACACTTCGCTACGCGAGATCAAGGAGGTGACGTCATGAGGATTCCGACCGTGCACATCGGTGCGCTGGCCGCTCACGACCCGGCCGCCATCGCGGCGGTACGGCAGGCGACGAGGCAGATCGGCCTCTTCTACCTCGACCTGCGGCCCGGGATCGGCGCGGAGACCTTCGACGAGCTGTTCGTCGAGACGCGCCGGTTCTTCCACGCCGCCCCCGAGGTCAAGTCGGCGATCAGCGTCCGGCACTCCCCGCACTACCGGGGTTTCGTCGCGCCACGGGAGGAGTCGACGAACGGCACCGCGGACCTGAAGGAGTCCTGGGAGTTCGGCCGGGAGGCGACCCCGCCACCGGACGCCGAGCCGCAGGACTGGTTCGTCATGTACGGCGGCAACCAGTGGCCCGACCCGGCCCGGCTGCCCGGGTTCCGGCCGACCGTGGACCGCTACACGGAGTGGGTGTCGCAGGTCGGCCGGACCGTCGTCGAGGCGCTCGCCCGGTCGATGGGGCAGCACGACGTCCTCGGTAAGCCCGACTCGGCCTTCGGCGAGGACCTGCACTGGTTCTCCCGGCTCATCTACTACCGGGACAGCGACGAGTACCGGGGGGAGGACGTCCGCCTCGGCGAGCACACCGACAGCGGCATGCTCACCGTGAGCATCCAGGACTCCGACGGCCTGGAGGTGCGTACCCAGGATGGCGAGTGGCTGCTGGTGTCGCCGCCGCCGGGCGCCTGCGTCGTCTTCACCGGCGAGCTGATGGGGCTGTGGAGCGGGGGCTACTACCCGGCCTGCCGGCACCGGGTGCACGCCGACAACCTGCGCGGTGACCGGGTGTCGGTGATCTCCTTCTTCATCCCGGAGCTGGGCAGCGTGCTGCGTCCGATCGACCCGGCGGAGGCGGTCGCGGCGGAGGGCACCGACGCGGCGGTCGCGGTCGCGGCGGACAACCCGTGGTTGCGTCCCGGCGAGCGGGGCGACGCCGTCGAGCCGTTCGTGGTCGGCGAGCGGGAGTGGGCCCGGGTGCACGAGATCTTCCCCCGCGACGAGCAGGAGGTGACGAAGTGAGCAGGCAGCAGACGTTCCACGAGGTCCCGGTGATCGACGTGGGTGCCCTGGTGGTCCCGGATCCGGACCCGCAGGCCCTCGACGAGACGGTGCGCCGCATCGGCGACGCCTGCCGGGACGTCGGATTCCTGTACGTGCGCAACCACGGTCTGCCCGACGGGCTGTCCGAGCGGATGATGGCGCAGACCCGGGCCTTCTTCGACCTGCCGATCGAGGAGAAGATGAAGCTCCGGCTCGGTCAGACGAGCCAGTTCCGGGGCTACATCCCGATGCTCGCCGAGGTGACCGCCACCAAGCGGGACTACCACGAGTGCCTCGACCTCCAGCCGCTGTCCGGTCGGGACGCGGAGACCATCGCGGCGGCGAAGCTGGCCCGCCGGGGTCGGCACCCGCTCGACGATCCGGACCAGTGGCCGGCGGCGCTGCCGGAGTTCCGGCCGGTGATGATGGAGGCGTGGAGCGCGCTCACCCGGCTCGGCGAGCAGCTCGCCGCCGGAATGGCGCTCAGCCTGGGCCTCGACGCCGGGTTCTTCCAGAAGTACGCCGGCGACGAGCTGTGCGACCTGCGGCTGTCGCACTATCCACCGTTCCAGCCGGACCGCAGCCTCGACGACGTGGAGTTCGGCATGGGCGCCCACGTCGACTACGGGTTCCTCGCGATCGTCCAGCAGGACGGGGTGGACGGCCTGGAGGTCCGTAACCCGGACGGCGAGTGGGTCAACGCGCCGCACATCCCGGGCACGCTGCTGGTGAACATCGGCCTGATGATGCAGCGCTGGACGAACGACCGCTACACCGCCACCTGGCACCGGGTGCGGTTCCCGGGCGGGCGGCACCGGTACTCGATGCCGTTCTTCTTCGAGCCCGCCTTCGACGCGGTGATCGCCCCGGTGCCGGAGTGCTGCGGCGCGGACGACCCGCCACGCTACGAGCCGGTGCAGTTCGGCACCTGGGTCGTCGAGCAGTTCTCCACCGCGTACGACAACAAGGAAGACCAGGCGTGATGGGCGACTCGACAGCGGCGCGGCGGCGCGTCGGCGTGGTGGGGGCGGGCGCGATCGGCACGAGCGTCGGGGCCGATTTCCTGTTGCACGGCTTCGAGGTCGTCTTCGTGGACCGCGACGAGCAGATCCTGGCCGCGGCGGCGGCGAAGGTGGCCGAGGGGGTCCGGTTCGCGCCGCTGCTGCGGCCGGGCCTGCGCCGGTTGTCCCGCGCCGAGCTGGCCGAGCGCACCCGGTACGTCGTCGACCTCGGTGAGCTGGCCGGCTGCGAGTTCGTGGTGGAGAACGTCACCGAGGACTGGGCGGTCAAGCGGGACCTGTACGCCCGGCTCGACGCGGCGCTGCCACCGCAGGTGGGCATCGGGGTGAACACGTCGAGCATCTCGATCCAGCGGCTGGCGGCCGAGACGACCCGGCCGGAGTGGATCGTCGGTATCCACTTCATGAACCCCGCCTACGCCACCGAGGCGGTCGAGGTGATGCGGGGCGCGAACACGTCGGACGACTGCCTGGCGTACGTCGAGGAGCTGGTGCGTTCCCTCGGCAAGCAGGCGATCGTGGTGGGCGACTTCCCGGGGTTCGTCAGCAACCGCATCTCGCACGTCTTCTTCAACGAGGCGGCCCGGCTGGTGCAGGAGGAGGGCGTCGAGCCGACGGTCGTGGACCAGGTGTTCAAGCGTTGTTTCGGGCACACCATGGGTCCGTTGGAGACCGCCGACCTGATCGGTCTGGACACCGTCGTGCTCACCCTGCGGCACCTGCGGGAGAGCACCCACGAGGACCGGTACGAGCCCTGCGGGCTGCTGGAACAGAAGGTCGCCGACGGCGAGGTGGGCCGCAAGGCGGGCCGGGGCTTCTACCGCTACTGATTCCCCGCCGGCCGGGCGCGGTGGGTCAACCGCGCTCGGCCAGCAGGAAGAACTCGTCCTCGGTGGCCTGGTCGTCGACGATGCGCAGCCCGTGGTCGGCACAGAACCGCTGGACCACCCGGCGTTCCCGCGCCTCGATGTTCTGCCGCTTGGCCATCGCCACCCGTGAGCCGCTGATCAGGAGCCGGTCCGCGGGGGCCGCGGCGAGCACCGGGGCGAGCTGCGGTTCCTGCCGGAGCACGACCGGCACCACCTTGAGCAGCCAGGCCACGTCGCAGGTCGCCGGCAGCCCCCGCCGGTGCAGCGCGGCCCAGCCGTCGGCCACGTTCCACTGTGCCGGCCGGACGAGCCCCGCCGGCACCCTCGCCGCGTACGCCTCGACGGCGGCCACCGCGCTGGCGTCCTTGTCGGGCGCCCAGTACTGGGTGATGCCCCGCTGCCGGAGCCAGTCCGCGCCGAGCAGGGTGGGCAGCACGCCCGCGCCGACGTCGACGACGACCCGACTGTCGGGCGGGTTGGTCGTTTCGAGCACCCGGAGGAACTCGTCGCGGTGGCCGAGCCGCTCCGCCGTGCTGACGTGGGCGGCGGCGATCGCGGTCGCGGCCTCGTCGACCTGCCGGGCCGGGGCGTCCGCGGGCAGCTCGACCAGGGTCCGGAGCGCGGTGTCGAAGGCGGCCGGCTCGGACCGGTAGGTCCGCAACCGGTGGTAGATCGTCTTCTTGGTGAGGGTGGCGGCGTCCTTGTAGACCCGGGTGCGCTGCGCCTCCTTCGCCGAGCCGGCGGAGTCGACCACAGCCAGCAGTTTCGGGTTGCGACGCCACTCGTCGAGGATCACCTCGACCGCCCGCTGCTCGTCGATCCGGTAGCGCCGGACCACGTCGGCGGCGAGGTCGGCGGCGAGGTCCGCCAGGATCCGGCTGCCCTGCTCAGACAAGGTCGATCTCCCGCCACGAGCTGTGCAGGGCGCTGGTGGGGAACCACTCGTCGTGCAGTTTGAGCACGTCGTCGAGGTATCCGGGCAGGGTGCCGCTGGCGAGGTGCGTCCGGATCGTCTGGATCGTGACCAGGATCGTCCACAGGTTGTGCACGATGAGCTGCTCGGTGTCGGGCATGACCCGGGGCGGCTCGCCCTGGCAGACCGGGCAGGCGCAGACGAACTCGCCGGCCGCGAGCTTGTCCAGGTCCTGGAGCGCGCCGTACGGGGTCATGTACCACCCGGTCTGGGCGTAGTGCCCGTACGAGGCGGAGTCGAAGACGTTCACGCCGCAGGCGACCAGGAAGGGCAGCTCCACCGGGTCACCGGCGCCGTAGACGTGCATCGGGACGTCCGGGCCGATGATCTCCCGCGCCTCGGCCGAGGTCCGGCCGACGAACCGCAGGTCGTGGTTGCGGTTGAAGAAGGGCACCAGCGAGCCGAGGGCGAGGTACCGCACGCCCAGGTCCCGCAGGAACTCGACGCTGCGCTTGCGGAGGTCGGCGTAGCGTCCCCCCTGCTGGACCCCGACCAGGATGCCGCGTTCGACGAGGCCCATCGCCTTGACGATGCGCTTCTCGGTCGAGACGAGCTTCGCCTCGGCGACGGCCTTCTTGTCGCCGGGCGGGGTGATGAGGTCCAGCGGGGAGACGATGTCGCTGCCGATCCGGTCCTGGAACCGGACGATGTCGGCGTTGTTGAGGTAGAGCTGCCGGGTCAGGCCCTGGAACGCCCCGGAGTCGGTGGTGACCAGCCCGTCGAAGCCCAGGTAGTCGTGCAGTCCGGGGCCTTCGACGAGCTGTTGCCGCAGTTCGCGCTGCTTGTAGAGGAAGTACGAGTTGACGATGCAACCCTCGATCTCCGGTCCCTGCGACCACGCCGACCGCAGGGCCTGCATCCGGTGTGGCTGGTAGACCGGGAGGAAGATCGGCAACTCGAACTTCCGCCCGTTGTTGATCACAAGCTCACGCGAGAACATCAGGTCACCTTCGTCGGCCTCACACCTTGGCGACCAGAAAGCTACCAGCAGCCAGATAGTCGATCTGGGTCTTCTCGAACGTGGCGATGGCGTCCGCGGGCGTGCAGATGATGGGCTCCTGGTCGTTGAACGACGTGTTGAGCACCATCGGCACCCCGGTGATCTTCTTGAACTCGGAGATCATCCGGTGGTACCGGGGGTTGGTGTCCGCGCTCACCGCCTGGAGCCGGCAGGTGTCGTCGACGTGCAGCACCGCCCCCATCAGCGGCTTCTTGTCCTCCTTGGCCCGGTAGGTCACCAGCATCATGTCGGCCGCCAGGGTGTCCCCCGGCACCTCCATCCAGTCGGCGACGTCCTCCGCGAGCACGCTCGGCGCGAGCGGCCGGAAGTACTCGCGGTGCTTCACCTTCTGGTTGAGGATCTCGCGCATCGCGCGGTCCCGCGGGTCGGCCACGATGCTGCGACAGCCCAACGCCCGCGGTCCCAGCTCCATCCGGCCCTGGAAGTAGCCGACCACCCGGCCCTCGGCGACGAGCCGCGCCACCGTGGCGTCGATGTCGTCCGGGACCGTGTAGGACAGCTCGCGCCGGTCCAGCTCCGCCCGGATCTCCTCGTCCGAGAACTCCGGTCCCCAGTACGCGTGCGTCATCGGCGCCGTCCGGGGCCGGTCGAGTTCGCCGTTCCACACGTACAGCGCCGAGCCCACCGCCAGCCCGGCGTCGTTCGCCGCCGGCTGCACGTAGACGCTCTCGAACCCGGACTCGGCGAGCAGCAGGGTGTTCGTCACGCAGTTGAGCGCCACCCCGCCGGCCAGGCAGAGGTTCGCCGAACCGGTGCGTCGCCGCAGGTGGTCGGCGAGGTGCAGCATGATCTCGTTGGTCTTGGCCTGGAGCGCCGCCGCGATGTGCTCGTGCACCGGCTCGATGTCGTCGCCCGGCCGCCGTGGCGGGATCCCGAACAGCTCGACCAGCCGGTCGTGGTAGGCGCTCGGCGGGTAGTACATGATCTCGGCGAAGCGCAGCGCATCGGCGTCCATGTCGAACCCGCCGTCCGGCGTCGGCCAGGCCAGCCGGTCGAAGGCCGCCCGGAACACGGCGGGGTCGCCGTACGCGGCCAGCCCCATCACCTTCGCGGCGTCGTACACCCCGAAGCCGAGCAGCACCGAGATGGTCTCCCACAGGTAGCCCAGCGAGGCGGGGTACCGCACGTCGAGCAGCGACTCCAGGGACCGGTCCCGCCCGTGGTACAGCCGGGTCGACCAGGCGTCGTCGCCCAACGCGTCCACCACCAGGACGGCCGCGTCCCGGTACGGCGAGGCGAGGAACGTCGAGGCGGCGTGCGCGGTGTGGTGCGGCACCCAGCGGAAGTCGCCCCGGAACCCGTGCTCGGCCAGCACCTCCGGGATCTTCGGCACGTTCGCCAGGAACCGTGCCCGGTCCCCGGCGTCGTTCCACGCCGAGGGCAGCCCCTGCTCGTGGACCCGCCGCATCTCGTCCAGGTCGGCCGCGCAGGTCGCCATGTCGACGTCGGCCAGGGTGATGCCGGCGTGACCGAGGACGTAGCCGATGGCCTGCATCGGCAGCTCGTGCGGATTGTCCGAGCGGGCCTGCTTGCCGTGCTTGACCCGGTTGAACCGCTCTTCCTCGGCGGTGGCCAGCAGCACGCCGTCCTTCAGCAGCGCCGCGGACGACTCGTGGTAGACGCTGTTGACACCGAGTAGGTACACGGTCTCACCCCTTCAGGTTCGGGAAGTAGTCCTCGGCCCCGCCGGTGCGCCGCACGTCCCAGGTCGCGCAGTGCAGCGAGCCGCCGTACTCGTAGACCTTGCGGAACGGCACCTTGACCACCTCGAAGCCGCGTTCCTCCAGCAGGTCGTGCATGGGCTTCTCCTGCTCCTCGCACACCACCACGTCCGGCGCGATGCTCAGCACGTTCATCGACAGCCACTTCGACGACTGGCAGTACAGCGGCATCTCGTGGTTGTCGGTGCTCGGGGTGGGGGCGTCCAGCAGCTCCCAGCCGTTGTCCAGGAACAGCCGCTCCTCGCCCTCGCGCAGCGGGCGGTCCGGGTTGGTCAGGATCAGGCCGGGTCGCAGCGGCACGAAGGTGCAGTCGATGTGCGACGGGAAGAAGTCCAGCGGGAAGTGGACGGTGTGCACCCGCAGACCCTTGGGCTCCAGGTGCCGGCGGAGCCAGTTGATGCCCTGCCGGTTCGTCGTCATCGACTCCTGGACGATCACGTCCCGGCCGAACCGGCTCATGTCCGCGGCGTCGAAGACGACCTCGTCCTGGGTGACGCAGAACTCGAAGTTGTGCATCTCGGCGTGCCGCTTCTCCAGCGGCCAGTCCCAGAACTCCTGCCGGTACATGTCGTCGGCCATCGACGGCTTCGGCGCGGCCGTCCACACCATCTTCGGGTCGTTGTTCCAGTAGTGGTAGATCAGCGGCCGGTACGGCAGGTACTCGAAGAACCGCGCCCGGCGGGACATGGTGGCCTCGATGATCTCGTTGCCGATGGTGATCAGCACGTCCCGGGGGCAGACCCCGCAGTACTGGTTCGACACCTCGAAGGTCGGCGCCTTCACGGAGGTCGTGTAGTCGAACGCCTCGGGGCGGCGGACCGTGACGCCGTACCCCTTGAGCACCTCGGCCAGGTGGTCCAGCTCCTCGTTCGCGCCCTTGACCATGTCGTCGGGCTTCGGACCGGTGGGGAAGGGACCACCCGAACCGTCCCGCAGCTGGGGGCGGGAACCGGGCTCCACGGGCTCGAAGGCAGCCCCGTCGGCGCGGCCGACGATGATCTCCTCCAGCGGATCCCACTCGTTCCAGGCGTTCACCAGCGGGGGAACTGCTGTGGTCATGACTGTCACCTTCCGTTGTCCGAGGGCCCCAGGGCTTCCGATCGGCGCTGGGCGGCCCGCCAGGACGTCAGTGTCAGCTGGCTGATCTGTGTCTCCTGAATCTGCGAGGTGCCCTCGATGACGCACTGGATCTTGGCGTCCCGGAGGTGCCGCTCGACGCTGCTCTGCGCCGAGCACCCGTAGGCACCGTGCACCTGCACCGCGTCGGAGGCCACCGCGAAGGCGTTCTCCGACGCGACGTACTTGGCGATCAGCGTCCGGCGCACCGCGTCCCGGTCCCCCGAACCCCGCGCCCGGGTCGCCGCCTCGCACTGCATCCGCGCGGCGTCGACCGCGCACACCATCCGGGTGACCATCCGGGCGACGAGCTGGTGGTCTCCGATGGGTGCCCCGAACTGCTGGCGCGTGACCGCCCGGTCGAGGGCCGCGTCGAGGCAGGCCGCCGCCAGGCCGACGCTGCCCCAGGCGGTGCTGAACCGGCCGTGGTCCAACGCGGCGGTCGCCACCGCGTCGAAGGCCAACGGCCCCTGGGCGACGACGTTCTCGGCCGGGACCGCACAGTCGTCGAAGCGGACCGCCGCGAGGTGGGAGGCGCGCAGGCCGAGCAGGTCGACCTGCGGCGTGACGTGCACCCCGGGGGTGTCACGTTCCACCACGATCGCCGCCACGTGCCCGTCCAGCCGGGCGAAGACCAGGAAGACACCGGCCCGGGCGGCGAAGCTGATCCACGACTTCTCCCCGTTGAGCACCACGGCTCCGCCCCGCCGTTCGGCGACCGTGGCCGCCGCGCGGGCGTCGCTGCCGGAGTGCGGCTCGGTGAGCGCGAACGACCCGTACACGTCACCAGCGGCCAGCCGCGGCACCCAGCGGTCCCGCACCGGCGGTTTCGCCCACCGGTGCAGGGCGTGCGCCACCATGCCCTGCACGCCGATCAGGTTGCGGACGGAGCCGCACGCGCGACCCGCCTGCTCGTTGAACCGTCCGAGCCGGTCGGCGTCGAAGCCCCGGCCGCCGGCCTGCTCCGGCAGCGACGGCACCAGCAGGCCCTGGGCGCCGAGCAGCCCGGCGACCTTCTCGTCCATCTCCTGCGCCCGGTCCCACGCCCCGGCGTTCGGCGTCACCACCCGGTCCAGCAGCTCCCGGCTCTGCCGCAGCACGTCGGCCTGCGGCCCGTCCACCTCGACACTCACTGCGCCACCCCCACCCGGACCGCCTCCGGCCAGTTCCGCGGCTCGAACCCGTGCTGCGTCACGAACGCGTACGCCAGGCGTTCCAGGCCGAAGCCGACGCAGCCGGTGTGCCCGGGGCCGCCCGCGCCGGCCCGGGTGATGTCGAACACCTCGCCGAAGTGGCTGCCGTGCAGGTTGAACGAGCCCACCGCGATGCTGCGCCCGTCGGCGACGTCGGCCACCAGCTCGTACTTGAGCTCCATCAGCCGCTGCGAGAGCACGCTGTCCTTGGAGGCGTCGCCGAAGAAGTGGTCGTTGGCGACCTCGCAGCGGGCGGCGAGCCCCAACTGGTCGACCAGCGAGAACGCCGCCTCCAGGAACCGCCGCCGGGACTCGACGACATACTCCTCGGCGCCGAGGAACACCGTCTCCCGGATGGTGAAGTCCCAGAGCCGGTCCAGCCCCGACTCGTAGCGGGACTCGAACCGGAAACTCTTGCCGCGCGAGGTCACCACCCGCTGGTCCACCGAGGTGCCGGCGAGCTGGTTGAAGGTGTGGTAGCACATGGTCGGCGGGAGGCAGTACCGGTCGTCCCGGCACAGGCTGAAGATCTCCGGCGTGATGCGCCGCCCGGCCTCGCGGTAGCGGCGCAGGAACGTCTCGTAGTTGTCCGCGTCGTTGTGCAGCCGCGAGACGAACATGACGAAGTGCGGGAACGACTCGAAGTAGTGCTGCCGTTCGAGCACCTCCAGCGGGAGCAGCGTCGGATAGCGGTACTCGGTGCTGTCCGGCATGGCCAGCGCGATGGCCCGCACCTGCCGGTCCAGGTGGTCGACCAGCCTGATCATCAGGTCACCGAAGGTCACCGTGCCGGGACCGGGCGCGTGGACGAGACCGGCGCGCACCATCTCCGGCAGCGGATCCGGCCACCGTTCGCCGCGTCGCGCGGAGGTCCACAGCACCTTGGGCCGCCAGCTGCGCTGGACCCGCACCTCGCGCTCCACCACCCGGTTGATCTTGTCGGTGAGGTCCGCGACGGTGTCCGTCGGATCCGGGACGAGGGTCAGCTCCAGCGCCTCGACCCCCTCGTCGCCGCGCACGAACGCGAAGTCCCGGACGTCCGGGCTGATGAAGTGGATCCGCTTGCCCAACTCGGCTTCGAGCCGGACCGGCAGCGGCCGGGACAGCGCGACACGGACGGTCGGGTCCGTCAGGGCGGGTGGTGTCACGGTCACGGCCCGGTCAGCCGGAGTACGAGGGCGTCGATGTCCTTCACCGACCGGAAGTTCTCGAACACCAGGTCCTCACCGTCGATCTGCAGGTCGAAGGTCTCTTCGAGGAACGCCACGAGCTGGACGACGAACATCGAGTTCACCAGCCCCAGGGCGAAGATGTCGTCCTCGTCGGCCACCGGCTCGGCGATGTGCTCGGCCAGGAACTGGCGAATCTGGGCTGTGCGATCCACGCATCTCTCCCGATGTGGAATCCGGCGGCAACCCGCAGACACACCTGCGGGTTCGCCTCTGACAGTTCGTACCCGTGCGTACCCGGAGGGCGGCTTCACCGTCGACGGTCGTGCGGCTCAGCCCCGACCCGGGTGTCGTCGCAGCGCTGCGAGGACCACGTCGGCACCGCTGCCCGCCGCGTCCGGCTCCCGCCGCAGCGACCGGTGCGCGGCGAGCACGGCCAGGAAGATCGACTGTACGGAGTCCCCGCTGGTGGCGCATCCCCAGCCGGTACGGTCACCGACCGCGACCTCGGCGTAACACGCCTGCACGGTCCGGCCCGCCACCTCGGCGACCTGCTGCGCGGTCCGCCGGACCAGGACCGCCGCACCGGTGGCCCGCGCGATCAGCTCGACGGCGGCGGTCGCCGGATCGGTGGGTGACACCCGGGTGGTGACCGGGACGCCACCGAGCCGCAGCCGCGCCTGGTAGGCCCCGTCGTCGCCCGCGACCCACTCCTCGACCCGGTCGTCCGCCTCGTCGAGGAGGTACAGCTCCCGGAAGGCCGTCCACAGCACCGGCGGCGGGATCTCCCCGTGCGCCTCGGCCACCACCTGCACCGCCGCGGCGAAGTCCCGCTGGAGTTCGGGTGGGGGGAACAGCCCGCTGACCGAGCGGAGCACGTGCGCGATCCCGGACTTGCCCGACTGGCTGTTGACCCGGATCAGCCGGTCGTACGGCCGGCCCAGGTCGGCCGGGTCGACCGGGACGTACGGCACCTGCCACGGCTTGACCTGCCCCGGCTCGGCCGGCGTCAACTGGGCGTCGAGGCCCTTGCGGATCGCGTCCTGGTGGGTGCCGGAGAACGCGGTGAAGACGAGGTCGCCGCCGTACGGATGCCGGGGGTGCACCGGAATGCCGGTGCACTCCTCGACTACCTGCCGCGCGTGGTCCAGCTCCGAGAAGTCGATCATCGGATCGACCCCCCGGGAGAAGAGGTTGAGCGCCAGGGTGACCAGGCAGACGTTGCCGGTCCGCTCGCCGTTGCCGAAGAGGCAGCCCTCCACCCGCTGCGCCCCGGCCAGGAGGCCCAGCTCGGCGGCGGCGACGCCGGTGCCCCGGTCGTTGTGCGGGTGCAGGGAGAGGATCACCCCGTCCCGCCGGTCGAGCGCACGGTGCACGTACTCGATCCGGTCGGCGAAGTGGTGCGGCCCGGTGACCTCCACCGTCGCGGGCAGGTTCAGCACGACCGGCCGCTCCGGCGACGCCTCCCAGATGCCGGTCACCAGGTTGCACACCTCGACCGCGAAGTCGACCTCGGTGGAGGTGAACGCCTCGGGCGAGAACTGGAACCGGTACCGGCCCTGCGACTGCTTCTCCACCTGCCGTGCCGAAGCGGCGACCAGTTCGAGCAGCTCCTCGCGGTCGCGGCGCAGCACGATCTCCCGCCACAGCGGCGCGGTCGCCACACAGAGGTGCACGACCGCCGACCGGACGCCCTCCAGCGAGTCGATCGTCCGCTCGATGGCGTCCTCCCGGGCGGGCGTGAACACCACGATCGTGACGTCGTCCGGGATGAGGTCCCGCTCCGCCAGCACCCGGACGAACCGGAAGTCGAGTTCACTCGCGGCGGGGTAGCCGACCTCGATCTCCTTGTAGCCCATCCGGACCATCAGCTCGAACATCCGGAGCTTGCGCTCCGGCGTCATCGGCTCGACCAGGGCCTGGTTGCCGTCGCGCAGGTCGACCGGCACCCACAGCGGCGCCTCGGTGATCTCGCGGTCCGGCCAGGACCGCCCGACCCCCAGCCGCACCCCGGGGTCGCCTCCGGGCCGGTACTTCTGGTGGGGCATGCCGCTGGGCCGCTGGCGCTGCCAGAATGGCCGCCCGGCCACGGCCCCCCCGGTGTTCCCCGCGTCACCGGTGCCCATCGTCCGCTCCCATCGTCGAGGCCTGCTCAGCAATGCTCGGACAGCGGAAGAAGTCGGCGAGTGACAGCGGATAGCCGGCGGCGGAGAGCTGGCCGACGATCCGCAACGCGGCCAGCGAGTCACCGCCCAGCTCGAAGAAATCCGCCTCCGGCGGCAGGTTGGCCAGCCCGAGGACGCTCTCCCAGGCCTGCGTGACCGCGGCGAGCGCCGCCGTCGACGGCCCCACCGGCACCGCCGCCGGGGCCTCGTCCTCGATCCGCCGGGGCCGGGTCGCCACCCCGGGGCGGTCGGGCGTGGCGTCGGCCTGGTGGGCGAGCTGTGCCAGGAAGGCCGCGACCATCCCCCGCACCTCCGCCGCGTCGACGCAGCCCCGGCCGAACTGGGCGAACACGTTCACCTCGTCGCCGCTGAGCGGATCGGCGAAGACACTCAACGGGTACGGGCACGAGTCGAGTCGCGGCTGCAGCCGGGTGGCCCGGTCGCCGATGCCCAGCCGCAGCGGCAGCTCCAGGCTGAAGGTGCTGTTCACGATGTCGAACGCGAGCGGCGACGCGCTGCGTCCGGCGCGGGCGATCACGCTGAACGGCGCGTGGTGCTCGTCGGTCAGCGCCAGCTCGGTCTCGACCGCCGCCAGGACGTCGGCGAAGTCCAGGTCCCGCAGCGGCACGGTCACCGGCAACGTGTTGACGTACATGCCGACCGACGAGGCGTCGCTGCTGGACCGCCCGTGCGCGGGTACGCCGACGGTCAGCGCGTCCTGACCGGCCCACCGGCCGGCAGCGATCATCCAGGCCGTCAGCATGAGCCGGAACGGCGTGGTGTGCGCGCGGGCCGCCGCCTCCCGGAGCCGCTCGCCCAGCCGGCCGGTGCTGCGGACCTCGACGGCGCTGCCGTCGGCCAGCTCCGGGTCGAACTCGCGGCGCAGCCGGAGCGGCCGGTACGTGTCGCGCCGGCCCTCCCAGAACGCGACGACCCCGGGCGGGGTGTCGACGCCCGGCGGCTGCTCGTCGACCCGCGCCGGTCGGGCGGGCAGCGCCCGGCCGTGGTAACTCTCGGTGATCTTCTCCAGGAGGCCCTGGATCGACACGCCGTCGGCGACCGTGTGGTGCAGGACGAGTTGCAGCACGGCGGTGTCCGTCTGCGCCACCGGGATCAGCGCCACCCGCATCAGCGGCCCGGTGAGCAGGTCGAACGGCTCGTTGTACTGCTCGTCCGCGGTCCGCACCGCTGCCGCCAGGCTGGCCACCGGGTCGAAGACCTGCACCAGGTCGCCGCCGGCGTGGCGGGCCTTCGCCTCGGCGACCAGTTCCAGCGCGCCGTCCCGGCCCTCCCGGAACGACGCGACGACGGAGGGGTGCGCCCGCACCACGGACCCGACAGCCGTCCGCAGCCGCGCCTCGTCGAGGGCGCCCTCGACCACGAAGGCGGCCGTGACGTTGTAGCGGGGTGACCTCGGCGCGACGTGCCAGAGGAACCACAGGCTGCGTTGTTCCTGGTTGACGGGGAAGACGTAGGCGTGGTCGTCGGTGTCGGTGTCGCCGTCGACCGCCTCGTCCACCGTCGCCACCGCGTCCCGCAGGGCCGCCTCGTGCTCGGCGCGCAGCGCCCGCATGTCCGTCTTGCCGTTGTGGGTCAGCGGCATCCGGTCGCGGAACAGCACCGACGCGGGAACCGCGGCCCGCGGCAGCCGTGCCGCCAGCCAGTCCTTGATCTCCCGGGCCGTGATCCCGGTGGCGGTCACCACGGTGGACGCGACCCGCAGGTTGCCCGACCTGGGATGGGTGACCGTCAGCGCCACGGCGCGGTCCACCGCGGGGTGGGCGGTGAGCGCGGCCTCGATCTCGCCGATCTCGAGCCGGACGCCGCCCACCTTGATCTGGCCGTCGGTGCGACCGTGGAACTGGAGGGTGCCGTCCGGGTTCTCGGTGACCTGGTCACCGGTGCAGTAGTACCGCCGGGTGACGCCGTCCGGCCCGACGAGCTGCCGGAACTTCTCGGCGGTCAGCTCGTCGTCGTTCAGGTAACCCCGGGTCACCTGCGGCCCACCGATGCACAACTGGCCACGGGTGCCCGCCGGCACCGGCCGCAGCTCGTCGTCGACCACGGCGATGGACAGCCCGGGCAGCCCGACCCCGATGTCGGGGTAGGTGTCGGCGTTCGTGTCGTCGGCGGGCCGCACCACGCCACCGGTCGAGATCACCGTGCACTCGGTCGGCCCGTATAGGTTGACCAGGGGGAACGGCAGGGTGGCCGGGGGCCGCTTGCGGAGCCGGTCCCCGCCCGCGTACAGCTCGCGCAGGCTGGTCGGCTGGTCGGTCCAGTCCAGGGCGACGAGTTCCTCGGCCAGCTGCGGGGACACGAAGGAGTGCGTCACGTCGTGCCGGGCCCACGCCGCGCGCAGCGCCTGCGGGTCGAGGCGGAGTTCGTCGTCGACCACGTGCAGCGAGGCGTCCGCCGCGAACGCCACGAAGTGCTCCCAGATGGAGACGTCGAACCCGGGCGAGACGGTCACCGAGATCCGGGCGCCGTCGCCGAAGTCGTGGTCGTCGAGGCTCCAGCGCAGCAGGTGTTCGAGGTTCGCCGCGGTGCAGACGACCCCCTTCGGCACGCCGGTGGTGCCGGACGTGAAGATCATGTAGAGGGCGCGGTCGTCCGGGGCGGGGATGTCCAGCGCGGACCGGGCGGCCTCGACGTCCGCCGCGGTCACGCCCGACCAGGCGTCCGGCGCGAGGACGGCGCAGTCGACGGCGAAGGCGTCCGCCACGGTCGGCGCGGCGATCGCGAACGCCGGCCGCAACTGGCGCAGGATGTCCCGTCGGCGCAGCTCGGGAAGGGTCGGATCGATCGGCGCGATGACACCGCCGGCCATCGCGACCGCCAGATAGGCGACCACCAGGTCGGCCGACCGGGGCAGGCAGACGGCCACCGGCGACTCGGCGGACGGATCCAGCCCCCGCGCGAGCAACGTGCCGGCCAGTGCCCTCGCCCGTCGTCGGGCCTCGACCATGTCGAGGCGGACCGCGCCACTGACGACATCGGCCTTCGTTTCCGGACGGCCCCACACGGCGCCGTCCACGAGAGGCGTTCCCCCGTACCTCAAAGTGGAGACTCCTCCAATCAACCCCGTGGGGTTTCGAGAGGCACCCACCGCAACGGCTGTGGAACCACGACGGCGGTTTGACGACCAGCTATCCGTGGACAAGATCGTTCTTCGGCGAACCAGTTGGACCATGCCACAGCCGTCAGATGAGTGTCAATCACGTCCGCGGGGACGTCCGGGCAGCTCGACGGCGAGTGTCGATCCGGTCGGCGCGGACCCGTCCGGCCCAGGTCACGGGCATCACCGGCCGCCCCGGCGGGGGCGGCCGCGATCGGTTGCAGCACCTGCCGTGGCGCTGTACGTTCGAGCGGCGTCGGCTGTGGTGCAGCGGCAGCGCGGCGGGGCGTCGTCCCCGCCGTCGGCGACGGCATCTGCGCGATCGGCAGATCTCACACGGGTCCGCAGACTCACCCGGGGGTGGCGATGTTCCTGTCCATGGTGTTGTCCGCTCCTGCGTCAGGTCGGTGACGGGCGTGACCTCGTTCGTCAGGACGCCCGCCGGCAAGTGGCTGCGGCGCTACCACGCCTCGTCCGACGACCCGACCTGCCGACTGCTGCTGCTCCCGCACGCGGGCGGTTCGGCGAGCTACTTCTACGGCTTCGCGCAGCTCCTCGCGGGCGACATCGACGTGCTCACCGTGCAGTACCCGGGCCGGATGGAACGGCACGCCGAGCCGCTCGTCGGGGACATCGAGGAGCTCGCCAGGCAGTTGACCACGGCGCTGGTCGAGCACGAGCTGACCGACCTGCCGCTGGCGTTCTTCGGCCACAGCATGGGCTCCCTCATCGGCTACGAGACCGCGAGCCTGCTGGCGGGCAAGGCCCACCCCGCGCGGCACCTCTTCGCGTCGTCCTGCCGGGCACCCGGCACCCTGCACGGCACGGCCGCCGTACGGACCACCGACGACACCATCATCGCGGACCTGAAGTCCCTGGGCGGCACCGACGCCGCCCTGCTCGACGACCCGGGGATGCGGGAACTCCTCCTGCCGATCCTCCGCTCGGACAGCCGGGCCGTGGAGCTCTACCGGGAGCGCCCCCGGACGCCGCTGCGGCTCCCGGTAACTGCCATCCACGGCACCGACGACCACTGGGTCGACCTACCGGCCGCCCAGGCGTGGGCGGAGGTGAGCACCGGCCCCTTCGAGCTGCACCGGATGCCGGGCGGGCACTTCTACTTCTCGGATCCGGGCCACCAGGCGCAGGTCGCCGACCTCGTCCGGAGCCGCCTGCTCGACGTACGCCCGACGACCTGACGACCCTGCCTGGTGGCCCGCACCGACCACCCTCCGCGGTGGCCGGTCAGCCGGCTTCGGCGAACCGCAACCGGACCCGGCGCAGCGTCTCCTCGTAGAGATAGGGGATCTCGGCCTGGTCGTTGCAGTGGTAGAAGACGTCGTAGCAGAACAGCCAGCGCTCCCGGCCGCTCTGGACGTCACGCGGCGGCACGATCGTCCCGGGCTGCAGATACTCCAGGTCGAACGAGAACTCCGGCCGCTCCCGGCCCCACTCCAGCCCCTCGAAGCCGACGAACTCGCCCGCCTCGTGCGCGTTGACGAACACGCCGAGCAGGAAGCCGCCCTTACGCGGGTAGTCGGTCGGCAGCGTCTCACCCAGCGCGAGCTTGAGCGTCATCTCCCGGGGGTCGATCCCGAGGAACAGGTTCAGCATCTTCGGCACGCTGCCACCGCCGATGCGGGAGTTCACCTCGATGATCCGGATCCGTTCCCCGTCCCACTTGCACTCGACGTGGACGAAGGTGTCGTCCACCTCCAGCTTCGTCATCGCCTCCTGGAGCTGGCGATGGATCTCCGTCTCCTCCTCGGCGGACACGAACGGGGTGGGGCACAGGTTCGCCGTCTCGAAGTGGAAGTTGCCCTCCCGGTTGAACTTGTACTTCTCCTGGATCAGCAGGGGCACCAGCCGGCCGTGCTGGACGAACGCCTCGTACGACAGCTCCCGGCCCTCGGTGATGAACTCCTCGACCAGGATCTGCCGCCGCGGATCCCACACCTGGTCGCCGTCGTCGACGGGGTTGAGGTCCTGGTCCTCGGCGAGCGCCGCGAAGGTACTGCCGATCACCTCGTGTGCGGCCTCCCGGTCCTGGACGAACCCGACGTAGCTGCTGGCCGCACCCCAGATCGGCTTCACCACGAAGGGTAGACCGATCTCCGCCACCAGCGCGTCGATCCGTTCCGGGGTGGCCTCGTCCGCTGAGAACACCGTGGCCCGCAGCGGCATCGTGTCGGCGAGGACCCGGCGCAGCCTCGGCTTGATCCGGCAGTTCAGCTGGCCCACCATGCCGGGGAACGGCAGACCCAGCCGCTGCGCGGCACCGAACTGCGCGGACCACGTCCGGTCCCCGATGATGGAGAAGCGCAGACCGTCCGCGGCGTACGGCGCGAGCGCCGCGGCGAGCGCGTCCGCCGAGAAGACGTCCTCGCAGACCACCACCTCGTCCGCCGCGTCGGCGAGCAGGGGCGCGGCCTCGGCGGTCGAGAGCACCAGGATGCGGTGCCCCAGCTTGCGCATCTGCTGCATCCGCAGGTGGAGCTCCGGCCACATCTCCAGGCCGGGCAGGGTGAGTTCGACGTAGTAGCGCGGAGCGCTGGTACCCGCAGGCATTGAGGTCACCTCTCAACGAACAGTCACGAACCCGCCCGCCGGACACATGCGGCCGGGAATCGGCGGCGTGGGGGTGAACGAGTCGGCGGCGGCGGCGCACAGGCGCGGGAGACAGGGCGGGAGGAGAGGTGCGTGCCGACCTCGACGCGGCACTGCCGCCGTTGCCCGTTCGGCGACGAGCCTACCCCGCCTGCCCCGGGGCGGCATCCTCGATGCTCGTGGGGCGGCCGGGCCGGGTGGCCTGGACGGCGACGACCGCACGGCAGCGGGCCGGCGTCACCGCTCTCCCCGGTAGACGCAGCCGGAGGTGCAGGTCTCGCGGACCATCACCGCCGAGAGCGGGACCTGATCGGCCAGCCGGTCCCAGATCCAGCGGGCCAGCACCTCGCTGGTGGGGTTCTCCAGACCGGGCACCTCGTTGAGGTAGTGGTGGTCGAGCTGGTCGCGCAGCGGCGCGAAGGCCTTCTTGAGATCGCCGAAGTCCATCACCCACCCCGCCACCGGGTCGACGTCGCCCTCGACGTGCACCTGCACCCGGTACGAGTGGCCGTGCAGCCGGGCGCACTTGTGCCCGGCGGGCACGTGCGGCAGGCGGTGCGCGGCCTCGAAGGTGAACTCCCGGAAGATTTCCATCAGGCGATTCCTAGGTACTTGTGTGTCTGCAGACTCAACTGCCACTGGGGATGGTCGAGGCAGTACCGCACCGTGGCCTCGGTGTTGGCCGCGCGGTCCGGACCGTCCATGGGCTGCAACAGGAAGTGCGCGAAGTCCAACCCCTCGAACCGGGTCGGCTCGGCACCGACCTGCGGATACACCAACTTGAGGTCGTGTCCGCGGGTGAGCACGAGGTCGGCCCCCGCCTTGGGGCTCACACAGATCCAGTCGAGTCCGGCCGGGGCGGGCCGGGTGCCGTTGGTCTCCACCGCGACCTCGAAACCCTCGTCGTGCAGGGCCTGCACGGCCGCGTCGTCGAGTTGCAGCAGCGGCTCACCACCGGTGCACACCACGTACGGGCGGCTGCGCGGGTGCCGCTGCCCCTGCCACGCCGCCGCCACCGCACCGGCCAGCTCGGCCGCCGAACGGAAACGACCCCCGCCGGGGCCGTCCGTGCCGACGAAGTCGGTGTCGCAGAACTGGCAGATGGCCCGGTGCCGGTCCTCCTCCCGCCCGGTCCAGAGATTGCAGCTGGTGAACCGGCAGAACACCGCCGGCCGACCGGCGTGGGTGCCCTCGCCCTGCAACGTGTAGAAGATCTCCTTGACCCGGTACACCGGGTTCACCCGCCCGCCGAGGTCAGCGCCGGATCGACCAGGCCGAGTTCGGCGAAGCCACGGGCGCGCAGCAGGCACGAGTCGCACGTCCCGCACGCGCGCCCCTCGACCGGGTCGTAGCAGCTGTGCGTCCAGGCATAGTCCACGCCCAGCTCCAGGCCCCGACGGATCGTCTCGGCCTTGGTCAACTGGATCAGCGGGGTGTGCACCCGCAGCCGCTGGCGGCCCTCGACGCCCGCCTTCGTCGCCAGGTTGGCCATCTGCTCGTAGGCGGCGATGTACTCCGGCCGGCAGTCGGGGTAGCCGCTGTAGTCGAGCGCGCTCACCCCGATGAACACGTCCGAGGCGTCCAGGGTCTCCGCCCACGCCAGGGCAAAGGAGAGGAAGATCGTGTTCCGCGCCGGCACGTAGGTGACCGGGATGTCGGTGCCGAGGTCGTCCGCGCTGTCGTGGTGCGGCACCGCGAGCGCGTCGTCGGTCAGCGCCGAGCCGCCGAACACGCGCAGGTCGATGTCGGCGATCACGTGCCGGGCCGCGCCGAGGCGCTCCGCCACCCGCCGGGCGGCGTCGAGTTCCACCGTGTGTCGCTGACCGTAACGGAAGCTCAACGCGTAGGCCTCGTAACCCTCGTGCACCGCCATCGCGAGCACCGTGGCGGAGTCGAGCCCTCCGCTGAGCAGCACCACAGCCTTGCGCTTCGCCGCAGACATCTGCCGGCCTCCGCCTTCCCCCTCGCGTCGGCGGCACCGTGCCGCCCACTTCCGAAGCCCTGTCGCGGGGAAGCACCCCCGAACCCGGCTACTCTACGCAACTGACCACGGGCAAGAGTACTGGGCTCGGCTCCGGACGACCGTCGCGGCCGTGGCCCACGGCCGGGACCGCCACCACGACCCCGGACCGACCCCCGACCCCGGGCCGTCCCCAACCTCGGCCCGACCCCGGGGTGATCCCGGGCTGACCCCGGGGTGATCCCGGGCTGACCCCGGGGTGATCCCGGGCTGACCCCGGGGTGATCCCGGGCTGACCCCGGGGTGATCCCGGGCTGACCCCGGGGTGATCCCGGCCGGCCGGTCGGCCGGGCCGGACTCGCCGCGTCCGGCGGGGCCGGGGAGCCACAATGTTTCACGTGAATCCAAACCCGGGCGCCGAGATCCACCACACCGACCCGTTCGCGGTGCCGACCGAGCAGCGTTCACCGGCACGCCGGCTGCGCGGCCGGCTGGCCGCGTCGGTGACGCTCTGGACGGCTCCCGGGCCGGCCGGGCTGACCGTGTCGTCAACCCTGGTCGCCGCGGGGGAGCCGGACCGGTTACTCGGGCTGGTCGACCCCGAGGCCGACCTGTGGACGGCGATCGAGGACGCCGGCCGGTTCGCGGTGGCCCCGCTCGGGCCGTCCCACCGGCAGCTCGCGGACCGGTTCGCCGGGCTCTTCCCCTCCCCGGGTGGACTGTTCGCCACCGACGCGTGGACCGACACGCCCTACGGGCCGGTGCCCGCCGACGCCGGAAGCTGGGCCGGCTGCCGCCTCGACACCGCCCGGGAGTACGGCTGGGCACTCCTGGTCGAGGCCACCATCGAGACGGTCGAGATCGTCACCGACCTGCCTCCGCTCCTGCACCACCGGGGTCGCTACCACCAGTTCCCCTGACCGGCCCCGCCCGGGCGGGGCCGGGGTGGCGTCGCCGTCTCACCGATACAGCGACCTCCTGGCCGGCGGATACCGCAACGTCGGCCCAGGCGGGTGGATCAACGTGCGGTCCGCCCGGTGAGCGGGGTGACGCGGGTCACTGGGCGCAGGCGGGGGACCGTTCGGCGCAGCGGGCTGCCGGGATCGATCTCGACCTTTCCCGGCAGGCAGCGGGCTATCTACGGTGCGCGAAACCCCCAATGCCTGTGAAGGTGGTGATCCACAGATGTCCACGGACACACCCCCGCCCGCCCCCGCCGAGTCGGTGGCGGAGCGTTACCTGGCCGTACAACGGTCGGACGAGTTCGCCGGGTTGCGCCGCGCGCTGCGCAGCTTCGTCTTCCCGATGACCGTCGCGTTCTTCCTGTGGTACGCGCTCTACGTGATCCTCTCCGCCTACGCGCGGGACTTCATGGGCACGAAGCTCTTCGGCAGCAACATCAACGTGGCGCTGGTCTTCGGCCTGCTCCAGTTCGTCTCGACATTCCTCATCGCCTGGCTCTACTCGCGGTACGCCGACCGGAAGCTCGACCCGACCGCCGACCGGATCCGCGCCGAGATGGGGGAGGTGACCCATGAACACGGTCCTCGCGGCTGAGGCGGGTGGCGGCACCGCCCGCAACCTCACCATCACGCTGTTCCTGGTCTTCGTGGCGGTGACCCTGGCGATCACCATCTGGGCCAGCCGGCAGACCAAGACGGCCACCGACTTCTACGCCGGCGGCCGGTCCTTCTCCGGTTTCCAGAACGGCATGGCGATCGGCGGCGACTACATGTCGGCCGCGTCGTTCCTCGGCATCGCCGGCATCATCGCGCTGTACGGCTACGACGGCTTCCTCTACTCGATCGGCTTCCTGGTCGCCTGGCTGGTGGCGTTGCTGCTGGTCGCCGAGCTGCTGCGCAACTCGGGCCGGTACACGATGGCCGACGTGCTGGCGTTCCGGATGCGCCAGCGTCCGGTGCGTACGGCGGCGGCGGTGTCGACCATCACCGTGTCGATCTTCTACCTGCTGGCCCAGATGGTCGGCGCGGGCGCCCTGGTCGCGCTGCTGCTCGGGATCAAGCCGGGCACCACCTTCCTGGGCATGGACGCCGACACCGCCAAGGTGGCCACCATCATCATGGTCGGCGCCCTGATGATCATCTACGTGACCGTGGGTGGCATGAAGGGCACCACGTACGTCCAGATCGTCAAGGCGTTCCTGCTGATGACCGGCGCGCTGGTGATGACCGTGCTGGTGCTGGCGAAGTACAACTTCAACCTGTCGGCGCTGCTCGGTGACGCCGCCGCCACGTCGGGCAAGGGCAACGCGTTCCTCGAACCCGGGCTCCGCTACGGCGTCGAGGTGGCCGGCAACTCGACCCAGACCTTCTACAACAAGATGGACCTGCTGTCGCTGGGCATCGCCCTGGTGCTCGGCACCGCCGGCCTGCCGCACATCCTGATCCGCTTCTACACCGTGCCGACCGCCAAGGCGGCCCGTAAGAGCGTGCTCTGGGCGATCGGCATCATCGGCACCTTCTACCTGTTGACCCTGGCCCTGGGCTTCGGCGCGGCCGCGCTGGTCGGCGGCAAGGAGATCGTCGCGCAGGACAAGGCCGGCAACACCGCCGCGCCACAGCTCGCCGAGGAGCTGGGCAGGTCGTTCCTCGGCGGCGACCTGGGCGGGGCGACCCTGCTGGCGATCATCGCGGCGGTGGCCTTCGCCACCATCCTCGCGGTGGTCGCCGGGCTGACCCTGGCGTCGTCGTCCAGCCTGGCGCACGACTTCTATGCCAACGTCATCAAGAAGGGGCAGACCTCCGAACGCCAGGAGGTCCGGGTGGCCCGGATCTCGGCCCTGGTCATCGGCGCGGTCTCGATCGCCCTGTCGATCTACGCGCAGAGCCTGAACGTGGCCTTCCTGGTGGCGCTGGCGTTCGCGGTGGCCGCCTCGGGCAACCTGCCGGCGATCCTCTACAGCCTGTTCTGGAAGCGGTTCAACACCTCGGGCGCGGTCTGGGCGATCTACGGCGGCCTGGTCTCCGCCGTGTTCCTGGTGTTCTTCTCGCCGGTCGTCTCCGGCGCACCGACCTCGATGTTCCCGGACCACGACTGGCAGTGGTTCCCGCTGTCGAACCCGGGCCTGCTGTCCATCCCGTTCGGGTTCCTCTGCGGCTGGATCGGCACGCTCATCTCCAAGGAGCACGACGAGGACAAGTACGCCGAGTTGGAGGTGCGCGCCCTCACCGGCGCGGGAGCGCACTGACCGACCGGCACCAGGAGGCCCCCGCCGCGACCTGTCGCGGCGGGGGCCTCCGCCGCTGAGTAGGCTGGCCGCCATGAAGGTTGCCCAGCGGTTCGGAAGCGGTCACCGCGTCCTCGTCACCGGCGGCGCCGGGTTCGTGCCGTCGCACCTGGTGGACGCCCTGATCGGGCGCGGGTGCACCGTGGTCGCGCTGGACAACTTCGTCACCGGCTCCAAGGACAACGTCGCCCACCTGGCGGAGCACCCGCGCTTCACCCTGGTCGAGGCGGACATCTCCGAGGGCCTGCCCACCCACCACCCGGCGTTGGCCGCGCGGTTCGACGCGATCCTGCACATGGCGTCCCCGGCCAGCCCGACCGACTTCGCGAAGCTCCCGGTGGAGATCCTCCGGGTCGGGTCGGTGGGCACCCTGCACCTGCTCGACCGGGCGACGGCCGACGCGGCCCGCTTCCTGATGGCCTCCACCTCCGAGGCGTACGGGGATCCGAAGGAGCACCCGCAGCGGGAGACGTACTGGGGCAACGTCAACCCGATCGGGGTGCGCAGCGTCTACGACGAGGCGAAGCGCTTCTCCGAGGCGGCCACCATGGCGTACCACCGCAGCCGGGGGCTGGACGCGGCGATCGTCCGGATCTTCAACACCTACGGCCCCCGGATGCGCCCGGACGACGGCCGGGCCATCCCGACCTTCATCTCCCAGGCGCTGCGCGGCGAGCCGATCACCGTGCACGGCACCGGTGAGCAGACCCGGTCGATCTGCTACGTCGACGATCTGGTGCGCGGCATCCTGCTGCTGCTCGACTCGACCGAGACCGGCCCGATCAACTGCGGCACCGAACACGAGCTGACCATGCGGCAACTCGCCGAGACGATCGTGTCACTCTCCGGCAGCACCTCGCAGGTGACCTACGTCACCCGCAGCTCGGACGACCCGGAGATGCGCCGCCCCGACCTGGCCCTCGCCCGGGACCTGCTGGGATACCAGCCGACGGTCTCGCCCGAAGACGGCCTGCGACGCACCATCGACCATTTCCGCGGCCGGCTAGGGTAGCTCCCCCAGGCCACGCGGGGCACCGGGCGCGCTTCACCTTCAGCGAACGCTCGACCCGCCTACGTACGCTGAAACGCATGTCAGCGACCTCGTCAGCCGGCGCCTCGCTCCCGTACCTCCACCGCAGCGCGGGCCGTGCCCCGGTGCCCGGCTCCGACCGGGGCGCCACCGGGCGCACCCGGCAGTCCGACGCGCAGTGGTACCCGTCGTACCAGGACGACCAGCCCCGGTCGGGCGGACCGGGCGGCCCCGGCACACCCGCCGGGCCGGGTGGGCCGGGGAACTACGGCCGGCGCGGGCCGCGTCCGCGCTGGGGCCGGATCGCCCTGGTCGCCGGCGTGACGGTGCTGGTGGTGGCGTTGCTCGGTGGGATCGGGGCCTGGTTCTACACCCGCAACCTCAACGACGACCTGGCCCGCACCGACCCGTTCTCGGAGATCACCGGTGGTCGGCCCGCGAAGCCGGTCGAGGGGGCGCTCAACATCCTGCTGGTCGGCACGGACTCGCGGGATCCGGACGCCGCGGTCGACAAGCCGGGCGAGTGGCGGGCGGACACGCTGATCGTCATGCACATCCCGGCCGACCACAAGGAGGCCTACCTGGTCTCCGTCCCGCGTGACCTGTACGTGCCGATTCCCGAGAGCGCGGGCGCGGCCTGCGACTCCGGTCGGCGCGCCAAGATCAACGCCGCGTTCGCCTTCGGTGGCCTGCCGCTGGCGGTACGCACCGTGGAGTGCTTCACCGACGTCCGGATCGACAACGTGATGGCGATCGACTTCGGCGGCTTCAAGGAGGTCACCGACGCGGTGGGCGGGGTCGACCTGAAGGTGGAGCAGAGCATCACCTCGATCCACAAGCCGTACCGGAAGTTCACCAAGGGCACCATGCACATGGACGGCGCCACCGCGCTGGACTGGATCCGGCAGCGCAAGCAGTTCCCCCAGGGCGACTTCGCCCGGATGCGGCACCAGCAGGAGTTCCTGCGGGCGCTGCTGGACAAGGCGGCGAGCACCGGCACCCTGACCAACCCCAAGAAGCTGAACGCGTTCCTCCAGTCGGTGACCGACGCGGTGACCGTGGACAACGACTTCTCCCTCGCCGACATGGCCATCCAGTTCCGCAATCTGCGCGGCGAGAACCTGACCTTCCTCACCAGCCCGAACACCGGCAGCGACACCATCAACGGGGAGTCGGTGGTGGTGTCCGACCGGACGAAGGCGCTGGCGATGTACCAGGCGATGTCCGCCGACACCATGGCGGACTGGGTGGCGGCCAACAACCCGAAGAAGGGCGCCACGGGCGCCGGGAACTGACCGCCGCCGCGGCGGGGGCGGCCCTGACGGTTCACCCTGGCGGTCCGGGGAACGGGTCGGCGTCGATGCCGATGTGTCCGGCAGATGTCGACGAACGTCATCAGAGGTCATTTCCGAACCCCTTGATCATCGAACGCCAACAGCCGTCCGGGCGGACAGCCTGACCCGAAAGGATGAATTCCGAAGGTAAAGGTCGGTTTCCCTGGGATTTGTGCGTGTGACGACCTCGCCTAGCCGGGAAGCGGTACGTAAAGTGGTCCCGCCCCCCGATCACGCGAGCTGGAGCACGCATGCCGGTTCAGACCAGCCCCCGCCCCACGTCGCTGAGTGCCGACCCCTACCGGGCGTCGGCCGCCGTCCCGTCACCGGGCGGTCGCGGCGGTCGGCCCTCCACGACGGCCCGCAAGCGCACCCGGCGCAAGGACCCGCTCTGGGCGCGACTGACCGTGGTCTTCGGCGCGGTGCTGATGCTGACCAGCGGCGTGGCGATCGTCGGCAGCAAGGCGCTGATCAGTCAGGCCACCGGCAACATCGCCCAGCGCAACCTGCTCGGCGGGGCGGGCAAGACCGAGGCCGAGGGCGGTGCCAACCTCGACGGCCCGATCGACATGCTGCTGCTCGGCGTGGACGCCCGGGAGCGCTGGGCCGCCGACGACGTCCGGTCGGACAGCATCATCGTGCTGCACATCCCGGCCAGCCACGACCAGGCGTACCTGATCTCGATCCCCCGGGACACCGAGGCGCAGATCCCGGCGTTCAAGAAGAGCGGTTTCAAGGGCGGCACCGACAAGATCAACGCGGCGTTCCAGGCCGGCGCCCGCAACGGCGGCGGCTGGGAGGGCGGCGCGCAGCTGATGGCCCAGACCATCAAGAACATGACCGGGGTCAGCTTCGACGGCGCCGCGATCATCAACTTCGGTGGCTTCAAGAACGTCATCGACACCCTCGGCACGGTGCGTATCTGCGTCAGCCACGAGGTGAAGTCGCACCACATGATGATCGTGGACGGCAAGCAGATGTGGAACGCCGACGCTAAGAAGACCGGCCGGCCGATGACCCCGGTGGTCTACAAGAAGGGCTGCCGGGAGATGAACGGCCTCCAGGCGCTCGACTACTCGCGGCAGCGCTACGGCCTGCCGAACAGCGACTACGACCGGCAGCAGAACCAGCAGCAGCTGATCAAGGCGATGGCCCGCAAGGCGACCGACAAGGGCATGCTGACCAACCCGGTCAAGGTCAACCAGCTGATCAAGGCGGCCGGCAAGGCGTTCATCCTGGACACCGGCGGCGTGCCGGTCGCGGACCTGGTCTTCACCATGCGCGGGGTGACCGCCAACGAGTTGACCATGCTGCGCACCAACGGCGGCACGTTCAACGGCAACGCCAACAACCGCGAGGCGCTCAGCCAGCAGACCCTGGACATGTTCCAGGCGATCAAGGAAGACAAGCTGGCCGAGTTCGTCTACGCCAACCCGAGCGTGCTGTCCACCCGCAAGTGACCCGCCGGTAGTCCCGGCGAACCGGCCCGGCGCTCCGCCGCCCCGCCGTAGCCTGACGTGAGAACTATTCACGTTGAGCCACGGGGAGGACGCCACGGCCAGGTCAGCACGGCCCGACCGAGGGCGGGGCACCCCGTCCCCCGGCCGGCGCGGGGTCCGCCCCCGCTGGTCGCGGGTGCTGCTCGGCGTCGGCCTGGCCCTGGTGCTGCTCGCCGGCCTCGCCGTGGTCGGGGTACGGCTGCTCGCCCACCGCTACGACCGGACGGTCAGCAGGGAGCAACTGCTCGCCCCGGACTCCCGGCAGGCCCGCACCGAGCTGGACGCCGGCCTGAACTACCTGGTCGTCGGCTCCGACCGCCGCGCCGGCGCGCAGCAGGCGGACCAGCGTTCCGACACCATCCTCATCGTGCACCTTCCGCCCGGCCTGCGGCAGGCGTACCTGATCTCCGTTCCCCGCGACCTGCTGGTCGCCATTCCGCCCGACGGCGCCGGCTACGGCGGGGGGCAAGACAAGATCAACGCGGCGTACGAGCACGGCGGCGGCGGGGAGGGCGGCACCCGCCTGCTCTCGGCCACCCTGACCCGGCTCACCGGCATCCGCTTCGACGGCGCCGCGCTCGTCGACTTCGCCGGCTTCCGGAAGGTCATCGACCTGCTGGGCGGCGTCCGGATGTGCGTCGACACCGAGGTCCGGTCGATCCACACCGGGACCACCTTCCCGGTCGGCTGCCAGCAGATGGACGGCGCGAAGGCGCTGGACTACGCCCGGCAGCGCTACGATCTCCCGAACGGCGACTACGACCGGCAACGGCACCAGCAGCAGATGCTGCGGGCGATGCTGGACCGGGCCGCCCAGTCCCACCTGCGCAGCGATCCGGTGCAGCTGGACCGGGTGCTGCGGGCGGTCGGCGGCTCGCTCACCGTCGACACCAACGGCGTACCCCTGGACGATCTGGTCTTCGCCCTGCGCTCGCTGCCCGCCGACGCGCTGCACGGGGTGCAGCTGCCGTCCTATCCGCAGACCATCGACGGCATCTCGTACGTGGTGCTCGACCAGGGCGGCGGTGGGCTCTTCGACGCCGTCCGCACCGACCGGCTGCCCGACTGGTCCCGGGCCAACCCCCGCTGGGTCAACCAGCTGTGACCCCCACCCCGGTCGCCGTCCCCACCGCCGGCCCGGCGCGCTGCGCGCCCGCCCCACCGCCGGCCCGACCCGCCGACGGCGCCTCCACCGCCGCCACGCCGACCGCCGGGGATGCCGTCGCCGGCACCGAGGATCTAGGCTTGGTGACCGTGTTCGGATCCCAGGTTCCCAGCGTCCCCGTGACCGCGATCGACGACGACACCTACCTGCTCGACGTCCGCGAGGACGACGAGTGGGCGGCGGGCCACGCGCCCGGCGCCCACCACGTGCCGATGATGGAGCTGCCGGCCCGGCTCGCCGAGGTGCCCACCGACCGCGAGGTCGCGGTGATCTGCCGCTCCGGCGGGCGCTCCGCCCAGGTGGTCGGTTACCTGCTCGGCAACGGCTGGGAGCAGGTGCGCAACGCCGACGGCGGCATGCGGCAGTGGGTGGCCGTCGGTCGGCCGGTGGTCACCGGGGACGGGCAGCCCGGCCAGGTCATCTGAGCGTCGACAGATGGGCGATCCCCTGGTCTTCGCGCACCGTGGCGCGTCGGCCGACCTTCCCGAGCACACCCTGGCGGCCTACCTGCGGGCACTCGACGAGGGCGCCGACGGGCTGGAGTGCGACGTCCGGCTGACCCGCGACGGGCACCTGGTCTGCGTACACGACCGGCGGTTGAACCGGACCAGCAACGGTCACGGCCTGGTCAGCGCCCGGACCCTGGCCGAGCTGGAGGCGCTGGACTTCGGCTCCTGGCACCCCGGGTGCACGCCGGCCGACGGCGACGGGCCGCCGGACGACGCGCACACCCGGCTGCTCACCCTGGACCGGCTGCTGACGGCCGTCCGGGCCGCCGGCCGCCCGGTCCGGCTGCTGGTGGAGACCAAGCACCCGTCCCGCTACCGGGGGGACGTCGAGCGCCGGCTGGTCGCCCTGCTGCGTCGGCACGGGCTGGCCGAGCCGGCCCCCGACGAGCCGGTCCAGGTCACCGTGATGTCCTTCTCCCCGCTGGCGGTCCGCCGGGTCCGCGAGCTGGCCCCGGCGCTGCCGACGGTGCTGCTGCTGGAGGTGCTGCCCCGCTGGCTGCCGCTCGGGCGGCTGCCGTTCGGGGCACGGATCGCCGGGCCGGGCATCGGCCTGGTCCGGTCCCGCCCGGAGCTGGTCCCCGCGCTGCGGGCCGCCGGCCACCAGGTGTACGTCTGGACGGTCAACGAACCGACCGACCTGGCGCTGGTCCTCGACGCCGGGGTGGACGGGGTGATCACCGACCGGCCCGCGCACACCCTGGCCCGGCTCGGCCGGTGACGCCCGACTCCCGGCCGGACCGGGCCGGCACCGACCGGTCGGGTCGGCACCGGATGCCGGAGCGGACCGACCCCCGGGGGGTGCCCGAAGGGCGTCGCACGGGG
Source organism: Micromonospora sp. WMMD714 (assembly GCF_029581315.1). NCBI lineage: Bacteria > Bacillati > Actinomycetota > Actinomycetes > Micromonosporales > Micromonosporaceae > Micromonospora > Micromonospora sp. WMMD714. The sequence goes on from NZ_CP120744.1 coordinate 1,572,755, forward strand.
CACACTCGGGGCATGCCGGAACGCCCCGATCTCGCCGCCCTCATCGCCGACCACGGCGCGGTGATCGAGATGATCAATTCGGGTGAGGCCGGGCTGCCGGTGCTCACCGCGCTGCTCCAGGCGGCCCGGCCCGCGCTCGGCGCGGCCTGCGTGGCGTTCGTCGAGTTCACCCCCACCGGCGGCCAGGTGATCGCCGCCAGCGGCTGCGCCGAATGGGCCATCGGCCGCCCACTGCCCGCCTCCGACCCGGCCACCGTCTGCCTGCTCACCGGCCCCCGGGTCCGGCAGACCCGGCTGGACCACCTGGACGGCCCGCTCGCCGGGGAACTGGCCGCCCGCGGCCTGCGCCGCATGGTCGTCGCCCGCGCCGAACTCAACGGGCTCACCGTCGGCAGCCTGCACGCCCTCTACCCCGACGACGACGAGTCCGAGAACCGGGTCCAGCACGCCACCCTCGGCTACCTCGCCTCCTGCATCGCCCACATGTACGGCGACCAGAGCGGCCTGCCGGTGCACGGCGACGGCCCGGTGGTCGCGGCGCTCGCCGACGGCCTGGCCGTGGTCGACCGGGACGGCCGGGTCCGGCTGTGGAACCCCGCGGCCGTCGAGGTCACCGGCCGCACCGCCGGCGAGGCGATGAACCGGCCGCTGCCGTTCCCGCTCCCGGCCGCCGGCCAGGTGCTCGACCACCAGCTCGCGGACGGGCAGTGGCTGCGGATCACCGCCGGCGAGCTGGCCGGCCCGGGCATGCTCCGGGTGGTCACCTTCCGCGACATCACCGACCAGCAGCGCCGCGACTCCGACCGCGACCTCTTCGTCGCGGTCACCAGCCACGAACTGCGCACCCCGGTCACCGTCATCAAGGGGTACGCGGACACCCTCACCGACCACTGGGAGTCGCTGACCGACCACGACCGGCGGCAGGCGGCCCGGGTGATCGGTCAACGGGCCAACGAACTGGCCCGGCTGGTCGACCGGCTGCTCACCTCGGCCACCGACGTGCGCCCCAGCGACGGGCCGGCCGTCCCGTTCGACCTCGGCGAGGCGCTGCACGCGGCGGTCCTGGACCTCCCCGGCGACCTGCGCCGCCGGCTGCTGCTGAGCATCCCGGCCGACCTGCCCAAGACCCTCGGGGACCGGCACCGGCTGACCACCGTGCTGACCGAGCTGTGCACCAACGCGGGGAAGTGGTCGCCGACCGACTCCCCCATCGAGGTGGTGGCGACGGCCGACAGCCGGACCGTGGCGTTCCGGGTGGCCGACCGGGGGGTGGGGATCCGGCCGGAACACGCCGAACGCGCCTTCGACCGGTTCTGGCAGGGCGAGTCCGGGGACCGCCGGGGCTATCCGGGTGCCGGACTCGGCCTCTATCTCGTCCGCCGGATCGTTGAACAGCAAAATGGATGGGTATCCCTACGTCCACGAGACGGTGGCGGTACCGTCGCAGAGGTGCGGCTGCCGCGCCAGTGACCTGCCCGGGGTGGGCCGGTGACGCGCCGGCGGGCACGGGCCGAGAAGGAGCCGCGGTGTCGACAGGACGAGTCGATCGTTCGTGGTGCGTGGTGGTCCCCCACCACGCCACCGGAGCGCGGCTGGCCCGGCACCGGCTCGCCGACGAACTCGCCGGACTGGTCCCCCCGGCGCTCCTCGCCGACCTGGTGGCCGTCCTGGCCGAGCTGGTCGGCAACGCGGTCCGGCACGCCGACCCGCTGCCCGGCGGGGTGGTCCGGGTCGCCTGGCGGTTACGGCCCGGCCGGACGGGTCCGCTCCTGTCGGTCCGGGTGACCGACGGCGGCGCCGAGGCCGGACCGCGGATGCGGGCCGCCGGGACGGACGCCGTCGACGGGCGGGGTCTGCACATCGTCGCCGGGCTGGCCAGCCGTTGGGGGGTCGACCGGGACGGTCTGGGGCAGAGCGTCTGGGCCGAGTTCGACCCGGCCGACTGCCGGCCGGACCTGATCCCCGCCGGCTGACCGCAGACCACACCCGAGCCCGCTCGGCCGGGCGTGATCCCACTCGGGCCGGGCCTGAGCCCGCCCGGGCCGGGCCGTGGGGCGGGTCCTGCCCCCACGGTCGCCAGTCGGGCTCTAGGCTGTCTCGCCGTGAGCAAGCGTCGAAAGAACCAGCGCGTCGAGGCCGCTCCCCGCCGGGAGAAGATCCGGGACGTCTTCGTCCCCCGTCCGTTCGAGGGGTTGGCGGACGAACCGGAGTGGATCGCCCTGCGCGAACTCGTGCCGGCCGCCTCCGCGCCGCTGCGGCTCACCCCCGAACTGGTCGAGGAGCACGGCGACCGGCCGGTCACCCTGGCCACCGTGCTGCCGATGGCCGCCCCGGCGATGACCAAGCCGGACGGTCGGGTGTTCATCGGTCTCCAGCGGCACCAGCAGTCCGGCGACGTCTCGCGGGACCTGGCCGAGGCGCTGCTCTGCGCGTTGCGCACCGAGCCGGGCGGGCAGGTGACGGTGCCGCCGCTGCCCGGCCCCGGCCCCCGCCTCCAGGACATCCTGGTCGACGCCCCGCTGGACGTCACCATGCACGAGGGTTTCGACTTCTGGCTCGACCCCGGCGCGGCCGACGACCCGACCGTGCAGGCGTCCCTGGAACGGGCGAACGCGGCGATCTACCCGACCGTCAGGCTGGCCGCGGCGCGGGCCGCCTACTGGTGCCGGGTGCCGGAGAAGGCACACGTGCGCTGGGTGCTCGGCGACGACGAGGACGCCGCGTTGGACACGCTCTCCCGGCTCTCCGCCTCGGGTGCGCTCACCCTGGGCGAGGGCACGAGGTTCGCCGGCATGTTCCGGGCGCACGGCCGGCTGGTGCCGGTCTGGGACCTGCCCGAGGACACTCCGGCCGCCGAGTGGGAGGAGCCGGTCGCCGCGTTCGCCGAGCGGTACGCCGACGCGCTGACCGAGAAGGAGCCGCTGGACGCCGCCGGACGCCGGGCGCGGCAGGGGCTGCTGGGCCGCCAGCTCACCCTGCGCTGAGCACCGGCGGGCAGCCCGGGCGGTGCGGTCGCCGCCGGCTCAGGCGGCCGGTGGGCGTAGTGGCTCGCGGACCAGCGGACAGGACATGCAGCGGGGGCCACCCCGGCCGGAGCCGAGCTCCGAACCCGCGATCGGGATGACCTCGATGCCGGCACGTTCGAGCTGGGCGTTGGTCTCCACGTTGCGTTCGTAGCCGACGCAGAGCCGGGGGGCCAGGGCGAGGGTGTTGTTGCCGTCGTCCCACTGCTCACGTTCGGCGGTCACCGGGTCCAGCCCGGTGTCGATGACCCGGAGCTGGTCGAGGTCCATCGCGTCGGCCGCCGCGCGCAGGAACGGCGCGGGGCCGTCCACCCGGGGCTCGCCGTCCGGGCCGGCGACCACCGTGTACGCCGACAGCGTGCTGGCCACGTTGGGGTACATCAGCACCGCGTCGACGTCGACCATGGTGCAGACGGTGTCGAGGTGCATGGTGGCCCGTTCCTGGGCGATGGGCACCACCAGCATGGTGTGCACGAGGCCGGCGGCGAAGACCTGCCGGGCCAGTCGTTCGGCACCCGCCGGGGTGGTCCGCTCACCCACCCCCACGGCGAGCACCCCGGGGGCGAGCAGCAGCACGTCGCCGCCTTCGAGGTGCTCCAGGCCGGGGTGGTAGACGGTCCGGGTGCCGACGAAGCGCGGATGGTAGCGGTAGATCGCGTCGGTCAGCGTGGTCTCCCGGCGACGGGCCGGCATGGCGAGGCTGGTCACCCCGACCCGGTCGCCGATCCACAGTGACGAGTCCCGGGTGAAGAGCAGGTTGGGCAGCGGGTCGATGACGAAGTCGTGCCGGTCCATCATCGTCCAGACCAGACCGCCGGGGCGCTCGGGGCTGATCCGCAGCTCCTCGTGGGCCAGGCCGGCGGTGAGCACGTCGGCGAGGGCGGCGGGATCGAGGTAGGCGAGGTGGTCGGCGACCCGCCGGCGCAGGGTGTCGCCCAGCCGGGGCGAGCTGAGCACCTGCTCGGTGAGCTCCGCGCGGGCCTCGGCGACGGCGAGCGTCTCGGCGAGCAGGGTGGCGAGGTAGAGCACCTCGACGCCGCGCCCGCGCAGCTCGGCGGCGAAGGCGTCGTGCTCCTCCTGTGCCCGGCCGACCCATGGGATAGCGTCGAAGAGCAACGAGTCGTTGTTGCGGGGGGTGAGGCGGGCAAGTTCCGGGCCCGGCCGGTGCAACAGCACCGTGCCGAGTCGACCGACCTCGCTGTCCACGTAGTGGGTCACCCCCGCAGCGTAGGGCAGTGGTGAAGGGTGTTCAGCGGAAGAATCGGGGATGAATATGGCATTCATCCGCACTCATTCCGGCGCTCCAACTTGCCGTACCCCCACAGTGGCGACGTAGGGTAGTGAGAACATAACTTTCGAGGGACCTTTTGCCGGAGGTCGCGATGACTGTCTTTCCCGCTCGTCGAGCCGTACCCACCCGGGCACTGCCGCCCGTGGCGGTGCCGCACCCCCGTCCCGACGGGTCGGCGACACTCGACCCGGCCCGGCCGACCCCGCTGGAGTGGGCCCGTCGTCGCCGGGCCGAGCGGGGTGCCCGCCGGCTGGAGGCCGCCGGTGCCCGGGCGCTCGGTCAGCTCGACCACCTCGGTCCCGCGTGGCACGTGGTCGAGTGGCCCCGCACCGACGTCTCGGACATGCTGCGCGACCACGGGCAGGAAGACCGCGCCGGTTTCCTCGCCATCGGTCCCAGCGGGCTCTTCGCGGTCAGCATCGCCGACCACGGCCGGGCCCGGGTGCTGGTCGCCGGGGACGTGGTGCAGATCAACGGCAAGCGCCCGCCGTACGTGGCCGAGGCCCGGCGGGACGCCAAGCGGGCGAGCAAGGCCCTCACCGAGGCGGTCGGCCTGCCGATCCCGGTGACCCCGGTGCTGACCTTCGTCGGCTCCGGTGTCATCAGCGTCTACGGCCTGCCGAAGGACTGCATGATGGCGACCCACCGGGAGCTGGACCGCCTCCTCGTCGCCGGTGGCAACCGGATCAGCCCGGCCACCGCCGAGAAGCTCTCCCGGGTCGCCCAGGCACCACAGACCTGGCACAACGGCACCTACCGTCCCGCCGGCGACTACCGGTGGTACGACGAGGGCCGAACGGCCGCTGACAAGCAGGCGGGTCGCCGGTAACGTCACCGACGACGCCCCGCGGCACCGGTCCCCGCGACACTCCGGTCCGCGCCGTCGCCGGCCGCCCACCCGGGCACCCGCACCACCACCCACCGGCGGCTGGTGACTCCAGCGCGGTCGGCGACCGTCACGAAGACCGGCTAGCGTGGACAGACCGTCGGTGTACCTAGGAGGCGCGGTGGCCCACGTCGAACTCTCGCTCTCGGACGTGTTCGTGCCGGCCGCACGCACGCCGACAGAGCCGGGGGGCGACAACGTCGGGACGTGGTCGGCCACCGTCTCGCACGCCGACGAGCCCTGCCTGCTCATCGACGCCGGCACCCGGGTGGTGGCCATCTCGGCCGCCGGCTGCGAGCTGCTCTGCCTCGGCGCCCCCGAGGCCGTCGTCGGGCTGCCGCTGCTCGAAGGGGGCCTGCGGCTGCTCGACTTCACCGCCGCCCGGCACGAGCTGCCGGAGCAGGAGACCGACAAGATCCCCCCGCTGCTCGCCCTGCACTCCGGCCGGCTGGCCCGCGGGCTGCTCAGGGTGCAGCCCGCCGGGGACGACAGCACCTACGCGACAGTGGACGCCATCTCCACGCCGGTGCTCACCGAGGGGTCGGTCTCCGGCTCACTCACCTTCTTCTCCGCGATCTGACCACGCCCGAATCCCCCGAGGACCGGTCCGTGCCGCCCACTCCCGCACCCCGTCCGCCGCGTCGCCGGCCCGTCGTGGCCCGCCCCGTCGTGGCCCGGCTCGCCGTGGCCCGGCTCGCCGTGGCGCTCCTCGCCGTGCTGCCGTTCGCCGGGTGCGCCGCTCCGCCGGAACGCCGGGTCGCGGTCCCCGTCGCCCCGCCGACACCGGTCGTGCCGCCGACCACGCCGCCCACCGCCCTGGCGGTGCTCCCCACCCTGCCGCCGACCACCACGCCGCCCGCCCCGACCCCCACCGCCGCCACGGTCGCGGTGCCCTGCGCCGGCCGGCCATCCACCGACCGGGTGATCGGCCTGCTCCGCGACGACGTGCTGCCCCGGAACGTGTCGGTGCGCGCCGTGCAGGGGCCGCTCTGCGCCGACGGCTGGCACTACACCGTGCTGGCGGTCAGCGGGCACGAGCAGTTGCAGGCGGTGAGCCGGGGGGAGCCGGGCGGCGCGGTGGTGCTGGTCACCGCCGGTACGGACGTCTGCTCGATCGAGGTGAAGGCCGCCGCGCCGCCCGCCATCCGGACGTTGGCCTGCGACGCCGGGGCCGGAGCGCCACCGGGTGCGTAGGCTGGGCGACATGCCCGGAACCCCGCCGACCCGCTACGTCTACCTGGGCCCCGAGGGCACCTTCGCCGAACAGGCGTTGCGTACCCTCCCGGCCGCCGAACGCGGCAGCCGCACGCCCGCCCGCAGTGTCGGCGAGGCGCTGGAGAGCGTACGGGCCGCCGAGGCGGACGCCGCGCTGGTGCCGCTGGAGAACTCGATCGGCGGCGCGGTCGGGGTGACCCTGGACGAGCTGGCCGAGGGGGATCCGTTGGTGATCACCCGGGAGGTGATCCTGCCGGTGGAGTTCGTGCTCGGCGCCCGGCCCGGCACCCAGCTCGACGGGGTACGCAGCGTGGCCGCCCACCCGCAGGCGTCCACCCAGTGCCGCAACTGGCTGCGCGCCCACCTGCCCGACGCGACGGTGATCGACGTGCTCTCCAACGGCGCGGCGGCGGCGGGCGCGGCGAACGGCGAGTACGACGCGGCGATCTGCGCCCCGATCGGCGCCGCCCGGCACCGGTTGACGCTGCTCTCCGACAAGATCGCCGATCATCCGGACGCGGTGACCCGCTTCGCGCTGCTGTCCCGCCCCGGTCCGCCGCCGCCGCCCACCGGGGACGACGTCACCTCGCTGGTCGTCTACATCGCCCACGACCGGGTGGGTGCCCTGCTGTCGGTGCTGATGGAGCTGGCCGTACGCGGGGTCAACCTGACCCGGATCGAGTCCCGCCCCACCGGGGAGGCGCTCGGCCGGTACGTCTTCTTCCTCGACTGCACCGGTCACGTCGCGGACGCCCGGCTGGGCGAGGCGTTGCAGGGGCTGCGCCGGGTCTGCGCCGAGGTGCGGTTCCTCGGGTCGTACCCCCGGCACCGGTGGGCCGACGCGGCGGGTGACCGGCCGGTCCCGGCCCCCGCCGGCCTGTCGGACACCGACTACACCGACGCGGCGGCCTGGCTGGCCCGGCTGCGCTCCGGCGAACTGAGCTGACCCCGCCGGCCCGGCTCTCGACGGGCGGTGCGGCACGCGTGGGGGGCGGTCCCGTCCGGGACCGCCCCCCACGCGGCGAAGATCAGCTGAGCAGGCCGCCGAGCAGGCCCTGTTGCTGCTGCTGGCCGCCGCTGCCCTGGACCGGCGGCTCCTCCGACGGCTGGACCACGACGAACCCCTGGCCGGCGAAGCTCATGGTGAACGCCTCACCGGTGCTGCGACCGAGCAGGGTGCCCAGGCCGAGCTGCTCCGCCCGGTGGTAGCCGGTCTGGAGGTTGGCCGACCAGCAGACGGCGGCCTGCGGGTCGACGTAGGTGGGCGCGTCGACGTTGAGCACCACCGGGGTGCCCTTGGTGGTGATGGCGATCCGGCCGTGGCCGCTGAACACGCAGTTGAACAGGCCGGACGAGGCCATCCCCGCGCCGCCGACCATCTTGATGTCGTACGACAGGGTCGAGTCGAAGGCCAGCACGCTGGACCCGTTGATCGACAGGGCGTCGCCCGGCTCCAGGTCGATGATGTGCACGTCCTTGGCCAGCTCGGCGAGGAAGACGTCGCCGTGACCGCTGAGCTTCATCAGCGGCACGCCCTCACCGGTGAGCCGCTGCTTGATGAACTTGCCGATGCCGCCCGAGCCGAGCGCCTGGAACTGCACCTGCCCCTGGTAGGCGACCATCGACCCGACCCGGGCCATCGCCTCGCCGTTGAGTTCGATCTTCAACATCTTGGAGTTCTGCAGCCGCATGCCGGGCTGGGCGGACTCCTTCTCCAGGTTTTCTGCGGAGAACAGCGCGCTGCGCATTGGGTTTTCCTCCTGATTAGGGGTGTGCTCCCCCAACGGTAGGCAGCCCCCGCAACCGGCCGCATCGGCCGAGCGGAGCGCAGGCCCGGCTCCACGCACGGAACCGGTCAGCGGTACGCAGACGACCGGCCGGAGCAGCAGACGTGGGGCGGGCGGGGCGCTCAGCCCCAGCCCAGCGCGTGCAGCCGCTCGTCGTCGATGCCGAAGTGGTGGGCGATCTCGTGCACCACGGTCACCGCCACCTCGTCGATGACGTCGTCCTCGGTGGCGCAGATCCGCAGGATGGGCCGGCGGTAGATGAAGATCCGGTCGGGGAGTACGCCCGAATAGCTCCAGCCGCGTTCGGTCAGCGCGTGCCCCTCGTAGAGGCCGAGCAGGTCCTCGCCGGCGGGTGGGTCGTCCTCGACCAGGATGACCACGTTGCTCATCAGCCGGAGCAACTCCTCGGGCACCTCGTCGAGGGCCTCGCCGACCAGCTCCTCGAAGCGTTCACGGCTCATCTCCACGGGCACCCCACCCATTGTGCCCGACCCGCCGCCCATCACCTGCCCCGTTCACCCCACCGCCCCACCACGCCACCGCCCCGCCGGGCCGCCACGGGGTCGCGGCGTGCCGGACGGGGCGGTGGGGGGTGAACGGTCCAGCGGGTGGAACGGGTCAGGAGGCGAGGCGGGCGGTGAGGCTGATCTGCGCGCCGGGGGAGAGCAGCCGGGAGATCGGGCAGTTCTCCTTGGCGGCCTCGGCCAGCTTGGCGAACTCGGCCTCGTCCAGGCTCGGGGCCTGGCCGACCGTCTCCAGCTCGATCCGGGTGACGGTCATCCCCGCGTCGGTCTTGTCGAAGTGCACCTTGGCGGTGGTCTCCACCGAGGTGTCGGTCGCGCCGGCATCGGCGAGCTGCTTGGAGAGCGCCATCGAGAAGCAACCCGCGTGGGCGGCGCCGATGAGCTCCTCGGGGTTCGTCCCCTCGCCCTCCTCGAAGCGCGACTTGAAGGAGTAGTTCCCCTCCAGCCCGCCCTTGCCGGTGCGGACGGTCCCGGCACCCTCGGTGAGGTTGCCCTGCCAACGTGCGGAAGCGGTACGGATAGGCATACCCCGAACGCTAGTCGAAACCACGGCCCGCGGCGACCGACCCGGGCGAGGCGACCGGCAGCGGCGGCACCGCCCCCGCACGGCCGTCGGCGGCGGGGCGGTTCGTCGATACGTCCCCCGCCCCCGACGCCGCAGGTCGTCGCGGGAACGCCGACCACCCCGGTACGTCGCTTCCGGGTGTCGACGTCACCGCCGTGGGATGATGCGGGTCAGGCCCGCGACGCGGAAGGTGGCCGATGTCCCAGGATCTCCCCATCCCGAGACAGGACGACCGCTCGGACGACACCTCAGTGCCGGAGTGGGGTGCCACCGGGCGGGCGACGAGCCGACGGTTCGGGCAGTGGCCCGCCGCGCTGCGTCAGGACCGACGGCTGCCCCCGGTGCTGGTCCTGCTCGGCGCGGTCGCCGCCACGGCGTCGATGGCCGGGGAGTGGCTGGTGATGACCGTGCCGAACGGCGGCCCCGAGGGCAGCGGCACCATCCGGGTGCCCGGTGGGGTGGCCGAGGTGGGCGCCTTCGGTGTCGCGTACCTGGTGGGGCTGCTCCTGCTCAGCGTCGCGGTGGCGCTGGCCCTGCGTGGGCGTCCGGCCACCGGGCACGACGCCCGGACGGCCGGTCTGGCGGTGGCGGGCGCCCTGCTGGTTCTGCTCACCGTCACCGCCTTCTCGCTGGACGACTCCGGGCAACGGGCGCTGTTCTACTCCTCGGAGGACGGGTTCCGGGTGGACCACGGTCGAGGGCTGGTGATGGCCTTCGTCGCTGTGGCGCTGGTCGGAGCGGCGCTACTCATCGCCGGCCGGCCACCGGACGACCTGGCCGGGGACGGGCCGGTCGGGGTCGATCCCGGTCGGGACCACGACCGGCCGGCCGCGCCCGCCGACCTGACCGTCGCCCCGACCGTCCCGTTCGCCCGCCGCGAACCCGACGCCTGAGCGCCCCGGCCCGACCGTCGGCCGGCGGATCGCCGGCCATCGGGCGTTGGCGACCGGTTCGCCGGGAAGCCATGGTTGCGACCTGCCCGGCGAGGTACGGTTGCTGCCCGCCGTCACACCGGGTCGGACGACCGGTACGGACGGCGGCGGGCAAGGAGGAACGATGACCCGCCCGGGACTGCCCAAGCTCATCGCCACCGACCTCGACGGCACGCTGGTACGCAGCGACGACACCGTCTCGGCGTACACCCACGGGGTGCTCGACCGGGTGCGGGCCGCCGGTATCCCGGTGGTCGGCGCGACCGGTCGTGGCCCCCGGTTGAAGGAACTCACCCGCAACGACATCCGGGCCGCCGACTACCTGGTGATGGCCGGTGGCGGCTGCGTGGTGGACCAGAGCGACCCGGCCGGCCCGGTGGTGCTGCGCGACGAGCGGCTGTCCGCCGAGGTGCTGGCCAGCCTGCTGACCGACCTGGAGGCCGTGGTCGGTCCGCTGACCGTCATGGTCGAGGGGTCCGACGAACACGACGCGCCGCTGTGGGGCGACTACCACCCGGCCTGGCCCTACCAGGACCGGTTCGAGGCGCGCAGCCGCGCCGAGTGTCTCTCCCACGACGTGATCAAGGCGTTCGTCCGGACCGCCGACCACCACGTGGACGAGCTGCTGGAGACCGCCCGACGGATCGTCGGGCCGCAGGTGGCCAGCCTCACCCAGGCCGGTCTCGGTTTCGTGGAGATCTGCCCGCCGGGGGTGGACAAGGCCAGCGGGCTGAGCGTGGTCGCCGAGCGGCTCGGTGTCGACCCGGCGGACGTGCTGGTCTTCGGGGACATGCCCAACGACCTGCCGATGTTCGCCTGGGCCGGCTGGTCCCGGGTGGCCGTGTCCAACGCCCACCCGCTGGTGCGGTCGGCCGCCGACGAGGTGACCCTGCGCAACGACGACGACGGGGTGGCGGTCTACCTGGACCGACTACTCTCCCGGTGATGGGAGAGACACCACGGCTGGTCGCCACCGACATCGACGGCACCCTGCTCGGCGACGACCGGCGGCTCAGCGCCCGCACCGGGGCGGTGCTGGCGCGGATCGCCGCGGCGGGCACGCCGGTCGTGCTGGTCACCGGCCGCCCGATCCGCTGGCTCCAGCTGGTGTACGACCAGCTCTCCACACCGCTGCCGGCGATCTGCGCCAACGGCGCGGTGGTCTACGACCCGGACACCGACCAGGTGCTGCGGGCCGACCCGCTCGCCCCGGAGCTGCTCGCCGAGGTGGCCCGGCGGCTGCGGGCGGCGGTGCCGGAGGTCAGCTTCGCGGTGGAGATCGTGGACAGCCGGGAGATGCGCCACGAGGCGCACTACCCGCTGCGCTGGGACGCCGACCACGAGGCCATCCGCGCCGTCGAGTCGCCGGAGGAGCTGGCCTCGGTGCCGGCGGTGAAGCTGCTGGCCCGCGCCGGCACCCAGGACCCGGACGCCTTCGTGCAGGTGGTGGCCGGGGCGTTGGAGGGGCTCGCCGAGGCGACCCACTCGTCGTACAGCGGGCTGGTGGAGATCTCCGCCGCCGGGGTGACCAAGGCGGCCGGGCTGGCCTGGTACGCGGAGCGGATCGGCGTACGGCAGGCCGACGTGCTCGCCTTCGGTGACATGCCCAACGACGTGCCGATGCTGACCTGGGCCGGGCGGGCGGTGGCGGTGGCCAACGCGCACCCCGCCGTCCTGGAGATCGCCGACGAGGTGACCGGGGCGAACACCGCCGACGGGGTGGCGGCGTACCTGGAGAAGGTCTTCGGGGTGGCCTGAGCGGCCCGGAGCGCCGCCGTGTGGCGACGCCCGGACCCGTCGGTCAGCGGGTGGGTCGGACGGGCCGGGTGGCCCGCCCGCGTCCGCGCGCGGTCAGAGGTACTGGCCGGTGTTGTGGCCCTCGCCGCCGGGCTGCTGGCCCATGCCGGGCATGCCGGGGATCATCGCGCCGGGGCCGCTGGGCAGGGCGGGGCGGCCACCGGAGCGCATCTGCTCCAGCTGCATCCGGGCGGCCATCTGCTGGGCTACCAGGGTGGCCTGGATGCCGTGGAACAGCCCCTCCAGCCAGCCGACCAGCTGGGCGTGGGCGATCCGCAGCTCGCCCTCGCTGGGCGCCTGGTCCTCGGTGAACGGCAGCGAGAGGCGTTCCAGCTCCTCGCGCAGCTCGGGGGCGAGGCCGTCCTTCAGCTCGACGATCGACCGCTCGTGGATCTCCCGCATCCGGTGCCGGCTGGCGTCGTCGAGCGGGGCGGCCTTGACCTCCTCCAGCAGCTGCTTGATCATGCTGCCGATCCGCATCACCTTGGCCGGCTGCTCGACCAGCCGGGTCGGGTCCTCGCCGGCCTCGTCGGTCTGCACGGTGCCGACCGGACGGCCGTCCGGTCCGACCACCACCACGGTGCCCGACTGCCCGTCCGCGCGGCCCGGTTCGTCATCTTGTCCAGTGGAGTGCGCTTCGGTCATGGCAACCATCTTTACCCACCCGGTCCGGCCGCACGCGCCCGGACCACCGCCGGCCCGGATCAGCGGCGGGCCGGACCACCGCTGGGCCGGACCACCGGCGGGGCGGCCGTCGTCGTCGTGGTCGCGCTACCGTCGCCGGCATGACCGTCGACCCGCGTGCGGTGCTCACCCGGCCCGCTCCACCGCCGGACCTGACCCTGCGCTACGGCGGGGAGCCGGAACAGCTCGTCGACCTGCGCCGACCGGTCGGGGACGGGCCGGTCCGTCCGCTGGTCGCGGTGCTGCACGGCGGCTTCTGGCGGGCCGGGTACGACCGCACCCACACCGGCCCGCTCGCCGCCGCGCTGGCCGACCTGGGCTGGCCGGTGGCGCAGCTGGAGTACCGGCGTACCGGTCAGCCGGGCGGGGGCTGGCCGAACACCCTCGCCGACGTCCGGGCGGGGGTGGCGGCGCTGCCCGGGTTGGCGGCGGACGCCCTACCGGGGCAGGTCGCCCCGGGGCCGCCGGTGCTGCTGGGGCACTCGGCGGGTGGGCAGCTCGCCCTGCACGTCGCGGCCCACGCCCCGCAGCACGTGGCGGGGGTGCTGGCGCTCGCGCCGGTCGCCGACCTCGCCGAGGCGTACCGGCTGGATCTGGACTCGGGGGCGGTGGCCGCGTTGCTCGGCGGCGGCCCGGCCGACCACCCGGACCGCTACGCGGTGGCCGATCCATGCAGATCGGTGTCGACACGGACACGCACCGTCATCGTGCACGGTGGGCGGGACCGGCAGGTCCCGGTCTCCCTGAGCAGGTCATATGCTGCCACCGCACAGGCCGCCGGAGCCCCGGTCACCCTCGTTGAGCTGCCGGAATGCGAGCACTTCGGGTTGATCGATCCACTCTCGGCGGCCTGGCCGCAGGTAAGGGCTGCGTTGCAGTCCCTGCTTGAAGATCAAGATCCATTGACGCAGCGTCGCCCACCAGGTAGAACGCCGGAGGGGCGGTGACGCCCGGCAATGCTCCCGGAAGGATTTTCGGTGTCGCAGATGAACCGCAGGCGGGCCCTCCAGCTGCTGGCCGCGCTCGGTACCACCGGACTGGCCGCCGCCTGCGGCACGGACGACACCGAGACGCCGCCCGTCGGCAACCCCGTCAAGATCGGCCTGATCAGGCCGGAGAACGGTGACGGCAAGGCGATCGGCGAGGACATCGAGAACGGCTTCCAGCTCTTCCTGGCGATGAACGGGCAGCAGCTCGGCGGGCATCCGGCGACCGTGGTGACCGTCGACGAGGGCGACAACGCCAAGAGCGGCCAGGCCGCCGTCGACAAGCTGCTCGGCCAGAACGTGCTCGCCATGACCGGCGTGGTCAACTCGACGGTGATGTCCGGCATCCGGGACGCGGTGGAGAAGGCCCGGGTGCCGCTGATCGGCTCCAACGCCTCCCCGCCCAGCCTGCAGAGCGTCGTCTACATCTGGCGGACGTCGTACGTACTGGACGAGCCGGGCCGGGCGCTCGGGTCGTACCTGCGGCGAACACTGCCCACCGACAGCCGGCTCGCCATCGTCGCGCCGGAGGGCACCGCCAGCCTCGACGTGATCAAGGGGTTCCGCGACGGCTTCGGCACCGACGACCCGCGGATCGTCGGCGAGCCGATCCTCACCACCGCCAACCCCGCCCCGGGCGAGAACGAGTACGGCGCGCAGATCAGCGAGGCGCTCAGCCGCCAGCCGGACGGGATCTTCTGCTTCTACTCCGGCACCGCGGGCGAACAGTTCATCAGGCAGCTGCGCCGCAGCCGCTGGTTCGGTGACATCTACGCGCCCGGCTTCCTGACCGAGGGCAACATCCTCTCCGACCTGCGCTCGACCCTGGTCAACGCGGACGACAGCCTCAAGGCCGGCACCATCCAGACCGCGCTGAACTACTCGGCCGACCTCAACAACACCGCCAACCGGACGTTCGCCTCGGCGTACCGCAAGACCTACAACGTCTCCCCCAGCACCTACGCGATGGCCTCCTACGACGCCGCGCAGGTGCTCGACAAGGCGATCCGGCTGGCCGGCGCGGAGCCCACCCCGCAGCAGGTCAACCTGGCGCTGGGCAAGATCGGCCAGATCGACAGCCCGCGCGGGCCGTGGCAGTTCAACCAGCCGCGTACCCCGCAGCAGAAGTGGTACCTGCGCAAGGTGCAGTTCGACGGCCGGCTGCTCTCCAACGTCCTGATCAACGAGATCGCCACCCTCGGCTGAGGGCACCCGCTTGGCTTGTGGCGGGCTCCGGGTCGGTCAGGGGCGCAGCTCGGCGATGCAGCACTTGACGCTGCCGCCGCCCTTCTTCAGCTCGGCCAGCTCGACCGGCACCGGGGTGTACCCGGCTGCCTTCAGCTTCCCGGCCAGCCGGGTCGCGTCGCTGTTGAGCACCACGTTCGCCCCGTCACTGACCAGGTTCAGGCCGAAGGCCAGCGCGTCCTCGTCGTCGGCGAGCACCGCGTCCGGAAAGAGCTGGGCGAGCACCCGCTGGCTGGCCGCCGAGAAGGCCCCCGGGAAGTACGCGACATTGCCGTCGTCGATCGAGGCGAGCGCCACGTCCAGGTGGTAGAAGCGCGGGTCGACCAGGCGCAGCGACACCACCGGACGGCCCAGCGCCTCCTGCGCCTCGGCGTGCGCCGACAGCTCGGTACGGAAGCCGTACCCGGCCAGGATCAGCCCGCCGTGCGCCTCCGGCAGGTAGGCGAAGTCACCCTCGCCCTCGTTGGTCTCGCCCGGGGCGATGAAGTGCCAGCCGTGGTCCTGGTAGAAGGTCCGGTGCGCGGCGGCCTCGGCGGCCCGCTGCTCGTGCTTGAACTGTGCGCCGTAGACCGTCCCGTCCACCACGAAGGCCCCATTGGCCGCGAAGACCATGTCCGGCAGCCCCGCCGCCGGGGTCAGCAGGTGCACCTCGTGGCCGAGACCCACCAGCGTGCCCCGCAGCCGGTCCCACTGCTCGACCGCCAACGCGGTGTCGACGTCGGTGGTGACGTCCATCCACGGGTTGATGGCGTACTCGACCGCGAAGTGCTCCGGGGAGCACATGAGATATGTCCGCTTTCGCGGCAAGCGCTGCTGGTCCACGGTGACCAAGGGTAGGTAGCGTAGAACTTTGGTAACAGCCAGAAATATTGCTTCCCAGAGGCGGATCGTTGCAGATAGACGCGGTAGACCAGCGAATCATTGCGTTGCTCGTGGCGGACGCCCGGACCTCGTACGCCGACATCGGCTCCCGGGTGTCACTGTCCGCGCCGGCGGTCAAACGCCGGGTGGACCGGCTCCGGGCCACCGGGGTGATCCGGGGCTTCACGGCCGTGGTGGACCCGGCCGCCGTCGGCTGGACCACCGAGGCGTTCGTGGAGCTGTTCTGCGCCGGCCGGACCACCCCCACCCAGCTGGCGCTGGCCGCCCGGCGGCACCCCGAGGTGGTCGGCGCCTACACCGTCTCCGGGGAGGCCGACGCGCTCGTGCACCTGCGCGCGGCCGACATCTCCCACCTGGAGGAGGCGCTGGAACGGCTCCGGGCTGAACCGTTCGTCACCTCCAGCCGGAGCACCATCGTGCTCTCCCGGCTGGTCGAGTCGCCCGGCGTCGGCCCGTCCACCCCCTGATCCGGGGCCGGCCTCCACGGCGGTGGATCCCCGTGCCGGCCTCCGGGCGGAGAATCAGAGGTACATGCCGGTGCGGTGTCCGCTGTCGCCCCGGCCCGGCTTGTCGCCCTCGCCGAAGAACCGCTTCCCGCCGAACTCGCCGTGCAACCGGTCGTCCAACTCGTCGGCGAGCCCGGTCATCACCTGCACCGCCAGCATCAGGTGGGTGGCCTGGAAGTTGCGGCCGAAGACCGGGATGGACGCCCAGACGGTGTCATCGGCGCAGTACAGCCGGCCGATCGGCATCCGGTTGGTCAGCTCGGAGAGCTTCACGTACAACCGTTCCGTCGGCTCGACCTCGGTCAACACCGGCGAGAACACGTCGACCAGCGGCGGATTGTCCCGGACCCGGACGAAGACCATCGCCGACCCGGCCCGGATGTTGATGTCCCCGTCGGAGTCGATCTGAAGGTGGTCGGAGGTCGACTTCAGCATGGTCGACACCACCGTCCGGACCCGTTCCGGCAGGTCCAGCACCTCCTGGTCGCCGTTCTGGGCGCTCGCCGCCGCGGCCAGCGCCTCGTCCAGGTCGGCCTCGACGTCCTGGTCGGGGCCGAACTCGCTGCGCGCGGTGCCGAGCGCCTCGATCGGCAACGACTCGCCCTCGGCGTCCTGGCTGAGGTAGACCAGGAAGGCCGGGTGCGGGGCGCCGTACACGTCCCGCAGGGTGCGGGAGAGCAGCCCGGCGAGCTTGCTGGCGTCGTCGGCCGACCCGTCCAGGCCGAAGTGCTCGCCGGAACCCGCCACCACGCCGGGCGGCGACCAGCCGAGCGCGATCATGTCGGCTACCGCGGCGCGGTCCAGCCGGAAGCCCTGCGGCAGGGTGGCGTTGCCGACCGCCCGCGCCGAGATCCGGCCCTGCTCACCAATGGCCACGCTGATCGAGTAGACCGCGTCACCCGTTCCGGAGGCGGTCGGGTCCAGGGTCAGTTCGAGCTGCGCCCCCACGGGCAGCTCCCGCAGCCGGGCGGCCAGCGCCCGCGCGAACTCCCGCCACGCCTCGGTGACCTTGGCCCGCAGGTCGGCCGTGCTCGGCTCGTCCAGCAGGACCGAATCATGGTGATCGTGGTGCGCCGGCGAGGTGCCGGGCCGATCACCGGTCGGCTTCGAGGGGTGCTCCGCCGTCATGATCGCCTCCGTCCGTCAAGGTCACCCTACCCAGGCGGGCCGGCGTACGAATCCACCACGACCGGCATCGGACACCGTGGCGGCACCGCACGGTCGACAGGGCGATCCGATGTCCCGCGCCGGACCCCGGCCGGTCAGGGGGCGGCGGGACCGTCGGGACGCGCACCGCCCAGCTCGACCGGCCACCCGGCGGCCAGCCCGCTGAGCCGGGCCGCCGCCGCAGCCGGGTCCGCCCCACGCCCGACCGCCACCCCCAGCAGGTACGCGGTGACCGGCGCACCCGGTCGCAGCACCTGGTGGGCGACGTCCCGGGCCAGGTCCAGCACGGTCGGCACCGACACGTCGGCCGGATCGAGGCCCAGCTCGGCGCAGGCTGCCGTCACCCAGTCGTCCAGCACGGTCATCGCGTCCACTCCTCCGCCCGGCGTACGTCGGAGTCAGTGTCGCAGTCGAACCACGGTGGCGGACCGGCAGCGGACCAGGACAGCTCGTGCACGCTCAGCTCGGCCAGGAGTTCCCGCATCGACGCCCCGGCCAGCCCGGTGCCTTCCGCCCGGCGGGCGGCCAGCCGGTCCAGCGCGGCGCGCAACGGCGGCACCCGCCACACCCCGCACAACGGTTGCCGCCGCCCACCGTCGTCGAGGAGGCAGACGCCGTCCGGTGCCCCCGGGCCGGCCCGGGTGGCGAGCGCGTCGAGCAACACGCCGACGGCCGGGCGGCTGAGCAGCGGCAGGTCGGCGGCGAGCAGGGCGACGACGGCCGTATCAGGATGGAGCAGGGCCAGCCCGGCCGCCGTGGCGGCCACCGGACCGCCACCGGCCGGCTCCTCCCGGGTCACCAGCACGTCGGGCGGGAGCGACCCGCCCGGCCCGACCAGCACCCGGGGCACGGCGTCGGCGACGGCGGCGAGCACCCGGTCCCGCATCGGCCGCCCGTGCACCGGCACCGCCGGCTTGTCCCGCCCGCCCATCCGGCGGGCCGCCCCACCGGCCAGCACCACCGCCGCGTACGCCGTCATCCGGTCACGGTAGCCGCCCGGCCCCCGGGTGCGGGGTCGTCGCCCGACCGGGCCGGGTGCCTCAACGCCCCGGTCCCGCCCGGCCTCCGCGTGCCGAGGATCGGGTGTCGCCGTGCCCCGGTCACACCCAGTCCCCGCGTGCCGAGGATCGGGTGTCGCCGTGTCCCGGTCTTGCCCAGTCCCCGCGTGCGGGGGATCGGGAGGCGGGGCCGTCGCCGTGCGGGGGATCGGGTGGGCGGGGCAGGATGGCGGGATGGGACGGGCCACTGACCGGCGGAGCGTGCTCCGGATCGACCTCGAAGCGGCGGACGACGCCCGGGTGGCGCTGCGCCGGCCGGACACGCTCGCCGTGGAGGAGCCGCTGGAGATCCGGGTCGGGCCGGGCAGCCCGGGTCGACGCCGGCCGCTGGCGGTGACCATGCGTACCCCCGGCGACGACCTCGACCTGGCCATCGGCTTCCTGCTGACCGAGGGGCTGATCCGCAACGACGCCGACGTGCAGACCGCCCAGCTCTGTTCCGGGGCGGAGACACCGAACACGTACAATGTGGTCGACGTGGTGCTCGCACCCGGCGTGCCGGCACCGGCGGTCGACCCGGCACGCAACTTCTACACCACCAGCTCATGCGGGGTGTGCGGCAAGGCCAGCATCGACGCGGTGCGTACCCGGTCCCGCTTCACCGTCGCGGACGACCCGCTCACCGTGCCGGCGAAGCTGCTGGCCGAGCTACCCGACCGGCTGCGCGCCGCACAGCGCGCCTTCGACCGCACCGGCGGCCTGCACGCGGCGGGCCTGTTCACCCCGCACGGCGAACTGGTGGTGCTGCGCGAGGACGTCGGCCGGCACAACGCGGTGGACAAGGTGGTCGGCTGGGCGGTCCGGCAACGACGGCTGCCGCTCGCCGGGCACCTGCTGCTGGTGTCCGGTCGGGCGAGCTTCGAGCTGACCCAGAAGGCGTGGATGGCCGGGGTACCGCTGCTGGCGGCGGTCTCCGCACCGAGCACCCTCGCCGCCGACCTGGCCGACGAGGCGGGTATGACCCTGGTCGGCTTCCTCCGTGGCCGGACCATGAACGTCTACACCGGCGCGCAGCGCGTCACCACCTGAAACCCGCAGCGCCTGCCCCGAACGGCGATTCAGGCCCCGACGGCGGCTCCTGCCTCGGTCGGCGGCCCAGGCCCGGACCGCGACTCCTGCCTCGGTCGGCGGTCCAGGCCCGGACGGCAGCTCAGGCCCGGACGGCAGCTCAGGCACAGACGGCAACGCAGGCGCGGTCGGCGGCAGGCGCGGTCGGCGGACCGGTCGATGCGGTTCGGCCGGTGGCCGGGGCGGCGTGGGTCTGCGGGTGGCGCGGGCCGGTGGATGGGGCGGACGGTGGAGGTTCGGCAGTGGATTGTGGAGAGTTGTTGTCGCCAGGGCGACAACAACTCTCCACAATCCACCGGCAGCCGCTGCCCATTCCCGCAGCGGCACGTCGACCGGGAGGAGTGGGGTCAGCGTCCCGACGGGCGGAGCCAGCTGAGGAAGCGGTCGGTCACGTCGATCCGGCGACCGTTGTCGAGCTGCGTCAGGTGTTCGGTCGCCTCCGCCGACAGGCTGGCCAGCAGTGCGAGCAGTCCGGGCCGGTCGCCGTCGTATCTCGCGAGGAGGGCGAGTTTCGCCTCGCCGCACGGCCACGGGTTCGCATCGACCCGGCACAGCCAGATCGGTCGTAGCGGCGTGTGCCGGCCGGGCAGCGGCCCGGTCACGGCGTCCCCGCCGACCGGGACGCCCGCCCCCGACCGGGCCGAGCGTCCCGGGGCACCGCCGTCCCCTGCCGCGAGACCGTCGCCCCACCCCGCCGGGCAGGGGGAGCCGGGGCGGTCCGCGTGTGGGCGCGGTCCGGCTGCGGGGCGGGCCGGCGCACACCCGCCGGCATCAGGAACAGGGTCCGCCGCCGCACCGCGTCGCCGACAGCATTCAGCTGGTAAGCGTCGATCCACACCCATCCGTCGTACGTGTGCCAGTCGGTCAGCACCCGGATGACCCTGACCGTGATCGGCCGGATGAACTGCACGCTGGCGGCGCGCGACAGGTGCAGCACCTCTCCCGACCTGACCTGCGGCGTGGTCACCGTGGCCCCTGGTTCCGGCTGAGCCCCCGCCGGTGCGCCGGCACGACGCCGAACATCCGCCCCGGCCCCCGGTACGGCGGAACGAACGGCCCGATCGGTCCGGGCACGATCGGGCGCGCGGGCGGCCCGGGGTCGGGTACGGGCTCCCGGCCGGGCGCGGGCCTCGGGCTCTTCTCGGGCTCAGGGCTCTTCTCGGGCTTCGGCTTCTCCCTGGGCACGGCGTCTCCCCTGCGTCGGTGTGTCCGCGTCGCTGTGGAGGAGGGGCCGGCCGCCCTTCCACGGACGGCCCCTCCGGCAGACGCCGCCGCCAGCTCTCGACCACTACCGACAGCGCCGCCCCGGTGACACTCTGATGTGGAGGTCACTAGGCTCGTAAGGTGCGACGCGGCTTCGGGCTGAGCCGGATGAGGAACTGCCGACGAGGTGGCGACATAAATAGTCGATCTTCAGATTGGGGCACCGTGCATGGCTGACGTACCAGATCCGCTCGCCGATTTCGTCGTTGCCGAGATCCGCCGTGCCCGGGGTGCCGCCGGGATGACGCAGGAGACGTTCGGGCGCGGCGCCGGCTTCAGCGCGTCGCACGTCAGTGCCGTCGAGGGTGGCACCCGGGCGCTGACCCTGGACTTCATCAAGGGAGCTGATCGGGCGCTCAGCACCAGTGGGCTCTTCGAGCGGCTGGTGAGCAAGCTCGGCACACCGTCGTGGTTCCTGCCGTGGCTCGACGCCGAACGCAACGCGACCCAACTCAGGTATTTCGAGCCGAACCTGATTCCCGGCCTACTACAAACCGAGGCCTACGCCCGCGCGGTGCTACGAACCGTTGACAGTCTCACCGACAACGAGGTGGATCAACGGGTGTCAGCACGAATCGATCGGCAGAGAATTCTGACCGACGCGCATCCTCCGCAATTGGTCGCGGTACTCGACGAGAGGGCGGTACGTCTCACCGGGGAGGGCTTCGGCGGCGTCATGGGGCAACAGATCACCCAACTTATCGCCAAGGCAGAACTGCCACACGTTCACGTGCATGTCATTCCCGCAGTCACCGGGCTGCATGTCGGACTGTCCGGGCCATTCGCACTGGCGCGAGCCGGCGACGGAGTGTGGGTCGGACACCTTGAGAACCAGCTTGGCGGCGTTGTGGTCGACAAGGATGATGAGTTGGCTACGCTCCAAGCGCGGTGGGAGAACGTTCGGAACGAGGCCCTGCCGCGTCGGCAGTCCATCGATCTGTTGAAGGAAGTTGAGAGCCAACATGGACCTCAGTAACGCCACGTGGAGGAAGTCCACCCGCAGCGGTGCGAGCGGCGGGAACTGTGTCGAGGTCGCCGACAACCTTCCCGGCGCGGTCGCCGTACGGGACTCCAAGGACCCGGACGGGCCGGCCCTGACGTTCGCCCCGACCTCGTGGCGCACGTTCGTCGCCGGGTTGGCCGCTCGCGCCTGACCGACCTGCCCCGACGAAGCGCCTGTCCCGGTTCGGGGCAGGCGCTTCGCGTTGAGGATGCGTCGCCGGGTCGACCTGACCTACATTCCGCCGACAGCCTTATGCCTGCCAGGCATGAATATGACTGCTGGGCATACTCACCTCGGGGAACACATACCCCCACCCCTTCACTGAACGTGACCGACTGTCACCCTTCGAACGGTGGCTCTCTTCACCGACCGATCGCTGCGCCCCGACTCACCGGAAGCCGCAGCCCGCAAGCCGCAGCCCCACAGCCCCACAGCCCCACAGCCCACGCAACGACGCGGCGCTCGAAACGCAGCCGGTCAGCGACGGCGCAACCGGCTGCGCGGCAGACCCGGGCCGGCTGGAACGCACCGGCGCAGAACACAGGGGCAGATCAAGGAAGGCCAGCACAGCCGGTCAGCGGGGACGGCGGGGCCGGCGACGGCGACGGCGCAGTACTCCCGGCTCGGTCACCGTCGGCCAGCCGTCCAGTTCGGACGGTGGCACGCCGCGCCGCAACAGGTCGTCGAGGATGAGGGCGAGGGTGTAGTCGGGGCGGAGGGTCAGCGCCCGCTCCAGCGCCACGGCGGCGAGCGCACCCTGACCGGCCCGCCAGGCGGCGAAGGCGAGCAGGCAGGCCGGGGCGGGGACCAGCTCGTCCTCGGCGCGGCGCAGCACCTCGCCCCAGAAGGCGATGTCGGCCTCCCGGCCGTCGGTGCGTTCCCACGCGTGGTCGCGTACCGGCAGGTGGGTCAGGAGCAGGGTCAGCCAGGCCACCTCGTCGTCGGTGAGCAGCTCACCACGTCGGTGCCGACGCTGGCACCGGCGTACCGCTGCCACGCCGGCCCGCCGGATCGTCCGTTCGCCGAACTCGTCGTCGGCGGGGGACGCTTCCAGCAGCTCCAGCAGGCGTCGTTCGGCCCGGTCGCCGGCCCGGCGCAGCGCGACCCGGTCGACGCCCTCGGCCGGAGCGACCTGGGCGGTGAGCGCCGCCCGGTCGGGCAGTGCCACCTGACCGGCGTAGACGGCAGCGGCGGCGACCTGGCTGGCCTCCGGGTCGTACGGGGTGCCGTCGGACGGGCAGCAGTCCGGCGCGGTGCAGAGGTACGACCAGTAGCGGCGACCGGTGACCCGCAGCGCGTCGAGCACGGGCAGGCCCAGGTCGGCCAGCGCCGAGCGGACGGCATCCAGCGTCGGGGTGACCCGTTCGGGCGGGCCGAACCCGACGACGGTGGCGGCGTCGGCGTCCTGCCGGGCGATGACCTCGCCGAGATGTCGCGCCGGCAGCAGCGGGTCGGTGCCCGGCTCGGGCAGGTCGGCGCGGGCGGCGAAGACGATCCGCCGGCCGCGCATCGCCACCACCACGATGCTGTCGACGGGGTGGAAACCGAGCAGGTACGGCACGGCGGCGATCAGGTCGGCGGGAGAGCGGACGGTGAGCCGGGGGCGGTCGGTCGCGTTCATGTCGGGCAGCCTGCGACCGGGCGGGACACCCCGGACAGGCCCTGTGGACGACACCCGGGTTATCCACAGATACGGAGAGTATTGGCACAGGTGGCCGCGTTTCCGGAGCCGACGCGCCCCACCCGCGTCGGTCCGAGCGGCTACCTTGCGCTCATGGACCTGGCGTACCTACGGGCGCACCCGGAGCACCTGCCCACCTTCCTGACCCACCAGCGCATCCGGGAGACCCCGGTGGCGGGCGGGGACAGCTGCGTGGCCTCCCGGCTGACCCTGGACGACGGCCACTCGGTCTTCACCAAGACCTGGCCGGAGCGGACCGGCCGCCCGGTGCCGGAGGGCTTCTTCGCCACCGAGGCCGCCGGGCTGCGCTGGCTGCGCGAGGCCGGCGCGGTGGCCGTACCGGAGGTGGTGGTGGCGCTGCCCGGGCTGTTGGCGCTCGACTGGGTGGACCCGGGCGAGCCGACGCCCGGGGCGGCCGAGCGGTTCGGTCGGGAGCTGGCCGACACCCACCGGGCCGGTGCTGCCGGGTTCGGGGCGGCCTGGCCCGGGTTCATCGGCACGCTCGACCAGGACAACACCCCCGACGAGGGACCGTGGCCGCAGTGGTTCGCCCGGCGGCGGCTCCTGCCGTACCTGCGGATGTCGGTCGACGGCGGGGTGCTCGACGGCGCGGACGCCACGCTGGTCGAGCAGGTGGTCGCGCGGATCGACGAGTTCGGCGGCGACGAGCCGGCGGCCCGGCTGCACGGCGACCTGTGGCCGGGCAACCTGCTCTGGGGCGCGGACGAGCGGGTGTGGCTGGTCGACCCGGCGGCGCACGGCGGGCACCGGGAGACCGACCTGGCCCAGCTGGCGCTCTTCGGCGGCCCGCCGCACCACGAGCGGATCATGGCCGGCTACCGGGAGGCGTGGCCGCTGGCCGACGGCTGGCGGGAACGGGTGCCGCTGCACCAGCTCCAGCTGCTGCTGGTGCACACCGCGCTGTTCGGTGGGGCGTACCGCGATGCGGTCGTCGGTGCCGCCCGAGCGGCGCTGCGGGGCGTCGGCCGCGCTACGGTCGACGGGTGACCGCCGCCCCGACGACCGCCGGCGTCCTCGTCGACCGGTACGGCCGGATCGCCCGGGACCTGCGCGTGTCGCTGACCGACAAGTGCAACCTGCGCTGCACCTACTGCATGCCGGCCGAGGGGCTGCCCTGGCTGGCCGGGCCGCAACTGCTCACCGACGCGGAGATCGTCCGGCTGGTCCGGGTCGCGGTGCAGCGGCTCGGGGTGACCGAGGTGCGGTTCACCGGTGGCGAGCCGCTGATCCGGCCGGGGCTGGTCGGCATCGTCGCCGCCGTGGCCGCGCTCACCCCCCGACCCCGGATCTCGCTGACCACCAACGGTCTCGGGCTGGACCGGCTCGCCCCGGCGCTGCGCGACGCGGGGCTGGACCGGGTGAACGTGTCGCTGGACACCCTGGACCCGGCCCGGTTCGCCGCGCTGACCCGGCGGGACCGGCTGTCCGACGTGCTCGCCGGGCTGGCCGGGGCCGCCACCGCCGGGCTCACCCCGGTGAAGGTCAACTCGGTGCTGATGCGCGGGGTGAACGACGACGAGGCTCCGGCGTTGCTGCGGTTCGCCCTCGACCACGGCTACGAGCTGCGGTTCATCGAGCAGATGCCGCTGGACGCCCAGCACGGTTGGGACCGGGCCACGATGGTGACCGCCGACGAGATCCTGGCGTCGCTGGCCGCCGAGTTCCCGCTCACCCCCGACCCGGCCGAGCGGGGCGCGGCCCCGGCCGAGACCTGGCTGGTCGGCGGCGGCCCGGCCCGGGTCGGCGTGATCGGCACGGTGACCCGGCCGTTCTGCGGCGACTGCGACCGGACCCGGCTCACCGCCGACGGGCAGCTCCGCAACTGCCTGTTCGCCACCGAGGAGTCCGACCTGCGCGGCGCGCTGCGGGCCGGCGCGGACGACACCGAACTCGCCCGCCGCTGGCAGGCCGCCACGGTGGTCAAGCGGGCCGGGCACGGCATCGACGACCCGACCTTCCTGCAACCTGTCCGGCCCATGTCGGCGATCGGAGGCTGAGGTGCACCTCACCGTCCGGTACTTCGCCGGGGCGCGGGCCGCCGCCGGCCGCAGCGAGGAGACCGCATCCGCCGGTCGCCCGCTGGACGAACTCCTCGGCGAACTCGCGCACCGGCACGGCCCCCGGCTGGCCGCAGTGCTCCAGGTGGCGAGTTTCCTGGTCGACGGGGTGGCCTGCCATGATCGTCAGACACCGTTGCCGGCCGGGGCCACGATCGACGTGCTGCCTCCCTTCGCGGGCGGCTGAGAGAGGGCTGCCGTGTTGGCGATTCTGGGGTTCGTAGGCACGCTCGCGCTGATCACCGGGCTGATCCACTTCTACCTGTGGAAACGGCTGGTCAAGGACACCACCGGGCCGGGCCGGTGGCGGCGGGTCGGCACGGTCGTCGCGCTGGTGCTGGCGGTGCTCGTCCCGGCGACGATGGCCGGCACCCAGATCGCCGGGGCGTTCTGGCTGGCCTGGCCGGGTTACCTCTGGCTCGCGGTGATGTTCTACCTGCTGATCGTGCTGCTGGCGCTGGAGGTGCCGATGGCGGTGACCCGGCTGGTGCTGCGTCGCCGCAGCGCCACCGCCGAAGCCACCACGGCCGCCCCGGAACCGGCGCTGGTCGGTGCGGCCGGTAGCGCCGACCCGCCGGCCGCCGAGGCGGTGGACCGTCCCGACCACGACGAGTCGCGCCGGTTGCTGCTCGCCCGGGGGGCGGCGATCTTCGCCGGGCTCACCGCCACCGGCATAACCGGGTACGGGGTCCGCACCGCACTCGGCCCGCCGCAGCTCGACCGGGTACGCATCCCGCTGGCGAAGCTCCCCCGCAGCATGGACGGCCTGCGCATCGCCACCGTCTCGGACATCCACCTCGGCCCGCTGCGCGGTCGGGCGCACACCGAGCGGATCGTCGCGATGATCAACCGGTTGGACGCCGACCTGGTGGCGGTCGTCGGTGACCTGGTCGACGGCTCGGTCGCCGAGTTGGGCGAGGCCGCCGAGCCGCTGCGTGACCTGCGCTCCCGGTACGGCAGCTTCTTCGTCACCGGCAACCACGAGTACTACTCCGGGGTCGAGGAGTGGGTGGCCGAGGTCGACCGGCTCGGCCTGCGGGTGCTCCAGAACGAACGGCAGGAGATCCGGGCCCGGGGCGGGGTGCTCGACCTGGCCGGGATCAACGACGTCACCGCCGACGGCACCGGCGTCGCCGGCCCCGCCGACTTCACCGCCGCGCTCGGCGGCCGGGACGTCAGCCGCCCGGTGGTGCTGCTCGCCCACCAGCCGATCGCCGCCCGCGAGGCGGCCACGTTCGGCGTCGACCTGCAACTGTCCGGGCACACCCACGGCGGTCAGCTCGCCCCGTTCAACCTGGCCGTCAAGCTCCAGCAGCCGGTGGTCTCCGGGCTCGGCGAGGTCGACGGCACCAAGGTCTACGTCACCAACGGGGCCGGTTTCTGGGGGCCACCGGTCCGCGTCGGCGCACCGCCGCAGGTGACCCTGGTCGAGCTGCGCGCCCCGTGACCTGCCCCGGCGGGTGGAGAGCCCGACTTATAGCGCGTCCGGCGGGTGGAGTCCAGCACCGGATTGCCCTCCTCACGCGTACGCGTGGCGGCAGGCGGGTAGTGGACCGGCCGTGACAGGATGCGGCGTGCCTCCGTTCAACGCCGCTCCCCCTGGTGGCGTCCCGCCGTTCGTCGCGGACCTGCACATCCACTCGAAGTACTCCCGCGCGTGCAGCCGCGATCTCACCCTGCCCAATCTCGGTTGGTGGGCCAGACGCAAGGGCATCGGCGTGCTCGGCACCGGGGACTTCACCCATCCCGCCTGGTACGACCACCTGCGGGAGACCCTGCAACCGGCCGAGCCCGGCCTGTACCGGCTCGGCCCGGAGGCCGAGGCGGACATCGCCCGGCGGCTGCCGCCCCGGCTGGCCGACGCCGCGGAGGCCGACCCGGTCCGGTTCATGCTGAGCGTGGAGATCTCCACCATCTACAAGCGGGACGACCGGACCCGCAAGGTGCACCACCTGATCTACCTGCCCGACCTGGACGCGGTGGCCCGGTTCAACACCGCGCTGGGCCGGATCGGCAACCTCGGCTCGGACGGCCGGCCGATCCTCGGCCTGGACTCCCGGGACCTGCTGGAGATCACCCTCGACGCCAGCGAAGACGGCTACCTGGTGCCGGCGCACATCTGGACGCCGTGGTTCTCCGCGCTCGGCTCGAAGTCCGGCTTCGACGCGATCGCCGACTGCTACGCCGACCTCGCCGGGCACGTCTTCGCGGTGGAGACCGGGCTCTCCTCCGACCCGGCGATGAACTGGCGGGTCGGCAGCCTGGACCGCTACCGGCTGGTCTCCAACTCCGACGCGCACTCCCCGCCGGCCCTGGCCCGGGAGGCCACCGTCTTCTCGTCGGCCCGCGACTACTTCGCCATCCGGGACGCGCTGCGGACCGGGGACGGGCTGGCCGGGACGATCGAGTTCTTCCCCGAGGAGGGCAAGTACCACGCCGACGGGCACCGGCTCTGCGGCGTCAACTGGCCGCCGGAGCGGACCCGGGCGGCCGGCGGACGCTGCCCGGAGTGCGGCAAGCCGCTGACCGTGGGGGTGCTCAGCCGGGTCGAGGAGCTGGCCGACCGGCCCGACGGGCACCGCCCGGAGCACGCCCGCGAGGTGACCCACCTGGTGCCGCTGGCCGAGGTCCTCGGTGAGATCAACAAGGTGGGGCCCCGGTCCAAGAAGGTCGAGGGGAAGCTCAACGAGCTGGTCGCCGCGCTCGGCCCGGAGCTGGAGATCCTCACCCGTACCCCGGTCGACGAGATCGGTCGGGTCGGCGGGGAGCTG
The DNA here is from genome assembly GCF_029581315.1 of Micromonospora sp. WMMD714. Lineage (NCBI taxonomy): Bacteria > Bacillati > Actinomycetota > Actinomycetes > Micromonosporales > Micromonosporaceae > Micromonospora > Micromonospora sp. WMMD714. Next base: position 1,601,167 of record NZ_CP120744.1, read on the forward strand.
CTCGCCGAGGGCATCGGCCGACTGCGCCGCGGCGACGTGCGCCGGGTGCCCGGCTACGACGGCGAGTACGGCGTGATCACCCTCTTCGACCCGGCCGAGCTGGGCGGGGCCGCCGGCTCGGGGCAGGAGACGCTGTTCGACGTACCGGTACCGGCGCAGCGCAGGCCGACGGAGCCGGCGGCGAAACCGAAGGCCAAGCGGCCGACGGCGGCCAAGGCCGACCCGAAGCCGAAGCCCGTGCCGGCCCCGCCGCCACCGCCGATCGCCTCGACCCCCTCACCGCACGAGCCGTTCGAGCCGATGCTCGCCGGGATGGAGGAGGTCGGCACCGGCCTGCTGGACCGGTTGGACGCGATGCAGCGGGTGGCCGCCTCCGCGCCGGGCGGCCCGCTGCTGATCGTGGCCGGGCCGGGCACCGGTAAGACCCGGACGCTGACCCACCGGATCGCCTACCTCTGCGCCGAACTGAACGTCTTCCCCGAACAGTGCCTGGCGATCACCTTCACCCGGCGGGCCGCCGAGGAGCTGCGGCACCGGCTCGACGGGCTGCTCGGCCCGGTCGCCGAGGACGTCACCGTCGGCACCTTCCACGCGCTCGGGCTGAGCATCCTGCGGGAGAACGCCGGGGCGGCCGGCCTGCCGGAGGGGTTCCGGATCGCCGACGACGCCGAGCGGGCGGCGGCCCGGTCGGAGGCCGGCGACGACCCGGCCCGCTACACGGCGCTGCTGCGCAAGCAGGACCTCGTCGACCTGGACGAGCTGCTCACCCTGCCGGTCGCGCTGCTCCAGGGCGACAAGAAGCTGGTCCGGGAGTACCGGGAACGCTGGCGGTGGATCTTCGTCGACGAGTACCAGGACGTCGACCCCGTCCAGTACGACCTGCTGCGGCTGCTCAGCCCCGCCGACGGCAACCTCTGCGCGATCGGCGACCCGGACCAGGCGATCTACTCGTTCCGGGGGGCCGACGTCGGCTACTTCCTGCGGTTCTCCGAGGACTTCACCGACGCCCGGCTGGTCCGGCTCAACCGCAACTACCGCTCGTCCGCGCCGATCCTCGCCGCCGCCGTCCAGGCCATCGCGCCGTCGTCGCTGGTCCGGGGCCGCCGGCTCGACCCGGCCCGGCTCGACCCGGAGGCCCCGCTGGTCGGCCGCTACCCGGCGGCGTCCGTCGCCGACGAGGCCGACTTCGTGGTACGCACCGTCGACGACCTGGTCGGCGGGCTCTCCCACCGGTCGCTGGACTCGGGGCGCATCGACGGCCGGTCCACCACCCTGTCCTTCTCCGACATCGCGGTGCTCTACCGCACCGACGCCCAGGCCGCCCCGATCGTGGACGCCCTGGCCCGGGCCAACATCCCGGTGCAGAAGCGGTCGCACGACCGGCTCCGGGACCGGCCCGGCGTGCTCGCGATCGCCCGAGAACTGCGGCACGCCGACGGCCTCACCGGTGGGCTGCCCGCCCGGGTCCGGCTCGCCGGCCAGGTGCTCGCCGAACGGTTCGCCGCCCCCACCCTGGACGCCGCCGGTACGGTCCGCCCCGAGGACGTCCGGACCGCCGTCGACCTGCTCACCCCGCTGGCCCGGCGCTGCGGCGACGACCTGGAGCTGTTCCTCGGCCAGCTCGCCACCGGGGCCGAGGTGGACGCGCTGGACCCGCGCGCCGAGGCGGTCACCCTGCTCACCCTGCACGCCGCGAAGGGGCTGGAGTTCCCGGTGGTCTTCCTGGTCGGCGTCGAGGACGCTCTGCTGCCGCTGCGCTGGCCCGGCTCGACGCCCAACGACGACACGATCGCCGAGGAACGGCGGCTGTTCTTCGTCGGGCTGACCCGCGCCCAGGACCGGCTCTACGTCAGCCACGCCGCCCGCCGGGTGCGCCACGGCACCGAACGCGACTGCCGGCCGTCGCCGTTCCTGGACGTGGTCGACCCGGGGCTGTTCGAACGGTTCGGCGAGGCCGAGCCGCGCCGGCCGAAGGACCGCCAACTCCGCCTGATCTGACACCCACGCGTCGGGGATGGCCCGCTGGTAGATCTTGGTGGGAAACGGCCCCCCGGAGGGCCGAAATCCTCCAAGATCCACCTTGCCTCCCTCGGGCGCGGCAGCGCCGGGCGGGCGTGGGGGGGGTTAGGCGGCGGGGGTGGGGGCAGACGGCGGGGGTGGGGTCAGGCTAGGAGGACGGCGAGCCAGGCGCCGGTGAGCAGGGCGGGGCCGAAGGGCAGCGCGGTGTCCCGGCGTACCCGCCCGGTGGCGAGCAGCGCCAGCACCAGCACCCCGTTGAGCAGGTGCGGCAGGAGCAGGCCGAGCCAGAGGGTGGACCAGCCCAGCCAACCCAGCGGCAGGCCGAGCGCCGCCGCCAGCTTCACGTCCCCGAAGCCGAGCCGGGACCGGGGCAGCAGCGCCAGCACCACGTACAGCAGGCCGGAGAGCACGGCTCCCACCAGCGCGAGGAGCAGGCGGCCCGGGGCACCGGCGGCGACGGCCGCACCAGTCAGGGCGACACCGCCGCCGAGGGCCGCCGCGCCGACCAGCGGGTCGGGGAGCCGCAGGCTGGTCACGTCCACCACCGCCAGCACCAGGCCCACGGCTGCCACCAGGAGGAACGCCGGCAGGGCCGGTTCGGCCCCCCGCACGGCGGCCAACCCGCCGAAGACCACCGTCCCCACCGCCGCGACCCCGATCGGCGCGACACGGAGCGACCCGACGGCGACAGGCAGGCCGGAAGGCGACTCGGCGGGCACAGGCGGGGTGGACACGGGCTCGGCCGGCTCGGGCTCGGCGGGCACGGGCTCGGCGGGCACGGGCTCGGCCGGCGCGGTGGGGACGGGCTCGGCCGGCCCGGTGGGGACAGGCGGGGTGGGGACAGGCGGGGTGGGGACAGGCGGGGTGGGGACAGGTGCGGTGGGGACGGGCGGGGTGGGAGGCGGGAAGGCGCGGGCGATCCGGGGCGCGGCGAGGCCGACCAGGGCACCGAGCGTCGCCACCGCGACCACCGGGCCGGCAGGCGTCGAGGCTGCCGTCGCCAGGGTGGCGGACATCACGACGGGGTCTCCGGGCCGATCGGCACGACCCCCGACGTCACCGGCGCGACGGCGCGGTGACCGCCCCGCGACCGGCCGTGCTCCGGGGGCGCTCGGTGGTCACCACCAGCGCCACGCCGGCCACGATCACCGCCCCGCCGAACAGCACCTGGCCGGTGATCGGCTCGGCCACCAGCAGCGCGCCGAGGGCCACCGCCACCACCGGGTTCACGTAGGCGTAGGTGGAGGCCAGCGAGATGGGGGCGTGGGCCAGCAACCAGACGTACGCGGTGAAGGCCACCAGCGAACCGGCCACCGTCAGGTACGCCAGGGCGAGCCAGGAACGGGTCGTCACCTGCCCCGGCGAGAATCCACGCAGTTCGCCCCGGGCCAGGGCCAGCACGACGAGCACCACCGCCCCGGCGAGCATCTCGTAGACGGTGGCGACGAACGGGTCGGCGGGCATCCGCAGCCGGTTGGACAGGAACGACCCCACCGACCAGCAGGTGGCCGCCGCGACCACAGTGAGCGCCCCGACCACCGGCACCGCCCCGGAGCCGCCCCGGGGCAGCACCAGCAGCACCAGCCCGAGGAAGCCCAGCGTCACCCCGGCGAAGGTCCACCCCGGCGGCCGGTCCCCGGAGACCGTACGCAGCAGGACCACCAGGAGCGGGACGGTGGCCACCAGCAGCGCGGCGATCCCCGACGGCACCGCCACCCCGGGCGGGCCGGACTCGGCGAGCACCACCAGGCCATTGCCCCCGGCGAGCAGCAGCACCCCGACCAGCGCGGCGGAGCCGAGCTGTCGACGGTCGACCCGCAGCGCGCCCGGCCCCCGCCGGAGCCGCAGGACGACCGCCAGCACCAGCGCGGCGGTGCCGAAGCGGGCCGCGGCAGAGCCGAGCGAGGGCACCGACTCCACCACGACCCGGATACCGAGGTACGTGGAACCCCACAGTACGTAGACCAGGATCAGTGCGGTCCAGATCAGGGCGGGTCGGGCGGGTGTCGCGGCCGAGGAAGGTGAGGTCATCGCGGGACCACGCTACGGTGACCACGTCGACGGCGTCCTTCCCGGATGGTCGGCATCTCGGCACGCGGGAGGACGGGCATGGCGAACTACGGACCACCGGGCGGTTCTCCGGAACCGTGGGGTGGGCGACGCCCGGACGACCGGTGGGGACCACCCGGCCCGGACGAGCCCGCCCCGCCGGGCGTACCGCCCCGGCAGCAGAGCGGTCCGGTGGCCCACCCGGCCGACCGGTACCCGCCGGACCCGTACCGACCGGTGGACCAGCCCCCCGCGGCCGCGCCGGAGGGGTACGGGCCGACGGAGCCCTACACGCCGGGTACGCCCGGGGCGTACCCGGGCGACCCGACGTCGGGGCGCGGGCGTGGGGCACTGGTCGCGGTACTGGTCGTGCTCGCGGTACTGGTCGTCGGTGGTGGCACCCTGTGGTACCTGCGCGACAGCGGTGACGGGTCGCCGACCCGCACCGATGCCGTGCTGCCGACCTCGCCCGTCGAGCCCGACACCGCGACCACCGGTCCGGCAGCCACCACCCCCGCCCTCGCCTCGTCGGCCGATCCGCGTTTCGTCAAGACGGGCCAGTGTGTCCGCAACGAGGGCGTGGTCGCCGGCAAGCCGAAGTTGATGATCACCGAGTGTGTCCCGAAGACGTACGAGGTACTACGCCGTTTCGATGGGGCGACCAGTGGTGAAAGGGACGCCGAGGCGAAGTGCGGCAAGGTGGAGGGCTACACCAACTGGTACTTCTTCGACAGCGAGCTGGACACCCTCGACTTCGTCCTCTGTCTGAAGCAGCGCTGAGCCCACCCCTGGGGGAGAAATGTCAACCTTCGGCCCATCCGCCTCCGGCCGCCCCGACGGGGAACCCCGGCCTCCGGTTCCCGACCCGGAGCCGCCCACCACACCCCTCACGCCTCCCGACCCGGAGCCGCCCACCACACCCCTCACGCCTCCCGACCCGGAGCCGCCGACCGCACGCCTCACGCCCTCCGACCCGGAGCCGCCGACCGCGCCGCTCGACCCGGAGCCGCCGACGATGCCTGTCGTCCCCTCCGGGTCGGAGCCGCCCACCGAGGGCATCCCGTCGGATCCGGAACCCCCGACGGCTCCGATCTCCCCCGAGCCGGACGAGCCACCGACCGCTCCCCTCACCCGTGCTCAGGACGAACCCCCGACCGCGCCGATCTCCCCGTCGCCGTCGACGCCCGTCGAGGAACCGGAGACCGCCGTCATTCCGGGCGAGCCGGAGACCGCCGTCATCCCGCCGGGTTCCCCGACCACGGCCGACGAGACGCCGACCGCTCCGATCTCGTCTCCACCACACCCGGCCGACGAACCGGCCACCGCACCGATCCCCGGTGCCACCGACGACCACCCGACCGAACCCGTGGCCACCGGCCCGGCCGAGGCGACGACCGGCCCCGGATCCGGCCCGGCCGAGGCGGTGACGGCCCCGATCCGGTCGGCGGAGGCGGAGGAACCGACCGTGCCCGTGTCGCGGGAGACGGCCGAGCCGCCCACGACCCCCATTGCGGGTACGGATGAGCCGCCGACCACGCCGATGGCCGCGTCGGCGCCGGAACCGGCGACGACACCCTTCTCGGCTACGACGCCGGAGCCCCCGACCGCACCCTTCTCGGCTACGACGCCGGAGCCCCCGACCGCCCCGATCTGGGCCGGTCCGGCCGAGCCGCCCACCGCACCCTTCGCCGCCGAACCACCCACCTCCCGCATCGCCGCCGAAGCCGCGACGGCACCGATCTCGACCCCACCGGAACCGCCGACCGCACCCATCGCCGCCGAACCACCCACCGCGCCGACCGCACCTGTCGCCGCCGAGCCGCCCACCGCGCCCTTTGCCGCCGAACCGCCGACGGCACCGATCTCGACTCCGCAGGAGCCGCCGACCACCCGGCTGCCGGTCTCCGGGGCCGGGCAGCCGGCGACCACCCGGATGCCCACGTCGGGTGCCGGGTACCCCCCGACCACCCAGCTACCGGCCGCCGAGGTCGACTCCCGGCCCCCGGCGTCCGGTGCCGGTGCCGGTGCCGGTGCCGGCTATCCGCCGCCGCCGTCCTCCGGGGCCGGCTATCCGCCACCGCCCTCCTCCGGGGCCGGCTACCCACCGCCGCCGTCCTCCGGGGCCGGCTATCCGCCACCGCCCTCCTCCGGGGCCGGCTACCCGCCACCACCGTCCTCCGGTGCGGGCTACCCGCCGCCGGACACCTACCTGCCCCCGACCGGCCAGCCGGCGGCTCCCTCGGGAGCCGGCTACCCGCCCCCTGGGCCGTTCCCGCCCGCCGGGCCGACCGCCGCACCGGCAGCCGGGGCGTTCGGCGCAGCGGCGTCCCCGCCACCGTCCGGCTTCCCGCACCAGTCGCCCCCGCCGCCGCCGTCACCCGGCTTCCCGGGGCAGGCCGCCGCACCGTCATCCGGATATCCGGGACAGGCCGCACCCCCGCCCGGCTTCCCGGGGCAGCCCGCGCCGGGCTTCCCGCCACCGAGCGGGCCGCCGGCGAAGGGCCGGGGTGGCCGGATCGCGCTGATCATCGGCCTGGTGGTGTTCCTGCTGCTCTGCCCGTGTCTGGGGGTGGCCGGCTGGTTCGTCCTGGCGTCGGATGACGACGCCGACCCGGCGCCGGTAGCGAGCACGTCCACCGCCCCGACCGAGAGCGGACCGACCGAGGGGCCGACGGAGGGGCCGACGGAACCGACCGGCGAACCGACGACGGTCGAGCCGACCCCGACCCGGGCCGACCAGATCACCAAGGGCGACTGTGTGGTCAACGACGGTACGGCCAGCAGCGCCGACCTGCGCAAGGTGCCGTGCGGTCCGGACACCTACGAGGTGCTGCTCCGGATTCCCGCCTCCACCAACGGGGAGCGGTGCCGGTCGCTGGCACCGGGGTCGAACGCCAACTACGTGCACGACAACTCGGTGGACCTCTTCGACTACGTGCTCTGCCTGCGCAAACGGAGCTGAACAGGAGAATCTGTGGCTGTCTAGCGTGGATGCTAGACAGCCACAGATTCGCATCGAGACCCGGCGGGGCAGCAGAGCCTGACCAGACCCGGGCGGGACCATCGGGCAGCCTGTCCGGGCCGACACCGGTCGGTGTACGACCCGACAGGGGCCACCACCCGGCAGGGGCCACCACCCACTACGACAGCGGCAGCGGTCCCGGGCCGCAGACACGCCGGTAGCGCCGTCTACGCATGTCTAGGCCCACGGCTAGACCGCCCGATACTGTGCGAGGCGTGGATCCGGTCCGCAACCCGTACGCCCCGGGCGCCGGTCAGCGCCCGCCCGAACTCGCCGGGCGGGGGCGGGAGCTGGACGTCTTCGACGTGGTGCTGCAACGGATCGCCCGGGGTCGCCCCGAACGCAGCCTGATGCTCACCGGCCTGCGGGGTGTCGGCAAGACCGTCCTGTTGAACACGTTGCGTTCCCAGGCGATCAACCAGCTCTGGGGCACCGGCAAGATCGAGGCCCGGCCGGACCAGTCCCTGCGCCGGCCGATCGCCGCCGCGCTGCACATGGCGGTCCGCGAGCTGGCCCCCCGGCACCGCGCACCGGACCGGATCGACGCCTTCCTCGGCGTGCTCAAGGCGTTCGGGCAACGCGGTGCACCGGCCACCGGGCGGGCCGGCGCGGCCCCCCGGCTGCGGGACCGCTGGCAGCCCGGCATCGACGTACCGGCCAGCAGCGGGCGGGCCGACTCGGGTGACATCGAGATCGACCTGGTGGAGCTGCTCACCGACGCGGCGGCGATCGCCGGGGAGGTGGGCACCGGGGTCGCCGTGTTCATCGACGAGATGCAGGATCTCGGCGCGGAGGACGTCTCGGCGCTCTGCGCGGCCTGTCACGAGCTGTCCCAGCTCGGTGCCCCGCTGATCGTGGTCGGCGCGGGCCTGCCGCATCTGCCGGCGGTGCTCAGCGCCGCCAAGTCGTACTCCGAACGGCTGTTCCGCTATCTGCGGATCGACCGGCTGGACCGGATCGCCGCTGACCGGGCGCTCTGCGCACCGGCCGAACGGGAGCAGGTCGAGTACGAGCAGAAGGCCCTCGACCTGCTCTACGAGGCCTCCGGCGGCTACCCGTACTTCGTCCAGGCGTACGGGAAGGCGACCTGGGACCATGCTCCCCGGTCACCGATCACGGACGCGGACGTCCGGGTGGCCGCGCCCGAGGCGGAGGCGGAGCTGGCGGTCGGCTTCTTCGGATCCCGGTTCGAGCGGGCCACCCCGGCCGAACGCGAGTACATGCGGACGATGGCGGTCCTCTCCCCGGTGGCGGGGGAGGTCGACGGCGGTGGGCGGGACGACATGGACGCCGCGGTGTCGACCGCCGAGATCGCCCGCGCCCTCGGGCGCAAGCCGGCCAGCCTCTCCCCGGCGCGGGACGCGCTGATCAAGAAGGGGCTGATCTACTCCGGGGAACGCGGCACGGTCGCCTTCACCGTCCCGCACTTCGGCCGCTACCTGCGTACCCAACCGGCCTGACCCGCGGGGCGGCCGCGCGCCCCGGCCACGGACGTCGGGCGGCCGCGCGCCCCGCCGACGAACACCGGGCGGGCACGCTCCGCCCCCCTGCCGGCGATCGCCGGGCCGTTATCCGGCCCGGGGCCAGCGGAGAGGTCGGGGTCAGACCCGGGACCAGGGCGACGGGAAGACCACCTCGCCGCGCGGTGGCGGCGGCGCGTGGCTGACCTCGGGCGGCAGCACCAGCGCCTGCCAGGGTTCCCCCAGCCCCGACCAGGGGCTGACCAGCCCCATCCGGTCCGCCCGGCTGAAGCCGAAACGCCGGTAGTACGCCGGGTCACCGAGCACCACCACCAGCCGTTCGCCCAGCTCGGTGGCGGCCTCCAGGGCGGCCTGCACCACCGCCGTCCCGTGCCCGACCCGCTGCCGGTGCGGCGCCACCGCCACCGGGCCGAGCACCAGCGCGGCCACGCGTTCCCGGTCGGCCTCGACCCGGACCCGGGTGAGCAGCGCGTACCCCACCACCTCGCCGCCGTACTCGGCGACCATCGCCAGCTCCGGCAGCCACGCCGCGCTGCCGCGCAGCTCGTCCACCAGGGTGACCTCCCCGGGGGTGGTGCCGTCGGGGCGGGCGAAGGCGGCAGCCAGCACCCGGCGGACCGGGCCGGCGTCGGCCGGGTCCTCGGGACGCAACCGCAGGGTCGTCATCCGCGCGACGTTACCGGTCGGGGCCGGTCCATCCGCGACGGTCGCGCTGTTCGGCGTGGCGTGCCGGCCGCGTCCGCCGGCCCGGATCCGCGACCCGACCGGGTGGGGATCGACGCCGCGGACCGGTCCGGACCAGCGGCAACCGGACGCTCCGGATCAGCCGTTGCCCGGATAGCCGGGGTGCCGACGGGGTATGACTGAGCCATGAAACCCGTGCGCTCCCTCGCCCGTGTCATGTTGAGCGGCATCTTCGTGGTCAGCGGCGCCCGCAACTTCCAACACCCCCAGCGGCTCGTCCCGGCGGCCAGGCCGGTCACCGACCGGGTCGCCCCGCTGATCCAGCGGGCCGCGCCGCAGCTGCCCACCGACACCGAGACGTTGATCCGCGCCAACGCCGCCGTGCAGCTCGCCGCCGGCCTGATGCTGGCCACCGGGAAGTTCACCCGACCCGCCGCGCTGGTGCTCGCCGGCACGCTGGTGCCCACCACCGCCGCCGGGCACCCGTTCTGGGACGACGACGACCCGGCGAAGCGGAACAACAACCAGGTCCACTTCCTGAAGAATCTCGGACTCTTCGGTGGTCTGCTGCTCGCCGCCGCCGACACCGAGGGGAAGCCGGGCCTGCGCTGGCGGGCCGGGCACCGCATCGGCCACTCTCGACGTTCGGTCGGTCGCGCGGTGCGTACCGCCCGGCGGGAGGCCCGGATCGCCGTCCGGTCGGCCGCCGCCGGCCGCCGGCTCCCCGGCTGACCTGCGTCGATTCGGTCGCCACCCCCCGCAAGGCCACGAATTACCTGAACCGCCCGACACCCGTTAACGCGGTGGAAATGTCAAAAACTGGTGTGGGATCGGACACGGTCGGATAACGCGGGAGGCAGCAACGTGAGGCGCCGTTCTAGGCTCCCTACCGGACCTGGACGGGTAGGACGACCTTGGTACGGGGGTGGCCACGCCATGCCGACGACCGTCGGTAGACGTGCGGACCGCCTCGCCCCAGTCCGTCGCGCAACGAGTGGGATCGATCGTAGGACAGTCGTACGGACCGGCATCGTGGCCGCCGTCGCCTATGCCGCATGGCTCGCCATCGGTGCTTTCGGGCGGCCGTACAACTTCTTCGACATGAAGATCTACCACGGCGCGGTGGTGTGGTGGGCGAGCGGGCACGAGTTGTACGAGTTCATCGCGCCCACCACCACCCTGGGCTTCACCTACCCGCCCTTCGCCGCGCTGGCCATGCTGCCGATGGCCCGGCTGCCGATCGAGGTGGCCGGGTGGATCAACGCGGCCGGCAGCATCGCCGCGCTGGCGGTGGTCCTCGCCGCGCTGCTGCGGCCGATCGTCGACCGGCTCGGCTGGCCGCTCTGGTTCACCGTGGCCATCGCCACCCCGATGGCCACGGCCATCGAACCGGTCCGGGAGACCCTGGGGTACGGGCAGGTCAACCTGCTCCTGTTCGCGTTGATCATGGCCGACCTGGTGGGCCTGCGCTGGCGTTCCCGGCGGGGCAGCCACGGGCGCGACACCGACGGCCCGCTCCTGCGGCTGCTCTACAGCGGGTCCTGGGCGGGCGTGGGCATCGGCCTGGCCACCGCCGTCAAGCTCACCCCGGCGCTGTTCATCGCCTACCTGCTGATCACCCGGCAGTGGCGGGTCGCCGCCACCGCCGTCGGCACCACCATCGGCGTCACCCTGGGCAGCTTCGCGCTGGTCGGCACCGAGTCGCGGGCCTACTTCGGCGGAGTGCTGTGGCAGACCGAGCGGGTCGGCGCCGCCGACATGACGCCCAACCAGTCGCTGGCCGGTCTGCTGGCCCGGCTCTACGACTCGATCGAGACGCCCGGCCTGCTCTGGCTGGCCTTCTCGGTGCTGATCCTGGCCCTCGGGCTGTCCCGGGCCGCCAACGCCCGCGCCGACGGCGACGAGTTGACCGCGTTCACCCTGGTCGGGCTGACCGCCAACGTGATCAGCCCGATCTCCTGGTCGCACCACCTGGTCTGGGTCATCCCGGCGATCATCGTGCTCGCCGACGCCGCCGTACGCCGCCGCGAGGCGAGCCGGGGGCTGTCCCTGCGTACCGGCCAGCAGTCGTACGGGGGGCCGCCCGGGGTGAGCGGACTGCGCCCGCCGATCTGGTACCCGACCCTGACCGGGCTGCGGCACGGGGTCGCGGCGCTCGGGTTGTACCTGCTCTTCCTGATCTCGCCGATCTGGCCGTACGAGCACAAGCTGCCCGAGGTGTCCCACTACCAGAACGGCCTGTTCGGCGCGCTGATGGAGAACTCGCTCGCGCTGGCGCTGATCGTCCTGGTCGCCGCCCTACCCTGGCGGCCCGGTGCCGAGCCCGCCTTCTACGCCGACCGGCCGGCCCGCATCGCCGCCGGCCGCCGCTGACCCTTCGCCGCCGTCACCCGGTCGGCGGCCACTGACCTCGCTGCCGGCCGCCGGCGTGCCCCGGTCAGGGGCAGTTGACCCACTCCTCGGTGCCGTCGGCGAAGACCTGCCGCTTCCAGATCGGCAGTCGCGCCTTCACCTCGTCGACCAGCCGGGCACACGCCGCGAAGGCCGCCGCCCGGTGCGCCGTGCTGACCGCCGCCACCAGCGCCACGTCGCCGATGTCGAGCCGGCCGATCCGGTGCGACACCGCCACCGCGTAGACCTCGGGGTCGGCGGCGATCTCGGCGGCCACCGCGCGCAGCGTCTCGACGGCGCTCGGGTGCCCCTCGTACTCCAGCAGGGTGACCGGCCGACCGTGGTCGTGGTCGCGGACCACGCCCTGGAAGGAGACCACCGCGCCGGCCCGGCGGTCGGCGACCGCGGCCTCGTGCGCGGCCAGGTCCAGCGGTTGGTCGGTGACGGTGAGCAGCTCCGTCGTCGGTCCGGCGCTCACCACGTACGCTCCCCGGGCAGCAGCGGCAGCGGCACCACCGGCACCCGGGCTCCCGCCTCGCCGGAGGTGCCCGGCCGGATCACCGCGAACCCGTCCGCGCCGGCCAGTCCGCGCAGCATCGCCGACCCGACGTGCCGGACCGGGTGCGCGGCGCCGGCGGCCCGGTCCAGCCGGACCAGGGCCAGGTGCGTGTAGTCCCCCCGACCGGGCACCGGCCCGGCGAGGGTGGCCTGTGGCAGCGCCGGCAGCGCCCGACCCTGCAGGCCGGCGAGCAGCGGCGCGACCAGCGACACCAGCGCGACGATCGCGGACTGCGGGTTACCGGGCAGCCCGGCGACGAACCGCACCCGCCCGTCGGCGTCGACCAGCCGGGCCAGCAGCATCGGGAAGCCGGGCCGGACGGCGACCGTGTTGACCACGTGGTCGGCGCCGAGCGCCTCCAACGCGGGATGCAGGTGATCGACCGGGCCGTGCATGGTGCCGCCGGTGGTGCAGACCAGGTCGGCCCCGGCCAGCGCCCCGCGCAGGGCGGCCACGTGGGCGGGCAGGGTGTCCGCCACCGGGCCGACCACGTCGGAGGGCCGCACCTGGCAGCCGTAGCGGCGCAGCCAGGACGGCACGGCGGGGCCGAGCGCGTCGCGGACCCGGCCCGACCCGGGTGGGCCGGCGGTGAGCAGCTCGTCGCCGAAGACCAGCAGCGCGGCGCGCGGCTGGCGGCGGACCCGGAGCTGGTCGTGCCCGCAGGACGCGGCCAGCCCGATCAACGCCGGGTCGACCGGGGTACCGGCCGGCAGCAGCTCCTCGCCGGCCACCGCCTCCTCACCCGGCTCACGCCACTCCGGGTTGGGGCGGGGCGTGCCGGTCACCCGCCCGTCCGGGGTACGCCTCGAATCCTCGATCCGCAGGATGGCGGTCGTCCCGGCGGGGACCATCGCGCCGGTGGCGATCTCGACGGTGGTGCCGTCGGCGGTCAGCCCGGCCGGGGTGTGCCCGGCGAGCACCCGCCCGAGGACGTCCCACGGACCGGCCCCGCGCACCGCCCAGCCGTCCACGCTGGAGGTGGGGAAGGCGGGCAGGTCGGTCCGGGTGGTCAACGGCTCGGCCAGGGTGTAGCCGTCGGCGTCGGCCAGGGCCCGGCCGACCGTGGGCAGGGCGGCGGCCAGGCCGACCGCGTACACCCGGGAGCGGGCCTCCTCCCAGCCGGCCGGCGGCGGCGCGGTGACGGTTTCCGTGCTCACCGGGTCGGCCTCCGTTCGGACGGGACGCGGGGCTCCGCGTTCACCTCCGCGAGCCTATCGCCGCCGCCTCCACCCGCGGTCAGTGGTCACCGCCGCGCAGCTGGTCGACCGCGTGGCCGAGGATCGGGCCGAGCACGGCCAACCCGTCCTTCGCGCCGCCGCGCGAGCCGGGCAGGTTGACCACCAGCATCCGGCCCAGCACTCCGGCCAGCCCCCGGGACAGCGCCGAGGTGGGCACCTTGTCCCGGCTGTACGCGCGGATCGCCTCGGCGATGCCGGGGATCTCGTGGTCGAGCAGCGCCCGGGTCACCTCCGGGGTCCGGTCGGTGGGGGTGATCCCGGTGCCGCCGCTGGTCAGCACCACGTCGATCCCGTCGGCGTGGGCGGCGCGCAGCGCCTCGGCGACCGGCTCGCCGTCGGGCACCACCACCGGCTCGTCCACCTGGCAGCCCAGCTCGCGCAGGCCGGCGACGAGCAGCGGGCCGCTGGTGTCGGCGTACACCCCGGCGGCCGCCCGGTTGGACGCCACGACGACCCGGGCCCGGATCACGGCCGGTCCTGCGGGCGGACCCACTCGCCGGTCTTGCCGCCGGTCTTACGCAGCACCCGGACCGCGTCCACGCTGGCGGCCGGGTCGACCGCCTTGACCATGTCGACCAGGGCCAGCCCGGCGACGGCGACGGCGGTCAGCGCCTCCATCTCCACCCCGGTGCGGTCGGCGGTACGCGCGGTGGCGGTGATCTCCACGGTGTCGTCGGTGAGCCGCAGGTCGACGGTGACGCCGTGCAGGGCGATCGGGTGGCAGAGCGGGATCAGGTCGGGGGTGCGCTTGGCGCCCATGATGCCGGCGATCCGGCCGACGGCCAGCGCGTCACCCTTGGGCAGCCCGTCGCGGCGCAGCAGCTCCACCACCTCGGCGGTGGTACGCAGCCGCCCGGCGGCCACGGCTACCCGCCCGGACACCGGCTTGGCGGAGACGTCGACCATCCGGGCCGCGCCCGCGGCGTCGACGTGGCTGAGCTGCGCGGGATCGGTCACGCTCGCCAGCCTAACGGTCGGGTCCGGCCCGGGTGTGCGTCCGGTTCGGGGGGATCGCACCGGGCGATGGGGAGCAAAAGGGTCGACGCGGTGCGGGACGATTCTTGATCGATCGTTCATCGTCGATTTCATCGGTCGCCACTAATAGGTTCTCCGATGCCGCGGAGAGCGGGAAACGCCATGACATCAGGGACCGGACACGGGAACGTCACCGCCGAGAAACCCTACGTCGCGCCGTGACCGCGAATCACGGGCGGCCACGTCGGCGGATGGTGGCACCACCGCTCCGACACGACTACCCTGCGTTCCACAATCGGGTGATCCGTCGCACTCCCACGCCGGTCACCTCGAAGGAACCGGAACCGGTACCCCTCGACCGATGTCGCAAAGCCGGTCGCTGCACCATTATCTAGCGTTAACGAGAACCGTCGGGAGCACTCAGCAGTCCGTTTCCCCGTGGAAACAGAAAGTCACCAAGCTCCACTCAATTCTCATCTATCGCTCATAGTTACATTTATACCTCCAAAATCGGCCTAACCGCCCTTAGGCTGTCCCCTGTCAGATCCCGACCGCAAGGGTCGGCGCGACGATCAGGGGAGGTCGAACGCGATGTCCGCACACGAGTGGCTGTAGACGATTGTGGCGACGGCGTGACCACACGTAGCCTTGGCCCCTACTCAGCGACGCCGAGTGGTTGTCGAGGACACGATGGCACGACCGGACGACGGCAAGACGGAGGCCGAGCGGCAGCTGACGCTGCACGTCGGCCTCGTCTGCGTGGTGGCCGCCACGGCGGCGGTCGTCGCCCTCTACCGCCTGGTCCACCTCGACCTCACCGGTGACGACCTCACCCGATCCATCGCCCTGGCCTTCATGGCCGCGCTCGGGGTCCGGATCAACTGGCAGATCCGCATCCGGGCCACCGTCCACGCGGTGTCCTGGAGCGAAACGGCGATCGTCCTCGGCCTGGCCGTCGCCCCGGCACCCCTGGTCGTGCTGACCACCGGCACCGGCGTCGCGGTCGCCCTGCTCTCGATGAAACGCTCGCCGGTGAAGACCGCCTTCGGCATCGCCAAGAGCATGCTGCTGGCGGCGGGCGGGGGCCTCGCCCTGCACACCCTCGGCTGGTCGCCGCAGGACACCGACCTCCAACACGTCATCGGCATGATCGGGCTCGCCTACGTCGTCGCGGTGGTCCTCGACGAGGCGCTGACCCTACCGGTCATCGCGATGGCCACCGGCACCCCACTGCGCAGACTCTTCGCCGACGACCTCGGGCTCCGCCTGACCAGCGCGCTGGCCCGGTTCGTCCTCATCGCCGTCACCCTGGTCATCCTCCACGCCGACCCCCGGCTCCTGCTGGCCGTGCCGCCCCTGGTGCTCAGCCTCCACCTGTTCTACTCCCAGCAGGCCAAGTCCCGGACCGAGCAGCAGGCCTGGCAGCGCCTCGCCCGCACCACCGACGCGCTCAACGTGGTCGACCTGGACAAGGTCCTCACCACCGCGGTCACCCAGGCCACCGAACTCTTCTCCGCCGACGAGGTCGAGATCGAGCTGCGCGACGCCGGTCGTACCGTCCGCGGCGCCAGCGGCACCATCACCTACGACGGCCCCACCGGCCCACCGAGCGAGATCGCGGGCACCGTGCTGCCCGCCCGCCTCGAAGGCCACGACCGGACCGCCGACGTCGGCATGCTGCGCCTACGGTTCCGTGGCCCGGTACGGCTCAACGAACGCGAGCAGTACACCCTGCGCACCTTCGCCTCGGCCCTGTGCACCGCCGTCCGCAACGCCCAGGCGTACGCCGAACTGGCCCGGGTGGCCGACGAACACGCCCACGCCGCCAGCCACGACGCGCTCACCGGCCTGGCCAACCGTCGGCAACTGCTGGACCGGGGCACCGAGCAGCTCAACGCCCGGCACGCCGAGGGGGTCACCGCGCTCGTCCTGATCGACCTCAACCACTTCAAGGAGGTCAACGACACCCTCGGCCACGCCGCCGGTGACCAGGTGCTGATCCAGGTCGCCGACCGGCTGCGCGCCGCCGCCCACGACGAGGACCTGGTGGCCCGGCTCGGCGGCGACGAGTTCGCCGTGCTGCTGCGCGCCCTGCCCGCGCCCGCCGTCGCCGCCCACCGGGCCGAGATCCTGCTCGGCGCCCTGCACGAGCCGCTCGACGTGGACGGCATGCGGATCAGCGTGGAGGCCAGCGGCGGCATCGCGGCGGCCCCCGCCAGCGGCGGCATGCCAGAGCTGCTGCGCCGCGCCGACGTCGCCATGTACCAGGCGAAGCGGGCCGGCCAGCGGATCGTCACCTACGCGCTGACCCGGGACACCGCCGACCTACGCCGGCTCACCCTCGGCGGGGAGCTGCCCCGGGCGGTGGCCGACCACGAGTTCACCGTCAACTTCCAGCCGATCGTCGACCTCGGCAGCGGCCAGGTGACCGGGGCCGAGGCGCTGGCCCGCTGGCACCACCCCCGGCACGGGACGATCGATCCGCTGCGCTTCATCGAGGCGGTGGAACGCTCCGGCATGCTCCCCGCGTTCGCCGAGGCCATCCTCGACCAGGCACTCGTGGCCGCGGTCAGCTGGCGGACCGCCGGCTTCGACCTGCCCGTCTCGGTGAACGTCTCCCCCCGCAGCCTGCTCGACGCCCGCTTCCCCGGCGCGGTGCTGGCCCGGCTCCAGGCCCACGACTTCCCCCCCGACCGGCTCGTCCTGGAGCTGACCGAGACCCTCACCCTCAGTCAGCTCGACGTGGTCGACCGGGTGCTCAGCCGGCTGCGGGACTCCGGCGTCCGGCTCGCCCTCGACGACTTCGGCACCGGCTACTCCTCGCTCTCCCTGCTCTCCCGCATCCCGGTCCACGAGCTGAAGATCGACCGCAGCTTCGTCACCGCGATGGAGGGCTCGGCGGAAGCGGCGGCCGTCATCCGCTCCACCCTCGACCTCGGCCGCAGCCTCGACCTGACAGTCGTCGCAGAGGGCGTGGAGAGCGAACCGCAGCGCCGGTCCCTGTGGTCCCTGGGCTGCGCCGCCGGCCAGGGGCACCTCTTCGCCCGCCCGCTGCCGGCCGGGGCGCTCCTGGCCGCCCTCCAGCGCGGCTCCGGCGGCCGACCCGGCACCCTCGCCGCCCCGCTGCACGACACCGGCGCCGTCATCCGGCTGAGCACCCCCGGCCGCCGGCAGCCCGCCCGCAACCGTCCGACGGGTCTGCCACACTTGCCGGCGTGACCGCCGCCGACCGAGCCGCCCGCAGCTGGCGGGCGGTCGACACCGCCGCCGGTGGGCTCGCTCTCGACCTCGGCCTCTACGCGGTCTCCGCCGCCTTCGCCACGGTCACCGCCGGCACCTCCACCCTCGCACCGCACCGGGCCTGGGGGAGCGTCGCCGCCGTCGGCTACCTCGCCGCCGCCCTCCTGGTCGCCGCCCAGTTCGTCATCCGACGCCGGTACCCCGGGCTGGCCGGCACCGCCGCCCGCGCGACGGTCACCGGTCTCGCCTGGGCCGGCACCGCCCTGCTCCCCCTGGCCGTCCAGGCCGGGCAGCGGGCGGCCGGGCGGACCGACCGGGCACAGGAGGAGGTGGTGGTGGTCGAACAGGCTGGCAGCCGGCTCGCCGCACACGGCACCCCCTACCTGGGGCCGGACGCCATCGCCGCACTACCCGCCGACGAGCGGCTGCTCGGCTACACCCCGTACCAGCCGGGCATGGCGCTGTTCGGGCTGCCCCGGGCCGCCGTCGACGCCTGGTGGACCGACTCCCGCGTCTGGTTCGCGCTGGTCACCGCCGTAGCCCTGGCCTGGGCGGTGATCGCCCTGCGCCGGTCCGCCCGGCCAGTGGGCGGATGGGCCGAGGCGCCGGCGGTGCTGCGCGGTGTGCAGGCGGCCACCGTGTTGCCGATCTGTGCGCTCACCCTCGCCACCGGCGGCGACGACCTTCCCGTCCTCGCGCTCTGCCTGCTGGCGTTGGCCCTCGCCGCCGGGGGCCGACCCGGCCCGGCCGGGGTGGCGGTCGGGCTGGCCGGCGCCCTGAAACTCTTCGCCTGGCCGGTCGCGCTGGTCCTGATCTTCTGGGGGACTACCCGGCGGGCCGGGCTACGGGTCGCCGCCGGGGCGCTCGGCCTGCCCGCCCTCGCCCTGCTCCCCGCCCTGCTGGTGGACCGGGACGCGCTGGTGGAGAACGTGTTCCGGTTCCCGCTCGGCCACAGCCAGGTCACCAGCCCCGCCCAGTCCCCGTTCCCCGGGCACCTGATCGCCACCGCCCTGCCCGGTGGCCGGTTCGTCGCCGCCGGGCTGCTCGTCGCCGTCGGCGGTCTGATCGCCGTCCGGCTCCTCCGCCGCCCGCCGCACCGGGCCGCCACCGCCGCGCTGATCTGCGGGTACGGCCTGCTCGCCGCGATCATGCTGATGCCCACCACCCGATTCGGCTACCTGCTCTACCCGCTCGCCCTGCTGACCTGGGTGCCCGCCCTGACCACCCAGCGGGCACCGGTTCCGCCGAGTCCCCGGCACGCCCCGCCCACACGGCGTAGACCTGAGAGCATGAGCAGCTACCGCGATCGCGCCGACGCCGGCCGGCAACTCGCCGAACGGCTCACCGCGCTGGCCGGCCGACCCGACGTCGTCGTGCTCGGCCTGGTCCGCGGCGGCGTCCCGGTGGCCCGGGTGGTCGCCGACCGGCTGGGCGCACCGCTCGACGTGCTGGTGGTCCGCAAGCTCGGCCTGCCCTGGGCCCCCGAGGTGGCCTTCGGCGCGCTCGGCCCCGGCGGCGTCCGGGTCCTCAACGACCCGGTGACCGCTCGACTCGACCCCGCCGACGGTGCCGACGTGCAACGCCGTGAGCAGGCCGAACTGGATCGCCGGGAGGCCTGTTACCGCGCCGGGAGGCCGGCGCTCGACCTGACCGGACGGACCGCCCTGATCGTCGACGACGGCCTGGCCACCGGCGCGACCGCACGGGTCGCCGTACGGGTCGCCCGCCGGCTCGGCGCCCGCCGGGTCGTCGTCGCGGCGCCGGTCGGGGCGCAGGAGGCGTACGAGATGCTCACCACCGAGGCGGACGAGGTGGTCTGCGCCCAGCGCCCCGCCGACTTCGGCGCGGTCAGCGCCTACTACGACGACTTCCACGAGGTCGACGACGACGAGGTGACCGCGGCGCTGATCGCCACCGCCTGAATGCCGCGCCGACCGGGTACCGTCGAGCGATGCAGCTCACCTGTCCCAAGTGTCGCGGAGACATGCGCCAGTACGAGCGCAGCGGAGTCGTCATCGACCAGTGCGGCGAGTGCCGGGGGATCTTCCTGGACCGCGGCGAACTCGAGAAACTGTTCGAGGCCGAGGCGAACTGGAACCAGCAGCGCGGCACCCCCGCGCCCGGTCAGCCGGGGCCCGTCCCTGGTCAACAGCACGTCCAGTCGCCCGGCGGGTACCCACCGCCGCCTCCGCCGCCCCCCGCCCCGAGTCACCAACAGGGCTACGGCGCCGTACCGCCGCCCCCGCCGCCCCCGCCGGGCTACCCGCCGCAGCCGGCGTACGGCGGCCACAGCGGCTACGGTCACCCGCAGCAGCACCACGGCTACCACGGTCACTACAAGCGCAAGAAGCACAAGGGCTTCCTCGACGAGATGTTCGGCTGAGCGACCCGATCGACGACCGGGCCGGGCGGTTCCCCCGTCCGGCCCGGTCCCCTCGACACGGCCCGCCCCGCGCCGCCGCTGGTCCGGCAACCGCCGTGCCGGACCGCGCCGCACGTGCGACGCTGCACGGCATGACGTTCGTGGGGCAGCACACCGCGTTGGCACAGGCCTACGACGGCATCACCACGGTGGTCGCCGGTCTCGACGACGACGCCCTGCTACGGCCCACCCGGTGTCGCGGCTGGCTCGTCGCCGACCTGCTCTTCCACCTGCTCGGCGACGCCCGACGCGCCCTGGTCACGCTGGCCAGCCCCGCCGACGGGCCGGCCGACACCGACGACGTCAGTTACTGGCGGTCTTTCCCGGCGGGTGGCGACCCCGACGCCGCGGCCCGGCACGCGTGGCACGTCCGCCGCTCGGCCGCCGCCTTCGACCGGCCCTCCGGCGTGGTCCGGATCTGGGCGGACACCGCGCCGGCCGCCGTACGCGCGGCGGGTTCCGCCGATCCGACGGGCTGCGTCACCACCCAGGGGCACGTGCTGCGGGTGGCCGACTTCCTGGCCACGCTGACCACGGAGGCCGTCGTACACCACCTCGATCTGGTGTCCGACCTGCCGGACGTGCCGCCGCCCGGTCCGTTGGCCGTCGAGGTCGCGGTCGCCACCATGGACGGCCTGCTCAGCGACGACGCCGTCCGGCCCGCCAACTGGGACGACCTGACGTACCTGCTCAGGGCTACCGGTCGGGAGCCGCTGACCGACCGGGACCGGGTGGCGCTGGGCGAGGCCGCCGGCTGGTTCCCGCTGCTCGGGTGAGTCACCGGCGCTGAGTCACCGACCCGGGCATCGGGTCAGACGATCGCCATGTCGACGAAGCGGGACAGGTGCAACTGGGCCGCCACCGTAATCGAATCGGTGGGTCCATTTCGATGCTTGGCAACAATGAAATCCGCCTCCCCGGCGCGCGGCGACTCCTTGTCGTAATAGTCGTCGCGGTGCAACAGGATGACGACGTCCGCGTCCTGCTCGATCGAGTTGTGGGTGGCGATCCCGTTGGCGACGAAATTGTGGGTGCCGAGCACCGTCGCGTCGAAGACGTCCTGCTCGCCGAGCGACTCGATCGACGTGATCTCGTCCCAGAAGATGTCGTTGGTGGCGTGCAGTTCGAGGTCGGCGGCGTCGAGCACCGAGGCGATCCTCGCCAGTCGGGATCGGCTCGGTGCGCGCTTCCACAGCGCGCTGCCGCAGAATTGGGTACCCATTGCCCGGGCGAACTCGCGGTGGCTCATGCCCCGCTCCACCAGGACTTCCCGAACCTGGCTCCACACCTCGGTCGGCACCGTGTCGACGTTGGTGTTGCCCACGACCGTCTCCAACACGGCGAGCAGCGCTTCGCATGCAGCCGCGCGCTCCCCGTGCACCCCGATCTCCCGCAGGAATCGTAATTGGTCGTCCCGACCGGAGATGTCGAGGGTGCACTGCGGACGGTGGTCAGCTACCGGAACGACTTTGAGGCGTGCGGTGATGCCGTACCGCAGGAGGAGGCGGGAGATGTCCTCAAGCATTCGGCGACTGGTGGAGGAGAAGTAGACACGCCCGCCCCTACCCGACTTGTTGACATGGATCGAGCCGTCGGTCGACCACAGGTGGCGCAGGAAAAGCGTGATCTGCTCCTTGGGCAGGCTGAAGATCGCCTGCGGAATGAACTTCTCGTGCGAACGCAACCCGAACAGCCCCAGCCCGTCGAGCCATTCCGCGACCGGATTACGCCGTCCACGGGCCAGTCGGTACGGTGCGGGCAGCCGGAGCGTCGTGACCCGGGCGGCCTCATACTCGTCCCGTACGGCGCTGATCCCGAAGTGCTTTGCGGCCTCGGCCACGGCCACCAGGTTCTCCTCGTCCCTGCTGGCGTACCGGATCGGCTGGCGTCTGACGAACGAACCGTCACCGAGGAGGTGCGCGAGCAGTACCACCTCCGCCTCCACCCACGACCGGGTCGCCAGCGGCGGAGGCAGGTGCCTCGGCGTGGCCAGCCGCGCTCCGACCGCCAGCTCACCGAGGGGCACCCAGCCGGCGAAGGTGAGGAAGGGGTGGTTCGCCGTCGCGTCGATCTGCTTTCCCGACGCGAGAGTCAGCCGGAACACCTCGCGCCGGCCGCTGGGGAAGACATGGGTCATGGTCCGGGGCGAGTACCGCAGATTCTCGTCGAGCGCCCAGACCGGGATTTCCCTGGTCCCGGCCTTGAGCAGCTCGCCCATGGTGACTTCCGCATTGGTGTCGGCCCGGATCAGTCGGGTCTCCGCCGTCAGACAGCCAGATTCCCGCAAATCGGACAGTTGGGGTCGCTTGTCGGTGCGTTGCTCGGGGCCACGGTTCAGCTGGCTGACCGCGATCACCGGGCACTCGACCTCCTTGGCCAGCAGCTTCAGGCCCCGGGACAGGTCCGCGACCTCCTGCTGCCGGCTCTCGGTGCGCTTCGGGGAGGTCATCAGCTGGAGGTAGTCGACCACGATCATCTTGAGGTCGTGCTTCTGCTTGAGCCGCCGGGCCTTCGCCCGGATCTCCATCAGGTTCATGCTCGGGGTGTCGTCCACGAACAGCGGCGCCTCGCTGATCTCGCCCATGCAGCGGGCCAGCTTGGTCCAGTCGTCGTCGGAGAGTTGACCGCTGCGCAGCACGTGCAGCGGAACCCGCGCCTCGGCCGAGAGCAGTCGCATGACGATCTCGACCTTGCTCATCTCCAGCGAGAAGATGGCGGCGGCCTGGTTGGCCCGGATGGCGGCGTTGCGGGCGAAGTCCATGCTGGCCGTGCTGTTGTGGGTCGGGATCATCGACCGACCGGCCAGGTAGAGGTGCTCGGGATTGTCCACCGTCACGCACCGCACCGGCACGCTGGCCACCGGTCGGACGTCCACCACGTACCGGACGCCGGCCCGCGCGTCGGCACCGGGCCGGCGGTGGGCGGCGTGCGCGGCGGCCCGGTCCGCCCGCCGGAACACGACGTCCGGGGTGGTGAAGTCGATGGTGTACGTCGTCGCCGACCGCTCGGTACGCCCGGGCACCGACCGTGCGGTGACCGTGCACCGGTGACCGAGGCTCACCACGAGTTCCCGGACGTCCTCCGCCAGTCGCCGGGAGGTGCAGGCGTACCGGACACCGCCCGTCGGGGTGACCGTGCCGGCGGCGTCCAGCAGACCGGCGAGGAGCGCCCGCCGCTGCGCCTCGGAACCCCGCAGGTAGTCCCCGGGGATGTGCTTCTGCGGGTATCCCACCGGGTGGAGCGCACGCGGGAGCGAACCGGCGGGTCGGCCCTCGTCGCCGAGCCGGCGGCCGAGGGCGTAGGGCGGGACAGGCAGGTCCCGGGGGGGCAGGCGCAGCGGAGCGCAGCTGGCGACCGCGTGGTTGGGGTGCGCGTCCGGGCCGGTACGCAGCGTCGCGGCGATCTCCGCGGTGGTGAGCACGCTCTCGCGTCGGGCCGGGACCACGGCGGGGGCCGGACACCCGTCCCCGCCGGTCGGGCCGACCGCGGCCAGGACCCGGGCCGGGGCCGCCCGGTGGGTGGTCTGCCACAGGTGCTCGGCGTCGGCGACGATCACACTGCCGTCGGAGAACTCGACCTCGTAGCAGGGTCGACCGACCAGCACCGCGAAGGCGGCGGTGACCGTGGTCGGTGTACCGTCCGCGGCGAGCAGCCGGTCGCCGACCTGGACCTCGCCCATCGTGGTCCAGCCGTCCGGGGTGGGCAGCGGGGTGTCCAGCGCGAGCGCCTTGCCGAGACCGGGTCGCCCGGCCACGATGATGAGCTGCCCGGGGTGCAGGCCGTTGAGCAGCCGGTCCAGGTCGGTGAAGCCGGTCGGCACCCCGGTCATCACGCCGCCCTGCGCGCCGACCGCCTCGATCTCGTCGAGGGTGGGCTGGAGCATGTCGGCGAGCACCGCGAAGTCCTCGCTGACCCGCCGTTCGGTGATCTCGTAGACCGCCTGCTGGGCCAGGTCGACCACGTCGTCGACGTCCCGGCTGCCGCCGGCTGCGGTGCCGTAGCCGAGCTGCACGATCCGGGTGCCCGCCTCGACCAGCCGGCGCAGCACCGCGCGTTCGCCCACGATCCGGGCGTAGTAGGAGGCGTTCGCCGCGGTCGGCACGGCCGCCATGCAGGTGTGCAGGTAGGGGGCGCCGCCCACCCGGGCGAGGTCGCCGGAGTCGGCCAGCGCCGCCGCGACCGTGATCCCGTCGGCCGGTTCGCCGCGACCGTAGATGTCGAGGATGGCGTCGAAGATGGTGGCATGGACGGGGCGGTAGAAGTCGGTGGACTTGAGGATCTCGACGACGTCGGCGATGGCGTCCTTGGAGAGCAGCATGCCGCCGAGGACGCACTGTTCGGCGGCGACGTCCTGGGGTGGCGTCTTGTCGAACTGGCCGTCGCGGGGCGGCGGGGCGGACTGCCCCGCGACCCGGGGCTCCGCCCGCATGTCGTCGGTGACCGACACGGTTCCCCCTCCACGACGTCGAGCTGGTTACGGCAGTACGGCGGTGGTGCGACACCTCCCGACCTGACCGGCCGGGTCGATCGGGGGCCATCACGCGACCGGTCGGTGCCCCACGATACGGACCCCGAGCTCAGCCCCTCAACCGGCGCGGTGGACGAGCCTCGGGACAACCTGTGGACGCGGGTGGACAACCATGTGCGCAGCGTGTGCACAGCCTGTGGAAAACTCGGCGGGAATTCTGCGGATCAAGGGCCTGACCTGCACCTTCACTATCCACACCCTGTGGACGAAAAATTTCCGGTAAGGCTGTTGGGTCGGTCGTCCCGTACTATCTCTGCGAAACGGCTACACCTGGACAGCGGATTGCACTTTCGGTTGAGAAGGGTCACGCTCCGGCCGTGAGTTACCGGGACTGGGAGCGCGGGGAGGGCAGCCCGCGCGAGCGTCAGCCGATCGCCCCGTGGGACGACCTCGGCGACCCGGTTCCGTCAGATTCATCCACCTCGACGGACCGCTACCGTACGCCGAGCCGCCGACGGGCGGTCGAGCGCGGCCAGCGGGAACCCGTCGACGCCTACCTGCCCCGCTGGGCGGTCGAGTCCGGGATCGCGCACGCCGACGGCCGGGGGCGGCACGCCGCTCCCGACGACGACGAGGACGATGCCCGGCCGGTCTCCGGGCTGGGCCGCCGCGCGGCCCGGCGGCGGCGGGAGAGCGAACGGTGGGAGTCCCGGGCGGTGGATCCGGCCCCCGGGTCCGACCACACCCGGGAATGGACCTTCGACCGCCCCCAGGAGCAGGGGTACGTCGGCAGCCGGCGGGCGGACTCCGGCGAGGACGAGCCGGTCTCCGGGGCGGCTCCGCCGACCCGCCCGCGCCGGTCCCCGACCCGTCGTCCGGAGGTGGTCTGGTCCGGGGGCGACGACTCCGACCTGCCGGTGGAGGCCGCGCCCGAGCCGCCGCCGCGGCGGCGGCGACGCAACGCCGACGCCTCCTGGGCGCGGCCGCTGACCGATCCGGAGCGTCGTCCGGCGAGTGACCCGTGGAGCCGGCTCGCCGAGCCGGAGCCCGAGTACCGGCCGGCGGTGGACCCCTGGGACGCCTCCGGCCTGCACACCTGGCAGGGTCCGGCCGTCGACGACCGGTGGGACCGCCGCGGTGGGGCGTCGCGGTGGGAGCAGGGCGACAGCACCGGCCAGTGGGACCGGTTCACCGACACCGCGCAGTGGGACCGGACGGACGTCGGCCGGTGGGGTCCGGTGTCCCCAGGCCGGGACGAGGCGGACCGGTGGGCCACCGGGGGCGTCGTCCGACCCGAACGCGACGACACCGGCGACGTCCTCCGACCTGAACGCGACGACACCGGCGACGTCCTCCGACCCGAACGCGACGACACCGGGGGCATCGTCCGACCGCAACGCGACGACGCCGGGCGGTGGGACCGGGACCTTCTCGACCAGCGGGACCGGGACGACGCCGGCCGGTGGGAGCGGTCGGTGCCGCCCCGGTCGGCGCAGCCGGTGACCGGTGAGGGCTGGCCCTGGGGTACGCAGCCGGAGGGGTTCTGGTCGGGCACCCGGCTGGCGGGGGACGATCCCCGCTGGATGGATCCGCCGGCCTCGGCGCCCCGGTCCCCGGTGGTGGGGTACACCGCGCCCCGGCCACGGGCGGCTCCCCGGCGTCGGGCCGAGCCGGTGTCCGGCCGGGCGGTCGCGGCGTCCTCGTTGCGGGACCGGCTCGGCTCGGTGGGTGGCGGGTCGTGGAACCGCCGCCTGGAGGACGACCTGCTGGATCCGGATCCGGGTGGTCCGCTGCGTCCGCTGGTCTACACCGCCGCCTGCTACCTGGTGCCGGCGGTGCTGGTGTTCCTGTGGCTGCTGACCCTGGACGGCCAGCCCCCGGCCGGTTGTGTCACGGACATCAGCGGGGGCGGCTGCGAACCGCCCCGGGCGCACGCCTTCGGTTCGCTGGTCGCGGGTGCGCCCCGGTTCGGGTTGGCGCTGCTGAGCAGTCTGGTGGTGGCGGTGCTGCTGCGTCGGGTCGGGACGACCTGGCGGCCGGCGACGGTGGCGGTGGCGGCGGCGGTGGTCGGCGGCGGTCTCTCCACCGTGATGATCAGCGCGGTCACCGGTCAGCCGATCGGCTGACCTGCTCGACGTGGTGACACGGAAGGCCCGCACCTTACCGGTGCGGGCCTTCCGTGATGCCGTGCTGCGGGGTCAGCCCTGGACGACGTTGAGGTCGAACTTGGCGGACACCTCGGGGTGCAGCTTGACCCGTACCGGGTAGGAGCCGGTCGACTTGATGTGACCGGGCATCTCCAGCCGACGACGGTCGAGGACCGGGCCACCGGCCGCCTTGACGGCGTCGACGACCTCGGCCGGGGTGACCGAGCCGAAGAGCCGGCCACCGTCACCGGCGCGGACCTTCAGGCTGACCTTCAGGCCCTCGAGCTGGTCCTTGACCTCGGTGGCGTGGCCCAGGTCCCGGATCTCACGGGCGGAACGCGCCCGCTTGATGACGGTGACCTGCTTCTCCGCACCCTTGGTCCAGCTGATCGCGAAGCCCTGCGGCAGCAGGTAGTTACGGCCGTAGCCGTTCTTGACCTCGACGATGTCGCCGGGGGCACCGAGACCGGAAACTTCCTGGGTCAGGATGATCTTCATGTCGGTGCCTCCTCTCAGCGGGCCGTGGCGGTGTACGGCAGGAGCGCCATCTCACGGGCGTTCTTGACCGCACGGGCGATCTGCCGCTGCTGCTGCGAGGTGACGCCGGTCACCCGCCGAGCGCGGATCTTGCCGCGGTCGGAGATGAACTTGCGCAGCAGCGCGGTGTCCTTGTAATCGATGTACGTGATCCCGTCCTTGTCGAGCGGGTTCACCTTCTTCTTAGGTTTGCGAAGTGCCGCAGCCTTGGCCATTGCACGTGCTCCTGGTTTGCGATCGCGGGCGCTCGGCGCCATTAGAACGGTGGCTCCTCATCAAAATTGGCGCCCGAACCACCGCGCGAGGAGGGGGCCGGCGCAGCAGAGGCCCAGGGGTCGTCGAAGTTGCCTCCGCCGCCGCCCTGGTTGCCACCGCCACCGGAGCCGAAGCCACCGCCGCCGCCACCGGAGCGCGACATCTTCTGCACCTTCGCCGTGGCGTAGCGCAGCGACGGGCCGATCTCGTCGACCTCGAGCTCGATGACGGTGCGCTTCTCGCCCTCGCGGGTCTCGTACGACCGCTGGCGCAGCCGACCCGAGACGATCACGCGGGCGCCGCGCTGGAGCGACTCGGCGACGTGCTCCGCCGCCTGCCGCCACACGGTGCAGGCCAGGAAGAGCGGCTCGCCGTCCTTCCATTCGTTGGTGGTCTTGTCCATGAACCGGGGCGTCGAAGCGACCCGGAACTTGGCGACCGCCGCACCGGACGGGGTGAACCGCAACTCGGGGTCATCGGTCAGATTGCCGATGACCGTGATGGTGGTATCTCCTGCCATGACCATCTCCTCGCACACTCATCGTTGCGTCGTACAGGCTCTCAGAACCCTCTGACAGCATCGACGAGGCTGATCCGGGCGAACCGGGGTTGAATGCTTAGCGCATCTCCGGACGGATGACCTTGGTGCGCAGCACGGACTCGTTGAGCCGCAGCTGGCGGTCGAGTTCGGCCACCGCCTCCGGCGTCGCCTGAAGGTCGATGACGGCGTAGATGCCCTCGGCCTTCTTGTTGATCTCGTACGCGAGGCGCCGGCGGCCCCACACGTCGGTCTTCTCGACCGAGCCACCCGCGGTCCGGATCACGTTCAGGTACGTGTCGAGCGAGGGTGCGACGGTGCGTTCCTCAAGGCTGGAGTCGAGGATCACCATGACTTCGTAATGACGCAAGACGTGCTCACCTCCTGTGGGCTAGGCGGCCACGGTCCTTCCGTGGCAGGAGGTCGTGCGTCGTGCCCGCCCGGTGTCGGGGGAACCCGACCGGACGCGGACAACCGGACCAGGATACCCGGTCGTGACGATCACTCCCGCGCAGGTCGCCCCGGCACTCCCGCGCAGGTCGCCCCGGCGGGCCGGGGACAGGCGACAGGGGCCGCCGCGACGCCCGAAGGCCGGCGGCGACCCCTGTCCACGGGGCCGCGGGGCGTCCCGTCCGCATTCCTTGGGTGGGACCTGGGGAGGAACGACCACACCGATGAGGTTGGATCGAGGACACCCCGCGGAGCTTCATCCTGTTGTTATCCGACGATACAACGGCAGTCGTCACGAGATAGCCGGATTCAAACTATTCGTCCGAGATCCCCCGTGCCGGCGGTACGGCTGCCCCGGCGATCCCACCCGGCTCAACGACCGCCGGTCCCGACGGGTGACGCGGGTTCGGCGACCGGCCGCCCCGACGACCACCGGGTGTGCCGGCCCGCCGCGTGGCCACCGCCGCCCGACTTGCCCGTGACCGCCGCCTGTCGGAGTCGGTGGCGGGACGTAGGCTCGCCTGCATGCGTATCGGAGCCCACGTCGACCAGGCCGACCCGCTGGCAGAAGCAACCAGCCGCGCCGCCGAGGCGGTGCAGTTCTTCCTCTCCGACCCGCAGGGCTGGAAGGCCCCGAAACCCCGGGAGGACGCCGACCGGTTGCGCGCCGCCGACGTCGACCTCTACGTCCACGCCCCGTACGTCATCAACGTGGCCACCCTGAACAACCGGATCCGCATCCCCAGCCGCAAGCTCCTGCTCGGCCACGCCACCGCGGCGGCCCAGCTCGACGCCCGGGGGCTGATCGTGCACGGCGGCCACGTCAACGCCGGTGACGACCTCGCGGTCGGCTTCGACAACTGGCGCAAGACCTTCGCGTACGCGGCCGGCTCCGGCGGCTTCCCCGTCCCGGTCCTGATCGAGAACACGGCCGGCGGCGACAACGCCTGCGCCCGCCGGCTCGACGCGCTGGCCCGGCTCTGGGACGCGCTCGGCGACTACGAGGTGGGCTTCTGCCTCGACACCTGCCACGCGTACGCCGGCGGTGAGGAGCTGCTCGACGTGGTCGACCGGGTGAAGGCGATCACCGGTCGGATCGACCTGGTGCACGCGAACAACTCCAAGGGCGGGTTCAACTCCGGGCAGGACCGGCACGACAACTTCGGCAGCGGGGTCATCGACCCGGAGCTGCTGGTGGCGGTGATCCGGGCCGCCGACGCCCCGGTCATCGTGGAGACCCCCGGCGGACCGGCTGGTCAGGGCGCGGACATCGCCTTCCTCCGCGAGCAGCTCGGCACGGGGGCCTGAGCGCCGATGACCACCAACGCGACCGGCGGCGGCCAGCCGCCACGGCAGACCGACGGGGCGGACCCCGGCCCGACGGGCGCGGCGGGGCCGCCGCAGGCGGACCGGACCGCAGCGGCGGACGCCCCCCGCAGTGCCGAGCCGGACACGGCGGACAAGCCCGGGGTCAACGAGCCCGAGGCCGGCAGGACCACGGCGGACAAGCCCGAGGCCGGCAAGACCACAGCGGACAAGCCCGAGATCGGCAAGACCACAGCGGACAAGCCCGAAATGGGCAGGCCCGAGCTCGACGAGACCAAGGTGGACACGCCCAAGGTCGGCAAGGCCGAGCTCGACGGGACCACGGCGGACAAGGCCGGGGCCGGCGAGACCAAGACCGCCGAGGCGGGTACGACCGGTGGCGGGAGCGGGCCGGACCGGAAGGACGCCGCCGCCGAGGCCGACCCGTGGACGTCGTTCGCGCCGGAGCCGGAGCCGGTACCCGGTCGTCCCCGTCGGGCGGCCCGCGCCACCGGTCGGTTCCTGGTGCACGAGTGGACGCTCGCCGTCCTCGCCTCGCTCGCCCTCGCCGTGGGGATGACCTGGCCGACCCTGCGCTACCCGCTCTACACCCTCCCCCAGGACTACTGGGATCCGAGCCTCCAGGCCTGGCAGATGGCCTGGTCGGGGCATGCCCTGCGGACGAACCCGGGGCAGCTGTTCCAGTCCAACACGTTCTTCCCGGAACCCTGGAGCTTCGCCTTCTCCGACATGCTGCTCGGCTACGCGCCGGTCGGCATGCTCGGCACCGGACCGGACGCCGCCGTGCTCCGCTACAACATCATGTTCGTGCTGGCGCACGCGATGGCCACCTTCGGGGCGTACGTGCTGGCCCGGCAGTTGGGCTCGGGGCGGATCGGTGCGGCGGTCGCCGGGGTCAGCTACACCTACGCGCCGTGGCTGCTCGCCCAGGCCGGTCACCTGCACATCGTCTCCAACGGCGGCATTCCGCTGGCGCTGGCCATGCTGGCCCGGGGGCACGGCTGGTCACTGCGGCACGGTTACCGTCCGGAACGACGCCGGGTCGGCTGGGCGTACGCCGGGTGGGTGGTGGCCGCCTGGCAGCTCAGCCTGGGCTTCGGCATCGGCCTGGTGTTCGCCTACGTCCTCGCGGTGACCCTGCTGGTCTCGGCGGCGGTGTGGTTCTGGCGACGACGGCGCGGGCGTCGGCCC
The DNA here is from genome assembly GCF_029581315.1 of Micromonospora sp. WMMD714. Lineage (NCBI taxonomy): Bacteria > Bacillati > Actinomycetota > Actinomycetes > Micromonosporales > Micromonosporaceae > Micromonospora > Micromonospora sp. WMMD714. Next base: position 1,632,159 of record NZ_CP120744.1, read on the forward strand.
TTCGGTCGCCGGCTGTTCGTCGCCGACCTGGTCGGCGGGCTGCTCTTCGCCGGCGTCGGCGCGCTGCTGGCGGTGCCGTACTTCAAGGTGGCCGAGCTGCACCCGAACGCGGAACGGACGCTCGGCGACATCGGCGTCTACTCGCCGCCGGCCAGTGGCTTCTTCACCGCGCCCGCCGAGTCGTGGATCTGGGGCGGGCTGCACGAGGGGGCGCGGGCGACGCTGCCCTGGCACCCGGAGATGACCCTGCTGCCGGGCTTCGTGCTGTACGCGCTGGCGGCCGGCGGGCTGTTCTTCTCGGTGTGGCGGCTGCGCCACCGGCTGCTGCTGCTCGCCGGGGTACTGGTCACCATGGTGCTGGCGATGGGCACCGAGTTCTTCGGTGGCACCTTCACCTACGCGCCGCTCTTCGAGCACCTGCCGGGTTTCAGCGGGCTGCGCACGCCGGGCCGGATGATGCTCTGGACGACGCTGCTGCTCGGCCTGCTGGCGGCCGGTACGGTGACCGCCTTCGCCCAGCGGGTACGCGAACTCACCGGCGGGCGGGTGCCCGCCCGACCGTCACCGTGGTTGCGGCTGGCCACCCTGCTGCCGCTGCTGCTGGTCGTGGTGGAGGGGCTGAACGACACACCGCATCCGGTGGTGCCGGAACAACCGGTGGCGATGCGGACGGTGGACGGTCCGCTGCTGGTGCTGCCCAGCGGCCAGAACCAGGACCAGCCGGTGATGCTCTGGTCGACCAGCCGCTTCCAGCAGGTGGTCAACGGTGGCAGCGGGTTCACCCCGAAACAGCTCGACGACGTACGTCGGGTGACGGCGGCCTTCCCCGACCAGACCAGCGTCGACTACCTGCGCACCCTCGGCGTACGCGACGTGGTGGTGCTGCGGGACCAGATCGTCGGCACCCCGTGGGAGGTGACCGTGGACGCCCCGGTCGACCAGTTGGGTATCACCCGCCAGCAGGTCGGTAATGCCGTGGTGTTCCGTCTCTGAGTCGGGGGTTGCGGTGGGGGCGGGCGGGGGAGCCCAGCCGGCTCCGGGCGGTCAGGCTTGATCCCTGCGCCGGCTGGGCTCCCCCGCCCGCCTGGCGGGCGCATGGCCGTCTTGGACTTGCGCGTCTTGGGTGGGGCGCGGGCGGTGAGTCAGGCCAGGCCGGGTGGCCCCATCCCTACTTCCTCTCAGGCGGGGGTGGGGGTTGGTTCGGGGGTGGGGGTGGGGGCTTTGCGGCGGAGTTTGGTTAGCCAGGGGGCGTCGGGGGCACCGTCGAGGACGCCGCCGTCGGGGTCGTCGGCGTAGGTCTGCCGGACCGCGTCGCGCTCCGGGTGCAGGATGTCCTTGACGATCAGGACGCAGAGCACCACCACCGTGCCGAGCCGCAGCGACGAGGCGAGCACGAAGACACCCTCGGGGAAGACCGGGCGACTGGTGGCCGAGCCGAGCAGCTCGCCGTAGAACGCGGCGAAGTAGCACACCTCGGCGAGCTGCCAGGCGAGGAAGGCGCCCCACCGCGGGCGGGCGAGCACCGCCAGTGGCAGCAGCCAGAGCACGAACTGCTGGGACCAGACCTTGCTGAAGATCAGGAAGGCCGCCACCACCAGGAAGGCGAGCTGGGCCAGCCGGGGCCGACGGGGTGCCCGCAGGGCCAGTACGGCCACGCCGATACAGGCCAGCCCGAACAGGGCGTACGACAGGTTGTTGAGGGTCGGGATGTTGGCGTTCAGCCACTGGAACGGACCCTGGTCGCCGGGGCCGCCGGTGTTCACCTTGCCGTCCAGGTACCGCCCGATGTACCAGAGCGTGCCCCAGTCGATGGGCCGGGTGGTGTTCAGCTCGAAGAACCGCCCCCAGTTGTCCGGGTAGCGGATCGCGGTGGGCAGGTTCACCGCGACCAGCGCGGCCGCGCCGGTCGCGGTGGCGGTCAACGCGGCCCGCAACCGGCCCGCGCGCAGGGCGAGGATCAGGATCGGGCCGAACAGGAACAGCGGCCACATCTTCGCCGCGCCACCCAGACCGAGCAGGACCCCGGCCAGGACGGGTTGTCGTTTCGCCCAGGCGGCCAGCCCGAGCGCGGCCAGCCCGATGGCGAGGAAGTCCCAGTTGACGGTGGCGGTGAGGAACAGCGCCGGGGCCAGGGCGAAGAGTGCCGCGTCCCAGGGTCGTCGGCGGCGCAGGGCGAGGATCACCGCGGCGGTGGCGACGGCGAGCGCGCTGAGGGTCAACGCGTTGGCGTTGTAGAACCACCGCCCCTGGTTGATCGTCGGATCGTCCACGCCGACGGCGTGCACCGGCAGACCGAGGGCGCCCATCATGTAGCCGGTGAGCACCGGGTACTCGACCGGGTGGTCCCGGTAGGGGACCTTGCCCTCGTGCAGGCCCTCGGCGTAGTAGAGGGCCAGCACGTCGGTGTAGCACATCCGGGTGTACTGGATGTTGTTCTGCCAGGCGCCGTTCTGGCAGGGCGCCTTCTGCACCCAGTGCAGGGCCAGGGTCAGACAGGCCAGCGCCAGCACGATCCGGGCCGCCGTCCAGAACCGGCTCTCCCGACCGGCGGGCCGGTCCAGGGCGACGGCGTGGTCGCCGAGCGGCCCGCCGATCGCCTCGGCGGCGCCCCGGACGAAGCCGTCCGATCGGGACGGGTGGTCACTGGTCCCGGCGTCGTCGATGCCGGCCGTCGGCTGGTTGCTCATGAGAATGCATCCTGCCCTATGAATGGCTCGTGGACGAGGAGCATGTTCCGGTCGAATGCCCCCGCGCGACGGCAGCGGCCGCCCGGTGCCATCGGGTCGACCGGGAAACGCCGCTGCCGGCCACCGCAGGTTCGCGGTGGCCGGCAGCGGTATCGACGGTCGTCAGCGCCGAGTTCGGGTCACTCCCGGGTACGGGGGGTGGGCAGAATGCCGCCGCCGTTCCCGCCGTTCTGGCCGGGGAGGTTCTGGTTGGGCGGGAGCGGCGGATTGCCGCCCTGGTTTCCACCCTGGTTGCCGCCTTGGTTTCCACCCTGGTTGCCGCCCTGGTTTCCACCTTGGTTGCCGCCCTGGTTACCACCCTGGTTGCCGCCACCGAGCTGGCAGAGCAGGTCACCGGGGTCGCAGTTGGGCGTGTTCGGCGCGTTCGGCGGCGGGGGCGGAGGCGGCGGCGGAGTGCCGTTGCCGGACTCCGGGTCGCCGACCTTGGCGGCCGGCGGGAAGTCCAGCTTGTCCTCGCCCTTGAGCGCGCCGTTCATCACCCGTTCCCAGATCTCGCCGGGCATGGTGGCACCGCTGATGTTGTCGCCGTTGTTCAGCTTGATCGCTTCCCGCTTGCCCTTGTTGCCCACCCAGACGGCGGTGGCGAGCTGCGGGGTGTAGCCGATGGTCCAGGCGTCACCGTTCTGGTTGGTGCCCTCCTTGAGCTCCCAGGTGCCGGTCTTGGCGGTCGCCTTCCGGCCGTCCGCCAGGGTGTGGTTGATCCGGCCCGGGTAGGCCTCCAACACGTCGGTCACGTCGGCGACGACGTCCGGGTTGATCCGCTTCTGCGGCTTGAGCTGCTCGCCACCGAGCTTCTCCCACTTGCCGGTCTCCTTGTTCTGCTTCTCGGCGGAGATCAGGAAGTGCGCCTTGTTGTAGATGCCCTTGTTGGCGAAGGTGGCGATGCCGTTGGCGTGGTCGAGCACGGTGATCGGGTACTGGCCGTAGGCGACCACGTGGTAGAAGGGGTCGGGCGCCAGATCGGCGGCCTTCTCCTTGGTCAGGTCGTGCCCCTTGGGCGGGCTCACGTTGGTCTGCCACATCATGCCGACGCCGGCCTTGGCTGCCATGTCGACGATCTTGTCGGGGCCGATGTCCAGGCTGACGTGGTAGAACGGCACGTTCAGCGACTGCAGCGTCGACTCCCGCAGCGTGCAGGAGTCCCCGCACTTGGGGTTGTCGTTGCCGGCGTTGCTGACCCGGAACTTCACGCCCTCCGGGGTGAACGCCCGCCCCTTCCAACGCGACTCGACGGACTTGCCGGCCTCCAGCGCCGCCGCCAACGTGTAGATCTTGAAACTGGAGCCGGGCGAGTGACCGCCGGTGACGTTGCCGTTCGTGTCGGTGTTCGTGCCGGCGTAGTCGGTGCCGGTGCCGTCGTCCCCGCCGTAGTAGCCGAGCACCCGGCCGTTGCGCGGGTCGATGGAGACCACCGCGGCCATCAGGTTCTTGCGGGCGCCGTCCAGCTCGGAACCCTTGGTGCTGCGCTGGGCGGCGCTGGTGACGGCCTTCTGCACCTTGTTGTCGATGGTGGTCCGGATCCGGTAGCCACCCTCGCGGAGCATCGCCGAACAGCGCGGCTTGCGCTCGGTCACCTCGGCGTCGTTGTCGGTGCAGAGCTTCTTCTCCCGCATCTCCGCCGACACGTAGTTGATCACGTTGCCGATCGGGGTGTTGACCCCGAACTTGACGCCGGAGCGGGACTCCTTGGGGGTCTGCAGGGTCTTGGTGGGGTACTCCGTCGGATGCGCCGGTCGGCCGGGGGCGTCGACCCAGTGCATCTCGATCATGTTCTTGATGACGTAGTCCCACCGGTCCTTGGCGTCCGTCGGGTTGAGCGCCGGGTCGAAACCCTTGTGGGTGCTGCTCGGCTCCGGCTGCTTGATCAACGCGGCGAGCACGGCGGCCTCGGCCACGTCGACCTTCGAGACCGACTTGCCGAAGTACGTCTGCGCCGCCGCCTCGATGCCGTAGGCGTTGCGACCGAAGTAGATGGTGTTGAGGTAGTGCTCCATGATCTGTTCCTTGGTGAACTGATCATTGAGCTTGGAGGCGACGATGGCCTCCTTCACCTTCCGCGCGTACGAGTCGTCCTGGAGGTTCTCGTAGGCGTTGCGGGCGTACTGCTGGGTGATCGTCGAGGCACCCTGCTTGTCGCCGTTGGAGAGGTTGTTCCAGGCGGCGCGCGCGATGCCCTTGTAGTCGACACCGGCGTGCTCGTAGAAGTTCTTGTCCTCCGCCGCCGCCACCGCGTCCCGCATGTGCTGCGGGATCTGGTTGATCGAGACGAAGGTGCGGTTCTGCTCGCCGACCTTGGCGATCACCGTCTTGTTGTCGCTGGCGTAGATGGTGGTGGCGAGCGGCAGCTTGATCTGGTTGGGCAGCACCACGGTGGTGGAGTAGTAGGTGAAGCCGACCACGCCGAGACCGGCGAGCATGATGAAGACCGCGAAGCCGGCGATCAGCAGGTTGATCCGCTTGCGCCGCTTGGCCCGCGCCAGCGCGTCCGGGTCACCCGGCCCGCGTCCACGCCCGCCGCCGGCACCGCCGCCGTAGCCACGACCCGGCCCGTTCGGACCGCCCGGCCCACCCGGCCCGCCGCCGACCTGCGCCACGCCGGCCCGGGCCACCGAGGCCCGGCCCGCGGAGCCGACCGACGCCGCGCCGACGCTGGCCCGGCCGGCGGAAGCCGTCCCGACACTGGCCCGACCGGCCGGTCCGCCCGCGGGGGAGACCGGCACCGAGGCCCGGCCACCGCCGCCCCACCCCGACGCCGACGACGCCGGGGAGACCGGCACGGAGGCCCGGCCCGGCCCGGCCGGGGAGACCGGCACCGAGGCGCGACCCGAGCCGGCCCGGCCGACCGAGGCCGAGCCGGCCGCACCGCCCGTCGCGCGCGGCGGGGGCACCGCCGCCGAGGCCCGCCCGCTGGGCGCGGCACCGCCGACCGACGCCCGGCCGGCCGAGGCAGCGCCCCGGGCCGCACCGGAGTGCCGGGGGTACGCGTCGTCCGCCCCGGGTCCGGGGCCGCCGTTCGAACCCGGTACCTGGGCCCGCGCACGCGGGGAACTGGGATCGCCGTACGAGTTCATTCCTCACACCCTGCCGGTCGCGGTGGGACGCGGGGGCGCCACCACCGGGTTGCCGTGAGTTGACACACGCGCACTGAAGCCGGGGAGAGCCCGGTGGCGCACTGAAATTTCTGCATCAATCGGGTCATTCGGGTCAGCGAGCCGCCGGTCGCGGTGTCTGTGTCGTACGACACCGGGTTCGACCGGATCAGCAGGCTTCACCGTTGCGCCTCTCGCCTTCGTCCCTGGGTGGCAGCGGTGGCGGCGTCCGCCGCCCCCTGCTCCGGGCCGCCCTCGACCAGCCCGTCCCGGCCGAGCAGGAACTGCTCGACGAGGTGGTTCCAGTCACAGCCGAGGCACACCTCGACCACGAAGACCTGGAACTCACCCAACGTCATCGCCAGCACGGACAGTTCGGCCAGGGCCCGGGCCTGACCGGCGGACTGCCGGAGTTCGTCCCCGTAAATGTAGTGGACGTGGATCAGGTTCTCGCTCCGGCAGATCGGACACCGCTGGTCTGTCGGTTCCCCGTGGAAACGGGCCGCGCTCTTCAGGTACGGCGAAGCGTCGCAGACGTCGTGCGTGCCGATCCGCCCGGCGAGCAGCTCACGCAGGACTGCCCGCTTCTGGAGCGAGTAGTCGACCACCTGGCGAGACGTACGCATGCGGCAAAGGGTACGCGCTCCGACCGGGCGGGGCGACCACCGTCACGATCCGTGAACGGGTTGCCGCGAAACGGGGGTTTGCCCGGATGGCAGGTGAGGTACTAGCGTGCGATGTATCGGTCCGATACATCGAGGCGGTTAACGACCCGCCCCGAGGGTAAGGAAAGGGTGGCCCGTGCTGGAACTCGCCATCCTCGGCCTCCTCCAGGAGGCCCCGATGCACGGCTACGAACTCCGCAAGGAGCTCACCGCCAAGCTCGGCGCCATCCGGGCGGCGATCAGCTACGGCTCGCTCTACCCGACCCTGCGCAGGTTGCAGGCGGCGGGCTGGATCACCGAAGCCGCCGGGACACCGGCCACCGCCGAGGAGGTGCCCGCGCTGACCAGCCGCCGCGGGCGGGTGGTCTACAAGATCACCGCGGAGGGCAAGGAACGCTTCGCCCAGCTGATCGCGCAGGCCGGACCCGAGACCTACGACGACACGGGCTTCGGCGTGCACTTCGCGTTCTTCGCCCGCACCGACCAGGCGACCCGCCTGCGCATCCTGGAGGGTCGTCGGCGCACGATCGAGGAGCGTCGCGAAGGACTTCGGGACGTGCTGGGCCGGGCAGCCGAGCGTCTCGACGCGTACACCCTGGAACTGCAACGCCACGGGCTCGACGCCTGCGAGCGTGAGGTCCGCTGGCTGGAGGAGCTCATCGCCAACGAGCGCTCCGGCCGTGCCCCGGTCGTCCCGCGATCCGGAACGACCGACGGTCCACGAGACAACAACAGCCCGCCTCCGCCTGGAGCGTCCAGGAATGAGCGGCCGTGATGAAGAAGAAGGAGGCAGACGCTATGGGCTCCGTCCGCGTCGCCATCGTCGGTGTGGGTAACTGCGCCTCGTCCCTCGTGCAGGGCGTGGAGTACTACCGCAACGCCGACCCGAACGACCGCGTCCCGGGTCTCATGCACGTCACCTTCGGCGACTACCACGTATCGGACGTGGACTTTGTCGCGGCGTTCGACGTGGACGCCAAGAAGGTCGGCATGGACCTCGCCGAGGCGATCGTCGCCAGTGAGAACAACACCATCAAGCTCTGCGACGTGGCGCCCACCGGCATCACCGTCCAGCGCGGCCCGACCTTCGACGGCCTGGGCCAGTACTACCGCGAGATCATCGAGGAGTCCGACGCCGAGTCGGTCGACGTGGTCAAGGCGCTGCGCGACGCGCAGGTCGACGTGGTCGTCTGCTACCTGCCGGTCGGCTCCGAGCAGGCGGCGAAGTTCTACGCCCAGGCCGCGATCGACGCCGGCTGCGCCTTCGTCAACGCGCTGCCGGTCTTCATCGCCTCCGACCCCCAGTGGGCGCAGAAGTTCACCGACGCCGGGCTGCCGATCGTCGGCGACGACATCAAGAGCCAGGTCGGTGCCACCATCGTGCACCGCGCGCTGGCGAAGCTGTTCGAGGACCGCGGCGTCGAGCTGCTGCGCACCTACCAGCTCAACTTCGGCGGCAACATGGACTTCATGAACATGTTGGAGCGCAACCGGCTGGTCTCGAAGAAGATCTCGAAGACCCAGTCGGTGACCTCCCAGATCCCGCACGAGATGGTCAAGAGCGACGTGCACATCGGCCCGTCGGACCACGTGCCGTGGCTGGACGACCGCAAGTGGGCGTACATCCGCCTGGAGGGCCGTTCCTTCGGTGACACCCCGCTCAACGCCGAGCTGAAGCTCGAGGTGTGGGACTCGCCGAACTCGGCCGGCGTCATCATCGACGCGGTCCGGGCCGCCAAGATCGCCCTGGACCGCAAGATCGGCGGCCCGATCCTCTCGGCCTCCTCCTACTTCATGAAGTCCCCGCCGGTGCAGTACGCCGACCACGACGCGCACGCCGCCGTCGAGGGCTTCATCACCGGCGACGTCGAGCGCTGACGCACCGGCACCGCACCGCCGAGGGCCGGGTCCGCACGGACCCGGCCCTCGCGCGTTCAGTCCGCCATCTCCAGGTACGGCGACAGCCGCAGCGCCAACTCCTCGACCGAGTCGACCTCGCCACTGGTCAACGCCTCGGTCAACGCCATCCGGTCCTTGGCCGGCATGGTGAGGACGAAGCCGGAACGTTCCAAGCGAACGTCCGCCGTCGTCCAGGCGAGACTGGCGTTCCACATGTCGAGGGGACGCCAGATCATGATCGCGTGCAGGAGTGCGGCCGCCTGGTCCAGCGGTGTCGCATAAACCCGGCCCTGCAGCAGTTGGGCATGGGGACGCGCCGCCGAGGCGAAGAGAATCCCACCGTCGCGCACGATGGTTCGGGATGAGGTGCTGTCCGCGAGCAGGAGCAGCAGATCCTCGGCGTCCGGCCAGGCCCGCGTCACCGGTCGCCCAACATTTCGTAGAACTCGGCGTTTCGCTCGTGCACCCGGCGGGCGGCCTGGCGGGTCCACTCGTCCCGGTCGTGCCGGTCCAGGTAGGCCTGCACCGCCACCTCGACCGTCTTGTGCATCGACCGGTGCTCCGCCTCGGCGAGTTCCTTGAGTCGCTGCTCGACCTCGGGCTTCAGGTTCAGGGTGAAGGCCATACCAGATTTGTATAACTCGTCCGTCGGCTGGTCAACCACGCTCGGCGTCATCTCTCCTCCTTACTGGGTGGTCCGGGACGATGGTGGCGAGGATCGCTCGGATCAGGGCGGACGGGCTGTGCGATCAAGCTGTCCTCGGCGGTGAGCCGGTCGAGCAGGTCCTGTCGGCTCGCCGCCCCGACGCCCAACCCGAGCGCCGCCAGGAAACCGCGCTCCACGAGCCGCCGCGACCGACAGGGGAACGGTTCACCACAGGTGCACCCGCCGTCGTCCGCGAGGAGGTGACAGCGGTACAGCCGGTGACTCAACCGCCAGATGGTCGGTGACACGCACTCGGCCGGCGGATCGGCCGGCGGCTCCTCCGGATCGAAGCTGAGCCGCATCAGCCCACCGCCGACCCGAGTCGCCACCGCCAGGCCCGACTGAGTAGCGGTGCCGGCCCGGTTCGCCCCCGCCGGTGTGGAGCGAGCCAGCGCCGCAGCGCGGAACGCCGCTGCGGCGGGACCGGGTCGAGCACCGGAAGACCCAACTCCACCAGGCGGTTCGCTGCCGCGTTGGCAGGCGGACACGGTACGACGGTCAGGCAGACCCGGCACTGCTGGCTCTCGGGATCGGCGACGTGCGCGGCGATGATCTCGTGTGCGGCGCGGCTCTCCACCCGCGCCCGGGTTTCGTACAGGCCCACTGGCACCCCTTCGCCAAGGGGCGGACGCGCGGTCCCGGGGTCACCACCGCGAGGGGGATTCGCGGCGGGGGTTCCGCACGTCCGCCCGGCTCGGGGCCGGTGGTGCGCCATCAGGTCAGCGCGTCACCGGCCCAGGAAACCGAGGGGGTACGCACCGCGAAGCGCGCCGGCACCCGCTTCGTGCGGGTACGACGTGGTAGACAGTCGGGGAGTCGTTCCCCGGGACGCCGACCATCGCGTTGCGCCTCCCGTTCGGCTCGTTCCCGGACCGGGGTGGGCATGCCGCCAAGCCGTCCCACCCCGGTCCGTCCTCGTCTCGACCGTCGATCACCTTCAGTAATCGCAGCCACACGCAGCATGCAGCATGACAGATCGCCATGCAAGCTTGCATCGGTGGAATGTTTTCGAGATACTCTACAAGGTCGGAGGGAGGTGGGGAGAAGACATGCCGAACGAACATGCGTCCACGCTCCGCGCTCAATGGCTCGGTCAGCAGCTCCGCGAGATGCGGGAGAAGTCCCGGCTGACGCTGCGGGATGTGGGCGAATGCCTCAACCGCAACGCCAGCACTGTCAGCCGGATCGAATCAGGCATGCTGCCGGCCCGAGTGCCAGAGGTGTTGACCTACCTCGACGTATGCGGGATCGACGACCCGAAGAGACGTGACGACCTCAAGACGATGGCGCAGGACGTGTGGCAGAGGGGTTGGTGGGATGGACTCGCCGCCAACGTCGCCGCGTCCTTGATCGATTGGATCTGGCTGGAGAGTCGAGCCACCGCGATCGACTCCTTCCAGGATTCAGTCATCCCCGGCCTGCTCCAGACCAGGACATATGCCGAGACCGTCATCCGGGCAGCCGACGAGGATCTCGCGGACGATCAGCTTCAGCGCTTCGTTGATCTGCGCATGACCCGTCAACAGCGGTTGAGTCAACCAGATCCGATCCGCCTCTCGGTCATCATCAATGAAGGTGCGCTGCGCCGGATGGTCGGCGGGCCCGAGACAATGCGCGCCCAACTCGCCCATCTCCGCGAGATGGCCGGCTGGCCGAACGTCGAGATCATGATCCTGCCGTTCACCGCAGGAGCCCACGCCAGCCCGAACGGCGCCTTCGACGTCTTTCGGATGCGCCGGCCCTATCCACCTGCCGGCTGCATCTCCACCGTTGTCGGAACAGTCGTGGTCGAAGGGGAGAAGGCCGATTCGCTGCACCAGCGCTACGATCGACTGCGCCGGGCGGCGCTGCGCAACGGCGCCGTGCAGCGGGTTCTCTTCGATCTGGAAGCACGTCTGGAGTGAGCGCATGGCGACGGTCAACCCCCTCACCAACGCCGGGCTCCCGGTGGCCTGGCATGTCAGCACCCGCAGCGGCAACGGCGACGGCAACTGTGTCGAGGCCGGGCCGGTGCTCGACGGCAGTGGCCGGTTCGCCGTACGCGACAGCAAGGACCGTGGCGGACCGCTTCTGCTCTACCCCGCCGCCGGCTGGACCGCCTTCGTCACGGACCTCCGCGCAGGTCGCCTCGCCCCACTCCCCTGACCCACCGGCCGCCGCACCTCCATGGTCAACTCCATTGGGCCGATACTGCGGTATCCGCTCACCGCCGACACCGCTACATCGGCCCCACGGCGAGGGCATGGCGGGGCTGACCCGGAACCGATCACGACCAGGCGCGGCGCAGGGCCACCCCCGCCTCCAGCTCCAGCAGGGTGACCTTGCGGGGTAGGCCGCCACCGAAGCCGACCAGCTTGCCACCCGCGCCGACGATCCGGTGACAGGGCACGATCACCGGCACCGGGTTGCGGTTGCAGGCCACCCCGACCGCCCGCGCCGCACCCGGATCGCCGACCCGCCGGGCCACCTCGCCGTAGGTGAGCGTCTCCCCGTACGGGATCCGGGTCATCTCCTGCCACACGGCGCGCTCGAACTCGGAGCCGCGCGGGGCCGCCACCGGCACGGTGAACCCGGTCAGCTCACCGGCGAAGTACGCCCGCAGCTCGGCGACCGCCCGACCGGCCAGCGCGTCGCCAGGCCGGTCGGCGGCCGACGTGACCCGGCCGAAGTGCGCGCCGCAGACCGCCGTGTCGTCGGTGGCGACGGAGAACTCCCCGATCGGCGAGTCGAGCACGGTCCAACGCATGCCGGCCATTCTTCCCGCTCCGACCGGCACCGAAGGCGGCGGGCCGGTCGGGCGGCGGGCCGGAGGCTGCGCTAGCTGCTGTAGGAGATGGTCCATCCCTTGCCGTCGAAGACGGCCTTCGCGCTGGTCATGCCGGCGGGGTACAACACCTGTGCGGGCGTGGTGAGTTCGGAGACGTCCATCACCTCGCTGCTCTCGAAGCTGCCGAAGGCGACCCAGTAGGTGGGCTTCGGGTCGAACTCGACTCCGGCGTTCGTCAGGGTCGGCACGACGAAGGTGCCGGCCCCCGACATGCCGATGCCCACACTTCCCTGGTCCTGGTCCCCTGCCCCCGGGACCGTGCCGTCCTCCTTGATTATCAGGCTGCCGTTCTTCCCGGAGGAGCTGGTCGGCCCGAATTCAAAACCGCCGCCGACGTAGGAGAGGGTGACCAGGTTGTTCTGGGTCAGGTCTGCGGAGAGGGTCTGACCGGCCACGAACTGCGTTCCGGGGACGAGTGTCCCGACCTGACCCCAGACGAAGTTGTAGTCGATGCTCCACTGGTATTCGACGGTCGTCGACGGGTGGCACATCTTCGACATCCAGGCGAGCGTGACCGCGTCGCTCGGGAGGACGGGCATCTCCTGGAAGAGGATGGCGTTCATGTCGTCCAGCGCCGAATTGTTCAGGATCGTAATGCTGTAACCGACCGGGGCCGCGCCGACCCGGGCGGCACCCTCGCGCGCCCCGGCTGCTGCCCGGCTGGCCGGACCGGCACCGAGCAGTGCCGCACCCAGTCCTGCGCCCAGCGCGACCAGGCCGTCCCGTCGACTGATTCTGAATTCCTTCATGAACCCTCCTCGCTCGCGAGAACGCCCCTGCTGGCGCCCCCTGGAGAGGAGAGGTACGCGTCAAGGTCAGAATTTCCCGGATCTTCACCTCGGAATCAGCAATTCGGCGTCATCAATATGTTATGTAGGCGACCCTCACCACGGCAAGGGTTTACCTATTATGCGGGGCAACCGAATCCCGCCCGTCAGAAATTGCGCGTACAAGGATGTTCATTTGCGCGCTGCACCGGGAAAGGTGCGGTAGTGCGGTGTCGACGCGCCGGGCCACCGGAGCGGCCCGATGGGCCGAACGGACGGTGCCGTCGCGCCGGAATGATCACGCGGGATGTTGCGTCCGGTCGCTACCGTGCAGGTCGTGGCCACGGGGACGCTCATCTTTCTGATCATCGGTGGCTTGGGCGTCGGTGTGCTGGCGCTGGCCCTGCTCGGCGGCGAAATCCTGCATTTCGGTCATCCTGACATCGACGGTCCGGTCTCCGTCGAGGCGGTCGCCGGCTTCCTCGGCGCGTTCGGCTTCGGCGCGGCCATCGTCAACGAACTGCTCGGTGGGGGTACCCCGGGGATGATCGCGGCGGCCGTCGGTGGCGGCGCGCTCGCCGCCGTGCCCACCGCCTGGCTGGCCGGGCGACTGAGCCGGGCGGCGCGGAACATGCGGACCGACGCCACCCCCACCCGGGACGACCTGGTCGGCGCGCTCGGCCTGGTGGTCACTCCGATCCCGACCGACGGCTACGGCGAGGTGCGGGTACGCGTCGCCGGCCAGCCGGTGAAACTCAACGCCCGCGCCGACCGGCCCATCCCGCTCGGCGCGCAGATCTTCGTGGTGCAGTCGCTGAGCGAGACCAGCGTGCACGTCGAGACCTACTGACCCTCTTCTCGCAGAGACGGAACCACCATGCCTCTCCTCATCGCCATCGTCGGCGCGGTCGTCCTCGCCCTCGTCCTCGTGTTGTTCGTGCTCTCCCGGATCAAGGTGGCCGGGCCGAACGAGGCGTTCATCGTCACCGGCCGCAAGGGACGGACCACGCAGACCGCCGACGGCGGCCGGTCCACCGACAACTCCGGCCAGAAGGTCGTCCTCGGCGCGTCGGTCTTCGTGCTGCCGGTGGTGCAGAAGCTCCAGTCGCTCGACCTGTCCAGCCGCCGCATCGACGTCGGCATCCGGGGCGCGGTCAGCAAGCAGGGCATCCGGGCCGACCTGCACGGCGTCGCCATCGTCAAGGTCGGCGGCACCGAGGACGCCATCCGGGCCGCCGCCCAGCGCTTCCTGCACCAGCAGGACGAGATCGACAACTTCACCCGGGAGGTGCTGGCCGGCGCGCTGCGCTCGATCGTCGGTCGGCTCACCGTCGAGGAGGTCATCCGGGACCGGGCCGCGTTCGCCAACGCGGTCGCCGAGGAGGCCGAGCACTCGATGACCAACCAGGGCCTGGTGCTGGACACCTTCCAGCTCCAGGACATCCTGGCCGAGGGGTCGTACCTGCAGGATCTCGGTCGGCCGGAGGCGGCCCGGGTGCTCAAGGACGCGGCCATCGCCGAGGCCCGCGCCCGGCAGCAGGCCGAGCAGGAGCGGCTGCTGGCCGAGGAGGCCATCGCCGAGGCGAACCGGAACCTGTCGCTGAAGCAGGCCGGCATCCAGGCCGAGATCGACGCGGCGAAGGCCAAGTCGGCGGCGGCCGGGCCGCTCGCCCAGGCCGAGCGGGACCAGGCGATCCTCTCCGAGCAGCAGAAGGTGGCCGAGCGCAACGCCGAGCTGAAGCAGCGTCAGCTCGACACCGAGGTACGCAAGCCGGCCGACGCGGCCCGGTACAAGGTGGAGCAGGAGGCCGAGGCGGCCCGCAACGCGGCGGTGCTGACCGCCGACGCGCAGCGGCAGGCCACCATCGCCGCCGCCCAGGCCGCCGCCGAGCAGGCCCGGCTCACCGGTGAGGGCGAGCGGGCCCGCCGGGCCGCGCTGGCCGAGGCGAACGCCATCGAGGGCGCCAAGGAGGGCGAGGCCGAGCAGCGTCGCCGGTCCGCCATCGCCGAGGCGGTCGAGCGGGAGGGTCAGGCCGAGGCCACCGCCATCCTGGCCCGGGGTCAGGCCGAGGCCGACGCGATGGCGCGCAAGGCCGAGGCGTTCGCCGCGTACGGTGAGGCAGCCGTGCTCGACCTGCTGGTCAAGATGTTGCCGCAGGTGGTCGAGGCGGCCAGTGCCCCGATCGGCGCGATCGACAAGCTGACGGTGATCTCCACCGACGGGGCGTCCTCGCTGACCAAGTCGGTGGCCGGCAACGTGGCGCAGGGGCTCCAGCTCGGCTCCGACCTCACCGGCATCGACCTGTCGGCCCTGCTGGCCAAGCTGGGCGCGGCCTCGGCCGGCTCCCCGGCCAACGGCAAGACGCCGGTCGAGGGCAGCGCGGTCGAGACCCGCTGACCGTACGACGAAGAGGGGCCGTCCGGCACGCCGGGCGGCCCCCTGTCGTTCGGTTCAGCGCAGGCCCTGCTCCCCGGCCCAGCGCAGCAGCTCCGCCTCGGCCTCGTCGCGGTCGAGCGGGCCGCGTTCCAGGCGCAGCTCCTTGAGGTGCTGCCAGGCCCGGCCGACCACCGGCCCCGGCGGCACGCCGAGCAACTCCATGATCGCGTTACCGTCCAGGTCGGGCCGGACCCGGGCCAGGTCCTCCTCGGCGGCGATCCGGGTGATCCGCTCCTCCAGCGCGTCGTAGTCGGCGGCGAGCTGGGCCGCCTTGCGCCGGTTGCGGGTGGTGCAGTCGGAACGGGTCAGCTTGTGCAGCCGGTCCACCAGGTCACCGGCGTCGGTGACGTACCGGCGGACGGCCGAGTCGGTCCACTCGCCCCGGCCGTAGCCGTAGAACCTCAGGTGCAGGCCGACCAGCTTGGTGACCTGGGCGGTGACGTCCTTGGGGTAGCGCATCGCCTTCATCCGGGCCTTGGTCAGCCGGGCGCCGACCACCTCGTGGTGGTGGAAGCTGACCCGGCCGTCCGGCCCGACCGCCTTGGTCGCCGGCTTGCCCACGTCGTGCATGAGCGCGGCCATCCGCAGCACGAAGTCAGCGCCGTCGGTCTCGTACGACACCGCGTTGCTCACCACGGTCAGGGTGTGCTCGTAGACGTCCTTGTGCTGGGCGTGCTCGTCGATGGTCAGCTTGAGACCGGTCAGCTCGGGCAGGAACCGGTCGGCCAGCCCGGTGTCGACCAGCAGCCGCAGCCCGGTCACCGGGTCGGTGCCGCAGAGCAGCTTGGTGAACTCGTCGCGGATCCGCTCGGCGGTGATCCGGTCCAGGTCGGCGGCCATCGCGGTCATCGCCGTCCGCACGTCGGGGTGGACGGCGAAACAGAGCTGGGCGGCGAACCGGGCGGCCCGCAGCATCCGCAGCGGATCGTCACCGAACGACTCGGCCGGGGTGCCGGGGGTGCGGATGATCTTTGCGGCCAGGTCGTCCAGCCCGCCGTGCGGGTCGGTGAACCGGTGGTCGGGGAGGCTGACCGCCATCGCGTTGATAGTGAAGTCGCGCCGCCGCAGGTCGTCGGTGAGGTTGTCGCCGTACTCGACGACCGGGTTACGGCTGACCTGGTCGTACGCCTCGGCGCGGAAGGTGGTGACCTCCAGCCGGAGGCCGTCGCGCTGGCAGCCGATGGTGCCGAACTCCCGCCCGGTCTCCCAGATCGACTCGGCCCAGCCCTTGACGATCCGCAGTGTCTGGTCGGGACGGGCGTCGGTGCAGAAGTCGAGGTCGTCGCCGAGCCGACCGAGCAGGGCGTCGCGTACCGAACCGCCCACCAGGTGCAGCTCGTGGCCGGCGCGGGCGAACCGGCGGCCCAGCTCGTCGGCGACCGGGGAGACGCGGAGCAGCTCGGCGACGGCGTTGCGCTGCGCGGTGGTCAGCTCACGGCGCTCGGCGGTGTGGGGTGCGGAGGCTTCGGACATGGGATCGCCAGCCTATCGGGCGGGCACCGGAACTGATCCGCCGGGCGTGGGTGTCGGGTGTGGGTTGACTATGGTCATGGGCGTGCGGACCGGTGCCGGCTCCGACGGATCCCTGGGAGGCTGGAGATGAGCGGCGGGCTCTACCGCAGCGCGAACGCCGCGCAGGGTGGCGACGGGCCCCGGCCGTACGACGGGGCGACGTTCATCTCCGCCGAGCCGTTGAACCAGCCGGGGGTGGCGGCGACCGAACCGCCGCAGGAGGTGGTCGCCGAGACCAGCGCCGCGGCGAACAGCGCGGTGATGGCAGTCGGCAGCCTGGTCAGCCGGGGTACCGGCTTCGTCCGCAACCTGATGATCGGGGCCGCGCTGGGCAGCGCGGTCGGCGACGCGTTCACCACCGCCCAGTTCCTGCCCAACCAGGTGTACGAGTTCCTGCTCGGCGGCGTGCTGACCAGCGTGCTGATCCCGGTGCTGGTCCGCCGGAGCAAGGCCGACCCGGACCGGGGCGAGGCGTACGCCCAGCGGCTGCTGACCCTCGCGGTGCTGGCCCTCGCCGCCACCGTGGTGATCGCCCTGCTGCTGGCCTCGACCCTGACCACGCTCTACGCCGGTGGCAAGAACCGGGACTACACGGACCTGGTCACCAACCTGTCGTACCTGATGCTGCCGATGCTGTTCTTCACCGGCGTCAGCGCGTTGATCGCCGCGGTGCTGAACACCCGGGGGCACTTCGCCGCCCCGATGTGGGCGCCGATCCTCAACAACCTGGTCGTCATCGGCACCTTCGGCCTCTACATCGTGGTGTACGGCGCGCAGGCGCTGGGGCCGGGGGACATCGGCTGGGACCGGATCCTGCTGGTCGGCGGGGGCACCCTGCTCGGCGTGGCGGTGCAGGCCGCCGGGCTGCTGCCGGCGCTGCGCAAGGTGGGCTTCCGGTGGAAGCTGCGGTTCGACTTCCGGGAGCTGGGCCTGCGCGAGCTGGCCCGGCTCGGCGGCTGGATGTTCTGCTACGTCGCGGTCAACCAGCTCGGCCTGTTCGTGGTGGTCAACCTGCTCACCCGGGCCGCCGGTGGCGACGAGGACAACGCCGGTCTGCTGATCTACAACAACGTCTTCCTGCTGCTGATGATGGCGCACGGGATCATCGCCGTCTCGATCATCACGGCGCTGATGCCCCGGATGAGCGCCGCCGCCGCCGAGGGCCGGTTCGCCGACGTCACCGCCGACCTGTCCCGGGGCACCCGGATGGTGACGGCGGTACTCGCCCCGATCGCGGTCTGCTACGCGGTGCTGGCCGGCCCGGTCTCCGTGGTGGTCTTCCGGTACGGCGCGTTCACCGGCGACAACGCGCTGGCCACCTCGCTGGTGCTGCTGGTGGCCGCGCTGGGCCTGGTGCCGTTCGCGATCAGCCAGCTGTTCACCTTCGCCTTCTACGCCCTGCCGGACACCCGCACCCCGGCGCTGGTGAACATCCCGGTGGTGATCCTGCGGGTGGCCGTGCAGATCGGGGTCTTCGTCGCCTTCTCGGCCACCTTCGCGGCGGCCGGCATGATGCTCGGCAACGCCATCTCGTACGTGGCGGCGGCGGTGCTCTCGGCGCTGCTGCTGCGGCCCCGGGTCGGCCGGATCGGGCTGGGCCGGATCATGCGGACCATGGGCAAGGTGCTGGTGGCGGCGCTCGGCGCGGCGCTGGTCGGCCTGTTGGTGGTCAGCCTGCTCCCGGGCGATCCGGGCAACCTGAGCTGGACGGCGGCGGCGGTGCGGCTGGTCCTCGGCGGGGTGGTGATCGGCGGGACGTACCTGGGCCTGGCGATGGTGCTGCGGATCGGCGAGATCACCGAGGTGGTCGCCATGGTCCGCCGCCGCCTCGGCCGCTGACCCGCCGTTCTCCGCCCGCTGACTTTCCGCCTGCCGCCCGCTGCCCTCCGTTCCCGGCCTGCCGCCCGCTGGGCCGTCCCGGACAGGGGACACGCAGGGTGAACGAGGATCACCAGCCTGGGGACACGCCTGTGGATAACGTGGTGAGCCCCCGGTCAGTCGCCGTAAAGGCCTGTGGATAACCAACCGTACGGCTGAGCATGTACGGCCGTTCGGCGGGAACCTGACCTGCTGCCACCGGGTTGTCACCGGTGGGTCGGCCCGGGAGTAGACGGTTTGCGACCAGCGTCTAGATTGGCGGGTACCGGTGCCGGCAAGGCGGACGAGAGCGATCGTAAACGGACGTGGTCCCTCAAATGCGACAGCCCGTCGAGCGCGGCGGGAAGATGACATGTCGGGATGACGGGCCGTCCGGGTAAGGTCGCTTTCGACGGACACGGCAGGTGGCCGACGCCCCGCGTCGACGCCGCCGACCGGTTCCATCGACGGCGGAGCGGGAAGCCACATGCCCAGCAGCGCGGGTCCATCGATCGACACGATCACCGAGGGAGGACGGGTGACCCAGGTCGGCGAGGGTCAGGAGGCGGAGGAAACTGCTCCTCCCATCATGACCTTCGGTGCTCCCACAGCCGGTGAGATCCTCGCCGAGCGGTACGAGCTGGTCGAGCACATCAACAACGACAGTGCCGGACGCCTGGTCTGGCGGGGGGTCGACGTCATCCTGCGCCGGCCCGTGGCGGTCGTGCTCCGCTACCCCGGCGGCGACTCCGCCACCGAGATGCTCCAGGCCGCGGTGGCCGCCAGCCGGGTCATCCACCCCAACCTGGTCGGCGTCTACGACGCCATCGACGAAGACGTCCGGGCGTACGTCGTCCGGGAGTGGGTCGACGGCCGGTCCCTGCGCGAACTGGTCGCCGACGGGCCGCTGGATCCGGCCCGGGCCACCGCCATCGGCAACGCGGTCGCCAGCGCCATCGCCGCCGTGCACGCCACCGGGATGGTCCACGGCAACGTGCATCCCGGCACCGTGATGATCAGCGACGACGGCCGGGTGGTGCTGGCCGACGCCCGTACCGACGGTGACGACAGCCAGGAAGCCGACATCCGCGCGGTGGGCGGCATCCTCTACCACGCCCTCACCGGGCACTGGCCGCACGCCGAGGCCCCGCTGCGCGGCGCGACCGCCGGCCACGGCCGGGCCGCCATCCCGGACGCCGTGCGCGACGCCAGCGGCGCCATCGCCGCCCCCCGGCAGGTCCGGGCCGGCGTGCCGGCGTACCTCGACGACCTGACCATGGACCTGCTCGACGCCGAGATCGCCCCGCCGTCGTCGGACGTGCTCTCGGCCGAGCTGAGCCGCCTCGACATCCCCGCCGAGGACCACTTCCTCGACCAGACCGGCACCATCCGGTTCACCGCCGACGGGGTGGAGGACCGCTCGCCGCTCGCCGCCGCGGGTGGCCGGAAGGTCGCGATCGGCATCGCCGGTCTGCTGGTGGTCGCCCTGGTCGGCCTGCTCATCGGCATCAACACGCTGGGCGGCGAGGACGCCCCGGTGACCGAGCCGGTGGCCCGCCCCTCCACCAGCGCCCCGGTCGACACCACCCCGGCGCCCGCCGTGCGCAAGCTGACCATCCAGGACATCCGGATCATCGACCCGGACAGCCGGCAGCGCAACGAGCTGGGCGACGCCGAGAAGATGATGGACGGCGACGAGAACAAGGGTTGGGAGACCGACACCTACTACTCGGCGAACTTCAGCAACTACAAGAAGGGCATGGGGGTCTGGATCGACCTCGGCGCCCCGCACACCGTCAAGTCGCTCACCGCGACCCTCTCGGACTCCGGCGTCTCCGCCGCGCTGTTCACCGGCACCGGCGACTTCCCGTCCACCTCCCAGGGCGACAAGGACCTGGTCAAGGGCTTCAAGACGCGGATCGGCCAGCCGTTCGAACAGCACGACGGCACCAAGATGGCCTTCGACGGCTTCAATCCGGAGCAGCAGTACCAGTACCTGCTCTTCTGGATCACCGAGCTGCCGTCCACCGAGCGGGGCTTCAAGGTGGGTGTCCAGGAGATCTCGGTCCAGGGATCGTGATCCACCGGCCGTCACCCCGTCACCGCCGTCGGACGTGCTGATGGTCGGCCCCGGCGGGCACCCACCCGACCCGGCGGCCGTCGGGTCGGGGTCGGTCGTGCTGTCCCACACCGACACCGCCGACCTGGACCTCCTCCGCGCCCACGTGGCCGGTGACCGGGACGCCTTCACCGAGCTGTTCCACCGCCACCGCGACCGGCTCTGGGCGGTGGCCCTGCGGACCACCGGGGACCGGGAGGAGGCGGCGGACGCCCTCCAGGACGCGCTGCTCTCCGCCCACCGCGCCGCCGGCCGGTTCCGGGGCGACTCCGCCGTCACCACCTGGCTGCACCGGATCGTGGTCAACGCCTGCCTGGACCGGATCCGTCGCCGGCAGGCGCATCCCACCCTCCCGCTGCCCGACGGCAACCGCACCGACGATTCCGGTCGGGTCGTCGGCGTCGAGCCGGCCGCCCCGGCCACCGACCACGACACCGCCCTGGTGGTCCGCCAGGCACTGGCCGGGCTGCCGGTCGAGCAGCGGGCCGCGCTGATCCTGGTGGACGTGCAGGGTTACCCGGTGGCCGAGGTCGCCCGGATTCTCGGCGTGGCCGAAGGGACGGTGAAGAGCCGTTGCGCCCGGGGCCGGGCCCGCCTGGCCGGAGTGCTCGGGCATCTACGGACCGGCGACGACACGCCGACGTCCCGTCCCGCCGGCACCGGTCCGGCCGGGGCGGGCGGCACCGCTGACGGCTCTTCCCGGACGGGTCGGGACGTTTCCGACGTCACACCCGGGAACCGGCAGCCGGCCAACGGCGTCCGACCGGGGTCGGGGCAGACCCGGCGGGGCGCCATCCAGGAGGAGACGTGACGGGCCGGAAGCACGGTGCGGTCGACCACGACCTGCTCGCCGACTATGTGGGCGGGGCGCTGGACGGCACCCCGGAGCAGCTCGTCGTCGCCCGACTGCTGACCGAGGACCCGGCCTGGGCGCAGGCGTACGCCGTGCTCGCCCCTGCCGTGGCCCGGGTGCACGACGACCTGGCGGGCTGGGGCGCCACCATGCCGGAGATGCCACCGGTCGTGGTGGAGCGGCTCGCCGCGGCGCTCGCCGGCGCCGGCCCGGCCCCCACCGAGCCCGCAGCCCCCACCGAAGCCGCTGAAGCATCTGAAGCAGCCGGAACCAGCGGAGCCGCCGGAGCCGTGGAAGGCGCCGGAGCCAGCGAGATCGTCGGCGCAGCGGGAACCGAACGAGCCGGAGCCGCCGGGGTGCGCGAGCGGTCGGCCCGGACCGGCCAGCCGGTGCCGGCGCAGCCGGGCGGTCGGCGTACCCCGGGCACCCGGGCCGGTGACGGGCGGACCGATCCGTCCGGTCCCGGCCGGCGGCGGCGCTGGACCCGGCTCGCCGGGCCGGTCGGCCTCGCTGCGGCGACCCTGGCCGCGGTGGGATTCGGCGTGGCCCAGCTGGTCGACGGCACCACCGGCCGGGAGTCGCCCGCCTCGACGATGGCCGGGCCGGCACAAGACAACGCGGAGAGCGCGGGACGCGGTTTCCGGTTCACCGGTGAGCCCCAGCGCAGCGGCGTCGACTGGTCCCCGGCGACGCTGGGTGGCGCCTCGGTCGAGCCGCTGTCCGGGCTCGGCACCCCTTCGGCCGTCCAGCCCGGTAGCACCACCCAGGCCAGCCCCACCGCCCCGGAGCGTCCGGAGGACAAGCGCCGGTCGACGCCCGGCGGGCTGGACCGGCTGACCGCACGGGCGGCACTCGACACCTGCCTCGCCGAGATCTCGACGGAGCACGGGCGCGGGCCGGTCACCGTCGAGGTCGTCGACTACGCCACGTTCAACGGTGAGCCGGCGCTGGTGGTCCGGTTCGCCGACCCCGGCGGCGACCGGTGGGCGTGGGTGAGCGGCGCGGAGTGCGGGGTGCCGGGATCCGGCGCGGACACCCGGTACCGGTCGCGGGTAGGGTGAGGGCGCGGTCACCGCTCGTCCCGCATCGCGTGACGTGACCCACCGGACGAGCGGTCCGGGAATCTCCGGTTCGTACGATGACGTTCTGCAAGTCAGCCGCCGACGTCCTCAGCCGTCGGCGCTCGGATCGACGTCGGTACGCCGCCGATGTCGTACACACACATCGGGAGACGGCAGTGGACGAGGTCCGCAACCTGATCATCATCGGCTCCGGGCCGGCCGGGTACACGGCGGCGGTCTACGCCGCGCGTGCCAACCTCAAGCCACTCGTGATCGAGGGTGTCCAGTCCGGCGGTGCGCTGATGACCACGACCGAGGTGGAGAACTTCCCCGGTTTCGCCGACGGCATCCTCGGCCCCGAGCTGATGGACAACATGCGCAAGCAGGCCGAGCGGTTCGGCGCGGAGTTCCTGACCGACGACGTCACCCGGGTGGAGCTGAAGGACACCGGCGACACCGGTTCCGCCGCGGTGAGCACGGTGTGGGTCGGGCAGACCGCCTACCGGGCGAAGGCCGTCATCCTCTCCACCGGCTCGGCCTGGCGTCCGCTGGGCGTGCCGGGTGAGCAGGAGTACCTGGGGCACGGCGTGTCGTCCTGCGCCACCTGTGACGGGTTCTTCTTCCGCAACCAGCACATCGTGGTGGTCGGCGGCGGCGACTCCGCGATGGAGGAGGCCAGCTTCCTCACCCGGTTCGCCGAGTCGGTCACCATCATCCACCGGCGCGACTCGTTCCGGGCCAGCAAGATCATGGCCGACCGCGCACTGAGCAACGACAAGATCAGGGTCGAGTGGAACAGCACCGTCGAGGAGGTGCTCGGCGACGACGGCAAGGTGACCGGCGTCCGGATCCGCAACGTGCACACCGGCGACGTCACGGTGCTCGACGTGACCGGCGTCTTCGTGGCGATCGGCCACGACCCCCGCAGTGAACTCTTCCGCGACCAGGTCGAGCTGGACGACGAGGGTTACGTGAAGGTGCAGGCGCCGAGCACCCGGACCAGCGTGCCGGGCGTCTTCGCCGCCGGTGACGTGGTCGACCACACCTACCGGCAGGCGATCACCGCCGCCGGCACGGGCTGTGCCGCCGCGCTCGACGCCGAGCGGTTCATCGCCACCCTGAGCTGAACGACCGCAACGCCAACAACCGAGCAGGAGGGTCATAAGTGGGAGCAACGAAGGTCGTCACCGACGCCAGCTTCACCGCCGACGTGCTGAAGTCCGACAAGCCGGTCCTGGTGGACTTCTGGGCCGAGTGGTGCGGGCCGTGCCGCAAGGTGTCGCCGCTGCTGGAGGAGATCGCGGGCGAGATGGCCGGCCAGGTCACCATCGTCAAGCTCAACATCGACGAGAACCCGGAGACGGCCCGCGCCTACCGGATCATGTCGGTGCCGACCCTCACCATCTTCAAGAACGGCGAGCCGGTGCAGTCGATCGCCGGGGCCAAGCCGAAGGGCGAACTGGTCCGGCTGATCGAGTCCGCGCTGTAACCACCCCGTACCACCGGAACCCCGCGCCCCCACCGGGTGCGGGGTTCCGTCGTCACCCCGGTCGACCTGCGCGAACGTCGACCCCGCGCGGTCGCGCCACGGTACGCTCCGTAAGCGCCGCTCCGACCGGACGCGCAGCGTGGCCGTCAGCGACGGTGCCCGGCAGCCAACCTCCGAGGGGGTCCTGCGTGCGTCCGATCCGACCTGGTGACCGCGGACCGGCAGTAGCCGAGATCCGCGCCGTCCTGACCGGCCTGGACCTGCTGCCGGCCGCCCCGGGCGACGAGTTCGACAGCGCCACCGAACGCGCCGTGCGGGCCTTCCAGCAGTCCCGGGGGCTCAGCGCCGACGGCCGGGTCGGCGCGGAGACCTGGCGGGCGCTGGACGCCGCCCGCTGGCGGCTCGGCGCCCGCACCCTCTACCACGCGGTGCCCGAGCCCCTCACCGGCGAGGACGTCCGGTCGTTGCAGGAGCGGCTGCTGGAGATGGGGTACGACACCGGTCGCGCCGATGCCGTCTACGGGATCCGCACCTCACGGGCGGTGGCGCAGTTCCAACGCGAGGTGGGGCTGAAGCCCGACGGCTCCTGCGGCCCGTACACGATGGGCGCGCTGCGGCGGCTCGGCCGCAAGGTGGTCGGCGGACGCCCCCAGTGGCTCCGCGAGTCCGACGCGATCCGGCAGTCCGGCCCGACGCTGGTCGGCCGGACCGTGGTCATCGATCCGGGGCACGGCGGCGTCGACCCGGGGGTCGTGGTGCCCGACGGCGACCTGCGCTGGACCGAGGCGGACCTGGTGCACGACCTGGCCAGCCGACTGGAGGGCCGGCTCGCCGCGGCCGGGGTACGGGTGCAGCTGACCCGAGGTCCCGCGTCCCGCAGCTGCCTGCCGGACACCGACCGGGCGGAGCTGGCCAACTCGCTCGGCGCGGACGTCTTCATCTCGCTGCACACCGACGGCCACCCCAATCCGGCCGCCGACGGGGTGGCCACCTACCACTACGGCACCGACAACGGCGTCACCTCGGCCACCGGTGAACGACTCGCCGGGCTGGTGCAACGGGAGATCGTGGCACGGACCGGGCTGCGGGACTGTCGCACCCATGCCAAGACCTGGGACCTGCTGCGGCTGACCAGGATGCCCGCCGTCCGGGTCGAGGTGGGCTACCTGACCTCCCCGCAGGACCGGTCCCGGCTGGTCGACCCACGGTTCCGGGACCGGCTCGTCGAGGCGATCGTGGCCGCCGTGCAGCGGATGTTCTTCCCGGTGGAGCGGGACGTGCCGACCGGCTCGATCGACGTGAGCGAGCTGCGGGCGGTGGTGGCCGCCGGCGCGGTCCGCCGCTGAGCAGCCGCCGGCGCGGTCCGCCGCTGAGCAGCCGCCGGCTCAGCCGGCGCTGGAGCGGGTCGCCGGGGCGGGACGGACCGGGCGGAGCAGGCTCTCCGGGCTCATCGAGCCGAGCAGCTTCTCCAACGCGTACTCGACGTCGGACTTCCAGCTCAGCGCGGTGCGCAGCTCCAGTCGCAGGCGCGGGTAGCGCGGATGCGGGCGGACCGTCTTGAAGCCCACCGAGAGGAAGAAGTCGGTAGGTGCCACACAGGCCCGGACGGAGTCGTCCGGCTCGTCGCCGAACTTCGCGTCGCCGAACGCCTCGATGGCCTTGATGCCCCGCTTGGTCAGGTCCCGGGCGACGCCCTGCACCAGCATCCGGCCCAACCCGCCGCCGGCGAACGCCGGCACCACGCTGGCGGTCATCAGCAGCGCCGCGTCCGCCGAGACCGGCGAGGTCGGGAACGCCATCGACCGGGGTACGTAGGCCGGTGGCGCGAACATCACGAAACCGGCGGGCATCCCGTCGACGTACGCCAACTTGCCGCAGGAACCCCACTCCAGCAGGGTCTGGGAGACCCAGGCCTCCTTCTCCAGCCCCGGATCGCCGTTGGCGCAGGCCCGCTCGGCCGAGACCGGGTCCAACTCCCAGTAGACGCACTCCCGGCACGGCCGGGGCAGGTCTTCCAGGGTGTCGAGGGTCAGACTGACCAGACGTCGCGACATCAGAGCATCCCCACACTTAGGCTCGGAGGCGAGACAGCCCACCACGCGTCCCCGAGTCGCCCGCTGCGTCCCCGACGAGCGATCGTACGCCGCCTGCCGACCGTACGGGAGGGGACGCGCGAATGGCCACCTGAGCGGGCGACGGTCGTCCGGGATGTGGACGGGCACCACATCGTGACCGCTGATCGCTCCACCGGGGACTACGATCGACCGACCGGCGTCCCCGCGCCGCCATGGTCGCCGGCACTGCGGGTACCCCAGCGGGCGGGAGCCCGACCGACACCCGATCGAGGTGATGTCATGACCGGAACGACGCTCGACGACTACACCGACCGGTACGCCCGGCGGGTCCGGGGCATGACCGCCTCGGAGATCCGGGCACTCTTCGCGGTCGCCAGCCGGCCGGAGGTCGTCTCGCTCGCCGGTGGCGCACCCTACATCGCCGCGCTGCCCCTCGACGCGGTCGGCGAGATGCTCGGCAAGCTCGGCTCCGAGCACGGCGTCACCACCCTCCAGTACGGCATCGGCCAGGGCAGCCTGGAGCTGCGCGAACGGATCTGCGAGGTGATGGCGTTCTCCGGTATCGACGCCTCCTGCGGGGCCTCCCCGGACGACGTGGTGGTCACCGTCGGCGGGCAGCAGGCGCTGGACCTGGTGGCCCGGCTCTTCCTCGACCCGGGTGACGTGGTGCTCGCCGAGGGTCCGACCTACGTCGGCGCACTCGGGGTGTTCCAGGCCGCCCAGGCACAGGTCGTGCACGTGCCGATGGACGACGACGGGCTGGTCCCGGAGGCCCTGGAGGTGGCGATCGCCGACCAGGCCCGCGCCGGCCGGCGGGTGAAGTTCCTCTACACCATCCCCACCTACCAGAACCCGGCCGGCGTGACGCTGAGCGAGGAGCGGCGGGAACGGGTGCTCGACATCTGCGAGCGCGCCGGCCTGCTGGTGGTCGAGGACGACCCGTACGGTCAGCTCGGTTTCGAGGGCGAGGCCCCCGCGCCGCTGCGGGCCCGCCGCCGGGACGGGGTGTTCTACCTGAGCACCTTCTCCAAGACGTTCGCCCCCGGGCTGCGGGTCGGTTGGATCCTGGCCCCACACGCGGTACGCGACAAGCTGGTCATCGCCAGCGAGGCGCAGATCCTCTGCCCCAGCGCCTACGCGCAGGCCGCTGTCTCGACGTACCTGTCGACGATGCCGTGGCGCGAACAGCTCAAGGTCTACCGCGAGATCTACCGGGAGCGGCGGGACGCGCTGCTCGGCGCGCTGCACGACCTGATGCCCGAGGGCACCACCTGGACCAGGCCCACCGGTGGCCTCTTCGTCTGGGCCAGCCTGCCCGACGGGCTGGACGCCAAGGCGATGGTGCCGCGTTCCATCGCTGCCCGGGTCGCCTACGTGCCGGGCACCGGCTTCTACGCCGACGGCACCGGCACCGGCAACATGCGCCTCAACTTCTCGTTCCCCACCCCCGAACGGATCCGGGAGGGGGTGCGCCGGCTGGCCCGGGTGATGGAGCAGGAGATCGCCCTGCGGCAGGTCTTCGGCGCGGTCACCCCGACCGGGAGCCGGCGGGGCGGCCCGGACGCCCCGGGCCCGGACTTGGCATGATTCCCGCATGGCTGCCATTCCCGTCGAGCGTTCCCTCGTGACCGATCCCGTCGCCGTAGCGTCCCCGGGCACCGATCCGGCCACCGAGGTGCGCGTGCTGGTGCTCGCCGGTGGCCTGTCCTACGAGCGGGACGTCTCGCTGCGGTCGGGTCGGCGGGTGCTCGACGCGCTGCGCGGCACCGGGGTGGAAGCGGAACAGCGGGACGCCGACGTGGCGCTCCTGCCCGCGCTGGCCGCCGACCCGCCGGACGCCGTGGTGATCGCCCTGCACGGTGCCACCGGTGAGGACGGCTCGCTGCGGGGGGTGCTCGACCTCTGTGACGTCCCCTACGTCGGCTGCGACGCGCGGGCCTCCCGGCTCGCCTGGGACAAGCCGTCGGCCAAGGCGGTGCTCCGGGAGAGCGGCATCCCCACCCCCGACTGGGTGGCCCTGCCGCACGACCGCTTCTCCGAGCTGGGTGCGGTGGCGGTGCTCGACCGGATCGTCCAGCGGCTGGGGCTGCCCCTGATGGTCAAGCCGACGCAGGGCGGCTCGGGCCTGGGCGCCGCCGTGGTCCGGGACGAGGCGGCGCTCCCGGCCGCGATGGTCGGTTGCTTCGCGTACGACTCGACGGCGCTGGTCGAACGGTACGTGCCCGGCATGGACGTGGCGGTTTCCGTGGTCGACCTGGGCGACGGGCCGCAGGCGCTTCCGCCGGTGGAGATCGTGCCCCGCAACGGCGTGTACGACTACGCGGCCCGCTACACCGCCGGCCGGACCACCTGGCACGCCCCGGCCCGACTCGACGCGGCCGTGGCCGCCGAGGTGGCCGAGGTGGCGTTGGCCGCGCACACCGCGCTCGGGCTGCGCGACCTCTCCCGCGTCGACCTGATCGTCGACGGGGACGGCCGGCCGCACGTGCTGGAGGTCAACGTATCGCCCGGCATGACGGAGACTTCACTGCTGCCGTTGGCGATCCAGGCGGCCGGGCTGGACTTCGGTCAGGTCCTCGGCACCCTGGTCCGTCGGGCCGCAGCCCGCCGCGTCTGACCTTTCCGCGGCTCCAACCTTCCGCGGCTGACCGGCCGCAGCTTCAACCTTCCGCGGCTGAGCCGGCTGGGGCGCTACCCTTCCGTCGCCTTGCCCGGCCGCTCGGCGGCGTCGGACCCGCCGACCGCGACACTCGATCCGGTTTCGCCGGTCCCGCCGGTCTGGCCCGGGCCGGTCGCGGCGGCCCGGTCGGGGTCGGTCCCGCCGGTCCCTTCGGTCTGGTCGGAGCCGCTTCCGCTGGCGGGGTCGGAGGCATCGTCCTCCGGGAGGTCGCCGGCCCCGGAGTGCCAGGTGCCGCCGACGTCGGGGTCGCGGTGGACACCGCCCGGAGTGCCGAGCGAGGTCTCCTCCGACAGCACTGGCGAGGTGCCCTCCGGGAGGAGGTCCGTGCCGGCCTCCTCCGGCGCGGGCACGGGAGTCTCCTCCACCGACTCGATCACGGAGACCGCCTCCCCGGCGGCAGCCGCAGCCGCCTCGGCCGACGACTGCGCGGCGAGGCTGGAGGGGGTCTGCCACTGGATGCGGGGCGGTTCGGCGAGCGGACGCCCTCCGAACTCGGCCAGCCAGGCCGCGACGTGCGCCAGGTTTTCCCGCCACTGGGATTCGGAGATGGGCGGCAGGATCGAGTCCCAGAGCGACAGGAACGTGCCGCGTAGCTGGAGCCGGCCGTAGGGCCGGGCCAGGAACCACATGTGCAGGTGGGCCGACCCGTCGCCCCAACGGTTGACGTGCACCCGGGCCACACCGTCCAGCGAACGGATGGCACGCTCCAGGCGGACGGTCATCACCCCCAGCTCGGCGGCGAGCAGGTTGGGCAGGTCACCCAGGTCGAGGTGCGACCGCGACTCCAGGATCAACACCATCGGCAGGCCGGTGGGTCGGTCCATGGCCCGGACCCGCCACCGTTCACCGACCCAGATGTACGCATCGTCCGGCGCGTTGCAGGCGATGCACTCCCGCAGCCCTTCGCCCTTACGGGGCGGCTCGACCGGCACCGGCTCGTCGAGGTGCTTGACGCGAAGATCGCCCTCGAAGGGGAAGGACGGCCACTGGGTGAAGTCGGGAACCGAGGGGGGAGGGGTGGTGTCGTGCACGACGCTGACCCTAACCGAGACGGGGACCGGTGTCCCTACCCCGAACGCCGCCGATCATGAGGGGATTTCGGTCAACGACGCCGACCGGCGAGCGTCGGCGAGAGATCATCTCGCTGGTTGTCCACAGGCTGATGAGATCACCACCACACCCCGTCATCCACAGGCTAAGGCGGCTCTGACGCGCTGTTTCACGTGAAACAGGTGCTGCCTGTGGAAAACTTCTGTGGATAACTTTGGCCGTCGTCCACAGCCCTGTTCACAGGTGTCGGGGTCCGATCTCCTCAACGACCGAGCGGCCGCTCGGGCTGCTGGGTGGTACGTCTTTTCTTCTCCCCGAGACGCGTCGCCCACGTTGGCCGCCTCGCCCTGAGCGACGAGGAGACCTTTTCCCAGGCGGTGCGGTGGGCACGTCGGCGTCTCACTTCTCCCAGGCTGAACGGGCAGCGTGCTGGCGTCTCCCTTCTCCCAGGCGGTGCGGTGAGCGTGTCGGCGTCTTCCTTCTCCCGGTCGGCGGTTTGGGAGAAGAGTCGAGCCCAGGCCACACGAACGCTATGAGGCAGGTCGAGCGAGCCCGCCAGCAGCACGTGGAGCTACGGGTCGCCCCGCCGGGGTTCGGCCCGGTCGCACTGATGGGGCGGACTCGACCAAAGGCCCTCGGTGCCGCACTGCCGCTCTCGTCCGGGCGCGGTTTCACGTGGAACCACCCGACTGCGGGTTCCCCGTTCACGGGTCGGTCCGCTACCGGGCCGGACCTTGCGCACCATGGGCGCGTGCGGCCGGTTTCACGTGAAACGCCCAGGGTGGATGGCCTGACTCGCCTCCCGGGCTCGACGAGCGCCAGCCTCGCGGGGCTTGGGCATCCCGCCGGTGGCTTCCCCTTCTCCGCTCGTGGGCGTCCGCTATCCCGGCTGCTCCACCGGGTCGACTTCCGTGGAATACCTGCCGGGTCGCCACCGACCGCAGTCCGGCCCCGCTCGTCCATCTATCGCCCGTCCACCCGGCGGAGAGCCGTGGCAGTCCGACACGGTGATCATGAGTGCGGTGCTCGGTGAACGGTCTCTGCCACGGTCGGTGAGCCGCCTCCATGATCGGTGGCCACGACGGCCGGTCGACTGAGTCCGTGGCCTCGCGGTTCCACGTGAAACACCGCGGCGGTCCCTCCTCCCGCCAGGAGTTTCGGGGGGAGTTTCTCGGAAGGCTCGGGTCCGAGCCGTCCGTTGTCCACCGAGGGCACGCCGGATCAGGCCGTCCCGTTCCCGTGAGTGCGGTGACCGGGTGAGCAGCTTGGGGGTGCCCGGTGTCCCGCCCCAACCGCTCCCCGCAGCGGCATGTCGCGATTCCGGCCCTCCCCATGGCCTGCCGACAGCCTTCCAGCGGCCTCAGCTTGACGCAGCGGGCTCCTACCGCCTCGCACCACCTCTCCACCGGGGCGAGATCAGTCAAATGATCCAGGAGGATCTGAGCGGTCCAGGGCGGTCACCGACGAACCGGCGGTCCCCGCGTCGCCGGCCTCACCCGCCGGCCACCAACGGAGTCGGGAGGCCGGAATGGGCCAGTCCCCGCCTCGGCCACCAGCACGGGCTGTGCCGCGTGGCTGAGTTGACGCCGGGGCGACGAGGGGATCAGCCGCCGGGTCTGCCTCGCAGGGCTGCGGGCGTCCGGCGGCCATCCCCCGTCACGTCCGGTAGACGAGCGCTGCTGCTGGGCGTCCCGGTGGGGACGGGGGTCACGCCGACGGCTTCCGATACGACGAAACGGCCGCGCACCCGAGGGGGGTACGCGGCCGAGGACGAGCGGCTCGGGGGTCAGTCCCCGGACTCCGGTTGGCCCTCCTCGCCGACTCCGATGATCCCGACGATCCGCTCCAGGTCGTCGACCGTGGCGAACTCGATGGTGATCTTTCCTTTGCTCCGGCCGATGTCCACCTTCACCCGGGTGTCGAACCGGTCGGAGAGCCGGTCGGCCAGATCGGTCAACGCCGGCGCGTGCGGCTTCGCACGGCGCTTGGCCGCCGGCGTCTTGGCCGGGCCGTCGTTGAGCGCCAGGGCCACGATCTCCTCGGTCGCCCGGACCGAGAGCCCTTCGGCGACGATACGGAGGGCCAGCTGCTCCTGCGCCTCCGCCTCGTCGAGGCTGAGCAGCGCACGGGCGTGCCCGGCGGACAGCACGCCGGCCGCCACCCGGCGCTGGACCTGCGGGGGGAGATTCAGCAGGCGGATGGTGTTGGAGATCTGCGGGCGGCTCCGGCCGATCCGGCGGGCCAGCTCCTCGTGGGTGGCGCCGAACTCCTCCAGCAGCTGCTGGTAGGCGGCGGCCTCTTCCAGCGGGTTGAGGTTGGCCCGATGGATGTTCTCCAGGAGGGCGTCCCGGAGCATCGCGTCGTCCTTGGTTTCCCGCACGATCGCGGGGATGCTCTCCCGGCCGACCGCTTGGGCGGCACGCCAGCGCCGCTCACCCATGACGAGTTCGTACTTCTCGCCGTCGAGCTGCCGGACGACGATCGGCTGGAGGAAGCCGACCTCCTGGATGGAGGTCTTCAGCTCCTCCAGCGCCTCCTCGTCGAAGACGTAGCGGGGCTGCTTGGGGTTCGGCACGATCGCGTCGACGGAGATCTCGGCGAAACGCGCGCCGGGCACCGGGCTGAGTTGGGGCTCGTCGGGCGGCGGTGGCGCGGCAGCCACCGGCGTCGGCGTCACGATGCCCGGGTCGACCGGCTCGGCGGACGTCTCGATCACCGGGCGCACCGGGTCGACCTCCACGGGCATGGTCGCCGTGGCCGTGCTTTCCTGCACCGGCCCGGTCGGGATCAGCGCACCGAGCCCTCTACCCAGACCGCCCCGGGGACGGTTCTTCATACGACGCCTCCCAGCGACTCGTCCGCACTACGCATTCCGGCTCACCGGCTCCTTGGCACCACGCTCGGCGATCTCCTGGGCGGCCTCGAAGTAACTCGTGGCCCCCCGCGATCCGGGATCGTAGGTCATCACGGACTGGCCATAGCTGGGGGCCTCCGACACGCGGACGTTGCGGGGAATGACAGCCTGGAGCACCTTGTCGCCGAAGTGGTTCCGGACGTCCTGCTCCACCGCGTCGGCCAGCCGGGTACGGCGGTCGTACATCGTGAGCAGGATCGTGGAGACCTCCAGCTTCGGGTTCAGGTGCTGGCGTACCAGGTTGATGTTGTTGATCAGTTGGTTCAGCCCCTCCAACGCGTAGTACTCGCACTGGATCGGGATCAGCACCTCCTGGGCGGCCACCAGAGCGTTCACCGTCAACAGCCCGAGCGACGGCGGGCAGTCGATGAAGACATAGTCGAAGTGACCCGGGTACGCCTCGATGGCCCGGTTCAGCCGGGACTCCCGAGCGACCACGGAAACCAGCTCGATCTCGGCGCCGGCCAGGTCGATGGTCGCCGGCACGCACCAGAGGTTGGGGATGCCCTCGACTTCCTGCGCCACCTCTGCCAGCGGCACGCTGTCGATCAGGCAGTCGTAGACGTCCGGCACCCCGGTGTGGTGCGGAACGTTCAGCCCGGTGGAAGCGTTGCCCTGCGGGTCGAGATCGACCACCAGCACCCGGTTGCCATGCAGGGCCAGTGCCACCGCCAGGTTGACCGTGGACGTGGTCTTGCCCACGCCACCCTTCTGATTGGCAACGCACATCACCCGGGTCCGCTCAGGACGGGGCATGGTCACCTCGCCACTCGGATTTAGGATCTGCACGGCGCGCATCGCCTCCATAGCCAACGGTGGATCATCCTCTTCGCGCGTCGGGGTTTCACGTGAAACGTACGCGGCCTCCGTGGCGGTGGCGGCAATGGCCCCCGCTCCGGTTGCCGTGGCGTCCACGACGGGGCTTGGGTCGGGCACCGACCCCGGGTGTGGCTGGGTGGGCACCGACGGCGGGTTGCCGGTCACCGGCGCGTCGAACCGCGAGGGTGCCCCCGCGTTCCGGCGCACCGAGGCCGTCGCCCGCCCGTCCGGAGCGTTGAGCGGCCGACCGTCGGGGCCGGGCGGCACGGCGGGCGGCGGCACATACGATTCGGGAACCGGACGTGCCGCCCCCACCGCCGGGGGCTCGCGTCGCTCCGCGGGGGCGCGCTCCGGCGGGTGGATCGTCGGATGCCCGCCGGTCGACCACATCCGATGGACGGTTTCACGTGAAACAGGGTCCGGGTCCGGGTCAGCCCCTTCGGGGCGGTTCACCCGTGGATCGTCGTATCTGCCGTCGTCATGCACCTGTCATCCCTACCCGCTCCGGATAGTCGGTCAGCACCCCGTCTCGATGGCCGTACCCGCTCGCACCGCGGAGCGTACGGCCCGGCGGGGGCGATCGGGACCGGTGCGCCCGACGTCCGCCCGCCCCACACTATCGACGCGCGGCCAGCCTACGGGGGACGGGCACGGCGGGTCCATCGTGGTTCTCGACGGCATCGCGACCGATCGGATGGGCGCTGGTCAACCCGGGTGTCGCCGGTGCGGCCCGATCCGGCGCGTTCGCGCACCCGCGGCGTGTCGCCCACCCGAGGGCAGCAGCGGCGTGTCGCCCGGCCGAAGGCGACCGCGGCGTGTCGCCCGCCCAAGGGCGGCAGCGGCGTGCGGCCCGCCCCAGGGGGCGGCAGCCGCCCGGCACTCAGCCCATGGTGACGCACTCGCAGTGCGCTGCCGGCACACCCCGGGCCGCGGTCATCGACACCGACGGCGGATCGTCTCCGCGCCGGTCCACCGCCCGGGGCTCATCGACTGCGCGGGGGGCCGGCTCACGGTCAGCGGTGGGAGGCACGGACCGGTCCCGGAAGGGAAGGGTTCAGCGGGCGCGCTGCTGCCCGCTCCGCGACCGTTTCGGTGACTTCTTGACCGACGGCGGCCGGATCACCCGTTCCCGCACGATCTCGACCACGGTGGTCGGCGGGTCGAGCAGACCCGCCCCGCAGAGCCGTACCGTCGGCTCGCTCCCGCCCAGCTTCGCCACCGCTGCGGCGTGCTCGGCCACCTCCTCGGCGGCGGACGCCCCCTTGAGCGCGAGCAGCCGTCCACCGCGGAACGTCAGCGGCAGGCTCCAGGCGGCGAGCCGGTCCAGCGGTGCCACCGCACGGGCGGTCACCACGTCGGCGGTGAACGGACCGACGCCGGCCGCTCCGGAGGCCGCCTCGTCGGCCCGGCCCCGGAACACCCGGACCGTCCTGGCCAATCCGAGCCGTTCCACCGTCTCGATCAGGAACGAGGTACGCCGGGCCAGCGGCTCGACCAGGACTACGGTCAGGTCCGGGCGGGCGATCGCCAGCACCAGGCCGGGCAGCCCGGCTCCGGAGCCGACGTCGATCACACTGGCGTCCTGCGGTAGCAGCTCGGCGACGGCCGCGCAGTTGAGCAGGTGCCGTTCCCAGATCCGGGGCGCTTCCCGGGGGCCGATCAGGCCGCGTACCACCCCGTCGGTGACGAGTAGTTCGGCGTACCCGGCGGCCAGGTCGAGCCGGTCGCCGAAGAGGTCCCGCGCGGCGGTGGCCAACCCGGCCGGGAGCGTCGCGTCCTGTGCGGTGGGGGCGGGGCGCTCGGGCGGCGGCCCGGATGGCGTGCCATCCGGGCCGGGAGCGGTGTCGGTCGTGACGTCCTCGAAGGTCACCAGTTCAGTCCGCCGGCCGGACGACGATGCGTCGGGTCGGCTCGACACCCTCGGACTCGCTCTCCACACCGCTCATCGCGTTGACCACGTCGTGCACGCACTTGCGCTCGAAGGCCGACATCGGCTCCAGCCGGACCGGTTCGCCGTGCTCCTTGACCTTCTCCACCGCGTTCTTGGCGACGGCGGCGAGTTCCTTACGCCGGGTGGCGCGGTAACCGCCCACGTCGAGCAGGAGCCGGCTCGGCGAGCCGGTCTGCCGGAACACGGCCAGCCGGGCCAGCTCCTGCAGCGCCTCCAGGGTGGCGCCCCGCTGACCGACCAGGTTCTGCAACCGGCCGCCGACCACCTCGACCACCGGACGACCCCCGGAGACCAGCTCGTCGATGTCGCCGTCGTAGTCGAGGATGTCGAGCAGGCCCTCGATGTAGTCGGCGGCGATCTCGCTCTGTGCGAACAGCTCGCCCTCGCCGGCTGCCTTCTTCTCCCTGCCGCTCCCCTCGGGCTCACCCTCGCCGGTCGCGGCGGTCGGGACGGTCTCCTCGTCGAGCGAGGCGTCCGCGCTGGGGATGCTGGTGTCGGTCACGGTGTCATCTCCGTACTAGCTCGGCCGGACCGTCGGGTCCGCTGGTTTCCCGGGCGACCGGCGAAAGGGGCCGGTCGGTCACGGGCACGTCTCGTACGGGCGGGCTCGCCCGTCTCCGCGCTGGGCGCGGTGGGTTCCGGACCGGCGCCGGCCGTTACGGCGGCTGCGCGGTACCGGAAGGCCGCCGTCGCAGGAGCGACGGCGGCCCGATGGGTCAGCCCTGGCGCTTGGCCGGCCCCTTCTTCGGGTTGGCCGGCTTGGCACCCGGCTTCGGGCCGGCGACCTTGGGCGCGGCCGGCTTGGCCGGCACCTGCGCGGCGGGCTTGTTCCGGTTGAGGAAGCCGCCGGTCTTGGCCGGCTGCACCGGCCCCCGGGCGGGGGTGGTCGCCGGCTTGTTGCCGGTGACTCCCTTGTTGGTCACCAGCGGCGGGAACTTACGGAGCACCCACTGCTGCTGGCCGAGGGTGAACAGGTTGTTGGTGACCCAGTAGATGATCACGCCGATCGGGAAGATCGAGCCGGAGATCAGCAGGGAGAGCGGGATGCCGTAGAGCATCAACCGCTGCACCATCCGCTGCTGCGGGTCCTCCGCCCAGCCGGTCTTGAGGATCATCTGGCGGCTGGTCAGGTAGGTGGTGCCCATCATGACCAGGACCAGGATGCCGGCGATGACCTTCACGGTGGTGCCGTTGGCACCGAGCCGGGCCAGCTCGTCGGCGGTGGAGCCGAACTTGCCGGCGATCGGGGCGGTGAAGATGGTGGCGCTGGAGGCGCTGTCGAACTGCTCGGCGGTCCAGCCGTAGAGGCTCTTGGCCTCCTTGGCCGGGTCGAGCCGGCGCAGCACGTGGAACAGCCCCAGGAAGACCGGGATCTGGAGGAACATCGGAAGGCAGCCCATCAGCGGGTTGGCCTTTTCCTTCCGGTAGAGCTCCATCATCTCCTTCTGGAGCGTCTCCCGGTCACCCTTGTGCTTCTCCTGGAGCTCCTTGACCTTCGGCTGGAGCGCCTGCATCGCCCGCTGCGACTTGATCTGCTTGACGAAGACCGGGAACAGGATCACCCGAACGGTGACCACCAGGAAGACGATGGCGAGAATCCACGACCAGTTCGTGCCGAGGACCGCGGCGACCGGCACCCCGATGGCGTCCCACGCCGAGTGCCAGGTCAGCAGGATCCACGAGATCGCGTAGTAGATCCAGTCGAGACTCAATTCTCAGACTCCAGTCACGTCGGCGCGTCGGCGGCCGCCCGGCTCCGGTACCGGGTCGTGTCCACCAGGGTGGAAAGGGTGGCAGCGCGACAGCCGCCGGACGGTCAGGCCTGCTCCCCGGAGCGCACCGTGGCGGGTCACCGCCTCCAGGGCGTAGGCACTGCACGACGGGTAGAACCGACAGCGGGCCGGTAGCGCCGGGCTTATCCAACGACGGTACGCGATGATAGGACCACTGAGCACCCGGGCACCCATGCTCCGGTGCGGCGGCGCGACGGGTGCCCCGCTCACCGAGACCGCCGTCCCCGGGGGGACCGGGCGGCGGCGATCGCCGCGTCCAGGTCACCGCCCAGCCGGGCGTACGGCGTCGCGGCCGAGGCGGGCAGGGCGCGTACCACCAGGGTGCTGCCGGCCGGCAGCGTGGCCAGCCGGTCGCGCACCAGGTGCCGCAGCCGGCGGCGGACCTTGTTGCGGACGACGGCGGGGCCGACGGCCTTGGACACGACGAAGCCGGCGCGGCTCGATCCGGAGATCAACTCCGGGTCGGTGCTCCGCGCCGGCTCCGACGAGGCTGCCCCGAGGGGTGTGCTCACGGGGGGTGTGGAGACCTCCGGCACCGTCAGGTGGACGACCACGGCACCACGACCGACCCGTCGACCACCCCGGACCGCCGCGGCGAAGTCGTTGCTACGCCGCAGGCGTTGTGCGGCCGTCAGCACGACTGTCCACGTCCCCGGACCGGACCTGTCGGCTCAGGCCGACAGGCGGGTGCGGCCCTTGGCACGGCGGGTCGACAGGATGGCGCGGCCGGCACGGGTGCGCATGCGCAGCCGGAAGCCGTGGGTCTTCGCGCGCCGGCGGTTGTTCGGCTGGTAGGTGCGCTTGCTCACGTCAGGCTCTCCGTTTTCGTACGTCCCCGGCGCGGGTTCGCCCGGGGTCGTGTGGTGGACCAGACCACCTCGGCGGTGGCCTCCGATCGGCACTGCCCGGTGGCGCGGAACCTCGGCGATGCGGGGCGGCGACCACGGACAGCAAGCACCCATCACCCTAGCAGAGGGCGACAGAGCAGCTGTTCCAGGCTACGCAGGGGGGCAATGACCGTCAAACCGCCCGGGACCGGCGCGGCGACCGTCCGAAGCACCACCGGTCAGGCGTTCTGTCCCGGTGCCGGTGGGTGCGTCGGGGTGGTGGCGGTTGATGGCGGCCCGCCGTCGCTGTTACCGTGCGCGTTTGCGGTCAGCTTCGGGTGCGGATCGTGGCCGGCAGGCAAGACCGGACCCGGCAGTGGATCGTTCGGCACGGTGAACCCGCTTCAACGCCCTCCTCCGGCAGGGGGGCAGGTCCGACCCGCGTCCGGCGGGCGGCCACAATCGGTCGGTACACAGGCTGTGGATAACTTGTGGATGCCGGTCGGTCAGCCGTCCGGTGGGTGAGGGGCACCACCCGCTCGAACGCGGTGGCAGGCCCGGCACGAACGCTGGACCACAGCGGCGGCCGGGAGCAGAGGCGAGGGGGTGGCACGACGGTGGCCGGAACGATCGACCTTGCCGCGGTGTGGACCGCGGCGACGGACGAACTCGCCGACGAGATCATCTCCGCCCAGCAGCGCGCCTACCTCCGGCTGACCCGGTTGCGGGCGATCGTCGAGGACACCGCGTTGCTCTCCGTGCCGGACGCCTTCACCCGGGACGTGATCGAGACGCGGCTACGGCCGGCGATCACCGAGGCGCTCACCCGCCGGCTGGGTCGACCGATACAGGTCGCGGTCACCGTGCGGATCGCCGAGGACCCCACCGGGCGACCGGCCGGCACCGTCTACCGCAGCGGGCCGGAGGCCGCCCCGACGGAGGTCGTCCCGGCCCTGGACGACTACCCGGGGTTCCGGCCACCGCCGGGCTACGACGAGCCGGATCCGCCCTACCAGCGGGAGACGGATCCGTCGGAGCAGTCCGGGGAGCGGCCGGTCCCGGCCGACCCACCGGAGCACGACGGGCACCGCCCGACCCGGGTGCCGGCCAGTCGGGACGGCGGCCAGGACACCCTCTTCGGGGCCGGCTTCGCCGAGCCGATGCGGGTGAACCACCCCGGTCGGCCCCCCGAGCAGCGCGGCTTCACCGAGTCGGGCCGCCCCGGCCCGGACCCCGACCTGCGCGGCTACGAGCCCGCGTACCGGGACCAGGGCCGACCGCCGCGCGACCAGCAGGGTCCGCGCGGGCTGCCCCGCGACGGCGCGACCGACAGCGGTCCCGGCCGGGCGGTCGACCACCGCCCGGGTGGCGGCGACCGACGCCCCGGCGGTACGGAGAGCAGCGGCAACCGGCTCAACCCGAAGTACATGTTCGAGACGTTCGTCATCGGCTCGTCCAACCGGTTCGCCCACGCGGCCAGCGTCGCGGTGGCCGAGTCGCCGGCCAAGGCGTACAACCCGCTGTTCATCTACGGCAGCTCGGGGCTGGGCAAGACGCACCTGCTGCACGCGATCGGGCACTACGCCCAGACGCTCGGCAACGCCCGCTCGGTCCGGTACGTCTCGACCGAGGAGTTCACCAACGACTTCATCAACTCGCTGCGGGACGACAAGACCAGTGCGTTCCAGCGCCGCTACCGCGACGTCGACATCCTGCTGATCGACGACATCCAGTTCCTGGAGAACCGCGAGCGGACCCAGGAGGAGTTCTTCCACACCTTCAACACGCTGCACAACGCCAACAAGCAGATCGTGATCACCTCCGACCGCTCGCCGAAGCAGCTGGCGACGCTGGAGGACCGGCTGCGGACCCGGTTCGAGTGGGGGCTGCTCGCCGACATCCAGCCGCCCGACCTGGAGACCCGGATCGCGATCCTGCAGAAGAAGGCCGCCCAGGAACGGCTCTACGCCCCGCCGGACGTGTTGGAGTTCATCGCCTCACGGGTGTCGAACTCGATCCGGGAACTGGAGGGGGCGCTGATCCGGGTGACCGCGTTCGCCAGCCTCACCCGGTCCAACGTCGAACTGTCGCTGGCCGAGGAGGTGCTGCGGGACTTCATCCCGGACGGCGCCGGGCCGGAGATCACCGCCGACCAGATCATGGTTTCCACCTCGGAGTACTTCGGGGTGAGCCTGGAGGACCTCCGGGGGCACTCGCGGTCCCGGGTGCTGGTCAACGCCCGCCAGGTGGCGATGTACCTGTGTCGGGAGCTGACCGACCTGTCGCTGCCCCGGATCGGGCAGGCGTTCGGCGGTCGGGACCACACCACCGTGATGCACGCCGACCGGAAGATCCGTCAGCAGATGGCGGAGCGCCGCTCGCTCTACAACCAGATCGCCGAGCTGACCAACCGGATCAAGCAGAACACCTGAGACGTACGCCACTTCTGCTCCGCCCCCGACGCCCGGCCGACCATCTCGGCCGGGCGTTTCCGTGCCGCCACGACGGCACCGACCGGCCGCGCCGGCGGGGGACGACCGGCGTCGGTCGGGACTCCGGGGCGGAACGGTGGAATTCCCACGCCACCGTTGTCCACAGGACGATGCGGTTGTCCACACCCCCTGTGTCACAGCCGGTGGATAACCACGCTGCGTCCGGCACCGGTTACCCACAGACTGTGGATAAACCCTGGGGACAGTGCTGTGGACGGCTGGGGACAACCGCCGCCCCGTCCACAGCCGACGGTCGGGCTGTGGGCAACCTGTTGAAGGTTCTGGGGACAACTCCGGTGCGGGTCCGCGCCGCCGTCCACAACCCTGGGGGTAAACCCGGTGGATAACCGGTGGATAACCGGTGGACGGCTGGGGACAACGGTGGGGACACCGGGTGCCTGTGGACCGCCGACCGGGTTTACCCCCGGGTTCTCCACAGCGAATCCACCGGTGGATAACCTGTCTGAGCTGCGAGGACGCGAGTTACCCACAGTTTGCACAGGTGCGATGAAGACGATGAGTTATCTCTTCTAAAGAATCAAAAACCAATCATCACCGTTGGACTTCCTGTGGACAGGGCCGCTGCGCCGTCGTCGACGGTCGCTCCGGCCGCAGCCACGGGGTCGGGCGCACAGCCGATGCCCACGCGCCCTAAGGTGCGAGGGGTACCCGCACGGTCGGGCGGGACGGTGGGCAGCGGTCGGCATGAGAGAGTTGGCGCTGACGTCGACGCGGAGGCATTGATGAAGTTCCGAGTAGAGCGCGACGCGCTCGCCGAAGCGGTGGCGTGGACCGCGAAGAGCCTGCCCAGCCGGCCGTCCGTACCGGTGCTCGCCGGGGTGATGCTCCGGGTCACCGACGGCAACCTCCAGGTCTCCGGCTTCGACTACGAGGTGTCCAGCCAGGTGACCGTCGAGGTGCAGGGGGACGCCGACGGCGCCGCCCTGGTCTCCGGCCGGCTGCTTGCCGAGATCACCAAGGCACTGCCGGCCAAGCCGGTGGACATCGCCGCGGTCGGCGCCCACCTGGAGCTGGTCTGCGGTAGTGCCCGGTTCACCCTGCCGACCATGCCGGTGGAGGACTACCCCGCCCTGCCGGAGATGCCGGAGAGCGCGGGGACCGTGGAGGCCGCGGCCTTCGCCGCCGCCGTCGCCCAGGTGGCCATCGCCGCAGGCCGGGACGAGACACTGCCGATGATGACCGGTGTCCGGCTGGAACTCTCCGGCGGCACCCTGGCGATGCTCGCCACCGACCGCTACCGGCTCGCCCTGCGGGAGATGGACTGGACCCCGGACGATCCGGACATCAGCATCAACGCCCTGGTCCCCGCCCGTACGCTGAACGACACCGCGAAGGCGCTCGGCCCGCTCGGTGGTCAGGTGACCATGGCGCTGTCCCAGGGCGGCGCGGGCGAAGGGATGATCGGCTTCTCCGGTGGCACCCGGCGGACCACCAGCCGGCTGCTCGACGGGGCCAACTACCCGCCGGTCCGCTCGCTCTTCCCGGCCACCAGCAACGCCGAGGCACGGGTTCCGGTCAGCACCCTGATCGAGGTGGTCAAGCGGGTCGCCCTGGTCGCCGAGCGGACCACCCCGGTGCTGCTCAGCTTCAGCTCCGACGGCCTGGTCGTCGAGGCCGGCGGCACCGAGGAGGCGCGGGCCAGCGAGGCGATGGAGGCCACCTTCACCGGCGAGCCGCTGACCATCGGCTTCAACCCGCAGTACCTGATCGACGGCCTGGCCAACCTGGGAGCCCAGTACGCCCTGCTGCGCTTCGTGGACGCCTTCAAGCCGGCGGTGATTTCCCCGGCCGGCGAGGATGGCGAGGCCATCTCGGGGTACCGGTACCTCATCATGCCGATTCGCGTCTCCCGCTGACCGCGTACCGGCACCACCCAGACGCACGGAGGTAGGGGCAGATGCAGCTCGGCCTGGTAGGGCTCGGCCGGATGGGCGGCAACATGCGTGAGCGGTTGCGCGCCGCCGGGCAGGAGGTGGTCGGCTACGACCGCAACGCCGACCGCAGCGACGTCGCGAGCCTCACCGAGCTGGCCGACCGGCTGGAGTCACCCCGGGCGGTCTGGGTGATGGTGCCCGCCGCCGCCACCGACGCGACCATCGATGCGCTGGCCGAGGTGCTCGGCGAGGGCGACATCGTCATCGACGGCGGCAACTCCCGGTTCAGCGACGACGCCCCCCGGGCCGAACGGCTCGCCGCCCGGGGCATCGGCTACGTCGACGTCGGTGTCTCCGGCGGCGTGTGGGGCAACGTGAACGGCTACGCCCTGATGGTCGGCGGCGCGCAGGAGCACGTCGACCACCTGATGCCGATCTTCGAGGCGTTGAAGCCGGCCGGGGACCACGGCTTCGTGCACGCCGGCCCGGTCGGTGCCGGCCACTACGCCAAGATGGTGCACAACGGCATCGAGTACGGCCTGATGCACGCCTACGCCGAGGGCTTCGAGCTGCTCTCCGCCGCCGAGATGGTGACCAACGTGCCGGGCATCATCAAGTCCTGGCGGGAGGGGACCGTCGTCCAGTCCTGGCTGCTCGACCTGCTGGACCGGGCACTGGACGAGGACCCGACGCTGGCCACGCTGACCGGGTACACCGACGACACCGGTGAGGGGCGCTGGACGGTCGACGAGGCGATCCGGCTTGCCGTGCCGCTGAACGTCATCACCGCCGCCCTGTACGCCCGGTTCTCCTCCCGGCAGGACGACTCACCCGCGATGAAGGCGGTCGCCGCGCTGCGCCAGCAGTTCGGTGGGCACGCCGTGCACAAGCGCTGAACGGCAGCCGCAGGCTGTGTACGTCCGCCGGCTCGAACTGGTCGACTTCCGCTCGTACGAGCAGGTCGGCATCGACCTGGAGCCGGGGCCGAACGTCCTGACCGGCGCGAACGGCGTCGGCAAGACCAACCTCGCCGAGGCACTGGGCTACGTGGCGACCCTCGACTCGCACCGGGTCGCCACCGACGCCCCGCTGGTCCGGCTGGGCGCCAGCTCGGCGGTGATCCGCTGCGCGGTGGTGCACGAGGGCCGGGAACTCCTGGTCGAGCTGGAGATCGTCCCCGGCAGGGCCAACCGGGCGCGGCTGGGCCGTTCCCCGGCCCGACGCGCCCGGGACGTGATCGGCGCACTGCGGCTGGTGCTCTTCGCCCCGGAGGACCTGGAGCTCGTCCGGGGCGACCCGGCCGAACGCCGCCGCTACCTCGACGACCTGCTGGTCCTCCGGCAACCCCGGTACGCCGGGGTGCGCGCCGACTACGAACGGGTGGTCAAGCAGCGCAACGCCCTGCTGCGGACGGCGTACCTGGCCCGCAAGACGGGCGGGTCGCGGGGCGGGGACCTGTCCACCCTGGCGGTCTGGGACGCCCACCTGGCGCAGCACGGGGCCGAGCTGCTCGCCGGCCGGCTGGAGCTGGTCGCCGCGCTCACCCCGCACGTGGCGAAGGCGTACGACGCGGTGGCGGCCGGCGCGGGGACGGCGGGGATCGCGTACCGGCCGTCGGTGGAGCTGACCGGGGCGACCGTCGACCGGGCGGTGCTGGCCGAGGCGTTGACCACCGCGCTGGCCGAGTCCCGCTCGGCCGAGATCGAGCGGGGCACCACGCTGGTCGGGCCGCACCGTGACGACCTCGTGCTCACCCTCGGC
Source organism: Micromonospora sp. WMMD714 (assembly GCF_029581315.1). Lineage (NCBI taxonomy): Bacteria > Bacillati > Actinomycetota > Actinomycetes > Micromonosporales > Micromonosporaceae > Micromonospora > Micromonospora sp. WMMD714. Next base: position 1,676,444 of record NZ_CP120744.1, read on the forward strand.
CCGCTGCCCGCCAAGGGGTACGCCAGTCACGGCGAGTCCTGGTCGTACGCGCTGGCCCTGCGGTTGGCCGGGTACGACCTGCTGCGTGCCGACGGGATCGAGCCGGTGCTGGTGCTCGACGACGTCTTCGCCGAGTTGGACGCGGGCCGCCGGGAACGGCTGGCCGAGCTGGTCGGCGGGGCCGGTCAGCTGCTGGTGACCTGTGCGGTGGACGACGACGTCCCGGTGGCCCTGCGGGGCGCCCGGTACGCGGTGGGCGGCGGGACGGTGCGTCGTGTCGACTGAGCCGGAGCAGCCGGGCGGGACACCGGGACGGGCGGGCGGCCCGGGTCGCCCCGCCCGGGGCGGGGCGCGCGGTGCGCGTACCCCGGGGGGAGCCGCGGGGGGCGCGGACGCCGCACGGGGCGCTCCGACCGGCGGCGGCGCGGACGCCGCGCCCGATCCTGCGGTTCCGCCCGGCGGAGGTACGGCCGGGTCGGGCGACGGCCCGGCGGCGACCGGGCCGGAGCTGGCGCGGGCGGTCCTGGACGCGGCGCGGGCCCGCCGGGAGTCGGCGGCCCGTAACCGTCGCCCGGGGGTGACCGGCGCGGCCGACGGGGGCGGACGGCGGCTGCGGGGCTACTCCGGCCCGGGGCCGGACCCGCGCGACCCGCAGCCGCTGGGAGCGGTGCTGGAGCGGCTGATGAAGGCCCGCGGCTGGCAGCAGCCGGCGGCCGAGGCGACCGTCTTCGGGGCCTGGGAGCGGGTGGTCGGGCCGGAGATCGCCCAGCACAGCCGCCCGGTCAAGCTGGAGGACGGCGAGCTGACCGTGGAGGCCCGGTCGACCGCGTGGGCCACCCAGCTACGGCTGCTCGCCGCTTCGTTGCTGAAGCGGATCGCCGGCGAGGTGGGCCACAACGTGGTCCGCAAGCTGCACATCCACGGCCCGGCGGCACCGTCCTGGTCGCGCGGGCCGCGCCGGGTCCGTGGCCGGGGACCGCGCGACACCTACGGCTGAGCCTCACCGCTCGGCGCGGCGGGCCTCCCGCTCGGCACGTTTGCGTTCCCGCTGCTCGCGGCTCCACTGCTTGCGTCGTTCCAGGTCCGCCTTCCAGGCGTCCCGGGCCTGCCGGGAGCCGCCCTGCACCGCGCCGGCCACCTCGGGCGGACCGGCCAGGTTCTTGAAGGCCCAGGCCAGGAGCCGACCGCCCTCGCCGGGGGCCTTCGCCGCCGGTTTGTCCTCGCTCATCGGCACCGACCTCTCGTCAAGCACTTGGTGTACAAATCATTGGTACACCAAGCATTGGTACGCTCGCAACGGCGACGAGGAGGTGCACAGGGGTGGACGGCGAACCCGGCGGGGATCCGCTGGCGTTGGAGGAGCAGGTCTGCTTCGCGCTCTCGGTGGCCGCGCGCGGCGTCGTCGCGGTCTACCGGCCGCTGCTGGAGCCGATGGGCCTGACCCATCCGCAGTACCTGGTCATGCTGGCGCTCTGGCAGTACGCGCCACTGTCGGTCCGCGAGCTGAGCCGGCTGCTCCAGCTCGACCCCGGCACCCTGTCACCACTGCTCAAGCGCCTGGAGGCGGCCGGCTACCTGCGCCGCGAGCGGGATCCGGCCGACGAACGCAGCCTCGCGGTCTCGCTCACCGTCAGCGGGCGGGCGCTGCGGGAACAGGCCGAACGGATCCCGCCGGCCGTCGTCGCGCGGCTCGGGCTGCCGCTGACCGAGCTACGCGACCTGCACCGGGCGCTGACCCGGGTGATCGCCGCGGCCAACGGCGCGGCGCCGGTCGGGCCCCCGCCCGCCGGGCCGGCGACGCCGGGCAGCTAGCCGACGCGCACCGCCCGACCAGGCGGCGTCAGCCGGCACACCGTGCGGGTGCGGTCAGGGCTGCACGCCCGGTCGCCGGCCGGGCTCGGCGTCGGCGTAGACGGCGAAGCCCCGGTCGGCACAGCGCCGGTAGAAGGCGGCCAGCACGCCCAGCTCGGCACAGGTGAAGTCCCACTGCGGCGGGTCGCCGCGCTCGTCGCGCAGCCGGTCGAGCCGGCTGCCCAGCCAGCGCAGCTGCTGCTCGGCGAGCCGGCCGTCGCCGAGCAGCGCGCGGAGCACGTCGCTGACCGACTCGAAGGTCACCGTCTCGCCGTGCGGCCGGTGCTGGACGACGAACTTCTCCACCCCGCCGGCGATCCAGGCGCAGCCGTCCGGGTCGATGACCGGGTCCTCGTCCTCGGCGGCGGCGTCGGTGGCGTAGAGCACGTTCTCCAGCCCGAGGATCAGGTCGACCAGTTCGGTGTACGCCGTGGCCCGGACCGTGCCGGTCTTGGCGATGTGCTCGGCGAGCGCGGCGGTCGGCGCGGAGATCCGGGGGATGTCCACGATCTCGCCGAAGTCGACGAACTCGGCCGGCGCGACCGGGTCGTAGAAGCGGCCGGTCCGCGGCCAGTGCACCGCGACATTGTCCAGCCCCATCTGGTGTCACCTCTCGAGAGCACGTGTCGGATCGATCGGGTCCATCGTCCCGGTTACGGGTGGAAAAGATCAAGACGGGCAGCTTTGCCGCGCGCCGCAAAGCTACGGTACGGCCACCCCCGGGCGCGACCCCCGGGGCGGCCCGGTGGACCGGCCGATCCGGGGGCGGCGGGCACGGAAGGCGGACCCGGGCGTGTAGGGGGAGTAGCGGACAGCGAGATTCGGCCCGCTACGGGGGTCTCAGCCGCCTTCAAGGGGTGCCGAGTGGCGGTTATGTCGTGTGCGCACAGTAAGATTGAGGGCGAGACGACGACCTGACACGGTGCACCGGACAGGGGCCTTCACCGGCCCTTGATCAACGTCCCGGGTCGGGTCTGGCCGATCGCGATCCGCGGGCAACCGCGGCGACCGGCACGCACGATCCGCGACCGCCCTCCGGGCGCCGTCCGTGCGCGCCGACGTCGCGTCCTGTCCGCCGAACCCGCGCTCCCGTGCCCCGGCGCGGATGGTGCGAGAAAGTGGCCGAGGGTGGCAGCGCAGGACAAGCAGGAATACGGCGCAGAGTCGATCACCGTCCTCGAGGGGCTGGAGGCGGTCCGCAAGCGGCCCGGCATGTACATCGGGTCCACCGGCGAGCGTGGCCTGCACCACCTGGTGTGGGAGGTCGTGGACAACGCGGTCGACGAGGCGCTCGCCGGCCACTGCGACACCATCGACGTGGTGCTGCTCGCCGACGGTGGGGTCCGGGTCACCGACAACGGCCGTGGCTTCCCGGTCGACCTGCACCCGAAGCTCAAGAAGCCGGGCGTCGAGGTCGCGCTGACCGTGCTGCACGCGGGCGGCAAGTTCGACGGCAAGGCGTACGCGGTCTCCGGTGGTCTGCACGGCGTCGGCGTCTCCGTGGTGAACGCCCTCTCCACCCGGATGGCCGTCGAGATCCACAAGTCCGGCTTCGTCTGGCGGCAGAAGTACCACAACTCCAAGCCCGACCCGCTGGACAAGGGCGAGACCACCGACCGCACCGGTTCGGCGGTCTCCTTCTGGCCGGACCCGGACGTCTTCGAGACCGTCGACTTCGACTTCCAGACCATCTACCGCCGCCTCCAGGAGATGGCCTTCCTCAACCGGGCGCTCTCCATCCACCTGCTCGACGAGCGGGTCGCCGAGGGCGAGGAGGGCAAGCCCCGCGAGGTCACCTTCTACTACGAGGGCGGCATCGCCGACTTCGTCCGGCACCTCAACGCCTCCAAGAACCCGATGCACAAGACGGTGGTCGAGTTCGCCGCCGAGGAAGAGGGCATGTCGGTCGAGATCGCCATGCAGTGGAACGAGTCGTACGGCGAGTCGGTCTACACCTTTGCCAACACGATCAACACGCACGAGGGCGGCACCCACGAGGAGGGCTTCCGGGCCGCGCTGACCAGCGTGGTCAACCGCTACGGCTCGGACAAGAAGCTGCTCAAGGGCGACGAGAAGCTCTCCGGCGAGGACATCCGCGAGGGCCTGGCCGCGATCATCTCGGTCAAGCTGGCCAACCCGCAGTTCGAGGGCCAGACCAAGACCAAGCTGGGCAACACCCCGGTCAAGAGCTTCGTGCAGCGGGTCTGCAACGACCGGCTGGTCGACTGGTTCGACCGCAACCCCGCCGAGGCCAAGACGATCATCCAGAAGGCGTCCCAGGCGGCCCGCGCCCGGATCGCCGCCCAGCAGGCGCGCAAGCTGGCCCGGCGCAAGTCGCTGCTGGAGTCCGGCTCGATGCCCGGCAAGCTGGCCGACTGCCAGTCCACCGACCCGCGCGAGTCCGAGGTCTTCATCGTCGAGGGCGACTCGGCCGGCGGCTCGGCCAAGCAGGGGCGCGACCCGCGTACCCAGGCGATCCTGCCGATCCGCGGCAAGATCCTCAACGTGGAGAAGGCCCGGATCGACCGGGTGCTCAAGAACAACGAGGTCCAGGCGCTGATCACCGCCCTGGGCACCGGCATCCACGACGACTTCGACATGGAGAAGCTGCGGTACCACAAGGTGGTGCTGATGGCCGACGCCGACGTCGACGGCCAGCACATCCAGACCCTCCTGCTCACCCTGCTGTTCCGCTTCATGCGCCCGTTGGTCGAGCTGGGCCACGTCTACCTGGCGGCCCCGCCGCTCTACAAGATCAAGTGGAACAAGAAGGGCGACGACGCCCAGTACGCGTACTCCGACCGGGAACGCGACGGGCTGATCGCGCTGCGCCAGCAGAAGAAGCCCAACGCCAAGCCGGACGACATCCAGCGGTTCAAGGGTCTCGGCGAGATGAACTATCCCGAGCTGTGGGAGACCACGATGAACCCGGCCACCCGGACGCTGCGTCAGGTCACCCTCGACGACGCCGCCACCGCCGACGAGCTGTTCAGCGTGCTGATGGGCGAGGACGTCGAGGCCCGCCGCTCGTTCATCCAGCGCAACGCCAAGGACGTGCGGTTCCTCGACATCTGACCGACCGGTCGGCCGGTGACCCACCGGCCGACCGTCGTCCACCGGGTTATCCACAGCCTGGCCGGTTTCCACAGCGTTATCCACAGCACGAAAACGACTCTGAGTCTGATAAGGGTTAACAGTGACCGATACTCCCGAGTCCACCCCGAACGAGCCGGAGACCGCCGAGACACCACTCGCGGCGGTCGTCCAGCACGACCGGATCGAGCCGGTCGGGCTCGAGGTCGAGATGCAGCGCTCGTATCTCGACTACGCGATGAGCGTGATCGTCGGGCGGGCCCTGCCGGACGTCCGGGACGGGCTCAAGCCGGTCCACCGCAAGATCCTCTACGCCATGTACGACTCGGGTTACCGGCCGGACCGGGGCTACGTGAAGTGCTCCCGGGTCGTCGGGGACGTGATGGGGCAGTTCCACCCGCACGGCGACTCGGCCATCTACGACGCGCTGGTCCGGATGGCCCAGCCCTGGGCGCTGCGCTACCCCCTGGTCGACGGCAACGGCAACTTCGGCTCGCCGGGAAATGATCCGGCTGCCGCGATGCGCTACTGCCTGACCGCTGACGTCCGGATTCGTACGGTGGACGGCAGCATCCGGATCGGCGACGTCGTGCCGGGTGCCGCGCCGAGCAGCGAGACCGACGTCGACCTGAAGGTCCGCGACCGTAACGGCGACCTGGTCCGGGCGTCGAAGTTCTTCCACTCCGGCGAGCACCCGACGCTGCGGCTGCGTACCCGCGAGGGGTACGAGCTGACCGGCACCCACAACCACCCGGTGCTCTGCCTGGTGGACGTGGCCGGTGTGCCGACCCTGCTCTGGAAGCTGCTCGCCGAGATTTCCCCGGGTGACCGGGTGGTGCTCCAGCGGTCGGTGCCGGACGAGATCGGCTACCCGATGCTGGAGCACGTCGAGGCGGCCGTGCTGGCCGGCGCGTTCGTGTCGGAGGGCTGGGTCTCGGCGGGCCGCGCGGGCTTCAACAACGTGGACCGGGACTACTTCCTGCGCGTCGTCGCCGCCTACGACCTGGCCGTCGGCGGCCCCCGGTACGTCAGCGAGCGGGTGATCGCCTCGGGCAGCACCCTGCACGAGCTGGACGTGCAGGACCTGTCGGCGCTGCGTGCCAGCGTCCTCGGCGAGCTGGCCGGCGCGCGTAGCGCCGCGAAGTTCGTGCCCGAGTTCGTGTGGCAGGGGCCGGCCGCGATCAAGCGGGCGTTCCTCCAGGCGCTCTTCGAGGGCGACGGCTCCTCGTCGCTGCTGCCGCGCAACACCATCCAGGTCTCGTACTCGACCCGCAGCGAGCGGCTGGCGCGCGAGGTCCAGCAGTTGCTGCTGGAGTTCGGCGTGATCAGCCGGCAGACCCGGTACGACGACGGCGAGATCAAGGTCGTGGTGACCAACCGCCGCGACGCCCGGATCTTCGCCGCCCACGTCGGCTTCCTCGGCCGTAAGCAGGCCAAGCTGGAGTCCGAGCTGGCCCAGGTGCCGGTGAGCAGCACGGCGCTGTCCAGCGACCATGTGCCGCTGGTCGGCGACTTCATCCGGGAGCACGGCGCGACCCGCTGGACCGAGCGGGACTGGCTGCGCCGGCACAACGTCGACCGGATCGAGCGGTGGGAGCGGGACCGCGACGAGATCGCCGCCCGGATCACCAACACCGAGGTGCTCGACGTGGTCGAGCCGCTGGTCGACGGCCGGTTCTACTACGCCGAGGTGGCCGAGGTCGCCGACGCGGGGGTGCAGGCGGTCTACAGCGTCCGGGTGGACACCGAGGACCACTCCTTCGTCTCCGACGGCTTCGTCAGCCACAACACCGAATGCAAGCTGGACCCGTTGGCGATGGAGATGCTGCGGGACATCGACGAGGACACCGTCGATCTCCAGGACAACTACGACGGCCGGGCCAAGGAGCCCACCATCCTGCCGTCGCGCATCCCCAACCTGCTGGTCAACGGCTCCGAGGGCATCGCGGTCGGGATGGCCACCAAGATCCCGCCGCACAACCTGCGCGAGATCGGCGCGGCGGTGCAGTGGTGCCTGGAGAACCCGGAGGCCGACGAGGCGACCACCCTCGAAGCGCTGCTGGAGATCGTCAAGGGTCCGGACTTCCCCACCCACGGGCTGATCGTCGGTCAGTCCGCCATCCAGGACGCGTACCGGACCGGTCGCGGGTCGATCCGGATGCGCGCCGTGGTGGAGGTCGAGGAGGACAAGCGGGGCCGGCCGGCACTGGTCGTCAGCGAGCTGCCCTACCAGGTCAACCCGGACAACCTCGCCGAGCGGATCGCCGAGCTGATCAAGGAGGGCAAGCTCGGTGGCATCGCCGACATCCGGGACGAGTCCTCCGGGCGTACCGGCATGCGGATCGTGCTGGTGCTCAAGCGCGACGCGGTCGCCAAGGTGGTGCTGAACAACCTCTACAAGCACACCCAGCTCCAGGAGACCTTCGGCGCCAACATGCTGGCCCTGGTCGACGGGGTGCCGCGCACGCTCAACCTGGCGCAGTTCATCCGCTACTACGTCGAGCACCAGATCGAGGTGATCCGCCGGCGGACCGCGTTCCGGCTGCGCAAGGCCGAGGAGCGGGCGCACATCCTGCGCGGACTGGCCAAGGCGCTGGACGCGCTGGACGAGGTGATCGCCCTGATCCGGCGGTCGCCCACCGTCGACGACGCCCGGCAGGGCCTGATCCGGCTGCTGGAGATCGACGAGATCCAGGCGACCGCGATCCTGGACATGCAGCTGCGCCGGCTGGCCGCCCTGGAGCGGCAGCGGATCCTGGACGACCTGGCCAAGCTCGAGATCGAGATCGCCGACCTCAAGGACATCCTCGCCAAGCCGGAGCGGCAGCGGAAGATCGTCTCCGAGGAGCTGAGCGAGATCGTCGCGAAGTGGGGCGACGAACGGCGTACGAAGATCATCCCGTTCGACGGCGAGGTCTCGATGGAGGACCTGATCGCCCGGGAGGACGTGGTGGTGACCATCACCCGCACCGGGTACGCCAAGCGCACCAAGGTCGACCTCTACCGCTCCCAGCGGCGCGGCGGCAAGGGCGTGAGCGGCGCGACGCTGCGGCAGGACGACATCGTCAGCCACTTCTTCGTATGCTCCACCCACGACTGGATTCTGTTCTTCACCAACAAGGGCCGCGTGTACCGGGCCAAGGCGTACGAGTTGCCGGAGGCCAGTAGGGTGGCCAAGGGCCAGCACGTGGCCAACCTGCTCGCCTTCCAGCCGGACGAGCAGATCGCGCAGATCATCGAAATCCCGAACTACCAGGTGGCCCCCTACCTGGTACTGGCCACGAGAAACGGCCTGGTGAAGAAGACCCGACTCGAGGAGTTCGACTCCAACCGGTCCGGCGGCGTCATCGCGATCAACCTGCGCGATGAGGACGAGCTGGTCGGTGCCGTCCTCGCGGCACCGGAGCAGGATCTGCTGCTCGTCTCGAAGAAGGCGCAGGCGATCCGGTTCAACGCCTCCGACGAGGCGCTGCGCCCGATGGGCCGGGCCACCTCGGGCGTGATCGGCATGCGCTTCACCGACGACGACGTCCTGCTGGCCATGGAGGTCGTCCGGGAGGGCCTGGACGTCCTGGTGGCCACCAACGGGGGGTACGCGAAACGTACCCCCATCGAGGAATACCCGGTGCAGGGCCGGGGAGGTAAGGGCGTGTTGACTGCGAAGATCACCGAGCGCCGCGGTGGTCTGGTCGGCGCGGTCGTGATCGACCCGGACGACGAGCTGTTCGCGATCACCAGCAACGGCGGCGTCATCCGGACTCCGGTGAAGCCTGTACGCCGTACGCGTGACCGGAACACAATGGGGGTCAAGCTGATGGACCTCCCGGACGGCGTGACTATCGTGGCGATTGCTCGCAATGCCGACGAGCCTGACGAACAGGACTAGTTGAATGACGGAGACACAGGCGAAGTCGGGGAACAAGGGGACCTCGGCCAAACCGGTCGACGAGGAGGCCGCCAAGAGCGGTACCACCCCCGCCGGCCGCGCCGCCGTGGGCCGGGCGACCGTCCCCGCCGACGCGCCTGCCCCGAAGTTCACCCGGGCACCCGGCATGGCACCGCCGCCGGACAAGCCCGGTGAGGATTCGGGGACGACCGAGAAGCCCTCGACAACGGGCACCGACGCGCCCTCCTCCGCCACCCAGCCGGTGGCTGCCGCGGCCAGGTCGAGCAACACGACACAGCCGATCTCACTCGGGGTCGCCACCTCTCCGTCCACGACCGGCACCCAGCCGAAGGTCGGCGGCGGGTCGCGGCCGTCCCCCGAGGGCGCGCGTCCCACCGGGGGCGCGGGCGGCACCCGACCGGCCAACGGCGGTGGCCTGCCGCCCGGCATCGGCGGCCAGGCTGCCGTCGGTGCGGCCCGGGTGGGTGACGCGGTACGCGCCGCGCGTACCTCGGTCAGCTCGGCGGCCTCCCGGGGTCCGCGCCGGGCCCGGCTGAACCTCAAGCGGATCGACCCGTGGTCCGTGATGAAGTTCGCCTTCGCCGTCTCCGTGGTCCTGTTCATCGTGGTGGTCGTGGCGACCTCGGTGCTCTACCTCGCGCTGGACGCGATGGGAGTCTTCCAGAGCGTCAACGACAGCCTGACCGACCTGGTCAGCGCCAGCGGCGGGCAGGGCACCAGCGGTGGCTTCCAGATCACCGCCAAGGGCGTCATCCTGACGTCCGCCCTGATCGGGCTGGTCAACGTGGTGCTGTTCACCGCGCTGGCCACGCTCGGCGCGTTCGTCTACAACGTCTGCGCCGACCTGGTCGGCGGGATCGAGCTGACGCTCGCCGAGCGCGACTGATCCACCTGCGCCCGACGGGCGCGACCGACCGGCCACGACGCCGGGGCACCGCGACAGCGGTCGCCCCGGCGTCGTGCTCTGTCACCCGCTACCCCGATTTGGGAGCGGACGACGCGATGGGTTAACCTTGCTCGTCGCCACGCGGGGCTATAGCTCAGTCGGTTAGAGCGCAGAGCTGATAACTCTGAGGTCGCTGGTTCGATTCCAGCTAGCCCCACCGCAACACCGTTCCGACGAGCAGTCGAGTCGAGCGCGAGGGGTCGCCCCATGTTCAAGAAGCTTCTGTTCCTCGTCGGGATCGTCGGCGTCGCTGCAGTGGTGGCCAGGAAGGTCAAGGCCTCCAACGACGAGCGCGCCCTCTGGCACGAGGCGACCACCGCGCCCGATCTGCGCTGAGCAGGTCGGCACCTGGCGGCGTCGTCCGCCTGCGGGGCCCTAGCTCAACTGGCAGAGCACTGCCTTTGCAAGGCAGGGGTTAGGGGTTCGAGTCCCCTGGGCTCCACCATGTTGATCTTTCGCGTGCGGTCGTGCACCAGTTGATCGTGGCGCGCCGCTCTGCGTGGCTGCCCGACGCTGACTGTGGCTGGACACGGATCCGGCGCCGAATGTACTAGCGTCGAGGGAATGAAGAAGCGCGCCGTGAGGTACGAGCCACTGACGGTGGCAGGCCTGGGGGCACTGCTCGTGGGATCCGACGAGCCGCGACGGTGGCGGTTGGTGGCGGAGTTCCTCGAGGAGTATCGCTGGGAGCCAGCCGACATACGCGCCGGTCTACTGGATCAGGAACCAGCGTCCACGGGCGACGAGCGCTGGGACGTGTTCCTCGCGGCACTGACGGAACACCTGGCAGCCAAGGATGGGCGGGGCGCGCCGGCGTGGGTCGAGGCGCGGTCGCTTCGGCGGTTCTGGTTCCCCTTCAACACCCGGGCCGCCCGGGTCGACGCGGTGGTACACGCGCCGGCGGCATTCCGCCGTCGTGGTGTGTACGTGTCGGCGCAGGAGTTGAATGTCGCGTGAGCCTCGATGATCCGCTGTTGGACCGCCCCGCGATCGAGGATGCCTTCCGCCGGCTCGGGGACCGGCTGGCGAGGCGAGGTGTGGTGGCAGACCTCTACATCTTCGGCGGGGCTGCCATGGCTCTGGCCTACGACGCGCGACTCGTGACATCGACGCGGTGTTCCAACCCCATGGCATCGTGCTCGACGAGGCCCGTGCGGTAGCGGATGAACTCGGCCTGCCGCACTGGTGGCTCAACGAGCAGGCGAGTGCCTATGTCGCTCCGGGAGGCGACGCGACGGCGCCGCGCGTCTTCGACCACCCCGGCCTGCGGGTGGCGGCGGCGTCTCCGGAGCATCTACTGGCCATGAAGGTGCTTGCCGCACGGCGGCGGGACGCCGAGGACATCCGCTTCCTGGTCGACCACCTCGGGCTGACCAGCGCCGAGCAGGTCCTCGCTCTGTGCGCGGAGATCTTCCCCGAGGAGGAAGTTCCGGGCAGGGCAAGACTCGTGCTCGAAGATGTCTTCGGCGGCTCGTAGCTCCGTCATCGGGCTTCCGACAAAGCACAGGACCTGCGCGAACGCAGTGGCAACGGCTCGCCAGCGATGTTTGCCGGCTGGTTCGCATGGTGGTACCTCCGGCCCACCAGCATCACCCTTGACCAGGCGTTATAGGTTGTGAAGATCAACGGGCACACGATGGGCACAGGTTCAGGATTGATCTTGAACCCCTCTGGAGCCTGCCGCTCTCTGTGGTGTCGGGGCCAGTACGTCGGTGCTGGGTCAGTCCGTCGCGTTGCGGGCACGTTCCAGGCTGTCCAAGATCAGTTCCAGGCCGTAGGTGAATTGGGCGGCGTGGTCGTAGCCGGGCCGCAGGATGACGTCGCTGCCGAGCTTGGCCAGATGCGGGTAGTCCTCGGGACGGAACTGTTCCATGATCGAGCCGGTCAGCTCGATCAGTTCGCCGGGGGTGTTGAACGGCAGGCTGACCTCCTGCGCCGCAAAGCCGTAGATGTAGCTGTCCAGCAGCAATAAAGCGCGGGCGGCCAGGGTCGCCGAGGTTCGGTGGCGTCCGCGACGCGCGGGGACCGTTCGTCCTGACGCGGGGTTCGCCCCCCGGACGGCCCCGGTGCGCGCTGGGGTGTGGAGACCGTGTCACCTGCCCGGCTGGGGTTGCGGGGGTGGACTCGGTCTCCCGCGCCGGGGCCGGTGCGGGCCGAGGGGGCGGAAGGTCGTCGCGGGTACGGGGCTCGGGCTGCCGCCGGGTCCGGCCTGCTGGGGTTGCCGACGACTGGCCTGCTCACCACGCGGTGGAGTCGAGCGACCGGTCTGGTCGGCGCTGCCGGATCCGGGCAGAAGGGTGCCCCGGGTGCGGGATCCCGATCAGAACGGGCAGAGCGCCTTGCCCGCGCCGGTGCCGGGGCGGATGGCGGGGAACTCCGGTCCCTTCCAGTGGCCGATCGGCGCGCGGGTGATGGCGGGAACAGCCGCGAGGGGCTTCTCCACGCTCATGTCCACTCCCGGGGGCCGACGGCATCTGGTGGAGAAGTTAGCCGCCGCTGCCGGCCCGGTCAACAGGGGAGACGGATACGTTATCTGCCCGCCGACCTGCCCGTTCGCGGATTCGGCCAGCGCGCCGCCATCACTCTCGTGGCGCTATGCGAGATAACATTTCGCATCTTGACATGGGTTTTCGTGCCCCGTACCTTCGCTGCAAGTCGGCGAGGCGTCAGGGTGCTGCTGGGGTGCAGCCCGACCGCCCGGACCGACCGTGACCAGCGTTGCCCGGCCATGCCGTGACGCCGTCTGCGGTTCTCGCGGCCCTGATTGATCACCTCCAATCTGGCAGTTCAGGCATTCAGCACCATCACCAAGTCGATGCAGCTCGCGTGGGACCGCGCCACAGCAGTCAGGTGGCCGTCTCCCTCGCGGCGGAGCCGTCCCGTCGTATCCACCGAACGCCCTCCTCCCGACCCCGCCGGCACCGGCGGTGGAAGACATCGAGGGCACGCGCGAAGCACTAGGAGCATCACGATGAACCCACGACGTACCGGTGCGATGGTCGCCCTCGCCGCGCTGCTCTTCACGAGCGCCTGCGGCGGGGCCGACGATGCCGCGGACAACGCGGACGGCACCACGAAGGTCTCCGTCACGACGTTCGGCTGCGAAATCTGGAACACCTGGGCGATGGGGAAGGGCGTCTACGACAAGCACCGGCTCGACGTCGAACTGGTCCGCTCCGGTGGCGGCTCGGCGGCGGTCGCCGCGGTCCTGTCCGGGGCCGCGGACTTCGGCTACGTCAACGGCTACACCGCGATCAACGCCTACAACACCGGCTTCCCCATCCAGATGGTGTCCGGCGTCAACGTCAACGCGCTGCCGCCGGCCAAGCCCGCGCAGGGCGTCTTCGTCGGCAAGGACTCCCCGATCAAGGCGGCCGCCGACCTCGCCGGCAAGAAGATCGCGGTCAACGAGATCAACGGCATCAACCAGATCGTGACCGCGAGCTGGCTGAAGGCCAACGGGGTCGCGCCGGAGAGCGTCAGCTTCGTGGCGCTGCCGTTCGCCGAGCAGATCCCCGCCGTGCTCAGCGGACGGGTCGACGCCGCGCAACTGGGCTACTCGCTGCTGGGCAACAACAACGACAACGTCCGCAGCCTGGCGGACCCCTTCGCCAGCAGCGACAAGGTCTACATCGCGACGTACATCGCCGCCAAGGACTTCGTCGCCAAGGGCGATGCCGCGAAGCGCTTCCACGAGGCGATCACCGAGACCGCGCAGCAGCTGAACGACCCGGCCAATAAGGACGAGGCGTTCCGGTTGCTCTCCGAGTGCCAGAAGGTGCCGGCGGAGACCCTCGCCGCACAGCCGCAGAACGCCCTCGAAGCGGCCGTCGACGTCGCCGCGCTGGACCGGATGGCGCAGCAGATGGTCGACCTCAAGATGCTCCAGAAGAAGCCCGACCTGGCCCCCTTCGTCACCGACTTCGCGCGGTCCTGACCCGTCCCGTCGTCGCGGTAGGCGGGCCACCATGAGGGGAGAGGACGAGACATGGCGTCGGACGTCCGAGTGATTGATCAGGTCGAGGCGGACGCCCGACCCACCGGCGGGCCGCGACCGGCCCGCCGGTGGGGCCCCACACCCGACTGGGTGCTGGGGGTGGCGGGCGTGGTGACCATGTTCGTGCTGTGGGACCTGGTGGTCCGGGCCGGGGCGATCTCGGTGGACTCCCTGCCGTACCCGGCGGCCACCCTGCAACGGGCCGGCGAGCTGCTCGTCGACGCGACGTTCCTGACCGAGGTGGTGCAGACCCTGTGGGCCTGGCTGCTCGCCATGCTCGTCGCCAGCGCGGTCGGCATTCCGCTGGGGCTGGTGTTGGGCTACTTCTCCGCCCTCTACCGGCCGTCGTCCTCGGTGGTGCACGCCGGCCGGTCGATTCCCTCCTCGGCGTTCCTGCCGATCGCCATCCTGCTGTTCGGCCTGGGCACCCAGATGAAGGTGTCGCTGGCGATCTACGCGATCTTCTGGCCGATCCTGCTCAACTCCATGTACGGCGTGCGCGACACCGAGCCGCTCATGCTGGCGACCGGGCGGAGCATGGGCTGGACGCGAACCCGGCTGCTGACCAGGGTGGTGCTGCCGTCGGCGGCCCCGTCCATCGCCACCGGCCTCCGGGTGGCCAGTTCGACGGCGCTGATCGTGGTGCTCTCGGCCGAGCTGCTCGGCGCCACCAACGGGGTGGGAACGGTGATCACCACGTACCAGCAGGCGCAGCGACCCGACTTCGTCTATGCCGGGATTCTCCTCGTGGGCCTGCTCGGCATGGGCCTCTATTACGGCTTCAACCTGGTCGAACGCCTGGTGGTCCCCTGGGGCCAGGCGCAACGGGAGGGTGGACGATGAGCGGGCACGGGGTCAACCGGCCGGTCGTCGCCGGGGTGCTGGCGGCGGGACGCGGGGTGCGGTCGCTGTGGCTGCTCGCCCTCCTGCTGGTGGTGTGGGAGATCGCTGCCCGGATGGCGGGCTCCCTGTTCGTCCCGCCGGTGTCGCAGATCTTCGGGGCGTTCGTCGACACCTGGCTCTCCGCCTCGCCGTCGTCGCTCTTCCTCAGCTCCCAGTTCCGGGCCGACGTGCTGCCGAGTCTCGTGCGGCTCGGCCTGGGCTACGGCGCGGCGACGGTGCTCGGCGTCGGCCTCGGCATCCTGATCGGGGTGTGGCGGCCGGCCGGGGCGTTCTTCAACCCGCTGATCCGGCTGGGCATGTCGGTGCCGGTCACCGCTCTGCTGCCCATCGCCATCGTGCTGTTCGGCATCACCAGCGGGATGAACGTCTTCCTCATCGCGCTGGGCTGCCTGTGGCCGATCCTGATCAACACCTACGACGGCGTCCGGGGGATCGACCGTACGGTCGTCATCGCCGCCCGGAGCCTGCGGCTGACCCGGCGGCGCTACTTCCTGCGGGTCCTGCTGCCCGGCGCCAGCCCTGCGATCTTCGCGGGCATGCGGATCAGCATCGGGATCGCCCTGGTCCTCATGGTGATCTCCGAGCTGTACGCCGCCACGGCCGGCCTCGGGTTCTACATCGTGAGCCAGCAGCGGCTGTTCCAGTTCCCGCAGCTGTGGTCGGCGATCGTCCTGCTGGCGCTGCTGGGCATCCTCTTCAACGCCATCTTCGCCCTGGTCGAGCGGGTGCTGCTCAGGTGGCACCGCAACGTGCGGCCGGACGGCGCGGAAAGCCACTGACCGTCGCCGACGACAACGACACCCCGTAGGAGCCCCGATGAGTTCCGTGACGACCCGGTCGCACCAGCCCGGTGCCGCCCTCGACACCCCCGTGCTCGACGTGCAGGAGTTGAGCAAGTCCTACCGGTCCCGCAAGGGCGACGTGCCCGCCGTACGCAGCATCGAGTTCGCGGTGCACGCCGGCCAGTTCGTGTCGGTGGTGGGGCCCTCCGGCTGCGGCAAGACCACCCTGATGATGTGCATCGCCGGGCTCCTGCCCATCTCCGGCGGCGCGGTGATGTTCCGTGGGGAGCGGATGTCCGGCCCCCGCGACGGTGTGGCGGTCGTCTTCCAGGACTACAGCCGCTCGTTGTTCCCCTGGTTGACCGTGGAGAAGAACGTCGCCCTCCCGCTGCGGGACCGGGGGCTGCCCCGTGCCGAGATCGGTCAACGGGTGCGGGAGTCGTTGGAGATGGTCGGTCTGGCCCACGCGGCGGCGTTGCACCCGTGGCAGCTCTCCGGCGGGATGCAACAGCGGGTGGCCATCGCCCGGGGGCTCGCCGTACGACCGGAAATGCTGATCATGGACGAGCCGTTCGCCTCGGTGGACGCCCAGACCCGGGCGAGCCTGGAGGACCTGCTGCTCAAGGTCTGGGCCGAGACCGGTACGACGGTGCTGTTCGTGACCCACGACATCGACGAGGCGGTGTACCTGTCGGACCGGGTGGTCGTGCTGTCGCAGGGGCCCTCCGTCGTGGTGGCGGACCTGCCGGTCACCCTCGACCGGCCCCGCGACCAGATCGCGACCAAGCAGACGGCCCTCTTCGGTGAACTCCGCGAGCACGTCTACTCCCTGGTCATGGCCTCCCAGCGGCGGACCTCCCTGTCGGGGGAGCCGAGCTGACCGGATGACGCCGGGCCGGCCCAGGGCGGCTCAGCCGGGGGACAGCCCCGGGCCGGCTCAGCCGGGGCAGCTCCCGACCTGCTCGGCCGGTGGGCCGACCCCGGGGACGGCTCAGCCGGTGGCCAGCCCCGGGGCCGGCTCAGCCGGTGGCCGGTTCCCGGGTGTCGGCCGGTACGACCAGCGGGGATCCGGTGACCGGATCGGGCACCACCTGGTTGGGCATCCCGAAGACCTCGGCGACCAGCCCGGCGGTGACCGTCGAGGCGGGATCCCCCGCGGCCACGATCCGGCCGTCGCGCATCGCCACCAGGTGGGTGGCGTACCGGGCCGCGTGGTTGAGGTCGTGCAGCACGGCCACGACGGTGCGCCCCCGGGCGACCAGGCGGTGCAGCACGTTGAGCACGTCGATCTGGTGGGCGACGTCCAGGTAGGTGGTCGGCTCGTCGAGCAGGACGAGCGGCGTCTCCTGGGCCAGCACCATGGCGATCCAGGCCCGTTGGCGCTGCCCGCCGGAGAGCTCGTCGACCCGGCGGTCGGCCAGGTCGGTGGTGCCGGTCGAGGCGAGCGCCGCCTCGACGGCCTCCTCGTCGGCGTGGGAGAAGCGGCGCAGCACCCGCTGGTGGGCGTAGCGGCCCCGGCCGACCAGCTCCCGCACGGTGATCCCCTCGGGCGCGGTCATGGCCTGCGGCAGGAGCGCGAGCCGGCGGGCGCGTTCCTTGGCCGGCAGGCCGCCGAGATCCGCCCCGTCGAGCAGCACCCGACCCGCGGCGGGGCGGAGCAGCCCGGCGAGGGCCCGCAGCAGCGTCGACTTGCCGCAGGCGTTCGGCCCGATGAGCACGGTGAACGAGCCGTCCGGCACCGTGATCGACAGGTGCTCGCTGACGATCCGCTGGTCGTAGCGCAGGGTGACGTCGTCCGCCCGGAGCCGCCCGTTCAGCTGGTCGACCATGCGGTCCTCCTGATCTCGTGGACGAGCAGCCAGAGCAGGTACCCCCCGCCGAGGGTGACCGTGACCACCCCCACCGGCACGGTCAGCGGGATCACGTGCTGGGCCACCAGGTCGGAGCCGAGCAGCAGGGCCGCCCCCACCACGGCGGTGGCGGCGAGCGGCAGGCCCGGCGCCCGGACCAACCGGCGGGCGATCTGCGGGGCGGCCAGGGCGACGAAGGCGATCGGGCCGGCGACCGTGGTGACCGCGCTGACCAGGGCGACCGCGATCAGGACGAGGGCGGCGCGGTGCCGGTCGACCGCGACCCCGCTGGCCGCGGCGACGTCGTCGCCCAGTTCCAGTTGGGCCAGGGCCGCCGCCCACAGCGGGGTGACCGCCAGCAGCACCAGGACGACTCCGGCGGCGGGCCACACCACCTCGGCGGTGGCGGTGTTGAGGGTGCCGGCCCCCCATGCGGCGGCGAAGAGGGCGGTCTCCAGGTCGGCGCGGAGCAGCAGCCAGGTGTTGGTGGCGGCGAGCATCGAGGAGACCCCGACGCCCACCACGATGAACCGGAACCCGGAGAGCCCGTCGCGGTAGGCGAGCAGGTAGATCGCCAGCGCGGCCAGCAGGCCACCGACGAGCGAGCCGAGCATCAGCAGGTGCCAGCCGCCGCCGAGCAGGAGCAGGGCGATCAGCATGCCGGAGAACGAGCCGTTCGCCAGGCCGATGACGTCCGGGCTGGCGAGCGGGTTGCGGGTGATGGTCTGGAAGATCGCCCCGGCGACGCCGAGGGCCGCGCCGAAGGTCACGGCGGCGGCGACGCGGGGCAGCCGCCACTCCAGTACGACGGTGCGGGTCAGCCCGTCGATCCGGCCGCCGAGCACGCCGAGCACCTCGTCGAGGCGGAGCGGGAAGTCGCCCCGCCAGAGGCCGACCACCGCCAGCGCCGCGACGACGAGCGCGGCGGCAGCGCAGACGACCGCCTCGCGTACGCCGACGGTCACGTTCCGGCGGTCGGTGCCGAACAGCAGCCGATGCCCGGCGGTACGGCGGACCGGGCGGTTCACAGCGCGGTCGCCCGTCGGCGGCGGGCCAGCGCGATCAGCACCGGGGCACCCACGAACGCGGTGACGACACCGACCGGCATCTCGCTGGGCAGGACGGCGACCCGGCCGAGCACGTCGGCCAGCAGCACCAGCATCCCGCCGGCCAGCAGCGAGCCGGCGAGGATGCGGCGCTGGTCGGTGCCGACGCCCCAGCGCACCAGGTGCGGCACCACGAGCCCGACGAACGAGAGGGGGCCGGCGATGGCGCTGGCCCCACCGGCGAGCAGGGTCACCGCGGCCAGCACGAGCAGCCGGGTCCGGACGAGGCTGACGCCCTGCGCCGCTGCCAGGTCCGGGCCGAGCGCGAGCGCGTTCAGGCTGCGGGCCGCGACCAGCGCGGTGACCAGCCCGGCGGCGATCAGCGGCAGCACCGGCAGCACCACGGCGGTGTCGCGTTCGAGCAGGCTGCCGGCGTTCCAGCCGCGCATCCGGTCGAAGGTGTCCGGGTGGGTGAGGGTGATGCCGGTGGTGAGTCCGGCGAGCACGGCACCGGTCGCCACCCCGGTCACCAGCAGCCGGGTGGGGGTGGCCCGCAGGTCGGCGGCACCGCCGACGGCGTACACGGCGGTGGCGACCAGGAGCGCGCCGAGCAGGGCGAGCCACATGTAGCCGACCGGCGAGGTGATCCCGAAGAAGGCGATCCCCGCCGCGACGAAGGCGGCGGCTCCGGCGTTGACGCCGAGGATGCCCGGGTCGGCGAGTGCGTTGCGGGTGAACGCCTGCATCAGCGCTCCCGCGACGCCGAGGCCGGCACCGACCAGCAGCCCGGCGAGGGTGCGGGGCAGGCGTTGCCCCCAGACCACGTACTGCGCGGTGTCGGTGCCGGCGCCCCGCAGCGCCGCCCAGACGTCCGCCGGGGGCACCGGGTTCGCACCGACGAAGACCGACAACACCAGCGACCCCACGAGTACGACGACCGCGCCGGCCAGCCAGCGTCGGGTGGTACGGCGACGCGCGGCACGGCCGGTGGTCGGCCGTGCCGCGCGGGCGGGTGTGGTGGTGGTCAACGCGACGCGGTGAGGATGCGTTCGAGATCGTCGAGGACGGCCTGCCCGCCGACCGTGCCGACCCCGGTGATCCAGAAGGACTGGTCGACCAGGTGCAGGCGGGGGAAGGCGGCGGCGTTGGCGGTGACCGAGGCGGGGATGGTGCTGCGGTCGTTGACGTCGACGGTGGTGACGAAGACGTGGTCGGCCTTGGCCTCCAGCACCCGTTCGGGGGAGACGTCGACCGAGATGGAGTTCTCCCAGTCGCGTTCGGGAGTCTTGAAGCCGACGCACTCCAGTGCGCTGCCCGCGAACGAGGTGGGGCCGTAGAGGGTGAGGACGCCGTCGCGGGGGCGGATGAGCTGCGCCGTCTTCCCGGCGGTGCCGAACTTCTCGGCGATCTGCGCGCACCGCTGCCGGAAGCTGGTGAGGAGCTTGTCGGCGGAGTCGGCCCCACCGAGGGTGGTGGCGGTGAACGTCACGTTGTCCTGCCACGGGTCGGCCTGGGAGGCCATGAACACGGTGGGGGCGACGTCGGTGAGCTGGTCGTAGAGGGTGGAGTGCCGGGACTCGGTGCCGATGATCAGGTCGGGCTTGAGGGCGGCGATCTTCTGCACGTTGGGTTCCTGGACGGTGCCGACGGTGGTGATGCCGGCGGCCTTGTCACCGAGGTACTTGGGCACGCCGGCGGCCTCGTTGAGCACGGCCGCGCCGACCGGGGTGATCTCCAGGGCGACGGCGGTGTCGAGCTGGACCGGTTCGAGGACGACGACCCGGGTCGGCTTGTTCGGCACGGCGGTCTTGCCCCGGGCGTGCTCGACGGTTCTGGTGTCGCCGACGCTGCCCGCCGGGTCGGAGTCGTCGGAGCCGCAGGCGGCCACGGCGAGCACCGCCGCCGAGGCGACGGTCAGGGCGAGGAGGCGTCGGCGGAGTGTTCGGGGAGCTGGCGTGGGCATGGTACGAGGTTCCTGTCTGGCTACTTACCGTAACTATCCACTGGTGTTTTTAGGTTAGCATTACCTAATCATCGATCTCGTCGCGGGTCGGCCGGTCATGCCAATACCCCTGTGTGTGGACCCGCGCCGGATCGATCCGCGCCTCGGTGACGAGCCTCCGTACCTGCGCGATCCTGCTACTCTCCGTAGCTATCCAGGCGTAGAAGTGTGCCCCGGACGCCGCCGAGGCCGGGCCGTGCTCGGCCAACCAGTCGCCCACCATGGCGGTCAGCACCGTCCCGCCCGGGGCACCCGCCCGCAACCGGACCTCGACCGGGTGGCCGGCGGTCACGTCGTCGAGCGTGGCGGCGTCCGCCGCGTCACCCGCCTCCAGCAGGACCGTCGCCCGCACCTGCGGCCCGAGGCCGGACAGGATGCCACGCACCGCCGGATACGCCGTCTCGTCCGCCGCGATCAGCACCCGCGTCGCCGGCCCCGGCTCCCACTGCACGCCGTACCCGGGCTGACCGGCGCGGACGTGCGGGCCGGACAGCAGCAGCCGGTCCCCCGGCCGGGCCGCCGACGCCCAGCCACTCGCCGGGCCGTGCGGCTGGTGCAGATAGAAGTCCAGGTCCAGCTCCCCCGCCGCCGGCCGGGTCCGGTACGCGGTGTAACTGCGCAGCCTGGGGCGCTCACCGGCGGGAACGGACCGCCACACCCGCCGCCACTCCCGCTCGGGCAGGCCCGCCCGCAACCCGGCCGGGTGGTCGCCACCGACCGGCAGCAGGATCTTGATCCGTTGGTCGAGGTGGTACGGGGCGATTTCCCGCAGCCCCTCGTCGCCGAGCGTGACCCGGACGAACCCGGGCGACAGCCGGCTGGCCACCGTCACCACCGCCCCGAACAGGATGTTGGGCGAGTTGCCGAATGCAGACATGCCGGCAGAGGCTAGCGGGTCCGTCCTGGTCAGAGCCCTGCCCCGGCGGGCGGGGTGATCCAGCCGCCACTGCTATGGCACGAGCCCGGGGCGGCGGTGGACGACGCCCTGCCACAGGACCAGGCTCGCGCCGGGACCGTCACCCCTCCCTGACGGTCACCGCCGCGCGGTGGTGACCGGGCTGCGCGACCACGTCGAGCAGCGCGACCGCGAAGTCCGGGTAGCTGATCCGGCTGCCCGGGTCACCCTGCTCGGCGAGCCGGTAGCGGCCGGAGCGGGCGCCGTCACGGTCGAAGTCACCGGCGGGCGCGAGGTAGGTCCAGTCCAGACCGGCGGTCCGCAGCTCGGCCAGACCGGCGGCGTGGCCCAGGTAGAAGGGGCGGTACTCGTTCGGGTAACCGGGCTCGTCCATCAGGGCCGCACCGGACGCCCCGGGCATGACCGCGGCGAGGCCGACCACCACCAGACGGCGTACGCCCGCCTGGGCGAGCCCGTCGACCAGGGCGCGGGACGACGCGGTGAAGAAGTCGTGCGGTGGCACGGACAGGTCCACCGCGGCACTGATGGCGGCGTCCTGCCCGTGGGCTGCCCGCCCGACGTCGAGCGGGTCCGTCACGTCACCGGCCACCACCCGTACGTCCTCCAGGTCGGGGTGCCGTGCGGGGTCGCGTACCACGGCGGTGACCTGGTGGCCGCGTCGCCGCGCCTCGGCGACGGCCTGCCGCCCGGCCCGGCCGCCCGCACCGAAGACCACGATCTGCATGGGTGACCACCCTTCGTCGGGGCCGGCCCGGTGGGGTCCGGCCGAGGAGCCGAACGCTATCGAGGGACGTGGTTACCACCCGGATACCGACTATCGTGAGGCGATGAGGCCTCCCCTGCCCGCCGACATGTTCGACGAGGTGTGCCCGTCCTCGCTCAACCCGATCCGGTTCGGCGACAAGTGGGCGGCGCTCGTCATCCGCTGCCTCGAACACGGCCCCCGCCGCTTCTCCGAGCTGCGCGTGCCGCTGCACCGGGTCACCCCCAAGGTGCTCACCCGGTCGCTACGGTCCCTGGAGCGGGACGGCCTGATCCGGCGCACCGCCCAGCCGCCGCGGGTCGAGTACGAGCTGACCCCGGTGGGCCGCAGCCTGCTCGAACCGATCGCGGTGGCGTGTGCCTGGACCGACCGGCACTGGGACGCGCTGCTCGACGCCCGCGAGTCGTACGACGCCGCCGCCCGCCGCGCCACCGGGCGGATCGCGTCCCCGTCGGCCGGATCGCGGGCCTGAGAGGCGGCAGGCTAGCGTCGGGGTGTGACCATCGGATCTCCCCGCGTCCTGCCCGCCGAGCGTGGCGTCGCCGAGGCCGCCGCCGTGCTGCGGGCCGGCGGGCTGGTCGCCTTCCCCACCGAGACGGTCTACGGGCTCGGCGCGAACGCGCTGGATGCCCGGGCCGCGGCGCGGATCTTCGCGGCGAAGGCCCGGCCGACCTTCGATCCGCTGATCACCCACCTGGCCGACGCCGCCGACCTGCCGGCCCTCGTCGGCGTGCTGCCCCCGGCGGTCGCCGCCCTGGCCGAACGGTTCTGGCCCGGCCCGCTCACCCTGCTTGTGGACCGACCGGCCGCGATCCCCCCGATCGTCACCTCCGGCCTCGACACGATGGCCGTCCGGGTGCCCGACGAGTCGTCCGCCCGTGCGCTGATCAGGGCCGCCGGGGTGCCGGTCGCCGCGCCGAGCGCCAACCGCTTCGGTCAGCTCAGCCCCACCCGGGCCGAGCACGTCGTCCGGGGCCTCGGCGCGGCGGTCGACCTGGTGCTCGACGGCGGCCCCACCCGGTGCGGGATCGAGTCGACCATCGTGGACGCGCGCGGCCCGCACCCGGTGGTGCTGCGTCTCGGGGCGCTCGCCGTGGAGGAACTCGTCGCGGCGATCGGCCCGGTGACGGTGCGGCCGGGCAGCTCCGGGCAGCCGGTGGCCCCCGGTACGTTGGCCGCGCACTACGCGCCGCGTACCCCGCTGCGGTTGCTCGGGGACGCGGGGCCGCCGCCGGCCGACGGCGTCCGGCGGGGGCTGCTGGCCTTCCGGGACCGGCCGGCGGACGGCTACGCGGCGGTGGAGGTGCTCTCGCCCGCCGGTGACGTGACCGAGGCCGCCGCCCGGCTCTTCGACGCGCTGCACCGGCTGGACGCGGTCGGGGTGACCGAGATCCTCGCCGAGCCGGCCCCCGACGAGGGGGTCGGACGGGCGATCAACGACCGGCTGGGCCGCGCCGCCGCCACCTGGTCCCCGACCGCACCCTGATCCCCGCCGCGCGACAACCCCGCCACCCCACAACCCCGCCGCGCAACAACAAGGAAGTAGTGGTCATTCGGCCGCAGGACGCCACTACACCATGGTTCGAGCACGATCTTGCGGGCGGCGGGCGGCGGGCGGCGGGCGGCAGGCGGCAGGCGGCGGGCGGCGGGCGGCAGGCGGCGGGGGTCGCGGTCAGCGGGTGGGCGGAGCCGGCAGGTGTTCCACCAGCCGGGTCAGCGCGCCGTTGGCGAAGGTCGCGCCGAGCGCCGACCCGGCGGCGATGCCCCAGCCCACCGGGCCGAGCGGGGTGCAGCCGAAGAACTGGCTCACCCCGGGCGTCTGCACCACGGCGGCGAGCACCCCGACCGAGGCGGCGGTCGACGCGAGCACCGTCGGGCTGGTGCCCCCGGCCAGGACGGTCTGCCCCAGCTGGGTACCGACCAGCGACACCAGGGCCACCGTGCCGGCCCGGCGTTCCCGGCCGGTCCACCGGGCCACCGTCCAGCCGGCCGTCGCGCCGAGGGTGGTGGCGGCGGCCCGCAACCCGATCTCCCTGGTCATGGTGTCGCCGAGGGAGGCGTCCGGCCCCTCCCGGAGCAACCCGTCGGCGTGGTCGGAGCCGGGTGGCCGGACCGCGATGGCCAGTGCCGGCGCCAGGTCGGTGAGCAGGTTGACCAGGAGCAACTGCCGGCCGTTGAGCGCCGACCGGCCGGTGACGGCGGCACTGAGCACACTGAACGCGATCTCGCCGAGGTTGCCACCGACCAGGATGCTCAGCGCGTGGCGGACCGACGACCACATCGCCCGCCCCTCGACCAGGGTG
Source organism: Micromonospora sp. WMMD714 (assembly GCF_029581315.1). Classification (NCBI taxonomy): domain Bacteria; kingdom Bacillati; phylum Actinomycetota; class Actinomycetes; order Micromonosporales; family Micromonosporaceae; genus Micromonospora; species Micromonospora sp. WMMD714. The sequence continues at coordinate 1,700,803 of NZ_CP120744.1, forward strand.
GCGATGATGGTCTCCAGCCGGTCGTCGGTGACCACCAGGTCGGCGGCGGCGCGGGCGGCCGGGGTGCCCCGCTGGCCGAGGGCGATACCCACGTCGGCCAGCCGGATCGCCGGGGCGTCGTTGGCGCCGTCACCGGTCATCGCCACGGTACGGCCGCAGCGCTGCAACGCCTGGATGATCCGCACCTTGTGCGCCGGGGTGCAGCGGGCCACCACGTCGGTGCGGGCCAGCCGCTCACCCAGCGCCGCGTCGTCCAACTCGTCCAGCTCGGTGGCGGTGACCACCCGTTGACCGTCGGCCTGCGGGCTGATCGTGGCCGCGATCGCCGCGGCGGTGGCCGGATGGTCCCCGGTGATCATGATGGTGTGCACGCCGGCCTGCCGGATCCGGCGCACCGCCGGGGCGGCGCTCTCCCGCACCCCGTCGGCGAGCGCGAGGAAACCGACGAAGACCAGACCCCGCACCTGGTCGTCGGTGACCGCCCCGGCACCGGCCCGGCACTCCGCCACGGCCAGGATCCGGTGGCCCGCCCCGGCCCGGTCGGCGAGCAGGGTGTGCAGCCGGTCCCGGCGTACGGCGTCCAGCGGCTCGTCCCGGCCGCCCGGCAGCCGCCACGAACCACACCGGGGCAGCACCGTCTCCGGAGCGCCCTTCACGCTGAGCAGCAGGCCCTCGGCCGTCCGGCCGACCGTCGCGTGGTACCCCCGGGACGGCTCGAACGGCAGCCCGCCGACCGCCTCCCAGCCGGCCGCACCGTGCTGCTCGGTCACCCCGGCCTGCCGTGCGCCGTACCGGACCGCCCGGTCGGTGTGCTGCGGCAACTCCTGCGGATCGGCCGCGTACGGGGTGGCGCGCAGCCCGGCCGCGAGGACCCGACGCAACCCGTCGTCGAGCCGGTCGACGGGGGCGAACCGGTCGTCGTCGCCGACCCCGGCGAGCAGCAGCCTGCCCTCGGTGAGGGTGCCGGTCTTGTCGAAGCACAGCACGTCCACCCGGCCCAACGCCTCGATCGTGCGCGGGTTGCGGACCAGCGCGCCGTGCTCGGCCAGCCGGCGCGCGGCGGCCAACTGCGCCGCGCTGACCAGGAACGGCAGCCCCTCCGGCACCGACGCCACGGCCAGGTTCGCGGCGGTCGCCGCCGTCTGCCCCAGCGGTACGCCCCGCAGCAGCCCCGCCCCGGCCACCGCGATCGCCGAGCCGGCGGCCAACGGGATCGCCGACCGGGTCAGCCGGCCGAGCCGGGCCTCCACACCGCTCTCCGGCGGGGCCTGCCGGGCCAGCGCGAGACTCCGGCCGGACTCGGTCCCGCTACCGGTCGCCACCACCACCGCGGTGCCCCGGCCGGTGGCGATGGTGGTGCCCTCGTAGAGCATCGAGGTGCGGTCGGCCAGGGCGGCGGCGACCACCGGCCCGGTTCCCTTGCCGACCGGCAGCGACTCGCCGGTCAGCGACGACTCGTCGGCCTCCAGACCGTCGGCGGTGAGCACCCGGCAGTCGGCCGGCACTGCGTCCCCCGGGCCGAGGAGCACCACGTCGCCACAGACCAGGTCCTCGGCGGGGACCACCCGTTCGGCCCCGTCCCGCAGCACCCGGGCGGTGACCGCCGACCGGGACAGCAGCTCGGCCAGCGCCCGGTCGGTGTTGCGCTGGTGCACCGCGCCGACCAGCGCCGATCCGCCGACCACGCCGCCGACCAGGGCCGCGTCGACCAGCGAGCCGAACGCCGCCGACAGGACGGCCCCGGCGGCCAGCACCGGCGTGAGCGGGTTGGCCAGCTCGTCGACGAACGCCCGGAACAGGCCGACCGGCCCGGCCGACGGGTCCGGGTCGGCGCGGTGCCGGCGCTGCGCCTCGGCGTCGGTCAGGCCGTCCGGGCCGGCGTCGAGCTGGCGTAGCACGGTTGCCACCGGCATCAGGTGCCAGGCGGTGGTGGCGGGCGGCGGCGCACCGGTCGGGTCGGGCAGCCGACGGGCCCGCCAGACGCCGTTGGCGAACGCCAGCGCCGCCGCGCCGTTGACGGCGGCGAGGCTGCGGCCGGGCAGTTGCGGTGCCGCGGCGGTGAACGCGCCCAACGCGCCGAGCCCGGTGCCGGCCATGGCCAGGCGGATGTTCTGCCCGGTCATCCGGCGGGCCACCCCGGCCGCCTCGATCAGCAGCGCGGGAATCCGCAGGTCGGTGCCGACGAGCAGGTGGGCGCCCCACGGCGGCAGCTCCTCTGGGGCGGCCACCCCGAGCCCGCAGTCGGACCCGGCCAGCGCCATCCGGTCGCCGGAGACCAGCATCACCACCGCGCCGTCGCGTTGCAGGGCGCGGACGGACTCGGCGAGCCGGTCCCCGCCGGGCAGCACCGCGTCGGCGAAGCCGTACCGTTGCGGGTCGGCACCGGCCACCACCAGGCGCAGGCCGGCGTGCCGGGCGGCGGTGGGCAGCGCGTCGACGCCGGGTGCCGGTTCGGGGGCGACCCGGACGACGGCGACGAGGCCGCCACCGTGGGCCAGACCGAGCAGTGGGCCGCCCGCCGCGCGCAGCCGCGCGCTCTCCGGGGTGTCCCCCGGGTCGGCGGCGTCGAGATCGGCGAGGGGACCGAGCCGCCAGCCCTCCGCCTCGTGGACATCGTCCGGGTGGTCGGGGTCGAAGAGGGTGAACGCCCGCCCGGCCACCTCCCCGGTGTCCGCGCCGGCCAGCGGGGCCAGGTCGGCGAGGACGCCACGGGCCGAGCCGAGCACGGCCGCGTCCAGCACCACCGTGTCGATCCGGTCGAGTTCCCGCAGCACGCTGCGGTCCATCGCGATCACGCCACGCCGGGCGAGCATCCGGCCGAGCTGGGCGGCGTACCCCTCGCGGCCACTGCCGGGGGCCTTGGGCAGGGCGGCGAGCCCGAGCGCGGCGGCCCGCTTCGGCCCGGCGACGGGCCACGCGGCGGCTGCGGCGGCGGCCCCGGTGGCGAGCATCGTCGAGACGTACCGCTCGACCGGGCCGTCGGGGCGGGGGCAGGGCCGGTGGACCCCGGGTGAGCGGGCGACGGCCCGGTCCGGGTCACCGGTCAGCCCCGGCTCGGCCCGGGTCCAGGTGGCGAGCTGGGCGCGGGCCTCACCCCACTGGACGACCCGCTGCGCGCCGTCCAGGACGATGCCGGCCCAGCCGCCGGTCAGGCCCTGCACGACCGCCTCGGCGAGCGGGAACAGCACCTCGGCGCGCGGGTCGGCGCGCAGCCCCCGGCCGGCGAGGTCGTGCAGCTTCGGGTGCAGGTCGACGGCGGTGAGCAGGCCGGCCACCTCCCCGGGCACCGGGGTGAACGGCAGGATCCGGGTGGCGGCGGAGATGGTCAGGCCCAGCGCGTCGGAGGCGAGCGCGCCGAGCGTCCGGGGGGTACGCGGCCCGTCCTCCGGCGGATGCGGCGGTGGGATCTCCGGGTCCGGCTCGTGCGGGCAGACCCGTTCGACCCGGGCCACCGTGTCGATCAGGTCGCGCAGTCTCGGCTTCGGCTCCACGACGGCCACCACCACCCGGCCGGACGGGGCGTTCACCCGCGCCCAGGCCACCCCGGGGAGCCGTTGCAGCGCCACCTCGACCTGCCGGGCCAGCCGGTCGCCGCCGTCCTGGCAGACGCCGTGCACCTCGATGTGGTGCCGGCCGTCGCGGGACCACACCCGGCGGCGGGTCAGCCCGGCCACCCGGGCCAGCCGGCCAGCGGCCGACCCGACGCCCCTGGACACCCCGCCGACCAGCGGCGGCACCGGCACCGACGGGAGGATCCGGCCGGCGACCCGGCCCAGCGTGGTCATCGAGCGGTACGGCCGACTCGCCGGTCCCGCCCACTGCCGCCGTACGCCATCTCGCCTCCCGCGTTCGTCAGGCGGCCTGGCTTCCCGGCCGGGCGTCCGTTATGCCCCCCGGGTGGGTGAAGTTTCCGCCGGTGGCGGGGCATGGACGGCGGTGCCGGTGGAATCCGGCTGACGATCCGACGAGTCGGCGGGAGGCCGCGATGAGCACGATCACGAAGAACCTCAGTGGCAGCCGGGAGACGGTCCACGCGTACACCCGACGGGTGGAGGTGCCGATGCTGGGCGAGGTGGCGGTGCCACCACCGGACAAGATCGCCTACTACGCCGGGTTGGGGGTGCTCGCCGCCCTCCAGGTCATCGAGTGGCCGCTCGCCCTGGTGATCACCGCCGGTCACCTGCTCGCCGACCAGCACCTGTCCGGGTTGGTCAAGGGGATCGGGGAGGCGCTGGAATCGGCGTGACGAAACCGACCGGCCCTTGACCTCAACCAGGGTGCAGGTCGCAGGCTGGGTCCATGCCTGTCGTACCGTCCCGGGCCGGGGTCGTCCGGTGACCGCCACCCTCACCCCGACGGCCCGCCTCTACGACCCGCGACTGCGGGCGATGACGGTGGGCAGCGTCGCCCTGGTGTCGCTGCTCGCCTTCGAGGCGCTGGCGGTGGGCACCGCGATGCCCACGGTGGCCCGCGCGCTGGACGGGCTGGGGCTGTACGCGCTCGCCTTCGGCGGTTCGTTCGCCGCCGGGGTGCTCGCCATGGTGCTCTCCGGCATCTGGTGCGACGCCCGGGGGCCACGTGCCCCGATGTGGGGCGGGGTGGGGCTGTTCGTCGTCGGGCTGCTCGTCGCCGGGAGCGCCGACGCGATGGGCACGCTGGTGGTCGGCCGGGCGGTGCAGGGGTTCGGTTCCGGCCTGCTCTCCGTCGCGCTGTACGTGGTGGTCGGGCAGGCGTACCCGGAGGAGCTGCGACGTCGGGTCTTCGCCGCGTTCGCGGCGGCGTGGGTCGTACCGTCGCTGGTCGGGCCGGCGGTGGCCGGGCTGATCGTCGAGCACCTGGGCTGGCGGTGGGTCTTCCTCGCCGTGCCGGTGGTGGCGTTGCCGGCGGTGCTGCTGGTCGAGTCGGGCCTGCGCACGCTCGACCGGCCGAAGCCGGCCGGGCCACCGGCGGGCGCGGCCGCCCGGATCGGCTGGGCGGCCGGGGCGGGGGTGAGCGCCGCACTGCTGCACCACGGGGGGCAGCAGCGCGGTGCGTCCGCCGTGATCCTGGTGGCGGTGAGCCTGGTCGGCCTGGGGGTGTGCGCGCCCCGGCTGCTGCCGGCGGGGTTCCTGCGGGCGGCCCGGGGCCTGCCCACGGTGGTGGGCCTGCGCGGGTTGGCGGCGGCGGCGTTCGCGGGCGCGGAGGTGGTCATCCCGCTGATGCTGTCCCGGCAGCGGGGTTTCTCGCCGACCGCCGCCGGCCTGGTGCTCACCGTCGGGGCGCTGTCCTGGGCGGCGGGCTCCTGGACCCAGGGGCGGCTGCCGGCGCCACGCTCCTCGGCGACCCTGCCCCGAGCCGGCCTGGCCTGCGTGGCGGTGGGCACGGCCACGGTCGCGCTGGCCGTCTGGCCGACCGTGCCGGTGGCGGTCGGGGTGGCCGGCTGGGCGGTCGCCGGCCTCGGGATGGGCCTGGCCTACCCGTCGCTGTCGGTGCTGACCCTGGCCCTGTCGGCCCCCGGGGAGCAGGGGCGCAACAGCTCGTCGCTGCAACTGGCCGACTCGTTGTTCACCGCCACCGTGCTGGCGTTGACCGGGGCGGTGCTCGCCGCCGGGACGGCGCCCGGCCCGGCCGGGTACGCGGGGACGCTCGCCGTGGCGGTGGCCTGTGCGCTGCTCGGCGCGCTGCTCGCCGGCCGGGTGGTGCCGACCCGGGGGCGGCCCGCCTGATCCGGGCGAATCCCGCCTGACCGACCGGGTCGACCGGGAGGATGGTGGGCGATGAACTTCCTGACGATCCTGCCGATGGCCGTGGTGATGGTGGCCGGTACGCAGCTGGTGGCGGCGGTCTTCCTCGCCTCCGGCGACCGGCCCCGTCGGGCGTCGGGCGGCTTCCTGTCCGGTGCGGCGATCGTGGTGTTCGCCGGGACGACCCTCGCCTGGCTGGTGTTCCGGGTGGTCAAGGGGGCGGCCGGCGGGGGCGGCCACGGCAGGGTCGAGCGGGTCATCGACTGGGTGGTGCTGGGACTGCTGGTCGTGCTGGCGGTGGTGGTGTTCGTCCGGCGGCACTCCGCCGGCGAGCCGAAGTGGATGGGCCGTCTCCAGCACGCCGGCTTCGGGTACGCGTTCCGACTGGGCCTGCTGCTGTTCCTGGTGATGCCCTCGGACGACCTCACCATGGTGACGGTGGGGGCGACCGCCGCCCGGCACGACCTGTCGTGGTGGCACCTGCTGCCGTTCATGCTGCTGACCCTGCTGTTGCTGGCCCTGCCGCTGCTGGCGTTGCTGCTGCTCGGTGACCGGGCGGACCGGGTGCTGCCCCGGATGCGCGACTGGGCGGACCGGCACTCGTGGATCATCAGCGAGGCGGTGGTCGCCTTCTTCCTCGTGCTGACCGTGGTCGACCTGCTGAGCTGAGACCGGGGCGTCGCCGGGAGGCCCGGTCGGTGTCACGAGGCCCGCTCGGTGTCACGTTCCGGTCGGTCGGCTCGTCGGATGGTCGTCCGGTGGTTGGCCGGTCGGCCGGCTCGGCGGGCGCGCCGGCTCGGCGGGTGCGGTGGAGGGAGACGGGATGCGGGTGCTGGTCACGGGTGCCGGTGGGACGTTGGGGCGGGCGGTGCTGCCCCGGCTGCGTACCGACGGGTTCACGGTGCGGGCGATGAGCCGGCGGCCCCGGCACGATCCGGCGGCGGACTGGGTGGTCGCCGACCTGGGCACCGGAGCGGGGTTGGCCGGGGCGGTCGCCGGGATGGACGCGGTGCTGCACCTGGCGTCCCATGCCGGTGGCGGTGCCCGGACGCACCGGGTCGACGTGCTGGGCACCCGCCGGCTGGCACTGGCCGCCGCGGGCGCCGGGGTGGGCCACCTGCTGTACGTCTCGATCGTCGGCGTGGACCGGGTGCCGGTCCCGTACTACCGGCACAAGCTGGCGGCAGAGCAGGTGCTGGCGGCCGGACCGGTGCCGTGGACGGTGCTGCGGGCCACCCAGTTCCCGGCGTTCCTGGACCGGCTGCTGCGCGCCGCCAGTCGGCTGGGCCCGGTGCCGGGTGACCCGGCGGTGCTGGCCCAGCCGGTCGACCCGCACGAGGTGGCCGTCCGCCTCGCGGAGCGGCTCGGCACCGGACCGCTGACCGGGATCGAGGAGTACGGCGGCCCGCAGGTGCTCCGCTTCGACGAGGCGGTACGGGCCTGGCGGGCGGCCCGGCGGTCCCGCCGTCCACTGCTGCCGGTGCGCCTGCCGGGGCGGCTGGGCCGGGAACTGCGGGCGGGCGGCCTGACCACGAGTGTCACGCCGACCGGACGGCGGACCTGGGCGGATTACCTGGCCGACACGTACGGGGGACCGGACCGAAGATGAGCCGGGCGCGGATTCGGCCTCTGCCTACCGTGACGCCATGCTGCTCTTCGTCGCCACCGTGCTGCTCTACGTCTTCGGCCTGGTCTTCCTCTACGGGGTGATCCGTCTCGCCGTGCGGCACGGCATGGAGGATCTGGAGGCCCGCCGGCCGCAGTCGCTGCGGGTGGCCCGGTCCGCGTCAGCCGACGACCGGGCCTTCCTGCGGGAGAACTCCTTCCTCGGCGGTAACTGACCGGCCGGACCGGGGCGGCCTGACCTATGGGTGGACGGTCCGGCCTGGGGTGGGCGGTCCGACCTGCGGGCGTGGCCCGGTGGGCGGCTCGCGGAGTGGGGTGCGAGGATCGCTGCCGTGATGGGAACGTTGCAGACCGAGCCCGCCCGGAACCGCGTCGACCTGCTGGCTCCGCCGGTGGCCACCGCGCTGGCGCAGTGGCCGGCAGAGGCCCCCGTCGACGTCGACGAGGTACTGGTCGCGCCGATCGACGCCACGCTCGCCGACACGGCGGCCTTCTGCGCGGCGTACGAGGTGGGGCTGGACGTCTCGGCGAACTGCGTGGTGATCGCCGGTAAGCGGGAGGGCGAGATCCGGTACGCCGCCTGCGTGGTGCTCGCCACCACCCGGGTCGACGTCAACGGGGTGGCCCGCCGGGCGCTGGACGTCCGCAAGGCGAGCTTCGCCCCGATGGCCGAGGCGGTCGAGTCGACCGGGATGGAGTACGGCGGGATCACCCCGATCGGGCTGCCGGAGTCCTGGCCGATCCTGGTCGACGCCCGGGTGATCGCCACCCCGCACGTGATCATCGGCTCCGGCGTACGGCACAGCAAGATCGCCCTCCCCGGGCCGGCGCTCGGCGCGTTGCCGGGCGCGCGGGTAGTGGAGGGCCTGGCCCGGCCGGTCTAGTCAACGACATTCGTCAATGTTGTTGCACGTGAAACATGGCACCCGTCGATGCCTGCCTGCCCGCCGGCTGTCGGTCGGGGGTGCCCAGCGTCAGGGGGTGGACTCGCGCTGGGCGACCTCGGTCAGGGCGGCGAGCAGGGTCTCCGGCTCCTGCGCCCCGGTGACGCCGTACTTGCCGGCGAGCACGAAGGTCGGCACGCTGCTCACTCCGAGCTGGTGGGCGGTGGCCAGGTCGGCGGCCACCTCGCGTCGGCCCGCGTCGGACGCCAGGTGGTCGCGTACCTCGGTCTCGTTCAGCCCGACCGAGGTGGCCAGCGTGACCAGCGCCGACGGCGACCCGACGTCGACCCCGTCGGTGAAGTGCGCCCGGTAGAGCGCCTCGACCAGCTCCCCTGCCCGGCCATGACCGTCGGCGAAGCGGACCAGCCGGTGCGCGTCGAAGGTGTTGGCGCTCACCGCCCGGTCGAAGTTCAGCGTCAGCCCCACCCCGGCGGCCACCCGGGTCACCTGGCCGGCCATCTGCTCGGCCCGCTCCCGGCCACCGAACTTCACGGCCAGCGCGTCGAGCAGCGGCTGCGGCGCGGTCACCGGCGTCGGGTCGAGCTGGAACGGCCGGTACCGGACGGTCACCTCACCGTCGTACGACGCCAGGGCCTGTTCGAGGCGGCGCTTGCCGATGTAGCACCAGGGGCAGACCACGTCGGCGTAGATCTCGATCTCCATGATCGGAGACAACCCGCAGCTCAGCCGGCTTGTTCCCGAACCTGCCGCTTGAGTCGGGTCAGGATCGCCGTGCCGCCGCGCACCCGCAGTGGGCTGATCGCCTGGGCCAGGCCCATCCGTTGGTAGAGATCATCCGGGACGCCCAGCACCTGCTCGGCGCTCGCTCCGGCCAGCCCCTCGGCGAGGATGCCGGCGAAGGCCCGGGTGGTGGGCGCCTCCGGCGGACAGTCGAACACGGTGGTCACCGTGCGGTCCGGGTTGACCTCGGCCTTCAGGAAGAACGCCGTCTGGCACTCGGGGACCTGTTCCAGATCGTCGCGGTCCACCCCGGCGGGCAGCGGCGGGATCACGTCGGCGTACTCCAGCAGCATCTCCAGCACCACGTCGCGGGGCGCGTCGGCGAACTCCTCGACGATCTCGGCCAGTCTGGTCGGCATCTCGGACATCCCGCCAGGCTACCGCCGCCCCGGCACGACCAAGGCCCGCGCCCCTCGTCGCCCCTGGTTCGGCCGGCGGCCCCACCGCTCGGCTGCCGGGGGCGGCCCCCGCCGCAGCGGTGGGGCGCGGTCCCCGCCGCTCAGCTCTCGGGGAGCGCCCCTGCCGCGATCAGCTGTTGGGGGCGGCTTCGCTGATGTCGGCCAGCGCCGAGCTGGGGTCGAGCTGCATCGCCAGGTCGCCCAGGGAGACGATGCCGACGAGCTTGCGCTCGTTGTCGCAGACCAGGATCCGCCGGATGTTGCGCTCACGCATCAACGCCACCGCCTCACCCGCCGTGGCGTGCTGCTCGATCATCACCACCTCCCGGGTGATGATGGAACCGATGGTGGTGGTGGTCGGATCGCTGCACTCGGCGACCGCCCGGACCACGATGTCCCGGTCGGTCAGCAGGCCCGCCAGCGTCGAGCCGTCGGTGACCACCACGTCCCCGATGTCGGCCTCCTTCATCACCCTGGCCGCCTCGTCCAGTGTGGTCTCCACCGCGAGGTAGACCACCTGCTTCGTCATCACGTCACTGACCCGGTACATGGCAGCCCTCCGTACAACACCCGTGGTCGATCCCACTCCGGTACCCCGTGGCGCGTGCGCTACACCCCGTTCCCACGAACCCGTCCCGTAACTCACCCCCGGATCCCCGTCCCGGGGCACCTCCGCGGGCCCAGATCGCGTTGATCAAGAGGTTTACGTCAGAGTTCGGGCCGACTCGTCACCCAAACCTCTTGGTCAACGACGACAAGGCCCCCGCGGGAGCGGGACCGAGGGCGGGGCGGCGTTGGGACCAGGGGCGGGGTCGGGGTCAGGGCTGGGCTGGGACCGGGAGCGGGGCGGGAGGGTGGGGTGAGGGTTGGGACCGGGAGCGGGGCGGGAGGGTGGGGTGAGGGCTGGGACCGGGACCGGGAGCGAGGTAGGAGGGCGAGGTGGGGCGGGAAATCGGTGGACAGGGGGTTCCGGATTGCTGAGCATCGATGGCATGCGGCAGGACGAGATCTGGGACGCCGAGGCTGCTCGGCACTACGACACGCCGGGCACCGGGATGTTCGCGGCCGAGGTGCTGGGGCCGACGGTGGACCGGCTCGCCGCCCTCGCGGGGGACGGGCCGGCGCTGGAGTTCGCCATCGGGACCGGCCGGGTGGCCGTTCCGCTCGCCGCCCGGGGGGTGCCGGTGACCGGAATCGAGCTGTCCGCCCCGATGATCGCGCAGCTTCGCACCAAGGTGGACGCGCAGACCATCCCGGTGGTCGCCGGCGACATGGCGACCGCCGTCGCCCCGGGCGAATACTCACTGGTCTATCTGGTCTACAACACGGTCGCCAACCTGCTCACCCAGGCCGAGCAGGTGGCGTGCTTCCGCAACGCCGCCCGGCACCTCGGCGAGGGTGGCCGGTTCGTCATCGAGCTGTGGGTGCCCGAGCTGCGCAAACTCCCACCCGGGCAGCAGGCGGTGGTCTGGCACTCCGAACCCGGCTACCTCGGGGTGGACACCTACGACGTGCTGAACCAGCACCTGGTGTCGCACCACTTCCGGTTCGCCGACGGCCGGCAGGCGGAGCTGTTCCGTACCCCGCACCGCTACGTCTGGCCCGCCGAGCTGGACCTGATGGCGCAGCTCGCCGGGTTCACGCTGGAGAGCCGGCACGCGGACTGGGCCGGGAGCGAGTTCACCGCCGAATCCCGCTCCCACGTCTCCGTCTACCGCCTGCCCTAGCCGCACGCCCGCCCTCGGCGGGCCGGTCCGGCGTGGACGGGTCAGCGGGTGCCGACACCGTTGCCGGTGGCGGCGACGAAGGACCGCCAGGCCCGGCGGTCGAAGGTGAGGACGGGACCGGTCGGGTCCTTGCTGTCGCGTACCCCGACGACGCCGGGCAGGTCGTCGGCGACCTCGACGCACTCACCGTTGCCGCTGCGGGTGGACTTGCGCCAGGTGGCACCGGTCAGCTCCATGACGTCATCACTTCCTTCATCAGCAGTGCCGACTGGTTGTGGGGCAGGGCCTCGCTGCGGACGCTCTCCCACCGCGAGATCAGGATAGTCAGCTCACCGTCCTTGTCGATCGTGGTGCCGCTGAGCTGGTTCTCCAGATGGCCGACCCAACCGCTGTCGTTGCCGAGCGCCAGCGTGAACGGGCCGGCGAGGCCCACGTGGGTGCTGACCTCGGCGGGTATCACGTGGATGCTGACGTTCGGCTGGTCGATGCACTCCAGCAGGTGGGCGATCTGCTGCACCATCAGGCCCCGGAAGCTCTCGTCCGCGCGCCGGAGCACCGCCTCCTCGACCACCGCGATCAGCTTCGGCGGCTGCGGACGAGTGAGCACGTTCTGCCGGTCCAGCCGGACCGCGAGCCGTCGCTCCACCTCGTCGTCACTGAGCATGTCGTCGGCCCGGATCACCGCACGGGCGTAGTTCTCCGTCTGCAACAGACCCGGGACGAGCGTCGGGTGGTAGCACCAGAGCTGTTGTGCCTGGCGTTCGGCCTCCAGCCAGGGCCGGAACCAGTTCGGTTGCGAGTAGCGCTCGGCCAGCCTGAGCAGCGAGGTGAGCAGCCCGCCGGTCGTCAGGACCTCGTCCGCCCGCTTCAGGAACAGCCTGTCGAACGGGCGTTGGCCCAGCTCGATGGCGGAGATCTGGGAGCCGGAGAAGTGGACCAGCTTGCCGAACTCCTCCTGGCTCAGCTCCGCGTGCAGCCGCAGTCTGCGCAGTTGTGCCCGGATCAGCTCGGCGGTCGGTTCACTTTCCACACGTCCTCCACGGTTGTCCCGGCCGCCTCCCCGGTCCGACCGGGCGGCCCTCCCCGTCGACCCGACCTCACCCGGGCCGGCGTCGATGCCTTCCGACAGTAGTGGTGCCATCACCAGAATGTCACCAGTGGGTCGCCTTCCGTCCGGCCCGCTGCGGGGCCGCCCGTGACCCCCCGTGCAGGGGCGGCCCCATCCCCACCGCCATCAGGAGGTCGAGACCGGTGAACTCCCGTCGCTTTCCGGTGCCCCGCCTCGGCCCGTATGCCGACCGGCCCCGCTCCCACCCGCCGGGCGGCCCACCGCACCTGCCGCTGCGACCGCTGTGGGTGTGCCGGGCCTGCGGCGGCCCGTGGCCGTGCGCCGAGGCCCGGCTCCTGCTCCGCATCGAGTACGACGCACACCTCGTCGACCTGGCCGTCTATCTGTCGGGGCTCTATCACGAGGCGAGCCACGACCTGTTCCGGCTGAACCCGCAGGACGGGCCGACGCCCCGTGACCTGTTCGAGCGCTTCGTCGCCTGGGCACCCTACCGCCGACGACCGGCCACCCCACCCCCGCCGGACTGAGCCGGCCGGGCCGGTCGGGGTGGTCGGGCTGGGCCGGGCCGTGGTGGGGTGGGGTAGGTCGGGCTGGGCCGGGGTGGGCTGGTCGGGTGAGTGGCGGCGTGGAGCCGAAATAGCGGTATCCGAAGGTGGGAGATACCGCTGTTTCGGTCCAGATAAGTGGATCAACGCCAGCCCGGGTGAGTGGATCACACTCCCGGAAGGTGGGGATCGACATCGCCCGTGGGTGGATCAACGGTGCGGCAGGTGAGTGGATCAAGGGTGCGGCGGGCGTCGATGACCTGGGCCACGTTCGGGTGGTGGGCGGCGGCGGCCCGGGACCGGCCGGTGACAGACTGGGCGCCGCAGGAAACGAGGGCATGAGGGGGCGGCGTGCGCTGGCGGAGCTTCGTGGCGGTGGGGGACAGCTTCACCGAGGGCATGGACGACGCGTACCCCGACGGCACCTACCGGGGCTGGGCGGACCTGGTGGCGACCCGGCTGGCCGCCGAGGTCGGCCCGGAGTTCGGCTACGCGAACCTGGCGATCCGGGGTCGGCTCTTCCCGAGTGTCGTCGCCGAGCAGGTGCCCGCCGCGCTCGCCATGAAACCCGACCTGATCAGCTTCGCGGCCGGCGGGAACGACGTGCTGCGACGCACCTTCGACCCGGACGCGCTGGCGACCCGGTTCGACGCCGTGGTGGGCCGGCTGCGGTCCGGTGGTGCCGACGTGATCCTCTTCCGGTTCGCCGACGTGCTGGCCCGGCTGCCCGGCCAGCGCCTCGTCTCCCCCCGGATCGCGCTGATCAACCGGATCATCGGTGAGATCGCCGAGCGGCACGGCGCGATCCTGATCGACCTGTTCACCGACGACACGTACCGGCTCAACCCGATGCTCTGGAGCCCCGACCGGCTGCACCTGTCCGCCGCCGGGCACCGGCGGGTCGCCGCCCAGGTGCTGACCACGCTCGGCGTGGGCTGCGACGAGGAGTGGCTGATGGTGCCGGAGCACCCGGCCGCCACCCCGTGGCTCAGCGCCCGCGCGGCCGACCTGAGCTGGATCGGCCGGCACCTGGCCCCGTGGATCACCCGTCGGCTCACCGGCCGGTCCTCCGGCGACACGGTCACCGCCAAGCGCCCGGTCCTCGGCCCGCTCGTCGACTGACCGTGCACACCATTCACGCCGCCTCCCTGCTGCGTCTCACCCACGACAACGAGCCGCCGCCGGGCCGGCCGGTGCCGGGTGACGACGCGCTGTCGGGTCGGGCGGCTCCAGTCTCCGCCGGGCCGCTGTCGGACCAGCCGGCCCCGGGTGACGGTGGGCTGCTGTCGGGCTGGGCGGTGCTGGTCGACAGTGACCGGATCGAGGCGCTCGGCCCGGTCGAGGAACTGACGCAGGCGTACCCGATGGTGCGGGTGCGGCGGTGGCCCGGCACCCTCGGGCCGGCACTGGTGCACGACGGGCCGCTGCCGCCGGCCCCCAGCCCGCGCGAACGGGTGCACGCCCTGCTCCGGGTCGGCGTCGGCGCGGTGCTCGCGGCCCATCTCACCGATCCGGCGGTACGGGCGGCGGTGACCCGCAACGACGTCGCCGTCCTCGACGTGGCCCGGCCCCCGGTGCTGGCCGCCGGTGGCCGGGCCGACCTGGCCGTCTTCGCCGACGACGGGCGCTGTCTCGCCACCATCGTCGCCGGTCGCCTGGTACACCGCCGAGCCTGACCGTCCCGAGCGCGGTGCCGCCGCCGCTCCGAGCGGACCAGGACCATGCGGACCGGGGCCGGGGCCGCGCCGAGCGGACCGGGACCATGCGGGCCGGGGCCAGGGCCGGGGCCAAGGCCAAGGCCAAGGCCAAGGCCAAGGCGGGCCGGGGCGGGCCGGGGACCGGGGCGATCGGGACGCGACCGGGGCCGGGGCGGGCCCGTTGGGCGGTCGGTGCCATGGATACCGGCGTAACTTGGGGATCATGTCTGTGCCGAGTGATCCGCATCCCCGCCTCCAGTCCTACGCCGACCCGCAGCGGCTGGTCACCACCGAGTGGCTGGCCGAGCACCTCGGCGACGAGGGTCTCGTCGTGGTCGAATCCGACGAGGACGTGCTGCTCTATGACACCGGTCACCTCCCGGGGGCCGTCAAGGTCGACTGGCACACCGAGCTGAACGACCAGGTCACCCGGGACTACCTGGACGCGGAGAGCTTCGCCGAGCTGTGCGCGGCCAAGGGCATCGGCCGGGGCGACACCGTCGTCTTCTACGGCGACAACTTCAACTGGTGGGCCGCGTACGCGCTGTGGGTGTTCACCCTGTTCGGTCATGCCGACGTGCGGCTGCTCGACGGCGGCCGGCAGAAGTGGATCGCCGAGGGGCGTGAGCTGACCCGGGAGAAGACGGTCCGGCCGCGCGCCGACTATCCGGTGCCGCAGCGCAACGACGCGCCGGTCCGGGCGTACCGGGAGCAGGTGATGGCGCACGTGGCGGCGGGTCGGCCGCTGGTCGACGTGCGGTCGCCGGGCGAGTACACCGGCGAGATGCTGCACATGCCGGACTACCCGCAGGAGGGGGCGCTGCGCGGCGGGCACATCCCGGGCGCGGTCAGCAAGCCGTGGAAGTCCGCCGCCAACGACGACGGCACCTTCAGGTCGGCCGACGAGCTGCGGGCGATCTACACCGACCAGCTCGGGCTGAGCCCGGCCGACGACGTGGTGGCGTACTGCCGGATCGGTGAGCGGTCCAGCCACACCTGGTTCGTCCTGCACCACCTGCTGGGCTTCCCGCAGGTGCGCAACTACGACGGCTCGTGGACCGAGTGGGGCAACCTGGTCCGGGCTCCCGTGGTCCGGGGCGACCAGCCCGGCGGCCTGGCCGGCTGACCAGCCCTCCGCCGGGCCCCGGGTCGCCCCCCGGCTGGGTCACGCTTGGGCGGATGTTGCGGTATCCCAGCCCCGGGACACCGCAACATCCGCCCAATTGCACCCGGCGGCAGGCCGTTCGGCGGGACGGCGGGGGTCAGGTGGGGGCGCGGAGGTAGCGGTGGACGGTGGGGGCCAGCCAGGCGACCAGGTCGGCCGGCGGGGTGTCGACGACCGGGGGCAGGCGCAGCACGTACCGGGTCAGCGCCAGGCCGAGCATCTGGCTGGCGACCAGACCGGCCCGCCGGGGTGCCTGCGCCGGATCGGGTACGACGGCGGCCACCGCCGCGCCGAGCTGGTCGGTGAAGACCGCCCGCATCCGGTCGGCCGCACCCTGGTTGGTGGCGGCGGTACGCAGCAGCGCGACCAGCGTCCCGTCGCCCTCCCAGCGGTCGAGGAAGTGCCGGACCAGCACCTCACCGAGCTGCTCGGTGGGCTGGTCGGTGAGATCCGGCAGCCGCAGGTCGAACTCGGCAGCCGCCGCGAACAACCCCTCCTTGCTGCCGTAGTAGCGCATCACCATGGACGGGTCGATCCTGGCGTCGGCGGCGATGGCCCGGATGGTGGCCCGCTCGTATCCGTCGGCGGCGAACCGCTGCCGGGCCGCGGTCAGGATCGCGGCCCGGGTGGCGTCGGATCGGCGGGCAGTCATGTCCCCGACTCTATGCCAACAGGCGTTGACCTCCGGTGTCCCCCCGGCCTAGCGTTGCCAACAAATGTTGGCAAACGTTTGTTGGCAACGGAGGTGGGAGATGCTGCCCGCGCAGACCGACGTCCTGGTGGTGGGAGCCGGCCCGACCGGACTGACCGTCGCGGCCACCCTCGCCCGACAGGGCGTCGAGGTGACCGTGGTCGACCGGGCGTCCGCACCGCCGGTCACCTCCCGGGCCGCCGTCGTGCACGCGTACACGCTGGAGGTGTTGGACCGGATCGGCGTCACCGCGCCGCTGGTGGCCCGGGGACTGCGGGCGGCGCGCTTCACCGTGCGGGACCGCGACCGGGTGCTGCTCACCCTCGGCTTCGGGGACCTGCCGTCGACGTACCCGTACGCGCTGCTGGTCTCCCAGTCGGTGACCGAGGCGGTGCTCACCGAGCGGCTGGCCGCCCTCGGCGGGCAGGTGCACCGGCCGTACCAGCTCACCGGCCTGGACCACGACGGCGACCGGGCGGTCGCCGGCTTCGCCGACGGGACGAGCGTGCGGGCCCGCTGGGTGGTCGGCGCGGACGGCATGCACAGCACCGTCCGTGACCTGGCCGGCATCGGCTTCGGTGGGCCGGCAGACGGGGGTGAGTCGTTCCTGCTCGCCGACGTCCGGGTGAGCAGTGTGCTCCCCCGCGACGAGGTCGCGCTCTTCCTCGCCCGGCCGGGACCACTGGTGTGGGCACCCCTGCCGGACGGCGTGGTCCGGCTGGTCGCCGCCGTCGCCGACGCGCCCCGCGACCCGGACGCCGCCCGGCTCCAGGCGCTGCTCGACGAGCGCGGCCCGACCCGGCGGCCGGACCGGGTGACCGACGTGCTCTGGAGTTCCCGGTTCCGGGTCCACCACCGGATCGCCGACCGCTACCGGCGCGGCCGGGTGCTGCTCGCCGGGGACGCCGCGCACGTGCACAGCCCGGCCGGTGGGCAGGGGATGAACCTCGGCATCTGCGACGCGGTGGCCCTCGGGGCCGCCCTCGGCGACGTCCTCGCCGGCCACCCCGACACCCTGCTGGACGACTACGCGGCCAGTCGTCGACCGCTCGCCGAGGAGGTCGTCGGCTTCGCCGCCCGGCTGACCCGGCTGGCCACCCTGCCGCCCGCCGGCCGGCCGCTGCGGGACCTGGCGCTGCGCGCGGTGTCGGGGACGCCGCCGGTGCGCCGCCGGATCGCGCTGCGGCTCGCCGGCCTCCAGCAACGCGCGACGACCCGCCATCGGAGGGACGAGCGGCAAGCCGGTCGGCGGTAGATCGGCGGTATCACCGACACGCGGTCGTCGGGCGGGGGAACCTGCTGGTGGAACCCTGGTCACCCGGTGAGGAGAGGACGTGCACCGACCGCGACCCCGGCTGCTGGCACTGTGCGCCCTGGCCGCCGTGCCACCGGCGATCGAGGCGGTGGTGCTGGTCCGCCTCGGGTTCGTCGCCGCCGAGGGGTTGTCCTCCCAGGTCACCGCCGTCTGGCCGTACGACACCTATCACGACCTGCGCTGGCTGTACGTCTACCACGACTCGTGGCCCGACTTCCTGGCCGTGCTGCTGCTGTTGGTCGGGTTCCGTGGGGTGCTCACCACCGGGCTGGTGGCGCTCGCCTGGCCCGCCGGGGTGGCCCGACCCCGCCTGCGCCGGCTGCTCGTACGCAACCTCGGACTGTCCGCGGTGGTCACCGTGCTGGTCTCGCCGTGGGCGCTGATCTCGGTGGCCGCCTCGGTGGTCGCGCTCTCCTGGGTGCTGCTCGCCTCGCTGCTGCCGATGTTCCTGCTCGCGCCGTTCCTGCAACGGGCCGCCGTGGTCGCGCCGTGGTGGCGCGGGCTGCCGTCGATCGCCCTGGTCGGCTGGTCCCTGCTGAACCTTGTGGTGATCACCGTGGCCGGCGCGCTGTGCTGGAGCGTCCCCGGCTGGTGGACGGTGCCGGTCGCGCTGCTCGCCGGAGCGGCCAACGGGCTGCTGTGGGAACGCACCGTGCACGTGGCCGTGCAGACGCCCCGGGTGCGGTGGAGCCGGGTGCCGGTCACCCCGATCGCGGTTCTGCTGGCCCTCGCCGTGCCGCTGGCCATCCCGGCGCTGGTGCAGGTCGTCCCGGCCGGGGTCACGATCGAACAGGTGGTGCTCGGGCAGCGGCTGCCACCGGACGTCAGGCACGCGGTGATCGTCCTCGCCGGGCACGGCTCCGCCTACGACGGGGCGGCACCGGTCGACCCGAACGTGGAACGGTTCTCCTACCGTGGGCTGGCCGGGGACGGTCGGCCGCTGCCGTACCGGCCGGTGGACACCACCCGGTCGCTGGAGAGCGGTGCCGCCCTGCTGGAGAACCAGGTGGACCGGCTGCACCGGCGTACCGGCCGGCCGGTCGCCCTGATCGGGGAGAGCGAGGGGGCGATGCTGGCCCGCACCTACCTCGCGCAGCGTCCGCACCCGGCGGTGGACACCCTGGTCATGTTCAGCCCGTTGATCAACGCGGGTCGGGCGTACTACCCGCCGCCCGGCGCGGACCGGGGCTGGGGCGTGGTCACCGGCTGGCAGCTCCGCGCCCTGCTCGGGGCGATCAGGCTGGTCGGGGTCGACGACAGCGGCCCGGACGATCCGTTCATCCGGTCGCTGCTGGACGACGCGCCCTTCTACCGCAACCAGTTGATGTGCCCGGTGCCGGGCGTCCGGATGCTGGCCTTCCTGCCGACCACCACGGCCACCGAGGCCCCGCCCGGCGAGTACACCGGCATCCCGGTCTTCCAGATGCCCGGGGTGCACGGCGGGCTGCTGGGCCGGTCGCTGGTCCAGGACCGGCTGGTCCACTTCCTGGCCGGAGTGCCGGAGAGTCGGCAACGCCGGGAGTATCCGCTGCTCCAGCAGCTCGGCGCGGGCTGGCAGGCACCCCCGCTGGCCATCCGGCTCAACCCGGCGTGGGACGACCGGCGGCAACCGGACCCGTCCTTCACCGGGAGGGTCTGCCGGCCGTCCTGACCGGTGGATCCCGCCGCTCGGCGCGGCGGTGCCGGACGACCAGCCGCGCGGCGGCCAGGGTCAGGCCCACCACGATCAACGCCTCGATCGGGTGGTAGGGCGCGAACAGCAGGTGGACGACGACGACCACCGCCCCGACCACCAGGGCGGCCGTGATCCACCGGCGTCGACCGGAGGTGACGGCCAGACCGGTCACCACCAGCAGCACCCCGCTCGCCACGTGCAGCCAGGCCCAGCTGGTGAGGTCGTAGAAGACCAGCCCGTCGGCGTCCAGCGAGGCGTACACGTCGCCGCTGCCGACGTCGCCGATCCCGGCCAGCAGGTCGAACGCCCCGGCGCCGAGCAGCAGCCCCCCGGCGAGCAGTAACGACCGGTTCCGTTGCCGCACCGTCATCCCGTCCTCCGTCGCGTGGACCGCTCCTGTCAAGGCTAGGGGGGACGGGCCGTGCCGTCCGGCGATCGATGTCGCCGGGCGTCGACCGGGCACCGTCCGCCTGGTGAACTGGCGGGTAACCGCAGCCCCCCGGTGTCCGGGTCGAGGTCTACGCTTGCCGGGTGACGGTGGGGCAGCAGTCGAGGGGCAGCGTGGGCGGTGCGGGCCGGCGCCGGTCGAGGCGCGACGAGATCCTGGAGATCGCGGTCGGGCTCTTCGCCGCCCGCGGCTACCACGGGGTCTCCATGGACGACATCGGCGCGGCGGCCGGGGTGACCGGTCCCGCCCTCTACCACCACTTCGCCGGCAAGGAGGCGATGCTGGCCGCCGCGTTGATCCCGGTCAGCGAGGGGCTGCTCGACGGCGGCCGGGACCGGGCCGCCGGCCGTCCCGGCGACCCGCGCGGCGCGCTGGAGTCGCTGATCGACTTCCACGTCGACTTCGCGCTGGCCAACCCGGCGGTGATCGCCCTGCACCTGCACGAGCTCGACCGCCTGCCGGACGAGCCGCGGCGGCGCATCCGCAAGCTCCAGCGGCTGTACGTCGAGGAGTGGGTGACCGTGTTGACCGCCCTGCACCCCGGGCTGCCCGCCGGGGAGGCGCGGGTGCTGGCGCATGCCGCGTTCGGCCTGATGAACTCCACCCCGTTCCTCGGCGGCGAGGTCGACCGGCGGCGGCGGGCGGCGCTGCTGCGGGCCGCCGCGCTGGCCGCCCTGCTGGCCGAGACCGGCCCCTGACCCGCGCCGCCCGGTCTGAACAGCACCGCCCGGTCTGAACAGCACCGGCTGGCCCCTGACCCGCGCCGGCCGGGAATCCGGGTGGTTCGTCGACACTCCGGCCCGACTCGTGGTCGCCGGCCCGATCGTGGTTCCCTGGCATCCGTCCCCACCCCTGGACGCTGGAGGAAACATGATCGAGTCGCTGTTGGTCGCCAACCGGGGCGAGATCGCCCGCCGGATCATCCGTACCGCGAAGCGGCTCGGTGTCCGTGCGGTCGCGGTGCACTCGGAGGCCGACACCGACCTGCCGTTCGTGGTCGAGGCCGACGAGGCGGTGTGCGTGGGACCGGCGAACCCGGCCCAGAGCTACCGCAACGTGGCGGCGATCCTGGCCGCCGCCGAGGCCACCGGCGCGCAGGCGATCCACCCCGGGTACGGCTTCCTGTCGGAGAACGCCGACTTCGCCCGTACCGTGCAGGCCCGTGGTTTGGTCTGGGTCGGACCCGGCGCGGAGGCGATCACCGCGATGGGCGACAAGATCAACGCGCGGAACCTGATGGCGGCGGCCGGAGTGCCGGTCGCGCCCGGCACCACCGAGCCGGCCGCCGACCTGGCCGCGGCGGTCGCCGCCGCCGCCGGGATCGGCTACCCGGTGATGGTCAAGGCCGCCGCCGGTGGCGGCGGGATGGGCATGGCGGTGGCCGCCGACGAGGCCGCGCTGCGCACCGAGTACGACAGGGTCCGCTCCTTCGCCGAGCGGATGTTCGGCGACGGCTCGGTGCTGATCGAGCGCTACTTCCCCCGGGTACGCCACGTCGAGGTGCAGATCCTCGGCCTGGCCGACGGCCGGGTGGTGGCGCTCGGCGAGCGGGAGTGTTCGGTGCAGCGGCGCAACCAGAAGCTGGTCGAGGAGTCGCCCTCCCCGGCGGTCTCGCCGGAGCTGCGGGCGCGGTTGCTGGCCGCCGCGGTGCGGGCCGGTGAGGCGGTCGGCTACCGCAACGCGGGCACCGTCGAATGCCTGCTCGACCCGGCCACGCAGGAGTTCTTCTTCCTGGAGATGAACACCCGGCTCCAGGTGGAGCACCCGGTGACCGAGCTGGTCTACGGCGTCGACCTGGTGGAGGAGCAGCTGCGGGTGGCCGCCGGCCTGCCACCGACCTTCGACCCGGCGGCGCTGACCCCGCGCGGGCACGCGATCGAGCTGCGGATCAACGCGGAGGACCCGAAGCGGTTCCTGCCCGGCCCCGGCGTCGTCAGCACCTGGGTGGAGCCCACCGGCGAGGGGGTACGGGTCGACTCCGGGTACGTCGCCGGCAACACCGTCACCCCGTTCTACGACAGCCTGCTGGCCAAGCTCGTGGTGAGCGGCGTGGACCGGGCCGAGGCGTTGTCCCGGGCCCGCACTGCGGTCGCCGACTTCGCGTTGGCCGGGCCGAAGAACAACCTGCCCTTCTTCGCCGAACTCCTCGACAACGAGGAGTTCGTCTCCGGCGACTACGACACCGGCATCGTCGGCCGGATGCGCTGACCCGTCCGGGCCTGACCACGCTGACCGCGTGGTCAGGCCCGCCGGATCCCACCGGGCGGGTACGGCAGGGGCGTCGGGATGCCGACGACGTCGAGGCGGGGCGGCAGCGACACCGTGTCGATCCGGGGCGGGCGGTGCCGCCCGGCCGGGGCGTCGTTGGTCGGGATCGGGCCGACGGGGAAGTGCCCCGGATTGCGGTCCTTCTGCGGGAGACCGTCCAGCGGGGCGGCCTCCCGTTGTCGCGGTACGTCGTCCGGGCCGCCGACGCGCGGCGCGGGCCGGTGGCCTCCTCCCGGGGCCGCCTGGCCGGTGGCCCCCGTGATGGCGCGCAGCAGAGCGTTGCGCGCGGCCAGCGTGCGGCGGAGAGAGGCGTTCTCGGCGCGTAGTCGGGCGATGATCCGGTAGGCGTCGCCGGGAATGGGGTCCGCCTCGTCGGGTGCGGTCCGCCTGTCGACGCCCTCGGGGTGGGGCTGGTCGTCGACGGCCCGTCGGCGCTTCGTCGGTGGTTCACCCCGGGCCGCCTCGTAGAGCCGTTCCAGCCGACCCAGGGTCGCCGCCCGGTCCGCCTCGGCGACGGTGTGCGTGACCACCAGGACGACGGTCTGCCACGGCGGCCCCTTCGTCTCGGTGGTGAAGTGCCGGGACAGCCGCTTGCGCCAGGTGGCCCAGGTGCGGCCGGACCGGTTGTCGCAGATTCGGGCGGCCAGCCGGCTCCAGGTGTCGACCGCGCCGATCTCCGGGGACAGCTCGACGAGGTCGCGGACCGCCAGCGCGTACGCGGACACCGCCGTCGAGCCGTACCGGGACACGTAGCCGGCGGCCAACTGCTCGCGTGGGACGAGACAGTGCCGCTGGTGCCGTCCCGTCGGCGGGGTCGGCGTGCCGGTGCCGGAGGTCACGCGCGGACCTTGCGCCGAGCTGCCGGACCGGGGTTTGTTCGTATCCGCATCCCGTCATGATGACCGGCTTCTTCAATACCCGTGGCAGGTTTCTGGCCGGGTGGTTGTCCGGGTAGGACGCTGCGGTCGCCGACGCGGTATCCGTTGCCCCGGAAGCGTCCGGCCACCCTCCACTTTGGCCGGGTAGGGCCGGCCGCTGCCCGGCCAGAAGGGCGTGCTGGGCGGCCCGACCGGTCGTTGTGCCTGTCGTGCGGCGGCCCGGCGTCGACGGGTGGGGCGGTGGGCCGGGCACGCCTCCGCCGGGGTTCCCCCGGCGGGTACTGCGTCCGCAGAGGTGGAGAAGATGGGAAGCGGAAGACCGGTCGGAGGCGCGCGTCCGCGCCCGGACCGTCGTCGGGCGGGCCGGTGCCTGCGGTCGACGGCGCTCTTCGCGGAGGGGGCGGTGGCGATGGCGCTGCTGCTGGGCCGCGAGGACGCGGCCGGCTGCGCGGGTGCCGTCGCGGCGGCGTTGCGCAGCGCCGCCGAGCTGGTGGAGGGGGCGCGGCGTTGACCGCCCGGTGTCGGGCCGCGACCGGCCCGACACCGGGTCGGCGTGGCGGTCGTGGCCGGCCCGACACCGGGTCGGCGTGGCGGTCGTGGCCGGCGTAGTGGTTCCCTGGGGGGACCACCGGTCGTCCGGCGTCCTGCGCCGTCGTCACCCACGAGGGACGACGCCGCAGGGGGATCCTCCGGCGACCCGATGTCACAGTGAGGTGACCATGAGTCAGATGCCAGCGGCGGTGTCGATCCGGGAGGTCGGGCCGCGCGACGGCCTCCAGAACGAGGAGCCGGTCCCCACCGGGGCCAAGGTGCGGCTGCTCGACGCCCTGTCCGGCACGGGGGTACGCCGGATCGAGGCGGTGTCGTTCGTGCATCCGAAGGCGATTCCGCAGATGGCCGACGCCGACGAGGTGTGGCGGCGGGCCGATCGGGTCGAGGGGGTCCGCTACTCGGCGCTGGTGCCCAACACCCGGGGTGCGCAGCGGGCACTGGCGGCCGGCTTCACCGAGATCGAGGTGGTGGTGTCGGCCAGCGACACGCACAACCGGCGCAACGTCAACCGCTCCACCGCCGAGTCCCTCGACGACATCGCCGAGCTGATCGACCTGCTGCACGGCGCGGGTGCGCGGGCCGAGGTGATCGTGGCGACCAGTTTCGGCTGCCCCTACGAGGGGGACGTCGACCCGGGGCGGGTCGCCGGGATCGTCGAGCGGGTGGTCCGCGACGGCGCGGACCGGGTCGCGTTCGGCGACACCACCGGCATGGGTACGCCCCGACGGGTCCGCGAGCTGGTCACCGCCGTCCGCGACCGGGAGCCCGACGTGCCGATGCTGCTGCACTTCCACAACACCCGGGGCACCGCGTTGGCGAACCTGCTGACCGCCCTGGAGCTGGGCATCACCGAGTTCGACGCCAGCGTCGGCGGGCTGGGCGGCTGCCCGTACGCGCCGGGGGCGAGCGGGAACCTGGCCACCGAGGAAGCGGTGCACATGCTGCACGACATGGGCATCGACACCGGCATCGACCTGGACGCCCTGATCGCGGTGGCCGAGTTGGCCGAGGAGATGCTGGGCAAGCGGTTGCCGTCCGGGGTGCTGCGGGCCGGGCCGCGTACCCGGCTGACCGCCCACTGACCGGTCGGCCGCGCGGGGCGCGGGAGGCGCGTGGGGCGCGGGAGGCGCGCGACGCCCGGGAGTCGCAGGGAGGCGCGGAGGCGCGGGGAGGCGCGGAGGCGCGGGGAGGCGCGGAGGCGCGGGGAGGGGCCGGCGTGGTGCCGGCCCCTCCGTCGGCTCGCGTCGCGGGTCAGCCCACGGTGAGCAGCGCCGGCCAGCTGTCCTTGAAGACCTGGCTGCCGGTGCTGCTGCTCCGCTCACCGGCGCTGAGGGTGCCGGCGAACAGGCTGGTGACCCGGTTCGCCTCGGCGGTGCTCGGGTACGGGTTGGTGCAGCTGGTGCCGGCGCTGCCGCCGGACATCAGGATCGCGCAGTTGCCGTTGTAGTTGTCGGGCAGGCCGAGGATGTGCCCGATCTCGTGGGTCATGATCCGCAGCGGGCTGTACTGGGCGGCCTGCTGGGTGTCGATGTAGACCCGGCCGTTGCCGAGGCTGGTGCGCTGGGCGTATGAGCCGCCGCCGGTGATCTGGTAGATCCGCAGGTTGGTGCCGCAGTTCGCGGTCAGCGTGAGGTTGTTGGTGGCGTTGTTCCAGATCGAGGCGGCCTGGTTGGCGATGCCCGCGTAGCTCGGTGCCTGGCTGGTGTTGTAGCAGATGGTCATCGCGGCGGAGGCGGGCGCGGGGTTGGCGACCGTGAGGCCGAGGGTCGCGGTGGCCGTCGCCAGGGCGGCGACGGCGAGGCGCTTGACGCGTGAGTTCATGGCTCACTCCAATCCGGAGGGGGTGTCAGGAGCGTAGCCACACTGATAGTTCACTATCAATATCTTGGTGGGAAGTCGGTCGGGTGGTCGGGTGGGTGCCGGATGCGCTAGCCTAACGATCGTTCAGGTTGGTCGGCGTGGCGACGACGACGCCGTACGGCGGTCGGGCGCGTCCACGGGGCGAGGGGGTCGGCGTGACGCTCGACGGTGCGGCACTGGAGCAGCTGCGCAAGCGCGCCCGCTCCGGCGGGGCCGACAAATACCATGCGGCGAACGCCGGCAAGGGCAAGCTCTTCGCCCGGGAGCGGGTCGCCATCCTGGTCGACGAGGGCTCGTTCGTCGAGGACGGCCTCTATGCCAACGCGCTGGCCGAGGGGCTGCCCGCCGACGGCGTGGTCACCGGCACCGCCACCATCGACGGTCGGCCGGTCTGCCTGATGGCCAACGACTCCACGGTCAAGGCCGGCAGCTGGGGCGCGCGCACCGTCGAAAAGATCATCCGGATCATCGAGCGGGCCTACTCGACCGGCGTGCCGATGGTCTACCTGGTCGACTCGGCCGGCGCCCGGATCACCGACCAGGTCGACCTCTTCCCCGGTCCCCGTGGCGCCGGCAAGATCTTCTGGAACCAGGTCCGCGCCTCCGGGGCGATCCCGCAGGTCTGCGCGCTGTTCGGGCCGAGCGCCGCCGGTGGGGCGTACATCCCGGCATTCTGCGACGTGGTGGCCATGGTCGAGGGCAACGCCAGCATGTACCTCGGCTCCGACCGGATGGTCGAGATGGTCACCGGGGAGAAGACCACCCTGGAGGCGATGGGCGGGGCCCGGGTGCACTGCGCCGAGTCCGGCGTGGGTCACTTCCTGTGCAGGACCGAGGCCGACGCGCTCGACGTGGTGAAGACCTACCTGTCCTACCTCCCGTCGAACTGGCAGCAGCAGCCACCGGCCGCCCCGGCCGTCGCCGCGCCGGCCAAGGCCGACCTGGCCGCCCTGGTGCCGGCCAGCGAGCGGCAGGCGTTCGACATGCGCCGGTACGTCAAGGGCCTGCTCGACGACGGGTCGTTCTTCGAGATCCAGGCGCTCTGGGCGAAGGAGCTGACCATCGGGTTCGGCCGGCTGGACGGCCAGGTCGTCGGCGTGGTGGGCAACAACTCGATGTTCAAGGGCGGGGTGCTCTTCGTCGACTCGGCCGACAAGGCAACCCGGTTCGTGCAGCTCTGCGACGCGTTCAACGTGCCGCTGCTGTTCCTCAGCGACGTGCCCGGGTTCATGGTCGGCAGCGCGGTGGAGAAGCAGGGCATCATCCGGCACGGGGCCAAGATGATCACCGCGATCTCCGAGGCGACCGTACCCAAGATCTGTGTGGTGGTCCGCAAGGCGTACGGCGCGGGCCTGTACGCGATGGCCGGCCCCGGGTTCGAGCCGGACGCGACGATCGCCCTGCCCACCGCGAAGATCGCGGTGATGGGGGCCGAGGCCGCCGTCAACGCCGTCTACGCCAACAAGATCGCGGCGATCGCCGACGAGGCCGAGCGGGCCGCCTTCGTCGCCGCCAGGCGGGCCGAGTACGAGCGGGACATCGACGTGGTCCGGCTCGCCAGCGAGCTGGTGATCGACACGATCGTCGAACCGCACGAGCTACGTGCCGAGCTGGTCCGCCGGTTCACCGCCGCGCGGAGCAAGGACCGGCACTTCTCCCACCGCCGGCACGGCGTCACCCCGGTCTGACCGACCGGCCGCGCAACCCCACCCGCCGCCCCGGCGTCACGAGCGCCCGGGGAGGCACCCGGACAGGAGGAACCGATGGACTTCCGGCTCAGCGAGGAGCAGGCGGCGCTGCGGGAGAGCGTGCGGGACTTCGCCCGCGAGGCGGTCGCCCCGGTGATCGCCGACCACTACGAGCGGCACACCTTCCCGTACGAGATCGTCCGGCAGATGGGCAAGATGGGGCTGTTCGGTCTGCCCTTCCCCGAGGAGCACGGCGGCATGGGCGGCGACTACTTCGCCCTCTGTCTGGCCCTGGAGGAGCTGGCCCGGGTCGACTCCAGCGTGGCGATCACCCTGGAGGCGGCGGTCTCCCTCGGCGCGATGCCGATCTACCGGTTCGGCACCGACGAGCAGCGGGAGCGGTGGCTGCCCAAGCTGCTCAGCGGTGAGGCCCTCGCGGGGTTCGGGCTGACCGAGCCGGGCACCGGGTCGGACGCGGGCGGCACCCGGACCCGGGCGGTGCTGGACGGCGACGAGTGGGTGATCAACGGGTCGAAGGCGTTCATCACCAACTCGGGCACCGACATCACCGCCCTGGTCACCGTCACCGCGGTCACCGGCACCAACCCGGACGGCTCCAAGGAGCTGTCCACCATCATCGTGCCGTCTGGCACGCCCGGGTTCACCGTGGCACCGGCGTACTCGAAGGTGGGGTGGAACGCCTCGGACACCCACGAGCTGACCTTCGACGACTGCCGCGTGCCGGCCGGGAACCTGCTCGGCGCGCGGGGCCGGGGCTTCGCGCAGTTCCTGCGGATCCTCGACGAGGGGCGGATCGCCATCGCCGCCCTCGCCGTCGGCCTCGCCCAGGGCTGCGTCGACGAGTCGCTGAGGTACGCGAAGGAGCGCCAGGCGTTCGGTCAGCCGATCGGCAACTACCAGGCCATCCAGTTCAAGATCGCCGACATGGAGCTGAAGGCGCACACCGCCCGGCTGGCCTACTACGACGCCGCCGCGCGGATGCTCGCCGGTGAGCCGTTCAAGCGGCAGGCGGCGATCGCCAAGCTGCACGCCAGCACCGTCGCGGTGGACAACGCCCGGGAGGCGACCCAGATCCACGGCGGCTACGGCTTCATGAACGAGTACCCGGTGGCCCGGTTCTGGCGGGACGCCAAGATCCTGGAGATCGGCGAGGGCACCTCCGAGGTGCAGCGCATGATCATCGCCCGCGACCTGGGCCTGTGACCGTACCGGCCGACCGGGCCGGGCGCAGCGCGCCGACGGTGGTTTGTCGGGTATCCGCAGCCCTGCGTCAGTAGGCCGACGAAGGACTGCTCGGCGTCGTATCCCGTCCGTACCCTTCCTGCCCATGACTCCGGATCATGATCACTCGGCGGGCACGGGTGGTCCCACCCCGATCGGGGAGCTGGTGCGGTCCCACCGCCTGGCCGCCGGTCTCACCCAGGCCGACCTCGCCCAGCGGGCCGGGGTCGGCGTGCGGACGATCCGTGACCTGGAACGCGGCCGGGCACATCGGCCGCAGCGGACCACCGCCGAGCTGCTCGCCGGGGCGCTCGGCCTGACCGGCACGGCCCGGGCCGGCTTCCTCGCCAGTGCCCGCGGCACGGCCGCCGTCGACCCGGCCGAGCCGGCCACCGCCGGGCTCCCGCACCGCCCGGCCCTCACCGGCGCCGCCCGCCGCGACCTCGACCTTCCGGGTACGCCGATGGCGCTGCCCCCGGCGGTCGAGCTGATCGGTCGGGAACGGGAACTGGACGAGCTGGCCGGGCTGCTGACCGGCGACGGCTGGCCGCCGGTGCTGAGCCTGGTCGGCCTGGCCGGGGTCGGCAAGACCGCACTCGCCCTGGCGGTGGCGCACGCGGTCGCCGACGCCCATCCCGGCGGGGTGGCCGGCGTGCTGATCGGTGTCGGCTCCGACGCCAACGACGTGCTCGCCGCGGCCTGCGCGGTGCTCGGCGCGGCCCGGCTCGCCGAGTTGGCCGCCCGGCTCCGGGGCCGGCCGGCGCTGCTGCTGGTGGACGCGGTCGAGCGGGCGCCCGACCCGGTGGCCGAGGTGCTGCACCTGCTCGTCACGGCGGTGCCCACCCTGCGGGTGGTGGTGACCGGTCGGCACCCGGTCGGCATCCCGGGGGAGCTCGTCCGCCCGGTCGCCCCGCTGGAGGTGCCCCCGGCCGGCGTGGTCGACCCGGACGAGCTGGCCCGCTGGCCGGCGGCGGCCCTGTTCACCGCCCGGCTGACCCGGGTCCGCCCGGAGCCGCCCGGCCCGGACGAGCTGCCCGCCCTCACCGCGCTGGTCCGTCGACTCGACGGGCTGCCCCTGGCGATCGAGCTGATGGCGGCCCGGGGGCGGATCCTGGACCTGCCCGAACTGCTCGGCCGGTACGGCGACCGGGTGCTCGACCTGGCCGGCCCGGACCTGGGCGGGCGGGGTTGGGAGGCCGCGCCGCCGGGCCGTACCGCCGAACCGGCCCGGACGGCGGTGGCGGTGACCCTGCGGGAGGCGGTGGCCACCAGTTACCGGCTGCTCGACGCCGGGGAGCAGGCGGCGCTGCGCCGGCTCTCCGTCTTCGCCAACCGGTGGTCGGTGGAGCTGGCCGAGGAGCTGCTCGTCGACGAGGCCGACCGAGATCCGGCGGCGCCGGTCGATCCGGTGCCCCTGCTGGACCGGTTGGTCGAGCTGGGCCTGGCCAGTGTCCGGGGTGCCGGGCCGCTGCGGTTCCGCCTGCTCGACGCGGTCCGCGAGTACGCCATCGAGCAGGCCGCCGGCCGGGGTGAGCTGACCGCCGCCCGCCGCCGGCACGCGGTGGTGATCACCCGGCTGGTGACCCGCACCGCGCCGGATCTGGTCGGGGCGCGACACTCCAGCGCCGTGCGGCGGCTCGACGAGGCGACGGGTGACATCGGCGCGGCGCTGGCGCACGCCGCCCGGGACGATCCGGACACGGCCCTGCGGCTGGCCGCCGCGCTGCCCCGCTGGTGGCGGATGCGGGGGCGGGACGTCAGCGGCCGGCAGTGGTTGCGCCGGCTGCTCGCCGACCCCCGTACCGCACACGCCGATCCGGTGCTACGGGCCTGGGCGGCGCTCGGGGTGGCCCGGCTCGCCGCCGGACACGGCGCGGCGGCGCAGGAACTGCCCGCCGTCCGGGCCGCGCTCGCGGTGCTGGCCGGGCGGGCCGACGTGGCCGGTGAGCTGGCGGCGCGGAGCATCCTCGGCACCCTGCTGGTCGTCACCGGCTCGTACGACGAGGCGGCCGAGCAGGCCCACTCGGTGCTGACGCTGGCCACCCGGCACGGCCGGACCCGGGACATGGCGGTCGCCCAGCACCATCTGGCCTGGCACGAGATCCGCCTCGGTGACCTGCCGGCGGCCCGGCGTCGGCTCGCCGCGGTGGACCGGTTGGCGGCCCACTGCGGGGAGTCCCGGCTGCGCCTGCTGGCCCGCGCCGACCTGGCCGAGGTGGCCCGGCTGGCGGGTCGCTACGGCGATGCGGTGGAGCAGGGCCGGCGGGTGATCGCGGCGCTGGCCGGGGTGGGTGATCCGGGGCACCGGCGGCAGGTGCTGGGCACGGTCGGGCTGGCGCTGGCCCGGTCGGGCCGGCTGGAGGAGGCCGCCGAGGTCCTGGCCGAGCTGCGCTGCGACGGCCGGGCGGGGCCGTCCGCGTCCCGGGCCACTGTGGAGGCGGGGCCGGCCGGGGAGGCGCTGCCCGGGGCACGCCCGGTCGGGGACGGGCCGGTCCGGCCGGAGGAGGGGGTGTGCGCGTTGATCGAGGCCACCATGGCGCAGCACCGGGGGGACCGGGAGCTGGCGGCGGAGTGGTTCGCGGTGGCGGTGACCGCCGGTGCGGCCGGGCAGGACCGGCGGGACGTGATCGAGGCGCTGGTCGGGCTGGCCGCGAGCACCGGCTCCGCCGAGGCGCGGGAGCGGTTGGCGCTGGCCTGCCGGCACGCCGGCATCCGGCTGCTGCCGGCGGAGGAGCGGCTGCTGGGATAGCCGCGACCGGGTGGACGGGGACAGCCGCCCGTCTTGTGGACGCGGGGGTGGCGCGAGCGAAGAAGCCCCCTGGTCAAACCCCTCGCTCAATCGCTCGCGCCGGCACCCCCCGGTGCTCCCCCGCGCGATGAAGGCTAGCCAGCCGGGGCGTCCGTTTTGTGGTTATCAGCGCGCGTGCGTCCGGTGGCCCCGTCGGGTTCTGCCGCTTTTTCTGCCGGTGCGGTCGCGGCGTCCGACGGTGGGTCGTGGGTGCCCGACGGTGGATGGGTCAGCAGTCGGCCGGCGGCTCGTCGGTGGGTGCCCGGTCGGTGCTGCCGGCGGTGGCGCCGGGGTGGACCGCGTCGCGTACCTGACGCAGGCCGTCCAGCAGGGCGGCGAGGGTCGCGGGGGTGAGCTGGCCGGTGAACCACTGCTCGATGATCCGCAGGTGGCCGGGCAGGGTCTCGTCCAGCCGCTGCATACCGGCCGGGGTGACCACGGCGTACGAGCTGCGCCGGTCGGACGGGCAGGCCCGGCGGCGGAGCAGACCGTCGCGCTCCATCCGGTCCACCACCCGGGTGACCCCGCTGGTGGACAGCGAGGTCTGCGCGGCCAGGTCGGTCATCCGCAGTTGGTTGCCGGGCGACCGGGCCAGGCGCATCAGCACCTCGAACTCGACGGCGGAGACGCCGTGCTCCTCGTACTGCGCGGCGAACCGGGCGGTCAGGCCGGCGTGCGCCTCGACCAGGAGGCCGACGGCGGTGATCCGGGGATCGTCGAACACATTCTCGTCCACGGGGACATCCTAGCAGTGGTTGACACGGGGAATATTGCTGCGGTTATAGTTGCTCAAGCAGTCGTTGGGCTAGCAAACAATCTCCGGAGGGCAGTTACATGACCAGCACCGAGTCGGTTACCCGCGACTGGGACGGCCTCACCATCCCCGCCGCCGGCACCTACCTGCTGGATGCCGCGCACAAGCGGGTGGGCTTCGTCGCCCGGCACATGATGGTCAGCAAGGTACGCGGTGAGTTCGCGGACGCGACCGCCACCATCACCGTCGCCGAGGATCCGTTGCAGTCCGCGGTCTCCGCCACCATCCAGGCGGCCAGCATCAACACCGCCCAGGCGGACCGGGACGGTCACCTGCGCAGCCCCGAGTTCCTCGACGTCGAGCAGTTTCCGACGCTGGAGTACCGCAGCACCGCCGTGAAGTCCCGCGACGGCAACGAGTTCGTCCTGCTCGGTGACCTGACCATCAAGGGCGTCACCCGCCAGGTCGAGCTGGAGGTCGAGTTCGAGGGCGTCGGCCGTACCCCGTTCGGCACCGACGTGTTCGGCTTCACCGCCAGCACCGAGATCGACCGCGAGGACTTCGGTCTGACCTGGAACGTCGCCCTGGAGACCGGCGGCGTGCTGGTCGGCAAGAAGATCAAGATCGAGATCGAGGGCGAGGCCGTCCGGCAGGCCTGACCCAGCCCGTCGTCGAGGCCCCCGTTCACCGCGAGCGGGGGCCTCGACGCGTACGGGTGCGGATTGTCACTGTCCGGCGACGACGCCACCCGGTGCTGGTGGACGGTCGCTGGGTAGAGAAGCGAGTAAGCGCATACCCGGTGGGCACTGGCCCCGGCGCGTGGGCGCTCCTATGGTGGTTCACACTGCGCGCCGGGACGATCACCGTCCGGCGCGTCTCACGCCTGGAGGAAACAGTGGGTAGGGACGTCGAGCAGGGCGCGTTCTCCCGGGAGGACCGGGTCCGCTACCGGCAGAAGGTACGGCGTTGTCTGGACGTCTTCGCGCTGATGCTCGACGACTTCGGCTTCGACGCCGACCGGCCGATGACCGGCCTGGAGATCGAACTCAATCTGATGGACCCGGACGCCGAACCGTCGATGCGCAACGAGGAGATCCTCGCGGCGATCGCCGACCCGCTGTTCCAGACCGAACTCGGCCGGTTCAACCTGGAGCTGAACGCGGAGCCCCGGCTGATCGAGGGGGCCGGCTTCGCCCACTACGAGGACGACCTGCGCAGCAGCCTGACCCGGGCCGACGAGCGGGCGGCCAAGTCGGACGCGCGGATCGTCATGGTCGGCATCCTGCCCACCCTCACCGAGCGGCACCTGGTAGCCGACAACCTCTCCACCAACGAGCGGTACCGGGTGCTCAACGACCAGATCGTCGGGGCCCGGGGCGAGGACATCGAGCTGGACATCCGGGGCGTGGAGCGGCTGCGGACGCACACCGACTCGATCGTGCCCGAGGCCGCCTGCACCAGCCTCCAGTTCCACATCCAGGTGGCACCGGACAGCTTCGCCGACTACTGGAACGCCTCCCAGGCCATCGCCGGCGTCCAGGTCGCCGTCGGCGCGAACTCTCCCTTCCTGTACGGCCGGCAGCTCTGGGCGGAGACCCGGATCGCCCTGTTCCAGCAGGCCACCGACACCCGCCCGGACGAGCTGAAGGCCCAGGGGGTACGCCCCCGGGTGTGGTTCGGGGAGCGCTGGATCACCTCGATCTTCGACCTGTTCGAGGAGAACGTCCGGTACTTCCCGCCGCTGCTGCCGATCTGCGCCGACGAGGATCCGGTCGAGGTGCTGCACGGCGGCGGCGTCCCGGAGCTGTCCGAGCTGCGCCTGCACAACGGCACCGTCTACCGCTGGAACCGCCCGGTGTACGACATCATGAACGGCCGTCCGCACCTTCGGGTGGAGAACCGGGTGCTGCCGGCCGGCCCGACCGTCGTCGACATGCTGGCCAACGCCGCCTTCTACTTCGGGTTGGCGCGCGGGCTGGCCGAGTCGGACCGGCCGATCTGGAGCCAGCTCAACTTCAGCTCCGCCGAGGAGAACTTCCACACCGCCGCCCGACGGGGCCTGGATGCGGTGCTGCACTGGCCCCGGCTGGGCGAGGTGCCGGTCGCCAAGCTGATCCTGGACACCCTGCTGCCGGAGGCGGCCACCGGGCTGGACCGGTTCGGTGTCGCCCCCGCCGAACGGGACCGGCTGCTCGGCATCATCGAGCAGCGCTGTAGCACCGGCCGCAACGGCGCGGTCTGGCAGACCGAGACGGTGCTGGCCGCCGAACGGCACCGCCACCTGGACCGGGACGCGGCGCTGCGCCACATGGCCAACCGGTACGCCGAACTCCAGCGCAGCAACGAACCGGTGCACACCTGGCCGGTCGACTGACCCGCACCGGCCCGGTGTCCGGCTGAGCGACGTCGGTCCGGGTGTCCGCCCGAGTGACGTCGGTCCGGGTGTCCGCCCGAGTGACGTCGGTCCGGGTGTCCGCCCGGTCCGCGTCGGTCCGGTGTCCGGTTCGCCGGGCCGGGCGTCCGCTGGCGGGTCCGGGACGGGCCGCGTCGTCCGGGCAGGTCAGGCGGTGCGGCGACCCAGGTCAGGAGGTGCGGCGACCGAAACGCGGCTTGGGCACGGTGGCCGCCGGTGGATCGGCCGGCGACCCGGGGCCGCCCTGCTCCGGCGCGGGATCGGCCGGTGCGCCACCGGCCGTCGGGTCCGTCGCCGTCGCCGTGGCCCTGCTCCGGCGGGCCGGCCGGACCCGGCCGACCGCCACCGGCGCGGCGTCCCCGCCCGGGGTGGTCGTGCCCCCACCCGGGGCGGTCGAACGCCCGCCCGGGGCCGTCGTGTCCTGGGCCGGGGTGGTCGTGTCCTCGCTCGGGTCCGTCATGTCCCTGGCCGGGGTGGTCGTGTCCCTGGCCAGGGACACGGGCGGGGTGGGCGCGGGGCCGTCCGGGGCGGCCGGCCGGTCGGTGCGGATGTCCGGTGTGGACGGTGGGAGTGTGCCGGGAGCGGCCGGGAGGTCGTCCGGCCCGCCGCTGCGCGGGTGGGGCAGCAGCGGCGTCGACCGCAGAGCGGCGTGCCGCTCGGCCCGCTGGGCGAGCGAGGCCACCAGGACCGATCCCGCCGCCCCGACGATCACCGCGTACGGTGCGACGAGGTGGGCCGAGACCTGGGCCGGCGAGATCGTGGCCAGCCGGGGTACGGCGAGGAAGTAGGCGACCGCGACGAGCAGTGGCCCGGCCGCACCGGAGACCACCGCACCGAGCCGTAGCTCTGCCGTCCGGGCGGCCCGCCGGGCGGCCAGCGCACCGATCAGCAGTGCCGAGCCCAGGGCGAGCAGCGCACCCGGCCAGTAGAGGTGGTCCCGCAGCCAGAACCGCGGGCTGTCCTGGGCGATCTGCCAGATGCCGAGCTGGGCGCTGGTCAACCCCTTGCCGGCGAGCACCCCGTCGACGACGGAGATCACGGCCAGCAGCCAGAGCCAGCCGACGGTGGCGATCACGTTTGTCGCGGCGGCCCGGGAGTGCAGCGTCCAGACCGCCGCCACCAGCCCCACCAGCACGCCGACCCCGGCGTAACCGGCCGCGACGGTCTGCGGCGAGAAGGTGTCCGGTACGGAGGCGGCCCGGGACGGCACCGCGACCAGCAGCACGGTGATCAGCGCGCCGACCGCGCCCGCCGCCGCGAGGGTGAGCCGGTGCAGGGTGCCGCCGGTCGGGTCCGCACCGCCGCGTTCGTGCAGCCGCTGGGCGCAGACGGCCCCGGCGACGGCGGACACGGCGGCGATCCAGGTCGCCCAGGCGAGACTGGCGAACCAGGAGGGCTCGCTGGCCCCGGCGTCGACCGGTGCCCAGTTGATGATGCCCAGGCCGTAGCCGAAGCCCAACTGTGCGGCACCGACGCCGGCGGCGACGCCGAGCGCGGTGGATACCGATCCTCCCCAGCTCCGTCCCGCCATGCCGGGGACTGTAGCGTTCCGCAGCCGGGGCGGCGAGTCGTACGGCCGCCGGAGCACGCCCGGTGACCGGGTGGGCAGCGGCCGGTACCGTCTCGGGGACGAGGCGGGAGCGGCATGGACGACGAGTACACCGAAGAGGACCGGGCGGAACGCGACCGGCCGGGCCGGGGCCGACTGCTGCTCGGCGGCACCCTGGCGACGGTCCTGCTGGCGGCGGTCGGTGGCACGGTCGGCTGGGTGCTGGCGGATCCCGGTGACCCGCAGGATGCCGCCGCCCCGGGGGCGGCACCCACCGGATCGGCCAGCCCGCTCGACCCGCCGACCGCCGCCCGGCCGACCACCGCGCGGGCCACCACGCCTCCCGCGCCCACCACCCGTGGCGGCCTGACCGTGCCCCGACTGGTCGGTATGGACTTCGAGAAGGCGCGGGAGGAGCTGCACGACCGGAAACTCGGCTGGCGGCTGGTCTTCGGCACCGGCTCCGGTCGGTCGGTGACCCGCACCGTGCCCGCCCAGGACACGCCGGTCCGGCCGGGCACCACGGTCCGGGTCGAGGTCAGCGGGCCGGCGCCCGAGGTCGACGTGCCGGACCTGGTCGGCGAGGACTGCGACGACGCGGCCGACGAACTGGGTGACCTGGGCCTGTTCCCGCGCTACCCCACCGGAAACCGTGGTGAGGTCACCGCCCAGACGCCCGCCGCCGACTCCACCGCCCACTGGAACGACCAGGTCTCCCTCTCCTGCGGCAGCGCGCCGACGTCGACTCCCGAGGCGACGCCGACGCCGTGACGGGCGGGCCGCCGTGCCGCTCCCGGCGGACGGGGGCACCGCCCGTTACCGTTGAGCCGGAGGCCATGCCCACCGGGCCGGCACCCGGCTCCCGACCGCCAGGTCGGCCGGTTCCGGCGCGGCGGGTCGGGGACCATGACGCGGTGGGTCGGCACCGGACGCCCGCCGGGTGGCGAGAGGACGTGCGATGAGCGACGACCGCCGGGAGCCACCCGCCGACGACGCGACCCGGCCACTGCCACCGACCGGCGGGACGACCGGAGCCGGCCCGGCCGGTCCACCGGTGTGGTCCGGGCGGGCCGGGGTGCCTGCGCCCCGGGACGCCGACGCCCGGGACGCCGCCGAGTGGTACGGCGAGGAGCCGCGCGACCGGCGGTGGTGGACGCCCATCCTGCTGGGCGTGCTCGCGCTGGTGCTGCTCGGGCTCGTCGGGTTGGCGAGCTGGCTGGTCCTGCGGGCGGTGGGGTCCGCGTCGGACGGGACACCGACCCCGCCGCCGACCGCCGTCCCCACCACGGGCGTCGCCCCGACCACCGTCGCTCCGAGCAGTGCCGCCCCGAGCAGCGGGCCGCCGACGACGCCACCGACCACCGCGCCGACGACCGGTCCGGCGGGTGTTCCGGTGCCGCCGCTGGTCGGGCTCTCCCAGGAGGCCGCACAGACCCTGCTGGATCGGTTCGGGCTGTCCTACCGGGTGCTCACCCGGGAGTCGGACCGGCCGCCCGGCACCGTCCTGGCCACCGACCCGCAGCGGGGTGAGCTGGTGGCACCGGGCGACGAGGTGACCCTGGTGGTGGCCGCCGAGCCGTCGGCGTCGCCGACCAGGACCGCCACCGCCACCCCGACGGTCAGCCCGACCGGGTGACGGATGCCCTGCCGGCCCCTCCGGGTGGCCGTGGCCCGGCTCACCACATCCGGCGTCTGGTGCCGACCAGGCCCAACCCGGCCAGCGAGATGACCAGGCCGAGCAGACCGGAGTAGAAGAGGGAGCGGGCGACGGTCCGCGGGTCGTCGGCCGGTTGCCGGGGGCCGGTGACCGTGGCGGCGCCGCCACCGACGCCCGACTGCCCGGCGTCGGCCGGATCGCCCTGCCCGGCGTCGGCGGGATCGTCCCGCTCGGCGTCGGCGGGATCGCCCTGCCTGGCGTCCGCGGGACTGCCCTGCCCGGCGTAGGCGGGATCGCCCCGCCCGGTGTCGGCTGGGTCGTCCCGCCCGGTGTCGGTGGGCTCGTCCCGTTCGACCACGGTGATCTCGGGAGCCGGCACCGGCTCGGCGAGGCGGGTGGCCGACTCGGCCGGGTAACGGGTCACCACCACGAGGGTGGTGACCGTGCCGATCAGGGCGAGCAGCCCGAAGGCGTACCTGATGCGGGAGCTGTGGTGCCGCCGCGCGGCGGGCAGATTGACCATGGCCATCCCAGGTTCAGGGGCCGGAACGCGCGGGTGGAGACTTCGCCGGGGTGGGCGTACCGATCCTATGACGGAGGTACGCCCTCCGGTCGGGCAATCGGAAGTCAGCCCACCGCGATCGGGGCGCGGTTGACCGGACGTCGGGACCGTGCGGTGTGCTGACGAGGTACGGGTGCGGCCCGGAGCTGGGTCAGCCCGGCCTGCTGGACGAAGATCGACCGGCGGCTCACCGCGTCTCCCGACGCGTTCATCTGGTAGCCGTCGAGCCAGAGCCAGCCGTCGTACGTCGGCCAGTCGAGCACCCGGATCACCCGGAAGGTGATCGGTTTGAGGAACTGCACACTCGCGGCGCGAGTGACGTACAGAACGTCACCGGAGCGGGGAAGCACATGGGCTCCTGGGAGGGTATGGCCGGCGTCGCGGGCCGACCGGGCGGGACGGAGGACGAGGTGCGGGTCCGGCGACGGGGTTGTGCCTCGCGGGCCGGTGCTCGGTGCGGTGGTGGTCGGGCCGTACCCGCTGGTGGTGGACCGCCACCCGACCATCACCCGCTGCTCACGGGACTAGCGCTCCCACCGCCGCAGCCACCAGGCGTGCAGCGGCGGGGTTTTCAACCCGGGGGCAGGTCTCGTTGACACAACTCGGCCGGGGCACCCGCCGACCGGCCGATCCCGGGGCGATGATCACACCGTGAGATCGAGCGGGGACGTTGAGTGACTCGAACCATACGGACAGAGTGCATCAGCCGGGTGCTGGATGCAAGTTGCACGTCGACTTTTGCCGATAGGTGAGCGCGACACGTGAACCCGGCGCTTGATCACGCCGTCCCCGGAGCGGCACACTGGACGCCGGTTCCGCCGCCGCGGCCGGTCGGTGACCGGGCACCACCCCTGCCGCGAACGATCGCCCGCCGCTCGTCGTCGCGCCCCCGGCGGGTGTGGACACCGGCGCGACCGACCGGAGGTAACGGGTGAGCGCGAGGCGCCAGCTTTCCCCGTCAGCGGCACCCGGAGGAACCGGATGAGCGATCGGCGGAGCCCGACCATCAGGCGTCGCCGGCTCGGGGCGGAGCTACGCCGGCTGCGCGACGGCGCCGGCATCACCATAGAGGCGGTCGCCGAGCAGCTGGAGTGTTCCGCCTCGAAAGTGTCCCGGATCGAAACCGGTCACACCTCGGTGACCCCCCGCGACGTCCGGGACATGCTCCGTATCTACGGGGTGGTGGGCGTGGAGAGCGAAGAGCTGGTGCAGATCGCCCGGGAGGCGAGGCAGAAGGGGTGGTGGCACTCACACCGCTCGGTGCTGGTGGGTGCCTACGTCGGTCTGGAAGCGGCGGCCGGCTCCATCCGGACGTACGAGCAGCAGGTCATTCCCGGTCTGCTGGTCACCGAGGATTACGCCACCACGATGATCCAGGCGGCCCGCCCGGAGTTGAGCGCGGCACAGGTGCAACAACGGGTGCGTGTCCGACTGGGCCGTCAGTCGTTGTTGACCCAGGACGATCCGGTCGATCTGCGGGTGGTGCTCGACGAGGCGGTGTTGAGGAGGCCGGTGGGCGGCGACGCGGTGATGCGTGGTCAGCTCAGGCGGCTGGTGGAGGTGGCCGAACTGCCGAACGTGACGTTGCAGGTCCTGCCCTTCGAGGTGGGAGCGCACGCCGGCATGGACGGGCCCTTCACGATTCTCGGGTTCCCCGACTCGGTGGATCCGGATGTCGTGTACGCGGAGAACGCCACGGGTGGGCTCTTCCTCGAGAAGAGCGACGAACTGCAGAAGTACAGGTCCATCTTCGATCAGATTCAAGCAGCGGCCGAGCGACCGGAGGAGTCCATCGCACACATCGCAGAACTGGCAGAGGAGCCGTTGTGGAAATGGCGACCGAGAGGTTCCCCGAGGACCTGACGCAGGCAACGTGGTTCAAGAGCTCAAAAAGTGGGCCGAACTGCGACAACTGCGTCGAGGTGGCTTACGTGATCGGGGCGGTCGGGGTACGGGACTCGAAGGACAAGACAGGTCCCGCCCTCGTTTTCGCCCCCGGGGAATGGAACGCCTTCGTCGCCGACGCTCGGAACGGCGCGTTCGGCCAACACTGACCAACGCAGCGTGGCGTTGACCGCGGGCCGGTCGGGGACACTCCCCGACCGGCCCGTCGCCACTTCCGTTCCGCCTCGTTGAACCCTCGGTACGGCGCTGGTCGACGACCCGCCGCAGCCAGCGGCCACCGAGCGAGGCAGGCGATACGCAGATGACGACGATCGGTTCAGACAACCTCATCAACGGCCCGGGGAAGACCGAACGCTTCGGGGGCAAGTACCGCGGCGCACGGCGCGACACCATGCTCACCGAGGTCGGCGGCACCGACACCGATCTGGGTCACGACGGCGTCTGCGCGGCCGACCACGCCGGGTCGCCGCTGTCGATGTCCGCGCTCGATCCGAACCCGCTCACCGAGCCGTCCTTCCCGTCGGACGGCTGGCCGGCGGAGCCGCCCGAGTCGCTGGTCGACCACCCGTTGATGCGCGGCCTGCTGTTGGAGCTGCCGCCCAAGGGGAGCATCCCGCCGCCCGGGTGGCTGGACGCGTGGTTCGAGGCGACCCGGGCGATCCTGGAACTGCTATACGTGCAGGGAGCCGACTACAGCCGGTGAGGCGGTCAGCGCGGGCCCGGTGGGCAGTGTCCGCTCGGCGAGCCGGCTGTGCCGCAGGCCGTGGCGGATCCCGATGGCGAGGACGGCCAGTCCACCCAGGGTGAGCGCCACCCCGGTGAACCCGTTGCCGGCGCTCAGGTCCAGACCGGCCGCCCGGAGCAGACCCGGAACGGTGGCCAGCGCGGTGACCTGCACCGGCAGGCCGACCAGCGGGTGCGCGGCCGAGGCCCGCAGCCCGTACGGCGCGGGGGTCTCCGGCGCGGCGGCGAACGCGCCCGCGCCGGCCCGCAACCGGCGGACCCGGCGTACCGTCCAGGCCGACACGGCGAGCGCCGGCACGGCCGCCAGGGTGAGCTGGGCGGCGGCCCGGTCGACCAGGGTGTCCCCGGCGCTGGTCAGGCCGGCGGCCAGCACCGTCATGGTCAGGCCGACTCCGGCGACGGAGAGGGCGAGCACCCACCCGCTGCGCCGCCGCAGGGCGCGGGCCCGGTCCAGCCGGGGGAGTCCGTCCGCCACGATTCCGGCGGCGAGCCAGACGGCGGCGATCGACAGCAGCACGATGAGATGCCCATCCATGGACACAGCCTTGCCCAGAACGGTGTCCGGCAAATCCGGGGCGGTCCCCCGGTTCCACCCCGAAGGCATCCCGTAGGGGGACGGTCGGGCCGACCGCCCGACGCCGGCCGGGCGGCCCGCCGGCCGGTCGTCCGCCGGCCGTGTGGGCTGCCCGGCCGGTCGACGCTGGCCGTGTGGCCTGCGGCCGGTCGTCCGCCGGTGCCTCAGACCGCGAAGGTGGCCGGTCGTTCGGTGGCCGGGGCCGGGGGCCGTGCCTTCCACAGGCCGGTCTTCTGGCCGGCGAGTCGGGTCAGGTAGGCGGGGTTGAGGATGACGTACCGCCGCCAGAGCCGCTTCGGCTCCAGGCCGAGCCGCCAGAACCACTCCAGCCCGGCCCGCTGCATCCACGGCGGCGGCTGCCGGAGCAGACCGGCGTGGTAGTCGAAGGCCGCGCCGACGGCCATCAGCGGCATGTCCAGCAGGGGCCGCATCGCGTACGTGAAGACCTCCTGGCGGGGGCAGCCCAGGCCGACCAGGACGAGCCGGGCGCCGCTGGACCGGATCCGGTCGGCGATCTCGGCGTCCTCGCCGGGCCGCACCGCCCGGAACTTCGACGGCTCCACCCCGGCCATCTTCAGGGCGGGGAACATCCGCTCCAGCGCCGGGATCAGCTTCGCCAGGGTCTCCTCGGTCGAGCCGTACAGG
Organism: Micromonospora sp. WMMD714; assembly: GCF_029581315.1. Lineage (NCBI taxonomy): Bacteria > Bacillati > Actinomycetota > Actinomycetes > Micromonosporales > Micromonosporaceae > Micromonospora > Micromonospora sp. WMMD714. The sequence goes on from NZ_CP120744.1 coordinate 1,742,646, forward strand.
TAGACCGGGAGGCCCTCGTCGGCGAACCGGCGCAGCACGTGCAGGGTCAGCGTCGGGCCGTAGACCCGGTCGGTCAGGCCGGCGTGGTGCAGCAGGTTGAGCGCCCAGCGCACCGGCTGCCCGTCCGGGGTGACCACGTCGAAGGAGTTGAGCCGGGCGTTGTGCGCCGGGTCGAGCACCCCGGTCATCACCCCGTGCACGGCCAGCGCGGTCAGCGCCAGCGGCCGGCGCTCCCGGGCCGCCGCGACGACCTGCTCGGTCGCCGAGGCGTAGTCGGTGGCGTCGACCAGGACGCCGAGGACGTTCCGCTTGCCCTGTGCGGTCATGCGCCCGGCACCCACTTGTCGACGTTCGCCTGGTAGATCTCCTGCATGATCATCGGTACGTCGTAGACCTGCTTCCACTCCGGGTAGTCGGCCTGGAACGCCTCGTTCGAGCCGATCCACCACTTGTGGTCGCCGATCCGGTTCGCGTCGACGTACTCGGTGATCATCTCCTGGCCGGTGATCTGCTCGGCCAGCGCGAACGCCTCCCGGTTGGAGGTGTTGGAGTGCCGGCCGCCGCCCAGGTTGTAGACCGCCGCCGAACGCGGGGCCCGGAAGAACGCCTCGAACGCCGACACCACGTCCGAGCTGTGGATGGCGTCCCGGACCTGCTTGCCCTGGTAACCGAAGATCTTGTAGGTGCGGCGCTCCATGTTGGCCCGCATCACGTACCCGAGGAAGCCGTGCAGCTCGGTCGCCGAGTGCGCCGGGCCGGTCAGCGTGCCGCCCCGGAAACAGGCCGTCCGCATGTCGAAGTAGCGGCCGTACTCCTGCACCATCACGTCGGCGGCGACCTTGGAGGCCCCGAACACCGAGTGCAGGCACGCGTCGATCGACATGTCCTCGCGGATGCCCTGCTCGTACGGGTGCCCCGGGGTGATCTCCCACCGGGTCGCCTGCTCGACCAGCGGCAGGCTGTTGGGCCGGTCGCCGTAGACCTTGTTGGTGGAGCAGTGGATCAGCGCCGCCTCGATGCAGTGCTCCCGCACGTTCTGCAGGATGTTGAGGGTGCCGACCGCGTTGACGTCGAAGTCGGTGAACGGATCCCGCACCGCCCAGTCGTGCGACGGCTGCGCGGCGGTGTGGATCACCACGGCGATGTCCCGGCCGTACCGGGCGAAGAGCTTGCCGAGGGTGTCCCGGTCGCGGATGTCGAGGCTGTGGTGCGCGTACGCCGACCCCAGCTCGTCGGTCAGCCGGCGGACGTTCCACGCGGTCGAGGCCTCGGCGCCGAAGAACTCCTGCCGCATGTCGTTGTCGATGCCGACCACGTCCAGGCCGAGCCCGGCGAAGTGCCGGACCGCCTCGGAACCGATCAGACCGCCCGATCCGGTCACCAACGCGACGCTCACACGACACTCCTGGTCAAGTTAGGAGGCTGGCAAAAACCATCGGAGCATAGCCTGACGTCCGGTACGCCCTGATACGAAGCGAGGGCCCCGCATCCTGCGGAGCCCTCGGCTGTCTCTGGTGGGGATGGGGGGAGTTGAACCCCCACGTCCTTTCGGACACACGGACCTGAACCGTGCGCGTCTGCCATTCCGCCACATCCCCGTGGCACGACCTCGAACGCGGTGCTGTGCGGCGCCCCGTCGTCTCCGACGTGACCCGAACATCCTACCGGTGTCCTGCGGTCTCGCCCCGACCGGCTACCGTTCTCCCGAGCGGTCACCCTTCGTGGCGGTCGAAAGAGTAGCACGGTTGCAAGAGCTGTTCCGAACGGGCCGCCGCGCGGTGGCCGAGCGGCGCGCGAGCTGCACGCGCGCCGTCCAGATACCATCATGTCCTCGGGACCCGAGGAGGAGCCGGTGAGCGTGCTGCAACGCTTCGAGAAGCGTCTGGAAGGCCTGGTCGAGGGGGCCTTCGCCAAGGTCTTCAAAGGGGTGGTCCACCCCGTGGAGATCCTCAACGCCATGCAGCGGGAGGCCGAGGCGCACAAGGCCATCCTCGCTGGTGGCCGCACCCTGGTGCCGAACCGCTACGTGATCGATCTCTCCCCGTACGACCACAGCCGGTTGGCGCCGTACGCCGCCGCACTGGCCCAGGAGCTGGCCCAGTCGCAGGCGGAGTTCATCGGCGAGCAGGCGTGGACGGTCTACGGCGACGTGATCGTCGAGGTCGAGCGGGGCGAGGGGCTGGACACCGGAATGTTCCGGGTCACCGCCGAGGTCTACACCGGCGGCGAGGTCGCCCCGGTGTCCTCGCCCGGCGGCTACGACCCCGGCCCGCCCGGCTATCCGTCGTACGACCAGGGTGGTGGCTACGGCCCGCCGCCGGGGCACGGTGGCGGCGCCCGCAACGTCCGGCTGGTCTCCGGCGACGGCCGCACCTACCCGTTGCAGATGGGCTCGACGGTGATCGGCCGGGGCGACCAGGCCAACCTGCGGCTGCCGGACGTCGGGATCTCCCGGCGACACGCCCGGCTGGACTTCGACGGCGGCCAGGTCGTGCTGACCGACCTCGGGTCCACCAACGGCACCATGGTCAACGGCCAGCGGGTCTCGGCCGTCGCCCTCAACCCGGGCGACATGATCCAGCTCGGCACCACGACGCTGACCTTCCGCGTGGACGGCTGACCCGCCTTGCCGGAACTCGTCATCACCGTCGCCCGGTTCGGGTTCCTGATCCTGCTGTGGATCTTCGTGTTCACGGTGGTCGGTGTCATCCGACGGGATCTCTTCGCCGGTGCCCGGTCGGGCCGGCTGGTGGCCGCGCCCCGCGCGGTCGGGGCCTCGACCCAACAGCAGACGGCGAAGCCGGCGAAGGCGAAGCGGGGACGGGCGGCCCACCAGTTGGTGGTCACCGCCGGCCAGCTCGCCGGCACCCGGATCACCCTCGGCGAAGCGCAGATCACCATCGGGCGGGCCGAGGACTCCACCCTGGTCATCACCGACGACTACGCCTCCGCGCGGCACGCCCGGCTGGTGCCCCGGGACGGACAGTGGTTCGTCGAGGACCTCGGCTCGACTAACGGCACGTACCTCGATCGCGCTAAGGTCACCGGACCGACCCCCGTCCCCCTCGGCGTGCCGATCCGTATCGGCCGCACCTCTCTCGAATTACGGCCATGACTCTGACCCTGCGCTATGCGGCCCACAGCGACCGCGGTCTGATCCGAGACGGAAACCAGGACTCCGTCTACGCCGGGCCGCGGCTCCTCGCCGTCGCCGACGGCATGGGCGGCATGGCCGCCGGTGACGTCGCCAGCAACATCGTCATCGGTGCCATGGCGCCGCTCGACGAGGACGTCCCGGGGGACGCACTCGTCGACGCGCTGCGATCGGCCGTGGGCACCGCCAACCAGCAGCTCCGCGACACCGTGGACGCCAACCCGCAGCTGGAGGGGATGGGCACCACGCTCACCGCGACCCTCTTCTCGGGCAGCAAGCTCGGCATGGTCCACATCGGCGACTCCCGGGCCTACCTGCTGCGCAACGGCGAGTTCGCGCAGATCACCAAGGACGACACCTACGTCCAGATGCTCGTCGACGAGGGGCGGATCAGCGCGGAGGAGGCGAGCAGCCACCCCCAGCGCTCGCTGCTCACCCGCGCCCTCGACGGCCGGGACATCGACCCGGAGTACAGCGTCCGGCAGGTGCTGCCCGGGGACCGCTACCTGATCTGCAGTGACGGCCTCTCCGGTGTGGTCAGCGCGGAGACCATCGGCGACAGCCTGCGGGAGTACACCGACCCGCAGCAGTGTGTCGAGCGGCTGGTGCAGCTCGCCCTGCGCGGCGGCGGCCCGGACAACATCACCGTCATCATCGCGGACGCCACCGACCAGGACATCGTCGAGGCGAGCCCGATCGTCGGCGGGGCCGCGGCCCGGGACCGGGGGATGGCCACCGCGGCCGACGACTCCACCCCGGCGGCCCGCGCGTCGGCGCTCTCCGCACCGCGCCCCCCCGCTCCGGAGGACCCGGCGGCCCACCGCGACGACGACCCGGACCGCCCCCGCCGGCCGCTGCGCACCGCGGCGATGCTGGCGGCGTTGCTGGTCATCCTCGGCGGCGGGCTCTTCGCCGGGTGGAGCTACACCCAGCGGCAGTACTACGTCGGGGCGACCGACAACGGGCAGCTCGCGGTCTTCCGGGGAGTGCCCGGCCAGGTGGTCGGCCTCGACCTGTCCAGCGTTCACTCGATCAGCCAGGCCAAGCTCGACGACCTCACCCCGGCCGCCCAGGAGCAGGTCAAGCAGGGCATCCAGGCCAAGAACCGGACGGATGCCCAGCGCCGGTTGGCCGAGCTGACCAGCGAGGACCCGACCAACCCGAACCTGAAGCCGGTCTGCCCGCCGGTCCCGTCGCTCGTCACCGGCTCCCCGGTGCCGTCGACGCCCACGCCGGCACCCAGCCCCGGCACGCCCACTCCCGGGACGCTCAGCCCTGGCACGCCCAGCCCCGGCGTGTCCAGCCCCGGCCCGACCGGCGTTCCGGGTGCCACCGGTACCCCCACGCTGCCCACCACACCCGACGCCTCGGTCTCCGACGCGGTTCCGCCGGCCGGAGACCCGGCGGGCTGCCGGTCGCCCGAGTGACCGTCGGCTGAGATCCGAGGGACACCTCCTTGACCGCAGCGGCCCACCCGGTAGTCTCGCCCGCCACGACGGGCGAGCGGCCCGGCGTACGCCTGGCGCGGTCCCGGCGTAACGCCGAACTGTCCCTGCTGTTGCTGGCGATGGCGCTGGTGGCCGCGTACGGGGCGATCGTCGAGGCGAACCTGCTCGACACCGTCACCCGCGACTTCTGGATGCCGGCCGCCGCGCTCGGGCTGGTCTTCCTGGGCATGCACCTGGTGATCCGCTGGCTCGCGCCGTTCGCCGATCCGGCGCTGCTGCCGGCGGTGGCCCTGCTCAACGGCGTCGGGGTGGGCTTCCTGCGTCGGCTCGACCTGGCCAAGGCCGCCCCCGCCGAGCGGGAGACGCTGGCCATCTTCGCCGGCACCGGTGGCCGCCAGCTGGCCTGGACGCTGGCCGCGGTGATCCTGGCCGCCGGGCTGCTGGTGCTGATGCGCGACCACCGGGCGGTCTCGCGGTACGCGTACACCCTGGGGTTGGCCGGCATCGTGCTGGTGATGATCCCGGCGGTGCTGCCCGGCCGGTTCTCCGAGATCAACGGCGCGAAGCTGTGGATCCGGGTCGGCGGGTTCAGCATCCAGCCCGGTGAGTTCGCCAAGCTGGCGCTGCTGGTCTTCTTCGCCTACTACCTGGTCCGCAAGCGTGAGGTGCTGTCGCTGGCCAGCCGCCGGGTCCTCGGCATCGACTTCCCGCGCGGCCGGGATCTCGGCCCGGTGCTCGGGGTCTGGTTGATCAGTCTGCTGGTCCTGGTCTTCGAGAAGGACCTCGGCACCTCGCTGCTCTACTTCGGCATGTTCGTGGTGACGCTCTACATCGCCACCGAACGGGTCAGCTGGCTGTTGATCGGTCTGGTGCTCTTCTTCGGCGGGGCCTACCTCGCCTACGTGCTGGGTGGCACGGTGGGTGGCCCGTTCGCCAACTTCTACACCCGCGCCGAGATCTGGCTCGACCCGTTCGCCGAGCCGTACGACCGGGGTTACCAGCTGGTGCAGGGGCTGCTCGGCCTGGGCAGCGGTGGCCTGTTCGGCTCCGGTCCGGGCGCCGGGGAGCCGCTGGAGATCCCCGAGGTGCAGAACGACTTCATCTTCGCCGGCATCGGCGAGGAGATCGGCCTGTTCGGGTTGACCGCGCTGCTGGTGGTCTACCTGCTCATCGTCGAGCGGGGCCTGCGGGCCGGGCTGGCGGTGCGGGACTCGTTCGGCAAGCTGGTCGCCGGTGGTCTCGCCTTCACCCTGGGGCTCCAGGTCTTCGTGATCGTCGGCGGGATCAGCAAGCTCATCCCGCTGACCGGTCAGACCACCCCGTTCCTGTCCGCCGGTGGCTCGTCGCTGATGGCGAACTGGCTGCTCATCGCGGTGCTGCTGCGGATCTCCGACGCCGCCCGGCGGCCGGTGGCCCAGGGCGGCGGCCCGGCTGGTCGGCCGGGTGGCGGCCCGCCGGAACAGCTGCACGGTGCTCCCACGGAGGTGATCCGCCCGTGAACGCGCCCCTGCGCCGCGTCGGCGTCGTCGTCATGGTCCTGTTCGGGCTGCTCTTCGCCAACCTGAACTGGATCCAGGCCTACAAGGCAGACGAATACCGCAACAGCGACTACAACGGCCGGGTACAGGTGGCCGAGTACGAGCGACGGCGGGGCAACATCGAAGCCGGCGGCACCGCCGTGGCCACCAGCAAGGAGACCGGCGGCAAGCTGAAGTTCCAGCGCAGCTACCCGGCGGGGACGAAGTACGCCCACGTGCTCGGCTACAAGCCGGTCAACCTGGGCGACACCGGCATCGAGCGGCTGGAGAACGACTTCCTCGCCGGCACCAGCGACGCCCTGCTCGGCAACCGGATCAAGGACATGTTCACCGGCGACGAGAGCGGCGGCGGCAACGTGCTGCTGAGCATCTCGAAGCGTGCCCAGGACACCGCCTACGAGCAGCTGCGCAACAACCGCAACGGGGCGGAGCGGGGCGCGGCGATCGCCATCGACCCGCGTACCGGTGCGGTGCAGGCGCTCGTCTCGATGCCCAGCTTCGACCCGAACCCGCTGGTCGACCATGACACCAACGCGGCCTCCGCGGCCTACAACAAGTACGAGCAGGACCCGGCCGGCCCGCTGAAGAACCGGGCGCTGTCGGAGACCCTGCCACCCGGCTCCACCTTCAAGATCGTGATTGCCGCCGCCGCGCTGGAGAACGGGGTCGGCAAGGACACCGAGATCCCGGCCGGGCCGAGCTGGACCCCGCCGACCTCGGGCACCGAGATCCGCAACGCGCACCCGTCGATCTGCCCGGAGGCGCAGGTCACCCTGATCGACGCGGTCACCGAGTCGTGCAACACCGGCTTCGCCCAGCTCGGCGTCCGGCTCGGCGCGGACACGGTGAAGGAGAAGGCCCGGCAGTTCGGCTTCGAGCAGGACGACCTCACCGTCGGGCAGCTCGGCGAGGGGGGCCTGCCGGTGGCGGCCAGCCGGACCGGCGACATGCAGAACCCGGACGGTGGCACCGACCCGGCCGCGCTGGCGCAGTCCTCGATCGGCCAGAACAACGTCCGGATGACCCCGCTCCAGGGCGCGCTGATCGCCGGGTCGGTCGCCAACAAGGGCCGGCAGATGCGCCCCTACCTGGTCAAGCAGCTCCTCGGACCGGACCGCACCACCAGCTACTACAACGCCCAGCCCCGGGAGCTGCGTCAGCCGGTCAGCGGTCAGGTCGCCGACGACCTGCGGGACATGATGGTCAGCGTGGTGAAGAACGGCACCGGCAGTTCGGCGGCCATCGACGGCTACACCGTCGGTGGCAAGACCGGCACCGCGCAGTCCGCCCCGGGTCGCCCCGACCACGGCTGGTTCATCGGCTTCGCGCTGGACAAGAACGGCAACGCCGTGTCGGCGGTCTGCGTGGTGCTGGAGCAGGCCGACAGCGGCGGCAGCGGCGAGGCGGCCCGGATCGGCGGCAAGATCATGCAGGCGGCCATCGCCGATGCGGGGGGCCGCTGACATGCTCAGCCCCGGCGTGCAGCTCGGCAACCGCTACCGTCTCGACGAGCGGATCGCCAGCGGCGGCATGGGCGACGTGTGGCGCGGCACCGACCAGGTGCTGGGCCGTACGGTGGCGGTCAAGAGCCTGCTCCCGGCGCTGCTCGACGAGCCCGGCTTCGCCGAGCGGTTCCGGGGCGAGGCCCGGACGATGGCCACCATCAACCACCCCGGCGTGGTGGACGTCTACGACTTCGGCAGCGACCAGGAGATCGCCTTCCTGGTGATGGAGTACGTCGAGGGCGACGCCCTGTCCGCGACGCTCAGCCGGGTCGGCCGGCTCACCCCGGCCCGGACGATGGCCCTGCTCGCCCAGGCCGCCGACGCGCTGCACGCCGCCCACGAGAAGGGCATCGTGCACCGGGACGTCAAGCCCGGCAACCTGCTCGTCCGGCCGAACGGCACGCTGGTGCTGACCGATTTCGGCATCGCCCGGTCCGAGCTGGTCGGTCAGCTCACCGCCGCCGGATCGGTGCTCGGCACCGCCTCGTACATCTCCCCCGAGCAGGCCACCGGCGCGGTCGCCACTCCCGCCTCCGACGTGTACGCGCTCGGTGTCGTGGCGTACCAGTGCCTGGCCGGTCGCCGGCCCTTCGAGGGTGACAATCCGCTCGAGATCGCGATGAAGCACGTCCGGGACACTCCCCGAGCCCTGCCCGGCGACATCCCGCCGCAGGTCAAGGCGATCGTGGAGCGGGCGATGGCCAAGGAGCCCGGCCACCGCTGGCCGAGCGCCGCCGCCCTGGCCGCCGTCGCCCGGCAGGCCAAGCAGGTGCTCTCCCAGCAGGCCCGCGCGGGCGGTGGACACCCCGGCCCGGTCTCCGGAGGGCCGGTGTCCGGCGGACCGGTCTCCGGAGCGCCGGCCTCGCCGGCCGGTCCGATGGCCCGCGCGCAGGTGCCGTCCGTGCCCCGGCAGCAGCCCGCCGCGCTGGCCCACCAGCAGCACCGCCCCCCGGTCGGCGGGCAGGCCCGGCCGCCGGTCGGCGGACCGACCCGACCGCCGGTCAGCGGGCAGGCCCGACCGCCGATGGGTGGACAGGTCCGGCCGCCGGTCGGTGGGCAGCCCAGGCCGCCGGTCCAGGCCCGGCACCCGCAGCCGCCGGTGGTCCAGCGTCCGCCCATTCCGACCACCCCGAGCTACCAGCAGCCCCGGGGCGCCGCGTCCGTCCCTCCGGCGCCGGTCCGGTCCGACCGGCCGATGGGGTACGCCCGGCATCCGCTGCCGCCACCCGCCCCGGAACGTGAATCCCGGACCGGCATGGTGACCCTGGCCGTCCTGCTGGCCATCCTGGTGCTGGTCTGTTCCGGGGTGCTCTCCTACGCGACGCGGAACAACCTGCTGAGTGGTGATCCGAGCGCGCCGCGTACGACGTCCGGCGCGCTGAGTGCCCACGAACGCGACGTTCCGGCCGGAACACCGTACCGTCGGGTGGTACGGCCCGGACCGGGTGCCGGCGAGACGACGACGAGCGAAGGACGACGAACGCGATGACAGCCCAGGCCCGCCTGCTCGGTGGCAGGTACCAGGTCGGCGAGCTGCTCGGTTACGGCGGCATGGCCGAGGTGCACCGCGGTCGGGATCTCCGGCTCGGTCGGGACGTCGCGATCAAGATGCTCCGTACCGACCTGGCCAGGGACGCCACCTTCCAGATGCGGTTCCGCCGGGAGGCGCAGAACGCGGCCTCGCTGAACCACCCGGCGATCGTCGCCGTCTACGACACCGGTGAGGAGACCGCGCCGACCGGCGAGACCCTGCCGTTCATCGTGATGGAGTTCGTGAACGGGCGGACCCTCAAGGAGGTCCTCGGCGTCGAAGGGCGGCTCCAGCCGCGCCGGGCGCTGGAGATCTGCGCCGACATGTGCGCGGCCCTGGAGTTCAGCCACCGGCACGGGATCATCCACCGGGACATCAAGCCCGGCAACGTCATGCTGACCCAGACCGGCCAGGTCAAGGTCATGGACTTCGGCATCGCCCGCGCGCTGGCCAGCGGCGCCACCACGATGACCCAGACCAGCGCGGTGATCGGTACCGCCCAGTACCTGTCCCCGGAGCAGGCGCGCGGCGAGGCCGTCGACGCCCGCTCCGACGTGTACGCCGCCGGTTGCGTGCTGTTCGAGCTGGTCTGCGGCCATCCGCCGTTCGTCGGCGACAGCCCGGTCAGCGTGGCGTACCAGCACGTGCGGGAGGCCCCGCCGACGCCCAGCGACATCAACCCGGACGTCACGCCGGCGATCGACGCGATCGTGCTGAAGGCGCTGTCCAAGAACCCGCTCAACCGCTACCAGAGCGCCGGTGAGATGCGGGCCGACCTGCTCCGCGCCGCCGCCGGTCGGCCGGTGATGGCCACCCCGGTGATGAGCCAGGACGAGACCACCCCGATGGCGGCGGCCGCGGCCGGCTACCCGACGCAGGTGATGGGTCAGCAGACCCGGCAGATCCCGGCGAGGGTCGGCGACCCGCAGCGGCGGAAGAGTTCCGCCTGGGTGATCGCGGCGTTCGCGGCGGTCGGTGTGCTGGCGGTGATAGCGCTGGTGGCGGCCCTGCTGATGAACGGTGACGAGCCCCGGACGAGCCCGGTGCCCAACCTCGCCGGCAAGACCCAGGCGGTCGCGTTCACCGAGATCCAGAACGCCGGGCTGGTGCCGGCGACCGGTGACCCGGTCTTCGACAGCACCTGCAAGAAGGGGACCGTCGCCAGGCAGGACCCGCCGGCGGGCACCTCGCTGCAGGAGAACCGTCAGGTGACGGTGAACATCTGCGGTGGCCCGCAGGAGGTCTCCATCCCGGCCGGGCTGGTCGGCTCGCAGTTCGACAACGTCAAGCCGCAGCTGGACCGGCTCAAGCTCGTCGTCGAACGCAAGGACATCAACAGCGACCAGCCTGCCGGTCAGGTCACCAAGGTGACGCCCGACTCCGGTAGCAAGGTCGCCGAGGGCACCAAGGTGACCGTGGAGGTCTCCCGGGGCAACATTCGGGAGGTCCCCCGGGTCACCGGTCTCACCGAGGACGAGGCCCGCAAGGAGCTGCAGGCGGCCGGCTACGAGGTCAGGGTGCGTGAGGGCGACGAGGTGCCGGCGGACCAGGCCGGCCGGGTGAGCGCACAGAACCCCAAGGCGGGCAGCAACCTGGCCAAGGGGCAGACGGTGACCATCGAGGTCTCCGTCCCCGAGCCCACCGAGGAGCCGCCCCCGCCGACCCCGACCACGCCGGTACCGACGACGACGCCACCCGGCGACGGTGGGGGTGGCGGGTTCCCGCTGCCCACGCCGCCGTTCCGGACCGAGGGCGAGTGACCCGTACCCGGAGGTGACGCCCCGGCCCACCGGGGCCGGGGCCGATCGGCACCCGCCCGGGCCGGGCCGTTCCCAGGGTGACCCGCGGGTAGACCCGGCGTCCGGGCCGGTGACGGCGGGGCGGACGGGTCAGCCGTTGGCGAAGGCGGCGAGCCGGCGGGCATCGACCTCGGCGGCCAGCCCGGGGGCGCGTTCCAGGGCCTCCGGATGGCCGCAGGCGGCCACCCAGTTCGCCAGCATCAGGTGGCCGCCCTCGGTGAGCACCGACTCCGGGTGGAACTGCACCCCCTCGATCGGCAGGGTCCGGTGCCGCATCGCCATCACCACGCCCGACTCCGTCCAGCCGGTGACCTCCAGCTCCTCGGGGAGCGTCTCGGGGAGCACCGCCAGCGAGTGGTAGCGGGTGGCGGTGAACGGGTCGGGGAGGCCGGCCAGCACCCCGACCGAGTGGTGCCGTACCTCGGACGTCTTGCCGTGCAGCAACTCCGGTGCCCGGGTGACGGTTGCGCCGAACGCCTCACCGATCGCCTGGTGGCCGAGGCAGACGCCGAAGATCGGCAGCTCACCGCCGTACCGGTGGATGATGTCGAGGCAGTTGCCGGCACGGTCCGGGCTGCCCGGCCCCGGCGAGAGCAGGATGCCCGCCGCGCCGACCCGGCCGACCTCGGCGACGTCGATCTCGTCGTTGCGCCGGACCTCGCAGTCCACCCCGAGCTGGCCCAGGTACTGCACGAGGTTGAAGACGAAGGAGTCGTAGTTGTCGATCACGAGGACACGCATGGGCTCACCGGCTTGGAGAGGGGGCGGGCGGGGTGTTGTTCCGGTCGGTGTCGTACGGCAGCTCGTGCCCGTCACCGGCCGGCGCGTCGGGGTCGGTGGTGGAGTCGCCACCCGGGTTGCCGGAATCCTGGGTGACCTGCACGTCGTCGAAGGGCAGCAGCGGCTCGGCCCAGGGGAAGACCACGTACCAGAGCAGCGCCACCGTCGCGGTGGCGAGCAGCACCGACCCGATCAGCTTGCCGGGCAGCCCGAAGGGCAACTTGCGCCAGATCCAGGAGTACATCGTCGTCAGCCCCGCAGTTCCGCCGGTGGACCCGCGGACTTGGGCTGCGCGTGGTCCAGCTCGGCGTGGACGATCAGGCGCTGGTAGTTGTCGAACTTCGGGTTGCAGGTGGTCAGGGTGAGCAGCTTCCGGGTCGCCTTCGCGTTCGGCTCGCCGGGCACCGGCGCGACCACCTCCACCTGGTCGGGCCGGACGATCCGGGACTGGTAGACCTTGTAGACGTACCAGTCCTGCTTGCCCTCCAGGATGATCGCGTCACCCACCTCCAGCTCGTCCAGCCGCCAGAAGGTGGCCCGGTTGCGGTGCCCGGCGACGGAGAAGTTGCCCACCTCGCCGGGGAGGGCGCTCTTCGGGTAGTGGCCGGGGGCGTACCGGATGTCCTGCTGGGTGACGCCCTCGACGACGACCCAGTTCTTGTCGAGGCTGGGGATGTAGAGCCCGGCGATCGGTTTGCCCTCGGCCGGGGCGACCGGCTTGGCACTCGGGCTGACCGTCGGGTCGCCGGTCGGCCCCCAGGCCTGGGCCAGCTGCTCGTTGAGCTTGCTCTGGTGGGCGTCGACCAGGGCGGACTTGCCCCAGATCTCGTACCCGGCGAAGAGGAGCACGACCAGGCCGAAGGTGATCAGCACCTCGCCGCTGACCCGGACGCCGGTGCGCAGCCGGGAGCCGAAGGTGGGCCGGGTCAGCTCCGAGTAGACGCTCCTGTAGCCCTCGCCGGTCTGCTCGGGGCGGAGCTGGACCACCCGTTCGCCGCGCCGGGGCGGTGGTGGGGGCTCGGTGGGGCCAGCGGAGCGGGCGTCCTCGGGGACGGGTGGCACCGCGCCCATCAGGGCGGTGGAGTCCAGTGCCGGGCCGGTCGGCCGGGCCGGCACCACCGGCAGCAGGGCGGTGGCCGCCGGGTCCACGGTCGCCGGGTGTGGGCCGCCAGCCGTGCCGGACGGGCGCGGCGTTCCGTCCGGCGCGGCGGCCCGGAGCTGTCCCGTCTCGACGGGCGGCACCGGACGCGGGGCGGCACCGGGGAGACCGGGACCGTGTTGGGCTCCGGCCGCCGGTGCGGGTCGGCCCGGCCAGGCGGGCGGTGGCTGACGGGTCGGCAGCGCCGGGGCGGGCCACGGACCGGTCGGCCCCGGACGGGCGGGACCGGTCGGTGCGGGACCGGCCGACGCGGGATCGCTGCGGGTGGGGCCGGTGCGGGCGGGGTCGACCGATGCGGGGCCGGTGCGGGCGGGGGACGACTCCGCGGACCGGTCGACCCGGGGCAGGAAGGCGGTCGGGCCGTCGTTCCGGTCGCCGTCGCGCGGCCCCCCACCCTGGTAGGTCATCGAGGCACCGTCGCCGATCGCAGCGCGGTCGAGTCCTCGAACGCCGGCACGGACACCGTGCCGACGTGCTCGGAGTAGCCGAGCTGGTAGTGGTCGACCGCCTGCTTGAACAACCCGACTCCCTGAGAGCCGGCGAGGGCCTGCTGGAGGGCAGCGGGATCGCCGATTGCTACGATCTTGAATGGTGGCGAGTACACCCGGCCGTGCAGCAGCAGGGTGTTACCGACGCAGCGTACCGCGCTGGTGGACAGCACGCGGACGTTCATGATGGACATGGCCTCCGCGCCGCCGGCCCAGAGCGCGTTGACCACCGCCTGCACGTCACCCTGGTGGACGACCAGGTCGTCGTTGGTGGCGCCCTTGGGCATGGTGCCGTCGCCACGCCGCGGCGCGTCGTTCAGCTCGACGGTCAGCCCGGAGCCGGTGAGGGCGGTGAAGCCGGCCGCCTGCTGGAGCCCCCGGGCGCGGTCGCGCTGCTCCTTGATCGGCACGTCGGTGTCGGCCAGCGCCGCGGTGTCGCTCTCCACGTCGGCGCGGAGCCGGGCGGCCCGCAGCTCGCTGGCGGCCACCTGCTCCCGGCGGTCCTCGATGAGCTGGGTGAGCTGGGGCCGACGGTCCTCCCGCAGGGCGGTACCGCCCGCCGTGGTCGCCGTGGTGGTGAAGAGCAGGCCGGCCGCGGCGGCGATCAGCGGCACGCCGATCGACCAGCCCGGTCGGCGCTGCCTCGGCCGACGTGGCAGGAAGGCGACGACCGCCCGGCGCATGGCCTTCTGCCAGGACGCCGCCCCGGATGTGTACTCCACCGAGCGTTCCTCTCCCGTCGTATGGTGACGCCCGTCACAGGCGGGCGCGGTCGCCGACGTCGCGTCGACCCGCCCGATCCGGTCACCGCGTGCACCGGATCGACCCCATTCATGGCCTGGAGCGGCCTTCCGGACTACGCTAGCTGTCGAACATTATTGGCCATGGACCGTCGCCCCCGCGCCCGGTTGTCAGGCCGGACGAGGTCGTCACCCCTCTGGAGAGCGTCGTGCCCAAGTCTCAGGTCCGTAAGAAGAAGGTGTACACCCCGCCGACGGACGTTCGTCCGACGACGACAGCGGCGACGCGCAAGCCTAGCCCGGTGTGGCTGCCGGCGATCGCCGTCGCGCTGATCGTCGGTGGTATCGGCTGGCTGGTGGTCTACTACCTCTCCGCCCAGGAGTACCCGGTCGCCTCGTGGGGCTACTGGAACCTCGCGGTCGGGTTCGGCGCGATGGTCGGCTCGCTGGTCCTGCTCTCCCGCTGGCGTTGAGCGCGGCGCTCCGGCGCCGTCCGCGACACGACCCGGGCCTCGACGTACGGCCCCAGCCCGACGCTGCGACGTCGGGGGACCTATGGTGTCCGCAGGGCGGCGTGGCCTGGTGCGAGAAGACTCACGTTACTGTTGGGTAACTTTCGGGTAGGCTGCGCGGCATGACCGAGCGGAGCGAGGTCATCGACCGGCCCGGTCACAGGTGCGGCAGCGGCGTCCCGCCGGTCCCGTCCTGCGCCGGCCCCTGATCGCCGAGCCGCTCGACAGCCAGCAGACCGGGAGGCCGACTCGATGGGCAGCGTCCAGATCGTCACCACGATCCTCGCCGCCGCCATCACCGCCGTGGCGGTGTGGCTCGCGGTGCGCGCGGTGCGGAAGATGGTGGCCGTCATCCGGCTGGGCCAGCCCGCGCCGGAGCGGTTCGCCGACAAGGGCGCGCGGGCCAGGACCATGCTGGTGGAGACGGCCGGCCACACCCGGATGCTCCGGTGGGGCGTGGTGGGTGCCGCGCACTGGTTCGTGATGGTCGGCTTCATCGTGCTGTCGCTGCTCGTGCTGGAGGCGTACTTCGAGGTCGTCTCGCCGACCGGTGGGCTGCCGCTGATCGGCGGTCTCGCCGTGTACGGCCTGGTCACCGAGGTGATCGCGGTGCTCGGCGTGGTCGGCATTCTGGTGCTGATCGCGATCCGGGTCCGTAACCGGCCGAGCCGTCCGGGCGGGCGCTCCCGGTTCACCGGCTCCACCATGTGGCAGGGCTACTTCGTCGAGGCGGTCGTCCTCGCGGTGCTGGTCATGGGTTTCGTGATCCGGGGCTTCAAGGTCGCCACCGACCACTTCGAGTATCCGCTCTGGGCCACCCCGGTCAGCCACGCCGTCGGCGCGCTGCTGCCCGCCTGGCCGGCGGGCGTGAGCATCGCCGCCCTCGTCAAGATCGTCATCTCGATGACCTGGCTGATCGTCATCGCGCTGAACGTGACCATGGGCGTCGCCTGGCACCGCTTCCTCGCGTTCTTCAACATCTTCTTCAAGCGTGAGCCGACCCGGCCGGCCGGCTCCGGGCTCGGCGCGCTGCGGCCGATGACGAGCCAGGGCAAGCCGCTCGACTTCGAGGAGGCCGACCCGGAGAAAGACCAGTTCGGTGTCGCGCAGGTCGAGCAGTTCTCCTGGAAGGGCCTGCTCGACTTCAGCACCTGCACCGAGTGCGGGCGCTGCCAGTCGCAGTGCCCGGCCTGGAACACCGGCAAGCCGCTGTCGCCGAAGCTGCTGGTGCTCAGCCTCCGCGACCACGCGTACGCCAAGGCGCCGTACCTGCTGGCCGGGGGCGGCAAGGACCTCACCGGCGAGGAGAAGGCGACCCAGGCGCAGCTCGCCCACCTCGACGTGCTCACCCTCGCCGAGGCCGAGAAGCCGCTGATCGGCGACGCCGAGGCCGGCGGCGTCATCGACCCGGACGTGCTGTGGTCCTGCACCACCTGCGGAGCCTGCGTCGAGCAGTGCCCGGTGGACATCGAGCACGTCGACCACATCGTCGACATGCGCCGCTACCAGGTGCTGATCGAGTCGAGCTTCCCGTCCGAGGCCGGGGTGATGCTGCGCAACCTGGAGAACAAGGGCAACCCGTGGGGCGCTCCGCAGAACACCCGCGAGGACTGGACCAAGGGGCTGGACTTCGAGGTGCCCCGGGTGGGCGCGGTCGACGACTTCGAGTACCTGTTCTGGGTCGGCTGCGCGGGCGCGTTCGAGGACCGGGCCAAGAAGACCACCCGGGCGGTCGCCACCCTGCTGCACGAGGCGGGCGTCTCCTTCGCCATCCTCGGCGAGGGCGAGACCTGCTCCGGCGACCCGGCCCGCCGGATGGGCAACGAGTTCGTCTTCCAGATGCTCGCCCAGCAGAACGTCGAGACCCTCAACGAGGCGTTCGAGGGCCGGGAGAAGGCCAGCCGGAAGATCGTGGCGACCTGCCCGCACTGCTTCAACACCCTGGGCAACGAGTACGGCCAGCTCGGCGGCGACTTCGAGGTGGTCCACCACACCCAGCTCCTGGCCCACCTGGTCAGCACCGGTCGGCTCACCCCGGTGCAGCCGGTCGACGGTGGGGTCACCTATCACGACCCCTGCTACCTGGGCCGGCACAACCGGGTCTTCGCCCCGCCGCGGGAGGTGCTCGGCAGCGCCGTCGCCGGCGGCAGCGGCGGCACCGGCAGCGGGATCGTCGAGATGCCGCGCAACAGCGAGCGCTCCTTCTGCTGCGGTGCCGGCGGCGCCCGGATGTGGATGGAGGAGAAGATCGGCAAGCGGATCAACGTGGACCGGGTCGAGGAGGCCATGTCCACCGGGGCGCGCACGGTCGCCGTCGGCTGCCCGTTCTGCTCGACGATGCTCAACGACGGGGTGAACGGCAAGGGGGCCGGCGAGCAGGTCGAGGTGGTCGACGTGGCCAGCGTGCTGCTCCGCTCGGTCCGGCCGGATGCCGCACCCGGCGAGAAGGAGACCGCGCCGACCGCCGGCTGAGGTCGTACCGCCGGACCCGGCGGACGCACGGCGGCGGCACCGGACCGGTGCCGCCGCCGTGGTCGTCAGAAGCCCGTGGTCGTCAAAGGCCGTGGTCGTGAGAAGGCCGTGGTCCTCAGGAGGTCGTTCTCGTCAGGAGGACGTGGCGCCGATGATCGCGGCGGAGGTCGCCACGGTGGTGGCCGTCATGATCGCGGCCTGGGTCTCCTCGATCGCCTTCTTCGTCGCCGCGGACGCCCAGTCCCCGGCGGCGATCTCCGTGGTGCGGGCCTTGAGCCGCTCCTTCGGCAGCTCCCGGAAGAGCTTGCGGTCCAGCCCGACCGCGCGGGTCAGACCGAGCAACGCGGCCGTCCGGGCCTCCACCGGGCCGTCGGCGAGCAGCGCGTCGACCATCCGCTGCCGGGCCGCCGTCTCCGCCACCGGCTCCGCGCCGGTCGGTGACGGATAGCGGGTACGCGGGAAGACCAGCAGCACCCGGTCGGACTCCCGGCGCAGCACCCCCGTGTCGACCAGGCCCGCCAGCACCCGGTCGGGCAGCCCCTTGGCCAGCCGGCTGATCCAGTCCTTCGGCCGGCGACGCCTGCCGTCGGCGGCCACCTCGGCGAGAGCGGCGTCGAGCACCTGATGGCCGGTCGGCGTGGGGTCGGTCACCACCAGCCGGTCGTCGACCACCTCGACCCGACCGGCGAGGGTCAGCTCCAGCAGCACCGCCCCGGACAGCCCGTAGTCGAGGTGCGGCCGGCCGAGCCGGTTCACCCCCTCGTCGTCGTAGGCGAGCAGGACCAGTTCGTCGGCGAGGGTGAGCGGTGCCATGACGTCCACGCTAACCCCGGGACGCCAACCCCGCAGGTGGGCGGAGCCGCCGACGGCTACGGTGACGGTGAGCCACGTCCCGGTGACCGCGGGGCGCGGTCGTGGAACAATCATGCCCATCGACGGTCTGGTGCTCGGCACGCTGTTGCCCCTGGTCGGCTTCGTGCTGCTGACCGCCGGCAACGCGTTCTTCGTCGCGGCCGAGTTCGCCCTGGTCACCGTGGACCGCGCGGAGATCGACCGGCGGGCCGAGGCCGGTGACGCCACGGCCGCCACGGTCCGCCGGGCGCTGCGCGAACTCTCCTTCCAGCTCTCCGGCGCGCAGCTCGGCATCACCCTCACCGCGCTGCTCACCGGCTATCTCGCCGAGCCCGCCCTGTCCCGGCTGTTCGACCCGCTGCTGGCCCCGCTGGGCGGCGCGGACCGGTTCGGCCCGCTGCTCGCCCTGGCGCTGGCCACCCTGCTCTCGATGCTCTTCGGTGAACTGGTGCCGAAGAACCTGGCGCTGGCCCGACCGATGCCGGCGGCGCTGGCCACCGCCGGGCCGATGCGGGCCTTCTCCCGGGCCTTCGGCTGGCTGATCAGGGGGCTGAACGGCTCGGCGAACCGGCTGGTCCGCCAGCTCGGGGTGGAGCCGCAGGAGGAGCTGGCCAGCGCCCGGTCGCCGGAGGAGCTGGGCCTGCTCGCCGCCATCTCGGCCCGCGCCGGTGCGCTGCCGCCGGACACCGCCATGCTGCTGCGCCGCACCATCCGCTTCGGCGACAAGCGGGCCGCCGAGGCGATGACACCCAGGGTGGACGTGATCGCGCTGCGGGCCACCGCCACCGTCGCCGAGCTGCTGGACCTGTCCCGCCGGACCGGCCGGACCCGGTTCCCGGTCTACGAGGAGACCCTCGACCTGGTGACCGGTGTCGCGGCCGTGCCCGACGCGCTCGGTGTGCCGCTGACCGCGCGGGCCTCCACCACCGTCGCCTCGGTGGCCCGCGAGCCGGTGTACGTCCCGGAGAGCCTGGACCTCGACGGCGTGCTGGCGGCGCTGAAGGCCGCCGGGGCCGACCTGGCCATCGTGGTCGACGAGTACGGCGGCACGGACGGGGTGGTGACCGTCGAGGACCTGGTCGAGGAGCTGGTCGGGGAGATCGCCGACGAGTTCGATCCGGCCACCGTGGACGACGCCCACGCCACCGGGCTGACCGTGCCGGGCGGGGAGCGGACCGTGCTGGTCGACGGGGTGCTGCGGGAGGACGAACTGTACGAGCAGACCGGCTTCCGGCTCCCCGAGGGGCCGTACGAGACGCTGGCGGGCTTCCTGATGGCCCGACTGGGGCACATCCCGCTGCCCGGCGAGACGACCCGGACGGACGGCTACGCGTTCACCGTGGTCGAGGTGGAGCGGCACCGGATCGAACAGGTCCGGGTGGTCCGCCCCGAGGAGTCGCACGTCGATGACTGAGCTGCTGGTCGCGGTGGTGCTGCTGCTCGGCAACGCGTTCTTCGTGGGCAGCGAGTTCGCGTTGATCGCGTCGCGTCGCACGGTGGTGGAGCCGTTGGCCGCGACCTCCCAGCGGGCCCGGTGGGCGCTGTCGGCGATGAACCAGATCCCGTTGATGATCGCCGGGGCGCAGCTCGGCATCACCGTCTGTTCGCTCGGGTTGGGCGCGATCGCCGAGCCGGCCCTGGCCCATCTGCTGGAACCGGTGTTCCACGCGGTGCCGTTGCCGGCGGGCGCGGTGCACCCGGTCTCCTTCCTGATCGCCCTGGCCGTGGTCGTGTTCCTGCACACCGTGGTCGGCGAGATGGTGCCGAAGAACATCACCCTGGCCGGGCCGGAGCCGTCGGCGCTCTGGCTGGGGCCGGCGATGCTGGCGTTCTGCCTGGCCACCAAGCCGCTGCTGCTGGCGATGAAGTGGGCGGCCCGGCAGGTGCTGCGGGTGTGGGCGGTGGAGGCCACCGACGCGGTGAAGACGGTCTTCACCGCCGAGGAGCTGGCCGGTCTGGTGGCCCAGGCCCGCACCGAGGGGCTGCTCGACGCCGAGGAGCACGCCCGGATCACCGGCGCGTTGGCGTTGCACGACCGGACGGCGGCGGACGCGCTGCAACCGTGGTCGACGGTGACCACGGTGGCCGAGGACGTCTCACCGGCCTCCTTGGAGGTGCTGGCGACCAGCACCGGCCGCTCCCGCTTTCCGGTGGTGCAGCGTTCCACCCGCCGGGTGCTGGGCTTCGTGCACGTCAAGGACGTCCTCGGGTACGCCGGGGCGTCCCGCCGGGCACCGGTGCCGGCCGAGGTCTACCGGCCGCTGGCGGTGGTACCGCCGGACCGTACGCTGGCCGATCTGCTGCTGGCGATGCGGCGCGAGCGGCGGCACATGGTGCTGGTGAGCGACGGCCGCCGTCCGCTCGGGGTGGTCACCCTCGACGATGTATTGACTGCGATCGTTGGAAATTGAGCGAACACCCTTTGTGTGCAAGCGATTGCGCTGATGTGATGGATGGCCCACCCGCCTTGATTCCGTACCGTGACTCCCCCTAATGTTGCACCGGCCGCTGTGGGATGTCTGTCTCCTTCTTCCCCTTAGCGAGACGCCCGGCGGTCGGTTGCAAAGGAGTCGACGCCGGTGGCAACCATGCCCCCCCAACGTCACGCCCAGGGCCAGCCGCCCGTCCGGCCAGCGGTCCTCAGCCGGGTCGCCCGCCGCCTGCTCACCGTGGTCGCGGCGGTCGCCGTCGGCGCCGGGATGCTCGCGGTGCCGGCGTCCGCCGCGCCGACGCCCGAGGAGATCGAGGCGGCCCTCGACAAGCAGTGGGAGCAGCTCGAACCGACCATCGAGAGCTACAACAAGGTCCGGGCCCAGCTCAAGGTCAACCGCAAGAAGTCGGCCGACCTGCAGAAGAAGATCGAGCCGCTGGCCCTGCAGAGCGAGCTGGCCCTCGGTCGGGTCGGTGACCTCGCCTCCCGCTACTACAAGTCCGGCCCCTCGCAGGAGCTGAGCGCGCTGCTCACCACCAGCAAGCCGGGCACCCTCGCCGCGCAGCTGACCATTCTGGACCGGCTCGCCGCCGAGCAGCGCAAGGAGGTCGAGGCGGTGCTCGTGGTGCGTCGTAAGTACGACGCCGAGAAGCAGAAGCTCGACACCCTGATCGCCGCCGAGGTGCAGCAGGAGAAGGACCTCGCGACCAAGAAGACCAAGATCAACGCCGAGATCAAGCGGCTGCAGGCGGCGATGCCGAAGACCACGGTGAAGGTGAACGGCTGCCCCACGATCAACGGTGTGGTCAGCTCCGCCGCCCGGACCGCGATCGCGACCGCCTGCGCCCAGGTCGGTGACCCGTACGTCTGGGGCGCCACCGGGCCGAACTCGTTCGACTGCTCCGGGCTCACCCAGTTCGCGTACAAGGCGGCCGGCATCTCGCTGACCCACTTCACCGGTGCCCAGTGGAACGAGGGCAAGGCCATCTCGCGCTCCGAGGCCCGCCCCGGTGACCTGGTCTTCTTCTTCAGCGACCTGCACCACGTCGGCCTCTACCTGGGCAACGACATGATGGTGCACGCGCCGCGGACCGGTAAGCCGGTCCAGGTGGCCAGCATCAACAACATGCCCGTGGCCGGCTTCCGCCGCCCCTGACCAGCACCTACGTCAACCCCCGGCCCGTCGGGCCGGGGGTTGCGCGTTTTCCGGTCACGGAGTGTGCCGGCCCGGCGGGTTGCGGATCGATAACGACCGTCTCTACTCTGGTCAATCGTCGGTCGGCACCAGGTCCGCCCCACCCGGGGTGGCGTCGCCCGACACCGCCGAGTCGCCTCCGGGCGAGCCGGGGACCCAGGTACGCCGGGGTGAATCCGCGACCACCGCGGTAGGGCGCTCCCTTCCCGCCCGAACCCGTCAGCTAACCCGGTAGGCGGTCGAGGAAGAAGGAGCCCGGAGCCCGGTGGCACACCATGCCCCGCGGCCACCCTCGCACCGGTCGACCCAGGTCGCCCGGGAGACGGTGCCGTCGCGCCCACGCTGGTCCCGCTACACCACCACCCTCACCGCCCTGACCGCCGCCCTGGTCGTCCTGACCGGTGGCGCCACGGCCGCCCACGCCGACCCCTCGGTCGCCGAGATCGAGCGGCAGATCGACCAGGACTGGAACAGGCTCGAACCGATCATCGAGCAGCACAACGCCACCCGCGCCGACCTCGCCGCCAAGCGCCGGCAGGCCGACGCGCTCGGCAAGCGGATCGCGCCGTTGCAGCGCCAGGTCGACCAGGCGATGAACCAGGTCAGCGGCCTCGCCGTCCAGGCGTACAAGGGCGAGAACATGTCCACCGTCAACGCCCTGCTGGGCAGCCACAGCCCGAGCCAGGTGGTCACCCAACTGGGCCTGCTGGACCGGTTCGCCAGCCGCCAGCAGCGCGAGGTGCGGGCCGTCGCCGAGCTGCGCGACGAACTCGCCGCGACCAAGGCGCCGCTGGACGAGATGGTCGCCCAGCTGGCCCGTACCGAGGCCCAGCTGGCGGCGAAGAAGAAGCAGATCAACACCGAGATCGACCGGTTGCAGAAGCTGCGGCTCAAGGTCTACGGCAACGGCGGCGGCGGCAAGCTGCGCCCGGCCCCGTGCCCGGCCGGCTACCCCGGCGGCCCGTCCGGCACCGCGGTCAAGTTCGCCTGCGCCCAGATCGGCAAGCTGTACGTGTGGGGCGCGGCCGGCCCGAACAACTACGACTGCTCCGGGCTGACCATGGCCGCCTGGGCGAAGGCCGGGGTGTCGCTGCCGCACAACGCCCGGCAGCAGCGCCAGGTCACCGACCGGGTGAGCCGGGCCGACCTGCGCCCCGGCGACCTGGTCTTCTACTACGCCGACCTGCACCACGTCGGGATGTACGTCGGGGACGGCTGGGTCGTGCACGCCTCCCAGGCCGGTAAGCCGATCACGATGAAGCGGGTCGACGACGGGCCGGTCAACAGCTACGGCCGTCCCGGCTGAGCCGCGCGTGCGGGCCTCCCGCCCGGGAGGCCCGCACACGGTGCGTCAGTTGCCGAGTGACCGTGCGCGCTCACGGCGGCCCCGGCGCCAGGGGGCGGGGTGACCGTGCGCCCGCCGTGGTCCCGGCCTCAGGAGGCGGGGTGACCGTGCGCTCGCGGTGGTCCCGGCCCCAGGGGGCGGCCCGGGCCGGACCGGAGTGGTCAGCGGGTGGGCCAGGTACGCCAGTTCTGCCAGGAGCGGCTCTGGGTCGGCCCGCGCTGGCCCTGGTAGCGCGACCCGTAGATCTCGGAGCCGTAGGGGTGCTCGGCCGGCGAGGAGAGCCGGAAGATGCAGAGCTGGCCGATCTTCATGCCCGGCCAGAGCGTGATCGGCAGGTTCGCCACGTTCGACAGCTCCAGCGTGACGTGGCCGGAGAAGCCCGGGTCGATGAAGCCGGCGGTCGAGTGGGTGAGCAGGCCCAACCGCCCCAGGCTCGACTTGCCCTCCAGCCGACCGGCGAGCTGGTCGCCGAGGGAGATCACCTCAAGCGTGGAGGCGAGCACGAACTCGCCCGGGTGCAGCACGAACGGCTCACCCGCCGGCACCTCGACCATGGAGGTCAGGTCGTCCTGCTGCACGGCCGGGTCGATGTGGGTGTAGAGGTGGTTGTTGAAGACCCGGAACAGCTTGTCGAGGCGTACGTCGATGCTGGAGGGCTGCACCAGACTCGGCTCGAACGGCTCCAGCGCCAGCGCGCCCGCCTTGATCTCGGAGACCAGGTCCCGGTCGGAGAGCAGCATCGGGACACCATAGCGAGCACCCCGGCGTCGGCCGGCGGCCGGGCCGCCGACGCCCACCCGGACGGGGTACCGACGCCCCTCGGTGCCGGCCGGCACCACGACGGGCGACCCGGCCAAAGAAAGGCCGTTCCACCTGCGTGTCGGACTGATTTTCGAACGCCTGTTCGATAGAGTGTGGACATGGCATCCTGGTCCGTTTTCGCCGCCGACGAGCCCCGACTCGCCGACGGGATCCGCCTTCTTCTCCAGCAGTACGGGCCGGGCTTCGGCTACCTGGCCACGGTCCGCGCCGACGGTGGTCCCCGGGTGCACCCGGTCTGCCCGGTGGTCACCGACGGCGGGCTGTTCTGCTTCGTCGTCGACTCGCCCAAGCGGCGTGACCTCGAACGCGACGGCCGCTACGCGCTCCACTCGTTCCCGTCGGAGGACAGCGACGACGAGGCCTACGTCGCCGGCCGGGCCGAGCCGGTGACCGATCCGGCCCGGGTCGAGCTGGTCGCCGCGATCGGCCGGGCCGCGCCGCAGGTCGACTGGCGGCTCTTCGAGTTCAGCGTGGACGTCGCGATGCTCACCCGCCGCGACCAGGGTGGCCCGCTGAGCCCCGACGGCGACCGACCCTCGGTGCAGGTCTGGCTCGATCCGGCGGCGGGCCGACCGGGCGTCTCCGGGCTGCCCGACCAGCGGCCGTCCCGGCGTGGACGGCACGGCTTCGACACCCGGCGTACCGCTGCCTGATCCCGCACACGACGGTGCCGGCCCCGTCCGGGAAGGACGGAGCCGGCACCGTCAGGTCTGCCGGTTACCGGTCAGGCGGCTGCCCGGTAGACGGTCCAGGCGTTCACCATCCGGCTGGCCTGCCCGGCGGTGAACTGGTACATGCACGAGTCGTAGGTGTAGTCCATGAAGTTGGTGATCGGGTCCTTGCCGGCCGCGGTGCAGGTGTCCCGGCCGGTCGGGCACTGGTAGGCCGGCTCGCGCTCGGCCGGGGTGTCGGAGACGCCGTCGCCCGAGCCCGAGCAACCACCCTGGAAGGTGTGGTAGAGGTTCAGCCAGTGGCCGACCTCGTGGGTGCCGGTGTCACCCAGGTTGTAGTTGGTGGCGGTGCCGCCGCTCGGCAGCGACTCGCCGAGCACGACGACGCCGTCCATCACGTCCAGGGTGCGCTTCGGGAAGGTCGCCCAGCCGAGCAGGTCGTCGCTCAGCTCGCCCAGGTACATGTTGAGGGTGTTCTTGCCGCCGGTGCGCAGCGAGGTCTTCATCGACCGCTCGGCCGAGGACCCCTGCACGATCGGGTACCAGGAGGCGTTGGTGACCCGGTTGATCTTCTGGAGCTGGAAGGTGAAGCCGGTGGCCGCACCCCCGGTCGCGCCGCTGTACGCCTGGTTCAGCACGCTGATCTGCGAGTTGATCATCGAGTCGGGGATGTTCCCCCCGGCCCGGGTGCTGTCCCGCTGGATCACGTGCACGACCACCGGGATGGAGATCGGGGCCAACGCGACCGTCTGGCCCTCGGTGGAGCCGGTCCGGAGGCTGGACTTCGACCGCAGAGTGCTGTTGCGCAGGGCAGCGGCGAAATCCGCCTCCCGCTCCTGCACCTGCTTGGCGGTCAGCTCGTTCGGGTCGTGCCGCTTGTGGGCGGCCTTCGCGGCACCGCCACGGACCCGCGCGTCGGAGTGGACGTCCGCGTGCGCGTCGGTCGGCTCGGCGCAGGAGGTGCTGTCGGGGGCTGCGGAGTACGCGGAAGCCGCAGGCACGACGCCCACCGCGGCGGTGCTCAGCAGCAGCGCGAAGGTCGTCGATGCGACGCCGGCGGCACGCCGGGTCAGCAGGTTGGGACGCAGTCCCATGGGCCCACCTCTTTCTGGCGGTACGACAGGGGGTATGTCGCACCGAGGTCGTGAACGTGGGGGTGACGTTACAACTGATCGACACGTTTGAGAACGTCACCAAGCGGCTTCTGTGAAACATCTGACCGTTTCATTTGTGCAGGTGGTGGCGGCTCGGTAACGGTCCGTCGCCGACGGCGCGCGGGGGTGCCAGGGTGCGCGGGTCCGGTCACGTCAGGTACAGTGGTGCCGCTCGCGGGTGTAGTTCAATGGCAGAACATCAGCTTCCCAAGCTGACAGTGCGGGTTCGATTCCCGTCACCCGCTCCACGCACGGAAGCCCTGGTCAGGACAGACGTCCCGCCAGGGCTTCCGTGGTTCCAGGTGGCGTCCGACCATGAATGGTGGACCACTGTGGTAAGGAAGGTGCCGCCGCTGGCGACGTACTCTGGTGATCATGCGGATTGGCATCGTGATCCTCCCCGACCAGCGCTGGGCGGAGTCGCGTCGGCGCTGGCAGCAGGTCGACGAGTGGGGCTTCGATCACGCCTGGACGTACGACCATCTGGGCTGGCGGGATCTGGTCGACGGCCCGTGGTTCGACTCGATGGCGACACTGACCGCCGCGGCCACGGTGACCGAGCGGATCCGGCTCGGCACCCTGGTCGCCTCGCCCAACTTCCGGCATCCGGCGGCCTTCGCCCGGCAGGTCACCACCCTCGACGACGTTTCCGGCGGGCGGCTGCTGCTGGGCCTCGGCGCGGGTGGCATCGGCTTCGACTCGGCGGTGCTGGGCGGGGAGACCCTGCCGCCCCGGCCGCGGGTGGACCGGTTCGGCGAGTTCACCGAGCTGCTCGACCTGATCCTGCGGGAGGACGGCACCACCTGGCGGGGTGCCTGGTTCGCCGCCGTGGACGCCCGCAACAATCCCGGCTGCGTGCAGCGGCCCCGGGTGCCGTTCGTGGTGGCCGCCAACGGACCCCGGTCGATGCGGCTGGTCGCCCGGTTCGGTCAGGGCTGGGTCACCACCGGCACCGGTGAGGAGGAGCTGACGGCCTGGTGGGACGGGGTGGCGACGCTCTGCGCCCGGATGGACCGCACCCTCGACGAGGCCGGCCGTGACCCGGCCACCCTGCCCCGCTACCTCTCCCTGGACTCGGCGCCGGTCTTCTCGCTGCGCAGCGCGGACTTCTTCGCCGAGCAGGTGGCGCGGGCGGCGGCGCTCGGTTTCACCGACGTGATCACCCACTGGCCCCGGGCCAGCAGCTGGTACGCCGGGGACGAGGCGGTGCTGGTGGACGTCGCCACCCGGTTGCTGCCGGAGCTGCGTACGCCGTAAGGATCGGGGCTGCACTGATCCGGCCGGAGCCGGGTGGACCCTGAGGACCGGGCGGCCACCACGTCAGGTGGGCAGGTCGTCGCCGGTGAGTAGGCCGTGGACGCCCAGCTCGGCGGCGACCGGGGCGGGCAGGTCGACGACCACGGCGGTGCCGCCGAGCCAGTGGGCGCCCCGGGCCGCGCAGAGTTCCCGGACGGCCCTTACCTGCGCACCGGTGGCCACCCAGTCGTCCACCATGAGCACCCGGTCGCCCACGCCGAGCCGGTCGTCGCGTACCGCCAGGTCGACCTGCCGGCCCCGGAAGTCGGGCGGGCTCTGTGCCCAGGTCAGCGGGGCGGCGGGGAGTCTTCCGTCGCCGGGTTTGTGGGCCGGGACGAAGCCGACGCCGAGGGCGGTCGCGGCGAGTGGCCCGAGGATCAGGCCGGTCACCGCGGGGGCGACGACGACCGTCGGCCGGGCGGAGCGGAAGGGCTCGACCAGGGCCGGGCCGAGCCCGGCGAGCGTCTCGGCATCCCGCCACCAGCGGGAGGTGTCGCTGACGAGGTGACTGCTGCCCGGCGCCGGATCGACCCAGGCGAACAGCTCGACCAGGCGGGTGCGCAGCTCAGCGGTCATGCCCCCATCCTCGGCGTCGACTCCCAACGGCCGCCAGCCGAGGGGGCGGGCGAATGCCATCGGTGGCATTCTGGCCCGTGCGGCCCAGCGGGCATCGGATGATCGGCTGTACGTATCACTGCAATTCGGGTCATAGCCACATGATCACGTTGACTTCGGAAGTGCTTCTCTCGCTACGGTCCCAGCCGTCATGAAGGCAGACGAAAGGACCGAGCCGGTGGTCGGCAGGCACTCGCGTACCCGGATCTTCTCCTCGCCCGCCGGCATCGCCGCCACCGCTGCGGTCGGCGTCGCGCTCGCCGTCGGTGGCACGGTCGGCGCGGTCCGGTTGACCGCCGACGACGTGCCGGCCCCGGCGGTGGTGGACACGGTCACGCCCGGCGCCACCGTCACCACCGCCCCGCCGAGCCCCAGCTCCAGTCCCAGCCCCAGCGTCACCCGCTCCCCGAGCGCCAGCCCGTCGCCGACCGTCACCGCGAGCCCGCGGGCGACCCGGACGCAGGCCGCCTCCCGGGGCAAGCCCCGCACGGCCGCGCCCAAGCCCTCCGCCACCACGAAGAAGGCGGCCGCCCCGAAGAGGAACGTCGTCGACAGTGGCTCCTGCGGCGCGTCCTTCTACGACGAGGGTCAGTTGACCGCCAACGGTGAGAACTTCGACCCGAACGCGCTGACCGCCGCGCACAAGACCCTGCCGTTCAACACCAAGGTCCGGGTCACCAACCCGGCCAACGGCAAGTCCGTCACCGTACGGATCAACGACCGTGGTCCGTTCATCGACGGACGCTGTATCGATCTGTCCCGCGCCGCCTTCGCCTCGATCGCCTCGGTCGACCTGGGCGCGCTGACCGTCAGGTACGAGGTGCTGGGCTGACTGTGCGGCCGACCGGGGCGGCCCGGCCGGGCAGAACACCCTCAATCGTGGGGCTAGGTTCATTCTCCGGTCCGGTTCCATCAGGCATGCTGTCCAGGTACGTAAACATGCCTTCCAGTCGGGCCGCGGCCCGCTGAGTCCCGGATCCCGCGCCGGCGTCGGCGCGGCCGTCGGCCTGCTCGCGGTCGTCTCGGCGATCGAGGCGGCCGACGGCTGGGCGGTCCACTACGTCGCGCTGATGACGGTGGCGCCGATCCTGGCGGCGGGTTTCGCCTCCTGGCGGGCGGTGGCCGGGGTGGGCCTCCTCGCCCTGGTGGTCGGGTCCGGCTTCGCGCTCACCGACCCGAGGATGGAGCTGACCACGGCGGTCGCCCTCGTCGGGATCGCCTTCGCCACCGTGGTGTCGGCCGGGGTGGCGGCGGTCCGGCAGGGGCAGGCCGAACGGATCGGCGAGTTGTCCAGGCTGGCCTCGGTGGCCCAGCAGGCGGTGCTACGTCCGCTCGGCCCGCAGGTCGGCACCCTGGCGGTGGCCGCCCGCTACATCTCTCCCACGGCCACCGCCGAGATCGGCGGCGACCTGTACGAGGCGATCGACACCCCGTACGGCGTCCGCATGATCATCGGGGACGTGCGGGGCAAGGGGCTGGACGCGGTCCGGCTCGCCAGCATCGTGCTCGGCTCCTACCGGCACGTCGCGTACGAGCGGCCCGACCTGCGGGCGGTGGTGGCCGACCTGGACCGGGCGGTGGCCCGTAACGTGGGTGACGAGGACTTCGTCACCGCGGCCGTGGTGGAGGAGCGCGGCGGGACGTTGACCATCGTCAACTGTGGGCATCCGGCCCCGCTGCTGCTGCGCCGGGGTGCGGTGATCCCGCTGGAGCCGCCCGCCCCCGCCCCGCCGCTGGGGTTCATGCCGGTGGTCCGGCCCCGGGTGGAGCGGTTGGAGCCGGGGGACCGGCTGCTGCTCTTCACCGACGGGCTCGGCGAGGCCCGGCGGGACGGCGAGTTCTTCCCGACCGCGGACCGGGCCTGGCGGCTGCTCGGGCACGGCACCGTCGGCGACGGCCTGGCCTCGCTGGAGACCGCCCTGGTCGAGTGGGTGCACGGCCGGCTCGACGACGACATCGCGCTGGTCCTGATGGAGTACACCGGCCCGCGCAGCGGGGTGACCGTGGCGGTGCCGTCCTGGGAGGTCGGCGCGGCGGAGAGCTGAACCGCAGGTGTGTAATCCCCGTCACGGTGATGATTGGGTTGTCGCTACCTACCCGTGAGTAATACAGTGGGGGTTACTGATCGGTAACACCTGTCCGGAAGCGGGGCCAGCGAACATGACCCACTACAAGAGCAACCTTCGGGACCTTGAGTTCAACCTGTTCGAGGTCTTCGGGGCGGACCGGACGTTCGGCCAGGAGCCGTACACGGACCTGGACGTCGACACCGCCCGCAGCTTCCTCTCCGAGGTCGACCGCCTGGCCCGCGAGGACCTCGCGGCCAGCTACACCGACAGCGACCGCAACCCGCCGGTCTTCGACCCCGCCACGCACACCGCGCCGCTGCCGGAGTCGTTCAAGAAGTCGTACCAGGCGTTCATGGACTCCGAGTTCTGGCGGCTGGACCTCCCCGAGTCCCTCGGCGGCAGCAGCGCCCCGCGCGCCCTCTGGTGGTCGCTGGCCGAGCTGGTGCTCGGGGCCAACGCACCGGTCTGGATGTACGCCTCCGGCCCGTCCTTCGCCCACGTGCTGCACGTCGAGGGCACCGAGGAGCAGCAGAAGTGGGCCAAGCTCTTCATCGACCGGCAGTGGGCCTCCACCATGGTGCTCACCGAGCCGGACGCCGGCTCGGACGTCGGCGCCGGTCGCGCCCGCGCGATCCCGCAGCCGGACGGCTCCTGGCACATCGAGGGCGTGAAGCGCTTCATCACCTCCGGTGAGCACGACCTGAGCGAGAACATCGTCCACTACGTGCTGGCCCGACCGGTCGGCGTCGAGGGCGTCGGCGGTCCGGGGACCAAGGGGCTCTCCCTCTTCGTCGTGCCGAAGTACCACTTCGACGCCGAGACCGGCGAGCTGGGCGAGCGCAACGGCGTCTACGCCACCAACGTCGAGCACAAGATGGGCATCAAGGTCTCCAACACCTGCGAGCTGACCTTCGGCGAGCACGGCACGCCGGCCCGGGGCTGGCTGCTGGGCGAGAAGCACGACGGCATCCGGCAGATGTTCATGATCATCGAGTACGCCCGGATGATGGTCGGCACCAAGGCGATCGCCACCCTCTCCACCGGCTACCTCAACGCCCTGGAGTACGCGAAGAACCGGGTCCAGGGCGCCGACCTGATCCAGCAGGCCGACAAGACCGCCCCCCGGGTCACCATCACCCACCACCCGGACGTCCGCCGCTCGCTGCTGATGCAGAAGTCGTACGCCGAGGGCCTGCGGGCGCTGGTCTGCTACACCGCCACCTGGCAGGACCGGATCGCGATCGCCGAGGCGGCCGGGGACGAGCAGGCCACCACACTGGCCAAGCGGGTCAACGACCTGCTCCTGCCGCTGGTCAAGGGCGTCGGCTCGGAGCGGGCGTACGAGCTGCTCGGCCACGAGGCGCTGCAGACGTACGGCGGCTCCGGCTTCCTCCAGGACTACCCGTTGGAGCAGTACGTCCGGGACGCCAAGATCGACACCCTGTACGAGGGCACCACCGCGATCCAGAGCCTCGACCTGATCTTCCGGAAGATCGTCCGGGACAACGGCAGGGCACTGACCACGGTCGCCGGTGAGATCCAGGAGTTCATCAGCACCGAGGCCGGCAACGGTCAGCTCAAGGAGGAGCGGCAGGCGCTCGGCCGGGCGCTGGCCGAGATCCAGCAGATCCTCGGCGTGCTGACCGGCTGGCTCGGCGAGGCCCAGGGCGGCGACGCCCGCAGCCTCTACAAGGTCGGCCTGAGCAGCCGCCGCTTCCTGCTCGCCCTCGGCGACCTGACGGTCGGCTGGCTGCTCCAGAAGCAGGCCGACGTGGCGCTGAAGGCGCTGGCCGGTGAGGTCTCCCCCGCCGACAAGGCGTTCTACACCGGCAAGGTGGCCGCCGCCCGGTTCTTCGCCCGCGAGGTGCTGCCCCGCATCGGCGCCGACCGGCGGATCATCGAGGCCGCCGACCTGGACATCATGGACCTCCCGGAGGAGGCGTTCTGACCCCGGCCGGTCGATAGTTCGCAACAGGGCCGATGTCGCGGTGTCCGAACGCCTGGACACCGCGACATCGGCCCCGTCGCACCCGCCACCCACCCCAGATTGCCCGCCCCGATCCCGATAGGCGGGAGGCTGGGCGGGTAAGCCGCGCGGACCGCGTCGTCAGGGCACGCCCAACGGCCACCGCACGGGGGAGTGCAGCGCACATGGGTATTGGTAGCGGCATCTTTCTCATCGCGCTCGGCGCGATCATGACGTTCGCCATCCGGGCCAACGTCTGGTGGATCGACCTGCGCGCGGTCGGCTGGGTGTTCATCCTGGCCGGGCTGGCCGTGCTGCTCACCACGCTGTGGTTCTGGCAGGACCGGCGCAAGCGGGCGCGCACGCTCATCGTGGAGGAGAACCGGCTCTCCCATCCGACCGCGATGATGCCGCCGCCGCCCGACCCGCCGCCGCCCACCGCACCCCCGTCCTGACCCGGCACGCCCGACCCGGCACGAGGCCGGCACGCCTGGCCCGGCGCGAGGTCGGCGCGCCTGGCCCAGCGCGAGGCCGGCATGCCTGGGCCGGCGCGCCCGACCCGGCACGCCTGGGCCGACCTGCCCGTCGACCGGGTGTGGAGCGGAGGTCAGCCGCGGGCGGTGTGCCGGTCGACGATCGGGGCGTCACCGGGGGTCAGCGCCGCCCACGGCGTGGCCACCCGGTGCACCACGAGATCGGTGGTACGCAGCCCCTCCCGGTCGGCCCGTTCCGGGTCGAGGAGCGCCGACAGCAGCGAGATGCCCGGATTGTGGGCGACGAGCAGGACCGTGCGGGACTCCGGTTCGACCGTCCGCACCAGGTCGAGCAGGTCGTCCGGGTGTGCCTCGTACGCGGCGGCGGCGTAGCGCACCACCGGTGCCGTCCCCGCCGGGCCACCCTCCGGCGGGCACCCGGCCAGGCCCAGCGCCACGTCGTGCCAGGTCTGCCTGGTGCGGCGGGCCGCCGAACAGATCACCACGTCGGGCGGCAGGACCCGGCGGGCCAGCCAGACCCCGGCGGCGGCGGCGTCCGCGTGCCCGCGTGCGGTGAGCCGCCGCTCGACATCGGGGCCGGCCCCGGATTGTTCGGCCTTGGCGTGTCGCAGCAGCACCAGTGTCCGTGTCTCGGCCCCGCCGTCCGTCATTCCCACAGCTTGCCTGATTGGCGCGCGTGTCGCCTGGGTATGTCGATGGGGCCACTCGCTCATCGATGCCCTCGATGGCCGTGGCGGGTGGGTAACGCCAGCGGACAGCCAAGGAGGCATGTCATGGGCATCGGTGCCAGTATCTTCCTGATCGCGGTGGGTGCGATCTTCGCGTTCGCCGTCGACGCCGATCTGGGATGGCTCAACCTCGACGTGGTCGGCTGGGTGCTGATGCTCGCCGGTCTCGTCGGGCTGTTGACCACCCTCTACTTCTGGAACAGCCGCCGCCGGGCCGTCGTCACCACCGGGATTCGTCAGGACCAGGTCGTCGCCGACCGGGTCGTGCCGGTGCAGGGCGACCGGGTGGTACGTGAGGAGTACCGCGAGTCGCGGGGGCCGGGTTACCCGGTCTGACCGACCGCCCTCCCAGGAACTCGAGGACCCCGCAACGGCGCGGGGTCCTCGAACTTTTCCGGCCGGTGGGTCAGGAGAAGACGGCGAAGTAGATCGCGACGTGGTGGCAGAGAGCGGCGACCAGCGTGCAGGCGTGGAAGAACTCGTGGTGGCCGAAGACGGTGGGCCACGGGTTGGGCCGGCGCAGCGCGTAGCAGACCGCGCCGATGCTGTAGACCGCCCCACCGGCGGCCAGCAGCACCAGCACGGTGACCCCGCCCTGGCTCAGGATCTGCGGGAGGATCGCCACCGACACCCAGCCGAGGGCCAGGTAGAGCGGCGCGGAGACCCAGCGCGGCGCGTGCGGCCAGATCAGCTTGACGGCGACGCCCGCCAGCGCCCCGCCCCAGACCAGGCCGAGCATCAGGACGGCCGTCGACCGGTCGAGCAGCAGGACACAGAGCGGTGTGTACGTCCCGGCGATGAACACGAAGATCATCGAGTGGTCCATCCGGCGCATGATCTGGTAGCCGCGCTCCGACCACACCCGGCGGTGGTAGAGGGCGCTGGTGCCGAACAGACCGCAGACTGTCACGCTGTAGATCAGGCAGCTGACCAGGGGTGTCCAGCCTGGCCGGGTAGCCGCGACGGCGCTGAGGACGATGCCGCAGACGAGCGCGACGAAGAACGCGTAGGTGTGCAGCCAGCCGCGCATCCGGGGCTTACCGATGTCGACAGGCTTGAGTCGAAGCGGTGCGGAGGTGGTCACGGAATCAGGTTACGGCACCGTAGGTTACTTCTGGGTAGTGCGAACCGTCACCACGCCGGTCGGGTCCACCGACCCTGGACCGAGCATCGATCGGGGAGTATGGCGGGATGCGGATCCGACCCGTGGGCCGGCACGCCCTCCTGCTCGACTGCGACGACCCCGGCCAGGTCGAACAGTGGCGGGCCGAGCTGTGGCGACGCCGCGCGGCCGGTGAGCTGAGCGCCACCGAGATCGTCCCGGCGGCCGGCACCGTCCTGCTCGACGGGGTGCCCGACCCGGAGTCCACCGCCGCCCGGATCGCCGGCTGGACCCCCGCGCCCGTCACCACCACGGCCGGCACCGCGACGGTCGACGTCCCCACCGTGTACGACGGGGAAGACCTGCCCCGGGTCGCCGAGCACTGGCGGACCACCGTGCCCGAGGTGGTGCGACGCCTGGCGGACACCGAGTTCCGGGTGGCGTTCTGCGGCTTCGCCCCCGGCTTCGGCTACCTGACCGGGCTGCCCCCGCGGTACGCGGTGCCCCGACTGCCCACCCCGCGCCCCCGGGTGCCGGCCGGCTCGGTGGCCCTCGCCGGGCCGTACGCGGGCATCTATCCGACCGCCTCGCCGGGCGGCTGGCTGCTGGTGGGGCGGACCACGCTCACCCTCTTCGACGTGTCCGCCGACCCGCCGGCCACCCTCACCCCCGGCACCCGGGTCCGGCTGGTGACGGTGTGACCGGGCGGCACGCGGAGCAGGAAACCGCGGGCGCGATCGAGGTACGGCGGGCGGGACCGCGTACCACCGTGCAGGACCTGGGGCGGCCCGGCTGGGCGCACCTCGGCGTACCCCGGTCGGGGGCGCTCGACCCGGCGGCGCTGGCGCTGGCGAACCGGCTGGTCGGCAACCCGGCGGACACCGCCGGTCTGGAGCTGACCCTCGGCGGGTGCGAGCTGCGGCTGACCCGCGCCGGCACGGTGGCGGTGACCGGGGCCGACGTCGACGTCCGGGTCGACCGGCGACCCGGCGACGTGGGCCGACCACTGGCGGTCCCGGCGGGGGCGGTGCTGCGGATCGGCCCACCCCGACACGGGCTGCGCAACTGGCTGGCGGTCGACGGCGGGATCGCCGTCGACCCGGTGCTCGGCAGCCGCGCCACCGACACCCTCTCCGGCCTCGGCCCACCCCCGGTCCGCGACGGCGACCGGCTCCCGCTCGGCCCGCCGGCCGGACCGCCCGCACCGGTGGACTTCACCGTCGGCCGACCGGTGCCGACGGAGTTGTGGCTGATCCTGCGCCCCGGCCCGCGCGCCGACTGGTTCACCGCCGGGGCGATGGCGTCGCTGCTCGGCACGGCGTACACGGTGAGTCCGGTGAGTGACCGGGTCGGCGCGCGACTGGTCGGCGCGCCGCTGCCCCGCGCGGTCGCCGGTGAGCTGCCCAGTGAGGGCGTGGTGCTCGGGGCGGTGCAGGTGCCCGCCGACGGCCAGCCGTTGATCTTCCTGGCGGACCATCCGACCACCGGCGGCTACCCGGTGATCGGCGTGGTGGACGACGTGACCGGGCTCGCGCAGGCCCGCCCGGGGACTACGGTGAGGTTCCATGGACCTCAACGCTGACCTCGGCGAGGGATTCGGCATCTGGCGGCTCGGCGACGACGAGGCGCTGCTCGACCTGGTCACCTCCGCCAACGTGGCGTGCGGCTTCCACGGCGGCGACCCGTCGACCATGCGGCGGGTCTGCGCCGCCGCCGCCGAACGCGGCGTCGCGGTCGGCGCGCAGGTCGGCTACCGGGACCTCGCCGGCTTCGGCCGCCGGCACATCGCGTACGGCTTCGACGAGCTGCGCGACGAGGTGACCTACCAGCTCGGGGCACTCGACGCGTTCTGCCGGCCGTACCGCACCCGGGTCCGCTACCTCAAGCCGCACGGCGCGCTCTACCACGCGGCGGCCACCGACGAGGTGCAGGCCGCCGCCCTGGTCGCCGCGGTCAGCGGGTACGACCACGAGCTGCCGATCCTGTGCGCGCCCGGCTCCACCCTCGCCCAGCTCGCCGTCGGCGCGGGCCTGCGGGCGGTCGCCGAGGGCTTCGCCGACCGGGGCTACCTGCCCAACGGGACGCTGGTGCCGCGTACCGCGCTGGGCGCGCTGGTCACCGACCCGGAGGAGGTGGCGCTGCGGGCGGTCCGGATGGCCACCGAGCAGACGGTGGTGGCGGTCGACGGGACCGTCGTACCGTGCCCGGTCGCCTCGATCTGCCTGCACGGGGACAGCCCCGGCGCGGTCGCCTCGGCCGCCCTGGTGCGGGCCGCGCTGATCGACGCCGGCGTCACCCCGACCCCGTTTGCCTGACCGCCCCCGGTGGCCTGCCGGCCTGGTGGTCGGTGGCCGGCGGGTAGGCCTCAGGCGTCCAGGCCGCGCAGCACCAGCGGGAGCCGGGTCGCGCCGTCGTCGACGACCCGGACCGGGACGCCCCAGTCCTGGCGGGTCAGGTGGCAGGCGGCGTGCTCGACGTCGGCGTCGCAGGTGGCGGCCTGGGCGGTCACCTGGAGCACCCCCTGGGGCACGGCCGGGTCGACCACCAGCCGGCGGGACAGCTCGGTGCCGGTGCCCGCCCCCTCGACCAGCAGCTCCGGCGGCGAGGCCGAGACGACCAGCCGGGTCGACGGCCCGTACGTCTCGTCCAGCTTCTGCCCCGGCGCCGGCGTGAAGATCACCTCCAGGGTCACCTCGCCGGCCGCGACGTCGGTGGGTTTGCGTTCCAGCCGGTGCCGGGGACCGTCCACGGTGTCCGCCCCGGCGGCGGTCAACGCGCCCGGGGCGAGCCGGGTCAACCGGTGCGCGGCCGACTCCACCACCAGCACCCCGCCGTCGGCGGTGAGCACCAGGTCGCTCGGCTCGGCCAGCCCGTCGGCCACCGTGGCGACCAGGCCGGTCGCCGGGTCGAAGCGGCGTACCGCGCCGTTGTAGGTGTCGGCGATCAGCACCGAGGAGTCGGGCAGCGCGCACACCCCCAGCGGATGCTGGAGCAACGCCCGGTCGGCCGGCCCGTCCACGTGCCCGAAGTCGAACAACCCCTGCCCGACGGCGGTGCCGAGCACGCCGTTCTGCACGAAACGGATGGCGCTGGTCTCGCTGTCGGCCACCCACAGCCGGGTGCCGTCGGCGGAGACGGACAGGCCGGACGGCTGGGCCAGCCACGCCTCGGGCAGCGGGCCGTCCCGCAGCGCCTCGACGGTGGTGCCCGCGTACATGCCGGCGGTCCGCTTGACCGGGTCGAACCACCAGAGCTGGTGGATGCCGGCCATCGCCACGATGACCCGGTCGTCGTACCAGGCCAGGTCCCACGGGGAGGAAAGGTCGACGGAGCGCGCGTCGTGGGCGTGGTCGTCGACCGTGGAGCGCCACTGCCGGCCGGTGCCGGCGACCGTGGTCACCTCGCCGGTGTCGAGGCGTACGCCGCGCAGCAGGTGGTTGACGGTGTCGGCGACCAGCAGGTGGTAGCCGGCGACCTCGGCGACGTGTGCGGGCAGCAGGCAGAGCCCCTGCGGTTCGGCGAAGCCCGCCGAGGCGGCCGGGCCGTCGACCCGGCCCCGCTCACCGGAGCCGATCCGCCGGACCGGCGTCTCGCCGTCCGGGGCCAGCTCGACCAGGCTGTGCCGGGCCGAGTCGGAGACCAGCAGGTTGCCGCCGTCGAGCAGCACGGCCTTGCCGGGGAAGCGCAGCGTCGTCTCCGCATGTGTCGGCGGCACGTACGGCCCGTCGCCCCGGTGCAGGGTGCCCTTGGCCTCGTGGGTGGCGATCAGGTCGTCGACCAGCCGGACCAGCCCCTCGGCGTGGCCCTCGCCGGCCATCGTGGCGACCACGTAACCCTCCGGGTCGACCACCGCCAGGGTGGGCCACGCCTTCGCCGCGTACTGCTGCCACATGTCCAGCTCGGGGTCGTCGAGCACCGGGTGGTGCACGCCGTACCGCTCGACAGCGGCGGCCAGCGCGGCCGGGTCCTTCTCGTGCTCGAACTTCGGCGAGTGCACCCCGACGACGACCAGCACGTCGGCGTACTTCTCCTCCAATGGGCGCAACTCGTCGAGCACGTGCAGGCAGTTGATACAGCAGAAGGTCCAAAAATCGAGCAAAATGGTCTTTCCCCGCAGGTCGGCGAGCTTCAGCTCCCGCCCACCGGTGTTGAGCCACTGCCTGCCCCGCAGTTCGGGGGCACGTACGCGCGGTGTCGTTCCCATGCCTGTCAGCCTGTCACGTCACCCCGGGCCGGGCATCGTGACCCGGACGACGCATCAGCGCTTGCTAGCCCGCGCCGCCCTCGTTGCGCTCTCGTCGTTTCGCGGCGTAGGCGCGGACCTCGACCGCGTCCCAGATCCGGCCGACGGTCAGGGTGTCGATCGGGGCCGGAAAGTCCGGGCGGTCGACCAGGATCGCGGCGCGCTGGCGGGAGACGCCGAGATAGTCGGCGACCTCCGAGAGGGCCATCACACGCACGGTCGGACCATCC
This sequence comes from Micromonospora sp. WMMD714, assembly GCF_029581315.1. Classification (NCBI taxonomy): domain Bacteria; kingdom Bacillati; phylum Actinomycetota; class Actinomycetes; order Micromonosporales; family Micromonosporaceae; genus Micromonospora; species Micromonospora sp. WMMD714. The sequence continues at coordinate 1,780,985 of NZ_CP120744.1, forward strand.
GGTGACACAGGTAGGCAACCTGTCACCGAGGGGGTTGACGACCTGCCTACGGGTCCGCCAATGTTGAGCCTATGCCTCTACGCAGAGCAACGGAGCCGATACCTGCTGATCTCGTCCACCGTCGCCGCCGATGGTCCCGCGCATGCGTCTGTGGCCTTCGGTGGCGGCACTGCCCGGATCGCCTGCGAAGCCCGGAGCCGGCCGAGCCGATGCCTATGCGCCCGGGGTGGGCGAACGAGCTGACCCACGCCTACCCGCAGCCCGGCCGGGAGCCCCGGCCGACGCGGGACCAGGCATATCGCACCAACGTGGGGCGGCGCTGGTGACCGCCCACCGGCCGCAGCGTCCCGCGTGGAACTGCGGGGCGTGTCGGTCGCGTCCACGGGAGTGGTGTACGACTTGCCCGTGATGGGCGTGTTGCGTAGATGAGAGACGGCCACCGCGCGATCCTTCGAGACGGCTAAGTCCGAGTGAAGGAGAGTGATGCGCGATGGCCGCATCTGAGAGTGTGAACCCTGTTGAGCTGCTGTGCGAGCAGATCGCGGGCGCGTCGCCGGATGTGTTGCAGGCGATGATCAAGACGTTCGCGCAGGCGGTGATGTCTGCCGAAGCTGATGCGATCTGCGGTGCCGGCTATGGACAGCGCAGCGACGAGCGGGTCAACTCGCGCAACGGATACCGGCAGCGCGAGTGGGACACCCGGGCTGGCACGATCGACTTGGCGGTGCCGAAGCTGCGGCACGGCAGCTACTTCCCGGACTGGCTACTGACGCATCGTCGGCGGGCCGAGCAGGCTCTGGTCTCGGTGGTGGCCACGAGTTACCTGCTCGGGGTGTCGACACGGCGGGTGGAGAAGCTCGTCGAGCAGCTCGGTGTCCGTCAGTTGTCCAAGTCGCAGGTCTCGGAGATGTCCACGCACCTGGACGCGCAGGTCGAGGCGTTTCGCAACCGGCCCTTGGACGCCGCCCACTACACGTTCGTGTGGATGGACGCGCTGACAATGAAGACCCGTGAACACGGACGGACCGTCAACGTCCACGCCCTGATCGCGGTCGGGGTCAACGCCGACGGCCAACGCGAAGTCCTCGGTCTGGACGTCGCCTCCGACGAGGACGGCGCCGGATGGCTGGCGTTCCTGCGCTCGTTGACCGCCCGCGGTCTGTCCGGTGTCCGCCTGGTCATCTCCGACGCCCACGCCGGCCTCGTCGCTGCGATCGGCGCCGCCCTGCCAGGAGCCGCATGGCAACGATGCCGCACCCACTACCTGCGCAACCTGCTCACCAAAGTCCCGAAGTCCGCGCAGCCATGGATCGCTACCCTCGTCCGCACGATCTTCGACCAGCCCGACGCCGACGCCGTCCACGCCCAGTACCGGCGGGTCGTGACCACGATCGAAGCGAAGTTCCCGGCCGCCGCCGAGCACCTCGACACCGCCCGCGACGACCTCCTCGCGTTCACCGGCTTCCCCCGTGAGATCTGGCGTCAGATCTGGTCGAACAACCCGCAGGAACGCCTGAACAAGGAGATCCGCCGCCGCACCGACGTCGTCGGGATCTTCCCCAACCGGCCAGCGATCATCCGCCTCGTCGGCGCGGTCCTGGCCGAACAGACCGACGAATGGACCGAAGGCCGCCGCTACATGAGCCTGGAACTCCTCGCCAAAGCCCGCCTGATCACCCTCGACACCAGCCAACACGACACCGACCACACCGACCCCGCCCCGATCGCCGCATAACATCAGACCGGATCACGCGATGGCCGTCTCTTACACCACCAGCGCGGACGTAACCGGCGTGTCAGCAGCCGTATCCGTGTCCCGAGGCGCGGAAGGCTCTCGCGGCGGGCGATCTGTGGACAACCCAGAGGTACCTGGCGAGTCTCTTCGTGACGGCAGTGGGTGATCTTCCGGCGGTGCCGGTGGTGGACCTGTACGCCAGGTTTCTGCTGTCGGTGCCCGTTAAGGGCTCCAGAGCGGACCGTAGCCGTACCGGTTCTTCCGGGAGACCGCCTACGTGACGTGCGGTGACGGTGGTCCGTCCCCGGTGGTCCTGGTGTGCCACCGCCGGCTGCCCCCGGTCGACACTTCGATGGGAAGTTCCATCAAACATTGCTGATTGTTTGGCGATCGACGGAAAGGGTGGCCTCGACGTGTGCCAGCAAGGTTTCGTACACCTCGTCCGACACGGATGCCCCTCCGTCAGTGGAATTGACGCATGCCCTGGCCAGGTCTGACAGGATGCCTGGCGCAAGTTCCGGACGTCTGCGGGAAAAATTGATCAGCGTGCTTTTGGCTTCGTAGCGAATCTGAAAACTGCCATCCACCAACAGTTTCAGAAGCAAGTTCTGAATTTCTCTGGAGGGTGTCACATCGCGAAACAGCCTTACTGCGACTGACCGCGTCTCCCCCAGTTCGGCCGTGGTGGCGAGGGTGGTCAGTGCCGTGGTGGCCCGTTCGGTGAGTGCGCCGGTTTTCGCCAGCGTACGGATCGCCTCGATCTGTATGCGTGGTTGAGCGTGGGTGGTGGCGAGGGTGGTCAGTGCGGTGGTGGCCGGTTCGGTGAGGGCACCGGCCCCGGTCAGCGCCCGGATGGCTTGGAGCCGTATGTGCGGGTTGGCATGGGTGGTGGCGAGGGTGGTCAGTGCGGTGGTGGCCGGTTCGGTGAGCGCGCCGGCTGCGGTCAGTGCCCGAAACGCCTCGATCTGAAGGTACGGGTCGGTGTGGGTGGTGGCGAGGGTGGTCAGTGCGGTGGTGGTGGGGTCCGTGAGTGCGTCGGCGTCGGCCAGCGCCCGGATCGCCTGTAACTGCACGTCCGGGTCGGTGTGGGTGGTGGCGAGGGTGGTCAGTGCGGTGGTGGTGGGGTCCGTGAGTGCGTCGGCGTCGGCCAGCGCCCGGATCGCCTGTAACTGCACGTCCGGGTCGGTGTGGGTGGTGGCGAGGGCGGTCAGCGCGGTGGTGGTGGGGTCCGTGAGTGCGTCGGCTTCGTTCAGCGCGCGGATCGCCTCGATCTGTACGTACGGGTCGGTGTGGGTGGTGGCGAGGGTGGTCAGTGCGGTGGTGGTGGGGTCCGTGAGTGCGTCGGCTTCGGCCAGCGACCGGATCGCCTCGATCTGTACGCGCGGGTCGGTGTGGGTGGTGGCGAGCTTGGTCAGTACGGCGGCGGCGGTCTTGGTGACAGCGCCGACGTCCGTCAACGCCCAGATCGCCTGGATCTGGACGTTCGGGTCGGGATCGGTGGTGGCGAGGGTGGTCAGTGCGGTGGTGGCCGGTTCGGTGAATGCCCCGGCTGCAGCCAGCACCCGAAACGCCTCGATCTGTATGCGTGGTTGAGTGTGGGTGGTGGTGGCGAGGGTGGTCAGTGCGGTCGTGGCGGGTTCGCTGAGCGCGCCGGCTTCGGTCAGCGCCCGGAACGCCTCGATCTGCACGCGCCAGTAGGTGTGGGTGGCGGCGAGGGTGGTCAGTGTGGTGGTGGTGGGTTCGTTCAGTGCGCCGAACCGGGCCGCGATGACCGCAAGCTGGCACCAGCGCAGCAGAGTGGTGTCACCCGACGGGACGACACGACTGTCCAGGGCGGCGCGGAGTCGATCAGCGGCCTTGGTGCCGCCCAGCGCGGCCAACCGCTCCGACAGGGCGACCCGGTAGGCGGCGAAGCGGCATCGGCTGTGTTCCTGGTCGAACCACTCGTCGACCGCCTGGCTGATCACCGCGTCGATGGTCGCGGTCTTCAGCGGTGTGTCGTCGGCCAGGACCCGGAGCATGAACAGGAAGTCCCGGCCGAGCAGTTCCTCGTACGGACTCGGGTTGCCCTCGGCCGGATAGATCGCCTTCGTCACCACGTCGTCGATCTGCTCGACATAGTCGGTGCCGATCAGGCCGAGCGCGAGCAGGATCGGCTCCTCGTAGCGGGGGTCGTGCAGCCGGCGGCGGATCTCGGCGATCCGGTCGGTGGCCGAGCCACGGAACGCCAGCGCCCGGCCGGCGTAGTACTCCTCGAAGGTCAGGTGGGCGAAGCCGTAGCGGCCGGGAGCCCGCTCGACCAGCAGGCCGGTGTGCGTGTCGGCCTTGTCGACGAACTCGGCCACCCCCAGCCCGGCGTCGGTGCGCAGCGGGTCGGCGGCTTCCAGCACGCGCGGATCCCACCCGACGCCCTGGTGCGCCGCCCACAGCGGACCGAGCACTTCAAGTAGCTCTGCACGGGTGGCGGCACCCTCCGGGCGGTGCTCGTGCATCCACCAGCCCAGCTCGGTCAGCCACCGGGTCAGGATCCGCTCGTCGGGCAGGTCGGCCTCGGCGACCCCCTGGGCGCTGCGCCAGGTGCGCCCGAGCGCGTTGCACACCTCCACGTACGCCTCGACCCGGCGGTGCGGGAGCCGGCCGCTGGCCCGGTGCACCAGCACCAGCGCGGTCAGCAGCAGGGGGTTGGCGGCGAGCCGGCGTACCCCGGCGTTGGTCGTGAGGGCCTGTTCGATCGCGGTGGCCTCGCGTGCGCCGGCCAGCCGGGTCGCCTCGGCGGACCGGCCCGGGGTTTCGGCGCGTTCGACCTCGCGGCAGTAGACGTCGAGGAAACGGCTGATCGTCGGGTCGTCCATGTCCTGGAGCCGTACCGCGCGGAACGGCTCCGGCAGCGGGGCGGCCTGGTAGCCGGCGATCCGGCTGGTCACCACGAACCGGTTGCCCTGCCGGGCGTGGGCGGTCACGAAGTTGGTCACCGCCGTGACCACGTCCCGGCGCAGCTCGGCCGAGGCGATCTCGTCCAGGCCGTCCAGCAGCACCAGGCAGCGGCCGGCGTCGAGCTGGCGACGCAGCAGATCGGCCAGGCCCGGCAGGGTGCACTCCGCGCGGCGGAGCTGGCCGGGCAGGAACTCGCCTACGCCCACCTCCGGGTACCCCTGGCGGGCGTACTCGCCGATGCGGAGGTAGATCGGGATCAGCGCGTCCCGGCCGTGGACCTGCTCGCCGCCGATGAGCGCTCGGGCGTGGGTCAGGGCCAGGTAGCGCAGCAGGGTGGTCTTGCCCGTCCCGGGATCGCCCAGGACCAGCAACTGGGCGGTGTCGCGGGCCGCGTCGAGCACCGGCTGGCTGGCCGGCTGTTCGGTCTCGGCGGCGAACCGGTGGCCGTACTCCGTCTGCAACCGGTCGAGGGCGGCCTCGAAACCGGTGTGGTCCAGCGTCCCCTCGGCCACCAGGGCGGCCAGCCGCTCCCGTTCGCGCTCGAACCAGGCCCGCGCCCGGTCACCGGGATTGCGGTCCCGCCGCGCCTGCAACCCGACGAACACCTCGCCCAACGGAAGCTGCACGGTGGTGTTCCGGACCACCCCCACGGTACGCAGGTAGCGGTGCTGGTCGATCAGCCAGCGCAGGTAGGCGATCCGGTCCTCGTCGGTGGCGTCGACCGCGCCCAGGTGCTCGGCGATGCGGCTGGTCGCCTGGGCGGTCGACGCGGCATCGGAGCGGCCGAGCATCCCCTGGAGGGCCGTCTCGCGGCGTACCTCGGCGGCCAACCCGTCGAGCAGGGCCTTGAACGCCGGCCGCAGCAGGCCGATCCGGTCGTACCGGTCGTCGTCGGAGGCGGCCGGCCCCAGCGAGTCGACGGCCCGTTCCGCCAGCCGCACCGGCGAGGGCGGCACACCGGGGACGAGCACCTTCGCCAGCTCGGGAGCGCCCTCGTGCACCCAGAAGCCGTCGTTGACGTCGAACTCGGCCAGCCGGTCGCCGTACGACCGGTGCAGCTCGGTGAGGGCGCGGCGCAACGCGCGCTCCAACGCCTTGTGCTCCGGGTCTCCCCGGACGCGGGCCTTGACCTCCTTGGCGGCGGCGGTGCCGATCTCCTTGCCGACCTGCGACAGGATCGACTTCGCCAGCGCCGTGGCCAGCGCGACAGGGTCCATGACCGGCAAGTCTAGGCGTGACCGACCACAAGGGAGGGTCGCCCAACCGACCGGCTCCTGGTCAGCGTGGCATCGTCGCCCCCGGCCGGACCGGGCATCGTGGCCCGGTCGACGGTCGGGCCGGTCGGCGGTCGGGCCGGTCGGCGCGCCGGCCCGCCGCGTCAGTGGGTCAGGTCGACGGTGACGGTGACCCGGCCCCGGTCGTCCCGGCGGGCCACGGCGTGCCCGGCCCGGTCGACCCCGTCGAGGTTCAGCGAGAGCGGGCCGCCCGCGCCCAGGAAGTTCCGCCACCACTGCTTGGCGTCGGGCATCGCGACCTGGATGACCACCGCGTCGCCGGCCTGTCGGTACGCGACAGGCGTGCTGAACGTCCGCCCGGAACGGCGACCGGTGTAGGTGACCACGGCCAGGTGCCGCCGGAGGAACCGCCCCCAGCGTGGCGACGACCGCAGCGTCATGACACGGGCGTTGAACCTGCGCGCCAACCCCGAGGGGAACGATCCTCGTTGACCCATCCGGGCCTCCGTCGTCGATGTGAAAGCTCCACGTCGACCGTAACACCGGCCGGCCCCCGGGAACGTGAGGGAGAGCAGCGACCGCCGGCCGCCACCGGGCCGGGAAGTGATGTCGGCGTACACCGGTATGCCTGTCAGTCATATTTATGCCTGTCAGGCATACCGCTCTCCGGACACGGTGTAGGTCGCCGCCGCCGCGCCCGGAGGAATGGGGCGTGGGACGCCCCCGCGCCCGGAGGAATGGGGCGTGGGACGCCCCCGCGCCCGGAGGAATGGGGCGTGGGACGCCCCCGCGCCCGGAGGAATGGGGCGTGGGACGCCCCCGCGCCCGGAGGGGTGGGGCGTGGGTCGTCGCTGCGTCGGGAGGGGCGCGGGGCGTGGGGTCGTCGCCGGGTCGGGACGGCGGCGGTCACGACGGAGCCGCGCGGGAGGGTCCGACCCTGCCCGCGCGGCCCCGGACGGCACGGTCAGCAGCGACCGACCATCGTCTTGACGTCGTAGGCGGTGTTGACCCAGGTGTCGGCCACGTAGCCGGTCACGCCCGTCGCCGGGTTGGTGATCCGGTCCCAGGTGGACGACGGCCAGTAGCCGCCGCTGACGTACTCGCCGAAGGTGTAGCAGGAGATGTTCACCGTCGCGCCGTAGCCGACGGAGCCGGCGATGCCGTAGGTGGTGCCCGGCCCGGTGCGGATGTTGAGCGACGGGTTGGCCAGGATCGTGCCGGTTACGGCCGGCGGGTCGCCGGTGCCGCCGAGGCGGGCCACGGCGGCCTGCGCGGCGGACAGATAGCCGGCGTACGCCCCGTTGTTGTACGTCGACCAGGGCTGCCAGTTGCTGCCGCCGCTGGAGATGCTGTAGGCGGCGTTGGCGTTGCACTGGGCGGTGTACGCGCAGGTGTCGTTGACGGTGGGGTGGTAGCAGTTGTTGATCTGCCACAGCCCCCGGTCCAGCGAGCCGTTGGGGCAGCCGGCGGTGGGGCCGTTGCTGCCCACCGCCGACGGGTTGCAGGAGGACTCGGCCATCGCGACGGCCACGGCGGTGACCAGCGGGTTGTTCCGGAACCCGGCGGCGTAGGCGACCTGCGCACACAGGTCGATGCCGACCGCGTTGACGCCCACCCGGGCCGTCTTCGCGCTGGTGGCGGGGCCACCGACACTGGCCGGCTTGGCCTGGTCGACCGGGCGGGGGGCCGACGCCGCGTGGGCGACCGGGGCGGTCGTGGTGGGTGCGGCGGTGGCGGGGGTGGGCACGGTGCCGGCACCGACGACGGCGACCAGCGCCAGGCCCAGGGCCAGGCGCAGGGCACGCCGGGCCGTGGGGGTGGCAAGGGGGAGACGCATCATGATCCTTTCGGCGGACGACCGGGAGGGAACCGGGCCGGGTGGAGGCGTCAGCGCCCGGTCCACTCCGGGTCGGCGTAGGACCAGCCGAGGTACGGCGCACCCGGCCAGGTCTGCGACACGCGGCGGACGGTGGCCGCCGAGGTGATGTAGTTGCCGTTGCCCTCGGAGAGCATCACGTGGCCGTAGTACCCGTTGATCGACGCGGCGGCGTAGAAGACCAGCGCCCCGGCCGGCGGGGTGCCCGACGTGTGGATCATGCCGCGCGAGTACAGCGAGTTGTAGTGCACGATGGCGGACGCGTAGCCGCTGGCGGCCCGCCCGTAGGCGTGCCCGACGAAGTTGTCGCACCAGCCGTCCCACGCGTGGTTGGAGTCGCCCAGGTCCCCGTTGGTGTACGCCTGGCCGATGACCGACCGGGCCCAGGCCATGGCCCGGTCCTCCCGGGTGCCGGTGGGCGGCGGGGTGGTGGTGCACTCCGGCTCACCGGGCAGGTACTGGTTGAACCCCGGCGTGTTGGTGTAGAAGTCGCTGATCCAGCCGCTGGCCGGGGAGCTGATCCGGTGCCAGACCGAGTTGCCGGAGATGTTGCGCCCGCGTACCGCGCACTCGGCGGTGAATCCGGTGCCGTCGCCGAGGACGGCCACCGTGCCGGCGTTCGCGTCGTACGGGCTGGTGCGGACCATCAGGCCGGCGCCGCCCGTGCCGGCGACGCTGTAGCCGGTGATGCCGGCGAACGACGGCGAGGCCGTGCCCACCAGGACCATCGCCGTGACACCCCAGGCGGCGAGGACCCGTCCGACGAGCCTCGGCAGCCGCCGGCGGGGCACCGACCCCGGAGCGTTCGTGCCGTTCGTGTGGTACACGCGGTTCTCCTGTCGAGAGTTCGGCACCGCCCCGGGACCGGCGCGGTGTTCCCGTCGGACGGTGAGCCGGATGATCCGTGTGTACCGGGGATGAACGTCGATACCGAACCGTTCGGATACGTGCCCCACTCGACACTCCCCGTGAGATCATATTCGCCGGCACCTATCAGGCGGGTGGCTGCTCCGGGGTCGATCCTGTCGTGACGCCCGCCTGTAAAGCACTGGCGTGACGGACGTTGACACCAGGGTTTACACGCAGGGGAGGGTCCATGACGGGGCGAAGCGGACGACCCGACGGCCAGGTGCCCGATGCCACCCGGGACCACGGCGGCGATGCCCGGCACCGCGAGTTCGTCGCCGACCTCGCCCAGCTACGGCGCGACGCCGGGCAACCGTCCCTGCGGAAGATGTCCACGACCGCGCACTACTCGCACACCGCCCTGGCGGGCGTGCTGTCCGGCACCCGGCTGCCGTCGCTGGAACTGACCATGGCGTTCGTCCGGGCCTGTGGTGGGGACGAGGAGGCCTGGCGGGCCCGCTGGCACCGGGAGGCCGAAACGGGCCAGGCGACCGAGCCGGACCCGGGACGACCGGCGGAGCGGCGACCGACGCCGACACGGCGGCCGGCGGTGTCCCGCTGGGCGCTGGCCGCGACGGCAGGGCTGACGGTGCTCGTCGCCGGCTCGGTCGTTCCGCTGCTGGCCGATTCGGGCGTCGGCCCGGACCGGCGGGCGGACCGGCCCACCGAAGCCTCGACCCCGGCACCCACGACCGCCGCCGTCGCCGTCGCGGACGGGGCGGACCCGCAGGAGGCGCGCTGCCAGGTCGACGCGCTCAGTGTGGAGACCGTCCCGGTCCCGGACCCCGACCCGAAACAACAGCCCTACGGCAGCCTGACGCTGCGCCACTCGCCGCGCTGCCAGGCGGCCTGGCCGCTCTTCGTCTCCACCGAGCGGGTGCCGACCGGGGCGACCGTCCGGCTCTCCGCCACCCGCCCGTCCGACGGGGCGACCAGCCGGTTCGACTATCCGTACATGGTGAAACGCCAGGTCTACAGTGTCTTCGGCAACGTGCTGCGGACCACCGGGGGCTGTGTGTCGGTCACCGTGGACATCACCGCGGCGGACAACCGCCGCCTGCTGGCGAGCGCCCGGACCCCCTGCGTACGGCTCGGTGCCCGGACCTGACGGCGCCCCCCGCGCGGACGCGGGGGGCGCTGGTCGGCCTGTGGTCAGACGTGCTGGGTCTCGGTGGTCGAGGGGTGCAGCTCGGCGGTCGTCCCGGTGACGAACCGGCCGGTGCTCGCACTACGGTTGACCTCGCGGTCCCCGCCGCCGCCGACCTGCTCGGTGGTCGTGTGCCGGTGCTCCCGCTCGGTGGTGCTCTCCGTGACGAACCGACCGCTGCGGGCGCTGCGGTTGACCTCGTGCTCGTTGCCGGCCATGGGGACCTCCTCGGGCTCAACGTCTGCGTGCCCTCAAGACTGCCCAGTGCGCGGCTCCCGAAACACCGACGGCGGGGCACGGTCGCGACCGTGCCCCGCCGTCGTACGTCGTTACTGCGCGGCGGCCGGCTTCAGGCAAAGCACCCGGTCGACGCCACCGCCCTGGAGCACCACGTGCGGCTGGGTCGGGTCGGTGCACTTCTCCTTGGCGTCCACCTTGGAGACGACCGTGAAGGCACCCGGTTCGCTGCAGCCCGCCGCGCTCGCACCGGTGCCGGACTGCTTGACGCAGGAGCCGACGGCCGGGTTGAACGGGGCCGGCTCGTCGTCCGCACCGATCTTGCCGAGCAGCATCAGCAGCCCCAGCGGAACGGCCAGGATCAGCACCGCCGCGATCAGCACCAGGGCGAGCACCCGACCGTTACGTACCTTCGGCGTGGGCTGCTCGGCCTTCTGCTCCGGCTCGGCCTCCGGCTTGAACGCGTCGAAACGCCCGTGCTCCGAGTCGGACTCGACCGGCCAACTGGCGGTGCCGGGCTGCTGCCCGGCCGGGCCGAACTGCTGCCCCGTGGACGGGAACTGCTGCCCGGCGGGCGGGAAGGGCGACGCGTACCCGCCGTGGGCCGGGTCGTGGGCCGGGTGGCCGTACCCCGGCACGGGCGCGGCACCCGCCGGTGCACCACTGGTCGGGCCGCCGCTGGTCGGGCGGCTGCCGAACGGTTCGGCAGGCTGGTCGGCCGGCCCATGCGGCCGGGTGCCGTTCATCGGCCGGTTGCTGCCGGCCGGGTCGGCGAAGGCCGGGATGCCGCCGCCGAACGCGGGCGGGGCGGACGAGGGCTTCTCACCACCGAAGCCGTGCGCCCGGTCCTGGTCGTCGAAGCGGGAGTCGTGGTCGGGACGCGGAGCGTCGCGCTCCTCGGCCTCGTCCGCCGGCTCCGGGCGGGTCGCCCGCCCGTACACCCGGGGCTGCGGGACCACCGGACCACCCGGACGTGCCCCCTGGTCGGACGGGGGCGCGACCCGGCTGGCCGTCGGCACCGAGGCGCTGGCGGAGGCCCGGCCGACGGCACCGGAATCCCCGCTGTCGGCAGCCGGCACCGGGGGACGGCCGGCACCCTCGGACTCGGGCGCGGTCCGCTGGGCGGGCAACACCGGCCCGGCCGTCGGCGCTGGCTGCTCGGTCGCGCCCCAGCCGGCCGCCTCACGGCCGGGTGGCTGCTGGTCGACCGGGCCGCCCTGCTGGGCCGGCGGGACGTAGTCGGCCGGCGGTGCGGCGGCCAGGCTGGCCCCGGGGACGCGCTGCTCCTGCGGCGGGAGCGGCACCGCGTTGGCCGGTGAGATGCCGGGGGCCGGCCCCGGCTGGTAGATCGGCTGGTCGTCGCCGCGACGTGGCTCCCAGCCGCCTTCGGCGGGCTGTGCGGCGGGCTCGACACGGCCCCACGCCTGCCCGGGTGCCCACGGCTCGGCGTCCGGCACGACCGGAAGCTCGACACCCGCCCGGTGTGGCGGCTGCGGGTCACCGGCGGCACCGGCCCAGGAGGGCGGACCGTCCGGTGCGGCGACCGACGTGGCGGACCGGGCGGGCAGCTCCGGTGGTGCCGGCCAGGCCGCCCCGGACTCGGGACGGTCCTCCCGGGAGGGTACGGCGGCCGCACCCCGCGAGCCGGCCTGTGGCGTCGGCCACTGCTGGCCCGGGGCCGGGTCGTCCTGACGCGGCTGGTCGTCGTGGGATGCCGCAGCCGGCCAGTTGTCGAGGGCCGGCTGCTCGCGGCGGCCCTCCCAGCGGGCCGTGGCGGGCTCGTCCGGTGCCCACTGTGGTGCCCGGTCGTTCGGCGACCCGTTCGGCCAGTCACCGGAGCGGCCGGCGTCGTCCGGGCCGGGCCGGTTGGCGGGCCAGCTGCCGGCCCGGGCCGGGGCTTCCCCGGTGGACCAGCCCTCGCCCGCCGGAGCGTCGGCCGCCGGCACCGGGGCGCCGCCGTGGCCGCCGGCCTCCGGCTGTGGCCAGGGCGTGGTCTGGTTCGGAGTCTCGGGCTGCGGCCAGGGCGCGGTCTGGTTCGGAGTCTCGGGCTGCGGCCAGGCCGCGGTCTGGTTCGGGGCCTCGGGCTGCGGCCAGGGCGCGGTCTGGTTGGCGGGCTCAGGCTGGGCCGGTACGGGGACCGAGGCCCGACCGGCGGGGCGGGGTGCCTCGTCGGGGTGGGACGCGGTGCCGGTCGCCCAGCCGCCGGAGTTCCCCGGTGCGTCCTGGGGGCCGCCGGGCCAGCCGTCCCGGGTCGGGGCGGCCCCGGCCCGCTCGTCGGCGGACCAGCCGTTGCCGCGGCCGGCGTCGGCCCGGTCGTCGGCCGGCCAGCCACCGGCGCGGGGCTCCTCCTGCGCGGGCGCGGGCGCGGTGCCCCAGCCGTTGGCGCCGGGGGTCGCGTCGTGCGGTGCGGAGCCCTGGGCGGGCCAGCCGGCGGGCGCGGCCGGAGCAGGGTCGGGCGGGGCGGACCAACCGCCACCGGACGGGTTGTCGGGCTGCGGCACCCGGGCGGCGCCACGGGCGCCGGGTTCGGGTTGCGCCCAGGCCGGTTGACCGGGCTGCCCGGCCCAGGCGGGTGCCGTGGCACCGGCCGGCGGAGTCCACGCCTCGGTCGGCTCGGACTGCCGGGGAGCCTGCGGGCCACCCCAGGCAGCCGGCTGGGCCGGTGGGGTCCAGGAGGGACCGGTCGGCTCGGCCCGACCGGTGGGGGGTGGCGGCGCCCAGCCGAGGTCGGGTGTGGCGGGGGTGCCGTACCCGGGGTCCTGCTGCGGCTGCCGGTCGCCGTACGACGCCGGTCCCCCGGAGCCCGGTGGCACCTCGTCCGGCTCCTGGCCGGGGCGATGCTGGCCCTCGGACGTCATGGGTGCGCCTCCTCCATCACATGTCGGCCGCCGATGCCGTCCGTCCGGTCGGCTGTGTCACCGGTGCCCGGCCGGCTCGGCCGTGTGGGCTCCCCGCACGGTATCCGGTTCGCGCGCGGGGCACCCAGGGAGCACCGACCGTCACTCCGCGTCGCCGGACGGTGTCGATCGGCGTCCATCCGGCGCGATCGGTGTCCAGGTCGGCGGGTGGCGACCGGAACCACCGTACCGGGCGTCGTGGCGAGGTGGAATCCCGGTCTCAACCGGTCGGGAACGCCGATGACCCGCCCGGGGTCCGGGCGGGTCATCGATCTGGAGGAGGGAGAGAAAAGCCGGTGCCGGGTCAGCTCATGTGACGCTGGGCAATCGCGATGATCTCGTCGCGGACCGCGGGCGAGTTGGCGGAGCGCAGCGCGTGCTCGATGGCACGGGCCCGGCGGGTGGCGTCACGACGGGTGCGGATTCGCTCGATCATGCTCATGGTGTCTCTCCTCCGAACTATTCGGTTGTCAGCCCCTGATGACTCCATTGAACACCGATCGGCCGTCGTTCGCCATCGATTATTAGGTGAGCTGAGACACCTGCCTAAGGATCGAAGGTTGAGAAGAGGTCTGGGTCACGTTTTCTTCCTTCAACGGCAACGGCCGGTGTGCCGGGCGTTCACCCCGGGCACACCGGCCGTCACCGGACGGTCACCGTCGTCAGGTCCAGGCGAGCAGCGCCGCCTCCGGGTCGGCGAGGAAGTCCCCGATGTCCCGGAGGAACCTCGAGCCCAGCTCGCCGTCGATGATCCGGTGGTCGAAGGAGAGCCCCAAAGTGGTCACCAGGCGTGGCTTGACCTTCCCCTTGTGCACCCACGGCAGTTCGCGGACCGCCCCGAAGGCCAGGATCGCCGCCTCGCCCGGGGGCAGGATGGGAGTGCCGGTGTCCACCCCGAAGACCCCGACGTTGGTGATCGTCAGGGTGCCGCCGGACATGTCCGCCGGGGAGGTCCTCCCCGCCTTCGCGGTCTGGACCAGCCCGGTCAGCGCGTCCGCCAGCTCGCGCAGCGTGAGCCGGCCGGCGTCCTTGACGTTCGGCACGATCAGGCCGCGCTCGGTGGCCGCCGCGATGCCCAGGTTGACGTACTCCTTGACGACGATCTCGTCGCCGGCCCACGTCGAGTTGACCATCGGGTGCCGGCGGACCGCCAGCAGCACCGCCTTGGCGACCAGCAGCAACGGCGAAACCCGCACGTCGCGCCACTCCCGACGGTCACGCAGCCGGTCCAGCGCCTTCATCGCCCGGGTCACGTCCACGGTCAGGAACTCCGTGACGTGCGGAGCGGTGAACGCCGAGCGGGCCATGTTCTCGGCGGTGAGTCGGCGTACCCCCTTGACCGGGATGCGCTGCTCGCGGTCCGCGCCGAAGCTCGCGCCCGAGGTGCCCGACAGCGTCCCCGCCCCGTTCCCCGCCGAAGCCGTGCCCCCCGCCACGACCATGCCACCGGCCACCGCGCCCCCGGACACGGTGCCCCCAGCCACGGTGCCGCCGGCCACCGCCCGCTGGATGTCCTCCCGGGTGATCGAACCGAGCGGACCAGAACCGACCAGCACCCCCAGATCGACCCCGAGGTCCTTCGCGAGCTTCCGCACCGGCGGCTTCGCCAGCACCGGCCCACCCGCGCTCCGTCGATCATGGACTCGTGGTGCCGAATTTGCGGTAACTGCGACAGTTTTGTCCCCCACCACAACTCCATGATCGGCTGGGGCTGGGGCTGGGGCTGGGGGTGGGGGTGGGGGTGAGAGGGAGGGGGAGGGGGAGGGGGAGGGGGTGGGTGGGGTGGGGGTGGGTGGGGTGGGGGGTTTGCGGGGGCGGCGTTTGGCGGGGGCGTTGCGGGGGCCGTAGCCGACCAGGACGGCGGTCCGGCCGCCCGGGGCGACGCCGCCGATCAGGCCCGGCTCGACCATGCCCTCGGCCGGGGCGACCTGGACCGCGGCCAGTGACGCGGCCGACGGGGTGGGCAGGTCCGACGTCGCGGTGGAGGTCGTCGACTCCGGCACCGGCCCGGCGCCGGGGTCGGTGTCGATCGCGATGATCGGGGTGCCGACCTCGACGGTGCTCCCTTCCGGGTGGAAGATCGACCGCACCTCACCGGCCCACTTCGCCGGGATCTCGACGGCCGCCTTGGCCGTCTCCACCTCGACGATCGGCTGGTTCAGCTCGATGACGTCGCCCACCTTGACCAGCCAGGCGAGGATCTCGCCCTCGGTCAGGCCCTCGCCCAGGTCGGGCAGGTTGAACTCCTTGATCCGGGACATCGCGCTCACCAGCCGAAGGTGCGGTCGACGGCGTCGAGCACCCGGTCGAGGTCGGGCAGGTACTCCTCCTCGACCCGGCTGGCCGGGTAGGGGGTGTCGAAACCGGTGACCCGCAGCACCGGGGACTCCAGGGAGTAGAAGCACTCCTCGGTGATCCGGGCCGCGATCTCCGAGCCCAGCCCCAGGTTGCCCGGGGCCTCGTGGACGACGACGCACCGGCCGGTGCGCCGTACCGACTCGTAGACGGCGGTCAGGTCCAGCGGAGAGAGGGTGCGCAGGTCGACGACCTCCAGCTCCCGGCCGTCCTCGGCGGCGGCGGTCGCCGCGTCCAGCGCGGTCCGCACCATCGGGCCGTACGCCAGCACTGTCGCGTCGGTGCCGGGCCGCACCACCCGGGCGGCGTGCAGCGGGTACGCCCCGGACAGCGGGGCGTCCAGCTCGACCGGACCCTTCTCCCAGTAGCGCCGCTTCGGCTCCAGGAAGACGATCGGGTCGTCCGAGGCGACAGCCTGCTGGATCATCACATAGGCGTCCTGCGGGTTGGCGCAGGTCACCACCTTCAGGCCGGCGGTGTGCGCGAAGTACGCCTCCGGCGACTCGGAGTGGTGCTCCACCGCGCCGATGCCGCCGCCGTAGGGGATCCGGATCACCATCGGGATGGTGACCTTGCCCTGCGAGCGGTAGTGCATCTTGGCCACCTGCGACACGATCTGGTCGTACGCCGGGTAGACGAAGCCGTCGAACTGGATCTCGCAGATCGGCCGGAAGCCCCGGATGGCCAGGCCGACGGCGGTGCCGATGATGCCGGACTCGGCCAGCGGGGTGTCGATCACCCGCTGGTCGCCGAAGTCCTTCTGGAGGCCGTCGGTGATCCGGAAGACGCCGCCGAGCTTGCCGACGTCCTCGCCCATGATGACGACCTTCGGGTCGTTCTCCAGCGCCCGGCGCAGGCCGGTGTTGAGGGCCTTGCCGAGGGTGAGCGTCTCCGTGGCCATCAGTGCGCGCTCCCCTCGAACGACTCCAGGTACCTGCTGAACTGCGCCCGCTGCGCGTCCACCTCGGGTGAGCCGTGCGGGTAGACGTGGTCGAACATCGACACCGGAGCCGGGTCGGGCAGGTCGAGCACCCGTTCGCGCAGGTGCACCGATTCGGCGCGGGCCTGCTCGTCGACCTCGGCGAAGAAGTCGGCGTCGGCGATCTGCTGCCTGTCGAGGAACGCCTTCATTCGGGCGATCGGGTCCTTGGCCTGCCAGGCCTCGACCTCGCTGGCGATCCGGTAACGGGTCGGGTCGTCGGAGGTGGTGTGCGCGCCCATCCGGTAGGTGAACGCCTCGATCAGGCTGGGGCCCTGGCCGAGCCGGGCGTTGTCCAGCGCGTGCCGGGTCACCGCGTACGACGCGAGCACGTCGTTGCCGTCCACCCGGACGCCGGGGAAGCCGAAGCCGCCGGCCCGCCGGTAGAGGGGCACCCGGGTCTGGCGCTCCAGCGGCTCGGAGATGGCGTACTGGTTGTTCTGGCAGAAGAAGACGAGGGGGGCGTTGAAGACGCTGGCCCAGACGAACGCCTCGTTGACGTCGCCCTGGCTGGTCGCGCCGTCGCCGAAGTAGGCGATCACCGCCTCGCCGTCCTCGGTGCCGGTGCGGCCGTCCATGTGGACGCCCATGGCGTACCCGGTCGCGTGCAGGGTCTGTGCCCCGATGACGATCGTGTACATGTTGAACTTGAACTCGTTCGGATCCCAGCCGCCCTGGTCGACGCCACGGAACAGGCCGAGCGGCATGATCGGGTCGATGCCCCGGCAGTAGAGGACGCCGTGCTCCCGGTAGGTCGGGAAGGCCATGTCCTGGCTGCGCAGCGCCCGCCCGGAACCGACCTGGGCCGCCTCCTGGCCGAGCAGCGAGGCCCACAGGCCCAGCTCGCCCTGCCGCTGCAGCGCGGTCGCCTCGGCGTCGAGCTTGCGGACCAGGACCAGGTCGCGGTAGAGGCCGCGGTACTCCTCGTCGGTGAAGTCGACGCGGTACTCGGTGCCGTCCGGACCGACGGCGCTCTCGATCCGCTCGCCGGTCGGGGTGAGCAGCTGTACGAGTTCCGGCTCGCCGGTCGCGGCGGCTCGCCGGGACCGGGGTGCGGCTCGCCGGCCGCGGCTGGAGACCGCAGGGTCGCCCTTTGCCATCCGTCTCTCCCTGTCGTGTCTGTGCCCGAGCCGGGGGGTCACCCGTCCGCGCACAACGTGCGCCGGCCCGGCTGTTGCCGGACTGGTTCCTGGCGGCCGTGCCTAGCCCCGGTGGGGGTTGCCGCACTGCCTGAGCCGGATCCAAGGGTCGAACCCGGTTCGGGAGCTCCGGCGACCAGCTACGCCTGCCACGGGGTACGCGGAGGTGCGGCTGCGTTGCCGTCGTGTCTGAATGATTGCAGAGGTGGTGAGCGGCCCCACAGTATGGTCCGCCGGCTGGTGGTGACATGTCCGCTTCACGACCCGTGGACCTTTTTGCCGTGGCGGGCGTCCGGCCTCGACGGACTTTTTGTGTGTCGACACGCGGTAGTGCCTGGTGAACTGGGCGTCACTGGGTCAAGCTGACCGGTACCGGTGGGTGTTTAGCGAATAATGTCCGTTCAGTTTCCGCTGCCCGCCGCCGATCGCGTCCAGGTCGACGAGGGGTGGTGCGGTGTCCGAGCATGGTGACGGTCCTCCGGTACCGCTCCTCGGTCGGCACCGGGCCGGCGGCGGTAGCTACCGACGGATGATCGGCGTCCACCGTGCTCCCGGCCCCGCCGGGCCGCACCGTGGCTACCTGTTCACCGTCGCCCTGCTCGCCGGGGCCGCCTCGATGCCCGTGCTCGCCGCGATCAGCAGCGGATCGGCCACCGTGGGCAGCACCGCCCTCCCCGGCGGCGGCACCCCGTTCCTGCCCACCCCCTCGGTCGGTCCGGTGGTCGTCCCGGCGCCCGCCACCGGCCAGCCGGCCCGGCCGCCGACGGCCCCGACCGGCGCACCGACCCCTCCCGCGCCGGCCACCACCCCGGCGCCGGCCACCGGCCCCGCCCACCATCCCGCTCCACCGCCCCGGGCACCCGTCGCCACGGCCCCGCCGATCCGCCGGACGTCCGCGCCCGACGGCCCGTCCCGCCCGGCACCCACCGCCGTGCCGAGCGTGGACCCGAGCCCGAGCGCCGTACCGACGACCACCTGCTCCGGGCCGCCGCCGGACCCGTCGCCGACCGCCGCGCCCTCCGGCGGCCCGACGCCCGAGCCGACACCCGACCCCGAGCCCACGGCGGCCCCCGAGCCGACGCCCGGCCCCACCCCGACGCCGGGGTCCACCGTGCCGGTCGACCCACGACCCACCGTCACCGTCACCCTGGTTCCCACCGCGCGCCCCCGGCCCTCCGTGACGGCGGTCCCGGCCCGCACCCCCCGCGCCCGGGACGGGGCACCTCCGGCGCCCCGGAGCGGACCGGCCCCGGCCCGCCCGTCGGCCCCGGCCGCCGGGCCGCCCGCCGCCCCGGCCCGCCCGTCGGCCCCGGCCGCCGGGCCGCCCGCCGCCCCGGCCCGCCCGTCGGCCCCGGCCGCCGGGCCGCCCGCCGCCCCGGCCCGCCCGTCGGCCCCGGCCGCCGGGCCGCCCGCCGCCCCGGCCCGCCCGTCGGCCCCGGCCGCCGGGCCGCCCGCCGCCCCGGCCCGCCCGTCGGCCCCGGCCGCCGGGCCGCCCGCCGCCCCGGCCCGCCTGTCGGCCCCGGCCGCCGGGCCGTCCGCCACCCCCGCCCCCGCGCCGCAGGCACCCGCCGTGCCCGCGTCGGCCGGTGACGACCGCGCGGCCCCGGAGGGTACGGCGACCGTCGACACCACGGGCTGAGCGCGCCACCGGTGTGGGGCGGACGCCGACACCCGTCCCGCCGGCCGACGGGCGCGGCGACCCGGGTGGCCCGGTGGGTGACCGAGGTGACCGCGCCGGCCGTGCTGGTCACCGGGCTGACCGTGCTGATCGGCTGGCACGGTGCGGGTGGGTTGCGGGGCCTGGGCTGGGGGCTGCTCGCCACGGTCTTCGCCGCCGGTGTCCCGTGCGCGTACATCCTGGGTGGGGTACGGCGGGGCCGGCTCACCGACCGGCACATCGGTCGGCGTGAGCAGCGCCGGGTGCCGCTGCTCCTCGGCCTCGCCTCGGCCGCCGCCGGGTTGGCCCTGCTGGTGCTGCTCGGTGCGCCGCGTGCGCTGCTCGCCCTGGTCACCGCCGGGGTGGTCGGCCTGGTGGTGGCGGTGTCGGTCAGCCACTGGTGGAAGATGTCGATCCATGCGGCGGTGGCCGCCGGCACGCTCGTGGTGCTGATGCTCACCTTCGGCCCCCGGCTGCTGCCCGCCGTGCCGCTGCTCGGCCTGGTCGGCTGGTCCCGGGTCCGGCTGCGCGACCACACCGTCGCGCAGGTGGTGGTGGGCGCGCTGGTGGGCGGCCTGGTGGCCGGGCTGGTCTTCGGCACCCTCTCCTGATGCCACGCCACGCCACCACGCCATGTGACGCCATGACGTCACCACGACGTCACGACGTCACGACGCCGCCACGACGGGCTCAGGGCTCAGGGCGGAGCATGGGCGGGTGCAGCCGGGTGGCCGGACCCCGGCGGAACAGCTGGGCCGGACGGCCCCGGTCACCCTCGGTGGCCCGGCCGACGGGGGTGACGAAGCCGGGGGTGCCGGTGACCTTACGGTGGAAGTTGCGCGGGTCCAGCCGGGTGCCCCAGACCGTCTCGTAGACCGCCCGCAGCTGGGCCACGGTGAACTCGGCCGGGCAGAAGGCGCTGGCCAGCGGGGTGTACTCCAGCTTCGCGCGGGCCCGCTCCAGGCCGTCGGCGACGATCCGGTCGTGGTCGAAGGCGAGCTGGCCGGGGGCGAGCCGGGTGACCGGCAGCCACTCGGCCGAGGCGGCGTCCGAGCCCGCCACCGGAGTGGGCAGGTCGGGGAGCAGGGCCAGCCAGGCCACGGTGACCACCCGGCCGCGGGGGTCGCGGTCGGGCCGGCCGTACGTGCCGAGCTGCTCCAGGTGGCCGGCCGGCTCGGGCAGCCCGGTCTCCTCGGTCAGCTCCCGGACGGCCGCGTCGGGCAGGTCCTCGTCGATGCCGACGAAGCCGCCCGGCAGCGCCCAGCGGCCCCGGTCCGGCGGGATGCCCCGGCGGACCAGCAGCAGGTGCAGCTCCTCGGCGCGCACGGTGAGCACCACCAGGTCCACCGTCACGGCGAAGGGCGGATACTCGCCCATCTCTTTATCACCACCTTGACGATAACCTAGCAGAAGGTTTATCGTCGTGAGGACGAAAAAGGGGAGGGTGCGAGACATGGCCGACGTGACGAGACGACTCTTCCTGCGCCACCTGCGCGGAACCCCGACCAACTGGGTGCGCCTGCACGTCGGTGGGCGGGTCCGGCGGGAGGGGACCGGCCAGTCCTTCTGGTACCGGCCGCTGACCGCCGTACTCAGCGAGGTGCCGGTGGACGACCGCGAGCTGCCGCTGCTGTTCCACGCCCGGACCGGCGACTTCGCCGACATCACCGTCCAGGCCACCGTGACCTACCGGATCGCCGACCCGGCCCTGGCCGCCGGCCGGCTCGACTTCTCGGTCGACCCGCGCACCGGCAGGCCCCGGTCCCGCCCCCTCGACCAGGTGGCCACGCTGCTCGCCGAGCTGGCCCAGCAACCCGCGCTCGACCTGCTCGCCCGGGTGCCGTTGGCCGAGGCGCTGACCACCGTCGCACCGGTCCGCGAGGCGGTCTCCGCCGCGCTCGACGCCGAGCCCCGGCTCACCGACATCGGCGTCGCCGTGGTCAGCGCCCGGGTGGTCGCCGTCCGGCCCGAACCCGAGCTGGAACGCGCCCTGCAGACCCCCACCCGGGAGGCGGTGCAGGTGCAGGCCGACCGGGCCACCTACGCCCGCCGGGCGCAGGCCGTCGAGCAGGAACGCGGCATCGCCGAGAACGAACTCCAGAACAAGATCGAGCTGGCCCGACGGGAGCAGCAGCTCGTCGAGCAGCACGGGGCGAACACCCGCCGCCGGGCCGAACTCGACGCCGCCGCCGAGCTGGCCACCGCCCAGGGCAAGGCGGAACGGGAACAGGTCGCCAACGTCGCCGCCGCCGACCGGACCCGGGTGCTCGCCACCGCCGAAGCGGAGAAGGAACGCCTGCTCGCCGGGGGCGCGGCCGACCGCGAGCGGGTGCTCGCCCTGGCCAAAGCCGAGACGGTACGCGCCGTCGGCGCCGCCGAGGCCGAGGCCGAGGCGGCGAAACTGGCCGCGTACGCCGAACTGCCGCCGTCGGTGCTGCAAGCCCTCACCGTCCGGGAACTCGCCGGTCAGCTCCCGCAGATCGGCCAGCTCACCGTCACCCCGGACCTGCTGGCCGACCTGCTCGGCCGGCTCACCGGGCCGGGCTCGACAGGTGACCGGTGAGCGGCAGCCTGGCCCCCCGGGTGGTGGTGGTCAGCCGCGCCAGCGAGCTGGACGAACTGCTCGCCCGGCACGGCACCCGGGCGGCGGCCCAGTGGTACCTGCGTGCCCGGGGGCGGGACCTGGCCGAGGTGATCGACCGGCACGAGGCCCTCCAGGCGGCGCTCACCGCCGTCGCGGCCGCCGTCCCCGCCGAATGGCGACGCGGCACGGTCGACCGGGACGACCTGCCCCGGTTCCTGTTCGGCCCGGAGGACGTGGTCGTCGCCGTCGGCCCGGACGGCCTGGTCGCCAACGTGGCGAAGTACCTCGGCGGGCAGCCCGTCGTCGGCGTCGACCCGGAGCCGGGCCGCAACGCCGGGGTGCTGGTCCGGTGCACCGGCGACCAGGTGGCGGCCCTGCTCCCGGCGGTGGTCGCCGGCACCGCGCCGCTGCGCCACCGGGTCATGGTCCGGGCCACCCTCGACGACGGGCAGGAGCTGGTCGGCCTCAACGAGGTGTACGTCGGGCACCCCTCCCACCAGTCGGCCCGCTACCTGCTCGACGTGGCCGGGGACGGCCGACCCCGCCGGGAACGGCAGTCCTCCTCCGGGGTGGTCGTCGGCACCGGCACCGGGGCCACCGGCTGGTGCGCCTCGATCGCCCGGGGCCGACCGACCGGCCCGGCGCTGCCCGCCCCGCAGGAGGCGGCCCTGTGCTGGTTCGTCCGGGAGGCGTGGCCCTCCCCGGTCACCGGCGCCGACCTGGTCGCCGGCCGCCTCGACGGCACCGGCGCGCTGGAGCTGACCGCCGAGTCCGACGGCCTGGTGGCCTTCGCCGACGGGCTGGAGGCCGACCGGCTGACGCTGCGCTGGGGCCAGCGGATCCGCCTCGACGTCGCCCCCGGCCGGCTGGCCCTGGTCGAACCCTGACCGGCGGCCGGCCGGGTCAGGGGGTGTCGTCGCCGAGGCGTTGCCGGTTGGCCTCGATCCAGGCGTCCAGGGCCACCGGGTCGTCCGGGTCCACCCCGTCGGCCATCAACTGGGCCACCGCCGCCGTCGCCGGGCTGCGCCGCTCACCGGTCGAGTAGAGCCGGGCGAACTCCGGCACCAGCTCCTCGATCGCCTCGTCGGTCTGGATGCCGGCCCGCTCGGGCAGCCCCCGCCGCCGGGCCGCGAACGCCGCCCAGGCACGCAGCACCCGGGGCAGCAGCGCCGCGTCGTCCATGTCCAGCACGGCCCGCCGGTGCACCCAGTCGAGCAGGAACAGCCCGGCCACCGCCGGGCTCCACCGCAGCGGGTCGGCGTCCGGGAAGCTCGCCGAGTGGTCGAAGAGCAACCCCAGGCAGAAGTGCAGCGAGGCCAGTTCGGCGTCGCTGTCGAGGGTGTTCAGCCCGTGCCGGGCCGCCGCGGGAGAGGCCAGGAAGGCGCGGACCAGCGCGGTGCGCTCGTCGGTGTCGAGCGGCTCCGCGGGCCAGCCGGTGGTGTCGGGGCTCGCCTCCGGCAGCACCGCCAACCGCGCCCCGACCAGCGCCCGGTCGGTGGCGAGCGACCCCTCGGCGGGCAGGTCGGCGAGGTCGTCGGTGATCGCCAGGTGGCGGCCCACCTCGCCGTGCATCCGGGCCGGGTCCTCCTCGCGGAACCAGGTCAGGTCGTCGTCGGCGCACATCTGCCGGACCTGCTCCAGGATCCGCTCGGCCGGCCCGCCGACGAAGACGTCCTTGGCGATGCCGATGTTGTGGTCGACCAGCGCGACCAGGGCGTGCTCCGGGCCGCCCGTCGCGTCGTCGTAGGCGAAGGTGGCCAGGTAGGAGGTCTGGTCGCCGTACACGTCGCCGTACGCCCAGGTGCCGGTGAGGTGGACCCGGCCGAGCTGACCGGCCCAGGCCGGGGCCTGCGCGCCGGGGCGGACCTTCGCCGCGCCCTCGGCATCGGGGACCAGTGCGGCGAAGACCTGGCGGATGGTGGTGGCGGCGGCCGTGCGGCGGCGGGAGGTGGCGGCGAGGAAACCGGAGACGAAGTCCCGGACCGCCGTCTCCCGGTCGGTCTCGGCGATCGCGTAGACGCTGCCCAGCAGCGCCGTGCCGAGCATCTCGGCGTCGAGCGCGCAGTCCAGCCTGGTCACGTCGCGGGCCGCGGAGAGCACCGCGTCGTAGGGGGTCTGTGGCGTGGCCATGGCACGACCCTACGCCGCCGTGCCGCCCCGGACACCCGTGCCGACGGTGGCGTTCGGTGGCGATCGGCCGGGCGGTCACCAGCGGGCGGTCACCGGCGGCCCGCGCCCGGCCGCAGGCCGGTCACCGGGCGGCTTCCTCCCAGGCCTGGCGGGCGAGGGCGTACCGGTCGAGGATGGCCCGGACCGGAACGAGGACGTACTCCGCGCCGACCCGGGCGACCTCGTCGGTGAGCCGCTGCTCGGCCCGCCGCCGGGCCCGCCGGGCCGCCCAGCGGACCACCGGTCGGGTCACCGCGGCCAGCAGCAGGCCGGCGAGCAGGCCCCCGAGGAGCAGCACGGTGGGCAGCGGGGCGTCGCCCACCCGGGGGTACTCCAGGGCCGGCAGCCCGAGGGCGCGCAGCGCGTAGCCGAGCACCAGCCAGCCCAGCCCGGCCACGGCGGCGAGGGTGACCAGCCACTGGAGCGCCCCCACCAGCCGCCACCAGGCCGGCCGGCGGTCCATGCCCAGGTCGGTGCCGGCGACCGCCCCGTCCAGGGCGTCCGGCAGGTCGGCCAGCCTCGACCGGGCGGCGGCGGTCACCGCGACCGGCCACGGGGCCGGCAGCCGCTCGCCGGACCGGTCGGCGACCGCGCGGATGGCCAACCCGAGAGCGGACTGCTGGGCGGCCGTCGGGTCGGGCACCGAGGTCGCCGCGAGCAGGGGCTCCGCCGGTCGCTGCGGGTCGGTCTCCGGGCCGGGCAGGTGCAGCCGGCGCAGCGGGTCGGGACGCAGCCTGCGCCACCCGCGTACCAGCGGCCAGCCGGTGGCACCACCGGCCCGGTGCCGGTACGCCCCCTCGACCGCGCCCGCCACCGTCGGCACCCCTGCCGCGTCGGCCAGTGCGCGGTCCAGGACCCGGACCGTCGCGGCGTCCGGGACGTGCCCCGGGGCCTCGACGGCGACGAGTTCGCCCAGCGTGGCCACCACCGCGTCGGCGTCACCGGAGAGCCGGCGCAGCGCGGCCTGCCGGTCCGACACCGCCCGTTCCAGCGCCTCCCGCAGCCCGGTCATCCCGGCGGGCTCGACCGCCGTGGTGGCCAGCAGCGGCACCCCGTCGAGCCCGTCGACGTCGAGCAGCCGGCGCAGGTCGGCCAGCACCCGGGGCAGCTCGGCCGGGGGCAACCGGTCGGCCTGGTTGAGCACCACCACGGTCACCTCCCGGTGCCGGTGGAACTCGCGCAGGTAACTCGTGTGGACCACCCGGTCGGCGTACTTCTGCGGGTCGACCACCCAGACCACCAGGTCGACCAGGCCGAGCAGCCGGTCCACCTCCAGCCGGTGGGACCGCTGCACCGAGTCGAAGTCGGGCAGGTCGAGCAGGATCAGCCCGTGCAGGGCCGACTCGTCGTCGCCGTCCAGTGCGCTCTCCCGGACGAACCGGTGCCGGGGCAGCACGCCGACCCAGTCGAGCAGCCGGTTGCCGCCGTCCAGCGGCCCCCAGACGCAGGCGTGCGCGACACCGGTGGTGGGGCGGCGCACCCCGACCGGGGAGAGGTCCATCCCGGCCAGGGCGTTGAACAGGCTGGACTTGCCGCTGCCGGTCGCGCCGGCCAACGCCACCACGGTGTGGTCCCGGGACAGCGACAACCGGGTGCCGGCCCGTTCGACCAGGGTGTGTGCACCCACCAACTGGGTGTCGGGCACCTCGCCGTCGACCGCGTCGAGGAACCGGCGGATCGCGTCCAGGCGGGTCACCAGGGCATCGGCGTCGACGCGGCGGTCACCCCGGAGCGCCCCGCGCATCCGGCCGACGATGTTGGTCAACGGATGCCGTCCTCGGAGGTCGGGGTCGGTGTCGGCAGGGCCTGGCCGGACGGGTCGGCGAGGCCGCTGTGGTGCCGGGCCACCTCGACCCGGCCGGCGGCCCGGCGCAGCCCGGCGGCGTCCTGCGCGCCGGGCCGGGCCGCGTCGGTGCGGGTCAGGTAACGGGCCGCCTCCTCGTCGAGCAGCGCGCGGACCCGCTCCAGCAGGTCGCCCCGGGCCTTCGCGGCGAGGGTACGCACCGCCTGGTCACCGAAGATCGCCTGGAGTACGGCCTGCGCGGCGACGGTGGTGCCCGCCCCGGTGGCCACCTCCAGCCCGGTCGGGATGAACGCGGTGGAGGCGAAGACGGCGATCATCACGGCCAGCCCGGTGGCGTTGACCGCGTACGCGGCCGTCCGGGCCACGAACCGCCGGTCGCCGCCCTCCTCCCGGACCAGCTCCAACACCGCGCGCTGCCAGTCCCGGACCAGCCGCTCGGCCCGTTCGGGCAGGTCGGCCCCGGCGTGCGCCAGCGGCGGGTCGAGCAGTGCGGCCCCGGCCGGGTGGGCCTTCCAGGCGGTGTAGGTGTGTTCCGCCGCCTCGGCGGCGACCCCGCGCAGCAGGGTGACCAGCTGCGACTCGATGGCGTGGCGCAGCTCGGTCGCGGGGGTGGCGGGCCGGCCGGTGACGGCGGCGACGAGCCGGTCGCGCAGCCGGCCGATCCGGGCCTCCAGCGTCCGGAAGAACTCCCCGGTGCCGACGAACTCCTGCCAGCGGGCGAGCACCTCGCCGCGGAGCAGCCGGCCGTCCTTCAGCCCCTCGGCCACCGTGCGGTGCGCCCCCTGGTAGGCGGCCCGGACCCGGTCGTCGAGCGCGTCGGCGGCGGCCACCTGCTCGTCGGCCGCGTCGGCGAGCGCCTCCACGGTCGGGTGCAGCGAGGCGAGCGCGCCGTCCAGGGTCTGCCGGACCACGGCGGCGCGGGCGTCGGCGTCGGCGGCGAGCCGGGCGAACCAGGTGCCCAGGGGCGCGGTGACCCGGTCGGGCAGCAGGCCCTGGCCGTCGACCCAGGTCTCCGGCAGCACGAACAGCGGCGCCGCGCCCAGCTCCTGGGCGGCGAGCATCTCGGACAGGTGGGCGGCGATCTCGTCGGCGGCCTCGGGGGGCACCCGGTCGAGCACCATGGCGATCGCGGCCCCCCGGGAGCGGGCGGTGCGCAGCAGCTCCCACGGGACGGCGTCGGCGTACCGGGCGGCGGTGGTGACGAAGAGCCAGAGGTCGGCGGCGGCGAGGAGCTGGCCGGCGAGGGCCCGGTTGGCGTCGACCACCGAGTCGATGTCGGGGGCGTCGAGGAAGGCCAGCCCCGGTGCGAGCGCGGGGGCGGTGACCAGGTGCAGCGTGCCCGGGTCCTCGCTGGGCTCGTTGGTCCGGGTGAGGCCGGGCAGCAGCTCACCCTGGCGGAACCAGGCGGAGTCGGCCGGGTTGCAGACCAGCACCGGGGAGCGGGTGGTGGGGCGGAGTACGCCGGCGGCGCTCACCCGGGCCTGCACCAGGCTGTTGACCAGGGTCGACTTGCCGGCACCGGTGGAGCCGCCGACGACCACCAGCAGCGGGGCGTCGAGCCGGGCGAGCCGGGGCAGCAGGTAGTCGTCGAGCTGGTCGGTCAGCGCACGGGCGGTGTGCCGGGCCGGTTCGGCCGAGGGCAGCGCCAGCGGGAACCGGGTCGCGTCGATCGCGGCCCGCAGGCCGGTGAGGGCGGCGGGCAGGCCGTCCCCGGTGGGTCCGGTCGGCGTCTCGTCGATCTCCGGCGGCCCGGTGCGGGCGGCGACGGTGGGCGCACCGGACCGGGTGGCGGGATCGCCGTGCGTCGTCACCGCTAAAGCGTGCCCGACCGAGGCAACAGAGACAACCGGAGGGTAGTAACGGACAGGTTGCGTCGGGTCGGCTCAACTCGACTTGCGCTTTGGCGATCCCGTGGCACTATTGAGTCACGTTCACTCAACTTGTGGTGCGGTCGCTGCGGGCGACCCTCCCGGGCAGGCCCTCCGACCTGCCCACCCGTAACGAAGCGAGGAAGCGAAGATGGCACGTGCGGTCGGTATCGACCTCGGCACGACGAACTCCTGCGTCAGCGTTCTCGAGGGCGGTGAGCCCACCGTCATCGCCAACGCTGAGGGCTCGCGGACGACCCCGTCGATCGTCGCGTTCGCCCGTAACGGCGAGGTGCTCGTCGGTGAGGTCGCCAAGCGCCAGGCGGTGACCAACCCGGACCGGACCATCCGGTCGGTCAAGCGGGAGATCGGCACCAACTGGACCGTCGACATCGACGGCAAGAAGTACACCCCGCAGGAGATCTCGGCGCGCACGCTGATGAAGCTCAAGCGGGACGCCGAGGCGTACCTGGGCGAGCAGATCACCGACGCGGTGATCACCGTCCCGGCCTACTTCAACGACGGGCAGCGCCAGTCCACCAAGGAGGCCGGTGAGATCGCCGGCTTCAACGTGCTGCGGATCGTCAACGAGCCGACCGCGGCGGCCCTGGCCTACGGGCTGGACAAGGGCTCCAAGGAGCAGACCGTCCTCGTCTTCGACCTGGGTGGCGGCACCTTCGACGTGTCCCTGCTGGAGCTGGCCGAGGGCGTCGTCGAGGTCAAGTCGACCAGCGGTGACAACCAGCTCGGCGGCGACGACTGGGACCAGCGGGTCATCGACCACCTGGTCAAGACGTTCCGGGGCGAGCACGGCATCGACCTGGCCCAGGACAAGATGGCCCTCCAGCGGCTCCGCGAGGCGGCCGAGAAGGCCAAGATCGAGCTGTCCGCGGCGGCCACCACCAACATCAACCTGCCGTACATCACCGCCGGCTCGGCCGGCCCGCTGCACCTGGACGTGACGCTCAGCCGCGCCGAGTTCCAGCGGATGACGCAGGACCTGCTGGACCGCTGCAAGGGTCCGTTCGAGCAGGCCGTGAAGGACGCCGGCGTCAAGATTTCCGACGTCGACCACGTGATCCTGGTCGGCGGCTCCACCCGGATGCCGGCCGTGACCGACCTGGTCAAGCAGCTCACCGGCCGTGACCCCAACAAGGGCGTCAACCCGGACGAGGTCGTCGCCGTCGGCGCGGCCCTGCAGGCCGGTGTGCTCAAGGGCGAGGTCAAGGACGTCCTGCTGCTCGACGTGACCCCGCTGAGCCTGGGCATCGAGACCAAGGGCGGCATCTTCACCAAGCTCATCGAGCGCAACACCACCATCCCGACCAAGCGCTCCGAGGTCTTCACCACGGCCGACGACAACCAGCCGTCGGTGCTGATCCAGGTGTTCCAGGGCGAGCGCGAGATCGCGGCGTACAACAAGAAGCTCGGCACCTTCGAGCTGACCGGCCTCCCGCCGGCGCCGCGCGGCGTGCCGCAGGTCGAGGTCACCTTCGACATCGACGCCAACGGCATCGTCAACGTGCACGCCAAGGACCTGGGCACCGGCAAGGAACAGAAGATGACGATCACCGGCGGCTCCTCGCTGCCGAAGGACGACATCGAGCGGATGCGCCGGGACGCCGAGGAGCACGCCGACGACGACAAGCGTCGCCGGGAGGAGGCCGAGGCCCGCAACGTGGCCGAGGCGCTCCAGTGGCAGACCGAGAAGTTCCTCGCCGAGAGCGGCGACAAGCTGCCCACCGAGAACCGGGACCAGCTCAACGAGGCCCTCGGTGAGCTGCGTGGCGCGCTCGGCGGCCAGGACATCGAGAAGATCAAGGCGGCCCACGAGCGGCTGGCCCAGGTCTCCCAGCAGGCCGGTTCGCTGCTCTACGCGCAGCAGGCCGAGCAGGGCGAGCAGCCGGGCGAGGCCGGTCCGGGCGCGGGTGCGGCCGGTGCGGGTGCGGCCGGTGCGGCCGGTGGCCCGAAGGCCGGTGGCGCGGACGACGTGGTCGACGCGGAGATCGTGGACGAGGACAAGAAGTGACGGTCCGCACCGGCACCGCACAGGGATCGAGGTAGTCGTATGACGGAGAAGCCACGAGCCGCCGACCCGGGCGCCTCCGGGTCGGCGCCGGGTGGCTCCGGGCCCGCCGACGACGGGCCGCGGGTCGTCATCCGGGACAACCGCAAGCTCGGTCGGACCGAGGAGACCCCCGCCGCCGCCGACGCCGGGGCGGACGTCCCCGCTGAGGGGCTGGTCGAGGACGCCGAGGTGGTGGTCGACGAGATCGAGGCCGAGGCGACCACGCTCGACGACCCGGCGCCGACCGGCCCGCCGGTGGTGGACGCCCCCGCCCAGCCGGTCGACGGCAGTGCGACGGGTTCGCCGCTCGGCGCCGAGCTGGAGGCCGTCCGCACCGAGTTGGACGAGCGGACCAGGGACCTGCAACGGGTGTCGGCCGAGTACGCCAACTACCGCAAGCGGGTGGACCGCGACCGGGGCGTGGTGCAGGAGCAGGCGACCGGCTCGGTGCTCGCCGCGCTGCTGCCGATCCTGGACGACCTGGACCGGGCCCGGGAGCACGGCGACCTGGTCGGGCCGTTCGGCACGGTGGCCGAACAGCTCACCACGGCGCTGGGCAAGTTCGGCCTCACGCCCTTCGGCGAACAGGGCGACCCGTTCGACCCCACCCGGCACGAGGCGGTCGCGCACCAGACCTCACCGGACGTCGAGGAGCCCACCTGCGTGCAGGTGATGCGCCGGGGGTACCTGCTCGGCGAGCGGCTGCTGCGGCCGGCGATGGTCGCGGTCGCCGACCCGGAATAGTGCACGGCCATCCGGTCGCCCCGCCCGCCGTCCCCGGCGGGCGGGGCGACCGGGCCACATCTCACTCAAGGGGGTGGACCGGTGAGCTCCAAGGACTGGATCGAGAAGGACTTCTACGCCACGTTGGGCGTGGAGAAGTCCGCCTCCTCTGACGAGATCAAGAAGTCGTACCGGAAGCTGGCCCGGGAGTCGCACCCGGACCACAACCCCGGCGATCCGCAGGCCGAGGAGCGGTTCAAGGGCGTCTCCGAGGCGTACGCGGTGCTCGGCGACGACACCAAACGCCGCGAGTACGACGAGATGCGCTCGCTGTTCGGCTCGGGCGCGTTCCGCCGGGGCGCGGGTGGCGCGGGTCAGCCCGGCGGCGTCCCGTTCGACGTCTCCGACCTGTTCGGCGGTGGTGGTGGCGGGGACACCCGGTTCGGCGGCGGCGGCTTCACCGACCTGTTCAGCTCGATCTTCTCCGGCGGGTCCGGTGGCCCCGGTGCGTCGCGGGCGCGGGGTCCGGCCCGGGGCCGGGACGTGGAGGCCGAGGTCGCCCTCGACTTCGGCGACGCGGTCCGGGGCGTGACCCTGCCGTTGAGCCTGCGGGCACCCGGGATCTGCGACACCTGTCACGGCAACGGCGCCAAGCCGGGTACCCAGCCGACCACCTGCCCGGTCTGCCACGGTGCCGGGGTGACCACCCGCGACCAGGGGTCGTTCAGCTTCTCCGAGCCGTGCCGCAACTGCCAGGGCGTCGGGACGATCGTCGAGGAGAAGTGCCCCGAGTGCCGGGGCACCGGCGGGGTCACCAAGACCCGCACGCTGAACGTCCGCTTCCCCGCCGGGGTGGCCGACGGCCAGCGCATCCGGCTGGCCGGGCGGGGCGAGCCGGGCCAGCGCGGCGGGCCGGCGGGTGACCTGTTCGTCCAGGTGAAGGTCCGCCCGGACGAGCTGTTCGGGCGGACCGGCGACGACCTGACCCTGGTCGTGCCGATCACCTTCGCCGAGGCGGTGCTCGGCACCGACCTGCGGGTGCCCACGCTGGACGGCGCGGTGACCCTGCGCGTCCCGCCGGGCACCCCGTCCGGGCGGGTGCTGCGGGCCCGGGGCAAGGGTGTGGTCCGGCGGGACGGCCAGGCCGGCGACCTGCTGGTCACGCTGGACGTGGTGGTGCCGGCGACGGTGTCGGACGAGGCACGGGCGGCCCTGGAGTCGTTCGCCGCCGTGACGCCGCCGGCGGCCCGGGAACATCTCGACGCGCGGGTGCGTCGGGTCGGTTGACCGGTGGACGGGTGCGGAGGTGAGTGGGATGTCGGACGGGTTCGTCGGTTCGGGTGACCCTGCCTACGAGGCCAAGGTGCTGATGATCTCGGTCGCGGCACGGATGGCGGGCATGCACCCGCAGACGCTGCGGCAGTACGACCGGCTCGGCCTGGTGCAGGCCGGCCGGGCGGCCGGTGGCGGGCGACGCTACAGCGTGCGCGACGTGGTGCTGCTGCGCGAGGTGCAGCGGCTCAGTCAGGACGAGGGCGTCAACCTGGCCGGGGTGAAGCGGATCATCAGCCTGGAGCGCCTGGTGGAGCAGGCCCAGCAGCGGGTGGCCCGGTTGGAGGCGGAGCTGGATGCCGCGTACCGGCGGATCGCCGAGCTGGAGACGCTGGCCAGCGGTTTCTCCCGGGGTGACCTGGTGCCGACCAGCCGCACCTCGACGGCGCTGGTGGTCTGGCGCCCCCGCCGCACCCCTGACCGCTGACCCCGCCGTCCTGTCGCTGTTCGGGGCCGGCCCGCCGTCCTGTCGCCTTCCGGGGCCGGCCCGCCGTTTCCGTCCCGCCGTTTGGGGCTGGCCCGCAGGTCCCGTCCCGCCGTTCGGGGCC
The DNA here is from genome assembly GCF_029581315.1 of Micromonospora sp. WMMD714. Taxonomy (NCBI): domain Bacteria; kingdom Bacillati; phylum Actinomycetota; class Actinomycetes; order Micromonosporales; family Micromonosporaceae; genus Micromonospora; species Micromonospora sp. WMMD714. The sequence continues at coordinate 1,813,178 of NZ_CP120744.1, forward strand.
GACTCGCCGTCCCGTCCCGCCTTCCGGGGTCGGCCCGGCATGATCAACACTTATGGCCGCGAATAGCGGTGTCCCCTCGGGGGGATGCCGCTATTCGGCGTATCTGGAGTGGATTTTTTGAAGCGAGGGCTCCGGCCGGCGGGGATTAAGCATTTCCCCGCCACCGGGAGGGGTGTCCCGTTAACCTGAGAATCAGGCTCAAGCGGACCAATCCGGGCTCCGATGGCGGGGGGAATCGTGGCGGAATCGGCGAAGAGGGTGGCCCGACAGGCCGAGAAGCGGCTCGACAAGGTGGCCGAGAACGTCCGGGAGCAGTTCGACCGGGTCACCGGGGGCAAGTTCTCCGACACGGTGAAGGACGGCAGGTTCGCTGCACCGGACCACGGCGCGGACCGGGGGCGGACCGAGGAGCAACGCCGGGACCAGGGCGGATCGGAACGCTGACGATCCGCCGACGTGCGGGCCGGGATCCACGGGGGATCCCGGCCCGTTCGCCGTGACCCGTCACCCGAACCCGTGACCTGTCACCCGTGGTCCGTGCGTGACCCGTCACCCGTGATCCGTGCGTGACCTGTGCCCGTTCAGCCGAGGCGGCGGTTGTCCCGGACCAGGCCGCCCTCGCACCAGTCGTGGTAGGTGAAGAGTTCCTGCCGGGCCAGCAGCACCCGGCTGTTGTGCGCCCAGTTGCGCACCAGCTCGTCGCCGTCGCGTTCGGCCTGCTCCACGAGCTTGCGGAAGCGCCGCCGGGGATGGGCGCGGAAGTTCGTCCGGATGCCGTCGGCCGCGTAGATGTAGAGGCAGTGCAGGGCGAACCGGCGGGCCGGACAGGCCGGATCCATGGCCAGCTCGAAGAGGGTGGACACCAGGTGGTCACCGGCGACCAGCAGGTCCCAGTCCTGTGGCAGGGAGGTCAACGGCACCGAGTCGGGTTGGTACGCCCAGGCCCGCAACTCCGTCGGCGACGGGTCGACAGGATTGGCGAAGCCGCGGAACGTCGGACCCTGCGCGTTCACCGGCAACCTTCCGCTCGCAGCCGCGGGGCGCCTCCGGCCACCCGCGGACCCTGGCTTGCTGGGGCGCAACGCTAGCCGCCGTCGCCCGGCCGGCGGAAGACCCCGCCGGGCGCAATTATGCAACGGAGTCCCTGGCCAGGCCGCCCAACAAGTCGACCTGGCCAGGGGATTCTCACTCGGTGGCGGGGACCGGTCGGGGATGCTGGGCGGCGATCCGTCGCCGGAGCCGCTGCTTGAACCAGCGCATGTCGGGCAGTCGGGCGAGCATCGGCCCGGTGATCACGGTGATCAGCACATACGCCGTGGCGAGCGCCGCCAGCTTGGGCTCGACGGTGCCGGCGGCGACGGCGAGACCCGCGATGACGATGGAGAACTCGCCACGCGGCATCAACGCGAAGCCGGCCCGCCAGCGGCCGGGCTCGGCGATCCCGGCCCGTCGGGCCGCCAGGTAGCCGGTGAGCAGCTTCGTCCCCATGGTGACCACGGCCAGCACGATCGCGGGCAGCAGCACCGGCGGCATGTCCCGGGGGTCGGTGACCAGGCCGAAGAAGACGAAGAAGACCGCCGCGAAGAGGTCCCGCAGCGGGGAGAGCAGCTCGGTGGCGTGGTGCGCCACCGGCCCGGACAGGGCGATGCCGACCAGGAAGGCCCCGACGGCGGCGGAGACCTGGAGCCGGGCGGCGATCCCGGCGACCAGCAGGGTCAGGCCGAGCACCCCGAGCAGCAGCGCCTCCGGGTCCTTGGCCGAGAGGGCGGCGGAGATCAGATGGCCGAAGCGGATGGCGACGACCAGCACGACCACCACGGTGAGCACCGCGATGCCCAGGGCCATCCCACCCTTGACCAGGCCCACACCGGCCAACAGCGCGGTGACCAGCGGCAGGTAGAGGGCCATCGCCAGGTCCTCGATCACCAGTACGGAGAGGATGACCGGGGTTTCCCGGTTACCGACCCGGCCGAGGTCGCCGAGGACCTTGGCGATCACCCCGGAGGACGAGATCCAGGTGATGCCGCCGAGCACCACGGCGGCCACCCAGCCCCAGCCGAGCAGCAGTGCGAAGCCGAAACCGGGCAGGGCGTTGAGCGCCGCGTCGATCAGGCCGGCCGGGGCCGCCGAGCGCAGGTTGCCGACCAGCTCGTTGGCGCTGTATTCCAGGCCGAGCATGACCAGCAGCAGGATGACGCCGATCTCGGCGCCGACGGCGAAGAACTCCTCGCTCGCGGCCAGCGGGAGCAGGCCACCGTGGCCGAACGCGAGACCGGCGAGCAGGTAGAGGGGGATGGGGGAGACGCCGAACCGGCGGCTGAGCCGGCCGAGTAGACCGAGCAGGAGCAGGAGCGCGCCGACCTCGATGAGCAGGGTCGTGGTTTCGTGCATCCGCCTCAGCCGTCCGGGTCACTGTCGGCGAGGATGGCTGTCACTCCGTCGAGACCCTGCCGGGTACCGACCACGACCACCACGTCACCGGCCGCGAAGCGGAAGGTGGGATCGGGCGAGACGTTGACCTCGCCCTGCCGGAGCACCGCCACGATCGAGGCGCTGGTGCGGGTGCGTGCCTTGGTGTCACCGAGCCGCTTGTTGACGTACTTCGAACCGGCCGGGATGGCGATCTGCTCGGTGAGCAGCCCGGCCGCCTGCTCGCGCAGGCCGGAGAGCTGACCCAGCATCAGCGACGCGCCGAGGATGTCGGCCAGGGCCTCGGCCTCGTCGTCGGTGAGCGGGATGTCATGCTGGCAGGAATCAGGATCATCCGGGTCATAGAGGACAAGATCGCGGCGGCCATTGCGGTGGGAGACCACACCGAGCCGGCGTCCGGACTCCGTCATCAGGTCATGACGTACGCCGATTCCCGGTAGGGCGGTCTGTTCGACACGTACTCGCACGGACGAGAGGCTATACCCTGCGCCCAAGCTGGGCCTGTCGGACGTCTGCCCTGCTCGCGCCGCCCTCACCCGCCGCCACCGCCCGTGTCCACCCGCCCCCGACGGGTCACCCCACCCGCCGCGCCCCCGCCCCACCCGGTCACCCCGCCCCGATCGCGACCCCGCCCGACTCGACCGGTCACCCCGCCCGTGTTCCCAGGTGGATCTTGGAAGTTTCCGGCCCCCAGGGGGCCATTTGCCACCAAGATTCACTCCGGCCCGGTCGGCGGCCCGGTCGGCGGGCCCCCGGTGGGATCGGGGCGTGGGCACCTACGTGGTGTGACGTAGGTGCCCTTGCTCTGGGGGCGGTGGCCATCCAACGCCGCCCGCTGGCACCGTTGACCCCGCCCTCGTCCCGCCGGGGAGTGTGACCCAGGCCACGTTGGCAGAGTTGAGTGGAATAGGCTCAACTCTGGTGGTGTCTCTTACTAGTGGACACGCCGATCCCGGGGGAGCCCATGAACACGGAACGACTCACCACCAAGAGCCGCGAAACCATCACGGGTGCCGTCGCGCTGGCCAACCAGCGTGGTCACGCCACCGTGGAATCCTGGCACCTGCTGTCGGCCCTGCTCGACACCGACGGCTCGACCGCCGCCGGCCTGCTGCGCGCCGTCGGTGCCGAACCCGCCGAGCTGCGCCGGGTCGCCCAGCGCGCGGTCGACGCGCTGCCCGCCGCCCGTGGTTCCAGTATCGCCGAGCCCACCCTGGCCCGCGAGTTCGTCAACGCCATCGGGGCCGCCGAGCAGATCGCCCGGCCGCTCGGCGACGAGTACACCTCCACCGAGCACCTGCTCGCCGGCCTGGCCCGGGTGGGTGGCGCGGTGTCCGACGCGCTGAAGGCCGCCGGGGCCACCGAGGAGAACCTGGTCGCCGCGTTCCCCACCGTGCGTGGCGGGGACCGCCGGGTCACCACCGCCGACCCGGAGCAGACCTACCAGGCGCTTACCAAGTACGGCGTCGACCTCACCGCCAGCGCCCGGGACGGCAAGATCGACCCGGTGATCGGCCGGGATTCGGAGATCCGTCGGGTGATCCAGGTGCTCTCCCGGCGTACCAAGAACAACCCGGTGCTGATCGGCGAGCCCGGCGTCGGCAAGACCGCGATCGTCGAGGGCCTGGCCCAGCGGATCGTGGCCGGTGACGTGCCCGAGTCGCTGCGCGACAAGAAGCTGGTCTCGCTCGACCTCGGCGCGATGGTCGCCGGGGCGCAGTACCGGGGTCAGTTCGAGGAGCGGCTCAAGTCCGTCCTGGAGGAGATCAAGAACTCCAACGGCCAGGTCATCACCTTCCTCGACGAGCTGCACACCGTGGTCGGCGCGGGCAAGGGCGAGGGCTCGATGGACGCCGGCAACATGCTCAAGCCGATGCTGGCCCGGGGTGAGCTGCGGATGGTCGGCGCGACCACTCTCGACGAGTACCGCGAGCACATCGAGAAGGACCCGGCCCTGGAGCGCCGGTTCCAGCCGGTGCTGGTCGGCGAGCCGACCATCGAGGACACCATCGGCATCCTGCGTGGCCTCAAGGAACGCTACGAGGTGCACCACGGCGTCCGGATCACCGACGCCGCCCTGGTCGCCGCAGCGTCGCTGTCCGACCGGTACATCACCGACCGGTTCCTGCCGGACAAGGCGATCGACCTGGTCGACGAGTCCGCCTCCCGGCTCCGGATGGAGATCGACTCCCGGCCGGTCGAGGTGGACGAGATCGAGCGCGCGGTCCGCCGGCTGGAGATCGAGGAGATGGCGCTGGCCAAGGAGCCCGACGCCGCCTCCGCCGAGCGGCTGGAGCGGCTGCGCAAGGAGCTGGCCGACAAGCGTGAGCAGCTCACCGCGCTGTCCGAGCGCTGGCAGACCGAGAAGAGCCACATCGCCAAGCTCTCCACCGCCAAGGAGGAGCTGGAACGCCTCGGCGGCGAGGCCGAGCGGGCCGAACGCGACGGCGAGCTGGAACGCGCCGCCGAGCTGCGCTACGGCCGGATTCCGGCGTTGAAGGCCGACCTGGCCAGGGCCGAGGAGGAGCTGGCCCGACTCCAGGCCGACGGCGCGATGCTCAAGGAGGAGGTCGGCGCAGACGACATCGCCGCTGTCGTCGCCTCCTGGACGGGCATCCCGGCCGGCCGGCTGCTGGAGGGCGAGACCGCCAAGCTGCTGCGGATGGAAGAGTCGCTGGGCGGCCGGGTGGTCGGCCAGGCCGAGGCCGTCGGTGCCGTCTCCGACGCGGTACGCCGGGCCCGCGCCGGTGTCGCCGACCCGGACCGCCCCACCGGCAGCTTCCTGTTCCTCGGCCCGACCGGCGTCGGCAAGACCGAGCTGGCCAAGGCGCTCGCCGAGTTCCTCTTCGACGACGAGCGGGCCATGGTCCGCATCGACATGAGTGAGTACGGCGAGAAGCACTCCGTCGCCCGCCTGGTGGGTGCCCCGCCCGGTTACGTCGGCTACGAGGAGGGCGGCCAGCTCACCGAGGCGGTGCGCCGCCGGCCGTACTCGGTGATCCTGCTGGACGAGGTGGAGAAGGCCCACCCGGACGTCTTCGACATCCTGCTCCAGGTGCTCGACGACGGTCGGCTCACCGACGGCCAGGGTCGCACCGTGGACTTCCGCAACGCGATCCTGATCCTGACCTCCAACCTGGGCTCGTCGGTGATCAGCGACCTGACGCTCGCCGAGGAGCAGCGCCGGGAGGGGGTGCTCGCGGTGGTCCGCTCGCACTTCAAGCCGGAGTTCCTCAACCGGCTCGACGACATCGTGGTCTTCGCCGCGCTGCGCGGGGACGACCTGCGGGCCATCGTCGACATCCAGCTCGACCGGCTGCGTCGGCGGCTCGGCGACCGCCGGCTGGCGTTGGACGTCACCGACGCCGCCCGGACCTGGCTCGCCGAGCACGGGTACGACCCGATCTACGGTGCCCGCCCGCTGCGCCGCCTGGTCCAGTCGGCCATCGGCGACCAGCTCGCCAAGGCCCTGCTGGGCGGCGTGATCCGGGACGGCGACACGGTGCGGGTCGAGCTGTCCGACGGCAAGGACGGCCTGACCGTCACCGCCGCCTGACCGCCGCACCCGCCGCGCCGACCCCGCCACCCCGGCGGGGTCGGCCCGTCCACCGCTGTCCTCCCGCTCCCTCTTCCCCCGACCACTCCCTCTCCCCGCCCGCCCCGCCCGCCCCGCCCGCCTCCCCGCCCGCCCCGGTGATCAAGAGGTTTACGTCAGGCGAGCGCTTTCCCTGGACGTAAACCTCTTGATCGACCCCGCCGCCGGCCCTTCCGCGCCGGTGATCAAGAGGCTTGCGTCGCCGGGAACGCTTTCTGGTGACGTAAACCTCTTGATCACCGCGGTTGGGCAGGGGGCTGGGTGCGGGGCGCGGTGGGTTGGGCGCAGGAGGGGTGAGTTGGGCGGAGGCGCGGTGAGTGGTATGGGGCGGGGTGGGTGGTCAGGGGCGCGGCGGGGAAAGGATGGGGACATGTTCGGGATGCGGAAGAAGAGCGGCGATCCGGAGTTGGACGCCGCCGTGCGGGAACTCGCCGAGGCGGACACCGTGGCCTTCGGTGGGGTGGGGTTCGCCGGCACGCTACTGCCGGTGACCGAGGCGTACCGGCGGGTCGCCGAGGCGCTCGTGCAGCGCCCCCGGCAGGCCCGCGAACAGGTCGACTGGCTGCTGCGGCACGGCTCGCCCGCCGGTCGGGCCTACGCGGCGACGCTGCTGGAGGGGGTCGGGCGGGCGGCGGGGCGGGACGCCTGGGCGGCGCTGCGCGACGACGACGGAGAGTTCACCACCTTCGACGGCTGCCTGATGGGTACCACCACGCTGGGTGGGTACGCGGCCGACCGGCTGGCCGCCCGACCACCCGACCGGGACGCCGAGTAGTTGACCGATCACTCAGGATAGGCTGAGTTTCCCCAGGTGCGCGGGGTGCGCGGGGTTGTTACCGTCTCCGCCGACGCACTTGGGGAGGTGGTCGGGGTGAACGGTCCGATGGCGTACGTCGTGGCGACGCTGGGATGTCTGATCGGGGTCGCCGGGATCGTGGTGGCGGTGGTGGCCCTGCGTAAGGGGCGTAAGCCGACCCGCCCCCCGGCGACGGCGAAGGACCCGTTCCGCGACACCGACTCCGACGCGCTGCGCGGTGACCCCCGCAAGCTCAAGCCCGGCGACATCGTCGAGATCCGCCGGGTGTCGTACGCGGTCCGTGGCTCGGTGCACCTGGTCGAGGGCGGCTGGAGCTGGGCCGAGCACCTGCTGGACACCGTGGAGGGCGACAAGCGCTGGCTCTCCGTCGAGGAGGACCCCGACCTGGAGCTGGTGCTCTGGACGGCCGAGCCGGCCGCGACGGTCACCCCGGGCGCACCCACCCTCGACTTCGCCGGCCGCCGCTACTCCTGGGAGGAGTCCGGCCAGGCCCGCTACTCGGCCACCGGCAGCACCGGCCTCGACCCGTACGGCACGGTCCGCTACCACGACTACCGGGGGCAGGGCGACGAGCGGCTCTCCTTCGAGGCGTACGGCGAAGCCGGCTGGGAGGTGGGCCGGGGTGAACGGCTGCACCGTGCCGACGTGATGGTGTACCCGCAGTCCGCACCGGAAGCGCCCTGATCGTGCTGGTGAGCCTGGATACGCCCTACGTCGACACCTGCGCCGCCGACCTGAGCCTGGCGCTCGGTGGCCCGGAACGCCCCGCGCTGCACGTCCGTGAGCTGACGCTGCCCGGTGGCATCCGGCTGCGGCTGCGCCTGCTCGGTGCCTCCCACCAGGTCGTGCTCACCGCCCCGACCGGCGATGTCGACGCGGCTGGCGGTGCCGTCCCGACCGGCGGTGTCGACGCGGCTGGCGGTGCCGTCCCGACCGGGGGTGCCGGCGCGGCTGGCGGCGTCACCCCGACCGGGGGTGTCGGCGCGGCTGGCGGTGCCGGCGCGAACGCGCCGATCCGACCCGGGGCGGCGACCACTGCGGGTCGGCTGGTCGAGACGGTCGCCTGCCTGCCCGGACGGCCCCCGCACCTGCCCGGCACCCTGCACGACGAGGCGGGCGGCTACCGGTTCACCGCCTCCGTGCTGCGCCCCGCCGTCGGCGAGCTGCACACCCGGATCACCGCGCTCCGCGCCGAGCTGGCCGACGACCCGTACGCCCTGGTCGGCGTCTTCCCCGGCGACCCGGACGCGGTCACCGCGCTGGCGGTCCGCCCCGACGCGCCGGACGGGTCGGTGCGTTGGCGCACCTGGCACGCGTACCCGCAGACCAACGAACTGGTCCTGACCGAGACGGCGGTGGCCCTCCCACGAGCCCCGCAGGCGCGAACGAAGGAGTTCCGGTGAGCGCGAGGAGTGAGCCGGGTCTGCGAGCCCCGCAGGCGCGAACGAAGGAGTTCCGGTGACGTACCGACGCTGGTTCGTGGTGGGGGTGGCCTTCGCGGTCATCGGTGCGCTGGTCGCCGCCTTCGCCATCTTCTATGGCAACTTCTCCCCCCGGGGTTACATCGAGGACCGCTACACCCGGGCAACGAGCCGGGACATCGGGCGGGACGCCATCGCGTACACCTCGAACCGGACCCCGAGCCAGGTGGCGGACGACGTCACCGGCGCCTGGAAGCCGGCCGACCAGTACGTCGACGGCAGCGGCGTCTACCTGCGCTACGACGACGATTCGCTGGTGATCCTGCCGATCGCGGCCGGCTCGCTGATCCTGCTGGAGCGGATGCGTACCGCCTACCCGCGCTACCACTCGACGGTCGGCAACCACTGGGGCTGGGGGCGGGGCAGTACGGTACGCGGCGGCGGCCCCGGCTCCGGCAAGTAGCGCCCCGATTCCCGACCGAACGAACCCCTGGAGCACGCTGTGCAGAACCTGGTCACCGATCTGCTGGTCACCCTCGCCTACGGGGTGGTCGGCGTCGTCCTGATGGCCATCGGCTACGTGCTGGTCGACGTGGCCACCCCGGGCAAGCTCCATGAGCTGATCTGGACCGAACGCAACCGCAACGCGGCGCTGCTGCTCACCTCGAACCTGGCCGGCGTCGGCATCATCGTGGTCGCCGCGATCGCCGCCAGCGAGGACGACTTCCTGCTCGGCCTGGTCGGTTCCGCCGCGTACGGGATCGTCGGGCTGGTCATCATGGCCCTGGCGTTCGTGCTGCTCGACGCGTTGACCCCGGGCAAGTTGGGCACGCTGCTGGTCGACCAACAGCCGCACCCGGCGGTCTGGGTGTCGGCGGTGGTGCACCTCGCCACCGGCGCGATCATCGCCGCCGCCATCAGCTGATGACCACGGCGAGGCAGCCGGCGAAGGCGAACCAGCCGGCCAAGCCGAAGCAGCCGGCGAAGCCGAAACAGAACGCCGGTGCCTGGGTCGTCTGGATCGTCCTCGGCCTGGTCGTGGTGGTCTGCGTGGGCAGCAGCATCTTCAACCGGGACTCCGGGGGCACCACCGTGCCCGCCCCGGCGGCCGACGAGCGCGCCGACACCGTGCCGCTGCTCGTGCAGGCGGCCGAGAGCCAGGGCATCTGCTACGGCTGGCGGCTGGAGAGGTCGTCCGGCGCGGAGGTGAGCGTCGGCTCCAACCTCGGCGACGGGGTGCCGGTGACCGAGGACGCCCGCTGCCCCCGGTGGGTGGAGGTCCGGGCCCGGGTCATGTACACCGCGGAGAGCAGTGAGAGCAACGACTGGGCGACCGTCACCGTCTCCGGCTCGGGCGACTTCTCCCGCGCCGACCTCTACGCCGTCGATACCGGCCTGACCCGGTTCGGCCTGCACGAGGACGTGTTCGTGGACGACCCGGGCTGGGCGATCTGCCGCGCCGCCGTGGCGTTGCCGCTGCTGGTCGCCGAGACGGGGGCGGCACCACCGGCCGCCACCCCGTCCGCGGACCCCGGCGCGGTGGCGGCCCCGCTGCCGGACACCGGCAGCGACTTCTGGCGCGACCGCTGGGGTACGGTGCTGGCCGCCGCCGGTCTGCTGCTGGTCGCCGCGCTGCTGATCACCGTCGGGTTCGTCCAGCGCGGCCGGCAGCGGGCGGCGGCCCCGGCCGGGCGTACCCGGGGGACACGGTGACCACGGTCGACGACACCCCGGCGGTCCGGCCGCGCTGGCGGCTGGCCCGCGCGGCGGTGCTGGTCGCGGTCTTCGTCTGCGCCGCCTGCGGCCTGGTGTACGAGCTGGCTCTGGTCGCGCTCGGCAGCTACCTGATCGGTGACACGGTCGGGCAGGCGTCGATCGTGCTCGGGGTGATGGTCTTCGCGATGGGGGTCGGCGCGCTGGTCGCCAAGCCGTTGCAGCCCCGGGCCGCCGCCGCGTTCGCGGTGATCGAGCTGACCCTGGCGCTGCTCGGCGGCCTGTCGGTGCTCGGCCTCTACGCCGCGTTCGCCTGGCTCGACCTGTACGGCCCGGCGCTGGTCGGCACCGCGTTCGTGCTGGGTCTGCTGATCGGCGCGGAGATCCCGTTGCTGATGGTGATGCTGCAGCGCATCCGTGAGCAGGCCGCCGGCAGTGCGGTCGCCGACCTGTTCGCCGCCGACTACGTCGGCGCGCTGCTCGGCGGGCTGGCCTTCCCGTTCCTGCTGATCCCGGTCTTCGGCCAGCTCAAGGGTGCCCTGGTGGTCGGCGCGGTGAACGCGGTGGCCGGTCTCGCCCTGGTCTGCACGGTGTTCCGCGCCGAGCTGAGCCGCCGGGCGCGGCTCGTGCTGGGCGCCGGCTCCGTCGTGGTCGCCCTCTGCCTGGGGTACGCCTGGGTCACCGCCGCCGACTTCGAGGTGACCAGCCGCCAGCAGCTCTACCGGGATCCGGTGGTGCACGCCGAACGCTCCCGTTACCAGGAGATCGTGTTGACCCGGTCGGTGCGCGAGGTCGGCCACCCCGACACCGACCTGCGGCTGTTCCTCAACGGCGACCTCCAGTTCAGCTCGATCGACGAGTATCGCTACCACGAGGCGCTGGTGCATCCGGCGATGCGCGGCCCGCGCGGCGAGGTGCTGGTGCTGGGTGCCGGCGACGGACTCGCCGTCCGCGAGATCCTGCGCTACCCGGACGTGCGCCGGGTGACAGTGGTCGATCTCGACCCGGCGGTGGTGGCGCTGGCCCGCTCCGAGCCGCAGCTCCGGGCGCTCAACGGCGGCTCCCTCGACGACCCCCGGGTCCGGGTGCTGAACACCGACGCCTTCGGCTGGCTGCGTACCGCCACGGAACGCTTCGACGTGGTGGTCGCGGATCTGCCCGACCCGGACGAGACGGCCACCGCCAAGCTCTACACGGTCGAGTTCTACACGCTGATCCGCGCGGTGCTCGCCGAGGGCGGCCGGCTGGTGGTGCAGTCCGGGTCGCCGTACTTCGCTCCCCGGTCGTACTGGTCGATCGAGGCGTCGGTACGCGCGGCCGGTTTCGCCACCGCCCCGTACCACGTCGACGTGCCGTCCTTCGGTGACTGGGGATTCGTGCTCGCCGCCCCGGGCGGCACTCCGCCGGTGCTGGAGCTGCCGGCCGACGCGCCCCGGCTGCGGTTCCTCGACCCGGCGGTGCTGCGGGCGGCGGCGGCCTTCCCCGCCGACCGGGGCCGGCTGGACGTACCCGCCTCCACCCTGTTGCGGCCCAGGGTGCTCGACTACGCCCGCAGCGAGTGGCGCGGCTACTAGCCTCGGACTGGTGTCACCGTCGTCGCGCCGCCGGCTGCCACCGCGTGCGGTGGACGCTGCGGCGTACCTCCAGGCGTTCGTGCTGTCCGGGGTGGCGACGGTGCTGGTCACCCGGGCGTTCCTGCGGGCGACCGGCTACCCGCAGCTCGGCGGCGGCGGCCTGCACATCGCGCACGTGCTCTGGGGCGGCCTGCTGATGACCGTCGGCCTGGGTGTGGCGCTGGTGTTCCTCGGCGGGGCCGCCCGGATGGCTGGTGCGGTGCTCGCCGGGATCGGCTTCGGGCTCTTCATCGACGAGGTCGGCAAGTTCGTCACCGCCGGCACCAACTACTTCTACCGCCCGGCCGCCGGGATCATCTACGCGGTCTTCGCCCTGCTGGTGGTGATCACCCAGGCGCTGCGTGAACGGGTCCGGCTGACCCCCGGGGAACGGGTCGCGAACGCGCTGGACGTGATCGTCGGCGGGGTCGGCCGAGGGCTCACCGACCGGCGGCGGGTGGCCACCCTGCGGCTGGTCCGGGGTGCCGGCCCGGAGGTCGAGTCGGCGGTGTCCGCGCTGCTGGACGTGGTGCCGCGCCGGGAACCGCCGCCCCGGCGGTTCTGGCAGCCCTGGGTGGCCCGGCTGCGCGACGCGTTGGTCCGGCTGACCGCCCAGCGCTGGGTGGTCCTGCTGGTGGTCGCCTACCTGGTCGTCGAGCCGGTGGCGACGGTGGTGGTGGTGACCACCGAGGGGGTGACCGGCGAACTGGACCAGGCCGGCGAGTGGGGGGCGGTGCTCGGGGTGTCCGCCTCGGCGCTGGTCGCCGGGGTGTTGAGCATCCGCGCCGCGTTTCTGCTCCGCGACGACCGGCGGGCCGCGTTCCGGCTGTTCAAGCTGGCCCTCCTGGTCGACCTGCTGTTCGGGCAGATCTTCAACTTCACGGTCAACCAGTTCGACGCGGTGACCGGGCTGGGGGTGGACCTGCTGCTGCTCGCCGTGGTGACCGCCGAACACCGCCGGCTGGTCCGCGACTCCTGACCGGGGCGCGGCGCGACCCCCGCGGTCCGACTGCTCCGCGACGCCCGCGTGTCCGACTGCTCCACCACCTCCGCCGACTGCTCCGCGACCCCCGGGCCGTCCGTGAACCTGATCGGGTTCGGTCGCGGAGGCGCCCGTGGGGCGCGGGTGATTCGGCAGGTCCGTCACCGGGTACGGCACCGTCGTACCCGGTACGACGGGCCTGCGGACGTTACCGTGGTGCCGTGATCTAGGAAGGAGAATCATGGTCGATTCCCACAGCACGCCCGCTCGGACCCGTCCGGGTCTGGTGACACTCTCCAGCTATCTGCTGATGTTCTTCGCGGCGCTCCAACTGATCGGGCTGATCCTGACCCTCGCGATCAGCGGCAAACTCCGTCAGGCGTTCGAGGACGCGTTCGAGGGGACCGCCAGCGAGGTCGAGGGGCTCGGCACCGCCGTCGTGGTCTTCGCCGTCGGCGCGTCCGTCGTGCTGCTGCTCATCGCGCTGGCCCTCGTCGTCCTGGCGATCTTCAACAACCGGGGCAAGAACGGCAGCCGGATCGCCACCTGGGTGGTCGGCGGCATCATGGTCTGCTGCGTCGGCGGTGGACTGGTCAACGGCGCCGCGGGCTTCAGCGGTTCCACCGGCTCCACCTCCGGGAACGCGCCGAGCGCCGACGAGCTTGAGCGCAGCATGAACGCCGTGCTGCCCTCCTGGTACAACCCGGTCAGCACCCTGCTCGGGGTGGTCAGCCTGCTCGCCCTGCTGGCGGCGCTGATTCTGCTCGCCCTGCCGCAGTCCAACGAGTTCTTCCGCAAGCCCAAGGCGGGCTGGGAGCCGCCCATTCCGGGTGCCGCCTATCCGGCCGCTCCGGGCTACCCGGCGACCCCGGGCTACCCGGCCACGCCCGGCTACCCGCAGCCCGGTGCTCCCGGTCAGCCCGGTGCCTTCGGTCAGCCCGGTGCTCCCGGTCAGTCGGCCCCGGCGGGTCCGGGTTCCACCCCGGGCGTGCCGGACCAGTCCCCGCCGTCCGACGGCTCGTCCTGGTCGCCGCCGCCGTCGGGCGGGGAGCCGGACCGGCCCGCCGGAGGCAGCGGACCGGACGACCCGCAGCGGCCCGCCGGCAGCTGACGGGCGCGTAACAACGACAGCGACGATTCCCTCCGAGTAGGTTGCACACCGAGGCCTACCGGAGGGAATCGTCGTGTCGTACCCGGATCAGGTGGCGGTTCGCCGGCCGGCGGCCGTCAGCGCGGCGGCGGCGCTGCTCGGGCTGATGGCGCTGGCCGCCGGGGCCTACGCGGTGACCATCCTGCTCGCCCTGGGCGGCACGGTGGACCGGTTCCGTTCCGCCGCCTCCGGCACCGCCGCCGGGCCGGGGGACGTCGACGGCCTGGTCCGGCTGCTCCGGCTCAGCACGATCGGCGCGGCGGTGTTGACGGTGCTGGTGGGGCTGCTGCTGGTCGGCCTCGCCGGTGGGCTGCTCGCCCGGCGGCGGGCTGCCAGGATCATCGTCTGGGCGGTCTGCGGGCTGGGCCTGCTCGCCGGTGGGTGCGCGCTGGCCGTGCTGGCCGGGCAGCGGGCCGCGCCGGTGCGGTTGGGCGCTGGTGACCAGGGTGTCGCCGACCTGTTCGGCACCCTCGGGGAGGCCTACCCGTCCTGGTGGATCCCGGCGAACGCGGGGGTCTCGGCGGGTCAGGCCCTCGGCTACCTGGTGGTGGCCGTGCTGCTGGGCCTGCCGTCGGCGAACACCTGGTTCGCCCCCCACCGGCCGGTGCTCCCCGCCCCGGCACCTGGCCCTGCGCCGACGCCTGGCCCCGCCCCGACGCCTGGCCCCGCCCCGGCAGCCGGCCCCGCTGCACCCCACGGCACCACCCCCGTCCCCGCGCCACCCCACGGCACCGTCCCGCCGGCGCCGCCACACCGCTGAGGAGCAACAGTGACCGCCGACCGACCGGCCCGGGGCCGCCGCGCGCTGATCACCGGTGCCACCGCCGGTATCGGCGAGTCGTTCGCCCGGCAGCTCGCCGCCGAGGGCTGGGACCTCGTCCTGGTGGCCAGGGACGCCGACCGGCTAGCCACCGCCGCCGCCGAGACGGCCGACCGGCACGGCATCCGGGTGGAGACCATCCCGGCCGACCTGTCCACCGACGACGGCTGCGCCCGGGTGGAACGGCGGCTCGCCACCGGGGATCCGGTGCACCTACTGGTCAACAATGCGGGCACCAGCCTCAGCCGGCCGTTTCTGCGTTCCACCGTCGCCGACGAGATCCAATTGCTGCGGCTGAATGTCCATGCGGTGTTGCGGCTCACTCTGGCGGCCCTCGGCCCGATGACCACGCGCGGCGATGGGGCAGTGATTAATGTCTCTTCGGTCGCCGGATTCGGCCCGGTGATGCCGGGCTCCACCTATCCGGCCAGCAAGGCCTGGGTGACCAGTTTCAGCGAGTCGATCGGGCAATCGGTGCGCGCGTCGGGCGTACACGTGATGGCTCTCTGCCCCGGCTACACCCGAACCGGGTATCACGAACGCGCCGGCATCGACATGTCCAGCATGCCGGGCTGGATCTGGCTGCGGGCCGACGACGTGGTCGCCGAAGCCCTGCGTGACCTGCGGAAAGGCAAAACCGTCAGCGTTCCTGACTGGAGGTACAAGCTGGCCGTGGCCAGCCTGCGGCACCTGCCGCGCCGGCTGTTGCGCAGCGCCTTCCGGGACCGGCGGGGACGGGTCGATCCGACCGGGCGGTGAGTTTCCGCCGGTGCCGGACGACGCCCGGTCGGCCTGACATCGAACCACAACTCTGTCCGTGTGATCGCGCAGCGTAGCCGTCCATCGCCAGCCATCGGTCGCTCATGCGACGGATCCGGGTGGGCCGCACACACGTCGCACAGACTTGAGCAGTACCCTCTATCGGCATGGGGGACCACGACGACCTGCGTAAATTCATCACTGACCTGGCTGTGGTCCATGGCCGGGTCGTGCTCTCCTCGGGGCGGGAGGCGGAGTGGTACGTCGATCTGCGTCGCGTGACTCTCCATCACCGGGCCGCTCCCCTGGTCGGTCGGGTGATGCGGGAGCTGACCGCCGACTGGAATTACGACGCGGTCGGTGGGTTGACCCTGGGTGCCGATCCGATCGGCATCTCGATGTTGCACGCCGCCGCGGAGACCGCTCGCCCCCTGGACGCCTTCGTCGTCCGCAAGGCCGGCAAGGCGCACGGTCTCCAACGGCGGATCGAGGGTCCTGAGGTGGCCGGCCGGCGGGTACTGGCGGTGGAGGACACCTCGACGACGGGCGGCAGCGTGCTGACGGCCGTCGAAGCTCTACGCGAGGCCGGGGCGGAGGTCGTGGGTGTGGCGGTCGTCGTCGATCGGGGCGCCGGCGACGTCGTACGAGCCGCCGGACTGCCGTATCGGGCGGCCTTTACGTTGGCTGACCTCGGCCTTGTGGCGTAAAAATTTGCCGATTCGGATCTGCTGATATGCAGGCGGATCGATGCTGCTGGTGGAAGGATGGAATACGTGGGAACTGCGTTGGCTGAAATGACCATGCCTCAGATCTCGCCGCTTGCCGGCGAGCCGATCGAACGTGCCGACGCCGAGCGGCTGGCGGGGGTCCTCAAGGCCCTCGCCGACCCCGCCCGGCTGCGGCTGCTCAGCCTGATCCAGTCGGCGCCCGAGGGCGAAGCGTGCGTGTGTGACCTCACCGCGCCGCTCGGCCTCTCGCAGCCGACGGTCAGCCACCACCTCCGCATCCTCACCGAGGCCGGCTTGCTGGAGCGGGAGAAGCGTGGTGTGTGGGCCTACTACCGGCTGGTGCCGTCGGCGATCGCCACGATCGCCGACCTCCTCACGCCGCCGCGCAAGCGGGCCACCAAGAAGGCCCGCTGACTGCACCCGTCGCCCCCGCCGGGGGCGGCGTCCGATGGCGTACCAGGGGTGGCGTCATCGGGTGGTGACGGCTGCCCGTCACCGGTCAGTTCGCTGATCCACCACCGTGCCCGCGGTGGAGTACGTGCACGCGACAGCCGGCCCTCTCCCCGGGGGCCGGCTGTTCGTCGTCCCGCATCCGCCGGTCAGCGGCCCTGCCCGTGCTCCGGGTACCGTCCGCTGTCCGACGGCGGCTGGGGCCGCCCGTAGGTCTGCGGCGGGAACTGCTGGTCGGGGCCGTGTACCCCGCCGGGCTGCCCGCCGCCGTAGGGCTGCTGCCCACCGCCGTAGGGCTGGTGCTGCCCGTCGTGGGGCTGCCCGGACTGCGGCTGGTCGTGGTGGTGGTGGTGCTCGACGGCGTCCCGGACGGCCTCGACCGCCCCGACCGCGCTCGCGGCGGCGATCACGGCGACGGCCTCACCGCGCCGACGCGCCTTACGGTCGCGCAGGAACTCGAAGAAGATCGGCAGTACCGAGATCAGGATGATCAGCGCGACCACCGGCAGGATGTACCGGTCGATCTTGTCGCCGATGGCGCTGTAGATCTGGTCGGCGAGCAGGTAGCCGATCAGCAGGATGCCGTCCACCCAGAGGATCGCGCCGACGACGTTCCAGAGGAAGAACTGCTTCGCCGGCATGCCGAGCGCACCCGCCACCGGGTTGAGGAACGTCCGCACGATCGGAATGAACCGGGCCAGCACCACGGCCTTGGCCGGGCCGAACTTCTGGAAGTAGAACTCCGCCTTCTCCACGTACTCCTTCTTGAAGAGCCGGGAGTTGGGGCGCTCGAACATCTTGCGGCCGTACCGGGCGCCGAGCCAGTGCCCGAGCTGGGCACCGGCGATCGCGCAGAGCGGGCCGCCGATCAGCAGCCCGGCCAGGGAGAGCCGGGTGCCGCTGCCGAAGATCGCGTCGGCCACCGGCGACGCGGCCACCCCGGCCAGGAACAGCAGCGAGTCGCCGGGGAAGAAGAACCCCACCAGCAGGCCGGTCTCGGCGAAGAGGATCACCCACACGCCGACCAGACCGAAGGTCTGGAGCAGATCCTTGGGGTCGAGCGGATTCAGCGCGACCGTCTCGGCGACCACCCGCGTCTTCTCACCTGTGTCCACGGCCACACACCATACCGAGCCCGGGAGGCGCCGGTCGCGGCACGCGTCCCTCCGGTCGGCGACTCACCCACCAGACCGGCCCGGCCGGGCCACCGAGCACCCGGCGTGGTGGGTCCGGTGAGGCCAAGAACGCGCCTGACCGGGCCACGACGCACCCGACCGGGCCGAGCCTGCCCGGCCCGGCCATGAAGCGCCGGGCCGAGCCTGCCCGGCCATGAAGCGCCGACCGGGCCGGTCCGGTCAGGCCACGAAGCGCGACCGGCGACGGCGGGCCGCCAGGTAGCTGCCGGCCCCGGCCAGCAGCAGCAGGCCGCCGACGGTGGCCACCAGGCCGGTCGGGGAACCGGTGATCGGCAACGAGCCGTCGTCGCCGCCCTGGCCACCCGAGGCGGGGTTGACCAGGATCCTGGCGGTGTCGTTGCGCGGGTCGAGGTCCTCGGTGTCCTGCGGGCCGTAGAGCAGCTCGGTCGTGCCGGTCAGGGTGCCCGCCCGGTCGATGCGGAACGAGAACGGCAGGGTGACCTTCCCGCCCGGGTGGATGACGTCGTACTGGTAGCAGAGGTAGGCGCGGGCTCCCGGCCGGCCGCCCTCCTCGTCCTGGATGTCGGCGTCGAGGCAGTTCCTGGGTGCCTTGACGGCGGTGACGCCCTTGGGCACGGTCATCTTGACGATGGTGTAGAAGTCACGGCCGCCGTTGGACGACGAGGCCGGTCCCCGGTTGGTGTAGCCGATGGTGACCGGCACGGTCGCGCCCACCTTGGCGGTGACGCGCACCTCGTCGGCCGCCAGGTCGGCCCGCTGGTTGCCGGTGACGGTCAACTCGACGGCGGTCTCGTTGTCGGCCGGCCTGACGTCGGTCTGGGCCGCCCGGGACGCGCCGGGCAGGCGCGCACCGGTCGGCTCCAGCCGCAGCACACCGCCGGTGCCCTGCTGGTCGAGGGTGTACCTGGACTGCACGTCCGCCCAGTCCTGCGGGGTGAACCAGGTGGCGGTGCCGGTCTGGGTGTTCGGTGCCGAGACGTCGCCGGGCACGGTGACCCCGAAGCCGCCCCCGACCCGGAACGCCCGGCCCGGCGCGATCTCGTCGTCGAAGGTGCAGACGAACAGGTTCGGCGTCCAGTTGGTCAGCCCGCCCCTGCTGCCGTAGCGGCAGTTCTGGTAGCGCTTCGACGGGGTGAGCCCGTAGGCGGCCGACACCAGGAGCACCACCCCCCGCGCGGTCTGCTGACCCCGGTTGCCGACCGACAGCCCCACCGGCACCGTGGCACCGGGGCCACCGGTCAGCGTCACCGCCGGACCGGCCACCAGATCGACCCCCTCACCGATCAGGACGGTCGAGGCGGTGCTGCTCGTGCCCGACGCGGTGGTCGTCACGGTGAACCGGATCCGGCCCTCCTGCTCCACCCGGGCGCCCGGGCGGGGGCGCACCGACAACGCGAGCAGCTCGGGCGCGTCCTCCTGGTAGGCCGTGCAGGTCAGCACGGTGCCGGCGCGGGTGCAGGCCGGGGCGGCGGGGCCGCGAACCTCGGCGAAGGCGTCGACCGCGCCGAAGTCGACGGTGATGGCGTAGCTGTCCCGGAGTTTCTCGCCCGACGTCCGCAGGACCACCGTCCTGTCGGGTCCGTCCGGGGCCAGGGTGACGTTGTCGGCGGAGATGGTGAACCCGGCCGCCACGACCCCGCCGGGGGTGGCTCCGGGGCTGGCCGGGGCGGCGGGCGCGGGGGCGGCGGTGGCGACGACACACACGCCCACCACACCGAGTCCGGCCAGCCAGCGACGCATCGCGTGCTTGCGCATCAGCGGATCCTGTCCTGAGAGGAAGGGCTACGGCGGTCGTCGCAGCCTAGGGAATCCGTCCCGGCCGGGGCGTCCCGCGACGAGGGGTGGCGACGGAACGGACCGAACGACCGGCGATTCCACCCCAACGGCCCGGGCACCCCGACCGGTCGACCCATCACGGCACGCCCAGCAGCCCGGGACGGGCGGTCAGAGCCGGGGGTCGACCGGCTCGGACTCGCAGGCGAGGATCGCGAAGACCAGTGCGTGCCGCCGCCACAGCGGGACGTCGGCGACGTAGGCGTCCAGGGCGGCGAGGCCGAGCGCGTGCTCACGCAGCGCCAGCCCCCGCTTGCGGCCCAGCGAGCGGCGACGCAGCGCGGCGAGCTGGGCCGGATCGGTGTACCCGGGACCGTAGATGATCCGCAGGTACTCCCGGCCCCGGCACTTGATCCCCGGCTGGAGCAGCGAACCCCGCGCCGACCGGGCCGCCGGGCCGGCGTACGGCTTGACCACCATCCCCTCGCCACCGGCCGCGGTCAGCGTCGACCACCAGTCGGTGGCCGCCGCCACCGCCGAGGCGTCGGACAGCTCCACCACCTGTCGCCGGGTCGGGGTGAAGAACTCCGGATCGGCGGCGCAGAGCCGGTCGGCCAACGCCAGGTGCCAGCCGTGGTCCCGGTCGGTGAAGGTCACCTTCGCCCCGGCCAGCACCGCGAACGGCGCCAGTGTCACCCCGCGCAGCCCCTCGACGGGGGCCACGTACGCCCGGTAGGCCGCCGAGTACGCCTCGATCTCCGCCCGACGGGCCGTCATCCGGTCCCGCAGCGCGTCCACCGGCAGCCCCCGGGCCGCCGCCGCGTCCAGCGCGTCCAGCGCCGCCGGCAACACCGCCCGTCCGGCCGCGCCGACCCCGGCGTACTGCTCGCGGATCAGCCAGTCCGCCTTCGCCGACCAGGGCAGCAGCTCACCGTCCAGCAGCAGCCGGTCGGTGCCCAGCTCGTCCCACAGCCCGGCCGCGCCGACCGCCGCCCGGACCCGGTCCAGCAGCTCCCCGTCCAGCGGCGGGCCGAAGAACGGCCGACCGGTCCGGGTGTGCACCACCCCACCGCCGAACGGCCCCGGCTCCCGCTCGACCAGCACCACCGCCCGGGAACCCATGTGCTTCTCCTGGCACACCACCCGTTCCACCCCGGCCGCCCGGTAGTCGGCGAACGCCTGCGCCGGGTGCTCCAGGAACCCCGTCACGGTCGACGTCGAACACGGGGCCATGGTCGGCGGCAACCAGACCAGCCGACCCGGATCCACCGCGAACCGGCTCATCACCTCCAGCGCGGCGGCGGCGTTCTCCGCCGGCACGGTCAGCGTCCCGTAGGCGTGTTCCAGGTGCCGCCGCCCGGTCACGTCGGCGAGGTCGAGCACGGTGTCCGGGCGGGTCGGGGCGAACAGCGGCCGGGCCGGGGCGTACCACTCCCGTCGGGCGTCGACCGCCACCAGCTCCCGTTCCGGGTAGCGCAGCGCGGTGAGCTTCCCGCCGAAGACGCAACCGGTGTCGACGCAGATCGTGTTGTTGACCCACTCCGGCACCGGCGTCGGGGTGTGCCCGTACACGACGGTCGCCGCGCCCCGGTAGTCGCGCGCCCACGGGTAGCGCACCGGCAGGCCGTACTCGTCGGTCTCGCCGGTGGTCTCGCCCCAGAGCGCGAACGAGCGGACCCGGCCCGACGCGCGGCCGTGGTAGGCCTCCTTCAGGCCGGCGTGCGCCACCACCAGCCGGCCGCCGTCCAGCACGAAGTGGCTGACCAGGCCGTCGATGAAGCTCGCCACCCCGGTCACGAACGCCGGGTCCTCGGCGTCGAGCTGCGCCATCGTCTCGGCCAGGCCGTGGGTGAGTTTGACGTCCTGGCCACGCAGCTTGCGCAGCAGCTTGTGCTCGTGGTTGCCCGGCACGCAGATCGCGTGCCCGGCCGCCACCATGCCCATCACCAGGCGCAGCACGCCGGGGGAGTCCGGGCCGCGGTCCACCAGGTCACCCACGAAGACGGCGGTACGACCAGCCGGGTGCGCCGCGTCCACCGGGCGACCCGCGTCGTCGCGGTGCAGCACGAAGCCGAGCCGCTCCAGCAGCTCCTCCAGCTCCGCCCGGCAGCCGTGCACGTCACCGACGATGTCGAACGGCCCGGTCAGCTCCCGCCGGTTGTTGAACAGCTTCTCCAGCCGGATCCGCGCGGCGTCGATCTCCTCGACCCCGCGCAGCACGTGCACCCGGCGGAACCCCTCCCGCTCCAGGTGCCCGTACGACCGGCGCAGGTCCCGCTGCATCCGGGCCAGCACCTGCCGGCCGTGCGTGCGGTCGGCGCGGGCCTCGGTCCGTTCCCAGGCCACCGCCTCCGGCACGTCCAACACGATCGCCACCGGCAGCACGTCGTGCTCCCGGGCCACCCTGACCAGCCCGGCGCGGGCGTGCGGCTGGAGGTTCGTGGCGTCGACCACGGTGAGCCGGCCCCGCCGCAGCCGGACCCCCGCCACGTGGTGCAGCGCCGCGAACGCGTCGGCCGAGGCGGACTGGTCGTTCTCGTCGTCGGCGACCATCGCCCGGAAGGCGTCCGAGGCGAGCACCTGGCTGGGGGCGAAGTGCCGGGCGGCGAAGGTGGACTTGCCCGAGCCGGAGACGCCGACCAGCGCCACCAGGGCGAGTTCCGGAATGTCGAGGGTGGTCATCGGGTCGCCTCCCGGCTGCCCACGGCGGTGAGGACGGCGAGCTGGGTGGGGTGGCCCAGCTCGGGGTCGTGGTCGCCGACCCCGCTGATCGTGGCCGTGTAGCCGTGCTCGGCGGCCACCCGGTCGACCCACGCCGCGAACTCGGCACGGGTCCACTCGAAGCGGTGGTCGGGATGCCGGAACCGGCCCGCCGGCAGCCCCTCGTACCGCACGTTGTACTCGGCGTTGGGGGTGGTCACCACGACCGTGCCCGGCCGGGCGTGCCCCAGCACGGCGTCCTCCAACGCGGGCAGCCGCGCCGGATCCAGGTGCTCGACGACCTCCATCAGCACCGCCGCGTCGTACCCGCGCAACCGGTCGTCCCGGTAGGTCAGCGCCGACTGCCACAACCGGACCCGGTCCTGCTGCCGCTGGGGCAGCCGGTCCAGCCGCAGCCGGCGGGCGGCCACGGTCAACGCCTGCGGGGCGACGTCCACCCCCACCACCTCGGTGTAGCGGCGGTCGGCGAGCAGCGCGGTGAGCAGCGCGCCACCGCCACAGCCCAGGTCCACCACCCGGGTCGCGCCGCTGGCCGCCAACGCGGCGAGCACCGCCTCGCGTCGCCGCACCGCCAGCGACGCCCGCCGGGGGTCGCCGTCCGTCGGGCCGGCGGCCTCGTCGACACTGTCGTCCGCCGCGGGTACGTCGGCCAGCCGCAGCTCGGCCAGCCGGACCAGCGCCTGCCCGGCCAACGCCCGGCGGTGCGCCAGGTAACGCCGGGTGATCAAGGCCCGTTCGGGGTGGTCGGCCAGCCAGCCGGCCCCGGCCCGCAGCAGTTTGTCGATCTCGTCCGGGGCGACCCAGTAGTGCTTGGCGTCGTCCAGCACCGGCAGCAGGACGTACAGGTGGTTGAGGGCGTCGGCGAGCCGGACCGTGCCGGTCAGGCCGAGGTCGACGTACCGGCTGTCACCCCATTCGGGGTGCTGTTCGTCGAGCGGGAGCGGGGCTGCGGTGACCGCCCAACCGAGCGGGGCGAACAGCCGTACCGCCAGCTCCGCGCCGCCCCGGCAGCGCAGCACCGGCACCCGGATGCCCAGCGGGATCGCCGTGCCGGCCAGCTCCGGCCGCTCCCGGGACACCCCGCGCAGCGCGGAGCGGAACACCGTGGACAGCGCGGAGGACAGCAGGCTGGACGCGGCGTAGGCGCGGTCGTTGACGTACTGCCCGAGGGTGAAGTGCTCCGGGGTGGACGCGCTCCGCCGCCGCCCCACCCCGAGTCGCTGCGGATCGACCTCGACCAGCAGGGCGGCGGTGCACCGCTGCTCCGTGGCCTCCGGGTAGAACACGTGCGCGGTGCCCGCCGGCAGGTCGAACTCCTGCACCCGGTCGGGGTGCTTGACCAGCAGGTAACCGAGATCGGTCGCCGGCCGGTGGGTGGTGGTCAGGGTGAGCAGCACCCGCCCATGATCCCAGTGCGGCCGATCCGGCGTCGTCCTCATTTCCCCAGGGACCGTCGCTCCCCGGGGCCGCCGCTATCGGGGCCTCAGCGGGCCGGGTGCCCGGGTCGGGGCTTCAGTGGTCCGGGTGCGCGGGCGGCGGCGCGCAACGCCCGGCGGGCCGGCCCGGTCGGGTGCGCGGGCGGTGCAACGCGACGTCCCGCCGACCCGGGCGGGTCGGCGGGGCGTCGGAGGTGCAGCGGAGATCAGGCCACGAAGCGGGTCCGGCGGCGGCGGGCCACCAGGTAGCCGGCGGCACCGGCGGCGAGCAACAGCGCGCCGACCCCACCTACCAGGGCCGTCGAGCTGCCGGTGATCGGAAGCGGGCCACCGTCACCGGCGCCCGCGCCCCCGTCACCCCCGCCGGGGCCGTCCGTGCCGCCGTCGGGGCCGGTCGCGTTGACGAGCAGCTTCGTGACGTCGTTGGCCGCGTTGGTGTCCTCGGTGAACCCGTCGCACGCGCACTTGGCGTTGATCGTCACGGTGCCTGCGGCGTCCGGGACCACCTTGTCGATCCGCAGGCCGAACGGGAAGGTCTGCTTCTCGTCCACGGCGAGGTAGACGTCAGGGAGGCAGCGGTACGCCTTGGCGCCAGGCGTGCCGGCCTCCGACCAGTCCGCGTCGCCATCGTCGAAGGGCATGCAGGTGTCGGGCACCTCGACGGCGGTGGTGCCGGTCGGCAGGACGACGTCCACCTTGGTGACGGGGGTGCCGCTACGGCTGAAGTCCAGCGACGCCGGTCCGTCGTTACGGACGCCGACGGTGGCACCGACCAACTGACCGGCCTTGCCCTTCACCGAGTTGCCGATCGCGGCCAGGTCCGTCCCGTTCTTACCGGTGGCCTTGACCACCATGCCGGACCAGTTGTTGTACGGGTCGGTGTCGGACTGGAGACCCCGCCGGTTGCCGCCCTTGTCCAGGCTGAGTTCACCGCCGTCGCCGGGCTTGCCGATCGAGACGCCCAGATGCGCCAGGTACGTCGTGAAGTCCTCGAACTCCGCCACCGTCATCCAGTTGTGGTAGCCGTAGCTGCGGCCCGGGGCGTAGGCGTCCTTGCCGAGCAGGTACGGGACGTCAGCGGTCCAGCTCTCGCCGGGAGCCGCGACGAGGTCGGTGAAGCTGCACGTGCGCAGCTGGTCACCCTCGTAGGTGCAGTTGCGGTACTTCTTGCCGGGGTGGATGGCCCGGTCGTGGTCGAAGACCGCCACGGCACCCTTGACGGTGCTCTGCCCGACGTTCTGCACCGTCAGCGGGGCGGTGAAACTCCCACCGGGGGCCGTGGACCGCGTCGCCTCGGCGCTGCCGGCGAGGTCGACGCCCTCGCCGACCCGGACCTTGGCGGTGTGGCTGGCCGACTTGGCACCGTCCGCGCTGACCGTCACCTTCAGGTCGCCGCTGTCGCCGTCCTGGGCGTCGGCGGTCGGCGCGATGACGACGTTGAAGTAGCCGCCGATGCCCCAATCCTCGAGCTCGACCTCGAATGGGTCGGTGCAGACCAGGACGCCCTGCTGCGGCGAGGTGCAGTCACCGCTGCCCACGTTCTCCGGATTGACCGTCACCTTTCCGCTGAGCCCGGCGAAGTCGTAGCGCACGCTCAGGCCGCGCAGGACGGCCGGCACGGAGCTGTGCAGCGTGGGCGAGTTCATCTTGCCTTCGGAGCCGAGTGCGACGGTCGTGTCATCGAAGTAGACGCCCAGATTGACCTTCGCGCTCTCGGCCGACGCCGGGGTGGCCGAGGCGGCGACGAATGCTCCGGCCACGCTCAGCCCGGCGAGCCAGCGCCGGGTCGAGTGCTTGAGCATCATGGATTTCCTCCCGTGGGTGAGCGGTGAAGCCTGCGAATCCTATGGATCTCGCGCTTCCCGTGCTGCCCGTGATGCCGCGCGGGTCGAGAGAGGGGCCGAACGGCGGGCTGAACCGACACAACGGCCGGGTCGGCTCCGTGGACGGTTGCGGCGACCCGCCGGACCGGGTCGCCGACGGGATGGATGGTGGAGGAGGATCAGGCGACGAAGCGGGTCCTGCGACGGCGGACCAGCAGGTAGCCGCCGAGGCCGACGGCGAGCAGCAGCCCACCCAGGGCGACAGTGGAGGAGACGGCGCTGCCGGTGATCGGCAGCGAACCGTCACCGTCCGGATCTCCGGCGCCGCCACCGTCGGCGGCCGGCAGGATCACGATCTCCGCCCGGTCGTTGCGGGGGTCGGTGTCGGCGTCGACGTCGACGGTCACCGCCCCGGTGACCCGGCGGGTAAGCCGGTCGACGTGCAGGGTGAACTCGTACGGGATGGTCTGCTCGGGCCAGGCGCCATCCCCGGGACCGCTGCACATGTAGGCCCGGGCGCCCGGCTGGCCGTCCTCGCCGCCAGGCCAGTTCCCGTCGATGTCCGGGCGGCACCCCCACGGCACGGCGACCGCCGTCGTGCCTTCGGGGATGGCGAGCCGCACCAGAGGCATCTCCCGCCACGTCTCCACCACCCCCGGCCCCAGGTTGCGGAGCCCGACCGTGACCTTCACCTGGTCGCCGACCCGTGCCCGGGCCTGGTCGCCGACGGCTGCGGTGTCGGCCGGTTGGTTGCCGGTGAAGGTCAGGCGGACGTCCGTCCAGTTGTTCGAGGTGTCGGTGTCGGTCCGGGCTGCCGCGTTCTGCGGTACCAGGCGCAGCTCGCCACCGGTGCCGGGGGTGGTGGGCGGTAGCGGCTCGCTCGGCTCCTTCTCGACCAGTGCCCAGTCGTCGGCGGTCCACCACTGGAGCCGGTTGGTCACCACCAGACCGGTTCGGGCGATCCGGTAGGTGCTGAACGGCAGCGGCTCGGAGAACCGGTAGGTGACGCCCGGTTCGAGTTCGGTGTCGAAGTGGCAGATGAGCGGGGTGCCTTCCTGGAACCGGCAGTTGCGGAACTCGCCGCCGTACTTCACTAGCCAGTCGGTGTGCAGGGTGAGCACGACGCCGCGTACCGGGTCGGGCCCGGCGTTGCGTACGGTGCTGGTCAGTTCGACCCAGTCACCGGGGTCGGCGCTCAGCGCGGTCGTCGGCGCGGTCTGCAGATCCGTGGCCCCGGTGACGCCGACCGTGACGGTGCGGGTGGCGCTGACCCCGACCGACGTGGCGACGATGGGCAGGGCGACCCGCGAGTCCAGTGGCGCATCGGAGCGGGCCGCCACCTGGAAGAGCAGGGTGGGTGCCCGGCCTCCCTGGTCGAACTGGGCGATGCAGCGCAGCTTCAACCCGTGGCGTCCGCAGCCCCAGCCGCGGCTTCCCGCGGTGACGGTGCCGATCGCGTTCACTTCGGACAGGTCCAGGTCGACATGGAGCATGATGCCTTTGCGGGCGATGTGGCCGGCACTGAACTGGACCCGGACGTTGCCTGTGCCGCTGTGCCCCGGGGCGACCAGCAGGTTCCGGGAGTCGACCTGCAGCTTCCCGGCGGTGGTGGCGGCGGCAACCCCGCCGGTGGGGACGGCGGCGGCGAGTGCGCAGGCGGCGGCGAGTGCGGCGAAGCACCGCTTCAGGTGATGCCGGGGCATGGGCTGTCCTCCCGGGAGGTTGCGGAAAGTGGTCAGCCTCTCACGCTGACCGCATCGCGCGTCGCCCCGCCGCGCCGGTGGCCTCCCGCCGTCAGCGGTAGTCGTCCTCGTCGGCGGTGACCACCCGGGCCTGCTCCATCGCGTCCCAGTCGTCGACCTCCAGGCCCCGGTGCGGCTCGGCGTCGGTCTCGTCCGGGCCGATCACGGCGGCCTGCTCCACCGCGTCGGCCGGCTCGGCCTCGGGGTCGCGCTCCTCCGGGTCGAGGTGGTCCGTCGGGGTGAAGTCCTCGTCGGGCTGAGCCATCGTCCCTCCCTGCTTCCGGTGGCCTACCCGTCCACCGTACGGGCTGGTGGGGGCGGTCGCCCGGAGGCGCGGGAACACCGGAACGCCCCACCGGGACGACCGGGCGGTGCCAGGATGGGCCGGTGGGCTTCCTGATCCGACTGGTGATCACGGCGATCGCGCTGTGGGTCACCACGCTGATCGTGCCCGGGGTCGACGTCTCCGGGCGCAACGGTGCGAACACCGTCCTCACCCTGCTGGTGGTGGCGCTGATCTTCGGCGTGGTCAACGCGGTGCTCAAGCCGGTGATCAAGGTGGTCGGCTGCGTGTTCTACCTGCTCACCCTGGGGTTGTTCGCGCTGGTCGTGAACGCGCTGCTGTTCCTGCTGACCGACCGGATCGCCCGCGCCCTCGACCTGCCGTTCCGGGTGGACGGTTTCTGGGCCGCCTTCTGGGGTGCCATCGTGATGGCCGTGGTGACCTGGCTGATCAGCGTCGTCGTGCCGGACCGTCGGGAGACCCGGTGAGGCCGACCGGTGGACGGTCGCCGGGGCGGTGGTGTCCGCCGCCGCCTCCTGCGGGATACTGCCGACGGTGGACAGCGCGGTCCGGCGCACCGATGGAAGTCAGCGGCCAGCGCGGCCGAGAGCGGTAAGTTAAGGAGCTTTTCACATGCCCATCGCTTCCCCCGAGGCTTACGCGGAGATGCTGGACCGGGCCAAGGCCGGCCGGTACGCGTACCCCGCGATCAACGTGACCTCGTCGCAGACCCTGAACGCGGCGCTGAAGGGCTTCGCCGACGCGGAGAGCGACGGCATCATCCAGGTCTCCACCGGTGGCGCGGAGTACCTGTCCGGCCCGTCGGTCAAGGACATGGTGACCGGCGCGGTGGCGTTCGCCGCGTACGCGCACGAGGTGGCCAAGAAGTACCCGGTCAACGTGGCGCTGCACACCGACCACTGCCCGAAGGACAAGCTGGACGGCTTCGTCCGGCCGCTGATGGCCATCTCCCAGGAGCGGGTGAAGGGCGGCCAGGAGCCGCTGTTCCAGTCGCACATGTGGGACGGCTCGGCCGTGCCGGTGGCGGAGAACCTGGAGATCGCCGCCCAGCTCCTCGACGAGGCCGCCAAGGGCAAGATCGTCCTGGAGATCGAGGTCGGTGTCGTCGGTGGCGAGGAGGACGGCGTCGAGAACGCCATCAACGACAAGCTCTACACCACCGTCGAGGACGGCCTGGCCATGGTCGAGGCGCTGGGCCTGGGCGAGAAGGGCCGCTATATGGCGGCGCTGACCTTCGGCAACGTGCACGGCGTCTACAAGCCGGGCAACGTCAAGCTCCGCCCGGAGATCCTCAACCAGATCCAGGAGGCGGTCGGCGCCAAGTACGGCAAGGAGAAGCCGCTCAGCCTGGTCTTCCACGGCGGCTCCGGCTCGCTGCTGGAGGAGATCCGGGAGGCGCTCGACTACGGCGTGGTGAAGATGAACATCGACACCGACACCCAGTACGCGTTCACCCGGCCGGTCGCGGACCACATGTTCCGCAACTACGACGGCGTACTCAAGATCGACGGTGAGGTCGGCAACAAGAAGCAGTACGACCCGCGTACCTGGGGCAAGCTGGCCGAGGCCGGTCTCGCCGCCCGGGTCGTCGAGGCGTGCGAGCACCTGCGCTCCACCGGCACCCGGATGAAGTGACCCTTCCGCCTGTTCCGCCGACGGCCGGCTCCCCGCCCGGGGAGCCGGCCGTCGGCGTTCACAGCGGTGACCGGGACGGCTGTCGGGTGGTCGTGGCGGTGGCCGGGGACGCTGTCCGGCGTTCGCGGCGGCGACCGGGCGTTGTCCGGCGTTCGCGGCGGTGGCCGGGGCGGACGTCAGGCGGTCGCGGTGAGGACCCGGACCGCCTCCCGCACGTCGTCGGTGAGGTGGATGCTGCCGGACAGGTCACCGAACGGCGAGCCGGCGAACAGCGGCCGCAGCAGCGACTCGATCGGCAGCTCCCCGGTCCAGTACGCCCGGTCCAGGAAGACGTACGCGCCGCTCGCCCCGTCCGTGCCGTAGTACGTCTTCGTCGCCGCCTGGAACACCTCCTGCACGGTGCCGGCCCGGCCGGGCGCGAAGACGATCCCGCCCCGGGCCAACCGCAGGATGGTGTCCTCCCGGATGGCGTTGGAGAAGTACTTGGCGATCCGGCCGGCGAACAGGTTCGCCGGCTCGTGCCCGTACAGCCAGGTGGGGATGGCCAGCCCGCCGGACCGGGCCCAGTCCAGGCCGGGGCCGCGCTGCTGCGGCACCGTGGCGGCGTAGCGGTCCCGGACCGCCAGCGCGGCGGCCGTGTACCGGTCGTGGTCGGTGAAGTCGGGGGCCACCGCCAGCAGGTCGATCGCGGAGTCCAGCTCCCGTGCCGGCCGGGCCGCGAGGAACGCGCCCAGGTTGGCCGCCTCCATCACCCCCGGGCCGCCACCGGTCACCACCAGCCGGTCGGCCCGCGCCAGCTCCCAGCCCAGCACCGCCGCCATCCGGTACGGCGCACTGCCGCGCGGCACCGCGTGCCCGCCCATCACCCCCACCACCGACTGTGGCCCGTGGGTGGCCAGCCAGGTGCGGGTCGCGTCGGCCAGGGCGTTGTCCACCCCGTGGTCGTGCAGCCGCTGACCGAGCGCCTCCTTCACGTCCGGCAGGGCGCCGCCGTGGGCGCGGAAATGGTCGTAGACCCGGGTGTCGTACATGCCGGCGAACCCGGCGTCGGCGAACCCTTCGGCCAGGTCGGTCGGGGTGTAGAGGTGGGCCGGTTGGGTCGGGTAGGGCAGGCCCGAGAAGGGCGGGACCACGTTCGCCCCGCGCCGGACCAGGTCGGCCCCCACCTCCCGACCGGCGAACCGGCAGCCCACGAAGAGGGTGCCGGCCACGTCGGTGGCGGTGAGGTCGGGAATCGGATCGAGATCGAGGCGGAGCCCCTGCACGGTCAACCCGGCGAGGCTGCCGGCGACCAGGTGGCGGTCGAACTCGGCCCGGGTCTCGATCTCGTCATGACTGGTGTCGTGCGGCGCGAGGACGTCCGCGGGAGGTGGGGTCGGCACCCCGCCATCCTGCCCCCAGCCCGCCACCACCGCGCGGCGACCGGGGTACGACGACAGGAGCCCGGTGACCGAGGCCACCGGGCTCCTGCGTAACCGGGTCCTGGGGAGGCTCCGGACCCATAGTTGTAGTGGAAAAAATTACCGGGCGGCATGGGCCACAGGGTCGGCCGACGGCGACCGCCGGGATCGACCATCCGAGCCGGGAGGTCCACCGGTGGGGCCGCCGGGCCGGTACCGTCGGCCGACGGTTCACCCGATCGGACCGACGGTTCACCCGATCAGGTCACAGGCGTGATCCAGACCTCCGCCGTTCAGCCAGCGTACCCACCCGACCCCCTCGCGCCGCGCGGTGCGAAGCGGGTTGAATGGGGCGATGCAGAACCTGTTGCCTGAGCCTCCGGCCACCCTCCTGCCCGCCCACGAAGAGGCGGACGCCGCTCTGGCCGCCGCCGCGGAAACGGGCACCGACGAGGCGTACGCCGAGGTCGCGGCCCGCTTCCCCACCCACAGCGCGGCCTGGGCGGCGCTGGCCACCCGGGCCCTCGACAGCGGCGCGGTGATCGCGGCCTACGCGTACGCCCGCACCGGTTACCACCGCGGTCTGGACCAGTTGCGGCGCAACGGCTGGAAGGGGCACGGCCCGGTCCCGTGGTCGCACGCCCCGAACGAGGGCTTCCTCCGCTGCCTCTACGTGCTGTCCCGGGCCGCCGGGGAGATCGGCGAGGCGGACGAGGCCGCCCGGTGTGCCCAGTTCCTCCGCGACTGCGACCCGGCGGCCGGGGACGCCCTCGCCAGCGCCTGACCCGCCCGACGGCCTCACCCTGTCGTGCGGCCCGCCCCGACTCCAGTCGGGGCGGGCCGTCGGGGTCCGGGAACCAGGGCGGGGCGTCCGGTCCGGGGACCGTGGCGGGCTGTCGGGGTCCGGGGTCCGGGGTGGTTCAGAGCCCTTCGGCCACCGCGGCGGCGATCTTCAACCAGGCGTCCCGGGTGGCGGAGGAGAGCCCGCCGTACCGGAT
This sequence comes from Micromonospora sp. WMMD714, assembly GCF_029581315.1. Classification (NCBI taxonomy): domain Bacteria; kingdom Bacillati; phylum Actinomycetota; class Actinomycetes; order Micromonosporales; family Micromonosporaceae; genus Micromonospora; species Micromonospora sp. WMMD714. Next base: position 1,844,645 of record NZ_CP120744.1, read on the forward strand.
CGGCTCGCCGGTGTCGATCAGCCGCTCGTACGGCGCGAGCAGCACCGCCCTGGTCCGGGCGGCGAAGTGTTCCTGGATGGCCGGCAGGTCGATCTCCTTGCGGGACGGCGGCATGGACACCACCGTGACCGCCTGCCGGACGAGCCGCTGCCGGCCGCTCTGCTCCAGGTGGTCGAGCATCCGGGCGGCCGTCTCCGCCGAGTCGTTACGGGCCGACATGGTGACCACCAGATGGTCGGTGGCGTCCATCGCGGCCTGCCAGTTCTGTGCCCGGACGTTGTTCCCGGTGTCCACGAAGATGAGCTTGTAGAACCGGCTCACCACCTCGCGGATCTCGGCGAACGCCGCCGCCGTCAGCATCTCGCCGCCGGTCGCCGACTCGTCCGAGGCGAGCACGTCGAACATGCCCTCGCCCTGGGAGCGGACGTACTGCGACAGGTCGCCGATCCGGCCGTGCGGCCCCTGGAACTGCCCGAGGTCCCGCAGCATGTCCCGGACGGTACGGGAGTGGAAGTCCTGCTGCGCCCGCATGCCCAGGGTGCCCTGGGTCTCGTTGTTGTCCCAGGCCAGCACGTAACCGCCGCGCTTCTGCCCGAAGGTCATCGCGAGCAGCAGGATGGCCACGGTCTTGCCGGCGCCGCCCTTGGGGTTGACCACTGTCACCTGGCGCAGCCCGCCGAAGTTGCGGCGCACCATCTCGATGTCCCGCTTGACCTCCTGCTCGTGCTGCCCCGGCGGGAGTTTCACCAGGCCGATCTTGTTGACCATGGCGCGGACGCCCATCGTGGCGACCGGGTCGGCCGGCCTGATCTGGCGACGGCGGGCGAAGTCCTCGGCGGTCGGCGCGATCCCACTCTCCGGCGACCACCCCAGATCCGGGTACCCGGCGAGGGCTGCCGGGTCGGGATACGCCGGCGCGGGCGTCCCGCCCGGGGTCGGCTGTTCCGGCCAGGACGGCCGGTACCAGCCGCCGGGCGACTGCTGCTCGGGCGACTGCTGCCCGGGCGGCACCGGTCCCGTCGGTCCCGTCGACCCCGGCCGGAGTGACCCGGGAACCACCGGTCCGGTGCCGGTCGGGCTGCCTTCGCCCGGGTCGGATCGGCTCGGACCGGCGTGTTCCGGTCCGGGTCCGGTGGGGTCGGCCTGTGTCGTGGCGGTTCCGGTCTGGCCGGCCTGCGCCGGTCCGGGTTCGGTCGGATGGGCCTGTGTCGTGGCGGTTCCGGTCTGGCCGGCCTGCGCCGGTCCGGGTTCGGTCGGATGGGCCTGTGTCGGTCCGGTTCCGGTCGGGTCGGGCACGGTGGGAGGAGGCGATGGTGAGACCGGTGCCTGGGGCAGGGACGCGTCGGGTGCCGGGTACGGGGGGACGACCGTCACGCCTGCCTCCGGTGGGTGGTCGACCGACGGTGCCGGTTCCGACGGCGACGGACCGGGCACCGCCGCCGACGGTTGGCTGACCGCGCGAACCGGCACGGCGGCACCGGCCACGTCGTCGACACCGACCGAGACGCGCTGAGGCGGTAGCGCCCAGGGGGATTCGCCCCGGCCGGCGTGCTGGGCCGGCACCGCCGCCAGACCCGTCGTAGCTGGATCAGGCTCGTGGATCTTGGAGGATTTCGGCCCCTCCAGGGGCCGAAATCCTCCAAGATCCAACTCGGTCGGGTCGGTTCCGTTGGTCATGACGTTCCCATTGCTCGGACGGGCCGACGGGACAGGGTGAGGTGCACCTTCCGGCAGTTCCGCCTCGGTGGACGGAGCAGGCCCGAGGGTGGGTCCGGCCGGCTGTGACGGTGCGCCGGCGAGCGACGGGTCCAGACTGAAGGGCAGATCGAGATCCACCGCACCGACCTGGTCCGGCACCACCGCGGACGGTTCCCGGCCAGCCACACCCCCGACCTCCGGCCGGAACCCGGCTGTGGACGGTCGGGCCGGCGTACTACCCCCGGCCTCCGGCCGGAACGCGGCTGTGGACGGTTGCCGGGCCGGCGTGCTACCCCCGGCCTCCGGCCGGAGACCGCCGGAGTTGGGACGCCGACCGTCGTACCCCGGTGGGCCGTCGCGCCGGGGCTGTTCCTCGCGCCGGGGCTGTTCCTCGTGGCGGGTCAGATCGCCGTACCCGGGCCGGCCGTCGTGGGCGGGAGCATCGTCGAACGCGGCCACCGGACCGTCGCCCGACGGGGTGCCGTACCCGTGGAAGCCGTCATAACCGTACGGCGGATCCGGGGCGGGGAACCGCGCGGGGTCCTGGTGGGCGGGCGTCCAGCCATCGCCGGGCGGGGTCCAGCCACTGTCGGGCGGGACCGGCGGCACTTCCAGGGCCAGCGACGGGTACGCCGTCGGTGGGTACACCGGGGTGGGCTCGCTGGCCCACTGGGGCACCGGTTCGGCCGGGTCGGGCGGCCAGAGCGGTTCGATGTCCCGCCCCGGCCCAGGCTGCTGGCCGGAGGGTCCTGCCCGGTCGGCGTTGTCGTCCACCACGGATCCTCTCCATTCCTCCCGTCGAGGATAGGCGTCCCGTTCCCACTACGCCGGGTGACGGGGGGCGGGTGGTGGTCAGCCCGTGAAGACCGCCCAGGCTGCGGGCTCGGTCCACCAGGACCGCTTGCGGCTCAGCTCACCCTCGGCCCCGTCGTCGAGGAAGGGCACCCGGTCGTCGCGGGGGATCACGGCCACCGCCCGGCCCCGGGCCCGACGTACCTCGTAACGGACCTTCTTCTTCCTGCCCAACGTCGGGCGGGTCGGCACCGGAACGGCCACCGCGACCTCCACCAGACCGTCGGCCGGATCGGGGGCGGTGAGCAGCGGTAGCGAGTCGAGGGTGGCGTACCCGCCGGCGTTGCCGATCGCACAGGCCAGGATCGGGTCCGTGCCGTCGGAGAGCACCGCGTCGTCCACCTCGACCCGGCCGCGCCAGAGCAGCGGCCGGCCGGCGTCGTCGGCGGCGCCGAGCAACGCGCCGTCCAGGGTCACCGAACCGCCGTCGTTGCGCAGCAGGTCGAGCCGGCGTACGCGGCCGTCGAGCACCGCCGTGGCCACCGCCGCCGAATCCCGGGGCAGGCCGAGCTGCCCGGCCAGGTCCCGGTGCGGGCCACCCCGGGCGGGGTCGAGCGGGAGTACGCCGATCGGCGGCAGATCGGGCAGCGTCCGGTCGCCGGCCAGCTCGGCCGGGCGGCGGCTCGGCGGTGGGGCGTACCGACGGACCAGCCGGCGCACGACGGCGCGCAACTGGGCGTCGCTGGCGGCGGCGACCACCAGCCGGACCTTGCTGTCCGGGTCGGGCCAGGTGAGGCCGTCGGGGCGGGCCGGGGCGTCCAGCCGGGCCAGCACCTCGTCGATCCCGGCGTCGGAGCGGGCGGTGACGGTCTCCACCCGGGCACCCCGGGTGGTCAGCGCGTCCGCGCAGGCCAGCACCGGCACACGCGGCGTCTCGCAGCGCTCCCCGTCCGGCGGCGCGGCCGGTTTCCCGGTGGCCTCGGGAGCACCGCCACAGCAGGCGTCGCCACTGCCGCAGCCCCCACCGGGAGCGTCCCGGTCCGAGCCGAGAGTGAGCAGCACCACGTCGTACACCCCGGGCCTCCTGCCTTCCGACGCGAACCCCTGCCGGCCACGCCGTTCCTACTTGTTAGCCTGACACCCCGGGCTCGCCAACCGGTCGCCACCTGGCACCCGAGCCTTCTGGAGGCGGAAAAGATGCCAGCGATCGTGCTCATCGGTGCTCAGTGGGGCGACGAGGGCAAGGGCAAGGTTACCGACCTGCTGGGTGAGCGGGTCGACTACGTGGTGCGCTACTCCGGCGGCAACAACGCCGGCCACACCGTGATCACACCCGACGGGCAGAAGTACGCGCTGCACCTGATGCCGTCGGGCGCGCTCTCCCCGAGCGCGATGATCGTCATCGGCAACGGGGTGGTGGTCGACCCGAAGGTGCTGCTCGCCGAGATCGACGGGCTCGCCGAGCGCGGGGTGGACGTGTCCCGGCTGCGGATCTCCGGCGACGCGCACCTGATCATGCCGCACCACCGGGCACTGGACCGGGTGGTGGAGCGCTACCTCGGGTCGTCCCGGATCGGCACCACCGGGCGCGGCATCGGCCCGGCGTACGGCGACAAGGTCGCCCGGATGGGGATCCGGCTCCAGGACCTGCTCGACCCGGGCATCCTGCGCAAGAAGCTGGAACTCGCCCTGCGGGAGAAGAACCAGCTGCTGTTCAAGGTCTACAACCGCAAGGCGATCGACGTCGAGGAGACCGTCGAGGAGTATCTGCGGTACGCGGAGCGGCTCAAGCCGTACATCGCGGAGACCCGGGTGATGCTCTGGGACGCCCTCGACCGGGGTGAGACGGTGCTGCTGGAGGGTGCCCAGGCCACCATGCTCGACATGGACCACGGCACCTACCCCTTCGTGACCTCGTCGAACCCGACGGCCGGTGGGGCGTGCGTGGGCGCGGGCATCCCGCCGACCGCGATCACCGGGGTCATCGCGGTGAGCAAGGCGTACACCACCCGGGTCGGGTCCGGCCCGTTCCCGACCGAGCTGTTCGACGACAACGGGCAGCACCTGCGCAAGGTCGGCCACGAGTACGGCACCACCACCGGCCGGGAGCGGCGCTGCGGCTGGTTCGACGCCGTGGTCGCCCGGTACTCCTGCCGCCTCAACGGCGTCACCGACCTGGTCATCACCAAGCTGGACGTGCTCACCGGCCTGCCGAAGGTCCCGCTCTGCATCGGGTACGAGATCAACGGCGAGCGTTTCGACGACATGCCGATGACCCAGACCGACTTCCACCACGCCACCCCGATCTACGAAGAGCACGACGGTTGGTGGGAGGACATCAGCAAGGCCCGCACCGAGGACGAGTTGCCGGAGAACGCCCGCCGCTACATCGCCCGCATCGAGGAGATCACCGGCACCCGCGTCAGCGTGGTCGGTGTAGGCCCCGGCCGCGAAGAAAACGTGGTCCGCCACCCCCTCCTCCCCTGACCCCCCGCCCCTCCCCGCCCCCCGCTCGCCCCGGTGATCAAGAGCTTTACGTCAACATCCGGCGACGGGTTGACCCAAACCTCTTGATCACCGGTGTCTGACGGGTTGGTGTGCGGTGATCAAGAGGTTTGGGTCAGGGATGGCGCGTGATATTGATGTAAATCTCTTGGTCACCGATCGATGATGGTTGGTTGTCCACAGGGTTTTCCACAGGGGTCGACGTTCTTGTGGATGGTGGGTGAGGGTGGGGCGGTGATGCCGCTCGAACTCATCCACCGTGTTGCCCTCGGGCAGGACGGGATGGTCACCACCAGGCAGGCCCTGGCGGCCGGGCTGACCCGTGACCGCATCAGACAACTCTGCCGCTCCGGCCGGTGGACGAGGCTGTCCCGTGGCTGCTTCGCGCCGGGTGGGGGACCGCCCGGCGCGACACCCGACCGGGTCCGCATCCGGGCGGCGGTGACCAGCCTCGGCCCGGGTGCCTTCGCGGTCCTCGGCAGCGCGCTGGAGCTGCACGGCATCACCGGAACACGCCGGCACCCGGCCATCCACGTCTCGGTACCGGTGGACCGGCCCCGCCCGCAGCGACGCACCGACTCCGCGCTCGTGATCCATCAACTGACCGTGGACCCCGACGACATCGTCGACGTGGGCGGCATCCCCGCCACGTCACCATTGCGTACGGTGACCGACCTGATCCTCCGGCTGGGCCGGTATCCGGCGGTGTCCGTGCTCGACTCGGCGTTGAACCGGGGGTTCGTCACCCCGGAGGGCCTGGCGACCGTGCCGGCGCTGGTCCGGGGCCGACGAGGTGCCCCGGCGGCCAGGAGCCACCTCGGTGAGGCGGACGGGCGGGCGCAGTCACCGTTGGAGACCTGGGCGCGGTTGCGGTGCGTCGACGGTGGCGTCCCACCCGACGTGCTGCAACTGGAGGTCCGTGACGAGGACGATCACCTGCTCGGCCTCGGTGACCTGGCCTGGCGCGCCGCCCGGCTGATCGCCGAGACCGACGGGGCAGGTCCACACGGTACGCCCGAAGCCCTCTTCGCCGACCGCCGTCGGCAGAACCGGCTGGTCAACGCGGGCTGGAGGATCCTCCGATTCACCTGGTCCGACGCTCTCCGCCCGGACTACATCCCCCAGACGGTCCGCCAGGCGATGTCCACCATCCGCCACCCAGTCCACCCCACCATCCCGCACTGGCCCCCAACGCACCCACCCGCCCACCCCCGGTAGTCCCCACCCACCCCGGCAGCCCCACCCCACCGGCCCCCACCCCGGCAGCCCCGCCCTGCCGGCCCTCACCCCGGCAGCCCCACGCCCCACCGGCCCTCACCCCGGCAGCCCCACGCCCCACCGGCCCTCACCCCGGCAGCCCCGCCCCACCGGCCCTCACCCGGCCCACTCTGCCCTCCTCCCGGTGATCAAGAGGTTTGCGTCAATCGATCAAGAGATTTGCGTCAAAGTTGATCTCTAACTTGTCCCAAACCTCTTGATCACCGGGCGGAGCGAGGGCGGGGCGGGGCTGGGCGGGGGCGGAGGGGCGGGGGTGGGGGTGGGGGGTGGGGGGGCAGGGCGGGGAGGGTGGGGGTTCGGGGGTGGTGGGTAGGATTCGACGCCGTGCGCGTACTTCTTCTGGGTGGTGGCGGGCGGGAGCATGCGCTCGCCCTCGGGTTGGTCGAGGATCCGGCTGTCGAGGCCCTGTTCGCGGCGCCCGGTAACCCGGGGATCGCGGGCTTGGCGGAGCTGCGGCAGGTCGATCCGGTGGATCCCGCCGGGGTGGCCGCGTTGGCCGTGGAGGTCGGTGCCGACCTGGTGGTGATCGGGCCGGAGGCGCCGCTGGTCGCCGGGGTGGCCGACGCGGTACGCGCCAAGGGCGTGGCCGTGTTCGGGCCGTCGGCCGAGGCGGCCCGGCTGGAGGGCTCCAAGACCTTCGCCAAGGAGATCATGACGGCGGCCGGGGTGCCGACCGCCCGCGCGTACACCTGTACCGACGCGGAGAGTGTCGGGCGGGCGCTGGACGAGTTCGGCACGCCGTACGTGGTGAAGGACGACGGGCTGGCCGCCGGCAAGGGCGTGGTGGTCACCGACGACCGGGCCGCCGCGCTGCGGCACGCGCAGGAGTGCGGCCGGGTGGTGATCGAGGAGTACCTGTCCGGCCCCGAGGTGTCCCTGTTCGTGGTGACCGACGGTGAGGCCGCCCTGCCGCTGCTGCCCGCGCAGGACTTCAAGCGGGTCGGCGACGGCGACGCCGGCCCGAACACCGGCGGCATGGGGGCGTACGCGCCGCTGCCGTGGGCACCGCCCGGCCTGGTGGACGAGGTGATGGCCGACGTGGTCCACCCGACGCTGGCCGAGCTGCGTCGCCGGGGCACCCCGTTCGCCGGTCTGCTCTATGTCGGGCTGGCACTCACCGCCGCCGGCCCCCGGGTGATCGAGTTCAACGCCCGGTTCGGTGATCCGGAGACCCAGGTGGTGCTGGCGCTGCTGGAGACCCCGCTGGCCGGGCTGCTGCACGCCGCGGCGACGGGCACGCTGGCCGCGCACCCGCCGCTGCGCTGGCGCGACGGCGCGGCGGTCACCGTGGTGGTCGCCGCCGAGGGTTATCCGGCCGCGCCACGTACCGGTGACGTGATCACCGGCGCCGACCACCCGGGCGTCATCCACGCCGGCACCGCCCGCCGGGTCGCCGACGGCGCGTTGCTCTCCGCCGGCGGCCGGGTCCTCTGCGGTACGGCCACCGGCCCCGACCTGACCGCCGCCCGTGATGCTGCCTACGCCCTGGTACGCGGCATCGAGCTGGCCGGTTCGCACCACCGTGGCGACATCGCCGCCACCGCGATCGACGGCCGGATCACCGTCCCCGACTGATCAGAGCAGGGCGAGGGCAGCGGCGATGACCCGTTGGGCGGTGACGCTGAGCTCCTCGCCCTTGGCGTCGGTGCCGGTGATCGAGTACTCCACCCGGAACCGGCCGTCCCGGCTGGAGGCGATGCCGGCGAGGTAGCCGTACCGGGAACCGGTCTTGATCCACAGGGTGTCGCCGTCGGGCAGCGGGAACGCGGTGAGCCCGGCGCTGTAGCGGGCCGGCCCGCCGTCGACGTCCGGCACGGTCGGCAGGGTGAACATCGTGGTGAGCTGTGCCGCCGGCACCACCCTCCCGGCGAAGAGCGCGGTGAGGAAGACGTCCAGGTCGGTCAGGCTGGAGATGATGTTGCCGGAGGCCGGGGTGAAGGTCTGGCTCCAGGTGGTCACGTCCACCAGTTCGGTCCGACCGTCGCGGACGACGGCCTGGTAACCGTGGGCGTGCGGTCCCCGGATACGCGGGTCGTCCCCCGGCGCGTAGGTGTCGCGCAGGCCGAGCGGCCGGGCGATGCGCCGGTCCAGTTCCGTCGCGTACGAGTGCCCGGTGACCTTCTCGATGAGCATCCCGGCGACGATGTAGCCCATGTTGGTGTAGTGCTGCTTCGTGCCGGGGTCGAACTCGCGGGGGTTGTGGAGCCCGAGCCGGACGAGCTGCTCCGGGGTCCACCGGTCGTACCGGTGGGCGAGCTGCCACTCGATCCCGTCGGGGACGGTGGGGCTGGGCAGGCCGCTGGTGTGGTCGAGCAGCTGCCGGACGGTGACGGTCGGGTAGCCGGCGGGGAGCAGCCCGGGGAGAAGCCGCTGCACCGGTGCGTCGAGACCGATCCGACCCTCGGCGACGAGTTGCAGCACCAGGGCGGCGGTGAAGGCCTTGGTGACGCTGCCGGCCCGGAACCGGGCGTCCGGGGGTACGGGCGCCTGGCTGTGCAGGTCCCGCACGCCGCTGGTGCCGGTCCAGCAGCCGTCCGGCGTGGTGATCCTGACCTGGGCGCTGGTGGCGTCGCCGTCGGGCAGCCCGGCTATCGCCTGCTGGAGGGGGGCCGGGTCGAGGGTGCCGGGCCGGCAACCCGGATCGCCGCGACGGTCACCGGCCTCTGCGGCGGGGGAGGGAACGCGGGCGGTTGCGGCGGGGGACTGAAAGCGGGCGGCGGGGGCTGCGGCGACCGTCCCGGGTGCCGCGACAGCGAGCAGGGCACCGAGCGTCGTGGCGACGAGCACGGTACGCCGATTCATGATCTTCATGGTGTCGAGCCTGCCGGCCGCGGCGATCGGCGGCATCGGGGAGACTCCCGCGCCCGACCCCGATCGTCGACTCGGGGTCACCGGCCGGGGCCGGCCCGCACCCCCGCTCATCGACCTAACCCGCCAGGCCCTGCCCTGCCAGGCCCTGCCCTGCCAGGCCCTGCCCTGCCAGGCCCTGCCCTGCCAGGCCCTGCCCTGCCAGGCCCTGCCCTGCCAGGCCCTGCCCTGCCAGGCCCTGCCCTGCCAGGCCCTGCCCTGCCAGGCCCTGCCCTGCCAGGCCCTGCCCTGCCAGGCCCTGCCCTGCCAGGCCCTGCCCTGCCAGGCCCTGCCCTGCCAGGCCCTGCCCTGCCAGGCCCTGCCCTGCCAGGCCCTGCCCTGCCAGGCCCTGCCCTGCCAGGCCCTGCCCTGCCAGGCCCTGCCCTGCCAGCCCCGCCCGGAGCGGGTCTTTATCCCGTCGGGTCGGGCGTCAGCCGTAGTAGCGGCGGAGTTCCCGGGGGAGCACCTTGCCGGTGGCGTTGCGCGGCAGGTACTTCACGAAGATCACATCCCGGGGTACGGAGAACCGGGCCAGGTAGTGCCGGACGTACTCGCGTACCGCCTCGGGGTCGAGCGCGGTGCCCGGGTGCAGGGCGAGGAAGGCGGCGAGCCGTTGCCCGTACTGCGGATCCGGCACGCCGATCACGGCGGCCTCGCGCACCTGCGGCAGCCGGGCGAGGAGGTCCTCGACCTCGGACGGGAAGACGTTCTCCCCACCGGAGACGATCATGTCGTCGGCCCGGCCGTCGACGAAGAGCAGACCCTCGTGGTTGACCCGGCCGAGGTCGCCGGTGTCGAGCAGCCCGTCGTGGGTCTCCCGGCGGACGCCCGAGGTGTAGCCCTCGAAGAGCATCTCGTTGCCCACCAGGATCCGGCCGACCCGCCCGGCCGGCACCGGCTCCCCGGCGTCGTCGACGATCTCCAGCCGGGTGCCGTGCGGCGGGCGGCCGGCGGTGGTGGGGGCCTGGCGCAGCTCGGCGGGGCCGGCGATGGCGGCCCAGGAGACCTCCGTCGAGCCGTACAGGTTGTAGATCACCTCGCCGTAGCTGTCCATGAACCGGGTGGCGAGGCCACCGGGCAGCGCCGAGCCGCTGACCGCGACCACCTTCAGCGGCGGCCGGGGATCCGGTGGCGGCACGTCGAGCAGGCGTTGCAGCATCACCGGTACGGCGAAGAGCGCCTGACACCGGTGCGTCACGAGCGCGTCCAGCGTGGCGGCCGGGTCGAACCGGCGGTGCAGCACGATGGTGGCGCGTAGCGCGAAGGCGACCTGGAGTGCGGCGTACCCCCAGGTGTGGAAGATCGGGGCGGCGATCAGCACGGTGTCCCGGGCGTGCAGCGGGATGCGGTCGATGATGGACACGAGCGGGCCGAAACCGGTGGGTACGGGCCGGCGGGCGCCCTTGGGTGCGCCGGTGGTGCCGGAGGTCAGCACGATGGTCCGGCCGTCCTGCGTGGGCGGTGCCGGCCGGTCGCCGGGGAGCGCGGCGGCGATCAGGTCGTCGAGGCCGTGTTCGTCGACCCGGCGCACCTCGGCGGGGACGCCGAGGATCCGCTCGGCGAACTCGCTGTCGTGCACCAGCACCCTGAGCCGCTGCTCCTCGGCGACGGTGACGAGCTGCGCGGCGGAGAGCCCGGTGTTGACCAGCACCGCGTCCGCGCCGAGCAGGGTGGCGGCGACGATGCCCTCGATGAGGCCGTGGTGGTTGCGGCAGAGCAGCCCCACCCGGTCGCCGGCCTGCACCCCGAGCCCGCTGCGCATCGACCGGGACAGCCGTTCGGCCCGGTCCAGCAACTGCCGGTAGGTGAGCTGGTCGCCGTGCTCGTCGACGACGGCGATCCGGTCCGGGTCGCGGGCGGCGGCCTGCCGCAGCTCACCGGCCATCCCCCAGCCCCACCGACGGAGCGCGGCGAGTTGCGAGGCCACCCGGACGGGGTGTCCGGGGTTGAGCAGTCCCCGTCTGGTCAACGTGGCCACGATGAACGGCAGGTCCATCCGGCGGCCTCCTTCGGGGTGTGTCGTGAGGGCGGGCGGGTGCCCTCACCAGGGCTTCCTCCTCGATCATGCGCCTGTTCCGGTGGGCGGCCCAACCGCCGCGGGGCGGGGGCCGCCCAGCGTGGACGGGGGGTGACCGGCCTGTCGACCGGCGGCGACGGTCAGCGGATCTGGAGGCCGGAGATGGCGCGGGAGATGACCAGCCGCTGGATCTCCGAGGTGCCCTCGAAGATGGTGTAGATCTTGGCGTCCCGGTACCAGCGCTCGACCGGGTGGTCGCGCAGGAAGCCGGCCCCGCCGAGGAGCTGCACCGCCCGGTCGGTCACCGAGACGGCCACCTCGCCCGCCTTGAGCTTGGACATCGAGCCCTCGCCGGCGGTGAACGGCCGGTTGTTGCGGCCCATCCAGGAGGCCCGCCAGACCAGCAGCCGGGCGGCGTCGATCTCCGTCCTCATGTCGACCAGGGCGAACGCGACGGCCTGGTTCTCGATGATCGGCCGACCGAACTGGACCCGTTCCTTCGCGTAGTCGAGGGCGTACTCGTAGGCGGCCCGGGCGACGCCGAGCGCCTGCGCGCCGACGGTCGGCCGGGACAGCTCGAAGGTACGCATCGCGGCCTGGCCGCTGGCCCGCTGGCCGGACCGGGCGCGGGCCAGCCGCTCCTCCAGCGCCTCCCGGCCGCCGAGCAGGCAGCGCCCCGGCACCCGGACGTCGTCGAGGAAGACGTCGGCGGTGTGCGAGGCGCGCAGGCCGAGCTTCTTCAGCTTGCGGGTCGCGTGCAGCCCGGCCGTCCCCGGCGGTACGACGAACGCGGCCTGCCCGCGCGAGCCCAGTTCGGGCGCGACGGAGGCGGTCACCACGTGCACGCGGGCGATCCCGCCGTTGGTGGCGTACGCCTTCTGCCCGCGCAGCACCCACTCGTCGGTGGCCTCGTCGTAGACGGCCCGGCTGCGCATCGCCGCGACGTCCGAGCCGGCCTCCGGCTCGGTGGTGCAGAACGCGGCGACGGCGGGCTCGTCGACGGTGCCGAAGCACTGCGGCACCCATTCGACGAGCTGGTCGGGGGTGCCGGCGCCGTAGATGGCGGCGACCGCGAGGGAGGTGCCGAAGATGCTCAGGCCGATGCCCGCGTCGCCCCAGAAGAGTTCCTCACTGGCGATCGGCAGGGACAGGCCGGTGGGGTCGGCCCAGCAGGTGGCGAGGAACTCGAAGCCGTAGAGGCCGATCTTCGCCGCCTCCTGGATGACCGGCCAGGGGGTCTCCTCCCGGGCGTCCCACTCGGCGGCGGCCGGGCGCACGACCTCGGCGGCGAAGCCGTGCACCCAGTCCCGCAGGTCCCGCTGTTCCTCGTTCAGGTCGAGCGAGAACTCGGCCACGGTCAGGCCTTGGGGATGTCGAACAGGTTGGCGATGTTGGCGGCCAGGCCCAGGTCGCCCTTGGCCTTGAGCTTGCCGGTCATGAACATCATCACCGGGTTGGCCCCGCCGGAGACGATCCTGAGGAACTCGACCGGACCCATGGTGAGGCTGAGCTTCGGGTCACGGGCGGGGGTCTCCGAGACGGCGCAGGTGCCGTTCTCGATGACGATCTCGTAGGTGTCGGTGCCACCGTCGGGACGGCCGGTGATGTTCCAGTGCAGGACCGCGTTGGTGGCACCGGCGCGGTCGGCGCGGAAGATCTGCGGCATCCGGCCGAAGACCTCGTTGAGCACCTTGCCGCGCAGGTCGCCGGACATCACCTCGGCGATCTTGTCGTCCGGGGTGGACTTGACCAGCTGGGCGAACTCCTTCGGGCCGTAGTGGGCGAAGTTGGCCGGGTCGAAGTCAGTCATGGAAGTTGCACCTCTCGGGGCGGACCGGTTCTGGTTACTCTGGCGTAACCTTACGCACGAGTAGGTATGCTCGCAAGGGTGTCCAGCACCCCCAGCTTCAAGCGCCTCCCCCGGGCCGTACGCGAGCAGCAGATGCTCGACGCGGCGGTGAAGGTCTTCTCCCGGCGCGGGTTCCACGCCGCCAGCATGGACGAGATCGCCGAGGACGCGGGCATCTCCAAACCGATGGTCTACGCGTACCTCGGCACCAAGGAGGAGCTCTTCATCGCCTGCCTGCACCGGGAGGCGGCCCGGATGATGCTGACCATCGCCGGGGCCGCCGACCCCGACCTCCCGGCCGACCAGCGGCTCTGGCGCGGCCTGCGGGCCTTCTTCGGCTTCGTCGGCGCACACCGCGACGGCTGGGCCGTGCTCTACCGGCAGGCCCGGGGCGCCCCGCCGTTCGCCACCGAACTGGCCGCGATGCGCGCCCGGCTGGTCGAGGTGGTCGCCGGCATGTTCGACCACGCGCTGCGCGCCCGGGGCCGGGAGATCGCCGCGACCGAGCTGGAGGTCGTCGCGTACGCCCTGGTCGGCGCGGGCGAGTCGCTGGCGGACTGGCTGGCCGACCATCCGGAGGCCGAGCCGGAGCGGACCGCCACCCGGATGATGAACGTCGCCTGGCTCGGTGCCGCCCAACTCCTCGACGGCGTCACCTGGCGGCCCCCGGCCGACGACTGACCTCTCGGCAGCGGTCGGCTCAGCGGCGGGTGGCGGCGCGGTAGCGCAGCCAGCGGGCCAGCTCCAACAGCCCGGTGACGGCCAGCGAGAGACCGACCCCGACGAGCAGGCCCCGGAGCGGATCCCGCTCGAAGGTCAGCCCGCCGAAGTAGCCGAGCAGGCCGCAGTACCCGCTCCAGACCAGCGCGGCGACGGCGTCGAAGAGCAGGAAGCGGGGGAGCGGGTACCGGACGGCGCCCATGGCGAGCGTGACGGCGGTCCGGCCACCGGGGACGAAACGGGAGGTGGTGAGTATCGAGCCACCCCGCCGGTCCACCGCGCGACGGGCCCAGTCCGAGCCGGCCCGCCGCCGGCTGCCGTCGGGCGAGCAGGCCAGCCGGCGTGCCCCGCCGCCCCGGCCGATGCCGTACGAGACGTGGTCGCCGACGAGTGCGCCGAACGCCGCCGCGGTGACCACGGCGGCCAGGTTCGGCTCCCCGCTGGCGGCGAAGACCCCGGCGGTGATCACCACGGTCTCGCCGGGTACCACCGGGAGGAACGCGTCGACCGCGGTCACCACGATGATCACCAGGTACACCCAGGGTGAGGTGACGGTGTGGTGGAGCAGGTCGAGCACCGACTGCATGCCCCCATGCTCGACGCTGGACGACCCGCCCGGGGCCGAGTCGGCGGATCAGCCCGCGGTCCGGGGTCGAGTCGGTGATCAGCCCGTGGTCCGGGGCCGAGTCGGCGGATCAGCCCACCGGGCGGGCCGGGGTCGGCGCGGGGTGTTCGCGCTTGTCGGCGGCGGTGGGGCCGTGTGAGGTGAGCACCACCGGGGCGGCCAGCGCCCCGGCCACCGCCGCCGGCCAGTCGGCGGGCGGGGCGTCGTACACCGGGCGGGCCCGCAGCAGCCGGGCGGTGAGGGCCGCCTGCCGGTCCAGGTCACCGGGCGGGCCGGGACGCAACCGGTCGACGCCCTCGTAGCGGCGGCAGAGCCGCAGCGCGGGCCGGTCCGGGCCGGGGCCGGTCAGGTCGAGGTGGGTGAGGGCGAGCCCGTCCACCCCACCGGCCGCGTCCAGGGCGTACCGGTGGGCCACGGCGTCGAAGTGGCCGAACCGGAACCGGCCCTGCCACGGGTTGGTCGGGTTGTGCGGGTCGGTCAGCGGCAGGGACCGGTCCTCGGTGACCAGCGGACCCGGCCCGTGCCGGGTGGTCACCGTCCGCACCACCCCCAGCCGGTACGCCGACCCGGCCGCCCCCGCCTCGGCGAGCAGCGTCTCGGCGTTGGCGAAGGTGGTGGTGCTCCACGTGGTGTACGGGTGGAAGCCGTGCCACTCGTCCAGCAGCACCCCCTGCGCCCCCTCGAAGACGCAGGCCCCGGCCCGCAACACCCCGGCCAGGTACGACCGGTCGACGATCGCCACCCGGTCGGCGAAGCCGGTGAACGCCGGCAGGCAGTCCGCCACCGGCGGGGCGTCCAGCGGGCCGAGTTCGGCGGTGAGCCGGTCCCGGAGCACGGTGAGCCGGTGGCGCAGCAGCTCCGGATCCCGGCAGTCGGCCACCCGGGGGGCCTCATCGGGGTGGGCGAGCCCGTACCGGACGGACTCGCCCACCCCCAGCCCGCAGGAGCCGTGCCGGGCGGCCCCCCGGGCGATCTCCCGGAGCCGGTTGGCGGCCCGGTGGTACGGCGTGGCCAGCAGCGCCTCCCCGTCGACGGTCAGCCGGTCGAGGGCGTCGGGCACCCCGACCGAGGCGAGGTGGTCGGCCTCGGCGGCCAGCGCCAGCGGGTCCACCACCTGCTGCCGGGCCAGGTGGGTGCGTACCCCGGGGTGGAACGTCCCCGCCCCGAACTGGGCGAACGTGTGGTGCCGGCCGTCGGGCCGTACCACGTTGTGGGCGGCCTGCGCACCCCCGTTGAACCGCACCACGGTGTGCACGTGGCGGGTCGCGCAGAGCCAGTCCACGACGGTTCCCTTGCCGGCGTCGCCGTAACCGAGGTCGACCACGATCACGTGCCGGCCGGGCTCTCCGGGGGCGGGGAGGGCGGTCACAGCCGGGTCACCCCACCGGCGCGGTGCGGCGTGGTGGGCAGCGTGGAGACCTCGGTGCGCCGGCCGCCGCCCAGCGGGGCCAGCGCCTTGGACACGGTACGGCCGGCGGTGGAGCCGGCCCGGTCCAGGTCGCGCAGCCCCTCGTCCAGGTCGATGGCCTGCTCGCCGAGGCCGACGGTGAGCGCGATGGTCTCGCAGACCGCGTCCAGGTCGTCGAGGACGACGGCGCGCTGCCCGAGCAGGTCCCGCCAGAAGTCGAGCACCTTGGCGTTGCCGGCGTAGTGGCTGCCGGCGGGGAGCAGGTAGTAGGTGTCCCAGCGGCGGGTCACCTCGTCGACGATCTGCCGCAGCGGCACGTCCTCGCCGAGGTCGTCGCCGATCAGCCGGCCCACCTCCCGCCGGCTCACCCGGGGGTACGCCAGCTCGTCGCCGATGATGAACAGGTAACCGCGCCGGCCCCGCTTCTCCCAGCTGTCGGTGACCGTGTGCCGGGCCATGAAGTACATCGCCAGCTCGTACGACTCGGTCATCTGACCGCCGCCGCCACCCTCCAGCACGATCCGGCCGAGGTCGTCGTCCATCCGGTTGTCGGACTCGAACTGCCCCACCTGCAACGGCACCCGGTCGCAGGTGGCGTCGCCGATCGCGCCGAACAGCACCTGCGGGTCGCGGGCGTAGCCCTGGCGCAGCAGCAGCCCGAGCAGCTGCGGCAGCTTGGCCTGGAGGGTGCGGGGCACGTGCCCCATCGAGCCGGTCACGTCGAACAGCACCGCGATGGGTGTCGACTGCGGGTGCTCGGTCGAGTCCCGGCTCTCCCGGAGCGCGTCGCGCGGGTCGAGCGCCGGGTGCACGGTGCGGGCGCCGCCGTCGCTGTAGGAGAAGGCGCTCTTGCCCTTCTTCTTCCGGTAGCGGTCGGCGGCGTCGTACACGTCGGTGGACCAGATTCCGCTGCCCATGGCAGCCTCCCTAGGGGTTGAGGGTGAACGGTCGGAAGGTGCGCGGCCCGTAGAGCCGGTCGAGCACCTCGTCGAGTTCGCCCAGCAGTCGCCAGGCGTCGTCGGGTCGGGCGGCCAGCGCCGGGCGGCGGCAGCCGTCGGCGAAGGCGCGCAGTTCACGGGGGGCGCGGTCGCCCATCAGCCAGCTCATGCACGCCGCGGCCATCGCCAGGTCGGTGCCGGGGCCGGCGGGCCGCCGGGCGGTGACCTCCGGCGGGTACCAGTCCTCGTGGCCGGGGACCAGTGCCGGGACCATGCCGCCGTCGACGGCGGAGAAGCACCAGTCGACGAGCACCACGCCGTGCGCGTCCGGCTCGATCAGCACGTGCCGGGGGAGCACCGCGCCGTGCACCACGCCGGCCCGGTGGGCCAGGCCGAGGGCGACCAGCAGCCGCCGCCACATCCAGGCCGCGTCCCGGGCGTCCAGCCCGTCGGGGTACGCCCGGCGGACCGCGTCGAGGTCGTGCAGCCCCGGCACGGCGGCCAGCACGCTGATCCGGCGTTCCGCCCCGCTGGCCGCGTCACGGTGCCGGAAGCTGTCCACCAGCCGGGGCACGTACGGCAGGTGGCGCGGGTCGCCGCGCTCCTCGATCTGCCGCAGCACGTGCGCCTCGCGGGCCAGCAGGTCGTTGTCGGCCGGGTCGCGGGGCAGCTTGAGCAGGCGGTCCGCCCCGACGTCGTAGAGGTCGGCCAGGTCGCCGCGGTGGGCGAGGGCGCCGAGCCGGTACCCGCCGAGCACGACGGTGGTCCCGTCGGTGGCGGTGCGGCCGTCCGGTGTCGGTCGCCCGGAGTCGGCCGTCGGGTCGCCGGGGGTGCCGGTCGGGTCGCCGGGGGCGGCGGTCCGGGTGGCCTGCCAGCGGGTGGTGACCTGGACGAACGCGTCGGTGGCGGCGGCGCGTACCCGATGGTCGAGCGCGCCCAGCCGGTCGGGGTGCAGGGCCGCGACCAGCTCGCGGTAGCGCCGCGCCGGGGTGTCGACGCCGAACAGGTCGGCGTCGGTGCGGGCCGCCGCCACCAGCCGGATCGCCTCGTCGGTCCTCACCGGACGGTCTCCTCCCGGGCGGGGCGCAGCAGCGCCGGGTGCAGCAGCCGGGCGTCGCCGGCCCGGTAGAGGCGGGCGCGGGGGCCGCCCCGGGTGCCGCCGCGTTCGGTGCTGACGCCGGTGCTCTCCACGAAGCCGGGGACGGAGAGCACCTTGCGGTGGAAGTTGCCGGCGTGCAGCGGGTGACCCCACACCGTCTCGTAGACGCCGCGCAGCTCGGCGATGGTGAACTCGGGGCCGAGGAAGCGGGTGGCCAGCGGGGTGTACTCCAGCTTGGAGCGGGCCCGCTCCAGCCCGTCGTCGACGATCCGGGCGTGGTCGAAGGCGAGTTGCCGGCTGGGCAGGGCGGTGACCGGCAGCCAGCCGGCCTCGTCGGCGTCGGAGTCGGCGACCGGGTCGGGCAGGTCGGGGGCGAAGGCGAGGTGGGCGACGGAGACGATCCGCATCCGCGGGTCGCGGTCCGGGCTGCCGTAGCTGGCGAGTTGTTCCAGGTGGACGCGGCGCAGCCGGTCGCCGCCGAGGCCGGTCTCCTCGGCCAGCTCGCGGCGGGCCCCGGTGGTCAGGTCCTCGTCGGGCTGGACGAAGCCGCCGGGCAGCGCCCAGTGCCCCTGGTACGGCGGTTGGCCGCGCCGGATCAGCAGCAGGTGCAGCGCGCCCTCGCGGATGGTCAGCGCCACCACGTCCACGGTGACCGCGGTCGAGGGGTAGGCGCTCGGGTCGTAACCGGCGAGGAATTCCTGCTCGTTCACCGCGTCCCTCTCAGAGTGAGAATTACTCGTTCTGAGAACAACCTAGCTCACGAAACGGCGGTCGGCAACCGCCGTGCGTCGTTCAGCGGACGGTGCCCACCAGGTGCGGACGTCCCGTCCGCGCGTCGTGCAGGGCGAAGTCCCGGCCCGGGACGGCGCTGAACGCCACCGTGGACGGCAGCGGCACCGGCAGCTTG
This sequence comes from Micromonospora sp. WMMD714, assembly GCF_029581315.1. Taxonomy (NCBI): domain Bacteria; kingdom Bacillati; phylum Actinomycetota; class Actinomycetes; order Micromonosporales; family Micromonosporaceae; genus Micromonospora; species Micromonospora sp. WMMD714. The sequence continues at coordinate 1,863,328 of NZ_CP120744.1, forward strand.
AACCCCACCTCCACGGTGTACGCCGCCGGCAGCCGGTTCTCCAGGGCGGCCAGGCAGCGGGCCTTGCTCCACATGCCGTGCGCGATCGGTCGGCCGAACCCGAACAGCCGCGCCCCCAGCCGGGAGGTGTGGATCGGATTGTGGTCCCCGGAGACCCGGGCGTACTCCGTACCCACCCGGGGGGTGAGCCGCCAGTGCGCGGTGGCGGCCGGCGGCTCGGGCCGCTCACCCGGGTCGCGCCCGGCACCCCCGCCGGCCCCCCGCTCCCGGCCGAGGTACGTCGACACCCCGCGCCACACCTCCTCGCCGTCGACCGAGCCGACCAGGACGACGTCGACCTGCCGGCCCCGGGGGTGCGGTCGGAGGTGCTCGGCGTGGACGACGAAGTCCCACGGCACGTCGGCCGGTACCGGCCGGTGCACCGTGATCCGGTTGTCCACGTGCACCACCCCGGCGAGCGGGAAGGGGAACTCCGGCAGGGTCATCAACCGCAACGCCAGCGGGAACCCCAGCACGTGCGGGTAGGTCGCCGGCAGCGTGTCGGCCAGCCGGAAACCGCAGACCCGGTCGTACCCGGCGAGGTGCGTCCGGTCGACGGTGATCCCGGCGACGGCCAGCTCGACCGGGGGCACGGCGTCGGGTCGGCCCGACCGGCCGAGGCCGGGCAGCACGTCGCGCAACGCCCGCCGGTAGAGCGCGCCCGGCCTCGGCAGGGCAGGCAGCTCCACCCGGTCCCGCCCGGTGCGGGCGGCGGCCAGCTCCACCCGGTCCCGCCCGGTGCGGGCGGCGGCCAGCGCCGCCGGTGAGATGACCTCGGTCGGTCCCTCGATCAGGTCGCCGACCGACAGCTCCCCGTCGCCGGACTCCTCCGGGCGGTCCCTGCGCCGTGCCATCACGCCCCCAGCAGACTCTGGCCGCAGACCCGGACCACGTTACCGCTGACCGCGCCCGAGGCCGGCCAGGCCAGCCAGCCGATCGTCTCGGCGACGTCCACCGGCAGGCCACCCTGCGCCATGCTGTTCATCCGGCGGCCCGCCTCCCGGATCACCAGCGGAACCCGGGCGGTCAGCCGGGTCTCGATGAACCCGGGGGCGACCGCGTTGACGCTGATCCCCCGCCCGGCCAGCGCCGGGGCGAGCGCGTCGACCAGGCCGATCACCCCGGCCTTGCTGGTCGCGTAGTTGGTCTGGCCCCGGTTGCCGGCGATCCCGGCGATCGACGAGACGGCGACCAGCCGCCCGCCCTCGGGGATCAACTCCCGTTCCAACAGCACGTCGTTGATCCGTTCCTGACTGGAGAGGTTGACGTCGAGCACCGCGTCCCACCGGTCGGCGTCCATCCGACCCAGCGTCCGGTCCCGGGTGATGCCGGCATTGTGCACCACCACGTCGACCCGGCTGTGCCGGTCGGCCAGGTGGTCGGCGAGCCGGGCGGGCGCGTCCGCGCCGGTCAGGTCGAGCTGTACGGCGGTGCCGCCGATCTCGTTGACGACCGCCGCGAGGGCGTCCCCGGCTGCCGGGACGTCCAGCGCGACGACCTGCGCGCCGTCGCGGGCCAGCACCCGGGCCACCGCCGCGCCGATGCCCCGGGCCGCGCCGGTGACCAGCACCACCTGCCCGGCCAGCGGCCGGTTCCAGTCCGCCGGGGCGGTCGCGGTCCCGGTGCCCACCCGGACCACCTGCCCCGAGACGTACGCGGAGCGGCCGGAGAGCAGGAACCGCAGGGTCGCCTCCAGACTGGTCGCGGTGCCGGCGTCCCCGTCCGGGGTGACGTACACCAGTTGGGCGGTGACGCCGCGACCGAACTCCTTGCCGATGCTGCGGACGAGCCCCTCCAGGGACCGCTGGGCGGTGGCCTCCCGGGGGGAGCCGCACCCGGCCGGCGGGGTGCCCAGCACGATCACCCGGCCGCTGGGCAGGACCGAGCGCGCCTGCGGGTGGAAGAAGTCGTAGAGCTGGCGCAGGCCGGTGGAGTCGGTGATGCCGGTGGCGTCGTAGACCAGCGCCCCTCTCCTCGGCGGCTGGCCGGTGGCCGGGTCCGGGGCGCTGCCCGTCGGGGCGTCGCCCCCCTCGACTCCGGCGTCGTCCACCTCCACCCCGGCGTCGTCCACCTCCACCCCGGCGTCCCGGAGCAGCCGGGCCACCTGCGCCGCCAGCCTCGATCCGTCGGCCGCGCCGAGCAGGACCGGGCCGGGCAGCAGCGGGTCGCCGACCGCGTACCGGCGCAGTCGCGGCGGGTCGGGCAGGCCGAGGCGCTTGACCAGCGCGCGGCCGGCCCCCGATCGGACGAAGCTCGCGTACCTGTCGGTCATAGGCGTAGCCTACTGGCCAGTAGGTTGTGGGCAAGTCCTGAAACGGAGGCGGGATCGTGCAGAGCATCCGGCGGGTCGCGGTCATCGGCGGCAACCGCATCCCCTTCGCCCGGTCCAACTCCCGGTACGCCGACGCGTCCAACGCCGACCTGCTCGGCGCGGCGCTGGACGGGCTGATCGCCCGGTTCGGGCTGGCCGGCCAGCGGGTCGGTGAGGTGGTCGCCGGCGCGGTCCTCAAGCACGCGAAGGACTTCAACCTGACCCGGGAGGTGGTGCTCGGCTCGAAGCTCGACCCGCACACCCCGGCGTACGACATCCAGCAGGCCTGCGGCACCGGCCTGGAGGCGGCCATCCTGGTCGCCAACAAGATCGCCCTCGGGCAGCTCGACGTGGGCATCGCCGGTGGCGTCGACACCACCTCCGACGCGCCGCTGGCGATCAACGAGGACATGCGCCGCACCCTGCTCAGACTCAACAGCGCCCGGACCCTCGGCGAGCGGCTGAAGATCGCCGCCAGGCTCCGTCCGCACCAGCCGTTCCGGCCCGAGCTGCCGCGCAACGCCGAGCCCCGCACCGGGCTGTCCATGGGCGAGCACGCCGCCCGGACGGCGCTGCGTTGGCAGATCGACCGGCAGGCCCAGGACGAGCTGGCGCTCCGCTCGCACCAGCGCCTCGCCGCCGCGTACGACAGGGGGTTCTTCGACGACCTGATGACCCCCTACCTGGGGCTGACCCGGGACCAGAACCTCCGCCCCGACACCACCCTGGAGAAGCTCGGCGCGCTCCGGCCGGTCTTCGGCAGCCGGGGCCCGGACGCCGATCAGGCCACCATGACCGCCGGTAACTCGTCCCCGCTGACCGACGGCGCGTCCACCGTGCTGCTCGCCTCCGAGCAGTGGGCCCGCGAGCACCAGTTGCCCGTGCTGGCCTGGTTCTCCTGGTCCGAGACGGCGGCGGTCGACTTCGTGCACGGCGACGAGGGGCTGCTGATGGCCCCGGCCTACGCGGTGCCCCGGATGCTGGACCGGGCCGGGCTGACCCTCCAGGACTTCGACTTCTACGAGATCCACGAGGCGTTCGCCTCGCAGGTGCTGGCCACCCTGGCCGCGTGGGAGTCGCCGGAGTTCGGCAAGGACCGGTTGGGGCGGGACGCCCCGCTGGGCGCGATCGACCGGGACCGGCTCAACGTCAACGGCTCCTCGCTCGCCGCCGGGCACCCGTTCGCCGCCACCGGCGGCCGGATCGTGGCGACGCTGGCCAAGCTGCTCGCCGAGAAGGGCAGCGGCCGGGGGCTGATCTCAATCTGCGCGGCCGGTGGGCAGGGCGTCACCGCCATCCTGGAACGCTGAGCCGTCAGCTGTCGGCTCCCGTACGGGCTCACCCCGTCCGCAGCCAGCCGAGGAAGCGGGTGTGCAGGTCGCCGGCCGGCTGACGGCTGAGGTCCGTCAACGCCTCGACCAGTTGCAGGCCGAGATAGACGCCGAGGGCGGCGCGATCGTCCGCGTACTCGCTGAGTAGCCGGTCGCGCCGGACCCGGCAGGGCCAGGGCTCGCCGCATCCGGTGCACTGCCAGCCGGGGCGGGCCGGTACGTGAGCGACCAGGGCGGGCACCGGCCGGATCCGGATCGCCTCCAGGCGGGCGAGCACCCGCCGCTGCCGTGCCCCGGACGGACGGCCCAGTTCGACGCCACGCAGATGGATCCACAGGCCGTCGCTGTGTTCTTCCCGACGGCCCACCTCCACGATCCGTAGGGTCAGGGTGCCGAGCCCGTAGCAGTAGTGCTGCTCGGCCACCGTAACCACGTCGCCGATCCCGAACGGGACCACCGGCCGGACGGTCATGACGACACCGAGGAGTGCGGCCCGGTGGCGGCTGCGCACAGCCGGAGCATCCAGGCGAAGGTCAATAGTGGTGCCTGCCGGGGCGTGCCCTGTCGTTGTGGCCCGAACCAGCCCCGCCAGCCGGCCCGCCGACGCGGCTGATCGGGCGGCAGCACCGGCCGACCCAGGTCGACCAGGCAGTTCGCCGCCGCGTTCGCCGGCTGGCACGGCCCTGGCACCAGGCAGATCAGGCAGAGGTGGTTGTCCGGATGGGGCACGTGGCTGTCGAGGACGTGGCATGCCGCAATCGCCGCCGCCTCGTCTCGGTGCCACACCTGGCTGTTCGTCGACCGATAGACGCCCATCTTCCACTCCTGTCGTTCGCGGATGCACGCAGGGCAGCTTCACTGGCGTCGACAACCTTACTGCCTATCCAATAAGGCATCAAGGATGGGTGGGTAGATCGTTTCTGCTGAACTACCCTTGGCCAGTGCCGGTGCAGAGGAGTCGAAGGTGAGTCGCCCCGAGTGGATCAGTGTCTCGATGCCCTACGTGACGCCCCGATCGTGCGCAGGTGGGGACGCGTGGGCCGCCGAGGCGGCGCAGCAGGGCGGGCTCGGCACCCAGAGACTGCTGGAGGTGACGGAGATGTCGCCGACGGCTGAGGTGGCGGAAGCGCTGCTGGTGGATGCCGACGCGCCGGTCGTCGTTCGACGGCGGCTCATGATGTTCGACGGGCAACCGGTCGAGTTGACCGACTCGTACTACCCGGCCTCGATCGCTCGTGGCACCGCCTTGGGTGAGCCCCGCAAGATCCGGGGAGGAGCGGTCGGTCTGCTCGCCGAGCTGGGCTATCGTCCCGGGCGGGCCACGGAGGACGTCTACACCCGGCAGCCCACCGAATCCCAGCGGAGCACGCTCGGGCTGACGGCCGGAGAGTGGGTGCTCGGGCTGACCCGGCTGCTCAGCACCGCCGAGGGCGTGCCTGTCGAGTTGAGCGTCATGACGATGGTGCCGCAGGGCCGGCGCCTACGGTACGAATTGATCGTCGAATAGCGGATCGAGGGAGCGGCACATGGCCAGCACAGGCGACGACCGTCCTCGGCATGAGCAGATCGCGGCCGACCTCCGTGCCCGCATCATGTCTGGCGATCTGCCTGCCGGCTCTCAACTGCCGTCGATCCCCACCCTGACGACACGGTATGCCGCTGCCACGGCAACTGTTCAACGGGCCCTTGCCGCATTGAAGGCGGAGGGAGCGGTACGCAGCGAGATGGGCAGAGGCGTCTATGTGCGCGACCGCCATGCCCTTGTCATGGAGGCTTCGGCTTATCTCACGCCGCAGCCGAACGGGGTCAGCTACCGCCTGCTCGCCGTCGAGGAGGTGGAGCCCTCCCCGGAGGTGGCGCGGCTGCTGGCGCTGGGCAGCGACGACACGGTGGTGCTCCGACAGCGGCTGATGCTGCACGGCGGAGAGCCGACGGAGTTGTGCTGGTCGTACTACCCTGCCTCGATCGCGCGGGGCACCGAACTCGCCGAACGCCGCAAGATCAGCGGCGGAGCCGCCCGGGTCTTGGCGGACCTCGGCCATCCGGAGCACGAGGTGGTCGATCACGTGTCGGCCCGGATGCCGACCTCCGAGGAAGTGGAGAGGCTGGCACTGCCGCCGTACGTGCCTGTGCTGCGCCAACTGCGGGTGGTTCTTACCGCGACGAAACAGCCCGTCGAGGTGTCGGTGCTGATCAAGGGCAGTCATCTGCACGAGCTTCGTTACGGTTTCCGTATCTGACAGTCCTCGATGTGCGCCGTGGACCCGCGCGGGTGGGTTCGTTCACGATCCGTGCCGTTGCTGACCACTGTGGTGGCCCGCTGAGTGTTCGCGCAGCTCAGGGAGGCGTTGCCGGGGCTTTCTACCGTGGTGTCAGCCCGCCCGGACGTCCCGGTGGCGGTGCCCCGTCGAGGAGTGTCATGCCTGGTCGTGCCCTGCTGCGTACCGCTGCCGTCGCCCTTGCCGTCATGCTCGTGGCCGGCGGTTGCACCGCCACCACGAAGCGGTCCCGGACCGCCGGGGCGAAGGGGACGGCCGGTGGCTCGACGGGGCTGGGCTCCGCGACGACCGGTCGCGGGGACACCGGCACGGCCACCGACGGCGGGAATTCGGGCAGTGGGGTCAGGGAACCCGAACCCACCGGCAGCCCCACGGTCGGCGGTGGCGGGGCCACGCCCGGTACGAAGGCGAACGGCCCCACCATCAGCTACTTCCGGGTCACCGGCAAGCCGAGCTGCCCAGCCGGCACCACCGTCAACCCGATCCCCGGCAGCGGGGTGCGGATGGAGTGGAAGGTCGGCGGCGCGACCTCGGTGGCCCTGTCGGTCGACGGCCCCGGCGTCTACCGCGCCGACTACCCGTCGGCCGGTAGTGAGGAGCTCACCTTCCCGTGCTCGGGTCGCGAGGGTGACACCCAGCGGCACACGTACACGTTGACGGCGCGCAACGCGCACGGCAAGCAGACGAAGACCCTCGTGGTCACCGCGCCGGTGCACGACATTCCGAAGGTCTGACGCCGAACTGCGTGGCCCGCGCGGTCCGGCTGGCCCCGCCGGCCGCTGCCAGCAGGGCCTGCCGCTCCGCCCCTGGTCGGCCCGACCAGGGCGGCGGTCGTCGGGTAGGCGAGAATGAGGTACGTGACGACGATCCCGAACGTGCTCGCCCACCGGTACGCCTCACCCGAACTGGTCGCCCTCTGGTCCCCGGAGGAGAAGGTCCGGATGGAGCGGCGGCTCTGGCTCGCCGTGCTCCGCGCCCAGCGGGACCTCGGCGTGGCGGTGCCCGACGGCGTGGTCGAGGCGTACGAGCGGGTGGTCGACCAGGTCGACCTGGCGTCGATCGCGGAGCGGGAGCGGGTCACCCGGCACGACGTGAAGGCCCGGATCGAGGAGTTCAGCGCGCTCGCCGGGCACGAGCACGTGCACAAGGGGATGACCTCCCGCGACCTCACCGAGAACGTCGAGCAGCTCCAGGTGCGCGCCTCGCTGGAGCTGATCCGGGACCGGGTGGTCGCCGCGCTGGCCCGGCTGGCCTGGCTCGCCCACGAGCACTCCGGCCTGGTGCTGACCGGCCGCTCGCACAACGTCGCCGCGCAGGCCACCACGCTGGGCAAGCGCTTCGCCTCGGCGGCCGAGGAGCTGCTGATCGCGTACGAGCGGCTGGAAGACCTGATCGGCCGCTACCCGCTGCGCGGCATCAAGGGTCCGGTGGGCACCGCCGCCGACCAGCTCGACCTCTTCGACGGGGACGCGGAGAAGGTCGCCGAGCTGGAGCGTCGGGTGGCCGGTCACCTCGGCTTCGCCCGGGTGCTGGACAGCGTGGGGCAGGTCTACCCGCGTTCGCTGGACTTCGACGTGCTCTCCGCGCTCGCGCAGGTGGCCGCCGCGCCGTCGTCGCTGGCCACCACGATCCGGCTGATGGTCGGTCAGGAGCTGGCCACGGAGGGTTTCAAGCCGGGCCAGGTGGGCTCCAGCGCGATGCCGCACAAGATGAACACCCGTTCGTCGGAGCGGGTGAACGGCTTCGCGGTGATCATCCGGGGGTACCTGTCGATGGTCGGCGAGCTGGCCGGCGACCAGTGGAACGAGGGGGACGTCTCCTGCTCGGTGGTCCGCCGGGTGGCCCTGCCGGACGCCTTCTTCGCCGCCGACGGGCTGTTCCAGACCTTCCTCACCGTGCTCGACGAGTTCGGGGCGTACCCGGCGGTGATCAGCCGGGAGCTGGAGCGCTTCCTGCCCTTCCTGGCCACCACCAGGATCCTGGTGGCGGCGGTGCGCCGGGGCGTCGGCCGGGAGGTCGCCCACGAGGTGATCAAGGAGCACGCGGTCGCGGTGGCCCTCGCGATGCGGGAGAAGGGCGCCCCCGACAACGACCTGTTCGACCGGTTGGCCGCCGACTCGCGCCTCGGCCTCACCCGCAGTGAGATCGACACCCTGGTCGCCGACCCCGCCACCTTCACCGGTGCCGCCCAGGCCCAGGTGGACGCGATCACCCGCCGCATCACCACGGTCGTCACCGCCCACCCCGAAGCCGCCACCTACTCCCCACCCCCCATCCTCTGACCCCCGCCCCTCCGCCCCCTCCCCTCCCTCTCCCCTCCCGCCCCCTTGCCCGAGTTGATCAAGAGCTTTACGTCATGATTGAAGATCAACATGACCCAAACCTCTTGATCACCGGGCCCAGTCCGCCTCCCGGCGCGCTCTGGCGGTCTGGGGTGGTCGCGGGCGCGCTTTGGTGGGGTGATCAAGAGGTTCGGGTCAGCGGTGGAGATCGAATTGGCGTAAAGCTCTTGATCAACCGGGTGGGCCGACGGGGTGGCCGGGCGGGTCGACGGGGTGGCCGGGCGGGTCGGCCGGGTGGGGTGGGGCGGTGGGGTCAGGGGTTGCGGGTGGGGGTTTCGGCGGCGGAGGAGAGGTTGGGGGCGCTCGCCGGTTCGGCGATGCCGCCGGGGGCCTCGGCGAAGCCGGGCTCGTGGGCGGTCTCCGCGGCGACCAGGGGCTGGTCGTGCGGCATGACGTCGGGGACCTTGGGCACCACGATCACCGCCGTGCCGTAGGCGCAGATCTCCATCCACATCTCGCCGCAGTCCCGGCTGTCGAAGCGCATCCCCACCACGGCGTTCGCGCCGATGCGCAGGGCCTCCTCGCCGAGCCGGGCCACCGAGTCGGTACGCCACCGGGTGAGGTTGTCCGGGGCCATCGGGTCGTACGCGCCACCGCGCAGGTTCTTGACCCCCTCACGGTACGGATTACGGGTCCGCGCCATCGACGACACCACTTCGCCGAGGATCTGGCGGATCTCGTAGCCGGGCAGTTGATCCGTCGTCACGACCAGCACGGTTCGATGCTGTCAGTAGCCGTACGGCGTCGAAGCGTACTGTATGCACCTGGTCGGATGCTGCAAAACCAGGCGGCGCGGACGGTCGGCACGCGACCGGCCATCCGCACCGCCTGCGGTGGTAACCGTCAGACACCGGCCGTCGAGGTGATCCAGGCCCGGTTGTACGCGACGCTGCCGTAGTTCTGGATGCTCGACCCATCGGCGGTGGAGGCGACACCGACCTGCCGGCCGTTGTAGAACTGCGGGCCGCCCGAGTCGCCGCGCCAGGCGTTGCCGTTGATCCGGGTGCTCCGGATCGCCTGGCCGCCGTACGCGTCGGTGGCGTTGGTGCTGGTCACCTGCACCGAGGCGGTCTTGAGCTGGCTGGACGCCCCGCAGCCGCTGTAGCAGGTCATGCCCCAGCCGTAGATGGTGTTGGTGGAGCCTACCGGCGGGTTGCTGCTGGCCAGGCTGACGGGGGTGTTGGTGACGGTGCTGGCGAGTCGGAGCAGGGCGAGGTCGTTGCGGGTGTAGGAGGCGCTGACGGTGCGGGTGGTGCCACCGGAGGCGTAGTAGACGCTGCCGACCCGGACGGACATGGTGCCGCTGACGCAGTGCCGGGCGGTGAGGACCCACTGGGCCGCGATGACGCTGCCGGAGCAGGTGAACGATCCGTTGCTGAAGACGGCGGCGGCCCAGGGGGCGGAGGAGACGGTACTGCCGCCGATGATCGGTTGCGGACCGGCCGGGGCGGCGGTGGCCCCGGAGGCGGTGGCCAGGACACCGGCGAGGGCGGTGGTCAGCACGGCGAGGGTGGACCGGAGGCGCATGTCGGGTTCCCTTCACGTCGGGCAGCCCGGGGTCACCGGGCCGCGGTGGCCGGCGCGGGGCGGGGGTGGCCCATCGTGAACGCCGACCAGACATCGACATATGACGATTGAGGTTAGAGGTCGTCCGGATCACACACAAGCTCGTGATCGGGATCGGTCGTTGTGACAGACATGACTCGCGGGGCGCTCGTCCCCGTTTGTCGGATACCGGTCCCAAATCTGGCATTGAGCCACGTATTGCCTGCTCAAATGGGTTGTGTCGAGTCGACGCGACGACGATCGGCAACAAATTCGTATCAGAGCGGCAACGAACGGATCTCGGTCGACCGCCCCGGTGGACGGTAATGTCGATCACTGCCTGAACTGCGCCCGGCCGGTGCGTCCGGACCGGAATCTGCCAGGTACGCTGGCTGCGCTCGCCCGTAGTGGGCCGGCACCCAACTGCGTACACAGTCAGGAGTGCCCAGTGCCTCGCGTCGTCGTCGACGTCATGCTCAAGCCCGAGATCCTCGATCCTCAGGGCCAGGCCGTCGCAAACGCGCTGCCGCGGCTCGGCGTCGGTGACGTCGCCTCCGTCCGCATCGGCAGGCGGATCGAGATCGAGTTCACCGGCGAACCGGACCTGGACCGGGCCCGGGAGATCGCCGACAAGCTGCTCGCCAACCCCGTCATCGAGGACTTCACGGTCCGGGTCGAGGCCGACGAGACCGCGGACGCACGCCCGTGACCGCCCGCGTCGGAGTGGTGACCTTCCCCGGCTCGCTGGACGACGGGGACGCCGCCCGTGCCGTGCGGATCGCCGGTGCGGAGCCGGTCCGGCTCTGGCACGGTGACCCGGAGCTGCACGGGGTGGACGCCGTCGTGCTCCCGGGTGGTTTCTCCTACGGCGACTACCTGCGTTGCGGCGCCATCGCCCGCTTCGCCCCGGTGATGGAGACCCTGGTCGACGCCGCCCGGGGTGGTCTGCCGGTGCTCGGCATCTGCAACGGCTTCCAGATCCTCTGCGAGGCCCACCTGCTGCCCGGCGCCCTCACCCGCAACCAGCACCTGCACTTCCGCAACCGCGACCAGCAGCTGCGGGTCGAGTCGGCGGGCACCGCCTGGACGAACACCTTCCAGCCCGGCCAGCAGATCCTCGTCCCGGTCAAGAACGGCGAGGGCTGCTACGTCGCGGACACCGCCACCCTCGACGAGCTGGAGGCCGAGGGCCGGGTCGTCGCCCGCTACGTCGGCGGCAACCCGAACGGCTCGCAGCGGGACATCGCCGCGATCACCAACGCCGCCGGCAACGTGGTCGGCATCATGCCCCACCCGGAGCACGCGGTCGAGGCGCTCACCGGCCCCTCCCTGGACGGCCTCGGCTTCTTCACCTCAGTGCTCAAGCACCTGGTGGGGACGCCGGCGTGACGATGCACGGCGGGAACATCGGTCGGCTCCACCGCCCCCGGGGCGGGTACGAGCGCAGCGAGGAGAGGTCATGACCACCCACCAGGACCCGGCCGTACGGGCAGCCGCGGGCTCCGTCCCGGCGGGGCCGCACGCGGCCGTCGCGCCGCCGGCCACCGCCGGCCGGCACACCGGTCCGGCGTCGACCACCGACTGGGCCGACGGCGTGGACACCGTGCAGCGGGCCACCGCCACCGGCGACGAGCTCCAGCCGTACGCCGAGCTGGGCCTGCGCGACGACGAGTACGACCGGATCCGGCACATCCTCGGCCGCCGCCCCACCCAGGCCGAGCTGGCCATGTACTCGATCATGTGGAGCGAGCACTGCTCCTACAAGTCGAGCAAGGTGCACCTGCGCCAGTTCGGCGAGAAGGCCCCGCCGAGCGACCGGCTGCTCGCCGGCATCGGGGAGAACGCCGGCGTGGTCCGGGTCTCCGACACGCTGGCCGTCACCTTCAAGGTCGAGTCGCACAACCACCCGAGCTTCGTCGAGCCCTACCAGGGTGCGGCGACCGGCGTCGGCGGCATCGTCCGGGACATCCTGGCGATGGGCGCCCGCCCGGTCGCGGTGATGGACCCGCTGCGGTTCGGCGCGGCCGACCACCCGGACACCGCCCGGGTGCTGCCCGGCGTGGTGGCCGGTGTCGGCGGCTACGGCAACTGCCTGGGCCTGCCGAACATCGGCGGCGAGCTGGTCTTCGACCCGTGCTACCAGGGCAACCCGCTGCTCAACGCGCTCTGCCTCGGGGTGCTGCCGGTCGACCGGTTGCAGAAGAAGGACGCCGCAGGCCCCGGCAACGTCGTGGTGCTGCTCGGCGCGAAGACCGGCCGGGACGGCATCGGCGGCGTGTCGGTGCTGGCCAGCGCCACCTTCGACGAGGGCAGCGAGCAGCGCCGCCCGTCGGTGCAGGTCGGTGACCCGTTCATCGAGAAGCTGCTGATCGAGGCCTGCCTGGAGCTGTACGACGCCGAGTTGGTCGTCGGCATCCAGGATCTCGGCGGCGCGGGCCTGACCTGCGCGCTCACCGAGACCGCCGCGTCCGCCGGCACCGGGATGCGGGTCTGGCTGGAGCGGGTTCCGCTGCGCGAGCCGTCGATGGAGCCGCACGAGATCCTGGCCAGCGAGTCCCAGGAGCGGATGCTGCTGGTGGTGACCCCGGAGAAGCTGGAGGCGGTGCTCAAGACCGCCGAGAAGTGGGGGGTGCTGGCCACCGCGATCGGCGAGGTCACCGCGCCGTCGCCCGACGGGCGGCCGGGCCGGCTGCTGGTCACCTGGAACGACCACGTGGTGGTGGACGTGCCGCCGGGGTCGCTGGTCGACGACGGTCCGGTCTACGCGCGCCCGATGCGGGAGCCGGCCGACCTGATCCTGCTCCAGGCCGACCGGGCCGAGACGCTGCCCCGACCGGGTAACCCGGAGGCGCTGCGGGAGACCCTGCTCCGCATGATCGCCTCGCCCAACCTCGCCGACAAGACCTGGGTCACCGAGCAGTACGACCGCTACGTGCTGGGCAACACGGTGCTGGCCCAGCCGGAGGACTCCGGCGTGATCCGGATCGACGAGCAGAGCGGCCTGGGGGTCGCCCTCTCCGTCGACGGTAACGGCCGGTACGCCCGCCTCGACCCCTACCAGGGGACGAAGCTGGCGCTCGCCGAGGCGTACCGGAACGTGGCGGTGACCGGCGCGCAGCCGATCGCCGTGACCAACTGCCTCAACTTCGGCTCGCCGGAGGACCCGGGCGTGATGTGGCAGTTCGCCGAGGCCGTCCGTGGCCTGGCGGACGGCTGCCTCGAACTGGGCATCCCGGTGACCGGCGGCAACGTCAGCTTCTACAACCAGACCGGTGCCGCCGCGATCCACCCCACCCCGGTGGTCGGCGTGCTGGGTGTGCTGGACAACGTCGCCGACCGGGTGCCGATGGGCTTCGTCCCGCGGGCCAACGGCGACCACGACCAGGTCTACCTGCTCGGCGACACGCACGTCGAGCTGTCCGGCTCCGAGTGGGCCTGGGTGACGCACGAGCACCTCGGCGGCATGCCGCCCCAGGTCGACCTGGGCCGGGAACGCCAGCTCGCCGAGCTGATGGCGGCGGCGGCCCGGGTGGGTCACCTCAGCTCCGCCCACGACCTGTCCGACGGTGGCCTGGCGCAGAGCCTGGTGGAGTCCAGCCTGCGCCGGGGCGTCGGGGTCCGGATCGGGGTGCCGGAGCGGTTCGCCGACGGTTCGTTGCCGTTCGTCTTCCTGTTCAGCGAGTCGTCCGGCCGGGCGCTGGTGACCGTGCCGCGCGGGCACGAGAAGGCGTTCACCGCGCTCTGCGCCGAGCACGGCGTGCCGTGGGAGCTGATCGGGGTGACCGATCCGGCGGGCGGTGCCCTGGACGTGCACGGCCAGTTCCGGATCGGGCTGGACGAGCTGCGGGCCGCGCACACCGCGACCCTGCCCCGGCTCTTCGGCGGCCCGGAGGCGGCCCAGGTGCAGGTGGAGGCGGTCCGGACCGGCACCACCACGATCGCGCCGGCCACCGCCGGGCAGCCGGTGGACGTACCCGACCGGGAGCAGCCGGCGGACGCGGACGACCCGGCCGGTGAGGTGGTGGCCGCCGCGGTGGCGGGTGCCCCGTCGCCCACCGGCCCGGACGCCGCACACCCCGTGCCGGCACCGGAAGCCCCCGGGTCGACGACCGCACACCCCGCGCCGGCACCGGACGCCGGACCGGCGTCGGGCGGCCCGACCGGGGCGGACACCCCCGAAGCGGGTACGCCGGACGCCGCGTCGCCGGACGCCGGGCACGGCACCGGTGCGCCTGCGGCCGGGCCGACCCCGGCGGCCGGTGCGGACGACGCTGCGGCGGCCGGGTCCGGCGACGGGCAGCGTCCGACGCCCGACCAGCGCTGAGGCGGTGACCCCGGCCGTCCATTCCCAGCCCGGATCGGGTGCCCGGTTCGACTGGGGGCTGACCGGGGCGGCGGAACTCGGCCGGGTCTGCGCCGTCCTGGTGGTGGTGGACGTGCTCTCGTTCACCACCGCCGTGGAGGTGGCGGTCGCCCGGGGGATGCGGGTGCACCCGTTCCCCTGGGGCGAGCAGGCGGCCGACTACGCGGTGCGGGTCGGTGCGGTGGCCGCGGTGGGTCGTCGGCAGGCCGACGCCGACCATCCCTGGTCGCTCTCCCCGGCGGCCCTGCGCAGCGCGCCGTTCGCCGCCGACCTGGTGCTGCCGTCGCCGAACGGCTCGGCGATCAGCGCCGCCGCCAGCGCCACCGGCCGACCGGTGGTCGCGGCGTGCCTGCGCAACGCCCGCGCCGTCGGGGGATGGCTGCGCCACCACGGGTACGGCGCGACGGACGCCCCGGTGGGGGTGGTGGCCGCCGGTGAACGATGGCCGGACGGCACCCTGCGCCCCTCGGTGGAGGACCAGTTGGGTGCGGCCAGTGTGCTGGACGCGCTCTCCGATGTGCCCGGTGGACTCTCGGTGGAGGCCGCGATGGCGCTCGCCGCACTGGCCAGCACCCCCGACGTGCCGGCGGCGGTACGCGGCTGCGTCTCCGGCCGTGAGCTGATCGAGGGCGGCTTCGCCGGGGACGTCGAGATCGCCGTCCAGCGTGAGGTGTCGAGCGTGGTGCCGGTGCTCCGTCAGGGCGTCTTCTCGGCCGGCTGACTCCGGGCCGGTGCACTGCGGACCCTGCGGAATCCCGGAAGCGACAGCGGGCCGCCCGGTGGGATTCCGGGCGGCCCGCTGTCGGTGTTGCCTGAGGGTCAGTCGTCCAGCCAGTCGAGGCGGCGTCCGCCGCGCTCCGGGGGCGGGCCGTCCGGCCGGGCCGCCCGGCCCGACGGCGGCTGGCTGCCCGGGGGCTGGTCCCGACCGGCCTGGGCCGGGTCGCCGTAGTAGCCGCCCTGGTGCTGGTCGTAGCCCTGCGGGTCGTACCCGCCGCCACGCTGGTGCGGCGGTTCCTGACCGTGGCCGCCCTGCGGCTGCTCGGCGGGGTAGCCACCGGGCTGGTCGTACCCGCCCTGCGGGGAGCCGTAGCCGGGCTGCTGGTCGTAACCCGGCTGGTCGTATCGGCCCTGGTGGGCACCGCCGCGCTGGTCGTAGCCGCGCTGGTCGTACCCGCCCTGGTGGGTGCCGGCCGGCTGGTCGTACCCGCCCTGGTGGGCACCGCCGCGCTGGTCGTAGCCGCCCTGGGTGCCGCCGGGCTGGTCGTAGCCGCCGCCGTGCTGGCCGCCGTAGCCCTGGGCCGGGCCGGCGTCGTAGCCCGCCTGCTGGCCGTAGCCGCCGGCGCCGGTGGGCTCGGCGCCCCGGCCGTAGCTGCCAGCGCCGGTCGGTTCCGCGCCCCGGCCGTAGCCGCCGGCGCCGGTCGGCTCCCCGCCCCGGCCGTAGCCGCCATGCTCGGGCTGGTTGTAGCCGGCCGCGCCGGGCTGGCCGTAGGCGTCCGGCTCCGGCTGGTAGGTGCTGGTCGGGTACGGGTCGGCGGCCGGCGCGTACGAGGTGCTGTCGCCGGTGTACCGGCCGGTGGGCTCGTCGTAGCGCTGCCCGGCGTACCCGCCGGTCGGCTCCTGTGCCGGGTAGCCGGCCCCGGCCGACGCGCCGTAGTCCCGACCGCCGTAGCCACCGGCCCCGGAGGCGGGCGCGTTGCCGTAACCACCGCCGGAGGCGGGGGCGTTGCCGTAGCCGGCCCCGGAGGCGGGCGCGTTGCCGTAGCCGCTGCCGGAGGACGGCGCGTTGCCGTAGCCGCTGCCGGACGAGGGGGCGTTGCCGTAGCCGCCCGCGGGGGAGGCCGCCGCGCCGTAGCCGCCGGCGGCACCGTAACCGCCACCGGAGGAGGGCGCGCCGCCGTAACCGGCCTGTTGGCCGTAACCGCCCTGGCCGGGGGGTTCCTCGCCGTAACCGCCGGCACCCGGCCAGTTGTCCTGTGGGCCGCCGTAGGGCTGCGGGGGCGCGGCGTACGGGTCCGGCGGGACGTCGTCGACGATCGGTCGTTGCATCATCGTCGGCGCGTCGCTCAGCGCGGAGCTGCCGACCATCGTCGGGTCGGGGCCGGCGCCGACCCGGTTGACCACCCGGGTCTGGTCGTCCGCGCCGCGTGGACCGGGCACGCCACCCGCTGCCGCGGCGGCGGGCGCGTCCCCGTCGTCCGCGTCGGCGTTCTTGCGCCGGATCCAGAGCAGCACGATGGTGCCGACACCGGCCGCGACCAACAGACCGCCGAGCAGGATGATCAGGAAGGAGCCGAAGCCGCTCTCCTCGTCCTGGGACGCGGCCTGCTGCTGCCCGCCACCCGGTTCGGTGGTCTCCTCGGTGGTCTCGTCGGTCGTCTCCGCCGTCGGCGTCTCCTCGGTGGTGGGCGACGGGGTGGCGCTCGGGCTGACCTCGACCTTGAGCGCCAGGCTGATCCGCTGGTTGCTCAGGCTCTGCCCGGCGCCGGCGCTGATCGGCTTGGTGGCGACCACGCCGTCCTTGCTGGCGCCGAGCACCATCGAGCCGGGTGCGATCGGGTTGGCGGTGGAGCCGGTGATCCGGAAGTTGCCGCTGCCGTCGCTGGTGGTGTTGAACTGCTTGCCGGTCGAGTCCTCCAGCCCCACCACCGCGTTGGGTACCGGGTCGCCGGTGGCCGTCACGACCACCTTGCCGGAGATCGACTTGACCGTCGGTTTGTCCTGCGGCGGGGTGGTCTGCGGCGCGGCCCTGGCCACCAGGGTGACGGTGGTGCTGGCGGAGTTCTCGCCGCCGTTGGCGTCGACGGCCTTCACGGTGATCGTGGCGGAGCCGTTCGACGCGTCGTCGGCGAGGGTGAAGCTGGCGCTGGATCCGCCGCTCTGGTCGACCTTGTTACGACTGCAACCGTCCACGCACCGCAACTTGCCGTTGCTGGAGGTGACGGAGACGTCGACCGGGGAGCCGTCACCCACGGTGAGCGAGTAGCTGACCCGGGTAGTCTTTCCGGCCTCGACGGAACTCGGGGACGCCGACACGTTGTTGACGCTCGGAGCGGCGAAGGCGGGTGTTGCGGGGACGGTGAGCAGGGCGCCGGCCACCAGCGCTACGACCACACCGGCCCGCTGCGTCCAGGCACGTCGGTGTGTTGACACGTCCACCGCCTTCCGGTCTGACTTCCCCGGCGGGGGCCGGGGATCATCACGGTACGAATACGCCGTCGGCAACTATGCCTTGTCTGACCGGATCGGCGCGACCCAGGGGCCAGCGTGGCACCTGACAACCTGGGGTCGTATCGTCCCGTCGTGTCCTCTCCGCACATTAAGTCCGCCGTGGTATTGGCGGCGCTGACCGCACTCGATGAGGGGCGCACGCCCGAACGGGCGGTGTACCGGGATGCGGTCCGTGCCCTTCTGGCCGCCCTCGCGGACCGTTCACCCGGCCGATCGGTGGAGGTGCGCGTCCCCCCTTACGGCGCAGTTCAGTGTCTGCCCGGTCCCCGGCACACCCGGGGCACCCCGCCGAACGTGGTGGAGATGGGGCCGGCGACCTGGCTGGAGCTCGCCACGGGCCGGTTGTCCTGGGCGGAGGCGGTCACGGACGGTCGCGTGCAGGTGAGCGGAAACCGGGCGGACCTCTCCGACCATCTGCCGCTCTAGCTGCGCCGTTTCCCATGATCAGGTGACCGGTCGGAGGCGGATCGTGACTTTCTGTATCGACTCGTGTTCGCGTACACTGTCAGGCGACGACAGTGGTCCAGGGCCGAAAGGCGCGGAGCAGCCCCCCGGCTCCGCCAGGCCAGTCCAGACCAGCATGAGGGAGCGGCAGTGCCCCGAGGCGATGGCCGGCTGAGCCACGACCTTGACCCCCAGCGACCCGGCCCCCAGGACGCGTGTGGCGTCTTCGGCGTCTGGGCTCCTGGTGAAGAGGTCGCCAACCTTACCTATTTCGGTCTCTACGCACTCCAGCACCGGGGCCAGGAGGCCGCCGGCATCGCGGTGAGCGACGGGTCCGGGGTGGTGGTCTACAAGGACCTGGGCCTGGTGGCCCAGGTGTTCGACGAGCCGACGCTCAAGAGCCTGCGCGGCCATCTGGCGATCGGGCACGCGCGTTACTCCACGACTGGCGGCTCGACCTGGGAAAATGCGCAGCCGACCATCCGGTCGACGACCTCCGGCACCACCATCGCCCTGGCGCACAACGGCAACCTGGTCAACACCGCCGAGCTGCAGAAGGAGGTCGCCGAGCGCGGCCTGCTCGACGACGGGGCGACCAACGACACCTCACTGGTGACCATGCTGCTGGCCAGCCGCCCCGACCTGTCGGTGGAGGCCGCCGCGCTGGAGGTCCTTCCCCAGCTGCGCGGCGCGTTCAGCTTCGTCTTCATGGACGAGTCGACCCTCTACGCCGCGCGGGATCCGCACGGCGTCCGCCCGCTGGTGCTCGGCCGGTTGGAACGCGGCTGGGTGGTGGCCAGCGAGACCGCCGCGCTGGACATCGTGGGCGCGAGCGTGGTCCGCGAGGTCGAGCCGGGGGAGCTGATCGCGATCGACGAGCAGGGCCTGCGGTCCAGCCGGTTCGCCGCCCCGGAGCCCAAGGGCTGCCTCTTCGAGTACGTCTACATCGCCCGCCCGGACGCCACCATCGCCGGCCGCAACGTGCACGCCGCCCGGGTGCAGATCGGCCGGCAGCTCGCCAAGGAGCACCCGGTCGAGGCGGACCTGGTGATCCCGGTGCCCGAGTCGGGCACGCCGGCCGCCATCGGCTACGCGGAGGCGTCCGGCATCACGTACGGCGCCGGCCTGATGAAGAACCCGTACGTCGGGCGTACCTTCATCCAGCCGTCGCAGACCCTCCGCCAGCTCGGCGTACGACTCAAGCTGAACCCGCTGCGGGAGAACGTGCGGGGCAAGCGGCTGGTCGTGGTCGACGACTCGATCGTGCGCGGCAACACCCAGCGGGCGATCGTCCGGATGCTCCGGGAGGCGGGTGCCCTGGAGGTCCACGTCCGGATCTCCTCCCCGCCGGTCAACTGGCCGTGCTTCTACGGCATCGACTTCGCCACCCGGGCCGAACTCCTGGCCAACGGGCTGGACAACGAGGGCATCCGGCGCTCCATCGGTGCCGACACCCTCGGCTACGTCTCGCTCCCCGGTCTCATCGCCGCGACCGAACAGCCCAGGACCCGGCTCTGCCGGGCCTGCTTCGACGGGGAGTACCCGATCGACCTGCCGGCCGGGAACCTGATCGGCAAGCACGTGCTCGAAGGGGTGGGCCGGCGGGTCGCCGACGCCCCGGACGCCCCCGAGCACCACACACCGCTCGTCGCCACTCCGGGCGGCGCGACCGCCCACCGCCCGTAGTACACCGGGGCCGCCCGGCCACCGTCGGCGCGGCACCGAGAACCACAAAGGGGAGAACCGTGACCTACGTGTCCGAGCGCAGCGGCGCAGGTAGTAGCCCGAGCGGCGCCGGTGGCGACCGCCAGCCCTGGACGGCGGGCACCGGCCGCACCACCCGCAAACGCTCGGTCTCGTACGCCGACGCCGGGGTGTCGATCGAGGCGGGCGACCGGGCGGTCGAGCTGCTCAAGTCGAAGGTGAAGGAGACCCGGCGGCCGGAGGTCATGGGCGACCTGGGCGGTTTCGCCGGCCTGTTCCGGTTGGACACCAAGAAGTACAAGAACCCGATCCTGGCCTCCTCCACCGACGGCGTGGGCACCAAGCTGGTCATCGCCCAGCAGCTCGACATCCACGACACGATCGGCATCGACCTGGTCGCGATGGTCGTCGACGACCTGGTGGCCTGCGGGGCCGAGCCGCTGTTCCTGCTCGACTACATCGCCACCGGCGAGGTCGTGCCGGACCGGGTGGCCGAGATCGGGGCCGGTATCGCCGACGGCTGCCGGTACGCCGGCTGCGCGCTGCTCGGTGGCGAGACCGCCGAGCACCCGGGCGTGCTGCGCCCCGACGAGTACGACGTCTCCGCCACCGGGGTCGGCGTGGTCGAGGAGAGCGAGATCCTCAGCCCGGACCGGGTCGAGGTGGGCGACGTGGTGATCGCGATGCGCTCGTCCGGCCTGCACTCCAACGGCTACTCGTTGGTCCGGCACGTGCTGCTGGGGGCCGGCCGGATGCGGCTGGACGTGGTGATCGACGACTTCGGCCGGCAGCGCACCCTCGGCGAGGAGCTGCTCACCCCGACCAAGATCTACGCGCAGGACTGCCTGAAGCTGATCACCGAGGCGGAGGTGCGGTCGATCGCCCACGTCACCGGCGGCGGCATCCCGGGCAATCTGGTCCGGGTGCTGCCCGAGCACGTCGACGCGGTGGTCGACCGGGCCACCTGGAAGCCGCAGCCGATCTTCGACCTGATCCAGTCGAAGGGCCGGATCGAGGACCCGGAGATGGAGTCGACCTTCAACATGGGCGTCGGCATGTTCGCCATCGTCTCCGCCGAGGACGCCGACCGCGCGCTGGCCACCCTCGCGGGTCGGGGCGTGGACGCCTGGCACGCCGGCGAGATCATCGAGGGCACCGGCAACGTCCGGATGATCGGCCAGCACACCCGGGGCTGACCATCTCGGCTCGATCGGCCGGGCACCTGGTCGGGGGTTCACCCGAGCGGTCGTCGCCGCCTAGCCTGAAGGACACTTCGGGCACGGGAGGAGGGTCGATGGCTGCTCGGGCTCGGGCTCGGTCCGTGGCGGGTATGCGGGGCGTCGCGGCGGTTCCGTCGTACGTGGTGATGCAGCCGACGACATTGTGCAACCTCGACTGCGCGTACTGCTATCTGCCGCACCGGGCGTCCGACCGGCGGATGCCGGTGGCGGTGGCCGAGGCGGTCGCCGCCGCGGTGACGCCGTGGGCAGCGCAGGGTCGGTTCTCGGTGGTCTGGCACGGCGGCGAGCCGCTCGCCGCCGGGCGGGACCGGCTGGCCGCGCTGATGGCCCCGTTCCCCGCCGGGGTGGAGCACCACGTGCAGACGAACGCCACGTTGATCGACGACGCCTGGTGCGCGTTCTTCGTTGAGCACGGGATGCGGGTGAGCGTGAGCGTGGACGGCCCGCGCGCCCGTAACGACGAGCGGGTGACCCGGGCCGGTCGGCCGGCGTACGACCGGATCGTCCGGGGGATCGCCGCGCTGCACCGGCACGGCCTGCCGTTCTCGGCGCTGGCGGTGGTGAGCCGGCCGACGCCGGGGCTCGCCACCGAGCTGTACGCGTACTTCCTCGACCTGGGCTGTGACGTCCTCGGCCTGAACATCGAGGAGACCGAGGGGGTCAACACCCGGAGCAACGCGCACGACGCGGCGGCGGTGACCGCCTTCTGGGCCGAGCTGGTGGCGGCCTGGCGGCGGGCGCCCCGGGTGCACCTGCGTGAGGTGGAGTGGTCGCTGCGGTACGCGGCGGCGGTGCTGGCCGGTGCGGAGGGCGACCTGCTGCCCCGGCAGCTCGACCCGATCCCGACGATCGGGTACGACGGTTCGGTGACCGTGCTCTCCCCGGAGCTGGCCGGCTTCACCGACGCCCGGTACGGCGATTTCAGCAGCGGCAACGTGCTGGCCACCCCGCTGGCGGAGATCCTGGCCGGCGTGACCGGCACCGACTGGGTGGGTGAGTTCCTCACCGGGGTCGAGGCGTGCCGGTCGTCCTGCGCGTACTTCGGCTTCTGCGGTGGTGGCCATGCGGCCAACCGCTACTTCGAGCAGGGACGCTTCGACGGTACGGAGACCGAGCACTGCCGCAACAGCAAGATCCGCCTACTGGAGGGAGTGTTGGAGCATGCCCGAGACCACGAGTCACCGGCCGGCTGAGCGCGTCGGGACAGGCACGGACCAGGTCGCCGACCGGGTACGGGAGGCCGCCGGGGAGATCTCCGCCCTGCTCCACGAGGCGGAGGCGGCACGGCGTTCCCGGGCGGAGGCGCCGGGCGGGGAGGGTGCCGGCGCGGTGTGCGCCTGGAACCACTTCGAGAACATCCCGACGTTCTACAACTGGAACAACCGACCACGCTGAGCGGGATGGCGAGCGGGCGGCAGGACCACCGGACCGCAGGGTCGGCGGGTCGCCGACGCGCCGCCGCGGGGCGAACCGTGACCGTCGGGATCAGGGACCGCGCCGACCGGCCGGAGGGTGCTCCGGGACGGCGAGGTCCCTGATCGTCGATGGTCGCGCCGTTCCGGTCGGGCACATGACTGAGCACGCGGAGAGTTGCCGCGTGCTCGATGTGACCCGGAGGTCAGCGGGTCGGAGGGGCCCAGGGGTCCGGGTCGTCGTCCGCGTGATCCTCGTCGTCGTCGACATACTCTTTGTAGTCGTCGTCGAAGTGCTGCTCAGACTTACCACCGGCACTCGCCAGTTCGCGCTGCAAGGCGGTGAGGTCGGTGTTCGGGGAGTGGTACTTCAACTCCCGCGCCACCTTCGTCTGCTTGGCCTTAGCACGGCCGCGCCCCATGGCTCGACCCCCTCGCACAGAATGCGGGGCAGCCCGAAGGCGGGCCCCGATGACGTCAGGCATCTCTCGTGGCTCTTACGGTACATGGGGATGCCACCGTTCGGCACCTCGGGTTACCGTCTGCCGGCCCTGCGCGTCGCAGTCACCCGGCCGTCACCGATGGTACCGGTAAGGGGCGGTCGCCGGAGCTGCCCGTGACGCCCGACAAAACGTCAGGAAAGTCGCATGGCGTGAGCTGTCGGGTGGCCGTGCCGGTAGCGGGACGATCGCCGCATCCGTGCCGGGCCGTGCGGCGGGGAGCGGACCCGGGTGCGGACCGCCGTCCGCACCCGGGACACCCGGTCAGCGCAGGTGGATGGTGCGCAGCCGACCCACGTCGGCCATCCGGCGCTCGGCCAGCCGGTCGGCCGCCACCGCCGGCGGCACCCCCTCGTCGTCGGCGAGTCGGAGGATCTGCCGTGTGGTGTCGTAGATCCGGGTGGCCCGCAGCTTGGCCCGCTCGAAGTTGAAGCCGTCGATCTCGTCCGCGACCTGGATCACACCACCGGCGTTCACCACGTAGTCGGGGGCGTACAGCACGCCCCGGTCGGCGAGCAGCTTCTCGATGCCCGGGTGGGCGAGCTGGTTGTTGGCCCCACCGGCGACCACCTTCGCCCGCAGCGCCGGCACGGTGTCGTCGTCCAGCGCGCCGCCCAGCGCGCACGGGGCGTACACGTCGATGTCGGCGGCGACCAGCGCGGAGACGTCGGCGACCAGGTCGACCCCGGGGTGGTGCACCCGCGCCCACTCCAGCGCCCGTGGGTCGACGTCGGTGGCCACCACCTCGGCCCCGTCCTCGATCAGGTGGCCGGTCAGGTGCTTGCCGACCTTGCCCAGCCCGGCCACGCCGACCCGGCGTCCGCGCAGGGTGGGTGAACCCCAGACGTGCTCGGCGGCGGCCCGCATGCCCTGGAAGACGCCCCAGGCGGTGAGGACCGAGGAGTCCCCCGCGCCGCCGTGCTCCACGCTGCGGCCGGTGACGTAGCGGGTCTCCCGGGCGACCACGTCCATGTCGGCCACGTAGGTGCCGACGTCGCAGGCGGTGTAGTAGCGCCCGCCCAGGGACTGCACGAACCGGCCGTACGCGCGCAGCAGCGCCTCGCTCTTGACCTGGTCCGGGTCTCCCCAGATGACCGCCTTGCCGCCGCCGTGGTCCAGCCCGGCCAGGGCGTTCTTGTACGCCATGCCGCGGGACAGGTCCAGCACGTCCGCCAGGGCCGCCTCCTCGCTGGCGTACGGGTAGCACCGGGTGCCGCCGAGCGCCGGACCCAGCGCGGTCGAGTAGATGCCGATGATCGCCTTCAGGCCGCTCTGTTTGTCCTGGCAGAAGACGACCTGCTCGTGACCGGTGGCTCCCGGGTCGTCGGTGCTCGCGAATACGCCCATGGCTTGCTCCTGTGTCGGTGTGCGTCCTCGTGGGGCGCGGACCTGGTGGGGTGTGCCGGCGGGGATGCTGCCGACCCTGGTGAGCCTAGTGTCGCTCGACACGGGTGACGTGGTCCGCGCGGCGGCCCCGCGCCCACCGGCCGGCCCGGCCGGGTCCGGCAGTGTACGACGGCGGCGGCACCGGCACGGGGTTTCGTGGGAGGATCGCGCGGTGCCGTCGCTCTTCGCTTCTTACCTGCGCGTGTACGAGCCGCTGACCGCCTTCGACCGGGACCGTCAGTCGTACTGGCGGCGCTACGTGCGGGAGGGGCGGGCGGTGGCCCCGTCGGAGGGGCCGGGCCGGCAACGGACCTCGGTCATCGCGGCGCTCGGCGCGGGGTGGACCCGGCTGCCCGAGCTGCCCGACGAGGCGTACGTCCTGGAGTCCGACGACGTGCTGCTGGTCTGCCCGTGGAACCTGCGGGTCCGGGTCGCCGAGGCGGCGCTCAGCGCCCGGGAGGGGGTGCCGTCGGTGATCGCCGACGCGTTCGTCCCGCCGGTCCTGGCCGGGCAGGCCAAGACGGTGGTGGAGGACTGGCGCAGCGGCGCGCGGGTGCTGGAGCACGGGGTGCCCCGGCTGCACGAGCAGATCGCCACCTGGGGCGTGCCGCTGCGGTGGTTCGTGCTCTTCGAGGCGGGTGAGCGGGATCTGGTCACCCGGCCGGGGCGGCGGACGCTGCGCTACCGGACGGAGATCTCCAAGGCCCGTCGGCGGGCCTCCCGGGCGCTGTCGGTGCTGAAGAAGTCGATCGGGGAGGCCCCGATCACCGAGGCGGTGGAGGAGGCCGCCCGGTGGTTGGAGGAGTTCCACCCGCGTTCGGTGGTCGAGCTGGACTACGGCGGCCTGGTGCAGCTGCTCTCCGACGAGACGCTGGCGGCGGACGATTCGCCGGAGCTGGCCGCGATCGGACTGGCCGGGCTCTCCCGGGGCGAGACGGAGGAGGCGTCGGGGGCGTACGACCGGTTGGTCGCCCGGTGGCGGGCGATCCAGCTCCTGGAGAGGTGCAATTGACCATGAAACGCCCAGTGAGTGTGTCAATTATGAGTCACTCTCGTAGTTGACGCATCACGAACCGTGATCATGAGTCCGAATAAGGTACTTTCTGACGTGTAAAAGTCAGATAAATCGGGCATGGTTCATCCGTCCGTCTAGGGACCTTCGGCCGTTCGGCCCATGTCGGACATCGGGGACTAGCCGGACCATGGGAGACGCGTCGGCCGGCGGGACCCCGGCCGATGTCTATCCATGTGGAGGAGTGACCGATGGCATCGCGAACGCACGAACCAGAGCCGCTACTCACGCCGGCCGAGGTGGCGTCGATGTTCCGTGTCGACCCGAAGACGGTGACCCGATGGGCCAAGGCGGGGAAGCTCAGCGCGATCCGAACCCTCGGCGGACACCGTCGGTATCGTGAGTCGGAGGTGCGGGCGTTGCTACAGGGCCAGATCCCCCAGCAACGCCAGGGGGACTGACCCGGTCAGAGCGTTCCAGACTCAGGGGCGGGCGGACGTCGCGGCAAGCGGCGATCCACCGCCCCTGAGTCATGTCCACGGCCGGGCCGCCCCGGCCGCCCCGGCCCACCGCGCCCCCCGGCCCACCGACCGGCCGTCGCGGTCACCGGCTCAGCAGGGCCGGGCTGCCGGTCACCGATCCAGGGTGATCCGGATGCCGACGGTGCCCGCCTCGCCCCGGCGCAGCCGGCTGCCGAGCAGGGTCAGCCGGCCCAGCAACCGGTACTTGCGCCGCAGTAGCTGGCGCACCCGGTCGCTCTCCGCCGGCCCGCAGAGCACCGCGTGACCCGGCACCGCCGCCCCCAGCGGACGACCCCGCACGTCGCACGGGGCCACCGTCACCGTGCCGTCCCGCCGGATCCGCTTGACCTTCCCCGAGTCGGTGACCGTCCAGACCGCCAGGGCGTCGCCGTCGCGCACCGCCCAGACCGGGGTGGACACCGCGCGGCCGTCCTTGCGGAACGTCGTCAGCAGGACGTACTTCTCCGCCGTCAGGCGGTCCAGGTCGGTCACGCCGCCCAGGATACGGCGACCGGCCCCCGATAACGTGCACGTCGTGACCGGAGAACCTCGGCTGGGCGACGTGTTCGGAGAACTGCTGCGCGACGCGTACGCGGTGCACACCGGGGTCGGCCCCCGGCCACTGGTCGGCGGGCGGCTGCCCCGACCGGTCATCGAGATCATCGAGCGGGACGACGGGCTGGTCAACGGGGCACCCGCCGCGCACTACCTGGACGGGCCGGAGCACTGGCAGCCGTACGACCACCGGGCCGTGGAGCGTACCCGCGGGGCCACCCTGGACGTCGGCGTCGGCGGCGGGCGGATCGCGCTGGTGCTCCAGGAACGCGGCGTACCGGTCACCGGGCTGGACACCTCACCGGGGGCGCTGCGGGTCAGTCGGCACCGGGGGGTCCGCGACCTCGTCCTCGGCACCGTCGACGAGCACGTCGCCGACGGCCGGCGCTACGACACGTTCCTGCTGCTCGGCAACAACCTGGGGCTGATCGAGGGGCGGGAGCGGGCCCCGGCGTTCCTCGCCGCGCTCGCCGCCCTGGCCCGCCCCGGCGCGCAGGTCATCGCGCACGGCACCGACCCGTACGGCACCACGGATCCGGTGCACACCGGCTACCACGAGCGGAACCGGCAACGGGGTCGGCTCGGCGGGCAGCTGCGGCTGCGGCTGCGCTACCGCGAACTGGGCACCGAGTGGTTCGACTACCTGGTCTGTTCCGCCGAGGAGCTGGCCGGACTGGTCCATGGCACCCCGTGGCGGCTGACCGACGTGGACGACCGCGACGCCCCGTACTATCTGGCCACCCTGCGGCTGGCGGGGTGAGGCGGGGGCCGGCGGCCGGCCCCCGCGCCCGCGTCAGACCTGGACGGTCGGGGGGAGCTGCTCCGGGGGCAGGCCGCCGTCGCCGTCGACCACCTCGTCCGGGGTGCCGTCCTCGTCGATGTCGACCATGGTGATGTCGACCTTGCCGTCGCCGTCGGTGTCGAACTGGAACAGGTCCGCCCGGCCGTCACCGTCGGTGTCCACCACCCACACGTCGGTCTTGCCGTCGTTGTTGGTGTCGGCGCGGAGCAGGTCGACGCGCTCGTTGCCGCGCGTCTCCACGACCGCCGTGCCGTCGGTGGTGCCGCTGCCGTCCACGGTCTCCGGTGCCTGGCTCATGTCGACTGGTTCCTTCCCTTGACGTTGGGGCCGTCTGTACCCGGTGTGGCGGTGCCCCACGCATGCCGCCGGGAACGGTGCTGCATAGGGTCGCACCCATGGGTCAGCGAAGCGAGCGGCAGGGCGTGCCGGAGACCCCGCACGTCGCCGGGCGCGGTGAGGGAGCGTGATGAGTCGTCTTGTCGTCGTCGGAGCCGGCACGATGGGGCTCGGCATCGCCTACGTGGCGGCCGGCGCGGGCTATGCCGTCGAGCTGGTGGAGGTGGACCGGGGCCGGGCCGAGGCCGCCGCCGTCCGCCTCGACGAGCTGTGTGAACGGGCGGTGCAGCGTGGGAAGCTCGCTGCCGACGAGGCCGCCGCGCAGCGGTCGCGGATCACCCTGCGGGGCGCGCTCGCCGAGGTCGCCCCGGCGCCGGAGGTGATCGTCGAGGCGGTGCCCGAGCGGCCGGAGCTGAAGCGGTCGGTGCTGGCCGAGGCGGAACGGCTGGGTCCGGCGCTGCTGGGCAGCAACACCTCCAGCATCCCCATCGGCGAGCTGGCGCAGGGGCTGAGCCGCCCGGAGTCCTTCCTCGGGCTGCACTTCTTCAACCCGGTCTGGGCGATGGCCCTGCTGGAGGTGGTGGTCGGCGCGGCCACCGCGCCGGAGACCACCGCCGCGGCCGTCGCGCTCGCCGGCACCCTGGGCAAGGACCCCGTCGTGGTACGCGACCTGCCCGGCTTCGCCACCTCCCGGCTCGGGGTGACCCTCGGGCTGGAGGCGATCCGGATGGTGGCCGACGGGGTGGCCACCCCGGCCGACGTGGACAAGGCGATGGTGCTCGGCTACCGGCACCCGGTCGGCCCGTTGGAGCTGACCGACCTGGTGGGGCTGGACGTGCGGCTGGACATCGCGCGTACCCTCCAGGCCGCCTACGGCGACCGGTTCGCGCCGCCGCCGCTGCTGGTCGAGATGGTCGCCGCCGGGAAGCTCGGCAAGAAGTCCGGGCAGGGCTTCTACTCGTGGCAGGACGGTCGGCGGCGATGAGCGGGTTGCGGGTGGAGGAGCTGCCCGACCGGGTGGTGGTCACGCTGGACCGGCCGGAGAAGCGCAACGCCATCGACGCCGACCTGATCGGTGCGCTGCACGACGTCTGTGCCGCCCTGGAGGCGCGTCCCCGGCTGCTGCTGCTCACCGGTGGCGCGGACGGTCTCTT
This sequence comes from Micromonospora sp. WMMD714, assembly GCF_029581315.1. Taxonomy (NCBI): domain Bacteria; kingdom Bacillati; phylum Actinomycetota; class Actinomycetes; order Micromonosporales; family Micromonosporaceae; genus Micromonospora; species Micromonospora sp. WMMD714. Next base: position 1,891,833 of record NZ_CP120744.1, read on the forward strand.
CGCGGGCGGCGCGGACATCGGCCAGCTCCGTGAGCGGGGGCGGCTGGACGCCCTAGCCGCGATCAACTCGGCGGCCTTCGCCCGGCTCCGGGCGCTGCCCATGCCGAGCGTGGCCGCCGTGGACGGTCCCGCGTTGGGCGGTGGCGCGGAGCTGGCGTACGCCTGCGACCTGCGGGTCTGCACGGCCCGGGCGGTCTTCGGCCAGCCCGAGGTGCGGTTGGGCATCCTGGCCGGCGCGGGGGCGACCCACCGGCTGCCGGCCCTGGTCGGCGAGGGCCGGGCCAAGGAACTCCTCTTCACCGGCCGTCGGGTCGACGCCGACGAGGCGCTGCGGATCGGCCTGGTCAACCGGGTGGTGGCCGAGCCGGCGGAGCTGCTGCCCACCGCGCACGGGCTGCTCGACGAGATGGCCGAGGGTTCCGCACTGGCGTTGCGGCTGACCAAGCTCGCGGTGGACGCCCCGCCCGCCGCCCACCCGCAGCTCGACCTGGTCAGCCAGGCGGTGCTCTTCGAGGACGAGGAGAAGCACCGCCGGATGACCGAGTTCCTGGAGCGTCGTCGACCCCGGTGAACGTGGGCGGGGGGCGGCACCTCACCCCGGTGCCGCCCCCCGCCGACGTCGGGTCAGTGCCGGATGGGCACGCCCGCGTCGGCCAGCGCCTTGATCAGCCCGGCGGACTCGCCGAAGCCGATGACCAGCACGGCCTCCGGCTTGTAGTTCTTGATCTCGCCGGCCAGGCTGCCGAAGTCGACCGGCGGAGCCTTGGCGTCGGCCGGCGGGTCGTAGGTGAACAGCTTGACCCGGTCGTTGCCGAAGCCGGCCCGTTCCAGCTCGGCCCGGACGGTCTCCTGGAGGCCCTCGCCGTAGGAGTCCTTACGGGCCACCACCACGATCTTGTGCGGGCCGTCGCGGAGGATCACGTCGGCCAGCGCCCGACCCTGGAGGCTGTCCGGTGGGGCGGTGCGGAAGTACAGGCCCTTGTCGTCGGCCTGGCTCAACCCCGCGTCGGTGTTGGACGGCGAGAACAGGATCTTGCCGGCCGCCACCACGTCGGGCAGCACGGCGGCGGAGATCCCGGAGGCGGCGGCCCCGATGATGACGTCGACCTTGTTCCTGACGTGTGCGGCCACGGCGGCCTTGGCGACGGCCGGGTTGGTGCCGTCGTCACCGTCGAACCAGGTCACCGGGTCGCCGAGCACCCCACCCGCGGCGTTGATCTCCTTGATCGCCAGCGCCACGCCGGCCGCCAGGGGCGGGTAGGCCAGGGCCAGGTCGCCGGTCTTGGGCAGCAGACCGCCGAGGATCAGCGGCGAGCCGTCGCTGTCGTCGTTGCGGCCACCCCGCTGCTTCTTCGGCTTCGGGGCGGCCCTGGTGCTCACCCCGGACTCGTCGCCGGCACCGACGAACTCGGTCTTCGCGTCGTTGATCTTCTGGTTGTCGAAGTGCAGGGTGGCGTAGCTGGCGGTGGCCGGCTCCCCGATGTCGGTGAAGCCGGCGCGGTTAAGTGACGGGCCGCGGTACTCGATGTCCTGGCCGTCCCGGGCCAGGGTCAGGCAGCTCGCCGCGTCCGTGCAGCGCTGACCGTTGGTGGTGACCCCGACGATCTGCTTGGCGATGGCGGCCGGATCGGTGCTGCCGGCGAGCTGGGCGGCCAGCGCGCTGATCATGACGGCGTCGTACGATTCCGCCGCGTAGAGGTAGTCGGTCAACTTCGGGTCGACGGCGCGCAGCCGCTGCTTGAAGTCGTCGCTGAGGGGCGTCAGCGGGGTGGTGCCCTTCATGCCGTCGACGAGGTCGGCCCGGTCCTTCAGCTCGGCGGCGAAGGAGTTCTGCATGTTGCCGTCGGTGCCGTACAGGCGCACCTGCGGGGTGGCCGCCTCCTCGGGCTTGTCGGTCGTCCCGCACGCACTGACGGCGAGCAGGAACGACGCGCACGTCGCCAGGATGGCCGCGCGCGGGCCGCGTGTAACGAGCATGGTCGTCCTTCCTCCGGCGCAGGTCCGGTGGGCACCATAGCGTGCCGGCGACGACCGTGGGACCAGGGAGGCAGCCCTCGTCGTCGGCCCGACAGTCGCCCGTACGCTCCGTCACGCCGTCTCAGCAGGTGGTCACCATTTTCCGGGATCTCTCGCTTGACCTGCCCTCCTACTGTGCCCCAGGTGACCGACGTACCGGATCAGACGCTGGCCGACGCTACCGCCGTGCTCGACTCGGCGCTGGCCGGAGACGGAGCCGCGGTGGTCGGCACCTTCGACGCGGTGGTGGACCGGTCCGGCCTCGCCGGGGCGTACACGGTCGCCTGGACCCTGGCCGCCACCATGGTCGGCGACCCGCCGCCGCCCGGCGCGTGCGCGCTGGACTTCCCGGGCATCGACGAGGCGGGGTACGACACCAGGTGGGTGGCCCGCTTCGTCAGCGCGTACGCCAACGACGACGCCGACACCGGCGAGGCGCTGTTCGGGGCGGCGGTCGCCGACGGGCAGCTACCGGACTGCCTGCTCACCCTCGCCGGCTCGACCGTGGCCACCCTGCGCAGCCGGGCCGGCTGACACCGCGCCCCACCGGCACACCCGTGGCGGACGGCTCGGCGGCCGCTCAAAATGCCTGGCGGACGGCTCGGCGGTCGCTCAGAACGCGTGGTACGCCACCAGCGGCTCGTACTCGTAGCGCAGGTTGGAGAAGCGGACCTTGAAGTTCGCCCCGTCCTTCACGTTGGTGGCGACGGTGAGGTAGTCCGACTTGGCCGGCAGGTAGGTGAGGTAGTTGCACTTGTTGGTCTTGTCGATGAAGACCACGCACGCCTCGGTGCCGAACTCGCTGGTGTTCTTGACGTTGACGTCCTTGCACCGGGTGCTCGCCCGGTACGGGCCGGCGTCGCCGCCCCAGCCGCCGACCTGGAAGTAGGACCGGACCGCCCCGCCGTAACAGGTGGCGGCCGAGGCGGAGAGGTTGGTCTCCGGGGCTGCCTGCGCCGGGGTGCCGACGAAGAGCAGCGGCAGGGTGGCGGCGATTGCGGTCAGGCGGGTGGGCCGGAATGCCATGCGTGCCTCCAGGGAAGAGGGGTGGACCCTGAGTCGCGGACAGGGTGCGGTGAGTGGTGATGATAGCTGTCGATCTCTGATCCCGCTGTGCCAGGTCCGCGAGCGGTCTGTGGTACCTGTGGGTGATGTCCGAGGCGATGCTCAGCAAGGTGCGCAAGCTGTTGGCCCAGGCGGAGGACGCGGCCTGCACCCCCGCCGAGTCGGCGGCCTTCACCGCCAAGGCCACCGAGCTGATCGCCCGCTACGGCGTCGACCGTGCCCTGCTGGCCGCCCGTGACCCCACCACCGACCCGGTGGGCGACCGGGTGGTCGACGTCGTCGCCCCGTACGCCCGGGACAAGGCCGGGCTGCTCGCGGCGGTGGCCGACCCGCTGCGCTGCCGCTGTGTGCGCCGACCGGCCGGTCAGGGCTTCACGCTGCACCTGTTCGGCTTCGCCAGCGACCTGGAACGGGTGGACCTGCTCTTCACCTCGCTGCTGGTGCAGGCGGCGCACGGCCTGGCCGGCACCGTGGTCCCGCCCGGCGAGCACCCGGCGGCGTTCCGCCGTTCCTGGCTGGCCGGCTTCGCCCGGGTGGTCTCCGAGCGGCTCCGGATGGCCGAGGCGGGCGCGGCGGCGGACCGGGGCACCCCGTCGGTCGCGCTGGTGCTGGCCGACCGCTCGGACCGGGTGGCCCGCCGGGTCACCGAGGTCTATCCCCGGCTCCGCAGCGCGCCGGTCCGCCGACTCGCCGGCTCCGGCTTCGGCGCGGGCGCGATGGCCGGGCACCGGGCGAACCTCGGCGACCCGGACGCGGTGGGCGGCCCCACCCGCCGGCCGCACCTCGGCGGCCCCGACGCCGACCCGGCCCGGTGAGCGGCGGCCCGGCGCGGCGCGGCCCGGCCCGGTGAGCGAAGGCTCGGCCCACCCCGGTGAGCGGCGACCCGGCCCGGTGGGTAGCGGCCGGCCGGACGTCCGCCCGCGGGCGGGTCAGCGGGGGTCGGGGGCGGTACGGGTGAGCGTGGCGAGATAGCGGCCGAGCAGCTCGTGCCAGCCGGCGGTCAACGCGGCGCGGTAGCCCTCGGCGGCCTCCCCGTGCCGGTCGAAGTGCCGGTGCTCCAGCTCGATGCGGGTCTGCCCCGAATCGTCCGGCAGGAACAGCACCTCCACCTCGCTGGCGCGGGCCGGGTCGGGCACCGGGAGGCGGTCGGGGCCGAGCTGCCAGGTGAAGACGAGCCGGCGCGGGGGATCCCAGGTGAGCACCCGGCCCCAGTCGCCCCGGAAGCCGTACGGGCCGATCTCGTAGAGCATGCCGCCGGCCCGGGGCTCCATCCCCAGCTCGGCCAGGGCCGCCGGCCCGGACCAGGTGTACTCGCGTACCCACCAGTCGGCCAGCGAGCCGGTGAACACCGCGAAGGCCTGCTCCGCGGTGGCGGGGACGAGGAGAACGGAGCGCAGCGAGTACCGGTCGACGTCCTGGTGGACGTCCTCCGGATTCACGTTCTCCTGTCCCATAGGCCCGGACCATACCGGCTGACGAAGCGCTGTGCAGCCTCGTGTACCTGCTCCTCCCGGACGGTGGGCAGCACCCCGTAGCTGCGCCGAGGGCCGGGCGGGATATCGCTGGTCATCGAGGTGTGGGGGTGCTGTCGGGGGTGAGGCGACGCCCGCGCGACGGGTCGACGGTGCCCGGGGCCGGTACACAGCAAGATCCCCACCTGCGTTTCCGCTGGTGGGGACCTCTGTAGCCCGGCGAAAGGCTATGTGGCCAGGGGCGGGGTCGAACCGCCGACCTTCCGATTTTCAGTCGGACGCTCGTACCAACTGAGCTACCTGGCCTGGTGCTTCGGGACATGTTACCCGCAGGGCGGGGTCTCCGCCGGTGGGGTCGTTCGTCCCGATACGCAGAACGCCGCGCAATGTGCACGCGGCGTCGGCGCTGGCGGTCCTGACGGGACTTGAACCCGCGACCTCCGCCTTGACAGGGCGGCGAGCACTCCAACTGCTCCACAGGACCTTGCTGATCTTGCCTCCGGCTGGGCCGGATCGTGCCCCCAACGGGATTCGAACCCGTGCTACCGCCTTGAAAGGGCGGCGTCCTGGGCCGCTAGACGATGAGGGCGGCCCCGCCATCATTGCACACTCGCAACTTCAAGCGGACTTGCTCCCATCCGGCCCCGCCGGAGGCATGAGAAGCATATGTCATCGCCTGCCAGTCGGCCAAACCGGTGTGCCCGTCCGGGAGCTGTCGGGCAAAGTGGCAGCTCAGCGAGGTGGCGCGATGCCGAACCGGCGCTTCAGGTCGCCGATGACGTGCGGTACGGCACCGAGCGTACGGCTCCGGTCACCGCCTCCGTCGTGCATCAGCACCACCGCGCCGGGGCGGGCGGCGTGCTCGACCCGGCCGGTGATGACCCCCGCCGCGGGCTTGGCCCAGTCCTGGGGGTCGACGGTCCAGTGCAGCGACCGCATGCCGAGTTCCTTGGCGACCTGCACCACCTCCGGCGTCCACCGGCCGCCGGGCTGACGGTAGAACGGCACCTTCGCCCCCGGGACGGCCTTGGTGATGGCCTGGTTGGTGCGGACCAGGTCGGCCCGGATGTCGGCGACCGGCCGGCGGCCCAGGTCGATGTCGTGCCGCCAGCTGTGGTTGCAGAGCTGGTGCCCCTCCCGGACGATCCGGGCCACCAGCTCGGGGTGCTTGCGGACCTGGGTGCCGACCACGCAGAACGTCGCCTTCACCTTGGCCGCCCGGAGCTGGTTGAGCACCTTCGGGGTCCAGGTCGGGTCGGGGCCGTCGTCGAAGGTGAGCGCCACCGCGCGTACCCCGGTCGCCTTGCGCAGGCCGGCCGGGAGCACCTTCGGCTTCGGTCGCAGCCGGGGCTTCGGCTTGCTGGTGGGTGGCGGCGTCGGGGCGGGGGTCTGGGTCGGCTCCGGCGCGGGGGTGCTCGGCGCGGGCGCGGCGGCCGGCCGGACGTGCCGGGGCTGGTCTCCGCAGCCGGCGATCAGCAGGAGCAGACCCAGGACAACCGCCAGGACGGGGCGTGAACGCATCGTCACTCCGGGAGATGGGGGTACGCGGACGGCCCCGACGGTAGTTCACGAAAGCGAAATATGTCAGGCCCGGTCGCTCCCGGTCGACTGGTCCAACGAATCCCGGACGGCCAGCGCGAGCGAGACGGCCTCGGCCAGGTCGACCGGGCGGACCACTCCGGCGGGCAGCGTGTCGGCCCGCCACCCCGGCCCGGCGGCGAGCACCAGCAGCGGGCGGCGGGGCACCGCGAGCAGGGCGGAGAGCTGCCCCGGGTCGGCGGTGGGGCGGGTGTGCGACCAGACCACCACGGCCGCCGGCCCGGTCCGGTTGACCGCCTCGACCAGCGCCGCCACCGGTACCCGGGCGCCGAGCATCCGGTAGGCCACGCCGGCCTCGGCCAGCGCCGCGGCCAGCGCCTCCAGGGGCAGGGTGTGCTGCTCCTCGTCGGCGCAGGAGAGCAGGATGCGGGCCGGGCCGGTGGCCCGGCCCGACCGGGCGACGGCGGCGAACGCCTCGGAGACGCACCGGGACACCAGGTGTTCCACGTCGATCAGGCCGGCGGTGGCGACGTGCCGCTCACCGATGCCGGCCAGCACCGGCCGGAGCAGCCCGTCCCAGGTCGCGACGACCCCGTCGGTGGCCAGCGCGTGCGAGATGGTGTCCCCGATCGCCGCCGCGTCCAGCCGCATCGCGGCCCGGGCCAGCCCCCGGGCCACCGGCCCGGCCCGGCCGACCGGGATGGTCTGCCCACCGCCGTCCCGGGCGCTCCCGGCGCGCAGCCGCAACGCGGCACCGGGGGCGGGGCTCTGTTTCGCCCAGCGGGCCGCCTCCGCCGGGGTGATCCCCTCGGCGGTGAGCTTCCGCATGATCTCCAGCCGGGCCAGGTCGGCCGGGGTGTACCGCCGGTGGTGGCCGGGGACGTGCTGGCTGGGGCCGAGGCCGTAGCGCTGGTGCCAGGTGCGCAGCGTGGTGACCGCCACACCCAGCCGGCGTGCCACGGCCCCCGCGCTCAGCGGCTCATCGGCCACCCGACCGCTCCGACGCGTCGCCCACCCGGCGGCCGGACGGGGTGGTGGACCCGGCGGTGCCCCCGGCAGCGACGTCGGAGCCGGTGGCGGTGGCGGTGGCCACGGCGGTGGCGGCGTCGACGGAGGCGGTGGCGACCGGGGAGCCGGTGGCCGCAGCGGGGCCGGGCGGGGTCGGGCGGAGCAGCCGGCTCACCACCCCGCCGAGCCAGGGCGCGTACGTGCGCGGGTCGGCGTCGATCTCGGCCATCAACCGGGTCGGGTCGACCCAGCGCAGCTCGGCCACCTCGTCCTGGTCCGGCGCCAGGGTGAGGTCGGCCGGCACGTCGGCGCGCAGCACGTGGTCGTACTCGAACTCGACCCGACCGGTGGCCGGGTCCTCTGCGTAGTAGAGGTAGACCCCGACCTCGGTCAGCGACACCGGCCCGGCACCCAGCTCCTCGGCGAGCCGCCGGTTGGCCGCCTCGGGCAGCGGCTCGGCCGGCAGCGGGTGCCCGCAGCAGGAGTTGGCCCAGCGCAGCGGGAACCGGGTCTTGACCTCGGCCCGTCGTTGCAGGAGCACCCGGCCGTCCGGGTCGACCAGCAGCACCGAGAAGGCCCGGTGCAGCCGTCCGGGTGCCTGGTGGGCGGCGGAGACGGTGGCCTCGCCGAGGGCGCGACCGTTGTCGTCGACGAGTTCGACGAGGTGACTCTCCCGGGACTTCACGCGGTCACCGACCCGCGCCGGTGATGCGGTTGGCGGCGAGCTTGCCGGAGATCAGCACCATCGGCACGCCCACACCGGGCTGGGTGCCCGAGCCGGTGAAGACCACGTTGGGCAGGCTGCGGTGCAGGTTGGACGGGCGGAACGGCCCGGTCTGGAAGAGGCTGTGTGCGGCGGCGAAGGGCGTACCGGCGGCCATGCCCTGTTCCTCCCATTCGGCGGGGGTGATCGTACGCAACACCTCGATGCCGGCGCCGAAGCCGACGTACCCGCGCTCCTCCAGGGTGGCGACGAGCTGGTCGGCGTAGCGTCGGCTCAGGTCGCCCCGCCAGTCGAACGGGGCGCGGTCGAGGTTGGGCACCGGGGCCAGCACGTAGTAGGTGTGCCGTCCGGCCGGGGCGACCGACGGGTCGGTCCGGCTCGGGTTGGTGACCAGCAGCGACGGGTCGGTCATCAGCTCGCCGCGCCCGATCACCTCGTCGAAGGTGCCCTTCCACGACCGTCCGAAATGGATGTTGTGGTGAGCGATCTTCCCATACCCCTGCGTCGATCCGACGTGCAGGACCACGCAGGACGGGGAGTAGGTCAGCTTCCGCCGCCGGCCCTCGGGCAGCAGGTCGCGGTAGGCGACCGGCAGGTCCGGGTTGAGCACCACCACGTCGGCCGGGACCAGTTCGCCGTCGGTGGTGACCACGCCGGTGGCCCGGCCGTTGGCGGTCTGGACCCGGGCGACCGTGGTGTCGTAGCGGATCTGCACGCCGTGCTTCTCGGCCGCGCCGGCCATCCCCTTGGAGACCGCGTGGATGCCGCCGCGCGGGAAGTACACCCCGGCCACCGAGTCGAGGTACGCGATGACGCTGTAGATGGCCAGCGCGTCGTGCGGCGCGAGCCCGGCGTACATCGCCTGGAAGGAGAAGATCCGCTGGGTACGGGGGTCGGAGAAGAACTGGTTGATCTTGGTCTGGAGGCGGCGGAACGCCCCGTTGGCCAGCAACTTCAGCAGGTTGCCGGTGAGCAGGTCGGTCGGGGCGTCCAGGTTGCGGTCGATGAAGTCGGCCCGTTCCCAGTTCCACAGGTTGCGGGCGTAGTCGACGAACCGCAGGTAGCCGTCGGCCTCGCGGGGGCCGCAGACCCGGGAGATCTCGGCCGCCATCCGGGTGGTGTCGGTGATCACGTCCAGACTGGAGCCGTCCGGGTAGTAGGCCCGGTAGGCGGGGTCCAGCGGGGTCAGGTCGAGCCAGTCGTGCAGCTCCTCGCCGACCGCGCCGAGCGCCTCGGCGATCAGGTCGGGCATGGTGAGCACGGTGGGGCCGGTGTCGAACTCGTACCCGTCGACACTGAGCCGCCCGGCCCGGCCGCCCGGCACCGGTTCGCGTTCCAGCACGGTGACCTGCCGCCCGCTGCCGGCCAGGTGCAGCGCGCACGCCAGCCCACCCAGGCCCGCGCCCACGACCACCACCCGGTCCGTACGTCCCGTCACGGTCCGCACGCGACCACCTCCTTCGCAGAGTTGCCCATCATGCCCGCCGCGTGGTGGCGGCGGTGGCGAGACCGGTCAGCGCGGTGCGCGCGGTCTCGTCGATCGACGCGGTCTCCAGCGCGGCCAGCGCGTCGGTGACCCGGTCGGAGATCATGCTCTCCACCCGGGCGACCGCCCCGGTGTCGGCGACGAGGTCGGCCAGCCGGGCCAGCTCCCGCCCGCCGGTCGCGCTGCCGGCCCGCTCCAGCGCCCGCCGCTGGCCGCCGGTGGCGAGCTGGCGGGCGAGCATCAGCAGCGCGGTCGGCTTGCCGGTACGCAGGTCGTCGCCGGCCGGCTTGCCGGTGGTGGCCGGGTCGCCGTAGACGCCGAGCAGGTCGTCGCGGAGCTGGAACGCCTCACCGACCGCCAGCCCGTAGCGGGTGTAGGCGGCGATCAGCGGCGCGTCGGCGTCGATGCCGGCCAGGCTGGCACCGAAGAGCAGCGGACGCTGGACGGTGTAGCTGGCCGTCTTGTAGCGGGCCACCCGCAGCGCCCGGTCCACCGACCAGTTCGCCGCGTCGTTCTCGCCGAGCACGTCGAGATACTGCCCGGCGATCGTCTCGACGCGCATCTGGTCGTAGCAGCGCCGCACCTCGAGCAGCCGGGCCGGCGGCACGCCGGCGTGGGCGAGCAGCCGGTCGGCCCAGACCAGGCAGAGGTCGCCGATGAGCACCGCGACCGACTCGCCGAACCGGCCCGGGTCGCCGCGGTGGCCGGCGGTGACGTGCCGGGCGGCGGCGGCCCGGTGCGCGGTGGGCAGGCCGCGGCGGGTGTCGGAGGCGTCCATCACGTCGTCGTGCACCAGCGCGAAGGTGTGCAGCAGCTCCAGGGCGGCCAGCGCGGGGAGCACCGGGGGCAGCGGTTCCTCGCCGCCCACCACGCCGCGCCAGCCCCAGTAGGCGAAGGTGGGGCGGACCCGCTTGCCGCCGGCCAGCACGGCGTCGCGGGCCGTGGCGGCGAAACCGCCCATCGCTGCGTCGATCTCGGTCAGCGCTTCGACCTCGCGGGCGAGAAACGCCGCCAGCGTGTCGTCGACGCTGTGGACCAGGTCCCGGGCGAAAGCGGCCAGTACGCCGCGGACCGGATCGTCCGTCGCTTCCGGCTGTGCCGGCGCGACGCGGAGCGCATTACCCGCAACTGCGTCGTTGGCCATGTGGGGGAGCGTACCCTAGGGTTACGAGTTGCGTCGATTGCTGCGTCGAATCCGGAGGAGGTCCGGTGGACACCGATCTCACCGCTGCCTATGCCCGCTGCCAGGAGCTGCACAGACACCACGGGCGCACCTACTATCTCGCCACCCGGCTGCTCCCCGCATGGAAACGGCGGCACGTACACGCCCTCTACGGGTTCACCCGCTACGCCGACGAGATCGTCGACCGCACCGAGGACCTGCCGCCCGCCGAACGCGCCGCCCGCCTGGACTCCTGGGGTTCCCGTTTCGTCGCCGGCCTGCACGGCGAACCGGTCGACGACCCGCTGCTGCCGGCGGTGCTGCACACCATCGCCGTGTTCGACCTGGACCGGGCCGACTTCGCGTCGTTCCTGCGCAGCATGGCGATGGACCTGACGGTCATGTCCTACCCCACCTACGACGACCTGCTCGACTACATGGAGGGCTCGGCGGCGGTCATCGGCACCATGATGCTGCCCATCCTCGGCAGCTCCGACCCGGTCGCCGCCCGGGAACCGGCCCGCCAGCTCGGGTTCGCCTTCCAGCTCACCAACTTCATCCGGGACGTCGCCGAGGACCTCGACCGGGGCCGCACCTACCTGCCCGACGAGGACCTGGCCAAGTTCAACGTCACCGTCGAGGACCTGCGCGCCGCCCAGTACGCCGGCCGCAGCACCGACCGGATCCGCGACCTGATCGAGTACGAGGTGACCCGCGCCCAGGCCCACTACGCCGCCGCTGCGCCGGGCATCACCCTGCTCGCCCCCGCCTCCCAGGCGTGCATGCGGACCGCCTACGCCCTCTACGGCGGCATCCTCGACGAGGTGGCCGCCCAGGACTTCGACGTGTTCGCCCGGCGGGCCGTGGTGCCCCAGCGGCGACGGCTGTCGGTGGCGGCGAGGGCGCTGCTGACCCGTACCGGCACCCCGGTCGTGGTGCCCGGCCCGGCGGTGTCGTGAGCGGCCGTACGGCGGTGGTGTTGTTCACCCGCGACCTGCGGGTGCACGACCACCCGGCGCTGGCGACGGCCTGCGCCGCCTTCGACCGGGTGGTGCCGCTGTACGTCCTCGACCCGGCGCTGGCCGACCGCTCACCCAACCGCACCCGGTTCCTGCACCAGAGCCTCGCCGAGCTGCGGGACACCCTGCGCGGGCTCGGCGGCGACCTGGTGATCCGCCGGGGCGACCCGGTGGCCGAGACGATCCGGGTGGCCCGTGAGGTCGACGCCGAGGGGATCGGCCTCTCCGCCGACGTCAGCCGCCACGCCCACCGGCGGGAAAGCCGGCTGCGCGCCGAGTGCGACCGGCACCGGCTGTTCCTGCGCCTCTTCCCCGGGGCCACCGTCGTCGAGCCGGGGGCGCTGCGGCCCGGCGGCGGCGACCACTACCGGGTGTTCACCCCGTACCACCGGGTCTGGTCGGTGGCGCAGTGGCGGGCGGAGCTGGCCGCGCCCCGGCGGGTCACCCTGCCCGACGGGGTCGCGGTCGGTCGGCTGCCGGCGCTGCCGAAGGGCGAGTCGCCGGCCGCCGCGGTGGGCGGCGAGTCCGTCGGGCAGCGCCGGCTCACGCAGTGGTTGCCCACCCTCCAGCGGTACGACGACATCCACGACGACCTGGCCGGCGACCAGACCTCCCGGCTCAGCCCGTACCTGCGGTTCGGCTGCCTGTCCCCGCTGGCGGTGGCGAACCGGGCCGGCGACCGGGGGCACCCGTTCGTCCGGCAGCTCTGCTGGCGGGACTTCTACTACCAGGTCACGGCCGCCTTCCCGGAGATCGCGGCGAAGGCGTACCGACGGGGGGCCACCGAGGCCTGGCGGTCCGACGCGGCGGCGCTGGACGCCTGGACCGAGGGCCGGACCGGGATGCCGATCGTGGACGCCGGCATGCGGCAACTGCACGCCGAGGGCTGGATGCACAACCGGGCCCGGCTGATCACCGCCGGCTACCTGACCAAGGTGCTCGGCCTCGACTGGCGGCCCGGCCTCGCGGTCTTCTCCCGCTGGCTGCTCGACGGCGACGTGCCCGACAACTCCGGCAACTGGCAGTGGGTGGCCGGCACCGGCAACGACAGCCGCCCCTACCGGGGGCTCAACCCGGTCCGCCAGGCCGAACGCTACGACCCCGACGGCGGGTACGTCCGGCGCTGGGTGCCCGAGCTGGCGACGGTGGCCGGCAAGGCCGTGCACCAGCCGTGGCGGCTGCCCGCCGAGGTCCGTCGCACGCTCGACTACCCGCCGCCGCTGGAGGTGCCCGGCGCCGACCCGGTCTGGCTGCGCTGACCCCGCTGCGCGGCCCGGCTCAGAGGCGCGACTGCCGGGCTCCGCCGCGCTGCACTCCTCGCGCTCACCGTCACCCGCGCCACACGGTGACCTTGATGAGCAGTCCGCCGTCCTCCAGCGTGTTCACCGCCTGCAACCAGCCGGGGTGACCCTCCGAGGTGGTGAAGCAGTACTGCTGGTTGCCGCCGCCGATGTAGTGGTGCGCGAAGCTCTGCTGCCCGGCCTCCCGGTAGTCGCGGCAACGCGCGTCGGCGTCCTGCTCCGGCCCCTTGTTGCTGTCGTCGTACATCGCGCTGTGCCGGGCGCTGGAGTAGAGGATGTAGCCCCAGTCCAGATAGACGTCGACGTCGGCGTCCTGGGTGTTCCGGCGTTCGGCCCGCCCCCGGTCCAGCTCCACCCCGGTCTTCTTGCCGAGTTGCACCACGTCGCTGAAGAGGACGGTGGCGGGCGCGGCCGGGCCGCTGGAGTCCGGGTCGGTGGCGGCCGGGCTGGTCGGGGCCGGAGCGGTGGGGGTCGGGCCGGTAGGGGGCGGTGCGCTGGTGGTCGGTGCCGGGGTGGCCGGGCCGGCTGCCGGAGCGGCCGTCGTCGGCCCGGTGGTCGCGGTGCGGTCGTCGGGGCGGGTGCCCGCCAGCAGGACGCCACCACCGCCGAGGAGCAGCAGCAGCCCGAGACTGACCGACGCCGCCAGCCAACGGCGCTGCCGCAGCCGGTACGCCAGCAGCCCGATCAGGGCGAGCGCGGCGGCCAGGACCCACAGCGGCCACCACGGATCGGCCCGTAACACCTGCACCAGACCGACGAGCCCGGCAGCGGCGGTGATCAGGTTGGCGACCAGGCTGGACCGGTCGGGGGACCGGGCGGGCTCGGGCGTTCCCGGGGAGCTACCGGCGGCAGGCGCGTCGTGTTCCACGAGGAAGGAAGCGTACGCATGGTGCGCGACCGATGACAGCGCCGACGCCTTCTATCACCGGTCATCTTTCCGTCACCACCGGCGGTGCCGGACGGGAGTGCGGCGCGACGGCGGGGGCGGGTGCGGAGCGGGGCGGTGCCCGGTGGTTTGGCGGGGCGGGTCGGGTGGTGCGGCGGGGCGGGGTGGCGCAGTGGCGGGGTCGCGTGGTGGTCGGGTGGCGTGGTGGTCGGTCGACTCACCGGCGCGGGAATTCCGGGGCGGAGCGGTGGTCGGGGGCGGGGCCGTGCGGAATGCTGGCGGGATGGCAGAGCCGGAACTGGTGGACGTGGTCGTGGTCGGGCTCGGCGTGGGTGGCGAGGAGGTGGCCGGGCGACTCGCCGAGGCCGGCCTCAGCGTCGTCGGCGTCGAACGGGACCTGGTCGGTGGGGAGTGCCCCTACTGGGGATGCATCCCCAGCAAGATGATGATCCGGGCGGCGAACGCGCTGGCCGAGGCGCGGCGGGTCGACGGGCTGGCCGGGTCGGCGCAGGTGCGGGCCGACTGGGCGCCGGTGGCGAAACGCATCCGGGAGGAGGCCACCGACACCTGGAACGACCGGGCCGCGGTGGACCGGTTCACCGGCAAGGGCGGGCGGTTCCTGCGCGGCAGCGGCCGACTCGACGGCCCCGGTCGGGTCCGGGTCGGTGACCAGGTGTTCCAGGCCCGGCGGGGGATCGTCCTCGGCACCGGCACCCGCCCGTCGATCCCGCCCATCGACGGGCTGGCCGGCACCCCGTACTGGACGAACCACCAGGCGATCGAGGTGGCGGAGCTGCCGGCGACCCTGCTGATCATCGGCGGCGGGGCGATCGGCCTGGAGCTGGCGCAGGTCTTCGCCCGCTTCGGGGTCGCGGTGACGGTGCTGGAGGCGTCCGGGCGGGTGCTCGCCCTCGAAGAGCCGGAGTCGTCCGAGGCAGCCGCCGCCGCGTTGCGCGCCGACGGGGTGGAGATCGCCACCGAGGTGAAGATCGAACGAGTCGGGCACGACGAGGACACCTTCACCGTGTACGCCGGTGACCGGTCGTTCAGCGCCGAGAAGCTGCTGGTGGTGACCGGCCGCCGGGCACACCTGGACGAGTTGGGGCTGGACACCGTCGGGGTGGACGCCACCCAGCGCTACCTGCCGGTGGACGACCGGATGCACGTCGCCGACGGGATCTGGGCGGTCGGCGACGTGACCGGCGAGGGCGCGTTCACCCACATCGCCATGTACCAGGCGTCGATCGTGGTCGCCGACGTGCTCGACCACGCCCGGCGGGCCGAAGGCGGCCCCGACGCCAGCGGCACGGCCAGCGTGGTGGGCGGCGCGATGGGCGCGGCCAGCGCCGTCGGAGGCGCGATGGGCGCGGCCGGCCCGAGCGGCGCGGCCGGCACCGTCCCCCGCGCCGACTACCGGGCGCTGCCCCGGGTCACCTTCACCGACCCGGAGGTGGGCGCGGTCGGGCTCACCGAACGGCAGGCCCGCGAGCGGGGCATCAACGTGCAGGTCGGCTTCACCGAGCTGTCGTCGTCCACCCGGGGCTGGATCCACAAGGGTGAGCCCGGCGGCTTCATCAAGGTGATCGCCGACGCCGACCAGGGGGTGCTGATCGGGGCGACCTCGGTCGGCCCGGCCGGGGGCGAGGTGCTGTCGGCCCTGGTCGTGGCGGTGCACGCGGCCGTCCCGGTCAGCCAGCTCCGGCACATGATCTATGCGTACCCGACGTTCCACCGGGCCATCCAGAGCGCCCTGAACGACCTGAGTTGAGCCCAACCACGACGGCCCGGCGCGTTCCCTCCCCCGCGCCGGCCCGCGTGGTCCCTCCGCCGCGCCGGCCGAGGCAGCTGGCCTGCCGCGCTGGCCGGGGTGGGTTCATTCGCCGTGTCGGCCTGCGCCGGCGGCGAACCGGGCCGCGCCGGCTGCGGCGTCCGCCGCCAACGAGTCGATCCCGTAGGCGAACTCGGTGGCGAGCGCCTCCGGCTCGGCGAGGCCGGCACCGGCCAGCACCGCCGCCCGGTCGTTACGCAGGCAGGTCTGCGGATGGCGGGCGATCTCCGCGGCCAGCCGTTCGGCGGCCGTCCGCGCCTCACCCGGCGCGACCACCCGGTTGACCAGCCCCATCGCGTACGCCTCCTCGGCGGGCACCGGACGGCCGGTGAGGATCAGGTCCATCGCCCGGCTCTCCCCGATGAGCCGGGGCAGCCGGACGGTGCCCCCGTCGATGAGCGGCACCCCCCACCGTCGGCAGAACACCCCCAGCACCGCGTCCGCCTCGGCGACCCGCAGGTCGCACCAGAGCGCCAGCTCCAGGCCGCCGGCCACCGCGTACCCGGAGATCGCCGCGATGACCGGTTTGGACAGTGACATCCGGGTCGGACCCATCGGGCCGTCGCCGTCGGGCTCGACCCGGTTGCCGCTGGGGGTGCCGATGGCCTTGAGGTCGGCACCCGCGCAGAACGTGCCGCCCGCGCCCCAGAGCACCGCGACCCGGGCGTCCGGGTCGGCCTCGAAGGCGCGGAACGCGTCGGCGAGCGCCCGTGCGGTCGGACCGTCGACGGCATTGCGCGACGCCGCCCGGTCGAGGATCACCGTGGTCACCGCCCCGTTGCGGGCAACATGCACAGCCATCCCCCCAGCATCCCCCACCCCGGCCCACCCGTGTGGGTGGCGCTGTCGACCAGCCGTCCTCCCGCGCCCCGGCCCACCCGGGTGGCCGCGCTGTCGACCAGCCGTCCCCCACCTCGGCCTGCCCGTGCGGGCCGCGCTGTCGGCGAGCCGTTCTCCCGCGCCCCGACCCACCCGCGCGGCCCGCGCTGTCGACAGCCGTCCCCCCGTCGTCCCGCCCGCGTGGGTGGCGCTGTTGCGGCCATGTTGCGGGGTCCGGGGGCCTTGATGCCGCTACCTGCGCGACGTTGAGCCGATCATGGGCGTCCGGACCCCGGCCGGGTGGGCGTGCGGGGCGGGATCAGGCGCGGTCGGTGATCCGGGCGAGGAAGATGTGCCAGGCGGTGGGGGTGAAGGTCAGGGTGGGGCCGTCGGGGTCCTTGGAGTCGCGGACGGCGACCACCCCCGGCAGGTTGCCGGCCACCTCGACGCAGTTTCCGCCGTTGCCGCTGCTGCGGGTGCTCTTGCGCCAGCGTGCGTCGTTCAGTTCCATGCCTGGGCCACCTTCGTGATCAGATCGACGGACTGCCAGTGGGAGAGCGCTTCGCCGCGCACGTTCTCCCACGCTGCCATCATGGCCGCGAGGTCATCGAGATCGCTAACCACCTGTCCCTGGAGTTGGTTGTCGAGGTAGCCGGCCATCCGGTGGTCGGGGTTGGTGGCGATCACGAAGGGGCCGTTCAGGCCGGCGTACTCGCCCACCGTGGCCGGCACGACGTGCACCCGGACGTGTGGCTGGTCGCAGGCCTCGGCGAGGGTGAGGAGCTGCTCGTGCATGGTCCGCCGGCCGCCGACCGGTCGGTGCAGGACCGTCTCGTCGAGGACGACGGTGAGCTGGGGCGGATCGTCGCGCTTCAGGACGGACTGGCGGGCGAGCCGGGCCGCCAGGTGCCGGTCGACCTCCCCCCGGGGCAGGGTGCCGGCACCGAGCAGGACGGCTCGGGCATACGACTCTGTCTGGAGAAGACCGGGTACTACTGCGGACTCGAATGAGCGCAACGACAGGGCGTCGCGTTCGATCTCCTGCCAGGGGCGGAACCACACCGGCTCACGACGTCTTGAAGTGTCCGGCCAAATGTCCACGATGTCCCGCCGGAGCGCTTCCGCTGCGGCGACCCGGTGCCGGGCATGCGGGATCCGCCCCTCACTCAGCCAGCGACCCACCGTCTTGGGATCGACACCGACGCGCTCGGCGAGGGATTCAGTGGTATAGCCGGTCTCGTTGAGGGCGGCGCGCAGCGCATCGTTCACGACTTCTCCATTGGACGTCTCGAATATCCGTCCACCATACGCCTACGCGGTGTATCTGTCTGACCACAGGGAGGCAGGATTTGCCGGAAGGCGGCGCGACCGGTGGAGGTGCGAGAGTCCGGCGGTCGACGTCCAGTCCGGGGCCGTCCCGTCGATGACCGGCGGGACGGCCCCGCTCCAGCGGAAAGGAGCTCCGCAGTGCCACACCGCCACCTGCACCGTGGACGTCGTCCCTGCCAGCGGCCGGGGTCGGGATGCCCGTCCGGTCGGCCCTCTCGTCGTGGAGGTCCCTGCCAGCGGCCCGGCCGTCCGTCCGGCCGGCCCTCTCGTCGTGGAGGTCCCTGCCAGCGGCCCGGCCGTCCGTCCGGTCGGCCCTTTCGTTGTGGGGCGTCGACGTGAGTCGGGTGGTCCGGCCACATCTGCCGATGCGTCCACTGTGGCGGTGCCGGGGCTGCGGCGCCGAGTGGCCGTGCCAACCGGCCCGGCTCGCCCTCCTCGTCGAGTACCGCGGGGACCGCACCGGCCTGCTCGTCTACCTGGCCACCCTGATGGTGGAGGCCGGTGCACACCTGTCCCAGCTCAACGCCGACGTCGCACCCGAGAAACTGGCGGGTCGCTTCCTTGGATGGGCGCGAGCGCGGGGGTCGGACGGCCGGGCGTGAACGCCGTGCGCCCCGATGACTCCGCCGATGTTCCCGGCCCCGCTGCTGCCGCTGCTGCTGCCGCTGCTCCCGGCGGTGGCAGCCGGGGTGGCCCCGCTCGATGCGCTGGTGTTGCTGGCCCTGCTGCCGGCACTTCCGGCAGCTCGCCGGCTTCCGAGGGTCGGCTGGTTCGGGCCGGGCGGGTAGATTCGTCCGGGCCGCCCGGTTTGCCGCTGGTTCAGCCGGGAAGTCGGAGAAGGTGCGAGCGTTGATGACGAAACTCGAACAGGCCACCGCACTGGACCGGGCCGGCGACCGGTTGCAGCGTGCCGTCCAGGCGACCCTGCGCCCGCAGCGGGTCCGTGACCTGCTGCACGGCGTGTTCCTCGGCCATCCGCTGCACCCGGCGATGGTGCAGGTGCCGGTGGGTGCCTGGATCAGCGCGGCAGTGGTCGACCTGCTCCCCGGTCAGCGTCGGGCGGCCACCACCCTGGTCGCCCTGGGCACCGTGAGCGCGGTGCCCGCCGCCGTGGCCGGGCTCAACGACTGGGCGGAACTCTCCCGGGACCAGCGTCGGGTGGGGCTGGTCCATGCCGCCGCCAACACCGTCGGCCTGGCCCTGTACGCCGGTTCCCTCGCCGCCCGGTTGACCGGCCGGCACGGTGTCGGCCGGGCCCTGGCCTACCTGGGGCTGGGCGCGGCCAGCGCCGGGGCGTACCTCGGTGGGCACCTGGCGTACAAGCAGGGCGCGCAGGTCAGCCAGAGCGTTTCCGAGCTGCACCGGATGAGCGACGGCTGGCAGCCGGTGGCCGAGTTGGCCGGGCTGCCCCAGCGCAAACTGGTGACCCGAGAGGTGGACGACGTCTCGGTGATCCTCTACCGGCACGGCGACGAGGTCACCGTGATGCTGGAACGCTGCCCGCACCAGAGTGGTCCCCTCGGTGAGGGCGAGGTCCAGGAGATCGACGGGCACGCCTGTGTGGTCTGCCCCTGGCACGGTTCGGCGTTCCGGCTCAACGGAGGCGAGGTCGTCCACGGCCCCTCCGCCACCGACCAGCAGGTCCTCCCGACCCGGATAGTCGACGGCACCCTCCAGACCCGCCTCCCCTGACCCCGCCCCACCTACCGATCCACCCGAGCTCCACCCGCGCTCCACCCACCCGATCAACTCATTCACCCGTTGCGCCCTTTTTCTACCCCGCCAACCCCGCCTCGCCCCGCCAACCCCGCCCCTCCTGCCCGGTCGATCAAGAGATTCTGGGCAACCATCCCGTTGATCAAGAGATTTGCGTCAAATCAGCACGTTGATCAAGAGGTTTAGGTCAAAATCGATCTTCAAGTTGACGTAAACCTCTTGATCAACGTGGCAAGGCCGGCGTAACCAGGCCAGCGGGGCGAGCAGGGCAGGCCAACGTGGCAAGGCCGGCGTAACCAGGCCAGCGGGGCGAGCAGGGCAGGCCAACGTGGCAAGGCCGGCGTGGCCAAGCCAGCGGGGCGAGGTCGGTGGGGCGGAGTCAGCGGGGTGGGGGCGAAGGGGTGGGGTGGGAGGGGACAGGAAAAGGGTGGGTCAGTCGCGGCGGTGGCGGCCGGTTACCAGGTCGCGGGCGGCGGAGGCGCGGCTGCCGATCGAGCGGCCCGGGGTGCGGTCGGTGGCCGTCCGGGCGGCGACGATCCGGGCGGCCGAGGTGCGGCCGGCGGCCACCCGGACAGGGCGGCGGCGCAGGCCGAGTACCGCGCCGATCTGTGCGCCGACGATGCTCGCCACCGCCAGTACCGCCGACACGGCCAGCGGCCGGTTGATCGTGTCCTCCGGGGTGGCCCGGGAGGCTCCGGCAGCCATCGCCGGGGGCACCCCGACGGGCCGTTCGGCCGGGGGTTGGGCGGTCTGCGGGGTGGCGGTCTGCGGAGTGGCCGGTCCGAGCTTCCTGGTCGGTTTCGGGGTGGCGGGCGTGACCGGACCGGTCGGCCTGCCCGGGGTGGTGTGCGTGCCGGGGGCATCCGGCTGCTGGGGGCCGGCCTGACTGCCAGGGCTGCCAGGGCTGCCGGGTGCGGTGGCCGGTGGGCGCGGGGACGGCTTGCGGGGCTTACCCGGGACCAGGTGGCCGCTGGCGTGCCGGCGGGCTCCGGTGTCGTCGGCCTCGGCGGGCAGCTTGATGAGCTGACCCGGGCGGATCCGGTCGGCGTCGTGCAGGTGGTTGAGCCGGGCGACCTCGGGATAGCGCTCGAAGTCGTCCAGGTAGCGTTCCGCCACCTCACCCAGGTAGTCGCCCCGGGCCACCCGGTACACCGGCTTCTCGGCACCGTGGGCGGGACCGGCCCCCGGGATGGGACCGAGACCGGAACCCGGTACGGCACCGAGGGCGGCACCACCGAGGCCGGCGCTGGGGGCGGTGCCCAGACCGGCACGGGAGGTGTCGAGCGTCGTCGCTACCCCGGTACCGGCGGCGGCCGGCAGCGGCTGGGTGAGCGTGGCGGCCGCGCTCGCTGCCGGGCTGGCCGCGATGATCAGTGCGATCGAGCCCAGCAGGGCCGCCGCCGCCCGTTGTTGCCGACCCATCCCGGGCAGCCGGGGCGTCTGTCGGCGGGTCACCTGGGCACCCAGCTCCACCAGCACCGAGAAGGCGAACGTCGCCCAGCCGAACCAGCCGACCAGCGCCAGCGCCCGGATGAAGAGCTGGCCGTCGTCCCGGCTGGTCAGCAGGGTGCCGATCTCGGTGAGGGTGGGCAGGTGGTCCGGCAGCGGGTTGCCGGCGAAGGCGAGCAGTGCGACCGGTGCGCCGGCCAGCAGCGCCACCAGGACCACCAGTGACCCGAAGCCGGTGAGCAACTGCCCGGTACGTCGGGCGGTGGAACCACGCGGTGTGGTCATGCTGCCCTCCTTCCTACGGTCTGCCGGTGCGGGGGCACCGGGGGCGTGGGCCGACGGGTCCGCCGGGCCAGCGGGTTCATGGTCGGTCGGTGAGGGTGCGGGCGGTCGCCTCGGCGGAGACGGTGACGGTGCGGTCCAGGCCGATCAGGCCGAGCAGGTGCCGGCGGTAGACGACGGTGACGCGTACCCGGATCTGCTTCTCGCCGGCGACCACCGGGAAGCTGACCTGCTGGCCGGTCACGTCGGGGTTGCCGCGCAGGTACTGCGCGACGGCCGCGCGGGCACCCGGCTCGTCGATCACCTTGGGCCGGCCCTCGATGGCGGCGGCCCGGTCGATCACCTGCCCGCCGCTGCGGGCCGCCTCGGCGGCCAGGTCGTCGGCGCGTTGCAGGCTACGCAGTTGGCCCGCACCGTCGTACGCGGCACCGATGACCGCGAGTATGCCGAGCATGGTGACGGCGAGGAAGAGGCTGATCCGGCCCTCGTCGCCGGTCGGGCGCGCGGTCATCGCCGGGTCCGGTAACGGTCCAGGGGGGAGGCGAAGGTCGCCTCGACCCGCTTGTCGCCCATCGGCAGCCCGGGGAAGCGCATGCCGGCGAAGGAGACGGTGCAGCTCACCCGGACCCAGATGCTCACCGGTTCGCCGAGCGGGCTGCGGAACGCCGCGTTCACCGACGTGTGGTCGGAGTGCAGGGTGGACCCCCAGACCGTGACCCGGGGTGCGCTGGCGCAGTTGAGGCCACGCCAGTCGAGCTGCCGGCGGGCGGCGGCCCGGGCGGCGCTCTCCGCGGTGCCGGCGTCGCGGGCGATCGAGGCGGCCCGCGCGGCGTCGTGCGCCGCCGCCTCCACCGCCTCGTCGGCGACCGCGACCCGGCCGGCCACCCCGGCCACCATCAGCAGCGCGAGGAACGCCGGGGCCAGCACCGCCACCTCCACCGACACCGATCCCCGGGTACGCTCCGCGGCCCGCCCGGCCGACGGGGCGGCGGTGGACCGTCCGGTGGGGACGGTGGCCCGGTCGCTGCGTGCGGCCCGGTCGGTCAGCATGTCGCGCCAGGTGCGCCGGGGCGGGCCGGCGGTCACGGGTCGGTCCACCGTTCGACGGTGCCGTGGGCGGTCTGCCGCACGTCGAACCGGACGGCCGGGATGACGCTCAGGGACTTCCCGGTGACCGTGCAGGTCACCTCGGTGGCGGTGGTGGCGCAGGTGGTCTTCGCGCCGACCAGCCAGTCCCCGGCCGCACCCAGGAAGTGCCTGGCGCGGGCCTCACCCGCCCCGGCCGGCGCCTCCAGGACCCGTTGCGCGTTCACCCCGCTCTGGGCGGCGTGCATCGCCGTGGACCGGGCCACGAACCAGGTGGCGATCTGGACGGAGCCGAAGAGCAGCACCAGCACCGCCGGCATCACCACGGCCAGCTCCACGGGGTTGGCCCCCCGGTCCGTACCCCCGGCGGTGAGCCGGCGACGGGCGGCTCGGCCGGCGGCGCGCAGCCCGGTCGGGACAGCGTGCCCGGTGGCCCGTGGCCCGGTCGGGGCGGTCCGGCCGGTGGCCCGTAGCCCGGTCGGGACGGCCCGCCCCGCTGTGGGCGCGCACGGGGGTACGCACCGGGACCGGTCTGTCAGGTCCCGGTGCGAGCCGGTCAGGGGGACGCGGGTCACTTGGTCGGGATGTCGTTGATCCATCCCTCGGCCTTGGTCTTGACCAGGGCGGTGACGGCGATCCCGGCGGCGACCAGACCGGCGATGATGACGGCGGTCGGGACCGGGCTGTCGCCGCGTTCCGCCTCGCGGCGTAGCTCGGCCAGCCGGGCGACTGTGGCGACGTAGAGGAAGGTGACGAGCTGCATGGGGAGGGCTCCTTCTCGGGGTGGATCGCTCAGAGGCGGGCGACGAACGGATAGAGGACGAACGCCAGCAGCACGAAGACCAGCAGCGAGCCGGGAATGTCCAGCCGGCTGGTGATGCCCTCGGCACGGGCCAGGTTGTCGGTGCGGATCTGGTCGCGGAGCGACTCGGCGCGGCTGCGTAGCGTCTCGTGCACCTGGGCGCCCTCGCTGCCGGAGGACCGCATGATCGCCCCGACGTCACCCAGCTCCGCGATGCCGATCTTCTCGGCCAGGTCCTGGAGCTCGTCCCAGGGCGAGTGCATCTGCATCTGCGCGATCCGCAGCGACTCGCGGATCCGGGCGAAGACCCAGCCGTCGCAGACCGCCGCGGCCCGCTCCAGCGACTGCACCGGGCCGTGCGCCGCCGACAACTGCAACGCGACCAGGTCCAGGTAGGTGCAGACCGCCGCGCGGAACTCGTCCCGGGCGGCGTCCGCCTTGGTCAGCACCGCGCGGTGCGCGAGCAGCGCGCAGACCAGCGCCAACCCCAGACTGCCCAGCACCGGTACGACCACCGGCATGCTCACCCCGGCCAGGAAGAGCAGCGCCCCCGCCACCGTGGGGGTGGCCAGCCCGACCAGGGCGGAGAGCAGGATCGACATGGCGTACTGCTCGGGGGTCTGGTCGAGCAGGGCGAGCTGGCGGTGCGGTGGGCGCAGCCAGCGGGAGAAACCGCCCAGCCAGTCCGGCCCCCGCCCGGCGGCGACGGTGACACCCGCGGGCTGGTGCAGTCGGCGCAGCGCGGGGCCGAGCGCCGGGGAGGCCGGCAGCGCCTCCCGGACCAGCAGGAACAGGCCGAGCCCGATGGCGGCCCCGCCGAGCACCGCGATGGTGAGCTGCCAGTTGAGCGTCATGCGACCAGCTCCGCCGGGTCGGGCCTCGGCAGGAACCGGGGCGGCGGCGGGGGCTGGCTCATCGAGCGCACCCAGACCAGCAGGGCGACGAACGCCGTCCCGAGCATCGCCATCAGCACCTGGCCGAAGAACGTCCCGTACGGCCGGATGTACTCGGTGTTGACCAGCCCGTATGCCAGCACCGCCAGGGTCATCCCGGTGAGGAAGCGGACCGCGAACCGGGGCTGGGTGCGCTTGGCCTCCACCTCGCGCCGGGTGGCCACCTCGGCGGACGCGGCGGCGGCGATCGAACCGAGCACGTCGCCGAGGCGCTCGCCCCGGTCGGTCAGGTGCAGGATCAGCGCGGCGACCACCTGGTCGCAGACCGGGTCGCCGATCTCGTCGGCGAACGCCAGCAGGGCGGACCGGGCCGTCCAGCCGGCCTGGAGGCGGGCGGCGAGCAGCCGTACCTCCTCCTCGACCTCGTGCGGGACGGTGGCGATGGTGGTGATGATCGCCTGTTGGAGGCCCTGCCCGGTGTTGGAGACGTCCTTGAGCCGGCGGGTCCACTCGCCGACCGCCTCGATCCGGGCGATCGCCCGCTCCTCGGCCCGGCCCACCGCGAACAGCCACGGCACTCCCGGTACGGCCACCGCCACGATCAGCCCCACCACCGGCAGCCCGGTCAGCAGGAACGCCAGTGCGCCCGCCACCGCCGCCGCGCCCAACGTCATCTGGTGGGCGCGCTGGTCCCGGCGGTTCGTCCCCGCACCGAGCCAGAGCCGGCGCAGCCCGGTGGTCGAGCTCCTGGCCGGCCGGGTCGGCTTGGTGGTGCCGAACAGCGCCACCACGGCCAGCACCAGCCCGCCGACGCAGGCCGCCCCGGAGACCACCGCGAGCAGTTCGATGGTGCTCATCGGCGCACCACCGGGGCGAGGCGGCTGTGCCGGGGGCGCCGCCACGCGCCCGCGCCGGCCTCGATGAAGCGGGACAGCAGCCGGGCGTCGTAGCCGACCCGCAGCAGTTGCCCCCGGACCCGTTCCGGCAGGTGGCGGGGGATGGCCCGACCGTCCGGGCCGGGACCGAAGACGGTGGTGGTGGTGATCCGGTTGGCGTCGCCGACGCCGATCACCTCCTCCACGTGGGAGACGAACCGGTGTTTCCGCCCGCCGATCGCGGTCTCGTCCTCGACGGTGACGTAGACGATCAGGTCGAGGGCGTTGCCGGCCATCCGGCGGGCCTGGTCGACGGTCATCTCCCGGCCGTGGGCCAGCGCCAGCTCGATGATCCGCTCGCTGACCCCGGCCGGGGTACGGGCGTGGATGGTGCACATCGACCCGCGGCTGGTGGTCATCGCCTGGAGCATCGGCACGATCTCCCGGGAGCGGACCTCGCCCACGATGATCCGCAGCACGCCCATCCGCAGCGACACCGGGATCAGGTCGGCGATGCTCACCTCTCCGGCCGGTCGACCGTCCAGGCCGCGTTCGCCGTGCCCCTCCCGGGACTCGAAGCTCATCACCGCCCGGTGCTTGTCGCCGCGGCGGGCCGGCAGCAGCTCCCGGCTCTCCTCCAGCAGCACGTACGGCTCGTCGGGCGGGATCTCGTCCATCAGCGCCCGGATGACAGTGGTCTTGCCGGCCCCGGCCAGCCCGGCGACCATGATGTTGAGCCCGGCCCGCATGGACGCGCGGAGGAAGTCGCGCAGCAGCGGGTCGATCATCTCGTCCAGGTCGGGGCGGCTGCCGGCCAGGTCGTCGAGGCTGACGTCCAGCGTGTTGTGCTTGCGGATCACCGCGTACGGGCGGTGGCTGACCAGGAACACCGCGGCCAACCGGCTGCCGTCGGGCAGTTGCAGGTCCAGCGTCGGCTTGGAGGTGGACAGCGACCGCTCGGTGGCCCCGGCCCGGCGGGCCGCCGCCTGGAGGATCTCCACCAACTCGTCGTCGCTGTCGGCGATCGGCTCGCCCCAGTCGACGCCGCCGCCGTGCCGGGTGATGCGTACCTGGTCGCAGCCGAGGATGTGCACCTCCTCGATGGAGTCGTCGACCAGCAGGGTCTGTAGCCGGCCCAGCCCGACCAGCTCGGCGGTCACCTGGTCGAGCAGGGTCCGTTCCTCGTCGGCGCTGAGCGGGGTGCCGGCCCGGCGTACCGCGTCGGCGTAGCCGGAGACCACGGCGACGGCGAGCCGGGCCCGCTCGACCTCTTCGGCGTCGGCGTCGAACTCCCGGCCGCGTTGCCACTGGGTGAGCCGTTCGCTCAGCTCCCGACGCAGCTCCCGGACGAGCGCGAAGTCGACCTTCGGCCGGGGCGGGGCGGGTGCGGACGCGGGCGGGGGCGGGGCGGCGGCGGTGCCGGTGGTCGGCGGCGGTGCGGGGGCGTGGTGCCGACCGTTCACCGGTGGCAGCGGCGGCATGGTGGAGGTGACCCCCGGCGGTGGGGTGCGCGGGTCGTGGGAGACCGGCTCAAACCGCATCCGGCACCCCCTGCGCCGGGGTGGGCCAGGCCAGTCGGGCCCGCCGCTGCTCCAGCAGCTCCCGGACCGGGGCCTCCAGCGCCGCCGCCGCGCGCAGCAGGGGGCGTCCGGCGCGGACCGTGCCGCCGAAGCTGAGCGCCTGCGCGGTACGGCGGTCCTCCGGCATCCGGGCGATCACCGGCATCCCCAGGGCCTTGGCGATCTCGCCGTTGCCGTGGCCGTCGCCGACCACCACCAGCCGCAGCGTGCCCGGGGGCACCCGGTGGTCGGTGAAGTCCCGTTCGATGGCCCGGATCATCGACCGCGTGCCGGAGAGGGCGGGTAGCTGGGCGCGGGTCACCAGCAGCACCACGTCGGCGGCGCGCAGCAGCGGCCACGGCGGCCCGAAGACCTGAAGTCGTCCACAGTCGACGATCACATCATAGCCGGGGCGGCCCTTCTCCAGGGTGCGGAAGAAGTCGGCGAACCGCTGCCACAGCGGGGCGACGCTGCCGGCCTGCGCCGGGTCCACCACGCCGGGCAGCAGCAGCCGCTCCCGCCTCGGCGCGTCCAGGTCGACCAGCTGGGACCAGAACGTCGCCTCCAGGCTGCCGTCGCGCAGCTCACCCACGGCCAGTTCACCGATGCCGCGTGGTCCGTCGAGCGCGCCGCCCAGGTAGCCGGCGAGCACCGAGCCGCCGGCCGGGTCACACTCGGCGAGCACCAGCCGCCGGTGCCAGCTCAGGGTGCAGGCCAGCGCCGTGGTGGTGACGCCCGGCGACCCCTTCGCCGAGACCAGCGCGATGATGGCCATGGTCAGGCCGCCTCGGTCAGCACGAGGGCGATCCGCTCCTGCGCGGCCAGCACCACCACCGCCGGGACGTCCCGGACGGCGAGCGCCAGGTAGACCACCACGTCGTCGTTCTCCGGGGTGACCGCGTCGATCACGGTGGCCGTGAACCGGGTGGTGGAGGACTGGTTGTCGGCGTCCTCGTCCGGGGTGCTGACCAGCAGCACCTTGTCACCGGGGTGCAGCTTGCGGGCCGGCACCTTGCTCGGTTCCAGGCCGAGCGCGATCTGCTGCTGCCCCTGGCCGAGCAGCGGGGCATCGGTGAGCTGGGCCATGGTGAGCAGCGAACCGGGGACCAGCGATACGGCGGCCCGCTTGCCGACCACCTCGTCGCGCTTCTTCGCCGGCACCGGGGACAGCCCCGCGCCCCCGGAGACCTGCACGCTGACCAGGTCGTCGGCGGTCAGGACCCGGCCCACCTCGACCGGGCGGGCGATCGCCAGGTAGCTGCCGGTGGCCCGGACCGAGGTGACCGCGAAGGCCGCGCCGAGGCCACCCAGCGCGATCAGCAGCACGGCGAGCCCGAGCAGACCGGGCCGGGTACGGCGCTGCCGGACCACCTTGGGCGGGGTGACCGGCGCATCCACCGGGATGCCGTTGCGGGTGGCCAGACTCACTGGAAGCTCTCCGTTCGCGACTGCGGGGCTCGCAGACCCGGCTCACTCCTCGCGCTCACCGGGCAAATCTCCGTTCGGGACTGCGGGGCTCGCAGAACCGGTGCACGGTGGACGCTCATCGGGTCACCACCTGGAGTTCGTTGATCTGGATGTCGATGACGCCGCTGGTGCGGGTCTGCGGGATGTTGCCGCTGCGGCCGCCGCCCTCCCAGCGCACGTCCCAGAAGGTGGTGGCGCTGACCCGGTAGGTGCCGGCCTTGGGGTATCCGTCGTAGCCGCAGGTCGGCGACGGCTTGCCGGCTTTCGGGCCGGTCGCCTTGTACGGCGTGCCGGGGCCGGAGCAGCCGACCTTCTTGCCGTTGCCCATGTTCCACACGATCTGCTTGACCTCGGCGGTGATGGTGACGGTCAGCCCCCGGTCGCTGGCCGAGGCGCGCAGCGGGCCGAAGTAGCTCCGGCCGGTGCTGGCCCACATCCAGACCGGCAGGCCGACCAGGCCGGGCCCCACGCTGCGCCGGGGTGCCACCGACGTCCGGGGCGGCAGCAGGCTGATCGAGGCGAGCGCCCGGCGGGCCAGCTCCTCCGGGTCGGGCGGGGTGCCGAACCCGGGCGGGGGCCCGTCGCGCAGCACCATCGACTGCGCGCCCAGGTCGCCGCCGTTGCAGGTCTGGACGTACCACACCTGGCCTTCCGGGGCCTCCTCCTGCGGCTCGGCGACCTTGTAGTAACAGCCGCTGCCGTTGTCGAACCAGCCGAGGTCCGGGTTGTAGCAGGGCAGCGGCTTGCCGTTCCACTGGCACTTCGGGGTGGCGCCGGGGCTGTTCGGGCTGCCCGGACCGTTGCCACCGCCCGGGTCACCGGGGGTGCCCGGGTCGTCGTCCCAGACGCTGCAGTCGTTCTGGCCGGGCGGGCACTCCACCCCCGGGCCGGCGGCCTGCCCCGGGGCCGGCGGCGCGACCACGGCGACCAGCACGGCGAGCAGCAGGCCGGCGAGCGTCCGGCGGGACAGGCCGCCGACCTTCCCGGACGGCCCGCCGACGAGCCGCGACAGACGGCGCCCGGCGGAGCCCGGGCCGGCGGGGACGGGGTGGGTCAGGGCAGCGGGGGGCGGGGCGGCGGGGGCGGGGTGGGTCGGCACGGGCGTTCCTTCCCGGGTCAACATGGCTGGTCCTCGTGGGCGGCGCCGGAGCTGATCAGCCAACGGCCGTCCGGGTAGCGGGTCGCGGTGGCGGTCGCCAGGTGGCGGGTGCCGCCGGAGCCGGGCACCACCCGCTTGTCCTTGGCGTAGACCAGCCGGTAGCCGGTGGCGTCCAGGCAGTCCTGGATCTCCACGGTCGGCGGGCTGCCGTCCAGGCTGACGGCGGTGACGGAGGGGTCGGACCGGAGCGTCCCGGTGCGGACCGCGCCGTGCCGGCGGGCCTCGCGGATGGTCACCCGGACCCGGGTGAGCAGCGGGTCGGCCAGGAACCGGGTCAGCTTCGGGTGGCGGGGGTCGCTGGTCCGGCTCGCCTCGCGGGAGGCCTCCAGATAGCCGGCGTACGCCGCCAGTGCGGCTCGTTCGGCGGCCCGCTCCGCCTCGGTGGGCTGGCGGGCGTCGCTCGCCGGACGGGGGGCGGGTGCGGCGGTCGTCCCGGATGAGTCGCCGCAACCGGCGACGGAGCCGGCCACCGCGGCGATGACCAGGCAGGTGGTCCAGCGGCGGGAATGCCCTGTACGCATTGCCGTGCCCCTCCTCGGTACACCCGGCGGCGACGATCGTGGTCGGTCTCCGGGCGTGCGGTGGTACGCCGGGACGATGTCGATCGGACATCTCCGGGTACTGCCGCATTTACCTTTGTGGATCTTTTGTCACATGTGGAGCGTGTCGTCCGGTGCGGCCGGTGACGCGACTCTCGGGGTTGCGTCCCACCCAAGGGGCGAGCATAGGCTGACGTGCGCCGATACAACAGAGGCAATTCAACCGCGCACTCTCAGTGATGGGCAGGAGTGACCGAAGGTGGACGACGTCCATGGTGGTCGGCCAGCGTCGGCGGTGTCGGCCGATCATGGGCGGGCGGCCTCCGATCAGATCGGTCCGGCCGACGAACCGTCCGCGCCACCGGGGGATATGGGACGGGTCGATCGGGCTCGCCCGATCCGTTCCCCGGCCGCCGCTATTCCCGTCCCGGGGATGCCCGAGGGGGTAAGGGCCGCCCCGGTATCCACTCCGGACACCTCCCTGATATCGGACCGTTATCCGGACCCGGGCGAGAAGTCACTCTCCGTGTTCTTCGTTCGACGGCTGGCGGCGATCCTGGCGGTCGTCCCGGTGCTCCGGGCGGCGGTCGCCCGGTACGCCGTACCGCCGGGGGTGGCGGACCGGGCCGGGTGCCCCGGCTGCGGCGCTCCGGTCGGGCTGGACCGGCCACTGCCGGCGCTCGGGCCGACGGCGCGCTGCCCACGCTGCCGGGGGCGGATCGGCGCGGCCCCGTTCGCGGTCGAGGCGCTGTCGCTGCTGGCCGTGGCGGTGCTGGTGCTGGTCGACGGGGCGGTGGCCGAGCGGGTCGCGCTGGCCTGGTGGCTCGGCTGCGCGGTCCCGCTGGTCCTGGTGGACCTGGCGGTGCACCGGCTGCCGGACCGGCTCACCTGGCCCGCCGCCGCCGGCACCTGGGCGTTGCTCGGGGTGGCCGCGCTGGCCGGGGCGGGGGCCGGGCCGTGGCTGCGCGCGGTGACGGCCGGCGCGACGCTCGGGCTGGCCTTCGCCGCCACCACGCTGCTGCTCGGCCGGCGGGGGTTCGGCCTCGGCGACGCCAAGCTGGCGTTGGGGGTGGGGGCGCTGCTCGGCTGGCAGGGCTGGGGCGTGCTGGTGACCGGCCTGGTGCTGACCTTCCTGCTGTCGGCGCTGGTCAGCGTGGCCCTGCTGGCGACCCGTCGGGTCGGCTGGTCCAGCCACCTGCCGTTCGGCCCGTTCCTGGTCGCCGGCACCTGCGCCGCCCTGCTCCTCCCCGCCTGAGGCCGGGCCGCGATCCCCGGGCCGCGATCCCCGGGCCGCGATCCCCGGGCCGCGATCCCCGGGCCGCGATTCCCGGGCCGTGATCCCCGGGATCCCGGGCCGTGATCGGCGGGGTCGTGCTCACGGGCGAGGGCTGCTGGCGATCGGTTCCCGGCGGGCGGTGCCGGAGTGCCGGCGCAGCACCTCGGCGAGGGGGCGGGCGGTCAACAGGGTGGTCAGCAGGGTGACCGTCAGGCCGAGGAGCAGGCCGGCGAGCACGTCGTGCGGGTAGTGCACGCCGACGAAGACCCGGGAGAACGCGGCGAGCAGGGCCAGCGGGGCGGCGAGCAGCCCCCACCGGGGGGAGAGCAGCCCGATCGCGGTGGCCAGCGCCCCGGCAATGGTGGCGTGGTTGCTGGGGAACGACCAGTCGCCGATGGCCGGGCAGGGGCCGGCCAGGACGGTGACCGCCGCCCGGCAGGGCCGGTCCTCGTCGATCAGCGACTTGAGCACCTCGCTGCACCCGTACGCCAGGACGACGGTGGCCGGCGCGACCAGGGCGACGGCCCGACCCCACGGGCCGGCGCGGAGCAGCCGGGTTGCGGCGACAGCCACCAGCAGCAGCCCGAGCAGCAGGATCACCCCCTCGGTGAAGTGCACCGCGAACCACTGCACCGGGGTCGGGGCGGAATCGGCCAGCTCGACGACGTCGCGGTACCACTCCGCACTGATATCGGGAATGTCGGTTGTGCCGTTCCAGGACATGACTCACCTCACCAAAGATTCATACCGGGTTCAGATCCGTCATAGCGGAGGAAACGCCTGAACAGCTCACATCGTGCAAGGGCGCGGGGTCGCGGCGGACCTTCGTCACAGCCTTTTCACAGCGGCTCCGGCGATTGGCGGTCCGCCGCCGCCGGGTACCTCCCCGCCGTGCAGATGGACGACACCTGGCAGATCCGGCGCTCCTCCACCGACCTGGACCGACTCGGCGAGACCGAGTCGGTCTTCGCGCTCGCCAACGGCTGGGTGGGCTGGCGGGGCACCCTCGACGAGGGCCAGCCGTACGGCATGCCCGGGAGCTACCTCAACGGTCTCCACGAGCGGCGGGAGCAGAGCTATCCCGAGGACGGGTACGCCTTCCCGCAGGAGAGCGACACCGTGGTCAGCGCGCCCAACGCCGCCCTGATCCGGCTCTGGGTGGCCGACGAGCCGCTGGACCTGCGCACCGGCACCGTGCGTACCCACGAGCGGACCCTCGACCTGCGCGCCGGGGTGGTGGAACGGCACACCGAGTGGATCTCGCCGGCCGGGCACGGGGTGCGGATCCGCAGCACCCGGCTGGTCTCGCTGCCCCGGCACGCCGTCGCCGCCGTCCGCTACCAGGTCGAGCCGCTCGACGACCGGCCGGTCGAGATCCGGGTCTGCTCGGACGTGCTGGCCAACGAGCGGGTGCCCGAACGCGGCGACGACCCCCGGGCCGCCTCGATCGTGCACGATCCGCTCGACGCCGAACTGCACCGCCCGGACGGCCACCGTGGCGTCCTGGTGCACCGCACCGGCCGCAGCGCCCAGCGGGTCGCCGTCGCGGTGGCCCACGAGACGGACGCGCCGGCGGGCTTCACCGAGGGTGACGACCACACCCCGGACCGGCTACGGATGACCGTCGAGGGTCGGCTCGTCCCGGGGGACCGGATCCGGCTGACCAAGTTCGCCGCGTACGGGTGCGCGCCGGTCGCCGACGGCACCCCCGACGAGCTGGCCGATCTGGTCACCGCCGAGGCCGACGCCGCCCGGCGGCACGGGTTCGACGCGCTGCTGACCGACCAGCGGGCCGTCCTCGACGAGCGGTGGCGCACCGCCGACGTGGAGATCGACGGCGACGCCGAGCTCCAGCAGGCCGTCCGGTTCTCGGTGTTCCACCTGCTCCAGGCCGGTCGGCCCGACGCTGACCGGACCATCGCGGCGAAGGGGCTCACCGGCAACGGCTACGACGGGCACGTGCTGTGGGACACCGAGAGCTACGTGCTGCCGGTGCTGACCTACCTGCTGCCCGAGGTGGCCCGGGGGGCACTGCGCTGGCGGCACGCACACCTGCCCGAGGCCCGGGAGCGCGCCGCCGCGCTGCGGCTGACCGGGGCGACCTTCCCGTGGCGGACCATCGGCGGCCGGGAGTGCTCCGGCTACTGGCCGGCCGGCACCGCCGCGCTACACGTCAACGCCGACGTCGCCGACGCGGTGCTGCGCTACGTCGCGGTCACCGGCGACCAGGGGTTCCTCGCCGACACCGGGCTGGAGCTGCTGGTGGAGACAGCCCGGCTCTGGGCCGGCTACGGCCACTGGTCCGACGACGGCGCGTTCCACGTCACCGGGATCACCGGCCCCGACGAGTACGCCGCCCTGGTCGACGACAACGTCTTCACCAACCTGATGGTCCGGCGCAACCTACGGGGGGCCGCCGACGCCGCCGAACGGCACCCGGAGCGGGCCGCCGCGCTCGGGGTCGACCCGGCGGAGATCGCCGGCTGGCGGGCCTCCGCCGACGCCGTGCACCTGCCCTACGACCGTAAGCGCGGGGTGCACCAGCAGGCGGCGGGCTTCACCGACCAGCCCGAGTGGGACTTCGCGGCGATGACCGACGACGACTACCCGCTGCTGCTGCACTACCCCTACCTGGAGCTGTACCGGCGGCAGGTGGTCAAGCAGGCCGACCTGGTGCTGGCCATGCAGCGCTGCCCGGGGGAGTTCACCGCCGAGGTCAAGGCCCGCAACTTCGCCTACTACCAGGCCCGCACGGTCCGCGACTCGTCGCTGTCGGCGGGCTCGCAGGCCGTGCTCGCCGCCGAGCTGGGCCACCTGGACCTGGCGTACGACCTGTTCGCCGAGGCGGCGCTGCACGACCTCGCGGACCTCGGCGACAAGACCAGTGACGGGCTGCACCTGGCCGCGCTGGCCGGGGCGTGGACCGCGGTGGTGGAGGGCTTCGGCGGGCTGCGCGACGACACCGGCGTGCTGTCGTTCGACCCCCGGCTGCCGGCCCCGATCGACCGGCTCACCTTCCACCTGCGGTGGCACGGGCAGCGGCTACGGGTCACCCTGACCCGGGACGAGGCCCGCTACGAGCTGCCCGACGCCGACCCGACGACGACCGTCGAGCTGCGGCACGCCGGTGAGCCGGTGACCGTCACCGGTCGGGCCGCGGTGACCCGGCCGATGCCGCCGGTGCCCGACCCGGGGCCGGAGCCGCCGTCACCGCACGGCCGGCGGCCCGCCCGTCGGGCCTGACCCGCCGCGCATCCGCTCCCGCACGGCGGCCAGCTCCTCGAAGGCGTACGCCCAGTTGTGGCACTTGAAGCTGCGCAGCCCGGTGACCGGGGTGTGGCAGTCGAGGCAGTGCACCCCGGCGATCGCGTCCGGGACCTCGGTGTTGACGTACCGGCGGTCGCCGAGGATCACCGTGGCGATCATCGTCGGGTCGTGCACGCCCTTGAGGGCCGAGGCGACGATGTCCAGCCAGGTGGCCCGGCGCCCGCACTTGGGGCAGTCCGGTTCGTCGCCGCTGACCCACAGGGGTGCGCCGATGCTCTGCGCGGGCATGCCGAGGAGCTTCTCCAGCCGGCGCACGTCGTGTTCCGGGGTGGTCCAGCGGTGCCGCCCCGGCAGCGAGGCGGGTGAGTCGTACACGGCCCGGAACAGGGCCGGGTCCACCTCCACGGTCTCCCGGGCAGGGTCCATCGGGGCCTCCTCGGCGACAGGCGATGTCACCGTCATACCGGCAGGTGGCCACTGCGCGCAGCCGGCTCGCCGACACGGCGGGTCAACATGTCGTCGCCCCGGGTGCTAGACATCGGGGTGCCGCCGTGCCGCGCGGCCGGCCGTCCGCATTGCGGACCGTGAGCGGAAGGGGAGGGCCGGTGACCACGCCGACCGACGCCGAGCAGAGGCCGAACGTGGCCCGGATGTACGACTACTACCTCGGCGGGTGCCACAACTTCGCCGCCGACCGGGCCGCCGCCGAACAGATCCTGCGGATCTTCCCGGACACCGGGATCGCCGCCCAGGCCAACCGGCACTTCCTGCGCCGGGCCGTCCGGCACGCCGCCGAGCTGGGGGTACGCCAGTTCCTCGACATCGGCGCCGGGCTGCCCACCCAGGGCAGCGTGCACGAGATCGTCCGGCAGGTCGCCCCCGACTCGGCGGTGGTCTACGTCGACTACGACGAGGTCGCCGTGGCGCACGCCCGGCGGTTGTTGCCGGTCGACCGGCGGATCACCGTGGTCCGGGGCGACCTGCGCCGGCCGGACGAGCTGCTGGCCCGCCCCGAGGTCCGGGCGGTGCTCGACTTCGACCGCCCGGTCGCCGTGCTGCTGGTGGCGGTGCTGCACTTCGTCACCGACGCCGAGCAGCCGTGGGACGCGGTGGCCCGGCTGCGGGAGGCGACCGTCCCGGGCAGCCCGCTGGTCGTGTCCCACCTGACCCTGGACGGTGCCCCGCCGCTGCCCGTCCAGCAGGGGCAGGAGGTCTACCGGCGCAGCAGCGCCCCGCTGCTGCCCCGCCCGCACGCCGAGGTGCTGCGCTTCCTCGACGGCTACGACCTGGTCGAGCCGGGCCTGGTCCGGGTGGCCGACTGGCGGCCCGACGGGGAACCGCAGGAACGGGTCTCCCACGGCTACGCCGGAATGGGCCTGCGCCGCTGACGGCCGAGGTGCAGCACCAGCAGCGCGACCAGCGCCCCGGCCACACCGAGGGCGTACATGGCCGGTACGCCGCTGGCCAGCGCCGCCCCGCCGGCCGTGGTGCCCAGGCCGATGCCCAGGTAGATGGCGGACGAGTTCAGCGACACCACCAGCGGGGCCTGCTGCGGTGCGGCGCTGATCAGCCGGTGCTGCTGGGCCGGGGTCTGGCACCAGCTCGCCGCGCCCCAGCCGGCGACCAGCAGCCCCACCAGGGGCATCGGCGCGGAGCCGGTGACGCTGAACGCACCGAGTCCGCCCAGCGCGACGGCCATCGTGGCGTACCCGACGACCAGCACCGGCACCGCTCCCCACCGGTCGGTGGCGTAGCCGGAGGTCACGTTGCCGGCGACCGCGCCCAGGCCGTAGAGCAGCAGCATCAGGTTGACCTGGTACGCGTCGACGCCGAGCGCGCCGAGGGTCGGCGCCGCGAAGGCGTACACGGTGTAGCTGGCGGCCATGCCGATCACGGTGAGCGGCAGCACGGTGAGCACGGCGGGCTGGCGCAGCGCGGCGGACCGGGCGCGTAACGGCACCGCCGGGCCGCCGGGCAGCGCGGGCATGGCCAGCCGGACGGCCACCGCGATGGCGGACGCCAGCAGGGCCACCGCGACGAGCGCGGCCCGCCAGCCGAGCCACCGGGCGGTCAACCCGCCGAGCGGGACGCCGAGGGCGGTGGCGACGGTGAGCCCGCCGATCACCACGGCCAGCGCCCGGCCCCGCAGCGTCGGCGGCACGAGGGAGGCGGCGACGGCACCCGCGTTCGGGGTGTACGCGGCGGCACCGGCGGCGGCGACGATCCGGCCGGCGACCAGCACCGGCAGCGTGTCGGCCACCGCCGAGAGCAGGTTTCCGGCGGCGAGCACCAGCAGCGCGGCGACGAGCAGCGTGCGGCGGGGCAGCCGGGCGGTGACGGTGGACAGCACCGGGGCGAGGATGGCGTACGCGATCGCGAAGACGGTCACCGACTGGCCGGCGGCGGCGGTGGACACCCGCAGCTCGGCGGCCAGGTCGGGTAGCAGCCCGGCGACCACGAACGCGTCGGTGCCGACGGCGAAGGTGCCGGTGGCGAGGATCAGCGTGGCTCCCAGGCCCCGGCGGGGCGGGGTGGTGGTGGCCGGCCCCGGGCCGGCGTGGGCGCGCAGGTGGAACATGGGGTCAGCGGGGTTGTTGCGCGTGGCGGCGGCGGGTGCGTTCGGCCGCCTCGGCGGGGGCGGCGGCGAGCAGATCGGCCAGGGTGTGACCGGCCAGCTCGCGTCGCCAGGCCAGGTCGGCGCGGTGCATCACGGTGCTGATGGCGCACGGGACGCGGAACTCCGGTGCGGCGGGGTCCACCCCCGCGCCGCGCTGGCGGATCTCGGTGCAGCGGAACGGGTTGTCGGCCCCGTCGATCGCCACCGTCACCGCCAGCACTGTCACCTCGGCCGGGGGCCGGGCGAGCCGGAACCCGCCGCGTGCGCCGGGCACCGACTGGAGGATGCCGGCCCGGGTGAGGGCCTGGAGGCACTTGGTGAGGTACGCCGGGGGTAGCGCGAACCATTCGGCGAGCCGGGCGGCGGGCATGGGGTGGTCGTCGCCGATCCAGGCGAGGGTGAGGCAGCAGTGCAGCCCCCACTCGACCTGTTCGCTCATCCGCACAACCAGGATATTACATGTCCTGGTTCCCGTCGGGTGCCCGCGATACCCTGCCGTTTCGGCGGCACAGGCTCCCTGCCTGCGCACCGCATAATGGTGACGGCCTCCGCGCGGACGGGTGGGGGCGCTGAGCAGCGACGGCCGCCGGCCGGGTGTCGGGGCGACGAGCGGAGACGGCGGTACGGTGACCCAGGCGATGCCGAACGTGACCCGGAACACCCGCCAGCGCGGCGAGGTGCTGGCGTTGCTGCGGGAGGTCGACGGCTTCCACACCGCGCAGCAACTGCACCAGATGCTGGTGGCCCGCAAGGCCCGGGTCGGGCTGACCACCGTCTACCGCACCCTGCAACTGCTCGTCGACACCCAGGAGATCGACTCCACCCGGTTGCCCGGCGGCGAGCAGTTGTTCCGCCGGTGCAGCGAGAGCCGGCACCACCACCACCTGGTCTGTCGGCAGTGCGGCAGCACGGTCGAGGTGGCCGGGCCGGCGGTCGAGC
Organism: Micromonospora sp. WMMD714; assembly: GCF_029581315.1. NCBI lineage: Bacteria > Bacillati > Actinomycetota > Actinomycetes > Micromonosporales > Micromonosporaceae > Micromonospora > Micromonospora sp. WMMD714. The sequence continues at coordinate 1,929,413 of NZ_CP120744.1, forward strand.
GGTGGGCCGACCAGGTCGCCGCCGAACACGGCTTCACCGAGGTCGGGCACACCTTCGAGATCTTCGGTACCTGCGCGGCCTGCGCCCGCTGACCGGCCGCCGGACGCGCCCACGGCGGTGCGGCCGACGCCGCCGGCGGTGCGGTGCCTGTGCGGCCGGCGGTTTGGTGGGGCCGGCGGTCCGGCGAGCGGTGCGGTGTCGCCGGTGGTCCGGCGAGCGGTGCGGTGTGCGTCCGCACCCCGGGCCGCTCGCCGGATCCGTGATGGGTCAGCAGTTCCGCAGCTCGGGGGACTGGTTCAGCAGTTGCCCACGGGTGGAGACGAACCGGCGGTAGGGCGTGCCGTCGACCGCCGAGGGGCGGAACGCGGCCACCCGGTGGCAGTTCTGGAACGCCAGCTTCACCCCGAAGTGACGCTCCAGGCTGGACCGGATGGCGTCGCTGGCCAGGGCGCGCAGCAACTGTCCCCGTTCCGCCTCGCCGGGCGGGGGCACCGAGTTGTCCGCCTGGTCCGATCCGGACGACTCCAGGTCGGCGACGACCCGGCTGACGGTCTGCCAGGCGTACGGCAGGGACTCCCGTACGCAGGCGATGAAGTCCCGGTCGTCGACCGGACCGGCTTCGGCGGCTTCCAGCAGGGTGGGTGGCACGGTGAGAGACATGATCCTCCTTAGATGATAACGACTACGGTTTTCATTAGCGGTGGCTGGCTGAGCACACCACGCCACCCCACCCGCGTCAACACCGACACTCCGGCCGCCGCGTGCCGGCCGCAGGCTGCCCACCCGCCGACCGCCGGCGATCCGCCGGTCAGCCCCGGGCGGCCCGTGTGCCGGCTTCCAACTGCCCACCTGCCGGCGCTCCGGCGGTGCCGCACACCGGCCTCCGATAACGGGCGCTACGCACAGTGCCGAAACCTGATCCCCCACCTTTGCAGTTTCCTTGGCCCCCTCCGGCTAATTGCTCGCCCAGGATGCCCCGTGGTGATTCACGTGGCAGGATCATCGACGAAAGCGAATCGTCCGCTGGTAGTCCTATCACTGTTCGCCTGGAGGCATGCATGAGAAAGTCGATCAGCACTCTCGCCCTGCTGTTGAGTATCGCCGTGGTGGGCACCGCGAGCCCTGCCGTGGCCGCTGGGGCCGACAAATCCGCCAACCGGCACTGTATCGGCAATCTGGACACCGGCCGCATCACCTGCGCCAGTGACCAGCAGCAGGCCCGACGCCTCAGTGGTGTCTCGGCCGCAGCGCTGACAATTGCCATTTTCTACGACAGCACCGGTTACAACACCGGTGCCGGCACGTTCACCTGGACCCAGTCCCGCGACTGCACCGCCGGTTACGACAGTGAATGGCAGTGGGACGACCTGAACAGCATCGGCTGGGGCAATCGGGTCAGTTCGGTGCACACCTACAACCAGTGCGACGTCAAATTCTTCAACAAGGTGAACTTCGGGGGCGCCGCCTCGACGTGGATCGACCAGTCGTCGAACCTCGCCAACATCGGCGACGGCTGGAACAACCGGGCCGGCTCGGTCAAGTTCTCCTGACCCCGACATGCGACGCCGCACTGCCTCCCGGCCGGACGCCGGGGGGCAGTGCCCGGCCGTGGCACCGACCCGATCGTCGGGCGGGGTCGCTGGCCCGGACGGCGTTCGAGACCTAGCGTTGCCTGATCTCGCACCTCTCCGGGGGCGGCTCCGCGGTGTACCGCAGCTCGGCGCAGTACCGCAGCGAGCGGGCCGGGGACAGCCGCCATTCGTACCGGGCCGCCTGGAAGCCCATGTAGGTGAGGCGTCCACAGCACCGGAAGGGGGCGGAACCGTTGCGCAGCAGGTACTCCTCCCACACTCCGTCGATTCCGATCGACACCTTGAGCTGGTAGTCGACCACGCCGTGCGGAAATGCCTCGCCCGTGTCGTGCGGAGCTTCCAGCAGGAGGGGCAGTTCGACCGTCTGGCCGGCGGTGAGGACGTGAGGCCGGTCGACGAACTCCTCGTCATCCTCCCCGTCACGTCGGGTGGTGGTGGGGGCCGGGGTGCCGCCGCGACAGGCCAACTCCACAAAGGGGCCGTCCTGCTCGGTGAGCCCTACCTCGCCGACCGGGACCACCCTCGCCGACACCCCGTTCACGTCGAGGTTGCGCCGGGCGTGCACCGACAGGGTGTGCACCGGCTCGAAGCCCACCGGGATGCCACCGTTGCGCTGCGCCCACTCGGCGAACCGGCGGCAGTCGTCGACCTGCGGCGGCGGACCCGCCTCGGCCACGTCCCGGGTGGCCTGGAAGGTCAGCTCGGTACCGTCCACGGTGCCGGTGATCCGGGCCACCACGTCGACGGCCGGCCCGGGGCCGGAGGCCGGCACGCCCGACGGGCCGACCGTGCCGGACTGGCCGACCTGGCTCGACGGTTCAGGCAGCGCTGCTTCGGGTCTCCCACCGTCCCGTGTGCCGAGCAGCCGGACCACCCCGAAGGCCAGCAGCGCGGGCAGGACCAGGACGACGACGAGCAGGGCGGTCTGCCGCCGGCCGGTGCTCACTTCTTTCCGACCGGTGGTCCGGCACCGTCCGCCGTCCAGCCGTTGATCAGATGCACGTAGTACCGGTCCTGGTAGCGCTGGGCCAGGCCGGTGCTGCGGAACGGCCGACCGTGGTCGTCGATCATATGGAGGCGCTTCTCGCCCTGGAGATCGAGTTCCAGTTCGACCACCCATTCGCAGTACGACCGGTCGGTGTACGCCTGGACGTCGATGGTCAGCGGCTCACCCGGTGTCAGGGTCAGTGTGCGACTGTCCACGTAGGCCGGACCGAGCGTGTCGTCCTGCGGGTTGATCATCCGGGCGACGCTCTCCGGATCGTCCAGGTCGAAACCGATCTTCAGGGGTTCCCCGTCGCCCTCGCTTCCCTGGTAGAGCAGCGTGCCGGACATCGGCGCGGAGCGCTTCAGCACCCGGGCGCGGATCTGCCTGACGAACACCGGACCGGTCCACTGGCCGATCACGGAGATCCGGATCCGGGTGAGCAGGCGGGTGACTGGGCCGTGGGTCGAGCGCGCCACCCCGTACACGACGTCCGGGAAGCTCTCCATGCCCTCGTGGGGCGACCACTGCCTGGTGAGGAGTTGTTGCCGCTGGTCGCCGGTCAGCGGCACGGGCAGAATCCAGGCCACCGCCTCGTTGCTGCGGTTGTAGTAGTAGGCGTTGGCGGCGATCGGTGGCTTCCGTTGCGCCTCCGTCCGCTTGGCCTGCTCGACCGCGCGGTCGTCCCGTACCGCCTGCTCCGACGAGGTGATCCGGTTGGCGACCGCGCCGATCACCGCGCCGATCACCGCGCTGGCCGCCGTGCCACCCGCCGCCAGCAGCAGCTTGCGCCGGGTGGACCGGTCGGCTCCGGCCTCCGGCTGCTCGTCCGACGGCGGTTGCGGCGTAACCGCCGACTGCGGTGGCGAGGCCGGCGGGGGTGGCGTGGCCGGCGCTTGTGGCGTGGCCGACTGCGGTGGCGTGGCCGGCGGCTCCGGTTGCCGCCGGTCAGCCGACGGCTCAGACTGCGGAACCGTCGGCTGCGAGGGCGGGGGCTCTGCCGGCCGGCGCTGGCCCTTCGCCCGTCGGGGTTTGCGTGGTGGCACCCTGTTCACCTCCACACGGCTATCGGACCGACACGCTACGCCATCAGGCGGATGAGCGGTGCGCCCGTCAGCGGGGTGCGCTGCCGAACGCGCTGGACAGGTAGGTGCGGGAGTCGGCGAGCGCGCCCTCGATGATCCGGGCCGCCTCGCGGGCCTCCTCAGGCCGGTGTCCGGCCTGCACCTGGAGCCGGAACCGCGAGGAGCCGGTCGGGGTGACCGGGAACTCGACCATGAACGCCAGCACCCCCCGGTCGAAGAGCAGCCGGTTGGCCGTCCGGGCGAGCTTCTCGTTGCCGATCAGTAGCGGCACGATCGGCGACGGCTCACCCATGCAGGTCAGGCCCCGGCCGGTCAGCTCGTCGCGGAGGGCGTGGATGGCGGTGAAGAGCCTGGCCCGCAGCACGTCGCCCTCGGGCGAGCGGATGATCCGGGCGGCCTCCCGCACCACGGCGGTCTGCACCGGGGACAGCGCGTTGGAGAAGAAGTGCGAGCCGCCGAACATCTTGACGTACTGCTTGAGAGCCGGGGAGCGGGACGCGACGAAGCCGCCGTTGGAGCAGAACGTCTTGGAGAACGCCCCCATGGCGATGTCGACCTCGCCGAGCAGGCCCTGCATCCCCAGCACGCCGGTGCCGCCCGGCCCCATCGAGCCGAGGTCGTGCGCCACGTCGACCAGCAGCGTGGCGTCGTGTTCCCGGCAGACACGTTGCAGGGTGACCAGGTCCGGCCAGTCGGCGTCCACCGAGAAGAGCCCGTCGGTGACCACCAGGATGCCGTTGCGGGTGTCGGTGGCCCGGATCTCGGTGAGGTGCCGGCGTACCGCCTCGACGTTGAGGTGTTCGTAGCGGACCACGTTGCGGGTGGCCGCCCGCGCGCCCTGTTGGAGGCAGGAGTGCGCCAGCCGGTCGATCAGGATGTGGTCGGACTGCCGGACCAGGCCGACGACCGCGCCGAAGCCGGCCGCCCAGCCGGTCGGGAAGAGCGTCACGTGCTCCAGCCCGACCAGCTCGCCGAGGGCGGTCTCCAGCTCGTCGGAGATGCGGGTGTTGCCGAGCACCATCGGCGAGCCGGCGCTGTGCGGCCCGTAGTCGTGCATCGCCTTCGCCGCCGCCTCCCGGATTCCCGGGTGGGTGTTGAACGACAGGTAGTCCTGCGAGTTGAAGTTGATGCCCCGGGCGCGTCGGCCCAGGTCGTTGGTGATCTGGGCGACGCTGTCCGGCGCGGCCTCCAGCACCCGGGAGTACTGCCAGGTCTCGGTACGCCGGCGGGCCTGTACCCAGTCGTAGAAGTCCTCGGTACGGGTCAGCAGGTTGCGCCCGGCGGGTCGGTAGAAGTCGTAGGCGTTCTTGTCCAGCGCGTACTCCTCGTCGGGGTCGACGGGGTTGCGCAGGTGGGCCGGCTCCCACATCTCGGTGAGGTCCTCGACGAGCCGGGCCAGCTCGTCGTCGGCCCCGTCGAGGGAGGCGAGGTCGTCCCACGGGATGTGGGTGGCCCAGTTGCGGGTCATCTCGGAGACCTCCGACGCGGTACGCGCCATGGTCTCGACGTCCCCCCGCCGGGCCGCTTCGAGGATGATGCCGATCAGTTCGCCGTCTTCACGCTGGTCCAGCTCGATGGTCACGGTGTGGTCTCCCGGGTGCGTCAGGCGAACAGGTTCTGCTGGTACGTGCGGGACGTCCCGGCGAAGTCGGCGAAGACCGCGTGGTCGGCGGACGACTCCTTCGCGGCGTCGTTGAGCAGGAAGAGGTTGGACGCCTGGAAGAACTCCGACACCGGGGCGACGTCGGCGTGGGTGGCGATGAACCGGTCGGTCTCCTGCTGGTTGCCGCGCAGCGCCACGAACAGCTGCAACTCGTCGTGCCGGTACGGGCGCATCTCGGCCAGCGTGCACACGTAGTCGTGGTAGGCGGCGGCGTTCTGGCTGCGGCGGCGGCTCTCGTACCCGGTCATCGCCTCGTCGATGGACGCGGTGCCGCGCAGCCATCCGTCGAGTGCGGTGCTGGCCAGCTCGGCGTCGCGGAAGGCGTGGGTCATGCCGATCGCGGTGCACTGGTCCTTGGCCGACTCGGCGTCGCCGACGAGCACCCAGCCGGGGCCGTGCAACGGCCGCAGGAACGCCGACTGGTCCAGGGTGCCGTAGATGCGCTCCTGCCGGGTTCCCTTGAGCCGGACGACGTCGCCCAGCTCGGGGCTGACGAAGTCCAGCGCCCTCTGGTAGTTGCCCGGCACGTCGGCGCGGAACTCCCGGGACCACTCGCTCGGCCCCCAGACCAGGACCATGTTCTGGTCGAAGTTGGTGGGCACCACGGCGCAGGCCAGCCGGCCGCGCCGGTGCAGCTGGGCCGGGCCGAGGTCGAAGCCGGACCAGTAGCTCCAGTAGGCGAACGTGCAGCGGGGCCGCTCGTCGTACTTGGGCAGGTCGAGCGCGCGGGCGACGAACGAGTTCCGGCCGTCCGCGCCGACCACGATCCGGGCGCGCTCCTCGACCGGCTCCCCGTCGGCTCCGCGCCCCCGGATACCGACGACCCGCCCGTCCTCGACGATCAGCTCACGGACGGTGAAGCCGGTCCGCACCTCGGCACCGGCCCGGCCCGCCGCGTCGATCAGGATCTGGTCGAGCACCCGACGCCGCACCGAGGCGTACGTCTGCACCACCCCCGAGTCGTCGCCGTGGAGGTCCCGGAAGTACTCCCGGAGCAGCTCCGGCGGCACCGAACCGGTGAGCCGGATGCCGTCGTTGACCACCTCGATGCTGGTGTGCGCGGGGGTGACCGCCAGGACCTCGTCCAGCAGGCCCCACCGGTTGAGGTAGGACATCCCGTGCGGCCAGAGGAAGTGCGTCGAGATGACGTCGCTGGGGAAGGATGCCCGGTCCACCACCAACACCCGGTGGCCCTGCCGGGCGAGCAGCAGCGCGGTGGACGCGCCCGCACAGCGGGCACCGATCACGATCGCGTCGTACATCTGTATCGGTCCTTCGTCGGCGGTGGCGGCGGGAGCGCTCGCCCGGGAGAGGCTGCCGGCAGGCGGGGTTCCGCGTCGCTCACCCCGGTGACGTGCGGTGTCGGCCACCGGCGGCGGTGACCGCCTGAGCCGTACGCACGTACGTGTCGCCAGTTGGGCGGAGAGCCTACCGTACGTCCACAGTGGATCACTGGAGGGTGAGTGTCGCCCTTCCGACCGACCCACCCCACCCTGCTCGCCCCGCTCACCCTGCCCGGTGGCTCGCCCCGCTCGCTCTGCGAGGTGATCAAGAGGTTTGGGTCAAGGTTGATCTTCCCGATGACGCAAACCTCTTGATCACCGGGGCGTCGGAGGTGTCGGCCGCGCAAGCAGTCGGCACTACGGTCGGCCTCAGTGGCGGCTGAGGGAGAGGACGATGGTGTGCAAGCCGGGCCGATAAATGCATTATGACGGCATTTGAGATCAATGGAGAGGTATTGGGAATTATGGGAATTCGGGTGCCGCAGTTTAGTGACTGAGCCGCTACTCTGTGTTGATTAATCGACACGCAGGGGAATCAGAATGCTGACTGCCAGTTCCTTTCATCCGTCCGTGAAGCGACGCAGAACCGGGACGGCCGTGCTGGTCGCTGTGGTCATGATGCCGGTGCTGCTGGGTGGACCAGTGGCAGCCAGTGCCGCGCCCACCGGCCCCAGCGCCGGCAGCGACGACCTCCAGGCAACGGACAATCTCGACCCCGCGCTCCTGGCCGAGATGCGGCGGCAGGAGAAGCTCCAACCCGCCCTCACTGCCATCTGGGATGCTCGAACGCGGGATCCGGATTCCGGTTTCGCTGGAGTGGCGTACGAAAATGGTGGCCTTACCCTGTACTGGAAGGGTGCCCTGACGCCCGGCATGTCCGCCGCGCTCGACGCCGGGCGGGCCTTCGGTCGCGTCGTGGTCAAGGCAGCCGCCAACTCAGAGGCGGAGTTGCATGCCGCAGGCGGCAGGATCCATTCCGTGATCGACCGCCATGGCGGCAGCGACATCCAGTCGATCAGCTACGCCCCTGACGGCACCGGCCTCCACATCACGCGCGGACCGCAGGCGACCCGTGGTGGCGTACCAGATGTCAAGGCTCAGCGCGGCGGCGCGGGCCGACTCTCCGTAGAGCGGATTCTCGCGGAGGCCCGGGTGGCCGTGCCGGTACGGGTGACCGATGCGACCGAGCCGTTCGACCTGCTCACCAACCGGCTCGACGACTCCCCGCCGTGGAACGGTGGCGGACGCTGGGAGTCCTGGCGCGGGAGCGACCAGCGGATGAGCTGCACGACGGGCTTCGGCGTGCACGCTGGCGGACGCAGCTACGTCCTCAGTGCCGGGCACTGTGCCACTCCACCTGACGACGCGTACCAGGGCAAGTTCGGCGGAGCTTTCGACGAGATGGGTCCGGTGTACGACGACGACTGGCGCTCCGATCTGCTATTGATCAATGCGCCCGGTTGGCACCTGGTATTTGATGGTTCTGCCACCACCTCGACGACCAAGGCGGTCCGAGGCTGGGGGTACTGGGCTGCGAACGAGTTGGTGTGCCAGTCGGGCATGGCCAGCGGCACCGTCTGTGGCATCAGGCAGCAGAGTTCGACCGATTTTCGCGTCAGCTGCAACACACCCGACTCCGACGGCGACTGCGATTACGTGATCTACGGCGTGATCAAGAGCACGCAGGTGAACGGTTCCACCGCAGCGCGGACCGGCGACAGCGGCGGCCCCGTGTTTACGCTCGACGGCACCGGCGTGCGGGCAAAGGGCATTGTGTCCGGGGGTGGGGGCACCACCCTCTACTTCCAGGACTGGGCAGACGTGATTCGGGTTTACGGTGCCTATCCCAACACCAGTTCGTCGACTTCCTGACAGATCATTTTCTTGGCGGGCCGGGGTCACTCGCAGGAGTGACCCCGGTTGATTTTTTCCGTCTGGTCAGGCCAGGGGCATCTATGATGTCCGTGGGGAAGAATTGGTGGAGGGTGGTCGTCGATGGCATGGACGATCGACGCAGGGCACCTATTCAGGCGGTGGCGTCTCGCGACAGCCGTGGCGGTGCTGGCCCTGGTTTGCCTCGGTTGGGCCTTCGCTCTGCTGCGCGGTCAGGAGGGGCCGGCACGCGCCGAAGCCCAGCCGGCGTCCCTGGACAACACCGAGGAAGGTCCCGCCCGCTGCCCGGACGCCTGGGACGAGCGCTCGTCGCCATCCGGCGGCACGGCGGATCTGGTGCCGGCAGCGGCTACCGAGATGTTCCTCTGTACGTACCGGCACGACGGCGCCGAACCGCTACGACTGGATGCCAGCCGGAGGAGCACCGAGCGCGTCGACGACCTCTCCACGTACCTGAATGCTCTGCCCACCGATCCACCCCAGGATGAGGTGTGTCTGCTCGGTGGGACTGTCGAACACGGGATCGTCTTCGGCTATCCCCAGCAGCGCGCCGTGTCGGTCCGGCTGATCGACTGCGGCTGGAAGCGGGAAGGCGCGAGCAGGTACGGCGGCGACCTCCGCAAGGTCACCGCCTACTGGGGTGTCTCGTGGAACGAGTAACGCCCCGACGCCCGGCCGGGGTTGCCGTCCTCGGCCAACGGCTTCGGTCAGGTCCGCTTGCGGCTCGCGATCTCGTCAGAGAGCCGCTGCACGGTGGCCGGGTCTACGTTTCGGGCGAGGGCGACGTAGTGGTCCATGACGGCCGGTCGGTAGCGCACGGGCAACCTCTGTCCCGGGGCGAGTCGGGTCAGCTCGGTGATCGTGAGGTCTTCGTCCGCGATACCGCGGAACGAGGTGCCGTCGGCGGTCTCCACGTCGAACATCAGGACCACGCGGGGGTTGCTGTTCACCTCGCGCCAGTCGACGAGGACACCGAGCGCCAGCGCCCCCGTACGCAGTTCCGCATTGCGCTTCCGTGCGTCACCGCTCAGGAGCGGGTTCGGGGCGACGCCCGGGAAGTCGGGCCCGACGCCGAGCGACTCCCGACTCAGGTCGGGCCTGAGCTGCGCCATCAGATCGTTGATCTTCTTCCTTGAACCGAACACCCTGCCCCCTCCCGCACGCCGGTGCCGGAGTCCCGGCCCGGCGCTTCGCCCTCTCCGCGACTGTACGTCGCCGGCCACTCCCTTCCGGTCCGGGCGTCCTGTCGGTTTCCGGGAGCACCCCCTCGATCAATGACCCCTGCGATTTTGAAAGCAGCCTGATCACTATCCGAATTAGACACCCGTCCATGATGGCGACGTTGTCAAACCCCAGACAACCCGAACGTGGCTGTCACGGATGGTGCTCGGTGATCCAGTTCCTTTCCCGCAGCGCTTCCACCGCCGGCCCACTGCCGAGCCTCGACCAGGCTGGAAGAGCAGCGTGCCCTAGCCTCCGGGACAGGGCGCTGCCGCAGTCGGGACGACACGGGCGGCGTCAGTTGCGCTTGAGCGAGTCGACTAAGGTACGCCAGCCCTGGGCGTCGAAGGCAAGGGCTGGGCCGGTATCCGCTGGGCAGCTTCCAGGCCCGTGCCACTGTGGGCTGCCATACCTGGGAAGACCGGCGGCGCTCAATGGCGCCAGCGAGATTTCTTTTTTGCTCATGCCGGCAACAGCAACTCGGACATGGTGAACGCCACCGCGAGCGCTTAGCAAATCCGTGGCCGGGACTGGTTCGCCGACGTGACCGTCGGAGGTGGCAATTTGGCTACGAGATCGCCGTTGGCCGGAGGCGGGGCCTTCGCCACCGACTCGTTCTCCGCGCGGCTGGCCAACCACGCGGCGGCCAAGCGCGAGCTGAAATCAAACAACTTAGATGGTTTAATCTGTTAACCCAGTGATCATGCTCTATGCTATAGAGTGCACGATACCGACTGGAAGGGGACTGCCTTGAACAACTCGTCCATCCCGAAGAGGTCGCGCGCCGCAATAGTTGCCGCTGCAATTTGCTCGGTGGTGATGCTGCTTGCGCTGTCGCCCGCGCCGGCATCGGCCGCCAACAGGAGACCAGGTGGTCTCTCTGCCCTGCAGACGTGTTCCAGCACCTATATCTACGCGCGGGCCAATTACAAGTTCGTCAGCGCGGTCATCAACGAGAGTGGTGGCCCTCTGCGGGCACGCGCGGACAGTTGGGGAGCGTGGGAGGATTTCGGGGTCGCGACGTACAACGGAAAGTACGTGTTCTACTCGTGGGCCGCAGGCTTGTACGTGAGTGCCAACATCAGTGGTGCTGGGGGTGGTGCCCTGCAGGCCACCGCCTCCAGTGTCGGGCCGTGGGAGCAGTTCACCATCGAAGGTACCTCGGACGGCTGGTATGCGATCAAGTCGGCAGCTAACAGCAAGTATGTAACGGCCAACATTAGCGGGGGGAACAATGGCGCGCTGCGGGCCAGTGCGGACAAAGTTGGCACGTGGGAGCGGTTCGATCTGTTCTTCTCTTGCTGAAGGACATCTCATAACTCGTTGAAGGCGTTGGCCGATACCGGCGTTGGTGTCACCCGGACATGATGATGTCATGCGGATGGGCGATGCTGGCAGGGTGTCGGTCAATGTCCTGGTGGTATGTCGGTGGCCCCGCAGGATCTTGAAGCTCGTCATGCGGATCATAGTGTGTTCACCTGGGCGTGAAGTGTGCGGTGTTTCCTGTTTAGGTTCCTCTTCCGCTCGGGCAGCTCGCGCTGTCGGCTGGATGCCGGCCAGAGGATCATTGAGCGTGTCGATGACCTCCCCACGTACCTAAATGCTTTGACCACCGATCCACCCCAGGATGAGGTGTGTCTGCTCGGTGGGACTGTCGAAAACGAGATCGTCTTCGGCTATCCCCAGCAGCGGGCCGTGTCGATCCGCCTGATCGACTGCGGCTGGAAGCGGGAAGACGCGAGTAGGCGCGGCGGCGACCTTCGTAGGGTCACCGCCTACTGGGGTGTTGCGTGGAACGACAAACCCGAGCCGCCCGCATCGCCTTCCCCGGTGATCAAGAGGTTGGCGTCAACTTCGATCATCTCGATGACGCAAACCCCTTGATCGCCTAGGCGTTGGAGGTATCAACCGTGCGCAGGGACACCGCTACTCCGGCCTACGATTCTGCTCCGCTCAAAGGTCCGGCGGTGGAGGTTCGTCCGCGCCTCGGGCCTTCCATGGCTGGTGCTCGGTGATCCAGGTTTCCACGTCGTCCACCAGCCAGACCGATCCGCCTGCCAGCCGGTCGAAGGGCTCGGGGAAGTCAGGTCGGCCGGTGAGCTGGACGATGCGGACCCGCGACACACCCAGACGTTGCTGAAGCTCGGCGCTCCCGTAGAGCTTCCGCCGCCAGCCCGTCATCGAGCTTCGGCCACGCGGGAAAGCAGCCCGTCCCGGCCTCCGCGACGGGGACCGGGGCGGGTCACTGCCGCAGTCGGTACGACGGGCGGGGTCAGTTGTGCTTGAGGGAGTCGACGAAAGTGCGCCAGCCTCGGGCGTCGAAGGCCAGGGTGGGGCCGGTCCTGTCCTTGCTGTCCCGGACGGCCACCCCGTCGCGGAGATCGGCCACCTCGACACACTGACCGTTGGCGTCGCTTCGGCTGCTCTTGCGCCACTCCGCGCGTGAACGGTCCATTGCCGCGCCTCCCCTATGTCATGTCCTTTGCGATGGCGGCGATCAGGTCCCGTGACTTGCTGGCGCTGAGCGCTGCCGCATGCAGGTGGGTGTAGGTAAGGGTAACCCGCCGCAGGTCATCTTCACGTTCGAGATAGGCGTCTCCTGCCTGACTCACCACGTACACGACCGGGCTGTGGATGTCCTCCGGGAACTCCAGGATCGAGAAGGAGCCCACGGTGCCGGGGTGCCAACCCTCCCCGAACGGCAGTACCTGAAGCTCGATGTTCGGCCGGTCGCTCATGTCGATGAGATGGTGGAGTTGGGCGCGCATGACGTCTGGGCCGCCGGTCTGACGATGTAACACGCCCTCGTCCACGATTGCCCACAGCTTCAGCACCGGCTCGTCAGTCAGACAATCCTGCCTGGTCATTCGCACCGCGACTCGGCGACGTGCTTCCTCGCTCTGCCCCGGCCAAGCGGCACTGGTGATAGCAAGGGCGTAAGCCTCGGTCTGGAGTAATCCGGGTACAACGGCCAGCTCGAAGTTTCGGACTCTGGTCGCTGCGGACTCCAGCCCGATGTACATGCTGTAAGGGTTCGGGAGCTGGCCGAACTTCGCCCACCAGCCACGCTCCTTGCCTTGGCGCTGAAGGTCGAGAGCGGTCTGCCGTACTCGGTCGTCACCGACGCCGTAGCGGGTGAGCATCACGATCACATCGGCTCGGCTGACGCCGACCACCCCGGACTCGATCTTGTAAATCTTCGACTCGGAGCAGCCCAGTTCGGTTGCGATCTCCTTGTGCGACACGCCGGCCGCTTCACGGAGCCGATGCAGCTCTCGGCCGAGTTGCCACCGCGCGATAGTCGGACCGCTCGCCCTTGCCACGTCTACCTCCAGGGTCGCGAACACCATCAGTGTTCTCCCTTCCATTGCCAGGATCAAGAACGCCGAGACAGAAGCGATCGTCCATAGAAATCTTCCATGGAAGTCTAGACTTCCCGGATCGTGGTTGTCACTCTTGGTGCGGAAGCAACTACATCTGGAGGGCTCATGGCTCGGCATGCGAAGGAAGCGGCGTACCCCGGTCTGCTGGCGCGGTGCTGGAGGCGGTTTCGGCGGCGGCGGATCGACCCGCTCGACCGCCTCCGGCCGATGCCGAACCACGCGGAGCGCGTCGCGGCGTACCGGGTGAAGGGGGTGGCGTCGGTGCCCCACCTGCCGCAACGGCCGTTGCTGCCGGAACGGCCACTGTTGACGCTGGCGGGGGAGTACCGGGCGGGGTGCTGGTCGTGACGGCGCGGCGCAGGCCCGACGGGGAGGACCGGGGCGAGCAGATCCAGGCGGCGGAACGCGAGGCGGCCCGGCAACGGATCCTCGCCCAGGCCGAGGCGGAACGGATACCCGCCGAGGAGACCACCCGGGCGGTACCGGATCGGCGGTGGCGTCGTGGACAGCAGTGAGCTGCTGCCGGTCGGCCGGCGGGTGGCCTACTGGCGGGGGCGGCGCAGGCTGTCGCAGCAGGTGTTCGCCGATCGGCTCGGCCGGTCGAAATCCTGGGTCGACAAGGTGGAGCGGGGTGTCCGGTCGCTGGACAAGGTGTCGACGCTGCGGGACATCGCCGCTGTGCTGCGGATCGACACCGCCGTGCTGCTCGGCCGGGACGCGCGGCCCGCCACGGCGGCCGAACGGGTCGCGGGGGTGGAGCGGATTCGGGACGCCCTGTCGGCGTACGAGATCGCTCTGGGTCGACCGGCGGCCCGTGGCGTGCCGCCGGCCGACCGGGCGGTCCGGGACGTCGGGCATGCCTGGGTGCAGTTCCACCATGCCCGGTACCCGCAGGTGATCGGCGTCCTGCCGGGTCTGCTGGCCGACGTGCAACGGGTCGCCGCCGACGACCACGAGCGGAGCCGCCCACTGCTGGTGGAGGCGTACCGGCTCACTGCGTCGCTGCTGGTCAAGCTCGGTGAGGTCGACCTGGGTTGGCTGGCCGCCGATCGGGCCATGGCCACCGGGGCCGGCGACCCCCTGCTGGTGGCCGCCGCCACGGTGCAGCTCGGCCAGGTGTTCCGCGCCTCGGGGCGGGCGCGGGCGGCGGTGTCGGCGGCGCTCGCCGCCGCGTACCGGATCGCCCCGCCCGAACCCGACGACGGTGGCCCCGGCGAGTTGTCGTTGTGCGGGACGCTGCTGGTGCAGGCCGCCCTGGCGGCGGCCCGCCGGGGTGACGACCAGGCCGTCGCCGACCTCCTCGACGAGGCCGCCGACATGGCCGCGCAGGTCGGCGAGGGCCACGACCACCACCGGACCGCGTTCGGGCCGACGGCCGTCGACCTCGCCCGTACCGCCGCCGCCCTCGACCTGGGTCGTGCCGACGAGGCGGTGGCCCGGCACGAGCAGACGACCCGACGGGACGCCTGGCGGTGGCTGCCGCTGGAGCACCGGGCGGCGCACCTGGTCGACGCGGCCCGCGCCTACCTCCAGGCCGACGACCCGGCCAACGCCGGCCGGGTGCTGGCCGACGCCGACCGGATGGCCCCCGCCGAGGTACGCCACCGACCGGCCAGCCGGGAGGTGCTCGCCCAGGTGGCCCGCGCCCGGCACGCCCCGGCCGGCATCATCCAGTTGGCCACCACTCTCGGCGTGACCTGACCATAACCGGCACGGCTGGTCCGGCTCGCTGCGGAGAGGAACTAGCCTGTGGGGTCAAAGCCTGAAGCAACGCCATGGGGACGAGGCACGTGATAACCGGTGAACTGAAGAGCAGGATCGATCGCGTCTGGGATGCCTTCTGGTCGGGCGGCATCTCCAACCCGCTGGAGGTGATCGAGCAGATCACCTACCTGCTCTTCATCAAGCGGCTGGACGAGATGGAGACGCGGGAGCTGGCGAAACGGGCACGTTTCCCGAACGCCCAGGTCACTCTGCGGTTCGGGCCGGACGAGCAGGAACTTCGGTGGTCCCGGTTCAGGGGCCTCGACCCGGAAACGATGTTCAAGACGGTCGCCCACAAGGTGTTCCCCTACCTTCAGCAGCTCGGCGGGGACGGCTCGACCTACTCGCACCATATGCGGGACGCCCGGTTCACCATCCCGAGCCCGGCGCTTCTCGACCGGGTGGTCACCATGCTCGACACGCTCCCGATGGAGGACCGGGACACCAAGGGTGATCTCTACGAGTACATGCTCTCCAAGATCGCCACTGCCGGACACAATGGACAATTTCGCACGTCCCGGCACATCATCCAGCTCATGGTCGAGATGACCGCCCCGAGGCCGGGGGACAGGATCTGCGACCCGGCCTGCGGCACCGCCGGCTTCCTGGTCGAGGCCAACGAGTACGTCCGGCGCGTCCACCCGGAGGTGCTCCACGACGCGGGCCAACGGGAGCACTTCCACCAGAAGATGTTCCACGGCTTCGACTTCGACGGCACGATGCTGCGGATCGGCAGCATGAACATGCTGCTGCACGGGGTGGAGAGCCCGGATATCCGCTACCGTGACTCGCTCGCCGAGAGCGTCAGCGGCGACGCCGGGGAGTACTCGCTGATCCTGGCCAACCCACCCTTCGCCGGCAGCCTCGATTACGAGAGCACGTCGAAGGACCTCCAGCGGGTCGTCAAGACCAAGAAGACCGAACTGCTGTTCCTCGCCCTCTTCCTCCGGCTGCTGGAGAACAGTGGGCGGGCGGCCGTGATCGTGCCCGACGGCGTGCTCTTCGGATCGAGCAAGGCGCACAAGGAACTACGCCGGATCCTGGTCGAGGACCACAAGCTCGACGGCGTGGTCAAGCTGCCCAGCGGCACCTTCAAGCCCTACTCCGGTGTCTCCACCGCGATCCTGTTCTTCACCAAGACCAACAGCGGCGGCACCGATCACGTCTGGTTCTACGAGGTGACCGCCGACGGCTGGAGCCTGGACGACAAGCGGACTCCGTTGTTGCCCGCCGAAAAGCTCGGGCCGGTGCCGGACGTGGCGCTGACCGGGGACGAGCACGCGAAGAACAACCTGCCGGACGCGCTGGCGCGGTGGGCTCGCCGAGACGGCGACGAGTTGCAGCGGGCGCGGACCAAGCAGAGCTTCTGCGTGCCCAAGGCCGACATCGTCGAGCAGGGCTACGACCTCAGCCTCAACCGGTACAAGGAGGTCGTCCACGGGGAGACCACGCACCGCTCGCCGTTGGACATCCTGGCCGACCTCGAACGGCTGGAGTCCGAGATTCAGCAGGGCATGTCGGACCTGAAGGCGAAGTTGGCATGACTGAATGGGAGCAGGTGTCCCTCGGCCGAGTCGCCACGATCACGAGAGAGGCCGTCGACCCCGGTCAGATCGATCCGGAGACGGCGTATGTCGGGTTGGAGAACATCCTTCGCGGCGGCACCCTGGCGAACGTCAAGGCCGTAAGCGAGTCGGGGCTGACCAGCCTGAAGTTCCGTTTCACGGATAGGCATGTGTTGTTCGGCAAACTCCGACCCTACCTGGCGAAGATCACCCGGCCTTCCTTCGGCGGGGTGTGTAGTACCGACATTCTGCCGATCATGCCGTCCGCAGACCTCGATCGGGGTTACCTGGCTCATTTCCTCGCCACGCCGGAAATGATCGAGCTGGCGAACACCCGGGCGACCGGGGCCAACCTCCCCCGACTGAGCCCTACCGAACTGCTCAAGTTCACGCTTCCGCTGCCTTCGGTCGCACAGCAGCGCCTGATTGCCGAGGTGCTGGATCAGGCCGATGAGCTGCGCGCCAAGCGACGCGAAGCTCTCGCCCAGCTCGACGACCTCACCCGGTCGATCTTCCTCGACATGTTCGGTGACCTGACCGACGCGGACCGGTGGCCACGGCTGCCGCTCGGGGAGGTCATAGCCGACACCAAGCTGGGTCTGGTCAGGAGCGCGGAACAGACCGGCCCCCAGCTCGCCGTCCCGTACATCCGGATGAACGCGATCGACCTCACCGGCAAGCTGGATCTGCACGGGGTTCTTAAGACGGAGGCGAGCCGGCGGGAATGCGAGGAGTACGGGCTTCAGTCCGGTGATCTGCTCTTCAATACGAGGAACAGCCGGGAACTGGTGGGCAAGTCCGCCGTCTACCGAGGCAACGGCAGTCATGTCTTCAACAACAACATAATGCGTATCCGGTTTCGGGAAGAAGCTCACCCCGCCTACGTCGATGCGGCCCTGCGTTCGAGGCACGGCAAGCACGAGTTGGAGCTGCGCAAGGCTGGCACCACCAGCGTCTTTGCCATCTACTACAAAGCGCTCCGGACGTTGCCCCTGCCCCTGCCGCCCGTCGACCTGCAACACGCGTTTGCGGCACGACTGGACCAGGTGGAGAGAACGAGAAAAGTCAATCAGGCGAGCCTGGCCGAGCTGGACGCGCTGTTCGCCTCCTTGCAGGATCGGGCTTTTCGCGGGTTGCTCTGATGTGAGACTCTCTAGGGCTGTCCACCGTGGGGGGTAGGCAATCCGATGAGCAACTTCGCGTTCCTGCGGGCCGAGTGGCCTGATCTGCATGACGAGGCCCTGCGGGCCGAGCGGCTGGCTGTCGCCGACCCGCGGGGCTCGTGTTTCTATGCCCGGCGCACCCTGGAACTCGCGCTGGGCTGGCTCTTCGACGCCGACGCGACGCTGCGGCGGCCGTACAAGAACGATCTTTCCGGAAGGATCCACGAGCCGACGTTGCGCAACCTGGTCGGCACCGCCCTCCAGGTCAAGATGAACCTGATCCGTAGGCAGGGCAACCACGCCGTACACGAGAAGACGCCGGTGACGACGAAGGAGTCGGTGCCGGTCCTGCGCGAGCTGTTCCACGTCATGTACTGGATCGCCCGGCACTACACCCGCGACCAGACGCGGGTGCCGGGGAGCGCCCTCGTCTTCGACCCGAACCTGATCCCCCGGCCGGTCCCCGCCGAGGTGCGGCAGCAGACCCGGGCCGAGTTGCAGGCGCTGGCCGAGAAGCTCGCCGCCCGGGACGCGGCGCTCGACGCCGAGCGGCAGAAGAGCGCCACCCTCGACGCCGAGCTGGCGAAGCTACGCGCCCAGATCGCCGCCGCGAAGGCCGTCAACGAGGCCCGCCCCGACGATCACGACTACGACGAGGCGCAGACCCGGAATCTCTACATCGACGTGCTGCTGGCCGAGGCCGGCTGGCGGCTCGACGGGCCGGACGACCGCGAGTTCGAGGTGACCGGCATGCCCAACGGCACCGGCACCGGTTTCGTCGACTACGTGCTGTGGGGCGAGGACGGCAGGCCGCTCGCGGTGGTCGAGGCCAAGCGCGCCCGGAAGGACCCCATCAGCGGCAAGCAGCAGGCCAGGCTCTACGCCGACTGCCTGGAGCAGCGGTACGGCCAGCGGCCGGTCATCTTCTACACCAACGGTTACGACACCTGGCTCTGGGACGACACCACGTACCCGCCGCGCCCGGTGCAGGGCTTCTACACCCGCGACGAGCTGGCGCTGCTGGTCCAGCGTCGCGCCAGCCGGAGGGCGCTCGCGGACGTACCCATCAAGCGGGAGATCGTCGAGCGGCACTACCAGCACCGGGCGATCCGCAAGATCGGCGAGGCGTTCGAGCGGGACCGGCAGCGCCAGGCGCTCGTGGTGATGGCCACCGGCGCCGGCAAGACCCGGACGGTGATCGCCCTGGTCGACGTGCTGATGCGGGCCAACTGGGTCAAGCGGGTGCTGTTCCTCGCCGACCGCACCGCCCTGGTCAACCAGGCGGTGAACGCGTTCAAGACGCACCTGCCCGAGGCGGCCACCGTCAACCTGGTCACCGAGAAGGACACCGAGGGCCGGGTGTACGTCTCGACGTACCCGACCATGATGGGCCTGATCAACCAGACCGCGGGCGGCGGACGGCGCTTCGGGCCGGGCTACTTCGACCTGGTGATCATCGACGAGGCGCACCGTTCGGTCTACCAGCGCTACCGGGCGATCTTCTCCTGGTTCGACAGCCTCCTGGTCGGGCTCACCGCGACCCCGCGCAACGAGATCGACCGCAACACCTACAGCCTGTTCCACCTCGAAGACGGCGTGCCCACCGACCACTACGACCTGAACGACGCGGTGCAGGAGGGATACCTCGTGCCGCCGCGCGCGGTGTCGGTGCCGCTGAAGTTCCAGCGTGACGGCATCCGGTACGACGACCTCACCGAGGAGGAGAAGGACACCTGGGACTCGCTCGACTGGGGTGACGACGGCCCGCCGGACGGCGTCGACCCGGACGCGGTGAACAAGTGGCTGTTCAACACCGACACCGTGGACAAGGTCCTGGCAACGTTGATGACCCACGGGCACCACGTGGCCGGCGGCGACCGGATCGGCAAGACGATCATCTTCGCCAAGAACGAGGCACACGCGAAGTTCATCGTGGAGCGGTTCGATCTCGCCTACCCGGCACTCGCCGGCCACCACACCCTCCAGATCACCCACCGGACCGTCTACGCGCAGAGCGTCATCGACAACTTCTCGGACCGGGAGAAGGACCCGCACGTCGCGGTCTCGGTGGACATGCTCGACACCGGCATCGACGTGCCCGAGGTCGTCAACCTGGTCTTCTTCAAGATCGTCAGGTCGAAGTCGAAGTTCCTCCAGATGCTCGGCCGGGGCACCCGGCTCTGCCCGGACCTCTACGGCCCCGGCCAGCACAAACAGGACTTCTTCGTCTTCGACTTCTGCCAGAACTTCGAGTACTTCAATCAGAACCCCGAGCCGGCGCAGGGGAAGCTGGCGGAGTCGCTGAGCACCCGGCTGTTCAAGACCCAGCTCGACCTGGTGCACCGCCTCGACCAGCGGCTACCCGCCGCCGCCGGCCCGCTGCCGGACGCCGACGGGACGCAGGACGAAGCCGGCCTACGCTGGGAGCTGGCCCGCGACCTGCACTCCCGGGTGTCGGGCATCCCCCTGGACAACTTCGTCGTACGCCCCCAGCGCGGGCTGGTCGACTACTACGTCGACTTCACCCACTGGCACCGGCTCACCCCCGAGACGGTGGACGAGATCGGCGACAACCTCGCCGCCCTGCCCACCGCCGTGCAGGACACCGACGAGGCGGCCAAACGGTTCGATCTGATGGTGCTGCGCCTCCAGCTGGGCCAGTTCCAGGTGCTGCCCGACTACGCGCGGCTGCGCGGGCAGGTCCAGGAGATCGCCTCCGCGCTGCTCGAACAGACCAACATCCCGGCGGTACGCGACCAGCAACACCTCCTCGACGAGGTGGCCGGCGACGAGTGGTGGCACGACGTCACCCTGCCCCTGCTGGAGCTGGTCCGCCGCCGCCTGCGCGGGCTGGTCCGGCTGATCTCCAGGACCAGGCGGGCCATCGTCTACACCGACTTCGCCGACGAGCTGGGCGAGCTGTCGGACGTCACGCTCGACGACATCAGGATCGGCACCAACTTCGAGCGGTTCCGCGCCAAGGCCCGGGTCTACCTGCGCGCCCACGAGGACCACCTGACGTTGCAGAAGCTGCGCCGCAACAGGCAGCTCTCCCCCACCGACCTCGACGAGCTGGAACGGATGCTGGTGGCCAGCGGCGGCGGTGCCGAGGACATCGACCGGGTCCGCCGCTCGTCCGAGGGGCTCGGGCTCTTCGTCCGTTCCCTGGTCGGGCTCGACCGGGAAGCGGCCCACGAGGCGTTCGGTGAGTTCCTGACCGGCCGCACCCTCACCGGCAGCCAGATCGACTTCATCGGCCTGATCATTGCCCACCTGACCCAGAACGGCGTGATGGCCCCCGAGCGGCTCTACGAGTCCCCGTTCAGCGACCTCGCCCCCGACCCGGAATCGATCTTCCCTTCCGACGACCTGGACCGCCTGGTCACGATCCTCAACTCCGTCCGCGACACCGCCACCCCGGCAACCGAGGTCGCCTGAGCGGCACCGGGAGCCGCAACCGGCAAACCCGCCGATTCTGACGCCAGCCTGTCGGCAAGCAGCAGATCGAGGGGAGACACCCCGACCGGGGCGGCGTAACGCGGCAGCCGGTCGAGGTCGCTCGTGGTGGTCGCCTTGAGCCGGATCATCCCTCTGGTCACCAGGGACGTATAGCGGGAGAGCTCCCGCGCTAACCCGATGCTCACCGCATACCCCCTAGTGCCGTGTCTTTGAAGGTTGATCGTGTAATGCGTCGGTTATGAGGATAGATCGGGCAGGCTGTCTCCCAGCACTCGTGGTGGGAGGTGATGGCCGGTGGGCAGACGGCCGGAAGTGTTCGTCCGGCAGGTGTCGATGGCCGAGGGACAGCGGTTGCAGCGGATCACCCGGACCGCGAAGGACCCGGTGAAGCTACGCCGCGCGATCGTGGTGCTGATGTCCGCCCAGGGACAACCCGCGCCGGACATCGCCCACCTGCTCAAGACCAGCGAGGACTACGTCCGGGACGTGATCCACGCGTTCAACGAGCGGGGGTTCGACGCCCTGGACCCAAAATGGAGCGGGGGCGCACCGAGACGGATCGATGAGCAGACCAGAGACTGGATCTGCGTCATCGCCCGGTGCGACCCCCGCTTCCTCGGCCAACCCTTCTCCTGCTGGTCACTGACCAAGCTGCGCGACTATCTCGTGGCGGCTGGTCACGTCACCACGATCAGCGTCGAGACGGTCCGCCGGATCCTGCACGAACGCGGGATCTCCTGGCAGGCCACCACGACGTGGAAGGCCAGCACCGACCCCGACTTCACCACCAAGATGCGCCGGATCCTGGACCTCTACGACCACCCACCCGCCGACGGCAGGGTGCTCGGCGTCGACGAGTTCGGGCCACTCAACCTGCAACCCCGCCCCGGACGGACCTGGCGGACCGTCGCACACCCGGTGCGGCTACGAGCCACCTACACCCGCGACCAGGGCGTCCGACACATGATCGCCGCCCTCGACCTGACCAACGCCGCCTGCACTACCGCATCCGCGACCGCAAACCGTGGCGCGAGTTCCTGGCCTTCCTCAAGACCCTGCGCCGCCGCTGGCCCGCCCAGAAGCTGTACCTGATCTGCGACAACTTCTCCCCACACAAGCACCCCGAGGTCCGCGCCTGGTGCACCGCCAACCAGGTGGAACTGGTGTTCCTACCGACCTACGCGTCCTGGCTGAACTGGATCGAAGCCGAGTTCGCCGCCGTGCGCTACTTCGCCCTCAACGGCACCGACCACCACACCCACACCGAGCAGGACACCGCCATCGGCGCCTACATCCGCTGGCGCAACCACCGAGCACACCCGAAAGCCGGATTCGCAACCGGATCCAAGATCCGCCACCGGATTACCCGTTCAAGGCCGCATGACGAGGCACTAGCCAATGGCGGCTGCCGTAATAAAGGGGCGCTGAGCAACCGGGCGGCGCGCTTGTTGCTCCTCGAGGTAACTCCGCTCAACGTGGGGGCCTCATTCTAGTAGCGACGGCAGTGTGGCCAGCACGCCCCAACCACTACTTCCGCCGACCAGTAACGCGGCTGGCCATGTGCCCCCGGCCGCCAGGGTCAGGCTGGCGGCTAGCGCACCGACGACGAGCATCGCGATGAGAACGAGTGCGGCCCTGGTGTCGAAAAGCTTCATCGGTTCCTCTACTTGCTCAGCCACAGCCGTTCTGCGGCTGCCACCAGCATGCCGTGTCGCCGGCACAAACGAACTAGGTCCGAACGACGCCGAAACAATCCGAACACGCCGCTGTCGCGAGAAGCCTTTGGCTGCCGCTAGGGTGGCAGCCATGAACAAATGGTCTGACGATAGCGTCGAAGAGCAAGAGGCGTGGTCAGTGCCGCGGTTCGTTGAGGAGCTTCGTGAGCTCAAGCGGCACGCCGGTTCACCCGCCTTAGCAAGGATCCGCCGCCACACCAAAAACGGATGGGGGATCACGACCCTCCATGATCTTTTTGCTGGCAAGGGAAAGCTGGCGCCAAACTGGGAGCTGGTAGACGATGTCGTTCAGGCGCTGACTGGCTGTGCTCGTGAGAAAAACCGGGAGTTGGACCCGCTGTTGGTGGATCGTGGCAGATGGCTTAAGCGTCATCTGCTGTTGCAGACTGAGCTAGAGCGAACAAGGTCGGAAGAGTCTGACCATCGGAAGAGGCTTTTGGATCAGTTCTCGGTTTTTCCGGTAGACCAGATGGAGAGACCGCCGTTTCACACACTGCGCGAGCTGATCGAGCGCTGGAATGGAACGCCCGCACCATCTGCCGGGCTGTACCTGCCGCGTCCCGACTCTGACGAGGAGTTGCGCTTGGCGCTCGCCACTGCGGTGCCCCCGTACCCATTTCTGTTGGTTTACGGTGATGAGGGAGTAGGCAAGTCAACCTCCGCGTGGACCGCGATTGCAGAGACGTTAGGGCCAGAAACTAGGGTGCTTGTATCGCGCGACGCGAGCGCGATCACCGACTTCGTCAGAGCCAGAGACGTCCCGATGACCATGACAGAACAGATACTGATATGGACGGATGGCCTGACGTCACCAGACCTTGACGGCCTCTCTCGTGAAACGCTTGAGTTGCTCGCTGAAAAGGCGTTCTTTGTGGCAACAATCTCGGCCGATGAATGTGCTGCGATCGTTGATGCGCCTCGCGGCTACAAGTCGAATGCGAAGGCCGCGCTAAAGCGCGCGTATCTGGTTCACCTGTCATGGGAACCCGAGATTTCAGAAATCGTACAGACCGCAGGCTTGAACGAGGCGGAATCGGAGCTGGCTGAGTTGGGCGCGGACTCTCACCTCGCGTGGATACGGCTTAACACGGGCCGCTCTCAGAGTCCTTCAGGCGTTGCAATTGTCCGTGCGATTATTGATTTCCGACGGGCCGGCTTGATGCGACCCGTGCTGGATGAAGAGCTGATACAGATTTTCCCCATCTACCTAGCAGAAATTGCCGATATCGCTGTATCTGATGAGATTTTTGCGGCAGGGATGGCGTGGGCACAGAGGCCCGCCCCTAATACTCCTCCGATGATCTGTTCCAGGATTTATCGAGGGCGTCCGTCTTGGATTATTTCTGATCAATTACGGGATGATAAAGCGAGCTGGAAATTGCCGGACACCCTTTGGCCCGTGCTCGTCAGGATACTCGACCCCCATGAATGCTTCTATGTCGCGCAGGAGGCAAATGAGCATGGTGAATTCGTCTATGCGAAGGAAGCCCTAGTCAAAGCGGCAACGGTACCCGAAAACGCCGCGCGGGCAACCTTGCTTATCGGACATGTGTTCGAGAAACTCGGGGATCTATCGGCTGCGAAGGTGGCGCTGATGGAAGTCGTCGAATCGGGCGCATCCGATGAGGCAAGCGCCGCAGCCCACCGGCTGGGAAGTATATTCCGAAAGGAGGGGGATTTCGGGCAGGCGATTGAATACTGGACGCTTGCGACGCAATGGTCCGGCGCTTCCGCACTTCTGGCCTGGTTTGAATTGGGTCACCATTATGCAAAGGTGGGTGATAGAGAGAAAGCCATCGCCGCGCTTGACCGGGACTTCTCAAATCCTCTCGTCTCTAGCTTGGTGCTCTCTGCAAAGACACTCCTCTCGCTTCTGAGGGCATCCGTCAGCGAGCTGCAAGCACGTTTGGAGGAATGGGAAGCTGGGGGCAACTCTCACGGGAGGAACCCTGATGTCGTACCAGCACTGCGGGAATACATAAAATTCGCAGAAAGTGGCGAGGGGCAAACGTGTCGATCTGAGCTCGACCCGATCGATATCGACACGGCCATGGCGGAAGGCAGAAGGCGAAGAGGGATGCAGGATTTTCCTGGCGCCTTGAATTTCTACCTCCATCTTGCCGCCTCTGAACAGCTCGATTTTCGAGCGGCGGCACTTTATGAGGCCGGGATAACTGCAATGGATATGGGTCTCATTGATAGGGCCATGGAGGCATATGAGGAAAGTGTTCGGTGTGCGCAACCCTACCACTCCGCGCAAGCCGCCCTCAGCCTTGGTAGCCTGCTGTGCGAAAAAGAGACCCCGGATTTCCCCGGCGCAATTCGGGCCTGGACCGACGCCGAAAAACTCGGCGATCGTGAGACGCGGGCGAAGGCCGCCTTCAATATCGGAGTTGCCTACGATGTGGCGCATAGATATCCCGAGGCCGTTGTCAAGCTTCAAAGTGCTATGGATCTGGCGGATTCCGGCTTCAAGGCAAGGGTGGCGTTGATGCTGGCCCAGGTCCATGAATCCATGGGCTCCGAATACGTGATCGTCGATGAATTCTACTATGAAGCCGCCAATGTTGATGAGTCTCGCTTTTCGCTACTGGCGGCTGTCGCGCTTGCTGGCCGGATTCTGGAACGGGAGGGTCCCGTCCCGGAGGTTGAAAGACTGGCGCGTTTGGCTTACAAGGAGCAGGTTCCATGCGAAGAACAGGATCCAGAGGTGCGAGGTAAGGGCGCCTGGCTACTCGGCTACATCTTGGAGGCACGGGAGGATACCGATGCGGCGATCAGGGCATACGAGGCTGCGATTGAGACGAGACATGCCGATTGGGCAACTGCTGCAAATTGTTCTCTTGGTTTGCTGCACGGCACGCAAGACAGGAAGCATACGGGGGTGAAGTACCTACGCGAAGCGTATAGGTCAGGGCATCCCGAACACCGCTTGGAAGCGGGTTTCTGGATAGGCATGTTCTATTTGTGGGACGGCACGCATGGAAAGCCAGGGAGTCTCGAAAGTGCGCTGATTATGCTGCGGGAAGTTGCGGAGAGCGGGCATCCGAAATGGGCCAAAGAGGCGAGTCTCGTGTTGGACCAGATCTGAGGCATGTCTCGTAAGTCGGGTTTGGCGGCGTCGAGGTCACGGCGTGGCGGTGATCGACCACTGAAGAGGTCTCCGGGATCTGGTTCTGTGACCAAGCAAGAACTTCATACCGGAGACCTCGTGGCCAGCGTAGCGGTGACGAGGCGATATGACCTGCCCGAACGGGTGGCTGATCGCCCAATGGCCCGACGAGGCACCCGAAACGGCCCGAACCGGTCACCTGTGGGTCTATTACGGCAGCCGCCATTGGCTAGTGCCTCGTCATGCGGCCTTGAACGGGTAATCCGGTGGCGGATCTTGGATCCGGTTGCGAATCCGGCTTTCGGGTGTGCTCGGTGGTTGCGCCAGCGGATGTAGGCGCCGATGGCGGTGTCCTGCTCGGTGTGGGTGTGGTGGTCGGTGCCGTTGAGGGCGAAGTAGCGCACGGCGGCGAACTCGGCTTCGATCCAGTTCAGCCAGGACGCGTAGGTCGGTAGGAACACCAGTTCCACCTGGTTGGCGGTGCACCAGGCGCGGACCTCGGGGTGCTTGTGTGGGGAGAAGTTGTCGCAGATCAGGTACAGCTTCTGGGCGGGCCAGCGGCGGCGCAGGGTCTTGAGGAAGGCCAGGAACTCGCGCCACGGTTTGCGGTCGCGGATGCGGTAGTGCAGGCGGCGTTGGTCAGGTCGAGGGCGGCGATCATGTGTCGGACGCCCTGGTCGCGGGTGTAGGTGGCTCGTAGCCGCACCGGGTGTGCGACGGTCCGCCAGGTCCGTCCGGGGCGGGGTTGCAGGTTGAGTGGCCCGAACTCGTCGACGCCGAGCACCCTGCCGTCGGCGGGTGGGTGGTCGTAGAGGTCCAGGATCCGGCGCATCTTGGTGGTGAAGTCGGGGTCGGTGCTGGCCTTCCACGTCGTGGTGGCCTGCCAGGAGATCCCGCGTTCGTGCAGGATCCGGCGGACCGTCTCGACGCTGATCGTGGTGACGTGACCAGCCGCCACGAGATAGTCGCGCAGCTTGGTCAGTGACCAGCAGGAGAAGGGTTGGCCGAGGAAGCGGGGGTCGCACCGGGCGATGACGCAGATCCAGTCTCTGGTCTGCTCATCGATCCGTCTCGGTGCGCCCCCGCTCCATTTTGGGTCCAGGGCGTCGAACCCCCGCTCGTTGAACGCGTGGATCACGTCCCGGACGTAGTCCTCGCTGGTCTTGAGCAGGTGGGCGATGTCCGGCGCGGGTTGTCCCTGGGCGGACATCAGCACCACGATCGCGCGGCGTAGCTTCACCGGGTCCTTCGCGGTCCGGGTGATCCGCTGCAACCGCTGTCCCTCGGCCATCGACACCTGCCGGACGAACACTTCCGGCCGTCTGCCCACCGGCCATCACCTCCCACCACGAGTGCTGGGAGACAGCCTGCCCGATCTATCCTCATAACCGACGCATTACACGATCAATCTTCAAAGACACGGCACTAGTTCTATCCACGAAGCCCGTGCCCAGACTGCCGTAGGAGGTGACTCTGCCGCAGGGGATATGACTGGTCGGCATAAATATGCCAGCCAGTCATATCGCTTCGAGTGGCAAGACTCGCCAGCCGCGACACGCCCGACCGCCCTGCCCGCCCTGCTCGGCCCTCGGGCGCAGAGATCTTGGAAGGAAACGGCCCCTATAGGGGCCACTTTCCACCAAGATCGCGCGAGGTCTGGCGTTGGCGGGGGCGGGTCAGTGGGGGCGGGTTAGGGAGGCGTAGATGGCGAGGTGACGCTTGAGGACCACGTCGGGGTGGAAGGTCTGCTCGTACCGCAGCCGGGCCGGGGCGGAGAGCAGCGCGGCACCGGCCCGCGCGACCGGGAGCGCGGCGGCCAGCGCGGCCGGATCCGGCGGGACCACCCAGCCGGCGGTGCCGCCGAGCAGCCCGGCCGGGATCGCCGGCGGACCGACCGGTGGCGGGGCGTGGCCGGCGACCGCCGAGGCCTCGGCGGCCGGGCCGGTACCGGCGGGCTCGTGCGGGACGTCCGCGCCGACCAGGTACGGGATGCCGCCGAGCGCGGTGCCGAGCACCGGCCGCCCGCTGGCCAACGCCTCGATGATCACGGTGGGCAGCACGTCGTGCCACATCGAGGCGGCGATCACCACGGCGCTCGCCTCGACGGCGGCGCGTACCCCGTCCCGGTCGAGCTGGCCCAGGTAGACGACGTCGGCGCGCTCGGCGGCGGCGGCCTCGACCAGCGGACGCAGCTCGCCGTCACCGGCCACCCGCAGCGTGCCCAGGGTGCCCACCGGGTGCCGCCGCCAGGCGTCCAGCAGCAGGTCGACGCCCTTCTCCGGGGTCAGCCGGGCCAGATAGAGAAAGCCGTCACCGAGCGGCGTGGGGGCGCCCGGGTCGGGCACCGCGTTGGGCTTGACCACGATCCGCTCGGCCGGGATGCCGTAGTCGGTCAGGTGGTCGGCGATGGCCGAGGTGAGCGCGATGAACCGGTCCACCGAGCGCCAGGTGCCCCGGTGCACGGCCAGGGTGGCCGCCATCAGCGCGCTCTGCGCCCGCGAGTCCCGGTAGCAGCGGTGCACGATCGACGGCACCGCCAGCGCCCGGCCCTTGCAGTCCTGGCAGATCACCCCGTCGCGGAAGTAGATCCCCGACGAGCAGACCTGCCGGTAGTTGTGCACCGTCTGCACCACCGGCACCCCGTGCTTGTGCGCGGTCCGCACCACCCAGGGCGAGAGCAGCGGGTACGGGTTGTGCAGGTGCAGCACGTCCGGCCGGTGCTCGGTGAGCAGCCGGGACAGGTCCTGCTGGGCGCGTGGGGCGTAGATCGGCGAGATCGGCAGCAGCGCCTTGGCCGACTTCGGCATCGACGGGATCTCGTCGGAGCTGCGGATGAACGGCAACACCTCGACCCCGGCGGCGGTGAGCTGCCCGATCTCCGAGTCGACCATCGTGTTCTCACCCGACGGCTGGGCTTCCCGGTACCGGTTGTGCGCCACCACGATTCTCACGGGAACGAAGGCTACCGTGAGGGGGTGCCCGAACTACCGGAGGTGGAAGCGCTCGCCGGCTACCTGCGTGAGCGCGCCGTGGGGCGACGTGTCGACCGGGTGGAGGTCGCCGCGATCAGCGCCCTGAAGACGTACGACCCGGCGCCCACGGCGGTGTCGGGCCGGGCGGTGGCCGACGCCCGGCGGCACGGCAAGTTCCTCGACGTGATCTTCGACGGTGACCTGCACCTGGTGGTGCACCTGGCCCGCGCCGGCTGGCTGCACTACCGGGAGGCGTTTCCGTCCACCACTCCGCTGCGCCCCGGCAAGGGTCCGATCGCCCTACGGGTACGCCTCGACGACGGCTCCGGGTTCGACCTCACCGAGGCGGGCACCCAGAAGAAGCTCGCCGCCTACCTGGTCACCGACCCGGCGCAGGTCCCCGGGGTGGCCAAGCTCGGGCCGGACGCCCTCGACGCCGACCTGGCCACCTTCACCGAACGGCTGCGCAGCCGACGCGGGCAGGTCAAGGGGGTGCTCACCGACCAGGCGGTGCTCGCCGGGGTCGGCAACGCGTACTCCGACGAGATCCTGCACGCGGCGAAGCTGTCCCCGTTCGCGATCACCGACCGGCTCACCGACGACCAGCTCGCCACCCTGCACGCGGCGACCCGGACGGTGCTCGGCGACGCGGTACGCCGCTCGGTCGGGCACCGGGCGGCCGAGCTGAAGGGCGAGAAACGCTCCGGGCTGAAGGTGCACGCCCGGACCGGGCTGCCCTGCCCGGTCTGTGGGGACACGGTACGGGAGGTGTCGTTCGCCGACTCCAGTCTCCAGTACTGCCCCACCTGCCAGACCGGCGGCAAACCGCTCGCTGACCGAAGGTTGTCCCGTCTCGTACGGTGAGTCACAACCTGTCCCGGTTACGGAGAGGTATCGACCGTGGCGCGCGAAACCTCCCCGTCCGCGTGCTACCCCGGTGGCCGTCCATCGGTATAGTGGCTCGGTCCCCGGCTTCGAAAACTGACGTGAAGTCGGCC
Organism: Micromonospora sp. WMMD714; assembly: GCF_029581315.1. Taxonomy (NCBI): domain Bacteria; kingdom Bacillati; phylum Actinomycetota; class Actinomycetes; order Micromonosporales; family Micromonosporaceae; genus Micromonospora; species Micromonospora sp. WMMD714. Next base: position 1,959,287 of record NZ_CP120744.1, read on the forward strand.
GGTTCCCCCGTCGGCTACGCCAGACGCACGGTCCCTCGGGACCGCGTTTGACCCGCTGCCAGCGTGGGGAGACGGGAACGGTGAGCGACCCGGGTTCCTCACGGCGAGTGAGCGGCGCGGGTCATGCGGGAGGACATGGGTTGAGGTGACGACAAGCCTCCAGCGCCCGGTAACCAACACAGGCCGGAGCAAACTCGTGCGGCACGTCGACAGCTTCGAGATCCAGCCGCCGACACCGCCGTCGCACAACGGGGTGCCCCGGTCGGCGTGGGCACGTGCCCGTCGTCGGGTGTCCCGCTGGCACCGCCCGTACACAGCGGCGCTGCTGCTGCTCGACTTCGCCGCCGTGGTGCTGGCCGACTGGATCGCCCAGGAGGCGTTCGGTCAGGCGCGGGCCGGCTTCTACAACGCGCAGGCCGACCCGACCTGGTTCTACACCGTGGTCTTCCTGTTGGTGCCGCTCGGCTGGCTGGCGGCCCTGTGGGGCAACCGGGCCTACGACCGGCGTTACCTCGGGCTCGGCCCGGAGGAGTACAAGCGGGTCATCCGGGGTGGGGTCGCGGTCACCGCGACGGTCTCGTTCGTCGCCTTCGCCACCAAGACCGACCTGTCCCGTTACACGGTGGGTTTCGCCCTGGCCGGGGCACTGGTGCTGGTCCTGTTCTTCCGGATCTCCGCGCGGTTCGTGCTGCACCGGGTCCGGGGCCGCGCCGGGCACGCCGGGCACCGGATGGTGCTGGTGGGCACCCTGCCGGAGTGCCTGGAGGTCTACGTCGCGGTCACCCGTAACCCGGCCGCCGGGCTGGTGCCGGTGGCCATCCACATCACCGACGGGTACGCCGCCGCCCGGGGCATCGAGACCCCCGTCCCGGTGTACGCCGGCCGGGACGTGCTGGCCCTGGTGCGCGAGGTCGGCGGGGACACCATCGCGGTCTGCGGCTCGGCCAGCGCCGAACCGGGCGAGCTGCGCCGGCTGGCCTGGCAGTTGGAGGGCTCCGGCGTCGACCTGGTGGTCGCCCCGCAGCTCACCGACATCGCCGGCCCCCGGGTGCACATCCGCCCGATCGAGGGCCTGCCGCTGCTGCACGTGGAGGAGCCGACCCTGTCCGGGCCGGCGCTGCTGGCCAAGAACCTGATGGACCGGGTCGCCGCCGGGCTGGGCCTGCTGCTGCTGGTGCCGGTCTTCCTGGCCATCGGACTGGCCATCCGGATCTCCGACCCCGGGCCGGTCTTCTTCCGCCAACCCCGGGTCGGCCACGAGGGGCGTACCTTCCGGGTCTGGAAGTTCCGCACCATGTACGTCAACGCCGAGGAGCGGCTGGCCGGTCTGGTCGACCAGAACGAGACCGACGGCATGCTGTTCAAGATGCGGCAGGACCCCCGGGTGTTCCCGGTGGGCCGCTTCCTGCGGGCCTCCTCGCTGGACGAGCTGCCCCAGCTGATCAACGTGCTCTGGGGGGAGATGTCGCTGGTGGGGCCGCGTCCGCTGCCCGCCGACGACGGCGACTTCCTGGGCGACGTCCGGCGGCGGCTGCTGGTCCGGCCCGGAATGACCGGGCTGTGGCAGGTCTCCGGTCGCTCCGACCTGTCCTGGGACGAGGCGGTCCGGCTCGACCTCTACTATGTCGACAACTGGTCGCTGGCGTACGACCTGAGCATCCTGTGGCGGACGGTCGGCGTGGTACTGGCCCGCAAGGGCGCCTACTGAACCCCTTGGCGTGGCGGCCCGGACAGGCCAGGATCGCGGGGTGGGTGGCAACCTCTCCGCCGTGATCGGCGTCGTCTCGCTGGTGACCGCGCTCGCCGCCGCGCTCTGGGCGGCGCTGCGGCTGCGCGGTCGGCGGGGCATCGCCACCGCCACCCAACGGGCCACCTACGAGGTGCTGCACACCGCCGGGCTGGCCGCCGAGCCGCTGCGCACCGGGCTGCACCCGGCGGGCGCGGCGAAGGCCGTACGCCATCTGCGGGCGCTGGTGGGGGCGGCCGGGCTGGCGCTGACGGACGCCGACACGCTGCTCGCCCTGGACGGGCGCGGCGGGCACCACGGCGACCAACTGCTCACCGCGGCCCGACGGGTCGCCGAGACCGGCCGGTCGACCGTGCTGGGCGAGTCGGAGCTGCACTGCGACCGGGTGGACTGCCTGGTCCGGGGGGCGGTGGTGGCCCCGCTGTCGGCGGACGGCCGGGTGGTCGGGGCGCTGGTCGCGGTAGCCGACGGGCCACCCGCGCCCGGCCTGGTGCAGGCCACCCTGGAGACCGCCCACTGGGCCGGCAACCAGCTCTCGCTGGCCGAACTGGACTCCTCCCGGGAACGGCTGGCCCGTGCCGAGATCCGCGCGCTGCGGGCGCAGATCAGCCCGCACTTCATCTACAACGCCTTGACCGCGATCGGGTCGTTCGTCCGCACCGACCCGGAGCGCGCCCGGGAGCTGATCCTGGAGTTCGCCGAGTTCACCCGCTACTCGTTCCGCGCGCACGGGGAGTTCACCACCCTCGCCGAGGAGTTGCGCTCCATCGACAGGTACCTGACCATCGAACGGGCCCGGTTCGGGGACCGGTTGCAGGTGCGGTTGCAGATCGCCCCGGAAGTGCTGCCGGTGACCCTGCCGTTCCTCTGCCTCCAACCGCTCGTGGAGAACGCGGTGCGGCACGGGTTGTCGCGCAAGCCCGGTACCGGCATGGTGAGCATCGAGGCCCGGGACGCGGGTGCCGAGTGTCACATCACGGTGGAGGACGACGGAGTGGGCATGGACCCGGCCACGCTGACCGCGGGGATCGCCGAGCTGACCCGGGCCGGCAGCGACCCGACCGACGACCCGGGCCAGCACGTCGGCCTCTCCAACGTCGACGAGCGGCTCCGCTCGGTCTTCGGCGACGGGTTCGGCCTGGTCGTCGAGACCGGCCCCGGCTCGGGCACGAAGGTGAGCCTGCGCATTCCGAAGTTCCACCCGGGCGTACGGGCCGGCGCGTGAGCGAGCGGGACGGCGCGGTGAACGCGGCCGGGTTCCTGCGGGTGCTGGCGGTCGACGACGAACCACCGGCGCTCGACGAGCTGGCGTACCACCTGCGGGCCGATCCCCGGGTGGCCCGGCTGCACACCGCCGGTGACGCCACCGAGGCGCTCCGGGTGCTGCGGGACACCGACGTGGACGTGGTCTTCCTGGACATCCGGATGCCCGGCCTGGACGGCATGGAGCTGGCCCGGGTGCTGCGCCGGTTCGCCCGGCCGCCCGCGATCGTCTTCGTCACCGCGTACGACGACGGGGCGGTGGACGCCTTCGACCTGGGCGCCACCGACTACGTCCGCAAACCGGTACGCGCCGAGCGGCTGGCCGAGTCGCTACGCCGGGTGATGGGCTCCCGGGTGGTGCCGTCGCACCCGGCGGCGCTGGCCCGCACCGAGGAGGACCCGACGATCCCGGTGGAGCTGGCCGGGACGACCCGGATGCTGCCCCGCTCGGCGGTGCGCTGGGTGGAGGCGCAGGGCGACTACGCCCGGCTGCACACCGCCGACGGGTCGCACCTGGTCCGGGTCTCGCTGGCCACCCTCGCCGAACGCTGGGCGGACGCCGGTTTCGTCCGCATCCACCGGTCGTACCTGGTGCAGTTGCGGCTGATCGCCGAGCTGCGCCTGGTCAACTCGGGGTACGTGGTGCTGATCGACGCCGCCGAGCTGCCGGTGAGCCGCCGGCACACCCGGGAGCTGAAGGACAAGCTGGTCCGGGCCGCCAAACAGGACTGGAACCGCTGACCCTGCCGGTGGTCGTGATCGTCGCAACATCGGCGACGTTGCGGTGACCGGGCACCCGGATACCGCAACATCGGCCCCCTGGTGCGGGAACGGCGAAGGGCGCCCCGGCCGAGGCCGGGGCGCCCTCAGCGCGGGTGGCGTGGCTAGGAGGTGCTCGGCGTCCAGCCGCTGCCGGCCACCGCCGGCCTACCCGCCCGACGGCTGCCGGCCGCCGTGCCCGGGTACACCTGGAAGGTGCCGGTCACGTCGGCCACCAGGTGGGTGCGGCCCGACAGGTTGTCGACGTAGAACGCGTCCTGCGGGCCGAGCACCCCGAGCACCCCGTTGGAGACGACCTGACCCGGCGCGGGGTTCAGGTTGCTGGCGTTCGGCTTCGCCCGGCCCGTGTCGGCGGGCCAGACGGTGACGACCGTGTTGGTCGTCGGCGCGACCGCGGTGACGTTCATCGCCAGCACCTGGGTCGCGTCGGTCAGCATCGCGGCCGGCGCGGTGACCTTCCCCGCCTCGTGCGCCCCGAGGGCCGTCGGCAGGCCCTGCCCGATCCGGCTGTCCACGATCCGGGTCGGGCTCATCGGGGTGAACCGCATGCCGTCGACCTCGGTCCCGTCGTCGACCACCCCGACCAGGTCCACCACGATGTGCGTGGTCGCCGAGGTGTAGAAGCGGTAGCGGGCCGCGCCGGTCGCACCGTTGCAGCTCCCCTCCGGGCAGGGCGCCGTCCTGACGTACGCCAGGTTCGGCACCACCTTGCCCGCCCCGTAGTTCACGGTGGACGCGTTGGGCCGGGGCACCTCGCCCGACCAGCTGGTGAGGAAGCCGGCCTGCTGCGGGTTCACCGCCGTGATATTGAGGATCAGCCCCCTGACCTTGGGGTTGTAGGTGTGGAAGTCGATCCAGGCGTTGAACTCGCCCCCGGCGGGGATCAGCCCCCGGGTGCGGGTGTCCATCACCCGGTACGGCTCGTACCACTGCACCTGACCGCCCATGCCGCGCTCGAACATGATGGTCTCGTCCCCGGCGTAGAAGCCGATCACGTCGATCACCACGTCGGTCTCACCGTTGCGGTTGTAGACCGACAGGGCGCCGGTGGCGCCGAGCTTGACGGTGGTGTTGTTGGAACCCAGCCACCCCTTGGCGAAGTTGATCGTGGAGGCGGTCGGCAGTGCCTCCCCGGCCGGGTGGACGGTGACGAAGCCGTTTGCCGTGGGGCCGACGACAGTCACGTTCAGCACCACCGCGCCGATGCCGTTCCTCGGCAGCGTGTCCCGGCCGGCGACCTGGAGGAAGGCCGTCCGCCCGGCACCGATCCTGCCCTTCACCGTGCCGATGCCGGTACGGGTGTCCATGATCCGGGTGGGCGTGGTCATCGGGTAGTAGGTGCCGACCACACTGCGGATCGCCGACACCTCGACCGGGATGCTCCAGTGACCGGTCGAGCTGTTGTCCGGCAGGCGCAGCGCCGCGACGAAGCGGCCCGGCGTCGTCGCCTTCGACATCACCGTCACCGTGCACTCGGCTCCCGCCGTGAGCGTCCGGCCCGCGCAGGTGTCGTCGGTCACCGCGAACTTCGTGGCGTGCTCCCCGGCGATCCCGGCCGCCCCGAAGGTGCTGGGCGTGCTGCCCAGGGACCGCACCCGCACGATGCGGCTGCGCTGCTCGGCGACGTCCACCGAACCGAAGTTCAGCCGGCCCGGGTCCGCCACCGGGGCCACGTAGTCCACCGGGGAGTTCCAGCGGAGCTCCCCGGTCATCATCTCGACGTCCCGGTCGCAGCGGAACTCGTACGAGGCGGCGAAGGCCGTCATCAGCCCGGTGTCCGCGTCGCGGGTGACCTGCCGGACGGTGATCGACCCGCTGCCGTAGGCGCAGCCGTTGCCGGCCGTGCTCATGTCGAACAGCGCCTCACCGGCGGCCCGGCCGGCGCGGACGGTCGGATACGTCTGGCCGGCGGTCCAGGTCTGGCCGGCGGGCGCAGCGGTGTCGATCCGGACGTACCGGTCGGGCAGGATCGCGGTGAGCCGGAGCCAGTCCCCGGCGCTGGCCGCCGCGTCCATGGTGGCGTTGGAGCTGTCGTAGACGGCGGACCCGGAGACCGGGGTGGGCTCGTGCAGTCCCAGGTTGACGGTGAGGACGGTGTACGGCGCGGTGGGCGCGGCGAGCGCCACCCCCGGCAGTACGGCGAGCGCACAGGCCCCGGCAACGCTCATGCCGAGTAGCGCGCGAAAGATTCGCATGATTACCCCGTGGAAGAAGGAAGAAGGAAAGCCGGTGGACCGCACGGCACCGTCGCCGGTCAGCGGCCCTCGGCCGGCGGTTCGGTGAGAGGCGAGAGCGCCCCGACCTGACGGTCGGGGCGCTCTGCGGTGTTACCGGGTGGCGGTCAGCGCCGGTTGGCGGAGGGAACCGCGTCCGCCTTGGCGGTCTTGGCCTGCGCCGACTTGGCCGCGGCCGGAGCCGGGTAGTAGAACGTGCCGACCACGTCAGCGACCAGGTGGGTGCTGCCGGAGAGGTTGTGCACGTTGAACGCGTTGTTCGGGCCGATGACGCCGAGCACGCCGTTGGAGACGACCTGGCCCGCGTACGGGTTCAGGTTGCTCGTGTCGGGCTTGCCGATGCCGTCGAAGTCCGCCGGCCAGGTGGTGACGACCGTGTTGCTGGTCGGGGTGACGGCGGTGACGTTCATCGCCAGCACCTCGGTGTCCGGGGTGACCAGCGCGTCCGGCGCGGTGACCTTGCGGACCCCGCCCGCCGGGATGGCGCCGGAGATGCCCAGGTTGGAGCGGCTGTCCACGATCCGGGTCGGGCTCAGCGGCGCGAACCGCATGCCGTACGGCGACTCGCCGTCGTCGACTACGCCGACCAGGTCGGTCAGGACGTGCGACGCCTGCGAGGTGTAGATCTTGAACTTCGGCGCACCCGGGGTGCACCAGTTGTACTGCTCGGTGCCGGTGCAGGGGGTGGTCTGCACGAAGGACAGGTTCGGCACGTTCTTGCCGGCGAGGTAGTTCACCGTCGAGGCGGTCGGCCGGGCGCCCGCACCGGACCACGCGGTGAGGAAGCCGGACTTGGCCGGCGAGACGGCGGTGAGGTTGAAGACCAGCGACTTGACGTGGGTGTTGTAGTCGTCGCCGAAGTCGAGCGAGTATTCCAGCACCTGACCGGCCGGGGGCTTGCCCTCCGGGTCCTGCCGGGTGTCCCAGAGCCGCTCCGGCAGGTACCACTCGTACTGGCCGCCGTTGCGGTTGGTGAGGGTGTCGTCGCCGGCGTAGAAGCCGACCACGTCCACGATCACGTCGGTCGAGCCGCTGTTGTTGAAGACCGAGACCTGGCCGCCGGCACCGAGCTTCACGGTGACGTTGTTGGAGCCCAGCCAGTCCTTGGCGAAGTTCACCGAGGAGGCGGTCGGCCGGGACTCGCCGGTCGGGTAGGCGGTGAGGAAGCTGGCGGCGGTGGGACCGGTGACGGTCACGTTCAGCACGACCGCGCCGACGCCGCTGGCCGGTACGCCACCACGGCCGGCGACCTGGAGGTCGACCTTCTTGCCGGCGCCGATCTTGCCGGCCGGAGCGCCCACGCCACTGCGGGTGTCCAGCAGTCGGGCCGGGGCGACCGGGTAGTAGGCACCGGTCACGTCGTCGAGGGCCGCCGTCTTCTGCAGCGGCGCGGAGACCGGAGCCGCGGAAGCCGTACCCGGCACCACGGCCAGTGCACATGCTCCGGCGAGAGTGACGCCGAGGATAGTGCGAATTTTGCGCATAGAGACCCCGTGTTCGAAGAGGAAAGGATTGGCCGCCCCAGCGTAGGGGCCTGGGTCAATGCCGGCAAGGCCGATACAGATGATCTCCGGGTGACGTTTCGGTTAGGACAAAGCGGACGGCACGCCGGCTTCGCACTCGGGGTCGCGCCGTCATCCACAGGGCGGGCGCGTTGTCCACAGGTTGTCCACAACCCCCGGTGGACGACACTTGACAATCGGGCCGGGCCAACGAGACTGCCCGGGTGACCGTCCACGACGATCCCGGACCGACGCCGCGGCCCGCCGAGCCACCGGCCCCCCGGCCGGGCGGCCGGGTGCGGATCGTGTTGGCCGGCGTCACCCGACGGGACACCCGGGCCGACCACACCCGCACCGAGCTGGCCCAGCAGACCCGGGTCGGCGAGGCGCTGGTCCGGGGCCTGGTCCGGGCACAGCTCACCCTCGCCCTGCGGCTGAGCCTGCTGGTGCTCATCGGGCTGGGCGGGCTGCCCTGGCTGTTCGCCATCGCGCCCCCGGTCGGCCGGGTCACCGTGTTCGGCGTCAACCTGCCCTGGCTGCTGCTCGGGGTGGTCTCCTTCCCCTTCCTCATCGCCGTCGGCTGGGCGTACGTGTGGCTCGCCGAACGCAACGAGCAGGACTTCGTCGACCTCGTCCAGCGGCCGGAACGCTGATGGGCAACGGGTACGTCGTACCGGCGATCGTCGCGGTCACCCTGGTCACCGTCGGCATCGGCTTCTACGGCCTGCGCCTGGCCCGGACCACCTCGGACTTCCTGGTCGCCTCCCGGACGGTCAGCCCGACCTGGAACGCCGCCGCCATCGGCGGGGAGTACCTGTCGGCGGCGAGCTTCCTCGGCATCGCTGGACTGGTCCTCAAGTACGGCGTCGACGTGCTCTGGTACCCGGTCGGTTTCGCCGCCGGCTACCTGGCGCTGCTGCTCTTCGTGGCCGCGCCGCTGCGCCGTTCCGGCGCGTTCACCCTGCCCGACTTCTGCGAGCTGCGGCTCGGCTCCCGCCGGCTGCGCACCCTGGCCACCGTCTTCGTCATCTTCATCGGCTGGCTCTATCTGGTGCCGCAGTTGCAGGGTGCCGGGCTGACCCTGGCCACGGTGGCCGGCTCGCCATACCCGGTGGGGGCGTTGCTGGTCGCGGCGGTGGTCACCGCGAACGTGGCGCTGGGCGGGATGCGGGCGATCACCTTCGTGCAGGCCTTCCAGTACTGGCTGAAGCTGACCGCGCTCGCCGTACCCGTGATCTTCCTGGCCCTGCAGTGGCAGGCCGACGCCCGCCCGGCGGTCACCCCGCCCGACGGGCCGGCGTTCCGCACCGCGACCACCGTCGTGGTCGAGCACCGCGCGGCCCTCACCTTCGCCGACGGCACCATCCGGGAGGTACGCCCCGGCGACACGCTGAGCTTCGCCGCCGGTGACCCGGTGCCCGAGGTGTCCGGGGTCGCCACCGGGGCCGCCGACTGGCTGCTGCCCAGCGCCGCCGGGGACGACGACCGGGGCCTGTTCGCCACCTACTCGCTGATCCTGGCCACCTTCCTCGGCACCATGGGGCTGCCGCACGTGCTGGTGCGCTTCTACACCAACCCCGACGGGGCGGCGGCCCGCCGGACCACCCTGGTGGTGCTGGCCCTGGTCGGCGTCTTCTACCTGCTGCCCACCCTCTACGGCGTGCTCGGCCGGATCTACACCCCGCAACTGCTGGTCAGCGGGCAGACCGACGCGGTGGTGGTGCTGCTGCCCGAAGCGGCGCTGGGCGACGGACCCACCGGCCGGCTGCTCGCCGCCCTGGTCGCCGCCGGGGCGTTCGCCGCCTTCCTGTCCACCTCGTCCGGGTTGCTCACCAGCGTCGCCGGGGTGATCTCCACCGACGTGCTCGGGCGCGGCTCGGTACGCGGCTTCCGGCTGGCCACGGTGATCGCCGGCGGGGTGCCGGCGGCGCTCGCCCTGAACGTCTCCGGGCTGGACGTCTCCCAGGTGGTCGGGCTGGCGTTCGCGGTCGCCGCGTCCAGCTTCTGCCCGCTGCTGGTGCTCGGCATCTGGTGGCGGGGGCTGACCGACCTCGGCGCGGCGGCCGGGGTGCTGGTCGGCGGCGGGGCGGCGATCGGCGCGGTGCTGGTCACCGTGCTCGGGCCGCCGCTGTCCGGCTGGCCGGCCACGCTCACCGCGCAGCCGGCGGCGTGGACGGTGCCGCTCGCCTTCACCGTGATGATCGCCGTGTCGATGGCCACCCGCCGCCGTACCCCGGTCGACGTGGGAGCCACCATGCTCCGGCTGCACGCGCCCGAGTCGCTCCGTTCCTGACGGTTTATCCGGATGGGGCGGTCGCGCCCGCCGCGCGGTCCGGCCGGTTCGTCCGGATGGGGCGGTCGCGCCCGCCGCGCGGCCCGGCCGACGGACGGTCCGTCGCCGGTCGCCGTCCGTCCCGAGGATGAGCCGGGATCGTCCTCCAGCGGGTGCGGCCACCCGCCCGGCCCGGATACGGTCGACGTATGACTGGTGAACACCCTGCGCTGGCGCTACGTGGCCTGGCCAAGCAGTTCGACGGCAAGGTGGCGGTCGCCGGGGTGGACCTGGCCGTTCCCGCCGGCTCGTTCTACGGCCTGCTCGGCCCCAACGGCGCCGGCAAGACCACCACCCTGTCGATGGCCGTCGGGCTGCTCCGCCCCGACCACGGTCAGGCCTGGGTGCTCGGGCACGACGTCTGGGGCGACCCGGTGGAGGCCAAGCGGCTGCTCGGCGTGATGCCCGACGGGGTCCGGCTGTTCGACCGGCTCAACGGGGCGGAGCTGCTGGCGTACCACGGTCTGCTGCGCGGCATGGACCCGGCGGTGGTCGACCAGCGGGCGGCGGAGCTGCTCGACGTGCTGGCCCTCACCGACGCCGGGCGGACCCTGGTGGTCGACTACTCGGCCGGCATGAAGAAGAAGATCGGCCTGGCCTGCGCGCTGCTGCACGGCCCCCGGCTGCTGGTGCTCGACGAGCCGTTCGAGGCGGTCGACCCGGTGTCGGCGGCGCTGATCCGCGACATCCTGCACCGGTACGTGGTCGGCGGCGGGACGGTCGTCTTCTCCAGCCACGTGATGGAGGTCGTCGAGCGGCTCTGCTCGCACGTGGCGATCCTCGCCGAGGGCACCATCAAGCGGGTCGGCACCCTCGCCGAGGTGCGCGGCGACCGCTCCCTGGAGGACGTCTTCGTCGAGGTGGTCGGCGGCCGGACGGCGACCGGTGAGGAGCTGGCGTGGCTGTCCCGGTGACCCCCGCCGAGCCGGTCCGCGCGGTCTCCCCGCGCCACTTCGTCCGGCTCAAGCTGCGGGTGATGGGCAACAACTTCCGGGGCCAGAACTGGCGGGTCGCGCTCTTCGTGGTCGGGGTGCTGGTCGGGCTCTGGTTCGCGGCCGGCGGGTTCCTGATGTTCGCCGCCCCCGGCTTCGCCGACGAACCCCGGTACGCGGTGATGGCGGCGGCGTTCGGCGGCGGGGTGCTGGTCCTCGGCTGGCTGCTGCTGCCACTGGTCTTCTTCGGCGTCGACGAGACCCTCGACCCGGCCCGCTTCGCGCTGCTCCCGCTCACCCGCCGCACCCTGGTCACCGGCCTGTTCGCGGCGGCGCTGGTGAGCGTCCCGGTGTTCGCGGTGCTGATCGCCGTGGCCGGGCTGGTGGTCAGCGCCGCGCTGCTCGGTGGCGCGGCGGCCGGTGTCGTCGCCGCCCTCGGCGTGCTCGTCGGTGTGCTGCTCTGTGTCGCCGCCAGCCGCGCGGTGACCAGCGCGTTCGCCACCATGCTGCGGTCCCGCCGGGTACGCGACCTGGCCGCCGTGCTGCTGGCCGTGGTCGCCGCCTCGCTCGGCCCGTTGCAGCTCGTGGTGCTGGCCGCGGTCCGCACCGCCGACTGGGACCGGCTGGTCGGGGTGGCCCGGATCATCGGCTGGACCCCGTTCGGGGCACCCTGGACGATCGGCCTGGACGTGGCCGAGGGCCGGGCCTGGGCGGTGCCGGTGAAGCTGCTGATCACCGCGGCGGCCATCGTGGTGCTGCTGTTCTGGTGGTCCCGATCGCTCGAGTCGGCGATGGTCGGCGCGGCCGGCTCGGCCCCGGCGAAGGCCCGGCGGACGCCGACCGGTGGCGCGGTCGCCCAGCTCTTTCCCCGGGCGGTCGGCTGGACCCGCCGGGACCGGTTCGGCGCGCTGGTGGCCCGGGAGTGCCGCTACTGGTGGCGGGACGCCCGACGGCGGGCCAACCTGATCACCATCGCGGTGGTCGGGATCTTCGTGCCGGTGATGGTCAACCTCGGCGGCGCGGGCTTCACCGCCGGCGCGGAGGGGTTCGAGTCCGCCGGGGATCCGTCACCGGTGCTGCTCAGCATCTCGATGCTCTTCGTCGGCGTGCTCGCCTCGGTGACCCTGGCCAACCAGTTCGGCTTCGACGGCAGCGCCTACGCGGCGAACGTGGTGGCCGGGGTGTCGGGTCGGCTGGAGCTGCGCGCCCGGATGGCCGCCTTCTCCGTGTACGTGCTGCCGATGCTCGGCGTCGTCGCCCTGGTCATCAGCGCGGTGCTCGGTCGGCCGGAATGGTTCGGGGTGGCGGCGGGCGCGCTGCTCGCCGCGTACGGGGCCGGGTTGGCGATCAACGGGTTCATCTCGGTGCTCGCCGCGTACTCGCTGCCGGAGACGAGCAACCCGTTCGCGATGAACAGCGGTTCCGGGATCGCCAAGAGCATGCTCACCCTGCTGTCGATGGTCGCCTCGGCGGCCGCGGCCGTACCGATGGTGGTGGCCGCCGGGCTGCTCGGCGACGGCTGGCTCTGGCTGGCCCTGCCGGTCGGCGCGGCGTACGGGGCGGGGGCGGCGCTGCTCGGGGCGTACCTGGCCGGGGACGTGCTGGACCGCCGGCTGCCGGAGCTGCTGTCGGCCGTCACGCCCCGCCGCTGACGCCGGACTCCGACCCGCCTGACCTGGCCGCATCCGGCGAGCCCGCCGGACCAGGCGCGGGCTCTTCCGCTCGTGGTGGATGGCGACGCCGTTCCCGGGGACGCCATCTACCGACGCGGGGACGGGCTGACGGGCTCCGCGTCGTCGCGGCCCCGGGGGTGTCCGTCGAGGACGGTCGGTTGCTGAGCAGTGACTCGGTGGAGCCGCGGGCAGAGGTCGGCCGGCGACGTGGGGTAACGTGTCGTTCACGCCACTGTGGGTGATCATGCGGGGTGATTTGTCGCTCTCGATCCTGTTATGTCATTGCAAGTTGTGACTGATCTTGACCTTATTGCTAAATGATTCCTAAGGTCTCTTTTGGTTGGTCGGCTTGATCGGGAGAGATAACTGATGGACGAGGCGTCCCTTTCCGATCACCTGTGCGACCAGTTGCAGCGGTTGTGCGCGGCCGTCGGGATCGGCCCGGCGGAACCGCTGGCCCTGCTGGAGAGCCTGCTCGGCCCGGCCGGTCGACAGCCGTTGTCGGCCCCGCCACCCTGGCCGTCCAACATCGCCGACGACCACACCCCGGTGGAGTTCTCCGTCGCCTTCAGCCCCACCGAGCCGCCGACCGTGCGGATCCTGGGCGAGACGCTGGGAGCGCCGCCCGACCGGTTGGCCAACATGCTCGCCACCCAGCGGTTCCTGGACACCCAGGCACACCGCGCCGGCCTGTCGACCTCCCGGCTGGACTCGGTGCGGGACCTCTTCGCCACCCGCGACCCGCAGGGCGTGTTCGCCCTCTGGTGCTCGCTGGTGTTCCGCAGCGGCCGGCGGCCGGAGTTCAAGGTCTACCTCAACCCTGAGGTGAGGGGGGTCGACCGGGCGCCGAGCCTGGTCTCCGAGGCGCTGCACCGGCTCGGGCTCGGCCGGTCCTACCAGGCGATGCTCGACCACGGCATCCGGCCGGGCGAGCTGGGCCACCGGGACCGGCTGACCTTCTTCGCCCTCGACCTGCAGGACGGCACGCAGGCGCGGGTCAAGCTCTACCTGACCCATCACGACGTCCAGGTACGGGACGTCGTCCGGGCGGCCGGCGTGGTCGAGGACGCCGACGTCAGCCGGCTCGCCGAGTTCTGCGCGATCGCCGGTGGCGACCGGACCCGGTTCGTCGGTCTTCCGCTGGTCGGCAGCTACACCCTGGTCGAGGGGGTCGACCGGCCCGTCGGCTACAGCCTCTACGTGCCGATCCGGGGCTACGTCGACGACGACGAGGAGGCGTACGACCGGGTGGTCGCGGTGCTGGACCGCTACGGGTTCGACCCCGCCGTGCTGGACCGGGCGCTCGCCGCGGTGACCCGTCGGCCGCTGCGCGACGGGGTGGGCCTGATCCCGCACCTGTCGCTGCGGCTGGGCGCACCCCGGCCCGGGGTGACCGTCTACCTCTCCGCCGAGGCCCACCAGGTGCGTCCGCCGGCACGCCACCGGCTCTCGGTCGACGGCCGACGCTGACGACCCCGACCGGCCGGGCCGGAACGGGACACCCCTGACTTCCCCCGAGGAGCTGACTGTGGTCGTGGACGCGCACGAGATGCTGCCCCCGTACCGGATCAAGGTGGTCGAGCCGATCCCCTTCCTGAGCCCGCAGGAGCGGCGGGCGGCCCTGACGGAGGCGGGGTTCAACCCGTTCAACCTGCGCGCCGACCAGATCACCGTCGACCTGCTGTCGGACTCCGGCACCGGTGCCACCTCGGCCGCTCAGGAGGCCGCCGCCGCGCTCGGCGACGAGTCGTACGCCGGGGCACGCTCCTGGTTCCGGTTCCGCGACGAGGTCCAGGACCTCACCGGATATCCGCACGTGCTGCCGGTCCACCAGGGGCGGGCCGGCGAACGCGTGCTCTTCACCAGCCTGCTGAAGCCCGGCCAGCTCTGCCTCAGCAACACCCACTTCGACACCACCCACGCCAACGTCACGCTGGCCGGTGCCGAGCCCCGGGACCTGCCCTGCCCGGCCGCGTCCGACCTCGACAGCCGGGAACCGTTCAAGGGCGACATCGACCTCGACGCGCTGGCGGCCACCCTGGCCGGCCCGGAGGGGGACCGGGTCGGCCTGGTCCTGATGACCATCACCAACAACGGTCTCGGCGCGCAACCGGTGTCGATCGCCAACCTCACCGCCGTCCGCGACCTGTGCCGCCGGCACCGGGTGCCGTTCTTCCTGGACGCGGCGCGGTTCGCCGAGAACGCCTGGCTGGTCGGGCAACGGGAGCCGGGCTACCGGGACTGGACGCCACGGCGGATCGCCACCCACGTCTTCGGGCTCGCCGACGGCTGCGTGGTGAGTCTCAAGAAGGACGGCCTGTCGGCCATCGGTGGGCTCATCGGGCTGCGCGACGACGACCTGCACGCCCGGTGCGAGGCGAACCTGATCGCCACCGAGGGGTTCTCCACCTACGGCGGCCTCGCCGGCCACGACCTCGAACGGCTCGCCCAGGGGCTGCGGGAGGTGGTCGACCCCCGGTACCTGGCGGCACGGGCCGCCTCCACCGCCCGGCTGGCCCGGCTGATCAACGAGGCCGGGGTGGACACCGTCGCGCCGCCCGGCATCCACGCGCTCTACCTCAACGCCGGCCGGCTGCTGCCCCACCTGTCGCCACAGGAGTTCCCCGGTCACGCCCTCGGCTGTCAGCTCTACCTCGACGGCGGCATCCGCTGCGCCGAGCTGGGCTCGCTCTACCTCGGCGGGATGGACGACCGGCACCGGCTGGTCACCCCGGCCCCGTTCGAGCTGGTGCGGCTGGCCGTCCCGCGCCGGGTCTACACCGACACCCACCTCGACTACGTGGCCGCCGTCCTCGCCGACATCGCCAAGGAGCCCGAGCGGGTACCCGGCTACCGGGTGGTCTCGTCGCCACCGCTGCTGCGGCACTTCAAGGTGCGGTTGGCGCCGCTCCCGCGGAAGCGGTGAGCCGCGGTTCCGCTCCGCACACCGGGCAACCGGGGCGGTGGCGGGCGGCCGGCACCGCGGCGGCCCGTGCGGGCAGCCGGGTCGGTACGGCCCAGGCAGCCGGGTCGGCGCTGCTCAGGCGGTGGCGGCCCGTGCGGGGCAGCGGGCTCAGGCGGTGCCGGCCCGTGCGGGTCGGCGTGGCTCAGGCGGTGGCGGGCAGGCGGGACAGCGCGTGCCGGACCAGCTCGATCAGCGCCTGCTTGCTGGAGGCCCGGTCGCGCGCGTCACACCACAGCAGCGGCACGGTCGGATCCAGCTCCAGCGCGGCGCGGATCTCCTCCTCGGTGTAGGGACACTCGCCGTAGAACCGGTTCACCGCGGCGACGAAGGGGATGCCCCGGCGCTCGAAGTAGTCGACGGCCGGGAAGCTGGTGCCGAGCCGGCGGGTGTCCACCAGCACGATCGCGCCCACCGCGCCCTGGGCCAGCTCGTCCCAGATGAACCAGAACCGGTCCTGCCCCGGCGTGCCGAAGAGATAGAGCACGACGTCGTTGCTGATGGTGATCCGCCCGAAGTCCAGCGCTACCGTCGTGCTCGTCTTACCCTCGACCCCGGTGATGTCGTCCACGCCGACGCTGGCCTGGGTGAGGACCTCCTCGGTGACCAGTGGCGGGATCTCGCTGACCGAGCCGACCAGGGTGGTCTTGCCGGTGCCGAAGCCGCCCGCCACGACGACCTTCACCGATTTCCGATCCACGTGTATCAGTCCCTCTTGTCTAGATCCGCTGGAGACCGGCGAGCACCGTCTCCAGCAGCCACCGGTCGGCGATCTTTTCCTGCGCCGGCGAGCCGATGTCCAGAAACCCCTGCTCGTGCAGCACGTCGACCATCACCTTGGTGATGGTCAGCGGGCGGTGCAGGTAGGCGCCGATCTCGGCGATGGAGATCCAACCGTTGCACTGGTGGAGGATGTCCCGGTACTCCAGCTCCAACCGGCTCGGGTCGGCCGGCAGGGCGATCACCTGGGTGGCCAGGTCCAGGCTGGTGTTCCGGGGGCTGGTGCGGCCGTTGACCAGAATGTAGAGCGGCACGAGCCGGCCGGCCTCCGCCTCGTCGTCACCATCCCACACGTCGTACGTCATAGCTTCGATCCTGGTCGATCGACGAGGGTGCCGCTGTCCAGTCTGGCCTCCGAGCCGAGGTAGTCGCCGATCCGGGTCACCAGGCGGCTCATCTCGTACGCGACGGTGCCCATGTCGACGGACTGCTCGCAGAGCACCGCCAGCCGCGCGTTCTGGCCGGCGGCGGCGACGAACAGCGTCCGCCCCTCGTACTCGATGATGACCTGTTGCACCGGGCCGCTGTCGAAGCGTCGGCCCATCCCCGCGGCGATGCTGTGCAGGGACGACGCGCCGGCGGCCAGCAGCTCCCCGGCGTCCTGCGGGAGCGACGTGGATTTCTGCACGATCAACCCGTCGGTGGACAGGACAACCGCGTAGACAACGTCAGGGACCTCCACCAGATCGTCGAGGATCCAGGTCAGATCGTTCTGCGATGCCGAGTGGGTCATACTTTCCTGCCTTGGTCGTCTCTGCTGGCTGAGTCCCCGTTTTTCGCCGCCCGGCCAGCGGCCCAGGCCCGTTGGTACTTGGTGAACCGGTCCCGGGCCTCCTCGGGAGAGCGGGCGGTCGTCGCCACGTCCGGCTTCTGGCCGGTCAGACCGTCCTCCCGCAGCTCGGGGGCGAGGTGTTGCTGCGGCCGGCGGTGCGGCAGTGGCGGCCGGTCGGCGACCTGGGGGGCGGACGAGCCGCCCCGGACCGCGCCGCGCTGTGCCGGAACGTCGGTCATGGTGCCCCCGGTGCGCTCAGCCCGCCGATCGCCGGCCGGGTCGGCCGCCGCCCGGACCGATCCGCCCGCCGTCGCCATCGCGGCGGGCCGCGCACCGGCGGCGGGGTGCAGCTCCCGCCGGCCGTTGCCGGCCGGCAGCACCGCGCCGAGACCGGGGCGCGACATCGCCGTGGCGACGGCACCGAGCGGCACGCCACCCGGGTCGGTGCGGTCCAGGTCGGCGGTGAACGGGTCACTGGCGATCACGCGGTCGGGCAGCAGCACGATCGCCAACAGGCCGCCGTACGCCGAGGCGCGCAGGCTGACCTGGATGCCGTCCCGCTTGGCCAGCTCGGCCACCACGTGCAGACCGACCTGGGCACCGTCCTTGAGCGCCGTCACGTCCGGGGTGGGTGCGGTGGCCAGCAGCTCGTTCGCCTGCTCCAGCACGTCCGCCCGCATGCCGACGCCGGCGTCCTCGATCTCCACCGCGATGCCGCGTTTGACCTCGATGCAGGTGACCCAGACCGTGGTCTCCGGCGGGGAGAACGTCAGCGCGTTGTCCAGCAGCTCGGCCACCAGGTGGACGGTGCCGGCCACCGCCGGACCGACGACCGCAACGTCGGGCGCGCTGCGCAACGTGATGCGCTGGTACTGCTGGGCCTCCGCGAAGGCCGCCAGCAGCACCCGGCGTACCGGCACCGGGTTCTGGAAGCGCCGGCCGATCTGGCCGCCGGCCAGGATGACGAGGTTCTCCAGGAAGCGGCGGGTCTGGGTGAGCTGGTGGTTGATGTCGAAGAGTTCGGCCAGCAGCTTCTCGTCCCCGATCCGGTTCTGCAGGTCCTCGATGACCTTCAGGCCGCGTTGCAGGGGGCGCTGCGGGCGGCGCGCGACGCCCATCAGCATCGCGATGCCCGCCGCCCGGGTCTTCGCCTCGTCGACGGCCGCGCCGGCCGCGGCCTGCAACGAGCGGTTGATGACCTCCGCGACTCGGCCGATCTCGTCGCTGCCGTACTCCGGCAGGGGTAGTTCGGCGGCCAGGTCGACCTTCTCCCGGCGGCGGAGCCGGTCCATCATGGCCGGCAGTTTCTGGTCGACCACCGCCTCGGCGTCGCGGCCCAGCTGGGCGAGGCGGACCGACAGTGCCCGGTCGACCAGGATCTGCGACTGGCGGATCGCCCAGATGATCGCGGCGATGACGACGAGCAGCGCGACCAGGCTGCCCAGGGAGGCGGTCAGCAGCTGGGTGTTGCCGGTGCGCAACGTGCGGGCCGAGACCTCGTCGGCCTGGACGACCGTCAGATTGATCAGGTCGTCGGAGACCTGCCGGGTGAGGGTTTCCCACTGGGTCCGGTTGAACGACAGCGCACGGGGTGCGCCGGAGCGCCACGGCCCGTTGCTGACCAGGGCCTTCTCCGCCGCGACCAGCTCCCGCCAGGCGCTGCTCGCGGTGATCGCGGCGAATCGCTCGCGGGCCTCCGGCTCCAGGTGCGGCGCGACGTTGCTCAGGCCGGCGTGGTACGCCCCCACCAGGCTCACGAAATCGAGATGGTCCTCCGGGCTGAGCGTACGGGCACCGAACGCGCCGTCGATGGTGGAGCCGGCGCGGGACATCAGGTCACTGGCGCGGAACGCCTCGGTCGCCGCGATGCCCCCCTGGGCGGCGGTGACGTCGGGGACGATTCTCGCCTGGGTGTCGAACAGGCCGGTGGCGGCGTCGAGCAGCCGGTTGTAGAAGTCGTAGACACCCGAGCCGTTGGCCGACCGGGAGTCGATGGTGCTCCGCACGCTCGGCAGCTCGTCCAGCAGGCCGGCCAGGGTCTTCCACCGCGACACGATCGAGTCCGGGGCGTTGGCCAGCGCGGAGTCGGCGACCGGCCGGAGGGCGGCCACCCGCTGGTCGGTCTGCTGCCGTTGCTGGATCAACCGGCCCAGGTCCCGGGAGGGCTGGGTCAGGTAGCTGACGCTCAACCGCCGCTCCTGCTGGATCGAGGAGAGCGCCGAGACGGCCGGGATCGACACCTGCCGGACGCTGTTGGCGACCTGACGGTTGTAGAAACCCTGGAAGATGAGATAGCCGGAGGCGACGAGCCAGACGACCAGGGCGACGACACTGGGAATGAGCACCAGCCTGATCACGCGGCGTTTGATTGACTGCGGTCGACCGGAACGCCCACCCGGAGTCGTCGGTGGGGCCTGATCGTCTGAGGCGCGGCGCGGGTCTTCGCGGTCGGCCTGTTTGTGCGCCAAGTCGTCGTATCCAATCCTGGTCAAGCCTAAGACACCAGACGTCGGCGCCACTGGCCGACGCCGATGTGTGCCAACCTTACCGTCTGTCCGGTCCCGCGCTCGGCCGCGATTCGCCGACAGTGGACGGTCGCGTCCCGCCGTGCAGGTCAGCGATCGATTCGGGAGTTGACCGACACGCCCGGTGGCGGAACCATCCCGCCCGCCGCCCGGCCGGTGCCCCGACCCGCCGGGGAGTCGGCAGTCGACGCCGGGCGCGGGGCGGCCGGACGCCCTCCCGCCGGCCCCCACTCAACCCATGGCGGTGTACTGCGGTGGCAGCCGCAGTTCGAATTCGATCGTCTGGACCTGGTGTTTCGGGGTCACCGCGATCGGTTCGGGCCGCCCGGTCCGGTAGCCCTGGGCGAAGTCGACGTCCCAGCTGCGCAGCAGTTCGAGCGTCCCCTCGTCCTGCACGTACTCGGCGGCGACGTGGATGCCGAGGGTGTGGCACAGCTCGGTCAGTTTCGACACGACCGCCTGGTCGGCCGGCGAATGACAGAGGTTGACGACGAACATTCCATCGATTTTCACCAGGTCCACCGGGAGGTATTTCACATGGGTGAGTGCGCCGTATCCGGTGCCGAAGTCGTCGAGCGCCAGGTGGCAGCCGGTCTGTCGGATCCCGGTGGCGAAGGCCAGGGCCTCGTTGCGGTTCTCGATGAGGGCGGTTTCGGTGATCTCAAAGGTCAGGCACTCCGGCTTGACCCGGTGTCGACGGATCGCCTCGTTCACAAAATCGAGCAGCCCCGGATCGGCGAGTGACTTTCCGGAAACATTGATCTGGTAATGGGAGGTCTGGGCACCACGGCCGATCAGCGCCAGCGCGTGGTCGATGACCCACTTGTCCACGGCGAGGATCTCACCGACGCGTTCGGCCATGTCGAGGAACGCCCAGGGCGCGGTCGGCTCCCCGATGTCGTTGCGCACCCGGAGCAGGATCTCGTGCCGGGTGACCTGGTTGAGACGCAGGTCGACGATGGGCTGGGCATACAGGGTGAAGCTGTCGGTCGACACCGCGCGGCGTACCCGGGAACGGCACCGGGCGGTCCGGTCGGCGGCGTCGACCGGTTGGTCGAGGACCACGACCGGGGTGCCGCTCCGGCGGGCGTCCCGGGCCGCGTGCTCACCGTCGACGAGGAGGTCGAACCCGTTGTCGGGGACGTCGCTGCCGAAGTGCACCAGCCCGGCCCAGGTGTTGAGGCGCAGGGTCCTGCCGTGGACGCCGAACAGGTGCCGCCGGAACGTGTCGACGAGCGTGGCGGCCAGCGTCTCGGCGGCCTCCGGGCCTGCGTGGGCGTGGCCGAGCAGCACCCCCCACAGGCCGGAGCCGACCAGGCCGCAGGTCACCCCGTCGCCGACGGTCGTCCGCAGGAGCCGGGCGACCGCCGCCGCCACCTCGTCGTGGTCGTCGTCGGTGAGGGCGTCGGGCAGCCGGGTGGCCGGCTCGGTCGCCACGACGACGAGCGCCCCGCCGGTGCTCCGCCGGGCCCGGTCCACCTCGTCGATGAGGTAGCCCCGGGTGGGCAGCCCGGTCACCGGGTCCGGCACGGCCAGGTCGGCGCAGAGCATCCCGTTGCGGACGGCGATCCGCCGACGCTCCTGCCGGGCCAGCTCCTGCGCGGTGACGTCCTCGCCGGTGGCGATGATCCCCGACGCCCGGCCGGCGGTGGTGAGGATCTCCAGGTGGCAGCGGACGTGCCGGACGCTGCCCCCCGGGTGGATCACCCGGAAGCCGATCTCGTCCGGCCGGATCCGTTCCCACGCCGTCCGGACGGCCCGGCGGACCCGGTCCACGTCGGCGGGGTGCACGAGCCGCAGCAGCGTCTCCGGGGTGAGGTGGAGTGTCCCGGGGGCCTGCCCGAAGATCATCGCCATCTCGTCCGACCAGCACAGCCGCCCCGACCCGGGCCGCCCGCCCGCACCGGCCGTCCAGGTGACGGTGCCCTGCTTGGCCGACCGCGCGGCGCGGGAGACCCTGGTCGCCTCGTCGACGTCCTCGGTCAGCGGGTCGTAGAGGTCGCTGTCGACGAATATCCGGTGACCGTCGGCGAGTGCCGAGTCGTAGCGCCCCTGCGCGGCGCGGGCCACGCGGCGGGCGCGGGCGAGTTCGAGCGGGCTGGGCCGGCTCGTCTCGGCCAGCGCCAGGATGTCATCGAGCTCCACGGCTTCCCCCCTGCCGCCGGCCGCCGTCCGGGCCCGGGTAGCCGGCCTCCCCGGCCAGCTCGCGCAATCTCCTGCGGGCCGCGACCTTGTAGGACCGGACGCTGTTCTCGGTCAGCCCGAGGATGCGGGCGATCTCCAGGTTGGAGAAGCCCTCCCGGTCCATCTGGAACACCTCGGCCTGCCGGGCGGGAAGCTGGTGCAACCAGGTCCGCAACGCCTCCTGCGCCTCCCACACGTCGGCGATGTCGGGCTGCGGCGTCGGCGGCAGGTCCTCCGGCGCGACCGCGGCCTCACGCTGACGTCGATGGCGGTCCTGGCGGATCTTGTACCGGGCCGTGACGATCACCCAGCCGATCGGCTTGGCGTAGTCGCGCAGCTTGTGCCACTGGACCCGCCCGTGCAGGTACGCCTCGTTGAGCGCGTCCTCGACCACCTCCCGGTCCGGGCACTCGGCCCGGAGGATGCGCTCCACGGTGTGGTACGAGTCCTCCGCGAAGGCGGCGAACTCCTGGTCGTGCTCGGCTTTCAGGCGGGCGGCGTCCGCCTGGCGCAGCGTCGACATGCCGGCCGGCTCCGGGGTCAGTGCGGCGGTGCCCTCGATCTCGATCATGCGGTCTCCCCCGGGGTCTGGCACCGCGCCCTGCCGCAGCCGCCCAGCTCGACCGCGCGGTGCCCGTCACGGTCACGCTCCACGATCCGCACCATGTCGGGTCCGGTCGCGGCCAGCCCCACCAGCCCGGTCATCCGGGCCGCGGTCCGTGTCGAGGCCTCGCGTTCCGCCGACAACCGGGTCCGGTGCGTGAGGTAGGCCCTCGTCAGCCCTGCCGCCGCTGCGGCGACGGCCAGGGCCAGGGCCACCACCTCGGGGTCGGAGAGCGTCTCCGCCAGCGCTTCGTTCATCGTTCTCCCTCGTCGCCCTCGTTCTGACAATTACTATCCGTGGCGACGGCGAAAAGTAGGTGCCGCACTGTCCACAATCTTCCCAGAGATCGATGATCAAGCAGCTAGCCTGTGTTTACAGCGAAAAGTCATGTGGGTGGCACGCTGGGCGACGGGGTTGGGTCGGTTCCTCGCGGAAATTTTCTGCTGATAATGACTACTCTCGGTTATGTATATGTCACCTCTCCGGGTCGCCGGTGGGGGCGCCGCCGTGGCTGATTCCCACCCGTCCCGGGTACGGGGAAACCGGCGGGGGGCCGCCGGCGTCCAGACGGTGCCGGGGCACGATCACCGCCGGCACGAGGACACAGTGGACGACGCCGCGCAACCGCGCGGGAAGGTGGATGGAGCACAGCATGGTGAAGGTGAAGTGGGTTACCCCGGTGGCGGTCCTGGCGTGCCTCGGCACACTGCTTGCCTGCGGGGACGGTGCCGGGAAACCCACCGACGCCGCGTCCGGGACCGGCACGCCGTCGGCCACCGCGACCCCCTCCGGCACGACGCCCGCCGCCCCGGCGACGTCCCCGGCGACAACGGCTCCGCCGTCCGAACCCACCGGGAAGCCGTCGGCCACCGCCGGGGCGGCCGCCCCGGTGCTGTCCGGCAAGCGGGAGGTCACCATCGTCCGGGTGCAGTCCACCGAGTCCGGCGTGTCGATGGACGGCGGTGCCCTGGTCGAGGTCGACGACGACAGTGGACGTCAACTGTTCGTGCCGACGCCGACCGGGGCCGGCACGTACCTGATCAAGTCGTACGGCAAGCGGGACAACCACCCCGCCAGCGACGACCCGGCCTGCTGGCAGGTGCTCAACCCGGGTGACGGCGGGCCGCTCACCGTCGAGGGGGCGGTCTGCGACGCCCGCAAGCGGACCCAGCAGTTCACCATCGCCAGCAAGGGCAAGGGGGCGTACGCGATCAGCAACTCGTCCGCGTTCCTCCAGTTCTCGCCCAGCCGGGGGCTGATCCTGGAGGAGCTGGGCGACGCGCCGCTGCGGAGCACGTTCCGCCTCGTCGACAACGGTCCGGCCCGTACCCCGGCGGGTGGCTGACCCACCACCGGCAGCCGGGGCCGGCCCGCACCCACCACCGGCAGCCGACGCCGGCCCCCGCCCGACGCCGGCCCCCGCCCGGTACCGGGCGGGGGCCGGTCGTCGGTAGGGGGTTGGAGCCGGGCGCAGCGGGTACCGCAGGCGGCATGCGGATCGTGATCGTGGGGGCCAGCGGCAACGTGGGCACGGCGGTGCTGCGGCGGCTGGGCCGGGAGCCGGGGCTCGACCTGGTCGGCGTCGCCCGCCGGCTGCCCGGCCCGGACGCCGGCCCGCCGTACGACGGGGTGCGGTGGCACTCCTGTGACGTTGGGGCGCCCGGCGCGGTCGACACCCTCACCGCGATCTTCGCGGGGGCCGACGCGGTGGTGCACCTCGCCTGGCAGATCCAGCCCAGCCACGACCAGCGCACCCTGCACCGGACCAACGTCGGCGGCAGCCGCGCGGTGACCGAGGCCACCGTCCGGGCCGGGGTGCCCGCCCTGGTGTACGCCTCGTCGGTCGGTACCTACGCGCCCGGTCCGAAGGACCACCCGGTCAGCGAGCGGTGGCCGGCGACCGGGGTGCCCGGCTCCTCGTACAGCCGGGACAAGGCCGAGGTCGAGGCGATGCTGGACACCGTCGAGGCCGCCCACCCGCAGCTCCGGGTGGTCCGGCTGCGCCCCGGGCTGATCTTCCAGCGGGACGCGGGTACCGAGATCACCCGGTACTTCCTCGGGCCGCTGGCCCCGGTACGCCTGCTGCGGCACGGGCGGATTCCGCTCGTACCGGCCAACCGCCGGCTGCGGATGCAGGCGGTGCACGCCGACGACGTGGCCGACGCGTACGCGCGGGCGGTCCTCGGTGACGCGCGCGGCGCGTTCAACGTCGCCGCGGACCCGGTGCTGACTCCGGAGCTGGTGGCCCGGCACTTCCACGGCTGGACGGTGCCGGTGGCCGCCCCGGCGCTGCGGGCCGCCGCCGCGCTGACCTGGCGGCTGCGGCTGCAACCGGTGGACGCGGGCTGGGTCGAGCTGGGGCTCGCCGCGCCGCTGATGTCCAGCGCGCGGGCCGAGACCGAACTCGGCTGGCAGCCGCAGGTCGACGCGGTGACCGCGCTGCGGGAGCTGTTCGCCGGGATGGCCCACGGCGCGAACACCGGCGGCCCGCCGATGTCCGGCGACGCCGACCTGCCCGGCCGCCCCGCCGGCCTGCTCCGGGGCCGGGTGCCAGGCCAGGGCGACCCCTACTGACCGGCGACACCCCCGCCCCGCCCGGCCCTCGCCTCGCCCCGCCCGGCCCTCGCCCCGCCCGGCCCTCGCCCCGCCCCGCCCCGCCCGGCCCTCGCCCCGCCCGGCCCCGCCCCGCCCGGCCCTCGCCCCGCCCCGCCCCGCCCTCGCCCCTGCCCCGCCCTCGCCCCTGCCCCGAACCGCCCGGCTCGTGCGTGCCCGGCAAGGTCACGCTCGATCCTGGTTGTAGTGGCATCCGCGGGGAAGGACACCACTACAACCAGGATCGAGCACGATCTTTCCTTGCGGGGACGCGGGGCAGGGGAGGGACGCGGAGCAGAGGCAGGACGCGGGCAGGGGAGGGGCGCGGGGCAGGGGGATGCGGTACGCGGGTGCGGGTGCGGACTGGGTGTGAGGTGGGGTGTGGGTGGTCAGGTGTGGGAGAGCGCGAACGCGGTGAGGAACCCGAGGACGGTGATCAGGCCGACCAGCAGGTGGGCGTCCTCGAACGCCTCCGGCACCATGGTGTCGGTGATCATCGCGAGGATCGCCCCGGCGGCCAGCGCGGTGATGGTGGCCAGCACCTCCGGCGGCGCACCGCCCAGCAGGGTGTGCCCCAGCAGCGCGGCCAGCGCGCTGACCAGGGTGATCGCCGTCCACAGGGTGAAGACGTACCGGCGGGAGCGGCCCGCCCGGCGCATCCCGGCGGCGCTCGACAGCCCCTCGGGCACGTTGCTGAGGAAGACCGCGACCACGGTGACCAGGCTCACCGGGCCGCCGGTCAGCAGGCTCGCGCCGATCACCACCGACTCGGGTACGCCGTCCAGCAGCGCGCCCACCGCGATGGCCGACCCGGAGCCGGGACGTTCCTGTTCGGAGGGTTGCTCCCCGCCGGACCGCTTCCGGTGCCGGGCACCCCGTCGGGCGAGGAGCAGGTTCGCCCCGGTGTACGCCAGCGCCCCGCCCGTCGCCCCGAGCGCGGTCGGTAGCAGACCGCCCTGCTCGTGCGCCTCGGCGATCAGCTCGAACGACACCGCGGAGAGCAGCACCCCGGCACCGAACGCCATGATCGACGCGACGATCCTGCGGGGCACCCGGGCGAAGAACCCGACGGCCGCCCCGACCAGCAGGGCGGAGCCGGCCAACAGGCCCCACGCCCCGGCTTGCAACCACTCCGGCATTCCGGGGAGGGTACCCAGCCCCGTCCCGCGCCAACCGGCCCCGGCCCACCGTCGACGTCCGGCCGGGCCGGCCGCGCCGATCTCCGACCGCACCGGCTGTCCGCGCCTACTCCCGGCCGCGCCGATCTCCGACCGCACCGGCTGTCCGCGCCTACTCCCGGCCGCGCCGATCTCCGACCGCACCGGCTGTCCGCGCCTACTCCCGGCCGCGCCGATCTCCGACCGCGCCGGGTGGCCGGTGCCGGCCCGGTCAGAAGTCGGCGAACAGGTAGGGCAGCGCCCGGGGGAAGAGGCGGCGCAGCTCGGCCGCCGCCTCCGGGCCGACCTCGCCCAGCCCGCGCAGGTGCACCTCGGCCGGGTCGAGCACCCCGTACACCAGCGCGGAGAGCCCGGCGGCGGTGAGCGTGGCCGTCGGCGTGCGGCTCCCCCCGGCCACCTCCGACCGGCCGCCGCCGGTCACCTCCAGCCGGCCGTCGGTGCCGTCGAGCAGGTGGGTGCCGCCCAGCCAACGGTCGTCGACCAGGTCCACCCGGACCCGGCCGACTCCGGCCGGCAACCCGGCCAGGGCGTCCATGTTCAGCAGCCGGGCCATCGGCGCCGACGAGCCGGGCCGGGCCACCCGGGCCTCCACGTGCACGGCCAGATCGGTCAGCCACAGCTCGGGCAGCTCGTCGGCCGGGATCCGGAGGCTGATCCGCTCCACCTGGTCGACGTGCCGGGCGAGGAACTGCAACAGCAGGGCGCGGGCGTACGGGTCGGCGGCGAGCAGGTCGTCCCCGACCAGCTCGCCACCGTGGTCGTCGATCCGGTACGTCAACGCCCCGACCACGCTGCCGTCGACCGTCGCGGTGACCAGCCAGCGGTCGTCGCGGTCCCGCAGGCCGACGTCCCGGAAGTCGGGGAAGATCGAGAACCCGTGCCGCTCCCGCAGACACCGTTCGGTGAACGACCGGTAGCGGGCGTAGCCGACGCCGATCGACTCCCAGTCCACCGTGCCGGGCAGCTCGGTGCGCAGCAGCGGGGCCAGGTCGGCCGGGGAGAACCGGACGGTACGCGCCCGGGGCAGCCCCACGTAGCCGAAGCGCTCGTAGAAGCTGGCCCGGAACGGGTACAGCGCGCTCACCGGGTGCGCGCCGTCGCGCATCTCGTCGAGCAGCTGGCACAGCAGGGCGCGGACGTACCCCTGCCGGCGGGCCAGCGGGTGGGTGGCGATCCCGGCCACCCCGGCCATCGGCAGCACCGCGCCGCGCAGGTTCTGCCGCATCGGCACCGCGCTGGCGGTGGCCCGCGCCTCGCCGCCCTCCTCGACCACCAGCGTCCGGTTGCCCTTGTTGTACGGCAGGTAGCGGTGGAAGGCGTCGCCCCGCTCCCGGCTCAGCGGGCTCGCCTCGAAGGCGTACGCCTGGAGCGGGAAGCTGGTGGTCAGTCGTTCCTCGGCGGCCAGGCGACGGATGAGCATCCGTCCATCCCAACCCGGCCGGCGGTCCGCCGCAACCTGGTCGGCCGGTTCAGCTCTCGGTCACGTCGGAGACCACCACGGTGACGTTGTCCGGTGCGCCGGCCTGGTGGGCCAGCTTCACCAGCTGCTCGCCGCAGTGCTGCCGGTCCGGGTAGCTGACCAGCGCACCGTGGATCGCCGCGTCGGCCACGTAGTCGGAGAGCCCGTCGCTGCACAGCAGCACCCGGTCCCCGGCGAACACGGTCAGCACGCCGATCGCGGGGGGCGCGTCCGCGCCCTGCACGGCCCGGGTCACCAGGGAGCGCTGCGGGTGGTGGCGGGCCTGGTCGGGGGAGAGCGCACCCTGGTCGACCAACGCCTGGACGAAGGTGTCGTCCCGGGTGAGCTGGGTCAGCTCGCCGTCGCGCAGCAGATAGCAGCGGGAGTCGCCGACCTGGGCGAGGACCAGGGTGTCCCCGGCGAGCAGGGCGGCGGTCAGCGTCGTACCCATGCCCTCGCGGGCCGGGTCGGCGGAGATGGCGGCGCGGATGCGGCGGTTGGCGGTGGAGACCACGGCCCGCAACGCCTCGGCGGCCTCGTCGGTGCCGGTGGGCGGGACCAGCTCGTCCAGGATGCGGATGACGATCTCGCTGGCCACCTCGCCGGCGGGGAGCCCGCCCATGCCGTCCGCCACCGCGACCAGGCGTTCACCGGCGAGGGCGGAGTCCTCGTTGTTGGTGCGGACCAGGCCGACGTCGTTGATGATGGCCGAGCGGAGGATCAGCGTCATACGACCAGCTTGCCGGATACACCCTCCCTCCGTCTCTACGCACTAGTACGTAGGGTGGGAGAAATGATCCCGGTGTCGATGGTGGGTCGCGTCGGAGAGCTGGCGGAGCTCGACCGGGCGTGGTCCACCGTGGCCGGAACGGGTCGGCCGTCACCCGCCGTCACGGTGATCACCGGAGCCGCCGGGGTGGGCAAGAGTCTGCTGGTCGCGGCGGCTGTCGAGGGGCTCCACCCCCGGCCCGCGGCGGTCCTCGCCGGCACCGCGCGGGTGCACGATCCGGCCCCCTACGACTGGCTGGCGGCGGTGCTCAGCGGCCGCGACGTCGGCGCGCTCGACCTGCCGGCGGACGCGCTGGCCTGGTTGGCCCAGCAGCCGACCGCGCCGCGCGAGCGGTACGCCCCCGGCACGCTGCTGCGGCTCGCCGTGCGGACCGTCCGCCTGCTGGTGGGGGCCGGTCCGGCCGTGCTGGTGGTGGAGGACCTGCACGACCTCGACCCGGCCAGCCTCAACCTGGTCGTCGAGCTGGCCACCGCGCCGCGGCTGCCGGCGCTGCTGGTGGTGGCGAGCCGGCCGCCGGCCGACGCGGTGGCCCCGGAGCTCACCCGCCGCGCCCTGGCCCGGCTGTGCGGGGTACGCGGCGCGGTGCGCCAGCACCTCGGCCCGCTCGACGTCGCCGAGGTGGCCGAGATCCTCACCCAGGTGTACGGCGGCGGCCCGCCCCCGGCCGGGGTGTGCGCCGCCGTCCGGCAACGCACCGGCGGCAACCCGTACGCGCTCACCGAGTTGCTGGCCGAGCACGCGGGGCAGGGCCTGGCGGCGCTGGTCCGGGAGCCGTCGCCGGAGCACCCGCGGCTGCCGGCCCCCCGGGGCGGGCTGCCCGACGTCGAGCTGACCGGCCGGGAGGTGGACGTGCTCGGCTGCCTGGTCGCCGGGATGTCCAACAAGCAGGTCGCGCGGGCGTTGGGCATCTCGGTCCGGACGGTGACCGTGCACGTGTCGAACCTGCTGCGCAAGACCGGCTCGGCGTCGCGGACCGAGGCGGCGCTCTGGGCGGTGCAGCACCGGGTGCCCGACGCGGGTCAGCTCCGGGGGTAGCGCACCAGCAGGCTGGCGGCCACCTCCTCGTCGCCGAGGGCGGCGTAGCCGTGCGGGACGTCGGAGGTCCAGCGGAGGTGGCCACCGGCGGCGGCGGTCTGCGGGGCGTCGACCGGGCCGGCGCGCAGCACCCCGGCGAAGACCGTGACGTGTTCGGTGACGCCGGGCCGGTGGGCGGGGGAGACCTGCTCTCCGCCGGGGCGGACCCGCAGCCGGTACAGCTCGTAGCTGGCCTCGGTGTCGGTGAACGACTCCAGCAGGGTGGCGACGACGGTGGCGCCCTGGACGGTCGGGGCGTCGGCCGGCCCGGCGAGCACGGCCGCCAACGGCACGCCGAGCTGGGCGGTGATCGCGTAGAGCGTCTCCAGGGTGGGGTTGCGGGTGCCGTTCTCCAGCGCCGAGAGGGTGGCCTTCCCGACCCCGGCGGTACGGGCCAGCGCGGAGAGCGAGACCCCACGCTCGGTACGCAGCGCGCGGAGCCGCCGGCCGACCGCCCCGGCGTCGGCGTCGGGGTCGAGCGCGGGACGGCGGGCTGGGCGGGGCCGGGTCATGCCGCTATGGTGCTACACGGTCGCCGTTCCGTAAACGGAACGCGGGTCGGCGTGGCCGGGGTGTTTCCGGGTGCGGTCACGCCGGCCTGCGCGTCGTCGGCCGGTGCGGGGTGCGAGGGGAGGAACGGGGTGGGGGATCGGCTGCAACCGGTGCTGGCCGGGGTGGTGACCGCCGTGGTCGGCTTCGCCAGCTCGTTCACCGTGGTGCTGGCCGGGCTGCGGGCGGTCGGCGCCAGCGAGGCGGAGGCCGCCTCCGGGCTGCTCACGGTGAGCGTCGCCGCCGGCATCTGCGCGACCTGGCTCGGGTTGCGGCACCGGATGCCGATCTCCATCGCCTGGTCCACGCCGGGGGCGGCGCTGCTGGTCGCCACCGGGCCGGTCGCCGGCGGTTGGCCGGCAGCGGTGGGGGCCTTCCTGCTGTGCGGGCTGCTCATCGTCGCCGCCGGCCTCTTCCCCGCCCTGGGTCGGGCGGTGGCCGCCATCCCCGCCCCGGTGGCGGCGGCGATGCTGGCCGGGGTGCTGCTGCCGCTGTGCACCGCACCGGTACGTGCGCTGGTCGAGGTGCCGGCGCTGGCCGCGCCGGTGATCGTCACCTGGCTGGTGCTGCACCGGTTCGCCCGCCGCTGGGCGGTGCCGGCCGCGCTGGTGGCGGCCACGATGGCGATCGCGCTGACCACCTCGGGGGTGGGGCTGGGCGTCGCCGACCTGCGCCCGGTGGTGTCGCCGACCGTGCCGACGTTCACCGTGCCCGCGCTGGTCGGCCTGGCGGTGCCGTTGTTCGTGGTCACCATGGCCGCGCAGAACGTGCCCGGCACGGCGGTGCTGCGCGGCTACGGTTACCGGCCGCCGCTCGCCCCCGCGCTGCGCGCCACCGGGCTGGCCACCGCGCTCGGTGCCGCCACCGGCGGGCACGCGGTCAACCTCGCCGCGATCACCGCCGCCCTCGCCGCCGGCCCGGACGCCCACCCCGATCCGGACCGGCGCTGGATCGCCTCGGTGACGGCCGGCGTCGGCCTGGCGCTGCTCGGGCTCGGGGCCGGCGCGGCGACCACCCTGGTGCTGCTCTCCCCGCCGGTGCTCATCGAGGCGGTCGCCGGGCTCGCGCTGCTCGGTGCGCTGGCCGGCGCCCTCTCCTCGGCCCTCTCCACCGCCCCGCCGCCCGATCCCGCCCCGGCACCGGTCGCCGTCCCGACTCCCGATCCCGCCCCGGCACCGGTCGCCGTCCCGACTCCCGCTCCCGCGCCTGATGCCGGTGCCGGTTCGGTTTCGGCACCGGGCGCCGTCCTGCCGACGGTGCCTGCGCCGGCCCCTGCCGCTCCGTCGGGTGGTCCCGATCCGCGGAGCCGGGAGGCCGCGGTGGTCACCTTCGTGGTCACCGCCTCGGGGGTGAGCCTGCTCGGCGTGGGCGGGGCGTTCTGGGGACTGCTCGCCGGCTGGCTGATGCTGCTGCTCTTCCGCCCCCGCAGGCCCGCCCCCGCCACCTGACGGCAGGGGTGGGTCACTCCTCCGGGGGCAGGTCGCCGACGGGGACGCTCAGGCGTACCCGGTCGTCGGTGACCGTGGCGATCTGGTCGGCCAGCACGTACACCGCCCCGGTGCGGGCCAGCTCGGTGGAGACCTTGAGATAGCCGGTACGCAGCAGCCGGGCGGCGAGGTCGGCCGGGACGTCGGGCTCCTCGACGGCCGCCGACCCGATCAGCTCGTCCAGGCTGCCGCCGGGGTCGGGGGTCGCCGCCTGCACGGTCACCGCGTTCGGATCACCCCGTTGGACGAGGTCGACCGTGCCGATCTCGACGCCGACCGTGTCGACCACCCGCATGCCGGTGGTGACCCGGGAGATGACCGCCTGTTCCGCCATGCCCTGTTGCTCCATCCAGGGGCGGTTCCCGGCCCTGCCGGCCGCTAAACCGTTGGGCCCCAGGCGCTGGGCGGACGCGGGGACAGCTCCCGCCAGGCGTCCGCCCCCTCCAGCAGGGCGCGGACGGTCTCCTCGGCCTCGTCCGCGCTGCCGTACTCGTAGAACTGGGAGACGCCCTCCGCGCCGCCGGCCCGCTGCTCGACGTGCCACCGGTCGGCGTCGACCCGGAGGAACACGTCCCGTCGGGCCAGTCGTCCCCATTTGCCGTTCCACCAGTGCCTACGCTGCTCCATGACGGGACTCTATCGAACATGTGTACGACAGGCGTCGGCCCCCGCGGGAATTCCGCGGGGGCCGATGTGCGCCGGTCGGTCAGCGCGTGGCGGGCGGCTCCGGGTGGCGGCCCAGCACGTCGTCGAGCGCGCCGCGCTGCCCCGGGGTGGCGTGGCCGCCGGCCAGCAGCGCGTCCCGGATCTCGGTGAGCAGCTTGACCTCCTCGCTCGGCGCGGAGGGCGGCGGCTCCTCGCCCCGCTTGCGCCGCTCGGCGAGCCGGTTCATCGGGTAGACGACCAGGAAGTACAGCGCCGCCGCGGTCAGCGCGAAGGTGATCGCCGCGTTGACGAAGGCCACCCAGTCGAACGGGACGCCCCGGAACGTCGGCGTGGAGCCGCTGAGGCCGTTCTTGTTGCCGGTGATCAGCACGATCATGACCCGGACCAGTGGTTCGAGGAACGACTTGGTCAGCTGGGTGACCACGCCCGTGAACGCGGCACCGATGACGACACCGACCGCCAGGTCGACGACGTTGCCGCGCATGATGAAGTCTTTGAAGCCCTTGAGCATCCCGCTACTCCCGTGCTGTTCGGTTCTCCGTCGGGGACAACCTATGCCCCGGACGGGGGCTCCAGAAAAGCACCGGCCTCGATCGCCGCCCGTCCCGGATCGCCGTCCCGGATCGCCGCCACCAGTCGGCCGTGGTCGACGTACCGCTGGGGTCGCAGGGTGTCGCCGATGGCGTGCGCGACGGTGCTGCGCAGCGCCGCGCCGACCGAGGCGTACAGCTCGGCCAGCATGCCGTTGTGGGCGGCGGCGACCACCGCCGTGTGCAGCGCGACGTCCGCCTCCACGAACTTTCCGACCCGGCCCGACCGCCAGGCGGCCTCCCGGGCGGCGAGCGCGCCGTCGAGCGCCACCAGGTCCTCCGGGGTACGCCGCAGCGCGGCCAACCGGGCCGCCTCGACCTCGAACGCCCGGCGGACCTCGACCACCTCGGCCATCCGGTCGTCGGTGAGCCGGCGGGCCACCACCGGGGCCAGCTCGTCGGTCGACACCACGTACGTCCCGGAGCCCTGCCGGCACTCCAGCACCCCGGCGTGCACCAGCGCCCGGACCGCCTCGCGGACGGTGTTGCGCCCCACCCCGAGCGCCGTCACCAGCTGCGGCTCGGTGGGGATCCGCCCGCCGACCGGCCACTCGCCGCCGAGGATCCGGCCGCGGAGCTGCTCGATGGTCTGCTGCACCCGTTGACCGCGCGGGGGCACGGCCGGGGAATCCACCGCTGGGGAATCCACTGACGGTGTCACCGGTTACACCAGCTGCCGAAATTCATCCCATGATTGTAGGTTCGAGGTCATGACCCCGCCAACCGCCAGCGTCGAGGCCACCGCCACCGGCCGCAGCGGCACCACCGTCGGCACGGGCGGCACCACCGTCGGCGTGGGCGGCCCCACCGAGCCGGCCGGTCCGCATTCCGCCGAGCCACCCGCTCCGGGCACCGCCGAGCCCTCCGGTCCGGGCACCGCCGAGCCACCTGCTCCGGGCCGGCACCGGTCGACCCGCCGGACCCCGTCGCCGGTCACCGGTGGCGCGCTGGTGCTGGTCGGGATGCTGCTGGTCGCGTTGAACCTGCGGGCCGCGGTGACCAGCCTCGGTGCCCTGCTCGACGAGGTGCGCACCGGCCTCGGTCTCTCCGGCACGATGGCCGGACTCGTCACCACGCTGCCCACCATCGCGTTCGCCGGTCTCGGCGCGCTCACCCCGTGGCTGATCCGCCGCTGGCCGGCGGCCCGGGTGCTGGTGGTGGCGATGCTCGCCCTCACCGTCGGTCAGGTGCTCCGGGTGGTCACCGACTCGGCGGCGGTCTTCGTGCTCACCAGCGCGCTCGCCCTGGCCGGCATCGCGGTGGCGAACATCCTGCTGCCGATGCTGGTCAAGCAGCACTTCCCGCACCGGACCGGGCTGGTCACCGGGGCGTACACGATGGCCCTGACGGCGGGCACGACGGTGGCCGCGGCCGCCGCCGTGCCGGTGGCGCACGCCTTCGGGTCCTGGCGGGCCGGGCTCGGGGTGTGGGCGGCGCTGGCGGCGCTGGCCGTACTCCCGTGGGTGCCGCTGGCACTGCGGACGCGGGCCGCCCGACGGGCCACCACCGCGGCGGCGGTCCCGGCGGCGCGCTCCCGGGTCCGGCCGGCCCGCACCCGGCTCGGCTGGGCGATGGCGGTCTACTTCGGCGCGCAGTCGCTCAGCGGGTACGCCATCATGGGCTGGCTGGCCCAGCTCTTCCGGGACGCCGGCTTCCGGGCGGAGACCGCCGGACTGCTGCTCGCCGGGGTCACCGCGCTCGGCGTGCCGGTCGCCCTGCTGATGCCCACGCTGGCCGGTCGGCTGCGCACCCTGCGCCCGCTGGTGTTCGGGCTGACCGCGTTCTCCGCCGCGGCCTACCTGGGGCTGGCGTTCGCCCCCCGCGACGGGGCGGTGCTGTGGATCCTGCTGCTCGCCTTCGGTCAGGGCGCGTTCCCGCTGATCCTGACCACCATCGGCCTGCGTGCCCGGACCGCCGACGGGACGGTGGCGCTGTCCGCGTTCGCGCAGAGCACCGGTTACGTGATCGCCGCGCTCGGTCCGCTGCTCGTCGGGGTGCTGTACGAGGCGACCGGCGGGTGGACGGCGCCGATGGGCTTCCTGCTCGCCGCGCTCGCGGTGCAGACGACTGCGGGCATGGTGATCGCCCGTCCCCGGTTCATCGAGGACGAGCGGTGAGCGAAGCCGGTCAGGACGAGGCGGGGGTGGGGTCGCCCGCGACGGCCTCGTCGACCGTCGGATAGGTGTGCAGCACCTCGACCAGGCCGCTGACCTCGAGGATGCGCAGCACACCGCGCTGCGGGGCGGCCAACCGGACCACGCCGCCGGCCTCGTCGCAGCTGTTCTTGGCCCGGACGAAGACCGACAACCCGGTCGAGTCGCAGAACGACACCTCGGCCAGGTCGAACACCAGCCGGCTGCGACCCTTGTCGAGCAGGTCGGTGATCTGGTCCTGGAGCTGCGGTGCGGTCGCCATGTCGAGTTCGCCCGCGACCGACACGACGACGACGTCGCCGCGCTGTTCCGTGTGCACCGTCAGGGACATTCAGACCTCCTGTTATTGGTGAAACGGTATCCCACGAACGGCGGGACACGCCGGACGGGAGCGCTTCCGGTGGGACCGGTCATTCCTTTGCCGCGGGGCAACTACCGGGTCTGCCTCCGGTGATAGAGTCCGGCCGGTCCAGCTCACAGGAGGTAACCATGGCGTTGACCGCAGACGGAGGCGACCGACTCGTCGAGCTGCTGACCGGGCACGGCGAGCGGGTGGTGCAGCGGTGGACGGAGATCGTCACCGCCTCCCTGCGCGGCCGGCTCAGCCAGGCCGAGCTCCGCCTCCAGGTGCAGGAGCTGCACGCTAGCATGATCAATGCCGGCGGCGTCGGCCTGGCGGACCTCCAGTCACCCGGGGCGGGTGAGCTGCGGGCCGTGCTCGCCGAGCTGTCCCGCAGCCGGGCCCGGCAGAGCTTCACCGCCACCGAGACCGCGGTCAGCATCTACGCCCTCAAGGACGTCCTGGTCGAGCTGGCCGAGACCGACGGCGTGGAACTCTCGCTGCGGGACGTCATCGACTTCACCGGCCTGGTCGACCGGATGGGGCTGCTCACCTTCGAGACCTACGTGCAGACCCGCGAGGGCCTGATCGCCGACCAGGCCGAGCAGCTCCTCGAACTCTCCACCCCGGTGGTGAAGATCTGGGACGGCGTGGTCGCCGTGCCGCTGGTCGGCACCCTCGACTCGGCCCGCGCCCAGGTGGTGATGGAACGGCTGCTGCAGACCCTGGTCGACACCGGTTCGCCGTACGCCATCATCGACATCACCGGCGTGCCGGCGGTCGACACCCAGGTCGCCCAGCACATCCTCAAGACGGTGGTGGCCGCCCGGCTGATGGGTGCCGACTGCATCATCTCCGGCATCCGCCCGCAGATCGCCCAGACCATCGTCGCGCTCGGCATCGAGTTCGGCGACATCGCCACCAAGGCGAGCCTGGCCGACGCCCTGCGGCACGTGCTACGGCTCACCGGGGTGGAGACGTCCCGCCGCCACCGGGGCCGGGAGGCGTGATGGAACGGGTGCCGATCCTGAAGATCGGCGACATCCTGCTGGTCTCGATCCAGATCGACATGTCCGACCAGACGGCGGTCACCCTCCAGGAGGACCTGGCCGAGCGGATCGTGGCGACCGGCTGCCACGGCGTCATCATCGACATCACCGCGCTGGACATCGTCGACTCCTTCGTCGGCCGGATGCTCTCCACCATCGCCTCGATCTCCAGGGTGCTCGACGCCGAGACGGTGGTCGTCGGGATGCGTCCTGCGGTCGCCATCACCCTGGTCGAGCTGGGCCTGTCGCTCAACGGCATCCGCACCGCGCTGAACGTGGAGCGGGGCATGGAGCTGATCGCAGCGTCCCGTGGCGACGACGACCTCGGGTACGACGACGACCCCGAGGACGCGGAGTCCGGGACGGCGGCGACATCGTCATGACCCCGGGAGTCGACCTGGGCCCGCAGACCCAGGCGATCACCAGTGACGAGGACGTCGTCCGGGTCCGTCAGCTGGTGCGTACCGTGGCGGTGGCGGTCAAGCTCTCCCTCGTCGACCAGACGAAGCTGGTCACCGCCGCGAGTGAGCTGGCCCGGAACACCCTCATCTACGGCGGTGGCGGCACCGCCGAGGTGACCGTCGTCGAGGACGGCCGGCGGCGGGGCGTGCGGATCGTCTTCGCCGACTCCGGTCCGGGCATCGCCGACCTGGGCCTAGCCCTCACCGACGGGTACACCACCGGCGGCGGCCTCGGCCTCGGCCTCAGCGGTTCCCGTCGACTGGTTGACGACTTCGACATCCAGACCGCCCCCGGCGAGGGCACCCGGATCACCGTCACCAAGTGGTCCCGATGATCCACGACGTCGTGCCGGACGCGGGCCACTGGTACCGGTCGGAGAGCGGCAGCACCGCCAGTGCCGTCCGGCGCGCGGCGGAACGCCTCGGCGTTCAGCTCGGCCTGGGCGAGAACCGGGTAGCGGAGCTGGCCATCGTCGCCGCCGAGCTGACCAGCAACCTGGTGAAGCACGCCCAGGAGGGCGTCCTGCTGCTGCGTCCGGTGCGGTCCGGCGACGCGGCCGGGGTGGAGCTGATCGCGGTCGACTCCGGCCCCGGGATGGCCGACCTGACCGTCTCCTCCCGGGACGGCCACTCCACCACCGGCACCCTCGGCATCGGCCTCGGCGCCATCACCCGGCAGGCGAGCTGGTACGACGCCTGGTCCCGGCCGGGTCGCGGCACCGTCTTCGCCGTGCAGGTGTGGGCGAAGGACGTGCGGGTCGCCCCGGCCTGGGCGGCGGGGCTGACCCGGCCGATCACCGGCGAGCAGGTCAGCGGGGACGGCCACGCCGTGCGCAGCGGGCCGGGCCGGCACCAGGTGCTGGTCTGCGACGGGCTGGGACACGGGCCGTTGGCCAACGCCGCCGCCGAGGCGGCGGTCGCCGCCTTTCGGTCCGCCCCGGACGGTCCGCCCGACACCGTGGTGACGTACCTGCACCGCGCCATGTCGCACACCCGGGGGGCCGCGGTGGCGGTGGCGGAGCTGGACCAGGCGGCGGGCCTGCTGCGCTACGCCGGCCTGGGCAACATCGCCGGGACCGTGCTGGCCCCCGACGGCACCCGGCGGGGGCTGGTGTCGCTGCCCGGCATCGCCGGCCACCAACGCCCGACGGTCCGGGGGTACGACTACCCGTTCCCGCCCGGCGCGCTGCTGGTGATGCAGAGCGACGGGGTGGTGGACCGGTGGCGCTCCGACGACTACCCGGGGCTGACCGGGCGGGCGCCGGTCGTCGTCGCGGCGACCCTGCTGCGGGACGCCGGGATCCGCCGGGACGACGCCTGCGTGCTGGTCGCGAGAGCCCCGTCGTGACCGCCCGCGAGCCACTCCTGCGGATGGCGTTGCGGGTGGAACAGGACATCTTCGGGATCCGTCAGCGGGGCCGGGAGGTCGCCGCGGCGGTCGGGCTGGAGCACCAGGACCAGGTCCGGTTCGCCACCGCGCTCAGCGAGGTGGCCCGGGACCTGCTGAGCATGGCGGACGGCGCGGACGTCAGCTTCGCCGCCGTGACGGAGCTGGACGGCCGGCGGTTCCTCAGCGTCGACCTCGCCCCGCTGCGCCCCCTGCCGGGCAACCGCTACGAGCCGCAGTCCGGCGCGGTGGCGCGACTGGTGGACACCCTGGGACTGGCGGAGGTGGCGGGAGATACCGTCGTGAGGATGTCCCGACGCGTCCCGGCCGCCGCCGCGGCGCTGACCCCGGCACGCCTGGCTGAGCTGGGCACCACTGCCCCGGCCAGCGCCCTCGACGAGTTGGCCACCCAGAACGGGCAGCTCATCGCCGCGCTCGACGAGGTACGCAGCCAGCGCGACGAGCTGGCCGTGCTGAACGCCGAGCTGGAGGAGACCAACCGGGGCGTGATGGCGCTCTACACCCAGCTCTCCGAGGAGCTGGAGGAGACCAACCGGGGGGTGGTGGCCCTCTACGCGGAGCTGGACGAGAAGTCGGCCCAGTTGCGTGCGGCGAGCGAGTCGAAGAGCCGCTTCCTGGCCAACGTCAGCCACGAGCTGCGCGCCCCGGTGACCGCGATCATCGGGCTGGGGCGGTTGTTGACCGACCCCGGGTCGGACCCGCTCACCGCCGAGCAGGCCCAGCAGATCGAGCTGATCCGCTCCTCGGCCGCCGACCTGCTCTCCCTGGTCAACGACCTGCTCGACCTGGCCAAGGCGGAGTCGGGCCGGATCGAACCGGAGTGGGCGGAGGTCGACCTGCGGGCGGTCTTCGGTCAGCTGCGCGGGACGCTGCGGGCGCTCGTGCTGCGCTCCGAGGTGGCGTTGCTGGTGGAGGAGCCGGCCCCGGGCACGGTGCTCCGCTCGGACGAGGTGCTGCTGGCCCAGGTGCTGCGCAACCTGCTGCACAACGCGGTGAAGTTCACCGACCGGGGCGAGGTGCGGATGCGTGCCGAGCGGGCCGCCGACCGGATCCTGATCCGCGTCTCGGACACCGGCCCGGGTATCCCCGTCGAGCTGCACGAACGGATCTTCGAGGAGTTCTACCAGGTGCCGGGGACCAGCCGGCGCAGCGGCACCGGGCTCGGCCTGCCGTACGCCCGGCGGTTGGTGGCCCTGCTCGGCGGCACCCTGTCGCTGACCAGCGAGCCGGGCCGGGGCAGCAGTTTCACGGTGGACCTGCCCGTGGCGGGGGTGTGACGTGGCCGGCGCTGCGGCGACGATCCTGGTGGTCGACGACAGTCCGACCAAGCGCTACCTGCTGGTGAGCTGGCTGACCCGGGCGGGTTTCACCGTCCGGGAGGCCGAGAACGGCACCGAGGCGCTGGCCCGGATCGGGGTGGACCCGGTCGACCTGGTGGTCCTCGACGTCCGGCTGCCGGACCTGAGTGGTTTCGAGGTCTGCGAACGGATCAAGGCGGACCATCCGGCGATCCCGGTGATCCACGTGTCCGCGCACGCGGTCGACGTGGTGGACCGTGCCCAAGGCCTGACCCGGGGCGCGGACGCCTACCTGGCCGAGCCGATCGAGCCGGAGGAGCTGGTCGCCACCGCGCACGCGGTGCTGCGCTACTACCAGGCGCGGCAGCGGGCCGAGCTGCTCGCCGAGCGGCTCACCGGGCTGGCCGACACCACCGTGGCGGTGCACGCCGCGTCGACCTTCGCCCGCCTGTTGCAGGAGGCGGCGACCGGTGCGGCGCAGATCTTCCGCAGCCCGGCGGCGGTGGTCGCGGAGACCTTCGACGGGGAGTGCCTGGCCGGGATCGCCGCCGGTCCGGGCGCGACGGCGCAGATCGTGCCGTGGGTGGTCGACGACACCGGCGTGCCGACCGGCGCGACCGTCCGGGTGGACGCCCCCGGGGGGTGGGGGCTGGTGCGCTGGCCGGTCGACGACACGGTGACCGTGGCCGCCGCCAAGCTGCGGGAGGACCGCGCCCCGCTCTACGTGGTGGTGCCCACCGCCACCCAGACCGCCCGGACGCCGGTGCTGGTGCAGCTCGCCCAGGCGGTCGCCTCGGCGGTGGAGGCGCAGCGCTCCTACGACGAGGAGCACCGGATCGCGGTCACCCTCCAGCGCAGCCTGCTGCCCCGCCGGCTGCCCGACGTGGCCGGTCTCGACCTGGCGGTGCGCTACGAGCCGGCCAGTGCGCAGACCGAGGTGGGCGGGGACTTCTACGAGCTGGTGATGCTCGACGGCCGGCTGCTGGTGGCGATCGGCGACGTCGCCGGCCACTCGCTGCACGCGGCGACGGTGATGGCCGAGCTGCGGCACGCGATGCGGGCGTACGCGGTGGAGGGGCACCAGCCCGGGGTGATCCTGGAACGGCTCAACGTGCTGATGCGTACGTTGCTGCGCAACGAGCTGGCGACCCTGTGCATCCTGCTGCTACACCCGTCGACCGGCCGGATCCGGCTGGCCAGCGCCGGGCACCTGCCGGCGCTGGTGTCGGTGGACGGCCGGGTGGAGTACGTGCAGCAGTCGGCCCCGCTGCTCGGGGTGCGGGCGGACCGGCCGGAGGACCTGGAGTTCACCCTGCCGCCGGGGGCGACGCTGGTGCTCTACACCGACGGGCTGATCGAGCGCCGGGACGCCACCATCGACGACGGCCTGGCCGCGCTGGCGGCCTGCGCGACGGTGGTCGACGACGACCTGGACGGCTTCTGCCAGCGGCTGCTGGTCGAGCTGGCCCCACCGGAGATCCACGACGACGTGGCGGTGGTGGCGGTCCGCCGCCGCTGAGCGGTTCCGACTGCTCTCCGGAGCCGCCCCACCACGCGGAGGATGTCCTCGTGTGCTCGCCCACCCCACCCCCGATGCGGCCGGCCCCGGTGGCGCGCCACCGGCTCACCGAGTCACCGAGCACGCAACACCCCACCACTGTCTTCATTACCGAGAGTGCTCAGGCGCGGCCCCACTTTCGATATTGCTCACCGTAACCCCAGGCCACCCCCCACTTGCTCCCCCTGCATCCTTTGCTCTGCTGCCCTATTCGCGACAACGCGCTGAGCTGCTGTTTTGAAATTCACCGGAGACGGGTCGTGGTCCTTGCCTGACACGGTGAGTAGCCGTCGCCTCGATGGCAGCAGAGCAAAGGATGCGGGGTGGGAGGTGGGTTGGTGGCGACTTTCGTTACTCATCGTTGTCGCCATCGGTTGGAGTTGGTCGCTGTGGGGATCACCGGGAAGCGGGGATGCAGCGGTGCTTTCGGGTGCCGGACGTCCGAGGGGTCGGGGTGTCCGGGTGCCGGACGTCCGAGGGGTCGGGGTGTCCGGGTGCCGGGCGTCCGAGGGAGGTGGGTGTCCGGGCGCCGGGCGTCCGAGGGGTCGGGGTGTCCTGGGTGTCCGGCGCGTCAGGAGCGTTCGGGAGCGTTCCGCCGGTGTTGGGGTGGCGGGGGTCTGCCGGATCCGGCTGTCAGGATCGGCTGGGGCGGCGCAGGCGGCACGGTGGCATGCGGTGGCGGTGATCCGCGTACCAGGATTGTGGAGAGTTTTTGCGGCTATGGCGACAAGAACTCTCCACACAGTGCAGTCGCCGGCAACCGGCGTGGTTGCGGGTTGGAGCGGGGGTGAGGTCGTCGGTCGACCGCCGGGCGAGCTGAGCGACCCGGTGGCAGGGTCAAGAGGGCCGGCAGGGTCAGCGGTGAGCAGGGTCAGTAGGGCCGCAGGGTCAGCGGTCAGCAGGGTCAAGTAGGGCCGGCAAAGTCAGCAGGATCAGCAGGATCAGCAGGATTGGCGAGGGTCGGCGGCGGGGCTGGTCGTCTGGCTTTCCGCGCCCGTCGGGCCGACGCTGACCGGGTGCGCGGTTCGCTGGCCTTGGACGTGGTGGGGATCAGCGCAGGGAGCGGGCGTAGCCGGTGGGGGTGCGACCGGTGACGGCGGCGAAGTCGCGGGCCAGGTGGGCCTGGTCGCTGTAGCC
The DNA here is from genome assembly GCF_029581315.1 of Micromonospora sp. WMMD714. Classification (NCBI taxonomy): domain Bacteria; kingdom Bacillati; phylum Actinomycetota; class Actinomycetes; order Micromonosporales; family Micromonosporaceae; genus Micromonospora; species Micromonospora sp. WMMD714. Next base: position 2,001,366 of record NZ_CP120744.1, read on the forward strand.
GAGGTCGGCGGCGAGGGCGGCCCAGTCGGGCCACCCGGTCACGACGTGCTCGATCGCCTCCAGGAGGCGGTATCGGCGGATCACCCACTTGGGGCCGACGCCGACATGGTCCAGGAAGAGTCGCTGCAGTCGCCGGACGGAGAGGTCGTGCCGGCGGGCGAGGTCGTCCACCCGCAGCACGCTCCGGTCGGTGCGGATCATCTCGGCCAGGGTGATCGCCTCGGTCGCCGCCGGGTCGGGTTGCGGTGCCCAGCCGAGCAGGAAGGCGTCCAACGCCCGGCGGCGCTCGTCGTCCGCACCCCCGCAGCGGGGTGACGCGACGACGGACCCGGCGCTGTGCGCGGCGGTCGGTCCGGCGGCCTGCAGGGCGGTCGACCCGGCGGTCGGTCCGGCGGCCCGCGGGACGGTCGACCCGGCGGTCGGTCCGGCGGCCCGCGGGACGGTCGACCCGGCGGTCGGTCCGGCGGCCCGCGGGACGGTCGACCCGGCGGTCGGTTCGGTGGTACGTGGGGCGGTTGGTCTGGTGGCGCGCGGGGCGGTCGGCCCGGTGGCGCGGGTGGCGGCCGGGTCGGTGGTGAGCGGGTCGGTGGTGAGCGGGACGCGCCGGTCGGTGAGTTCGGCGACGGGGCGACGCCAGAACGGGCGGAAGCCGCCGGGGCGGAACTGGATGCCGCTGACCGCTCCGGTGCCGGTCAGGGTGACCGTGAACAGCCGTCGGCCCACCCCGGCCACCTCGCCGGTCTCCGGCCCGCCGGCATCCTGCCGGAAGACCACGTTGACCGCCGGATGCGGCACCACCTGCTGCACGAACGGCGCGGTCAGCGCCCAGTCGGCCAGCCAGTAGTGCTCCACCCAGGGGCGCAGTTCGGGGGTCGGCAGGTGCCGCCGGAAGCGCACCTCCCGGCGCAGCCGGACCGGATCGAGGATGCCCCGGTGATCCCCGCGTGGCTGTCGCATTCGTTCAAGACCACCTTCATACGCTGGCCGTATGCCAACGAAGACTAGTGAGCTGCTGGCCACCGCCGTCCCGCCGACCGTGGCGATGGTCCGGACGATCGACGACGACCAGCTCGACCTGCCCACGCCGTGCGCGGACTACACCGTCCGGGGACTGGTCAACCACGTGTACGACGTGGCGGTCAACTTCCAGCGGCTGGCCGCCCGGCAGGAGGCGGACTGGTCGGTCAAGACCGACCATGTGGCCGAGCCCGGCTGGCGGGACCGGTTCGCGGCCGAGACGGCGCGGCTCGTGGCCGCCTGGGACGACCCGGCCAGCGAGGAAGGGGTCGTGCCGGGGATGGGGCTCCCCCGGTCGACGGTCGGCCTGATGGGCGTGGTGGACCTGGTGGTGCACGGCTGGGACCTGGCGCGGGCGACCGGCCAGCCGTACGAGCCGACGCCGGAGAGCGTCGCCGCGGTGCGCGGCTTCATGGCCGAGATGGGGCCGATGGGGCGGCAGATGGGCGCGTTCGGCCCGGAGGTGCCGGTCGACGCCGACCGGAGCGAGCTGGACCGGCTGCTCGGCCGCACTGGCCGCGACCCGGCCTGGACCCACTGACCGGCCGGCCCGGCCGTCAGCGGGGTACGTCGGGGCCGGGCGGGTCGTCGTCCGCCCGGCCCCCGTCGGTCGTGGTCATCGGCCCGGTCAGGCCCGGCCCAGCCGGTCGAGGGTCCAGGCGTTGACGAACGCCTCCTCGCGCCAGGCGTCGTACCGGCCGCTGGGGCCGCCGTGGCCGGCGCCCATCTCGGTCTTGAGCAGGTAGTCGCCCTGCGGGGCCACCGCGCGCAGCCGGGCGATCCACTTGGCCGGCTCGTGGTAGAGCACCCGGGTGTCGTTGAGGCTGGTCACCGCCAGGATCGCCGGGTAGTCGAGCGCGGCGACGTTCTCGTACGGCGTGTACGACTTCATGTACGCGTACACCTCGGGGTCGGCGAGCGGGTTGCCCCACTCCTCCCACTCGGTGACCGTCAACGGCAGTGACGGATCGAGCATCGAGGTGAGCGCGTCCACGAAGGGCACCTGCGCGACGATCCCGGCGAACGCGTCGGGGGCCAGGTTGGCCACCGCACCCATCAGCAGGCCACCGGCCGACGCGCCCCGGGCGACCAGCCGGTCGCTCGCCGTCCAGCCGGCCTTGACCAGGTGCCGGGCGCAGGCCACGAAGTCGGTGAAGGTGTTCTTCTTGGCCAGCAGCTTGCCCTCGTCGTACCAGCGGCGACCCAGTTCACCGCCGCCCCGGATGTGCGCCACGGCGAAGACGACACCCCGGTCGAGCAGGCTGAGCCGGGCGATGGAGAACCACGGGTCCGTGCTGGCCTCGTACGAGCCGTAGCCGTAGATCACGGCGGGGGCGGAGCCGTCGCGCGGGGTGTCCCGCCGGCAGACCAGCGAGATCGGCACCCGGGTGCCGTCGTCGGCGAGCGCCCACTCGCGGTGCTGCTCGTAGTCGGCCGGGTCGTACGCGCGGCCGTCCGGCCCGGGGAGCACCGGCTTGCGGCGGCGCAGCGTCAGCTCCCTGGTGACCAGGTCGTAGTCGTACACCGAGTCGGGGGTGACCAGCGAGGTATAGCGGAACCGGAGCTGCCGGGTGCGGTACTCCGGGTTGCCGTCCAGCCCGACACTGTGGATCGGCTCGGGGAACTCGATGTCGTGGCCGTCACCGCCGCCGACCGGGAGCACCCGCAGCCCGGTCAGCCCGTTGCTGCGCAGCGAGACGACCAGGTGGTCGGCGAAGGCGTCGACCGCCTCCAGCCGGGTGCCGGGGTTGTGCGGGATCAGCGGCACCCAGTCGCCGGGGGCGTCGGCCGAGGTGTACGCCAGCGCGAAGTCCTCGGCGTCGTCGTTGTGCAGGATCAGGAAGCGGTGGCCGTGGTGCTCGACGCTGTATTCCACGCCCTGCCGACGGGGGGCGATCACCGCCGGCTCGCCGGTCGGGTTGTCGGCCGGGATGACCCGTACCTCGCTGGTGACCTTGCTGTTGCTGTCGATCAGCACGAAGCGTTCGGAGCGGGTCAGCTCGACGCCCACCCAGAACCGCTCGTCCTCCTCGACGTACACCACCACGTCCTCGTCCGACGGGGTGCCGACGGTGTGCCGCCACACCCGGTCGGGCCGCCAGGCCTCGTCGACGGTGATGTAGAACAGCACGCTGGCGTCGGCCGACCAGGCGGTGCCGTAGAAGGTGTCGGGCACCTCGTCGTCGAGCAGCTCGCCGGTGCTCAGGTCCTTGATCCGCAGGGTGAAGCGTTCGTCGCCGGAGAAGTCCGTCGAGTAGGCCAGCCAGCGGCCGTCGGGGCTGACGTCGAACGCGCCGAGGGAGAAGAAGTCGTGCCCCTCGGCGAGCTGGTTGCCGTCGAGCAGCACCTCCTCGCCGTCGAGCGGGGCACCGTCCGCGCTGACCGGCGGGTCGGTCTCGCCGTCGCGGACCGGGCGGCGGCACTGCACGCCGTACTGCTGGCCCTCGACCGTGCGGGTGTAGTACCAGTGCCCCCCCTTGCGGCTGGGCACCGACAGGTCGGTCTCCTGGGTGCGCTGCCGGATCTCGGCGAACAGCGTGCCGCGTAACGCCTCCAGGTGCGCGGTGCGCTGCTCGGTGTAGGCGTTCTCGGCGGTGAGGTGGGCGATGGTCGCCGGGTCGTCCTTGGCGGTCAGCCAGGCGTACTCGTCGACGACGGTGTCGCCGTGGTGGGTGCGCTCCGCGGGGACCTGTCGGGCGACGGGCGGGGTGGTCTCGGTGGTCACCCCGCCACGTTACCGGCCCGTCGCGCTGCGCGGCGCGGTCGAACCACCACCCACCGCTTTAGAACATGTGTACGATGACTGTCATGTCGACGGGAGCGGGTTCGGCCGGTGCAGCGGAGATCACCCGGCGGTTGGCCGGGATCTGCGGTCCCTCCTTCGCCCGGTTCGCGGGGGCGGCCGACGAGGTGGCCGGGCGGCTCGCCCGGTGGGTGGCCGTCCCCGGCGGGCCGGCTGCGGCGGCCGAGGTGCTGCGGCTCGCCGCCCGGCACGATCTGTCGGTGGTGCCCCGGGGCGCGGGCACGAAGATCGACTGGGGTGCCGCCCCCGCCCGGGTCGACATCATGCTCGACACCGGTCGGCTCGCCGGGGTCGGTCACCAGCCGGCGGTCTCGCCGGTGGTCGAGGTGGGCGCGGGCACCCCGTTGCGGGCCGTGCAGGCCACCCTCGAACGCACCGGTCGTCGGCTCGCCCTCGACCCGCCGTCCCCCGGGGCCACCCTCGGCGGGGTACTCGCCGCCGACGAGTCCGGCCCGCTGCGGCACCGCCACGGCACCGCGTGCGCGCAGGTGGTCGGCCTGCGCTGGCTGGACGCCGACGGCGAGCTGGTCAGCGCCGGTCGCAGCGCTGCCGAGCTGGCCGGTGCGGCGGCCCCGGTCAGCCTCGACCTGGGCCGGTTGTTCTGCGGCTCGCAGGGCGGGCTGGGGGTGCTCGTCTCGGCCACGCTGCGGGCCCCGGCGATGCCGGCGGCCCGGGTCTGGGTGTCCCGGCCGGTGTGGACCCCGCTGGAGGTGCACGACCTGATCCGGGCGGTGCTCGCCGCCGACCTCGACCCGGCCGCCGTCGAGCTGGACCTGACGGCTGCCGGTTCCCCGCCGGCCCCGGCCGGCACCCCGGCGGCGGGGGCCACCTCGGGGCCGGCGGGCCGGCCGATGTCCGCCGCCGAGGCGGCGGCCCGCGCCAACCATCCCGCGATGGCCGGTCGGCGGGCGGATCCGCCACCCGCCCGGGGCAGCGCCGGTGAGCTGACGATCCTGCTGGAGGGTGGCCGGTCCGAGGTGGCCGAGCGGGCCGACCGCCTGCTGGCGCTGCTCGGCGCCGCGGCGAGCAGCGCCGACCAGCCGCCGTCGTGGTGGCGGCGTTACCCGTTCGCGCCGGGCGACACCGCGCTGCGGGTCGAGGCACCCGCCACCGATCTGCACGCCGCCGTCTACGCGCTGCGCGACGCCGCCGGTGCGCCCCTGCCGGTGCGCGGCTCCGCCGGTCTGGGCGTGGTGCACGCCGCGCTGCCCGGGGCGCTGCCGGCCGACCGGGTGGCCGGCATCCTCGCCGCCGTCCGTGGGGTGCTGCTGGCCCGCCGGGGCCGGTGCGTGGTGGTCGCCGCGCCCCCGGCGGTACGCCGGGCGGTCGACGTGTGGGGTGAGGCGGCGGTGATCCCCCGGCTGCGGGAGGCGAAGGACCACCTCGACCCGCACCGCCGGCTAGCCCCCGGCCGGCTCCCCGGCGGCCTCTGACCGCCCGCCACCGCGTCGGGGGCGGACGCGTACTCAGAAGGTGTCGTTGCGGAGCACCAGGATGGCGATGTCGTCGCGGGGCGACTCGACCGAGAAGTTGATCGCGGTGGACCGCAACCGGGCCGCGATCACGTCGGCGGAGTAGCCGGCCAGGGGCGCGGCGGCCTCCCGGAGCCGTTCGGTGCCGAAGAGTTCCCGGCCGCGTCGCCGCTCGGTCACCCCGTCGGTATAGAAGATCAACGCGTCGCCCGGAGCGAGGGGGACCTCCACCGAGGGCGAGGTGATCGAGTCGAGCAGACCGAGTGCGGTGCCCCCGGTGCCGACGAAGGTCGCCCCACCGGCACCGTGCAGCAGGACCGGCCGGTCGTGCCCGGCCAGGTGCAGCGAGACGTCGAGCCGGTCGCCGTCGCCCGGCCCGACCGCCGCCAGCGCGAGCGTGCAGTACCGCCCGCCACCCCGTTCGACCAGCGTGTCGTTGAGCCGGGACAACGCCTCGGGCAGCGGCTTGCCGTCCCCGACCAGCACCCGGATCACGTCCCGGACCAGCCCGGTCACCGCGGCCGCCTGCACGCCCTTGCCGGACACGTCGCCGATCACCACCAGCCAGCGTCCGTCCGGCAACGGCACCACGTCGTAGAAGTCACCGCCGACCTCGGCCTCGTCGCCGGTCGGGACGTACTCGGCGGCGAAGCCGACACCCTCGACGACCGGGAGCACGGGCGGCAGCAGCGACTGCTGGAGGGTCTGCGCCACCCGCCGCCGTTCCGCGTGGATCCGGGCGTTCTCGATGGCGAGACCGGCCCGCCGGGCCACGTCCTCCAGCACCGCGACCTCGTCCGGGTCGTGCCGGTGCCGCTGGTGCCGCCCCACGGCCAGGGTGCCGAGGCGCTGGCTGCGGGCGACCAGCGGCACGGCGAAGCCCTCCATCGGCCCGCCGAGCGGCACCTGCGACCCGGTGCGCGAGGCCTCTCGCAGCCGGGCCTGGACCGAGTCCGGCCCGGACTCCTGGAGGACCTTGTGCAGCTGGGGCAGGACCGACTCGTCGGCGTGACTGGACGCGGCCAGCCGGAGCCGGCCCCACTCGTCGGTGGTGTGCACCGCGCACCACTGGCCCAGCCGGGGCACCACGAGCTGCGGGATCAGCGCCATCGTCAGGTCGACGTCGAGTGACTGGGCGAGCAGTTCGCTCGCCTCGGCGAGGAAGGTCAGCCAGGCCGAGCGGCGGACGTCCGCCCGGCGCAGCCGGTCGTTCTCCAGGTGCAGCGAGAGTCGTTCGGCTGCGAGCACGGCCAGCGGCCGGGCGTACGCCGACGGTGCCGCGTCCAGCTCCAGCTCCCCGGCGTACGGCCGGTGCACCGCCAGCGGCACCCGGAGCAGCTCGTTGCCGGGGCGCGGCTGACGGCCGTACCGGGCCAGCACCTGCGGCCCCTCCCCCTCGCCCCGGTCCAGCCGGATCACCCCGCCGGCCGCGCCCACCATCTCGGCGACCCGGGTGAGCAGGTCGGTGGCGAAGTCGGTCAGCGGCTCGTCGGCGTACGGGTCGGGTCGGGTCTGGGTCAGCTCGCTCATCGCGGCGGCGCTCGGCGCGGTGGTGACCGGGTCGTTGTCGGCCCGGCCGGACGGCGGGTGCGGGGCGGGTGGCCCGTCGCCGTGGTCGCCGTGGCGGTCCAGCCGGAACCACACCCCCTTGCCGGTGGGCAGGTAGGTGGTGCCCCAGCGGCTGGCGAAGTGGTCGACCAGCAGCAACCCGCGCCCCCGTGCGGAGACCTCACCGATCTCGTCGGTGTCGTTGCGGATGCCGACCACCAGTTCGTCCACCGGCCCGGCGGCGAAGTCGGAGACCGTGACGGTCAGGCCGATCCGGTCGGCGACGACCTCGATGTCCAATTCGGTGCGGGCGTGCTCGACGGCGTTGGTGGACAGCTCGGTGGTGAGCAGCAGCGCCTCGTTGAGCAGCTCGTCGAGGTCGGCCTCGGCGAGCACCGAGCGGACGACCGCGCGGGCGGCGGCCGGGGTACGCCGGTCGGCGGGCAGCCGGACGCGCCGGACGTGCTCGTCCCGTCCCGCGTCTGTCCCGGCCCCCGGCTCCGCTGACACCCCCGTATCCTCTACCGCCGTCGGCCGGGTGCCAAGCCGCACCACGCACCGTCACACCTGCCGTACCCGTCGGCGGGCCGACGACACACCCTGGTCACGCGGGAGACGGGGTGCCGGCGAGGTGGCCCGGCCCGGTGGGCCGGGGTAGCCGCCGGGGCGGCAGTGCCGGCGAGGTGGGGTGCCGCCGGGGCGGCAGTGCCGGCGAGGCCGGGTGCCGCCGGTGCCGGCGGGTCTGGCGGTGGGGCCGGGGATCCGCCGGGTCCTCGTCGGGCACGTCGCAGCCACGGCCCCGGTGGCGGCGCGGGCACAATGAGGGGAGGCTGGCGTGTCGGCACGCCGGGTGACCTCCGAGTTGAGCGAGGAATGATGACCGCGAAACAGTCGGTGACAGCGGACGTGTCCGCTTCCGAGCATGACGCGCTCCTCGGCGAGCTGTCGGAGGCACTACGGCGGGTCGGTCGGGGCGACTTCAAGGTGCGGCTGCCCCGGCGCGCGGGCGCGTCCGGCGAGGTGGCGGACGCCTTCAACGAGGTGGTGTCGCTCCAGGAGCGGCAGCACCTGGACCTGCGCCGGATCAGCCGGGTGGTGGGTCGGGACGGTCGGCTGACCGAGCGCCTCGACGAGGAGGGCCTGGACGGCTCCTGGGCGGAGGGGCAGCGGGCGGTCAACTCGCTCATCGACGACCTGGGCCGACCGACCACCGAAATCGCCCGGGTGATCATGGCGGTGGCGGACGGCGACCTCTCCCAGCACATGGCGCTGGAGATCGACGACCGCCCGCTGCGCGGTGAGTACCTGCGGATCGGCCGGACGGTCAACACGATGGTCGACCAGCTCTCGTCGTTCTCCAACGAGGTGACCCGGGTGGCCCGGGAGGTGGGCACCGAGGGCAAGCTGGGCGGTCAGGCGGACGTCCGGGGTGTCGCCGGCACCTGGAAGGACCTCACCGACTCGGTGAACACCATGGCGTCGAACCTGACCGGCCAGGTGCGGTCGATCTCCCAGGTGGCGACGGCGGTGGCCCGGGGCGACCTGTCGCAGAAGATCACGGTGGGGGCGCGTGGCGAGGTCGCCGAGCTGACCGACACGATGAACTCGCTCACCGACACGCTGCGGCTCTTCGCCGAGCAGGTGACCCGGGTGGCCCGGGAGGTGGGCACCGAGGGCAAGCTCGGCGGGCAGGCCCAGGTGCCGAACGTGGCGGGCACCTGGAAGGACCTCACCGACAGCGTCAACTCGATGGCGTCGAACCTGACCAGTCAGGTGCGCAACATCGCGCAGGTCTCCACGGCGGTGGCCCGGGGCGACCTGAGCCAGAAGATCACCGTGGCGGCCCAGGGCGAGATCCTGGAGCTGAAGGACACCGTGAACACGATGGTGGATCAGCTCTCGTCGTTCGCCGACGAGGTGACCCGGGTGGCGCGTGAGGTGGGCATCGAGGGCAAGCTGGGTGGGCAGGCGCAGGTGCGCGGGGTCTCCGGCACCTGGCGGGACCTGACCGAGAACGTCAACCAGCTCGCCGGTAACCTGACCAGTCAGGTCCGTAACATCTCGCAGGTCTCCACGGCGGTGGCGAAGGGTGACCTGTCGCAGAAGATCACGGTGGACGCGCAGGGCGAGATCCTGGAGCTGAAGAACACCGTGAACACGATGGTGGACCAGCTGTCGTCGTTCGCCGACGAGGTGACCCGGGTGGCGCGTGAGGTCGGCACCGAGGGCAAGCTCGGCGGTCAGGCCCAGGTCAAGGGCGTCAGTGGCACCTGGCGGGATCTCACCGACAACGTGAACTCGATGGCGTCGAACCTGACCAGTCAGGTCCGCAACATCGCCTCGGTGACCACGGCGGTGGCCAAGGGCGACCTCGGGCAGAAGATCACGGTGGACGCCAGGGGCGAGATCCTGGAGCTGAAGTCCACCGTCAACACGATGGTGGATCAGCTCTCGTCGTTCGCCGACGAGGTGACCCGGGTGGCCCGTGAGGTGGGCACCGAGGGCAAGCTGGGCGGCCAGGCCCAGGTCCGTGGCGTCGCCGGCACCTGGCGGGACCTCACCGACAACGTGAACTCGATGGCGTCCAACCTGACCAGCCAGGTCCGCAACATCGCGCAGGTCTCCACGGCGGTCGCGCGGGGTGACCTGTCGCAGAAGATCACGGTGGACGCGCAGGGCGAGATCCTGGAGCTGAAGAACACGGTCAACACGATGGTGGATCAGCTCTCGTCGTTCGCCGACGAGGTGACCCGGGTGGCCCGCGAGGTGGGCACCGAGGGCAAGCTCGGCGGTCAGGCACAGGTCAAGGGCGTCAGTGGCACCTGGCGGGACCTGACCGACAACGTGAACTCGATGGCGTCGAACCTGACCAGTCAGGTCCGCAACATCGCCTCGGTGACCACGGCGGTGGCCAAGGGCGACCTCGGGCAGAAGATCACGGTCGACGCGCAGGGCGAGATCCTGGAGCTGAAGAACACCGTGAACACGATGGTGGACCAGCTGTCGTCGTTCGCCGACGAGGTGACCCGGGTGGCGCGTGAGGTCGGCATCGAGGGCAAGCTCGGCGGTCAGGCGCAGGTGAAGGGGGTCTCCGGCACCTGGCGGGATCTCACCGAGAACGTCAACCAGCTCGCCTCGACGCTGACCACCCAGCTCCGGGCGATCTCCCAGGTCTCCACCTCGGTGACCCGGGGCGACCTGACCCAGCGGATCGCGGTCAAGGCGCAGGGCGAGGTCGCCGAGCTGAAGGACAACATCAACCAGATGATCGTCACCCTGCGGGAGACGACCAAGAAGAACGCCGAGCAGGGCTGGCTGGACTCCAACCTGGCCCGGATCGGCGGCCTGCTCCAGGGCCAGCGGGACCTGGGCGAGGTCTGCCGCATGATCATGATGGAGGTGACCCCGCTGGTCGACGCGCAGCTCGGCGCGTTCTTCCTGGCGGACACCTCCGACGGGGTGATGCGGCTGCGGCTGACCGCCTCGTACGGCTACGTCGCCCGGGGGCACGAGGTCACCTTCGGGCCGGGTGAGGGGCTGGTGGGTCAGGCCGCCCTCTCCCGCCGGACGATCCGGCTCAACGCGCTGCCCGACGGGCGGATCACCCTGCGGTCGGGGCTGGCCGAGACGCTCCCGTCCGACCTGGTGGTGCTGCCGATCCTGTTCGAGGGGGAGCTGCTCGGGGTGATCGAGTTCGCCAGCGTGGCCCGCTTCTCGGAGCTGCACCTGGCGTTCCTGGAGCGGCTGGTGCTCACCATCGGCGTCGCGGTCAACACCATCCAGGCCAACCGGCGTACGGAGGAGCTGCTGGCCCAGTCGCAGCGGCTGGCGCTGGAGTTGCAGGACCAGTCGGCGGAGTTGCAGCGCACCAACGCCGAGCTGGAGGACAAGGCCAAGCTGCTGAGCGAGCAGAAGGGCAACATCGAGACCAAGAACCGGGAGATCGAGTTGGCCCGGCTCGGCCTGGAGGAGAAGGCCCAGCAGCTCACCCGGGCGTCGGCGTACAAGTCGGAGTTCCTGGCCAACATGAGCCACGAGCTGCGTACCCCGTTGAACTCGCTGTTGCTGCTGGCCCGGCTGCTGGTGGAGAACTCGGAGCGCAACCTCACCCCGAAGCAGATCGAGTTCGCCAGGACGATCCACGGCTCCGGTTCGGACCTGCTGCGCCTGATCGACGACATCCTGGACCTGTCCAAGATCGAGGCCGGTCGGATGGACGTCGAGCCGACGGAGATCCGGTTCGCCGAGATCCGCAACTACGTGGAGCAGGCGTTCGCCCCGCAGGCGGAGGACAAGAACCTCGACTTCCAGGTACGGGTGGCCAAGGAGCTGCCCCCGGCGCTGGTGACCGACGCCCAGCGGTTGCAGCAGATCCTGCGCAACATGCTCTCCAACGCGGTGAAGTTCACCGACAACGGCGCGGTCACCCTGCGGATCGGCCCGGCGGCGGAGAACGCGGTCTTCGACGTGCCGGCGCTGACCAACGCCCGGCAGGTGATCGCCTTCACCGTGATCGACACCGGCATCGGCATCTCGGACGACAAGCTGAGCATCATCTTCGAGGCGTTCCAGCAGGCCGACGGCACCACCAGCCGGCGGTACGGCGGCACCGGGCTGGGCCTGTCGATCAGCCGGGACCTGGCGCGGCTGATCGGCGGCACGATCACCGTGACCTCCGCGCCGGGGCAGGGCTCGACGTTCACCCTGTTCGTACCGGACGTGCTGGCGCCGGACGCGGTGGTGGCCCCGCAGTCGCCGTCGCCGGAGCGGGCGGGCCTGCCGTCGTCGCTGCTGATGCCGCCGATGGAGCTGCTGGCCACGCCGGAGGCCCCGGCCACCCGGCAGTTGGACGGCGCCACCGTACTGATCGTCGACGACGACGTACGCAACGTGTTCGCGTTGACCAGCGCGTTGGAGCTGCACGGGATGACCGTGCTGTACTCGGACAACGGCGCGGACGGCGTCCGTGTGCTGGCGGAGCATCCGGAGGTGGACATCGTGCTGATGGACGCCATGATGCCCGACCAGGACGGGTACGAGACGACCCGGCAGATCCGCCGGAACCACCGCTTCGCCGACCTGCCGATCGTCTTCCTCACCGCCAAGGCGATGCCGGGTGACCGGGAGTCGGCGCTGGCGGCCGGGGGTAGCGACTACATCACCAAGCCGGTGGACCTGGACGGGCTGATCGAGCGGATGGCGTCCTGGATCAGCGGCCGCCGAGACAGGGAGAATTCGTGACGCAGACGGCCAAGGCGCTGCTGGTCGACGACCGTCGGGAGAACCTGATGGCGCTGGAGGCGATCCTCCAGGGGCTCCCGGTGCAGTCGGTGGCCGTGGAGAGCGGTGAGGCGGCGCTGAAGCAACTGCTGGTGGACGACTTCGCGGTCATCCTGCTCGACGCCCAGATGCCGGACATGGACGGCTTCGAGACGGCCAGTCACATCAAGCGCCGGGAGCGGACCCGGCACGTGCCGATCATCTTCCTCACCGCCGCCGACAAGGACGCCCAGCTGGCGCTGCGCGGTTACGCGGTGGGGGCGGTGGACTACCTGACCAAGCCGTTCGACCCGTGGGTGCTGCGGGCGAAGGTGTCGGTGTTCGTGGAGCTGTGGGTGAAGACCCGGCAGTTGGCGGCGCAGTCGGACGTGGTGCGGGAGCGCGACGCCCAGTGGCGGGTGCTCACCGACGCGGTGGACGAGGCGACCACCCTGCTGCGCGCCGAGGACGATCCGCAGGCCCGGCAGCGCGCCCTGGACGTCCTGGAACAGGCCCGCTGGGGCCACACCGCCTGACCCCGGCCGGGCGGCCCGCCGGGACACCCGCCCGTGGCCGGAACCGTCGGGACACCGTTCGCGCGGGGCGGACCGTCGTGGACACCGCCCGAGCCGGTGGCGTTCAGGCGGCGGGCGGATCGACGGGGCTGTCGGTGGCGTGGCCGTTGGCGGTGTGGTCGTTGGCGGCGCGGCGGGCCCGCCAGCGCTCGCCGAGCGAGTCAAGCTCCTCCTGGACGAAGACGAAGAAGTCCCGCATCTCGCCCACCCGTGCGCCGCCCGGGGTGGCCGTGCCGCCCAGCGCGTCGGCGCCCGCGTCGGCGATGTCGATGAAGTTCTTGTAGAGGCCGGTCTTGGTGATGGTCCCCTCGTACCAGGGGTCGTCCGGCATCCGGTAGTGGTCCCGCCGGGAGCGGGGGACCGGTTCGCGCACCAGCATGCCGAACTGGGTCAGGTGGCGGACCGCGCCGGAGACGGCCGCCGCGCTGACGCCCAGCCGCTCGCCGATCTGGGCGGCGGTCAGCGGGCCGTCGGCGCTCATCACGGTGAACAGGACCCGCCCCGCCATCCGGGGGAAGCCGACGTCGGCCCAGGCCATCGCCATCCGTTCCACGAAGAGGTGGACCTCCTCGTGTCGGCCGGGGTGGCGGTCGTCAGACATCGGCTCGGTGCTCCTCGGGTGTCGGTGGTGCAGGCGATGGTGCCGCACCGCACACACGCTTCACAACATTGTGAAACAAGCGTAGCTTCTGAATTATGGAAAACCCGATAGCGGTGACCGGCCTGGTGAAGACCTTCGGCCGCACCCGGGCCCTCGACGGGCTCGACCTGAACGTCCGGGCCGGCGAGGTGCACGGCTTCCTCGGCCCGAACGGCGCCGGCAAGTCGACCGCCATCCGGGTGCTGCTCGGGCTGCTGCGGGCGGACGCGGGGGCCGTCCGACTGCTCGACGGCGACCCGTGGCGCGACGCCGTCGCGCTGCACCGCCGCCTGGCGTACGTGCCGGGCGACGTCACCCTCTGGCCGCAGCTCTCCGGTGGTGAGGTGATCGACCTGCTCGGGCGGATGCGCGGCGGGCTCGACCCGAGACGCCGCGCCGAGCTGCTGGAATCGTTCGAGCTGGACCCCCGCAAGAAGGGGCGCACCTACTCCAAGGGCAACCGGCAGAAGGTCGGCCTGGTCGCCGCGCTCGCCTCCGACGTCGAACTGCTCCTCCTCGACGAGCCCACCTCCGGGCTGGACCCGCTGATGGAGGAGGTGTTCCAGCACTGGATCGACCGGGCCCGCCGCGACGGCCGCACGGTGCTGCTGTCCAGCCACATCCTCGCCGAGGTGGAGGCGCTCTGCGACCGGGTGACGATCATCCGCAACGGCCGTCACGTCGAGACCGGCACCCTGACCGAGCTGCGCCACCTGCACCGCACCGCGATCGACGCCGAGCTGGCCGGCCCGATCGACGGTCTGGCCACCCTGCCCGGCGTGCACGACCTGCGGGTCGACGGGGACCGGGTCCGCTTCGCCGTCGACACCGTCGCGCTGGACGCCGCGCTGCGCCGGCTCACCGAGATCGGCGTCCGCAGCCTGGTCAGCCAGCCGCCGACGCTGGAGGAGCTGTTCCTGCGCCACTACGAGACACCCGCCGCCGACCCGTCCACCGCCCCCGCCGCGTCGGGCAGCGCCGCGTCGGGCAGCGCCGCGTCGGGCAGCGCCGCTCCGGGTGGGGACCGGTCGACCGGGGTACGCCGGTGAGCGCCCTCACCGGCACCGGGCACCTGGTCCGGCTGATCCTGCGCCGGGACCGGGTCGTCCTTCCGCTCTGGGTGCTGCTGCTGGCCGTGCTGCCGGCGTCGTACGCGGCCAGCTTCGCCACCCTCTTCCCGACCGCCGCCGAGCGGGCCGCGTACGCCACCGGCACCGCCCGCAGCCCGTCGGTGGTGGCCCTGCTCGGCCCGGTCTACGGCGACAGCACCGGCGCGCTGACCGCCCAGCGCGGCGGCTTCCTCCAGGTGATCGTCGGGCTGGCCGCCCTGCTCACCGTCATCCGGCACACCCGCACCGAGGAGGAGGCCGGCCGGCGGGAACTGCTCGGCGCGACCGTCCTCGGCCGGTACGCCGGTCTCACCGCCGCGCTGCTGGCGACGTACGCGGCCAGCCTGCTGCTCGGCCTGCTCACCGCCGGCGGGTTGGCCGCCACCGGGCTGCCGGCGGCCGGTTCCCTGGCGTACGGGCTGTCGGCGGCGCTGGTGGGGGTGGTCTTCGCCACGGTGGGCGGGTTGGCCGCCCAGCTCACCGAGACCGCCGGTGGTGCCCGGGGGACCGCCGTCGGGGTGCTCGGGGTGGCGTTCGCGCTGCGGCTGGTCGGCGACACCGCCCGCGACGAGTGGCCGAGCTGGCTGTCCCCGCTGGGCTGGGCGCCGCGCATCCGCGCCTACGAGGGGGAACGCTGGTGGGTGCTGGCGCTGCCGGTCGCGCTGACCGTGCTGCTCGCCGCGGTGGCGTACCCGGTCTCGGTGCGGCGGGACATCGGTGCCGGCGTGCTGCCGTCCCGGCGTGGTCCGGGTCGGGCGGGGCGGGCGCTGTCCGGGCCGTTCGGGTTGGCCTGGCGGCTGCACCGCGGGCTGCTGCTGGGCTGGTCGGTGGGCTTCGGCCTGCTCGGGGTGACCGTCGGTGGGGCGGCCGAGGCGGCCGGTCGGTCGGTCGCCGGCAATGCCGCGCTGGAGCAGGTGATGGCCCGGTTGGGCGGGGCGTCGGGGCTGGCCGAGGCCTACCTGGGGGCGTCGTTGGGGATCGCCGGGCTGGCCGCCGCCGGCTACGGCATCCAGGCGGCGTTGCGGATGCGGTCGGAGGAGGCCGCCGGGCGGGTCGAGCCGCTGCTGGCCACCGGGGTACGCCGACCGGCCTGGCTCGCCTCGCATCTGGTGTTCGCCCTGCTGGGGCCGGTGGCGGTGCTGGCGGTGACCGGGCTGGCGGCCGGGCTGGCCTACGGGTCGAGCGTCGACGACGTCGCGGGCCAACTGCCCCGGCTGCTCGGTGCCGGCCTGGCGCAGGTGCCGGCGGCCTGGCTGCTGACCGGGCTGGCGGTGCTGCTGTACGGGCTGCTGCCCCGCCTCTCCCCGACGGCCTGGGCGGTGCTCGCGGTCTGTGTGCTGCTCGGCCAGCTCGGTGCGGTGCTGGAGCTGAGCCAGTGGCTGCTGGACCTCTCGCCGTTCACGCACACCCCACAGGTGCTGCGGGCCGGTTGGAGCGCCACCCCGTTGCTGACGATGACCGGGCTCGCCGGGCTGTTCGCGGCGACCGGGCTCGCCGCCTTCCGCCGCCGCGACGTGCCCACCACCTGACGGGACGGGTGCCGGCCGCCGAGACCCCCGGCGGCCCGGCACCCGGTCGGGCGCGGATCAGCTCAGGTGGTGGTCTCGTTGCGGATCATCAGGGCGGAGCGGAGGCCGGTGATGTCGAGGACGCGGAGCAGGAAGTCGCCCACGTTGCTCAGGATCAGCAGACACTGGGAGTGACTGGCCTTGCGACTGAGCACCACCAGGGTGCCCAGGCCCTGCGAGTCGCAGAAGGTCACCCCGGCCAGGTCGAGCACGATGCGCGGTGGAGGATCGGCGAGCACCTCGTTCACGACGGTCGACAGCTGGGCTGCGGTGAGCATGTCGATCTCACCGGCCAGGCGCAGCACCACTTCGTCGCCCGTCCGGTGTACCGTGATGGACAGTTCGGCACGATCCACCCGGCCAGCCTATCGCGATCTCGGCGTCCCGGCCCGGTGAGGCGGTCCACCGTGCGGGTGACGGCTGCCGGCCACCGGCGGCCCGCGCCCGCCCGGCGGGTGAGCCGGGTAACCCCGTCCCGGGGTGCCTGCCGATTCCCCGTCCGGCGCTGACACAATGGCCGCATCGTGACCAATACCTTTTCCGCCGGCACCGGTCGCTACCCGGCCGACGCACCGGCCTCCGAGGCCCTGTTCGACCGCGCCCTGGCCATCGTGCCCGGCGGGGTGAACTCACCCGTGCGCGCGTTCCGTGCCGTCGGCGGCACCCCGCGCTTCATGGTCCGGGGGGAGGGGCCCTGGCTGTACGACGCCGACGGGCGGCGCTACGTCGACCTGGTCTGCTCGTGGGGGCCGCTGATCCTGGGCCACGCCCACCCCGAGGTGGTCGAGGCGGTCCGGGAGGCGGCCACCCTGGGCACCAGCTTCGGCACCCCCACCCCGGGTGAGGTGGAGCTGGCCGCCGAGATCGTCGACCGGACCCCGGTGGAGCAGGTCCGGTTGGTCAACTCGGGCACCGAGGCGACCATGTCGGCGATCCGGCTGGCCCGGGGCTTCACCGGCCGCTCCAAGATCATCAAGTTCGCCGGCTGCTACCACGGCCACTCCGACGGGCTGCTCGCCGCCGCCGGCTCCGGCGTCGCCACCCTCGGCCTGCCCGACTCGCCCGGGGTCACCGGCGCGGCGGCCGGCGACACCATCGTGCTGCCGTACAACGACCTCACCGCGGTCGAGGCGGCGTTCGCCGCGCAGGGGCCGGACATCGCGGCGGTCATCACCGAGGCCGCCGCCGGCAACATGGGCGTGGTCGCCCCGCGCGACGGCTTCAACTCCCGGCTCGCCGCGCTCGCCCACACCCACGGCGCGCTGCTCATCGTCGACGAGGTGATGACCGGGTTCCGGGTCTCCCGCTCCGGCTGGCACGGCATCGACCCGTCCGACGCCGACCTGTGGACGTACGGCAAGGTGATGGGGGGCGGGCTGCCCGCGGCGGCGTTCGGCGGGCGCGCGGAGATCATGTCCCGGCTCGCCCCGGCCGGCCCGGTCTACCAGGCCGGCACCCTCTCGGGTAACCCGCTGGCCTGTGCCGCCGGCCTGGCCACCCTGCGGCTCGCCGACGACGCGCTCTACCGCCGGCTCGACGACACGGCCGCCGTCGTGGGCCGGCTGGCCGCCGACGCGCTGGCCGCCGCCGGGGTTCCGCACCGCCTGTCGTACGCGGGCAGCATGTTCTCGATCTTCTTCACCGACGCCGACGTGGTCGACTACGACAGCGCCCGCACCCAGCAGGTGCCCGCGTTCAAGGCGTTCTTCCACGCGATGCTCGCCGCCGGTGTCTACCTGCCGCCGAGCGCGTTCGAGGCGTGGTTCGTGTCGGCGGCGCTCGACGACGCCGCCCTGGAGCACATCGCCGCCGCACTGCCGGACGCGGCGACGGCAGCGGCAGCGGCAGGCCACGGGGGGTAGACGCCAGTGAGCGCGAGGAGTGAGCCGGGTTTGCGAGCCCCGCAGTCGCGAACGAGGGGGATGCAATGAGCAAGACCGTCGTCCACGTGCTGCGGCACGGCGAGGTGTACAACCCGGACCGGATCCTCTACGGCCGGCTGCCCGGCTTCCGGCTCTCCGAGCTGGGCGTGCAGATGGCCAAGGCCGCCGCCCAGGCGGTCGCCGAGCGGGAGGTCGTGCACGTGGTGGCCAGCCCGCTGGAGCGCGCCCAGCAGACCGCCGAGCCGATCGCCGCCCAGTTCGGGCTGCCGGTCGGGGTGGACGAGCGGCTGATCGAGAGCGCCAACTGGTTCGAGGGCAAGAAGGTCTCGCCCGGCGACGGTTCGTTCCGCGACCCGCGTAACTGGTGGGTGCTGCGCGACCCGGTGACCCCGAGCTGGGGCGAGGCCTACCGGGCCATCGCCGAGCGGATGTTCGCCGGGCTGCACGCCGCCCGGGTCGCGGCCGAGGGGCGCGAGGCGGTCATCGTCTCCCACCAGCTCCCGATCTGGACGCTGCGCCGCTACGTCGAGCGCAAGCGGCTCTGGCACGATCCGCGTCGCCGGGAGTGCGGGCTGGCCAGCCTCACCTCGTTCCACTTCGACGGGGCGAAGGTGGTCGGGATCGGCTACTCCGAGCCGGCCGCCCACCTGATCGCCATGTCGTCGACAGCCCGGACGGCCAAGGGGGCCTGAGATGCGTTTCCGGAGGCCGCTGGCCGTCCTGCTCGCCGCCGTCACCGCCGGGGCGGCGCTGGTCGGCTGCTCCTCCGGCACGGACGAGAGCCGGTGCGCCAACGACGGCGGCATCGTCCACTGCGCCCCCGACCAACGCTCCGCCGCCCCGACGATCGCCGGTGACCTGCTCACCGGCGGCCGGTACGACACCACCCAGGCCCGGGGCCAGGTGGTGGTGCTCAACTTCTGGGGTTCCTGGTGCGCGCCCTGCCGGGCCGAGGCCGACGACCTGGAGGCCACCTACCAGTCCACCAAGGGCTCCGGGGTGACCTTCCTCGGCATCAACGTGCAGGACAGCCGGGACAAGGCGGTCGCCTTCGAGGAGGGCCGGGTCACCTACCCGAGCCTGTTCGACCCGGCCAGCCGGCTGGCGCTGGCGCTGGACATCCCGCCGAACACCATCCCGGCCACCGTCGTGCTGGACCGGCAGGGCCGGGTCGCCACCGTGATCCGGGCCGCCGTCACCACCGACGGGCTGCGGCCGATCGTCGAGCGGATCGCCGCCGAAGAGCCGGCGTCGACCGGTTCCCGCTGATGGGCGAGACGTTCCGCGAACTCGCCCAGTCCGGCCCGCTGCTGCTGGCCATCGGTGCGGCGGCGCTCGCCGGGCTGGTCAGCTTCCTCTCCCCGTGCGTGCTGCCGCTGATGCCCGGCTACCTGTCGTACGTGACCGGCCTGGCCGGCACCGACCTGGAGGGCCGCGCCCGGGCGACCGCCCCGACCGGCGCGGACCCCGCCCCGGGCGGCGGTGACCCGGCATCCGGCGACGGCGGGTCGGCATCCGGCGGCGGGGTGGCGGTGGCGACCCGGGCGGCGGCCCGGCCGGTCGCGGCGGTCAAGGGCCGGGTGCTGGCCGGGACGCTGCTGTTCATCGCCGGCTTCACCGTCGTCTTCACCGCCACCGCGATCCTCTTCGCCGGGTTCGGCCGGATCTTCTTCGACTACGAGCGCACCTTCCAGGTCGTCATCGGCGCGCTGATCGTGCTGCTCGGGCTGAGCTACCTGGGCGTGCTCCCGGGGATGCAGCGGGAGCTGCGGATCCGGCGGCTGCCCGCCGCCGGCCTGCTCGGTGCGCCGGTGCTCGGCGCGGTGTTCGCGCTGAGCTGGATGCCGTGCACCGGCCCGACGCTGGGCGCGGTGCTCGGGATGGCCGCCACCGGCGGGCAGACCGACCGGGCCGTGGTGCTGGCGGTGGCGTACTGCCTCGGGTTGGGGTTGCCGTTCGTGGTCTTCGGGCTGGGTTTCCACCGGCTGCTCGGGGTGTTCCGCGCGGTCCGCCGCAACAGCCGCTGGGTGACCCGGATCGGCGGGGTGCTGCTGATCCTGATCGGCCTGGCGCTGGTCACCGGCGGTTGGCAGAACTTCGTGATCTGGTTGCAGACGACCGTCGGCCCCGGCGAGGTGAGCATCTGATGACGACCGTGGACGACCGGCCGGCCAGCCCACCCGCTGAGGCCCCCCGCCGGCCGAACCCGCTGCTCGCCCTGCTGCGCAACTCGTGGCGGCAGCTGACCAGCATGCGTACCGCGTTGATCCTGCTGTTCCTGCTCGCGGTCGCGGCCATCCCCGGCTCGGTGCTGCCGCAGCGCGGGGTCAACCTGGAGAACGTCAACCGGTACTTCGTCGAGCACCCGGAGCTGGCCCCGCAGCTCGACCGGATCGGCGCGTTCGAGGTGTTCG
Source organism: Micromonospora sp. WMMD714 (assembly GCF_029581315.1). Lineage (NCBI taxonomy): Bacteria > Bacillati > Actinomycetota > Actinomycetes > Micromonosporales > Micromonosporaceae > Micromonospora > Micromonospora sp. WMMD714. The sequence goes on from NZ_CP120744.1 coordinate 2,021,654, forward strand.
GCTCGGTCTGGTTCTCCGCCATCTACCTGCTGCTGTTCACCTCGCTGGTGGGCTGCATCCTGCCCCGGATGCGCGATCACCTGCGCGCGTTGCGGTCCCGGCCGCCGGCCGCGCCGAAGCGGATGGACCGGCTGCCGCAGCACACCGTGCTGGAGGCGCCGGGCGCCGCCGACCCGCAGGCCATCGCCGCCGTGCTGCGTCGCCGCCGGTGGCGGGTCGAGGTGCGCGGCAACGAGGTCTCCGCCGAGAAGGGCTACCTCAAGGAGACCGGCAACCTGCTGTTCCACACCTCGCTGGTGGCCGTGCTGCTCGGGGTCGCGCTCGGCTCGTGGTACGGCTGGCACGGCAACCGCCTGCTCGTCACGGGCGCGGACAACGCCTTCTGCAACACCCGCCAGCAGTACGCCGAGGCGAAGCTCGGCCCCCGCGTGGACAGCGCCGACCTGCCGTCGTTCTGCCTCACCCTGGACAGGTTCGACGCCCGGTTCCTGCCGTCCGGGCAGCCGGAGAGCTACCGCGCGACGGTGACCGTCGACCGTCCGGACGGCTCGGACCGGCGGACCGCCGACTTCTCGGTCAACTCGCCGCTGCGGCTCGGCTCGGCCAACGTCTACCTGCTGGGCCACGGCTACGCCCCGATCCTGCGGTACACCGACCGGTACGGCCGCAGCCAGACCAGCACGGTGCCGTTCCTGACCAGCGGCGACGCCAACCTCACCAGCGAGGGGGTGGCCGCCTTCCCGGACGCCAACGTCGACCCGGCGACCGGCCGGCGGGACGCCAACCAGCAGGTCGCCTTCGAGGGGCTCTACCTGCCGACCGCACCGGACACCGCGCCGTTCGCGTCGTCGCGGTTCCCCGAGGAGCGCAACCCGGCCGTGGTGCTGGCCGCCTACCGGGGCAACCTGGGGCTGGACGCCGGCATCCCCGGCTCGGTCTACCAGCTCGACCAGCGCCAGGTGACCAACGGCAAGCTCAGGCAGGTGGGCGACAAGAAGCTGGCCCCGGGCGAGACGTGGACCCTGGACGACGGCAGCAGGCTGGAGTTCCTGGGCACCAAGCGGTACGTCACCCTCTCCGTCCGGCACGACCCGGGCGAGAAGTTGATGCTGGGGGCCTGCGTGGTGCTGCTGGTCGGGCTGATGGGGTCGCTGTTCGGCCGGCGGCGGCGGGTCTGGTTCCGGGTGACGCCCCCCGACAGTGGATCTCCGACGAGCGGTAGTAGTTTGGTGGCGGCCGGTGGGCTGCCGCGCACCGAGCATCCAGGGTTCGCCGACGAGTTCGCGTCCCTCGTCGCGGCGGTACGCGACGACGGGCGGCCCGACCGGCCGGCGCGAGAGGGAGTCGAGTGATGTCCGCAGTCTCCGACCAGTTGGTGACGTTCGCGATCCTGGTGTACCTGGTCGCGATGATCAGCCACGCCGTCGAGTACGCCCTGGGCAACGTCCGTGCGGTGTCGGCCCGGGTCGCCCCGGCCCGGGAGCTGGTCGGCGCGGGCGTCGGTGGGCCGGCTGTCGACAAGGTCGACGGCCCGGCACCCGGTGACACCGCCGCGCCGCCGTCGACCCGGCCGAGCCGTTCGGCGGGACAGGCCCGGCTGGCCGGCCGGATCGCCGCCGGGCTGACCGTCCTCGCCGCCGCGCTGCACCTCGGCGCGCTGGTCACCCGGGGGATCGCGGCCGACCGGATGCCCTGGGGCAACATGTACGAGTTCGTGTTGACGGTCACCTGGATCGGGACCGCCGCCTGGCTCGTGGTGCTCGGGAAGCGGCCGTCGCTGCGCCGGCTCGGGCTGTTCCTCACCCTGGTCATGGTGCTGCTGCTGGCCTTCGCCGAGCTGAAGCTCTACGTCCCGGTGGTGCCGCTGATGCCGGCGCTCCAGTCGTACTGGTTCATCATCCACGTGTCGACGATCGTCTTCTCCTCCGGCATCTTCCTGCTGGGCGTGGTGCCGGCGGTGTCGTTCCTGCTGCGCAACGGCTACGAGCAGGGGCGGCGCAGCTTCCCGTACACGCTGGCCCGGCGGCTGCCCGGGGCGGCCGACCTGGAGCGGCTGACCTTCGCGCTGCACGCCTTCTCGTTCCCGGTCTTCACGTTCGCGGTGATCGCGGGCGCGATCTGGGCCGAAGCGGCCTGGGGTCGGGCCTGGGGCTGGGATCCGAAGGAGACCTGGGCGTTCATCTCCTGGGTGGTCTACGCCGGTTACCTGCACGCCCGCGCCACGCCCAGCGTCAAGCGCAACGTGGCGACCTGGATCGCGGTGCTCGGCTTCCTGACCGTGCTGATGAACCTGTTCGGGGTGAACTTCTTCTTCACCGGCCTGCACTCGTACGCCGGGGTGGAGTGAGCCGGCCGGTGAGCACCCGGTCGACGCCCAGGGTCACCTGGTAGGCGACCTCCGGCAGGTCGGCCAGGTCGAGGTGATCGGCGCGCAGGGCGAACTGGGCGTGCAGCTCCCGGGCCACCGCGTCGCGGATCTCCCGCAGCAGCGGGGAGAGGCCGTCCGGATCGCCCACCGTGTACGCGTCGTCCATGCGTCCATCCTCGGCCGGAGGAACCCGGTGTGTCGACCGCGCACCGTCTGCAAAACGTATAACTACACTTCTAAGAAGTGTAGTTATACGAGCTGCGGAGGCCGTGATGCATGAGCTTGCGAAGCCTGCGGGGATCTTCGACCGGGAGATCGAGTGGGCGGAGCTTGCCCGCTTCGCGGCGGACGAGCGCCCAGGTGCGACGCTCGGCGTGGTGAGCGGACGTCGCCGGCAGGGCAAGACGTTGCTGCTCTACGAACTCGCCCGGAGCAGCGGCGGCTTCTACTTCGGTGCCACGGAGGCGACGTCGACCGAGTCGCTCCGGCGGCTCGGGGAGGCGCTCGGCGCGTTCGTGGGTGCTCCCGGCCCGGTGCGGCTTCCGGACTGGGCGGCGGCTGTGGACGCGCTGCTCGCCCTCGGCAGCGACCGGCCGGTGCCGGTGGTGATCGACGAGTTTCCCTACCTGGTACGGGCGGCACGGGATCTGCCGTCGATCATCCAACACGCACTGACTCCGGGACGGCCGGAGCGCACCGGATCCCGCGCCCGCCTGTTGCTGTGTGGCTCTGCCCTGTCCTTCATGGGCGGCCTGCTCGCCGGCTCGGCACCGCTGCGCGGCCGGGCCGGGCTGGAGTTGCCGGTCCGGCCCCTGGACTACCGGGCGGCGGCCGCCTTCTGGGGGCTCGACGATCCGCTGTTGGCGGTGCGGGTCTTCGCCATCGTCGGCGGGACGCCCGCCTACCGACGCGAGTACGTGCAGGACGACGCACCCTCCGGTCCGGCGGACTTCGACCCGTGGGTGGTCCGCGCCGTGCTGAATCCGGCGCGACCATTGTTCCGGGAGGCCCGGTATCTGCTCGCGGAGGACCCCGATCTGCGGGACGCAGCGCTGTACCACTCCGTGCTCGCCGCCGTGGCGGAGGGGAACGCCAGCCGGGGTGGGATCGCGGGCTACATCGGGCGCAAGGCCACCGACCTGCAACACCCGCTCTCCGTCCTGGAGGACGCCGGATTGTTGGTCCGGGAGCCCGACCTCCTGCGTACCGGCCGCAGCAACTATCGGATCACCGAGCCGTTGATCTCCTTCTACCAGGCGGTGATGCGGCCTGCCTGGACAGCGTTGGAGCAACGGCGTGGTCTGGAGGTCTGGCGACGATCGCAGCGCCGGTATGCGAGCGCCATCCTGGGGCCGAGGTTCGAGGAGATCGTCCGGCAGTGGGCGGTGCGCTTCGCCGATCCGGATCTGCTGGGGGGTGCGGTGGCTGAGGTCGGCGCGGCCACCCTCACCGACTCGGCGAGCCGGACCAGCCACGACATCGACCTGGTGGCGCTCGGTGAGCCGCCGATGGGGGACGGCCCGCGCCCGTTGCTGGCGATCGGTGAGGTGAAGTGGGGGCGTCGGCTGGCTCTTCCGGACCTCGGACGGCTGACGCGCCTGCGGGACCTCCTCCGGGGCAGGTCCGGAGTCGACGCCGACGGTACGCGCCTGCTCCTGGTGAGCGCCGAGGGCTTCACCGAAGAACTCGTCCAGGTCGCGTCCGCCCGACCGGACGTCGTGTTGGTCGATCCCGGGGTGCTCTACGACGTCGAGCGCTGACGTGGACCCCGGGTCGTCGGCCGCTTGACGATCGACCTGCCGCGGTGCCTCGCTCAGGTGAGATCGAGGGCCCGGGCGAGGGCGTCCACCTGGGCGGGATCGTCGGCGTAGCAGTACAGGACGAGTTCGTCGGCGCCGAAGGCGCGGTAGGCGGCGACGGTGTCGAGGAGTTCCTTCGGATCGGCGATGGGAACGCCCCAGTCGTCGCGGCCGTAGTAGGCGGCGATGGCTGCGCGAGCCGGTGCGGCGGCCGAGCCGAGGGCGACGTTCACCTGACAGACGAGCCGAGGACGACCGCTGCGCCCGACGGCGGTCCATTCGTCCTGAACGGTGCGGACCAGCCGGTCGGCCCAGGCGAGGGGTGCCGCGCACAGGAAACCGTCACCATGACGGGCAACCCGCCGTAGTGCGACGGGCGCGAACGCACCGATGAGGATGGGTGGCCCGCCAGGGATGCCGGGTCGTGGGCCGATGGTCGTGTTCTGGTAGGGCTTGCCGTGCCAGATCCGGCGCAGTTCGGTGAGCTGGGTCTCCAGGTGCCTGCCCCGGGCGGTGACGGGGGTGCCGGCAGCGGCGTGGTCGTCCTCGCGACCGCCGATGCCGATGCCGAGCGTGAATCGACCGCCGGACATGACGTCGAGGGTGGCGACCTGCTTGGCCAGCAGGGCGGTGGCGCGCAACGGGCCGAGCAGCACCTCGGTCTGCAACCGGATCCGGGACGTAGCGCCGGCCAGCACGGACAGTGCCACGAGCGGTTCGGGGTTGTGGTAGGCGAGCCGGTCGAGTAGGGCGAGGGTGTCGAATCCGGATGACTCCGCACGTCGCGCCCAGTCGGTGAGCACGCGTGGGGTGCCGATCGGCAGACCGAGGCCGAGTTGCATGGGGTGTTCTCCTTGGAGATGGGCAGCATTCAACGGCTGTCGCCCTCTCCTGCCCGCGTAGGAGCGGGATCCCCGGCTCTTCCTGCGACGTACTCCCCGAGCCGGGATACGGAGTTCCGGTTCAAGAGACTACCGCTCCGTTCCGGGCCAGTCACCCGACGGGCACCCCCACGCAGCTCGCGCGGGTCGGGCGGTCAGGTGCCGAACCAGCCGGGGACGTCGAGGCGGAAGGTGTCCGGCGGGGTGACCGTGCGGAGGTCGTCCTCCAGGGCGGCCACCCGCTCCGCGCCGAGCCGGGCCACCCAGCGTTCCCGGAGCGCGTCGAAGACCGTCGCCGAGCGGCGTAGTCCGTCGACGCCCTTTTCGGTCATCCGGATCAGCTTGCGGCGGGCGTCGGCCGGGTCGTCGGCGCGTTCCAGGTAGCCGAGGGCGACCAGCCGGTCGACGGTCTTTCCGGCGGCCTGCTTCGAAACGCCGAGGCGGTGGCCCAGGTCGGACGCGGTGGTGCCCTGTGCGCCGACGGCCTGGAGCACGAAGCCGTGTGCCGGCCGCAACTCGGGGTGCCCCTGCCGGGCCAGCTCGGCGTGCAGGTCGTCGACGAGGCTGCGAAAACCGGCGAGCAGCAGCAGCGGCAGCACGAAACCGGGGCGCTCGGGGTCACCCGTCGACATGTTCGACAACCTGGTTTACTGTTTCGACAACCACGTTGACTATCGTACGTGAGGGGTACCGCCATGTCCCGACCGACCTTCACCGTCCACACCCTCGACACCGCGCCCGACGCCGCCCGGCCGACCATGGCCGGCGTACGGCGGAAGCTCGGCCACCTGCCCGGCGCGGTCGGTCTGATGGCCGAGTCCCCCGAACTGCTCAGGGGGTTCCTGACCGCCACCGCGACCTTCGAGGCCACCGACCTCGCACCGGTCGAGCGGGAGGTGGTGGTGTTGACCGTCGCCGCCCGCAACCGGTGCCACCTCTGCGTGGCGATGCACACCGCCACCCTGACCCGGCTGGGCACCGCCGCTGACCTGATCGCCGCGCTGCGCGACGGCACCGAGCTGCCCGAACCCCGGCTGGCGGCGCTGCGCCGGTTCACCGTCGCCGTCCTCGACCACGCCGGTGACGTGCCGGACGGCGAGCTGACCGCCTTCCTCGACGCCGGCTACCGGCCCCGGCACGCCCTGGACGTGGTGCTCGGGGTCGGGACGTACACCATCTCGACCCTCGCCAACCGGCTCACCCGCGCCCCGCTCGACCCGCCCCTGACCGCGTACGCCTGGGGGCCGGCCCTCTGATCGCAGCTCCACAGCGGGCGTATTACAACGTGTTACGCTTTGGGGGTGTCGGATCGCGAGTACGTCTGGACCGACGAGGGCCTGGACAACGCCAGCCGCAACGGCGTCGGCGTCGACGAGGCGACCCAGGCGCTGTACGCCCCGTCGGGCCTACGCCACGAGCGCGTTCTCGGGGATCTGCTGCTCATCATCATGGGGATGGCCGACAGTGGTCGAGTGATCGCCGCACTGTGTGACCGCATCGGTGCGACGAGCACATACAAGATCATCGGAGCTCGGGCACTGCGCGGCGCAGACCTCGACGAATGGAGGAGGCGAGTCCTATGACCGAGCCGGACTTTGAGCGGATGACCAAAGACGAGGTCGTGGCATGGTTCCAGCAGACCGACAGCCTGGCGCCGGTCATCAGGTCCATGACGGCGACTCCAGCCTCCGGCACCGCACCCGAGGCACCGATGGCGCTGGTCAGCACCCGGCTGCCGGTGGTGCTGGTGAAGCACCTTGACCGCCTCGCCGAGCAGACCGCAATCCGTCGCTCCGACATCATCCGCGACGCTCTGACCAGGTACGTGGCCATGCGCACCGAGCCGGTGAGCCACGACGAAGCCGAACACGCCCTTGACGTGCTGCGCCGTATCGTCACCGCCCGAACCACCGAAGGCCGGGCAGACGCGGCATAACCCTTCGGCGAGGCACCTTCGCCGCACGACGCCGGGCCGGTACGCGCCACCAACGCCTGGTCGGGTCGTCGAGGAAGACGAAGCCCCGAAGACCGACATCCGGGTCGGCCTGATCTCGCCGGACCGGGGCTGTCAGTCGTGCAGGAAGGGGAGCAGCAGAGCGGTGAGTTCGGCGGGGCGCTCCTCGAACAGCCAGTGGCCGCAGTCGGCGACCACCCGGCCGTCGACCGTGCGGGCGTAGCGGCGTACCTGGTCGGCGACCTGGCCGCCGAGGCTGGCCGCCGCGCCGACGGCCAGCACCGGCATCGGCAGCGGGTTCTTCCGGTACGCCGTGTTGTCCGCGACGTCCTGCGCGAAGGCCCGGAAGTAGCCGAAGCTGGCCCGCAGGTGCGCCGGGTCGCTCAGGTGCCTCGCGTACTCCTCGATGTCGGCCGGGCCGATGCTGCCCTTGTGCACCATGATCGAGTCGGTGAAGCGGTCCACCCAGCGCGCCTCCCGGCCGGCGACCAGCTCCTCCGGCAGGCCGTTGGTGAGATTGAAGAAGCCGAAGTTCCACACCGCCGGCCCGGCCTCGGTCAACGCGGGAAACGTGTAGATGCTCTCGTCCGGGATCGGCGCCTCGGTCAGCACCAGTCGGGACACCGCGTCCGGGTGGGCGGCGGCGTAGGCGTACGCGACCATGGTGCCCACGTCGTGGCCGACCAGCCGGATGTCGTCGGCCAGGCCCAGCCCGGTCAACAGCCCGTGCAGGTCGGCGGCGACGGTCAACTTGTCGTACCCGTCGGGTGGGGCGTCGCTGCCGCCGAAACCGCGCAGGTCGGGGGCGACCACGTGGTACGTCGCGGCCAGCTCCGGCAGCAGCCCCCGCCACATCCGCCAGCACTGCGGATAGCCGTGCAGCAGCACCAGGGTCGGCCCCCGGCCGCCCTGGACGTAGTTGATCGCCACGTCACCGACCTGCGCCCGCTGCTCGGTGAACCCCGCCGGAACCCGCCCGTCGCCCATCCCCGCCCCCGTCCCGACGTCGACGGCTGGCACCCGCCCACCGTCACCCGTGCAACGAGCAACCGTCGGCCGGAGAGACGCGCCTCCCCGCGCGGGAAGGCGTGCTGGCCCGCGCGGGGAGGCGTGCTGGCCCGCGCGGGGAGGCGTGCCGGCTCGGGTGAAGGCGTGCCGGCTCGGGTGGGGAGGCGTGCCGGTCCGGGTGGGGGAGGCGTGCTGGCTCGGGCGGGCGGCGTGCCGGTTCGGGTGGGGGAGGCGCTCGCCGAGATGTTCTTGGCAGGAAGTGGCCCCTATGGGGGCCGTTTCTTTCCAAGATCTCTGAGCGGGGGCGGGGGTGGGCCTGCGCGGGGGCGGGCGTGGGCTCGCGCGAGGGAGGCGTCGGCCTGCGCGGGGGCGGCGTCGGCCTGCGCGGGGCGGGGGTGGGCCTGCGCGGGGCGGGCGTTGGTTCGGGTGGGGAGGTGTGGTGGTTCGGGTGGGGAGGCGCACACCGCTGGGGCGTACCCGGCGTGGGCGGGGCCGGTGGGGGTGCGGGAGACTGGCCGTATGGCGGCTCGTGGCTTCCCGTACACCGATCTCAAGGACTTTCTCGCGGCGCTGGAGCGGGCGGGCGAGCTGCGGCGGGTGACCGTCCCGGTGGACCCCACGCTGGAGATCAGCGAGGTGGTCACCCGGACGGTCCGGGCCGGCGGGCCGGCGCTGCTGTTCGAGCGGCCCACCCGGGGTGAGATGCCGGTGGCGATCAACCTGTTCGGCACCGAGAAGCGGATGGCGATGGCGCTCGGCGTCGACTCGCTCGACGAGATCGGCGACCGGATCGGCGCACTGATCAAGCCGGAGCTGCCGGTCGGCTGGTCCGGCATCCGCGAGGGCCTCGGCAAGGTCATGCAGCTCAAGTCGGTGCCGCCGCGCAAGGTCAAGACCGCGCCCTGCCAGGAGGTGGTCTACTCCGGCGACGACGTCGACCTGGGCCGGTTGCCCGGCCTCCAGGTCTGGCCCGACGACGGCGGGATCTTCCACAACTACGGGCTGACCCACACCAAGCACCCGGAGACCGGCAAGCGCAACCTCGGGCTCTACCGGCTCCAGCAGCACTCCCGCAACACGCTCGGCATGCACTGGCAGATCCACAAGGACTCCACCGCCCACCACGCGGTCGCCGAACGGCTCGGCCAGCGGCTCCCGGTCGCCATCGCCATCGGCTGCGACCCGGTGGTCAGCTACGCCGCCTCCGCGCCGCTCCCCGGCGACATCGACGAATACCTGTTCGCCGGGTTCCTGCGCGGCGAGCGGGTCGAGATGGTCGACTGCCTGACCGTGCCGTTGCAGGTGCCGGCGCACGCGCAGATCGTGCTGGAGGGCTACCTGGAGCCCGGCGAACGGCTGCCCGAGGGGCCGTTCGGCGACCACACCGGCTTCTACACCCCGGTCGAGCCGTTCCCGGTGCTGCACGTCGAGACGATGACCATGCAGCGCAAGCCGGTCTACCACTCGATCGTCACGTCCAAGCCGCCGCAGGAGGACCACGGCCTCGGCAAGGCCACCGAGCGGATCTTCCAACCACTGCTCAAGCTGATGATCCCGGACATCGTCGACTACGACCTGCCGGCCGCCGGGGTGTTCCACAACTGCGCCATCGTGTCGATCCGCAAGCGCTACCCGAAGCACGCGCAGAAGGTGATGAACGCGATCTGGGGCGCGCACCTGATGTCGCTGACCAAGCTGATCGTGATCGTCGACTCCGACTGCGACGTGCACGACTACCACGAGGTCGCCTTCCGGGCCTTCGGCAACGTCGACTACGCCCGCGACCTGCTGCTCACCGAGGGGCCTGTCGACCACCTCGACCACTCGTCCTACCAGCAGTTCTGGGGCGGCAAGGTCGGTGTCGACGCGACCCGCAAGCTGCCCACCGAGGGCTACACCCGGGGCTGGCCGGAGGAGATGACCATGTCGCCGGAGGTCGCCGCCCTGGTCGACAAGCGCTGGAAGGAGTACGGCATCTGATGGCCACCGCCGTCGCGCCGGCCCCCCGCCCCGGCCGGGTCACGTCGTTCCTCAAGCTCGTCGCGATCGAGCACTCCGTCTTCGCGCTACCGTTCGCCTACCTGTCGGCGCTGACCGCGATGCAGGTCAACGGTGGTCGGATCCGCTGGCTCGACCTGCTGCTGATCACCGTGGCGATGGTCGGCGCACGGACGTTCGCCATGGCCGCCAACCGGATCCTCGACCGCAGGATCGACGCGCGGAACCCGCGTACCGCCGGCCGGGAGCTGGTCACCGGGGCGGTGAGCGTGCGGACGGCCTGGACCGGCGCGGCCGTCGCCCTGGTGGTCTTCCTCGCCGCCGCCGCCCTGCTCAACCCGCTCTGCCTGGTGCTCGCCCCGCTCGCGGTGATCCCGCTGGTGGTCTACCCCTACGGCAAGCGGTTCACCGACTGGCCGCACGCCATCCTGGCGGTCGCCCAGGCGGTCGGCCCGGTCGGCGCCTGGCTCGCCGTCACCGGCACCTTCGCCGGCTCGTGGCCAGCCTGGCTGCTCGGCGCGGCCGTCGGCCTGTGGATCGGCGGCTTCGACCTGATCTACGCCTGCCAGGACGACGAGGTCGACCGGCAGATCGGGGTACGCAGCGTCCCCGCCCGCTACGGCCGGAGCTTCGCGCTGCACGCCTCCACCGTGGCGCACGTGGTGACGTTCGCGTTGTTCATCTGGTTCGGTGCGCTGGTCGGCTTCGGCTGGCCCTGGTGGATCGGGCTGGTGCTGACCGCGGTCGCCTTCGGCTACCAGCACGTGGTGGTCACCCCGACCGACCTCAGCAAGGTCAACCGGGCCTTCTTCACCGCCAACGGTTTCGTCGGTATTGCCCTGTTCGTCTTCGCCCTGCTCGACCTGCTGCTCCGCCTCGGCCTCCGCCCCTGACCCTCCCTCCGTCCCATCCCGTCCTTCCTCGCTCGCTCCCTCGCGCCGTCGCTTCCTCGCGGTGATCAAGAGGTTTGCGTCAGGTGATCAAGAGGTTTGCGTCAACTTTGATCTTCAAGTTGACGCAAACCTCTTGATCACCGGGGCGGGCCGGGGCGGGCCGGGGCGGGCCGGGGCGGGCCGGGGCGGGCCGGGGCGGGCCGGGTCGGGGGGTCAGGGGTGGGGGTGGGTGGGGTAGCGGGCGCTTTCCAGGGTCCAGTCGATGGTGCCGCGGACGGCGTTCGCCACCCCGTCGAGGTGGGCGGTGACAGCCTCGTCCAGCCCCGGACCGAACGACGGGACCGCCGCGCGCTGCGCCTGGAACCGGACCATGGTGTCCCGCCATCGCTCGCCGACCAGCTCCACCGCCGCGTCCACCGGCACGTTCCGCTCGGTAGCCAGCGCCAGCACCAGGTTGTGCCCGCCCGAGGTGATCCGGTCCCGCTCCATCGAGGCGAGGTCGTTGTACCAGGAGAGCAGGTCGTTGCCGAGGACGCGGATCTCGTGGAGCAGCGGATGGTGGTAGACCGCGTCCGGCAACGTCCGGTCACCGACGAACTCGATCAGCGGGTACGACACGTAGGCCGCCGAGGTGGCCCGGCGCAGGCTCACGTACTCGCCCACCCCGGGTGCCCGGCCACTCTCCTTCGCCACGGCCTCCCGCCGGGTGCCGTCCAGATGGTCGCCCACCGCGTCGGCGAACCGCAGCCGCCAACGGGCCGGCATCCGTCGTCGGGGCGTCCGCCACGCCTCCACCAGGAGCCGCCGCAGCGGCCCGCCGAAGCCGGGGTGCCGTCGTCGCGGACCGTCGTGCAGCAGGGTCAGCACCCCCGCCCGTAGCACCCGGATCTGCTCCGCAGGCAGCCGGTCCGGCCCGTCGCAGGCGTCGTCCACCAGGAAGAACCAGGTGAACAGTGCGGTCACGGTACGCAGGTCCGGTTCGCTCGCGTCCGGGTACAGCCGGCCGGCGTACCGGGCGAAGCCGGCCCGGTCGAGCCGGCTCATCGCCTCGGCGTCCAGCGGGAAACCCCACCGGGGCAGCCGGTCCAGCAGCCACTCCTGCACCCCGTCGGCGTATGGGGAGAGCCGGGGCGGGATCGGGCATGCCGACCGTAACGACCAGAGGACCTCGCCGACCATGACCGGTGCCTCCCCCGTTCGGTGTCGATCAGCCGATCGCAGCATCGCAGGTCGTTCTCCGGAGCGTCGCCCGGGTCCGGACGGTGGGGCTGGGTTTGGGGTTTTGAGTAGGGTTTGGGTGGTGGAGCCCGGCCCACCTGCGGTGTCCGGTCGGCGGCGCGGGTTGCGGTGATGGGCTCCGGGTGGCGGCGCGGGTTGCGGTGATGGGCTCCGGGTGGCGGCGCGTGGCCGGTGGCGGGGCGGGTCCGGTGGGCGGGGTGGGGGCGGTGTTTCCGGGGGTGCGCGTCGCCCGCCGGGGTACACCAGGCAGGCTGGACGGATGCGTGAACCATGGGTGGTGGGGGTGTCCGGGGCGTCCGGTACCCCGTACGCGGCGGCCGTCGTCCGGGGTCTGCTCGACGCGGGACAGCCGGTGGACCTGATCGTCTCCCGGGCCGCCCGGCTGACGGTCCTCGACGAGACCGGCCGGCCGTTCCGGGACGCCCACTGGGCCGAGGACCTCGCGGGCTGGCTGGGTCGGGACCTCGCCGCCGACGACGTGCGGCACTGGCCCGCCGGTGACATCGCCGCCGGCCCGAGCAGCGGCTCCTACCGGGTACGGGGGATGGCGGTGGTGCCGGCCAGCACGGCGGCCTGCGCGGGCATCGCCATCGGACTGTCGAAGGACCTGCTGCAACGCGCCGCCGAGGTCAACCTCAAGGAACGGCGTCCGGTGGTGCTGGTGCCCCGGGAGACCCCGGTGACCCGGAGCCACCTGGAGCACCTGATCGCACTGCACGACGCCGGTGCGGTGGTGCTGCCGGCCAGCCCCGGCTTCTACGGCTCGGGGGCGTCCGCCACCGCGGCGCAGCTGGTCGATTTCGTGGCCGGCAAGGTGCTGGACGCCCTCGGCGTACCGCACACGCTGTTCCGGCGTTGGTCGGGCGAGTTGGCCGCGGAACGCTGACCGGGCCGCTCGGTCGCTTCCGCCGGGCTGCTCGACTGCTTCCGCCGGTCACCCGGTCGGCTCTCACCGGGTCATCGCCCGGTCAGCGGAGGCGGGCCGGACCTCTCGGCCGGCCCGCGCGCCCGTCTCGCACCATTTAGTACATCCCGGCATTGGCCGGACCCGGCCCGGTCGAGGCGGCAGGCCCCACATTACGTGGTTTGCCCATATCGTCCGCCTCGTCCAACATGCCCTCCCCTTCCAGCAGGGCCCGCACCTCGGATTCCCGAAACCGGCGATGCCCGCCTGGAGTCCGGATGCTGCCTATCCGGCCGGCCGCCGCCCAACGCGTCACCGTCTTCGGGTCCACCCGAAACAACGCAGCGACCTCACCCGGTGTCAGCAGGCGATCTCCAGTGTCCACAGCCCCCTCCTCGCGTCGACGAAGCCCTCGGCTGAACACACTGCCCCCGGCCGGTGCGAGCCCAGAGCCGTCATGAGGGACGTATGGCAATTACAGCACCAGCGAACTGGCCTGTCCGCCAAACGCGAAAAACGCACGGAGTGAGAAGTTAGTAAATGGTACCGGCGCGGCACTCCCTTGACCGTCGGTCTGCGAACTGTCACCTGCTGTCATGTCCAACGGATGCCGGTCGTAGGACGTTACGCCGCAACGGATAGGCTCACCCTCCGTGGACACGATCGACCGGAGCCTCGTCGAACTGCTGCGCGGTAACGCCCGTCTGTCGTACGCCGAGCTGGCCCGGCAGGTCGGTCTCTCCGCGCCCGCGGTGCACGAACGGGTCGGCAAGCTGGAGTCCAGCGGCATCATCCGGGGGTACCGGGCCGAGGTCGAGCCGGAGGCGATCGGGCTCGGGGTGACCGCGCTGATCGGCATCGTCGAGGACTCCGGCGGGGACACCGACGACGTGCTGGAGACGTTCCGGCAGATGCCCGAGATCGAGTCCTGCTACTTCATGGCCGGCGTGGAGTCCTTCCTGCTCAAGGCCCGGGTCGGCACCATCGCCGAGTTGGAGCAGTTGATCGTCCGGCTGAGCCGTACCCCCGGGGTGGCCTCCACCCGCACCGGCATCGCGCTGTCGACCAAGTGGGAGAACCGGCCACCGCCGATCGAGTCACCCGGCTCCTGACCGCCCGGCACGCCACCCGCCGGTCAACCCCACCCCACCACCTGCCCGTCCCACTCCGCCGACAGCCCGCCCAGTCCACCGGCCGTCGGTCGCCCTCCGCCGGCCGTACGCGCGACGTGGCCGACCCGCACCCCGGCGGCGCCGCCGGGTTGCCCGGAACCCGAGCCGACCTCGCTTGTAACGTTGCCGGCGTGACTCACTTGGACCGGTGCGACGAGGCCAGCCGGGTGTGGGTGACCGAGGCCATCGCCGCGGTCGAGGCCGACGCCAACCGGTCCGCCGACACCCACCTGCTCCCGTTCCCGCTGCCCCGGCAGTGGGGGATCGACCTCTATCTCAAGGACGAGTCGGTGCACCCCACCGGCTCGCTCAAGCACCGGCTGGCCCGGTCGCTCTTCCTCTACGGGCTCTGCAACGGCTGGATCGGGCCGTCGACCACGGTGATCGAGGCGTCCTCCGGCTCCACGGCGGTCTCCGAGGCGTACTTCGCCCGGATGCTCGGGCTGCCGTTCGTCGCGGTGATGCCCGCCTCCACCTCGCCGGAGAAGATCACCCAGATCGAGTTCCACGGCGGGCGTTGCCACCTGGTCGACGACCCGGCCAAGGTGGTGGTCGAGGCGCGCTGGCTCGCCGAGGACAGCGGCGGGCACTTCATGGACCAGTTCACCTACGCCGAGCGGGCCACCGACTGGCGGGGCAACAACAACATCGCCGAGTCGATCTACGCGCAGCTCGCGCTGGAGCGGCACCCGGTGCCGGCGTGGATCGTGGTCGGCGCGGGCACCGGCGGCACCAGCGCCACCATCGGCCGGTACGCCCGCTTCCAGCGCCTGCCCACCAAGCTCTGCGTGGTGGACCCGGAGAACTCGGCGTTCTACCCGGCCTGGCAGGCCGCCGACTGGTCGGTAGACACCGGCCGGGGCTCCCGGATCGAGGGGATCGGCCGACCCACCGTCGAGGCGTCCTTCCTCCCCTCGGTGGTGGACCGGATGACCCAGGTGCCCGACGCCGCCTCGCTGGCCGCCATGCGGGCCGGCTCGGCGGTGCTGGGCCGGCGGGTCGGCGGCTCCACCGGCACCAACCTGTGGGGGGCGTTCGGGCTGATCGGGGAGCTGCTCGCGCAGGGCCGGACGGGCTCGGTGGTCACCCTGATCTGCGACGCCGGGGACCGGTACGCCGACACCTACTACGACGACGACTGGGTGGCGGGGCAGGGTCTCGATCTCGCCCCGTACCGGGCCACCGTCGACCGCTTCCTGACCACCGGCGCCTGGCCGACCTGACCTGGCCGACCTGACCCGGCCGGCCGCGGCGGTCAGCTCAGCTCGGCCAGGCCGGGGTAGTGCCGGACCACGCCGGTGTCGTCGACCGTCAACTCGGCGCGGAAGGTGTCGCTGGCGAAGCCCACCCGCCCCGGCCCGAGCGCCGTGTAGACCTGCTCGCCGGCGACCACCTTGAGGCTCGGCACCAGCACCCAGGCCACGGTGATCCGGTGCTCGGTGCTGGAGGCGGCCCCGGCCAGCCCCAGCCGGCGGATCGGCAGGGTGTTGAACAGCGCCGAGCCGCCCAGGTCGACGTCGAGGGCCTCGTGCAGCCGATCGGTGTCCTCGATGCCGGGCAACCCCGCCGGTGGCCTGCCGGCAGCACGCAGCGCCGCGTCCAGGTCGCCCTGCTCGCCGGTCCGCACCCGCCACCCGTCCGCGCCGCGTTCCAGCCGTACGGTCCGCGACCAGCCCGCCCCCTCGACCTCCACGGCGAGCGAGGTGGTGGTCCCGTCCGCGTCGGTCGCCAGCCGGTAGCGGCAGGTGTAGGGGATCGGGTCGACGGCCAGTTGGGTGCCGTGCGCGGCGAACCCGGGACCGGCCCCCTCGTCGAGGACGGCGTGCTCGGCCCCGGCGGTGTCCGTCCGGCTCCAGAAGAGTGACCTCGGCATGCTCCGGACGTTACGCCAGCCGGGTGCCGACGGCAGCGCATGCGGAAACGCCGCCCCGGAGCGTGGGCTCCAGGGCGGCGTCGAGAATCCGTGCGATCAGTGGGTACGCGCCGGCGGTCGACCGCCGAAGCCCTGCCGGTCGTCGCGCGGTCGGTCGTCACGAACCCAGCCCTCGGTACGGAACCCGCCCCGACGGTCGGCGCCGCGCGGCTCACCGCCGTGGAACCGGCGCTCCCCGGCAGGCTGCTCGCCCCGGGTGCCCCGGTCGCCGAAGCGCTGCTCGCCCCGGTCGCCGAAGCGCTGGTCGGTGTGGTCGCCGTACCCCCGGTCGGTCCGGGCGCGGTCGCCGTAGGCCCGCTCACCGGAGGGCCGGTCGCCGTAACCGCGTCCGCTGCCGGAGCGGTCGCCGTAGCCGCGCTCGCCGGTGGGGCGGTCGCCGTAGCCGCGTCCGCTGCCGGAGCGGTCGCCGAAGCGCCGCTCGCCGGCCGGCCGGTCGGTGCCGGGGCGCTCCCCGAACCGGCCACCCTGCTCGCCGCTCCGCGCGCCGTGACCACGGTCCCCCGCCGGCCGCTCGCCACCGTAGCTGCGGCCGTCCCGGCTGCCGGCGTAGCTGCCCCGGCCAGCGCCGTAGCTTCGGCCGCCGCCGTAACCCCGGGAGTCCCGGTCGCCGCTGCCCCGGCTGTCCCGGTCGCCGCCGTAGCCCCGGGAGTCGCGGTCGCCGAAGCGGCGCGGGCGGTCGCCGTGCCGACGCGGTTCGGGCTCCTCGCGGACCGGGACCGGGACGCCGCTCGGCTCGCGGGCACCGGTCAGCTCGGCCAGCACCGCGTCGCCGACCCGCACCCGGGTCTCGGCCGGCTCCACGCCGGCCTTCTCCAGCATCGCAAGCGTGGTCCGCCGCTGCTTGGGCAGCACCAGCGTGGCCACCGCACCCGACTCGCCGGCCCGCGCGGTACGACCCGCACGGTGCAGGTAGTCCTTCGGGTCCTTCGGCGGGTCGATGTGCAGCACCAGGGAGACCCCGTCGACGTGGATGCCGCGGGCCGCCACGTCCGTGGCGACCAGCACGTCCATCCGGCCCTCGCGGAACTCGGCGAGGGTCTTGGTACGCATCCGCTGGGTCTTGCCACCGTGTAGCCCGCCGGCGCGTACGCCCACCGCGCCGAGCTGTTCCACCAGCCGGTCCACCCCGAGCTGGGTACGGGCGAAGAGCATGGTCCGGCCGGGGCGGGCCGCGATCGACGCCGCCACGGCGAACTTGTCGTGCGGCGGGATCAGCAGCAGGTGATGGTCCATCGTGGACACCGAGGCGGTCGACGGTGCGGTGGAGTGCGTCACCGGGTCGGTCATGAACCGCCTGACCAGCGTGTCGACGTCACCGTCCAGGGTGGCCGAGAAGAGCAGCCGCTGGGCGTCCGCCGGGGTCTTGGCGAGCAACTCGGTGACCTCGGGCAGGAAGCCCATGTCGGCCATCTGGTCGGCCTCGTCGAGGACGGTCACCTCGACGTCGTCCAGGACGCAGACGCCCCGGTTGATCAGGTCACCGAGCCGGCCCGGGGTGGCCACGACGATCTCGACGCCCCGCCGGAGCGCGTCGATCTGCCGGTCGTACGGGACGCCGCCGACGGCGGTCTTGAGGAAGATGCCGACGGCCTTGCCGAGCGGCAGCAGCGCGTCGTTGACCTGCATCGCCAACTCGCGGGTGGGCACCAGGACCAGGGCGCGCGGGTGCAGCGGCCGGGCCCGGTTGCGCTCGGCCAGCCGGGCGATGATCGGCAGGCCGAAGGCGAGGGTCTTGCCGGAGCCGGTCTGGCCCCGGCCGAGCACGTCCCGGCCGGCGAGGGCGTCGGGCAGGGTGGCCCGCTGGATTTCGAACGGGGTGGTGATGCCCTGCCGGCCGAGGGCGTCGACCAGCTGCCGGGGCAGCCCCAGGTCGGCGAAGCCGACGACGGGGGTGGCCGGTGCCGGGGCGCTGCCGGTGAGGTCACCGGTCGGCAGGTCGGGGGCGGACGGAATGGTGCCGGGGTCAACAGAGGTGGTCAAGAAATGCCTTTCGAGCGGGGCGCATCTTCGCGATGGCCCGCTGCGGCATGAGGTCGCCGCCGAATCGCCCGCAAGATCGCCCAGGGGCACGCCACGCGCGCCAGGTCAGTGATCCCGACAAGTGTACGGCGATCCGGCGGTCCCGCCAGCGCACTCCGGGCCCGGAGTGGGCGGACTCACCCCCTCCGATCGGCCGTAACCACCCGGCAGGGCCACCCACCAGCGCATCCTGTCCACCCCGATCGGTCGATCTCACTGGGACAGCATGTCGACCTCACCGGGCATGTCGACCTTGCCGGGTATGTCGACCTTGCCGGGCATGTCGATCTCACTGGGCATGTCGATCTTACTGGGACAGCATGTTGCCGACCAGGCCGTCCATCACGTCGTTGGCGAGCAGGACGACCAGCACGCTGATCGCCACCAGCAGCCCCAGCGAGGCGGCGAGGACGACCACCACGCGGGTGGTCCGGGGCCGCGAGGGCGTGGTGTCGGACCAGCCCTGGGCCAGGATGTGCCCGGTCAGCGAGCCGGAATTCTCCACCGGATTCGCCGGAAAGGCGACCGTGGCGTGCCCCGGCCCGTCGAGGCCGCCGCCGAAGCCGACGCTCGCCAGGTCGGGGCCGCCCCGGTAGGACGTACCGGTGGTGGAGCGGGCGGCACCGGCGGCCTGCTGGCGTGGGCCGGTCGCGGACGAGGGCTCGCCGGGCAGCACGGGGGCCGACACCACCGGCAGCACGGAGGTGGCGCTGTCGACCGACGGGTCGCTGACGGCCGGTGACCGGAACACCGACCTGGCTGTGCCGGCCGTTGCCGTGCCGGCCGTTGCCGTGCCGGGCGTTGCCGTGCCGGGCGTTGCACTACCGGCGGTTGCCGTGCCGAACGTGGCACTGCCGGCGGTTGCGGTGCCGGGCGTTGCTGTGCCAGCGGTGGTGGTGCCGGGCGTTGCGGTGCCGGCGGCTGCCCTGCCGGCGGTTGCCGGGCCGGGAGTGGGGGTGCCGCCGGTCGTGGGGACGGCGGCGGAGGCGCTGGCGCGGAAGGAGGGCGCGGCGTCCGGGCGGCCGGGCATGGCCGGTGGCGGCGGGAAGGGCGGCGCGGGCATCGGGCCGGGTGGCGGGGGAGGCGGTGGCACCGCTGGACCCGGCGGCGGCACCGGCGGGACCGGGCCGGGCGGCACCGGAACAGGACCCGGCACCGGCACCGGGGTGGGTGCCGGGCTGGGGGCGGGCTCGGGGCTGAACGGCGACGGGCTCGGGGCCGGTTCCGGGGTGAACGGCGACGGGCTCGGGGCCGGTTCCGGGGTGAACGGCGACGGGCTCGGGGCCGGCTCGGGGGTGGGGCTCGGCGTCGGGTCCGGCTCCGGGGTCGGCGGCGTGGGCGGCTGGACCGGCTGCGGGGGCTGCGCCGGCTCGGGAGGTTCCGGGCTGACCGGTGCCGACCGGTACACCCCACCGGCCGCATCGCCGGATCGGCTTCCCGTGCCCGTCGCCGCGTCTTCGGCCTCGGCGGCGGAGACCCGGCTGAGCCCGGGGACGGAGACGCTGGCCCGTGCCGTGCCGCCGTCCGATCCGCCGCGCTGCCCGGGAACCACCGCCGGGGCTGCCGGTTCGTCGACGGGGCGGCCGGGCCGGGAGGAGGTGGACCCGGACCCGTCACCCGCTGTGGAGTGCGGGGTCGGCGTCCGCCCCGCCGACCCGACGCTCGTACCGGCCTGGTCGCCGGTGCCGGTGGATCCCGTGGATGTGGCCCCGGTCCCGGTGGTTGTGGACACGGCACCGGCGGCCTGGCCCACGGACCTGGTGGGGGGAGCGGGGGGCGGGGCGGACCCGTCGTCGGTGGAGGTGGCCGGAGCGCCCGCCCGGTAGGTGGTCGCGACGGCCGGCTCGGTGGGCAGTCCGCCGCCCCCGGGTGGCGCGGTCGCCGTGTGCACGCTGGCCGTGGCGCGGGCCGGGCGGTCAGCGCTGCCGGTGGGCTGGCGCGGGGTGTCAATGGCCGGATCGGGGCCGGATCCCTGGTCGACGCGTACCCCCGGAACCTCTTGCTCGCCCATGATCGCCCTCCGCGTGCCCTCGCACCCGTCCCGTGAACGGTGACCGGCTGTGCCTCGTGTCACCGTGCCACATCTCGTCCCGTCGGCACAGCCGGAGTGCCGACGGGACCGGGGCGTGGCCGCCGGTCGATCAGCTTCCGGTGCTCGCCGGGGCGGACGCCGACCGGCTGCTCTCCGCGGTGCCGGTGCTGACGGCCGTGGTCGGGGTGGCGCTGGTGTCCGGCGTGCCGGAGCCGGAACCGGAGACGCTGGGCGTCGGGGCCACGCTCTTGGTCGGGGTGGGCGTCGGCGTCGGGACCGGCGGCTTCGTGGGCGGCTTGGTCGATCCGCCGGTCGGCCGGGGCGTGGGGGTGGGGGTGGTGGGCTTGGGCGACGGCGTGGTGGGCTTCGGGGTGGGCGTGGTGGGCTTGGGCGACGGGGTGGTGGGCTTCGGGGTCGGCGTCGGGACCTGGGTGATCGGGGCGCCGGGGACGCTCACCGCGCCGACGACCCGGGTGGAGGCGTAGAGGCCGGACCACCGGACCTGGGAGATCTTGACGACGTCCCCGCTGCGCGGCGCCTGGACCATCCGTCCGTTGCCGATGTACATCGCGACGTGGTGGATGGTCGTCCAGCTGCTGCCCGAGGCGAAGAAGAGCAGGTCGCCGGGGAGCAGTGCGCTCTGGGCGACCGTCCGGCCCCGGGTGGCGTAGTACTGGTCGCGGGCGACCCGGGGCAGGTCGTAGTAGCCGGCGGACCGGTAGGCGGCCCACATCAGCCCCGAGCAGTCGAACCGGTCCGGTCCCTCGGCCGCCCAGAGGTAGGGGTCGCCGAGCTGCGCGAGCGCGTACCGCACGGCGGCGAGCGCCTGCGGGCTGGCGTTCATCCCGGTGCTGCTCTGGCCCTCGACGTACGCTGCGCCCAGCTTCTGCTCGGCGGCCTCCTGCTGCTTCTCCAGCGCGATGAGCTGGGCCTGGTTGTCCGCCCGCAGCTTGGCGATCCGGGCGTCGTTGTCGCGCAGCGCCTTCTGCACCGCGGCGAACTGTTCCTCGGCCCGCCGGACCCGGTCCGTGGCGGCGGTGACCGCCTGGGCGGCGACCTGCTCGGCCGTCCGGGCCCGGGACAGCTCGCCGGACGCCGCGGTGGTCTCGTCGTCGGCCTGCTCACCCCGGGTCACCCGCTGGAGGACGCTCAGCCCGTGCAGGTCGCGGGCGAGTTCGCCGGGCGGCAGGGCGGCGGCGGCCTTGAAGGCGTTCGCGGCGACGGCGTTGGCCTGCTGCTCGGCCACGGTCAGCGCGCTGCGGGCCCGGGTCAGCTCACCCTGGACGCCGGTGAGCTGGACCCGTGCGTCGTCGCGCTGCTTCTGCAACTGCAGGAGCTGGTCGGCGAGCTGGCCGTTCTGCGCGGTCAGCGTGTCGATCTGGGACAGCAGCGGGCTGGTCGGGAGCCCGCCGACCGGCAGGGTCGGGTAGCCGGGCTGGCCGGCGGCCGGGTAGCCCGCTGTTGGTGCGCCGGGCAGCTGCAACCCGCCCGTCACCACCGGCCGGGAGCCGGTGTCCGGGACGGTGTTGGGCAGCGGCGGCTCGGCGTACGCCGGGGTGGTCAGGACCATCGCGGCGACCGCGCCGAGCAGGGCCGACCAGAGCGCCGGACGCAGCACCGGGGAGACCAGTGGGCTCCTGCGTCGTCGCTGCCGTCGCCCGTGCCCGCTGTCGACCATGCCGCTCCCTGTGCCGCGTGATGGTGTCACCGCGTGAGGTGGGGCGCGGCGACCCGGAACGCCGCCGGTGTGCGCCGCGTCCCATCCTGTCTTACCGCACCGGGACAACGATGTCGATGCGGTGGCAGCTTGGAGAAGCCTGGGAGTACGGGTGAGGTAGGTCGCTGGCGGTGCCCGTCCTGCCGACCTGTCGGTGGCCCGACGTACGCTCGATCGGACCGCAGGTGGAAGGGACGTGGCTTTTCGATGGACGCCGGACTCAAGCGTGAGCTGGAAGCGAAGGTGTACGCGGGGGAGCGACTGACCCGCTCGGACGGGATCGCCCTCTATGAGAGCGACGACCTGACCTGGCTGGGCCGGCTGGCCCACCACCGGCGGACGGAGTTGAACGGCGAACGGGTGATGTTCAACGTCAACCGGCACCTCAACCTGACGAACGTCTGTTCCGCGTCGTGTGCGTACTGCTCGTTCCAGCGCAAGCCGGGCGAGAAGGACGCCTACACGATGCGTATCGAGGAGGCGGTCCGCAAGGCCAAGGAGATGGAGGACGAGCAGCTCACCGAGCTGCACATCGTCAACGGCCTGCACCCCACGCTGCCCTGGCGCTACTACCCGAAGGTGCTGCGGGAGCTGAAGGCGGCGCTGCCGAACGTCAAGCTCAAGTGCTTCACCGCGACCGAGGTGCAGTGGTTCGAGAAGATCAGCGGCCTGTCGGCCGACGAGATCCTCGACGAGCTGATGGACGCCGGCCTGGAGTCGTTGACCGGCGGCGGCGCGGAGATCTTCGACTGGGAGGTCCGCCAGCACATCGTCGACCACGCCTGCCACTGGGAGGACTGGTCGCGGATCCACGCGCTGGCCCACGCCAAGGGCATGAAGACCCCGGCGACGATGCTGTACGGCCACATTGAGGAGCCCCGGCACCGGGTCGACCACGTGCTGCGGTTGCGCGAGTTGCAGGACCAGACCGGTGGCTTCGCCGTCTTCATCCCGCTGCGCTACCAGCACGACTTCGTCGACTCGGCGGACGGCAAGATCCGTAACCGGATCCAGGCGCGCACCACGATGGCGTCGCCGGCCGAGTCGTTGAAGACGTTCGCGGTCTCCCGGCTGCTCTTCGACAACGTTCCGCACCTGAAGAACTTCTGGGTGATGCACGGCCTGTCGGTGGCCCAGCTGTCGCTCAACTTCGGCGTGGACGACCTGGACGGCTCGGTGGTCGAATACAAGATCACCCACGACGCCGACTCGTACGGCACCCCGAACACGATGCACCGGGACGACCTGCTGCACCTGATCTGGGACGCCGGCTTCCAGCCCGTCGAGCGGGACACCCGCTACAACGTGGTCCGCGAGTACGACCGGGCGCCCGCCCTGGCACAGCGGCGGTCCGAGCCGCAGCAGGTCTGGGCCTGACCCGCCCGTATGCTCGGCACACCATGACCGGACGACAGCCGACCACCCAGCGGGGCGGGTTCCCCCGCCGGGACGCCGAGGGGCGCATCCTCACCCTGGGTGACCTGCTCGGGGTGAGCCTGGCCGGCTGGGTGATCGGCCTGCTGGCACTGGTCCTCTTCGACGGGGTGTTCGCGATGGCCGGCGCGGGCGACTTCGGCCGTACCAACGGGTGGCTCGCGGTGATCCTGCCGGCCTGGCTGTTCTGGGACGAATTCCGGGCCTGGGACTTCGGCGCGGCCCGGGTGGTCGCGGCGCTGTCCGCCGCGGTCCTCGCGGTGCTCGCCGGGCTGCTGGTGGCGGGCCTGGCCGCCGGGCTCGCGCCGCTGCTCACCGGCGGGCTGGCCGCGCTCGCGTTCACCGTCGGGTACGCGGTGTTCTGGTTCCAGGGCGTGCACTGGCTGGCCCGACGTACGGGCTGAACCACCGGCGTCGGAGCTCCGACGCGGAATCAGGGAGTGGGGAACGACGTGAGCGCGAGGAGTGAGCGGGTTGTGCGAGCCCCGCAGTCGCGAGCTGAGGTGGCCTGGTGAGCGCGAGGAGTGAGCCGGGGTTGCGAGCCCCGCAGTCGCGAGTCGAGGTGAACCCGTGAGCGCGGCGGTCAAGTACACGTTGGCCCGGATCGGGCTGTTCCTGCTGGTCGTGGTGGCACTGTGGCCGGT
Organism: Micromonospora sp. WMMD714; assembly: GCF_029581315.1. Lineage (NCBI taxonomy): Bacteria > Bacillati > Actinomycetota > Actinomycetes > Micromonosporales > Micromonosporaceae > Micromonospora > Micromonospora sp. WMMD714. Next base: position 2,045,649 of record NZ_CP120744.1, read on the forward strand.
CGGGATGAACCTGTTCCTGAAGCTGATGGTGGCGCTGATCTTCTCGGCCGCCGCGTCGTTCTTCCTGCTCCGGGGCTGGCGGGACCAGATGGCCGAGGAGGTGGCCGCCGCCGCCGAGCGACGCCGCGCGGAGAAGGAGCGGCTGCGCTCCGCCCTGGCCGGCGACGACCACCCCGCCGAGGGCGACCCCCGCCCCTGACGCACCCTGTGCTCCGGACGCACCCTGTGCTCCGGAACTCACCCCGTGCTCCGGGCACGTCCCCGGCGACGTGCGCCGCCCCGCGCCCCTGAGCCGCCCCAAGCACGTGCGCGCCCAGCCGCCGCATCGCTCACCTGCACCACCCGGTCCGGGCCGCAGGCTAACCAAGATCGACTCCAGATCGACCCAGTAGCGGTATCACCCGGCTGTGATGCCGCTACTTCGGCCCCTTGGAGTGGATCACCCCGACCGGGCCGCCCGACGGGGGCCGCCCGACCGGGCCGCCCGACCGGGCCGCCCGACCGGGCCGCCCGACGGGGGCCGCCCGACCGGGCCGCCCGACCGGGCCGCCCGACCGGGCCGCCCGACGGGGGCCGCCCGACCGGGCCGCCCGACGGGGGCCGCCCGAGGGGGCCGCCCGGGCGGGTGCCCCGTCCCGGGTCGGGGTGCTCTCGGTCCGCCTGGCCGGGCTGCCGACCGGGCGGGCGGGGTCACCAGTTGGTCGAGCCCGGGACGATCGGCCACGGGCGGCCGGTCGGCTTGATCAGGTAGACGATGCCGCCCGAGCCGCCGGCCACCGTGCCGTCGGTCCGGTGCCGCTTGGTGCGCAGCCAGATCTGCTCGAACTGGTCGCGTCGGTAGACGGTGCGGACCTCGGCGTTGGACGACGACGCCGGGTCGTTGACGATCACGTCGCCGTCGGCGGTGAAGCCGACGATCACGAACAGGTGCCCGGAGGTGCCGTAGTTCGACCCGTCCAGCTCGGTGTCGAGGAAGGACTGCGAGGTGATCACGGGCATGCCGGCCCGGATGAAGCGTTCCACCTCGTCGAGTGAGTGCAGCCGGGTCACCCGGGCCTCGATGCCGGGGAAGCTGGCCGCGTACGCGGTGTTGAACGGCCAGTTGCCGGTGCCCTCGTACTCGTCGTCCCAGGTCATCCGGGCGGCGTGGACGACCTGCGGATCGGGGTGGCCGGGGTCGATCCAGGACAGGTCCGCGGCCGACGGCAGCCGGCCGTAGTACTCCAGCACCATCGTGGTGGACGTCGGGCTGCACCAGACCTGGCCGCCGCCGCCCCACTCGGGATAGCTGCCCCGGTGGACCATCTGGGAGCGGGCCGGCACCGGCAACTCGGTGCCCCAGGCGATGCCACCACGGCTCGGGGCGACGGTGAACCGGTCCGGCACGTGTGAACTCATCGCGCCGAGCATCCGGACCCGGGGCGAGGCGGTCTGGCCGGGCGCGCGGTAGAGGGTGAGCCGCAGCTGGTACGACCGCAGCCGGATCCCCTCGGCGGCGGCGTCGATGGCGAAGGTGTCGGTCCAGACGCTGGACCAGGGGTCGCCCTGACCGTCCAGGGTGGCCCGGCTGACGTCCCGGTCACCGGCGGCCCAGCGGGCCATGACGTACCACGGGGTGTGCGTGCCGGTGGTGTAGGTGCCCTGGAGTTCGACCTGGAGCCAGGTACCGTCGGGGGTATCGGCGTTCCAGGAGGCGACCAGCTCGGTGGCGTCGAAGCCGATCGTGGTGCGCGGTGAGGTCCAGGTGGCGTACTCCCAGGTGCGGGTGGTGCCGGTGTGCTCGTCGGTGAACGCGGTGGTGCCGGCGGGCCGGCCGATGGTGAGCCCGGCGCGGTGGCCGGGCACCGCGAACGTGCCCTGGTGGGTGCCGGCCCGCCAGTCCGGGTACCGGGACCATTCCTGGAAGGTGATCTGCTCGTCGTGGTCACCGGCGGGCGGGCGACCTCCGGCGGGCGGGTATGCCTCGGCGAGGCGACCGACGGCGCGGACGGGAGCGGTGCTGGCGAGCAGGGTCAGGGTGGCGAAGCCGACGAGGGCGGCCGTGCGCAGGGCTCTGCTGGACATGGCAACTCCGCGGAGTGGGGAATCGTTATCCTTCACTGTCCCGTTTGGCAGGAAGTTTCGCCAGGGTTTGCGGGAAGGAAAATAGTTGCCGAGAGGACGATCCGGTCGGGATGGCCTGAGACAGTCAAGGATATTGATATGACCATGTGACTCCTGGTGGAGTGTGCACACAGCGGGATACCCCGTACCCCGAGGAGGATGTCCATGGCCTTCCGCGCCTCCACCTTCCGGCGTCGCCTGGCGCTCGCCGTCATCGCCGGCTTCGGCCTCACCGCCGTCGCCACCGGGCCGGTCTCCGCGCGCCCGGCCCCGGAACCCGAGCCCGCCGCCACCGAGTACCGGGTGCTCGGCCCCCGTACCCTGGCCGACCGCAACGCCGTCGCCCGCACCGGCGCGGCCATCGACTCGGCCGAACACGGGGTGCTGTACGTCTCGGCCACCCGGTCCGAGGCCGCCGCGATCAGCCGGCTCGGCTTCCGCCTGGAGAAGGAGGCCCCACCGGCCCCCGCCGAGGGGGCGGGCACCTACGCCTTCCCGCCGGCCGACTCGAACTACCACGACTACGCCGAGCTGACCACCGTGGTCAACCAGGTGGTCGCCGACCACCCGGCCATCGCCCGCAAGATCAGCATCGGCCGGTCGTACGAGGGCCGCGACCTGATGGCGGTGAAGATCTCCGACAACGTCGGCACCGACGAGGCCGAACCGGAGATCCTGTTCAACTCCCAGCAGCACGCCCGCGAGCACCTGACCGTCGAGATGGCGATCTACCTGCTCAACCTCTTCACCGACAGCTACGGCACCGACTCGCGGATCACCAGCATCGTCAACTCACGGGAGATCTGGATCGTCCCCACTGTCAACCCGGACGGCAGCGAGTACGACATCGCCACCGGCTCCTACCGGTCGTGGCGCAAGAACCGGCAGCCCAACAGCGGCGCGGCGGCGGTCGGCACCGACCTGAACCGCAACTGGGGCTACAACTGGGGCTGCTGCGGCGGCTCGTCCGGCTCGCCGTCGTCGAGCACCTACCGGGGGCCGTCCGCCTTCTCCGCGCCGGAGACCAAGGCGCTGCGGGACTTCGTCAACAGCCGGGTCGTCGGCGGGGTGCAGCAGATCAAGGCCAACATCGACTGGCACACCTACTCGCAGCTGGTGCTCTGGCCGTTCGGCTACACCACGGCGAACACCCCCAGCGGGATGACCGCCGACCAGTACAACACCTTCGCCACCCTCGGGCAGCGGATGGCGGCCACCAACGGCTACACCCCCGAGCAGTCCAGCGACCTCTACATCACCGACGGCGACAGCCTCGACTGGATGTGGGCGACCCACAAGATCTGGGCGTACACCTTCGAGATGTACCCCGGGTCGTCCGGGGCCGGCGGCGGCTTCTACCCGCCCGACGAGGTCATCCCGGCCCAGACCTCCCGCAACAAGGAGGCGGTGCTGCTCCTGTCGGAGTACGCCGACTGCCCGTACCGGGTCATCAACAAGCAGAGCACCTACTGCTGACCCACCGGACGTGACTCCGGGTGGGGTTCCGTAAGCCCCCGACGGAACCCCACCCACCCCCACCGAGCAGACGATCTCCGCTGGTCGTGCGCTACCGTGGCACCCGATCGACCCGCAGCGAAGCCGGTGGGAAACCGGCGCTGTCCCGCAACTGAGATGCCCCACCGAGGTCCCGGCCCCGCCGGGCCGCCCCGACGCCCGGCCCGAGTGGCCGGCGTCGTCGTGTGTGGGGACGAGCCAGGTCGCCTGCGGTCGGTCGCGACACGCGCTCTCGAGGAAGGGCGCCTCGCGGACGGGCACGCACCGCGGTTCCTGTCGGCGAAGCACCACGCTCCTCGACCGACAGGAGGACCGATGTCCCGACGTACCCCCCGGCTGTTCGCCGCGACCCTCGCGGTGGCCGCCCTCGCCCTCGGCGCGTGCGCCGAGAAGACCTCCGACACCCCCGCCGCCGGCAGCAGCTCCGGCGCCGCCGCCTTCCCGGCCACCGTCGGCAACCTCACCCTGGACAAGCGGCCCGAGAAGATCGTCTCGCTGTCGCCCACCGCGACCGAGATGCTCTTCGCGATCGGCGCCGGTAAGCAGGTCACCGCCGCCGACGACCAGTCGAACTACCCGGCCGACGCGCCCAAGAGCGAACTGTCCGGCTTCCAGCCCAACGCCGAGGCGATCGCCGGCAAGAACCCCGACCTGGTGGTCCTCGCCAACGACACCAACAAGATCATCGCCCAGCTCACCGCGCTGAAGGTCCCGGTGCTGCTCACCCCGGCCGCGACCACCCTCGACGACACCTACCGGCAGCTCACCGACCTGGGCACGCTCACCGGGCACCCGACCGAGGCGGCCGACGTCACCGCCCGGATGAAGGACGAGATCGGCAAGCTCACCAAGGACCTGCCGCAGCGGTCGACGAAGCTGACCTACTACCACGAGCTGGGGCCGGAGCTGTACAGCGCGACCAGCAAGACCTTCATCGGCTCGCTCTACGCGCTGGCCGGGCTGGAGAACATCGCCGACGCCTCCGACGCCGACGGCAAGAACGGCGGCTACCCGCAGCTCTCCCAGGAGATCATCGTCAAGGCGAACCCCGACTTCGTCTTCCTCGCCGACGTCAAGTGCTGCCAGCAGAGCGCCGACACGGTCAAGGCGCGCAGCGGCTGGGCCGGCGTCACCGCCGTCAAGAACAACCAGGTCGTCGCCCTCGACGACGACATCGCCTCGCGCTGGGGGCCGCGCGTGGTCGACCTGCTCCGGTCGATCGTCGACGCCACCGCCAAGGTGCCGGCGTGACGGTCCACCACCGGTGACCATGCGGTCCCCCGACCCGGTGCCGGCCGGGGCCGCCGCACTCCGGCCGACTGTCACCGGCGGTACGCCCCGACCGGCCGGGCTGCGCAAACGCTGGCTCGCCGCCGGGGTGCTCGCCGTGCTGGTGGCCCTGGTCGCCGGGGTCTCCCTCGGCCCGGTCGGCCTGCCACCCGGCAGCGTCGCCGCCGAACTGCTCAACCTGCTGCCCGGGGTACGCCTGGACAGCGGGCTGACCGAACGCGAGATCGCCATCGTCACCGAGCTGCGGCTGCCCCGGGTGGTGCTCGGCCTCCTCGTCGGCGGCCTGCTCGCCCTGGCCGGCGGCTGCTACCAGGGGGTGTTCCGCAACCCGCTGGCCGACCCGTACCTGCTGGGGGTGGCGGCCGGCGCAGGGCTCGCGGTGACCGCCGTGATCACGCTGGGCGGCGTCGGGACGGCCGGTGCGCTGACCGGGATGCCGGTCACGATTCCGCTCGCCGCGTTCGTCGGCTCGCTCGGGGCGGTCGCCCTGACGTACCTGCTCGGGGCGGCCGGCGGGCGGGACCGGTCACCGGCCACCCTGATCCTGGCCGGGGTGGCGGTGTCGGCGTTCCTCGCCGCCGGGCAGACGTACCTGCTGCAACGGCACTCCGACGGCATCCAGCCGGTCTACTCCTGGCTGCTCGGGCGGCTGGGCACCGCCGGCTGGGGTGACGTCCGGCTGATCCTGCCGTACTTCGTGCTGACCGCCGTGGTGGTGCTGCTGCACCGGCGGGAACTCGACGTGCTCTCGGTCGGCGACGACGAGGCGGCCAGCCTCGGCCTGCACCCGCAGCGCTCCCGCTACCTGCTGATCGCCGCCGCCTCGCTCGGCACCGCCGCCGCCGTCTCCGCGTCCGGGCTGATCGGCTTCGTCGGGATCATCGTGCCGCACACCGTACGGCTGCTGGCCGGATCGAGCTACCGGGTGATCCTGCCGCTGTCGATGCTCTTCGGCGGGGCGTTCCTGGCGCTGACCGACGTGGTGGCCCGCACCGCCGCCGCCCCCGCCGAGATCCCGATCGGCGTGGTGACCGCCCTGCTCGGCGGCCCGTTCTTCGTCCTGGTCCTGCGCACCGCCCGCCGGGTGTTTCCATGAGTGTGCCGGCGGTGGAGGTGCGGGGGCTGCACGTGCGGCTCGGTGGGGCGGTGATCCTGGACGGCGTCGACCTCACGGTCACCCCGGGCGAGTGGGTCACCGTGATCGGGCCGAACGGCGCCGGCAAGTCGACCCTGCTGCGGGCCGTCGGCGGCCTGCTGCCCGCCCCGGGTGCGGTCTCGCTGTTCGGTACGCCGTCCGGCGCGCTGCGTCGCCGGGACCGGGCCCGGGTGGTGGCGACGGTGGCGCAGTCCCCGGTGGTGCCGGCGGGCATGTCGGTGTTCGACTACGTGCTGCTGGGGCGGACCCCGTACATCGCACCGCTGGGCCGGGAGTCGGCGGCCGACCTGGCCGCCGTGCACGACGTACTCGACCGGTTGGATCTGACCGTGTTCCACCGGCGGGAGCTGGCCACCCTCTCCGGCGGGGAGCGGCAGCGGGTCTTCCTGGCCCGCGCGCTCGCCCAGGGCGCCACCCTGCTGCTGCTGGACGAGCCGACCAGCGCGCTGGACATCGGCCACCAGCAGGAGGTGCTGGAGCTGGTCGACCAGCTCCGCCGGGCGCACGGGCTGACCGTGCTGGCCACCATGCACGACCTCTCCGTCGCCGGTGAGTACGCCGACCGGATGGTGCTGCTCGCCGAGGGGCGCGTCGTCGCGGTGGGGCCACCCGACCAGGTGCTCACCGAGGAGCTGCTGTCCCGGCACTACCGGGCCCGGATCCGGGTCGTCCCCGGTGACCACGGCCCTCTCGTGGTGCCCACCCGCCCCGCGCCGCCCCGGTCATGAGGGTCGGCCGGCGCGTCCTGTTCCGGCCTGGAGCAGGGAGAACCGGGCACCCTGGGGGTCGTGGAGGGTGGTGAGCCGGCCCAGCGGGGTGTCCCCGGGCGGGGTGCCGATGGTGCCGCCGAGGGTGGTGGCCCGCGCGGCGGCGGCGTCCACGTCGGCCACCGCGAAGAACACCGACCAGTACGCGGGCCGACCGGCGGCCGGGTCGTCACCGGGTGGGGTGAGCATCCCCGCCACGATCCGCGCCCCGCACCGCCAGCCCGTGTGGTCGTACCCCGTGACGGGTCGATCCTCCGGGTGCCAGCCGAAGACCAGCTCGTAGAAGGCCTTCGCGCCCTCCGGGTCGGGGCTGACCAGCTCGTTCCAGCACATCGCCCCGGGGGCGTCGAGCAGCTCCGCACCGGGCATCCGCATCGGCTGCCAGACGCTGAACACCGCGCCGGCCGGGTCGGCGAAGACCGCCATCCGACCGGCGTCGAGGACGTCGAACGGGGCGACCAGCACCTGTCCGCCGGCCGCCTCGACCCGGACGGTGACCAGGTCGGCGTCGTCGGTCGCCACGTACGTCGACCAGACCGGCACCTGGTCCGGCCCGGCCGGTGGGCCGGCACCCGCCACCGCCCGGCCGTCCTTGCGGAAGGTGGTGTAGCCGGCCGCCTCGGGCTCCGGCGCGATCCGCCCGGTCCAGCCGAACAGCTCCGGGTAGAAGCGCCGGGCGGCCGCCAGATCGGGGGTCGCCAGGTCGGTCCAGCAGGGCGTGCCCGCCGCGACGGTGCTCACGTCGACCCCTCTCGGCTGCGGGGGCGGGCCGGTGGCCGCCCTGCCGGCATCGTGGCACCGGTCGACGGCCACCGGGCCGAACCGGCGAAAGGTCAACTGAACCGGCGACCCTCGTCCCGCCGGTAGGCGGCACCGGAGACCGTGGCGAGCAGCAGGATCCAGACGCCGAGCATGCCCAGGGCGAGCGGGTCGGGCCGCCAGTCGCCTACCGCCGCCCACATCAGCTCGACCGCGCCCCGGGTGGGCAGGAACGGGGCGATCACCTTGATGAAGCCGGGTGCGTCGCCGGGGGCGGAGAGCAGGCCGCCGCCGAAGGCCAGCGGGAAGAAGATGACCTGCGCGACGACGATCGCCGCCTTGCTCGGCAGCGAGTAGCCGATGGCGAGGCCGAGCAGGGTGAACGGCACCGACACCACGGCCACGGTGACCGCGCCGAGCAGCAGTCCGGCCGGCGTGACCCGGGCGGCCGTGGCGACCGCCGCGATGATCACGACGGGCAGCATCGACAGGTACGTCAGCACCAGCCCGGCCAGGATCCGTCCGGCCAGCCGGGGCCCCGGACCGGCCGGCAGGGTCCGGGTGTACGGGTTCCACGGCTGGTCGCGGTCCTCGGCGACGCCGATGCCGTACTGGAAGATGTTGGCGCTCATCACCGCGAAGGTGACCATCGCGGCGGTGGCGTAGGTGGCGCCCGTCGGGTCGTCCCCGGCGAACGGGACGACGAAGAAGAGCATCGCGGCGGCGGGGAAGAAGGCGCTGCCCACCACGGCGACGGGGATGCGGAGGGTCTCCAGGAGCTGGTAGCGGGCGTGGACCAGGGTGAGTGGCACGGCGTCGACTCCTCAGGCGGTGGATCGGCCGCCGGCGGCGGCACTGGTGGTGGTGACGGTCGGGCCGGTGGCGTCGGCGACGGTCGGGCCGGTGGCGGCCGGGGCCTGCGCGGTGATGGCGAGGAAGGCCTCCTCCAGCGAGGTGGGGCGGACCTCCAGCTCGCGGAACGCCACCCCGGCGGTGACCAGGTCGCGGACCAGCTGGTCGGCGTCGGTGGTGAGCAGGTGGGTACGCCCGTCGGCGTGTTCGGTGGCGACCACGCCGGGCAGCGCCGGCAGGTCGTCGGCGGTCAGGCTGACCCGGCGGACGCCGACGATGCCCCGGATCGCCCCTACCGTGTCGTCGGCGAGCACCCGGCCCTGCCCCAGCACCACCACCCGCTGCGCCAGCGCCTCCACCTCTTCGAGGTAGTGGCTGCTCAGCAGGACCGTCCCGCCGTCGGCGTGGAACGACCGGACCGCCTCCCACAGGGTGTGCCGGGCCTCGACGTCCAGCCCGGTGGTCGGCTCGTCCAGGACGACCAGCCGGGGCCGGCCGACGAAGGCCAGCGCGACGGCGAGCCGACGCCGCTGCCCGCCGGAGAGCCCGCCGGTCTGCCGCTTCTCCTGGTCGGTGAGGCCGAACCGGTCGAGCAGTTCGCCCCGGGGCACCGGGTCGGGGAAGTGCGCGGCGACGAAGTCGACCACCTCGCCGACCCGCAGGGTGCCGGGCAGGCCGGTCTCCTGCGGGGTGACCCCGAGCTGCCGCCGGGACGCCGGTCGGCGCGGGTCGCCGCCGAAGAGTTCGACCCGGCCGGCGCTCGGGCGACGCAGCCCGACCAGCATGTTGATCAGGGTGCTCTTGCCGGCGCCGTTCGGCCCGAGCAGGCCGACGAGTTCTCCGGCGGAGACGGTCAGGTCGACCCGGTCGAGGGCGAGGACGTCGCCGTACCGGCGGGTGGCCTGGTCGGCGTGGGCGAGGATCATCGGTTCTCCCGGGGGTCGGGGGTGTCGAGCAGGGCGCGGATGTTCTCGGTGTACTCCTCGAACGCCCGCCGCCCGCGCCGGCTGAGCCGGACCAGGGTGGTCGGGGTACGTCCGCGGTGGGTCTTGTCGATCTCGATGTATCCGGCGTCCTCCAGCTTGCGCAGGTGGACGGAGAGATTGCCGGCGGTCATCGCGAGCAGCTCCTGGAGGCGGGGGAAGGTGATCCGGTCGCCGTCGGCGAGGGTGGCCAGGGTGACCACCACCCGCAGCCGGGCCTGGGCGTGGATGACCGGGTCGAGTTCGCTCATCCGTGCCGCCGCCGGGCGAACGCGCCGGCCACCAGCAGCCCGCCACCGCCGGCCACCGCGACCACCAGGGCGTGCCAGCCGGGGCCGGCGAGCGCCCCGACGATGTTGACCACGGTGAGCCAGACGCCGAGGCGGAACAGGGTGCGGTCGAGCCAGATCGCGCCGCCGGCCATGTGTAGGGCACCGGTCAGCCCCACCGACAGCGCCGACCAGAGCAGCCCGGCGAGGTCGGCCGGCAGGCTGTCGGTAACCCGGCCGATCACCACCGACAGGCCGAAGAACCCCAGGCCCCAGGCTGTGACGTACCACCTACCGCGCTGGGACGACTCGCCCGCGACGTGCCGGTAGGCGCGGGCGCTGCCCACCCCGAAGACCACCGCGGCGGCGGCGAGCAGCGTGAAGAGCACGGCCAGCGGCAGCCAGGCGGGCATGGCGACCAGCGTCCGGTCGTCGGGGGAGAAGCGCAGGAAGTAGACCCCGAAGCCGATCAGCCAGGCGAATCCCCAGGGCCAGTAGTGCAGCCGGGGGTCGGGTTCCAGCCGCCGGACGGTGCTGGCCTGCTGTTCGCGGATCAGCCGCATCGCGTCGGCGGCGTCGAGCGGTGCGGTGTCGTCGTCCGGTGTCATGCAAACTACTTTAAAACACAAAGTCGAGCCGGTGGATGGTCAGGGCACTGGCGGTCAGGCCGGCGGGGGTGGTCTAGCTGTCGGCGATGCTCCGGCCGCCGGCCGGTGGTCAGGCCGTCGGCGGTGGTCCGGCCAGGGGGCCGGGCAGCGGTGCGGTGTGCAACACCGACAACCCGGACACGGCCCGGGTCAGCGCCACGTAGAGACGGTGTAGGCCGCGCGCCTCGGCGGCCACGATCGCGGCCGGCTCCACGACCACCACGTGGTCGTACTCCAGGCCCTTGACCAGCGTCGCGGGGACCACGGTGACCCGCGCCGGGGCCGCCGGGTCGTCGGCGGTCGCGGTCGGCACCCCGGCGGCGGCGAGGGCCGCGCGCAGGCCGTCCACCGCGTCGTCGGCGGCGATCACCCCGACCGAGCCGTCCCGCCCGAGCGCCGCGCGCACCTCGGCCACCGTCGCCGCCGCCAGATCGGCCACGGTACGCACGTCGAGCGCCCCGTCGCGCCGCAACGACACCGCCGGGGGTACGTCGACCGCCAGCGCGGGCAGCAACCGGTTGGCGAACGCGACCACCACGGCGGGCACCCGGAAGCCGACGCTCAGCGGCACCACCGCCGCGTCCGGCTTGCCGAGGTGGGCCAGGGACTCGCGCCAGTCGGTGGCGGCCCACGGGGCGGTGCCCTGGGCCAGGTCGCCGAGCAGGGTGACCGAACCGTGCTCACTGCGTCGGGCGATGGCCCGGCACTGCATCGGGGAGAGGTCCTGCGCCTCGTCGACCACCACGTGCCCGAACCCGGTGGCCCGTTCGATCAGCCCGGCCGCCTCGTCGATCAGCACCGCGTCGGCGGCGGTCCACCGGGTCGCCTTCGGGGTCCGGCCCAGCTTCGTCCCGCCCAGCAGGGCCTGCTCGTCGGGGGTGAGCAGGCCGTCGGCGACGGTGGCCAGCAGATCCGGGTCGCCGAGCAGGGCGTGCACCAGCCCCTCCGGGGTGAGCGCCGGCCAGGCGGCGTCGAGGAAGGCGGTCACCGGGCGGGACCTCCCCATCCGGCGCAACCAGGCGTCGCCCGGCGACTCGGCGCGACGGGCCTCGGCCTGGCGTTGCAGCAACCCGACCACCCGGGCCCGGACCCGCTCCCGCCCGGTCCCGTACGGCAGCCCCTCCCGACGGGTCTCCTCGATCACCCGGTGCAGCGGGTCCAGGCCGATCCGCCAGCGGAACGACCCGTCCGACACCATGATCGGATCGGTGGGCGCGGTGATCCGGGCGTCCGCCGCGCGCCGGAGAACCTCGGCCATCCGGGGGTCGTGCTTGAGAGCGGCCACCGCCGGGTCGTCGACCGCCCGGACGGGCACCCGGGCCACCAGCTCCTCCACGGTGGCCTGGGCCACCTCGACCTCGCCGAGGGCGGGCAGCACCGCCGCGATGTAGGACAGGAACGCCCGGTTCGGGCCGACGATCAGCACCCCGGCCCGACGCAGCCGCTCCCGGTGCAGATAGAGCAGGTACGCGGCCCGGTGCAGGCCGACCGCCGTCTTACCGGTGCCCGGTGCGCCCTGCACGCAGATCGAGTCGGCCAGGTCGGCCCGGACCAGCTCGTCCTGCTCGGGCTGGATGGTGGCGACGATGTCCCGCATCGGCCCGACCCGGGGGCGCTCGATCTCGGCGGTGAGGATGCGGCTGCTGGTGCCCAGCTCCTCGCCCCGGTCCAGGTGCTCGTCCTCGAAGCCGGTCAGCGCCCCGGCGCCGAACCCGAACCGTCGTCGTACCGCGACCCCCTGCGGGTCGCGGGCGCTGGCCCGGTAGAACGAGCGGGACACCGGGGCCCGCCAGTCCAGCACCAGCGGTTCGCCCCGCTCGTCGGTGACGTGCCGCCGGCCGACGTGGTAGGCCCGCCCGGCGTGCTCCGGGTCGGCCGGGCCGAAGTCCAGCCGGCCGAAGAAGAGCGCGGTGGCCGGGTCGTCGGCCAGCTCGGCGACCCGCCGGGCCAGGTGCCGGCCGAGCTGCTCGGCCGTGTAGGCGTCCCCGGCGACCTTGTCACCGGTGGCGAAGAGCGACTGGGCGCGGTCCCGCATCCGCCGCAGGGCGAGCCGGGAGGTCTCCAGGTGGGCCTGCTCGGCGGCGAGTTCGGTTTCGAGCTGTGCTGGTGCGGAGTGTGCGCTGCCGCGTTCGTCGGTTGCGGGCACGGTGATCCTCTTCGGCGTCTCGATCGGCTCGCCCGCGTATCCAGGAAGGGTCCTTGGCGCGTGGGGACGTCCGCTGCGGTGGCTACCTCACCACGGCCGTCGAGCGGTGGACCAGCCTACGCGCCGTCCGGCCGCCGTTCCACCCGATTTCGGTGGGCCGGGCGGCGGCGCGGACCCGCCGGCCGAGTGCCGCCGGACCGGGCGGCGGGTCGGGTGGTGGTACGGATCCCATGCCGGGGCGGGTCGCCGACGCGGGGGAGGTGCGGGGTTGGCCACTCCCCGGGGTTCCCGGTGAGCCGGCCCGGACCGGCGGGGATACCGTCGGGTCATGGCTGAGCGCGTGGCACGTCCCCGGGTCGGGCACATCCAGTTCCTCAACTGCCTGCCGATCTACTGGGGGCTGATGCGCTCCGGCGCGCTGCTCGACGTCGACCTGCACAAGGACTCGCCGGATCGACTCAGCGCCGCGCTGGTCGCCGGTGACCTGGACATCGGCCCGATCTCCCAGGTGGAGTACCTGCGGCACGCCGACGAGCTGCTGCTCCTGCCGGACCTGGCGGTGGGCAGCGACGGGCCGGTGCTCTCGGTCAACGTGGTCTCCACCCGGCCACTGGCCGAGCTGGCCGGCGGGCGGGTGGCGCTCGGCTCGACCTCGCGTACCGGGGTGCTGCTGGCCCAGCTCCTGCTCGCCGACCGGTACGGCGTCCACCCGGAGTACTTCCGCTGCCCGCCGGACCTGACCCAGATGCTGCTGGAGGCCGACGCCGGAGTGCTGATCGGGGACGTGGCGCTGCGCGCCCTCTACGAGGCACCCCGTCGGGGGCTGGAGGTGACCGACCTCGGGCAGGCGTGGCGGGAGTGGACCGGCCTGCCGATGGTCTTCGCCGTCTGGGCGGTCCGCCGTGACTTCGCCACCGCCCACCCGGGCCTGGTCAAGGAGGTGCACCAGGCATTCCTGCGCTCCCGTGACCTGTGCCTGGCCGAGCTGGACCAGGTGGCCGAGGCGGCGGCCCGGTGGGAGCCGTTCGACGCGGCGACGCTGGCCACGTACTTCCGGGCGCTCGACTTCTCGCTCGGTGAGCGGCAGGTCGCCGGGCTGCGCGAGTTCGCCCGCCGGGTGGCGGCCGTCGGCGAGGCCCCCGCGCTGCCCGAGGGCGGCCCGGAGTTCTTCGCCGGCTGACCGGTCGGCCCCGGTCTTCCGGCCCAGGTCCGGCCCAGGTCATCCGGTCAGGTGCTGGGGCCGAGCAGGGCTTCGGTGATCTTCTGGCAGTTCTTCATGCCGTAGTCGTAGCCCAGCTCGATCGGGTAGCGGACCATCACGCCCATCGTCCAGGTGCCGCCGATGGCCAGGCAGTTGATGTGCATCTCCTGCTCGCGGGTCCGGTCGATCCAGCCGTTCTTGATGGCGATCCTCTTCCGCTCAGCGGCCGGGAACGCCTTGCGGATGCCGAAGTCCCCGGAGCCCCGCACCAGCCTCATCTCGTTGAGCAGCCACGTGGTCCACTGCGGGCCGGCGGCGCGGCCGTCGGCGATGCAGTTGCCGAGCCGGGCGGCGTCGCGGGGGGAGAGGTTGGTCCGGCTCCAGCCGCCGTCGGCGGCGACGCTGCTGTCGGTGAGCTTGCAGATCGAGATCAGCCGCTTGATCGACGCCGACCGGCCGACGCCGTTGTAGAACTGCTCCGCCCGGGTGTTGTCGCTGTCCCTGATGATCCGGGTGGCATCGGCGAGCTTGGCGTCGCTCGGGGTCTGCCCCGCGTCGTCCGCCCGGCGCAGGTAGTCGGCGACGATCCACGACTTGATCAGCGAGGCGGTGGTGCTGGTCTCGGCCATGTTGTCCGAGCCGATGATCTTGCCGGTCCGGCGGTCCAGCACGCTCCAGGCGTACCAGCCCTTGATGTCGAGGTCGATGTCCCGGTCGGTGAAGGGCAGCGGGGTCAGCGACGGGGTGGGCGACGGTGCCGGGGTGGGCCGGGTGCGGCGGTCGGCCGGCGAGTCGGTGGAGCGGGTCGCGGTGGACGCGTCACCCCACTGCGAGGCGGCGGTGGACTCGATCGGTGACCCGGGCAGGAGTCGTAGCGAGACCAGCACCAGGCCGGTCAGGACCGCCGCGACGGCGACGATCTTCAACGGCTGGTGGTCCCCCCGGCCGGTGGAGCGGCGGGGCCGTCGGCTGCCGGCCATCAGAGCTTCCCGACCGGCTGCGGCACCTTGAGCGCGGCACCGGGCTGGGGGGTGACCAGTTGGGTGGCGACGCTGGCACAGACCTTCGCACCGTACGACAGCGGCTGTTTGATCGAGTAGCGCATCATCACGGCGAGGCTCCACTTGTCGGTGACGGCGAGGCAGCTGACGTGCCAGTTGCCGTCGTAGCTGAGGGGGGTCCAGCCGTTCTTCATGGCGACCGGCCCCTGCGACTTGATCTCGGCGGGCAGCCCGTCGATGATGCCCCACCGGCCGCCGCCGGAGCGGGCCAGCTGCTTGCTCACGCTGCCCCGGACCTGGGCCATCTCGTTGAGCACCCAGGTGGTCCAGATGGGGCCGGCGGCCTTGCCGTCGGCGACGCAGTCACCGAGCCGGGCGGCGTCGCGGGGGGACATCCGGGTGAAACTCCACCAGCCCTCGTAGCCGCGGACGTTGCCGGGCTTGGTGTCGGTGAGGCCGCAGATGCTGATCGCCCGCTTGAGCACCGGGTCGGGCTGGCCCCCGCCCGGTGGCCGGTACGACCCACCGGCCGCCGCGTAGAGCCGGTTGGCCGCGTCGTCGTTGCTGTCCCGGATGGCCGCGCTCGCGTACTTGAGCATGGCCGCCGGGGGCTTCCGCTTGTCGAGCTGGCGCAGGTAGTCGGAGACGATCCAGACCTTGAACATCGACTCGGTGGAGCTGGTCGAGGTCATGTTCTTCGAGCCCGAGAGCTGGCCGGTCTCCCGGTCCATCAGCGACCAGCCGAAGAACTGGCCGTTGAAGTCGACCGAGACCGGCGCGGCGGCCAGGGTGGGGGCCGGCGGCGCGGTGGGCGCGGGGGCGGGCACCTTCTCCGCCGTGCCACCGCCGCTGCCGCCGGTCGTGTCGTCGCCGGAGAGCTTGGCGTACGCGGTCGGCACCAGCAGGCCGGTGCCGAGCAGCACCGCCATGACGGCGAGCACCAGGATCACGCGAGATCGCATGAGTGGCGAGCTCCCAGATGTCCGGGCCGGGGGGCCGGCTGTTTCCGACGGTGTCGGCTTGCACGGGTGTCGGCTCGATCGCCGAGGCCGGGGGATGGTGGCCTCTGTCTCCGGTGGCGATCGTCGTCAGCCGATCGGGGTGACCGGGGAAGTCTACGTCCGGACAGCCGACTCGCCAGGATTCGACGCCCGGCGACCCGCCGAAAAGTCTGGATAAAGGCAGCATGTGAGCCGATTGTGGGCGCTCATCTTCGATCAGTGATCCGAGTCACATCAGGCAACTCGTGATGATTTATGCGGAGAGTAGTTGATTGATAACGGAAAGTGCCGCTCAAATCCTGTTACACCCTCTGGTGTTGGAAGAGGCGAGCTGTAACACTTAGCGCATGTATGGCAACGACTTCGCCCCGCAGGAGGACGCGCCCGGCGGTGGCCTGCTCGGTCAGGTCGAGGCCGCCGAGACGGCGCTGCGCGAGGCGGCGGCCCGCTCCCGGGCGGGCGCGACGCTGCCCGGCGATGACCCGGCGGCGTACTTCGCCGAGGTCATCGACGCCGACCACAAGATCGAACCGCGGGACTGGATGCCCGACGCCTACCGTCGGACGCTGGTCCGGCAGATCGCCCAGCACGCCCACTCCGAGATCATCGGCATGCAGCCGGAGGGGAACTGGATCAGCCGGGCGCCCTCGCTCAAGCGCAAGGCCATCCTGCTGGCCAAGGTGCAGGACGAGGCCGGTCACGGCCTCTACCTCTACGCCGCCGCCGAGACCCTGGGCGTCAGCCGGGACGAGCTGGTGGAGCTGCTGCTCGACGGCCGGCAGAAGTACAGCTCGATCTTCAACTACCCCACCCTCACCTGGGCCGACGTGGGTGCGATCGGCTGGCTGGTGGACGGCGCGGCGATCGTCAACCAGGTCCCGCTCTGCCGCTGCTCCTACGGGCCGTACGCGCGGGCGATGATCCGGGTCTGCAAGGAGGAGTCGTTCCACCAGCGGCAGGGCTACGAGATCCTGCACACCCTGGCGCACGGCACCCCGGCCCAGCGGGCGATGGCCCAGGACGCGCTCGACCGCTGGTGGTACCCGTCACTGGCGATGTTCGGCCCGCCGGACGGCGACTCCACCCACTCCGCCCAGTCGATGGCCTGGAAGATCAAGCGGTTCTCCAACGACGAACTGCGGCAGCGCTTCGTCGACATGTGCGTGCGGCAGGCCGAGATCCTCGGCCTCACCATCCCCGACCCCGACCTGCGCTGGAACGAGACCCGGCAGGCGTACGACTTCACCCAGCCGGACTACGACGAGCTGATGCGGGTGATCAAGGGGGAGGGGCCGTGCAACCGGCAGCGGATGGAACACCGCCGCCGCGCGCACGCCGACGGCGCGTGGGTCCGCGAGGCCGCCACGGCGTACGCCGCGAAGCAGCGGGCCGGGACGCAGCGGGAGCAGGTGGCGGCGTGAGCGAGCAGCGGGAGACGCCCCAGGAGCCGGTGACCTCGCCGCTGTGGGAGGTCTTCGTGCGCCCCCGCCGCGGGTTGTCGCACACCCACGTCGGCAGCCTGCACGCCCCCGACGCCGAACTGGCCCTACGCAACGCCCGGGACCTCTACACCCGCCGACAGGAAGGCGTCTCGATCTGGGTGGTCCCGGCCGGCGCGATCACCGCGTCCAGCCCCGACGAGAAGGACGCCTTTTTCGACCCGGCCGCCGACAAGGTCTACCGCCATCCCACCTTCTACGAGGTGCCTGATGGCGTGGCCCACCTGTGAGCGCGAGGAGTGAGCCGGGTTTGCGAGCCCCGCAGTCGCGAACGGAGACCGGCCCCGTGAACGGCCCCTTCGGCTTCACCCTCGCCCTCGGCGACGACGCGCTGGTGGCCGCCCAGCGGCTCGGCGAGTGGGCCACCCGCGCGCCCGAGATGGAGGAGGACATCGCGCTGGCCAACATCGCCCTCGACCAGCTCGGCGCGGCCCGCCTGCTGCTGTCGTACGCGGGCGAGCTGGAGGGCGCCGGCCGGGACGAGGACGCGTTGGCGTTCCTGCGCGACGACCGCGAGTTCCGTAACTGTCTCCTGGTCGAGCTGCCCAACGGCGACTTCGCGGTGACCATGGTGAAGCTACTGCTGCTCTCGGCGTACCAGGTGCCGCTCTACACCGCGCTGGCCGGCTGCGCCGACGAGCGGCTCGCCGCGATCGGGGCCAAGGCCCGCAAGGAGTCCGCCTACCACCTGGACCACTCCGCGCTGTGGGTGAAGCGGCTCGGCGACGGCACCGACGAGTCGCACCGTCGCGCCCAGGCGGCGGTGGACCAGCTCTGGCCGTACCACCACGAGCTGTTCACGGCGGACCCGGCGGCCCCGGTCGACCCGGCCGCCCTGCGCGCCGACTTCGACGCCGTGGTCTCCCCGGTGCTGGCCGAGGCCACCCTGACCCGGCCGGCGGACGGCTGGAAGCCGGGTGGCGGCCGGGCCGGCGTGCACACCGAGCACCTGTCCTTCCTGCTGGCCGAGATGCAGGTGCTGCACCGGGCGCACCCCGGGGCGCAGTGGTGAGCCGGGCGGGCCGGTGACCGACCCCAGGGCGGCCGTGGCGGCGGTGGTGGACCCGGAGATCCGGGTGATCACCATCGACGAGCTGGGCATCCTGCGGGCGGTCGACGAGGATCCGGCCACCGGCCGGGTGGTCGTCACGATCACCCCCACCTACACCGGCTGCCCGGCGATGGACGTGATCCGGGCCGACATCCGTCGGGCGCTGGCGGCTGCCGGGCACCCCGACGCCGAGGTCCGCACGGTCTTCAGCCCCGCCTGGAGCACGGACTGGATCTCCGCCGAGGGCCGGACGAAGCTCGCCGCCGCCGGCATCGCCCCGCCCCCCGTGGTCGCCTCGGTCGGCAGCGGGTCCACCCCGGTCGGCCCGGTCGGCAGCGGGTCCGGCCCGGGCCGGTCACCCGGGGTGGTGCCGCTGACCCTGGCGGTGCGCTGCCCGCTCTGCGGCTCGCCGGAGACCGAGCAGGTCAGCCGGTTCGGCTCCACCGCGTGCAAGGCGCTCTGGCGCTGTCGTTCCTGCTCCGAACCCTTCGACCACCTGAAGGCGCTGTGACTGTCACCATCACCCGCCCGGTCCGTCGCCGGCCGTCGTTCCACCCGCTGGCGGTCACCGCCGTCGAGCGGCTCACCGACGACGCCGTGGCGATCACCTTCGCGGTGCCGGAGGAGCTGCGGGCGACGTTCGCGTTCGCCGCCGGCCAGCACCTGACCGTCCGGCTGCCCGCCGGTGCCGCGTCGGCCGCCGCCGTGCCCGCTGGCAGCGTCCCGTCCGCCGGCGGCGTTCCGTCCGGTGGCAGCGTTCCGTCCGGTGGCGCCGCGTCGGCCGGTGCGGTCGACGGGTCGGGCGCGGCCGGGGCGGACGTGCGGCGGTCGTACTCGATCTGCTCGACGCCGGACGACCTGGCCCGGCAC
This sequence comes from Micromonospora sp. WMMD714, assembly GCF_029581315.1. Lineage (NCBI taxonomy): Bacteria > Bacillati > Actinomycetota > Actinomycetes > Micromonosporales > Micromonosporaceae > Micromonospora > Micromonospora sp. WMMD714. The sequence goes on from NZ_CP120744.1 coordinate 2,064,759, forward strand.
GGCCGGCTGCGGATCGGGGTGCGGGAGATCCCCGGCGGCGCGTTCTCCGGTTACGCCTGCGGCGCGCTGCGGCATGGCGACACCGTCGACGTGCTGCCCCCGCTGGGGCACTTCACCACCGCGTTCGCCCCGGAGCGGGTGCGGCACTACGGCGCGGTGGCCGCCGGCTCCGGCATCACGCCGGTGCTCGCGCTGGTCGCGACCGCCCTGGCCGTCGAGCCTGCCAGCACCTTCACCCTGGTGTACGGCAACCGTACGGCCAACACGGTGATGTTCGCCGAGGAGCTGGCCGACCTGAAGGACCGCTACCCGACCCGGCTGCACCTGGTGCACGTGCTGTCCCGGGAGCCGGGCGAGTCACCGCTGCTCTCCGGCCGGATCGACGCCGACCGGCTGGGCCGGCTGCTGGACACCATCGTGCCGGGCGACGCGATCTCCGAGTGGTTCCTGTGCGGCCCGTACCAGCTCGTGCTGGACGCGAAGGCGGTGCTGACCGGCCGGGGGCTGCCCGAGTCGGCGGTGCACACCGAGCTGTTCCACGTCGAGGCCCCACCGGAGCCGGTCCGCCGGGCCGACGCGGCGGCCGGTGGCGCGGAGGTGACGATCGTGCTGGACGGCCGGTCGTCGCGGTTCACCATGGGGCGCGACGAGCGGGTGCTGGACGCGGCGCTGAAGGTGCGCGGCGAGCTGCCGTACGCCTGCAAGGGCGGGGTCTGCTCGACCTGCCGGGCGAAGGTCGTCTCCGGTGCGGTGACGATGGCCCGCAACTATGCGCTGGAGCCGGACGAGGTGGCCGCCGGATACGTGCTGACCTGCCAGTCCAGCCCGACCACCGACACCCTGACGGTCGACTACGACGGGTAGCGTTGTCGGCCGCCCGCCGGCGGTGGCTTTGTGTGATCGGCGGGCCGAGGTCCGGCCGTGCCTGCCCCCGCCCCGGCCGGCGGGTCTGATGTCTGTTGCGGGCACTGTCGAGCTGATGACGTTAGCGACTCACCCGGGATCGGCCGATTCCCGCCGCTTTCGCCACCCCGTCGACCTGTCAGTCGGGGCGGAGGTGGGCGGTCCAGTAGGTGAGGTCGGAGTGGTGCTCGGTGAGGGTGACCCGCTCGCCGCAGGCCTCCTCGATCAGCTTGACCGCCTCGTCCAGGTGCGGCGGATTGCCGTCCCAGTCCTCGTCACGGAACAGGTGCAGCCCGACCTCGCCCCGGTCGTCGCCGAGCGCCTGCGCGCCCTCGGGCGACACCAGCACCACGGTGTAGCGGGCGGCCTCCCGCTCGGCCTCGCTCGGCGGCTCCGGCTCGTCCCGCCTGCGCCGCCGGAACCGCTCGACCACCGACGGGATCGGACCGGGCGAGTCGGCCGGATCGTACGGCCGCAGCCAGGTGGGTGAGGGGCGGACGGTGTTCGAGGTGGTCACGTCGACACTCCTTCATCTTCAGGCGCAAGGCTTGGCTTGGATGGCAATTTGCGATTATGGTTACGTTGCTGAGAGTGAGCTGTCAATAGCGAACGGTGGGGAGTCCTGGTGGCGAAGCAGATTGCGCCGACCGTGGTGGGCCGTGGGTTGGGTGGCGAGCTGCGGCAGGTGCGGCGGTCGAAGCGCCTGACCGGCTCGGGGGTGGCGGCCCAACTCGGCTGGCAGGCGTCGAAGCTCTCCCGGATCGAGACCGGCCAGCAGGGCATCCGGCTGGAAGAGATCGCCGCGCTGCTGGCCATCTACGGTGTCGTGGGCGAGGAGCGTAAACGGTTGCTCGACATGGCCAGGCGTGGCCGGGAGCCGGGCTGGTGGGAGACGCACTCCGCCGGCCTGACCCCGTGGTCGCGTACCTTCATCCGGTTCGAGGCCGAGGCGATCCGGATCGTGGGCTGGGAGCCGCTGCTGGTGCCGGGCCTGCTCCAGTTGCCGGAGTACACCAGCGCTCTGATGAAGGCGTGCGGGGTGGCCCCGGCGGACGCCCAGGCTCGGGTCGCGGCCCGACTGGGCCGGCAGGCGATCCTGGCCCGGGACGAGCCACCGGAACTGAGCCTGGTCATCGACGAGATGGTGCTGCGTCGGCCGCTCGGCGGTCGTCGTCTGATGGCCCGGCAACTCCACCATCTGATCGAGATGATGGATCGGCCCAACGTGACGCTCCGGGTGCTGCCGCTGGAGTGTGCCGGGCACTCCGGGTTGGACGGAGCGTTCGTCCTGTTCGACTTCGATCGGCTCCCGCCGGTGGTGCACCTGGAACACAGGATTTCCAGCATCTTTCTGGAGAAGCCGGATCAGGTGGACGTGTTCCGTCGGGAGGCGGATACGCTGGCGAGGTCGGCGTTGAACCCGGCCGAATCGATGAAGTTGATAGGCCAGGTCGCAGCGGAGCACGAGCGGGAGCGAGCCGCAGATGATGATCGCAGAGTTGTCGGAGGCTTCCTGGCGTAAGTCGACCCGCAGCGGCTCCGACACCAACTGCGTCGAGGTGGCCGCAGCGGCCCATGTGGTGGGGGTGCGGGATTCCAAGGACCGGTCCGGGCCGGTGCTGGCCTTCGACCGCTCGGCCTGGTCCGCCTTCGTCGCTGACCTGTCGACCCGTCCGTCATCGTGGTGATCTGGACGGTCATCCCTGAGCTGGTCGGTGTGACCTGGCGTAAGTCGACCCGTAGCGGTTCCAACGCTGACTGTGTCGAGGTGGCCGAGGTGGCCCGGGTGGTGGGGGTGCGGGATTCGAAGGATCCGTCCGGGCCGGTGCTGGCTTTCGGGCGGCGGTCGTGGGCCGCGTTCGTCGCCCATCCGCCGGTGCGCTCCGGGTTCTGACGCGGTCGGGGGTGGGGTGCGTGATCACATTGCTGTTTTGTGCAGCTTCGTCGGCGTGTCTTCTCCCTTTTCGCAATGTGATCTTGAGTTTGGCAATGTGATCTTGAGTGTTGGGGCGGGTTGGGGCGGGGAGCGCTCGTGCGGGGCGCGTCACGGGTCGACGCACCACCCGGGGCCGGGGCGGCGGGTCGGCGTACGCTCGGGATGTGACGGCGAACCGGGAGATCGACGACATCCTGCAGCGTGGCGCGGACGGTGGGCGGATCACGCCCGAGGAGGCGCTGCTGCTCTACACCGAGGCGCCCTTCCACGCGCTGGGCGAGGCGGCGGACGCGGTACGTCGGCGGCGCTACCCGGACAACGTCGTCACCTACCTGATCGACCGCAACATCAACTACACCAACGTCTGCGTGACGGCGTGCAAGTTCTGCGCCTTCTACCGGGCGCCCAAGCACGCCGAGGGGTGGACCCACCCGACCGAGGAGATCCTGCGCCGCTGCGGCGAGGCGGTCGAGCTGGGCGCCACCCAGGTCATGCTCCAGGGCGGCCACCACCCGGACTACGGGGTGGAGTACTACGAGGAGCTGTTCTCCTCGGTCAAGAAGGCGTACCCGCAGCTCGCCATCCACTCCATCGGGCCGAGCGAGATCCTGCACATGGCGAAGGTCTCCCAGGTGAGCCTGGACGAGGCCATCGCCCGGATCAAGGCGGCCGGGCTGGACTCGATCGCCGGTGCCGGGGCCGAGATGCTGCCGGACCGGCCGCGCCGGGCGATCGCCCCGCTGAAGGAGTCCGGCGCCCGCTGGCTGGAGGTCATGGAGCTGGCCCACCGGCAGGGCCTGGAGTCCACCGCGACGATGATGATGGGCACCGGCGAGACCAACGCCGAGCGGATCGAGCACCTGCGGATGATCCGCGACGTGCAGGACCGCACCCGGGGGTTCCGGGCGTTCATCCCGTGGACGTACCAGCCGGAGAACAACCACCTGAAGGGTCGCACCCAGGCCACCACGCTGGAGTACCTGCGCCTGGTGGCGGTGGCCCGGCTGTTCTTCGAGACCGTGCCGCACCTGCAGGCGTCCTGGCTGACCACCGGCAAGGACGTCGGCCAGCTCGCCCTGCACATGGGGGTGGACGACCTCGGCTCGATCATGCTGGAGGAGAACGTCATCTCCTCGGCCGGCGCGCGGCACCGGTCCAACCTGCACGAGCTGATCGGCATGATCCGCTCGGCCGACCGGATCCCGGCCCAGCGGGACACCCTCTACCGCCGGCTGGCGGTGCACCACACCCCGGCCGACGACCCGACCGACGACCGGGTGGTCTCGCACTTCTCCTCGATCGCCATGCCCGGTGGCGGGGCCGGCCGCTCCCTGCCGCTCGTCGAGGCCCGCTGACCCGCCCCGATCGTCACGCAGGGTGACCTTTCGGGTTGGCGCGGTGACTGGCTGAACGGGTTCGGGTGTCGGCCCGGGGGATATTCGTGGTCGCCGTTCGGGCGAGGTGCCGGGGGATCAGCTACCACAAGACGCGGCAATTGGGGCGGGCTACGGCGCGCTGGACGGAGACGTACCCCGGGCTGCTCCGGCGCGGGGGTTGGCGCGGCGCGACGGTGCCCGCTAACGTGCGCCCGACGTACCTTCCGCTTCCCCGTCGGGAAGCCCGTACGAGCGCCGTACGTCCTCCATCGGCCCGGGAGGGCCGTTCATATAAAACGGGGGCGGGACGGGTGACCGTCCCGCCCCCGCTCCTCCTCCGTTCGGCCCCGTCTGGAACGAAAACGCACGTCACAGCTGGCGCACCGGCGTCGATCTCGGATAACGTCCGCTCGGTTCGCCACATCAGCCCCACCTTTCCCAGCAGTCCCTAGCCCCCCGGGGGATCGATGACTCTGTTCCACCGCTCGGCCCTGGCCCGCGTCGGCGCCGTGGCCCTGCTCGCCGTCGGTGGCGTGGCCACCGTCGCCGCCCCGGCCAGCGCCGCCGACCAGGCGAAACTCGACCTCGTTCCGCTCAGCTACGAGCTGGCGCTCGGGGTCAAGGAGGCCAAGGCCAAGCCGTTCAAGTTCTCCGTCCAGAACCTCCGGGGCTCGGTCGACGCCAAGGACGTGAAGGTCACCGTCGAGACCGCGGGCCTGCGGCCGAACAAGGTCGGGGTGCTGGTGCCGGACGGCTGTGCCGTCTCCGGCACCGCCTTCACCTGTTCGCTGTCCGACCTGGGTGGCACCACCGACGACATCGCCGGCGGCACCACCGAGGAGTTCGGCATCCCGCTGTTCGGCACCGACACGCGCGGCAAGGGGGGCGTGCTGAAGGTGACGGTGAGCGCGCCCAACGCCATCTCGGACTCGGTCGACCACGACATCATGGTCGTCAAGCCCGGCTACGACCTGACCACCTGGGTGCAGGACGTCTACGCCGACGTGGTGGTCGACGGCGACGAGGCCGGCGAGAGCGGGCTGGCCGGCGTCAAGCCCGGCGGGACCGCCCCGCTGGACTGGGCGGTCTACAACGGCGGCAGCCGCCGGGCCACCGGCATCGCGTACGGCATCTCCCTGCCGGCCGGGGTGAGCTTCGTCGAGGTGCCCGAGGGCTGCGTGCAGCAGGAACTGGGCGGCATCGCGCAGGCGTACTGCGAGGACACCGGCGCGGTGCTGCGGCCGGGTGAGTTCTACACCGCCGACGTACGGGTGAAGGTCGGCGCGGACGTCACCGAGAAGGTGCTCACCCCGGGCGTCCTGTTCGGCATGGGGCTGACCGAGGCCGAGGGTACGCCGGAGGAGAAGCCGCAGGTCGCCAGCAAGGCGCAGCGCAAGGTCTTCACCGAGACCGACGACGGCGACAACACGTCGCTGTTCGACGTCTTCGTCGACCTGAGCACCGGCCCGAGCCCGAGCCCCAGCCCGACCGGGGAGCCGAGCCCGAGCACCAGTGGTCAGCCGAGCCCGAGCACCAGCCCGACGACCGGTGGCGGCACGGGCGGTGGCGACGGCGGTCTGCCGGTGACCGGCGCGCAGGCCACCCTGATCGGTGGCATCGGTGCCGCCGTGCTGCTCGCGGGCGGGGCGCTGCTGATGCTCGCCCGTCGGCGTCGGCTCGTGCTGGTGGCCCCGGGCGACGAGAAGCCGCAGGGCTGAACGACGGCAGGTCGTCGCACCAAGCGGTAGGACGGCGGCGGGCGGGGTGGTCATCCACCCCGCCTGCCGCCTTTCCGTCCCGCCCGACCGATCCGGGGTCGACGTGCCGACCGGGGTGCCGGACGGGGCGGGCGGGGCGGGTGGCGACCCAGCGCCGGAAGGGTGGAGCGTGGCTGGCAGAGTGGAGGGGTGAGTCGTACCCCGCAGGGCCAGCGCGCCGGCCTGGACAAGTCCCCACCCGAGGTCGCCGCGATGTTCGACGGGGTGGCGGCCCGTTACGACCTGACGAACACCGTGCTCTCCTTCGGGCAGGACCGGTCCTGGCGGCGGTCCACCCGGGCGGCGCTCGGGCTGCTCCCGGGTGAGCGGGTGCTGGACGTGGGCGCCGGCACCGGGGTGTCGACGCAGGAACTGGCCCGCTCCGGGGCGTACGCGGTCGGGGTGGATCTGTCGCAGGGCATGCTGCACGCCGGCAAGCGGCTCCGGCCGGAGGTGCCGCTGCTGGCCGGGGACGCGCTGCGGCTGCCCTTCGCCGACGCCTCCTTCGACGCGGTGACGATCTCCTTCGCCCTGCGCAACGTCAACGACACCGACGCGGCGCTGCGGGAGCTGGCCCGGGTGACCCGGCCGGGCGGCCGGCTGGTGGTCTGCGAGTTCAGCACCCCGGTGCACCCGGCCTTCCGTACCGTCTACCTGTCGTACCTGATGCGGTCGTTGCCGGTCGTGGCCCGGGCGGTGTCCAGCAACCCCGACGCGTACGTCTACCTCGCCGAGTCGATCCAGGTCTGGCCGGACCAGGCGGCGCTGGCGGCCCGCGTCGGCGCGGCCGGGTGGGGACGGGTGGCGTGGCGCAACCTGACCGGCGGGGTGGTGGCCCTGCACCGGGCCGTCCGGAGTTGACCCTGCGTGCAAGGCGATTTCCACTCTATGTCCGCTTTTAGTGACTTTTGGGAGTAAAGTCGGCTGCATGACGGGAGCAGCGCCGACCGAGCCACCGGCCCCCACCGGCGACGACGCCGCCGAGCTGGCCGCCCAGCTCAGAGAGCTGGCCGGCGTCGATCCGGCGGAGGTCCGCCAGGTGGTGGCCGAAGTGCTGGGCGCACTCGACCGGGCCGCCGGTGGAGCGCTGCGTGACCAGCTTCCGGCGTCGATCCGGGCCGACGCGGGGCTCGACACCGCCCGCGGTTGAGCCCCGAACCGACTCCGACCCGCATGTTTCCACGAAGTTAGGTACCCCTCACCCGGCAGCGGGGTAACCACGGTCATAGACTCCAACCCGATCGGCTTGTGAAGCATTTCACGAGCGTGCGGGAGGAGGCGCGGATGACTTCGGTGGAGAACGACGCCGACGTGATCGTCGTGGGCGCCGGTCCCGGTGGATCGGCGACGGCGTACCACCTGGCGCGGCACGGCGTACGCGTGCTGCTGTTGGAGAAGACCGAGTTCCCCCGCGAGAAGGTGTGCGGGGACGGGCTCACCCCCCGGGCGACCCGGCAGCTCATCCGGATGGGCGTGGACACCTCGCCCGAGGCCGGCTGGCTGCACAACAAGGGCCTGCGGGTGATCGGCGGCGGGGTACGCCTCGAACTGGACTGGCCCGACCTGGCCAGCTTCCCCAACTACGGCCTGGTCCGCACCCGGCTGGACTTCGACGACCTGCTCGCCAAGCGGGCGGTCTCGGCCGGCGCGGAGCTGCGGACCGGCGTCAACGTCATCGGCCCGGTGCTCGACGCGGACGACCGGGTGACCGGGGTCACCGCCGAGGTCGGTCCGGGCCGGGAGCCCGCCACCTTCCACGCCCCGTTGGTGGTCGCCGCCGACGGCGTCTCCGGCCGGTTCCCGCTCGCCCTCGGCCTGGCCAAGCGGGAGGACCGGCCGATCGGGGTGGCCGTGCGCCGCTACTACCGTTCGCCGGCCAAGCACGACGACGACTACCTGGAGTCCTGGCTGGAGCTGCGCAGCAAGGACAGCGACGCGCTGCTGCCCGGCTACGGCTGGATCTTCGGTCTCGGTGACGGTCGGGTCAACGTCGGCCTGGGCGTGCTCAACTCCTCCTCCGCCTTCGGCAAGACCAACTACCGGCGGCTGCTCACCGACTGGCTGGCCAACACCCCCGCGGACTGGGGGATGACCGACGAGACGAACGCCGACGGCCCGATCCTCGGCGCGGCGCTGCCGATGGGCTTCAACCGGGTGCCGCACTACACCCGCGGGGTGCTGCTGGTCGGCGACTCCGGCGGCATGGTCAACCCGTTCAACGGCGAGGGCATCGCGTACGCGATGGAGTCCGGCGAACTGGCCGCCGAGGTCATCGTGCAGGCGCTGGCCCGACCGGCCGGCCCGGAGCGGGAGCGGGCGCTGACCGCGTACCCGCAGGAGCTGAAGGCCCGGTTCGGCGGCTATTACCGGCTCGGCGGGATCTTCGTCAAGCTGATCGGCCGGCCCGAGGTGATGCGGATGGCGACCAGGCACGGCATGCCGCACCCGATGCTGATGCGCTTCGTCCTCAAGCTGCTGGCCAACCTGACCGACCCCCGTGGCGGGGACGCGATGGACCGGGTCATCAACGCGATGACGAAGGCGGCCCCGGCCGTGTGAGGCGTGACCGGGCCAGGGCCAACGACGGCCCCGGCACGGGCAGGGATCGACCCCCGCTGACGGCAGTCACGAGGGACGTGAATAGTGTGAATTTTGTCAAGCACCTGGGGCAGGGGAAGGACGAGCAGGAGAAAAGATGTCGCTCTCGCCTTACGCACCGATCATCGGGCTGTTCGCCCTCGCCGCGGCGTTCTCGCTGTTCTCCGTGGCCGCCGCCCGCTTCGCCGGTCCCCGGCGCTACAACAAGGCCAAGCTCGAGGCGTACGAGTGTGGGATCGAGCCCAGCCCCCAGCCGGTGGGCGGCGGACGGTTCCCGATCAAGTTCTACCTGACGGCGATGCTCTTCATCGTCTTCGACATCGAGATCATCTTCCTCTACCCCTGGGCGGTCTCCTTCGACGCCCTGCCGATCTTCGGCTTCGTGGAGATGGTCCTGTTCATCGTCGCGGTCTTCGTCGCGTACGCCTATGTGTGGCGGCGCGGCGGCCTGGACTGGGACTGAGGGAGGAACGTCAGATGGGCATCGAGGAGAAACTCCCCGCCGGCGTCCTGCTCACCTCCGTGGAGAAGCTGGTCAACTGGTCGCGGAAGTCGTCCGTCTGGGGCGCCACCTTCGGCCTGGCCTGCTGCGCCATCGAGATGATGGCGGCCGGTGGCCCGCACTACGACATGGGCCGCTGGGGCATGGAGGTCTTCCGCGCCTCGCCGCGCCAGGCCGACCTGATGATCGTGGCCGGCCGGGTGAGCCAGAAGATGGCCCCGGTCCTGCGCCAGATCTACGACCAGATGGCCGAGCCCCGCTGGGTGCTCTCCATGGGCGTCTGCGCCAGCAGCGGCGGCATGTTCAACAACTACGCGATCGTCCAGGGCGTCGACCACGTCGTCCCGGTCGACATGTACCTGCCGGGCTGCCCGCCCCGCCCCGAGATGCTCATCGACGCGATCCTCAAGCTCCGCGAGAAGATCATGTACGAGCCGCTCGGCCCCAACGGCCGCAAGATGCAGGCGGCCCGGCTGGAGCGCGGTGACGTGCCCGTGGTGCCGTACGGCTCGATGCCGTCGTCGTACCGCAACGACAAGGCCCGCCGTGCCGAGTGGACGAAGGCCGTCCGCGAGGGCCGCGAGGAGCAGTTGCGGATCGAGAACTGGATGAACGCCCAGAACCACCTCCAGACCCAGGCTGGTCCCAAGTGAACGCGGCGCAGCGCAGCCCCGCAGTGCTGAACGGAGGGCAGGCACGGTGACCGCGCCGAACGACAGGAAGAACGACGGCGGGGTGCCGGTGCCGGTCACCCCGGCCGGTGCGACCAGCGGCGCTCCCGCCGAGCTGCCGCCGTCCAGCCCCGCCGGGCGCGGCATGTTCGGCATGCAGGGCAGCGGCGACGTCTCCGGCTACGGCGGCCTGGTCCGCCACCGCACCCCGATCGAGGAGGCCCCCCGGCCGTACGGGGGCTACTTCGACGAGGTGCGCGACGCGCTGGAGGAGGCGTACCCGCAGTTCGGCGACGCGATCGAGAAGGTCGTCGTCGACCGGGGCGAGCTGACCCTGCACGTCCGCCCGGAACGGATCGCCGAGGTCTGCCAGGTGATGCGGGACGACCTGGCGCTGCGCTTCGAGCTGTGCTCCTCGGTGTCCGGGGTGGACTACCTCGGTGCCGACGAGCGCCGGCTGCACGTGGTCTACCTGCTCACCTCGATGACCTACCGGCGGCGGGTCCGGCTGGAGGCGGCCGTCTCCGCCGAGCACCCGCACCTGCCCAGCGTCACCGCCGTCTACCCGACGGCCGACTGGCAGGAGCGCGAGGCGTACGACATGTTCGGTGTCGTCTTCGACGGCCACCCCAACCTGACCCGGATCCTGATGCCGGACGACTGGGAGGGCCATCCGCAGCGCAAGGACTACCCGCTCGGCGGCGTCCCCGTCGAGTACAAGGGCGCGGAGATCCCGCCGCCGGACCGCCGGAGGTCGTACCAGTGAGCGCGAGGAGTGCAGCGAAGCGGAGCCCCATTCGCCTGCGCGAGGAGCGAGCGGAGCGAGCCCCGCAGTCGCGGGCAGGGGACAACGCAGTCGTGAACGGAAGGCTGGCGCAGTGAGCGCGAGGAGTGCAGCGAAGCGGAGCCCCGCAGTCGCGAACGGAGGGCTGGCCCAGTGACCACGTCCAACTACGCGACCGAGCGGGAGACCACCGAGGGCCGGGTCTTCACCGTCACCGGTGGAGACTGGGACCAGGTCGTCTCCGGCACCGACCCGATCAACGACGAGCGGATCGTCGTGAACATGGGTCCGCAGCACCCGTCGACGCACGGCGTGCTGCGGCTGATCCTGGAGCTGGAGGGCGAGACGGTCCGCGAGGCCCGGTCGGTCGTCGGCTACCTGCACACCGGCATCGAGAAGAACATCGAGTACCGCAACTGGGTGCAGGGTTCGACCTTCGTGACCCGGATGGACTACCTCGCCCCGATCTTCAACGAGACGGCGTACAGCCTCGCGGTGGAGAAGCTGCTCGGCATCACCGACGACATCACCGAGCGGGCCACCACGATCCGGGTCCTGATGATGGAGCTGAACCGGATCTCCTCGCACCTGGTCTGGCTGGCCACCACCGGCATGGAGCTGGGCGCGATCTCGATCATGTTGTACGGCTTCCGTGAGCGGGAGTACATCCTCGACATCTTCGAGACCATCACCGGCCTGCGGATGAACCACGCGTACGTCCGGCCGGGCGGGGTGGCGCAGGACGTCCCGGACGCCGCGATCGTCAAGATCCGCGAGTTCCTCAAGATGATGCCGAAGAAGCTCAAGGAGTACGAGGACCTTCTCTCCGGCCAGCCGATCTGGACCGAACGCACCCAGGGCGTCGCGGTGCTCGACGTGACCGCCTGTGTCGCGCTCGGTGTCACCGGCCCGGTGCTGCGCTCCGCCGGCCTCGCCTGGGACCTGCGCAAGACCATGCCGTACTGCGGCTACGAGAACTACGAGTTCGACGTGCCGACCCACCCGGACGGCGACGTCTGGGGCCGCTACCTGGTCCGGCTGGCCGAGATCCGGGAGTCGCTCAAGCTGGTCGAGCAGGCGCTGGACCGGTTGCGGCCGGGCCCGGTGATGGTGGCCGACCGCAAGATCGCCTGGCCGGCGCAGCTCGCCATCGGCGTGGACGGCATGGGCAACTCGCTGGAGCACGTCGCCAAGATCATGGGTCAGTCGATGGAGTCGCTGATCCACCACTTCAAGCTGGTCACCGAGGGCTTCCGGGTTCCGCCGGGCCAGGTGTACGTCGGCATCGAGGCGCCCCGGGGCGAGCTGGGGGTGCACGCGGTCTCCGACGGCGGCACCCGGCCGTACCGGGTGCACTACCGGGAGCCGAGCTTCGTCAACCTCCAGGCCCTTCCGGCCATGGCCGAGGGCGGCCTGATCGCCGACGTGATCGCCGGTGGCGCCTCGCTGGACCCCGTGATGGGCGGTTGTGACAGGTGAGCGCGAGGAGTGCAGCGAAGCGGAGCCCCAGTCGCCCGCGCGAGGAGAGAGCGCAGCGAGCCCCGCAGTCGGGGGCCGAGGCATGCCCAGTCGCGAACGGAAGGCGACTCTGATGAGTGTTTTCACTGAAGAGACCCGGGTCCGGGCGCGGGAGATCATCGCCCGGTACCCGGCCGACCGGTCCCGCTCGGCGCTGCTGCCGCTGCTGCACCTGGTGCAGGCCGAGGAGGGCTACGTCTCGCCGGCCGGGGTGACGTTCTGCGCCGAGGTGCTGGGGCTGAACAAGGCCCAGGTCGGCGCGGTGGCCACCTTCTACACCATGTACAAGCGCCGGCCCACCGGTGACTACCTGGTCAGCGTCTGCACCAACACGATGTGCAACGTGCTCGGCGGCCAGGAGGTCTACGACACCCTGGTCGAGCACCTGGGTGTCGGGCACGACGAGACCACCGCCGACGGGAAGATCACCCTGGAGCACGCCGAGTGCCTGGCGGCGTGCGACTACGGCCCGGTGATGACCGTCAACTACGACTTCTTCGACGGCGTCGACCCGCAGGGCGCGGTCGGCGTGGTCGACGAGCTGCGCGCCGGGGGTCGACCGATGCCGACCCGGGGCGCCCGGCTCTGCACGCTCAAGGAGATGGCCGTCCAGCTCGCCGGGTTCGCCGACGAGCGCGACGGCGCGGTCGCCGACGGCGGGCCGGGTGCGGCCACCCTGCGCGGCCTGCGCCTGGCCGAGCAGCACGGCATCACCGCACCGGCGTACGACCCGAAGACCCCGATCCGCAGCAAGGCCGAGGCCGACCGGGCCGCCGCCGAGGCCAAGGCGAAGGCCGAGGCCGCCAAGGCTCCCGCGCCGGCCGCCCCGGCGGCGAAGCCGGAGCAGGTCACCGGCAGCACCGCGCCGGACGTGAAGGCACCCGACGACAAGTCGCCGCAGGTGCGTACCGCCGAGACCCGGCAGCCCGATGCGGCGACCGCCGCGCCGGACGCCCCCGGAACCAAGGTCCCGACCGACGGCGCACCGCCGGCGTCCCGCGACGCGCAGGCGGCGCAGGCGGCCGGGGTGGCCGCGAACCCACCCGCCGGTGACGGCAAGCCCGCCGGCGACGAGGCCGGGGCGCAGCAGCGCAACCTCAAGGAAGCCGAGGCGGAGACGGGCGCTGCCGGCGCGGGCTCCGCCGCCGCGAGTGAGACGGGGGTCCAGAAGTGACCGCTCCCCGGCCGGAGACCCTGGCCAAGCTGACCCCGGTGCTGACCCGGCGCTGGATCTCCCCGGACGCCTGGCGGATCGGCGGCTACGAGAAGCTCGACGGCTACGCCGCGCTGCGCAAGGCCCTCAAGGCCCACCCGGACGACCTGATCCAGCTGATCAAGGACTCCGGGCTGCGCGGCCGGGGCGGCGCGGGCTTCCCCACCGGCCTGAAGTGGGGCTTCATCCCGCAGGGCGACGGCAAGCCGCACTACCTGGTGGTCAACGCCGACGAGGGCGAGCCGGGCACCTGCAAGGACCTGCCGCTGATGACCCACGACCCGCACTCGCTGGTCGAGGGGGTCATCATCGCCTCGTACGCGATCCGGGCCAGCCGGGCCTACATCTACATCCGGGGCGAGGCGGTGCACGCCGCCCGCCGGCTGCGCAACGCGGTGGCCGAGGCGCAGGCCAAGGGCTACCTCGGCCGCAACATCCTGGGCACCGGGTTCGACCTGGAGTTGGTGGTGCACTCGGGCGCCGGGGCGTACATCTGCGGCGAGGAGACGGCGCTGCTGGACTCGCTGGAGGGGTTCCGGGGTCAGCCCCGGCTCCGGCCGCCGTTCCCGGCCACCCACGGCCTGTACGCCAGCCCGACGGTGGTCAACAACGTCGGCACGATCGCCAGCGTGCCGTACATCGTGCTGGGCGGTGCGGACTGGTGGAAGTCCATGGGCGCCGAGAAGTCCTCCGGGCCGATGATCTACTCGCTCTCCGGCCGGATCGTCAACCCCGGCCAGTTCGAGTGCGGCCTGGGCGTCACCCTGCGCGAGCTGATCGAGCTGGCCGGCGGCATGCAGCCCGGTCACCAGCTCAGGTTCTGGACGCCGGGGGGATCGTCGACCCCGCTGCTCACCGCCGAGCACCTGGACGTGCCGCTGGACTTCGAGGGGGTGGCGGCGGCCGGCTCGATCCTGGGCACCACGGCCACCCAGATCTTCTCCGACCAGGACTGCCCGGTCTACGCGACCTACCGGTGGCTGGAGTTCTACCACCACGAGTCGTGCGGCAAGTGCACCCCGTGCCGGGAGGGCAACTACTGGATGGTCCGGGTCTACCGGCGCATCCTCGCCGGCCAGGGCACCCACGAGGACCTGGACACCCTGCTCGACACCTGCGACAACATCCTCGGCCGTTCGTTCTGCGGCCTGGGTGACGGGGCGACCAGCTCGGTGACGTCGTCGTTGCAGTACTTCAAGCAGGACTACCTCGACTACATCGAGGGGCGTACCGCGCCGAAGCTGTCGGACAAGCAGCTGGTGGGGGCGCACTGATGAACGCGAGTCCTGCGGTCGCGAAGGGAAGGCGACTCTGATGACCGACGTAGCCAAGCAGACCGAGACGGTCACGCTCACCATCGACGGCGTCGAGGTCACCGCCCCCAAGGGGGCGCTGCTGATCCGGGTCGCCGAGCAGCTGGGTACGGAGATCCCCCGGTTCTGCGACCACCCGCTGCTGGCCCCGGCCGGCGCCTGCCGGCAGTGCCTGGTCGAGGTGGAGGGGCAGCGCAAGCCGGTCGCCTCCTGCACCCAGACCGTCGCCGAGGGCATGGTGGTCCGCACCCAGCTCAGCTCCCCGGTCGCCAAGAAGGCGCAGGAGGGGGTGATGGAGCTGCTGCTGGTCAACCACCCGCTGGACTGCCCGATGTGTGACAAGGGCGGTGAGTGCCCGCTGCAGAACCAGGCGATGTCCACCGGCCGCACCGACTCCCGCTTCCACGAGCACAAGCGGGAGTACGTCAAGCCGATGGAGATCAGCACCCAGGTGCTGCTCGACCGGGAGCGCTGCGTGCTCTGCCAGCGCTGCACCCGGTTCTCCGAGGAGATCGCCGGCGACAAGTTCATCGACCTGATGGGCCGGTCGTCCGCCGAGGAGATCAACATCTACCGGGACGACGCGTACGGCGCGGAGGGCGACGAGGGCGACGTCCCGTTCAACTCGTACTTCTCCGGCAACACCGTGCAGATCTGCCCGGTCGGCGCGCTCACCGGGGCGCAGTACCGGTTCCGGGCCCGCCCGTTCGACCTGGTCTCCAGCCCGAGCGTCTGCGAGCACTGCTCGGCCGGCTGCGCCCAGCGCACCGACTGGCGGCGGGGCAAGGTGCTGCGCCGGCTCGCCGGGGACGACCCCCAGGTCAACGAGGAGTGGAACTGCGACAAGGGGCGGTGGGGCTTCCAGTACACCCGCGCCTTCGACCGGCTCACCACCCCGCTGGTCCGCGACGAGAAGTCCGGTGAGCTGCGGGAGGCCTCCTGGAGCGAGGCGCTGACCCGGGCCGCCGACGGGCTGCGGGCCGCCCGCGACGAGGGGCGCGGCACGGCGGTGCTGACCGGCGGTCGGCTGACCGTCGAGGACGCCTACGCGTACGCGAAGTTCGCCCGGGTCGCCCTGAACACCAACGACATCGACTTCCGCGCCCGGCCGGTCTCCCGCGAGGAGTCCGACTTCCTGGCCAGCACCGTCGCCGGGGTCACCGACGTGACGTACGCCGACGTGGAGAAGGCGTCCACGGTGGTGCTGGTCGGCCTGGAGCCGGAGGAGGAGTGCCCGATCCTCTTCCTGCGGCTGCGTAAGGCGTACCTGAAGAAGAAGCTGACGGTCTACGCCATCGCCCCGTTCGCCACCCGTGGCCTGGAGAAGCTCGGGGCCAAGCTGGCCCGGGTGGTGCCGGGCGAGGAGGCTAGCGTGCTCGCCGAGCACGACACGGTGGCCGAGGCGCTGAGCGCCGAGGGCGCGATCCTGTTCGTCGGCGAGCGGCTGGCCGGCGTGCCCGGTGGCCTCTCCGCCGCCGCGGACGTCGCCCGGCGTACCGGTGCGAAGCTGGCCTGGGTGCCGCGGCGCGCGGGCGACCGGGGTGCGGTCGACGCGGGCTGCCTGCCCAACCTGCTGCCCGGCGGGCGGCCGGTGACCGAGCCGTCGGCCCGCGCCGAGCTGGGCGAGGCGTGGGACATCCCGGCCGGGGTGATCCCCAGCCAGGCCGGTCGGGACACCGACCAGATCCTGGCCGCCGCGGCGAACGGTCAGCTCGGTGCGCTGGTGGTGGCCGGGGTGGACCCGGCCGACCTGGCCGACCCGAGGCTGGCCGAGCAGGCCCTCGACGCGGTGCCCTTCCTGGTCAGCCTGGAGCTGCGCCACTCGGCGGTGGCCCGCCGGGCGGACGTGGTGCTGCCGGTCGCCCCGGTGGTCGAGAAGGCCGGCAGCTTCCTGGACTGGGAGGGCCGGCTGCGCACCTTCGAGGCGGTGCTGCACACCGCCGCGATGACCGACGCCCGGGTGCTGGACGCGATCGCCGCGCAGCTCGACGTGCGGCTCGGCACCGGCGACGTGTCGGGCATCCGCCGGGAGTTGGGCGCGCTGCCGCCGACCCGCGCCGACCGGCCGGTCAGCCCGTCGGTGGCCCCGGGGGCGGTGCCCCAGCCGGGTGCCGGCGAGGCGGTGCTGGCGACCTGGCACCAGCTGATCGACCTGGGCAGCCTCACCGACGGCGACGAGCACCTCGCCGGCACCGCCCGTCCGCCGGTGGTCCGGCTGGGCAAGGGCACCGCCGAGACGCTCGGGGTGGCCGACGGTGACCCGGTCACGGTGGGCACCGACCGCGGTGCGGTCACCCTGCCGGCGGCCATCACCGAGATGCCCGACGGCGTCGTCTGGCTGCCGACCAACTCGCCCGGTTCGACCGTCCGGCGCAGCCTCGGCACCGCGTCCGGCACGGTGGTACGGATCTCCGGAGGTGCACGGTGAACACCCTCCTGGCGCAGGACCCGACGCTGGCCGACTTCGGCCGGGATCCGTGGTGGCTGGTCCTCATCAAGATCGTCTTCGCGTTCGTCTTCGGCCTGCTCGCCACCCTGCTCGGCGTCTGGTTCGAGCGGCGGGTCGTCGGCTACATGCAGGTCCGGCCCGGCCCCAACCAGGTCGGCCCGTTCGGCCTGCTCCAGACCCTCGCCGACGGCCTCAAGATGGCCTTCAAGGAGGACATCCTCCCGAAGGCCGCCGACAAGGTGGTCTACTTCTTCGCCCCGGTCATCTCGGTGGTCTGCGCGGTCACCGCGCTGTCGGTGATCCCGTTCGGCCCGATGGTGAGCATCTTCGGCCACCGGACGCCGTTGCAGGTGACCGACGTGCCGGTGGCGGTGCTCGTGCTGCTGGCCTGCTCGTCGCTGGCGGTCTACGGCATCGTGCTCGGCGGCTGGGCCTCCGGCTCGACGTACCCGCTGCTCGGCGGCCTGCGCTCCAGCGCTCAGATGATCTCGTACGAGGTCGCCATGGGGCTGAGCATCGTCGCGGTGTTCATGACCGCCGGCACCATGTCGACCAGCGGGATCGTCGCGGCCCAGGGGGACGCCACCCGGCTCACCATCGCCGGCACCGAGATCCCGGCCCCCGGCTGGTACGCGATCCTGCTGCTGCCCAGCTTCATCATCTTCTTCATCGCCACCGTCGGGGAGACCAACCGGGCACCCTTCGACCTGCCCGAGGCGGAGTCGGAGCTGGTCGCCGGCTTCATGACCGAGTACAGCTCGCTGAAGTTCGCGCTCTTCATGCTCTCCGAGTACGTGGCCATGGTGACCATGTCCGCGGTCACCACGACGCTCTTCCTCGGCGGCTGGCGGGCACCCTGGCCGATCACGCTGTGGGCGGACGCCAACACCGGCTGGTGGCCGATGCTCTGGTTCTTCGGCAAGGTGCTGATGCTGGTCTTCGTCTTCGTCTGGCTCCGGGGCACCCTGCCCCGGCTGCGCTACGACCAGTTCATGCGCTTCGGCTGGAAGGTGCTGCTCCCGATCAACCTGGTCTGGATCCTCGTCCTGGCCGGGCTGCGTTCCATCGAGGACTGGCAGTCCCGGGACCGGCTGCTCGCCACCGCCATCGGCGCGGGCGTGCTGCTGCTGGCGACGCTGCTGTGGCCCAGCCGCAAGCCGGCCCCGAAGCCGACCCCGCAGGAACAGGCCGACAACCGGCCGTACGGCAGCTTCCCGCTGCCCCCGCTGGATCTACAGGTACCGCCGAGCCCGCGCACCAAGCGTGTGGTCGCCGAGCGGGAGCCGGCCAACATCGCCACCGGCTCCGACTCTCAGGAGGTGTGACGTGGGCGCGATCACCGGAACGTTCAAGGGCTTCGGTGTCACCTTCTCGCACATGTTCAGGAAGGTCGTCACCACCGACTACCCGTTCAAGCCGCCGGTCTCGGCGCCGCGCTACCACGGGCGGCACATCCTCAACCGGCACCCGGACGGCCTGGAGAAGTGCATCGGCTGCGAGCTGTGCGCCTGGGCCTGCCCGGCGGACGCGATCTACGTCGAGGGTGGCGACAACACCGACGAGCAGCGCTTCTCGCCGGGTGAGCGGTACGCCAGCGTCTACCAGATCAACTACGCCCGGTGCATCTTCTGCGGGCTCTGCATCGAGGCCTGCCCGACCCGTTCGCTGACCATGAGCAACGAGTACGAGCTGGCCCGGGACAACCGGCAGGATCTGATCTTCACCAAGGAGCAGCTGCTCGCTCCGCTGCTCGAAGGTATGGAGCAGCCGCCGCATCCGATGCGGCTCGGTGACAGCGAGAAGGACTACTACGTCGGTGCGCTGACCAACCCGGGCACCTCGGCCGGTGCCGAGCAGTCGCCGATGGGCCCCGGTCGGTACCGGGTCGAGGAGCACCCCGGGGTGACCTTCCCGGGTGCCGAGCAGGCGGCCCAGCGGGCGGCGGGCAAGGGAGCCGGAGCATGAACACGTCCACGGTGCTCGCTGCGGCGGGCCAGGTGTCCGGGGGTGAGGAGGTCACCTTCTGGATCCTCGCCCCGCTGGCGCTGATCGGCGCGATCGGCATGGTGTGGGCGCGCAACGCGGTGCACTCGGCGCTCTTCCTGGTGCTCACCATGCTCTGCCTGGGCGTGTTCTACGTACTCCAGGCCGGGCCGTTCATCGGCATGGTGCAGATCATCGTCTACACCGGCGCGATCATGATGCTGTTCCTGTTCGTGCTGATGCTGGTCGGCCGGGACGCCTCCGACTCGTTGATCGAGACGCTGCGCGGCCAGCGGGTCGCCGCGGTGGTGCTCGGGCTCGGCTTCGCCGGGCTGGTCGGCACCGGCCTGTACCGGGCGCTGGACGGCGTCACGGCGGTCGGGTTGGAGCAGCCCAACGCGGAGGGCAACGTGCAGGGCATCGCCCGGCTGCTCTTCACCAAGTACGTCCTCGCCTTCGAGTTGACCTCCGCGCTGCTGATCACGGCGGCGATCGGCGCGATGGTGCTGGCGCACGTCGAGCGGCGCAAGGAAGACAAGATGGACCAGGTCGCCACCATGAAGGCCCGGTTCCGCCCCGGTAACTACCCCGGCCCGAAGCCCGGCCCGGGTGTCTTCGCCACCTCCTCCTCGGTGGCCACCCCGGCCCGGCTGCCCGACGGCCGGCTGACCGACCGCAGCACCCCGGCGATCCTGCCGCAGCGCGAGCTGACCGCCGAGGAAACCACCCTGAAGGGGACGGAACGGTGAGCGCGAGGAGTGCAGCGAAGCGGAGCCCCGCAGTCGCGAACGGCGGCGTGGCCTCGGTGAGCGCGAGGAGTGCAGCGAAGCGGAGCCCCGCAGTCGCGAACGAAAGGTCGGTCCGGTGACCCCCGACTACTACCTGATCCTGGCGGCGGTGCTGTTCACCGTCGGCGCGGTCGGCGTGCTGGTGCGGCGCAACGCGATCGTGCTGTTCATGTGCGTCGAGCTGATGCTCAACGCGGCCAACCTGACGCTGGTCACCTTCAGTCGGATCAACGGTGACCTCAACGGACAGATCATGGCGTTCTTCGTGATGGTGGTGGCGGCGGCCGAGGTCGTGGTCGGGCTCGCGATCATCATGTCGATCTTCCGGACCCGGCGCTCCGCGAGCGTCGACGACGCCAACCTGCTGAAGTACTAAAGGGGCCCTGCGGTGGATGAGATTCTGACGTACGCCCAGGCAGAGCCGGCGGGCGCCGTCACCTACGCGGCGGCGGACGGCCTGCTGAGCAGCGTCTGGCTGCTGGTGGCGATCCCGCTGGCCAGCGCGGCGATCCTGCTGCTGCTCGGCCGGCGGGCCGACCGCTGGGGGCACTGGCTGGGCGTGGCCGCGATCGGTGCCGCGTTCGTGCTGGGGCTCACCTCGTTCTTCCAGCTGCGCGGGCTGGAGAACAAGTCCGTCGAGCTGAGCCTCTGGGACTTCATCACGGTCGGCGACCTGCGGGTGGACTTCGGTCTGCTCTTCGACCCGCTGGCCGCGGTCTTCGTTCTGCTGATCACCGGGGTGGGTTTCCTGATCCACCTCTACGCGGTCGAGTACATGGCGCACGACGAGGGCCGGCGACGGTTCTTCGCGTACTTCAACCTGTTCGTCGCCGCGATGCTGCTGCTGGTGCTCGGCAACAACTACGTGATGCTCTACTTCGGCTGGGAGGGCGTCGGTCTGGCGTCGTACCTGCTGATCTCCTTCTGGTACGGGCGGCCGAGCGCGGCCACCGCCGGCAAGAAGGCCTTCCTGATGAACCGGGTCGGCGACGCCGGCCTGGCGATCGGCATCTTCATCCTGTTCGCCACCCTCGGCACCACCCAGTACGACGAGGTCTTCTCCTCCGTCGGCGGGCTGGCCAGCGGCACGGTGCTGGTGCTGGGCCTGTTGCTGCTGCTCGGGGCGGCCGGCAAGTCCGGTCAGTTCCCGCTCCAGGCGTGGCTGCCGGACGCGATGGAGGGCCCGACCCCGGTGTCGGCGCTGATCCACGCGGCCACCATGGTCACCGCGGGCGTCTACCTGATCGCCCGGTCCAACCCGATCTTCTCGGCCAACGAGACGCTCCAGCTCGTGGTGGTCAGCGTCGGCGCGTTGACCCTGCTGATGGGCTGCGTCATCGGTGCGGCCAAGGACGACATCAAGCGGGTGCTGGCCTGGTCGACCGTCAGCCAGATCGGTTACATGTTCCTCGGTGTCGGCCTCGGCGGCGCGGCGTACGCGCTGGCCATCGTGCACCTGCTGGCGCACGGCTTCTTCAAGGCCAACATGTTCCTCGGCGCCGGCTCGGTCATGCACGGCATGAACGACCAGGTGGACATCCGCCGCTTCGGCGGGCTGTCCAAGTACATGAAGATTACCTGGATCACCTTCATGATGGGCTGGCTCGCCATCATCGGCATGTTCCCGTTCTCCGGCTTCTTCTCCAAGGAGCCGATCATCGTGGCCGCCTTCGAGCGGGAGGGCTGGACGGCCTGGCTGTTCGGCGGGGCGGCGCTGCTCGGCGCGGGGCTGACCGCGTTCTACATGACCCGGCTGTTCGTGCTCACCTTCCACGGGCCGAAGCGGTGGACCGAGGACATCGAGCACCCGCACGAGTCGCCGAAGCTGATGACCATCCCGCTGATCCTGCTGGCGATCGGCTCGGTCGGCGCGGGTTTCCTGCTCGCCACCTCCGTGCCGGACTGGCTGACCGCCACCGCCGGGCTGGGCGGCGAGCACGCCGAGCACGCCGCGGTCCTGCCGCACTGGCTGCTCACCGCGCTGTCGCTGGTGGTGACGGTGCTCGGTGCCGGGCTGGCCTGGGCGCTGTTCCGCAACGGCACGGCCGTCGCGCCGCAGCCGGCCGGGGTGCTGGTCACCGCCGCCCGGCGCAACCTCTACACGGACGCCTTCAACGAGGTGGTCTTCGAGAAGCCGGGCATCTTCCTCACCCGGGCGCTGGTCTTCCTGGACAACCGGGGCGTCGACGGCCTGGTCAACGGCCTGGCCGCCGGGGTCGGCGGCGGGTCGGGTCGGCTCCGGCGCTGGCAGACCGGCTTCGTCCGGTCGTACGCGACCTCGATCCTGACCGGCGCGCTGCTCGTGGTGGCGGCGTTCCTGGCGGTGCAGGCGGGGTGGCTGGCGTGATCGACCTCAAGGCGACCGCCCCCGCCGGCGGACCCCGCATCCACGACGGAGATAAGGCCGCATAATGTCCAACTTCCCGTTCCTCTCGGTGCTGACCGTGGCACCGCTGGTCGGCGCCCTGGTCGTGGCCTTCCTGCCGCGTCGCCGGCCCGACCTGGCCAAGCAGGTGGCGTTCGGCTGGTCGCTGCTGGTGCTGGCGCTCTCGGTGGTGATGTGGGTCACCTTCCAGGCCGACGGTGACCGGCTCCAGTTCCGCGAGTCGTACCCGTGGATCCCGACCTGGGACGTCAACTTCACCTTCGCCGTCGACGGCATCGCGCTGGTCATGCTGATGCTGATCGCGGTGCTGGTGCCGCTGGTGATCCTGGCGTCCTGGCACGACGCCGACGCGTCGAAGCGCTCGGTGCCGGCCTACTTCGCCCTGCTGCTCGTCCTCGAATCCACGATGATCGGCGTCTTCGCCGCCGCCGACGTCTTCCTGTTCTACGTGTTCTTCGAGGTCATGCTGGTGCCGATGTACTTCCTGATCGGCAGCTACGGCGGCCACCAGCGGCAGTACGCGGCGGTGAAGTTCTTCCTGTACTCGCTGGTCGGCGGCCTGTTCATGCTGGCCGCGGTGATCGGCCTGTGGGTGGTCGGCGGCAAGACCTTCGACTGGCAGACGCTCACCCAGGTGGACATCTCCACCGGCACGGAGCGCTGGCTGTTCCTCGGCTTCTTCCTCGCCTTCGCGATCAAGGCGCCGTTCTTCCCGTTCCACACCTGGCTGCCGGACGCCGGTCGGGCCGCCCCGGCGGGTGCCGCCGCGCTGCTGGTCGGCGTGCTGGACAAGGTCGGCACCTTCGGCATCCTGCGGTACTGCCTGCCGCTGTTCCCGGAGGCGTCGAAGTGGTTCGCCCCGTGGGCGCTGGCGCTCGGGTTGATCGGCATCCTCTACGCCGCGTTGCTCGCCGTCGGCCAGTCCGACCTGAAGCGGCTGGTGTCGTACACCTCGATCGCGCACTTCGGGTTCATCGGGGTCGGCATCTTCGCCTTCACCACCCAGGCGGGCACCGGCGCGGTGCTCTACATGCTCAACCACGGGCTCGCCACCGGCCTGCTCTTCCTGGTCGTCGGGATGCTCATCGCCCGCCGGGGCTCGTCGCTGATCTCCGACTTCGGCGGGGCGGGCAAGCTGGTCCCGCTGCTGGCCGGGGTGCTCTTCTTCGCGGGTCTCGCCTCGCTGGCGCTGCCCGGCACCGCGCCGTTCGTCTCCGAGTTCCTGGTGCTGATCGGCACCTTCACGGTGAACAAGCCGGTCGCGGTGATCGCCACCCTGGGCATCATCCTGGCGGCGGCGTACGTGCTGTGGATGGTGCAGCGCACCACCCAGGGCACGCTCAACCCGGAGCTGACCGAGGTCAAGGCGATGCACCGCGACCTCACCCTGCGCGAGAAGGTCGTGGTCGCCCCGCTGATCGCCCTGATCGTGCTGCTCGGCTTCTACCCCAAGCCGGTCACCGATGTGATCAACCCCGCCGTCCAGGCCACCATGCAGGACGTCGGCAAGACCGATCCCGCCCCCGAGGTCGGCAGCGTCCAGGAGGCTGCGCAGTG
Source organism: Micromonospora sp. WMMD714 (assembly GCF_029581315.1). NCBI lineage: Bacteria > Bacillati > Actinomycetota > Actinomycetes > Micromonosporales > Micromonosporaceae > Micromonospora > Micromonospora sp. WMMD714. Next base: position 2,088,493 of record NZ_CP120744.1, read on the forward strand.
AGCGCGAGGAGCGGACGAGCGCAGCGAGTGAGCCCCGCAGTCGCGAACGAAAGGCGGCATCCGCAGTGACCGAACTCAAGTTGCCGTCGATCGACTACCCGGCGATAGCCCCGATCCTGATCATGCTGGGGGTGGCCCTGCTGGGCGTCCTGGTGGAGGCGTTCGTGCCGCGCCGCCGCCGGCACCTGGTGCAGCTCACGCTCTCCCTGCTGGCGGTGCTCGCCGCGCTGGTGATGGTGGTGCTCAACGCCGACGCCCGGCTGGTCACGGCGGGCGGGGCGCTGGCGGTGGACGGTCCCACCCTGTTCCTCCAGGGCACCATCCTGGTGCTCGCCGCGATGTCGCTGCTGCTGATCGGTGAGCGGTCGGTCGAGCGGGGCGGCGCGTTCGTCGCCCAGGCGGCGGTGACCGCCGAGTCGGCCGACGACCGCAAGCAGGCCGAGGGGCGTAACGGGGCCACCGAGGTCTACCCGCTGACCAGCTTCGCGATCGGCGGCATGCTGATCTTCGTGGCGGCGAACGACCTGCTGACCATGTTCATCGCGCTGGAGGTCTTCTCCCTGCCGCTCTACCTGCTCTGCGCGCTGGCCCGTCGCCGGCGGCTGCTGAGCCAGGAGGCGGCGATGAAGTACTTCCTGCTCGGCGCGTACGCCTCGGCGTTCTTCCTGTTCGGGGTGGCCCTGGTCTACGGCTTCACCGCCGGCATCCCGGGCCGCTCGGCCGGGGTCGACTTCGCCACCGTGCACGCCGCGGTGAGCGAGTCCCCCTCCAGCGAGGTGCTGCTCTTCGCCGGGATGGCGCTGATCGCGATCGGTCTGCTCTTCAAGGCCGCCGCCGCCCCGTTCCACGTCTGGACCCCGGACGTCTACCAGGGCGCACCCACCCCGGTCACCGGCCTCATGGCGGCCTGCACGAAGGTGGCCGCGTTCGGTGCCCTGCTGCGGGTCTTCCACGTGGCGTTCGACCAGGCCGCCTGGGACTTCACCCCGGTGCTCGGGGTGGTGGCGGTGCTCACCATGCTGGTCGGCGCGGTGCTGGCGGTCACCCAGACCGACATCAAGCGACTGCTGGCGTACTCGTCGATCGCCAACGCCGGTTACCTCCTGGTCGGGGTGCTCGCCCCGACCGGTGCGGGCGTCTCCGGCACGATGTTCTACCTGGCCACCTACGGCTTCTCGGTGCTCGCCGCGTTCGCCGTGGTGACCCTGGTCCGGGACGCCGACGGGGAGGCCACCCACCTGTCCCGCTGGGCCGGGCTGGGCCGCCGTTCGCCGTTCTACGCCGGGGTCTTCACCTTCATCCTGCTGGCCTTCGCCGGTATCCCGCTGACCAGCGGCTTCATGAGCAAGTTCGCGGTCTTCGGCCCGGCGCTGGAGAGCGGGCACGCCTGGCTGGTGGTGGCCGGTGTGCTGACCAGCATGGTGCTGGCCTTCCCGTACCTGCGGGTGGTGGTGATGATGTGGCTCTCCGAGCCGGGCGAGTCGACCCCGACCGTCGCGGTGCCCGGTGGGTTGACCGCCACCGCGCTGATGATCGGGGTGGCCGCCACGCTGATCTTCGGCGTGCTGCCGGCGCCCCTGCTCGACCTGGCGACGGACGCCGCGGCCTTCGTCAGGTGACCTTTCCGCCCGGATCGTGGGGCCGGTGCGCTGGAGCGCGCCGGCCCCACGGCCGTATCCCCCGTCCGGAGCAGGTCGAACGGGTGTGGCATGGTTGATGGTGTGGTGATTCCGGCGGGGGAGCGTTCAGGCGTCGTCGGTTCCGGCGGGCGTCGGGGCCGGGCGGGCACGAGTCAGGTCGGCGCGCTCGGCGTGCATCTGGCCGATCCGCAGGTCGAGGCGTCCGTGCTGGGCCTGCTGGACGACGTCGAGGTGGAGTTGCGGGCCAGCGTGTCCAGCGCCGACCCGCTCGTCACCGAGGCGGCCCGGCACCTGGTCGAGGCGGGCGGCAAGCGGTTCCGCCCGTTGCTGGTGGCCCTGGGCGCGCAGTTCGGCGACCCGGCCGGCCCGCAGGTCGTGCCGGCCGCGGTGGTGATGGAGCTCACCCACCTGGCCACCCTCTACCACGACGACGTGATGGACGAGGCGGCCGTGCGGCGGGGTGCGCCGAGCGCCAACTCCCGCTGGACCAACTCGGTGGCCATCCTGGTCGGCGACTACCTCTTCGCGCGGGCCGCCGACATCGCCGCCGACCTGGGGCCGGTGGCGGTCCGCCTCCAGGCCCGCACCTTCGCCCGGCTGGTGCACGGGCAGATCGCCGAGACCGTGGGCCCCCGCACCGAGGACCCGGTCGACCACTACCTGCGGGTGATCGCCGACAAGACGGGTTCGCTGATCGCCACCTCGGCCCGTTTCGGCGGCATGTTCGGCGGGGCGACCGAGCTGCACACCGAGGCCCTCGCCGGGTACGGGGAGACCATCGGGGTGGCCTTCCAGCTCTCCGACGACCTGCTCGACATCGCCTCCGAGTCGACCCAGTCGGGCAAGACACCCGGCACCGACCTGCGGGAGGGGGTGCCGACCCTGCCGGTGCTCTACGCGCTGGCCGGCGACGACTCCGACGTGGCCTCGGTACGGCTGCGGGAGATCCTGGCCACCGGCCCACTGGTCGACGACGCGCTGCACACCGAGGCGCTCGGCCTGCTCCGGGAGTCCGCCGCGCTCAAGCGAGCCCGGGAGACCGTCCGGAGCTACGCCGAGGACGCCCGCGCGCAGTTGGCCCCGCTACCGCGGATCCCGGCCCGCCGGGCACTGGAATCCCTCTGCGACTACATCGCCGACCGCACCAGCTGACCCGTCCCACCGGCTGACCCGACCGCACCAGCTGACCCGGCCGCCCGGGCCACCAGCGGACCCGGCCACCCGGCCGGTGTCAGCCGGTGGCGGACCGGGCGAGCAGCCGGCTGCCGGTGAGCATGAGGACGGCGGCGAGGACCATGGCGACCCCGGCGGTCAGCCACATCGCCGGATAGCCGTGCGCGCCGGCCAGCGCACCGAGGCCGAGCGGGCCGAGGCAGCCGCCCGCGTACACCCCGGTCTGGGTGATCGAGGTGGCGGCGGCCGGGGCCTGCGGGTGCAGCCGGACCACCGCGAAGTTCAGCAACCCCGGCCAGGCCCAGCCCAGTCCGAAGCCGAGCACCACCCCGACGGTCAGCGGCCCCGGGCCGGAGACCGCCAGCAGGCCCAACCCGACGGCCCCGACCACCAGCATCGCGGCGATCAGCACGACGTGGCCGCCCGCCTGCCGGTCGGCCAGCCAGCCGACGCCGACCCGGGCGGCCACGCAGACCGCGCCGCCCAGGGTGAGCACCAGTCCGGCCGGGCCGGGGGCGAGGCCCCGCTGCACCGCCGAGTCGACCACGAAGGTGCCCAGCGCGTTGGCGGCCCCGGCCGCGAGGGTGGCCGCCACCCCGACCACCACCAGCGCCACCGTGGCCCCGCCACCGCGCTCCGCCGCACGCTCCCGGACCGGTGCGGCCGTCCCCGGTGGTACGGCCGGCAGGGCGGCCAGCGCGGCGACGGCGGCGGCCACGAACGCCCACCGCCACCCGGCGGTGAGGGCGACCGCCGGCACCGCCGCCCCGGCCAGCAGTGTGGAGGCCGGGACGGCCGCCTGCTTCACCCCGAACGACAGGCCCTGCCGCCGGGCGGGCACGTGCCGGGCCAGCGCGGCGTTGCTGGCGAGTTGGCCCAGCGCGTTCGCGGTGGCGCTCAGCGCGAGCAGTGCCACCAGCACCGGGTACGACCGGGCCAGCCCGGCGATGGCGAGCAGGCAACCGGCGGCGAGCCCGGTGGCGACCCGGGCCACCACGACCGGGCCGACCCGTTCCACCAGCCGGCCGGACGGCAACGAGGCCAGCGCGCTGACCCCGAAGTACACGGAGACCGCCAGGCCCAGTCCGGCGGGGGAGAAGCCGAGATCGTCGCCCATCTGCACGGCGAGTCCGCCGACCAGGAAGACCGGCAGGACGCTGGCGACGGTGGTGGCGACCGCTCCGGCGCTGGCCCGCAGGGGGCGGACGGCCGGTCGGCTCGGCGTAGGGCTGAGCGCGGTGTCGGTCATCGTGGCCCAACCTACGCGAGTCGAGTTCCTGACAACCGTCGGCGTGTCGCCGGGTGACCCGCCGTATACCGCCTGATCTGGCATCCTCCACCCGAACGGGCGTTCCGTCTCGGGCTGGTTTTTCATATGGTGTAATCCCCGGCTGCGGAGGTGGTTGTGCGTGACCCCCTGGCGGAACCTTCGGATCTGATCCGGAGCGTTTCCCGCGCACTACGCGTGCTCGAGTCGGTCGGTCGTGCCCCGAAGGGGCTGACCGTCAAACAGATCGCCCGGCGGTGCGAGTTGACCGTCGCCACCACCTACCACCTGGTCCGCACCCTTGCCTACGAGGGTTACGTGATCCGCCGGGAGGACGGCACCTACATCGTCGGCCTGGAGATCGCCGACCGCTACCGCGAACTGGTCACCGCGTTCCGTGGGCCGGCCGCCGTCGGTGAGTCGCTGCGGCGGGTAGCCGTCGACACCGGGTGGAGCCACTACCTGGGCCGGTTCGTCGGCGGCCAGGTGGCGGTAACCGCCGTCGCCGAAGGGGTCCGTTCGCCGTACCTGGAGGACATGGTCCCCGGGTTCGACGAGGGCGCGCACGCCACCGCCCTGGGCAAGGCGCTGCTGGCCACCCTCACCTCCGAGCAGCGCCTGCGCTACCTGCGCGACTACGGCATGCGGCCGTTCACCACCGCCACCCTCACCAGCCCCGAGGCGTTCGAGGCGGACCTGGCCGCCGGTGACCGGCGGGGCATGCAGCTCGAACTGGGCCAGTTCCGGCAGGGGGTGGCCTGCGCCGCCGTGCTGGTCACCCCGGACAAGGACCTGGAACGTCGGGTGGTGCTGGCCTGCGCGTTGCCGGCCAGCGAGATGATGACCTCCGCCCGGGTGGTCCGGGCCAAGCTGCTCACCGCCGCCCGCGCCGTCGCCGACGGCATCGCCGCGGACGCCTGACCCACCACTGGCGAAGCCCTCTGCCGGCCCCCGCACCCGACGGACCCCGGCGCTGTTCACGGGCGAAGGCCCCCTCCCGAAGCGGGAGGGGGCCTTCGCGGCCGGCCCGGCGGAGGGCCGGCCCGGGTGGGTGCGTCAGCTGCCGATCGGGCCACCGTCGAGCCGCCAGGTGACCACCACGCCCGGCTTGGCGTAGTCGCCGTCCGGCCAGGTCGACGCCGGCTTCTCCACCGACGCACCGGTGATCTCGCCGGGGTGCTGCACCGCCACGAAGACCGAGCGGTTGTCGCCGGTGATGAACGGCCCACAGGTCTCCGCGCCCAGCGGCACGGTGAGGAACTGCTTCAGGTGCCCCCGCTCGGGCCCCTCGACGGCGGTGGCGAAGAGGCCGTCGTTGCTGCCCAGCGCGTTGCCGTCGGTGGAGATCCAGAGGTTGCCGGTGGCGTCGAAGGCGACGTTGTCCGGGCAGGAGATCGGGGAGACCTTGGTCTTGTCGTACCCGGCGAAGTAGGTCGACGGGTCGGTCGGGTCACCGGCGACGATCGGCAGCGACCAGGCGAAGGACTCCGCCGTGTTGTCGCCCCGGTCCTCGACCAGCTCCAGGACCTGCCCGTGCTTGTTGAGGTTGCGCGGGTTGATCTCGTCGGCGGCCGGCTTGCCGGCCTTGCCCCGGTCGGTGTTGTTGGTCAGCGCCACGTACACCTTGCCGGTGAGCAGGCTCGGCTCGACGTCCTCCGGCCGGTCCATCTTGGTCGCGCCGACCTTGTCCCCGGCGAGCCGGGTGAAGGTGAGCACGTCGGCGGCGGTCATCCCGTCGACGTACGAGCGGTTGCCACTGACCAGCCTGATCCACCGACCGGTGCCGTTGAACGCGCCGTCGGCGGGCAGCTTGCCCGAGCCGTCGATCTCGGCGGCGCTGGTCTGGCTGAACTGCGCCACGTAGAGGGTGCCCGACTCCAGCAGGGTCAGGTTGTTCTTGCGGGCCACCCAGGAGTCGCCCGGCATGAACTTCTTGTCGGAGACGAACTTGTAGAGGTAGTCGAACCGCTCGTCGTCGCCCATGTACGCGACCACCCGCTTGTCGCGGGCCACGATCACGTTCGCGCCCTCGTGCTTGAACCGGCCCAGCGCGGTGTGCTTGCGCGGGCGGCTCTCCGGGTCGAACGGGTCGATCTCCACGATCCATCCGAACCGGTGCGCCTCGTTGGGGTGCTTGGCCAGGTCGAACCGCTCGTCGGCCCGCTCCCACCTACGGCTGCCGCTCGGGTAGCGGGCGGCGGTGGTGATGCCGTACCGGTCGAACCTCGGCTTCAGCTCGGCGGGCGCGGCGTCCGCGCCGACGAAGTACTGGTTGAAGTTCTCCTCGCCGGAGAGCACCGTCCCCCACGGGGTGACCCCGCCGGCGCAGTTGTTCAGCGTGCCGACGACCGTGCGGCCCTTCGGGTCGGCGGCGGTCCGCAGCCACGCCGAGCCGGCGGCCGGGCCGGTCAGCTCGAACTTCGTGGCCAGCGCGGTGACCCGCCGGTTGTACGGCCGCCGGCCCTGACCCACCGGCCGCCACTGCCCGCTGCCGTCGACCCGCTCCAGCTCCACCACGGACATGCCGTGCGCGGCCATCGCGGTGCGCAGCTGCTCGACGGTGAGGTTGTCCAGGCCGGTGAAGCCGGGGAACATCAGGTCCTCGTTGGTGTACTCGTGGTTGACCACGAGCAGCGCCCGCTTGCCCCGGCGGTCCAGCGGCAGCACCCCGACGAAGTCGTTGTTGTAGCCGAACTGCTTGGCCTGGGCGGCGGCGGTCTGCCCGTGCAGGTCGAACCGGGGCGCACCGGGCAGCACCGGGTCGCCCCAGCGGATGACCACGCTGTGGTCGTACCCGTTGGGGACGACCAGGGTGTCGAGCTGGTTCGGCGGGATCGGCTTGAAGGTCAGCGCCCCGCTGCCGACGCCGCGCTGCGGCGCGGTCGGGTCGCTGACCTCGGGCACCACCGGGGTGGCCAGCGCGGCACCGGCGGGAGCCGCTCCGGCCAGCGCGCCGCCGAAGCCGAGCACCAGGGCGCCCACCGCGCCCGCCCGGACCACGCCCCGCCGGGAGACCTCGCCCTCGACCAGGTCGCCGAAGTAGGTGTTGCCGGAGGTGTTGGGTACCGGATGGTCGCAGGCGTTGCCGCAGCGGTACAGACAGGTCATCGCGTCGCGGCTGCCGTGCCTGTTGGCACCGAGCAGCGGGAGCAGCCGGGGACGGTCGCTCATGGGTTGGAGCCTCCTGGAAGCAGGTCGGTGGCACGCCGTTTTCACCTGCTCGACGTGCGTACCGGGCGGACGCTGCCAGGACGGGGTGAGCGGGCACCGGACTCGGTGTGAACCGGATGTGAACAGCAGTGGCCGGTGAACCGATCAGCGTCACGAACCGTAATAACGGGCGGACACGTTCGCCGGACTCGTCGCGGGAAGCGGAGGGACCACCATCAGCGACCACGACGCCCAACTGCTGCGCGCTCTGCACGACGAGCACGGCGAGGCGCTCTACACGCACGCGCTGCGGCTGGTCAACGGGGACCGGACCCGGGCCGAGGACCTGGTGCAGGAGACCCTGCTGCGGGCCTGGCGGCATCCCGAGTCACTGGACCCGCGCCGCGGCTCGGTCCGGGCCTGGCTCTTCACCACCGCCCGTAACCTGGCCATCGACGCGTGGCGGCGACGGTCGACCCGGGTCGGTGAGGTGTTCACCGACGACCTGCCCGAGCCGTCGGAGACGGTCGACGAGGCGGAGCGCGCGGTGGAGGCGTGGACCATCGCGGAGGCGCTGAGCCGGCTCAGCCCCACCCACCGGGAGGTCCTGGTCGAGTGCTTCTACCAGGGCCGTTCGGTGGCCGAGGCGGCGGCCCGGCTGGGGGTGCCACCGGGGACGGTCAAGTCCCGCACTCACTACGCGCTGCGTTCACTACGGTTGGCCCTGGCCGAGATGGGGGTGACCGGATGACCCGCTGCGAGTTCGCGCACGACGACGGCGCGTACGTGCTGGGGGCGCTGGCTCCCGCCGACCGGGCGGCCTACGAACGGCACCTGGGCGGCTGCGCGGCCTGCCGGGAGGCGGTGGCCGAGATCGCCGTGCTGCCGGGCCTGCTCGGCCGGCTCGACCCGACCACGCTGGAGGAGTTCCTCCCACCGCCCCCGGAGATCAGCCGGGTGCCCGACCTGATCGCCATCGCCCGGGACCGGCGTCGCCGCGAGCGGACCCGCCACCGCCGCCGGTACGCCGTGACCGCGCTGGTCGCCGCCGCCTTCGCCCTGGTGCTCGGCTTCGGTGGGGCCTCCGCCCTGCGCCCGCCGGCCACGCCCACGCCGACCACCCAGGCGGTACGGATGGTCGCCATGGCGCCGGTCGCCGCCAAGACCCCGGCGGTGCACGCGGAGATCGGCCTGCGGGGCACCAAGTGGGGCACCGAGGTCACCATGCACTGCGGGTACGACGCGACGGCCGACTACGGCAAGGCGTACACGTTCCGGCTGCTGGCGCGCGGCCCAGACGACGCGACGGAGCAGATCGCCTCGTGGCTGGCCGCGCCCGGCGACGACGTGAACCTGCACGGGGCGACCCGGTTCACCGACGCCGAACTGGTCCGCTTCGAACTGCTGCGGTCCGACGGGACGATGGTGCTCAGCTACGACGTCCGCTGACCGCCGGGGCTCGGCGGGTGGGTCGGGCTCAGTGGGTGGTGACGGGTAGCGGCGGGGTGGCGCGGGCGACGGCCCGGGTCCGCCGGCCGTGCCGCAGCGCGTCCAGGGTGAAGATCAACAGAGCGGCCCAGACCAGGGCGAAGCCGGCCAGCCTGGCCGGTGGCATCGGCTCGTGGAAGATCAGCACGCCGCAGCCGAGCTGGAGGATCGGGGCCACGTACTGGAGCATGCCCAGCGCGGTCAGCGGCAGCCGGTTGGCCGCGCCCGCGAAGAGCAGCAGCGGGACGGCGGTCGCCACGCCCGCCGCCACCAGCAGCGCGGTGTGCCCGGCCGAGACGTGGCCGAACGCCAACCCGCCCCGGGCCGCCAGCCAGCCCAGGTAGGCCAGGGCGGGGAGCGCGAGCACCGCCGACTCGACGAACAACCCCTCCGCCGCCGGCAGCCCGAGCCGCTTCTTGGCCAGCCCGTAGCCGGCGAAGCTGACCGCCAGGACCAACGCCAGGTAGGGCGGCCGACCGTAGTCGACGGTGAGCACCGCGACCGCCGCCGCGCCCACCCCGAGCGCCGTCCACTGCGCCGGGCGCAGCCGCTCCCGCAGCACGAACACCCCGAGCAGCACCGACACCAGCGGGTTGATGAAGTAGCCGAGGGCCGTCTCCACCACCCGGTCGGAGTTCACCCCGTAGATGTAGCTGCCCCAGTTCACCGCGATCAGCGCCGCCGCCACGCCGATCCCGGCCAGGGTCCGGGGACGACGGGCGAGCGCCCGCAGGAAACCGACGTTGCGCAGCGCGGCGAGCAGCAGCGCGACGAAGAGCACCGACCAGATGATCCGGTGGGCGAGGATCTCCACCGGCCCCGCCGGGCGGAGCAGCTTCAGGTAGATCGGGAAGAAACCCCAGATCAGGTACGAACCGAAGCCGTAGAGATAGCCGAGCCGCAGCGGAGTCACGACCCCACCGTAAGGGGTGTGACCGGCTCAGACTCCTTTCCGGTGAGCGGGCTCACCGTTCGCTCACCCACTCCATCCACCGCTGCGGCGGCACCGGGGTGAAGCCCAGTTTCGCGTACATCCCGTGGGCGTCGAGGGTCGCCAGCCCGATCCGGCGTACGCCGAACGAGGCGAGGTGGTCCCGGACCGCCCCGGCCAGCCAGCTGCCCAGGCCGTGCCCCCGTGCCCCGGGCGCGACGTAGACGTCGCAGATCCAGCCGAAGGTGGCCCGGTCGGTGACCGCCCGGGCGACCGCAACCTGAGCGCCGTCCCCCGGTCGATAGACGCCGTACGGGATCGAGCCGGCGAACGACCGGTCGGTCGTCTCCCGGCCCCGGCCGAGTGCCCAGTAGGCGTCGGTGGAGAGCCAGTGGTGCACCCGGTCCCGGTCGATCCGCTCCGGGTCGGTGCTGAGCTGGTGGCCGTCGGGGTGGATCAGCGTGAACACGCCGCCACGTTAGCCCTGCCCCGGGCCGGTGCCGCCGGCCAATTCCCACCCGGTGGCCGCGCCCCGGCTCCCGACGACCACCGCCGGCCGGCGGTCGGGGCGGTGGTCGGCGGTCGGGGCGACGGCGGTGGCTCGGCGGGGTGGTGGCCGGCGGTCGGGTCAGTCGCGGTCGAGGATGGCGCCGAGAATCCAGGTCACGATGCCGACGAGGAGCGCGCCGAGGACCGCCTCCGGCCAGAACCCGTCCACGTGGAACGGCAGGTCCGCCTGGTCGGCGATCCAGCTGGTGAGCAGGAACAGCAGGCCGTTGACGACCAGGGCGATCAGCCCGAGGGTGAGCAGGTAGAACCCGCAGCCGACGGTCTTGATGATCGGCTGGAGCACCGCGTTGACCACGCCGAAGATCACCGACACCAGTACCAGGGTGACGATCGCCTCGCCGGCCGAGTCGGTGTCGAGCGTGATGCCCGGGATGAGCAGTGTCGCCAGCCAGAAGGCCACCGCCGTGGAACCCAGGCGGATCAGGAGACCCTTCAGAAGATCCATGGCCGGGATCGTGCCATGCGCGATCCACCCGGGGGAACCGTCGTGGCCTCCCGGACCTGGGTCCGGCCCCCGCCCGGCCGCCCCCGGTGGGTGGTTGCCCGCCCGGCCGCCCCCGGTAGTGGCCCGGTCAGCGCCGTCCGGGCCGGCCGACCAGCCGCGACTCGATCGGGGTCGGCGAGAGCAGCGCCCAGCGCAGCGCCCGCCGGTTGACCACCGCCACCATGTCGTCCCGGATCCGGGTCAGCCACTCCGCCGAACCGCCCAGCCCCAGCGCCGTGCCCGCCAGGGCGGCCTCCGCCGGGTCGAGCGGTTGCAGCACCGCCAGGTCGGCCCGGCCCAGCGTGTCCAGGTCGGCCGGGGTCAGCGCGTCCCGGACCACCAGGGTGGACACCCAACCCACCCCGGGAGCCGGCTCACCCACCGGGGTGCCGGCGTCGATCACCACCAGCAGCGGTCGCAACGGTGCCCCGCCCGCACCGACCGCCCGGCCGGTCGGCACCACCACGACCCCGCCCTGGTGACCGCCGACCCCCCGGACGAACGGCTCCCAGGCCCGCGGTCGACCGGTCTGCACGACCACCCCCGCCCCCAACGCCACGGCCCGCAGCACCAGCAGTTGTGCCGCCGCCAGCCCGCCGACCAGCACCAGCCGGGTGCCCTCGGCGCGGAACAGCCGGACCGTCACCGCGCCACCGTGCCGGTCGCCCCCCACCACCAGCCCGGCCCGGTGCAGGGTCAGCTCCGGTGGCTCGACCCCCGGCGCGGTCACCTCCGCCACCGCGGGTACCGCTAACGGCAGGGTGGCGGCCAGGCCGGGCAGCTGCGCGCCGTCGAGCCGGCGCAGCTCACCCCCGGCGTCGGCGGCGAGCCGGCACAGCCCTTCGGCGGCGTGCTCCAGCGCAGCCGGCGTCGCGGCGGCCAGCCTTACCGTCAGCTCGGCCGGCGTCGGCGCGGTGTCGTCGCCGGCGTGCGGGCCGACGCAGAGCGACACCGTGGTGGCGGTCGCCGGCAGGGCCAGCAGCCGGGCCACCAGGAGACGACCCGGATCGACCCGGGCGTCGGGCCAGCGGTCCAACCGGAAGGTCGCCTGGCACAGCTCACCGACGTGCAGCGCCGACCAGGTCTCCCGGACCGGGAGCCCGGCGTCGCGGTGGGCGAGTTCGCCCAGCACCCGCAGGACGGCGTGCTCGCCGAGCGGCCGGGCCGGCAGTGGCCCGACCCGACGGACGATCCGCCGGACCGTGCCGGCGAGCGCCCGCCGCAGGTCGGCGTCGGACCAGCCGGGTACCCGCAGCACCCGGACCGCGAGCAGGGCACGCTCCTGTCCCGGGAGTCGCCCCTCGGTCAACTGCCGGTACGACGTGCCGGCCGGACCGCCGGCCACCGCCGCGGCCGGTGCGGGCACCGCGCACAGCAGCAGCTGCACCCGTACGGGTGGCTGCCCAGCACCGGCGGGCGGCAGCAGCGTGCCGGGTGCGGGGAGCGGCTGGGACCGGTCGCCGAGCAGGTCACCCGGGTCGCCGAGGTCGAGCAGGACGGTCAGCCCGGCGGGGTCGTCGACCATCCCGGCCGGACCTGCGGCCAGCTCCACCGACCCCAGCACGGCGTCCGGGACCAGCAGGTCCAGCAGGGCCGCCGGGGAGGCGTCGGCGGGCAGCCCGCGCCGTCGGCTGACGTACCCGGCGACGGTGCCCCACCAGTCGAAGAGCCAGCGCCCGCGCCAGCGCCCCCAGCCGAGGCCGACCAGCACCACCGCACCGAGGGCGGCGAGCACGGCCGGCGTGGCCCCGCGACCGTACGCGGCCACCGGCAAGGCCAGGGCGACCTGCGCGGCGACCACCTGGCCGGGGCGTACCGCAGCGCCCGGACGGGGCGGACGCCGGTGTGCCCGCGGCGGCGGCTGACGCCGGGCCGGACGATCGGTCGTGCTCGCCGACACCGCATCTCCTCCGTCGCGTCGTCGCCCGGCCCCGGATCGGACCGGAAAGCTACGACAGCGTGACCCATGGTAAGGGGCGGCGCGGTCCGATGGGGACCGGACCGACCGGCCGGGACGCGGTTGTCCACAGGGGTCGGTGGCGGGGTGGCACAACCGCGATCAGGCGACTACCGTCAGCGACGAGTTCCGCCGACCAGCTGCGTCCAGGCCCGCCGCCGACGCACGACGACCGTCCGGGGTGGACGGCGCGACGGTCGGCGTCTACCGGGGAGACGAGGTGACGTCCGGGTGTCCCAGACCCAGGCAGAAGCCGCGGTGATGCAGCACACCGCCGCGAAGTTCGAGCAGGTGGACCAGTCCCTGCAGGCCATGCTGACCGGCCTGATGGCCGAGCTGGCGGTGCTGCAGCAGGCCTGGCGGGGCGCCGGTGGGCGCTCGTTCGAGCAGGTCAAGCAGCAGTGGGGGAGGGACCAGGCCGCCCTACAACGGGCGCTGCGGGAAACCGCCACGGCCATCCGCACCGCCGGCCGGCAGTACGACGCCTCGGACACCGAGGCCGCCGGCCGGGTCGCCGGCACCGACCGCGGCATCCGACTGCCGCTCTGACCAGATCCGGAAGGAGCATCCGATGGACCACGGTGTGCTGGTCGTCAACTTCGCCGCGCTGCACCAGGCCGGCGCGGACATCCAGAAGGCGTTGAACACCCTCGACTCGCAGCTCGGCCAGCTCGAACGGGACGCCGCGCCGCTGGTCGCCGGCTGGGACGGCGAGGCCCGGCAGGCGTACGAGCAGCGGCAGGCCCGGTGGCGCTCGGCGTCGCAGGACCTCCAGGCCATGCTGCGCGACATCAAGATCGCGGTGGACGACTCCGCCGCCGACTATCTCGACACCGAGAAGCGGAACGTCGGCCTGTTCCAGTGACCACGTCGGCTGCGCCGGTGCCGCCGGCCGGCGACGCCTGACGATCCGCCACCTGACGGCGACGCCCGACGATCCGCCGTCGGGCATCGCCGTCAGGTGGACCGGGCGGGGTGCCAGCGGCGGCGGGTGCCCCGGGGAAGCACCACGGCCAGCAGGACGGCCGCCCCCACCAGCCCGCCGACGACCGTGGCGACCAGCAGTGCCCGATCCCGGGCCGCCGCCCGGCGGTGCCGCCGGGCCGGTAGCGCCGGGTCGGCCTGCTCCGCCGGCAGGGCCATCTCCGGCCGGGCGGTCGGCAGCGGACCGGTGCCGGTCTCCACCACCGCCCGGTACGGGTTGAGCACCCCGGATCCGTAGCCGTCCCGCGGCCCACCGGGTGCCGGGTCGGTGGTGCCCACGATCCGGCGGGTCACCTCCGGGGCGCTCAGGTCCGGCCGGTACTCGCGCAGCAACGCCGCGGTACCCGCCACGAACGGGACGGCGTAGCTGGTTCCCTCGGCCCGCTGGTGGCCCTGCCCCGGCGCGGCCATCAGTACGTCGCTGCCCGGAGCGACCAGGTCGACGTACGGCCCGGTCTGCGAGAACGTGGCCCGGGTGCCGGTCGGGGTGACCGCCCCCACGCCGAGCACCCCGTCGTAGGCGGCCGGGTAGGGCAGCGGGTCGCCGCTGTCGTGCAGGTTGCCGGCGGCGGCCACCACGATCACGTCCCGCCGGACCGCGTAGTCGATCGCGGCCCGCACGTCCGGGTCGTCGGCGTACAACACGACGGAGAGGTTGAGCACGTCGGCGTCGTGGTCCACCGCCCACCGGACGGCTTCGGCGAAACCGGAGGCGCTGACCGTACGCCCCGACTCCCGCCCCTCGACGACCTGCTGTTCGCTGACCCGTACCGGCAGGATGCGGACCCCGGGCGCGAGCCCCCGGAAGGCCACTCCGGCATCCTCCCCGGCGGCGATGATGCTGGCCACGCCGGTGCCGTGCCCGGCGCAGTCGCGCGTGCCGTCGCCGCCCGGGTCGAGGAAGTCCGCGCCGTCGAGCACCCGGCCCCGCAGCTGGGGGTGCCGCCGGTCGACGCCCGAGTCGATCACGGCCACGGTGACGCCGGCTCCGGTGGCCAGCGGGGTGAGCCGTTGCGGGGCGTACCGTTGCTGGGGCCACGGCACAGCGGCGACCGGCCGGGCCGGCGCGGGCGACGTGACGCAGGTCGGGGCGGCGCGGGCCGGGGTGACCGACGACACGGCGACCAGCGGTAGCGCGGTGAGCAGGGCTGCGGCCAGGATCGTCAGCGCCCCTCGACCATCGGGTCGGAACATCGACCGCCTCCGTATCGTGACGACTCGGCCACCGGATGCTATCTCCCGGGCTGGCCGTCGGGTCGGCCGCCCACAGCGGCCCATTGTGATCTTGTTTTCACCTTGTAGGTTGTACGCGACGCCTGTGGCCTGAACCGGGGAGGAGAGGTGGCCGTGACCGACTGGGAGCCGGCTACCGAGGCCGAGGCGGGAATGCGTGACGCGCTGCGCGTCGGAGACCAGGAACGCTACTTCCGGATCCTCGCCGGGACGGACCTCTTCCTTCCGGTCTCCGGTCAGGCCCTGGCGGGTGCGGCACCGATGGGCTGGGGCACCTGGACCACCGGCGGCCGGACGCACGTGCTGGCCTTCACCTCCACCGCCGCCGTGCACGCCTGTCTCGGTGCCTCCGCCGGGCCGTGCCGTCGCAGCCGCTACGCCGACCTGGCCGTCGAGTGGCCCAACCACGAGTGGTGGCTGGCGGTGAACCCGGGCCTGCCGATCGAGGGCTACCTGCCCGCCTGGTTCGTCTCCCAGCTCTCCCGGGGTGACGTCCGGCTGCCCGGCCGTGCCACCGGTGTGCGGTCCCGACCGGAACACGAGCAGACGTCGGGTCGGAACCGGATCGACGGGGAGCCGACCGCCGACCTGTCGGCCGGTCCCGCCGGCTGGGCACCGTCCCGGTCGGTGCCGCCCGCCGGTGCCGTTCCGCCCGCCGGTGCCGTTCCGCCCGCCGGTGCCGTTCCGCCGGCCGGTGCCGTCCCGCCCGGCGGTGGCGTTCTCCACCCGGCGGGGGGTACCACGTCGACCGGGGAACGGGGTCGTCCGGCCACCCCACCCGCCGCCGGTCCGCCGGACGCCACCGGAGTGCCCGTCGACGCCCGGTCCGCGCGCCCCGCCGACATGCCCGGTCGGCCGACGACGGTCCCGCGTCGCCGGGTGCTGGGTGAGGAGTCCACCGGGCCGGCCAACGGGCGTGCCTCGTTCTTCGAACCGTCCAGCACCCGGGGTGCGTCCCGGTCGCCGCGTGAGAATCCGCTGCGCTCCGGCGAGCGGGCCACCCCACCGGCCCGGCCCGGCCTGAGCGGCCAGCCCTTCCCCCGGCGACGCCCGGCACCTGCCGCACCGACCGAGGACGAGACCACCCGGGCGTTCCGGGTCGGTAGCCCGGCCGAGCAGCCGGTCCGGCCTGCCGCCGGGAACGGCACGACGACCGTCGGCCGCCGACCGGACCCGTTGGCCGAGGAGCCGACCAGGGCGTTCCGGGTCGGGCCACCGGCAGCGGAGGCGCTACCCCGTCGGCGGATCCCGGACGGGGCGTCCGGCGCACGTCCGTCCCAGCCGTCGACCGGCCCGGCCGCTGCCCCGGCGGCCCCGACCGGCCCGGCCGCTGCCCCGGCGGCCCCGACCGGCCCGGTGCCGGACGAGGCCGAGGAGTTGACGCCGTCCGCCGCCGAACCGGTCTCCGCGCCGCCGGCAGCGCGTCGGGGGTTCACGCCCATCGTGATAGAGGGGGTGATCCTGGAGTCACGCGACCTGCCCGTCGTGCCCGCCCCGGCCCCCGCGCCGCCTGTCGTTCCGGGACCGTCGGCCGTTCCCCCACCGCCGGCCACGCCGCCGGTCGCCCCCACGCCGCCGCTGGCCACGCGGCCGGTCGCCCCCACGCCGCCGCCCGCTCCGTCGGTCGTCTCCCTGCCGCCGACCCCATCGGTCGTCTCGATGCCGCCAGCCGCGCCGGTGCCGACCCCGCCGGTCGGCTCCCTGCCGCCAACCGTGGGTAGGCCGGACGCGGGGAGCACTGTCACCCGGAACGGGACCGGCGGTCCGCTCGTCCCACCCGCCCGGCCGGTCGCCCCCGGACCGGTCTCCCCGGGGGCGTCCGCCCGGCCCAGGCCCGCCCCCGGCGACCTGTGGACCCCGGCCGCCGAGCGGACCCCGGCGAACGGATCGGTGCCGCCCTCCACTGACCTGGCGGCCCCTGCGCCCGCACCCGCGTCCACCGTCGAGGACACGCCGGCCACGGTGCCGGACGCCTGGTCCGCAGCACCGGACGTGGCATCCGTCCCGGCGGGTGGACCGACCCTCCCGGAGGGTGCGCCGGCACCCCCCTCGGCCGGGGTACGGCCCGACCGCGCCGCACCGCCGGTGGCCGCGTCCGTCGGCGCACCGGCTGCCCGCCCCGCCCCGACGGCGACCGGTGCGCCGGGTGCGGCGGCCCCGGGCCAGCCCGTGCCGGCGGCCCCCGCCGGGTCGTCGGAGCCGCTCGCCGCGCCGGTGGTCCGCGCCGACCCGGACGACCTGTGGACGCCGGCCGCCGAGCGGGCCGGACGCGCTGCCGGCCGGATCGGGCCGGCCGCCGCCGACCGGGTCGCGCCGGTCTCCCCGGCGACGGGGCCGACCACCCTCACGCCGCCGCAGTCGGATACGACGTCCACGCCGCAGTCGGGCGTGACGTCCACGCCGCCGCAGTCGGGTACGACGTCCGTGTCGCAGTCGGGTACGACGTCCACGCCGCAGTCGGGTGTGACGTCCGCGCCGCCGGTTCCGCCGCCCGCGGGCTCGGACGGCCCGGCCGCCACCGGTGACGACGAGCTGTTCCAGCCGGCCAACGAGGTCGAGGAGAACCTGCTGGACGCCGCAGGCACCGGCAGCACCGACGGGTTCCTCTCCACCCTCCTGCTCGCCCGGGTGCTGCTTCCGGTCCATCCCGACTCGGCGTCCGGCAGCCGGCCCGGCGAGCCCGGTTTCACCTGGCGCACCGTCACGACGGACGGCGAGACGTGCGTGGTGGTCTACACCTCGCCGGAGCGGCTGGCCGAGCACGACGTGCTCCCGGTCCAGACGATCGGGGTCCGGTTCGTCCAGCTGATCCGGCGCTGGCCGGACCCGAGCTGGGCGTTCATCGTCAACCCGGGCACCCCGGTCGGGGCCAAGCTGCCCGGTGAGCAGATCGTCGCGCTGGCCAGTTGGGCGGCGGAGGTCGGGCTCGGCGACGAGGCGGACCTCGAACCGGTGGCCGCCGCCGAGGCCCCGGCCGAGCGCACCCGGTACGCCCCACCGGCCACCGACCCGTCCCGCCCGGTGGTGATGCAGAAGGCCATCGCCCCGAGCCAGCTCGCCTACTACCTCGAACGTGGCTACGACCGGGTCTCCGGCTTCGTGCACCGGGCCGGCGAGCTGGCCCACCTGACCACCCCGGCCGAGTTGTACGACGCCCTGGGGCTGGGCTACCCGGACTCCCCCTTCACCCGGGACGCCGAGGCGGCCTACGTGCTGCGCTGGCCGGCGTACCGGCCGAGCCTCTACCGCATCCCCTACGGCGGGCAGAACGAGGCGGCGATGCGGGCCATGGAGGGCTGGGTGATCGAACGCGCGCCGTTCCGCGGCAACGGTTTCGCGCCGGGGGAGAGCAGCGACGTGGTGGCCGAGTTCAAGGTGGACAGTGCCCGGCTGCCGCACGGCGCGCAGCTCTGGCGGATCGGCACGGAGGGCACCGAACGGGTGATCGCCGTGCTGGACACCGACGCGCTGGTCTGGCGACGGACGGACCAGCCGTGATGCGCGACGGTTACGTGGCCCGGTGGCAGGGCAAGGAATACCAGGTCAGCCCGGACGGCGACCACGTGCGGATCTACCAGCCGGAGCCCGCCGACGGCTTCGAGGAGGTACGCCCCGGCCGGTACGTGCGGGTGGTGCCGGCCGATGAGGTCGAGGGGCTGGCGTACGTGCGGACCACCTGCACCTGGCAGGGGCAGCCGTTCGTGGTGCTCGGCGAGCACGACGGTTGGCTGCGGGTCGAGTACACCGGTGGTCGCTGGCCGGTGGCGCGGGCGATGGGGCTGGAGGTCTTCGACTTCGGTGTCTACCAGGGCTGGGCACCGGCCGCCGAGGTCGTCGACCTGCGGGAGCAGCGGGTCTGACCGCTGGCCGCCGGTCGGCAGGGTCAGGACTTGGTCCAGCGCAGGATCTCGCCGAGCACCAGCTCGCCGGCCTCCACGTGGGGGAAGTGCCCCACGCCGTCGAGCAGCCGCCACTCGTAGGGGGCGCTGACGTACCGGCCGGAGCCCTGCGCGGTGCGGGGCAGCGAGGCGACGTCGACCGCCCCGTGCAGTTGCAGGGTGGGTGTGACCAGTGGCCGTTGCATCAACCGGACGAACCGGTACCCGTGCAGCCGCAGCACCGAGCGGAAGGCCCACCGGTAGCCTTCCAGGGCACAGAAGGCGGCCTGCGGGATCAGCATCGCCTCCCGGCAGCGCTGCGCGTAGTCGGCGAAGTCGGGGCCGGTGACCCACTGCGGGCCGCCCCAGCGGCGCAGCATCTCCCCGACCTCGGCGGCGTCGTTGCGGGTGAGCACGTGTTCGTACCGGGGGAGCTGGAACTTCAGCGCCGGGGTGGAGGCGGCGAACTGGCCACGCGGGTCGGCGAAGATCGCCGCCCGCAGCCGCAGCGGGTGGGGTGCGCCGAGCACCACCAGCCGGCGGACCAGGGTGGGGTGGAACGAGGCGGCCGTCCAGCCGATGAGCCCGCCCGAGCCGGCGCCGACGATGGTGGCGGAGCGTTCGCCGAGGCCGCGGATCAGGCCGGCGACGTCGGCGGCGAGGGTGTAGCCGTCGTACCCCCGGGGTGGTTTGTCGCTGGCGCCGTAGCCGCGCAGGTCCACCGCGACGGCCCGGAACCCGGCGTCGGCGACGGCCGGCAGCATCGCGTGCCAGGCCCACCAGTGTTCGGGGAAGCCGTGCAGGAAGAGCACCATCGGGCCGGTGCCCGCCTCGACGACGTGGAACCGGCTGCCGTTCGCGCCGACGAACCGGTGTGTCCACGGTCCTTCGGTGAGGACGCGGGACTCGTCGACGGCTCCGCCACGCTGCTCGGTCATGGGGCACAGCCTAGGACCTCCGCGCCGGTCGATGGCCTGGCCGACCGCGCCGGTGGCGGCGGACCGCTGGGGCCGGGTCGACCGGGGGCGGTCCGGGACCGTCGGCGGACGGCTGGCCGGGGGCAGTCCGGGGCCGTCGGCGGATGGCTGACCGGGGTCAGCGGACCGCGGTGATCTCGATGATGCCGGCCGGTGTGCCGGGGCCGCAGGTCGCCCTCGGATCGGCCGGTCCGATGGTGACCCGGACGGTGGTGCCGGTGGGGAAGGTGCCCATGCCGGGGCCGTGCAGCGCGTACTCCCGGCCGTCGTCGGTGACCAGGCCGTAGCACGGGCCGTCGCCGCCCCGGGTGATCCGGCCGGCGATCCGGTCCGGTCTGCGCCGGTCGGTGGGGTGTCGTGGGGGCGCGGTCGGGTGGCGCGGGGCGGGCGGCACGGCGGCGGAGAGCGGGGCGGGTCGGCCGGCGGTCGCCGCCGGTGTCCCCACCGGACCGCCGGCCGGTGGTCGGGTGCTCGGGGACGGGCCGGCGGGTGGGGTGGTCGGGGTCCGGTCGTCGCTCATGGTGCCTCCGGAAAGGGCCGATGCCCCGGGCAGGAGTCCTGCCCGGGGCATCGGGTGTGACGGGTGGTGGGCTGATCAGCGGATCAGGAGAAGCGAACCTTCACCGAGGTGCCGTTCTGCTCCACCACGCGGATCTTGGTGCCGGTGGCCGGGAGCTTGACGCCGTGGTTCGGCAGCTCCGGGTACCAGTACTGCTTGGTGTCGTCGAACAGCGGCTGCGCGGCCTGGCCACGGACGTACTGCGGCACGCTGTTGATGTGCAGCGTGAACGAGTCCGCCTTCTTCAGGCTGAAGGTCGCGTCGTACACCTGGACGCGGGCCCGCCACGGGGCACCGGTCAGGTTGTACAGCGGCTCCGGGTGCGCGTCGATGATCATGTTCCGACCCTCGCCCGGGTGGTCGAAGGTGTCGTTGTCGGCCCACCGGAGGTTCCAGTAGGAGATCAGCAGACCCTCCTGGTACGCGTAGTGGTCCACGTAGTCCGGGCGGGTGTTCGCGTAACCGAAGTAGTACGGGCCGGTCTTGAGGTACTGGTCGTACGACACGTAGGACCGGTTGCCGGCGATGTAGTAGTTGTCGAACTTACGGATGTAGGTCTCGGCCACGATGCTGAACCCGTTCAGGGTCCAACCGGCGGCACCGGCCTCCGCACCGTCGCTGAGCACGGTCTGCCCGTCAGCGGTGATGGTGATCGCGTCACCGTAGAAGCCACCCTCGGAGACACCGCCGTCGGTCTGGTAGCGCAGCCGGAACTGCACCACCTTGCCGGCCGCCGCGTTCATCGGGATGTTGACGTCGACCCACTGGCCGCCGCTGGTGCCGTCCAGGGCGAAGCGCCCGGGGGAGATCTCCTTGAGGGCCTTGCCGTTGGCGGTACCCGGCAGGGTGGACCAGGTCTGGCCGCCGTCGGTGCTGGCCTCGAAGAAGAGGTAGTCGTAGTCCGCCTCGATCGAGTAACGACCCTTCATGGTGAGCGCGGCGCTGGTCTTCCCGGTGAGGTCGATCGTCCGCGTCATCGTGGTGTTCAGGTCGTCGTCGTTGCCGGAGAAGAACTGCTTCGTCCCCTCGAACGGCTTGCCGTTCTGGAAGGTGTACTCCCGCTGGGGCAGCACCACCACGGCACCCTGCGCCTTGTCGGAGTTGTACTCCTGCGGGCCCAGGTTGAGGGTCTTCTGCTGGCCGGCCACCACGACCTCGTAGTCGAGCCAGCCGAGCTGGAGCTTGTTCCACGCGCCGAGGTCGCCGCCCCGGTCGCCGATGCCCTGGTCGTTCTTGGCACCGAGCCGGCTCTGGGCCATCAGGGTCCAGTGCTCGTTGTTGTTGTCACCGCTGTTGATGACGTTGTAGTCGTCCGGCAGACCGAGGTCGTGACCGTACTCGTGGTAGAAGACGCTCCGGCCACCGTTCTCCGGCTGGATCGTGTAGTCACCGATCCAGACGCCGGTGTTGCCGATCTGGGTGCCGCCGCCCGGGAAGGTCGACGGACCCGTGCTGCCCTGGTCCGAGGCGAAGGCGTACCACCGGTGGCTCCAGATGGCGTCCTCACCCTGGATCGGGTCGCCGTCGGCCTGGTCGCCGCCGGAGTGGACGATCTGGAAGTGGTCGATGTAGCCGTCCGGCTCGTTGAAGTTGCCGTCGCCGTCGTAGTCGTACCGGTCCCACTCGTCCATCGACTTGACGTCGGCGGCGATCTGGGCGTCGGTGCGGCCGGCCGCCTTCTGGTCGGCGACCCACTGGTTGGCGGCGTCCCGGACGAGCGCCCAGGTGTTGTTGCAGACGTTCGAGGCGCAGGGGTAGCCGTTGGAGCGGCCGTACCGGGCCTCGTTGTACTTCACCTTGACCCAGTCGGTGACCTCACCCTCGACGCTGTAGCGACCCGAGGACTGGGCCTCGTAGTACTGCTTCAGCGACTCGTCACCCTGACCGGTGCCGAAGTAGATCTTCCGGTAGTAGTCGGCGTTGTAGTCCGGCTGCCAGACGGTGGAGTTGTCCACCGCCCGGTTGGGGGCCGGGATCTCGTTGTGCAGCGGCCCGTCGAACCGGGTCGGGCCGGGCACGGACGGGGCCGTGTCCTGGTCCGGGTAGCTCGGGTGCCGCTCGTTGCCGAACTCCGCGAGGATGACGAAGATCTTGTCCGTCTTCTCCCGGCCCAGTTCGACGTACTGGTCCTGCGTCTGGGCGACGCCCGAGGCCGTCGTCCGGGCGTTCCGCCCCGCAGCCTGGGTCTTGCCGACCTTGACGACCGTGCTGCCGTTGATCTTCTGCGCCTTGGTCTTGCCCGAGATGACCTCGCTGAGGCCCTCCTGGCGCAGTGCCCGCCGCTTGGTTTCGAGCGGGTTGGGCAGATCGTGGTCCGCGTTGGCGGGCTCCGCGATCGACGGGGCGGCCGTCGGGAGCTTCGGCGTCGGCGCGGCGCTGGCGGACGTACCCGTCACCAGACCTGTCGCCGTCAGCGAGAGCCCGAGCAGACCCACTGCGACTTTGCGCACGTGGTACCTCCGGTGTGAGGGAACCGGCCCAACGGGGGTACGGGCCGGCATGGGACGTCCCACTAGTGGGACCCATGGTGAACATAGACACTGCCGGGACGGGTGGGAAGACGTCCGCGTCGATTTGTTGCAAGATTTTGATGGGAACGCTTTTCACCGTCACACACCGGGTGTTCACCAACGGTCATGAGCAGCACGGACGCCCCGCCCGGGAATCGTAGTGATGTATTTCGATTGGATTGCCGCGATGTGTGAAACAGTGGGGCCGGTGGCTTCTCCGCCACCGGCCCCACTGTTCACCAATCGGTCAGTAACTGACCTTTACACCGCATCGCCGGGTGTGGTCGACGCGGCACTCAGTTCTTCGCCGGGACGATCTGGACGACCGCGTACGAGTTGTCCGGCGCGGCCGACAGGATCTTGATCGAGACCCCGTGCCGGACCCCGGCGTCGGACGGGTTGCCGGTGCCGAGCACGATCGCCCCGCCGCCCAGGGTGTCACCGTAGAACTCGGTGGCCGGCGTGCCGTCCGGGTTCACCACCCGGGTGGTGTACGGCTTGTTCCGCCGCGACGGGACGACCACCGAGGCGTCGTTGTCCCGCGCGTACGGCGAACCGTCGCGCATCTCGATGCCCGGGTACCAACCCTTGGCGTCGGTGAACGTGGACACCGGGCGCTGCCCGGCGAACTTCGTGCAGTACGCGCTGTACGGCTCGTCCGCCGCCTCCAGGCACTCGGTGAACGGGTACGTCCTGGTCAGCGAGAACGCCGCGTTGGACGACTGCGGCCGGCTCGGCAGGTTGTCCAGCACCGACGGGTCCTTCGCCGCCGCCTCACCGGTACGCCGCAGCGGGTCGTAGTGCGAGTCCACGATCAGCAGCCCGCCCTTGGCCCCGTAGCTGGGGAGCGCGGTCATCTGCCCGGTGACGTGGTTGACGTCGCCCAGCATGGTGTCCCGGTACCAGACCAGCATGCCCGGCGCGTTGTAGGAGATCCGGTCGACCTTCCACGCCTCGTGCGAGTAGATGGTGTCGTAGGCGTACTTCAGGCCCCTGTCGAAGCCGTCGAAGTTGCGCCACTCGGCCAGGTAGTACTGCGCCTTGACCTGGGTGCCCGGGTCGATGTGCCAGCCCGCGCCGGTGGTGTCGGTGAAGGTGCCGACGGTCGGCGTCCAGCCGTTCGCGCCGCCCTCCACGTCGTCGCTGAAGGTGGTGGCCCCGCCGCCGGTGACCGAGAGGTCGTCGGCGAACCAGCCCCGCTCCTGGAACGCCTCGTCGGTGGCGTACCGCAGCCGCACCTGCACGGTGGTCCCGGCGTACGCCGACAGGTCGATCCAGTCGTGCCGCCAGCCGTCGGTGCTGCCGGTCAGGCCGTACTTCTTGTTGCCGAAGTCGACCATGCGGCCGTTCGGGTCGGCGTAACCGTCGTTCGTGGAGACCAGCGCGCCCGCCGCGTCGTACACCTTCTGCTCGGCCCAGGTGGCCCCGCCGTCGGTGGAGACCTCGACGAAGCCGTAGTCCCAGTCGTCCTCGATGACGTAGTTGTTCCACATCCAGAACTTCGCGTCGGCGGCGCTCGGGACGGCGACCTGCCGGCTGAGCCGGACGTCCGCCCAGGCCTGGTCGGCGCCGCTGTACCACATCCCGGTGCCGCTGTGCGGCTCGGCGAGGGTGACCACCTTGTCCGGCAGGTCGATCTTGATGCCGTCCTGGGTGCCCACCGGGGTACGCGAGGTCTGCCCGAGCGGTGCCGTCCGGGTCCGGGTGCCGGGGGCGAGGGTCAACGGGTCGGCCCAGCCGAGCACCCACTTGTCCCAGATGCCCATGTGCACCGGCAGCGCCTGGAAGATCTCGCCGTTGTGCGAGCCGGACGCCATCAGGTCCCAGAAGTCGACGTCCGAGTCGGCGTTGCCGGAGGTGTCGTAGAGGTCCGGCAGGCCCAGGTCGTGACCGAACTCGTGGGCGAAGACCCCGACCCCGGCGTCCTCCGGCTGCACGATGTAGTTGGACACCTTCAGGTTCGTGCCGGGGATGGTGTAGCCGCCGGCCACCGTGGAGGAGTGCGCCCAGACGGCGTACACGCCCTGGTCGCCGCCGCCACGCGACTTGCCCTGCCCGGCGTGCACCAGCACCAGGTGGTCGATCACCCCGTCCGGCTCGTTGACGTTGCCGTCACCGTCCCGGTCGCCCTGGTCCTCGATGTCGTAGTCGGCCCACGGGAAGTCCGGGTCGGCCGCGGCCAGCGCGTCGATCGCGTCGGTGGCGAGCCGGCCCGCGCCCTGCGGGTTGTCCGGGTGGCCGTTCATCGCCTGCTCCCGGCCGGCGACCCAGGCCCCGGTGTCGTCCTGGAAACAACGCGAGGCCGCGTACCAGCCCTCCGAGTGCGGCACGGTGATCCACGGGCTGGCCTGCCCGTCCACCGTGTACGCCCCCTTGGACATCTCCAGGTACATGTTGTGCATGGTGCGGCCGGACAGGTCGATGCCCTTCTTGCCGTCCGGTCCCTTGAGGTCCTTGCGGACCCGCTCGGTGATGCCCTGCTTGGTGTAGAGCATCTTGTCGAAGTGGGTGGGGGAGAAGTCCGGCACCCACATCGAGTTGTTGTCCTCGTGCGGCAGGGTCGCCGGGTCGGGGATGTTGTTGTGCTTGGGCCCGTTCTGCACGGTGCCGGGAACGCAGGTGCGGTCCTCGAAGACCGTCTTCGGGACCATCACCCCGGTGAAGTCGTCGTCGGCCCGGTTGTTGAACTCGACCAGCAGGGTGAGCAGCTTGGCCGTCTGGGTGCTCTTGGCCTTCTTGAACGCGCGGGGGCTCTGCCCGGTGCGGATCGCCCGCGCCTCGTTGCGGGCCAGTTCCCGGGCGGCCAGCGGGTTGCCACCGGCGAACTTGCGGTCGTACGCGCGGGCCTCGTCGGCGGGCGAGGCGAGGATCCCGTCGGCGCCCCGCACCTCCCTGCCCGGGGTGTCCGGCTGCACCTCCGGCTCCGCATAGTTGAGGTAGTGCTCGTCGGCCCCGATCCGGGTCGGCACCGCCGGGCCGGCGGGCCGGGCCGCGGCGCTGCCGGTCACGGTCAGCGAGGTGGCGACGAGCGCGAGGGTGGGCAGCGCGACGAGGAGGCGTCGGCGCGCTGCGGTGGACGGGAGAATGTTCATGCCACTCCGTTTCTCGGGCATGGGAGAGGGATCGCCGGTGAGACGAGCGTCGAATCCGGTCGATATCGCTGAACCTAGATGAGGAGGGTTCACGACCGGAAGGGGCAAGCGACGCCTCTGCCCGTTCAGCCCGAGCCGGCTCGGCCTACCGACCCATCCGTACCCCCGGAAAAAGGTCGGTGGGTGCCGGTCCGCGCGGACCGGCACCCACCGACGGGGGTACGCGCAGCGTCAGTCCTCGTCGGACTTGCCGCCGCTGAGCCCGGAGGAGATCAGCTCCATCACCGAGGAGTCCTGGAGCGTGGTCACGTCGCCGAGCGACCGGTTCTCCGCCACGTCCCGCAGCAGCCGGCGCATGATCTTGCCGGAGCGGGTCTTCGGCAGCTCCGGCACCAGCATGATCTGCCGGGGCTTGGCGATCGGGCCGAGCGTCTTGGCCACGTGGTTGCGCAGCTCGGTGATGAGCTGCTCGCCCGCCTCGCCCGAGGTGTCGGCGGTGCCGCGCGGGATGGCGAACGCGACGATCGCCTGCCCGGTCGTCGGGTCGGTCGCGCCGACCACCGCCGCCTCGGCCACCGCCGGGTGGGACACCAGCGCCGACTCGACCTCGGTGGTGGAGATGTTGTGCCCGGACACCAGCATCACGTCGTCGACCCGGCCGAGCAGCCAGAGGTGCCCGTCGTCGTCCTTCTTGGCCCCGTCACCGGCGAAGTACATCCCCTCGAACCGGGACCAGTACGTCTCGATGAACCGGTTGTCGTCGCCCCAGATGGTGCGCAGCATCGACGGCCACGGCTCGCGCAGCACCAGGTAACCGCCACCGCCGTTCGGCACCGGCTGGCCCTGGTCGTCCACCACGTCGGCGACGATGCCGGGCAGCGGGGTCATCGCCGAACCCGGCTTGGTCGCGGTCACCCCGGGCAGCGGGGAGATCATGATCGCCCCGGTCTCGGTCTGCCACCAGGTGTCCACGATCGGCAGCTCGCCCCGACCGACGTGCTGGCGGTACCACATCCACGCCTCCGGGTTGATCGGCTCGCCGACGCTGCCCAACAGGCGCAGCGACGACAGGTCGAAGCCCGCCGGGATGTCGTCGCCCCACTTCATCATGGTGCGGATCAGCGTCGGCGCGGTGTAGAGGATGCTCACCTTGTACCTGTCGACGATCTCCCAGAACCGGCCCTTGTGCGGGGTGTCCGGGGTGCCCTCGTACATCACCTGGGTGGCGCCGTTGGCCAGCGGCCCGTACACGATGTAGGAGTGCCCGGTGACCCAGCCGATGTCGGCGGTGCACCAGTAGACGTCGCTCTCCGGCTTCAGGTCGAACACCGCGTGCGCCGTCCACGCGGCCTGGGTCAGGTAGCCGCCGGTGGTGTGCAGGATGCCCTTCGGCCGGGCGGTGGTGCCGCTGGTGTAGAGGATGAACAGCGGGTGCTCGGCGTCGAACGGCTGCGCGACGTGCTCCGCCGGGGCCGTCTCCACCGTCTCGTGCCACCAGTGGTCCTTGGCCGACCAGGCGACCTCCTCGCCGGTGCGCCGGACCACCAGCACGTGCTCGATCGACGGGCAGTTCGCCACCGCCTCGTCCACGGTCGGCTTCAACGCCGACGGCTTGCCCCGGCGGTACCCGCCGTCGGCGGTGATCACCACCTTGGCGCTGGCGTCCTGGATCCGGTTGCCCAGCGCGTCGGCGGAGAAGCCGCCGAAGACCACGCTGTGGGTGGCGCCGATCCGGGCGCAGGCCAGCATCGCCACCGCCGCCTCGGGGATCATCGGCAGGTAGATCGCCACCCGGTCACCGGCGACCACCCCCAGGTCGGTCAGCGCGTTCGCCGCCTGGCAGGTCAGCCGGTGCAGGTCGGCGTAGGTGAGGGTGCGGGTGTCACCCGGCTCGCCCTCCCAGTGGATCGCCACCCGGTCGCCCAGGCCGGCCTCCACGTGCCGGTCCAGGCAGTTGTACGCCACGTTGAGATGGCCGCCGACGAACCACTTCGCGAACGGCGGGTTCGACCAGTCGAGCACCTCGTCCCACGGCCTGGCCCAGGCCAACCGGCCGGCCTGCCGCTCCCAGAAGGCGAGCCGGTCCGCGCCGGCCTCGTCGTACGCGCCGGCGGTGACGTTGGCCTCCGCGGCGAGTGCGGCCGGCGGCGGAAACTGGCGCGTCTCGTTCAGCAGGTTGGCCAAGGCCTCGCTCATGCGGTGACTCCTTCGTCGGGTGACCTGCGTCTCCTACCCGGCCGAGGTTAGTCCGGGCGGCTGGTGCCCGCGACACCCCCGGTGTCGGCCGGCGCGCTCAGCGGCCGTCCCGGCGCGCTCGACGGCCCGACCTGCCCCTACCTGATCAGGATCGGTCGGGACGCCCCGTCGGTGGGTGGCGTCCGCCCCGGAGTCACCCGGTCGTTAGCGTGGCGGGGTGACCACCGACCCGCTCGCCCCGCTGCTCGCCCTCGCCGACGTCGCCCCCGCCGTCGAGCGCGCCCGAGAGCGGGTCGACCAGGCGATGCGGCACCGCGCGCTGCGCCGCCAGGGTGGCCGGGTCGCGGCCGAGGTGGGCCTGCGCTGCGCGGTGGCCAGCGCCGCCCTGGAGGGGTACGACCACGAGCGCGAGGCGGTCCGCGCCGGTACCGTCACCGAGCCGGTGCTCCAGGGGGCGCTGCGGGTGGCCGGGGCGCTGCCCGGGTTGACCGAGCTGTGGCCGAAGGCCCCCCGGCAGGCGCTGGCCCGGCTGCACGTGCTCGCCGCCCGGGACGTGGTCGCCGAGGCCGAGCTGGGGCGTCCGGTCGCCGACCCGGTGGTGGCGGCCCGGCTCGACGGGCTGGCCGGGCTGGTCGCCGGCGGGACGACGGTCTCCCCGCTGGTCCTCGCCGCCGTGGTGCACGGCGAACTGCTCAACCTGCGGCCCTTCGCCGGCCCGTCCGGGGTGGTCGCCCGCGCCGCCGCCCGGCTGGTGCTGATGTCCCGCGGGTTCGACCCGCGCGGCCTGGTCGCCGTCGACGTCGGCCACCGGGAGCGGGAGCCGGAGTACGTCGGCGCGGCCGGGGCCTTCGCCACCGGCACCCCGGACGGCCTGCGCTCCTGGCTGCGGCACTACCTGAGCGCCGTCGAGGTCGGTGCGGACCAGCTCGTCGTCGTCGCCGACGAGACCGTCGCCGCCGACTGACCGGCCGGGTACGGACCGGTCCCGACGGCCTGACCTGCCGGTGACCGGGCGGTCCCGGTGGCGCGCGGGCGGCGTCGGTGGCGCGCGGTCCGTCCCGGTGGCGTGCGGGCGGTGGCGTGCGGCCGGTCCCGGTGGTCTGCGGTCAGTCCCGGCGGGTGGCCCGGTTCACCCGGGAGCGCAGCGCGCGGCGGGCGACCGGGCCGAGGTCGTCGACGATCTCGATGAGCACGGCGAGCTGGTCGAGCGCCGCCGTCGCCTGCCGCGCCGCCGACCGGTCCACGCCGTCATAGAGTTCCAGCCCGACGAACGCGGCGCAGACCGCGCGGGCCAGGCCGGGCACGTCCGCGATCTCGGCGAACGGTGAGCCGGCGAGCAGCCGGCGCAGGACGGACTCGATCTCGTCCACCCAGAGCTGGAGCGCGGCGGCGGTGGGCGCGGCGAGCCGCTCGTCGGCCTGCGCCCCGGCCAGCAGCTGGGCCAGGACGGAGACGTTGCCCAGTTCGCGTTCCCGCTCGTGCAGCTCCTGCCCGACGGCGAGCAGTTCCCGCAGCGAGCCCACCTCGGTCAGCCGGGCCGACCAGTGCCCGATCCGGTCGGCGGTGCTGGCCCGGCAGGCTGCCGTGAGCAGGTCGTCGACCGTGCCGAAGTGGTAGAAGACCAGCGCCTGGTTCACCCCGGCGGCGGCGGCGATGGTGCGGGCGGACACGCCGGCGATGCCGTGCGTCCGGATGGCGGCGATGGCGCCGTCCAGGAGGCGTTGCTTGGTGCCGGACATCGTCCTCCTCGGGGGCCGGCCGGGTGGGGCGGTGTGATCATCGCATCGGTCACCAGCTGTGCCAGCCAGGCGATCCCGGGCAGCCGTAGGAGCCAGCCAACCACGGCCCAGCCGAGATGGAGGTGGACCAGCGCGCGGGCGACGGCGGCCACCCCCCGTTCCGACCGACCGCCGCCGTCGGCGTACTCCGCCCGCCACAGCACCCGGCCGGCCGAGCTGGCGGGCAGGATCCGCAGGCCCACCGGGCGGCGGCGGGCGAGGAAACGCCAGGTCGCGGCGCACGGACCACAGGCGTCGTCGAGCAGCAGGACCGCTGCCGGCCCCACGTGGTACGGGCGGAGACGCGGCCACCAGTCCCGCACCTGCCGCCGGTACGCGCGCCACGCCTCGCCGTACCGGTCGGCCAGGTCGTGCTCCTCGTGCGGCCGGGCCACCGCCACGCTGAAGGCGACCGCCACCACCGCGGCTGCAACCAGCGCGGAGCTGCGGGTGAGCACCGCGGCGAGCAGCACCAGGGCCACCGCGCCGGCCTGCATCGGATTGGCGAGATAGGCGTACGGCCCGGTGGTGACCAGCCGCACAGGCGGATCCCACGGGTACGGGGTGCCGCCACCGTGGGTGACGAACTCGCGGACCGCGGCGAGCGCCGGGGCGGCCAGCACCAGCGCCACCTGGGCGAGGAGCGGCAGGGCTGGCCGGGGCAGCCCGGTCACCGCCGTCCACGAGCCGTCACCGACCTCGAAGGCCAGGCTGGGGATCAGCCACAGCAGCAGGGCGGTGAAGACCCCGACCTGGAGCAGCGTGCGCGCTGCCAGGTGCCGTCGGTCGGCACACCAGCGACCGAGCAGCTGCGCCGGCAGGGCCACCACGAGCAGCCCGACCAGCTCGCCGACCAGCCAGTTCGGGCCGAGGCTGACCAGCGGGTGCAGCGCGGGCATGGCCACCGCGTCGACCCAGAGCAGCAGGCCCAGCGCCACCGGCACCGGCAGCACCCGACGGAGCAGCACCGGCAGCGGTCCCCAGAGCGCGGCCCAGCCGATCCACAGGTCGACCGGCATACCCCGGTAACTTCCCCGCACCGGGGCGAACGTGTACCAACCGGTACGCCGGGCCACCTCGTCGAGGGCGGCGATGCCGATGCCGGCGGCGAGGAAGGCCAGCAGCGCCGCCGTCCGGCCGGCGCGGCTGCGGTCGAGCCGGGCGGCGGCGAGCACCGCCAGCAACGGCACCGCCAGGCTGAGGTAGCGGGCGGCGGTCATCGCAGCGTCATCATGTCCAGCAGGTGTCCCGTCCCCGCGCCGAGCAGCACCTGCTGGATCGGCCCGAAGTACCAGGAGGGGTCGAGCCCCCGGGTGTAGTCCACCCGGATCCGCACCTCGGTGTGCCGCTCGTCCACCGCCCGCCAGCTCAGGTCGGCGTGCCGCCACCGGAACCAGCGGGCGGTGATCGAGCTGTCCTCGACGAACCGGAAGCCGATCCGCCCCGCGTCGGCCGTCTCCACCTCGGCGAGCAGGTGCCCGCCCGGCCCGTGCGCGCTGCCGTGGTAACCGAACATCCACCGGTCACCCGGGTCGAGCCCGTCCCCGCTCACCTGGCCGGGGGTGGGCACGCCGAGCAGCCGCAGCGGCACCGAGCGGACCGGCGTGGGGCGGGGACCGGCGGCGAGCCGGGCGGTCACCTGGTCGGCCGGCAGGGCCACCACCCGCACCACCTCGACGGACTGGTCGGGTGCGAGCCGGGGGGCCAGTCCGCTGCCCTCCAGCCCCGGCAGGAGCAGCAGCGGCACCGCGAGGACGGCGTACGAGCGGGAGGTGTCGCGCAGCGCGCGGATCAGGGCGGTGGTCCCGTGGGAGACCGCGTAGACGAGCGGGGCGGCGAGGATGACGCAGATCGCCCCCTCGTGCAGCGCGACCGCCGACAGCAGCAGGGCGATCGTGGTGACCACGAAGACCCGGCCGTGTGCGGTGCGGCCGGGCAGCAGGGCGAGGGCGGCGGCGAGGGTCGTCGGGAGTGCCACGAAGAGCAGGGCGCTGTCGGCGCGTCCGTCGCGCACGGTGACGACGAAGACCACCAGCCCGAAGGCGGCGATCACGCCGGCGAGAATCCAGTTCGCGGCGGTCTGGCGGGGCGGTCGGTCCAGCTCGGTCATGCCTGCCTCCTGGTTTTGAGCGGGTGCTCAAAACCGAGCATAGGCGTGTTTGAGCAATCGCTCAATCGCGGGTCGGGTCGGAACCGTGACCTGGTAGGTGACGTGGTTGGCCGGGCCGGCGGGTCGGTCAGGCGACCTGGGTGGCGCGGGTCCGGCGGTGCCGGCCGTACCAGGCGATGCCGATCGCCACCCCGACCCCGACGCCGAGTGCGGCGGCGGCCACCGGGACCGCCGGGCGCTCCCGGAGCCGCCGGCCCAGCGGGATCGGGTGCCGGAACTCCAGCACCGGCCAGGAGTTCTCCACCGCCAGCCGGCGCAGCGCCCGGTCCGGATTGACCACGCTCGGGTGGCCCACGCACTCCAGCAACGGCCGGTCACTGTACGAGTCGGAGTAGGCGTACGAGTCGGCCAGGTCGTAGCCCCGGGCGGCGGCCAGCTCGTTGACCGCCTCGACCTTGCTCGGACCGGCCGCGTAGAACTCCACCTCGCCGCTGTACCGGCCGTCCCGCACGCTCATCCGGGTGGCGATCACGTCGGTCACCCCGAGCAGCACACCGATCGGGCGGACCATCTCCTCACCCGAGGCGGAGACCAGCACCACGTCCCGCCCGGCGGCCTGGTGCTCCTCGATCAGCACGGCGGCTTCGGCGTACACGTAGGGGTTGATCAGCTCGTGGAGCGTCTCCGCGACGATCTGGCGGACCTGCTCCACCTGCCAGCCCTTGCAGAGGGCGGCGAGATAGTCCCTGGTCCTGGCCATGGTCTGCTCGTCGGTGCCGCCCAGCCGGAACATCAGCTGCGCGTACGCCGACTTCACGACATCCCGTCGGGTGATCAGCCCGTCCCGGTAGAACGGCCGACCGAACGCCAAGGCGCTCGACTTGGCGATGACGGTCTTGTCCAGATCGAAAAAAGCGGCACTTCGGCCCACGGCGCGCAAGTCTAGCCCGATGGTCTAGGGTCGGCGGGTGCCCCGGGGCCAACACCCCACCCGACCTGCGGGAGCACTTCCACCACCAATGCTCAACGTGAGCGCGGTCACACGCTGCGGTCACAATTTCGCACGGAGTGGGGTCGAGAACACTCGACGTGAACACTCCGCTCGGGCAGACTTGTCCACACGACGACCATTCACGTCCCGGAAAGCTGACAGACCCTCGGCGGTCGCACCCCCCGTGACCGCCGGGCCGGTTCGGCTCAACCCCCCCGGAGCCGAACCTCCCGACGACCCCCGTCTCCCCCCGACGGGGGTCGTCCCTTTCCGGTGGGAGCGCTCCGACGCAGGTTCCGGTTCGGTTGGCATCGCAGGCGGCGGTCTACTCCCGGGCCGAGAACGTGTTCGCACGGACCAGGATCTGCGCCTGCCGGCCGCGCCGCCCGGACCGGCCGAGCCTGATCCCCTCGATCCAGATCCACTCGTCCTCCGGCGGGCGGTGGGCCACCAGCCGAACCCCGGTCACCCACAGCGTGACCGGCCCGTCCGACGGCATCAGCCGCTCGGCCGCGCTGATCTCCAGCACCGCGCCGAGCCGCACCCTAATGTCAAACACCGTACCTCCTCCTGGCCGGCCCCGCGTTCCTGCGCGACGTGCTCCCTGTCGGCGTGCTCCCGGTCTTCCGTGGCTGTACGCGCAGGCCGGCGATCTGCACGAAGACCTCACGTCGTGCCATTGCTTCGCCGGTGGCCTGGTTGATCGAGTAGCCGGTGAGCCACACCCACCCGTCGTACGTCGGCCTGTCGTCCACCGACGTCACCCGCAGCCACAACCCCCGCTCGCCGGCGAACTGCACCGACGCCCGGTGGTCGAGCAACACCAGGTCACCCGGTGCGGGCATGCCCGGCCGATGCGGCTGCGGGGTGCTGGCAGTGCGGATCGGGGATGATCCGGACGAGTTGGAAGTTTCCACCGCACCGCGCATCATGATCTCCTACCAACCGGCATTAGAACTAGCTCTATGTGACCGGATCGTTGACCGTGTTGTCAATAGAACTAGCTCTAATGTCGGCTTGTGGTGCACACTTGTTGGTAGAGATAGCTCTACGCAGCGCACGGCCAGGAGGAGCGAGTGGGGATCGGGTACCGGGATCTGGCGACGCTCCTGCGCGAAGCCATCCAACGCGGCGACTACACCGAAGGCAGCACCCTGCCGAAGCAGGACGAGATCGCCGCCGAGCACGGCGTCAACATCAACACCGTCCGGCAGGCAGTGCGACTGCTCGAAGCCGAAGGGCTCGTCACGCCCGTCCGCAGACGTGGGACCGTCGTCCGGCCACGGGTGGCGATCAAGCGGCTCGGCATCGACCGCTACGCCAAGAGCAAGTGGATGTCAGGGCTCGTCGCGTTCGCCGCCGACCGCGAGGCCACCGGCCGCACCTGGGCACCAGGCGACCAGACCAACGAGGTACGCCTGACGAAGGCCGATGCCGAGACCGCCGAAGCGCTCGGACTCAAGCCCGGAGCACCCGTCTACGAACGCGCCCGCCTGGTCAGGGAAGCTGACGTGCCCACCCACACCCTGACCAGCTACTACCGGCCGGAAGACGTGGAAGGAACCTCGCTGGTCGACCCGACACCCGGGCCAGCCGGACGAGGCGGAGGCTTCGCCATCCTCACCGGCCGGGGACTGGAGCCGGACACGATCACCGAGACCGTACGCGCCCGGATGCCCACCCCCGAGGAGACCCGACTCCTCCAACTCCCGGCCGGCGAACCCGTCATGGTCCTGCACCGCACGACGTCCACCCACGACGGCCGACCGGTCGAGTTCGCCCGAGGGGTGCACGCCGCATCCCGCTTCACCTGGTCGTACACCTTCGAGATCCCCGACTGAGAGACCCGAACTGATGCCCACGACTCCCCTGACCATCCCCGCCGAACACCGCGCGGACGTCGAACGCCTGTGGAAATACCACCACATGCACCACGAGATCCGGCCGGTCGACGTGGGCGTCGGACTCGGCAGCCACGACCTCGGAGTCGCCAAGATCGCCACCGACCTTTACCACCAAGGGATGTACCCACGCCTGGTCTTCACCGGTGCCAACGCCCCGACCACCATCGGCACTTTCCCCCGAGGTGAAGCTGTTCACTATCGCGAGTACGCCACAGCCCACGGCGTGCCGGCCGACGCGATCCTCATCGACACGCAGGCCGAGAACACCGGCCAGAACATCGAGCACACCCGCGCGCTCCTCGCCGAACACCAGATCCAGGCCCGATCGGTGATCCTGATGTCCCGTCCGTACCAACAGCGCCGTGCCTACGCCACCTGCAAGAAGCTCTGGCCCGAGGTCGACGTGATCTGCGCGTCTCACCCGCTCTCACTCGACGACTACGTGACCAGCATCGGCGACACCAAGAAGGTCATGGACATGCTCGTCGGGGACACCCAACGCATCGACAAGTACGCCGAACTCGGCTTCGCGACCCCCCAGCACGTCCCCGACGACGTCCGCGCCGCCTGCAGCCGCCTGGTCGACGCCGGGTATACGACCCGACTCGTGTAGAGGAGCCGAGCTACTGGCCCAACGCCCGCTAACCAGCCTCCGCCACCTCAGGCGACACCACGACAGCCAGCTCCTGGAACCGCCTCGACGAAGCCCGGGCCGCCCTGCTCGATGGCGGACGGGATGGGCGGTGTTCGTCGCTAATCTGAACGACGAACACGCATCCACATGGTGGCCGTGCTAGTTCTTACGGGTTGAGTGTCGCCACAGCCGAAAGGCCTGCACCAGCGCATTAACCACAAGAATCGTCGTCAGTAAGGGCAGCAGGTCGACCAACCAGTCTGATTTTCGCCATTCTCCTGGCTCGAATGCAAGCGTCATGAGGAAGGTGAAAGTGATTACTGCCCCAGCGAATTTTAGAGTGGTAATAAGTAGGAATCGGAGCGCTGATTGCATTTTGCCCTTGCTGGTTGCACGACCATCCGAGGGTGTCAGCATGCAGAACTACTTTCGACCTTCCAGGTTCACGGGTTGTCGCCGACGGTGGTGCCTAGATGTTGATGTAAGGGTAGGTAGTGGTGCAGCAACCTGCGTCGCCACCTACGCAGTATTGTAGGCACGCCTTCTTGTCATGCCAGCGGATCCTCTTGGTGTATAGCCGGCAGCGTGGTCGACAATCGTCAACTTGAAAGTTGACGTTTCTCGGCACCGTTTAGTCTCGACGTTGAGGCGGTAGATTTGACTTCGTAATTGGGGGGGCGGTGAATTGGCGACTCATCTGGGTTGCTGAAGAGTGGATTCTATCAGGCATCCGTGCCAGGTGTGCGAGCGTCTGGCCCTGGTAGCTGCTTCGAGACCTCATCGTTGAGGTACTGAAGTATGCGTTCGAGATCCTCTCGGTGGAGGCTGTCGGCGGTGAGTTCGATGACTTCGCCGCCATCTCTGGTGATGCGTAGGCTGATCTTGTTGCTACTCCGGTTTTCGCGGATGAGCTGGAACGCGCGTGCTGCCGATATGAGTGCTGCAGGCAGCGCGGTAGCTATGGCGACGATGGAGAATAGGGCGGGCGACAAGCTCGACATCACTTTACCTCCGCCACGACAAGGCATGCCATGCTCAGGATGATTGCTACCAGTGCGACTGTGAGTGAGAGTGTAACGACCAGACCTAGGTCTGTGGTTGCTGCTTCGCCGGGGGTTGCGGCAGCTTCGGCGTAGAGCCAGGTTGCGGCAACAATAAGGAATATGCCAACTCCGACGAGTAGTTGCTTAAATCCTCGCAGTTGCGGGTTTAGTCCTTTGTTTACCAAATCCCCGAGAGAGGCGGCGACGATCGCGGTCGAGACCAGCAGCAACTCCCCTCGACCGAGGATGACGTTTAATCCTGATCCGCCTCCGTGGAGGATTGACCCTAGCCAGTTGAAGCCAAGGGGGACGAGCGCAAATACGACTTCAAACAAGAACCATTTGGATAGCTTAAGACCGACTTCCCTTCTGTCGAGGCTCGCCGGCCTTCGCGTGACCTGCGCTGTAGGCGCAGCCATTTGGCCTCCTGTGCAACTGGGGTCCATCGTGGATGGAGACCCTACCTCTGGCGTTGGGCCAGATAGAAGCTTCCGACTGAAAGCTGTCTGTGGTGGGGTTTACTGAGACGTCGCGATCTCCGGCACTGACTGCCTGGGCGGACGTGACCCACATATCCATACTCGATCATGTTCGACCGCATGCCTCGTGCGTCTGACCACGCAGTACGGCACTCGATCACACTCACTGCTACCTCAGGTCGCTTCCCCCGGAGGGGGCGTCCCTTTTCTGCTGGCCAGGTCGGCGATCGGTGCTGTAGAAGCACCCATATCGGGTTTGCCGTCCCCTGGGGCCGGGCACCCGGTCGTCAGCCGGCGAGCTGCCGGGCTGTGTCGGGCAGGTCGTAGTTCGTGACCACCAGGTCCCAGCTTCCCCGCTTGGTCGACTGGAGGTTGATGTCCCGTCGGGTCGCCATCCTGGCCACCTGGAAGTCGTCGGCGAAGAGCCGCCGTACGAACGGGGTGTCGCTGTTGCTCATGGTCACCAGGACGCCGCGTCCGCTCGCTCGTTTCATCGCCGCGCAGAGCCGGCGGTGGTCGTCCTCGCCGAACTGCCCGGGGGTGTAGCGCTGGAAGTCCGCCCAGCCGCCGAGCGGCGCGTACGGCGGGTCGAGGTACACCCAGTCGCCTGCGGTGGCCTCGTCGAGCTGTTCCTCGAAGTCGGCGACCCGGATGTCCGTACCGTTGAGCATCCTGGCGGCTTCGAGGAGCATCTGTCGGTTGTAGTAGGGGCGGTCGTAGGCGCCGTAGGGCGTGTTGAACTGGCCCTTCCGGTTGACCCGCCACAGCCCCCGGAACGAGGTCTTGTTCAGGTAGATCACCCGGGCGGCCCGTTCGACGTCCGAGAGGGTGGCCGGGTCCTGCCGCCGTACCGCCGCGAAGTGCTCGCGGGTGTTGGGGTACTCGTCGAGCCGACCCATCACGGCCTCCGCGTCCCGCGCAACGGCCCGGAAGCAGGTGACCAGCTCCTCGTTGGCGTCGCTCAGCACCGCCCGGGCGGGATTCAGCTCGAAGAACACCGCGCCGCTGCCGAGGAACGGCTCGCGGTAGGTGCCGGTGAAGCTGGGCGCGGCGGACACCAGGGTCCTGGCGTACCGGGTCTTCCCGCCGGCCCACTTCAGGAAGGACTTCCCCTCGCCGGGAAGGAGCCGCATCGGCTGTCGGCCGGTCGGGTGCATGGCCGGGATCGTACCGTTTCGGTGGTCCCGGTCCCGGTGGCGCGAGGTGGGTGACTGCCCCGGAGGTTCCGTCGCTCCTACCGCGCCACCGCCTTCATCGTGGTCCGGGCGGGCAGGAAGCAGGCCAGTCCCCGGCCGCGCTCGTCGGTGACCACCCACGGGTGGCCCACATAGGTCTGCTGCCGGTAGGAGCGGCCGGCGTCGAGGACCC
Organism: Micromonospora sp. WMMD714; assembly: GCF_029581315.1. Taxonomy (NCBI): domain Bacteria; kingdom Bacillati; phylum Actinomycetota; class Actinomycetes; order Micromonosporales; family Micromonosporaceae; genus Micromonospora; species Micromonospora sp. WMMD714. The sequence goes on from NZ_CP120744.1 coordinate 2,126,889, forward strand.
TGTACTGCCGCCGCTGGCCCTGGTAGTCGAGCCAGTAGACGACGACCCGGGAGCGTCGGGCGTTGACGAATTCGACGTACGTCGACGGCCCGTTGGCACTGGACCGCAGCGACCGTTCCTGGGACGCCGGCAGTGGGGTCAGTTCGCCCGGTCCGGGCTGGTTCGTCGGCGGTTTCGGGGTGGGCCGGGGCGGAGTGGTGGTCGGGTGGGGCGGCGGGGTCGTCGCGGCGGGGCGGGGGGCCGTACCGGCGGCGGGCTGGCGGGTCGGCGCGGGCGGTGGCGGCGCGGCCGGCGACGCCGCGCGGGTGGCCATCGAGACCGGCGCGGGTGAGTAGTCGTCGATCGGGGTGGGGCTCTGCGCGGCGGCGAGGTCCGGGCCGGCCACGACTCCCGAGGGCGTCACCGGGAGCGCCGCCCCGCTGCGCCCCGATCCGGACCACAGTGGTGACAGCGCGAGGACGAGGCTGATGGCCAGGCCGCAGGCCACCCCGGCCAGCAGCAGGGTCCGTCCGATGCCGTCGGATTCGACGGTGTGGACGGGAGACGGCAGCGGGGCGGTCGGTGACCCGGCTGCGGGGATGTCGATCGGGTGTCGGCCGGCCGGGGGGACGAGGTAGGTCGGAAACGCCTGGTGGTGCTGGGGCTCGGGAAGCCAGCCACCGATGCGCAGGGTGGGGGGTGTTTCGTCGGGTGAGTCGGCCATGGCCCCGGTTCCGAGAGCGGCGGATGCCACCGTCGCGGTGGCGTGCGGTGACGATTATCGGCGTACGACGCGGTATGTCGTCAATGAGCCGGCTGGAGATAACAGGACTTTTTTCGTGTTCGTTCCCCGGAGGTCACCCGGGTAGCGGCGTCGATCGGCCGGGACTGCCCACCGGATGGGCTGCCCTAGGTGCCGCCTGTGCTGGTCAGAGCCTCCGACCGGGCTCGGACGGGCGACGGAGGGTGGAGCGGCGCCGGCCGCCAGCCGTAGCAGATCCACAGCGGCGGCGGGGGTTGTCCACAGGCCGTCCCGTTGTCCACAGGTCGGCTGGTCGGAGCGGCACCGACCCGGCAATCCGGCGCAGGGTCTGTCCAGCACCCCCGACCGCTGGAGGCCGTGATGCCACCCCGTACCTCCCTCTCGCCGCACCGGCGACTACCGCTGCTGGTCACCTCCGACGGTGACCTCCTCGACGAACTGCTGCGGCTCGCCGCCGCGGGCGGTACCGAGGTCGAGGTGGCCGCCGATCCGGCTGCCGCCCGCGCCCGCTGGCTGCCCAGCCCGCTGGTCCTGGTCGGCAGCGACCAGGCGCAGGCCTGCCTACGTGCCCGGCTGCCCAAACGACCCCGCACGGTGCTGGTCGGACGCTCGGGCCAGCTCGACCCGCGCTGGGAGATCGCCGAGCTGATCGGTGCCGAACACGTCGCCACCCTGCCCGCCGCCGAGCCGTGGCTGGTCGACCGGTTCACCGGATGTGCGCCGGGCGGTGACGCGGCCGGTCCCGCCCGGACGGTCGCGGTGCTCGGCGGTCGGGGTGGCGCCGGCGCGAGTGTCCTCGCCGGTGGTCTGGCGGTCACCGCCGCCCGCGCCCACCTGCGGACCCTGCTGGTCGACGCGGATCCGCTCGGCGGTGGCCTGGACCTGGTGCTCGGCTGGGAGGGGCTGGACGGGTTGCGGTGGCCGTCGCTCACCGACGCCGACGGACGGGTCGACGCGCCCGCCCTGGTCCGCGCCCTGCCGCACCGGGGCGACCTGGTCGTCCTCTCCTGGGACCGGGGCGAGCCGTTGGCCCTGCCCGCCCAGGCGATGGCCGCCACCGTGGACGCCGCACGGCGCGGCCGGGACTTCGTGGTGGTCGACCTGCCGCGCCAGCTCGACGACGCCGCCGTGATCGCCTTGCAGGCCGCCGACCAGGCGTACGTGGTGGTGCCGGCCGAGCTGCGGGCCACCGCCGCGGCGACCCGGGTGGTCGCCGCCGCGGCCCCGCACTGCGCCGCCCTGGGGGTGATCGTCCGGGGCCCCGCCCCCGGCCGGCTGAAAGCGACCGAGGTGGCCCGGGCACTGGGTCTCCCGCTCGCCGGGACGCTGCGCCCCGAACCGGCCCTGTGCCGGGGGCTGGAACGTGGCGAGGCACCGGCTGCCGCCGGCCACGGCCCGCTCGCCGCCCTCTGCCGCCGCCTGGTCACCGAGCTGACCGGCCTGCCCGTGCCGGGTGCGGCATGACCGGGCGGTCGGAGGAACTCGCCGCCCGGGTCCGGCAGCGGATGGCCGACGCGGCCACCCCGGTCACCCCGGCGGCGATCGTCTCCGCCGTCCGCGCCGACCCGTCCGCCGCCGTCCTCGGCGACACCGCGGTGCTGCGGATCGCCGACCGGGTGCACGACGAGCTGGTCGGTGCCGGGCCGCTCGCCCCGCTGCTGGAGGATCCCCAGGTCACCGACGTGCTGGTGAACGGCGTCCGGGTCTGGGTCGACCGGGGTGCCGGGCTGCGCCAGGTGGCGGTGCCGCTCGGCACGGTCGACGACGTACGCCGACTGGCCCAACGGCTGACCGCCGCCGCTGGGCGTCGACTCGACGACGGCTCCCCGTACGCGGACGCGCGGCTGCCCGACGGCACCCGGCTGCACGCCGTGCTGCCTCCGGTGGCGACCGACGGGCCGTACCTGTCGCTGCGCACCTTTCGGCACCGCCCGTTCACCCTCGACGAGCTGGTCCAGCGGGGCACGGTGCCGCGTCCGGTCGCACCGGTGCTCGCCGCCCTGGTCGCCGCCCGGCTGGCGTACCTGGTGGTCGGCGGCACCGGCTCGGGCAAGACCACCCTGCTCAACACGATGCTGGGCCTGGTGCCGGTGACGGAGCGCATCGTGCTGGTGGAGGACGCCGCCGAGCTGCGCCCGGTGCACCCGCACGTGGTCGGCCTCCAGGTCCGGACGGCCAACGTGGAGGGCGCGGGCGTGGTCGGGTTGAGCGAGCTGGTCCGACAGGCGTTGCGGATGCGCCCCGACCGGCTGGTCGTCGGCGAGTGCCGGGGTGCGGAAGTGGTGGATCTGCTGGCCGCGCTCAACACCGGCCACGACGGCGGGGCGGGAACCCTGCACGCCAACACCCCGGCCGACGTGCCGGCCCGGCTGGAGGCGCTCGGAATGCTGGGCGGTCTTCCCCGGGCGGCGCTGCACGCCCAGGTCACCGCCGCGCTCCAGGTGCTGGTCCAGGTCCGGCGGGGCCGGCACGGCCGGTTGGTGGAGTCGATCTGCCTGCTGCTGCCCCAGGGCGCCGACCGGCTGGTCACCGTGGTGCCGGCCTGGGTACGGGGACAAGGGGTCGGGCCGGCGTGGCCGGCCCTGGCGACCCTGTTGCAGGACCGGGGAGCGCCCGTCCCGCCCCCGGTCCACGACCCCCCGCCCCCGCCCCCGCCCCCGGCGGCGGGGCCGGCATGACAGCCGGATCGTGGCTGGTGGTGGTGCTCCTGGCCGGTGCTGCCCTGGTGGTCGCCTGGCCGGTACGCAGCAGCCGTCGCCGTCGTCGCCGCGTGCTCAGTCCGCCACCGGATGCCATCGGGTCGCCGGTTACCGCCAGCCTGATGCGTGCCACCGGCTGGACCAGCCGCCAGGGGCGGGCCAGCCGTCGGGGCCGCACGGGATTCGTCGGAGTGCCCGGCCCCACCGGGTCGACCGGGACCGGACTGTCCACCGGGGCGACCGGTGACGACCTGGACCGGGGTGCCTCTGTCGGTAGACGAGCACTGTGGCGGGTGGCAGCCGCCCGTCCGCGTCGGATCGTGCTGCTGGTCGGGTTCGTGGGTGCCGGCACCGGCGGCCTCACGGCCGGGCCGGTCGCCGCCGCCCTGCTGGCCGGCTACGGAATGCTCGCCGCCCGCGCCGTGTACCGACGCCGGGCGGCCGGGCGGATCGTCCGGGAACGCCGCCGCCGGCTGGACGGTCTCGGCGCGTTCGCCGCCGACCTGCGTGCCGGCCTACCCGCCCCGACACTCGATCCCACCATCACGTCGGCAGCCGCCGACCTGCTGGGCGGTCCCGGCCCGACTCCGGCCTTCGGGATCCGCTCGGCTGCCGGTCGCCGTCCGGGGGCCGGTCCGTCAGCTCCACCGACGGCCGGTACGCGATCCCCTCCGCCCGACGGCGGCCGGGCCGGGAGCAGCGACGTGCCGGCGGGGTTCTCACCCGCACCCCGGCCGGACGTGGTGACCCCGGGTGACGATCCGACCGGGACGGACCGGCTCGAACGGCTGGCCCGGTCGGCTGTCCGGCTCGCGGACCGGACGGGAGCCCCGTTGGCCGAACTCCTCGAACGGGTCGAGGCCGACGCCCGGGCGACCGATCGGGGACTGGCCGGTGCCGCCGCCCAGGCGGCGGGCGCCAACGCCACCGCGCTGCTGCTGGCCGGGCTTCCGCTGGGCGGCATCGCGCTCGGCTACGGCATCGGTGTCGACCCGCTGGCGGTGCTGCTGCACACCCCGGTGGGTGCCGGGTGCGCGCTGGCAGCGATGGGACTCCAGGCCGGCGGACTGCTCTGGGTCGAACGGCTGGGTGCCACACCCGGCGGGGGTGGCTGATGTCCCCCTCGGTGTTGTCGGCCGGTTGCCTGGTCGTGGCCGCGCTGCTGGTCGCCGTCCGTGGTAACCGGGCTGGCCGACGGTGGGAGGTGTTCACCGGCCGACGCTCCGGGCGACCTCGGCCGGACTGGTGGCCAGACCGGACGAGGCTCGGTGCCGCGCTGGCCGGGCTGGCGGTCCTGCTGCTGGTCGGCGGCTGGCCCGGGGTCCTGGGAGGAGCGTTGACCGCCCCGGTGGCGGACCGGCTACTGCGACGCATCGAGACCCCCGTCGCCCGGAGCCGCCGGTTGCGGGAGGCCGCCGACCTGCCGCTCGCCGCCGACCTGCTCGCAGCGGCCATGCGAGCGGGTGCCCCGGTCGACCGGTCCGTGCTCGCGGTGGCCGACGCGTTGGACGGTCCACTGGCGGCCCGGCTCGGCCGGATCGGGCGGACGCTGCTGCTCGGTGGTGAGCCACGGGAGGCCTGGGCGCACCTCACCCCGGTACCCGGGGCGGACCGGATGGTCGGTGCCGCGTTGCGTTCCTCCCGTAGCGGTGCGGCGCTCGCCGGGGCACTCACCCGGGTCGCCGACGACCTGCGGGCCGACCGGTCCATGGCGGCGGAGGCGTCCGCCCGGCGGGCCGGCGTGCTGATCGTGCTGCCGCTGGGCCTGTGCTTCCTGCCCGCCTTCATTCTCGCCGGCCTGGTGCCGGTGATCGTCGCCGTCCTCGGCGACGTGCTGTGAACCATCATCGAGAAGGGAACGACAGATGCGGAAACTCCTCACCCGGCTGCGCGGCGACGCGGGAATGAACACCGCCGAGTACGCCGTGGGCACCCTCGCCGCCGTGGCCTTCGCCGGCATCCTGCTCAAGGTGCTCACCTCGGGGAACGTGCAGTCGGCGTTGACCGCCGTCATCGACCGGGCGTTGAAGTGAAACCGCGCCGGCCGGCCGGTGGGGACCGGGGTTCGTTCACCGCCGAGTTGGCGGCCGGTCTGCCGGCGCTGCTCCTGCTCCTGCTCGCCGGGCTCACCGCCACCGACGCGGTCACCACGAAGGCGGCCTGCCTGGACGCGGCCCGGGAGGCGGCGCTCGCCGCCTCCCGGGGCGGGGACGGTGTCAGCGCGGGCACCCGGATCGCCCCGGAGGCGGCTAACGTCTCGATCTCGGTGAACGCGGACCGGGTGACCGTGACGGTCCGTGCCCCCGTCCGGGCGCTCGGAGCACGGTTGCCCCGGCTCACGGTCGAGGCCAGCACGGTCGCCGCCGTCGAACCGGGCGCAGCGGAGCCCGGACGATGACCCCCGCCCCCGCCCCCGCCACCCGACCCGGCGACCGCGCCGACGGTCCATCCGTGCCGGGCGACCGCGCCGACGGTCCATCCGGGGCCGACGCCCGCCCTCTCCGCGACGCAGGCGCGGGTGAGCGGCCGTGGTCCGGTCGGTCGTCGATTCAGCCCGGTGGGTGGCGGCAGCGCCGCGAGGGTCGGCGGGATGTCGACATGGAGCCGGGTAGGCAGCGGCAGCGCCACGAGGGTCGGCGGGACGTCGACACACAACCCGGTGGGCGGCAGCAGCGCTGCGAGGGTCGGCGGGACGTCCGCGCGGACCGGGGTGGGGCCAGTGTTCTGCTGCTCGCGATCGGCATGGTGTTCGTGTTGGTCGGTGGGTTCGGGGCGGCGATCGGTACGGCCCGGCTGGCCCGGCACCAGGCCCGGGTCGGTGCCGACTTCGGGGCACTGGCCGGGGCGGGCCGGGCGTGGCAGGGCGTCGAGCCGGCCTGTACGACCGCCGGGGAGATCGTCCGCGCCAATGCCGCCCGGTTGGTGACCTGCCGGGTGGACGGGCTCGACGTGGTGGTCACGGTCGAGGTGGCGGTCACCCCGCTGCCGGGGCTCCGTCGGTTCGCCACCGCCACCTCCCGCGCCGGACCGGTTCGTGGCTGAGCGGGGGACGGAGGCACCGGTGGGCGGGCCGACCGCTGTTCCGGGGCGCGTGGCGAGGGGCCGCGCACCCCGGGACGCCGGCGGTCAGCGGCCCTGGAGCGCGTCCAGACCGATGGCCATGGCGATCACCAGGCGGCGGTCGATCTGCGGGTGCGGCACCTCGACGACGTAGCGGTCCCGCAGGCCCCACTGCTTGATCACCGAGAAGACCGGCTGGCCACCGGCGGTGAAGTCGAAGTGGTACGGCAGCCACGACAACGAGTCGACGAACCGGCGCAGCAGCGCCACCGGCATGCTGCGTTCCTGACCGGTGATCTGCGGCAGGCCGGCCTGCTCGACGTGCCAGGTGGAACGGAACAGCGACTGGGTGAAGTCCTTGCGGAACAGCCCGATCGGCGTGCCGGCATGGTCGGTCACGTCGTACGTGGCACCGAGGTCGAGCCGCTGACGGGCCTTGAAGCCGAGCAGTGGCTGCTGCTTGGAGTCGTCGGTGTAGATGGTCACCTGCTCCTTGAAGGCGAGCCGCTTCTGCTGCGCGAACGCCAGGAGCGCGCCCTCGGTGCCGTCCGCCGCCACGGCTCGGACCTCGTACTGGTTGACCATCATCCGAATCCGCTGCCGGACATGGAACTGGTGCTGTGCCTGCAAACCGTCTAGCTGCATGGAAACTCCTCCGAAAGGTTGCGCCGGAGTCTCGCACAGCCCGCCGGTCAGCGCCCGCTGGCCAGCGCAACTGGCCGGCGTCCGCCGGTCGGCGTCCGCCGGTCAGCACCGTCGGCCAGCGTCCACCGTCCGCCGGTCAGCACCGTCGGCCAGCGTCCACCGTCCGCCGGTCAGCACCGTCGGCCAGCGTCCACCGTCCTCGGGTCAGCGCCCGTCGACGGCGGTCGCCTTGAGTGCCCAGGTGTTGAGCACCTGGTGGATGCCGCGCAGTCGTTCGTTGATCTGGTCCAGGCGTTCCGCCTGGGCCAGGCTGGCCAGCGCGGCACCCAGCGCGATCAACTGGTCGGGAGTGAGATTCTCCTGGTCGATGGTGTAGAGCAGGTCGACGGTCTCGGCAATGGTGTCGGCCACGGCTTCTCCTCCGGGTCGGGAAGAACGGCAGGGTCGGCGGTCGGACGCACTTCCCACTATCGATGGAAGCGCTCCCATGCATCAATGCCCACATGTTCCCCGACTCAAGCGCGATCCGGAAGGTGGGACCGGTGAACTGTCTGTCTGGGTGGTGCGGAGGCCTCACCGGGAAGGTGGGTCAGGACCACGTCGAGGACCCGGACCGCATCCGGCTTGGACAGCGGGTTGTTGCCGTTTCCGCACTTCGGGGACTGGACGCAGGACGGGCACCCCGACTCGCAGCCGCACTCGACGATCGCGTCCCGGGTGGCGCCCAGCCAGGCCGCCGCCGTCCGGTAGGCCCGCTCGGCGAACCCGGCCCCGCCGGGGTGGCCGTCGTAGACGAACACGGTGGGCGCCTCGGTGTCCGGGTGCAGGGCGGTGGACAGCCCGCCGATGTCCCACCGGTCGCAGGTGGCCATCAGCGGCAGCAGCCCGATCGCGGCGTGCTCGGCCGCGTGCAGGGCCCCCGGCACGTCCGCCGGCTCGACGCCGGCCGCCGCCAGGGACTGCGGGGAGAGCGTGAACCAGACCGCGACGGTCCGCAGCTCCCGGACCGGCAGGTCCAACGGCCGGGTGTCGATCACCTCGCCGGTGGCGATCCGGCGACGCTGGTAGGAGACCACCTGGCTGGTCACGTCCACCTCGCCGAGGAAGAGCCCGACCGGGCCGGCGTCCAGGTAGGAGCGGACCGACACCACGGAGAGCGAGGTGACGTCCCGGGCGTGGGTGGACCAGTCCGGCTCCTCGGCGTGCACCAGCGCGCACCCGTCGTCGAGGTCCAGCGCCTCGACCAGGTAGGAGACGCCCTGGTGCAGGTAGACCGCCCCCGGGTGGACGAGGAAGTGCGCCGAGCCGCCGTCGACGGTGCCGAGCAGCCGGCCGGTGGCGGCCTCCACGACGCAGACCGGCGAGCCGCCCTCGCCCCGCAGGTCGACCTCGGGCCGTTCCCGGTGCCGCCAGTACCAGCCGGTGGGGCGCTGCCGCAGGTCACCGGCCTGGACCAGGTGGTCGACGGCCTCCTTCGCCCCGTCGCCGAACAGCTCCAGGTCGGCCGGGGTGAGCGGGGACTCGGCGGCGGCGCAGGCGAGCTGCGGGGTGAGCACGTACGGGTTGGCCGGATCGAGCACCGTCGCCTCGACCGGGCAGCCGAACAGCGCCTCCGGGTGGTGCACCAGGTAGGTGTCGAGCGGGTCGTCCCGGGCCACCAGTACGGCGAGCGCCTCGTCGCCGGAGCGCCCGGCCCGGCCGGCCTGTTGCCAGAGCGACGCCCGGGTGCCGGGCCAGCCGCAGATCAGCACCGCGTCCAGCCCGACCAGGTCGACGCCGAGTTCCAGCGCGTTGGTGGAGGCCAGCCCGAGCAGGTCGCCGTGGAGCACTGCCCGTTCCAGTTCCCGCCGCTCCTCCCGCAGGTAACCGCCCCGGTAGGCGGCCACCCGCTCGCCGAGGCCGGGCACCGCCTCGTCCAGCGCCCGCCGGGCGTTCGCGGCGACCACCTCCGCGCCGCGCCGGGACCGGACGAAGGCGAGCGTGCGTACCCCGGCGGCGACGGTGTCGGCGAGCAGGTCGGCGGTCTCCCGCAGCGCCGACCGGCGGACCTGGACGAGGTCCGCCGTCCTGGCGTCGGTGTCGGCCGGCGGCGGCAGCAGGGGTGGTTCCCAGAGCGCGAAGGTGACGCCGCCGCGTGGCGAGGCGTCCTCGGTGACGGCGGTGACGGGCAGGCCGGTGAGCCGCCCGGCGGTCACCGCCGGTTCGCCCGACGTCGCCGAGGCGAGCAGGAAGACGGGGGTACGGCCGAACTGGGCGCACCGGCGACGCAACCGCCGCAGCACGTGCGCCACGTGCGAGCCGAAGACGCCCCGGTAGGTGTGGCACTCGTCGACGACCACGTACGCCAGCCGGCGCAGGAACCCCGACCAGTGCGCGTGCCCGGGGAGGATGCCGTGGTGCAGCATGTCCGGGTTGGTGAGCACGAACCGTGCGTGCCGGCGGATCCACTCCCGCTCGGCGCGCGGGGTGTCCCCGTCGTAGCAGGCGGGGCGTACCCCGTCGAGGTCCAGGCCGGCGACGGCGCGCAGCTGGTCGGCGGCGAGGGCCTTGGTGGGGGCCAGGTAGAGCACCGTGGCCCGGGGGTCGGCGAGCAGCGTGGCCAGCGCCGGGAGCTGGTACGCCAGGGACTTGCCGGACGCGGTGCCGGTGGCGACCACGACGTGCTGCCCGGCGTACGCCAGCTCGGCGGCCTCGGCCTGGTGCCGCCAGGGGGCGGTGACGCCGCGTCGGGCGAACGCCGCCCGCAGCTCCTCGGGTGCCCAGTGCGGCCAGGGCGTCTGCTGCCCGGCGCGGGCCGGCACCCGCTCGACGTGGGTGACCGGGTCGGCCGGGTGCCGGGTGCGCAGCCGGTGCAGCAGCTCGGCCGGCGGTCGGCCGGTGCCGGTGCCTGCGGTGGCGGGGGCTGCGGGGTTCACGTCCTGCACTCTCGCACTGGTGTTCGGTGCTGAACAACCGGGTCGGTGGGTATGGAGGAGCCTCCGCCGGTGACCTCGCCGGGGCCTGCGGCGGGGATGGTTAGATGCCCAGGAGAGTTTACGGCTCTCGGAGGAGGACTGATGGAGCTGTCGCTGGCGACCCGCACCGTGGGGGAGCACACGGTGCTCGAGGTCGGCGGTGAGGTGGACGTCTACACCGCACCTCGACTGCGCGAACGGCTCCTGGAGTTGATCGACGGCGGGGCCCGGCGGGTGGTCGTGGACCTGGGTCGGGTGGACTTCCTCGACTCCACCGGTCTGGGTGTGCTGGTCGGCGCCCTGAAGCGGCTGCGTTCGGCCGGGGGTTCCTTCGCCCTGGTCTGCGGCAAGGAGCCGCTGCTGAAGATCTTCCGGATCACCGCACTGGACCAGGTCTTCCCCCTGCACCCGACGGTGGACGCGGCGGTCGCCGCCGACCCGGCCGGCTCCGGCGCGTGATGGCGACGGTCCGGCTCTCCTTCTCGCCGGCGCCGGTGCACGTACGCACCGCCCGCCTGGTCGGTGTCGCGGTGGCCCGGCGGGCCGGGGTCCGGGAGGATCTGCTCGACGAGGTGCGGCTGGCCATCGGTGAGGCGTGCACCCGGGCGGTGGCCCTGCACCATCAGTACGGGCTGGCCGATCCGGTGCTGGTGGAGATGTCTGACTCCGGGTCGTACGCGGTGCGGGTGGTGGACCGGGCGCCGATCGAGGCGGGGCTGGGCCTGGCCGCGTTGAACGCCGACGAGCTGGCCAACGAGACGCTGACCGACGAGGCGCTCACCACCGGCGTGGGATTTGCGCTGCTCGCGGGTTTCGTGGAGGACCTCCAGGTCCGTCCGGTGGCCGAGGGGATCGGGACCGAGGTCCGGATGGTGTGGCCGGTCGGCGGCTGACCTCACGTTCTGTCCACGAGGCCGTGACCCACGGGGGTCGCGGCCTCGTGGTCTTGATGGTCTCCTATATCAGATTTTTCCTCATAACACAGTTACAGAGATCATCCGGACACGGCGTCCCCCGCATGTGACCTCCAACACTGGCCAGGGCTACAGTCTGTGAGTTGTCAGCACGTGACCCTTCCTGCAACCAGCGCATATGGATGTTGATCATCTTTTGTCGGCGCAGGTCGGAGCGCGTGCGCCACCGCATCCAGGCGTCGGTCATACGTCCACTGGCCGACGCGACAGTGTTCGGTACAGGAGGACACAGATGTCCGGGACTTTCGCCGCCGACAGCGGCGCGCTGTCCCTTACCGGAGCAAATCTGACGTACGTCGTCATCGCCGCGGTCATCGCGCTGGTGGCACTCGTCTTCGCCGCCGCCTTGACCAAGGCCGTGCTGGCAGCCGGTAAGGGCACCACCAACATGCAGGAGATCTCCGGCGCGGTGCAGGAGGGCGCCTCCGCCTATCTGCTCCGGCAGTTCAGGACGTTGGCGATCTTCGTGGTCATCGCCGTCGTGCTGCTCTTCCTGCTGCCGGTGCACGACACCGACGGCAGCGAACTGGCGGTGAAGATCGGCCGGTCGGCGTTCTTCGTGGTCGGCGCCCTGTTCAGCGCGTTCATCGGCGGCGCCGGGATGTGGCTGGCCACCCGGGCCAACCTGCGGGTCGCCGCCGCGGCCCGGGAGGCGGCCGGCGGCCGGGAGGCCGCCATGAAGATCGCCTTCCGCACCGGTGGCGTGGTCGGCTTCCTCACCGTCGGCCTCGGCCTGTTCGGCGCGGCGCTGGTGGTCGGCCTCTTCAAGGGCGACGCACCGACCGTGCTGGAGGGCTTCGGCTTCGGCGCGGCGCTGCTCGCCATGTTCATGCGGGTCGGCGGCGGCATCTTCACCAAGGCCGCCGACGTCGGCGCCGACCTGGTCGGCAAGGTCGAGCAGGGCATCCCCGAGGACGACCCGCGCAACGCCGCCACCATCGCCGACAACGTGGGCGACAACGTGGGTGACTGCGCCGGCATGGCCGCCGACCTCTTCGAGTCGTACGCGGTCACCCTGGTTGCCGCGCTGATCCTCGGCCGGGCCGCGTTCGGCGAGGACGGCCTGGTCTTCCCGCTGATCATCTCCACCATCGGGGTGCTGATCGCCATCGTCGGGGTCTTCATCACCCGGCTGCGCACCTCCGACCGCAACGGCCTGACCGCCATCAACCGGGCCTTCTACCTCTCCGCGGTGCTCTCCGCGGTGCTGGTCGCGGTCGCCGCCTTCCTCTACCTCCCGGCCACCTTCGGCGAGCTGGAGGGCGGGCTCACCGACGTCGACCAGAACCCGCGCGTGGTCGCCATCGGCGCGGTCGTCATCGGCATCGTGCTGGCCGCCGCCATCCAGGCGCTGACCGGCTACTTCACCGAGACCAACCGTCGCCCGGTGCAGGACATCGGCAAGAGTTCGCAGACCGGCGCGGCCACCGTCATCCTCGCCGGCATCAGCGTCGGCCTGGAGTCGGCGGTCTACTCGGCGCTGCTGATCGGCGCGGGCGTCTTCGGCGCGTTCCTGCTCGGCGGCAGCTCCATCACGCTCTCGCTGTTCGCGGTGGCGCTGGCCGGGACCGGCCTGCTCACCACCGTCGGCGTGATCGTCGCGATGGACACCTTCGGACCGATCTCCGACAACGCGCAGGGTGTGGCCGAGATGTCCGGCGACATCGACGAGAACGGCGCCCGGATCCTCACCGAGCTGGACGCGGTCGGCAACACCACCAAGGCGATCACCAAGGGCATCGCGATCGCCACCGCCGTGCTCGCGGCCACCGCGCTGTTCGGCTCGTACACCGACACGCTGCGGACCGCGTACTCCGACGCGGGGGTGGGGGACGTCGGCGCCGAGATCCTCAACGCGCTCAACGTCGCCAACCCGCGCAACCTGGTCGGTCTGATCATCGGCGCGGCGGTGGTCTTCCTCTTCTCCGGGCTGGCCATCAACGCGGTGTCCCGCTCGGCCGGTGCGGTGGTGATGGAGGTCCGCCGGCAGTTCCGCGAGCTGCCCGGGATCATGGACCGCACCCAGCGCCCCGAGTACGGCAAGGTCGTCGACATCTGTACCCGGGACGCACAGCGCGAGCTGATGACCCCCGGTCTGCTGGCCATCCTCGCCCCGATCGCGGTCGGCTTCGGCCTCGGTCCCGGCGCGCTGGCGTCGTACCTGGCCGGGGCGATCGGGGCGGGCACCCTGATGGCGGTCTTCCTGTCCAACTCCGGTGGGGCCTGGGACAACGCCAAGAAGCTCGTCGAGGACGGCTCCTACGGCGGCAAGGGCTCCGAGTCGCACTCCGCGACCGTCATCGGCGACACCGTCGGTGACCCGTTCAAGGACACCGCCGGCCCGGCGATCAACCCGCTGATCAAGGTGATGAACCTGGTCTCGCTGCTGATCGCGCCGGCCGTGGTGGCCTGGAGCGTCGGCGACGACCGGAACACCCCGCTGCGCCTGACGATCGCGGTGGTCGCCACCCTGATCGTGGTCGCGGCGGTGGTGTTCAGCAAGCGCAAGGGCGTCGCGATGGACTCCACCCCGGACGGTGGGGGCACCGGTTCGGGTAACGACCCCAAGCGGGTCGAACCGGCCAACGTCTGAGTGACGACGCAGCGGGTTCCCGGCCGTCCGGGAACCCGCTGCGTGGGCCGACCAGCGCGAAACCTGATCGCTGGCACAATCGCCCGGAGGCCGTACGCTGCATCGCATGCGTACGTGTCGGGCGAGTGCCGCCGGAAAGTTCACGGTGGTCCTCGCCACGCTCGTACTCGTCGTCGCCGGCTGCGGCGGGGGGCCCACCCCCCGGGCATGGGCGGCCTCGGTCTGCGAGGCGCTCACCCCGTGGCGGGCCGAGATCAGCAAGCTCACCAGCAGCACCCACCAGCAGATGACCGCGCAGACCACCCCGGCACAGGCGAAGGAGAACCTGGTGCGGCTCTTCGCCGGTGCCGAGCAGGCCAGCGAGACGGCCCGCCGCCGGATCGCCGACGCGGGTATCCCGGAGACCGACCGGGGCGCCGAGGTGTCGAAGGCGTTCCGGGCGTCCCTGGAGCGGATCAGGGACGCCTACGGGCACGCCGGGGACACCATCGACGCCCTGGACACCGGGCAGGCCACCGCCTTCTACGACGGGGTCCAGGCCGCCGTCGACAAGCTCAACCAGGAGTACGACGCGAGCGCGCTGGACACCGGGCGGCTCAACTCGACAGAGCTCAAGCAGGCCTTCGACGAGGTTCCGGAGTGTCGCTGAGGCGTACCGACCCGCCCGGGGAACCGGTGCGCCAGTTGTCGCTGTTCGGCACGGAGGCGGCCGATCCGTCCGTAGCCGACCTGGCCGGGCTGCTCGCCGGCCCGGGAGAGGTGCACCGGATGGGGCGCACCGCCCGGCTGTCCGTCGAGGTCGACGCGGCCTGGCGGGTGCACGTGCTGGTCGCCGAGTTCGCCCGGCGGGGGCTCGCGGCGGGCTGGGAGGCGACCGGGGAGCAGCGTTATCTGGTGCGTACCTCGTACCTGACCACCCTGGCCCCGCTGGCGACGGCCTGGCTGGCCGGTGGGGTCAAGCGCCCGCCCGCCCACTTCCACCTGCACGGCCGGCGGCTGCGCCTCTGGCTGGCCGCCGCCGGGGCGGCCGACGACGCGGGCCTGCTGCTGCGCCTGGACCGCCGTGACGAGCCGTGGTGGCCGGTGGTGCGGGCCGCGCTCGCCGCGGTGGGCCTGCCGGCGGCGCTGCTGGAGGCGGAGACGGGTGGGCCGGCGTACCGGATCGGCGGCCGGCGGCTGGCCCGGCTGGCCGAGCTGGTCGGCGACCGCCCCCCGGCCGCTCCCGCCCACCTCTGGCCCTGACGAGCCGACGGTGACCGTCCCCGCGGTGACCGCCCTGACCGGCATGGTGAACTGTCTGATCGAGGACAGTGTTGCGGACGGTACACTGTCCGTCTCACTCTGTGAACAGCGGTGTTGGCCCAGGTCGGAGGGCCGTCATCGTCACCGTGGCCCACTTCCGGCCCTACCCACGGTGTACGGTGGCGCCGTCCGGCCGCTGCGGCCCGCGTGGCGTCGGTGGTGCCGCCGCGCGGACGCTGTTTGCCGCCCCCGGGCTCCGGAACCCGGGCGGCGCGTTACGTTGGACATCCGGACCGAGGTGGTCCGGCGGGCGCAACACGGCCCGAATCGGGACCGGAGCAGGAGTGAGGTCGGGGAGAGACGTGCCGAGCAGCGCTGGAACCACCCGTCTGGTCATCGTCGAGTCTCCGGCGAAGGCCAAGACGATCTCGGGCTACCTCGGCCCGGGGTACGTCGTGGAGGCCAGCTTCGGCCACGTCCGGGACCTGCCCCGCAACGCCGCCGACGTGCCGGCCAAGTACAAGGGCGAGTCGTGGGCCCGGCTCGGGGTGGACGTGGACAACGGCTTCCACGCCCTTTACGTCGTCTCGGCCGACCGTAAGGCGCAGATCAGCAAGCTGGTGAAGCTGGCCAAGGAGGTCGACGAGATCTTCCTGGCCACGGACGAGGACCGCGAGGGCGAGGCGATCGCCTGGCACCTGGTGGAGACCCTCAAGCCCAAGGTGCCGGTCAAGCGGATGGTCTTCCACGAGATCACCAAGCCGGCCATCCAGGCCGCGGTGGCCAACCCCCGGGAGATCGACCGGGATCTGGTCGACGCCCAGGAGGCCCGCCGCATCCTCGACCGGCTGTACGGCTACGAGGTCTCCCCGGTGCTGTGGAAGAAGGTCATGCCGCGGCTCTCGGCGGGCCGGGTGCAGTCCGTGGCCACCCGGATCGTGGTCGAGCGGGAACGCCAGCGGATGGCCTTCCGCACCGCGGAGTACTGGGACATCCTCGCCACCCTGGCGGTGGCGAAGCCGGGCGACGGCCCGCGGACCTTCAACGCCACCCTGGTCGCGCTGAACGGTGACCGGATCGCCACCGGCAAGGACTTCGAACCCACCACCGGCCGGGTGCGGCCCGGTGCCGGCGTGGTGCACCTCGACGAGAGCGGGGCGCGTGGCCTGGCCGCCCGCCTGGCCGGGCGGCCGTTCACCGTCACCCGGGTCGAGGAGAAGCCCTACCGCCGTCGCCCGTACGCGCCGTTCATCACCTCCACCCTCCAGCAGGAGGCGGCCCGCAAGATGCGGTTCTCGTCGCAGCAGACGATGCGTACCGCGCAGCGGCTCTACGAGAACGGCTACATCACCTACATGCGTACCGACTCGGTGAACCTGTCGGAGACCGCCATCGCGGCGGCCCGCCGGCAGATCGTCGAGCTGTACGGCGAGCGCAGCGTGCCGCCGGAGCCGCGCCGCTACACCGGCAAGGTGAAGAACGCCCAGGAGGCGCACGAGGCGATCCGCCCGGCGGGGGACAACTTCCGCACCCCGGGCGACGTGGCCAAGGAGCTGTCCGGTGAGGAGTTCAAGCTCTACGAGCTGATCTGGCGGCGCACCATCGCCTCGCAGATGACCGACGCGGTCGGCTCCAGCGTCTCGGTACGCATCCGGGCGGTCTCCGCCGCCCAGGAGGAGGCCGACTTCGGCGCCACCGGCAAGACCATCACCGACCCGGGCTTCCTGCGCGCGTACGTCGAGTCCAGCGACGACGAGAACGCCGAGGCGGAGGACGCCGAGCGGCGGCTGCCCACCCTGGTCAAGGACCAGCCGCTGACCGCCGACGAGCTGGCCGCGCAGGGCCACCACACCCAACCGCCGTCGCGCTACACCGAGGCGTCGCTGGTCAAGGCGCTGGAGGAGCTGGGCATCGGCCGCCCGTCGACGTACGCGTCGATCATGCAGACGATCCAGGACCGGGGCTACGTCACCAAGCGCGGCCAGGCGATGATCCCGACGTTCCTGGCGTTCGCGGTGATCGGGCTGATGGAACGGCACTACCCCCGCCTGATCGACTACGACTTCACCGCCAGCATGGAGAACGAGCTGGACGAGATCGCCGGGGGCGACCACGCCGCCGTCGACTTCCTCACCGCGTTCTACTTCGGCAGCAGCAACGGCACCGGTGACCAGGCCATCGCCCACGCGGGCGGGCTGAAGAAGCTGGTCACCGAGAACCTCAGCGAGATCGACGCGCGCAGCGTCAACTCGATCCCGCTGCACACCGACGACGAGGGGCGCGAGGTCGTCGTCCGGGTCGGCCGGTTCGGGCCGTACCTCCAGCGGGCACTGCCCGGCGAACAGCCGACGCCGAAGGCCGACGGCGAGGAGGGCGGCGGCCAGGGCGACCGCGCGCCGATCCCGGAGGGCCTGGCCCCCGACGAGCTGACCCCGGAGAAGGTGCACGAGCTGTTCCTCGGCGGAGGCGGCGAGCGCAAGCTCGGCGACGACCCGGCCACCGGCGAACCGATCGTGCTCAAGTCCGGCCGGTTCGGCCCGTACGTCGCCAGCGGCGAGCGCAAGTCGTCGCTGCTGCGGACGCAGACCCCGGACTCGCTCACCCTCGACGAGGCGTTGAAGCTGCTCAGCCTGCCCCGGGTGGTCGGGGTCGCCCCGGACGGCGCCGAGGTGGTCGCCAACAACGGCCGCTACGGCCCGTACGTCAAGCGTGGTGACGAGTTCCGCTCGCTGGACTCCGAGGACAAGATGTTCACCGTCACCCTCGACGAGGCACTGGCCCTGCTGGCCGCCCCGAAGACCCGCCAGCGTCGGGCCGCCGCACCCCCGCTGCGCGAGATGGGCGTCGACCCGCTGACCGAGAAGCCACTGGTGATCAAGGACGGCCGGTTCGGGCCGTACGTCACCGACGGGGAGTTCAACGCGTCGCTGCGGCGCGGGCAGACCCCGGAGGAGCTGACCATCGAGCAGGCGTCGGAGATGCTGGCCGAGAAGCGGGCCAAGGGTCCGGCACCGAAGAAGGCGGCGGCGAAGAAGACGACGGCCAAGAAGGCCCCGGCCAAGAAGGCGACCGCGACCAGGACCACGGCGACCAAGGCGACGGCGACCCGGGCGACCGCGACCCGGGCGACCGCGACCAAGAAGACCGCCGCCGCGAAGTCCACGGTCGCCAAGAAGACCACCACCGCCAAGGCCACCCCCGCCAAGAAGGCCGCCCCCCGCAAAGCCACCACCGCCACCGAGTGACCCCACCCGGGGGTGACCCCACCCGGGGGTTGCTGCCGGCTGCCAGTCGCTGGTCGCCGGTTGTGAGTCGCTGGTTGTCAGTCGCCGGTCGTCATTCGCGGTTGTTGGTCGATGGTTGCCTGGTTTCCCTCCAAGATCTACCCGTTGTCCACAGGGGGTGGCGGGCAGAGGTGGCGGCTGGGCAGGGTTGCGGGGTGAGAGTTCGTCAGGGGGTTCGAGGTCGCGGTCCCATGCGGGTCGCGGGGGACGGAGTTCGCGCGGGCCCGGGTGTGCGGCCAGGATCTGGGGCTCGGGGGTCGGCGGCGGCAGGATTACGGCGATCGCTGCCGGCAGCCGACACGGACGAGTTGACCTGGCTGCGCTTCCGGCAGGAAGACGTGATCAGTCTCGCCCAGGCTTCCCGACACCTGTCCCGGAAGGCGATCCGGCACCGGGTGGAGACAGGACGGTGGAGGCAGGCCCACCGGGCGGTGTTCGTGACGCACAGCGGCCCCGTCGACGTCGAGCAGTTCCGCTGGATCGCGATACTGGCGGCCGGGCCGTCCGCTCTGCTCGGTGGCCTCAGCGCGGCTCAGGCCGGTGGGTTGCGGGGGTTCCGTACCCGGCCGGTCGACCTGCTGCTCCCGGCGTCGGCACGCCGTGACGCGCCACCCCAGGGGGTACGGGTGCACCGCACCACCCTTCTGCCCGCGCAGGACGTACTCGCCGCCGGGCAACCCCCGCGTACCACGCTGGCCCGGTCGATCGTCGATGCAGCCCAGTGGGCGGCCAGCGACGACGAGGCGCGTGCCATCGTGGCCGCAGCCTTCCAGCAGCGCCTGGTGGCCGGCGGGGAGATCCACGAGGTGCTGGATCGGTTGCCCCGAATGCGCCGCCGGGCGTTGGTGACCGCCACCGCCACCGACGCTGCCGGCGGCTCGCACTCGTTGAGTGAGCTGGAGTTCCTCGACCTGATACGTCGTGCCGACCTGCCACTTCCGACCCGCCAACAGATCCGGTACGACTCGGCCGGCCGGCGTCGGTACCTCGATGCGTACTTCGCCCGGTGGCGTGTGCACGTCGAGATAGACGGCGGACAGCATCTCGACCCGGCCCACGCCTGGGCCGACATGCGGCGGCAGAACTCCCTGTGGATCGAGGGTGACCGGGTGCTCCGCTTCCCCGCCTGGGCGCTGCGTGCCCGCCCCGACGAGGTCGTCGGCCAACTCCGCGCAGCCCTCCGCATTGCCGGTTGGCCCGGCTGACCTGCCCGGTGAGCACGGTTCTGCCTGCCCCGGGTGAGCGCGGTCCCGCCCGGAGAGGATGGTTCTGCCTGTCCGGTGAGCGCGGTCCCGCCTGGGGAGCCTGGTCCCGCCTGTCCGGTGAGCATGATTCTGCCTACCCGGTCGGTGCGATCTCGCCCGGTGGGCATGGTCCCGTCTGCCCGGTGAGCACGGTTCTGCCTGCCCGGTGAGCGCGATCTCGCCCGGCGAGGATGGTTCTGCCTGCCTGCCCGGCGGGCTGACTGACCAGCAAGCGAACGGCCCTCCGCCAGTGATCAGCAGTCACCACGGCGGTTCGCGTGACCAACAGCCACCACAGCGGTCCGCGTCTGCCTTCTGATTCAGAGGATCTTGGAGGAAAGTGGCCCCCATGGGGGCCACTTTCCTCCAAGATCCCTGTGAGCTGTGAGCTGTGAGCTGTGAGCTGTGAGCTGTGAGCGGTGAGCGGTGAGCGGTGAGCGGTGAGCGGTGAGCGGTGAGCGGTGAGCGGTGAGCGGTGAGCGGTGAGCGGTGAGCGGTGAGCGGTGAGCGGTGAGCGGTGAGCGGTGAGCGGTGAGCGGTGAGCGGTGAGCGGTGAGCGGTGAGCGGTGAGCGGTGAGCGGTGAGCGGTGAGCGGTGAGCGGTGAGCGGTGAGCGGTGAGCGGTGAGCGGTGAGCGGTGAGCGGTGAGCGGTGAGCGGTGAGCGGTGAGCGGTGAGCGGTGAGCGGTGAGCGGTGGGCTGTGGGCTGTGGGCTGTGGGCTGTGGGCTGGGGTGGGTGGGGTCAGGGGCCGAGGATGTGGTCCAGGTGGGGGTTGGTGAGGACGCGACCGGGGTCGAGGCGGGCGCGGAGGTCCTGGAAGTCGCCGAATCGCGGATAGGCGGTCGCCAGGGAGGCCGCGTCCCGGTAGTGCAGCTTGCCCCAGTGGGGTCGGCCACCGAGTCCGGCGGTGACCTCCTCGAAGGCCCGGAAGTACGGTTCGTAGGGCATGCCGACGTACTGGTGGACGGCGAGGTAGGCCGAGTCGCGCCCGTAGCCGTGGGACAGCCAGATGTCGTCGGCGGCGGTGAACCTGACCTCGACCGGGAAGAGCACCTTGAACGGCAGCCGGTCGACGATCCGGCGCAGTTCCGCCAGCGCCTGCGGCAGGGCGGCGCGCGGGATGCCGTACTCCATCTCGACGAAGCGGACCCGGCGCGGGGTGCAGAAGACGGTGTCGGAGCGGCCGGTGTAGGTGCGCTCGGTCAGTGCCCGCGCGGAGACCGCGCTGATGGTGGGGGCCAGCGCGGGTACGGCCCGGCCCAGCCGGCAGGCTCCGGCGAAGACCGTGTTGGCGAGGAGGTCGTCGTCCAGCCAGCCCCGCCAGCGCGGCAGTGGCCGGTCGTCGGCCGGCACCCGGTCGTTGGTCTTGAGCTGAACCCGGTCGGTGTACGGGAACCAGTAGAACTCGACGTGGTCGTGGCGGCCGACGAGTCCGGGCAGGTCGCTCAGGACCTCGTCCAGCGGGGCGGGTCGTTCGTGTGCGCGGAGGGTGAAGGCTTCCACGCAGCGTAGGGTGACGTCCACGATGATGCCGAGGGCACCCAGGCCGACCCGGGCGGCGGCGAAGATCTCCGGGTGCTCCTCGGCCGAGCAGTGCAGCACCTCGCCGGCGCCGGTGACCATGGTGAGCGCTTCGACGAAGGTGGACAGGCAGCCGTACGCGGCACCGGTGCCGTGGGTGCCGGTGGAGATCGCCCCGGCGATGGTCTGCGCGTCGATGTCGCCCAGGTTGGGCATGGCCAGGCCGTGCTCGGCGAGCAGCGCGTTGAGCGTGCGCAGGGTCGTCCCGGCGGGTACGGTGACCAGCCGGGCGTTCCGGTCGATCCGGACGTCGGTCCGCAGACCGGACAACTCCATCCGGCGTCCGTCAGACAGGGCGATGGGGGTGAACGAGTGGCCGCTGCCGACCACCCGGATCCGCTCGCCCGCGCCCGCCACGTCCAGGACCGCCTCGGCTATGTCCTCGACGGTGGTAGGGCGCAGGATGGCGGTGGCGACGCTGTGTTGGTTGCCGGCCCAGTTGGACCAGGCGGTGGCGGTACCGACCATCGGCGCTCCTCGACATGAATGTGAACTGCCTTCATATCAGGAACGTTGTGCCTGGTAAATACCGCAATCGAGGTCCGCTCGTTGTACCGGTAGTCACGGCCTCGTGACATGTGGATATGTTCTTTCGTCGAAGGGGGGTGGCGTCGAGTGTCCACACCAGCCGCCACGACCGGGCCGCTGCGCCGCGTTCCGGTGCAGGGTCGAAGTGTCGCGCGCGTCCAGCGGATGTTGGACGCCTGTGCCGAGCTCGTCGACGAGGTGGGGTACGAGGGGCTGACCACCACGTTGCTCGCCGAGCGGGCCGAGGTGGCGATCGGGTCGGTCTACCAGTTCTTCCCGGACAAGCGGGCGATCGTGCAGGCGTTGACCCTGCGCACCATGGAGGCCTACCTCCAGCGGCTCGACGAGCGCTTCGCGTCGGACGACCTGACCCACTGGTGGGACGGCGTCGACGCCGGGATCGACGAGTACATCTGCATGCACCGTACCGTCCCCGGCTTCCGGACCCTGCACTTCGGCGACGTGGTCGACCTGCACCTGCTCGACGAGCAGCGGGACAACAACGGGGTGATCGCCGACCAGTTGGCCCGGGTGCTGACCGAGCGGTTCGGCATGACCGACGAGCCCCGGCTGCGGTTCTGCCTGGAGATCGCCGTCGAGGCCGCGGACGCCCTGATCAAGCTGGCGTTCCGCCGCAAGCAGGAGGGCGACGAGCGGGTCCTCGCCGAGGCCAAGGCGCTCATCCGCGAATACCTGCACCGGCACGTCGAGGCCCCCACCCAGCCGGCCGCCAAGCCCTGACCGGCCCCGGCTGTCAAGCTCTGACCGGCCCTCGGCCGTCAGGGCCTGACCGGCCCCCGGCCCCCGGCCGCCAGCCGCCGAGGCCTGGCCGGCCCCCGGCCCCCGGCCGCCAGGGCCTGACCGGCCCCCGGCGGCTCCGACCGGGAACGACCGCGTCGGCGGCCGCCAGTCCGGGAGCCGGTCAACGGATGGGCCGTCCGGCCGGGCGGATCCACCTCCCGGTCGTCACCGGGTAGATCCACCCCTGGCCGTCACCGGGTGGGCGCCGCCCCACGTCGTCGCCGGTGGAACCCCGGTTCGGTGGACCCCGGTCGTCGCCGGGTGGACCCGCTCCCGGTCGCCGTCAGAGGAAGGCGTGGCCCTCGCCCCGGTAGGTGGGCACCGTGGCGACGATCGTGTCGCCGTCGACCAGGTGCAGCTCGTTGACCCGTTCGCAGAGTTCGCCCGCCTTGGCGTGCCGGAACCACACCCGGTCGCCGATCCGTAGGTCGGCCGCGGCGGCGCCGGTGAGCGGGGTCTGCACCTCGCCCGCGCCCTCGCTGCCGACCAGCGCCAGCCCGGCCGGCAGCCAGGGCCGGGGCAGCCGGCTCGTCGCGGCCGGGCCGGAGGCGATCCACCCGCCGCCGAGCACGGTGACGATCTCCGGTGTCGGGCGGCGGACCACCGCGCAGGCGAAGAACGCCGCCGGGGTCGGCCGCCAGGCCCGGTAGGCGTCGAACAGTGTCGGGCCGTACAGCCCCGAGCCGGCGGTGACCTCGGTGACCGCCGGGTCGGCGCTGGTGGCGGCCACGCTGCCGGTTCCGCCGCCGTTGACGAATTCCAGGTCGGCGTGTTCGCGGACGGCGGCGACCGCCGCGCCCCGGCGGGCCAGCAGTTCGCGGTACGACCCGCGCTGGGCGATCCGGATCGCGGCGCTGAGCGCGGCCTGTCCGGGCGGGGCGTCCCCGAGGCCGGCGATCTGTGCCTCGTACGACATCAGGCCGACCAGCCGGAAACCGGCCCGGCGGCCGACGGCGGCGGCCAGCGTGCCGGCGGCGCGGGCGCTGTGCACCGGCGAGCGGCGCACCCCGACGTGCACCCGCCCGCGCAGGGGTCGCCAGGAGGCGTCCAGGTCGAGGCAGACCCGCAGTGCGGAGCGGCGGCCAGGGGGGCACACCGTGTCGATCAGGTCCAGCTGTTCGGTGCTGTCGATCATGAGGGTGACCGCTGCGGCGAGCCGTGGGTCGGCGGCCAGCTCGGCGAGTGCCCCCCGGTCGGCGGTCGGGTAGGCGACCAGCGCGTCGTCGGTCGCGCCGCAGCGGACCAGCCAGTTCGCCTCGGCCAGGGTGAAGGCCATCACGCCGGCCCAGCCCGGCTGCCCGAGTGCCCGGGCGAGCAGGTCCCGGGCCCGGATCGACTTGCTGGCGGCGCGGACCGGCTTGCCGGCGCTGCGGGCGGCCAGCGCGGCGGCGTTGGCGTCGTAGGCGGTGAGGTCCACCACGGCGTAGGGCGGGTCGAGGTCGGCGGTCGCCTTGTCGAGGCGTTCGCGCAGGGTGTTGCAGTCGATGGCCACGAATGCACGCTAACTGTCCGGACGGCAATGCGAAATACCCTCACGTACTACCGGGCTGCGGTCGATGGCATCAGCGGCCTAGGCTCGGCGAGCAGGAGAATGTCGCCGGTGGGGAGGCTCCCACCGGGTCTAGAGTGTTCCACCGGGACTGCCCAGAGTTGGGCCGGCACGTGGAGGTACGGCCATCGAAAGCCAGCAGCACGGCGAGTCGTCCGGCGCGTCGTCGCCCGGTACACCGCCCACCGGCGCCGCCCAGACCGACCGGTCCGGAGCTGCGGCGATCCGGTCGGTCCTGCGTATCCGACCGTTCCGGCGGCTCTGGATCGTGCTCGGCGCGGCCTCCTTCGGTGACTGGCTCGGCCTGCTCGCCACCTCCGTCTTCGCCGCCGCGCAGGTCTCCGGCAGCACCGCCCAGGGTGCCGTCTTCGGTGGCGTGATCGCGATCCGGCTGCTCCCGGCGCTGGTGCTCGGGCCGGTGGCCGGCGTACTCGCCGACCGGTTCGACCGGCGCTGGACGATGGTCATCTGCGACCTGCTGCGGTTCCTGCTCTTCGCCTCGATCCCGCTGGTCGCGCTGCTCGGTGTCCGGGGCGGCGTGGTGGTCACCTGGGCGGCGGTCGCCACCTTCCTGATCGAGTCGATCACCCTGCTCTGGATCCCGGCCAAGGAGGCCGCGGTCCCCAACCTCATCCCACGCGCCCGGCTGGAGACGGCCAACCAGCTCACCCTGATCACCACGTACGGCCTGACCCCGGTCGCCGCCGCGATCGCCCTGGCGGTGCTGGACCGCAGCGTGCGCGGGGTCACCGGCGGCGAGATGCCGAGCTGGGCCGAGCCGGCCCAGCTCGCCCTCTGGTTCAACTCCCTTTCCCGGCTGGCCACCGCGCTGGTGGTGGCGTTCGGCATCAAGGAGATCAGCCAGGCCCAGGCCCGGGAGCGGGGCGAACGCGCCGAACAGGGCATGTTCAGCCAGTTCACCGAGGGCTGGAAGTTCATCGGCCAGACCCCGTTGGTCCGCGGCCTGGTGCTGGGCATCTTCGGCGCGTTCGCCGGTGGCGGCATCGTGATCGGCACGGCCAAGTTCTTCGCCGCCTCGCTCGGTGCCGGCGACGCCGCGTTCTACATGCTGTTCGGCGCGATCTTCATCGGCCTGGCGATCGGCATCGGGCTCGGCCCGATGATCGTCCGGGACATGTCCCGCCGCCGCTGGTTCGGCATGAGCATCGTGCTGGCCAGCGCCTCCGTCCTGGTGTTGGCCTTCGCCATCCACCTGTCGATGGCGATCCTCGGCGCGATCATGGTGGGCGCGGGCGCCGGGATGGCCTTCCTCGCCGGCACCACGCTGCTCGGCGGCGAGGTCGCCGACGAGGTACGCGGCCGGGTCTTCGCCGTCGTGCAGATCGGCACCCGGCTGGTGCTGATCCTGGCCATCGCGCTGAGCAGCCTGCTGGTCGGGGTCGGCGGCTCGCGCCAGCTCACCATCGCCGACCTCGGCATCTCGGTCTCCTCCACCCGGCTGCTGCTGCTCGCCGCCGGCCTGGCCGGGATCTTCGCCGGGATCAGCGCGTTCGGTCAGATGGACGACAAGAAGGGCGTGCCGGTCCTGGCCGACCTGTGGGGCTCGATGCGCGGTCGGCCGCTGATGCCGGCCGAGCCGTTCGTCTCCAACGGGCTGTTCGTGGTCTTCGAGGGCGGCGAGGGTGGCGGCAAGTCCACCCAGCTGGAGACGCTCGCCACCCGCCTGCGCGAGCAGGGCCGGGACGTGGTGGTGACCCGCGAGCCGGGGGCCACGGTGATGGGCGAGCGGATCCGGGCCATGGTGCTGGAGGACTCCGGCGCGGACGCGCCGTCGCCGCGCGCCGAGGCGCTGCTGTACGCCGCCGACCGCGCCCACCACGTCGCCACCGTCGTCCGGCCCGCCCTGATCCGGGGCGCGGTGGTGATCAGCGACCGGTACGTCGACTCGTCCCTGGCCTACCAGGGCGCCGGCCGTACGCTGCCGGTCGAGGAGGTCTCCTGGCTCTCCTCCTGGGCCACCGGCGGCCTCAAGCCCGACCTGGTGGTGCTCCTGGACATCGACCCGCGCACCGGCCTGTCCCGGGCGGCCGCCCGCAACCGGGGAGCCGACCGGCTGGAGGCCGAGTCCGTCGCCTTCCACGAGCGGGTCCGCTACGCCTTCCTCGACCTCGCCGCCAACGACCCGAAGCGTTACCTGGTGCTCGACGCGGCCCGCCCGATCGAGGAGATCGCCGGCCTGGTCGCCCGCCGGGTCGACGAACTCCTGGTGGACCCGGCGGGCATCGTGCACCCCCGGCCGGCGCACGGCCCGGACACCTCGGTCCAGCCCGAGTTATCCGAAACGGAGCTGGTGGGCGTGGAGCACCGCACCTGATGCCGGACGTCTTCGCCGATCTGGTCGGGCAGGACGAGGCGGTCGACACGCTGCGCCGGGCCGCCGCGTCGGCCGCCGCCGTGCTGCGTGCCGCCCCCGTCGCGGACGGGCCGACCGGTGACCCGGGGGCCGGGATGACCCACGCCTGGATCTTCACCGGCCCGCCGGGTTCCGGTCGCTCGGTGGCCGCCCGTGCCTTCGCCGCCGCCCTCCAGTGCGTGCACGGCACCGGCTGCGGCACCTGCCCCGGCTGTCACACCACGCTCACCGGCACCCACGCCGACGTCCGGTTGGTGGCCCCCGAGGGGCTCTCCATCGGCGTGGGCGAGATGCGCGCCCTGGTGCTCCGGGCGGCGAGCACCCCGTCCGGCGGGCGCTGGCAGGTGGTGATCATCGAGGACGCCGACCGGCTCACCGAGGCGGCCGGCAACGCGCTGCTCAAGGCCGTCGAGGAACCGCCGCCCCGGACGGTCTTCCTGCTCTGCGCCCCGTCCACCCACCCGGACGACGTCTCGGTGACGATCCGGTCGCGCTGTCGGGTCGTACCCCTGCGGCAGCCCTCGGCGGCGGCGGTCGCCGAGATGCTGGTCCGGCGGGACGGCATCGCGCCCGACGTGGCGCAGTGGGTGGCCGCCGCCGCGCAGGGGCACGTCGGGCGGGCCCGGCGGCTGGCCGGCGACCCGGAGGCGCGTGGGCGTCGGGACGCGGTGCTGGCGGTGCCGCGCCGGCTGACCGGGGTGGGCACCGCGCTGGACGCGGCGTCGGCGCTGATCGGGGCGGCCGAAGCGGAGGCGGAGGCCGCGGTGGCGGAGACCGACGCGACCGAGCGGGCCGCGTTGCAGACCGCGCTGGGCGCGGGCGGCACCGGCCGGGGCGCGGCGGGTGCCACCCGGGGTTCCGCCGGACAGCTCAAGGAGCTGGAGAAGCGGCAGAAGTCCCGGGCCACCCGGGCGCAGCGGGACGCCCTGGACCGGGCGCTGGTGGACCTGGCCGGCTTCTACCGGGACGCGCTGACCTCGGCGCTGCGGGCACCGGTCGCTCCGGTGCACACCGACACCGCCACGCTGGCCGAGGCGGGTGGGCAGAAGTGGGCGCCCGAGGGCGCGTTGCGCCGGTTGGAGGCGGTGCTGGCGTGCCGGGCGGCGATCGAGGCGAACGTCAAACCCCGGATCGCCGTGGAGGCGATGATGCTCTCCCTCTGGCGCGGCTGACCCCCCGTTTCCGCCCATCGACACGTGTTGACGGCGTGCGGTACGGTCCCGGTGAGCCGCGGTGATCGTGGTGGCACGCAGGGTGAGGTCTACCTGGGGGGAGATCGGATGCCGCGCGGCGAGATCGACGAGGCGTGGATCGAGGAGGCGGTGCGGCGGTACCGCCGGATCGAGTCCCTCCAGGCCGAGTTCGACCGGGCGGTCGACACCGTCGAGGTGACCGTCCGCTCGCCCGACGGGCTGGTCGAGGTGGTGGTCACCGCCGGGGGCCGGATCACCGACGTGCGCTTCCTCGGCCCGCTGCACACCCGGCACCCCCGGGATGTCGCCAATTCGGTGCAGGCCGCCGTCACCGCCGCCGCCGACGCCGCCCAGTGGGCACGGGAGAAGCTGCACAACGAGACCTTCACCGCCTACCGTCCCCTGACGGGGGCCTGAGGTGGACGCCCTGCGTGCCCTGGCCGCCCGGCTCGACGAGGCCAGCGCCACCCTCGCCGCGCTCGCCCGTACGGTCACCGCGAGCGATCCGCCGCACCCGGCCTTCGGCGCGCACTCCGCCGGCCGCCCCGGCGAGATCGGTCGGGCCCTGCACCGGCAGTGGACCACCGCCACCGACGGCCGGGCCCGCGAGGCGGGTGCCGCCGCCGCCCGGCTGGCGGCTGCCGCGTCGGCCGTCCGCACCGCCGCCGACCGCTACGCCACCACCGACGACGCCGCCCGCCGTCGGCTGGCCGGGGAGCCGTGATGGACCCGCTGGACCGGCTCGCCGAGCCCGGCCTGGACCTGCTCGCCCGGGTGGACACCCTGCTCGCCGCCGGTGCCCCCGAGGCGCATCCGGTCTGGCCGTTGCTGCGCCGGATGCAACTGCTGCCGGGGGAGGCCCTGCGCGCCTTCCTCGACCTGCACCCCGCGCCGCTGGCGACCGCCGGGCACGCCGTGCGCCGGCTCGTCCGAGGGTACGACGACGCCTGCGCCGCCCTCACCGACCCGGGTGTCTGGTCCGGTCCGGCCGGGTCGTCCTACGACGAGGCCCGCACCGCCCTGCTGCGGCACCTGGACGAGGGGCCGGAGAGCCTGGTGGGCCGGTTGGAGTCGACCGCCGGGTACGCCGACGCGCTGGCCGACTGGGTGGAGGGCAGCCGGTTGGCGGTGGCCCGGGTGCTGGCCGAGGTGCTCGGCTCCACCGAGGCGGTCCGGGTCAGGGCGGCGACCGGCCCCGGTGCCGGGTCGGCCGCCGGGGTCGGTGCGGCGGCCGAGATCGCCACCCGGGTGCTGTCGGTGCTCGGGGTGGCCTACGACGGGGCGGAGACGCTGCTGCGCCAGTGGTCGCCCAGCCTGGCCGAGTCGACCTGGCGGTCGACCGGCGGCCCGTCGTACCACGGCGGCCCGTTGCGGATCGGCTGACCGTGACCCGATCCGGCTCCGCGAAGCCGCGTCCGGCCCGGTTCCGGCCGGCCGTCGTAGGCTGATGTCATGGGCATGCTCTGCGCGGTCAGCTTCAACCGGTACGGGCGGCTCTACTACCTCGACCCGGGGGAGTTCCGTCCGCAGGTCGGCGACCGGGTGCTCGTCCCCACCGACGACGGTCCCGAGGTGGCGGAGTGCGTCTGGTCGGCGCAGTGGGTCACCGAGGAGACCGACGGCTTTCCGAAGCTGGCCGGCCTGGCCGGAGACGACGACCTGCGCCGCGACGAGGTGCTGCGGCGGCGCAAGGCCGAGGCGAAGGTGGCCGCGAAGCGGCTGATCCGGGAGCACGGTCTGCCGATGAAGGTGGTGGCGGTGGACCACGTCCTGGCCGCCACCGAGGGCACCGGTGACCGGACGACGGTCTACTTCACCGCCCCGCACCGGGTGGACTTCCGCTCCCTGGTGCGGGACCTCGGGGCGACCCTGCACTGCCGGGTGGAGCTGCGCCAGCTCTCCGCCCGGGATTCGGCCCGGGTGCAGGGCGGCATCGGCTCCTGCGGCCGGGACCTGTGCTGCGCCACCTTCCTCAACGACTTCGAGCCGGTGACCATCCGGATGGCCAAGGACCAGGACCTCCCGCTCAATCCGCTGCGGATCTCCGGGGCCTGCGGCCGGCTGATGTGCTGCCTCAAGTACGAGCATCCGCTGTATGCCAAGTTCACCGAGTCCGCCCCGGCGGTGGGCAGCCGCGTCACCACGCCCGAGGGGGAGGGCCGGGTGGTCGGCCACAGCGTCCCGAGGGACGCGGTGACCGTCCGGCTGGACGCGGACGGCTCGCGCTCCATGTGCTCCCGCGCCGACGTCTGCGGCTCCCGCAGCGCCTACGAGAGCCGCGACCTGGCCGGCCCCGGAGGGGCCGCGAGCTGACCGCCACTTCACGGGTGTCGGGCCCGGCCCGTCAGGCGCGGTCGTGCAGGGTGACGTGGTAGCCGTCGGGGTCAGCGAAGGTGAACGTCCGGCCGAAGGGGCCGTCGACCGGCGCGGAGACGATGGTGTGCCCGTCGGTGACGAGCGCGTCGTGGATGGCCTGCACGTCCGTGGCGTGGAGCCAGATCGCGGCACCGATGCCGGGCCGGGCGGCGGAGGCGAGATCGGTGCCGGGGACGACGTCGCGCAGGGCGAACGCGATCGGTGTGGTGGCGAAGACGACGGCGTGCGGTGGCCCGGCCGGCGAGCGGACGAGGCCGAGGTAGCGCTGGTAGAACGCCTGCGAGGCGGCGAGGTCGCGCGCCTGGAGCGAGATGAAGTCGGGGCCGGTGACGGGCATGTGATGCTCCTTCAGTCATGTCAGGTTCCTGACATATTCACGCTATGTCAGAATGCTGACATGAGTCAAGCTGATGCCGGCATCGACCTGGAGACGTCGCTGGGCTACCTGCTGAAGGAGGCGTCGAGCGCCCTGCGGGCGGCCATGGAGGAGGTGCTGCGACCACTCGGGATGGGCGTGACGCACTACGCCTGCCTCGAACTGCTGGCGCAGCGACCGGGCATGTCGAACTCCGAACTCGCGCGGGGCGCGTTCGTGACCCGGCAGACGATGAACGTGCTGCTCCAGAATCTGGAACGCGATGGCTACGTGACCAGGCCGGCGGCGGCCCCCGTCGGGAAGGCGCTCCCCGCACGGCTCACCCCCCGGGGCCGGCGGAGCCTGGAGCAGGCGACCGCGGCAGTCCGTTCCGTCGAGGTCAGAATGCTCTCCGGCATGACCGGCCCCGAGCGCTCAGCCGCGTTCCACGCCCTCAAGTCCATGATCCACTCCCTGACCTCCCTGCCCGCGCCGCCGCCCGCCGACGACGACCGGGGTTGATCAAGAGGTTTGCGTCAGTGCGGGCGCGGCGAGTGACGCAAACCTCTTGGTCAACTTCGACGG
Organism: Micromonospora sp. WMMD714; assembly: GCF_029581315.1. Lineage (NCBI taxonomy): Bacteria > Bacillati > Actinomycetota > Actinomycetes > Micromonosporales > Micromonosporaceae > Micromonospora > Micromonospora sp. WMMD714. Next base: position 2,157,667 of record NZ_CP120744.1, read on the forward strand.
GCGATGTGCGACGGGCGGCGGAGGCGGGTGGTGGAAGCGGCGGGTGGGGCGCGGGGTGTGCGGCGCGGTCCGTGCCGGGGTGGGTGCGGCCGGGTGGGGTGGGTCAGGTGAGGGTTACCGGGGGTTCGGCGAGGCGGGGGGTCAGTGGGGTGCGGGGGGCCAGCCAGGAGGCGGTCGGGGACTGGTCGGGGTTGAGCTGCCAGTCGTGGCAGACCCGGTCGACGGCGATCGGATAGACGGTCAGTGTGCCGTCCGGGTCGATCCGCATCCGCAGGAACGACTTGGCGTCCTCGATGCCCTGCCCGGCGAACAGCTCGTTGACGTTGACCCCGAAAGCGCCCGCGACCAGCAGGTATCCGGCCACCAGCTGGGTGGCGACCAGCCCGATCACCGGGCCGTAGAGCACGGCGGCGGCGACCGCCGGCAGCGGCCACGGCCAGTGGTAGAACGGCAGGTGCAGCCAGGCCCAGGTGCCGGCGACCGCGAGCGCCACGTGCGCCAGCCCGTGGCCGACGCCGAGCAGCCAGTGCCGGACGTGCCGTTTCCCGCTGGCGCCGGGCGGCTGGGCGAAGAAGGCCGCGCCGAGCAGCGTCACCGCCAACATGATCACCAGGGGGACGCTGAGCAGCCGCTGCTCGGTGCCGTTCCGGTTGGCCGCGACGCCCGCCATGGCGAGCATCAGCAGCGTGTGCAGGGTGCCGAGCAGGGTGCCGAAGCCCGGGTTGCGCCGGGGTAGCCGGTGGAAGACCCCCCAGCCGTACCGGCGGGAGCGGGCCGCGTCCGGGAACCGGGCCACCAGGTCGTACGCCCGGGTGCGGCTGGCCCGGCGGGACAGGGTGTCCTTCGGGGGGACCTCGATCCGCTCGGGCAGGGTGTGCGTCGGGTAGAGGTACGCGCCGCCGCCGCCGCACGTGATGAGCTGTCGCTCCGGCCCGGCGTACCGGGCGTAGTGGTGCAGGTCGCCGGAGACCAGCAGCCGGACGTGCGCCCCGGTGGGCGCGATGATCGTCCGGACGAAGTAGTCGATCGAGTCGTACGCGGTGGGATGGTCGACCGACTTCACCCAGGTCGGTGCCGGCACCGCCAGGATCACCCGGGAGTCGGGGCCGAGCCGGCGGGCCACCTCGTCGAAGTACGAGAGCTGCGGGTCGTCCAGGTAGGAACCCGACTGGTCGTCCAGGCCGAGCAGCCACCACCCGGCCGGCAGTTCCACCGCGAAGTACGACCGGGACTGGCCGGTGCCCCAGCCGCCGAAGTTGCGGTCCCGGGAGCGGACGAAGAGCCGCAGGAAGGCGGTCAGCCCGTCGTACCAGTCATGGTTGCCGGGCACGGCGAACAGCGTCGGCCGCTGCGGTGGGGCGACCGGCAGCGCCGCCTGGTACGGCCCCTTGCACCGGTCCTCGTACGCCTCGTAGGCCGCTGACGGGTAGACCTGGTCGCCCCCCATCACCAGGGTCTGCGCCCGGGGCAGCCGGTGCCCGTCGACGGTCAGCTCCGGCTGGGCCAGCAGGTACGCCACCGAGTACGTGGCGTCGAACCCGTCGCCCAGGTCGGCCACGTAGTCCAGCCACAGCCCGCCGTCCGGCCCGATCTGGCTGCCGATCCGCGCGTCGAGCGCGTTCTGCAGCTCCCGCTTGTCCAGGTACGCCCCGAAGAGCATCGCCAGCAGGGTACGGATACCGGTGCTGATCAGCAGGAACGGCGCGAGCCAGGGGACCGGTCGGCGGGGGGTGAAGCCCAACTCCACCGGATCGGTGCCCCGTGGCCGTCGGACGGCCCGCTCACCGGGGGCGTGCTCGGCGTCCGGGTCGGCGTGGTCGTCACTCACCCGGGCAGCCTAACTGCCGCGCCGGCCACCGATGCTTGTTGATCTCCGCTCGGTCAGGTGGGAGGTGGGAACCCCGTAGGCCCCGGGCCGGGATGTGCCGTACACTTGGCGATCGTTGCCGCCTTAGCTCAGTCGGCTAGAGCGACGCACTCGTAATGCGTAGGTCGACGGTTCGATTCCGTCAGGCGGCTCGGTTAACCGAAAGGCCCCGTGAACAGGCGAAATGCCAAGGTCGCGGGGCTTTTCGCATGCCGATGGAGATCAGCTTGCGGGGCGCCCCGTTGCAGCGTCCAGCTGTCCGCGGTTTCCAGCGGCCGTCATCGACCAGCCAGGGCTGGGCTCGCGGGCAGACTGTTGCTTCCTCCATTTGTGGGTCAGGGAACGGCATTCCCACCCATCTCGGTTACACCTACTGAGACCCAGTCGCCGGGAAGGGTGACCTTGACCGCTTCGAAAGCCTCGGCGGTGTCCGCCTGGACCCGGAGAAGACGGCGACCGTCCTCGCGCAGGACCACGTGCGGGCCGGAGAACCAGCGGACCGGCGGGCCGTCCGGGCGCGACCACAGCAGATGGTCGGGAAGCGGCAGGCGGGGGTAGTGCCGCTCCAACTCGGCCAGGGTCTGCTCGTCGAGCCTGCGATGGCCGGCGAAACGGACAGCGCTGAACAGCGCTTCCGACATCATCATCTCCACGAAGGTCGTGGACACCCGGTCCAGGTACGGTCGCCACTCGCCGCCGGCGAACCCGTCGACCCGGATCATCACCGGCGTCCCGGATCGCGTCGTCTCGTCCAGCGGGACGGCCCACCGTGCGGTGCCGTTCTCGGCGACCCGGAAGATCAGCATCTCGCCGTCGGCGTGCAACTCGGTCGGCTGCAGCAGCCGATCACCGCGTCGCGCCGGGTCGTGCCTTCCGCCGATCAGGCCGTACGCCCGCGCGAACGCCCTCGGCAGGCTGGCGAGCAGCTCCGGCGCCAGGGCGTTCAGGTCCGGCCGGTCGGCGCGACCGATCGGGCGGCCCCGGTGGATGGCGTGCTCGCGGAGGAACCGGAGCCCGGACGCCGTGTTCCTCACCGCGCGGGCCAGCCGGGCGGGGAGGTCGAAGCCGGTGGTGGCCATCTCCCGCACCTTGGCCGCGATCACCGCAGGTGGCAGATCGGTGGTGAGCACGCCGCGGAGGCGGTCCAGCCACAACTCGTCGTTGATCGCCGTGCGGAGAAAGGCGACGTGTGCGCTCCGGGTCGTCGGTCGCAGTTGGACCACGGTCATGAGCCGCGGCACATCGTCCAGGAGCTGCGGAAAGACGGAGAGCGGGACGACCAGCGGCCACCAGTCGGTCCGGCGCCCGGGCCCGCCCTTGGCGACGGTCGCGACGAGCGCGCGAACCTCGTCGTAGTCCCACTGGATGGTGACCAACCCCAACATGTTGATCAGCAGCTGGCGGAGGTCCTCGGGTAGCGGCTGCACGCCGGCGGTCGCCATGGTGTACGGGATGTTCAAACCGCTGTGCCCGGCGTCCACTCCCGCCAGCTTGGCCAGAATGTGGCGGCGGAGAAGGCCGGTCCGCGGTGAGTCACGGTCTCCGCCGAGCCGCTCGGCCAGCGCGAGCGCCTCCGCCACGGCCGGCATGCCCAGCAGTCCCGCTTCGTAGTCGGACGGCCGGCGCTGACGGTGGTCCGACCGGACGAGAGTGTGGTCGGCGGCGCGCAGCGCCATCGACGAGGCGAGACCGCGCCACGAATCCTCGGCCAGCGCGGCCTGCCACAGCCGCGCCATGGCTCGCCACTCACGAACCTCGTCGGTGGCGTCCGGCACGACCATGGAGAGAGGAACGCTGTCCAGGCAGCACAGCAACGTCACCAGGTTCGCCGTGTACGCCGCCCGGGCCCGTACCGGATCGAGCTGCTCCGGCTGGTATCTCTCGAACTCGACCGAGATCGTTCGCCGCCGGGCCTGCGCCAACAACCGCGCGAGCACGCCCTGGACGGCTGACCGCTCCGGGTCAGGCAGCGCCTCCGCAACGCTCCGCAGGAATCCCAGCACGCGCGGCTCCGCCGCAAGGGCGCGGAAGGACAGCAGCGCGTGTAGCACACCGTCGTCCAGACGGGGTGCCGAGCGCACGCGCCGCGCGGCCGGTTCCACCGCCGTGGCGATCTCCCGCACCTCATCCAGGACAGCACTCGCCACCAGGTACTCACCGAACGTGCTGTGCAGGAACTCGTACGATTCCCGCCGCTTGATGTAGTCCGGAACCTTCGCGGACGCCGCGTGCACGAAGAAGAACTGGCCGATCACCTCGTGACCGCCGCCAGCCGCCACCGGCACGCCCAAGCCAGCCAGGTCCGCCTCCAACTCACCGTCGAGCACGAACGTCCGCCGTCGGTTGAACATCGCCAGCGCCGCCACCCCCAGTTGCCAGCGGCGCCGGGCGATCTCGCGGGGCAGGTCGGCGCGGGCGATCTGGCCGTCCTTGTCGACCTCGCGGCGGATGAAGTTGTCGATCAGACGGTCGTAGAGGTCGACCGCCGACGTGTCGCCGCGCAGGTCGGGGCTGTTCGGGTCGGCGGCGTACAGCGCGATCAGCAGGAGGAGCAGCGGCTGCCGGGCCAGGTCGGTCAGCGATCGCACGGCGTCGGCGCTGGGGAGCCGGATGCCGTGCCCACCCGCGTTGGCCGTGTGCCACCCCGTCAGCCAGGCACCGACCTGGTCGTCGTCGAAGTCGGCCAGCTTGATCGCGAGACAGCCGGGCGGCACCCACATCCGGCCGGTCACCAAGGTGCGTGAGGTGACCACGGCGCACACCGGAGAGCCGGCCGCCGCCTCGACCTCCTGGAACTCCTGAACCTCGCGCAGGTAGTTGCGGCCCACGCCGACACTCTGGATCAGCTCGTCGAGACCGTCGAAGATGACGACCCGGACCAGGGTACGGCTCTCGTCGGCGAGCACGTTCCACTGTGCGCGACCGTTCAGCAGGTCGTCGAGAGCCTCCTGCACCTGCACACGTACCCGCTGATCGGCCGTGACCTCCCGCAGTGGCACCCGGACCACCATGTACCGGTCGGCGGGTAGCCGGGCGGCGAGGACCTTGGTCAGGGTCGACTTGCCCGAGCCGGGGTCGCCGAGGACCAGTAGCGGGGACCTGGCGGCAGCCGGCGACATGAGGTGCCCGGCCAGGAAGGTGTCCAGGTCGTGGCTGACCGGGTGCTGGTTCCACCAGTTGTCGTCGGCGATGTTGTCGTCCCGGCCGCGCACCGCACGGCGATAGTGCGGCGTGACGTACCCCTCGTCGATCGACGGGAAGCGCAGACCCTCCATGTACCGCAGGGTGTCGGCGGCGATCGGAGGCCGGCGCAGGACGGCCAGGTTCGCCTGGTGCACCAGGACCGACTGCCCGGCGGGGGCCGGGCCAGGCTCGGCCGGCGTCAGCAGCGCGGTGAGTCGTGCCAATCCGGCCGACTGCTCACCGGCCTGACGCGCGAGGTCGGCGCGCAGCGAGTCCTGCCCGGCCAGGATCGCCCAGATCAGGAACTCCCTGACGTCAGTCGCGAGCTGGAGATACAGCGCGCGGTACCGGTCGAGCGCGTCGCCGATCACCTCGTCAGCGAGATCCGGCGCAGCCAGCCAGGTGCGCCGCTCCCCGCCGGCGAGCCCGGCGAAGAACGACTGGCCGGCGGTGACCGCCCGGCTGAGGTACGGCTTCAGCTCGGATCGGCCCGCGAACCCGCTCGGCATGGGAATCTCCGACCGGGCCAGCACCTGCACCAGGTCGTCGCCGTGCCGATCGGTCAGCAGCCGGATTCGCTCCTCGCGGGTGACCTCGAGCTCTGCCCAGACCGGACCTAACCGCGCCTCCCATGCCTCGAACAGCGCCGCCCCCACGATCGCCGTGTGCGCTGCCTGCAACAGCTCGAACCGGTCACGGCCGGACGCCCCCGACAGTCGCCCGACGCCGGCCGCGACCAGTCCGCGCAGTAGCCGTACCACCTCGTTCTTCTGATCCACGGCTCCCCACAGGAACGCCGCCGCCTGCGCCCCGCCGAACGCCGCCGGCCCAGCCGCCAGGATCACGCCGCCGAGCAGACCGTCCAGAAGGGTCAGGGCCTTCGAGTCGTGCCGGCCGAGGAGACGCAGCGCGCCCTGGTAGGTGAGAGCGGGAGCCATCCCCGAACTCTAGGCGTCTGCAATGATCTTGCCGGTCACCCTGGGTGGCCAGGGGTGAATCGGCGCAGCTCAGCGGCAAGATCCGAGCAGCGGTGACAAGTGCGGGACGGCTATGCTCGGTTGCAGAAGATCACCCGGACCACGAAGGACCCGGTGAAGCTGCGGCGGGCGATCGTGGTGCTGATGTCCGCTCAAGGACAGCCCGCCCCGATATCGCCCACCTGCTGCGGACCAGCGAGGACCACGTGCGGGACGTGATCCACGCGTTCACTGTCAGGGGGTTCGACGCGCTGGACCCAAAATGGAGCGGGGGCGCACCGAGACGGATCGATGAGCAGATCCGGGACTGGATCTGTGTCATCGCCCGGTGCGACCCCCGTTTCCTCGGCCGGCCGTTCTCCTGCTGGTCGCTTGCCAAGCTTCGTGACTACCTGATCCACGCCGGCTACGTCACCACGATCAGCGTCGAAACGATCCGCCGTGTCCTGCACGGACGAGGCGTGTCCTGGCGGGCCACCAAGACGTGGAAGGCCAGCACCGACCCCGACTTCACCATGAAGATGCGCCGGATTCTCGACCTCTACGACCATCCACCCGCCGACGGCCGGGTCCTGTGCGTGGACGAGTTGAACCTGCAACCCCGCCCCGGCCGCGCCTGGCGGCAGGTCGGACACCCTGTGTGACTACGGGCCACCTACCGGCGCGACCAAGGCGTGCGGCACTGCATGACGAGGCACTAGCCCTCTCCTGGGCAAGGGGTGAGCGCGCCGTTGTCGGCGAGGAGCTCGTCGCGGATCCAGCCCCTGTCCTTGTACTTGTCGTTGATGGCGTAGGTCCATGTCTTCCTGTCTTCGCCCAACGCCCAGCAATGGTAGTCGAGCGATTCTCCAGCATAGGTCCAGCCGATTGTGGTGCACTTGGTGCTGGAGCCGTTGAGCATACGCACGGAAGAACCCTTGATGAAATGGCCGCCACCATCATCAATGTCCGGAGGGGGGGTTCGACCGCAACTCCAGTGGGCTGACGCCGGAGTCGGGGCGACAAGGCCGCCAGTGGCGGCCACTGCGATCGATGCCGCGACAAAAGCCAGGAGATTCTTCGTCTTCACCACGTAACTCCTCCAAGTAAAGGATCATCGCATCGTCTGTAGGCGATGAGTTGGAGGCTAGCACGCAGGCGTTGGCCGTATGTGTCTGCGATTTGTCTTTGTGTGAGTTGTGGAAGTGCGTCCAGCGTGACTAGAAAAATATCGATCTTCATCTTTCGTGAGCCTATCTTGATCAAGCTCGCGATGGATTGGCCGATGCTATTCCCGCTGCTGCAAAAGTCGGCGTCGGTACAACTTGCTTAACAACTCCTAACTCAATGAGGTTGGGCGTAACCGGGCGGACGTGAGGATCGTTCTGTCTGAACGTGAGGAGGGGTGAGTAGCCGCCGTGCCCTACACCGCGATTCCATGGGAGTACCTGCCCCAGGAACTCGGCTTCGGCTCGGGAATGACGTGTTCGCGCAGGTTACGGGACTGGAACGACGCCGGTGTCTGGCAACGGTTGCACGAGGTTCTCCTCGGTAAGCTTCGCGCCAGCGGGCAACTCGACATGTCCCGGGCGGTGATCGACGATTCCCACGTCCGGGCGCTCAAGGGCGGCCCAAAACCGGTCCGAGCCCGGTCGACCACCGCAAACCAGGCTCGAAACACCACGTTCTCACCGACGCGGGCGGCATCCCCCTCGCCGCGAGCCTGACCGGCGGCAACCGCCACGACGTCACCCAGCTCATGCCCCTGGTCGACAAGGCCCCCGCATCAGGGGCATCCGCGGACGGCCCCGACAGCGACCACAGTGGCTGCACGCCGACCGTGGCTACGACTACGACTGCTACTGCCGCCAACTCTGCGCCAAGGGCATCCCCCCGGTCATCGCCCGACGCGGCACCGGCCACGGCTCCGGCCTCGGCACCCGCCTATGGGTCGTCGAACGCACTATCCGCACTGCTGCACTGGTTCCGCCGCCTCCGCATCCGCTGGGAAATCCGCGACGACATCCACGAAGCCTTCCTCACCCTCGCCTGCGCCATCATCTGCCGGCGCAGACTCCAACACTCAAAGAGTTGGGAGTTGGTAGTGCTCGGTGGTGACCTGCTCGGTGGCGTCCCCGAGCTGCGCGGCGGGGCTCTCGGCACGGCGGTGTCAGCTGAGCACGGCAGCCAGTTGGTCGTAGGTCGGAGCGAGGTGCCGCAACGTTCGGGCGGCGGATTCCGTGTGTCCGTTGACGATGTCGTGTTGGAGGCTGCCGACCAGCCGGGCCTGCCGGGTGGCGATGACGGCGGCCTCGTCGCGGCCGAGGCTGGCCAGTGCGGTGGCGGCGTCGGTGAGTCGCCGGGCGCCGACCCTGATCGCGAAATGCGTCAGGTGATCGTGCGTCTCGGGGTCGAGTCCGTCGGTAACCAGGTCAGCGAGGCGGTGCACCGCGGCGGCGCCGCCGATGGTGCCGGGCGGCACGGCGAGGTCGTCGCGTCCGCGCAGCCAGGCGACCGCGCCGGGCAGGGCCGCACACAGCGCCGCCTCGGTGGTGGTCTCGCGCACCTGCTGGAAGTGGCTACGCATGGTGTACGGCTCGGCGTGGTAGAAGGTGATCGTGTCGGCACGCCACGCGGCCAGGAAGTCCCGGGTCGGCAGGGTCGCGTAGGGGCAGCCGTACGGATCGTGGAACCGGACCAGCGTGTCGTCGGCTTCCAGGACAGCGACGAAGTGGTCCGACCCGATCGGTCCGGTCATGCCGGGCACGTGCCGCAGCAGGCCCATCTCCAGCGGTCCGGCCAGGACGGGGCCGGTCGTGACCGCTGCGTTGAGCATCGCCAGGGCCTGCTCGCCGTCGTCGGCACCCCGTCGTCGGCAGGTCCAGCCGAGCAGAGCGATCGCGTCGTCGATGCCCCGGTCGTCCCAACCGTACGGATCGAACAGCGGCAGCCGCCCGCCGAGCAGATGCATGCCGAACGGCGAGCCGGTCAGCACTTCGATGATCGACGGGGAGGGGGCCGTCGGGCCGAGGGCCATCGCCAGCGAGTTGGCGTAGCAGTAGTGCCCGGATCCGATGTAGGGGTGCATGCTTCAACTTTCTCCGTTGGTCGAGACGGGGTAGGTGACGTCGAGGAGCGCACCGTCGGTGCCGGGTCGGATCTCGACCGGGCTGGCGGGGCTGGTCAGGCGGTTCGCGTCGAGCCATGCCTCCAACGTCTCGTAGGCGCGCAGGATGTCGGGGAATCCGGCGTCGGCTTCGGCGACCGGCAGGTAGACGTCGGTGCCCGCCGGAGACAACCGGACCCGCAGGTCGTCGACGGGTTCGACGGAGCCGGTGAACGGCACCGCGACTTCGACAGGTCCCTCGCTGTCGTGGGTCACGAACCCGTGGAAGTGCACCAGGGTCGGCCCGTCGCAGGGCACGCCTGCCGCCCGCAGCCGGGCACGGATGCGGTGCTGCGCGTCGGTGACGAAGGTGTCCAGTTCGCCGATGTGCACACGCCGTTCCTGACACAACAGCTTGCGTGGTGGCCTCGACCGCAGCCGCGGAGCGGCGGTGACCGGTGCAGCGTCACCCTCAAGGGCCTCGATCAGCTCGCGTCGGCGTCGAAGCTGGGCCTCCTGGGCTGCCAGCCAGGCGCGAAGTTCAGCCTGGCGGGCCTGCGGGCTGAGCTCCAACAAGGTGGCGACGCGTGCCAGCGGCAGGCCCAGGACGCGCAGCCGGGCGATCAGCCGACCACGGGGAATCTGATCACGGTGGTAGCGGCGGTAGCCGGTGGCCGGGTCGGTAGCTGCGGGCAGCAGCAGACCCTGCTCGGCATAGAGCCGCAGCGCCTTCGACGACAGGCGGGTCGCGGCACCGAACTCGCCGGGCAGGATCAGCTCCACATCGTCCACCCGCTCAGCCTGGGCCATTCCCCTGGGGCGAGGTCAAACACGTGCCCGCGTCAGCGGTCAACGTCGGCTCGGGTCGGCGAGCCGCTGCGGGGTGATCCGGACGAACAGGTCGTGGCCGCCGGTGACCAGGGCACGGTCCCGGTGCACGGCCAGCCCGCGTACCCGGCCGTCGTGCCGGACCCGACCCAGCTCCGCGCCGTCGGGCAGCCGCCACAGCCGGGCCGACCCGTCGTCACCGGCGGTGGCGAGCACCGAACCGTCCCAGCCGAAGACGACCGCCTGCACCGCGCCGTCGTGTCGTACCGTGGTCAGCCGTTCGCCGTCACCCACCCGCCACACGCTCGCGGTGCGGTTGTAGCCGGCGACCGCCACCCGGCTGCCGTCGTGGTCGAAGGCCAGCGCGTTGACCGCGTCGGCACCGAACCACACGGTCTGCTCCCGTCCACCGGAGAGCTGCCAGATCCGGGTGCTGCCGTCACCGCAGCCGGTGGCCAGCAGCGCACCGTCCGGGCTGAACGCCACCGCCTGCACGCGGCGTGGGTGCGGCAGGCTGCCGAGCGGGTCTCCCGAGTCCGCGTGCCAGATGACGGCGTTCTGGTCGCTGCCGGCGGTGGCGAAGCGCGACCCGTCGGGGTCGAAGGCGACCGCGTTGATCCGCCCCGGGTGCCGCACCCGGACCAGCTCCCGACCGCTGTCGGCGGTCCAGATCACCACCGTGCCGTCCCGGCTCGCCGCCGCCACCCGGCGACCGTCCGGGCTGAACGCCACCCCGCACACCTCGTCCTGCCAGTCGCCGATCCGGCGGGTCCACCGGGGCTCCTCCTCCGGCAGCCACCACAGGTGCACCTCGCCGGGTGCGCCGATGACCAGCCCCGGACCGACCGGGGCGAGAGCGAGCGCGCAGACCTGACGACCGACCCGGATCGCCCCGGCGGCCAGCTCCACCTCCGGGCGCGGCGGCGGGGCGTCGCCCGGAGGCACGGCGCGACCGGGGCGCGGGCCGGCGACCCGGTGGCGGGTCGGTGCCGCCCACCGCCGGGCCAGCCGGGCCGCGCCGCGTACCACCGCCAGCCCGGGCTCGTCGACGGCGAGCACCGGCCGGCCGGAGCCCCGGGCGAGCAGCCGCCCGACCAGCGGCATCCGGGCGACCGCACCGATCGGCACGATCCGGTCCACCCCGGACCAGCCGAGGTCGAGACCGACAGTGGGCTCGGTGAGCAGCCGTTCGCACTCGGCCACCGCCCGTAGCAGGTACGGCCGGGCCAGGTCCTCCAGGCGCTCCCGGGTGAACACGTGCGCCACCGGCGGATCCAACTCGGTGAGCGACTCCCGGTGGGTGGCGGCGGTGGAGAGCGCCGCCCGGATCCGTTCGCAGGTGTCGTTGAGCTGCAACCGGCGCCGGAAGGTGTCCGGGTCGACCGCCGGGCCGTCGAGCAGTGCGGCGGCGGGTCCGGGAAAGCTCTGCCGGACGACGTCCTGGACCAGCCGGTCGAGCAGGCCGCCACCGAGGTCGGCCCGGCCCCCGGGTGGGCCGAACACCTGCCAGTCCCCCTGCCGGGACCGGTTGACCACGGCACAGTCGAAGGTGCCGCCGCCGAAGTCGCAGAACAGGGTGGTCAGCGGTGCCGGGCCGACCTCGGCCAGCACCTGCGCCGCCGCGGCCAGCGGTTCGGCCACCAGCCGTACCGTCAGCGGGTCGAAGCCGGCCAGGGTGGCGGCGTGGCGCAGCAGGCCCTGCTGGTAGCCGGCCCAGGCGGCGGGCACGGCGAGCACCACCAGGTCAGGCTTACCGGGCACGGCCCGTTCGGCCCGCCGCCGCAGCGCCCGGAGCACCTCGGCGGCGAGTTCCGGTGCCCGCAGCTCCCGGTCGCCGAGCCGGTACGGCGTCGGGTCGCCGAAACCGGCCTTGAACCGGGACCGGTACGGGCGCAGGTGCTTGCTCCGCTCCGCCGCAGCGCCGACCGACAGCGACCCGTCCCGTTCCAGGCACACCGCGGTCGGCACCAGGACCCCGCCGGCCGGGTCGGTCGGGTCGTCGAGCAGCCGGGGCGGTTCGCCGTCGACGCAGACCGCCACCGTCGAGGTGGCGGTGCCGAAGTCGATGCCGTACACCAGTCCCACCGGTCACCACCGATCAGTTCGTCGAGCCGTCCGGGTCGCCCGTCGAGCGCCCGGCGATCAGTTCGCCGGGCCGTCCGGCGACCGGTGGGTCAGCCGGCGGGCACGGCTCCGGGTCGCGTCGACCCGCTCCTGGAGGCCGGCGTAGACGCCGAGCCGCTCCTCGAGCTGGGCTATCCGCAGCTTGCGCTCGTGCACGCCCCGGCTGCGGGCCTCGATCAGCCGGCGTTCGGTCATCGCGTACGCCTCGGCCTGGGCGTCGAGCTGGTTGTCCAGCGCCAGTAGCAGCGCGTCGGCGTAGTCCTTGACCTGATAGGTGAGCTGCCGCTCGGCCCGCCGTCGGGCCGAGTCGAGCATCGGCAGCACGTGGCTGCGCAGCGCGCCGACCTGGTCCTGCCGGCGCTGGCGTTCGGCCTGGAGCCGGGCCTCGCGCCGACCGGCGAACCAGCCGGTGAGCTGACCGATCACCCCGCCCAGGATGCCGCCGACGATGGTGCCGACGACCGGGACGAAACTGCCGGCGGCCGCCCCGATGAGGGTGCCGGCCCCGCCGTACGCCATGCCGCCGGCCCAGCTCGTCCGGAACGCGGCGAAGGAGGTCTGCCTGGCCCGGTGCGGGGGTGTGAAGTCGCCCGCCGCCGGAGCCGTCCCGTCCGGTGCGCCCGTCAGCGCCGGCCCGTCCGGATCGACAGTGGGCAGGGTCAACTCGATCTCGAGCTGGGTGGCGTGCCGCTCGGCCACCTCGTCGACGGCCCGCCGGAGGTCGGTGGCGGCCCGGCTGCCGGCGTCCACGATCTGGTCGGAGACCTGCCGAACCACCGCGGCCGGGTCGGTCAGGGCGTCGTCGGAGTCCAGGCTGCGCCGGAACTCGTCGACGATCCGGTCGAAGTCGCTGCTGAGCTGGTCGCGGACCGGCCGGGCCGCCCGGTCGAGGTCGTCCCGGGCGGTACGCCGCCAGCGCTGTCCCGCGCCGCGCAGCTTCTCCGCCGCCGTCCGGGACGCCTTCAGCTCGGCGTCCAACTCGCCGAAACTGTCCTCGACCAGCCCGGCCAGCTCGATGGCCACCGGTGCCGCCGCGCCGTCCAGCAGCGCGGTCACCGTCTCCAGCTCGCCGTCGATCCGCAGTCCGCCGACGGTGCCGGCGAGCGCGCCCCACAGGTGCCGTTCCAGCGCCGGGAACCCGGACCCGTCCAGCAACGCCGGATCCCCGTCCTCCAGCGCGTCGAACTTGCGCAGCGCGGAGACCGCGAGCACGGTCAGCTCCCCGGGTGGCCGTCCGGCGACCTCGGCGATCCGGTCACGGGCCGCCTCGACCACCGGCTCCGGCTCGACCACCTTGTCCGCCTGGGTGATGGTGACGAGCACGGTCGGGCACTGGGCCAGCGCACCGGCGAGGAAGTCGAGTTCGGCGGTGGTGACCGGCTCCAGCACGCTGGACACGAAGATCAGCGCGTCGGCGCGGGGCAGGAAGGCGCGGGTGGCGGCGGTGTGGGCGGGATTGACGCTGCCGATACCGGGGGTGTCGACCAGCACCAGCCCCGGTGTGAGCTGCTCCAGCGGGGCACCCAGGACGAGCAGGCTGACCCGCTTCTCGTTGCCCGGGTTGCCCTGCTCGGTGACGTAGGCCGGCAGGTCCGCGAGGTCGACCGGCAGCGGCGGGCGGCTCGCCTCCGGGTCGTCGGGATCCTCGGCGAAGTGCACCGTGGCGGTGTCCCGTTCGGCCCACTGGAGCACGGTGACCACCGAGGTGGTGACGTCGATGTCGACCGGGAACAGGCCAGGCCGTTCCACCAGGGCGTTGAGCAGGCTCGACTTGCCCTGTCGGAACTCGCCGCAGACGACCAGGTGGTAGCGGGCGTGGCGGAGCCGGTCCCGGCAGCCCGCCAGCATGGCCGCCGAGGCGGCCGGGAGTTCGTCACCGAGTGCGGCGGTGACCTGGTCGATCAGGGCGATGCTGTCGTCGCGCAGGTGTTCGAGGTCGTTCACGATGCCCTCCTGGCGTGGCTCACACGTGCTCACCTGGGGTCGGTTCGATCAGGTCGTCGGTGCCGTCGAGCAGTCGGCGGGCCTGCCGGGCCCGGTACTCGACCCGTTCGTACGCGCGCAGCACCACCCGGGCCGCCTGACCGGTCGGCCAGTCCAGGCTCGGGTCCTGCTCGCGTCGGGCCCACTCGCGTACCCGCGACCCGGCCCGGTCCACGATGGTCTGCACGCTGCTCTGCTCCGGCAGCCCGAGCCGGGCCGCGCAGGAGAGACCGTGCTCGCCGGTGATCCGGAGCAGCTGGGCCGCCTCGTCCGGGTCGAGCGCCGTCTCGCCGTTGTAGTACGCGGAGAGGGCGTCGAACTCGGCGAACATCGGCGTCTCGGCGCGCAGCCGCTCCACCCCGGCGGCGATGTCGTCCACCACGGCCGGCACCGCCTCGCCGGTACGCTGCCCGGCCAGCCGGATCCGGGCGATCTCGCGGTTCACGTCGTTCAGGCCGTGGGACAGTTTCAGCAGCGTGGCCCGGTTGCCGAAGTGGCTGGTGATCAGTTCGGTGAGGGTGGTGACGCCGCTGTCCACCCGCAGCCGGTCCCGGACCAGGGCCGGGCTCAGCCGGTCCTCGTGCAGGTAGCGGCAGACCTGGACGATGCCCCAGCCGCCGAGCACCCGGAGCAGTTCCCGCCGGTGCCCGGCCGGCACCCCGCTGCCCTCGATCGTCTCGGCCCGGCCGAAGGTGCCGACGTCGCTCACCCGCCGGGCGAGCCGGCGCAGGTCCACCCGGGCCAACTCGTCCAGCCAGGTGAAGTGCTCGTCGGTCAGGGTCCGGGCGGCCATGCCGACCAGACCGGAGATCGGCAGCACGGTGTAGAAGAGCCGCCGGATGTCGTCCCGGCGCAGGTAGCCCTCGGCGAGGGTGCGGCCGGCGGCCATCGGGTCGAAGGTGAGCCGGTCGGGATTGCCGGGCAGGCCCGGGGTCGGCGGCCAGAGGTCGTCGCAGCGGCTGAGCACCCCGAACGACTTCAGCGGGGTGACCGGGCCGTCGACCCCGCCGAGGAACTGCTCGATGGCCGCCTTGTCGGTCTCGTGCAGGCCGCGCCGGAACAGGTAGAGCACCGCGTCGGCCCGGTGCAGCTCGGCGCTGCTGTCCTGGTGTACGTCCCGAGCCGTCCGGTCGAGCGCGTCCAGGGTGCCGGTCAGCTCGGCGGCGGAGCCCTCCAGGTCCTGATTGGACAGGCCGAGGAAGTCGAGCGTGTTGGCCGAGTCGGTGACGTGCACGCTGCCCAGTCCCGGGGTGTCGACCAGCCGGAACGCGCGCAGCAGCGGGTTGGGCAGGCCGAGTTCCACCCGGCGGATGCGGCGCAGGTGGGTCAGGTGCCTCGGGTCGTTGACGGTCAGCTCACGGAGCCGTTCCGGGGACATCTCCCGGGCCGGCGCCCCGTCGCGGTAGAAGACCCGGACCACCGGGTGGTCGTGGTGGCACAGCTCGTTGACCGTGAAGGTCAGCTCGAGCTGGCCGGTGGCCGCGACCTCCTCGCCGAGCAGCGCGTTGACCAGTGTCGACTTGCCCCGCTTGATCTGCCCGACCACGGCCAGCCGCATCGGCTGCGCCAGCCGTCGGTCGGCCTGGTCGAGGAGCCGGGCCAACGGGGCCAACTCGGCGCCGGCCCCGGCGGCGAGTCCGGCGTAGCGGACCAGCTCGGCCGAGACCGGGGAGGGGCGGCGAGGAACGCCCGGGCTGGCCGTGCCGGCGTCGGTCGTGCCGGTCGGCACGCTGGGCATCGCGTCACCCACTTGTCGGTCGGGGCGGGCTCGCCGGTCGGACGGGGCCGTGGTGCGCGCTCGTCCACCGGTCGGACGACCCGCCAAGACGGGTGGAAACATCGTCGTCGGCGAGACTAGGGCCGTTTCTCCGGCCGGTTTCCGTCATTAGACGGCATCACCGTGACCCTGCCGAATCGACAATGCGGGCGGGGTTCCGAATCGCGTCGGCGGGCAACGTGACCGAAGGTTTCGGACCCGCCAACGGTCGTACCGACGGAGGGACGAACCACGATGACCGATCAGGCCCCGGCGATTCGCCGTTTGTTGGTGGCGGTGGACATCGAGAAGTACAGCACCCGTACCGCCCCCGCGCAGTACCAGGGACAGCGGCGGCTGCTGAGCATCGCCCAGTACGCCTGCAAGCGTGCGCAGGTGCACCGGGTCATTCCGCAGGAGAGCGGCGACGGCCGGTTGATGGTGTTCCAGCCCGGCGTGAACGAGGCGGCGGTGGTGCCGGCACTGGTGCTCGGCTTTCGCCACGCGCTCCACGAGAACAACGGCGATGCGGGCGAGTTCGGGCGGATGCGGTTGCGGATGGCGATCGTCGAGGGGGCCACCGCGTACGCCGGCAACGGATTTCACGGTCCGGCGCCGATCCTGGTCGGGGACCTCATCAACGCGCCGAGGTTGAAGGCGGCGCTGGACGAGCACCGGGAGAGTGACCTGGCGCTGGTGGTGCCGAACTATCTCTACGCGGATCTGATCAGCCAGAACTATCCGGGCCTGAGCCGGGAGCATTTCTCCCCGTTCCCGGTGGAGCTCCGGCATGATCAGGTCGAGCGGGCGTGGATCCACCTGCCCCGGTCGGCACCGGCACCGGATCCGCGTGCGCCGAAGGTCAGGTGGGACGGAATGGCCACCGCGATCACCGTGCAGGGCCTCTTCACCGCCGGGCAGGTCTATTACCAGGGCCATCTGACCGTCAACGCGGGCTCGGTCGACGACTCGCCCGCAGGCGGCACCCACTCGGGTCACCATCAGCACGGTCACCACAACCACCACGGCCCTGGCCTCGGCCATGCCGAGTTGCCCGACGAGCTGTTCGACGAGCACCCGGAGCACGACGGGAGCGACGTCGGCGGGACCGGCTCCGAGCACGACGTGTCGTCCCACTGGTACGACCACGACCACGACGACGACCACGATCACCACCAGCAGCACGACGACGACCAGGACCAGTGATCTGGTGCGATCCCGTCAGGTGATGCCGGGCCGGGCCGGAATCCGTGGTGCCCTGGAGGCCACTGAGGAGGAATGCCACATGGACAACCAGCCGGCGGCCCCGGGCGGGCACCCGACCGACGCACCGCTGAGCCCGAGCGAGGAACTGATGGTGGTCGGGATGATCAACTCATCGTTCCAGTTGGCCACCCAGCAGGCGGACAGCAAGGTGAGCATGTTGCTGGTGGTGCATCCCGGCGTGACCGCAGTGCTGGCCAGTCAGCTCGACCAGGTGGTCGGGCTGCTGGTCGAGCCACGGTCGCTGAGCCTGCTCGCGGCACCGGCGGTGCTCGCCTTCACGCTGGCCTTCCTCGTCTCCGGTTACCACCTCATGCAGGGATTACGGCCCCGCCTCACCCCACCGGCTCCGACCAACCGGTTCGCCTTCCCGGCGATCGCCGCCGGCACCGCCGACACCACCGGCCCGGCCGGCGCGGCGGCGCTCTGCGCCGAATCCTGGGCGCTGGCCCGGATGCTGGCCGACATCGCCATGACCAAGAACCGGCACGTGAGCAAGTCACTCAGCTGGGTGTCGGTCATGGTGACCACCGCGCTCACCCTGCTCGCCCTGGGCGTGCTGGCCGGCTGAACCCGCCCACCGGCCGACCCACCGGCCGGCTGACCCACCCACCGGCCGACCTGCCCGCCCACCGGCTGCCCTGCCCACCGGCCGGTGCGGTGGGCGCGCCGCCGGTCAGGCGGCGGTCGCGGCGACCGTGGACAGCGCCTGCCTGTCGCGGATCACCACCTTGCGGTAGCCGACCGTCACCGCGCCGAGGCGGCGCAGGTCGGCCAGGGCACGCTGCACGCTCGGTTCGGCGGCCGCCACCAACTCGGCCAGGTCGGTGTGGCTCAGCGGCAGGTCGATCAGGGTGCCCTCGGGCACCGGGCGGCCGTACACCTCACCGAGATGGGCGATGAGCCGGGCGATCCGGACCAGCACCAGGTCACCGCCGACGTCGACCCGGTGCCGGTTGGCCATCCGCAGCTTGGCGGTGACCGACCGGTGCACCGCGTCGGCGATGCTCGGCCGCTCCCGCAACAGGCTACGGAAAGTGGCCGCCGGCATGACCCGGCCGGCGGCACGGGCCGCCGCCACCACCGAGGCGGACCGCGGCTCACCGTCGAGAATGGCCAGTTCCCCGAGCAGGTCACCGGCGACCCGGACGGCGAGCAGCATCGGCCTTCCGTCCGGTTTGCGACCGAGTACCTTGACGTAGCCGCGCAGCATCAGCACCACCGACGAACCCGCGTCACCCTGCCGGAACAGCAGGTCACCCGGGGTCCAGGACCGAGGCGCACCGGCGGCCAGCAGCACCGCCTGGTCGTCGGCGGTCAGCCGGGCCAGGAAACTACCGGTGGGCCAGGTGCCGGCCCGGCCGGTGCGGTCTTGGATCACGGCGACTCCCCAGCAGCCGTCGGTCAGCGGGCGTCCCGAAGGCTACTGACCGACGACGTGGGGTTACATCATCCGTACGGGCGGTCAGCGCGAGTAGATCACCCTGCCCCGCCCGTCGAATTCGTCGATCTGGTGGGCCACCCGTAGCACCCACCGCACCTGCTTGGCGGAATCGACACCGCCCGGGACGACCTCGATGTCCGTCTCGGTGGCGACGTCGCCGTTCCACAGTGCGGGGTAGCCGTGATCCGGCACGTGGAGCACCGCCCTTCCGGCGTACGCGTCGAACCGCTCCCGGACCAGGTCCGTGCAGCGCCGGGCGAACTCGGTCCGCCACCAACTGTCCGGCTCCGGTGGTGGGCAGGGGAAGATCGAGCGGACCGCCTCGTCCACGTTGACCAGCCAGCGCAGCCTGCCGGCCGGGTCGGTCGATGCCTGGTTGACGTACTGGCTGAGCTGCCGGAGCAGGGCTGCGCGGTAGTGCGTACGCTGCCCCGGCTCGTCCAGCCTCGGCATGGGCCGGCGGCCCGTGACGTTCAGGCTGTGCGCCAGCCCGGCCACGCTGTCGGCGAGGGTGAGCGCGTCGGTGACCAGGCAACCGAGCTGACGGTCGCCGCCGGCTATCTCGGCGACCTCGGGGCTCGGCTCCGTACAGGGCAGCGGCAGCGCCGCGCTGTCGAACCGGGGTGCGGCCGGGACCAGGCCGTCCGCCGACGGAGCCGGGTGGTTGTCGGGGTCCGTCGCCGCCCGCAGCCGGCGGCGCAACCGGGCCGCCTCCTTCGGTGCGAGGGCCAGGCAGGTCAGCCACATCCACTGCCACCGGCCAGCCGGGTCGGTCGGCACGGGGACGTCCCGCCAGGGCGCCACCGCCGGATCGGCGCGGAACTCGTCGAACAACCGCCCGATCTCGTACGCCGGGCCGTCCGGGACCGCGCCGGCCACCGTCGCCTCGTCCTGACCGGCGGGTGGGCCGGCGTCGCGGACCCGGCCGGGGGCTCCACCGTCGGCGGCTTCCCCGCCACCCTCCGGATCCCCGGTGCTCCCCGGTTCCCGGGAGCCGTCGCCGTTGCCGTCGTCACCTGCCGGCGACCGGGTGACCGGTTCCGACGGCTGCGCCCGGCCGGCCACCCCGGCATCCCCGGCCAGGGCCTGGGTCGGCTGGTGGGCCAGCCAGTCGAGCACCGACTCGATCAACTGGGCGACCACGGCGTCCGGATGCGCCGGATCGGTGGGCCGGGGCCACAACACCTGGTGCAGCTCCGCGCCGAACCGCGCCACGACCGCCCGGACCCGCTCGGCCCGTTCCCCCGGGGTGGCCAGCACCGTCGACAGGGCCGTCAGAGCCTGGTCGTCGGAGACCACCCTCGGCTGCTCAGCGTTCATCAGTGCCTCCCGTTGAAGGGATCCCAGCTGTCCTTCCACACCGGTTCACCCCGGGTCATCGAGGTGTGGAACACGGTGCCCGGGTGGCTGAGCATGTCGACGAAGCGGGTGGTGGTCAGATAACGCGGATAGCCCCGGTGCACGCGCAGGCAGCCGCTCTGGTCCAGCGAGGCGAAGTAGCGGATTGCCCGGTCGTAGGGGCCGTCCGGAACGCGCAGCTCGGTGCGGTGGACCGTACCGCCGGTGCCGTCGCTGATCTCGAACCGCCAACCCCGGACGCCGGACGACCGGACCTCCGGCTCGGGCAGCGGCACCTCGCCGACCAGGCCGGCGATCGGGTCGGCATCCGGGTGCAGGGTCTGGATCCGGTGCGGAAACCAGGGTTCCGGGCCGTCCAGGCGTAACGCCACCGACCGGCCCGCCACCCGCGCCGAGGTACGACCCACCGGCGTCCCCACCGCGTGGATCACCACCGCCCGGCCGCCCCCGGTCGCCGGCAGCAGCCGGCTGATGTCGACGCCGCTCTCGTGCATGAGGAAGTCGGGCGAGCCGCCCCGGCAGAGGAACAGGGTCGGGGTGAGGTCCTGGTCGACCTGGAGCTGGAAGTAGAGGTCGGCCGGGGGCTCGCCGGGCAGGGTGATCCCGGTCTGGCGCAGCGCGTGGGTGATCAGGTGGTAGCGGAAGTCGCCCCACTCGATCGACTCGCCGGCGCCCAGGTCACGGTGCACCCGCAGGTTGCGCGGCACCAGGTACCAGCGGCTGCGGGCGGCCAGTTTGCCCTGCCGGTCGCTGTACCGGCAGGGCGTGCCGGCGGTGAGCAACCGCTGCCCCCGCGCCCCGTCGGGCTGCCGGAGGAAGAAGTGGCAGGGCAGCGAGAGGAACATGTTGTCCACATTGACCAGGACCACGCTGCCGCCCTCGTTGAGCGCGCCGACCAGGGCGTCGTCCCTGGTCCCCGTGGCCCGCAGGTTCCGCTGCTCCTGCGCCCAGCAGGCACCGATGGAGGCGGCCTGCTTGGCGTTGGTCCGCTCCACCACCAACGACGAACGGTCCCATCCGCCGGCATCCGTCCGCTGGTTGAGGGCCTGCGCCAGGGCGTCGGCGACCAACCGGCCGACCAGGGGCATCTGCGCGCTGCGACCGGAGAGGAAGACCTGGTCGAGAGAGTCGTCCGGCCGCTCCCGCAGGCCGACCACCACCAGTTCGGCGGCGAGGTCCGCCGCCTTGGTCAACACCGGCCGGGCCAGCCGGGCGAAGTCCCGCCCGGACAGCCGCAGCGTGGGCGCGGTGAGCCGGGACGCGGGCAGCGCCGACCCGGCCCCACCGGTGTTCTGGAGCACCAGGTCGAGTCGGGTGTCGTGGACGGTCACCGACTCCGCGTCGGCCGCCAGCGCGCCCAACGCGATCTTCGCCGTCTCGGCCTCGTGCCACAGCCGCTCGAACGCCGGGGCACTGCCGCCGGACTCCAGATCGGTCGGGAGCAACGCGCGCAACGCCACCGCGACCGCCTCCGGCACCGGATCGAGGGTCTGGTTGGCCAGCACGTACGGGGCCAGCGGGCGGTAGCTGCCGTCCGGTGCCCGGCTGGCGCCCGGCCAGCTGCCCTCCCGGTTCCGGCGCTGGTCGGCCGGCAGCGCCTCGACCAGCGCGTCCACCAGCAACGCCTTGACCCAGTAGTAGACCCGCAGGGTGAGCAGGTCCCCGCCGAGCTGGGGGTGCCCGGTCGAGCCGAGCACCTGCGGGGTGAGCACGTACGACCGGCCGGCCCGCGGATCGGTCACCGCCTCCGGGGTCTGGTCCTCCAGGTCCAGGGCGAGCAGCGCGATGTCGGTGGTGCCGCCGCCGATGTCGAGCACCAGCACCACCCGGCGCCAGGTCGGGTGGTGGTGTCCGTCGATCGGCCGGCTGCGGCTGCGGAACCGCTCCAACCCCTCCTGCACGCTGCCGCGCAGCTCACGCAGGACGAAGTACATGGCTGCGGCGACGCCCTCGTCGTAGGTGAGGTCGGGCTTCGGCACCTCCAGGTCGCGTTGGAGCAGCCTGGCCAGCCGCTCCCGCTGGGTCGGCGGAGTCGTGGTCGGATAGGTCACCAGCACGTGGGCGGCGTCGGGGAGCTGATCCTGGTGCCGTCCCGCGGCGAACCGTAGCGCCCGGTCGATCAGCCAGTGGTAGACGTGTAGCAGCAGGAACTCGCTGGTCGCCGGCTCCCGGGGCGCGGGATCCCAGTCCAGCCCCAGCAGGTCGGCGGCGAGCGGCCGGGGCTGCCCAAGGGTCCGCTTCAGCCCCGGCAGCACGCTGACCAGCGTGGTGTCGTCCGACGCCGGCTGGTGCAGGGTCACCGCGCCCGGTCGCAGCACGTACGCGGTGCTGCTGACCGCGTACCTGTCGCCGAGGTCCTGCAGCGGCACCTGGGCCAGCCCGGTGAGCGCCGGGGTGAACAGCGCTTCGTCCACCCGGCGGTGCAGCTCCCCGGCGAGCCAGCGACGGAGCTCGGCGTTGGTGCTGAGGCCGGGCCGTAGGCCGATCAACGTCAGGTCCCGCAGCTGTGCCCTGGCCTGCTCCGTGCCCTGGATGTCGGCGCGCAGGTGCCCGACCAGTTGCCGCACCGAGTCGACCGGGTCGTGGTCGAACGGGGGCAGCTGCCCGACCTGCTGCCCCACCTGACTGACACAGTCGGCGACCAGGCCACGCCACTCGTCGCGGGCGGCCGGGTCGTCCGGGCCGGGCAGCTCCAACAGGCCGGCCAGCTCCCGGCACAGCCGACGGTCCTGATCCTCCGGCAGATGCGTGGTCCGCTGCTGCTCCTCGTCGCGCACCATGGTGATCGTCGAGCTGGAGGTGCCGAAGTCGATGGCGAACATCTTGGCCGTCTTCGCCCCGGTCGTCGTCCGCCGCAGCGGCGTCCGCGCCACCAGCCCCTCCCGCTGCCGGGCGACGCCGGGGGCGTCCCCCGCCGGCCGGTCCCCGGCCGTGGCGAACTCCAGCACCAGCGGAAACTCCCGGTCGGTCACCTGGTCACCGCCGGCGGTGACCCGCCAGGTCAACCGGACCGTCTCCAGCGGCCGGCGGGAGCCGACGATCCACAGGTCCTCCGCCACCGGCACCGCAGCGGTGACCTCCTGGGCCTCGACCACCCGCACCGGTTGCCACGCGCTGGCCGGGTAGGTACGGCGCAGGTACTGGCCCAGCGCCCCGGAGGCCGGACCGACCTCGGCCAGGACGACGTCCCACACCTCGACCGGCCCGTCGACGGCCCGGATCAGTACCCGGGGCAGGTGGTACTGCTCGTCCTGCGGATAGATCCGGTAGCCGCCCTCGGTCTGCTCGGTACGGCCCTCGGCCGCCGGCTCGAACAGCAGCTCGACGCTCATCTCTCGTCCCTCCGGTTCGACGGCCGCAGCTCGTCCGGCCAGTCCTGTAGCAGTTGGTGCCAGGTGGAACCGCTGCTGCGGCGGCTACCGCCGGGCGTCGTACCCTCGGCGCGGTCGGTGTTGAGCCGGTCGATGGTGGCGGTCCGGGGGATCTCCTGGTGCACCTCGAAGATCTCCGTCTCGATCGCGTCGGCGAGCTGCGTCAACTCGTGTGACAGGCGTTGCCGGGCGAGCTGGAGCACCCCGTCGGTGACCTCCTGACGCATCCGCATCAGCCGGATCACGTCACCGCCCTGGTCGTTGCCGAAGGCGTCGGGAGGTGACGTGGGCCGGCCGGACGGGTCGGTGGCCGCCGCCGGTGCCCACGGCATCCGCTGCGCCGGCAACAGGGGAAACAGCTGCCGCGCCGCGGGCCACTCCAGCTCGGGCGGGTCGGCCAGCACCTCCCGCTGCCGCCCGGTCAGCTCGGTCACCCAGCGCAGGTGGGCCAGGCTGTCCAGCCAGCTCCGACGGTTGGCGCCACCGTCCGGGTCGAGCGCGGCCAGTGCCGCCGACCGGCCCGGCTCGGCCAGCGGATCGGGGCTCTGCGCCCAGATCACCTCCAGCCGTTCGGAAACCTCCCGTACCCAGCGGTCGGCGAGCCGGCCGAAGAGCCGCCCGGCGACCCGGGAGGCGTCCCGGACGAAGTCACCGAACGGCGTGTGCAGCTCCTCGGTGCCGAGTAGTAACGGGCTGCCGGACGGGCCGGGCTGCGGACGGTCGTGGTCGGTGTGCGGGCGCCGCTCGGTGTGCACCCGCCCGCCGCCGGGTGCGGCGGGTGGCCGTGGGCGGGCCGACCGCACCGGCGGGACGACCCGACCGGTGCGCGCCGCCGCGAACGTCTCGTCCCAACCGGACCAGCGGTAGACGATGGCTGCCACCTCGACCCGCAGCTCCTCCAGCGCCTCGTCCAGGTGCCGCTGCCAGGTCGGATCGCCGGTACCGGGCCGCAACCAGCCCACCCGGTTTTTGATCGTCCGTTCCGCCTCGCCGAGGTCCTTGCTGAGCTGGAGCAGGTCGGCCACCACCGCGTCGGCGGTGGCCCGGGCCCCGTCGTGGTCGTGCCAGGCCAACCGGGTGGTGAGGTGGTGCAGCGCGTCGGTGTGCCGGCGCAGCGCCTCCAGCTTGAGTCGTACCCCGTGCTCCGACACGTGCTTGCTGATCATCGCCCGGAGGGCGCGTACCCCGCCGTCCTCGCCGACCGCGACCAGCGCGTCGTTCAGCGGCTCCGCCGGCTCCCGGGGGGTGACCGCGTCGGCCGCCGCCCGCCAGCCCGACATCCGGCTTCCGACCACCGGGCGGTGCGTGCTGAGCGTCGCGGCCAACGCCCCGCCGGGCCGCAACGGCATCCGGTGTACGTCGATCGCGTAGAGCAGACTGGTCATCGCCACCCGATCCGGATGGCCTCCGGTCAGGTCCCGCCCGGTGTCCAGCACCGCCCGCAGCCCGACGTGCCCCGCCGCCAACTGTGCCACGGTGGTCGGCCCGGCCGGCGCGGCCGGTGCTGGCAGCAGGTCGAACATGTTGTTGACCACGATCGCCGCGTCAGCCAACTCGTCCCGGCCGCGTCCGTGCCCGGCGAGCAGGGCGAGGAACCTGGTCGGCACCTCGGTGTCCGGCCGTTCCGCCCGCACCACGATCAGGATGGTGTGCACCGGGCGCAGCATGCTGGCGGAGAGGAAGTCGTCCCGGGCGGCGCCCCGGGCGTTCAGCCCGGGAAAGTCGAGGAACTCCACCTCCCACAGCCCGGCCAGCTCGTGCACCGGCCACTGCCCGGCCGGCACGGAGATCTGTAGGTTCACCCGGCCGACCAGGGGAAACAGCTCCCGCAGTACGCCGGAGGTCAGCTCGCTGCCGGCCGCCAGCGGCACCGTCGGCGGGCGGACCGGGAACCGGGTCGGCAGGGTCCGGAGATCGTCGATGGCCAACGCGGCGGCGTACTCGCCGAGGCTCACCGGCCGGGAGACGCCCGGGTTGACCGGATCGACCAGGGCACCGGCCCGGTCCAGGGCGTTGCGGATGCGCAGCAACTCCCAGGCCGAGTCACGGATACCGAGCACCGCCGCCTCGTGCAGCTCCGGGTTCTCCACGTCCGGCCAGATGAAGCGGCGGCACCACTGCTCGAAGACGTGCCAGCCGTCGCGTACCGGGTTGTAGTCACGCAGCGGTGCGACGTCGACCGGCAGTCGGGTCTCCGCGACCACGGAGGCGATCTTCGCGAGGATGAAGCCGGCGCTGGCCTCGATCTGGGTACCGGAGAGCAGGCTGACCGACGCGCCGGTCACCGCCACCGCCGAGCCCGGCGGACCGGCGCTCAGCCGCAGGGCGGTCACGTTGCCGGTGGTCGCGTTCGACGCCGCCGGAAGGAGTTCCGGATTGCCCAGCAGGGCACCGAGCAGCAGCGACTTGCCGGTGCTGAACTCGCCCACCACGCCGACCGTGATCGGTGCCCGAGCGGCGTTCTCCAGCTCGAAGGCGTACCCGATCAGCTCCCTCTGTGTCTCGATCAGCTCGCCCGGCACGGTCGCGGCCTGCGCGTCCGCGCGGACCCGTTCCGCCCAGCGCTGGTAGCGCTCGATCAGCGCCTGCGTGCTCTCTGACATCGGACCTCCTCGGAATGGGTTCACCAGCGGTCGTCTCTGAGGTAGCCCAGCCGGCTCGACTTGCGGAAGCTCTCCTCCTCGCGGGTCAGGTCGTAGCGGGTGTTGGCCCGGATCCGTTCGAGATCCATGGCCTGGTCGACCGCGTCCCGCTCGACCTGTCGTTTCTGGGCGGTCCGGTACGCCACCACCGACGCCTGCGCCCGCAACCGCCGGTCGTAGAGGGTGGGGCGAGCGAACAGTTTCAGGGAAACCGGCAACAGGTCGATCGCGAGGAAGGTCACCCGCAGCACCCAGGGAATCCACTGCACCATCCAGCTGTCCCTGTTTGCTTTCAGGAAGCGTTGCAGCGCCTTTTCCTGGGTGATCCAGCCACGGTCCTGCTCGATCGCCTCGACACTGGCGCTGATCCGGCTCTGCCGGCCGTTCTCCAAGGTGTCGATCTTTTCCTTGAGCGCCTTGTTCTCCTTGTCCACCCTGGTCCGGGTGGCGTTCGCGCTCTTCCGTAACTGTTCGAGCTCCCGCTTCCGCGCCGCCGCGATCGGGCCGTACCCCGGACGGCGGGTGCCGGTGGCGCCCCCGATCTCCCCGGACATCTTGTCGGCAGCGGTGGCGACCTGCTCCTCCGCGGCGGCCACCTGCTTGTCGTTCGCCTCGATCTTGGACCGGAGTTCGGCGATCTGCCGGGTCTCACCATGCCGGTCGACGGCCTGCACCGCGGCCACCTGCTCGATCCGGGCCGCGTCCATCTCCCGCCGGATCTCCGGCTGGAACATCAGCAGCAGCGCCGCCTCGGTCACCAGCAGTGCGCTGCCGACCGCGATGGCCACCCGGAAGAGGTACTGGAAAAGGTGTGGACCCAGCCTCTTCCGCCAGGTGCCCGGACGGTCCGGGTCGAGGTCGCCGTAGCGGGGCTCGGCCACGATCGAGCGGTCCGCCCAGAAGACCAGCAGCGCCCAGCCGGCCGCGAACGGCAGCAGCAGGGGGGTGAAGCCACCATTGATGACGGTGCCGAAGAGGGTGAACATGACCCCGGCGACACTGGCGATCAGCACGATGAAGACACCGACGCCGACATAGCGGAACCGTTCCACCCGGGTGTCGATCAGGTTCCGGTCGACACCGGAACACCAGAGGAAGAACCAGGTGAGGGGATTACGCCCGGCCGGCTGATTCGTCCTGCTCCACATCTTGGTCGTCATGGCCCGGTCACTCCCTACGAGGACCCGCACCCACGCGCGGGTGCTCGATGCGCCGAGTGTGCGGGGAAGGGTGGTTACAGTTCCCGTCAGAAAGCGGGGTGTGGAAAACTCGCCATTTCGGTGGTGCCCCGGGTCGCAGAAATTCTGTGACGGTCGGTGTTCGGGCGACAACCGGATGTCCGTTCGCACCTGGGCCACGAACCGGAGCGTCGGCCGGCACCGTCGGCCCCACCGCCGCCACCGACCCGGCGTGGGTCATGCCACCGAGAGCCGGGCATCACCCACCGACCGCCGGCACCACCGTCGACACGGTCCGACCGGACGCACCGAACGGTCCCGGCCGCCGACGGCCCACCTCGGAAACTCGGAAAAAGTTCTGCCGGGCGGCAACCCGCGGGCGATGGATCGCATGTACCCGGGTGTAAGCAACGATCGCCACGATCCATAGGGGACCGAAATGCCCGCACGTCGTCTGCTGCTGCTGCCCGCTGTCACCGTCCTGTGTGCACTCGCCGCCTGTGGCGCCACGGAGCAGCCCAGTTCCGCTCCGACCACGGCTGCTCCGGCCTCGGCTTCCCCGGTGGCGTCCAGCGCCGGCCCGACGACGGCTGCCCCGACCGCCCCGGCGGACCGCACCCCGAGTGCCACGTCCTCGGCGACCAGCAAGGCGGCGGGTGACGTCAAGAGTGCCGCCTGCCCCTCGGGGGCGACCCTGGAGAAGCTGGTCGAGCTGCCGAAGGGCATGACCTTCGGCAGGGTCGACTGCGTGAAGGACTGGGCGGGGGCCGACCCGCAGGGCCCGAAGACCGGAGACGGCATCTACCTGTTCCACCACACGGCCGGCACCGGCTGGAAGTACTACGGCGAGGGCAGCGGATACGACTGCAAGGACCTGGGCCTCACCGAGCCGGCGCCGTTCTGCATCTCCGACTGAGCACGGTGCCCTCGGCCGCGGGCTGTGGTGCACGCCGGCTACGGTGTGCACCACAGTCAGCCGGTCGTGTCCACGCCGCCGCGCCCTGACGGTCGGTGCGGCGCGAAGGGACACGAGCGGGGCATGGCGGACTCGATCGACGATCAGTTCCGGGAGTTCGTCCGGACCCGCTCGCCGGCGTTGCTCCGGACGGCCTTCCTGCTGACCGGCGACCGTCACCTCGCCGAGGACCTGGTGCAGGACGCGCTGGCCAAGACCCACCGGGGCCGGCGACGGCTGGCCGACCCGGGGCACTTCGAGGCGTACACCCGGACCGCGATGTACCACCAGCAGGTGAGCTGGTGGCGGCGTCGCAGGGTGGCCGAGTCCCTGCCCGGGGAGCTGGCCGACGTGGCGCAGCCCGGCAGCGACCACGCCCACCGGACCGATCTCAAGCTCGCCCTGCACCAGGCGCTCGCCCAGCTCACCCAGCGGCAGCGCGCGGTGCTGGTGATCCGCTTCTTCGAGGACCGCAGCGAGGCCGAGGCCGCGCAGCTGTTGCAGTGCTCGGTCGGCACGGTCAAGAGTCAGACCAGCAAGGCGCTGGCCCGCCTGCGGCAGCTGGCACCCGAGCTGCTGTCGACCGTGATGGAGGAGGCCTGATGACCGACAGCCTCGGACCGCTCCGTCAGGCGATGGCCGAGCTGAGCGAGCACGGCGGCAGCGCCGACCTGTACGAGGGGGCGCTGCACCGCTCGCGGCGCTCGCAACGGCGGGCGGCCGTCGCCACCGGCGTCGCGGCCGTGGCGGTGGTGTCCGCCCTCGGCGGTGTGGTCGCCCTCGCCGTCGGCCACCGGTCCGACCTGTCGGGGACACCAGCGGCCACCCCCGGCGGCGCCGGGCCGGGGAACCCGGACTGCCCGTCGATCGACACCCTCGGTGCCCTGGTCGAACTGCCGAGAGACTGGTCCTTCACGGCCACCGGGGTGCAGTGCGCGCAGACCTGGGCGGCAGCCGACGTCACGCGCCCGGCCGGCGGCAACGTCCGCTACCTGTTCCACTACGCGACCGACACGGGGTGGCGGTACTACGGACAGGGCGCCGAATGGGACTGTGCGGAGCTGGGCCTCACCCGGCCGGCACCGTTCTGCACCTCCTGACCGCCCGTCGGCCCGACGTGGGCCGACCATTCGGTGCGGGCTTTCCGGTCACCGACGGGGGGCAGGAAAAGAACGGCCTGCCACCGCGTACTTCCGGTGGGCGGTCAGGGTGCTATCGCGGCGATCTGTTTCCCGGTGGCCCACCGGCTCGTCCCTGTGGATTCGTACCGGTCCCGCCGCAGTCCGGGCAGATGCGGGCCGGGGTCCGCCGGTCCTCGAAGCCGTCCCCGGTGAAGGTGTGGGTCCGTTCCGGCTCACGGTTCAGCCAGCCGGTGCCCCGGCAGGGCAGGCAGCGCCGGGCGGGCAGGTGCAGCTCCGGCTCCGGCTCCCGCTCTCTCCGGGTCAGGGAACGGGTCGCCGACCATAGGCTGCTCACCGCGTTGACCACCAGCGCCAGCACGGCGAGCACCAGCAGTACGGCCAGCGCTACCAGGACCACGATCACGAGCTGACGCCGCTCCATGTGTCCCATCCTCCCACCGGGCGGCTGAAGCCATGCCGGGCACGATGGTCGGCCACCCGGCAGACACAGTGGAGGCCGCCGGGGCTGTCCGGTCGACTCTGGTCGACGTTCAGCCGGGGATCGTCGTTGGTCGCCGACAAAAACACGACGTTGCTATGTGTGCCCTTTTCAATTCGTTCGGTTGTTGGTTGACTGCTCGCCTGGCCAGTATTACCCGCCTCGGAAAGCAGAAGTCGTAACGATGACCGAAGTTGCTTCATATTCCGACCCGCTGCCGAAGCTCGCCACCCCCGGCGAACGTCTGGGTTGGATCTTCAACGATCGTCACCTCTACCTGCGTCGCTATCCGGAACCTCCACCGCAGCCCCGCCAGGTGTCGACCCACCTGCACGAGCGCCTGGCGCGGGCCCAGCAGTGGACGACCAGGGGGGTGCTCTGGTCGCTCGGCGTGGGCATCGGCCTGGCCGTGCTGTTCTTCTGCTGTGGCGGCCTCACGAGCATGAGCGGCGGCAGCAACGACGGCGGCAGCCTGGTCTTCACCCTCCTGGCCTTCCTCGCGTTCGTCGCCGGTGTCGGCGGTGCCGTGCTGGCCGGTCTGGCGCCCTCGATGGCCCGCAAGGCGATCGACAACGCCCGGCAGCAGGCCCAGCACGAGTACCACCAGGCCTACGCCGCGTGGGACGCCCGGCGGCAATGGCACGACCAGCAGGAGAAGGCGAAGGTCGACACCCTGTACGAGTGGTCCGCCGCCACCCCGGCGGCGAGCACCCGACGGGTCGACATCATCGGCGGCACGACGTACGGCTGGGAGGCGGTCCTGACCGTCTTCGGCGGATCGTTGCTCGCCACCCGCGGCCCGATGACCCTGGTCGACTTCACCGGCGAGGCGCTCTGCGGTGAACTCGTGCGGCTCGGCGTCTCGACCGACCGCTCCGTGCAGGAGTGCCGGCTGCCGTCCCAGCTCGCCCAGCTCGACCTGGTCGGCGGGCTGGCCCCGAACGAGCTGGTCGACTGCCTGGTCGAGGCGATGTACGGCGACGCGCAGGGCCCCAGCCGGGCCGAGCGGTCGCAGGACTCGATGCTGCTGCGCGAGGTCTGCGACGTGCTGGCCCCGAATCTCAGCATGGCCCGGCTGCTGGCCGCCCTGCGGGTGCTCACCGACCGGCCGGTGCAGGCCGCGCTCACGCCGGAGGAGAGCGAGCGCCTGCTCGACCTGCAACCGGACGACAGCCGCCGGCAGATGTACCAGCACCTGCGGCGGATCGAGGCCTTCCTGCACCCGCTGGAGGCGATGGGCGCCGAGGCGGGTGACCTCTCCAGCGCCGAGCTGACCTGCCTGGTCGCCGACAGCGACGGCCGTAACGCCCAGAGCGAGCTGCTCAAGGACCTGCTCGTGCAGTGGTTGGCGCGGCGGGTGCTGCGGGATGCCGCCCCGCTGGGCTCCCTGGTGATCATCGGGGCGGACGAGGTGCACCACCGGGCGATCGAGAAGCTCAGCACCCTGTGCGAGCGGCGGGGCATCCGGCTGGTGCTGTTCTTCGGCCACCTGCGGGAGGAGTCGCTGCACACCATCGGCGGCGGTGAGGTCGCGCTGATGCGGCTCGGCAACCACCAGGAGGCCGCCCAGGCCGCGGACTTCATCGGCAAGGGGCACCGCTTCGTGCTCAGCCAGCTCACCCGCACCCTGGGGGGCAACGACACGCACACGCTCGCCGACACGTACGGCGAGTCGGAGTCGCAGGGCGGCAGCTCCGGCACCAGCCGCAGCTTCATGACGGTCAGTAGCCAGCGCGGCAGCAACTGGAACAAGACCCGGAACTGGAGCCAGACCGAGTCGCTCGCCCAGGGGACGAACTGGAGCGACGCACAGGCGGCCCAGCGGGTGTACGAGTACACCGTCGAGCCGCGGGTGCTCCAGGATCTGCCCGAGTACGCGATGCTCCTGGTCAAGGCCGAGGGCCGGGGTTCGGTCGTGCAGGCCGTCGAGGTCGACCCGGCGATCGTCACCCTCCCCCGGGTGTCGATGACGCCGGTCGATCTGCAGCCGTTGCCGGACCCCACCGAGGCGGTCGTCCCGGCCAGCCGGCAGCCCAGCCAGGTCACCGTGTCGCAGCCGCAACCGCTGGCGGCCGCGGAGACCACCCCGCAGCAGGTCGCCGGGTCGGTGCTGCCGGGTTGGGGGGCCGCGCCCACCCACCAGCCCCAGCCGGAGTACCGGCAGCAGCCGTACCAGGGACCGTGGGGTGGGCCCCGGTGACCGGTGCCGGTCCGCTGCTCGCGCGGCTCGCGGTCAGCCGGGTCGTCGAGCTGCCGCGCCGGCCACCGTCCGCCCGCGACGACGCGGGAACGGACGTCTCCCGGCGGCAACGGCTGGCCGGCATCGTCTCGGCCTACCACGCCGGCACGGCTCTGCTGCTCGGCTGGCACCGGGCCGCCGCCGCCGAGCCGGTCGAGGTGTTCGCGGCCGGCGGGATCAGCGGTGGGCCGGACCCGCGCGGGCTGACCCCGCTGTCCCTGCCATCGGGTGCGCTCGGCCGCCCGTACACCGGCCCGGATCTGCTCGGGAGGCTCCGCGCGGTGCCGTGCTGGACCCGGGTGGCCGGGCTGAGTGACGGTCTCCTGACTGACGACCCGACGCTGCGCGACGAGGACGTCCGGCCCACGCTGGACGAGTGCCTGCTGCACGTCTGGCATCCCGGGTTCACCTGGTTCGTGCTGGCCGCACCGGTCCCGCCGGCCGAGGTCGGCACCGTCGCCCGGCAGGTCGCGCTGGAGGAGCGGCAGGCGCAGTCCAAGGCGCAGTCGCCGGAGCAGGCGATCGCCGCGGCCCGGCTGCAACGCCGGCACCGGGAGCTGCAACAGGGCCGGTCCACCGGCATGTGGCGGGTCCACCTGCTGGCCGGCGGCGACTCGCCGGCAGCGGCCGGCGCGGTGGCCGGGCTGCTCTGCGCCTCCGCTGACCTGGGCCGCCAGCCGTACGCGCTGGCACCCACCGGGGTCACCGGCGACCTGGACAAAATCCTCGCCCTGGACGACGTGCCCGACTCCCCGGTGCTGGCCGGCTCCCCGCTGCTCGCCTCGCTGGCGGTGGCACCGGTCGAGGAGGTGCCCGGCCTGCGGTTCGCGATGCGCCCCGAGTTCGACGTCACCCCGGAGACCGCCGGTCAGGGCGCGGGCGCGGTGTCCGTCGGTGCGGTCCTGGACCGTACCGGAACACCGGTCGGTGCCCTGGAACTCCCGCGCGGCAGCCTGAACCGGCACGTCTTCGTCTGCGGGGCGACCGGCGCCGGCAAGTCGCAGACCGTGCGGCACCTGCTGGAGGGTGCCACCGCCCACGGGTTGCCGTGGCTGGTGGTGGAGCCGGCCAAGGCGGAGTACCGGCAGATGGCCGACCGGATCGGCGGGCCGCGGGTGATCGTCGTCCGTCCCGGCGACACCGAGACACCCCCGGCCGGCTTCAACCCGTTGCGCCCGGCCGAGGGCTTCCCGTTGCAGACCCACCTGGATCTGACCCGGGCGCTGTTCCTCGCCGCGTTCGCGGCCGACGAGCCGTTCCCGCAGGTCCTCAGCGCCGCGTTGACCCGCTGCTACGAGGAGCTGGGCTGGGATCTGGCGCTCGGCGAGGCCCGGGTGCCCGGTCACCATCCGCGCTATCCGACGCTGGGCGACCTGCAACGCACGGCGGAGGTCGTGGTCGACCAGATCGGGTACGGCAAGGAGATCACCGACAACGTCCGGGGCTTCATCAGGGTCCGGCTCTCCAGCCTGCGCCTCGGCACCACCGGCCGGTTCTTCGAGGGCGGCCATCCGCTGGACCTCGCCGGCCTGATGCGGCACAACGTGGTCTTCGAGATCGAGGACGTCGGCGACGACCGGGACAAGGCGTTCCTCATGGGTGGCCTGCTGATCCAGCTCACCGAACACCTGCGGGTGCTGCACCGCCGGGATCCGTCGCTGGCCGGGCAGGGGTTGCGCCATCTCAGCGTGTTCGAGGAGGCGCACCGGTTGCTGCGGCGCACCGAGCAGCCGGGACCGGCGGCGCACGCGGTGGAGCTGTTCGCGGCGCTGCTGGCCGAGATCCGGGCGTACGGCGAAGGGCTGGTCATCGCCGAGCAGATCCCCGGCAAGCTGGTGCCGGACGTCGTGAAGAACACCGCCATCAAGATCATGCACCGGCTGCCGGCCGCCGACGACCGCGAGGCGGTCGGCGCCACCGTCAACCTCACCGACCGCCAGTCCCAGTTCCTGGTCACTCTCCCGCCGGGCACCGCGGCCGTGTTCGCCGACGGGATGGACCAACCCGTCCTGGTACGCATGCCCGACGGCACCTCCCGGGAACGGGGTGGCCGGACGCCGACCGCCCCGGTCACCGCGGTCATCGGCCGCCGGAGCGGGACGTGCGGGGCGTCCTGCCTGGGCGCGGCGTGCACGCTGCGCGACATGCGGACGGCACAGCACCACCTGGAGGACGAGCCCTGGCTGGTGGTGTGGGCCGAACTCGGGGTGCTCGGCCACCTGACCGGCTGGCCCACGCCGGCCCTGCGGGCACCCCGGATCCGGCAGCTCCTCGACCTGCCACCCCGGCTGCGGGAGTGCGCGATGTCGCACGCGGTGGACGAGGCGGTGGCGGCGCGCTCGCCGGTGCTGTCGACGCGGGCGGACCCGGCGTCGGTCGCCCGGCACGTGCTCGACGCGATGGTCGGCTACCTGGACGGGGTGTTCGTCTGCGCGGACGAGGAGTTGGCGTTCCTGGCCCGCCCCTACCGGTGGTCCCGCCTCGCCGACATCCTGCACGCGGCGTCGACGGCGGACCCGTCGGCCCCACGCCATCCCCTGTCCACCTCGTGGGCCGCGGTCTACGGCCGGGAGATCCCCGGCGAGACGGTCGGCGCGCAGGCGGCGACGGTACGCCGGTGGCTCGACGACGACATCGCGGATCCGGCGGTACGGCGGACCGTGGCGCTGGGGACGCGGACGCCCGGGACGTTGGAACGGGCGGTGGGCGGGGTGTTCGAGGCGGAGGCCTGGGCCGAGCGGATCACATCGGTGCTGGCCGAGAACTTCGTCAGGTGCCACTGGCCCGAGCGCTACCTGGTGGCGTCCCATGCCTGAGACGCGGCCCGGGGAGCCCGGGACGGGGCGCGGGGAGCTGGTGCGCTGATGGTGGAGAGCGTCCAGGAGACGAGGCCGCCGGAGCCGCCGGCGAAGCCACGGGAGGTGCCGAAGCCGACCGTACAGCCGGAGCGCGTGGAGGCCCGGGATCCGGGTCGACCGACCGAGTCGCAGCTCTCGGCCCAGCAGGACACCCGCGACGCCGCCCGGTCCGAGCACGCGGCGGCGACGGACGGGCGCGAGCCGGACGGGCCACGGTCCACACCGGAGGAGCCGGCGCAGCGGCCCCGCGACACCGACGCCGGGCAGCGCCCGGACGAGCCGCAGGACGGGCGCGGGCCGGACGAGCCGCAGGGTGGACAGGGCCCGGATGAACCGCAGGGTGTGCAGCGTCCGGCGGAGCCGCAGGACGGGCGCGGGCCGGCTGGGCTACAGGGTGGCGAGCGCCCGGATGAACCGCAGGGGGTGCGGGAATCGCCGAAGGCCACCCCCGCGGAGCGGGATGCGGATACCCCCGCCGGGGAGCAGTCCGGAGAACATGCCGTCGTCCGGGAGGCTGCCGCCGCCGAGCGGGCCGAGGCCGTGGGGGACACGGATGGACCCGACGCCGACGGACCACGGTCC
The DNA here is from genome assembly GCF_029581315.1 of Micromonospora sp. WMMD714. Taxonomy (NCBI): domain Bacteria; kingdom Bacillati; phylum Actinomycetota; class Actinomycetes; order Micromonosporales; family Micromonosporaceae; genus Micromonospora; species Micromonospora sp. WMMD714. The sequence goes on from NZ_CP120744.1 coordinate 2,192,981, forward strand.
GACCCGGAGCCCGACCGGTTGGAACCCGACCGTTCCGATCCGGAGCCTGACCGATCGGAACCCGACCCGGTACCTGACCGGCCGGAGCCGGCCCGGCCCGGCGCGGAGCCAGACCGACCCGATCCGGAGCCTGACCGGCCGGAGGCCGACGAGGGGCGGGCGCGACCGCCGGTGGAGGCCGCTGATCTCACCAGGGTCGGTGACAGCTCGGGGCCGTGGTACGACGCCGGCACCAACCACCGGGAGGGTGGCGCGGTCCAGCAGGAGACCGGCGGATCGTGCGTGTCGGCGTCCGGGGAGATGCTCACCGACGGGCGGATCACCCAGTCGGAGCTGCGGACGAAGCTCGGCGACTGGTCCAACCTGACCGCGCTGCGTAACGAGCTGAACAACCGCGACGGCGACGGCACCTGGACCGGTCACTACTTCGCGGACGGCGACGACACCCTGCGCCGGGCGTCGGAGGGTCCGATGGCGGCGCAGGTGCAGGCGCCGCGCGGTCGCGCGCACATGGTCCTGTTGGAACCGGGCGAGAACGGATCGTTCACCGTACGCGATCCCTTCGATGGCAGCTCGTACGATGTCGACGGTGCCTGGGTCGAGAAATACGTAGCGGGAGGGGTGTTCCGGTGAGTCCATCGCGGATGAGGCAACTGACCGCCGTCGCGGACGACACCTACGAGGTCGTGTTCGACGGCACCGTGGAGCCGTCGACGGTGCTCTGCACGGTGGACATGTCCGGCGCGGTGCCCGGTGTGAGTGTGCAGCCGGACCCGTTCATGTCCGGTGACTACGGCGATCCACGGCCGATCATGGCGGCTGTCGTCGCAATGCACCGCGCCCGCCACCTACCCGAGAGCTAGCCGTACCGTCGCGCCGGAACCTCGGCGGCGGGGTCTGGCCGCCGCCGGGGCACCCCGCACGGGGAGCGTCCGTGCGGGATGATGGGTTCCCTGCCGGGTGTGGATGGGGGCGGTTGCCGTGGTCGAGGACGCTCGTGAGATCGGCTCCCCTGCGGCGGAGCGCCCCCGCCCGACCCGTGAGGTGCCCGCCCCGACGGCCGGTGCGGGTGGTCCGGGGCCGCAGGTCGACGAGCACGCGGCCATGCGCCAGCTCGTCGCCCGCCAGTACGCCGACGCACTCGGCAAGCGGTACGAACCGCCGCGTGAAGAGGCGGACGCCGACGAGAAGCCCCGGTTCGAGAACGTGGAGATCGACAAGCGCAAGATCTCCGAGTACGTGATGAACGCCGGGCATCCGGACGGGCGGCACACGTTCCGGGTGATCAACTCGGCCACCGGGTTGACGGCCGGGGACGCCGACCAGATCGAGGCGCAGATCAGGGCCGGCGTCAGGAACGGCACACCGGTCGCCGGCAAGAGCGACGAGCACGGTCAGCGCTGGAGCGTCGACGTGCCGGTGACCGGGCCGGCCGGCACCATGGCGGTGCGGACCGGATGGATCGTCGAGCCCGGCAGCGACCAACCACGCCTGACCATCGTTTCGATCCTGCCGACGGGTAGGTGAGGAGCCGCCGTGAAGCTGTTCGACGTGGTGCGGCTCAACGGTGATCTTCCTGAGGAAGGGCTGCCCGCGGGGGCCGAGGGCACGATCATCGAGGTGTACGAGAAGCCCGAGCCCGCGTACGACGTGGAGTTCACCGACGGCGCCACGGCCGCCGTCCGGCCGGAGCTGCTCAGTCCCCGCTGGTCGGCGCGTCCCCGCCGGGGTCGGTCGCGGCCTTCTCGGCGGCGGTTTTGAGGTCGGTGAGCCACGCCTCCAGCCCGTATCCGAGGTAGGCGGTGGAGGTCGCGGCGTCGGCCTCCACCTGGTCGCCGGTCCAGGTCTCCTCGGTGCGGACCAGCACCCCGTCGGCGACCTCGGTGAAGGTCCAGACGTGCACGCCGTTGTCGATGCGCAGTCCGTCGCCGATCGCCGGACCGGCCCACCGGATGCACCGGTACGGCGTCAGGTGCGTGACGGTCGAGGTGATGACCAGCGTGGTGGCCGGGGTGATGGGGGTTTCCGGGACCGGGGTGGTCCAGCGGAAGGCCGACCCGGCGCGCAGTTCGCCGGCGTCGAGGCGCTCGATGCCGGTGACCGGTGCCTGCCAGGAGGGCCAGCGCTCGACGTCGGTCTGGAGGTGCCAGACGGTGTGCAGCGGCGCGTGGATCAGCGTCTCGGAGCGGTAGCGGATGCGGGCGGCCGGGTCGACCCCCTGCCCGTCGCAGCTGATCACCGGGTGCGTGGTCGATGACATGGCGTATCTCCTTCGTCCTGGCTATCTGGTGTCGCTCTGGTTAGAGGCTATAACTGTCATCGCGCTGCCGTCAATAGCGATCGTGATAGCCTGTAACAACAGTGACGGTGGAGGGGTGGATGGGCACCGAGACGACCGGTCCACGGGAGCGGTACCGCGCCCAGGTACGGGCGGAGATCAAGCAACGGGCGTGGGAGCAACTCGCCACGAACGGGGTGGCGGCGCTGTCCCTCAAGGCGATCGCCGAGCAGCTCGGCATGAGCGGCCCGGCCCTCTACCGCTACTTCGCCAGCCGGGACGAGCTGATCACCACGCTGATCCGCGACGCCTACCGCAGCCTCGCCGACGCGCTGCGGGCCGCCGCCGACGCCGGAGCGGACATCGCCGGGCTGGCCCGCGCCGTGCGGGCCTGGGCACTCGACGAGCCCCAGCGCTACCTGCTGATCTACGGCACACCCGTGCCCGGCTACCACGCCCCCGAGGACACCACCGCCATCTCCGGCGAGATCATGGCGACGGTGCTCGACGGGTACCGCCGGCGCGACGTCCCGCCGTCGGGGCTACGGTTCGAGACCCACCTCGACGCGCACCGCGGCTGGGCCGCCGACCCGACGCTGCCGGCCGCGACACTCCGTCAGGCCCTGGCCTTCTGGACCCGGGTACACGGCGTCCTGTCGCTGGAGCTCGCCGGCCACTTCGCCGGGATGGGCTTCGACCCCGGCCTGCTGTTCGACGACGAGATCGACGACCTCCTGCGGCGCTGACACCCCACCTCGCCCACGCCGGGACGCCCACCGGCCTGGCTATCCTGGGCCGGTGCTGCTGCCCCTGCCGCCCGGTGACTTCCGGGCCTACCTCTTCGACTGCGACGGCACCATCGTCGACTCCATGCCGGTGCACCACCTGGCCTGGCGGACGGCGCTCGACGAGTGGGGCTGCGACCTGCCCGAGGAGCTCTTCTACGCCTGGGGTGGCCGCCCGGTGGCCGACATCGTCGTCGACCTCAACGCGCGGCACGGGCTGAGCATGCCGGTCGAGCTGGTGGCCCGCCGTCGGGAGGACGCCTACCAGAGCTTCCTGCCGCAGCTCACCGCCGTGCCGGGGGTGCTGGCGCACATCGAGCAGGCGTACCGACGGGTGCCGTTCGCGGTGGTCTCCGGCAGCACCCGCGAGTCGGTGACCGCCTCGCTCACCGCACTCGGCCTGCTCGACCGGTTCGACACGCTGGTGTGCGCGGAGGACTACGCGCGGGCCAAGCCGGACCCGGAGTGCTATCTGCTGGCGGCCCGGCTGCTCGACGTACCACCGGAGCAGTGCCTGGTCTTCGAGGACACCGACCTGGGGGTCGCGGCGGCGACGGCGGCGGGCATGGCCTCGGTCCGCGTCCCGCCGCCCTGGCAACGCTGACCTACGCGCCGGCGGCGTTGCGCCACCGCCCCACGACGTCGGACCGGCCGCAGGTGACGTCGATCCCGGCCCGGCGACGCTGAGCCACCGCCGACCGGTCAGCTCCCGACCGGTCGGTCAGCTCCCGCCCGGTCAGCGCTCGCCGGCTGAGATGGTCCGGCGCAGCAGCTCGCCGATCCGGCGGGCCTCGGCGTCGGTGGGACCGGCGAGGGGGAAGACCCGGCGCAGCGTGGGCATCCGTTTGCTCTGCTCGGCCCGGCTGCGGGGGTGCAGTACGATCAGCTCCGGGTCGACCGTGGTCATCCGGCCGACCCGTTCCCAGGCCAGCAGCCAGCGCCCGTGGAACCGGCGGTGCTGGTGGCTGGCCGGCACGATCAGCTTCAGGGCGACGGAGAGCGCGCCCTCCGGCTGTTGGCCGTTCGGCGCGTCCACCCGCAGCCGGAGCAGGGTCAACCCGGTCCGGCTCTCCGCCTCGAACTGGTACGGCCACTCGCCGGAGGCCCGCCGGGGAACGACCCGGCTGGTCACGTACCTCAGTCGGGCGTGCTCCAGCACCTGGTGCATGAACGCCCCGTCGTTGCGCCGGACCTCGGTGGACCCGGGGGTGTCGGCGAGCGCGGCGAGCAGCGCCTGGCGTACCTCGGTGACGGTGGGTCGCCGGCTGGCCTTGGGCTGGGTGGCGTCGGCGTAGAGGCCGGTGACCGCCGCGACGAGGGCCGGGTCGAGTTCCTGGCCGGCGATGGCCCTGCGGAGCCGGCGCAGGTTGCCGGTGGCGTCGTCCCGGCGCGGGTCGGCACTGGTGAAGACGTGGTAGAGCAGTTGGCCGAGGCCGTAGACGTCGGCCGAGGTGGCCTTGCGCAACTGCGGGTCGTCGTTGTCGGCCAGCTCCGGCGCGGTGTAGCCGCTCTCGTCGATGATCAGCCTCGTCGACCGGGTCGCCTTGGGGAAGTACGCCAGGTCGAAGTCGGTCAGCACCGGCTCGGGGCCGTGCGGCGTCGGCCGGAGCAGCACGTTCGAGGGCTTGATGTCCCGGTGGGTGGTCTCCCGCTCGTGCGCGTGTTCCAGGGCGGACGCCACGTCGGCGAGCAGCCGTAGCCGGTCGCGCGCGTCGTCGACCCAGTAGTTGGTCAGGTCACCCCCGGTGACCAGCTCCATCACGATCGCCGGCGGCACCTCCAGGTACTGCTGGACGGCCACGATGTTGCGGTGCTTCAGCCGGGCCATCGCCCGGAACCCCCGGGCGAACCGGGCCAGCCGCTCGGACTCGTCGAGCCGGTCCGAGTGGTACGCCTTCCAGGCCAGGTCCGGCCCGCGTGACCCGGGGCTGATCAGCTCCCACACCACGCCGAACCCGCCCCGGCCCAGCTCCCGGCCGATGGTGCCGCGGGCGGTACGGATGCCGGGGCGCACCGCGGCGAGGTCGGTGAACCGGGACCGGACCATCAGCCGGGCGCGCTGGAAGCGTTCGTCGCGGAGCAGGTCCGGTTGGGAGGCCTCCTGCCGGCGGAACCAGTCGGTGGTCTGGACGAGGGTGCCCTGCATCCGCTGCCAGCCGGTGCGGTCCCACTCGGCCGACGACGGGCTGATCAGCTCCCACGCCTCGTCGGCCCAGCGTTGCGCCTCGGCCACGATCTCCTCCCGGGCGGCCCCCTCGACCGGCGGGATGACCGTGGGCGGCTGGCCACCGTCGACGATGACGAACGGCCCGAGATGGTCGGTGGACATCAGCGGGGTGGGCAGGTGCCGGGCCGCCAGGTCGGCGCAGACGGCGTCGAACAGGCTGTTCGCCGTGGTCTGGCCACGGGTGTCCCGGGCGGCGAGCCCGGCCACCACGGCCCGGGTGAACGGGCTGCCGGACCGGCCGACGTCGGCGGCCTCGGCGAGCGGGTCACAGGCGGCGATGACGGCCCGGCGCTGCACCACGTCGCCGAACATCTGCACCGCCGCCCGGGCGTCCATCCCGGTGGCCCGGCGGTCGAGAGGTACGGGGTGGCAGCAGTCGAGCAGGATGAGCCACCGCTCGTCCCGGTCGTAGCGGGGCTGGCGGATGATGTCGGGGAAGTTCTGGATCGGCAGCCCCTCGTTGCCGGGTTCCCCGTCGACGGTGGCGAGCACGTTGATCCGGTCGTCGGCGGTGCGGCCGTGCCCACTGAAGTAGAAGATCTTGAACGGGGCCGGATGGTCGCGGAGCTGCCGGATGGCGAGCTGCAACCGGGCCAGCGTGACCTGCTCGTCGACCAGCGGGGTGATGCTGGCCGCCGGGTCGATGGCGGTGACGGCGGCCGTCATCAGCCCCACGTCGACGACCGGGTTGAGCAGTGGCTCGTCCGGGTAGGCGGCGATCCCGACCAGCAGCGCGGCCGTCGTCGCGGCTGCCGGGGCGGTCAACGCAGCTTGTCGAGATCGGCGAGGACGTCGTCGACCGTGCCGTCCAGCCGGTGTTCCCGGCTGCCGCCGTCGTCGGTGGGCAGGATGACGGTGATCCGGGCCTTCGCCGAGGGGGCGGCCGGCTCGGCGAACCGCTTCCTGACCAGGTCCACCAGCACGTCGACGAGAATGCCGGTGACGACCGTGCTGGTGCTGACCAGGACCGGCAGCACCAGTGCGGTCGTCGGGTCCTTGCTGCGGCCCAGGTCGTCGACCGTGTACGGCGGCACCTCGACGGTCAGCCCGGCGGCCTCCAACGCCCCGACCACCGCGGGGGTGGAGTCGGGCAGCACCTGCGCCTGCTCCGCCACCCCCGGAATACCCCACCGGATGTCGACCTGTGCCACGACCGTCCCCTCTCGACGGTTCCACCGTAGGGGGGTGCGGCGACCCCGACCACGGTGATCACCGTCGGAAAGTCGACTGGGTGGTCAGCCCCGGTACAGCTTCTCCGCGTACCCGGGGCCGTAGTAGCGCTCCAGGTCGGCCAGGCTCTCCGGCGGGGCCTCCACCTCCTTGATCAGCTGGGCTCGGGAGGGCAGCACGTCGGGCCGCCAGGTCTCCGGTCGCCACAGTTCGGCGCGGAGGAACGCCTTCGCGCAGTGGTAGAAGACCTGCTCGACGGCGACCTCGACGGCCAGCACCGGCCGGTGCCCCTGGACCACCATCTTGTCGAAGTAGGGCGCGTCACGGACCAGCTTCGCCCGTCCGTTGATCCGCAGGGTGTCCGTCCGGCCGGGGATCAGGAAGATCAGCCCGACGTGCGGGTTGTCGAGGATGTTGCGGTAACCGTCGGCCCGCCGGTTGCCCGGCCGTTCCGGAACGGCGATCGTCCGGTCGTCCAGCACCACCGTGAAACCGGCCGGGTCGCCCTTGGGGGAGACGTCGCAGCTACCGTCCGCGCCGGCCGTGGCGACCAGGCAGAACGGCGAGGCGGCCAACCACTGCCGGTCCCGCTCGTGCAGCGTGGCACGCTCCTTGACCGCCGCCCGGGGCATCGGCGCCCCCAGCAGCGCCCGCAACTCCTCGTGTGAGGTGATCTCCGCCGTCACGTCCGCCTCCCCCGTCCGTTGATCTCGGTGGCGGGCGGTGCACACCGGCCGCCGCCCGTCAGCCTAGGCGGGCGTGGCGAGCGGACCGGCCCCGGCAGCGGTTCCGGCTCACCCCGCCCCCGGACGAAGCCGTGGAGGGCCGCCATGGAGAGCCGACTGAAGGTGCTCGGGCACCCGGTGCACCCGATGCTGGTGATGTTCCCGGTGGCGCTGCTGGTGACCGGCACCCTCTTCGACGTCGTCGACACCGTCGGCGGGCCCGACTTCCTCGCCGAGGTGGCGTACTGGAACATCACCGTCGGGCTGGTCGGCGGCCTGCTGGCCGCGGCGGCCGGCACGGTCGACCTGCTGGCCATCCCGTCCGGCACCCGGGCCAAGCGGGTGGCGCTCACCCACGCGGCGGCGAACGTCGCGGTGATCCTGCTCTTCGCTGCCGTCTGGGCGGTCCGGATGAACGCCGGCTCCCGGGCGGCCGGCGGCGCGCTGATCGCCATCGAGGTGGTCGGCCTGGCCATCCTGGGCGTCAGCGCCTGGCTCGGCGGGGAGCTGGTCGACCGGCTGGGCGTCGGGGTCGACCGGGACGCCGGCCTGGACGCCGCCAGCTCACTGCGGCCCGCCGCGGCCGGCCGACCGATGGGAGAGGTGCGATGACCGAGCAGCCGGACCGGGGCCGACGCCGCCGGGATCCCGGCGGCGAACTCCAGTCGCTGCGCGCCGAGCTGGGCCGGCTGGCCAGCGGCCGGGGCGCCGCGCCGGAGGTGGAGCTGACCGAGGTGGCCGACGGCTGGGAGGCGGTGGTCCGGCTGCCCGGGGTGGCGCCGGAGGAGGTCGCCGTCGAGCTGGACGGGCGCGAACTCTGCGTCCGGGCGCGGTCGGAGGCCGAGGTCAACGCCGACCAGGGCATTCCCGGTGGCGTCGAGACCCGGGGCTTCGACTACCGGGTGGACCTGCCGTCCCGGGTGGACCCGGACACCATCGACGCGGTGATGGACCACGGCCTGCTCCGGATCCACCTGCCCCGGGCGGCCCGGCCCGCGCCGCGCACCATCACCGTCGGCCGCACCGACCCGCCGCCCGGCCCGACCCGCAGCGGTACGCCCACCGGCGTGGACCCGGCCGCCGACCGGGAGCTGCACCGGCCGGGTACCACCGTCGACCCGCTCGACCGGCCGTAGGCCACGGTGGGCATCCCGACCCTGGGCGGCCCGGTGGGCGAGCGGGTGCCCGACGTGGCCCGGATCGCGGTGCTGCGGGCCAACGCGCTCGGCGACCTGGTCTTCCTGCTGCCCGCCCTGGACTCGCTGCGGGCGGCGTACCCCTCGGCGGAGATCGTGCTGTTCGGGGCGCCCTGGCACGCGGCGTTGTGGCGCGACCGGCCCGGCCCCGTCGACCGGGTGCTGGTCGTCCCGCCGGCCCCCGGCATCCGTGACCCCGGCCCCGACGAGCCGCCGGGGTCGCTGGACGACTTCCTCGCCGACGCGGCCCGGGAGGGCTACGACCTGGCGTTGCAGGTGCACGGCGGCGGGGCGAACTCGAACCCGGTGATGAGCCGGCTGGGGGCCAGGGTCACCGCCGGACTGCGCGCCGAGGACGCCCCGCCCCTGGACCGCTGGCTGCGGTACGTCTACTACCAGCCCGAGGTGATCCGCTACCTGGAGGTGGTGGCACTGGTCGGGGCGGACGCGGTGACCGTGGTGCCGACACTCGCGGTGACCGACGCGGACCGGGCCGAGGCGCGTGCGGTGCTGGGCGAGCCGGACCGGCCCCGGGTGGCGCTGCATCCCGGGGCCACCGACACCCGGCGGCGCTGGCCGGCGCGGCGGTTCGCCGAGGTGGCCCGGGTGCTGCACGACGACGGGTACGAGGTGCTGGTCACCGGCACCCCCGCCGAGCGGGCGGTGGTGGACGAGGTGGTGGCGGCGGCCGGAGTGCCGGTCCGCCCGCAGGTCGGCACGCTCAGCCTCGGCGGGCTGGCCGCCGCGTACGCCGGCTGTGGGCTGGTGGTCTCCAACGACACCGGCCCGCTGCACCTGGCCGGCGCGGTGGGTACCCCGACGGTGGGCGTCTACTGGGTCGGCAACATGATCAACGGGGCGACGCCGCTGCGCGCCCGGCACCGCCCGATCGCCGCCTGGACGACGCGCTGCCCGGTCTGCGGGGTCGACTGCACGCCGGGGATCTACCCGCACCGGCCGGGCGACGGCACCTGCCCGCACCGGGACTCGTTCGTCGCCGACGTGCCGGTGGCGGAGGTGCTGGAGGCCGCCGCCGACCTGCTCCACCCCGAACCGGGTGCGGCGACCGCCTCCTGACCACCCACTTCCGACCGGGCCGGCTGGGGCGCGACGTCGGGCCGGGTCAGGCCGGTTGTGCGGTGTCGGCGTGGGTCGGCCGGGTGGTGCCGGTCGTGGCCGGGCGTGCGGTGGTCGGTTGTGCGGTGTCCGCGTGGGGCGGCCGTGTGTGGGTCGGGGGTGTGGCCTCGGCGGCGACGACCTCCCAGGCCTCGACGGCCCGGTCGGTGACCGTGGTCGGTGACTCCAGGTGGTACGCGCCGCTGGGCAGCACGCCCGCGCCGCCGTACCGGGCCAGCACCGCGAGCTGGGCGGCGACGTCCTCGCCCTGGTGGTTCTCCGGAACCTGCCGCCAGAACTCGAAGCCGCCCGAGTCGACCAGCGCGGCCCGGTCGTAGAGCACGCAGCCGCCGATCCAGGAGACCTTGTACGCCCGCCAGGCCCCCGGCGGCAGGTCCACCTGCTGCTGGATGTGCAGCAGGTTCGCGGCCGGGTGGATCTCCGACCGCCGCCACTGGGGCGTACCGGGTCGGACCAGTTCCGGGACGACCGGCCCGGTCCACTCCTCGTAGTGCCGGTGGGTGTCCGGGCGGACGTCGTCGGCGTACGACAGGCCGTGCACCGCGTTGCCGACGAACCCGCAGCCCAGCTCCCCGATCGCGGTGACCAGCCGGTGCACGGTGCCCGGTTCCAGCCAGACGTCGTCGTCGAGGCAGAGCACGTACCGGGCCGCCGACCGGTCCAGCAGGTACGCCCGGTGCTCGGCGAGCCCGCGCCGGGGCAGCCGGCGGGTGAGCAGCACCGGGTGCCCCCGGTGGCGCAACGCCCGGACCATGGTGGCCGCCGCCGGATGCGCGTACGCCGGCTCGTCGTCGGACTGGTCGCTGACCACCACCCCGAAACCGGGCACCCCGCCCTGGGCGGCCAGCCCGGCCAGGGTGACCGCCAGTTCGGCGGGCCGGTTGCGGGTGGGGATCAGCACGTCGAGCGGCCGGGGTCGGCGGAACTCCCCGGTCGTGCCGAGGTCGAGCGGTCGGTTCACGTGGTCCCGCCGATCCGCTCCGCGGTCGTGGCCGGGGCGGCCGGCATGCTCGCCGGGCCGGGTGGCGTCGCCGGGCCGGGTGCGGTCGGGGAGCCCGCTGGCGTCGCCGGGCCGGGTGTGGCCGGCGGGTCGAGGGTGGCCTGGGCGCGGATCCGGTCGATGATCGCCGAGGTGGACCGGTCCGGCACGTAACCGAGGGTACGCACCTGACCGCCGAGCCGGCGGACCAGCGGCGCCTCCGGGACCATCTCCGGCGGGTAGTCGCCGCCCTTGACGTACACGTCGGGTCGGACCGCCTCGATCAGCCCGGCCGGCGAGTCCTCCTCGAAGACCACCACGTGGTCCACGCAGGAGAGCGCGGCGAGCAGGGTGACCCGGTCCTCGACCGGGTTGACCGGCCGGTCGGCACCCTTGAGCCGGCGGACGCTGGAGTCGGAGTTGACCGCGACCACCAGCAGGTCGCCGAGGGCCCGGGCCTGTTCCAGGTAGCGCACGTGACCGGGGTGCAGCACGTCGAAGCAGCCGTTGGTGAACACCACGGACCGGCCGGCCCGGCGGTGGTCGGCGACGATCGCGTCCAGCTCGCCGGTGCCGACCAGGGGCGGGTGCGCGGCGCCGTCGGGTGCGCCGCCGAGCGCGTCGAGCAGGTCCTCCCGGCGGCACACGCAGGTGCCGGTGTCGGAGACGGTGATGGTGGCGGCGAGCTGGGCGAGCTGGGCGGCGGTGGGTAGCGACGCCTCGGCGGCCAGCGCCAGGGTCATCGCCGCCAGGTAGGCGTCCCCCGCGCCGACGGCGTGGCTGGCCGGCACCGGGGTGCTGTGGCTGCGCCGGGGTGCCCCGTCCGCGCCGCCGACGATGGCGCCCTCGGTGTCCAGGGTCACCGCCACCACGTCCGCGCCGGTGTGCTCCCGCAGCTCGGCCAGCCGCGCCTGGGCCAGCACGGCCCGGTCGACGCCCGCGCCGACGGTGGCATTGACGGTCACCCCGGCCCCGGTCACGCTCAGCCCGTCCCCGGTCAGCGCGACCCGGCCCTCGGCGGGGGTGGGTTCGCCGGTCGGGCCGGTCGGTGCCCGGCCTACCCCGCCCGGGGCGGTGCCGACGACCAGCTCCGACGGCCCGTCCGCCGGATCGTTCGGCGGGTGGTCCAGGTGCAGGTCGGTGCCGCCGCCGGTACGGGTCGGGGCGGGCGGTGCGCCGAAGCCGGCCGCCGCCCGCGCCAGCAGCCGGGTCGCCTCGGCGAAGCTGGGCGTGACCACCGTCGGGTTCAGCCCCCGCCAGTCGGCGAGGTCGTGGGCGTCCAGGGCGACGGTGGCGTACCGGTGCCGGTGGGCGACCAGCCAGCCGCGTACCGCGGCGGGCAACGCGCCCAGGCCGTAGTCGCAGACGACCAGGGTGGGCGCGGCCCCGCCGGCCACCGCCCGCAGCTCCTCGGTGGCGCAGCTCAGCGCGGTGAGCAGCCGGGAGACCCCGTCGTCGTCGAGCGGTTCGTCGGGGTCGCCGGAGTCCTCCCGGAGCAGGATCTGGTTGCCGGCCAGCATCCGGCGCTTCACCGGGGTCGGCCGGTGCGGCTCGCTGACGGTACGGTCCCAGACGCCGGCCCGGTCCAGGCAGTCGTGCAGTTCGTCGCCGGCCACGTCCGCGCCGACCGGGGCGACCAACAGCGCCCGCCCGCCGAGGGCGGCGACGTTGACGGCGGTGTTCGCGGCCCCGCCGGCGGCGGTGATCCGTCGACGCAGGGTGAGGATCGGCGCGGGTGCCTCCCGACAGAGCCGCTCCGAGTCGGCGAAGCGCCACTCGTCGAGCATGGCGTCGCCGACGACGAGGACGGCCCGGTCCCGCCAGCTCTCCACGACCGTGGCGAGCCTGCGCTGTTCCGCTGCTGCTCCTGCCATGCCCGCCGGGATCCCCCGGCCTGGCCTGGTCAAACCCGGTCCATCGGCGGGTCGGGGCCGGTGCCGGGGGTGGCCGTTGTGGGGACCTGGCGAGCACCGTCACGTTTCGGTTCACCGGCCCCGGGAACCGACCAGAGGTATCCGGAGAGGAGAAAACGACATGGCTACCACCACACTGCAGGGCAAGCGGATCGCGTTCCTCGCCACCGACGGGGTGGAGGAGGTCGAGTACGTCAAGCCGCGCGAGGCGGTCGAGAACGCCGGGGCGACCGCCGAACTGGTGTCGCTCGAGTCCGGCACCATCCAGGCGTTCAACCACCTGGACCAGGCCAAGACGTACGACGTGGACGTGACGGCGGCCGACGCGGACGCCGACGGCTACGACGCGCTGGTGCTCCCCGGCGGGGTGGCCAACCCGGACTTCCTGCGCACCGACCCGGACGCGGTCCGGTTCGTCCAGGCGTTCTTCGCGGCCGGCAAGCCGGTCGGGGTGATCTGCCACGGGCCGTGGACGCTGATCGAGGCGGGCGTGGTGTCGGGCCGGCGGATCACGAGCTGGCCGAGTCTGCGTACCGACCTCACCAACGCCGGCGCGACCTGGGTGGACGAGCAGGTGGTGACCGACGGCGGCCTGGTCAGCAGCCGCAACCCCGACGACCTTCCGGCCTTCTGCGCCGCGATCGTCGACCGGTTCGCCACCGCCGGCTGACCCGGCGGCGTCGAGCGGTTCGCTGTCACCGGCTGACCCGGCGGCGTCGAGCGGTTCGCTGTCACCGGCTGACCCGGCGGCGTCGACCGGTTCGCTGTTGCCGGCTGATCCGGCGGGTGTCGGCACGATCCACGACGGGTGGCCGTCGCCGGGGGAACGGGTCGCCCGTTTCCCCGGCGACGACCGGGTTGTCGGCGGCGGGGCCGACCGGCCCGACCATCACGATCGGGGCGGTTTTCCCGGTGCGGGCAGGAATGTTCGCGGAGAAGCGGGAAAGAAGGCGGGATGACCGCCCAGACCAACGGCCGCCCGGTGCTCCGGGCCCGCCAGCTCCGCCTGTTGATGTTCGGCCTGATGACCGGCATGCTGCTGGCCGCGCTGGACCAGACCATCGTCGGTACGGCACTGCCCACCATCGTCGGCGAGTTGGGCGGGATCGACCACTACTCGTGGGTGGTCACCGCCTACCTGCTCGCCTCGACCGCCTCGACCCCGCTGTACGGCAAGATGGCCGACCTGTACGGCCGGCGGCCGGTCTTCCTCTTCTCGATCGGCACGTTCCTGCTCGGCTCGCTGCTGGCCGGGTTGTCGCAGGACATGACCCAGCTCATCGTCACCCGGGGGGTGCAGGGCATCGGCGCGGGTGGCCTGATGACGCTGGCGTTCACCATCATCTCGGACGTGGTCTCGCCCCGGGAGCGGGGCCGCTACCAGGGGCTTTTCGGGGCGGTGTTCGGGGTCTCCTCGGTGGCCGGGCCGCTGGTCGGCGGCTACTTCGCCGAGACCAACTGGCGGTGGATCTTCTACCTGAACGTGCCGTTGGCGATCCTGGCGATCGTGGTCTGCTACCACGTGCTGCGGTTGATCCCGTTCGAGCGGCGGGAGCACACCGTCGACTGGCTGGGGGCGGGGCTGCTGGTCGCCGGGGTGAGCGCGCTGTTGCTGGCGCTGAGCTGGGGCGGCAACTCCTACTCCTGGGGCTCCGCGACGATCATCGGGCTGTTCGTGGCCGGCGCGGTGCTCGGGGCGGCGTTCGTGTGGCAGGAGGCCCGGGTCGCCGAGCCGATCCTGCCGTTGGGGCTGTTCCGTTCCGCGACGTTCGCGCTGGCCAACTCGGCCGGCTTCGTGCTCGGTCTGGTGATGTTCGGGTCGATCATCTTCATCCCGCTCTACCTCCAGATCGTCAAGGGCGCGTCGCCCACCCGCAGCGGCCTGCTGATGCTGCCGATGATGGCCGGCATCATCGTCACCTCGATCGTGACCGGCCGGGCGATGAGCCGGATCGGCCGGTACAAGTGGTTCCCGGTGGCCGGTTCGGGGGTGCTGGTCGTCGGCATGCTGCTGTTCACCCGGCTCCAGGTGGACAGCTCGCTCTGGGCGGCGTTCGGCTACATGGTGGTGATCGGCGTCGGGCTGGGCCTGTGCATGCAGTCGCTGATCCTCGGCGTGCAGAACGCCGTGGACGTCCGGAACCTCGGCGCGGCGACCTCCGCCGCGACGTTCTTCCGGTCGCTGGGCGGCTCGTTCGGGGTGGCCATCCTGGGCGCGGTGCTCTCCACCCGGCTCGCCAGCGGGCTCGCCGACCGGCTGCCGGGCGCGATCGCCCAGCTCCCCGCCGAACAGCGGGCGGCGGTGGCGGCCAGCGGCGGCACGGACATCTCGATCAACGATCCGGCGACGATCCTCGCCCTGCCCGGCCCGGTGCGGGCGGCCATCCAGGCGTCCTTCGTCGAGTCGCTGCACCTGGTCTTCCTGACCACCGGCCTGATCGCCCTGGTCGCCGTGCTGGTCACCCTGGCCCTGCCGAACGACCAGCTCCGGGGTGCCGGCCCGCAGGGCGCCACCGGCGGCGCCGACCCGCTCGGCGGCACGGCTCCCGCCCCCGGCGGCAAACCCCTGACCAGGGAGTCCAAGGAGGAAGCCGCCGCCGACCTCAACGCCAAATCCCAAACCATGCTCTAACCCCACCCGCCCCGCCCCGCCCCACCCGCCCCGCCCCACCCGCCCCGCCGCCCGCCCTCCACCGCCTCGCCTCGCCCGCCCCGCCTCGCCCCGTTGATCAAGAGGTTTACGTCAAGGGTCGCGCGCATGGTTGACGTAAACCTCTTGATCGATTGACGCAATCTTCTTGATCAACCGGAATGGGGCGGGGCGGGGCGGACGGGCCGGGGCACGCCCCCGCCCCTCCAACGCCTCACCGCCCATCCCGCTTCGCCCCGTTGATCAAGAGATATGCGTCAAGGATCGCGCGCGAGGTTGACGCAAATTTCTTGATCGATTGACGTAAACCTCTTGATCAACGGGAATGGCGGCGGGCGGGAGCCGGGCGGGCGAGCCGGCGGGGGCGGGCGGCCGGCGGGCCGGCGGGGGCGGGCGGCCGGCGGGCCGGCGGGGAGGAAGCGGGGGAGGGTGGAGTGGGCGGGGAGGGTGGGGGTTACTTGAGGATCAGGCGGTTGGTTTGTTCGAAGACGGCTAGGTCGGCGAGGGTTTCCGGGACCGAGAGGGAGAGCGGGGCGGGGAACTCGTGCGGGTGCAGGAAGGCGGCGTCGGTGGTCTCGTCGGTGACCCGGGCCAGCTCGCCGTCCCAGTCGTCGACCCGGAACGCGGTGGTGAAGATCTGGTAGGTGTGGCCGTACATGTTGGTGTGGGTGCGGTCGGGGCCGGTGTAGAGGGCGAAGGCGCTGACCCGCAGGGCGCGTAGCCCGGTCTCCTCGCGGACCTCGCGGACCGCGCAGTCGGCGATCGACTCGCCGAGTTCCATCGCACCCGCCGGCAGGGCCCACTGGCCGTTGTCCGAGCGCCGGATCAGCAGCACCCGGCCGGCGTTGTCGCGCACCACGGCCCGCGCCCCGACGAACATCAGCGTCCGGTCGCCGGCCAGGGCGCGGAGTTGTCCCACGTACGAGTCGGCCCAGGAGATACTCACCCGGACAATCTACGCAGCATCCCGGTGACGCTCGGACGTTCCGGGGGTTCCCAACGTGTGACCGGCGACACTAGCTTGTCACCCATGCGGAGCACGATGATGGACGCCCCTCTCCAGGTCGCCCGGATCCTCGAACACGGCGTCACCGTGCACGGCACGGCCGAGGTGGTCACCTGGACGGGGGCCGAGCCGCGCCGGATGTCGTACGCCGAGGTGGGTCGCACGGCGGCCCGGCTCGCCCACGCGCTGCGCGACGAGTGCGGGGTGACCGGCGACGAACGGGTCGCCACCTTCATGTGGAACAACACCGAGCACTTGGTGGCGTACTTCGCCGTGCCGAGCATGGGCGCGGTGCTGCACACGCTGAACATCCGGCTCTTTCCCGACCAGGTCGCCTACATCGCCAACCACGCGCGGGACCATGTGCTGCTGGTCGACTCGACGCTGATCCCGCTGCTGGCCCGGGTGCTCGGTGAGCTGACCACGGTGCGGCACGTGGTGGTGGTCGGCGGGGGCGATCCCGGGCCGCTGCTGGCGGTCGCCGGGGACGGGGTCACCTTCCACCGGTGGGACGAGCTGCTGGCGGGTCGCCCCGAGCACTTCGACTGGCCCGAGGTGGACGAGCGGGACGCCGCCGCGCTCTGCTACACCTCCGGCACCACCGGCCATCCCAAGGGGGTCGCCTACTCGCACCGGTCGATCTACCTGCACTCGTTGCAGGTGTGCCTGCCGGAGGGGTTCGGGCTCGCGCCAGGGGACCGTGAGCTGGCCATCGTGCCGATGTTCCACGCGATGTCGTGGGGGCTGCCGTTCGCGGCGTTCCTCTCCGGCGCGTCGTTGATCATGCCGGACCGGTTCCTCCAGGCCGCGCCGATCGCCGAGATGATCGCCGCCGAGCGGCCGACCCTGGCCGGCGCGGTGCCGACCATCTGGAACGACCTGCTGGCCTACCTGGACACCCACGACGTGGACACCTCCTCACTCAAGGAGGTGATCGTCGGCGGTTCGGCCTGCCCACCGGCGCTGATGCACGCGTTCGCCGAGCGGCACGGCATCGAGGTGATCCACGCCTGGGGGATGACCGAGATGTCCCCGTTGGGGTCGGTGTCCCGGGCGCCGGCCGGGGTGACCGGGGAGGACGCCTGGCGGTACCGCTACACGCAGGGCCGGGTTCCGGCCGGGGTGGCGGCCCGGATCGTCGGCCCGCTGGGCGAGCCGCTGCCCGCCGACGGGACGTCCGTGGGCGAGCTGGAGGTGCGTGGCCCGTGGGTGACCGCGCGGTACGTCGGCGACGACGCCCCCGACCCGGAGAAGTTCCACGACGGCTGGCTGCGTACGGGCGACGTCGGCATGCTCTCGCCGGACGGGTTCCTCACCCTCACCGACCGGGCCAAGGACGTGATCAAGTCGGGTGGGGAGTGGATCTCCTCGGTGGAGCTGG
The DNA here is from genome assembly GCF_029581315.1 of Micromonospora sp. WMMD714. Taxonomy (NCBI): domain Bacteria; kingdom Bacillati; phylum Actinomycetota; class Actinomycetes; order Micromonosporales; family Micromonosporaceae; genus Micromonospora; species Micromonospora sp. WMMD714. The sequence goes on from NZ_CP120744.1 coordinate 2,210,428, forward strand.
AGAACGCGTTGATGGCCCACCCGGACGTGCAGGAGGCCTGCGTGGTGGGGGTGCCGGACCAGCGCTGGGGTGAGCGTCCGTTGGCGACCGTGGTGGTCCGCGAGGGCGCGTCGACCAGTGTGGAGCAGCTTCGTACCTTCCTCGCCGGCTCGGTGGCACACTGGCAGGTGCCGGAGCGCTGGGCGGTCATCGACGCGGTGCCGAAGACCAGCGTCGGCAAGTTCGACAAGAAGGTGGTGCGTTCGCGGTACGCCGACGGCGACCTGGAGGTACGGGAGCTGGCGGGGCCGTAACACTTTTCGGCGACTCGTCGCCGATGGGGTAGGGACGTCACTCCTGAAACATCCCTCCCCAGGGGCGGCCCCGGCGTTCGCACCGCGCCGGGGCCGCCCTTCCTTGCGGTTGACCCGCTATGTCATTGTTGCGAAACCTGCTGGCCTCTGTCCGGGTGATTGCGAAATGTCCTCGGATTCACCGGCCGGCGGTCTCCGGATCTACTGTCCGGTGGTGTCCAGCAGGACCTTGCCCACCACCGCGTCCTCCACCGCCTGGTGGGCGGCTGCGGCCTGGGCCAGCGGATAGCGGTGCAGCGGCAGGCCGGCCTCCTCGCCCACCCGTACCGCCCCCTGGGCGACCGCCGCCGCCAGGTCGGTCACCGCCTGCGCCTTGGCCGCCTTCGGCTCGGTGTAGACCAGCACGAACTGCCAGCGGGCGTTCGGCACCATCAGCGGCCGGATCGGCAGGGTCAGCTCGTCGCCGCCGTCGTCGGCGTAGACGCAGACCGCCCCGCCGGCCCGCAGCAGCTGCACGTCGACGGCGGCGTTGCGGGCGGCGGAGACCTCGACGACCGTGTGCACCCCGTCGGGGGCGATCTTGCGGACCTCCTCGACCACGTCCTGCTCCCGGTAGTTGATCACGAAGGAGGCGCCGGCCGCCGCCGCGAGCTGGGCCTTCTCCGGGCTGCTCACCGTCGCGATCACACAGGCGTCGGCCCAGCGGGCCAACTGGATCGCCGCGTTGCCGACCGCACCCGCCCCGCCCTGCACCAGCACCACGTGGTCACCGAGCGCCCCGGCGTGCAGCGCGTCCGGCACGTACTCGCCGACGGTCAGGCAGCGGTGCGCGGTGAGGAACGGGATGCCCAGGCAGGCGCCCAGCTCGAAGGAGGCGTCCCCGAGCGGCACCACCTGCCGGACCGGCACCACCGTGTACTCGGCGGCGGTGCCCCACGGCCGTTGCCAGGCCGCCTCCCAGATCCACACCCGTTCACCGGTCAGGCCCCGGTCGACCCCCGCGCCGACCGCCTCCACCACCCCCGCGCCGTCCTGCCCCGGGGTCTGCCAGCCGGTCGGTGGCGACTGCTGCCGCCGGCTCTTCCAGTCGGTCGGGTTCACCCCGGCCACCGCCAGCCGGACCAGCACCTCGCCCGGCCCCGGCTCGGGCACCGGCCGGTCGACCAGCTGGAGCACCGACGGGTCACCGGTCCGCTCGTACACGATCGTCTGCATCGCCGTCCCCTCAGGCCGCCGGTTTGAGCACCACCTTCGAGTAGCCCTCCTCGCGGCGGTCGAAACGTCGGTACGCGTCCGGTGCCGCGTCCAACGGCAACTCCTTGCTCACCACGAAGCTCGGCGTGGCCCGCCCCGCCATGATCAGGTTCCGCAGGTACTCGTTGTAGGTCTTCACGTTGGCCTGCCCGGTCCCCATCCGCAGGCCCTTCTCGAAGAGCTTGCCCATCTTGAACAGCAGCTCGCCCCTGCCGGAGTGCTCGTCGGGCGCGCCCGGGTCGTTGGCCAGGTAGAGGCCGACCACGCCGATCGCGCCGGTCGCCCGGACCACCTCGACCAGGCTGTTCAGCACCGCCGCCGGCTGCTCCGTGTCGCCCTCCCCGGTGGCCTGGTAGCCGACCGCGTCCACCCCGTGGTCGGTGCCCACCCCGTCGGTCCGGTCGAGGATCTGCGCCACCGGGTCGCCGGCCGAGAAGTCGATCGGGGTCGCGCCGATCGACTCGGCCAGCCGCAACCGGTCCGGCACCCGGTCGACCAGGAACACCTCGGCGGCACCCATCAGGACCGCCGAGTACGCGGCCATCAGCCCGACCGGCCCGCCACCCATCACGGTGATCCGCTCACCGGGCCGCAACCCGGTCATCGCCACCCCGTGGTAGCCGGTGGGGAAGATGTCGGCGAGCATCGCGTAGTCGTTCTCGTGCTCGGTGCCGGGCGGCAGCTTCAGGCAGTTGAAGTCGGCGAACGGCACCCGCAGGTACTCGGCCTGACCACCCCGGTACGGCCCCATCGCCACGTAGCCGTACGCGCCACCGGCGAAGCCGGGGTTGACGGTGAGGCAGAAGCCGGTCTTCTGCTCCCGGCAGTTGCGGCAGAACCCGCATCCCACGTTGAACGGCATCGACACCCGGTCGCCGACCCTGATGCCGCGTACCCCGGTGCCGGCCTCGACCACCGTGCCCATGTTCTCGTGGCCGAAGACGATGCCCGGCTCGGCGAGCGTGCGCCCCTCGTACATGTGCAGGTCCGAGCCGCAGATCGCGGTCGTGGTGATCTGCACGACCACGTCGTCCGGGTGCTCGATGCGTGGGTCCTCGACGTCGTTGACCGCCACCTCGTGCGGCCCCTGGTACACCACAGCTCTCATGGTCCCGACGCTAGGCGGCCCGGCCGGGTCGCGGAGGCGGTTTCAGCCGAGCCGGTCCACCACCTCCGGGGTGAGGTCGTGCACCGAGGAGAGCACCACCGCGGCCAGCTCCGCCGCGTCCGGGTCCAGCGGGTACGACCCGTGCGGCACCGCGACCACCCGCATCCCGGCGGCGGCGGCCGAGCGGACCCCGTTGGAGGAGTCCTCCACGGCGGCGCACCGGGCCGGGTCGACCCCGAGCTGCTCGGCGACGGCCAGGTACACGTCGGGCGCGGGCTTGCCCCGGGCGGTCCGCTCGGTCGACAGGGTGACCCGGAACTCGGCGGTGAGGTCCGCGGCGGCCAGCGCCGCGCCGATCAGCCGGGTCGGCGAGGAGCTGGCCAACCCCAGCGGCCACCGCGCGGCCAGCCGGCGCACCACCAGGTCGGCGTCGTCGATCAGCGGTACGCGCACCGCGTACCGCCGGGCCATCTCCTCGACCACCTCGGTGGCGACCTGCTCGGCGTTCCGGTCGACGCCCAGCTCACCGCTGAGGTACTCGGCCCACTCGCCGGTGCTCATCCCCATCAGCCGCCGCTGGGTGTCGGGCTGCCAGGTGCCGCCCCGCGCCGCCACGTACGCCCGGCGCACCTCCTCCCAGACCGGCTCCGAGTCCACGATCACGCCGTCCAGGTCGAACACCACCGCATCCACCGTCACCCCGCCATCCTCCCCGACCCCACCTGACCCCGGTCGCCCGGTGCCGCCGGCGCCCGTCGGTCTCGTGGTGGCCCCTGGTGGGTCAGCCCTGCTCGTCCTCGTCGGCCGGTGGCTTGGGGCGGCGGTAGTCCCTGATGTACGCCTCGACTTCTGACCGCAGCCACACAGAGCCGCCTTGCAGCGTCTGGAACGGGCGCGGGAAGTACGACTGCAAGATGATCTGCCTGAACCGCGACCGGCTCACGCCGAGCAGGTCAATGATCTCGCCTGGACCGACAAGCGGCCCTGGCACCTCTGGCTCACCCATGCGTCTGCTCAACTTTGATCATCCTCGTCCGATGGTGGCTTGGGGCGGCGGTGTTCCCTGATCCATTCCTCGACATCCTCAGTCAGCCACACCTTCATGCCGCGCAGCTCCCGGTAGGGCCTCGGGAAGGTGGGCCGGTTCGCGATCTGCTGGAACCGCGACCGGGAGACGCCCAGGCGTTGGGCGATCTCGTATGGCCCCATCAGGTCGCCCGGCCCCCGGTCCATGTCCCGACCGTATGCCCCGATGGGGGTCAGTCCTCGTCGGCAGGGCTGGGGCGGTTCGTGGCGATCCAGGCCCGCACGGCCTTGCCGTCCCAGACGCGGCCCATCTTCAGGGTGACGAAGGGGTCGGGGAATCCCTTGCGGCCCACGATGATCGTGGCGCGCTGCTTGCTGATCCCGCCGAGCAGGTCGCGGATCTCATCCAACCCGAGCAACTCCACAGCCTGACGCTATGGTCTGGCGGACTTGCATTAGGTGGTAGCGGGAAAGGCAATGCCCTTAGGGGTTGCCCTCGTACAACATCGTGTGATGTGGTGGACCGATGACGAGCCACGGACCTGTTCTGCCTGTCTGGATGTGTGCCGGGTGCGAATCACCCTGGCCATGTCCCACCCGTCGCCGGGAGTTGGTCGCGGAGTACGACTGCGCTCCGGTGTCCCTCGCCGTCTACATGGGCGCGCATCTGGTGTCAGCCATGCGGGACATGGGCTGGGCTCCGGCTGGCGCTCTCCACCGCAGATTCCTCGGTTGGCTGCCCAGGCCCAACCGGTCGGCCCGCCGACCCGTGATCAACCAAAGGCCATGGCCGGGCGGTGGGTCGTGACCGGGCAGGTGGGGGACCTGCGATGAGAGCGCCGCTGCCTGCGGCGGGTGACCTGATCGAGGTGACCCGGGCGGCCAGCGTGCAGTTCGTCAAGCCCATCCGGTGCCGGGTCATCCGGGTGCTCGACTGGATCACCTACGACGGCTGGTGCTGGCTCGACGTATACCAACTGGACGACAAGGGCGACGCGGTGGCCCGACGGTCGATCTTCGTGCAGCCGGTGGGGTTGGTCGTCCACCGAAGGACCGCCCCCGCGCCGGTCGGGCGACAGCGGTGGCCCGGCCCGAAGGTGCGGCCGGGAACTCAGCGGTAGGCGGCGGCCTGGGTGGCGTAGAGGGCGGCGTACACCCCGTCGAGGCGGATCAGCTCGTCGTGGGTGCCCAGCTCGCGTACCCCGCCGTCGCCGATCACGACGATCAGGTCGGCGCTGCGGACGGTGGAGAGCCGGTGCGACACGAACACCGTCACCCCGCCGCTGTCGGCGGCGACCCGGGCCGCGCCGTCGACGTACCGGGCGAACAGCCGGTGCTCGGCCTCGGCGTCCAGCGCCGACGCCGGCTCGTCCAGCACCATCAGCAGCGGAGCGTCACGCATCATCGCCCGGCCGAGCGCGAGCTGCTGCCACTGCCCGCCGGAGGCGTCCACCCCGCCGTCGGCGTGACTGCGCCCCAGCCGGGTGTCCAGCCCGTCCGGCAGCTTGTCGAGGACGCTGCTGTGCGCGCGGGCCAGACCGGTGCGTACCGCGTCGTCGTCGGTGGCCCGGGGCAGGTCGCCGATCCCCACCACCAGCCGCGCGGTCAGCTCCGGGCGGGCGTAGTCCTGGAACACGGCGGTGGTCCGCGCCCGCCAGGCGGCGAGGTCGAGGTGCCGCAGGTCCACCCCGTCGACCTCGATCGTGCCCCGGTCGGGTTCGTGGAACCGGTTGAGCAGCTTGACCAGCGTGGTCTTGCCGGCACCGTTCTCGCCCACGACCGCCACCGTGCTGCCGGCGGGCAGCAACAGGTCGACGTCGTGGAGCACCGGCCCGGCCGCGCCGGGATAGCTGAAGGTGACACCCCGCAGGCGGATGCCCTCCAGCAGACGGGCGGGCGGGCGCAGCGGGGTGGCCGGCGCGTCGGGTGCCGGGGCCGGCTGCGGCACCAGGTCGCGTATCTCGTCCAGCCGGCGCAGCGACCGGCCGCTGCGCGCGAGCTGCTGGGTGATCGTCACCGCGGCGGCCACCTGCTGGTTGAGCTGCGAGGCGAGCAGGACCGCCAACACCACGTCACCGACGTTCGCGTGGCCACGGATCGCGTCGCGGACCACCAGGACCAGCGCGGCGACGTAGCCGAGACCGAACACGCCCTGCCCGGCCGCGCGCCACCACCCGGCGGCGAGCTCGCCCCGCCAGATCCGGGCGGTGGCCCGCTGCCAGTGCCCGGCGTACCGCTGTTGCAGGTGCCCGACCAGGCCCAGCAGCCGCAACTCCTTGGCCGAGGCCGCGTCGGTGGTCAGCTCGAACAGGTGCCGGGCCTGCCGGGTGTCGACGATGCTCTCCTCGCGCGCCCGGTCGGCGGCAGCCTGCGCCCGCCGGCCCGCCAGCACCGGCAGCGCGGCCAGCAGCGGCAGGACCACCAGCGCCGGGTGGACCAGGGTGAGCAGCACGGTGGTCAGCAGCAGGCTGACCGCCAGCGAGCCGCCGGTCAGCAGCGCCTGCAACCCCTCGCCGACGCGCTGCAACTCGTCCTGCGCCAGCGCCATCCGGTCGGCGCTGTCGGGCCGCTCGTGGTGGTCGAGGTACGGCGTGCCGTTGCTGATCGCGATGAGCTGCTCGTCGGTGCTCAGCACGTTGAGTTCGGACACCTCGAAGTACCCGATGTGGGCGAAGTGCGCGCAGGTCAGCGCCGCGATCGCGGCCACCGCGACGGCCAGCCCGGCCCAGGCCGCCGACGCGGCGTGACCGGCCGCCGCCGCGTTGGTGAGCTGCCGGAGCGCCACCGCCGCCAGCGGCAGCGCGACCGCGTTGCCCGCCATCAGCGCCAACGCCACGACCATCTTGCGCCGGTCCTGCCGCCACGACAGCCGCAGCAGCCCGGTGATCGCCGTCAACATCGCCTCACCCCGGTACCTGGGTCAGTGGTTCGCTGTCGGCCTCGTCGGCGAAGCGTTCCGCCTGGAGCGTGAACATGGCGGCGTACCGGCCGCCCGCGGCCATCAGCTCGTCGTGGCTGCCCTGCTCGACGACCTGCCCCCGGTCGAGCAGGACGATCCGGTCCGCCAGCCGGACGCTGGACAGCCGGTGCGAGATGAGGATGGTCGTCCGGCCCCGGGTCAGCTCGGCGAACCGGGCGAAGAACTCGGCCTCGGCGCGGACGTCCAACGCCGCGGTGGGCTCGTCCAGCACGAGCACGGTGCTGCCGTGGTAGAGCGCGAACAGCGCCCGCGCGATGGCGATCCGCTGCCACTGCCCGCCGGACAGGTCCAGACCACCCTCGTACGCCCGGGACAGCAACGTGTCCAGGCCGTCCGGCAACGCGTCGAGGGTGTCGAGCAGCCCCGCCTCCCGGGCCGCGCGCCGGATCCCGGCCCGGTCGTCGAGGTGCTCCACCGCACCGAAGCCGATGTTGGCGGCGGCGGAGAGTTCGTAGCGCACGAAGTCCTGGAACACCACGGCGATCCGGCGCTGCCAGTCCCGGGCGGGCAGGTCGGCGAGGTCCACGCCGTCGGCGCGTACCGTGCCGGCGCCGGGCGAGTAGAGCCGGGCCAGCAGCTTGACCAGGGTGGTCTTGCCGGTGCCGTTCACCCCGACCAGGGCGGTGCACTTCCCGGCGGGGATGTGCAGGTCCAGGCCGTCCAGCACCGGCCGGGCCGCCCCGGGGTAGCCGAAGCGGACCCCGGAGAAGTCGATCGCCGGAGCCGCAGCGGCCGGTGGCCCGGCCCGGCCGGTGTCGGCGGGTTCGGCCCGGCCGGTAACGGCTGGTTCGGCGTAGCGGGCCATGGACCGCTCGAACGCGGTGACGGCGGTCTCGGCGTTCATGCCGTACTGGGTCTGGGTGTCGGAGTCCGGATAGAACTCCCCCAGCCGGATCAACGCCAGCACCGCCTGGAGCACCAGCGCCAGCCCGGCCAGGTCGATCACCCCGTCGGCGGCGCGCGACCCGGCCAGCGCCAGCACGGCGGCGACGCCGGTCAGCCCGACGGCCGTGTACCCCAGGTAGGGGCGCAGGTAGATGCGTCGGCGTTCGGCCCACACCGGGGCCAGGGCGCGACGGTAGACCTGCCGGTAGCGCTCGGTCAGCCAGTCGGTCAGGCCGAAGACGCGCAGCTCCTTGGCCGCGGCCGGCCCCATCGCCAGCCCGCGCAGGTAGCGGCTCTCCCGGCGCAGGTCGGCGACGTCTCGGATGACCAGGGCGTAGCGGCGCAGCCCGCCGCGCTGCCCGTGGCGGAACAGCAGCACCACCACCAGCATCGCCAGCGCCGCCCACGGCCCCAGCACCGCCGCGACCACCACCGTGAACCCGACGACCTGGGTGTACGGCCCGACCAGGGCGATCAGCCCGGCGTACGCCGCGCCGGGGGTGCGGAACGCGAACCGCAGCTCGTGCCCGGCCTCGCCCAGCTCGTCCAGGACCGCCGGATCCTCCAGCGGGGTGATCTCCCGGGTCGACAGCGACGCGGCGATGAGCCGCCGGTACATGTGCCCGTCGACGCGCCGGGCGAGCTGCTCGGCGACCGCCTTCTGGGCCGCCTCGGCCAGTTGCAGCACGATCAGCGCCGCCCCGGCGACGGCCAGCGGCCACCACACCCGGGCCGGCGGGGTGGTGCCGTGCAGCACCGGCCCGATGCGGCCGACGGTGGTGCTGACGGCGACCGCGAAGACGACCGGCAGCACCCCCCGGGCGACGCTGAGCGCGAGCGCGACGGCACTCCAGCCGGGGCCGGCGGCGGGCCACTGCCGGGCGATCCGCAGCCGGGCGAGCGCGGCCTGGCGTACCTGCCCGGTGCCGGTGGTGGGGGCGGCCATCGGGGTCAGCCGAAGACCTTCTCCCGCAGCGGCGCGGGCAGCTCCAGCTCCTGCCCGCAGCTGCGCACCGACTCCTGGTACGACTCCACCACCTCGGCGCTGTCCGCCACCGCCAGCTCCTCCTCGGTCAGGGCGCTGACCTGCCGCTCCCGGAAGCGGTACTCGTCGGCGTTGCCGTGCAGGCCGGGCACGACGTACGGCTCCGGCTCGACCGGGTTGTGGATCTTCGACTGGTCGGAGTTGAGGTCGCCGGCCGCACCCCAGCCGGTGAGCATCTCCGGCCGGTACAGGTGGCCGATGCCGAGGCGGGCGAACAACCGCGACACCGTCTCCTGCGGGAGCCGGCTGCACTCGTACGGGAAGTGCGTCACCGCCAGCCCCTCGGCCGCGGCGTAACGGCGCATCCGGGCGTAGTTGAGGGTGCTGAGCACGAAGTTCTCCACCACCCGCTCCCGGCCGATCTTGCCCTCCCACTTGGCCATCCACGAGTCGAGCGAGGCACGCGGCTGCCGGTCCAGCACCAGCAGGCGCAGCCGGTCGACCGGCCAGCCGGCCTCGATCAGGCAGCGGGCCGGGTTGAACAGCGCCTCGAACGGCACGTACGGCCCGGCCATCTCCTTGGCGAACAGCACCGGCTCGCCGTCGGGCAGCTTCCACGGCGAGCCCTCGCCGCCGGTCAGCGCGAACCGGCCGATGGTCTTGACCGGCTGGTAGTAGGCGGCGGCCCGGGCCATGCCGAACAGATTGGTCACCGCCGTCGAACCGACCCGGCAACGCCCCCAGCCGAGCACCAGCAGCGGGTAGTCGGCCGGGCTCCGGCCGGCGAACCCGTCCCGCAGGGTGTGCACGATCTGGGCGGTGACCTCGTCGACGGTGGTGGTGACGACCTGGTAGCGGCCGTCGGGCGGCAGCGGGGTGCCGGTGAGCGCGGCGTCGTCGTCGGCGGCCAACCGGTGCAGCAGCGGGTAGAGGTCGGTCATCGGGGCTCCTTGCGGTGGGATGGGCGGGTCAACCGAGGTCCAGCAGCGTGGCGACGTCCCGGACCGGCACCGGGCGCAGCACCGCCTCGCACAGCAGGGTCTCGACGCCCCGCAGCGCCCGCACGCAGGTGGCCTCGGGGATCCGCCGGGTGTCGGCCAGCAGGTGCAGCGCGCAGCCGTCGGCGAGGTGGGGCATGGCCAGGAAGAACGTCATGTCGTGCCGGGCGACGGCGGCGACCTGCCGCACGGTGGTCTGTGCGGCCAGTTCCCCCAGCGCCGCCCGGTCGGGCGGGTCCGCCGGCACGTCGAAGTCCCGGCCCATCCGGGAGTCGTTGAAGTACACCGACAGGTCGGCCTGCGCGCCCTCGGCCCGGATCAGGTCGTCCAGCGCGTCCGGCGGGTAGGTGGCGTGGAAGTAGGACTCGGTCGAGTCGCGGTAGCAGCGCCGGACGGCGTCCTCGACGTCGCCGTCCCCGACGTCGAAGACCAGCAGCGCGTTCTGGGCGATGCCGGTGGCCAGCTCCCGCTGGCGGGGGGTGTTCCGGTTCCCCGCGATCAACTTGACCACGGCCCGGTCCCGGCCGGTCAGCGCCGCCTGGATCAGCAGCGCGGCGGTCAGCACCACCGTGGACGACGACGCCCCGGTGCGCTGGGCCAGCACGGCGGCGGCGACGGCCACCGCGCCGGACTCCATCCGCCAGGTGACGACGGGCAGCGCCGCCGCATCCTGCTCCGGCCCGTCGAAGATCCGCTGCGGCACCATGGGCAGCCGGTCCCGCCAGTAGGCCAGGGACTGCCGTGCCCGCCGCTGCCCGGCCGGTGAGGCCTCGTAGCCGGCCTGGTCCAGCGGCTGCCAGCCCGGCGCGGGAAGGGTGCGCCCGCCCTCGACCAGGGTGCGCAGCTCGGCCAGCAGCAACTCCAGCGACCAGCCGTCCAACGACACGTGCGACGCGGCCACGGCGACGGCCTCGACCAGGCCGTCGACGCGCAGCAGCGCCCACCGGACCGGCCACTCCCGATCCAGCTGGAACGCGCTGCCGGCCAGCTCGACGGCGGCGGCCTCGGCCGCCTCCGGCAGCGCCTCCGCAGTGGTGTCCCGCACCAGCGGCGGGTACGTCCCGTCGGCGCGCAGGTGCTGCCGGGGGCCGTCGGCGTCGTCGGTCATCACGGTCCGCAGCACCTGGTGCCGCAGCACCAGCGCCGACCAGGCGGCGGTGACCCGTTCGGCCGGCACCGGGGCGGCCAGCCGCAGCACCCGCCTGATGTTGAAGTCCCGGCTGGCCTCGCCGAACCACTGCATGGGCCGGTACATGGCCGCCTGACCCCAGGTCAGCGGCGCGGACCCGGTGGACGCCCCGGCGAACCGTGCCGGGATCTCCGAGTCCGTGACGACAGCGGGCCCGACGTCGGTACGGGCGGGTCGGTCCGCCGGCTCCACGGTGGGGGCCGCCGGCGCCTCGACGGCCGTCGGGTGAGGGCCGTCCATCCCGGCGGCCAGCGCCCGGACCGTGCGCCGGTCGAACAGGTCGGCGATGCCCACCGGCAGGCCCAGCTCCTCGTCGAGGCGGGTGACGACCTCGACGACCTGCATGGAGTCGCCGCCCAGCGCGAAGAAGTCGTCGTCGACACCGAGCCGGTCCACCCGCAGCACCCCGGCGACCACGGCCGCCACCGCCGTCTCCAGGTCGCCGGAGGGCGCGGCGTACGGGGTGTCCAGCTCGGGCCGTACCGTCGGCACGGTGGGCAGCCGGCGGGTGTCCACCTTGCCGTTCGGGGTGAGCGGGTACTGCGCCACGTACCGGAACCGGCTCGGAACGGACGCCTCCGGCAACAACCCGGCGGCGTGCGCGCGGAGCTGCGCCTCGGTGGGCCGCTGCTCCTCGTCGGACCGCAGGTAGGCGACCAGACGCAGGTCGTGGCCGTCGGGTTCGGCGATCACCACCGCCTCGGCGACGCCGGGGCAGCGGCGCAACGCGTCCTCGACCGCGGGCGGCTCGACGCGCTGGCCACGGATCTTCACCTGACGGTCGGCGCGGCCGAGCACGTCGAGCACCCCGTCGGCGGCCAACCGGCCGAGGTCACCGGTGCGCAGCAGCCGCGCCCCGCCGCCCGCCGGGTGCGGGATCCACCGCTGGGCGGTCAGCACCGGCTGGCCATGGTAGCCACGGCCGATGACCGCTCCGCCGAGGCAGATCTCCCCGGTCCGGCCCACCGGCACCGGCAGCCCGTCCTCGTCGAGGATGTGCACCTCGGCGTTGGGGATGGGCGCCCCGACCGGCAGCCGGCGGCCGACCGTACGGTCCGTGCCGATCCAGTACCAGGTGGCGCCCACGGTCTCGCTCATGCCGTAGTGGTTGCCGAAGCCGGACTTCGGGCTGTTGCTGATCCACCTGTCGAACTCGGGGGTCAGGTACAGCGGTTCACTGCCGATCATGACCTGACGGGCGACGTCGTCCACCCCGCCCAGCGCGGTCATCGCCCGCACGTGCGACGGGGTGAGCTTCAGGAAACCGCACGGCGCGGCGGCGGTCAGCGTGATCAGGTCGTCGAAGGCGACCGGCTCCGGCGCAACCTCCAGCTCCCAGCCCGCGACCAGGGCGGTGAACAGCGTCATCACCGAGCCGACGAAGTACAGCGGGGCGTGCAGGACCGCCCGTTCCCGCGGCTGGAACGCGAACTCCCGGGCGCACCAGTCCACGTAGTTGACCAGTTGGCGGTGGGTGCCGAGCACCCCCTTGGGGGCTCCGCTGGTGCCCGAGGTGTACATGATGAACGCCAGGTTCTCCACCCGGCAGCCACCGTCGCCGTCGTCGCCGAGGGTGTCGGGCAGGTCGGTCACGTCGAGCACGGTCGCCGGGTAGCCGGCGGGCAGGTGCCCCCGGTACTCCGGCCCGGTCAGCAGCAGCGGCTCGCCCGCGTCGGCCAGGATCCGCGCCCGCCGGTCCACCGGATCGTGGACCGACAACGGCAGGTACGCCGACCCGGCGGCCAGCACCGCGAGGATCGACACCACCGCGTCCACCGACCGGGGCACCAGCACCGCGACCGGCGTCTCCGGCCCCGCGCCGTGCGCCCGCAGCACCCGGGCGGTGTGCCGAACCCGGGCGAGCAGCTCACCGGCGGTGACCTCGACCCCCGCGAAGCGCACCGCGACCCGCCCGGGGTCGGCGGCCAGCGCCTCGTCGACGAGCACGTGCAGCGGCGTCCGGCCGAACGGGCGGCGTGGTCCGGTGGCGACCGACCGCGCCGCGTCCACCGTGGCGGGCTCGGACCGTCCGTCGTGCTCCGCGAGGCCCACCGTGGCGGGTTCCGATCGTCCGTCGTGCTCCGCGACGTCCACGGTGGTCCGCAGCGAAGCGGGCCGCAGGTCGGTCCAGTGCCCGGCGACGTGCTCCAGGCACCGCTCGACCGGCCCGGTGAACACCGGCGTCCAGCCGCCCGGCACGGGCCGGTCCGCCGGCCACAGCGAGTACTGCCCCTCGTCGTTGACCACGACGTGGCGCGGGTCGGCGCTCACGCCGGCCCGCCGACCATCTGCGCGTCCCCGGCCAGCCGCTCGACCGGTGTGCGCCAGGCGTGCCCGGTGTACCAGTCGCCGCCGAACGCGGCGATCGTCGGGGTCCAGCCGTCGTGCTCCTCGGCGTAGCCGGCGATCTCCCGCCAGAGCACGTCCACCAGCGCCGAGTACCGGCAGGCGATGCGCAGGTCGGCCAGGGTGAACGGCGGCCCGTCCATGCGTACCAGCCGGATGTCGAAGGCGCCCCGGTACTGCCGCCCGGAGACGGTGAGCGGCTGCTTCCACATCGCCGCGCCGGGGGCGCGCAGGGTGTACCGGACCCGGGCGGTGCTGTGTCCACCGTGGCGCAGGTCGCCCCACTCGCCGATGTCGGGGACCAGCGGCGGGAAGAAGTAGTGCCGCTGGCGGGGCACCTCGATCCGGTCGAAGTTGCCGGGCACGAAGTGCCAGCGGTTGTACATCATCCGCTGGGCGACCTGCCACAGGATGTCGGTGACGGCGTCGGCGGGCAGCTCGGCGGCCATCTCCGGGCTGGGCAGCACGCAGCAGAAGAAGTCCGGCTTCCGCAGGCCCGCCACGTCCTCGCCGTACCGCCCGGCCGGTCCGTTCAGCCGGGACAGGTCCCGGATGCCGCTGGACATGCCGTAGTCGGCGTGGGCGTCGACGACCGCGCCCAGCACGATGCTCTCCAGGATCCGGGTCAGGTCGCCCTCGTCGCCGTCGCGGTGCGCGGTCCGCAGGGCGGCGGCGGTGGCCTGCCGCACCCGGGCCGCCGGGTCGTCCCCGTCGAACGGCCCGGTCAGGGCGTGCAGCGTCCGGGGCAGCTCCGCGTGGCCGCGCTCCTGCTGCGCCCACGGCACCAGGTACTCGTCCTTGGCGTAGGTGAGCCCGTTGACCCGCCGGTACCGCATGTGGTCACTGCCGTCGACCCGTTCGACCAGGTCACCGGCGAGCGCGGCCAGCTCGGTCAGGGTGGCGGTGCTGAGCTGCCCGGTGACCGGCTCGCCGAGCGCCCGCAGGTACGTAGCACAGCGGGTGGTCAGCACCCGCCGCAGGCTGACGGCGCTGAGCTGGCGACCGTTGAACTCCTCGAACCGGACCGCCCGGCCGGTGCGGAACAGCAGCTGGATCGCGCCCACGAACAACCGCTCCTCGGCGCTCCAGTCCGCCGGTGGACGGTCACGCAGCGCGGGCAGCACACCGTCGCGGATCAGGGTGCTGGAGCCGGAGTCGGACCGGGAGAACACCCGGCGCTCAATGTGGACCAGGACGGTCTCCACGCGCTCGACCCAGTCGATGACCTCTTCGAGCCGCTCCGCCAGGGTGCCGTCGGCGTGCCAGGTGTACAGGGTGTGGTCGATCTCGTACCGGTGCTGCTCCTCCTCGGCCTCGGCCGGCAGGCACTCCTCGTCGAGCATCTCCACCTGCCACTGCGGCAGGGTGAGTTCGGCGACGACCTCCTCGGTCGGCAGGTCGCCCCGCGCGGGTTCGTGGAGGGTCAGCTTGCCGAGCGTCGAGTGGGCCAGCACGAACGGGGCGGGCGGTGTGTCGACGCCGGGCGGGGTCAGCCGCAGGTGCTGCCGGCCGAGCAGGTGCCGGACGATCGCCTGCTCGCGCAGGGTCAGCCCGTCGAAGGCGGACCGGAAGGGCACCTTGCCCGCCATGGTGAGCAGGCGCAGGACGCCGGTCTGCGCGCTGTCGCCGAACAGTTGCTCGGGGTCGCGTACGGTGCGTAGTTCCTGGCTCCACTGGTCGGTCTTCGTACGTCGCACGTTCACTACCTTTCGCGACCGGGCAGGCCGCGGCGTACGCGGGAGCCGGCCCGCGCGACGACCACCGTCGTGGTGCTCGATGGGCGTGCGGCGACCGGTAGCCGACCTGGAGAGTGCGGGACCGTAGCGGTGCCACGGTGGGGAGACGGCCTCCCACCTCGACGTGGGAGCGCTCCCGTCGCCGCAGTCTGGTCGACGTTAATAGTTGTGTCAATATCGCGTCGCCGGGCAGGCCGTGGGGCCCGCGGTGCCGGGTCGCCGGGCAGGTCGCGGGGCGGGCGATCAGGAGTGCAGGGCGGGCAGTCCGATGGGGTTGTCCGGGGGCAGGATCGTGTGGCAGGCCCGGGCCACCGGGTCGAGCAGCTCGCAGAGCCGGTCCGCGCGGTCCGGGCCGAGGGCCTGCCAGGGGCGGGCCGCGGCGAGGTCGGTGGCCGCCTCGACGGCCCGGAAGCCGCTGCGCCCCACCTCGGTCGGCGCCCCGTCGGCGGTCAGCCACCCCCGGGCGACCAGCCGGCCCCGGGCCGCGTCCCACTGCTCCGGCGTCCAGCCCCGGCCGAGCAGGTGCTCCGGCGGCTGGCCCCCGGCGACCCGGAAGGCCAACGTCTCCACCGGGTCGAGCCCGGCGGCGACCAGGGCGGCCACGTGCCCGTCGCCACGGTGCTCGCGCAGCGTGGTGGCGGCCTGCCAGAGCCGGGCCAGCGGGTAGTCGCCGCGCGGCAGGGCGGCGTTGGCCGCGCCGAGCATCCGGCCGGCGGTGTCGGCCGCGACGGCCGCCACCTCCAGCAGCTCAGCGGCCTCGGCCAGGTGCGCCTCGGGGAGTTCGTAGGTGAGCTCGGCGAGCGCCTGCACCGCCCCGGTGAGCCGGGAGCGCAACGCCTCCTCGGGGCTGGCGAGCTGCCACACCGCCGGTAACGCCCGGCTGACCATCGGCGGGGCGAAGGTGAAGAAGGCCGCGATCACCGGAGCCGCGTCGACCGGGCCGAGGGGAGCGGCACGGCCCGCGAAGTAGCCCCGCCAGTAACCGCGCAACCCGATCGCCTCGTGGGCGGCGCGGGCCCGGGGATGGAAGTAGGTGATCGCGTGCAGGGGTTCGACGTGCGTCCACATCAGCCGGGCTGTCGGCCCGGGAACGTCCAGCGCCGGCACGCGCACCTCCGGTTCGGTGGGGGTCACCGTGGCGGACCGGCCGCTCACGGTGACCCCGAACCTACTGCCGGTAGGTGTCGGGCCGGAAGACCCCTGTGGTCTACTGCACCGCCAGCACGTCGACGATGAACCGCAGCGGACCGGACGGCGCGCCCGGACGCTGCGGCTTGTCGCCGTACGCCAGGTCGGCCGGGATGTCGAGCTGGACCCGGCTGCCCACGGTCTGACCCTGCATGCCCTGGTCCCAGCCCGGGATGACGTTGCCCTGGCCGAGGCCGAAGGAGAACGGCTCGGACCGCTTCCAGGAGGCGTCGAACTCCTCACCGGTCTTGTACGACACACCGACGTAGTTGACGGTGATCTGCTGACCGGCCTGGGCGGCCGGGCCGGTGCCCCGGATCAGCGGGGTGGCCTTCAACCCGGTCAGCTCGCCCTCGCCCTTGGTGGCCTGCGGCTTGGTGCACAGGGCCTGGTCGGCCCCCTCGGGCAGCTTGGGGAAGTCGCCAGCGCAGCCGGCGGGAGCCGCGGCCGGCTTCGGGTCGTCCTTCTCCCCGTTGCGGACCACCACGAACACCCCGACGATCACCGCGATGACGGCGACGCCGGCCACCGCGCCCAGCCACGCCTGCCGGCGCTTACGCGCCTCGGCGGCCTTCTTCGCCGCCAGCTGGTCGGCGAGCCGCCGCTGTGCCTTCGTCTCCTTGCCCTGGCCCTCGCCCGCCGGACGGTTCTCCGTACGCTCGCTCACGTCCTCGACTCCCTGCTGATGTGGGTGGCCGGCCCGGCGACCCGGTGCCGTGGCCAGCGCACACGGTACCCGGATCGATGCCGTGGGTGGGTCGTCGGCCGTCACCGTGTCCCCGGATCGACACCGCGTCCCGTTCCACCGGCTCTTCCAGCGGGTGCCCCGGGCCGTCCGGCGGTAGGTTCTCGACCATGGCGATCCTCACCGACGAAGACAAGGCCCTGCTCTCCGAACCCCAGCTCGCCCACGTGGCGACCATCGAGGCGGACGGCGCGCCGCACGTCACCCCGGTCTGGGTGGACGTCGACGGCGAGCACATCCTGTTCAACACCGCCCTCGGACGGCAGAAGTACCTCAACATCGCCCGCAACCCGGAGGTCGCGGTGTCGGTGGTCGACCGGGCCGACGACTTCCGCACCCTCTGGGTCCGGGGTACCGCCGAGTTCGTCACCGAGGGCGCCGACGCGCACATCGACCGGCTGGCCAAGAAGTACCTCGGGCAGGACACCTACCCGTTCCGGCGGCCGGGCGAGGAGCGGGTGATCGTCCGGATCACGCCCACCCGGAAGCTCGGCATGGGCTGACCGCCGGGATGCACACCCCGGCGGGACGCTCCCCGTCACGCCGGGGGCAACGTCGCGACCCGCCCGGTCAGGCGCTCTTTCGCGGAGCGGTCTTCTTCGCGGCGGTTTTTTTCGCCGAGGCCTTGGTGGCCTTCTTCTCCGTGGTCTTCTTCGCGGCGGTCTTCTTCGCCGGTTCCGCCTTCTTCGTCGGGGTCCTGCGGGCGGGGGTCTTCTTCGCTGGTTCGGCCTTGGCCGCCGGGGTCTTCGCCGCCCGCTGGGCCGACCGGGCCGACGAGATCGGCGTCGGCTCGTCGGCCCCGCCGGCCGGTGCCTCGCCCCGGGCCACCCGGGCCCGCTCGACGGACGCCTTCAACGCCGCCATCAGGTCCACCGCGGCGGCCGGCGCGGCCTCCTCCTCCGCCGGCTGGACCACCTCACGCCCCTCCACCTTGGCGTCGATGACCTCCTGCAACGCTGCCCGGTAGTCGTCGGTGAAGGCGTCCGGCTGGAACTCCCCGGCCATCGAGTCGATCAGCGAGGCGGCCATCGCCAGCTCCGGCGGGCGGACCTTCAGGTCCTCGTCCAGGAAGCCGAAGTCGGGGGTACGCACCTCGTCGGGCCAGAGCATCGTGTTGAGCAGCAGCACCCCGTCACGGACCCGCAGGGTGGCCAGCTGCTCCCGCTGACGCAGCGCCACCTTGACGATCGCCACCCGCTCCGAGTCGGCCAGCGCGTCCCGCAGCAGCACGTACGGCTTGGTGGCGGTCCCCTCCGGCTCCAGGAAGTAGGCCTTGTTGTAGAGGATCGGGTCGACCTGCTCGGCGGGGACGAACTCCAGCACGTCGATCGCCCGGGAACTGGTCAGCGGCAGGTCGGCGAAGTCGGCGTCGGTCAGGATCACCAGCTCGCCGCCGCCCAGGTCGTACCCCTTGGCGATGTCGTCGTAGCTGACCTCCTCGCCGCAGACCGAGCAGGTGCGTTTGTACCGGATCCGGCCGCCGTCGTCCCGGTGCACCTGGTGGAACCGGATGTCCTTCTCCTCGGTGGCCGAGTAGAGCTTCACCCCGATCGAGACCAGCCCGAACGACACCGCCCCCTTCCAGATCGCCCGCATCCCCGCTCCTCTCGCCGACCTGACCAGGATCGCAAACGATCGAAGCCCCCGCACCACCTTCCGTGTGCAACTACATTCGGAGAGTGTCCGGCGCGCCGTTGAAGCCGATGCTCGCCATGACCGGGCCGCTCCCGGTGGGTGCCGGCTGGGCCTACGAGTTCAAGTGGGACGGGGTACGGGCGCTCGCCGACCTGACCGGCGGACACCCGCACCTGTACGCCCGCTCCGGCGCGGAGATCACCGCCGCGTACCCCGAGCTGGTGACCCTGGCCGAACAGGTGGACGACGCGCTGCTCGACGGCGAGGTGGTCCTCTTTGATCCGGCCGGACAGCCCTCGTTCACCGCCCTCGCCGAGCGGATGCACGTGCGGGACCGGGCGAAGGCGGCCCGGCTGGCGGCGACCATCCCGGTCACGTACATGATCTTCGACCTGTTGCGGCTGCGCGGCGAGGACCTCACCGGGTGGCCGTACCACGAACGGCGGGCGGCGCTCGACGGCCTGGGGCTGGGCGCGGCCCGGTGGACGGTGCCGCCCTGCTTCACCGACGGCGCGGCGACCTACCAGGCGGCCGGGGAACACGGGCTGGAGGGGGTGCTGGCCAAGCGGGTCGATGCCGCCTACCGGCCCGGGGTGCGGTCGCCGGACTGGATCAAGGTCAAACTGGAGGTGACCGGTGACTTCGTCATCGGCGGTTGGCGGCCCGGCGCGCGGAAGATCGGCGGGCTGCTGGTCGGGGTGCCCGGCCCGGACGGGCGGCTCACCTACCGGGGGCGGGTCGGCGGCGGGATCGGCGCGGCCCTGGAACGGGAACTGCTGGGCCACCTCGAACCGCTGCGGGTCGACAGCCCGCCGTTCGCCGGGGACCTGCCGCGCGAGGACGCCCGGGGCGCGCTCTGGGTGACCCCCCGGATCGTCATAGAGGTGAAGTACGGCCAGCGCACCCCGGACGGGCGGCTGCGGTTCCCCCGGGTGCTGCGGCTGCGCCCCGACAAACCGCCCGGGGAGGTCGAGGATGCCTGACCGGGTGAAGGTCGAGGTCGACGGCCGGGCGCTGGAGCTGTCCAACCTGGACAAGGTGCTCTACCCGGAGGCCGGCTTCACCAAGGGTGAGGTGATCGACTACTACACCCGGATCGCCCCGGTGCTGCTGCCGCACCTGGCCGACCGGGCGCTGACCCGGATCCGCTTCCCCAACGGCGTCACCGGCGGCTCGTTCTTCGAGAAGAACGCCCCCGCCGCCACCCCCGACTGGGTACGCACCGAGACGCTACCCGTCCCCGGATCGAGCAGGGGGCGGGAGACCATCGACTACGTGGTCGCCGACGACCTGCCCACCCTGGTCTGGCTGGCCAACCTCGCCGCCCTCGAACTGCACACCCCGCAGTGGCGGATCGGTGCACACCCGGACCTGATGGTCGTCGACCTCGATCCCGGCCCCCCGGCGACGCTGCGGCAGTGCTGCCGGGTGGCGCTCCTGCTGCGCGACCGGCTCACCCGCGACGGGGTGACGGCGTACCCGAAGACCTCCGGCAAGAAGGGCATGCAGCTCTGCTGCCCGATCGGCGGCACCCAGGACGCCGAGGTCGTCTCCGGCTACGCCCGGCGGATCGCGCAGGAGCTGAAACAGGCACACCCTGACCTGGTCGTGTCGAAGATGGCGAAGAACCTGCGGCCCGGGAAGGTCTTCATCGACTGGAGCCAGAACAACGCGGCGAAGACGACGGTCGCGCCGTACTCGCTGCGGGCACAGTCGATGCCGGCGGTGTCGACGCCGCTGACCTGGGATGAGGTGGAGGCGGGGGCGGCGGGGAAGCGGCCTTCGGCGAAGCCGTACACGGCGGGGGAGGTGCTGCGGCGGGTGGAGAAGTCGGGCGACCTGCTCGCCCTGCTGCTCGACGGGGGTCCTATGCTGCCGACGGAGTGAGCCGGGTCGTGCTCCGCGCCCCCACGGCCCGGTCGACCGGTCACCGCTCGATGATGACGCCGTTCGCGTCGATGCCGTGATCCCGCCAGTAGACGTCCCACTCGTCGTCGACATGCTGCGGGACCTTGCCCTGCGGGTAACGCACGTAGGGGGCGGTGGGCTCCTGATCGTCCGGGAAGCAGGCGCTACCGCCCTCGCCGCCCACCGCGATCGCCGGGTACTCGCCGTCGCTGCAGATGCTCTCCCGGTAGCCGCAGCCGCTGGTCAGCAGCAGCCCGCTCAGGCTCACTGCGGCAAGGACGACCGTGATCTTCGTTCGCATGGGTCGAGTCTGGTCGGGGAGGCCGACACTGTCATGCGCACGCGTACTCACCTCTCGTCGCATCGGCTCCGGGCACGGTGGCGCGGCTGCTCCGCTCGGGCCTTCCGCTCGCTGTTTCCGATCGGTGGGCTCGGTAGGGTGGGGCGATTCGTCCGGACAGGAGGCCCGATGGCTGCCCAGCTCGCCGCCAGCACGTCGACCGATGCGCCTGAGCAGGTCGATCGGCCGCTGCTGACCTACTGCGACGACGCGACCGGCGAGCGGACCGCGTTGACCGCCAGCCAGCTCGGCGGTTGGGCGGCGCGCACCGCCGGGCTGCTGCGCGACGGGTGCGGGCTGGGGCCGGGCAGCCGGGTCGCGGTGCTGCTGCCGCCGCACTGGCGTACCGCTGCGGTGTTGCTCGGGGCCTGGTCGGTGGGGATGGCGGTGTCGTTCCGGCCGCGCGCTACCGCCGGGTTGCCGGTCCTCGAACCGAGCGGTGACCTGGCGTACGACGCGGTGTTCGTCACTCCGGAGCGCCTCGACGACTGGCTGGAGGACGTGCCCGACGGGGTGCACCGCTATCTGGTCGGCACCGGCCCCGGGGCGCTGGCCGACGTGCCGGTGGGCTGGCTCGACTGGTCCGCCGAGGTGCTCCGGCACACCGACACCCCACCCGACTACGCCGCCGTGCACCCCGCCGCCCCGGCAACCCCCGACGGGACGAGCTACGCCGTCTGGGGACGCCTGGCGAAGGAGGTGGCCGCCCAACTCGACCTCCACCCCGGCGACCGCCTGCTGGTCGACGCCGCCGAACACGAACAACCGGTGAAGTGGCTGCTCGCGCCGCTCGCCGTCGGCGCGTCCGTGGTGGTCTGCGCCAACCTGGACCGCGCCGGGTCGGCCGACCGGATGGCCGCCGAGCAGATCACCCGGGTGCTCTGACTCTGCCCACCCCCGTCCCCACCCCCGTCCCGCTCCGCGTCCGCGTTGCGCTCTCCGCTCCCCTTGCGCCCCGGTGATCAAGAGGTTTGCGTCAAATTTGATCTTCAGGTTGACGCAAACCTCTTGATCACCGGGGCGGTTCGGGTGGTGGTTGGACTGGAGTGGGGGTTAGTGGGGGAGGGGGCGGCGGGTGCAGGGGGTGGTGTGGTCGGGTGGGAGTGTGCAGCGGGTTCCGCCGGGTAGGGGGCGGTCGCAGAAGACCCAGTGGTGTACGTCCTGGTGGTCTTCGGGTGACACCGTTACGCCGCCGGGCTCGACGCGGGCGCTGAGCCGGGCCAGTACCCGGGCGGCGGTCCGGGCGAAGATCCGGGCGCGCAGCAGGTCGGGCGCGGTGACCGGCAGGTGGATCACCCAGCGCTCGGTCATCGGTACCGGTGGTTCGCCGACTGGGCGCTCTGCCATGCGCGCAGTGCCCTTCTGATGCGGACGTTCTCCTCCTGCGCCGCGACCAGGGCGGTCTGCGCGAGGGTGAGTTCGTCGGCCACCCGGTGCAGGAAGGCGCGGATCTCGGCGGGGTCGACGCCGCGCCGACGAAGGTTGAAGCAACGCTCACGGATCTGCCAGGGGCGCAGCGGGGACGGACGCATCGGCACGGTGCCCAGCCCGCCCGGGAGCGGAACTGTCGGGGGCGTCAAGATCACATTGCGATAGGAAGCACTCTCCCCGGCGTGTCGTCTCCCTATCGGCAATTTGATCATGGGGTGGGTCGACGGGCTGTTGATCGGCACCGGTGGTCGTGGGGCGTGGGGCCGGCAGGTCAGCCAGCGGATCAGCCGGCGGAGCAGGTGGCGCACGAGGTGACCGCCCTTCGGAGAGGCCGCAGGTCGTTGGGGGAGGGGTGGCCCCGGCCGCTTGCGATCGGCGGGTACCACCCCTGCCGCCACCCGCAGGGCAGGTGGCAGCGCCGCGCCGGGGGAGCGCGGGGGTGAGGTCTCGACGGCGATGCGAGACCGGTGCGAGAGGTGCCAACCGACCGCAACAGCACCGCATCACCGACAGCGACGGTACCGATACCTATCACCTCTGTCAACTCTCTCTTATCTATCGAATCTGGCTGGCGCGTGGTCCTTGCCTGCTGCCCCTGTGTCAGCTATTGCTCCTCCCTCATCTATTGCTCAATACTGGGAGGGCCAACCGACTGCAAGGGGCCTTTACGTGCCGATTCCGCCGACGATGGGTGAGTTGATCAACGATCTGCTGCGGCGGATCGAGGAGGGCGAGTTCCGGCCCGGCTCCAAGATTCCGTCCACCCAGCAGCTGGCCGACGAGTACGACGTGTCGGTCTCCACGATCCACCGAGCCGTGGCGACGCTGCGGGACCAGGGCGTACTGGTCGGGCGGCCGGGGCGCGGCGTGTTCGTGGCGGAGTCCGCCCGGCGCTGACCGGCCGCCGCACATGGTGTTCGGGTAGGGGCGTCCCGGTCCCCGATCGGCGGAGACGGCGATGTGGCGGTGTCCGATGCAGCGCGGTCGACCTCCGGCAGGCGTACGACCATGGTCTGCTCGGGGCGGTGCGACCGTGGCTCGGCTACCTGCTGCTGGTGGAGGAGGAGCCCTGTTCCCTGCGGAAGAGTACGCCTCGCAGTGGCACGTTCCCCGTCGACCCGGCCTTTGGTGAGACGTCGTACCTCGACCGGTACGTGCTCCTCTGCAAGCGCCTCCGGAACGCGGGTCTCTATGACTCGACCTGTCTGCTGGCCTCCTCGCGGGAAGGCGATGCGGTTGTTCGGCAGCCGGATCCGGAGGTGGGATTCGCTGCCTTCGGCGCGGCCATCCTGGCCCGGATCGAGGAGGTCGGGTTCCTGCGCCGGAACTGAGTCCTACGGGCACGGCGTGGTCAACTCAAGGGAGCCGATGTGGCGCTGTCGAACACCTGGTGATGGCGCTACATCGGCTCCCCTGAGTGGATCACGGCGGGTGTGCCGACGGGTGGGGTCAGCAGGTGGTGTTGCCGGCGGGAACCCAGCCGTCGAGGGACGGGTCCTCGGCACCGTGGCCGTAGATCCAGGTGTCGTTGTCCTCGGACCAGCCCTGGCCGTGCCAGCGGAACCCGCGTCCGGCGGTCAGGGTGCGCAGCACCTGGCCGTGCGGCGCCGTCCGCAGCCAGGTGTTCTGGGTGAGGTTGCACAGGAAGCCGGGGGCGTCGCTGGCCGAGGCCGGCGCGGCGGCCACGGCGGTGCCCGGGACGGCGACGACCGCGATCGTCAGGACGTGCAGAATCCGGCGCTTCACTCTGGTTCCCTTCGACGTGCCGATGTCGACGGGTCAACCGTCGACTGTGGACAGACTAGCCGTCGCGGCGGACACCCGCCGGTCGGGCGGAACGAGAGCGGCCCGGCCGACGGGAACGCGGCGGAATGAGAGTGGTCCGGCCGACGGGAACGCGGCGGAATGAGAGTGGTCCGGCCGACGGGAGTGCGGGGGAACGAGAGCAGACCGATCGACGAGAACGCGGGGGAACGACGGCAGTCCGGCCGACGGGAACGCGGCGGTGCCGGTCAGTCGACCGTGGGGAGCTTCGGGCCGAGGATGTCGTCGGCGTCGACGATGGTGTACGCGTACCCCTGCTCGGCGAGGAAGCGCTGCCGGTGGGCGGCGTACTCGGTGTCGATGGTGTCCCGGGAGACCACCGTGTAGAAGTGCGCCTGCCGGCCGTCGGACTTCGGGCGGAGCACCCGACCCAGCCGCTGGGCCTCCTCCTGCCGGGAGCCGAACGTCCCGGACACCTGGATAGCCACCGCCACCTCGGGCAGGTCGATCGAGAAGTTGCCGACCTTCGAGATGACCAGCGTGCGCAACTCGCCGGAGCGGAACGCGTCGAACAGCCGCTCCCGCTCCTTGTTGGTGGTGGAACCCTGGATGATCGGGGCGTCCAGGTACTCGCCCAGCTCGTGCAACTGGTCGATGTACGCGCCGATCACCAGCACCTGGTCGTCGGGGTGCCGCTGCACGAGGGCGCGGACCACCGGCAGCTTGGTGCGGGCGGTCGCCGCCATCCGGTAGCGCTCCTCGGCCTCCGCCGTCGCGTACGACATCCGCTCCGCGTCGGTCAGGGTGACCCGTACCTCGGTGCACTGGGCCGGGGCGATCCAGCCCTGCGACTCGATGTCCTTCCACGGCGCGTCGTACCGCTTGGGGCCGATCAGGCTGAACACGTCGCCCTCCCGGCCGTCCTCGCGGACCAGGGTCGCCGTCAGGCCCAGCCGGCGGCGGGCCTGGAGGTCCGCGGTGAACCGGAAGATCGGGGCGGGCAGCAGGTGCACCTCGTCGTAGACGACCAGGCCCCAGTCGCGGGCGCCGAACAGGTCCAGGTGGGTGAACGCGCCGCCGCGCCGCGAGGTGAGCACCTGGTACGTGGCGATGGTGACCGGGCGGATCTCCTTGCGCTCACCCGAGTACTCCCCGATCTCCTCCTCGGTGAGCGAGGTGCGGGCGATCAGCTCCCGCTTCCACTGCCGGCCGGCGACCGTGTTGGTGACCAGGATCAGCGTGGTCGCCTTCGCCTCGGCCATCGCCGCCGCGCCGACCATGGTCTTGCCCGCGCCGCAGGGCAGCACCACCACCCCGGACCCGCCGGCCCAGAACGCCTCCACCGCCTCCCGCTGGTACGACCGCAGCGTCCACGGCCGGCCGCCGTCCTTGCCGGCCTCGGCCAGCTCGATCGGGTGCGCCTCGCCGTCGACGTAACCGGCCAGGTCCTCCGCCGGCCAGCCCAGCTTCAGCAGGGCCTGCTTCAGCCGACCCCGCTCCGACGGGTGCACCCGGATCGTGTCGTCGTCGATCTTGTCGCCGAGCATCCCGGCGAGCTTCTTGCTCTTGGCGACCTCGATCAGCACCATCCGGTCCAGCCCTCGCAGCACCAGCCCGGACGCCGGGTCGTTGACGAGCTGGAGCCGGCCGTACCGGTCCATCGTGTCGGCCACGTCCACCAGCAGCGCGTGCGGCACCGGATAGCGGGAGTACTTCAGCAGCGCGTCGACCACCGCCTCGGCGTCGTGCCCGGCCGCGCGGGCGTTCCACAGCCCCAACGGGGTGAGCCGGTAGGTGTGCACGTGCTCCGGGGAGCGCTCCAGCTCGGCGAAGGGGGCGATGGCCATCCGGCAGGACTGGGCGTCCGGGTGGTCGATCTCCAGCAGCAGGGTCTTGTCCGACTGCACGATCAGTGGTCCACCGCTCACGCCAGGTCCTCTCCTCGGCCGGAATCCCCGACCCGTGGCGAATCCCCCGCAGGCCGACCATCCAGTGTTGCACGCGGGCGGGGCGGTGCCAGAAAATCCTCGCATCGGGTGCAACTATTCCCCGGCGACACACGTCTACCAGTGGGACGACCGATCTGGGGAGGCACATCATGCAGGTCCGTTACCGAGCCCGGGTCGTCGCCCTGGCCATGGTCACGCTGGTCGGCGCAGGGGGCTGCGCGCCCGATCGGCAGGCCGACCCGGGCGGCGTCGGTGCAGGGATCGCCCCGGTCGGCAGTGCGGAGCAGGTAACGGGGGCGGGTGCCGCCACCCTGCCCGACCGGCTGACCGGGTCCACCAGCAAGCCCCGCTCCCGCAAGGCGCAGCCGGAGGCCGCCGCCGAGCCGACCCGCACCACCAAGGCCCCGAAGCCGTCGAGCGGACGCCGCCAGCCCAGCCCGACGAAGGCCAACCTGACCCGCTGCGAGCAGGGCGAACACCAGCGCGAGGTGGAGACGTACCTGGCCCGGCTGGGCGGGTTCGGCACGCTCACCGTCGACGGCCGGCAGACCGACGCCGACTGCGCCGCGATCAAGAAGTTCCAGCAGCGGTACGACATCCGCCCCGCCGAGGGACGCGCCGGCCCGACGACGCTCGACGTGGCGAAGCGGCTGGCCACCACCGACGTCAAGCGCTGCTCCGCCGGCTCCGGCACCACCTTCTGCGTCGACCTGACCCGGCAGACCACCTGGGTGATGCGCGACGGCAAGGTGGTCGCCAAGCCCACCGTCACCCGCACCGGCATGGCCGGCTACGCCACCCCCGCCGGCACGTACAAGGTGAACCTGCGCAACCTCAAGGAGTGGTCCAACCCCTACGAGGTCTGGCTGCCCTACTGGCAGCGCTTCAACGGCGGGATCGGCTTCCACGAGACCACCACCTACCTGCACAACGCGGCGATCGGCTCGCACGGCTGCGTCAACCTGCTGCACGCCGACGCGGTGCGCTGGTGGGAGCTGGGCAAGGTCGGCTCCCGGGTGGTCCTGGTGGGCCGTCGCCCCGGCACCTGATCCTCTGCTCACCCCGCCCGTCTCGCCTCCGGCCCGTCGGTAGTTGTCCATAGGGGCCGGATCGGGGGTATTTCCCCCTGTCCGTCCTGGCCACCGGGTGCCACCCTGGAGGTCAGGGGCCGGATGGGGTGGGAGGGCTGGGATGACCGTCGATCACGAGATGATCTCCGAGGATGCGGCGAACGGCGACCGGGTGCCACCGACCGAGGTCTCCACGGCCACCGTGGTCGGGTACGCCGTCGCCGGGACCGCCGTCGTCGGCTGGTTCCTCTTCGGCTGGCTGGTGCAGCGGCAGGGCTTCATCGACTCGGTAGGCGAGGCCGCCGGCACCGGCTTCGGCCTGCTCCTCATCGTCTCCGTCATCGGCACCGTACGCCGCAGCCGCCGCTGACCGGCGACCCGCACACCGCCGGGCCGCCACGCCACGCCGCCCACGGGGGCGTGGCGTGGCGGCCCGGCGGTCACTCCTCCCGGACCGCCGCCGTGATCCGGTGCAGGGCGAAGGTGTGCAGCATCTCGGTCCGCTCGTCCTCGGCCCGCAGGTAACCGGCGCCGATGGACACCGGCCGCAGCAGCCGGGACAGCGTCGCCCCGTGCGCGTCGACGTAACCCACCCAGACCAGCGCCTTGTCCCGGACCGCCTGCTGGAGCACCGCCAGCGCCTCGGCGTGACCGTGCGCGGGCAGCGGCCCGGCCGCCGTACGGGCCGCGCCGCCGCGGACCACCGCCGGGGCCCGCCGGGCCGCCCGCGCCGCCGCCTCACCCCGCCGGATCTGCTCCACCACCCCCATCAGCCGGGGCAGCGCCAGCCGGGGCGTGCCCAGCGGATCGTGCGCCCGGCCGGTCGACGGCGTCCGGGTCGGTGCCCGCCGGACCCGGGGCCGGGCCAGCACCATCGTGCCGCTGGCGTCCTCCGGCACCGGGGCGTACCCGGCGTCCCGCAACGCGGTCAGCATCCGTCCCACCTGGTACGAGGTGCAGAGCACCGTCGGGGCCAGCCGGCGGAACGCCAGCGGCGTCAGCCGCCGGTCGGCCAGCACCTCGGCGAGCAGCGCCTCGTCGTCACTGCGCACGTACCCGCCGGCCGAGCCGACCCGCAACCCGCCGTGCTGACGGGCCACGTCGTCCACCAGATAGGTCAACCCCTGCGGGATCGGGGTACGGGACCGGCGGCGGAACAGCTCGTGCAGGTCGTCGGCGGTGTAGCCGGAATCCAGCGCCCGCCGGACACTGGCCGTGGTGACCCGGTACACGCTGGCCCCGCCCGCCGACTCCGGCTCGCCCACCGCCTCCAGCTCGGCGGCCAGCGTCGGATCCGGTGGACCGGGCACCACCACGCTCAGGTCGGCCTGTACCAGGAAGTGGTCGACCGGGGCGGGGAGCAGGGCGTCCAGCGCCCGCACCGTGCTCGACGGATCGCCACCCTCGGTGTCGGTGCGCAGCCCCAGCGGGTCGTCCCCGCCCCGCTCGTCGGTGGCGGTGACGTCGGCGAGCAGCAGCCGCCCGTACGAGGTGAGCGCGCCGAGGCCGGTCACCCCGAGCCGGGCCGCCTCGGTCAGCACCTCCCGGTGTGCGGCCTCCCGCCCCCGACTGCGCCGGGGCGCCCGCCAGTCGAGCAGCGCCTGCACCTCCTCGACGGTGGGGGCGGTGGCCGGTTCCAGCTCGGCCAGCACCGCGAGCACCGCCCGACGGGCGGCCGGCGCACCGGCCCGTTCCGCCTCGGGGGAGAGCGCGCTGATCGGCCGGTCCCGGTCGTCGCGCTGCCCGACCAGCCCGGCCTGCCGGCTCATGGTCAGCCAGGCGCGGGCCAGCTGCTCCCACCGGTGGGCCAGCGACACCGCCCGCCACACCTCGTACGCGCCGGTGGGCAGCACCTGCTGTTCCCCGCCGTACCGGCTGGCGGCGGCGGGCAGCTCCAGCTCACCGAGCAGACCGGCCGCGTACGCCACCTCGACCAGCAACGCGGTGGTGGGTTCGTCGAGGGTCACCGAGCGGGCCAGGCGGCGCAGGTCGCGTACCCCGATGCCGCCGGAACGCAGCACCGGCGCGGGTTCGGCGGTCAACGCCTCCAGCAGCGCCTCGGTGTGCCGTACCACCTCCATGGTCTGGCCCACCCCGGCCGAGTCGACCGCCTTCGCCTCCCGGGGCGGCGCGTCGACCGGCGGCGGGTCGGCCCGCAGCGGACCGAGCGGGCCGGTGTCCCGACGCAGCAGCAACCCGACCTCCCGGGGCAGCTCGACCGTCCCGGCGGAGACCGCCACCAGCAGCCGGGCCTCGACCAGCCAGCGCACCGGCGAGCCGGTCGGGGCACCACCGTTGGTCGGATCGGGGGGCAGGTCGTCCTCCGCGCCGAGCGCGGGCGCCCGCAACGAGCCCGGCGGCACGCTGCCGACCGGCGGGCCGGCGGCGAGCCGGTCCAGGACCGCCCGCGCCGACGGGGGCGCGGCGAGCAGCGTCCGGCGTAGTTTCGCGGCGTCCGCGCAGAGCGCCGCCGCCCGCAGGTCCAGCTCCTCCGCGGGCCGGCCCAGCCCCGCCGGGTACGGGGCCAGCTCGTCCACGCTGCCGGTGATGCGCAGCGCCTGCTCCGGGCCGTACAACAGGAACCGGGCCCGGAGCCGGTCGACCGCGCCCCGGACGGTGGCCGGGGCGGGCGGGTGCGGGCCGGCGGTGGCCAGGGCGAGCACCGCGTCGGCGGAGGTGGTGCCGTCCGACGGATGCCGGGTGAGCCGGGCGGCGTCGAGGATCTGGAGGGTGAACTGGTCCAGCCCGTCGAGCGCGCGGGCGACCGACACCCGCGACTCGACCCGCAGGGCGAGCGCGGCGACGTCGGCCGGCACCGGTACGACGAGGTCGGGCCGCAACTGGAGCAGTGCGGCGAGGGCCTCGTCGGGCAGCGCACGCAGGTGGTCGGCGAGTGAGGTGGTCATCGTCGTTCCACGCTAGCCCGCTGCCGGGCGATCGCGCCCGCCGGACGTCCAGCTCGGACCGACCTGTCCGGGTACCTTCGCAGGATGTCCGCGCTGATGGTCGGGTTCGACCTCGACATGACCCTGATCGACTCCCGTCCCGGCATCGCCGCCGCCTACCGGGCGCTCACCGCCCGGACGGGCGTGCCGGTCGACGCCGAGCTGGCGGTCTCCCGGCTCGGCCCGCCGCTGCGCACCGAACTCGCCCACTGGTTCCCGGCCGAACGCGTCGAGGAGGCGGTGACGGCCTACCGGGAGCTCTACCCGGCGTACGCGATCACCCCGACGGTACCGATGCCGGGCGCGCGGGAGGCGGTCGACGCGGTGCACGCGCACGGCGGTCGGGTGATGGTGGTCACCTCGAAGATCGGCCGGCTGGCCCGGCTGCACCTGGACCACCTCGGGCTGGCGGTCGACGAGTTGGCCGGTGACCTGTTCGCCGAGGAGAAGGCGACGTCGCTGCGGGAGCACGGTGCCGCGCTCTACGTCGGTGACCACGTGGCGGACATGGTGGCGGCCGCGGCGGCCGGTGTCCCCGGGGTGGGGGTGGCCACCGGCCCCTGCCGGGCGGACGAGCTGCGGGGCGCCGGAGCACACGTGGTGCTCGACGACCTCACCGGATTCCCGGCGGCGCTCGGTCGGATCATCGGGCTAGCCTTGGAGCAGTAGACGTATCGAGCGAAGCAGGGGTTC
Source organism: Micromonospora sp. WMMD714 (assembly GCF_029581315.1). NCBI lineage: Bacteria > Bacillati > Actinomycetota > Actinomycetes > Micromonosporales > Micromonosporaceae > Micromonospora > Micromonospora sp. WMMD714. The sequence continues at coordinate 2,240,896 of NZ_CP120744.1, forward strand.
CAAGGTGCCGACGGGGCGAGTGAAGTGGTTTGACGCGGCCAAGGGATACGGGTTCGTCACCAGTGACGAGGGTGGCGACGTGTTCCTGCCGAAGGGCGCGCTGCCGGCAGGTGTCACCGACCTCAAGGGTGGTCAACGGGTCGATTTCAGTGTGGTGGACAGCCGGCGGGGCACCCAGGCGATGGGGGTCAAGCTGCTGGATGCGCCGCCGTCCATGGCGGAGCTGCGTCGACGGCCCGCCGAGGAGCTGCACGGCCTGGTCGAGGACATGATCAAGGTGTTGGAGGCGAAGGTCCAGCCGGACCTGCGCCGGGGCCGCTTCCCGGACCGCAAGACCGCGCAGAAGATCGCTCAACTGGTCCACGCCGTGGCCCGCGAGTTGGAGGTCTGAGGCACCAGCCCGGCGTCGGCGGCCCGGCCCAGCAGCGCCTCCACGGCGGCGAACCCCGCGTCCCCCAGGTCGGCGGTGAACTCGTTGACGTAGAGGCCGATGTGCCGGTCCACCACGTCGGGCTCCATCTCCTGCGCGTGCGCGAGCACGTACCCCCGGCTGGCCGCCGGGTCGGCCCAGGCCTGGCGCACCGACTCCCGGATCCAGCCGGCGGCGGCCACCGGGTCGACCACCCCCCGACGGGCCAGGATCGCCCCGAGCGGGATGGGCAGGCCGGTGTCGGATTCCCACCACTCGCCCAGGTCCACCAGCGCGGTCAGGCCGTACCGGTGGTAGGTGAACCGCGCCTCGTGGATCACCAGACCGGCGTCGTACCGGCCGGCCGCCACGCCCGGCATGATCTCGTGGAACGGCACCACCTCGATCCGGGCCGGTGGCCGACCCGCCGACCAGAGCCGGAACAGCAGGTACGCGGTGGTCCGGTCGCCGGGCACCGCCACCGTGGCCCCGCTCAGGTCGGGCCGGTCCGCCCGCCCCGCCCCGGTGGCCGGAGCGCCGGCGGCCCCCGCGTCGTGGGTTCCGGTGGTGCGGGTGAGCACGAGGGGGCCGCAGCCCCGGCCGAGCGCGCCGCCGCAGGGCAGCAGGTGGTAGTCGTCGAGCAGCCAGGGGAGCGCGGCGTAGCTGACCTTCACCAGATCGAAGGCGCCCCGTTCGGCGGCGGTGTTGGTGACGTCGACGTCGGCGAAGGTCACCTCGACCGGCGGAGCCCCCGGCACCCGGCCGTGCACCAGGGCGTCGAAGACGAACGTGTCGTTGGGGCAGGGCGAGATCGCCAGGGAGAGCGCCACCCGCCCACGGTAACCCCGCCCCCGGCCACCGCTCCGCCGTCCCCACTCCGATGTGACGCCGGCCCGGGGGACCGGCCCGGCGGGCCGTAGGGGGCGGAACCTGCTGACCCGGCACCCGGCCGGCAGCTCCGCAGGACGCGACCCCACCGACTTGTCCCCAGCTCCACCGGTTTTCCACAGGGTTGTCCACAGCCGGAGGTGAAGCCGTCGACATTGCTCCCGGCGACCCGGTATTTTTCCCGGCGTCACCGGCTCCTCACTAGTGGTAGTCACCTTCCAGGGAGGGAACGCTATGAGGAGAATTCGGCTGTTGGCCGGTGTCACCGCTGCGGTGGTGGCCGCCGCGACGCTGGCCGCGCCCGCGTACGCGGCGGATCCTGTCGCCGCCGACACGGGACGCGACAGCACCCAGGCGGCGATCCTGGCGTACCGGGCCGTGTACCCGACGATCAGCGACAGCGCCGCCCAGCTCGCGGCGGCCCAGCAGGACACCCGTAAGCAGTTGCACGACAAGCTGGCGGCGGAGCCCCAGACGTACGGCGGGGGCTACTTCGATCCACCGTCCGGCGTCACCCACGTGGCGCTGACCACCCAGGCGAGCGCCGACCGGGCGGTCGAGGCCGGTCGGGCGCTCGGGCTCACCGTGTCCGCCAAGGTGGTGGCGCGCAGCTACGACGAACTGGAGCGGCTCGCCGCGTCGGTGCGTACCGGCACCGACCAGCTCGCCGTGGCGGCCAAGGGCCGGGTGGGCATCGAGGTGGCCAGCAACACGGTGACCGTCGCCCTGACCTCCCAGGAGGCGGCCAGCCTGCCGGGCAGCGCGATTCCGGGCTGGGTGACCATCGTGCCGGCGAGCGCGGACCTCGTCGAGCTGGACATCTGCTCCTCCCGGGCAGCCTGCAACGACAGCCTGCGTTCCGGGCTCTCGATCCGCCACTCCGGTGGTGCCTGCTCGATGGGGTTCACCGCCCGCAGCGGCAGTGTGCGCTACGCGCTCACCGCCGGCCACTGCAACATCGGCGCGTCGACCACCTGGTACACCGCCGGTACGTTGATCGGCACGATGTCCTCGACCAACGCGATCAACTCCGGTGCGGTCGACGCGGGACTCATCAAGGTCACCAACTCCACCTACGCGGCGGACACCGTCGGGCGGATCGCCATCTCCGCCTCGTCCTGGGTGCCGGTCAGGGGCCGGGCGCACCACATGTCGTTCATCTGGGCCGGCGATGTCGTCTGCATCTCGTCCCGCTACCAGGCACCCGCCACGAGCGGCAACCCGTGCGGTGTCATCGCCAGTGTCAGCGACGCCGCCCAGGGCGGCCTGACCCGGTATGAGGGGTACGACCCGTGCCCCGGTGACAGCGGGGGCGGGGTCTACTGGCTGCCGTCGTCCGGCGAGCGGCACGCGTTCGGCCTGCACAGCCGCAGCATCGTGGGGTGCAACAACACCGCCTCGAACAAGAAGAAGGCATGGTTCAGCGCGGTGCCGAGATTCTGGAACACCATGAGCTACGACCTGGGCTGACGCCGGGCGGTGGCACGCCCCGGGGTGGTGGTAAGGACGGGCCTGACCACCACCCCGGGTGGTCAGGACAGGGTCCGGGCCGCCCTGGTCAGGGCGGTGAACGCCTCGCGCATCCGCCAGCCGTCGCGGTCGCGGGGGCCGATCGGATTCGAGACCGTCCGCAGCTCGGCGAAGGGGATGCCAGCCTGCGCGGCGGCGACCGCCACCGCGTACCCCTCCATCGCCTCGGCCACCGCGTCGGGGTGCCGGTCCGCCAGCGCGGCGGTGCTCGCGGCGGTGCCGGTGACCGTGCTGACCGTGAGCACCGCCCCGACCACCGCCTCCGGGAGGGCGGCGCGCAGCCTGCCCAGCAGCGCCGGGTCGGCCTCGATGGTGGGGCCGGCGCCGAGGAGTTCCGCCGGCATCCCCAGCTCGTCGATGGGGATGAAGCCCCCGGGCGACTCCGCTCCCAGGTCGGCGGCGACGCTGCGGGAGGCGAGCACCGTACCGCCGACCGGGGCCCGGCCGGCGAAGCCGCCGGCGATCCCGGCGCTGACCACCGCACGGTACGGGCGGCCGGCGGCCTCGGCGAGAGCCAGCAGACGGGCGGCGGTGGCACCGGCCACGGCCGGACCCACGCCGACCGCCCGGACCGTCACCGTCGGGTCGGCCAGCCCGGCCCGGACCGCCTCCGCCTCGGCCGGTACCGCGGTCAGCACCAGCAGACCCGTCACGACACCGGCCCCGGCGACTCCCGCCGCTGCTCGTCGGCGCCGCTGCCGCTGCCCGGGACGGCCGAGGACGGCCGGTAGATGTGGTAGCCCGGCGGGGCCAGCCCGTCGCCGTGGTCCTCGGGACCGGCCGCTCCACGCGGTGCAGGGGAGGTCGGGGCGGCCCGCGCCGCCGCCTCGGTCGCCGCGTCGTCGGCACTGTCGGCCGGCGGGTCGACCCGGGGGGTGACCGGGCCGTCGGTGGCGTCGCCGGTCGGGCGGCCGGTGGCGTCGGCGGTCGCGGCGGCGGCCCGGTCCTGGGCGGCCAGCTCCTCGTCGGTGAGCGGCCGACCCAGCAGCCGCTCGGTGCGCAGCCGGCCGGCGACGACGACGCCCCGGGCGGCGGCGAGGACGCCCACCCCGGCGGCGACGGCGATGCCGGCCCGACCCTCGAAGGGGACCAGGCCGAGCCCTCCACCGGCGACGAAGGCGAGCATCAGGACGGTCTCCGAGTGGGCGAAGGAGCTGGCCCGCAGCCGCTCCGGGATCCGTTCCTGGATAGAGGCGTCGACGGCGAGCTTGGCGATCCCGCTGGACAGGGCGGCGACCAGGCAGAACAGCGCCACCATGGGGAGCGAGAACTTCAGCACGGCCAGGATCCCCACCCCGGCCACGATGATCATCGTGCTGGACTGGATGGCCGCCGGGCGGTGGATCCGCAGCCGGGTGCCGACCGCGGTGGCCAGGAAACCGCCGACGGCCAGCGCCCCGCCGATGATGCCGAGCGCCGTCTGGTCGTTGAGCCGCCAGCCGAGGAAGTCGTTGGTCAGGTCGCCCTTCTTCAGCGCGAAGGCCAGGAAGAGCAGGAGGAAACCGTAGAGCGCGCGGAGCCCCGCCGCGCCGACCAGGGTGGCGATCACCAGCCGGCCCGCCGGGCGTCCCCGGCCCAACGGGCGGTCGCCCTTACGGCGCAGCGCCCGCAGCGGGCGGGGTACCCGCTCGGGCGGGTCGGAGTCCGCCCGGGGCGGCAGCCGCAGCGCGATCACCATGCCGGCCAGGAAGATGACCGAGGCGACGCGGAGCGGCCACTGCGGCCCGAACCAGAACGCCGCCAGCCCCAGCGGGACCACCAACGCTCCGGCGACCGTGCCGTAGACGCTGGCCCGCGCCCCCACCTGGGACAACCCGATCCCCTCCGGCAACAACCGGGGTACCGCGGCGGACCGGGCCACCCCGTACGCCCGGGAGAGCGCCAGCACGCCGAACGCGGCGGGATAGAGCCCCAGGCTGCCGAGGTAGTCGGAGATCAGCCAGGCCAGGAAGGCGCGGCCGAGCATGGTGGTGGCCAGCGCGTACCGGCGGCCGTGCCGGAAGTGGTCGAGCAGCGGGCCGACCACCGGGGCCAGCATCGCGAACGGCACCATCGTGACCAGCAGGTAGAGGGCCACCTTGCTGCGTGCCTCGCCGAGCGGGACGTCGAAGAAGATGGTCCCGGCCAGGCCGATGGCGATGAGGGTGTCCCCGGCGCAGGAGAGGGCGTGCAGGTCGAAGAGGCGGACCATACCGACCTCACCACCGGCCCCCCTGGCGCGGGCCGACCCGGCCCGTCGGGTCACCCAGCGTCCGCCGTTGGCGGAGCCCCGCAGCAGCAGGCGGGTGGCGCGGATGCCGGTGCCGACGGTCCGGCCCAGCACGGACCGACCGGAGCGGGAGAACAGCGGCATGTGCACCATCCTCGCCCATCTGGTCCAGGTACGCCGCACCACGGGGAAGACTCACTCGGGGAGTGCCTGTCGGCGTCTGCCACGCATGGGGAACAATGGTCGGGTGACCAGGCCCGCTCCCGCCCGTGCCGCCCGCCTCGACCAGGTCTGCGCCGCCGCCGTCGAGGTGGCCCGTGACGCCATCACCGAGGTGGAGCCCGCCGACATCGGGGACCATCTGCGGGCCGTCGCCGAGGGTGACCGGGTGGTCACCCACTATTTCGAGTGTCTGCTCGGTGGTTACCGGGGTTGGCGCTGGGCGGTGACCGTCACCCGGGTGCCGCGCAGCCGGCAGGTCACCGTCTGCGAGACGGTGCTGCTCCCCGGCTCCGACGCGCTGCTCGCGCCCGGCTGGCTGCCCTGGCAGGAACGCCTCAAGCCGGGCGACCTCGGCCCCGGCGACCTGATCCTCACCCCGTCGGACGACGACCGGCTGGCCCCCGGCTACCTGCTCTCCGACGACCCGGCGGTCGAGGAGACCAGCTGGGAGCTGGGCCTCGGTCGCCCCCGGGTGCTGTCCCGCGAGGGGCGCGCCGAGGCGGCCCAGCGCTGGTACGACGGTGACCACGGCCCGTCAGCGCCGATCTCCACCGCCGCGCCGGCCTCGGCCCGCTGCGGCACCTGCGGCTTCTACCTGCCGCTGGCCGGCGCGCTCCGGCAGGCCTTCGGGGCCTGCGGCAACTTCTACGCCCCCGACGACGGTCGGGTGGTCAGCGCCGACCACGGCTGCGGCGCGCACTCGGAGACCCTGGTGGAGACCGCCGAGCCGGCGATCGACGAGCTTCCCACGGTGTACGACGACAGCGCGGTCGAGTCGATGACGGTCGGCGTCGCTTCCGGCCCGGTGGAGACGTCCGTGCCGGTGGAGGCGTCCGTGTCGGCGGAGCAGGCCGGGTCGGTGGAGCCGGTCGACCCCTCCTGAGCGCGGGGGCGGTCCGTCGCGGGGTGGTCCGCGCGGCGGGTGGTCGTCGGCGCGGTGGCCGGGGCGGTCAGCCCTGACGGCCGGCCTGTCGACGGCGACGACGGTGGGCGTCGTGCCGCATCATCACGGCCAGACCGGGAAAGCCCCAGAGGAACCCGGCCAGGCAGGTCCAGAGCCAGTCCCGGTGGCCGTGTTCGGTGAGCCAGTCACGGAAGAAGACCAGCAGGAACAGGCCGGCGACCGCCCAGGCGACCAGCCCGGCGACCGCGAACGGGACCATCGGCGGGTCGAGCGGCTCGGGTCGGGGTGGTTGTTCCTGCGGCACGGGCAGAAGCGTACCGCGAAGCACTTTCCCGGCCCGCCGCTGATCTGCGACGATGCGCGCGACAACGGAAGATCACCTGCGAGGACCTGATGGCCATTGCGCCGCCGGACAACGGCATCCCACCTGATCCCGCCCACCCCCGGAACGGTTTCGACCGGTTCTTCGAGATCTCCGCCCGTGGCTCGACGATGACCCGCGAGGTGCGGGGCGGGCTGGCGACCTTCTTCACGATGGCGTACATCGTGGTGCTGAACCCGCTGATCCTGGGCGGGGCCACCGACGGTGACGACAAGACGCTCTCGATCCCCGCGCTGGCCGCCGCGACCGCGCTGGTGGCCGGCCTGATGACGATCCTGATGGGGGTCGTCGGCCGGTTCCCGATGGCGCTCGCCGCCGGTCTGGGTGTGAACGCGCTCGTCGCGTTCGAGATCGCCCCGGAGATGACCTGGGCGGACGCGATGGGGCTGGTGGTGATCGAGGGTGTGCTGATCGCGATCCTCGTGCTCACCGGCCTGCGGACGGCCGTGTTCCGGGCGGTGCCCACCCAGCTCAAGACCGCCATCGGTGTCGGTATCGGGCTGTTCCTGACCATCATCGGGCTGGTCGACGCCGGTTTCGTCCGCCGGGTGCCGGACGCGGCGAACAGCACCGTGCCGGTGGGCCTCGGCATCAACGGCAAGATCGTCAGTTGGCCGATGCTGGTCTTCGTGGTGGGCCTGCTGGTGACGCTGGTGCTGGTGGTACGCCGGGTCCGGGGCGCGATCCTGATCGGGATCCTGGCCTCGACCGTGCTGGCGATCGTGGTGGAGGCGGTCGCGAAGGTGGGGCCGTCGTTCGTCGACGGCAAGCCCAACCCCGAGGGCTGGTCGCTGAACGTCCCGAAGCTGCCCGAGCGGATCGTGGACGTGCCGGACCTCTCCCTGTTGGGCAACTTCAACGTTCTCGGCGCGTGGGAGCGGGCCGGCTGGCTGATCCCGCTGATGTTCGTCTTCACCCTGTTGATCACGGACTTCTTCGACACGATGGGCACGATGGTCGCGATCGGCCAGGAGGGGGACATGCTCGACGAGCAGGGCACCCCGCCCCGGGCGAAGGAGATCCTGCTGGTCGACTCGATCGCCGCGGCGGCGGGTGGTGCGGCGAGCGTGTCGAGCAACACGTCGTACATCGAGAGCGCCTCGGGGGTCGCGGAGGGTGCCCGGACCGGGGTGGCCAACCTGGTCGCCGGCGGCCTGTTCCTGCTGGCGATGTTCCTGTCGCCGCTGTCCACCGTGGTCCCGTTCGAGGCGGCCTCGACGGCGCTGGTGGTGGTCGGCTTCCTGATGATGACCGCGGTGCGGACGATCGACTGGACCGACTACGAGATCGCCATTCCGGCGTTCCTCACCATCACCCTGATGCCGTTCACCTATTCGATCTCCAACGGCATCGGCGCGGGCATCATCAGCTACGTGCTGCTCAAGCTGGCCAAGGGTCGGGCGCGGGAGATCCACCCGCTGCTCTACGCGGTGGCGGTGCTGTTCGTGCTGTACTTCCTGCGTGGCCCGATCGAGGCCGCGGTGCAGTAGCCCCACCCGTCGCCTCCGGGTCGGGCGACCCGTCGGGACACCCGGCCCGGAACGGCGGAATTCCTCCTCGTGAGCATGGTCATATCGCGTGTCGTTAGCCAGGCTCATTAGTTAGGCTAACGACTGTGACGGAGCGGACGGTGACGGCGAACCGCGTGCCACCGGCGCAACTGGCACCCCAGTTGCGTGATGCGATCACCCGACTCAACCGGCGGGTCCGGCAGGCCCGCCCGGTCGGCGACCTGACGGTCACCCAGCTCTCCGCGCTCACCAGCCTCCGGCTGGCGGGCGCGCTGACGCCCCGGGAGCTGGCCGACGTCGAACGGGTCCAGCCACCGACGATGACCAAGATCGTCGCGAAGCTGGAGGACCGTGGCCTGGTGCGGCGCACCCCCCACCCGACCGACGGCCGGCAGGTCATCCTGGCGGCCACCGAGGGGGGCCGGGCCGTGCTCGACCAGTTCGAGCGGGTCCGCGACGAGTGGCTGGCCAGCCGGCTGGCCGCGCTCCCGGAGGACGACCGCGACACGCTACGGCGGGCCGCCGAGATCCTCCAGCAGCTCGCCCGCGACTGACGCCCCACCGGGTCCGCGCCGTCCGCCGTCGATGACGCGTACGCGACCCGAGGAGGCGCACCGAGAGTGCAGGCGAAGCTGAGCACGATGTTCCAGTCCCTACGAGTCCGTAACTACCGACTCTTCGCCACCGGACAACTGGTCAAACTGATCGGTGTCTGGATGATGTTCATCGCCCAGGACTGGCTCGTCCTTGAGCTCTCCGACGACTCGGCCACCGCGCTCGGCGTGGTGACCGCGCTCCAGTTCACCCCGGTGCTGCTGCTCACCCTGCTCTCCGGCCGGCTCGCCGACCGCTACGACAAGCGGATGCTGCTCTTCGTCGCCAACGCCTTCTGGACGGTGCTGGCGCTGGGGATGAGCCTGCTGGTGCTCACCGACCTGGTCCAGCTCTGGCACGTCTTCGCGTTCGCCGCCCTGCTCGGCACCGCCAACGCGGTGGAGACGCCGGTCCGGCAGGCGTTCGTCAGCGAACTGGTCGGCACCACCCTGCTGCCCAACGCGCTCTCCCTCAACGCGGCGGTGTTCAACTCGGCGCGGATCATCGGCCCGGCCGTGGCCGGGCTCGCCATCGCCGCCTTCGACGTCGGCCCGGTCTTCCTGTTCACCGCGGTCAGCTCCATCGCGCCGCTGGCCAACGTGGTCCGGATGCGCCCGGCCGAGCTGTACCGCAAGGACCTCCCGCCGATCGGCGAACGGGACTCGGCGAAGATCGTCGACGGGCTGCGGTACGTCCGGCGTCGCCCCGACCTGCTGTTGCCGATGGTGGTCATGTCGGTCGTCGGGATGTCGCTGTTCAACTTCCAGCTCACCCTCGCGGCACTCGCCAAGACGGTCTTCCACACCGGGGCCGCCTCGTTCGGCCTGTTCAGCACCGCACTGGCGGTCGGCGCGCTGGCCGGGGCGCTCGCCGGCACCGGACGGCGCAGCCGCCCGTCGGTCTGGCTGGTGCTCGGCGCGGCGGTCGGCTGCGCCGTCTTCGGTACCCTGGTCGGCTTCGCCCCGGCGTACTGGCTGGTGGTGACCTTGCTCCTGCCGACCGGGTTCTTCATGGTCTTCTTCGCCCAGGCCGCCAACCAGCGGGTCCAGCTCGGCACCGACGCCGCGTTCCGGGGGCGGGTGATGTCCCTGTGGGTGCTGGTGTTCCTCGGCACCAACCCGGTCGGCGCACCGATCGTCGGCTGGGTCGCCGAGACCTGGGGCGCCGGGGCGAGCATCTGGATCGGTGGACTCGTCTCGCTGGCCACCGCCCTGCTCGCGCTCGCCTGGCAGCTCCGCCGCTCCGGTGCCCGGCTGCGCTTCCGGGTGCTGCCGATGCCCCGCTTCTACGTGGTCTCCCGCCCCCGGTTGCTCACCCCGACCGGGCGGTGACCCCGACCGGCCGCCGCGCCGGACGGGGTCGGTTCCGGGCCGTGACCGGCCGCCGCGCCGGGCGGTGGCCCCGACCGGCCGCCGCGCCGGTCGACCCGGACCGGTTCCGGACCGTGACAATGCGGTGGCGGACGGCCGCGAAGGGTCGTAGCGTCGAGGTGTGGCAGGCGGGAGGACGCTGGTGCTGGTGTTGGCACTCCTGGGCATGGCGTGCCTGCCGGTGGTGTTCGCCCTGTTCCTCTGTTTCGACGAGATCGCCGACCGGGTGGCCTGCGGCTGGTCCGAGTGGCGGGACCGTCGCCGGGAGCGCCGGACCATCGCCCGGCTCGACCGGGACTTCGCCGCCGACGCGTCCACCCGCGACGTCGACCTGACCGAGCTGGACCGGCCCGACCGCCGGCCGCTCGAACTCCTCGCCGCCGACCTGCGGCGGCTGGGCCGCCACCGGCTCGCCGCCGGTGGCCGCTCGGTGGTCTGGCACCGTTCGGTCATCGAGGCGTACGACGACCGGCTCCGCGCCGCCTGTCGGGCGCTGGGGACGGTCGAGCACCTGGCCGAGCTGACCGGGGTCGACCGGGAGATCGAGCGGGTCCGGGTCGAGGGGCTGCTGGCCGCCGCGGGGCTCGGGCTGCCGACCGTCGACGCCGACCGCCGCCCCCGCGACCGGCGGGCGTGAGACTCTTCGTCGCGGTCTACCCGCCGCCGGCCGCCGTCGCGGAGATCACCGCCCGGACGGCCCGGCTGCGGGTCGGCGCGGCCACCGCCGCCGGTCTCGACGTACGCCTGACCGCGCCGGCCCACCTGCACGTCACGCTGGCCTTCCTCGGCGAGGTCGGTCCCGACCGGCTGCCCGAGGTGACCGACGCCCTCGGGTCGGCCGCCGGGGAAGCCCGCGCCGGCTGGGACCACCCGCCCCGGCTGCGGCTCGGCGGGGGTGGCTGTTTCGGGCAGGGCCGGTCCACCGTGCTGTGGGTGGACGTCCAGGGGGAGGTGGCCGCGCTGCGGACGCTGGCCCGACGGATCCGCGCCGCGCTGGGCCGGGCCGCCCTGCCGTACGACCGGAGACCGTTCCGTCCGCACCTGACGGTGGCCCGCCCCGGGGACCGGCTCGACCCGTCCGACGTGGACGCCGACCGACTCACCCTCGACGGTCACCCGGGCCCGCAGTGGCCGGCGACCGAGCTGGTGCTGGTGCACAGCCGTCCCGGACCCCGGCACACCCCCCTCGCCAGCTGGCCCCTCTGAGCTCGTCCCGCCCCGCCGGGGATCAGCTGGCCCGGGGATCAGCGGCCGGTCACCAGGCCCAGGCCTCCGGCCCGGGGCCGCCGTTGCCGACCGGCGGGAACAGCTCGTCGAGCCGCTGCTCCGTCGCCCCGTCGATCTCCACGGCGAGCGCCCCGAGGGCGTTGTCGAGCTGCTCCACGGTGCGCGGGCCGATGATCGGGGCGGTCACTCCGGGACGGGAGAGCAACCAGGCCAGCGCCACGTTCGCCGGGTCGTGCCCCAGGTCCGCGCAGAACTTCTCGTACGCCTCGATGGTGGACCGGTGCACGGCGAGCCCCTCGGCGGCGCGACCACCGGTGCCCCGCGCGGCACTGCCCTCGGCCATCTTGCGCAGCAGCCCGGCCAGCAGCCCGCCGTGCAGCGGCGACCACGGGATGACCCCCAGCCCGTAGTGCTGGGCGGCCGGGATCACCTCCAGCTCGACATGCCGGGTGAGCAGGTTGTAGATGGACTGTTCGGCGACCAGGCCGAGGAAGTTGCGCTGTGCGGCGGCGGCCTGTGCCTGGGCGATGTGCCAGCCGGCGAAGTTGGACGATCCGACGTAGATCACCTTGCCCTGGGCGACCAGCGTCTCCATCGCCTGCCAGATCTCCTCCCACGGGGTGGTCCGGGAGACGTGGTGCATCTGGTACAGGTCGATCACGTCGGTCTGGAGCCGGCGCAGGGAGTCCTCGCAGGCCCGGACGATGTGCCGGGCGCTCAGGCCCCGCTCGTTGGGCCACTCGCCCATGGTGCCGTAGACCTTGGTGGCCAGGACGACCCGGTCCCGCCGGCCGCCACCCTGGGCGAACCAGCGGCCGATGATCTGCTCGGTGATCCCCTCACCGGTCTGCCAGCCGTACACGTTGGCGGTGTCGAAGAAGTTGATCCCGTGGTCGAGCGCCCGGTCCATGACCGCGAAGCTGGCCGGCTCGTCGGTCTGCTGCCCGAAGTTCATCGTGCCGAGGCAGAGCCGGCTCACCGACAGGCCGGTGCGTCCCAGATTGGTGTACTCCATCGGACCACCCTGACACGTGCCGGCCCGGTGTGCCGGTCGACGTCAGGGTGGCCCATCGATCAGGATGACTCGCGGGCGGCCGGGCCGCTGCCGAAGAGGACGTCGTCCCAGCTCGGCAGGCGCTTGCGCGGCTTGCCCGAGGCGTCCGTCGACTCGCCGCCGGCCGCTGCCGCCGGGCCGGTGCGTCGGGGCCGGAGCACCGCCAGCGACGGTACGGCCGGGACCTCCTTCGGCGCGTCCGAGTCGTCGTCGAACGCGGAGCCCTGACCACCGCCGAGCAGGGCGGCGGCCCCGCCGCCGACGACCCGCTGACGGGGCGCGTCGGAGCCGACCGAGGCGGCCGGGGAACGCGGTTCGAGCCCCCGCCCAGAGGTGCCGCCGAGGGGACGGTCCAGGGACGCGAGCAGGGCGTCCCGCCCGGCCCGGATCGGATCCCGGCCCGGACGGGCCTGGTCGCCGGCGGCCGGTAGGCCGTGCCCGCCCCGGCTCGGCTCACCGCGCGACGGACCGGGCAGGGCGTGACCGCTCCGCTCCGGTGCCGGCTCCTGGCCGAGGATCGGGGTGGGACGCTCGGCGCACAGGTACTGCGCCATGTCGTCGTGCGGGGCGACGTTCTGCCGGAGCTTGTCGAGATCCCAGACGGCCTGGGCGGTGGCCTTCCCGGACGGCCAGGTGGCGATGATCCGCCAGGTGCCGTCGTCGCGCCGGAAAGCGTCCCAGGAGATCTTCTCGGTGTCGATGCCGTGCTGGGCCAGCCGGCCGTTGACCACCTCGGCCAGCGGGGTGGCCTTCTCGGCCCCCTTGAGCCGGGTGCGCCGGGCGTGCTGGGCGAGCATGGCCCGTTCCTGGAGCACCGGGCCGGCGTAGCGCAGCACCCGGTCGACGGGGACACCGGCGATCCGGGCGACGTCCTCGGCGGACTCGCCGGAGCGGATCCGGGCCTGGATGTCGCGGGGGGACAGCGACGGGGTCGGGTCGGCGCTGGCGGGCACCACGGCGAGCGGCGGCGTACCGGGCTCGGCGTGCAGCACGGTCGCGATGCGTTCGTCGATGGGGAGGGCGAGCAGGCGCCCCACCTCGTCGGCGAGCACCAGCGCCTGGCCGTCCTCGGAGAGGGCGACGAAGCGTACTGGGCGCATGGCGTAGCCTCCGTCCCGCTTCGCTGGCCGTCACGCCACGAGCCGGCCACCCGGGCGTCCTCGCACCACCGTACGCTCATCTGCCCACAGGTGGGGGATGCGACTTGCGCATGTCGCGACTGAGCTGCGGCGATGATCACGGTGGGTGGCCGCGGCAGCCGCTGCGACCACCCACTGTGACGGGTGTGACTAGAGCCGCTCGACCACGTAGTCGATGGCGGCGGTGAGCGCCTCCACGTCGGCCGGCTCCACCGCCGGGAAGAGCGCGACCCGCAGCTGGTTGCGGCCGAGCTTGCGGTACGGCTCGGTGTCGACGATGCCGTTGGCGCGCAGCACCTTGGCGATCGCGGCGGCGTCCACCCCGTCGGCGAAGTCGATGGTGGCGACCACGTTGGAGCGCAGGGTCGGGTCGGTGACGAACGGGGTGGCGAAGTCGGCCCGCTCGGCCCAGCCGTAGACGATCTCGGCGCTCTCGGCGGTGCGCTTGGCCGCCCAGCTCAGGCCGCCCTGCGAGTTCATCCAGTCGGTCTGCTCGGCGGCCAGGAAGACGGTCGCCAGCGCCGGGGTGTTGTAGGTCTGCTCCAGCCGCGAGTTGTCGATCGCGGTGACCAGGTCGAGGAAGGCCGGGATGTACCGGCCGGACGACTTGATCTCGGTGGCCCGCTCCAGCGCGGCCGGCGACATCAGGGCCAGCCAGAGGCCACCGTCGGAGCCGAAGCACTTCTGCGGGGCGAAGTAGTAGACGTCGGTCTCGCCGACGTTGACGTCCAGGCCGCCCGCGCCGGAGGTGGCGTCGACCAGCAGCAGCGCGCCCGGGTCGGCGTCGGCCACCCGGTTGATCGGCACCGCGACACCGGTGGAGGTCTCGTTGTGCGGGGTGGCGTAGACGTCCACCCCGGCCTCGGCCAGCAGGCCGGGGGCGCTGCCCGGCTCGGCCTTGCGGACGGTCGGCTCACCGAGGAACGGCGCATCCTTGACCGACTTGGCGAACTTCGCGCCGAACTCGCCGAAGCTGGCGAACTGTGCCCGGTCGCGGACCAGGCCGAAGGTGGCGACCTCCCAGAAGGCGGTGGCGCCGCCGTTGCCGATGACCACCTCGTAGCCCTCGGGGAGGGAGAAGAACTCGGCGATGCCCCGGCGCAGCCGGGCGACCTCGGCGCGGACGGTCTGCTGCCGGTGCGAGGTGCCCAGGTAGCTGGTCGCCACGTCGGCGAGCGCGGAGACCGCCGCGGGACGGACCTTGGACGGCCCGCAGCCGAACCGCCCGTCGGCGGGCTTGATGTCGTCGGGAATCCGGATGGTCGGTGCGTCAGCCACGGTTCTCTCGATCCTTCCGCATGGGCGAGGGCGGGCCCTTCGACGGCGCGGACCTGCGGCGGGACGCGCACTGGGGCACGTCACGGCCTGGTCCGGGCCTGGTCCGGCGACACTGCCGGCCTTCATCCTCGCACCCGGGGCGGCCCGGCTGCGGGCTGGTCCCAGGCCCGGGGCTGAGGCGTCCGACACACCGGGAGCGGGCGGGCGGACCCACCGGGAGCGGGTGGGCGGACCCGCCGGGAGCGGGTGGGCGGACACGCCGGCGCGGGCGGCGGTCACGCGGAAGGGGCGTCGACCGGCCGGTCGACGCCCCTTGCGGAGTACGCGTGCTCAGACGCCGTGCGGGATGGCGTCCCAGCCCTCGACCTGCTGCGGCTTGCGGGTCTCCGGCCCGATGTAGCGGGCGGACGGCCGGACCAGCCGCTGGAGCTTCTTCTGCTCCAGGATGTGCGCGGACCAGCCGCCCATCCGGGCGCAGGTGAACATCGAGGTGAACATGTGCGCCGGCACCTCGGCGAAGTCCAGCACCACGGCCGACCAGAACTCGACGTTGGTGGCGAGGACCCGGTCCGGGCGGCGGGCCTGGAGCTCGGCCAGCGCGGCCTTCTCCAGCGCCTCGGCCACCTCGAAACGGGGTGCGCCCAGCTCGCGGGCGGTGCGCCGGAGCACCCGGGCGCGCGGGTCCTCGGCCCGGTAGACCCGGTGGCCGAAGCCCATCAGCCGCTCACCGCGGTCGAGGACGCCCTTGACGTACCCCTCGGCGTCGCCGCTGCGCTCGACGGCCTCCAGCATGGTGAGCACCCGCGACGGGGCGCCGCCGTGCAGCGGGCCGGAGAGCGCGCCGATGCCCGACGAGATGCAGGCCGCGGCGTCGGCACCGGTGGAGGCGACGATCCGGGCGGTGAAGGTGGAGGCGTTCAGACCGTGCTCGGCGGCCGAGATGAAGTACGCGTCGACGGCCTTGACGTGCCGGGGATCCGGTTCGCCCCGCCAGCGCTTCATGAAGCGCTCGACGATCGTCTCGGCCTTGTCGATCTCCTTCTGCGGCACCGCCGGCAGGCCGAGGCCGCGGGCGGACTGGGCGACGAAGGAGAGCGCGGTCACCGAGACCCGGGCCAGGTCGGCGCGGGCCTGGGAGTCGGAGATGTCCAGCAGCTGACTGAGCCCCCAGTACGGAGCGAGCATGGCGACCGCGGACTGCACGTCGACGCGGATGTCGCCGGAGTGCACCGGCACCGGGAACGGCTCGGCCGGCGGCAGGCCGGGGCCGAACCGCCCGTCGACCAGCAGCGCCCAGACGTTGCCGAAGGAGACCTGGCCGATCAGATCCTCGATATCCACGCCCCGGTAGCGCAGCGCGCCACCCTCGCGGTCCGGTTCGGCGATCTCGGTCTCGAAGGCCACGACGCCTTCGAGACCCGGTTTGAAGTCGGCCATGTCGTCTCCTGGCTTCTGGCTCGGTACGCCCGCCACGGGCTCGGTCCGGCCCGGTACCTTAGGCGACCCTCAGGGATGTGTTCGTGCCATCTTGCCTGGTGAGTAACCAGGCGCGCGACCCGCTGCCACTGTGCCGCACGCGACATCCCCGCCGCTGGACGTCGGGGCACCTGGCGTGAGACTGATCGGTGGGCTGACCAGCGTCGACAGGATGCGGCACGCCCGGCGAGGGGAGAATGACGTGACGGGCGACACACCTGCCCTGGCGGGCATGCGCAACGAGTACGCCGCCGACCGGGGCCTCACCGAGCGGGGACTGGCCGCCGACTGGCCCACCCAGTTCGGCCGCTGGCTGGCCGACGCGGTCGCGGCCGGGCTGCCCGAGCCGAACGCGATGGTCCTCGGCACCGCCGACGCCGCCGGTCGGCCCAGCGGCCGGACCGTGCTGCTCAAGGAGTACGACCCGGCGGGCTTCGTCTTCTACACCAACCACGGCTCGCGCAAGGGCACCGAGCTGGCCGCCAACCCGTGGGCCAGCCTGGTCTTCCCCTGGTTCCCGATGCAGCGGCAGGTGGTGGTGACCGGCCGGGTCGCGCCCGTCGACCGGGCCGAGACCGAGGCGTACTTCGCCACCCGGCCGCGCGGCTCCCAGCTCGGCGCCTGGGCGAGCACCCAGTCCGAGGTGGTGCCGGACCGGGCCGCGCTGGAGGAGGCGTACCGGGTGGCGGCGGAGCGCTTCCCGGACGGCACGCCGGTCCCCGCGCCCCCGCACTGGGGCGGGTTCCGGGTCCGGCCGGAGTCGGTGGAGTTCTGGCAGGGGCGGGCCGGTCGGCTGCACGACCGGCTGCGGTTCCGTCGGGTCGGCGGGGACGACTGGGTGGTCGAGCGGCTGGCACCGTGACCGCCGTCCAGCAGGCCCGGCCGGGTGGCGTCCGCCGCTGGGCCATCGACCTGCGCCCGCTGCGGATCCCCGCGTACCGCCGGATGTGGCTCGGCAACACGGTGGCGATGTTCGGGTTCCAGTTCACCGCGGTCGCCGTGCCGGTGGAGATGTACGCGCTGACCCGGAACTCCTTCTGGGTGGGCCTGCTCGGGGTGGCCGGCTTCCTGCCGCTGCTGGTCTTCGGCCTGTGGGGCGGGGCGGTCGCCGACGCCCGGGACCGGCGGCGGGTGCTGCTGGTCGGCTCGGCGCTGCTCTGGGTGTCGGTGCTCGGCCTGCTCGGGCACGCGCTGTCCGGCCTGGGCAGCCCGGTGCTGCTGCTGGCGCTGGTGACCGTGCACTCGATCGCGTTCGCCATCAGCTCGCCGGCCCGGTCGGCGATCCTGCCCCGGCTGCTCCCGCCCGAGCTGGTCCCGGCCGGCAGCACCCTGAACTACACCACCTTCACCGCCGCGGCGGTGGCCGGCCCGCTCGCCGCCGGCCTGGTCTTCGCCGCCTTCGGCACCGGCGCCGGGCTGCCGGTCGCGTACGCAGCCGACGCGCTGCTGTTCACCGCGCTGGTGGTGGCGACGCTGCGGCTGCCGGCGATGCCGCCGGCCCCACCCGCCGAGGGCGAGGCCCGACGGGGCGGCCTGGCCGGCATCCTCGACGGCTTCCGCTACCTCGCCGCCACCCCGGTGCTGCTCTCCTCGTTCGCCATCGACCTGATCGCGATGATCCTGGCCATGCCCCGGGCGCTCTTCCCCGAGGTGGCGCAGGAGCGGTTCGGCGGCGGCGCGGTGGTGGGCTGGCTCTACAGCGCGATCGCGATCGGCGCGATGCTGGGCGGCCTGACCTCCGGGTGGATCGGCCGGCTGCGCCGGCAGGGGCTCGCCCTGGTGGTGGCCGTGGTGGGCTGGGGGCTGGCCATCGCGGCGGCCGGGCTGGCCCGCCAGCTCTGGCTGGTGGTGCTCCTGCTCGCGGTGGCCGGCGCGGCGGATCTGGTCAGCGCGGTGCTGCGGCAGTCGATGCTGCTGGTCTACGCGCCGGACCGGATGCGCGGCCGGCTCCAGGGGGTGAACACGGTGGTGGTGGCCGGTGGCCCGCGCCTCGGCGACCTGCGGGCGGGGGCGGTGGCGGCCGGGTTCGGCCCCGGTGTCGCCTGGGTCGGTGGCGGGTTGCTCGCGGCGGCGTTGGCGGTGCTGCTGGTGGTGAGCTTCCCGGCCCTGCTGCGCTACCGGGCCGGCACCGCGCCGGCGGAACAGCGCCGCTGATCACCGCCCGGTGGGACGGTGCGCCGGGTCCGGCGGGCCGAGCAGGGCACCGACTAAGGTCACGGCATGGACAACACCGCACGGCGCCCCGCCTCGGGGACACAGTGGACCATCGCCGCCGACGGCCACGAGGCCGTCATCGTCGAGGTCGGCGGTGGGGTACGCACGTTCCGGCGGAACGGGGTGGACTACCTCGACGGCTACGCCGAGGACGAGATCAGTCCCGGTAGCGCCGGGCACGTGCTGGCCCCCTGGCCGAACCGGATCCGGGACGGGAAGTACACCTTCGGCGGCCGGTCGTTGCAGCTCGACCTGACCGAGCCGGCCCGCGGGGTCGCCCTGCACGGCCTGGTCAACTGGGTGCGCTGGGAGCTGGTCGAGGAGTCCGCCGACGCGGTGACCCTCGGCTACGACCTGCCGCCGACCCCCGGCTACCCGTGGCCGTTGCGGCTGCGCAGCCGGTGGAGCGTGGGGGCGGACGGGCTGCGTGCCGAGCACGAGGTGACCAACACCGGGGTCGAGACCGCGCCGTTCGGGTTCTCCGTGCACCCGTACCTGCGGCTGGCCGGGGTCGCGGTGGACGACCTCACGATGCGGCTGCCGGCCCGCAGCCGGCTCCAGGTCGACGCCCGGCTGCTGCCGATCGGGGCGACCCCGGTGGCCGGCACCGAGTACGACTGGACCACCCCCCGCCCGATCGGCCAGGCGCAGCTCGACCTCTGCTTCGGCGACGTGATCCGGGACGACGACGGCGGCTCGTCGGTGACCCTGGCCGCCCCCGACGACGCGGACGGCGTGCGGCTCTGGGCGGACCGCGAGTTCGGCTGGTGGCAGGTCTTCACCGGCGACGCGCTCACCGGGGAACGGCACCGCCGGTCGGTGGCGGTGGAGCCGATGACCTGCCCGCCGGACGCCTTCCGGTCCGGCCGGGACGTGATCGAGCTGGGCGCGGGGCAGACCTGGCGGGGCAGCTGGGGCATCCGGCCCGGGGCCTGAGCATGGAGTTCGCCGAGGTGGTCCGGCGACGCCGGATGGTGCGCAACTACGACCCGGACCGTCCGGTGCCGCCGGAGGTGGTGGACCGGCTGCTCGGCCACGCGGTCCGGGCGCCGTCGGCCGGCTTCGCCCAGGGCTGGGGTTTCCTGGTGCTGGAGGAGCCGGCGGACCGGGAGCGGTTCTGGGCGGCGGCGACCCCGGGCGGCGGTGGGCGTCAGCGGTGGCTGGCGGGGATGCGCCGGGCCCCGCTGATCGTGGTGCCGCACGCCAACCGGGCGGCCTACCTGGAGCGGTACGCCGAGCCGGACAAGGGCTGGACGGACCGCTCCGAGGACCGCTGGCCGGTGCCCTACTGGTACGTCGACACGGGTTTCGCCGCGCTGCTGATGCTGCTGACCGCCGTGGACGAGGGGCTGGGGGCGTGCTTCTTCGGCATCCCGCCCGACCGGTTGGCGGCGTACCGGGAGGCGTTCGGGGTGCCGGCGGAATACCATCCGATCGGCGCGTTGACGGTGGGTTACCGGGCGGTGGACCACCGGTCACCGTCGCTGCGGCGGGGGCGTCGACCGGTGGACGAGGTGGTGCGCCGCGGTCGGTGGAGTTGATGCTGGTTCGTACCCTGCGCGGTGGGTGTCGGGGGGACGGAAACCGACAACGGGGAGCAAAACGCGGTGTGGCAGGGGCGGATAGGCTGGCACCGTCATCGGTGCCGCACAGTGCGGTATCCCGGCGTGACCCGGCACCACGCCGAGGGTCGGCCTGGCCACGGGGAGGGGAGCGTGCCGTGATCTTCAGAGCGGTCCGGGACGGGCGTCCCTACCCGGAACACCACCTGACTCTCAAGCAGTGGGCGGAGATCCCACCGCGTCCGCTGCGGCTGGACCAGCTCATCACCACCAAGCGCGAGCTGGCGCTGGACAAGCTCCTCGCCGAGGACTCCACCTTCTACGGCGACCTGTTCCCGCACGTGGTGGAGTGGGGCGGCGGTCTCTACCTGGAGGACGGCCTGCACCGGGCGCTGCGGGCGGCGTTGCAGCAGCGCAACCAGATCCACGCCCGGGTGCTGGTCTACAACGGGCAGC
The DNA here is from genome assembly GCF_029581315.1 of Micromonospora sp. WMMD714. Classification (NCBI taxonomy): domain Bacteria; kingdom Bacillati; phylum Actinomycetota; class Actinomycetes; order Micromonosporales; family Micromonosporaceae; genus Micromonospora; species Micromonospora sp. WMMD714. The sequence continues at coordinate 2,261,321 of NZ_CP120744.1, forward strand.
CCGAGACGTCCGCCTGAACAGTCGTTAGGGTGGCGGCCATGGGTGCTGCGCTGGACCTGCTGGACGTCGACGCCTCGCTGAGCGAGGAGGAGCGGCAGATCCGGGCCGTGGTCCGCCGGCTCGTCGACGACCGGGTCCGCCCGCACGTCGCCGACTGGTACGAGGACGGCCGGGTTCCGGCGCGCGAGCTGGCCCGCGAGTTCGGCCGGCTCGGGCTGCTCGGCATGCACCTGACCGGGTACGGCTGCGCCGGCGCCTCGGCCGTGGCGTACGGGCTGGCCTGCCTGGAGCTGGAGGCCGGCGACTCCGGCGTCCGGTCCCTGGTGTCGGTGCAGGGTTCACTGGCCATGTACGCCGTCTGGCGCTTCGGCAGCGAGGAGCAGAAGCAGCGCTGGCTGCCCGCGATGGCGGCCGGCGAGGCGATCGGCTGCTTCGGGTTGACCGAGCCGGACCACGGCTCCGATCCGGCCTCGATGGTGACCCGGGCCCGCCGGGACGGCGACGACTGGATCCTCGACGGCGCGAAGATGTGGATCACCAACGCGCCGGTCGCCGACGTCGGGGTGGTCTGGGCGCGTACCGACGAGGGGGTGCGGGGTTTCCTGGTGCCGATGGACGCCCCCGGGGTGACGGCCGGCGAGATCCACCGCAAGATGTCGCTGCGGGCCTCGGTGACCGGCGAGATCGTCCTCGACGGGGTCCGGCTGCCGGCGGACGCCCGGTTGCCGGAGGCGGTCGGGCTCCGGGCGCCGCTGAGCTGCCTGACCGAGGCCCGGCAGGGCATCGTCTGGGGCGCGCTCGGCGCGGCCCGCGACTGCCTGGAGACCGCCCTGGCGTACGCCACCACCCGGACCCAGTTCGGTCGCCCGCTGGCCGGGTTCCAGCTCACCCAGGCCAAACTCGCCGACATGGCGGTGGAGTGGAACAAGGGGCTGCTGCTCGCCCTGCACCTGGGCCGGCTGGCCGACGCGGGCACGCTGCGACCGGAGCAGGTCAGTGTGGGCAAGCTGAACAACGTCCGGGAGGCGCTGGCCATCGCCCGGCAGTGCCGGACGATCCTCGGCGCGAACGGGATCTCCGGCGAGTACCCGGTGATGCGGCACGCCAACAACCTGGAGAGCGTGCTCACCTACGAGGGCACCTCCGAGATCCACCAGCTGGTCGTCGGGCAGCGGCTCACCGGGTTGTCCGCGTTCGGCTGAGACCGGCCGTCACCCGTTCGGGGCGCTCGCCGCGCGGGCGTCGCACGGTGGCCGTACCGTCATCGACAGAGGCACGTGTCTGACGAGGACGGTGAGGGCGATGGCCCACGACGGTGAGACCCCGCAGAGTGAGTTCCCCGGCTACCCGACCGCCGACACACTGCGTACCCGGTCGGCTGACCCGGTCGACCCGGAGACCCCACCGGCCGACCCGCCCCGCACCGGCGGCGGCCCGGCCCGGGGTCTGCTCTGGGTGCTCGGCGCGGCGGCGCTGGTCGTGGTGGTGCTGCTCGGCACCCAGGTGACCGGGATCTTCCCGGACTTCCGTAACCCGTTCGCCAAGGAGCAGACCGACCGCAGTCAGCCGCCGCTGCTCAAGTCGATCCAGGATCTCAGCCGTTACGTCGCGGCGGAGGGCAACTTCCAGGTCGTGGTGGACCTGCAGAACGACCGCAACAACGTGCCGGAGTTCCTGCTCAACCAGCGGACCCTCTTCGTCGGAGCGGGCAGCGTCGAGGCGTACGTCGACTTCGGCAAGATCGGCGAGGGGGCGGTGGTACCGTCCGCCGACGGCAAGTCCGTCGAGGTCAAGCTGCCCGCGCCGCAGCTCGGCCAGACCAACCTCGACCTGGACAAGAGCTACGTCTTCGCCGAGGAGCGCGGCCTGTTCAACCGGATCGGCGACCTGGTCAAGGGCGACCCCAACCGGCAGCAGCAGGTCTACCGGATGGCCGAGGAGCGGATCACCGCGGCGGCCCGGGACAGCGGGCTGGCCCAGCGCGCCGAGGAGAACACCCGCAAGATGCTGGAGGGCCTGCTCCGCTCGCTCGGCTACGAGAAGGTCACCATCACCTACACCGCCCCCTGACCGGCCCGGCCGGACCCCGGCCGGACGGTCTTGGCGATCAAGAGGTTTGCGTCAACCTGAAGATCGACAATGACGCAAACCTCTTGATCACCGGGCTACACCCCGACGGGCGCCCGGCGGGGGGCACGGCCGGCTTGGTCAGTAGGTGGTGGTGGCGTAGCGGTCCTCGTTGGGCATCAGGATCCACAGCACCAGGTAGACGATCACCTGCGTGCCGGGCAGCAGCAGGGAGAGCAGGAACAGCAGCCGGACCAGGGTGGCTGAGGTGTTGAACCGGCGGGCCAGGCCGGCACAGACACCGGCGAGCATGCGCCCCTCGCGGGGTCGGACCAGTTTGCGACTCATCGTCTAACTCCACTCTGCGGCGATCCGCCGCGCTGCATTCCACGGTAGGAAGGGGTGGCCACCTTGCCCTCCGTCCCGAGAGTGATCCGGTGACCCCGTACCCGTAGGTGGTTACCCGAGTCGGCCCCGGCTGATGCCCCGGGCGCTGCCTGGCCGTTGCCTGCGTTGCCCGCGCTGCCTGGCCGTTGCCCGCGCTGCCTGGCCGTTGCCCGCGCTGTCTGGCCGTTACCCGCGTTACCCGCCGCTGCCCGCGCTGCCTGCCACAGCCCGCGCCGCCTACCCCGGCCGTTCGGGCACCAAGATCACGCTCGATCCTGGTTGTAGTGGCATCCCTGCGCGGCGAGGCCACTACAACCAGGATCGAGCACGATCTTGGTGCGGGGTGCGGGGTGCGGGGTGCGGGGTGCGGGGTGCGGGGTGCGGGGTGCGGGGTGCGGGGTGCGGGGTGCGGGGTGCGGGGTGCGGGGACGGGAAGGGGTGGGGTGGGCGGGTAGGCTCGCCGGTCGACACCGCCCCCACCCCGGGCGGGATCAGCAGGTCGCCGGTGATCCCGGGCGACCACACGACCCGACCGGACCCGGCACCACCGGGGCGACGGCGAGGAAGCGCAGCGATGATCAGTGTCTTCGACCTCTTCAGTGTCGGCATCGGCCCGTCCAGTTCGCACACGGTGGGGCCGATGCGCGCCGGGCGCACCTTCGTCGCCGGGCTGAAGGCCGACGGGCTGCTGCACACCGTAACCCGGGTCCGGGCCGAGTTGTTCGGCTCGCTGGGCGCGACCGGCCACGGCCACGGCAGCGACCGGGCGGTGCTGCTCGGGCTGGCCGGCGAGAGCCCGGAGACGGTGGACACCGACAGCGTCGGTCCCCGGGTCGCCGGGATCCGCGCCCGGGGCCGGCTCGCCCTGCTCGGCGCCCAGGAGATCGACTTCGCGCCGGACCGGGACCTGGTGCTGCACCGCCGCCGGTCGCTGCCGTACCACCCGAACGGGATGACCTTCGTGGCCTGGGACGCGGCCGGGGCCGAGGTGCGCAGCCGCACGTACTACTCGGTCGGTGGCGGGTTCGTGGTCGACGAGGCGGCGGCCGGGGCGGACCGGATCACGCCGGACACCACGACCGTGCGGCACCCCTTCTCGACCGGGGCCGAGCTGCTGGACGTCACCACCGGCACCGGGCTGTCGATCAGCGCAGTAATGCTCGCCAACGAGTTGTCCTGGCGCAGCGAGGCGGACGTCCGGGCCGGGCTGCTGGACATCTGGCGGGTGATGCGGGAGTGCGTGGCGCGCGGCGGCGAGCGGGCCGGGGTGCTGCCGGGCGGGTTGCGGGTCCGCCGCCGGGCCGCCGAGCTGCGCCGCAGCCTGGAGGCCGACGCCGGCTCGACCGACCCGCTGCGCGCGATGGACTGGGTGACCCTGTTCGCGCTCGCGGTCAACGAGGAGAACGCCGCCGGTGGCCGGGTGGTCACCGCCCCGACGAACGGCGCGGCCGGGATCATCCCGGCGGTGCTGCACTACTACACCCGGTTCGTGCCCGGGGCCTCCGACGAGGGGGTGGTCCGGTTCCTGCTGGCCGCCGGGGCGATCGGGGTGCTGTTCAAGGAGAACGCCTCGATCTCCGGGGCCGAGGTGGGCTGCCAGGGCGAGGTCGGCTCGGCCTGCTCGATGGCCGCCGCCGGGCTGGCCGAGGCGCTCGGCGGCACCCCCGGCCAGGTGGAGAACGCCGCCGAGATCGGCATGGAGCACAACCTCGGGCTCACCTGCGACCCGGTCGGGGGGCTGGTGCAGATCCCCTGCATCGAGCGCAACGCGGTGGCTAGCATCAAGGCGATCACGGCGGCCCGGCTCGCGCTGCGCGGCGACGGGGTGCACCACGTCTCGCTCGACAAGGTCATCAAGACCATGCGCGAGACCGGGGCGGACATGAAGGTCAAGTACAAGGAGACGGCACGCGGCGGCCTGGCCGTCAACGTGATCGAGTGCTGAGGGGGCGTTCGTTCACCGACTGCTAACCTGTCGTCCGTTGTTGTCAGGCGGGAGGCGACGGTGACCGCAGGCGTCACGGCGTTGTGGTCGCACCGCACCTCGCTGCGCATCCTGGTCCGGCGTGACCTCGCGGTGAAGTACCAGCAGTCCGTGCTCGGTTACTTCTGGTCGCTGATCGAGCCGCTGGGGATGGGTGCGATCTACTTCTTCGTCTTCGGGGTGCTCTACTCCGGGCCGACCAACCGGCACCTCGGCGAGGCCGCCGGGTCGTACCCGCTCTTCCTGATCACCGGCATCTTCGCCTGGATGTGGACCAGTTCGGCGCTGAGCGAGGCGACCAACGCGCTGACCGGGCAGTCCCGCCTGATCACCACGATGAACCTGCCCCGGCAGGTCTTCCCGATCGGCCGGGTCACCGGCCGGTTCGCCGAGTACGTCGCCGGCCTGCCGATCCTGCTGGCCGTCGCCGCCGTCTACGCCGCGCACGGCCGGATCGACCTGGGCTGGTCGCTGCTGAGCCTGCCGCTGGCCGTCGCCGTGCAGGGCACCCTGCTGATCGGCCTGGCCCTGCTGCTGTCGGCGGTCAACGTGCTGATGCGCGACGTGGAGCGGTTCATGCGGCTGGTCATCCGGGTGCTGTTCTACGCCACCCCGATCATCTACCCGTTGAGCCTGGTCCGGGAGTCCGGCATGCCGGGCTGGGTGAAGGTGGCGTACGAGCTGAACCCGCTGGTCGGCATCTTCCAGCTCCAGCACGCCATCTGGTACCCGGACGAGTTCCCGGACGCCCGGCTGCTGACCACCACGATCGTCGGCAGCCTGCTGGTGCTGGTGGTCGGCTGGTGGGCGTTCCGCCGGCTCGAACCGGCCGTGCTGAAGGAACTCTAGGTGCCGCCGATCATCGAGGCGCAGGGTCTCGGCATCCGCTTCGTCCGCAACCGGCGGCGGCAGCTGCGCCTGCGGGAGCTGTTCATCCACCGGGGCGGCCGGGCCACCACCGCCGGCCAGTTCTGGCCGCTGCGGGACGTCTCGTTCACCGTCGCGCCGGGCGACACGCTCGGCGTGATCGGGCGCAACGGCACCGGCAAGAGCACCCTGCTGCGGCTGATCGCCGGGGTGCTCATCCCCGACGAGGGGCGGATCACCGTCCGCGGTGACGTCGCGCCGCTGCTGGAACTCTCCGCCGGGTTCTCCAACGACCTGACCGGCCGGGAGAACCTCTACCTGGTCGGCGGGCTGCACGGACTCTCCACCGGCTACCTGCGGCGGCACTTCGACGACATCGTCTCGTTCGCCGGTGAGCAGGTGGAACGGGCCATCGACACGTCGGTGCGGCACTACTCGTCCGGGATGAAGGTCCGGCTCGGGTTCGCGATCATCTCGCACCTGCCGCACCCGATCCTGCTGATGGACGAGGTGACCGCGGTGGGCGACGCGGAGTTCCGCCGGAAGTGTTATTCGACGATCGACCGACTGCTCGCGGAGGGGCGCACCTTGGTGCTGGTGTCACACAACGAGAAGGACCTGACCCGGTTCTGCCGTCGGGGGCTCTACCTCGACGGCGGGCGGCTGACCGTGGACGGGACGGTGGCCGAGGCGCTCGACGCGTACCACGCCGCGGTGCCGCGGTGACCGTGGCGATCGTGCTCGCCGCCGGTGCGCCGGCCGCGGGCCTGCCCACCGGCACCGGCGCACCGCTGGCCGACCGGCTCGCCGGGCAGCTGCGCGGGGCCGGGGCGGAGCGGGTGCACACCGTCACCGGCCTGGCCGAGCTGGCCGCCCTGGTGGACACGGTCACCGGCCCGGTCCTGGTCACCGGGGCCGACCTGGTGGCGCACACGGCCGTGCTGCGGCACCTGGCGACCAGCCCGGTCGGCCCGACGGTGGCCCTGGTGCTCACCGACCCGCCGGCCGCCGGCCGGACGGTGGTCCGCGAGGAGCGCGGGCAGGTGGTCGACGCCAGCCCGGAGTTGCCCGACGCGACCGGCGTCTTCGGCGGCGCGCTGCGGGTCGGCGCGGACGACCTGCCGGCGCTGGCCGCCGCGGCCCGCGCCGCGCACGCCCCGGTGGCGGCGGGGGTGTCGCCCGGCACGGTGACGGGGGACGCGGCGGTAGGGGGCGCGGTGGCGGGGGACGCGACCGGCGCCCCGACGGCCGGATCCGCCGTGGACCGGCTGTTCGCCGCGTTCACCGACCTCGGCACCCTGACCTTCGCCCACCGGGTACGGCTGCTCGTGGCGCACCGGGTCACCGACCCGGCCGGGCTGGCCGCCGCCGAGGCGGCCCTGGCCGGGGTGGACGAGGACCGGGCGGAGCTGCGGCTGTCGGTGAAGGAACGCGACGACTTCTTCACCACCTACTTCGTCAGCACCTGGTCGCCGTACGTGACCAAGGCGTGCGCCCGGCTGGGCCTGACGCCGACCGGGGTGACCATGGTCTCGGTGCTCTTCGCGGTGGTCGCGGCGGTGCTCTTCGGGGTCGGCGGGCGGCCCGCCCTGGTGGCCGGCGGGGTCCTGCTCTACCTGGGGTTCGTGCTCGACTGCGTGGACGGGCAGCTGGCCCGCTACACCCGGCACTTCAGCGCCTGGGGCGGCTGGCTGGACACGATGGCCGACCGGGCGAAGGAGTACCTGGTCTACGCCGGGCTGGGCTACGGCGCGACGCACGCCGGATTCCGCTACGGCTGGGCGCTCGCCATCGCCGCGATGACGTTGCAGACCGTCCGGCACATGACCGACGCCTGGTACGGGGTGCTGCACGACGAGGCGGCCCGGCGTCCCCGCCCGGTCACCCCGGCCGCCGGGGGGATCGGCGGGAAGCTGAACGCCGCGTCGACCCGGGTGCAGGCGGACACCGGCTCGGTGTCGTACTGGCTGAAGCGGACGGTGGTCTTCCCGATCGGCGAGCGGTGGGCGCTGATCGCGGTCACCGCCGCGCTGTTCGGGCCGCTGGTCAGCCTGGTCTCGGTGCTGGTGTGGGGGGTGCTGGCGTTCGGGTACACGGGCGCGTTGCGGACCCTGCGGGCGCGTTGGATGTGGGTGCCGGTGCTGGACACCGTGGATGCCACCCTGCACCGCGACGACGGGCCGGTGGCGGCCCGGCTGCCGGTGGTCCGCCCGATGGGTCCGTTGACCCTGGCGGTGCTCGGGGCGCTCGGGCCGGCGGTGCTGCTGGTGGTGGGGCTGTTGCGGGCGGCCGGCGACGGCGACCCGGGCGGTCTGCGCTGGTGGCTGCCGGTGGCGCTGCTGGTGCTGCTGGTCGCCGGGCTGGGCGCGGGCGCGGCGCACAACGGGCCGCTGGACTGGCTGGTGCCGGCGGCGCTGCGGGCCGGGGAGTACCTCTTCGCCGCCGTGGTCGGGGTGGTCGGCGGGGTGCCGGCCTGGCTGGTCTTCGGGTACGTCTTCGTGCTGACCGTGCACCACTACGACCTGACCGCCCGGTTGGAGAAGCGACAGGCGGCCCCGCCGCTGCACCGGTGGACGCTGGGCTGGGAGGGGCGTTCGGTGCTGCTGGCGGTGGCGGCGATCGCCGGATTTGCCAGCCCCGCCATGGCTACACTCGGTGCGTACCTTCTGGTGGGTTTCGTGGCGAGTGTCGTGCTGGCCTGGGTCGTCCTGCCGGCCCGCGCGGGCCGCACGGCGGCCGTACCCGTGCGGGGCGGTTCGCCGGGCTGAGACGGGGGCGGCCGGATGACGCTGATCAGCTTCGTCGTACCGGCCTTCCGTGTGCAGGGCTACCTGCGCGAGTGCCTGGACTCGCTGCTCGGCCAGCCGTACCGGGAGATCGAGGTGATCGGGGTCGACGACGGCTCCCCGGACGCCTGCGGCGACATCCTCGACGAGTACGCCGCCCGCGACCCCCGGGTCCGGGCGGTCCGGCTGCCGGCCAACGTGGGGCTCGGTCCGGCCCGCAACGCCGGGCTGGACCGGGCCACCGGCGAGTACGTCTGGTTCCTCGACGGCGACGACTGGCTCGCCCCGGACTGCCTGCCCGAGGTCGCCGACCGGCTCACCGCCACCCGCCCGGACGTGCTGCTGGTCGACCACGTACGGGTGCACTGGGACGACCGCGCCACCCGCAGCGCCCTGTCGGACGTCTTCGGCGAACCGCCGGACGCGGCGACCTTCCGGTTGGCGGACCGGCCGGAGGCGGTGCGCCTGCTGCACACCGCCTGGAACCGGCTGGTGCGCCGGGAGTTCCTGACCGGCCTCGGGCTGCGGTTCGCCCCCGGCTGGTACGAGGACGTCGCGTTCAGCTACCCGGTGCTGCTGGCCGCCGGGCGGATCGGGGTGCTCGACCGGGTCTGCGTCAACTACCGGCAGCGCCGCTCCGGGGCGATCACCCGGACCCTCGACGACCGGCACTTCGAGGTGTTCGACCAGTGGCACCGGGTGTTCGGCTTCCTCGACGAGCGGCCGGAGCTGGCCGGGCTGCGACCGGTCGTCTTCGAGCGGATGATCTGGCACTACCTGACCGTGCTCGGCAACGGCGACCGGATCGCCCCGGCGTTACGGCCGGCGTTCTTCCGGCGGATCACCGCCGATTACCGGCGCTTCCGCCCGGCCGGGGGGTACCCGGTGCCGGACGGGCTGGAGGGGCTCAAGCACCGGCTGGTCGCCGCCGGCCGGTGGCGTACCTTCCGCGCGCTGCGGACCGCCCACCAGGCCCGGGAGCGCGCCCGGAGCGCCGACCGGCAGGCCCGGCCGGCGCTCCGGCGGACCGCCCGGCTGGCCCGGGACGCGCTGCTGCACGAGTACTACCGGGCCGAGTCGCGTCGGCCGATCGACCCGACGCTGGCCGTCTACGCCGCCTACTGGTACCGCGGGTGCGCCTGCAACCCGGCCGCGATCGCCGCCGCCGCCCGCCGGCTGGCCCCGCACGTACGGGGGGTGTGGATCGTCCGGCGGGACCGGATCGACACCCTCCCGCCCGGCACCGAGTACGTCGTCGCCGGCACCCGCGACTGCCAGCGGGCGCTGGCCCGGGCGCGGTGGCTGGTCAACAACGTGAACTTCCCGGACTTCGTCCGCAAGCGCCCCGGCCAGGTGCACGTGCAGACCCACCACGGCACCCCGGTCAAGGTGATGGGGCTGGACCAGCAGCGGTACCCGCTCGGCGCGGTCGGGATGGACTTCGCGGGCCTGCTGCGCCGGGTGGACCGCTGGGACTACAGCATCACCTCGAACGCCTTCTCCACCCAGATGTGGGACCGCGCCTACCCGGCCGACTACGTCCGGCTGGAGGCGGGCTATCCGCGCAACGACCGGCTGGTCACGGCCACCGCCGAGGAGGTGCGGGTGGTGCGGGCGCGACTCGGCGTCGACCCGGGTGAACGGGTGGTGCTCTACGCGCCGACCCACCGGGAGCACCTGCCGGGCTACCGGCCGCCGTTCGATCCGTACCGGCTGCTGGCGGCGCTCGGGCCGGCCGGGCGGCTGCTGGTGCGCAGCCACTACTTCCACGACCGGGAGGGTCGGGGCCGGCGGCGTACCGGGGGCCGGGTGCGCGACGTCAGCGACGTCGCCGCCGTCGAGGATCTCTATCTGGCGGCCGACGTGCTGGTCACCGACTACTCGTCGGCGATGTTCGACTACGCGGTGCTGGACCGGCCGATCGTGATCTACGCGCCGGACCGGGACGCCTACCGGCTGGCCCGGGGGGTCTACTTCGACGTCACCGCCGAGGCGCCGGGCGCGGTCGCGGTGACCTTCGACGAGCTGTGTGCGCTCTTCCGGTCCGACGCGGTGACCGGGGCGGCGGCCGAGGGGGCGCGGCGGGCGTTCCGGGAGCGGTTCTGTGGCTGGGACGACGGGCACGCCGCCGAGCGGGTGGTCCGGCGGGTCTTCCTCGGGGAACATGGGTGATCCGGGCGGATCGCCGTACTGGCCCGTAATAGGGCTGTCATCAGTCGAACATGGCACGTTTACCCGATGTGCTAACCCGATGATGCTCGTCACAGTCAACCCGGGGTTCGGCCAAGCTGGGGGAGGAGACGGTGACCACCGTCGCGCTGAAGGACGTCACAAAGGTTTTCCCGGACGGGACAGTCGCCGTCGACAACGTCAGTCTCGACGTCGTCGACGGTGAGTTCATGGTGTTGCTCGGCCCGTCCGGGTGCGGGAAATCGACCGTTCTGCGGATGATCGCGGGCCTGGCGGAGCCGACCACCGGGGCGGTGATGCTCGACGGCGAGGTCGCCAACGACCTGCCGCCGCGCGACCGGCGGATCGCCATGGTCTTCCAGGACTTCGCGCTCTACCCGCACATGTCGGTCGGTGACAACATCGGCTTCCCGCTGAAGCTGTCCGGGGTCGAGCCCGTGCCGCGGGGTGAGCGGGTGCAGGACGTGGCCAGCGCGCTCGGCATCGGCGACGTGCTCGCCCGCAAGCCGAGCCAGCTCTCCGGCGGCCAGCGGCAGCGGGTCGCGATGGGCCGGGCGATCGTCCGCCGGCCGGGGCTCTTCCTGATGGACGAGCCGCTGTCCAACCTGGACAGCGGCCTACGGGCCGAGCTGCGCGCCGAGATCTCCGCGCTGACCCGCGAGCTGGGGGTCACCACCATCTACGTCACCCACGACCAGGCCGAGGCGCTGACCATGGCCGACCGGGTGGCCATCATGCGCAAGGGCGTGCTCCAGGACGTCGGCACCCCCACCCAGGTGTACGGCCGCCCGGCGACCCTGTACGTCGCCGCCTTCCTCGGCAGCCCCCGGATGAACCTGCTGGAGGCGTCGGTCTACGTCCACCTCGACCGGTACGTCACGCTCACCCTCGGTGACCAGGCGCTCTACCTGCCGTGGGACGACATCCGCAGCCGCGCCGTGGCGCACTACCACGGTGAGCGGATCGTCGTCGGGATGCGGGCCGAGGCGCTCACCCCGGTCGCCCCGGACACCCCCGGTGACGTGCTCCAGGGTCGGGTCCGCTACCTGGAGCACCACGGGCACGAGTCGCTGGCCTTCCTCGACATCGGCGCCACCGCCATCATGGTGGACGAGATGAGCGCCCCCGCCGAGGACGACGCCCCGGGTCAGCGCGGACTGCGCCGGTTCGGCCAGGTCATGTCCCGGCTCACCGGGCGGGCCGGGGAACCGGAGCAGCCCGCCCCGACGACGCCCGGCGGCAACCGGGGCAGTGTGCTCAACGACCCCGGCCGGCACCACCGACGCCCCGCCGAGCTGGCGGTACGGCTCGCGCCGTACCCGGCGATCTCGGCGGGCCACCCGATGGCGGTCGCGGTGCGGATGGACGCGCTGCACTTCTTCGACGAGCGCGGCGACCGCATCGACGTCGGTTGGCGCTGACCCGGCCGCCGCACGCGCTGGTGCTGCCGTCGCATGCGCCGGTGCTGCCGCCGCGATGTCGCTGGAGTCGCGGTATCCGCAGGTCCCGACGCCGCAATTCCCAGCGACATGGCGGGAATCAGGCGCAGGCTTGGCGGGGAATTTACCGACGGGTAACGTCAGGGTCATGACCGTTGACTCCCGCGAGGTGGCGGCCGGGGTGCTCCGGGCCGTCCCGTTCGCCCGCACGCTCGGCTTCGAGATCGTCGAGGTCGCCCCCGAGGCCGAGGGCGGGGTCCGGGCGGTCGTCCGGCTGCCCGACACGCCGGCCACCCACAACCACGTCGGTGGCCCGCACGCCGGCGCCCTGTTCACCCTCGGCGAGACCGCCTCCGGCGCGGTGGTGATGGCCGCGTTCGGGCCGGTGCTCGACCGGGCCACGCCGCTCGCCGTCCGGGCCGACATCGCGTACCGGAAGGTGGCGATGGGGGAGGTGCGGGCCACCGCGCGGCTCGGTCGCACCCCGGCCGAGGTGCTCGCCGAGCTGGACGCCGGGCAGCGCCCGGAGTTCCCGGTGGTGGTGGAGATCGGCACCCCCGACGGCACCGTCACCGCCACCATGACCGTGCTCTGGACACTGCGCCCGCACCGCTGACCCCGGGTCGGGCCGCCGCTCCCGGCCGGACGTCGGCCCGTTCCCGGCCGGACGGTCGACCCGCTCCCGGCCGGACGTCGGCCCGTGCCGGGCCGCTGACCCGCGTGGCGGGGGTTTGCCCGGGTGGGGCGCTGGATAGATTCGTAGCGTGCTGGGCCTACCTGGTCATGTGACCGCCTGCCTCTTCGACCTCGACGGCGTGCTGACCCCGACCGCCACGGTGCACAACGCCGCCTGGAAACAGACCTTCGACGACCTGTTGCGCCGGCACGCCGAGGCCGCCGGCGAGCCGTTCCGGCCGTTCGACCCCGGCCCGGACTACCGCCGCTACGTCGACGGGAGGCCGCGCGCCGACGGGGTGCGCTCGTTCCTCGCCTCCCGGGGCATCACCCTGCCCGAGGGGAGCCCCGACGACCCGCCGGACGCGGAGACCGTCAACGGCGTCGGCAACCGCAAGAACGTCGTCCTGCTGGACCGGATCCGCCACGACGGCGTCGCGGCGTACCCCGGGTCGGTGGCCTACCTGGAGGCGGCCGAGCGGGCCGGGCTGCGCCGCGCGGTGGTCTCGGCCAGCGCCAACTGCCGCGACGTGGTCGCCGCCGCCGGCCTGGAACCGCTGCTGGAGGTCCGGGTCGACGGGCTGGTCGCCCGCGCCGAAGGGTTGCGCGGCAAGCCGCACCCGGACACCTTCCTCGCCGCCGCCGAGCTGCTCGGGGTGGCCCCCGCCGACGCCGCCGTCTTCGAGGACGCGCTGGCCGGGGTGGCCGCCGGCCGGGCCGGCGGCTTCGGGTACGTGATCGGTGTCGACCGGGTCGGCCAGGCCGACGAGCTGCGCGCCCACGGGGCGGATGTGGTCGTCACCGACCTCGGCGACCTGCTCACCGGGCCGGCCGCGTGATCCGGGAACGGGCCTACCCGGTCGAGCCCTGGCACGTCCGGGAGACCCGCCTCGACATGGACGTGCTGGCCCAGTCCGAGTCGGTCTTCGCGCTCTCCAACGGTCACATCGGGCTGCGCGGCAACCTCGACGAGGGCGAGCCGCACGGCCTGCCCGGCACCTACCTCAACTCGTTCTACGAGCTGCGTCCGCTGCCGTACGCGGAGGCCGGCTTCGGCTTCCCCGAGTCGGGACAGACGATCGTCAACGTCACCAACGGCAAGCTGATCCGGCTGCTCGTCGACGACGAACCCCTCGACCTGCGGTACGGCGAGCTGCTCAGCCACGAACGGGTCCTCGACCTGCGGGCCGGCACCCTGCACCGGGAGATGCACTGGCGGTCGCCCGCCGGCCGGGAGGTGAAGGTCCGCAGCACCCGGCTGGTCTCCTTCACCCAACGCTCGGTCGCCGCGATCGACTACGAGGTGGAGGCGGTCAGCGGCCCGCTGCGGCTGATCCTCCAGTCCGAGCTGGTCGCCAACGAGAACCTGCCCGCGCAGAGCCGGGATCCCCGGGTCGCCGCCGTGCTGGAGTCGCCGCTGCAGGCCGAGGAGGAGCTGACCACCGGCGACGGCGGCCTGCTCATCCACCGCACCAAGGTCAGCGGGCTGCGGGTGGCCGCCGGGATGGGGCACGACGTGACCGCCCCCGGCAAGACCACCATCGAGTCCGAGGGGTACGAGGACTGGGTCCGGACCACGATCGGCTGCGTGCTCCAGCCCGGCGAGACGCTGCGGGTGGTCAAGTACCTCGCCTACGGCTGGTCCAGCCGGCGTTCGCTGCCCGCACTGCGCGACCAGGTCGGCGCGGCGCTCGCCGCCGCCCGGCTGACCGGCTGGGACGGGCTGCACCGGGAACAGCGCAGCTACCTCGACGGGTTCTGGGACGCCGCCGACGTCCGGGTCGAGGGCGACCCGGAGGTGCAGCAGGCGGTCCGGTTCGGACTGTTCCACGTGCTCCAGGCCGGGGCGCGGGCCGAACGGCGACCGATCTCCGCCAAGGGGCTCACCGGCCCCGGCTACGACGGGCACGCCTTCTGGGACACCGAGATGTTCGTCCTGCCGGTGCTGACGTACACCCAGCCGGGCGCGGTGCGCGACGCCCTGTACTGGCGGCACGCCACCCTGGACCAGGCCCGGGAACGGGCCCGCACGTTGAACCTGGCCGGCGCGGCGTTCCCGTGGCGCACCATCGAGGGGCCGGAGTCCTCGGCGTACTGGCCGGCCGGCACCGCCGCCTTCCACATCGCCGCCGACGTTGCCGACGCGCTGCGCCGCTACGTCCTGGTCACCGGCGACGAGCAGCTCGAACGCGACATCGGCCTGGAGCTGCTGGTGGAGACGGCCCGGCTGTGGCGCTCGCTGGGCCACCACGACCGCAACGGCCGGTTCCACCTCGACGGGGTGACCGGCCCGGACGAGTACACCGCGGTCAAGAACGACAACATCTACACCAACCTGATGGCCCAGCGGAACCTGCTCGCCGCCGCCGACTGTGCGATGCGCCTGCGCGACGAGGCGCGTGACCTCGGGGTGACCGACGAGGAGGCGGCCGAGTGGCGCGACGCCGCCCAGGCCATGCACCTCCCGTACGACGAGGACCTCGACGTGCACGAGCAGGTGGAGGGCTTCACCCGGCTCCAGGAGTGGGACTTCGCCCGCACCCCGACCGAGAAGTACCCGCTGCTGCTGCACTACCCGTACTTCGACCTGTACCGCAAGCAGGTGGTCAAGCAGGCCGACCTGGTGCTGGCGATGCACTGGCGGGGGGACGCCTTCACCGACGCGCAGAAGCTGCGCAACTTCCTCTACTACGAGCGGCGTACGGTGCGGGACTCGTCCCTGTCCGCCTGCACCCAGGCGGTGCTCGCGGCCGAGGTGGGTCACCCCGAACTGGCCCACAGCTACCTGCGGGAAGCCGCTTTGATGGACCTGCACGACCTGAACGAGAACACCCGCGACGGCGTGCACATGGCGTCGCTGGCCGGGGCCTGGATCGCGTTGGTGGCCGGCTTCGGCGGGCTGCGCGACCACGACGGCGCGCTGTCGTTCGCCCCCCGGCTGTCCAGCGGGTTGAGCCGGTTGGAGTTCTCGTTGCAGTGGCGGTCGATGCGGCTGCGGGTGGACGTCCGACCGCACCAGACGACCTACTCGCTGCGCAACGGCGGCCCGGACACGGTGATGGAGCTGCGCCACCACGGCGAGCCCGTCCGGGTCACCTCCGCCGCGCCGGTCACCGTCCCCGTGCCGCAGGCCGGTGGGCGCGGCCCCGATCCGGAGCAGCCGCCCGGCCGGTCCCCGCTGCTGCGCCTCCCGGAGCCCCGCCCCTGACACCCGGCCCCGGTCACCGGCCCGGGGCGGTCGGGCACGATGGGGAGGGTCGCCGTCGCGGCGGCGGCCCTCCCCACCACCTGCCGGCCGTCGGCCGGCGCTAGAACTGGGGGCCGTCGGAGGGACGGCCACCGGCGTCGCGCGGCGCGACCGCCCGCGGATCCTCCGGGGTACGGGCCTGCGCCGCCTCGTCCGCCCAGTCCGGAGCGCGTTCGGCGTCCTGTTCGGGGCGTTCCTGGGTGATGGTCCGGGTCTGCTGGCGTGCCTTCCGCTTGGCCATGGCGAACCTCGTGATCCGTGCGGGGCGCGGATGCGCCGGTGTCGACGTCACCCGCGTCTTCCCGCCCGCCGCCACCGCAAACGGACGTTCAGCCGTCGAGGTGGCGGGCGAAGGCGAGCCGCAGGTGGTTCTTCGGGCGGGCGCCGACGATCGAGCCGACCACCGTGCCGCCGACGAAGACCAGCATGGTGGGCAGCGACATCACCCCGTAGGCGCGGGCGGTGGCGGGATTCGCGTCGGTGTCCACGGTGACCACCCGCAGCCGGTCGCCGAACTCCTCGGCCAGCTCGGCCAGGTGCCGGCTGGTGCCGACGCAGGGTGGGCACCAGTCCGCCCAGAAGTCGACCACCACCGGCCGGTCGGCGGCCAGCACCGTGGCGGCGAAGGTGGCGTCGGTGACGGCGGTCAGTGCTCCCGCTGCCGTGTCCTGAGGCATGTTTCCTCCCGTTGCGTGATGGCCTGGGTGAGCTGTTCGTGCAGGTGCCGGCGTACCGTGCCCAGCCGGTCGAGGTAGGCGTCCACCTCGGCCAGCTTGCGGCGCAGCACGGCGACCGAGTCCGGGCAGGCGTCCCCCGAGGGGTGACCGGCCCGCAGGCAGGCCACGAACGGCCGGATGTCGTCCAGGCCGAAACCGACCGCCAGCAGTGCCCGGATCTCGTGCACCACCCGCAGCTCGGCCTCGTCGTACACCCGGTAGCCGTTGGCCGAGCGGCGCGGCCGGACCAGCCCGTGTGTCTCGTAGTAGCGCAGCGTCCGGGTGCTCGTGCCGGCCCGTTCCGCCAGCTCACCGATCAGCATCCGACCTCCTCGGCGGCGTTCCTGCGGTCACGCTAGACCTTGTCGCCGGTGTCAAGGCAACGGGTGAGAGTGTCCACCGGGCGGGTAACCACGGCCGACCGCACGAGCGGGAGGGGGCGGCACCATGGGGGTACGCGCCGAGGCGACGGTGTCGCTGCGGGACGCCAGGCTGCCGGCGGACGTCGACGGGCCGGACGACGCGACGGGTGTGGTGCTCTTCGCCCACGGCAGCGGCAGTTCCCGGCACAGCCCGCGCAACGTGGCGGTGGCCCGGGTGCTCCAGCGCCGCAGGCTGGTGACCGTGCTGGTGGACCTGCTCACCGCCGAGGAGGAGGCGGTCGACGCCCGGACCGCCGTTCAGCGTTTCGACATCGACCTGCTGGCCGGCCGGCTCGCCGGGACCGTCGACTGGCTCACCGCCGAACCCGCGCTGGGTCGGCTGCCGGTCGGCCTGTTCGGGGCGAGCACCGGTGCCGCCGCCGCCCTGGTGACCGCCGCCGGACGCCCGCAGCGGATCGCCGCGGTGGTGTCCCGGGGCGGCCGGCCGGATCTGGCCGGTCCGGCCCTGGCCGGGGTACGCGCGCCGACGCTGCTGCTGGTGGGCGGCCGCGACGACCAGGTGACCGCGCTGAACGAGCAGGCCGCCGAGCGGCTGACCGCCCCGCACGAACTGCGGGTGGTGCCCGGTGCCGGCCACCTGTTCGAGGAGCCGGGCACCCTCGACCAGGTCGCGGACGCCGCCGCCGAGTGGTTCACCCGGCACCTCTCCGTCCCGGCCTGACCGCGCCGGGAGGGCGACGCGCGACGGGGGCGACGTCGTGGTGTCCGGGCTTTGGACACCACGACGTCGCCCCCTGGTGACGATCGTGGGGCGGGCTCAGGCCGGGGCGGCGGGCGGGTCGTCGCGGCCGTGGTGCGGCCGGTCCTCCGGCGGGGTCGACGCGGCCCGCTCGCGGTGCCGCTGGACGGTGTCGACCACCCGGTAGGCGACCGCCGCGATCGGCACCGAGACGAACGCGCCGGCGACGCCGGCGATCAGCGTGCCCGCCGTGACCACCACCAGGATCACCGCGGGGTGCAGCTGCACCTGCCGCTTCATGATCAACGGCTCCAGCAGGTTGCCCTCGACCTGCTGTACGGCGATCACCGCCGCCAGCACCAGCAGCGCGGTCGTCGGACCGTTGGCGGCCAGCGCCACCAGCACGGCGACCGCGCCGGCCACCGTCGCCCCGATGATCGGGACGAAGCCGCCCAGGAAGGTGATCAGCGCCAGCGGCAGCGCCAACGGCACCCCGAGCAGCACCAGCGCCAGCCCGATGCCGATCGCGTCGATGGCCGCGATGATCATCGTGCCCCGACTGTACGAGCCCAGGGTGCGCCAGCCGACCCGGCCCGCCTCGGCGGTCACCGTACGGTTCGGACCGGTCAACCGGCGCAACACCCAGTGCCACATCGACCGGCCGTCCTTGAGCAGGAAGAACAGCAGCACCAGGGCGAGCAGGGCGGAGCCGAACACCTCGGCGGCCGTCCGCGCCCCGCCGACCGGATCGGGGGTGCCGCCGCCCAGACCGTCGCGGACCTGCCCGACCAGCTTGTCGAGTTGGGCGTCACTGACCGGCAGCGTCCCGGTGACGACGTCGCGGGAGCGTTGCAGCCCCTCGTCGAGCTGCTGGCTCAACTCACCGAACTGGGCGGCGGTCAGGTTCCACACCAGCACCCCCACCCCGACCAGTACCCCGAGCAGCAGCAGGACGGTCAGCAGCGCGGCGGGCGCGGCGGGCACCCGCAACCGGCGCAGGCCCAGCAGCACCGGATCCAGCAACGCGGTGAGGAAGAGGGTCACCGCCACCGCGATGGCCAGCGGGGCCAGCAGCACCGCGACCTTCCCCAGCAGGTAGAGCCCGACCACCACGACCACCAGGCAGGCGCTCCACACCACCGCCGTACGGACCAGCCAGGGCAGCGCCGCCCAGGCCTGCCGTGGGCTTGGGCGGGCACCCGCAGCCGTCACCTCGGGCGTCCGCCCGGCATCGTCCTCGACCACGTCGATCCTCCTCGGTGTCGGCGGGGTCGATACCCGACCCGGTCGGCCGCGACACCCGGTGACTCAACGCCGCGCCGGCGGGTCGGTTCCGTTCAGGACGGTCCCACCCGGACGGCGGGCCACACCCGCACGTCGTCAGGGACCGGCAGGGTGGTGTCGACGAGGGAGCACCCCTGGCAACTATCGATGGATCTCGCTACTATCCGCAGTCGGGGCATGACTCACCGTGGAGTTGTGCGGAGTGGGTCGGCGCGCGGCACCGCGGGCCGTCGACAAGAGGGAGCACCCCGGTGACCGAGACAACGCACGCCACGATCGCCCGGCCCTATCCGTTCAGCGATCCGCACCGGCTCGACGTCGACCCCCGCCTGGCCGAGCTGCGCCGCGACGAGCCGCTGGTCCGGGTCCAGCTCCCGTTCGGGGAGCCGGCCTGGCTGGCCACCCGGCACGCCGACGTGCGGACCGTCCTGGGTGACCTGCGGTTCAGCCGGGCCGCCGCCGTCGGGCGCGACGAACCGCGCAGCGTCCCCTACCAGCGGGAGGCCGGCATCCTCGGGATGGACCCGCCCGAGCACAGTCGACTGCGCCGGTTGGCGGCCAAGGCGTTCACCGCCCGCCGGGTCGAGGAGCTGCGTCCGCGTACCCGGGAGCTGGCCGAGGAGCTGGTCACCGGCATGCTCGCCGCCGGGTCGCCCGCCGATCTCGTCACGCACCTCGCCACCCCGCTGCCCATCCGGGTGATCTGCGACCTGCTCGGGGTGCCGGTGGCCGACCAGGACCGGTTCCACACCTGGTCGGAGGCGATCGTGTCGACCACGTCGCTGCGGCCGGAGGTGGCGCAGAGCTACCTCGACCAGCTCCTGTCGTACATGGCGGGGCTGATCGCCCAGCGGCGGGTGACGCCCACCGACGACCTGATCGGGGCGATGGTCCGGGCCCGGGACGAGAACGCCGACCGGCTCACCGAGGAGGAGATGGTGCGCCTCGCGGCGGGGCTGCTGGCCGCCGGGCACGAGACCACCGTGACCCAGATCCCCAACCTGGTCTACGTCCTGCTCACCGAGCCGGACGCCTGGCAGCGGCTGTGCGCCGACCCGGCCCTGGTGCCGTCCGCCGTGGAGGAGCTGCTGCGCTTCGTCCCGCTGGGCGCCACCGCCGCGTTCGCCCGGTACGCCCTGGTGGACGTCGAACTCGGTGGGGTGCTGGTCCGGGCCGGTGAGCCGGTGCTGGTCTCCATCCCCTCGGCCAACCGGGACGAGACGGTGTTCCCCGACGCCGACCGGTTGGACCTCGGCCGGGAGACGAACCCGCACCTCGCCTTCGGGCACGGCCCGCACCACTGCATCGGCGCCCAACTGGCCCGGATGGAACTCCAGGTGGTCCTGGAGACGCTGCTGGACCGTACGCCGGGCCTGCGGCTCGCCGTGCCCGAGTCGGCACTGACCTGGAAGACCGGTCTGTTGGTCCGGGGCCTGACGGCGTTGCCCGTCGGCTGGTAGCGGAAGGAAGGTGGGGCAGATGGGGGAGCAGGGCTGGCGGGTGCACGTGGACCCGGCCCGGTGCATCGGGGCGGGGATCTGCGCGGGCTACGCCCCGGCCCACTTCGTACTGGTGGACGGGTTGTCCCGACCACTGGCCGAGCGGATCGCCCCGGCGGACCCGGTGCTGAACGCGGCCGAGTCGTGCCCGATGGAGGCGATCGTGGTGTCCGACGCGGCGGACGACAGCCGGATCGCTCCGGAACCGTGACCGGGCGGTGGTCGCCTCCGGCGGGGTACCCGGCGGCGACCACCGCCCCCTCAGCCCTGCGGGTCGGCCGGCTCGGAGCCCCGCGGGTCGGCCGGCTCGGAGTCCTGCGGGTCGGCCAGCTCGGCCAGGGTGGTGGGGCGCCCGCTCAGCGCGTCCCTGATCCGGTCGACCAGACCGGCGCCGGGGTGCAGCAGCCGGTTCGCCGGCGGGTGGTCCGGGGTGCCGGGATGCGGGCGGGTCGGGAGGTGCCGCTTGGCCGCCTGTACCCGCTCGGCCAGCTCGACGAGTTCCTCATGGGCGACGGCGGCCCGCAGCCGGGGGAAGAGCTCCGCCTCCTCCTCGCGTACGTGGTGCCGGATGGTCTTGGTGAGATGGCTGATCAGCGGCTCGAAGCGGGCCGAGGACGGGTCGAGCGGCTCCAGTTCCTTCAGCGTCCGCTCGGCCGCGGCGTGTTCGGCGATCTCATGTTCGGCGAGCTGGTCACCGTCGGGCAACGCCCGGCGGGCGGCCGGATAGACGTACATCTCCTCGGCGACCGCGTGCCGGACCAGCTCGGCGATCAGCACGTCGGCCAGTCGGCGGCGGTGTTCCGCGCTGCCCTGCCGGGACTCCAGCTCCACCAGGATCGTCGCTATCTCGTGGTGGTCGGCGGTCAGCACATCGACGACATCCTGCTCCGTGCCGGCCTGTGCGTTGCTCATCTCGGTGCCCCTTACCGGTTGCGGACGGATCGGCTCCCTGCCGGGGCCTGTACCCATCCCGGGTCGGCCGAACCCGCCGCCGTCGATGAGTGAACGGCCGGCACCCGCCGCCGTCCCGACCGGTCCGCGTGGGCGTCCGGTCCGCGTAGGCGTCCGGTCCGCGTGGTGGCCGGTCCGCGTGGGTGGCCGGTCCACGTGGGCGTCCTGTCCGTCCGGTGGGGACGGACGTCAGACCGATACCGGAGGCGGGAGGGCGCCGAGCACGCGGGTCACGGTGATCTCGATGACCACCCGCTCCGGGTTGGGGCGCGGCTGCCGGTAGCGCTCGGCGTACCGGCGCTCCGCCTCGGCCACCGCGGCGGCGTCCGTGCGCAGCACCGCCCGCCCCTCGATGGTCAGCCACCGACGGCCGTCGACGTGGCAGGCGGCTACCGGCACCCCCGCCGGGCCGGCGGCGGCGACCAGCCGGGCCTTGGCCGAGCCGCCGGAGGTGATCACCCGGGCCAGCCCGGCCGCCGGGTCGTAGGTCACCCCGACCGGTACCACGTGCGGTGTGCCGTCGGCGCGCAGCGTGGTCAGCGTGGCCAGGTGCCGTTCCCGGCAGAACGCGAGAACCCGCTCGTCGTAGCGGTCCAACCGATGCCTACCGGCCATGTCCGTTCCCCGTCTCGTGGCCGACGTCGCCCCGGCTCGGCCCTGATCATGACACGATCCGGCGGGCCTGGCCCGGCCCTGGCGGGACACCGGAGCGGCCCGGGAGCGTGGTGTCCGGCTGGCCGGGCACCCGGCGGTCGGCCGTCCGGCGCCGGTGGACCAGCCGGGTCAGGTAGAACAGCGCGCCGGCCAGCACACCCATGTCGTCCAGGTAGATCGGGTCGGGCAACACGTCGACGGGGAGGACCGTGTAGATCAACGCGCCGTAGAAGGCCACCCTGCCGCCCACGCCGAGCGTGCCCAGCAGCCGTCGGGTGCGGACCACCCGTACCGCCAGCAGCACCGCACCGACCAACGTCGCCAGCGCCAGGACGCCACCGACCACCACGAGCGCCCACATCTCCCCGGACATGCCCGCAACGCTAGCCGAGCACCGGGCACCGCGCCGCCGTCCGCCGTCGATGCGACGGGCGGGCCTGTGACCGGTGGGCCTACGGCGGGTGGGCCTGTGACCGGTGGGCCTACGGCGGGTGGGCCTGTGACCGGTGGGCCTACGGCGGGTCGGTTCAGTAGGCGGCCACGGCGGCCCGGCCACGGGCCACGGTGGGATTCTCCCGGGTGGTCTCCGTCGACGGGCGCGGGCTCTCCGACATCGGCAGCACCGACTCGGCCCGCTCCGGTCGGCGGTCGCGCGCGGCGAACGCCTCGTCCCGTAGGCTGCGGGCCGCGGCGCCGGCCAGGTCGGCGGCCCGCCAGGCCGCCTGCTCCCGGGCGACCGCCGCCCGGTGCCGGGCCGCCAGGTGGTCCCGCGTCGCGCGACGCAGCACCAGCTCCTGCTCCACCGGGTGCCGGCGCGGATCCCAACCGGCGCGGTGCGCGAAGACGTCGTCGAGCTGCGCGTCCGACAGCTCGCCCCGGCGGTGCGCGTCCACGGCGGCCCGGTGCAGCCAGCGCTCCCGGTCGGCGTACTCGGCCGGGGTCTGGCCGGTGTGCGGCAGCGGCATGACCGCGGCGGCGGCGAGCCGGCGCAGGTGCGCCTCGGCCCCCTCCAGCGCCGTCCAGGCCGACTCGACCTCCTCCTGGGCGGTCAGCCACTCGGCGCGCAGCCGGTCGGCGGTGGTGCCCGCCCGCTCGGCCGCCACGGCGACCTCCTCGGCGTACCGGGTGTGCTCCCGGAGCTGCTCGGCGCGCTCGGGGTCGGTGGGCAGGGCGGCGGCCCGGAACCGGCCGCCCACCGCCGGCCGGAACCGGTCGGGGCGGACCACCAGGACCGCGACGGCGACGGCCGCGACGGCGAGCAGGATCAGCCAGATTCCGGCGGCGGCGGGGACGTCGGGTAGGACGGCGGAGAAGACGGTCTGCATCACCAGCACCTCACGGTGGGACATCGACGTGGACGGAAGGGGAACCTGGCCGGTAGGGGCGGGAGCTGCGGGCGGCGTGTCCTGAGCGGATCGGACCCGGTCCAGCCCGGTCCGGATCGGGCTCGGGCCGGGTTCGACCGGCTCGGACCGGTGCCTGACCCGTACCTGGCTCGGGCTCGGGACCTGGCCCTTACCTGGGTCGGGCTCGGAGCTGGCTCAGGGCCGGACTCGGCTCGGGCTCGGCCACGGCGCGGTCGGGCCGGTTCGGGCGCGCCGGTCGGACGGGCACGGGGTGCCGAGGGGTGCCGCCCGGCTCAGCTCCGGGGCGGGCCGCGCCGGCCGGTGGCGTCCCGGAGCGGGTCCGGCGTCGCCACGTCCACCCGCGCGGCGGGTCGGACCGTGGGCTCGGCGGCGGACCCGGCCGGCAGCGGCCGGATGGGATCGGGGGCGGGCCGCCCGGACCCGGGGCGGGTGTCCACGGGTCGGTCGTCACCGGGCCGGGTGTCGGTGGGTAGCGCAGCCACCCGGGAGGTCACCACGGGCGGGCGGGTGGCCGCGGCTGCCGGGCCGTCGGTGGCGGCGGCGAACAGGCCGCCGAGGCCGACGGCGAGCACCAGCGCGGTGACCGCCAGCCGGGTCAGGTCGCGCAGCCTCGACACCCAGACGGGCCGGGTGGAGGCTACGCGGATCACCCGTCCAACCTATCCCCACCTGACCGTCCGCGCAGCGTCGGCGACCCGGTCGGCTCGGTGACCCGGGCCACGCTGTGCCCTGTGGACGGACCGTTCCCACCCTGGATACGTACGCTGACCTGCTCCTGGATGCATCGACAGGGATGATGATTCCGACAGTTTCCGCCCGGTCGGTCCGGGAACTTCGCCGACGGCGCGACGCCCCGCCGCGCCGGGACCGACAGACCGGAGGAGACCATCCATGGGAGTACGTCGTCAGGCCGCCGTCGCCACCGCGAAGGTGCTGGCCACCGCCGTCGCCACCACGACGGTGCTGGCCACCGCCGTACCCGCGCAGGCTGCGCCGACCATTGTCGACACCGGACCGCTCACCCCGGTCGCCGAGGTCGACGTCGAGCGGTACGCGGGTGACTGGTACCAGGTCGCCGCCGTTCCGGCGATCTTCGAGATCCAGTGCTACAAGAACGTCCGGGCCCGCTACGAGGTACAGCCCGACGGAACCGTCGGGGTGCGCAACACCTGCCAGACCATCGTCGGCACCACCAGCGCGGTGACCGGTCGGGCGCGCAGCGAGAACCCGCCGGCCGACTCGGCGCTGACCGTGTCGTTCCTCAAGCTCGGCAGCCGCTGGATCTACCTGGGCGGTCCGAACTACGTGGTGATCGGGCTCGACCCCGACTACCGGTGGGCGGTCGTCGGTGACCCGGACCGCAGCACCGGCTTCGTCCTGTCCCGCGAGCCCGCGCTGACCGGGGCGCAGACGACGGCGGCGAAGGCGGCGCTCACCGCCAACGGCTACGACCTCTGCGACTTCCGCACCACCCGGCAGGACGGCGGCGGGCAGGCCGGCAGCTTCTGCTGAGGCGGTGGGCCGCCGGGCTCCCTGGCGGCCCGTGCATGCCCGGGGCGGGGCGGGCCGTCGGGTCAGCCGTCCTGGTCGGCGTGGTCGGGGGTGAAGAGGGCGAGCAGGTCACCGACCTGACGGTCGGCCTCGGCGGGGTGCCGGAAGTGCCCGCTCGGGTCGATGGTGTATTCGTTGCGCCGACCGACCCGGGTCCGCCGCAGGTAGCCGCCGGACTCCAGGTCCGCGACGATGGCCTGGGCGGCCCGTTCGGTCACCCCGACCTCCTCGGCGACGTCCCGGAGCCGGGCGGTGGGGTTGCGGGCGATGGCCAGCAGCACGTGACCGTGGTTGGTGAGGAACGTCCAGTTGCGGGCGCTCCCGGCGCTGTCCGTGGTCTTCGCCATACCGGTCATCGTATGGCCAGAGCGCGGGGAACCCGCCGTCGGCCGGCGTTCGCGTCCGTCCCGACCGGCTGTCGACCCGCCGCCGACATCGCTGCGACCAAAGCCTGAAACGTGTATCACGAAATCTTGACGTACCTTTAGCTGCGTGTGACCGTGGGAACACGGCCGTCGGTGCCGCCGGCCGGCGTGAGCAGGCACGATTCCGGACCGAGGTGAGGCAATGGGCCCGATCACTCCGACCCAGGCGCTGGCCGAGTTGCAGGCCGGCAACCGGCGTTTCGTCGCCGGTGAGCCCCGCCACCCCAACCAGGGCGCGGTCCACCGGGCGGCCGTCGCCGACGGCCAGCACCCCTTCGCGGTGATCGTCGGCTGCTCCGACTCCCGGCTCGCCGCCGAGATCATCTTCGACCGGGGTCTGGGTGACCTCTTCGTGGTCCGGACCGCCGGGCACACCGCCGGCCCCGAGGTGCTCGGCAGCGTCGAGTACGCGGTGACCGTCCTGGGCACCCCGCTGGTGGTGGTGCTCGGGCACGACTCCTGCGGTGCGGTACAGGCCGCCCGGGAGGCGGCCCGCACCGGCACCCAGCCCCCGGGGCACCTCTACTCGGTGGTCGCCGCCGTCGGGCCGAGCCTGCGCCGGGCGGCCCAGCAGGGGGTGCACGACATCGACGGGATCGTCGACATCCACATCGCGCAGACCGTCGAGGTGCTGCTCGGCAACTCGCCGGTGATCGCCGCCGAGGTGGCCGCCGGGCGGTGCGCGGTGGTCGGCATGTCCTACCGGCTCGCCGCCGGTGAGGTCCGCCAGGTGGCCCCGGCGCACGCCCCGGCCGCCGACGCCGCCGCCCTCACCGCCGCCGTCCCCGGGCCTGCCGTGGTGCCGGCGGGTGCCGACGCCGCTCCGGCGGCCGTCGCCGGCTGAGGCACGCCCGTCGGCGGCCGTCGCCGGCTGAGGCACGCCCGTCGGCGGCCGTCGCCGGCTGAGGCACGCCCGTCGGCGGCCGTCGCCGGCTGAGGCACGCCCGTCGGCGGCCGTCCGGTCGAGACCCGCTCACGGCGGAGGCCGCCCGGTTCGACCGGGCGGCCTCCGCCGTGAGTGCTCGCTCGACCCACCGGGTCGAGGACGCGGTGTCCGGGATCCGGATGCCGCGTCCTCGCGTCGCTACAACAGGGACACGTGTACGTGGTCGGTGTGGTTGGACGGGCCGGAGTACGAACTCCACCCGTTGGCCGGGAACCAGATCTGCCGGTTCCAGATCACGTAGTAGATGCCCAGCCGGTCCGAGTTGCGGATCAGGAACGCGGCGAGGTTGTTGCCGTACATCCGGGTGTCGTTGTTGTGCCACGGACTGAAGCCGCTCTTCTGCAACGACCAGTCGCACGCCTTGCCCTTGGGGTGCTCCCAGGGACCACCGGGGCGGTAGCAGCCGACGAACCGGTTGAAGCCGGCCCGCTTGACCTCCTTGTACATGTGCAGGGTGCGCGGCGTGATGCAACCGGAGGTGGTCGGGTCGTTCTCGCTGCACGACTCGCCGCGCCAGTCGCCGTCGGCCGTCTGGCCCGGCGCGATGCGGGCCACCGGCGAGGTGGCGTCGACCAGGCCGCCGGTGAAGCCCCGGCCGCCGACCAGGGCCAGCGCCTTGTCCGCCTCGGTCTTCTTCTTGGCCATCAGGTTGGTCTGCTTCTGCTGCTCGCGGACCTCGGCGTCGACGGCGAGCTTGGCCTTCTCGGCCCGGGTCTTGACCTCGTTGACCTCGGCCAGCTTGCCGGCGTTGACCATGTTCAGCTCGTCCAGGGCGGCGGCCCGCCGGACGAAGGCGTCCGGGGCGTCGCTCTCCAGCAGGGCGGCGACCGCACCGACCCGACCCGTCCGGTACGACTGGACGGCGATCTCGTTGACCTGCGGGGCCAGCGCGGTCAGCTCCTGCTCCGCCTTCTCCACCTCGATGGCGTACTCGAGCTGGCGCTTCTTGGACTTCTCCAGCCGGTTCTTCGCCGCCGAGTACTCCCGGTTGGTGGCCTCGATGACGTCGGTGAGCAGCTTCGGCTCCTCGTCCTCCTCGTGGCCCGAGGGGGAGGGTGCGTTGGGTGCCGCCGTCGCGGGGGCGGCGGTGGGCCCGGCGACGATTGCCAGGGCGGCGAGCACGGCCACTGCCGGCGTCAGCCAGCGGCGTAGGGGTGCCGTCACAGTTTTCCCTTCCGTCGACCGCCGACCGGGTTAGCTGACGGGTTCGGGACGGAAGTGGCCCCTACCGCTGGCGCGGATTCACCCCAGGTGCTCGGTTCCCCGGCTCGCCGTACGGCGATTGGGCGGTGGCCCCGCTGGCGCCGGTGGGCGCCTTCGGCGGTGACCGGCAGCGAGGTTACCCGAGAGTCGTAGCAGGAATCTACGGCCACAACCCGGCGAAATACGTATTTTCCCGATAGCGGCCGGTGACCAGCGGCGGGATCGACAGTGGTGACCCCGCCTGCGGTCACGAAGCGGAGTGTCACCATGCCGCTTCCGTGTTCCCCTCCGGATCCGCCCACCGGGCGGGGGCCGTGGTGGACGGTCCGCCGGGTCGGGGCGCGCCCAGCGCCTGCCACGCCTCGGCCCGGTCGGGAGCCGGGCGCGGGGTGGGCGGCGGCCCGGCCGCGGCGGCGTCGGCGGGGCCGCGGCCGGCGGTGGTGACCAGCGCGGCCAGCCCGGTCGTCAGCGGCACCGCCGCCACCAGCCCGAGGGTGGCCACCGCGCTCCGGACGATCTCCTGGGCCAGGAACTCGCTGGTGAGGATCTGCCCCAGCGGCCGGCTGTCGGCGGTGAGCAGGAGCAGCAGCGGCAGCGAAGCCCCCGCGTACGCCAGCACGATGGTGTTCACCGTGGACGCGATGTGCGCCCGGCCGACCCGGGTGGCGGCCCGGTAGAGCTGCAACCGGGACAGCCCGGGATTGGCGTGGGCCAACTCGGTGACGGTGGCCGACTGGGTGACGGTCACGTCGTCCAGCACGCCGAGCGAGCCGATGATGATCCCGGCCAGCAGCAGGCCGTGCAGGTCCACGTCGCGCTGGTACATCGACAGCGTGGTGGCCTCCTCGCTGCCGTACCCGGTCAGGTGGGTGGCGGCGGTGGCCAGCGTGCCCAGGACCCCGGTCAGCACCAGGCTGCCCAGGGTGCCGAGGACCGCCACCGAGGTCTGCGCGGTGATCCCGTGGGTCAGGTACAGCACCACGAACATGATCAGCGCGGCGCCGGTGATCGCGATGGGCAGCGGTGCGCCCCCGGCCGAGATGCCCGGCACCACGAAGGTCAGCAGGATGGCGAAGCTGGCGCCGAGACCGGCCAGGGCGGCCAGCCCGCGGAGCCGGCCGAACGCCACGATCGCCGCCGCGAACAGGGCGACCAGCCAGAGCAGCGGCGTACCCCGCTGGTGCTCGGCGATGTGGTAGCTGACCGCCGCCGGGTCGGTCGGGTCGGTCAGCGCGACCAGCACCACCTCGTCACCGACGGCCACCGTCGGTGCCCCCGGCCCGGACGGGACCGGCGTCTCGACCTGCTCACCGCTGTCCGGCCCCTGCTCGACGGCGACCGTCACCGTGCCGCACGGGCCGGCGTCCGCCCCGGACGGCCCGTCGGGGGTCTCCGGCGCGGGCGGGCAGGGTTCGGTCACCACCCGGGTCACCGTGCCGTGGTGGCGGGGCACCTGCTCGCCCTGGTCGATCCGCCGGGTCTCGCCCGGCCAGAGCAGCAGCGTGGCGACCACCGTGACGACGATGAGCGGAACTACCGTCAGGACGAGTATCCGCCGCACCCGGGGCGGGGTGGACGGAGCGGGACGGGTGTGGTCGGCGCCCATGCGTGCGAGTTCTCCCAACGGTCCGGACGGGATACGGGTCGGCCGGCCAACCGGTTCATCCCGCGGGCGGCGGTCGTCGTCGGACGATGGTAGCCACCACCCCGGCCCGCCCGCCGGGTTAGCCCTGCTCGCGGTATGCCGGGGGTACGTTCGCCCCCGGCCGCTGCGGGTCAGCCGCGCTTCATCAGCCGGCCGACGGCGGCCATCATCTCGGCGGCCATCTCGTCGGCCCGGCCCTCGGCGGCCCCCTCGTGCATGCAGTGCCGGGCGTGGCCGTCGAGCAGGCCGAGGGCGACCTTGTCCAGGGCGGCCTGGACGGCGGAGATCTGGGTGAGCACGTCGATGCAGTACCGGTCGTCGTCGACCATCTTCTCGATGCCCCGGACCTGCCCCTCCACGCGGCGCAGCCGCGCGAGCAGCTGGTCCTTGCTGGCGGTGTAGCCCCGGACCGGGTTGCTCGGTGTGGTCATGGCCACCACGATAGCGTACCCCTGGGGGGTATGTTACGGTCGTCGGGAAGGGTACCCCTGGGGGGTATGCTGAAGAAGATGGAGGGAGCACGCCATGATCACGAACTACCAGGTGAAGGGCATGACCTGCGGGCACTGCGTCAGCGCGGTGAGCGCCGAGCTGGCCGCGCTGGACGGGGTGACCGAGGTGCAGGTGGACCTGGCCGCCGGCCGGGTGACCGTCACCAGCGCCGGTCCGTTGGACACCGGTGACGTGCGGGCCGCCGTCGACGAGGCCGGCTACGACCTCGTCGAGGCGTGACCGGGCGGTCGCGGCGGGAGACCGGGGTGGACCGATGAACACGGCGACCAGACTGGGCGGCTTCGCCCTCGTGCTCGCGGCGGTGTTCGGCGCGGCGTACGGGGGCGGTCAGCTGGCCGGCCCCGTCGCGCCACCCGCCGACACCCGCCACGACCCCGCGCACACCCCGGCGTCCACCGCCGCCACCGACGTTCCCCGCCCGACGCCGACCGGCACCGACGGCCCCGGGCACCCGCACGGTCGACCGGAGGCGCCGCGATGACCCCCACCACGAGCGACCCGCCCACCGCCCCGCACCTGATCGAACTCGCCATCGGCGGCATGACCTGCGCGTCCTGCGCCGCCCGGATCGAGAAGAAGCTCAACCGGATGGACGGCGTCGAGGCGACCGTCAACTACGCCACCGAGAAGGCCACCGTCCGGTACGCCGACCGGATCACCCCGGACGACCTGATCGCCACCGTCGAGAAGACCGGCTACACCGCCGTCGTGCCGCCGCCGCCCGCCCCGGCGGGGGCGGAGCCGGCCGGGGAACCGGTGGACGCGCTGGCCGCCCTGCGTACCCGGCTGCGGGTGTCGACCGTGCTGACCGTGCCGGTGATCGTGCTGGCGATGGTGCCGGCCTGGCAGTTCACCTACTGGCAGTGGCTGTCGCTGACCCTGGCCGCCCCGGTGGTGGCGTACGGCGGACTGCCGTTCCACCGGGCGGCCTGGACCAACCTGCGGCACGGCGCGGCGACCATGGACACCCTGGTGTCGCTCGGCACCCTCGCCGCGTTCGGCTGGTCGCTGTGGGCGCTCTTCCTCGGCGACGCCGGGACGCCCGGGATGACCCACCCGTTCCGGCTGGACGTGACCCGCACCGACGGCACCGGCAACATCTACCTGGAGACCGCCGCCGGGGTGACCGTGTTCCTCCTCGCCGGCCGCTACTTCGAGGCCCGGTCCAAGCGGACCGCCGGGGCGGCCCTGCGTGCCTTGCTCGAACTCGGCGCGCGGGACGTCGCCGTGCTGCGCGGTGGGGTGGAAGCCCGGATCCCGGTCGACCAGCTCGTGGTGGGCGACCGGTTCGTGGTCCGGCCCGGGGAGAAGATCGCCACCGACGGGCGGGTCGAGAAGGGCACCTCGGCGGTCGACGCCAGCATGCTCACCGGCGAGTCGGTCCCGGTCGAGGTCGGCCCGGGCGACGTGGTGGCCGGCGCCACCGTGAACGCGGGCGGCCGGCTGGTGGTCACCGCCACCCGGGTCGGTGCGGACACCCAGCTCGCCCAGATGGCCCGGCTGGTGGAGGCGGCGCAGACCGGCAAGGCGGCCGTGCAGCGGCTGGCCGACCGGATCTCCGGGGTGTTCGTGCCGGTGGTGA
The DNA here is from genome assembly GCF_029581315.1 of Micromonospora sp. WMMD714. Lineage (NCBI taxonomy): Bacteria > Bacillati > Actinomycetota > Actinomycetes > Micromonosporales > Micromonosporaceae > Micromonospora > Micromonospora sp. WMMD714. The sequence goes on from NZ_CP120744.1 coordinate 2,292,421, forward strand.
TCGCGTTGGCCGTCGGCACGCTGGGCTGGTGGCTGGGGACCGGCGCCGGCCCGACCGCCGCCTTCACCGCCGCCGTGGCGGTGCTGATCATCGCCTGCCCGTGCGCGCTCGGCCTGGCCACCCCGACCGCGCTGCTGGTGGGCACCGGGCGGGGCGCCCAGCTCGGCATCCTGATCAAGGGGCCGGAGGTGCTGGAGTCGACCCGGCAGGTCGACACGGTGGTGCTGGACAAGACCGGCACAGTCACCACCGGGCGGATGACCCTGGTCGACGTCCGTCCCGCCGAGGGGCAGGACCGGGCCGAACTGCTCCGGCTCACCGGGGCGGTGGAGGCCGGCTCGGAGCACCCGATCGCCCGTGCGGTGGCGACCGCTGCCGCCGAGGCCGGTGAACTGCCGCCGGTCACCAGGTTCGCCGCCGCCGAGGGGCTCGGCGTCACCGGCACCGTCGACGGCCACGACCTGGTCGTCGGGCGGCCGAGGCTGCTCCGCGAGCGTGGTCTGGACGTACCGGAGGAGGTGGTCCGGGCGGTGACCGAGGCGGAGGCCGCCGGTCGGACGGCGGTGGTGGCGGGTTGGGCCGGGCAGGCCCGGGGCGTCCTCGCGGTCGCCGACGTGGTCCGGCCCACCAGCCGGGCGGCGATCGGCGCGCTGCGCGACCTGGGCCTCACCCCGGTGCTGCTCACCGGGGACAACGCGACCGTCGCGCGGGCGGTGGCCGCCGAGGTGGGCATCGACCGGGTGACCGCCGGGGTGCTGCCGGCCGACAAGGTCGACGAGGTGCGCCGGCTCCAGGCGCAGGGTCGTACGGTCGCCATGGTCGGCGACGGGATCAACGACGCCGCCGCGCTGGCCCGGGCCGACCTGGGGCTGGCCATGGGCACCGGCACCGACGTGGCGATCGAGGCGTCCGACCTGACCCTGGTCCGGGGCGACCTGGTCGCCGCGGTGGACGCGATCCGGCTCTCCCGGCGCACGCTCGCCGTGATCAAGGGGAACCTGTTCTGGGCGTTCGCCTACAACGTGGCCGCCCTGCCGCTGGCCGCCGCCGGACTGCTCAACCCGATGATCGCCGGGGCGGCGATGGCCTTCTCGTCGGTCTTCGTGGTCGCCAACAGCCTCCGCCTCCGCCGGTTCCCGGCGACCGTTCTGCGGTGATCCGGCCGCCGGTGTCGGATCGGGCGGTCCACGGCCGCCCACGGCCCGCGGTGGGTGACGCAGACCTCCTGATCGACCCGGTAAGACGGTGGGCCGGGAGTTTTGGGGGTGGGGGGCGGGGGTAGTTCAGGTGGTGTTGGAAGACATGCTCGTACGGGAGGCTCTCATGGGGTTCGACGACAAGATCGAAAACACGACCGAGAACACCGCCGGCAAGATCAAGGAGGGTGTGGGCCGGGCGACCGACAACGAGCGCCTGGAGGCCGAGGGTCGCAACGACCAGGCCAAGTCCAGCCTCAAGCAGGCCGCCGAGAAGGTCAAGGACGCCTTCAAGAGCTGACCCACGCCATCCCGCACGCCGGACCGACAGCTGTCGGTCCGGCGTGCGGCGCGTCGGGGGTGCGCCGTCGGCCCGCCGGGTCGTACGGCATCGTGTCCGGGGTACCGCCGCCACATCGAAACGGGGAAGTCGATGCACCGCAGCTCCGCCACCGCGTTCACCCTCGCCGTCCTCGTCGTCCTCGCCGCCGGCTGTGCCGACGACGCCGACACCGACGCCGCGCCCGGTCCGTCGGCCACCGTCACCGCCACCGGGGAGGCCACGCCCGACGCGGTGGTCCCCACCACCGCCACCGCCAGCCCGACCACGGGCAGCGCCCTGAACACCGCACAGGTCTGTCGCGCGGTCGACCAGTTGATCATCGACGGTAGTCGGCAGATCGTCGCCGACTCGACCGCGGCCACCCGTGAGGAGCTCACCCCGGAACAGCTCAACGGCAAACTCAAGGGGCGGTTGAGCCGGCTCGCCGACGACGTGCGCGGGCAGGCCCGCCGGGCCCAGGACGCCCGGATCAAGAAGCTGATCGACGACACCGCCGCGAAGATCGACGACGGGGCGGCCGCCAAGAGCCCGGCGAGCTGGATGGGCAAGGAGTTCGTCGACATCCCGCCCCGGCTCACCCGCGACTGCCACGCCTGAGCACCCCCGGCCGGTGGCCGGTGGGTCAGCGTCGGCCGGGCAGCGGCCGGTTCGCCGGGGCGTCCCCGGCCAGCGAGGCGCGGTCGGCGGCGGCGGTGCCGGACTGCCACCCCTCGACGTCCCGCACGTTGAGCCGGGCCCGGGTGACACCGGGGAAGAGGGTGTCCATCCGCTCGCGTACCGCGTCGGAACGGGCGGCGAGCACCGGGAGCAGCCGGTCCGGCCCGGCGGCCGCCGTCGCCTGCCGGCTCGCCTCCTCGGTCGCGGCCCGCAGCCGTTCGCCGATCCGCTGGGCGAACGCGTGCAGGAACGCCTCGTCGTAGGCCCTGGTGCGCCGTCCGCCGCCCCGGCGTTCCCGGCGTCCACGCAGCATCGCGGCGGTGGCCTGCACCAGCAGCGAGGTGTGCAGCAGCTCCACGGCCGCCAGGTCGGCGGGGAAGCCGAGCACGGTGGCGAAGCCGAGGTCGTCCGACCAGACCGACTCGCACCGGTTCGCCGTCGCCACCTCCTGCACCAGCAGCGCCTTCGCCCCCGCGTACGGCGCGTCGGTGCCGATCCGGATCCCGCCGGGCCGGTCCGGGTGGGCGGCGGTGGCCTCGACCAGCGCCTGTTCCAGGCTGTGTCGGGCGATCAGCTCCTGGGCCTTGCCGGTGAACGCCTCCGCCTCGGCGGGGAAGGTGGTGGACTCCGCCTTGGCCAGCAGCGCCCGTACCCGGTCGAGGACGCGTGATCCGCTTGGCCCTGACCCGCTCGCGCCGCCGGAGCCGCCGGGCGGCGGGCGGAGCACCGCGACCGGCGGCAGCCCGGTCAGCAGGGCCAGCACCTCGACCCCGTCGCGCAGCGCGGTGATCCGGTCCGTTCCCTCCCGGCCCGCGTCGTCGTCACCACGGAGCCGGGCGTCCAGGCTGGTCAACTGGTCGTCCCACCAGTGCGGCACCGGGCCGGGCCGGGCCGCGCGGTCGGCGGCGAGCGCGTCGGCCAGCAGCCGGCCGGGGCGTGCGCCGAGCCGGCGGGTCACGATCCGGGCCACGTCGGTCGGCTGCCAGCCGCGCGGCCAGAGCCGGGCGAGGGCGGCGACCAGGCGGTCGCGCAGCGCGGCGTCCACCGCCGCCGGGCCGCCGTCGTCGCCGACCCCCGCCGGGCCGCCGTCGTCGCCGACCCCCGCCGGGCCGCCGCCGACCACCAGCAGGTCCAGCTTCCGCTCCGCGTCGCGTACGTCGGAGCCGCGGACCGCCGCGACCGCGGCGGTGATGAGGGCGTCGGCGTCCACGGGGTCCTTCCTCGGAGCTGGCGACCGGGTGATGTCCGGATCGTCGGGAGTGTCTGCCCGGCCACGGTACCCGTACCCGGATTGCCTACCCCGGGGACTCATCCGTACGGCCCTCCCGCCCGTACTCCTGCCCGGAGTGGACCGAGGTGGACGGGGAGGCGAACGGTGAGCACCCTGACGGTGAGCGAGGCCGCCGACCGGGGCCGGCACCGGGGACGCCGCCGGGGCGCCACCCCGGCCGGTGTGCTGACGGCGGTGCTGGTGGTGGCCGCACTGGCCGCCGGTGGCGCGGTGGTGGCCCAACGGCAGGGCGTCGACCTGGGGGCACTCGTCGGCGACGTACGCCGGGAACCGGTGCGGCCGGCCGCCGCCGCGGTGCCGCCCGCGCCGACCCGGGGGGAGGCCCCGGCCGCGGCCGGATCGCCCGCCCCCGCCCCGGCGGTGCGCTACCCGCAGCGCGGCACCGGCACCTGGCGGACGGCGACCGCCCAGGGTGCGGTCGCCGGGCGGAGCGGCCAGTTGCTGCGCTACCGGGTGGCGGTGGAGGGCGGCATCGACGACGTGGACCCGGAACGGTTCGGCCGGGAGGTGGCGGTGGTGCTCGCCGACCGCCGGGGTTGGACCGCCGACGGCCGGTGGCGGCTGCAGCGGGTCGGTGCCGACGCCCCGGCCGACTTCACCGTGCTGCTGACCACCCCGGTCACCCGGGGCGAGCTGTGCGGGGACACCTCGGACCGGTACACCTCCTGCCGCAACGGCGACCGGGTGGTGATCAACGTGGCCCGGTGGGCGCGCGGGGTGCCGGATTTCCGGGGCGACCTCGGCAGCTACCGGTCGTACGTGCTGAACCACGAGGTGGGGCACCGGCTGGGCCGGGGCCACGAACGCTGCCCGGCGGCGGGCGGACCGGCGCCGGTGATGCAGCAGCAGACCCTCGGCCTGCACGGTTGCCGCCCGAACCCCTGGCCGACGGTGGGCGGCAGCCTGTTCACCGGCCCCGCCGGGGAGTACGACGACCCCATCCCGGCCGGCGACTGAGCCGTCCGGGGGCCGGCCAGCGGCCGGCGGCTGAGCCACCCCATCCCGGCCGGCGACTGAGCCGCCCGGTCCCGGTCAGCGGCTGAGCCGCCCGGGGCCGGTCAGCGGCGGGGGAAGGACGCCCAGATGTTCTTGGTGCGGTCGGTGGCGTACCAGCCGACCTCCAGGGAGACCGCCATGGCGATCTGGAGCCCCCGGCCGCCCGCTCCCATCGGCCGGGTGTCGGCCAGCTCGGGGATGGTGCTGAGATCGTGGTCGGCCACGTCGAGGATGAGCGAGTCGTCGACGGTGAGTAACCGGACAATCGTCGGCGGAATACCATGCTTGAGGGCATTGGTGGCCAGTTCGGTGGCGACCAGGACGATCAGCTCGGGCACCTCGTCCATGCGCTGCCCGTCGAGGAGCCGCTCGCCGGTCAGGGCCTCGTGCAGGGACGCCCGCAGGTCCCGCAGACCGGCGGGGTCGGCCAGCTCCCAGCGGCGCAGTTCGGTGGCCTGCGGCGGGGGTGGCGAGGTGAGCAGCTGTGCCATGACACCGGTTTACCCTGCGTAGCGGTCTCCTATGCCGGCCCCGGCGGTCGGGGATTCGTCGTCTCCGGGCCGCCGGGAGGTGCGTCGTACGACATCCGTCCGGGTCGGTCGGCGGGCGGCCCGCCGGGCGTCGGGGTGCGGCGGGAAAATGTGGTTCGGACCACTGTCGAGGATGGTCGGCCAGGCCGGAACGGGTGGTGCTCCGCCGGTCCGCCGACTACCGGAGGAATCAGCCGGTGCCGCCCTGCCGTCAGCGCTCACGGTCGCGTAAAGTCCGCAAACTGAACGGGCCATCTCGGCGACGGAACGCCCCGGTTGCGGGTGCCCGTCCGCACGGTTGGGCGCACCCCCGCGCCGGCTCGCGGACCGCCTCAGGAAGAGCCATGACCGCCAGTACGAATGCCCCGAAGGTGACCGTCGTGGTCCCCGCGTACAACTCGGGACCGCACATCGAGAAGCTCGTCACCTCGTTGCTGCGGCAGTCGCTGCCGGCCGGCGAGTTCGAGGCGATGTTCGTCGACGACGGCTCGACCGACTCGACCGGCGCCCGGCTCGACGAACTGGCCGCCGCCCACCCGCACTTCCGGGTGCTGCACATCGACAACTCCGGCTGGCCGTCGCGGCCCCGCAACCTCGGTGTCCAGCACGCCCGGGGCGAGTACGTCTTCTTCGCCGACGACGACGACTGGTTCGGCGAGGAGGCCCTGGAACGCCTCTACGCCTGCGCCACCGCGCACGACGCCGACCTGGTCATCGGCAAGATGGCCGGACACCGTCGGTCGGTGCCGCGCGAGCTGTTCCGGCGCAACCGGTTCGACGCCACCCTGGAGAACGCGCCCCTGATCGACAGCCTCACCGCGCACAAGCTGTTCCGGCGCTCCTTTCTCGTCGAGCACGACCTGCGTTTCCCGGAGGGCAAGCGGCGGCTGGAGGACCACGTACTGGTCACCCGGGCCTACTTCCTGTCCCGACGCACCTGCGTGCTGGCCGACTACGTCTGCTACCACCACCAGCGGCGCACCGACGCCGGCAACGTCACCGCCACCGCGCTGGAGCCGGCCGGCTACTTCGTCAACCTCCGCGAGGCGCTCGACATCGTCGACGCCCACACCGACCCCGGTCCGCTGCGCGACCGGCTGCACCGGCGGTGGCTGCGTAACGAGATGGTCTCCCGGCTGCGCGGTCGGCGGCTGCTCGACGCGCCCGCCGACTGGGTGGACCAGCTGGTGGACGAGGCGCGGCGGGTGATCCGGGACCGGTTCGCCCCGGGCGTCGCCGCCGGCCTGCCGCCGCTGCAGCGGATCATCACCCGGCTGATCGAGGAGGGCCGCACGGCCGACCTGCGCCGGCTGGCCCGGTGGGAGACGGCCGTCCGGGCCACTGCCACCGTGCAACGGGTCGCGCCGGCGGGCACCACCCTGACCGTCTCCCTCACCGCCGAGCTGTGCTCCGGCGACCGGCCGCTCACCCTCACCGCCGACGGTGAACAGCGGCTGCTGGTGGTTCCGGTGGACGACCTGCCGGCCGACCTGCGGGACGCAACCACCGGGGTCAAGCAGTCCCGGCTCGACGTGGTGGCCCGACGGCGGGACACCCGGGAGGAGTTCTTCGTGCCGGTGACCGGCACGGTGGAGCTGGTCCCGTCGGACGACGGCACGGTGCGGCTGGTCCAGCACGGCACCGCCCGGCTCGACAGCGGCACGCTCAACGGGGGCCGCAGCCGGGGCACCTGGGATCTGAAGGTCCGGGTCACCAGTTGCGGCTGGACCGAGGACACCCTGCTCCCGGTGGCGTTCCGCTGCGCGGCCGACGGTGCCCCACCGGTCGTCGTGCCGCATCCGGGCAGCCTGCGTTTCCGGCTGCGCCGGGCGGTGGCCCGCCGGGTGCCCGAGTCGATCCGGCGGGCCATCCGCCGCTGACCGGTCCGGCGGCCACCCCGCCGACCCGGCCCGGCCCGCCCGCAGCGGGACCGGCACCGTCGTGACCACCGTCGCTGCCCCGGCACGGTCGTGACCAGCGCCACCGCCCCGGCACCGCCCCGCCACCGCCCCGGCACCGCCGTGACCACCGTCGCTACCCCGGCATCGTCGTGACCAGCGCCACCGCCCCGGGCGGCCGGCGTGAAGAACGCGTCAAGAAACCGGGGTTGCCCGTCACGGTCGCGTTATGGACCCTGCCCGTCCGGACGACGGCGCGTTGTGATTGCCCGGCGTGGCCGGAAGGCGGTCACGACGTACGCGTCCGTTGAGGGAGTCCGCGTGTCTGACGTGGTGTTCGTGCTGGTGACGGTGGTGCTGTTCGCGGCGCTCGCCCTCGTGGTGAGGGGCGTGGAGAAGCGGTGAACGCCGTCAACGCCGTCGGCCTGGTGCTGGCGATCGGTCTGGGTGTGTTCATGGTCGTCGCGCTGCTGTTTCCGGAGCGCTTCTGATGACCACGAGGACAGCCGGCATCGTTTTCGTGTTGTCCCTGGTGGTGGCGCTCGCCGTCGCGTACCGCCCGGTCGGCGACCACCTGTACCGGTCGGTCGCCGGCCCCCGCCAGTCCCGGGTGGAGCGTGGGGTGTTCCGGCTGGTCGGGGTGAACCCGGCGGCCGAACAGTCGTGGGGCGTCTACGCCCGCAGCGTGCTGGCCTTCTCCGCCGTCTCGGTGCTGTTCCTCTACGCCCTCCAGCGGTGGCAGAACCACCTGTGGCTGTCGCTGGGCTTCGACCCGGTGGTCCCGCACGGGGCCTGGAACACCGCGGTGTCCTTCGTGACCAACACGAACTGGCAGTGGTATTCGGGCGAGTCGACCATGGGGCACCTGGTGCAGATGGCCGGGCTGGCGGTGCAGAACTTCGTCTCCGCCGCGGTGGGCATCGCCGTGGCGGTGGCGCTGATCCGGGGTTTCGCCCGCAGCCGTACGGGCGAGGTGGGCAACTTCTGGGTCGACCTGGTGCGGATCGTGCTGCGGGTGCTGTTGCCGGTCGCGGTGCTCGGCGCGCTGGTGCTGATGCTCGGCGGCGTGGTCCAGAACCTCTCCGCCGGCACCGACGTGACCACCCTGACCGGCGGCGGCCAGAGCCTCCCCGGAGGCCCGGTGGCCAGCCAGGAGGTGATCAAGGAGTTGGGCACCAACGGCGGTGGCTTCTACAACGCCAACAGCGCCCACCCGTTCGAGAACCCCACCGCCTGGACGAACTGGGTCGAGCTGTTCCTGATCCTGCTGATCCCGTTCAGCCTGCCCCGGGTCCTCGGCCGGATGGTCGGGCAGCAGCGGCAGGGCTACGCCGTCGTCGTGGTGATGGCCGTCCTGGCGCTCGGCAGCGTCGCCCTCACCACCGGCTTCGAGCTGGCCGGGCAGGGCACCGTGCCGCAGGCGGTCGGCGCGGCACTGGAGGGTAAGGAGGTCCGCTTCGGCGTGTCGGACTCGGCGACGTTCGGGGCGGTCACCACGCTGACCTCGACCGGTGCGGTCAACTCGTTCCACGACTCGTACACCGCGCTGGGCGGAATGATGACGCTGGGCAACATGATGCTCGGCGAGGTCGCCCCCGGCGGGGTCGGCGCGGGCCTGTACGGGCTGCTGGTCCTCGCGGTGATCACGGTGTTCGTCGCCGGCCTGATGGTCGGCCGGACGCCGGAGTACCTGGGCAAGAAGATCGGCCCCCGGGAGATCACCTTCGCCTCGCTGTACTTCCTGGTCACCCCGGCCCTGGTGCTGACGGGAACCGCCACCGCCTTCGCCACCGGCAACGACGCGACCGCGCTGAACACCGGCCCGCACGGCCTGACCGAGGTGCTCTACGCGTTCACCTCGGCGAGCAACAACAACGGCTCGGCGTTCGCCGGGATCACCGTGAACACCGCGTGGTGGAACACCGCGCTGGGCCTGTGCATGCTGCTGGGCCGGTTCCTGCCGATCATCTTCGTGCTCGCCCTGGCCGGCTCGCTCGCCCGCCAGGCACCCGTCCCCGCCTCCGAGGGCACCCTGCCGACGCACCGACCGCTCTTCGTCGGGATGGTCGTCGGCGTCACGGTGGTCCTGGTGGCGCTGACCTTCCTGCCCGCACTCGCGCTCGGCCCGTTGGCCGAAGGGTTGTGACCCGGATGAGGAACGAGGACATGTCCGTTGCGTCCGTGACCACCGACGACGACCGGCCGGCCGTCGACAACCCGGCCGTCGACAACCCCGCCCGCCGGGCCGGGGGCGGCCTGCTCGACCCTCGGCAACTGGTCAGGTCGCTGCCCGGGGCGCTGCGCAAGCTCGACCCGCGCACCCTGTGGCGCAGCCCGGTGCTGCTGATCGTGGCGGTCGGCGCGGTCTTCACCACCGTCCTGGCGGTCGCCGACCCGTCGGTGTTCGGCTGGGCGATCACCGGCTGGCTCTGGCTCACCGTGATCTTCGCCAACCTCGCCGAGGCGGTCGCCGAGGGTCGGGGCAAGGCGCAGGCCGCCTCGCTGCGGCGGGCCAAGCGGGACACCATCGCCACCCGCCTGGTCGGCTGGGCACCGGGTGCCCGCGCCGACACCTACACCGACGAGGCGGTGCCCGCACCGGAGCTGCGGCAGGGGGACGTCGTCCTGGTGAGCGCCGGCGGGGTCATCCCCGGCGACGGCGACGTCGTCGAGGGCATCGCCAGCGTCGACGAGTCCGCGATCACCGGCGAGTCCGCCCCGGTGATCCGGGAGTCCGGCGGCGACCGCAGCGCCGTCACCGGCGGCACCCGGGTGCTCTCCGACCGGATCGTCGTGCGGATCACCCAGCGGCCGGGGGAGAGCTTCATCGACCGGATGATCGCCCTGGTCGAGGGGGCCGACCGGCAGAAGACACCGAACGAGATCGCGCTGAACATCCTGCTCGCCGCGCTCACCCTGATCTTCCTGCTGGCCGTGGTCACCCTCCAACCGCTGGCGATCTTCGCCAAGGGCTGGCAGGCCGCCGCCCCGGACACCGGGGCGGTCACCGGCACCGGGGTGACCGGGGTGGTGCTGGTGTCCCTGCTGGTCTGCCTGATCCCCACCACCATCGGCGCGCTGCTGTCGGCGATCGGCATCGCCGGGATGGACCGCCTCGTGCAGCGCAACGTGCTCGCGATGAGCGGCCGGGCGGTGGAGGCGGCGGGGGACGTCAGCACCCTGCTGCTCGACAAGACCGGCACGATCACCCTGGGCAACCGGCAGGCCACCGCGTTCCTGCCGGTCGAGGGGGTCACCGCCGGCGAGGTGGCCGCCGCCGCGCGGCTGTCCAGCCTCGCCGACGAGACGCCCGAGGGGCGGTCGGTGGTGTCGCTGGCCACGCGGGTCGACCCGGGTGCGCCGGAACCGGACCCACCGTCGTACGCCGACTTCGTGCCGTTCACCGCGCAGACCCGGATGAGCGGCGTCGACCTGACGCCACCGGCCGCGCCGGCCCGCCAGGTCCGCAAGGGCGCGGCGACGGCGGTGCTGGCCTGGGTACGGGAGCACGGCGGCGAGCCGGGCGGCGGGACCGACCGGATCGTCGACGGGATCAGCGGAGACGGCGGCACCCCGCTGGTGGTGGCCGAACACGTGGCCGGGGAGCCGGCCCGGGTGCTCGGCGTCATCCACCTCAAGGACGTGGTGAAGGCCGGGATGCGGGAGCGGTTCACCGAGCTGCGCCGGATGGGCATCCGGACCGTGATGATCACCGGCGACAACCCGCGTACCGCGCAGGCGATCGCCGACGAGGCCGGGGTGGACGACTTCCTCGCCGAGGCCACCCCGGAGGACAAGCTCGCCCTGATCCGCCGGGAGCAGGAGGGTGGCCGGCTGGTCGCGATGACCGGGGACGGCACCAACGACGCCCCCGCCCTGGCCCAGGCCGACGTCGGCGTCGCGATGAACACCGGCACGTCGGCGGCGAAGGAGGCCGGCAACATGGTCGACCTGGACTCCGACCCGACCAAGCTGATCGAGATCGTCGAGATCGGCAAACAGTTGCTGATCACCCGGGGCGCGCTGACCACCTTCAGCATCGCCAACGACGTGGCGAAGTACTTCGCGATCATCCCGGCCATGTTCGCCGGCATCTACCCGGCCCTGGACACGCTGAACGTCATGCGGCTGGCCAGCCCGGAATCGGCGATCCTGTCCGCCGTCATCTTCAACGCCCTGGTCATCGTCGCGCTCATCCCGCTGGCCCTGCGCGGCGTGCGGTACCGGCCGGCCGCCGCGTCGACGCTGCTCGGCCGCAACCTGCTGGTCTACGGCGTCGGCGGCCTCGTCGCGCCGTTCCTCGGCATCAAGCTCATCGACCTGCTCGTCCAGTACGTCCCGGGGATCTCGTGATGCGTCTACCCGCCTGGCTCGCCCAACACCTCGCCGCCCTGCGTGCCCTGCTCGTCTTCACCGCGCTGCTCGGCGTCGCCTACCCGCTCACCCTGGTCGCCGTCGGTCGGCTCCCCGGCCTCGACGCGAAGGCGGACGGTTCGCTGCTGACCGTGGACGGCCGCAGCGTCGGCAGCGCCCTGGTCGGGCAGTCCTTCACCGACGCCGACGGCAATCCCGTCCCGCGCTACTTCCAGTCCCGCCCCTCGGCGGCCGGCGACGGCTACGACCCGACCGCCTCCGCCGCCTCGAACCTCGGCCCGGAGAGCGTGCTGGACACCCTCGCCGTCGACCCGGAGGACTCGACCCGGAGCCTGCTCAGCCAGGTCTGCGCCCGCAGCCTGGCGGTCGGTGCCCTCGACGGCGTGGACGGCCGGCGGCCGTACTGCACGCCGGACGGGGTGGGGGCGGTGCTGGCGGTGTTCCGCGCCGACGGGCTGACCGGCCCGGTCACCCGGGTGGTCAGCGTCAACCAGACCGCCCCGGCCACCCCGTTCGTCTCCTCCTGGCTGGGGGTGCCGGTGGAGCTGGCGCAGCCCGGCGAGGACTACCGGGCCGCCGGTGGACTGGTCACCCCGGTCCGGGGGGACGCCCCGGAGCACCCCGCCGTCCCCGCCGACGCGGTCACCGCCAGCGGCAGCGGCCTCGACCCGCACATCAGTCCGGCGTACGCCGGGATCCAGGTGGCCCGGGTGGCGCGGGAGCGGGGCGTGGACCCGGCGGTGGTCCGGCGGCTGGTCCGGGAGCACACCACCGGTCGGACGCTCGGCTTCATGGGCGCCCCCGCGGTGAACGTGCTGGAGCTGAACGTGGCCCTCGACCGGAACCTTGCCGTCCGCTGACCCCGCTGCCGGCACCCCCGCCCCGGGGGGTGCCGGCCCGGCGGTCGCGCCCCGGGGCGGTACGCCTAGCGAGAGGATGGTCCCGTGCCCCGAGGTGAACTGCGTATCTACCTGGGTGCCGCCCCCGGTGTCGGCAAGACGTACGCCATGCTGGAGGAGGCCCGACGGCGTGCCGAACGCGGCACCGACGTGGTGATCGGCCTGGTGGAGACGCACGGTCGACCACACACCGCCGCGATGATCGGCGACCTGCCGGTGGTGCCCCGCCGCACGCTGCTGCACCGGGGCACCGAGTTCACCGAGCTGGACCTCGACGCCGTGCTGGCCCGCCGCCCGGAGCTGGTCGTGGTCGACGAGCTGGCCCACACCAACGTGCCCGGCTCCCGGCACGACAAGCGCTGGCAGGACGTCCAGGAGCTGCTCGACGCGGGCATCTCGGTGCTGTCGACGGTCAACATCCAGCACCTGGAGTCGATCAACGACGTGGTGGCCCGGATCACCGGCACCACCCAGCGGGAGACCGTTCCCGACGCCGTCGTCCGCGCCGCCGGGCAGGTCGAACTGGTCGACATGACCCCGGAGGCGCTACGCCGCCGGATGGCGCACGGCAACATCTACCGGCCGGACCGGATCGACGCGGCGCTGGGCAACTACTTCCGGGTCGGCAACCTCACCGCACTCCGCGAGCTGGCCCTGCTCTGGCTGGCCGACAAGGTCGACGACCAGCTCGACCGGTACCGGGCGCAGCAGGGCATCTCGGCCACCTGGGAGGCCCGGGAACGGGTCGTGGTCGCCCTCACCGGCGGCCCGGAGGGGGAGACGCTGATCCGCCGGGCCGCCCGGATCGCCGCCCGGAGCAAGGGGGCCGACCTGCTCGCCGTGCACGTGGCCCGTAACGACGGGTTGACCGGCGTGGACCCGGCCCAGCTCGCCCGGCAGCGGGTCCTGGTGGAGAGCCTCGGCGGCAGCTACCACCAGGTGCTCGGCGGGGACGTGCCGGCCGCGCTGCTCGACTTCGCCCGGGGCGTCAACGCCACCCAGCTGGTGCTCGGGGCGAGCCGGCGCGGCCGGTTCGCCCAGCTGTTCGCCCGGGGCGTCGGCGTCACCACCACGGCCCGCTCCGGGGCGATCGACGTGCACCTGGTCACCCATCCGCAGGCCGGGCGGGGCCGGCGCGGGGCCGGGGTGCCGGCCGCGCTGTCCCGTCGGCGTCGACTGCTCGGGTTCGCCCTGGCCGGGCTGGGCCTGCCGCTGCTCACCCTGCTGCTGTCGGTGCTGCCGGACCTCACCCTGACCAACGACATCCTGATCTTCCTGGCCGGGGTGGTCGGGGTGGCGTTGGTCGGTGGGCTGTGGCCGGCGCTGGTCGCCGCGCTCGGCGGATCGTTGCTGCTGAACTGGTTCTTCACCCCGCCGTACCGCACGCTGACCATCGCCGAGGCGGACAACCTGCTCGCGCTGGGCGTCTTCGTCGCGGTGGCGGTCGCGGTGAGCGGGGTGGTGGACGTGGCGGCCCGGCGTACCCGGGAGGCGGCCCGCGCCGCCGCCGACGCGCAGACCCTGGCCACCGTCGCCGGCAGCGTGCTGGGCGGCGAACGACCGCTGCCGGCGTTGCTGGACCGGCTGCGGGAGACCTTCGCGCTGCGCGCGGTCAGCGTGCTGGAACTCGACCCCGACGCGCGGGGGCGGCCCGGCCGGATCCACGAGGAGGGCGCCTGGCGTCGGGTCGCCGGTGTCGGCGTGGACCCGGCGGGCAGCCCCGGCGCGGGGGAGACCACGGTACCGGTCGACGACCGGCTGACCGTGGTGCTCAGCGGTCGGCGGCTGGAGGCCGCCGACCGGCGCATCGTCGAGGCGTTCGCCGCCCAGGCCGCCGTCGCGCTGCGCCAGGAACGGCTCGCCGAGGAGGCGGCCACCGCCCGCCCGCTCGCCGAGGCCGACCGGCTGCGCACCGCGCTGCTCGCCGCCGTCAGCCACGACCTGCGTACCCCGCTGGCCTCGGCGAAGGCCGCGGTGAGCAGCCTACGCAGCCCGGACGTCGACTTCGACCCGGAGGACCGGGCGGAGCTGCTCGCCACCGCCGACGAGTCGCTGGACCGGCTCGGCCGGCTGGTGGCGAACCTGCTCGACATGAGCCGGTTGCAGGCCGGCGCGCTGGGGGTCACCCGCACCGCGATCGGCCTGGAGGACGCCGTACCGCTGGCCCTGGACGAGCTGGGACCGGCCGCCGCCGACGTGCGGACCGACATCCCCGCCGCCCTGCCGGCGGTCGACGCCGACCCGGGCCTGCTGGAACGGGTGCTGGTCAACATCGTTGCGAACGCCCTGCGGCACAGTCCGCCGGGACGGCCGCCCACGATCACCGCCAGCACCCACGCCGGGCAGGTGGAGCTACGGGTCATCGACACCGGTCCCGGCATCCCCGAGGACCGCTGGGAGCACGTCTTCCTGCCGTTCCAGCGGCTCGGTGACCGGGACAACCAGACCGGGGTGGGGCTCGGGCTCGCGCTGTCCCGGGGGCTGGCCGAGGCGATGGGTGGCAGCATCACCCCGGAGACCACCCCCGGCGGGGGGTTGACCATGGTGTTGCGGCTGCCCGCCGCCGACGAGAGGCCGGACCGGTGACCCGCATCCTGGTCGTCGACGACGAACCGCAGATCCTCCGCGCGCTACGGATCAACCTGCGCGCCCGGGGGTACGACGTCGAGGTCGCCGGGACCGGCACGGCCGCGCTGAAGGCCGCCGCCAGCCACCCACCGGACCTGGTGGTGCTCGACCTCGGCCTGCCCGACCTCGACGGCGTCGAGGTCATCCGGGGACTGCGCGGCTGGACCACGATCCCGATCATCGTGCTCTCCGGCCGGGCCGGCAGCGCGGACAAGGTCGCCGCCCTCGACGCGGGGGCCGACGACTACGTCACCAAGCCGTTCGGGATCGACGAACTCCTCGCCCGGATCCGCGCCGTCACCCGTCGGCTCACCGCCGCGCCGGTCGACGCCACCGCCGTGGCCCGGGTGGGACGGCACACCGTCGACCTCGCCGCCCGTACCGTCGTGCGCGACGACGGCGTCGAGGTCCGGCTCACCCCGACCCAGTGGGCGGTGCTGGAGCGGCTGCTGCGCCACCCCGGGAAGCTGATCAGCCAGCGCCAGCTCCTGCACGAGGTGTGGGGGCCGGAGTACCAGCAGGAGACCAACTACCTGCGGCAGTACCTGGCGCAGCTGCGGCGCAAGCTGGAGGACGACCCGGCCCGGCCCCGGCACCTGGTCACCGAGCCGGGGATGGGCTACCGCTACCGCCCCTGACCGGCGTGGCCCGGCCGGGCTCCCCGCGCCGGGTCGTGGCCCGCCGGCTCAGCGGAGGACGAGGCCGATCGCCAGGGCGACGACGGCGAGCAGCGGGGGGACGAGCTGCTTGAGCGCGGCGCTCGCCTTCGACGGTGCCGAGACCAGCAGCACCAGCCCGGCGGCGACCATCGACCCGGCGCCGACGAAGACCAGGGTCGCGCCGACGGTGTGCGCGCCCACGGCGTAAGCGACGATGCCGACGACGATCGCGACCGCCAGGAAGAGGTTGTAGAAGCCCTGGTTGAAGGCGAGCTGCCGGGTCGCCTCCGCCTCCTCGCGGCTGGTGCCGAAGACCGCGCGGGCGCGGGCGGTCGTCCAGACGACGGACTCCAGGTAGAAGATGTAGACGTGGATGAGGCCGGCGATGCCGGCCAAGATGAGCCCTGCGACGACCACGACGCTGCCTCCTCGGTGCGCGCGGAACGGAGATGTCCGCCACCGTCATTCTTCCTGTCCGCCGTGCCCCCGAATCAGGTGGTGGCGGGTTTCCCGTGCGCCTCCTACGGTGGGGGAGACATGGGGGAGGTTCAGGTTGCTCGACGCGGGTGACGCGGTGCGTTGGCTCCAACTCGCCGCACCCCGCGGTGGGCCGGACGACCTGCCGATGCTGGTGAACCAGGTCGCGCCAGCCGTCGACGCCACCGAGATCGTGATCTACCTGGCGGACTACCAGCAGGCCAGCCTCGTACCGTTGCTCGGTGCCGGTCTCGACCGGGGTGAGTTGTCGATCGAGACGACCCTCGCCGGTCGGGCGTTCACCGGTCTCGACGTGCAGCGGGCGGCCGACAGCCCGGACCGGGTCTGGGTGCCGCTGCTCGTCGGGTGCGAGCGGATGGGTGTGCTGGAGATCGTCTCGCCGGCCGCCGGGGAGCGGGCCATCGACGGGCCGGCCTGGGAGCTGGCGACCTGCGTGGGGCAACTGGTGGTGAACCGCCGGCCGTACGGCGACGTGGTCGAGCGGCTGCGGCGTCGGCTGCCGATGCAGGTCGCCGCCGAGATCGTCTGGGGCCTGCTGCCCCCGCTGACCTTCGCCACCGAGGACACGGTGCTCACCACCATCCTCGAACCGTGCTACGACGTCGGCGGCGACATCTTCGACTACGCGCTCAACGGCGACGTGCTCAGTATCGGGCTGTTCGACACCTGCGGGCACGGCATCAGGGCGAGCACCCTGGCCTCACTCGTGGTCAGCGCCTACCGCAACGCCCGCCGGTGCGGCCTCGACCTGGTCGACACGGCCCTGAGCATCGACAAGTGGGTACGTTCGGAGCATCCGCACCTGTTCGCCACGGCGCTCCTGGTCGAGCTGGAGCGCAGCACCGGCCGGCTCCGGGTGATCAACGCGGGTCACCCGGGAGCCCTGCTGCTGCGCGACGACAAGGCGATCCGGGAGCTGCCCGGCCCGACCGCGCTCCCGCTCGGCCTGGGCCACCTGGCGACCCGCCGCCCCGAGGTGTACGAGGAGGAGCTGCACCCCGGGGACCGCATCCTCGCCTACACCGACGGCGTCACCGACGCGCGGGGCGGCGACGGGGAACGGTTCGGGTTGAAGCGGCTGGTCGACTTCGTCAACCGTGCCCTCAACGACCAGCTCGCCACCCCGGAGACGATGCGCCGGCTGGTCCGCGCGGTGGTCGCCTACCAGGAGGGGCAGCTCGACGACGACGCGACGGCGCTGCTGCTGGAGTGGCGTCCGTCGCGTACCCCACTGGCCCACCTGGACGGGCACCCGGCCCCGGGCTTCTGAACCACGACCAAAAAGGCTCAGATAGCTGGACGAGGTGGTGGCAGAAGATGCTTCGTCACCACGCGCGGGGCATGGACGTAACCAATGCGTTCAACAGGGGTTGAACAGATGCTAGTGGGGTCGCGACCCACTTGACCCAATTTGTGATGTTTGTCGGATTTTCCAGTGTCTCCAGCAGGCTCCCGAGCAGTGCCTCGGCAGAAGGTAGTTGCAGCGAGAAGGGTGAGTGGGCGAGGAGCTGTGCGGCCCAAATGATCAAGAGCACGCCGCAGGCTAACTCGGCACTCAGTCAAAAGGCAAACAGCGCCAGGTATTTGGATCAATGCCTGATATTAAAAAGTTGGGTAGTTTTGCAGGAATTTGTCTAGTTTTTACAGCTATAAATATTAAATAGAATAATAATAATACTTGTTTATCTCTGTGGTGATTGTGAAATTTACTGTGACGCTTCAAGGCGTTAGGCTTGGCGGTATAGGTAAATGCGAGTCGTCTATGTCTTGGCTGTAAGCCTCGGGAGGCCGGTGTGGAGGATCAGTTAGTCCTTGCGGTCGCGACGACGTTGGCGACCAAGGGTGCCGAAGCTTTCGGGGCGGGAGCGCGGGAGGCGATCGGATCCCTGTTCCGTATGGTCCGCAACCGGTTCGGCGTGGGCACCCGCGAGGCGGCGGTACTCGACGGTGCGGTGGAACACCCGCAGGAGCAGTGGCGACACACGGCGCTCGCCTCGGCCCTGGCTGAGGTGATGGCGCGGGACCCGCAATTCGCCACAGCTCTCAAGAGTGAATGGCAGCGACTCGCAGGGCCAGGCATCGTCGCTGCTCAGGGGCAGGTGGCCAACCACTTCAGCGGGACAGCCGAAAAGGTGGTGCAGGCGCGCGACGTGCGGGGGGGCATCGTCTTTTAGCTCCCGTCGATGGGATTCGCGGCGGGATGGGTGGGGGCGTGGACGAGTGGGACCGAATTCCTGTGAAGCCGAAGGGGTAATGCCGTTCGGCGCCTCGAACGCGTTGTCGGGGAGCGTGACCGGCCCGAGTGTCCAGGCCGGCGCCATTCATGGTGGGGTGCACTTCATCGCTGGTGCCCCCGAGCGTCCACCGGTTCCCCGACAGTTGCCCGCCCCCTCGCCGAATTTCACCAACCGGTCACGTGAGCTGTCTGAACTGGATCATCTCCTCGATCAGGGGGGAAATGTCGTCGCCCTACTCTGTGGGCCGGGTGGCGTGGGTAAGTCGGCGCTGGCGAGGCAGTGGGCGCACAGTAGGCAGACCCGCTTCCCAGATGGACAGCTTTACGCTGGTTTGGGTGGTTTCAGTGATGGTCAGCCGTTGGATCCGGGTACGGCGTTGGTGGCCTTCCTCCGGGCGCTGGGGGTGGCCCCGGAGCGGATTCCGGTGGACCTGGCCGAGCAGGTCACCCTGTACCGCACCGTGACCGCGAGCAGGTCACTGCTGGTGCTGCTGGACGACGCCTTCTCGGCGGGTCAGGTCAGGCAGTTGTTGCCCGCTTCGACGTCAACGGTGGTCCTGGTGACCAGTCGCCGCCGGCTGGCCGGATTGATACCCGAGGGTGCGCGTCTGCTCGATGTGGGTCCGCTGCCGGCTCGGCAGGCGGTCGAGCTGCTGGGCAGGGCGGTAGGCCGGGAGCGGATTCTCAGGGAACCCGAGCCGGCCGAGGAGCTGGCGCGATTCTGTGGGGGCCTGCCGATCGCACTCCTGGTGGCGGCGGGACGCCTGGCCTCCCGGCCCAAGTTGACAGTGCGGCGGATGGCAGCTGAGTTGGCCGACGAGGCACAGCGACTGGCCGGCCTGTCGTTGGAGGGCGAAGTGTCGATGAGAACGATATTCGATTTCTCCTACCGGGCTCTGACTCCGGAGGCGGCGGCGTTGTACCGGAGGCTGGTTCTGCATCCGGGGACGGAGTTCGGGAGGGATCTGGTTGTGGCGGTGGCCGGGCCGGACCAGGACCCGGGAACCCGGGTGGACGCGGTGGTGGGCGAATTGCTGGAGGCGAGTCTCCTGGAGGAGGTGTCCGAGGATCGCTTCAGGTACCACGACCTGATCCAGCTGCACGCCCGGGAGCTGGCAGAGCGGCACGACCCGCAGGACAGCCGGCGGGCCACGGTTCGCACGATGCTGGAGTTCTATCTCGCTGCGGCCCGGCGCGCGGACCTCGTGGTGACCCCCTATCGGCGGCGACTGCCGTACGTCTTCGAGCGGACCCTGGAGGGACCGCCCGAGTTCTCCGACCGGGCTGCGGCACTGGGCTGGTTGGAGCGGGAGCGGAGAAACCTGATGGCGGCTGGTCGGGTCGCCCTCGACCTGGGCTACCACGAGCTGGCCTGGCAACTCAGCGATGTGATGTGGCCCTTGCTGCTCTACGTGAAGAACTATCGGGACCGGCTGGAGATCGACGGGCGCGGCGTGGCGGCCGCACAGGCCTGGGGAAACGTGTGGGCCGAGGCGGACATGCTCAAGCGGCTGAGCCGGGCGTGCAGCCGCGTGGGTGAACAGGAGGCGGCCGAGCAACACGGGCAGGCGGCGGTCGACCGGTATCGACAGGCGGGCGACATCCAGGGCGTGATCGACGCTGAGGAGGGGTTGGCCACCCTGTACGCCGACACCGGCCGAGAGGAGTTGGCGGCGGAGGCGTACGCCCGGGTGCTGACCGAACGGCGGACGCTGCCGGACGCGCGGAGCGTAGGACTGTCCTGTCTCAACCTGGGCATGCTCCAGACCCGGACCGGGCGCCCGGCCGACGCGCTACCGCTGCTGGCGGAGGCGCGGAGCATCTTCGCCGAGCTGACCGAGGTCGACCCCTACAATACCGCCCGGGTGCTGGTCGCCCTGGCCGGCGCCCATCTCGGCACCGGCGATCTGAACGCCGCCGAGAAATCCGCCACCGAGGCGGCACTCCGGATGGCCGAGCTGGGCGCGGACAATGAACGGGCGGAGGCGGTGTGGCTGCTCGGCCGAATCGCCCGGCAGCGCGGCGACGCCGAGGCCGCCCGCCTGCACTTGCGGGAGGCCGCCGACGTCTTCACCGCCCTCGACTCACCCCGGCTGCCCGACGTGCTCCGTCAGCTCGACGAACTGGTCGGCGACGCGAGCGAGCAGCGACGCGTCCAGGATGGTGCACCGGCGGTACAGGGCTCCGGCGACCCAGCGGGAGTACAGCAGCCGGGCCACGGCGGTGAGCAGCCCGACCGTCAGTAGGCCGGGGGTGGCCAGCGGGCCGAGGCATAGCGGTGGGCCGTTGCGTACGCCGACGGCGACGTCGCCCGACGGGCTGCCGACGACGGCGAGGGCCAGTCCGGGGTAGGCGCTGAGGAGGCCCGCGGCTACCTCTGCCGGGCTTTCGGAGTCGGCGACGGTCACCACGACGTCGGCCAGTCGAGCCGAGCGGGGTACCGACCGACCGGCTGCGAGTGCGACCACGACGGGTTCAGCTGGCGAGGTCATTGCTGGCCCTCCCGCAATCCGGCATCGGTGCCGGGCCGGTCTGCCGGTGTCGCCCGGGCTCGGCCAGTCGGAGCAGCCGGTACATGGTGCGTCGCAACAGCATGCCCGCCTCACCTGGGCGGCCGGTCAGCGCACCCATCACCGCCTGCCGGTCGATCTCGCCGGGCAGGGCGAGTTGGGGTGCCAGCGGTCGGCGCGGGTCCAGCCGGCTGGCGGTGGTGTCCAGCAGGTGCTGGGGCGTGCCGGCGGCGGGCAGTGAGCGCAGTCCGGGCAGCAGCAGGACCGGCCGTCCGATGGCGGCGGCGTAGGCGGTGACGGAACCGTGGTCACCGATGACGTGGTCGGCGGCGACCACCGGCCCGCGCCAGTCCTCGGTGGGGCGGGGCAACAGCAACCCGGCATCGAGGCAGTCCCGGAGCCAGGCCCGGATCTGGCGGTGTCCGTGCGCGTCCCAGACCGCCGGGTGCAGCAGCGCGGCGATCCGGTACCGGTCCGGTGGCAGCTGTGTCATGAGCTGTGGCAGCAGGTCGGGCCAGCGTCCGAAGACGCCATCGCGGCCCCAGGTGGAGGAGACCACCACGAGTTCCTGCTCGTCCATCCCCATGCGGTGCCGGTACTCCGCTCGCCAGGGAAGGCTGGCGACGAGCCGGTCGGCGCAGGGGTCGCCGACGACCACCGCCGCCTCGACCGCCTCCGGGCACTGGCGGCGCAGTACCTCCACCTCGTGGTCGTGGGCGAGGGCGAGGGCTGCGGGAAGCACCCGCCCGCCATGGGTCAGCCGCTGCGCGTCGAGGCCGTACACCGGTGGGTCCGTGAGGACCGGTCCGCCGTACGGCCCGGGTCTCACCCGTTTTCCGTGCCCGGCCCCGTGAGCCATCAGGAGGAGGGGCGCGTGTAGTTGGTGCAGGCCGCCGTAGGCGGCAGCGAGACCGAGGTCGAAGCGTTCCCGGACAGCCTGGTGCCAAGGCAGGACGAGCGCGCCCAGCCGATCGAGGAGCCGCGTCACGTGGTGGTTGAAGACGTCCGGTGCCACCGTGAAGACCAACTGGATCCGGGGGTCGCTCTCGATGTGCTCGACCACGTCCAGCAACCGGTGGCAGCTCGCGATCGTGTGGGCCACCACGAGCACCGTCCGGCAGCCCGACCGGCTCACCCAGCGGCTGGCGTCGATGCCGACGGGGGTGGATGACCATTCCAGCGATGTCATTGGCATGCCTCCTGTGCTGAATGTGGACGTGATTCAGCGTCGAGGAGCCGGTTGTGATCACCTTGCCGACGGCCTTGCAGTGGGCTTGCAGCGAGCTGGAAGGAGAATGTCTGATTTTGGACTTTACGGAGAAAGGTTTGAAGTGGTGGGTCCGCTGGAACAAGAATCTAATAGTCGAATGTCGATCAAGAGTGGGCGGGGGGCGAGCTGGTGGAGTTTGCGATTCTGGGTCCTACCGAACTCCGGATCGAGGGGCGGCTGATCCCACTGGGCGCGGCTAAGCAGCGTGGGCTGCTCGCCATCCTTCTTTATCACGCAGGTGATCCGGTGCGGGTCGAAACGATCGTGGAATTTCTATGGCAGGGCTCCGGCGTGGACGCTCGCCGCCCGCTGCTCTACACGTTGGCCAGTCGGTTGCGGGCGGTCCTGCGGGCTGTCGGTCTGCAGGACGCCCTGGTGCGGGTACCCGGGACCGGTGCCTATCGGTTGACCGTCGATCCGGAAATAGTCGACTACCACCGTTTTCTGCGGTTGACTGACGAGGCGCACCAGGCGATCGAGCGGAACCAGCATGATCGATCTGTCGCCTTGCTCGGCACTGCGGTGGAGTTATGGCGGGACGATCCCCTTGCCGACCTTCGAGGTGCGCGGTGTGAGCACCTTCGGCGGGATATGCGAGAGAAGCAATTCAGGGCGACGAAACTTCTGGCGAGGAGCGAGCTGGCCGTAGGTCGGCACGACCGGGCACTGACCCGATTGGAACCGCTGCTGATCGAGCATGAACTCGACGAGGGGCTGGCCGGATTGTGGGCCACCGCGTTGCATGCGGCCGGGCGCAGCTACGACGCCCGGGACTTTATTGCCGGCTTTCGTCGCCGTTTTCGTCGCATAATGCGGACCGAGCCGGCGCTGGATGTCGGTGGCTCCCTGCCGGCTCCTTCGGCCAGCAACGGAATTTCGGCCGTGGACGAAGCGGTGCCGGTACCCCGGCAGTTGCCGAACGACGTGCCCGACTACACCGGCAATACGAGGCTGCTGGAGGAACTGGACGCCCTCGCCGCCGAAGGTGGTACCGCGAAGGTGGTCGTGCTGACCGGGATGCCCGGGGTGGGTAAGACGACCCTCGCCGGTCACTGGGGACATCGCCGGCAGAGTTGGTTTCCCGATGGTCAGCTGTGCCTGCGTGCGGAGGCGCACGGCCCGGTGCCGCCGGTGCGTCCGCAGGAGGCACTGCACCGTTTTCTGGTCGCCCTCGGTGTTCCGGCTGACCGGGTGCCCGACGATCCAGACCGACGCGTCGCTCTCTACCACCGGCTGATGGCAGGCCGACGGATGCTCGTGGTGCTGGACAATGTCGTCGACTCCGACCAGGCGCAGCAGCTCCTTCCCCGCTCCGACACCAGCTTCACGATCGTGACCAGCCGTAACCGGCTCCGTGGGCTCGGCGTCCGACACGGTATCCGGAGCCTCACCGTCGCTCCACTGTCGGGGCCGGAGCGCCATCGGATGCTCAGCCGGATCATCGGGGCCGAGCGCGCCGACGCGGAGCCTGCGGCGTTGGAGACGCTGGCCAGGCTGTCGGGCGGCCTGCCGCTCGCGCTACGGGTCATCGGTGAGCACGTCGGCTCCCACCCCGAGGCGCGACTGAGTGACCTGGCCGACGAACTGGCGAACCGGTTGCTCGACATCGAGGGCGACGAGACCGACGAGATGACCCTGCGCACGGTCTTCGCCTGGTCGGTCAACGCGCTCGCCCCGCTGCCGGCCCGGCTCTTCCTTCTCCTCGGCCTCTGCCCGAGCAGCACCATCGGGGCCGAGGCGGCGGCGGCGATGCTGGCGGTGGAGCCCGCCGAGGCCGAGCGGGCACTCGACCGACTGGTGAGGGCGCACCTGGTCAACCACGACACCGCCCGTCGCTACCGGATGCATGATCTGTTGCGCAAGTACGCCGCCGATCGGGCACGGGTGGACGAGCCGGCCGAACAGCGGCGGGCCGCACTGCACCGGCTGTGGGACTGGTATCTGCTGACGGCCTTCCACGCCGTCAGCCAGCTGGAACCGGACCGTCCACCTGTCCCTGACCTGCCCGCGCCCGGTGCGGTGACGCCGATGGCCTTCGACTCCGACTGCACCGCTCTGCGCTGGTGTGAAGCGGAACGCATCAATCTGCTCGCTCTGGTCCGCAGCGCGGCGGCGGAGGGGTTCCACCGGCACGCCTGGCAGATCGTCGACACGGTCCACGAGGTCTTCGACCGGTCCGGCAGTCAGGAGGACATGCGGGAGATGCTGCAGATCGCGCTTGATGCCGCGACTGTCGACGGTCACGACCTGGCCCTGGTGGGGACGCTTGCCAACCTCGGTGCCACCTACTTCACCAGCCACGACCACCAGCAGGCCGGTGTCCTGTTCGCCCAGGCGCTGCAACTCGCTCGGGAGAAGGGCTTCACCGAGTTGGAGACGGTCTGCCGGCACAACCTCGCCTCGGTTCAGCTGCGGTCCGGTGCGACCAGCACCGCCATCGAGACCTTCCGCCAGGTCCTGACCGACTGCCGGTCCGCCGGGAATGCGACCGGTGAGGCGTTCACCCTGTACCACCTCGGCGACGCCTACCGTCAGCTCGGACATCACGGGCAGGCCCGCCGTCTCTACCAGCAGGCGCTCGCCATCTGTGATCGGATCGGCTCACTGCGGGGGCAGAGCCTCAACCACGTCGGGCTCGCCGGGCTCGGGCTGGACACCGGTCAACCCGAGGCCGCGCTCGCGCAGACCCGGATGGCCCTCGACCTGCACGACCGGGTCACCGACGAGAGCATCCGCTGTGACGCCCTCACCATCTCGGCCGAGGCCCAGCTCCGCCGGGGCCGGTACCGCGAGGCGCTGGCTGAAGCGGCTCTCGCGCGGGCCGTCGGTGACGAACTGGCCGATCCGGTGCGTACGGCGCGTGCCATCGCCGTGCTGGCGGACGCCCTCAGCGCGGCAGGAGACCGTGCGGGTGCCGCCAGCCACGGGCGAGAGGCCCTCGCCATCCTTGACGACACCAACGATCCGCAGCGGAAGGTCATTCGGGACCGACTCTCCGCGTACCACGATCACCGGTGACGGTAGGGCGAGCCGTGCGCGCGACGCGGCCGGGACCGCCGTGACGGTCCCGGCCGCGGCTCCTGCCCGGGGGCTACCCGTCGAGCGGCTTGATCCAGATGTTGCGGTACCGGACCGGGTTGCCGTGGTCCTGGAGCCGGATCGCGCCGGCCGCCGGACCCTCCGGCCGGCTGCCGCCGGTCGGGCCGAGGATCTCCACGTCGTCGTGCACGGTGACGCCGTTCCACACCACGGTGACCCGGGGGTTGGCCACCTTGACGCCGGCCGCGTCGTAGCGCGCCTGGCGGTACTCGATGTCGTACGTCTGCCAGGTCTGCGGCGGTCGGGCCGCGTTCACGTCGGGCGCCTTCTGGGTGTAGATGGCGGCGGCGTCGTTGTTCTGCGGCGGGTCGACGCCGAACGAGTCGAGCACCTGGATCTCGTAGCGGTCCTGGAGGTAGACCCCGCTGTTGGCGCGCTGCTGGCCGGTCACCTCCGGCGGGTAGAGCGGCAGGTTGAACTCGACGTGCAGCCGGAAGTCGCCGAACGCCTGCACGGTCCGCAGGTCGCCGCCCTGGACGGTCATGGTGTTGCCGTCGCGGGTCCACTCCGGTTCGCGCCCGTCGGTGTGCTGCCACTCGGTGAGGTCGCCGCCGTCGAACAGGGTGATCCGTTCCCCGCGTGGCCGGACGGCGAGCACGTCCAGGTTGACGTGCCCGGAGTCGGCGCTCTCCTTGCGGTACTCGACGATGTTGCGGCCCCGCCGCAGGTGCGCCCTGGTGGTGACGGTGCCCCACTCCTCCCAGGTGACGGTGGAGGGGAAGACGGTCTGCCCGATCCGCTTGCCGTTGACGTACAGGCTGAGCTGTTTCGGGCCGGAGAACGGGTTCGGGCCGTTGCTGTAGCGCATCGCCAGGTCGTGGTTGCCGGCCTCGGGGACGTCCACGGAGATCCGGGTCGACGCGCCGTCGTCGGCGAACCCGGCGGCGAACCCGGCGCCGGAGTAGGCGGCGTGGTCGGTGGCCATGCCGACGCCGACGGTCCGGCCCTCCTCGGCCTCGAAGAAGGTCTGCGGCTGGGCCACCCGGCCGGGGATCTCGTTGAGCGTGTACCAGGCTTCGGTGTTCCACAGCTGCTCGCCGTCGGCGGCGGAGAACGGGCGCGGGGAGCGGACGTGCACCACCCGGTTCTCCTTCAGGCCCGGGATCCGTAGCCGGACCGTGCGACCGTTGGCCGCCAGCACCGCCCGGGTCACGGTGAGCTTCTCCAGGTCGAGCTTGGGACCGCCGTACTGGCTGGTCGCCCCGTAGCGCCACTGCGTCACCTGGTACGCCCCGGCGAGCCGCGCGGCGGTCTCGGCGGAGACCGGCTCGGTGTACTCCAGGTCGAACCCGTTGGCGGTGGCCCGCATCTGCTTGACCTCGAACGTCGAGGTGCCGTTGGGGGTGAGCTTCTGCAGGCCGTAGCTGAGTTTGCCCTCCTGGCCCCAGTTGCCGCCGGCACCGACGCCGCCGACGTAGATTGCGCCGTCGGGGCCGAGGGTGACCTCGTTGACGCCGGCCTCCAGGCCCTGCGTGTGCCGGAACACCGCGCCCTGGTACTGCCCCTCCACCTCGTCGAGGTAGACCCGTTGCAGGCCGCCGTAGGTGACGTCGCCGATGAGGAGCTGCCCGGCGTACGGCCCCTGCGCGAGCAGCACGGGGGTGGACGGCGAGTTGCCGACCTCGTTCTGCGGCAGCCAGACGATCGGTCGGGTCACCGGCTTGTCGTCGAACGGCCCGTCGGGGCTGGTGTAGTGGTTGAAGAAGGCTCCCTGCCGGATCTGGACCAGCTTGGACGCGGGCAGCCAGCCGCCCTGGTTGTCGGTGACGAGGACCTCGCCGCGCGGCCCCCAGCCGATCCCGTTCGGGGTACGCAGCCCGCCGGCCAGGTAGGTGATCTTGCCGGTCCGGGCGTTGACCTTGATCGAGGTGCCCCGGTTCGGTGCGGGCTGCGGCACGGTGGTGGCGCCGCCCTGGTTGATCGCGACCGACAGGTTGAGGTGGAAGAATCCGTCCCGGTAGAGCAGGCCGAAGGCGAACTCGTGGAAGTTGCCGCCCCACGGCCAGGTGGCGACCGTCCGCCGGTCGTCGGCGACGCCGTCGCCGTCGGTGTCGCGCAGCGCGGTCAGCTCGTGCTTCTGACTGACGTAGACGGTGCCGTCGACCACGGCGACGCCCTGCGGCTCGCGCAGCCCGTCGGCGAACCTGCGATAGGTCACCCGGTCGGGGCCGGTCGCACCGGTGGCCCCCTCGACCAGGTAGATCTCGCCGGTGGCGTTGTCGGTGCCACCCCAGGTGCTCAGCACCAGAGTGCCGTCGGGGCGGAACGCCATCCCGGTGACCTGCGGCCGGAACCCGTCGGGGCGCAGGTCGGTCAGGGTGTAGCCGGGGTGCACCCGGTCGAGCGGCAGGCCGTCGCCGGCCGAGTCGGTGGCCCCCTCGCAGTACTTCCAGCCCGGGGCGGTGACCCGGACGACCCCGGCGTCGGTGCTCAACGCGGAGGTCGGCACCAGGGTGAAGCCGGCGGCCCCCGGTGGCCGCCATTCGAGGCGCAGTACCTGGCCGCCCCCGTCGTCGAAGTGCTCGACGCGTAACGGGTGCAGGCCGGCGGTGAGGGTGGCCGACCCCTCCTCGGCGGTTTCGCCGTGCAGCCCGTCGTGGTCGACGACGACCGTGTCGCCGATGGTCAGCCGGGAGCCGTCGTCGCTGGTGAGGCGGAAGGCGTAGCTGCCGTCCACGGGTACGGCGAGGTTGCCGGTGACGTCGGTGACGAACCGGTCGGCGAGCCCGAAGTCGCCGGTGCTGGTCCAGTTGATCTGCGGCATGAGCTTGTCGACGTTCGGGGTCTGTGCGGGCTTGAGGGTGCACAGTGCCGACAGCGGGGTGCCCATGTCGTACGCGCGCAGGGTGACGCCGGGCTCCTGCGGGGGGACGTCGGCGGCGGGCGCGGCGGTGGCCGGGGTGACGGAGGCGCTGGCGAGGACGGTGGCCAGGGCGGTGCCGGCGGCCACGAGGACGGATCGGGGACGCCAGCGCCGACGGTGCGGGGTGGTCACGGTGCCTCCTGTGGGTGGGGCCTGGCCCGGCCGGGAGGGACCGCGCCACTGTTTCCCGGTGGTGCTCCGGTGTGGAACTCGTCACATCGGAGATTGATCGCAGACCCTAGCACTTTTGATCGATTCGGGGAAACTTTTCGATGCGGCGACAAAAGTGGCCCGGAGTGGGCCGGATCGCACCGGCTCGTGGGCTGGTGGGTGGGCCGCGTTTCAGGCACTATGCCCATGGACTATGCGCAGCTCAAGCCCGGACTGGTAGGTGAATCGTGCCGCTGCCCCGTCGCGTGGTCGTATCCGGTGTAGTCGCCACCGTCGTTCTCGGCTCGGTGGTGGGCGCGGCCCTCTGGGCGGGTCGGGACGACCCGGCGTACCAGCCGCCGACGTCGCGGGTGGTGCAACCGGGAGCGCCCGGCCAGCCGGCCCGGCAACTGTCCGGCACCGACCTGTCGCAGGTCTCGCCGCCCGGGTTCACCGCCGCCGACAGCCTGTTCGTCCAGGGCATGATCCCGCACCACGCGCAGGCCCTGGAGATGACCGCGTTACTGGCCGGGCGGACCACCAGCCCGGACCTGACGCTGCTGGCCAAGCGGATCGAGGTGTCACAGGGCGACGAGATCGCGCGGATGCGGCAGTGGCTAGCCGAGCGGAACGTGCCGACCGCCGGGCCGCACGGCGACGCGGCACACGGCGCGCTGATGCCGGGGATGCTCACCCCTGCGCAGCTCGACCAGCTCCGGCAGGCGCGCGGTGCGGAGTTCGACCGGCTCTTCCTGACCGCGATGATCCGCCACCACCAGGGGGCGCTGTCCATGGTGGAGCAGCTCTACGCCACCGGCGGCGGTCTGGAGCCGGCCAGCGACCAGTTCGCCCGCGAGGTCAACGCCGACCAGGGCATCGAGATCCAGCGGATGCAGCAGATGCTGGTCAAGCTCGGCTGACCGGGCCGTGGGCCGCGCCCGCCCGGCGAGGGCCCCGGCGCCGGCCCGGGCCGGCCCGGCCGGGGAACGGCCGGGGCCTGCCCAGCGGTGCTGGGCAGGCCCCGGGTTCAGGGGTTCCGGCGGCCCGGTCGGGCCGGGCGGCTCACCTGTCGAACTGGTCGATCAGCGCCTGGGCGTCACGGACCAGCAGGGTGCGCGCCCCGACGGCGTTCAGCGCGCGGGCCTGGTCGAGGAAGGTGGTCAGGTGCCCGACCGCCTCCGCCGGCTGGCCTGCGGAGGCCGCCACGCCGGCCCTGCCGAGGCTGGTGGTCAGCTTGTCGGCGTTGCCCGCGCTGACGATTCCGGCGGCCCGGTAACCGTCGACGAGCGCCTGGAGGTCGGCGAACGACGTCGTGGTGGTGAACGCGACGGACCGGGTGGTGGTGTTACCGGCCTTGTCCTTCGCGGTCACCACCAGGGTGTGACCACCCAGCGGGAGGCTGGACAGGGCGACCGTCGCCCCCCGGGCCACCCGCTTGCCGTCCAGCAGTGCGCTGTCCG
Organism: Micromonospora sp. WMMD714; assembly: GCF_029581315.1. Lineage (NCBI taxonomy): Bacteria > Bacillati > Actinomycetota > Actinomycetes > Micromonosporales > Micromonosporaceae > Micromonospora > Micromonospora sp. WMMD714. The sequence continues at coordinate 2,321,978 of NZ_CP120744.1, forward strand.
GGTTGATGCCCGGCCCGGCGCCGCCGTCGGTGACCGTCCAGTCCACCGTCACCGTGCCGGAGTCACCGTACGACGTCCCCCCGGTCAGCCCGGAGACCTGCACGTCGGGCGCGGTCCGGTCGATCTTGAGCCACCGGCTGCCCTCCCGGGAGGTGTTGCCGGCACCGTCGAACGCCCGGTACCGCACCGTGCCCTTGACCTCGGCGTCGATCGTCGCGACCCCGCTGGCCGGCACGTCCACCCAGGTCACGCCGTCGTTGACGGAGTACTGGCCGGTCCAGAGGCCGGCGGGCAGGCCGGTCAGGGTGAGCGTGACGGGACCGGTGTACCAGCCGTTGCTACCGGTCGGCTCGGCCGGGCCGACCGTGGCCGCGACCCGGGGGTTGAAGGTGTCCGCCAGGTCCACCAGGGCCTGTCGGAGCGTCCGGTGCGGTGCGGTGTCCAGCCTGTCGGCCAGCGTCCGCAGCTGCTCCTCGGCGGCGAACCGCCTGCCGGCGGCGGCGAACTCGCCGGCCCGGCGCAGGACCGTGTCGACCTCGGTGCTCAGCGCCGGGTCGATCGCACCGGCCCGGACGAGCTGGTCGAGGTACGCGCGGGCGAGCGCGAAACTCGGCGTCCAGGTGATCCTGGGCTGGCCCTGGGCGTTGAACCCGGCCAGCTTCACCTGGGCGGCGGCCTCGATCTCGGCCGCCGACAGGTGTGCGCTGGGGGTCAGCGCGAACACGTCGAGGCCACGGGCGATCTCGTTGCCGTAGAGGTTGCCGTTGTACCAGTACGCCGACCAGAAACCGCCCAGCACGAGCGCGGTCGGGCTGACCGGCCCCCGGTCGAAGTAGGCGATCTCACGCGGGTGCTTCGAGTCGGTGAAGTCGAACACCGAGATGCCGCCCTGGTACCAGGCCTGCACCATGACGTCGCGGCCGGGCACCGGGATCAGCGAGCCGTTGTGCGCGACGCAGTTCTCCTGGAGCGACTGGGGCACCGGCAGCTTGTAGTAGCTGGCGAAGGTCAGCTTCCGGTCGACGATGTCGAAGATGGCGTTGGCGCCCCACTGCGGCAGGTCGGTGTCGCGGCAACGGGCCCCGCTGCCACCGCCCCACTCGTCGGTGAAGATCACCTTGGTGCCGTCGTTGTTGAACGTCGCCGAGTGCCAGTACGCGAAGTTCGGGTCGGCCACCTCGTCGATCCGCTGCGGGTTGGCCGGATCCGAGATGTCGATCAGGATGCCGTTGCCCTGGCACGCGCCGGCCGCCAGCCCGATCTCGGGGTACGCGGTGATGTCGTGGCAGGCGTTGGTGTTCGGCGACGGCGACCAGGTGGACCCGGACGGGTGGCGGGGGGTGACCGGGCCGTTCTGGAGCCCGTCGACCCGACCGGTGGCGGGATCCCGGAACAGCCGCGGCTGGTTCACCACGGCGGCGTCCTGCGGGGCCGCCAGCGGCACCTTGATGACGTCGATCCGCCACCGCGACGGGTTCTCCCCGTCGGCGGCGTTGTTGTTGCAACCCTCCATCGTGGTCGCCGGGCGCACCGAGGTGGTGCCGGAGACGTAGACGTAGACGTTGGCGGCGTCCCGGGGGTCGGTCACCACGGTGTGCGTGTGCGAGCCGCGGCAGAGCTGCACCGCCGCCACCTGCGTCGGGTTGCGCACGTCGGTGATGTCGAAGACCCGGACGCCCTGGAACCGGGTGCCGACGTTGGGGTTGGTGCCGCAGTCGACCCGGCCCCGGGTCTCCTCGACCGACATGAAGAGCAGGTTGCCGTGGACGGAGAGGTCGCCCTGCCCGCCCGGGCACACCACGCTGGTGACCAGCGTCGGGTCGGCCGGGTCGGCGACGTCGGTGACGGTGAACCCGTTGTAGTTGCCCTGGAAGACGTACCGGCCACCGAAGGCGAGGTCCGAGTTGTAGTACCCGCCGTTGCCCGGGTTCGCCGGGTCGACGAAGCCGGCCGGCTTGTCGCGGTGCGCCACCTGCTCCAGGTTGCTGATCGCCGACTGGGCGTCGAGCCAGCCCGCGCCGAGGCCGACGCGTGGGTCGGGCTCCGCGGCCGAGGCCGTGCCGGGGACCATGCCGACCAGGAGCAGCCCGGCGGCTATCAGGCCGAGGGACCGTCGACCCCGACGGACCCTGGGGGATGAGGGATTTGTCATGTATCGCCTTCCGATCGAAGGACCAGTTGCGACGTCCACATCGGGGAGAATCGCGTCACGTGAGATGGACCGTACCGATGATCAGTCGCTGGTCAAGACACGCATGTGAGCTATGTGCATGTTTGCGCGGCAAGCCCGGCGCAGTTTTCGTTGGACGATCGCGCAGCTCACGACAGTCGTAGGAGCCGACGGCCCGTTCCTTACGCCACTCGTCGGGCCGCCGCCCGTCACCCGTCGGGCCGCCGCCCGTCACCCGTCGGCCGCTGCCGGCAGCGCGTCGGGCCGCCGCCCGCCGGGGTCGGGCACCGCGCCCCCGGGCGTCGGCCGCGCCACCCGTCGCCGCGCGCTCCACGGCGGGATCTGGCACCGTGGGTACGGCATCCTGCGTCACCCGACGTATCGGTACGCCAGATCGAGGGGGTTCACATGGAGTTCACGATGTCGACCCGGCAACAGGGCGCCGGCACGGTGGTGGAGATCGCCGGTGACCTGGACATGAGCACCACACCACAGTTACGGGAACGGTTACGCGAGGTGGTCGAGGGCGGCAACCGGGTGGTGGTGGTCGACCTGGCCGGCGTCGGGTTCATGGACTCCAGCGGCCTCGGCGCGCTCGTGGTCGCCTACCGGGACCTGCGGGAGCGCAACGGCTGGCTCGGGTTGGCCGGGGTCCGCCGGTCGGTCCGCACGGTGCTGTCGATCACCTCGGTCGACCAGGTCATCGGCATCTACGACACGGTACGGGACGCCGAGCGGGCGGCACCCGGTTCGTAGGGCACCTCACCGGGGCGGGGCGCTGGCCCGGCTGGTGTCGGCCCCGGCTGTGCTGCGGCGCGGGCCGTGGCCGTCGTACCAGTCGACGATCAGCAGGGTGGCGTCGTCGGCCAGCACCGGCCCGGCGATGGACAGCACCGCGTCGGACAGCGCCCGGACCGCCTCCCGGGGGTGCAGCCCCGCGATGTCGAGCAGGGCGGCGGGCAGGTCGAGGTCGGCGGCGTTGCGTTCGCGCATCCCGTCGGTGACCACCACCAGCCGGTCGCCGGGCCGCAGCAGGACCTCCCCGCTGCGGAAGCCCGCCTCGGGGAACATGCCCAGCGGAAAGTTGCCGGGCAGGTCCAGCGTCGTGATCCGGCCGTCGCGGACCAGTATCGGCGGGACGTGCCCGGCGTTGAGCAGCTCGCAGCGCCCGGTCGGCAGGTCGATCCGGCCCAGCACGGCCGTCACGTACGCGCCCCGGACGTTGGCGTGCTCGGCGATGGCGCGGTTGGCCTCGTCGGCCTGCTCGACCAGGCCCAGGCCACGGCGGCGGGTGTTGCGCAGGCTGCCCACCCCGAGGGTGGCGGTCAACGCGCTGGCGACCCCGTGGCCCATCGCGTCGGTGACGCCGACGTGCAGCAGGTCCCGGTCCACGCTGTAGTCGAAGGTGTCCCCGCCGACGCTCGCGGCCGGTTCGAGCCAGCCGGAGAGGGTGAACGCGCCGGCCTCGCAGGTGAACGAGGCGGGCAGCAGGCGACGCTGGATCTCGGCGGAGAGGGTGAACGGGGTGCTGCGCTGTCCCCACTCGAACAGGTCGGTGTGCCGACGGTTGGCGATCACCACGAACGCCAGCGTGTGCGCGGTGCGGGCGACCCGGGCGATCACCTCGGCGTCCGGCTCGTCCGGCAGGTCGATCTCCAGCAGGCCGATGGACTCGCCGCGTTCGGTGACCGGCGCGAGCAGCCGCCACCGGCCGGCTAAGGGCAGCACCCGGGGTGCCTGCTGGCGGATCACCTGCTCGTAGGGGCCGCCGTCGAAGGGCAGCACCTCGGCGGACTCCCCGTCCTGGAGGCGGCCGGGGCCGTCGGCGGTCGGCTGGTGGGTCAGCCGGACCAGCGCCCGGCCGCTGAGATCGGCGACCAGCAGCGAGACACCGAGGGCGTGCAACGACGCGGCGATGGCCCCGGTGACCGCCTCGACCGCCTCGACGGGCGCGGCGTCCTCGGCCGACTGCAGCATCTCGGCCAGTACGGCCTGCTCGCTGTCCTCCACCCGTCGAGCATAGGCACCCCGCGTGCCGGTCGCCGGACGGGCCGTTTCAGCGGCGGGCGAGGGCGGACTCCAGCCGGCGGATCAGCGTCTTGCGCCCCTTGCCGCCGCGCTCGGCGCGCAGTGCCGCCCTGAGCTGGGCGGTGTCCAGGTCGCGGACGTGCCGGACGGCCTCGGCGACGGGCAGCCCGGTGAGTGACCCGGCCGGTCCGGCGGCCCGGCGGGCGCGGCTGGCCGGCCCGGTGTTGGCGACGTACTGCCGGCCGGATCTCGACCCCCGGCGCTTCCTGGCGTCGGTCGCGCGCTGCTGCTGCGGGGTGAGCCGGTTCCAGGCCCGGTCGGGCAGGTAACGGTCGGTCTCCCCGTCGTGGCGGGCCCGGGTGGTGCCCCGCCTGGTCCGCCACTTCTGCTCACCCCACCGCCGCAGGGACTGTTGCCGCTCGTCCCGTGGCCCCTGGTAACCACCGCCGCGCTGCTGGTACTCCCGGGTCAGCAGCTGTGACTTGCGCGCCGACCACTGGCCGGGCCGGCCGCCCCGGTCGCCCGCCCTGATCTCTTCCTTCAGCTGTTCCCGCAGCTCGGGTTTCGTGTACCGCGCCATGGGCGCGGGATACCCGGGGTGTCCGGCCCTACTCACCGGCGGCCGGTGCTATCGACTGAACGCCTCCCGGCGGCACGCCGTCATCTTCGGCGACTGGAAGTCACCGTTCGGGCCGACCTCCGTGATGCCGAACTCGCCGTCCTCGTCGGGCGTGGTGAGCCGGTAACCGGCCTTCTTGGCGCACTCGTACCACTGGCGCTGGTTGTCGCGGAAGGTGGCGTTGTCCGTACGCTTCTGGCGTTCCTCGAAGAACTCCGGTTCCTGGGCGCGGCACGCCGCCCGTACCAGCTTCGCCTTCGGGTCGTGCTGGCTCTCCCGCCAGATGACGCTGCGGCCGTCGGGGTAGCCGGGACCACCCTCCCGCGCCACGCACTCGCTCCACACCTTCCGCAGCGCCTCGATCTCGTCGGTGGTCGCGTCGAGGCGGATCAGCGGGCGCTGGTCCTCGACGGACCGGGTCGGTGCGCCAGTGGTGGCGGCCGGGCTGCGCAGCGAGGCGACCCCGGAACCGTCGGCCGGTGGGCCGCCGGAGCGGTCGTCGCCGTCCCCGGTGGAGCAGCCCCCGAGCAGGAAGCCGGCCACGAGCAGGGGCACGGCGAGGCGACGGGTCCTGGTGACGAGCGAGTTCGACATGCGGGTCAGCTTCGTGGCGCGATGTCAGGAACCTGTGCGGATCCGGAATCCTGACAGGTTCCTGAAGAACTCCGGCCACGCTGTCGGCGTGTCAGCAGAACAGCCACCAGCGCAGAGCCCCCGACGCCGCATCGGCCGACGGGTCGTCGTCCCGGCGGTGCTGGTCCTGATGGTGTCGGCCGTCGGGGCCGGGGTCGTCTGGGCCGTCCACCGTGTCCCGCCGGAATCGTCGACGCGTCCGCCGGTCGCGGTGGAGACCGTGGCCGTCGTCCGGACCGACCTCTCCGCCACCGTGTCACTGACCGGCACCCTCGGCTACGGCCGGGCGGCACCGGTGAAGGGCGGCCGGAGCGGGACGGTCACCTGGCTGCCGGAGGCCGGGGCGACGGTCAGTCGGGGCCGGCAGCTCTACCGGGTCGACGACCAACCGGTGCCGCTGTTCTACGGCGGCATGCCGCTCTACCGTGACCTGGCCGAGCCCGGCACGGTGGGCCGCGACGTGCGGATCGTCGCGACGAACCTCAAGGCGCTGGGCTACGAGATCGGCAGCCAGCCCGCTCCGGGGGAGAAGGTCCACCGTCCCGCCGCGCCGGGAAAGCCGACGGCACCGCCGGAGAAGCCGGCGTCGGGGGCGGGGGCGGGGAAGTCGACGGCACCGTCGGGGAAGTCGACGGCGGGGTCGGGGAGGCCGGCGTCCGGGGCGGGCGGACCGGCGACGGACGCCACGCCGACCGTGGGCGGCACGGCGGCGACGGGCCGGCCCACGGTCGTCGTCCGCAAGGGGGACGGCGTGCTGACCGGATCGTTGATCCGGGCCGTCAAACGCTGGCAGCGGGACGCCGAGCTGCCGGTGACCGGCCGGATCGCGGTCGGTGACGTCGCCGTGCTGCCCGGCGCGGTACGGGTGGACAGCGTCACCGCCCTGCGGGGGGACGACGCCGCCACGCCGTTGCTGACCGTCACGCCCACCGCGAAGGTGATCACCGTGCTGGCCGGGGCCACCGAGGCCGGCACGATCCAGCGGGGCGACCAGGTGACGGTGACGCTGCCCGGGGACGAGACGGTGGACGGCTCGGTCTCCGCCGTCAGCACGACGGTGCAGCAGGACGGCGAGGCGGCCGGCCCGGGCGGGGCCGCACCGAAGCGGGCGGTGACGGTGACCGTGGACGACGACCTGGCCGGGATCGACGCCGCCGACGTGCAGGTCGACCTGGCCGGTGAGACGCGGTCGGGCGTGCTCGCCGTACCGGTCGGCGCGCTGGTGGCCCTCAGCGAGGGTGGTTACGCCCTGCAACTGACCGATGGCCGGCTCGTCGCCGTCACCACCGGCATGTTCGCCAAGGGGATGGTGGAGGTCAGCGGGGACGGCCTCAGCGAGGACCTGCGGGTGGTGACCACCTCGTGACCGTGCTGGCCGTACGCGACGCCACCATGAGCTATCCCGGCGGGGTCACCGCGCTGGCGGGCGTCTCGCTCGACATCGCCGAGGGCGAGATGCTGGCCATCGTCGGGCCGTCCGGCTCCGGCAAGTCGACCCTGCTCAACATCATGGGCACCCTGGACCGGCCGACCTCCGGCACGGTGCACCTGGGCGGGCTCGACGTCGCCGGGCTCTCCGACCGGCAGCTCTCCGCGCTGCGCGGGCGCTGGCTGGGCTTCGTCTTCCAGCAGTTCCACCTCACCGCCGGGCTCACCGCCGCCGAGAACGTGGCCACCGGTCTGCTCTATGCCGGGGTGCCCCGCCGGCACCGTCGGCCGCTGGCCCTCGCGGCGCTCGACCGGGTCGGCCTGGCGCACCGGGTCACCCACCTGCCGCACCAGCTCTCCGGCGGGGAACGGCAGCGGGTGGCGATCGCCCGCGCGCTGGTCCACCAGCCCGCTCTCCTGCTCGCCGACGAGCCCACCGGCGCCCTGGACACCCGCACCGGCCAGACCGTCCTGGAGCTGCTGTACCGGCTGCACGCGGAGGGCACCACCCTCGCCGTCATCACCCACGACCGGGACATCGCCGCCCGGCTGCCCCGCCGGATCGAGATGCGCGACGGCAGCCTGGTCGCCGACTCCGGCCCGGTGGTGAGGCCCCGATGACCGGACCCACCGAGGCGGGTAGGCCGTCGCACCCGCGTACCGCGTCCGCCGCCGCCCGGCCGGTCCGGCTGGCCGTGATCGACCTGCTCGGCCTGGGGTTGCTGGGCATCCGCACCCGGCGGACCCGGGCCGCGCTGTCCGCCCTCGGCATCGCCATCGGGATCGCCACCATGATCGTGGTCACCGGCATCCCCGCCTCCAGCCAGGCCCAGCTGATGCGGGAGCTCTCCGCGCTCGGCACGAACCTGCTCCAGGTGAACGCGCTGCCCGACCAGGATCCACCGGCACTGCTGCCGGCCGAATCGCCCGGCATGGTCCGCCGGATCGGCCCGGTGACCAGCGTCAGCGCGGTAGCCAACACGCACGCTGTGATCCGCCGCTCCGACCGTACCGACCCGGGTGACGGCTCCGGCCTGACGGTGCTGGCCAGCCAGCTCGACCTGCTCCCGATCATCAACGCCCGGGTCGAGCACGGCAGCTGGCTCACCCCGGCCACCGCCCGCTTCCCCACCGTGGTGCTCGGCTCGGTGGCGGCGACCCGGCTGGGCGTGCTCGACGTGTCCCCGGGGGACGGCCCCGGCCAGCAGGTGATGATCGGTGACCGGTGGTTCACCGTCGTCGGCATCCTGGCCGCCGTACCCCTGCTGCCGGAGATCGACCGGTCCGTGCTGGTCGGCTGGCCGGCCGCGCAGGCCGAACTGGGCTTCGACGGGCACCCCACCGTGCTGTACGTCCGCTCCCTGGAGCCCGCGGTGGAGCAGGTCCGGGCGGTGCTGCCGGAGACGGTGAGCCCGCAACGCCCGGCCGACGTGCTGGTCAGCCGCCCCTCGGAAGCCCTGGCCGCGAAACGCGCCACGGAGAACGCCTTCTCCGCGCTCTTCCTCGCCCTCGCCGGGGTGGCGCTGCTGGTGGGCGGGATCGGGGTGGCCAACACCATGGTCATCTCGGTGCTTGAACGGCGGTCCGAGATCGGGCTGCGCCGGGCGCTCGGGGCGAACCGGGGCCAGATCCGGGGCCAGTTCCTCACCGAGTCGGTGGCCCTGGCGACGCTGGGCGGTGTCGCCGGGACGCTGCTCGGGCTGGCGGGCACCGTCGCCTATGCCGGGTACCACCACTGGCCGGTGGTGGTGCCGCTCTCCGCGACGCTGGCCGGGTTGGGCGGTGCCGTGGTGGTGGGCGTGGTGGCCGGCGTGTACCCGTCGATGCGGGCCGCCGCGCTGCCGCCGACCGAAGCGCTCGCCAGCGTCTGAGGAGTGCCCCGCACCGGGCGACCCGCCGGGTCCGGCCCCCGGGCCGAGCCCGGCGGGTGGCGTCACGCTCCGTCCCGACCGGGTACGGATTTCGCAAAGTTGCGGGTTCCGCAATCGATAGTTTCGACGCGCTGCGGTCGGCTTCCGAGGGCTGCGGTGCTGGTCGGGGCGGTCGTGGGATGGCGATGGGCGGTTCGGGAGTTGCGAAAACGGTGCCCCGGCGGGCCACCGACGCCGCTCGCCCGGTTGAGTATGTTATCGATAACCTGCTATCTTTCGCCGCGGGAGCGAAGGGCACGCTCCCCGTCGCCTCAGTCAGTCGGCAGCGGCATCCGAGGGCACCCCCTCCCGCCGTGCCGCCGGTCGACGACCAGTCCGGGCCGCCCCACCGAGCCGCCGTGCCGCCTGCGCCGAACGGGCGCGTCCGCCTATCCGAGTCGACTCGCCGACCGCGAGGAGACGAGGTGCGAGCCGTCATCCGCACCCGGCTGCCCCCGCGGGGCAGCCGGCACCCGCCGGGTCGACCTCGCCACCACCACCACTGGGACAGAAGACCCCTGGCAAGGAGCCAAGCAATGGTGAAACACAGACAGCTACTACCCACCATCGCCGCCGCGGCCGTCCTCCTCGCGGCGACCGTCGGCGGCGCGCTGAACGGTGGCCTGTCCGCGACGGCGGAGGCCGCGACGAACGGCACCCTCGCGGCGACCGCGGGCTGCGGCAAGGCCCCCACCCTGACCAACGGGACGCGCACCATCTCCAGCAGCGGCCAGAACCGCAGCTATATCCTGCGGATCCCGGACGGCTACGACCGCAACCGCCAGTACCGGCTGGTGGTCGGCTTCCACTGGTTGAACGGCTCGGCCCAGAACGTCTCCTCGGCCGGCTACTACGGCCTGCTGCCGCTGTCGAACAACAGCACGATCTTCGTCGCCCCCCAGGGGATCGACGCCGGTTGGGCCAACACCAACGGTCGGGACCTGACCCTCTTCGACGACATCCTCCGGCAGGTCGAGAACGACCTGTGCGTCGACACCACCCAGCGGTTCGTGCTGGGCTGGAGCTACGGCGGAGCGATGAGCTACGCGGTGGCCTGCGCCCGGCCCACCGTGGTCCGCGCGGTCGCCGTGCTCTCCGGCGCCCAGCTGAGCGGCTGCAGCGGCGGCACCCAGCCGGTCCCCTACTTCGGCATCCACGGCACCCACGACAGCGTGCTGAACATCTCGATGGGCCGGTCGCTGCGGGACACGTTCGTCCGGAACAACGGTTGCACCGCGCAGAGCCCGCGCGAACCGGGCCTGAACACCTTCACCCACATCACCACCACCTACTCGGGCTGCCGCTCCGGCTACCCGGTGCAGTGGGCCGCGTTCGACGGGGACCACACCCCCAGCCCGGTCGACGGGTCGGGCACCCCCAACGACTCCCGGACCTGGACGTCGGGGGAGATCTGGCGCTTCTTCAGCCAGTTCCAGTCCACCACGCCGCCTACCACGGCCCCGCCGACCACTCCGCCGCCGACCACGCCCCCGCCCACCACTCCGCCGCCGACGACTCCTCCGCCCACCACTCCGCCGCCGACCACCCCGCCGCCGACCAGCGGGCCCGGCGGCTGCACCGCCACCTACCGGGCGGTCAACAGCTGGCCCGGCGGCTTCCAGGGTGAGGTCACCGTGGCCAACACCAGCAGCCGGACCAGCACCGGCTGGACCGTGGGCCTGAGCCTGGCCAGCGGCCAGGCGATCAGCAGCGTCTGGAACGGGGTCAACACCGGCAGCACCGGTAACGTGACCGTCCGCAACGCCGACTACAACGGCGCGCTGGCGGCCAACGGCTCGACCACGTTCGGGTTCACCGCCACCGGCAACGGCTCTCCGCCGCCCGGCAACATCACCTGCGCCATCTCCTGATCACGGACGCCCTCAGGGCCCGGAGCCGGCCGGCTCCGGGCCCGCCGTCCGTTCCGGGCCCGGTCGGTATCGCGGGTGCGGCGTGCCGGGTGTTATTGCCAAGAACTGGCAATTGCGCAATGCTGGCAGCAGTGGCGGGTGCCCGGGCCTGCGATGATCCGACCTGGCCCGAGTGCCCGCCCCGCTGTCGACCCACGATTCAAGGAGCTGCTGGTGGGCCTCTACTCGCTGCCCGACATGCCGTACGACTACGGTGCGCTGGAGCCGGCCATGTCCGGTGAGATCCTGGAGCTGCACCACAGCAAGCACCATGCGGCGTACGTCAAGGGCAGCAACGATGCCCTGGAACAGCTCGCCGAGGCCCGGGACAAGGGCGACTTCGCGGCGCTGGTCGGGCTGGAGAAGACGTTCGCGTTCAACCTGTCCGGGCACGTGCTGCACTCGATCTTCTGGAACAACCTCTCCCCGGACGGCGGAGACCGCCCCGACGGGGAGCTGGCGGCGGCGATCGACGAGCACTTCGGCTCGTTCGACGGCTTCGCCGGGCAGCTCTCCGCGGCGACCAAGAGCGTGCAGGGCTCCGGCTGGGGCGTCCTCGCGTGGGAACCGCTCGGTCAGCGGTTGATCGTCGAGCAGGTCTATGACCACCACGGCAACGTGGGGCAGGGCTCGACGCCGCTGCTGGTCTTCGACGCCTGGGAGCACGCCTACTACCTGCAGTACCGCAACGTCCGCCCGGACTACGTCGACCGTCTGTGGAACCTGGTCGACTGGGCCGACGTCACCGCCCGCTTCGACGCGGCCCGCGCCGTCACGCCGAAGCTCTGACCGCGTGACCGGTCCGGTTCCGGTCGCCGCGGACCTCGTCCAACGCGCCGCCGGGGTCGTCGCCGCACGCCGTCGCGGTGACCTCGCCGGCGCGGAGACGCTGCTGGCCTCCTTCGACTCCGAAGCGGCCCGCACCCTCGGCTTCTACCTGCTCGCCGACCTCGCCCTCGGGCTGGTCCGCGCGCACACCGGCGAGTCCCTGGACGACCTGGTACGGCAGCTCACCCTGCTCGTGGCCGACACACCCCCGCCGCCCGCCCCCTGATCCACCCCACGCCGCGCGAGGCGTCCCCGCGTACCCGACCGCCCCGGCGGCGCACGCCGGGCGGCCCCCGCACACGTGCCATCCCCAGGAGTACGTCATGGTCAAGCCCCGGTCCGTACGGGTGTCGGCGGTGATCGGCGTCGCGTTGCTCGTGGTCGCCGGCTGCTCGTCCGCAGGACCGTCACCGGCCGGTACGAGCGGCGGCGGCACGATCGTGGTGGCCACCGCGGGCGAGCCGGACACCCTCAACCCGGTGCTGAACTACGGCCCCGACGGCGCGTCGCTGATCTTCGACGGGCTGGTCGCCCGGGACGCCCGCAACCAGCTCGTGCCGGCCCTGGCGCGGGAGCTGCCGCAGGTGTCGGCGGACGGCCGGACCGTGACGGCGAAGCTGCGCGAGGGGGTGCTGTTCCACGACGGCAGCCCGTTGACCGCGCAGGACGTGGTCTTCACCTACCAGGCGGTGCTGGACCCGAAGGTCGACTCGACGCTCCGCTCCGACCTCGACATGCTCGCCTCCGTCACCGCCCCCGACCCGGCCACCGTGGTGTTCACGCTGAAGCACCCGTACGCGCCGTTCCTGCAACGGCTGGCGCTGGGCGTCGTCCCGGCGAAGGCGTTCGCCGGGCAGGACGTCAACAGGGCGGAGTTCAACCGCCGGCCGATCGGCACCGGCCCGTACCGGATGACGTCGTGGACGCCGGGGGACCGGCTGGTGCTGGCGGCGAACGACCGGTACTGGGGTGGCCGGCCGGCGAACCCGGGTGTGGTGGTGGCGTTCGTCGCCGACGACAACGTCCGTGCCCAGCGGATGCGGGCCGGGGAGTTCGACGCGGCCGAACTGCCGCCGAAGCTGGCCACCGGGTTCGCCGACCGGGACGGTCACCGGGTGCAGCGCGTTCCCACCGCCGACTACCGGGGGGTGATGCTCCCGATGGGCAATCCGGTCCTCGGCGACCTCGCGGTCCGACGGGCGCTGCACGCGGCGGTGGACCGGCAGGCCATGGTGGACGGGGTGCTCGGCGGCGCGGGGGAGCCGGCGTTCGGGCCGGTGCCACCCTCGTCGGAGTTCGCCGAACCGTCGGTCACCGGCCGGCCCGCCGCCGACCCGGCCGCCGCCACCGCGCTGCTGGACGCCGCCGGCTGGACGCCGGGCCCGGACGGCATCCGGGCCCGAGCCGGGCGGAAGGCGGCGTTCACGCTGATGTACCCGGCCGCCGACAGCCTGCGCAAGGAGCTGGCCCTCGCGGTCACCGCCGACGCCCGGAAGATCGGCATCGCGGTCACCCCGCAGGGCCTCACCTGGGACGCGATCACCCCCCGGATGGGCACCGACGCGCTGATCATGGGGTACGGCACGCCGTACGACCCGGATTTCGTCTCCTACAAGCTGTTCGGCTCGGCCTTCGCCGGGCAGGGCTTCTTCAACCCCGGCTCCTACCGGTCCGCGACCGTCGACACGGCGTTGCAGGCCGGCCGGGACAGCGCCGACCCGGCCGCCCGCCGGGCCGCGTACGCCACCTTCCAGCGGCAGCTCGCCGCCGACGTGCCGTGGGTGTTCCTCACCTACCTGCAACACACCTACGTGGTGCGGGACGCCGTGGCGGGGGTGACGCCCCGGGTCGAGCCGCACGAGCACGACGTCGCCAACAGCCTCTGGTGGAACGTGCACACCTGGACGAAGACATCGTGACGACGACCCCGCCGGTCCGTCGGCGGCGGCTGGCCGGGGCCGGGGTGGCCGTCCGCCGCCGGCTGCTGGTCGCCGTACCCGTGCTCGCCGCGACCAGCATGGGCATGTTCGCGCTCGGTGCGGCCTCCCCGATCGACCCGGCCCGGCAGTACGCGGGCGCCGCGGCCTTCACCACCAGCGAGGAGAACCTCGCGCAGCTGCGCGCCAACTGGGGCGTCGACGACCCGCTGCCGGTGCAGTACGCCCGCTGGGTGGGCAACCTGCTGCGCGGCGACCTCGGCTGGTCGACCAGCCGGCACGAGCCGGTGACCTCGGTGCTGGCCGCCCGCGCCGGCTGGACCCTGCTGCTCGTCGGGCTGGCCCTCGCCCTGGTCCTGGTGGCCAGCGTGCTGCTGGGCACCCTCGCCGCGTACCGGCGGGGCGGCTGGTTCGACCGCGCCCTACGGTCCACCGCCTACGCCGTGCAGTCGATGCCGGTGTTCTGGCTCGGGCTCGCCGCGATCGCCCTGTTCGCCCTCACCCTCGGCTGGCTGCCGGCCGGCGGGCTGACCGACCTCACCGCCACCGGCACCGACGTCGCCGACCTGGCCCGTCACCTGGTGCTCCCGGTGACGGTGCTGGCGGTCGCGCAGGCCCCGTGGTTCGTGCTGTTCGTCCGGGACGCCGTCGCCGAGAGCCTGCGCGACGACCACGTGCTGGCCGCCCGCGCCCGGGGGCTGCCCGGTCGTACCGTCCTGTTCGGCCACGCGTTGCGGACCGCGCTGCTGCCCTTCCTCACCCTGGTCGGCACGCACCTGCCCGAACTCGTCGGCGGAGCGGTGCTGGTGGAGACCGTCTTCTCGCTGCCCGGCCTGGGCGCGGTCACCGTGCAGGCCGCGCTGGGCGCGGACTTCCCGCTGCTGGCCGCCACCACCCTGGCCACCACCGTCGTGGTGCTGGCCGCGAACCTGGCCACCGATCTCGGCTACGCCGCCGCCGACCCCCGGGTACGCCTCGATGACTGACCTCGCCCCACCACCGACCAGCACACCGGCCCGGCCGCTGCCGCCGCGCCGGCCGTCGGCGCTGCTGCGGGCAGGCCGTCCCGGCGTGGTGCTGGCCGTCGTGGTGCTCGTAGGCGCAGTCGCCGCCGGCCTGCTCGCTCCGATTCTCTGGCCGCTCGACCAGAGCGCGGTCGACCTGGGCCGGATCCGGCTCGCCCCCTCCGCCGAGCACCCGGCCGGCACCGACGACCTCGGCCGCGACGTGGCGCTGCGCAGCCTCTACGGACTACGCGTCTCGCTGCTGGTCGGGGTGGTCGCGGCCCTGGTCGCCACCGTCATCGGCGGCCTCGTCGGCGCGGTCGCCGGCAGCGTCGGCGGCCGGGTCGACCGGGCGCTGATGCGGGTCGTCGACACCATCGCCGCGTTGCCGCACCTGCTGCTGGGCATCTTCATCGTGGCGATGCTGCGCCCCGGCCTCGGCGCGGTGGTCGCCTCCATCGCGCTGACGCACTGGCTGTCCACCGCCCGGATCGTCCGCGCCGAACTGCTCAGCCTGCGGAGCCGCCCGTTCGTCGAGGCCGCGATCTCCGGCGGCGCGGGTCGCTTTCGGGTGCTCACCCGGCACCTGCTGCCGCACGTGCTCCCGCGTCTCGCGCTGGCCACCACGCTGATGGTGCCGCATGCCGTCTGGCACGAGACCGCGCTGTCCTTCCTCGGCCTGGGCCTGCCGCCGCACCTCGCCTCCATCGGCAACATGATCAACGACGGTCAGCGGTCCCTGCTCACCGGCGCGTGGTGGGCCAGCATCGTGCCCGGTCTCGCCCTGGTCACCGTGACCCTCGCCCTGGCCGCGCTCACCGGCCGCTGGCGGGACCGCCTCGACCCCCGGGTGCGAGCGGAGCTGCAGCTGTGACCACGAGCGCCCCCACCAGCGTCCCCGCCGGCACCGGTCGGCGGCCCGCCCTGCTGTCGGTCGACGGGCTGACCGTCCGCTTCCGGCTCCCCGGTGCCGTCGTGCACGCCGTCACCGATCTGAGCCTCGACCTGCACCCCGGCGAACTGCTGGCCGTGGTCGGCGAGTCGGGCTGCGGCAAGTCCGTCCTCGCGCACGCCCTGCTCGGTCTGCTGCCCCGCAACGCCACCGTCACCGGGCAGGCCCACCTGCGCCCGGCGGCGGGCGAACCGGTCGACCTGGTCACGGTGGGGGAGCGGCACCTCGCCCGACAGGTACGGGGTCGGGCCGTCGGTCTCGTCCCGCAGAGCCCGGCCACCGCCCTCACCCCCGTACGCACCGGCCGGCGGCTGCTGGAGGAGACCCTGCGCGCCCACGGTCACTCCCGCCGGGTCGCCGCCGACGCCGCCGAACGGGTCGCCGCCGACGTCGGCCTGCACCCGGCCGACCTCGACCGCTACCCCCACGAACTGTCCGGCGGGATGGCCCAGCGGCTGGCCACCGCCCTCGCGTTGGCCCCCGACCCGCCGCTGCTGCTCGCCGACGAACCCACCACCGGCCTCGACCGGCCGCTGGTCGACCACACCCTGGACCTGCTGCGCCGCCGCTGTGACACCGGGGCCGCCGTGCTGCTCATCACCCACGACCTCGCCGCCGCCCGCCGGGTCGCCGACACCGTGGCCGTGATGTACGCCAGCCGCATCGTCGAACACCGGCCCACCCCGGCGCTGTTCGGGCAGCCCGGCCACCCGTACAGCGCCGGGCTGCTCGACGCCCTGCCCGAGCGGGCCTTCACCCCCGTGCCCGGCCACCCGCCGATGCTCACCGACCTGCCCGCCGGCTGCCCCTTCGCCCCGCGCTGCCTCCGGGCCACCGACTCCTGCCACACCCCGCCCCGGCTCGCCGACGACGGCGTGGGGCGACTCGCCTGTCACCACCCGCTGACCCCGGGAGCACCGGCATGACGAGCACGGTCGACGACCCGACGGGCACCGCCGGCCCCGGGGGCGTCGCGTCCCCCGGCCTCGCCGCGCACCAGGTCACCGTCCGCTACGGCCGGCACCGGGTGCTGGACCGCGTCGACCTGCACGTCGCCCCCGGCGAGACGGTCGGGCTGCGCGGGCCGTCCGGCAGTGGGAAGTCCACCCTGGCCCGGGTCCTCGCCCTCCTGCACGCCCCGGACGGCGGTCGGGTCACCCTCGACGGGCGGCCCGTCGGGGGCGTCCGGTACCGGGTGCCGGCCGCCGTGCGGACCCGCGTGGCGATCCTGTTCCAGAGCCCCCGGGCCGCCAGCGACCCCCGGTTGAGCCTGGCCGACCTCATCGCCGCACCGCTGCGCGCCGTCGGCACCCCGACCGCGCAGGCGACCGCCCGGACGGCCGAGCTGGCCGACCTCGTGGGGCTCACCCCGGACCTGCTGGCCCGGCGTCCGCACGCGGTCAGCGACGGGCAACTGCAACGCGCCTGCCTGGCCCGTGCCCTCGCCCACCGGCCCGACCACCTGCTCTGCGACGAGGCCACCGCCATGCTCGACGCCTCCACCCAGGCCCACGTCGCCGCCGTCGTCACCGACTACCAACGCCGGCACTCCGCCGGCGTGCTGCTGATCACCCACGACCCGGCGCTGCTGGCCCGCTGGGCGACCCGGGTGGTGGATCTTCCGGGGCCGCCGGCCACACCGAGTCGTCGCTCATAGTGATCAGATAACTACTTTTCCGGGCCGTGCAACTCGTCGGGCCGGTGGCTCCGTTCTACCTCCGGCACGAGGAGGCAGTCGACGTGAAAGCCGAAGACGAGCAGGCATTCCGCGAGTTCGTGACGGCGCAGATGCCGTCGCTGCGCAAGCTGGCGTACGTGACCTGCGGTGACTGGCACGCGGCGGAGGACGCCGTGGCCAATGCGCTGGTCAAGCTCTACCCCCGCTGGCGGCGGCTGGAGCGGCCCGATCTCTATGTCAAGACCATGGTCTACCGGGCCGCGATCGACGAGACCCGCCGGCCCTGGCGACGCGAGCGGTCGGCCGGTGACGCCATGCCGGACGTCGCGCTGCGGGATCCGGCCGGCGCGACCGACGAGCGGATGCGCCTGCGGGCGGCGCTCGACACCGTGCCGGCACGGCAGCGGGCCGCCGTCGTGCTCCGGCACTACCTGGGTCTGAGCCTGGAGGACACCGCGGGTGTCCTCAACTGCACGGTGGGCACGGCCAAGAGCCAGGCCTCCCGCGGGCTGGCGAAGCTGCGCGAGGCGCTCGCCCGCGAACACATCAATCTCACCGGGAAGCCGATGGAGGAGTGGGTCAATGCAGTTGCATGAAGTGGTGGACGTCGTGACGGCCGAGGAGCCGCCGATGACCCGTACCGCCGATGACATCGTCGCGGCCGGGCGGCGGGCCGAGCGGCGTCGCCGGGCCGGCTTCGCCTCGGCCGGCGTGGCCGGTCTCGTCGTGGTCGCGGTCGCCGGGGCGTTCACCCTGCCGACCCTGGGCGCCGAGCGCGGCACCACGGCCGCGCCGGCCCCGGCCGGCGCGACGACCGGGACCACCGAGGCCGGGTGGCCGCAGGCCGAGCCGTTCAGCTTCACCTTCCGGGGGTACGACGCCGGCACGCTGCACGTGCAGAACCCGATCGTCACGTCCACCGGCTACCAGATCGCCTCCGTCTACTCCGACGGGCACACCTCGAACGACAGGCCGGTCACGGCGGAGGAGATCGAGGCGGGGGGCGATTCCGTCGAGCAGAAGAAGCGGGCCGCCGGGGGGAAGCCCACGCTGTGGGCGTACCTGACCGTCTACCGGCCGGGCGTCTTCGACCCCGCCGGGATCCGCAACGCCCAGCAGGTGACGGTGGCCGGGCACCGGGCCGTGCAGGCGAACCTGCCGGTCGGCCTCGACCCGGGCAAGCCGATCGCCGCGGGCAACAAGCTGTTCGCCTGGGAGTACGCCCCCGACGCCTGGGCCGCCGTCACGTCGGTCTCCAGCGACCCGGCGACGCCGAGCTTCCAGGACCTCGGTGGCCTGGTCGGCGGGCTGAAGCCCAGCCGGCCGACGCCGGCCCTGCTGCCGTTCCGGGTGGGCTACCTGCCGAACGGCTACCGGCCGTTGCAGACCGGCACGCACGCGATGCCGGGGCTGAGCGGCATCGCCGCGGCCCGCGCCGGTGACCACGGCGGCGCGACCTTCACCCGGCCGGCCGCGCCTACCTCGGGGCTGACCGCGCCGTACGACGCGGTCGAGGGCGGCATCAAGGACGGGTTCCACATCTTCGTCACGCCGAGCGGCAGCTCCAACCAGTCGCCGGAGCCCGGTGTGACGAAGTGCCACCCCGGCCCCGACCGGCAGGTTCCGGGCGGCGACGCCGCAGGTGGCGGCTTCTGCAACGTCTGGAGCGCCGACGGCACCGTCGTCGTCCAGGTCAGCGGCGTGGGCCTCGGCAACCGGCTGCCGCTGACCGAACTGGAGCGGATCGCCCGGGGGATCACCGTCGCCGACGTCCGGGACGAGTCGACCTGGACGCCGGCGGCGCAGGCCCTGCGGCCGTGACGACCACCGCTCGGCGGTAGCCCGCCGGGGGCGGGTGCGGCCCGCCAGCGACGACAGCGGCACGGCGCGTCTGCGCCGTGCCGCTGTCGTGGTGTCCGGCCCCCGGTTCAGACGATCTCGAGTACCGCGGCGGTCCACATGAAGCCGATGCCCGCGCCGATGGTGACCAGCCGGTCGCCGGACTTCAGGCGACCGGTCTCGTAGAGGTGGTTGATCCCGGCGAACTGGTCGCAGTTTCCCATGTGGGCGTAGTCCAGGCCCCACTCGTACGTGGTGGTGGCCGGGTCGAGGTCGAGCGTCTTGTAGAAGCTCCACTCGGCGATCGGGCGGATGAGCGTCGCGTGGACGAACCACTGCGCGTCCTTGAGGGTCATCCCGGCCTCGTCGAGGAGCTGTTCGAGCACCCCGGCGACCTTCTGGCCGACCAGCCCCACGGCGTCGTCGTAGGCGTCCTCGTTCTTCATCAGCCAGTCGTCCTTGCGGGCGGTCAGGTTGACCGGCTTCCCGTCGTCGAACGGCGTCCGCGACCACGGCTCGGGACCGCGGTAGAGCGGCTCCAGGCTGGGCTCGGTGGCGCTGACCGTGCTGACCACCCGGGCGAACCCGCCGCGCTTGGAGAGCACGGCGGCAGCGGCCCCGTCGCCGAAGACGGTCTGGTCGTCGCTGGTCCACCGGTCGATGAACGGCAGGTGGAAGGCGTCACCCGAGGTGATCAACGCGGCGGTGGCCGACGGGCGGGCGGTCAGGTGCGCGGCGGCGAGTTCGATGCCACCGAGGAGGCCGTTGCTGCCCTGGCGGATCTCCATGGTGACCGACGCGCCGTTGGCGCCCACGGTCTCCTGCTGCACGTAGTGTGCCGGGCTCCAGAACTCCCGGCCCTGGTGCCCCACGTAGGCGTGCAGCACGGCGTCGACGTCCTCGGGCCGGTGCTCCGACCGTGCCAGCGCCTGCCGTCCGGCCGAGGCCGCCATCACCGGACCGGACTCGTCGGGTCCGGCCACCCGGACCGCGCGGATGCCGTTGGTCACCGCGGCGGTCGCGTCGTAGACGCCGTCGGCGACGGCCTGCTCGGCGGTGTACACGTCCTCCGGCAGGTGCACCCCGAGTCCGGCCAGGTAGATGTTGTCCCAACGCACAGCGCCTCCTTGTGGTCGCACCATTTGCTCCGAGCATGGCCGTCCGGACTCGACCGGCCCTTGAGCGGCGGCCGTCGGCCGACGACGGCCGTCCTGACGGCGGGGCGTGCGCAGGTGCGGTGGGGCGTGCGCGGGCCGGCGGGTCCGGCGTGGTGGGAGTGGGGTGTGCGCGGGTCAGCGGATCCGGCCACGGCCGGGCGGCCGGCGGGCCGCCCGGCGGGGAGGCGACGCCAGTGAGCCGTACCGCAGCAGGCAGGGCTGTGGTCGGGCCGACCGTGCCCGGGGGACCGCGCGCACCGTCAGGGGTACCGGGGAGGCCGCTTCGCCCACGCTGACCAGTCCGCGGGCGATCCCGCCGACGAACCGTCGGATCATGCTGCCCAGGGTGGACCACAGCCGTGCCATGCGGTGAGGCTGCCTGAGCGCGCTGCACCGGCGCTGGAGCGCTTCGCCCAAGCGACGCTCCAGGCGGGTACGGCACGGTGGGGTCCGTGCCGTACCCGGGGAGTGGCGGTCCGGATCGTTCGGGCGGCCCGGACGGGTCAGCGCAGCAGGCTCAGCACGAGTACGACCGCCGCCAGGGTGAAGAACAGGGGGAAGTCCGGGGGCAGGATGCCGCCGAGGTGCCGGTGGAAGCGCAGGACCAGCATCATGCCGAAGAAGGCCAGGGCGTACGCGGCACCCGTCGCGGCGGCCCACGGGTGCCACCACCCGGCGACCAGCGCCGCCGCGGCGGCGGCGTCGAGCATCCCGATGAGCAGGACCAGCCAGCGTTCCGGTCGGAAGCCGAAGTGCCGGGTCAGCGGATCGATGCCGGCCTCCATGCCGATGAACATGGCCAGCCCGTGCAGGACGAACTCCATGACGAGGATGGCGGAACAGACGGCGGCGATGATCCGCAACGTGGTCTCCTAGGCGGCTGTCGGGTCGGTCGGCCGTCCACGGCTCTGATCGACATTTGTCAACCCGCTGTGCCGGGCGCCCCTCCGTGTGCTCGGCAAGATCAGGGTGCCTGAATTAGATCAGTGGCACGGGAAAAAATCAATGCTCTTGACAAAGAGCAGTGCTCACTGAATGATCGGTTCCGATACCGCCGCATGACATATCCGTCTGGGCAGGGCGAAAGGAAGCGCCATGAGCGAGCAAGTCCAGGTCGCGGCCGGGCGGGAGTCGGCGTTGCACCGCCGCCGCTGGCTGATCATGTCCGTGGTGTCGGTCGGTCAGCTGATGATCGCGCTCGACACCACGGTCGCCAGCGTGATGGGCCCGCAACTGCAGAAGGATCTCGGGCTCTCCGCCACCGGCCTGCAATGGGTCTTCAACAACTACATCGTGCTGTTCGGCGGCCTGTTGCTGCTCGGCGGCCGGCTCAACGACGTCATCGGACGCCGCCGGATGTTCATCGGCGGGCTGGTGCTCTTCGCGGCCGGTTCGCTGCTGGCCGCGATGGCGAACACCGACACGCAGATCATGGCCGCCCGCGCGATCCAGGGCGTCGCCGCGGCCGGTCTCTCGCCGGCCTGCCTGTCCATCCTGGTCGTCGCCTTCCGGGATCCCGCCGAGCGGACCAAGGCGTTCGGTGTCTGGGGTGCGGTCATCGGGGTCGGCGCGGGCCTCGGCACGCTGCTCGGCGGGGCCATCGTCGACGTCAACTGGCGGCTCGCGTTCTACATCAACCTGCCGATCGCCGTGGTGCTGCTGTTCGCCGCGTTCGCGCTCATCCCCGGCGGTGCGCCGAACGGGCCGCGCCCCAGGGCCGACGTGCTCGGCGGCCTGACCGGCACGCTCGGCCTCGGCGCGCTGGTCTTCGCCATCGTGAGCGTCAACGACCACGGGTGGACCGGTGCGCGCACCGTGGTGTCGTTCCTGGTCGCGGCGGTGATGCTGCCGGCGTTCGTGATGATCGAGATGCGGGCCGAGGCGCCGCTGCTGCCGCTGCGGCTGTTCCGCCTGCGCGGGGTGGTCGCCGGGAGCCTCGGCGAGCTGTTCACCGCCGGCATCATGATCCCGTGCTTCATGCTGCTGCCGATCTACATGCAGAGCGTCCTGGGCTACACGCCGATGGAGACCGGGCTGGCCTACCTGCCGACCACGCTCGCCATGATGATCGTCGCGGGTCCGCTGTCCAAGGCGATCCCGAAGATCGGTGCCCGGGTGCCGTACGTCATCGGTGCCGTCCTGCTGGCCGGCATGCTGGTCCTGCTGCTGCGGACGCCGGTCGACGGGTCGTACTGGTCGGTGCTGTTCCCGATCACCACGCTGCTCGGGGTCGGCCTGGTGCTCTGCCTCATCCCGACCCCGACGGTCGGCACCTCCGAGGCGACGGAGGAGGACGCCGGCACCACCTCGGCCGTGCTCAACGTCTCCACCCAGGTCGGCGGCGCGCTCGGCCTGGCGGTCGCGGCCACCGTGCTCCAGAACCGCATCACCGAGTACGCAGCGGACGGCCGGGTCGGCCCGGAGGCGCTCAACGACGCGCTCCAGGCGGGCATCGCGACCCTCTTCGTCTGGGTCGGGCTGAGCCTGCTCACCGGCATCATCGGCTTCCGTGGGCTGCCGCCGCGGGCGGCGGCGGACGCCGCGCCGGGCGCGGACACCGGTAGCCGTTCGGTCAAGGTCGCCAGCTGACCGACGGCAGGCGACGGACGGCGGCCCGGCCGATGGTCGGGCCGCCGCTCGTCGCCCGGCTGATCGTCGGGCCGCCGCTGGTCGCCCGGCTGATGGTCGGGCCGCCGATCGTGGCCCACCGCGTCGCCGCGGCTCAGATCCAGCCGGCGTCGCGGGCGATGCGTACCGCGTCGACCCGGGTGCGGGCGCTGAGTTTCGACGTGATCGACGTGAGGTTGTTGCGGATCGTGCCGATCGACAGGTGCAGCATCGAGGCGATCTCGCCGGCCGAGTGGCCGTGCGCGGTCTGGGTGAGGATCTCCGCCTCGCGGGGTGACAGCGGGCTGAAGTCGCGTTCGTTCAGCGCCGCGAGGGCGATCTGCGAGTCGACCACCCGGCGTCCCGCCGCCACCTCGCGGACGGCCGCCGCCAGGCTGGTCGGCGGTGATCCCTTGAGGATGAAGCCGGTCACCCCGGCCTCGATGCTGCGTTCCAGCATGCCGGGCCGTCCGATGCCGGTCAGGATGAGGGTGCGGCAGGTCGGCACCCGGTGGTGCAGCTGCCGGGCCGCGCTCAACCCGTCCAGGCCCGGCAGGTTCACGTCGATGATGGCCACCTGCGGAAGGTGGGTGAGCGCCGCCGACAGGATCTTGTCGCCGCGCGACAATTCGACGACGACCTGGAAATCCGGCTGCAACTCCAGGAGGGCGACGAGCGCGCCCCGAATCATGTGGACGTCCTCGGCCAGCAATATCTTCAACCGCGACGATGACAACATCGCACCCTTTCTGTCATCGACCCTGGCGGGACCGAACAGCCTCGTCGATGAGCGGAACGAAGGCGATGCGAAGACGGGCCTGGCACCCGGCCCGGCCCGCTCGCACACGTTCTGATATCTATTGGTGTCAGTACACTACGCCCGGATCGCCCGTCGGTGGCCCTGGCGGGTCGATCAGATGACAGAAGATCGACCGAAGGGTCAGGCCATGGCCGTCAGGACCGGGTCGCGCAGCGGCTGGCCACCGCTGAGCATGACCTCCTGGAGGCGGCGCAGCCGGGGGGCCGGCTCGACGCCCAGCTCGTCGATGAGCAGCTTGCGGATGCGCTGGAACTCCTGCAGCGCGCCGGTGATCCGGCCGGACTCGTACAGCGAGACCATGTAGTGCGCGGCGAACTGCTCGTTGATCGGGTGCCGGTTGGAGAGCGTACGCAGCTCACCGATGATCTCGTGATGCCGCCCCAGGCGCAGGTCGGCGGCGATCCGCCGGCTGAGCGCCGCCTCCCGGGCGTCCTGGAGCGCCATCACCTCCAGGCCGAGCAGCGGACCGAGGGGGATGTCCGGCAGCATCGGCCCGCGCCACAGGCCCAGGGCCGAGCCCAGCAGTTGGCTGGTCAGCCGGTGGTCGCCCGCCTCGGACGCCCGGGTGCCCGCCGCGCAGAGGCGGCGGAACTCCTGGGCGTCGGTGACCGCGTGGCTCAGCGAGTAGCCGCTGCGGTGGGTCACCAGGATGTCCCGGGATCCCGTCGGCTGGTCGCCGACCGCCCTGTCGATGAGTCGACGGAGCTGATGAATGTACGTGTGAATAGTTGTCGTCGCGCTCTGCGGAGGGCTGTTCTCCCACAGTTCTTCGAATAGATCCGCCTTCGTCATCAACCGGTTCGGGTTGAGTGCCAGCAATGTGAGTATCTGGCACGGTTTGGCGGCGGTCGGCATGATCGACCGCCCGTTGTGAGATGCGGACAACGGACCTAACAAATCGATTCGCATGGCTCCCCCGATCTGCGCAAACGCACCTTCGGTCGAGCAAGAGCCTGCCCAGGGCGGGAGTCCCGGGCCAGTGACGGAATCACCGACTCACGTGAAAATCTCACGTGAGTCCGTCCTCCGGTCGATCAACCTGCTGCTCGGGCGGCCTGCGTGCCGAGCTCGGCGTGCAACTCGGCACGCAGCTGCCGGGCGAACTCGGGCAGCGCGTCGTCGGCGAAGTAGAAGTGCCCGCCCGGGAACAGGCACTGCCGCAGCGGTGCGACGGTCTCGTCCTGCCAGGCCGGCAGGCTGCCCAGCGGCGCGAACGGATCGTCGATACCGCCGAAGACGGTGATCGGGCAGGGCAGCGGCGACCGGTCGACCCGGGGCCGGTAGGACGCCACCGCCTCCAGGTCGGGCCGGACGATCCGCAGGAACTGCTCGCGGAGCTCCGGGACCTCACCGATCAGGGCCGGCAGGCCGCCCAGCCCGACCAGCGTGGTGAGCAGGCTCTCGTCGTCCAGCGTCACCAGCCGGGCGGGGTGGTCGACCGGGCTGGCCGGCGCACACCGGCCCGAGACGCCCACCCACACCGGCGGTCGACCCTGCCCGGCCAGCCGGCGGGCCACCTCGCTGGCCACGATCGCGCCCATGCTGTGGCCGAAGAGCGCGTAACGGCCGTCCGCCTGCGGCGCGACGTCGGACAGCACCCGGTCGACGACCCGGGTCATCTCCCGGTCCGGCTGCTCGCCGTGCCGGGAGCCCCGGCCCGGCAGGTCGAGCAGCAGCACGTCCCAGTCGGCCGGCAACAGCCGGACCAGCGGGTAGTAGACCATCGCGGAACTGCCGGCGTGGTGCAGCAGGACGAGCCGCAGGGCGGGGTTCTCGACCGGGCGCGGGCGGATGAACGGCCTCACCGGTCCGCCCCCGCCCCGGCACCGACCGGTGCCATCCGGACGCCGGCCACCCCCGCTGCGGCGCTGACCGGATCCGCCGCGGACCGGGCCGCGATCGCCGCCGCCAGCTCGCCGAGCAGCTCGGTCAACGGGCGGTCGACGGCGAACTCCGCCTGCATGTCCGGCGTCGCGAAACGGTCCTCCACGCTGCGTACGAAGAGCATCGCGGTGAACGAGTCCCCGCCCAGGTCGGCGAAGGTGGCCGCGAGGTCCAGCTCGTCGGCCTTGAGGGCGGCGGCCAGCTCGTCGCGGAGGAAGGCGACGATCGCGTCGGTGCCGGCCGCCGGGGACACAACCGCCGGGGACACCGTCGGTGGGGCCATGGCCGCCGGGGACACGGCCGCCGACAGGGGCGGCACCACCGGGGCGGTCGCCTCGAACCTGCCGGTCCGGGGCTCGTCGACCCAGTGCCGGCGACGCTGGAACGGATAGGTCGGCAGGTCCGGCAGGTACCGGACGCCCGGCGTCCGCAGCGGATCCCCGTGCAGGTCGACACCGGCGCGGAACAGCTGGGCCAGTGCGTCCAGGAACACCTGCTCCGCCCGGAGCGGGTCGGCCGGGACGAGCACCACGCGGCGGGTTCCGATGCTCACCACCGCGGCGTCCGCGCCGGTCGGCCCGGCAGCGGACCGCACCGGTACGCCCAGCGCGGCCAGCGCGGCCGTCAGCCAGGCGGCCGGGTCGCCGCCGGGTTCGCCGAGGCCGGGGAAGCGGTCCGCCAGCGACCGTACGGCGGCGGCCAGCGTAACCGGGTCGCCGGTGTGCAGCAGCACCTCGCGGGGCACCTCGGTGACGGCGGTGGCCGGCAGGTCGACGGCGTTGCTCAGCGCGCGGGCCAGCTCCCGCGCGGTGCCACCGGTCACCGCGATCCGGTACCCCATCGGGGTGCGCCCGGACCGCAGGGTGTGGCAGATCGACCCGGCCGTCCGGTCGTCCGCCCGGTAGAGCCGGGTGCTGACCGTGGCGGCCAGCGTGCGCAGCGCCGGTTCGGTCCGGGCGGAGAGCACCAGCAGCTCGGCCCGCCCGCCCGGCCCGCCCGGCTCGTCGTGCTCGGCCGGAGCCGGTGCGGACTGGAGCACGACGTGCGCGTTCGTGCCGCTGAGCCCGAACGCGCTGATCCCGGCGAACCGTTCACCGGTCCAGTCACGCGGTGCGCGGACCACCTCCAGGCACTGCCGCGACCAGGGGATGAGCGGGTTGAGCGGACCCTCGCCCGGCGGCACGTCGGCGACCAGCCGACCGTGCCGGAGCATGAGCACCACCTTGATCAGCGCGGCCATCCCGGCCGCCGCCTCCAGGTGGCCGAGCCGGGCCTTGACGCTGCCTACCCGCAGCGGGTCGCCGGCCGGACGGTCGCGTCCGAACACGCCGTGCAGCGCCGCCGCCTCGATGGGGTCGCCGAGCGAGGTGCCGGTCCCGTGCGCCTCCAGGTAGGAGACCTGCGCCGGCGCGACGTCGGCGTCCCGGAGCGCGGCCAGGATCACCTCCTGCTGGGCGGGGCCGTTGGGCACGGTGAGCCCGGACGAGGCGCCGTCGTGGTTGACCGCGGTGCCGCGCAGCACCGCCAGCACCGGGCGGTCCTCGGCGAGGGCGTCGTCGAGGCGCATCACGACCACGGTGGCGACACCCTCGCCCCGGCCGTAGCCGTCGGCACCGTCCAGGAACGGCTTGGACCGGCCGTCCGGGGCGACCGCGCGGCTCTGGCACAGCGACACCATCAGCTGCGGTGAGAACAGCAGGTTCGCGCCACCGACCAGGGCGTACCGGCACTCCCGGCCGCGCAGGGCACGGGCCGCCGAGTGCAGCGCCACCAGCGACGACGAGCAGGCGGTGTCGATGCTGACGGCCGGACCGCGCAACCCGAGCGCGTAGCTGATCCGCCCGGCCGCGAAGCAGTGCCCGCCGCCGGTGCCGTAGTACGGATCGAGTCGCTCCGGGTCACCGTCGGTGAACCGCTGGCCGTACTCGGAGGCCATGATGCCGACGTAGACGCCCGCGTCGAGCCGGCCGCCACGGCGGACCGCGATGCCGGCCCGCTCCAGCGCCTCCCAGGAGGTCTCCAGCAGCAGCCGCTGCTGCGGGTCCAGTGACTCGGCCTCCCGGTTGGAGATGCCGAAGAAGTCGGCGTCGAAACCGGCCACGTCCCGCAGGAAGCCGGCCCGCCGCACGTACGACCGCCCGACCCGGCCGACTTCCGGGTGGTACGCGGCGCGCAGCCCCGGCCGGTCGGCCGGGATCTCGCATGCCACCTCCCCGGTGCCGTCGAGCAGGTCCCAGTACGCCTCGGGGGTGCTGATCCCGCCCGGGAACCGCAGCGCCATGCCGACCACCGCCAGGGGGGTGTGCCGCTCCTGCTCCAACTCGCGGATGCGGGCCCGCAGGGCACGGGACTGCCGTAACTGCTCCTCGACCAGGGCGCGCAACTGTGTGGAATCCACGTCGCTCCTCGCTTTTCGCTGACGGCCTCGCGGCGCCGGTGCACGACTAGGGCGGACCGTACCGACGTGTTCTTGAGACCCCCTGAGGTCCGTGCCGGCCGCGGAGCGTCAAGAGCCGCTCAAGGGGGCCCGGACAGACTCGGCCCCATCGACGGCAGGAGGCGCAGTCATGACCCGCAACACGGTGCAGGGCATCCTCGGGTGCATCGGTGGCACCCCGTTGGTCGAACTCGACGGCCTGCTGCGTGACCGGCCGGCCCGGGTGTTCGGCAAGCTCGAACTGGCCAACCCGGGCGGCAGCATCAAGGACCGCACGGCGCTGAACATGCTGCTGCACGGCATCCGCAGCGGCGAACTGGTCCCGCACCGGTCGGTGGTGATCGAGTCCAGTTCGGGCAACCTGGCGGTCGGTATCGCGCAGATCTGCCGCTACTTCGGGTTGCGGTTCATCTGCGTGGTGGACGCCAAGACCACCCCGCAGAACCTCGCGATCCTGCGCGCCTTCCAGGCGGAGATCGAGCTGATCGAGGAGCCCGACCCGGTCACCGGGGAGTTCCTGCCGATCCGCCTGCAACGGGTCCGCGAGCTGGTGGCGCGCGAGCCGCACAGCTTCTGGCCGAACCAGTACGCCAACCCGCGCAACCCGCAGGCGCACCACCGCACCATGCGGGAGATCGTCGACGCGCTGCCCGGCGACCCGGACTTCATCTTCTGTGCCACCAGCACCTGCGGCACGTTGACCGGGGTCACCGAGTACGTCCGGGAGCACCGGATGGGCACCACCGTCGTCGCGGTGGACGCGGTGGGCAGCGCCATCTTCGGTGACGAGAGCCGCCGCCGGTTGATCCCGGGCCACGGGGCCTCGGCCCCGCCGCCGCTGCTCGACCCGGCCAGCACCTGGCCGGTCGTGCACGTGTCCGATCTGGACGCCGTGGTCGGCTGTCGCCGGTTGATGGCGCGGGAGGCGATCCTGGCCGGCGGGTCCTCCGGCGCGGTGGTGTCGGCGCTGGAGCGCTACCGCGACCAGATCCCGGCCGGGGCCACCTGCGTGCTCATCTTCCCCGACCGCGGGGAGCGCTACCTCAACACGATCTATTCCGACACCTGGGTCCGGCAGAACTTCGGTGAGGTGTCGCACCTGTGGAAGGAATCCGGGATCGCAGCCGCCGGGCGGCTGTGACGACCGGCAGGCATTCGACGAGAGGGACGATGATGCGGATCTCCGCGCTTCCCGACGGTCTTCCGACCGTCATCGAGTACGACGGCAACGGCGCGATCCTCGACACGGTACGCGACAACCGTGCCGCCATCCGGTCGCTCATCACCGAGCAGGGCGCGGTGCTGTTCCGCGGCTTCGACGTCGGCGGTGTCGAGGGGCTGCACCGCGTGGTGCGGGCGCTGTCCGGCGAGCCACTGGACTACACCGAGCGGTCCTCGCCGCGCAGCAGCCTCTCCGGGAACGTCTTCACCTCGACGGACTACCCGGAGAACGAGGAGATCTTCCTGCACAACGAGTGCTCGTACCAGCAGAACTGGCCGATGAAGGTCTACTTCTACTGCCTCACCCCGGCCGCGACGCAGGGCGCCACCCCGTTCGCCGACGTCCGCCGGGTCCTCGACCACATCGACCCGGCGGTGGTCGAGGAGTTCACCCGCCGCAAGTGGTCGTACGTGCGCAACTTCGGCGCGATGGGCGGCACCTGGCAGTACTTCTACGACACCGACGACCGGGCCGAGGTCGAGCGGTACTGCGCGGCGCAGAACATCCAGGTCGAGTGGATCGGCGCGGACGGGCTGCGCACCCGGGCGGTACGCGACGCCGTACGCCGGCACCCGGTCACCGGTGCCGACGTGTGGTTCAACCACGCCACCTTCTTCCACGTGGACACGCTGCCGGCCGTCTACCGCGAGGAGATGCTGGACATGTTCGGGTCGGAGAACCTGCCGACCAACAGCTACTACGGCGACGGCGGGGAGATCCCGGCCGAGGTGACCAAGCACCTCCAGGAGGCGTACCGGGCCGCCAGCACCCGCTTCGACTGGCAGCGCGACGACCTGGTCGTCATCGACAACATGCTGACCGCGCACGGTCGGGAGCCGTACACCGGGGCCCGGAAGATCGCCATCGCCATGGCCGAGGCGTCGGACGCGGCGGTCGGGACGCCGTGACCACCTCCGTCGGCCCGGCGCTCGTGGTACGCCCGGCGGTCCCGGACGACCTGGACGGGATCACCCGGATGGAGGTCGGGCCGGACACCACGTCGTACCTCGGCGTCACCGGCCGGGACTACCACCTGGCGGCGTTCGCGGACGCCGACCAGGAACACCTGGTCGCCGTGGTCGGGACGACGGTCGGTGGGTTCGTCCTGCTGGCCGGGCTGCGCGACGGCGGTGGCCGGGTCGAGCTGCGCCGGGTCGTGCTGGCCCACGAGCTCCGGGGCCGGGGCCACGGCCGGGCGATGTTCCGGGCCGCGGTGGCCCACGCCTTCGAGCGGCACGACGCCCGGGCCGTCTGGCTGGACGTCAAGCCGTACAACCACCGGGCGCAGGCGCTCTACACCTCCGAGGGGTTCCGCCCGGACGGCACGATCCCGGATCCGCAGCACCCCGGCGGGGTGCTGCTGCTGATGACGCGGGCGCGCGACGACCGCGCCGCTCCAACCGAGAGTGAGGACTGAGGATGAGGGAGAAGCTGGCGCTCGTCGACCCGGACGTGACCGGAGCGGCGTTCACCGCCGGTCACGCGGGCGACGCCGGATGCGAGCGGTGCGTGGCCGAGCTGACCGAGGCCGGCGACGATTTCGTCGGGGCGTTCGCCAAGCGTGACTACGAGCGGTTCATCGGTCACTTCATCGGCCCCAACGCCACCGGCCTCGGTGCCGACGGCACCGTCGGCATGAACCGCGACGCCTGGGGCCGGATCCTCCGGGAGTACTTCGAGGAGCCGACCTGGACGCTGACGGTCACCCCGATCAAGACCGTGGTCCAGCAGTGCGTCAGCGGCCAGATCCTCGAGGTCGTCCGCTTCGACTCGGCCGAGATGACCATCACCTTCGTGCACGCCACCTGCTGGCTGCGCGACCACGGCACCTGGAAGGTGGTGCTGCAGACCGAGGCCGGGCCGTTGCAGGACACCCAGGCGCTGCTGGACCGGGTGGCCGAGCAGCGGGCCGAGGCGGTCGGGTCATGACGCAGATCCTCCCCACCCCGGTCGAGGCCGGGCCGGCGCCGGACCGCCGCAGCCGTCCCGAGTTCCACGGGTCGGCGGTGGCGGCGTTCCGGGAGGCGGTCGCGGCCCACCCCGACCGGGCCGCGGTCGTCGGCGTGGACGCCACGCTCAGCTACGCCGAGCTGGACGACCGCAGCGACCGGCTGGCCACCCTGCTGACCGCCCGTGGCGCCGGGCCGGAGTGCGCCGTGGGCGTGCTGCTGCCCCGGACCGCCGACCTGATCGTGGCGATCCTCGGCATCCTCAAGGCCGGCGCGGTCTACGTGCCGTTCGACCCGGAGCAGCCGGCCCAGCGCCTCGGCCGGATCGTCCGGGACGCCGCGCCGGTCACCACGATCACCCACGCCGGCCTGGTCGGCTCGCTGCCCGAGGGCTCCGGACCCGATCCGGTGCTGCTCGACCGCACCGACTGGGCCGGGGTGCCGCGGTCGGAGCCGGTCACCCTGCACCCGGACAACCTGGCGTACGTCATCTTCACCTCCGGCTCGACCGGGCGGCCGAAGGGCGTCGAGGTGTCCCACCGGGCGCTGGTCAGCTTCCTCAACGGCATGGAGCAGGGCGGCTTCTTCGGGCCGCCCGGCGCCCGGCTGGCCTGGAACGCGTCCATCGCGTTCGACGCCTCGGTGCAGGAGTGGGTGCGGGTGTTCCGCGGCGACACGGTCGGCGTGCTCACCGACGACATGCGGCGCGACGCCGAGGAGTTCGCCGAGTTCATCGTCGAGCGCGGGCTCACCGAGGCGGACATGACCCCGTCGCACGCGCAGATGCTCATCGAGGACCTGGCCGCCGTCGCCGGCCCCGAGCGGCACCTGCGGCTCTTCGTCGCCGGCGAGGCGGTGCCCCCCGCCCTGTGGGCGCGGTTGCAGACCCTGGTCGGCGACGGCTCGGTCACCGCCATGAACCTGTACGGGCCGACCGAGGCGGCGGTCAACGTGGCCGGCACGTTCATCCGGCCCGGCGAGAGCCCGACCATCGGCCGCCCGCTGGCCGGGGTGCAGGCCCGGGTGGTGGACCCCGACCTGGTGCCGGTACCCGACGGCACCCCCGGCGAGCTGTGCGTCGCCGGCCCCTACCTGGCCCGGGGCTACTCGGGTCGGCCCGGCCTGACCGCCGCGCGGTTCGTGCCCGATCCGCTGTCGACCGACGGCGCCCGGATGTACCGGACCGGGGACCGGGTGGTCCGGCGGGCCGACGGGGTCATCGAGTACATCGGCCGCACCGACGACCAGATCAAGATCCGTGGGCACCGGGTCGAACTCGGCGAGATCGAGTCGGTGCTCGCCGACCACCCGGACGTCAGCCGCGCGGTGATGCTCTACCACGGCGGGGAGGACGGCGGGCGGCTCTCCGCCGTGCTCCACCTGCGTCCCGGTGGCGACCTGGCGGCCGTCCGGGCGTACGCGGCGGGCCAGCTGCCGAGCTGGATGCAGCCCGCTGACTGGGCGGTCGTCGACACCATCCCCCTGACCGTCGGCGGCAAGGCCGACCGCGGTGCCCTCATCCGCCGGCTCACGTCCACCGGGGACGCCGCCGACGGATCCGACACTCCCGAGGAGACACAGATGAAGGTCGACGCCACGGACACCGTCCGCGAGGTGTGGTGCACCGTCCTCGAACTGGAGAAGGTCGACGAGGACGACGACTTCTTCCTCATCGGCGGCCACTCGCTCAACGCCATGCAGGTCGCCACCCGGCTGCGGACCAGCCTGGGCGGGGTCAAGGTGCCCACCCGGATGCTCTTCGAGCACCGCACCTTCCGCGCCTTCACCGACGCCGTCAACGAGCGGGTGAACACCGCGGCGGTGTCGGCATGAGCCGGTGGCGGGTGCTGGTCAACCACGAGGAGCAGTACGGGCTGTGGCCGGCCGGTCACCCCGATCCCGGCGGCTGGCGTCCGGTCGGCTTCGAGGGCACCGAGGAGGAGTGCGTCAGCCACGTCGACCGGGTCTGGACCGACCTGCGGCCGGCGTCGCTGCGCCGCGCCACCGCCGGGCGGGCCGCCAGCTAGGACCGGTCGGTCGGCCGAACCCCCCACCCCGCCGTACGACGACTCAGGAGCTGATGAGCACCATGTTCCAGGTACCACCGTTCGCGATCATCTCCGGCCGGCAGGTGCACGACGTCCTGCACGGGCGGGAGCGCGAGGTCACCGAGCTGATCGAAAGCGCGTACCGGCTGCACGGCGAGGGCGAGACGACCAACCCGGACTCCTACTTCCTGCGTTTCCCGGACCGGCCGCGGGACCGGATCATCGCGCTGCCCGCGTCGGTCCGGGGCAAGGTCGGCGTGCACGGCCTCAAATGGATCTCCAGCTTCCCGGAGAACGTGGCGGCCGGCATCCCGCGCGCCTCGGCGGTGCTGGTCCTCAACGACTTCGAGACCGGCTACCCGATCGCCTGTCTGGAAGCGTCGATCATCAGCGCGGCCCGGACGGCCGCGTCGGCGGCGTCGGCGGCGGTCCGGCTCTCCGCGGCGCGCGGGGTCACCCCCCGCCGCCTCGGCGTGGTCGGTGCCGGGGTCATCGCCCGCTACACCCACCGCTACCTGCGCGCCAACGGCCTGCGGTTCGAGTCGGTCGGCGTGCACGACCTGTCGGCGGAGCACGCCGCCGGATTCGGCGACCACCTGCGCCGCTGCGGCGAGCAGGTGGTCACCCACGACCGTCTCGACGGGCTGCTGGCCGGGAGCGACCTGGTGCTGTTCACCACCGTCGCCGGCGAGCCGCACGTGAGCGACCCGGCGCTGTTCGGCCACGCGCCGCTGGTGCTGCACCTGTCCCTGCGGGACCTCGACCCGGACGTCGTCCTCGACGCCTGGAACGTGGTCGACGACGTCGAACACGTGATGAAGGCCGGCACCTCGGTCCACCTCACCGAGCAGCGGGTCGGCCACCGGGACTTCGTGGCCGGCACGCTGTGCGACGTGCTGACCGGCGGCATCGTCCCGCCCGCGGACCGGCCGGTGGTGTTCTCCCCGTTCGGGCTCGGCGTGCTCGACCTGGTGCTGGCCAAGCACGTCTACGACCAGGTGGGCGCGGACGACGCGCTCGTCTGCGTCCCGGACTTCTTCCACGACGTCCAGCGGTACGGCTGAGCGCCCGATCACGACCGCCCGAACCCGAAGGCGAGACGACCATGAGACTGATCGCACTGAGCGAGGTGCTGCCCGGTGAGCCCGTCACCAACCGTGACATGGCCGAGCGTTTCGGCCTGCACGAGCGGTGGCTGGACTCCGTGACGGGCAACCGCACCCGCTACTTCTGCCGGCCGGACAGCCCGACGGGCGTGCCGAAGACCACCGGTGACCTGGCCACCGAGGCGGGGGAGCAGGCCCTGGTCCGGGCCGGGGTGGACCCGGCGGCCATCGACTTCCTCGTCCTCTCCACCGCCTCGCCGGACCACCTGATGCCGGCGACCGTCAACCTGGTCGCCGACCGGCTCGGCCTCAACGACCTGCCCACGTTCCAGCTGACCTCCGGCTGCGCGGGCGCGTTGCAGGGCCTCTACACCGCCCGTGCGCTGCTCGCCTCCGGTCTGCGCCGCGGCCTGGTCATCGGCGCCGACACCTGCCGCAACATGCTGCCGCCCGGCGACGCGGTGGCCCAGCTGCGACCGGCCGAGATGGTGAACTTCGCGATGTTCGGCGACGGCGGCGGGGCGGCCGTGGTGGAGGCCGGCACCCAGGGGCCGGGGCTGCTCGTGGAGCACCTGTTCCTGCGTACCGTCGGCAAGGGCCGGGCGCCCGCCCAGATCGTCCGCTGGTACGGCGTCGCCGGTGCCCCGCAGGTGCCCGACGCGCACGGCCGGACGGTACGCGAGGCGATGGGCGAGGAGGACTACAAGGCGATCGAACGGCACGTGCCGGAGGCCGCCCGCGCCATCCTCGACGAGCTGGTGGCGGTCACCGGGTGGCGGCTGCCGGACGTCGAGCACGTCCTCACCCCGCAGCTCAACGGCGTGATGACCGAACGGATCCGGGACTACCTCGGGGTCGGCGAGGAGCAGGCGGTGTCCTGCGTGGCGGACACCGGCAACAACGGCAACGCGCTGCCGTTCATCCAGCTCAACCGGGCGCTGCGGCGGATCCGCGGCGGGGTCGGCGAGGGCGGCCGGATGCTGGTGGCGACCGTCGAGTCGTCGAAGTGGGTGCTGGCCGGGATGGCCCTGCGGCACCGGGCGGAGGGCGGCCCCGATGCCGGTTGACCAGGGCACCGGGTCGGCGCCGGCGACCGGCCGGGTCGCGCTGGCCGGGCTGCGGGCCAGTCTCGGCGGCACCCCGCCGGACCTGGCGACGGTCCGCGAGCTGCTCGACCGGGTGCCCGATCCACTCGATCTGGAGGCGGCCGGCCGGCTGCTGCGCGGCGCCCGGGGCCGGGCGGCGCTGGCCGACGCCGACCTGCCGAGGACGCGCCTGGCCCTGCTGGGCAGCTCCACGATGGACGCCCTGCCGCCGATGATCACGGCGGCGGCGTTCCGCCGGGGGATCCTTCCCGAGATCCGGATGGCCGGCTTCAACCAGTGGCAGCTGGAGATCGCCGCCGGAGCGCCCGAGCTGTCCACGCTGCGGCCCAGGCTGGTCGGCTGCCTCCTCGACGACGCGGCGGTCTTCGACCGGGTGGCCGACCCGGTCGACCTCGACGAGGTGGAGGCCCGCTGCGCGGCCTTCCCGGCGGAGCTGGCCGGCTGGGCCACCGCCGCCCGCGACACGCTCGGCGGGCTCACCGTGCTCACCACCATCCCGCTGGGTCCGCTGCGGTCGCGCCGGCTGGTGAGCTACGCCGCCCGCGCCCGGCTCGCCGCCGCCTGGTCGCGGATGAACGCCGGGCTGGCCGCGCTGGCGGCCGAGCTGCCGTCGACAGTGGTGCTCGACCACGGCGACCTGGCCGAGGCGGCCGGCGGCATCTTCGCCGACCACCGGATGCGCCAGGTGGCCGGGCACGCCTACGCGCCGGGCTACCTGCTGGCGTACGCCGAGGAGCTGTCCCGGGTCGCCGCCGCCGACCTGGGCCGTACCGCGAAGTGCCTGGTCCTCGACCTGGACAACACGCTCTGGGACGGCGTGGTCGGCGACGTCGGCACCGCCGGACTGCGGATCGGCGGCAGTTATCCGGGAACCGCGCACACCGAACTCCAGCGGCTGGCCCTCGACCTCTGCGCCCAGGGCGTCCTGCTCGCGGTCAGCTCCAAGAACGACGAGCCGGTCGCCGTGGAGGCGCTCGACAACCACCCCGAGATGCTGCTGCGCAGCACGCACCTGGTGGCCCGGCGGATCGACTGGGAACCCAAGGCCGGCAACGTCCGGGCGATGGCCGCCGAGCTGAACCTCGGCAGCGACGCGTTCGTCTTCGTCGACGACAACCCGGTCGAGCGGGAACTGATGCGCCGGATGGCACCGGAGGTGACCACCGTCGAGCTGCCCGACGACCCGGCGGGGTACGCCGCCACGCTCGCCGCCCGGGGCGACTTCCTGGTGCTGTCGGTCACCGACGAGGACCGCGACCGCACCACCCTGTACCGCCGGCAGGCCCGGCGCCGGGAGGTCGAGCAGCAGGCGACCAGCCTGGCCGACCACCTGGCGCGGCTCGGCACCCGGCTCACCGTCGAACCGTGCACACCGGTCAACGCCGGGCGGATCACCCAGCTGTTCGCCAAGACCAACCAGTGCAACCTCACCGGCGTGCGGTACGGCGCGGACGAGGTGGACCGGTCCGGCACGGACGGCGTCCCCACCTTCTTCACCGCCCGCCTCGGCGACACGTTCGGCGACCACGGGCTGATCGCCGCGATCGCGCTGGACCGGGCCGCGGACGGCACCTGGGCCATCGGCAACTTCGTGCTCAGCTGCCGGGTGTTCAGCCGCGGCGTGGAGAGCACCCTGCTCGGGCTGGTGCTGCGGGCGGCCGCCGCGGCCGGCGCACCCGGCGTCACCGGCACGTTCCGGCCGACCGACCGCAACGGCCGGTTCGCCGAGCTCTACCCCTCGCTCGGGTTCCACCCCACCGGCGACACCGGCGAGTTCCGGCACGACCTGGCGCGGCTGCCCGACCTGAGTCCCTTCATCGAGATCACGCATGAACCGGAGGTGTTCCGTGTTGGCTGAGGATCTGGTGGTCGAGGTCATCACCGACCTGCTCGACCTGCCCGGCGAGACCATCGCGGCGGACACCCCGCTGACCGCGGTGGACGGCTGGGACTCGGTCAACGCGCTACGGGTGCTGGTGTACCTGGAGCGCGAGGTGGGTCGTCCCCTCGACTACGAGCGGTTCGCCGCGGTCGCCACCGTCGGCGAACTCGCGGAGCTCGTCGGCGCGGACGCGGGGAGCCGACGGTGAGCGCCGTGGAGGAGACCGACGTCCTGATCGTCGGTGGCGGCCCGGCGGGCGCACTGCTCGGCTTCCTGCTGGCCCGCCGGGGCATCGGCGTGATCGTGGTCGAGAAGCAGACCTCCCTGGAGCGCGACTTCCGGGGCGAGACGGTGGCTGCGCCGTCGGTGGTGACGCTGCGCCGGCTCGGCTTCGGCCCGGCGCTCGACGCCCACGGCTTCCTGCGGACCGAGGGCGTCACCATGCGGATGGAGGGCCGCCGGGTGATGCACGTCGACTACCGGCGGTTCGCGCTCGGCGAGGTGCCGGTGGACATCCCCCAGCCCGCCCTCATCGCGATGTTCAGCGACGCGGCGGCGGAGTTCCCGACGTTCGAGTACCGCTTCGGCACCTCGTTCACCGGGCTGCTGCGCGACGGCGACGCCGTCACCGGGGCCCGGCTGCGCCGCCGCGACGGCGCGACGAGCGAGGTACGCGCCCGGCTGGTGGTCGGCGCCGACGGCCGGTTCTCCAAGGTGCGGCACGCGGCCGGGATCACCGCCGACGTGCAGCACATGGCCCGCGACTTCCTCTCCTTCAAGCTGCCGCGCCCGGCCGACTGGGGTCTCCAGGCGGAACTCGTCGTCGACCGCGACCGGCACCTGGTGGTGCTCCCCACCTTCCCGGACTTCCTCCGGGTCGGCCACAACCTGCCCAAGCGGGGGCTCGGCGCGCTGCGCACCGCGGGCTTCGAGCCGTTCAAGGCCGGCATCATGGCGCTCGACCCGCGGCTGGCCCCGGTCGTCGCCGAGCACCTCAACTCGTGGGACGACACGTCGTTCCTGGAGATCTTCACGGCCGAGGTGCCGGAGTGGACCCGCGACGGGCTGGTGCTGATCGGCGACGCCTCGCACACCTGCACCCCGATCCTCGGCCAGGGCGTCAACCTGGCCATCCAGGACGCCGTGGTGATCGCGCCGGTCATCGCCGACGCGCTGTCCACCGCCGGCCCGGTCCCCGCCGCCGCGTTCACCGGGTTCGTCACCGAGCGGCGTCGCCACAAGGCGCACGTCACCAGCTTCCAGCGGCTCCAGGAGAAGGCGCTGGCCACCGGCACCACCCCCGGTGTGCTGCTGCGTCGCGCCCGGTACCGGCTGCTCGACGCCCTGCCGCTGAAGTACCGGATCTTCGGCGGCGTCCTCAACGCGCCGCACGGCATCGACCCGGCCGACCTGGCCGTGGCGGCCGGCGGCAGCCGGCCCGGCCTCGGCGTCTGAACCATCCGGCCCCACAAGCCCCCTTCCCGTTCGTCGACACCGAGGCGGTCCCGTGATGCATGACAACGACCCTGCCGGCGACCCGACCCAGCTGCTGGCCGTGGTGGGCATGGCCGGGCGGTTCCCGAACGCCCCCGACCTGGACGCGTTCTGGCAGCTGCTGGCCGACGGCGGCGACGCCATCCGGCCGGTGCCGCCGGAGCGTTGGGACGCCACCGCCCAGCTCGACCCGGAGCGGGCGGTGCAG
The DNA here is from genome assembly GCF_029581315.1 of Micromonospora sp. WMMD714. Taxonomy (NCBI): domain Bacteria; kingdom Bacillati; phylum Actinomycetota; class Actinomycetes; order Micromonosporales; family Micromonosporaceae; genus Micromonospora; species Micromonospora sp. WMMD714. Next base: position 2,360,834 of record NZ_CP120744.1, read on the forward strand.
GACGTCGGCGGCTTCCTCGACGACGTCGACCAGTTCGACCCCGGGTTCTTCGGCATCTCCCCCCGGGAGGCCGCGGACATCGATCCGCAGCAACGGCTGATGCTGGAGGTGGCCTGGCGGGCGCTGGAGGACGCCGGCCAGCCGGCCGCCGCCCTGCGCGGCACCCGTACCGGGGTGTACGTCGGCGCGTCCTGGCACGACTACGAGATCCTCCGCAAGGAGCGGGGCGCCACCGCCACCCAGCACAGCACGGTCGGCAACGCCCTGGACGTGATCGCCGCCCGGGTCTCGTACTTCCTGGGGCTCACCGGCCCGTCGCTGGTGGTGGAGACCGGTTGCTCGTCGTCGCTGGTGGCGCTGCACCTGGCCGGCCAGGCGCTGCGCACCGGGGAGATCGACGCGGCGCTGGTCGGCGGGGTCAACCTGATCCTCGCGCCGGACGTCTCGATCGGGCTCACCCACTTCGGCGGGCTGTCCCCGCAGGGCCGGTGCAAGGCGTTCGCCGCGGACGCCGACGGGTTCGTCCGGGCCGAGGGCATCGCCGGGCTGTACCTCAAGCGGCTGGACCGGGCGCTCGCCGACGGCGACCGCATCCAGGGCGTCGTCGTGCGGACCGTGGTGAACAACGACGGCGGCGGGGACAGCCTGGTCACCCCGAACCCGGCGGGCCAGGAGGACCTGCTGCGCCGGGCGTACGTCGAGGGCGGCATCCCGCTGGACCGGCTCGCCTACGTGGAGGCGCACGGCACCGGCACCGGCCGGGGCGACCCGGTCGAGGCCGCGGCGCTCGGCCGGGTCGCCGGTCAGGCGCGGGACACCGCCGTCGGCCCGCTGCCGATCGGTTCGGTCAAGACGAACATCGGGCACACCGAGGCGACCGCCGGCCTGGCCGGGCTGCTCAAGGTGCTGCTCGCGATCCGGCACCGCACCGTGCCGGCGACCCGGCAGCACGGCGAGCTGAACCCGGGCATCGACTTCGCCGGGCTGCGCCTGCGGGTGGCGACCGGCCCGGTGGCGCTCCCCGACGAGCCGGTCTTCCTCGGCGTGAACTCGTTCGGCTGGGGCGGCACCAACGCGCACGTCGTGGTGGCCGACCCGCCGCGCGAGCCGGCCGGCGCGGAACCGGCGTCACCGGCGCTCGGCGTCCCGGCCGTGCTGCCGATCTCCGCGCACTCGTCCGCCGCCCTGGCCGAGCGGGTCCGGCAGGTGCGCGACCTGCTCGCCCACGGCACCGACCCGGCGCAGGTGGCCGGTGCGCTCGCCCACCGGGCGGACCACTTCCCGCTGCGGGTGGCCGCGCTCGCCACCGACACCGCCGCGACGCTGGACCGGCTCGACACCTGGTCCACCGACCGCGACGCCGACGTCGACGGGCTGGTCACCGGCCGCGCCGAGCCGGTCGGCCGGGTCGCCTTCGTCTTTCCCGGACAGGGCTCGCAGTGGGCGGCGATGGGCCGCGATCTGTACGCCGCCAGCCCGGTGTTCCGGTCCGTGGTGGACCGCTGCGCGCGGGCCATCGCCCCGCACGTCGACTGGGACTTGGCCGGCGTGCTGTCCGGGACCGCCGGGACCGGCTGGACGTCCCGGGTGGACATGGTGCAACCAGCGCTGTGGGCGATGTCGGTGGGGCTCGCCGAGCTGTGGCGGCACGCCGGTGTCACCCCGGACGTGGTGATCGGGCACAGCCAGGGTGAGGTCTCCGCCGCGACCGTCGCCGGGATCCTGTCCTACGAGGACGCCGCGCTGGTCGTCGCCACCCGCAGCGCGCTCGCCGTGCGGGCGTCCGGCCGGGGGCGGATGCTCTCCGTCGCGCTCGACCCGGAGGCGGCCCGGGCCGCCCTGGCCGGGTTCGAGGACCTGGTATCGCTGGCGGTCGAGAACGGGCCGGCCTCCTGCGTGCTCTCCGGCGACGGCGACGCCGTGCTCGCGCTGCGCGAGATCCTGGAGGCGGACGGCGTGCACTGCCGGCTGGTCGACGTCGACTACGCCTCGCACAGCCCGCAGATGGACGCGCTCACCCCCGACCTGACCGCCGCGCTCGCCGCGATCACCCCGGTCGACGGGACGGTCGAGCTGGTCTCGACGGTCCGGGGGACCACCCTGTCCGGTCCCGAGCTGGACGCGGCGTACTGGGCCGAGAACCTGCGTCGACCGGTGCGCTTCCTGACCACCGTCGAGGAGCTGGTCTACGGGGGCGTCACCCACCTGGTCGAGATCAGCCCGCACCCGGTGCTGCTGACCGCGATCGAGCAGATCGCCGCGTCGCGCCCGGTGCCGCCCCGGGTGCTGGGCACCCTGCGCCGCGACGCCGGCACGGTGGACGACCTGGCCGCCGCGTTCGCCACCGGGTACGTGGCCGGGCTGGCCCCGCACGCCTACCTGCCACCGGGCCGGACCGTCCGGCTGCCCGGTGTCGCCTGGCAGCGCATCCGGAACTGGACGGAGGGCGGCCGGCGGCGCGGCGGTCGGCTCGGGCTCGACGTCGCTGTCGTCCCGTCGGCCACCGAGCCCGACCTGTGGCAGGGTGACCTGGAGATCGGCACCGGCAGCCACCCGTGGCTCGCCGACCACCGGGTGCACGACGCGGTGGTGGTGCCCGGCGCGGCGATGCTCGCCGTCGCCCTGGCCACCGGCCGGTCCCGCACCGGTCAGGAGCCGACCGTGCTGCGCGACGTCCGGTTCAGCGCCGACCTCACCCTGACCGGCGACGCGACGGCGCAGGTTGGCGCGCTGTGGCGCGACGACGTCACCGAGGGCGGCTCGTTCACGCTCTGCTCGCTGGCGTCCGACGGCTCCGGCTGGACCACCCACGCCACGGCCCGCGTCCAGCAGTCCGCCGCCACCGCGCCGGTGCCCTTCCCGGCCGGCCTGGTCGGGCCGCCACCGGTCGAGGCGGACGACTTCTACGCGGCGTGCGAACGGCGCGGGCTGCGCTACGGCCCGGCGATGCGGGGCGTCCGTCGGGTGACGGTCGACGGCGCCCGCGCCCTCGGCGAACTGGAGCTGCCGGCGAAGTGCCGGGCCGGCGCGTCGGCCGCCCTGCACCCCGCGCTGTGGGACGCGGCCCTCCAGGTCAGCCTGGCCCTCGACGAGGGCACCGGCACGGTGGTGCCGACCGGGGTGCAGCGGGTCGAACGGCACCGGGCCACCGTGCCGACGGCCGGCTGGTCGTACGCCGAGCGACGCGACGACGGCCGGTACGACGTGCACGTGTTCGACGCCGAGCGCGAGCCGGTGCTCAGCATGATCGGCCTGTCCCTCCAGGAGTTGACGCTGACCGCCGGGGACGACCCGGACACGGCGCTGCTGCACCGGCTGGCGTTCCGGCCCGCGCCCAGCCCCGAGCCGGCGACACTGCCCGGCCGGTGGCTCGTCGCGGGGACCGGCCCGCTGGCCGCCGCCCTGCCCGGGGAGGAGCTGACCGACCCGGCCGGGCTGGCCGCGGCGGAGCCGGCGGGTGTGGTGTTCGTCGTCCCGACCGGCGGGCCGCAGCAGCGTGCCGCCCTGGTCGGGCTCACCGAGCTGACCCGGGCCGCCGCGGCGCTGCCCATGCCGTCGCGGATCGCGGTGGTGACCACCGGGGCACAGGCGGTCACCGGTGCCGACCTGCCGGACCCGGGGGCCGCCATGTTCTGGGGCTTCACCCGGGTGCTGCGCCGCGAACACCCGGAGCTCGCCCCGACGCTGGTCGACGTCACCGCCGCCGACGACCCGGTCGTGGCGGCGCTCGCCGTGGTCGCCGAGCTGGCCACCACCGACGGCGACGACCAGGTGGTGCTGCGCGGCGTGGACCGCTGGGTGGGCCGGATCGTGGTCGGCCGGGCGGAGCCCGACGAGGAGCCGCCCGTGTGGCGTACCCCGGTGCAGCCCTTCCGCCTGGTGCCGGCGCGACCGGGCCGCTGGGACGGCCTGGAGTTCCGACCGCGGTCCCGGGGCGTCCCGGCCGCCGGGGAGGTGCAGATCGAGGTGACCGCCGCCGCGCTCAACTTCATCGACGTGATGAAGGCGATGGGCACCTATCCGGACCCGGTCGGCGGGGAGCTGCTCGGCGGCGAGTGCGCCGGACGGGTCACCGCCGTGGGCGCCGACGTCACCGGGTTCGCCGTCGGCGACCGGGTGGTCGCCTGCGCGTTCGGTGCCATCTCCTCGCACCTGACGGTCGCCGCCGACCGGGTCCGCGCCCTGCCGCCCGACCTCGACGACGCCGAGGCCGCGGCGCTGCCGCTGGTGACGCTGACCGCCTGGTACGCGCTGGCCGACCTGGGCCGGGTGCGGGCCGGCGAGACGGTCCTGGTGCACTCCGCCGCCGGTGGGCTGGGCCTGGCGGCGATCGGCGTCGCCCGGCACCTCGGCGCGGAGGTGCTGGCGACCGCGGGCACCGAGGAGAAGCGGGAGTACCTGCGCGGCCTCGGCGTCCGGCAGGTCTTCGACTCCCGGGACCTGTCCTGGGCCGACGAGGTACTGGCGGCCACCGGTGGCCGGGGTGTCGACGTGGTGCTCAACTCGCTCACCGGCGCGGCGATCGACGCCGGGCTGGACGTGCTCGCCGAGGACGGCCGGTTCCTGGAGGTCGGCAAGAGGGACGTGTACGCCGGCCGCCGGATCAGCCTGGCCGCGTTCCGCAAGTCGGTCACCGTGGCGGCGATCGACCTGGCCGGCCTGATGGACCGCCGCCCGGAACGGTTCGCCCCGCTGTTCACCGAGGTGTGGGACCTGGTGGTCGCCGGCAAGCTGCCGCGCCTGCCGGTGGCCCGGTACGACTTCGCCGACGCCGCCGACGCGCTGCGCACCATGGCCACCGGTCGGCACATCGGCAAGCTGGTGCTGGTGGATCCGACCACGGTCACCGCCGTGGTGCCGGAGCCGATGCCCGGTGGCCGGTTCCGGGCCGACGGCACCTACCTGATCACCGGCGGCCTGGGCGCGCTCGGCCTGTCGCTGGCCGAGTACGTCGCGGAGCACGGCGGTGGCGCGCTCGCCCTGCTCGGACGGCGTGCTCCCGACCCGGACGCCGGGGAGCGGATCGCGGCGCTCCGGGCGGCCGGCTGCGACGTCCGGGCGTACCCGGTGGACGTCACCGACCGGGCGGCGGTGGCCGCGGTCCTGGACCGGGTCCGGGCCGGGCAGCCGCCGCTGCGGGGGGTGGTGCACGCCGCCGGTGTCCTCGACGACGCGACGATCGCCACCCTGCGGCCCGAGCAGATCGAGCGCGCGGTGGCCCCGAAGGTGGACGGCGCGCGGCACCTGGACGCGTTGACCACCGACGACCCGCTGGACCTGTTCGTGCTCTTCTCCTCGGCCGCCGCCCTGGTCGGCAACGCCGGCCAGGCCGGCTACGCGGCCGGCAACGCCTACCTGGACAGCCTCGCCGAGGCCCGCCGCCGGCGGGGTCGACCGGCGCTGTCGGTCCAGTGGGGACCGTTCGCCGACGTCGGCCTCGCGGCGCAGGACGGCAACCGGGGCGACCGGCTGTCCGAGCGCGGCATGGGCAGTTTCCCGGTCACCCGGGCGTGGCCGGCGCTGGCCCGGTTCCTCGACGACGGCGAACGGGTCGTCGGCTACGTCCCGCTGAACGTACGGCAGTGGTTCGACGCCTACCCGGACACCGCGGCCCTGCCCAGCTGGCAGGAGTTGCGGGCGGACGGGGGCACCGGCGGCGGGGACGGCACGGTGTTCCTGGAGCGGCTGCACGGCGCGGCGGCGGACGCCCGGGTGCCGCTGGTGGAGGAGAAGGTGCGGGAGCTGACCGGACGGGTGCTGCGCATCGATCCCGGCGCCGTCGACCAGCAGACCCCGTTCAAGGCGCTCGGGCTCGACTCGCTGATGAGCCTGGAACTGCGCAACCGGCTGGAGTCGGCGTTCGGGCTGAAGCTCTCGCCCACGCTGCTCTGGACCTACGGCACGGCCGGCGCCCTGGCCACCGTGCTGTGCGAGCAACTCCTCGACACCGCTACGGAAACGGAACGAGTGCAGTGACGACGACACCGGGCGACCCGACGCCGCTGAGCCGTGCCCTGGACACCATCCGCAAGCTCCGCCGGCAACTCGACGAGCAGGGCGGCCGCCAACCGGTCGCGGTCATCGGCGTCGGGCTGCGGCTGCCCGGCGGGATCCACACCATGGACGGGTACTGGCAGGCGCTCACCGCGGGCCGTGACCTGATCCGGCCGATCCCGGCGGCCCGTACCGCGCCGTTCGCCGACCAGTGGGCGACGCTGCCCCGCCAGGGCGGGTTCCTCGACGAGGTGCTCAGCTTCGACGCCGGGTACTTCGGGATCAGCCCGCGCGAGGCGGTCGCCCTGGATCCGCAGCACCGGCTGCTGCTGGAGGTGGCGGCGGAGGCGCTGGACCACGCGGCCACCCCGCCGGACCGCCTGGGCGACCAGCGGGTCGGCTGCTACGTCGGCATCACCCACCAGGACTACCGGGAGTGGGAGCCGTCGACCGCGGACGCCTACTGGGCCACCGGCAACGGCCACTGCTTCGCCGTCGGCCGGGTCGCGTACGCGCTGGGCCTCACCGGTCCGGCGGTGGCGGTGGACACCGCCTGCTCGTCGTCGCTGGTCGCCCTGCACCAGGCGGTGGCGGCGCTGCGGGCCGGCGAGTGCGACCTGGCCCTGGCCGGTGGCGTCAACCTGATCCTGTCGCCGCGTTCGACCCGGCTGCTCGGTCCGGAGATGGGCGCGCTCGCCCCGGACGGGCGGTGCAAGGCGTTCGACGCCCGCGCCAACGGCTTCACCCGGGGTGAGGGCTCGGTCGTCCTGGTGCTCAAGCGGCTCGACGCCGCGGTCCGGGACGGCGACACCGTGCTCGCCGTGGTCAAGGGCTCCGCGCTCAACCAGGACGGCCGGTCCTCCGGGTTCACCGCGCCGAACGTGCTGGCGCAGACCGCGTTGCTGCGCTCGGCGCTGGCCGACGCCGACCTCACCGCCGCCGAGGTCGGGCTGGTGGAGACGCACGGCACCGGCACGGCACTGGGCGACCCGATCGAGGTCGAGGCCCTCGCCACGGTGCTCGGACGCCCACGTGGCACGGACGCGCCGCTGCTGATCGGGGCCGCCAAGACGAACGTCGGCCACCTGGAGGCCGCGGCGGGCGTGGTCGGCATCGTCAAGGCGATCCTCTCGCTGCGGCACGGGCAGGTGCCGCCGCTCGTGCACTTCGGCACGCTCAACCCGCGCATCGACCTGACCGGCACCGCGATCACCCTGCCCACCGAGGTGCTGGCCTGGGACGAGGCGACGGCGAACCGGCACGCCGGGGTCAGCTCGTTCGGGATGAGCGGCACGAACGCGCACGTCATCCTCGGCACCGCCGAGTCCGCCGGGGTGACCCCGCCGGCCCGTCCGGCCCCGGAGCAGGTGGCCGGCTTCGAGATCGGCGGGCACACGCCGGAGGCCCTGCGGACGCTCGCCGCCCGCTACCGGGAGCGGTTGGCGACCCTCGACGCGGCGGACTACCCGGCGTTCGCGTACACCGCCGGTCCCGGCCGGCCCCGGCACCGGGTACGCGCCTGGGTGGCCGCCGACGGACCGGCCGCCGCGCTGGAGGCGCTGACCGCGCTGGCCGCGGGTGAGTCGTCGCCCCTGGTGCGGGACCTCGCCGTGGACGCCGAGCCGCCGGCCCCCGCGCCGGCCCGCCGGGTGGTCGACCTGCCGGGCTACCCGTGGCAGCGGCAGCGGTACGCCCCGGTGACGGAGGTTCCGTCCGCGTCGGGCACCCCGCTGCACGAGCTGGCCTGGCTGCCGCTGCCGGAGCCGGGGCGGGTCGAGGGCCGTCCGGTCATGGTGCTGGGTGACGACCCGGAACTGACCGCGCTGATCAGGTCCCGCGCCCGCGCGGCGGGCCGCGAGGTGCTCCCGCCCGGTGCGGCGAGCCCCGCCGAGCCGACCTGCGTGCTGCTGGCGTACGTGGCACCGGCCCTGCCGGCGACCACCGACGACGCCCGGTCGATCGAGGCGACGGCGGCCCTGTGCGCGACGGTCACCGCCACCCTGCGCGAGCTGCCGGCGCACCATCGGGTCGTGCTGCTGACCCGGGGTGCCCGCCGGGTGGGCGGCGACGACGAGGTGTCGGCCACCGGGCACGGCGCGCTGCACGGCCTGGCCCCGGTGCTGGGTCTGGAGTCCGCCGGGTACGCCGGGATCGTCGACCTGCCGGCGCACCCGGACGGGACCGACGTCGACGCCCTGCTGCGGGCGCTGCCCGACGGCGGCCCCGAGGACCTGCTCGCGGTCCGCGACGGGCAGGTGTTCACCGGCCGGCTGCGCGCCTCGGTGCCCGCCGCCGCTTACCCGCAGCCGCTGCGGGCCGACGCGACCTACCTGGTCACCGGGGGGCTCGGCGGGGTCGGCCGGGTGCTCGTCGACGACCTGGTCCGCCGGGGCGCCCGGCACCTGACGCTGCTCGGCCGGCGGCCCGAGGACGCCCTGCCGACCGCCGCGACCGACCTGCTCGCCCGGCTCCGGTCGGCCGGTGTCGACGCACGCTACGCGGCGGCCGACTGTGCCGACCCGGCGGCGCTGGCCGGGGTGCTGGCCGCCGAGGACCGCCCGGTGGCCGGCGTGCTGCACGCCGCCGGCACGATCGCCCGCACCCCGCTGCCCGAGGTGGACGGTGCGGCGTTCACCGGGGCGCTGCGCGCCAAGCTCGCCGGTGCCTGGTGGCTGCACCTGCTCCTGGCCGACCGGCCGCTGGACTTCTTCACCGTCGTCTCGTCGGTGTCGGCGCTCTGGGGCACCGACGGTTACGCCGCCTACGCCGCCGCCAACGGCGCGGCCGAGCTGGTGGTCCGGCACCGCGCCGGGCTGGGTCTGCCGGCCGGCACCGTCGCGTACGGGCCGTGGGCCGGCGACGGGATGGTCGACGCCGACGCCCTCGCCGACCTGGCGCGGGGCGGCGTGGGCGCGGTACGGCCCGAGGACGGGGCCGCGGCGTTGGTCGCCCCGGCCACCGGGCCGGAGTCGACCGTCGTGTGCTGCCCGGCCGACTGGGGCCGGCTGGACGCGGTGCTGGGCGGTCGCCGACCGCGCGCCCTGCTCCGCGAGCTGGCCCCGGTCACCCGACCGGCTGCCGGACCGACCGCCCCGGTCGCCCTGCGGGACCTGCCCGAGCTGGCCCGGCCGGCTGCCGCCCGGGACGCGGTCCGGGACGCGGTGGCCCGGGTGCTGGGCCATCCGTCGACCGCCGGGATCCGCGACGACCAGGGCTTCTTCGACCTCGGGCTGGACTCGATGATGGCGATCGACCTGCTCGACGCGCTCGGTGCCCGGTTCGGGGTCCGGTTGGCGACGGCGGACATCTTCGACCACCCGACGGTGGCCGACCTGGGTGCGTTCGTCCTGGACCGGGTGACCGGCCCGACGACCGCCGAGCCGCAACCGTCGCCGGTGGCGGCGGAGACGGATCCCGCCGGCTCGTCGCCGGTGGCTGCCGGGTCGGATCCGGCCGGCTCGTCGCCGGTGGCCGAATCCCGTCCCGCCGAGCCGTCGCCGATGTCGGCCCGGACGGAGCCTGCCGGGTCGTCGCCGGAGGTGGCCGGCGCGGAGCCGCTGCGGCCCGCGCCGGCGCGGCCGGTGCCGGCGGACCGGCCCGGGCAGCCGACCGCCGGGCCGATCGCGATCGTCGGCATGGCCGGGCGCTTCCCCGGCGCCGACTCGGTCGACGAGCTGTGGGACCTGCTGACCGACGGCCGTGACGGCGTCGGCCCGGTGCCGGCGGACCGGTGGGACGGCGCCGCCCTGCACGACGCCGACCAGGTGCGGGCCGGCACCATCACCACCGACCAGGGCGGTTTCCTCCGGGACGTGGACCGGTTCGACGCCGCCTTCTTCGACATCCCGGGTCGCGAGGCGGAGAGCCTGGACCCGCAGCAGCGGCTGCTGCTGGAGACCGCCTGGCACGCGTTCGAGGACGCCGGCGTCGACCCGCGCAGCCTGCGGGGCAGCCGTACCGGCGTGTTCGTCGGCATCTCCAACAGCGACTACGCGCGCCTGCTGGAGCGGGGCGGCCTGGACGGGCTGGACGCCTACTTCGGCACCGGCACCGCGCTCAACGCGGCGGCCGGCCGGCTCAGCTACCTGTACGGCTTCGAGGGCCCGGCGATGGCGATCGACACCGCGTGCTCGTCGTCGCTGGTCGCGCTGCACCTCGCGATCCGGTCCCTGCGGTCGGGGGAGTCGCAGACCGCGCTGGTGGGCGGGGTGAACGTCATCGCCGCGCCGGCCGCCTCGGTGGCGGTCAGCCGGGCGCACATGCTCTCGCCGACCGGTCGCTGCCGCACGTTCAGCGCCCAGGCGGACGGCTTCGTCCGCTCCGAGGCGGTGGCGATGGTGGTGCTCAAGCCGCTGGACGCGGCCCGGCGGGCAGGTGACCGGATCCTCGCGGTGCTGCACGGCAGCGCGGTCAACTCCGACGGCGCGTCGACCGGGCTGACCGCCCCGAACGGGCGGGCGCAGCAGGCGGTGATCCGGTCGGCGCTGGCCGACGCCGGGGTCGACGGGGCCGAGGTCTCCTACCTGGAGGCGCACGGCACCGGGACGGCGCTGGGCGATCCGGTCGAGGTCTCCGCCGCCTGGCGGGTGCTGGGCTCCGGCCGGCGACCGGACGATCCGCTGTACCTCGGATCGGTGAAGAGCAACGTCGGGCACTGCGAGTCGGCGTCCGGCCTGGTGTCGCTGGCCAAGACGGTGCTCGCCCTGCGGCACGACCGGATTCCGGCCGACCTGCACTACACCGAGCCGAACCCGCAGATCGACTGGGCCGGGATGAACGTCCGGGTGGTGGACCACGCCCTGCCGTGGCCGGCGGGACGCGGCCGGCGGCTGGCCGGGATCTCGGCGTTCGGCTTCTCCGGCACGAACGCGCACGTGATCGTCGGCGCGGCACCGGCCGAGGAGCCACCGCCGGCCGGCCGCCCGCCGTTCGTCCTGCCGCTGTCCGGGTCGGACCCGGCGGGCCTGGAGCGGGTGACCGCCGTCTGGCGCGACGCGCTCGCCGGTGACCCGGCCGAGGAGCGGGTGGCCGCGCTGACCGCGCTCGCCGGGGCCGGACGGTCCCACCTGCGCGCCCGCCGTGCGGTCGTCGGCTGCACCGGCGCGGACCTGCTCGCCGGGTTGTCGGGTCCGCCGCCGCAGGTCGGCACCGGCCGGCCGCCGCGGGTGGCGTTCCTCTTCTCCGGCCAGGGCAGCCAGTACTTCGGGATGGCCCGCGAGCTGTACGAGACCGAGCCGGTGTTCCGGGAGCGCTTCGACGCGTGCGACGCGGTGCTCACCCCGCAGCTCGGTGCCCCGCTCACCGAACTGCTCTGGACCGGAGCCGACCGGGAGCGGATCCACCAGACCGTGGTGACCCAGCCCGCGCTGGTCGCCCTTCAGGTGTCACTGGCCGCCCTGTGGGCCTCCTGGGGGGTCACCGCGACCGCCGTGCTCGGCCACAGCGTCGGCGAGATCTCCGCCGCGGTCCACGCCGGGGTGCTCGACCTTGCCGACGGCCTGTTCCTGGTCAGTCGTCGCTCCCGGCTGATGCAGGGGTCCGCCCCGGGCGCGATGGTGGCGGTGACGGCCACCGAGGCCGAGGTCGCCGACCGGATCGCCGGCCAGCCGCTGGACGTCGCCGCGGTCAACGGGCCGCGCGCCGTCGTGGTGGCCGGCCCGGCCGACGCCGTGGACACCTTCGCCGCCGCCTGCCGGGCCGACCGGATCGGGACGCAGCGCCTGGTCGTCTCGCACGCCTTCCACTCCTGGCTGATGGAGCCGGTGCTCGACGAGTTGCGGTCGGCGGTCGCCGGGGTGACGCACCGGCCGCCGGTGCTGCCGATCGTGAGCAACGTGACCGGTCGGCCCGCCGAGGGCTACGACGCCGGCTACTGGGCCCGGCACGTCCGGCAGCCGGTGCGCTTCGGCGCCGGGGTGGAGGCGCTGCGTGACCTCGGGGCCGACGTGTTCGTCGAGATCGGACCGGGGCGTACGCTCACCGGCCTGGTGACCGCCGGCGGTCTGCTGCCGGCCGGAGGCGCGCTGCCGTCGATGCGGCGCGGGGCGTCCGACCGGGCCGTCCTGCTCGACGCGGTGGCCCGGCTGTACGAGCTGGGGCAGCCGATCGAGTGGGCCGCGGTGCAGGGCCGGGCGACCGGGGCGGCACCGGTCTACCCGTTCGCCGACACCCGGTTCTGGGTGAAGTCGGCCCCGGCCCGGCCGTCGCCCGCGCCGGCCGGCACCGGAGCGCACTGGGGCACCGAGGTCCAGTCGCCCGCGCTGCGCAGCGCCCGGGTCTTCGAGTTCCCGCGTACCACCGCGTTCCCGGCCTACCTCACCGACCACCGGCTGTACGACACGGTGGTCACCCCGGCCGCGTCGCATCTGGCGACCGCGCTGTCCGCGCTCGCCGGGGACGGCGCGGCGCTGACGCTGACCGACATGGTCTGCCCGAGGGCGTTGGTGGTCGCCGAGGGTGAGGAGTACCGGGTGCAGCTGGTCGCCGACACCGCGACCGGTCACCTCGCCGTGCACAGCCTGCTCGACGACGAGCGGCGGCAGTGGCAGGAGCACCTCTCCGGTCGGTTGACGGCCGACGGGGCGGGCCGGGCGGCCCCGACGGAGACGGACCGGGGGGAGTTCGTCGGCGGTGCCGACCGGCACCTCTCCGGGGCGGCGTTCTACGCCTACTTCGCCGCCCTCGGCTACACCCTCGGCCCGTCCTTCCGGTGGATCGCCGACGTGTGGATCCGGGGCGGGGAGGCCCTGGTCCGCTACGCGCCGCCGGCGTTGCCCGACGATCCGGCGTGCTACGAGCTGTATCCGGGTCTCATCGACTCGTGCTTCCAGAGCATCGCCGGGTTCCTGGTCGACGACCGGGTCGCCGAGGCCGCGTCGCTGGCCATCCCGTTCTCGGCGGCCCGGATCACCTTCCCGGCCGGACCCCGGCCGACCGGCGAGCTGTGGGGGCACGTCCGGGTGCGTTCGGCCGAGCCGCTGGCCGGCGGGCGCAGCCGGGTGGACGCCGCCGACCTGCACCTGTTCACCGCCGGTGGCGAGAGCCTGATGGTGGTGGACGACTTCCGGGTCCGGCACGCGCCGCGTGAGCTGCTGCGGCAGAGCCTGCGTGAGGAGCGGTCCCACCTGTACGCGGTGGACTGGACCCCGGTGGAGGTCGCGGAGCGTCCGGTCGGGCGGCGGCACGTGGTCGGGCTGACCGGCACGGGTGTCTTCGTCGACGAGCTGGCCGCCGCCCTGCGCCGCGTCGGGCACACCGTGACCCCGGACGGCCCGGCCGACCTGGTGGTGGACGCCCGGTGGGTCGAGTCCGACGGGGTGGAGCCGCTGGCGGCGGTCCGGGAGTTGGCTACGGCACTGCGTGCCGGCCGCCCGGCGGTGCCGTACGCGGTGCTCGCCCCGACCGGCCCGGGCGGGGCGCCGCTGCGGGAGACGCTGTGGGGTCTGCTCGCCGCACTGGAGGCTGAGGAGCCGGACCGTCGGCTGCTGCGCGTCGAGACCGACCGGACGGCGGTGGACCGGTTGGCGGCGACGCTGACCGGCGCGGTCGACGACGGGTGCGCCGAGCCCCGGTTGCGGGTGTCCGCCGGAGCGGTCACCGGCGCCCGGCTGGTGCCGGCGCGACCGCGGTCCGCCGGTCGTGGCTGGCCGTCCGGGGCGCTGATCACCGGTGGTCTGGGGGCGCTCGGCCTGAGCACCGCCCGGCTGCTGGTCGAGCGGGGGACCAGGGCGCTCACCCTGGTGAGCCGGTCCGCGCCGGGTGCGGGTGCGCGCCGGGTCCTGGACTCGCTCACCGGGCAGGGGGTCCGGATCGAGGTGGTACGGGGTGACGTCGCCGATCCCCGGGTGTGCGCCGAGGCGGTGGCCGCCGCCGACCGGCTCGGTCCACTCGACGCCGTCCTGCACCTGGCGGGGGCGACCGCCGACGGCGCGTTCGGCACGGCGGCACCGTCGGCGTACGACGGGGTCTTCGCCGGCAAGGTGGACGGCGCGGCGGCCCTCGCCGCGGCGCTGCGGGGTCGGGAGCTGGGCGCCTTGGTGCTGTACTCCTCGGTCTCCTCGGTGCTCGGCTCGGCCGGGCAGACCGGCTACGCCGCCGCCAACGGCTACCTGACCGGTCTGGCCGAGGCGCTGCGGGCCGAGGGCGTCCGGGCGGTGAGCATCGCCTGGGGGCCGTGGGTGCCGGACGGCGAGCAGGGCCTGGCCGGCACCGACGTGGTACGGCGGGCTTCCGAGCGTTACCACGTCCGCCCGTTGGGCGACGAGGACGCCGCGCCGGTCCTGGCGGCCGCGCTGGACAGCGACCTGCACCAGTTGGTCGCGGTCGCGGTCGACCTTCCCCGCTACGCCGCGCTGGTCGCCGGCCATCCCCGGGCGGCCCTGGTGGCGGCCTCGGCGGCACCGGCGTCGGCCGCCCCCCGCGACGCCGCGACGCCGCCGTCGGGGTGGCTCGGGGAGCGGGTGGCCGACCTGGCGGAGGCGGACGCGCCGGGGGTGCTGCGCGACGCGGTGGCGACGATGGTGGCGGAGACGCTGGGCAGTCCGGTGCCGGTGGACGAGCACTCCGGCTTCGCCGACCTGGGCCTCGACTCGATCATGGCGATCGACCTGCGGACCCGGTTGGCGTACGGCCTGGGCCGGGAACTGCCGGCGACGGTGGCGCTCGACCACCCGACGGTGGTGGCCCTGAGCGCCTACCTGACCACGGAACTGTTCGGTGCCCGGACGCCGGTGCCGCCGTCTCCGGCGCGTCCGGCGGTCGGCCCGGTCGGCCCGGACGACGCCGTGCTGTCCGAGTTGTCCCTCGACGACCTGGTCGCCGCGGCCCGCGAGGACCTCGCGGCCGGCTGGTGAGGCACGGGGAAGCCCGGTCACCGCGAGGGTGACCGGGCTTCTCCGTGCCGGGGGTTCAGCGGCCGGCGAGGGCGGCCACGCCGTCGACCACGTCGGCCCAGAGCGCCCGGGGGAGGACGCCGTGCCCGTACCCGGGGAAGGTCATCAGCCGGGCGCCCGGGATGGCCTCGGCGGTGGCCCGACCACCGGCGACGTTCCAGATCCGGTCCGCCTCGCCGTGCACCACCAGTGCCGGGACGCGGAGTTCGGCGAGCTGGGCGCGGCGGTCCCGGGAGGCCATCAGCGCGGCCTCGTGCCGCAGCCGGCCGGCCTGGTCGTAGGCCCGGTCGAAGGCGATCCGGCCGCGTTCCCGCAGCCAGCGTTCGTCCATGTCGTACCCGGGGGAGCCGATCAGGTCGAACAGGTCGACCATCAGCTGCCCGGCCTGCTCCCCGTTCTCGACCGGCCGGTCCTGCAGCTTCTGCAGGCGCATCGCGGTACGCATGCTGAGCCGGCCGATCCGGGGCGACGCGGTGGCCGAGATCGAGGTCAGGCTGAGCACCCGCCCGGGGTGGTCGATCGCGATCTGCTGCGCGATCATCCCGCCGAGGGAGATGCCGACGACGTGCGCGCGCGGCCAGCCCAGCGCGTCGAGCACGGCGACCGCGTCGCCGGCCATGTCCGGCAGCCGGTACGCCGCCTTGCCCGGCCGCAGCATCATCCGCAGGATGGTGGGGCGGCCGGCCTCGTGCAGGTGGGTCGAGGCGCCCACGTCGCGGTGGTCGAACCGGGCGACCGTGAAGCCCCGGCCGGCGAAGGCGGCACACAGGTCGTCGTGCCACATGATCATCTGCATGCCGAGACCCATGACGAGCAGCAGCGGCTCACCGTCGGGGCGGCCGAGACTCTCGTACGCGATATGGATGCCACCCGGGCGACCGGCGTGCGGCGACACCGCCGTGCCGGTCAGGCGGGCCTGCCCTGATTCGGTCGTCATGCCTGAAGGGTCCTCCGGCGCGCTTGAGCCGGAATCGAGTCACCGGGTCAAGCCGCACTCCAGGCCCCGTGCATAGCGTGAGCAGCACAGACAGTTGCTCATCGAAGGGGTCACGATGGACGATCAGCAGCCCACCGTCGTCGCCGTGCTCGATGGCGGTCCGACCGACATTCCGGTCATGATGCGGACCTGTCACGTCACCGGCGACGCGGACAGGGTCAAGCTCCCGTGGCTCAACGGGTACGAGCACTTCCACCGGACGGCCCCGGGGGCGGACGGCCGGACGGTGTTCACCTGGGTCGGCCGAACGCGGATCGCCGAGTAGCGGTCGAGTCCGCGAACTGCGGGTTGGCCGGGATCCGGGCGGTCACCACGAAGCGGCCGTCGCGGGGGCCGACCTCCAGCTCGCCCCCCACGATGTCGATGCGCTCGGCGAGCCCGGTGAGCCCGGTGCCGTACGAGAAGGGCTGGTCGAGCGCGCCGCCCGCCCCGTCGTCGGCGACCTGCACGACGAACGTGTCGCCCTCGTCGACGACCGTGATCCAGCACCGTTGCGCCGAGGCGTGCCGGATCACGTTCGTCGTCGCCTCCCGCACCACCCACCCGGCCGTCTCGTTGGTCGGCCGCGGCAGGGACAGCGGACCGGCCACCGTCACCGTCACGCCGCAGGCGGTCAGCAGGGCCTCGGAACTCTCCGCCTCGGCCCGCAGCCACACCGTGCGGTAGCCGGAGACGGCCGCGCGCACCTCCGCCAGGGCGTCTCGGGCGGTGGCGCTCACCTCGAGGATCTCGTTGACCGCCCGGTGCGGATCCCGGACGACCATCTGGGCGGCGATCTCGGCTTTCAGGGTGACCGCGGAGAGCCGTTGCCCGAGGATGTCGTGCAGGTCGCGGGCGATGCGCAGCCGTTCCTCGGCGACCGCCAGGTGGGTCAGCTCGGTGCGCGCCTCCTGCAACTGCATGGACGTCTCGATCTGCTTGTAGACGGCCACCTGGGTGGCTCCGACGATCACCAGCAGGACCAGGAGCACGACGATCGAGCTGCGTTCGGCGTGCAGGATGAACTGGGCGACGAGGGTGCAGGAGCCGATGAGGGCGGTCAGGACCACCGGCCACCAGCGCAGCGGGAAGTTGATCAGCAGCATGATCGCGGCGAAGACGCCCAGACCGGAGAACCAGTCGTAGTGCAGCGTGGGGACCATCAGCGCGCCCAGGACCAGGGTGAGCAGGACGGTCAGCGGCGCGCGGTTGCCGTGCATCTGCGGGGTGTTGCGAATTATCACCCGGCAGTAGCCGGCGGCGAAGGCCAACAGTACGGGTAGGAGCCAGATCGACGTGCGGGTGATCGCGCCGACCGGATACGCGAGGAAGAGGAGGCAGGACAGACTGAAGAACCGAACCTGCATACCTCGTCGTCGAATCGTCCAATCGCGATGGAAGACGCGCACAGTTCATTCAATCACAAAGTCCACGATGGATCTCTGTATCGAGTTTTACCACCGATGGACCGGCGGGTGTCCGCGCGCGGACGGCCCGGCAGCCCGGGGGCCGGCCGGTGCCGGACCGGGTCAGGCCGTGAGACCGGCCAGGGTGGCCGCCTGGCCGAGCTGGAAGCTGAAGAAGCCGCGCCGGTCCCGGTCGACCGAGTTGGCCAGCTGGCCGAACAGTTCGGCGTTGACCGCGCCGCAGAGCATGAAGAACATCGTCGCGCTGTCGGCGAGGAGCCGTGGCGGCATGTCGTCGCCGAACCGGGCTGCCACCGAGGCCAGTTCCGTGGCGAACTCCCCGGTGAGTGGCTCGCCGAGCTCCAGGCGGCCGGCCCGCAGCGCCTCCTGGAGGATCCGCCCGATCAGCAGGACGACCCGGGCACCCGGACCGATGGTGTCCTCCGGTGCGCGGTAGCCGGGCACCGGGCTGCCGTAGATCAACGCCCACTCGTGCGGGACCGCCAGGGCGCGGTCGCGGACGGCGTGCCCGACGGCGAGCCAGCGGGCGAGCCCCGGCTCGGCGCTCTCGGCGGCCTTCTCGGCGCTCTCCCCGAGGGCGTCGTACGCGTCGATGATCAACGCGGTGAGCAGGTCCTCCCGGCTGGGGAAGTAGCGGTAGACCGCGGACGAGGCCATGCCCATGTCGCGGGCGACGGCGCGCAACGACAGGTTGGCGCCGTCGGCGGCCAGGTGACGCCAGGCCACCGCCTTGAGCTCGGTGACGATCTCGGCCCGGACCCGGGCGCGGAACCCCGATGCCTTCATAGTTGTTAACTGTAGCACTGCTCTGGTTTCGGGCGCCTGCTCGCAATGCGGTCGGTTGCCCCGGGTGGGGTGGCCCGGCCCGGTCCGGCGTCGGTCCGCCCCTGCCGGCCACATTGCCGACCGATTGACAAGCGTGCACGTCTTGGCAGCGGGGTCCGCCTCCGCTAACGTCCATGGGAACGCTCCCATGAACTTAGATACATCAATGTGATCAGGAGGAAACACGTCGTGGCTATCCTCTTCCGCCGCCGCAGATCAGCGGCCGTCAGCGTGGCAGCCGTGGCCGGTGCCACCGTTGCCGCCGTCTGTATGACGGCCGGCGGCGCGTCCGCCGGCACCCTGTCCGGACCGCTCTACCGCGACCCGAGTTCGGCCGTCGTCCGCTGGGTCGCCGCCAACCCCGGCGACTCGCGTGCCGCGGTCATCCGCGACAAGATCGCGAGTCAGCCGCAGGCCCGCTGGTTCGCCAACTTCAACCCGTCGACCGCGCAGTCCGAGGCCGCCTCGTTCGTCGGGGCCGCCAACGCGGCGCAGCAGATCCCGGTGATGGCGGTGTACCAGATCACCAACCGGGACTGCGGCGGAGCCAGCGCCGGCGGGGCGCCGGACCTCAACCAGTACCAGACCTGGGTGTCCAACTTCTCCCGGGGACTGGGCAACCGGACGGTCATCATCATCCTGGAGACCGACTCCCTCGCCCTGCTGACCTGCCTGAACAGCAACGAGATCAACGCCCGTAACCAGGCGATCTCGACCGCCACCCGGACCATGAAGTCGGCCAACCCCAACGCCAAGGTGTACCTGGACGCCGGCCACTCCACCTGGAACAGCGCCAACGAGACCGCCAACCGGCTCCGGGCGGCCGGGGTGCAGTACGCCGACGGCTTCTTCACCAACGTGTCGAACTACAACCCCACCTCCAGTGAGGCGAACTTCGGCCGGTCGGTCATCTCCGCCCTCAACGGCATGGGCATCTCGGGCAAGCGTCAGGTCATCGACACCAGCCGCAACGGCGGCGCCAGCGGGGACTGGTGCGGCGACGACAACACCGACCGACGCATCGGGCAGTACCCGACGACCAACACCGGCGACAACAACATCGACGCGTACCTCTGGGTGAAGCCGCCGGGCGAGGCGGACGGCTGCCGCTACACGGCCGGCTCGTTCCAGCCGGACCTGGCCTTCAGCCTGGCCAACGGCGCACCGAACCCGCCGACCACCACCCCGCCGACCACGGCGCCGCCGACGACCGCGCCGCCGACCACGGCTCCCCCCACCACGCCGCCGCCGGCGGGCGGCAACGGCTGTTCCGCGTCGGTGACGGTCAACCAGTGGTCCGGCGGGTTCACCGCGGACGTGAAGGTCACCGCGGGCGACAGCGGCATCAACGGCTGGACCGTGACCGTCAACCTGCCCGGCGGTGCCGCCGTCACCAGCGCCTGGAGCGCCCAGAACAGCGGCACCAGCGGAACCGTCCGGTTCACCAACGTGAGCTACAACGGCCAGGTCGGAGCCCGGCAGTCGACCAACTTCGGCTTCCAGGGCACCGGGACCGGCCCGGGCAGCACGGCCACCTGCGCGGCCAGCTGACCCCTCCGGCACCGACGGCCCGGCGCGGAGGACCCTCTCCGCGCCGGGCCACCGTCGCCCGGCACCCGTCCCCGCCACCGGTCCGCGAGCTAGACTGGAGAGTGGACCTCATGCATCAGGAAATCTTCGAGCGGTACGTGTACGCCGGCGCGGTCACCCGGGATCCGGACGCGATCGCCGCGATGTTCACCGAGGACGGTGTGTACGACGCACCGCTGGCACCGGAGGGTCACCCGCTGCACGGCCGCCTGGTCGGCCGCGAGGCGATCCGGTCCGGACTCCGCAGGTACCACCGGCAGCCGGCCCACCGTGGCACGGTGCACCCGGAAGGATCCGGCTACGTCCTGCACGACACCCCGGATCCCGACGTGTTCATCGCCGAGGTCGACGTCGCGTTCGACGGAGCCGACGGGCGGCGCACGACGATGTCGCTCGTGCAGATCTTCCGCCTCCGCGCCGGGCGGATCGCCGTGCTCCGCGACTACTTCACCGAGTAACCGTCCCCTGCCGCCGACGGTCGACCGCGCCGTCTGCACCGGGCCGCCGACGGCGGCCCGGGACGGCTGCCCGTCCGTTGCCGGTGGACCGGGGGTTAACCACCCCCACGAGGTGGGTGGAAGCCGCCTTCTTCCGGCCCCGTCGCGCTCCTAGCGTGGAACTCGACGAAGGGCGGCCGCTGGGGCAGCCCTGGTTTCCTGAGGAGCCGCTCATGGCATGGGGATTCCGGACCGCAGTGCTCGCCACGGTGATCGTCGGCTGCGTGACGGTCGCCCACCCGGCACCGTCCTCCGCCTCCGCCTCCGCCTCCGCCTCCGCCTCCGCCTCCGCCTCCGCCTCCGCCTCCGCCTCCGCCTCCGGCACCGTCGCACCGCGGGCTGAGCAGCGAGCCGACGGCCCGGCCCGGCTGCGGCTGCCGACGCCGACGGGGCCCCACCCGGTGGGTACCGTCGACCTGCACCTGGTCGACCGCTCCCGCACCGACCCGTGGACGGCCACCCCGGCCCCCCGCGAGCTGATGGTCAGCGTCTGGTACCCGGCCACCGGGGTGGACCGCTTCCCACCGGCACCCCACATGCTGCCCGGCGCGGCGGCCCACTTCGGTGGCGCCGCCGGTGTCGGGGCCGGCCTGTACGGCATCCCGGCGGGCGCGGTGGACTTCGCCGCCACCCGGACCAGCGGCCACCGGGGCGCACCGCTGGCGCGAAGCGGGCGGCCGTACCCGGTGGTGTTGTACTCCGCCGGGGCCGGCGACCCGCGGACCTGGGGCACCACCCTGGTGCAGGACCTGGCCAGCCGCGGATACGTGGTGGTGACCATCGACCACACCTACGAGGTGTCCGAGGTGGAGTTCCCCGACGGCCGCGTCGTCAGCACCGTGTTGCCGCAGCTGTTCGAGCAGGCGCAGCAGCCCGAGGACTTCCAGCGACTCGGGGCGCGGGTGTTCGACACCCGGCTCGCGGACACCCGCTTCGTGCTCGACCAGCTGGCGGCCCTCGACCGGGGGGTGAACCCGGACGCGGCAGGCCGACCGCTGCCCCGGGGCATGGCTGGTGCCCTGGACCTGAGTCGGACGGGCATGTTCGGCGTCTCCGCCGGCGGAATGACCGCCCTGCAGGCGATGAGCGACGACCCCCGCATCAGGGCCGCGATCGACATGGGCGGCAGCATCGAGTCGCCGATCATGCCGGACGCCCTCGCCCTGTGGCCGGTCACGCGCACCGGCCTGGACCGGCCGTTCATGCTCATGGGCGACGTCGACACCGACCACCACCAGACGCCGTCCTGGCGGATGCTGTGGGACAACAGCACCGGTTGGCGCGTCGACCTGCGGCTCGACGGCGCGAAGGGTGAGAACGCCTACAAGGACGCCGTGCCGCTGATCCCGCAGATCGCCCGGCAGCTCGACCTCCCCGACAGCTTCGTCACCGATGCCCTGGGCACCATCGCGCCGGCCCGGGCCGTCCGCAGCCAGGAGACCCTGGTCACCGCCTTCTTCGACAGGTGGCTGCGCGGCCGGGCCGGTCACGTGCTGGACGGTCCGTCACCCCGACTGCGCGACGTCGTGTTCGTCCCCTGACGCCAGCGCCGCGCCGCCGGCCGGCAGCCCTGTGGGCTGCCGGCCGGCGGCGCATGCGGGTCCGGCCGCGTACGGTCAGCCGCCGAGATGACGCAGGACGGCCAGCACCCGACGGTTGTCGCCGTCGGAGGCGGGCAGCCCGAGCTTCGCGAAGATGTTCGCCACGTGCTTCTCCACCACCCCGGGGGTGATGGCGAGTGCCGCCGCGATACCGGCGTTGGACCGGCCCTCGGCCATCGACGAGAGCACCTCGCGCTCGCGGGGGGTCAGCGACGCCAGCCCGAGCGTGTCCCGCCCGGCCCGCATCAGGTGGCCGACCACCTCCGGATCCAGCGCGGTGCCGCCGGCCGCCACCCGGGTCAGCGCCTCCACGAAGTCGGCGATGTCGGCGACCCGGTCCTTGAGCAGGTAACCGACCCCGCTGGGCCGGTCGGTGAGCAGCCGGGTGGCGTAGCGGGTCTCCACGTACTGGGAGAACACCAGCACCCCGACACCGGGGTGGTCGCGGCGGATGTCGATCGCGGCGCGCAACCCCTCGTCGGTGTGGGTGGGCGGCATCCGGACGTCGACGACGGCCACGTCCGGCACCACGGCGGCGACCGTGGCCCGCAGCGTGTCCGCGTCGGCCACCGCCGCGCACACGTCGAAGCCACGGTCGGTGAGCAGCCGGACCAGACCCTCGCGCATCATCGCGGAGTCCTCCGCGATCACCACCCGCATGCCGTCTCCTCCGTTCACACCTGTGTGGGTAGCTCGATCTCGACCCGGGTCGGCCCGCCGACCGGGCTGTGCACCCGCAGCCGACCGTCCACGACGCTGATCCGGCGGGCCAGCCCGGTCAGGCCGGCGCCGGCCGGGTCCGCCCCGCCGGTGCCGTCGTCCGTGACACTCAGGGTCAGGCGGCGACCGGAGCCGCGGACCCCGAGCCGGACCCGGGTCGCGCCGCTGTGCTTGGCCGCGTTCGTGAGCAGCTCGGCGGCGCAGAAGTAGGCGATGGTCTCGATGGCGGGCGCCGGACGGTCGGTCAGCTCGACCGTCACCGTGACCGGGACCGCGCTGTCGGTGGCGAGGGTCGCCAGCGCGTCGCCGAGGCCGTTGTCGAGCACCGGCGGATGGATGCCGCGGACCAGGTCGCGCAGGTCCGCGAGGGCGTCCTTCGCGCCCCGGTGGGCGAGCGCGACCAGCTCGCGGGCCTGCGCGAGGTCGGGCGGTGGGCCGTCGACGCCGAGCTTCTCGGTGGCCATGCCGAGGTGCATGGCCAGCGTCGCCAGCCGGATCTGCGCTCCGTCGTGCAGGTCCCGTTCCAGCCGGCGCATCATGGTGGCCGCGTCGTCGATCGCCTGTGCGCGGCTGGCCCGCAGCTCGCGTACCCGCTCGGCGAGCGGGGGCGGACCCAGCAGCCGGCGCATCGCCGCCACGTCCGCCACCGTGCCGGCCCGCATCACCCACGGCGCCACCAGGAGCATGGCGAGACCGGCCGCCGCGACGAGGAACGCGCCGGCGAGGGTCCGCGCGCCGAGGACGCCGAACGGGGTGAACGCCCACACCGGCCCGAGCCGGGTGCCGGGCGGGTGGTTGCGGAACAGCGGCCACCACAGCGGGTAGCTGAGGTTGACCGGCCCGAAGACGTAGCAGAACACGCCGTAGCCCTGCGGGACGGCCAGCGGCACCTTGAGCAGGGCGTATCCGGCGGCCCGCCAGCCCGGCCCGTCGGCGACCAGCGCGCCGGGCCGCCGCGAGGGGCGGGGCGGCGGGGCTGCCACGTGCACGTCGAGCAGTCGGGCCGCGAGCCGGCGGTACCCGGCTCCCGTCGCGCGTCCGGTCGGGGCGACCAGGACGACCAGGAGCGCGACGGTGAGCGGGAGCAGCACCAGGAACAGCGGCGCGACGACGGGCGCGGGCTCGCGGTCCAGGGCACCGGTGGCCGAGAGGACGAGGACGCCCAGGGCGGGCACAAGCACCGGTACGGCCAGGACCGCGACCGCGCTGAGCACCCCGACCACACAGAACACGGCCTGACGGAGGACCGCTGCGGTGAACGGGGCGCGCAGCACGGTCATCGGCCCATTGTCGCCGCCCCCGCCGCCCCCGTCACCACCCCCACGACCACCCCCGTCGTCGTCGGCCGCGTGGTGGCCGGCCCCCGGTCGGCCGGTCCCACGGGCGGTCCGTCCCACGGTGGTTCGGTCACGCGTCCCGCGAACGGAGCAGTACGCCACCGCACAGGATCGCCACCGCCGCGTAGCCGCCCATCAGCAGCACGCTCACCCACCCGCTGAACAGCCCCGACCCGGGTGAGAGCACCGCCACCGAGTTGAGCAGCATCAGCAGCGGCATGAAGCGTCCGACGACGACGCCGTCCTCGCCGAACAGCCCGACCACGATCGTGGGGACGAACATCAGAGCGAACAGCGTGCCGATCGCGGCCCCCGAGTGCCGTACCACCGCCCCGATGCCGACCCCGATCAGCGCGGTGGCGGCCAGGTAGCCACCGGTCAGCAGGACCGCCCGCAGGACCCCCGGCTCCCCGAGGGAGGCGGTCGGGATGGCGGTGCCCCGGATGGCGAGCTGCCCGCCCAGGTAGCCGGCGAACGACCCGGCCAGGCCGACGGCGAGAGCCGCGCCACCGCCCACGGCGGCCTTCGCCGCCAGGACGGTCCGACGCCGCGGCACGGCGGCGAACGTCGAGCGGATCTGCCCGGTGCCGTACTCGCCGGTCACCAGCAGGACGCCGAGCACGCCCAGGAACAGTTGCGCCAGGATGGCGCCGCTGAGACTGTTGTTCAGGATCTGGGCGGTGGTGGCGACCGGCGTGTGGGACCGGTAGCCGAGGCCCACCCCCACCCCGGTCGCCGCCATCGACAGCACCGCGGCGGCCGACAGCCACCACGTGGACCGGACGCTACCCAGCTTGATCCGTTCCATCCGGACGACCTGCCGGAATCCGTAGCCGTTCATGACACCTCCGTGCCGCGGTAGTCGGTGGACTGCGAGGTGAGTCGGAGGAACGCGTCCTCCAGCGAGTCGTGGCGGCCCGCGAGTTCGGCGACGGTGGTCTCCGCCAGCAGCTCGCCCCGGCCGATGACCACCAGCCGGTCCGCGGTCAGCGCCATCTCGGCGATCAGGTGGCTGGACACGAACACCGTCCGGCCCTCGGCGGCCAGGGCGCGCAGCAGGCTCCGGATCCAGCGGATCCCCTCCGGGTCCAGCCCGTTGACCGGCTCGTCGAGCAGGAGGACCCCTGGGTCGCCGAGCAGCGCCACCGCGACGCCGAGCCGTTGGCGCATGCCGAGCGAGTAGGTGCCGGTGCGCCGCTTCGCCGCCTCGGAGAGACCCACGAGGCGCAGCACCTCGTCGACCCGCGAGCGGGGGACGTCGTTGCTCGCCGCGAGCGCGGCCAGGTGCGCGTAGCCGCTGCGACCGGGATGGAACGCCCCGGCGTCGAGGAGGGCGCCGACCGACCGCAACGGCCAGTCCAGGTCGGCGTACGGCACCCCGCCGATCAGCGCCGCACCGTGGTCCGGCGCGTCCAGACCGAGGATCATCCGCATCGTCGTCGACTTGCCGGACCCGTTCGGGCCGAGGAAGCCGGTCACCACCCCCGGCCGGACCTGGACGGTCAGCCCGTTCACGGCGACCCGGTCGCCGTACCTCTTGGTCAATTCCCGCAGTTCGATCACGAGATCGACGTTAGGCACCCGCGTCGGTGGTCAGAAGCCGGCAACCACCCGGCTCGGCCTGGTGGTTTTCCCCCAGGGATCCGGGGCGGCGGCCGTACGCCGGGCAGGCGCGGGTAGCTCAGGGCAGGGAGCCCCGGTCGTCCGGCGGGGCGGGGCGGATCCGGGACCGGAACCGGTCGATCAGGAGCCGACCGAGCAGGCGTACCCGGTGCCAGGCGCCGAACTGCACGGCGACGCACCCGACCACCGCCTCCCGCAGGGTGAACACCTGCCCGGCCCGGGGAAGCAGGAGCACCCGCCAGGATGCCGCCGTCGAGCCGAGGATGCCGGCCCGACGCTGCTGCGCCCGGTAGAGCCGGCCCAGCTCGGCGACGGGGGTCGTGACGCGATGGTTGTCCCGCAGCCGCCGGTGCTGGTAAGCGAGGGCGGCGT
Organism: Micromonospora sp. WMMD714; assembly: GCF_029581315.1. NCBI lineage: Bacteria > Bacillati > Actinomycetota > Actinomycetes > Micromonosporales > Micromonosporaceae > Micromonospora > Micromonospora sp. WMMD714. The sequence continues at coordinate 2,386,687 of NZ_CP120744.1, forward strand.
GGACGTTGCCGGCCTCCAGGAACCACTCCTGGGTCTCGGCCGCCTCGGACTCCGGCCGGGAGGTGGCCGCCGTGGAGTTCCGCAGGCTTCCGGAGACGTCGGTGAGTCGCCGGAACTCGTGCAGCCCGTCCTGCTGCCGGGGTGCCGGCAACCAGCGGGCCGCGTCGCGTGCCAGCGGGCGGCCCAGCCAGCGCAGGTCGGGCACCAGCCGCATGTGCTCGATGACCCGGGCCTCGGTCTCGGCGATCAGCCGTAGCTCCGCGTCGTTCGAGGCCCGCCGCCGGTGCCACGTCAGCCACGCGTAGGCGGGCAGCAACCGCCCCTGGACCCAGAGGGTCGCCCCGATACGTTCGGTGCGGCGGGGCGACGGTGGCTGCTGTCGCCACCAGCGGCGCAGGTCGGTGTACCGGCCCTCCTCCCACATCAGGTCGGACCGGGTGAGGACCAGCTCGTCGGCGGCGACGTCCGGCTCCTCGGCGAGCAGCCGACGGACCTCGGGCACGAGCCCGACCGCGCGGAAGTACCGGAAGGTGGCGGCCGTGCGGCGTCGGTCGTCCACGGCGACGTCGACGGCGGGCGGTGGCCGCAGGACCGGCGGGGGCACCCGGTCGAAGCCCCAGCGAACGGCGAGCCCGTCGAGCAGCGTGGTGGTCGGCCCGCAGAGGAACTCGACGGTGGCCCCGGCTCTGCGCAGGTGCCCGGCGAGGGAGGGCAGGACCCCGTCCGGGTCGCCGTACTCGACGTCGAAGACGGCGGTCGACGGCCGTGGGGTCGGCCGGTGCCAGGCACACGACGAGTGGTTGACCCAGTGGACGGTCAGACCGTCGAGCGAGCCCGGTGGGAGGTCGGCGACCGCCACGTCCACGTCGAAGAAGTCGCTGCCGCTGTAGCCGACCATGACGACCCGGCGGGCCGGGCCGCGCAGCCGGTCGACGAGCGCCGCCCGGTCGGCGGCGTCGAAGCCACGTTCGATGCGCGCCAGGGTGGCGCCCAACCGGGCCGGATCCGACCCGTCGGAGAACGCGTTGTGGAAGTGGTGGAGCTGCCCGGGGTCCGGCGACCGGCCGTACCGGCCGACGTGGGCGCGTTCGACGCACAGGTCGAAGTTGGCGGTGAGCTGGCGTCCGCCGCCGTGCAGGTGGGCGGCGAGGAACCCGTGCACCGGGTTGGGCCGGGCGTCCCGCACGTCGGCGAGGATCTCCCCGATCAGGTCGGGGCTCTGCTGCGCACCGGCGCCGAGCGCGGTCTCCAGCCGGGGCAGCCGGGTCCGGGCCGGCTCGGCCGGGCACACCGATCCCCGCCGCCAGCCCAGCAGTTCGTGGTACGCGAGCACGACGTCCAGGGTGAACGGGCGGAACAGCGCGGCGAAGGCACGCTCGGTGAGCTGCCAACCGGTCGGCAGGCAACTCGGCGCACCCCGGGAGACGCCGGCTCCGGTCCAGAGGAGGACACCGGCCGGGCCTGGTTCGGCGATCGTGGCGACCGCGTCGTCGAGCACGGTCATCCGGACTCGAGACCGCTGATGTCCCGGTGGTCGGTCAGCACCAGGCGGATGATCCGCTCCTCCAGGTCGGTGAAGGCGAGCAGGTGGACGGTGCGGATCCGGCTGGCGGGGTGGGTCCGGAAGTAGTCCAGCGCCGCCTCCACCATGATCTGCGCGGTCCGCTCCGGGTCACCACCGCCGTTGCTGGTGCCGAGCAGCGGCATGACGACCGTCCGGAGCTGGTCGCCGCCGGCGTTGAGCCGGTCGAGTTCGGCCAGCACGTTGCGCATGCAACCGCCGATGTCGGAGACCTGCCGGTAGCCGGTGCCGGGTGAGCCGTCGACCGAGGCTACGTGCAGGATCCGCTTGACGCCGTTGTCGACGGCGAGCCTGCCGGCGGAGGTGGTGAACACCGTCGCGGGGGCGACCGGCGTGCGCAGCGCCACCGTGCGCAGCTCGTCGTAGATGAGGTCGTCGACCAGGTTGCCGGCCGTGTCCCGTCGTCCGCCCCGGTAGCGGATCGTGCCGGAGATGGTCGGCTCCGTCGGGCGGGCCATCTCCATCCGGGTGTTCTCCGCGTTCACCCAGACGTCGATGCCGGTGACATTGGCGATGTTGCCGGTGACGATGCCGAGGCGGTGCCGGCGGTCCTGCCGGATGAACGCCACGGTCCGGGTGGTGCGGTGCAGGCGTTGGGGCTGCCGGGCGGCCTCCACGATGGTCAGCCGCAGTTTCAGCCGCTCGACCTCCTGGCGGGCCTGGCGTACCTCGGCTTCGAGCGCGTCGCGCTTGCCGGCGCGGGCCAGCCACTGGAAGGAGAGGGTGATGGAGATCAGGACGAACGCCGCGGCACCGCCGATGCTGAAGCCGAGGGCACGGCCGTCGGCGTACGATTCCGGAAAGATCGAGAACATCAGCAGCGAAACCGCGACCGCGTAGAGCAGCACCGATGGCAGCTGCATCGCGGCCTGTCGGCCGGCGCGTTGCGGGGCGGAGAACCAGACCTGCAACAGAATGCCGATCAGCATGAGGGCACCGGTGACGCCGAGCAGCGGTGGATTCACGACCGTGACCTTTTCCGGTGCAACCAGCGCAGGTCGGTGCGGGTCTTGGCGTCCTTGAGAATGACGAGGACGTGTTCCTCGCGTGGGGTGGTGCGGAGCACCTGCTCGGAAAGGATCTCGACGTTCGGCTGGTGATCGCGCACGTTGCCGCTCCTTGATCGAAAAGCACGCGCATTCCGCACGAAGCGCAGCGCCTAACCTGAGGATAACTCCGGCTCCCACGTCGTTGATGTTGGAGCGAACTGTCGGAAAATGGCTTCAGGGGAGGACCAGAGATGCTCGACGAGCGCCCAGCGGCCTACTTCAGCCACAGCTACGACGTCCTGGACCGGCGGGTGACCGACTTCTTTCTCGAGGTGCTGTCGGAACGGTTCGCCCTCGCCGTCGACCCGCGCTCCGCCACCCTGTCCACGATGCACCTTGAGTTGATGATGCGACGAACCGCCTGTTTCGTCGCTGTGGTCACGCGTCGGGAAAATCAACCGCAGTACCGGTGTTCACCATTCGCGGTGCACGAGTACGGGATGGCGGTCCTGGCGAACCGGCCGAGACTGGTGATACCGGAGATCAACATTCCGGCACGCCATTTCATCGGCGCGGACCTGGCCCGTCCGTTCAACCGCAACCGGCTCGCCGCGTACCGGATGCCCCTGGCCGCCCTCGACGAGCTGGCGGCCCGCGCCCGGGAGCACGCCGACGAGGTGGACCGTCCGTTGGGCGCCGCCGCGCTCGTGCTCCCACCGACCCCCGAGTACCGGGCGGCCGAACCGGAGCTGCGCCGGCTCATCTCCCAGGCCGGTTGGCAGGTGGACGACATCTCCGCGGCCCTGCTGCGCGACGAGGTCGACGCCGCCGGTGCGGCGACCCTGCTGGACCGGTACGACTTCGTCCTCCTCGACGTCCTCGACCCTCGGACGCCGTCCTGGGTGCTGCCGTTCCTCCAGGCCCGTGGCGTGCCGACAGTCCGGCTGGTCTGCCACCGCCCCGACGACGCCGTCCGGCAACTGCCCCGGCTCGCCGTGAGCCACGCGCTGCAGGCGTCCAGTGCGGTCAACCGGCACGCCATCTGGTGGTCCGAGATGGACGTGCTGCTGCCGGAGCTGGGCCGGGAGATCGGCCGGCTGCAGATGCCCCGCCTCCCGTTCGTCGGCCTGCCGGAGGCCCGCCGGTACGTCTGGAGCCTCGGCCGGGACCAGGGGCCGGTCTTCCTCAGCAGCGCCCAGGGCGACAACGACTTCGCCCAGCTGATCGCCCAGGAGCTGGACCTGCGCAACGTCGAGCACTTCCACTACCTGTTCAACAGCGACCTGCCGCGGGGCAAGGCGTGGGAGCACCGCCTGCTCGCCAAGGTGGGGGAGTGCCGGATCTTCGTGCCGTTGGTGAGCCGGCACTACCTGGACAGCGCGTGGTGCCGGAAGGAGATGGAGATCGCGCTGGAGTTGAGTGGTCGGGGACGGATGCGGATACTGCCGTACTTCCTCGACCATCACGCCGGCGCCAGCGTGCCCGTCCAGGGCGCCTCGGTGGTGCACCTGGACGCCGCCGCGCGGGTGCGACGCGTCGTCGACGACGTGGACCGGGCGCTGACCGACCTGACCGACCGGCGGCACCGCCCCCGTATCGAGATCACCGTGGCCGGTGGGCGGACCGCGCTGGACGTGGACGTCGTCGTGCTCGCCGCCGGCCCGACGGAGTACGCGGCGGCGGCCCGCACCCTGCGCCACCCGGCCCCGGTGGTCGGCACGGCCGAGCACCCCAACCACTTCGACTGGCTCGGCGGCACGGTGGCCCGTCGGCAGGGCAGCGGCTACCAACTGGTGCTCTGCCGGGCCGGCACGGACGGCGGCCGGGAGGCGCTGCGCGCGGCCGTCGAGGCGTTCGCACCGGAGCACGTCGTGCTGCTCGGCACCGCGTCGGCCGTGGTGCCGGCCGACGTGGTGGTCGCCGACCGGATCTGCGGCTTCCACCGGTTGAGCATCGACAGCTCGTTCGTGCCCAGTCCGCACCGGGACTACCCGACCGATCCGGGGGTCGCGGCATCGGCGGAGGGGCTGCCGTCGGTGGTACGGGGAACACTGGCCGTCGGGGACGAGGTGGTGCCCGCCCCGGACGCCGCCGCCTTCGCCCCGGTGCTGAACGCCTGGCCCGACACGGTGGCGGTGGCCGTGCTGTCGGTGGACACCGTCGAACAGTTGGAGGACTTCCGGACGTACGGGCGGATCAGTCACTTCAGCGCGGTCGTCGGCGTCGCGCCACCCGACGCGGACGACGCCGCCCGTGCGGTGGCGGCGGAGCGCGCATTTACCGCCGTCAGCCGGTTAGTCTCTGCGCACTGGCCGCGACCGCCGCGCACCGACGCGGCAGACGAGGGGGCATCCGGTGTGGCATCCGCAGCCGATTGACACCAGTGGGGTCGAGGTGCCGCCCGAGGTGCGCAGGGAACGGGAGACGCTGTCCCGCCAGGCGCACGACATCTGGGCCGCGAAACGGCTCGCGGACGGCTGGCGGTACGGCGAGGCCCGCGACGACGTGGAGAAGACCCACCCGAACCTGGTCGCCTACGAGGATCTGGACGACGGCGACAAGTCCTACGACCGGGAGCTCATCGACGGGACGATCCGGCTGCTGATCAAACTGGGCTTCCGGATCGAGCGCGACCTCACCTGAGCAGCCCCGGTAGGCCCGCTCCCAGCCGGTGCGCGGGTTCAGCGCCTCGCCGGCCCGGCGCCGGGATCGTCCTCGACCAGGAGTAGGCCGGCACGCGGTCCGGCGGCGATGCGTCCGAGGTCGTCGAGCCGGAACCGGTGGGCGGGTGTGGGCGTCGCCGCGCGTGGCGTTTCGCCCGGGACGGGGCCGGTGCGGGCCAGGTACGGGAGTTCGTGGTCCTCGACCGTCGCGAAGAGCGTCTGCGACTCCTCGACGTACCGCTCGGCCCGGGTGAAGTCCTGCCGGTCACGGCTGCACGCGGCGAGCCGGTGCAGGATGGTCGCCTCGCCCAGCCGGTCTCCGGCCGAGCGGGCGCTGGCCAGCGCGACGAGTAGCAGCTCGTGCCACTCGGTGAGTGAGCGGCGCAGCCGGAACAGCGGGGAGACGGCGTCGACCAGCTCCCAGCAGGCCGCCGGATGCCCCTTCCCCGCAGCTCTGCGGGCGACCACGGCGAGCGCCGCGCGTTCACCGTCGAACCAGGTCAGGGGTGCCGTGCGGGCCAGCCGGGCCGGCTCCCCGCCGACCGGGTAACGCTCGGCGACGGCACGGTGCCGCATGCCCGTGTCGTCGCCGACCGCCCTGCGGGCCAGTTCGGCCAGGGTGAGCCAGGCGCCGAAGCCCCGGCTCCGGGCGGCGGTCAGCTCCGCCGGATCGTCCTCGGCGGCGGCGCGTTCCCGGGCGTAGAGGCGCACCAGGTGGTGCAGCCGGAAGCGGGCGCCGACCATGGGTTCGGCCCGGACCGCCTCCACCAGGTGCGCGTCGAAGAGTTGCTCCAGCAGTGCTTCACCCTCACCGGGGGAGACGTCCAGCGATGCGGCGGCGATCCCCGGGTCGGTGTGGGCGAGGTCGAGGTGACCGGTCAGGCGTAGCAGTCGCCGCGCGTCCTCGGACAGTCCGACGTAGCTGGCCGCCAGGCTCGCCCGTACGTCCCACTCGCGGTAGCTGAGCTGGTCCAATCGGCGGCTCTCGTCCCGGAGCATCCCGCGGAGCTTCTCCACGCTCCAGTGCGGCTTCGCGGCGAGCCGGGCTCCGAGGACGCGGAGGGCGAGCGGGAGGAACCCGCACTGACGGGACAGCTCGGCGGCGGCCGCCGGCTCGGCGTGCACCCGCTGGTCACCGGTCACCCGGGCGAGCAGTTCACCGGCCGAGGCGGGGTCGAGGGCCGCCAGCCGTAGCGTCGACGCACCGAAGGTCGACCCGAGGTGGGCGCGACCGTTGACGATCACCGCGCACTGCCGGCCCGCCGGCACGAGCGGGATGATCTGTTCGTCGGTGGCCGCGTTGTCGAGCACCACCAGGACCCGTCGCTCGGCGAGGAGGTTCCGGTAGAGGTCCGCCCGTTCCTCGACGGTGTCGGGCACCGCCGTACCGGCCACCCCGAGTGCCCGGAGGAACCGACCGAGCACCTCGGCCGGATCGACCGGGTCACGGTGGTCGCAGCCGTGGAGGTCGGCGTACATCTGTCCGTCCGGGAAGCTCTCTTGGACGGTGTGCGCGACGTGCACCGAGAGGGCGGACTTGCCGACGCCGCCCGACCCGACCACCGTCACCACCGCCACCCCGGTCCGTGTCGGCGCGGTGAGCAGCCGACGCATCCGTTCGACCTCGACGGTACGGCCGGTGAAGTCGCTGATGTCCGGTGGCAGGAGTCGGGACACGTCGGCGTGCGGCTGCCTGCCGACCGGGCCGTCCGCGGACGCGGCCACCTCCTCGACCGGGTCCTCGTGGCCCTCGCGCAGTATCGACAGGTGTACGCGTTGGGTCTCCGGCTGTGGGTCGGCCCCGAACTCGTCGGCCAGCCACCGCCGCCATCTCTCGTAGTGGCTGAGTGCCTCCGCGCTGCGGCCCACCCTGCTCAGGGCCAGCATGAGCTGCCGGACGAGGCGTTCGCGGGACGGGTTGGCCTGGGCGGTCGCCAGCAGTTCGTCGACGATCCCCCGCTGGTTGCCCTGGTCGAGTTCGAGGTCGAAGAGTTCCTCGACGGCGGTGAGGCGGGCGGACTCCAGCCGCTGGCAGACGGTCGCGTAGCTCTCATCGGGGACGTCCCCGCCGAGAACCGGACCCCGCCACAGGTCGAGTGCCCGGCCGAGGGTACGGACCGCGCTCGCCGCGTCCGGCTCCTCCCGGGCGGCCTGGGAGAGGGCGAGGAAGTGCTGGGCGTCGACGGCGGACGGGGGCGACTCGAGCCGGTACTCCCCGCCCCGGGTGTGCAGGTGGACCAGGCCGCCGTCAGCGGTGTTGAGCACGGCGCGCAGCTCACTGATCCGGGTCTGCACCACCGCCCTGGCCTGCCTGGGCGGCGCGTCCCCCCAGAGCAGGTCGATCAGCTGACTCGTCGACACCGATTCGTTCGCCCGGAGCGCCAGGATGCCGAGAATGAGCCGTTGTTGCCGGCGGGCGAGTCGTATCGGCCTTTCCCGATGCCACAACTCGACCGGTCCGAGTACCCGAATTTCCACTATAGCCCCCGTTGAGTCCGCCAGTGCTGTGATCCGTCCTGGCCGCCTTTCCTTAACGTCCGCTCAGGACCACGATACTGATCGATTGCGTGGCCGGCATCCCGTGTATCCGGGTACGGCCGGACCGGTCTGTCGGGTGGGTGTCAGGGCGACTCGTCCGGCCAGCGGGCGGTACGGATCCGCCGGTCGGTCGCCGCGACCACGACGGTGATCGCCAGGAGGCCCGCCAGGCTCAGGATCGCGATCGACGACGGTATCCACCGCAGGAGTTGCCCGGAGAGGAACAGGCCGACCGCCGCGCCGGCGGTGAGGATCGTCATGAACGCCGAGATGGCCCGGCCCCGTTGCTCATCGGGTATCTGCCGGAAGATGAGGATGTCGACCAGCACCCGCATCGACGGCCCACCGAGACCGAGCAGGAACAGCGCGGCGGCCAGCCACCACGAACCCCAGGGCAGGGCCAGCGCCGCGATGGTGGCGACCGCCGTGCCGCCGAGCCAGAGCATGAGCGTGCCGGGCCCGAGCGCCCGGTGCAGCGGGCGGACCAGCAGCGTGCCGGCGAGCCCACCCAACGCGAGGCCGGCCGAGGTCAGACCGATCACGGTCGGGGACGCCCCCTGGCGGGTCAGCACCACGATGACGACGAGGATCAGCGGTGCGGTGACCAGGTTCAGCGCCGCGGCGAAGACGGTGGCCGCCCGTAGCGCCGGCACCCGCCAGAGCTGGGCGGGCCCGGCGAGCGCGTGGCGGAGAAGCCGGCCCTTCCCGGCCCCGGTGCCGGCCTCCCTGTCCCGGGCCGGGGGCCGGACGAACACCGCGCAGAAGGCGGACACCAGGAACGAGACGGTGCTGCCCAGGAAGGGCAACGCCGTCGCGGTGGCGTAGAGGAGGCCGGCCAGCGGAGGGCCGGACAGTGCCGCCGCGTGAGTACGGATCTCCTCCTGGGTCAACGCGGCGGTGAGCTGCCTCGGCGGCACCACCGCCCGGACGAGGAGCATCCGGGCCGAGCCGCCGAGCGGCTGGACCGCGCCGACCGCCACCCCGGCGGCCAGCAGGTGCGGCAGGGTGACCGCGTCGAGCGCGACCGCCACCAGGACGCTCGCCGAGGCCGTGGCCCGGACCGATTCCATGGTGATCAGCAGGACCCGCCGGTCGTACGCGTCGACGAGTGCCCCGGCCGGCAGACCGACCAGCAGGGCCACCAGCATCTGCACGGCACCGAACGTGCCGGCCCAGGCCGCCGAGCCGGTGGCGGCCAGGACCACCAGCGGGTAGGCGAGGTCGGTGATCTCCCGCCCGAGGAACGCGAGCGCGGACCCGCTCCACAGGAGCTGGAAGTTGCGGTTGCGCCGCAGCGGGGTTTCGTCGGAAGGCGCCGCGTCGAGAACGGTCGGGACGCCGGGTGGTGCCTCCATCACGTTGCTCCTGGCCTCGAAGGGGTGCTCATCGGGTGGCATCGTCGCCGGCGAGGATGCGGTAGACGTCGCGGCGGACCGACTCCAGCATCCGAGCGGTCCGGTCGAGTTGTGCGTCGGTGCCGGCGGTGGTGACCTGGTTGACGGCGGCGGTCAGGCCGTCGAGCGCGGCCCGGACCTCGACGACCGCGTCGGGCACCAGCCGGGCCGCCGCGGCCCACGGCTCGTGTGTCCGGGCGGGGTCGCCGGTCACTAACGCGTGGCCGGCGTCGGTGAGGTGGCACCGGCGTTCGGCGCCGGTGCCGGTGGTGACGACCAGGCCCTCGTCCTCCAACTGCGACAGCGCCGGGTAGACCGAACCGGGGCTGGGCCGCCACCGGCCCCCGCTGCGGTCGGTGATGGCCCGGATGAGCTGGTAGCCGTTGCCCGGATGCTCGTGCAGCAGCGAGAGCAGCGCCGCCCGCACGTCTCCCCGGCGCATCCGGACCGGCCGTCGGACCCGGCCCGGCGGCGGTGGCGGCGGTGGCGGCGGTGGTGGCATCGGCGGCAACGGTGGCAGCGGTGGTGGTGGCAGGTCCGACGGGTCCGCGTCGGGCCCCAGGTGCACGTGCCGGTCCGTCATCGACAACCTCCACGGTACGCAGGACGAACCCCTCAACGATATATCGCTATGTATCGTCGGGGAAGGAGGTCGGCACCCGTGACCCGCCGACGTCGGAGGCCACCAGGTCCGCTCGCGCCCCGCGCCGTGCCGGTCAACCCGCCGGCGCCCCGGCGAGTGGGCCGGTGCTGAACCGGGTGACCTTGTCCAGCACGTCCCCGCTGTAGAGCCGCCGCGCCTGCTGGACGGCGAACTCGGCCAGATAGAGCCGGAACAGCGCCTGCGGCTCCTCGGCGAGGTTCAGCATCCTGCGGTTCGCCACCACCGCCGGACTGTCCATCCGGGTCACCTCCCGGACGATCGCCGCGTCCATCCCGTCCGCCGGTACGACCTCGTCGAACAGCAACCCGGCGGCCGGCTCGTCGGTGGTGACCCGCCGCCCGACGAGGACGATCTGCCGGGAGAGCCGGCCTCCGGCGACCCGGCCGAGCCGCAGGTTCCCCGCACCGGGGATGATCCCCTCCTGCGCGGCCGGGAGGCTGAAGAAGGCCCCCCGCTCGGCGATCACCCGGTCGCAGGCGAGCAGGATCTGCGCCCCGCCGCCGATCGCGAAGGTGTCCACCGCGGCGATCCACGGCTTCTGCACCGGCCCGCCGTCCCAGGCGTCGTCGCCTCCGCCGGTCAACCCGTGGACGATCTTGGCGAGGTAGCCCAGCTCCCGGCGCAGCAGGAAGCCCAGGTACGAGATCCGTCCGGCGTGCAGGGACTTCAGGTTGATCCCGGCGCTGAACACCCGTCGACCGGCGTACCGGGGATGGGTCATCACGCCGCCCCGGAGCACCCCGACCCGGACCGAGGGGGCCAGCAGCGCCAGGTCGACGGCGGTCTCCATGTCCTCGACCTGCTCGTTGTCCTCCGCGTTCAGACAGTCGGCACGCCGCATCGTCAGGTACGCCGCCCCGTCACGCACCTCCACCCGGACCGAACGCAGCTCCACCGCGCCGGCCCGCAGCAGCTCCGGCAGCAGGTCACCGGCCCGGCGGGTGGGCCGCCGCATCGCCGCCAGCAGATGCGGGCCGGCCCGGTCGGAACGCAGCACGTGGCTGACCAGGATGCTCTGGTCGACGTCGAGGCCCTCCTTCTCGGCCGGCGGCCGGAGCAGCTCCGCGTCGGACCGGGCCGGGGTCGGCACCAGACCGGGCACCGCCGTGGCGGCGGCGGCGCACAGGTCGTCCAGCCGGAGGAACCGTCGGTGGCCGTCGGTCAGCTCGTCGTAGAGCTGGTCGACGGACGTTCGCAGGAACGCGTCCTTCAGGTCACGCGCCCGGCCGCGGGCCGCCGCGACCGCCTCCCGCTGCCGCGGTGAACGACGGCTCGGGGTGGGACAGCCGGCGAGGAGTCCGTCCAGTGCCGCCTCGGCGGCGGTGACGTCCCGCGCCCCGGCCAGCTGTCCGACCCGCTCAACCGGCGAAGACGACATCACGCGCCTCCTCGTCGTCCCCGTCGCGCAGGACCCGGTCACAGGCGGCCAGGTGCCGACCGAGCGCCTCCTCGAACGGGGTGGTGGTCGCGTCGAGCATCAACTGCCGGCGGACCGCGACGTCGGGGCCTGCGGCGGCGAGAGCGGCCACCGCCACGGCGACGGCGCCCGCGGGGTCGTCGGTCACCTCGTCGACCAGGTCGAGGGCGAAGGCCCGGTCGGCCGGGATCACGTTGCCGAGCAGGACGTCCCGGCGCACCCGGGCGTAACCGGCCTGGTTCACCAGCCGGTACAGCCCCATACCGGGCCAGACCCCTGACCCGGCGGCCGGCAGGTGCAGGCGGGCGTCGGTCGCCGCGATCCGGAGGTCGGTGGCGAGCAGGATCTCCACGGCGGTGCCGCCGCAGTCCCCCCGGGCCACCGCCACCGTCGGCGCGGCCACCCGTTCCCACCGGCGCAGGACGCGCTCCCACTTGTTGACCAGGCTCAGCGCCGGGTGCTTCCGGTCCGGGGGTGTCCCGGTGAGTTCGAGGACGGCGACCCGCCCGGCGGGGGCGTCCTGAACGGTGTCGATGAAGGCGTCGAGTGCGGCGACGACCGCCGCCGTGAGGGGCAGGGTGCCGTCGACGACGTGCTGGAGGGGCATGTCTTCTCCCAGGTCGGGTGGGGGCTCTTCTCCCAGGTCGGGTGGGGACGGTCGGGTCACCAACGGACCAGGGCGGTCTCGATGGTGGAGCCCGGACCCATGGTCATGAGCACGCCGTACTCGCCGGGGCGGACGGTGGCTTCGCGCAACAGCCGTTCGTAGGAGAACAGGAAGGATCCGCTGGACAGGTTGCCGTAGTCGCGCAGCACGCTGATGGTGTGCCGCAGGTCGTAGCGGGTCAGGCCGAGGTTCACCCCGACGGCGTCGATGACCTTCTTGCCCCCGGAGTGGACCAGCCAGTGGGCGACGTCGTCCTGCCGCAACCCGGAACGGCCGAGCAGTCGGTCCACCGTCGCCCTGGCGTGCGCGCCGACCACGTACGGGATGTCGGGGTCGAGGTAGAAGCTGAAGCCGTTCTGGGCGGTGTCCCAGTCGTACCGCATCGCGTCCACCGCCTCGGGGATGATGCAGCTGGTGAAGTCGACGATCCGGGGCGTGGTCCGGTGGGGGACGGTGTCGTCGTCCCGACCGCCGGCGACCAGCGCGACCGCCGCCGAACCGTCCCCGAAGAGGCTGTTCACCACCGAGGTACGCATCGTGCCGTCGAAGACGTACGCCGCCGAGCAGGCCTCGATGCAGACCATCACCGCCAGCTCGCCCGGGTTGCTACGGGCCCAGCCGGCGACCACGTTCAGACTGTTCAGGCCGGCGTTGCATCCCATGCCGACCACGTCGGCGCGACTGACGTGCCGGTCGAGCCCCAACTCCCGGATGAGCAGCGCGCTGAAACCCGGGGTCAGGAAGCCGGTGGAGGTGACACAGCACAGGTAGCGCACGTCGGAGAGGTCCGCCCCGGTCTGCTTGAGGCACTCGTGCACTGCCCGGACGCCCATCGCCACGCCCTGCTGCTTGTGCTTGGCGAGGAGCTGTCCGGTCGTCTCCATGACACGGGTGCCGTCCGGCCCCGCCTCGGGGAGGGTGAGGAACCGGCGCTCGATGGCGCTGTTGAGGTACACCGACCGGATGCGGGGATCGCGGACGTCGAGGATGTCCAGCAGTTCCCGCTGGGTGTATCCGGTCGGCGGGACGGCCGTGCCGACCGCGAGGACGCGGGCCATGGCGTGGGTTCCGAGCGCCGGCGGCGGCGCGGCGCGGAGCAGCCCCGGATGGGGCAGTGGCGCGGTCGCGGTGCTCACCGGTACGTCCACCCCCACATCCGTTTCCGGCTCCTGATCAGGTGTTTCGCGTTCCGGATGGTCACGAGTCGCTCATCCTCTCGGTGATGACGGGGCCGAGCACCGACATGGCCTCGGCCTTGACGATGTCGAGGTGTCCGCAGTCCAGGTCGTGGAACTCCGCCGGTCCGGTCAGGTACGGCCGCCAGGCCAGGTCGGAGCCCCTGTGGTGCCGGGTGGCGACGAAGCCGAGCGTCGGCCCGTCGAACCGGCCCGGGGTGTGCGCGGCCATCGCCCGCAGGTTCGCCTTCGTCACCGCGAGCAGCCGGTCCACCGTCGGGTCGTCGAGGGACGCCAGCGGACTTCCCGCCGCGACCAGTGCCGCCCGGGGGTTCCCGTCGCCGACGGACACCCCGTCCAGCCCGACGCGGCGGGCGTCGGCGTCGCTGACCTCGGCGGGGCCGTCCCCGCCGGGATGCGCGTCGAGCAGGACGAGCAGGGCGACCTCCTCGCCCCGGGCGCGCAGCTCCACCGCCACCTGGTGGGCCACCGTCCCCCCGAACGACCAACCCAGCAACAGGTACGGGCCGGTGCCCCGGAGCCTGGTGACGGTCTCCCGGTACCCCGCCGCCAGGTCGGCCACGGTCCGTTCGTCGACCGGCCCGTCGGCGAGCCGGGGATCCTGCAGGGCGTACACGGGACGGCCGGCCGGGACGAACCGGGGCAGCGCCGAGTAGCCCCAGCCCAGGCCGTTGGCCGGAGGGAACACGAACAGCGGCGGCAGGTCGCCGTCGGCGCGGTAGGAGAGCACCGCCTCCAACCCGGTCGGTCCGGTGTGCTCCAGGACCCGGTCGACGACCCGGTCGAGCTGGGCGACGGTCGGAGCGGCGAAGACCGCCCGCACCCCCACGTCTACGCCGAGGACGGCGGCGATCCGGCTGACCAGGCGCGGAGTGAGCAGGGAATGGCCGCCGAGGTCGAAGAAGCTGGTGTCGATCCCCGGGGTGGGCACCCCCAGCACCTCGGCGAACAGGTCGGCGAGGACCTGCTGCCGGGGGCTGGCCGGTGCCCTGCCGCCGGTGGGGCGGGGCGGCCGGGGCAGCGCCGACCGGTCCACCTTGCCGTTGGCGTTGGTGGGCAGCACGTCCAGCACGACCAGTGCCGAAGGGACCATGTATTCGGGAAGCCGGGCGGCCAGGTGGGTGCGGAGAGCCTCCGGGTCGGGATCGGCACCGGGCCGCCGGGCCACGTACCCGACCAGGGTCCGGTCGCCGGTCCCGGCCACCGGGGCCACCACCACCGACGCCGAGACGTCCGGATGGGTGTCCAACACAGCGCTGATCTCGCCCGGCTCGATCCGGTGACCACGGATCTTGATCTGGTCGTCGGAGCGGCCCACGTATTCCAGGTGCCCGTCGCGGGCCCAGCGGACCAGGTCGCCGGTGCGGTACATCCGGGATCCCGGTCGGCCGTACGGGTCGGCCACGAACCGCCCGGCGGTCAGCGCCGGCCGCCTCAGGTAACCCCGGGCCACCCCCGCGCCGGCCAGGTAGAGCTCGCCGACGGTCGCCTCCGGCACGGGCCGCAACGCATCGTCGAGCACGTACGCCCGGGTGTTGGCGATCGGCCGCCCGATCGGGGGTGCGCCGGGGCGTCCGTCGACGACCGCGGTGGTGGAGTAGACCGTCGTCTCGGTCGGTCCGTACAGGTTGACCACCTCACGACCGTGGTCGCGCATCCGCTCGGCGAGCCGCCGGGGCAGCGCCTCCCCGACGCTGAGCATGCGCAGCCCGCGCACCGCCTCCGGGGCGAGGCCGATCAGCACCTGCCACAGGCTCGGCGTGCCCTGCATGGCCGTGATCCCCCGACGCCGCAGCAGCGTCGCCAGCCCGGCGGGATCCCGTGCCGTGTCGCGGGGCACCAGCACCACCGTGGCGCCGGACACCAGTGGGCTGAGCAGCTCGACCACCGACGCGTCGAACGCGACGGTGACGGTCGCCGCGATCCGGTCGGCCGGGCCGAACCGCAGCCGGTCCCGCATCGCCAGGAGCAGGTTGACCAGGTTCGCGTGGGTGACCACCACCCCCTTGGGCCGCCCGGTCGAACCGGACGTGTACAGCACGTAGGCGGCCTGCCCCGGTCCGGCGGCCCCGTCGGCGGGGCCGGCGCACGGGGACAGCGGGCCGCTCCGCCGTCCGTCCAGCAGGAAGCGCGGGCAACCGTCCACGTCGGGCAGTCCGTCGCTGCTCGCCCGGTCGGTCAGGAGCAGTACCGGCCGGGTGTCGTCCAGGACGAACGAGATCCGCCCCGCCGGATACCCGGTGTCGATCGGCAGATAGGCCCCACCGGCCTTCCAGATCGCCAGGATCGCCACCAGGACCTGTTCCGTACGGGCCAGGGCCAGGGCGACGAAGCGTTCCGGCCCGACCCCGCAGCGGCGCAGCGACCCGGCGAGCAGTTCGGCCTGTTCGTCCAGCTCGCGGTAGGTCAGCCGCCGGTCGCCGGCCAGCACCGCGACGGCGTCCGGGGTGACGGCCACCTGCCCGGTGAACAGGTCGGTGACCCGGACGTCGGGCACCGGACGGGCCGTGTCGTTGCGGCTCTCCAGCAGCCGGTGCCGATCGTCGTCGTCGAGCAGGTCGACCGCACCGATCCGCCGCGCGGGGTCGGCCGCCGCGGTCTCCAGCACCCGGGCGAGCTGTCCGGCCAGCAGCTTCGCCGACGCCCGGTCGAACAGGTCGTCGGCGTACTCGACGATGCCCCTGATCCCGGCCGGTCGACCCGCCGGGTCGAACTCCTCCGCCAGGTAGAACGACAGGTCGAACTTGGCCACGTCGTGTCTCGGACGGTACGGCGCACCGGGCAGCCCGAGCAGGCGCACGTCCCCGCTGCCGCCGCTGGCGAGCAGGAAGAACACCTGGAACAGCGGGTGCCGGCCCAGCGACCGGGCCGGTTGGAGGTCCTCGATCAGCCGCTCGAACGGCAGGTCCTGGTGGTCGAAGGCGGCCAGGTCGGCGTCCCGGACCCGGCGCAGCAGCTCGGTGAAGGAGGGATCGCCGGAGGTGTCGGTGCGCAGTACCAGCGAGTTGACGAAGAGACCCACCAGGTCGTCCAGGGCCTCGTCGAGCCGACCGGACACCGCCGTGCCGAGCGGGATGTCCGGGCCGCAGCCGAGCCGGGTGAGCAGCATCGCGATGCACGCCTGGACCACCATGAAGACCGTCGCGTGCTCGGCCTGCCCGAGGTCCCGCAGCCGGGCGTGGGTGGCCGCGCCGACCGCGAACGGCACCGTGCCGCCCCGGTACGAGGCCGCGGCCGGGCGCGGCCGGTCGACGGGCAGCGGCAGCTCCTCGGGCGACCCGTGGAGGGTGCGCCGCCAGAAGTCGAGTTGCCGACGCACCTCGCTCTCCGGGTCGTCGTCGGCGCCGAGCAGTTCCCGCTGCCACAGGGTGTAGTCGGCGTACTGCACGGGCAACGGCTCCCATGCCGGCGGGCCGCCGCCGAGGCGGGCCTCGTACGCCATGGTCAGGTCCCGGCTCAGCGGACCCATCGACGTGCCGTCGGCGGCGATGTGGTGCACGAGGAGGACCAGCAGGTGATCGCGGTCGTCCGTGCTGAGCAGCCACACCGCCAACGGCGGCCCGGTGACCAGGTCGAACGTCAGGCCACACAGCTCGGCGACCCGCGCGTCCACCCGGTCGGCGGCGACCCTCTCGTGAGCGACCTCGACCCGTGCCCGGGCGGCCGGCAGGACCTGCTGGACGGGCTCGCCGTCCACCTCGCGGTAGACGGTGCGCAGCACCTCGTGCCGGGCCACGACGTCGGCGACCGCCGCCCGCAGGGCGGCCGGGTCGACCGGGCCGGTGATCCGGTTCACCACCGGCACGTTGTAGGTCGCCGACGGTCCCTCCATCCGGCCCAGGAACCACAGCCGACGCTGGGCGTACGACAGGGGTATCGCGGTGCCGGTCGTCGGCCCGGCCGTCACCGTTTCCTCCAGACGGTGACGTGCGACTCGAAGTAGTCGTACTCCCGGGGGTTCTGCCGCAGGACGCCGGGTTCGTCGACCTCGGCGACCAGGTCGAAGTGGCCGGCGAGCAACGCCTTGAGGGCGGTCTCGCTCGGTGTGCCGGTGGCCGCGGACCCGAGCCACTCGTCGGGGTGGCTGTACTCCGGGTACCACGACCAGGGGCAGGCGACCATCAGCAGCCCGCCGGTGCGCAGGATCGCCGTGGACCCGGTGAACTGTTCCAGGCACGCCGCCGGCCGGGCGACCCGGTCCAGCACGTTGGACAGGACGACGGCGTCGAACGGCTGCTCCCCGACCCGCAGCGCGTTGGCGTCGCCGACCTCGAAGGCCACCCGTGCCCGGTCACCCGGCTCGACGAGGATGGACACCTCCCGGTGGAACGGCCCCTGCTCGATGACGGAGAACGTGCCGCCGCCGTGGTGGGTCAGCGCCTGGGCGATCTCCACCGACCGGCGGCTGATGTCCACGCCGACCACCTGGTCGGTGACCCACGCGCCGAGGGCGTGGGTGACCCCGCCGACGCTGCATCCGACGTCGAGCGCGCGGGCGACGGTGGTGCCGGTGCGCTGGGCGCACGAACGCAGCAGGTCCGACAGGCGCTGGCAGTACCCGTGGGCCATGGCCAGGGGGTGCCCGCTCTGGTGGAAGACGTCCTCGATGCTGCCGTAGTGCATGAGCAGGTACTTGGACAGGTCACGTGAGGCGTCGTAGGGGGCGCTGGCCTCGTGTTCGTACAGCTCGTCGCCCTTGAGCAGGGCAGGGGGGAACATCACGGTACGTCCTTTCGATCGGTGTCGCGGGCCGCCGACCGGGCCCGCAGCGTCGGTCGGGCCGGCCTGGCCGAGACCAGCCACGGCTCCAGCGCGCCGACGGTGGGGTTCTCGAAGAGCTGCCGCACGCCCACTTCGACGCCCAGCGCGGTACGGACCCGGTTGACCAGGCGGGTGGCGAGCAGCGAGTGGCCGCCGAGGTCGAAGAAGTCGTCGTCCACGCCGACCTCCGGCAGGCCGAGGACGTCGGCGAAGAGCCGGCAGAGCACCTCCTGCCGGGCGGTCCGCGGACCGGCCCCGGCGCCGGGGGTGTGGGTGGGTGCCGGCAGCGCCTTCCGGTCGAGCTTGCCGTTGGCGGTGACCGGCAGCGCGGTCATGGTGACGAAGGCGCCGGGCACCATGTAGTCCGGCAGCCGGGCGCCGAGGTCACGGCGTAGGGCGGCCGGGTCGACGGGGTGTGCGGTGGGTACCAGGTAGGCGACGATCCGCTTGTCGCCGGGCTGGTCCTCGCGGACCACCACGGCGGCCTGCCGGACGTCGTCCCGGCCGGTGAGCGCGTTCTCGATCTCGCCCAGCTCGATCCGGTAGCCGCGCACCTTGACCTGGTCGTCGGTGCGGCCGAGGAAGTGCAGACTCCCGTCGGTGTTCCAGCGGGCCAGGTCACCGGTGCGGTACAGCCGGCTGCCGGGAGGGCCGAACGGGTCGGCGACGAAGCGGGCGGCGGTGGTCCCCGGCTGGCGCAGGTAACCACGGGCGGTACCGGATCCGGCGAGGTAGATCTCGCCGGGCACCCCGGCCGGGACGGGCTGGAGACGGTGGTCCAGCAGGTGCACGCCGGTGTACGCCATCGGACGTCCGAGGGGGACCGTCGCCGGCACGTCCTCCCCGTGCCGCCAGGGGTACTGGGTGACGCACAGCGTCATCTCGGTGGGGCCGTAGGTGGTGCGGACCACCGTGTCGGGGCAGTGCTCGACGGTCCGCGCGACGGCCCGGGCGGAGATGACGTCCCCACCCGTGGTCACCTCGTCCAACTCCCGGAAGACGTCGACCAGTTCGTCGGCGACGACCCGGAACAGCCCGGCGGTGAGGCTCAACCGGGTGATGCCGTGGGTGCGGACCAGCCGCTGGAGCACGGCCGCCGCCACGGCGTCGGGCGGTGCCACGACGACTGTTCCGCCGTGCAGCAGAGGACCCCAGAGTTCCCAGGTGGAGGCGTCGAAGGCGTGCGGGGAGTGCAGCAGGATGCGGTCCCCGGCGTGCAGCGCCCAGCTGGGGTCGCGGACCAGGTCGACGACGCCCTGGTGGGTGATCTGGATGCCCTTCGGCTCGCCGGTGGAGCCGGACGTGTACATGACGTAGCAGAGCTGCTGCGGGTGGACCGGCGGGAGCGGCACCGCCGCGTCGGCGTCCCGGGGCGTCCCGGTCAGCACGACCCGGCCGGCGGCCCGCTCGTCGTTCGCCAGCTCGTGGTCCTGGAACGAGTCGTCCACCAGCAGGACCGGTGAGGCGGTGTCCGCGGCCACCGCGCGCATCCGCTGCACCGGGTAGGCGGTGTGGATCGGCAGGTACGCGCCACCGGCCTTGAGCACCGCGAGGAACGCGACCACGAGGTCCACCGACCGCTGCATGAGCACCGGTACGGGCGTTTCGTCGCCGACCCCGTTGGCGCGCAGCGTCCGGGCCAGCCGCTCGGCCCGGTCCCGCAGCTCGGCGTAGCTGAGGGTGACCTCACCCTCGGTGAGGGCGGGCGCGTCGGGCGTCCGTGCGGCCTGTTCGTCGAAGGCGGCGACCACGCTGCACGGCACCACGGGCGGGTCGTCGGCCTCGGCGTGCAGCTGCCGCCGCTCCCGGGTGGTGAGGACGTCCAGGCTGCCGACCGGGACGGTCGGTCGGAGCGCGACCTGCTGCAGGATCGCCACCAGCCGTTCCCCGAGCGCCGCGGCCGTCGCGGTGGTGAACAGGTCGGTGGCGAACGTGAGGGTGATCTGGAGGTCGGCGTCGACCGGTTCGTCGGCGACCGTGAAGTCGAGGTCGAACTTCGCGACCGCCAGTCTGGTCGGCTCCGGTGCGGTCTCCAGCCCGGGCAGCGGGGTCGAGGTGGGCGTGCGGTCGGCCCGGGACAGGGCGACCTGGAAGAGGGGGTGTCGGGCGAGGGTGCGGGTGGGTTGGAGGTGGGCGACGAGGCGGTCGAAGGGGAGGTCTTGGTGGTCGAGGGCGGTGAGGGTGGTGTCGCGGACGCGGTGGAGGAGGTCGGTGAAGGTGGGGTTGCCGCTGGTGTCGGTGCGGAGGACGAGGGTGTTGACGAAGAAGCCGATGAGGTTGTCGAGGGTGTCGTCGGTGCGTCCGGCGACAACGGTGCCGAGGGGGATGTCGGTGCCGCAGCCGAGGCGGGTGAGGAGGGTGGCGATGGCGGTTTGGATGAGCATGAAGAGGGTGGCGTCGTGGGTGCGGGCGATGGTGCGGAGTGTGGTGTGGGTGTGGGTGGGGATGGTGAGGTCGATGCGGCCGGCGTGGTGGGTGGGGTGTGCGGGGCGGGGGTGGTCGGTGGGTAGGGGCAGTTCGTCGGGCAACCCCGCCAGGACCGTTCCCCAGTGGTCCAGTTGCCGGCGCAGCTCACTGCCCGGGTCGTCGGCGTCGCCGAGCAGGTCGCGCTGCCACAGCGTGTAGTCGGCGTACTGGACGGGCAACGGCTCCCGGTCGGGTTCGTGCCCGTCGACCCGGGCCGCGTACGCGTCGGCGAGATCCCGGCCGAGCGGCCCCATCGACGCACCGTCACCGGCGATGTGGTGCAGGTTGACCACGAGCAGGTGCTCGTCCGCCAGGTCGTCCCGGCTGACCAGCCGGACCGTGAGGGGGGTTTCCCGGGCCAGGTCGAAGGCGCGGGCGGAGGCGGCGCGCACCGCCTCCTCCTGCCGCTCGGCGTCGGGCACCCGCTGGTGGATGAACTCGACCAGCCCCGGTGCGACAGGCAGCACGTGCTGGGTGGGCTCACCGTCCACCTCGACGTAGACGGTGCGCAGCACCTCGTGCCGGGCGACCAGGTCGTCGACGGCGGCGCGGAGGGCCGGTACGTCCACCCTGCCCGTGATCCTGGTGGTGACCGGCACGTTGTACGTCGCCGACGGTCCCTGCACCGAGTGCAGGAACCACAGTCGACGCTGGGCGAAGGACAGCGGCAGCGGGTCGGGCCGCCGGACGGCCACCGTCACCGGGGGACGGCGGGTGCCGGTGGTGAGCCGGGGTTCGAGGGCGGCGACGGTGGGGTTGGCGAACAGGTCCCGTACCCCGACCTCGACGCCCAGGACGCCGCGCACCCGGTTGACCAGGCGGGTCGCCAGCAGCGAGTGACCGCCCAGGTCGAAGAAGTCGTCGTCGACACCCACCTCGGGCAACCCGAGGACGGCGGCGAAGAGCTGGCAGAGCACCTCCTGCCGGGCGGTGCGCGGAACGGCCCGGCCGGCGGTCGGGTGCCCGGGCGCGGGCAGGGCGTTGCGGTCGAGCTTGCCGTTCGGGGTCATCGGCAGCGCGGCCATGGTGACGAAGGCGGCCGGGACCATGTAGTCGGGCAGCCGGTCGCCGACCGCCCCACGGAGCGCCGACAGGTCGAGGTCGTCGTCCTCGGGCACCAGGTACGCGACGATCCGCCGGTCACCGGGTTGGTCCTCGCGGACCACCACGGCTGCCTGGCGGACCCCGGGGTGCCCGGTGAGGGTGGTCTCGACCTCGCCCAGCTCGATCCGGAAGCCCCGGATCTTGACCTGGTCGTCGGTACGACCGAGGAAGTGCAGCCGCCCGTCGCGGTCCCACCTGACCAGGTCACCGGTCCGGTACAGCCGGCTCCCGGCCGGCCCGTACGGGTTGGCCACGAACCGGCTGGCGGTGAGCTCCGGCCGGTTCACGTAACCCCGGGCGAGGCCCTCCCCGGCGACGTACAGCTCCCCGGCCACCCCCACCGGCACCGGCCGCAGCGTCGCGTCCAGTGCGTAACAGGCGGTGTTCGCCACCGGCGTTCCGATGGTCACCGGCTGGCCGTGGGGCAGGGGGCCGCCGCTGGCGCAGACGGTCACCTCGGTCGGACCGTACGAGTTGATCAGCTGGTGGTCGGCCGCCCAGGTGTCCACCAGCCACTGCGGGCACGCCTCGCTGGCGGTGATGACCGTCGCCCCGGCCGGCAGGATGCTCGTCGGCAACGTGGCGAGCAGGCTCGGGGTGACCGTGACGTGGGTGGTCCGGCCCAGTTCGTCGCGGTCGGCCTCCGCCGGCAGGAGCAGCCGTTCCGGGTCGAACGGTACGACCGCACCACCGGCGAGCAGCGCCATGTACATCTCCCACACCGACCCGTCGAAGCCGATCGAGGCGAGCTGGAGGATCCGGCTGCCCGGCCGGACACCGAAGTCCCGCCGGTAGCGGTGGGCCAGGCGACTGATCCCCCGGTGGGTGACGGTCACGCCCTTCGGCTGTCCGGTCGAACCGGACGTGTAGATCACATAGGCGCCGTGGTCCAGGGCGAGTGGCGGCCGTGGCTCGTCGGTGGGCAGGGTCGACACCTCCCGCCACAGGTCACCGCCGACCAGGACGGTCTTGGCCGCCGGGGAGCCCGGCAGGTGGGCGGGGTCGTCCACGAGGATGACCGCCGGCGCGGTCTGCCCCAGGACGAACTGCTTGCGGACGGTGGGGTACGCCGGGTCGACCGGCACGTAGCAGCCACCCGCCTTGGCCACCGCCAGCAGGCAGGTGACCAGCTCCACCGACCGGCGCATCGACACCGCGACGTGCACGTCCGGGCCGACGCCGTGCGCCGTCAGGTAGTGCGCCAACCGGTTCGCCCGCAGGTCCAGCTCGCGGTAGCTGAGCTCACCGGCGGCGTGCGCCACCGCGACAGCGTCCGGGTTCCGGCGGACCTGGTGGGCGAAGAGCGCCGGCACGGTCTCCGGGACGACCCGGGCAGCCGAGGCGTTGAAACCGTTCAGCAGTTTCTCGCGCTCGCCCTCGGTGAGCACGTCGGTCGCCGTCACCCTGCGGGCCGGGTCGGTGGCGAGCTGCGTCAGCAGGTTCACCAGCCGCTGCCCGACCGCCGCCGCGCCCGCCCGGGTGAACAGGTCCTCCGCGTAGGTGAGGCTCAGCTCCAGTTCGCCGTCGTCGTGCGCGACGAAGCCGAAGAACAGGTCGAACTTGGCCGTGTCGAACGGCGGCTTCTCCGACCGCACCGACAGCGGGTCCAGGGTCAGCACGAGCCCCCGGTCGACGGCGAACGCGACCTGGAAGAGGGGGTGTCGGGCGAGGGTGCGGGTGGGTTGGAGGTGGGCGACGAGGCGGTCGAAGGGGAGGTCTTGGTGGTCGAGGGCGGTGAGGGTGGTGTCGCGGACGCGGTGGAGGAGGTCGGTGAAGGTGGGGTTGCCGCTGGTGTCGGTGCGGAGGACGAGGGTGTTGACGAAGAAGCCGATGAGGTTGTCGAGGGTGTCGTCGGTGCGTCCGGCGACGACGGTGCCGAGGGGGATGTCGGTGCCGCAGCCGAGGCGGGTGAGGAGGGTGGCGATGGCGGTTTGGATGAGCATGAAGAGGGTGGCGTCGTGGGTGCGGGCGATGGTGCGGAGTGTGGTGTGGGTGTGGGTGGGGATGGTGAGGTCGATGCGGCCGGCGTGGTGGGTGGGGTGTGCGGGGCGGGGGTGGTCGGTGGGTAGGGGCAGTTCGTCGGGCAACCCCGCCAGGACCGACCGCCAGTAGGTCAGCTGGCGGTTCGCCCGGCTGTCCGGGTCGTCGTCGGCACCGAGCAGGTCGCGCTGCCACAGGGCGTAGTCGGCGTACTGGATCGGCAACGGCTCCCACGCCGGGGCCGTCCCGGCGAGGCGGGCGGCGTACGCCGTCGCCAGGTCGCGGCTCAGCGGCCCCATCGAGGTCCCGTCGGCGGCGATGTGGTGCAGCGAGATCGCCAGCAGGTGCTCCCGTGCGTCCAGGCTGAACAGCCGGACCCGGACGGGCAGCTCGCGGGTCAGGTCGAACGGCTGCGCGCAGACCTCGACCAGGGCGGCGTCGGCCTCGTCGGCGGTGACCGCCCGGTGGGCGAAGTCGACCCGCACCCGGTCGGCCGGCAGCACCCGTTGCGACGGTTCCCCGTCGACCTCCACGTACACGGTGCGGAGCACCTCGTGCCGGCTGACCACGTCCCCGACGGCCGCATCGAGAGCCGCCACGTCCACCGCGTCCCGGATCCGGGTGACCACGGGGATGTTGTACGTCGCCGAGGGGCCTTCGAGGCGGTCGAGGAACCACAGTCGGCGCTGCGCGAAGGACAACGGGACCATCACTGTTGCTCACTTTCCGAGTGGGGGAGGACGCGTACGGACCGCGCGGGGTTCAGGCCCGGACGGGGCCGGCCGGCGCGGACCCCGCGCTGATCCCGGTCGGGCCCAGGTGGCTCAAGGACGGGCGGATCCGCCGACGGCGCGACCGTCGTCGGGGCGGTGGTGGATCGGAGTCCGGCGCACCCGTGGTCGTGGGCGGAGCGCTCCGACGGCAGCCTGCGACCTCGTCGCTGTCACGCTCCTGCGGCGGGCGGGGGCCGGTACGGGGGCGAATCACGTCCGCACCGGAGAAGCCCCTGTCGGGCCGCCCGGCGGCGAACGAGGGGCCGCCGGGCAGGCGGGTGCGGGGCGGTTCGTGCTCTGCGCCTGTTGCCGCCCCGGGAGTCGAAGAGTTCGTCGCCGGGTCAGGTCCGCGGGGCCACGTCCGGTAGCCCGCCGGAGCGCATCGCCTCGACGAGACTGCGCGGTCGCATGTCCACCCAGTTCGTCTCCACCCAGGCGAGCGCCTCGGCGCGGCCGGCGTCGGCCAGGGCGACCGTCCAGCCCGCGGGCACCTCGGCGAAGACGGGCCACAGGCAGTGCTGCCCCTCGTCGTTCACCAGGACCATGAAGCGGGCGTTCTCGTCATCGAAGGGGTTCACTGGGTGCTCCTCGCGGGTCCACCTGGACAGCCGCCCGTAGGTCGGTGCGGCCCGGTAAATACTGGTGGTTGTCCTTCACCGCGAACTTCCCGGCGACTCACCGTCACTTATCCATCACTTACCATCACTGGTCACGGTGCGTGGAGGATCTGAGACCGTGAGTCAATGTTCCGACGGTGAACAGGTTCCCCGGCGGCGACCGCGCCAATTCCACCGCCGCCGGGCACACCGTCCGGTGCCGGTCGCCCGCTCCGGGCATCGTCGTCCGACGGCCGAACCGTCCAACGACCGGCCGAATGCGCTCCTGATCCGCTCGACGACGCCGGCCACGTTGACAGGTCCGTCGGTGACGACCCTGATCGTCTCCGCGACGCCGAGCGGTTCCGCCTCCGCGGTCCATCGCGGCCACGACTCACGTAGCTGACGATCGTCGTCATGCAGTGCCGTCCGGTGGCGTGCCCGGTACCGCTCGCGGGCGAGTCCGGCCGGCACGTCACACCAGATCTCCACCGCCGTCCGGCCCAGGGCGCCGCCGATGGCGCGGCCCGGCCGGATGCGTTCCGGGTCATCGGCCGATCGGGTGTCCGAAGTCGACGATCGGCTGATTCCGTGTGCGATGACGACCCTGCGACGCCTAGGAAGGAGGAATGACCAACGAGGTGACCGTTCCCCTGTTGCCGTGTGCATCCATTGACGACATCGAGAGCTTCTACGGAGTTCTCGGTTTCCACACCACGTACAAGCAGCGCAGGCCCAACCCGTGCGTGGGGGTGCGGCGGGAAGACCTGCAACTGCAGTTCTTCGAGATCCCTGGCTTCGACCCGGAGCGGTCCTACGGTTCCTGCCTGGTGCTCACCGGAGACATCGAGGGACTGCACCGGGCGTTCGCCGCCGGTATGCGCGCCGCGTACGGCAGGGTGCTGGTCTCCGGAACGCCGCGGATGACCCGGCCCAGGGCGCGGAAGAACGCCGACGGGGTGGGCGGATTCAGTGTCGTCGACCCGGGCGGCAACTGGATCCGTGTCTTCCGGCACGCCGCTGCCGCGCCCGCGCCGGCCACCGCGTCGGAAGGCCGGCTGGCCAAGGCCCTGGCGAATGCCGTGGTGCAGGCCGATTCCCGGGGAGCCGTCGGACAGGCCGTTCGGATCCTCGACAGCGCCCTGGCCCGCCCGCACGCCGACGACGACCCGGTCGAGCAGGTGGAGGTCCTGGTTTACCGCGCCGAACTGGCGATGGTGCTGCACGATCCGGAGACCGCGGCCGAGATGCTGGCCCGCGCCCGGTCCGTCACGCTGACGGAGGGCGAATCCGACAGGGCGGCATCCGCCTTCGACAACGCCGCCGAACTCGCAGCAGCACTGCGGTGACGTCTCCTGGGATCCGGATCATGGTGCGCGTCGAGACTGTCGTCGACGTCCTGCACGCTCTCGGCAACTGCCTCACCGGCACGGACGAGGCCTGGCGGACCCGGTTCAGCAACCGCATCGACAACTTCGCGGACCTGTTCGAGGACGGTCCGGGGGTAGCGGTGTACCGGCAGGTGCCGCTGTCGTCAGGGGGCGGGCCGTGCCGGTGGTCGCCGCTGCGACGATCCCCCCGGAAGACCTCTTCAGGCTCCTCGTCCCCCAGCACCGCGACCTTCTACTGGCCGAGAACGCCGAGGTGCGTCGACTCGTCCCGGCGGACCTGCCCCACGTGCTGTGCCTGGACGACTGGCACCACACCACCCTGCGGGTCTATCCTCGCGGACCCGAGCGGGAACGACGACGGCAGCGGCACGAGAGGCTCACCCGCCACACCCCGCCGTCGCAGCGGGTACCGTTCGAGGTCCGCCCCAGCGACATCGAGGCCTACCGGCAGATCGGCGCGGTGCTAGCCACCGCCGACCCCGCCCACTACCGGCCGACCCTCCCGGGAAACACACACTGGGTCCACTGGCCGATGTCCGGAAGCCTGTGACACCCCACGTCGCACCACCTGACCGGATTGACGCGGTAACCACGCCCTTCCGGCCGCACCATGCCCACCGGCTGCGACCAGGCATCGGATCATCGCGTACGCCTGGTCTCGACACATCCAGGCGGGCCGTCCGGCCTGGCTGCCCGCTCGCCGGAGCGTGGCCGTGCATATTCATCTGCGGAGAACAGGTGCCCGGCGGTGCGTATACCCGGCGGCAGACGGGCGCGGGGCTCACGACGAGTTCGTGACCCGCGGTCCCTTCTCCGGAGCGTGCCCGCCATGATCGAGGGAGGCCAGCAGGCGCAGCCCGTCTTCGGCGGGGCTCCCCGGCGGCGCCGACAGGACGATCAGTTCCCTGCCCGAACCATCGGGCAGGGCGAAGTTCTCCTGGTGCAGTTCCAGCAGCCCGACCAGCGGGTGCCGGAAGGCCTTGGGTCCGTGTGCGCGGGCGCGCACGTCCGCCCGGGCCCAGAGGCGGCGGAAGCGCTCGCTGCCCATCGACAGTTCGCCGATGAGCGAGGCCAGGCGGGGATCGTCGGGGTGTTTTCCGGCGGCCAGGCGAAGGTGCCCGACCACGTCGAGGGTGCACGTCTCCCACTGCGCGTAGAGGCCCCGCACATCCTCTTCGAGGAAGATGTGCCGGGCGGTGTTCAGGCCGGTCGTGTCGCGGCCGTAGAGGAGCCCGGCGAGGCGGTTGCCGGCGACCACGTCCATCCGGTGGTCCATGATCAGGGCGGGGGCGTCGACGATCAGGTCGAGTACCCGGAGCAGCTCCGCCCGCGGGCGACCGGCGGGTGCCCTGGTACGACGGCGGCGTTGCCGGGCCAGCCGGTACAGGTGACCGCGTTCTGTCTCGTCGAGTCCGAGGACGCGGGCGAGCGCGTCGAGGACCTGTTCCGAGGGTTGGGTGGCGCGGCCCTGCTCCAGGCGTACGTAGTAGTCGACGCTGACCCCGGACAGGTGGGCGACCTCTTCGCGACGCAGCCCCTCGACGCGGCGCCGGTTGTCGGTCGGGATGCCGGCGACGGACGGGTCGACCCGGGAGCGCCGGGTACGCAGGAAGCCCGCGAGATCGTCCATGGCCTCCAGTATCGCTCCGGCGACCCGGGTGCGGGTGGTCCTGCCGTTACCAGGAAGTCCCGTCCGACGGAACCGGCGTCCCTGAACGGCGCGGTCCCGGCCGTCGAGCATGGGTGGCGACACACGTCGTCGAAGGGACAGCCATGAAGACGCTCATCGTCTACGCCCATCCGGAGCCGCGTTCGCTGAACGGCTCGCTGAAGGATCTCGCGGTGTCGACGCTCCAGGCCGCCGGTCACGAGGTGCGGGTGAGCGACCTGTACGCGATGAACTGGAAGGCCGTGGTGGACGCGGCCGACTTCGGCGGGTACGCCACGAGCCCGCTGCGGGTGACCCCGAGTTCGGGCCGGGCGTACGACGCCGGCGCGCTCACCCCCGAGGTGCGGGCGGAGCAGGAGAAGCTGCTCTGGGCCGACACGGTGATCTTCCAGTTCCCGCTGTGGTGGTACACCATGCCGGCCATCCTCAAGGGCTGGGTGGACCGGGTGTTCTCGTTCCACTTCGCCTACGGCGTGGGCGTGCACGACGAGACCCGCTACGGCGAGCGTTTCGGGGAGGGGACACTGCTCGGGCGGCGGGCGCTCCTCTCGGTGACCATCGGCGGCCCGGAGTCGCAGTACACGGATCGCGGGATCAACGGCCCGATCGAGGACCTGCTGTTCCCGATCCACCACGGCATCCTCTACTACCCGGGGCTGGAGGTGCTGCCGCCGTTCGTGCTGTACCGCGCCGACCGGATCTCCGGTGACGAGTTCGCCGACGTCGCGAAGAGGTGGCAGGAACGACTGCTGACGCTGGAGACGACCCCGCCCATCGCGTTCCGGCGGCAGAACTCCGGTGACTACGAGATCCCGTCACTGCGGTTGAGGGAGGGCCTGGAGGCGCCCGGCCGCAGCGGTTTCGACCTGCACGTACGCGCCGGGTGATGCTGCGGTCCGACCGCGGCGCGATCATGGTGTCGCGGTGTCCTGCCGGTCAACCCGGGGGAGACACCGTGGCGGTGGCGACCGTGCGCCCGGTGCCGTCGTGTGCGGTGACCGTCGGCGGCCGGTCGGAGCCCCAGACCACGATCAGGTGACCGTGGTGCGGAGCGGGCAGGCGACGGCCGTCGACCCGCAGCTCGGCGATCCCCCGGCCGACGAGCACCGCCGACCCGCGCACCCATCGCGTCACCCGGGACGGCGGGGAGCCGCCGTCGCGCACCACGCCGGCGGTCCCACCCGGCAGCACCTGGTACGGCCCGAGGCCGTCGCGGGTCCGCCCGAACTCCTCCGCGGTGGGGTCCTCGTCCGACGCCCCGCCGCCGCCGAGCATTCGCCAGACGCCGCGGTCGTCGACGGTCAGGAGGTGCGTCTCGTCCCAGTGACATCCGACGCCCCGGCGGAGGAACCGGGTGGCGGCGACGTCGCCGTCCACGTCGACCGCGACCGGCGCGAAGCGACGGCGTCGACTCAGCCGCACCGGGCCGTCCGGCATTCCCGAGGTGATCAGGCGCAGGCTCTCGGCCAGGGCGTCGTACGCCATCCGCCGACCGTACCCGAGCCGGGGCGCCCCCGGTCGCGGGTCGGTCACCTACGGGCGGATCCGTCCCGGCTTCCGGGCGTGGTCGATCCGGCCCGGATCGTGTCATGCTGCACGGACCCGACGGGAGGACGGCGATGGCTGCTGGCGATGCCGTACAGGTCCGGCCGGCGCGAGGGCTGCTGCGACCGCTGGTGTCCGGGGCGACGCTGATCGCGGTCCTGGCGTTGCTGTTCGGGCTGCCCTGGTGGACGCTGACGGTGGCGGCGCGCTGGCCGACGCCGGTGGTGGCCGCCGGCACGGCGGTCTGCGTCGTCGCGGTGGTCGCGTTCCCCGTGCTGATGTCGCTCGGGCACGGCCGCCGTCGGCTGGACGCGGCGGCCCGCGCGGGGGACACCCTCCTCGGCCTGGTCTGGATCCTCTTCGTCTGGGCGCTGCTCGGCAACGTGGCCCGGCTCCCGCTGGCCGCCGCCGGGGTCGCCGACCCGGTGCGGTCCCGGGTGGTGGCGGTCGGCGTGGCGGCCGTCTCGGTCGTCCTGGCCCTCTGGGGGTACGCCGAGGCGATGCGGGTGCCCCGGGTCCGGCGGGTGGACGTCACCCTCGACCGGCTGGGTGCCGGTCTCGACGGGGTCCGGGTGGCGCTGCTGACCGACACCCACTACGGCCCGATCGACCGGGCCAGCTGGTCCGCCCGCACCATCGAGGTGGTCAACGGCCTGGCCCCCGACATCGTCTGCCACACCGGCGACATCGCCGACGGCACTGTCGACCAGCGCCGGGCGCAGGCCGCGCCGCTGGGCCTGGTGCAGGCCCGGCTGGCCCGGGTGTACGTGACGGGCAACCACGAGTACTACGGCCAGGCGCAGGGCTGGGTCGACCACATGCGGACCCTCGGCTGGGAGCCCCTGCACAACCGGCACCTCGTGGTGGAGCGGGACGGCGCCCGACTCGTCGTCGCCGGGGTGGACGACGTGACCGCCGCCTCGTCCGGTCTCGCCGGTCACCGGGCCGACCACGCGGCGGCGCTCGCCGGCACCGACCCGCGGCTGCCCGTGCTGCTGCTGGCGCACCAGCCGAAGCAGATCGGCGACGCCGTCGCGGCCGGCGTGGACCTGCAGCTGTCCGGGCACACCCACGGCGGCCAGATGTGGCCGTTCCACTACCTGGTCCGGCTCGACCAGCCGGTCGTGCAGGGCCTCAGCCGGCACGGCCGGACCCAGCTCTACACGAGCCGGGGGACCGGCTTCTGGGGTCCGCCGTTCCGGATCTTCGCGCCGAGCGAGATCACCCTGCTCACCCTCAGGGCGGGTTAGCCGGTCGTCGGCGACCACGTCCCTCCGGTGGTCCCTGGTCAGGGCGGGGGCGTCGACGGTCGGGTCGGTCGCCGCCGTGATGACCGGCGTTCGCTGTGGGTGCGTCCGGTCAGAATGCGGGGCGGCGGATCCGCCAGAAGACCAGTGCCAGCAACAGCATCGCCAGTGCGACGAACGTGACGGTCTCGATGGTCTGGAAGGTCCAGTAGCGTTCGATGGGTTGGTAGACGGTCCAGCGTTGGACGCCGTGGTCGTGGAGGTAGATGGTGGGGTCGCCGCCCCCCTCCCGGGCCTTCGCCTCCATGATCACGGCGCCGAGGCCGGTGACGTGGCGGCCGTCGGCGTCGATGAACCCCTGGTCGAGGATCATGTCCCGGGCGTTGGTCGTGCCGTCGGTGAGGTCGCCCGTTCCCGGCACGAAGGCCTCGACCCGGGTGACCGGCGTGCGGAAGTGCGGCCGGATCCAGCCGGCGATGGTGAAGCGTACGGCCAGGAACACCACGAACGCCACGGCGGCGGCCGGCAGGCTGCGGCGCAGCACCGCTCCGGCGGCGACGCCCAGCGCGAACGCGAACAGGGCGTACGCCATGGGCACGACGCCGGTCAGGTCGAAGCCGGTGATGTCGAACCCGCCCAGCAGGTCGAGTGGCTGCCGGTACCAGCCGACCACCGCGGACAGTCCGGCGGCGAGAAGGACGCTGACGGTGCCGAGCACCAGGATCTTGACGGTCAGCCAGCGCCTGCGGGGCACCGCCTGGGTCCAGGCCAGCTGCCAGGTGCCCGTCTCCAGCTCCCGGGCGAGCAGCGGCGCGCCGAGGAAACCCCCGATCGCGTACGGGGCGAAGTTGAGCAGGATCAGCACGGTGGTGCGGTAGCCGTGGTCCTGCTGGAGCCGGGCCAGTGCGGATCGGCAGCCCTGGTCCAGCGGTGGCACCAGGCAGTGCGTCGGACCCATCGGGAAGAGGGCGTGCATCGGCCGGCCGAGGACGATCAGCGTCACGGCGATGAGACCGACGAAGACCGTCAGCGCCAGGACCTCGGTGCGGTGCTGACGCCACATCGTCCAGGTCATCCGGTCCGCTCCTGGTCTGCGGTGTCGAGGTCGGCGGGGCGGCGCAGGTAGGCCAGCACGAGCTCCTCCAGCCCGACGGGGTTCGCCTGCCAGCCGGGCATGAGCGGCGTTGCCGCCTGGCGTACCAGCATGGTGGTGTGCCGGTCGCTGTGCCTGACCTCGATCACGGACGAGCCGCGGGCGTCCGCCGCGACCCGCGGGCCTACGAGCAGCCGGTGTTCGGCCAGCAGCGACTCGATGTCGCCGTCGAGCACGACCCGGCCGTGGTTGATCACCACGAGGTGGTCGCAGACCCGTTCCAGCTCGTGAATGGCGTGGGAGGAGAACAACACGGTCAGCTGACTGTCGGCGACCGCGCCCATCAGGGTCCGCTGGAACTCCTGTCGGGCCAGCGGATCCAGGCTGGACAGCGGCTCGTCCAGGACCAGCAGGTCGGGTCGCTTGGCCAGCGCCAGCGTGAGCGCGACCTGGGACTGCTGCCCGCCGGAGAGCGCGCCGGCGCGGGCAGTCAGCGGGACGCCCAGCTGGGTCAGCCGTCGCGCGGCCAGCTCATGGTCGAAGCGCACGTTGCAGGAGCGGCCGAAGCGCAGCAGGTCCGCCACGCTGAACTGGCGGTAGAGCGGGTGGTCCTGCGCGAGGAAACCGATGCGGGTCAGGGCCGGCACACTGTTGGTGGCGGGTGATTCGCCGAACACCTCGACCGATCCTGTGGTGGGCGTGAGCAGCCCGACCGCCAGGCGCAGCAACGTGGTCTTGCCGGCACCGTTCGGGCCGACCAGGGCGCTCACCCGGCCGGGGGCAGCTCCAGGGTGCAGTCGCGCAGCGCCCAGGCTCTGCGGTACCGCTTGCCGAGGTTCCTGGTACGCAGCGCGGGGTGGGCCGTCATGCTGACTCCGCATTCGTCCTGGTCTGGTGGTGGACGCTGGCGAACAGGGCGGCGATCGCCTGATCGTCCAGCCCTGCGGCGTACGCCTTCCGCAGCCAGGTCTGCAGGCCGCCGCGCAGGGAGGTGTAGGTGGCCGGGGGCACCGCGGCCGGCAGCGTGTCGTTGACGAACGTGCCGTGGCCTGGCCGGCCGGTGACCAGGTTCTCCTGCTCCAGCTGACGGTAGGCCTTGGCCACCGTGTTCGGATTGATGGCCAGCGACTCGACGACCTCCCGGATCAGGGGCAGGCGGTCGCCGGGGCGGAGGAACCCCAGCAGGACCGCCTGCTGGACCTGCTGGACCAGCTGCAGGTACGGCGGCACGCCGGAGCCGGTGTCGAGTCGGAAGTGGAACATCGAGCCTCCCCGCTTTACTAGGTAAGTAGTAAAGCGGTGGAGCTTGCCCGCCGTCAAACCGCGTGGTCGCGTGCCTGTCGAGGCGTTCAGCGGTGGGCGTGGCAGTGGTGTCCGCCGTGCCGGTCGGTAGGGCGAAGACCTCGACGCGGGGCGGGGCCGGAGTCGGCCGCCGTGCGGCCTGCTCAGCGGGGGCTGAGGGTGACGCACCGTCCAGGTCGGACGGCGGCCCCGGGCCTTCCGCTCAGCTGGTCGGTGCGGGGCTCACCGCCGCGCAGGCGGTCAGCGCCTCCTTCGTCTTCGCGTCGGATGCGTCGATCCTGTCCAGGTCGACCCCACGACCGCTGAGGCAGGTGCGGTAGGCGGTCTGCCGCCCGCCGCCCGGCGCGGCGGAACCGTCCGGTCCGCCCCGCCCGCCGGGCCGGCCGGTCGGCCGCAGCGACGCGCAGGCCTGCTGCGCCTTCTGCCAGGTGGCCTCGTCGACACCCTCCGGGAGCCGCTCCGCCCCCGGGAAGCCACGGCCCGGGCCACCGGACCCGGATGGCCGCGCAGTCGGGAAGCCCGAGGGCCGGGCGGTCGGGAAGCCTGACGGCCGGGCGGTCGGGAAGCCCGACGGGCGGGCACTGCGGGAGCGCGACGGGTCGGCGGACGGCAGGGCCACGCCGTCCGTCGCCGGTGGCGAGGCCCACGTCGGCCCGATCCTCACCGGTGGCCGCGGTCGGTTCCCGGACGGCGGGTTCAGCCAATCAGCAGGCGATGAGAAGCTTGTCGCCGGGTCGTCGGCGGCGGCGGTGCGGCATGGTTGAGCGGTGACAACCCCGAACCCCGCCGGTCCGGGGCGAGCGGGTCAGGTCGGCCCGCGCGCCGCCGGACTCGTCGCTCTGCGGTCGGCCCGCGTGCTGGTGGTCGAGGACGAAGCGGCGATCGCGGAGGTGCTGATCGCGATGCTGTCGTTCGCGGGCTTCACCGTGCGGGCGGCGGCGAGCTGCGCCGAGGCACGAGCGCTGGCGCGCGAGTTCGTGCCGGAGCTCGCGGTGTTGGACGTCATGCTGCCCGACGGCTCCGGTCTCGATCTCTGCCTGGAGCTCCGAACCCGCGACGAACGGTTGTCGGTTCTGCTGCTGACCGCCCGCGACGGGATCGAGGACAAGGTGACCGGCCTGGCGTTGGGGGCTGACGACTATGTGACGAAGCCGTTCAGCACCGCGGAGGTGGTCGCCCGGCTGAACGTGCTGCTGCGCCGTACGGTGTCGGCGGCGGAACCCGCCACGTGCCTGCGGGTGGGGGATCTGGAGCTGGACGAGCAGACCCATCGGGTCGTTCGCGCCGGTCGGCCGATCACCCTGTCGCCGACCGAGTTCCGGCTGTTGGAGTACTTCATGCGCCACGTCGAACTGGTGCTGTCCCGCCGTCAGATCCTGCGCGAAGTGTGGGGCTACGAGGGCGGCGACACCTCGGTGGTGGAGAAGTTCGTCAGCCAGCTGCGCGGCAAGATCGACTCGGATGGCGTGACGCCGCTGCTGCACACCGTCCGGGGATTCGGTTACGCGATGCGTGAGCCCGCGGCGTGAGGCTGCCCGCGGCGCCACGTGTCACCAGCGCCTGGCAGGGGCTGCGGGGACGCCTGCTGGCCGGCACCCTCGCGCTGCTCGCCGCCGGGCTGCTCGTCGCCGACGTCACCGCCTACGCCGCGCTGGAGACCTTCCTGCGTAACCGGCTCGACGCGACCCTGGAATCGCTGGCGGACCGGATCGGTGAGCAGGCCAGCAGGGGCAGCGCCAACACGATCAGCTGGGACACGGTGCGGATGCTGGCGCCCAGCACCCAGTTCGTCGCTGTGGTGGGTGACGACGGGTCGCTGCTGGTGGCGCACGAGGCGGTGTCCGCCAACGAGGATCTGACGCCGCCGGTCCTGCCGGACTCCGTCAGGGCCACCGCCGGGCCGTTGACCGCCGCCAGCGCGGGTGGTGGCCCGGGTTACCGACTGACCATCATCGACCTTGCCGGCGCGGCCGCGGGGATCACGCTGAGCATCGACGGCGTACGGGTGCGGCCGGCCGCCCTGGTCATCGGGATCTCCCTGGCCGACGTGGACGCTACGCTCAACCGCCTGCTGCTCGTCGAGGTCATCGCCTCGGCGGCGATCCTCGCGGCCGGGGT
This sequence comes from Micromonospora sp. WMMD714, assembly GCF_029581315.1. Taxonomy (NCBI): domain Bacteria; kingdom Bacillati; phylum Actinomycetota; class Actinomycetes; order Micromonosporales; family Micromonosporaceae; genus Micromonospora; species Micromonospora sp. WMMD714. The sequence continues at coordinate 2,421,842 of NZ_CP120744.1, forward strand.
GCTGACCGCGAATCTGGTCCTCGGGATCGGTCTGCGGCCGTTGCGGGTCGTGGCCGACACCGCACGAGCGATCGCCGGTGGACAGCGTGGCCGCCGCATCCCGGTACCGCATCCCCACAGCGAGATCGGCCGGGTGGCGGCCGAGCTCAACGCGGCCTTCGGCGCACGGGAAGACGCCGAGGACCGGGTCCGCCGCTTCGTCGCCGACGCGTCACACGAACTCAGGACACCGTTGACCACCGTCGGCGGCTGGAGCGACCTCTACCTCAACGGCGGCGTCGCCGACGGTGACCAGGTGGACCTGGCCATGTCGCGCATTAGTACGGAAACCGCGCGGATGCAGCGCCTGGTCGAGGAGCTGATCCTGCTGGCCCGGCTGGACGCCCGCCGGCCGCTGGAACGGATGCCGGTCGATGTCGGTGTCGCACTCGGCGGCCTGGTCACCGATCTCCGCATGATCGAGCCCGGCCGGGCGATCTCACTTCGGGTGGACCCCCCCCACGCGATGGTGCCGGGCGACGAGGCGTCGCTCGTCCAGGTGATGCGTAACCTGCTGGGCAACGCCGTCCGGTACACACCGGCGGGCAGCCCGATCGACATCGTCGTGACCCGCGCCGACGACCGTCTCGTGATCGTCGTACGGGATCACGGGCCGGGTCTCGACCCGTGGTCGATCGCCCGCGCCTTCGAACGTTTCTGGCGGGCCGACAGCGGTCGGGTGGCCAACGGTGGCAGCGGTCTGGGACTCAGCATCGCGCGGGAGATCACCGAGCAGCACGGCGGGACGCTGAGCCTGCACGACCGGCGGGATGACGGGGGAGGCCTGGAGGCGCGCGTCACCCTGCCGACTCACGGTGCGCCGTCACGCGCCGTGTAGCCGAATCCGCGTACGGTGTGCAGCAGCCCTGGCCCGATCTTGCGGCGCAGCTGGCTGATGACCTTCTCCACAGCCGTCACGTCGCCGAACTGGTGTCCCCACACCTCGCTGAGCAGGTGCTGTTTGCCGACGACGAGTCCAGGGCGACCCATGAGGTAGGTGAGCACCCTGAACTCGGTCGGTGTCAGCTCCACGTCTTCTCCCCGGCGGCTCACCCGGTGACTCCGCACGGCCACCTCCAGGTCGCCGACCCGGAGCACCGGATCGACCGGGTGGTCGGACCGCTGGGCGTCCAGACGACGCAGCAGCACGTTGAGCCGGGCGATCACCTCGGCGACACTGAACGGTTTGGTGATGTAGCCGTCCGCCAGACCGAGCCCGGTCAGCCGGTCGCTGACCGCATCGCGGGCCGTCACGAACAGCACGCCCAGTTCAGGCTGAACCTCCCGTAGCGAATCGCAGAGCTCGAAGCCGGACCCGTCGGGGAGCAGGACGTCCAGGAGGGCCACCCGGGGCCGGTACTCGGCGGCGACCTGTCGGGCCTCGGCACCCGAGCGCGCAGCCCGTACGTCGAACCCGGCGAACGTCAACGTCGCCGCCAGCACCTCGACGATGTGCGCCTCGTCGTCGACCACCAGGATCCGGGCCGGCGTGCCGGGCGGTCCGGAGTGCAGAAGGGCGGTGGGGCCGGTGGTACTCATCGGCCCATGATGCCGCAGCAGCCCTCAGACAACCGTCAGCGTCAGCGGCGGCTGCCGGTAAGCATCCGCTGGTTCGCTGATCCACGTGGCAACGACAACGGCCTTGAGCCCCCGCAACGACGAGCCCCGTGTGAGCGCATCGAGATGACAATCCTCCTCTACCGGGTGGGCCGGTTCTGTGCACGTCACGCCCGCGCGGTGACCCTCGGCTGGGTCGTCCTGGCCCTGGCCCTCATCCTCGCCGGCAGCCGTTTCGACGGCGGCAACGCCGACGCCATCGCGGTCGACGGCAGCGACAGCGCGGTCGCGCAGACCCTGCTGGACCGGGCGTTTCCCGGTAGGTCGGTCGACCCCAGCCCGGTCGTGGTCGAGGCGCCGGCCGGCAGACTGACCGACCGGACGTACCAGGATGCCCTGAACGCCACGGCGGAGAGGATTCGCGGGATTCCGGGCGTCGCTACGGTGAGTGGTCCGCCGGCCGCCGGTGCCCCCGCCCTCAGCGCGGACGGCCGCATCGGCTACCTGACCGTGACACCACAGTCGCCATCCGCGGCGACCGTCGACCTCGCCGAGCAGGTACGGGAGGCGACCGCCCCGGCCACCGACGCCGGGCTGGAGGTGTCCATCGGCGGGCAACTGGGCCAGCAACTGTCCAGGAGCCCGGTGCACACCAGCGAGCTCATCGGCATCGCGATGGCCGTCCTCGTCATGCTGCTGGCCTTCGGATCGGCCGTTGCCATGGGGGTACCCATCCTCACCGCCGCCCTGTCCGTCGGAAGCGGTCTGGCCCTGCTCAAACTGCTGGGCAACGCGGTCGACATCCCGACGGTGGCGGCCACCCTGGCCACCATGATCGGCCTCGGGGTCGGCATCGACTACGGGCTGTTCCTGGTCGTGCGATTCCGGCGCCTGCTGGCCAGCGGCCTGTCGGCCGAGGAGGCCGCCGCCCGTACGACGGCGACATCCGGCGGGGCGGTCGTCTTCGCCGCCGGTACGGTCATCATCGCGGTGTGCGGGCTGGCCGTGTCCGGAGTCTCCTTCGTCGGCTGGCTGGGATACTCCGCCGCCATCGTCGTGGCCGTCAGCCTGGGATCGGCCGTCACCCTCACCCCGGCGATGCTCGGCTGGCTCGGTCCCCGGATCAACCGGTTCTCCCTGCCGGGCAGCCGGCACCGTACGACCGGTGCCGATCCCGTGGAGCTCGACACCACGGTCTGGGCCCGGCTGGCCGGGCGCGTGGCGAAACGGCCCCTGCTGACCGCGCTGGCCGCCACCGCGGTGCTGCTCGCGCTCAGCGCCCCGGTCTTCGCCCTGCGGCTCGGCCAGCTGGACTCCGGAAGACTGCCCACCTCCACCGAGTCGCGCCGCTCCCACGACGCCCTCGCCGAAGGCTTCGGGCCCGGCGCGAACGGCCCGCTGCGGGTCGTCGTCGAGATGGTCGAGCCAGCCACCGCCCCGCCCGGCGCGAGGAACGTGGCCGGGCAGGATCCGCGAGCTCAGGACCCCCGTCTGGTCGCGCTGGGTGCCGCACTCGCCGACACCTCGGGCGTACGCGAGGTCAGCGCTCCGGTCGTCAGCGCCGACTCCGCCGTGGCGGTCTTCAGCGTGACCGGACGGACGTCGCCCTCGGACGACAGCACGGTCGAGCTCGTGCACCGGCTTCGCGACACGACGCTGCCGCAGGCCCTGACCGGTAAGGGCGCCGAAGGTCACGTGGGCGGGCTGACCGCCACCAAGGCCGATCTGGCCGAGCGCATCTCGCAGCGGCTGCTGCTGCTGATCGGCGCCGTGGTGGCGATCGCCTGTGTGCTCGTGCTGCTCGCCTTCCGGTCGCTCTGGCTCGCCGCCAAGGCCGCCGCCATGAATCTGATCTCCATCGCCGCCGCCTACGGCGTCGTCGTCGCGGTCTTCCAATGGGGCTGGGGGATCCGTCTGCTCGGCCTGGACGGGCCGGTGCCGATCGAGTCCTACGTGCCGATGATGATGTTCGCCATCCTGTTCGGCCTGTCCATGGACTACGAGGTCTTCCTGCTCAGCTCGGTGCAGGAACACTGGCATGCCACCAGGGACAACCGCCGGGCGGTGCGCCTCGGACTCGCCGACACCGGCAAGATCATCAGCAGTGCGGCCCTCATCATGGTGGCTGTCTTCGCCAGCTTCCTGATCAACTCGAGCCCCGTGGTCAAGATGTTCGGACTCGGACTCTCGGTCGCCGTGGCGGTCGACGCCACCATCGTGCGTTGCCTGCTCGTGCCGGCGGTGATGGTGCTGATCGGCGACCGGCAATGGCGGTTGCCCGCGCTTCTCGACCGGCTCCTGCCCAGGATCTCGATCGAGGCCGACCCGGCGGCCTTCGACCGCCCTCCGGTCGCGGCCGCTCCAGGAGAACCCCTGCCGGCCGGGGACGGCCGTACGGCCGTGTTCACCGGGGACCGGTAGCGCGACGGTTCGACGACTTCGTCCGTTCCGACTCACCTGGAGGTATCGGCTGTGCGCAGAAAATGGATCATCGCCGGAGCATCGGTGGTGCTGTTGCTGGGCAGCGGGTTCACCGCCGACCGGATCGTCGCCGACCACGCAGCCGACCGTCTCGCCGCCCGGCTGCAATGCGCCGCCGGCCTGAGCGAGCCACCCGAGGCGGATTTCGGGGGCGTCCCGTTCCTGATCCAGCTGGCCCGCGGCACCTTCAGCACGGTTCACGTCCGGGTGCCGCAGGTGACGGTGGGCCGGTTCTCCGCGGCGGTGGAGGCAACCGCGCACGACGTGCGGCTGCCCGACTCCGGGGGGATCAGTGCCGGGTCGGTCAGCGCCGACGTCACCCTGCCGTACGCCCAGCTCGGCACGGCCGCCGCCGCCCACGGCTCCCCGGGCGCGACGAGCCCGGCCGGCTACGGCGCGGACGACGCCGGACGACTCACCGTGCCGATGCAGATCCAGTTGCTGGGGCGCTCCCAGCAGGTGACGGTGTACGCCCGTCCCGAGATCGTCGACGGCGTCCTGCGCATCGAGCCCGAGGAGGTGGAGATCTCTTTCCTGGGCGTCCGGCTGCCGGCCAGCCGTCTCGGCGACAAGGCCCGGTCGCGTACGGTCGATCTGCCGACGCTACCCGCCGGCCTCGGCTACCAGGGGGCCGCCGCGACCGCCGACGGGCTCCGACTGACGGTCACCGGGAACGACGTCCGTCCGGCCGGGAGCGGCTCCGGGAAGGCGTGCCGGTGACCATCACCGGCGGCCTCGCCACCCCCTGACCACCGGCCGGGTGAGCCGGTCACCCGGCCGCGTCGCGCGGGACCGGGGCCGGTGGTTCTCAGTAGCCGAGGTTGACGTGCGCCCGGTGGTGGCCGCCCTTGTCGATCAGGTCGACGAACCCGAGCGCGTAGTCCGCCCCCGAGATCGCCCCGCCATCCTCGGGCCGCACGGCGACGTCGTCGCCGAGCCGGTACCCGCCGAGCCGCTGCCCGGGCGCGAACGAGCCGAACCGGCCGGCCGGGCTGACGAAGACCCAGTTGAGCGACTCGGCGGTGGCGGGCAGGTCGTCGGTGACCACCGCCGCCGTGGCGACGATCTCGTCGTGGAACTCGGCCGGGGCGTGGCTGAGATCCGCGACGAAGCGTGGGGCTCCGGGTGCCGGACGCAGCGATGAGAAACCACCGACGACGTACAGCGGAAGACCCCCGGCGTCGGCGAGACGCGCGACCGTGCGGTACACCGCACGGAACGAGCCGGCGAGCTGACCGCGCGCCGACAGCGCGCCGACCACGATGTCCGCCCCGGAGACGACCGAGGACAGCGCCGCCTCGTCCGTGGCGTCACCCTGGACGTAGGTCACGTCCGGGACCGGTTCGGCGGGGAGCGAACGGCTGAAGGCGGTCACCTGATGACCGCGGGCGGCGGCCTCCGCGACGATGGCCGACCCGGCGTAGCCGGTGCCACCGATGACGACGATGCGGGACATGGAACCGCCTTTCTCGAAGGGGAGCGGAGACCGCGCGGGGCCTCCTCGGTTACCGTAAGAGAGCAGCTACCCCTCGGAAAGAAGGCACTTCTTGGTAACCATGCCGTCAACCCCGGCGGCCGGTGGTGACCCGTATCTCGCCGGTTGCGCCACCCGCCGCATCCTCGACCGCATCGGCGACCGGTGGACCGTGCTGATCGTCGGCATCCTGGGTGACGGTGACGCGCGCTTCTCCGAACTGCGCCGGCGCATCGACGGCATCTCCCAGAAGATGCTGACCCAGACCCTGCGCGGGCTGGAGCGCGACGGGCTCGTCCGCCGGACCGTCCACCCCGAGGTGCCGGTCCGGGTCGAGTACGCCCTCACCGAGGCCGGCTGGACCCTGCTGGAGCCGCTGCGGGCGCTGCAGATCTGGTCCATCGAACACCTCGGCGACATCGCCGCCTCGCAGGACGCCTACGACAACGCACCATGACCGTCACCGTCACCGGGAGGGTCAGGTTGCCGCGGGAACGCTGAGGTGGACGAGCCGCCGGATCCGGTCGAGGTCGACATCGCTCGCCAGGCGGGCGCGGTCCGGCATCTCGTCGGTGAGCGGATCGACTCCGAACAGCAGGCGGGGCAGCACCGGATGGACGGCCTGGCCGATCAGCTGGTTCGCGACGGCCTCGGCCCTGTCGGTCGCGAGTCCCGTTCCGCCCTCCAGATGGGCGGCGAGGTTGCTGGTCGTGACGCCGAAGAGGACGTCGAAGATCCCGGCTGCCAGGTCCGGCAGCCGGTCGGCCTCGGCGATGCCGAGTCGCGCCATCTTTCCCACCGGGGCCCAGCGCAGCAGTTGCACGAAGCGCCCGCAGTAGCGGACGGCCGCTTCCGTCGGTTCGTCGGCGTAGTCGGCGGGGATGCCCATGCGTGCGGCGAACAGGGCGCGTGTGCGCGCGACCACCGCGAGGAACAGCACGTCCTTGGTCGGGAAGTGCGCGTACAGGGAGCGCTTCGAGGTTTCCGCGCGTAGCGCGATCGCGTCCATGGAGGTTCGCTCGAAGCCGGTCTCCAGGAACGCGGCTTTCGCCGTGTCGAGGATGTGCTCGCGCAGTGCTTCCCCGCGTCGGGCCATGGCGTCCACCTCAATGTATACGGTACGGTAGAGTTTACTTAATTCCGATGCTGGTGGGAGTCATCTTCCATGATCGTTGTCACCGCCCCTACCGGGCAGATCGGCAGCAAGCTCGTCCGGACCCTGCTGACCCACGACGAGCCGGTCCGCCTCGTCGTCCGCGAGCCGGGCAAACTGCCCACCAACGTGCGGGAGCGGGCAGAGGTCGTCACCGGATCGCACCAGGACCCCGCCACCCTGGACCGCGCCCTCGCCGGCGCCGACGCCCTGTTCTGGCTGATGCCGGCCGCCCCGACCGCGAGCAGCCCGTACGAGGCGTACGTCGCTGCCTCGATCCCGGGTGCGGACGCGGTGGTGCGCCACGGCGTGCCGCACGTCGTGGTCGTCTCCGCCCTCGGGCGCGGCTCGCAGATCTACGCAGGGCACGTGTCGGCCTCGCACGCCATGGAGGACCTCCTGCGTAGCACCGGTGCCCACGTGCGCGCCCTGGCGCTGCCCACCTTCATGGACAACATCCTCCGGCAGATCGTCGCGATCAGAGGCGGGATCGTCACCGGCATGCGGCCGGCCGACCTCACCATGCCGTGGATGGCGACGAAGGACATCGCGGCGCTCGCCGCCGGCTATCTGCTCGACCGTGGCTGGACCGGTCAGGACTCGGTCGCATCCCTCGGCGGTGAGGACCTGTCCTACGCCGACATCGCCGCGATCCTCACCGACGTTCTCGGCACGCCCGTCCGCTACCAACTTCTCGACCGCGCCGCGGTCAAGGAGTCCCTCCTCGGCCGCGGTGTCTCCGCGGCGATGGCCCAATCCATGATCGACATGGATGTGGCCGGTGAACGCGGCATCAACACCACCATCCCGAGAACCGCCCAGAACACCACGCCCACCACGTTCCGTGAGTTCGCCCTGGAAAACGTCAAGCCGGCAGTGGCTGAGTCGCAGGTCGCCTCCGGACACTGATCCGCATCGGCGACGAAGTCATCGCCGAGGCGGTCGGCGCCCCCGGGTTCCCCGCCCCGGGGCGAGCCATCCCGGGGGCGGGGATCCCCATGAGCCAGCCGAACGCGGGTGACCCGCTGACGAACGACGCGACTTCGACCCGTCATCCGTGGGCGACGTCGACGTCGTCGCCCTCGACCCGACGGACCTGACCCGCGACAACGACGACCCGGCCGCCGCGCGGCTGATCGCGACCTTCCCGGTATCTCCCCCCGTGGGAGGCGGCGCCCAGCCGGGGGCGGGTAGCCCCACGAGATCTTCGATGATGTGCGCGGTGTGTCCAGCGGATGCCAATCGGGGTGAACCGGTGCCAACGTGGGTCGCGCGGAGCGACCGACGGTCGCAAACCGGGGTTCGTGTGCTTGGGGTGTGCTCCTGGGCTGGGCGAACGGGTGTCCGGGTGACGTGGGTGAACGTGGGCCACTCCCTGCCACCCCAGGTGAACCCGCAGGTCGCTAGACTAGGCGCTCGCGCCCTCGTAGCTCAGGGGATAGAGCATCGGTTTCCTAAGACTGGCCTCCGCCGGTGTCCACAGGCCGATGTCCTGCGCATTTCCTATCGTCCCCGTTGCGTGCCGGTCGCTTTGCGGGCCCGCTGCGATCGCTTGCGGAAGATCAGCTGGAACGTTGTGTGCCCTGTGGGTGCCGGCTTGACGTAGCCGTGAGTCGGGGCCGAGTCATCCTTCTTCGTCGTTGAGCAGGTCGCGGCGCCACTCCGCGAATCGGCTTCGGAGATCGTCCAGCGCTGGGCCGGTGACGCCGTACTGGGCGAAGTCGTCGGGGTCGAGGTGGGTGGCTTGTCCGAGGGCGTCGGCGAAGATGCGCGGGTCGAAGCCACGGTCGGCGCGCTGCGCGAGGGTGAGAAGGGCTTCGCGGGTGTAGCGGCCGGAGCGGAGGGTGGCGTCGATGTCGATGAAGTCCCGGGCGAACGCTCGCCCGTAGAGGGCGCTCATCTTGTTTGCGACCGCGTCGTCGGGGTGGAGGACGGGTCCGATTGCCATGAGGATCGGTTCGTTGGCGCGCCAGTCCACGCCGAGTTCAACCTTGGAATCCCGCACGCCGTCGGTGACGGCCAGTCGGGCGAAGGTGTCGTACTGGCGCTCGGTCTCGACGGTCAGGCTGTCGACTCGGTAGGCGTGCACGACGGCGGCGACTGCGGCGGTGAACTCGTTGCGGCGGTCCCAGGCGGTGAACAGGTCGATGTCCTCGCTGGGCCGCTCGACGAGCCCGGCGGCTTGGACCGCGTAGCCGCCGGCCAGCGCGAAGCCGTATCGATCGGCCGCCGCGAGCCCGGTGCGGGCGAGGCGTTCGTGGAAGGGGTCCACCGCTATGCCGCGTTGCTGCGGGTCGCGGCGAGTTCGGGGAAGGCTTCCTCCCAGCGCTGGCGGAGCTGGGGTGGCAGCCAGAGGGTGGGCCAGAGTCGCCGGAGAAGGTCGGCGTCGAGCCAGGTGTTCAGATCCTCGACGGTGCTGGCTTCGGTGAGTACCACCTTGTACATGCTGGCCAGGCGTGCGGGCCGGCTCAGGTCGTACTCGGCGTGCCCGGACCAGTCGAGATGACGCGGAAGCGTCACCCTGCCCTCAGTTGGGCCGTGCAGCGCGGTAAGGGTTTCGGCCACCACGTAGGGCTTCCGGTCACCGTAGGGCCGGTAGTCCGCCGGTGGCTGGGGTGATGTCCGGCGTCGGCTGATGTTGGTCGCCCGTCGGACCTCCGGTCGGAGCGCCTGGCGGATCGTCTCTCGGCTGTACCCGGTGACCCGCTGCAGATCCACCGGCCGCCAACCGGCGGCGTGAAACGCCCGCAGCTGCTCGTCCCGTTCGGTCAACGCCTGCGCCCGTGTCGCCTCGTACCGGGAGACAATCGCCTGCAGCTCATCCTCGGAGAACCGGCCCATGGCCGTAAGCCTACCAGGCTAGGCCCAGCACGCTTGGCTTGCTGCCATATTCGATCTGCGAGGAGACACTCTTTTGTTTGCGGCGACGCCCGTGTTGGGTACGAGGACCCACGATGTTCGACCTGCGGCATCCACCGAGCAACACCGGCCTGCCGCTATCTAGCTCCGGCCGCCCGTAGGTCGGCGATGAGTCGGTCGAGCAGCCGTTCCTCCATCACCGCTCGGCCGGCACGCCGCATCGACTCGCTCAGCGACTCGTCCCAGGGCGTCCGAGTGGGCGTGCCGAGCAGTGCTGTGCCGGTGCCCGCCGCCGGCAGGTAGTCAGCCGCAGTCATCCGCCACGGGACCGCGCCCGGATACCGCTGGAGAGCCGCCGCAGTCAGTCGTACGCCGGTCCAGTCGAAGTCGTTGCGCCATCGGATCACCGCCCCCTGAGCGGCCCACAACAGCGTGTGGACGGCGACCGAGGGCACCCCTTCGGTGCAGATCAGCGGTGGGGCCTGGGCTCCGAGCGCGGTGGTGGCCGCGCGCAGCACGGCAGGATTTTCGCAGACGTAGACCTCGTCACAGTTCAGCGTCAGCGGTGCCAGGCGCAGTTGGTGCAGGGTGACCCGGATCGGCACACCGGCCTGCGCGGCCTCGGTGAGCCACCGCCCGAGCAGGCCGCCGGTGGCCGGCACGTTGAGCACCAGCACCTGGCTGGCGAGGTCGTCCGGGACCAGACCGACCGATTCCCACAACGCCCGTTCCCGCTCACCGTCGACCGGGAGCGTCGCCTGCTGCCAGGTGGCGACGGCACGGAGGACGAGCCCGCGTAGCGGCCCGTCGGTGAGGGCCTTCGTGTCCTCCAGCACCCGGTCGGCGAAGACCGGTATCGGCTCGTCGGCTGCGGGCAGCGCGTCCAGGACGCGGACCACGTCTCCGAACGGCAGTCCGGTGCGGACGACGCGGGTCAGGGTGCCGTCGCGGCGCAGGCCGTCGAGCCAATCGGCGTACCACGCGGTGTGGGCGTGCCGGCCGTCGTGGGCCAGAGCGAGGACGGCGTCGCGGGCCACCGCCTCGCGTTTGAGGTCGGACGGTCGATTGCGCAGCGGGGCTATCGCGGCGAGCACCTCGACCAGGCCGACTCCGTGGGCGGCGCGTAGGTGCTCGTCCACGTCGCCGAGGCGGACGCTGAGGCGGGCCGCCGCGGCGGAGCGGTGGGTGCCGGTGATGCCGATGACCACGAGACGTTCGTCGTCGGTGGGGGCGGAAAGCGTCACGGCGGTGTCGAGCCGGCCACCGGTGCGCTCCAGGCTGCGCCGGGCGGCCACCAGCAACCGCCGCCAGCCGGGCTGATCCACGAAATCCGCCGGACCGTCCGGCCGGTGCCGCCCGGTCGGCACGGGCGACGGAGGTGCGGCGGAGCGGTCCGGGAGCCGTGCGCCGTGCGCGTCGGTCATTCGTCGGTGAGGTCGAGCAGGGCGCCGGTCCGGTCGGGCTCGCCCTGACCACCGGGGGCGCGGCGGGTCTCCGGGGAACCGAACGCACGGGCCAGGGTTCCGTCGAAGTCGGCGATGTTGGTCGAGCCGTCCCAGACCAGCAGCACGGTGGACACGGCGTGTTCCACGGCGGAATGCGACAGGTCGTAGTGGGCGGCGCCGCTGACCGCCGGGTGGGTGGCCCAGAGGTCGTAGCCGGTCATGAACAGGTCAAGGTCGAACTGTTTCGCCAGCGCCATCAGCTCACCCCGGCCGGTGTCGTCCACGCCGGCGAACGCCTCGTCGAGGCCGAGCAGCCGGGGGGCGTCGGGTCGCGCCGAGCCGAACAGCGCATTGGCGGCGGCGAACAGCGGCAGGTGCAGGGAGACCGACTGTTCGCCGCCGGAGAGCTGGCTGTGTCGGGCCCGGGTCAGCGCCTCCGTGTCGCCACCGGGCCGGTGCAGGGTGAACGCGAACGTCCGCCACTGCCGGTAGTCGAGCACGTCGCCGAGCAGTTCCCGGTAGGGCCGTTCGGGGGCGGCGGCCCGCGCCGTCTTGATCCGGGCGGCGAAGTGCCGGCGCATGGTGGTGAGCTGGGCCGGCCCGAGCCGGGCCGGGTCGCGTTCGAGGAGCTTGCAGACGTCGCGTTGCTCGGCGTCGAGGTCGTCGGCGAGCCGCCAGCCGACGCCGACGGTGAGCCCCGAGGACATGCGCCGGGCGCGCATCTGGCCGTCCATTGCCGCCACCAGGTCGCGGGCCTCGATGGTGCGGTGGTGGATCTGCCGGGCGAGTTGCCCGAGCAGGACGTCCTCCAGCACCCGCTGCTCGGAGGCGGTGAGCAGTTGCTCCTGGTCGCGACGCTCGCGGGCGATCCGGTCGGCGAAGTGGGCGACCGGGGTGAGGCCCTGCTCGTCGGCGACCCGGACCACGATCACCCCGTCGTCGGTGTCCCACTCGGGCCGGTGGTCGAGGCCGGCGGCGGGCAGCTGCGCCTGCAGGTCGGTCAGCGCGCTGGTGAGCCGCGTGGCGCTCTGCTTCAGCGACGTCTCGGTGGGGCTCAGCTCCCGGGTGGCCACGAGGATCGCCTCGTGCAGGGCTGCCACCTGCGGATGCAGTGCGTCGTCCGGGGTCTGCGCCGGCCAGCGCAGGTCGGTGGGACAGCGCAGCAGGCCCAGCAGGTCCGGCTGGGCGTACGGGCGCAACCGCTGGGCGTCGTGCTGCGCCTCGGCGACGGCGGCGACCAGGGCCTGCTCGCCCAGCTCCACCCGGGTCAGCGCGGCGACCCGCCGCTCCCGGGCGGCGCCGAGTGAGCTGCGAGCCTGCTCGACGTCCTGCTCCGCCTCGATGATCGCGTCGGCGGTCCGGGCCACGTCGGCCAGCACCCGTTCCGCGTCGGTGCCCACGCTGTCGCGCAACGTCCGGTACGCCTCCGCCTTCTCCTGGTGCCGCGCACGGGCCGTGCGCGCGGTCTCCGCCGCGGCGGTGAACCGGTCGACTGCCTCGTCGTGCCGCTGCCGGGCCTGGTCCTCCTGCTCGGCGGCGCGCACGGCGGCCGTCCGCGTGCCCTCCAGACGTACCCCTCGCTTCTCGAAGCGGCCCACCGCTTCGGCGGTGTCGTCGAGCCGGTCGACCGGCAGCGACCGCTCGGCCGCGCTCCGGCGCAGCGCGGCCGCTGCTGCGGCACGCTCGGCCAGGGCCTGGTCGAGGCGCGCGTCCGCGGCCGAGCTGGCCTCCTGCCGGGCGCGCAGCGTCGCGGTGGCCCGGTCCAGCTCGCGCAGCGCCGTGTGGACCGGCGCGGGGGCCGGGAGTTGCGCGGCGGCCGCGTCCACCGCCGCCAGCAGCGCCTCGACGGATGCCCGGTCGCGGTCCACCGCGTCGAGGTCGGTGTCGACGGCGGCCAGCAGCCGCTCGCACTCGGCGACCCGGGCGGAGCGGCGGGTGGCCCGGGCGGTCGCGCCGATGTACTCGCATGAGGTCTTGGCGAACCGGCCGGCGGCGATGCCCTGGGCGTACCGGCCGTCCACGCCGATGGTGACCGGCGAGGCGTCGGGCGTGGTCACGTCGGCCAGCGCCACCGAGGTGAGCACCTCGATGATCCGCGCGGCGGGCACGTCGTCCTGTTCCTCGGGGGCCAGCACGTCGGCGAGGGTGGCCCCGGTGGGCCGCCGGTGCGGCGACAGCGGCAGCAGGTAACCGTCGAGGTCGTCGCCGGCCAGCGTGGTCGTCGCCGTCCCGGGGTCGGGGTGCAGCCAGGCGTCCAGCAGCCCGGCCGCGTGCAGCGCCGCCTCGACGGCCGCCGCGTCCGCCCCGGTCACCCCGTCGGCGAAACGGACCAGCCGCCACAGCGGTGCGCCGGAACGGCCGGTGCGTGGCGCGGGCCGGGTCACCGGGGCGGGTGGCGCGTCGTCGTGTTCGGCGGCGATCCGGTCCCGTTCGGCGGCCACCTCGGCCCGCCTGTCGGCCAGCGCCGCGCGTTGCGCTGCCAGCGCCGCGAGCCGGTCCCGCCGATGGGCCACCGCGGTGGCCGTGGCGTCGGCGTACACCTCGCGCAGGGTCCGCGCGCCCGGCTCGCCGGTGGCGTCCACGGCGGCAATCAGCCCGGCAGCCAGGTCCGGGCGCGCGATGTCGGCCAGCAGCCCGGCGTTGGCCTGCGCCCACTGCTCGAGCTGGGCGCGCAGCCGGGCGCAGGCCTGCGCGACGGCGTCCTCGGCCCGCCGCTCGGCCTGCTCGGCGTCGGCGGCCGCAGTCGTGGCGCCGGCCGCGTCGGCGGCGGCCCGGGTGTGGTCCCGGTCGGCCTGGTCGTGCCGCGCCACCTGCGCGCGGACGGCGCGCACGTCGTCGCGGCGGGCGGCGGCCCGCGCGGTGATCCGGGCCGCCAGGTCGTCCGGGGCGGCGTCGTCGGCGCTCCAGGTTATCCCGGCCGCCTCGGCGTCGAGCAGGAGATCGGCGGCGAGCCGGTCGGCCGCCGTCCGCGTGTCCCGAGCCGCGACCGTCGCCCGTTCTGATTCGGTACGCCGCCGCGCCACCGCACCCTCCTCGGCGACGACGGCCTCGTCGGCCCGCCCGGCCGCCTCGGCCAGGTCGTGCACGTGCCGTTGCAGGTCGGCGAGCTGCTCGTGGGACTGGTAGGCCGCCGAGGCCTTCAAGCTGTCCAGGTGGGCGCGGAGCCGTCCGGGCTCGCCCTCCACGGCACGCAGTCGCTCGTCCGCCGCGGACTGCGCCATCGCCGCCGCGTCGGCCGCGTGGTGGGCGTCGTCGAGTGCGATCGACCGGGTGGCGACCGCGTCGCGGCGGGCGGTCAGGGTGTCGGCGGCCGCCCGCGAGTGGGTGCGCAGATAGGTCGAGTAGACCGTCAGGAACGCGGCCGTCGCCGCATCCGCCGCCACCAGCCCTTCGAGGGTACGGGCGACCGCCTCCATGTCGTCGAACGAGCGGGCAGCCTCCGCCAGCAGGTGGTCCTCGACCGGGCGCAGCCCCCGCTGCAGCGTGCGGGACAGCTCGACCGGGTTGAGGTCCTTGGCCAGCTGCGGCTTGCGCAGGGTCAGCACCAGATCCAGCAGTTGCTCGTAGCGGGCCGGGCCGAGGCCGAACAGCCGGGCGTCAACGAGCTGACGATAGTCCTCCGCCGAGTCCCGCACCGCCTCGGCGCCCAGCCGGTCGATCAGGCCGCGGCGGGTCAGCGGCCGGTCGTCGGCGTCTAGCAGGGAGAAGTCCACCCCGACCCGGCCGTCGACCACGAAGTGCCAGCGGGTGACCCGATCGACGTGCCGGTGCGCCCGCAACCCGATGCCGACGGTCACGTACCGCTCGCCGTCGCCGAACTCCATCCACACGTACGCGTGGGTGACCTCCTGCCCCCGGTAGAGCAGGTTCGACTTCATCGTCCGGTCCTCGCTGGCGAACGGATTGAGCCGGCGCGGTTCGATCCGCCCGTCGAGGACGAACGGGAACAGCACCTCCAGCGCCTTGGTCTTGCCGGAACCGTTGGGCCCGCGCAGCACCAGCCACCCGTCGACGAAGCTGAACTCCTCGTCCCGGTAGTCCCACAGGTTGATGATCCCGGCCCGGGTGGGGGCGAAGCGGCGCACGGCGCGTTGCTCGATCACGATCGACTTTCCTCAGAACAGGGTCTCGGTGGTGGCGCGGGGCTTGACCGTGGTGACGGTGTGGCGGTACCGCCCCACCAACGGCCGGACGAGCACCCCGCCCGGCACGGCGGCGACCGCGCCGAACCGTTCCAACAGCGCGACCGCCTCGACCCGCAGCCGCTCCGGGTCGGCGTGCCACTGGGCCCCGAACGCGGTCCCGTACCGCTGGAGGATCTCCCCGACGGCGGTACGCAGGAAACTGTCGGTGATGAACGGCAACCGTTCGGCGTGGTCGGCCTCGTCGTGGCCGGTCTCGCCCTCGACGGCCCAATGCTCGTCCGGACCGGCGGCGTCGAGGCGCACCAGGGTGGCCGTGGGCAGGCCGGCGTCGATCTGGCCCGCCAGCGCCTGCTGCCGGGCGTGCCCGTCAGGCGGGGTCAGCCGCTTGACCCGGCGGCCGTCGGGATCGGCAACCCGGTCGGCCATCTCCACCGCCAGCAGCACCGCGGCCTGCGCCACCGAACCGGTGCCCGGGAACCGCTCCACGGTGAACCCGCTGGTGTCCACCAGCAGCACGCCCTCGGCCCGCCGCTCTACCCGCAGCCCGGTCAGCCGGGCCAGGTCGGCGGCGAACGCGGAGCCGCGCAGATGGTTGGCGACCGCCGGCCCGACGTCGACGTGGTAGACGACCGGCGACTCGACCACCGCCCGCCGGGCCGCCTGGGCCGCCTGCCGGCGCTCGGCGTTGCCGCTGCTGCCCAACGCCCGGTCCAGCAGCGCCGACACCGAATCGACGTGCTGCAGCACCCGGGGTGGCCGGAACAGCGCGAACACCACGTCCCGCGCCACGTCGTACAGCGCCTCCCCGGCCCCCGGGTCACTGGCCCAGGCGGCGCTGGAGCCGTCGGCCAGCCGCAGCACACCCCGCTCCTCCAGCCAGCCGACCGCGTCCACGAACGCCCGCCGGTCCGGGCCGTGGTCCGGATCCAACCCCAGGCCGGTGATCCGGTTCGCGTCGCCGGCCACCGAGTCGGCCAACTCGCTGAGGGTGATCTGGATCCCGGCGCGGCCCAGCACCGCCAGGCACAACGACAGGTACGCGTAGCGCTGCCGGTCGAACGGCCGCCCGGTGCGCGACACCGCCGGCTGGGTGCCGTCGAGCCGGTCCTTCGCCCGCACCAGCCGGGCCGTGGAACCGTGCAGCTCCAGCCGGTACCCGAACGCCTCGGCGAGATCCCGGCGCAGGGTGGCGGCGAACCGCCGCACCCGGGGCAGCGCCCGTTCGTCGGGCCAGGTCGCCGTGATCAGCGGATGGCGCAGGACCAGCCGGACCGCCCGCTGGTAGTCCGCCAACTCCAACTCGGGGACATCGACGGCGAACCGGTGTGCCGCTGGCCGCAGCGCCCCTGCCTCCGCGGTCACGCCGGCACCAGCTCGGGACGGCGGACCGCGGTGTGCTGCGCGGCGGTGACCGTCAGCGCGTACCCGTCCAGATGCAGCCGGCCCTCGGCGGTGCGCACCGTGGTGAACCGGCCCGGCGTCGGGGTGAGGGTCAGCCGCACGCCGTGCGCGGCGGCTGCCAGCGGCACCCCGGCTCGGCCACCCACCCGAGCGGCGAGGGCGATGTCGAGCAGGCGCAGCAGGACCTGGGTCTGCGACCGGTCCAACTGGTGGTCGTCCACGCCCACGTCGGCCAGCGCCGTCGCCGCGTCGGCCAGCCGGCGCTCCCGGGCGAGTTGGTCGCCGCGCAGCCGGTGCCGGCGCTCGTCGACCCGGTCCAGCCGGGCCGGCCGTCCCCGGCCCTGCCCCGGCGCCCGGCCGGTGGTCACCAGGGTGCGGGACAGCTCCACCGCCGGCGCCTCCCACCACGACAGCCGGCTGGCGATCGTCTCCGGATCCGGGTGCGCCACCCCGACGTGGCGTGGAGCGCCGAGGCCGAACACGGCGTCGAACAGGGCGTGCGCGCCCTCCTGAGTGCCGGTATGGGTGAACCACGCGGCCAGATGCCGCAACTGCGACTCCCGGCTGACCCCGCCGCGACGCGCCTCGGTGACCCGACGCAGCAGGGCCAGCACGTCCCCGATCGCGGCGATGGTGGCGTCCGACAACCGGTCCGCCTCGCTGGGCTGCTCCGGGCCCGGCGGCGCCAACCAGGACCGCAGCCCCGCCCAGCGCCGCCGCCAGTCCTCCAGCCGTTGCACCGGCGTGTGGAACAGCCGTTCGTCGGCCTCGGCGGCGGCCTCGATCAGTCGGTCCAGACCGGTCGTCTCGACCTCGTGCACCGCCGCGCGCAGCCGGGGCGTGTACCGCTGCAACTCGTCGTGGAAGTCCCGCAGGTGAGCCAGCAGGGCGTCCTTGTGCGCGAGGAACACCTCCGGCCGTACATCGTTGGTCCGGCCCAGATCGCCCAGCATGTGATAAAAGCGGGCCGCTCGCTCGGCGATGTCGGCCAAAGCCCGGTCCAGCCGGTTGAACTTGCGGTAGACCCCCTCCGCGTCCCCCGCCTCGTTGGCTACGGCGAGCGCGTTGAGGTCCGCCAGGAGGTCGGCGAAGACCAGCCGGGACAGCGTGGAGTCGTCCATGCTCGCCGACAGCACCGCCTCCACCGCGCGGTGCGCCCGGTACCCGGCCTCGGTGAACTGGTACACCGAGTGCCGGTTGCGGTACTCCGCCAGCGTCGTGGCCCGGGAACCGTCCTGCCCCCGGTCGAGCACCCCCCACTCCACCAGGGCGTCGAGCAGCCGCGGCAACTCCAGCCCCGCCGGATCCGGGCAGTCGGCGTCCGCGTGGTGCAACGCCGCTAGCGCCGCGGCCACGTCGGAGGTGTGCAGCACCACGTGGTAGCTGGACCGCGCCGAGTCGAACGCCCGTAGCAGCCACAGGTAGGCGAACCGGTTCTCCGCCGTCACGTAGCCGAACAGCCGCATCCTGTCGTCCAGCGCGAAGTCGTCCAGCCCGAACGTCGGTCGAAACGGCTGCGCCGTCATCATCTACCTCCCACCGGACGCGGACAGCCACCCACCCTACCCAGGAGAGCCCACACGGCGGCCGGGCGCGCAGGGATCGGCGGCAGCCTGTCCTGCGGTCGTGGTCGCCG
This sequence comes from Micromonospora sp. WMMD714, assembly GCF_029581315.1. Taxonomy (NCBI): domain Bacteria; kingdom Bacillati; phylum Actinomycetota; class Actinomycetes; order Micromonosporales; family Micromonosporaceae; genus Micromonospora; species Micromonospora sp. WMMD714. The sequence goes on from NZ_CP120744.1 coordinate 2,440,032, forward strand.
CCCGAACGGGAAGCGATCTACGGCAGGCCGACCAGCAGATGCCGTCCTGCCGAGAAGTGGCAGGGGTAGAGAGAGTAGTGGGACTGTTAGCGGGGAGCCGTCGCCGCGCGCTGACGCGTTTGGTGCTGGCGGACACTGCGGGACCGTACCGCGATGGGCGGGTCCGGGCCGCTGACGCCAGCGGCCGATGACCTTCAGCGACGCGAGAACGGCATGAGCGGATGTTCAGGCAAGGTCGTCGCCGCTGGCCACCGGGCAACCGAGTAGATCGCTGAGAACTATCCGCTGATGCTCGGTCAACGGGTTGACAAAGACGGCCATGGCGACTGCGGCTGACCGGCAGGCGTCGCCGACTTCGTGGGCCTTGCCCGAGCTGAGCAGGGTTCGCCGAGAGAACGGCGACGTCATCCTGCTCGCGCCGCCGCGGGAGACGCCCCGCCGCTGGATCTGCCGGCCAACCACCCGTCCACCACGTGCTTCCACTGAAGCCGCCAGGAGGTCAAGTTTCGCGTCAACCTGCCTGTCCTTGGCGGAGAACAAGCCGACCAGCATCACGTCGGCGCCCGCCAGAAGGATGCCTGGGCGCCCAGTTCGCCTTCCTGTCATACGCAACTCCGGACGAGGTATCTGGCGCTGTTCATACGTTTACAGTGGCAGGATCGTCCCGTGGGGGGTATCGATGATGAGCTTGGCCGCTTCGACTGGTCTCGGATCCAGACGTACCAGGGCTACGCCGAGATGGTGCCGCATGCCGTACGCGGGCTTGTAGCGGCCCCAGATAAGAAGGAAGCGGTACGGCTCGGTGAGTGGATCGAGCGCATTCTCCTGTCCGTGGCCGGTCCCTGCGAGGGCTGTACGCCAGTTGCCACCGTCCTGGTCGCGACGCTGTCCGAGATGAGGTCGGCCGGGCGCAGCGTAGCCCTTGATCTCCTATCACTCATCGGGGCTGCCGAAATCACCGGACCAGCACACGAACAGATCGGTGCGGTCGACGTCGCGGAGATCCGGCAGGCGGTAGCGGGCGGCTTCCGGCACTACGTCGCGGTGCTCCAGACGGAATCCGGCTCGGAAGCCGACCTCTACTCCTGCATCGATCTCATGGACATACTGGCGTTCGACGACCCGCGCCTGACGGCAATCGCCACCGCAGCGCTCAAGGGGATCCGGACCGGCGGCCGCGACCCGGGCTTGGCTATGGCCATCGAGAACACGCTCGACGATCTGACCAATCCTTCGAGAAACTCCTGAAAGAGGCAAGCGGAACACTGTCATCGGCTGCTCCGGAAGCTGGCGACCACCACCCTCACTCAGAGTTACGATCCATTCGCGGCAAGTCCGGATGCCCAGGGCTCAGCGTCGCATACGACGTGGGCGACGCAGGCACCGGTCGTGAGCCACGACAGTCGCGCCCTCTGACCGCCCGTGGCCGTCGGGCTCGTGCAGCCTTACATCCGGGATCTGAGTACGTCGAACTCGCAGCCTGGCGAGGACGGGTCGAAGCCGTGTCCGATCAGCCAGCGGGACACCAGCAGGCTGCGCAGCGACCACCAGGCGCGGATCACGTCCCGGTCGACGTCGGTGCCGTAACCGGTGAGGAGGTCGTCGAGTCGTTCCTCGTGCCCGAGGGTCAGAACGGCCAGGTCGTACAGCGCGTCGCCGGGTGCGGCCTCGGACCAGTCGATGACGCCGGTGATCTCGTCGTCGTTGGTGAAGATGTGGGTGATCTGCAGGTCGCCGTGCATGAACACCGGCGTCCATGGCCGGATCGCGGCCTCGGCTATCTCGCGGTTGCGGTCGACCAGGTCGGCCGGCAGGACGCCGTTGTCGACGAGCCAGGCGCATTCGCGCTGGAGTTCCGCGTCCAGTCCGACGAGCTTCTTGCCGGCCCATGGCGGTGGTGGCGCGTCGTGCAGTTTCCGGATCGCGGCGCCCGCCGCGGCCCACGCCGCCGGTGACGCGGGCGACGGCTCGCCGAGACGGCCGAGTGCCTGGCCGGGGACAGCGGCGATTGCGAGGACGGGCGGCCTGCGCCACAGGACCTCGGGTGTCGGGACGGGCGCCAGCCGCATCGCCTCGACTTCGACATCGATGCGCGTCTGATCGCTGTCGACCTTCAGGAACACCTCACCGACGCGCAGGGTCGCGCGCTCGCGATGGGCGACGACGACCGAGACCTCTTCCACGCCGGCCATTATCGCGGGCTGGTCATCAATCCCGCTGAGGGTTACTACGTGCGAGTCGGGATGCGGTATGTCGTACAGGCAAGCGACCTGACCGACTCGCCCATGTCGGCATGATCAGACGCTCGGTGGAGGTCGTCGAAGTCGGTATGACCTCGGGACGCGAGCGACCCCGGGGCACGAGCGACCCCGGGGTAAGCGCTCCGTGCCTCTCCGGCGGCGACGCCGAAGGTGGGCACACAGACGGGGCGTCGTTGATCTTCGATGATGTGCACGACGTGTGCTCGCCAGCGGATGTCAACCCGGATCAACTGGGGCCGACGCGGGTCACCGGAGCCGCTCGTGGTCGCAAACGGGGGTTCGTGTGCTCGAGCTGTGGTCCTGGGCTGGGCGAACGGGGGTCCGGGTGCTGCGGGTGGACGTGGGCCACTCCCTGCCACCCCAGGTGAACCCGCAGGTCGCTAGACTAGGCGCTCGCGCCCTCGTAGCTCAGGGGATAGAGCATCGGTTTCCTAAACCGTGTGTCGCAGGTTCGAATCCTGCCGGGGGCACCTAGAAGATCAGCCAGAACGCCAACTGAGCAGCGGATACGTTCCTGCGTCGAGCGGCCGGTCTATGCAGCCGGATGTCACCCAGAGCCGCCGTTTGCAGCCGTCCGTGCAGAGTGCGTGCAATGATCTTGACGGTCTGGAGGGGGCCGTTTACCCAGATCAGCAGCCGTCTGCCGACCGCCTGCGGTCACACGTCGCCCCGCAGCCTTGCGGCCGTAGTGATCGCACAGCCGCCGCCCGGCCTACGGGTCTGCTGGGTCACGTCCGCGCTGGTGGTGTAAGAGACGGCCATCGCGTGATCCGGTCTGATGTTATGCGGTGATCGGGGCGGGGTCGGTGTGGTCGGTGTCGTGTTGGCTGGTGTCGAGGGTGATCAGGCGGGCTTTGGCGAGGAGTTCCAGGCTCATGTAGCGGCGGCCTTCGGTCCATTCGTCGGTCTGTTCGGCCAGGACCGCGCCGACGAGGCGGATGATCGCTGGCCGGTTGGGGAAGATCCCGACGACGTCGGTGCGGCGGCGGATCTCCTTGTTCAGGCGTTCCTGCGGGTTGTTCGACCAGATCTGACGCCAGATCTCACGGGGGAAGCCGGTGAACGCGAGGAGGTCGTCGCGGGCGGTGTCGAGGTGCTCGGCGGCGGCCGGGAACTTCGCTTCGATCGTGGTCACGACCCGCCGGTACTGGGCGTGGACGGCGTCGGCGTCGGGCTGGTCGAAGATCGTGCGGACGAGGGTAGCGATCCATGGCTGCGCGGACTTCGGGACTTTGGTGAGCAGGTTGCGCAGGTAGTGGGTGCGGCATCGTTGCCATGCGGCTCCTGGCAGGGCGGCGCCGATCGCAGCGACGAGGCCGGCGTGGGCGTCGGAGATGACCAGGCGGACACCGGACAGACCGCGGGCGGTCAACGAGCGCAGGAACGCCAGCCATCCGGCGCCGTCCTCGTCGGAGGCGACGTCCAGACCGAGGACTTCGCGTTGGCCGTCGGCGTTGACCCCGACCGCGATCAGGGCGTGGACGTTGACGGTCCGTCCGTGTTCACGGGTCTTCATTGTCAGCGCGTCCATCCACACGAACGTGTAGTGGGCGGCGTCCAAGGGCCGGTTGCGAAACGCCTCGACCTGCGCGTCCAGGTGCGTGGACATCTCCGAGACCTGCGACTTGGACAACTGACGGACACCGAGCTGCTCGACGAGCTTCTCCACCCGCCGTGTCGACACCCCGAGCAGGTAACTCGTGGCCACCACCGAGACCAGAGCCTGCTCGGCCCGCCGACGATGCGTCAGTAGCCAGTCCGGGAAGTAGCTGCCGTGCCGCAGCTTCGGCACCGCCAAGTCGATCGTGCCAGCCCGGGTGTCCCACTCGCGCTGCCGGTATCCGTTGCGCGAGTTGACCCGCTCGTCGCTGCGCTGTCCATAGCCGGCACCGCAGATCGCATCAGCTTCGGCAGACATCACCGCCTGCGCGAACGTCTTGATCATCGCCTGCAACACATCCGGCGACGCGCCCGCGATCTGCTCGCACAGCAGCTCAACAGGGTTCACACTCTCAGATGCGGCCATCGCGCATCACTCTCCTTCACTCGGACTTAGCCGTCTCGAAGGATCGCGCGGTGGCCGTCTCTCATCTACGCAACACGCCCATCACGGGCAAGTCGTACACCACTCCCGTGGACGCGACCGTCTGCGCGCTGCACCGATAGGTGACAGGTGCAGTCACGCGGCCTGACTGGCCGGTGGGGTCATGATGGTCTCGTACTCGATAGGGGTCAACCGGGACAGGGTCCGTTGGCGTCGGCGGCGGTGGTAGGTCCGTTCGATCCAGGTCACGATCGCGGTTCTGAGTTGCTGCCGGGTTGTCCAGGTTCGTCGGTCGAGGACGTTGTTCTGGAGCAGGCCGAAGAACGATTCCATGGCGGCGTTGTCGCCGGGGGCGCCGACTCTGCCCATCGATCCGATCATGTGATGCTGGTGGAGTGCGCGGACGAGCTTCCGGCTGCGGAACTGCGACCCGCGGTCGGTGTGCAGCACGCAGCCGGCCACTGGGCCGCGTCGGGCTACGGCGTTGTGCAACGCGGTGACGGCCAGGCGGGACTTCATGCGTGAGTCGATGGAGTAGCCGACGATCCGGTGGGACCACACGTCCTTGATCGCGCACAGGTAGAGCTTGCCCTCGCCGGTGTGGTGTTCGGTGATGTCGGCCAGCCACAGCCGGTTCGGGCCGTCGGCGGTGAAGTCGCGTTTGACGAGGTCGTCATGGACCGGCGGCCCGACCTTGCGACCCTTGCCGCGCTTCTTGCGTTTGCCGAAGGCGCTCCACCAGCCGTTGTCCGAGCAGATCTTCCACGCGGTCCGTTCGGCCATCGCCTGCCCGGCGTTGCGGGCCTCGTCGACCAGGAACCGGTAGCCGAACTCCGGGTCATCGCGGTGGGCGTCGACCAGGGCGTTCGCGCGGTGAGCGGCAGTGAGTTCGGCGTTGCCGACCGGCTGGGCGAGCCACCGGTAGTAAGGCTGACGAGCGATGTTCAATACCCGGCACGTCACCGCGACGGGGATACCGTCGGCGGCCAGCTCGCTTACGAGCGGGTAGAGCCTTTTCCCGGCAGGTTCGCCTGCGACAGGTAGGCCGCAGCCCGGCGTAGGACCTCGTTCTCCTGTTCGAGGAGCTTGATCCGCTTGCGGGCCTCATGCAGCTCGGCTGACTCGCCGCTGGTCGTGCCGGGCTTCGCGCCGGCATCGATGTCGGCCTGGCGCAGCCACTTGAACAACGTCATCGGGTGGACTCCGAAGTCCTTGGCGATCTGCTCGACGGTCACGCCAGGGTCCCGGTCACGGGCCACCCGCACGACGTCATCGCGGAACTCACGGGGGTAGGGCTTGGGCACAGCGACATCCTTCCAGCCCGCCACCAGGGCAAGCCATCTCAGATGTCACCTACCGGTGCAGCAGACCCGGTCGTTGGCCGCGCCGAGCTGCTTGGAGCGTTCCACGACTCGGCGGGCCGTCTTATCCGGCATGCTGTCGCGCAGGGTTTGGGCGTTGGGGGTGCCCTGCGACGATGCTTAGATCAGCTGGCGGATAGGCGGGTGTCGGCGGCATGCTCCTGAGCCGCCGCTCAACCCCAAGGTGAGACCGGCGCTCGACGTTGACGAATGACGCGGTGCCTGGTGGGGCTGCGGACGTCGTGGCAATGGGTCGACGATGCCCCCGTTTACCCCCCGAAAACCCCTGCCGAGGATCGACTATCAGTGACAGGCGCTGGTAAGTCGATGATGGTGTCTGTGCAGCTCAACGACGTATATTGACGATCAACGACAAGCTGGGGCCCGTGACGTGCGGTAACCGTGTGTCGCAGGTTCGAATCCTGCCGGGGGCACCTCCAAGATCAGATTTATGGGTTCTGGCCTGCGGATATTGCTCTTCCATTGATCGGTCGACCTGTGCGGCGGCATGCCACCTGGGCACGCCTACAGGAGGCGTCGCCGGCACCGCGACAGTCCGCCCGGTACCGATCTTCCACGCCATCGGACCAGCAGCAAGGGCCGCACGCCGATGGCCTCCGGCCGCACCTCGTAGTCTCTGGCCCTATCCGGGAACGGGGACAGCACGGCGGCCAGTCCGCCGAACGATGTCCAGGAGCATGAGTAGCACCAGGGCAGTCGTGACGAACACGGCTATGTAGAAGCCCCAGGTCACGTTCGTCTCCCTGTCGTGGAGCCGGTCACGCACGATATCGCCGAACGTGACCCCACCCGCGATCCGGTCAGCGGCGACGAAGCCGTAGCCGCCTGATACCTCCACGGACGGGATGGCCAACCAGGTGACGACTGCCACGACCAGGCCTGCCGTCGCGGTGAGCAGGAACAGCCAGCGCAGCCGCGCCAGCAGTATCGGCCACCTGTTGGGGAAGACGCCGCAGGCCAGATAGCCGACTGCCGCGGCGACGACGAGGAGCACGGCCAGCGACCAGCCGGTCGAGCTGTGCCACGCCATAGCCGCATTGACGTGTCGGGTTGGCTGTCCGCTGCCGTACCGGCTGACCATCCAGCTCAACCGGTACCAGGGGAGGAAACTGTCGACTAGCAATAGCAAGCCGAGCGCCGCGATGGCGCGCTCCGGCCAGGTCGAGCGGACGAGGTGTTGCCGGACACCGAATCGCATGGACGAATGTTGGCCCCACGCCGGGATCCCCGTTCCCCCGGGGTGGGCAGGGCTGAGGTGTGCCGCAGCGGTACCGGCCGGTCCGTGCAGCGCTGACCAACCACGGCCGCCGGCCGCCCCGGCGGACTCCACCCGGCCCACGCCGTTCGGCCGGCTTGCCCGTGGGGGCAGGGGTGACTGCCCCTAAGACGGCCGGCGGCCGCATGCCGTACCGGTAGGTACCGGGGCAGGGTGGCCAGGTCGACTGTCGCCGATGCGAAAAGAGCGGTCATGACCTGGCGAGACACCTACTGGGACGATGCCACGCAGAGTCCGGACTACTTCCGGTCCGTCGAGTTCGCCACCGTCCTGGACGGCGACTACGGCACCCGGATGTTCGGCCGCTGGATCGAGCAGCTGCATCCGAACCGTCATGACCTGATCCGTAGCCTGGAGTACCTGCTGGTCACCTACCGGCACGGCGACGACGTGCGGGCGACGCTGGACACGTTCGAGCGCCAGCTGCCCCGCCCGTGGGACGACTGGGCGATGGGCACCGCCCTGGCGGAGACCGCCCGCCGCTACCCGGACGTGCCGCTCGAACTCCGCGACGACGACGACTTCGCCGTGCTGGCCGAGCTGCTGCGCGACGACGAGCAGCTCTTCGCGCTCTGGCGGGAGGAGGTGCAGCAGGCCGCCGTCATGGCGCTCTCCGCCCCTGAGGTGATCCCCGCCTTCGTGGCCTCCTGTCAGGATCTCGCGGAGGAGACCCGCGGGTACGACAACGGCAAGGAGGAGGAGAGCGACCGGGAAGACGACCAGATCAGCTTCGACGAATCCAATCTCGACTGGCAGGTCGGGTACGTCGAATCCGACGACGACGAGCCGGTGGCGGCCACCGGGACGCAGAAGTCGGTCCGGTTCGCGGAGCCACTGGTGGAGGGGGAGGGCGCACCGGAGTGGCAGAGCGGGGAGTTCAAGGTGGGGGTGGCCTTCACGCTGAACCCGGAGGCCAACTCCAACCTGGCCGGCCTGCACTCCTGGGCGCAGACCCAGGCCCTCGTCAGCCGGTGGGGGGTCGACGTGGACGAGCTCGCCGCGATGATTGAATCGGCGATGAACCGGATGCCCAAGATGTACCGGGACGACCGGATGACCATCCACGTCTTCCCGCAGTACGTCACCATCACCGTCACGATCGACTCGGCGCTGAACGCGCACAACACCGGGATCATCGCCACCCTGACCGAGGAGGGGGCGTACACGCACTACGTGCAGTTCAAGGACCTGGTGATGTTCTACACCGACGAGAGTGACATGGACACTCCGATCTACAACGTGCTCAAGACGTTCGGGGATCCGTGGGCCGGCGGCACGGCCGAGAGCTACGTGGTGCGCCACGGCCGGGGCCGCAAGGCGTACTTCACGGTCGACCCGGTGAAGACGAGCCACGAGCAGAGCGTGGCGGCCGTGGTCCGGCGGTGTTCCGGCGGGCTGGACGTCCGGGTGCTGTCGGCCCGGCCGCAGTAGGGTGGACCGGGGCGGCCGGCCGTTGCCCTAACAGGCAGACAGGACTGCACGGAGAGCTTCCCGTGCGGCTGCGGGTGACCCGGTCGGGCCGCGTTCACTGTCCCCATGGCTGCATCAGCGTCCCGTTCCCTGCGCGCCGCCTCGGCGCTCGCTGTGGTGGCACTCCTGGTGGCCAGTGCACCGCCGGCCGCGTACGCCGGGTTCTTCGTGGCACCGCGACCGGCCGGCGGCCCGGCGCTGCGGATCAGCGTGACCGACGGCGTCGCCCCCCTGGTCGGCGAGCCGGCCGGGACGGCCCTCGGGCTCACCCCCGGCGGCTCCGCGGTGGTCACCCGCACGGTGACCACCGCGACCGTCCCGCCCCGCCCCGACGTGGTGCTGCTCGCCGACACGACCGGCAGCATGCAGGCGGCGCTGAACGACGTCCGGGTCAACGCGAAGCGGATCGTCGACGACATCAGCGGCGTCCAGCCCGACGCCCGCTTCGCGGTCGCCGAGTTCCGGGACGAGGGCGACGAGTTCGTCTTCCGGCTCAACCGGGACCTGACCGCCGTGCCGTCCGAGGTGCAGGAGGCGGTGAACGTCTGGACCGCCGACGGCGGTGGCGACGACCCCGAGGCCGGCCTGAACGCCCTGCACGCCGTCGCCACCGGAGCGGTCACCCTGCGGACCGAGAGCAGCCCGATCGTGGTGATCTTCGGGGACGCGCCGTCGCACGACCCGAGCGTCGGCCACGACCTCGCCGGCACGATCCAGGCGTTGACCACCCGGGGCGTCCGGGTGGTGGCCGTGGACGTCGGCAACCCGGGCAGCTACTCCCTCGACCAGTCCGGGCAGTACACCGAGATCACCCGGCAGACCGGGGGCGTGCTGCTCAACGCCGCCGGCCCGTCCGAGGTCTCCAACGCCATCCTGGCCGGCATCCGAGCCATCCAGAGCACCGTTGGCGCACGCGTCACCGACTGCGACCCGCAGCTCTCGGCCTCGGTCACCCCGGCCGAGCAGACCGTCGACAGCGGCGGCACCGTCGACCTCACCGTCACCGTCGCGGTCGATCCCGCCGCCCGCAACGGGGAGTACGCCTGCCGGCTCGAAGTCTCCGTGGACGGCCTCGTCCAGGGCGAGCCGGAGCGGCTGAGCGTGACCGTCAGCGGCGCGGCGCCGGACGTACCGGTGCTCTACTCCGACGCCGCCGCGCTCGACCTCGGGGAGGCCCCGCTCGGCGTACCCTCGTCGGCCCGGACGGTGACCCTCACCAACACCGGCGACTACCCGTTGACCGTGGCCGCCGCCCTCGCCGAACAGCCGCTCCCGGCGGTCTTCGCGGTCACCGGCTCCACCTGCGCCGGGGTGCTGGCCGTCGCCCGCTCCTGCGCGCTGGCCCTCACCGCCACCCCCCGGGCGATCGGGGCCGCCACCTCGGTGCTCAGCCTCGCCAGCGCCACCGACACCGGCGGGGTCGCCGCCCAGTCGTTGGCGCTGACCGTCTCGGGACGCAGCCCGACGTTGCAGTTCAACCCGGGCGTCGGTCGCCCCGGCCAGGTGGTCACCGCGCTCGGCCAGGGCTTCCCGGCCGGTGCCGAGGTGCTGGTCGGCTGGGTCGACGGCGCCGGCACGGTGACGGCGGTCGCCGACGCGTCCGGCCGGTTCGCCGTGCCGATGGTGGTCTTCGAGGAGGGACTCGCCGGCCCCCGGGCCGCGCTCGCCTCGGTGCCGTCGGTGGGCCAGGTGACCAGCGGCACGTTCCTGGTGCAGTCGGCGACCGGCCAGCCGGGGCCGTTCACCCGGCGACGCTGACCGGCCGACCCGCCCGCGCACTGACCGGTACGCCCACCCGGCGACGCCGACCGGCACCCGCCAGCGTTCCGGGGCAGGAATCGGCCCGGGATCACGGTCGCCGGGACGTGGCCAGCAGGGCGGTGCCGGTCAGCCGACCAGCACCTGGCCGGTGGCGATGATGCTGCCGGCCGGCAGCGGAGCGGGGTCGTTGCAGGTGTTGACCTTGTCGCCGTGCCGGGCCGCCGGCTTGCCGTTGATCAACACCAGCGGGCTGCCGGCGAGGACCGTGCCCTGGTTGTTCGGTGGTGTCTGGAACGGCCCGCCGGTCGGCAGGTGCGGCGGGGCGTTCACCGCGACACTGCCGACCACCGCGGCCGGCTTGCCCTCGATCAGCACGTCGGTGCTGCACCCGTTGGCGATGGTCCCGGCGAAGGGCATCGGGGTGGGTGTCGGCACCGGCCCGGTCGGTGAGGGCACCATGATGATGTGCGTGTCGGTGCCGACCACCTTGTCACCGAGCTTCGCCGCGGGTACGCCCACGATGGATTCCTTCCTCGACCGGCGGAACGGTCAGATCAGCCCCTCGCGGATGGCGTGCGCGACCGCCTGGGTGCGGTTGCGGACGCCGAGCTGGGTGGTGATCTCGTGCACGATGTTCTTGATGCTGCGTTCCGAGTAGGACAGCTCCCGCGCGATCGTCGCGATGTCCGCCCCGGCGGCGATCATCCGGAGCACGGCGAGCTGGCGCGGTGACAGGGGCAGGATGGTCAGCCCCCGGGGCGCCAGCACGTGCCGCTGGGCCCGACCGACCCGGGTCAGCAGCGAGCTGAGCAGGTCGGTGGGGAGTCTCGCCTCGCCCCGGGCGGCAGCCCGGATCACCTCGCGCAGCAGCGGCGCGGTGCTCTCGGCACGGCGTACCAGGCTCAGGCCGCCCGCCTCGATCGCCTGCAACCCGGCGCTGTCGTCGAGCTGCCCCACCACCAGCACCGGTCGGGGGGCCGGACGGCCGGTCACCGCGTCGAGCTGCGCCAGCAGCCAGTCGTCCACCGTGTCGGCGACGATCACCAGGACGTCCGGGTCGTCGTCGGGACCGGCCAGCACCACCGGTCGCGCGCCGACGGGATCGTCGACCCCCGCCGTGCCGAGCTGGGCCGTGACACCTGCCTGGGAGATCGGGTCGCGGGAACGGACCGCCGTGCGGATCGGCCCGCTGCCCGGTGCGGCGGTGGTGCCTGGTGCTCCGGTGTCCCCCGCCCTGGTGGCGGTTGGCGCGGCAGTGCGCGCCACAGCGGCGGTGTCCGGCGCGGCGGTGCGCGCCACAGCGGCGGTGTCCGGCGCGGCGGTGCGCGCCGTAGCGGCGGGGTGCGGACCGGGGGAACCGGCGGCGGGGTACGGGTCGCTCATCGGCTGGGGGAGGGGCTCGGGGCGGGCGCGACCGGCACGAGCTGACCGGCGAAGTAGGCGGCCGGGGTGCACGCCGTGGTGCCCGGGTTCGCGCACTTCACCGCGACGGTGACCGGCTGGCCGGCGGAGAACCGCAGCGGCTGGACGAAGTGGTAGTCCAGGTCCCGGAAGTTGTTCAGGCCGGTCTCCAGCAGCACGGTGTCGCCCCGCCGCACCTGGAGCAGGCCGGCGTCGCCGTGCGGGTTCTGCAGGACGATGTCGGTCACCCAGAGCACCTTCTTGTCGGCCGGCTTGTAGGTGGAGAGGGTGAACTCGTTGGAGGTGGTCGGCGACGCGCTGGTCGCCACCCGGAAGTCGGCGGCGGTCTCCGGGTCGGCGTTGTCCAGCGTCCCGCCCTGGCTGCCCGGTCCCTTGCCGTTCGCGGAGCCGGCTGTCGGGCTCGGGGACGCGCTCGGCTTGGGCGAGGCACCGGCCGCGACGCTGGCGACCTTCTCCGCCTTCTCGGCGGTCTGCGCCGCCTCGCTGGCCTGGGTCTTCACCTCGGCCACCTCCTGGGACAACTCCTTGGTCTCCACCTGGGCGGCCTCCTTGGCGGTGGACTGCACGGTGGGCTTGAGCACCGCGAACCAGAGCCCCACCAGGGCGACCGCCGCCGCGGCGGCGACCAGCACCACCCGGGGCGACCAGGCCGGCAGGACGGACCGCTGCACCAGCAACCCGTCGCTGGTGATCGGTTCGGCGTCCGGGCGGGTGACCGCCACCTGGAACGGCAGGTTGCGGTCCGGGCCGAGCAGGAACCGCTTGCGGGGGCGTACCCGCAGCTTCACGAACGTGGCCGTGCCCGGCCGCAGCACCGGCGCGGCCGGCAGCACCCGGAAGGTCAGCAGCCGGTCCGGATCGGCGGGCAGCACCTCGACAGTGGTCTCGACGTTGCCGGTGTTGTCGATCACCAGCTGGTGCCGGGCGGCGCGTCGCGCCTGCGAGGTACGGGGCACCAGCTCCGTCGCCAGCTCCACGAAGGGCAGCACGGTGACCGTGCCCTCCTCGACCACCGAACCCTCCGGGTCCTCCCGCCCCCGGACCCGTACCCCGAAGTCGACGCTGCCGGCCGGCACGGTCGCCGCACGCGGCGGCGTGAACGTCACCCGCGCCTCCTGCTCGGTGCCGGGCAGCAGGTTCATCGTCGCCGGCTCGACCTCGGCCCACGACGCGGCGTCGCCGACCACGTCCAGGGTGAACTGGTCGACGACGGCGGCGGTGTTGCGCACCCGGACGGTGCAGCCGACCGTGCCACCGGCGGAGACGGTGAGGTCGGTCTCGACAAGTCCCACAGCGACACTCATGCGGGCAGTCTCGCCGCGCGGGTGCGGCCGGCAGAACCACGATCGAGGAACACCAAGGGGCAGCCGTGGCTACCTGAACGGGCAACGAAACGCCTGATCGGGCAGCGGGCGTCAGCGCGGCTCGCTGATCCCGCCCCTCGGCCGCCGGGCCGGCTGCCCGCCGCCCGGCCCGCCGGGACGGCCACCACCGCTGTTGACGCTGACCTCGCGCGGGGGCGGGGCCAGGTCGGTCTGCGTCTCGGGCACGAACGGCACGAGCAGTTGCAGGTGCAGCCCGGTCCGGGCGGTCCCGCCGTACCCCACCCAGGCGGAGCCGGTGTCCCCCTCGCGCCGCGGCGCGCTGCGCACCACCACCGGCTGGTTCGCGCGGGCCACCGCACCGGTCAGGAACCGCGACGGCAGGGCGGTGCAGCTCGCGCAGCCGACCAGCAGCTCGCCCAGCAGCCGGTGCTCCCGCTCGGTGTCGGCGGCCCAGGCGGTCAACAGGTAGCTGAAGCGGTACCGGCGGCCCGGTGGACGACGCCCGACCAGCTGACCGTCGGCGTCGCGCAGCTCGTCCCAGGTCGCCGAGACACCCGCCGAGTCCTCCTCGACGTCGAGCAGGAAGGCCGAGACCAGCTCACCGCCGGACCGCTGCGCACACCGGTCCGGCGGGTCGAAGACGACCGGCACCTCCGGCGGCAGGTAGTGGCCCAGCCAGGCCCGGACGGACAGGTCGACATCCCAGATCATCAGCCCACCCTGCCCGCTGCCCGGACGGCCCCGCGCCCGGCGGCCGGGCAGGCCGTCGGGGCGGATCGGTTGCCCTTGGGGGCAGAACTGCCTACCCCGGCGGCGGTCCGGCGGGCAGCCCTTTCGGCCGGTCGCCGTTGGCAGGCTCGGCCCCATCACACCGTCGTACAGGAGGTTCGATGCCGACGTATCTGTCGCCGGGCGTCTACGTGGAGGAGGTTTCCTCCGGGTCGAGGCCGATCGAGGCGGTCGGGACGGCCGTCGCCGCGTTCGTCGGCTTCGCCGAGAAGGGGCCGGTCGACGAGCCCACGCTGATCACGAACTGGACGCAGTACACCCGCACCTTCGGGGGCTTCGTGGCGGGCAGCTTCCTGCCGCTGTCGGTCTACGGCTACTTCCTCAACGGCGGCGGCTCCGCGTACGTGGTCCGGGTGGGCGGTGCCGGCGCGGACCCCGCCGCCGACGGCGCCACCGCCGGTGAGTCGTACGCGGCGGCGGCCGTGCCGGCCGCCGGTGACAACGGCCGGCTGTCGTTCACCGTCCGGGCCGCCCTGCCCGGTGCTTCCGGCCAGGACCTCTCGGTCGAGGTGGTCGACGCCTCCGAGGGCGGCGACGACGCGTTCAAGCTCGTCGTCAAGCAGGCCGGCAAGCCGGTCGAGACGCTCGACAACCTGACCACCAAGCGCGGCGCGGGCAACGTGGTCACCGCCGTCCGCCAGCAGTCCAAGCTGATCCAGATCGAGGAGGCGAAGGGCGCGACCCTCGCCCCGCCCCGCCGCGGCGCCGAGGTCACCCTCGCCGCGCCCGCGCTGCCGGCCACCACCGGCACCGGCGACCTGCGGGTACGCGCCGAGGACTACGTCGGTGACGTCAGCGACCGGACCGGCTTCGCCGGGCTGGAGGCGATCGAGGACATCACCATGCTCTGTGTGCCCGACCTGGCCGCCGCCCACCAGCAGGGGGCCATCGACGACGAGGCGTTCAAGGCCGTCCAGTTGGCGATGATCGCGCACTGCGAGCTGATGGGTGACCGGGTGGCCATCCTCGACCCGCCGCCCGGCCTGCACCCGCAGCGCCTCAAGGAGTGGCGGATGGACGTCGCGGGCTACGACTCCAAGTACGCGACCCTCTACTGGCCCTGGGTCAAGGTGATGGACCCGGCGCAGGGCCGGGCGGTGTTCATGCCGCCCAGCGGGCACGTCGCCGGGGTGTGGGCGCGCAACGACGACACCCGGGGCGTGCACAAGGCACCGGCCAACGAGATCATCCGCGGTGCGCTGGCCCTGGAGAGCGGGCTGACCAAGGGCGAGCACGACCAGCTCAACCCGATCGGGGTGAACTGCATCCGGGCCTTCCCCGGGCAGGGCATCCGGATCTGGGGGGCTCGGACGCTGTCCAGCGACGCCGAGTGGCGCTACCTCAACGTCCGGCGGCTGTTCAACTGGATCGAGAAGTCGATCCTGCTCGGCACCAACTGGGTGGTCTTCGAGCCCAACGACCCCCGGCTCTGGGACGCGGTGCGGCGGGTCATCACGATGTTCCTGCGCCGGGTCTGGCGCAGCGGCGCGCTGATGGGCGACACCTGGTCCGAGGCGTTCTTCGTCAAGTGCGACGCCGAGAACAACCCGCCGGAGAACCTCGACGCCGGCATCCTCACCGTCGACATCGGCATCGCCCCGGTCAAGCCGGCCGAGTTCGTGGTGTTCCGACTCTCCCAGCTCTCCCAGGGCACCGGCGACTGACCGGCCCCGGCGGCGAGCACCCGACCTGAGCGACGACGAGACCAGGAGAACCGAGCATGGCCGGTCAGGGCACCCAGGACCCGAAGCAGAACACGCAGATCATCAGCGCCGCCGTCTTCCGGCTGGAGGTGCCGGGCATGTCGGCGATCAACTTCGCCGAGCTGGTCGGGATCAGCAGCGAGGTGGAGAACGCGGAGTACATGGCCGCCGGCACGACCGGGCCGATCTTCTCCCGGCACTTCGGGCGGACCAAGCCGCCGACGGTCACCCTCAAGCGGGGCCTCGACCTCAACGGCGACCTCTGGCTGTGGCACCAGAAGGTCCGCAACCTGATGTACGACGCCTACCGGGACTGCGCGCTCAAGCTCTACGGCCCCGGTGACGACCTCAACGGCGACGCCCGGCTGACGTACATGATGACCAACGCCTGGCCGTCGCGGGTGGAGGTCAGCGGGGTCAAGGCCGGGGCCACCGACATCGTCTACCAGACGGTCACGCTGATGTGCGACGACCTGTTCGACTTCAATGCGCGGATCTAGCGTCGCCGAGCCCGCCGCCGGACCGGCGGCGGGCCTGCGGACCGAGTATCCGTTCGTGCTGCCGCGCGGGCTGGTCGACGACCGGGGCGGGGTGCACCGGGAGGGCGCCATGCGGCTGGCCACCGCCCGCGACGAGATCGACCCCCAGGGCGATCCGCGGGTACGCCAGAACCCGGCCTTCCTCACCGTGCTGCTGCTCGCCCGGACGGTGACCCGGATCGGCGGGGTGAATGCCGTCGACGTCGACGTGATCGAGCACCTCTTCGCCTCCGACCTGGCCTTCCTTCAGGACCTCTACCGGCGGATCAACCAGCAGGGGCACACCGGGGTCGAGGTGGCCTGCCCCGGCTGCGGGGGGCGCTTCGCGGTGGACCTGGCCGGCGGCCGACCGGGCGGCTCCTGACCCACCCGGCAGCCCGACGCCGCACACCCGTACCGGAACCCGAAGGAGGTGGGCATGGCCTGGTCGTCACGGCCCGGACAGCCGTTCTGGCCGCGTCGCCGCCGGACGGTCGGGGCACCACCACCGGCCCCGGTCGCGCCACCCGTTCCGGTCGCCCCGCCGGTGCCCACCGACGGGTACCCGGCCCTCCCGGGCCTGCCGTTGCTGACCGTGACGCCTGCCTCGGCGATGGTGACCATCCCGCCGCCGGGAACGGCCACGGACCGCCCGTCGCTGCCCCCGACCGCCGTTGCGCCGGCGTTCGCCGGGCCGGCCCCGGGAGCCTCCGCGCCGTCCGTCGGGCCGGTCGCGGCCATCAACCCGACCCCGATCCGGTACGACACCGCTGCGCCTCACCGCCCACCGACTGCCCCGTCCGGGTGGACGCCGTCCGCGCCCGCCGGGTGGACGCCGTCCGCGCCCGCCGGGTGGACGCCGTCCGCGCCCGCCGGGTGGACGCCGTCCGCGCCCGCCGGGTGGACGCCGTCCGCGCCCGCCGCGTGGACCCAGCCCGTTCCGTCCGGGTGGACGCCGCCCGCGCCCGCCGGGTGGACGCAGCCCGGTTCGGTCCGGCAGGCGGTGACCGGGTCGGGTGACCCGTGGCCGGTCGGTCCGGTGGCGTACCGGGCACCGCTGAGCGGGGACGACACCTCGCAGTTTCCCCGGGCGGGCGGCCACCTTCCGGTCACGCAACCGGCTGCCGGGACGCCGTCGCCATCCGGTCGGTGGGGCGGTCCGCCGCCGGGGGTCGTCCGCGAGCCCGACCGGCCGTTGCCGACCGTGCCCCGGGCACCGCACCCGACCACGGTGCAGGCTCCGGCCGACACGTACGGCCCGACCGCGATGCGGGGTCCGGCACCGAACCTCGGCCTGACTCCCGCTTACGGCCTTGCTTCCGGCCCGGGTCCGACCCTCGATCATGGCGTGACTCCAGGCCACGGCCTTGCTTCCGGCCCGGGTCCGATCCTGGACCATGGCCTGGCTTCCGGCTACGGCCCGGCTCCCGGCTACGGCCTGGCTCCGGGCCACGGTCCGACCCTGGACCATGAGCCGGCGCTGGTGCGGGGAACGACGTCGGGTCCGGCCGGGGGCAGCGGTCCGACGCCGGGCGTGGCCCCGAACGTGGCCGGTGGTCCGCACCGGAGCCCGACCGTGGAAGGTAGCCCGATCGGGGCCGCGGACGGACCCGGGGGAGAGGGCGCGGGGCCGACGGGTGGGCCGCAGGAGCCGCCGGGACGAACGGCCGCCGGGCGACCCGACGGGGCGGATGCCGCAGCGGCCCGGACCGCTGCGCAGTTCGCCGCCGCCGGCCTGCCCACCGCGCAGGTCTGGCCCCCGCCGGGGTTCGAGGTCGCCTACCTGGCGGCGGAGGCCACCCGGGCCGCCGAGGAGGCCCGGGCGTCGGACGGTGGACGTACCCGGTCGGCGCAGCCGGACACCGGCACCGGCCGGGGCGGGTCGACCGCCGCCCCGGGTCACGACGGTCGGAGCGACCCGGAGGAAACCCCGCCGTCGGCCGGTGAGGTGCGTCCGGTCGAGGTGGCCTTCGCCAGACGCCGGGGTCGTACCACCCGGCCGGTGACCACCCGGCCGGTGACCGCCCGACCGGGCACGGAGGCGACATCCCCGGCGGACCAGGAGCCGGGTGGCACGACCGCCCCGCCCACCGCTGCTCCGGGACGGCTCGCCGGGTCCGCCGCCCAGGATCGGCCCGACCCGGGTAGCCCGGCCGACCTGGGTAGCCGGGCCGACTTGGGTGGTGCCACCGGCAGCGACCGGGGCGTCCCCGCCGACCGTCGGCGGGACGGACCGGTGGGCGTCGGGCAGGACCGGCCGGTGGGCAACCGCCCGGAGGATCCGGCGCGGGCTACCGGGCCGGTGGACCACCGGGGCGGGATGCTCGACGAGGCCGGTGCCGGCTCGGCACCCGTACAGCGGACGCCGCCGGCCGGGTCGACTCCGGCCGGCGTGACCTCGCCGGCCACGGCTGCCACGACACCGACCCGGGGCGGGGATCCGGCCGGGCCGCCGCCGCAGAGCCGGCCCGTCGCGGACCGGGCGACCCCGGAGAGCCGGCCAGACCCGGCAGGCCGCGACACCACGGACAACCCGCCGGCGGCGGGCCGCGACACGTACCGCCCCGAGTCGGTGTCCCCGCCGTCGACCTTCTTCCTCACCCGGCGTCCGGAGCAGTCGCCGCCGACCGGGTCGCCGTCGGGAGTGGACCGGGATCACGGCCGGGCCGGTCAGGGGCGGCCGGGCCGGGGACCGGCGGAAGCGGTCCAGCATCCGCCCGTACCGTCGGTGGAGCAGGCCGGGTTGGTCGACCGGCCGGAGCCGTGGACGACGGCCGCCTCCACCGACGCGCAGGTCACGGCGTACCCCATGGGGGTCGTCACGGTCGCGCCGGCGGTGGCGGACGGACGGCCGGGCCCGGCACCGACCACGGTGGAGAGGGCCGCGCCGGTGCCGCACCGCGCGGCCCCGCCGACCGCACCGCCCGCTCCGGTGGGCGTCGACGAGCTACCGGAGCAGGTGCCGGCCGCCCTGGTGGACGGCTTCCGGCAGCAGTACGGCGTGGACGTCGCGGCCGTGCCGGTGTGGCGGGGTGCGGAGGCCACCGCGGTGGTGCAGCAGGCCGGGGCGCGGGCGGCGACCCGGGGCGGTGAGGTGCTGCTGCCGGCGTCGGCCGGGCCACTGGACGCGCCGCCCGCCCGCGCGCTGCTCGCCCACGAGTTGGCCCACGTGGTCCAGCAGCGGGCGTTCGGGGCGGCACCGCCGGCCGAGTCGACCGGCGCGGGCCGGGACCTGGAGGCGCGGGCGCTCGCCGCCGAGCACGCCTTCGGCGGCGGCGGGCCGGGCGTCGGAGGTCCGCTGCCACCCGTGGCGCCGCTGACCGGGGGTGCCGCGCCGACACCCCCGGGCACCGTCGGCACCTGGGGGACCACCCCCGGTGGCGGCCTGACCTGGCAGGCGAACCCCGGTGCGGGCGGAGTACCCCCGGCCGCGCCGCCCGGCCCGCCGGCCGCCCACCCGCTCCAGCGGGCGTCCATGGACACCCCGGCGGCCACCCTCGACGACCTGCGGGCGCTGGTGCGGGGCGAACTCGACCAGCAGCAGGACCAGGCCGCCGACCCGCCGGCCGGGCCGCCGCTGGACGCCCTGCGCGCCGAGGTGGCCGCCGCGACGGCGCCGCCCGCGATCGACCGGGGCACGGGTCGGCTCGCCGAGGTGCGCGACGCGGTGGAGCGGCTCCGGGCCGAGCTGCGCACGGTGGCCGACCGGGGGCAGGCCACGGCGGCCCGGCTGGACCGGGATGCCGACCGGCTGCGCTCCCGGCCCGGTGACCGGCCCCCGGGCCGGCCGGTCGACCTGGACGACCCCGACGACCTGGAGGAGCTGGCCGGTCGCCTCTACGGGCGGTTACGCGGCCGGCTCCGGCAGGAGCTGCTGGTCGACCGGGAGCGCAGCGGACGGCTGACCCGGTTCCGCTGAGCACGACGGATGGCACCACCGCCCGGATGCCGGGCCGGGACGAGGCGACGAGGAGGACGAAACGATGGCAGGCGGTCTTTCCACCGCTGCTCGTGTCATGGGCGGCTTCTTCGAGGTCACCGGCGTCAATCACCGGTACCTCGTGGTCATCGACGACGAGCGGTACAACCTCGGCTCCTGGTCCCGGGTCTCCGGGCTGGGGGTGACCTGGCAGGTCTGCGAGTACCGGGCCGGGGACAGCAACGACGTCTTCACCTACGTGGGTGAGCCGACCTACAGCCGGATCCGGCTCAGCCGGGCGGTCTGCTTCGACTCCCAGGTCGTCCAGGAGTGGCTCTGCCAGCAGGCCAACCGGTACCGCCCGCTCAGCGGCACGATCCAGCTCGTCGACAGCCTCGGCCTGAAGATCGTCGGCTGGGACCTGAAGCACTTCTTCCCGGTCGGCTGGTCGGTGTCGGAACTCGACCCGAGTCACAGCGGTGTCGCGGTGGAGACCCTGGAGCTGGCGCACACCGGTTTCCTGCACGACGACGTGAAGTTCTCGCTCTGATGGCGGCGATCTCCGCGGGGCAGCTCGGCGGGATGCTGGGCGACCCGAGCCAGACCGCGCAGGGTCTCGCCTCCGGCGGCCTGCTCCAGATGTTCCGGGACGGCCCCGGGGTCAAGCGGACCCTCAAGCTCGGCCTGGCGATGCGCTTCCAGGTGACCATCGGGGACGTCCCGATCGGCCTGTGGCGCTCCTGCCGGGGGCTGCGGGCCGACTTCCGGCCCGAGGTGGTCCGGGTGACCGGCGACTACGTCGGCCAGTACCACCTGCCCGGCGAGGTCAGCTACACCCCGGTCGTGCTGGAACGCGCGGTGCACCGGGAGAGCTCGGCGCAGCTGCAACAGTGGCTGGTCGGGGTGCTGCGGTCGTGGCAGGACGGCACCGGCGACGACACCCGGACCACCGCCCGGATCACCCTGCTCGACGCCGACGGCGAGCCGGTCAACAGCTGGCTGCTCTATGGCGTACGACCGTCGTCGTGGACCGGCCCGGACCTCTCCTCGGACAGCAACCAGGTCGCGGTGGAGCGGCTGGAGCTGGTGCACGAGGGCTTCTTTCCCGACCTGCAGGCCAAGGCGGAGACGGCCAGCCTGTCGTCCCCGTCGCTCGGCCGGGTCACGTTCTCCTACAACCCGGCCAAGATGGGCATCACCCGCTCCTCCCGGGCCAGCCAGCTCGTCGGCCGGGGCCGGGGCGTGGAGCTGACCTCCGACACCGCGTTGCGGGTGATGGCCGGCGAGGTGCTGCTGGTCGGTGCCGGGGTGGCCCAGGACGTGCAGAAGCTGATCGCCTTCTCCGGCCCGCCGAGCGTCGACGAGCAGAGCCGCAGCGCGTCCGGCATCGAGCTGCCCCGGCTGACCTTCACCTGGGGGAAGCTGTCGATGGCGGTCAACCTGAGCACGCTCAACGTCAACCTGACCCGGTTCGACGGGGAGGGCCAGCCGGTACGGGCGCAGGCCGCCCTGGACCTGATCGTGATCGAGGGGGAGATCTTCCCGAAGCGCGGCGGTCCGGTGCCGACCCGGGCGGTGCGGACCGATCCGGCGCAGTGGCGTCAGCGGGCGGTGGCCAGCGGGTTGGACGACCCGATGCGGGCGCAGGCCCGGGGGGCTTCCACCGGGGCGCGGCGGTAGTGGGGGCCGGACGATGACCGCGATCGACCGGCACGGTCTGCTCTGGGGCACGGCGACCCTGCGCCCCCGGGTCACCGTGGGCACCGCCGGCCGGGCGCTGCCCACGGCCGCCGCCGACCAGCTGGTACGGGTGGTGGTGGACACCCAGGCCGCGCTGCCGGACATGTTCGAGCTGACCTTCGCCGACCTGGACGGCAGCGTGCTGCGCACGGCCGGGCTGGAGCTGGGCACCGCCGTGCAGGTCTTCGGCCCGACCGGGGACGGCTCGGCCGAGCACCGGCTGATCAGTGGCGAGGTGACCGCCGTGGAGGGGCACTTCGTGGACCTCAGCGCCCACGTGGTGGTGCGCGGCTACACCCACGACCACCGGCTGCACCGGGTCCGGCGCACGCGCACCTTCCTCAACCAGTCGGATTCCGACATCGCCCGGCAGGTGGCGTCCGCCGCGAAGCTGTCGGTCGGCACGATCGACGCCACCACCGGCCGGCTGGCCCACCTGTCCCAGGTCGCGCAGACCGACTGGGAGTTCCTGACCGCCCGGGCCCGGGAGATCGGCTACGAGATAGGCGCCGACGGGGACCGGTTCCACTTCCGCCGGGCGGCCACCGCCCGGCGGGCCGGCAGTCCGCTCCCGTTGACCTTCCGGGGCAACCTGCGCCGTTTCCTGCCCCGGGTCAGCGCCGGCAACCTCGCCCCCGAGGTGGAGGTGCGGGCCTGGGATCCGGTCGCGGCGACGGCGGTGGCGAGCCGCACCGCGACCACCGCCGACGGGGTGAGCCTGGCCGGCTGGACGCCGACCGGTGCCGCCGACACCTTCGTGCCCCGGGGCGCTCCGGCACCCGCGCGGGCCGGCAACAGCGCGGTCGGCGACGTGGGGCCGGCACCCGGGCCGCGCGCGCACGTCCTGGTCGGCCGGGGCCTGCCCGTGCCCGGTCGGGCCGACGGTGCGGTCACCCAGGTGGCGAAGGGGCTCGCCGCCAGCCTCGGCGGCGGGTTCGCCGAGGCGGAGGGGGAGGCGCTGGGCGACGCCCGGCTGGTCGCCGGGAAGGCGGTCAAGGTCGACGGGGTGCCGGCACCGTTCGCCGGGACCTGGACGCTCAGCGCCGCCCGGCACGTCTTCGACGAGGCCGAGGAGGGCTACCGCACCGAGTTCACCGTCGGCGGCGCGGAGGACCGTTCGCTGCTCGGTCTGGCGAACGTCGGCGGTGCCGGTGGCGATCCGGGCGGGCCGGCCCGGATCGACGGCGTGGTCTGCGGGGTGGTCAGCAACGTGCGGGATCCGCAGAACCTGGGCCGGGTCACGTTGGCGCTGCCCTGGCTGTCGCCGGAGCACGAGACCGACTGGGCGCCGGTGGGGCAGCTCTTCGCCGGCCCGACCGGGGGCGCCTTCTTCGTGCCCGAGCCGGGTGACCAGGTGCTCGTCGCGTTCGAGTTCGGTGACGTACGCCGGCCGTACGTGCTGGGCTGCCTGCCCAGCCGGCACACCGGGTACGGCCTGGACGGCGGGCAGACGTCGTCGACGAAACCCGGCGCGAGCGGGGTGAAGTCGGTGGGGCAGGCCGGTTCGGTGATCCGCCGTGGGCTGCTGTCGCCCGCCGGCAGCCGGTTGGTATTCCACGACGAGGTGCCGCCCGGTGGCAAGGGCCAGCCCACCGCCGCCGACGTGGTGCTCGGCACCAAGGGCGACAAGCTCTCGCTGGCGATGGACCAGGTGGCCGGCACGGTGACCCTGCGCTGCGCCCCCGACAAGCCCGGCAAGCTGGTCATCGAGTGCACCGGGCAGACCGCCGTCGAGATCAAGGCGGGGCCGGGCGGCAGCCTCACCCTCGACGGCGGCGCCAGCCTGAAGCTCAAGGGCAAGACGGTCGACATCAGCGGTACGCAGGTCAACATCAGCGGCACCGCGTCGACCGCCATCAAGGGCAAACCCATCCAGCTCAACTGAGGAGTGCCATGCAGGCCGACGTCATCGGCACCGGGTGTGCCTTTCCGCTGCGGGTCCAGCCCAACGGCCGGCTCGCCATGATCAGTGGTACCGCTCTGCTGGAGCAGGCGATGTGTGTGATCCTGGCGACCTACCCGGGTGAGCGCCCGATGCGGCCGGAGTTCGGCTCCCGGCTGCGGGACTTCGTCTTCGAGCCGGTCACCGGGCAGACCCGCCGGGCGGTGGCGGTGGAGGTGCGTGCCGCGCTGGAGCGCTGGGAGACCCGGGCCGAGATCGACGACGTCACCGTCACCGAGGACCCGACCGGCGGCGCCGGCCTGCTGCACATCGAGGTCCGTTACCGGGTACGCGACACCGACGAGCCCGGCGTTCTCGGGCTCAACCTGCAGACCCTCCCCGGTGACCGGGAACTGACCGGGACGGGGGTGCTCGGCTGATGGCACTGCCCGCCCCCGACCTCGACGACCGTGGCTTCGACGAGCTGGTCGGTGACGCCCGCCGGTTGATCGCCGACCGCTGCCCGGAGTGGACGGACCTGCACCCGGCCGATCCGGGGATCACCCTGATCGAGACCTTCGCGTCCCTGACCGACCAGCTCATCTACCGGCTCAACCGGGTGCCCGACCGGCTCTACGTGAAGTTCCTGGAGCTGATCGGGGTACGCCTGGTGCCACCCACGGCCGCCCGGACCACGCTGACCTTCTGGCTGTCCACGCCGGCCCGCGCCACCCAGGTCGTCCCGGCGGGAACCCGGGCGGTGACCGCCGCCGACGGCGGGGATCCCCTGGTCTTCGCCACCCTCGCCGATCTCGCCGTGCCGCCGTGCGCGCTGACCCAGCTCCGGGTCCGCACCGCCGAGGGGAGCACCGACCAGACCGGCGCGCTGGAGCTGGGTGGCCCGGTGGCGGCGTTCTCCCCGGTGCCGCAGCCCGGCGACGAGCTGCTGATCGGGCTGGACCGTGCGGTGGGTGGCTGCGCCGTGCGGCTGGAGTTCGAGGGACGGGTCGACGGTGTCGGGGTCAACCCGCTGCACCCGCCGCTGCGCTGGGAGGCGCGCGGTGCCGACGGCTGGCTCGGGTGCGAGGTCGGGCTGGACGAGACCGGCGCGCTGAACCGGCCCGGGGCGATCCTGCTGCACGTGCCCGACGGCCACCAGGCCACCCTGGTCGACGGGGTGCTGGCCGGCTGGCTGCGCGCCCGGGTGGTGGCTCCGGAGGAGGGGCAGCCCGGCTACAGCGCCTCACCGGTGCTGCTCGGGCTGGCCGCCAACACCGTCGGCGGCACCACCGAGGCGGTGCACGCCGACCTGGTGGACGACGAGGAGATCGGCGACTCCGAAGGGGTGCCCGGCCAGCGGTTCACGCTGACCCGGCGGCCGGTGCTGGCCGGCTTCGGCGACCCGGTGCTGGAGGTCAGTTCCGACGACGGCTGGCAGCGGTGGTCGCCGGTCGGGCACTTCGCCGGCAGCGGCCCCGACGACCGGCACTTCCTGCTCGACGGGGTGGCCGGTGAGGTGGTCTTCGGCCCGGCCGTCCGGCAGCCCGACGGCACCCTGCGCCGTTACGGCGCGGTGCCGCCCCGGGGCGGCCGGCTGCGGCTGCGCCGGTACGCGGTCGGCGGCGGCAGCCGGGGCAACGTGGGCGTCGGCGCGGTGACCGCCCTGCGGACCTCGATCCCGTACGTGGCCGGGGTGGAGAACCGCCGCCCGGCCAGCGGCGGGGTGGATGGCGAGACCCTGGACGAGGCCCGCCGCCGGGGCCCGTTGACCCTGCGCAGCCGCAGTCGCGCGGTGACCGCCGAGGACCACGAGGTGCTCGCCCGGGAGGCCGCCCCGGAGCTGGCCCGGGTCCGCTGCGTGCCGAGCAACGGCGACGGGCCGCCGGTGGCCCGGCTCCTGGTGGTGCCGGCCGCACCCGCCGAGGAGGGGCGGCTGCGGCTGGAGGACCTGATCCCCGCGGAGTCGAGCCTCGCCCGGGTGGCCGAGCGGCTGGACGCGACGCGGCTGGTCGGCACCCGGGTGGTCGTCGAGCCGCCCCGCTACCGGGGGGTGACCGTGGTGGCCCGGGTGGTCGCCCGGCCCCGGGTGGTCGTCGACCGGGTCCGGGCCGAGGGTCTGGCCGCCCTGTACGGCTTCCTCAGCCCGCTGGGCGGGGGCGGCCCGGACGGCCGGGGCTGGCCGTTCGGGCGTCCGGTGCAGGCCGGTGAACTCTTCGCCGTGTTGCAGCGGGTGCGGGGGGTGGAGCTGGTGGAGGACCTGCGGCTGTTCACCGCCAACCCGGTGACCGGCGAGCGGGGCACCGAGGCCGGCCGGATCGACCTCGAACCGGACAGCCTGGTGTTCTCCTTCGACCACCAGCTCCGGGTGGAGGAGAACTGATGCGCGGCCCGGTCGACGTGGCGATGCCGTACCCGATCGCCGGTTTCCTGCCCGCCCTGTTGCAGGAGGACGACCTGCTGGTGCGCTGGACCGAGGGGCTGGACCAGGTGCTCGCGCCGGTGGTGTCCACGCTGGACTGCCTCGACGCGTACCTGGACCCGTGGTTGGCCCCGCCGGACTTCCTGCTCTGGCTCGGTGACTGGGTGGGCGCCCACCTCGACGAGAACTGGCCGGTCGAGCGGCAGCGCGCCATGGTGGCCGGCGCGGTCGACGCGCACCGGCTGCGCGGGACGGTCGCCGGGCTGCGGACCGCCCTGGAGCTGGCCACCGGCGGCGAGGTGGAGGTCCTCGACTCGACCGGGGTCTCCTGGTCCACCCGGCCGGAGCCGCTGCCGGCCGCACTGCCGCCGGCCCGGGTGCACGTGCGCGTGTGGGTGGCCGAGCCCGGGTCGGTCGCCGTGCACGCCCTCGACGAGCTGTGCCGCGCGGTAGTACCGGCGCACGTGACGACGACCCTGGAGGTGCTCCACCGTGATCATCTGTCGTGAGTGCGGGAACCACAACGGTGACGCGGACACCTTCTGCGGGTCCTGCGGCAGTTTCCTGGAGTGGACCGGCGAGAAGACCACGCCGAAGATCCCGGTCGAGACGGTGCAGGAGGCGGAGCGGGAGTTCCGGCAGAAGCCGACCCTCCTGCAACGCATCGCCGGGGTGATCGCGCCGGCTCCGGGCGGCTCTCCGGTGAACGAGGGTGTGGTGCGGGTCGGTGACGGGACCGGACGCGGGTCCGGACCGGGCGGCCCGCCGGGGGTCCGCCCGGGTCCGCCGGGGCTGGGTCCGCCGGGGGTGCGCCCGGGTCCGCCGGGGCTGGGTCCGCCCGGGGTACGGCCGGGTCCGCCGGGGCTGGGTCCGTCCGGTCCCGTGCCACCCGGTGCCCGGCCCGGCCCGCCCGGGGTACGCCCCGGTCCGCCGGGGCTGAGCCCGCCGGCCGGGCGTCCGGGGCCGTCCGGCCTGGGTCCGCCCGGTGCGCGTCCCGGCCCGCCCGGGACGGCTCCCGCGGGGGGACGGTCGGGTCCGCCGGGGGTCGGCTCCGCAGGGGGACGGCCCGCGTCCGCGGCACCGCGCCCGCCGGGGGCGCGTCCCGGCCCGCCCGGGCTGCCCGGTGACCTGCCGGCGGGTGGGTCCGCCGGTGCCGGGGGTCCGGTCGCGGCGGCCGGCGCTCCGGCGGTCGCGGCGCCGCCGCGCCGGCTGCCACCGCCTCCGCCCGGAGTGCCAGCGGCCCGGCTGCCGGACCGGGCGGCCCGCACCGGTCCGTCCGCGCTCGGTCAGCCCGCATCCGGTCAGCCCGCGTCCGGTCTCCCGGGGGAGCGGGTCGTTCCGCCCGCCCGGCCGACGGCCGACGGGCCGGACGACAGCGGCACCCCGGCCGACGAGGCTTCGTCGCCCCACGACCTCCCGGCCGCCGGAGCGTCGTCGCCAGCGGACGGCACCCCGGTCGGCGACGTGTCGTCGGCGCGGGGCGGCACCCCGGCCGGTGCGCCGGAGGCCGCCTCGACCGGGGCCGTGGTGCCGTCGCGCCGGCTGCCGCCACCGCCACCGGGGGTGGTCGGTGCCACGTTGCCGGCCGCGCCGCGCAAGCCGGTGGCGGCCCCGTCCGCGTCGCCCCGCCGCGACACCCGCGCCGCGCCGTACACCAGTGCCCTGGTCGCCCCCGACGGCGCGGCCGACCCGGTGCTGCCCGGGGCACCGACCACCGGCGGCCGGGCCGGTGCCCGGCCCGGGACCGGCACCGCCGCGACCGCCACGCCCGAGGAGGTCAGTCCACAGGCGGTACGGCCCCGGGTGGCCACCGTCGGCAACCGGGCACCCACCCGGCGGCGGCAACCCGGTGACCTCATCTGCGGCGAGTGCGGCGAGGGCAACGCGCCGACCCGGCGGTTCTGCAGTCGCTGCGGGGACTCGCTGCGGAGCGCCGAGGTGGTCCGGCGACGCTGGTGGCAGCGCCTGCTGCCGCGACGTGGCCCCCGGGTCACCGCCGCCGGTGCCCGCCCCGGTACGCCCGGCGGCGGGCGGCCGGGTGGGGTGGGTGGCGTGTTGCACTCCATCTACCAGCGGTCGAACGCGGTCGCCGCGGTGCTGCTCTTCGCGATCGGGGTGGCGTACCTGATCTATCCGCCGCTGCGGGAGCGGATCAACGGGGCGGTCTCCGGGCCGGTGACCGGGGCGCGGGACTGGGTGGACCGGAAGATCAACCCGCGGTTCGTGGCGGTCCGCCCGGTGCAGGTGACCGGCGGGGCCTCGGTGCGCGACCACGGGCCGGAGCTCAGTGTCGACCAGTACCGCAACACGCACTGGCAGGTGCGCTGGGACAGGGAGAAGCCGCCGACCGTCACCCTGCGTTTCGCGGCCGAGGTCGACCTCGAACGGCTGATCGTGACCGCCGGCACGGCCGAGGACTACACCGCGACCCACCGGCCGATGACCCTGCACCTGGTCTACTCCACCAACCGCTCGGACACCCTGACCGTCGAGGACACCGGCGAGCCGCAGACGCTCACCCTCGACGGGGCCGACGGGGTCACCAGCGTGCAGATCCAGGTCACCGACGTGCACCGGGCCGAGAAGGGCACCGACGTGGCGGTCAGCGAGTTCGAGTTCTTCGCCCGGGAGTGAGCGGCGTCGGGCGGCACGTCACGCCGGGGCGCGGCATCCCGGCGCAACACCGCAACAACCACCACCGTCGGTCAACGGGTCGACGGTCAGCCACGTCGGAGGTGCATCCGTGACAGAAGTCGCCGTCGCCCTGAACACCACCGCGAACCTGATCGGGTTCGCGCAGGGTCAGGTCAAGGGGTTGACAGACGGGGTATTCCAGGTCAGCGGGTTCAGCAACGCCGGTTTCCTGCCGGAGGTGCCGCTGAACCAGTTGATCGCACCGGTGCCGATCGCCCGGAGCCAGCTCGTCATGGTCCGGGGCAGTCAGTCCCGGCAGCACGTCTACTGGCTGCGTTACCTGCGCCGGGGCATCGGGATCACGGACAAGAAGCGGGTCTGCGTGGAGTTGCTGGTGCGGTTCACCACCTTCGACTACGTGCCGCGGGAGGGTGATGACGGCCCGACCGACCAGGAGTCGACGGTCCTGCGCGGCTATCCGTGTTGGGGGATCACCGACCTGAGCGTGTCGCTGATGGCGACCGGGCGGGGGCGGAACCCGTTCAACAAGTTCAACGAGTCCGGCAGCCTGACCTTCGACGTGGCCGCCGCCAACGACGGCATGCCCCACCTGCGGATCAACTACCGGGTGCAGCACCAGGCCAAGAACGTGTTCGGTGCGCCGCTCGGGCTGAGCCACAACGACGTCGGCGCGTTCCTGGTGCACAGCAACGGCAGCTTCGAGATCGACCCCGGTGAAGGGCGTACCGACAAGCACTTCCGGATCACCCCGCTCAGCGGCAGCGTGCACCAGCGCCCGACCCGGGTCGTGCCGGTGGCCCAGGACGGCCGGACGCCCACGACCACCGTGCTCAACGCGCAACGGATCGAGCTGGGTGGGATCGACCACGGTGGCCGGATGCTCGACCCGCACGAGCACAAGGGGATGAAGGTGATCGGCTTCGACCGGATGGACGGCCCGAACACCGTCACCGTCCGCAACGACGGTCAACAGCCGGTGGTCGCCTCGGCCGCCGAGGAGGACGGGTACGAGGCGGCGCTGCGGCTGGAGTACGTCCGCGACGGTGCCGTGCTGGGCCGGAAGGTCCGCACCAAGATCAGGGCGCTGCTGCTGCTGCGGTTCACCCTGGTGCCCTACCTGACCGCGCCGGACGACCAGGGCAACCGGCAGATCGTCTACCACAACGGGGTGCGGTACACCGCCTTCCGGAACGTCTCCCTGCGGGTGCTGGAGGTGGGGCGCGGCGAGGCGGCGGTGGTGGGGGAGAAGGGCGAGCGGTACGACGTCGATGCGGTGAAGAACCGGCACCACGAGGAGTCGACGCTCTTCTTCGGACCGTACGTCGAGGAGGTCCAGGGACAGGTCGGCGTGCAGCTCAGGATCGACTGGGCCGCCGAACACGCCGGTGCCGACGTGCGGTCCCGCAGCCACCACAACAAGGGGCAGTTCCGGCTCGGGGTCAACCAGTCCGGCAGCCCGGTGCTGCGCCTGCTGGACGCCGACAGCAACAAGTACTTCACCGTCACGGGCTGAGCGGGGGATCCACGATGAACTACCCAGAGGTTTTCGACACCACCGGCCCGGCCAGCCTCGACGACGCGTACGCCTATCTGAGCTGGGCGGCGGTCAGCGCGCACCACATCATCGCCGAGCAGCCGCAGACCGGCTGGGAGCTGCTGCCCGACCTGCTCGGACAGGGGTGGGGCGATCCGGACTGGTACCAGCGCAACGAGTGGCTGGCCGACTTCTACACCACCGTCTACCAGCGGGCCGGCTCCCTCGAACCGGTGGAGATCTTCGCCGTCGACGAGATGGGTGAGCCGGCGGCGGAGATGGCCCGGTTGATCGACTCGGTGACGCAGGCGTGGGTCGCCGCGGCGTACCAGGCGGCCGAACACGACGAGCAGGCCTACGACGGCCAGGCGTACGACGAGCAGGCCTACGACGAGCAGGCCTACGACGGCCAGGCGTACGACGGCCAGGGCTACGGCGAGCAGACCTACGACGGGCAGGCCTACCACCAGCAGGGTTACGAGGGGCAGGCCTACGGCGAGCAGGGCTACGACGGCCAGGCCTACGACCCGCAGGCCTACGACGGGTCGGGCCAGGACGGGTCGGCGTACCCCGGGGAGCAGCCCGGGGAGCACCCGGACGGGCCGGTCGAACCGGCACCGGAGCCGCTGACCGACCTCGACCCGGACGCCGCCCGCGCGGTGCTCGACCGGGTGCTGGACGACGAGGTGGACGACCTCTCCGAGGCCGACCAGCGCATCCTGGCCACGGTGCTGACGGTGGAGAAGTTCCAGTACCTGGCCCGCGAGTACGACCTGGTGTGATCCGCCGGGGTCGGGCCGGGGCCGCTCCCCGGCCACCGGCCCGACATCCGCCGCACCCGATGGACACACCGGTCACCGCCGCGCCCGGTGGGCCGTCCGGCCGAACAAGGGATCCCACGTCGTGACCAGCATCGAGTACGAGCCGGAGGAGTTGTCCGGCAACCGGTTCACCGTGACCGGCTTCCGGGACGCCGGCCTGCCGGTCGGGGAGATCCTCGCCGAGGAGCTGTGGCCGGACGGCCAGGACGGCGCGGTGTGGCTGGACCGGGGCACCCGGACCCACCGGCACTGCTACTGGCTGCGGTACCACTACCGGGGACCGGGGCACCGAAAGCTGGTCGCGGTGGAGCTGGTGATCCGGTTCAGCACCTTTCCCTACCAGGCCCGCCCCCGGGTGGACCGGTACTCGCCCCGCTCGGCGCCGCCGGTGCTGGGCCTCTGGGGGATCGAGGACCTCAGCATCTCGCTGCGGTCCACCGGGGCCGGCGGCCGGAACCCGTTCAACAAGTTCAACGACGCCGGTCACCTGGTCTTCGAGCCGAAGGTCGTGTTCACCCCCACCGGCACCGGTGCCGTGGTGCCGGCGATCCGGGTCGAGCACCGGGTACGGCACGTGGAGAATCCGCTGCTCGGAGCCGCGATGGCACCGGGGCACGAGGAGACCGGGGCGCTGACGGTGCACAGCGACGGCGGGGTCACCCTGGAACCGGGGTCCGGCAAGCCCGGGTGCTCGTCGTGGCGGCTCGTCCCGGTCAGCGGCACGGTGCACGGGCGGCCGATGGTCGGGGCCGACCCGCCGCCCGGGCGTAGCCTCACCGTCTACCAGGCGACCGACGTCTCGGTCCCGCCGCCGGTCACCGCCCTGCGGGTGTCGACCGGCCGGGCCCGCCGGGGGGCGGTCGAGGTGCAGGGCTTCGAGCGGATGGCCGGCCCCGACCAGATCGAGGTCTGGCACACCGGCCACCCCCGCTGGTACCGGGCGTCGATGGGCGGCGACACCCGCGACGACGGCATGATCGTGGAGTACGCCCGGCCCGGTGACCGGGGCGACGGACCCCGGGCCGGCCGGGTCCGGGCCCGACTGGCGTTGCGCCTGCTCACCTGCTCGTACCTGATCGACATGAACGAGTTCGCCGACGCGGTGGTCTTCCACCACGGTCGTCGGCACCCCGGCTTCGTCGACGTGTCGCTGCGCCCCCTGCCCGACGACGCCGACCCCGACCCGACCGGTGCCGCCGCGCCGGTCGGCTCACGGCTGCGGTTCGTCCCCGAGTGGTACGACGGGACGGCCGACGACGTGCCGGGCCTGCTGGTCCGCTGGTCCGAGGAGGCGGTGGACCCGGCCGCCGGCCCCGCCGTGCCGGTCGGCGGGTCGTTCCTGATCACCGTGGACGCCTCCGGCGGGCCGGTGGTCCGGTTCGGCGACGAGCAGACCTACCAGCACCTGACCGTGACGAGCTGAGGGGGCGCACTGTGCCGAGTCGGATGCGGCTGGTCGGCTACCGACCCGATCAGCCGGTGGGCGACCCCTTCACGGTGACCGGATTCAGCGGTGCCGGCTTCCCGGAGCAGGCGACGCTGCGGGAGCTGGTCACCCCGGCGCAGCCCTACCTGGCCGGTGCCGGCATGGTCCGCGGTGACCAGCAACGGCAGCACTCCTACTGGCTGCGCTACCTGCGTCGGCTGGGCGGCCCGACCGGTCCGAAACGGGTCTGCGTGGACCTGCTGGTCCGGTTCACCACCTTCGACTACGTGGTGGCCGACATCGGGCCGGGCCCGCTGCCCTCCCGGCAGCACGCGCTGGCGGGCTTCCCCTGCTGGGGGGTCGCCGACCTGAGCGTGTCGCCGCACGCCGTCGGCGCCGGCCGCAACCCGTTCAACAAGTTCAACGAGGTGGGCTCGCTGGTCTTCGACGCCCGGCTGGAGACCGGCCATGGGACGGTGCCGGCGGTCCGGATCGGCTACCGGGTGCACCACGAGCCGACCGTGGTCGACGGTGTCCTGCTGACCCCGGCCCACGACGAGGTGGGCTCGTTCCTGGTGCACAGCGACGGGCTCTTCGAGGCGGCCGACCAGTCGTTGGCGACCCGTACCCACTTTCTCGTCACCCCGGTCAACGCCGGCGTGCACGACCGGCCGTGGGTGCCGCCGCACGCCGCCCGTCGGCCCGGCGGCACCCGCCCGGCGTGGCACGCGACCGGGCTCGCCGCCCCCCCGGCCGCCCCGGCCGAGGTGCGACCGACGCCGTACACCGACGACACCGCCGTGGTGACCGGTTTCCAGGGGCTGGACGGTCCGGAGACCCTCGCGGTACGCGACGCCGCCGGTCGGGCGCGGACGGCGATGCTGGACGCGGTGGCCCCGGAGCCCGGCGCGTTGCTGCTGACCTACCAGGCGGGGTACGCCGACCCGGGCCGGGCCGGCACGGTCCGGCTGCTGCTGGGCCTCCGGTTCGCCGTGCACCGGTACCTGGTCGCCCCGGCCGGCGTCGACGGCAGCGGCGTCGAGCGACCCCCCGAGGACGGCGACGTCGACATCGACGCCTACTACGGCGACGACCCGACGACCAACCGGGAGGCGTGGCCGGTGCTGTGGCACCGGGGGCGGCGGCACCCCGGTCTGCGGCAGGTCGCGCTCCTGGTGGCGGGGGCCGACGGCGGGCCGGGCGGGGGCGGTCCCGAACCGGTGCGCAACAGCACCGGCTCCCGGATCCGGCTGGCCCTCACCCCCGAGTGGGAGCCGGGCGACGACGACCACGCGCCGGAGCTGCGGGTCCGTTGGGCAGCGTCGCACTCCGACGACTCGTCCCCGGTCGAGGGCCGGTTGGCGTTCCGGGTGGACGAGGCGGGTCGGCCCACCCTGACCCCGCTGGACGAGGAGAGCCGCCGCCACTTCACCGTCACGGGTTGACCGGCAGCTCCTCGTCGACCACCGGCTGGACCCGCCGGGCCAGCTCGGCCGTCTCGCGCCGGTAGGACGACTGCTGGGCGGCGTCGATGCCGCCGGCCGGGCCGAGCGCGACGAGCAGTCGCAGCGCGCGGACCTGGCCGAGCAGGTGCCCGGTCTCCCGGTGGATCGCCAGCGCCTCCTCGGCGGTCCGGGCCGCGGTCATCGGGCCGGTGGCCTGCATCGCCTCGGCCGCGACCACCATCGCGTGCCCCTCCCAGACCCGGTAGCCGGCGGTACGGGCCACCCGCCGGGCCTGCCGGGCCAGCGCCAGCGCCTCCACCGGGTCGCTGTCGCGGTACACCTCGGCCAGCCCGATCAGCGCCTCGACCTCCTCACCCCGGGCACCGCCGGCCCGGGCGAGTTCGAGCGCCCGCCGGTGTTCGGTGGTCGCGGCCGGATCGCCGTCGCGCAGGTGGATCGCGCCCAGCACGTTGCGGGCGGCAGCCTGCTGGGCGGTGTCGCCGATCAGCTCGGCGAGGGTCAGCGCCTCGGTGGCCAGCTCGGCCGCCGGCCCCAGCTCCCCGGTCTGTACGCGCAGCGCCGCCAGCCGGCGCAGGCTCTCGGTCTCGGTCGGCCGGTAGCCGGTCCGCCGGCTCAGCTCCAGCGCCTCCCGCAGGTGGTCGAGCGCCTCGCCGTGCCGGCCGAGGGCGTGCTGCACCTCGCCCAGGTTGCTCAGGCTGATCCCGGCGCTCATCCACATGCCGGTGCTGCGGGTCAGCGCCAGGGCCTGCCGGAAGACCTCGGCGGCCTCGTGGAGCCGGCCCATGTCGCGGTAGATGACGCCGAGGTTGCCGAGGCTGGTGCTGAGCCGTTCGGGGCCGCCCAGGCGTTCGTGGATGCTCACCGCCAGCCGGGTCAGCTCCGCCCCCTCGGCGAGCCGACCGGCCCGCAGGTGCACCAGCCCGCAGGTGCCGTACGCCGCCGCCAGGCCCTCCGGCCAGGCCGCCCGGTGCGCCGCGTCGATCATCGCGGTGGCGTGGGACAGGCCCACCTCGTACTCGCCGCGGCGCAGGTGCAGGCTGGCCAGCCCGAGCCGGCTGGCGGCCTCGCCGGCATGGTCGCCGGCCTGCTGGGCGGCGCGCAGCGCGCTGGCCGCGGCGACCAGTCCGTCGCTGTGCGGGCGGAACTGGTAGTAGCCGCGCAGCGCGTCCGGGATCCGCCAGGCGGCCGGGTCGGCGTCGTTCCCGGCGGCGTGCGCGATCACCCGCATCAGGTTGGGGTGCTCGTCCTCCAGCCAGGCCATCGCCTCGGCGGCGTCCCGGAACGGCGTCCCGGCGACCGGCCCGGCCCGGTCCGGGGGCAACCGCACCAGGTGGGGGTAGACCGCGGCGGCGGCGTCGTCGGCCCGCTGCCGGTACCAGCCGTAGAGGCGTCCGGTGGCGGAGCGCAGGTCCGGTGCGGGGTCCTCCGCGGTGGCCCGCTCCAGGGCGTAGATCCGCAGCAGGTCGTGGAAGGCGTACCGGCCGGGGGTGACCTGCTGGACGAGGTGCGCGGCGGCGAGCCGGTCCAGCTCGCGGGTGGCGGCCGGCTCGTCGATCCCGGCCAGCGCGGCGGCGGCGGCCACCGTGACGTCCGTGCCCGGCGCGGTCCCCAGCAGCCGGAAGAGCCGGCGGGCCGGGGCGGGCAGCGCGGCGTACGACAGGTCGAAGGCGGCCCGCACGGCCGCCTGGTCGTCGCCCTCGATGCGCAGGCCGGCGAGCCGGTTGCCGGCGGTCAACCGGGCGGCGTGTGCGCTGATCGACTGCTCGGGCTGGTCGATCAGGTTGGCGGCGGCGATCCGCAGGGCCAGGGGCAGCCGGGCACAGACCGTCGCCAGCTCGGTGATCTCGCCTGGGCGGGCCACCCGTCCGGTCGGGAGGATCCGGGTGAGCAGGGTGCTGGCCTCGGACGCGGTGAGCACGTCGAGGTCGATGCGTCGTGCGCCGTCGACCGCGACGAGCCCGCTGAGCCGGTCCCGGCTGGTGATCAGCGCCAGGCAGCCGGTGCTTCCCGGCAGCAGCGGGCGTACCTGGTCGGCGCTGGCGGCGTTGTCCAGCAGCACCAGCATCCGGCGACCGTCCAGCATGGTGCGTAGCAGCGCGGCGGCCTGCCCGGTGTCGACCGGCACCTGCTCGGCCGGTACGCCGAGCGCGTGCAGGAACCCGGCGAGGGCCTCCGCCGCGGGGACCGGGCTGGCCGCCGAGTAGCCGCGCAGGTTGACGTAGAGCTGCCCGTCCGGAAAGTGCCGGCGGACCCGGTGCGCCCAGTGCACCGCCAGGGCGGTCTTGCCGACCCCGGCCATTCCGGTGACGGCGGAGACGACCACCGGCCCGCCGTCCACCGTCGCCCTGGCCAGCAGCGTGTCGAGGGCGGCCAGCTGGGCGCTCCGCCCGGTGAAGTAGGCGACGTCGGCCGGCAACTGCGCCGGGAGCCGGTGCCGGGGTGGGCGGGGCGGCGGCACCTCGACCCGGGGTGGTGCCGTCTCGGCGGGCGTCGGCCCGGTGCCGCCCGCCGGGCTGCCCGCGCGGGCGACCGCCCGGGGCAGGTCCTGGCGCAGGATGCGCAGCTGCGCCTCGCGCAGCTCCGGGCCGGGCTCCACGCCGAGTTGCTCGGCGAGCCGGTCCCGCAGCCGGCGGTGCAGCGTCAACGCGCGGGCCTGCTGGCCGCAGGCGGCCAGGGCGAGCATCAGCCGGGCGTGCACCTGTTCGTGCAGCGGTTCGTGGCGGGCCACCGCGTGCAGCTCCCGGACCGCCCGCTCGGGCAGGCCCAGGTCGACGGCGAGGGTCGCGTAGGTGACGGCGGTGGCGATGCGCCGCCGGTTCAGGGCGGCGGCGACCGGGTGCTGGGTGAGGCTCGGCGCGGCGTCGGCCAGCACCGGCCCCCGCCACAGCGCCAACGCTCCGGCCAGCCGGTCCAGGCTCGGCAGGTCGCCCGCGACGCTGCCCTCGGCGCGTTCGATGGCGGTGGCGAACTGGCTCAGGTCGAGCTGGGAGGGGTCCACCCGGAGCCGGTACCCGCCGCCGACGTGGGTGATGGTGGTGGTGCCCCCGGGGCGGTCCAGTACCCGGCGCAGCCGGGCGACGTAGGTGTGGACGAGGTTGAGGCAGCTGTCCGGCGGGTCGTGACCCCAGAGCACGTCGACGATCTCATGGCGGGACACGATCGCGTCCGGGTGCAGGGCGAGCAGGCCGAGCAGCATCCGTTGGCGGTTGGAACCGAGTGCGACCGGTTCCGCCCCGACCTGGATCCGCAGCGGGCCGAGCACGTCGATCCGGAGGGTCTGCGGTGGCGTCGGGGCCGGTGGCGCGGGGCCCGGTGGCTTCCGTGGGGGCAGGCCGACGGCGTCGGCGATGCGTCGGAGGGACTCGGCCCGGGGGTTGCGCACCCGACCCTGCTCGATGTCACGCACCGCCCGGACACTGATCCCCGCCCGTTCGGCCAACTGCTCCTGGGTCAGTCCGGCATCCAGTCGTCGTCGTCGGATCTCACCGCCGCTGTCGGCCATCAACGGGCCTCCCTGTCATGGCTGCGCGTCCGTCCCACCAGCGCCGCCAGCACACGATTCTGCCGGTTGGCCGGTCGGATGACCATGATCTTCGACACTGAATCACCGGGTTCCATCCTGGCCAAACCTGCCGATCGGGCAGTGCTGGCCGCCCTGTGGGGCAACGGTTCTGCCGGTTCTGCCGGTGCTCCGCCGGCTCGCTTTCGAACATTCGTATATTTGGCCAGCTCAAAACGTTGTTGTGCGGCAAGGACATCGATGTGGTGGCGTCCAGTCGGCCTCCAGTGCGCGGCCGGCCGCCCTCTCTACCGTGGACGACGGACACCGCCACCACCCGCTGGCCGGTGTCCACTCGGCGAAGCGACTCCCACCCGGTCACGGAACCGTTCGGCACCGGCCTCCGGACCACCGATCTGTCCCCCTGCTGAACGGCAGCCTGGCAGCTGACGCTCTCTTCAGCCCGGAAGCTAAGGAACCGCCATGAACGGACGTGCCCAGACCTACATCCGTACCCCAGACCCGATCTCCACGGCCGGGATCACCGCGGCGCTGCGCGGCCGGGCCGAGATCGAGGTCGTCCCCGCCCAGATGATCACCGCCGAGACCGTCGGGGTGGTCGCCGCCGACACCCTCGACCACGACACGCTCGACGTGCTCAGGGCCGTCCGCCGGTTGGGCTGCCGGCGCTTCGTGCTGGTCGCGACCGTCGAGTCGGACTCGGCGCTGATCCCCGCGGTGGAGCTCGGGGTACGCGCCCTCGCCTCCCGCGCCGAGGCCACCGGTCACCGGCTGGCCCAGCTCGTGGTCAGCACCGCCTCCGGAGGCGCGGCGATGCCCCCGGAGGTGCTCGGACTGCTGGTCAAGCAGGTGACCCGGCTGCAGCAGACGGTGCTCGCCCCGCGCGGCATCGACGTCAACGGGCTCTCGGTCCGGGAGAGCGAGATCCTCCGGCTGGTGGCCGACGGGATGGACACCCGGGAGGTGGCGACCCGGTTGAGCTACTCGGAGCGGACCGTCAAGAACGTGCTGCACGACATCACCAGCCGGTTCCAGCTGCGCAACCGGACGCACGCGGTAGCGTACGCGGTCCGGGAGGGGCTGATCTGACGGTCGAGGAGGGTCCGACGTGCCGCACGGACGCGACGACGGGCGGCGGGTGACCCGGGGTGACCTGGGCGCCTGGCTGATCAAGGGCAACGCCGACCTGGTCGACCTGACCGGCCGGTTCGCCCGGGATCCCCGGGTGACGAGCTGGTGCGTACGCCCCGGCTACCGGGCCCGGCTGATGGGGGCCGGTCAGCCCGTGGTCTTCTGGGCCAGCGGCAGCCGGGGGCGGTTGCCCTACGGCGTGTGGGGGATCGGGCGGCTCACCGGCGAGCCGGTGCCCGGCGCGGACGTCCGGGCACCCTGGACGGTGCCGCTGGACCTGACCATCCTGCCCGAGGCGGGTCGGCTGTCCCGGGACCGGCTGCGGGCCGATCCCCGGCTGGCCGGGCTGGAGGTGTTCCGCCAGCCGCAGGCGGCCAACCCGTCGTACCTGACCCGGGCGCAGTTCGCCGCCCTCGTCGACCACCTGCCCGGTTAGCCCCGCGCACAGCCGCTCCGGCCCCACCGCCAGGACGGCCCGGCCGGGCCGCCGCCCCAAGGCTGCGGTCAGCCGGGAAGCTGGTCGACCCGGGTGAGCACCCGGTCGATCAGGCCGTACTCCCGGGCCTGCTCGGCGGTGAACCACCGGTCCCGGTCCCAGTCGGCCTGGATCTCGTCGAGGCCGCGCCCGCTGTGCTCGGCGATCAGCTCCTGCATGGTCCGCTTCACGTGCAGCATGTTCTCCGCCTGGATGGTGATGTCGGCGGCGGTGCCCCCCATCCCCCCGGACGGCTGGTGCATCATGATCCGCGCGTGCGGCAGGGCGAACCGCTTGCCCGCGGCCCCCGCACAGAGCAGGAACTGCCCCATCGACCCGGCGAACCCCAGGGCCAGGGTGGCCACGTCGTTGCGGACGTACCGCATGGTGTCGTAGACGGCCATGCCGGCGCTGACCGAGCCACCGGGCGAGTTGATGTAGAGGTAGATGTCCCGCTTGCTGTCCTCGGCGGCCAGCAGCAGGATCTGCGCGCAGATCTGGTTGGCCGAGGCGTCGGTGACCTCGGTGCCGAGGAAGATGATCCGTTCCCGCAGCAGCCGCTCGAAGACCTGGTCGCCGAAGGCCGGCTGACCGCCGTCCAGCATCCGCACGTCGTACCCGATCATGGTGACCACCCTCCGCGTCGCCGGCGGGCGGCCTCGCTCCGCCCGGGGGCCGGCGGGTCCAGCCTGCGCCGTCGGGCGGCCGTCACCCCAGCCTTTCTGCCCCCGGCAGATCTGCCCTCGGCAGAACCGGCCGGCCTAGCCGACGGGGCTGCGCCGCCGGCCCGCACCGGCCCGTCGGCGCGCCGGCACCCCGGCGGTACGCGCGGCGCGGCGGCCGGCCGACCCGACGGCGATCACCCGGACGGGCACGGCGACCGTCGTCACCACGCATCCGGATCCGCCGACGACCGAGACCCCGAGCCCGGCCCCGGCCCTGCCCACGGTCGCCATCGCGGCCTCGGCGATGGTGGTCCCGCCGCCCATGCCGACGGTCGCCGTCCCGGTCCCGCCGATCCTGCCGACGGTGGTCATCCCGACCCCGCCGACGGTGGTCACCCCGATCCTGCCGACGGTGGCCGCGCCGGAGCCGGTCCGGCCCTGGCGGGCGGCGGGTATCCGGTCCAGCCGGGTGAGGCTGCCGCCCGGCGGGACGGGAACCCGACGCTCGACCCGGCGCAGCTCGTCGCGGGCCTCTTCGAGCAGGTCGGACAGGTTGATGCCGAGCGCCCGGCAGATCGCCGCCAGCACCTCGGAGGAGGCCTCCTTGCGCCCGCGCTCGACCTCGGAGAGGTAGGGCAGGGACACCCCGGCGGCGGCGGCCACCTCGCGCAGGGTGCGGCGCTGACGCAGCCGTACCCGACGCAGTACCCCGCCGATCACCCGACGCAGCAGCGACATGCGGGCCTCCTCGTGGCCGGTGTCCGGAACCCCTCCCATCATGCCCCGTCGGCGGCCCCGGTACCGGCCCGGCGGGACCGACCGTCGCCACCCGTTGCGGCGGTCCCCGGGGTGACGGGACACTCACCGGTGGTGCGGTCGCCGGCCCGGCGGGTCGACCTGCCTGGTAACCGCTATGTTGTGCTCGTGCAGGCGACCCAGGGGGAGCAGGACCGACGGTGATCCATTTCCCGGCGCAGCGGCGGGGTCCGCTCAGCGCGTTGAGTCTCCGCCTGGCCGCCGCCCTCGGCCTGGTCCTGCTCACCGTCGCGGTGGTCTATCTGGACCGCGACGGCTACCGCGACGTGGACGAGAACGGGCTGACCCTGCTCGACTGCTTCTACTACACGGTGGTGACCCTCTCCACCACCGGGTACGGCGACATCACCCCGTACGCGCAGTCGGCCCGGCTGGTGAACGTCCTGTTCATCACCCCGGCCCGGGTGATCTTCCTGATCATCCTGGTCGGCACCACCCTGGAAGTCCTGACCGAGCAGTACCGGACCGGCCGTCGGCTGGGTCGGTGGAGGAGAACCGTGAAGGACCACGTCATCATCTGCGGCTACGGCACCAAGGGCCGCAGCGCGGTCTCCGCCCTGCTGGAGAACGGTCTGGACAAGTCCCGGATCGTGGTGGTGGAGCGCAGCGGCACCGCGCTGCGCCAGGCCACCTCGGCCGGGCTGGTCGCCATCGAGGGCTCCGCGACCCGCTCCTCGGTGCTGGAGGAGGCGCACGTCCGCAACGCCAAGGCCGTCATCATCGCCACCGACAGCGACGACGCCTCGGTGCTGGTGGCGCTGACCACCCGGCAGCTCACCGCCGGTCAGGTACGGATCATCGCGGCGGTCCGGGAGGCCGAGAACGCCCCGCTGCTGCGGCAGAGCGGCGCGCACCACGTGATCGTCTCCTCGGCGACCGCCGGTCGGCTGCTCGGCCTCTCCACCTCGGCCCCACCGCTGATCGACGTGGTGGAGGACCTGCTCACCCCCGGTCAGGGGATGGCGCTGGCGATGCGTTCCGCCGAGCGGCACGAGGTGGGCAAGTCTCCCCGCGAGCTGGAGTCCCTGGTCATCGCGCTGGTACGGCGGGGCAAGGTGGTCACCCTGGCGGACCGGGCCGGCGCGGTGATCGAGACCGGCGACATGCTCGTGCACGTTCGCGACGACCGTCCCACCGCCACCGCCACCCCCTCCTGACCGACCCGTACCGCCTTCCGGGCCTTCGCACCGCCCCCGGCGGTCCGCCGACGCCGACGTGGCCGTGCCCCCGACCCCGGGGCACGGCCACGTCGCACTGCTCGGTCGACTAGCTGATCGTCCAGGTGTCGCCGGTGTGGAGGAGGGTGGTGAGTTGTTGTTCGGGGGTGTGGGTGGTGGTGTTTTTGGCGGTGGTGATTTGGTGTTGGACGGTGGTGTCGTAGGTGGGTCGGTTGATGTGGCGGAGGATGCCGATGGGGGTGTTGCGGAGGTCGTGTTGGGGGAGGCGGGTGAGGGCGAAGGCGTAGGCGGGGTCGGTGATGGTGGTGTCGTGGGTGACGATGTCTTCGGGTGGGGTGGTGGCGGTGTCGCGGATTTCGAGGCCGAAGCCGTGGGGTGGGTGGACGACGCAGTGTTGCCGGTCGCGGCCGAAGGTGATGGGTTGGCCGTGTTCGAGGGGGATGAGGTAGTCGTCGCGGGTGTCGGGTTGTTTGAGTTGGTCGAAGGCGCCGTCGTTGAAGATGTTGCAGTTTTGGTAGATCTCGACGAAGGCGGTGCCGTGGTGTTGGGCGGCGGCGCGCAGGACGGTTTGGAGGTGTTTGCGGTCGGAGTCGATGGTGCGGGCGACGAAGGTGGCTTCGGCTCCGAGGGCGAGGGAGAGGGGGTTGAAGGGGGCGTCGGCGCTGCCGGCGGGGGTGGATTTGGTGATTTTGCCGGTTTCGCTGGTGGGGGAGTATTGGCCTTTGGTGAGGCCGTAGATGCGGTTGTTGAAGAGCAGGATTTTCAGGTTGACGTTGCGGCGCAGGGCGTGGATGAGGTGGTTGCCGCCGATGGACAGGGCGTCGCCGTCGCCGGTGACGACCCAGACGGACAGGTCGGGGCGGGTGACGGCGAGGCCGGTGGCGATGGCGGGGGCGCGGCCGTGGATGGAGTGCATCCCGTAGGTGTTCATGTAGTAGGGGAAGCGGGATGAGCAGCCGATGCCGGAGATGAAGACGGTGTTTTCGCGGGGGATGTTGAGTTCGGGCATGAATTGTTGGATGGCGGCGAGGATGGCGTAGTCGCCGCAGCCGGGGCACCAGCGGACTTCCTGGTCGGATTTGAAGTCTTTGGTGGTGAGTTTCACGGCGACGGGTTCAGGCATTTTTGCAGACCTCTTCCAGCATCGTCTCCAGTTCGGCGGCGGTGAAGGGTAGGCCGCGGACCTGGTTGTAGGTGATCGCGTCGATCAGGTAGCGGGCGCGGATGACCTGGGCGAGTTGGCCGAGGTTCATCTCGGGGATGACGACCCGGTCGTAGGTGGTGAGGATGTCGCCGAGGTTGGCCGGGAGGGGGTTGAGGTGGCGTAGGTGGGCCTGGGCGATGGGTTGGCCGCGGTGGCGCAGGGTGCGGCAGGCGGCGCCGATGGGGCCGTAGGTGGAGCCCCAGCCGAGGACGAGGGTCCGGGCGGTGCCGTCGGGGTCGTCGACGTCGAGGTCGGGGACGTCGATGGCGTCGATGCGGGCGGCGCGGGTGCGGACCATGAAGTCGTGGTTGGCGGGGTCGTAGGAGATGTCGCCGGTCTTGTCGGCTTTCTCCAGGCCGCCGATGCGGTGTTGCAGTCCGGGGGTGCCGGGGACGGCCCAGGGGCGGGCCAGGGTGGCCGGGTCGCGTAGGTAGGGCAGGAACGTGACGCCGTCGTCGTGGTTGGGGGTGGTGGCGAAGTCGACGCGGAGGTCGGGGAGGTCGGCGACGTCGGGGAGGAGCCAGGGTTCGGAGCCGTTGGCGACGTAGTTGTCCGACAGCAGGATCACCGGGGTGCGGTAGGTCACGGCGATGCGGGCGGCTTCCAGGGCGGCGTGGAAACAGTCCGAGGGGGACTTCGCGGCGATGACCGCGACGGGTGCTTCGCCGTGGCGGCCGTGCAACGCCATGTTCAGGTCGGCCTGTTCGGTTTTCGTGGGCAGCCCGGTCGACGGGCCGGCGCGTTGCACGTCCACGATGACCAACGGTAGTTCCAGGGCCACGGCCAGGGAGATCGTCTCGGATTTCAGGGCGACCCCGGGGCCGCTGGTCGTGGTGACGCCGAGGGCGCCGCCGTAGGAGGCGCCCAGGGCGGCGCCGACCGCGGCGATCTCGTCTTCGGCCTGCATGGTGACCACACCGAGGCTCTTGTGTTTCGACAACTCGTGCAGGATGTCCGACGCCGGAGTGATCGGGTACGCGCCGAGGAACACCGGCAGAC
The DNA here is from genome assembly GCF_029581315.1 of Micromonospora sp. WMMD714. NCBI lineage: Bacteria > Bacillati > Actinomycetota > Actinomycetes > Micromonosporales > Micromonosporaceae > Micromonospora > Micromonospora sp. WMMD714. Next base: position 2,483,833 of record NZ_CP120744.1, read on the forward strand.
CCGACCGGACCCCGGCGGCGACCAACCCCAACGACAGGGCGGCGTTACCGGTGATGTTGCGGTAGGTGCCCGGGAGCATCTTCGCGGGTTTCACCTCGTACCGCACCGAGAACGAGTCGGTGGTCTCGCCGTAGTTCCAGCCCGCCTTGAACGCGGCGATGTTCGCCGCGACGAGATCCGGACGCTTGGTGAACTTCCGCTCCAGGAACCGCAACGTCGACTCGTACGGCCGGGAGTACATCCACGACAACAACCCGAGCGCGAACATGTTCTTCGCCCGCTCGGCGTCTTTCTTCGACACCGACAACTCTGCCAGGGCCCCGACGGTCATCGACGTCAACGCCACCGGATGCACCACGAACCCGTCCAGCGTGTCGTCGTCCAACGGCGACACCGCATACCCGACCTTCACCAGGTTCCGCTTCGTGAACTCGTCGGTGTTCACGATGATGTCCGCACCCCGACGCAGATCCGCCAGGTTCGCCTTCAACGCCGCCGGGTTCATCGCGACCAGGACGTTCGGCGCGTCACCCGGCGTCAAAATGTCGTAATCGGCGAAATGAACCTGGAAACTCGACACCCCCGGCAACGTCCCCGCAGGCGCCCGGATCTCCGCCGGGAAATTCGGCAACGTCGAAATATCATTACCCAACTGCGCCGTCTCCGAGGTGAACCTGTCCCCCGTCAACTGCATCCCATCACCCGAGTCACCCGCAAAACGGATCACCACCCGGTCCAACTGACGGATCTGCTTGGTCACGTCTGCACCTCGCTTCGCTCGGCCCCGCCGCGCGCGCGGCTGCACATGATGGTGACCCCGTCTTGCCAGGCCACGTGACCTCCCTGGTGCGCCGCTGCGCCCGGTCCGCCCGTGGGCTGGCCCGGCCCGCTGTCGTCTCTCGCTGCGAGCCTACGTCCCGGGCTTAGGGCAACCTTGGTGGAGGTCCGACACCTGGGAAGCTGGCCGGCGGCATTTGGGGAATTATACGGCGTTTTGGGATGGCGGCCGTAACTGAGATCACCGCCCGCTCGGGCCGCCGCCGGCCCCCTCGTCCGCCGCCCGTTCGGCCATCCGTCGCCGCAGCGAACCGGTGGCCAGCACGAGGGCCAGCGCCACCAGCAGGACAGAGACCACGATCAGTGCCAGCGCGGTGCGCCGGCCGGCGGACGTCCCGCCGAGGTCGGCGGCCACGCCCTGGGCCGCGATCAGACCCTGCGAGCCGGTCGGCGCGGGGGTGCCCACCACCGGGGTGGCCAGCGCGGCGGCGGCGGTGATCCGGAAGCTCATCCGGAGCTGACGGGCCGGCCCGCTCGCCGGCTCCAGCCGCCCGGTCAACGCGCCGGCCAGCGGGGCCGCGCGCTGGGCGTCCGGGGTGGCGGCGACGGTGAACCGGAGCGTCGCCGTCCGCCCCGCCGCCAGCACGCCCAGGTCGCACCGGGTGCGGGTGGGTGACCCCGGCGTGCAGCCGGCCGGTGCGCTCAGCACGCTGACACCCGCCGGCAGTGCCACCTCGATCTGCCCGTCGGCGGCCACGCTGCCGGTGTTGCCCAGGTGGGCGGCGAGCGCGGTGGGTCCGCCACCGATGTCGAAGACCACCTCGTCGGCGTCCAGCAGGATGCCGGGCACCGGCGGACCGGGCGGTAGGAGGACCGCGAAGCCCTCGTCGTCCTGGGCGGTGTCGCCGTCGCCCGGCCCGGTCGCGGTGACCCGCACCGTGCCGCCCAGCGGGAGCTGTCGCCAGGCGGTGCCGCTGACCCGTACCCGGATCAGGCTGTCGAACCGGTCGCCCGGCGCGGTGCTCCACTCGCCGCAGTGCCAGCTGTCGTCGCCGGTCGCCGCGCAACCCGGCGTGCCGGCGTCGGTGAGCCCGACCGGCAGCGTGTACGCCAGCCGCAACCGTTCCGGCACGGCACCGGTGTTGGTGACGGTGACCCGCAGGGTGGTGACCGTGCTCGGGGCGTCCCAGTACCGGGCGTCGAGGGTGACGTCCCCGGTGGTGACCCGGACCCCGACCCGGTCGGCGCCCGGCTGGTGGGGGTTCGGCCCGCGGGGTGGCGCGGATCTGCTGGGCGGCGGCTTCGGGCGCGGTGTGGTGGCCGTGGGGGCCGGTGCGGTGGTCCCCGGTGCCGTGCCGGTCGGCTCCGGCGCGGTGCCGGTCGGCTCCGGGCCGGGCGGCAGCGTCGGCGGCACGGCGGTCGGGGCCGGTGCGGTCGCCGTCGGCTCGCCCGGGGGCGCGGTGCCCTCCGGCGGCCCGCCGCCGGAGGTGGACGGGCCGGTGACCGCCCGCTGCGCGCCGGTGGCGGCCGTGGCCAGGCCCGGCGACATCCCGAGCGCGACCGCCAGCCCGGCCGTCAGCACCGCCCCGAGGACCAGGGCGGGGGTACGCCGGGCGGGGAACCGCCGAACGGCACGCGTGTCCCTGCCGGGCATCTGACCTCCGTGACTCGGGGTGCCGTTCATTATTCGGTAACAGTTGCCGGGTGGCACCAGTCCCTGCGGAAAAGAAACCGCCCGCCGTCTCCGGGTGGCCGGCACGGCGTCCGGACCGGCACGCCGCCCGGTAGGCTGGCCCACCGTGACCGGTTACCTGGGCTCGTACGCGACGCTCGGGCTGTTGCTGCTCGCCGCCGCCCTCTTCTTCGTTACGGCGTTCTCTGCCAACCGGGTGTTACGTCCCCGCCGGCCCGCCGACCCGGCCGGCAAGCGGGCCGGTTACGAATGCGGCCTCGACCCGGTCGGCGGCGACTGGGCACAGATGCAGATCCGCTACTACGTGTACGCGTACCTGTACGTGCTGTTCGCGGTCGAGGCGGTCTTCCTCTTCCCCTGGGCGCTGGTCTTCGACCGGCCCGGTTTCGGCGCGGTGACGGTCGCCGAGATGGGCGTCTTCGTGGCCGTGGTCGCGCTCGGCATCCTCTACGCCTGGCGCAAGCGCATCCTGCGCTGGACCTGACCACCCCACCTGTCGGGCCGCCGCGCCGCGCGGCGGTCAGGCCAGGCCGCGCCGGGTGGCGGCGGGGGGCCGGTCGCCCCGGATCGAGGCCACCATGTCGAGCACCCGGCGGGTCGGGAGCACCTGGTGGGCACGGAACACCCGGGCACCGAGCCAGGCCGACACCGCCGTCGCCGCCAGGGTGCCCTCCAGCCGTTCCGGCACCGGCAGGTCCAGCGTCTCGCCGATGAAGTCCTTGTTCGACAACGCCACCAGCAGCGGCCAGCCGGTGCCGGACAACTCGTCCAACCGGCGGGTGATCTCCAACGAGTGCCGGGTGTTCTTGCCGAAGTCGTGCGCGGGGTCGATCAGGATGCCGTCGGGCCGTACCCCCAGGGCCACCGCGCGCTCGGCGAGCCCGGTGACCGTGGTGACCACGTCGGCGACCACGTCGGGGAAGGCCGCCCGGTGCGGCCGGGTCCGGGGTGCGAGGCCACCGGCGTGCGAGCAGACCAGCCCGGCGCCGGTCTCGGCGGCCACCCGGGCGAGCGCCGGATCCGCCCCCGACCAGGTGTCGTTGAGCAGGTCCGCACCGGCCGCCACCGCCTCGACCGCCACCTCGGCCCGCCAGGTGTCGATCGAGATGACCACCCCGGGGAAGGCGGCCCGGACGGCGGCGATGGTGTCCACCGTCCGGCGGATCTCCTCGGCCACGTCGACCTCGTCGCCCGGCCCGGCCTTCACCCCGCCGATGTCGATGATCTCCGCGCCCTCGGCGACCGCCCGCTCCACCGCCCGCAACGCGCTGTCCTGCGCGAAGGTGGCGCCCCGGTCGAAGAACGAGTCGGGCGTCCGGTTGACGATCGCCATCACCACCGGCTCGCCCGGGGCGAACGTCCGCCCCCCGAGCCGCAGCGCCCCGGCCAATTCCGCCTCCCGCAGGTCACCGGCCGGACCACCCGACCGGTGCCGACGCTATCCGGTCGCCGACCACGCCCCGGCCCCGGTACGGCACGGGAACCCGCCCCGGCCCCGGTGCGGCACGGCGGCCCGCCCCGGCCCCGGTGCGGCACGGCGGCCCGCCCCGGCCCCGGTGCGGCACGGCGGCCCGCCCCGGGGCCGGTACGGGTACGGCGCAAAGATCGGCGACGATGATGGTGGTTGGGGTCGCTCCGGAGGGTCTCCCCGTGCCACGATCTCCTCATGGGTCAGACTCTGCTCATTGTGGTCGTCGCGTTGACCGTGGCGGCGGTCGTGTTCGGCGTGACGGTGCTGATCTCGGGCCGGGACGGGCTGACGCCCGTCGAGCCCGACGGCCGGGCCGTCCCGTTGCCCGGTGGCCGGCCGTTGCGTGAGTCGGACGTCGGCGCGCTCCGCTTCGACACCGCCCTGCGCGGCTACCGGATGGCCCAGGTCGACCAGGCCTTCCGGCGGGCCGCCTACGACATCGGCTACAAGACCGAGCTGATCGGGGTGTTGGAGGCCGAGATCGCCGCGCTGCGCGAGGGGCGTACCGCCGAGGCCGACGCGCTGCGTCGTACCCGGGAGGAGTCCGTCGGCGCCCCGGCCGACGACGCCCCGGCCACGCCCGTCGCCGACGGCACCGCGCCGGAGGCCCCCACCGTCGAGGTCGAGCCGGTGGAGTCCGCCGGTGCGCCGGCCGCGTCGCCGGAGCCGGTGGCCCCGACCGTCCGCCCGGCGGCGGGCGGGACGACCGCGAAACTGCCCGCCCCCGCCCCGGGCGACGACCACCCCGACGCCACCCCCGCCGAAGCGGGCCGGGCCGAGGCCGTCCCCGTCAACGCCACCCCAGCCGACGGCCGGGCCGGGACGGACCGGACGGCCGACAGCGTCGAGGACCGCCCCGGCGGTACGGCCGTCCGGTCGGAGCCGGTGTGACCGGAACCGACCCGGCCGGCGGTGGGCTGGCCGACGAGGCCGCCCAGCCCGGCGCCGGTGAGTTCACCGCCACCGTGATCGTCGACGCCCCCGCCGCGCGGGTCTTCGCCGCGCTGACCGACTGGGAGGGGCAGTCCGACTGGATTCCGCTGACCCGGGTCCGGGTGGTCGAGGGTGACGGCGGGGAGGGCAGCGTCATCGAGGCGGTCACCGCGCTCGGCCCGGCGGTGCTGCGCGACGAGATGCGGGTGGTCCGGGTCGACGCGCCGTACGAGGTGGGGGTGGTCCACTTCGGCAAGCTGCTGCGCGGCCCCGGCGTGCTGCGCTGCACCCCGCTCGCGGACGACCGCACCCAGGTGGTCTGGCACGAGTGGTTCCACCTGCCCGGCGGGTCGGCCGGGCGGGTCGCCTGGCCGCTGCTCTGGCCGGGTTCCAAGGCCAGCCTGACGCTGGCCCTCAGGCGCTTCGCCCGGCTGGTCGAGTCCGGCCGGCTGCCCCGCCCGACCCCCCGCCGCTGACCGACCGACCGCCGGCCCGACCGGCTGCGGACCGCCGACCAGCCGCCGCTCCGACCGACCGCGCGCGGAGCCGGTGCCGGGCGACGGGTGTCAGGCCGCTGGCCTAGCGTGTACCGGGTGACTGACCTGGTGACCGGCCCCGACGGCCTGCCCCGCTGCGCCTGGGGGGCGAGCACCCCGGACTACGCGATCTACCACGACACCGAGTGGGGCCGCCCGCTGCGCGGCGACGACGCCCTCTACGAACGGCTCACCCTGGAGGCGTTCCAGTCCGGGCTGTCCTGGCTGACCATCCTGCGCAAACGCGAGGCGTTCCGGCTCGCCTTCGCCGGCTTCCGGATCGAGCGGGTCGCCGCCTTCGGCGACGCCGACGTGACCCGGCTGCTCGCCGATGCGGGAATCGTCCGCAACCGGGCCAAGATCGAGGCGGCCATCGCCAACGCCCGCGCCGCGCTGGCCCTGCCCGACGGGCTCTCCGCGCTGCTCTGGTCGTACGCGCCGCCGCCCCGGGCGGCCCGGCCCGGGTCGTTCGCCGAGGTGCCGGCGACGACCCCGGAGTCCGTCGCCCTGGCCAAGGCGCTCAAGAGGCAGGGCTTCCGCTTCGTCGGCCCCACCACGGCGTACGCGCTGATGCAGGCCACCGGCATGGTCGACGACCATCTCGCGGGCTGCCACGCCGGCACCCCCGTGGCCCGTGATGGGATGGGGTCATGACCGTGACCGACCACCGCAGCACCGGCCCGACCGACGTCGACGGCGGGCGGGGCGACGACGCCTGGGCGGTGCTGCTCCCGGCCGGGCGGTACGACGCCGAACGTCTCGTCCACCACGACACCCTGGAGCTGGCCGTCCCGGCCGGTGTGCCCGCCCCCCGCCCGGGTGACCCGGTGGCGGTGCTGGCCGACGAGCCGCCCCGGCTGGTGGCGCTGGGCCGGGTCGCCCGGCACGACGGCGGGGCGGTGCTGGTGACGTACACCCGGCGGTCGTTCGACGCACCGGTGCCGGTGGACCGGGTCGCGGTCGCCGGCCCGGTCACCGCGCTCGACCCCGGCACCTACCGCGAGCTGGTCGACCGGCTCGGCCCGCCACCGCCCCGCCGCACCTGGCTGGTCAGCCTCGACCTGCCGATCGAGGCCGAGTCACGGGCCGAGGCGGTCCGGCTCTTCTGGTCCTACGTGCGGGAGCTGGGTCCGGCCGAGCTGCCCGCGTTCGTCTCGCCCAGCGGCGACGAGCTGGCCATGCAGGCGTTCGTGCTGGGCGTCGAGGCCAACCAGGATCCGGAGGAGGACGACTAGCCGCCGGCCCACCGGGTATGGCGCACCGGTGCCGGCAGCCGGCCGGCCGGGTGAGGGAGAGCCGATGCGGTTCCAGGACAAGGTCGCATTCGTCACCGGTGGCGCCTCGGGGCTCGGCGAGGCCACCGCCCGCCGCTTCGCCGCCGAGGGCGCCCGGCTGGTGATCGCCGACATCGACGCCGAGGGCGCCGAGCGGGTGGCCGCCGACCTGCCCGACGCGCTCGCGGTCACCGTCGACACCGGCGACGCCGGGGCGGTGCAGCGCAGCGTCGCGGAGGCGGTGGGGCGCTACGGCCGGATCGACGTCATCTTCAACAACGCCGGCATCGACGGCCGGCAGCAGCCGCTGCACGAGATGGACGTGGAGAACTGGCAGAAGGTCCGGCGGATCAACGGCGACGGCGTGTTCCACGTGCTGAAGTACGGCATCGAGGCGATGCTGCGCGGTTCCGGGGGCGCGATCGTCAACACCTCGTCGACCACCGGCCTGGCGGCGCAGGAGAACATCTCCCCGTACACCTTCACCAAGGCCGGCATCGTCGGGCTGACCCGGTCGGCGGCGGTGGAGTACGCGGCCCGCGACATCCGGGTCAACGCGGTCGCCCCCACGGTGGTGATGACCCCGCTGGTGCAGAACTTCATCGACAACGCGCCCGACCCCGCGGAGATGCGGACCCGGATGGAGTCGTTCAACCCGAAACCCGGCATGCCCACCCCGGACGACGTGGCCGGTGTGGTGCTCTTCCTCTGCTCCGACGACGCCGCCTGGATCACCGGCCACACGATCCCCGTCGACGGCGGTTACGTCGCCCGCTGACCGCCCGCCCTCGGTCCGACGGCCGGGTGGCCGCCGGGGAGGCTCAGTTGCCCTGGAAGACCGGCTTCTGCTTGTTGACGAAGGCGGTGGTGGCGGCCCGGTGGTCGGCGGTGCCGCCGCAGATCGACTGCGCCTGCGCCTCGGCGGAGAGGGCGTCGGCGAGGGTGCCGGCGTCGGCGATGGAGAGCTGCCGCTTGATCGCCCCGTACGCCACGGTCGGACCGGCGGCGAGCCGGGCGGCCAGCTCGTGCGCGGTGGGCAGCACCTGCTCGTCGTCGTCGACCAGCCGGGTGAGCAGACCCAGCCGGTACGCCTCGGCGGCGTCCACCGGCTCGGCGAGCATCAGCAGCTCGACGGCCTTGGCGTGGCCGACCAGCCGGGGCAGCGTCCAGGACGCCCCGGTGTCGGCGGCGAGACCCACCCCGGCGAACGCCATCAGGAACTTCGTCTTCGGCCCGCCGATGCGGAAGTCGGCCAGGAAGGCCAGCGAGGCGCCCGCCCCGGCGGCCATGCCCCGGACCGCGGCGACCACCGGCCTGGGCAGGTTGGCCAGCCGGGCGGCGATCGGGTTGTAGTGCGCCCGGACGGTGTCCAGCGGATCCCGGCCCGGCGACTCCAGGACCTGCACGTGCTCGCGCAGGTCCTGCCCGGCGCTGAACGAGCCACCCGCGCCGGCCAGCACCACGGCCCGGCAGGACCGGTCGGTCTCCAGCGCGGCCAGGGCGTCCCGCAGGGCCTCCTTGAGCGCCACGTCGAGGGCGTTCATCGCGGTGGGGCGGTTCATGGTCAGGGTGACCACGCCATCGGTGCGGTCGACGAGCAGCGGCTCGGTCACGTCTCTAACGGCCCTTCTGTCGGGGAACCCGGTTGCCGGCGTCGAGGCACTGCTCGACGTACCGGTCGGCGGCCGGCCGGAGCCGGGTGGCGTGCCGGTCGAAGAAGCTGGCGGCGGCGGTGCCGGGCCAGCGTTCGGGGAGCAGTGCCGGGGGGAGTTGCGGGTCCTGGAAGAGGAAGGTACGCCACGCGTGCACCAGCCGGAACCGGGCCGCGTACGCCTCCTCGTCGCCGCTGCGCACGGTGACCCCGGCCAGCTGTGCGCGCTGTTCGGCGACGAACCGTTCGTAGGCGTGCCCGATCTCGGCCAGGTCCCAGGCCCGGCGGACCACGCCCATCGCGCCGGGGGTGCCGGCGGCGTGCGCCGCGGTGAACCGCTCGTAGCGCACCCCGGCCTCCTCCAGCAGCACGTCGACGTCCTCGCTGGCCCGGGTCGCCACCCAGGTGTGTTCGTCGAGGGTGCCGTAGCCGAGGAAGCTGAGGTTGGCGGCGAGCCGCTGCCGGTCCCGGCGGGCCGTCGGCGTCGCCAGGACGAGCAGGTCGAACCGCCCGTCCCAGCTGACCCGGCCGGTGCGGTAGATCCGGGCGGCGGCCTCGTCGAGCCGGCGGACCGCCTTCGGCGTGATCGAGTACCCGGGGCCGGAGGCGAGTCGCAGCGGTTCGAGCCAGCCCTGGCGGACCATCCGGGACACGGCGGTCCGGACGGCCGGCGGGGCCACCCCGAGCGGAGCCAGCAACTTCACCAGGGCGGCGACCGGTGCGCGCCCACCTCTCGTGCGGAGATGGTCACCGTAGAGGTCGAAGAGTGCCGACCGTGCCTGCATGACCGCACATTGTGACAGGCCTTCTCAAGATAAGCTAGGTGCTGTTACATCAATGCTGCTCCGGTTTGGGTCCGGCGGTGTTCATCAGGGAAAATCGTGGTCGACGCCCCCGCGTACCTTGCGGGTGGTCGGCACGAAGTGGCTGTGGGGCAGTACACCTACCCTGATGTATAGGTCTGAGGGGAGACAACATGGCGGCGATGAAGCCGCGGACGGGCGACGGTCCGCTGGAAGTCACCAAGGAGGGTCGGGGCATCGTCATGCGTGTCCCGCTGGAGGGCGGTGGCCGGCTCGTCGTCGAGATGACTCCCGACGAGGCCAACGCGCTCGGTGACGCGCTGAAGGCGGCCGCCGGCTGATCGCCGGCACTCCGCGCGGTGCCGCGCGGACGGTCCCGTGTCCCTGAGTCACCGGCGACGCCGGTGACTCAGGGACTTCGTCTGTCCCCCGCGGGTCGTCGAGGTCCCGCACCACGAACTTCCCGGAGGTACGGTCCAGCGTGCTCGCCATCAGTCTCGCCGTCGCCGTCGACCACTCGGACGTCCTCGTCCTGCCCGTCCGCGCCGCCACCGATCCGGACCACAGCGCGCCGACGCTGGTCGCCACCGCACCGCCGCCCACCGACGAGGTGCGGGCCGAGGCCGCGGCGCTGCTGCCGGTCGCCCGGCTGACCGGCCGACCCGGCGAGACCCTGAGCCAGCTGCGTCCCGGTGGTACCCCGGGCCGGCTGATCCTGCTGGGGGTGGGCGACGGCGGGGAACGGGCCTGGCGGACGGCCGGCGCCGCCCTCGCCCGGGCCGCGGTAGCTGAGACACATGTCACGTTCGGTCTGCCCGCCGACGCGACGGCCGGGGTGGTCCGGGCGTTCGTCGAGGGTCTGCTGCTCGCCTCGTACCGGTTCCGGCTGGCCGAGGGGGAACCGCCCGCGCTGACCGGGGTGACCCTGCTGACCGCCGCGCCGGACCCCCTCGCCGGGGCGGTAGAGACGGCCCGGACCACCGCCCGGATGACCCGCCTCGCCCGGGACCTGACCAACACCCCCTCCTCGGTGAAGACCCCGCAGTGGTTCGCCGGTCAGGTCGCCGACGCCGCCGCCGAGCACCCCGACCTGCACCTGCGGGTACGCGGGCCGCAGGAGTTGGCCGCCGAGGGCTTCGGCGGCATCCTCGCCGTCGGCGGCGGCTCGGCCAGCACCCCCCGCCTGGTCGAGCTGGCCTGGCGGCCGGCCGACGCCCGGCTGCACGTCGTCCTGGTGGGCAAGGGGATCACCTTCGACACCGGCGGCATCTCGATCAAGCCGGTGTCGGCGATGAAACTGATGCGCAAGGACATGGCCGGTGCGGCGGCGGTCGTCGCGGCCACCCTCGGTGCGGCGGCGCTGCGGCTGCCCGTCCGGGTGACCGCGCTGACCCCGCTGGCCGAGAACATGGTCAGCGGTGCGGCGTTCCGCCCCGGCGACGTCATCACGCACTACGACGGCACGACCAGCGAGAGCACCAACTCCGACGCCGAGGGCCGGCTGGTGCTCGCCGACGCGCTCGGCTACGCGGCCCGGGAACTCCGCCCCGACCTGCTGGTCGACCTGGCCACCCTGACCGGCGCGAACGCGGTGGCGCTGGGCAAGCGGACCGGCGCGCTCTACAGCGACAACGACGAGCTGGCCGCCGCCGTGCTGGCCGCCGTGGACGAGGCCGGCGAGGCGGCCTGGCGGATGCCGCTGCCCGCCGACTACCTGGAGTACCTCGGCAGCGACCTGGCCGACCGGCACAGCTCACCGGCCCGGGGGGCCGGTTCGGTGATCGCGGCGCTCTACCTGCGCGAGTTCACCGGCGAGCTGCGGGACCGGTGGCTGCACATCGACATGTCCGCGCCGTCCTGGGCCGACGGCGACGACGCGGAGCTGACCCGGGGCGCGACCGGCTGGGGCGTCCGTGGCCTGCTGCGCTGGCTGGCCACCCTGGGCTGAGCCCCGGTCAGCACTTCACCGCGGTGAGCAGGCCGTGGCCGACCGGGAGGAGGGCCGGGATCCACTGCTCGGCCTCCCGGATCGCCTTGACCGTCTCCCGCATGGTGACCGTCTGGGCGTCCCGGGCGGCCGGGTCACCGATCCGGCCGCCGGCGAAGCCGCCGTTGAGGGCGAGCACCCCGCCGGGGCGCAGCAGCCGCAGGGCGGCGTCGACGTAGGCCGCCGAGCCGGTCGCCTCGCCGTCCACGAAGATCAGGTCGTACGCGCCGTCGGCGAGCCGGGGCAGCACGTCCAGCGCCCGGCCGGTGATGATCCTGGTCCGGCCGGACGGGAAACCGGCCTCGGTGAAGATCCGTCGGGCGATCCGCTGGTGCTCGACCTCCACGTCGATGGTGGTGAGCACCCCGTCGGCGCGCATCCCGCGCAGCAACCACACGCCGCTGACCCCGGTGCCGGTGCCGATCTCCACCACCGCGCGGGCGTTGCCGGCCGCGGCGAGCAGGCGCAGGGCCGCCCCGGCACCCGGGGTGACCGCGTCGAGACCGACCTCCCGGGCGAGGCTGCGGGCCGTCCGGAGCACGATGTCCTCGCCGACGTACGACTCGGCGAACTGCAACGCCTGCGCCGTCGGGTTACCGGAACTGGCGACCGTGGCGATGGGACACCTCCGGGCGGGGTGGGGTGGTGCGACGGACGGGTGGCGGGTATGAGCCTAGAGGCGAGCCTTCTTCGACGCAGCCGCGCGTCCACCCGTGGCCGTGCCGGCGGGCCGGATCCGGTGGTGGTCGGGCCGTTCGGGGCGGGCCGGATCCGGTGGTGGTCGAGCCGTTCCGGGCGGGCCGGAGCCTGGTCGTGGCTGATCACGAGGGGCCGGCGGTGCCTCCGGGAGGACAAGAGCTGACCCGGCCCGGCGCATCCGTGCAATCCTGGATGGGGTGCCCCCCGCGCGTGACCGTCACCCCCGGTCGTGGCCCGGGGCACCGGGGGACGGACTGGGAGGCACCGACGTGACCGACGGCTGGGACTGGCGAGCGTCCGGCGGGGCTCCGGGGTCGGCGTCGCCGCCGGCCGGGCCGCCACCGACGGGTCCGACGACCGCGTACGGCGGCCACGGCGGCCCGACGTCGCCCTGGTGGTCCGACGCCCTCGCCGACCCCTGGCGCGACCCGTACGCCCCGGCTGCGGTGATCCTGCCGGGCGGGCCGGCGGCCGGGGCGGCACCCGAGCCGGTCGTCGACCCCGATGCGCCGGGGCGGCCGAAGCTGCGGCAACTGCTCCTCGTCCCGCTCGTTGTCGCGCTGCTCGCCGGCACCCTGGGCGGTGCCCTCGGGTACGCCTTCGCGGTCCGCGGCGGCGTCGGCGGCGGGGTCACCCTGGGAGCCGGTCCCGCCGAGGGGCCGGCGCTGGCCCAGCGTCGCCCGGACTCGCTGGCCGGGGTCGCCGGCCGGGTCCTGCCCAGCGTGGTGACCATCCGGGTGGCCGGGCCGGCCGGCACCAGCGAGGGGTCCGGGTTCATCGTCAGCACCGACGGTTACGTGGTCACCAACGACCACGTGGTCGCCGACGGCACCGGCCGGGTGTCGGTGACCTTCAACGACGGCAACAGCTCCCCGGCGACGGTGGTCGGCCAGGACCCGGAGTCGGACATCGCGGTGATCAAGGTGAACCGCAAGGGGCTGCGGCCGATCGAGTTCGGCGACTCCGAGTCGCTCGCGGTGGGCGATCCGGTGCTGGCCATCGGCTCACCGCTGTCCCTGGCGAACACGGTCACCGCCGGCATCATCAGCGCGGTGGACCGCACCATGCAGGCGGGGGAGCCGGGTGGGCCGGTCCGGTACTACGCCGCGATCCAGACCGACGCGGCGGTCAACCACGGCAACTCCGGCGGCCCGCTGGTCGACGCGGCTGGTCGGGTGATCGGGGTGAACTCGACCATCAAGTCGCTGGTCGCGGAGGGGCAGGAGGCGGGGAACATCGGGCTCGCCTTTGCCATCCCGATCAACCAGGCGAAACGGATCACCCAGGACATCATCGGCACCGGCAAGGCCCGGCGTACCGTGATCGGGGCCCAGGTCGCCGGGACCGGGACCGCCACCCGGGCCGGTGCCGGCGTCCGCCTGGCGGCCGTGGAGCCGGCGGGTCCGGCGGCCGGGGCGGGCCTCCAGGCCGGGGACGTGGTCCTCAAGCTCAACGGGCGGCCGATGAACGAACCCACCGACCTGATCGCCCTGGTCCGCAAGTTCGCCCCGGGGGCCGTGGTGACGGTGGAGTACCGGCGGGGCACCACCCGGCAGAATGCCTCGGTGACGCTCGCCGCGGACGCCAAGTGAGGACCGTTCACCCCCTCCCGGAGCGGGGTCTGACGTGCGTAGTCTTGGCCCTACGTGACGAGGAGGCCCCGCAGTGCTCGACAACCTGAACTGGTGGGAGATCGGCGCACTGCTGCTCCTGGCGCTGCTGATCTTCGGGGACCGGCTGCCCAACGTCATCAGCGACGGCCTGCGGATGGTGCGCAACCTGCGCGCGATGGCCCGCAACGCGACCGGTGACCTGAGCCGCGAGCTGGGCACCGACATCCAGCTGGAGGATCTGCACCCGAAGGCGTTCATCCGCAAGCACCTCCTCAGCGAGGAGGACGAGCAGGCGATCCGCAAGCCCCTCCAGGGGGTCTACGACAGCCTGCGGTCGGACGTGACCGGCGTGCACGAGGACCTCAAGGAGGTCGCCGACCGGATCGACCCGCGCGCCGCCGCCCGGAAGGCCGCCACGACGGACACCGCGCCCGCACCGGCTCCCGCGCCGGCCCCCCGGCGGAGCTACGACGACGCCACCTGACATCCGCGCCCGACCGCCGGCCCCCACCCGGGCACCATCGGCGGCGGGTGGGAGCGGCGGCGGTCAGCGGCCGGCGGGCTTGAGGCCGAGGGGCTTGCCGAGTAGCGACTCGCGGCGTACCGCCAGCCGGTCGGCCACCTGGTGCAGCGCCTTCGCGGCGGGCGCGTCCGGCGCGGCCAGCACGATCGGGGTGCCCGCGTCGCCGCCCTCGCGGACCCGGCTGTCCATCGGGATCTGGCCCAGCAGCGGCACCTGCGCGCCGATCGTCCGGCTCAGCGACTCGGCCACCGCCGCGCCGCCGCCGCTGCCGAAGACCTCCATCCGGGAGCCGTCCGGCAGCTCCAGCCAGGACATGTTCTCGATCACACCGACGATGCGCTGGTGGGTCTGCAACGAGATCGCGCCGGCCCGCTCGGCGACCTCGGCCGCCGCGGCCTGCGGGGTGGTCACCACCAGGATCTCGGCGTTGGGCAGCAGCTGGGCGACCGAGATGGCGATGTCGCCGGTGCCCGGGGGCAGGTCGAGCAGGAGGACGTCCAGCTCACCCCAGTAGACGTCACCCAGGAACTGCTGCAATGCCCGGTGCAGCATCGGGCCGCGCCATACCACTGCCGCGTTGCCCGGGGTGAACATGCCGATCGAGATGACCTTCACGCCGTTCGCCTGCGGCGGCATGATCATGTCTTCGACCCGGGTGGGCTTGCCGTCCGCGCCGAGCATCCGGGGCACCGAGTGGCCGTAGATGTCGGCATCCACCACACCGACGGCCAGGCCCCGGGCGGCCAGCGCCGCGGCCAGGTTGACCGTGACGCTGGACTTGCCGACGCCGCCCTTGCCGCTGGCCACCGCGTACACCCGGGTCCGGGTGCCCGGCTGGGCGAACGGGATCACCGTCTCGTCACCGGCGGCACCACCGCGCAGCTTGCCCTGCAACTCCTGCCGCTGCTCCGGGCTCATCACCCCGAACTCGATCTCGACGCCGGCCACCCCGGGCACCGCGCCGACGGCGGCGGTGATGTCGCCGCGCAGCTTGTCCTTCAGCGGGCAACCGGCGACGGTGAGCAGCAGCCCGACCCGGACCACCCCGTCCTCACCGATCTCGGCGGAGCGGACCATGCCGAGGTCGGTGATGGGTCGGCGGATCTCCGGGTCGTTGACGGTGGCCAGGGCGGCCTGGATCGCGTCGGAGAGGGTGCTGACGGGAGCTGACATGCGGGCAATGCTACGTCGACCGCGCGGGGCGACCGCCGGCAGCAGGGCCGGGTGTGAGCGAATCGATCGCCCGATCGGGACCGTCCCGCCCTACCGGACGAAGCCGGACGATCAGGTGCGAAAGACCGGCCACGGTCCCCCGACCGATGCCGGACCGCCCGTGCCGGTCGCCGCCGCCAGGCCTGCCGCCCGGGCCGGTCACTGCCACCCGGCCTGCCGCCCGGGCCGGTCACTGCCACCCGGCCTGCCGCCCGCGTTCGTCGCCGCCGTCCGTGCCGGTCGCCGCCGCCCGCCCCCCGCCTGGTCAGCTCTCCGGGTGACCGTCCCGGGCGTAGTCGCCGTCCCACTCGTCCCGGGGCTCGTCCAGCGGCGGTTCGCCCCCTCCGGGCCGTCGCCCACCGATCCCGGGCCGACCTTCGCCGATCCCGGGTCGACCCTCGCCGGCCCCGGGCCAGCCGCCGGCCCGGTCCGCCTGCCGGCGTTCCCGCTTCTGCCGGCGTTGGGCCGCCGCGTCCAGCTCCTCGGCCAGCCGGGCCAGCTCGGAGCGGAGGAAGTCGCGGGTGGCCACCTCACCCAGCGCGATCCGCAGCGCGGCGACCTCCCGGGCGAGGTACTCGGTGTCCGCCTTCTGCATCGTCGCCCGGCGGCGGTCCTCCTCCAGGGCCACCCGGTCCCGGTCGGTCTGCCGGTTCTGCGCGAGCAGGATCAGCGGGGCCGCGTACGACGCCTGCAACGACAGCACCAGGGTCAGGAACGTGAAGGTGTACGGGTCGAAGCGCAGCTCCGCCGGGGCCAGGGTGTTCCAGCCGAACCACAGCGCGATCACCACCGTCATGTAGACGATGAAGTTCGCCGTGCCCATGCCCCGGGCGATCCCCTCCGACCAGCGGCCGAAGGCCTCCGGGTCGAACCGGGGCAGCTTGACGCCCCGGGGCTCCCGTGGCTGGTCCAGCCGCTCGGTCCGCCGCTGGTCAGCCATCGGTGCCACCGCCGTTCGCCGGGTCGCCCGGATCCGCCTGGCCGGTGTCCGGGTCCGCCCGGCCGGTGTCCGGATCAGCCTCGTCGGTGTCCGGGGCCGGTACGGCGTCCCGGTCCCGCCAGTCCCGGGGCAGGGAGTGGTCCAGCACGTCGTCCACGGTGACCGCGCCGACCAGCCGGTTGTTCCGGTCGACCACCGGCATCGCCACCAGGTCGTAGGTGGCCATCCGGCGGGTGATCTCCGGCAGCGGGGTGGTCGGCCGCAACGGGTCTATGTCGTTGACCACCACCCCGCCGAGCAGGTCGGCCGGAGGCTCACGGAGCAGCCGCTGGAAGTGCGCGATGCCCAGGTATCGGCCGGTGGGGGTGGTCATCGGCGCCCGGGTCACGAAGACCTGCGCGGCGATCGCGGGGGAGAGCTGCTCCTCCCGGATCCGGGCCAGCGCCTCGGCGACGGTGGCGTCCGGCGGCAGGATCACCGGTTCCGAGGTCATCACGCTGCCGGCCGTGCCGGAGGTGTACTTGAGCAGTTGGCGGACCGGGTCGGCCTCGTCCGGCTCCATCAGGTCGAGCAGCACGTCCTGCTCCGGCGGGGGCAGCTCGTTGAGCAGGTCGGCGGCGTCGTCCGGGTCCATCTCCTCCAGCACGTCGGCGGCCCGCTCCCGGTCCAGGGCGGCCAGGATCTCCACCTGGTCACGCTCGGGCAGCTCGCCGAGCACGTCGGCGAGGCGTTCGTCGTCGAGCGCCGCCGCGACCTCGTTGCGCCGGGCGTCGGGCAGGTCCTGGAGGGCGTTGGCCAGGTCGGCGGGGCGCATGTCCTCCAGCACGGCGAGCAGGTTGGCCGTACCCCGGTTGTCGGCGATGCCGGTCAGGCCGCGGACCCGGTCCCAGTCGACCTGGTGCAGGTGGCCGCGGCGGGTCAACCGGCTGGACTGCTCGCGGACGGCGACCCGGGACAGCGCCCACTCGCCGCCCCGGCTGCGCTCCATCGCCACGTCCACCACCGCGCCGGGCTGGCCACCCGGGTCGAGCTGCACCCGCCGGTCCAGCAGTTCCTGGAGGACGAGCAGCTCGTTCGGGCGTTTGGAGAAGCGGCGCAGGTTGAGGGTGCCGCTGCCGAGGACGACCGCGTCGGGGTCGATGGAGGTGATCCGGTTGATGGACAGGAAGATCCGGCGGCGCATCGGCATCTCGGCCACCAGACCCACCACCTCGGGCGGGCGCTGGGTCGGCCGGATCCGGGCCACCGCGTCGCGGACCCGCCCCACCTGGTCGCCGTTCGGGTCGAAGACGGCGACTCCGGCGAGTCGAGCGATGTAGACCCGGTTCGGCGTACTCACGGCCCCAGCCTAAGCGCCTAGTGTTTACCACCATGTCGACCCTGGCCTACGAGATCGTGGACGTCTTCACCGACCGCCCGTTCGCCGGCAACCCCCTGGCCGTGGTCTTCGGCGCCGAAGCGCTGGCCACGGAGCAGATGCAGGCGCTGGCGATGGAGTTCAACCTGTCGGAGACGGTGTTCGTGCTGCCGCCGACCCAGGTGGGCGCCACGTACCGGGCGCGGATCTTCACACCGACCGGGGAGCTGCCCTTCGCCGGTCATCCCAGCGTGGGCGCGGCGGTCACCGCCAGCCGCCGTGGCCTGTTCCCCGCCGGGTCGGTCAGCCAGGAGTGCCACGCCGGGGTGCTGCCGATCGAGGTGACCGCGACCGGTGCCACCCTGACCGGCGGCACCTGCACCCTCGGGCCGGAACTCGACCCGGAGCCGCTGCTGGAGATGGCCGGGCTCACCGCCGCCGACCACGCCGGCCCGTCCCCCCGGGTGGCCGGCTGCGGGCTGGAGTTCCCCTACCTGCCGGTGCACCCGGACGCGGTGCCCCGCGCCCGGGTCAACGCCGCGGCGGCCCAGCGGTACGGGGTGGAGCACGTCAGCGTCTTCTCCTGGGACGCCGACACGCGCACCGCGCACGCCCGGGTCTTCGTGCCGGGGCTCGGGGTGCCGGAGGACCCGGCCACCGGCTCGGCCGCCCTGGGGCTGGGGGTGTGGCTGGTCGCCAGCGGTCTGCTCCCCGGCGAGGGCCGCTCCGGGTACGCCGTCCGGCAGGGCGTGGAGATCGGTCGCCCGTCCGAGCTGGCCTGCACGGTGACCGCCGTGGACGGGCAGGCGGTCGGCGCGACAGTGGCCGGTCAGGTGATGCCGGTGGCCCGGGGCGAGATCCTGGTCCCCCCGTTCGTCGGCTGACCACGGAGCGCACCGGCCGGCCGGGCGCGGGCTCCGGGGCGCATTCTCGGTCCGCTATGGCTACCTGCTGGCGCCGGCCTGCCGGGCGCGGGCTCCGGACCCGCCGTCGTGCGGGCGGGCGGTCAAGGGCGACGGGTCGGCGGTCGGGGGCGACGGTGACCCGGCGGAGTCGGCGGTCGGGTGTCGTCCGGGCGGGAGCTGCGAGAGGATGCGGGGGTGACGGACGAGGTGGACGCTCCCCGGTCGACGCCCCTGGTCGACGAGGCGATGAAGAAGGCCGCCGTGGCCTGGGTGGCGGTGGGTGCCGGTGCGGCGACCGCGCTGTGGTGCGTACCCCTGGAGGGGTCGTTGTTCGTGGTCAGCGGGCCGGGAGAGCAGGCCGCGCCGGGCCTGGCCGACGCCGACGCCGCCCGGGTGACCCTGCGCGGCGACCACGGCGGACGCATCGTGACCTGGCCGGCCCGGGTGACCCGGCTGGCCCCGGGCACCCCGGAGTGGGAGACGGCGGCCCCGCTGGTGGCGGCGAAGCGGCTGAACGCCTCCGGCCCGACCGCCGACCTGGTGGCCCGCTGGGCGGCCGACGGCTGCGCGCTGACCCGGCTCGCCCCGGACGGCCCGCCGGACGCCGGGACGGCCCTGCCGGACACCTCCCTGGCCGCCGAGCCACGCGGCGCGGCCGTGGTCCGGGCCACCCGCAAACCGTTCCGCCTGCACCGGGTCCGCCGCCGCTGACCCGCTGCTGCCCGCCGCCTGCTGCCGCTGACCCGCCGCCGCCCGGCATCGCCGCAGCCGGTGCGGGCCGTGTGAGGATTACTCCCCGTGTCCTCCGCCCACCCGCGCCCGCCCGTCGATCCGCTGACCGTCGGCGTCCTCGCGCTCGCCGTCGCCTCGGTCTCGTCGTCGGCCCCGCTGATCGCCTTCGCGGCGGCGCCGGCGCTGGCCGTCGCGTTCTGGCGCACCCTGCTCTCGACCGCCGTGCTCGCGCCCTTCACGCTGACCCGCCGCCGGGTCGAGCTCCGCACGCTGACCGTGGGGGCGGCCCGCAGGGAGGGCTGGTACTGCGTGCTGTCCGGGGTGGCGTTGGCCGCGCACTTCGCCACCTGGATGCCGAGCGCCCAGCTCACCTCGGTGGCGGCGGCCACCGCGCTGGGCGCGACCCAACCGGTGTGGCAGGGGCTGATCGCCCGCTGGCAGGGCCGGCGGCTGCCGTCCGCCGTCTGGGTCGGTATCGGGCTGGCCGTGACCGGCGCGGTGCTGGCCACCGGCGCGGACGTCGGCGTCTCCGGCCGGGCCTTCGCCGGTGACCTGCTCGCGGTGGTCGGTGGGATGTTCGCCGCCGTCTACACCGCGTTCGGCGAGCGCGCCCGCGCCACCATCAGCACCGCCACCTACACCACCATCTGCTACGGGGTGTGCGCGCTGGTCCTGCTGGTCGTCTGCCTGGTCGGCGGGGTACGGCTGCACGGCTACGGCCCCGGCACCTGGCTGGCGATCCTCGGGCTGGTGGCGGGGGCACAACTGCTCGGCCACTCGATGTTCAACCACGCGCTGCGCCGGGTCTCGGCGACCACGATCAGCGTGCTGATCCTGCTGGAGGCGCCCGGCGCGGCGCTGATCGCCTGGGCCTGGCTGGGCCAGCTGCCGCGCCCGCTCGCCCTGCCCGGGTTGGCGCTGCTGCTCGTCGGGGTGACAGTGGTGGTGCTCGGCGGATCCCGCGCCGGCCGTCGCCCCGTCCCGGCGGCGCTCCCCGCCGACGCCGCCCCGCCATCGTCCCGTCCGCCGGCCGGCTGACCTGCCCGTCCCGCCCAGCCGCCCGTCCCGTTCGGCCGCCCACCCCGGCGGCCCGTCCTGTCCGGTGGCCCGTCCTGTCCGGCTGGCGGGCGCGGTCGGCTGTCCTTCGCGGCCGGCTGGCCCGCGTGGTCGGGTGCGCGCTCGTCCGCGCGCGGTCGGCTGCCCGGCCGGACCCGGTCCCGGCCGTGCACGGGGAGCCCGTTCGTCGCGATTCCGCCCGAACGGCGGGTGGGGATCCCGTCCGCGCGTGAGAGTGCGGGGGGAGGTGGGCGATGCCGGGGCGGAGCATGGACGACGACCGCAGCGACACCGTGGTCACCCCGTCGGCCGAGTTCCCGCCGCTCGACCCCGCCGAGGTGGACACCCTGCGCCGGGTGGGCGCGCAGTGGCGGACCGGGGTGCCGCCCGCCCTGCCGGTCGACCCGACCCTGGGCCGGTACCGGAGCCGACCGGCCCCGGGCCGGTTCAGCCGGCTGGCCCCGATCGCCCTGTTCCGGCCCGAGCAGGACGACCGCCCGGAACGGGATGACCGGCCGGAACGGGATGACCGGGGCGGGCGGGACGACCGGCCCGAGCGGGATGACCGGGGCGGGCGGGACGGACTGGTCGCCGCCGAACCCGCGAACCGTCCCGACTCCGGCCTCGGGCGGCGACTGGGCCGGGTCCGGCGGGCGGTGCTCGGGCCACCGCTGGCCAGCGCGGCGGTGCTGCACGAGCGGATGCGCAAACTGGTGGCCCTGCCGGTGCTCTCCTCCGACCTGCTCAGCTCGGTGGCGTACGGGCCGGAGGCGCTGCTGACCGTGCTGGTGCTCGCCGGCAGCGGGGCGCTGGGCCTGACCCTGCCGCTGTCGGCCGGGCTGGTGCTGCTGATGGTCGCCGTCGGGATCTCGTATAGGCAGACCATCCCGGCGTACCCGCACGGGGCCGGCTCGTACCTGGTGGCGGGGGACAACCTGGGGGTCGGTGCGGGGCTGACCGCCGCCGCCGGGCTGATGCTGGACTACGTGCTGACCGTGTCGGTGTCGATCGCCGCCGGGATGCACGCGGTCACCTCGGCACTGCCGGGGCTGACGCCCTTCACCGTGCCGCTCGGGGTGCTGGTGATCCTGCTGCTGCTCGCCGGCAACCTGCGGGGGGTACGGACCGCCGGCAACATCTTCGTCCTGCCGACGTACGCCTTCGTCGCCGCCGTGCTGGGGCTGCTGGTGATGGGCTACCTGCGGGCGGCGGGCCGGGGCTTCGCGCCGGTGGCCCCGCCGGTCGTGCCGGCGACGGAAGGGCTGGGGCTGCTGCTGGTGCTGCGGGCGTTCGCCTCCGGGGCGGTGTCGATGACCGGCATCGAGGCGGTCTCCAACGCGGTCCCGGCGTTCCGCCCGACGGAGTGGCGCAACGCCCGCACCACGCTGTCCTGGATGGTGGCGATGCTGGTGGTCCTCTTCGCCGGGCTGACCCTGCTGATCCACCTGACCGGCCTGGTGCCCCGCCCCGGTGAGACGCTGCTGTCCCAGCTCGCCCGGGTCACCTTCCCGACCGGCCCCTGGTACGCCGTCGTCCAGGCGACCACCGCGCTGATCCTGCTGCTCGCCGCGAACACCGCGTTCAACGACTTCCCCCGGCTGCTGTTCTTCATGGCCCGCGCCGGCCACGCGCCGCGCCGCTTCCTGCACCTGGGCGACCGGCTGGCGTTCGGCAACGGGCTGGTGGCGTTGGCCGGGACGGCGACCGTCGTGTTCGTCGCGTTCGGTGGACACACCGAGAAGCTGATCCCGCTGTACGCGGTGGGGGTGTTCCTCGCCTTCACCCTGTCGCAGAGCGGCATGGTGGTGCACTGGCGGCGGCACCGGGGCGTCGGCTGGCGGCGTCGGGCGCTGGTCAACGGGGTGGGCGCGGTGCTGTCCGGCCTGGTGCTGCTGACCGCTGCGGTGGCGAAGTTCACCGAAGGGGCGTGGGTGGTGGTGATCGCCGTACCCCTGCTGGTGCTGCTCTTCCACCGGGTGCACCGGCACTACCGCGCCCTGCACGCCGCCCTGGCCCTGCGCCCCCCGCCGGGCGGCCGGCAGCCCGGGGCCGCCCGGCCGTCGCCGGTAGCGGCCGGGCCGCCCGCCGTCCCCCCGCCCGCCGTCCCCCCGCCCGCCGTCCCCCCGCCCGCCGTGCCTCCGCCCGCCGTGCCAGCGCGGGGCGCCGGGTCCGTCGAGTGGGAGGAGGTGCCGCAGGAGCTGCGGCACCTGGTGGTGGTCCCGGTGGTACGGCTCAACCGGGCGTCGATGCGTGCCCTGGCGTACGCGGTGTCGCTGGGTCGGCCGACGCTGGCGGTGCACCTCGCCCCGGAGGAGGTCGAGGCGGACCGGTTCCGGGAGCAGTGGCGGGCCTGGGGGGACCACGTCCGGCTGGAGACGATCGTCTCGCCGTACCGGGCGGTGATCGGGCCGCTGGCGCACTACCTGGCAGCGTTGCACGCCGCCGCGCCGGAGCTGGTGCTGACCGTGGTGGTGCCGGAGGTGGTGCTGCGCCGCCCCTGGCACCGCCTGCTGCACAGCCGCACCGGGCACCGGCTGCGCAGGGCTTTGCGGGCGCTGCCCGGCGTGGTGGTGACCAGCATCCCGGTCCACGTGGTCGAGTAGCGCGGCTACCCGACCGGGGAGAGCGACGACATCGGGTCACCGTCGGCGCCCCTCGGGGCACGGCATTGTGGAGATCTGTTGTCGCTGTAGCAGCAACAATTCTCCGCAGAGACGTGCGTCTCCGCGCGTTCCGGCGGGTGGGGTCAGTCTGCCGGCACCGCCTTCACGTAGACGCCTTCGCCCTGGCGTCCCTCGACCAGGCCCTCGGTCTTGAGGACCAGCATCGCCCCACGGATCGATCCGTAGGACACGTCGTGTTCGGCCTTGAGTTCCGCGGTGGAGGGGAGTTTGTCCCCCACGGCGAGTTGGCCGGTCCGGATCTGCTCGCGGATGGCCTCGGCCACCCGCTCGTACTTGGCGGGCATCTGTACTCCTCGGGTCGTACCCCGAATGGCGGCCTGGCAGCCCGGCGACGGCCACGCCGGTCCGGAGGCGTGACGGCGGGTGTGGGGGCCGTTCCCGGCCGGGTCAGGTGTCGAGGCCGACGGCCTTGGCGCTGGCGGTCCAGAGGCGGGCGGCCAGGGCCGGGTCGGCGGCGCGCGGCCACGGCCGGCGCAGTCGCCGGTCGGCGTAGTAGGCCCCGTCGACCAGCCGGGAGGCGGGCTGGTTGGCGAGCCAGACCAGGGTCTCCGCGCCCTTCTCCGGGCTGCGGAACGGCATCACCCGCATGCCGAGGGCGACCAGCTTGCTGTCCGCGCCGAACCGGGTCCGCACCACCCCCGGGTGGAACGAGTACGCCGGCACGTCCGGCCAGCGTCGGGCCGCCTCGGCGGTGAACAGGATGTTGGCCTGCTTGCTGGTGCCGTACGCGCGCATCGGCCGGTAACGGCGCAGCGGGGCGTTGAGGTCGTCCGGGTCGAGGGTGCCGCTGCGGTGCGCGCCGGAGGCGGTCACCACCAGCCGGCCGACCCGGTCGACGAGCAGGTTGCTCAGCAGGAACGGGGCCAGGTGGTTGGCCTGGATGGACAGCTCGAACCCGTCGACCGTGGTGAGCGGCTGCAACACGATCGCCCCGGCGTTGTTCGCCAGCACGTCGATCCGGTCGTACGCCGCCCGCAGCCGCTCGGCGAGCCCGCGCACGTCGTCCAGTACGGCGAAATCGGCGCGGAAGAGTTCGGGGCGCTCGCCGGACGCCTCGCGTACCCGGTCACCGGCGGCCTGGAGGCGGGCCGGATCCCGACCGACCAGCACCACCCGGTCGCCCCGTCGGGCCAGGGCCACGGCGGCGGCCAGCCCGATGCCGGAGCTGGCCCCGGTCACCACCACGGTCCGCCGCCCGGTGAGATCTTCCACAGGTCCGTTCACCCCGGTCACCGCACGAGGTTACCGCGGCGTCACCGGTCTCCGGCGGCCGGAACGGACCGGTCGTCCCGCCGCAGCGGTGACCGGTCGGGCCGCCCCGGGCCTCCCCGGGGCGGCCAGGACGGGCTCAGTACGTGGTCCCGTAGCCGGTCGACGACTCCTGGTTGGCCAGCCAGACGAAGAAGACCACGATGGCGATGGTGGCCAGCACCGCGATGACGGTGCAGATCCAACCGACGACGATGCCGGCGGTGGCGAAGCCCGAGCCACCCTCGCCACGCTCTTTGATCTGCTTGCGGGCCACGTGGCCGAGGATCGCGCCGATGACGCCGATGTAGCCGCCGAGGCCGTAACCGCACAGGCCGATCGCGCCGATGATCGAAACGATCATCGAGGCGATGGCGAGGCCGTTCTGCGTGGGTGGGGGTTGGTAGCCGCCGTAACCGGGATACCCGGCCGCCGGCGGGTAGCCGACCGGCTGCGGGTAGCCGGCCGCGGCGGCGTACGGGTCGACCGGGCCGGCCTGGGCCGGGATGCCCGGCGCACCCGCGTACGGGTCGACCGGGGCGTACGGGTCCTTGCCGATGGGTGGGACGGAAACCGGTGGGGCGCTGGCCGGCAGGGTCGGATCGGGCTGGTGACCCGACCATGCCGGGTCCTGCCAACCGTCGGAGGGCGGGGGGTAGGTCATGTGATCTTCTCCGTCGCATGTAGGTGCGCCGTCAGGGTAGCCAGGCCCCGACAGCGCCGAGGTCCGCCCGTGGTGGCTCGTTGCCCGCGCCCTGCCGAACGGGCAGGATGCCCGGCATGGCTATGGACGCGCGTGGGGCCGACCGATCCGGCAGTCGACCGAGGCGGGACGTGAGCCGACCGGGCCTGGCCCGGCGTACCCGCGCCACGGCCGCCGGCAGCCAGCCCGGCCAGGACGAGCCGGTGCCGGTGGCCGATCCGGTGACCATGCGGCTGGACGGCCGGGTCGCCCTGGTCACCGGCGCGGGCAGCGCGGACGGCATCGGGTACGCGACCGCCCGCCGCCTGGCCGACCTGGGTGCCCGGGTGGCGATCGTCTCCACCACCCGGCGGATCCACGAGCGGGCCGGTGAGCTGGGCGTGACCGGCTTCGTCGCCGACCTGACCGACGAGTCCGAGGTCGGCGCGCTCGCCGACGCGGTGGCCGAGCAGCTCGGTGACGTCGAGGTGCTGGTCAACAACGCCGGCCTGGCCAGCCGGGCCAGCCCCGAGGTACTGCGCCCGGTGGCCCAGCTCAGCTACGACGAGTGGCGCGGCGAGATCGACCGGAACCTGACCACCGCGTTCCTGTGCAGCCGGGCCTTCATCAGCGGGATGGCCGAACGCGGCTGGGGGCGGATCGTCAATCTCTCGGCGACCGCCGGGCCGGTGAACGCCCTGCCGACCGAGGCGGCGTACGCGGCGGCCAAGGCGGGGGTGGTCGGGCTGACCCGGGCGCTGGCCATGGAGATGATCGCCGACGGGGTGACGGTGAACGCGGTGGCCCCGGGGACGATCTACACGGCGGCCTCCACCATGGCGGAGATCAAGCAGGGGCTGGGCACGCCGGTCGGCCGTCCCGGCACCCCGGACGAGGTGGCCGCCGCGATCAGCTTCCTCTGCTCACCGGCGGCGTCGTACATCACCGGGCAGATGCTGGTGGTGGACGGCGGCAACAGCGTCCGGGAGGCACAGTTCCGCTGATCGGTAGCCGGTGCCGGACGCTACCGGCAGCGACGGGCTTGCCGCCCCCCGTCGGGGGACCGGTCACCGGGGCGGGGTGAGGTCGGCGGCGGCCCGTTCGACGATCAGGCAACGGTCCTCGACGTAGTCCATGCCGGCCTCCTCGGCGATCCGCCGGGCCTCGGCCGAGACGATGCCGAGCTGGAGCCAGACCGCCGGAGCGCCGATCGCCGCCGCCTGACGCACCACCTCGACCGCGTCCCCGGCCGGTCGGAAGACGTCCACCAGGTCCACCGGGTGCGGGATGTCGGCCAGCGAGGCGTACGCCCGTTCCCCGAACAACTCCTCCACCGCCGGGTTGACCGGGATGATCCGCCAGCCGTACCGCTGCATCTGCGCCGGCACCCGGTGTGCGGCCTTGCCCGGGTCGCGGGACGCGCCAACGACGGCGATCACGGCGGAGTCGGCGAGGAGCTGCTGGGCGGTCCGCATCCGCCGAGCCTAGCCCGGCCGGGTGCCGGCGCGGGTGGCCGAGACCGGCACGGACGGGCCGCGCCGGCCCTCACAGCAGGGCGAGCTGTTCGGGGGCGGGCGCGGGCGGCGGGACCGGCGGTCGTCGGGTGTCGCCGGGCTCGCCCCGGTGCAGGCCGTGCCGGCGGGCCGCGATCCGCACCCGGGCGGTCAGCTCCCGCTGGTACGCCTGCGGCGGGTAGGCCCCGGACCGGTACAGCTCGCGGTACCGGGGCACCAGGTGCGGGAACTGCCGGCCGAGCCAGTGCGCGTACCACTGGCGTGCCCCCGGCCGCAGGTGCAGCGCCAGCGGGGTGACGCTGGTGGCTCCGGCGGCGGCGATCGCCGAGACGGTGGCGTCGATCGACTCGTCGCCGTCGCTGAGGCCGGGCAGGATCGGGGCCATCAGCACCCCCACCGCGAAACCGGCGTCGGTGAGGCGGCGTACCGCGTCGAGCCGGCGTCGCGGGCTCGGGGTGCCCGGCTCGACCGCCCGCCACAGCGCCTCGTCGACGAAACCCACCGAGAACGACAGGCCGACCCGGGTCGCCTCGGCGGCCTGACGCAGCAACGGCAGGTCGCGCAGGATCAGGGTGCCCTTGGTGAGGATCGAGAACGGGTTGCCGAAGTCGCGCAGCGCCTCGATGATCGGCGGCAGCAGCCGGTAGCGCCCCTCGGCCCGCTGGTAGCAGTCGACGTTGGTGCCCATCGCGATGGCCGCGCCGCGCCAGCGCGGGGCGGCCAGCTCGCGTCGGACCAGCTCCCCGGCGTTGACCTTGACGATCACCTTGCGGTCGAAGTCCGCCCCGGCGTCGAGGTCGAGGTAGGTGTGCGAGTTGCGGGCGAAGCAGTAGACACAGGCGTGGGTGCAGCCCCGGTACGGGTTGATCGTCCAGCCGAACGGCACCCGCGAGCCGCCCGGCACCCGGTTGATGATCGACTTTGCCCGCACCTCGTAGAACGTCATGCCCGCGAAGTCCGGCGTGTCGAAGGTGCGGGCCACCGCTCCGGGCAGCGCCAGCGGCAGGGGTGGCGCCGCTGGCGCTGCCCGGTCGGGATGCTCCTCGTCCGGGGGAGCGGAGAGGTGCTCCCAGCGCATGACGCCTATTCGAACACGTGTGCGATAGCCGGCGCAAGTCGACGGCGGCCGGACCCCGTGGACCCGGCCGCCGTCGGCGGTGCTCAGTGCTGGTGGTTGGCCAGCTGCTTGCGGACGTCGTCCATGTCGAGGCCCTGGACCTGCTCGATCAGGTTCTCCAGGGCCGACTCGGGCAGCGCGCCGGGCTGGGCGAAGACGATCACGCCGTCCCGGATCGCCATGATCGTGGGGATCGACCGGATGTCGAACTTGGCGCCCAGCTCCTGCTGGGCCTCGGTGTCGACCTTGCCGAAGGTGATCTCCGGGTGCTTCTCCGACGAACGCTCGTAGACCGGGGCGAACCGCTTGCAGGGGCCGCACCACTCGGCCCAGAAGTCGACCAGCACGATGCCGTCGCTCGCGGTCACCTCGTCGAAGTTGGCCGTGGTCAGCTCGACGGTTGCCATTGGACTCTCCGATCAGCGCGGATTGCTTTTTCGTCCGGTAGAACCAGGCGGTACCCCGGCAAATTCCCGGGTGGCGGACGCCGAAACCGGTGCGGGTGGGGCGGTCCGCTCACGCCCATCGAACCGGCGCTGTCGATGCGCGCGTGCGGACTGCACTTGCACGACGCATTTGCGTGACCGCCCGTGATGGGAGCGTTTCCAGGGAGATCGCCCCCCGGAGCAGCGGGCATGCCTCCATCGACGTCCTGACGAGGTGCTATCTAGGCTGCGGAGATCGCTCTCTCGTTGATCGTTAATGACTCTCCGTATTGTTACGAAAAGATAAATGTGACCTCCGTCTCTGTCCGTCCGTCGCTTCCGTGGGGCAGACTCTTGGACATCAGAGCGTGGGCGGCGGGTGCCGGGGAGGGCCCCGCCGCTCATTGCGTCTCCCCCCGGGTGAACACCGGTGTGACATTTACCCGTCACCCCCGCCCCCGGTATCTCCTCAACCAGCGCTAAGGCGCAAACCGCCGGTACGGCGCGCCCGGTGCGCCCCGTCGTCACCCGGCGGAGGCGGACGGACACCGTCCGGCCCGCCGCCACGCGGGACAGGATGCTGGTGACGGACGTCGAGCTGGAGTCCGGCCCGCCGCCACACGGCCACGCGGATCGGGATGGACCGGCCCGGCCCTGCGCCCGGCGGGCATATGCTGGCGGCGGAGGTCCTGATGAGCCACTCCCTCGCCGGAGAGCCGCCCTCTGCCGGACGGCGTGCCGCACCACTGACCACCGCCGGCTACTCCACCCGCGAGTGGGGCCTGCTCACCACCCTGCCCGGCCGGGTGCTGGTCGCCGCCGCCTCGCCCGGTCCCGGACGCCCGGCGCGTACCGTCGCCGCCGGCCTCGTCGGGTTGGACGCGCTCGCCGCCGGCCGGGCCTCCGACAGCGACCTGGTCCGCGCCGTGGTGGCGACGATCTACGCCCGGGACGACAGCTCGAGCACCCCGACCGGTGGGCTGGCCGGGGCGGCGGACCTGCCGCCGGTCTGCCGGGCCGTGGTGCGGGTGCTGCGCCGACGGGCGGACCCGGCCGACTCGGCCGCGTACCGGCAGTGGGTCGAGTCGGTGGCGGTCCGGGTGTGCCGGGCCGGCGACCCGGATCCGACCGACCAGCGGTTCCTGGACCGCCTCGGCGACGCGCTGGGCCTGCGGTGACCGGAGCCGACCCGGTGGACGCGGCGACCCGCGGGTGCCCGCGCCGGCCCGGGTCGGACGCGGGGTGGGGTGCGACGGTCGCGGCCCGGGTCCGTACCCTCTCGGGATCGTGACCGAGGACCAACTCGACGTGGGTGTCGGACCGTGGCCCGGCGACCCGCCGGACGACCCCCGCTACGACCCGGAGCTGCTCGCCGCGGGCGACCGGCGCAACGTGGTGGACCGGTACCGCTACTGGCGGCGGGAGGCCGTCGTGGCCGACCTGGACGCCCGGCGGCACGACTTCCACGTGGCCATCGAGAACTGGCAGCACGACTTCAACATCGGCACGGTGGTCCGCAACGCCAACGCCTTCCTCGCCGCCGAGGTGCACATCGTCGGGTTGCGTCGGTGGAACCGTCGGGGTGCGATGGTCACCGACCGGTACCAGCACGTCCGGCACCATCCGACGATCGACGGGTTCGTCGGCTGGGCCGCCGACCACGACCTGCCGGTGGTCGGTATCGACAACCTGCCCGGTTCCCGGCCGCTGGAGACCACCACCCTGCCCCGGCGCTGCGTGCTCCTCTTCGGCCAGGAGGGCCCCGGCCTCTCCGACGCCGCCCGGGCCGCCTGCGACCAGCTCTTCTCGATCGCCCAGTACGGTTCGACCCGGTCGATCAACGCCGGGGTGGCCAGCGGCATTGCCATGCACGCCTGGATCCGCGCGTACGCCGCCGCCCCGCCGCCCTGACCCGCCCGGCGCGTGCGTCGCCCGCGTCACCGCCGTCTCCGACCCGCCCCGCGGGCTCGGCGGCACCGGAGATCGCGGCCCTCCCGGTGGGGCGGATCCGCCCCGGAACCCCAGGTGGACGGCGGGGAGGCGGGTGGATCGGGAGACGGCGTGTCGGCGGGGTCGGCTTGACGGACCCGGATCGTGGGGCCACGGTGGGGATGTGAGTGTCGTGGTGAGTTGTCCGAGGTGTGCGGGTCAGGTGCGCCCGCCGGACCTGATGAACGGTTCCTCGCGTTGCGTCCGGTGCGGGCCGGTCGCCCCGCTGCACGTGCCCGAGCGGATCGACGCCGAGATCGTGGCGAGCGTGGTCGACCGGGTGGCTGCGGAGAGCGGCCCGGAGCGGCCCGCGATGCCGCTGTGGTGCCCGTGGCCGCTGCCGTCCGGCTGGACCGTGACCGGGGTGGCCTGGGCCGGCGACGAGGCCGATGGCGTCCGGGCCACGGCCGTCGCCTGCGCCGGTCCGGCGCCGCTCGGCGGCGGACCGGCCGAGCTGGTGCTGGTGGCCGAGGAGCCCGGGGTCGGACTGGGTACCCGGTTCGCCGGAGTGGCCGGCCCGGATCCCGGTCCAGAGTTGACGGAGGTGCTGGCCGGACCGGGCCCCGGCCCTGGTCATCCCGAGCATGTCGAGCCGGCGCGGATCCGGGCCGGCGGCCACCCGACTCCACTGTGGCTGATCAATTCGGCAACGGATCGAAGCGCGTACGCCGGTGAGGCTCGGGGAATGTGGCTCCATGCGATAGCCTGGCCGGCGAGCGCGGGTTACCTCCTCGCGGAAGATGTCGTCCTGCACGACCTCACCGAGTGGACTCCGCCCGAGCTCGTGTACGGCGCACCGTCTCCGTACCTGCACGGCGGGGCCTGACGGCCCTGTCGGCGAGTCGGAGATGGGACGCAGATATTCACGCTGCGGCACCATGCTGATACTGTGGGTGCCGCTGCGGTAAATGGACCCGGCGCCGCGCGAGAGGATGGCCCGCTATGGTCAAGAAGGTCCTCACCTGGGCCGGTATCGCATTCTTGATCTTCTTCGTTGCCTACCGGCCAAATTCGGCAGCGGACGTCTTCAAGTCGCTCGGCGGTGGCATCGTGGACATCGCCCAGGGCTTTGGTGACTTCTTCACGAGCCTCGTCGCCTAGCCAGCGATGGGCAGCCCCTCCGGACCCCCGTTCGACCCGGACGATCCCGGCCGGGACCGCCGGGAGCGGGACACCGAACCGATCCCGAGATACCGGCCCGACGAGGGGCCGGGCTACGGGTCCGGTGCGGGACTCTCCAACGGACCGTCCTTCTCGGACGACGCCGGTTACGGCGACGGCCCGGCGTACGCCGGTGAGGGACGTGCCTGGGTCCGTGATCCGGAGGCGGGCTACCAGCAGCCGGTCATCTCCGAAGAGGAGCTGGCCGGGCTGCGGTCCGACTCCCAGGGGATGGCCCCCCGCCGGGTCCTTCCGCTGGAGGACGAGCCCAGTTCGCTGGTCGCCCGCTACCTCTTCCCCACCGAGCGGTACCGCGGCGAGTGGAAGCGGCACTGGATCCACCTCACCACCCCGATCATCGTCGGCGTGGCGGCCACCTTCGTGCTCGGCTACCTCTCCGGCTTCCTCGCCGGCCAGGACGTCGGCGCGCTGACCACCATCGCGGTGCTGCTCTGGTTCGCGGCGATGGGCTGGGTGGCCTGGAAGGTCGCCGACTGGTGGTACGACCGGTTCATCCTGACCAACAAGCGGGTCATGGTGGTCAACGGCATCGTCACGCGCAAGGTCGCCATGATGCCACTGGCCCGGGTCACCGACATGAAGTACGAGCAGACCCCGACCGGCCGGGCACTCAACTACGGCACCTTCGTGCTGGAATCCGCCGGCCAGGAACAGGCGCTACGCGAGATCAAGAACCTGCCCAACCCGAACGAGCTCTACCTGCGGGTGGTCGAGGAGATGTACGAGCCGCAGGCGGTCGAGGCGCGGTTGGGCAAGGAGGCCGACGAGGCCAAGGCCGACGACGGCGCCTGAAGGCTCTCGTCCGTCCGGCGGGCGAACTGCACCCCTTCCGCCGTCGACCGGGTGTCGCCCGGCATGACAACCTGCCAGGCAGGACGGGGCGCGGAGGTGAGCGGTGGCCGACCGGGATCCGCTGGAGGACGAGTTCCGCGACTTCGTGGCGGCGCGCTCCGGCGCCCTGCTGCGTACCGCCTACCTGCTCACCGGGGACTGGGCCACCGCCGAGGACCTCCTCCAGACCGCGCTGACCAAGACGTACCTGGCCTGGCGGCGGCTGGGCGGGATCGAGGCGGTCGAGCCGTACGCCCGACGGGTGCTGGTCAACACGTCCACCAGTTGGTGGCGACGACGGTGGCACGGTGAGCGGCCCACCGAGATACTGCCCGAACGGGCCGGCGTGGACGAGATCGCCCAGCACCTCGACCGGGACCTCCTCTGGGGGCACCTGCGGGCGCTGCCCGCCCGGCAGCGCGCGGTGCTGGTGCTGCGGTACTACGAGGACCTGTCGGAGGCACAGACAGCGGCCCTGCTGGAGATCTCCCCGGGCACGGTGAAGAGTCAGACGTCCCGGGCGCTGGCCACCCTGCGCCGCCGGCTCGGGGCGGAGGCGCAGCTCGACCTCCCGGCCGATCCCGCCGCCCGCCCGGCCCCGGCCTCCCGTTCCGCACAGACTGCCCGTGCCGCGCCGGCCGCCGGTGCCGCACAGACTGCCCGTGCCGCGCCGGCCGGCGGTACCGCGCCGGCCGTCCAGCCGGCCCGGATTCCCCGCCCGACCCCGCCCGGCCGGGCCGCCGACCGCTCCCGGACACCCACCCGGGCCACCCCGGTCACCGCGGAGACCCGATGAACCCCTCGTCACCCCGACCGGGCAACCAGACCGGCCGCCCCGAGCGTCCATTCGCCGTGACCGACGACGAGCAGCTGGAGCGGGCGCTGCGGGAGACCCTCGCCCAGCGGGTCGCCGTACCGCACCAGCTGCCGTTCGACCCGGCCGGGCTGGCGCTCCGCCGGGCCGGGCGGACCCGTCGCCGGCGCACGGTCGCCGGGCTCGCGCTCGCCGGGATCGCCACCGCCCTGGCCACCGGCGGGATGACCCAGCTCGGCGGGCAGGCGGACCGCACCACCACCCCGACCGTGGTGCTCGGCGACCCGCGCGGGGTGGCCACCCGTTCCGCCGCACCGGTC
This sequence comes from Micromonospora sp. WMMD714, assembly GCF_029581315.1. NCBI lineage: Bacteria > Bacillati > Actinomycetota > Actinomycetes > Micromonosporales > Micromonosporaceae > Micromonospora > Micromonospora sp. WMMD714. Next base: position 2,516,801 of record NZ_CP120744.1, read on the forward strand.
GCGCCCGTCCCGGCGGAACGACCGGCCGACGGCGAGGTCGACCTGATCGTGGCCGGTGTCCTGGTCACCGCCACCGGCCAGCGGTACGACCTCGGCATCGGGCCGGTCGAACGGGCGCAGCGGCTGCCCGACCGCGGTGGCTGGCTGCTGACCGGGCCGACCACCGTCGCCGGCCGTACCCTCTGGATGGTGCCCGCGGGCGGTGAACCGCAGGCGCTGCTCGCCGGGGCGGAGGAGATCGTCGTGTCGCCGGACGGCCGGCAGGTGGCCTGGCGCGACGACGGACGGATCTTCTCGGCCGGGATCGTCGCCGGCCAGCTCCTCGCGGTGGTCGACGAGCCGGCCCCCGCCGGGATGGTCCCGGTCCGGTTCATCGGCAACCAGGTGCTGCTCCGGGCCGGCCCCCAGGGTGGTCACCTGCTGTGGCGTCCGTCCCCCGGCACGCCGCCCGGCGCCGTCGCGCCGCACGTCCTCGACGTCTACGGGGCCAGGTCCGACGGCCGGCTGGTCGCCCGGGTGCGCGCCGGAGCCCGGAGCTGTCTGGCCCTGCTCGGCCCCGACCTGAGCCAGGACACCACCCGGTGCGAGTCGACGCCTGCCGCCGACGGCCGGGGCGCGGTCTCCCCCGACGGGCGCTGGCTGCTGGTCAACGGTCGACTCGCCGGTGCGGACGGCGCGATCCTGGTCGACCTGGCCGGCGGTGCCGCGCCCCAACGGACCGCCGGACCGGTGATCGGCGACGTGGTGGCCTGGACGGACACCCGGAACGCGACCTACGTCGACCGGGGCGGCGCCCTGGCGCGGATGCGTCCCGACGAGGTCCTGTCCGGGGCGCGGGCCACCTCGACCCCGGTGGCCGGGGCCAACGCCGACGTCCGACCCGTCGTGGTGGCCGGGTCGGACTGACCCCGGGGCCGCGGCCAGGACGGGACGGACTGACCCCGGGGCCGCGGCCGGGACGGGACGGCGGTGGCCGGGCCGGATCGCCCCAGGACGGCGGTGGCCGGGCCGGATCGCCCCGGGACGGCGGTGGCCGGGGCGGATCGACTGGGCACGGCGGTGGCGGCCCTGCCGGGTAGCGTCGGGATCATGCCCGCGCGCCCGTTGATCGACCTGCACGCCCACTCCACCGCCAGTGACGGCACGCTCGGCCCGGCCGAGCTGGTCAGGGCTGCCGCCGACGCCGGGTTGACCGTCGTGGCGATCACCGACCACGACACCACCGCCGGGTGGGCGGCGGCGGTCGACGCGCTGCCGGCCGGGCTCAGCCTCGTGCGGGGCGCGGAGCTGTCCTGCCGCTGGCACGGTGCCGAACCGGCGCTGCCGCTGCACCTGCTGGCGTACCTGTTCGACCCGGAGCACCCCGAGCTGGTCGCCGAGCTGGCCCGGGTACGCCAGGCCCGGGAGGAGCGCGGCGAACGGATCGTGGCGCTGTTGCGGGCCGACGGGATCGACGTGAGCTGGCCGGAGATCCTGGCCGCCGCCGACGGGGGCACGGTCGGCCGCCCGCACATCGCCGCCGCGCTGATCCGGGCCGGCCTGGTCGCCACCACCACCGAGGCGTTCGGCCGGGACTGGCTGGGCGAGCGGTACCGGCTGCCCAAGGAGGACATCGACGTGTTCCGGGCTGTCGCCCTGGTGCGGGCGGCCGGCGGCGTGCCGGTGTTCGCCCACCCCCGGGCCAGCCGACGGGGCCGGATCGTCCCCGATGCGTTGATCGCCGACCTGGCCGGGGCGGGGCTCGCCGGCCTGGAGGCCGACCACGAGGACCACACCCCCGCCGAGGCGGCGCACGTCCGGCGCCTCGCCACCGACCTGGGCCTGCTGGTCACCGGCTCGTCGGACTTCCACGGCAGCCACAAGACCGTCCGGTTGGGCGCGCACACCACCGCGCCGGAGGCGTACGAGCGGATCGTCGCGGCGGCCTCCGGGGTGACCGGCGTCGCTTCCGGGTGATCCGCGTTCCGCCTGCCGGTGGCACCGCTACCCTCGTCCGGTGGATCTCAAGCTCTTCGGTGAGGTCTTCGTGACCCTGCTGGTCATCGTCGACCCGCCGGGCATGATGCCGATCTTCCTCGCCCTGACCGGCCCGCTGGCCGCCCGTGACCGCAACCGGGCCGCCTGGCAGGCGGTCGCGTTGGCGCTCGGCGTCATCGTGGTCTTCGCCGTCGCCGGCCAGACCCTCCTCGCCTACCTGCACGTCGACCTGCCGGCGTTGCAGGCCGCCGGGGGTCTGCTGCTGATCCTGGTCGCGCTGGAACTGCTCACCGGCAAGGCCGACGACCCCAGCCAGCAGGTCACCTCCAACATCGCCCTGGTGCCGCTGGGCACCCCGCTGCTCGCCGGCCCCGGCGCGATCGTGGCGACCATGCTGTTCGTGCAGCAGGCCGACGGGGTGGGGCAGATCTCGGCGATCGCCGCCGCGATCATCGCGGTGATGCTGGCGGTCTGGGTCGTGCTGCGGTTCTCCGGCGGGATCGTGAAGATCCTCCGGCCGGGTGGCATCGAGGTGTTGACCCGGATCGCCGGCCTGCTCCTGGCCGCCATCGCGGTGCAGCTCATCGCCGACGCGGTGGCCGCCTTCGTCACCCAGTACGTGAACACGGCCTGACCCGCCGTCGGGCCGGTGCGGGGCTGCCGTCGCTGCCGTCATGCCGGTGCCGGTGGGGCTGCCGTCGGGCCGCTGCGGGGCTGTCGTACCGGGCTGGCAGGATCGCAGGGTGCGACGAGCCTCCTCCGCCGGTACGCCCCGGCCCCGCTCCGGCCAACCCGAACAGCTCGGCTTCGCCGGCATGCCCGAACGGCTCTTCACCTGCACACCCAGCAAACTCGGCGCGTACACCGACTGCCCCCGCCGCTACCGGTACGCCTACCTCGACCGGCCCGCCCCGCCGAAGGGGCCGCCGTGGGCACACAACTCCCTCGGCTCCAGCGTGCACACCGCCCTGAAGAACTGGTATGCGCTGCCCGTCGAACGTCGTCGTCCCGAGGCGCTGCCCGCGCTGCTCAAGGGCACCTGGGTCCGCGACGGCTACCGCGACGACGAGCAGGAGCGTGCGGCGTACCAGCGGGCGTTGGGCTGGCTGGAGGGGTACGTCGCCACCCTCGACCCCGGCGACGACCCGCTGGGCGTGGAGCGGGTGGTCGCCGTCAAGACCGCTGTGCTGGCCTTCAACGGGCGGGCCGACCGGATCGACTCCCGCCCCGGTCCGGACGGCCCCGAACTGGTCATCGTCGACTACAAGACCGGCCGCAGCGGGTCCGACGCCGACGACGCGCGCGGGTCGCAGGCGCTCGCCCTCTACGCGTACGCCGCCGAACGGACCTTCCGTCGGCCGTGCCGCCGGGTGGAGCTGCACCACCTGCCGACCGGCACCGTCGCGGGGCACGACCACACCGCCGAGTCGCTGGCCCGCCAACTCACCCGGGCCGAGGACACCGCCCGGGACATCATGGCCGCCGAGCGGGCGGTGACCGACGGGTCCGACCCGGACGAGGCGTTCCCCGCCGTGGCCGGTCCCCGCTGTGGCTGGTGCGACTACCGGCGTACCTGCCCGGTCGGCGCGCAGATGCCGGGCCGGGAGCCGTGGTCGGCGATCGACCGTCCCGTCGCCCCGTCGGCTGACCGCCCCGCCGCCCGCCCGGCCGACTGAGCCGCCGGCCGGCCGCCCCGGTCGGGGGTCGTCGCGTGGTCCGGTGTCGACCGCCTCGGCGTGGCTGTCAGGCGGCAACACTGCGGACGACGCGGTCCTTCGCCGCCTGCCGGATCGGGCTCTCCCGCCAGGTGCGGGGCAGCGCCGCCAGGGCCAGCCGCAGCGTCCGGACGCTCAGGTCGGCGGTGAGCGCGGTGGTGGGCAGTCCCAGCCCGCCGTACAACCGCAGCGCCCACGGCGGCAGCAGCCCGAGCGCCGTCCCGGCCACCCCGAAGTACGCCCAGCGCGGTGGCCCCAGGCTCAGCCCCAGCCGGGCGGGCCGGCTGAGCTTCCACGGGATCGGCGGGGCGGTCAGGAACAGCGCGGTCTCCGCCGCCGCCTTCGTCATGCGCAGCTCGGGCCGGACCGTCCGGTAGTAGTCGGCCACCTCGGCGGCGCTGCCCGGCACGTCGGCCGGATCCAGACCCACCAGCGCGGCGGCCCGCCGCTGCTCGGCGTAGTAGCCGTCCACCTCGGCGTCGGTCAGCGACAGGCCGGCCCGACGTGCGGTGCCGACGAACGACTCGACCTCGGTGACGTGCACCCAGCGCAGCAGGTCCGGATCGTCGATCCGGAACGGCTCCCCGGTGAACGGGTCGGTGGCGCGCAGCCGGGCGTGCAGGGCACGCAACCGCCGACCGGCCGTCTCGGCCTCGGCGGTGGTGCCGTAGTTCACCGTGTCGATGTACGTGCCGGTGCGGACCAACCGCCCCCAGGCGTCCGACCGGTAGTTGCTGTTCTGGGCCACCCCGGCCATCGCCCGGGGGTGCAGCGCCTGGAGGTAGAGGGAGCGCAGGCCGGCGACGATCAGGACCGGTTCGTCGTGCACCTTCCAGGTGATCGAACCGGGACCGAAGAGACCGAGATCGTCGTTGTCCACCCGTCAACAGTGCCACGCCCGGCGTCGTGCCGCCCGGCGTCGGGTGGTCGCGTGACCGGTCGCCGCACCCGACCGCGGTCGGCGACCGGTGAACCGGACCGTCCGCCACAGCGTGTACGCGGATGGGGGACGCGACGACCATGCACTCGTCGTACGCTGTCTGCCGCAACCGCGTCCACTGCCGGAGGTGTCGGTGTTCAAAGAGTTCAATGGTCTGCCATCCCACGTTCTGGTGGTCCATGCCGTGGTGGTCTTCGTGCCGTTGCTCGCCCTGCTGGCCAGTGCCTACGGGCTGGTGCCACGCTGGCGTCCCCGCCTCGACTGGGCGGTGGCCATCCTGGCCGTCGTCACCCCGGTCCTGGCCTGGGTGGCGACCGAGACGGGCGAGGAGTTCCAGGCGGCGCTGAAGGCGAAGGGCTACTCGCCGGAGCTGCTTGCCAAGATCCAGGAGCATTCCGAACTCGGTGACATCCTGCTCTGGTGGACCCTCGCCCTGGCCGTGGCGGCGTTGCTGCTGCTGGCGGTGACCAGCGACCGGGTGCGTACCCCGAAGCTGCCCGCCTGGGCGACCTGGGTGCTGACCGGGGTCGTCGTGGTGCTGTCGGTGCTCTCCTGCATCTCCGTCTACCTCACCGGGGACAGCGGCGCCGCCTCGGTGTGGACCAACACGTTCTGACCGGTCACCGCGACTGGCGGAGTCACCACGGCCGGCCGGGCACCCCCGCCTGACGGGCGGGGGTGCCCGGCCGGCCGTGGTCAGAACAACGCCCGGGAACAGAGCAGGCAGAGCAGTACCAGCAGCACGACGCCGACCACCGCGCCGACGCTCCAGGTGACCCGCTGCGCCTGCTGCTCCGCGACATCCATCGCCTCCATGTCCTGCCAGGCCAGGCTGCGTGCGGGGGTCGCCTCCAGGTGCACCGGGGGACGCCAGCCCGGTGGCGGTGGCGTGGTCGGCGGTGGTCCGGTGTAGACCCCCGCCGTCGGCCACCCCGGGCCGGCTCCACCCGCCGGGCCGGCGGCGTCCCCGGCACCGCTCGCCGCCCCGGCCCCACCGTCGGTCCCGGCCCAGGTGCCAGCCCTACCGTCGGCTCCGGCCCCGGTCCCGGCCCCACCGTCGGCTCCGGCTCCGGTCGCGGTCGCGCTGCCGGCCCCGGTGACGGTCCAGGCCTCGGTCTCGGCTCCGGTGCCGGTGCCGGGCTGGACACCGGCCGGCGTGTCGGTCCCGGCATCGGTTCGGCTGCCGGCCCCGGCTCCGGTCGGGGAGTCCACCGGCGCTCCAGGCGGATCGTCAGTGCTCCGCGAACTGCCGACGGCGGTGGTCGGGACCGGTGGGCCGGCGGCGTTCGTGCGACCGGCCGGGATCGTCGGCTCGGTCTCGGCGGGTTGCCGCGCGGGCGGGCGTCGCCAGTACTCGTCCTCGGGGCTGGCACCGCTGGGCGTCGTCACGCCGTCCGACGCTACCAACGTGGCGGGCCGTCAGCCGGTCACAGGGCGATCTTCGGGGCGGTGCGGGCCGCCGGGTCCAGGGCGGCCCACCCCGGGGACCGGCCGAGCGCGGCTACGGATCGTGGTCTCCTGACGCCGGGGCCGGCCGTTGCTGGGTCGACACGTCAGGTCACCGTAGGGGCGGCCGGTCCGGTGGCCCGGGTATTCTTACCGGCTGTGATCATCGAGGACCCGGCCGGGCAGGGCGTACCCGGCGACGACGACCGCACGGTCGACCTCAGCGAGGATTTCGTGGTGTTGCCCGAACAGACCGCCGACGACACCGACTCCGGCTGGGGTGAGCGCCGTGGCGGCAACGACGACTGGCTGCTCGCCGAGCGTCCTCCGCACTGGGGCTGACCGCCGCCGGTGGCCACCGGCGGGACGAGCGGCAGGACCCGCCCCCTCCCGGCTGGCGCGGTGGGCACCCGGGCACCGGTGTGCTGCCGGTGCTCCAGGACACGGCGGTGGCTCACTGCCGGACCACGACACCGAAGCGGCTGCCCTCCGGCTGCCCGACGGAGCGTTGCGCCTGGTCGGGCCGGACCGCCAGATAGAGCGCGGAGGAGCCGTCGGCGGCACCGTCGCCCACCACGTCGAGCACCAGCGCGTCGGCCGCCAGCAGGATGGTCTCACCGGCCGCCCGCCCGGCCGGCACCACGAGCAGGTCGACCCGCGCGCCGGGGCGGAGGACCGCCAGGGCGGCCGGTTCGGCCAGCCGTACCGGCACCCCGACGAAGCCACTCGGCAGCGGCAACGCGACCTGGGTGTCCCGGCCGTCGGGTGGGCCGCCCTCCTCCCCGCCGGGGACGGCGGCGTCGCCGGCCCCGGCCCGACCTGTCGGGGTCCGGGGGTGGTCGGAACGGCCCGCCCGGGTGGCGTCGTCCGCCCCGGGCGGGACGCATCCGCCCGGGGCGGTGACGGTGGCGGGGCCTGCCGCCAGCGCCAGCCCGACGGTGGGCGGTGGCGGGCCGGCGGGGCAGCGGGCCGGGGCGTCCAGGACGAGCACCGCCGACCCGAGCAGGGCGGCCACCAGCACCGCCCGGAGCAGGGTCGCCCCGCCGGGGCGATGCGGCCATCGGAACGGCCGCAGTGAGCCTTCGTCATCCGTGCCACCGCCCGCCATGACCACACCTCCGCCGCTCATCGGATGCCCCGCCGGCATCCCCGGCTCAGCAGGCTAGGCGGGCGTCGGGCGAGGCACGAGCCGTCGTCCACAGCCGGTGGACGACGGGCGGACCTGTGGACGGCCACCGTCCTCCCGCCGGATCTGCTAAGGCCGGCCGAGACGACGAAGACCCCTGCGGCCCGGGGCGGCAGGGGTCTTCGGTGGCTACCGGGTCAGGAGGAGGTGCTGGCCGCCGGCGACTTGGTCGACCCGGAGGAACCACCGCCGGTCGAGCCCGCCGAGCCGGATCCGGAGCCGGTCGACGACCCCGACCCCGACCCCGAGCCGGACCCGGAGCCCGAACCGGTCGCGGGGGACGAACCAGACGAGTCCTTGCCGGAACCGGAGGAGGTGCTGTCGGACTTCACCGCGCTGCTCTTGCCCTCGGTGCCCGAGGCCCGGGAGTCGGTGCGGTAGAAGCCGGAGCCCTTGAACACGACACCGACCGAGTTGAAGACCTTGCGCAGCCGCCCCTCGCAGGCGGGGCACTCGGTCAGCGGCTCGTCCGAGAACGACTGCACCGCCTCGAGTTGGTGGCCGCACGCGGTGCAGGCGTACTGGTACGTGGGCACGTTCTCCTCCGGATCTGGGACGGCCGGTTGGCACTCGGCGTATTCGAGTGCCAATGGTGCGTCATCGGACCCGGGTTCGTCCAGCGGACGGGGCCGGATCGTGATCCGGCACATCGCGGAGCCGGGCAGGCGTCGGCACGCCGACGCGTCGGGGAGCGGGTGCGGCGGGACGCGGCCGGGCTGAGCCGTCCGGGGGAGCGGAGGTGGTCGTCCGGAGCGGCGGTACGGCCGGCCTTCAGAGCGCGGCCGTGGGCAGCCGGCGCAGGCCGTCCGACGGGGTGAGCGCCGCGCCCACCGGGCGGTCGTGGGGCTGGGCGGGCAGCGCCGCGAGGAGTTCGCCGTCGTGCAGCAGCGCCACGGTCAGGACGGCCGCCGGCACCCGGGCCAGCGCCCGGTCGTAGGAACCGCCACCCCGGCCCAGCCGCAGCCCGCGCCGGTCGACCGCCAGCGCGGGCACCACGACCAGGGTGGCCCCGGTGACCGCGGCCCGGCCCCGGCGCGGGCCGTCCGGCTCGCGCATGCCCCGGCCGGCGGCGACCAGGGTGCCCGGCCCGGCGTACGGGGCCCAGTCCAGGTCGAGGTCGGTGCGGAGCACCGGCAGCAGCAGGTCCGCCCCGGCCGGCAGCGCGGCCCGGAGCACGTCGGGCAGGTCGGGGCCGCCCGGTTCGGAGCCGACCGGCACGTAGGCGGTCATCGTGGTCGGCCGCAGACGGCGTACCAGATCGGTCAGCTCGGCCTGGACGTGCCGCGCGGCGGCGACCCGCTGCGGTGCGGTGAGCGCCCGGCGGCGGGCGAGCAGCGCGACGCGTGTCTCGCGTTTGGCCGCCGGGACGGCATCCGCGTGATCGGAGAAATTGGGCACGCAACACTCCTGACGCAACGCCGTGCGGCCGGTCGCTCTGTGTCAGCATCGCAGGAACGGGCCTGGAACTTCCGGGGGGAAGAACGTTGACGCTACGCGGGCGGTTGACGGCGGCCTTTCTCACGGTGGTGCTCGGCCCGGTGGTGCTCGGTGCGGTCTTCGTCGGAACCACGCTGTCGACGGTGGACCGGAGCCGGTCCACCGAACGGCTCAGCCTGGCCGCGACCGCCGTACGTACCTCGATCGACGCGCTCTGCCAGCAGTTGCGGGCCGCCGCCGACGCGGTGGCCCTGCGCCCCGACCCGGCCGGCCGGGCGGGCGCGGCCGGCCAGGTGGTCAGCCGGGGGCTGGCCGCCGCGGTGCTGGTCACCGACCGGGCCGGTGGCGTCACGTACGCCACCCCGGGTGGACCCGCCACCGGCTGGCAGGACTGCGCGGGCGTCCGGACCGGCGGGCCGGTGCGGGCCATCAGCGCCCGGGTGGACCTGCGCGACCCGGCCGGCACGCCGCTCGGCGCGGTGGCCGCCGCCGAGCTGGTCGACTCGGCGTTCGTGGCCCGGTTGGCCGCCGTGACCGGCGTCGCGGTCACCCTCCTCGACGACACCGCCGGTCCCGGCCGGATCGCCCACACCACCGAAACCGACGGGGTACGCGCGGCGGTGCTGGCCGCCGCCGGCACGGCCGACGGCGAGCGGGTCACCGCCACCCCCGACGGCCGGTACGTCCGGCGGCTCGGACCGGCCCCGGGGCAGCCGCTGCCGCTGGTCCTCTCGGTGCCCGGTGGGCAGTCGTCGGGCCTGCCGGTCGTGCTGCTCGGGGCGGTGCTGCTGGCCGCCGCGCTGGCCGTGCTGACCGCGTGGCGGCTGGCCCGGGTGACCACCCGGCCGCTGGTGGAGCTGGCCGGCGCGGTGGACCGGGTGGCCGGGGGCGACCTGACCGCCCGGGTGCCGGTGCGCAGCCGGGACGAGATCGGCCGGCTCGCCGCCGCGTTCAACCGGATGATCCGGGAGACCGCCGGCTACGTCGCGGCGTTGACCAGCAGCCGGGACCAGCTGCGCGGCCATCTCGGGGTGCTCGGGGACACCCTGGCCAGCACCCACGATCTGCAACGCATCCTGCGGGTGATCCTGCACAGCGCCATCGCGGCGACCGGGGCGCGGGCCGGGGCGGTGCTGCTGCGCGACGACGCCGGGATGCTCGTCGGGCAGTGCGTCGAGGGGCTGGCCGGGCGCTGCCCGGCGGGCACCGATCCGGAGGAGCTGCGGATGCCGGTCGGCGCGGGGGTGGTCGGTGCGGTCGCCGCCACCGGCGAGCCGCAACGCGGGCGGGTCCGACCCGGCCCGACGCCGTCCGGCGAGCCGTGGTGCGAGACGTACGTGGCGGTGCCGTTCACCGCGCCCGCCGGGGAGGCCGCCGGCCGGGATCCGGCGGTCGGCGTGCTGGTCCTCTACGACCGGCTCGGGGGTGACGAGTTCGACGACGACGACCTGGCCACCCTGCGGACCTTCGCCGGGCACGCGGCGGTGGCGGTGGAGAACGTCCGGGTGCACGAGGAGGCGCAGCGGCTGTCGCTGACCGACCCGCTGACCGGGCTGTGGAACTACCGCTACCTGCGGGAGTCGTTGCGCCGGGAGGTGGAGCGGGCCAACCGGTTCGGTCGGATGCTCAGCATCCTGGTCCTCGACCTGGACCGCTTCAAGATCGTCAACGACAGTTACGGGCACGCCGCCGGGGACGCGGTGCTCGCCGAGTTCGCCCGTCGGGTCCGGGGCGAGATCCGCGAGGTGGACCTGGCCTTCCGGCAGGGGGGTGAGGAGTTCGTGGTGCTGCTGCCGGAGACCGACGCCCGGGGCGCGGCGACCGTCGCCGAGCGGCTGGGCGCGGCGGTCCGGGAGACCCCGGTCGTGGTGGCCGGCCACACCGGAACCCCGACGACGATCACGATGTCGGTCTCCATCGGCATCGCCGTCTACCCGGACCACGCCGGCACCGGCACGGAGGTGCTGGACGCCGCCGACGAGGCGTTGTACGCGGCCAAGGGCGCGGGCCGGGACGGCTACCGGGTGGCGACCGCGCGTCCGCGACCGGTGCCGGGCGGGGAGGTGCCGGCCGATCCGACGGCGGTCCCGGCGGGAACGGCGGTCGGGGACGACGATCCGCCCCGCGCCGGTCCCCCCACCGGTCCGTCCGCCGCCGACCAGCCCCCCTCCGACCGGTCGGCCGCCGACCGGACCCCCGCCGACGGCGCGCGGACCGAGCAGCCGACCGGTCGGCACGCCGTCGGCACCCCCGGTGTGACGCAGCCGGGCGGCGCGTCTTCCGGTCCTCACCCGCCGCGGCAGAGCCGTGGCCGATAGTCTCGCGGCATGTCGGAGCACTCAGCGAACCCCTCAACGACCGCCGCGACCGGTCGTGCCCGTGCGGTCAAGGCCGTGATCCCGGCCGCCGGCCTGGCCACCCGGTTCCTGCCGGCCACGAAGGCGGTGCCCAAGGAGCTGCTGCCGGTGATCGATCGACCGGTGCTCCAGTACATCGTCGAGGAGGCCGCCCAGGCCGGCATCGGCGACGTGCTGCTGATCACCGGTCGGGGCAAGACGTCGATGGTGGACCACTTCGACCGGCGTCCCGACCTGGAGGCCCGGCTGGAGGCCAAGGGGGACGCCGAACGGCTGGCCGCGGTGAAGCGCCCCAGCGAGCTGGCCGAGATCTACACCTGCCGGCAGCCGGAGCAGCTCGGCCTCGGCCACGCCGTCGGGTACGCCGAGTCGCACGTGGGCGACCAGCCCTTCGCGGTGCTCCTCGGCGACGAGTTCGTCAAGCCGTCCGAGCCGCTGTTGCCGGCCATGTTGGAGCTGCAGGCCCGCACCGGTGGTGTGGTGCTGGCGTTCTTCGAGGTCGATCCGGCGGAGACCAAGCGGTACGGGATCGCCTCGGTCGAGCCGGCCGAGGCCGAGCTGACCGACCTCGGCGAGGTCGTGAAGGTCACCGGCATGGTGGAGAAGCCGCAGCCGGAGGAGGCCCCGAGCAACCTGGCGGTCCTCGGCCGGTACGTCCTGCCGGGACGGATCTTCGACGCGATCCGGCGTACCGAACCGGGCAGCGGCGGGGAGATCCAGCTCACCGACGCGATGGAGCTGCTGCGCGCCGAGGGGGTGCCGGTGCACGCGATCGTCTACCGGGGCACCCGCTACGACACCGGCATGCCGCTGGGCTACCTCCAGACAGTCGTGCAGATCGCCGTCGAGCGGGAGGACCTCGGGGCCGAGTTCCGCAGCTGGCTGACCGAGTTCGTCAACAACGGCGACGAGACCGTCACGGCGGCGATCCTCAACGGGGTACGTGACGCGGCGGGCGGCTCCGGTACATGACCTCGACGGCCGACGCCGAGGCGGCCGCGAACGAGTTGACGCCGCTCGCCGACTACCTGGGCAGCGTGCTGCGCAGGTTACGCGCGCTGCCCCCGCTCGACCTCGACCTCACCCAGGCCTACGGCAACGTCCTCGCCTCGGACGTCGTCGCCCCGCACTCGTTCCCCGCCTTCGACCAGGCCGCGGTGGACGGGTACGCCGCGCGCTGGGAGGACCTCGTCGGGTACGGCCCGGTCCCCTCGCCGGGGCCGGGCCGTCCGGTACGGCTCAACGTGGTCGGTGACCTCGGCGCGGCGAGCTGGCGTCCGGTGCGGCTCACTCCCGGCTCGTGTTTCTCGGTGGCGGCCGGTGCGCCGATGCCGATCGCCGCCGACGTGGTGGTGCCGGTGGAGTGGACCGACCAGGGCATGGCGGCGGTGGAGATCTTCCGCATCCCCAAGCGCGGGTACGGCGTCCGCCGCGCCGGTGAGGAGCTGCCCGCCGGCACCGTCCTCGCCCGTGCCGGCACGTACGTCACGCCGGCGCTGGTGGCCGTCTTCGCCGCCACCGGCATCGGGCACGTGGTGGTGCGGCCCAGCCCCCGGGTGGTCATCGTGGCCACCGGGGACGAGCTGGTCGACGTGGGGCGGGGCAGCCAGCCCGGTCAGGTGGTGGACGCCAACTCGCACGCGTTGACCGCCGCCGCCGCCGAGGTGGGCGCGTTGGCGTACCGGGTGGGGATCTGCGACGACGACCCGGAGGGGCTGCGCGGGCTGCTGGAGGACCAGACCCTGCGGGCCGATCTGATCATCACCACCGGTGGCACCGGCACCGGCCCCGGCGACATGGTTCGGCGGATCCTGTCCCGCCGGGAGGGCGGCCGGGCCGGGCCGGTGACCTTCACCGACGTGGCGCTGTACCCCGGCACGGCCCTCGGGTTCGGTACCGTCGGCGCCGAGGAGGTGCCGGTGGTGTGTCTTCCCGGTGAGCCCGGTGCGGCGCTGATCGGCTTCGAGGTGCTGGCCCGGCCGGCGATCCAGCTGCTGGCCGGCGCGGAGCCGGTGTTCCGGCCGAGCGTACGGGCGCACCTGTTGGAGACCATCTCGTCGCCCGGCGGGCTGCGCGAGTTCCGGCCCGCGCACGTGGCCGAGCGGCGCGGCGGGGGCTACACGGTGCAGCCGCTCAGCGGTGGGCCGTACACCCTCTCCGGGCTGGCCGAGGCGAACGGCCTGATGGTGCTCGGTGAGCGGGTGACCACCGCCGCCGCCGGCTCCACGGTGGACGTGCTGCTGCTGGACCGGCGGCGGTGAGCCGGTTCGGGGCGGTCGGCGTCCCGGCCGTGGACGGGAGGTCGGCGCGGTGAGCTGGTTCGGGCGGGCGCCGGGGTGGCCGGTGGTGCTGATGGACGGTCCGGTGGTGCTGCGGCCGTACCGACGTTCCGACGCCGTCGCCTGGTCGGAGGTACGGCGGGCGAACCAGGCGTGGCTGTCGCCGTGGGAGTCGCACCTGCCCGGTAGCTGGAACGAGGCCAACTCAACGGCGGCGTTCCGGTACGTGCACGCCGACCAGCGGCGTTCCGCGCGGACCGGCGAGGGAATGCCGTTCGCGGTCTGTCTGCGCGAGGGCGGGCAGGAACGGCTGGTCGGGCACCTCAACGTGGGCAGCATCGTCCGGCGGGCGTTCTGCTCCGGCTACGTCGGCTACTGGGTGGACTCCCGGGCGGCCGGGCGCGGGGTGATCCCCACCGCGATGGCGCTCGCCGTCGACCACGCGTTCGGCCCGGGGGGCCTGCACCGGGTGGAAGTGAACATCCGGCCGGAGAACAAGCCGTCCCGGCGGGTGGTGGAGAAGCTGGGCTTCCGCGAGGAGGCGTACCACGTGCGCTACATGCACATCGACGGGGCCTGGCGGGACCACATCGGATACGCGATGACCAGTGAGGAGGCGGCGGCCGACGGCGGTCTGCTGGCCCGCTGGCACCGGCTGCGCCACGACGTCGGGTGAGCCGTCCCCCCGGGCGGGATCGGCGCGGCGTGCCGGTATCCCGGTCGGTGGCCCGTAACCTCAAGTAACTGCAAGCTGCGGCAAGCACCGCCCGACCGCAGGATCTGCGTCGAGAGTGATCTTTCGGGAAAGATCTTGCTGATGTTCGGTGGTTGTCCCGAAATTCGGTGACGGGAGGGGTGAGGGTGCCGACCTCGGTGCTCCTCGCCGTCCTCGCCGCCGCCGGTCTGCTCGCCCTCGCGCCGGCGCTGGTCCGTCGGTACGACGCCACCGAGCGGCTGGTGGCGGAGCGGGCGCAGTCGACGGCGCGGGTGCTCCAGCGCCGCCGGCGGCGTCGTACTGTCCCCGGCCGGCGACCGGTCAACCAGCCCCGGGCGCTCGTGGTCACCCTGGCCGAGGACGCCGCCACCGGGAACCTCACCGCACCGGTCTCCGCGCCGCCGGCCCCGGCCCGTCGAGCCGCCCCGCCCGCCGGCCGACGCTCGGGTCGCCTGCGCGCCGTGCCGCCCGCCCCCCGGCAGGCCCGTCGCCGGCCGCCCCGTGAGCGGCACCACACCCCGGTCGTCTACCGGCGACGCCGGGTGCTCGCCGCGCTGCTGCTGCTCAACTTCGTCGAGCTGGTCGGCGTGATCCTGGTCAGCCCCGGGTTCTGGATCAGCTTCTCGGTCACCGCCGCCCTGCTCGTCGTGTACGTCGTACACCTGCGGCGGCGGGCGTTGGCCGAGCGTCGGCGGCGGCGGATCCGGGCCCGGGAGGAGGCCTGGCTGGCCGCCCGGCAGGCCGAGGTGCGCCGCGAGCAGGCCCGCCGGGCGGCGGCCCGTCGGGAGGCGCAGCGCCGACTGGCCGCACAACGCGAGGCGGTACGCCGTACCGCGATGGGTCTCGATCGGCCGACCGACCTGCCGGCGGCGGCCAGCGGGGGCGCCTCGGTGTCGTACCGCCGCTCCGGTGGCCTGCGCGGACGCCCGTACCAGTCCGGCCGCGACCCCCGCTGACCCCCGCCTGTCCTGCCTCGCCTCGGCCGGGCTGCGTGTCCGCTTCGCTTGGCCGGCGCATGCCCGCGTCGCCCAGGCGGCGTGATCGCCTCGCTTGGGCGGCGTGTCTGCCTCGCCGGGGCGGCATGCCCGCCTCGCCCCGGGCGGCGTGATCGACTCGCTTGGGCGGCGTGTCTGCCTCGCCGGGGCGGCATGCCCGCCTAGTTTGGCCGGCGCATGCCCGCCTAGTTTGGCCGGCGCATGCCCGCCTCGCCGGGGCGGCACATGCCCGCCTCGCCGGGGCGGCGTGATCGACTTTCTTGGGTCGAAGTTGTGCTGTCGGGGCGATCAGATGCCGCATCTTCGGCCCGCCGGCGCGGCGGAGCAGGTGGCCCGGGTGGTGGGAGGGGTGATTCGCCCGGGGGGTGGGTGGGCTGTTAGTCTTGCTGCCGGCCCGCCCGGTGAAAGCCGGGTGGGACCGGAGCCGGTCTGCCGGCAGAGGGGCTGTGGCGCAGTCTGGTAGCGCACCTCGTTCGCATCGAGGGGGTCAGGGGTTCGAGTCCCCTCAGCTCCACCCAGTGCAAAGGCCGTCTCCGTGACACGGAGGCGGCCTTTTTCGCTCTGGTGCGTCAGCGAAGTACCGCAGCAGGGTCGTGCCGTTTCCGGCGGGCCGCCGCACCTGTGTCGCCGCCGACGAGGGCAGAGAGTGGAGCGATGACGGAGATCAGCTTCTGGGTGCAGGGACTGCCGCCGGCCAAGAACGAGGCCAAGTCGATGTTCGCTGCTGGTCACTGCTACGCCGACCGGGTGCTGGCCCTGCTCCACGCTGCGCGGAAGGCCCTCGGCGAGGGGCCGGGACCGCTCTTCCCGGACGGGCCGCTCGCGCTGGACGTCGTGCTGGAGAGCCCGGCCGAGCCACCGTCGGACGCCACCAACTACCTGGGCGGCATCGCCGACGTGCTGGAGTCGAAGGGTCACCGGGGACCTCTGGACCACCTGGGTGAGCTGGCGTCCGTCGCCGTGTACGGCAACGACCGGCAGATCCAGGAGGTGCACTACCGGCGGGAGCCCGCCGACCAGATTCGGTACCACGTCCGCCTCTCGCGGCGCTGACCCACCGACCTCCGACGACACCGATCCGATGCCTCCTGGGGCCGGCTCACTCACCCCCGCCCGGGTGCTCCCCCCGCGCGCTCACCCCCGCCCGCATGCTCACCCCGGCGTGCTCACCCCCGCCCGCATGCTCGTTCCGGCGATCAAGAGGTTTGAGTCGTCTTTGATCTCTAGCTTGCCTCAAACCTCTTGATCACCGGGACCGGCGGGGAGTAGGTCGCCCGCCCCGCCCCGCCCCGCCCCGCCCCGGCCCGCCCGGCCCGCCCGGCCCGCCCGGCCCCGGCCCTCGGCTCGGCCGGGCCGGGCGGCCGGTTCAGGGGATGGTGACGCCGTAGGCGGCGAGCGCCTCGGCGATCGGCTGGTAGAAGGTGGTGCCGCCGCTGGTGCAGTTGCCGCTGCCCCCGGAGAGGATGCCGATGATCATCCCGGTCGCGGCGACGTAGAGCGGACCGCCGCTGTCGCCGGGCTCGGCGCAGATGTTGGTGCGGATCAGTCCGGACACGCTGCCCTCGGCCCAGTTGACCGTCTGGTTGAGAGCGGTCACGGTGCCACACCGGACGCCGGTGGTGGAACCGCTGCGGCAGACCGCCTGGCCGACGTACGCAGTGCCCACACCCTTGATGGTGAGCAGGCCGGGGTAGGTGTAGACGGCGCTCGGCCGGTCGACCCGCCCGGTGTAGCGGACCAGGCCGTAGTCGTTGGTGGGGAAACTGCTGGCGACGCGGGTGCCCAGCGCGGTGGTCTGACCGGCGTCGGCGTACCAGGTCGTCGCGGCGGCGGTGCAGTGCCCGGCGGTGA
Source organism: Micromonospora sp. WMMD714 (assembly GCF_029581315.1). NCBI lineage: Bacteria > Bacillati > Actinomycetota > Actinomycetes > Micromonosporales > Micromonosporaceae > Micromonospora > Micromonospora sp. WMMD714. The sequence continues at coordinate 2,533,699 of NZ_CP120744.1, forward strand.
GGAAGTAGGAGGTGGTGCCGCTGCGCACGTTCGCGCCCAGCGAGCAGCGGGCACCACCGCCGTAGACGGCCTGCCCGCCGGCGATGAGGAGGCGCAGCCGACCGGGCTCGTGGCGCAGGTCCGCCCCGGCCCGTGCGGCGGTGACGCGTAGCGCGCGTACCTGCTCGGGGTGGACGGTGTCGTCGACGGTGAGGGTCAGCCGGCCGGTCGTCGGATCCGGACCCCAGGTGGTACCGACGGTCCGCACGTCCTGTAGAGCGGTTGCCGCGGCCGGTCCGGTGGACCCGGGCGGCACGGCCACCGGGTCGGTGGCACCGGCGTACGCGACGGCCGGGGTCGCCGGCAGTAGGGCGACGGCCAGGGTCAGGGCAGCGAGCGAGAGACGGCGCATCTCCCACCTCCAAGTCGATCGGTGAAGGTCGATGCCATCAGCATCCGCCCGCACCGGACCCGTTTCAAGACGCGGCAGCGATCCCGGCCCCCCACGGACCGGGCGGGACCGGACCGGGTGCCGCCGCCTCCGCCACAGGCCGGGCCGGGCGGTGACGGGACCGGGCGGGACCGGGGCGGTGACGGAACCGGGCAGGGGCGGTGACGGGACCGGGCCGGCTCCCACCGGGGAGCCGGCCCGGCACGGGACCTGGGAGGTCAGGGCTTCCAGGAACCGGCCGCCTCGAACTTGTGCTGGTATTCGACCGCGCCCGACTTGTCGGCCACGTCGAAGACCACCGCGCCGGACCGCTTGCTGCCGGCCCGCATGCCGCTGCCCGAGTCGAGCATGTCGCCGCCGCAGCCGGACAGCGCGCCGGCCAGCCCGTTGACCGTGGTGCCGTCGTCGGCCACCCACTGGAAGTAGAACGGATTGATCGATGCCGTGCCCTTGGTCACCGTGGCGGTGACGTCGGCGATCAGGTACATACCCTTGTTCGGCGGCGGGGCGAACGAGCGGCAGCCCTTGGACGAGGTGGTGAAACTCCGGACGGTGATCTCGATGGTCCCGTCGTCGTCGTTGATCACCAGCGTCTCACCGGCCCTGAGGTTGAACGTCTCGTCGTCGGTGGACGACGGCCCGGCCGACGGTCGGTCGCCGGGCAGCCCCGGCACCCTGGTGACGTCGGGGGCCGGCACGGGGCGGTGGGTCTCCTCGGCCGCCTCGTCGGCCCGCTGGCTCCCGGCCACCGCCGCGACGACGAGGCCACCGCAGCAGAGCAGCAGCACCACGGCGACCACCACGCCGATGATGATCCAGACCTTCTTGCCCGACGAGGCGGCCGGCGGCGGTCCCCACTGGTAACCGGGTCCACCCGGCCCGCCGGGCGGCGGCGGGTATCCGGCACCGGAGACCGGCGGATAGCCAGGAGTGGGCGTCGGATACCCCGCACCGGAGACCGGCGGATGGCCCGGGGCGGACGGCGGGTAGCCCCCGCCCGAGACCGGCGGGTAGCCCGCACCCGAGACCGGCGGGGGTGCCGTGCCCGGCTGGTACGACGGGTAGGGCTGCCCGGACGCCGGCTGCGGAACGCCGGAAACCGGCGGTGGCGCGTACGGCGACGGCGGTGCATACGGGTCGGTGGAGTAGGAAGGCGGCGGCTCCGGGACCGGTGGCAGCGCGGCGGTGGGGTCCACCGGCTTCGGTCGGTCGGATGCCGGCGGGAACGGCTGCGCCGCCCCGGAGGGCGGCTGGTCGGGGTCCTGCGGCCCGGACGGGGGTTGGGGCTGGCTCACCGTACTCCTCGCACGCGGTCGACGGTCGTAACTCCTGGACGCTAGTGGGTGGCGGCAAGGGCTCAGCGCAGGGGCAGCACGGCCGCCGTGCGGACCAGGTCGCCCTCGACCGCGAACCGGCCGGTGACCAGGGCGGGCGGGTCGGCCACGGTGGCCGCCGACACCCGTGCCGGGCTGATCCGGGCGGTGAAGACGCCGGTGTCCGGTTCCAGCTCGACGGTGGCGTCGAGGAAATCCAACCAGGATCTGACCACGGGGTGCCAGACCTTGTAGACGGTCTCCTTGGCGCTGAACACCACCACCGGCCAGTTCACCCCGCCGGGCAGCCGGGCCAGGTGGTCCTCCTCCTCGGGGCACATGATCAGCCGGCGTACCCCGGCGTTGAGTTCCTTGTCCCGCTCGGCGTCCATGCCGACCGCGCGCAGGTCGGCGTGGCGGGCGACGGCGGCGGCGCAGTAGCCCCGGGTGTGGGTGATGGTGCCGACCAGCCCCGCCGGCCAGACCGGCGCGCGGTTGGGCGCGGCCGGGACCGGGGCGGCCGGCAAACCGAGGGCGGTCATCGCCCGGCGGGCGCAGACCCGACCGGCGGTGAAGTCCCGCCGTCGGCTCTCCACCGCCCGCTCGCCCAGCCCGGCCCGCTCCGCCGGGAGCAGCTCACCCACCCAGTCGGCCGTCTCGGCCACCGCCACCGAGACCGCCGCCGGCAGCAGGTCACGCATCAACCCACCCCTTCCGGTACGACCGCCGCCGGTCCGCCCGGTGAGCGGACCATCGGCCATGGCAGGTGAACGTACCGCAACCGGGTGACACCGGACCGCCCCGTCGCGGTCAGCCTGCCCCGACGTCGGCACCGGTCACCGCGGGCAGTCGGCCCGGCGTCAGGACCGGCCAGCGGCGGCGGGGCCGGGCGGCCGGCTCCGGCATCAAGGCCGGCCCCGGAGCCGGCTGCCGGGCCGTCAGCGGCGGCGGGGGCGGCGGGTCAGCGCGAAGCCGACCACCCCGGCGACGGCGGCGAGCGCGCCGCCGACGGTGCTCCACGCCCACCGCGAGCCGAGCGTCGGCAGCCAGTCGCCGTCGAACCAGTCGTCGTCGGACTCGGCGGGGGCGGCTGCCGGCTCCCCGGTCAGCACCGTGCCGGCCCGGGTGTTCGGCACCAGCGGCGCCCGCAACTCGCCGTCGTCGCGCGAGCCCTCGCCCTCGGCGGACACCAGCAGCTCCACGTCGACCGGCTGCCCCAGGTCGGGTTCGGGCAGCTCGGTCACGGACAGCCGGACGAAGTAGGTGCCGGGCAGCGGGTCGGCCGACCACGGTTCCGCCCAGGAGCGCACCTGACGCAGCGTGCAGCCCAGCGCCACGCTGCCCGCCGACGCGGCCACCGTCGGGGTCTGCGCCCCGGCCGTGCAGGCCTGTCGGCGACGCAGCCCGTCGAAGACCTCCACCGTCCAGGTGGACGCGCCGGTGCGGGCCTTGGGCAGGGACACCGTAGCGGTGACCTCGTGCCGTTGCCCCGCCGTCGCCGGGAACGACCAGTACAGGAAGTCGCCGGTGGAGGCGCTCACCCGGACCGGTTGACCGGCCGCGATGACGGTGGCGGTGAGGAAGGACGTCCCGGCCCGGGTGACCGGGGTGGCGCCGGGGGAGGGGGTGGGCGCGGCGGTGGCCGGGCGGGGGGCGACGAGCAGGGCCAGTCCGGCGGCGACCAGCGCCGCGCTGGTCCGGATGATCGGGGTACGCATGGTCAGTTCGTCCTCCACGTCGCCACCCACCAGCGGGTGAGCAGCCCGACGACCAGGCCGGTGAGCAGCCCGGCCAGGGTGAGCAGGAGCAGCAGCACCCAGCCGCGCCCGAGGTCCGGCGCGGCCGGGGCGGGGGAGGAGGCGACCACGTCGATGGTCAGCTCGACCGGCATGCCGGGTGCGGCCCGGGTTCCCGGGCGGGGGGCGAAGGCGTTGCTGACCACCAGGCAGACCGTGGTGGCCGGCACCGGCGCGTCGGTGGCCGACGGGCTGGGCGTCGCCCCGTCCGCCGTCCCCGACCAGCGCAACCCCGCAGACACCACGTCGGTACGACCGCTGCCGGCGTCGACCCCCCGGACCAGTTCCCGGCCGTCGGTGGCGGTGGCCCGCAGCAGCACCGCGTGGTCCGGGTTGACCGGCCGGTCCAGCGCCACACTGACCGACGCGCGCAGCTCCTGCCCCGGCCGGACGGGCACCCGGTACCAGCGGTGCTCGGAGAACTCCTCCCGGTCGGCGTAGACGCCGGGGGCGAGCAGCGGCGCGTTCGCGCACTCCGCCCGCCCGGTCACCACGGCCGGAGCGGCGGTGTACGTCTCCTTCGCCCGGTCGACCAGCTGCTTGATCCGGCCGGTCAGCTCGTCGGCGCTCTGCGCCGCGGTGTAGGTGCCGCCGGTCGCGGTGGCGATGCAGAGCAGCTGCCTGCGGACCTTCTCGTCGGGGGCCAGGCCGAGCGTGTCGACCACCAGTTTGGTGCCCTGGGCGGCCAGCTCCCGGGCCACCTCGCACGGGTCGGGCGGGGCGCAGGTGTCCTCGCCGTCGGTGATCAGCACGATCCGGCGGGCGGTCGTGCCGGTGCCGAGGTCCCGGGCGGCGGAGCGCAGGGCCAGCCCGACCGGGGTGAAGCCGGTCGGCCGCAGGGTCGCCACCGCCGCCTTGGCCGCGGTGCGGTCCACCGGTCCGACCGGCACGATCTGCTGGGTGTCCAGGCAGCCCTGCTTCTTGTCCTTGCCCCGGTAGGTCGCGCCGAGCACCCGGATGCCGAGCTGGGTCTCCCCGGGCAGTGCGTCGACCACCTCGTTGAAGGCCTGCTGGGCGACCGAGATCCGGCTGCGTCCGTCGATGTCGGCGGCCCGCATCGACCCGCTCACGTCGAGCACCAGCTCCACCTTGGGCGGCTCGACGGGTTCCTCGTCATCGGCGCGGGCCGGTGCGGGGCCGGTCAGCGAGGTCGCCGCCAACAGTCCGATCAGGACGGCCGTCGATCGTCGTCTCGTGTTGATCACCGGGCGAGTGTAGTGAGATCCACTGTGGAGCCTCACCGGGGACCACTGCGTCTGCGCGACGTCGTGACCCGGTCACCGGGTCGTCCAAGTGGCGGATGGTGGACGTCCGTTCGACGGTCGATGACGGTCCGTTAGATGCTAGATGTAAACTATTTGCCGTGCGAAGCATCAGTCGGAAATCTGACTGAAGTCGACCCGTTGTGCCGGTGGCACAACGTGGCTAAGCTCTTTTTGCGCGCCCCAATCGCCCGCTTCCCCCGTGGCAGGCGATCGGGGCGCGTCCTTGTGTGCCGTCGTCCCGTCGGTCCCGCGCGTCGCGCTCTCCCGCCGCCTGTGCTGCGGCTCCGCGGCCTTGCGCCGCCCCGCGCTACGGCTCCGCGGCCGTGTTGCGGCTCCGAGCACCTCCGCCATGGCGACCGGTGGCGGGTGCGGACCACCCGGCAGGCCCGACGCCGGCCGGAATGCCGGGCGTCGGGCCACCACCCCGCGACGGGGTCGGATCAGATCCAGCGACCGTCCAGCCACATCCGGGCGGACCAGTCGTCGTACGGCAGGAGGTTGCCGACGAAGATCGGGTAGAAGTACGCGAAGCAGAGCGCCACCAGCAGCACGTAGGCGCCGACGATGACCCCACCGATCAGTCGCCGGTCGGCGATCTCCTCGGCGGTGGCCGCATCGCCCTCCGCGACACCCACCGCGACCGGTTCCTTGCCCTCCGGTGCGGAGCCGTCCGGTGCGGGGCTGCCCGGTGTGGAGCTGTCGGGGAGGGGGTCGTCCGGTGCCGGGGTGGCCCGGGCCGGGCTGGTGGGGCCGGTGGTGGTGGGGGTGGCGATCGCGCCGAGCACGTAGACCACCGCCAGCACCAGGAACGGCAGCGCCGGGGCGGCGTAGAAGGAGAACATCGTCCGGCCGTCGAGGGCGTACCAGAACCAGGGCAGCAGACCGGCCGCCACGGTCACCAGGATCGCCCCGGCCCGCCAGTCCCGCCGTGCCACACCGAGCCAGAGGGTGGCCCCCAGGGCCGGCAGGAACGACCACCAGAGCAGTGGCGTGCCCAGCAGCAGGATCTCCGAGGCGCAGGTCGGAGCGCCGCACGCGCCGTCGCCCGACCAGTGGAACGCCACCGGTCGACCCAGCAGCAACCACTGCCAGGGCCACGACTGGTACTTGTGCGCCGTCTCCAAACCGGTGTGGAACTCGAACGCCGCCTTGTGGTACTGGAACAGGTTGGTCAGCGAGCCGATGATCGGGGTGTCGTTGAGCCCCGGGAGGTTGGGGTACCGGGCCGCGGACCGGTAGTAGCCCTCGTCGGAGAGCAGCCAGCCCGACCAGGTCGCCAGGTACGTCCCGACCACCAGCAGCCCGGCGAGCACCAGCCAGGGCAGCTCGTCGAGGAGCGCGTCGCGCCACGGCCGGCGTACCCCGGCCGACCGGCGGACGCCGACCTCCCAGAGCAGGGCCAGCAGCCCGAAGGCCGGCACGAAGTAGATCCCGCTCCACTTCACCGCGCACGCGCAGCCGAGCAGCACCCCGGCGAGCAGCCGCCACCAGGGCCAGTTCCGCCAGCCGCCGGCGGGGCGACCGGCCCGGCCGGGGGCGGTCGGGTCGAGCCCCGCGTCGAGTGCGCGGGCCCAGCGCCGCCGGCGGGCGTCCCGGTCGAGCACCAGCGCGCCGAAGGCGGCGAGCACGAACAGTAGCAGGAAGATGTCGAGCAGCGCGGTACGGGAGAGCACCAGGTGGAAGCCGTCCAGGGCGAGCAGCAGGCCGGCGGCGCATCCGAGCGTGGTGGAACGGAACATCCGGCGGGCGATCCGGGTCAGCATCAGCACCGAGAGGATGCCGGCCAGCGCCGCGCCGATCCGCCAGCCGAACTCCGGGGCGGTGGTCATCAGGTGGCCCGGCACGGAGATGTTGGTCTCCGCGTCCTGGTAGCCGAAGGCCCACTCGCCGAGCCCGATCAGCCACTTGCCCAGCGGCGGGTGGACCACGTAGGACGGGCCGTTGTCCTTGTAGTTCCACTCGACGCCCCGGTCGATCAGGCCGTAGGCGTCCCGGGCGTAGTAGATCTCGTCGAAGATCTTGCCCTTCGGGCTGCTCAGCCCGAGCAGGCGCAGGACGGCGGCGATCGCCACCACCACGGCGGTGGCGATCCACGAGTTCACGTCCAGCCGGTTCTCGACGGTGGCGAGCCGGCGGCGGACGATCGCCGGCACGCCACCTCCGCCGCCCTCGGGAGGGGGTGCCTCCGGGTCGGATCGGTCCGCGCTCGCACCCTGTGCTGTCGACGCACTCGTCACCCGGCGATCGTAGGCTGAGAAGGTGCCCGGTGGCGTCCATCGTCCCCGAGATTGGTACGACTATCGATGAAGGAGCGCGTTTCGTGGGCGAAATGTCCGAGACTGGACGCCTGATTCTGCTCGGTGCGCCGTTGGGCAACCCCGCTGACGCGTCCCCCCGGCTCCGCGACGCCCTCGCCACCGCCGACGTGGTCGCCGCCGAGGACACCCGCCGGCTCCTCCGGCTCGCCCGCGATCTCGACGTCACCGTCGGCGGCCGGATCGTCTCCTACTTCGAGGGCAACGAGGAGCGGCGTACCCCCGAACTGGTCGAGGTGCTCCGCGAGGGCTACCTGGTCGCCCTGGTCACCGACGGCGGCATGCCGAGCGTCTCCGACCCCGGGTACCGGCTGGTCACCGCCGCTCTCGACGCCGGGGTGCCGGTCACCGCGGCACCCGGTCCGAGCGCCGTGACCACCGCCCTGGCCCTGTCCGGGCTACCCTGCGACCGGTTCTGCTTCGAGGGCTTCCTGCCCCGTACACCCGGCGGCCGCCGGGCCCGGTTGGCGGCCCTCGCCGCCGAGCCGCGCACCCTGGTCCTCTTCGAGGCCCCGCACCGGATCGCCGCGGCCCTGGCCGACCTGGCGGCCGCGTTCGGTGTCGACCGGCCCGCCGCGCTCTGCCGCGAGCTGACCAAGACCTACGAGGAGGTCGTCCGCCGGCCACTCGGCGAACTCGCCGAGTGGGCCGCCCGGGGCGAGCCGCGCGGCGAGATCACCCTGGTCGTCGCGGGGGCGCCGGAAACCCCCGCCGAGCGCCCCGACGACGACACGCTGCGCGCCGCGGTGGCCGAGCGGGAGGCCGCCGGGACGTCCCGGCGGGACGCGATCACCGAGGTGGCCACCGGGTACGGGCTGCGCCGTCGGGACGTCTACACCGTCGTGCACCGCTGACCGACCACCCCGTGCCCCGCCCGGGACCTGCCCGCCCGGCCGCGGCACTCATCCGGCCGCCGCGCTGATCCGGCTGCGGCACTCATCCGGCCGCCGCACTCATCGGAGGCGGCGCTCACCAGGCGGCGGTACTCGCCTGGCGGCGGCGCTCACCAGGCGGCGACGAGGAAGCCCAGGGTGATCAGGGCCGGCCCGGCGTAGCCGCCACCGGTCGCCCAGCGGCGACGTCGGGGGTCGGCCAGCAGGGTTGCCCCGGTCCAGCGGACGATTCCCGCCCCGCAGCCGGCCACCGCCAGCAGGCCGAGTAGCCACCGCAGGTGCCTGCCCACCCCGGTGTCCACGTACGCGGTCTGCCCGCCCGGTCCGGTCACCCGCGCCGGCAGCGCCGTGCCGGCGTCGGTGCGGGCGGCCGGTACCCCGCTGACCCGTATCCCGTGGGTCAGGAACCGGTCGTCGTCGGCGGCGAAGATGCCCCGGCAGCGCTGGGTGAGGCCACCACCCGAGCAGTCGGTGATCACCACCGTCCCCGCCGTGGAGTGCCCGACGGCCAGCCAGAGCGGCCCCGCGCTCACCCAGGCGAAGAACGCCGCCACCAGGCTCAACGTCAGCAGCACGGTGAGCCCTCGCAGTGGGTCCGGCGGATGGACGGGGCGGGTGGGGCGGGGCCGGCGCGGTGACCGCCGCCGCTGCTTGGGCTCCTTGCGGAGCGGGGTGCCGTCCCAGTGCACCTGTTCGATCGGCGCCCAGAAGAACCCGTCGTCGTCCGGTGGGGTCGCCCCGGCGGCGGAGCGGGCGGTGCGTGGCTGCCGTACCGGCACCCGCCGGGGCACCGCGTCGACCGGTGCCCCGGTGGTCGGCTCGACCTCGACGGCCGCCTCGCCGGGGCCGGGTCCGGGCCGTGGCTGCGGGGCGACGGCGGCCCCGCGCGGCCCCGGGCCGTCCCCGGGGCCCGGGCTGGGTGGTCGCCGGCGGCCCGCCGTCGGCTCGTCGTGCCCCGATCGTCTGCCCGTCACGACAGCCATTGGACACCGGGTGTCGCTCGGTGTCCGTCAGTTGACTCCGCGTGTCGGCCGGCAATTCCGGCGTAAGGGCGATTTCCGTCGTCGGGGCGGGCTGCGCCCTATTGGTTCGCGGGCGCCCGGCGCGGGTCACTAGGCTTGCTGGTCATGAGTCACGTTCTCGCCGCGGTCGCCTGGCCCTACGCCAACGGTCCGCGCCACATCGGCCACGTGTCCGGCTTCGGCGTTCCCTCCGACGTCTTCGCCCGGTACATGCGGATGGCCGGCCACGACGTGCTCATGGTCTCCGGCACCGACGAGCACGGCACCCCGATCCAGGTGCAGGCCGACGCCGAGGGGGTCACCCCGCGCGAGCTGGCCGACCGCTACAACCGGGTGATCGCCGAGGACCTGTTGGCGCTGGGGCTGTCGTACGACCTGTTCACCCGGACCACCACCCGCAACCACTACGCGGTGGTGCAGGAGCTCTTCACCGGGCTGCACCGCAACGGCTACATCGTTCCCAAGGTCACCACCGGGGCGATCTCCCCGTCCACCGGGCGGACCCTGCCCGACCGCTACATCGAGGGCACCTGCCCGATCTGCGGCTACGACAGCGCCCGCGGCGACCAGTGCGACAACTGCGGCAACCAGCTCGACCCGATCGACCTGATCGACCCCAAGTCCAAGATCAACGGCGAGACGCCGGAGTTCGTGGAGACCGAGCACTTCTTCCTCGACCTGCCCGCCCTCGCCGACGCGCTGCGCCAGTGGCTGGACACCAGGGAGGGCTGGCGGCCCAACGTGCTGCGCTTCTCCCGCAACCTGCTCGACGACCTCCAGCCCCGGGCCATCACCCGGGACCTGGAATGGGGCGTGCCGATCCCGCTGGAGGGCTGGCAGGAGCGCGGCGACAAGCGGATCTACGTCTGGTTCGACGCGGTGATCGGCTACCTCTCCGCGTCGATCGAGTGGGCCCGGCGCACCGGCGACCCGGACGCGTGGCGCCGGTGGTGGTCGGCCGACGGGGAGGGCAAGGACTCCCCGGGCTACTACTTCATGGGCAAGGACAACATCGTCTTCCACTCGGTGATCTGGCCGGCGCTGCTCGGTGGGTACTCCGGGGCCGGCTCCCACGACGGCCAGCCCGGTGAGCTGGGCCGGCTCAACCTGCCCACCGAGGTCGTCTCCAGCGAGTACCTGACCATGGAGGGGCGCAAGTTCTCCTCCTCCCGCAAGGTGGTCATCTACGTCCGGGACTTCCTGGAACGCTACGACGCCGACGCGCTGCGCTACTTCATCGCCGTCGCCGGCCCGGAGAACAACGACACCGACTTCACCTGGGCCGAGTTCCTCCGCCGCAACAACGACGAACTCGTCGCCGGCTGGGGCAACCTGGTCAACCGCTCGGTCTCCATGGCGGCCAAGAACTTCGGCCAGATCCCGCCGGTCGACCCGGCCGGGCTCACCGAGGCCGACGAGGCGCTGCTCGCGGTGGCCCGCGCCGGGTTCGCCACGGTCGGCGACCTGATCGGCCGGCACCGGCAGAAGCAGGCCATCGGCGAGGCGATGAAGGTCGTCGCCGAGGCCAACCGCTACCTGTCCGAACAGGCCCCCTGGAAGCTCAAGGCCGAAGCCGACAAGCCCCGGATGGGCACCATCCTGCACGTCGCCCTCCAGGTGGTCAGCGACGCCAACACCCTGCTCACCCCGTTCCTGCCGCACTCCGCGCAGCAGATCCACGAGCTGCTCGGCGGCACCGGCGTGCACGCCCCGATGCCGGTGCTCGAGGAGGTCGACGACCTCGACGGCGGGCCGGGCTACCCGGTGCTGACCGGCGACTACACGGTCGGCGCCCGCTGGGAGTCCGTGCCGCTGCCCGCCGGTCGGCCGCTCGCCGCGCCGAAACCGGTCTTCCGCAAGCTCGACCCGTCCATCGTCGAGGAGGAGCTGGCCCGGCTGGAGGGCTGAGCGCGCGGGCGGACGACGAACGGCCGCGTCGACGGCCGGACGACGGGCCTCGGGTCCGTCATCGCGGCGGGCGGACGACGAACCGGCCCCGGGGAACCCCCCGGGGCCGCGTCGGCGCGACGTCAGGCGCGGACCATCGACGGTGCGCCGATGAACTCCATCAGCGCCTGGTTCACCTCGGCGGGATGGGTCCACGGAATGCCGTGCGGGGCGCCCTGCAGCGTGACCAGCCTGCCGTCGGGCAGCATCGGCGCCAACCGCTGACCCGTCTTCGGGTACGGCAGCACGTTGTCCTGGTCACCCTGGATGATCAGCACCGGGACGTCGATGTTCGGAACGTCACCCCGGAAGTCGGTCTGCCAGGCGTCCACCGAGTCGTGGGTGCCCTTCGCCGACGCCTGCGCGCCGATCTGCCAGTGCGCCCGGTAGGCCTCCTCGCTGACCCACCTGCCCTTGTTCTCGCCGTAGTTGAAGAACGCGTCGCAGAACTGGGTCAGGTAGGCGAACCGGTCCGCGATGATCGCCTGCTGGAACCCGTCGAAGAGGCTCTTCTCGACACCCTCCGGGTTGTCCTTCGTCTGCAACAGGTACGGCGCCAACGGCGCCATCAGCACCGCCCGGTCCACCCGGTTCGACCCGTACGCGCCCAGGTAGCGGGTCACCTCACCGGTGCCCATCGAGTGGCCCACCAGGATCGCGTCGCGCAGGTCCAACTCGGTCATCAGCACGTCGAGGTCGGCGGCGAAGGTGTCGTAGTCGTAGCCCGTGGCCGGCTGGGCCGAGCTGCCGAAGCCCCGCCGGTCGTAGGTGATCACCCGGTACCCGGCCGCGAGCAGCGGACCGGACATCTTCTCCCAGGTCGCCCCGTTGAACGGGAAGCCGTGGATCAGCACGATCGGCTGACCCTGGCCGTGATCCTCGTAGTACAGGTCGATCGGGGCGGAGTTCTCCGTACCCACGGTGATGAAGGGCATGTCTTCTCCTGATCCGTCGGTGTCGGACGCCCCGCGCTTTCCCCGACCGGCCACCGGTATGCCCTCACAGCGCGTACGGCAGGTCCACCACCTGGTCGTCGGTCACCTCGGCGGCCGGCGCCCACGTCTCGTACACGCCCCGTTCGTGGCACTGCGCCCCGGTGTCGAGCACCGCGTCCGGATTCGGCCGGCGCAGCCGCAGCCGCAGCCAGCCCCCCTCCTCCCGGAGCACCAGACACGGCACACCCCGCCACCGGACGTACCGCAGCCGCCGGGCCACCGCGTCCACCGGATACCGGGCCGCCCGGGTCATCGCCAACACCCGGAACCCGCCGGGCAGATCCGCCACCGCCTCGTACTCGCCACCCGCGTACCCGCCGACGAGCTGGGTGGAGCGGGGCACCTCACCGGTCGGCACGTACTCCTGGTCGGGGGAGAGCCCCGGCACCGCCGCCAGCAGGTGCCGCCACTGCGGCCCCACCATCCGCAACCAGCCCCGCTGCTCCGCCTGGTAGCTGTAGAGCACCACCTCGGTGCCCTCGGCGGTGTACGCCAGCAGGCTGGCGTTGGCGGGCATCGGCAGGTCGGCGAAGTCCCGGGTGACGAACTCGGGGATCAACTGCGCCGAACTCGGTACGAACCCGGTGCCCAGCACCGGCGGGCCGAGCCGCTCCCGGGGCGGCAACCCCAGCAGGCCGCGGTGCGCCTCACCCACCGGCACGTCGTAGTCGCCGGGATCGGCGGCCCGCCACCGCAGCGCGTACCCGACGTCGCTGTCGTCGCCACTGGTGCCGTCGCCGCGCAGCACCGCCAACGCGGCCGGCGTGCGCAGGTGCGCCACGTCGTGCTCGCGGTAGCAGAACCCGTGCGGCAGCCAACCCCGCACGTAGCCGGCGAGCTGCCGGGCGGAGAGCACCTTGACCATCCGGGTGCCCCGCCGGAGCACCGCCGAGCCGCGCACCGCGACCAGCGTCGGATCGCCGGCCGCCGTCGGCTGCTGGCTGAGCTGGTGCAGGTACGACCAGCCCCGGTCCCGGTGCACCGGCATCAGCAGCGCTGCCTCCGGCTCCTCGACGGGCTCGCCGGCGCCGGTGACCTCGGTGACCTCGGTGACGTGCACGAACCGCCGCCACGGCCAGGGCGAGCCCGGTCGGGGCGCCCACTCGAAGCCCGGTGCCGCCTCGGCGCTGAACAGCTCGTAGGCCGCGCCCCGGGCCAGCTCCCCGGCCGGATGGACCACCCCGCCGTACGTCACGCGCAACCCGGTCCGCTCGGAGGCCGCGTCGCTGGCCCGGTCGGTGACGCTCATCCCGGCGAGGCTAAGCCGGTCAGGTGCCGGCCCGGTGAACAGCCGGTGGCGTCCCGGGAACGCACCCCGACCCCGGTCCCCGGCCCCCCGACACCGCCCGACGCCGCCCCGGCCCCCGACGCCGCCCGGAGCCGCCCCGATCCCGCCGCGCCGTCGACCGGGCCGACCGGTCCGGGTCGGTGCGGTCGGGGACGCCGGGTGTGTGATGCTGACCTCGATGACCGGACCGACCGAAACCCGCAAGCAGCGCGCCGCCCGCCGGGCCGGGGAGTTCCCGCCCGCCCCGCCGCCGCTGCCCCGTCCCGTGCTGGACAGCCACACCCACCTCGACATCACCGTCAGCGAGGCCGGGGTGCCCGGCGGGGGCGACGCCGCCGACCCGGTGGCCGCGGCGGTCGAGGTGGCCGCCGCCGTCGGCGTGGACCGGCTGGTCCAGGTCGGCGTGGACGTCGACTCGTCCCGCTGGGGCGCCGACGTCGCCGACCGGTACCCGGCGGTGCTCGCCACCGTGGCGCTGCACCCCAACGAGGCCCCCCGGCTGGCCGACCTGGACGCCGCGCTGCGCGAGATCGAGACGCTGGCCGCCCGGGACCGGGTCCGGGGCGTCGGCGAGACCGGCATGGACTTCTTCCGCACCGGCGACGAGGGTCGGGCCGCCCAGGAGGAGAGCTTCCGGGCGCACATCGCCATCGCCAAGCGGTACGGCAAGGCCCTGGTCATCCACGACCGGGACGCCCACGCCGACGTGCTGCGGATCCTCGACGACGAGGGCGCCCCGGACACGGTGGTGCTGCACTGCTTCTCCGGCGACGCCGACTTCGCCCGCGAGTGCGTCCGCCGGGGTCACCTGCTCAGCTTCGCCGGCACCGTCACCTTCGGCAGCGCCGCCGCGCTACGCGAGGCCGCCGCGCTCACCCCGGTCGACCAGCTCCTCGTCGAGACCGACGCGCCGTACCTGACCCCGATGCCGTACCGGGGTCGACCCAACGCGTCGTACCTGATCCCGCTGACCGTGCGGTCGCTGGCCGAGACCACCGGGACCGACCTCGACGAGCTGTGCGTCGCGATCTCCGCCACCGGCGACCGGGCCTTCGGACCGTGGTGACCGGCCCGGACCCCGCGACTACGCTTCGGGGCGTGACCGGCCTGCTCGGCCCGGCGGAGATCCGGGAACTCGCCGCGCGCCTCGACGTCAACCCGACCAAGAAGCTCGGCCAGAACTTCGTGCACGACCCGAACACCGTCCGCCGGATCGTCACCGCCGCCGGCCTCACCCCCGACGACGTGGCGCTGGAGGTCGGCCCCGGCCTCGGCTCGCTCACCCTGGCCCTGCTGCCCGCCGCCGCCCACCTGCACGCGGTGGAGATCGACCCGGTGCTGGCCGGCGCGCTGCCGCAGACCGCCGCCGTCCACGCCGGCCCGGGCGCCGCCCGGCTCACCGTGCACCGGGCCGACGCGCTGCGGATCACCGCCGCCGAGCTGGCCGACCCGCCGCCCACCGCGCTGGTGGCGAACCTGCCCTACAACGTCGCCGTGCCGGTGGTGCTGCACCTGCTCGCCGAGCTGCCCAGCCTGCGGCACGGCCTGGTGATGGTCCAGAAGGAGGTCGCCGACCGGCTGGTCGCCGGCCCGGGCTCCAAGGTGTACGGCATCCCGTCGGTCAAGCTCGCCTGGTACGCCCGCTCCCGGGCCGCCGGCCGGGTGCCGCCGAACGTGTTCTGGCCGGTGCCGAACGTCGACTCCGGACTGGTCGCGTTCACCCGGCGCGAACCACCCCGCCACGACGTGCCCCGGCGGGCCGTCTTCGCCGTGGTCGACGCCGCCTTCGCCCAGCGGCGCAAGACGTTGCGGGCGGCGCTGGCCGGCTGGGCGGGCGGCCCAGACCGGGCCGCCGCGGCGCTCACCGCCGCCGGGGTGGACCCCGGTGCCCGCGGGGAGTCGCTCACCGTGGAGCAGTTCGCCGCGATCGCCGCGTCGGCTCCGACGCCCGCGCCCGTCGCACAGTAGGCTGACGCCGTGCCCGCCGGGGGGTGCGCCGCCGCTGCGCGTCCGACCTGGTTGCCGGCCGGTACGCCGCCGGCCGCCGACGCCGCCGAGGAGCTGATCGTGGAGATCCCGTTCGACATCCGCCCGTGCCGGTGGGACGTCACCCGGTGACCGAGGCCTGGCGACCGGACGACGACGACCATCAGCGACGGGGCAGCAGCGGGCCGGTCCGGGTCCGGGTACCCGCGAAGGTCAACCTGCACCTCGGGGTGGGACCGCTGCGCCGGGACGGCTACCACGAGCTGAACACCGTCTACCACGCGATCTCGATCTACGACGAGCTGACCGCCCGCCGGGGCGACACGCTCACCCTGACCATGGAGGGCGAGGGCACCGGCGAGCTGGCCCTGGACGACTCCAACCTGGCCATCCGGGCCGCCCACGCCCTCGCCGGGTACGCCGGGGTGCCGCCGCACGCCCGGCTGCACCTGCGCAAGCAGATCCCGCTCGCCGGTGGGCTGGCCGGCGGCAGCGCCGACGCCGCCGCCGCGCTGGTCGCCTGCGACGCCCTGTGGGGCACCGGGCTGTCCCGCGACGAGCTGGCCGGCATCGCCGCCGACCTCGGCTCCGACGTGCCGTTCCTGATCCACGGCGGCACCGCGCTGGGCACCGGCCGGGGCGAGGCGGTCAGCCCGGTGCTGGCCCGCCCCACCTCCTGGCACTGGGTGGTGGCCGTCGCCGACGGCGGCCTGTCCACCCCCGCCGCCTACCGGGAGCTGGACCGGCTGCGCGCCGCCGGCACCGCCGGTGCGCCGCTGGGCAGCACCGACGGGCTGCTCGGCGCGCTGCGCCAACGGGATCCCCGGGTGCTGGCCGGCTGCCTCGGCAACGACCTCCAGGACGCCGCGCTGTCGATGCGCCCGGCCCTGGCCGACACGCTGAAGGCGGGGGAGGCCGCCGGGGCGCTCGCCGGCATCGTCTCCGGCTCCGGCCCGACCTGCGTGTTCCTGGTCCGGGACGCCGCCGACGCGGAACGGGTCGCCGCCGAGGTGGCCGCCGCCGGGGTGTGTCGGGAGACCCGGGTCGCCCACGGCCCGGTCCCCGGCGCCCGCATCGGCTGACCCGCGCCGCCCACCGGCCCCGACGGGCCGCCGCGTACCCTTGCCCCAGGCGTCCCGAGGTGCCCGCCGGCACCGGGACGCCTTGATCATGAAAGGTGGGACCGTGGCCAACATCGTCAACCTGGACCGGGTGTCCAAGGGGTACGGCGCCGCCGGGCCGCTGCTCACCGACGTCTCACTCGGCCTCGACGACGCCGACCGGATCGGTGTGGTCGGCCTCAACGGCGCCGGCAAGTCCACCCTGCTGCGGATGCTCACCAAGCAGGAGGACCCCGACGACGGCCGGGTCACCCACCGCCGTGACCTGCGGGTGCTCTGGCTGCCGCAGGCCCTCACCCTGACCCCCGAGGCCACCGTGCGGGACGTGGTGCTCGGCACCGCCTGGCTCGGCCAGAGCATGGGCGCCGAACACGAGTGGGCCGGCGACGCCGGGGTCCGGGCCATCCTCGACGGCCTCGGCATGCCCCACCTCGGCCTCGACCAGCCGGTCGGCCCGATGTCCGGCGGCGAGCGCCGCCGGGTGGCGCTGGCCGCCCTGCTGGTCCGCGAGTCGGACCTGCTCATCCTCGACGAGCCCACCAACCATCTCGACGTCGGTGGCGTCGACTGGCTGGCCCGGCACCTGGTCGGCCGCCGGGGCGCGCTCGTCGTGGTCACCCACGACCGGTGGTTCCTCGACGCGGTCTGCACCACCACCTGGGAGGTCGCCGACCAGACCGTCCGCGCCTACGAGGGCGGCTTCGCCGCCTGGACGCTGGCCCGCGCCGAACGGGAACGGGTCGCCGCCGCCACCGAGGCCCGCCGGCAGAACCTGCTCCGCAAGGAGATCGCCTGGCTGCGGCGCGGCCCACCGGCCCGTACCTCCAAGCCGAAGTTCCGCATCGACGCGGCCAACGCGCTCATCGACGACGTACCGCCGCCGCGCGACACCATGTCGTTGCAGCGGATGGCGACCGCCCGGCTCGGCAAGCAGGTGTACGACCTGGAGCACGTCCGGCTGCACGCCGGGCCGAAGGAGATCCTGCACGACACCACCTGGCAGGTCGGCCCCGGCGACCGGATCGCCATCCTCGGCCGCAACGGCGCCGGCAAGACCACCCTGCTGCGGCTGCTGGCCGGCATCACCAGCGCCGACGGCGGCCGGTTCCACACCGGCTCCACCGTCAAGCCGGCGTTCCTCTCCCAGGAACTCGCCGAACTCCCCGGCCACCTGCGCGTCCTGGAGGCCGTCGAGGAGGTCGCCCGCCGGGTGCAGCTCGGCGACCGGGAGATCTCCGCCGCCCAGCTCGCCGAGGTGTTCGGCTTCGACGACCGCCGGCTCTGGACCCCGGTGGGCGACCTCTCCGGCGGGGAGCGCCGCCGGCTCCAGATGCTCCGGCTGCTCGCCGGGGAGCCCAACGTGCTGCTGTTCGACGAGCCCACCAACGACCTGGACACCGACACCCTCGCCGCGCTGGAGGACCTGCTCGACTCCTGGCCCGGCACGATCATCGTGGCCAGCCACGACCGCTACCTCATCGAACGGGTCACCGACGCCGCGTACGGGATGTTCGGCGACGGACGGCTGGTGCACCTGCCCGGCGGCGTCGACGAGTACCTGGCCCGCGCCGCCGGACCCGGCCCGGCCCGGACCGCGCCCGGCCCGGCCGCCGCCCCGGCCGCCCCGGCCGGCGGCGGGATGTCCGCCGCCGACGCCCGGCAGGCCCGCAAGGAGCTGACCCGGCTGGAACGGCAGATCGGCAAGCTCGACCAGAAGGAAGCCGCCCTCCTCGACCAGCTCGCCGCGCACGCCACCGACTACGCCCGGGTCGCCGAACTCGACGCGCAGCTCAAGGAGGTACGCGCCGAGCGGGAGCGGAGCGAGGAGACCTGGCTGACCCTGGCCGACGAGATCCCGCCGCTGTAACCCCGGACCGCCCCCGTGTGCGGCGTCACACCCTCGCGTACGGGACAATCGTCGGCGACCCTCACCCGAACGGCGTTGGAGACACAGTCATGGCCCACACCCCCGTCAACCACCCCGCGCGGCCGGTCTACCGGGCGATCGGCGGGCTCCTCGGTCTCTATCTCGTGGTCTTCGGCGTGCTCGGCGTCATCGCCAGCGCCGGCAACGACATCTTCGCCCAGGACGACACCAAGGTCCTCGGTCAGGGCACCAACCTCGGCTTCTCGCTGCTGTCCGTGCTGTTCGGGGTGGTCATCCTGGTCGGCACGGTGATCGGCCGCAACCTCGACGTGGCGATCAACCAGTGGCTGTCCTACACCCTGATGGTGATCAGCCTGGCCGGGCTGGCCTTCCTCCAGACCGACGCCAACGTGGCCAACTTCAGCATCCTCACGGTGATCGTGCTGATGACCCTCAGCCTCGTCCTGCTGATGGTCGGCATGTACGGCAAGGTCGGCACCGACGACGAGAAGGAAGCCTGGCAGAAGGCCCGCCTGGTGCTCTGACCCGTACTCGCGGGCAGGCCGGGAGCCTGGCGTTTCGCCCACGCCGGACGGCGGGACGGGGGACAATTCTCCCGATATCGCGTCCACGTGCAGGAGGGGCCATGGCGCACTTCCCGGTCAACCACCCGGCCCGCCCGCTGTACCGGGTCTTCGCCGGTCTCGTCGGCCTCTACATCCTGGTCTTCGGCGTCTGGGGCGTGGTGCAGACCTGGGGCGAGCCGCTGTTCGCCCGGGGCAGCCACTGGGCGCTGGGCCTGCGCACCAACCTGGCCTTCTCGCTGGTCTCGATGGTCTTCGGGCTCGTCCTGATCGTCGGGGCGTCCCGGCGCGGCAACCTCGGCCACGTCATGAACCTCACCGCCGGGGTGGTCTTCATGGTCACCGGCATCGCGATGATGAGCGTGCTGCAGACCCGCGCCAACATCCTCAACTTCTCCATGTCGACGGTGATCGTCTCGCTGCTGTTCGGGCTGCTGCTGCTCGCCACCGGCCTGTACGACAAGATCGGCACCGACGAGCACGCCGAACGGGAGCGGGCCGACCGCCTCCACCCGGCCCGCTGACCGGCCCGCCGCCCCGGTGTCCGGCTCTCCCGGTGCCCAGCTGCCGCCTGCCCGGCTCTCCCGGTGCCCGGCCCGCCCGGGCCGCACCGGTCAGCCGGGCCTGCGTACCGTGATCAACCCCGGCTCGGCCTCCAGATGGGACAGGCCGTTCCAGGCCAGGTTCACCAGGTGCGCCGCCACCGTCTCCTTGCCCGGCTTGCGGACCTCCAGCCACCAGCGGCCGGTCAACGCCACCATGCCCACCAGCGCCTGCGAGTACAGCTCGGCCAGCTTCGGGTCGTAGCCCCGGCTGGAGAACTCGGCCCCCAGGATGTGCTCCACCTGGTGCCCCACGTCGTTCATCACGCTGCTGAAGTTGCCGGTCGCCGACATCAACGGCGACTCCCGCACCAGCACCCGGAACCCGCTGGTCTCCTCCTCGATGTAGCCCAGCAGGGCCAGTGCGGCCTGCTCCAGCAACTCGCGGGGGTCACCCGCTGTCAAGGCGGTGGTGATCCGGTCCAGCAGGGCCCGCACCTCGCGGTCGACGACCACCGCGTACAGGCCCTCCTTGCCGCCGAAGTGTTCGTAGATCACCGGCTTGGAGACCCGCGCCCGCGCCGCCACCTCCTCGATCGAGGTCGCGTCGAAGCCCTTCTCGGCGAAGACCTGCCGACCGATCGCGATCAGCTGCTCGCGACGCTGTGCGGCCGACATCCGTACCCGGGACGCCGGCTTCGCGCCCGCGGCCGGTACCGACCGTCGTCGCGCACCGGGATCGTTCCCGGTCGGGGTCTGGGCCATCTCGTCACCTCGCCGGCGCTCGGTGACGCCCTGTCGTGGAATGCTCCGGTCGTGCCCGTCCGTCTCGGTCACCCGGCCATCCTGCCAGGTGGATCCCCGTGGCACCGCCGGCTTCGACACCGCACCGACCCCGAGGGGTGTCGTACGGGTGTCCTAACCTGCCGGCCATGACCGATCCGAGCGCCGCCGAGGTGCGCCGGCTGCGCGCCGGGGAAGGGCTCTCCGTCCGCCAGATCCAGGCCCGCACCGGTCTCGGCCGCAACCGGGTGTACGCGCTGCTGCGCGGCGTCCCGCCACCGGCGTGGACCCGGCGGCCGACGGCGAAGGACGGGCTGCGCGCGGCGGCGGTGGCGCTGCGCGGCGAGGGCCGCTCGGTCGACGACATCGCGACCCAACTGGGGGTGGCGAAGTCGACCGCCTACCTCTGGGTCAGACACCTTCCCCTCGACCCGGACGACGAGGCCGCCCGGGAACGCCGGCGGGCGCACTCCAAGGTGATGACGGACGCCCGGTGGGCGGCCCATCGGCAGGCACGGGACGCCGCGCGGGCAGCCACCGTGGCGGACGCTGCGGCCTGGGTCGGGTCGCTGCGGCATCGTGAGCTGATCCTGGTGGGCGCGGCGCTCTACTGGGCGGAGGGGGAGAAGGCCAAGCCCTGGCGACCCCACGAGTGTCGGGTCAGGTTCATCAACAGTGATCCCGGGCTGGTCGACGTCTTCATCCGTTTCGTCGAGGCGACGGGCACACCACGGGAGACCCTGCGCTTTCGGGTGAGCATCCACGAGACCGCGGACTCCGAGGCGGCGGTCCGTTGGTGGGCCGAGCGGGTTGGCGTCCCGGTCGAGGCGTTCCGCCCCACGTCGCTCAAGCGCCACCGGCCCGACACGATTCGCCGCAATACCGGGGCGGACTATCGGGGTTGTCTGATCGTCGAGGTGCCCAGGTCCCGGCAGCTGTACTGGCGGATCGAAGGGATCATGAGGGGAATGGGCGATGGCGGCGGTGGTGAGGGGCGCTAAGGTGTAGGAGGTCGACCGAGCTAGTCGGTTTGCCGGTTTTAGACCGTCCCGGGTCGTCTAATGGCAGGACGTCAGGTTTTGGTCCTGATTGTAGGGGTTCGAGTCCTCTCCCGGGAGCTTCCACTGATCGCCCGCCGCAGTCTGGTTAGCATGGCGGCGAGACTGTCGCCTTCCCTGACGGGAGCCCACCCGTGTCCCAGCCCCACCGCCGTACCGTCGTCGTGCTCGCCGCGGGGGAGGGCAAGCGGATGAAGTCGGCGCTGCCCAAGGTACTGCACCCCCTGCTCGGCCGGACGCTGCTGGGCCACGTGCTGGCCGCGGCCGGGCCGCTGCGCGCGGACCGCACCGTGGTGGTGGTCGGGCACGGGGCGGATCAGGTCCGCGCCCACCTGGCCGAGGTCGCCCCGGAGGCCACCGGAGTCCTCCAGGCCGAGCAGCTCGGCACCGGGCACGCGGTGCGGATCGCGCTGGACGCCGTGCCGGACGCCACCGGCACCGTCGTGGTGATCAACGGTGACGTCCCGCTGCTGCGGACCGGGACGGTGGAGGCGCTGGTCGCGGCGCACGAGGGCGAGGGGGCGGCGGCCACGGTGCTCGCCGCCGAGGTGCCCGACCCGACCGGGCTGGGGCGGATCGTCCGGGACGCCGCCGGTCGGCTGGAGCAGATCGTGGAGGAGCGCGACGCGACCCCGGCCCAGCGGGCGCTCCGGGAGATCAACGCCGGCATCTACGCCTTCGACCTGGCCCGGCTGCGGGCCGCGCTGGGCAAGCTCTCCACCGACAACGACCAGGGTGAGGAGTACCTCACCGACGTCTTCGGGCTGCTCTTCTCGGCGGGTGAGCCGGTCGGTGTGCACGTGGCCGCCGACCACGTCGAGACGTTGGGCTGCAACGACCGGGTGGAGCTGGCCGGGTTGCGCCGGCTGCTGCGGGACCGGGTGAACGAGGCCTGGATGCGGACCGGGGTGACGATCCTCGACCCGGCGACCACCTGGATCGACGTGACGGTCACCGTCGGGCGGGACACGGTGCTCGACCAGAACACCCAGCTGCGGGGGGCCACGGTGGTGGGTGCCGAGGCGGTGGTCGGGCCGGACGTGACGCTGGTCGACACGGTGGTGGGTCCGGCGGCGACCGTGCTGCGCAGCCACGCGGTGGGCGCCGAGGTGGGTCCGGGGGCCAGCGTCGGCCCGTACGCCTACCTGCGGCCGGCGGCGCGGCTGGCCGAGAAGGCGAAGGTGGGCACGTTCGTCGAGGTGAAGAACTCCGATGTGGGGCCGGGCGCGAAGGTGCCGCACCTGTCGTACGTGGGGGACGCGACGATCGGGGCGAGGGCCAACATCGGCGCGGCGACGATCTTCGTGAACTACGACGGGGTGAACAAGCACCGCACGGTGGTCGGTGACGGTGCGTTCGTCGGCTGTGACACCAACCTGATCGCCCCGGTCGAGGTGGGCGCTGGGGCGTACGTGGCGGCGGGCAGCGCGCTCAGCCAGGACGTGCCGCCGGGGGCGTTGGGGGTGACCCGGGCGCCGCAGCGCAACATCGAGGGCTGGGTGCTGCGTAACCGGCCGGGGACGGTCTCCGCGCGGGCTGCCGAGCAGGCCCGGGCGGCTGCCGAGGGTGCGTCGGGCGGTTCGCCGTCGACAAGCGAAGGTGAGGCAATCCACGGGGGTGCCGAGGCGGTGTGAGGGTCGTCGGTGTCGGGGCATACTGCAACCGAATAGCCCCGGCCCACCGCCGCCGGGCACCACCGACCAACGGGAGCAGACGAGCCCATGGGTAGCATCGTGGCCGAAAACCGCAAGAGCCTGATGCTCTTCTCCGGACGTGGCTTTCCGGAGTTGGCCAAGGAGATCGGTGAGGTGCTCGGTGTAGCGCCGACCCCTTCCGACGCGTACGAGTTCGCCAACGGGGAGATCTTCGTCCGGTTCCGGGACTCGGTACGTGGTTCGGACGCCTTCGTGGTCCAGTCCGTCACACACGGGGTCAACACCTGGGTCATGGAGACCCTGATCATGATCGACGCGTTGAAGCGGGGCTCCGCGAAGCGGATCACCGTGGTGCTGCCGTTCTACCCGTACTCCCGGCAGGACAAGAAGCACCGCGGCCGGGAGCCGATCTCGGCCCGGTTGGTGGCGGACCTGCTCAAGACGGCCGGGGCGAACCGGATCCTCACCGTGGACCTGCACACCGCGCAGATCCAGGGTTTCTTCGACGGACCGGTGGACCACCTGTTCGCGATGGACATCCTCGCCGAGTACGTGGAGCGCAAGTTCGCCGGTCGGCCGATGACCGTGGTGGCGCCGGACTCGGGCCGGGTGCGGGTGGCGGAGCGGTGGACGGACCGGCTCGGCGGCTGCCCGCTGGCGTTCATCCACAAGACCCGGGATCCGATGAAGCCGAACCAGGTGGTGGCGAACCGGGTGGTCGGCGAGGTCGAGGGGCGGGTCTGCCTGATCGTCGACGACATGATCGACACCGGTGGGACGATCACCAAGGCGGCGGACATCCTCAAGGAGTCCGGCGCGGCGGAGATCGTGGTGGCCTCCACCCACGCCCTGCTCTCCGACCCGGCGACCGAGCGGTTGAAGAACAGCCCGGTCACCGAGGTGGTGGTGACCAACACGCTGCCCCTGCCGCCGGAGAAGCAGCTGGACAAGCTCACCGTGCTGTCGATCGCGCCGCTGCTGGCGCGGGCGATCCGGGAGGTCTTCGACGACGGGTCGGTGACCACCCTCTTCGGCGGGCTCAGCTGACGCCCGGACCGAGGGCTGTGCCGGCCCGGTCGGCGGCGACCGGGCCGGGGCCGACGCGCGGGGCGGCGGCGCGAGACGGGGACTGCCGGAGAGCCCGGAAAGACCTCGGGTAGACTGGTGCGGTTGCCACGGCGAGGGTGCCCGGCGGGTCGCTGAGAGAGCGCCGCACGGAGGCACCGTCATCGACGCGGTGCTCCGGGCAGTCGTTCATGACGCATGAGCCCCAAGCGAGCCCCTCGCCCCAGCACCGCCAGACGACAAGCCGCCGTAGCGTTAGCATCAGGAGTTTTCCCGTGTCCGAGGTAAAGATCAGCGCCGAGCCCCGTACGGAGTTCGGCAAGGGTGGTGCCCGTCGTACCCGCCGAGCCGGCAAGGTGCCCGCTGTGCTGTACGGCCACGGCGAGAAGCCCAAGCACATCGCGCTGCCGGCGCGGGAGTTCGCCGCCGCCATCCGTAAGGGCGGCGCCAACCAGCTCTTCGCGATCGAGGTCAGCGACGGCACCCAGGTGCTGGCGCTGCCGAAGGCGATCCAGCGTGACCCGATCCGGGACAGCTTCGAGCACGTGGACCTGCTGCTGGTCCGTCGGGGCGAGAAGGTCACCGTCGAGGTCCCGGTCCAGCTGACCGGTGAGGCCGCGCGGGACACCCTGATCGTGCACGACCACGACACCCTCTCGGTGACCGCCGACGCCACCAAGGTGCCGGACCACCTGGAGGCGTCGATCGAGGGGCTGGAGGCCGGCAGCCAGGTCACCGCCGCCGACGTCGAGCTGCCCACGGGTGTCGAGTTGGCGGCCGACGCGGAGCAGACGGTCGCCTCGGTGACCGCGGCCCCCACCGCCGAGCAGCTCGAAGCCACCCTGCCGGAGGTCGAGACCCCCGAGGAGACGGAGGCCACCGAGGCCGCCGAGGGTGCGGAGGCCGCCGAGACCTCGGCCGCCGAGGGTGCCGAGAACGCCGAGGCGAAGACCGAGGCCTGATCGGCCGCATCGTTTCACGGCAGGCGCTCCCGTCGCGGGGGCGCCTGTCGGCGTATCGGGGCACCGACGGTGAGGGGAGATACGGGACGTGACGGACGAGACGGGGCCGTGGCTGGTGGTCGGCCTGGGTAATCCGGGTCGGGAGTACACCGGGAACCGGCACAATGTCGGCTTCATGGTCGCCGAGTTGCTCGCCGTACGGCTGGGCGCGCGGTTCGGCCGGTACAAGCGGGTGGTGGCGGACGTCGCCGAGGGGCGGATCGGTTTCGGCGGCCCGAAGGTGGTGCTGCTCAAGCCGCAGACGTACATGAACCTGTCGGGGGGGCCGGTGGCCGCGCTGGCGCAGTTCCACAAGATCCCGGCCGACCGGGTGATCGCCATCCACGACGAACTGGACATCCCGTACGGGCAGGTGCGGGTGAAGCTGGGCGGTGGCGAGGGCGGGCACAACGGTCTGCGTTCGATGTCGAAGTCGTTGGGGACGAAGGAGTACGCCCGGGTGCGGTTCGGCATCGGCCGGCCGCCGGGGCGTCAGGATCCGGCGGACTTCGTGCTGTCGGACTTCGGCGCGGCGGAGCGCAAGGAGCTGGCGTTCCTGGTGGACCGGGCCGCCGACGTGGTGGAGTCGGTGGTCACCAAGGGTGTCGAGCCGACCCAGAACGCGTATCACGGGGCCTGAGGCGCGGGGGCGTACTCGGAGCGCGGTGGAGGTGCCGGTAGTCTGCGCCTTCTGACGTGGCCCGACCCCCGCGCGGGCCGTGGTGCGGCGACGGGAGCGAGTTCGTGGGCAGTCCTCCGATGATCGACGGCGCGTTCGCCCGATGGCTGGCGGACCGGGCCGGGCAGGCCCTGGTGGAGCTTCGCGCCGAGCTGGGGTTCGCGGACGCCGGGGCGTTGAAGTCGGCCGGGGACAAGGTCTCGCACGATCTGATCCGCAGCGAGCTGGCGAAGTGGCGACCCGGTGACGCCGTCCTCTCCGAGGAGGACGAGGGGTCGCGGCTGGTGGGCGCCGTCGGCGGGGTGTCCCGGCTGACCGCCGACCGGGTGTGGATCATCGATCCGTTGGACGGTACCCGGGAGTTCTCCGAGCCGGGGCGGTCCGACTGGGCGGTGCACGTGGCGCTTTGGGCGCGCAACGCGCCGTCGCCGCACGGGCTGGTGGCGGGCGCGGTGGGTCTGCCGGCGCAGCACCGGGTGCTGGCCACGGACTACCCGCCGGCGTACCCGCCGATGACGGTGGAGGCGGCCACCTCGGGAGCCCGTACGCTGCGGTTGGCGGCGAGTCGGAGCCGGCCGCCGGCCTTCCTCACCGCGCTGGCCGACGACGTGGGCGCGCAGTTGGTGCCGATGGGTTCGGCGGGGGCGAAGATCGCGGCGGTGGTGACCGGGGACGTGGACGCCTACATCCACGCGGGTGGCCAGTACGAGTGGGACTCGGCGGCGCCGATCGCTGTGGCGACGGCCACCGGCCTGCACGCTTCCCGAATCGACGGTTCTGCGCTGAGATACAACGAGGCGGATCCGCGCCTGCCGGACCTGCTGGTCTGCCGCAAGGATCTCGCCAGCCGGTTGCTTGCAGCGTTGCAGAGACATTCCGGGTAGCCTGAGCGCTGTTTTTGATTTGTCCGACCGGAAAGGTCTGGAATCCATGAACGGATCCGCGCCGATCGAGCCCGTGGCATGAGCGCCCCCACGCACTCCTACCAGGTCTCCCACCTCGACGCCCTGGAGGCGGAGAGCATCTTCGTGATGCGTGAGGTGGTCGCCGAGATGGAGCGGCCGGTGCTGCTCTTCTCGGGTGGCAAGGACTCGATCGTGATGCTCCGGTTGGCGCAGAAGGCGTTCGCTCCGGCGAACATCCCGTTCCCGGTGATGCACGTCGACACCGGGCACAACTTCCCCGAGGTCCTCGACTACCGCGACCAGCGGGTCACCGAGCTGGGCCTGCACCTGATCGTGGCGAGCGTCCCCGACGCACTCGCGGCCGGGACGGTCCGTGAGTCGGCCGACGGGATGCGGAACCGGATCCAGACGCCGGTGTTGTTGGACGCGGTGGAGAAGCACCGGTTCGACGCGTTGTTCGGTGGGGCGCGGCGGGACGAGGAGAAGGCGCGGGCGAAGGAGCGGGTGTTCTCGTTCCGGGACGAGTTCGGGCAGTGGGATCCGAAGAACCAGCGGCCGGAGTTGTGGTCGTTGTACAACGGTCGGCATCATCCGGGGGAGTCGATCCGGGTGTTCCCGTTGTCGAACTGGACCGAGTTGGACATCTGGCACTACATCGCGCGGGAGCGGGTGCCGTTGCCGTCGATCTACTACGCGCACGACCGGGAGGTGGTCGAGCGTGACGGCATGTTCTACGCGGTCAACGAGTTCTTCCAGCCCCGGGCGGGCGAGGAGCCGTTCACCGCGCGGGTGCGCTACCGCACCGTCGGCGACGCCTCCTGCACGGCGGCGGTGCGTTCGGACGCCGACACGGTGGACCTGGTGATCGAGGAGGTGGCCGCGACGCGGATCACCGAGCGGGGGGCGACCCGGGGCGACGACCGGGTCAGCGAGGCCGCGATGGAGGACCGCAAGCGGGAGGGTTACTTCTGATGAGCACCGAGACGGTGTCGCCCGAGGTCGAGGCCCGGCCGATGGACCTGCTGCGGTTCGCCACCGCGGGAAGCGTGGACGACGGTAAGTCGACCCTGATCGGGCGGCTGCTCTACGACACGAAGTCGTTGTTCACCGACCAGCTGGCGGCGGTGGAGGCGGTCAGCGCGGCCCGGGGCGACGAGTACACCAACCTGGCGTTGCTCACCGACGGGTTGCGGGCCGAGCGGGAGCAGGGCATCACCATCGACGTGGCGTACCGCTACTTCGCCACCCCCCGCCGCAAGTTCATCATCGCCGACACCCCGGGGCACATCCAGTACACCCGGAACATGGTGACGGGGGCGTCGACGGCGGATCTGGCGTTGATCCTGGTGGACGCGCGGAAGGGGCTGGTGGAACAGTCGCGGCGGCACGCGTTCCTGTGCTCGCTGCTGCGGGTGCCGCACCTGGTGCTGTGCGTCAACAAGATGGATCTGGTCGACTTCTCCCAGGAGGTCTTCGAGCAGATCGCCGACGAGTTCACCGCGTTCGCCGCGAAACTCGACGTACCGGACCTGACCGTGGTGCCGGTGTCGGCGTTGCAGGGCGACAACATCGCCACCCGCTCGGAGAACATGCCCTGGTACGAAGGCCCGTCCCTGCTGCACCACCTGGAACGGGTACACATCGCCTCGGACCGCAACCTGGTCGACGTCCGGTTCCCCGTGCAGTACGTGATCCGCCCCCAGTCGACCACGGTCACCGACTACCGCGGCTACGCCGGTCAGGTCGCCTCCGGCGTCCTCAAGCCCGGCGACGAGGTGATGGTCCTCCCGTCCGGGTTCACCAGCCGGATCAGCGCCATCGAGACCGCCGACGGACCCGTCGACGAGGCGTTCCCCCCGATGTCGGTCACCGTCCGCCTCACCGACGAGATCGACATCTCCCGCGGCGACATGATCTGCCGGCCGAACAACGCCCCCACCGTCTCGCAGGACATCGAGGCGATGGTCTGCTGGATGGACGAGACCCGGCCGCTCCAGGTCGGCGGCAAGTACACCATCAAGCACACCACCCGGACGGCGCGGACGATCGTGCGCGGTCTGTACTACCGCCTGGACATCAACACCCTGCACCGCGACGAGGCCGCCGGTGAGCTGAAACTCAACGAGATCGGCCGGGTCCGGCTGCGCACCACCGTGCCGCTGCTCGCCGACGAGTACCGCCGCAACCGCACCACCGGCGGCTTCATCATCATCGACGAGGCCACCAATCGCACGGTAGCCGCCGGCATGATCGTCGACACCGCCTGAACCCCCACCCCTCAACTCCCCCGGCCCGGCCCGGCCCGGCCTGGTCCCGGCCCTGGCCCGGCCTGGTCCGGTCTTGGCCCGTTGATCAAGAGGTTTAGGTCAATCTCGTCCGCGAGATTGACCTAAACCTCTTGATCACCCGCTGACCCCACCCGGTGATCCTCCACCCCGGCCCACCCCACCCCGCAAGGGCGTGATCGGCTCGGTGATCAAGAGGTTTACGTCGGGATGCGAGCGTGGGGTTGACCTAAACCTCTTGATCACCGTGCCCAGCGGTGCCCGTGCCCAGTCGTGTCGTGCCCGTGCTCGGCCGGGTCGGTTGGGGTGGGCGTAGGCGGGCTGGGTGCTGTCGGGGCGGGGGTGGTGGGGGAACCGGGGAGTCAGGGGAGCCAGGGGAGGCGGGTGGTGCCGGGGGCGGGGAGGGCGGTGAGGGTGGTGGGGGTGGGGAAGCCGCGCTCGGCGTACGCGGTCGTGACGGCCGCCGCCACCGCCTCCGAGTGGTCCGTCTCGACCAGGGCGAGGACGCAGCCGCCGAAGCCGCCACCGGTCATCCGGGCACCGAGCGCGCCGGCCGCGAGCGCCGCCTCGACCGCGGTGTCGACCTCGGGGACGGTGATCTCGAAGTCGTCCCGCATGGAGGCGTGCGAGGCGGTCAGCAGCGGCCCGATCTCGGGCACCCGGCCGGCGCGGAGCAACGCGACGGTGTCGAGTACCCGCTGGTTCTCGGTGACCACGTGCCGGACCCGGCGTCGGGTCTCGTCGTCGGGCAGCCGGCCGAGGGCGTCGTCGAGGTCGGCGGCCGGTACGTCGCGCAGTGCGGGCACCCCGAGCAGGGCGGCGGCGCGTTCGCAGGCGGCCCGGCGGGAGGCGTACTCACCGTCGGCGTGCCGGTGCGGGGCGCGGCTGTCGATCACCAGGATGGCCAGGCCGGCGGCGTCCAGGTCGAACGGGATGTGTTCGACGGACTCGTCGCGGCAGTCGAGGAAGAGGGCGTGGCCGGCGCGGCAGCGGATCACCGCGGACTGGTCCATGATCCCGGTGGGTGCGCCGACGTAGGCGTTCTCGGCGCGCTGGGCCAGCCGGGGCCGGCGCCCGGTGGGCAGGTCGAGCCCGGCCAGGTCGACCAGGGCGGTGAGCACCGCGGCCTCCAGCGCCGCCGACGAGGAGAGCCCGGAGCCGAGCGGCACGTCCGAGGCGATCGCCAGCCGGGCACCGGGGACGGCG
The DNA here is from genome assembly GCF_029581315.1 of Micromonospora sp. WMMD714. Lineage (NCBI taxonomy): Bacteria > Bacillati > Actinomycetota > Actinomycetes > Micromonosporales > Micromonosporaceae > Micromonospora > Micromonospora sp. WMMD714. The sequence continues at coordinate 2,563,700 of NZ_CP120744.1, forward strand.
TATCCGGCCTCGCGCAGGGCCCAGACCACTCCGGCGACGTAGCCGCCCCAGCCGGTGACCCGGCCGGGGGTGTCGACCTCGGCGGTGCCGAAGTCGACCGGCTGGTCGGCGATCTCCGACCGGACCGTCCAGTGTTCGTCGGGCCGGGGGCTGGCGGCGACCACGGTACGCAGCGGGAGGGCGAAGGGGAGCACGAATCCGTCGTTGTAGTCGGTGTGCTCGCCGATCAGGTTGACCCGTCCGGGTGCGGCCCAGCGGCCTGCCGGCTGTTCGTCGTACCCGGAGCGGAAGGCGGCGGTGGCGCGGTCGGCGACGTCGGTCGTGGCCGGGGCGGCGGCGGCCGGTCCGTCCGCTGCGGGCGTCACGACTGCCCCAGCACGTGCGTGCGGTAGAACGCCCAGGCGTCGCCCACCATGTCGGTGAGGGTCGGCTTCTCGGGCACCCAGCCGAGTTCCTGGCGGGCCAGGTCGGCGGAGGCGACGAGTTCGGCCGGGTCGCCCTCGCGGCGGGGGGCGGTCTCGACCGGCACCGGGTGGCCGGTGACCTCGCGGACCACGTCGACGACCTGGCGGTTGGTGAAGCCGCTGCCGTTGCCGAGGTTGTAGATGCGGTGCCGGCCGGGCACGGCGGCGGTGAGCGCCAGCAGGTGGGCGCGGGCGAGGTCCTCGACGTGGATGTAGTCGCGGACGCAGGTGCCGTCGACGGTGGGGTAGTCGTCGCCGAAGAGCTGGAGTTTCTCCCGGCGGCCGGCGGCGACGTCGAGAGCGATGGGGATGAGGTGGGTCTCCGGGTCGTGCCGTTCGCCGATGGCGAGGCCGTCGCGCAGGTACGCCCCGGCGACGTTGAAGTAGCGCAGTGAGACGGCGGCCAGGTCGTGTGCGGTCGCCTCGGAGGTGAGCACCAGGTCGACGGCGAGTTTGGTGGCGCCGTACGTGTTGGTGGGGGCCTTGACGGCGGTCTCCGGGATGGGCAGCTCGACCGGGTTGCCGTAGACGGCGGCGGTGGAGGAGAAGACCAGGCGCGGCACCCGGGCGGCCCGGACGGCGTCGACCAGCGCGATCGAGCTGACCGTGTTGGCGTGCCAGTACGCCTCGGGGCGGACCATCGACTCACCGGCGGCGATCAGCGCGGCGAAGTGCAGCACCCCGTCGTAGCCGGCGTCCGGGGTGAGCACCTGGGCGGCTTCGTGCACCGGCAGGTCGACGTGGGTGGCGTCGGGGGCCAACGCGGCCCGGTGGCCGGTGCGCAGGTCGTCCAGGACGGTCACCCGGTGGCCGGCGTCGAGCAGCATCCGGGTCACCACGCTGCCGATGAACCCGGCACCGCCGGTGACGAGCAGTTTCACGTCGGTCCTCCTGCCTGGCCGCGCCCGCTGCGGCCGTTCGTGATCACCCTACGGCCGGGTGCTGTCGCCGCGCTGTGCGTCGTAGATGGCCACCATTCCATCATGAACCTTCATGATTGAACAGATCCGCACATTGCCCACGCCCGGTGACCGGCGGTCCTACCATCACTTCCATGCGGGAGGCGGGTGGTCCCGGGGCCGGCCCCAGGAGACGTACGCCGGTACGGAGCCGGCGCGCACCCGGGCCGGTGGCCCGCGGTGTCGCCCGGTTGGTCGTGCGGGCCGCCGACGGGGCCACCCGGCTGGTCACCGGTCTGCTCGGCGCGAGCCCCGCCGCCGGGCGGGAACGGATCAGCGAACACGAGCTGCGCGACCTGGTCGCCGCCAACACCGTCATCGATCCGGACGAGCGGCGGATCATCGACGAGGTGCTGGTCGCCGGGGCCAGTCTGGTCCGCGAGGTGATGATGCCCCGCACCGAGGTGGTCTTCCTCGCCGCCGGGCTGACCCTCGCCGAGGCGGAACGGCTGGTCCGGATGGAGCCGCACACCCGCTACCCGGTGGTCGACGGCACCCACGACGACGTGGTCGGCTTCATCCACCTGCGGGACGTGCTGCTCCGCCCCGACCTGGACCCGACCACCACGGTGGGCCGGCTGAGCCGGGAGGTCAAGCGGCTGCCCGGCAGTAAGCGGGTGCTCGCCGCGCTCACCGAGATGCGCCGCGAGGGCCACCACCTCGCCGTGGTGGTCGACGAGTACGGCGGCACGGCCGGCATCGTCACCTGCGAGGACCTGATCGAGGAACTGGTCGGGGAGATCTACGACGAGCACACCGGCCCGCCCGAACCGGCGTCCGCCGGCCTGCCGGCCGTGGTGGACGGTCGGCTCAACCTGGCCGACTTCGCCGAGCGGACCGGGGTACCGCTGCCCGCCGGCCCGTACGAGACGGTCGGCGGATACCTGATGGCGGCCCTCGGCCGGCTGCCGGTCGCCGGGGACGAGGTTCCGGTCGGCTCGTCGGACGATCCACCGCCGACGGAACCGGCCGACGGGTGGCTGCTGCGGGTGCTCGCCCTCGACGGCCGTCGGGTCTCCCGGGTCGCGGTCTCCGCCGCCCGCCTGCCGGAGCCGCGCCGCGGGGTGCCCGTTCCCGCCGAGCCGCCGGGACGCGGGGTCACCGCCCCGGCGGGACGCGGGGTCACCGCCCCGGCGGGACGCGAGGTCACCGCCCCGGCGGGGCCGGCGGCGAGTCGACCCGCCGGCCCGTCATGACGTACCCGGGGCGTTGCTGACAGAATTGCCGTCATGTCCGACGTTCCCTCCCGTCCCCGCGTCTTCTCCGGTATCCAGCCGACGGCCGACTCGTTCCATCTCGGCAACTACCTGGGCGCGGTACGGCACTGGGTGGCGTTGCAGGACACCCACGAGGCGTTCTACTGCGTGGTCGACCTGCACGCGATCACCGCCGGGCACGACCCGGCGGTGCTGCGGCAGCGCACCCGGGTGGCCGCCGCGCAGCTCTTCGCGGTCGGCATCGACCCGGACCGCAGCGCCCTGTTCGTCCAGTCGCAGGTGCCCGAGCACGCGCAGCTGGCCTGGGTGCTGGGGTGCATCACCGGCTTCGGCGAGGCGAGCCGGATGACCCAGTTCAAGGACAAGTCGCAGAAGCAGGGCAGCGACCGGTCCAGCGTCGGGCTGTTCACCTACCCGATCCTCCAGGCCGCCGACATCCTGCTCTACCAGGCCGACGCGGTGCCGGTCGGCGAGGACCAGCGGCAGCACCTGGAGCTGTCCCGCGATCTGGCCCAGCGGTTCAACTCGCTGTTCGGGCCGACCTTCACGGTGCCCGCCCCGCACATCGTCAAGGACACCGCCAAGATCACCGACCTCCAGGAGCCGACGGCGAAGATGTCGAAGTCGTCGTCCTCGCCGGCCGGGATCATCGACCTGCTGGAGGACCCGGCCCGCTCGGCCAAGAAGATCCGCTCGGCCGTCACCGACACCGGTCGGGAGATCGTCTTCGACACGGCCACCAAGCCCGGGGTGTCCAACCTGCTCACCATCCACTCGGCGCTCTCCGGCCGGAGCATCGACGACCTGGTGGCCGCGTACGCGGGCCGGGGCTACGGCGATCTCAAGAAGGACCTCGGTGAGGTGGTCCGCGAGTTCGTCACCCCGATCCAGGAGCGCACCCGCACCTACCTCGACGATCCGGCCCAGCTCGACAAGCTGCTCGCCGCGGGTGCGGAGAAGGCCCGCGCGGTCACCGCGCCGACCCTGCGGACAGCGTACGAGCGGGTCGGGTTCCTCGCGCCGGTCCACTTCGAGTAGCGGTGGGCGGGGCGGCGGTACGGGTCGGTACGACGGGCGGAGGGGTGGCGCGGAGCGTGGACCGCAGGGACGGGGTTCCGGTGACCGGCGAGACGATCCAGATCGGGATCGCGGTGGACATCCCGCAGCCCTGGGGTGAGCTGCTCACCCGACGCCGGGTGCAGACAGGCGACCCGCAGGTCGTCCCGGCGCACGTGACCCTGCTCGGCCCGACCGAGATCCCGCTGGAGGCGCTGGACGCGGTCGAGACGCACCTGGCCGAGGTCGCCGCCGCCCACCTGCCGTTCACCCTGCACCTGCGGGGCACCGGCACGTTCCGGCCGGTGACCCAGGTGGTCTTCGTCGCGGTGGCGGCCGGGATCAGCGAGTGCGAGCTGCTCGCCGCGGCCATCAACGCCGCGCCCGCCCTGCGCCGGGAGCTGCGCTTCCCCTACCATCCGCACGTCACCGTCGCCCAGGACGTCGCCCCCGAGGCGCTGGACCGGGCGTACGAGGATCTCGCCGACTTCTCGGCGATGTTCGAGGTCGAGGGGTTCACCCTCTTCTCGCACAGCGGGCAGACCCGGTGGCAGCCGCGCCGGGACTTCCGGCTCGGCGGCTGACCGTCCACCGGGGTCCGGTTGGTCGGCACCGGTGACGACAGATCGGCGAGGATGACGTGGTGGACGCGTGGGACCGGTGGACCGCCGGCATGGACCGCCGGTTCACCGTGGCCCGGCACCGGTGGCCCCGGCTCGACCACGTCTGGCGGGCGGTGGACCTCTACGGCGAGGTGCTGGGCGGCCGGCTGGCGGCCGCCATCGCGTACTACGGCTTCTTCGCGGTCTTCGCCCTCGCCCTGGTCGCCTACTCGGTCTTCGGGGCGATCCTCGAGGACAACGACGAGGTCTCCGACGCGGCGGCCGAGTTCCTGCGGGACAACCTGCCCTTCCTCGACCCCCGGCAGATCGCCGAGAGCAGCAACGCCGTCGGGGTGGTGGGCCTGGTCATCCTGGTCTTCACCGGGATCGGCTGGGTGGAGGCGATCCGGTCGTCGCAGCGGTTGATGTACGGCTTCAACCAGCAGCCGGGCAACCTGGTGGTCCGCCGGCTGGTGGACCTGGGTGTGCTGCTGCTGGTCTTCGTGATGCTCGGTGTCTCGGTGGCGGCCGTGGACGCGCTGGAGTCGGTGCTGCGGTTCCTGCTGCGGGCCACCGGCTCGGTGGGGCTGACCACCGTCAGCGCCGTACTCAGCGTGCTGGTCAACGCGGTGCTGGCGACGGCGCTGCTGGTGGCGGTGCCCCGGCTGCGGATGAGCCGGCGGCGGCTGCGGCCGGTGGTGCTGCTGGTGGCGGTCGGGATCACGCTGCTCAACACGGTGGGGCGGTTCTACATCGTGCGGACCGAGCGGAACCCGGCGTACGCGGTGGTGGCCGGCGCGGTGGCGGTGCTGCTCTACCTGTACCTGCTCAACCAGCTGGTGCTCTTCGGTGCCGCGCTCGCCGCCACCAGCCGGCACGGCCGGGTGGTGGACCTCTCCGAGGGGGCGGTGATGCGGCAGGTCAACGTCGAGGCCGACGTCGACACCGAGACCGATCCGGGTACGCCGGGAGGAGCGGGCTGATGTCGATCGAGATCGACCCGGAGTCGACGGTGCCCCCGTACGAGCAGGTGCGTTCGCAGCTCGCCGCGATGATCGGGGACGGGCGGCTGGCGGTGGGCACCCGGCTCGCCCCGGTCCGGCAGTTCGCCGCCGAGCTGGGGCTGGCGGTGAACACGGTGGCCCGCGCCTACCGGGAGTTGGAGTCGGCCGGGCTGGTGCAGACCCGGGGGCGGCACGGCAGCTTCGTCGCCCCGGGGCGGGACGACGCGGCGGACCGGTTGCACCGGGCGGCGACCCGGTACGCCGAGGAGGCGGCCCGGCTGGGTGTGCCCGCCGACCGGGCGCTGGCCCTGGTCCGGTCCGCGCTGGGCGTCCCGCCGCCGACCGGTTCCGGGCCGCCGCAGGGCTGACGGTCGTCGGGTGATCGGTCGCCGGGCGACGGTCCCCCTGACGGCGTCGGCGACCGGGTCGCCGGGCGGCTGGCGGTCGTCAGGTGTGACCGGTCGCCGGGCGGCTGGCGGTTGTCGGGTGACCGGTCGCCGGGTGGCTGACGGCGTCGGGTGGCTGACGGTCGCCGGAAAAGATGAACGGGGGCGGATGCCGCCGCGGGCTCCGGTCACGCCGCCGATGATGAACCGGTGGGCGCACTCGTGACGCTGGACCTGCCGGACGACTCCCCGCTGCTCGGCCTGCCCTGGATCATCACGGTCGGCCCGCTCGCCGACCCGGCGGAGTGGGAGCCGGTGGTCTGCGGGCCGTACGAGCGTCCGCACGCGCTGGCGCTGGCCGAGGCGGTGGTGGCCGACGAACAGTTGATGGCGGTGGTCGAGCCGCTGGTGCCGGCGCTGTCCGCCGAGGAGATCCGGGGCGAGGTCGCCGCCGCGCAGCTCGCCGCCGACGACGAGGCCGCCGGAATCGAGGCGGCCGACCTCTACGGGGACTTCGAGCAGGTCCTGGACGAGCAGGACGACGGGCCGGGGGAGTCGTGGGCGACGGCCACCGTCGGGGCGACGTCGCCGGAGCCGCTGCCCGTCCCGACCGAGGAGCAGGTCCGGGCGGGCTTCGGGCGGATCGCCGGGCTGCTGCGCGAACGGTGACGGCGCCACCGGCTCGCCGGCCTGGCGGAGCACCCGTGGCGCGAGTGGGTATCCGGTGGGCTGCCCGTGGCGGGACCGGTACCCGGTGGGCTGCCCGTGGCGCGAGTGGGTATCCGGTGGGCTGCCCGTGGCGGGACCGGTACCCGGTGGGCTGCCCGTGGCGCGAGTGGGTATCCGGTGGGCTGCCCGTGGCGGGACCGGTACCCGGTGGCGCACCGGTGTCCCGGGGAAGCCACTTCCCGGGACACCGGTGCCACCCTCACCCCCCACCACAAGGGGTCGGCAGCCGGTCGCCCGTCGGCGCGGGGCACAACGGACGACCAGGTCAAAGGCGGGTTACCCGGCTCAGCGCCGTTCGAACCACGCGGCGGCGTCCACCGGCAGGACGTGTCCGGCGTCCTGCGCGGTGAGGTCTGCGCTGGCCACCACCGGGTGGCCGTACCCGTCGATCCGGGCCGGGGCGCCGCTGAGGTTGACCACGCAGGTCAACACGGTGTCGTCGGCGCTGCGGCTGAACGCGAGCAGGCCGGGACCGGCCTCCTGCCAGGTCACCGGACCGGCGGCGGTCGCCAGCGCGGGATGCTCGTGCCGGATCCGCAGCGCGGCCCGGTACAGCTCCAGCGTCGAGCCGGGCGTCCCGGTCTGGGCGGCCACCGAGAGGGCACGCCAGGTCGCCGGGGCCGGCAGCCAGCTCAGCGCGCTGCCCTCCGGACCGAAGCCGTACGGGGCCAGCTCGCCACTCCACGGAATCGGCACCCGGCAGCCGTCGCGGCTCTCCCCGGTCCGCAGGAACGCCGGGTCCTGCCGGAGCGCGTCGGGCAGGTCCAGCACCTCCGGCAGACCCAGCTCCTCGCCCTGGTAGAGGTAGGTGGAGCCGGGCAGGGCCAGCATCAGCAGGGCGGCGGCCCGGGCCCGGCGCAGGCCCACCTCGCCGTCGCCGTACCGGGTGACGTGCCGCTGCCGGTCGTGGTTGGACAGCACCCAGGTGGTCGGTGCGCCGACGATGGTCGACTCGGCCAGCGCGGTGTCGATCACCTTGCGGAACGAGTCGGCCGACCAGGTGGCGTCGAGGAAGTCGAAGCTGAACGCCTGGTGCAGTTCGTCGGGGCCGATGTAGCGGGCCAGCCGTTGCGGGGTCTCGGCCCACGCCTCGGCGACCGCCATCCGACCGCCGGGGTAGCTGTCCAGGATCGGCCGCCAGGCGCGGTAGATGTCGTGCACCTCGTCCTGGTCGAAGTAGGGCAGCCGGCCCTTGCCGAGCAGCTCCGACTGACGCCGGCCGGTGGTCATCGAGCTGAAGCCGACGTCCGGCAGCCCCTCGGCCTTGATCATGCCGTGGGCGACGTCGATCCGGAACCCGTCGACGCCCCGGTCGAGCCAGAACCGGAGCACGTCTTCGAACTCGGCGCGCACCTGCGGGTGCCGCCAGTTCAGGTCCGGCTGGGCCGGGTCGAACAGGTGCAGGTACCACTGGCCGTCCGGCAGCCGGGTCCAGGCGGGGCCGCCGAAGATGCTCTCCCAGTCGTTGGGGGGCAGCTCACCGTCGACGCCCCGGCCGTCGGCGAAGAGGTAACGCTGCCGTTCCGGGGAGCCGGGGCCGGCGGCGAGGGCGGCGGTGAACCAGGGGTGCGCGCTGGAGGTGTGGTTGGGCACCAGGTCCACGATGATGCGCAGGCCGAGCGCGTGCGCGTCGGCGATCATGGCGTCGAAGTCGGCGAGGCTGCCGAAGAGCGGGTCGACGTCGCGGTAGTCGGCCACGTCGTAGCCGCCGTCGATCTGCGGCGAGGTGTAGAACGGGGTCAGCCAGAGCGCGTCCACGCCGAGGTCACGCAGGTAGGGCAGCCGCTGCCGGATACCCCCGAGGTCGCCGACGCCGTCGCCGTCGGAGTCGGCGAAGCTGCGGACGTACACCTGGTAGACGACCGCGGCACGCCACCAGTCGTGGTCGGAGGTCGGTGGCGTGGAGGGGGCGGCGGCGGTCATCGGTGGAGATCCCCGTTCTGCGGCGGCGCGGTGGCTGACCCGCACGGTGCCGGGTGACGGACGCGGGTGCTGAGAGAATGCCGGCCGGATGCTGCAAGCGTCAAGCATCTCTTGCGCAAGAAATGACGTCCGTCACCTGCGGCCAGGGTCGGGCGTGCTTCCGGGCCGTCCCATCAACCGGGAAGCCGGCCGCGCCCCGCCGGGACGACGGTCAGGTCGCGACGAAGGTTGGGTCGGGACGACGGTCAGGCCGGGACGGCGAGGGCGGGCGGGGCCGGGCGCTGCCGGCCGGCGTCGGCCTGGCGTACCACCGCGGTGGACCCGCGCACCACCAGCTCCGGGCGGAACAGGTACTCCGAGTGCGGGGCGGCGTGCCCGTTGATCTCGTCCACCAGCGCCCGGACCGCGGCCACCGCCATCGCGGCCACCGGCTGCCGCATCGTGGTCAGCGGCGGATCGGTGAAGGCCATCAGCGGCGAGTCGTCGTAGCCGACCACCGACAGGTCACCGGGGACGGACCTGCCGCGTTGCCGGGCGGCCCGGACCGCGCCCAGCGCCATCAGGTCGGAGCCGCAGACGATCCCGGTCACCCCGCGCTCGATCAACCGGCCGGCGGCGGCCTCGCCGCCCTCGACACCGAACAGGGACAGCTCGGCGAGCGCGTCCAGCTCGGTCCCGGTCGCGCCGAGGCGGGTCATCGCGGCCCGGAAGCCGGCCACCCGGCGCTGCACCGGCACGAACCGGTCCGGCCCGGTGACCAGGCCGATCTGCCGGTGCCCGAGCGCGACCAGGTGCGCCACGGCCAGCTCGGTGGCCTCCCGGTCGTCGCAGGAGACGAAGGGCGCGGCGATGCCGGGGGCGTACCCGTTGATCATGACGACCGGCAGCGGCCGGGCGATCAGCGCGCGGTACCGGTCGTGGTTGGCCGCCGTGTCGGCGTGCAGGCCGGAGACGAAGACGATGCCGGAGACCTGCCGGTCGAGCAGCATCTCCACGTACTCGTCCTCGGTGACCCCGCCCGGGGTCTGGGTGCACAGCACCGGGGTGAACCCGCTCTGCGCCAGGGTGGACTCGATCACCTGGGCGAACGCCGGGAAGATCGGATTCTCCAGCTCGGGAACCACCAGCCCGACCAGTCCGGCGCTGCGCTTGCGCAGCCGGGCCGGACGCTCGTACCCGAGCACGTCGAGGGCGGTGAGGACGGCCTGGCGGGTCTCCGGGGCCACGCCGGGGCGGTCGTTGAGCACCCGCGACACCGTGGCCTCGCTGACTTCGGCCTGTTGGGCGATGTCGGACAGTCGAGCGCGCATGGCCGAACTTTAGCCCACGGGCAAGTTCTTGCGGGCGCTTCTGCAAGCCCTTCCATTGGCTGCAACCTCTTGCTAACGTCCCGGCAACACACGAGAGCAGCGACCCGGCAGGTCCGGCGTCGGTTGGCAAGAACTTTCAGCTTTTCCCAGGGCGGGCCGCCCTCCCCCGGCGGCTCGCCATGACGACAGGAGTACCGATGCGCATCCGTACCGCGGGTGTGGTCACCGTCCTCGGCCTGGCGCTCGCCGCGTCCGGCTGCGGCGGCGGCGACAGCAACGACGAACCGGCCGCCAAGGCGACCTCCCCGGCCGCGAGCGGCAAGCTCGTCATCTGGGCGGACGACAAGCGGACCGCGGCGCTCAAGCCGTTCGCCGAGAAGTTCGGCCAGGACAACGGCGTCACCGTCGAGGTGCAGGCCGTCTCCAAGGACCTCCAGACGAACTTCGTCACCGCCTCGCAGCAGGGCAGCGGCCCGGACGTCGTGGTCGGCGCGCACGACTGGATCGGCAACCTGGTCCAGAACGGTGCCATCGACCCGGTGCAGCTCACCGCCGCACAGAAGGGCGGCTTCAACGAGACCGCGGTCAAGGCGGTGACCTTCAACGGCCAGCTCTACGGCGTGCCGTACGCCACCGAGAACATCGCGCTGATCCGCAACACGGCGCTGGCCCCCGACGCGCCGAAGACGATCGAGGACCTGGTCGCCACCGGCAGGAAGCTCAAGGCCGAGAAGAAGGCCAGCGAGATCCTCTGCCTCCAGTCCGGCCAGAACGGCGACGCCTACCACATCTACCCGCTGTACACCTCGGCCGGCGGCTACCTGTTCGGCACCGCCGCCAACGGCGACTACGACCCGAAGGACCTCGGCGTGGGCAAGCCGGAGTCGGTCGAGGCGTTCAGGAAGATCGGCAAGCTCGGCGAGAAGGGCGACGGCGCGCTGAAGCGCTCGATCACCGGCGAGAACTCGATCGCCACCTTCACCGGCAAGAAGTGCGCCTTCCTGGTCTCCGGCCCGTGGGCGATCGCCGACGCCAAGAAGGCCGGCATCTCCTACGACATCTCGCCGGTCCCGGGCTTCGCCGGTGGCAAGCCGGCCCAGCCGTTCGTCGGCGTCCAGGCGTTCTACGTGGCCGCCAAGGGCAAGAACAAGGCGCTGGCCCAGGAGTTCGTCACCAACTACGTCACCACCCCGGAGCTGGCGGTGGCGCTCTACCAGGCCGAACCGCGCCCGCCGGCGCTGACCGCCGCGTTCGACCAGGTCAAGGGCACCGACCCGGATCTGGCCAAGTTCTCCGAGGCGGGCAAGGACGGTCAGGTGCTGCCGGCGATCCCGGCGATGGCCGCGATCTGGGATCCGTTCGGCAAGGCGGAGGCCGCCGTCATCGGTGGCGCCGACCCGGCGAAGACCGTCACCGCCGCCGGTAAGACGATCTCGGGTCAGATCAAGTAATGAGCACGCTGTCCGGCCCGGGGCCTGCCCAGCAGGCCCCGGGCGGCGGGCTCCCGGGCACGCCCCGCACCGCGCGCCACCACGCGCCGATCACCGCGACCGGTCTGGTCGTCAAGGTGGTCCTGCTCGGCCTGGTGGCCGGGATCGCGATCTGGGCGGCCTTCCCGCTCGTCGCCGCCCGGCTCTGGGGCGGACTGGCCGTCCTGGCGGTCACCACCGTCGGCCTGGGCTACCTCTATCTCACCCGCCGGCACATCCCGGCCAAGTACCTGGTGCCGGGGACGATCTTCCTGCTCGCCTTCCAGGTCTTCCCGGTGCTCTACACCGCGAGCACCGCGTTCACCAACTACGGCGACGGGCACCGGGGGTCCAAGGACGACGCGATCGTCGCCATCGAGAGCTCCTCGGTCAAGCAGGTCCCCGGCTCCGCCGAGTACGCCCTCGCCGTCGCCACCAGGGGCGACCCGGCCACCGGCCCGCTGGTCTTCCTGGTGACCGACCCGGCGGCCGGCACGGTCTCCGCCGGGGACGCCGACGGGCTGCGTCCGCTCGCCGCCGCCGACGTGACCGTCACGCCCGGCGGCCGGGTCACCGCCGCCCGGGGCTACACGGTGCTGACCTTCGGCCAGGCCAGCGTCCGCAGCGAGGAGATCACCGGCCTGGTGGTGCCGACCCCGGGCGGCGCGCTGCGCGCCACCGGCCTGTCCCGGGCCTACGAGGGCAGGGCCATCCGGGCGTACGACCGGAGCTGCGACTGCGTCACCGACAGTGAGACCGGCCGCACCTGGACCGCCGACCCGAAGGCCGGTGCCTTCGTCGCCGCCGACGGCGAGCGGCTCGCCCAGGGTTGGCAGGTCGGCGTGGGGCTGAAGAACTTCGCCCGGGTGCTCACCGACCCGGACATCTCCGGCCCGTTCTTCGGCACCCTGCTGTGGAACTTCGCCTTCGCGATCGGCTCCACCGGGCTCACCTTTCTGCTCGGCATGGCCATCGCGCTGGCCCTGCACTCGCCCCGGATGCGGGGCACCAACCTCTACCGGGTCCTGCTGATCCTGCCGTACGCCATGCCGTCGTTCGCGATGCTGCTGGTCTGGCGGGACATGTTCAACACCGACTTCGGCCTGGTCAACAACCTGTTCGGACTCGGTGTCGACTGGTTCGGCGAAGCCTGGTCGGCCCGGCTCGCGGTGCTGCTGGTGCAGCTCTGGCTGGGGTACCCGTACATGTTCCTGGTGGCCACCGGAGCGCTCCAGGCCATTCCGAAGGAGCTGACCGAGGCCACCTCGGTCGACGGCGCGTCGCCGTTCCAGTCGTTCCGGGCGGTCACCCTGCCCCTGCTGCTGGTCGCGCTCTCGCCGCTGCTGATCGCGTCGTTCGCGTTCAACTTCAACAACATCAACGCGATCTGGTTGACCACCGAGGGCGGCCCGTTCGCGCCGGACAACCCGACCAACGGGGCCACCGATCTGCTGATCACGTACACCTACCGGCTGGCCTTCGGTGCGCAGGGTGCCGAGTTCGGCCTGGCCGCCGCGGTGTCGATCTTCATCTTCGCGATTGTCGCCACGGTCTCGGCGGTCAGTTTCCGGCGCACCCGCCAGCAGGAGGAGGTCTACTCGTGACGACCCACCCGAACGTCGCCGGGGCGACCGCGCCCCGGCGGGACGCGGCCGGCCCATCCGACTCCCGGCCGGGTGCCGACGGAACCGGTGCGGTCCGGCCGGGCCGCACCGCGCGTGGCCGGGGCGGCCCCGGGCGGCGCGGGGGCCGGTGGCTCGCCCAGGTCGGCTGGCGGCACGTGGTCGGCGTGCTGGCGGTGGCGTTCAGCCTCTTCCCGATCCTGTTCGTGCTCTCCGCCGCGCTCAACCCGCTCGGCACGCTCTCCTCGACCGAGCTGCTGCCGACCGGGGCGTCCCTGGAGAACTTCGGCAACCTGTTCGAGCGGACGGAGTTCGGCCGCTGGTTCCTCAACTCGCTGCTCATCGCGGGCGGGGCCAGTTTCGCGTCGATCTTCCTGTCCGCGCTGGCGGCGTACGCGTTCTCCCGGATGCGCTTCGCCGGACGCCGGTTCGGCCTGCTGACCCTGCTGCTGATCCAGATGTTCCCGCAGTTCCTGGCCATCGTGGCGATCTTCCTGATCTTCAGCCGGGTCACCGACCTGTGGCCGTCGATCGGTTTCAACACCCCGTGGGGCCTGTTCCTGCTCTACCTGGGCGGGGCGCTGGGCATGAACACCTGGCTGATGAAAGGGTTCTTCGACACCCTGCCCCGCGAACTGGACGAGTCGGCCACCATGGACGGCGCGAGCCACGCCCAGGTCTTCTTCCGGATCATGTTGCCGCTGGTGGCGCCGATCCTGGCGGTGACCGCGCTGCTGTCGTTCATCGGCACGATCAACGAGTTCATGATCGCCAACGTGTTCCTCACCGACACCGGGTCGAAGACCCTGGCGGTCGGCATGTTCGGCCTGGTGGCCGGGGAGCGGAACAACAACTTCGGGATCTTCGCGGCGGGCACCCTGCTCACCGCGATCCCCACCGTGCTGGTCTTCCAACTGCTCCAGCGTTACATCGTCTCCGGCCTGACCGCCGGGGCGGTCAAGGGCTGACGAGACCCGACCGGGAGGTCGCACCATGTCCCTGCCGCCGCACCACGACGGCTCGGCGCTGTACGTGCCCGAGCAGGAACCCACCCTCGGTCAGACCGTGCCGGTCTTCGTCCGGGTGCCCGAGGGCAGCGACGTCCGGCAGGTGCACGTCCGGACCACCGGCGACGGCGAACCGCGTTTCGTCGAGGCGACCGTCGACCGCCGGGGCGGCCACGAGGTGTGGTGGCGGGCCGACGTCCAGGTGCGCAACCCGGTCAGCAACTACCGCTTCATGCTCACCGGGACGACCGGTCACCGCTGGCTCAACGCCGCCGGCCCGGTCGACCACGACGTGCCCGACCACGGCGACTTCAAGCTGGTCAGCCACGCCCCGCCGCCAACCTGGGCGCGGGACGCGGTGGTCTACCAGATCTTCCCCGACCGGTTCGCCCGGTCCGCCGCCGCCAACGGCCGCACCCCGCCGGACTGGGCGGTCCCGTGCGACTGGGACACCCCGGTCGTCGGGCGCGGCCCGCAGACCCCGCACCAGTTCTACGGCGGTGACCTGGACGGCATCACCGAACGGCTGGACCACCTGGACCGGCTCGGCGTCAACACGGTCTACCTGACGCCGGTCTTCCCGGCCCGCTCCAACCACCGGTACGACGCGGCCAGCTTCGACACCGTGGACCCGCTGCTCGGCGGGGACGCGGCGCTGGTCCGGCTGGCCGACGCCGTCCGGGCTCGGGGCTGGCGGCTGATCGGCGACATCACCAGCAACCACACCGGCGACGCACACGGGTGGTTCACCCGCGCGCTGGCCGACGTCGACGCCCCCGAACGGGAGCTGTACTACTTCGACGTGGCCACCGACGGCTCGGAGCCGACCTACGAGTCGTGGAACGGGGTACGGTCGCTGCCCAAGCTCAACTGGGGCAGTGCCGAGCTGCGCCGCCGTTTCGCCACCGACCCGAATTCACCACTGCGCCGCTGGCTGCGCCCGCCGTACGGGTTGGACGGGTGGCGGGTGGACGTGGCCAACATGACCGGCCGGCGGGGCGCGGACGCGTACACCCACGAGGTGGCGCGGCTGCTGCGGGAGACGGTCGCGCAGACCCGGGCCGACGGGCTGCTGCTCGCCGAGCACGGCCACGACCACACCGGCGACCTGGACCGCGACGGCTGGCACGGCACGATGAACTACGTCGGCTTCACCGACCCGGTCTGGTCCTGGCTGCGCGCCGAACCCGGGGGCCGCGAGCCGGTGCCGAACTTCCTCGGCACCCCGGGCGGGGTGCGCCGGCGGGACGCCCACGTGGTGCTCGCCACCATGGACAGCTTCCGGTCGCTGGTCTCCTGGCGGGCGTACACCCACTCGTGGCAGTTGCTCGGCTCGCACGACTCGGCCCGGATCCGCACGGTGGTCGGGGACGCCGCCCGGCAGGAGGTGGCCGCCGGGCTGCTCGCCACCATGCCCGGCACCCCGGTGGTCTTCGCCGGTGACGAGCTGGGACTGACCGGCGTCAACGGCGAGGGCTCGCGCACCCCGATGCCGTGGCACCGGCCGCAGAGCTGGGACGTCGGCACGTTCGCCGCGTACCGGGCGTTGCTGGCGCTGCGCCGGGACACCCCGGCGTTGCGGCACGGCGGGCTGCGCTGGGTGCACGTGGACGCCGACACACTGGTCTTCCTGCGCGAGGCGCCGACCGGCGCGGTGCTGGTGCTGGCCCGCCGGGCGGCCGGGGCACCGGTGCGGTTGACCGGCCTGCCGTCCGGGACTTCCGGGGCCTCCGGGACTTCCGGGGCGGGAGGGGGGTCCGGCGAGAACGCCTACGGTGGCGCTCCACCTCTGCGGGTCGCCGCCGACGGCGCGGTGACCCTCCCCGGTGACGGCCCCACCTTCCAGGTCTGGCACCTCTGACCACCCACCCTGCACCCGCACTTCTCGTGGGATGTCTTTTGGAAGATCGTGCTCGATCCTTGTTGTAGTGGCCTGTCCGCGCGCGAAAGCCACTACAACAAGGTTCAAGCACGGTCTTGAGCCGCAGATCGTGAGGCGGGTGTGTCGTGGCCGGGGGAGATCACGGATTGAACTCAGCCGGCGGGCCACCTACTACAAAGTGTCGTTGATGGGGGAGGATTGCCGGCGTGGAAGCTCTTCGACTGATCCTTCTCTATGTCCATCTGATCGGGTTCGCGCTGCTGCTCGGCGGTGCGGTGGCCCAGTACGTCAGCGGCAAGCTGCGGATCAACGCGGCCATGCTCTGGGGCTCCGTGATCCAGTTGCTGACCGGCCTGGGGCTGTCCGCGCCGCTGCGGGACGGCGACGAGCCGGCCCCCGCCAAGCTTGTTACCAAGTTGGTGCTGGCCCTGCTCATCTTCGTCATGGTCTTCTTCTCTCGTAAGCGGACCCAGGTCGCCCGGGGGCACTTCCTGGCGATCATCGGGTTGACCCTGGTCACGGCGGCCGTGGCGGTGTTCTGGCGATAGCCGGCGCAGGGCGGTGGGTGGGCCGGAAACCCGGCGTTCACACCTCCCGGCCGGTCCTTACCAGGCATGGTGAGTGATGTGCCCCACCCCAGGGTTACGCCGGGATAACGAGCGTTCAACAGTCGTGCACGATTGGCGGCCGGTGGGTGGGCGTGGAGCTACGCTCCCGTCCGTAACGTGGGATGCCGGCAGCACAGCGCTGGTCGGTTCAAGGGCTGCCACCGCACGAGGCGGTGTGCAATGGAAGGAGACGTCTTGCGCTCTGTGCGTGGGATGCGGATCGCCTCTGCCATCGCGGCGGGTGGGCTCGTGCTGGGTGCCGCCGCGTGCGGCGAGGCACCCGACGACGACAACAACGCCGGTGGCAGCGGCGACAAGAAGTACAGCGCCTGCATGGTGACCGACGTCGGCGGCATCGACGACAAGTCGTTCAACACCTCCGCCTGGAAGGGCCTGGAGGAGGCCAAGAAGGCCAACGACAACATCGACATCAAGTACGTCGCGTCGAAGGCCGAGGCGGACTACGAGGTCAACCTGACCGGGTACGTCAACCAGAAGTGCGACTTCATCCTGGCCGTCGGCGGCCTGATGGCGGACGCCACCAAGAAGATCGCCGCCGCCAACACCGGCCAGCAGTTCGGCATCGTGGACGCCAACCCGGGCGTGGCGAACGTCTACCCGATGCAGTTCGACACCGCCCAGGCCGCCTTCCAGGCCGGTTACCTGGCGGCGGGGATGAGCAAGAGCGGCAAGGTCGGCACCTACGGTGGCCTGCCGATCCCGCCGGTGACCATCTTCATGGACGGCTTCGCCGACGGTGTGGCGCACTACAACAAGACCAAGAGCAAGAACGTCCAGGTGCTGGGCTGGGACAAGGCGACCCAGAAGGGTTCCTTCACCAACGACTTCGCCAAGCAGGACGAGGGCAAGAAGGTCTCCGACGCGCTGGTCGCCCAGGGCGCGGACATCGTCATGCCGGTCGCCGGCGGCGCGGGCCTCGGCACCACCTCGGCGGCCAAGGCCTCGGGTGGCAAGTACTCGGTCGTCTGGGTCGACGTCGACGGCTGCGAGAGCACCCCGGACTGCGCGGCGCTGCTGACCACCGTGGTCAAGAACATCCCGGACGCCGTCAAGGACGCCGTGCTCAAGGCCGCCGGTGGCGAGAAGCTCGCCGCCACCCCGGGCTTCGTGGGCAACCTGGCCAACAACGGTGTCTCGATCGCCCCGTACCACGACTTCGACAGCAAGGTCCCGGCGGACCTCAAGGCCGAGGTCGAGAAGCTGAAGGCGGACATCGCCGCCGGCACCATCACGGTCACCTCGAAGGCCCAGCCGACCAAGTGACCGCCGCGCCGGCCGCCACGATGGGATCATCGGCAGCGGCGGCCGGCGGGCACCGGGCAGGACGACCGGCCGTCCCGGCGTCCGTGGGGGATCCCGCGGACGTCGGGGCGGCCGGTCCGCTCACCGGTCGACCGGCGACCCCGGTGGCCGGCAGCTAGGCTGCACCATCGCTCGCACTCCAGGAGGTTGCGCTGAGACTCGAACTGCGCGGCATCACCAAGCGGTTCGGTGATCTGGTCGCCAACGATCACATCGACCTGACGGTGGAGCCTGGAGAGATCCACGCCCTGCTCGGCGAGAACGGCGCGGGCAAGTCGACCCTGATGAACGTGCTCTACGGGCTCTACCAGCCCGACGGGGGCGAGATCCTGGTCGACGGCCGGCCGCTGAAGCTCAGGGGCCCCTCCGACGCCATCGCCGTCGGGATCGGCATGGTGCACCAGCACTTCATGCTGGTGCCGGTCTTCACCGTGGCCGAGAACATCATGCTCGGCGCGGAACAGGTCCGCGGCGGCATCGTCGGCTTCCTGGACCGGCGGCGGGCCCGCCGCGAGGTGGCCGAGGTCTCCGCGCGGTACAACCTGCGGGTCGACCCGGACGCGGTGATCGAGGACCTGCCGGTCGGCATCCAGCAGCGGGTCGAGATCGTCAAGGCGCTCACCCGCGACGTCGACCTGCTGATCCTGGACGAGCCGACCGCCGTGCTCACCCCGCAGGAGACCGAGGAGCTGCTCACGGTCATGCGGTCGCTCAAGGCGGCCGGCAAGTCGATCGTGTTCATCACCCACAAGCTCGGCGAGGTCAAGGCCATCGCCGACCGGATCACCGTGATCCGGCGCGGCCGGACCGTCGGCACCGCCTCCCCCGAGGCGAGCCGGGACGAGTTGGCCGCGCTGATGGTCGGCCGCAACGTCCGGCTCACCGTGGACAAGCAGCCCGCCACCCCGCAGCGGCCGATCCTGGAGGTCGCCGGCCTGGTCGTCGACGACGACCGGCGGGTCCGCGCGGTGGACGGCGTCGACCTGACCGTACGCGCCGGTGAGGTGCTCGGCGTGGCGGGCGTGCAGGGCAACGGGCAGACCGAGCTGATCGAGGCGATCATGGGGCTGCGCCCGACCCTCGCCGGCACGGTGACCCTGGACGGCGAGTCGATCCACGGCTGGTCCACCAAGAAGGTGCTCCGCGCCGGGGTCGGCTACGTGCCCGAGGACCGCAGCGTCGACGGCCTGGTCAAGGAGTTCAGCGTCGCCGAGAACCTGGTTCTCGACATCTACGACCGGCCGCCGTTCGGCAAGGGCCTGGCGTTGCGGCCGGACGCGATCGCCGCGTCGGCGCGGGAGCGGATCGACCAGTTCGACGTGCGTACCCCGTCGGCGGACGCGGCGGTGGGCACGCTGTCCGGTGGCAACCAGCAGAAGGTGATCGTGGCCCGGGAGCTGTCCCGGCCGCTGAAGCTCTTCATCGCCGCCCAGCCCACCCGGGGTGTGGACGTCGGCTCGATCGAGTTCATCCACAGCCGGGTCATCCGCGAGCGGGACGTCGGCACCGCCGTCCTGGTGGTCTCCAGTGAGCTGGACGAGGTGATCGGCCTCGCCGACCGGATCGCGGTGATGTACCGGGGCCGGATCATCGGCATCGTCGGCCCGGACACCCCGCGCGAGGAGATCGGCCTGCTGATGGCCGGCATCACCCCGGACACCCCCGGCACCGCCCCGGCCGGTGGCTCGGCCACCCCCGGCACCGCCACCCCCACCGTGCCGACCCCGGGCCCGGCGACCCCTGGCTCGGCCACCTCCGGCCCGGCGACCCCCACCGAGGCGGCCGGCGGGGTGGCCGGCGGGGTGGCACCGGCATCCGAGCGCCCTGGCAACGAGGACGAGGCATGAGCAACCCGAACCCGGTGTCCGGCTCCCCGGACAAGGAGCCGGCGACCGGACCGGAGCTGACCGCGACCGGCAAGGCTGACCGGGGTGCCACCATGACCTCACCGAAGCAGCCCGCGCCGGGGCCCCGGCCGACGCTGGGCCGGCTCTTCCTGGACAACCTCTGGGCCGCCAACACGGTGACCGTGACCGTCCTCGCGCTGGTCCTGGCGATGCTGGTCGGCGCGATCCTGATCATCGTGTCGGATCCGGAGGTGCTGGCCACCTACAGCTACATCACCGCCCGCCCGACCGACGCGCTGAACGCGAGCTGGACGGTGGTCAGCGAGGCGTACGCCAACCTGTTCAAGGGGGCGGTCTTCGACCCGGAGGCGTCCGGCTTCACCGCCGCGCTGAGCCCGATCTCGGAGACCCTCACCTACACCGCGCCGCTGGTCTTCACCGGGCTGTCGGTGGCGCTCGCCTTCCGGGGCGGCCTGTTCAACATCGGCGCCCAGGGTCAGGCGACGATGGGAGTGATCCTGGCGGCCGTGGCCGGCTTCGCGCTGCCGCTGCCCCCGGTGGTGCACCTGGTCGTCGCGTTGATCGCCGGTGCGGTCGGCGGCGCGGTCTGGGGCTTCGTGCCCGGCATCCTCAAGGCCCGGACCGGCGCGCACGAGGTGATCAACACGATCATGCTCAACTACGTCGCGGTCTACTTCCTGTCCTGGGTCATCGTGCAGAACGGCGTCCAGAACCCGGACCGGTCGGACGCGATCAGCCGGCCCGTCGACTCCTCGGCGGCGTTCCCCCGGCTGCTCGGCGACGGCCTGCGGGTGCACGCCGGCATCCTGCTCGCGGTGCTCGCCACCTGGGCCGTCGCCTGGCTGCTCACCCGGTCCACGCTCGGCTTCGAGCTGCGGGCCGTCGGGGCCAACCCGGACGCGGCCCGGACCGCCGGCATCAGCGTCACCAAGACGTACGTGCTGGTGATGGTGATCGCCGGGATGCTCGCCGGCCTCGGTGGCAGCCAGATGGTGCTCGGCTCCACCGCGAACGCGCTGACCCCGCTGGTGATCGCGCAGATCGGCTTCGACGGCATCCTGGTGGCGCTGCTCGGCCGGGTGAAGCCCTGGGGGGTGCTGCTGGCCGCGCTGCTCTTCGGCGCGCTCCAGGCCGGCGGCAACCGGATGCAGTCGTACTCCGGGATCTCGCTGGAACTGGTCACCGTGCTCCAGGCACTGATCGTCATCTTCATCGCCGCGCCGGCCCTGGTGAAGGCGATCTTCCAGCTCCGGGCCGCCCGTGCCGCCCGGTTGCAGACGAGCCTCGCGAAGGGCTGGTGAGGCATGTCCACCACCGCTGTCCCCGACGTCGCCGTGGCCGCGGTCGACGAGGGTTTCTGGACCCGCCCGCGCAAGGTCGGCCTGGTCCTGCTGGCGCTGGGCGTGCTCGCCACCGTGCTGTTCGGGGCGCTGGCCACCGGCCAGCAGGCCCGGTTCACCCTCAGCGAGACCGAGGGCGGCGCGGCGTTGGAGGTCCACGGCACCCTCGGCGCGGTCCTGTTCGGGGTCGTCGCCGCGGCGGCCGGTGGCGCGCTGCTGGCCGGGGTGCCGAAGCGCTGGTTCACCGTGCTGCTCGGCGTCGGTCTGGTCGGCTTCGTGCTGAGCTTCCTGTGCTGGCAGGTCTCGGCCGCCCCCGAGGGCCGCAACTTCATGCCGATGGTCAACATCGTGCGGGGCACCTTCGTGCTGGCCCTGCCGCTGATCTTCGGCGCGCTGGCCGGGGTGCTCTGTGAGCGGTCCGGGGTGGTCAACGTCGCCATCGAGGGGCAGCTGCTGATGGGTGCGTTCAGCGGCGCGCTCTTCGGCAGCCTCACCGGCAGCGTCTGGGTCGGTCTGGTGGCGGCGGCGATCGGCGGCGCGCTGATCTCGCTGCTGCTGGCCGTGTTCGCCATCCGCTACCTGGTCGACCAGGTGGTGATGGGGGTGGTGCTCAACCTGCTGGCGGTCGGCGTCACCGGCTTCCTCTACGAGCGGCTGATGCAGACCAACGCGGACAAGTACAACAGCGCGCCGCGGTTCGGCAACTGGGAGATCCCGCTGCTGAAGGACATCCCGCTGCTCGGCCCGGCGCTGTTCCGGGGCAACATCTTCCTCTACCTCGGCCTGCTGCTGGTGCTGGTCATCCACTTCGCGCTGTTCCGTACCCGGTGGGGGCTGCGGACCCGGTCGGTGGGCGAGCACCCGACGGCCGCCGACACCCTCGGCGTGAAGGTGCTGCGGCTGCGCTACCGCAACGTGCTGCTGGCCGGGCTGGTGGCCGGCATCGGTGGCGCGTCGTACACGCTGGCGCTCTACAGCTTCACCAAGAACATGATCGGCGGTAAGGGCTTCATCGCCCTGGCCGCGCTGATCTTCGGCCGGTGGAGCCCGACCGGCGCGCTGCTCGCCGCGCTCTTCTTCGGCTTCGCCGACCAGCTCGCCACCTACCTCGGGGCGATCGGCAGCAGCATCCCCAGCCAGTTCCTGGCGATGCTTCCCTACCTGGCGACCATCCTGGCGGTGGCCGGGCTGGTCGGTCGGGTCCGGGCGCCCGCCGCCGACGGCAAGCCGTACGTCAAGGGCTGAGACGCAGCCCGCTCCCGGCCCGGCGGGATCCGTCCCGCCGGGCCGGGGCATTTCCGGCGTACGGCCGTGGCCGACCGGCACCCGGCGCGTGTCCGGGCCGAGTGACCTGGGCAGAATGAGGGATATGAGCGACATCGACTGGAAGCGGCTGCGGGCCGCCGCCACCGAGGTGATGCGACACGCCTACGTGCCGTACTCCCACTTCCCGGTCGGCGCGGCGGCCCTGGTGGACGACGGCCGGGTGGTGGTCGGCTGCAACGTGGAGAACGCCGGGTACGGGGTGACCCTCTGCGCCGAGTGCGGAGTGGTCTCCGCGCTGCACGCCACCGGTGGCGGGCGGCTGGTCGCGATGTCCTGCGTCGACGCGACCGGTGAACCGCTGATGCCGTGCGGCCGGTGCCGGCAACTGCTCTGGGAGAACGGCGGCCCGGAGTGCCTGGTGGAGTCCAGGACCGGTCCGCTGCGGATGGCGGAGCTGCTGCCGCACGCCTTCGACGTGGCCGACATCGAGGCGGTCGTCGGCGAGAACCCGGTGCCGGTGGTGCCGGACAGGCTGGCCGCCTGGCGGGGGCGGGGGACGGTCTTCGTGCACCCGGATCTCTCCGCCGGGCAGCAGATCTGGACGGCGTACTGGGAGCGGTCGGTGGGGGACACCGACGAGGCCGGACCCGGGGTGCTGGAGGAGGGGCCGAGCTGGGGCGACCCGGCAGAGGCGATCACCTGGGGGTTGGCCCGTACCCCCAGGGTAGTGGTGGTGGACGCGGAGGGCACCATCTTCTGGGCCGGTGAGGGCGAGCCGCCGCTTGAGATTCCGGCCCGCTGGGCCGCCTCCTGAACCGACCGGTGACCGGGCCGCTACCTGCAACGACTTCAGAAGGAACTCAACGGTGAGTGCTTTTACCGCGGTCGACGTCATCCGGGCCAAGCGGGACGGGGGCGTGCTGAGCGACGGCCAGATCGACTGGGTCGTCGACGCCTACACCAGGGGGCTGGTGGCCGACGAGCAGATGTCGGCGCTGGCCATGGCGATCCTGCTGCGCGGGATGACGGTGCCGGAGATCGCCCGGTGGACCGCCGCGATGATCGCCAGCGGCGAGCGGCTGGACCTGTCGGCGGTGGCCCGGCCGACCGTCGACAAACACTCCACCGGCGGGGTCGGTGACAAGATCACCCTACCGCTCACCCCGCTGGTGGCGGCCTGCGGCGGCGCGGTGCCGCAGCTCTCCGGCCGGGGGCTCGGGCACACCGGCGGCACGCTGGACAAGCTGGAGTCGATCCCCGGCTGGCGGGCGTCGTTGGGCAACGCCGAGTTCATCGCCCAGCTCCGCGAGGTCGGCGCGGTGATCTGCGCGGCCGGTGACGCGCTCGCCCCGGCCGACCGCAAGCTGTACGCGCTGCGCGACGTCACCGGCACCGTGGAGGCGATCCCGCTGATCGCCAGTTCGATCATGAGCAAGAAGATCGCCGAGGGCACCGGGGCGCTGGTCCTCGACGTCAAGGTCGGCTCCGGCGCGTTCATGAAGAACGTGGCCGACGCCCGGGAGCTGGCCCGGACCATGGTGGCCCTCGGCGACGCGCACGGGGTCAGGACGGTCGCCCTGCTCACCGACATGTCCACCCCGCTCGGCCTGACCGTCGGCAACGCGGTCGAGGTGACCGAGTCGGTGCAGGTGCTGGCCGGCGGTGGCCCGCCCGACGTGGTGGAGCTGACCCTGGCGCTGGCCCGGGAGATGCTCGACGCCGCCGGCCTGACCGACGCGGACCCGGCCGCCGCGCTGCGCGACGGGCGCGCCATGGACGCCTGGCGGGCGATGATCCGGGCGCAGGGCGGTGACCCGGACGCCCCGCTGCCGACCCCCAACGAGGTGGAGACGGTCCGCGCCGGGGCCGACGGGTTCGTCGAGTCGGTCGACGCGTACGCCATCGGGGTGGCCGCGTGGCGACTCGGCGCCGGTCGCGCCCGCAAGGAGGACCCGGTCAGCGCCGCGGCCGGGGTGGTGCTGCACAAGCGCCCCGGCGACCCGGTGCGGGCCGGCGACCCGCTGTACGAGCTGCGGGCCGACGACGCGTCGCGGCTGCCGGCGGCGCGGGCCGAGGCGGACCGGGCGGTCCGGGTCGCCGCCGCCGCGCCGCCGCCGTCGCCGCTGGTCATCGAGCGGATCGGCTGAACCGCCGGCCCGGTCCCGACCGGTGCGGCCGATCGGGGTGGCCGGCATGGCGCTGGTCGCCACGGAACGTTATTCTCCCTGGCCAGGGGGATCGAACGGCGGTGACGCCGACGTGAGCAGACAGGATTTCCGACCGTGCTGGTAGCCGCCCCCGATCCACGGGAGGTCCGCGAGGCGAGCCTCGACGAGTTGTCCCGGCTGGGCCTACCGCTGCCGCCGGCCAAGTTTCCCCTGGTGTGGGAGCCGGGCGACGAGGTCGAGCTGCGACCCACCGGGGAGATCGAGGCCCGCATCGCGGTGCTGCACCTGATCCTGGCCCGGTGCTTCGGGATGCCCGCCCAGACCGCGATGAGCTGGCTGCTCGAATCCCACCTGGTCGACATGGTCACCCCGCCGGAGTGGCAGTTCGTGGTGGGCGGCAGGGGCGACCACCGCTCGTTCGTCCTGCACCACGACGCGCTCTTCTCGCTGTCCTGGGTGCTCGGCCTGAGCAAGCAGCTCGACCCGACCGTACCGGTGGACGAGCGGCTGGTGGAGCGGATGCCGTACCTCGCCGGTGGGGAGACCTTCGACCAGTGGCGGGCCCGGATCCTGGCCGCTCCGCAGCACCCGGGGGACGCCGCCGCCCTGCTCGACCTGCACTACTGCCTGGACTGGGCGTACCTGGAGGTGGAGCGGTCGGGGCACCGGCTGCCCGGCCTGGTGGACGCGAACGCGATCGGCCAGCGCCGGTGGGCGTTGGAGTGGGCGGTGATGCTGCGGGGGCCGTACCACGACGAGCCGCCCGGCTGGGAAGAGGTCGACCTCTCCACCTGACCCGGCGGGACAGGCTGCCGCCGCAGGTCGGGGGCCGGTGCCGCCGCAGGTCAGCGGGGCGGATGTCGCCGGAGGTGAGCGGGGCGGGTGCCGCCGCAGGTCAGCGGGGACGCCAGACGGTGAGCCGTACCGAGGCGGTCACCGTGACCGGGGCGGGCAGCGCGTCGATCGCGGCGGCGAGCCGGTGCGGGTCGGTGTGCCAGGCGCTCGGCCCCATCCCGACCAGGGTGGTGACCTCGGCCCGGTCCAGCGCGAGCCGGGCGGTGTGCACGGTGGCGTGCTCCGGGGTGAACCGCCCGGCGAGGCTGTCGGCGACCCGGTCGGCCTTGGCCGGGTCGACCCGCAGCAGCCCGAGCACCTCGACCAGTTCGGCCAGGTGGGCGTCGGTGGGGGTGACCACCAGCAGCGCCCCGGCCGGGTGGAGCACCCGGTGGAACTCGTCGCCGTTGCGCGGCGCGAAGACGTTGAGCAGCACGGCGACCGAGCGGTCGGCCAGCGGCAGCGGCCGCCAGGTGTCGGCGAGCGCGGCGGCGGCCCGCGGGTGGGCGCGGGCGGCGCGGCGCAGCGCCGGCTTGGCGACGTCCAGGGCCAGGCCGACGGCGTCGGGCAGCGCCGCCAGCACCGCCGCGAGGTGCCGCCCGGTGCCCGCTCCGGCATCCACCACCAGCGGGTACGCCCCGAAGCCCGCGGTGCCCGCGTGGGTCGCTGCCGCCTCGGCCAGGGCGGACGAGATGAGCTGGTAGTGCCCGGCGGCCAGGAAGTCAGCTCGGGCGGCGACCATCTCGGCGGTGTCCCCGACGTGTGGGGAGCGGCCGGTGAGCAGGTTGACGTACCCCTGGCGGGCCAGGTCGAAGCTGTGCCTGCGGGGGCAGCGCAACGCGCGGGTGTCGGTCGCGGCGGCCAGCGGCCCGGCGCAGACCGGGCAGCGCAACCGGGCCACGACCAGCGGATGCGTCGCGTTGACGGGCGTCGTCAAGCCGTCCGGCTGGGTCGTGTCGTCCGCCTTCGTGGTGTCGCCCGCCTTCGTGGTGTCGCCCGGCCGGGTCGTGTCATCCGGCCGGGTCGTGTCGTCCGGCTGCGGCGCGTTGCCGGGACGGTCGGACGAGTGCGACGCGTTCACCCGCAGCAGCCTACGGCGCGGGACCGACGTGGCGGCCGAGGTGTCCCGGGAGGTCCTCGGTTGACTCAAGGGTGCCGGGGTGGCGGTGTCCACTCGCGCTGATACCGCCACCTCGGCGATGGTGCGGGCCGGGCCGCGGGCCTGACCGGGGCAGGCCCGGGTGGGGCGGGGCAGATCGGGGCGGGGCCGATCGGGGCGGGCCGGCGCGGTGGCGGATCACCGCGAGCCTGGTCGTGGGCCGCCGGTGCGCGTGACTAGGGTCGGGGGATGGTCGCAATCCGATACGAGGACATCGTCAAGGTCCCGAAAGCGCTGCTGCACGATCACCTCGACGGCGGCCTGCGGCCGGCGACGATCGTCGAGCTGGCCGCCGAGGTGGGGCACGAGCTGCCGAGCACCGATCCGGAGGCACTCGGCCGGTGGTTCGCGGAGGCGGCGCACTCCGGTTCGCTGGAGCGCTACCTGGAGACGTTCGCGCACACCGTCGCCGTCATGCAGACCGCCCCGGCGCTGCGCCGGGTGG
The DNA here is from genome assembly GCF_029581315.1 of Micromonospora sp. WMMD714. Lineage (NCBI taxonomy): Bacteria > Bacillati > Actinomycetota > Actinomycetes > Micromonosporales > Micromonosporaceae > Micromonospora > Micromonospora sp. WMMD714. The sequence continues at coordinate 2,590,341 of NZ_CP120744.1, forward strand.
CCCGCGAGTGCGCGCTCGACCTGGCCGCCGACGGCGTGGTCTACGCGGAGGTCCGGTTCGCCCCCGAGCAGCACCTGGAGCAGAACCTCACTCTGGACGAGGTGGTCGAGGCGGTCGTCGCCGGCTTCGTCGAGGGCAGCGCCGAGGCCGCTGCGGCGGGCACCCAGATCCGGGTCGGCACCCTGCTCACCGCGATGCGGCACGCCGCCCGGTCGCAGGAGATCGCCGAGCTGGCCGTCCGGCACCGCGACGCCGGAGTGGTGGGCTTCGACATCGCGGGCGCCGAGGCGGGTTTCCCGCCCACCCGGCACCTGGACGCCTTCGAGTACCTCCAGCGGGAGAACTTCCACTTCACCATCCACGCCGGCGAGGCGTTCGGGCTGCCGTCGATCTGGCAGGCCATCCAGTGGTGCGGGGCGGACCGGCTGGGTCACGGGGTACGGATCGTGGACGACATCACCCCCGGCCCGACGCCGACGCTGGGCCGGCTGGCCGCCTACGTGCGGGACAAGCGGATCCCGCTGGAGCTGTGCCCGTCGTCCAACGTGCAGACCGGGGCGGTGGCGTCGATCGCCGACCACCCGATCGGGCTGCTGCGGGAGCTGCGGTTCCGGGTGACGGTGAACACCGACAACCGGTTGATGAGCGGCACCTCGATGTCCCGGGAGATGGCGCTGCTGGTGGAGAACTTCGGCTACGGCTGGGCGGAGCTGCAGTGGTTCACCGTCAACGCGATGAAGAGCGCCTTCATCCCGTTCGACGAGCGGCTGGCCATCATCGACGAGGTGATCAAGCCGGCGTACGCGAAGCTGATCGGCTGACTCACCGGTGCGGGTGGCCGGCGACCAGGTCGGCCACCCGGCGCAGGATTTCCCGGGCGTGGGCCGCCTCGGCGCCGAGGCCGGTCTGTCGGCGCAGCACCGCCGGTTCGGCGCGCAGCAGTGCCACCCCGCGCCGGAGCAGCACCCCGGGCGCCTTGCGCTGCTCTGCCAGGTCGCGGGCCAGCCGGCGGACGAAGGTCGCCCCGCGCGGCCGGCGCAGCGCGTACGCTGCGGCGAGGATGCCCCGTCGGCGGCACTCCTCGACGATCTCGGCAGCGAAAATCCCTTCGGCGATGAAGAGTGGCGATCCGGTCACCTCAAATGGCCGGGTGGCCACTTGTCGATCGGCGCCGATCGCATAGACCGGAACTTCGGTCCGGCCCTGCCGGGCCAGTCGGGCAATTGTCTCCACGGCGGTTTCCGCGTCCCACGACTCGGGCGCGTCCCAGTCGACCAGTCCGTTCTGTCGGGGCAACGTAGGGTCATCGCCGTTCTTGTAGAAGTCGTCCAGACAGAGTACGGGGAGACCGGTTCGATGGGCTATGTACGACTTTCCGGACCCGGAAGGGCCGGCCAGCAGGACCACGCGGTGGGGACATTCCATTACTTTGAGTAACTCCGGCCAGACGGATTGCGATCAAATTGCATCAACATCTCATCACACCTCCGGTGACCGACAACCTGGGCTTTCTCTTTCAGGGGAGGCGTGATGGAATCTCGGAGGTCCGACCCGCCGGGTCGGTTGCTGGGCGTTGCCCGTGGCAACGTGGAGACGCTGTAATCGCGAGGGCGGTGACGTGAGCAAACGGCCAACGACGGCGGGCTCCTTCCTGTCGCGTCTGCGTCGGCCGGCCGGCCGGCTCCGCGACATGCCGATCTGGTCCAAGCTCGGCCTGATCATGATCGTGCCGACCATCGCCACGGTCGTCGTGGGCACCAGCGGCCTGGTGGACCACCTGCAGACGCTCAACAACGCCAACCGGGCGGGTGACCTGGCCAACCTGGTGGGTTACTCCGGTGACCTGGTCAACACCCTCCAGGACGAACGCACCAACGCCGTCCTGCTGCTCGGCTCGCCCAAGGGGCAGGCCCGTGAGCAGTACCAGGAGGCGTACAACCGGGTCAACCAGCGGGTCGACCAGTCCAAGGTGCCCTACTCGCAGCAGCGCGCCGAGATCGAGGGCCTGCCGGCGACCCTGGAGACACAGCTCGACCGGATCGACAGCGACCTCACCGAGATGCCCGGCATCCGCAGCCAGGTCTACAACGGCAAGCTCCGCCTCAGCGAGGCGGTCAGCCGGTACACCGGTCTGATCAACAACCTGATCACCATCCGCGACTCGGCCACCCAGCTCGCCGGCGACAACGACCTGAGCGACCAGATGCGGGCCGCCGCCGCGATGGCCCGGGCCAAGGAGTACGCCTCGGTCCGCCGGATCGCGGTGCACCAGGTGCTGCTCCAGAGGGCGTACACCCCCGCCCTGCGGGAGCTGTACATCTCCAGCAACACCGGTGAACAGCAGGCGCTGCAGAGTTTCCAGGCGGTGGCGACCCGCGCCGAGCGCGAGTTCCAGGACCAGAGCGTCTCCGGCTCGGACCGGCGCCAGGCGGACATCTACGCCGGCCAGGTCAGCGCGTTGAACAGCGACAAGCTGGACGGCCTCACCTTCACCACCGACCAGTGGGACGCGGCCATGGTCGCGTACGCCCAGCTCAACCGCTCCGTCGAGGTACGCCTCGACAGCGACGTCGTGGCCAAGGCCGACGAGCTGCGCTCCGACGTCCAGCGCCAGGTCTTCCTGGAGACCGGCCTGCTGCTCAGCATGCTGCTGCTGGCGATCCTCTTCGCCTACCTGGTCGCCCGGTCGATGGCCCGGTCCCTGCGCGAGTTGCGGCAGGGTGCCCTGTCGATCGCCCAGTTCGGCCTGCCGCAGGCGGTGGCCCGGCTGCGTGACCCGCAGTTCACCGGCCAGCAGTCCCCGGCCCAGCTCGCCAACCAGATCGCCGAGCCGCTGCCGGTCCGCAGCCGGGACGAGTTCGGCCAGGTGACCGAGGCGTTCAACGCCGTCCACCTGGAAGCCGTCCGGACCGCCGCCGAGCAGGCCGCGCTCCGCTCCTCGGTCGCGACGATGTTCGTCAACCTCGCCCGCCGCTCGCAGATCCTGGTCGACCGGCTGATCGGCCACCTCGACCGGCTGGAGCGCGGCGAGGAGGACCCGGACCGTCTGGCCGAGTTGTTCCAGCTCGACCACCTGGCCACCCGGATGCGCCGCAACGACGAGAACCTGCTGGTCCTCGCCGGTGCCGACTCCACCCGGGTGCAGCGGGAGCCGGCCGCCCTGATCGACGTGCTGCGCGCCGCGCAGTCCGAGGTCGAGCACTACACCCGGATCGAGTTCGGGATCATCGACCGGGACATCGAGGTCTCCGCGCACGCGGTCAACGACCTGGTCCACCTGGTCGCCGAGCTGTTCGACAACGCGACGGCGTTCTCCCCGCCGGACTCCCAGGTGATGGTCGAGGCCCGCCGGGTCGGCGACCGGGCGTCGCTCTACGTCGAGGACCGGGGCATCGGCATCAGCGCCGAGCAACTGGCCGACCTCAACGAGCGGCTCGCCACCCCGCCCCAGGTCGACGTGGCCGTCTCCCGGATGATGGGCCTGGTCGTGGTCGCCCGGTTGGCGTCCCGGCACGGCGTCAAGGTGGAGCTGCGTCCCGGCACCGACCGGGGCACGGTGGCCGAGGTGGTCCTGCCCACGTCGGTGCTGGTGCCCCGCGCCCTCACCGGCCGGGCCCCGGGCACCCCCGGTCTGCCGGCCGCCGGCCCGCACTTCGGTGGCGCCGCGCCCGCCTTCGGTGGCGCCCCCACCCCCGCCTTCGGTGGCTCGCCGGCCCCCGCCCTCGGCGGCTCCGGTGGTACCCCGGCCTTCGGGGCGCTCCCCGCGCTCGGCAACGGCCAGCCGGCGGCCGCCCGGCACGGCGAATCCGGCAACCAGGTCACCTTCGGCGGACGCCCCTTCGACCCGGCTCCGCCGCGCAACGGTTCCCCCGCCCCCGCCAACGGTGGCCGGGGGATGCCCGCCTGGTCGGACCTCACCGGTGCCGGCGGGATCAACGGCGGGGACGCCTTCACCCCGCGCAGCACGAACGGCCAGCAGATCGACCCGCTGCCCCAGCGGCGTAGCGGCGACGACCCGGACAGCACCGGGCAGCAGCCGGTCATCCCGCGTCAGCTGCCGAGCAGCCCGGAGGCCCGGCCGTACAGCTCCCCGCCGGTCCCGCCGGTGTCGGCACCGCCGCTGCCCCCCTCGTACCCGTCCGCGCCGGTCTCCGGGCAGCCCGTTTCCGGCTACCCGGTGTCGGGTCAGCCGGCGTCCGGCTACCCGGTGTCGGGGCAGCCGGTCTCGGGTTACCCGGTCTCGGGGCAGCCGGTCTCCGGTCACCCGGTGTCGGGCCAGCCCGCCGCGGGATATCCGGTGTCCGCGTCGCCGTACGCCGGCCAGCCGGGTCCGGTCGCGCCGGTCTCCGGGTCGCCCGGCGCTCCGCTGCCGTCCCGGCCGACCTCGGGCGGTGCCGCGCCGGGTGCCGCCGCGCCGCCGGCCTGGCCGCCGGTGGCCAACCCCGAGCGGGACACCGCCACCCCGCCGGTCCCGGAGCGGCTCGCCGCCGCCCTGGACATGACCACCGAACTGCCCCGGGTGCCGCGCACCGAGTCGGCAGCGCCGGCACCACGGCAGCCTGCGGCCCCGCCGGTACGGGCCGGGCAGCCGTCGTCGGTCGGCCAACGGCCGTCGGCTCCGCAGCAGGCACCCCAGCAGCGGTACGCGGACGAGACGATGGAGCTGCCGATCTTCCGGGAGCTCGAATCGGCCTGGTTCCGCACCCGCAAGCCGGGTCCGGAGGAGGCGCCCGGTGCCCGGCAGCCGGCGGGCGGCGGCACCATGACCGCGCGGTCCACCATGGCCGACCCCGCCGTTCAGTACCCCGCCCCAGGGACGACAGGTAGCGCACCGATGGCAGAGACTGCGCCGGCCGGAGGCATGCCGCGCGACAACGGGACGACGAACGGGGGCCTCCCCGGTCGCGGTGACGGTCCGGCGACCCGTCGCCCCGCCCCGCAGCCCACCGCCTGGCAGACCGCCGCCGACGATGGCTGGCGGGCGGCGGTGGCCGCGACCGAGGCGCCGGTGGCCGGGACCACCCAGACCGGCCTGCCGAAGCGGACGCCGATGGCGCAGCTCGTGCCGGGGGCGATCGAGAAGCCGGCCGCGTCGGTGCAGCGACGTACGCCGGAAGCGGTCAGGGGTCTGCTCTCGGCCTACCATCGAGGTGTGCAACGCGGCCGGACCACCTCGGACAACCCCACCAACCCGGACGCGACTCCGGGCGGGCAGCAATCCTCGCCGTCTGGCTTCGGCCCGGCGGGCGGGAGCGGGCAGAAGGAGCAAGAAGGATGACAACTACGCAGGATCTTGGTTGGCTGCTGGCCAACTTCGCCGACCGGGTGCCGGGTGTCGCGCACGCGGTCGCGGTATCCGCCGACGGCCTGCTCCTCGCTTCGTCGCGCGACCTGCCCCGGGACCGGGCCGACCAGCTGGCCGCGATCGCGTCCGGCCTGGTCAGCCTGACCCAGGGGGCGGCCCGCTGCTTCGAGGGCGGCGCGGTGCTGCAGACCGTCGTCGAGATGGACAACGGTTTCCTGTTCCTGATGTCCATCTCGGACGGCTCGTCGTTCGCCGTGCTGGCCGCCCGCAGTTGCGATGTCGGTCAGGTCGGCTACGAGATGGCGTTGCTGGTCGACCGGGTGGGTGACGCGCTCACCCCGCAGGCCCGTACGGCTGTCGGGATGATGGGCTGATCGGGCTGGCCATCCGGTCGGCACGGGACGACAACAACGACGGGTTCCACCGGGTGAGAGCCGGTGTCGGGTGCGAAGGAGGTGAGCGGCTACATGATCGATCGTGACGAACCGACAGGCGCGTTGGTCCGACCGTACGCCGTGACCCGTGGTCGTACCCGTCCCCGGCTCGACATCGCCCTGGAGGCGCTCGTCGAGACGACGGTGCGCGGTCGCGCTGCTGCCGGTGGCAACGGCGGTCAGGGCCGGGAGCACCAGTACATCGCCGCGCTGTGTGACGGACGCGTGCAGTCGCTGGCCGAGATCGCGGCCCGGATGCAGCTTCCGCTCGGCGTGGCCCGGGTGCTCATCGCCGACATGGCGACGGACGGCCTGGTCGCGGTCCACGAGCCGACCATCTTGGACGACTCGGACGACGCGGTGGGCACTGAACTGCTGGAGAGGGTGCTGAGTGGACTTCGCAGGCTCTGACATGTCGCAGCGACCGCCTGCCCCGAACGGGCGCGTGACGTCGGCGAAGATCGTTATCGCCGGTGGGTTCGGCGTCGGCAAGACGACGCTGGTCGGTTCGGTCTCGGAGATCACACCGCTGACCACCGAGGCCATCATGACCTCCGCGGGCGTGGGCGTCGACGACACCCGGCAGGTGCCGGGCAAGACGACGACCACGGTGGCGATGGACTTCGGCCGTATCTCGATCGACCGGGATCTGATCCTGTACCTGTTCGGGACGCCCGGTCAGACGCGGTTCTGGTTCATGTGGGACGAGCTGGTCCGGGGCGCCATCGGCGCCGTGGTCCTGGTCGACACCCGCCGGTTGGCCGACTGCTTCGCGGCGATCGACTTCTTCGAGCACCGGCGGTTGCCGTACCTGGTGGCCATCAACTGCTTCGACGGGATGCAGTACCACGACCCGCAGGACGTCCGGGACGCGCTGGCGATCTCGACCGACGTCCCGGTGGTGGCCTGCGACGCCCGTAACCGCGAGTCGACCAAGCACGTGCTGATCTCGCTGGTCGAGTACGTGCTGACCATGCGTCGTTCGCGCGCGGCGGCACCGGCCTGACCGATCTCGACGCGCCCGGTGGCGGCTCCGGCCGTGACCGGGCGCGTCCGCGTGTAGGGACGGCCAGAGGGCCGGGCTGCCCGCGGGGACGGCCAAACCGCCGGTCGTGTCCGAGGGAGATGGTCAGAGCGCCGGTCGTGTCCGAGGGGACGGCCAGAGCGCCCGCGCCCGTCGGAGCGCACACCCGGCATGTCCGTCGGGTCGCCCGCCTCAGGGGAGCCGGCACCACAGCGACCGGCCGGACACACCATCTCGGTGTGCCCGGCCAGCGTGGGTTTTCGTCAGGACCGGTAGCCGGCGGAGCGGAACTCGTACTCCCGGTCGTCGTCCCGCTCGGTCGGATCCCGGCTGAAGTCCCAGCCGCCGGCGGCCTCACGCCCCGGCCGACCGCCGACCGCGAAGCCGCCGATCTCCTGTCCCCGCCGCCAACCCCGGAAGTAGCCGGTGGTGTTCTCGGCGAGGCTCGCCGCGTCCCGGACGATGCGCAGCGGACGCTCCTCGCGCAGCGGTGAGCCGGGCACCAGGTTGGCCTGGGGAACCCGCTTGGGCAGCCCGGCAGGGGTTTCCGCACCCACCGCCGGACGAGCCACCTTCTCGGCGGCCTGCCAGCCGGTGTCCGCGGTGGACGACCACTCCAGGTCGCTCTCGTCGCCGTGCCCGACGAACCACGCCGACTTGGCCTGGGCGAAGATCAGCAGATCACCGTCGCCCTCGTCGGAAACCGGCGGCGGCCGGTGCTCCATCGGCGGGGGACGACGCTCGGCCGGCTCCGGCCGACGGTCCAGGCTGGCCCGTTCGCTGCGGATCGGCCGCTCGGGACGGTCCAGGGGTTCCGGCCGGTCGGCCCGGTCGAGGCGCTCGGGGCGGTCGAGGCGGTCGAGGCGCGCGGCCCGGTCGAGGCGCTCGGGGCGGTCGAGCCGCCCGGGACGGTCGACCCGGGCGGGGCGGTCCAGGTGTTCCGCCCGGTCGAGGCGTTCCGGACGCTCGGACCGGCTGGGCCTTGCGGACCGGCCGGCCTCCTCCCGGTCGACCAGGCGCAGGGGCGGAGTGTCCAGGTGCGTGTCGGCGGTGTCGAGGCCGTCCCGTAGCGCCCGGTCGGCCAGCGGCGGCGGCTCCACCAGCCGCAGCATCGGCGGCTCCTGGGGCAGGTCGTCGGCGAGCCAGGGCGGGGTGACCCGACGCCCGGCCCCGGGGTCGGCAGGGGCGTCCGCCGGGCGGCCGGCCCGCTCACCGTACGCCGGGACCACCGGGTTGTCGGCGGAGCTGGCGGCCGGGTCCTCGGGGTTGTTGACCAGCGGCCAGTTCGCCCGCGAGCCCGGCGGGGCGGTGGGCTCCGGCTCGGGGCGGGAGATCGGCACCGGCACGTTCAGGTCGGTCGCGCTGAAGCCGCCGGTGGGCGTCGAGAGCGCGCCGGTCGTCTTGGGCCGGGGCGGGATCACGGTGCGCTGCCGTTCGGCCCGGGCGTTGTTGATAGCGGCCGTGGTCAGCGTCGGCCGGAACGGCTCACCGGCCTCGGCGGGCGGCACGTTGCCACGCTGCGCCGGGGCGATCGGCGTGATGCCCGGTGGAGGCGGCGGTGGGGCCGAGACCGGCCGGTTGGCCGGTGCGTCCATCCCCCGCCGGATCGGCGGGATCATCGTGGTCGGGGCGTCCGACGCCGATCGGGCCGCCGGGTCGACGCGTCCGGGTGGTGCCGAGGTCGGCAGCGTGGACACGGCCGCGGGGGTCACCGGGCGGGGAGCCACCGGCGGCGGGGCGACCGGGGCGGGGGCGACCGGCGGCGGACCGAGCGGCCGGGGTGCGGTCGGTGTCGCCCCGCCGGGGACCGGCTCGGGGCGGCTGCGCCGGCCGGTCGGGACGGGCGGCGCCGGCTCGACGGGCCGCAGTGGACGCAGACCGGTGCCGGTGCCGCTGATGCCGGTCAACTCGCCGACCTGCTCGCCGCGGCGGGCGGCGGCCCGGCGGCCCGGCAGCGGGCTCGGGGCGCTGACCCGGGTGCTGAGCGCGCTCACCAGCGCCTCGCAGCCGGCGTCGCACGCACGTACCGCGGCGACCGACTGCCGGACGGTCTCGGCCACGGCGGAGGTGAGCGCCCGGTTAACGGTGGCCCGGCGCGGCGTCTCGGCGATGGCCACCCGTAGCGCGGTGACCGCCGCCTCGATCTCCCCGGCCTCGGCCACTCCGTCGGCGGTGAGCTGCGCGGTCACCGCGTCGGCGGCCACCGACAGGTCGCGGCCCCGGGCCGAGGTCCCGCCGAGCATGTTCGGCTCGGGCAGCGCGTCCAGGACGGCCAACGCCACCGGCTCGGCCGGGTCCGGGTACGCCCGCAGGGCGGCCGGGTAGAGCTCGCGGAGCACCTCGCGCAGCGCCACGGCGGCGGAGTGCCGGCCGCTGGACAGCGCGGCGTGCGCGGCGAGGACCTGCTTGAAGCCGGCCAGATCCCGGGAGGCCGGGAGGGTGACCGCGGAGAGCGCGCCGGCCTGGAGGGCGCGGGCCAGGCCCACCGCCCGCCGTTCGGCCGGCGCGGACTGCATCTCCTCCAGGGAGTCGTCGTCGGCGAACCGCTCGGCGAAGTCGTCGACCGAGTCGTCGTCGGCGATGGCCAGTGGACGACCGGCCGCGCTCAGCAGCGAGGTGACCGCGTGGTCGTCGCTGTCGGCGGCGATCGCCACGCCGCTCGGCCCGCCCGACCGTTCCACGAGGAGCGTGACGAGCTGGGCGTAGCCCGCCGCGTCGTCACCGATCTCGTAGACATGCAGCAGACGGCCTGCGTCGTCGACCACGGCGTACGTCAGCGTCGATCCGGCCGAGGCCGGTCGGTCGGCCGGATCTGCCGAGGCCAGACCGCAGTACACGCGCACGAGCGCCACGGCGTCGTCCTCCTCCCGGGACACAGGTCTATTCTCTGCCAGCCACTGATGCTCCCCGCTCAGGGTCAGTCGCGCCAGTCCACGACGGCAGAGATCTTGCCGACAATGGTGCGCCATCCCAGACTTGCGGTCTGTGCCCCGATTTTCTTCAGCCGCCTACGGCCGAGAAATCCACCGACTCCGCCGTTGACAGAAGCGCGGAGCGCCTCGTCGAGGTCGTCCAGGCTGGAACCGGCCGAGAGCATGTCGAGCACGGCGGGTAGCCGCAGGGCATAGGACAGGTCACGGGCCACCTCGCCGGCCTCGATAAGGAGGGTCGGATCCCACGTGTCGTGCCCGCCGCGCAGGTTCTCGACGACCAGATCGAGTTCGTAGGTGTCCTCGTCGCGCGGGGCGATGTCGGCCGGCTCCACCCGTTCGGACAGTTCATTCCAACCGTCCAGTTGAGATAGATCGTTGGGTGCGCCGGACCGGATGAAGGTGACGAGCGATTCGGGCGTCTTGAACAACAGCAGCCGGCCCTTGTGGCTCAGGAAGACCGGCACCTCCTCGTCGTCGTCCTCGTCGGCGCTGTCGGCGTCAGCCTCCGCGGCGTCGTCGTCGGCGTCGGTGTCGGCGGCGTCGCGCTTGCCGTCGGCGTCGTCCTTGCCGTCGCCGTCCTTGCGGTCGTCGTCCTTGCGGTCGGCGTCGTCCTCGTCGTCCCCGGCCGAGAGGGCGGCGAACTCCTCGTCGAGGATCACCACCTCATCGTCGTCCTCGGTCTCGACGACCTGGCGGCGGGCCAGGAAGGGGTCGTCCTCGTCGCGCTCGGCGACGTCCGTCGGGGTCAGCTCACGCGCGGGCCGGTACGCCCGGAGCGTGAAACCGGTGCCGGCGGGCAGGGCGATCTCGACCGGGTCGATGGCGAACTCGTCCCAGAGCGAGCGGTCGACCGTGCCGGGCTCCAGGTCCGGCCCGTCGGTGTCGCCGAGCTCGGGTTCGTCGGCGTCGGGCCGTTGGGGCGACTGGCGGGCCACGCTGACCTCCGTGTGCGTCGGGTTGCCCACTTGGCGGCACCGCGGCTGCCAAGTGACTCTGGGCACATACCCTAATGGGCGTCCGTCCATCGGCCGACCCCGCACCCCGACGGCGGTCGAAACCGGCGACCGCTGGCGGTCCGACCGACTGACAAGTAGCGTAACTACGCATGAAGGCTCAGGCGCTGCACGGCCACCTCGACGCCCTGCTGCTGGCCGTGCTGGAGCAGGGCGAACTGCACGGTTACGCCGTCATCGAGGCGCTGCGCGCCCGCAGCGACGGCCAGCTCGACCTGCCGACCGGCACCATCTACCCGGCGCTGCGCCGACTGGAGCGGGCCGGGCACGTGGCCAGTTCCTGGAGCACCGTCAACGGCCGGGAGCGGCGTACCTACCGGCTCACCGACTCCGGTCGGGGCGCACTGGCCGGCGAGCGGGCCGGCTGGCGTGAGTTCAGCGCCACCGTCGGCCGCTTCCTCGACCCGGCCGGCCCGGCTCCCTCACCCGCCTGATCCCCGTGGCCCGGCCACGGCCGGGCTGCCCCCGGCCCGGCTCCCTCACCCGCCTGATCCCGCCGCCCGGCCACGGCCGGGCCGCCCGCCCGCCCGGCGCCGCCGCCGGTCGTCGGAGGCGACCCGGGGCATCCGGTCGCCACGGTGTGCCGCGTCGCCGGTCAGCGAGCGGCGGTCAGCCAGGAACGGGTGGCCCGGAACAGCGAGAAGTGCGCGGCACCGGCCAGCACCGCACCGACGATCATCGGCGGCCAGGTCACGGCGGCTTCCCACAGCCCGACCGACCAGCCGAAGAGCGCCGTCCCGGCGACCGCACCGAAGGCGAGCGTGCCGACCAGCCCCAGCCCGAGCAGCCGACCCGCCGGCGTGCCGGCCCGTCCCCGCCGGGCCGCCCAGCGTCCGGACAGCAGGATGGCCAGCGCCAGCCCGGCCACGGCCAGCCAGACCGCGTTCAGCGACGCGGAGAGCAGCTGGTAGCCGGCCGGAGGAGGCGTCCCGCCGTCACTCCAACTCGACCCCTGCCAGGTGAGGTCCCCGCCGGCCGACAGCACCACCGCGATCCCCAGCGCCCGCCGGGACAGCCCGCGCAGCGCCCCGGCGGCCAGCTCCGCCTGGTACGCCGGGACCAGCTCGCCCGGCGTCCCGAAGTCGGCCACCGCACGCCGTTCGGCCTCCCGCGCCGGCAACCCCCCGTCCCGGTACGCCTCGGTCGCGTCGTGCAGCGCGTCCCGCACCTCGCGGAGCAGTTCGGTCTTCATCCGCTTCGGGCCGTGCAGCCGGGACGTCAGGTCACGGAGCCGCTCGTCGATCCCCACCTCGTCGCAGGCGCGCATGGCACCACCCTGCCACGGCCGGTGCCCCGGCGCGTCGGGGAGATTCCCGGACCCGCGTCCCGGTCGGTCAGGGTGTCAGGGCCAGGTATCCGCGCTCGGCGGCCTGCTGGAGCAACCACTGGTCCCGGTACCAGCCGGGGCTCGCCACCAGGTCGGCGTGCCGTCCACGTTGGATGACCCGTCCGGCGTCCAGGACCACGACCTCGTCCAGCCCGGCCAGCCCGCTGAGCCGGTGGCTGATCAGCAGCACCGAGTGCCCGACGGGGGTGGCCGCCAGCGCCCCGGCGAGCACCGCGTCGGCGGCGGCCGGGTCGAGGCCCTCGGTCGGTTCGTCCAACACCAGCACGCCGGGGGCGGCGAGCAGTGCGCGGGCCAGCGCGAGTCGTTGCCGCTGCCCGCCGGAGAGCTGCCCGCCCTCCTCGCCGACCAGGGTGTCCCAACCGTCCGGCTGCTCCCGTACCCAGTCCAGCAGGCCGGCGGCCCGGCTCGCGTCGGCCAGCTCCGCCTCGCCCGCGTCGGGTCGGCCGAGCAGCAGGTTCTCCCGTACCGAGGCGTGGAAGACGTACGCCTCGGCGAGCAGCCCGCCGATCGCCCGGGGCAGCTCCTCGGGCGGGTACGCCGACACGTCCCGCCCGGCCAGGGTGACCCGGCCGGCGTCGGGCACCACCGCCCCGGTCAGCACCGCGGCCAGGGTGCTCTTGCCGGCCCCGCTGGGGCCCACGACGGCGATCCGCCGGCCGGCGGGCAGGTCGAGGTCGATCCCGGCCAGGGCGGGCGCGGCACCCTCCCGGTAGCGCACGACGACCCCGTTGAAGCGGACGTCGTACCCGATCGTGGTGGCGGCGTCCGGGGCCGCCGGCTCCGGGCGTCGGGGCGGCCGGGGCGCGGGCTCGCCGAGCAGGGCGGCGACCCGGGACAGGCCGGCGCGGAGCTGGGTGCGCTGCCGGGCCGCGCCGACCAGCGCCAGCGCGATCTCCACGGCGGCGAGGGCACCGATCGCGAGTACGCCCACCAGCACCCCGCCCACCTGCGCACGGAGGGCGGTGAGCACGACCCCGGCGGCGGTCAGTCCGGCGACCAGCACCCCGGCCGCGTCCACCGCGAACCCGGTCGCGGCGAGCCGGCGCTCCAGCCGGGCCAGCCGGTCGGCGCGGCGGGTGGCGGCCCGTAACGCCTGGCCGGTGGCCCCGAAGGCGGCCAGGTCGGCGGCGCCCTGGGTGAGGTCGACGGCGTCGGTGGCGAGTGCCCCGCGCAGCGGCGCCACCTCGTCGGCGGCCCGTCGGGTCAACGTGGTGGCCAGCATCGGCAGCGCCACCCCGGCGACCAGCAGGCCGACCGTGAGCACCCCGGCGGAGGGCAGCGAGATCAGCGCGGCCCCGCCGACGGCGACGACCCCGACCAGGGCCGCCGCCGCCCCCGGGACGAGCACCCGCAGCAGCAGGTCCTGGACCGCCTCCACGTCGGAGACCAGCCGGCTCAGGGCGTCGCCGGTGCGGGGGACGGCCCGGCCGGGGCGGGCGGCGAGGGTGGCGAAGACCCGGGCGCGGACGTCGGTGACCAGGCGTAGGACGGCGTCGTGGCCGGCGAGTCGCTCGGTGTACCGCAGCACGCCCCGGCTGACGGCGAGCGCCCGGACGGCGACGATGGCGACGGTGAGCCGGTCCAGCGGTGGCTGGCCGGCGGCGCTCATCAGCAGCCAGGTGGCGGTGGCCATCAGGGCCAGCCCGGCGAACTCGGTGGCCGAGGCGAGCAGCCCGGCCCCGAGCAGCCGACCCAGGTACGGTCGGGCCAGCCGCAGCACCACCCGCTCGGGCCGTTCGACCCGGGTGGCCCGCTCGGTGGGGGCGGCCCGTGCGGCCCGCTCAGTGGGGGCGGGACCGGTGCTCATCGGCTGGCCTCCCCGGCCGGGGTCGGGGTCAGTTCGGTCACCCGGCCGGCGGCGACGTGCAGCACCCGGTCGGCGTCCGCCAGCAGGGCCGGCCGGTGCGCCACCAGCAGGGCGGTACGACCGGCCACCAGTCTCCGGGTGGCGTCCAGGACGACCGCCTCGCTCGCGGTGTCCAGCCGGGCGGTCGGCTCGTCGAGCAGCACCAGTGGGGCGTCCCGGAGGAAGGCGCGGGCCAGGGCGATCCGCTGCCGCTGGCCGCTGGACAGCCCGTGACCACGCTCGCCGAGCAGGGTGTCCAGCCCGTCGGGGAGGGCGCGCACGACCTCACCCAGGGCGGCGTCGGCGACCGCGCGGGCCAGGGCGGCGTCCGGGGTGTCGGGGGCGCCGAGCCGGATGTTGTCGGCCAGCGTGGCGGCGAACAGGTGGGCCCGCTGTGGCACCCAGGCGATCTGCCGACGCCAGTCGTCGGGGTCGACGTCGGCGAGGTCGACCCCGTCGACGGTGATCCGGCCGGCGGTCGGGGTGACGAAGCCGAGCAGCAGGCCGAGCAGGGTGCTCTTGCCGGCGCCGCTCGGCCCGACGATGGCGATCCGTTCGCCGGGCCGGACGGTGAGCGTGACGTCCCGTAGCGCGGTGGCACGTGGGTAGGCGACGGTGACGTCGTGGAACCGGATCTCGCCGGCCCCGGACGCCGTCCGGGCGGTGCCGCCGGCCGGGGAGGAGCCGGCCGACGCCGTGGCGACCGGACCGGCGGCTGCGGCGCCGGTGGCCCGGGTGGCGGCGGCCCGGGTGGCGGCGGTCCCGGTCGCGGTGGCCCCGATGGCGGCGGTCCCGGTGGTGGTGGCCCCGGCGTCGGCGGTCCCGGTTGCGGTGGTCCCGGGAGCGGCCGGTCCGCCGGGCACGGCGGAGACGGTCAGCGCCTCGTCCAGCGCGGTGAGCCCCTCCATGCTGGCGTGGAACCGGCTGCCGGCGACCCGCAACGGCAGGTACGCCTCCGGGGTGAGCAGCAGCACCAGCAGCGCGGTGGCCAGGGTGATCCCGCCGTCGAGCAGCCGGATGCCGACCGGCACCGCGACCAGCGCCACCGACAGGGTGGCGACCAGCTCCAGCACCAGCGCGGAGAGGAAGGCGATCCGCAGGGTCTTCATGGTGGCGGCCCGGTGCCCGTCGGCCATCCGGCGGACCACCTCGGTCTGTGCCCTGGCCCGACCGAACGCGCGCAGGGTGGGCAGCCCGGCGATCATGTCGAGGAAGTGCCCGCCGAGCATCGACAGCCGCCGCCACTGCCGTTCGGTGGCGGCCTGGGCCTGCCAGCCGAGCAGCGCGCCGAAGACCGGGATCAGCGGAAGGGTCAGCACGACGATCAGCGCCGAACTCCAGTCGGCGAGGACCAGCCGGGCGAGCACGGCCGCCGGCACGGTGACACTGAGCACGAGCTGGGGGAGGTAGCCGGTGAAGTAGGCGTCCAGCGCGTCGAGGCCGCGCCCGGTGAGGGTGGCGAGCTGCCCGGCCCGCTGGCCGGCGACCCAGCCCGGACCGTGCCGGCCGACGGCGGCGAGCAGGTCGGCGCGGAGGGTGGCCTTGACGGTGGCGGCGGCCCACGCGGCGACGGTGCCCTGCCCCCAGGTGACCAGGGACCGCGCGCCGACGGCGACAACGAAGCCGGCCAGCGCGACGGTGTCCAGCCGCCCGTGGATGCCGGTGGCGAGCACCGTGGCCAGGGCGGTGGCCTGGGCGACGACCAGCAGCGCGGTGAGCCCGCCGAGGGCCGCGAGCACGGCGAGGTCGCGCCGGGCCCCAGGAACCCGGCGCAGCAGACGCGGGTCGAAGGGACGGCGGTTCACCAGTACACCGGTGCCCTGCCGTCGGTCCGTCCCCGGAACACCCACCAGCACATCGCCTGGAAGCCTAGTAGGGCCGGCAGGAGGGGCAGCGCCAGCCAGCCCAGTAACCGCAGGGTCGGCCCACTGGCCGCCGCGTCGGCGACACCCAGCGTGGCCGCCGGGTCGACGGTGGAGACCAGCGCGGCCGGCCAGAGCGCCGCACCGGTCACGGCCACCGGCAGCGCCAGCGCCGCGCCGGTGGCGGCGAGGGCCACCCCGGGCCGCCCGCGGCCGAGCGCCGCCCGGGCCACCAGCAACGCTCCGACCAGCGCCACCACCAGCAGTACGGCGGGCAGCGGCTGGCGGACCGTGGCGCGTACCCGGTCGGCGAGCAGGCCCAGCGCGGTGGCCGCGCCGACCGCGGCGAGTGCCCCGGTGACCAGCCGGCGGGCCAGCCGGGCGGTGGCCGGGGCGTCGGCCGCCGGCAGCCGCAGGGTGAGGAAGGTCGCACCGTGCGCCGCCACCAGGGCGACCAGCGCGAGCCCGGTGGCGGCGACGAACGGGGTCGCCAGGTGGGTCACCCCGGTGACGTGGCCGTCGACCGCCTGCGGTACCCCCTGGAGCTGCCCGGCGAGCAGGGCGCCCCAGCCGTACGCGGCCAGCGCGCTGCCGGCCGCCACCACCCGCTCCCAGCCCTGCCGGGCGGACGCCCCGGTGACGCGACTGCGCAGCTGTACGCCGACGGTGACCAGGATCACCCCGGCCAGGGCCCCGGCGACGGCGGGGTAGTGGCCGGAGAGGAGTTCCCCCTCCAGGGTGGGGAAGGCACCGAAGAGCAGGCCGACGGCGGCCACC
The DNA here is from genome assembly GCF_029581315.1 of Micromonospora sp. WMMD714. NCBI lineage: Bacteria > Bacillati > Actinomycetota > Actinomycetes > Micromonosporales > Micromonosporaceae > Micromonospora > Micromonospora sp. WMMD714. Next base: position 2,606,883 of record NZ_CP120744.1, read on the forward strand.
AGCCAGACCTCGTTGCCGAGGAAGAACGGGCCGAGCGCGGTCAGCGTGGCGCGGTGCGCCGCCGGGGTGCCGCGCCGGGCCAGCAGCAGCCCGACCCCGTAGTCGAGGCCGCCGAGGACCAGGTAGCCGGCGAAGAAGAGACCGAGCAGGGCGTACCAGACGGGTGCCATCGGGGTCCTCTCAGGCGAACGCGGGGGTGGGCCGGGGCTCGGTGTCGAGGGCGTCGGGCGGTCGACCGAGCGCCGGGTCGGCCGCGCCCCGGGCGGCGTGCCGGGCGAACAGCGTCCAGTTGGCGACGGTGAGCCCGCCGAGGAGCAGGCTGAAGCCGATCAGCGAGGCGAGCATCAGGCCCGGGTCGACGCCGGAGACGGCCCGCTCGGTGGGGAGCAGCCCGTACGCGGCCCAGGGCTGCCGGCCGACCTCGCGGGCGAGCCAGCCGAGGATCACCGCGCCGAAGGGCAGCGGCAGGGCGAGCAGGATCAGCCAGAGCGGGAAGCGCAGTCGGATCGCCCAGTCCCGCCAGAGCAGCGGCAGCAGCAGCCAGACGCCGCCCAGCAGGAAGCCGATCAGGATCATGAAGCCGAGCCCGACGCCGGAGAGCGCCGGCGGGGTGTAGTCACCCGGCCCGAACCGTGTGGTCCACTCGGCGATCCGGGCGTCGGCGGTCGGGCCGCCGTCGAACTTGGTCGGCTGGAACTCGCCGACCGGGCCGAACTGGGCGAAGCCGAAACCCTGCACCAGGCTGACCGCCAGGGCGGCGGTGACCAGCCCGATCCGCAGCCCGGTGCGGTGCAGGGTGAAGTCGGCGGTACGCCGCAGCAGGTGCCCGGCGCTCACCGCGGCCATCAGCATGCCGCCGGTGAGCAGCCCGGTGGCGAGCACGTGGCCGAGGGCCATACCGAGGGTGGGGTTGCGCAGCAGCGCCCCGAAGTCGGTGAGGTGGGCGACGCCGTCGCGTACCCGGTAGCCGACCGGGTGCTGGAGCCAGGCGTTCGCCACCATGATCCAGAAAGCGGAGGCGTACGCGGTGAGCGCGACCCCCCAGAGCAGCGCCAGGTGCACCCCGCGTCGCAGCCGGTGCCAGCCGAAGATCCACATGCCGAGGAACGTCGACTCCAGGAAGAACGCGACGAGCGTCTCGATCGCCAGTGGGGCGCCGAAGACGTTGCCTACGTAGCGCGACAGGCCGCTCCAGTTCAGCCCGAACTGGAACTCCATCAGGATGCCGCTGGCGATGCCGAGCACGTAGTTGATCACGTAGAGCTGGCCCCAGAACCGGGTCAGCCGTTCCCACCGCGGATTGCCGGTGACGAACCAGGTGGTCTGCATGCCGACCAGCAGGGTGACCAGCCCGAGGGTGACCACGACGAAGAGGAAGTGCAGGGAGGTGGTGGTGGCGAACTGCAGGCGTGCGAGGAGCAGGGTGTCCATGACCGCTCTCCAGGGGTTGGCTCGCTTTTTGTAGCGAGCCTACACGTAGCTTGTCTACCTATCGGGCCGCGTGTCGTCCCCGAACGGGACGGGTGCCACCGGGAGCGGGGTGTCAGCTCAGGAAGAGGGAGATCGGGAGCGCGGCCAGGGTGGTCGTCAGCGCCAACGCGGCGGCACCGAGCAGCCGGGGTGGCCGGTCGGCGACCAGCAGCCGCTGCACCCGGACGTCGAGGTCGCGGTCACCCATGCCCAGCGCGCCGGCCGGGGTGACCCGGTCACCGGCGGCGGCGAAGCGCCGCAACGCGCCCGCCAGCGGTGCCTCCGCGTGCAGCGAGCGCGCCTTGTCGTCGGCCCGCATCTCGACCAGCAGGGCCACCCGGTCGTGCGCGGCGCGGACCCAGCCGAACCAGGGCAGCGCCCGGCGCAGCGCGGTGAACGGGAGCAGCACCAGGTCGTGCCGCTCCTGGGCGTGCGCCCGCTCGTGGGCGAGCACCGCCGCCAGCTCGGCCCGGTCCAGCAGGCTGAGGGTGCCGGCGCTGACCACCACCCGGGGCCGCACCCCGGGCAGGCAGTACGCGGCGGCGCTGGGGTGGTCGAGCACCAGCGCGCCGGGAATCGCCGGATCCCGGCGGGCGACCAGGGTGAGTAGGTCCCGGTGCCGACGCTGGGCGCGGACGGTGGAGTGCACGCTGCGCACGGTGGTGGCGAGCAGCACCGCGCCGATGCCGAAGCCCACCCCGACCAGGGCCAGGTGGACGGCGGTCACCCCGGCCGGGAGGGTGCCGTGGCCGAGATCGTCGGCGAGGGCCAGCAGCGCCCCGCCGGTCGGGCGGTCGTACGCGGTCAGCCCGAGCGCCATCGGCAGGCCCATCGCGGACAGCCCGAGGGCCAGCCCGACCGCCTGCCAGCAGACGATCGCCACCCGGGGTGCCCGCCACGTCCAGGTGGAGGCGGCCAGGACCTGCGCGGTCAGCCAGCAGGCCAGCACCGCCCCGGCGAAGTGCACCGCGTACGCCATGGTGGCCGCCCTACCGGTCCGTCGCCTCGTCGGCGACCCTGGCCCGGCCGGTACGGGGTTCCACGAACTGGTCGGTCGACGCGGCCGACGCCGGCCCGGTCAGCCCCGCCTCCGCGCCGAGCGCTGCCCGCAGCACCTCGGCCTCGGTGCCGGTCACCGAGCGGGCGAAGCGCACCAGCGCGGCGTCCCGGCTGCCGCCGAGGTCCAGGGCGTCGAGCATGAGCTGGGCGATGTGCGCCTCGCGGCTGGCGGCGGCCCGGTAGCGCCAGGCCCGCCCCTCGCGTCTGCGCTGCACCATGCCCTTGCCGGCGAGCCGGTCCAACACGGTCATCACCGTCGTGTACGCCAGCTCGCGCCCGTCCAGTGCCTCGGCGACCTCGCGCACGGTCACCCCGTCCGACGTGCCCGGGACCACGTCCCAGAGCACGTCCATCACCGCCCGCTCAAGATCGCCCAACCGAGTCACCCGGCAATCCTACCCCCGGTAGTACGACCGGCTGTCGGACCTCCCGGCGGGCCGGTACCGCCCCACCGGGTCGTCGCGGCCACCGGTGCGGACCGGCCCCGGTCACGGTCGACCGCCCGGTCGTCGCGCTGGCGGCGGGTCGTCGACCGCACCGGCGTGACCCGGCCGGTCACACCCCCTTGGGGTGCCAGACGGTCTTGGTCTCCAGCAGCGCGGTCATCCGGCCCAGGCCCGGGTCGCCCGTCCAGTCGTGGTCGGTCGGGGTCGGCCGGAGCACCCGCTTGAGGTTCTCCGCCGCCCTGGCCTCCAGGTCGGTCGCCAGCTCGGTGTCGGCCACCCCGGTCAGGTCGATCGCGTTGACGTCCAGGTGCGCGGCGAGCGTCGGCGCGGTCTCGGTGATCCGGCCGGTGAGCAGGTTGACCACCCCGCCGGGCAGGTCCGAGGTGGCCAGCACCTCGGCCAGGGTCACCGCCGCCAGCGGAGCCGCCGGGGAGGCCGCCACCACCACCGTGTTGCCGGTGACGATGGCCGGGGCGATCACGCTGACCAGGCCGAGCAGCGCCGGGGACCCGGGGGCCACCACGGCAACCACCCCGGTCGGCTCGGGCGCGGACAGGTTGAAGTACGGCCCGGCGACCGGGTTCGCGCCACCGTACACCTGGGCGAGCTTGTCGGCCCAGCCGGCGTACCAGACCCAGCGGTCGACCGCCGCGTCCACCTCGTCGGCCGGGACGCCGAGGGCGACGAACTGCTCGCGGCGGCCCTCCAGCATCTCGGCGACGCGGTAGAGGATCTGACCCCGGTTGTACGCGGTCGTCCCGGCCCAGCCCTTGACGGCGGCGCGGGCGGCGACCACGGCGTCCCGTGCGTCCTTGCGGGAGGCCAGCGACACGTTCGAGTCCTGCACGAGATACGTCCGTCCCGACTCGCTGCGCGGGAACTTCCCGCCGATGAAGAGCTTGTACGTCTTGCGTACCGCGACCCGCTCAGACATTGAGGTACGCCTCCAGCCCGTGCCGGCCACCCTCGCGGCCGTAGCCCGACTCCTTGTAGCCGCCGAACGGCGACGTCGGGTCGAACTTGTTGAACGTGTTGGCCCAGACCACCCCGGCGCGCAGCCGGTCGGCGGTCCACAGGATGCGCGAGCCCTTGTCGGTCCAGATCCCGGCCGACAGCCCGTACGGCGTGTTGTTGGCCTTCTCCACGGCTTCGGCCGGGGTGCGGAAGGTCAGCACGGCCAGCACCGGGCCGAAGATCTCCTCGCGGGCCACCCGGTGCGCCTGGGTGACCCCGGTGAAGATGGTCGGCGCGAACCAGAACCCCCGCTCGGGCAGCTCGCACGGCGGCGACCAGCGCTGCGCGCCCTCGACGGCCCCGGCGTCGGACAGCTCCCGGATCCGGGCGAGTTGGGCGGCCGAGTTGATCGCCCCGACGTCGGTGTTCTTGTCCAGCGGGTCGCCGACCCGCAGCAGCGCCATCCGCCGCTTGAGCGCGTCGAGCACCTGCTCGGCGACGTTCTCCTGGACCAGCAGCCGGGAGCCGGCGCAGCAGACGTGGCCCTGGTTGAAGAAGATGCCGTTGACGATCCCCTCGACGGCCTGGTCGATCGGCGCGTCGTCGTAGACGATGTTGGCGGCCTTGCCGCCCAGCTCCAGGGTGACCTTCTTGCCGGTGCCGGCCACCGACCGGGCGATGGCCTTGCCCACCTCGGTGGAGCCGGTGAAGGCGACCTTGTCCACGCCCGGGTGCTCCACCAGCGCCCGGCCGGTGTCGCCCGCGCCGGTGACGATGTTGACCACGCCGGGCGGCAGGTCGGCCTGCTGGCAGATCTCGGCGAACAGCAGCGCGGTCAGCGGGGTGGTCTCGGCCGGCTTGAGCACCACCGTGTTGCCGGCGGCCAGCGCCGGGGCGACCTTCCAGGCGAGCATGAGCAGCGGGAAGTTCCACGGGATGACCTGCGCGGCCACCCCGAGCGGTCGCGGGTCCGCGCCGCCGTGCCGGCTCGTCGACGGCTGGCCGAACCCGGCGTACGACAGCTTGTCGGCCCAGCCGGCGTAGTAGAAGAAGTGCGCGGCGACCAGCGGCAGGTCGACGTCCCGGGACTCCCGGATCGGCTTGCCGTTGTCGAGCGACTCCAGCACCGCCAGCTCACGGGAGCGTTCCTGGATGAGCCGGGCGATCCGGTAGAGGTACTTGGCCCGGTCCCGGCCCGGCATCGGACCCCAGACCTTGTCGTACGCCTTGCGGGCGGCGCGGACCGCCCGGTCGACGTCCTGCTCGCCGGCCCAGGCGACCTCGGCGAGCACCTCCTCGGTGGCCGGGTTGACCGTCTTGTCGAGGCTCTCGCCGTCGACGAATGTGCCATCGATGAACAGCCCGTAGGACGGCCTGATGTCGACGATCGCGCGCGACTCGGGCGCAGGGGCGTACTCGAACATCATGCTCAGTCCAGGGTGAAGTAGTCGGGACCGGAGTAGGTGCCGGTCGTCAGCTTGGTGCGCTGCATGAGCAGGTCGTTGAGCAGGCTGGACGCGCCGAACCGGAACCAGTCCGGGCTCAGCCAGTCGTCGCCGACGGTCTCGTTGACCATCACCAGGTACTTGATCGCGTCCTTGGTGTTCTTGATCCCGCCGGCCGGCTTGACGCCGACCTGCCGCCCGGTGGCGGCCCGGAAGTCGCGGACCGCCTCCAGCATCACCAGGGTCACCGGCAGGGTGGCGGCGACCGGGACCTTGCCGGTGGAGGTCTTGATGAAGTCGCCGCCGGCCAGCATCGCCAGCCAGGAGGCCCGCCGGACGTTGTCGTAGGTGGCCAGCTCGCCGGTCTCCAGGATCACCTTGAGGTGGGCCGCCGGACCGCCGTCGGCAGAGCCGCAGGCCTCCTTGACCGCCTTGATCTCGTCGTAGACCTCGGCGTAGCGGCCGGCCAGGAACGCGCCCCGGTTGATCACCATGTCGATCTCGTCGGCCCCGGCGGCGACGGCCGCCCGGGTGTCGGCGAGCTTGACGTCCAGCGGGGCCTGGCCGGACGGGAAGGCGGTCGCCACGCTGGCCAGGTGCACGGCGCTGCCGCGCAGCACCTCGGCCACGTGCGGCACCATCGCCGGGTAGACGCAGACCGCGCCGACGTGCGGGCAGCTCGGGTCGGCCGGGTCCGGCCGCAGCGCCTTGGCGGCCAGGGCGCGGACCTTGCCCGGGGTGTCGGCCCCCTCCAGGGTGGTCAGGTCGACCATCCGGATGGCCAGGTCGATGGCCTGCGCCTTGGCGGTGGTCTTGATCGAGCGGGTGCCGAGCTGGGCGGCCCGCTGCTCCACGCCGACCTGGTCGACCCCGGGCAGGCCGTGCAGGAAGGCCCGTAGCGTGGTCTCGGATCGCCCCAGCTCGGACAGGTCCGACCGGGCCGACGTCGTTGTCGCCGTCATGCCCCGAATACTACGCAGCCGACGATCGGGTGATCCTGGTCACAGCTCCCCGGGTTGGCCGGTCGGTCCGGCCCGGCGGGGTGTCGTCGGGCGCGGGTGGCCCGAGGTGCCACGGCCACGGGCAGGCCGGGGGTGAGCCACGTCGTCGCCCGCCGCGCACCCGTACTGCCGGCCGACCGGGACCGGTAGGTTGGGCGATCGTGGACGTACACGTCATTGACCACCCGCTCGCCCAGTCGCGGCTGACCGCCATGCGGGACGCCCGGACCGACTCGTCGTCGTTCCGGGCCGCGCTGCACGAACTCACCACCATGCTGGTGTACGAGGCCGCGCGCACCTTCCCGGTCGAGAAGTACCCGGTGCAGACCCCGGTCACCGGGGCCGAGGGCACCCGGCTGGCGAACCCGCCGCTGCTGGTGCCGGTGCTGCGGGCCGGCCTCGGGATGGCCGACGCGGCGCTCGGGCTGCTGCCGGAGTCGTCGATGGGCTTCGTCGGCCTGGCCCGCGACGAGGAGACGTACGAGCCGCGCGCCTACATGGAGTCGCTGCCCCGGGACCTGGCCGGGCTGCCGGTGCTGGTGCTCGACCCGATGCTCGCCACCGGCGGTTCGCTGGAGCACTGCTGCCGGCTGCTCGCCGACCGGGGCTGCACCGACATCACCGTGCTCTGCGTGCTCGCCGCACCGGTCGGCATCGCCCGCCTGGAGCGGTCGGGGCTGCCGCTGCGGCTGGTCACCGCGTCGATCGACCAGGGGCTGAACGACCACATGTTCATCGTCCCGGGGCTCGGCGACGCCGGCGACCGGCAGTTCGGCGGCATGCCCCGCTTCTGACCGGCGTGCACCCGCACGAGCTGCGGAAACACCCGGTCAGCCGGTGGACGGCGGGGGAGGCGGTACGGGCGGCGGGCCGGGCCGCCTTCCCACGGAGAGCGAGTCGGGGAGCGCGGTGTGCGTTCAGGCGCTACCGTCTCGGGCCATGACTGGTGTTGCGCTGGCCGAGGAGTTGCTGCTCCTCGCGTATGACGATGAGTCCGGCAAGGCGACCATGCCCCGGATCGGTCTCGACCTGGGGATGGCCGCCGCCGTCCTGGTCGAGCTGGCCCTCGCCGGCCGGATCGCGTACGTCGACGGGAACCTGGCGGTGACCGACCCGACGCCGGTCGGCGAGCCGATCCTGGACGGGGTGCTGGGCCGGCTGGCCGCCGACACCCCGCACAGCCCCTCCTCCTGGGTGCAGCGGCTGCGGCACGGCCTGCGCGACCGCATCCTCGGCGACCTCGTCGACCGGGGCGTGGTCCGTGACGTCGAGGAGACCGAGCTGGACTTCATCGTGGTGCACCGCTACCCGACCACGGACCCGTCGGTGGAGCAGGACAGCCGCCGCCGGCTGGCCGAGGCGCTGGCCGGCGAGCAGCTCCCCGACGAGCGGACGGCGGCACTGGCCACGCTGGTGGCGGTGCTGCGGATGGAGCCGGCGCTCGGCCTGACCGGCACCGCCGCCCAGGACGCCCGGCGACGGCTGGAGGAGATCGCCGGCGGGGCCGGCTTCTCCGGCACGATCAGCCTGGAGGAGTCGGTGGTCCGCCCCTCGGTGGCCCTGGTGGTCACCGCCCTCGGCCAGGCCGTCGACCACGCCCTCGGCAAGCGCACGGTGGGCTGACCGCCACCACCGCACGCGACTCCGCTGGTTGCGGAGGAGCCTCGCAGTTTCCTGGTTGTAGTGGCATCCACCCCGCTCGGATGCCACTACAACCAGGAAACTGAGTTGATCATGCCGCGCGGAGTGCGTGCGGGGGTGTGAGAGGGCGAGGGCAGCGGCGGTCCCGGTGCGCAGGGCGTGCGGGCCGGGATCAGCAGGCGCACCGTGGGCTGACCGGACCGCCGTCAGCGGGTGAGCCGGTGGGCCTTCAGGTCGGTGACGAAGGCGGACCAGGCGGTGGGTGGGACGGTGAGGGCGGGGCCGGTCGGGTCCTTGCTGTCCCGGATGCCGATGATGCCGGGGAGGTTGTCGGCCACCTCGACGCATTCGCCGCCGTTGGTGCCGCTGCGGGTGCTGGTGCGCCAGCGGGCGCCGGTCAGGTCAGCCATGGAACTCTCCCCGGATCGCGTCGATCAGCTCGGTCGATTGTCCCGCGTCGAGGGCGAGGGAATCCAGCCCAATGTCGCCGATATGGCGGTATCCGGACAGGACGGATACCGCTGTATCGGCCACGTTGAGTTGATCATGCGCGCTGGCCGCGCGGCGGGGCGCGGCCCGGCGGCGGTAGACGCGGCGGGTGGGATCAGATGCCGAGGGCGGTGGCGACCTCGGTGCGCAGCGTGGTGAGCGCCGCCGCCGCGCGGGTCCGGGCCGCCGGCACGTCCCCGTCCGCGACCGGCTCCACCACCTCCAGGTACGCCTTGAGCTTCGGCTCGGTGCCCGAGGGGCGGATCACCACCCGGGCGGCGGCGGTCCGCAGGATCACCACGTCGGCGGCGGGCAGCAGGTCCTGCGCCTCGGTGACCGGTGCACCGAGCAGCGTGGTCGGGGTGGCCGCCCGGACCCGGGCCATCGCGTCGGCGATGATCCGCAGGTCGTCCACCCGGACCGACAACTGGTCGGTGTGGTGCACGCCGAACTCGGCGGCCAGCTCGTCCAGTCGGTCGGTCAGGGTGCGCCCCTGCGCCTTCAGCCCGGCGGCCAGCTCGGCGACGGTCAGCGCGGCGGTGATGCCGTCCTTGTCCCGTACGTGGTCGGGGGCCACGCAGTAGCCGAGCGCCTCCTCGTAGCCGTACGCCAGCGGTGGCGTCCCACCCCCGGCCCGGACGATCCACTTGAACCCGGTCAACGTTTCGTCGTAGGCCCGGCCCCGGGCCGTGCACATCGCCCGGAGCAGGGACGACGACACGATCGTGGTGGCGTACAGGCCGTCGACGCCACGGCGCATCAGGTGGTCGGCGAGCAGCACCCCCACCTCGTCCCCGCGCAACATCCGCCACCCCGTCCCGGCACCCGCCACCTCCGCTGCGGGAGATGAGGGCACCGGCTCGCGGACCACCACGGCGCAGCGGTCGGCGTCCGGGTCGTTGGCGATCGCCAGGTCGGCGTCGGTGGCCCGGGCGAGGGCCACCAGCCGGTCCACCGCGCCGGGCTCCTCCGGGTTGGGGAAGCTGACGGTCGGGAACGCCGGATCCGGCTCCGCCTGGTCGGGCACCACCCCGGGCACCGGGAAACCGGCCCGCGCGAAGGTCGCGGTCAGCACCGCCGCCCCCACCCCGTGCAACGGGGTGTACGCCACCCGCAGGTCACGCGGCCCGCCCGGATCGATCACCGCGACGGCCCGCTCCACGTACGCGGCGACGAGGTCGTCGCCGAGCACCTGGCCGGGCGGCCCCAGCGGCACCTGCGCCAGCGGACCGACCGCGCGGATGGCCGCCTCGATGCCGGCGTCGGCGGGCGGCACGATCTGTGCCCCCGCGCCGAGCGCCCCACCGAGCTGGGCACCCAGGTAGACCTTGTAGCCGTTGTCCTGCGGCGGGTTGTGGCTGGCCGTCACCATCACTCCGGCCACCCCGCCGAGTCTGCGCACCGCGTACGCCAGCACGGGGGTGGGCAGCGGCCGGGGCAGCAGCAGCGCCGGCTGGCCGGCACCGGTGGCGACCTGGGCGGTGCGCTCGGCGAACTCCCGGGAACCGTGCCGGGCGTCGTACCCGATGACCAGCGGACCTTCACCGCCCTCGGCAACGAGCCAGCCGACCAGCCCGGCCGCCGCCCGGGTGACCACCGCGAGGTTCATGCCGTTCGGCCCGGCGCGCAGCGGGCCGCGCAGCCCGGCCGTGCCGAAGGTCAGCGGGCCGGCGAACCGGTCGGCCAGCTCCGGCGCGCTGGCCGGCAGCCGGTCGAGCACGGCCCGCAGCTCGTCCCGGCTGGCCGGGTCGGGGTCGTCGTCGAGCCAGCGCCGGGCCTGGTCGCGCATCCGGTCGAGGTCAGTGCTTTCCGCCACCATGCCCCTTGATAGCACGGCGGCGGATCACCGGGTCCGGTCGACCCGGATCACCCCGCCGGACGACCCGGCTCAGCTCGCCCCGGTGAGCTGGAACGACTTGACCATCTCGTCGAAGATCGGCCGGCTCTCGGCGAACTTGGCATCGGTGGCGGAGAGGTAGAACGAGTAGACCTTCCCCTCGTGCACCACCCCGCGCCACACGCCGTGCCGCTTGTCGTCGCCCTCGCCGCAGGTGTACTCGAACTCGGCGGCCGACTTGCCGGCCAGGTCCTTCTCACCCATCGCCAGCTGCTCGTAGGGCTTGGGGCAGGAGCTCGTCCGGTTCTGCAGGCCGTTCTCCGCGACCTCGGCCCACCGGGTCGAGGAGCCGCCGAACTTCTCGGTGAGGATACGCACCTTGCGTCCCTTGTCCTGCGGGTCGACGTAGTCGATGTAGACCCCGCCGGTGGCCCGCTGCCAGCCCTTCGGCACGTTCACTCGGATGCCCCGGGCGCTGTGCTCCTGCATCGGCGGTAGCGCGCCGCCACCGGCGGCCGGCGTGCTCGGGCCGGCCTGCGGGGGCGGGGTCTGCTCGGGGTCGCCGCCGCCGAACAGCGCGAACGCGCCGATCAGCAGCACCACGGCCAGGCCGCCGGCCGCCGCGAGCTGCAGCTTGCGCGGCCAGCCCTTGACCGTGCCGACGAGCCGACCGCCGGTGCCCTTCGCCCGGCCGAGCGCGCCACCGTCGGCGCCGTCCGGCGACGGGGGTGGCGACGTCCAGGACTGGCCGGTGCCGGGGATGGACCACTGCCCGCCGTACACCGCCTGGGTCTGTTCGGAGTTGCCGCCACCGCCGTAGATGGCCTGGGTCGGCTCCGCCGCCCCGTAGGCGGGCCGGGTCGACTCGGTGCCCGAGCCGATCCGTTGGGTGGCGTCCGGGCGCCCGCCGATGCGCTGGGTGGCGTCGGCGGTGCCGCCGCCGATCCGCTGGGTGGCCTCCGGCGCGCCGCCCGGGGTGATCCGCTGGGTGGCCTCGGTGGTGCCGCCGTACGTCCCGGCGGTGGGGCGGGTCGGCAGCGCGTCGGGGGTGGACCCGCCGGGTGCCGGCATCGCGCCGGTCGGGGTGTGCAGCGGGCCGGCGAGGGCGTCGGCGCTGGTGTCGTCGAGGTTGGCGGCGGGGGTCACCACCGGCTTGGGCCGCTCACCCCGGCGCAGCTTCGCCAGCCGGTCGGTCAGCGACTCATCGGCGGCCAGCATCGCCCGGCCGCCGATCTGCCCACTCGGCTTCGGCTCGGCCGGCGGTGCGGCGATGGCCGGCGTCGTTGTCGGACGCTGCACCGGCACCACCGAGTACGGGTCGGTGATCGAGTTGACCGCGGTCGCCGTGCTGGTCAGCGGGCCGGCGAGCAGCTCGCGCAGCATTGCCCGCGCGGTGTGCACGTCGAGCCGGCGGGCCGGGTCCTTCTCCAGCAGGCCCATCAGCACCCGGGTCAGCGGGCCGCTGCGCTGCGGGGTGGCCGGCGGGTCCTCGACCACCGCGTGCATCGTCTCGATCGGGTCGCCCTTGTCGAACGGGGGACGCCCCTCGACGGCCGTGTAGAGCGTCACGCCCAGCGAGAACAGGTCACTGGGCGGGCCGAAATCCTGCCCCATGGCGCGCTCGGGGGAGATGAAGTGCGGCGAGCCGAGCACCATCCCGGGGGTGGTGAGCTGGACGTCGGTGGGCATCCGGGCCACCCCGAAGTCGGTCAGCACGCAGCGGCCGTCGGTGCAGATCAGCACGTTGGCCGGCTTGACGTCGCGGTGCAGCACCCCGTTGGCGTGCGCGACCTCCAGCGCGCCGAGCAGCGCGATGCCGATCTTGGCGACCGCCCGGCCGGCCACCGGGCCGTCCTCGATCACCATGTCGGCGAGGCTGCGGGCGTCCAGCAGCTCCATCACGATCCACGGCCGGCCACCCTCGGTGACCACGTCGTACACCTGGACCACGGCCGGGTGCTGGATCGCGGCGGCGGCGCGGGCCTCGCGCAGGGTGCGTTCGTACATCGCGTCCCGGTCGCTGGGGGCCAGCCCCGGCGGCAGGACCACCTCCTTGACCGCCACGTCACGCCGCAGCAGGGTGTCTGTCGCCCGCCAGACCGTGCCCATGCCGCCGTTGCCCACCGAGGAGCGCAGCGAGTACCGGCCACCGATGATGGTGCCGGGTGCCGCGCGTCCGTTGGGGGGACTCACTGGTCCGCCGCTCCACGTCGGGATCTGAGTCACAGAAAAGCCACCGGGAAAGTCGAGGGGGCTGGGACACAACCTCTCTATCTTGCTGGTTCCGACGCCCGATGCGAAACCCGACGCGGCGGACCTTTGTCCTCCCCGACGGTACCGACCGCGTCGCCGAACCGTGTGTACCTGGCCGTTCACCTCCCGTCGACCGATGCCGAACCGAGATGTGCGGCATCCCTCACCACGCCGACGACCGCTCCGCGTCCTACCATCCGTGGATGAGCGATGCGCGGGTGAGCGAGTCGGGGTTCCCGGTCAAGGGCGTCTACACGGCCGCCGACCTCCCCCCGGAGCTCGACTCCCGGCTCGGCGAGCCGGGCGGGTACCCGTACACCCGGGGGGTCTACCCGACGATGTACACCGCCCGGCCGTGGACGATGCGGCAGTACGCCGGCTTCGGCACCGCCACCGAGTCCAACGCGCGCTACCACCAGCTGCTGGAGGCCGGCACGATGGGCCTCTCGGTCGCCTTCGACCTGCCCACCCAGATGGGGTACGACTCCGACGACGCCATCGCGCACGGCGAGGTGGGCAAGGTCGGGGTGGCGATCGACTCCATCGAGGACATGCGGCTGCTCCTCGCCGGCATCCCGCTGGACCGGGTCTCCACCTCGATGACCATCAACGCCCCCGGCTCGGTGCTGCTGCTGCTCTACCAGCTCGTCGCCGAGGAGAACGGCCTGCCGGGTTCGGCGCTCAACGGCACCATCCAGAACGACATCCTCAAGGAGTACATCGCCCGGGGGACGTACATCTTCCCGCCGAAACCGTCGCTGCGGCTGGTGGCCGACACCTTCGCCTACTGCCGCACGGAGGTGCCGAAGTGGAACACCATCTCCATCTCCGGCTACCACATGGCCGAGGCCGGCGCGACGCCCGCGCAGGAGATCGCGTTCACCCTGGCCAACGGGGTGGAGTACGTCCGGGCCGCGCTGGCCGCCGGGCTGGCGGTGGACGACTTCGCCCCCCGGCTGTCGTTCTTCTTCGTCGCCCGCACGACGCTGCTGGAGGAGGTGGCGAAGTTCCGCGCCGCCCGGCGGATCTGGGCCCGGCTGATGCGCGACGACTTCGGCGCGAAGGACCCGAAGTCGATGATGCTGCGGTTCCACACCCAGACGGCGGGGGTGCAGCTCACCGCCCAGCAGCCCGAGGTGAACCTGGTGCGGGTGGCGATCCAGGGGCTCGGCGCGGTGCTCGGCGGCACCCAGTCGCTGCACACCAACAGCTTCGACGAGGCGATCGCGCTGCCCACCGAGAAGGCCGCCCGGCTGGCGCTGCGCACCCAGCAGGTGCTGGCGTACGAGACGGACCTGACCGCCACCGTCGACCCGTTCGCCGGGTCGTACGTGGTGGAGGCGATGACCGCGGAGCTCGAGGCGGCGGTGAACGGCCTGATGGACCGGGTCTTCGACCACGGTTCGGCGGTGGACGCGATCGAGGCCGGGTTCCAGAAGCGGGAGATCGAGCAGTCCGCGTACCGGTTCGCCCAGCAGGTCGACGCGGGGGAGCGGGTGGTGGTCGGGCTGAACCGGTTCCGGGTCGACACCGAGGAGCCGTACGAGCCGCTGCGGGTGGACCCGGCGATCGAGGCGGCGCAGGCGGAGCGCCTGGCCCGGCTGCGGGCCGGGCGGGATCCGGCGGCGGTCGAGCGCGCCCTCGCCGAGCTGCGGACCGCCGCCGAGGGGGACGGGAACGTGCTCTACCCGATGCGGGAGGCGCTGCGGGCCCGGGCCACCGTGGGTGAGGTCTGCGGGACACTGCGCCAGGTCTGGGGGACGTACCGCCCGAGCGACAGCTTCTGATCCGACCCGACCGGCCCACCGGTGGGGAGCTACGTTCGGTGACAGCCCACGCCGGCGACGGTCGTGGCGCCGCCCGGGTGGGCGGTGGTCCCGCCCACCGGGGCGTGACTCCCGGGGCCGGTGGGTAAACCCGAACGGGTGATCGGGACGGACAGCACGTCCGGGCATGCTCAGGGGGGTCGTGCCACGGTCGGGAACCGGGCGCTCACGCAGGGGCGTCGGGTAGTTGTCCGACCGACGGTCAGCCGAGGCGACCAATGCGACAATTCGGGTACGACGGCCCGGATCGACGCCGATTTCGCGACCGCCCAATCGGTTACGCGTTGTAGGAGGTGGGGGGCAGATGACGGCGTCCGACCGCGATCTACCTGCTGTCCCGCAGATATTCGAGCCCTCTCACCAGGGCTTACGTGACGCTACGCGGTCTGATCACTACCGTAACGAGGTTGCGCAGCGTCACCGTCGGAGGTCTAGGCTGTCTGCTGTCCGCCCCGATGATCCATCCATTTCTAGTGATCGAGAATTCGACGTGACGAGTGCGTTGACGCTGCCCGAGGGCAGCCTGCTGGCGTCGTCCTGGCCGGAGGCGCCGTCCGGGTCGCAGCCGCTGCCCCACGACCTGGACCACCTCCTCGCGCTGCGGGTGCCCGGCCTGATCGCCACCCGCCGCCACCTCCACTCCCACCCGGAACTCTCCGGGGAGGAGTTCGAGACCGCGGCGCTGATCGCCCGGGAGCTCACCCTCGCCGGGCTGCACCCCCGACTGCTCCCCAAGGGCAACGGGGTGATCTGCGACATCGACGGCCGCCCCGACGGCCCGGTCGTCGCGCTCCGCGCCGACATCGACGCGCTGCCGCTGACCGACGTGAAGGACGTCTCCTACCGTTCCACGGTGGACGGGGTCTGCCACGCCTGTGGCCACGACGTGCACACGACGGTGCTGCTCGGCGTCGGGATGCTGCTGGCCCAGCTCGCCGACGCCGGCCAGCTCGACGGCCGGGTCCGGCTGATCTTCCAGCCGGCGGAGGAGATCCTGCCCTGCGGGTCGCTGGAGGTCATCGAGGCCGGCGGCCTGGCGGACGTGGTGCAGATCTTCGCCCTGCACTGCGACCCCAACCAGCCGGTGGGCAAGGTGGGGCTGCGGGTCGGCCCGATCACCGCGGCGGCCGACAACGTCACCGTGCGGCTCACCGGGCCGGGTGGGCATACCGCCCGTCCGCACCTGACCGTCGACCTGGTCGACGCGCTCGGCAGGCTGGTCACCGAGGTTCCGGCCCTGGTCGCCCGCCGGGTGCCGGCCAACAGCGGCCTGCTGCTGGTGTTCGGCCACGCCTCGGCCGGCACCCGGTACAACGTCATCCCGTCCGAGGCGAGCGCGGCCGGCACCCTGCGGGTGATGGACCGCGACACCTGGGAGCGGGCTCCCAAGATCGTCGCTCAGGTCGTCAGGGACGTCATCGCGCCCACCGGCGCCACCGTCGACCTGGAGTACCTGCGCGGTCGTCCGCCGGTCAGCAACGACGCCCGCGCCATCGACGTCCTCACCGCCGCCACCGCCGCCGCCCTCGGGCCGGAGGGGATCGCGGAGACGCCGCAGAGCATGGGCGGCGAGGACTTCTCCTGGTACCTGGAACACGTCCCCGGCGCGCTCGCCCGGCTCGGCGTCGGCCGGGCCGACGGCCCCAGCGTCGACCTGCACCGGGCGTCCTTCGACGTCGACGAGCGCGCCGTCCCGGTCGGGGTACGGCTCATGGTGCAGACCGCGTTGCGGGCACTGGCGGCGGCCCGGTAGGAGCCGGCGGGCGGTCTCCGCCGACCGGTCCCACCGGCGGCGGGGGCTGCCGCCGCCGGCGTCGCCGCCGCAGCACCACCACCAGCGCGGTCACCGGCACCCCGATGAGCAGCAGCCAGGGCAGCAGCGCGCCGAGCACGGTCAGCAGCACGCCCATCGAGGCGAGGAAGACCGTCCAACCGCCGCGCAGGCCCACCATGAAGCCGGTCCGGTCCGCCTCCTCCTCGTCGGCCGTCGAGGCGTCCCGGCCCACGAAGGTCACCGTGACCGTGGAGAGCGCGGTCAGGTCGGCCAGCCGACGCTTCTTCGCCTCCAGCGAGGCCAGGTCCGCCTCCCGGCGGGTCACCTCGTTCTCCAGGGTGACCAGCTCGGCCACCGTGTCGGCGCGGGCCAGCAGCCGGCGGGCGCTGTCCACCCGGGCCCGCTGGGTGGTGATCCGGGCGTCCAGGTCGACGGTCTCCTCGGTGACGTCCTGGGTACGGATCTCGCGGCGCTGCTGCCGACCGAACCCGGCCAGCTCGTCGACGAGCGTGGCGAACTTCGCCGCCGGCACCCGCAGCTCCAGTTCCGCCTGGGCGGAGGCGGCGGCACTGCGGCGCTGGTCCCCGCCGACGAAACCGCCCGCGGCGGTGACCGCCTCCACCGCCCGCCGGGCCGCGCCCTCCACGTCGTCCACCTGCACCCGCATCGTTCCGGTGTAGATGATCGCCCGCTGGTCGACCCGCAGGTCCGGGGTGCCCGCACCGGCCTGCCCCGACGCCGCCGCGCCGTCCGGTGCCGCCCGCGCCGGCGCCTTCTCGGCCGGCGCGGCCCCGCCGGAGTCGGCCGAGTCCCTGCTCCGGTCGGCTGCCCCGCAGCCGGCCAGCAGCAGCGCCGCCAACCCGATCGCGGCGAGCGCGCGTGCCCCGCCGGTCGCTGTCCTCAGTGTCATCCCCGCTCCCGTCGTCGTCGCCCCGGTCACTCGGGCGATAGTTCGGACGCGGCACGGGGCCGCTCCGGTTCCGGCAGACTGCGCTGAGGACATCACGATTCGATAAGCGAGGAATCACGATGCGGCTCACCAAGTACGCGCACTCCTGCCTCCGGCTCGAACACGACGGGGCGGTGCTGGTCGTCGACCCGGGCGGGTTCAGCGACCCGGCGGCGCTGGACGGGGCGGACGCGGTGCTGGTCACCCACGAGCACCCCGACCACCTGGACGTGGCCGCGCTGACCCGGCGGCTGGACCGGAGCCCCATCCCGGTGTACGGACCCGCCGCGCTCGGCGGCGTGCTCGGCGACGCGGCGACGGCACTGGTCCCGGTCACCCCGGGTGACACCTTCACCGCCGCCGGTGTCCCGGTACGCGCCGTCGGCGGCCGGCACGCCGTCATCCACCCGGACATCCCGGTGGTGGAGAACATCGGCTACCTGTTCGACGCGACCGTCTACCACCCCGGCGACGCGCTGCACGTCCCCGAGGACGTCGAGGTGGACACGCTCTTCGCCCCGATCCACGCCCCCTGGTCGAAGTTCTCCGAGGTGGTCGACTTCATCCGGGCGGTCGCCCCCCGCCGGGCGTACGCCCTGCACGACGCGATGCTCAACGACAACGGGTACGGCGTGCTCGACCGGCAGTACGCCGCGCTGTCCCGTACCGACTACCAGCGGCTGGAGCCGGGTACCCGGATCGACGTGTGAACCGTGGCCGCCGACGAGTCCGAGCTGACCCGGCAGCTCTACCGCACCCCGCCCGCCCGGTTCGTCGCCGCCCGGGAGGCCGCCGCCGCCGAGGCCCGCCGGGCCGGGGACACCGCCGCCGCCCGCCGACTGGCCGGGTCGAGGCGGCCCACCGTGGCGGCCTGGCTGGTGAACCTGCTCGCCCTGGACCGTCCCGAGCTGGTGGCCGAGCTGGGGCCGCTCGCCGAAGCGCTGCGCGGCGCCCAGCGCGACCTGAAGGGGGCCCGGTTGCGGGAGCTGTCCGGGCAGCGGCGGGCGCTGGTCGCCGCCCTGGTCACCGAGGTACGCCGGCTCGCCGCCGACCGTCCCGACGCGCCCCCGGCCGCCCGGCTGCCTCTGGCCGAGGTGGAGGCGACCCTGCACGCGGCGCTCGCCGACCCCGGGGTCGCCGGGCAGGTGCGCGCCGGGCGGCTGCTCAAGGCGGTGCACCACTCCGGTTTCGGTGAGGTCCCCCGCCCGCAACTACGCCTGGTCACCGACGGCGCGCAGACCACCGGCGGCGCGCAGACCACCGGCGGCGCGCAGACCACCGGCGGTGGCGGGAGGAAGGCTGCCGGCGGTGGGACGGAGGCTGTCGGCGTACCCGGGCGGGGGGTCGACCGGGGTGGTGTCCGGCGGGTCCGCGACGAGCGGGCGGCGGCGCGGGCCGTCCGGGCCGAACGGGATCGACGCCGTCGCGCCCTGGTGCGGGAGCTGGCGGCGGCCCGGGCCGCCCAGCGGCAGGCGGAACGGGAGCGGGACGGCACGGCGACTGCCGAGCGGACGGGTGCCGACGCGCTCGACCGGATCGAGCGCGAGCTGGCCGACCTGGAGCGTCGTCGGGCCGCCGCCGAGCAGGAGCTGAGCCGGGCCCGGCTGGCCCGCCGGGCGGCCGAACGGACCCACGTCGCGGCCCGCCGCCGCACCGGAGAGGTCGAGGCGGCCATCGAGGCACTGGACGCCGAAGGGGAGGACACCACGGCTGGCGGCGGCCAGGCAGACTGAGCGCGATGGATACGTGCAACGGGTGGTCGGGATGACGCCCGAACAGGTCGCCGCCGGCAGCAAGCCCGCCGTGCTGGAGCTGGGGGAACTGTTCAGCAGGAGCCCGGAGACCCTGCAACGGGCCAGGGAGCTGGGCCTCTCCGGGTGGGCGTTCTACGTCACCGGGCGGGCCGGCGCGCTGGGCGACATCCACGCCGACACGGTGGTGGCGGCGCTGGGCTTCCTCGCCCCGGAAGCCGTCGCCGACGGGTGGGACACCGCCGTCCGGGTGGTCCGGCCGCTGACGGTGGCCACCGCCAACCTGACCGAGTGCTGCCGGTGGGGCACCGCACACCTCGACGGGCTGCCCGGCACGCCCCGGCTGACCGCCCTGCTGGAACGGGTGGTGGCCGCCGCCGACGCGACAGGTATGCCGCTCTTCGCCGCCTGGCGGGCCATGCCGCTGCCGGAGCACACCGACGGCGCCCGCGCGGCCGCCGCGCTCCTGCTGCTGCGGGAGTACTTCGCCGGGGCGTACCTGCTCGCGGTGCGGGCCGCCGGGATGACACCGCTGGAGGCGGTGCTGGCCGGTCCGGCGGGGGAGGACGGGGCGGCGGCGTGCGGGTGGTCCCCGCCCTACCCGGCGGTCGGGCCGTTGGTGCGGCGTCGGCTGTGGGCCGAGGCGGTGACCGACCGGTTGGCGTCGACCGGCTTCCGGGCGCTCCGACCGGCCGAGGGGCGGGAGCTGATCGAGCTGCTCAGCGACCTCCGGTCGGTACTGCGGCCCGACCCGGCCGGGTAGCCCGCCGGGGGCGGCCGGAAAACCGGCGGCGGACGGCCCGGTGGGCTGCCAGGATCTGCGGCGTGACGCTCCCCGCCGGCTGGACCGCCCGCCGCCCCACCCTGGACGACGTGCCCGCGTTGCTCGCCGTGGTGCACGCCGCCGACACGTTCGCCATCGGTCATCCCGACTTCGACGCCGACGACGTCCGGGCCGCGCTGACCGCGCCGTTCTTCGACCCGCGGCGCGACTCCTGGCTGCTGACCGATCCCGGTCAGCGGGTCGTCGGCTGGGCGCTGGTGGACAACCCGACCGGGGTGGGCCGCGAGGCCCTGGACGTCTTCGTCGACCCGCACCGGGCGGCGGCGCTGCGCGCCACGCTGCTCGACCGGATGCTGCACCGGATCGCCGCCCGGGCCGCCGAGCGGGGCCTACCCGCGCTGACCGTCCGCGCGACCGTCTGCGCCCCGGAGACCCGCTGGGCCGATGAGCTGACCGCCGCCGGATTCACCCGGGTCAAGCGGTACCTGCGGATGAGCCTGCCGCTGGCCGACCTGCCCGCCGAGCCACCGCCCCCGCCCGGGGTGACGGTCCGCCCGCTGCGGGCCGGTGACGAGGCCGACCTACGGCTGTTCCACCGGATCCACGACACCGCCTTCCGGGACACCCCGGACTACGAGCCGGTCGGCTTCGCCGGCTGGCGGGACCGGCTCACCGACGCCGGCCGGGTCTGGGACGAGTGGTTCGTCGCCGAGGTCGACGGCGAGCCGGCCGGCGCGCTGAACTCCTCCGACCAGGCGGTGGAACAGGACATGGGCTGGGTACGCACCCTGTCGGTGCTGCCCGCCCATCGGCGGCGCGGGGTGGGGGCGGCGCTGCTGCGACGGGCGTTCGCGGTCTACGCGGGCAAGGGCCGGGCTCATGCCGGGCTCGGTGTCGACCTGGCCAACCCGACCGCCCCGGTCACCCTCTACCGCTCCGTGGGCCTGCGCGACACCCGCTGGACCGACGTGTACGAGCGGAGTGTGCCGGCCGCCCCCGCCTGACGCCGACAGCCGGGGCCACCCGACCGGGGCCGCCCCACACTGCCTGATCACGGTCGTCCGCGCGCTTGACCACGGCGGGGCGGGTGGGTCACGCGGCACACCCGGCGGGGCCGCCGTCGGGCGGCACCGGCCCCGGGAGCAGACTGGGCGGGTGCGATACGCGTTACGCCGAGGCGGTGCCGGTGGGGCGGGACCGCAGCTCGGAGACGTAGTCGTCGGGTGCGCCCGCCTTCTCGGCGGCGTTCGCGATCTCCGACAGGTACCAGGCGGTCGGCAGGCCGCCCTCGTAGCCGTCGAAGACGTACACCCAGGCGGTCACGTCCCCGTCGAGCGTCGAGACCCGCACGGTGAGCTTGCGGTACGTGCCGGCGGTGACGCCCTCCAGCTCGTCGAGCTGCGCGGCGTCGTACGGGTCGATGTCGTACAGCGCCACGAAGACCCGGTCGCCCGGGGACTCGACCACGGTGCTGACCGAACCCTCCCAGCCGATCACGTCCTCGCCGGCGAAGGTCAGCCGCCACCCCTCCAGCCAGCCGACACCCACCATCGGCGAATGCGGACAGTAGGCACGCATCCGGGCGGGGTCCAGGTTTGAGCCGTAGGCCGCGTAGTGACGCACGGCGATGACGATAGCCCGCCGGACGGGTGGGGGAGAATACGACGGTGCGTGTCGCACGGGTTCGGGAGAAGAAAGTCACTGTGAACACCGAGAGAGGGCGAGGGCTGTGAGCCGCATCGTGATCATCGGCGGGGGGCCGGCCGGCTACGAGGCGGCCCTGGTCGCCGCCCAGCTGGACGCCGACGTCACCGTGGTGGAGGCCGACGGCGCCGGGGGTGCCTGCGTGCTCTCCGACTGTGTCCCGTCGAAGACCTTCATCGCCAGCTCCGAGGTGGTGACCGGCTACCGGGACACCGAGGAGTTCGGCATCCACTCCGACGGTCTGGAGGCGGTCACGGTCGACGCCCGGGCCGTGCACGAGCGGGTCAAGCGGCTCGCCCTGGCCCAGTCCGCCGACATCCACGCCAAGCTGCTCAAGGCCGGGGTGACCTTCGTCGCGGGCACCGCCCGGCTCGGCGAGGACACTCTCGGTCACACCCACCGGGTCGTGGTCACCCCGGCCGACGGTGGCGCGGAGTACTCGATCGCCGCGTCCACCGTGCTGGTCGCCACCGGCGCCACCCCGCGCCAGCTGCCCACCGCGCTGCCCGACGGGGAGCGCATCCTCACCTGGCGGCAGGTCTACGACCTGCCCGAGCTGCCCACCCACCTGATCGTGGTGGGGTCCGGCGTGACCGGTGCCGAGTTCGCCAGCGCCTACCAGGCGATGGGGGTCGAGGTGACCCTGGTGTCCAGCCGGGACCGGGTGATGCCGCACGAGGACGCCGACGCGGCGATGGCCATCGAGCAGGTGTTCCGCAGCCGGGGCATGAGCATCCTCAACAACTCCCGGGCGGACGCGGTCCGGCGTACCGACGACGGGGTGGAGGTGGTCCTCTCCGACGGGCGGGTGGTGACCGGCTCGCACGCCCTGATCGCCGTCGGCTCGATCCCGAACACCGCCGGCCTCGGCCTGGCCGAGTACGGCGTCGAGCTGGCCAAGGGCGGCTACGTCACGGTCGACCGGGTGTCCCGGACCAACGTCCCCGGCATCTACGCCGCCGGCGACTGCACCGGCGTCCTGCCGCTGGCCAGCGTCGCCGCCATGCAGGGCCGGATCGCGATGTGGCACGCCCTCGGCGAGGCGGTCCGGCCGCTGCGGTTGCGGACCGTGGCCGCGAACGTCTTCACCGACCCGGAGCTGGCCACCGTCGGCGTCTCGCAGGACGAGGCGGACGCCGGCCGGACCCTGGCCCGCCAGGTGATGCTGCCGCTGACCGGCAACGCCCGGGCGAAGATGGACGACCTGGCGGACGGCTTCGTCAAGCTGTTCTGCCGCCCGTCCACCGGCCAGGTGGTCGGCGGGGTGGTGGTGGCCCCCAAGGCCAGCGAGCTGATCCTGCCGATCACGATGGCGATCGAGAACAACCTCACCGTCAACGAGCTGGCCCAGACCATCACCATCTATCCGAGCCTGTCCGGTTCGATCACCGAGGCGGCCCGCCAGCTCATGCTGCACGAACTCGAATGACCCGGTGACCCCGGCGGGGCCGCTCGCGCGCGTCCGGCGGTCCGCCGGTGTCGGAGCGGCCGGCCGTCGCCACCTCGACGAGATCGGGTGGTCATGGTTGGTTCGGGGTGGAGGCGGCCAGGTCGGTGGGGGTTGCTCTGCTGGCGGCGCGGGCGCTGAGCAGGGTCATCGTCCAGCCGGCCGCCCCGAACCCGATCGCCGCCGCTGCGGCGACCAGCCCCAACCGCCAGGCCGATCCGGTGAGCGCGGTGCCGCCGAGGTGGCCGACCAGCGCGCCGTAGCTGGCCCAGCCGACGGCCGCCAGCGCCTCGTAGCAGAGGAACAGCCGGTAGGGGTAGCGGTTGCGGCCGGCGGAGAAGCAGGCCGCCATCCGCCCGCCGGGCACGAACCGGCAGAGCAGGATGGTCAGCGGTCCGGGGCGGCGCAGCCCCCGGGTGACCCGGCCGGCGACCCGACGGGCCCGACCGGGTGCCACGTGCCGGGCCGGTCGCCGGTCCGGGGCGCTGCGGCCGAGCAGGTAGCAGGCCAGGTCGCCGACGAAGACGCCGAGCGCCCCGACCCCGATGGTCAGCGGCAGGCTCAGCCCGCCCACCACGGTGAGCGCACCTCCGGTGATCATGACCGCCTGGGTCGGGATGACCGGCACGAAGGCGTCCGCGACGAGCAGGCCCATCAGCAACAGGTACGCCAACAGGGGCGATGCGACGTCAGTGAGAAGCTCGGGCACGACTGCCACCTCGCCGGTCAGGGTCGATTCCAGGCTCCGAGCCTCCCGGCGGCGGCGTCGACGCCGACGGGCGGACCGGAAGTTGGTGACCACGGACACCACCGGGCGCTGCGGGGAGGACCGGGTGACTGCGCGCCGTGTGCCACCGGTAGCAGTGCGGAGGGCCGTCCGCCGTCTGCCGCTCGCCGTCTGCCGCTCGCCGCTCGTCGCCCGGAGGGGGTCGGCGGATCGGGGGTCGTCGGCGTACCGTTGGGTACGCGGTCCCACCCGCGTCAGGTCCCCCGTTCCTGACGCGTGGGCCGCCGTGGGTCGCCGGCAGGTCCCGTGCCGGCGACCCTCCTAATCTCCGCCCCGGCCGCACCGGGGGGTGACGCTCAGGGTCGGGGCGTCGCACCGGAGGTCACCGGATTCCAGCCGGAGCCACGGTACCGGCCGGTCCCGGGTCGTACCTGTTGATCATTCTGGCCGTCGATTCTGCCGCGGAAAGGTGACTCCACCGTATCGCCGTCGCCGGCCAACGACCGACCATTGACGTTGCCGAACGATCGACGTCGGCGTCGCCAGCGGAAGTGTCAGCCGGGCG
Organism: Micromonospora sp. WMMD714; assembly: GCF_029581315.1. Classification (NCBI taxonomy): domain Bacteria; kingdom Bacillati; phylum Actinomycetota; class Actinomycetes; order Micromonosporales; family Micromonosporaceae; genus Micromonospora; species Micromonospora sp. WMMD714. The sequence goes on from NZ_CP120744.1 coordinate 2,631,005, forward strand.
GAGGTGGGCACTCGACGACCGCGATCGAGTTTCCGGCGAACAGCCCCAGGTGCGGATGTCCGGAGAAGATCCGCACTGCCTCATCGTGCGAGTCCGCCTCCACGATGGTGTAACCGGTCATGGCGTCGGTAAAGTCCTCGACCCCCTGCGCCGTGACCAGCTTCTTCGCGTACAACGGACTGCCGGGATCGACGAGAGCCCTCTCGTTGGCCTGCGCCCATGACGCCCAGGCGTGGATGAACTCCGTTTGCTGCTGTTCGGTGAGTTCGGCCTTGCCGGCCTCATCAGCCGCGCCGTTGAAGAGTGCGAGGAACCTACCCATCCCCGCATGATACTGGCGGCCGGAGGCCGGCCCATGCTGCCGAACCTTGATCACGATTCCCGGCGACATGGATAGCCACACACCGGTCACCCTCACCCTGTGGCCGAGGGTGACGAGGGTTAGGCGAACTGTTCCGAAGCCACGGGGGAGAGGCGAGAGCCCAAGAGCTACCGCAGGGAGTAAGGAGATGAGAAACTGAGAAATGCGGGTCGACGCGATGCTCAGGCAGCCCGCTTGAGCGGTAGTGTCAGCGCGCGATCGGTGTCAGCGAGGGCGTCGGCGGGCCAGCTCCCCTTGGCGCTGCTCGTAGCTGACCACCCGATCGGGACGTAGCCAGTAGACACTCGGCCGGCGGGCGGACGCCAGCGTGCAGATTTCGCCCAGATTGGCCTGCACCAGCTCGATGATCCCCTGCCGGGGAACGTCACCGGGAAAGAGGAACATGTGTACCTTGGCGTCGAGCAGTGCCCGTAGCTCGACCTCCCGCTTGAGAATATTCTGATCACGGCCAAACACAACCCAGCCGTGGGCACCGATCACAGGTAGCCAGTCTTCGTCCCGAAGGCCCTGTTCCAGACGCTCCCGTCCGAAGATTGACGCCGGACTGTGTACCAGATATCCGAGGTCGGCGATGAACCGGCGCAGTGTCCGGCCATGCATATTCTCGTCGATGTAGAACTCAGGCGGCGCGGCCCAGAAGGATGCGTGCGGCGGCTCGTGCTTCGAAGGGGGAGATGCCGAACTCGCCCGCGACTGTCTCAGCGCTCTCACCCGCCTTTATCATGCCGGCGACGTCGGCCACCCTAGTGCCAGTGTCCGCGAAGATGGGCTGGCCGAACGAACGGCGCATGTTGACGACCACCTTCGCCGGCTGCCAACTGGCCAGCGTCAGCTGCTCGGGAACGTCGTTGCTGTCGAACGCGATGTACTCCATGTGATCGGCCACGATCTCTTTGATCACATGCTGGTTCGTGCCGCCCACGATCAGGCCCTCACCTGCGCGGCTCTTACTGAAGTCCCAGAGCACGTCGATACCGTCCGTGGCCAGCTCGGGGGCTGCCAGGACGTATTCCCGCCCGAACTCGCGTTGCAGCTCCTTCAGCGCAGGGCGGATCTTCTGTGGCACTACGCCGGCCGTCCGTAGCGCCTCCAGAACGTGCGCCTCCGCTAGGGCGATGAACGTGACCGGCAGTACGTCGCCGCGTTCGTCAATGACGTGCAACAGCGGACCACCCCGAGGGTAGCCGCGCGCCCAACGGTGGAACGTCTGCCTCGGGACCCGCAGATGACGTGCGGCTTGGGCCAGGTTCAGGATTCCCTCCGTGAACCTGATGTCGTCCATGCCCCTCCTCCCCGTACGCCATCCGGCTGCACCCAGCATTGCATAGTCAGTCCGCTCTGCGTACCACCGTTGTGGAGGTGTCGGCTCGTCCGATGGCGAAGCCGACAGGCTCCCGAAGCTGCCCACCCGTACCATCGCGGTCCCCATGTTTGAGTGGGTCGAGGGTTGACCGGTATGCACCCCGCCGTTTGGCTCACCGAGCGGCATCCTCCCCTTTCTGGCGGTGGTCGGGGCGGGTTGGTACGACACGTCGCTGCCGCCCGCGCGGTGTCGTGCCGCAATCGGCCGACCGGTGATCGTCGTTCGGACACACCGGCTGTCGGCCCGGGGACACGACACCCCGCTCGCCGGTGTCGCCCGGCTAGCGTTCCGGGCTCAACCGACATTCCTTCCGGAGGCTCGCAGATGCTATCCACCCTGGTGCGGGGCGCGCTCGCCGTGACCCTCGCGCTCGGCAGCACCCTCGTCGTCGTGACCGGCCCGGCCGAGGCTGCGGCGACGAAGTACAAGAACTGCACCGCGTTGAACAAGAAGTACAAGCACGGGGTGGGCAAGAAGGGCGCGAAGGACAAGGTCCGGGGCAGCACCAAGCCGGTCACGAACTTCACCGTGTCGGATTCGGTATACGCGAAGAACACCCACCTGGACCGGGACAAGGACAAGGTCGCCTGCGAGAAGCGCTGACCGGGCCGGCGCGGGCCGAGCGTCGGGCCGCGCGGGGCCAGACTGCGCCGCGCCGGACCACGCCGGGCCAAGCGCCGGAGGCCGGTCGGCGGTAAAGCGTTCGCCCGGGGCGTCGCCGGGGTCGTACCGTGGCCGGTATGCGCAGTGCCGTGGTGACCACGACGCCGGGAGATCCCGGCATGCCGCACTGACGTTCACCGTCGACGAGGCCCCGGGCGATCCGCCCGGGGCCTTCTGGCGTTCGGGGCAGGTCGCCTCCGGGTCGTACCCGATCAAGGAGCGCGACATGATCGACCACCGTAGGCTCGGCCGGGAGCTGGACCTGTTCGTCTCCGATCCGCTGGCGGGGGCCGGGCTGCCGATCTGGCTGCCGGCCGGCGCGGCGGCCCGGCACGCCGTCGAGGAGTACCTCCGCGAGGTGGAGCGCCGGGCCGGCTACCAGCACGTCTACTCCCCGCCGCTGGGCAAGCGGGAGTTGTTCGCGCTGTCCGGGCATCTCGGCTACTTCGCCGACGACATGTTCCCGCCGATGCGGCTGAGCGCCGACGACGAGTTCGTGCTCCGGCCGGCGCTCTGCCCGCACCACGCACTGGTCTACCGCGCCCGGGGCCGCTCCTACCGGGAGTTGCCGCTGCGCGTCGGCGAGCTGGGCGGGATGTACCGGGCGGAGCGGTCCGGTGTGCTCGGCGGGCTGTCCCGGGTGCGGGCCATCTCGCTCAATGACGCGCACAACTTCTGCACCCTGGAGCAGGTCGGTGACGAGGTCCGGGAGATCCTGCGGCTGATCCGGGAGGCGCACGCCGCGCTCGGCGTCCGCCCGTCCGGGTTCCGGCTGTCGCTGCGCGGGCCGGGGGCGAAGTACGTCGGGGACGACGCGTCCTGGGCCCGCGCCGAGGAGTTGCTGCGTGCCGCGCTCGACGGGGTGGCCCACGAGGAGGCCCCCGGCGAGGCCGCCTTCTACGGTCCGAAGATCGACATTCAGGTCGTCGACGCGGCCGGCCGGGAGTCGACCCTCTCCACCGTGCAGCTCGACTTCGACAAGCCGGAGAAGTTCGACCTGTCGTACACCGGTCCGGCTGGCGACCGGCGGCGGCCGGTGCTGGTGCACCGCAGTCTGGTCGGGAGCATGGAGCGGCTGTTCGCCTACCTGATCGAGGTGCACCAGGGCGCGTTCCCGCCCTGGTACGCCCCGGTGCAGCTGCTGCTCCTGCCGGTCGACGCCGGGCCCGCCGGGCAGGCCGGGGCGGTGGCCCGGCTGGCCCGCCGGGCGGTCGACGCCGGGCTGCGGGTCGAGGTGGACGCCACCGGTTCGCTGGGTGCCCGGATCCGTGACGCGGCCCGCCGCCGGGTGCCGTACATCGGGGTGGTCGGTGCCCGGGAGGCGGCCGGCGACGCGGTGGCGCTGCGCCTGCGCGACGGCCGCAGCCTCGACCCGATGCCGGTGGACGACGCGGTGCGGCTGATCGGCGCGGTGGTCGCGGCCCGCTCGGCCGAGCTGCTCCCGGCCCGCTGACCGGTGCGGGGCGGGACCGGGAGCGACGCCCCCGGTCCCGCCCCGGTCGGTGCGACGCTCAGCCCCGGGCCGGTGCCGCGGCCGCCGGTGCCGGCACGGCCTCGTCGTCGACCACCGCGGCGGTGAACTGCGCCTGGTAGAGCCGGTGGTACGCCCCCCGCGCGGCGAGCAGCTGCTGATGGGTGCCCTGCTCGACGATCCGGCCGTTCTCCATCATCAGGATCAGGTGGGCGTCGCGGATGGTGGAGAGCCGGTGCGCGATGACGAAGCTGGTCCGGTCGGAGCGCAGCGCCGCCATCGCCCGTTGCAACAGCACCTCGGTACGGGTGTCCACCGAGCTGGTGGCCTCGTCCAGGATCAGCAGCGACGGCTCGGCGAGGAACGCCCGCGCGATGGTGATGAGCTGCTTCTCACCGGCGCTGACGTTGCTGCCCTCCTCGTCGATGACGGTGTCGTACCCGTCGGGGAGGCTGCGGACGAACCGGTCCACGAAGGTGGCCCGGCTGGCGGCGAGGATCTCCTCCTCGGTGGCGTCCGGGCGGCCGTAGGCGATGTTGTCCCGGATGGTGCCGCCGAAGAGCCAGGTGTCCTGGAGCACCATGCCGATCCGGCCGCGCAGGTCGTCGCGGCGCAGCGTGGTGATGTCAACCCCGTCCAGGGTGATCCGCCCGGCGTCCAGTTCGTAGAAGCGCATCACCAGGTTGACCAGGGTGGTCTTCCCGGCGCCGGTGGGGCCGACGATCGCCACGGTGTGGCCGGGCTCGGCGACCAGGGAGAGGTCGTCGATCAGCGGCTTGTCCGGGTCGTACCGGAAGGAGATGTTCTCGAACTCGACCCGGCCGTGCGGTGCGGCGATCCGGGTCGGGGCGGCCGGGTCGGGGCTCTGCTCGTCGGCGTCGAGCACGGCGAAGACCCGTTCGGCGGAGGCCACCCCGGACTGGAGCAGGTTCGCCATCGACGCGACCTGGGTGAGGGGCTGGGTGAACTGCCGCGAGTACTGGATGAACGCCTGCACGTCACCGAGGCTCATCGACCCGGACGCCACCCGCAGCCCACCGACCACGGCGATCGCCACGTAGCTGAGGTTCCCGATGAACATCATCGCCGGCATGATGATCCCGGAGATGAACTGCGCGCCGAAGCTGGCCCGGAACAGCTCCTCGTTCTTGGCGTGGAAACTGGCCTCGACCTCCGGCTGGCGGCCGAAGACCTTGACCAGTTCGTGGCCGGTGAACGCCTCCTCGATCTGGCCGTTCAGCTCACCGGTGTGCGTCCACTGGGCGATGAACTTGCGCTGTGACCGCTTGGCGATCCGCTGCGTCACGATCACCGACAGCGGCACCGCGATCAGCGCGACCAGCGCCAGCAGCGGCGAGATCCAGAACATCATCGCCAGGACGCCGACCACGGTCAGCAGCGAGGTGAGCAGTTGGCTGAGCGTCTGCGACAGGGTCTGCGAGATGTTGTCGATGTCGTTGGTGACCCGGCTGAGCAGCTCGCCCCGGGGCTGCCGGTCGAAGTAGGGCAGCGGCAGCCGGTTGAGCTTCTCCTCCACCTCGGCGCGCAGCCGCAGCACGGTGGCCTGCACCACCCCGTTGAGCAGCCAGCCCTGCCACCAGGCCAGCAGGCTGGCCGCCACGTACAGGCCGAGCGCGAACAGCAGCGTCCGGCCGAGGGCGTCGAAGTCGATGCCGGCCCCGGGGACCACGTCCATCCGGGCGAGCATGTCGGCGAGGTTGTCGTTGCCGGCGGCCCGCATCCCGGCCACCGCCTGGTCGACGGTGGTGCCGGGAGGAAGCTGCCGGCCGAGCACCCCGGCGAAGATGATGTCGGTGGCGTGGCCGAGGATCTTCGGGCCGATCACGCTGAACCCGACGCTGGCCACGGCCAGGGTGATGATGCCGGTCAGCGTCACCCGGTGCGGCCGCAGCCGGCGGAGCAGCCGGCGGGCCGACGGCCCGAAGTTCATCGACTTCTCCGCGGGCATGGCGGCGCTCATCCACGGCGGGCCGCCACCGCGCCGGCCGGCGGCGGTGGGCAGCCGCTGCGGCGTGGTCGCCTCCGGGGCCTTCTTCTGCTCGGGTACGGCGGTCATGCCGGCACCCCCGTGGTCTGCTGGGACGCCACGATCTCGGCGTACGTCGGGCAGTCGTCGAGCAGTTCGTCGTGTCGGCCCATTCCGACCACACCCCCGTCCTCCAGCACGATGATCTGGTCGGCGTCGATGATCGTGGACACCCGCTGGGCCACGATCACCACTGCGGCCTCGGCGGTGACCGGGCGCAACGCGGCCCGCAACCGGGCGTCGGTGCCCAGGTCGAGCGCCGAGAACGAGTCGTCGAAGAGGTAGATCTCCGGTTTGCGGACCAGCGCGCGGGCGATGGCCAGGCGTTGCCGTTGCCCGCCGGAGACGTTGGTGCCGCCCTGGGCGATCGGGGCGTCCAGCCCGCCGGACATCTGGGCCACGAAGTCGCGGGCCTGGGCGATCTCCAACGCCGTCCACAGCTCGTCGTCGGTGGCGTCCGGGTTGCCGTACCGCAGGTTGCTCGCCACCGTGCCGGTGAACAGGTACGGCTTCTGCGGCACCAGGCCGATCCGCCGCCACAACTCCTCCGGGGCGAGGTCCCGGACGTCGACCCCGTCGACCAGCACCTGGCCCGCGGTCGGGTCGACCAGCCGGGGGATCAGGGTCAACAGGGTCGTCTTGCCGGCGCCGGTGGATCCGATCACGGCGGTGGTTCGGCCGGGGGTGGCCCGGAACGAGATGTCGTGCAGCACCGGCGCGCTGGCCCCCGGGTACTGGAAGGAGACGCCGCGCAGCTCCAGCTCGCCGTGCCCGTCGACGTCGGTGACCGGGGTGGTCGACGGGACCACCGAGGACTCGGTGTCCAGCACCTCGGCGACGCGTTCGGCGCAGACCGCCGCGCGGGGCACCAGCATCAGCATGAAGGTGGCCATCATGACCGCCATCAGGATCTGCATGAGGTACGCCAGGAAGGCGGTCAGCGCGCCGATCTGGATCTGCCCGGAGTCGACCCGCTGGGCGCCGAACCAGAGCACGGCGACGCTGGAGACGTTGAGCACCAGCATCACCACCGGGAAGATCAGCGCCATCAGCCGGCCGACCCGCAGGGCGGTGGCGGTGAGATCGGCGTTCGCGACCCCGAACCGCTGCGTCTCGTACGGTTCCCGGACGAACGCCCGGACCACCCGGATGCCGGTGATCTGCTCCCGGAGCACCCGGTTGACGGTGTCGATCCGGGTCTGCATGAGCCGGAAGCCGGGCACCATCCGGCGGATGACCAGCCCGAGCGTGACGGCGAGCACCGGCACGCTGACCAGCATCAGCCAGGACAGGCCGATGTCCTCCCGCAGCGCCATCACCACCCCGCCGATGCTCATGATCGGGGCCGCGACCAGCATGGTGCAGCTGGTCAGCACGAGCATCTGCACCTGCTGCACGTCGTTGGTGTTGCGGGTGATCAACGAGGGGGCGCCGAAGTGGGCGACCTCCCGCGCGGAGAAGCGGTTGACCTGCCCGAAGATCGCCGAGCGGAGGTCCCGGCCGAAGGCCATCGCGGTGCGGGCGCCGAAGTAGACCGCCGCCACCGAGCAGGCGATCTGCACCAGGCTGACCACCAGCATCCAGCCACCGGTACGGATGATGTAGTCGGTGTCGCCCCGGGCCACCCCCAGGTCGATGATGTCGGCGTTGAGGCTCGGCAGGTAGAGCGACGCCATCGTGCCGACGAACTGGAGCAGCACCACCAGGCCCAGCGGCCGGTGGTAGGGCCGCAGGTAGCGGCGCAACAGACTGATCAGCACGGATGGCTCCCGGGCCTCGGGTCGGTCGTTCCCTGGTGCTGTGTTGTCAACCTCTTGTCCTCCCCGTCGGACATGGTCGTGATGACCTCGATCAGGAAATCCCGGATCACCGCGCGCCGGGCCGGATCAGCGTCGACGGAGGTGAGCGGGGTGGCGGTGTGCATCTGGTCGACCAGGGCCTGGGTGCGCTCGCGCCCCTTGTCGGTCAGCGCCAGTCGGACGGTGCGTCGGTCGGCGTCGTCGCGGCGGCGCTCGACGAAGCCGTCCCGTTCCAGGGTGTCGATGATCCCGGTGAGGGTGGCGGGCCGGACGAAACAGCGGTCGGCCACGTCCCGGTGGGTGGCGTCGTCGAGATGGGTGAGGGTGAACAGCACCCGCATCCCGGCCGGGGTCAGGCCGTGGTGCTCGGCGAGGTAGCGACCCCAGTGCTGGTCGACGAGATGCCCGGCGACCGACAGCAGCCGGCCGAGTGGCACGCCGCGGAGCACGTCCGGATATGCGGGCAGTGGTTCCATCTGCACGGTCAGTATGTTAGCCCCCGGACCGTCAGGGGCCAAACGAAATGGTCAGGGCCACTGCGACGTACCCGATCTGCAACACCGTGCGCGGTCCGAGCGGGGTGACGGGTCGGTCGGCGAGCGTCAGACCGCGCCGGGCCGCCGAGACGTTGGCGGGGAACATCGCCACCATCAACAGTGCCAGGGCGGCGGCGGCCGGTCGGGCGGTGACCGGGACCAGCAACGCCACGGCCCCGGCCAACTCCAGCACCCCGGTGACGGTGACCAGACCGCCCGGGCGGGGCAGGCGTGGCGGGACCATGGCGATCAGGTCCTCCCGGCGGGGTGAGGTGAAGTGGGCGAAGCCGGTCAACACGAACAGCAGTGCCAGCCCGACGCGGAGCGCGGGGTGCCAGCCGTCGAGCGCGGCCACGCCGGCCAGCCCGGCCAGGCGCGCGGCGGCGGTGCCGACGAGCAGAGCGATCAACGGAACCATGCGGGCCTCCTCGGGTGCAAATCTTTATGCTGACAAGATAGCTGGAGGAATGGCCGTCTTGTCAACGTAAAGATATGCTCGGTGTCATGACCGACACCCGCGCCTACCACCACGGCGACCTGCCACGCGCCCTGCTCGCGGCGGCGGTGGCGGCGATCGAGGAGTCCGGCCCGGCGGCGCTCAGCCTGCGCGACCTCGCCCGCCGCGCCGGCGTCTCGCACGCCGCCCCCACCCACCACTTCGGTGACAAGGCGGGGCTGCTCACCGCCCTCGCCGTCGAGGGGTTCGACCTGCTGGCCGCCGCCCTGTCCGCGGCCGGGGACGACCTGCTCGACGTGGGGGTGGCGTACGTCGACTTCGCCGTCCGCCACCGGGCGCACTTCGAGGTGATGTTCCGCCCCGACCTCTACCGCGCCGACGCCCCCGAGGTGCGGGCGGCCCGGGAACGGGCCGGCGCTTCGCTGCACGTCGGGGTGGCGGCCCTACCGCCGGACCGTGCCGACCCGGACGGCTCGCGGACGGATTCGCTGGCCGCCTGGTCGATCGTGCACGGCTTCGCCACGCTCTGGCTCTCCGGTGCGCTGCCGCCCGACGTCGAGGCCGACCCCCGCATCGCCGCCCGCACCGTCATCCGCCGCCTCTTCCCGTCCCCCTCCCCCCTCCCTCCCCCGCCCCCTCCCTCCCCACCCCACCCTGCCCGCACGGGTTGATCAAGAGCTTTACGTCACCCCACCCGCCCAAACCTGACGCAAACCTCTTGATCGCCGCCTCGCCCGCCCGGTGTGAACGGGTGATCAAGAGCTTTGCGTCACCCACCTGCTCAGAGCTGCCCCAAACCTCTTGATCACCCGGCGCCGACGGCTCTGGTATCGGTGATCAAGAGGTTTGGGGCATGGCTGGGCGGGCGGGGTGACGTAAAGCTCTTGATCAACTCGCGCAGGCGCAGGCGCAGGCGCAGGCGGAGCGCAGGGGTGGGGTTACCAGCTGGTGGGGAGGGGCATGCCTTCGGTGTAGCCGGCGGTGCTCTGGACGCCGACCAGGGCGCGTTCGTGGAACTCGTCCAGGGTGCGGGCGCCGGCGTAGGTGCAGGCGCTGCGTACCCCGGAGACGATCTCGTCGATCAGGTCCTCGACGCTGGGGCGGGTCGGATCCAGGTACATCCGCGCGGTGGAGATGCCCTCCTCGAAGATCGCCTTCCGGGCCCGGTCGAAGGCGCTGTCCTCGGCGGTCCGCGCACTGACCGCCCGCGAGGAGGCCATCCCGAAGCTCTCCTTGTAGCGGCGGCCGTCGGGCTCGGTGTAGAGGTCGCCCGGGGACTCGTAGGTGCCGGCGAACCAGGAGCCCACCATCACGTTGGACGCCCCGGCGGCCAGCGCCAGCGCCACGTCGCGGGGGTGCCGGACGCCCCCGTCGGCCCAGACGTGCCGGCCGAGGGCGCGGGCCGCCGCCGCGCAGTCGAGCACCGCCGAGAACTGCGGTCGGCCGACCCCGGTCATCATCCGGGTGGTGCACATCGCGCCCGGTCCGACGCCGACCTTGACGATGTCCGCGCCCGCCTCGACCAGATCGCGTACCCCCTCGGCGGTGACCACGTTGCCGGCCGCCACCGGCACCGGCGGGTCGAGCTTGCGCACCGCCCGCAGGGCGGCGAGCATCCGATGCTGGTGCCCATGGGCGGTGTCCACCACCAGCGTGTCCACCCCGGCCGCGAGGAGCGCCTCGGCCTTGCCGGTGACGTCTCCGTTGATGCCCACCGCGGCGGCTATCCGCAGCCGTCCCCGGTCGTCGACGGCCGGCTTGTAGAGGGTGGCGCGCAGCGCGCCCTGCCGGGTGAGCACCCCGACGAGGCGGCCGTCGGCGTCCACCACCGGGGCCAGCCGCCGCCGTCCCGCGTTGAGCCGCTCGAATCCGGTACGCGGGTCCGCGTCGGCCGGCACGGTGTGCAGCTCGGTGGACATCACGTGCTGGAGCTGGGCGAACCTGTCCACCTCGTGGGTGTCACCTTCGGTGACCACCCCCACCGGCCGGCCGGCCTCGTCGATCACCACCACCGCACCGTGGGACTTCTTGGGCAGCAGGTGGATGGCGTCACCGACGGTGTCGGTCGGGCCGAGCGTGATCGGGGTGTCGTGCACCAGGTGCCGTTGCTTGACCCAGTCGACCACGGTGGCGACCACGTCGATCGGGATGTCCTGCGGGATCACCGCGATCGCGCCGCGCCGGGCCACCGTCTCGGCCATCCGCCGACCGGACACCGCGGTCATGTTCGCCACCACCAGGGGGATGGTGGTGCCGGTGCCGTCGCCGGTGGCCAGGTCGACGTCGAGCCGCGAACCCACCTCGGAGCGGTTCGGCGCCATGAAGACGTCGTTGTAGGTCAGGTCGTGCGCGGGCACCGCGCCATGAAGGAACCTCACCCGACCATCATTCCCGGTCCCGGTCCCTCCCGCCGCCCGTCGGTGGCCCGGACCACCCACCGCGGCAGGACTGCCCGGCGGCGGGCCACCGGTTCCCGACGAGGCCGGGGCCGGGGCCGTCCGGCGGCGGGAGGCCGGTGCCGACCCACCGGTTCACCACGGGGTACGGCCGGAGTCGTCCGACGACCGGATGCCGCCGGCGACGGGATGCCGGTGACCGGATGCCGACGACGCGATGCCGGTGACCGGCGCGGGGGGGTGGCAGGTGTACGGCGGGGCAGCCGGGCGGTTCAGGTGATGGTGCAGATCGCCGCGCCGGCGGTGAGCACCGCGCCGACCTCGGCGGTGAGCCCGGCGACCGTGCCGGCCCGGTGGGCGTGCAGCGGCTGCTCCATCTTCATCGCCTCCAGGACGACGACCAGGTCCCCCTCGGCGACGGTGTCCCCGTCCGCGACGGCGATCTTGACGATGGTGCCCTGCATGGGGGAGGTGAGCGCGTCGCCGCTGACCGTCGCGCCGGCGTTGGCGCCGCCGCCCCGGCGGGCCGGCTTCCGGGCGGTCGGCGCGGCGGTGGTCGTACCCCCGGAAAGGCCGGCGGGGAGGGTGACCTCCAGCCGCTTGCCGCCCACCTCGACCACGACGGTCTCGCGTGCCGCCGCCGTCTCGGCGGGGGCGGCGGTCGGGGTGAACGCCGGGACGGTGTTGTCGAACTCGGTCTCGATCCACCGGGTGTGCACGGTGAACGGCTCGGTGGTGAACGCCGGATCCCGTACGACGAGGCGGTGGAACGGCAGCGCGGTGGCCATCCCCTCGACGACCATCTCGTCGAGCACCCGGCGGGCCCGCTCGACGGCCTCGGCGCGGGTCTCGCCGGTGACGATCACCTTGGCCAGCAGCGAGTCGAAGTTGCCGCCGATCACGTCCCCGGCCCGTACCCCGGTGTCGACCCGGACGCCGGGACCGCTGGGCAGGCGCAGCGCGGTGATGACGCCCGGGGCGGGGAGGAAGTTGCGGCCCGGGTCCTCGCCGTTGATCCGGAACTCGATGGCGTGCCCGCGCGGGGTCGGATCCTCGGTGAGGCGCAGCTTCTCGCCGTCGGCGATCCGGAACTGCTCACGGACCAGGTCGACGCCGGCGGTCTCCTCGGTGACCGGGTGTTCCACCTGGAGCCGGGTGTTCACCTCCAGGAAGGAGATGGTGCCGTCCCCACCCACCAGGTACTCGACCGTGCCGGCGCCGTGGTAGCCGGCCTCCCGGCAGATCGCCTTGGCGCTGTCGTGGATCTGGGCACGCTGCGCGGCGGTGAGGAACGGCGCCGGGGCCTCCTCGACCAGCTTCTGGTGCCGGCGCTGGAGTGAGCAGTCCCGGGTGCCGACCACGACCACGTTGCCGTGCTGGTCGGCCAGGACCTGCGCCTCCACGTGCCGGGGCCGGTCGAGGTAGCGCTCGACGAAGCACTCGCCCCGGCCGAACGCGGCGACCGCCTCCCGGGTGGCCGACTCGAACAGGTGCGGGATCTCCTCCAGGGTGCGGGCCACCTTGAGGCCGCGCCCGCCGCCGCCGAAGGCGGCCTTGATGGCGACCGGCAGGCCGTGCTCGACGGCGAAGGCGGTCACCTCGGCGGCGTCAGCCACCGGGTCGGGGGTGCCGGGGACCAGGGGTGCGCCGGCCCGCTGGGCGAGGTGCCGGGCGGTCACCTTGTCGCCGAGGTCGCGGATCGCCTGCGGGGTGGGGCCGATCCAGGTCAGCCGGGCGTCGATGACGGCCTGGGCGAAGTCGGCGTTCTCGGAGAGGAAGCCGTAGCCCGGGTGTACGGCGTCCGCGCCGGACCGCCGGGCCACCTCGATCAGCCTGTCGATCCGCAGGTAGCTGTCGGCGGCGGTGTCGCCGCCCAGGGCGTACGCCTCGTCGGCGAGGGTGGCGTGCAGGGCGTCCCGGTCGGAGTCGGCGTAGACGGCGACGCTGTCCAGCCCGGCGTCGCGGCAGGCCCGGATGACGCGGACGGCGATCTCGCCGCGGTTGGCGATGAGAACCTTGCGCACCTGGTGCTCCTCCCGGGGTCGTTGACTGGGGAGTGTATCGGCCGGTCGGAAGCACCCCTAACGATCACTCAGTGTGGGATGCCGCACTGTCCACGCCGAGGGTTAGTCAAGTTTGGCTATTACGCTCGTGCGGTGTCTGCGACTCGGATGATGATCCTGGGGCTGGTTCGGTGGATGCAGCCCGTACACGGCTACGACGTGCGCCGCGAACTGTTGAGCTGGGGTGCCGACAAGTGGGCGAACGTGCAGCCCGGCTCGATCTACCACGCGTTGCGCAAGCTGACCGAGGAGGGGCTGTTACGGACGGTCGCCACCGAGCAGGTCGGTGCCCGTCCGGCGCGTACCACGTACGAGGTGACGCCCAAGGGAGACGAGGAGTTCGAGACGTTGCTGCGGGCGCAGTGGTGGCGGCTGCACGAGGTGCCGGACCCGTTCGCGGCGGCCTTCTCGTTCCTGCCGGCGATGCCCCGCGAGGAGGCGGCGGCAGCGCTGCGCAACCGGGCGAACCTGCTGCGTGCCGGTGTCGAGTGGATGCGTGCCTCGTTGGACTCCGACTGGGCACGCAACAGCAGGCCGGTGCACGTGGCCTGGATGTTCGAGCTGTGGATGGCGCGGGCCGAGGCGGAGGTGGCGTGGTGCGGGCGGATCGCCGAGCGGATCGATTCGGGGGTGTCGTACCTGCCTGCTGGGCTGACGGGGCCGGACGTCTGGCCCGGCTGGACCGATGGTGGTCCGCCGGCCGAACGGAAAAGCAATAATCAAAGTTGACCATAGAAGCTATATCGCGTTAGCCTGCTCCCGACCCGATGGTGGGGAGTGCGCCGCACGGTGCCTCGGGGCAGAGAGCGGCCGGCACGACCCGGCCCGGACGACCAGGAGCAGAAATGATCGAGACCAGGGGGCTGCGGAAGTCGTTCCGCTCCCGGCAGGGTCGGGAGACGAAGACGGTGGACGCCGTACGAGGGGTGGACCTCCAGGTCCCGGCGGGGGAGATCTTCGGCTTCCTCGGCCCCAACGGCGCCGGCAAGACCACCACCCTGCGGATGCTCGCCACGTTGATCGAGCCCGACGGGGGCGAGGCCGTCATCGCCGGCGCCGACCTGCGCAAGGACCCGGCCGAGGTGCGCCGCCGGATCGGCTACGTGGCCCAGGGCGGCAGCACCTGGGACGAGAGCACCGCCCGCGAGGAACTCGTCCTGCACGCCCGGATGTACGGCATCGGCAAGGCCGAGGCGCACCGCCGCGCGGTCCGCGCCCTGGAGGCCTTCCAGCTCACCGAGTACGCCGACCGCAAGTGCAAGACCTACTCGGGCGGCCAGCGGCGGCGGGTGGAGATCGCCCTCGGCATCATCCACGAACCGAAGATCGTCTTCCTGGACGAGCCGACCACCGGCCTCGACCCGCAGAGCCGCGCGCACATGTGGGACGAGATCCGCCGGCTGCGTACCGAGGGGATGACGGTCTTCATCACCACCCACTACCTCGACGAGGCCGACGCGCTCTGCGACCGGATCTCGATCATGGATCACGGCGAGGTGGTCGCCGAGGGTACGCCGGCCGAGCTGAAGCGGGAGATCTCCGGCGACGTCGTGCTGGTCGGCCTGGACGTGGCGAGCACCCCGCAGGCCGCCCAGCTCCTCGACAGCGAGGAGTACCTCAACAAGTTGGAGACCGTCGACGAGGGCGGACTGCGTCTCTACGTCGACGAGGGCGCCACCGCCATCCCGCAGATCCTGCGCCGGCTCGACCACGCCGGGCTGGTCATGAGCTCCATCGAGCTGCACCGCCCCAGCCTCGACGACGTCTTCCTCACCAAGACCGGCCGCTCGCTGCGCGAGTCCTGAGACACCCCGGAGACCACGGATGAAATTCGCCCGCGACACCTGGCTGATCTTCCAACGCCAACTTCAACTGCTGCTGCGCAACCCGGTCTGGGTCTTCGTCGGCGTCTTCCAGCCGGTGATGTACCTGCTGCTCTTCGCCCCGCTGCTCAAGCCGGCCCTGAACGCGCCCACCCAGGCCGCCGCGTACAAGATCTTCGTACCCGGTCTGCTGGTGCTGCTGGCCATCTTCGGCGGGCTGTTCCAGGGCTTCGGCCTGATCGCCGAGCTGCGCGCCGGGGTGATCGAGCGGTCCCGGGTCACCCCGATCAGCCGGCTCGCCCTGCTGCTCGGTCGCTCGCTGCGCGACGTCGTCTCGCTCCTCGTCCAGGCGGTGATCATCACCCTGCTGGCGCTCCTGTTCGACCTGCGGGTCTTCATCGTGGACCTGCTCCTGGCGTACCTGATGCTGGCCCTGATCGCGCTGATGACCTCGGCCGTCTCGTACGGCGTCGCGCTCAAGGTCAAGAGCGAGGACGCGCTCGCCCCGCTGATGAACACGGTGGCCCAGCCGGTGCTGCTGCTCTCCGGCATCCTGCTGCCGCTGACCTTCGCCCCCGGCTGGCTGCAGGGGGTCGCCGAGTGGAACCCGTTCTCCTGGGCGGTGGACGGCACCCGGGCACTGTTCGCCGGTGACCTCGGCAACGACAAGGTCTGGCAGGGGCTGGCCATCATCACGGTGCTCGCCGCCGCCGGGGTCTACTGGGCGGCCCGGCAGTTCGCCCGCAGCGTCCGCTGACGGGGAGCCGCGCCCACCCGCCCGCCACGTCGCCCGGGTGCCCTTGATCGACTCAATGTCGCCGATACAGCGGTGTCTGCCCGTGCCGGACACCGCTGTATCGGCGCAGCGGAGCCGATCTCCGCAGCCGACCCCAGGTCGAGCGGTCAGCGCACCCGGGCGAGGGTGACCCCGTCGGCGAGGGGGAGCATCACCGCGTCGACACGGACGTCGGCCAGCACCTCGTCGTTGAAGGCCGCGATGGCCCGGTCGGCGGCGTCACGCGGGGCGAGCACCCGGCCGCCACGCAGGGTGTTGTCGACCGCGATGACCGCGCCGGGCCGCATCCGGGGCACCAGCTCCGCCCAGTACACCGGGTAGCCGGTCTTGTCGGCATCGATGAAGGCGAAGTCCAGGTGCCGGTCGTGCGGCAGCTCCCGCAGCGTCTCCGCGGCCGGGCCGATCCGCAGCTCGATCCGGTCGGCCACCCCGGCCCGCCGCCAGTACGACCGGGCGATGCCGGTGAACTCCTCCGAGATGTCGAAGCAGGTCAGCCGACCGTCGTCGGGCAACCCACGGGCGATGGCCAGCGACGACAGCCCGGTGAACGTACCCACCTCGACGGCCCGGCGTGCCCCCAGCAACCGGGTCAGGAAGGTGAGGAACGCCGCCTGCTCCGGCGCCACCTGCATCTCGGCGTGCGCCGGCAGGACGGCCCGGGTCTCCTCGGCCAGGTCGCGGAGGATCTCGTCCGGCGGGGAGCCGTGGGCGACGAGATAGGCGTGCAGTTCCGGCGTCAGCGGCAACGACTTCGAGGTCATGACCCGGACGTTAGCCCAGCGGCCGGATCTCCTGGGCTCCCGGCGCGACCCTGGCCCACAGGTCCGTGATGCTCAGCCCGAGGTCACCCAGCAGCCGACGCAGCAGCGGCAACGACAACCCGATCACCGTTCCCGGGTCACCCTCGATCCCGTCCAGGAACGCCCCACCCAGTCCGTCGATGGTGAACGCCCCGGCCACCGCCAACGGCTCACCCGTGGCCACGTACGCCGCGATCTCCTCGTCGGTGACGTCGGCGAAACGCACGACGGTCGAGGCCACCGCCTCGACGCGGGCCTCGTGCACCTCGTCGACCAGGCAGTGCCCGGTGTGCAACACCCCGGAGCGCCCCCGCATCCGTCCCCAGCGCCGGGTCGCGTCGGCCGCGTCCGCCGGCTTGCCGAGAATCTCGCCGTCGAACGCGAGGACGGAGTCGCAACCCAGCACCAACGTGCGCTCGTCCGGCGTGGGGCGCAGCCGATCGGCCACCGCCTGCGCCTTCATCCGGGCCAGCTCCAGGCACAGGTCCTCGGCCCTATCCGCGACGACCTGGGATTCGTCCACCCCGCTCACCAGCACGTCGGGTTCGATCCCGGCGGCGTGCAGCAACTTGCGGCGGGCGGGACTCTGCGAGGCGAGCACGAGGCGGAGCGGCATGGAGTTGGGCACGGGCCGACGCTACCGGCTGATCCGCGGCGGCGGATCGTCGGCACGTCGGCGTCGCCGCCACACCAGGAATCCGCACCCGGCCGCCACGATCACCCCCAGCGTGACCCACCCCCGGGTGGCGGCACCACGGCCGCCGTCACCCCCGGCCGGCTGCGCGGCTGCGCTCGTCACGCCGCTCGGCGGCACCGCCGTCACGCTCTCGAAACCAAGCGGGGGTACGTCGGCGGTCAGCGCCGCCACCAGGTCGATGACGCCGTAGCCGTACTCGTCGTCGCGGCCCGGCGGACCTTTGTCGACGGCGGTGGCGGTGAGCCGGTGGACGACCTCGGCGGCGGGCAGATAGGGGTACTTCGAGCGGACCAGCGCCGCAGCCCCGGCCACGATCGCAGTCGCATCGGACGTACCGGTGCCCTTGCGGTACTTGCCGTCGATGCTGGTGCTGTAGATGTCGACCGCCGGAGCAACGACATCAATCTCCGGACCGCTCACAGAAATGGACGCGTGATTGCCGTCGGGTCCAACTCCCCCTACTGATAGGACCCCAATTTCGCTGGCAGGGTATCCCACCGATGGCGAATTTGGCCTATTGCCTGAAGCTGCAACAATTACAATATTTGCGCTTAGTGCAGCCCTTACCGCCCGCTGGAGGCGCACGCTAGCCTCTGCTACGGCAGAAATGCTGATGATATCCGCATGTTTTGCGGTTGCGTACTCAATGCCTGCGGCTAGGTCATCGACATCGCCATCTTTGCGGGGTGGTGAGTAGAAGATTGGTAGTATCTTGGCGTGGGGTGCAATGCCAAGAGTTCCGCGATTGTTTTTCTGCCCGTGTGCAGCTATTAATCCCGCCATTCCTGTGCCATGTCCGTCTCGATCTTCTCTCCCATCGCCGTCGCCGCCGCGGATTATATCTACTCCTGGTAGTAGGTTCCTGATCAGGTCGGGATGGCGATCCACTCCACTGTCCGGAACTGCAACTACCACACCAGCTCCTTGACTGATTTGTTGAGCCGCCGAGGCATTGAGATATGTCAGGTGCCATTGCTGGGTGCGGTGATGATCAATATGGTTCGAATTCTGAGGGATGGTAGTTAGTCCTGCGACCGCTGCCAAAGCAAAAATCCCGCAGAATATGCCCCGAGTCACCGATTGATGCCGATTGTCGGACCCGGATCAATCGGGCCTTCGTCCTCTGGCGGGAGCACAATCGGAGGTACGCCTTTGTCTGTACCCCAAGGATTGTCGACGTCCCAACATCGCGCTCCCGGCTCGCTGGAGCCGCGGCGATGGTTTCGGTCGCCATGAATACCTGAGCCAAGATTTGTCCCGAAGGTGGGTGCTCCCCCAATCGGCGGCAATCCGTGGAGTCCGCCGGGTTGAGCGCTCCGGCCGATGCCAGGCCGAGTGCCCGCAGCGCCGGTCGGGGCGGTGCCAGCTGAACCTCCTCCAATTATCCCGCCGATTGGATTTACTCGCCTTGGCGAGGGAGTGCTATTTAATGGCCCGAGATTTACCCCCGGGGTGCCGCCAATTATTCCGCCGGGAGGCGTTGGTCGAGGAAGTTCGGGAGATGGGCCGCCTTTAATTCCAGTGATCGGGAATCTTTTGTGGGTAGGTGTTCCGGAGGGATGTCGCATTTGTGGTTGCCCTATCGGCGATCCACTTGGCATTGGGCCGAGGTTCCCGGGCGGCGGGCTTGCCGGGCTGGCATTTGGTGGCGTGGGAGTGGCTGTAGGTGGGCTAGTAGCTGAGCCAGCCCCACCTAGGGTTGGTCCAATATCAGAAATCCCTGAAGGGAGAGTTGCCCGGTTGGGTGACGACGACCGCTTGGTCTCCGGTGTAATCGCGATGGGCGTAGGAACGATTGGAGGAATAAGGGGTCCTGCTTCGCCTCCCGCAACAAAAGGTCGAGTCTCATCGTCAACCTTCGGCACGGGTCGCGCCACGGGAGGCTTTTGGAGCATGGACTGGGCTTGTTGGAGTTCGCCGCTGAGTCCGAACATGATCCCGCGCGCCTGCGTGTTCAACTTCTCCAGGTCCGCGTCGGTCACCGGCGGGTCCACCACCCGGCTGCCCGCCGCCGCCCTGGGATCGGCCAGTGTCGCTTCGTACCCTCGCTTCTGGTGGAGTTGCCGGGCGTAGTCGTCGTGCAGCCGCTTGATCTCCGGCCGGGCGCTGTCGATGGCGCGGGCGGCGGCGGCGAGGGCGTCGTGGTTGGCGGCGGCCGTGTCGTGGGTGCGCTGCACCTTGCCGATCAGCTCGTCCAGCTCGCCGAGGTAGGTGCGGGCGGCGGCGTTCGTGGCGGGCGGCCACGCCTCGGCGAGGCCGCTGCGGTACTGCTGGAGCCGCCGCAGGTGGGTCTGGGCGAGGTCGCACACCTTGCGCCAACCGGCGACGTGTTTCCAGTGCCCCTGCGTCTCCTGGTCCTGGAGGCAGGCCCACATGCTGAGCACGTCCATCAGGTGCCAGTCGGTCAGCCCGGACGTGCGGCCACCGCCGCGTTCGATCATGGGAGGACCACCGGCCCCGGATTGTCCGGGCTGTTGGGCTCGGGGGCGGTCCACGGGGAGCGGGCGGCGAGGGTGGACCCGGTGGCCTGCGCGCCGCGCAGGGCACGTTCGACGTCGGTGACCCGCGCCTCGGCGAAGGCGTCGGTCTCCTGGTAGTCGACGGCGATCCGGTTGGCGGCGGCGGCGAGCCGGCCGGTGGCCCCGGCCAGGCCGTGCACCAGGTCGGAGGTGGCCTGCTGGGTCTCCCAGTGTGCCTGGAGGAAGTGCACCAACTCGATGAACGCGTCGCACGGGTTGGGCACCGCGGCGGTCATGTCGTCGGCGATGTGGCGCAGGTGCGGGGCGTAGTGCCGGTCGACCTCGGTCTGGAGCTGATCGGCGAACTCCCGCATCTGTCGGATATCGGCCTCGATGCCGCCGTAGTCACCGAGCCAGGAAGCTGGACGGCCCTCCTCAGGGATCACTGGTCCTCCCGAATGTAACGACGCCATCCCCCAGAGTGAGGCTAGTGGCTGTCCGGCGATACCGGCAGCCCCCATCGGCGGCGCCGACCGTCAGCGGGGCAGGCCGGACGCGCGCCAGGCGCCGGGACCGGCCACCGGGGACACGCCGGCGGGTCGGGCGCTGCTGGTCCACGCGGAGCGGGTGACCTGCGGGGGTGTGCCGGTCGGCCGGGAACGGAGCAGGACCGCGCCCACCAGGGCGGCCAGCTCCTCGGCGGTCGGGTTCCCCCGGACGACCCGGAACAGCGGCTCTTCGGCAGACATGCCGCCAGGGTACGCGGCGAAAGTTGACCCACGTCGCACAGTGGCGTGCCGGCGGTGTGTGCCTTCGTGGGGCCGGGTACCGTCTCACCGATGTCTGACGTGCCTTCCCAACTCGTCGCTGACCGGTACCGGCTGCTCTCGCCGCTCGGTCAGGGTGGCATGGGTCGGGTCTGGAAGGCGCGCGACGAGGTGCTGCACCGGGACGTGGCCATCAAGGAGCTCGTCCCGCCGCCCAGCCTGACCGACGACGAGCGCCGCGAGATGCGGGAGCGGTCGCTGCGTGAGGCGCGGGCCATCGCCCGGCTCAACCACGTCAACGTGGTCCGCATCTTCGACGTGCTGCGCACCGACGGCGACCCGTGGATCGTCATGGAGTACGTGGCGTCGCGGTCGTTGCAGGACACTCTCGCCGAGGACGGGCCGGTGTCCCCGGCCCGCGCGGTGGAGATCGGCCTGGGCGTGCTGGGCGCGCTGAAGTCCGCCCACAAGGCCGGTGTGATGCACCGGGACGTCAAGCCGGGCAACGTGCTGCTCGGCACCGACGGCCGGGTGGTGCTGACCGATTTCGGACTGGCCACCATCCCCGGCGATCCGAACGTCACCCGGACGGGCATGGTGCTCGGCTCGCCCGCGTACATCGCGCCGGAGCGGGCCAGGGACGGCACCGCCGGGCCGGAGGCCGACCTCTGGTCGCTGGGGGCGACGCTCTACGCCGCGGTGGAGGGCAAGTCGCCGTACGCCCGGCCGTCGGCGATCGGCACGCTCGCCGCGCTGGCCACCGAGCCGCTGCCGCCGGCCAGGAACGCCGGCCCGCTGAAGCCGGTGCTGACCGGCCTGCTCCGCAAGGACCCGACCGAGCGGATCACCGCCGAGGTCGCGGAGCGCATGCTGCGGCGGGCCGCCGGCAAGCGGGCCAAGGGCATCTCACTGCTCGACGGGGTACGCCGCCCCGGGCCGAACGGTCCGCGTGAGCCGCGCGCACCGGTGGTGCCGGCGCAGGGTGGCACCGGTGGGAAGATCTCGTCGTCACTGGCGGCCGCTGCGGGGGCCGCCACCGGCACCGCGGCCGCGAAGGCCGCCGCCGCGAAAGCCGCAGCCGCGAAGGCAGCTGCGGCGAAGGCGGCGTCGGACAGCGCCGCCACGAACGACAGCGCCGCCGCGCGGACCACCACCGCCGGTACCGCCCCGACCGACGCCACGGCGACGGTCGGCACCGACGCCCCCACCATGGGCGGGGACGCCACGGCGACGATCCCGGCCGGGGCGGACGCCGGACCCACCACGAAGGTCACCCCGCCGACCGAGGCCGAAGCCGCGCCGACCAGCTCGGTGGACCCGGCCGACAGCTCGCCGACCAGCGTGGTCGCCGCACCGGCGGACGCCGACGCCGCGACCGGCACGGTGGCCCCGCCGGCCCGGGTCGATCCGCCCCCGCCGGGCAACCCCACCGCCGTTCTGGACGCGCCGGTCGGCCCGTCCGCCGGGTCCGCCGGGGTCGCCTCCGTCCCGGTGTACGACGGGACGCCGCCGGACAACCGGCGACGTAACCTGCTGCTCGGCGCGCTGGTCGTGGTGCTGCTGGTGGGGCTGGCGCTGGCCGTCCCGCTGCTGACCCGCTCCGACGACCCGGACGACGGCCCGTCACCGGCCGCGCCGACCAGTGTCGCCGCGTCCTCCGCCGCCCCGACGTCGGCTCCGGCGGCTCCGCCGCCGACCAGCGCCGCGCCCACGCCCAGCCCGTCGGCCAGCCCCTCGGTGGATCCGAACGCGCTGCCGGTCGGCTGGGAGATGTTCACGGGGCCGACGTTCAGCGTGCCGGTGCCGAAGGGCTGGCGGCGCAGCGTCCGGTCCGACTCGGTGACCATCACCGAGCCCGGTGGGGTGCGGGAACTGCTCATCCAGTGGACGTCCAGCCCGAAGAAGGACGCGGTCGCCGACTGGAAGGCGCAGGAGCCGAACCGGAGCAGCTACGTCAGCAACTACCAGTACCTCGACATCAAGGCGTGTGGCGGCTACCGCACCTGCGCCGACTGGGACTGGTTGGAGAGCCGGGACAACACCCGGATCCACGTCCGCAACCGGGGTTTCGTCACCGCCACGAACCGGGGCTTCGCGATCCGCTGGGAGGTGGCGGCGAAGGACTGGAACGCCAACCTCGACAACTTCGCCCTGATCACCAGCCGGTTCGTGCCGGACCGGAGGAACTGATCCCGGGGGATTCCCGCCGGGGGTGAAATCGTTTCGCATGACTTTCCGTCGTCCGGGGTATCGGTGTACCCGACGACGGAAGGAGGTAGCGAGATGAGTTACCGACGCAGGGACGCCCGACCCAGGCTGGCACTGTGGATGCTCGTCGCCCTCGGCGATGTCGTCCTGCTGCTGGTGAGCGCCGGCGTGGCCGTGCTGGTCGCGCTGGTCGCCGTCGTGACGGTCGCCGCCGCCGGGGTCGCCGCCTGGCGGCTGACCCGCCGGACCACGATGACCACCGGCGCGGACCCGGTGACCATGCCGCTGACCAGCCGCAGGAACGCCTGAGCCGGCGGACCGGAAGGCGACCGGCCGGCACGACGGGCGGCAACGGGACCGGTCGGCACCGCAGGATGGGTGACCGGTCCCGCTGCCGCCGCGTCGTGGACGGCGACGGTCAGGTGTTGTTGGCCAACGCGACCAGCCGGGCGCGGGTGCCGTTCCAGTAGTTGCGGTCGACGTTGCCGCTGATCCCGGAGACGCTGCCGGTGGCGGTGTACTGCCAGAAGCTCCAGACCGAGGCGCCGGCGGGCAGGGTGCCCGGCGCGCTCGCCCAGCGGGCCAGCCAGAGCGGGTGGTTGGCCCACGGGCCGGTCCAGCTCCCGGTGCACTGGTTCCACCAGCTAGTGGTGGTGTAGATGACCGCGTACCGGCCGGTGCGGGAGCGGTAGGTGTTGAGGAAGTCCTGGATCCAGTTGCGCATCGCGGTGGTGGACAGCCCGTAGCAGGTGCCGCCGCTGTACGGGTTGGCCTCGACGTCCAGGGCGGCCGGGAGGGTGCGGCTGTCCGCCGACCACGCCCCGCCGTTGCTGGCGAGGTAGCCGGCCTGGGTGGCGCCGGAGGAGACGTTCGGCCGGGCGAAGTGGTACGCCCCGCGGATCACCCCGGCGTTGTAGGCGTTGACGTAGTTGGTGTTGAAGTTCGGGTCCTTGTAGGACGATCCCTCGGTGGCCTTGATGAAGGCGAACTCGACGCCGGCGTTGCGGACGCTGGTCCAGTTGATGGCGCCCTGGTAGTGGGAGACGTCGACGCCGGCGGTGGTGGCGGCGGCCGCCGGTGCGGCCGTGACGGCGAGGGCCGCGGCCGCGGTGGCGGCCACGGTGAGACCGGCGGCGAACAACCGGCGCAGCGAGAATCTGGTACGGGTCATGGATTCCTCCAGGGACGCCAATCGATTGACGCCAATCCTTGGAGATTCCTGCCCTTGATCGCAAGGGGGCCTAAGAAAACTTTCATCGACGGTTGTCGACCCCGGAGGGCGCTGATCTGAACCGGTCAGGTCGGTGGGGTCGCCGCGGGTGGGCGTCGTCGGCCGTTCGACGGGTAGGCTCCCCGGCCATGGTGTCGATCGACGGGCTGGGCGACCTCTGGGACCGGCTGTTCAGCGCCCAACCCGACCCGCCGCCCCTGCTGGTGCTGCTCACCGCGCTGGCCGCGCTGGTGGTCGTCGCGGTCCGGTCGTCCTGGCGGATCGCCCGCAACGCGGTGACCATCGCCCACGAGGGCGGCCACGCCCTGGCGGCGCTGCTCACCGGGCGGCGGCTGCACGGCATCCGGCTGCACTCGGACACCTCCGGGCTCACCCTCAGCGCCGGCCACCCCACCGGCCCCGGCATGATCCTCACCCTGCTCGCGGGGTACGTCGCCCCGTCGCTGGTCGGCCTGGCCGGCGCGTGGCTGCTCGGCGGCAACCGGATCACCCTGCTGCTCTGGGTCGCGGTGGCCCTGCTGCTCGCCCTGCTGCTGCTGGTCCGCAACGTCTTCGGGGTGCTCTCCCTGCTGGTCACCGGCGGGGTGGTGCTCCTCGTCTCCTGGTACGCCAGCCCGCAGGTGCAGGCCGCGTTCGCCTGGACCTCGGTGTGGTTCCTGCTGATCGGCGGGGTCCGGCCGGTGTTCGAGCTGCGACGGATGCGCAGCCGGGGCCGGATGCCCGAGTCCGACGCCGACCAGTTGGCCCGGCTGACGCCCTTCCCGGCGTTGCTCTGGGTGACCGTCTTCGGGCTGGTCAACCTGACCGCCCTCGCCGTCGGCGCGGCCCTGCTCGCCGGCCCCCTGCTCGCCGGCCCCCTGCTCACCGGAGCCGACCTTCCGCGCTGACCAGGTCCAGGTAGCCGGACGATCCGCTGACCAGGCCCAGGCCGCCGGACGACCCGGTGACCAGGTCCAGGTCGCCGGATCGTCCGGCGCCGGGCAGAATCGGCGGATGCGATACCTGATCATCGGGGCGGGCGCGGTCGGCGGCACCATCGGCGTGCTGCTGGGGGAGGCCGGCCGCGACGTGACGCTGGTGGCCCGTGGGCCGCACCTGGCGGCGATCCGACGTCAGGGCCTCACCCTGCGCACCCCCGACCGGGCGGTGACCTGGCACGGGCCGGCGGTGGACGGGCCGGGGACGGCGCCGCTGCCGGCCGACACCGTGCTGGTGCTCACCGTCAAGTCGCAGCACACCTGGGCCGCCCTGGACACCTGGGCGGACGCTCCGGTCGCCGGGGGCGGTACGGCCGGTGAGCGGCTTCCGCTGTTCACCGCGCAGAACGGGGTGGCGAACGAACCCACCGCGCTGCGCCTGTTCGCCCACGTCCATCCGGTCTGCGTCTGGCTGCCGGCGACCCACCTCGACCCCGGTGTGGTGATCGCCAGCGGTCACCCGTACCCGGGGATGCTGCACCTGGGCCGCTACCCGGCGGGTGCCGACGAGGTCGACGCGGCGGTGTCGGCCGACCTGACCGCCGCCGGCTTCGTCGCCCCCGTCCGGGACGACGTGATGCGCTGGAAGTACGGCAAGCTGCTGAACAACCTCGGCAACGGGGTGCAGGCCCTGTTCGGGGCGGACCATCCCCGCCGGCTGGTCGATCGGGTCCGGGCCGAGGGCGTCGCCGTGCTCGCCGCCGCCGGCATCGCGCACCCCTCCGACGACGAGGAACGGGCCGAACGGGGTGACCGGGTCGGCACCCGGCCGGTAGACGGGCAGCCGCGCAGCGGCAGTTCGACCTGGCAGAGCCTGGCCCGGGCGGCCGGCTCCACCGAGGCCGACCACCTCAACGGGGAGATCGTGCAGCTCGGCCGGCGGCTCGGGGTGCCCACGCCGGCCAATGCCGCCGTGCAGGTCGCGGTGCGGCGACTGGCCCGGGACCGGCTCCCCGCCGGCACGTTCCCGCCGGCCGAGCTGGACCACCTGGTCGAGCGGCCGGATTGACCGGCTGAGCACGCAACCCACCGGGGTCCGGTACGCGTGTCACCTGCGACCGCCACGGGGGAGGTACCAGGGTGCCGGACGTCGACGGGTTCGACGAGTTCTACCGGGGCAGCCGACACCGGCTGCTCGCCTTCGTCTGCGCGCTCACCGGCAACCTGGCCGAGGCGCAGGACGCCGTGCAGGAGGCGTACATCCGTGCCTGGCAGCGTTGGTCGACAGTGGGCGAATACGACGACCCGGAGGCCTGGGTACGGGTGGTGGCCTCCCGGATCGCGGTCAGCCGCTGGCGCAGCCTGCGCAGCCGAGCCCGCGCCTACCTGCGGCACGGGGCGGCGGAGAGCGTGCCCGGCCCCGGCACCGACACCCTGGAGGTGGTCAGTGCCCTGCGGCAACTGCCCGAGGAGCAGCGCACCGCGCTCGCCCTCTACTACCTGGTCGGCATGCCCGTCGCCGAGGTGGCCCGCCAGACCGCGGCCCCGGTGGGCACGGTGAAGGCCCGGCTCTCCCGGGGCCGCACCGCGCTCGCCGGGCTGCTCGCCGTCTCTGACCTGGAGGAGGTCTGATGAGTGAGGTCCCGCCCTTCGTCGACCGGCTGCACCGGGACCTCCGCGAGGTCGGCTGGCCCGAGCCGGCGGAGATCCGCGCCCGAGCCCGCCGCCGCAGCCGTCGTACGGCGGCGCTGTCGGCGCTGACGGTGCTCGTCGTGCTGGCCGGCTCCGCCGTGGCGGTGCGGCAACGGTCCACCGTGCAGTCGTCGACCCCGGCCGCCCCGGTCGCGGCGTCGTCCCCGGCCCCGACCCGGGCGGAGATCCCGCTCGACGCGCTGCTCGCCCCCGCCGACCTGGTCACGAGGACCAGGGTGCGGCTGAGCGAGGCGGGGCTGGGCGAGACCGTCCGGGTCGACCCGCTGCTCGAATCGTGTGGCCGGGAACGCGAGGTCGCCGCCCAGCTGCCGGTGTCCCGGGCCTCCCGGTCGCAGACCCTGCTCCGGTCGGCGGACGGGGCCGACGCCTCGGCCCGGCCGGTGCTGACCCAGGACGTCTACCGGATCGAGCCGACCCGGGGTCGGTGGTTCTTCGACGAGATCGACCGCCTGCTCGACGCGTGTTCGAGGTGGAATCTCGTCACGTCCACGCTGACGGCCGGTCAGCAGCCGGCCCGCACGCATCAGGAGCACCGCTGGGAGCCGTCGGTGCGCGACTTCGCCGGTGACCAGTCGGTGCTGCTGCGACACGTGGCGCTGCAACCCCGGGCGGAGCCCGACGGGGAGCCGGTCGGCATGCCGTCGACCGTCGAGAACACCGTGGTGGTCCGGGTCGGTGACCTGGTCAGCGTGGTCGTGCCCGCCCGGGAAACGGTCCTCGACCGGGTCGACGACACCGGCCCCGGGATCGACTACGGCCCCCTGATCGACGTGGGTAAGGCCGCCGCGAGCCGGCTCTGCCCGGCAGCGACCCGCCCGGCCGGTCCGCCCTGCTGACCCACCCGGGCCGGCGGGCTACAGCGGGATGTTGCCGTGCTTCTTCGGCGGCAGGGTCTCCCGCTTGGTCCGCAGCACCCGCAGCGCCCGGACGATCTGGGTACGGGTCTCGTGCGGCGGGATCACCGCGTCGACGTACCCGCGCTCGGCGGCGACGTACGGGTTGGCCAGGGTGTCCTCGTACTCGGCGATCCGCTCGGCGCGCACGGCGGCCGGGTCCTCGGCGGCGGCCAGCTCCTGCCGGTAGAGGATGTTCACCGCGCCCTGCGCGCCCATCACCGCGATCTGCGCCGTCGGCCAGGCGAAGTTCAGGTCCGCCCCGAGGTGCTTGGAACCCATCACGTCGTACGCCCCGCCGTACGCCTTGCGGGTGATCACGGTGACCTTCGGGACGGTGGCCTCGGCGTACGCGTAGATGAGCTTCGCGCCCCGGCGGATGATGCCGTCCCACTCCTGGCCGGTGCCGGGCAGGAAACCGGGGACGTCCACGAAGGTCAGCACCGGGATGTTGAAGGCGTCGCAGGTGCGGACGAAGCGGGCCGCCTTCTCCGAGGCGGCGATGTCCAGGGTGCCGGCGAAGTGCATCGGCTGGTTGGCGACGACCCCCACCGGGCGGCCCTCCACCCGGCCGTAGCCGACCAGCATGTTCTGCGCGTAGAGCGGCTGCACCTCCAGGAACTCGCCGTCGTCGAGGACGTGCGCGACGACGCGGTGCATGTCGTACGGCTGGTTGGCCGAGTCGGGGATCAGGGTGTCCAGCTCCCGGTCGGCGTCGGTGACGTCGAGGTCGGCCGGGGCGTCCACGACGACCGGCTCGTCGAGGTTGTTCGACGGCAGGTAGGACAGCAGCGCCCTGACGTAGTCGATCGCGTCGTCCTCGTCGGCGGCGAGGTAGTGCGCGTTGCCGCTGCGCGTGTTGTGGGTGCGCGCGCCGCCCAGCTCCTCCATCGCCACGTCCTCGCCGGTGACCGTCTTGATGACGTCCGGGCCGGTGATGAACATGTGCGAGGTCCGGTCGACCATCACGGTGAAGTCGGTGACCGCCGGGGAGTAGACCGCGCCGCCCGCGCACGGCCCCATGATCAGGGAGATCTGCGGGATGACCCCGCTGGCCCGCACGTTGCGGAAGAAGATCTCGCCGTAGAGGCCGAGAGAGACGACGCCCTCCTGGATGCGTGCCCCACCGGAGTCGTTGATCCCGACCACCGGACAGCCGATCTTCATGGCCAGGTCCATCACCTTGACGATCTTTTCGCCGAAGACCTCGCCGAGGGAGCCGCCGAAGACCGTGAAGTCCTGCGCGAAGACGCAGACCTGCCGGCCGTCCACGGTGCCGTAGCCGGTGACCACCCCGTCGCCGTACGGGCGGGTGCGGTCCAGCCCGAAGTTGGTGGACCGGTGCCGGGCGAACTCGTCCAACTCGACGAAGGAGCCCTCGTCGAGCAGCAGCTCGATCCGCTCCCGGGCGGTCTTCTTGCCCCGCGCGTGCTGCTTCTCGACGCCGCGCGCCCCCGCGTGCACCGCCTCGTCGACCCGGCGCTCCAGGTCCGCCAGCTTGCCCGCGGTGCTGTGGATGTTGGTCCCGGTCTCGGTAGTCACCCAGGGAATATAACGATGGTTCAGGCCGGCGCCGCTGTGCAGTGCACCTCACCGGCCTCCGTCGGCGGCTGATCGGGCGGGGTCGCCGGCCCGGCCCGTAGGCTGGCGGGATGCCGGGCTCGCCGTACACCGATCTGGACCGACCGCCGCTGTCGGCGGCGCGGCTGTCCCGGGCGTTGACCGCGCCGCTGGGCCCCTGGCGGCGGCTGGACCTGCGCCCGGAGACCGGCTCGACCAACGCGGACGCGGCCGACGCCGCCCGGGCCGGTGAGCCGGAGGGGCTGGTCGTGGTCGCCGAGCGGCAGACCGCCGGCCGGGGCCGGCGCGGCCGGGCCTGGCAGTCGCCGCCCCGGGCGGGCCTGGCGACCAGCGTCCTGCTCCGGCCCGGCGAGGCGGTCACCGAACGCGACTGGCCGCCGGCCCCACCGACCGGGTACGGCTGGCTGCCGCTGCTGGCCGGCGTCGCGCTGGTCGAGGCGGTCTCCCGGCTGGCCGAACTGGACGCCGGGTTGAAGTGGCCCAACGACCTGCTGCTCGGCGAGGCCAAGTGCGCCGGCATCCTGGCCGAGGCGGTGCCGGCCGCCGCCGTCGGGGAGCCTCCCGCGATCGTGCTCGGCATCGGGTTGAACGTGACGCTGCGTGCCGACGAGCTGCCGGCGAACCCGACCGGGCTGCCGGCCACCTCGCTGCAGCTCGCCGGTGCCACGGCGACCGATCGTGATCCGCTGCTGCGCGCCCTGCTGCGGGCGCTCGCCGACTGGTACGACCGGTGGCGGGTGGCCGGCGGTGACGCCGACGCGTGCGGCCTGCGGGAGGCCTACCTGGCCTCCTGCGCCACGGTGGGCCGGCAGGTGCGGGTGCTGCTGCCCGACGGCTCCGCGTTGACCGGGCTCGCCACCGGTGTGGATCCCGACGGGCACCTGCTGGTCGACACCGCCGCCGGGGAGCGCCGGCTGGCCGCCGGGGACGTGCTGCACCTGCGCTGAGCCGGGCGGTCTCCGGTCGGTTCGTGCGCGGGGTGCACGGCGGGCCGCCCGGCTGATCCGACGGGTCGCGCCGACCGGTTACGGTCAGCGCGTCCGGTTGTCGGCTAGGAGGTTCCCGTGGCGTTCCCCGAAGACGTGCTCACCGAGGACGAGCACGTCGTCCTGCACCTGCACCCGCACTGGAAGGCGCTGCTGCGGCCGGTCCTGGTGCTGGTGGTCGGCGTCGCGGTGGTGGTGGCGGGCTGGCTCCTGCTGCCCGACGACGGCGCGGTCGTGCTCGCCGTCCTCGCCGGGCTGTTCCTGGTCGCGGCGCTCTGGCTGGGACTGTGGCCGTTCCTGGTCTGGCGCAGCACGCACTACCTGTTCACCAACGAGCGGGTGCTGCTCCAGGAGGGGGTCTTCTCCCGGCACCGGCGGGACCTGCCGCTGGCCCGGATCAACGACCACTCGATGAGCCAGCGTTTCGTCGAGCGGCTGCTCGGCTGCGGCACCCTGACCATCGAGTCGGCCGGGGAACGCGGTCAGTCGGTGCTCGTCGACGTGCCCCGGGTCGACCGGGTGCAGACCACCCTCTACGAGCTGGTGGAGGCGCAGCACGACAAGCACACGCTGGGCGACGGTGAGATGCGCGACATCCTGGCCGACATGCGGGAGGGCAAGCCACTGCGCGACACCACCGGTTGATCCGGGCGCGCCGGCCCCGGGGCGTCCCCGGGGCCGTGTCGGCCGGGATCGTGGAGCCTCTGCCCGGTCGGGTAGCGGTGTGGTGCGTCGCGGGGTCGGGCCGGTCAGGCGCGTGGTGCGCGGTTGGTGCCGGCGTGCAGCTCGGTGGCCAGCTCCGCGTTCAGGTCACCGCCGGCCGCCGTCCGGCCGACGCCGGCGCTCCCGCCCTGGGCGGAGGTGAACACCCCTTCGGTGGCCGGCGCGGGCGTGAGCGGCGGTTCGGTGGCGGGCCGGAGTGGGGGGCCGCCGGCCGGGTCGGGCCGCCGGTCCGGCTGGTCCTGGGCCTCCTCCAGCTCGCTGACGGATTCGGCCAGCTCGGCGACCGGATCCAGCTCGGCCATCGTGTCCCACTCGTCCCGTTTGATGGAGTGCCAGCTCTCCTCGGCGTGCCGGGGCACCGGCTGGAAGACGAAGGTCCGGTAGGACCAGAAGCGGAACAGGGTGGCGAGCAGCACGCCGCCGGTCTTCGCCACGTTGAGCGCGAGCAGGCTGGTGAACCCCAGCCCGTACTTGGCGGCGGCGAGCACGCCCAGCTCGATGATCAGACCGGCACCGTTGAACAGGAAGAAGAGGGCGTATTCCCGTCGAAGTGCTGATTTCGGCCGATCCCGGTACGTCCAGTGACGATTCATCAGATACGACGTGATGGTGGCCACGATCGTGGCGATGACCGTCGCCTTCAGTTGACCGTCGACAAAAACGGTGAGTGCCAGGGCGTTGAACACCGCGTAATTGATAACGGTGTTGACGCCCCCGACGATGCCGAATTTGAGCGCCTCGCGGATGAACTTCTGCCAGCGCTCGGGCAGCAGACGGACAAGACGCATGCGCAACACCTTAGGGCAGAGGAGGATGCCGGAGTCTCCGGCTGGACGGTGGGCGACCGCTCACGACCCGGGTGACGGGTCGCCGGTCACCTCCGGAGCCGCAGGAGTTCCCGCATCCACGAAGACGAACCGTCGGTACGACCAGAACCGGAACATCGTGCCGAGCGCGGTGCCCACCACGTAGCTGGCGATGTTGTCGGCCAACGGGGTGCGGAAGACGCCGGGCCAGACGCTGCCCAGCCCGTAGCGGCTGCCCGCCAGGCAGGCCACCGCGATGCCCAGGCCGACCGCGTTGAAGAAGAAGAACAGCGCGTACTCGCGGGCCGGGTTGGAGCGCGCCCGGTGCCGCCAGGTCCAGAAGCGGTTGCCGACGAACGCGACGGTCGCCGCGATCACCGTCGAAACCACCCGGGCGGTCACCGGCTCCACGCCCCGCACCAGCGTCAGGTAGTTGAACAGGGCGAAGTCGACCAGAAAGGCCACCCCGCCCACCGTGGCGAACTTGCTCAACTCGCGGATGAGGTGGCCGAAGCGGTCCAGCAACGAACGGACCAGACCCGGGCGGGTATGCGGGGCACCAGGCTGGTCCCCGGTCATCGTCGCGGCCACCTCGCGAGCGTACCGGTTGCCGGCACTTCGGACGGGGCACCGGCGACGACCCGCCGCCGTGCCGTCACCCCGGCCGCCCGGCCGCCCGCTTCCGCCGTTTCCCGCCCGCCGTTACCGGGGCGTCGGCAGTTCGTCGGAAGATTTGCGTGAAACTGCGCGTGAAAGCGGGTATCAGCTCGTGTTGCCGCAGCCGGGCCGCACCTTGTGCAGTTGTTCACAACCAGTCCCACTGACTCGCGGGTCGACCCGGTTTACGCTGGGGCCAATCCCAGGTTTCCACGAAGGCGACGCGGCCCGCGTCGGCCGAGACTCGTGCATCCCATAAATCGGTCAGCGTCGACCACAAGGAGATGAGTCATGGTTGCTCCGGCTACTGTGCGGGGGATCGATCAGGCCCCCACCACCCACCCCAAGCTGCTCGCCTGGGTCCGGGAGATCGCGGAACTCACCACGCCGGACCGGGTGGTCTGGGTGGACGGTTCCGATGAGGAGTGGCGGCGTCTCACCGACGAACTCGTCGACAACGGCACCCTGGTCCGGCTGAACCCGGAGAAGAAGCCGAACTCGTTCTACGCTCGCACGGACCCCACGGACGTCGCCCGCGTCGAGGAGCGCACGTTCATCTGTTCGGTGGACGAGGCGGACGCCGGCCCCACCAACAACTGGATGGCGCCGGCCGAGATGAAGCGGACGATGACCGACCTCTACCGGGGCGCGATGCGCGGCCGGACGATGTACGTCATCCCCTTCTGCATGGGGCCGGTCGAGGCCGAGAACCCGATGTTCGGCGTCGAGATCACCGACAGCCCGTACGTGGTCGCCTCCATGCGGATCATGACCCGGATGGGCGCGAGCGTGCTCGACGCGATGGGCGACGACGCCGACTTCGTGCACGCGCTGCACTCCATCGGCGCCCCGCTCGCCCCCGGCCAGTCCGACGTCGCCTGGCCGTGCAACGAGACGAAGTACATCTCGCACTTCCCGGAGACCCGGGAGATCTGGTCCTTCGGGTCCGGTTACGGCGGCAACTCGCTGCTCGGCAAGAAGTGCTACTCGCTGCGGATCGCCAGCGTGATGGGGCGGGACGAGGGCTGGCTCGCCGAGCACATGCTGATCCTCAAGATCACCTCGCCGGAGGGGAAGGTCTACCACGTGGCGGGCGCGTTCCCGTCCGCCTGCGGCAAGACCAACCTGGCCATGCTGGAGCCGACCATCCCGGGCTGGAAGGTCGAGACCATCGGCGACGACATCGCCTGGATGCGGTTCGGCTCCGACGGCCGCCTCTACGCGGTCAACCCGGAGTACGGCCTGTTCGGCGTCGCCCCGGGCACCGACTGGAAGACCAACGCCAACGCGATGCGGACGCTGGACCGGGGCAACTCGATCTTCACCAACGTCGCCCTCACCGACGACGGCGACATCTGGTGGGAGGGGATGGGCGAGCCGCCGGCCCACCTGGTCGACTGGAAGGGCAACGACTGGACGCCGGAGAGCGAGCACCTCTCCTCCCACGCGAACAGCCGGTTCTGCACCCCGATCACCCAGTGCCCGATCCTGTCCGACGACTACTTCGACCCGAACGGGGTGCCGATCGACGCGATCCTGTTCGGTGGCCGTCGCCGGGACACCATCCCGCTGGTCACCGAGGCGCGGGACTGGGTGCACGGGGTGTACCTGGGGGCGACGCTCTCCTCGGAGACGACCGCCGCCGCGTCCGGCGCGGTCGGCGTGGTGCGCCGTGACCCGATGGCCATGCTGCCGTTCATCGGCTACCACGCCGGGGACTACTTCAACCACTGGATCGAGATGGGCAAGGGCGTGGACGGCGACGCCGCCAAGCTGCCCAGGATCTACTACGTGAACTGGTTCCGCAAGGACGCCGAGGGCAACTTCCTCTGGCCGGGTTTCGGCGAGAACTCGCGGGTGCTCAAGTGGGTCGTCGAGCGGATCGAGGGCACCGCCGACGCGGTCGAGACGCCGATCGGCATGGTCCCGACCGCCGACGCGCTGGACGTCGACGGGCTCGACATGACCCCGGAGGACGTCCGGATCGCGCTCAAGGTCGACCCGGAGGAGTGGCGCAACGAGTTGCCGCTGGTCACCGAGTGGTTCGACAAGTTCGGGGACAAGCTGCCCGCCGTCCTCTGGTCGGAGCTGGACGCGCTGCGCGCCCGGCTCGACGCGGAGCAGCCGCGGCGCTAGCAGGTGTGCCGGTGGCCCGTACCGGGCAACACCGGAAGTCATGAGGACGGCCGCCGTGACCCCGCAGGTCCGGCGGCCGTCCGCCGTCCGGGCGCTGACCGTGCTGCTCGCGTCGACCGCCGCCGCCACCGTCGTGGTCGAGCTGCTCAACTGGTGGTACGCCCCGGAGCAGGAGTTCGGCCTGGCGGTGCGGACCGGTTGGGCGATGCTGCGCTCGCTGGGCTTCCTGCTGCTGATCGGGCAGGTGGACCGGGGTCGGGCCGGGGCGAAGCCGTTCGGGCTGATCCTCGCGGTGACCACCGTGTTCGCGGTCGGCCGGCTGGTGGTGCCCCGGCAGGGTGTGCCGCCGCTGCCCGGCCTGCTCGGCTTCGCGGCGCTCACCGCGCTCTGCGTCGCCGTGGTGGTGCTGCTCTACCGCTCGGACGCGGTCGCCGGGCACCTGGTGCGGCACCGTAAGGGCCTGGTGGTCGAGGGCGGGACGATCACCTGGCGGGAGGTCGCGCCGAAACGCCCCCAGGTCACCGGCTGGCTGCTCACCGCCCGGGTGGCCGCCTTCACCTACAGCCCGTTGACGCTGGTGCCCGCCCTGGTGGCCGGCGGGGCGGTGCTGGACGGCCGGCTCGCCGCCCTGCCGGTGGTGCTGCTCTGGTTCGGCGCGGGCATCGTGCTCAGTTACCTGGTGCTGTTCTGCACGGCGTTCCTGATGCGCGGTCGGCCGTGGGCCCGCCGCCTGCTGGTGACCATCGCCCTCGGCGTCCTCGCGGTCGACCTCCCGCTCTGCTGGTGGCTGCTGGGCCTGGACGGCCTCATCCGCGACGGCGCCCCCCTCCTGGCCGCCGTCCTGCTCACCCTCTACGCCCTCCACCGCGCCACCCGCACCCCGCCCCGCACCCCGCCTCCCGTCGGCGAGCCACGGTGATCAAGAGGTTTCGGACATCGAGCGGCCTGTAGCTGACGTATTTCTCTTGATCACGCAATAGGTGCGCCACCGCGGCACTGGTGGTGGGGGTGGGTCGCTACGCTGCAGGGTGATGACTCTGCGGAAACTCCTCTACTCCGTCTACGAGCGGCGGCTGACGGCCCGGCTCGCCGGCCGGCCGGTGCCCCGGCACGTGGGCGTGATGTGCGACGGCAACCGCCGGTGGGCGCGGGAGATGGGCCTGGTCGATCCGAACGACGGGCACCGGATGGGTGCCGAGCGGATCAAGGAGTTGCTGCGCTGGTGCGACGCGGCCGGCGTGGGTCACGTCACGCTCTGGCTGCTCTCCACCGACAACCTCTCCCGGCCGGCGGAAGAGCTGGATCCACTGCTCCAGATCATCGAGGACCTGACCACCGAGCTGGCCGAGGAGGGCAACCCCTGGCGGTTGCGGATGGTCGGAGCGCTCGACGTGCTGCCGACGCAGCACGCCCAGGCGCTCAAGGCCGCCGAGGAGCGCACCCGGGAGCGCACCGGCGGCGCGCAGGTCAACATCGCCGTCGGGTACGGCGGCCGGCGCGAGATCGCCGACGCGGTCCGTTCGCTGCTGGTGGAGCACGCCGCCAAGGGCGGCACCATCGAGGAGCTGGCCGGCTCGCTGGACGTGGACCACATCTCCGAGCACCTCTACACCCGGGGGCTGCCCGACCCGGATCTGATCATCCGGACCAGCGGTGAGCAGCGCCTGTCCGGCTTCATGCTCTGGCAGTCGGCGCACTCGGAGTTCTACTTCTGCGAACTCAACTGGCCCGACTTCCGCCGGGTCGACTTCCTCCGCGCCCTGCGCTCCTACGGCACCCGCCAACGCCGCTACGGGGCCTGAGCCGCAGCGGCGGTCGGGCACCCGGGAACGCCGCTAACGGGGCCTGAGGCGCAGCGCCGTCGGCACTCCGGCAACGCCGGTACGGGGTCCGAGCCGCAGCGGCGGTCGGCCCCCGGTCAGGTGAGGTGGTGCAGGGCACGGGTCAGGAAGTCGCCCAGCGCGGCGGGGGAGTCGATGGTGAGGTCGGCGGCCTCGGCGACCTCATGACCGGTCTCCGGGTTGGCCACCGCCACGCAGACCCCGAGGAACGCCGGGTCGGCGGCGGACCGGGCGCGCAGCGCCGCGAACGCCTTGATGTCGGAGACGTCGTCGCCGAAGTACCAGGCGCCGCCCGCGTCCCGGACCACCTCGCCGATGACGAGGCCCTTGTCCCGGTCGACGGGGGGCTTGAGCTCCAGCACCATCCGCCCGGCCTGCACCCGCAGCCCGAGCCGTTCGGCCTGCGCGCGGCCCCACCGTTCGACCGCCGGGCCGAGTTGCTGCGCGGTACGCCAGTGCAGCGCCACGCTGAGCCGCTTGAACTCCACCAGCGCCCCGGCGGGCAGTTCGGCGCGGGCCAGGTCGGCCAGTTCGGCCATGGTGGGCACCCAGGGCAGCGCGGCGGGCTCGGTCACCGTCTCGCCGCCGGAGTGGCTGTGCTCCAGTCCGTAGAGCCCGTAGAGGTCGATCCCGGTGAGGCCGCCGAGGTGGTCACGGAGGAAGTCGACGGGGCGTGCGGAGACGATCGCCACCCGCTGCACCACCGGGGCGAGGGCCTCCAGTGCGGCGAGCACCTTCGGCGCGGGGCGTACCGCGGTGGGGTCGTCGTCGACCGGCGCTAGGGTGCCGTCGAAGTCGAAGAAGAAGACGGTGTCGGCGGCCCGCTCGGCGGTGGTACGCCAGGCGTGCTCAGCATCCAGCGGGGTCTGCGGCTGCTGGGAACCCAGATTCAACGGCGGCACGCGCGAAAGCGTACCCCGGGGCCGGTGACGGATTCGTGGCTTCGGCGTGGCTTCTTGACAGCGCAGTGCAGTGCTGTCCGCGAATGATCCTCAGCGCTCGGCGGCACCCCGTCGGGGCCGTCCCAACGGCACCACTGTGGCCGGTCGACCCTGGTTGAGCAGGTAACCCTCGACGAAGCCGGTGTTCCGGTCGCCGGTGCGGTCGTCGATCTCGTCGAGCCGTGCCACCAGGAACTCGGTGAGCGCGCTGATCCGGTCGTCGAGCCGGTCGTGCAGGGCGGCGACCACCGCCAAAACGACGGCGGTGCCGGCGACGGTGAGGGCGAAGAGGTTGACGACCAGGGGAATCTGCCCGCCCGCCCCGATCCCGACCACCAGGTTCGCGGTCACGCATGCGGTCAGGGAGACGGCTGCTACCAGCACTGCCCACCATTTCAGGGTCACGGACAGACCCCTCCTTCTGTCCCGCAGGGCTGATTCCGGCCTTGTCCCGTCCCCCCGCCGACGACGAGCCCAAGCAGTACGAATACGGACGCTAGCGGGCCCGTCGCGGCCCCGGAGCGAAACGATCAGGTCCGATCCGGCGTTCTTTCGCCATCTGAGGAACTACCCGGCCCGCTCTCCACCGGTCCGGGCATCCAGCGGGAGAGTCGGGCGGTATGCGAGATAACGGATGGTTTCTCGAATGTGGAACTTCTCCGCGTCCGAGACCGCCGGATCGACCAGCCGGCGCAGCAGCGCCTCGACGTCCGGGTCCATCGGCGGGGTGCCGGCGGCGTTCCGGGGGGCCGCGGCCCGGTCCCAGCCGAGGGCGGCGAAGGCGGCGGCGGGGTTGAGGCCCAGCCCCTCGCAGAAGGCCACCACCCGTTCCGCCTCCGGGTCGCTGGCCCAGTCGCCGCGGACCCACCGGTTGATCGTCTGCCGGGAGACACCGGTCCGTCGGGAGACCTCGGTGCCGGTCCAGGCCCGCATCGCCCGGGCGTCGTCGAGCGCTCGACGAACGAAGGTGGCGAATGCGATCTTCCGGGCGGGGGCGGTCTCGGTCACCCTGTGACGGTACGACCGCAGCGCTCGTCCAGCCTGCCCGGGGCGGATCTTTGTCACGCATATGAGACGGCCTCGCGGTGGGGTCCGTTCGGGGTCCATGCCCGTTCTCGTCGGGTCTTACCTGGGCATAATAGCCACATCCGCACGTCCAGGAAACCGGACGAAAAGCTGATACTGTCACGTTCATGGGACAACCTACGGTGTGTCACGTGCTTGAGACGATCAGTGCTCACATGCGTCACGCCCCCGGTGCGAGGGGGGTGTGGTGACCGAACTAGCGACCCGTGCCCAGGCCTTCGGCCTGATCGCCGAGGGGGTCGCCGCGGGGCTGAGCGCACCCTGGCGGCTCTACCTCGCCCGGGGTTGCCGCTACCTGTCGCTGAGCGTCGGCGACCGGGACGAGTGGAACGCCTGGCGGACCCACCTCGGCTGCCCGGAGATGAGCGTCCGCGTCTACGACGTCGGCGGCGAGATCCGGCGCTCCTCGATGGCCGAGGTGGTGCTGGACGGCTGCCGGATCAGCGTCGAACTGGTCGAGGAGGTCAGCACCGAGGACCTGGAACGGTTGCTGGTCGTCGATCCGGGTCCGGCCGGGCCGGAGGAACGGTGACCCGGCCGGTACGGCGTGCCGGAGCCGCCCGATGAGCCCGCTCCTCGCGCTGTTCCTCGTGCTCGTCCTGGGCGCGGCCAGCTACGCGGCCGGTCGGCTGCACGGCCAGCTCAGCTACCGGGTCGGGTACCGCTTCGGCTACCGGCAGGGCTACTTCGACGGTGACCGGGGGGCCTGGAACCGGCGTCGACGCGAAGCCCGGGCCGTGCTCGCCTCGGCCCTGGCCGTCCCGGTGGCACCGCCGCCCGCCGGGCTTCCCGCCCCGCTGCCGCCGCCGCACGCCTCGTCGGCGGTGCGCCAGGGCACCACCTACACGGGCTCCTCGTTCGCCGCCGTGCCGGGACCACCCACCGGTGGGCAGCGCCCGGCCGGCACCCTGGTCCGCCGGTCCGGCTGACCGGGGGTCGACTCCCGTCGGTACGCCGTCCCCGGTGGGCGCGGACCGGCGGAACCGCGTCAGACCACGCGGTGCCAGGGACCGCGTCGAGCCGTCGGCGCGTGTGCCGGGGCCGCGTCGGACCGCTGACGCGCGGTGCCACCGGCCGGGATGCGCGCAGGGGGCAGGCATCCCGGCCGGTCCGCCGCCGGCCACCACCCACCCGGGGAGATCCTCGTCCGCCCTCTAGCCGAGGCGGCCCGGCGCCGCTAGCGTCTAGGCATGGCACGGGGTTCTCCCGGGTCAGCCGGCCCGCCCGGATCTGCGACCTCGCGCACGGGGTTCCGCATCCGACCCCGTGTCCCCGGGCACCGGAGGAGGCGGAACGCGGACGGCGGATGCCCGTCCGTCGGAGCAGGCCTGTGACGACTCGCCGTACGCCCGCCGGTGTCGACCAGATCCCGGCCGCGACTGCCACGACCCGCCGATCCACCCGGAGCCGCCGCGCCACGGCCGCCGCTCCGCCCGGCCCCGAGGAGCCCGGTCCAGCCGGCCAGGTATTCGTCCTGGACACGTCCGTACTCCTCTCCGACCCGGCGGCCTTCCACCGCTTCGCCGAGCACGAGGTGGTCCTGCCCCTCGTGGTGATCTCGGAGCTGGAGGGCAAACGGCACCACCCGGAGCTGGGCTGGTTCGCCCGCCAGTCCCTGCGCATGCTCGACGAGCTGCGGGTCCGGCACGGTCGACTGGACCACCCGGTGCCCGCCAACGAGTCCGGCGGCACCCTGAAGGTCGAGCTCAACCACTCGGACGACGGCGTCCTGCCCCCGGGTTTCCGCAACGAGTCCAACGACGCCCGGATCCTGTCGGTGGCGCTCAACCTGGCCGCCGAGGGGCGGGAGGTGACCCTGGTCAGCAAGGACATGCCGTTGCGGGTCAAGGCCGCCTCGGTCGGGCTGCGGGCCGACGAGTACCGGCACGGCCAGGCCAGTGACCCGACCTGGACGGGGATGGCCGAGCTGGAGTTGGGCGACGACGACATCGGCCGGCTCTACGCCGGCGACTGCCTGGACCTGGACGCCGCCGCCGGGCTGTCCTGCCACACCGGCCTGGTGCTGCACTCCACCCGGGGTTCGGCGCTGGGCCGGGTGCTGCCCGACAAGACGGTCCGGCTGGTCCGGGGCGACCGGGAGGCGTTCGGCGTGCACGGCCGGTCGGCCGAACAGCGGATCGCCCTGGACCTGCTGCTGGACGAGTCGATCGGGATCGTGTCGCTGGGCGGCCGGGCCGGCACCGGAAAGTCGGCGCTGGCGCTCTGCGCCGGGCTGGAGGCGGTGATGGAGCGCCGCCGGCACAAGAAGGTGGTGGTCTTCCGGCCGCTCTATGCCGTCGGCGGCCAGGAGTTGGGCTACCTGCCCGGCTCGGAGTCGGAGAAGATGTCGCCCTGGGCGCAGGCCGTCTTCGACACCCTCGGCGCGGTGGTGCACGAGAACGTGCTGGAGGAGGTCACCTCCCGGGGCATCCTGGAGGTCCTTCCGCTGACCCACATCCGGGGCCGGAGCCTGCACGACGCCTTCGTCATCGTCGACGAGGCGCAGTCGTTGGAGCGGGGCGTGCTGCTCACCGTGCTGTCCCGGATCGGGCAGGGGTCGCGGGTGGTGCTCACCCACGACGTGGCCCAGCGGGACAACCTGCGGGTGGGGCGGCACGACGGGGTGACCGCGGTGATCGAGGCGTTGAAGGGCCACCCGCTCTTCGCGCACGTCACGCTGAACCGGTCCGAGCGGTCCCCGATCGCCGCGATGGTGACGGATCTGTTGGAGGACATTCCGGGCTGAGTCGTCCGGCGGCGGGGTCCGCCCCCATCGTCCACATTCACTTTGTGGTGCAAATCACAAATCTGCGGGTGGGTTTCCCAACAGCCTCACTGTGCGCAATGGTGTCCATCGAGCGCCCACGTCCCGGCGCGGTGGTCGGCGACCGTCCGTCCCCTCCTCGGACGGCCCCGCCGCCCCGCCGCCGGTACGTCGGTGGCGACCGGCTCAGGTCGGGGCGCTCGTGGCACGGCCGCGCCCGTTCGGGCCGGTCCGCGTCGCGCCCTTGCCCCCGACGAAGGGACACTACGTGAGTCGGCTGTGGAGCCGGTTCGGTGCCCGTACGGCCGCTGTCGCGCTGCTCTCCGTGGGCGTCGCCGGCGGTTTCTATCTGGGCGAAGACCGGGAAACCCAGCAACAGGGCCTGACCGCACAGGTCGGCCTCCAGGTCGACCAGGCCGAGTACGACTACCAGCGTGACCGGCAGGCCGACCACCGGCGGGAGTCCGCCAAGCAGCGGGCCGCCGAGTACCAGGCGAGGCTGCGGGCCGCCGCGGCGGCCAAGGAGGCCGCCCAGCGGGCCAAGGCCGCCGAGGACGCGGCGGCGTCGCGCAAGAAGGAACGTGAGGAAGAAGAGGCGAAGGCGAAGGAGGAGGACACGAAGATCAAGCCGTTCGCCGGCAAGATCCCCTCCTCGTGCAACTCCTACAGCGGCCACCG
This sequence comes from Micromonospora sp. WMMD714, assembly GCF_029581315.1. Lineage (NCBI taxonomy): Bacteria > Bacillati > Actinomycetota > Actinomycetes > Micromonosporales > Micromonosporaceae > Micromonospora > Micromonospora sp. WMMD714. The sequence goes on from NZ_CP120744.1 coordinate 2,672,685, forward strand.
CAAGACCGGCTGCGCGATGCTCCTCAGCGCGGGCTTCAAGATCGACCAGATGCCCTGCCTGGACAAGCTCTGGACCAGGGAGAGCGGCTGGAACCCCAAGGCCAGCAACTCCTCGTCCGGGGCGTACGGCATCCCGCAGGCCGTGCCGGGCAACAAGATGAGCTCGGTCGCCAGCGACTGGAAGACCAACCCGGTGACCCAGATCAAGTGGGGCCTCGGCTACATCGAGGGTCGGTACGACAGTCCGTGCGGAGCCTGGGCCAAGAGCGAGAGTTCCGGCTGGTACTGATCGACGACGTGCCGGTGGGGCGGACGGGTGACCGTCCGCCCCACCGTGTTCGTGGCCCGGTGCGGCGCGGGACCGAGGTGGCGGTCGTCCCGGAATGCTGATAGCCATAGTGGGGTGACCCTGCACCCGACGGGCGGCGACCCCGACCGGTTCGGCACCGAGGCGTTCTACGCGTCGCTCGGCCGGGCCTTCGTCGCCATGTGCGCGGTGGTGCCGTTCCTCTTCCTCATCGAGGCCCTCGACCAGGGGCTCGGCTTCGGGCTCGACGTGGCCGCCGGGATCATCCCGCAGCGCATCCAGGGGCTCGACGGGGTGTTCTTCTCGCCGTTCCTGCACCACGGCTTCGACCACCTCTACAGCAACAGCATCCCGCTGATCCTGCTCGGCACCTTCGTGCTGGCCGCCGGGGTCCGCCGGTTCCTCTGGTCCACTCTGGTCATCATCCTGGTCAGCGGGCTCGGCGTCTGGTTCACCGGCTCGCCCAACTCGGTGGTCGTCGGGGCCAGCGGGGTCATCTTCGGCTACCTCGGCCTGCTGCTCACCCGGGGCATCGTCGAACGCAGCTGGTGGAACTTCGCGGTGGTGCTGCTGGTCGGCCTCCTCTACGGCTGGCAGCTGCTCGGCATCCTCCCCACCGACGAGCGGATCTCCTGGCAGGGCCACCTGTTCGGGCTGCTCGGCGGGGTGGTCGCGGCGATCCTGTTCCGGCGTCGCCGCCCCCACGACCCGTACGGGCCGTACCGGGTGGAGTCCACGCTGAACTCCTGAGCGTCGACGACCCGCCCGGCGCACGGCAGGGCCGCGCGGTGCTTGCCCGATCGGGACGGCGGGCCTAACGTCGGGATCAGCACGCGTTTATCGCCAGCGGAAAGCGACGGTACGCCCATGCGCGAGGTCGATGTCGCCGTGATCGGAGCAGGCCCGACCGGGCTGTTCGCCGCCTACTACGCGGGCTTCCGCGGTCTGTCGGTGGCGGTGGTGGACGCGCTGCCCGAGCCGGGTGGGCAGATCACCGCCATGTACCCGGAGAAGCTGATCCTCGACGTCGCCGGCTTCCCCGCCGTCAAGGGCCGTGACCTGGTGGCCAACCTGGTCGCCCAGGCCGCGCCCTACCACCCGGAATACCTGCTCGGCACCCGGGCCGAGAAGCTCTCGCACGCCGACGGCAGGCCGGTGCTCGGCCTCTCGGGCGGCGAGGAGCTGCGCTGCGGCGCGGTGGTGGTCACCGGCGGGCTGGGCAGCTTCACCCCGCGTCCACTGCCGGTCGCGGACAGTTTCCTCGGCGGCGGGATCGTCTACTTCGTACCAGACCCGGCCGCGCTGGCCGACCGGGACGTGCTGATCGTCGGCGGCGGTGACTCCGCCTTCGACTGGGCGGCGACCCTGCAACCGCTGGCCCGTTCAGTGACCCTGGTGCACCGCCGCGAGCGCTTCCGGGCGCACGCCGGGACGGTCGCCCGGGTGCTCTCCCTGCCGGTGCGGGTCGTGGTCAACGCCGAGGTGACCCGGCTGCACGGCGACGACACGGTCACCGCCGCCGAGATCACCGTACGGGGTGGCGCGACGGAGACCCTGCCGGTCGACACGGTCGTCGCGGCCCTCGGCTTCACCGCCGACCTGGGTCCGCTGGCCGAGTGGGGGCTGCGGCTGGACCGGCGGCACATCGTGGTGGACAGCGCGATGGCGACGAGCCTGCCCCGGGTCTACGCCGCCGGTGACATCACCGAGTACCCGGGCAAGGTACGGCTGATCGCCACCGGTTTCGGCGAGGCCGCCACCGCGGTCAACAACGCGGCCGTCGCGATCGACCCGGCCGCCCATCTGTTCCCCGGCCACTCCTCCGACGCCGGCTGACCGCCCCGCCCGGGCCGGGGTGCCGGTCAGCGCCGGCCTGCCCGGCCGCCGGTGGACACCGGCTCGCCGGTCAGCGCCGGGGTGCCGGGCCGAGCGTCGCGATCAGCACCGCCACCAGGGTGAGCAGCGCGCCGGCCAGGGTGGCCGGTCCCGGGTGCGACGCCGCCGTCGGCAGCACCGCGTCGAGCGCGACGGCCCCGACCACCTGACCGGCGATGGTGGCCAGCCCCAGCAGCAGCACCCCGGTGAAGCGGACGATCGCCGCCGCGACCGTGATGAACACGATGCCGATCGGGCCACCCAGGTAGAGCCACGGCTCGGTCGGCAACGTCCCACCCGGGACACCCCGGACGGCCACCTCCACGCCGAAGGCGACCAGCAGGGCGGCCGTCCCGACGGCGAAGTTGACCAGGGTGGCGGTGAGCGCGCTGCCCGACGCCGCCCGGACCAGTCCGTTGACCGCCTGCTGCCAGGCCAGGCCCAGCCCGGCGAGCAGCGGTAGCAGGGCCAGCGCCAGGGTGCCCGGGTCGCCGAGCCGGTCACCGACCGCCAGCAGCACGGCCAGCACGGTCAGCACCGCCCCGGCCAGCCGGGCCACGGTCACCGGCTGTCGCCCGCCCGGGCCGATGCCGGCCCGGTCCACGGCCAGGCTGCTGGCCGACTGCCCGGCGACCACGGCGACGGTGAAGACCGCCACGCCGAGCACGCCGATGGTGAGCCCCTGGGTGGCGACCAGGAGCGCCCCGCACACCCCGCCCAGCGTCTGCCAGGGGCGCAACGCGCCGGAGCGCAGCGACCCACGCAACGCGGCCAGGCCGCGTCGCCCCCCGGGCAGGGCCGGCACCAGTACCAGCAGCACCAGCAGCCCGAGGCCGAAGGAGACCACCGCCGCGGCGATCCCGTCGGCCAGGCGTACGCCCAGCTCGCCGTTGATCCGGGACTGGACGGCCACCCCGACCCCGGCGGCGGTCGCCAGCCCGATCCCGGCGATCCGGCGGGGGGCGGACAGGACGGGTCGGGTCGCCGTTCCGGTTGCGGTCACTCCTGCTCTGCCAGTGGCCTGCCGTCGAAGTCCACCGCCGAGTAGAGGGCCAGCTTCTCCAACCGGTGGTACGAGTCGATCACGCGGATGGTGCCGCTCTTGGACCGCATCACGATCGACTGGGTGTACGCCCCGCCGGCCGCGTACCGCACCCCGCGCAGCAGGTCGCCGGAGGTGACCCCGGTCGCCACGAAGAAGCAGTTGTCCCCGGTGACCAGGTCGTCGGTGCCGAGCACCCGGTCGAGGTCGTGCCCGGCGGCGAGCGCCTTCTCCCGCTCCCGCGCGTCCTGCGGCCAGAGCTTGGCCTGCATCGCGCCACCCATGCACTTGAGCGCGCAGGCGGAGATGATCCCCTCCGGGGTGCCGCCGATGCCCATCAGCACGTCGACGCCCGACTCGCCCCGGGCGGCGGCGATCGACCCGGCGATGTCGCCGTCGGAGATGAACCGGATGCCCGCCCCGGTCCGCCTGATCTGCCCCACCAGGTCTCCGTGACGGGGGCGGTCGAGCACGCAGACGGTCACCTCGGCGACGTCGGTGCCCTTGACCTTGGCGATCCGCCGGAGGTTCTCCGCCGGCCCGGCCTCGATGTCCACCACGTCGGCGTACGCCGGGCCGACGGCCAGCTTCTCCATGTAGAACACGGCGCTCGGGTCGAACATCGCCCCCCGCTCGGAGACGGCCAGCACCGCGAGCGCGTTCGGCATGCCCTTGCTCATCAGCGTGGTGCCGTCGACCGGGTCCACCGCCACGTCGACCTCGGGGCCACTGCCGTCGCCCACCTGCTCGCCGTTGAACAGCATCGGCGCGTTGTCCTTCTCGCCCTCGCCGATCACCACCACGCCACGCATCTGGATCGAGTTGATCAGTTTCCGCATGGCGTCGACGGCGGCCCCGTCGCCGCCCTCCTTGTCGCCCCGGCCGACCCACCGGCCGGCGGCCATCGCCGCGGCCTCGGTGACCCGGACCAGGTCGAGGGCGAGGTTACGGTCGAGGTCCTGCGGGACGCGCGTCCTGGTGTTCGTCATGGCGGCTTCCTCCTCGCGACGGTGCGGGGCGGACCGGCGGGGACGGCGGTCGCCGCTGCCGGCTCTGTCGCTGATCCTCACACGATGCCAGGTCCGGCGGCGGGGCGGGGCGACGGTGGGCGGGATCGCCCTACCGGGCGGCTGCGAGAATGGGCCGGTGGAACCCGCACAGCCTGCCGACCGCGTACCCGCCGATCCGACCCCGCCGGACGGCCAGCCGCCGCTGCCCCCGGCCGCCGGGCCGGTCGGTGATGGCGTGCCCGCCGCCGCGCCGGCGGACGGATCCGTCCCGGCCGGCGCGGCGGAGCCGGTGGCAGGCGGTGGCGCGGAGCCGGCGCTGGTCGCGCCGGCCGACGGGCGGACGGCGACGGACGGCGGCCGGGTGGCGAAGGCCCGCTCCGAGCGTTCGCCGAAGGACATGGCCCTGTCCCTGCTGGTGCTGCTGGTCCCGATCGCCCTGCTGCTCGCCTTCTACCGGGGTTTCCTCGGCGGCGAGCAGCCGACCGTCGTCGACGCCGGCCCCGCCTACGAGCAGGCCCGCGCCGCGAACGCCTTCCCGGTCACCGAACCGTCCGGGCTCGGCTCCGGCTGGCGGACGGTGAGCGCCAGCTTCCGCACCGTCGACGACGGCGCGAACCTGCGGGTGGGCTATCTCACCCCGGAGGGGCGGGGCGCGCAGCTGGTGCAGAGCAACGTGCCGCCGGAGCGGCTGCTCCCCGCCGAGCTGACCGCCGCCGGGCAGCCGCAGGGGCCGGCGGACCTGGGCGGGGCGAGCTGGCAGCGGTACACCGGGCGGGGCAACGAGCAGGCCCTGGTGCTGCTCGAACCGAACCGCACCGTGATCGTGGTCGGGGATGCCCGGGACAACGAGCTGCGCGAGCTGGCCGGCGCGCTGCGCTGACCGGTCACGGGCCGGTGGTCGGTGGCGACGCGGGGGATTGCGGAAGGCGACGTCCGGGAACAGAAGGGATGCGCGCCGGTGCCGGTACGACCGGGCGGGGGCCGCGCGCCACGCCTCCGGCACCCGCCGGGGGCCGGACGACCCGACTGGAGAGCCTGACGTGACCATTCGACGTTTCAGCGCGGCGGTCTTCGCCGCGGCGCTGCTCACCCCCGGCCTGGCCGCCTGCAACAACTCCGGGAGCGGCGAGGCGGGGGCCTCCGCATCCCCGTCGGCCTCCGGCAGCGCCGCCTCGGGCAGCGCCTCGCCCGGCACCTCCGACGCCAAGCAGGCCCTGCTCAACTCCACCAACGAGATCCGCAACGGCAACTTCCGGTTCACCATGACCGGGGTGGGCTCCACCGCCGAGGGGCAGGTGCACCAGCCCAGTCAGAGCGCCCAGATCAAGCTGAGCATCGGTGACGCGTCCTCGGACCTGATGATGAACCTGGACGTGATCCACGCCAAGCCGGACAGCTGGGTGAAGCTGGACCTCGGCGGCACGTCGGCCAGCAGCATCCCCGGGGCGCAGAAGCTCAGCCTCGGCAAGTACCAGCACCTCGACCAGACCCGGATCAAGGGCAACAAGTCGCTCGGCTTCGACTTCGACAAGATCGACCCGGCGGGCAGTGCGGTGCTGACCCAGGGCATCACCGAGGTCCGGCAGACCGGTGAGGGCAGCTACGCCGGCACCCTGGACGTGTCGAAGGCCGCCGAGGCCGGTTCCGTCGACTCGACGGTGATCACCGCGCTGGGCGCGCAGGCGAAGTCGGTGCCGTTCACCGCGAAGCTGGACCCGCAGGGCCGGCTCAGCGAGATGGTGGTCCAGATCCCGGCCGCCGGCCAGAGCGCCGCGCAGGACATCAAGATCACTTACTCCGACTACGGCAACGCCACCGCCGCCCAGAAGCCCGCCGCCGACCAGGTGGTCGAGGCGCCCCAGGAGCTGTACAACCTGTTCAACTGACGTCGGTCGACCGGTGGCGGGACGGTCCCGGACCATCCCGCCACCGGCCCGGTCGGGCCACCGGCCGGACCGGCGCGGCAGGGCTGACGGTGCGCGCCCACCGGTAGTACGCTGCGCCGTCATGGGCATCTCCCGGCACGGACGTACCGAGCGCCTCGACCTGGCCGACCCCTCGCTGCGCGAGTGGACCTGCCGGGTGGTGCACGTCGACCCCGAGCGCGGCATCGTGCTGGACCGGTCCGCCTTCTACCCGGGCGGCGGCGGCCAGCCACCGGACCACGGCGTCCTGCTGTGGCAGGGGGTGCAGACCCGGATCGTCGGCACCCACAAGGGCGACGACCTGTACCTGATCCCGGCCGAGGGCGACCCGGTACCACCGGTCGGTGTCGAGGTCCAGGGGGCGGTCGAGGACGCCCGCCGGTTCACGCTGATGCGGACCCACTCCGGGCTGCACGTGCTCTGCGGGGTGGTGTTCCGCGACTTCGGCGCGTTGGTGACCGGCGGCAACATGGAGCCCGGCGAGGCCCGGATGGACTTCAACCTGCCGCAGGTCCCCGAGGGTTTCAAGGGGCTGCTCGAAGAGGCGGTCAACAAGGAACTGGCCACCGACCGGCGGGTCTCCGTACGGGTGCTGCCGCGCGACGAGGCGCTGGCCATCCCCGACATCGTGCGTACCCAGACCAACCTGATCCCCCCGGACGAGCAGGAGGTCCGGATCGTCGACATCGAGGGCCTCGACGTGCAGGCCGACGGCGGCACCCACGTCGCGTCCATCGGGCAGGTGGGGCGGCTCCGGGTCGTCAAGGTGGAGAGCAAGGGCCGGCAGAACCGTCGGGTACGCATCCGCCTCGCCGACTGACCCGTCCGCCCCGCCGGCCCGACTGACCCCGGCCCGTCGCGCGCGGTCAGGACTCCGGGGTCGACCGGGCGGCGTCGATCCGGGCCCGTGCGCCGTCGAGGGCACGTTGGCAGTCCGCGGCGAGCCGCTCGCCGCGCTCCCACAGCGCCAGCGACTCCTCCAACGAGGTGCCGCCCGCCTCCAGCCGCTCCACCACCTGGGCCAACTCGGCGCGGGCCTGCTCGTAGCTGAGCCGCTCGTCGGGGTTCCGGTCGCTCATCTCGTCCTCGTCTCCTGCACGGTCGCGGTCAGCTCACCCTCGGCGAGGCGTACCCGCAGCGGGTCGCCACCGGCCACCTCGTCGGCCGCCCGGACCACGTGCCCGTCGGCGCGCTGCACGATGGCGTAACCCCGGTCGAGGGTGGCGGCGGGGGAGAGCGCACGCAGCCGGGCCACGGTGTGCCCCAGGTCGTCGGTGGCCGCCCCGAGCCGGTGGGTCAGGCTGCGGATCGAACGGTCGCGCAGCGCGGTCACCTCGACGGCCCGCTGCTCGACCATCACCTGCGGGCGGGCCAGCACCGGGCGGGACCGGAACAGGGCCAGCCGGTGTGACTCCCGGTCGAGCAGGTTGCGGACCGCCCGCTCCAGCCGGGACCGGGCCTGGCCGATCAGGCGTACCTCGTCGGCCAGGTCGGGGACGACCCGCTTGGCCGCGTCCGTGGGGGTGGACGCGCGGACGTCGGCGACGTAGTCGACCAGCGGGGCGTCCGTCTCGTGGCCGATCGCGCTGACCACCGGGGTACGACAGGCGAAGACCGCCCGGCACAGCGCCTCGTCGGAGAAGGGCAGCAGATCCTCGATGCCACCGCCGCCCCGGGCCAGGACGATCACGTCGACGTGCTCGTCGGCGTCGAGGACCCGCAGCGCGTCGACGATCTGCGACACCGCCCCCGGCCCCTGCACCGCCACGTTGACCGTGCGGAACTCCACCGCCGGCCAGCGCCGCCGGGCATTGGTCAACACGTCCCGCTCGGCCGCCGACGCCCGACCGGTGATCAGGCCGACCCGCTGCGGCAGGAACGGCGGCCGGCGCTTGCGGGACCTGTCGAACAGCCCCTCGGCGGCGAGCAGCTTCTTGAGTTTCTCCAGCCGGGCCAGCAGCTCACCGAGCCCGACCTGGCGGATCTCGTCGGCGCGCAGGCTGAGCGTGCCCCGGGCCGCGTAGAACTCCGGCTTGGCGTGCAGCACCACCCGGGCGCCCTCGCGCAGCTCCGGCGCACCGGCGTCCAGGACGTCCCGGTTGGTGGTGACGGTGAGGCTGAGATCGGCCGACGGGTCGCGCAGGGTGAGGAAGACGGTGCCCGCTCCCGGCCGGCGGCTGATCTGCGCCACCTGCCCGTCGACCCAGACCCAACCGAGCTTGGCGATCCAGGCGCCGACCTTCTGGCTGACCACCCGGACCGGCCAGGGCTCCTCGGGGGTGCTGCGCGGGGCGTCGGTCACCCGCCCACCCTACGGTCCGCCTCCGACGATCCGGGGCGGCCCCGACCGCCCGTGCCGCGCGTCCCGCCGTACCCCCGCTGTGGCCCCGGTCGCAGCCGCTGCCGGGGGAGATGCCGGCACGTACGATGGGCGGGTGACCGAGGCTGAGGCGACCCCCAAGACCGGCAAGCGCGTGCTCCTGGCCAAGCCCCGCGGGTACTGCGCGGGGGTCGACCGGGCGGTGCAGACCGTCGAGGAGGCGCTGAAGCTCTACGGCGCTCCGATCTACGTCCGCAAGCAGATCGTGCACAACAAGCACGTGGTGCGGACCCTGGAGGCCCAGGGCGCGATCTTCGTGGAGGAGAACGAGGAGGTGCCGGAGGGGGCCACCGTCGTCTTCTCCGCGCACGGCGTCGCCCCCGAGGTCTACGAGCAGGCCAAGGCCCGGTCGCTCAAGGCGATCGACGCGACCTGCCCGCTGGTGACCAAGGTGCACCAGGAGGCCAAGCGGTTCGCCGCGGAGGACTACGACATCCTGCTGATCGGCCACGAGGGGCACGAGGAGGTCATCGGCACCGCCGGGGAGGCCCCCGCCCACATCCAGCTGGTCGACGGCCCCGACGACGCCGACCGGATCACCGTGCGCGACCCGAACAAGGTCGTCTGGCTCTCCCAGACCACCCTGTCGGTGGACGAGACGCTGGAGACGGTGGCCCGGCTCAAGACCCGGCTGCCGCTGCTCCAGTCGCCGCCCAGCGACGACATCTGCTACGCCACCTCCAACCGTCAGCACGTGGTCAAGGAGATCGCCCCGGACTGCGACGTGGTGCTCGTGGTCGGCTCGCGCAACTCGTCCAACTCGGTACGCCTGGTCGAGGTGGCCCTGGACGCCGGCGCCCGCGCCGGTTACCTGATCGACTTCGCCCACGAGATCGACGACGCCTGGCTCGCCGGTGCCGGCACCGTCGGGCTGACCTCCGGCGCGAGCGTGCCGGACGAGCTGGTCCAGGAGGTGCTGGCCTACCTCGCCGAGCGGGGCTTCACCGACGTGGACGAGGTGGTCACCGCCAACGAGCGGCTGACCTTCTCGCTGCCGCAGGAGCTCAAGCGCGACATGAAGGCCGCAGCCCGCGGCTGACCCTGGATCAGCCGCGGGCGGGGATCGTCCGTGGCGACCCCGGCACGGGGCGGTACGCCGACCGTGCCCGGCGGGTCCGGCGGTGGCCCGCCGGCCTCGGTCTTCGTCGGCGGCGGTGGCGGAGTGGAGCGCCGGTACGTCCGGCGGGTTCCCAGCGGACGGAACGGATCACGGACGGGGCGCGTCGCAGTGGGTATGAGAACTCCTCGGATGGCGGTCGTCGTGCTGCTGGCCGCCGGTGTGGCGCTCGCCGGCTGTGGTGACGGTGCCGACGTCACCGGGCCGCCGGCCGTCCCGACCAGTTCCCCGCCGCCCACGGTCACCCCCTCGGACCCGGTCACCCCGTCGGACGCCGTGCCGCCGTCCGCGCCGCCGGGCTCGGTGGCCCCGTCCGCACCACCGGCCGGGTCGGTGCCGCCCGGCGGGCTGAAGCCGCCGCCCGGTGTGAAGCCGCCGCCCGGTGGCCCACGGCTGCCGCCCGGTCCGGGCGCGACGGAGCTGACCGGCACCGTCGAGGCGGGGGTCGAGCCGGGGTGCCTGCTGCTCGACGGTCACCAGTTGGTCGGCGGCCCCACCGACGTGCTCGTGAAGGGAGCCCGGGTCACCGTCACCGGCCGGGCCCAACCCGACCTGACGAGCACCTGCCAGCAGGGTGTCCCGTTCCTGGTGGAATCCGCCCGCCGCTCCTGACCCGCCCGGCCCGGCCCGGGTCGGCCCGGCCCGGGTCGACGCGATGTCGCCGATATTGCGGTGTCCAGCCGCCCTGATACCGCCACATCGGCGACATTGCGCCTCGCCCCGCGCGCCCAGCGCCCCATGCGCCCCGCCCAGCGCCCCGTGCGCCCCGCCGCGTGGGGGTCAGGGGCGGTCGTCGGTGGGGAGCAGCTCGGGGGCCTGGGGCTGGCGGGGGGCCACCTCGACCTGGCCGGGCGTGGTCAGCTCCTGGTCGGAGACGCCCAGCTCGGCCAGCTTGCGCGCACTGACCAGCACCCGCGCCTCCAACGAACCGACCGCCCGGTTGTACGCCGTGACCGCGCCGCCGAGCGAGGTGCCGAGCTTGCCGACGTGATCGCCCAGGGTGGACAGCCGGCCGTAGAGCTCGCGGGCCAGCGAGTGCACCGCCACCGCGTTGCGGGCCAGCGCCTCCTGCCGCCACGAGTACGCCACCGTCCGCAGCAGCGCGACCAGGGTGGCCGGGGTGGCCAGCACCACGTTGCGGGCGAACGCGTGCTCCAACAGCGTCGGGTCGCGCTGCAACGCCACGTCCAGGAACGGGTCGGCCGGCACGAACAGCACCACGAACTCCGGGGTGTCGTCGAACGCCGCCCAGTAGGTCTTCGCGGCCAGCGCGTCGACGTGCCCGCGCAGGTGCTTGGCGTGCCGGTCGAGATGGATGTTTCGGCCGGATTCGTCACGCGCCTCCATCGCCGTCAGGTAGGCGTCGAAGGGGGCCTTGGCGTCCACCACCACCGTCCGCCCGCCGTGCAGCCGGACCACCAGGTCGGGGCGGACCCCCTGGTGGTCGGTGGCGGCGGTGACCTGCTCGCTGAAGTCACAGTGCTCCAGCATGCCGGCCGCCTCGACGATCCGGCGGAGCTGGTGCTCGCCCCAGCGCCCGCGTACCTGCGGGGCGCGCAGCGCGGCGACCAGCTGCTTGGTCTCGGTGCGCAGCTCGCTCGAGACGGCCCCCATCGAGCGGACCTGTTCGCGCAGCTCGGCGTAGGCGTCGACCCGGTCCCGTTCCAGCTCGCCGACCCGGGTCTCGTAGCGGCGCAGGGTGTCGTGCAGCGGGGCGACCGCGCGGGCCACCGCCTCCTGGGACTGGGCTGTCGCCTCGTAGCTCAGCGCCCGCATCGACTGCTCCAGCCGGCTCTCGCCCTCCCGGGTGGCGGCGAGGGTGGCCTCCAGCCGGGCGATCTCGGTGGCCGACCGGGAGCGGGCGGCGTACCAGCCGACCGCGCCGCCGGCGGCGAGGCAGACCACCACCACGGCCAGCGTCGAGAAGTCCATCACCAGAGCTTGCCAAACGGGTACGACTCGACGCCCCCGGGTACGTTCGGGGGATGGAATTTCTGCTCGTGCTCATCCTGGTCGCCATGCTGGCCGGTGGTTTCGTCTGGTGGCGGCGGGAGAAGGCGGCCCGGGAGGCGCGCAGCCTCGCCGACGTCCGCGCCGACGCCCAGCGCTGGTACGAACGCCTCGGCGGCCAGGTGATGAACCTGCACGGCGACGAGCCGGCGGTACGCCAGGCCCTGGTCGACGCGGGTGAGCGGTACAACGCGGCGGGCAGCCAGCTGGAGCAGGCACGCACCGTCCACCAGTTCCGGCTGGCCCGGGAGACCGCCCTGGAGGGGCTCGCCTACGCCCGGGCCGCCCGGGTGGCGCTCGGCCTGGACCCCGGGCCGGAGCTGCCCCCGCTGGCCGCCGCGCAGGGGGCCGGGGAGATCACCCGGGACCGTCAGGTGGACGTGCAGGGGCAGACCTTCAGGGCCGGTCCGCAGCCCGGCCGGGACACCCCGTACTACTACCCGGGCGGGCGCTACCAGGGGCGGCCGGTGCCGGCCGGCTGGTACTCGACGCCCTGGTGGAAGACCGCGCTGGGGGCCGGCGTCGGTGTGGTCGGCGGGATGCTGATCGCCGACGCGCTCTTCTCGCCGGCCTTCGCCGACCCCGGTTACGACGCCGGCTACCAGGAGGGCTTCGGCGACGGCGCGGACTTCGGCGGCGACTTCGGCACCGCCGGGGATCCGGGCGGCGATTTCGGCACCGCGGGTGACTTCGGTGGGGGTGACTTCGGTGGTGGGGGCGACTTCGGCGGCGGTGATTTCGGGGGCGGCGACTTCTGATCCGGTGCCGCCGGCCGGAAGCCCCGCAGGGGTGTGGACTCCGGCCCGGCCGGCCCCCACCACCGCCGGGGCGGCGGCAGGGGCGGCGTCGGTCAGCCGGTGTTGCGCATCCCGGCGGCGATGCCGTTGACCGTGGTGAGCAGGGCGCGCTCCAGAGCCGTACCGTCGCTGGGGGCGCGTCGGCCACCCGGCGCGGTGGCCACCGCCCGGCCGGCGGCGCCGGAGTCGCGGTACTGCCGCAGCAGGGCGACCTGGAGGTGGTGCAGCGGCTCCAGGTAGGTGTCGCGCACCGCGAGGGTGCGCTGGAGCACCGGCGAGTTCTCCAGCAGGGCCGGCGACGAGGTGACCGCGAGCACCTCCTGCTTGGTCAGCTCGTACTCCTGCTCGATCTTGTCGAAGATCGGGTGCAGCTGCTCGGGGACCAGCGTCTCCACGTACCGGCGGGCGATGCTGAGGTCGGTCTTGGTCAGCATCATCTCCACGTTCGACAGGAACGTGCGGAAGAAGTGCCAGTTGCGGTTCATCTCGGCCAGCACGTCCTCCAGGCCCGCCGCGCGGGCGGCGGCCAGGCCGGAGCCGACCCCGAACCAGCCCGGCACGATCTGCCGGGTCTGCGTCCAGCCGAACACCCACGGGATGGCCCGCAGCCCGCCCAGGCCGGCCCCGGTGTTGGGCCGCTTCGCCGGCCGGGAGCCGATGTTGAGCGCGCCCAGCAGTTCGGTCGGCGTGGACGCCCAGAAGTACGCCGGCAGGTCCGGGTCCTCGACCAGGCCACGGTAGGACCGGAAGGCCGACTCGGAGACCACGTCCATCGCCGCGTCCCAGCGTTCGAGCTGCTCGGCGGGCTGCCGGGGGGCGGTGTGCAGCAGCGTCGCCTGGAGCACCGCGGCCACGGTCAGCTCCAGGTTCTCCCGGGCCAGCGCCGGAAGGGTGTACTTGTCGGAGATGACCTCGCCCTGCTCGGTCACCTTGATCGCGCCGTCCAGGGTGCCGTACGGCTGGGCCAGGATGGCCTCGTGGGTGGGGCCGCCGCCCCGGCCGACGGTGCCGCCCCGGCCGTGGAACAGCCGCAGGTGCACGCCGTGCCGGGCGGCCACGTCCCGCAGCGCCCGCTGGGCCCGGTGGATGGACCACTGGCTGGTGGTGATGCCGGCCTCCTTGTTGGAGTCGGAGTAGCCCAGCATCACCTCCTGCACGTCGCCCCGGGCCGCGACCAGCGCCCGGTAGGCCGGCAGGGACAGCAGCTCGTCGAGCAGCTCACCGCCGGCGTTCAGCTCGGCCGGGGTCTCCAGCAGCGGCACGAAGCCGATCCGGGCCCGCCCGGTGTGCACGTCGACCAGGCCGGCCTCCCGGGCCAGCACCACCGCGGCGAGGACGTCGTCCACGCCGAGCGTCATCGAGATGATGTACGACTCGATGACCTCGCCGCCGAACCGGTCCTGCGCCTCGCGGATCGCCCCGAACACGTCGAACGTCTTGCGCGCCGCCTCGGTCAACGGGGTGTCCAGGGTGGACAGCGGCCGGCGGCCGGTCAGCTCGTCGGCGAGCAGCTTGGTGCGCTCCAGCCGGCTCAGCGACGGGTAGTCCGACACCTCGCCGACCGCCGCGTAGAGCTGGGTGAGCACCTCGTGGTGCTTCTCGGCGTGCTCCCGGACGTCCATGGTGGCCAGGTGCAGGCCGAACGCGGAGACGGTACGGATGGTCGACGCCAGCCGGCCGACGGCGGTGAGCTGCCCGGAGTTGCGGGCCAGCGAGGCGCGCAGCAGCTCCAGGTCGGCGACCAGCTCGGCGGAGCCCTGGTAGTCCCGGCCGGGCACGTGTGGGGTGCCGGCGCGCAGCCGCTCCCGGGTGTTGGCCAGCTTCGCCTTCACGCAGCGGGCCTTGAGTCGGTAGGGCTCCTCGGCGTTGACCCGCCGGAAGCGGGGGGCCACCTCGGGCAGCGCGTCCAGGTCGGCGGCGAGGCTGGCCGACAGGTCCAGCGATACGGCGCGCAGCCGGCGGGAGACGGAGACCTCGTTGACCAGGTGCTCCATCGCCGCCTCGGTGGCCGCGATGCCGTGCTCGTGCTGGATGCGCAGCACCTCGCGGGTGACGGCGGGGGTGACGAACGGGTTGCCGTCCCGGTCGCCGCCGATCCAGGTGCCGAAGGTCAGCGGGCGGGACGTCGGCGAGGTCTCCACGCCGAGGGTGCGCAGCGTGTCGGCCAGGTCGTCGAGGACCTGCGGGGCGGCCTCGGCGTACAGGTCGCGCAGGTAGTAGATCGCGTTGCGGGCCTCGTCGGTCGGGTCGGGCCGGTCGAGGCGCAGCTCGTCGGTCTGCCACATCAGGTCGAGGAGTTCGGCGAGACGGCGGTTGGCCGGGGCCTCGTCGCTGGCACCGTAGAGGATGGCGTTGGCGGTCTCGGCGTCCAGCTCGTCGGCGATGGCGCGCAGCTTGGACAGGATCGACCGGCGGGCCGCCTCGGTGGGGTGGGCGGTGAAGACGGGGCGTACCGCGAGCCGGCGGGCGGCGGCGGCGATCTCCTCGGCCGGTACCCCGCGCTCGGCGATCATCTTGGCGGCCTGGTCCAGCCAGCCGCCCTGGACCGCCCGACGGCGGCGCAGGTCCCGGGCGCGGTGCACCTGCTCGGTGATGTTGGCCAGGTGGAAGTAGGTGGAGAAGGCGCGGGCCAGCCGGGTGCCGGTGGTCACGTCGAGCCCGCCGAGGCGCTGGGCGGCGGCCGGCGCGTCGGAGCGGACCTGGGCGCGGATCTCCTCGACCAGGTCGAGCAGCGGTCGACCCTCCTGGCGGGCCAGGGTCTGACCGAGCAGGGTGCCGAGCCGGCGGATGTCGGCCCGCAGGGCGGCGTCGGGCCCGTCGTGATCGTGCTGGTCGGTCACGTGCGCTCCTTACGTGAGTACGAAGGACAGCGCTGTCCGACTCCCTGGATGGTATCCGCGCGGCCCGGTCGGGGAGGAAGGGGTGCGGTGTGTCACGTTCCCCACGATCGGGGCGACCTCACCGGGTGGCTCCCGCCGAATCGGCCCGTCGGCTGCGGAACAGGGCGGCGGTGAGCAGGCCGGACACCCCGAGGACGGCCCAGAGCAGCAGCCCGGCCAGCGGCCAGCGGGTGGACCGCCAGTCGAAGTAGACCACCGACTTGAGTAGGTCGGTGGCGAGGCCGGGGACGTTCCAGCGGTGCATGCCGCGCAGCGCGGCGGGCAGGAACTCCGGGGCGTAGATGCCGCCGGAGCCGGGGTTGCCGAGCACCACCAGCAGCAGGATCACCAGCCCGGTGCCGAGCAGCCCCAGCCAGCCCTGCACCGCGGCGGCCACCATCGCGGCGGTGAAGACGGTGAGCACGCCGACCGCCGCCACCGCGACCAGGTCGTGGTCCCAGACACCGAGCACCGGGCCGACCAGCACCGCGCCGATGGTCCCGAGCAGCACCGCGTGCACCGCCAACGAGCCGATCCGCAGCCCGGCCCGGCGCAGGCCGCGTGGGGCGGTGCCGAGCGAGACGCCGAGCGCGGTCGAGGCCAGGTAGCCGCCGAGCACCAGCCCGACGGCCAGGTAGAACGGCACCAGGCCGCGCGGGTCGTCGGGGGAGACTGGCACCTGGTCGGTGACGGTCAGCGGCAGTCGGGCCTGCTGGGCGGCCGGGGTGAGGACCTGGGTGACCAGTTCGGTGGCGGCCGGGGCCGAGGCGCTGGCGGTGGTCAGGACGAGCGTGCCGTCGGGGGTCGAGGTCAGCACGGCGTACACCTGGCGGGCGGTGAGCGCGTCGTCGGCCGCGCCGGGGCTGTCGTACCCGACGGGTTCGATGGTGTCGGTGCGGGCGCGCACGGCGGCCAGCAGCGACTCGGCGCGCTGGTCGCCGGTCACCACGCCGACCGGCACGTCCCGGGGGTGCGGCTGGTGCAGCGCGCCGACGTAGGCCGCGATGAACGCGGTGGCCAGCGCCAGCGTGCCGACCAGCAGCGCCACCGTGCGGGGCAGCCAGTCCCGGGTACGCGGCTCCTCGTCCATCGGCCCAGCCTATGATCCGTAATACCCGGCCTGTGGGGTTTCGTCGGGTGATGTCCGCTGGTGGCGGGCGGTTGGTTCCGGTCGTGGCGTTTCCCGCGTACCCCACCAAGCCGGAGCCGGGCGGCCGGGTCGCGGTGGTCTCACCCTCCGCCGGCCAGTGATTGGCGCTACCGGGCGCCTGGTTCCCGCACGAAGACACCGGCGCCCGGTGCGCCCTCCACCAGTCCGCGCGCCTTGAGCCAGTCGACGGCGGAGCGAACCACCTGGCGCGACACCCCGAACTCCGCGCAAAGCTCGGTGCCCGAGGGCAGCTTGCCACCCGGTGGGTACTCACCCGATTCGATACGCCGGGTCAGCGCGTCGATGACTTGCTGTTTCTTGGTGTACGCAGGCATGGGCAGACTTCCGTGGCAGGTGAAGCCCATGTGATCACGGCGGCCGGTGGAGCGTCAATCAAAAGTGCTGACAGGTCTTGACCTGGCATGACAGGTAGTCATAGCTTGGAGGTGGCGACCGTGGCAGGTCTGCCACATAGATATCGGGTGGCCGTGGCAGGCCCACCGCCGAAACAGGGCGGCCCGGGGTGGAGCTGGCACTCCGCTCCCCGGGCCTTGACCAGGAAAGGACGACCCTGGCCCATGAGTAACCTACCGAACCCCGTTCATCCACCTTGGTGTCTGCCCGGCCCCGCCTGCGCCGGGTCGAACGATCTGCACCTGTCCCGGCTGATCGGCACGGCCGTGCGGGGCGACGAGGTGATCCAGGTCAGGGTCGGCCTGTGGCGGATGGACGTCGGTCCGACCCCGCCGTCGGGCCTGTTGCTGGAGCTCTCCGCCGGCTCCGACGTCGAACGCTGGCCGATCGACCTGGCGCAGTCACGTGCGCTGGCCACCTGTCCCGACGGCTGGTGAGCCGGCTCGACCCGGGCGCGGCCCGAGCCGCCTGAGCACCCGTCGACCCGCCTGGCCGGCTGTCGGACCGCCATGATCGACGCCGGATCGGCGGGTGGGCGGCTGCTCAGCCGTCGACCGTGGCGAAGGCGCGGACCGGGAACGTGCCCATGCTGGCCACCCGGGGCGGGGCGGCGGTGAACCGGAAACCGGTCGGGGCAGCTCGCCTCACCGCACCGTGCCCGGCGTACCCGGTCAAGATCCGCCGGACGGGCCGGCGTGGGCGGAGAAGGGCGAAGGTGCCGTGCAGGGACTGCACGGCACCTTCGGGGTTGCCGCGAGGTGGGCCACCCGGTGCCCGGCAGGGGGTGTCGGGCACCCCCGTACGGGCCCGCATACCCCCGTCCGGCCGCCTGTCCGGTGACCGTTCCGGGCTGATGCGATCAATCCTCGCCTTCGGGGTGGTCTTCGTTCTTGTAGAAATTTGCTCAGATTTGCGGTCGGTCGGCGGCCGGTCGCTTCGGGACGAGCAACTTGCGCAGCCGGGCCGGCGGATGGCCGACCTGTTCCCGGACCACCCGGGTCAGGTGCGACTGGTCGGTGAAGCCGTAGTCGCTGGCCAGCCGGCCCAGCGGCGGACCATCCGGCTCGGCGAGGGTGTCCAGCACCGCCCGGACCCGTAGCCGGTTGCGGTAGGCGGTGAGGCTGCTGCCGGTGACCCGCTGGAAGACCCGGCTGAGGTGGTACGGCGAGGCACCCACCGTACGGGCGACCTCGGCGAGGCCCAGGGTGAAGTCCGAGGTGGCCAGCACCTCGCGGGCCCGGTCGGCGAGCTGCCGGTGAGCGGCCAACGTCGCCGGCCGCCGCCGTACCGCGCGGTCGATCTCGGCCCCTTCGTCGTCCCCGGCCAGGGCGCTGTGCTGGAGCAACCGGCCGAGGAACCGGTGCAGCCGCTCGGCCATCTCGAACCGGTCCAGACCACGCAGGGACTCCGCCACCAGTAACCGGTGCGCCAGGTCCAGGGAGGCGTCCGAGTGGCCGTCCCAGCCGGACCGATCGAGCCAACGGGCCCCGTCCGGCCGGTCCGCCAGCACCTCCGGGTCGATCTCCAGGCAGGTGAACGAGTCGCCGCAGCCGTACGGGTGCGCCGCCGACTGCTCGTCACCGGGCCGGGTGATCACCAACGAGGTGGGGTCGACGAGCACCGACCGGCCGTTGATCCGGTATTGGGACGCGCCGGAGCGGCCCAGCACCACCTTGTACGTCTTGTCGGCGACCGTCTCACTCCAGTCGGGGTTCTCGACCATGCACTGGCCCTCGTAGACGAGGATCCCGTCCGGGTGGCCGAGCACCCGCCAGCGGGCGGGCGTGGTCTTGCGGCGCGGATCGCTGCCGGTTCCCTCGGGCATTCGGTTCCCCCAGGCACTCGCCGACCAGCATGGCGGCCGATCGTCTCCGATAAGAGATAGTGTCGAATCCGTAGACCCCCCGTCCAGACCGGGCGAGGGGTGATCGTCGTGTGCCATCCGCGGGAAGTGATCACGCATGCTCACCGGACTGTTCGCCGCCGCCCTGGCCGATCCCGGGCTGGCCAGGGCGCGTGACCTGGCCCGCTCCGGCGCCGCCCAGATCGACGGCTTGGACCTGACCGCCCCGGCCGCGCTGCGCCCGTTCGCGGTCGCCGCCGTCGCCGCCGACGAGCCGGCCGGTGGGGCGGGCCGCCCGGTGCTCGCGGTGACCGCGACCAGCCGGGAGGCCGACGACCTCGCCTCCGCGCTGGGCAGCCTGCTCCCGCCGGAGCAGGTGGCGGTCTTCCCGTCCTGGGAGACGCTGCCGCACGAACGGCTCTCGCCCCGCTCCGACACGGTCGGCCGACGGCTGGCCGTGCTGCGCCGGCTCGCGCACCCGGGGTCCGCCGACGCGCACGGCCGCACCGGCCCGCTGCGGGTCGTGGTGGCACCCGTGCGCTCACTGCTCCAGCCGCAGCTCAAGCGGCTCGGTGACCTGGAGCCGGTGCAGCTCGCCGCCGGCGAGGAGGCGGATCTCGAAGAGGTCGCCCGGCAGCTCACCGACCTGGCGTACGCCCGGGTGGACCTGGTCACCAAGCGCGGCGAGTTCGCCGTCCGGGGCGGCATCCTGGACGTCTTCCCGCCCACCGACGAGCACCCGTCGCGGGTCGAGTTCTGGGGCGACGAGGTGGAGGAGATCCGCACCTTCGCCGTCGCCGACCAGCGGACCATCGAGGGGGTGCCGATGCTCTGGGCACCACCCTGCCGGGAGCTGCTGCTCACCCCGGGGGTGCGGGAACGGGCCGCCGTCCTCGGGCGGGAGCACCCCGAGCTGGCCGAGATCCTCGACAAGCTGGCCGAGGGCATCCCGGTCGAGGGGATGGAGTCGCTGGTGCCGGCGCTGCTCGGCAGCGAGAGCCTGGAGCTGCTGGTCGATACCATGCCGGCCGGCACCCACGTGCTGCTCTGCGATCCGGAGCGGATCCGCACCCGGGCGCACGACCTGGTGCGTACCTCGGCGGAGTTCCTCCAGGCGAGCTGGGCCGCGGCCGCCGTCGGTGGCCAGGCCCCGGTCGACCTCGGCGCCGCCGCCTTCAAGTCCCTGGCCGAGGTACGCGCCACCGCCCGCGCCCTGCGCCAGCCGTGGTGGACGCTGGCCCCGTTCGGGCTGGTCGAGGCGGACACCGCCGCCCCCGCCCGGCAGCCCTGGGAGGACGCGCCGGCCGAGGTCGACGTGACCCCCGACGACGCGATCGCGGTCACCCTGGCCGCCCAGCCGGCCCCGCTCTACCACGGTGAGACCGGCCGGGTGGTCGACGACATCAAGCGCTGGACCGGTGAGGGCTGGTCGGTCGCGTTGGTCTTCGAGGGGCACGGCCCCGCCCAGCGGGCCGTCGAGGTGCTCCGCGACGCGGGCCTGGGCGCCCGGCTCACCGAGCAGGTGCCGGCCGCGCCCGCCCCCGGCGAGGTGCTGGTCTCCTGCGGCTGCCTGAGCGCCGGCTTCGTCGATGAGACGTCGAGGTTCGTGCTGCTCACCGGCAACGACGTCAGCGGCAGCCGGGGCAGCTCCACCCGGGACATGCGCAAGATGCCGAGCCGGCGGCGCAACACCATCGACCCGCTGGAGCTGAAGGCCGGCGACTTCGTCGTGCACGAGCAGCACGGCATCGGCCGGTACGTCGAGCTGGTGCAGCGCACCGTGAACGGCGCGTCCCGGGAGTACCTGGTCATCGAGTACGCGGCGAGCAAGCGCGGCCAGCCCGGCGACCGGCTGTTCGTCCCCACCGACCAGCTCGACCAGCTCTCCCGGTACGTCGGCGGCGAGCAGCCCACCCTGCACAAGATGGGCGGCTCGGACTGGCAGAAGTCCAAGGCCCGCGCCCGCAAGGCGGTCAAGGAGATCGCCGCCCAGCTGATCCAGCTCTACGCCGCCCGGAAAGCGTCCAAGGGGCACGCGTTCGCCCCGGACTCCCCGTGGCAGCGGGAGCTGGAGGACGCCTTCCCGTGGCAGGAGACGCCCGACCAGCTGGCCGCCATCGAGGAGGTCAAGCGGGACATGGAGCAGACCGTCCCGATGGACCGGCTGATCTGCGGCGACGTCGGGTACGGCAAGACCGAGATCGCGGTCCGGGCGGCGTTCAAGGCGGTGCAGGACGGCAAGCAGGTGGCGGTACTGGTGCCGACGACGCTGCTGGTGCAGCAGCACTACAACACGTTCGCCGAGCGGATGAACCAGTTCCCGGTGACCATCCGGCAGCTCTCCCGGTTCCAGACCGCCAAGGAGAGCGAGCGGACGCTGGAGATGGTCGCCGACGGCACCGTCGACATCGTCATCGGCACCCACCGGCTGCTCCAGACGGCCACCCGGTTCAAGCAACTCGGCATGGTGGTCATCGACGAGGAGCAGCGCTTCGGCGTCGAGCACAAGGAGCACCTCAAGACGCTGCGCGCCTCGGTCGACGTGCTGAGCATGTCGGCCACCCCGATCCCGAGGACGCTGGAGATGGCGATCACCGGCATCCGGGAGATGTCGACCATCGCCACCCCGCCGGAGGAGCGGCACCCGGTGCTGACCTTCGTCGGGGCGTACGACGACCGGCAGGTGGCCGCGTCCATCCACCGGGAGCTGCTCCGCGACGGGCAGGTGTTCTACCTGCACAACCGGGTCGAGTCGATCGACCGGACGGCGCGGAAGCTGCGCGAGCTGGTGCCCGAGGCGCGGGTGGCGGTGGCGCACGGGCAGATGGGCGAGGAGGCCCTGGAGAAGGTGATGGTCGGCTTCTGGGAGAAGGAGTTCGACGTCCTGGTCTGCACCACCATCGTGGAGTCCGGTATCGACATCCCGAACGCCAACACCCTGATCGTGGAGCGGGCCGACCTGCTCGGCCTGGCCCAGCTGCACCAGATCCGGGGCCGGGTGGGCCGGGGCCGGGAGCGGGCGTACGCCTACTTCCTCTACCCGCCGGAGAAGCCGCTCACCGAGCACGCGCACGAGCGGCTGGCCACCATCGCCCAGCACACGGAGCTGGGCGCGGGCATGTACGTGGCGATGAAGGACCTGGAGATCCGGGGGGCCGGCAACCTGCTCGGCGGCGAGCAGTCCGGGCATATCGAGGGTGTCGGTTTCGACCTGTACGTCCGGATGGTCGGTGAGGCGGTGTCGGCGTTCAAGGGGGAGAGCACCGAGTCCGACGACCTGGCGGCCGATGTCCGCATCGATCTTCCGATCGACGCGCACCTGCCGCTCGACTACGTCGGGGTGGAGCGGCTGCGGCTGGAGATGTACCGCAAGCTGGCCGAGGCGCGCGACGAGGAGCGGCTGCGCGAGGTGGTGGCCGAGATGACCGACCGGTACGGCGAGCCGCCCGCCCCGGTGCAGAACCTGGTCGCGGTGGCCCGGTTCCGGCTGCTGGCCCGCCGTTACGGCCTGACCGACGTCAGCATGCAGGGCAGGCACCTGCGGTTCGGGCCGCTGCCGCTGCCCGACTCGAAGCAGCTGCGGCTCAAGCGCTACCACCCGGATTCGGTCTACAAGGCGGCCACCGACCAGGTCAGTGTGCCCCGGCCGAGCACCCGCCGGATCGGCGGTGAGCCGCTGCGTGACCAGGCGCTGCTGGAGTGGTGCGGCCAGCTCCTCGCCGACGTCCTCGGTGAGCCGGCCCCGCTGGCCGGAGCGCGGGCGTGAACGGTCGCGGCCGTCCGCCGGCACGGCGCGTGGGCGTGGGTGGTCGAGTCGGCCGTCCGGCGGCACGTCGACGCGCCGGGGCCGGGTGGCGCGACGCCCGGTTGGGGGCGCAGCTCCCGGTGGGCGGCGTCACCGTACCCGGGCAGGCATGAGAGAGTGACCGTCATGCGTGCACGCCGTCTCATCGCCGCCGCCAGCGTCGCGGCTCTGGGTGTCCTCTCCCTCTCCGCCTGCGGCAAGGCATCTCCGGATGTGGCCGCATACATCGGCGACAGTCGTTACTCGGTGGCCCGGGTGGACGCGATCTACTCCGACGCGCAGGCCAAGTACGCGGACGCGGTCCGCCAGGGCGCGGCCCAGGCCGGGCAGACCCCCGGCCCCGAGCAGCTGCGGGCCAGGGTGACCCGGCAGGACGTGGTGAACCTGCTGGTCAGCATCGACCTGGGTAAGCGGGTCGCGGCCGAGAAGAACCTCCAGGTGCCCGACCAGATCACCCCGGACCAGCTGGCCGAGCAGCTCCAGATCCCGCCGCAGGCGGAGTACGTGCAGCTCTGGGGCGAGTGGGCCGACCTGTTCGCCGTGCTCAGCCAGCAGCTCCCTCCGGCCGACCTGAGCGACGAGTCGGTGATGGCGGTCTACCACGCGATCGAGAAGACCGGCGGCATCGACAAGGGGCTGCCGGTGGCCCAGGTGCGGCAGCTCTTCGGTGACGGCGGTTTCGTCCGCAGCGCCTCCGCGTTGAGCGCCGCGCTGGGGGAGCAGGCCGACACGGTGGACGTCGAGGTCAACCCCCGGTACCGGCCGCTCGGCGTCCCCGCCTGGGTCAACAAGGGCCAGGAGCTGGTCTTCTACGCGCTGCCCTACATCGACGCCAGCGGCCCGGTGACCGACGTGTCGACCCCCGAGCCGGTCGGCAGCCCGACCCCGGCGCAGGGGCCGGTGGCCTCCTGAGCACGTCCCACCGGATCGTCCTGCTGGTCACCTCGCCCCGGTTGCCGGCGGGGCTGCTGACCGCCGCCGCCTGGGACACGCTCCGCTCCGCGCCGGTGCTGACCGGCGCGGAGAGCGCCCAGGTCACGGCGGTACGCGCGGCGGGTGTCGAGGTCACGGTGGTGTCCGGCGGGGCGACCGACGCGGTGCTGGCCGCCGCGGCGACCCACGGTACGGCGGTGTGGCTGGCCGGTCCGGCCGGTGACGCGACCCTGGCCCGGGAGCTGGGCCTGCGGCTGGCCCGCCAACCGGGGCTGGCCGAGCTGGAGCTGATGTACGGCTCGTGGGATCCGCCGGGAGCCCGGCTGCTCGACGCGGTGGAGGTGATGGACCGGCTCGCCTCCCCGGGCGGTGACCCGTGGAAGCGGGCGCAGACGCACCGCAGCCTCGCCGGTTTCCTGATCGAGGAGTGCTACGAGGCGTACGACGCGATCAACGACGATGACACCGACGCGCTCCGCGAGGAGCTGGGTGACGTGCTGCTCCAGGTGCTGCTGCACGCCCGTCTCGCGGAGGAGCTGCCCGAGGGCGAGCGGTGGAACGTCGACGACGTGGCCGGTGCCCTGGTCGACAAGATGGTCCGCCGTAATCCGCACGTCTTCGCCGGTGCCGAGGCGACCTCCCTGGCGGAGATCGAGGCCAACTGGGAGCGGATCAAGCAGGCCGAGAAGGCCCGCACGTCGGTGCTGGACGGCGTCGCGCTGAGCCAGCCGGCCCTTTCCCTGGCCGCCAAGGTGCTGGACCGGGCGGGCCGGGCCGGGCTGACCGTCCCGCTCCCCACCCCCGACGCCCAGTCCGACCCGGAATCCCGCCTCGGCGCGACCCTGCTCGCCCTGGTCGCTCAGGCCCGCCAGGCCCACCTGGACCCGGAGGCCGCCCTCCGCAAGACCACCCTCGCCCTCCCCCTCCCCACCCTCCCTCCACCCGCTTCGTCGAGTTGATCAAGAGGTTCACGTCAGGCCCGCGCGGTTTCCTGGCGTAAACCTCTTGATCACCGGGGCGGGACCGGGCGGGGCCGGACCGGGGCGAGGCCGGGTGGGGCCGGGGCCGGGCGGGACCGGGGCCGGGCCGGGGGCGGGTAGGGTCGGTGGGTGGGGTTCTTTGTGCCGCTCGCGGAGCGGATCGTCGATGCGGTGCTGGAGAGCCGGCCGGGGTTGGCCACCTCCAGCGGTGACCACCGGTTCGACGATCGGCTGCCCGATCTCTCCGGGCCGGCGGTGGCAGCGGACCAGGCGATGCTGAAGGAGGCCGCCGACGCGCTCGCCGAGGTCGACGCGGACTCCCTCGACGTCGAGGAGCAGGTCGACCACGCGCTGCTCAGCGCCCTGGTCGACCGGGAACTGTTCGAGCTGAGCGAGATCCGGGCCTACGAGTGGGATCCGCTGGCGCACAATCCCGGCCCGCTGCTGCACGCCCTCCTCGCCCGGCCGTACGCCCCGGTGGAGGAGCGGCTGGCCCACCTGGCCGGGCGCCTGACGGCCGTACCCGATGCGCTGGCGACCGCGCGGGCGACGCTGCGCGACATGCCCCGGATCCACGCCGAGACGGCGGTCGGGCAGTTCGCCGGCACCGCCGCGCTGATCCGCGACGAGGTGCCGCTGCTGCTCGCCCGGGCACCCGCGCTCGACGGCACGGTCGGGCCGGCGGCGCGGGCGGCGACCGCCGCGCTGGACGAGTTCGTCGGCTGGCTGCGCGCCGGGCTGGCCGCCGACGCCGGGCCGGGCCGCGACCCCCGGCTGGGCCGCCGCCGCTGGGAGGCCCGGCTCTGGCACACCCTCGACACCGAGCTGGGCGCGGCCGAGGTGCAGCGTCGCGCCTGGGACAACCTGGACCGGGTCACCGCCGAGATCCGCGCGGCGGCCGTCGAGCTGGTCGGTGGCCCGGCCGACGACGAGACGGTACGCCGGGCGCTCGACCTGCTGGCCGCCGAGCACCCCGACGACCACTCCATCGTGGACCTCGCCTCGGTCAGCCTCGACGAGGCCGCCGAGTTCGTCCGCGTGCACGACCTGGTCAGCCTGGTCGACGATCCGTGCGTGATCCAGGAGATGCCGGAGTTCGCCCGGGGCGTCGCGGTGGCGTACTGCGACTCGCCCGGCCCGTTGGAGCCGGCCGACCTGCCCACCTTCTACTGCATCGCGCCGACCCCGGCGGACTGGCCGGCGCACCGGGTCGAGTCGTTCTATCGGGAGTACAACGACCACATGATCCGCAACCTGACCGTGCACGAGGCGATGCCGGGGCACTTCCTCCAACTCGCCCACGCCCGCCGGTACGCCGGTCCCACCCGGGTCCGGGCGCTGACCGAGTCGGGGGTGTTCATCGAGGGGTGGGCGGTCTACACCGAGGAGCTGATGGCCGGCCTCGGCTTCGGTGGCCTGCCGGTCCGCCTCCAGCAGCTCAAGATGCAGCTGCGGATGACCATCAACGCGCTGCTCGACCAGCTGGTGCACTGCGACCAGATGACCGAGGCGGACGCGCTGGCGCTGATGACCGGGCGCGGTTTCCAGGAGGAGGGCGAGGCGGCCGGCAAGTGGCGGCGGGCGCTGCTCACCTCGACGCAGCTCTCCACCTACTTCGTCGGCTACAGCGAGATGGCCGACGTCGCCGCGTCCCGTCCGGCCGGGGTGCCGGTGCGGGAGTGGCACGACGCGATGCTCGCCCACGACTGCCCGCCCCCACGCCACCTGCGCACCCTGCTCGGCATCTGACCCGCCCGGCAGCGGCCCGCCGCCGGATCGCCGGCCGTCGGGTGCGCCGCCGCGGAACGGTCGGGCCGGTGCGGTGCGGCCCGGCCGGGAACCACCCGGTTCCGGCCGGATCGGCACGGAGCGGCGGTGCGGGTCAGGGCCGGGCGCGGGCGGCGACGGCGTCGATCAGCCAGCGGGAGATCGAGTACGCCGGTGGCAGCTCCGCCGGCAGCGCGTCCACCGGGAACCAGCGGGCCCGGACCAGCTCCCGCCCGTCCACCACCGGCTCGGCAGCGGGATCGGCGACGGTGGCGGTGAAGCCGGCGAGCAGCACCCCCGGCCCGGAGATCGCCCAGGGCTGGCTGCCGAAGTAGTCGATCGTGCCGAGGTCCAGCGAGACCTCCTCGTGCACCTCCCGACGGACCGCCGTCTCCAGCGACTCGCCGGCCTCCACGAAGCCGGCGACCAGCGCCCACAGCTCAGTCGGCCCGGACGCGTGCCGGACCAGCAGCAGCTCGGTGGGGCCGCCGGCCGGGCCGGGCCGGGTGATCGCGGTGAGCACCGCCGGGGAGAGCCGCAGCGGCACGTACAGGCCGCAGTCGGGGCAGCGGCGGGCCGTCTCGCCCGGCACGTCGGCCAGCGCCGCCCGGCAGGCCCCGCACCAGCGGTGGGTACGCCGCCAGGTGGCCACGGCCACCGCCCGCCCGGCGATCGTGGCGACCGGCTCGGGCAGCTCGGCGGCGAGCGCCCGCCAACTCCGCCACCGGCCGACCGGTCGTGGGCCACCGGCCGGATCCCCGTTCCCGGCCGGCTCCCCACCACCCGCCGTCGTGCGGACCTCGGTCGTGGTCCCGCCGCCGGCCGACCGGTCCGGGGCGAGGGCTCGGCCCGGCTCGACCGTCTCCGTCAGCCAGGCCGGCACACCGTCGAGCGTGCCCAGCGGCACCCACCCGGTCCCGGTCGGCAGCGCGCCGACCCGGGGCAGGCCGCCGTCGGGGGTGGTGAGCAGCCGGGTACCGGCCACCACCAGGCCCAGGTCGTCCGGTGCGGGGCCGGCCGGGCCCGTCGCGTCGTGGACGTCCTCCGGCGACGCCCCCTGCGGGCCGGCGTCGCCGGTCGTGGGCGTGGGACGTGCGGGCGGGGGAACGGTCACGGCTTCGTCGGCCGGCGGTCCGTCACCCCGGCCCCGGCGGGCAGGTCGAACGCCGTCGGCGTCACCGAGTCGGTGTAACGGTCCAGGGTCAGCTCGACCGCTCGGCCGTCGAGCGTCCCGGTGAAGCTGCCCAGCACGCCCTCGCTGGTGACGCAGGCGTCGAAGTCCCCGGCGTCGCGGCGGACCTCGACGCAGCTGGCGTGGTGCCCGGTGATCGTGGTGTCGGTCTGCTTGACCTGGGCGCGCGGGTCCAGCGCGGCCTCGGTGAGCAGCCCGATGACGGCGGGCGGGGTGACCAGCCCGACCTTGCGGGCCTCGGTGAAGAGCGGGACGGCGGCCTTGCCGGACATCAGCACGGGCGGCACGACCGTGCAGGCGGTCCGCCCGGCGGTGGTCTCGCACCGGGTGATGGCCTGTTCGGAAACGGTGATCTTGCCGGCCGTCCAGGTGTACGCGGAACGGGCCGGCTCCTTCTCCTGGGCGATGGTGATCGTCCGGTCGCCGGGGAGCCGGTACTCGGCGGTCCACGTTTGGGCCAGTGACTCGTCGAGCCGGGCGGCGAGGTCGTTGACCAGATCGGACCGGCCGAGGGTGCGTCCGGCGTCGTCCAGGGCCTGACAGCCGGTGACGGTGAGCAACGCGATGACCGGCACGGCGAGCACGCGGAGGGTGGTCGAGACGGCGGGCATGGCGACCAGCGTGGTCGATCGGGTCCACCGGGCGCAAACCGGTTGCCGGTTGAGCGGCGAGAATCCGGGAATGTCCGTCTCGCCGGGCCGATCGGGGGCGGGTCACGTGTCCCCGGCCGCCGTGCGCCGGGATGCGGCCCGATACGCTGCGTTCAACATCTGCCCCAGCCGCACCGTCGCGGCCCATACCGGATTCGCACAACGAACGAGGAGCGACTCAGTGGCAACCATCGAGGGAATCGTCGCCCGGGAGATTCTCGACTCGCGGGGCAACCCGACGGTCGAGGTCGAGGTAGGGCTGGACGACGGTACGATCGCCCGCGCCGCCGTACCCTCCGGCGCCTCCACCGGCGCCTTCGAGGCGGTCGAACTGCGCGACGGTGACAAGGGCCGCTACCTGGGCAAGGGTGTCGAGAACGCGGTCGCCAACATCGAGGACAAGATCGTCGACCAGCTGATCGGCTTCGAGGCCAGCGAGCAGCGGCTGATCGACCAGAAGATGCTCGACCTCGACGGCTCCGACAACAAGGGCACGCTGGGCGCGAACGCCATCCTCGGGGTCTCGCTGGCGGTGGCCAAGGCGGCGGCCGGCAGCGCCGAGCTGAGCCTGTTCCGCTACCTGGGCGGCCCGAACGCCCACCTGCTGCCGGTGCCGATGATGAACATCCTCAACGGTGGGGCGCACGCCGACTCGAACGTCGACGTGCAGGAATTCATGATCGCCCCGATCGGGGCGCCCAGCTTCCGGGAGGCGCTGCGCTCCGGTGCCGAGGTCTACCACGCGCTGAAGTCGGTGCTCAAGAAGAAGGACCTCTCCACCGGCCTGGGTGACGAGGGTGGCTTCGCCCCCAACCTGCCCAGCAACGCCGCCGCGCTGGACCTGATCGCCGAGGCCGTCGAGAAGGCCGGCTACCGGCTGGGCACCGACATCGTCTTCGCCCTCGACGTGGCCGCCACCGAGTTCTTCGACAACGGCACCTACACCTTCGAGAGCGCCGCCAAGAGCGCCGAGGAGATGAGCAACTACTACACGAAGCTCATCGGCGACTACCCGATCGTCTCCATCGAGGACCCGCTGGCCGAGGACGACTGGAGCGGCTGGGCGACCCTCACCGCCGCTGTCGGCGACCGGATCCAGATCGTCGGCGACGACCTGTTCGTCACCAACCCGCAGCGCATCGCGCGGGGCATCGCCGAGAAGTCCGCCAACGCGGTGCTCGTCAAGGTCAACCAGATCGGTTCGCTGACCGAGACCCTGGACGCCGTGGACCTGGCCCACCGGGCCGGCTTCAAGTGCATGATGAGCCACCGCTCCGGCGAGACCGAGGACACCACCATCGCCGACCTGGCCGTCGCCACCGGCTGCGGCCAGATCAAGACCGGTGCCCCCGCCCGTTCCGACCGGGTCGCCAAGTACAACCAGCTGCTGCGGATCGAGGAGGAGCTGGCCGACGCGGCGCGGTACGCCGGTGCCGGCGCGTTCCCGCGTTACCGTTCGGCCTGAGCCAGGCGAACCTCGGGGGAGGGGTGTGACGATGCAGCAGCGCCGCACACCGGGTGGCCAACGCCCGGCCCGCCGACCGACCGGTCGGCCGGGCGCGGGCCGGACGCCGCTGCGCGACAGCGGGGTCCGCGCCGCGCCGCGGGCCACCACGGCCCGGTTGCGCAGCGCCGACGGGGTACGTTCGGCGAACCGTCCGGCGGCGGCCCGCCGGACGGCGGCCGGCGGCACCATCCGGCGGCTCACCGCACCCCACCCCCGACGGTTCACCGGGCGGGCCACCGTCCTGTTCGCGGTGCTGCTGGCGCTCGCCCTGGCGTACACCTATCCGGTCCGGGTCTATCTCGACCAGCAGGTCGACATCGAGCGGATGGAGGCCAGCCAGGCCGCCCAGCGCGAGCAGATCGCCGAGCTGTCGGCCCAGGCGGCGAAGTGGCAGGATCCCGAATACATCAAGATCAAGGCGCGGGAACGGTTCTACATGGTGGCGCCGGGCGAGACCCCGGTGATCGTGCTCAACGACGCGGACGGCGCGGCCCTGGACGCCAACGGGGGCCGACCGCCCGCCCCACCGAAGACCCCCGACCCCTGGTACGACACCCTGTGGTCGAGCGTCCGGGCGGCGAACGGCGACGCCTCGGACGAGTGAGCAGCAGCACCCG
Organism: Micromonospora sp. WMMD714; assembly: GCF_029581315.1. NCBI lineage: Bacteria > Bacillati > Actinomycetota > Actinomycetes > Micromonosporales > Micromonosporaceae > Micromonospora > Micromonospora sp. WMMD714. Next base: position 2,702,885 of record NZ_CP120744.1, read on the forward strand.
CGTACCGAACGAGAGATGGGCACCGTGACTGTCGTACCACCGCAGGAGCCGGCGGCGGACTCCGTACCCCCGCCGGAGCACCAGCCGGCCACCGAGGCCGACCTGGCCGCGGTGGCCGCGCAGCTCGGACGCCCGCCCCGCGGCACCCGGGCGGTGGCCCACCGCTGCCCGTGCGGCCTGCCCGACGTGGTCGAGACCACCCCCCGGCTCGCCGACGGCACCCCCTTCCCGACGCTGTTCTACCTGACCTGCCCCCGGGCCACGGCGGCGTGCAGCCGGCTGGAGTCGGCCGGGCTGATGAAGGAGATGGCCGAGCGGCTCGCCGAGGACCCGGAGCTGGCCGACCGGTACCGGGCCGCGCACGAGGACTACCTGGCCCGCCGGGCGGCGATCGGCGAGGTCCCGGAGATCGCCGGCATCTCCGCCGGGGGGATGCCCGGCCGGGTGAAGTGCCTGCACGTGCACCTGGGCCACGCGCTCGGGGCCGGGCCCGGCGTCAACCCGTTCGGCGACGAGACGCTCGCCCTGGTGGAGAAGTGGTGGACCGCCGGGCCGTGCGTGGACGTGCCGGCGGCGCAGTGAGATGACCGACGGGATCGTGGTACGCCGGGCCCGCACCGGCGACGTACGCGGGATCCGGCGGCTGGTCGACACCTACACCGACGACCGGCGGCTGCTCAGCAAGGCCACCGTCACCCTCTACGAGGACGTGCAGGAGTTCCGGGTCGCGGTGGCCGGCGACGGCACGGTGGTGGGCTGCGGCGCGCTGCACGTGATGTGGGAGGACCTCGCCGAGATCCGCACGGTGGCGGTCGACCCGGTCTGCCGGGGGCGGCGGATCGGCCACCGGATCGTCACCGAGCTGATCGACGCCGCCCGGGAGCTGGGCATCGCCCGGATCTTCGTGCTCACCTTCGAGACGGCGTTCTTCGGCGCGTTCGGGTTCACCGAGATCGACGGCGCCCCGGTGCCACAACCCGTCTACGAGCAGCTGCTGCGCTCCTACGACGAGGGTGTCGCCGAGTTCCTCAACCTGGAACGGGTCAAGCCGAACACCCTGGGCAACACCCGGATGCTGCTGCGGCTCTAGGCCGACCGGCTGCCCGCTGCTGGCCGGTGGGCCGGGCGAGGGTGCCCTTGACCCGGCCCGGCACCCTGGGTCGGTGACGATCCTGCGTCGGTTGGTCGCCCTGCTCGCCGTCCTGGTGACCCTGTTCGCGCTGGTCGGCGTGGCCCGGCTGATCGCCCCGGCGACCGGTGGCGTCGACCGCCAGCCGCCCGGGGTGGACCGGCAGCTCAGCTACCTGCGCACCGAACTCGACGCCGGTGCCGGTGAGGACGCCCAGGCGATGTTCCCGGAGGGCTGGTTCCTCGCCCACGCGCTGTACGGGCTGGCCCGGGTGGAGACCGGCCTGCGGCAACCACCGCAGGAGCGCGACGAGGCGCTGCGGGAGGCCCGGTGGGCGCTGGCCCGGCTGGAGTCACCGGCCGGCACGGCCCCGTTCAGCGCCGACCTGACCCCGGCGTACGGCGTCTTCCACGCCGGCTGGACGAACTGGCTGCGCGGCGGGGTGCTCGCCCTGCAACCGGCGTCGGGTCGGGATCCGGCCGAGGTACGCCGGTTCACCGAGGCGTCGACCGCGCTGGCCGCCGCGTTCGACGCCTCGGCCACGCCGTACCTCGCCGCCTATCCGGGGCAGGCGTGGCCGGTCGACTCGACGGTGGCGGTGGCCTCCCTGCGGCTGCACGACCACCTGCTGACGCCCCGGTTCGACCGGACCACGGTCCGCTGGCTGGACGGCGTACGCCAGCGGCTCGACCCGCGTACCGGCCTGCTGCCGCACCGGGTCGACCCGGGCACCGGCGCGCCGGCCGAGGTGGCCCGGGGCACCTCGCAGAGCGTCATCCAGCGGTTCCTGCCGGAGATCGACCCGGCCTTCGCCCGGGAACAGTACCTGCGTTTCCGCACCGGGTTCGTGGTGTCGCCGCTGGGGCTCGGCCCGGCCGTACGGGAGTATCCGCGCGGTCTGGACGGCCCGGGGGACGTCGACTCGGGGCCGCTGCCGCTCGGGGTGAGCTTCTCGGCCACCGTGGTGACCCTCGGCGCGGCCCAGGTGCAGGGCGACGACGCGCTGGCCGGGGCGTTGGCCAACTACGGCGAGCTGGTCGGTTTTCCGCTGGACACCCCGCACACCCGCCGGTACGCCTTCGGCCTGCTGCCGATCGGCGACGCCTTCCTGGCCTGGTCGAAGACCGCCCGCCCGTGGGTCTCCGCGCCCGCCGACCCGCCACCGGCGACGGTGGCCCCGTGGTGGCGGACACCACTGGTGGCCCTGCTGGTGCTGCTCGCCGTGCTGGCCTGGGTGCCGTGGCTGCTGCTGCGGCGGCTGTCCCGGCGAAGGTGACCACCGCCGGGCCGGTCGGTGCCGCCGATGCACGGGGTCGGGTGCTGCCCGCGTGCGCGGTCGGGTGCTGCTCGCGTCTGCTGCCGGCTGCTGCTGGCGTGCGCGGCTGGGTGCTGCGGTCGGGTGCTGCCCGCGTGCGCGGTCGGTGCCGCCGTGGGCGGCCGGCGGCTGCCGTAGGGTTGCTGCCGTGACGACGCGTGTGGCCGCCATCGACTGTGGGACCAACTCCATCCGCCTGCTGGTCGCCGACCTGCCCGACCCGTCGGCCGGGCCGCAGGCCCCGCTGGTCGACCTGGCCCGTCGGATGGAGATCGTCCGGCTCGGTCAGGGTGTCGACCGGACCGGGCGGCTGGCCCCCGAGGCGATCGAGCGGACCCGGGTGGCGCTGGCCGGCTACGCCGCCGAGATCGAGCGGCTGGGCGTCGAACGGGTCCGGATGTGCGCCACCTCGGCGTCCCGGGACGCCAGCAACGCGGCCGACTTCCGGGCCATGGTGGAGCAGACCCTCGGCGTCGTCCCCGAGGTGGTCAGCGGCGACGAGGAGGCCCGCCTGTCGTTCACCGGGGCGGTCCGTGGGCTGCCCGCCGACGCCGAGCCGCCGTACCTGGTGGTGGACATCGGCGGGGGCTCGACCGAGTTCGTGGTGGGCACCCGCGACGGCGGCGTCCAGGCGGCCATCTCGGTGGACATCGGCTGCGTCCGGATGACCGAACGGCACCTGCACGGCGATCCGCCGACCGCCGACGAGGTCGCCGCCGCGCAGGCCGACATCGCCGCCGCCGTCGACCGGGCGCTCGCCGCCGTACCCGGCCGTCAGGCCGCGACCCTGGTCGGCCTCGCCGGCTCGGTCACCACCGTCGTCGCCATCGCCCAGGACCTCCAGGAGTACGACCCGCAGCGGATCCACCACGCCCGGGTGCCGTACGAGCAGGTGGCCGGGGTGACCGCCGACCTGCTGGCGAAGAGCGCCGCCCAGCGGCTGGCGATCCCGGTGATGCACCCGGGCCGGGCGGACGTGATCGGCGCGGGCGCCCTGGTGCTGCGGGTGATCATGGAGCGGGCCGGAATGTCCTCGGTGGTCGCCTCCGAACACGACATCCTCGACGGCATCGCCTGGACCCAGCAACCCGTCTGACCGCCGACCAACACACCCCGGCCCCCTCCCCACCTCCGCCCGCTCGACATCGAGCCCGGTGATCAAGAGCTTTACGTCACCCCGCCCGGACGGGCATGACGCAAACCTCTTGATCACCGGGGTGGGGAGTGGTGATCAAGAGGTTTGCGTCGAGGATTTGGTCGGGGATGACTCGAACCTCTTGATCACTGGAGCAGGAGCAGGAGCAGGAGCGGGAGTCGAGCGGGAGCAGGGGCGGGAGCGGGAGTCGAGCGGGAGCTCGGGGCGGATCCGGGGGTGGGGGCGGCTTTGGGCGGCGGGGTGAGGGAGAGTCGGGGCCTGGTATGGCGCTGTTGACGGTACTTCGCAGTGCGCAGTAGTGTGTGATGCGTGGACACCACACAGTTGCTCAAGGGTGTGCTCGACCTGGCCGTGCTGGCCGTGCTGCGGGATTCCGACGGCTACGGCTACGACATCCTCCGCCGGCTCCGCGAAGCCGGGCTGGAGGAGGTCGGCGACGCCTCGGTCTACGGCACGCTCCGCCGACTCTTCGCCGCCGGCCTGCTCACCACGTACGTGGTGCCGAGCGAGTCCGGCCCGCACCGCAAGTACTACGCGCTCAACGCCGCCGGCCGTGACCAGCTCACCCGTTCCGGCAAGACCTGGCGCGCGTTCGCCACGACGATGGACCAGCTGCTCGACGATCGGGGGATGGCGGCATGACCGTCACTGGGCAGGAGATCACGGACTACGTCGAGCGGGTGCGGGTCGCACTGGCCGACCTGCCGGCGCAGGAACGCGACGAGCTGACCGAGGATCTGCCGGAACACCTCGCCGAGGTGGCCGTCGAGTCGGACGGCTCCCTGGTGGACCGGCTGGGCACCCCGGAGGCGTACGCGGCGGAGCTGCGTGCCGCCGCGGGGGCGGGTGATCCGGCGGCCGGTCGGCGGGTCCTGGAGCGGCGGATCGCCGGTGTGCTGGGGCGTACCCGGGCCCGGGTCGGTCGGGTCGACGCCCGGCTCGGCCCCCTGTTCGGCCACACCACGGCCGGGGAGTTCCTGCGGCTGCTCCGTCCGGCCTGGTGGGTGGCCCGCGGGTACCTGGCCGCCATGCTGGTCACCGCGCTCAGCACCGACGGCCCGCTCGGGCTGCTGCCCCGGCTCGACGGCAGCGGGTTCGTCGGCCTGCTGATGCTCGTCGGCCTGGTGTTCGGCTCCATCTGGTTGGGCCGGCGTACCCCGGGGCTGCGGTCCTGGCGGCGGTGGTCGGTGCACGCCACCGCCGCGGTGCTGGTGCTGTTCGCGATCGGCGCGGTGGTCAACGTGGACGGTCACGTCCGCTCCGACTACGACTACGGCTACGAGTCGACCTCGGTGCAGAACCCGTACGACCAGGTGCAGGACGTCTACGTCTACGACAGTGAGGGGCGGTTGGTGCAGAACGCCCGGCTCTTCGACCAGAACGGCACCCCGATCCGGTTGGGTTGGCCGGCCTGCGACGATCCAGCCCTGCCCGACGTCAACCCGGTGCAGCGCGGCTACCCGTACTGTCCGGAGCAGGCGCCGTTCCGGCCGCGCCCGCCGGCGGTCGCCCCGCTCCCGCCCGGTTCCGCCGCCACCCCGGGTGCCCCGACGCGGACCCCGCCGCCGGCCACCGCGTCGGATGCTCCGGCCCCGCCGGCCACCCCGTCGGGGACTGCGACCCCGCCGGTCCCGTCGGGTTCCGTCCCGCCGGTTCCGCCGTCGGTGTCCGGGCCGGCGAGCACGCCCCTACCCACGGTCACCGGATAACCGTGCTGTTGCTGGGAAATAGCTGAACGGACGAGGGGAACGGGGCAGCGCACGCTGATCTTCGTGGCTACGTTGTCGTCTGCTCATTCACCCCTCGGAAGGACATCCCGTGTCAGAGCAGGTCGCATCGTCCCCCGCGCCGCAGGCCGAGCCGGCCGGCCAGCCCGAGCCGGTCACCCCGGCCCCCGCCGCCGCACCGGAGCAGCCGGAGGGGGCGAAGGGGTCGAAGGGTGGCGGCGCGAAGAAGGCGCTCGGCATCATCGGCGCGATCGTCGCCTTCCTGGTGATCGCCGTGCTGAAGTTCGGTGCCGCCAGCGCCATCGGCAACTTCCTCAACCCGGACGAGACGGCCGAGGCGAAGGCCGGTGACTGCATCGCCGAACTGCCCGAGGTGACCGGCACCGAGGAGCAGTCGGTCAACGACGCCAAGGTGGTCGGGTGCACCTCGACCGAGGCCGCCTACAACGTGGTCGGCCGGGTGGAGAACCAGACCGAGGCGCAGGCCAAGGAGGGCAAGGCGTGCGAGCAGTACATCAAGGAGGGTGACGACGCCTACCTCTTCTACAACATCGCCCCGGGTGGCAAGGGCTACCTGCTCTGCCTGACCAAGAAGGCCTGAGCCCGGCGGGACCGCGGAGCCCGACCCCGGCGGGCCGCCAGGCCCGCCACCGGGCTCGACCCGGCCGGGGCGCGGCGGGTCGTATGGCCCGCCACCAGGGCCTTCCCGGCCACCACGGTGGTTTGTCGACGGCGGCGCGGAATTCCGCGCCGCCGTCGCCGTGCACCCGGGCCACCGGCGGGTTAATACGAGGTGTATCCCACTGTTCCGGCATCTTCCCGACACGTGTTCCGCCGTGGCAGGCTACCGACACGTAGGAACGCCCTGCGACCAGCCAACGATGACTGACCGACAGGAGGACGGGCCGATGGGTGAGATGGTGAGCTACCGCCGCGACGCAGGCGCCGGCGAGGGGTATCTCGCGATACCGTCCAGCGGCGCGGCCAGCCCGGCGGTCATCGTGATCCAGGACTGGTGGGGCCTCGTCCCGCACATCCGCTCGGTGGTGGACCGGTTCGCCGAGGCCGGTTTCGTCGCGCTGGCCCCCGACTTCCGGCACGGCCAGCCGGCCAGCAGGCCGAGCGAGCCCCGGCAGATGCTCAACAGCACCCAGATGGACGAGGCGGCGGCCGACATCGCCGTGGCGGCGGAGTTCCTGGCCGGTCGGGCCGAGGTGACCGGCAAGGTGGGCTGCGCCGGGTTCTGCGCCGGCGCCAGCCTGGCCCTCTGGGCGGCGACCAGGGCCGAGCGGATCGTGGCCACCGCCGCGTTCTACCCCCGGCTGCCGTGGGACGGCATGCCCACCGAGTGGGCCGACTACGCGGGCAAGGCGGCGGTCGTGCACTGCTCCGAGGCGGACGGTCTCGCCGCCGCCGACGGGGTGCAGACGGTACGCCGGGCGGTCGAGAACGCCGGTGGCACCTTCCAGACGTACGACTACCCGGGCACCGCGCACGCGTTCTTCAACGAGGACCGGCCGGAGAACTTCGACCAGCGGGCCGCCGCCACCGCCTGGGCCCGCACCCTGGAACTCTTCCGGGCCAAACTTGGTTGAGTCGCGTACCCCCGCCCGGGTGGTCGACCGTGCCGCCCGGGCGGCCGACCTGGCCGGTCTCGACGCCGCGATCAGCGACTGTTTCGCCTGCCCGCGCCTGGTCGACTGGCGTGAGGAGGTCGCCCGGACGAAACGGGCCGCCTTCCGCGACCAGGACTACTGGGGCCGCCCGGTGCCCGGCTTCGGCGCTCCCGACAACCGCACCGGTCGGGGCGGCGCGGGACCGCCGGCCACCCCACCCGGCGCGGCGTCCGAACCCCGGATCGGCATCCTCGGTCTGGCCCCGGCGGCCCACGGCGGCAACCGGACCGGCCGGGTCTTCACCGGGGACCGCTCCGGCGACGTGCTCTTCGCCGCCCTGCACCGCGCCGGGCTGGCCAACCAGCCGACCAGCGTGGCCGCCGACGACGGTCTCGCGCTGACCGGCACCCGGATCTTCGCCGCCGTACGCTGCGCGCCGCCGGACAACAAGCCCACCCCGGCCGAGCGGGACACCTGTGCCCCCTGGCTGCACCGGGAGGTGGAGCTGATCCGCCCGACCCTGCGGGTGGTGGTCGCGCTGGGCGCGTTCGCCTGGGCGGCGTGGTGGCCGGTGCTACGCCAGGTGTACGGCGTCCGGCCGCCCAGCCCGCGACCGGTCTTCGGCCATGGGGCACACTGGTCCGGGTCGGCCGCTCCCGCTCTGCTCGGTTGCTACCACGTCAGCCAGCAGAACACCTTCACCGGGCGGTTGACCACACAGATGCTGGACGACGTGTTCACCCGGGCCAGACAGCTCGCGGGGGTGGACTGAGCAGCGTGGGGTGGTGGCGATGGTCCTGGGCGTACTGCGCAGATGGTGGCCCGTCGTCCTGGTGGCGCTGCTGCTGCTCGTCGCCGCGCTCGCCGCGGGGCACTCGTCGATCGGCGCGAGCCGGATCCCGCCGGCCGCCGAGAGCCTGCCCTACGTGCCGGAGTACCCGACGGCCGAGCCGGCCGCGTCGATCCCGATCGAGCCGCGGACCGACGCCGAGCAGACCCGGGCGAGCGTCCCGCAGTGGATCGCCACGGTGGCGATCGCCCTGCTCGGACTGGCCGTCCTGACCGCTTTCGGCTACCTGGCCTGGATGTTGGTGCGCGGTGCGTTGCGGCGGACCACCCGGGCGGTGCCCGGGGTGCGGGCCCGGCGTACCGCCGAGGGCACCGCGCGGGAGGTGATGGCCGCCCTCGACGCCGGGTTGGAGGAGCTGGACGACGCCGACACCGACCCGCGTACCGCGGTCATCGCCTGCTGGGTGCGGCTGGAGGAGGCGGCCACCGAGGCCGGCGTGCCGAGACGTACCGGGGACACCCCGACCGACCTGGTCGCCCGGCTGCTGCGCGGCGACCCGGCAGCCGGCGTGCCCGCCATCGCCAGCACCGACGTGCTGGACGGCTTCGCGCACGTCTACCGCGAGGCCCGCTACGCCACCCGCACGGTCGACGCCCGGATGCGCGACCAGGCCCGGGGGGCGCTACGGCGGCTGCGCGGCGAACTGACCGCGCTGGCCGACGCGCAGGTGCCGGCGTGACCGCCCGCCACGCCGCGACCGGTGGGGTGCCGAGGTGAGCGAGTCGACGGGTCTGGACGACCTGTTCCGCTTCGAGGAGGAGGCCCCGGCCCGCTCGGGAGCGGCCCGGGGCGGGCGTGTCCGTTGGCTGTTCCGGCTGCTCCTGACGGCCGCCGGGGTGACCGCCGTGATCCTGGTCGGCCTGCGCGCGGTCGGCCTGCAACTCTCCCTCGCGATCGTGGTGGCCGGGGTGCTGGCGGTGCTCGCCGTCCGGCGGGTGACCGCCGCGCTGGCCCCGCCGCCGCCACCCCGCGCCGGTGTCCGGACCCCCGCCGGTGAGGAGTCGGGCGACTACAACTGGGCGGCCCGGGACGCGCTGCGGGCCGCCATCAACGGCTGGGAGCGCCCGCTGGACTGGGCCTCGAACAGCCCGGAACGCTTCACCGAGCGGATCCTGCCCCGCCTCGGCGAGCTGGCCGACGAGCGGTTGCGCCAACGCCACGGCCTGACCCGGGAGGCCGACCCGATCCGGGCCCGCGCCCTGCTCGGGGAGCCGCTGTGGAGTTTCCTCGACACCCCCTCCCGCCGTACCCCGTCGCCGCGCGACCTCGCGGTGATCGTCGCCGAACTGGAGAAGATCTGATGAACGACGTGGACCGCAGCATTCCCGCCACGGAGGTCGGCCACCTGGCCCGGGCGGTGCTGGACGCGGTCGGCACGGTCGTGGTCGGCAAGCGGGAGGCCCTGGAACTGGTGCTGGCCGGCATCCTGGCCGGCGGGCACGTGCTGCTGGAGGATCTGCCCGGGCTGGGCAAGACGCTGACCGCCCGTTCCTTCGCCCAGGCCCTCGGGCTGGACTTCCGCCGGCTCCAGTTCACCCCTGACCTGCTCCCCGCCGACGTCACCGGCTCGTTCCTCTACGACCAGCGCAGCGGCGACTTCTCCTTCCGGGCCGGTCCGCTCTTCACCAACCTGCTGCTCGCCGACGAGATCAACCGGACCCCGCCGAAGACCCAGTCGGCGCTGCTGGAGGCGATGCAGGAGAAGCAGGTCTCCGTCGAGGGCGTCACCTACCGGCTGGACGCGCCGTTCCACGTGCTGGCCACCGCCAACCCGATCGAGTACGAGGGCACGTACCCGCTGCCCGAGGCGCAGCTCGACCGGTTCCTGCTGCGGGTGTCGTTCGGCTATCCGCAGCGCGACGAGGAGTGGGAGGTGCTCCGCCGACGGATGGACCGTCGTCGCGAGGAGGCGCAGATCGAGCCGGTGGTCGACGCCGGCACCCTGCGGGCCATGCAGGCCGCGCTGGAGGACGTGGTGGTGGAGGACTCCGTCGGCAAGTACATCGTGGACCTCACCGCGGCCACCCGGGAGCATCCGTCGGTGCTGGTCGGGGCGTCGCCGCGCGGGTCGCTGGCGCTGCTGCTGCTGGCCCGGGTCCGGGCCGTCTTCGCCGGGCGGGACTACGTGGTGCCGGAGGACGTGAAGGAGGTGGCCGCCCCCGCGCTGGCCCACCGGATCACCCTGCGCCCGGAGATGTGGCTGCGCCGGGTGGACCCGTCGTTCGTGGTCGGCGAGGTGCTGGAGCAGACCCCGGCCCCGGCCAGCGGCGCGCTGCCCAGCTACGCGGCCGGCCGGGCCGGGCGCTGATCGTCGTGCCTGACCGTCAGGAGGCGACGGTGGGCTGGTCACCCACCTGGGCGCTCGGCCGGGCGGTGCTGCTCACCGGGCTGTTGCTGATCGCCGCCGTGCTGCTGGGCCGGGTCGACCTCGTGGTGCTGGCCACCCCGTTCGCGCTCGGCACCGCGTACGCGTTGCGCCGCCGGCCGGTCGCCGCCCCGGAGCTGGAGATCACCGCCGCGGACGGCCAGCTGGTCGAGGGGGGCGAGCTGGCCGGGGCGGTGGCGGTGGGCAACCCGGACGTGGTGTCGTACGACGTGGTCGTGGTCCGGACCCGGATCTCGCCGTGGTTGCGGGTGCGGCGGGCCGGCTTCGGCGGGCTCGGGCTGGACGTCAGCCGCTCCGGCGGCGCGGACCGGCCCTTCGTCACCACGCTGGCCACCGGCACCGCCGTCGACCTGGAGCTGGCCGGCACCGCGCTGCGGTGGGGCCGGCATCCGATCGGCCCGGCGGGTGCCCGGGCCGCCGCCGCGGACGGGCTGCTGGTGTCCCGGGCGGTGCTGACCGACCCGCTGCGGATGCGGGTGTACCCGAAGACCGAGCCGTTCGAGGCGGTGGAGGCGATGCCCCGGGCCGCCGGGCTGGTCGGCGGGCACCGCTCGCGGCGGCCCGGGGAGGGCGGTGAGCTGGCCGGGGTGCGGGTCTTCGGGCCGGGGGACCGGCTGCGCCGGATCGACTGGCGGGTGTCGCTGCGGACCCGGCAGCTGCACGTGGCGTCGACCCTGTCCGACCGGGACGCCGAGGTGGTCGTGCTGCTCGACGTGCTGGCCGAGGCGGGCCGCTCCGGCGGGGTAAACGGCGCGGCGTCGGTGCTGGACACCACGGTCCGGGCGGCTGCCGCGATCGCCGAGCACTACCTGCACCGGGGTGACCGGGTGGCGCTGCTGGAGTACGGTCCGGCAGCCCGCCGGCTGCGCCCGGCCACCGGCCGTCGGCAGTACCTGACGGTGCTGGAGTGGCTGCTCGACGTGCACGCCGAGTCGTCCCCGCACGATTCGTACGACCAGGTCTTCGGCCCGCAGGTGCTCTCCGCCGACGCGCTGGTGGTGGTGCTCACCCCGCTGCTCGACGAGCGGTCCGCGCAGATGTTGGCCCGGTTGGCCCGGGGCGGTCGCTTCGTGGTTGCGGTGGACACCCTGCCGGCCGACCTGGCCCCGCCCGGGGACCGGGGGTGGGCGCCGGTGGCGTACCGGCTGTGGCGGCTGGACCGGGACACGATGATCGCCCAGCTCCGGGAGCACGGCGTGCCGGTGGTGGGGTGGGCCGGCGCCGGCAGCCTGGACCAGGTGCTGCGGGACGTCGCCCGGTTGGCGACCGCTCCCCGGGTAGGTGGCCGGTGAGCGCGGTGGCGGCGGCGCGGGAGCGGGTCCGGGCGGCGCGCACGGCGGCGCGCCGGGTGGCGTTGCTGCCGTTGCTGGTACGCGGTGCCGTCTTCCTGGTCGGGCTCGCCGGCCTGCTCCTGGCGTATCCGGTGGAGTTGTTCAGTGCCCGGTCGGTGCTGGCGTTGACGGTGGTGGCGGTGCTGCCGGCGGTGGCGCCGCGACGGGTGTGGCCGACCTTCGCCGCGCTGGTCACGGTGGTCGGCTGGGTGTTCGCCTCGGCCGGGTACGACCGGCCGATCGCGCTGTGGCGGTTGTTGGCGGTGGCGGCCCTGCTCTACCTCGGACACACCCTCTGCGCGTTGGCGGCCGTGCTGCCGTACGACGGGGCGATCGACCCGAATGTCGTGTTGCGCTGGGTCACCCGGGCCGGTGCGGTGGTGCTGGCCTCCGCGGTGATCGGCGTGCTGCTGGCCGGGTCGGGTCAGCTCGGCCCGGACGACGGTTCCCAGGCCGTCACCGTGGTCGGGCTGCTGGTGGCGGTGGGTACGAGCGGGTTGCTGGGCTGGTTGCTGCGCCGCCGGTAGCGGGCTGTCGGCGGGAACGTCACGCAGCTCACAGGTGTTGTGCTCCGTCACAGAAGGGGGTCTCGACCGGTATTTCCAGGGCCGCCCGGGGAAAGATGGATGACGTGAATCCGAAGCGGATCCTTGTCGTGGGTGCCGGGCACGTGGGCCTGTACGCCGCTCTGCGCCTGTCCAAGAAGCTGAGCTCCCGTGAGGCCGAGGTCGTCGTGGTCGACCCGCAGCCGCACATGACGTACCAGCCGTTCCTCCCGGAGGCGGCGGCCGGCAACATCTCGCCCCGGCACTCCGTGGTGCCGCTGCGGCGTGAGTTGCGCAAGTGCAAGATCGTCGCGGGTGCGGTGACCCGGATCGACCACAGCCGCAAGACCGCGGTGGTGCAGCCGATCGTCGGCCCGACCCGGGAGATCCCGTACGACCACGTGGTGGTGGCCCCCGGCTCGGTGTCCCGCACCCTGCCGATCCCGGGCCTGCACGAGCACGGGATCGGTTTCAAGACCATCGGCGAGGCCATCTACCTGCGTAACCACGTGCTGGACCGGCTCGACGTGGCGGCCGCCACGCCGGACCCCGACGTCCGCCGCTCCGCGTTGACCTTCACCTTCGTCGGCGGCGGCTACGCCGGCATCGAGGCGCTGGCCGAGATGGAGGACATGGCCCGGGACGCGCTGCGCTACTACCCGGAGCTGGAGCCGGACGACATGCGCTGGGTGCTGGTCGAGGCGACCCAGCGGGTGCTGCCCGAGGTCGACCGGGACATGGGCGCCTACACGGTGCAGCAGCTGCTCAAGCGGAACATGGACATCCGGCTGGACACCCGGCTCGAATCCTGCGTCGACGGGGTGGTGAAGCTCTCCGACGGCGACAGCTTCCGCTCCGACACCATCGTCTGGACGGCCGGCGTCAAGCCGTCGCCGATGCTGGACCGCACGGACTTCCCCCGCGACGAGCGGCGGCGGGTCACCTGCCTGCCCACCCTCCAGGTCGTCGACGGCGACCGGGTGGTCGAGGGGGCGTGGAGCGCCGGTGACTGCGCCGCGGTGCCGGATCTCACCAAGGAGCCGGGCAACTACTGCTCGCCCAGCGCCCAGCACGCGGTGCGCCAGGCCGCCCGGATGGCCGACAACATCGCGCTGGTGGTGCGCGGCCGGGAGCCGGTCGACTACAAGCACAAGCACGCCGGCAGCGTGGCCAGCCTCGGCCTGCACAAGGGCGTGGCCCAGGTGTACGGCATCAAGATGAAGGGCTGGCCGGCCTGGTTCATGCACCGGACGTACCACATGAGCCGGATCCCGTCGTTCAACCGCAAGGTCCGGGTCGTGGTGGACTGGTCGCTGGCCTTCTTCCTCAAGCGTGAGGTGGTCGCCCTCGGGCAGCTGCACGACCCGCGTGAGGAGTTCGCGGAGGCGTCGCAGCCGATCCCGGTCACCAGCCGGGCGGCCTGAACGGCGGTACCCGCCCGGACGCCCCTCCCCGGTCGCGGGGAGGGGCGTCCGGCGTCGTCGGGGCCGGGTCGCCGCCCCGGTGCCCCGGGGGTACGCCGGGCCGGCGCGGAACGGTTACCGTGACACTGCACCGTCGCGCGTCGGCGTGGACCCGCCCGGGTGGTGGAACGGCAGACACGGCCGCCTTAAAAGCGGCTGCCGCAAGGCGTGCGGGTTCGAGACCCGCCCCGGGCACCACACTCTCAGCTTTCCCACAGCGTCCCGGCGGGCGTGCCGGGGTACCGGCCGTTTACCCTGGGAGTGCACGTTTGCGTGCGACTGACCCCCTGAGGGAGGCCTGAGACAGTGAAGACCTCGAACCCGGTGCTCGCCCGGCTCGGCCAGGCGGCCGAGCGGGAGCGGTCCGCCGGGTACGCCCAACCCGGGCCGTACGGTTACGGACAACCCGGCATTCCCCAGCAGTACCCGGGCCAACCGGGCTCCCCGGTCGCCCCGCAGGTGTCCGGCACGATGACCCTCGACGACGTCGTCGTCAAGACCGTCACCCTCCTGGCCATCCTCGGCGTCGCCGCCGCGGCGGCCTGGATCATGGTGCCGGATTCGTTGCTCGGTGTCGCCTGGATCGGGGCGGCGATGGTCGGCCTGGTGCTCGGCCTGATCATCTCGTTCTCCCGGGTCGCCAACCCGGCCCTGGTCGTCGCGTACGCGATCGTCGAGGGCGCGTTCGTCGGTCTGGTCAGCAAGTTCTACGAGACGGCCTACGAGGGCATCGTGCTCCAGGCCGTGGTCGCCACCTTCGGCGTCTTCTTCGTGATGACCATGCTCTACAAGGCGCGCGTCATCCGGGCCACCCCCAAGTTCGTCAAGGGCATGATCGCCGTGATGGCGGGCCTCTTCGCCGTCATGCTGATCAACCTGGTGCTCGCGCTGTTCGGCGTGAACACCGGCCTGCGCGACGGCAGTCCGCTGGCCATCGGGTTCAGCCTGGTCTGCATCGTGGTGGCCTCGCTGAGCTTCGTGCTCAGCTTCAAGGAGGTCGAGGACGGCGTCCGGATGGGGCTGCCGGCCCGCTACTCCTGGACGGCCGCGTTCGGCATCGTGGTCAGCCTGGTCTGGCTCTACCTGGAGATGCTGCGCCTGATCAGCTACTTCCAGGGCGACGACTGACGGTTTCGCACCCGACGCCCGCCACCGCGCTCCCTGCGGTGGCGGGCGTCGTCGTCGGTGCGACCGGCCGGGGTTGCGTAGACTCGCCGGCGATGAGCGCAGCGGAGTTGGACCGGGCGGTGGCGCTGCTGGTCCGTCAGGTGGGGCACTGGCAGCAGCCGCGCTGGGCGGCGGTCGCCGAGGGCGGTGACGTCTCCCGGGCCGACCTGGTGCACAGGCTGGTGCAGGACGTCGCCGACCTGGCCGCCGACGCGGAGGGCGGGCCGCGTCGGGAGGTGCCCCGGTTGGCGCAGCCGATGGCGCTGCCCGACCAGCTCCGGGTGGTCGCGGCGGACCTGGTCGCCGCCGGCCCACCGCAGGAGGTGCTGGCCGGGGCCGCCGCCGCGGTGACGGCGACCCGCGACGCGCTGTAGGGCTCAGCTGAGCCGTTCGAGCACCATCGCCATGCCCTGACCGCCGCCGACGCACATGGTCTCCAGGCCGATGGTCCGGTCGTGCCACTGGAGGGCGTTGAGCAGGGTGCCGGTGATCCGGGCGCCGGTCATCCCGAACGGGTGGCCGACGGCGATCGCCCCGCCCATCACGTTGACCTTCTCCTCCGGGATGCCGAGCTGCCGGTAGGACGGGATCACCTGGGCGGCGAACGCCTCGTTGATCTCGACCAGGTCCACGTCGTCGACGGTCATCCCGGCCCGGCGCAGCGCCTGCCGGGACGCCTCGACCGGGCCGAGGCCCATGATCTCCGGCGACAGGGCGGTGACGCCGGTGGAGACGATCCGGGCCAGCGGGGTGAGCCCCAGGTCGGCGGCCCGCTGGGCGCTCATCACCACCACGGCGGCGGCGCCGTCGTTGAGCGGGCAGCAGTTGCCGGCGGTGATCCGGCCGTCCGGGCGGAAGACCGGCTTCAGCCCGGCCACCGCCTCCGGGGTGACCCCGGGGCGCGGGCCGTCGTCGGTGTCGACCACGCTGCCGTCCGGGGTGGTCACCGGGGTGATCTCGCGGGCCCAGAACCCGTCGGCGATGGCCTTCTCGGCAAGGTTCTGGCTGCGGACGCCGAACGCGTCCATCTCCTCCCGGGTGATGTCGTGCACCTGGGCCAGGTTCTCCGCCGTCTGCCCCATGGCGAGGTAGACGTCGGGCAGCTGGCCGGCGTCGCGGGGGTCGGTCCACACCTCGGCGCCGCCCTGGGCGCGGGCCACCGACCGCTGCCGGGCCTCGGCGAAGCGCGGGTTCTCCCAGCCGCCGCCGACCAGCGCCTTGGCCTCGGGGGGCAGGGTGTCGGAGTTGCCCCGGGCGTACCGGGAGACCATCTCGACCCCGGCGGAGACGAAGACGTCGCCCTCACCGGCCCGGATCGCGTGCATCGCCATCCGGGTGGTCTGCAACGACGACGCGCAGTAACGGGTCACCGTGGCCCCGGGCAGGCCGTCCAGGCCCATCAGGGTGGCGACCACCCGGGCCAGGTTGAAGCCCTGCTCGCCGCCGGGCAGCCCGCAGCCGACGTAGAGGTCGTCGATGGTGGTGGGGTCGAGGCCGGGGACCTTGTCCAGCGCGGCCTGCACGATGGTGGCGGCGAGGTCGTCCGGGCGGACGTCGCGCAGGGAACCCTTGAAGGCGCGGCCGATGGGGGACCGGGCGGTGGCGACGATGACGGCGTCGCGGGACGACTCAATCGGCATGAACCAACGTTAACTTGACGGTAATCTCACGCGGAAGAAGACCGCCCGGCGGGAAATGTCACCCCGGCCATTGCCCGGGCACGGTGGACCCGCCGGGACGACCGGAGTCGGGCCGGTCAGTGCCGGGACGCGACGTTGGCGGCGGCCACCACCGCCGGCAACAGGGCGTGTGCCCACACCCGGTATCCGTCGGCGGACGGGTGGAAACCGTCGTGGCACAGCGTCCCCGCGTCGGCCCGGAACACCGGCCCGGTCTCCGTGCCGAGGTCGACGACAGTGCCCCCGGCGTCGAGCACGGCGGTGGTCTGGGCGCGGGCCACCCGCCGGCCCGACCACCCGATCACCTGCCGCAGCGGTGGGGACACCGCTCGCACCGCGCCCAGGTCCGGGCAGGTGCCGACGACGACCTCGACCCCGGCCTCCCGCAGCCGGCGCACGGTCGAGGCGAGATGCGCCCCGGCCTCGACCGGGCTGCGCATGGCGGTGGCGTCGTTCGCCCCGATCAGCACCACCGCGACGTCCGGCCGGTCGCCGAGCAACGCCCGTGCCACCTGGGTCGCCAGGTCGGTGGAGCGGGATCCGGAGACCCCCACGCTGGACAGGTGCACCCGGCGACCGGTCGGTCCCTCGGCCAGCAGGTGGGCGAGCTGGCCGCCGACCGTGTCGTCGAACCGGGCCACCCCGACGCCGAGCGCCGAGGAGTCGCCGAGCAGCACCAACCGCAGCGGCGGGGCACCGGCCCGGCCGACGGTCGCCCGCAGCGCCAGGCCCAGCTCGGGCTGGGCGTAGTCGCGGTTACGGGCCGCCACCGCCTGCCCGGCGAGCACCGCCGCCCCGCCGATCGTCCCGGCGATCAGGGAGACCGCCGCGGCCTTGCCGAGCCGTACGGCCAGCTCGCCGCCGAGGGAACGGCCGGTCACGGTGTCACCGCCCGGAGGGTCGACCCGGCGGTGACCGGCCCGGTGTGACCTGCGGTGGTCCGCTCGCTGTGCTCGCTCATGCCAGTCCCTCCAGTTGGGGTGAGTCGGCGGTGACGCCGGGCTGCGGCGTCGGTGCGACGCCGAAGAAGGCCCGCCGCCGAAGCTGCGCCCAGCGCCCGGCCGGGCCGTGGTCCCGGCCCCGGACCTGGGCGCCGCTGACCTCCGTGCCGGCGTGCCGGGCCGCCTCGTGGGCGGCCCGGGGCAGCGACCGTACGCCCTCGCCCATGGCCAGCACCGGCTGACGCTCCCCGCCCCCGAGGGCCGACAGCACGGTCGGCAGGAGCGCGGCGGCGGCCATCGCGTACCCCTCGGCGGAGGGGTGGAACCGGTCCCAGGCGAACATCCGGGTGGGCTCGGCGGCGAATCGGGGACCGAGCAGGTCGCCGAGGGAGACCGTCCACCCGCCCGCCTCGACCACCGCCACCGTCTGCGCGGTGGCGAGCTGCCGGCTCCACCGCCGGGCGAGCCAGCGCAGCGGCGGCTGGATCGGCTGGATCGCCCCCAGGTCGGGGCAGGTGCCGACGACCACCTCGCAGCCGGCCGCGCGCAGCGCCCGGACCGCGTCGACCAGGTGGCGGACCGCCACCGAGTACGGCGTGCGGTTGGTGACGTCGTTGCCGCCGACCAGGATCACCGCGACGTCCGGTGTGCAGTCCAGGGCCGCCTCGACCTGCGGCCGGAGCCCGGAGGAGAGTGCGCCGACCACGGCGAAGCGGTGCACCCGCACGGACCGGTGCAGCCGCCGGGACAGCCCGGTGGCCAGCAGCGAACCCAGGGTCTCCCGCCGTCGCAGTACCCCGTAGCTGGCGGCCGAGGAGTCGCCGAGGATCACCATGGTCAGCGGCGGCCCGGGGAGCTTGACGCCGTAGACGCCGTCGCAGCGCGGCGGCGGGGCCTCCGCCATCGGGATGGTGCGCCGGGCCTGCCGGGCCTGACCGAGCAGCACCCCGCCGGTCGCGGCGACGGCGGCCACCGCGGCACCCGTGCCGATCGCGGCCAGCCGGACCACCTGCCGGGCGCGGTGCCACCGCGGATCCACCGTCACGACGGAACCAGCCACCCCCATACAGCGACATTATCGCGCCGCAACGACACCCCGCCGCTGTCAGGACGGGTGGTTCAGGGCTGAGCGACGCCGGTTCTGGGTACCTGATCCGGTGGCGGGCACCGGCGGACGGCCGTCCCGCCGCAGGTGACGCCGGGTTGCGCCGGGCAGTCACGCTGGTCGGTGGAGAGGGGCTGGATGAGATGGGTAGGACATTGAAGCGGACCGCGGCCTTCACCGCACTGGCCCGGTCGCTGGCGGCCGGGGCACGGGGCGGCCCGTCACTGGGCACCCGGCTGGCGGCGCTGCCCCGGATGATCCGGGCTACCACCCGGGGCGACTACGACGGGGGGTTGCGGCTGGCCCTGATGACGGCGGCGGCGGTCTACGTGGTGTCGCCGGTCGACGTGGTGCCGGAACTGTTCCTGACCGTCCTCGGTCTGGTCGACGACGCCGTGATGGTCACCTGGCTGGCCGGCAGCGTGCTGGCGGAGACCGAGCGCTTCCTGGAGTGGGAGGCGCGTCAGGGCGCGGTCATCCCCGGTCATGTGACCCTCTGACAACCCGTACCCTGAGCGACGAAGGACCGTCTGCCAGGCCGCCGTTACCGGCGCCGCAACGAAGGGCACAACGAGGTGCAGTACTACGACAACGTCGTCGACATGATCGGTAACACCCCGCTGGTGCGGCTGCGCAACGTCACCGAGGGTATCCGGGCGACCGTGCTGGCGAAGGTGGAGTACCTCAACCCGGGCGGTTCGGTGAAGGACCGGATCGCGCTGCGGATGGTGGAGGACGCCGAGGCCGCCGGGATCCTCCGGCCCGGGGGCACCATCGTCGAGCCGACCAGCGGTAACACCGGTGTCGGGCTGGCCCTGGTGGCGCAGCTCAAGGGCTACCACTGCGTCTTCGTCTGCCCCGACAAGGTCAGCCAGGACAAGCAGGACGTGCTGCGCGCGTACGGGGCCGAGGTGGTGGTCTGTCCGACCGCCGTCGCCCCGGAGGACCCGCGCTCCTACTACAACGTCTCCGACCGGCTGGCCCGGGAGATCCCCGGCGCGTGGAAGCCCGACCAGTACAGCAACCCGGCCAACCCGCGGTCGCACTACGAGACCACCGGCCCGGAGCTGTGGAAGCAGACCGAGGGCGGGCTCACCCACTTCGTCACCGGGGTCGGCACCGGCGGCACCATCTCCGGCATCGGGCGCTACCTCAAGGAGGCCTCCGAGGGGCGGGTGAAGGTGATCGGGGCGGACCCGGAGGGCTCGGTCTACTCCGGCGGCACCGGTCGGCCGTACCTGGTCGAGGGGGTCGGCGAGGACTTCTGGCCCGAGACCTACGACCGGGACATCGCCGACCAGATCGTCGAGGTCTCCGACAAGGCGTCCTTTGAGATGACCCGGCGGCTGGCCCGGGAGGAGGGTCTGCTGGTCGGCGGCTCCTGCGGGATGGCCGTGGTGGCGGCGCTGGAGGTGGCCCGGGCCGCCGGCCCGGACGACGTGATCGTGGTGCTGCTGCCGGACAGCGGCAAGGGCTACCTGTCCAAGATCTTCAACGACGGGTGGATGGCCCGGTACGGCTTCCTGGACCACTCCGGCACCGAGCCGACCGTCGCCGACGCGCTGGCGGGCAAGCCGGGCGGCCTGCCCGAGCTGGTGCACGTCCACCCGACCGAGACGGTCCGCGACGCGATCGACTACATGCGCGAGTACGGCGTCTCCCAGCTCCCGGTGCTCAAGGCCGAGCCGCCGGTGGTGACCGGTGAGGTGGCCGGCTCGATCGCCGAACGGGACCTGCTGGACGCCCTCTTCACCGGTCAGGCGCACCTGCACGACACCATCGAGCGGCACATGGGTGACCCGCTGCCGATGATCGGCGGCGGTCAGCCGGTCAGCGAGGCGGTGGGCATGCTGGAGAAGTCCGACGCGGCGCTGGTGCTGGTCGACGGCAAGCCCAAGGGCGTGCTGACCCGGCAGGACCTGCTCGCCCACCTCGGCGCGCACTGACCCGGCACACCTGCGGGGCACCTCCGTGCGGAGGTGCCCCGCAGCGTGTCCGGTCGGGTCGACCATTCACAGCAGGCGGACAGCAGCGGCACAGAGGGCGTCCGTGCCGCCTCCCTACCGTCGGAGCCAGCCGATAGGCACCGACCCACGGGAGGAACGACATGCGCCACGACCTTGACCACCACGAGGGGCAGCGGGTCAGCCGTCGCCGGCTGATCGCGGGGGTCGGCTCGATCGGGTTGGCCGGTCTGCTCGCCGCCTGCGGCCGGGACGACGGCACGGTCACCACGTCGACCGGGGAGACGGTGTCCCCGCAGGCGACCGCCAGCACGTCCGCCGACCTGACCGCGCTCTTCGGCGCGGCGAACACCTGCACGCTGACCGCGACCACCACCCAGGGGCCGTACTACTTCGACGCCGACAAGATCCGCAGCGACATCCGGGAGGACCGGGCGGGCACCCGGTTGCGGGTGGCGATCCGGGTCCAGGACAGCGAGCAGTGCGGGCCGCTGGCCGATGCCGTCGTGGAGATCTGGCACTGTGACGCCGACGGTCTGTACTCCGGCGCCGAGGCCCAGTCGTCCGGTGCATCGGGTGGTGGCTCCGCCCCCGGTGGTTCCCCGCCGAGCGACGCGCCCACCGGCAACCCGCCCGGTGGCGGCGCGGCTCCGGGTGGCGGCGCGCAAGGGGCTTCGGCGGACCTGACGCCGACCGACGACAAGCGGTACCTGCGCGGTGCCCAGGTCACCAACGCCGACGGGATCGTCGAGTTCACCACCGTCTGGCCGGGCTGGTACCGGGGCCGCACCACGCACATCCACGCGATGGTGCACGTGGGCGACAACCGGGTGCTCACCACCCAGATGATGTTCGACGAGGCCCTCAACAGCAGGGTGTACGCCGCAGCGCCGTACGCCGCGCACACCGGGCGGGACACGTTCAACGACAACGACACCATCTACGCCGAGACGATGTTGATGAAGGTCGTCGAGGACGGCGACGGCTACCTCTCAGTGATCAACTTCTCGGTCGACGCGGACCGGGACGGCACGTGACGTCAGTGGCCCGGTAGCCGCCGGGCGTAACGGAGCTGGGGGACGGGGACGAGCCCGATCCGCTCGTCCCGGGTCTGGCCGGTCCAGCTCCAGCCGCCGTGCTCGTAGAAGCCCCGGGCGCCGGTGTTGCGCTCCAGCACCCAGAGCACCGCCCGACGCCAGCCCCGGCCGCGCATGGTGTCCAGCGCGTCGGCCATCAGCGCCCGTCCGGTGCCCCGGCCCCGCTCGGCCGGATCGAGGTGGATGGCGTTGAGCAGGCCGGTGGCCGGGTCGCCCGCGTCGTCCGGGCCGAGGTAGCTGAACCCGACCAGCCGGCCGTCCCGCTCGGCCACGGTCATCAGGTGCTCGTCACGCTCCCACGTCCACCGCTCGACCCAGTACGCCCCCATCGCCTCGGGCGTCGGGTCGGCCAGCGCCCCGGGCGGCAGGAACGACGAGTAGGTGGCGACCCGGGACCGCTGGTGCAGGGCACCCACCGGCACCAGGTCGCCGACGACGGCGGGGCGCAGCGTGACGGTCACCCCGGCGAGGCTACCCGCCGGGGTGGCACCGGCACGACGGCCAGATCCTCGGCGACGACCAGCTCGCCGGTGAAGTGCTCGCGGGCCTCGTCGTGGAAGCGGCGCGGGTCGGCGTACCGCTGGGAGAAGTGGGTGAGCACCAGCGTGCGTACCCCCGACTCGGTGGCGACCCGGGCGGCCTGGCCGGCGGTCAGGTGGCCGACCTCGGCGGCGAGCGCGGCCTCCGAGGCCAGGAACGTCGACTCGATGACCAGCAGGTCGGCGTGTTCGGCGAGGGCGTACACCCCGTCGCAGAGGCCGGTGTCCATCACGAAGGCGAACCGCTGCCCCGGCCGGACCACGCTCACCTCGTCCCGGGTGACCCGGCGTCCGCCGACGTCCAGCTGCCCGACCCGCAGCAGCTCACCGACGGCCGGCCCACCGATGCCGTACGCGGACAGCCGCTCCGGCAGCACCCGGTAGCCGTCCGGCTCGACCAGCCGGTACCCGTACGTCTCGATCGGGTGCCGCAGCCGGCGGGCCTCCAGCGTGCCGACGCCCAGGGCGATCCGCTGCCCGTCGGCGATGATCGGCTCGACGGCCAGCTCGGCGGTCTCGTGGAAGCTGCTGGCGTGCCGCAGCCGGGCGAAGTATTCCGCGCCGCCGGCCGGGAAGTGCACCGCCACCGGGTGCGGCACCCGGTCCAGGGAGAGCCGCTGGATGGTGCCGGGCAGGCCGAGGCAGTGGTCGCCGTGGAAGTGGGTGACGCAGATCCGGGTCAGGTCGGTGGCGGTGACCCCGGTGTGCAGGAGCTGCCGCTGGCTGCCCTCGCCGGGGTCGAAGAGGATCACCTCGTCGTCCCAGCGCAGCAGGTAACCGTTGTGGTTGCGCAGCCGGGTGGGGGTCTGGCTGGCCGTGCCGAGCACCACCAGCTCGCGCATGGACACGGTGGCCTCCTGACCTGGACCGTCGGCCCGGTCGTGCCGCCCGCCGGGGGAACGAAGCGACCCCCGGGGCTTCCGCGCTGCGCGCGGGCCGACTGGACTGGGTCGGCACCCCGGGGGTCGGGTGGCTGTCGTGGTTTCGCCGCACCGCTGCCACACGGTCTCGACGATCGAGCTGGTGTTTCACTGTCGAGGACAGCGGCTAGCGGACAGCCACCTCACGAGTCCGATTGCTATACAAGTCTGGACCACCTCCTTTCCCGTGTACCGCCACGCTACCCACACGACGCCCGGTGCCGGTAGTGATTTTTGCCGAACTTTCGAGGGGGACGGGTCGGGCCGGGAACCGCTGCCGTCTACGCCGACTGGTTCGACTTTTGTCCAACTGATCGAAAGTTCGTGCTCATCTGGCCTATCTTTCGCCTGAAGTGAGCATTACTCTCTGCCCCACGACAGCCACCGCAGTCGATCCCGAGCAGCGCATCTCGCCACCACCCGTCCGAGCAGTCCCCTCGGTCGACCCCTTCGTGAGGTGAACCGTGCCCGTTCCGTCCCGCACCCCCACCCGCCGATCACTGGTCGCGTTCGGCCTGGCCGGCGCCCTGGCCGTCGCCACCGGCCCGGCCGTCCCGGCGACCGCGGCCGAGGCGGCCGCGCCCCGGCCGTCCACCGCCACCGGCGAACGGGTGGCGAACCCGGTGGTCGCCGGGCCGATCGCCCGGACCACCCCGGTCGGCGACCCCCGCCACGGCTACCCGTTCCTCGCCACCGACGTCGACCTCGCCGCCGCCGGCTACGTCGAGGAGGAGTTCTTCCTCTTCGGCACCGCCACCCGGTACGCGGTGCAGGGCACCCAGAACGCGACGACCATCGCCACCGACCAGCCATACGGCACCCGGCTGGTGGTCCGGCGGCCAGCCAACACCAAGAAGTTCAACGGTGTCGTCGTCGCCGAGTGGAACAACGTCAGCAACCAGTGGGACCAGGAGGTCGACTGGTTCCAGTCACACGAGCACCTGGTCCGGTCCGGGTACGCCTGGGTCGGGGTGTCCGCCCAGCGGGCCGGGCTGCACTCGGCCACCGGCCTCAAGACGTGGAGCCCGAGCCGGTACGGCGCGCTGGACGTCACCGTGGGCGGCTCGGTCACCGACGACAGTCTCTCGTACGACATCTTCAGCCAGGCGGTGAAGGCGGTCCGCAACCCGACCGGGGTCGACCCGCTGGGCAAGCTGCCCGCCCCGCAGTACGTGATCGCCACCGGCCACTCGCAGTCCGCCGGGCGGCTCGCCAACTACTACAACGGCGTCCAGCAGTCGGCGAACGTGCTCGACGCGGTCGTCCTGCACGGCGGTGGCGGGGTGCTGCGCACCGACCTGGCGACGCCGGTGTTCCGGATCAACTCCGAGGGGGACGTGGCCAGCGGCATCCTGCCTGCGGCGGCCCGCGCCCAGGCCGACTCGCCCGTCCTGCGCTCCTGGGAGGTCGCCGGCGCCTCGCACGGCGACTGGAAGCTGATCACCGACTACGGTCCGCTGCGCCAGCGCGACATCGGCAGCTACCCGGGCGGCTACCCGGGTGAGCCGCAGACCTGCACGCTGCCCTCGCTGTCGCGGATCCCGCAGCACATGGTGCAGAACGCGGTGTACGACCACACCGTCGCCTGGGTCGCCCAGCAGGTGGCCCCGCCGAGCGCCCCGCCGATCCAGACGACCACCACGACACCACCGGCCGTCGCCCGCGACGAGCTGGGACTCGCCCTCGGCGGCATCCGGCTCGCCCAGCACCAGGTGCCGCTGCGGGTCAACAGCGGCAGCAACACGGGGCCGGGCTTCTGCTTCCTCGACGGCAGCTCGGTGCCGCTGACCGACGCGCAGCTCGCCGCCCGCTACCCGACCGTCGGGTCGTACGTGGACGCCAGCGTCGCGGCCACCCTCGCCGCCGCCGACGCCGGCTACCTGCCCGCGTCGTTCACCCGCGACCCCGCCTGGTACTCCGACCTGCGTGACCTCATCACCGAGTACGTCGCCGCCGGCCGGATCACCGAGTACGTGGCGGCCCGGCTGGAAGACCGGCTCCAGCGGGCCGAGCAGGCCGGCACCGCCGGCAACGCGGCCCGCGCCGGTGAACTGCTGGGGCAGTTGGCCGACCGGGCGGAACAGCGGATCACCCGCGACCCGGCCGCCCGGGACGCGGTGCTGCGGGTGACCGAGGCGCTGATCGCCCTGCTCGACGCGGCGGAACGCCGCAACCGGTGACCCGACCGTAAGGACCGACGCCACGGTGAGGGGCCGGGGCGGCCGGTGGGCGGCGGGCACGACGCGTGATGTCGTGCCCGCCGTTCAGCGGTGCCCGGCAGCGCGGCCACCAGCCGGTCAGTCGATGCCGATCGGGCCCTCGCGGGGGCCGTCCCCGCCGGCCGGCTGCACCGCCAGGGACGGGAAGTCGGCCAGGTCACCTGCCGGCTCGGCGTCCCACTCGGGGAAGACCAGGTCGCTCTGGAGGTAGAGGCACAGCAGCTGGGCCAGGTGACGCAGCCCCTCCAGGTGGGTGCGTTCGTGGCCGTGGGTGGCGTCCACCCCGAAGCCGAGCAGCGCGACCCGGGCGTGCGCGCCCGCCTCGACCGCCGCCGCCACGTCCGAGCGGTAGTAGTCGAAGACGTCGCGGACCAGGTCCACCCCGTGTTCCCGGGCGATGGTGGCGAGGTTGCGGGTCAGGTGGTAGTCGAACGGGCCGACCCCGTCGCCCATCGCCAGGGTCGCCGCGTCCTCCCGGGACTGCTGGCCCGGCGCGACCACCGCCGCGTCCACCGAGACGATCTCGGCGACGTCCGGATCGAGGCCGTGGCTGGCCCCGTGGCCGATCTCCTCGGTGACGGTGACCAGCAGGTGGGCGGTGACCGTGGGGGTGATGCCGGCGTCCACCACCGCCTTGAACGCGGTCAGCACCGCCGCCACCCCGGCCTTGTCGTCCAGGTGCCGGGACTTGACGAAACCGGAGGGGGTGATCATCGGATTCGGCAGGAACGCCACGAAGTCCCCCGCGTCGATGCCGAGCGCCCGCAGGCCGGCGATGTCCTCGACCGGCTCGTCGACCCGGACCTCGACGTGCTCCCAGCCGACGCCCTGCAGGTCGACGTCGTCGTTGTAGCGGTGCCCGCTGGCCTTCAGCGGCAGCACCTGGCCGGTGATCACCCGGTCCAGGTCGTCGGTGAAGATCCGTACGTGCGCGCCCTCGGCGAACCGGGCCGAGTGGGTGCCGATGGTCTTCAGCTCCAGCCGGCCGTTCTCCTTGAGCCGCTTGACCATCCCGCCGATGGTGTCGGTGTGCACCACGATCGCCCGGTCGGCGCCGGTCTGCCGAGGGCCGGGCAGGCAGGCGCTGAGCGCCCCCCGCCGGGTCAGCGTGGACGGGATGCCCAGCGCGGAGAGCCGTTCGCCGACGTACTGCTGCACGTGGTCGGTACGCCCCGACGGGCTCGGGATGTCCAGCAGCTCCAGTAGCACCTGGCGCAGGTAGTCCAGATCGATCTCCAGGGGCTTGAGGCTCACGCGACCCCTCCGGGCCCGGCCGGGCTCCAGAGGCGCTGCGGGGCCCGGGTGCCCGGGAAGAGCAGGTCCACGAAGCGCTCGGCGGTCGGCTGGGGCTCGTGGTTGGCCAGCCCCGGCCGCTCGTTCGCCTCGATGAACACGTGCTCGGGCTGGTCGGGGGCGGGGACCAGCAGGTCCAGCCCGGTCACCGGGATGTCCAGGGCCCGACTCGCCGCCACGCAGGCGGTGGCGATCGTCGGGTGCAGTTCGGCCGTCACGTCGTGGATTGTGCCACCGGTATGGAGGTTCGCCGTCCGACGCACCGCCAACACCCGCCCCTCGGGCAGCACGTCGTCCATCCGGTGCCCGGCCTCGGCCACCACCTCGCGGGTCATCTCGTCGACCGGGATGCGGGACTCGCCACCGGTGGCGGCGGCCCGCCGCCGGCTCTGCCGCGCGATCAGCTCGGTGATGTCGTGCACGCCGTCGCCGGTGATCTGCGCCGGTCGGCGTACCGCGGCGGCCACCACCTCGTGGTCGATGACGATCACCCGCAGGTCCTCGCCCGCGCGCAGCTCCTCGATCAGCACGTCGGGGCAGAACCGGCGGGCCAGCTCGACGGCGGCGGTCAGCGCCTCGGCGGTGCGTACCCCGACGGTGATGCCGTTGCCCTGCTCGCCCCGGGCCGGCTTGACCACCACCGGACCGACGTCGGTGAGGAAGGCCAGGTCGTCGGCGTCGCCGGTGGCGGTCCGGCCGCGCGGCACCGACAGGCCCGCCTCGGTGAGGATGCGCCGGGTGACCCGCTTGTCGTCGCAGCGGCTCATCGCCACCGCCGAGGTCAGCTCGGACAGCGACTCGCGGGTGACGATCGTCCGGCCGCCGTTGGTCAGCCGCAGCTCACCCCAGTGCGCGTCGGTGACCTCCACCCGGATGCCGCGCCGCATCGCCTCGTCGGCGACGATCCTGGCGTACGGGTTCAGCTCGTCGTAGCCCGCCGGGGTGGCCGGCAGGAACAGCCGCTCGTTGATCGGGTTCTTCCGCTTGACGCACAGGGTGCCGGTGCGGTGGAAACCCAGCCGCTCGTACAGCCGGATCGCGCCCGAGTTCTCGGCCAGCACCGACAGGTCGACGAAGGCCCGACCCCGCTCGTCGAGCCGGTCGGCCAGCTCGGTGAGCAGGGCCTGGCCGGTGCCGGGCGGGGCGGTGTTGAAGTCCACCGTCAGACACCACAGGCTCGCGCCGTTCTCCCGGTCGCCGAAGACCGCCACGTGGTCGACGCCGGTGATGGTGCCGACGATCTCCCCGGTGCTCGCCTCGGCCACCAGGTGCAGGAACCGGTCGGTGCCGGCGTTGTCGACCAGCACCTCCACCGGCGCGGTGACCATGCCGTTGCGGGCGTAGATCCGGTTCACCGCGTCGGCGTCGTCGGCGTCCCGCAGCGGCCGGACGACCAGCCCGGGGATCTCCATCCGCCCGGTGGCCTCCGGACGGCGCTCACCCAGCGGCAGCCGGTAGGTCAGCGACGGGTCGATGAACAGCTCGTCGGGCAGCCGGGACACCAGCACGTGCGGATCGCGCAGGTAGATGCAGATGTCCCGGGCGCCGGCCGCCTCGGAGCGCAGCACCTGGGCCACCGCGATCTGCTCGTGGAAGGTCTGGCCGAAGACCAGCCGCCCCCAGCCACAGTCGAGGACCACGTCGGACGGCCCGGCCGGCTCCCGGCGCGGCTGCTCCCCGACGGTGACCGGCGCGACCGGATCGCCGCCGGGGCCGATCCGCTCCCGGCGGCGGCCGAGCACCCGCTCCCGGTCGGTACGGGCCGTGCCGGTGGCGAGAGTCTCGTTCACGGTCAGTCGATTCCGTGGCTCTGGAGCCACATTTCCAGGAGTCCCAGTTGCCACAGTTTGTTTCCGTTCAACGGGGTCAGTTCGGCGTTCGGTTCGGCGAGCAGCGCGGTGACGTAGTCGGCACGGAACAGGTCGCGGCGACGGGCCTGCGGCGCGGTGAGCGCGTCGCGGACCCGGTCGAGGAGCTTGCCCTCCAGGTGGGTCAGGCCGGGCACCGGGAAGTAGCCCTTGGGGCGGTCGATCACCTCGTGCGGCAGGACCCGGCGGCCGATCTCCTTGAGCACGCCCTTGCCGCCCTGGGCCAGCTTCAGCTCGGGCGGGCAGCTCGCCGCCAGCTCCACGAACTCGTGGTCGAGGAACGGCACCCGGGCCTCCAACCCGTGCGCCATGGTCATGTTGTCCACCCGCTTCACCGGGTCGTCGGTGAGCATGATCTGGGTGTCGATCCGCAGGCCGGCGTCGACGGCGGTCTGCGCCCCGGCCCGACCCAGGTGGGCGGCGACGAACTCGCGCGCCGGGTCGCCGTCGGCCAGCCACGCCGGGTTGAGCACCCGGGCCAGCCCGGCCGCGTCCCGGTCGAAGAACGCCTGCGCGTACGTGTCGAGCGCCCGCTCCCGGTCGACGCCGGCCAGCGGCGGGTACCAGTGGTAGCCGCCGAGGATCTCGTCCGCGCCCTGGCCGGACTGGACCACCTTGACGTGCTTGGACACCTCCTGGCTGAGCAGGTAGAAGGCGACGCAGTCGTGGCTGACCATCGGCTCGCTCATCGCGGCCACCGCCGCCTCCAGCGGCGGCACCAGGTCACCGGCGGCCACCTTGAGCTGGTGGTGGTCGGTGCCGAAGGTCTTCGCCACCAGGTCGGAGTAGACGAACTCGTCGCCCTCCCGCCCGCCGACCGCGTCGAAGCCGATGGAGAAGGTGGACAGCCCGGAGCGGGTCTGTCCCTCGCCGGCCAGCAGCGCCACCACCAGGCTGGAGTCCAGGCCGCCGGAGAGCAGCACGCCCACCGGCACGTCGGCGACCATCCGTCGGCGGACCGCGGTGGTCAGCGACGCCAGCAGGGCGTCCTCCCAGTCCCGCGCCGACCAGTCGGCGTGCGACGCGTCCCGGGTGAACGACGGATCCCAGTAGACCCGCTCGTGGGTACGGCCGTCGGGCTCGTAGACCCGGACGGTGGCCGGGGGGAGCTTGGCGACCCCGCGCAGGATGGTGCGCGGCGGCGGCACGATGCTGTGGAAGCTCAGGTAGTGGGCCAGCGCCACCGGGTCGATGGTGGTGTCGACCCCACCGCCGGCCAGCAGGGCGGGCAGGGTGCTGGCGAAGCGCACCACCCCCGGCGTCTCGGCCAGGTAGAGCGGCTTGATGCCGAGCCGGTCCCGGGCCAGCACCAGGCGGCCGGTGTCCCGCTCGGTGATCGCGACGGCGAACATCCCGATCAGGTGGTCGACGAAGTCGAGCCCCCACTCGGCGTACGCCTTGACCACCACCTCGCTGTCCCCGGCGGAGAAGAAGCGGTGCCCCCTGCCCTGCAACTCCTCGCGCAGCTCGCGGTAGTTGTAGATGCAGCCGTTGAACACACCGGTGAGCCCGGCGGCCGGGTCGACGAGCGGTTGCCCGCTGGCGGCGGAGAGGTCGATGATCTTCAGGCGGCGGTGCCCGAGGGCGGTCGCCCCCTGGGACCACACTCCGCTGTCGTCCGGCCCCCGGTCACTCATCGTGGCCGCCATGCGCTCCACGGCCGACACGTCGGCCCGGGAACCGTCACGGCGGAACTCTCCCGCAAGTCCGCACATGCCAGCCAATGCTGCCAGAGCTTGTTGCAGTTCGCCTGTTGAGACGATGACGAACGTGTGACAGCTTGCTACGATGCCCCGTCACCGAGGGTGGTGGGCTGTCATGCATCCGGTTCCTTCCCGCCCGGTGCGGGATGCCGGAAATGCGCCGGGTCCACGATGTGAGGAACACCGCAGACCCGGCAGCGCGGCTCCGGGGTCAGCCGGCGGTACGGGCCACCCCGACCGGGCAGCTCAACCCGTTCGGGCCGTGGTTGCAGTAGCCGTTCGGGTTCTTCGATCCTGACGAACGGTGCACTACTGATTCCCGCCTTCGAATCAACGCGACCGGTAGGCGTCGGCGCGGTGCTCGATGGCCGTCACGGTCACGATGCGGTCGTCCTCGTCGATCTCGTAGAGGACGCGGTACGTGCCGCGCCTGGCCGACCAGGTGCCTTCGAACGGCGGCAGAAGAAGTCGTTTGCCGACGCGGTGCGGGTTGTCGAGGAGGGCGGTGGTGATGAACTCGTAGACGGCCGCGGAGATCTTCTCTGGTGGCCGTCCGGCTAAGGCGCGTGCGGCCGGGCCGGTGACCTGAAGTCGGTAGCGGCCGGGGTCCGGACCGGTCACCTTGCCTGCTTCGCTCGCTTTGCCATCAACGCTGCGAGTTCGTCGGCGTCGAGGACGTCGCCGGCTTCGACGGCGGCCTTGGATTCGCCAAGTTGCCGCATGGCCTCGGCGCTGGAGAGAACCTCCAGGGTCTCCTCCAACGCGGCGAGGTCGTCGGCGGAAATGAGCACAGCGGCGGCGTGGCCGTGCCTGGTGATTTCTATCCGCTCATGGGTCGAGGCCACCTCGTCGATGAGTTCCGAAAGGCGGTTGCGCGCATCAGTGAACGGCACGGCGGTCATGTTCGAAGTATAGCCAGATTCTGGCGCGAAGCCTGTACAGAATTCAGCCCCGGCCGCCGGGCCGTAAGCCCGGCGGCCGGTGGCTAGATGATCTTCGCGACATCTGTGGGGCAGGTCATGCGGATTCAGCCGGCCGTACGGGCCACCCCGACCGGGCAGCTCAACCCGTTCGGGCCGTGGTTGCAGTAGCCGTTCGGATTCTTCGTCGGGGCCAGGTACTGCTGGTGGTAGTCCTCGGCGAGGAAGTAGTCGCCCAGCGGGGCGATCTCGGTGGTGATCTCACCCTTGCCGGCCCGCGCCACGATCGGCGCGAACGCGTCCCGGGACGCCTGCGCGGTGGCCAGCTGCGCGTCGGAGGTGGTGTAGATCGTCGAGCGGTACTGGCTGCCGACGTCGTTGCCCTGACGCATGCCCTGGGTCGGGTCGTGGTTCTCCCAGAACACCTTGAGCAGGTCCTCGTAGCTGATCACGGCCGGGTCGTAGACCACCTGGACCACCTCGGCGTGCCCGGTCATCCCCGAACACACCTCCTCGTACGTCGGGTTGGTGGTGTAGCCGCCCGCGTAACCGGCCGACGTGGTGAGTACCCCCGGCAGGGTCCAGAACAGCCGCTCGGCACCCCAGAAGCAGCCCATCCCGAACACGGCGACCTGGGCGCCCGCCGGGAACGGACCCTTCAGTGACGACGCCAGCACCTCGTGCCGGTCCCCGACCGGCATCGCGATCGGGCGGCCGGGCAGGGCCTGGTCGGGGCTGATCATCTCGGCCTTCATGCGGCGAAGGAACACGGTGGAACTCCTCTCGTACCTCTCCCCGCGTGCAACGCCGGCGGGTACCGCTTCCTTACCCGCTGGGCCGAGCCTCTCGCCTGACCGGCCGCAGAACGTCGGCTCAGGGCAGGGCGGCGGCGACCCGCCCGGCGTACGAGGCGGCCTCGGTGTCGTCGGCGTAGCGGGTACGCGGCCAGAAGAAGCCGCGCAGGCCGTCGCCCTTGGTCCTGGGCACCACGTGGGTGTGCAGGTGGGCCACCGACTGGGACACCCGGTTGTTCATCGCCACGAACGTCCCACCGGCCCCCAGGCCGGACTCGACCGCCGAAGCCAGGCGCTGCACCAGCCCGAAGTAGCCGGACAGGTCGGCCGCCGGCAGGTCGGTCAGGGTGACCAGGTGGGTGCGGGGCACCACCAGGACGTGCCCCTTGAACACCGGCCGGGTGTCCAGGAACGCCACCCCGTCCGGCTCGTCGGCCACCCGGAACGCCGGCACCTCGCCGGCCACGATCTGACAGAACACACACCCGGCCACCCGGGCAGCCTAGTCCCCGCCGCCGAGGTCGACGGGGGCCGGAGGGCGGGTATGGAGGGACGCGGGGTGAGCGCGTGCGGGTTCCGTCCGGCGGGTGGGCACGGCGGACTAACGTCTGCGGGATGAGTCACGGCTTCGAGACACTCGCCATCCACGCCGGGCAGGATCCGGAGGCCCGGACCGGCGCGGTGATCCCACCGATCTACCAGACCAGCACGTACGCCCAGGACGCCGTCGGTGCGCCCCGGCAAGGCTACGAGTACAGCCGCTCCGGCAACCCGACCCGCGACGCGCTCCAGGAGTGCCTGGCCGCGCTGGAGGGCGGCCGGGTCGGGCTCGCCTTCGCCAGCGGTCTGGCCGCCGAGGACACCCTGCTGCGGACGGTCTGCCGACCCGGCGACCACGTGGTGATCCCGGACGACGCGTACGGCGGCACCTACCGGCTCTTCGCCCGGGTGGCCGAGCGCTGGGGGCTGACGTACACCCCGGCGAAGGTCTCCGACGTCGACGCGGTGC
Organism: Micromonospora sp. WMMD714; assembly: GCF_029581315.1. Lineage (NCBI taxonomy): Bacteria > Bacillati > Actinomycetota > Actinomycetes > Micromonosporales > Micromonosporaceae > Micromonospora > Micromonospora sp. WMMD714. The sequence goes on from NZ_CP120744.1 coordinate 2,735,621, forward strand.
GGGCCGCGATCCGCCCCACCACGAAGATCGTCTGGATCGAGACGCCGACGAACCCGCTGCTCGGCATCGCCGACATCGCCGCCCTGGCCGGGGTGGCGCACGACGCCGGGGCGCTGCTGGCGGTCGACAACACCTTCGCCTCGCCGTACCTGCAGCAGCCGCTGGCGCACGGCGCGGACGTCGTGGTGCACTCCACCACCAAGTACGTCGGCGGTCACTCCGATGTGGTCGGTGGCGCGCTGGTCGTCACCGACCCGGCGCTCGGCGACGACCTGCGCTACCACCAGAACGCGATGGGCGCGGTCAACGGGCCGTTCGACGCCTGGCTCACCCTGCGCGGCATCAAGACCCTCGGGGTGCGGATGGACCGGCACTGCGACAACGCCGAGCGGATCGCCGCCTACCTGGACAGCCACCCGAAGGTCGCCCAGGTCATCTACCCGGGCCTGCCGTCGCACCCCGGGCACGAGGTGGCCGCCAAGCAGATGCGCCGGTTCGGCGGGATGATCTCCTTCCGGGCCGCCGGGGGCGAGGAGCACGCCGTGCAGGTCTGCAACCGGGCCCGGCTGTTCGTCCTCGCCGAGTCGCTCGGCGGGGTGGAGTCGCTGATCGAGCACCCGGGCCGGATGACACACGCAAGTGCCGCCGGCTCGCCGCTTGAAGTTCCCGGCGATCTCGTGCGACTGTCTGTCGGCATCGAGACGGTCGACGACCTGCTCGCCGACCTGGAGCAGGCGCTGGGCTGACCGTGGGCTGGGAAGAGGTGGCCGTGCAGGACATCATGCCGACCTGGGTGGGGGCGACCGCCAGGCAGATCGCCCGGGGCGTACGCCGGGGCGACGTCTCCGCCACCCAGGTCGTCGCCGACCACCTCGACCACATCGACCGGGTCGACCACGGCCTCGCCGCGTTCCGCGCGGTCCGCGCCGGTGAGGCGATCACCGAGGCGGAGAAGGTCGACGAGCAGGAGGAGCTGGCGAACCTCCCGCTGGCCGGGGTGCCGGTCGCGGTCAAGGAGAACACCCCGGTCGCCGGCCTGCCCACCTGGAACGGCTCGCTGGCCGCCCGTACCCCGGTGGCGGAGGCCGACCACGAGGTGGTGCGCCGGCTGCGCGGGGCGGGCGCGGTGATCCTCGGGGTGACCCGGATGCCGGAGCTGGGCCTGTGGGCGATCACCGACGACGCGACCGCCGTCACCCGTAACCCGTGGGACGTCCGGTTCACCCCCGGTGGCTCCTCGGGCGGGGCCGCCGCCGCCGTCGCGGCCGGCCTGGTGCCGATCGCGCACGGCAACGACGGGCTCGGTTCGATCCGCATCCCGGCGGCCTGCTGCGGCCTGGTCGGCCTCAAGCCCGGCCGGGGGGTGGTGCCGTGCCAGCTCGGGGCGGAGGACTGGTTCGGGCTGACCGAGCACGGCGTGCTGACCACCACCGTGGCCGATGCCGCCGTCGGTTTCCAGGTGCTCGCCGGGCGTCGCCCGGACAAGCTGGTGCCACCGCCCCGGCTCCGGGTCGGCGTGTCGCTCCGCTCGCCGGTGCGCGGCGTGTCACCGGACGCGCCCAACCGGGACGCGGTGGCCGCCGCCGGCCGGCTGCTGGCCGCCGCCGGCCACGACACGGTGCCCGCCGATCCGGTCTACCCGACCGCGCTCGGCCTGCAGGGGATCGCCACCTGGTTCGCCGCCGCCGCGGCCGACGTGCGGGCCGCCGGCATCGACCGGCGGGGCCTGCAACGACGTAGCCGCCGGCACGTCGCGCTGGGGGAGTGGGCGCAGCGCCGCGGGTACGTGCGGGAGGCCGACCGGGCCGCCTGGCGGGAGCGGTCCATCGGCTTCTTCGCCGACCACGCGGTCGACCTGCTGCTCACCCCGGCGCTGGCCGGGCCGCCGCCCGAGGCCGCCGGCTGGTCCGGCCGGTCCTGGCTGGCGAACATGAAGACCAACATCCGGTACGCCCCGTTCGCCGCCCCGTGGAACGTCGCCGGCCTGCCGTCGATCGTGGTGCCGGTGGGCCGCCGGCCGGACGGCCTGCCGGTCGCCGCGCAGCTGATCGGCCCGCCCGGCTCGGAGCTGCTGCTGCTCGGGGTCGCCGGGCAGTTCGAGATGCAGGCCCCGTGGACCCGGCACGCCCCCGGCTACCCCCGGGTCGACACCGGCTCCCCGGCCGTCGCCTGACGGTCGCACGGCTCCCCGGCCGTCGCCTGACGATTGCACGGGCTTCCCCGGCCGTCGTCTGACGCGCGAACGTCACGTGCCCGGTCCCGGGCGGCGGCCGACCTCACCGTGAGCGGGTCGTCGCCGCTGGTGGCGGGTGGTGTCGCCGCCGGTGCGGCCGGGGGCGGGTGGCACGATCGGGGCATGACGGAACTGGTCGACCTCGCCGACGTCCGGGCCGCCCGGGAGTTGCTCGCCGGGGTCACCCGGACCACCCCGCTGGAGCCCTCCCGACCGTTGAGCGCGACGCTGGCCGGGCCGGTGTGGCTCAAGTGCGAGAACCTGCAACGCGCCGGGTCGTACAAGGTGCGCGGGGCGTACGTGCGGATCGCCCGGCTGTCGGCGGCCGACCGGGCCCGGGGGGTGGTCGCGGCCAGCGCCGGCAACCACGCCCAGGGGGTGGCGCTCGCCGCCGGCCTGGTCGGCACCGACGCCACGGTCTTCATGCCGGTCAACGCGCCGCTGCCGAAGGTGGCCGCCACCAAGGGGTACGGCGCGCGGATCGAACTCGTCGGCAACACCGTCGACGAGTCGCTGGTGGCCGCGCAGACCTTCGCCGAGCGGACCGGAGCGGTGTTCATCCACCCGTTCGACCACCCGGACGTCATCGCCGGCCAGGGCACCGTCGCCCTGGAGATCCTCGAACAGTGCCCCGGGGTCCAGACGATCATCACGGGGGTCGGCGGCGGTGGTCTGATCTCCGGGATGGCGGTGGCCGCGAAGGCACTGCGGCCCGACGTCCGGATCGTCGGCGTGCAGGCGGCCAGCGCCGCCGCCTTCCCGCCCTCGCTGGCCGCCGGGGAACCGGTCCGGCTGCCGGCGTTCGCCACGATCGCCGACGGCATCGCGGTCGGCCGACCGGGCGAGCTCACCTTCAGCCACGTCCGCAAGCTGGTCGACGAGATGGTCACCGTCACCGAGGAGGACATCTCCCGGGCGTTGCTGATGCTGCTGGAACGGGGCAAGCAGGTGGTCGAGCCGGCCGGCGCGGTCGGGGTGGCCGCGCTGCTCGCCGGCGCCGTGCCGGTGCGGACCCCGGCGGTGGCGGTGCTCTCCGGCGGCAACATCGACCCGCTGCTGATGATGCGGGTGATCGAGCACGGCCTCGCCGCCGCCGGTCGCTACCTGCGGGTCACCGTGCGCTGCTCGGACCGGCCCGGCCAGCTCGCCTCGCTGCTCACCGAGATCGCCGGGCACCGGGCGAACGTGGTCGACGTGGAGCACCAGCGGGCCACCCCGCACCTGCGCCTCGGTGAGGTGGAGGTGGCGCTGTCGGTGGAGACCCGGGGGGTCGAGCACTCCGACACGCTGATCAGCGCCCTGCGGGCCAGCGGTTACCAGGTGGTCCTCGCGCCCGGGACGTGACACCGGTGGGTGCCCCGCTCCGGGCGTACGCGAACAGGTGCCGCCGGGTCGCGCGGACCCGGCGGCGCGACGGCTCAGCCGGAGAAGGGCTCGAAGCTGACGATGGTCACCTTGATGTCCGCGCCGCTGGGCGCGGTGTAGGTGCAGGCCTGACCGGGACGGCCGCCGAGGATGGCCTGGCCGAGCGCCGCCTCCGGGCTGTAGACCGTCAGCTCGGTGGTGGCGGCGATCTCCCGCGAGCCGAGCAGGAACGTCTCGGTGTCGTTCTCGTCGTCGTCGAAGTAGATCGTCACGACCATGCCCGGTGCCACCACGTCGGCGGTCGGCGCCTCGCCGACCTGGGCGGTACGCAGCAACTCCTTGAGGTAGAGGATCCGGCCCTCGGCCTTGCCCTGCTCCTCGCGGGCCGCGTGGTAGCCGCCGTTCTCCCGCAGGTCGCCCTCTTCCCGCCGGGCGTTGATCTCGGCGGCGATGACCGCGCGGTTGGCGATCAGCTCGTCGAGCTCGGCCTGGAGGCGGTCGTGCGCGTCCTGGGACAGCCAGGTGGCGGGCGCCTTGTTGTCATTGATGGACACAGGCGTACTCCTCGGATGTGCGGACTGGCTGACAGGTGACTTACCAACCTACCAGTGGAGCGCACCCACCGGGCGTGGTCGATCACTCGCTCGGGGGACCGGCGCGGCCGTCGCCGCTCGGCCCGCCGCTGCCGGCCGGCGGTTCAGCCGGCCGGGCGGCAGCGGACCACCTCGCCGATGAACGGGCGTCCGGTGGTGGTGAGCCGGTGCCGGGTGGTGACGTGCCGCTGGCCGGGGGCCGCGGTCACGGTGACCTCCTCGTGGCCCACCTCGGCCCCGTCGTGGGAGCGTGCCCGCACCAGGCACACCGCCGAGCCGCCCGGCGGCACGGTCACCCGGAAGTCGACCTGCACCCCGGTGTCGGTGATCCCGGTGTAGGTGATCACCTCGGGCTTGTACTCCGGGTCGCCGTACCGCTGGTAGAGCTGGGTCGCGGCGAGCACCAACCCGGTGATCAGCGCGGCCGCCAGCAGCCAGCGCAGCACCGGCCGGCGGCGCTCGGGCTCGCGCCGACGTCCGTACCGGCCGGGCGGGAAGACGGGCGCGGCCCCGGGAATTGTGGCGTGCGTCTCGGTCACCGGCGGGTATCTCCTGGCGTTGTTGTCGGCGGCATCGGCAAGAATGTCAGGGTCCATCTTCCCAGTCCGGGACCGAGCCCGGTGTGGCAGGTCGGCAGCCGTGCCGGCAGGTCACCGCGGCAGGTCAGGCGAGCGACCCGGACCGGGCCGCCGACGGGCACAGACGAGGAGCGCCCACGTTGGCAGAGAAGCTGCGTCTCATGGCCGTGCACGCACACCCGGACGACGAGTCCAGCAAGGGTGCCGCCACCATGGCGAAGTACGTCGCCGAGGGGGTGGACGTGCTGGTCGTGACGTGCACCGGGGGCGAACGGGGCAGCGTGCTCAACCCCAAGCTGGACCGCCCCGACGTGTGGGCGAACATCGGCGAGATCCGCCGGGCCGAGATGGACGCCGCCCGGGCGATCCTCGGTGTCGAGCAGGCCTGGCTGGGTTTCGTCGACTCGGGTCTGCCCGAGGGTGACCCGCTGCCGCCGCTGCCCGAGGGGTGCTTCGCCCTCCAGGACGTCGACGTGGCGGCCGGGCCGCTGGTCAAGCTGATGCGGGAGTTCCGCCCGCACGTGGTCACCACCTACGACGAGGAGGGCGGCTACCCGCACCCCGACCACATCATGTGCCACAAGATCAGCATGGCCGCGTTCGAGGCGGCGGGCGACCCGGCCCGCTACCCGGAACTGGGCGCCCCGTGGCAGCCGCTGAAGCTCTACTACGACATCGGCTTCTCCCGGGGCAAGTTCCTGGCCCTGCACGAGGGCATGCTCGCGGCGGGCCTGCCCTCGCCGTACGAGGACTGGCTCAAGCGCTGGGACGAGCGGCCGGACAAGGGCACGCGGATCACCACCCGGGTGGAGTGCGCGGAGTACTTCCCGGTCCGCGACGACGCGCTGCGGGCGCACGCCACCCAGGTCGACCCGGACGGCTTCTGGTTCCAGATGCCGATGGAGCTCCAGCAGCACGCCTGGCCGACCGAGGATTTCCAGCTGGCCCGCTCGATGGTCGAGTCCCCGCTGCCGGAGTCCGACCTGTTCGCCGGGGTGCGGGAGGCCGCCCATGCCGGGTGACCACTGCCCGGGGCTACGCTGAGACTCCACCGCACATCGGAGACATACCATGCTGAACGCTGTCCAGGTGCTCGCCGAGAACAACTTCGGCGACACCCGCACGGGCGGCCTGGCCGGGCCGATGGGCCTCTTCCTCATCGTGCTGCTCGGCACCGCCACCGTCCTGTTGATCCGCAACATGAACTCCCGGCTGCGCCGGCTGCCCGACCGCTTCCCCGAGCCGGGCGGCCCGGTCGGGACCGATCGGACCGATTCGTCGGTCCCCGGTCCGTCGGACGGGACACCGGGGCAGGAATCACGTACGAACCCGTCCAGTGGTCACCAGCAGCCCTGACCGAGGTGGCTGGCGCGTGAATCACGCCGATCCGGGTCGTCGCCCCCTGTTGCGGTCAACCGGATTGGCTTAGCCTTCCGCCGGGGGACGTAAGTCCCTGAAGCCGTGCGCGGGAGGGGGTGCCATGACCGTCGCAGCCGCGTTCCTCCGTCGCGCCGCCGACGGCCCCGCGGACGGAGCCGGGCGGTGACCTCCGGCCGGGCTGGCGCGTCCGGCGACGGTGCGGAGCCTTCGGACACCCCCTGGCGGGTGCGTCTGCTGACCGTCGCCGTCGCGGTGACCGCGTTGGTGGCGGTCGTGCTCGGCCTGCGCCTGCCGGTCGACCTGCCGCCCGACGACCCGCTCCCGGGGGCGGCCCGCTTCGGCATCGCCGTCGTCGTGTTCGCGGTGGCCCAGCTCGCCCGGCTGAGGTTCCGCACCGCCACCGGCATGGTCAGCCTCACCTGGGGCGAAGCGGCGCTGATCGTCTGTCTGCACCTCACCCCGGCCGGCTGGTTGCCGGCCGCCGCGCTGCTCGGCACCGGGGCGGCCTGGACGGCGATGTCGCTGGCCGCCGACCGTCGTGCCCCGCTGGAGCTGGTGCGGATCGCCACCTCGCTGACGGCGGCGACCGCGCTCGCCGTGACCGTCGCCACCGCCCTCGGTGCGCCGCTGCTGGCCGGCCCCACCCCGGCGCTCGTCCCCGCCCTGGTCGTCGGCGCGGTCGGCTACCTGCTCACCACCGCCGGGCTGGGCGGGGCTGCCCTGGCCCTGCGGCACGGCACGGCGGTCGGCCCGCCGCTGCTCGCTGCGGTGCGCGGCAAGTTGCTGATGTTCGTCGGCAACGTGGCGGTCGGCCTGGTCGTGGTGGCGCTGCTGGAGATCGACCCCCGCTGGCTGCTGGTGCTGCCCCCGCTGCTCTGGCTGCTCCAGCAGACCTACCGGCACCGGCTCCGCGCCGACCAGGAACAACGCACCTGGCGTGCGTTCGCCGAGGCGACCGCCGCCCTCAACCAGCTCGACGAGCGGGGGGTGGCCACCGCCGCGGTGACCGGCGCGCTCGCCCTGTTCGGCGCCGAACTGGTGGACGTGGACGTGGCCCGGGGCGACGGCCGGTGGCGGCGCTACCGGGGGGACGCCTCCGGTCAGGTGCGGGGCCGGGAGGTCGGGCCACCCGACGGGGCGGCCCCGAACGCCGGCGAGCTGGTCCGCGCGCTGGTCGTCGGCGACGTCCAGGTCGGACAGTTGCGGGTCCGGTTCCCCGCCGCCGGGCCGCCCGGCGACCGGGAACGGGACGCGCTGGCCGCCTACTCCGACGCGCTGGCCGCCGCCCTGCACGACGCGGCGACCCACCGGGAGTTGCGGCTGGTCAGCGCCCGCTCGTCGTACGACGCGGTGCACGACGCGCTGACCGGACTGGTCAACCGGACGGCCCTGCTGAGCAAGGGGGACCAGGCGCTGCGGCAGCTCGCCCACGACCACCCGGTGGCTCTGCTGCTGCTCGACATCGACCAGTTCAAAGAGGTCAACGACACGCTCGGGCACGCCGCCGGTGACCGGCTGCTCCAGCTCACCGGCAACCGGTTGGGCGACCTGGCCCGCTCCGGTGACCTGCTCGCCCGGCTCGGTGGCGACGAGTTCGCCCTGCTGCTGACGTCGGTCCCGGTGCTCGGCGACCGGGCCGCCCCGATGGCGTACGCGCTGCGGCAGGCCCGGGAGATCGCCGAGCGGCTGGCCGCACCGACCGAGGTGGCCGGGGTGCGGATGTCGGTCGAGGTGTCGGTGGGGGTGGTGGTCGCCGGGGCGGGCACCGCCGACCTGACCGAGCTGCTGCGCCGGGCCGACATCGCGATGTACCAGGCGAAGGAGGGCGGCGGCAGTGTCGCCGCGTACGACAGCGCCCGGGACGCCGCCAGCACCGACCAGCTGGCCCTGCTCGCCGAGCTGCGGGAGGCGTTGCAGGCCGAGGACCAGCTGGTGCTGGCCCTGCAACCGGCGGTCGACCTGGCCACCGGCGCCCCGACCGGGGTGGAGGCGCTGATCCGCTGGCAGCACCCCCGGCGGGGCTGGCTCAGCCCGGCCGACTTCATCCGCCCGGTGGAACACAGCGAACAGCTCGGCACCTTCACCCGGTACGTGCTGGACAAGGCGCTCTCGGTGGCCGCCGGGTGGGCCCGCGACGGGCTGGACGTGCCGATCTCGGTGAACCTCTCGGCGCGCAGCCTGCTCGACCCCCGGCTGCCGGCCGAGATCGCCGACGCGCTGCGCCGGCACCAGGTGCCGGCGCACCGGCTGGTCCTGGAGATCACCGAGACGGTGGTGATGAGCGAGCTGGAGGTGATCGACGAGGTGCTGGCGAACCTGCGCACGATGGGCGTCCAGTTGGCCGTCGACGACTTCGGCACCGGGTTCTCGTCGCTGTCCTTCGTGACCCGGATCGCGGTGGACGAGTTGAAGGTGGACCGTTCCTTCGTGATCCGGATGGCCGACTCGCCGGAGGCGGCGGCGATCGTCCGGGCCACCGTCGGGCTGGCCCACGAGTTGGGGTTGCGGGTGGTCGCCGAGGGGGTGGAGACGGCCGAGCAGCGGGCCGCCCTGGTGGCGTTGGGCTGCACCGCCGCCCAGGGCTACCACTTCTTCAAGCCGATGCCGGCCGACAAGATCGGCGCGGTGCTCGGCTCGCTGCGCGACTCCGCCGAGTCGAACGTCTTCCCCCTGCGCGCCGACGGCGCCTCCTGACCGCGCCGCCCCCGTTCGTCCCGTCTTATCCCCACCCGCCCGTGCCGCCCGCCCGTGCCGCCCGCCCGTGCCCGTGCCCGTGCCCGTAACGATCCATGATCGTGCTCGATCCACGATGTAGTGGTCTCGGAGGGATGTGAGGCCACTACAACAGGGATCGAGCACGATCTTGGTGCGGGGGTGCGGGGGTGCGGGGGTGCGGGGGTGCGGGGGTGCGGGGGTGCGGGGGTGCGGGGGTGCGGGGGTGCGGGGGTGCGGGGGTGCGGGGGTGCGGGGGTGCGGGGGTGCGGGGGTGCGGGGGTGCGGGGGTGCGGGGGTGGCCCGCGCCGGCCGTCGGAACGCGGGCCACCTGGCGGCGGGTGGGTCAGCCGCGGGGGAGGACCTCGCCGACCACCGTCGGCAGCGCCGCCCAGTCGGCGGACGCCACGCTGGCGTGGGCGGCGGCGAGCTGGGCGAGCCGTGCCCGGGCGGCCGCCGGGTCGGTGTTGCCGACCGCCGGCGGGACGTCTTGCGCGTCGGTCATCACCAGCAGGTAGTGGTTGGTGTCGTACCAGGAGGTGTCGATGCCGCCGGTGACATACGCGCTGGCGTCGCCGTCGAAGAGCACGAACCACGGGCTCAGGGCGGTGTCGGCGTACCGGCTGCGCGGGTCGCCGGCCTGGGCCCGGTGCACCGCCGGGAACGCCTGCGCCTGGCCGAGGGTGCCGGCCGCCGCCAGGCCGACCAGGTGCTGGGCGTACTCGATGTCGGTCCACAGGGTGTCGGTGGGGTTGCCCTCCTCGACGGTGCCGGGGATCAGCTCCACGATCACCTTGCCGGCGAGCTGCGCCCGGGTGGGCCAGGCGTTGGCGCGGGCGGCGGCGTCCAGGGTGGCGTGTCCGCCGCGCAGGTCGGCGGGGCGGAACACCCGGCTGCCGAGCCGGGCGGCGAGCACGGCGTCGAGCTGGACCGGCCCCTGCCCGGTACGACTGCTGAAGCCGGTCTTCAGCTCCAGCTTGAGTTGCAGCGGGCCGGCGTCGGGGTGGGCGTCGAACCAGAGCCGGATGTCGTCCAGGCAGTGCTCCAGGTTCTTGTTGCGGGTGCCGGTGTAGAGCTGCGCGGGGGTGGTGGCGGCGACGCAGTTGTTGTCGTTGCCCAGCGGGTTGGAGTGGCTGACCCGCCACTGCTTGGTGATGATGTCCGGCCAGACGTCCAGCTCGATCAGGCCGGGGCGGGCGTCGAGCGCCTGCGCCAGATAGGGGTACGTGCCGCGTTCGTACGCATTGTGCGTACCGACCACGGTGGTCGCCGAGACCCGGGTGCCGGGGTCCACCGCGGCCGAGGCGGGGCCGGTGGTGCCGAACACCGCCGCGACCACGGCGACCGAGGTGAGCGCCGACAGGAGACGGGAACCGCGCATGGGGACCTCCTCGCGGCCCGGTGCCGATCACCGGACCCGAACAGATCAAAGTCGATGAATGTTAACGGGGGAAGGCCCGATGTCGGCGGAACGGTTGCCCCGGCGGGTGCGCCCGGGGGTGGATAGGGTCGTCGGGTGAACCGACTCGCCAAGGCCACCTCGCCGTACCTGCTCCAGCACGCCGACAACCCGGTCGACTGGTGGCCGTGGTGCGACGAGGCGTTCGCCGAGGCGAAACGGCGGGACGTCCCGGTGCTCGTCTCGGTCGGCTATTCCGCTTGTCACTGGTGCCACGTGATGGCGCACGAGTCGTTCGAGGACGAGACGGTCGGCGCGCTGGTCAACGCCGGCTTCGTGGCGATCAAGGTGGACCGCGAGGAACGCCCCGACGTCGACGCCGTCTACATGACCGCCACCCAGGCGATGACCGGCCAGGGCGGATGGCCGATGACGGTCTTCGCCACCCCCGACGGCACCCCGTTCTTCTGCGGCACGTACTTCCCGAAGCCCAACTTCGTCCGGCTGCTGGAGTCGGTCGGCACCGCCTGGCGGGAGCAGCGGGAGGCGGTGCTGCGGCAGGGCGCCGCGGTGGTCGAGGCGATCGGCGGCGCCCAGGCCGTCGGCGGCCCCACCGCCCCGCTCACCGCCGAGCTGCTCGACGCCGCCGCCGACCAACTGGCCCGCGAGTACGACGAGACCAACGGCGGCTTCGGCGGCGCACCGAAGTTCCCGCCGCACATGAACCTGCTCTTCCTGCTGCGGCACCACCGGCGCACCGGCTCGGCGCACAGCCTGGAGATCGTCCGGCACACCGCCGAGGCGATGGCCCGGGGCGGCCTGCACGACCAGCTCGCCGGGGGGTTCGCCCGCTACTCGGTGGACGCCCACTGGACGGTGCCGCACTTCGAGAAGATGCTCTACGACAACGCCCTGCTGCTGCGGGTCTACACCCAGCTGTGGCGGCTCACCGGCGACCCGCTGGCCCGCCGGGTGGCCCGGGACACCGCCCGGTTCCTCGCCGACGAGCTGCACCGCCCCGGGGACGGCTTCGCCTCCGCGCTCGACGCCGACACCGAGGGGGTGGAGGGCCTCACCTACGCCTGGACCCCGGCCCAGCTCGTCGAGGTGCTCGGCGAGGACGACGGCCGGTGGGCGGCCGACCTGTTCGACGTCACCGAGGCGGGCACCTTCGAGCACGGCACGAGCGTGCTGCGGCTGGCCCGGGACGTCGACGACGCCGACCCGGCGGTCCGGGACCGCTGGCGCGGTGTGGTGGGCCGGCTGCTGGCCGCCCGGGACACCCGCCCCCAACCGGCCCGCGACGACAAGGTGGTGGCCGCCTGGAACGGACTGGCGATCACCGCGCTCGTCGAGTTCGTCCAGGTCGCCGCGCTTCTGGTGGCCCCCGACGACGAGGACGCCAACCTGATGGACGGTGTGGCCATCGTCGCCGACGGGGCGCTGCGGGACGCCGCCGAGCACCTGGCCGCCGTGCACCTGGTCGACGGCCGGCTGCGCCGCGCCTCCCGGGACCGGACGGTCGGCGAACCGGCCGGGGTGCTGGAGGACCACGGCTGCGTGGCCGAGGCGTTCTGCGCGCTGCACCAGCTCACCGGCGAGGGGCGCTGGCTGGAGCTGGCCGGCGGGCTGCTGGACGTCGCGCTGGCCCGGTTCGCCGCCCCGGACGGCGGCTTCTACGACACCGCCGACGACGCCGAGCGGCTGGTCGCCCGGCCGGCCGACCCGACCGACAACGCCACCCCGTCGGGCCGGTCGGCGATCGTGGCGGCGCTGACCGCGTACGCGGCGCTGACCGGGGAGACCCGCTACCGGGAGGCGGCCGAGGCGGCCCTGTCGACCGTCGCGCCGATCGTCGGCCGGCACGCCCGGTTCACCGGGTACGCGGCGTCGGCCGGTGAGGCGCTGCTCTCCGGGCCGTACGAGATCGCGGTGGTCACCGACGACCCGGCCGGGGATCCGCTGGTCGCCGCCGCGCACCGGCACGCCCCACCCGGCGCGGTGGTGGTCGCCGGCCGGCCGGACCAGCCCGGCGTGCCACTGCTCGCCGGTCGGCCCCGGGTCGACGGGCTGCCCACCGCGTACGTCTGCCGGGGGTTCGTCTGCCAGCGGCCGGTGACCTCGGTCGACGACCTGGTGGCCCAGCTCGGCTGAGTCGGCCCGGCCGGCCGGGGACGGGATGGCCCGGTCCCGGCGGTCGTCGGTCTGCGGGTCGGCCCGGCCACCCGGGCATGGGGTGGCCCGGTCCCGGCGGTCGCCGGTCTGCGGGTCGGGCCGGCCGGCCGGGGACGGGGTGGCCCTCGGGTCGGCCGGTGGGGTCGGCCCGGATAGGCTGGCCGCGCTATGGACTCCCGTACCGGTCTGCCCGTCGTCGGCATGGTGGGTGGCGGCCAGCTGGCCCGGATGACCCACCAGGCCGCCATCGCCCTCGGCCAGTCACTGCGCGTGCTGGCGCTCACCCCCGACGACGGTGCCGCGCTCGTCGCCGCCGACGTGCAGTTCGGCGACCACACCGACCTCGCCGCGCTGCGCACCTTCGCCAAGGGCTGTGACGTGGTCACCTTCGACCACGAGCACGTCCCGACGGAGCACATCCGTGCCCTGGCCGCCGAGGGCGTGAAGCTGTTCCCGCCCGCCGACGCGCTGCTGCACGCCCAGGACAAGCGGGCCATGCGGGAACGGCTCGGCGCGTTGGGCGCCCCGAACCCCGCGTGGCGGCCGGTGGCCGACCCGGCGGACCTGCTCGCCTTCGGTGCGCAGCAGGGCTGGCCGGTGGTGCTCAAGGCGGCCCGGGGCGGCTACGACGGGCGCGGCGTCTGGCTGGTCGACGATGCCGGGCAGGCCGGCGAGCTGGCCGCTACCCTGCTCGCCGGGGGCACCTCGCTGATCGTCGAGGAGCGGGTGCCGCTGCGCCGGGAGCTGGCGGTGCAGGTGGCCCGCTCGCCGTTCGGGCAGGTCGCCGTCTACCCGGTGGTGGAGACGGTGCAGCGGGACGGGATCTGCGTCGAGGTGCTCGCCCCCGCGCCGGAGCTGCCGGAGGAGCTGGCGGTCGCCGCCCAGCAGCTCGCCATCGACCTGGCCACCGCGCTCGGGGTGGTCGGCCTGCTGGCGGTGGAGCTGTTCCAGACCGACGCCGGGCTGGTCGTCAACGAGCTGGCGATGCGTCCGCACAACTCCGGGCACTGGACCATCGAGGGTGCCCGCACCTCCCAGTTCGAGCAGCACCTGCGGGCGGTGCTCGACTACCCGATGGGGGACACCGCGCTGACCGCCCCGGTGGTGGTGATGGCGAACGTCCTCGGCGGCGAGCCGGGTGGGATCTCCCTCGACGAGCGGCTGCACCACCTCTTCGCCGCCGAACCGGGTGCCCGGGTCCACCTCTACGGCAAGCAGGTCCGACCGGGCCGCAAGATCGGGCACGTCACGGTGCTCGGCAACGACCTGGACGACGTACGGGAGCGGGCGGCGCGGGCCGCCCGTTGGCTGCGGGAGGGGCACGCGTGAGCACGGTCGGGTTGATCATGGGCAGCGACTCGGACTGGCCGGTGATGCGGGCCGCCGCCGAGACGCTGGACGAGTTCGGGGTGCCCTACGAGGTGGCGGTGGTCTCCGCGCACCGCACCCCGGTCAAAATGATCGACTACGGCCGGGAGGCCGTGGACCGGGGGCTCAAGGTGATCATCGCGGGGGCCGGTGGCGCCGCCGCGCTGCCCGGCATGGTCGCCTCGGTCACCCCGTTGCCGGTGATCGGCGTACCGGTGCCGTTGAAGCACCTGGACGGGATGGACTCGCTGCTGTCCATCGTGCAGATGCCGGCCGGGATCCCGGTGGCCACCGTGTCGATCGGCAACGCCCGCAACGCCGGCCTGCTCGCGGTCCGCATCCTGGCCGCCACCGACCCGGCCCTGCGCGCCCGGATGGTCGCCTTCCAGGCCGACCTGGAGGATCTGGTCGCCGAGAAGGACGCCGCCCTCCGCGCCTCCCTGGCCTGACCTCGGGGTGGGACCGCTCGCAAGGCGGGCAGCCCGCGCAATGGGGCCGATGTTGCGGTATCCGGCCCCGTCGATACCGCAACGTCGCCCCAAGCGAGTCGATCACCGTGGCCGGCCCCGGGCCGTTCCGGCCGGGGCGTGACCGCCCGGTCCACCCCTGGCCGCGATGCGCCCGCCCACGACCACCCGGCCCACTGAGGCCGACCGCGTCCGACCCCGCCGTGACCCTCCGACTCATCTCATGGCGCGCAGCGCCATCTGCAACCTGTCCTGGGTGCGGCGGCGGCGTTCGTTGCTCGCCCCGAGCACCAGCAGCACCAGGCCGACCGGGATGAGCACCAGCCACGGCCCCAGGCTGAACAGGGCGTGCACCGCCGCGATCGCGGTCACCGCCGCGCCGACGATCACCGGGGCCTGTTGCCGGCTGATCGAGCCGAACACCAGCACCGCCACCGCGCCGAGCAGCAGCAGCACCTGGCGCAGCATGCTGGAGTCGGTGGCCAGCACGATCGCCAGGGTCGGCACGAACGCCGCGACCAGCGCCGGGCCGTACGCCACCCAGCTGGACAGGTCCGGGCGGTCGCGCAGCTCCAGCAGGCCGACCAGCAGGGCGAGCGCCGCGAACGGCAGCGTGTACGCCTCCGGCAGCGCCACGTCGGCGACCCGCATCAGGATCCACCAGGCGACGATCTCGCAGGCCACCACGGCCCAGAAGAGGATCCGCCGCTCCACCGGTCGCCGCCCCGGTCGGGTGGCGGCCACCCCGAGCACGGCGCCCCAGGCGGCGAGCAGGGCGGCGATGTGCCGGGGCGAGTCGAACGCCAGGGCCAGCGCGATGAGCGCGGCGGCGTAACCGCTCCACTCGACAGTGGCGGCCTCCCGGTGCGCCTCGGGCCGGCGCAGCCGGGGCAGCCGCGCGGCGAGGACCTGCAACACCGCGCCCACGGCGAGCACCCCGAACGCCGACCAGACGGCGGCGAACCCGGCCACCAGGCCGACGGTGAGCACGAAGAGCTGCGCCATCAGCGATGCGAACAGCCAGCCGAGGATGCGCGCCCGCCCGGTGGTGCCGAAGAGTGCGGCGACCGCCCCGACGCCGACCGCGCCGCCCAGGGTGAACAGGGTCAGCCCCTCGCTGGCGAGGCTGCCGGCGAGCCCCGCGCCGCCGGCGGCCAGCCCGATCGCGAAGACCAGCACCCGGGCCAGCCGCAGCGACCGGGCGCGCTCGGCCAGCGGGGGCGGCGGGGTCAGCGCCAGCCCCAGCATCGAGATGGTGAACACGGCGAGGGCGGCCAGGGCGTTCTGCGGCCAGGCCATGCCCAGGGCGATCGGCGTGATCAGCAGGGTGACCGCGAGGCCGGGCAGCACCACCGGCACCGCCCGGGACCGGCGGCCACCGCTGAGGCCGGTGGCGGCCAGCGCGGCGGTGGCGGTGAGCAGCAGCGCGGTGAGCACGTGCGTCGGGTCGACCAGCTCCGGCGGCGGGGTGCGCAGCTGCGGCGGCGGCCCCTGCCAGACGTGGGCGAGCATCCGGTGCGGCTCGACCAGCGCCACGAGGAGCAGCGGCGCGAGGGAGAACAGCGCCAGCACGGTGGGCACCGCCGCGGCGGCGAGCGCCCCGGCGGCGGGGCTGACCCGCCAGCGCCGCTGCGTGCCGTCGTCCGGCAGCCGGCGCAGCGCGCCGTCCAGCAGGACCGTCCAGCGGCGGGTCGGCTGGGCGGACCCGACCGGCGGCACGGTCGCCGCCCGGACCAGCTCGGCGAGGACACCGAGCAGGGCCGCGGCGGCGGCGAACACCCCGGACGGGAGGTCGACGAAGATGGCGGCCAGGGCGCTGACGGTGGCCCCACCGGCGATGGCCGCGCTCGCGTACGGCAGATACTGCGGGACCTGCCGGCGGACGGCGGCCACGGCGGCGAGCCCGAAGCTGGACGCGGCCAGCGCGGCGGTCAGCACCACCTGGGCCGAGTGGCCGAACTCGGCGGCCAGGGCGGCCACCGCGCCGGGAAGGGTGAGCAGCGCGGCGGCGGTCGCCAGGCCACCGATCTGCACCAGGTGCGGCGGCATCCCCTCGGTCTCGACGTCCTCCACCAGCGAGGGGGCGAGCGACCGGGCCACCGCCGCCACGGTCAGGCCGATCAGCGCGATGCCCCCCAGGGCGAGCGCGGTGGTCCACGGGCGCACCAGCCCGGCCCCGGCGGCGTGCAGCGCGACCACCCCGGCCACGGTGGCCCGGGACAGCCCGGCACGCGGGTCGGCGGAGGCGACCGCGGCCATCCCGAAGACGGTGGCGACGGTCAGCCCCACCAGGACGGGCGACCACCAGGGCAGGTCGAAGGCGGCCGGTACGGCGACGGTGGCCAGCACCGCGCCGACGCCCGCCACGTCGTACCGCCAGGGGGCCGGGAGCAGGATCGCGGCGGCCAGCGCGAGCAGCGCCAGCGCGACGGGGGCCTGCCAGGCCGAGCCGCCGGTCGGCGCGGCCGGCCAGCCGGTGAGGTCGCCGGCCCAGATCGGGCCCGGGGTGGCCAGCACGCCCACCCCGCCGCGCAGCGCCGACCAGCCGGCCAGTACTCCGATCAGGGCGGCGCCCACGGCGATGCCGAGCACCGGCCCCCGCCGCCACTCCTCGGGCATCGCCCGGGCGGCGACGGCGACCACCAGCACCAGCACGGCGGCCACCGCGAGCTGCCCGCCGGGGGAGATCACCGCGGTGATCCGCACCAGGGTGGCGATCAGCGCGGTGGTGACGGCGGCGGCGGCCAGGTCGGCACCGTCGAACGCCAGATCCGAAGGGCGACGCGCGTCGATCCGGCCGGCGAAGAGCAGCAGCAGGGTGGCGATCAGCACCAGCCCACCGAGCCAGGCGTCGGCGGCGGTCCGGCCGGGGGCGAAGAAGGCGGCCCCGATCACCGCCAACGCGCCCAGCCCGGTGCCGACGGCGTGCGGCAGGCTCAGGTGCCGCTGCGACACCTGCATCACCGCCGCGTAGCCGAGGGTGACGCAGACGGCCAGGAAGCTCGCCGCCAGGATCGGCACCGTCAGCTCCCGGAGCACCCCGGGGGTGAGCACCGGCCCGGACGGCTCGGTGGCGGCGACGAACGCGGCGACCGCGCCGGGCAGCGCGAACGCCGCCCCGCCGGCCGCCCACCCGGAGACGACGTCGGCGGCGGCCGGGGCGATCCGCACCCGGGGCGCGAGCGCCACCAGCACCCCCGCCAGCATCAGCACCGCCAGCGCGGCGGCGGTCACCGACGGCCGGCTCAGTGCGGCACCGGCCCCGACGAAACCGACCGCGGTGGCGGTGCCGGCGTGCACCACGGCCGCCCGTGTCGTGCCGGCGGAGAGCCCGGCGACGCCGATCGCGACCGCCGCCAGCACCATCGGCCAGGGGGCCGCAACCCCACCCAGGCCCAACGAGGCGGGTACGGCGAGCGCGGTCAACCCCGCGCCGACCACCGCGAACTCGCGGCGGATCTCCGGCGGCAGGGCCAGCACCGCCGCGATGGTGAGCAGCAGCGCACTGGCGGCGAGCTGCCCGGCGGACGGACCGGCCGCCGCCGCGACCTCGGCGGGGAACCGGGACAGGTCGGCCCGCCAGGCCGGCAGCGCCGCCTGCACCGGTGCCAGTCCGGCCCGCAGCGCACCACCGGCCACCACCAGGCCGCTGACGGTCAGCGCCGCGGCGGAGGCGAGCTGCGGCCCACGCCGGGCGGCCTCCGGTACGGCCCGCACGGCCAGCCCGGTCAGCGTGATGACCGCGGCGATCAGCAGCAGCGCCCGGCCCGGGAGGGCCACCGCGGCGATCCGGCCCAGCGCGCCGATCACGGCCAGGGTGAGGATGCCGGCCCCCAGGTCCGGCAGCGGCGGGCGGCGCAGCAGCAGGGTGCCGGCCAGGGCCACCAGGGCGGCCAGCAGCAGCGCCGCACCCGCCCCGGCGGCCGCCGGCACGGTCTGCACCCGCAGCAGGGCGGTGACGGCGTACGCCAGGGCGAGCGCCACCGCCACCCCGTGCAGCAGCCAGGTCGTCTCGGGCAGCCACGGCACCGGCCGGGAGCCGCGGGTCGGGTCGCCCGCCGTGCCGGCCAGCACCTCGGCCGACTCCTCGGGGGCCGCCTCCGGCCGGCCGTCGGGGTCGACCCGCTGCCGGGGCGCGGTGGGGCCGGCGGGCGTGGCTTCCGGCCCGGCCGGCCGTTCCCGCATGATGCCGGAGCGGACCAGCCCGAGGTCGAGCACGGCCACCACGGTGAACACCACCGCCCAGCCGGTCGGGCCGTCGACCCACCCGTAGGCGAGCAGCGGCACCACGGGCTGGGCGGCCAGCACCGCCGCGAACCGGGGGGCGCGCAGCCCGGTGCCGACGGCGTACGCGAGGGCGACCCCGGTGGTCAACGCGAAGATCATCCCGGAGAAGACCGCCCCGGAGGCGCCGATCCGGTCCACCGCCCAGAGCGCGTACCCGGCCAGCGGCACCAGCAGCAGGCCGACCGTGGAGATCGTCTCGGCGGTGGAGGTGAGCCCCCGCCTGGCCAGCACCGGCGGGGCGAGCAGCAGCAGGACGGTGGCGACCAGCAGGATGCCGAGCCGGGCCAGGGCGTCCATCGAGCTGGTCGCGACGGCGGCGAAGACCACCGCGGCGACCGCCAGCACCAGCGCGCCCAACCCGAGCGGGATGTTCTGCACCTCCCGGGAGGACGCCTCCGCCGGGTGTTCCGGGTTGTCCGCGCCCAGCCAGGTGGCCGTCCGGTACGGCGGTGGGAGCGGCGGCTCGTCCGGGCCGGCGGGGGTGCCCTGCCGGGGCACCTTCGGTGGTGCTCCGGTGGCGGCGGTCGGTGGCCGACGGCCCGGCTTGCGGCGGAGTACCCGGCGCGGCCGGGTGGCCTGCTTGACGCGTTCCTCACCGGCGTGGGCGAGGATGTCCCGCTGGAAGAGGGCGGCCTGCATCTTGGCGGCGATCTGCCGCTGCTCCCGGGCGATCTCCGCGTCGCGGGCCTTCATCTCGGCGATGGAGCGTTCGATCTCGGCCAGGTGTCCACGCCACTGCGGCTGCTCAGCCCCGCAGTCGGGGCAGCGGGCCGCCGGCTTGATCTGCCGCCCGCACGAGGAGCACTGGAAGTTCTCCACGACATCCCTCCACCCGGCCGGCCGCACTGTGGACGCCGTCCCTCACGCAGCATGCCCTGAGCGGGCGCGGATTTCGACACCTGCCACTCCGTTGGGGGCACAAAAACGCGCCGGTGCGGGGAGCATCGCCCCGTACCGGCGCGTCGTGACCGACGTCAGGGGCGGCCCATCCCCCGGTACTCCCAGCCGGCCTGGGTCCACAGTGTCGCGTCGAGGCAGTTGCGGCCGTCGACGACCTTGCGACCGGCGGCCAGTTCACCGAGGACGACCGGGTCGGCGTTGCGGAAGTCGGCCCACTCGGTGAGCACGCAGACCAGGTCGGCACCGGACACCGCGTCGTTGATGCTGGGCTCGTAGCACAGCTCGGGGGCGACCCGGCGGGCGTTCTCGGTGCCCTGCGGGTCGTACACGTGCACGTCGGCGCCGGCCTTGGCGAGCAGCGCGGCGACCGCGAGCGCCGGGGCGTCGCGGACGTCGTCGGTGTTGGGTTTGAAGGTCGCGCCGAGCACCGCGATCCGGGTGCCGGAGAAGTCCGGGCCGGCCGGGCCGGAGCGGCGGCCGAGCAGGTCGGCGGCGAGCTGGAGGACCCGGGTCCGACGGCGCAGGTTGATCAGGTCCACCTCGTGCAGGAACCGCAGCGCCTCGCCGGCACCCAGCTCCTGGGCGCGGGCCTGGAAAGCGCGGATGTCCTTGGGCAGGCACGCGCCGCCGAAGCCGAGACCGGCCTGGAGGAACCGGTTGCCGATCCGCGGGTCGTAGCCGATGGCGCGGGCGAGCTGGGTGACGTCGCCGCCGCTGGCCTCGCAGACCTCGGCCATCGCGTTGATGAACGAGATCTTGGTGGCCAGGAAGGCGTTCGCGGCGACCTTGACCAGCTCGGCGGTGGCGAAGTCGGTGACCACCAGCGGGACCTCCCGGTCCTCGGTGGCGGCCAGGTCGAAGACGCCCTTGTGGGCGGCGTAGAGCATGGCGTTGGCCCACTCGCTCTTGACGCCGACCACGATCCGGTTGGGGCGCAGCACGTCGTCGACGGCGAAGCCCTCCTGGAGGAACTCGGGGCTCCAGGCCACCTCGACGCCCAGGTCGTCCGGGGTGTGCTTGCCGACGAGCTGCTCCACCCACTCGGCGGTGCCGACCGGCACGGTGGACTTGCCGACGATCAGCGCCTTGCGGGTGAGCTGCTGGGCCAGGGCGGTCACCGACGCCTCGACGTACGACAGGTCGGCGCCCATGCCGTCGGCCCGCTGCGGGGTGCCGACGCAGATGAAGTGCACGTCGCCGAAGGCGGCGGTCTCGGCGATGTCGGTCGAGAACCGCAGCCGGCCGGCGGCCAGGTTGCGCCGGAGCAGCTCGTCGAGGCCCGGCTCGTGGATCGGCACCTCGCCCGCGTTCAGCTTGGCGATCTTGTCGGCGTCGACGTCGAAGCCGAGGACCTCGTACCCCAGCTCGGCGTAGCAGATGGCGTACGTCGCGCCGAGGTAGCCGGTGCCCAGGAAGGTGACCCGGGGGCGCGGGGCACCCGACGGGGGCGTCACGGGGGAGACTGTCGGCGCCGGCTGGATGGTGGGGTAGGGGATCGTCACGCCTGTCTTCTCCGCTCGCACTGGCGGCGCTTCACTGCGTCGCAATCGGCTGCGGCGCCTGGCCGGGCACCGATGGAAAACCTGTCGTCCTGTCAGCGTAGTTGTGCGCTTCCGAGACCCGCCCGGCGGTGATACTACCCGCCGGTAACGTGGACAGGGGTCACGATGGCTATCCTTCATCCTGCGGCAGTCGGCGGCCTCCGGACGTCACAGACTGCGCATGATAGCGGTGAAAGGGGAGGGCCGACATGGCCGCAGAACAGACGTTCGACGTCTACCGGTTGCCCGAGGAGCACGACGCGATCCGTGCGGCGGTTCGTGAGGTCTGTGCCGCGAAGGTGACCCCGTACGCGGCCGAGGCCGACGAGACCGGTGAGTTCCCCCGGGCGTCGTACGACGCGCTGCGGGCCGCCGACTTCCACGCCCCGCACATCCCCGAGGAGTACGGCGGTGCGGGCGCGGACGCCCTGGCCACCGCGATCGTGATTGAGGAGGTGGCCCGCGCCTGCGCCTCGTCGTCGCTGATCCCGGCGGTGAACAAGCTGGGCACGATGCCGCTGATCCTGGCCGGGTCGGAGGAGTTGAAGCGGCGGTACCTGCCGCCGGTGGCGGCCGGGGAGGCGATGTTCTCGTACTGCCTGTCGGAGCCGGAGGCCGGCAGTGACGCGGCGTCGATGACGACCCGGGCGGTGCGTGACGGTGATCACTGGGTGCTCAACGGTGTGAAGCGGTGGATCACCAATGCGGGGGTGTCGGAGTTCTACACCGTGTTCGCGGCGACCGACCCGGCGGCCCGCTCCCGGGGCATCTCCGCGTTCGTGGTGGAGAAGTCCGACCCGGGGGTCAGCTTCGGCGCTCCGGAGAAGAAGCTCGGTATCAAGGGCTCCCCGACCCGGGAGGTCTACCTCGACAACGTCCGCATCCCCGCCGACCGGATCATCGGCGAGCCGGGGACGGGTTTCGGCACCGCGATGCGGACCCTGGACCACACCCGGGTCACCATCGCCGCGCAGGCCGTCGGCATTGCCCAGGGCGCGCTGGACTACGCCAAGGGGTACGTGCGGGAGCGTAAGCAGTTCGGCAAGGCCGTGGCGGAGTTCCAGGGCATCC
Source organism: Micromonospora sp. WMMD714 (assembly GCF_029581315.1). NCBI lineage: Bacteria > Bacillati > Actinomycetota > Actinomycetes > Micromonosporales > Micromonosporaceae > Micromonospora > Micromonospora sp. WMMD714. The sequence continues at coordinate 2,757,690 of NZ_CP120744.1, forward strand.
AGTTCATGCTCGCCGACATGGGCATGAAGCTGGAGGCGGCCCGGCAGTTGACCTACACGGCGGCGGGGAAGTCCGAACGCGGCGACGCCGACCTGACGTACTTCGGGGCGGCGGCGAAGTGTTTCGCCTCCGACGCGGCGATGGAGATCACCACCGACGCGGTGCAACTCCTCGGCGGCTACGGCTACACCCGTGACTACCCGGTCGAACGCATGATGCGCGACGCCAAGATCACCCAAATCTACGAGGGCACCAACCAGGTCCAGCGGATCGTCATGGCGAGGCAGCTCCTCAAGGACTGACGAGGGACTGTTTCGGCAGCTCAGGAGGGGAAGCTCCCGGGGAGTGCCGTCCCTGTCACCCGCCGCCGGTGAACCGGAGCCGGGCGAGCGCGTCGGCGACTTCCCGGGTCTCCTCATGCCCCGGGCCGTAGACGACACAGAGGTCGTCGTGCAGTGGCTGTAGCTCCGCCGCAGCCTCTGCGGCCTTCCCTTCGGAGAGCAGCAGCATGCCGATGTTGCGGCGTAGGTCGAGGGCGGTGGGGGAGGCGTCACCCGAGGCGGCGCGTACGTGCCGCAGCACCTGCCGGAACTGGCGCAGGGCCGTGGTGGCCTGGCCGAGCTCCGCCCGGCAGTGGGCCGCCTGCCGGAGGCATTCCACCGCGTCCTCGCCGGTGGGGCCGGCGGTGCGGGCGTACGCGGTGGCGAGGGCGTCGAACTCCGGCAGCGCACGCCGGAAGTCCCCGCCGATGACGAGGATGGCGGCTCGTCGTGAGCGCAGTGCCAGCACCCGGGGGCTTTCGGCACCGAGCGCCGCGCTGGCGGGACCGATCACTCGATCGAGCACCTCCGCCGCCTGGGCGAAGCGTTCGTCGTCCAGCAGATCGTCGGACTCCGCGACGGCCGCCTTGATCGCCTCCCGGACGCCGGTCCGCAGGATCGCCGCCGGGTGGGCGGTCGACGTCGCACCGCGCGGCGTGGGAGCCGCCGGCTCGGGTCGGCGGCGTGGCGCGTTGGGCCGGCGGTACACCAGCGTCGGGTCGGGCATGGCGCCGGGCGCAGCCTCGGCGGCGGGGGGTGCCGTCCCGGGCAGGGGCAGGAAGGGCAGCAGCCGCTCGTAGACCCCGTAGGCGTCCGCCGGCCGGTCCTCGGGGGTCTTGGCCAGCAGTTCGAGGACGAGCTCCTCGATTGGCGCGGGCACGTCGGCGCGGAGCGTCCGCAGCGGTGGTGGCGGCTTGGTGACGTGCTGGTGCCACAGCTCGAAGTCGCTGCCGCCGGCGAAGACCGGTCGCCCGGCGAGGAGTTCGTGCAGGACGCAGCCGAGGGCGTACAGGTCGCTCTGCGGGGTGATCCGCGCGTTCTGGATCTGCTCGGGCGGCATGTAGTGGTGGGTGCCGAGGACGCTGCCGGCCGCCGTGAACCGGGTGACGTCGGTGCGCAGGATGGCGGCGATGCCGAAGTCGAGAAGCCTGACCGCCCCGTCGGCGGTGACCAGGACGTTCTCGGGTTTGAGGTCACGGTGCACGACGGGGATGGCATGGGCGTGGGAGAGCACGGTGCAGATCTGCGCGACGATCGCGGCGGCCCAGGTCACCGGTAGCGGCTTCCGCGGGTCGACGAAGGCCCGCAGTGCGGTGCCGCGGACGTACTCCATCACCAGGTAGAGTCGGTCGTAGGGCCGGTCGAGGACCGCGTCGTACACCTGGGGCACGCCGTGGTGCTGGATGCGCGCGGTGACGCGGGCCTCGCGGCGGAACCGCTTGGCCAGCTCTTCGGCCTGCTCGGGGGTGTGGACGGCGGCGGGGTGGATGAGTTTGATGGCGACCTCGCGGTCGAGGACGCTGTCGTAGCCGCGCCAGACCCGTCCCATGCCGCCGGAGCCGATCTCCTCGACCCGTTCGTACCGACCGGCGATCGGCTCCGCCCGCACGGCTACCCCCGTCTCCGCCCCGACCGTCGGTCAGGCCGCGTCATCGTCGACGACCCCCTCCTGCCGGCGGATCAGCCGCCAGGCGGCGCTACGGGCGCTGCGGTTGAGCGAGCTGCGGAAGTTCTGCTGCGGGTCGAAGTACTTGCGTCCCAGGTCGGCGGTGCTGTCGAAGTGGTCCATCATCTTGTCCTCGAAGACCGGGTCGAAGACGTGGCCGAAGTTCTCTTCGTCGTTGGCGACGGCGGCCAGCCGCACCTTCGGGTCGGCGAGCGCCTCGTGGAAGGGCTTGACGACGTCCTGCTCGGTGAACTCCGTGCCGTACCTGGCGTTGAACCTGTCGATGAGCTCCGAGAGCAGCGACTTCTCCGACTCCCTGGCACCGCCGGATCCGTCGCCGAAGCCTTTCATGTCGGCCGGCCCCTCCGGGACGAGGCTGACGTCGTGCTCGCCGGTCATCTCCACCCGGAGATGGCTGAGGTCCACCTCGCCGATGTCCACGCCGCCGTCCGCACCGCGGGGCAGCCGGTTGAGCAGGTGCCGCCCGTACAGGTAGAGGCCCTCCAGCTCGTCGTCGGTGTACGGAACGATGCCGGAGAGGAAGCTGTACTTGCGGACGTAGTCGTTCAGGTCGGCGCGGAAGGTCTCGGCCGTGGCCTGGTCGTCCTCGTCGTCGCTGTCGAGCAACGCGGTGAAACGGGTGACGGCCGGGTCCAGGTGCCGGTACAGCTCGGCGTGCAGCTTCGTCCACGTGGCCGGGTTGCCGGCGGCCTGCTCGTCGGCGGCCAGCCAGGCCGCAGCGAAGGCGAGCATCTCCTCGTCGACGAGGAGATCGGCGGACATGACCCGGCTCTGGGCGGTGTAGAGCAGGTTGGGGTCCGAGGGCAGGGTGGCGGCTTCCTCGAAGTACGGGCGGAAGGCCTCCCTGATGTCCTCGGCGTCGTTGACGAAGTCCAGCACCGCCAGGTCGGACTGGCTCTTGGTGTCGGTGGTGCGGTTGAGCCGGGACAGGGTCTGCACGGCGGCGATGCCGGTCAGCGTCTTGTTGACGTACATCGTGGTGAGCAGCGGCTGGTCGAAGCCGGTCTGGTACTTCTCGGCGACCACCAGGATCCGGTACTCGCGCTGCCCGGCCCCGCCGGCCTTGTCGTCGGCGCGCGTGTAGGCGAACGCCTTCGGTAGGGCGCTCTCGGGCAGTCCGCCGTTCTCCTTCGCCTCGGTGATCTCGTCGCCGTCGTAGGTGAGGGTGCCGGAGAAGGCCACCAGGACGCCCGGGTCGGCGTACCCGAGGTCGCCGATGTGCTTCTTGATCGACCGGGCCATCTGCACGGCCTGCGGTCGGCCCGCGGTGACCACTATGGCCTTGGCCCGGCGGCCGAGCCGGCCGGCGGTGTGCGTGCGGAAGTGCTCGACGATCACCTGCGCGTGCTGGGCGACCGTCGAGTCGTGGGTCAGCGCGTACCGGGCCAGCAGGGGGTTCGCCTTGGCCCGGTCGACCTTCCGCTCGTCGGGGTTGCCGTTGACGAGCTTCCAGTAGGTGCCGTAGGTGACGTAGTTGCGCAGCGGGTCGAGGATGAAGCCCTCCTCGATGGCCTGCCGCATCGAGTAGGTGTGGAACGGGTGGAACTTCCCGTCCGTGCCGAGCGTGCCGAAGTCCAGCAGGGTCTTGTGCTTCGGCGTGGCGGTGAACGCGAAGTAGGAGAGGTTGGCGGCCCGTTGCCGCTGCTGTGCCTTGGCCTTCAGCTTGGCCCTGGTGTCCACCGGTGCGACGGCGCTGGTCGCGCCCGGATCTCCGGAGTCGGGGTCCAGGCCCAGGTCGCGGAGCACCTCACGGACGGAGCCGGCCGCGTCGCCGGACTGGGACGAGTGCGCCTCGTCGATGACGATGGCGAACCGTCGGCCCTGGATCTCGGTCGGGTTCTGCTTGAGGTAGTCGCGTAGCGCCGGAAAGGTGTGCAGCGTCACGGTGACGATCTTGCCGGTCTCGCGGGACAGCGCCCTGGCGAGTCGCTCCGACTTCGCCCCCTGGGCGTCGTCGATCGGGACCACGATTCCGGCGGTCTGCTCGAAGCTGCCGACCGTCGCGCGGAGCTGGGAGTCGAGGTTCCGGCGGTCGGTGATGATGATGATCTTGTCGAAGACGGGCGAGCCAGGCTGCAGGCCAGCCCGCACCGCGTCGGGGTCCAGCTCGGCCACGTCGCGGCTCGTGTGCAGCGACGAGAGGCGGTGGCTGAGCCAGGCGATGGTGTTCGACTTCCCTGACCCCGCCGAGGCCATGATCAGGTAGTTGTGCCCGGCCCCGTGCCGTGCCGCGTGCGCCGCGAGCTTCCTGACGGCATGCCACTGGTGGTAACGCGGAAAGATCAAGGACTTTCGGGTACGCCCGTCCGCACCCTTCTCCCGGTGCAGGTGGACGAAGCGCTCCAGCAGGTCGAGCCAGTTGTCCGGCTGCCAGATCTCCTCCCACAGGTAGGAGGTGGCGTACTTCCCGTACTCGGTGGCCGGCGGGTTGCCCTTGCCGCCCGGCCGACCCGGGCCTTCCGAGCCGGTGTCGAAGGGCAGGAACCGGGTCGGCTTGCCGCGCAGCCGGGTGGTGACGAAGACCCGGTCGGGGTCGACGGCGAAGTTGGCGATCACCCGGCGGGAGAAGATCAGCTCGGTCGGATCCCGCTCGAGCCGGTACTGCCCCTTGGCGTGCTCGACTCCCGAGCCGGTCAGCGGGTTCTTGAGCTCCGCGGTGGCCACCGGGATGCCGTTGAGGAACAGGGTCAGATCCAGCCGGTTGCCCCGGTCGGACTGCTTGGTGGCGTACGCCAACTCCCGCACGACTGTCAACCGGTTGCGCTGGTAGTCGGCGAGGATCTCGTCCGACTCCACGAACGACGGCTTGAAGTACGCGACCCGGATGCGTACGCCGTGATCCTTCACGCCCTTGCGCAGCACGTCGAGCAGCCCGTCGGTGGCGATGGCCTGGTCGAGGCGCTTGACGAAGCCGCGCTGTGCGGCGTCCCGGTCCCCGCCGTAGAAGGTGACCAGGTCCTCCCACTCGGCAGCCTGGGTCGCGCCGATGAAGGCGAAGAGCCGCCCGGTGTCCAGGCCGAGGTCGGGGCGGTAGTCGGCCGGTTCGCCGATCTCCCACCCGGCGGCGAGCAGGGCGGCGACGATCGCGTCACCGAACTTCGACTCGTGGTGCGCGGCGCTCATCCTTCCTCGTCCCCCTCGCCGAGGTCACCGTCGTTGCGGGTATCCAGGGCAAGCCTCCACAGGGACTGCCCCTCCGCGACGCACCACCGGGCGGGCCCCTGGGCGGCGACCGGTGCCTTGCCCCACTCGGCCAACTGCCACATTTTCTGCACCAGTCCAGAGGGCGAGTAGCGTTTCCCGTCGGCGGCCCAGAGAATCGGTCGTACCCGTTGGTTGACCCACGTCGCGGCCCCGCGACTCGGGTCGGCGGCGAGCCAGTCGGCCATCGCTTCCCGCTCGGCCTGGCTGATCGCCCGGAACGTCAGCGGCGTGCCCTCGGCGAGCCGGTTGGCATCGACCAGGGTGGGTACGGCGTTGCGCCGACGCTGCCTCGGGACGTTGCGCACCGGGCGGTATTCCGCCGGCAGCTCAGGGACCGGGGCGCCGCTGCGCAGGTCTCTCAGGACCAGGCCCACGAGAGTGCGGCAGGGCTCGGGTTCGGTGAGCGTTTTGGACACCAGCTGCTTCTTGAACTCGGCATCGACGTGATGAACGAGCCAGTCGACGGCCCGATCGACCGCCTGTGGCACCTGGCCCAGGACCGCGTCCCAGTCGGTGTCGGGCTCGTCGATGCCGTCGAGGTCGAGGTATTGGAAGACGATGTGTGCGATCAGCCGGTTTCCGCGCTCCACTATCGCTTCGGCCCGTGCCTGCCGGTTCTTCGCGGTGCGGTGGAGCGTGGCGTCGACCTCCCGCAGGATGAGGACGCTGCGCCAGATCTGGTAGGCGGAAGGTTGATCCTGGGCGTTGAACAACAGGTGGTAGGCGCCCTGGGTTCCCTCCTCCCACAGCAGTTCCGCGCCGAGCTTGGCCCGGACCGCGAGGTCGGTGTTCCGGTGCGCGCAGGCCAGCGCGGTGGCGGCGACCTCCACCGAGCATCCGCTCTCGGATGCGGGCTCCGGCTCACCGCGCTTGAGCGTGTACGCCTTTTGAAGCGAGAGGAGGAAGTCCTGTTTGATGCGCCGCTGCACCGGGTCGAGGGCGACGAAGTCCCGCCGCTCGACCCGGTTCTGCGTGTTCGTCGCGGTGGTCACCGCGTCGGCGAAGTCCGGTGGGCAGTTCTTGAGCGAGATGACCCGGACGGTCACGTAACCGTCGGCGACGGCCTCGGGAGCCTTCCGGAACGCCCGGTGGATCGCGTGGACGGTCTGTGCACCGTTCACCACGCTGGCCCCGTCCAGCTGGAGGGTGACCGGCGACCGCTTCGCCGCCCGCTGGAAGTACTCGGGATTCACCGTGTCGCAGAGGACCGTGATCCCGTTGTTGAAGAACCAGAAGTTGTGCGGGTCGACGGTCAACGTGTCGATCAGACCCTGATTGACCTGCGTGATGCCGAGCGGCTTGCGGATGTTGCGGGCGAAGAGGCGGTCTTCGTGGGCCTCGTACCATTCGGCGATGTCGGCGACCGAGACGATTCCCTGGAACGCCTCGTACGGTTCGACGACCCTGATCCAGTCGTGCATCCTGGCGGTCAGCGCGATGGGCGGCTCGGTGAAGTCGTTGCGGACCACCTCCCAGATGTCGCGGGCCAGGTAGACGCGTCGGCTGAGCATGTTGCCGAACTGGTTGAACTCTTCCTGGGCGTCGGAGAGCCGCTGGAGGACGTCGGCCGCGAGTGGTTCGGTCCGCATCACGGTCGGTACCAGGGTGATCTTCGAGCCCCGGTTGCTGAGCACGGCGACCACCTGGTCCGCGATGTTCTGGAACCGGGCGTTGAACCTGTCGAACTGCCGTCCGTCGATGTGCCGAAGGCCCTCGATGAACTTGAGTGCGTCGCCGACGACGAACTTCCCTCTGCCGCTGTCGCTCCACTTGGACTGGACCAGCCAGAGGTGGGACGCGTTCTTGTCGATGGCCACCGCATCGATGCCGATGTCGTCCCGGCCGTCGATGACGGCGTCGGCGGCGGCGGCCGAGTCGCAGCCCGTCAGGTCGCGGACCGTCAGGGCGGCCAGGGCCCTCGACAGGAATGCCTGCTCGCGATCGACTGCCGACTTGTTGGCGAGATCCTCGACGTCGATCAGCCCGTCGAACTCCCGCAGCAGGGCACTGCGGACCTGTTGGACCTGGGTCTTCGGGGTCGTCTCGTAGGACGACGCACCAGGGGCCGCGGGCGTTCCGCTCATCCGACTACCTCACTGCCGATCTTCACCGTCATCGCAGCATGCCGCCTCCGGGGTCCGGCCTCGCCACCTTGTCAGCACGGTGGACGGAAATGCCCCGTTGCCGGGCTGAGCCCATCACACGCGGCGGGAAGCGCCGAGATCGGGCGAGAAGCTGATCTTGGCCGGCATGCGTCACCCATCGTAGCTGTCCTGGTCGGTCTGTCGGGCTGACCAGAGATCACTTCACGTGACGGGAGGAGTGGCGGACCGCATCGGCGCAGCTCAGTGCCGCCGACGTCACGCCCGGTCGGGGAGAGCACGCCCCGGCGAGTCAGATATCCGATCAGTCCGCGACAGCAGCACGGCGGTCACTGTCGGGTCAGGCCGATAGCGGCGGCCAGACGGGCCACGTCGGCGGCGGTGGGTCCGGCGCGGAGCACGGCGGTCAGCGCGGCGTGGGCAGCGGGGCGGAGGCGGACCTCGGCGGGGGCGATGCCGTCGGCGGCCACCAGGGCGTGGCCGGCGGCCTGGTAATCGCCGAGGTCGAGGTGGGCGCGGGTGATGTCGATGAGGTGGGCGGCCCGGTGTTCGGCGGGAAGTCGGTGCCAGGCGTCGCCGCCGGTGGCCAGCCGGTGGGCGGTGACGGCCCGATAGTGGTCGCCGAAGCGCATGGCGGTCAGGGCGCGGGTGAGCTCGACGGTGGTGGGGCCGAACGTGATTCCGTCGTGTTCGTCGTGGTGCCCTTCGCCGTGGGTGGCGGCGAGCTGGGCCGCCCGCTCGGTGAACTCGGCAGCGGCGGCGACGGCCCCGCACGCGGCGGCGGCCAGAGCAGCCTCGGTCAGCAGCGTTCCCGTCAGCGTGGGCTGCTCAGGCAGGCAGGTCCGGGACGGCACGAGGTCCAGCCGGTGTACGGCGGCTGCGGCTGCGCCCATCGCCAGCCTGCCCCGCCGCAGCGTCCGGAGTGCCTGGGCGAGGGAGACCGCCGCGAGCCCGGCCCGCCGTGGATCGTCGGCGGCGGCGCTCATCGCCCGGTCGACCGCCAGCCAGGCCAGGTCGGCCTCGCCGAGCTTGACCAGCACCTGGGCGGCGAGCCGGTACATCCGCACCAGCAGATCGGCGGCACCGGTCTCTTCCGACCGGACCCGGCAGGCCCGTCGGCTGTCGTCGAGCAGGTCGGGCAGCATCCGCAACACCTGGACGTGGTGGCCGCTGCGGTAAGCCGTCCAGGCGTACCCCACCTGGTCGGCAAGCTGACGCAGCGACGACGTCGGCTGATCGTCGCTGCCGAGCCGGGGTACGTCGTAGCGCGCCAACACCTCGCGTACCCGCTCCACGGCGCTGCCGACGTCGGTGCCGGCGGCCGGTCGTCGCTGGGCCTTGACACCGAGCAAAACGGTCGGGGCGACCCCGAGGGTCGCGGCCACCGTCTCGATAACCGAGAACCGATCAAGGGTACGGACGCCGCGCTCGACCTTGTCCACCCAGCTCTTCGACTTGCCGATCCGGTCGGCGAAGACCTGCTGGCTCATGCCCCGGTTGGCCCGAAGCTCGGCCACCCGCCGCCCGATCGGCGGCTCGTTGCCCCTGCGACCGCCGGGCCGGGTCATCGCTCCCGCTCCGGCCCCATGGCCAAGGTGGACTCCCCGCAGCGCGGACACCACCGCGACTTGACCCGAAACGCGAGCAACCCGAGCAGGAACCCCGGCACCAGGCCCCCGAACACGATCGACACAACCACGGACACCACGAGCACCCCCAACCTTCTGGACTGGCTGACAAAGATCGGCGTGACGGGTTCAGTTGACCTCGCCAAGGCCATGGAGAACCCAGGTGCGCGGAGTGCCTATTGGTGCGGACCGGTGCCGGGACACCTGATCATGGATGGTTTCGGTACTTTCCGTGCAGGAGTCGCTACGCATGAGGGAGTCGGTGGGTGGAGTCAAGCGGAGAGGCGATCGGTCGGTTGCTGGCCGAGGTGGGCTGGCAGCCGGAGCAGCTCGCTCGACGCCTCAACGAGTGCGCCGAACGGCACGGGCGTGCCGAGCGTTTGCACCTCAAGACGCCCTACAAGTGGAAGAAGGGCGATGTTCCCCGCAGCCCGTGGCCAGCTCTGGTCACGGCTGTTCTTTCCGAACAGTTGCAGCGCGAGATCAGCTTCGATGAGCTGGGCTGGCCGGATGACGGCTTCGAGGCGGCGCCTGCCTCTGTCGGGCTCGACCTGCCTTGGTCCTCAGCCGGGGCATTGCACGCAGCCGAGGTTGTGAACGAATCTGAGGGAATGATGCATCGACGAATGTTCCTGACCCTGATCGGCACCGCCGTGACGGCACCAGCGCACGAGTGGCTGATTGCCCCACAGGCAAAGGACGTCGCATCGACCACCGGTCGCCCGCTGTCCGGCGAGGTTGTCGATCACTTGGACGCGGTGACAGCCAGCCTGCGACGAATGGATGACCATCTAGGTAGCGGCCAGACCCTGGGCTTGGTCCGCCAACATCTGAGCACGGTGGTTGAGGCTTTACGCGAGCGTAGTTACACCGACAGCGTCGGCCGACGCCTCCACGCCACCGCCGGTGAGTTGTTGCGCCTTGCGGGCTGGCTGTCGTTCGACAATGGCCACCACACCCAGGCGCAACGTTTCTGGATCGCGGGCCTCTACCAGGCCAACGCCGCCGCCGACCGTGGGCTCGGGGCGAACATCCTCGGCTTCATGTCCTGTCAGGCCAAGGACCTCGGTCAGCTTCGCCAGTCGGTGACCCTCGCTGAGACCGCGCGGGCCAGCTACCCGGCCACGAGTCCGAAGGTGGCAGCGATTCTCGATCTACGGGCTGCCGAGGCGTACGCCAACAACCGATCGGTGACCGACACCCGTCGGGCGCTGGACAACGCGTTTGGCAGGCTCACGGACAGCCGACCGGAGCACGGCGACCCCGACTGGTCCTACTGGATCAACGAGGCGCAGGCGAACGCCCAGGCCGGCTACTGCTACGTCAAGCTGGAGGACTGGCCCCGTGCGCGTGACCACCTGAGGACCGCGCTGCGGCTACAGGGCAACGATTACACGCGGGAAGGTGCGCTACGCAACGCGCTGCTCGCCACCACCTATGTCCAGCAGGAGCATCCCGAGCTGGACAAGGCGCTTGCCCTCGGCGGCCAGGCCGTGCAGACCCTCACCGGGCAGGTCAACTCCGCCAGGTGCATCAAGCACGTCCGCAACCTGGTTGGAGCCCTTGCCCCGTATCAGCGCACGCCCGCCGTCCGTCAGTTCCGCCAGGACGCCCGTGACCTGATTTCCATCTGATAGCGAGGGGACGGGGTTGCGCAGCTCCAACGGCAAGCTCAGTCCTCGACTCCTCGTCTGCTAGCGGTAGAGACGTCAATCTGGCCAGTGACAGCAGCGGTGATCAGCGCGGTCCGGCGTTCGCCGAGTAGTCTTTCTCTTGCGTGAAGTAGGGTCGATTTGACGTTTATCTCCGCCTCAAGTTTCTGCAATTCTGCAATGATCCGACGCTGTCTTTCAATGCTGGGTGCCGGGATGCGGAGCTGTCTGATGAGTTCTTGACTCAGGTTGGGCTGCCCCGCCCCGAGTGCGAGACCAACAATTCCCTGCTTGTGCGCTTTGAACCAGTAGGCAGCAAACTCTGCAGTGATCGGCCCAACGGGCGTCAAAGCGCAGCATGCTTGATTCAAGCAGGCAGAAATCCGTAGAACCCCAACCTTGCCTTTGGTTGCTCCCTGCCCATAAAGTGCAACAACGAGCGACCCTGCTGGGTAGATTTTAAGGGCAGGGAATTCTGCTAGCGCTTTGTCGCTCACCGACTTCTCGCATCGGTTGATCTCGCCGTCGTTGATATCTGCGCTATTAACCCATGGGTGTGGTCCGCTAAAGTATTCAGGCTGGTCGGATCTGGGGGTTGTGCCGCTTCCCGTTCTGAAGGCGTGGCTCAGCTTGATAATTTTCCACTGTTCATTTACCTCCGGCATCCATGGGACGCCCGAGCTTCGCGTCTTGCCGTTGTCTGTAGTCGTTGCGAGACGGATTGCCTCTTTGGAGATCTCGGACAAGAGTGATCGCTGCTCAACCGTTCGTACCTGCATGCGATCAAGGCGGGAGGTTTCGGCGTCGAGGAAGTCGGCGATTCGATGCTGGTCCGCAAGGCTTGGTACTGTGATGGGCATTGCTGCAAGAGAATCAGAGGATACCTCCAGAAACGTGGTTCCGAGTCCCCTGGCCTTGAGGTCTTCCCGTAGTGCTTCGAGTTGATATCCAAGAAATCTTGACTCAATCTCACCGCAGGGAACTAGGGCGCGGCAGCCTTGATTGAAGGCCATTGCAGTATTGGTAATTGCCACGTGCCCGATGGGTGCCCGGGTGGAAAGGAGTATGCTGCCCGGCGGTACGATGGTTGATCCAATTCGAGCCCCGTGAGTGGTTAGGGTGCGCCGGGTCGAGTCGACCTTCGATAGCGTGTCACCAAAGTCGGCGGGTGTCGCCCAGGGTACTGGGCCTCCCCAGTTTTCCGGATTCGGAGGCGGGGTTCCCCCGTTGACGACCTTCACAACCCTTCGCAGCGGAACCATGGGCGAACTCACTCGGTCACCTTGCCCAGTAGTTCCTGGATCTCAGCCTCCAACGCCTTCAATTCAGCGTCGATCTCTGCGAGTGGCCTCGGGGGCTTGTAGACGTAGAAGTGGCGGGTGAAGGGGATCTCGTACCCGATCTTGGTCTTGTCGTGGTCGATCCAGGCGTCGGGGACGTGCGGGAGGACCTCGCGGCGGAGGTACTCGTCGATGTCCTGGTCCAGCGGGACGTTCTCGTAATCGCGGAGATCGGTGTCGGGTTCGGGGTTGCCCTTGACGAGCTGGACCTCGCCCTCGGGGTCGCGTACCCCGACGATGTCCCGCATCGCCTTCTGGAAGGCGGTGCCGGACGGCCAGCCCACCCCGCCCTCGGCCGTCGCCTTGCGCAGCGCGTCCCACGCGGCGCGCTTGGTCGTCCACGCCTGCCCGAGCAGCGGCTTCAACGCGGTGGTCAGCCCGTCGACGTCCGCCGCCTTCTGGATCGGCTTCGAGGCGGCCAGCGCGGTGAGCGTCTCCTCGGTGACCTCGAAGCGGAGCTTCAACGGGCGTTCGACGGTGATCCGGCGGTAGCCGAAGTCCTCGTTGGCAAAGGCCTTCACCTTGCTGTGCTGCGGGTGTTCGGGATCCCGGGCGGCGTCGAGCGCCTCCCCGTACAGCCGGGTTATGCCCTTGATCTGCTCCGGGGTGATGACCTTGCGTTTGTCGCCGAGCGACTTGCGCATCTTGGCGAACTGGTCGCGGGCGTCGAGCAGCACGACCTTGCCCTGGTGTCCCTGGGCCTTGCGGTTGGTGAGGAGCCAGAAGTACGTGGAGATGCCGGTGTTGTAGAAGAGCTGGTCGGGCAGGGCGACGATGCCTTCCAGCCAGTCGTTCTCCAGGATCCACTGCCGGATCCGGGACTCGCCGGACTCGGCCGCCCCGGTGAACAGCGGCGAGCCGTTGAAGACGATGGCGATCCGGCTGCCGCCCTTGCCGTCGGCGGTCACCGGTTTCATCTTGGAGATCATGTGCTGGAGGAAGAGCAACGAGCCGTCGTTGATCCGGGGCAGACCGGCACCGAACCGGCCGCTCTCGCCGAGGCTCTCGTGCTCGTACTCGACCTCGTCCTTGACCTTCTTCCACTCCACCCCGAACGGTGGGTTGGCCAGCAGATAGTCGAAGTGCCGGCCCCGGTGGCCGTCGTCGCTGAACGAGTTGCCGAACTTGATGTTGTCCGGGTCCTGATCCTTGATCATCATGTCGGACCGGCAGATCGCCCAGGACTCCGGATTGAGTTCCTGCCCGAAGACCTTGACCGTTGCCGACGGGTTGAACGCGGTGATGTGCTCCTCGGCCGCCGCCAGCATGCCGCCGGTGCCGCAGGCCGGGTCGAGCACGGTACGGGAAACGCCCGGCACGCTCAGCGCGTCGTCATCCGGGGCGACCAGCAGGCTCACCATCAGCTCGATGACCTCACGCGGGGTGAAGTGCTCACCGGCGGTCTCGTTGGAACTCTCGGCGAACCGCCTGATCAGCTCCTCAAAGACGTACCCCATCTGGTGGTTGGTGACGTTGGGGACGGGCTTGCCGGTCTCCTTGTCGAGGACCACCTTGCCGGTCTTCCGGTCGCGCTGGAACGGGTGCAGGTCGAGGTCGGCGAACCGGCCGGTCACCCGGTAGAGCAGGTTCGCGTTGTCGAGGCGGCGCACCTGCTGGGCGAACTCGTAGCGCTCCATCACCTCCTGCGCGTTCTCGGAGAACGCACCGATGTAGGCGAGCAGGTGCCTCGCCAACTGGCCGGAGTCGTTGACCATCGACTTCAGCGTGTAGCCGCTCACGTTGTAGAAGCGGTGCCCCGAGGCTCGGCGTAGGAACCGACCCAGGTCCACGTTCTGGTCCCTGCGCCGGTCGTACTCCGCGAGGACCTGGTCGCGGGTGAGGTCGAGCACGCACTCCAAGCGGCGTAGCACGGTGAACGGCAGGATCACCTTGCCGTAGTCGGACTGCTTGTAGTCGCCGCGCAGGAGATCGGCGACCGACCAGGCGTGGTTCGCCAGCTCGGTGTGCTTGCTGTTGTTCAACGCGTTCCTTCTAGTGGGAGAGACGCACCGCCGGTGAGGCCGGCGGGCAGGGTACGGGCGGCTGCACCGCTGGCGTACTCAGGATTGTGACGAGCTGTCCCGCGTCGGCCGCCACGACGACCACCGGTCCTGCTGAAGGGGGTGCGGGTGGGCCGGTCGTGCCGGCCCACCCGACGGTCGTCAGCGGTTGTCGGTGCTGTTCTCCGGCTTGGCCCCGTAGCGCGGCGGCGCGGACCACGGCGACTCGGTGCCGGTCCGCCGGGGCAGGGGCTCGGTGGGGGTGTCCAGGTCGGGGTAGCCGAGGGTGAGCGGCGCGGTGTCCGGCTCGGTGCGGGCGGGCGGCCCGGCGGGCGGCCAGTCGCTCGTGGCGTAGCTGGGCGGCGGCGGGGCATCGTAGTCGGCCGGGGCCGGCTCCACCCCGGTCACCGGCTGCGGCCAGCGCCGCCACCGCCGCACGCTGAACACGGCCATCAGCAGCATCACGCCGATCAGGAACAGGGTGCCGTTCTGCACCGGCTCGCGTAGCGGCAGCGGGTCGCCGAGCACCTTCCAGTTACTCGGGATCCGGTCGAGCACGGTGAACGGGGCGATGAACATCCCGACGTACGGGGTGACCAGCAGCAGCCCGGCGACGAGCGGGCCGAGCGGCGAGGTGCGCAGCGTGCCTACCAGGCCCAGCAGGATGCCGGCGACGCCGAGGTAGACAGCCGGCTCGATCAGGTTCGCCGTGTTGTACGTGCCGATCTCCACCCAGCGGTCCACGGTCCGGCCCGACCCGTCCTGCCCGAGGGTGAGCAGCACCCAGGTGATGGGCGCCACCACCAACCCGGCGAGGAAGCTCCAGAGATGTCGCATTGGCGCACCGTACCGTTTCCGGCATGACCGAGCACCCCGCCACCCCTCCCGGCAAGCCGACGTCGTACTCCCGGGTCACGCTGAGTCGCATCATGACCGCCGTCGATGTCAATCTGTACGGAACCGTGCACGGTGGGGTGTTGATGAAGTTCGTCGACGACGTGGCCGGCGCGGCGGCGGCCCGGCACAGCGGCGGTACGGCGGTGACCGCCTCCATCGACGAGATCGTCTTCTCCGAGCCGGTCCGGGTGGGTGACCTGGTGCACGCCCACGCCCAGGTTAACTGGACCGGTAACACCTCGATGGAGGTCGGAGTGAAGGTGGTCGCCGAGCGGTGGGACTCCGCGGAGGACGCACCGGTCCGGGTGGCCACCGCCTACCTCGTCTTCGTCGGGGTGGACGTGGGCGGTGCGCCCCGGCCGGTCCGCCCCGTGCTCCCGGAGACCGCCGACGACCACCGCCGCTACAAGGAGGCGGAGATCCGTCGCGCCCACCGCCTGGCCAAACGCCGCGCCATCCAGGCCCACCGAGCCTCCTGACCCGCCCACCCCCTCCCTCCCACTCTTCCTCCCCCTCCTCCCACCTTCCCGCCCTCGCACCCCGCCCTCCCGGGCGCCCCGTCCCGTCCCGCCCCGGTGATCAAGAGCTTTACGTCAGCCCCACGCCGGATCGTTGACCTAAACCTCTTGGTCACCCACCCGGGCGGCCCGGGTCGAGTGAGGTGCGTTGGCTGGGCGGGTCGGCGGTGTGCCTCGCCCCGGTGATCAAGAGGTTTGGGTCACGCCCGCGCCGGATTGTTGACGTAAACCTCTTGGTCACCGACCCAGCTCGCTCGGGGTGGTGTGTGGTGCGCTGGCTGGGCGGATCGGCGATTGTGCCCAGCCCCGGTGATCAAGAGGCTTGGGTCACGCCCGCGCTGGATGTTGACGTGAATCTCTTGATCACCGGGGCTGGCCTGAGGGGGAGGGCTGGAATGTGTGCGCGGGGCACGTTTCCGTGTCGGCCCCCGGTGTGGATGATGACGCTGCCAGGTAGGCAAGATGGCGGTATGGCCGGGCACAGTGCCGTGTGGGCCTCAGGGAGGGTGGAGCGGTGGGTGACGTGCTGTGGACGCCGCCGGCGGACGTACGCGAACGGTCCCGGATCGGGGGCTACCTGCGCTGGCTGCGGGAGCACCGGGGGCTGGACTTCGCTGACTACGACGCGCTGTGGCAGTGGTCGGTCACCGACCTGGACGCCTTCTGGCGCTCGATCTGGGACCACTTCGAGGTGGTGGCGCACACCCCGCCCACGGCGACCCTGGGCGATGCGGCGATGCCGGGTGCCCGGTGGTTCCCCGGCGCGACGCTCAACTACGCCGAGAACGTGCTCCGGATGCCCGGTCGGGCCGACGACGACCCGGTGGTGGTCGCCCACGGGCAGACCCGTCCGCCGGTCACCCTGACCGCCGCCGAGCTGCGCGAGCAGGTCCGCCGGGTGGCGGCCGGGCTGCGCCGGCTCGGCGTGGTCGCCGGGGACCGGGTGGCCGCGTACGCGCCGAACATCCCCGAGACGTACGTCCTGCTGCTGGCGACCAGCAGCCTCGGGGCGATCTTCTCGTCCTGCGCCCCGGAGTTCGGCACCCGGAGCGTCGTCGACCGTTGGCAGCAGATCGAGCCGAAGGTGCTGGTAGCCGTGGACGGCTACCGGTACGGCGACAAGCCGGTGGACCGGCGGGCCGAGGTGGCCGCGATCCGGGCCGCCCTGCCGTCGCTGACCCACACCGTCACCATCGCCTACCTGCACCCGACCGCCCCCGACGGTTCCGCCCCGGCCGGCCCCGACGGCTCGACTCCGACCGGCCCCGCCGGCCCGGCTCCGGCCGCCCCCGACGGTGCCGCCCCGGCAGCCGTGCTGCCCGGCGGGCCGGCCGACGGGACGCCGGTCGCCCCGGACGGCGTACCGCAGAGCAGCCTGAGCTGGGCCGAGCTGGCGGCGGAGACGACCGAGCGGCTGACCTTCACCCCGGTCCCGTTCGACCACCCGCTCTACGTGCTCTACTCCTCGGGCACCACCGGGCTGCCGAAGCCGATCGTGCACGGGCACGGCGGCATCCTGCTGGAACACCTCAAGATGCTGGCCCTGCACCACGATCTCGGCCCGGCCGACCGGTTCTTCTGGTTCACCACCACCGGCTGGATGATGTGGAACTTCCTGGTCTCCGGGCCGGCCGTCGGGGCGACGATCGTGCTGTTCGACGGCAACCCCGGCCACCCCGACCTGGGAGCGTTGTGGCGGCTGGCCGAGGAGACCGGCACCACGTACTTCGGGACGTCCGCGCCGTTCCTGCTGGCCTGCCGTAAGGCCGGCCTGGTCCCGAAGGACGTCGCCGACCTGTCCGCGCTGCGCGGGGTCGGCTCCACCGGTGCGCCGCTGCCCGCCGAGGGCTTCACCTGGGTGTACGAGACGGTCGGCACCGACCTCCAGCTCCAGTCGCTGTCCGGCGGGACGGACGTCTGCACCGGTTTCGTCGGCGGGGTGCCGCTGCTGCCGGTGTACGCCGGTGAGATCACCTGCCGGGCGCTCGGGGCGAAGGTGGAGGCGCGCTCGGCCGACGGCACCCCGGTCCTCGGGGAGCTGGGCGAGCTGGTGATCACCGCGCCGATGCCGAGCATGCCGGTGGGCTTCTGGAACGACCCGGACGGCCGCCGCTACGCCGAGGCGTACTTCGACGTCTATCCCGGGGTGTGGCGGCACGGCGACTGGATCACCATCAACGAGCGGGGCGGCTGCGTGATCACCGGTCGTTCCGACGCCACCCTCAACCGGGGCGGCGTACGGCTCGGCACGGCCGAGTTCTACTCGGTGGTGGAGGGCCTCGACGAGGTGGTCGACTCGGTGGTGGTGCACCTGGAGGACGACGAGGGCGGGGCCGGGGAGCTGCTGCTGTTCGTGGTGCTCGCCGAGGGCCTCGAACTCGACGACGCGTTGCGCCGCAAGATCGCCCGTGAGCTGCGTACCGCGCTGTCGCCCCGGCACATCCCCGACGAGATCCACCAGGTCAGGGCGGTGCCACGCACCCTGTCGTCCAAGAAGCTGGAGGTCCCGGTCAAGAAGATCCTCACCGGCACCCCGGTCGAGTCGGCCGCCGCCCAGGGCGCCCTGGCCAACCCCGAGTCCCTCACCGCCTTCGCCACCTTCGCCCAATCCCGCCCCACCCCCTGACCCACCACCCCACCCTGCTCCCACCGGGTCTCACCTGCCCCGGTGATCAAGAGCTTTACGTCACCCCGCCCCGCCAATCCCGCCCCAAACCTCTTGATCACCGCACGCCAGCGGCGTCGGGGCCGGGTGATCAAGAGGTTTACGTCATCCGTGGGCTGGATGTTGACGTAAAGCTCTTGATCACCGGGGCAAGGCGGGGCGGGGACAGGGTCGGGCGGGGAGGAACAGGGTGGGGGTCAGGTCAGGGTGTGGGTGGTGCGTTCGGTGTGGGCTCGGGTGGGGAGGCGGGAGGGGTCGGCGTTGCCGGTCAGCACGATCGTCGCCTGGCGGAGCAGCGGGGCGAGCAGCCAGTCGCGCGGGTCGGGGTGGACCGCCGCGTCGACGAGCAGGCGGTCGCCGGGGGAGATGCCGAGGTCCGTCGCGCGGGCGTCCGCCTCGGCCAGCAGGGTCGCGTCGGCCGGACCGCCCCGGGTGGACGGGGTGAAGTGGTCACCCTGGGTGCGTACCTCGACGACGTAGTCGACGAACCCGGCAGGCACCTCGCGCAGCGGGGCGGCGAACGGGGCGAGCGCCAGCGCGTACCGGTCGCCGGCCGGCCAGGCGTCGGCCTCGGCCACCCGGTCGGCGGCGGCGAAGAGGACCTCCACGTCGCCGGATTCGTCACGCACCGTAACGCCGGCCGACCAGCAGCCGAGCAGCACCGCGGCGGTCTGCCAGTGGGGTGGCAGCAGCACCCCGGCCCGGTCGCCGGGGCTCAGCGCCAGCTCGTCGACGAGCAGGTTGGCGGTCTTGGCCACCCAGTTGGCCAGGGTCGCGCCGGAGAGTTCGGTGCGCTCGCCGGTGGCGTCGTCGTACCAGGTCAGCAGGGGGCGGGCGGGGTCCGCCGCGATCGCGGCGGCGAACACCCGGGCAATGTTGTCGGCCATCGGCGCGAACGATACGCCCCCGCCGTCCGTATCCGATGGCGATGACAAGTCGGCGTACGGTCGGGTCGCAGTCAGCGTCCGCACCGGGCTCCGGCGTAGGCTTGCCCGGAGTGTTGTTCCCCACAGACCCGCCATGCAAGGAGTCGCCCCGTGACCGCCGGTCGCCCGCCCCGCGTGCTCATCGACGCCACGAGTGTCCCCGCCGACCGTGGCGGCGTCGGTAGATACGTCGATGGCCTGCTCGGAGCCCTCGGGGTGGTCTGCGGGGAGACGGTCGACCTGGTCGTGGTCAGCCTGCGCACCGACCTGGAGCGCTACACCCGGATGCTGCCCGGGGCCGAGGTGATCCCCGCCCCGGCCGCCGTCGCCCACCGCCCGGCCCGGCTCGCCTGGGAGCAGACCGGTCTGCCGCTGCTCGCCCAGCAGGTCGGTGCCGAGGTGCTGCACTCGCCGTTCTACACCTGCCCGCTGCGTGCCGGCTGCCCGGTGACGGTGACCGTCCACGACGCGACCTTCTTCACCGAGCCGGAGCACTACGACAAGTCCCGCCGGACGTTCTTCCGCAGCGCGATCAAGACGTCGCTGCGTCGGGCCAGCCGGGTGATCGTGCCGAGCAAGGCCACCCGCGACGAGCTGATCCGGCTGCTCGACGCCGACCCGACCCGGATCGACGTGGCGTACCACGGGGTCGACCAGCAGGCCTTCCACGCCCCGGGCGACGAGGAGAAGGCCCGGGTACGGGCTCGGCTCGGGCTCGGCGGCAGCAGCTACGTCGCGTTCCTCGGGGCCAAGGAGCCGCGCAAGAACGTACCCAATCTGATCCGCGGCTGGGCGCGGGCGGTGGGCGACCGGGAGAACCCGCCGGCCCTGGTGGTCGCCGGCGGTCAGGGCCACGACGACGACATCGACCGCGCGGTGGCCGAGGTCCCCTCGCACCTGCGGCTGCTGCGCCCCGGCTACCTGCGCTACGCCGACCTGCCCGGTTTCCTCGGCGGCGCGCTGGTCGCCGCCTACCCGTCGTACGGCGAGGGGTTCGGCCTGCCGATCCTGGAGGCGATGGCCTGCGCCGCGCCGGTGCTCACCACGCCCCGGCTCTCGCTGCCCGAGGTGGGCGGTGACGCGGTCGCCTACACCAGCGAGGACCCGGACCAGATCGCCACCGACCTGGCCGCTCTGCTCGACGACGAGCAGCGTCGGCTGTCGCTGGCCAAGGCGGGCGTCGACCGGGCGAAGGAGTTCACCTGGGCGTCGAGCGCCGAGGTGCACATCGCCGCGTGGAGCCGGGCCCGTTCCTGAGTGGTCGCTGGCGGTACGGCCGAGCCGCCATCCGACCTGAGACGGTTCGGGCATGATGTGCTGATGCTCTACGCCGTCATCCCGGCGGGTGGCAGTGGCACGAGGTTGTGGCCGCTGTCCCGCGCGGGGCACCCCAAGTTCCTCCACCCGCTCACCGGTACCGACGCGTCGCTGCTCCAGGCGACCGTGGACCGGCTCGCGCCGCTGACCACACCGGAGCGCACCCTGGTGGTCACCGGAGCCGCCCACGCGGCGGCGGTGGCCCGGCAGCTACGCGGGGTACCCGAGGAGAACATCCTGGTGGAACCGTCGCCCCGGGACTCCTGCGCGGCGATCGCGCTGGCGGCGGCGGTGATCGCGCAGCGGGACCGGACGGCCGTGATGGGTTCCTTCGCCGCCGACCACCTGATCCGCGATCCCGCCGCCTGGGTGCAGACCGTCCAGGCCGCCGTCCGGGGCGCCGAACAGGGCCTGCTGATGACGGTGGGGATCACCCCGACCCGGGCCGAGACCGGCTACGGCTACCTGGAGACCGGTGAGCCGGGCGGTGACGGCCTGCTGCGTCCGGTGCTCGAGTTCAAGGAGAAGCCGGCCGCGCCGGTCGCCGAGGCGTACCTGCGCTCGGGCCGGCACCTCTGGAACGCCAGCATGTTCGTCTGGCGGGTGGACGTCTTCCTCGCCGAACTCGCCCACCAGCAGCCGGCCCTGCACACCGGGGTCGCCGCGATCGCGGCGGCCTGGGGCACCCCCGAGCAGGACGAGGTCCTCGGTGCCGTCTGGCCGACGCTGCCGAAGATCTCCGTCGACTACGCGGTGATGGAGGGCGCGGCCACCGCTGGCCGGGTCGCCACCGTGCCGGGTGACTTCGGGTGGAACGACGTGGGCGACTTCCACACCCTCGGCGAGGTGCTGCCCGCCGACCCGGCCGGCAACGTGGTGCTGGGGGTCGACGCCAAGCCCGGAGTCCTGCTGCACGACGCCCACGACCTGGTGGTGGTGCCGCAGTCGGGTCGGCTGGTGGCCGTCCTCGGGGTCCGCGACCTGATCGTGGTGGACACCCCCGACGCGGTGCTGGTCTGCCCCCGCGACCGGGCACAGGACGTCAAGGCGCTGGTCGACGAGCTGAAGTCCCGGGGTGAGGACGGGCTGGTCTGACAGACGACCGCCCCGGTCGGTACCGCCGTGGCGGACGCCCGGCTCAGCGGGGTGGGTGGCCGGCGGTGTGGCGGGCATGGGCCGCCAGGGCCGGGACGACGAGTTGGACGGTCCCGCCGGCCAGCGGCTCCGGCAGCCGGTCGGCGGGGAACCAGCCCAGCGCCTCGGACTCGTCGCTGACCTGCGGGACCGCCCCCGGCGGGGCGAAGACCGCGAACCGGACGTCGTGGTGCAGCGAGCCGCCCTGGCAGGCCACCGGATGGATGTCCACGTCGATCGGTACGGGGTCGATGACCAGCCCCTCGATGCCGGACTCCTCGGTGGCCTCGCGTAGCGCCGCCCCGGCCAGCGTGTGGTCACCCGGTTCGCAGTGCCCGCCGAGCTGCACCCAGCGGTGCAGCTTGCCGTGCAGGCAGAGCAGGACCCGGGTACCGGAGGCGTCGAGGATCAGGGCGCTCGCGGTGAGATGGCCCGGCAGGTGGTGACGGGTCAACGCGGCCGGGCCGTCGGCGAGCAGGGCGAGGGTGCGGTCGCGGGCCTCGGCGGCGGCCGACCCGGTCGGCGTCCAGCCGGTCAGCACCGCCACCGCGTCGGCGTACAGCGCCGCGTTCCCGTCGCCCGGCCCCGGCCCGGCCGCCCCCTGCACCGGTGCGGCGGTGCTGGTGGGGGCGGCCAGGGCGGCCGGCTCGGGAGTGCCGGCGGGCTCGGCGGTGGGGAGGCGGGTGGCGGACGAGGCGTCGGGCATCCCGCCACTCTACGAGCGTGCGCTCCGTACCCTGGCGCGGTGAGCCTGAGACTTCTGGAGTTCGTGGTGGCCGGCAACGAGGCCAGTGACCTTCTGCCGGTCCGGTCCCGGTCGCTGTTGCGGGCGTACGACGCCGTCCGCGGTTTCTGGACCGTGCTCGACGAGGGGCCGGTGGAGCAGTGCCTGGCCCTGCTGCTGGAGCGCGCCGACGGCGAGTGGGTCGCCCATCACGTGGTGGCGGACGCCGGGGTCGAGAACGGCCGGACCGAGGACGGTGAGGCACTGGCCGAGCACGACGGCTGGGTGTACGTCTTCGGATCGCACTTCGGATCCAAGGCCGGTCCGCTGCGCCCCCGCCGCGCCTTCGTGGCCCGCTTCCGGGAGGACGACGCGGCCACCGGGACACTGCCGGTGCAGGTGGTCCGCAACCGGTTCCGGGTGCACCGGGCGATCAACGACGCGCTGGTGAAGGCGCCGTTCACCCCGTTGCCGCCGGGCGACCGGGTCCGGCAGCGGTTCATCGGCGAGACCGTCTCCCGGGGCACGGCGCGGGCCAAGTCCTGGGTACGCCGGCTGGCCGAGGACGACCTGCCGCTGAACGTGGAGGCGGCGGCGTTCACCCCGCAGGGGACGGTGCTGCTCGGGCTCCGCTTCCCGGTGACCGTGGACGGGGAACCGGTCCTGGTCGAGCTGGCCGGGGTGCCGGAGATGTTCACCCGGGGCGCGGGGTGGCCCCGCGCCGACCGGGCGTACGCGTTGACCGGGGTGACGCCGCCCGGCGCGCTGGTGGGCTTCCGCGCGGTCACCCCGACCGCCGACGGCGGGTACGCGGCGGTGGTCGGGTCGATCGACGCCCTCGGCAAGGGATCGGTGCTGCTGGACGACCATCCGGCCGGTGGGGAGGTGACCTCGCGGCACGTCCGGTTCCGGTGGGAGCCGACCGACGACGGGCGCATCGCGGGGGAGCTGGTGGCCGACCTGACGCCGTTCCGGCACGTCGAGGGGGTGGCCGAGGTGGACGGACGCCGTTTCTACGTCACCGACGAGGACCATCGGGTGGCGCTCTGGATCGGCTGAACCGAGCCGCCCTCGCGCGGACGGGTGGTGGACCCGGGTGACACCTCTGCGGAACCAGGGCCGCAGACCCTCGTGGTGCCTCCCGGGTGCCACGTCCTGCGGACCCCAGGTCACCCGGGCGGCGGCGGGGGTGACCCCAGGTGTCGTCCGGGCACTAGGAGCATGTCAATCGGTGGAACTTGCGTCGAGGTCTTTCACTCCACACTTAAAAGTGGAGATAAGTGCCGCCCGGTACAGTGCAGTGGGTCGGCGGGAGTCCCCCAGCCCCGCCCCGGGAGCGCCCCATGCTGACCATCCACTTCTCGCAGCAGGACCTCCTCCGGACCCGGGTCGCGCCCGCCGCCGACCCGGTCTGGGAGCTGGTCCTGAGCCTGCACCTGCTCCAGGGCCGGACCCGCGACCCGCTGATGGCCGGCTGGCGCCGGGGGGTCGCCGCCGGGCTGCGCCGGGAGACCGCCGCCGACCAGTTCCGGCTGCTGTTCGCGCTGAACCCGCCGCGCGGCTACTTCCCCGACTTCCTCACCCCCTACGAGAGCCTCGACGGTTTCGAGGCGGGGCTGGACGCCGTCCGGTCCACCCCGACCGAGCTGCTGCGCCGGGACCTGACCCTGCTGTCCGGCACGAACCCGCTGCCGTCGTCGGCCGCCGCGCTGGCCCGGGGTGAGCCGGAGGTGCTCCGGCACCTGACGGAGGCGATGACGCAGTACCGGTCGGTGGCGATCGATCCGTACTGGGGGCGGATCCGGGCCGCGGTGGAGGCCGACCGCGCGGTACGCGCCCGTGCCCTGCTCGACGGCGGCACCGAGGGGCTGCTGGCGAGCCTGCGGCCGGGAATGCGCTGGGACTCCGGCGTACTACAGGTCGTGGACTATCCGAACCGTCGGGAGTTGCACCTGGACGGTCGGGGGCTGCTGCTGGTGCCGTCGTTCTTCTGCGCGCGTACCCCGGTCGCCCTGCTCGACCCGGCGCTGCCGCCGGTGCTGGTCTATCCGGCGGACCGGCTCGGCGGGCTGGACCCGCCGGCCGGCGCGGGTGGTCGGCCGGCGGGTGACGGTGGCCGGGAGGCGCTGGCCGCGTTGCTCGGCCGGACCCGGGCGGCGGTCCTCGAGGTGAGCGACGACGGCGCGACCACCGGGGAGGTGGCCCGCCGGCTGCACATCTCGGCGGCCGCCGCCAGTCAGCACACCGCGGTGCTGCGCAACGCCGGGCTGCTGGTCAGCCGCCGCGACCGCAACACGGTGCTGCACACCCTGACCCCGCTCGGCCGGGCCATGCTCGACGCCTGACGCCTGACGCCTGACGCCTGACACCATCCGCGGCGGGCGGCGCAACGTCACGGATGCGGTGGTGTCCAGCCGCGCGGAAGCCGCCGCCCCGGCACCATGACCGGTCGACTCAGAGGGCCAGGCAGGCGCTGGCGATGCTGCCCGTCGGCGGTGGCAGCAGCGCGGATCCGATCCCCTCGGCGGCCAGCGCGATCCGCAGCCGGTGCAGGTCGGCGCCGAAACGCACCAGGTCGGGCTGGTCGACGGGGGTGGGCGCCGCGCCGAGCACCAGGCCGGTCGCCCCGGCCGGCCAGCCGTCGACGGTCGCCGCCAGACCGACGCGTACCTCGTCGTCGGTGACCGGGGTGAAGCTGGTGCCGGGGGCCACCACCCTGGCCACCGCGGCGATGGCCCGGTCGACGGCGGCCGGGTCGACCGGTGCCGCGCCGGGGCCGTCGGCGAGCGTCGCGGCGGCCCGCAGCCCGGCCGCCGTCGCCTCGGCGGTGCCGAGCGAGAACAGGTCCAGCGCGCTCTCCCGCACCAGGGCGGCGGCCCCGACCCCGTCGTCGACCAGCCGGACCGCCGGCCGGTCGTCCCGGCCGCTGCCCTCGGTCGGCCGGTGGGCCAGGCCGTTGCCCTCGGTCGGCGGGTGGGCCGGGCCACCGTCGGTCGGTGGTGACGTCGCCGGCAGGTAGCCACGGACCACCGCCACCGGCACCTGGTCGCACTTGCCCTTGATCAGCTCACCCGCGCCGGCCAGCTCGTCGACCACCGCCATCTGGGTCAGCTGCAGCTCGTTGCCGTACGGGTCGACCTCGCCCCGGTGGTCCCGGATCGCGGGCATCCCGGCGACCCCGAGCGCCACGTCGGTCAGCCCGTTGCGCCACGGCCGACCCATCGTGTCGCTGATGATCACCGCGACGTCGATCCGGTAGCGGTCCCGCAGCGCGGCGCGCAGCGACCGGGCCGACGCGTCCGGGTCCACCGGGAGCAGCACCAGCCGGGTCTTGTCGACGTTGGACGCGTCGATCCCGGCGGAGGCCATCACGAAGCCGTGGTGGGTCTGCACGATCCGGGTCTGCCCCCGGGTCGCCACCACCCGGGCGGTCTCGGCGGCCAGCACCTCGTCCCTCGCGGCGAGCCGCTCCGGCCCGTCGGCCGGCACGTCCACCAGCCGGCCCTCCGCCTTCGACACGATCTTGCTGGTCACCACCAGCACGTCGCCGTCCCGCAGCCACGGCGCGGCCGTGCCGATCAGCACCGCCAGGTCGTCGCCCTCGGTCACGTCGCCGATGCCCGGCACCGGCAGGATCTCCAGTCTCACACCAGCTCCATCGCGGCCCGCACCATCGCCGTCGTCGCCGCCTCGTCGGTCATCCGCAGCGGAACCGCCCGGACCGTCACCCCGGGTACCGCCACGCCGTCGTCCTCCGGGGCGACCAGCCAGCCGTCGAGCAGGCCGCCCTCGCTGCGCCCGCCGTAGAGCCGGCCGACCCCGGCCGCGCTGCACTCCACATCGAGGACCTCCAGGCAGCGGTCGGCCATCCCGCGTACCGGTGCACCGCCGATGATCGGCGACACCCCGACGACCGGGGCCGGGCCGGTGGCCACCGCGTCGCGCAGCCCGGGCACCGCCAGCACCGGGGCGATGCTCACCACCGGGTTGCTCGGCGCGACCAGCACCACGTCGGCGGCGGCGAGCGCCTCGGTCACCCCGGGGGCCGGCTTGGCGCTGTCCGCGCCGACGAAGACGAACCGGTCGGTGGGCACACCCGCCCGGTACCGGATCCACCACTCCTGGAAGTGGATGGCCCGCCGCTCGCCGTCCAGGTCGACCACCGCGTGCGTCTCCAGCCGGTCGTCGGTCGCCGGCAGCAGCCGTACGCCGGGCTGCCAGCGGGCGGCCAGCGCCTCGGTGACCCGCGACAGCGGATAACCGGCAGTGATCATGGTGGTACGCACCAGGTGGGTGGCGACGTCCTTGTCACCGAGGTTGAACCAGCCCGGCTCGGCTCCGTACGCGGCCAGCTCCTGCCGGATCGTCCAGCTCTCGCCGGCCCGCCCCCACCCGCGTTCCGGGTCGGCACCCCCGCCCAGGGTGTACAGGACGCTGTCCAGGTCGGGGCAGACCTTGAGGCCGTGCAGGTAGAGGTCGTCGCCGACGTTGACCACGGCGGTCACCTCGGCACCCACCTCGCGGGCGTACGCCCGGACGCCGAGCAGGAATCGGGCACCCCCGATCCCGCCGGTCAGAACCACGATGTGCATGTCCCCCATCCTCCCGTACGGGAGGCGTACCGCCGGTGGGTGGCCCGAGAGACTAGGCTCACGTCGGCATCTGTCCGTTTCGCCCCGAGGGAGAGTTCGTGACCAGCCCCGCCGAGCCCGCGTCGCACGACGCGTCGCAGGCCCGCCAGATCACCGCACCCCTGCGCGAACTCGCCGCGCTCGTCCTGCTCGGCGCGAACGCCGTGCTGCTCTTCGTCGGGTTCGTCCGGCTGCTCGTGCCGACATCGGACTACAGCACCTTCTCGGGGCGGGCGGGGAGCGAGTTCTTCGCCTTCGTCGGTGTCGAGTCGACGGTGCTGCCGCTGCTGGCCGTGCTGCTGGTCACCCATCTTTCGCCGGTGTCCGGCCGGGCGAAGCAGTTCACCCAGCTCGCCCTCGGCGAGTACGCCTTCGCCGCGCTGTTCGGCGTGCTGACCTTCCTGATCTGGCTGGTCGGCCGGCTGGCCGAGGCGGAGGTGCTGGACGCCCTGCTCGGCATGCTGACCCGGGCGGCCTGGCTGGCGATCTTCGGGCTGGCGGCGTACGTGGTGTTCCGGATCTGGCGCACCCTCTACCACGTGCCGAAGCCGCAGCTCCAGCCCGGTGTCTACGGTCAGCCGCAGCCGGGCTGGCCGCAGCAGGGCGGCTACCCCGGCCACCCCACCCCGGGCCAGCCCGGCGCCGGGCAGTACGGCCAGCCCGGCTTCGCCCCGCCCCCGCAGTCCGGCCCGCCGTTCGGTGCTCCGCAGTCCGCGCCGCCGTTCGGTGCGCCGCAGTCCGGGTCGACGGGCGGTGTCCCGCCGCAGCCGGCCCCGCCGTTCGGCGCTCCGCAGTCCGCGCCGCCGGCCGGTGGGCCGCACAGCGCCCCGCCGTTCGGGCAGCCCCCGTCGGCCGACCCGACCCAGGCGATCCCGCGTCAGCCGGGCGAGCCGACCACCGGCACGGGCGACGCGGAGGCCGACCGCACCCAGCCCTTCCGGCGCGACGACCCGAACACCCCGCACTGAGCCCACCCCGGCCCGGCCGGTCGACGCTGCGGCGCGACCGGCCGGGCCGTGGCGGTGGTGCCGGACCCCGGCCGGGCCGGGCCGGTGGTGCCGGAGCCTGCCCGGGGCGGAGGCCCGGGTCGCCGGTGCCGGGCCGGGGATGATGTCACACCCGGGTCGCGTACCTGCCGGACCGTCCAGGTCAGCGCCTAGGCTGGGCGGATGGTTGACCGCACCGATCCCGGCCCGACCCCGGCGACCGTGCGCCGGGCGCTGCGCCGGGCCGCCACCGGGCGTGCCCTCGACGTCGACGAGGCCGCCGCGCTGCTGGCCGCCCGGGGCGGCGAACTGGACGAGCTGCTCCGCATCGCCGGGGAGGTCCGGGACGCCGGGTTACGCGACGCCGGCCGA
Organism: Micromonospora sp. WMMD714; assembly: GCF_029581315.1. Lineage (NCBI taxonomy): Bacteria > Bacillati > Actinomycetota > Actinomycetes > Micromonosporales > Micromonosporaceae > Micromonospora > Micromonospora sp. WMMD714. The sequence continues at coordinate 2,785,793 of NZ_CP120744.1, forward strand.
CCGGGCGTGGTGACGTACTCGAAGAAGGTCTTCATCCCGTTGACCCGGCTCTGCCGGGACCGGTGCCACTACTGCACCTTCGCCACCGTGCCGCACCGGCTGCCGGCGGCCTTCCTGGAGACCGACGAGGTGCTGGTGATCGCCCGGCAGGGCGCGGCGCTGGGCTGCAAGGAAGCCCTGTTCACCCTGGGTGACCGGCCGGAGGAGCGCTGGCCGGCGGCCCGCTCCTGGCTCGACGAGCGGGGCTACGACTCCACAGTGGACTACCTGCGGGCCTGCGCGGTGGCGGTGCTGGAGGAGACCGGCCTGCTGCCGCACCTCAACCCGGGGGTGCTCTCCTGGTCGGAGCTGCAACGGCTCAAGCCGGTCGCGCCGAGCATGGGGATGATGCTGGAGACCACCGCCACCCGGCTCTGGTCGGAGCCGGGCGGCCCGCACTTCGGCTCCCCGGACAAGGAGCCGGCGGTCCGGCTGCGGGTCCTCGACGACGCCGGCCGGGTCGGGGTGCCGTTCACCACCGGCATCCTGATCGGCATCGGTGAGACGCCGGCCGAGCGGGTCGACGCGATCTTCGCGATCCGTCGCTCGCACCGGGAGTACGGCCACCTCCAGGAGGTGATCGTGCAGAACTTCCGCGCCAAGCCGGACACCGCGATGGGCGGCCTGCCCGACGCCGAGCTGCACGACCTGGCGGCCACCGTGGCGGTGGCCCGGCTGCTGCTCGGCCCGAAGGCCCGGATCCAGGCCCCGCCCAACCTGATCGAGGACGAGTACGACCTGCTGCTGCGGGCCGGCATCGACGACTGGGGCGGGGTGTCCCCGCTCACCCCCGACCACGTCAACCCGGAACGGCCGTGGCCGCAGCTCGACGAGCTGGCCCGGCAGACCGAGAAGTCCGGCTTCACCCTGCGCGAGCGGCTGACGGTCTATCCGGAGTACGTCCGGGCGGGCGACCCCTGGCTCGACCCCCGGCTGCTGCCGCACGTCACGGCGCTCGCCGACCCGGCGACCGGGCTGGCGGTCGAGGCGGCCCGCCCGATGGGCCGCCCCTGGCAGGAGCCGGAGGAGGTCTTCGGCGGCGGCCGGGTCGACCTGCACGCCACCATCGACACGACCGGCCGCACCGACGACCGGCGGGGCGACTTCGACAGCGTCTACGGCGACTGGGCGGAGGTCGCCGGCAAGGTGAGCCCCGCCGCGTCGGGCGGACCGGTGCCGGTCGGCGACGGCGACCTGCGGGCGGGGCTGCGGCTGGCGGCCGACGACCCGGCGGCGTTGCTGGAGCCCCGGCACGCCGGGGCGGCGCTGGCGCTGTTCGGCGCGGACGGCCCGGCCCTGGAGGAGCTGTGCCGGCTCGCCGACGACGTGCGTCGGGACACCGTCGGCGACGACGTGACCTACGTGGTCAACCGCAACATCAACTTCAGCAACGTCTGCTACGTGGGCTGCCGGTTCTGCGCGTTCGCCCAGCGGGAGCGGGACGCCGACGCGTTCCGGCTGTCGGTGGAGCAGGTGGCCGACCGCGCCGAGGAGGCGTGGGCGGCCGGCGCCGGCGAGGTCTGCCTCCAGGGCGGCATCGACCCGCAGCTGCCGGTGACCGGTTACGCCGACATCGTCCGGGCGATCAAGGCCCGGGTGCCCGGGATGCACGTGCACGCGTTCTCCCCGATGGAGATCGTCACCGCCGCCGCCAAGGCGGGCGTGCCGGTGCGGGACTGGCTGTCGATGCTGCGTGAAGCCGGCCTGGACACCATCCCCGGCACCGCCGCCGAGATCCTCGACGACGACGTGCGCTGGGTGCTCACCAAGGGCAAACTACCGGCCGCCGCCTGGGTCGAGGTGGTCTCGACCGCCCACGAACTGGGCATCCGGTCCAGCTCCACGATGATGTACGGGCACGTCGACCACCCCGGGCAGTGGCTGGCGCACTTCCGGGTGCTGGCCGGGGTGCAGGACCGCACGGGTGGGTTCACCGAGTTCGTGGCCCTGCCGTTCGTGCACACCAACGCGCCGATCTACCTGGCCGGCATCGCCCGGCCCGGCCCGACCTGGCGGGAGAACCGGGTGGTGCACGCGATGGCCCGGCTGCTGCTGCACGGGCGGATCGACAACATCCAGTGTTCCTGGGTGAAGCTCGGCGACGAGGGCACCGTGGCGATGCTCCGGGGCGGCTGCAACGACCTGGGCGGCACCCTGATGGAGGAGACCATCTCCCGGATGGCGGGTTCGGGCAACGGATCGGCGCGTACCGAGGAGCAGTTGCGGGCGATCGCCGCCGCCGCCGGACGGCCGGCGCGCAAGCGGACGACCGCGTACGGTCATCCGTCGCGATGACATCGAACCTTTCGCGCGTGCGGGCCGTACCAGTGTTCGCCGGTGGCGGTTGAGGCGAGGGCCGCCGCCGGCGACCTCGCGCTCCACACCGCGGGCGCTCACGCGCCGCCGGAGGAAAGGTTCCCCATGACGAGCGAAGTGCGGAAGCGTTCCTGGCCGCGACTGACCCGCCGCCAGACACTGACCGCGGCGGCGAGCGCCACGCTGGGCGCGGCTGCCCTGACGGTGACCGGCGTGTCGGTGGCGCAGAACTCCCCGTCGACCACGAGCGCGGAGGGGCCGATCGTGGTCCACCTGCGCGACGCCAACTCCGGGACGTTGGACGTCTTCGTCGGCACGTCTCGGATCGAGGTGCGCGACCGGGGGCTGGCGGACCGGCTGCGCCGTGCCGCCGGTCGGAGCTGACCCGCCCGCTGCCACCAGGCGGCGTCGGCCACCGCCCGCGACGGGTGGTGCCGAGCCGTCCATCCGCACCGGGCGGCGCTGAGCCACCGATCGGCACCGGGCGGCGCTGAGCTGCCCGTCACCGCCGGGCGGGTCGACCCGTCCGCGTCGCTTCCCCTTCACCGCCAGGCGCAGGCTCTCGGCGCCCGGTTCGTCATGCCCTGATTCCTCATGATTCCGCAAAGGCTGGTCCGCCATGTCGTCCCACCGCGAAGCGCCGGAAATAAGCAAGGACCCGGTCGCCGACAGCTCCGACCTGTACGCCTTCGTCAGCCCCGACCGGCCCGACTCGGTGACGCTGATCGCCAACTACGTGCCGTTGCAGCTCCCCGCGAGCGGCCCGAACTTCTTCGAGTTCGGCGACGACGTGCGGTACGAGATCCATATCGACAACGACGGTGACGGCCACCCCGACGTGACCTACCGGTTCGAATTCCGTACCGAGATCACGAACCAGAACAGTTTTCTCTACAACACCGGGCCGATCGAGTCGCTGGACAGCAAGAACTGGAACCGGCGGCAGTTCTACCGGCTGACCCGGATCACCGACGGCAAGGAGCACGTGCTGGCGCACAAGCTGCCCTGCCCGCCGTGCAACGTCGGGCCGCTGTCCATCCCGAAGTACAACGACCTGGTCCGGCAGGCGACGTTCAAGCTGTCGACGGGGGAGAAGGTGTTCGCCGGGCAGCGCGCGGACGGCTTCTTCGTCGACCTGGGCGCGATCTTCGACCTGGGTACGCTGCGGCCGTTCCAGCAGTTGCACGTGGCCGGCAAGAAGCTGTTCAAGACCGAGGGCGAGCCGGTCAACGCGGTGGACCGGATGAACGTGCACAGCATCGCGGTGCAGGTGCCGCTGAGCAAGGTGCGCCGCAAGGCCAACCGGTACGGCGCGGGCGACCGGGCCTCGACCATCGGGGTGTGGACGACCGCCTCCCGCCAGCAGGTGCGGGTGCTCGGCGACAGGGTCGCCGCGGACTCCGCAGTCGGCCCGTGGACCCAGGTCTCCCGGCTGGGCAACCCGCTGTTCAACGAGGTCATCGTGCCGATGTCCAAGAAGGACCTGTGGAACACCCTGCCGCCGACCGAGGACAAGCGGTTCGCCCGGTTCGTCGAGCAGCCGGAGCTGGCGGCGCTGCTGCCGGTGCTCTACCCGGGTGTCTTCCCCAACCTGGACGCGCTGAACAAGTCCAAGAAGCCCCGGGCCGACCTGCTCGCCATCCTGCTCACCGGGATCCCGTCCGGGCTGATCGACGGCTTCACCAACCTCACCGGCGAGCTGCAGGCCGACATGCTGCGGCTGAACACCGCGATCAAGCCGAGCAGCAAGCCGAACCAGTTCGGTCTGCTCGGGGGCGACCTGGCCGGCTTCCCCAACGGTCGCCGGGTGGTCGACGACGTGGTGAGCATCGCGCTGCGGGCGGTGGCCGGGGTGACCGTGCCGCTGGTCGACAAGAAGTTCAAGCCGGATGCGGCGGCCGGCGCGGTGACCCCCGGGTTGAGCGCGGCCGACGTGACCGCGCCGTTCCTGCGGGACTTCCCCTTCCTCGGTACGCCGTACGACGGGTTCAACAACCCGGCCGCGGCGAACTCCTGACCGGACGGAGAGCGGCATGAGCGGACACCACCACCATCACCATCAGTACGGGCCGACGGAGAGCGGTACGGTGATGCTCGACATCGGCGGCGAGACCGGCGCACTGATCATCTACACCGGACGTGACCTGCACGGCCGGGAGATCGAGATCAGCCGGGTCGACCAGGACGCCGTGGTGCGTACGCACTCGGCGGTGCGGGAGCGGATCGTCCGCGACGGGGTGTTCCACAGTGCCGTCTACCCGGATCTGGCGGCGGGCCTGTATACCGTCTGGTGGGACGAGGAGACGTCCGCCGGGACGATCTCCGTCACCGGTGGGGCGATTGCCGAATTCGTCTGGCCGAGCAGCCCACCACGGTCGGCCTGAGCCCCGCGACAGTTCGTCCACCCGAGCGCCCCGTCCACAATGTGGACGGGGCGCTGTCGGCATTCCCGGCTCGGCGGGCGGTCCGGAGCCAACCGCGTTACCCTGTCCCCCACCATGCTCATGATCTTGGCGGGTCGGCCGTCCAACGTGCCCGTCGACGTGCTCCGGCGGCCGCCGGGGCGGCGACGCCACAGGAGAAATCTGGGGCAACTCGCCGGAGGGGGCGTTACTCGCCCGGGGGCTGAATCGATAGGGCAGGTTGCGAGGGCCGGATGGTCCGGGTGACCGTCCGGTGGCGTGTCGGGAGGGCGACTCCATTATCAAGTCCGGCTTGACGGCGCACGCATTACACGCGTGTAATTTCGATGGGGTTGTTCGCGCGGAACGCAACAAATAGGGACCGGACGGACAAGCACGCCTTTCGCGTGGGGGGTTGCAGCGGCGGTGACGTCGGTGCGCGACAAGGAGGCATCTGATGGACGGCCAGCTTGAGGTGGCCGACCTGCTCGGAAACGCGCCGGAGTGGCAGGAGCGGGCACTGTGCTCGCAGACCGACCCGGAAGCGTTCTTCCCCGAGAAGGGCGGCTCGACCCGCGAGGCGAAACGGATCTGTTCGCGGTGCGAGGTCAAGACGGAATGCCTCGAATACGCTCTCGGGCACGACGAGCGGTTCGGGATCTGGGGTGGGCTCTCCGAGCGGGAGCGGCGCAAGCTCAAGCGGCGGGCCGCCTGAGCTGAGGGGCCGAGCCGGGGCGGTGGGGGCCGCCCGGCTCACGCCCGACGGGTCACGGGGGTGACCGACGTCAGGGCGGTGCGGCGGCCCGACCGCGGGGGCGGTCGGCCACCGGGCGGCGCACCGGGCCACGTGAGATGGCCCGGTGCCGGGTCCGGTGGGGTGGAGCCGACGACCAGAGGTCGGAAAGCGGTCAGGCCAGTTCGTCCGGGTCGACCCCGAGCAGGTTCGCCACCTGTTCGATGATCACGTCATGGACCAGGTCGGCGAGGTCCTCGCGGTCCATCGCGCGGAACTCCAACGGCCGCCGGTAGAGCACGATCCGGGGCGGCACCTCCTGCCGACCCGGCCGGCCTGGCAGCAGCCGGGCCAGCGGCACCTCGCCGTCCTCCAGCACGTCGGAGTCGTACACGTTCAGATCAGGCGGGACGTCCTCGACGGCGAACTCGACCCCGGCCAGCTCCGTGGCGAACCGGCGCTCCAGCGTCTCCACGGTGTCCAGCACCAGGTCGTCGAAGACCTCGGCCTTGGTCCGGGCCAGCGGCACGGTCGCCGGCACCAGCCGCCCGCGCAGGCCACGCCCGTGCCGGTCACGGTGGTTGCGCCGGCCGGCGCCGGGGCGGCGGTGTTCCGGACTCGTCATGAGGCAAAGGGTAGCCCGCAGCCCCGACCGGCCCACCACGGCGCGCGTCGACAGGCGTGGCGGGAGCACCAGGTGCGAATTGTGATCACCGTGATGGGCGTGTCGCAAAGCGAACCGGTGCGCCGGACCCGGTAATGGGGATACCCTGCCGCACGTGAGGTCACCACGGCGCTGCTCCCGTAACGGCTGCCCCCGGCAAGCGGTCGCCACATTGACCTATGTCTACAACGAGTCGACCGCTGTCGTGGGGCCGTTGGCGGCATTCGCCGAGCCGCACACGTACGACCTGTGTGAGCAGCACGCCCGGAGCCTGACCGCCCCCCGGGGCTGGGACGTCGTGCGGCACGAGGGCGAGTTCGAGCCCCCGCCGCCCACCACCGACGACCTGGTCGCCCTGGCCGAGGCCGTCCGCGAGGCGGCCCGCCCGGTCGCCCCCCGCCCACCCCAGGACGACCAGACGTCCCACCCCCAGAACCAGAACCCCCCCACCGGCCGCCGAGGCCACCTCCGCGTGATCCCCCCCAACCACTGAACCCCGCACCCCCCCCGCGATCCGCACCCGCCCCGCGCCCCGGCCCCGTGTGCCCGTGCGCGTCCGCGCGCGTCCGTGCTCCCGCGTCCGCGCTCCCGCGTCCGTTACCCCCTAGCCCGCCCCGGTGATCAAGAGGTTTGGGTCATCTTTGATCTTCAGCTTGACCCAAACCTCTTGATCACCGGCCTCACCGGGTCAGCGGCGTCAGCGGGGGCCGGCTGGTCACGGGCGTCAGCGGGGGTTGGCGGGGGTGGGAGGGAGCCGGGGAGGGGATCAGGGATCAGGGGTTCAGTGGCCCAGGAGGTGGGCGAAGGTGGTGGCGCGGCGGGCGGGGCGGCCGGTGCGGTGTTCGGCTCCGTCCGCCGAGGACATCACCCGCAGGCCGGCGTTGATCGCCAACCAGCGCAGCGGTTCCGGCTCCCAGCGGGGGGAGCGGTGGCCGACCCAGGGGAGGGCGGTCAGCTCCGACTCCACGCCCCGGATCAGGTCGGCCAGGGTACGGCCGGCGAGGTTGCTCGTCCCCACCCCGTCGCCGACGTAGCCGCCGGCCCAGCCCAACCCGGACGACCGGTCCAGTCCGACCGAGGCGGACCAGTCCCGGGCCACCCCGAGCGGGCCGCCCCAGGCCCGGGCGACCGGCACGTCCGGCCCGAGTACCGGGAAGAGTTCCCCCAGCGTACGGCGGAGTGCGGCGAAGACCCGTGGCTCCCGGTCGTGGTCGGGGGAGACCCGCGATCCGAAGTGGTACGGGGCACCGCGCCCGCCGAAGGCCAGCCTGCCGTCCCCCGTGCGCTGGCCGTACACGATGAGGTGCCGGTAGTCGGAGAAGGTCTCCCGGTCGGCCAGCCCGATCCGCTGCCAGGTGGCCTCGGACAGCGGTTCGGTGGCGACCATCAGCGAGTAGACCGGGACGACGGTCCGGCGGTGGCCGGGCAGCATCGGCGTGTACGCCTCGGTGGCCCGGACCACCACCGCCGCCCGTACCGTCCCGTGCGGGGTGACCGCCGCGCCGGGCCGGATCGCGGTGACCGGGGAGCGCTCGTACAGGGTCACCCCGTGCCGTCGCACCGCGCGGGCCAGGCCACGGACCAGCTTCGCCGGGTGCACGGCGGCGCAGTGTGGGGTGTACGTGCCACCGCGTACCCCCTCGGCGGCGCACCGGGCGGCGGCCCCGGCGGCGTCGAGCAGGACCAGGTCGTCGGGGTCGAGGCCGTGGTCGCGGGCCTCGTCGACGGCGGCGCGGGCCCGCCCGAGCTGGACGTCGGTACGGGCCAGCAGCACCGTCCCGCCGTGCTGCCAGTCGCAGTCGATCCCCTCGGTGGCGGCCACCCGGCCCACCTCGGTCACCGTGTCCCGCATGGCCCGTTGCATGGCCAGCGCCTGCGCTCGGCCGTGCCGGCGGGCCAGCGCCGGCAGCGAGGTGGGCAGCAGCGCCGAGCACCAGCCACCGTTGCGCCCGGACGCGCCGTACCCGGCGATCTCCGCCTCCAGCACGACGATCCGCAGCGTCGGATCGGCCACCGCGAGGTAGTACGCCGTCCACAGCCCGGTGTAGCCGGCACCGACGATCACCACGTCGGCGTCGGCGTCACCGGGCAGGGCCGGGAGCGGGGTCAACGGATCGTCCACCGTGGACAGCCAGTGGGACAGCTCCTGGTAGCGCATTGCGGGCTCCGCAGCAACGGCGCCGGCCGGGCCGGCGGGGCGGGAAGGGCCGGTCCGAGCGCCGCCGGTCCGGGCGAGCCGTCCCCCGGACCGGCGGCGGCCGGGGCGGTTACCGGCCGGGGGCGGTCACAGGCGGGACCATGCCTCGGTGAGTACGGCGCGCAGGATCTGCTCCATCTCGTCGAACTGTTCCTGCTCGGCGATCAGCGGCGGGGCGAGCTGGACCACCGGGTCGCCCCGGTCGTCGGCCCGGCAGTAGAGCCCGGCGGCGAAGAGCGCCGACGACAGGAAGCCGCGCAGCAGCCGCTCCGACTCGGCCTCGTCGAAGGTGGCCTTCGTCGTCTTGTCCTTGACCAGCTCGATGCCGTAGAAGTAGCCGTCGCCCCGGACGTCGCCGACGATCGGCAGGTCGGTGAGCTTCTCCAGGGTGGACCGGAAGGCGTCCTCGTTGGCCCGGACGTGGCCGATCAGGTCCTCCCGGGCGAACACCTCCAGGTTGGCCAGGGCCACCGCGCAGGAGACCGGGTGCCCGCCGAAGGTCACCCCGTGGGCGAACATGCCGGTCTCGGTGAGGAACGGCTCCATCAGCCGGTCGCTGGCGATCATCGCGCCGAGCGGGGCGTAGCCGGAGGTGATGCCCTTGGCGGTGGTGATGATGTCGGGCTGGTAGCCGTACCGGACGGCGCCGAAGTACTCGCCGAGCCGGCCCCACGAGCAGATCACCTCGTCGGAGACGAGCAGCACGTCGTACGCGTCGCAGATCTCGCGTACCCGCTGGAAGTAACCGGGCGGCGGCGGGAAGCAGCCGCCGGAGTTCTGCAACGGCTCCAGGAACACCGCCGCGACCGTGTCCGGCCCCTCCCGCTCGATGGCCCGGCGGATCTCGTCGGCGGCCCAGACGCCGAACGCCTCGGGCGAGTCGCCGTGCTCGGGAGCCCGGTAGAAGTTGGTGTTCGGCACCTTGATCCCGCCGGGCACCAACGGCTCGAAGTCCGTCTTGATGCCGGGCAGTCCGGTGATCGACAGGGCGCCCATCGAGGTGCCGTGATAGGCGAGGTACCGGCTGACCACCTTGTGCTTGGTGGGCCTGCCGGTGCGCTTGAAGTAGGCACGGGCGAGCTTCCACGCCGTCTCGACGGCCTCCGAGCCGCCGGTGGTGAAGAAGACCCGGTTCAGGTCGCCGGGCGTCAGCGAGGCGATCCGCTCGGCCAGCTCGACGGCCTTCGGGTGGGCGTACGACCAGAGCGGGAAGTACGCCAGCTCGCCGGCCTGCTTCGCGGCGGCCTCGGCCAGCTCGGTGCGCCCGTGCCCGGCGTTGACGACGAACAGCCCGGCGAGCCCGTCCAGGTAGCGGCGACCCTGCGCGTCCCAGACGTACGTGCCCTCACCGCGCACGATGGTGGGCACCTCGCCGGTGGCGTAGCTGGCCATCCGGGTGAAGTGCATCCAGAGGTGGTCGGTGGCGTCGGCCATGTCAGCCCCATCGGTCTCGGGCCGGTCAGGGGTGACACACCGGCCGCTCTGCCCACGGTTATCCCACAGTCCGGCCGCGAAATGCAAGCGTCATTCCGGTTGAGCGCGACGGAATCAGCGTGACCCCCGGCAGAACGCAACGGAATCCGTATGCCTGGCGAGCCGCCCGGCCGCCTCTCCTTCGGCCCGATTGCGGAAGGGCGTGGGGCGGCGGTCTGACGTCGAGCGACCGGACGGTGCCGGGTGGGGTGTCCGGTGCACTTCCGGGGCACTTCGCGGACCTTCCGGGGCACCTTGCGGACCCTTGGCACAGGTCCCGCGCCGACACGCCGATGACGGGCGGACGCCGACACGCACTGTCGTTATGGTGCGCCGGAGCGTGTCGGTCGGGCGAGAGGGGCTGCCGGTGAACGAGGTGCTTCGGGTGGCGATGGCGGAACGTGGGGAAACCGCGGAATCGCTGGCGCAGCGGGTGGGGGTGGATCCGAAGACGGCCGGGCGGTGGCTCAGCTCGGGGCGGGTGCCCCATCCGCGTACCCGGGTGGCGGTCGCCGGAATTCTCGGTCGGGAACCCGCCGAACTCTGGCCCGAGCCCTACCGTCGCCGCGACCTGCCCTGGTTCCGCCCGTGGGCAGAGCTGGAGCAGGACGCCACCTCGATCCGTTCGTACCAGTCACTGCTCGTGCCGGGCCTGCTCCAGACCGAGAGGTACGCCCGAGCGGTGTTGGGGACCGGTGGCCTGCTCCCGTCTGACGAGGTTGCGCAACTGGTGGGCGGACGGTTGGAGCGACAGGTCCTGCTCGACCGCGACCCTCCAGCCCAGTTGGTTTTCGTGATCGACGAGGCGGTGCTCCACCGACTGGTCGGCGATCGCGTGACCATGGCCGGACAGGTGGCCCACTTGGCGGCCGTCGCCGGGCGGGAACACGTGCAGGTGCGGGTGATTCCGCTCGGTGGCCCCTGGCACACCGGTCTGGCCGGGCCGTTCATGCTGGCGCGGCTGCTCGACGGCAGCGAGGTGGCCTATCTGGACAATCAACTCCGTGGCGAGATGGTGACCGAGAGCGCCGACGTTGCTAGCCTGGGCAGAAGGTGGGAGAGCGTGGCCGGCGAGGCGCTGCCCGCTCGTCGGTCGCACGAGCTGATCCGGGAAGCGGTGGAGACATGGACGTGATCGAGCCCCGCTGGCGGACCGCCAGCCGCAGCAGCAACAACGGTGGCGACTGTGTCGAGGTGGCGGACAATCTGTCCGGCCGGGTACTGGTGCGGGACAGCAAGGACCGGGTCGGCGGCACGCTGAGCTTCGCCCCCGAGGCCTGGCGTGCCTTCGTCGCCGCCCAGAAGTGAGTGCCGCTGCCGTGGACGTGATCGAGCCCCGCTGGCGCACGGCCACTCGGAGCAGCAGTAACGGCGGTGACTGTGTCGAGGTGGCGGACAATGTGCCGGGTCGGGTGCTGGTGCGGGACAGCAAGGACCGGGCTGGCGGCACGTTGAGCTTCAGCCCCGACGCCTGGCGGGCCTTCGTCGCCGCCCGCTGAGTGCCGGGGAGTGGGCCACGGTGGGTGGGCTCAGGCCGTACCCCAGGTGTAGGTCTGTTTGCGCAGCTTGAGATAGACGAACGCCTCGGTGGCGAGCACCCCGGGCACCGAGCGCAGCCGCTGCAGGATCTCCAGCAGGTGGGCGTCGTTGCGGCAGACCACCTCGGCGAGCAGGTCGAACGAGCCGGCGGTGATCACCACGTAGTCGATCTCGTCGAAGCCGGCCAGCCGGTCGGCGACGGCCTCCAGGTCGCCGTCGGTGCGTAGGCCGATCATGGCCTGCCGGGGGAAGCCGAGCTGGAGCGGGTCGGTCACCGCGACGATCTGCATCACCCCGGCGTCGAGCAGCCGCTGCACCCGCTGGCGGACGGCCGCCTCGGAGAGCCCGACCGCCTTGCCGATGGTCGCGTACGGCCGGCGGCCGTCCTCCTGGAGCTGCTCGATGATCTGTTTCGCCACGTCGTCCAACAGCGCGTGGCTGGCACCGTCGCGCACCGCGACGCGTCGGCCGCCGGTGCCGTTCTCCTGCTGTCGGATCGTCATCGACCGCTCCCCATGTCGGTTCCCCAGCCGAGCCTAGTGCTATGGCGCAGTCTGGCGTAATTCGTCGTCAGAGGTTATTGCGGCAACGGAATCCCTTGTGGGGCTGGTCACCTCATGTCAGGATCGGTCGTCTCAGGCACCCGACCCCTCCCGCCGGCGCCGCACCCCCGTCCCCGCCGCCGACGGACGACCCCCTAGGAGTCGTCACATGCGTACTCCCCTCCGGCCCCTCACCCGGCGTGGACTGCTCACCGGCACCCTCGGATCGGCCGCCCTGCTCACCGCGGGCGGCAGCCTCGCCGGCTGCGGCACGAAGGCCGCGACCCAGACCGAGGACGGCTGCAAGAGCGACGACCTGTCGGCCACGGAGAAGACCCTCGCCTTCTCCAACTGGCCGCAGTACATGGACGTGGACGAGAAGGACGCCGCGAAGCGCCCCAGCCTCGACGCGTTCGTGGCCGCCAACGGCATCAAGGTGACCTACACCGAGGACATCAACGACAACAACGAGTTCTTCGGCAAGGTGCAGAACCAACTGGCCGGCTGTCAGAGCACCGGGCGGGACATCATCGTCCTCACCGACTGGATGGCCGCCCGGATGATCCGGCTCGGCTGGATCCAGAAACTCGACCCGGCCAAGGTGCCGAACGTGGCGGCCAACCTGCTGTCGTCGCTGCGCGGGCGCTCCTTCGACCCGGAGGACCGGATCGCCGTGCCGTGGCAGTCCGGCCTCGCCGGGCTGGCCTACAACGGCAGCGTCACCGGGGAGCTCCGGACGGTCGACGAGCTGCTCACCCGTGCCGACCTCAAGGGCAAGGTGACCGCTCTGTCGGAGATGCGGGACACCATGGGCCTGCTGCTCTCCTCGAACGGGCACGACCCGGCGAAGTTCACCGCCGCGCAGTTCGACGACGCGCTCAACAAGCTGCGCAAGGCCGTCGAGTCCAAGCAGATCCGCCGGTTCACCGGCAACGACTACGCCCCCGACCTGGCCAAGGGGGACATCGCGGCGTGCATCGGCTGGTCCGGCGACGTGATCCAGTTGGCCGGCGACAACCCCAAGGTCAAGTTCGTCGCGCCGGACTCCGGGGTGATGCTGTTCAGCGACAACATGCTGGTGCCGAACAAGGCCACCCACCGGGCCAACGCCGAAGCGCTGATCGACTACTACTACCAGCCGGCGGTGGCCGCCAAGCTGGCCGCCTACGTCAACTACATCTGCCCGGTCAAGGGCGCGCAGGCCGAGATGGAGAAGATCGACCCGGAGCTGGCCGCCAACCCGCTGATCTTCCCGGACGACGCCCTGCTGGCGAAGTCGAAGGTCTTCATGGCCCTGGACGAGAAACAGGAGAAGGAGTACGAGTCGAAGTTCCAGCAGGTCATCGGGGCGTGACCGGGATGGCGAACGAGGCACCGGCCGGTGACCTGCGGCTGGCCCACCTGACCAAGCGGTTCGGCGTCTTCACCGCCGTCGACGACCTCAGCCTGACCGTCCCGCAGGGCTCCTTCTTCGCCCTGCTCGGGGCGTCCGGCTGTGGCAAGACGACCACCCTGCGGATGATCGCCGGGCTGGAGGAACCCACCGCGGGCCAGGTGCTCCTGGGCGACCGGGACATCGCCCGGCTGCGGCCGTACCAGCGGCCGGTCAACACGGTCTTCCAGAGCTACGCGCTCTTCCCGCACCTGGACATCGCCGAGAACGTGGCCTTCGGGCTGCGGCGGCGCGGCATCCGCAAGGTCGGCGACCAGGTCCGCCGGATGCTGTCGCTGGTCCAGCTCGACGGCTACGAACGGCGTCGCCCGGCCCAGCTCTCCGGCGGCCAGCAGCAGCGGGTCGCGCTGGCCCGCGCCCTGATCAACCACCCGCAGGTGCTGCTGCTCGACGAGCCGCTCGGCGCGCTCGACCTGAAGCTGCGCCGACGGATGCAGGTCGAGCTGAAGCGGATCCAGACCGAGGTCGGCATCACCTTCGTGCACGTCACCCACGACCAGGAGGAGGCCATGACGATGGCCGACACGGTCGCGGTGATGAACGCCGGCCGGATCGAACAGCTCGGCCCACCGGCCGAACTCTACGAGTACCCGGCCACCGCGTTCGTGGCGAACTTCCTCGGCCAGTCCAACCTGCTCGCCGCCGACGCCGCCGGCCCGGCCGGGTCCGAGGTGCCGGTCACCGCGCGCGGCGTGCGCTTCTCGGTGCCCGTCGACCGGGCCCGCACCGACCGGGGTCCGGTCTACCTTGGGGTACGTCCCGAGAAGCTGCACCTGGTCGACACCGCCGACCAGGTGCCCACCGGCCACCAGCACGTCGACGGGGTGGTCACCGACGCGTCGTACGTGGGGGTGAGCACCCAGTACCTGGTGCGGACCGGATGGGGCAGTGAACTGTCCGCGTTCACGGCGAACAGCGGTCTGGTCGGGCAGCGGCCGGTCGGCGCGTCAGTGGTGGCGCACTGGGATCCCCGGCACGCCTTCCTGCTGCCCCGTGAGCCGGGCCAGGACGACCGGACCACCCCGCTGCTCGGCGAGCCGGTCGGGGCACCGTCGTGACCGCACTGGCGCAGTTGGGCGGCGGGGCCCCGTCGGTCGCCTCGCCGCCACCGGCCCGGCCCGGCCGGCACCGGCTGCTGCCGTACCTGCTGCTGGTGCCGGGGGCGGCCTGGCTGCTGCTGTTCTTCGCCGTGCCACTGCTCCAGCTCGCCGCCGCCAGCCTCTACGACCCGGCCGGCTCGCTCTCCACCGGGTACGCGCTGACCTGGGCGTTCGGCAACTATCCGGAGGCGGTGCAGGCGTACTGGCCGCAGTTCGCCCGGTCGTTCGGCTACGCCGGGGCGGCGCTGCTGCTGGCGCTGCTGCTGGGCTACCCGCTGGCGTACGCGATCGCGCAGAAGGCCGGCCGGTGGAAGAACCTGCTGCTGGTCTGCGTGGTCGCCCCGATGTTCACCAGCTTCCTGGTACGCACCCTGGCCTGGAAGACCATCCTGTCGGACAATGGCGCGCTGGTCGGGCTGCTGCGGGACGTGCACCTGCTCGGCCCGGACGGGCGACTGCTCGCCACCCCGGTCGCGGTGGTGCTCGGGTTGACGTACAACTTCCTGCCGTTCCTGGTCCTGCCGTTGTACGCGAGCCTGGAGCGGCTCGACTACCGGCTGCTGGAGGCGGCCAGCGACCTGTACGCCAGCCCGCTGCACACCTTCCGGAAGGTCACCCTGCCGCTGTCGATGCCCGGACTGACCGCCGGCACCCTGCTCTTCTTCATCCCGGCGACCGGCGACTACATCAACGCCGAACTGCTCGGCACCCCCAACGAGTACATGATCGGCAACGTGATCGACTCGGCGTTCCTGGTCCGGTTGGACTACCCGCAGGGTGCCGCCCTGTCGTTCCTGCTGATGGCCGCGATCCTCGCGGTCGTCTTCGTCTACCTGCGCAGATCCGGCACGGAGGAGGTGCTGTGAGCGCGAGGAGTGCAGCGCAGCGGAGCCCCGCAGTCGTGAGCGGAGGTGGGCTGCTGTGAGCGCGAGGAGCGCAGCGCAGCGGAGCCCCGCAGTCGTGAGCGGAGGCAGGCCCCGATGAGGATGTCGCGGTGGTTGGCCGACCGGTGGGTGATGATCGTCGCCCTGCTGGTGCTCGGCTACCTGTTCCTGCCGATCGCCGTGGTCGCCGGGCTGTCCCTCAACCGCCCGTCCAGCCGGCTGTCCTACGACTTCAACGAGTTCACCCTGGAAAACTGGCGACAGCCCTGCGCCACCCCCGAGATGTGCGACGCGGTGGTCCGCAGCGTGCAGATCGGGTTCATCGCCACCGTCGGGGCCACCCTGATCGGCACTCTGATGGCGTTCGCCCTGGTCCGGCACCGGTTCCGGGGGCGCAGCGGGGTCAACCTGCTGATCTTCCTGCCGATGGCGACGCCGGAACTGGTGATGGGCACCTCGCTGCTCGCCCTGTTCGTCTCGGCCGGGGTGCCGCAGGGCTTCTGGACCATCGTCATCGCGCACGTGATGTTCTGCGTGTCGTTCGTGGTGGTGACGGTCAAGGCCCGGCTCGCCGGCATGGACCGGCGGCTGGAGGAGGCCGCGATGGACCTCTACGCCAGCGAGTGGCAGACGTTCCGGCGGATCACCCTGCCGCTGGTGCTGCCCGGCATCGTGGCCGCCGCGCTGCTCGCCTTCTCGCTGAGCTTCGACGACTTCATCGTGACGAACTTCAACGCCGGCACCACCGTCACCTTCCCGATGTACGTCTGGGGTGCCACCCAGCGGGGCATCCCGCCGCAGGTCAACGTGATCGGCACGGCGATGTTCGGCATCGCCCTGCTGCTCGTCGGGCTGAGCATGCTGCGCGGTCGACGGTCCCGACGGGCCGCGCTCCCGGTCGCCGACGTGACCGGTCGACGGGCGACAGGCCTGTCGTGAACCTCCCGCATACCGGCCGGGCGCTCGTCGAGGCGACGCCCGGCCGGTATGTGCACCACCGCCCCGATCCTCCCCGTCCGGCCGCCGACATCCACCTCACCCGCTGGTCGCCGGTCCGCGCCGACGCGTACGCGCACGACGACCGGCGTCAGCACTGGTTCCGTACGCTCGATCGTCTTGGTTTGGGGTTCGATTCCTGATGCGTATCCTGCTCGTCGGCGCCGGCGGGGTCGGCTCCGCCGCCGTCGCCATCGCCGCCCGCCGGTCCTTCTTCGCCACCGTCGTCGTCGCCGACTACGACCTGACCCGGGCCGAGCGGGCCGTCGCCGGACACGGTGGCCGGTTCGTCGCCGCCCGACTCGACGCCTCCTCGGCGGACGCGGTCGCCGCGCTCTGCCGGGAGCACCGGATCACCCACGTGCTCAACGCGGTCGACCCGCGCTTCGTCATGCCGATCTTCGACGGGGCGTTCGCCGCCGGGGTCGACTACCTGGACATGGCGATGTCGCTGTCCCACCCGCACCCGGCGCGGCCCTACACCCAGACCGGGGTGAAGCTCGGTGACGAGCAGTTCGCCGCCGCCTCCGCCTGGGTGGACGCCGGCCGGCTGGCGCTGTGCGGCATCGGCATCGAGCCGGGCCTGTCCGACGTGTTCGCCCGGTACGCCGCCGACGAGCTGTTCACCGAGATCGACGAGATCGGCATCCGGGACGGGGCGAACCTCACCGTCGACGGGTACGACTTCGCCCCGTCGTTCTCCATCTGGACCACCATCGAGGAGTGCCTCAACCCGCCGGTGATCTGGGAACGGGACCGTGGCTGGTACACCACCGAACCGTTCAGCGAACCGGAGGTGTTCGACTTCCCGGCCGGTATCGGCCCGGTGGAGTGCGTCAACGTCGAACACGAGGAGGTGCTGCTGATCCCGCGCTGGGTCAAGGCCCGGCGGGTCACCTTCAAGTACGGCCTCGGCGACGAGTTCATCGAGGTGCTGAGGGCGCTGCACAAGGTCGGTCTCGACTCGACCACCCCGGTGTCGGTGCGCGGCGTGCAGGTCTCTCCCCGCGACGTGGTGGCCGCCAGCCTGCCCGACCCGGCCACCCTCGGCGACCGGATGCGCGGCAAGACCTGCGCCGGCACGTACGTCACCGGCACCGGCCCGGACGGACGGCCCCGCCGGGTCTATCTCTACCACGTGGTCGACAACGAGTGGTCGATGCGGGAGTACGGCCACCAGGCGGTGGTCTGGCAGACCGCGGTCAACCCGGTGGTGGCCCTGGAACTCCTCGCCACCGGCGTCTGGTCCGGCGTCGGCGTGCTCGGCCCGGAGGCCCTGCCCCCGCGCCCCTTCCTCGACCTGCTCACCGACTACGGCTCCCCCTGGGGATTAGAAGAACGCTAACCCCCTGTCCTCCCCGCCCGCCCTCCCCGCCCGCCCTCCCCGCCCGCCCTCCCCGCCCGCCCTCCCCGCCCGCCCTCCCCGCCCGCCCTCCCCGCCCGCCCTCCCCGTCGATCATGGAGTTGTGGTGGGTGATTGGTGATCTTTCGTGGCTTTCGCGGGGCACCACAACTCCATGATCGGCAGGTGGGGTGGGCGGGTGGGGGGACGGGGTGGGGTGGGGGGCGGGGCGGGGGTGTCCACAGGGGGTGGGGGAGGTGGGCGGGGAGGTTGTCCACAGGGGGTGGTGGGGAGGTTGGGTGGTGGGCAGGGTAGGTGACTGTGGCGGGGCGGCTGTTGCGGTACTCGGAGTTGTTGTCGGCCGGATGGAGCCGGGAGGAGGTTCGGCGGGCGGTCGGTGAGGGGGAACTGCGCCGGTGGTCGCGGGGTGTCTACGGGCCGGGAGAGGCCGGCGCACTGGAAATAGGTGGGTCGGGGGGCGTCCGGGTGGCGGGGAGCAGCCGGGGTCCGGGTGGTGTCGGTGGGTCGGGGAGTGCCGGGGTGGCGGGGAGTGTCTGGGCGGCGAGCGGTGTCGGGGTGACGGGGAGTGCCTGGGCGGCGGGGAGTGTCCGGGTGGCGCGGAGCAGCCGGGGTCCGGGTGGTGTCGGTGGGGTGGTGGGTGAGGAGGGCGTCCGGTGGCAGGCGCTTCTGCGTCGGCTTCCGGGGGCGGTCGTCGGCTTCCACTCGGGTGCTCGACTGCACGGGTTCGGTGCCGTGCCCAGCGAGGATCTCCACGTGATCGTGCCCGCCGGGGGGAGGGTGCCGCAGATCCGGGGCGTCGTGGTGCACCAGGCGGTGCTTGCCGTACCTGAGCCGGTTTTGCTGGCCGGTCTGCCGTGCGCTCCCGCGGACCGGTGCGCGGTGGACCTGGCCAGGACGGTCGCCAGGCTGGACGCGTTGCCACTGCTCGACCTGTGCCTGCGGGTGGGCGCTTGTCGTCCCGAGGAGTTGACTGCCGAGCTTGCCCGACACACGCGGTTGCGGGGTGTCGAGCAGGCGCGGCAACTGGTACGGCTCGCCGATCCCAGGTCGGAGTGCCGGCAGGAGAGCCAACTCCGGCTCGTCCTGATCGACGGTGGGCTGCCGGCACCGGAGCCACAGATCTGGGTGTCGGATGACGACGGCTTCCGGCGTTACCGCTTGGACCTCGGGTACCGGCGATCACGCGTCGGCATCGAGTACGACGGGCTGTCCCACCTCGACCGCGACCGTCTCAACCACGACCGTGCCCGGATGAACTGGCTGGCGGCCCAAGGCTGGCGCATGCGCCACTTCACCGCCCGGGACCTCTACCACCGCCCCTCCCTCATCACCACCCAAGTATCCACCCTCCTCCGCCCGTGACCCGCCCTGTCGATCATGAAGTTGTGGGGAGCGCAAAACGGTCTAAAAGTACCTGAAAAGCCCACCATAACTCCTTGATCGACGCCGGGATCGAGGGATGTGGGGAGGTTGGTTGAACGGGGAAGGGGTTGGGGCCGTATCAGGCGGTGCAGGCAACGACGACGGGAGACGTGGTGAAGGTGCAGCGCAAGCACGTACTGGCAGCGGGGGTCGCGGCGGTCGCCACGGCGGTGGTCGCAGTGGGCACCGGATTCGGGTTCGCCGACACCGCGCCCGCCCGTCCGAGCCTCTGCTCCGGGTCGGTCACCTTCTCCGCCGAGGGCGGGAAGCCCGCGGCGACGAGTGACCGGTTCCCGGTGGGGACACGGTTGCGGGTGACGAACCTGGACAACGGGAAGGTGACGACGGTGTCGGTGAGTGGGCCGTCGGGCAGTTGCGTGCTGCTCAACGCCGCCGCGATGGAGCTGGTCCGGGAGCCCGGCAAGAACGTCATCCGCCGCAACGTGGTCGAGCGGGTCGGCGTCGACGCGCCGGCGGCCCCCGTCCCCGGCGAGACCCGCCCGGGTGCCGCCCAGCCGCCCGCCACCCAGCGGCCGGCACCGTCGTCGACCGGTGCGGTCGCCCAGCCCGCCAGCGCGTGCAGCGGCTCGATCACCTTCTCCGCCGAGGGTGGGAAGCCCGCGGCGACGAGTGACCGGTTCCCGGTGGGGACACGGTTGCGGGTGACGAACCTGGACAACGGGAAGGTGACGACGGTGTCGGTGAGTGGGCCGTCGGGCAGTTGCGTGCTGCTCAACGCCGCCGCGATGGAGCTGGTCCGGGAGCCCGGCAAGAACGTCATCCGCCGCAACCTGGTCGAGCTGGTGCGCTGAGCGCACCAGCGGTCATCCGGTGACGCCGTGGTCTGCTGACGCCGTGTTCTGGTGAGGCCGTGGTCCGTGAGGCCGCGGTCTGGTGACGCCGTGGTCCGGTGACGCTGCGGTCCGGCGGCGACCCGGGGCGGTGCCGATCGGGGCCTGGAGGTCAGCCGAAGGCGGTGTCCAGGATGTCCAGACCCCGGGCCAACTCGTCGTCGGAGATCACCAGCGGCGGCAGGAACCGCAGCACGTTACCGTAGGTGCCGCAGGTGAGGGTGAGCAGGCCAGCGGCGTGGCAGGCCGCCGAGACGGCGCTCGCGGCGGCCGGGTCCGGGACCAGGCCGCCCGGCCGGACCAGCTCCACGGCCAGCATCGCGCCCCGGCCGCGTACCTCGGCGATCCGGGGGTCGCGGGCGGCGACGGCGCGCAACCGGTCGGCGAGGACCGCCCCGATCCGGCGGGCGGCGGCGGCCAGGTCCAGCTCCCGCATCGTGGCGATGCTGGCCAGGGCCGCCGCGCAGGCGATCGGGTTGCCGCCGTAGGTGCCGCCGAGGCCGCCGACGTGCACCGCGTCCATCAGCTCGGCCCGGCCGGTCACCGCCGCGAGCGGCAACCCCCCGGCGATGCCCTTGGCCAGGGTGACCAGATCCGGCACCACGCCCTCGTGGTCGCAGCCGAACCAGTCGCCGGTCCGGCAGAAACCGGTCTGGATCTCGTCGGCGACGAACACCACCCCGGCCGCCGTCGCCCACTGGCGCAGCGCCGGTAGGAAACCCGCCGCCGGTACGACGAAACCGCCCTCGCCCTGGATCGGCTCGATCAGCAGCGCGGCCACGTTCTCCGCCCCGACCTGCTTCTCCACCAGGTCGATCGCCCGTGCCGCCGCCTCCGCCCCGGACAGCCCGCCGTCGCGCAGCGGGTACGACATCGGCACCCGGTGGATCTCCCCGGCGAACGGCCCGAACCGGTGCTTGTACGGCATGTTCTTCGCGGTCAACGCCATGGTCAGGTTGGTCCGGCCGTGGTAGGCGTGCTCGAAGACCACCACCGCCTGCCGCCCGGTGGCGTGCCGGGCGACCTTCACCGCGTTCTCCACCGCCTCGGCACCCGAGTTGAACAGTGCCGAACGCTTCTCGAACGTTCCCGGGGTCACCGCGTTGAGCTGCTCGCATACCGCCACGTACGACTCGTACGGCGCCACCATGAAACAGGTGTGGGTGAAGCGCTCGACCTGCGCCCGTACCGCCTCCACCACCCGGGGGGCGGAGTTGCCGACGCTGGTGACCGCGATGCCGGAGGCGAAGTCGATCCACTCCCGCCCCTCGACGTCGGTGATCGTTCCGCCGCTGGCGGTGTCCACGTAGGAGTGGATCACGCTGCCGACGCCACGGGCCACCGCGGCACCCCGCCGCCGGTGCAGCTCCGCGCTGGAGACCACTGGGCTGTCTTCTGTTCGCGGCTGCGGGGCTCGCAGGCCTGGCTCGCTCCTCGCGCTCGCTGGGTCGTCTTCTGTTCGCGGCTGCGGGGCTCGCAGGCCCGGCTCGCTCCTCGCGCTCACGGGTCAGCCTCCGACGTGGTGCATGACGTGCTTGACCCGGGTGTAGTCCTCCAGGCTGTAGACCGACAGGTCCTTGCCGTGCCCGGAGTGCTTGAAACCGCCGTGCGGCATCTCCGACACGAACGGGATGTGGGTGTTCACCCAGACGCAGCCGAAGTCGAGCCGGCGGGTCATCCGCATCGCGCGGCCGTGGTCCTTCGTCCAGACCGAGGCGGACAGCCCGTAGTCGACGCCGTTGGCCCAGCGCACCGCCTCGTCCTCGTCGGTGAACCGCTGCACGGTGATGACCGGGCCGAACACCTCCTGCTGGACGATCTCGTCGGCCTGGCGTAGCCCGGAGACCACGGTGGGGGAGTAGAAGTAGCCGCGCCCACCCACCCGCGCGCCACCGGTGTGCAGCTCGGCGTGGTCGGGCAGCCGGTCGACGAAGCCGCTGACCCGGGCGAGCTGGTCGGCGTTGTTCAGTGGGCCGTAGAGCACGTCGGCGTCGTCCGGGGCACCCGTACGCGTGTTGCGGGCCTGCTCGGTGAGGGCCGCCACGAAGTCGTCGTGCAGGCCGGGGCCGACCAGCACCCGGGTCGCCGCCGTGCAGTCCTGGCCCGCGTTGAAGTAGCCGCCCGCCGCGATCGCCTCGGCCGCCGCCGCCACGTCCGCGTCGTCGAAGACCACCACCGGGGCCTTGCCACCCAGCTCCAGGTGGGTGCGCTTGAGGTCCGGCGCGGCGGCGGCGGCGACCTCCATGCCGGCCCGGGTCGAGCCGGTGATCGACACCAGCTGCGGGGTCGGGTGCGCCACCAGGGCACGACCGGTGTCCCGGTCGCCGCAGACCACGTTGAACACCCCCGGTGGGAAGAACTCGGCGGCGATCTCGGCCAGCAGCAGCGTCGACACCGGCGTGGTGTCCGACGGCTTCAACACCACCGTGTTGCCGGCCGCCAACGCCGGGGCGATCTTCCAGACCGCCATCATCAGCGGATAGTTCCAGGGGGTGACCTGCGCACAGACGCCGATCGGCTCCCGCCGCACGTAGGAGGTGTGCCCCGCCAGGTACTCTCCGGCCGAGCGCCCCTCCAGCAGCCGGGCCGCCCCGGCGAAGAAGCGGAACTGGTCCACCGCCGGTGGCAGCTCCTCCTCGGCGGTGAGCTGACGCGGCTTGCCGGTGTTGCGCACCTCCGCGTCGACCAGCTCGGCGGCCCGGGACTCCACCGCGTCGGCGAGCTTCAACATTGCCCGCTGCCGCTCCGCCGGGGTGGTGTCCCGCCAGGTCTCGAAGGCGGTGGCGGCGGCCCGCATCGCCGCGTCCACGTCCGCCGCGCCGGAGACGGGCGTCCGGGCGAAGACGTCACCGGTGCAGGGGTCGATCAGGTCGGCGTGACCGCCGTCCACCGGGTCCACGTACGTGCCGTCGACGAAGTTGCGCAGCTGCTGGTCGCTCATGATGAGGTCGCTCCAGGGATGGCGGGGAGTCGGATCAGCGGAGGTAATCGCAGTCTGACTGCCATCTTGGCTACTGAATTCGCGGCAGACAAGGGCTGAGGCCACTGTTTCCGTGCGGCACCGGCTTTCCCGCACGCCGGGGGGCGTCCCGGCGCCTCACCAGGTGCCGTCGTCGCGGACCCGGGGCGGTGCGAGGCCGAGGAGCAGGGTGGTCAGCGCGGCGTCGATGTCGTCACCGAGAAACCACTCACCGGCCTGGTCCAGCGCGAAGACCCGGCCGCGCTCGTCGACGGCCAGGATGCCGTCCGGGTGTTGAGCACCGATCGGAAACAGGCGTACGCCGAGCACGGCACCGAAGTCCGCCAGGGTGTCGACGGTGTACGCGGCGTGCACGGGGTCGATGGAGAACCGCGAGATCCACACCTGCCGCCCGGGGCCGCGCCGACTGCTCTCCAGCGAGGGAAAGTGGCTGAGGGTATCCAGCGCCGCTGGAAAGTCGGAGTGCCCGTGCCGCGTCTCGTGGGCTTCGAGGATCGCCATTCTCGCCAACGCCTCGTCGCCGAGGTCGGGCTCCCAGCCCCCGTCGACCAGCGCATGAGCAACCTCGGCGACGAACCGGTCAGGTACCGGGGCTGCTGCGGGCTCCGGTCGCCACTGCCGGGTGAACGCCAGCTCCGACCAGCCGACGACCGCGAAGTGGACCAGGAAGTCGAGGCAGGAGTCGCACGGGCGTTCCGCCGGGCCGGCAAACGGATCGCCGGGCTCGCGGACCAGGAAGACGTCCACTCCGGTCGCCAGGAGCAGCGACCGCGCCTCGCGCATGGTCAGCGGGGGCTGGCCGGCGGCGGCGCGGCGGTGGTCGTACTCGTGCAGTACGTCGGAGACGACGACCATCTCGGCGTGCCGCCCACCCCCGCGTACCAGGTGCCCCGGGGGTAGCTCGTCGAGGTAGGCCTGGACCAGCGGGTGATGCCGCAGCGCCACCTCGCCCTTGACGCCGTGACCGAGGTAGGTGCGGCCCTCGACGGTCAGGTGCGCCACGGTGGCCGGCGTCGGCAGCCGGCGGATCTCGCGCCGCAGCAGGCTGGCCGGGTCGACGGTCCGCGGGGCGGGGGTGCCGGTGGGCCGGCTGCGGCGGTACATCTGCTGCACCACGGCCGCCGGCACCCGGGGCCAGGTGGTGACCTCGCCGGTCTCCTTGTCGACGACGGTGGTCGGCAGGTCGCCGGGGTTGGTGTCGACCGCGCGGTCGACGGTCGACCGGATCACGTAGCCCAGGTCGAACTCGTCGAGCGTGGCCCGGCACTCGTGGCCCAGGCGTCGCGAGTCACGGCGGGCCCACACGTCGGCGAGCTGCTCGGCCTGTCGGCGATCGATCACCGTCCGAAACTACCGGACCCCACGGGATCGTGGCAGCCGGTATGGTTCGCCTGACTGACGGTGACCGGGGAGGGTGGCCTTGGCCGAGAGGGTGGACCGGGACGCGAACGATGCGCTCCGGGCGCGGTTCGACGAGGTTTACGGCCAGTACCGGCGGTTGCGGTCCGGCGTGGACGAGCTGCGGTCCGCACTGACCGAGCTGCGGGTCACCGAGCGTTCGGACGACGGCCAGGTCACCGCGACGGTGGGCGCCCGAGGTGAGTTGATCTCGGTGGAGCTGACCGGTGAGGTCTATCAGGACCGCGATCACCACGCGCTGAGCCGGAAGATCACCACGACGGTGCGCCGGGCCTGCGCCCGGGCGGCCACGGCCACCCAGGAACTGGTCGCCGCCCACCTGCCGGCCGGTTCGGGGTCGGTGGATTTCCTGCGTACGGGCGACTTCGGCGCACTGCTCGGGCGAGCCGACGCGGTGCTCCGGCGGGAGGACGAACGGCATGGGTGAGGGGCAGCTCTGGCTCGACCCGGCCCGGGCCCGGCGGGGCGGCACCGACCTGCGCCTGGCCGGTGAGTCGGTGTCGGCCCGCCGGGCCGGCCTCGGCGGGGAGATCGCGGCGGCCAGCGCACCCCGTCCGTGGGGTCGGGACGACATCGGTGCCGCCTTCGAGAAGAGCTACCGGTCCTCCGAGGAGATCCTGCTGCGCGCCTGGGCCGGGCTCGGCCGGTCGCTGGAGGGGCTCGGCACCGACGTGGTGACCTCGGTCGACGCCAACCTTCGGACCGACGCGGCGACCGGCCGGCGCTTCGACGGGGTGGCCGACCCGGGCCGTCGGCGCTGACCTGCGGGGGAAGTCGTGACCGTGCTGCCGAGCCCGATCCCGCACCCCCTCGACTTCAGCCCCTGGGACCTGCCGGGCTGGGTCTATGAGGCGCTCGACTGGGTGGTCGGCGTGGAGTGGCCGGAGGGGAACGAACGCGCCGTCTGGGACCTCGCCGACCAGTGGTACGCCGTGGCGGGTGCCCTGACCGGCCCACGTGCCGACGCGGTCGCCGCCGCCACCGAGATCCGCAACGGATACGGCGGGGCGGGGGCGGTCCCGGACGCCTTCGAGGCGGCCTGGCGACGGCTGGCCGACGGCGACGAGGCCCCGCTGTCGGTGCTGCTCACGGTCAGCACTGACCTGGGCCGCCTGGTCGAGGAGTGCGGCTGCGACATCGAGGCCGCCAAGCTCGAGGTGTGGATCGAACTCGGCCTCCTGGTCGTGGAGCTGCTCGCGCTCGCCGTCGCCGCCGCGCTCACCGCCGGGGTCGCCTCACCGGCGGCCGGCGCGGCGGTTACCGCCAGCCGGCTGGTGATCCAGCAGATCTTCCGCCGGTTGACGGCGCAACTGGCCAAGAAGGCGCTCCGGCAGGGCCTCAGGGAAGCGGGCGAGCGGGCCGCCAAGGAAGTGGCCAGGGGCGGGATGCGCGGGCTGGGCAAGCGGGCGGTCCAGGGGGGTCTGTACGAGGCGGGGGAGGAGGCCGGCGTCAGCCTGGCGACGCAGGCGTACCAGAACTCCACCGGTCGCCGGCACGGCCTCGACCTGGCCGATCTCGGTGCGTCGGCGCTCGGCGGGTTGGCCGGTGGCGCGGTCGCACCCCTGGCCGGCCTGGGGCGGCACGCCACCGGCCGGGGCGCCCGGGTCGGTGAGCACTTCGGCCGCGAGATGACCGGTGAGGTGCTCGCGGAGGGGGCAGCGGGGCTGGCCACCGGCCAGGGTGTGCTGTCGCTGGAGGAGACGAGCCGGGCTGCCGTCTCCGGGGCCGCGGGTTCGGCGACCGGCCAGGCGGACGCGGCGCTGCGCGCCCGGCTCGACGGTCGATTGCACACGTTGGCCGACGCGGCCCCGGTGCCCACGGCCTTTCCCGGTCTGTCACCGCCGGTCGGCGGTGACCGGGCAACCCCGTCCGCTGATGCTCCGGTGCAGGCGTCCGCCGGTGCCGCCGCACCGACGCCGGCGGTGCGGGTCGATCCGGCCCTGGTGACCGGCGACGGCCCCGGCACCGCTGTCGAAGCGTCGTCGCCCCCTCCACAGGCGCCGACCGGCCACGGTCCTCTCGTCGGGGACAGACCGGCAGAGGTGAGGTCGGAGGCGCCTGCGGCCTCACGCCCGGCGGCCACGGACCATCCGGCCACGGACCATCCGGCCACGGATCATCCGGCCGCCGCAGTTCCGGCGTCGGTCGCCGCCGCATCGATGTCGTCCAGTCCTACGCTGTCGTCGGTCACGACCGATACGGCGATGTCCCCGGTGACGGCGGGCCGATCCACCGAGATGGTGACGTCGGCGCTGGTCGCGTCGCCCGGTGTCGACGCCGCGCCGGTCAACCCGGCCGCCAGCACGATGACAGCGGGCGGGTCACCGGCGGGAACCGCCTCGTCACCCACCGGGGATTCGTCGTCGGGACGCGTGACCTCGGCCGGTCCCGTCGCCGGAGTTTCGTTCGGGTCACCACCCGGTGTCCCGGTGGGGCCGGCACCGACGGCGGGTCCGCCGGCACACGGCAGCGCAACGCCTTCGGTGCCGCACCTCCCGCCGGCTGCCGGAGCCGGGCACCCGGGCATCGACGGCGACGGCGAGAGGCGGGGTGCCCGACGCTTCCCGCTGCTGGAGGCGCTGGCACCCGGGCCGGTGGTCGCACCTGCCACCGAGCCGGTCGTCCCGACGCCCCGGGCGGACGACGAGCCACCCCGCCCGAGGACGCCGCAGTGGTACGCCGCCATGTGGGCGGCCGAACGGGAGGCGCTGGACCGCCGCCGTTATCAGGGCTACTTCGAGGCGCAGCGACACTGGTTCGAGGACCGGCGTCGAAGGGACGAGGCCGCTCGATCGAAGAGGGCAGCCCGTAGACGCGAGACGGCCGCCAGACGTGCTGCCCGCCAGGCGTTCGAGCTTCAGCGTGAGGGCCGGTCGGCCCTGGCCAACTGGTTCCAGGGAATAGCCCGTCAGGCACAGCGTGACGCGAACGGCCACCAGGATCTCGCGGAAGCGATCCTTGCGGGTCGGGTAGTTCCGGACACGGTGTTCGTGGCGGACCCGGCCGACTTCTCCCGTATCAACGGCGACGTGGCCGAGTTGGCGGTCGGTGGGGTCGAGACGGGCGACCGGTCGGCCTTGACCGGCGACGACAGCCCGCCGCCCATCGACCGTTCCCGCAGGTACGGGCGGGTCGGCGGGTTGCGACCACCGCTCGCCCTGCACCAGACCGACCTCGAACGGCAGCTGCCCCGGCAGCCGGACGGCAGCGTCGTGCGGACCGCCGACCCCCGGCAGGGTGGGTGGTTCGCGCTGGCCAACGACGGCGGCCCGCAGGCCGACCCGACCCGGGGCATCAACTGCCTGGACTGCACCCTGTCCCTGTTCGAGACGTGGGTGCACGGTCGGCCGAGGGTGGCCGCGCCCCGGACCTTCGACGGTTACCTGCAGGGCGACATCCGGCGTCCGGTCAATGGTGAGGTCGACGGTCCCGGCCGGGTCGAAGAGGTCACCGGCGGACGGTTCCAGAAGCTCTTCGCCGTCGACGAGGGTGCCCCACCGGGGCCGGCAGCGCTGCGCCAGTCCGTCGAGCGGGGCTACCGCAACCTGCGTGACCAGCTCGTCCTGGGAGGGCACGGCAGCTACGCCTTCCTGATCACCGAGTGGGAGAACGGCGGCTCGCACGCCTGGGTGGCGCTCAACCAGAACGGTGCGGTGCTGTACCTCGACCCGCAGGCGGGAACGGTCCGCGACCGCCCTCTCTACGCCCACGCCGGGCGGCGGCACCCCGACAACGTCGTCGGCATCGACGCGCTGATCCTCGGTGCGGACGCCCGGCCGATGCCGTTGGGCGGGCTGGCGCGGGGCCGGTTCAGTGTCCACCCCGACCTGCCCGACCACCCGCCGGCACCCGACGACGAGCAGGGATACGGCGACCCGTACCTCAACCGCCTCCACCTGCTCGACGGACCCGGTGGGGCGGACCATCCGGCCGATGCGCAGGGTGATGTGCCGCCGAGCGATCCGGGTGCCGAACCGGTGGAGGTGATGGCCGAACTATCCGTTCACGAGCGCGGGGAGCTTGACAAGGTCCGTGAACAGGCGGCGATGGTAGCCGACGAGGTGGAAAACACCCTAGGTCGGCTTGCCTCCCGGGTGGGCGGCGCGTTGGGAGTGGGCGGCGCTGTCGAGCTGCGTGACCAGGAGTTCCGGCTGAAAAGTCCGCTGTCCCTGGCCCGCAAGTTCCTCGACGAGGCAAGCTCCGTCGGCATCTCGGTCGAGGAGTTCAGTGTCGAGGTCAACGATGTTCTGAGGTTCTGTTTCGTCGTGTCGCCGGCAGTGTCGTACGAGGAGGCGGTGCGCAGAATCCTGGCGGAGTTGAGCAGTGCCGGGTTCACGGTTGACGAGGGCTCCTGTAAGAACTTCTGGCGGGCCGGCAACCGGTTCTACGGATTCAACTGCACCGTCCGCTCCCCGGAAGGGCAGCTCTTCGAGTTGCAGGTGCACAGTCGGTCTTCCCGAGCCGCGTGGTTGGAGACGCATCACGCGTACGAGGTGCTGCGCCGTACGACCCAGTCCCCGGTGCGACGTGTCGAAGCATTCCTCGAGATGCTGTCGATGAACCGTTGCCATGGAATGCCGGCTGAGGTGCCTACACGTCTTGCGGAGTCCTTTCCGGCGAAGGATGCCAGCTTTGCGAAGTGGATACACCTCAACAGGGGCGTCTGGTGGTCCTACATCGAGGTCCTCCGGGCTGATGGACGAGACTTTGCTGGTGTCGCCGCGCGGTTCGGGCTGACGGCGCAGGACTTCCCCGTATCTCCCGAACTGGAGCGTCAATTGGAGCGTCAGAGTGTTGACCTACTACGTTCTGTCCCGTAACGCCCAGCCGGTAGGCGTGTTCGTGACCGATCCGGCCCGGGGACACGCCTTGATGTGGGACCACCGTCGACGCTCATGGGCGTACAACCCTGAGCGTGTCATCCGCTTTCTTGACGATCATCGAAATTTCGAACGGTACCGAGAGGTGGACCGGGCTACCGCCGATCGGGCTGCGGCCTCGGTGACGGGCGGGCGGCCCCTTCCGGACGACGAGACGATCGAAGGCATTTTCGAGCAGGCGGCGACAGGCTAGTTCCCTGGTCCGGTGGTGAGCTGGTCGCCGTAGGTGAGGCGATCAGGATGGGTGGTGGATGGGGTGTGCGGCCCTTCGGCTGGGGTGGCCGCCGACGGGAGCAGCTGGAGAAACCGGTGCTTTGCGGTGCTCAAATAGGGTGGAGTCATGGCTGACCCTGCTGCCGGTAGACGTCGTACCACCGCCTGGGTCTCGGGCCTGCTCGTCGGGATCGTCATCGGGTGGATCATGTTCGAGGACGCCGTCGGCGTGGTGTTCGGGATCTCCATCGGCGTCGCCTTCGCGATCGCCTTCGGCGCCTTCGACAAGCAGGCCGACAAGGAGGTCGACAAGGAGAACGGGGAGGGCGGGCGTGACGGTGGGTCGGGCTGAGCCGGCCGGGCCGCCGGAGTGGCACGACGGCACCGGGCACCAGGCGTTGACGGTCGCCGAGGCGATGGCCGTACAGGACCGGTTGCGGTCGCGCGCGGACCTGGTCGGGCCGGGGCCATGCCGGCCCGCGACGGTGGCCGGCCTCGACGTGGCGTACGCCGAGGGTGGTGACCGGCTGGCCGCGGCCGTGACCGTGCTCGACGCCGAGACCCTGGAGGTGGTGGACCGGGGGGTCAGCGTCGGTCGGCCTGCCTTCGGGTACGTGCCGGGGCTGTTCGCCTTCCGGGAACTGCCGGCGTTGCTGGCCGCCCTGGACCGGCTGACCATCCGCCCCGAGCTGCTGATCTGTGACGGGCACGGGCTGGCCCATCCGCGCCGGTTCGGGTTGGCCTGCCACCTGGGCGTGGTGACCGGGCTCCCGGCGATCGGGGTGGGCAAGACCCCGCTGGTCGGCACGTGGACCGGCCCCGGCCCGCGCCGGGGCGACAGCGCACCGCTGGTGGACGCCGGTGAGGTGGTGGGTCGGGTGCTGCGTACCCGGGACGGGGTGCGGCCGGTGTTCGTCAGTGTCGGGCACCGGATGGGGCTGGACAACGCGGTCGAC
Organism: Micromonospora sp. WMMD714; assembly: GCF_029581315.1. Lineage (NCBI taxonomy): Bacteria > Bacillati > Actinomycetota > Actinomycetes > Micromonosporales > Micromonosporaceae > Micromonospora > Micromonospora sp. WMMD714. The sequence goes on from NZ_CP120744.1 coordinate 2,816,215, forward strand.
CGGGTGCTCGCGCTGACCCCGCGCTACCGGTTGCCGGAGACCACCCGTACCGCCGACGGGCTCTGCCGCGCCACCCTCGCGGCCACCGCCGGCACCGGGTAACGCGGCCCACATGCGGGGTGCTCTGTCGCCGGGTGCCCGGCTGGGCCGGTAGTAACCTGACCGGCGGCCCCGCCGGGGCGGGAGGGTGAGGTGGGCGATGTCCGGGCGTCGGCAGGCGGTGCGGTTGCTGACCGTCGGTGCGCTGCTCGGCGGCCTGGTGGCGGTCGGTGCGCCCCCCGCGTACGCGGACTCGGACCGGGTGCGGGTGCGGGCTTCGGGCGGCTTCTCCGCCGGCGGTCCACCGGGCGGGGTCTCGATCGAGGTGCGGAAGCGTTCCGGCGGGTGTGTGGTGCTGCGCACCGCGCTGGGGCTGAGCCTCGACGGGATTACCGCGGAACAGGTCCGGGTAGAGGTGAACGTCGGCGGGGGCTGGTCCGCCGTGCCGGTTTCCGGTGGCGGTGGCGTGGTGCGGGGTTCCCGTACCCCGTCGGCGGATCCGACGTTGTGCAAGGGGAAGAGCAGCGTCGTCCGCTACCGGGTGGCTTTCCTCGCCGGAGCGCCGGCGGGTCGGCTGGGCGTGGTCGGTGAGGCGACGACCGCAGCCGGCCGGCTGATCGGTCGTGGTGCCGACACGTCCCGGGTCGGCGGACGGGCCGCCGGCACCCCGACCCCGACCCCGAGTTCGACCCCGACCAGGAAGCCCACGCCCACCCCCGTCGCGACCACCCCCGCCTCCACGATGGAGCCGGGGGCCACCCAGGCCGTGCTCGCGGCCCCGCCGTCCACCGGCCGGGCCGCCGCAGAGACCTCCGGAGGATCCATGATCATGTTCGCCGGTATCGCCCTGGTGGTCCTGGGTGCCGGGCTCATCGCCCTACTGATCTTCCGGTCCCGCGCCGACCGGGCCGGTGCCGACCCGGGCCGGGCCGCCGACCCGGGTGACTTCCCGGCCGTGCCGCAGCCGCGCAACCCGGTGCCGACCACCTACCGCTCCGGGGGCGCGGTGCCGGTCCCGCCCCCGCCGCCGCCCAGCGGCCAGGTGTACGGGGGACAGCAGCCCGCCGGCCAGGTGTACGGCGGGCAGCAGTCCCCGTCCCCCGCCGGTCAGGTGTACGGCGGGCAGCCGCCGCCGTCCGCGCCGACCCGTACCGGCGGCCTGTACGGTGCCCCCGGCACCTACCCGGCGGTGACGCCCCACCAGCGCCCGGCCGGCGCGGTGTACGGCGCCCGTCCCGCCGCCGCCCCGGACCGCCCCGTGTCCGTTTCGCCGGCCCCGGACCACCCCGTCTCCGTCCCGCCAGCACCGGGACGGCCCGTCTCCGTCCCGCCGGCCGCTGCTGCCTCGGTGTCCGTCCCGCCGGCCGCCGCTGTGCCGGTTCCGGACCGGCCGGGGTCCGCTCCGCCGGCCGCCGCTGTGCCGGTTCCGGACCGGCCGGGGTCCGCTCCGCCGGCCGCCGCTGCGTCGGTCCCGGGGCCTCCGGCGTCCGCTGCGTCGGTTCCGGGGCCACCGCCCGCGGCTGTGCCGGTCCCGGAGCGGCCGTCGTCCGCCCCGGAGCGGCCCGACCCGACGCCCACCACCGGCGGTGACCCGACAACGATCGCGCCCCAGCTCCCCGGCTAGCACGGGGTGGACGCCGCCGCTCCGATACGCTCAGGGTCGTTGACGACCCCTGTCGAGGAGCTGAAACCGGTGTCTGACCTGTCCCAGATCGTGAAGGCGTACGACGTCCGTGGGACGGTGCCCGACCAGTGGGACGAACGGGCCGCCGAGGCGCTGGGGGCGGCCCTCACCCAGGTGCTCAACGAGTCCGGCGAACCCGGCGACGCCGTGCTGATCGCGCACGACATGCGGGCCACCGGTCCGGGGCTGGCCGCCGCCTTCGCCGCCGGGGTGCGGGCCGAGGGGCGGGCCGTGATCGAGCTGGGGCTGGCCTCCACCGACATGCTCTACTACGCCTCGGGCGCGCTGGGCCTGCCCGGGGCGATGTTCACCGCCAGCCACAACCCGGCGCAGTACAACGGCATCAAGATGTGCCGCTCCGGGGCCCGCCCGATCGGCCAGGACAGCGGGCTGGCCGACATCCGGGTCCGGGCACAGGCGCTGCTGGACGGCGCGGCCCGGCCGTCGGCCGGTCCGCCGGCCCCGGTCGACCGGCGCAACCTGCTTCCCGACTACGCGGCCCACCTGCGCAAGCTGGTGGACCTGTCGGCCATCCGCCCGCTCAAGGTGGTGGTGGACGCGGGCAACGGGATGGGCGGCTACACGGTGCCGAGTGTGCTCGGCGACGCGGCGCTGCCGGCGTTGCCGCTGGAGATCGTCCCGCTCTACTTCGAGCTGGACGGCACCTTCCCCAACCACGAGGCCAACCCGCTCGACCCGAAGAACCTGGTCGACCTCCAGCGGGCGGTGGTGGCGCACTCCGCGGACCTCGGTCTGGCCTTCGACGGTGACGCCGACCGCTGTTTCGTGATCGACGAGCGGGGCGAGCCGGTGTCCCCGTCCGCGATCACCGCCCTGGTCGCCGCCCGTGAGCTGGCTAAACACCCGGGTTCCACGGTGATCCACAATCTGATCACCTCCCGGGCGGTGCCGGAGATCATCCGGGAGCACGGCGGTGAACCGGTGGTGGCCCGGGTGGGCCACTCCTTCATCAAGGCCGAGATGGCCCGGACCAACGCGATCTTCGGTGGTGAGCACTCCGCGCACTACTACTTCCGGGACTTCTGGTTCGCCGACACCGGCATGCTCGCCGCCATGCACACCCTGGCCGCGCTGGGTGAGCAGTCCCAGCCGCTGTCCCTGCTGGCCAGCGTCTACGAGCGGTACGTCGCCTCCGGCGAGATCAACTCCACGGTGACCGACCAGGCCGCCCGGGTCGCCGAGGTGCGTGCCGCGTACCCGCAGGCGGAGGCGGACGAGCTGGACGGCCTCACCCTGCGCTTCCCCGACGGTGCCTGGTTCAACCTGCGCGCGTCCAACACCGAACCGCTGTTGCGGCTCAACGTGGAGGGGCCGACCGAGGAGCGGATGGCCTCGCTGCGCGACGAGGTGCTGGAGCGGGTTCGCCGATAAGATCCCCTCCGCCGGTCGGCACCGCCGACCGGCACAGACCACACACGTGGAAGGAGCCGCGCCGTGGCCCTGGACCCGCAGTTGCTCGAGATCCTCGCCTGCCCGGACACACACCACGCACCGCTGGACTACGACGCTCAGGCCCAGACCCTCACCTGCACGCAGTGCGGTCGCACCTTCGAGGTGCGCGACGACGTGCCGGTGCTGCTGCTGGACGAGGCTCGTGGCGGGCCGGAGGCGCAGCGGTGATGGACGGAACGGCCGGCGTCAGCGGCCGGCGGGTGGCCGACGAGTCGATCCTGGACGACCCGGACGCGGTCGCCGCCCACGACCCGGGCGGCATGCTGCGCTTCACCGCCTCGGCCGGGGCGCAGGTGCGGGAGTCCGCCGCGTTGGCCGCCGAGGCCAACCTGGCGCTGCTGGAGGACGAGGGCCGCCCCCGGGCGGTCGTCATCGCCGGCATCGGCACCGCCGGGCGTACCGGGGACGTGCTGGCCACGGTCGCCGGGCCGCGCTGCCCGGTGCCGGTGATCCCGCACCGCAGCGCCGGGGTGCCGGGCTGGGTCGGCGCGGCCGACGTGGTGATCGCGGTCAGCGCGTCCGGCCGTAGCCCGGAGGCGTTGGGCGCCGCCGAGGCCGCGCACCGCCGCGGGGCCCGGCTGGTCGCGGTCGGCGCACCCGACTCGCAGTTGCAGTCGGTCGCCGAGCGGGCCCGCGCGCCGTTCATCCCGGTGCCCCGCCGCGCCCCGGCCCGTGCCAGTCTCTGGGCGCTCACCGTGCCGGTGCTGCTCGCCGCCCGTACGCTCGGCTTGGTGAAGGTCAACGAGGCGGATCTGGCCGAGACGGCGGCCCGGCTGGACGCCGACGCCGACCGGTGCCGGTCGACCGCCGAGTCCTTCGTCAACCCGGCGAAGTCGCTGGCGCTCGGGCTGGCCGGGTCGATCCCGATCGTCTGGGGTTCTTCCCCGCTGGCGACCGTGGCGGCCCGCCGGTTCGGCGACACGCTGTCGGCCAACGCCCGCTATCCGGTGGTCACCGGGGCGCTGGGTGAGGCCGGTCGGGGTCGGGTCGGCCTGCTCGACGGCGTCTTCGGCGGCCTGGTGGAGTCGACCCGGGACATCTTCGCCGACCCGGACGAGGTCGAGCCCGACCCGACCCGGCTGCGGCTGGTGCTGCTGCGCGACGGTGGCCTCAACGCCGAGGACGACACCGACGAGCCGCTCGCCGTCGAGGAGCGTCGCGCCGACGCGGTGCAGACCCTCGCCGAGCGGCGCGGGGTGCGCTGTGACGTGGTCACCGCCGAGGGCGGTTCCGCGTTGGAACGGCTCGCCTCCCTGGTCGCGGTGCCCGACTTCGCGTCGATCTACCTGGCCCTGGCCCATGGGCTGGATCCGATGGCCGTTCCGGCCGTCACCGAGATGAAGGAGCTGTCGAACCAGTGAACGGACGCAGGGACGCTGCCGTCATGCCCAGGATCGGGGCGACGGCGTGAGCGCGAACGGCGGGACCAAGGCGATCATCGCCGCCCTGCTGGCGAACGTCGGCATCGCGATCACCAAGTTCATCGCGTTCCTGCTGACCAGTTCGTCGTCGATGCTGGCGGAGTCGATCCACTCGGTGGCCGACTCGGGCAACCAGGCGCTGCTGCTGCTCGGCGGCAAGCGGGCCAAGCGGGCGGCCACCCCGCAACACCCCTTCGGGTACGGCCGGGAGCGCTACATCTACGCGTTCATCGTGTCGATCGTGCTGTTCAGCCTCGGCGGCCTCTTCGCGCTCTACGAGGCGTGGCACAAGGCGGCCGACCCGCACCCGATCACCGCGTGGCAGTGGGTGCCGGTGACGGTGCTGGTGGCCGCCATCGTGATGGAGGGCTTCTCCTTCCGGACCGCCATCAAGGAGTCGAACCACACCCGGGGCAGCCAGTCGTGGGTGAACTTCATCCGTCGGGCGAAGGCGCCGGAGCTGCCGGTGGTGCTGCTGGAGGACTTCGGCGCGCTGGTCGGTCTGGTGCTCGCGTTGTTCGGCGTGGGGTTGACGCTGATCACCGGCAACGGCATGTGGGACGCCGCCGGCACCGCCATGATCGGTGTACTGCTGGTGATCATCGCGATCGTGCTGGCGATCGAGACGAAGAGCCTCCTGCTCGGTGAGGGCGCCGACCCCGGTGACCTGGCGACCATCGAGCGGGCTATCACCGATGGCCCGGAGGTCGAGCGGATCATCCACATGAAGACGCTCTACCTCGGCCCGGAGGAGCTGATGGTGGCCGCGAAGATCGGCGTTCCGGGGTGGGAGAGCGCCGAGGAACTGGCCCGGGGGATCAACACCGTCGAGGCGCGGATCCGGGCCGCGGTGCCGATCGCCCGGGTTATCTACCTGGAGCCGGACATCTACAGCGTGGCCGCCGAGCGGGCGGGCACCGGCACGGCCGCGCCGACGGCCGCCGCGCCGACCGCCGCCGTACCGTCGCCGAGCGAGTCGGGTGAGGTGGCCGGGCGGGCCGGAGGCTGAGCGTGGAGCTGCTGTACGGGTCGATCCGCGACTACGCCTGGGGATCCCGTTCGGCGATCGCCGAGTTGCAGGGACGACCGGTGCCCAGCGCCGGCCCGGAGGCGGAGCTGTGGCTGGGCGCGCACCCGGACAGCCCGGCCACCGTCGACCGGGGTGGCGAGCGGGTGAGCCTGACCGACCTGTTGGTCGCCGAGCCGGGTCACTGGCTCGGCGACCGGCAGGTCGCCCGGTTCGGCACCCGGCTGCCGTTCCTGGTGAAGGTGCTCGCCGCGGACGCCCCGCTGAGCCTCCAGGCCCACCCGGACGCCGAGCAGGCCCGGGCCGGGTACGCCGCCGAGCAGGCCCGGGCCGGGGGTTCCGGCGGGCCGGGGCGGGCGGAGGGGCGGTGCAACTACGTCGACCCGTACCACAAGCCGGAGCTGCTGGTCGCGTTGACGCCGTTCGACGCGCTCTGCGGGTTCCGGGATCCGCAGGTGTCGGCGACGGCGCTGGCCGGGTTCGGGGTGCCGGAGCTGTCGCCGGTGGTGGCCGCGCTGCGGGCCGGGCCGGCGGGGCTGCGGGAGGCCGTACGGGCGCTGCTGAACTGGCCGGACGCGGACCGCGCCGGACTGGTCGACGCGGTGCGCGGAGCGGACGCGGCCGGGCCGGACGCGGAGCTGGCCCGGGAGCTGGCCGCCCGCTATCCGGCCGACCCGGGGGTGCTGGTGGCGTTGCTGCTGCACCACGTGCGGTTGACGCCGGGGGAGGCGATCTGGATGCCGGCCGGCAACCTGCACGCCTACCTGTGCGGCACCGGCGTCGAGATCATGGCGGCGAGCGACAACGTGCTGCGCGGCGGACTGACCCCCAAGCACGTGGACGTCGGCGAGTTGGTGCGGGTGCTGCGCTTCGAGGTGCTGGACGATCCGATCATCGTCGCCCGCCCGGTGGCGCCCGGGGTGGTGTGCTGGCCGGTGCCGGTGGACGATTTCGCGCTGCACCGGGTGACCGTGGACGCGGCCGGGCCGGAGGTGCGGCTGCCGCTGCCCGGCCCCCGGGTGGTGCTCTGCCACCACGGCAAGGTCGCGGTGGACGACGGGACCGGGGCGGTGACGCTCGGGCCGGGGCAGGCCGCCGTGGGTCCGGCCGGCGCGCGGACCCTGGTCGTCGCCGGTACGGGTGTCGCGTTCGTCGCCACCTGTGGCGGCGGCCCGACCACACGCGGCAAGTCCGACTTTCCGGAATTGGCTTGACGAGGCTGTTGCACAGTGTAACTTCATGTGTGCGCAGCGTTATCGCGACAAAGGTCCGGCGCCGCGCGGGGGAACCAAACCGGGGGGATGCACGGGGCGGCCGGCGGATGGGCGGGAGACCGTCCAGCGCCGACCGCCCCGTGCGCTGCTCCGAGACGGCCGGCTGCGCGCCGGGGGGATGCGGGCGTAAGGTTGAGGGTCGCGCAGCCATCGTTCGACAGGAGCCTTCATGACCAGCACCCTCCCGGCGTCGTCCCGCGACGCCCGGCCGAGCACCCTCGCCGAGGGCGACTACAAGGTGGCGGATCTGTCGCTCGCCGAGTTCGGGCGCAAGGAGATCCGCCTCGCCGAGCACGAGATGCCCGGCCTGATGGCGATCCGCCGCGAATTCGCCGACGCCCAGCCGCTCGCCGGCGCCCGGATCACCGGTTCGCTGCACATGACCATCCAGACCGCCGTCCTGATCGAGACGCTGGTCGCCCTCGGCGCGCAGGTCCGCTGGGCGTCCTGCAACATCTTCTCCACCCAGGACCACGCCGCCGCGGCGATCGTGGTCGGCCCCGAGGGCACCCCCGACGCGCCGTCCGGCGTCCCGGTCTACGCCTGGAAGGGCGAGAGCCTGGAGGAGTACTGGTGGTGCACCGAGCAGGTGCTCGCCTGGCCGGACGGGCAGGGTCCGAACATGATCCTCGACGACGGCGGGGACGCCACCCTGCTGGTGCACAAGGGCGTCGAGTTCGAAAAGGCCGGGGTCGTCCCGCCCGTCGAGTCCGCCGACTCCGAGGAGTACGCGGTCATCCTCCAGGTGCTGCACCGCAGCCTCGCCGAGGACGGCCAGCGCTGGACCCGGATCGCCGCCGGCATCAAGGGCGTCACCGAGGAGACCACCACCGGCGTGCACCGGCTCTACGAGATGCACCGGGCCGGCACCCTGCTCTTCCCGGCCATCAACGTCAACGACTCGGTGACCAAGAGCAAGTTCGACAACAAGTACGGCTGCCGGCACTCGCTGATCGACGGCATCAACCGGGCCACCGACGTGCTGATCGGCGGCAAGATGGCCGTCGTGCTCGGCTACGGCGACGTCGGCAAGGGCTGCGCCGAGTCGCTGCGCGGCCAGGGCGCCCGGGTAGTGGTGACCGAGGTCGACCCGATCTGCGCGCTCCAGGCCGCGATGGACGGCTACCAGGTCGCCACCCTGGAGGACGTGGTCGAGCAGGCCGACATCTTCATCACCGCGACCGGCTGCTTCGACGTCATCACCAACGAGCACATGGCCCGGATGAAGCACCAGGCCATCGTCGGCAACATCGGCCACTTCGACAACGAGATCGACATGGCCGGCCTGATGAAGCGCTCGGACGTCACCCGGGAGAACATCAAGCCGCAGGTCGACGTGTGGCGCTTCGACGACGGCCACGCCATCATCGTGCTGTCCGAGGGCCGTCTGCTGAACCTGGGCAACGCCACCGGGCACCCGAGCTTCGTGATGTCGAACTCGTTCGCCAACCAGACGATCGCCCAGATCGAGCTGTTCACCAAGACCGACGAGTACCCGACCGGCGTCTACGTGCTCCCCAAGCACCTGGACGAGAAGGTCGCCCGGCTGCACCTGGACGCGCTCGGCGCCCGGCTGACCGAGCTGACCAAGGAGCAGGCCGCGTACCTCGGCGTCTCCCCGGCGGGCCCGTTCAAGCCGGAGCACTACCGCTACTGAGCACACCACCGGGGAGGGGGTCGGCCAGCACTGGCCGGCCCCCTCTCCCGTGCCGTCGTCCTAGCGTGCGTCGGGGCGGCGGCGGGCCGGGCGTACCCAGGTCCACACACACCAGGCGAGCCAGACCAGCGAGACGACCACGGCCAGCGGACGCAGCCGGAGCGCGTTGAGCGCGATCACCAGCGCGAGGACGGCCAGCCAGGGACCGAACCCCCTCACCGCTGCCGCCCCGGATGGCGGAGCCGCCCGGGACGGCAAAGGTGGCACGAATGGCGGAGCCGCCCCGGACGGCAAAGGTGGCACGAATGGCGCTGCCGCCCCGGATGACGGAGCCGCCCCGGGCGGCGGAGGTGGCCCGCGCGGGGGTCGGCGGCCGGCAACGGCGGGGGACACCCGGGGCGGGTGGTGGGGGTGCGGGGCGTGTCGGGCACGGGCCGTCCTGTCCTGGGGAACGCCTCGATCGTGTCATGTCGGGCGGCACCTGCACAGTCCTCGTCCGGCGGGGCGGTCCGCCCCTCCCGGCCAGGGTGAAGCTGGTCATGAACGACTTGACGGCACCTTCGATCAGGAGGAAGGTATGGCTGCCCTAAGTAACCTGAGGCATGCCTGACCACGACACGGAGTACCGATGTTCGCCACGTACCTGATCGGCCTGCGGGAGGGGCTGGAGGCCACGCTCGTCGTCAGCATCCTGGTCGCCTTCCTGGTCAAGTCGCAGCGTCGGGACCGGTTGCCGCAGGTGTGGGCCGGCGTCGGGCTGGCGGTGGCGCTCTCGGTCCTCTTCGGCTGGCTCATCGAGTACACCTCGACCGAACTGCTCGCCCGCTCCGAGGACCGCGAGCTGTTCGAGGCCGTCACCTCGGTCGCCGCCGTGGTCTTCGTGACCTGGATGATCTTCTGGATGCGGCGGGCGGCCCGGACGATCGCCGGTGAGCTGCGCGGCCGACTGAGCGAGGCGCTCGCCGTCGGCTCCCTCGCGGTGGCCGGGATGGCGTTCCTCGCGGTGGTCCGGGAGGGCCTGGAAACCGCCCTGATCTTCTACTCGGCGGCGCAGAGCGCGACCGGTGGCACCGGCTCCGGGCCGCTGCTGGCCCTGGTCGGCGGCATCGCCACCGCCATCGGGATCGGCTTCCTGCTCTACCGCAGCGCGCTGCGGATCAACCTGTCGACGTTCTTCACCTGGACGGGCGCGCTGTTGATCCTGGTCGCCGCCGGCATCCTCAAGTACGGCGTGCACGACTTCCAGGAGGCCGGGGTGCTGCCCGGCCTGAACGACCTGGCCTTCGACATCACCGGGGTGCTCGACCCCAACACCTGGTACGCCGCGCTGCTCGCCGGCATGTTCAACATCACCGCCGCGCCGAGTGTGCTGGAGACGGTCGCCTGGGTCGCCTACGCCGTACCGGTGCTGGTGCTGTTCCTGCGCCGGGCGGCGACCCCCGCCCCGAAGCCCGCACCGGCCGCCTCCGCCCCCGAGCCCCCCGCAGCGGCCGCCTCCGCAGCGGCCGCCCCCGAGCCGACCGCCCCGGCAGCGGCCGACGACGCCGGGGCGACCGCTCCCACCGCCGACGGTCGCCCCACCACCCAGCCGGCCGTGTCGCGGCGTTCCTGAACACGCCCTTTCCAAGGAGACAAGCAACGATGCGTACCACCCGTTTCCTGGCGCTCGCCGCCGTCGGCGCGCTCGCCGTCACCGGTGTCGCCGCCTGCGGCGGCAAGGACGAGCGGCAGGATGCCGAGGCGGCCAACACGGTCAAGGTGAAGGCGACGGACAGCGTGTGCGAGGTCGACGTCACCGAACTGGACGCCGGTCAGGCGACCTTCACCGTGACCAACTCCGGCAGCAAGGTCAACGAGTTCTACGTCTACGCGGCCGGCGACCGGGTGATGGGCGAGGTGGAGAACATCGCCCCGGGGCTCAGCCGGGAGCTGCGGGTTGAGCTGCCCGCGGGGACGTACGAGACGGCCTGCAAGCCGGGGATGAGCGGCCGGGGCATCCGGGGCGCGCTGAAGGTCAGCGGCACCGCCGCGACCGTCGCGCCGGACGCCGCGCTGACCGAGGCCACCGCCAGCTACCAGCGGTACGTGACCAGCCAGACCGCCGCCCTGCTGACCAGGACCGAGGAGTTCGTCACCGCGGTCAAGGCCGGTGACGTGCCGAAGGCCAAGGCCCTGTACCCGGTGGCCCGCACCTACTGGGAGCGGATCGAGCCGGTCGCGGAGAGCTTCGGCGACCTCGACCCGAAGATCGACGGTCGGGAGGAGGTCATCGAGGAGGGCATGGAGTTCACCGGCTTCCACCGGATCGAGAAGGACCTCTGGACCACCGGCGACATCAGCAAGGACGGCCCGATCGCCGACCGGCTGCTCGCCGACGTCAAGGAGATCGTGGCGCGGGCCAACGCCGAGAAGCTCACCCCGCTCCAGCTCGCCAACGGTGCCAAGGCCCTGCTCGACGAGGTGGCCAGCGGCAAGATCACCGGCGAGGAGGAGCGGTACTCGCACACCGACCTCTGGGACTTCAACGCCAACCTGGAGGGCTCCAAGGCGGCCGTCGCCGCGCTGCGGCCCGCGCTGGAGCAGCGCGCCCCGGACCTGGTCGCCCAGCTCGACAAGGAGTTCGCCGCCGTGGAGGCGGCGCTCGGCAAGCACCGCGACGGCGACGGCTGGAAGCTGCACAACCAGCTGGGCAAGACCGACCTCAAGGAGCTGTCGGACAGCATCAACGCCCTCGCCGAGCCGGTCAGCAAGGTCGCCGCCGCCGTCGCCCGGTGACGACGGCCCAGCACGGCCGTCGTACGGCCGGTCCCTCCCAGGAGAGTCGATGAGCGAGCAGAGCAGCACCGCCGGGCGGAGCCGCCGCCGGCTGTCCCGGCGGCGGGCGATCACCCTCGTCGGGGTCGGCGCCGCCGGAGTGGCCGGGGTGGCCGCCGGAGCGGGCGCGCTGGCCCGAGACGGCGACCGGGCCGCCGCGAACGACGGGGCCGCCGGGGCGGTGCCGTTCCACGGCGAGCACCAGGCCGGGATCACCACCCCGGCCCAGGACCGGCTGCACTTCGTCGCCTTCGACGTGATCACCAAGGACCGGGACCGGCTGGTCGCGATGCTCCAGGAGTGGACGGCCGCCGCCGCCCGGATGACCGCCGGGAAGGACGCCGGGGTGATCGGCGCGGTCGACGGCATGCCGGAGGCCCCGCCGGACGACACCGGCGAGGCGCTGGGCCTGCCTCCGTCGCAGCTCACCCTGACCGTCGGCTTCGGCGCCACGCTGTTCCGCGACGCGCAGGGCCGCGACCGGTTCGGCCTCGCCGGCCGCCGGCCCGCCGCCCTGGCTGACCTGCCGCACTTCGCCGGGGACGCGTTGCGCCCGGAGATCTCCGGCGGTGACCTGTGTGTGCAGGCCTGCGCCAACGATCCGCAGGTGGCGGTGCACGCCATCCGCAACCTGGCCCGGATCGGGATGGGCGTGGTCAGCGTCCGCTGGTCCCAGCTCGGCTTCGGGCGTACCTCGTCGACGTCGCGGGACCAGGCCACGCCCCGTAACCTCTTCGGTTTCAAGGACGGCACCGCCAACCTCAAGGCCGAGGACGCCGAGCTGCTGCGCGGGCACCTCTGGGTCCAGCCGGACGACGGCACGGACTGGATGACCGGGGGGTCCTACCTGGTCACCCGCAAGATCCGTATGCAGATCGAGACCTGGGACCGCAGTTCGCTGGTCGAGCAGGAACAGATCGTCGGGCGGACCAAGGGGGGCGGCGCTCCACTGGGCCGCCGGGACGAGTTCGACGAGCCGGACTTCGCCGCGAAGGGCGACGACGGGCAGCCGGTGATCGCCGGGGACGCGCACGTGCGGCTCGCCCACCCCAGCCAGAACGACGGCGCCCGGCTGCTGCGCCGGGGCTACAACTACGTCGACGGCTCGGACGGGCTGGGCCGACTCGACGCCGGGCTGTTCTTCATGGCCTACCAGCGGGATCCGCGCCGGCAGTTCGTGCCGATCCAGACCCGGCTGGCCCGCAACGACGCGATGAACGAGTACCTGCGGCACGTCTCCAGTGGCCTGTTCGCCTGCCCGGCCGGGGTCCGCGACGCCGCCGACTGGTGGGGCCGCGCCCTGTTCAGCTGAGCGGCGGCCAGCCAGCTCCCGGGCCGGGCGGGCGGTCCGGCCCCGGTGGGGCGGGCGCATAACCACCGGGCGACGCCGGCCGGAGCCCCGACCCGGCCGGGGCCGGCGGGCCGGTCGCGATCGGTGGCATTCCGACGGTGGCCGGTGGCATTCCGACGGTGGCGGGTGACGGGCCGACGGTGGCAGATGACGGGCCGACGGCGGTCGGGTCGGGCCAGAGCGCGGCGGTGACCGCCCGGTGGCGGCGCAGCCGCAGCGCGCCCCGCCGGTTCCGTTCCGCCAGCACCGCGGCCAGCAGCAACGGCTCCGGTACGCCGGGCGGCGGTGCCGGGGAGGTCAACACCCCCACCTCGCGCCACAGCTGCCGACCCAACCGGCTGTGGTACGGCTCGACGAGCTGCGTACCCCGGACCAGGTACTGCCGCACCGCCAGGGCCAGCGCGTCGTCGAGCCGGGTCAGGTCCAGGGTGACCGCCCAGCCGGACAGCGGCGGGATGATCTGTGGAGCGGGTCGCCAGCTCTGCGCGGACCGGGTGTGCACCACCATGGTCCCGGCCACCAGGTCGCCCAGCCGCCGGCCGCGCGGGTCGGTCAGCATCACCGTCGCCCCGGCCGCCCAGCTCAGCAGGGGCAGCACCAGCCCCGGCCACTCCACCGCGACGCCGACCAGCGCCCGGGTCAGCGACTGGCCCATCCCCACCGGCCCGCCGTCGGCGTCGACCACCCGCAGCCCCACCGCGAGCTTGCCCGGCGTACGGCCGTGGTTGAGGCGTTCCCAGATCACCGGGTAGCCGACCAGCACCAGCACCAGGCCGAGCGTCTCCAGCGCGCCGGTGAACGCCCGGTCCACCACCGGGTCGGGGAGCAGGATCAGCACCAGCGGGGTCAGCGTCAGGGCCAGCAACGCGGCGCAGAGCGCCTGCCCGACGACGTCGATCAGCAGCGCCAGCACCCGGGATCCGAGCCGCGCCGCCCGGACGTCCAGCTCGACGGCCTCGCCGCTGACCAGCCCGGCGTCCGCCGTCCGGCCGGTCGGGTCGCCGCCGGCCGCCCCCAGGGCCGCCACCCGGTCGGTCGGGTCGCCGCCGGCCACGTTGGCGTCCACCCCACGAGCGGTCGGGCCGACGCCGGCCGGCACCGCTGGTTGCGCGCTCACCCGGACAGTGAACACTATGGGCGCGGGACGGGGGAGGACCAGTGGATCTCGACGCGTACGTCGCCGAGCACGGCCACGAGTGGCGGCGGCTGGAGCTGTACTGCGAACGCCGCCGGCTCGACGTCGACGAGATCGACGAGATGCTGGTCCTCTACCAGCGCACCGCCACCCACCTGTCGACGCTGCGCAGCCGGGCACCCGATCCGGTCCTGGTCAGCCGGCTGTCGCAGCTGGTCCTGCGGGCCCGCGCCCGGATCACCGGCCGCCGACGGTTGTCCTGGGCGGCCGTCGGGCGGTTCGTCACCGTCGGGTTCCCCGGCGCGGTCTACCGGGCCTGGCCGTGGTGGTGTGCGGTGTCCACCGGGTTCAGCCTGCTCAGCGGCTTCCTCATCTGGTACGTGGCGGCCAATCCGGGCACCGCTGCCGCGTTCATCGGCCCGGACGCCGCCGCCGACCTGGTCGACTCCGGCTTCGCCGGCTACTACACCGAGTTCTCCGCGCCGACGTTCGCCTTCCACCTGTGGACGCACAACGCCTGGATCGCCGCCCAGTGCCTGGCCGCGGGGGTGCTCGTGGTGCCGGTGTGCTACCTGCTGTGGCAGAACGCGTTGAATGTCGGCGTGGTCGGCGGGGTGATGGTCTCCTACGGCCGCGCCGACGTCTTCTTCGGGCTGATCACCCCGCACGGGCTGTTGGAGCTGACCGGGGTCTTCGTCGCGGCCGGGGTCGGCCTGCGGACCGCCTGGGCGTGGATCTCCCCGCCGGAGAACCTGGGCCGGGGGCGGGCGGTCGCCGAGGCGGGCCGGTCGGCGATCCTGGTCGCCGTGGGCCTGGTCGGGCTGTTCGGGGTCTCCGCGCTGCTGGAGGCGTTCGTCACCCCGGCGCCGGTGCCGGTGGCACTGCGGGTCGGCGTCGGCGCGGCGGTGTGGCTGGGCTTCCTGGCGTACGTGGTGCTGCTCGGTCGCCGGGCGCTCGCCGCCGAGCGCCTACCGGCCGAGCGGACCGACCCGTGGCTGGCCGAACTCTGGCCCTCCACCGATCCCGCCCGCGCCTGGCACCCCACCCCCCGCCCCCGCCCCGCTGACCCCCCGCCCCGCTGACCCCCCGCCCCGCTGACCCCCCGCCCCGCTGACCCCCCGCCCCGCTGACCCCCCGCCCCGCTGACCCCCCGCCCACCGCCCGGCGGGGACGCACTCGAACGGATTGCGGTCATGCATACGACACGCCGCGAGGAGTGCTGGTTTCCGCAATCTGATCAGGACGATGGCCGGCTTCAGCCGGTGCGGAGCGCGACCCTCAGAGCCGGCCGAGGGCCTTGAGTCGGAGGTAGGTGTCGGCCAGGGCGGGGGCGAGGCGGGCCGCCGGGGCGTCCACCACGGTCACCCCGTAACGGCTGAGGGCGGTGCGGATCCGGTCCCGCTCGGCCAGCGCCCGCCAGCCGGCCGCGGCCGCGTAGACGTCCTCGCGGCGTACCGGCGGTGCGGTGGTCAGCCCGGTGAGCACCGGGTCGTGCACGGCCGCCACCACCACCCGGTGTCGGGCCGCCAGCCGGGGCAGCACCGGCAGCAGACCCTCGGCGAGCGCGCCCGCCTCCAGGGCGGTGCAGAGCACCACCAGGCTGCGCCGCCGGTGCCGGCGCAGGATCTCCGCGACGATCAGGTCGAAGTCGGTCTCGACCAGCGCCGGGTGCAGCGGCGCGAGCGCGTGCACCAGCCGGTGGAGCAGGGCGGGCTGGCCGCTGCCGGTGACCGTGGCCCGGATCTCGGCGTCGGCGGCGAGCAGGTCGACCCGGTCCCCGGCCCGGGAGGCCAGCGCGGCCAGCAGCAGCGCCGCGTCGATGGCGGTGTCCAGCCGTGGCTCGTCGCCGACCCGGACCGCCGAGGTACGGCCGGTGTCGAGCACGCAGACCAGTCGCCGGTCGCGCTCCGGCCGCCAGGTGCGGACCAGCACGTCGGAGCGGCGGGCACTGGCCCGCCAGTCGATCGACCGGACGTCGTCGCCGACCACGTACTCGCGCAGGGTGTCGAACTCGGTGCCCTGGCCGCGCCCCCGGGTGACCTGGGTGCCGTCGATGACCCGCAGCCGGGACAGCTTCTCCGGCAGGTGCCGCCGGGAGTCGAACCGGGGCAGCACCCGCAGCGTCCAGCCGGGGCTGGCGGGCCGACCGGCCCGCTGCCGGAACGCCAACCCGAGCGGCCCGATCGAACGCACCGCCACGGTCACCGCCGGCCGGTCGCCGCGCCGGGTGGGGGTGAGCCGGTTGGGCAGCACCAGCACCCCGCCGGGCTCGACCAGGCACACCCGGTCCGGCGGTACGTCCGGCCGTGCCCCGGCGGACGGCACCCACCCGTCGCGCACCCGGGCGCGCAGCGTACGCCCGGAGGTGTTGGTCAGGCGCAGGGTGACTGTCGCGCGGTGGCCGAGCCGGACGGCGCGGTCGCCCTCGCGGTCGACGGTGATCCCGTGCAGCGGGGCGGCGAGCGCCCAGTCCCCGGCGGCCAGCAGCAGCACCGCGGCGGTCATCACGGCCACCCCGAGCAGCGGATCCGGCCAGAACGGCAGGGTCGGCACCCCGGCCAGCAGCAGAACCGCCGCCCGCCAGGTCATCGAGGGGTCGGCACGGTGGCCAGCACCGTGTCCAGCACGGCGTCGACCCCGACCCCCTCCAGCTCCACCTCGGGGCGCAGCCGCAGCCGGTGCCGCAGCGTCGGGCGGGCGGTGGCCTTCACGTCGTCGGGGGTGACGTGGTCCCGGCCGGCCAGCCAGGCCCACGCCTTCGCGGTGCCGAGCAGCCCGGTCGCGCCCCGGGGCGAGGCGCCGATCTCCAGCGCCGGGGTGACCCGGGTGGCCCGGCACAGGTCCACGATGTAGCCGAGCACCGGCTCGGCCACGTGCACCCGGCCGACCGCCTCCCGGGCGGCGGCCAGGTCGGCGGCGGTGGCCACCGGGCGTACGCCGGCCGCGCCGAGGTCACGCGGGTCGAACCCGGCGTGGTGGGCCCGCAGCACGCCCAGCTCCTCGTCCCGGTTGGGCAGCGGCACGGTCAGTTTGAGCAGGAACCGGTCGAGCTGGGCCTCGGGTAACGGGTAGGTGCCCTCGTACTCGACGGGGTTCTGGGTGGCGGCCACGATGAACGGGTCCGGCAGCGGCCGGCGGGCGCCCTCCACCGACACCTGGCGCTCCTCCATCACCTCCAGCAGCGCCGACTGGGTCTTCGGCGGCGTCCGGTTGATCTCGTCGGCGAGCAGCAGGTTGGTGAAGACCGGCCCCTCCCGGAAGGTGAACGCGGCGGTGCGCGGGTCGAAGATCAGCGACCCGGTGACGTCGCCGGGCATCAGATCGGGGGTGAACTGGACCCGCTTGGAGTCCAGGTCGAGGGCGGCGGCGACGGTGCGGATCAGCAGCGTCTTGGCCACCCCGGGTACCCCTTCCAGCAGCACGTGACCCCGGCAGAGCAGCGCGATCACCAGGCCGGTGACCACGGCGTCCTGGCCGACGACCGCCTTGGCCACCTCGGTGCGCAGCCGGTGCAGGGCCGCCCGGGCGTCGTCCGGGCCGGCGGTGGGCTCGACGGTGGTGGCGGGTCGGGTCACCGGGGGTCTCCTTCGGTCGGTCGGCCGGGCGCTGCCGCCACGGTACGGGTCAGCCGGTCCAGCGACCGGGCCAGCGCCACCAGTTCGGCGTCGGTGCGCGGCGCCGCGCCGTAGAGCAGTTCGTGGATCTGCTCCGGGTCGCCGCCGACCCGCTCGGCGACCCGGGTGGCCAGCTCCGCGTGCCCGGTGGTGGCGGGCAGGTCGAGCCGGTCGCGCACCCGGCCCAGCGTGGCGGTGCGCAGGGTCGCGGCGGCCGGCCCCCGGGCGCGGGCCCGTTCGTAGAGCCGGGCCCGGCCGAGGACGGTCTCGGCGGAGCGGACCTCGACCGGCAGCGGCTCGCCGACCGGTGGGCCGAGCCGGCGGGCCCGCCAGAGCACGACCAGCAGCGCGACCAGGGCGAGCTGCACCAGCAGCGCCCAGAACCAGGGCGGGAAGGCGTCCCGCAGCGGGTGGTCGTCCGGTGGTGGTGGACCGGCCTGGTCGGGGGCGTCGCCCCGTCCGTCGTGCCCGTCGGCGGAGGGGCCGGGGCCGCCCGGCTGCCCCTGCCCCTCGCCGGTGCCGCCGTTGTCGTACTCCGTGCTGCCGCCGGGGGTGGGTGACCAGGCGGGTTCGCCGTCGCCGCCGGGACGGCCGAAGGTGGGGGGCGGGGCTGGACCGTCCAGGTCCAGCCAGACCACCCGGTCGTGGACGCCGAGCAGGCCGACGCCGAGCGCCTCGTTGCCCCGTTCGGCGATCCGGTCGTTGCGGAACGGGTCACTGGCGCCGATCACCACCGTCTCGGCCCGGCCGGGCAGCCGGACCAGGCCGCCCGCGTAGCAGCGGTCGAGGGCGACCGGCCCGTCGGGTGCGGCGGCGTACCGCTGGAGCTGGGCGGCGGCGACGCCGGCCCGGGTCGCCTCGGGCAGCGGGCAGGGCCGGCCGTCGGCCGCCGGGCCGACCGCCCGGGTGGCCCACCGCCGGTCGGTCGGCACCACCGGCAGGCCGGCCGTTTCGAGCATCCGGCGGGCCGGGTCGACGAGGACCAGTCGACGTCCGGCGGGCAGCTCGCCCAGCGCGCCGAGGGTGTCCGGGTGCAGCAGCTCCGGTGCCGGGACGAAGAGGGTGGCCGGGGCGTTGTCGAGGGCGAGCAGCGCGGGCAGCAGGTCGGTCTCCCGGCGGACGGTGACGCCCCGGGCGCGCAGCGCGTCGGCGAGGCGGCTGGCGCCGTCGTCGTCGGTGGCGACCGGGGAGAGGAAGCCGGGGTCGGTGGGGTCGGGCTGGTCCAGCGCGTGGGCGCCGATGGTGCCGGCGAGCAGCGCGGCGGCGAGCGCCAGCGGGACGATCACCCGGTGCCGGCGTCGCCGCCGTGGTGATGCGGCCGGTGGTGATGCGGCCGGTGGTGATGGTGCGGCCGGTGGCGGTGGACCGGTCGTCGGCCGGGTCACGGGCTGCTCCCGTCCGATGGTGGGGTGGCGAGCGCCCGGTCCAGGTCGTCGGCGAGTTCCCGCATCCGGCGGTCGTGGCCGGCGGCGGCCGGGCGCTGGGCGTACCACAGCTCGGTGAAGATCGTCCCGGCGGCGCGCAGCGGCGGGGCGACCGGGGGACGGGCCCGGGCCGCCGCGTCGGTGAGTTCGGTGACGGTCATCCCGGGCCGGGGCGTGACCGCCCCGGCGGCGGCCAGCCGGCGGACCATGTCGCGCAGCCGTTCCCGGACGGCTTCGGCGTAGCGGCCCTCGGCGGCCAGCCGGTCGGCCACGGAGGACCCGGGGCCGCCGGTGGGGACGGCGTCGTCGCCGGCCCGGGGGCGGGGCAGCACGGTGGCGGTGACGGTGCCGGCCGACCGGTCCGCCCGGCGGCGTCGTCGCCACCGGGGCAGCCGGAGCCGGGGCAGCCGGAGCCGCCACCGGGGCAGCCGGCGGGGCACCCAGGCCGGATGGTGGTACCAGGCGAGCGCGGTCAGCCCGGCGGCCAGCACCAGCAGCAGCGCCGCCAGCGGCAGCGGCAGGACGTCGCCGAGCGCGGCGACGGCCTCCGTCCACCACCGGCTCACCGGTCGGCCGCCGGCGGGACGGTCGCCAGGACCCCGGCGGGGGTACGGGCGAGCTGGATGTCCAGTCCCTCGGTGCGGATCCGGACGTCCAGGTGGATCACCGCGTCCAGGCAGGCCAGGGCGGGGTAGGCCACGCTGTTCACCGCTGCCCAGGCGACCATCGCGGCGACGGCGCGGACCTCCGGGTCGGCCAGGTCGAGCAGGTGCAACGACTCGACGCCGAAGAAGAGGCCGAGCGCCAGGCCGACCCGCAGCACCCACCAGCCGAGGTAGCCGAGCACCCGGACGGCGGCGGCCCGACCGCGCAGCGCGACGCGGGCGGCCCGCGCGGGTACCGCCGTCCCGGGCACCCGGTCCAGCACCACCGCTCCGGCGACCGGGCCGAGCAGTCCGTAACCGACCAGCCAGGCCGGGCCGAGCAGGGCCGCGACCAGCATCAGCAGGCCGACCACCGGGGCGGACAGCAGGGTGACGCCCCAGCGGGCACCGGCCGGGCGGAGCAGTTCGCCGGTACCGGCCCGGCGGCCGAGCAGCGCCGCGCCGGCCGCCCGGGCGGCCGGGTTGCCGAGCAGCAGGATGATCACCGCTTCGCCGGCCGCGCCCACCGCGAGCATCAGCCACCAGAGCGGGAAGGACCCGCTCCCGGTCCACCACAGCGGGGGGCCGGCGTCGGCGAGAAGGCGGAGCGGGTACAGCAGCACCTGCTCACCGGTGGCGAGTAGGACGCCCAGCGGGATCAGCACCTGGCCCCGGGTGCGCAGCAGCAGCACGGCGGAGTCGAGCAGCTCCCCGACGGTGAGCGGACGCCGGGGGAGTACGGCGGTCGGGCCGGGGTCGGGCACGCGTACTCCTGCGAATGGTGGCTGGCGGGCGGCGACCTGCCCGGGGATCATGGTGACACGGCCCGACCGGCCGGGTGGACCCGCCGTGCGGCCGCAGCGATCCGGCCATCGGGGGAGATATCGCGCGGGGGACGTGCGGGGACACCTCTTCCGGCAGTACCGTGCCATCCAGACGCCGATCCCACCAACTGAACGGGGATGGAAACATAAACCCCATGAGAGCCCGGGTACTGGTGGTCGACGACGACCCCGCGCTCGCCGAGATGCTCGGCATCGTCCTGCGCAGTGAAGGTTTCCTGCCCTCGTTCGTCGCCGACGGGGAGCGGGCGTTGGCCGCATTCCGGGATAGTCGCCCCGATATTGTGCTTCTTGACCTGATGTTGCCCGGAATGAGCGGTATCGACGTCGCGCGGGCGATCCGTGGCGAGTCGGGCGTGCCGATCGTCATGCTCACCGCCAAGAGCGACACCGTCGACGTGGTGCTCGGCCTGGAGTCCGGTGCCGACGACTACGTGGTCAAGCCGTTCAAGCCCAAGGAGCTGGTGGCCCGGATGCGGGCCCGGCTGCGCCGGGGCGAGGACGTCGCGCCGGAGATGCTGACCATCGGTCCGCCCGGCAACCAGATCACCATCGACGTGCCGGCGCACACCGTCAGCCGGGACGGTGAGGAGGTGAAGCTCACGCCGCTGGAGTTCGACCTGCTGGTCGCGCTCGCCCGCAAGCCGCGTCAGGTCTTCACCCGGGAGGTCCTGCTGGAACAGGTCTGGGGTTACCGGCACGCGGCGGACACCCGCCTGGTCAACGTGCACGTGCAGCGGCTCCGGGCCAAGATCGAGCCGGACCCGGAGCGGCCGGAAATCATCCTGACCGTACGGGGCGTGGGCTACAAGGCGGGTACCGGATAGCCTGGTCTGCACCGTGACCAGCGCACCGATCCCCACCCCCGAGCACCCCGCCGGCTGGCGTTCCGCCGCGCGGGCGCTGCGCGGCGCGCTGGTGGGGCGCACGACGCGGGTGACCGCCGGGCTGCGCCAGACCTGGCGGCGGTCGTTGCAGGTCCGGGTGGTGACCATCACGCTGGTGGTGTCCAGCCTGCTGGTGGGCGGTTTCGCCTACCTGATCGCCGACAAGATCACCAGCATCCTGCTCGACAACGCCGAGACCGACGTGCTGCTGCGGCTGCGCAACGGCAGCGACTACTCGGCCAAGCAGTTCGCCCTCTACAGCCAGCCGCAGGAGACGCAGCTCCAGGACACCATCGAGGGCACCGTCAACTACCTGGCCGGGGGCGACCCGCAGCAGACCAGCGGGGTGGTGGTGGCGATCACCGCCGACAACTACGCCGGCGTCATCGAGACCCGCACCTCCCCGGCGACGGACGTCCGGCCGCTGGTGAGCCGGGAGCTGCGGGCCGCCGTCGCCGACGGCAAGGTGGCCCACCAGATCCGCACCGGCCGGCTCACCGGCGAACGGACCAAGTACCTGGTCTACGGCTCCCCGGTGCCGACCCGCTTCGGTCAACTGGAGCTGTACTACCTCGTCCCGCTCAACCGGCAGGACGCCACCGCCGCCGACGCGCGGGCCACCGTGATCGCCACCGGGGTAGCCCTGGTGCTGCTGCTCGGCCTGCTCGCCGCCCTGGTCACCCGACTGGTGGTGACCCCGGTCCGGGTGGCCGCGCGGACCGCCCAGCGGCTCTCCGCCGGCCTGCTCGACCAGCGGATGGTGGTCGACGGCGAGGACGACCTCGCCCTGCTCGCCACCTCCTTCAACCAGATGGCGACCAACCTGCAACGACAGATTCTGCGGCTGGAGGAGATGTCCCGCCTCCAGCGCCGGTTCACCTCCGACGTCTCGCACGAGCTGCGTACCCCGCTGACCACCGTCCGGATGGCCGCCGACCTGATCTTCGCCGAGCGCGACGAGTTCGACCCGGCGGTGGCCCGCAGCGCCGAACTGCTGCACGCGGAGCTGGACCGGTTCGAGGAGCTGCTCACCGACCTGCTGGAGATCAGCCGTTTCGACGCCGGCTTCGCCATGCTCGACTCCGAGCCGACCGACCTGGTGCCGGTGGTGCACCGGGTCGCCGACCGCCTCGCCGGGCTGGCCGAGCGGGTCGGGGTCACCATCGAGCTGGCCGTGCCGACCACCCCGGTGATCGCCGAGGTGGACCCGCGCCGGGTCGAGCGGGTGCTGCGCAACCTGGTCGGCAACGCCGTGGAGCACGGTGAGGCGAAACCGGTGGTGATCACCCTGGGGGTCGACCAGACCGCGGTGGCGGTCACCGTGCGCGACCATGGCGTCGGGCTCAAGCCGGGCGAGGAGAAGCTGGTCTTCAACCGGTTCTGGCGGGCCGACCCGTCCCGGGCTCGGCAGACCGGCGGGACCGGTCTGGGCCTGTCGATCAGCCTGGAGGACGCCCGGCTGCACGGTGGCTGGCTGGAGGCGTGGGGTGCCCCGGGGCAGGGCGCCCAGTTCCGCCTCACCCTGCCGGTCCGCTCCGGTGACCGGCTCACCAGCTCACCGCTGCGGCTGGTCCCGGCCGACGCCACCCTGCCCTTCGGCGGCCCCCGCGACGGCGAGCCGCTGGCCATCGGCCCCGGTGACGGCGGCGTGCTGGCCATCGGCCCGGGGTCGACCGCCGCCGACCGGGCGGAGGTCCGGTCGTGAACCGGCGTCGGGCGCTGCTCGGGCTGCTCTGCGCCGCGCTGCTGGCGCTCGTGCCCGCCGGCTGCGGCATCCCCGACCAGACCGACCTGCAGGTCGACGGGTCCGGTCCGGCGGTCTCGGCGGGCGCGTCCAGCTCGGGTAGCGGCGAACCACCGACCCGTGCTGCCAGCGGCACCGACCGGGAGGCCTTCGTCGAGAACTTCCTCTCCGCCGCGGCCGGCGAACCGGAGCGGGCGTACGCGCGGGTCAAGCAGTTCATCGCCCGCGAGGACCGCGACCGGCTCGCCGAGAAGCAGGGCAGCGAGGTCGTGATCAACGTGGTCCGGGTGACCGAGAAACCGGTGATCACCCAGAACGCCAGCGGGCTGCTCACCGTCCGGGTGCCGGTGCAGCAGGTGGGGGTGCTGCGGGCCAACGGGGTGCTCGGCCCGCCGGTGGCGACGGACACCGAGTACCGGTTCTCGCTGCGCGGCTCCGCCGAGCCGGGCCAGGAGGACGTGGAGGACGCCGGGTACTACGTCACCGACCCACCCCCCGTGCTGCTGCTGAGCACGGTGGCGTTGCAGCAGTACTACAAGAACCGCACGGTCTACTTCTGGAACTCCGACGCCACCCGGCTGGTCGCCGACCAGCGTTACCTGCCCGTCGCGGTGCCGACCGAGCGACTGGTCAGCGAGGTGGTCAAGTGGCTGATCGCCGGCCCGTCGGACTGGCTCCGGCAGGGGGTGACCGGCCTGCCGGACCGGACCGCCCTGATCAACAACGCGGTCAAGACCGACGGCCGCTGGGAGGTCAACCTCGACCTGCCCGGGGACGACCGTCGCAAGCTGGAGCGGCTCGGCATCCAGCTCGCCTGGTCGCTGTCCGATCTGGACGGGCCACTGCAGCTCACCACCCGCAACCAGTCCCGGGTGACCATCGACGACCTGGCCGCCCACCGTCTCGCCAACCCGGTCTATCCGCTCACCCAGGCGCCGCAGCGGTTCACCGTCTACGAGGGTGCGGTCCGTCCGCTCGCCGCCGAGGGCGAGGCCGTCGGCGCCGTACCGCTCCGGGCGGAGGACAACCACGACGTCGTCTCGGCCGCCCTGCGGCGGGACGACGACAAGATCCTCGCCGCCCTGGTGAGCACCGCCCCCGGTGGTCGGCACCGGCTGGTGGTCGGCTCGGGTGCCGCGCCGGTGCAGGCGATGACCGCGGGGACGCAGACGTTCGCCGCGATCGGGCGGCCGGTCTGGCTGCGTCCGCTCGCGGGAGCCCAGCCGTACGGGCTGGTGGTCGCGGACGGGAAGCTCTACCGGTTCGACGACCGGGCGCGGATGGTGCCGGTGCCGGTGGGCGCGGCGGGACGGGTGAGCGCGGTGGCCGCGGCCCTAGACGGGCACCGGATCGCGCTGATCGTCGGTGGTCGGCCCTACCTCAGCGCGGCCAGCCTCGACGGCGGGGTGGTCTCGCTCGGCCCGGTGCGGCCGGTCGCCACCACCCTGACCGACCTGTCGGCGGTGGACTGGGAGCGGGAGAACATCCTGGCCCTGGCCGGCTCGACGGACCGCTCCGGGGTGTACGAGCTGGGGGTCGACGGCACACAGCAGTCCGCCCTGGTCACCGATGTCGGCGCCGGCGTGACCCACCTGGCGGTGTACCCGGTCAACCCGACGTACGTGCTGCCCTCGGTGATGATGATGTACGAGGCCAACGGGGTCGCCTACCGCTACCGGTCGTCGTCGGTCGAGACGATCCGGGCGGAACAGGTGCTGGACGTGTCGCCGCCGCCCGCCGGTGCCCGGGCGGGCAGCCCGACCGCGCCGTTCTTCCTGTTCTGAGCCGGCCGTGCGGGACGTCGGCGGACTCTGGGCGGACCTGACCGATCTGGTCTTCCCGACCGGCTGCGCGGGCTGTGGACGGCGGGACGCGAGCCTGCGGCAGGGCTGCTGCCCGGACTGCGTACGCCAGCTCGCCGCCCTGCGTCCGGTGCCGGCCCGGCCCGTACCCGCACCGCCCGACCTGCCGCCCTGCCACGCCCTCGGCCCGTACGCGGGTCCGTTGCGGGAGGCGCTGCTGGCGTACAAGGAACGGGGTCGGCACGGGCTGGCCCGGCCGTTGGGCGGGTTGCTGGCGGAGGTGGTGGCGGCGTCGGTGGGAACGGCCCGGCCGGTGCTGCTGGTGCCGGTGCCGGACCGCGCGGCGGCGGCCCGGGAGCGCTACGGCGACCACCTGTCCCGGTTGGCCCGGCACGCGGCGGTCCGGTTGCGGCGGGCCGGCTGGGACGTGTCGACGGCGGTCCCGGTGCGGGCGTTGCCGCGGCCGGATTCGGTGGCGCTGGACCGGGCGGGGCGGGCCGAGGCGGCGGCGTCGGCGTTCCGGCTGCGGGCCGGGTGGGCCGGTCGGGGCGCGGGTGGCCGGACGGTGGTGGTGCTGGACGACATCCTGACCACCGGGGCCACCCTGGCCGCGCTGAGTCGGACTTTGCGGGCGGCGGGAATGACGCCATACGGCGCGGCCGTGTTGGGTGCAACGCAAAAGCGGCGGCCCCGGTGACGCTTCGTGTTTCCGTTTCACCCCATGGTGTTGGTTGCTGTTAATTCTCTGAGGGTTTCCCGCAACCGGGGGTGACTGCCGGCCGAACAGGAGTTAGCGTTTTCGTGTCGGGGGTAGGAAGCGTTCCCCAGCCGCCCCCGACGGTGGAAGGAGGCGTAGCCGTACCTGACCGGTCGACGCTCCCAGGGGCCCTCCCGAGGTCGCTCGACCGGATTCGAAGATCAGCCGACCATCCGGAAAAGGGAGGTCACGTGGACATCGTGGTCAAGGGTCGAAACGTCGAAGTGCCGGACCATTACCGGGTACACGTAGCGGAGAAACTCGCGAAAATCGAACGCTACGATCACAAGCTCATCCGGGTCGATGTGGAGCTGTTCCACGAACGCAATCCCCGGCAGTCCGACACCTGCCAGCGAGTGGAGATCACCTGTGTCTCCCGCGGGCCGGTGATCAGGGCCGAGGCCTGCACGAACGACTTCTACAGCGCGCTGGACGCGGCCATCGCCAAGCTGGACACCCGACTGCGCCGGGCGGCCGACCGCCGCCGCGTACACCGGGGCCGGCACGCGCCGATCTCCGTCGCCGCCGCCACCGCCGGCCTGCCGGTCGCCGGCCTGGACGACGTGGCGGTTCCCGCCGGTGGCACGGCCACCGCGACCGCCGTCGAGGAGCGCCCGGAGGAGCACGACGACCAGCCCTGGCACATCGCCCGGGCCAAGGTGCACCCGGCCGATCCGATGACCGTCGACGACGCCCTGTTCCAGATGGAACTCGTCGGCCACGACTTCTACCTGTTCCACGACAAGGAGTCCGGCCGCCCCAGCGTCGTCTACCGCCGCCACGCCTACGACTACGGCATCATCTCCCTCGACACCTGACGCCCAGCCCCCGGCCCTTCGGCGCGGTGATCAAGAGGTTTGCGTCAGCGGTGAAGATCGAACTGACGTAAACCTCTTGATCACCTAGGAAAGGGGTGGGGGAGCGGGTCGGTGGGGAGGAGGGACCAGAGGACGGTGTCGGGGCGGCCGGTGGTCTCGTGGGCGGGTAGCCGGGCGCGCATCAGGCCCTCCCGGTGGAAACCGGCCCGCTCCATGACCCGCTGCGAGCCGACGTTCCAGGTCGCCGTGCCGGCCCAGAGCCGGGCCAGCCCGACCGGGCCGAACGCCCAGCCGGTCAGCAGCCGGACCGCACGGGTGGCCAGCCCCCGGCCGCGCGCCTCGGGCAGCAGGCTGTAGCCGATCATGGCCTGGCCGGTGGCCGGCTCGTCGTAGATCAGGGCGCAGCCGCCGGCCAGGGTGCCGGTCGCCGCATCGAGCAACGCGAAGTCCGCGGCCCGGCCGGTCAACCACTCGCTCTCGGCGACCGCGCAGCGCCGGGCGACGTCGGCCCGGGTCGGCGCGACCGGACGGACCCGGGTCGCCACCACCTCCGGGCGGCTGTGCAGCCGGTACAGCGCCTCGGCGTCCGGCGGGGCGAGCCGGCGCAGTGTCACCACGTCGTCGGTGAGCCGGGCGCCGGGCAGGTCCGGCAGCGGGCGCGGGGCCGGGCCGGGCGGGTCGCCGGCGAGGCGTACCCAGGCGAGCAGGTCGTGCCGGCTGCCGTCGCGGTCCCGGCCGGCGGCCCGGCGTACCCCCTCGGGTTGGAAACCGGCGGCCAGCGCGACCCGCTGGCTGGCCGGGTTCTCGGCGTGGATGAGCAGCTCCAGCCGGTTCAGGCCGGCCCGGAACGCGGTGCGCGCCAGCGCCCGGGTGGCGGCGGTGGCGATGCCGCGCCGCCGGGAGCCGGGCGACACCCAGTAGCCCAGCTCCGCCTGCCCCCGGGCCGGCACCACCTGGCTGAGCCCACCGCCGCCGACCAGCCGGTCGGTGGCGGCGTCGACGATCGCGTACGCGGCCCCGCCGGCCCGCCACACCGCCGGGGCGCCCTCGGTGATCCACCGGCGCGCGTCGGTGAGCGTGTAGGGCCGGGGCATCGTCGGGTTGAACCGGAGGTTCACCGGGTCGTCGCAGCCCGCGGCGAGGTCGTCGGCGTCGTCCGGGCGGTACGCCCGCAGCCGGATCCGGCCGGCCTCGATGGTCTGCGGCGTCACGTCAGGTCCTCGACGAGCAGCGCGCCGAGCCAGGCGTCCACCCGCTGCCCCCGCTGGGCCACCCCGCCCCGGACGGTGCCCTCGACGGTGAAGCCGGCCTTCTCGGCGACCCGGCGGGAGGCGGTGTTGCCGACGTGGGCCTTCCACTCGATCCGGGCCAGGCCCAGCCCGGTGACGCCCCACGCGGCGAGCGCGCCGAGCGCGGCCGGCATCCAGCCCCGTCCCCGGGCGTGCGGCGCGGTCATGAAACCGACCTCGGCCAGCAGCGGGTCGACGGGGTTCAACCTCAGGTCGACGGTGCCGGCGAAGGCGTCGTCCGGATCGGCCAGCACGAAGCAGGCGCTGCTGCCCCGGGCCCAGGTCAGCCCGCCGTAGGTCAGGTAGCTCTCGGCGTCGGTGTGCTGGTACGGGTGCGGCACGCTGGTCCACCGGACGGTGTCGGCGTCCCGGCAGGTGGCGACGACCCCGGCCAGGTCACGCTCCTCCATCGGGCGCAACCGCAGCTCGGTGTCCCCGGCGGTGGCGAACAGGACGGGCTGCGCCCGGCCGAACACGGCGGCCCGGCGGGCGTCCAGGGTGCCCGGCCCGGCCGGGCCGGGTGCACCGGGGGCGGGCACCTCCCCGGGCAGCAACGACCCGATCCAGCCCTCGGTCCGGCCGCCCGCGCCGGGCCGGGCCAGCCGCAGCTCGCCGGAGACCTGGACGCCGGCCCGCAACGCGACCAGCCGGGAGGCGTGGTTGCCGACCTCGGCCTGCCAGACCAGCCGGCGCAGCGCCAGGGTGTCGAAGGCCCAGCGGGCGACCGCCCGGACGGCGCGGACGGTGACCCCACGCCCCCTGGCCCAGGGGGCGGTCCAGTAGCCGATCTCACCGGATTCGAGGGTCCGGTCGATCGACACCAGGCCGCAGGAGCCGAGCAGTTCGCCGGTCGCCGCGTCGCCGACCGCGAACGGTGCGCCGGTGCCGTCGGCCCAGGCGCGGGGCGCGATCCCGGTGACGAAACCGTGGGCGTGTTCAGGCCGGTACGGACGCGGTACGGTGGTCCAGCGCTGGATGTCCGGGTCCTGGCAAGCCCGGTGTACGTCGTCCGCGTCCGAGGCGAGCCACGGGCGCAGCAACAGGCCGTCCTCGGTGATCTCCACAGGCTCCATCCGAGTCATCGTGCCGGATCGTTCGCGGTGGGCGTAACCGGATAACCGCCGGGTGGCGGGCCGAGCCGAGCAATATGTCGGTTTAGTCGGTCCGGACCGCCGCCACCAGTGACCATCGCGCCGACGGAGCGCCTACGATGGTTCGAGACTGTCTAGGGGAGCGTTGATCCGTGTCGATTCTGGAAAGGGTCCTCCGCGCGGGCGAGGGCCGTATGGTGCGCCGGCTGAAGGCCATCGCCGCCGCCGTCAACTCGATCGAGGACGACTACGTCAACCTCACCGACGACGAGCTGCGGTCACTGACCGACCAGTACCGGGAGCGGCTCGCCGACGGTGAGACCCTCGACGACCTGCTGCCCGAGGCATTCGCCACGGTGCGCGAGGCGGCTGCCCGGGTGCTCGGCCAGCGGCCGTACGACGTCCAGGTGATGGGTGGCGCGGCACTGCACTTCGGCAACATCGCCGAGATGAAGACCGGTGAGGGTAAGACGCTGACCTCGGTCATGGCGGTCTACCTCAACGCGCTCTCCGGCAAGGGCGTGCACGTGGTAACGGTCAACGACTACCTGGCCCAGCGCGACGCCGCCTGGATGGGCCAGGTGCACGAGTTCCTCGGCCTGACCGTCGGCGTGGTGCTGCCCAACCGGCCGGCCGCCGAGCACAAGGCCGCGTACGAGTGCGACATCACCTACGGCACCAACAACGAGTTCGGCTTCGACTACCTGCGTGACAACATGGCCTGGTCCCACGAGGAGCTGGTCCAGCGCGGGCACAACTTCGCCGTGGTCGACGAGGTCGACTCGATCCTGATCGACGAGGCCCGGACCCCGCTGATCATCTCCGGCCCGGCCGAGCACTCCGCCCGCTGGTACGGCGAGTTCGCGGGCGTGGTGGCCCGTCTCCAGGCCGGCAAGGACGGCGAGGGCGACTACGAGGTCGACTACGCCAAGCGCACCATCGCGGTCACCGAACGCGGCGTGGCCAAGGTGGAGGACCGGCTCGGCATCGACAACCTCTACGAGTCGGTGAACACCCCGCTGGTCGGCTACCTCAACAACGCGATCAAGGCGAAGGAGCTCTACAAGCGCGACAAGGACTACATCGTCAGCGACGGCGAGGTGCTGATCGTCGACGAGTTCACCGGGCGCATCCTGCACGGCCGCCGCTACAACGAGGGCATGCACCAGGCGATCGAGGCCAAGGAGGGGGTGGAGATCAAGCAGGAGAACCAGACCCTGGCCACCATCACCCTCCAGAACTACTTCCGCCTCTACGAGAAGCTCTCCGGCATGACCGGTACCGCTCAGACCGAGGCGGGCGAGTTCAACAAGGTCTACAAGGTCGGCGTGGTGACCATCCCCACGCACCGGCCGATGGTCCGGATGGACAAGGCCGACGTGATCTACAAGACCGAGAAGGCCAAGTTCAACGCCGTCATCGAGGACATCGCCGAACGGCACCAGGCCGGTCAGCCGGTACTGGTCGGCACCGTCTCGGTGGAGAACTCCGAGATCCTCTCCACGCTGCTGCGGCGTCGCGGCATCCCGCACTCGGTGCTGAACGCGAAGTTCCACGCCCGCGAGGCCGAGATCGTCGCCCAGGCCGGGCGCAAGGGCGCGGTCACCGTCGCCACCAACATGGCCGGCCGGGGTACCGACATCCTGCTCGGCGGCAACGCCGAGTTCCTCGCCGCCAGTGAGCTGCGCCAGCGCGGACTCGACCCGGTCGAGCAGGCGGACGAGTACGCCAAGGCGATGGAGGAGGTCCTGCCCACCTGGAAGCAGGCGTGCGAGACCGAGGCCGAGGAGGTCGCCGCAGCCGGCGGGCTCTACGTGCTCGGCACCGAGCGGCACGAGTCCCGCCGGATCGACAACCAGCTGCGCGGCCGGGCCGGCCGGCAGGGTGACCCGGGCGAGTCCCGGTTCTACCTCTCGCTCCAGGACGAGCTGATGAAGCGGTTCCGGGCCGGTGCGGTCGAGGCCGTGATGGAGCGGTTCAACATCCCGGAGGACGTGCCCATCGAGTCGAAGATGGTCACCCGGCAGATCAAGAACGCCCAGGCCCAGATCGAGGGCCAGAACGCCGAGATCCGCAAGAACGTCCTGAAGTACGACGAGGTGCTCAACAAGCAGCGCCAGGTGATCTACGCCGAGCGGCTGCGCGTGCTCAACGGCGAGGACCTCTCCGACCAGGTCCGCAACATGATCGACGACACCGTCGGCGCGTACGTGGTGGGGGCCACCAGCGACGGCTACGCCGAGGACTGGGACCTCGACCAGCTCTGGACGAACCTCAAGCAGCTCTATCCGGTCGGCGTCACCATCGACGAGTTGGAGGAGGAGGTCGGCTCCCGGTCCGGTCTGGACCAGGACTTCCTGCTCGCCCGGCTCAAGGAGGACGCGAACGCCGCATACGACCGGCGCGAGGAGAGCCTCGGCGAGGAGGCCACCCGTCAGCTCGAGCGGATGGTGCTGCTCCAGGTCATCGACCGCAAGTGGCGCGAGCACCTCTACGAGATGGACTACCTCCAGGAGGGCATCAGCCTGCGGGCGTACGCCCAGCGCGACCCGGTCATCGAGTACCAGCGCGAGGGCTTCGACATGTTCGCCACCATGATGGAGGGCATCAAGGAGGAGACGGTCGGCTTCCTCTACAACCTGGAGGTGCAGGTCCAGGAGCCGGAGCCGGAGGCCGAGGAGGTCCAGCTGCTGGAGAAGCCGGTCGAGATCCGGGCCAAGGGCCTCAACCGCGCGCCGCAGCAGCAGGGCCTGCAGTACTCCGCCCCCACCATCGACGGCGAGGCGGGCGCGGGTGGCGTGGCCGTCGAGCGGCCCGAGCCGGAACCGTCCGCACCGGCGCTCGGCATCGGGGGCGGGCAGCAGCAGGCCCCGTCCCCGGCCCGTCCGGCCGCCGGCCCGTCGCGTCGCCCGGCTGACGCGGGGGCGACCGGTCAGGCCGCCGCAGCCAGCACGGCCCGCCGCAACACCGGCCCGGTCGACCGGGCCGAGGGCGGTCCGTCCCGTAACGCGCCCTGCCCGTGTGGCTCCGGCCGCAAGTACAAGCGCTGCCACGGAGCGCCCAACGGCGGCGCCTGATCCGACCAGCAGGACGCCCGCCCGCTCACCGAGTGGGCGGGCGTCCTGCTGTCCTGCCCGGCCCCGGCGCGGGTGGAGTGGGGTCAGATGACCTGGAGGGTGGTGCAGAGCCAGCTGCCGCGCCGGTGTTCCAGGCGCAGCGCCATGGCCCAGGTGCGACCACCGGCGGTGACCACCGCCGCCACCTCGACCGCAGCCGCGCGTGGCTCGCACACCCGCAGTCGACGCAGGTGGACGGCGGGCCGGGTGGACCGCCGACGCGTCGGCGGGGTACGTGACGCGGCGCGGGCGAGTTGCTCGGTCACCTCGACGGTGCGCCCCGGCTCGACCAGGGCACGGATCTGGCCGGGTGGCCGGTAGCCGTTGAGGATCTCCAGGCAGGTGCCGACGAACCGGTGTGCCGCACGGGCCGCCTCGGGAGTGGCGGTGGCGGGTGGGGGCGGGGGTGGGGCGACCGGGTGCCCGGGGTGGGGCCGGGGATCAGGCCGCCGACCGGTCGGGCGGCCGGGGGGTGGCTGTCCCGTGCCGAACAGGTCGAGGGCGAGCTGGCCGGGTGGCCGCGGCCAGAGATCCGGCACCTCGTCGACGTAGGGCGGATCGGCGACGGGGGCCGGGCGCAGCCGGATCGGCGGTCGGGTCGGCCCCGGACGGCGGGAGTCGGCCATCATTGCACCCTCAATCCCTACGTTTGCCTTCGTTTGCTTCCGACACCGTTGATTCTCGGGCACGGCGGTGCCGAGGGTCAATGGCTCAGCGGGATGGACCGGTCACTCCGGGTCGCGGTCGGTGAGCGGGTTGCCGCGTACCCACTCGGCGGTTTCGGCGTACTTGAGCTGGATGTACTCCTCCAGCCGGGCACGCTCCACCCGCCACTGACCCCGCCCGCCGATCTTGATAGCGGGCAGCTCACCACTGCGGACCATGTGGTAGACCTGCGAGTCCGACACGTTCAGCTCGGCGGCAACGTCGGAGAGCAGGAGAAACCTCGGCTCCACGGAAACCCCTCGGCTTGGCGTCGTTCGGCTCAGTTTGCCACCGACAGCCTTCCCGGCCCAGCACCCGCCCGTCCGGGCCGGCCGCGCCGCCCCTCCCGCCCCGGACCCGGGCCGTCCGTCCGGCTCGCCGGACCCGGGCCGTCCGTCCGGCTCGCCGGACCCGGGCCGTCCGTCCGGCTCGCCGGACCCGGGTCGACCGTCCCGCTCCGGACCCGGGCCGTCCGGCGGAGCGGTGTGCGGTGCACGACGGTCACGGCGTACGGCATGATCGGATCGGGCGGCCACCGGCCGTGCCGGTGGCGGTGGGGCCGTGGGCGAGCGGTGGCCGCGGGCCGTGGACGAACGTCGGCGGCGGGACCGTGGACGAGCAGGGGAGACGACGGTGGGCGACGAGCTGGTCCGGGTGTATGTGCCGGCGACCGTGCCGATGCTGGTCCTGCTGCGGGAGCAGGGCCTGCCGGCGAGCGGTGGGCATGCGGTCACCCCCATGCTGCGGGAGTGGTACGCCGAGGGCGACGAGGAGGAGCTGGAGTACGTCGCCTTCACCCGGGCCGCCCAGGACGCCCTGCAACTGCTCCGGGAGGATGCCGACGCCCCCCGCCGCCGGGTGGTGGTCTCGGTGGACCTGCCCGCGCGGCTCGTCGGTCGGGGTGACGGCGAGCTGGGTTCGAGCGTGGTGGAGCTCGACGGGCCGGTGCCGGCGTCGGCGGTGGCAGCGTTGCACGTGGACGGGGCCGAGGCGGTCAAGGACGTGACCGCCGCCGTCGACGTGGTGGCGGAGGCGCTCGCCGGCGATCCGGACGCCCAGTTCACCGTCGACGGGACCGAGGATCACGAGCTGGAGTGGTACGACCCCTCCGAGTGGGAGCTGCTGCTGCGTACCACCGCCTCCTGACCGGGCGGCGGCCGGCCGGGCCGGGTGGCGCGCGCTGGACGGCGTCGGGCCGTGGCGGGTGGCGCCGGACGGCGTCGGGCCGTGCGGCGGGTGGTGCCGGGCCGTGGCGGGTGGTGTCAGGCCTCGTCGGACCCGGGCTCGTCGTCGTGGCGGGCCGGGCCGAGGGTGCGGCCGAAGAGGATGACCGTGGTCAGCGCGCCGACGAAGAGCACCCAGATGCCGTTGTCGATCCGGGAGGTGCCCATGCTGGTCTGGGCCACCGCGTCCGCCTCGCTCAACGCCCCGGCCAGGTCCAGCAGGGTCCGGCCGCCGACCCGGATGATCACCTCGGTGAGCAGCAGGAGCAGGCCGGGGCCGGCCCCGGCGACCAGGTAGGCGGGCCACCTCGGAGCCGGGGCGTCGGGGGCGTGCCGGACGGCCCGGCGGCGGGTCCAGGTCAGGTAGCCGAAGGCGAGCAGGCCGGCGAGCAGGCCGGCGAGCAGTGACTCGGTACGGGAGACCCACTTCGCGGCGCTCACCAGCGACGCCTGGGAGTCGTCGGCCCCGAACAGGTCGAACAGCGGGTCGCGGGCCTGGCTGAAGGCCACCACGAAGAGCAGTGCGCCGAGCGTGGCGGTGACCACCGCGCCGACCGGTCCGGGGGTACGCGCTCCGGCGAGCGCCGCGCCGATGATGGCCGCCGCCGCGCTGGTGCCGGCGATGGTGTTGGTGGTGGCGTTGTCGGCGTACGTCAGGTTGATGGCCAGGGCGGTGCCCAGCCCGAGCAGCATCCCGGCGCCGAGCGCCGCCGCGAACCGCAGTGCGGCGCGGTCGCCGAGCCGGCGGGCGGTCAGCTCGCTCGCGGCCAGCGCGACGGCCGCACCGGCGACCAGCGCGGCGGAGATCACCCCGGGCAGGGCGAAAGCGGAGAGGGTGATCGCGGTGAGGCCGACCGCGGCCGAGTGGATCACCTCCCGGGTGGACCACAGCATCGCCGTCAGCCAGCCGGCCGCCAGGACCGCGAGAACCGCCGTGCCCGGGGCGTAGCCCGTCCGCCCGGTCGTCGGGTCGACGGGCGGGTCGACGGGGGCGGCCGTCGTACTGCCGGGCTGGTTGCTCATCGTCTCCCTCTCGCCACCGCGCACCCCGGCACCGGGACGGGCCGCTCGCTCGCTCGGACCAGCGTACGCGGGCCGGACGGACCCGGCCGGGCTGGGCGCGGGCGCTCCCGGTCGCCCGGATCGGGCCGGGTGCGTGCCCCCGGTCCGCCGGACGGGGCTGGGCGCGGGCGGGCCCGGTCGCCCGGACGGGGCTGGGCGCGGGCGCTTCCGGCCCGTCGGATCGGCCTGTGTTTCTTCGGCTCGTCGGGGAATCCTGGCGGGAATCGTCGACGAATGGGCGATCGGGCCTCGTGATCTACGGCGTGGAGCCGGCGTGGCGTGAGTCCGCGCAGGCCGGCGTGGAAGAATCGTCGGAGGTCCCGCCGCCGCGTCCAGGTCCCTCGCGCGGCGTCCGGCTGTCCGGCCGCCCGGTCGACGCCTGCGGGGCCGATTTCGCCGCCGCTGTCGAGATCGCCCAGGAGCCTGTGACATGGACGCCGTGTTCTCCGTACCCGAGCCGCACAACGAGCCGGTACGCACCTACGAGCCGGGCAGCGCCGACCGGGAGCGGCTCCAGCGGCGGTTGACCGAGCTGGCCGCCGAGCGGATCGACCTGCCGATGACCATCGCCGGCAGCCAGCGGATGGCCGGCGGTGCCCCGATCGACGTGGTGCAGCCGCACCGGCACGCGCACGTGCTCGGCGTCACCGGGCACGCCACCCACGACGACGCCCGCGCCGCGGTGCGGGCCGCCAAGGACGCCGCGCCGGGGTGGCGGGCGTTGCCGTTCGAGGAGCGGGCCGCGGTCTTCCTGCGCGCCGCCGAGCTGCTCGCCGGCCCGTGGCGGGACACCCTCAACGCGGCCACCATGCTCGGCCAGTCCAAGACCGCCGTCCAGGCGGAGATCGACGCGGCCTGCGAGTTCATCGACTTCCTCCGGTTCAACGTGCACTTCGCCCGGGGGCTGCTGGCGGCTCAACCGAACTCGTCGCCGGGGGTGTGGAACCGGTTCGACCACCGCCCGCTGGAGGGCTTCGTCTACGCGGTGACCCCGTTCAACTTCACCGCGATCGCCGGCAACCTGCCGTCCGCGCCGGCCCTGCTCGGCAACACCGTGGTCTGGAAGCCGGGGCCCACCCAGCAGTTCGCGGCGCACTTCACCATGCGGCTGTTCGAGGCGGCCGGCCTGCCCCCCGGTGTGATCAACATGGTCACCGGGCGGGGCGAGGAGGTCTCCGACGTGGTGCTCGCCGACCCGGACCTGGCCGGCATCCACTTCACCGGCTCGACCAGGGTCTTCCAGCAGCTGTGGCGCACGGTCGGGGAGAACATCGCCTCCTACCGGG
This sequence comes from Micromonospora sp. WMMD714, assembly GCF_029581315.1. Taxonomy (NCBI): domain Bacteria; kingdom Bacillati; phylum Actinomycetota; class Actinomycetes; order Micromonosporales; family Micromonosporaceae; genus Micromonospora; species Micromonospora sp. WMMD714. The sequence goes on from NZ_CP120744.1 coordinate 2,852,394, forward strand.
GCTACCCCCGGCTGGTCGGCGAGACCGGCGGTAAGGACTTCGTCGTCGCGCACCCCAGCGCCGACGTGGACGCCCTGCACACCGCGCTGATCCGGGGCGCGTACGAATACCAGGGTCAGAAGTGCTCGGCCGCCTCGCGGGCGTACGTCCCCCGGTCGCTCTGGGAGGGCGGGCTGCGGGACCGGCTGGCCGCCACCGCCGACGCGCTGACCTACGGCGACGTCACCGACTTCGGCAACTTCGGCGGCGCGGTGATCGACGCCAGGGCGTACGCCCGGCACACCGCAGCGCTGGAGCTGATCGCCGGGGACGACAGTTGCCGGGTGCTGGCCGGGGGTACCGCCGACGACGCGGTCGGCTGGTTCGTCCGGCCGACGCTGTTCGAGTGCGCCGACCCGGCCCACGAGACGTTCACCACCGAGTACTTCGGCCCGATCCTCGGCGTGCACGTGTTCGACGACGCCCGGTTCGACGACGTGGTCGCCCAGGCGGAGTCGGTCGCCCCGTACGCGCTGACCGGGTCGGTCTTCGCCACCGACCGCCGGGTGATCGACGCGGTGGCCGAGCGGATGCGGTACGCGGCCGGCAACTTCTACGTCAACGACAAGCCGACCGGCGCGGTGGTCGGGCAGCAGCCCTTCGGTGGCGCGCGGGCCAGCGGCACCAACGACAAGGCCGGGTCGTGGCACAACCTGGTCCGCTGGATGTCGCCCCGGACCATCAAGGAGACGTTCGTGCCGCCGACCGACCACACGTACCCGCACATGGGCTGAACCGGTGACGGTCGGCGGGGGCGGGTCGACCCGTCACCGCCGACCGGACCGGCTCCCCCCGGGACGGCCCGGGGTTACCCGGGGGTATTCTCGGCTGCCCGGCCGGTGCGGCCCAGGTCACCCCCCGGTGGGGGCCGGTCCGGGGTGGTCGGCGGGTGGTCCTGGGAGCACTGTCGTCGGCCGACAGTGCACATTGGAAATCCCTCCGGGTGGCAAATCCGGAAATCCTGGACGCCGGGACCGCAAAGTGGCAGCTTAGAGGGCATGGCGGATTCCGGAGTCAACCCCACTGCGGCGGCCCTGCTGGGGTTGTTGCACGAGGGCCCGATGACAGGCGGCCAACTGATGGCCGCCGCTGAGCGCCGACTGGCGCCGTACTGGTCGATGACACGCAGTCAGGTCTACCGTGAGTTGCCGGTGCTGGCGGAGCGTGGTTTCGTGCGGTTGGGCAAGCCCGGACCGCGGATGAGTCAACCCTACGCGATAACCGCGGCGGGCAAGCGGACCTTCTCCCGCTGGCTGGCGGAGAACCCGGGTCGGGACACCATCCGCAACCCGATCGCCCTGCGGATAGCCTTCGGCAACCTGCACTCGGCCAGCCAGCTCAAGAACCTCTACGCCTCGGCCAACGAATACCACACCGAAGCCCTCGCGTACGTCCGGGAGCAGGTCAAGACCGCCAAGAAGGAGGGCGACGAGTACGACGCCAGCGCGCTGGAGTTCGCCGTCGCCTACCACAAGGCCGCCCTGTCCTGGCTCAAGACGGCCCCGGTCGGCTGATCATCCGCCCTGCTAGGTGGTGTGCAGTGAGCGGACCGCCGCGCGCACAGTACGCTTGTCTGTCGTGACCGCTGCCGATTACGCCGAACAACTCAAGGAACTCGACGCGACCCTGCGCAACATCGAGTCGGTGCTCAACCTCGACCGTCTGCGGGAGGAGAAGGCCCGGCTGGAGGAGCAGGCGTCCGCGCCGGATCTCTGGGACGACCAGGCCCGGGCGCAGCAGGTGACCTCGCAGTTGTCGTACGTCAACGGCGAGATCAGCAAGCTGGGCAGCCTGCGCTCCCGGCTGGACGACGCCCGGGTGCTGCTGGAGCTGGCCGAGGACGAGGCCGACTCCGGTGTGCTGGACGAGGTCGAGGCGGAGATCGCCGGGTTGACCCGGGCCATCCAGGAGATGGAGGTCCGCACCCTGCTCTCCGGCGAGTACGACTCCCGGGAGGCGCTGGTCGCCATCCGGGCGGGCGCCGGTGGGGTGGACGCGGCCGACTTCGCCGAGATGCTGCTGCGGATGTACCTGCGCTGGGCCGAGCGGCACGGCTACCCGACGGAGGTCTACGAGACGTCGTACGCCGAGGAGGCCGGCCTCAAGTCGGCCACCTTCACCGTCAAGGTGCCGTACGCCTACGGCACGCTCAGCGTCGAGTCGGGCACCCACCGGCTGGTCCGGATCAGCCCGTTCGACAACCAGGGGCGTCGGCAGACCAGCTTCGCCGGGGTCGAGGTGCTGCCGGTGACCGAGCAGACCGACCACATCGACATCCCGGAGAACGAGGTGCGGGTCGACGTCTACCGCTCCTCCGGCCCGGGTGGGCAGAGCGTCAACACCACCGACTCGGCGGTGCGGCTCACCCACATCCCCACCGGCATCGTGGTGACCTGCCAGAACGAGAAGTCCCAGCTGCAGAACAAGGCCTCCGCGATGCGGGTGCTCCAGTCCCGGCTGCTGGAGCGCAAGCGGCAGGAGGAGGAGGCGAAGCTGGCCGGGCTGAAGACCGGCAGCACCAGCTCCTGGGGCGACCAGATGCGCTCGTACGTCCTGCACCCCTATCAGATGGTGAAGGATCTGCGAACCGAGCAGGAGACCGGCAATCCGTCCTCGGTCTTCGACGGCGAGTTGGACAGCTTCATCGAAGCCGGTATCCGGTGGCGCAAGCAGCAGCAGCTCGCCAACGACGCTGCGTGACCGGTCGTGGACGGGGCGCGTCGTCGATCTCGGGCTGACCGGGTGAATCGATGACGCGCCTCGCATCGGCGGGGCGTGCCACTTGGCTCTGCGGTTACACCGCGTAGACTCACCACCCGTGATTCAGCTTGAGCAAGTGACGAAGACGTACCCGAAGGCGTCCCGGCCTTCGCTCGACAACGTGTCCGTCTCGATCGAGAAGGGCGAGTTCGTCTTCTTCATCGGGCCATCCGGCTCCGGTAAGTCCACGATCATCAAGATGCTGCTGCACGAGGTCGCCCCCAACAAGGGCCGCGTCGTCGTCAACGGCAAGGACGTCACCTCGATGCGGTCCTGGAAGCGACCCCACTTCCGGCGTTCCATCGGCTGTGTCTTCCAGGACTTCCGGCTGCTGCCGAACCGCACCGCCTACGAGAACGTGGCGTTCGCCCTGGAGGTGATCGGCAAGACCAAGGCGGTGGCCCGCCGGGTCGTGCCCGAGGTGCTGGAGTTGGTCGGTCTCGGTGGCAAGGAGCACCGCTACCCGCACGAGCTCTCCGGTGGTGAGCAGCAGCGGGTCGCGGTGGCGCGGGCGTTCGTGAACCGACCGCTGATCCTGCTGGCGGACGAGCCGACCGGAAACCTGGACCCGGACACCTCGATCGAGATCATGCGCCTGCTGGACCGGATCAACCGCACCGGCACGACCGTCGTGATGGTCACGCACGACTCCAACATCGTGAACCAGATGCGCCGCCGGGTCGTCGAGATCGAGAGCGGCCGTATCGTGCGCGACCAGGCGCGCGGCGTCTACGGGTGAGCCGACGCTCCACCCCTGCCGTACGACCTGACGACGAACACCTCACGCCGGAGAGCCGGAGGAACACCCGATGCGGATGAAGTACGTCCTGTCCGAAGTGCTGGTCGGACTGTGGCGCAACGTGACCATGACCATCGCGATGATCATCACGATGGCGGTCTCGCTGACCATGCTCGGCGCCAGTGGCCTGATGTACAAACAGGTCGGCGACATGAAGGACCTCTACTACAAGAACGTCGAAGTCTCGATCTTCCTGAAGACCGACGTCACCGAGCAGCAGCGCACCGACCTCGATGCCAAGCTGAAGAGCGACCCCCTGGTCAAGGAGGTCCTCTACGTCAACAAGGACGAGGCGTACAAGACCTTCAAGGAGATGTACCAGGACGCGCCCGACCTGGTGAACGCCGTGAAGCCGGACCTGCTGCCCGAGTCGTTCCGGCTGAAGCTGGTCAACCCGGAGCAGTACAAGAACATCTACGACCAGTACCAGGGCACCGAGGGGGTCGACGTGATCGTCGACCAGAGCCGGCTGCTGGACAAGATCTTCAACGTGCTCACCGCGATCCAGAACATCGCGCTGGCCGCCGCCGTGGTGATGGCCATCGCCGCGCTGCTGCTGGTGGCGAACACGATCCAGGTGGCCGCGTACAGCAAGCGGCGTGAGGTCGCGGTCATGAAGCTGGTCGGCGCGTCGAACTGGTTCATCCAGGCGCCGTTCGTGCTGGAGGCGGTGGTCGCCGGCCTGATCGGTTCGTTGCTGGGCCTGATCGCGCTGATCGGTGCCAAGCAGTTGCTGTTCAGTGGTTCGTTGAAGGCGCTGGAGGGGCTGCTGTCGCCGATCCAGTGGTCGGACATCTTCCTGATGTTCCCGCTGATGGCCGGCGTCGGCGGCCTGATCAGCGCCGCCACCGCCTGGGTCACGCTCCGCTTCTACCTGCGGGTCTAGTCGCCGCAGGGCTCTCCGTGAGGACCCTCCCCCGCCGGGAAGAAACGGCGGGGGAGGGTCCTTGTCGTTCGGGTAGCATGATCCCCGCTCGCCGGCCGGACGGTCGGTGCGCGTACCAGGAGGGAGGTGCGCCGGATGCCACGGGAAAAGGGCCGCAAGGTGGTCGCCTCCAACCGGAAGGCCCGCCACGACTACGCCATCCTCGACACCTACGAGGCGGGCATGGCGCTGACCGGCACCGAGGTCAAGTCGCTGCGCGCCGGGCGGGCCTCGTTGGTCGACGCCTTCGCCCAGGAGCGCGACGGTGAGCTGTTCCTGCACGGCATGCACATCCCGGAGTACACCCAGGGCACGTGGACCAACCACGAGCCCCGGCGTACCCGCAAGCTGCTGCTGAAGCGGTTGGAGATCGACAAGTTGATCGGCAAGACCCGCGAGGGTGGCCTGACCATGGTCCCGTTGCAGGTCTACTTCTCCGACGGCTGGGCCAAGGTGGAGATCGCCCTGGCCAAGGGCAAGAAGTCGTACGACAAGCGGCAGGACCTCGCCAAGCGGGACGCCGACCGGGAGATCGCCCGGGTGTCCGGTCGCCGGGGCAAGGGGATGGACGACTGATTCACACCGTTTGTCGGGCTCGACGCGCCGACCCGGGCCTCGGGATGAAACCCGTTGCGGCAGGCGTTAGTCTGGTCAGTGCCGCCACATCGGCGGCCCGTCGAGGGGGTGACTGGTTTCGACTTCGTACGCAGCGACAGGGGAAGCGAGCCGAGGAAGCCGACGTCGTCTCGAGAATCGGTCGTCGGAAACCAATAAGCGCCAAGCAAAATCGCGCTGACTTCGCTCTCGCCGCCTGAGGCGAGTAGTGAGTCTGTCGGCCTGGGAACGCCTTCGTCCCAGTTAGCCGGCATCAGCTAGAAGGCTGGCCAACCGGACCCGGTCGCGGGGTCCGTGCGGCGAGATCAATCAGCGACTGGGCCCGTCACACCAACTTGCTCGCGTGAGCGGTGGGGCCGAGTAGAGGCATAGCGAGCTGCGCTCGGAGAAGCCCTGACAAACCGGCGAAGGACCCGGGTTCGATTCCCGGCACCTCCACCACACGATGCGCCCCGGTCCGCAAGGACCGGGGCGCATCGCCATCCCGGCCCATTGCCCCACCTTCCCCGGCCCTGGCCCCCTCCTCCCACTCCCACCCCCGCGGCCCTGCCCCCACTCCGGTCCCCCCGGCCGCCCTACCCCCCGCCTCTCTCGCCCCGGTGATCAAGAGGTTCAGGCCAGTTTGATCTCGGCGGCTGACCTGAACCTCTTGATCACCGGGGCGGGGGGCGGGAGTGGGGCGAGGGAGGAGGGGGTGGGGCGAGAGATGGAGGGAGGGGGTGGGGTGGGAACCGGTGGGGGTGGGTGGGCGTCTCAGGGGGTATGCGTCGACTTGTGCTGGTGGGGCTGGGGATCCTGGTGGGGGCGGCGGGGTGTGCGCCGGCGGGCTCCGTGCCGGGTGGGCTTGCGTCGGGTGGGTCCGTGCCGAGTGGGGCTGCGTCGGGTGGGGCGGTGGTGGGTGGAGCTAGTGGTGGCGCGGACCGGCAGGGGGAGGAATTCGACCGGCGGGCCGCCGAGGTCGCCGGGGCGTGGCGGCCCGGCCCCGACTGGTCGACCGGGTACCTGCCGTTGCAGGACGCCACCGTGCTCACCGGGGATCCCGGCTTCGACGCCGACACCGAGACGGCCTTCCGCTCCGGCTGGTACCGGGATCAGATCGAACTCCCGACCGTCGTCCCCGCGGATGCGGCGATCCGCTTTCCGGACGGTGCCCTGAGCGTCCCCCTGGTCAGTGCGGCCGAGGCGTACCGGCAACTGGACCAGGGGGATCCGCCGCCGTGCGAGGGGCGGCCCCGGGTGCCGCCGGCTCCCTCGCCGACCGTCGCCGGCCGGCCGGATGATCCGGTCGCCACCCGGGCCGCCACCGCCTGTGTCCCGCTCACGGTCACCGGCGTGACCCTGGGCACCGCCGAGATACGCACCAGCCGGGGGATCGCGGCGGTGCCGGCCTGGTTGTTCACCGTGGCGGAGCTGACCACTGCGGTGGCCCGGCTCGCGGTGGCCCCCCGGGCGGTCACCGCCGTGCCCGTGCCGGCGACCCCGAGCCGGACCCTTCCGGGCGGCGTGGCCGGCGTCGACCGGCTCCGACGGGTCGACGGCGACCGGTTGACGTACGACGTCGCCCTGGGGGCCTGCGACAGCGGACCCGCCGCCCTGGTGCGGGAGGGTGACGACGTGGTGGTGGTCGGCGGTGGGACGGTCCCCGGCACCGGGGAGTGCATCGAGCTCGCCGTGCTCAAGCCGGTCACCGTGACGTTGGCGGCACCGCTCGGCACGCGCCCGGTGCTCGACGTCGCCACCGGTCGAGTGCTCACCCTCGCCGCCCACTGACCCGCCCCCGGACCCACCCACCACCACCCGTTACCCCCGCGGGCCTCCCGGACCACGACGACCCGGGCCGGTGATCAAGAAGTTTGCGTCATGTTGATCTCCAGAGTTGACCCAAACCTCTTGATCACCGGGGCGCATCGGGGCGAGACGGGGCGAGGGGGTGGGTGGGGGTTAGAGGAGTTTGGGGATCTTGGTGCTGATGGGGGTGGCCAGGACGGTCGGCTGGTCGGCGTGTAGTGCGCCGGTCAGCGCGTCGGGCAGGTCGTCCAGGGTGTCGACGACGCGGGTGGCGCAGCCGTAGCCGCGGGCGACGGCGGTGAGGTCCAGGCCCGGCAGGTCCAGGCCGGGCACGCCGGGGGTGGACTTCAGCTCGGCGAACGCCTTGAGGATGGCGTACTGCTGGTTCACCGGGACCAGCACGACCACCGGCAGCCGCAACCGCGCGGCGGTCCACAGCGCCTGCACCGAGTAGTGGAAGGAACCGTCCCCGATCACCGCCACCACCGGCCGTCCCCGCCCGGTGTCGCGTTCGGCGAGGGCGATGCCCACGGCGGCCGGTAGCCCGTAGCCGAGCCCGCCGCTGGCCATGGTGAAGTACGACGCCGGCCTGGTGACCGGGAGCCGACGACGCAGCGCCGCCAGGTTGGACGGCGACTCCTGCACCAGCACCGCGTCGGCGGGCCAGCAGGCGGCCAGGGCGGCGAAGAGCGCGTCCGCGTCCGGCGGATCTGCCGGCACCGGGGGCGGCGGCGTCGGGCGGGGCGCGGGTGGCGGCCGGTCGGTCGCCGGCAGCAGGTCCAGCAGTGCGGTCAGGGTCAGCCCGGCGTCGCCGAGCAGGCTGTCGCCGACCGGGGCGCGGGCCGCCTCGTCCGGGTCGTCGGTGACGTGCAGCAGCCGGGCTCCCGGTGGCAGGTGGTCACCGGGCACGTGGGGGTAGTAGCGGAACACCGGCGCACCGACCACCAGCACGACGTCGTGCCCGGTGAGCTGCGCGGCCAGCGGCGCGATCGCGTACGGCAGCACCCCCCGGTAGTGCGGGTGGTGCTCGGGGAAGGCGGCCCGCTCCGGTGCCGGCGCGGACCAGACCGGGGCGGCGAGCCGTTCCGCCACCGCCACCGCCACCGGCCAGGCGTCGGCCCGGTCCACCGCCGCGCCGAGCACCAGCACGGGATGGCGGCCCGCCGACAACGACGCGGCGAACTCCCGCAGCCGGCGCGGGTCGGGGGCGAACCTGGTGGCCACCGTCCGCACCTGCGGGGGCGGGTCCGCCGGCTGGTGCCAGTCGTCGAGCGGCAGGGAGAGGTAGACCGGGCCGGCCGGCGGTTGCGCCGCCGTCGCGTACGCCCGCATGAAGGCCGCCGGCACGTCCTGCGCCCGCGCCGGCTCGTGGCTCCACTTCACGTACGGCCGGGGCAGCTCGGTCGGCTGCCGGTTGGCCAGTCGGGGCTCCATCAGCAGCATCTCCCGGCTCTGCTGCCCGGCGGTGACGAGCAGCGGGGTCCGGTTGTGCCAGGCGGTGACAAGGTTGCCCATGCCGTTGCCGGTGCCCGGGGCGGTGTGCAGGTTGACGTGGGCGGGCCGGCCGGTGGCCTGTGCGTACCCGTCGGCCATGGCGACCGCCGAGCCCTCGTGCAGGGCGTGCACGTAGTGGAAGTCGGCCGGGAATTCCTGGAGGAAGGGCTCCTCGGTCGAGCCGGGGTTGCCGAAGACCGTGGTCAGGTCGAGGGCACGGAGCAGGTCGTAGGTGGTCTCCCGGACGGTCGCCATCGCCCCCGCCTCCGTGTCCCCCGCCGGCCCGTGCCGTTGCCCGTCGGGATCCGGTGATCCGCCCCCGAGCTGCCGAATCTACCGGGCGGCAGGCGGCGGTTCGGGTGCTTTGCCGGCTGTCACCTGCGTCCGTGGGGTGGCGTGGGGCAGTGGCTCAGGGGAGCGGGAACGGGGTCCGGATGCCGTCCAGCGCGTGCCCGCACGGGCAGTCGCGGTCGGTGGGCAGGGCGGCCACCGCGTCCAGCAGTACGCCGCGCAGCCGGTCGGTGTTCTCCCCGAAGACCCGGAAGACCTCCTCCTGGGTGACCGATTCGCCTGCCTCCACCCCGGCGTCCAGGTCGGTGACCAGGGCGATGGAGGTGTAGCAGAGGGCGAGTTCGCGGGCGAGCACGGCCTCCGGGTGGCCAGTCATGTTGACCACCGTGCCGCCCATCGAGGCGTACCAGCGGGATTCCGCGCGGGTGGAGAAGCGGGGGCCCTCGACCACCACCACCGTGCCGCCGTCGACCGCCGACACGTCCCGTCCGGCCGCCGCGTCGAGCAGCGCACGCCGCCCCACCGGGCAGTACGGGTCACCGAACGCCACGTGCACCGCGCCCTGGTCGTAGTAGGTCTGCACCCGGCCGCTGGTGCGGTCGACCAGCTGGTCGGGCACCACGAACGTGCCGGGGCCGAGGTCGGGGCGGAGCCCGCCGACGGCACAGGGGGCGAGCACCTGGCGTACCCCCAGGGCCCGCAGCGCCCACATGTTCGCCCGGTACGGGATCCGGTGCGGCGGGTGGCGGTGATCACGCCCGTGCCGGGGCAGGAAGGCCACCGGCCGACCGCCCACCGAGGCGATGGTGAGCACGTCCGAGGGGTCGCCGTACGGGGTCTCCACCTGGTGTTCCGTCGCGTCGTCGAGCAGCGCGTACAGCCCCGAACCGCCGATCACCGCGATCTCCGCCGTCGGAACCATCGACCCTCCCTCGACCGCCCTCGATCACCTGTCGGTCAGACCTTAGCCACCGCACTGGGTGCAGGCTATGGTGCCAGGCATGGCGGTGACAGCACGGATGGTCGGTGGTGCCCGGTTGTCGGACCCGGTGCGCGGCTGACGATGTCCGACACGCAGGGGGAGGGACCGGCGATCAGCGGTCGTGCCGTGGAGTCGATGACCGGGCGGCTGCTGGTCGCGACACCGGCCCTCAAGGATCCGAACTTCGACCGTACGGTCGTGCTGCTGGTCGCCCACGAGGCCGGCGGGGCGCTCGGGGTGGTGCTCAACCGGGCCACCGAGGTCCCGGTCGCGGACGTCCTCGGTGAGTGGAGCGACCTGGCCCGGCACCCGGCGGTGCTCTTCGAGGGCGGTCCCGTGCAGCCGGAGTCGGCGATCTGCCTGGCCCGGATGCGGCACCCGATGCGGCGGCTGAAGGGCTTCCAGCCGATCTCCGGCGCGGTCGGCACCGTCGACCTGTCGGTCGATCCGGAGCGGATGCGGGACAGCATCGGCGGCATCCGGGTCTTCGCCGGCTACTCCGGTTGGGGCTCAGGGCAGTTGGAGCAGGAGATCGAGGACGGGTCCTGGTTCGTGCTCGACGCGCTGCCCGGCGACGCCTTCGTCGACCGTCCGGACGACCTCTGGCCGATGGTGCTGCGCCGGCAGGGCGGCATGATGGCGGCGGTCGCGCACTTCCCTCCGGACGTGGCGCTGAACTGATCCACCAGGCGTCCCCGGGGGCCGGTCCGGGGGTACCCCCGCGAGATGACCATGCGGCGCGGCGTGTGTATAGTTCTCTCCGTGCCCGGGACACCGGGACTACCGCAAGGGGCCGTGGCGCAGCTGGTAGCGCACCACACTGGCAGTGTGGGGGTCAGGGGTTCGAGTCCCCTCGGCTCCACTTGCGTAGACGCAAAGCCGGCACCAGTCCAGGACTGGTGCCGGCTTTTTGCGATCTCGTGGCCGGTCGCCGGGCCACGCCGCAGGCGCCCCGGGCGCGGGAAAGCCGCGTGGACCGGCGTGCTGAGCGCGGGTCAGCCGATTCCCGCGAAGAGGCCGTCCCGGCGGGGGTCCGCGGGGCGTCCCGGTGCCTCGCCGGCGGGCCGGTCGGGGCCGCCGACCGCCAGCTCCTCGCGGGCGGCCCGGTCGAGCGCGCCGATCGCCCACTCCTCCAGGCTGTGCCCGAGCTTCTCGGCCACCGCGCTGTACGACCGGATCTGCTCCGGCGACAACCGCACCTTGATGTGGGTGCTGTCACCGGCCCGGCCCCGGTCGTCCAGGTTCGCCTCGTCGGGCCCGGGCGGGATCGCCTCGGCGGACCGTTCCGCGATGCTGGCCCGGACCTCCTTGCGCAGCCGGTTTCTCGACCACGAGAGCTTCTCGGCCTTGCGCAGCCAGAAGTCCTGTTCGTGCTCGCTCAGCCGGGCGACCTCCGCGTGGTGGGCGAAGCTGAGCGCGTCGCGCCGCCGGGACAGCGGGAAACGTCGGGCCACCCAGACGTAGTTGCGCAGGGTCTGGTAGTCGAGCGAGGTCTGCTCGATGGCGTCGCTGTAGCGCCCGCTGTACGCGGTCTCCCCGTAGAGTAGCCAGTCTCCCAGACACCAGGCCGACCAGGTGCTGACCGCCGCCAGCCGCCGGCCGATGCCGAGCCATTTCTCGTACGGCAGGTGTTCGGGGAACTCGATCCCGGTGCGTGGGGTCGCGAGGATGTCGAACTGCACGTCGAGCGGGGCGGTCTTCGGTGGTCCGGTCCGGGTGGAGGGATGCACCGCCACGTCACCGCCTTCCCTCGTCGGGACCGTCGGCGTCATCCGCAGCCGTCCGGTGGGTCGTCGGTCGGACGGAGAGTCTGGTCGACCGCACGTCGGGTGGAGATCCCGGCGGGGATCCGGCCCGGTGGCCGGTGTCCGTGTCCGGTGCAGCGTCGGAAGTCCATCCGGTATCACCGACCTCTACCGTTACCGTCGCTCGTGCCTGGCATCGGGTGGGGCGCACGGGGTCGGGGCACGTCGGCGTACCCATTCTCCCGAACAAGATCGTCCAAAGGCGAGAGATCCATTCTCGCCGGAAACCACCGGGGAAAGTCAAGAGCAACAAGCTGGGCAATGTGCCGCTGGCCAGGGCGAAAAGATCACCGGGAGGGTGGTGGGCCGACGGCGATGTGGTTGCTTTGCCGGGTGCGACACCATTGATTCCGATCGTGGTATGGCATGGATCAACATGATTGCCTGAGCTGCCGGTGATCGATAGAGTCCCCCTCGTGGACCGGTGATACGAGAGGGATGCGCCACCGCTTCGATGATCGATACGGGTCAACTCGTCGAGGGGAGAGCAGTGGACACGTCCCGGTTCGTCACCGACGTCGCGATCATCGGCGGGTGCGGGCGGGTCGGCCTGCCGCTGGGGCTGGCCTTCGCGGCACGCGGCCTCTCGGTCGTCCTGTGCGACGTCAACGGCGTCGCGGTCGACCTGGTGAACGCGGGTCGGATGCCCTTCGCCGAGCCCGGGGCCGACGAGCTGCTGCCCTCCGTGCTCGCCTCCGGCGCGCTGCGCGCCACCGTCGACCCGTCCTGCGTGAGCGAGTCGGAGCACCTCGTGGTGGTGGTCGGCACGCCGGTGGACGAGCACCTCAGCCCCGACGTGACCGCCGTGTCGACGGCCCTGGAACGCTACGCCCCCTTCCTGCGCCCCGGCCACTTCGTCGCCCTGCGTTCGACCGTCTACCCGGGGGTCACCGCGATGGCCGAGCGGCTGATCGCGGGCCTGGGCCTGCCGGACGTGGACGTGGCCTTCTGCCCGGAGCGCATCGCCGAGGGCCGGGCGCTGGTGGAGCTCTTCGAACTCCCGCAGATCGTCGGCGGGCGGACCCCGCGGGCGTTCGCGCGGGCCGCCACGCTGTTCCGCTCGCTGACCCCGCAGATCGTGCCGCTCACCCCGGAGGAGGCGGAGCTGGCGAAGCTGTTCACCAACAGCTGGCGCTACATCAAGTTCGCGGCGGCGAACCAGTTCTGGATGATCGCGAACGACTCGGGCCTCGACTTCGAGCGGGTCCGGCAGGCGATCCGGTACGACTACCCGCGGGCGGCCGACCTGCCCGGCCCGGGGTTCGCGGCCGGACCCTGCCTGTTCAAGGACACCATGCAGCTCGCGGCGTTCAACGGCAACAACTTCCCGCTCGGGCACTCCGCGATGCTGGTCAACGAGGGGCTGCCCAACTACGTGGTGGCCCGGCTGGAGGAGCGGTTCGACCTGTCCACCATGCGGGTCGGCATCCTGGGCATGGCCTTCAAGGGCGGCAGCGACGACCCCCGGGAGTCACTGGCCTACCGGCTCCGCAAGATCCTGCTCCTCAAGGCGGCGGCGGTGCTGTGTGCCGATCCCTTCGTCGACGACCAACGGCTGGTACCGCACGAGCGGGTGCTGGCCGACGCGGAACTGCTCGTCATCGCCGCCCCGCACGAGCAGTACCGCGACCTTCCCGCCGCGACCCCGGTGATCGACATCTGGGGCCTCACCGGCCGGGGCGTGCTGATCTGAGCGCCGACGGGGACGCAGGGGACACCGGTTTTGCCGACCGGCTCGCAGACATCGACGAACGGAGGCGTGGCGGATGCCGAAGGTGCTGGTCAGCGGATCGGCCGGATTCATCGGTGGTTACCTGGTCGAGGAGCTGCTGAGCCGGGGGCACGAGGTCGTCGGCATCGACAACTACTCGAAGTACGGTCGGGTCTCCCGCGAGTACGACCAGCACCCGGCGTACCGCTTCGTCGAGGGTGACGCCCGCGACACCGACCTCCTGTCGGAGCTGCTCACCGACTGTGATCACTTCATCGCCGGAGCGGCCATGATCGGTGGGATCTCCTACTTCCACCGGTACGCCTACGACCTGCTCGCCACCAACGAACGGATCATGGCGTCCTCCTGTGACGCCGCCATCCGGGCGCACCAGGAGGGCCGGTTGCGGAAGGTGACCTACCTGTCGTCGTCCATGGTGTTCGAGTCCACCGACCGGTGGCCGTCGCAGGAGGGTGACGAACGCCGTGTCCCCCCGCCGGTGTCGTCGTACGGCTTCCAGAAGCTGGCGGTCGAGTACTACGCCCGCGCGGCGCACCAGCAGTACGGGCTGCCGTACACCATCGTGCGGCCGTTCAACTGCGTGGGCATCGGGGAGACCCGCGCCCTCGGGCACCACGACGTCCACTCGGGCAACGTCAAGCTCGCGATGTCCCACGTGGTGCCGGACCTGGTGCAGAAGGTGCTCAAGGGTCAGGATCCGCTGCACATCCTCGGCGACGGCCGGCAGGTCCGGCACTACACCTACGGTGCCGACCTCGCCCGCGGCATCGTGGTCGCGATGGAACACCCGGCCGCGCTGAACGAGGACTTCAACCTCTCCACCGCCGAGTCCACCACTGTCGCCGAGCTCGCCGGGGCCATCTGGCGCAGGGTCAAGGGGCCGTCGGTCCCCCTCCGACTGGTCCACGACACCCCCTTCGAGCACGACGTCCAGCTGCGGGTGCCGGACGTCGGCAAGGCGGAGAGACTCCTCGGTTTCACCGCGACCACCAGTCTCGACGAGATGCTCGACGTGGTGATCCCGTGGATCGCCACCGCGGTCCGGGACGGTCGGATCTGACCCGACCGGTCCCGCCAGCGGGACACACCCTGATCCGACCGACAGCCATGGTGAGGATGGACGAGATGCGTGAACCCACAGAGGCCGGTCGATGAGGCTCGCCTTCTTCGACGACTACGGGGAGGTGCCGGGTCACCATCCGGACCACATCGTCGGCCTGGGCCGGGCGGCGCGGGCGCCGATCTACTGCCCGGACAGCTTCCTGGCGGGCCGTCGAGGGCTGACCGGGCTGATCCACCACCCGATGACCGGCGACGTGGACCGCACCCCGGGACCGGCCCGGGCCAATCTCGGCGCGGCCTGCGCGGACGCGGTACGGCAGGGAGCCGACGTCCTGGTCAACCTGTTCCTCGACGAGAACTGGGATGCCTTCCCGATCGCGCGGCACGGCATCCGGATGGCCCACACGCTGCACCGTCCGGGCGCGATCGAGGGCACCATGGGGGGCATCAACGCCGTCAAACAGGGCGACGCGGTCGGCGTCCTGAGGCGGCTCGCGGCCACCGATCCGATCGTCGTGCACACCTCGGCCGGTCTCCGTCAGGCGTCCCGCTGGATACCGGCCGACCGGATCGTCCACCTGGGCTGGCCGGCGGCGACCGAGCAGGCGATCCGGCGTCGCTTCGCCGCCGCTGCGGCCGCGCCGGCCGGCGCGGACGGCGACGAACCGTACGTCCTGCTGATCGGACGGGGGAACCGGTACAAGGGAATCCGCGTGCTGCTCGAAGCGGTCGGCTCGGGCGGACACCGGCTGCGGATCGGCGGAAAGCTGGAGGTGCCCGAGGACGCGGACTGGCTGGCCGGGACGTTCCCCCGCGCCCGGGTGACGTGGGAACCCGGGTGGGTCGACGACCATCGGCTGGACCAGCTCATCGCCGGGGCGGCCGTCGTGGTCTTCCCCTACCTGGCCGGCTTCGAGGCCCACGGCGGCGTCTCGGGCGCGCTGGTCCACGCGTTGACCTTCGCCAAGCCGATCGTCGTGACCGAGGAGTTGCGCACACAGGTGCCGGAGGTGGCCGCCAGCCTGGTGGTGCCGACCGGCGACGTCGCCGCGTTGCGGGCCGCCCTCGACCGGGTGATGGCCGATCCGCGGCGCTTCGGCCAGCCGGCGGAACTCGAGAAACACCTCGTCGACAACCACAGTTACGAACGGCACGTCGAACAAATGATAAACCGGTTCGCGGACCATTAGCCGGCGGAAGTGCGGACCCTTGCACGGGCAGTGGCCGAAGGGTAGTAAGGAGCAAGGCGGCGGGCGCCGCCGGTGAGGCTGGAATACAGTGTCAGCTCGAAACGGATCCTGGCGAGAAAGTCTGCGATGCCAGATTGAGAATCTCCAGCACACGGCCGACAATCTCGACGGGTCCGAGGTCGACCGGGCCGTGGAAATGGTGCGTCGCTGCACCGGCCTGTTGATTTTCAGCGGCGTCGGGCAAAATCTGGTGCTGGCCGACAAGGTGGCCTCGACGTTCAGCTCGCTGTCCCTGCGGGCGGTCAGCGCCGACCCCGTCGCGGCACTGCACGGCGGCATGGGCCTGTTCCGGCCGGAGGATCTGCTGATCCTCATCTCCAAGAGCGGTGAGACGCCGGAACTCCTCCGTTTCCTGGACGCGTGCCGGCAGGTCGGCCACTCCAACACGCTCGCCATCCACTCGGCCCCCGGCTCCACGCTGGCGACGAGCTGCCGCGGCGGGGTCCACGTCCCGATGGTCAGCGAGGCCGACCACCTCGACCTCGCGCCGACCGCCTCCTCGGTCTGCTTCCTCGGCCTGCTCCAGTCGCTCGCCGCCGAACTCGCCAGCGCGGCGGGGCTGTCGGAATCGGCCTTCCGCAGGACCCACCCGGGCGGCACCATCGGCCTCGGACCGGTGCGGGTCAGATGAGGCTGGACGAGATCCCCTCGGTGATCGTGCAGGCCGGTGGACGTGGATCCCGGCTCGGCCGGCTCACGGCCAACAAGCCCAAGTGCCTGCTGTCGGTCGACGGCGAGCCGCTGCTCTACCGGCTCTTCCGCCAGCTGCCCCGGGCCCGGTTCGTGATCGTCGCGGACCACCACGCCGACGTGCTGGCGGCGTACCTGGCGACGGTGCCCCCGAAGGTCGACCACGTCGTCGTCCGGGCGACCGGCGAGGGCACCCTGAGCGGGCTGTCGACGGCGGTGTCCGTCGTGGACGACACCTCGGCCTTCCTGATCCTCTGGTGCGACCTGTTCTTCGCGGAGTTCCCCACCGCCGAGCTGGGCGACCGGGTGCTGGTCGGCCTGAGCGACCGGTTCCGCTGCCGGTGGAGCGTCGACGACCGGGGCCGGCTGGTCGAGGTCGCGTCGGACCGGCGCGGGGTGGCCGGCCTGTTCGCGGTCCCGTCCCGGAAGCACCTGCCCGAGCTGCCGGAGCAGGGCGAGTTCGTCCGGCACCTACGGACGTCGTCGACCCCCGTCGACACCGTGGTGGTGCCCGGGATGCGGGAGTTCGGCACCCTGGAGGCGGTGCGCGGGTACGCGGAGGAGCACGGGGGGCAGACGGCCCGCTTCTTCAACGAGGTGGAGATCCGGGACGAGGTGGTGGTCAAGGCGGCCCGGCTGCGGCAGTACGACCACCTCATCGAGGCCGAGGCGCGCTGGTACGAGACGGTTACCGACCTGGGGTTTCCGCACGTTCCACGGTTGCGCGGCCGGTCGCCGCTGACGATCGAGCGTATCGACGGCGTCCACCCGTTCGACCTGGACCTGACGCCGGACGGCCAGGCGCGGGTGGTCACCGGCATCATGGACTGCTTCGCGCGGTTGCACGCCCTCAGCCCCGCGCCACCCGACCCCGAGTCGGACCGGATGGTCTACCACGAGAAGACGGTCAGCCGGCTGGCCTCGGTCCGCCGGCTGCTGCCCAACGTCGACCGGCCCTCGCTGGTCATCAACGGGCGCACCTGCCGCAATCCGCTGCACCCGCGCCACGCGGACTGGTTCGCCGCGACGATGGACCGGCTGCCCGCGGTCGACCACGCGCTCGTCCACGGAGACCCGACGTTCTCCAACACCCTGGTGGACCGGGCCGGTGGCATCTGGCTGATCGATCCGCGGGGGACGTTCGGCCGGGCCACCTGCTATGGCGACCCCCGCTACGACTGGTCCAAGCTGCTGTACTCGGTCGAGGGGAACTACGACCAGTTCAACCGCCGGAACTTCGCGCTGACCGTCGCCGGTGACGTCGTCACGCTGCGGATCGCCTCGAACGGGTGGGAACGGCAGGGGCCGCTCGTCCGGGAGCGCACCGGGTGGTTCGGCAGCGACGTCGACGTCATCCACGCCCTCATCTGGCTGTCCCTGACCGGGTACGCGCTGGACGACGTGGATTCCGCCATGGGCGCCTTCTACCAGGGCGTCTACCTGCTGGAGAAGGCGGCATGACAGGACCCAGGCTGACGCTCAGCGAGCTGCCCAAGGTGTGGATCGTCGACCTCGACGGCGTGGTGTTCCGGCACAACGCCTACCTCGGCGGCGACGACGAGGTCCTCGACGGCGCGGCCGGCTTCTGGGCGCAGATCGCCCCGGACGACGTCGTGGTGGTGATGACCGGTCGTCCGGAGAGCGAGCGGGCCCGGACCCTCGACCTGCTGGCCCGGCTCGGCCTGCGGGTGGACCGGGCGATGTTCGGGCTGCCGCTGGGGGAGCGGGTGGTCGTCAACGACGCCAAGCCCTCGGGGCTGCCGACCGCGTACGCGGTGAACCTGCCGCGCGACCGGGGCCTCGGCGGGCTGCGCGTCGACATCGACCCGGCCCTGTGACGGCGGGTCGTCCCACGGGAGGAGCATTCCATTGATCAGTTCAAATCCCGTAGGTAGGTTCGGAGACGTGGGGGACGACATCGTGCGGGCACCGGCCGATCCCGTCGGGGTGGCCATGGTCGGCAACGGCTTCATGGGCCGGGCACACACACTCGCTCTGGTGGTCGCGGGCCTGCTGGTGCCGGACCTCCCGCCGGTGGAGCTGCGGTCGCTCTCGGGCCGTGACCCCGGCCGGACCCGCCGGTCCGCCGCGCAGTACCGCTACCGGGAGGCGTTCACCGACTGGCGGGCGCAGCTCGACGGTCCGGGGCTGTCGGCCGTGGACGTGGTCCTGCCCACCGAGCTGCACCACGCCGCGACGATGGCCGCCATCGGGGCGGGCCACGCCGTGCTGTGCGAGAAGCCGCTGGCCGCGACGGCGGCCGACGCCTACGAGATGTGGCGGGCGGCGGAGGCGGCCGGGGTGGTGCACATGTGCGGCTTCAACTTCCGCTTCGCGCCCGCCGTCCGGCTCGCGCACGATCTCGTCGCCGCCGGGGAGATCGGTGAGGTGGTCGCCTTCGACGGCTCCTTCCTGGAGTCCATCGGCCTGCCGGAGCACGACGCCGACGACGTCGCGGTGTGGCCGCCCCCGCCGCAGGACGGCGCGCTGCTGGGTCTCGGGCCGCACATCCTGGACCTGGCGCTCTGGTTCGCCGGTGAACCGACGACCGTGCAGGCGCAGCGGGGCAAGCTCAACCCGTCCCCGGCGGTGCTGGACGACTTCTTCAGCGGGACGTTGCAGTTCCGCTCCGGTGCACACGGCACCGTGCGGGGCTCCCGGGTGGCGGGCGGGGTCACCAGCGAGTGCCGGTTCACCGTCACCGGCACCAAGGGGGCGCTGCGCTGGGAGTCACCGCGACTCAACGAGCTGTGGAGCATCACCCCGGGGCACCGGGCGACGCTCATCGAGGTGACCCGGCCCACCGACCCCTTCATGGCGATGTGGTGGCCGGAGCCGGGCCATCCGATCAGCTGGACCGAGACCTTCACCCATCAGGCCGCGCACTTCCTGCGCGCGGTGGCGGGCCGCACGTCGGTCCGGGAGTCGGCCGCGGACTTCGAGGACGGGTACCGCTGCGCGCTGGTCGTCGACGCCCTGTCGGCCGCCGCCGACTCCGGTCGGCCGACGGCGCTCGCCCGGCCGGCGGGCTGACCGCTCGACACCGGCACCGACGAGACGGTGGCGCCCATCCCCGTCGGATACCGGTGGGCGACTGGCCCGTAGTCCAGAGGGAGGACAGCCGAAGTGCCGATTGCGACCGATGGCGACTGGATCACCGCCACGTCCGTGGCGGAGGGGCGGACCTGGCGGGTCCGGTTCGTCGACGACCTGCTCCGGGCCACCCCGGAGGCGGTGCCCGACCTGTTCCGGCTCAGCGACCCGGTGTACGCCACCGCGAACGCGCCCGGCCGGCGCGCGGTGATCATCGACCGTACCGTCCGGAGCCTCTTCGGCAGCCGGTTCGCCGGCCTCTTCGAGCGGTTCGGCATCGACCCGGTCTGGATCGAGGCCGACGGCGGCGAGGAGTCCAAGAACCTCACCCAGTACAGCGAACTGGCCGCCCGGCTGCTCTCCCTGGACCTGGACCGGCGGAGCCAGCCGTTGATCCTCATCGGCGGCGGCACGATCACCGACATCGGCGGGTTGCTGGCGGCGACGCTCTACCGCGGCATGCCGGCGGTCCGGATCCCGACCACCCTGCTCGGCCTCTGCGACGCGGGCATCGCGGCCAAGGTCGGGGTCAACCACGCCGGCGTCAAGAACGCGCTGGGCACCTTCGCCCCGGCCCCGTTGGCGCTGCACTGCCTCGAACTGTGCGCCACCGAGAGCGAGCGGCACACGGCGGCCGGCCTGGCCGAGATCGCCAAGGTCGCGCTCACCGAGGACGTCGCGCTGTGGCACATGCTCATCTCGCACGGCCGGGAGCTGCGGGAGCGACGCATGCAACATCCGGTCGGTCGGGAGGTGCTCTGGCGGGCGATCCTGCCGATGCTCACCGAGCTGGCCGACAACCTCCGGGAGGCCCGGCTGTGGCGGACGATGAACTTCGGGCACTCCGTCTCACCGACCTTCGAGATGGCCCCGGGGTCCACCCTGTCGCACGGCGAGTGGGTCGGGATCGACATGGCGCTCTCGGTGGTCCTCTCCATGCAGCGGGGCAACCTCGCCCCCGACCTGGGCCTGGAGATCCTGTCGGTGCTGGGCCGCACGCTGGGGCTCCCGCTCTGGCATCCCCTCCTGGCCGATCCGGGTCTGCTGCGGTCCGCCCTGCGGTCGACGACGGCGTTGCGCGGCGGGCGGCTCCGGCTGCCGGTGCTGCTCGACATCGCAAAGGTCGAGTTCGTCGACGACGTCGACCTCGGCGACCTGGAACACGCGGCGACGGAGCTGCGGTCGCACTCCGCCGAACTCGGCTGTTCCGCCACCCGCGACGAGGAGGTGATCGGGTGAGGTACCGCACGATCGGCCGGGATCCGGCCACCCGGCGGACGGTGAGCGTGCTCGGCCTGGGCGCGATCAAGTTCGGGAGCGCCGTCGACGAGTCGACCTCGTTCGCCATCCTGGACCGGTACGTGGCGGCCGGCGGAACCTTCGTCGACACGGCGAACAACTACGCGTTCTGGCTGACCGGCACCCGCGGCGGCGAGAGCGAGAGCGTGCTGGGCCGCTGGCGCCGGTCCCGGGGCGTCGGCGACGAGATCACGATCGCCACCAAGGTCGGCGACCGGCCGGTGGCCGACGGGCTGAGCCTGGACGAGGTCGCCAAGCCGAGCAACGTCGAGGGGCTCGCGCCGGCGGTGATCCGCCGGGCCGCGCTGGACAGCATGGAGCGCCTCGGCACGGACCGGCTCGATCTGCTGTACGCGCACCAGGAGGACATGGCCGTCCCCCAGCAGGACGTGGTGGAGGCCTTCGCGGGTCTGGTCGCGGACGGGTCGGTGGGTCTGCTCGGCGTGAGCAACCAGTGGGCGTGGCGGGTGGAGCGGGCCCGCGCGCTCGCCGCCGCCGCCGGTGTCCCCGGCTACGAGGTGCTCCAGTACCAGCACAGCTACCTGCGCAGACGGTCGGACACGCCGGGGTTCCGCACGGTGGACGGCCGGCCCGGCAACGCCGGTGGGGACCTGCTGAGCTACGTCCGCGCGCACCCGGAGCTGACCCTGGTCGCCTACTCGGCGGTGCTCGGTGGCGCGTACGCCCGGGGAGGAAGGCCCACCGATCCCGACCTGGACCACGCGGGCACGCCGACCCGGCTGGCCGCCCTGCACCGGGTCGCCGAGGAGGTCGGGGCGACGGCGCACCAGGTGGTGCTCGCCTGGCTGATCGGCGGTGAGGTACCGGTCGTCCCGCTGGTCGGCGCGTCGTCGGTGGCCCAGCTCGACGAGAGCCTCGCCGCCGTCGACCTGGAGCTGACCCCACGGCAGCGCGCGACCCTGGACGCTGCCCACTGACCGACGTCTCCGCACGCAGACGAGGGTGGACTGATGCGCTATCGACAACTCGGGGGTTCCGGGGTCGAGGTCTCGGAGATCTCGCTGGGACTGGTGTACGCCGTCGGCGTCGACACCGACCTCATCCGTCGCTGCACCGAGGCGGCGTTCGACGTCGGCATCACCTTCTTCAACACCGCCAACGCGTACGGTCGGGGCGCGGCCGAGGCGGCCTGGGGGGAGATCCTCACCCGGCACCCGCGGGACTCGTACGTCCTGGCGACGAAGGTCTGGGGCCAGATGTCCGACGACGAGGCGGACCGGGGCCTGTCGGCGGCCCAGATCGCCAAGCAGATCGATGCCTCCCTGCGCCGGCTGCGGGTCGACCACGTGGACCTGTACCAGGCCCACCGGTTCGACGTGACCGTCCCGCTCGAAGAGACCGTGGCGGCGTTGCGGGAGGTGGTCCGGCAGGGGAAGGCCCGGTACCTCGGCTTCAGCGAGTGGACCACGGAACAGGTCGAGGCGGCCGTCGAGATCGGCGGGCCGGACCTGTTCGTGTCGTCGCAACCGCAGTACTCGATGCTGTGGCGGGCGCCGGAGGCCGAACTCTTCGCGCTCGGTGCCCGCCACGGCATCTCGCACGTCGTGTGGTCGCCGCTCGCCGAGGGCGTCCTGACCGGCAAGTACCGTCCCGGGCAGGCGCCGCCGCCGGGCTCCCGGGCGGCGGGCGAACTGCGGAGCGGTTCGATGGATCCGCTGCTGTCCGAGCGTACGCTCGCCGCCGTCGAGCGGCTGCGGCCCGTCGCCGCCGCGGTCGGGCTGACCATGTCGCAACTGGCCCTGGCCTGGGTGCTCCGGCGCACCGAGGTGGCCTCGGCGATCACCGGAGCGAGCCGCCCCGAGCAGGTGCACGCCAACGCCGCCGCCTCCTCCGTCGCCCTCGGCGCGGACGTCCTCGCCGCGATCGACGACGCCCTGGGGGACGTGCCGGTCACCGGCCCGGTGCTCGCGCCGCTGGCCGAGGCCGGTGTGCGGCGGCGCGGCCGGTAGCCGGCTCAGCCGCCGTCGGCCGGGCGGGCAAGGTAGACCAGACCGCGCTCCTGGAGGTCGGCGACGAGGTGCACCGCGTCCTCGGTCGTCCACCCCGGCAGCGCGGCGGCGAGGTCGGCGATGCTCCGTCGGGTGTCCATCAGGGACAGCACCGCGTACTCCTCGGCGGAGAGCGTGGTGAGGTGGCCGGTCTTCTTCTGGCACTGGTAACGGGGCTCGGTCGCCGCGCCCCCGTCGTTGCCGACGGTCGCCCGGATGGTCAGCGACGTGGCCAGCCTGGGCACCAGCCGTTCCGGGTGCTCCGCGGTGCGGGCGACGTACTTGGTGATCCGGTGGCCGTCGAGGTACAGCACGTCGAGGTTGCAGCCGAGGAAGCATTCCAGGGCGTCGTCGGGTGTCTCCACCACGGGTTCGCCCCGGATGTTGAACGACGTGTTCAGCACCAGCGGCAGGCCGGTCAGTTCGTGGAACCGTTCGATCAGCCGGCGGTAGCTGCCGGCGTGGTCTGGGTCGACGGTCTGGATGCGGCAGGTGCCGTCCACGTGGCAGACGCTGGCGATCACGTCGGCCTGCGACGGCCGGACCTGGACGACGGTCATCATGAAGGGGTCGTCGTCGGGTGCCTCGAAGTAGTCACCGACGTGTTCGGAGAGCACCGACGCGGCATAGGGGCGGAAGGGCTCGCGGAACTTGACCAGCGCGTTCAGCCGGTCGCGCATCTCGGGCGGGCGGGGGTCGCAGAGGATGCTGCGGTGCCCGAGCGCCCGCGGGCCGAACTCGCTGCCGCCCTCGAACCAGCCGACGAACCTGCCGTCGGCGATGTCCTGGGCGGCCTGCCCGGTGAGGTCGGTCACCGGGCGGGCGTCGACGAGGACGTCACGGCTGGTGACCGCGCGCTGCATCTGCGCGGTCGTGTAGGAGTGCCCGTGGTAGTTGTCGTAGGCCTTCCACCGCACCCGGCGTCCGGTGCGGCGGTGGTGCCCGTACAGGGCGGCCCCGATCGCCACCCCCGAGTCACCCGACGCCGGCGTCACGAAGAGGTGGTTGAACGGGGTGTCCCGCAGGATCATCCCGTTGGTCACGCTGTTCAGCCCGACGCCGCCGCTCACGCACAGCTCGTCGGCCCCGGTGAGTTCGTGCAGTTCGCGGCAGAGGTACAGCACCGCGCGCTCCAGCTCGGCCTGCACCTTGGCGGCCATGTCCCGGCAGATGTCGTCGAGGTGCGCCGGTTCGGCCGAGCGGGGCGGCACCTTGGTGATCCACTCCGTGTCGATGACCAGCCCGTCCGGCGTGTACTCGATGATCGGGTCGGGGAACCGGGACGCGTCGCCGTAGGGCGCCAACCCCATCGTCTTCCCCGCGTGCATCATGTGCCCGAAGATGTACTCGGAGGCCACCGAGTACATGTGCCCGAGGCTCGGGAAGCGCAGGAACGGGTCGCTGGAGGCCCACAGGCCCCAGCGCTTGCGCACCAGCGTCAGCTCCTCGTCGTCGCGCACCACGTACATCGACTCGGACTCTTCCATCTCCGAGAACGGCGGCGGCGGACCCAGCATCGGGCTCTGCCGGCGCTGGTACTCCCCGTAGTGGTAGCCCGCGCCGTCCAGGATCAGCACCGCCGGCCGGTGCAGGGACGAGGCCATCCAGGCGTAGTAGGCGTGCAGCAGGTGGTGCGACGGGTTGACCACGAGGTCCCCCGTGAAGCCGGCCTGACGGACGAGCAGGCCGGTGTCGTCCTTGACGTACTCGTTGATGACGACCGTGTCGACCGCGGTCAGGTCGGCCAGGCCGGCGGAGCGCAGGCAGTAGTCGACGGCGCGGTGCGGATAGCCCTCGTAGTGCTTGGTACGGGCCAGCCGCTCCTCCGGGACGGCCACCGCGATCTCACCGTCGACGAGCAGGCAGGCGGCGGCGTCGTGCGCCGAGTTGATACCGAGAACGATCGTCCTGGACACGGGATACTCCCTCGCACTCGTGCTGACCCGGCGTCGGGGGACCGGACGGCTTGACTGGGACGGTCACCGCGGATCCGGGCGGCGACCCACCGACGAGTCCGGCTCAGCTGCCGAACTCCGCACCGAAGCGCTCCCCCTTCCTGCGGACGACCTCCAGGGCGGACGGGTCGGTCGCGAACGCCGCGATCACCCTGGCCAGCGCGGGTGACGGATCGGCGGTGAGGAACCCGATGCCCGACGGGGTGGCGTGGAGCAT
The DNA here is from genome assembly GCF_029581315.1 of Micromonospora sp. WMMD714. NCBI lineage: Bacteria > Bacillati > Actinomycetota > Actinomycetes > Micromonosporales > Micromonosporaceae > Micromonospora > Micromonospora sp. WMMD714. The sequence goes on from NZ_CP120744.1 coordinate 2,877,199, forward strand.
GCTGCCCTGCCAGCCGGACTCCTCGACGATGGTGTCGAAGCCCGCCTGCAGCCCGGTGTACTGGACGTCGTGGAAGAGGACCATCGCGTCCGGCGTGAGGAGCGGGCGCAGCGCGCGGTACTCGGCGACGATCTGGTCGCTGGTGTGGTGGCCGTCCACGAAGGCGAGATCCACCTGCCCGCCGAGGTGCTTCTCGACGGTGGCGGGAATGTCGACAGGTGACGTTCCCCGGACCGGGGACACCCGGTCGAGGCCGAGTCGGCCGGCGATCCGGGCGGTCAACTCGAGCCCCTCCAGGGAGAACCGGTCGGCGGCCGAGTCCAGCCCGACCACCCGTGCCTGGGGTTGTGCCAGCGCGAGCGCGAGCGTGCTCCAGCCGAAAGAGTTCCCGATCACCAGGATCGACTCGGCCGGTCGGACCGCGGCGAGGCACTCCAGCAGGTAGATCTCCGGCAGCGAGATCCCCAGTCCGTCCGCCACCTCGACGCCGTCGCGGACGAGCCAGGTGAACGGGACGCTGTGCAGATTGTGGAACACGGTCGGGTTGAGGCCGGTCGAAACTGCATAGCCCTCCGCCGCATAGGCGGCGACCAAATTGTCGAAGACTGGCATGTGCTGAGCTTAATCAATGCCAGGCGGCAAGCCCAGAGTCGGCGGGACCACCCTGCCGGGGGCATCGACGGCGCTGCTCACGGCGTCGACTCGGTATGCTTCCGAGGGGATTCGAGCCATTGTCCGACGGCGGCCAGCTCGGCCGACAGATCGGCGTCGGTGTCCAGTGAGTTCTCGCTTTCGTGGACGTTCACCCCGCCCATCGCCCGTAGCGAGTAGCACTCCCGGACAGGTCGGCGCGAATAGGGATACCGGGTCCGGGGATACAGGACGTACTGGGGCAGCTCCGGGGTGCAGAAGGTGATGACGTCGGCCAGACCGCTGCGGGCGCAGACCGCGCGCTCGCAGCTGCTCGCCAGGGCCACGACCTGCGCCAGCGGCAGGTGACCCACGGCGACGACCGATCCCGCGCCACCCGGTGCCCCACCGGCGGGCGACGGCGCTTCGGCGCCGTTCCAGTAGACCTGCCAGCCGGCTCCGACGAGACGCGCCGCCAGCTCGGTGAAGAACCGCTCGCCGGCCGCGCCGAACTTCAGGGTGAAGGCGCCGGGCGCGATGAAGGCGGTGCGCCCGACGGCCCGCTGCCGGAGCGGCCGGACGGCCTCCGCGGCCCCCGCCGGGACGGTGAGCCGGGGGAGCCGGCGCAGTGCCGGCGGGGTGCCGCTCAGCCGGTACTGGATGTCGAGCGAGTGGTACCGGGACCAGAGGGCGTCGCACCAGGCACCCGGCTGGCAGAGCACGAGGGCGTCCATCGCCGGGGTCAGCGCCTTCGCCGCGGCCAGTTGCTCCTGGTAGGTGAGCGCCCAGGGTGGCTTGTCGGTATAGCCGTCGAGCAGGGCCACCGCGTCGTAGTCCGGGTTGAAGGCGACCGCCGAAGCGTACTTGCGGTCGGTGAGCAGCGTGATCTCCGCCGGTGCCCCCCGCAGCCGGATGGCCCTGGTGACCGCGGAGTTGATGGCGATGTCACCGAGCGAGTCCGGGACGACGAGGGTGATCCGCTCCACCGGCTCCCGGCGGAAGGCGTGCACCGACCTGATCAGCCCGGTCCGGTACCGGAGGTGCTGGACCGACCGCCTGGCCAGACCGGGGGTGTGTGGCAGCCGCACCGGCGCTCCCTACCTGCTGTCCGCGGGTCCTACGCCAACCCCAGCCAGGACCGGTCCGCGTGGGGGTAACGGCCGATGTAGGCCTGCTTGATCTCGTCGGTCCAGTAGCGGTGGTCGGGGGCCGGGAAGCCGAGCATGTCCAACTGCCGCCGGCTCGCGTTCTCGACGAACGAGATCCATTCCGCGTCCTCGGTGAGGATGCCGCGTCCCGGGCCGGCGACCCAGTTCGCCTCCGCCCGTCGGAAGAACGACAGGAGCATGTACCGCGACGCGCCGTCCCGCTTGAGGTCGGTGGCGCGGTGGAAGGTGTCGATGTCGAAGGCGATGACGGTGCCCCGGGGCCCCACGCCGGGGATCTCGGCCTCGTAGAACTCGGGGTGGGCGTCCCGGGGGGCCAGGTGGGGGTGCATCGGCACGCCCTCGGCGAGCCGGTTGTCCACGAACATGGGCGGGCCGTTCCCCTCGTCCACGTCGGACAGCAGGATGAAGTACTGGACGTGCGCGAACTCCGGGTCCTGGGACGCGATGACGGGGGTGTGCCCGCGGTAGTCGCGGTGGTGGTCCTGGTCGTAGGACGCCCCGGCGTACTTGACCCAGGCGTGGCCGTTGTACATACGGATGTCCGGGCTGCCGAGCAGGATCTCGGACAGTTCGATCAGCTTCGGGTGCACCGCGAACAGGCTCAGCTCGGTGCTGGGGTACGGCCAGTCGACCAGGCCGGCGCGGTAGTTCGTGCGGTGCGACTCCTGGAACTCCGCGGAGCCGTTCACGAAGGCGTCCGGCCCCGGAAGGGTGTCGTGCAGCGTGCCCAGAACGGGGGCCAACTCCTCCTCGGTGAAGAATCCCGGAAGAATCGAATAGCCGAGCTTCGGATATTCGGCAATTGCTTTTGCGATGAGAGTAGAGTGATACTCACTGCTCATGGCGGCCCCCTGTCGTTATTTCGCGCCGGGTGCGGTGAGCCTACATTCGTGCCAATGGCGAGTCAAGGTGCCGTCGCGTTCACCGAAAGTCGTGAGTGAATATGTAGGGCCAATCGCTGAGTGTCTCGCCGGCGGGACGGACCGCGCGCCGCGCCGGCCGCCGGGCGGTCCACGGCGCGCGTCCGGCATCCGGCCGTCGCGATGTTGACCAGTGGTGGACGTGACCCTACTGTCGCCTCAGGAGCACCCGACGGTCCATCGCCCTGCCGCGAGGACGAGCTAAGGGGCGGTATGCAGGTTTCCTGTTCCACCATCGGGTTCGGCGTGCTCCCGATCGGGGATGCGCTCGACCGTATCGCCGCAATCGGGTTCACCGAGGTCGAGATCGGCGTTCTCGGCGATTTCTGCCCGCATCTGGACCCATTGGCGCCCATCGCTGAAACGGTCGCCCGGAGCGCGGCGCTGTTCGACCGCTGCGGCCTCCGCCCGGTCGCGTTGAATTCAGCGCCCCGCATCTATTGCGACGACCCGGCCGACCCGGACCAACTGCTCCGGGTCGCCGACCGCCTGCTGGAGCTGGCCGCCGGGCTGCGCTGCGAGCTGATCCTGGACGTCGGCGAACGGGAGGACACCGACGCCGGACTGCGCCGGGCCGCCGCCGTGGCGGGTGAGGCGTTCCGCCGGGGCCGCGACCGGCACGGCGTCACCGTCAGCGTCGAGGCGCCGCATCGGGGGATGAACGCGCAGACCGTCCCGGAAGCGCTCCGGCTGCTGGAGATCGCCGGCGAGGACGCCCTCGGCATCACCTACGACACCAGCCACGCCACCTGCGGCGGGACGCCGGCGGCGGAGGGGCTGCGGCTGATCGGCGACCGGATCACCCGGGTCCAGGCCCGCGACCACCGGGACGGCGACGTCCACCACACGCCGGGCGACGGTGAGTACGACTGGCCGGCGCTGGCCCGCTTCCTCGCCGCGAACCCCCGGCCGGTCTGCCTCGAACTGGAGTTCGACGGCCGGCTCACCCCCGACCAGGTCGCTGCCGAGAGCGGCCGCGGCCGGGAGTTCCTGCACCGGCTTCTGCGGTCGCCGTGATGCGCGTCGGCGTCGTCGGCTGTGGCCGGCATGCGACCTCGGTGCTGCTCCCGGCCCTGGTGCAGCTCGGCTTCGACGTGGCCGCCGTCTGTGCCCGGCGGCTGTCCTCCGCGCAGGCCGCGGCGGCGAGGTTCGGCGCCCGGGCCGCCTACGCCGACCCGGCGGAGATGCTCCGGCGCGAGGGGGTGGAGGCCGTGGTGGCCTGCCTCCCCCCGTCGGTGTACGGCGAGGTGATCCGGGCCTGTGTCGAGGCACGGGTTCCCGTCTTCGCCGAGAAGCCGGGCGCCGGCGGATCGGCCGAGGCGGGCCGACTCGCGGCGCTGAGCGCCGAGGCCGGTGTCCCGGTGATGGTCGGCTACATGAAGCGGTTCGCGCCGGCCTACCGGCAGGCCCGGGCGGCGCTGGCGGATCCCTCGTTCGGGGCGCCCTCGCTGGCCACCTTCACCTTCGTCATGGGTGACATGGGCGTCGGCCTTGACGACTACCTGGTCGACAACCCGGTGCACCATCTCGATCTGGCCCGGTTCCTGCTCGGTGAACTCCACGACCTGCACGTGACCCGGGGACGCAGCGACGGCGGTCGGCACGCGCTGTCCGTCGCCGCCCGGGCGGAGTCCGGCGCGGTGGTCAGCCTGCAACTCGGCACCACCGGGAGCTGGCAGCAGCACAACGAGTCGGTGGAGGTGTTCGGGTCGGGCAGCTCGGTCCTGGTCGACAACGTGGACACCTGCGTGCTGCGGCCCGCGGAGGGCCCCGAGCAGCGGTGGCGGCCGAACTACTCCATCCCCGACCAGGTGAACACGACGGTCGACACGATGGGTTTCGGTCCGGCGCTGCGGCACTTCCAGGATGTCGTCCGGGGTACGGCGACCTGCGAATCCGACCTGCACAGCGCGGCCCGGACGCTGGCCCTGGTCGACGTGATCGGCGACCGGCTCGGCCCCGGCCGGCAAGCACCACCGGGGGAGGCGCTCGGATGACCACACGGGTGAGGCTCGGTCTGGTCGGCTGCGGCAGCCACGCGTGGATGGCGATCCTGCCGGCGCTCCGGTTCGCCCCCATCGACCTCGTCGCCGTCTGCGACACCGACCCGTCCCGCGCCGAGCGGGTGGCGCAGGCCTACGGCGCGTCCGCCCGCTACACCCGCCACCAGGACCTGCTCGCCGCCGAGGAGGTCGACGTGGTGGCGGTCGTCGGCCCGCCCGGCCTGCACCACTCGGTGGGGCTGGACGTCCTCGCCGCGGGGCGGCACCTGTTCGTCGAGAAGCCGCCGGCGATGAGCTACCGGGCGGCGTGCGAACTCGCCGCGGCAGCCGGTGACCGTCAGGTCATGGTCGGCTTCCAGAAGCGGTACGCCCGCGCCTACCAACTCGCCCGGCAGGCCGCCCTGGGCGCGGACTTCGGCCGGCCGTCGATGCTCCGGCTGAACTACTCCCACGTCCGGACGGCACCCCTGCTCGACCACCTCGTCTTCATGAGCATCCACGCGCTCGACCTGGCCCGCTTCTTCATGGGGGACGTCGTCGCGGGCACGGTCCACCTGTCGGAGCGCGACGGGCAGCACGTGATCGCGTTGACGCTGGAGCACTCGTCGGGTGCGGCCTCCATGCTGGCCCTGTCCGCCCTGGAGCCGCGCCTGCAGGAGACCCTCGAACTGGCCGGCGACTCGACCCTGCTCCGGGTGCGGGACCTCACCGAGCTGACGGTCGAGCGCGCGGCCCCGCTGTGGGCGGACGCCGACGGCACCACCCCCGCCATGATGCAGTCGTGGCGGCCGGACTTCACCATCCCCACCGACCACAACAACAGCCTGGTCCTGCAGGGCTACGCCGGCGAGATGATCGAGCTGGCGGACGCCGTGCTCAGCGGCCGACCGGTCGGCGGCGACATCGGCGACGCGGTGCAGGCGATGCGCCTGGTCGAGGCGTTGCGCCACGCGCCGCCCGGTTTCTCCCGGCTCGACCTCGACTGACCGCGCCCGGACCGGAAGGCCGTGCCGGGGCGGCGGGTCGCTCACCTGCGGGCGTCGAGCGAGGCGAAGATGTCGAGCCACTCGGACGGGTGCACGAAGGCGACCACCCGGTCCCGCTCCACCCCGGCGGCGGCGAACGCCCTGGCGACCCGGGCGGCCGGGAACCGGCGGGCCAGCGAGGCGTACAGGCTGCCGCCGACGCCGGTGAAGCCGAGTTCGACCATGCTCTCGTAGGCGCGCAACCTGCCCTGGGGCACCAGCGGACGGCTGCGCTGGGTGAGCTGGAGGACCCCCGCGTCGACCTTCGGCACCGGGCGGAACTCGGTACGGGGGATGCGGCCGCACAGCTCCCAGGAGAACAGCGGCCAGGTGCGTACCGTCAGCAGGCTCCAGCGGCCGAAGTCGCCGGTCCGCTTCCGCGCGTACTCCAGCTGGGTGATGAAGGTGGCGTTGTCGAGGGCCAGCGCGTCCAGGCACCAGTCGACCACCGGGGCGGTGATCGAGAACGGCACGTTGCCGATCACCTGGAACGGTTCGTCCGGCGGCCGGACGGAGAGGAAGTCGCGGCCGATCACGGTGACGTTCTCGTGGGGGGCGAGCGACCGCTCCAGCCGGGTCAGGAAGACCGGGTCGATCTCGAAGACGTCCAGCTCGCGGCAGCGCGGCGCGGCGGCGCGGCTGATGACGCCCTCGCCGCCCCCGACCTCCAGCACCAGGCCGCGCGGGTGCAGGTCCGCGAGGTCGACGAACCAGTCGGCGGTCGCCGCCGAGCGCAGGAAGTTCTGGGACAGCTCACGCCGTCTGCGGTCCCGGTCCCGGTGCGGCGGCACCCGGTCGTCCCTCACGTCGTCGATCTCCCCTCGGGTGGCTTCCGGAAGATCGCACGATCTCGGGCAAGCAACGTGCCGACCCGGTCCTGAGGTGGCCGAACGCCGCCCATTTTAGCGTGGCGGCACCGCCGGCCCCGGGGGAACCCCGGCGGCGGGGTGCCGGGTCGTCGCCGAACCGGAACCCGGTGGCCGGCAATTCGACCAGCGTCGATCGAACCTTGACCGGTCGCAGCTGTTGTGCCACGGTGGGTTGACACGGTCCACGACGCCGATCGGCCCAGCGGGAACGCCGACGCTGTCCCCCGGTCCGGTGTCTTCCACGGCACGCAGTCGTCACCCTGGTGCGGTGACACCGGCCTTTTCCCGGTTCGGCTCGACCCACACATCACCCGGAGCACCGAGTCACCGTTCCAGACTGAGGAGACGTGGCCATATGGGACAGCCCTCACCGACCGGTAAAGCCAATGTCGTGCTGGTCTCGGCACCTTTCGGCCCACTCCTGCTGCCGTCACTCGGCCTCAGCCTGCTGAAATCCGCCCTGGTCCAGGCCAACGACGACGTGAACGTCGACATCCTGTACCTGACGATCGAATTCGCCAAACGGATCAGCCCACAGTTGTACAACCGCATCACCGACGGTGACTCGACCTGCAACCTCCTCGGTGAATGGGTGTTCGCCGACGCGCTGTTCCCCGGGCACGCCACCGCCAGGGACTACGTCGACAACGTCCTGCGGTTCGGCGAGACCTGGACCATGCCCGCGGAGGGCGGCGGCCGGGTGCTGAACGAGGACCTGATCAGCCAGCTCGTGGCCGCCCGGGAGCTGGCGTCGGACTTCGTCGGGGACAGCGCGGCCCGCATCGTGTCGATGGCGCCGGACGTCGTCTGCTTCACCACCGTGTTCGACCAGAACATCGCCGCACTGGCCGTGGCCCGCGCGGTCCGGGAGCTCAGTCCGCACACCCCGATCATCTTCGGCGGCGCGAACTGCGAGGGGGTGATGGGCCACCAGCTCGTCACCGAGTTCCCGTGGGTGGACGCCGCCGTGTCCGGTGAGGGTGAGGTCGTCTTTCCGCAGATCATCCGCCGGATCATCGACGGCGAACCGTTCGGGGACCTCCCCGGGGTGCGGCAGCGCAAGGCCCCGAACGCGCTGGCGCTCGCCGCCCAGTACTCCGTCGCGCCCGGCGTCAAGGTGATGGACGACCTGCCGGAGCCGAACTTCGACGACTACTTCGTGCAGTTCGCGGCCGCCGGGTTCGACGGGGCCGAGAAGCCCGGGCTGCTGTTCGAGACGTCGCGGGGATGCTGGTGGGGGCAGAAGCACCACTGCACGTTCTGCGGGCTCAACGGCGCGACGATGCGGTTCCGGAGCAAGTCGAGCAGCCGCGCGCTGCGGGAACTCGACACGCTCACCGACCGGCACCCCGGTCTCGCCGTCACGGTGGTCGACAACATCCTGGACTACGCCTACTTCCAGGACATGATTCCCGAGCTGGCCCGCAAGGCGAAGGGCCTCGACCTGTTCTACGAGGTCAAGGCCAATCTGCGTCGACCGCAGCTGGAGGCGCTCCACGAGGCCGGCATCCGGACGCTGCAACCCGGCATCGAGAGCCTCGCCGACGACGTGCTCACCCTGATGCGGAAAGGGGTCCGCGGCCTGCAGAACGTGCAGCTCCTCAAGTGGTGCAAGGAGCTGGGGATCACGGTCTTCTGGAACATCCTCTGGGGTATCCCCGACGAGTCGCCGGACGACTACACCACGATGGCCGAGATGATGCGCAAGCTGAGTCACCTGCCCCCGCCCACCTCCGTGCGGCCGGTGCTGCTCAACAGGTTCAGCCCGTTGTTCGAGCAGGCGACGAGCTTCAAACTGGCGAACATCCGGCCGGTGCCCGCGTACCGGTACATCTACGCGCTCGACGACCGGGCCGTGTCCAACCTCGCCTACTTCTTCAACTGCGACTATCTCGACCGGCCGGGCAGCAGCAACTACGCCGCCGAGGTGATCGAGGTGGGCCAGAGCTGGACCGACTCCTACGAGGCCGGCAGCGACCTCTTCTACGGTCTGGTCGACGACCGGACCGTCATCTGGGACCTGCGCCCGGAGGCGGTGCAGCCGTTGACCGTTCTCGACCGGCCGCTGGCCACCGCGGTGTTCCTGGCCTGCGACTCGTACCGCAGCCTGAGTTCGGTGCACAAGGCGGTGGTGGAGGAGCACCCGGGGGTCGGCGAGGCGGCCGTCGAGGACGTCCTGGCGCACCTGATCGACCGGCGGCTGGTGGTCACCGACGGCAAGGCGTACCTCGCCCTGCCGCTGCGGCTCGGGCCGTACACGCCCACCGCGAAGACCATGCAGCGGTTCCGGGAGGTGCTGCGCGGTCTGGCCGACGAGCGGGACGGCCGCTTCGTGCTCGGAGCCGACGTGGTCGACCGGGCGACCCTGCCGGGCGGACGCCTGCCCTCGATGACCGGGGTACGCGCCCGGGAGGAGATCCATGCCTGACCCGCTGCTGTCGCCGACGGACTTCCGGTTCACCGCCGACGGGGAACTCGTGGTGCACTGGCCGACCACACCGCCGGACGGCCGGCCCGACCGGGCGGAGGGAGCGGCCGGTCCGGCTCCGCAGGCGTCGGCGACCACGACGGGCGACGACGGGTAGCGCTGCCTCAGCCGAACCCGGATACCAGGTCGGCCACCCCCCGACGGTCGACCTTGCCGGCCGGGGTGACCGGAATCCGGTCGACCACCCGGATCCACCGCGGGGTCTTGAAGGCCGAGAGCCGCTCGCGGCAGTACGCGAGCACGGCGCGCTCGTCCAGCGTCACGCCGGGCCAGCAGGTGACGACGGCGACCGGACGGGCACCCAGCCGGTCGTCGGCCACCCCGGTCACCGCGGCGTCCATGATGCCGGGACACCCGACGAGCACCGCCTCGACCTCGGCCGGATAGACGTTCTCGCCGGCCACGTTGATCATGTCGACCCGTCGTGGTTCGAGGTAGAGATAGCCGTCCTCGTCGAGGCGGCCACGGTCGCCGACGCTGCGGAAACCGTCCGGAGAGGTGGCCAGCCGGGCGTCGCCGCCGAGGTAGACGGCCGTGGGCGGGGTACCCAGACTGCGCAGGAACACCGTGCCGACGGCCCGCCGGGGCACCGGCCGCATGGCCTCGTCCAGGATCCGGATCCGGGTGTAGAAGCCCCGGCCCACCGTGCCCGGCCGGGCCAGCCACTCGGCGCCGGACGCGACGGTCAGGCCGAGCCCCTCGGTCGCCCCGTAGATCTCGAAGACGTGCTCCGCGCCCACCCAGTCGATCCACCGCCGTCTGACCGACGGCGGGCAGGACGCCGACATGTGCAGCACGGCGCGCAGGCTGCCCAGGTCGGCCGGGTGCTCGTGCAGCCAGGCCGCCAGGTGCTGGAGCTGGAACGGGGTGGCCTGCATCCACCGCACCCGCTGCTCCTCGATCAGCCGGGCGGCGATCGACGACGCGTACCGGGACGGCACGACGAGCCGGTTGCCGTCGACCAGGCCCCGCACGAAGAACGTCAGCGGGGCGGCGTGGTGCAGCCGCCCGGTGACCAGTTGGGTCTGGTCGGCCCGCCACGCCAGCCGGCTGGTCACCTGGAGGTGCTCGTGGACCGCCGGCCGGCGGATCGTGGTGTCCACGACCAGCTTGGGGCGGCCGGTGCTGCCGCCGCTGGCGAGGACCAGTGCGTGCGGGGGCACGGCGGCGCGCGGCGGCGCTCCGGCCAGCGCCGGCAGGTGTCCGGGCGGACGGCGTTCGTCGACAGTGCCGTCCCCGGCCACCGGCACGACGAGGCCGAGACCCGCGCCGCGGAGTTCCCGGCGCACCGCCGTGCGCTCCCGCTGCGGCGCGGACGGGTCGACCAGCACCACCGGGAGCGCCGTACGCAGGGCGGCGACCAGCCAGAGCAACGCGGCGGCGCTGCGCCCGGCCGGCACCTCCACGGCACACGGCCCCCCGGCCCGGGCGGCGACGACCTCGTCGAGGTGCTGCGCGAGCCGGGCGGTACGCCGCTCCAGGTCCCGCCAGACGAGGGTGTTCCCGGCGGATCCCGGGTCGATCACCAACGCCTCGGCCGACGGCATGGCCAGGGCGGCGGCCCGCAGCGCGTGGTCGACGACGGACCCCCGGTCCGACGCCCCACCCACGGAGCCGGTCATCAGCGTCGCCGTCCCCACCCTGTCGCCGCCGTCACGCCTACCGACCTGATCCCACGACCCTATGCACCGGCCGGTCGGCCGCCAAGACACGACGCCCGCCGGCCATCGACGCCCGTCTCGCTGGCGGGACGCGCCGCCGCGTCTTTCCCGGACCCGGCGGAGCGCGCCGCTGCGGTAGTGTCCCGCGTGGACAGTGCGCCGGCCGGGAATCCGCCGCCGGGCGCCGCCGATCCGATCACCGCACGACGATCCACACCGGATTTCTGGAGGACGGGTGCCGACAGCCGACCAGGTGGCGCGCGGCGACGAGCGGGCACGCCCGCCGTGGCGGGGATGGGGTCGGCGGGCCCGGCGACGCGCCGAGGCCGGCCGTCAGCTGGTGCACCTCAGCCGGTACGCCGGCCGCCCGCTGGTCGCCACGCTGCTGTCGGTGCACGTCGTCGCGGGGTTGATGCCGATGACGTTCGGCGTCGGTGTCGGTCTGGCCCTGAGCAGTCTGGCCGGCGACCCGGACCGGTCGGCCGCGGCCGGCTGGCTGACCGTCGCCCTCGTCGCCTTCGTCGTCCAGCAACTGCTGGCACCGCTGCAACGTGCCCTGTCGCAGGTGGTCTCGCGCCGGATCGACAGCTACTGCATCGCCCGGTACACCGAGGACGCCGCGATCCGGGCGTCGCTGCCGACCCTGGAACGCGCCGACGTGGCCGACCTGTTGAACCACGCGGAGGAGGAGTTCGACACCTGGATCCTGACGCCCGGTGGAGCGACCGAGGGCGCCCTGGCGCTCGTCGCGCGGTACGCCCAGCTGGTCAGCGCGGTCACCGTCGCGGCCGTCACCGCCGGTTGGCCGGTGGCGCTGGCCGCGGCGACGGTGGCCCTGGTCGTCCGCCGGGGCCACTCGATCGCCTTCCACCGCTGGGGTGCGCTGATCGTCAGCTTCGAGCCGGTCCGGCGACGGCTGACCTACCTGCGCGAACTCGCGACCACCACGCGGGCGGCGAAGGAGATCCGTACCCTCGGGCTGCTCGACTGGCTGGACCAACGCTACGAGGACGCGTCGCGCGACTACCTGGACCCGCTCTGGTCCTGGCGTCGGCGGGTCTACGGGGTGCCGTTCCTGGTGTACGCCGGCCTGGGGCTGATCGCCACGCTGGCGGCGTTCCTCCTGCTGGCCGGTTCCGTCGGCGCGGCCGGCGACGCCCCGGTGGCCGAGGTGGCCATCGGCGTGCAGGCGGTCGCCATCTGCGTCCGCTTCGGCCAGATGTTCCCCGAGTCGGACATGAAGATGGTGCACGGCCGCGCGGCCTGGGAGGCCATCGTCGCCTTCGAGCGGCTCTGCCGGGAGGACACCGACGACGACGGCACCGGGCGGAACCGCGTCGTCACCACGCCCCAGCGGCTGATCGCCCTGGAACAGGTGACCTTCGGCTACCAGCCGGACCGGCCGGTGCTGCGCGGGCTGGACCTCCGGCTGCCGGTCGGCACCTCGACCGCGCTGGTCGGGGTGAACGGCGCGGGGAAGACCACGCTGGTCAAGCTGCTGGCCGGTCTCTACCAGCCGGCTGGCGGCTCGGTCACCGTCGACGGGGTGGACCTGCGCCGGTTGGACCCCGAGGCCTGGCAGCGGACGTTCGCGGTGGTGTTCCAGGACTTCGTGCGCTACGAGGCCACCCTCCGGGAGAACGTGGCGATGGGCTCGGTGGAGCACCGTGACGACGACGAGGGCGTCACCGCCGAGCTGCGCCGGGTCGGGCTCGGGTACCTCCTCGACGAGCTGCCGCTGGGCCTGGAGACGCCGCTGACCCGGGCGCTGCCCGGCGGGCAGGACCTCTCCGGCGGGCAGTGGCAGCGGGTGGCGCTCGCCCGGGCGCTGTTCGCCGTCCGGCACGGGGCGAGCGTGCTCGTCCTCGACGAGCCGACCGCCCAGCTCGACGCGCGCGGGGAGGCGGAGTTCTACGACACCTTCCTCGACCTCACCCGGGGGGTGACCAGCCTGGTCATCTCGCACCGCTTCTCGTCGGTGCGGCAGGCGGACCGGATCGTGGTGCTCGCCGACGGGCGGATCGAAGAGGCCGGCAGCCACGACGAGCTGATCGCCAGCGGTGGCCGGTACGCGGGGATGTTCGCCGTGCAGGCCAGTCGGTTCGCCGACGGTGCCGCGACGTCGACACCGCTGGGGGGACCGGCATGAACAACACCTGGTTCGGGCTCCGGTGGCTGCTGCGGCTGGCGTGGCGGCTCGACCGACGGCGTTTCGTCATCGGGATGGGGCTGCTCCTGCCCGGCGCGCTGGCCACCCCGGCGGTCGCCCTCGCGCTCAAGAAGCTCGTCGACGCGGTCGTCGTCGACGCTCCCGGCGAGGCGGCGGCCTGGGGCGCGGTGGCCGCCGTGGTGCTGCTGTGCGAGCTGATGCTGGGGCACTTCGCCCACCTCTACTACTTCGAGCTGGCCGAGATCACCGACCAGCGGCTGCACCGGGAGCTGCTGCGGGCCGCCAACGGGTCCGACTGGCTGGAGCTGGGCGACGATCCGTCCTTCGGCGACCGGGTCGACCTGGTACGCCAGGACGTGCAGCGGATGCGGGCCGGCATCATCGGCGGGCTGCCGATGGCGGCCCTGGCGGCGCAGCTGGCCGTCACGGCCGTGGTGCTCGGCGTCCTGTCGCCGCTGCTGTTGCTGCTGCCCGTGGTGGCGGTGCTGCCGGTGGTGTTCGGCCGGCGCGCGGAGCACCTGCTGGAGTCGGCGCGGGAGCGGACGGCGCCGGTGACCCGGACGATCCGGCACTACCGCCGGCTGATGGTCGATCCGCGTTCCCAGCAGGAGATCCGGCTGATGGGCAACGCGCGGTACCTGCTCGGCAAGCAGGCCGAGCTGCTCACCACCTACCAGCGGACGATGAACGCGGCGCAGTGGCGCAGCACTGCATTGCGGCTGGCCGGGCAGCTCGCGTTCGCTCTGGGGTACGTCGGCTCGGTCCTCTACGTCTACCAGCTCGCCCGGCGGGGCGAGGCCACCGTCGGCGACGTCATCCTGGTGGTCACGCTGGCCACCCAGATCGCCACCCAGATGGCCGCCGGGCTGGACCTGTTCGGTGACGTCTACGCCTCGGCCAGCGGGGTGCGCCGCCTGCTCCAGCTCCGGGACGAGTCGCGGCAACGGTCGGGCGGCTCCGGCGCGACGCCGTTCGCCGTCGAGCGGATGACCGACGGCATCCGGTTCGAGAACGTCAGCTTCGCCTACGCGGGCAGCGACCGGACCGCCCTGCGCGACGTCGACCTGTACCTGCCGGCGGGCACCTGTGTCGCGCTCGTGGGCGAGAACGGCGCCGGCAAGAGCACCCTGATCAAGGTGCTGACCGGCCTGTACCCACCGACGGCGGGACGGGTGCTGGTCGACGGGGTGGATCTGGCGGCGACCGAGGTGACGTCCTGGCGACGACGGACCGCCACCCTGTTCCAGGACTTCGCCCGGATCGACCTCACCCTGCAGCACAGCGTGGGCGTCGGGCACCTGCCGGACGTGGACTCCCGCGAGGCGGTCACCGCGGCGATGCACCGGGCGCGGGCGACGGCCCTGCTGGAACGGATCGGCGACACCGGGGCGCTGATCGGCAGCGGCTACGGCGACGGCACCGAGCTGTCCGGCGGGCAGTGGCAGCGGGTCGGGTTCGCGCGGGCGGTGATGCGTACCGAGCCGATGCTGTTGTCGCTGGACGAGCCGGGGCACTCCCTGGACGCCCTCGCCGAGCAGCAGGTGTGTGACGCCTACCAGGCCACCGCGCGGGAGGTCGCCGCCCGGGTCGGCGGGGTCACCCTGTTCGTGACGCACCGGATGTCGACGGTCCGCCTCGCCGACCTCATCGTCGTGCTCGACGGCGGTCGGGTGGTCGAGCGGGGCACGCACGACGAACTCGTCGCCGCCGGTGGCCGTTACGCCGAGCTGTTCCACCTGCAGTCGCGGGCGTACACGGAATGAGCGGAGCGCCGGCAGCGGAATGAGCGGGGAGCCGGCGGCGGGGTGAGCAGGACGGCGGCAACGGTGCGCCGGCCCCGGGCACGCCGACGGTGCCGGGTGCGCCGGCCCCAGGCACCCCGACGGTGCTGGTGCGCCGGCTCCGGGCACGCAGACGGTATCGCGTGCCCGGAGCCGGTCGCCGGGACTAGGAGGCGGTGGTCTGACCGACCGCGCCGGACAGCCGCAGCAGCCGTTCGGCGTCCGGGTCGTCGGGCGCGGTCTGCGCGAAGCGTTCCGCGTGCCACCGCGCCTCGTGCGCGCGGTCGTTGCGGATCAGCACCTCGGCGAACTCCCGGTGGAAGTCCGGGCCGCGGTCGATCGCCCGCGGGTACCGGTCGCCGTACCGCTTCCAGACGTCGTAGGCGGCGAGCAGGATCGGATCCTGCTCGCCGGTGAGCTGCGCGGCGGCCTCGCCACCCGGCTGGCAGACCGCCCGGTACTCGGCCAGCGTCCGCGGGTTGCCCACGCTGCGGTGCCCGGCGGCCAGGAAGCGCCACATCAGCTCGGTGTCGTCGCCGACCCGGAACGTCTCGTCGAAGCGCAGCTCGTGCAGCACCCGGGAGCGGAAGACGCTGAAGCTGGGCAGGATGTACGACAGCTCGCACATCGCGTCGATGGTGTGCGGGAAGACCCAGTCCGGCTGGTCGAACAGCGGGACGGACTCCCCGCCCGGGGCGTGGCACATGCCGTTGTCGAGGACCATGTCGGCCTCGGGGTGGCGCTCCAGCACGTCGACCTGGCTCGCCAGGTACTCGGGGTGCCAGATGTCGTCGCTGTCGAGCAACGCGACGTACGGGCCGGACGAGGCGTCGAGGCCGGTGTTGCGGGCGACGGGTGGACCGCCGTTCACCCGCCGGATGACGCGTAGCCGGCTGTCCTGCCCGAACCGCCGGGTCAGCTCGTCGGCCGTGCCGTCGGTCGAGCCGTCGTCGACGACGGTCACCTCGATGTCCCGGAGGGTCTGACCGAGGACCGACTCGACGGCCTGCGGTACCACCGAGCGTCGGTTGTACGTGGTGATGACAACTGAGGCGCGCACGCGCAACCTCGCCCCCTCCGTGTCGGTGTCCTGTCCGGACGGTCGCGGAGGACGCCAACCGCGTCCGCGCCGGTAACGCTCCGACGGTGGTGGACCATCCGCAACGTCATGATCAGCTTGATGCGGTCCGAACCTATCACACCGTATCGACCCCCGCGGATGACCGGATCGTGGGAAGGTCGGTGCGGCGGGCCGGGCCGGTGGGGCAGGCGTCCGGCGCCCGGCGGCGGCCCGTGGCGCACCGGGGACACGGCCCCGACACGGCGGGTGGGGAGGCGGCGTTGACCGAGATCCGCGACCTGCTGCTCGGGGGATCCGACGGCGACCCGGCGCTCGTCTCCGCCCGCCGGACGATCACCTTCGGGGAACTGCGCGGGCGGTTGGACCGGACCGTCGGGGCGTTGCACACGATCGGCGGACGTGCGGAAAAGGAGGTGATCTTCTGTTTCCTGCAGAACTCGATCGAGTTGTCGCTTGTTTATCTGGGTGCCATTTCCGCCGGGCAGGCGGTGGCGTTGTTCCCGCCCGACACACCGGTGCACCGGAAACGACTTCTCGTCGCCACCTACCGACCCGGGATGGTGTTCCAGCGGCCCGGCGATCCCGATTCGTACCTGCGGGAAAGCGGATACCGGGCGGTCGGGTCGGCGGTGCCGGGCGGGACGGGCGCGGCCTGGATCGCCCCGGAGCCGGCCGGCGGGGTCGGGGCCGACCTGGCACTGCTGCTGTCCACCTCCGGCTCGACCGGGTCACCGAAGCTGGTGCGGATCGGTGCGGACGCCGTGCTGGCGAACGCCACCGGCATCGTGAGTGCCCTGGGCCTGTCCGCCGCGCAGCGCGCCGTGACCAGCGTGCCGCTCTGCTACAGCTACGGGCTCTCGATCCTGACCAGCCATCTCGTGGCCGGATCGGCGGTCGTGGTGACCGACCTGAGCCCGTTGAGCGTGGACTTCTGGAAACTCGTGCACCGTGCCGCCGTGACCACCGTCGGCGGAACCCCGCTGGTCCACGAGACGGTGCTGGGCGGACGGGCCGACCGGTTGCCGCCGTCGGTGCGGGTGCTCACCCAGGCGGGCGGACGACTGCCGCACCGGCTGCTCCGCGCCGCCGTCGACTGGGCCGGCCGTACCGGCGGGGCGTTCCACTGCATGTACGGCCAGACCGAGGCGACCTCCCGGATCACCTGCCTCGCCGCGGACCGCCTCGCCGACAAGCCGGGCTCGGTCGGCACCCCGCTGCCCGGCGGTCGGGTGACGGTGCGGCCGACCCGCCCGGGACGGGCCGAGGGGGCGATCCGCTACACCGGACCCAACGTGATGCTCGGCTACGCCACCTGCCGCGACGACCTGGCGCGCGGCCGGGAGGTCGACACGCTGGACACCGGTGACCTCGGCCGGCTCGACGACGAGGGTTTCCTCTACGTGACGGGCCGGTCGTCGCGGTTCGCCAAGGTGCTCGACCGCCGGGTGAGCCTGGACGACGTCGAGGAGTGGTGCGGGCCGGTGGGGCAGGTCGCCGCGGTCGCCACCGCCGGCGGGACACCGATCGTCGTCTTCACCACCCGGGAGCCGGACACCCTCGCACCGGCCCGGCGGGAGATCGCCGACACGCTCGGCGTCCCGGCGGCCATGGTGGTCGTCCGGCGGGTGGCCGCGATGCCGCGTACCGCCGCCGGAAAGCTCGACTATTCCGCGCTCGACCAGATGGTGGACGCCGGGTCCGGCTGACCATTGTCCGAATGACGACTAAGCGGCAGGACCGTCCACCACCGTCGACTTCGGCGGCGACGACACCGGCCAATCCGATGCCATCCTGACTGACGACTTAGGGCTAGACTACCGACCCACTGTCCAAGACCATCGTCTGCCGTCCAGGATGGAGAGACACCGGTGACTGCGAACAAGAGACTCCGTATTGCAGCGCTCGCGGTCACGCTGACGGTCGGCGCCTCACTCACCGCCTGCGGCGGCGAGGCCGAATCCTCCGGTGTCACCGAGATCCGCTACTCCGCCCGGCTGACCGGCGTGGGCGACGACGCCGACGCGGCGATCGTCGAGGCCTTCAACAAGAAGTTCGAGGGCCGGTACCGCGTCACCCGGACGGCGATCGACGACGAGACGTACAAGACGAAGCAGATCACCCAGCTGACCGGGGGTGACGCGCCGGACGTCTTCTACGCGTGGGCGGGCGGCCGGGCGAAGGACGTCATCGACGCCGGCTTCGCCGCCCCGCTCGACGGCTACTACGAGCAGTACGGCTGGACCAAGCGGCTGAACGCCCTCGGCCAGACCCAGGCGACCTTCGACGGCAAGAAGTACTTCGCCCCGACGATGATGTCCTCCAGCGCCATCTGGTACCAGCCCGGCATCTTCGCCCAGAAGGGCGTCACCGTCCCCAAGACCATGCCGGAGCTGGAGGCGGCGGCGGCCAGGCTCAAGGCCGGCGGGGTGGCCCCCTTCATCCTCTCCAACAAGGAGAAGTGGGAGGCCCAGTTCTACTGGACGCAGCTCGTCGTGGCGGAGAACGGGCCGGCGGTCTACAACGACCTGGTCGCCGGCAAGGGTAGGTGGACCGACGCGCCGTTCGTCGCGGCCTGGCAGAAGCTCGCCGACTGGAACGCGGCGGGCTACTACTACGGTTCGCCGAACTCGATCGGCTACGCCGACTCGACCATCCCGTGGGTCAAGGGCGAGGGGGCGATGAACGTGCAGGGCAACTGGTACCCGAGCACCATCGCCGGGTCGGACAAGGCGGCGGCCGACAAGATGGACTACTTCGTCTTCCCCGCGGCGGTAGGTAAGCAGAGCACGCTGGAGATCTACGCCGAGAACACCCTGATGATCAACGCGAAGTCGGACCAGCGTCGCCGGGACGCCGCCGCGGCCTTCGTCGACTACTACGTCGCCGCCGAGGCGCAGACGACCCTGGGCAAGGCCGGCCGGCTGTTCCCCGCCAACGTCGAGGTCGACCTGACGACGCTCGACCTGTCCAAGGTCATGCTCAAGCTCGCGGACGCCATGAAGTCGCAGACGAGCGACAGCTTCCTGCACGTCGACCTCGCCTTCACCGCCGAGGTCGCGAACGAGTTCCTCGACGCCACCCAGGGCGTCGTCAACAAGACCGTGACGCCCGCCGAGGCGGCCAAGCGCGTGCAGGCCGTGGCCGACCGGCAGTAGCCGGCGGGACACCGGTCGACCTGGAGGCAGTGTGAACGGTCCGAGGCGCCGCGCGCCGGTGCGGCGGTCATCGGCGCGCGGACGTCCGGCCCGGCCGGCGCGGACGTCCCGGGAAGGTCTGCTCTACCTGACCCTTCCCGTGATCGCGTACGTCGCCGTCATCATCCTGCCGATCGTCATGACCGCGCGGCTGAGCCTCTACAAGTCCAACGGCTTCACGCCGCCGCAGTGGGTGGGCCTCGACAACTACACCCGGATGGCGGAGGACCCCGCCTTCCGGACGGCGTTGGTGAACACCCTCGTCTGGACCGCGGTGACGATGACCGTCCCGGTGGCGGTCGGCCTCGTATACGCCGCCGTGCTGAACTCGCGGCGGCTGCGCGGCACGGGGCTGCTGCGGGCGCTGGTCTTCCTGCCGAGCACGATGAGCCTGGTGACCCTGGGCATCATGTTCTCCCTGGTCTACAACTCGTCGTTCGGCGCCCTGAACGGGGTGCTCGACGCCGTCGGCCTCGGCTTCCTGGCCCAGGACTGGCTCGGCGACCCGGACCTGGTGCTGTACTCGCTCGTCGCGGTCTTCGCCTGGCAGTTCTCGGGCCTCAGCATGGCGCTGTTCAACGCCAGCATCAGACAGATCCCGGCGGAACTCTACGAGGCCGCCCGGGTCGACGGCGCGAACGGGCTCCAGCGGTTCCGCTACGTCACGCTGCCGAGGGTCCGGCCGGTCATGGTGGTCGTCGTCGCGCTGACCGTGATCCAGTCGCTCCGGTCGTTCGACCTCGTCTACGTGATGACCAAGGGCGGGCCGGACAACGCGAGCGCCCTGCTGGGCTACTACATGTACGTCCAGACGTTCGTGAACCGCAACCAGGGCTACGGCGCCGCGATCGCCGTGGTCATCCTGCTGCTCAGCCTCACCTTCGCGATCGTGTACGTGCGCCGGGTGGCAACGCGGGAGGCGTTCGATGAGTGACCCGTCCGAGGTCGTCGACGACACCAGCCCCGACGGGACCGTACCGGTCGACGAGCTGCCGGGCGACGAGCTGTCGGTCGACAAGCGCCCGGGCGGCGCACGGCCCCGGCGACGACGGCCCCGGCGACGCTACTCGGTCACCGCGTCGGTGGCCGCGGCCGTCGCGGTGCTGCTGTGGCTCTACCCCTTCTGGCTGTCGTTGCAGACGTCGCTCAAGTCGGACGCGGAGATCCGGGAGAGCCCGTTCTCGCCGGCCGTGCCACCCACCCTCGACGCGTACGTGCGCGCGTGGACGACGCTCGACATGCCGACCCTGCTGGGCAACAGCCTGGTGCTGGCGGTGGGCGGCGCGCTGATCAACGTGGTGGTCACCTTCCCGATCGCGTTCTTCATCGCCCGCCGCCTGATCCCGTTCGCCGATGCGCTCTTCGTCTTTCTCCTGGTCGGGCTGATGGTCCCGCAGCAGATGGTCGTCCTGCCGCTGTACCGGATCGCCGAGTCGCTCGGCCTGACCGGCTCGCTGGCGGGTCTCGTCCTGATCCACGGGGTGTACGGGATCCCGTTCAGCCTGCTCATCTTCCGGGGCTTCTTCGCCGGCGTCCCGCGGGCACTCGACGACAGCGCCCGGTTGGACGGGTGCAGCGACTCAGGGGTGCTGCTGCGCATCCTCGCGCCGCTCAGCGGCCCGGCGCTGGCCACCGTCTTCGTGCTCCAGTTCATCAACATCTGGAACGAGTTCCTCTTCGCCGTGGTGCTGCTCAACAACTCCGACAGCTGGCCGGTCACGGTGGGCGTGCTGCCGGTGCAGCTGAGTCAGTACTTCGTGTCCTGGAACCTGCCGGCGGCGGCCCTGCTCATCGCGCAGCTTCCGACGCTCGTGCTCTACGTCGTGGCGCAGCGGTGGGTGGTGCGTGGCATGACCGCCGGGGCGATGAGCGGCTGACCGCCGCCGCAGTACCGCACCGGCCGGTCAGCCATCGACAATCTTCCCTCCCGTGGGGTCCTCCCGGTATGGTCGGTGACCTGGCCGGGTGCGGCGGGGGAGACCGCCCGCGCCCTGCGGTGAGGACACCGCCCGACCATCCCGCCGAGAGTCGGCACGTCGAGATGGGGTCGCTATGCCCGCTGTGCGCAAGGACGTCGAGGCGACGCTGGTCGACCGGCCCGACGTCGACGGTGCGACGGTCATCGACTACGGCGCGCCCGGCCCGGTGCTGGCCCTGGTGCGGCCCGACGGCTTCTGCAGCGGCCCCGAGCTGCGGGACGCCTGCGCCGAGGTGCTCGAAGCGGCGGCGTCGCGGATCACCGTCGTGCTGGCCACGGAGCTGCCGGACCTGGCGGACGGCTTCCCCGACCCCGAGTCGCTGCTGGCGGAGTCGGTCTACGTCTACCGCTACGAGCCGGCCACGACCGAGACCGAGGAGCGGGTCGTCGCGCTGTGGAACCGGATCCTGGACCGGAACCGGACGGGGGTGACCGACGACTTCCTCGACCTCGGCGGTGACTCGGTGAGCGCGGTGCGGGTCGTCGCCGAGATCAGGAACGAGTTCGGTGTCGACGTCGACCTGATGCGGTTCTTCAACAATCCGTCGGTGCGGCACGTCGCGGCGCTGGTCGATGCCGGGCGGGACCGGGGAACGACCGGATGAGCCGGCGGGCGGGAGCCGCCGCCGACCTCCCCGACATCGAGGCCCACCGCGCGTCGCCGGCCGCCATGCTCGACGCCTTCGTGGCCGGGGGCCACTGCCGGAGCGGGCAGCTCGTCGTCCGGGTCGACGGCCGGCAGGTGCTCAGCCACGCGGCCGGTGAGGCCCGGCCGGGCGTGCCGATGTCCGTCGGGACCAAGGCCAGGCTGGACTGCGCGATGAAGCCGGTGGTGGCCATGGGCATCCTGGCGCTGGCGGCGCGCGGGCTGCTCTCCGTCGACGAGCCGGTGAGCCGGTACGTCCCCGAGTTCGGCTGCGGCGGCAAGGAGACGATCACGGCGCACCACCTGCTCACCCACACCGCCGGGCACTTCATGCCC
This sequence comes from Micromonospora sp. WMMD714, assembly GCF_029581315.1. Classification (NCBI taxonomy): domain Bacteria; kingdom Bacillati; phylum Actinomycetota; class Actinomycetes; order Micromonosporales; family Micromonosporaceae; genus Micromonospora; species Micromonospora sp. WMMD714. The sequence continues at coordinate 2,899,150 of NZ_CP120744.1, forward strand.
CGCAACGCGTTCCCCTACATCTCGTCGCCGGCCGTGCTGAAACAGCGGCTGTTCGCCGGGGAGATCGGCGACTGGACGCCCGGCACCGTCATCCGGTACGACAGCTGGGGCGGCTGGTGGACGCTGACCGAGATGATCGAGCGGGTGACGACCATACCCTGGACCGACTTCCTCACCGAGCACGTCCTGCGGCCGGCGGGCGCCGACGCGCTGGAGCTGGTCCCCGTCCCGGGGCCGGACCCGTCCCGGCTCGAACTGGCCTACTGGTCCCTCCGGTTCGGCGGGCCGGTCTGCGAGCTGACCCGGCTGAACAGCCCGCAGGCGCTCGCCTGGCCCAACCCGGCCTACGGCGGGTACGCGCCGATGGAGGCGCTGGCCGAGCTGTACTCGGTGCTGAGCGAGCCGGAACGGTGCCGGGACCTCCTCGGGTTCGACCCGTCGCCGATGACCACCACGCAGCAGCCGGCCGGGCTGACCGAGGAACCCCCCGACCGGTTCGTCACCGGGTCCGAGGAGGACGACGGGGCCGACCGGTCGTTCCGGGTGGAGAACGGCATGGGGTACGGCATGTTCCTCCGGCTGGACCGGTGCAACTTCTACCGCGCGGTCTCACCAGCCAGCTTCGGGCACCACAGCAACGCGGGGACGTGGGGCATGTGCGACCCCCGGGCCGGCCTGGTGATCGCGCTACGGATGAACGGCGTGCCCCGGGAGCTGGTCGGCGACGGGAGCGCCTACCGCTCCACCCACGGCCACCCGGTCGTCGCCGCCGTGTACCGGGCGTTCCGCTGACCCCGGTGGCGGGGGCCGGCGGAGCCGCGGGCCGGGCGACGCAGAGGAGCCGGCAGATGGCGGACGTCCGGGTGGGCCGGGTGCGGTTCGGGCACCTCCGTACCGCGTTGGGCATCGGTGACCGCTCGCCGCGGCTGTCCTGGCGCACCGGGTCCGCGCCGGACGGCTGGCGGCAGGCCGGCTACGAGGTCGAGGTGGACGGCACGACCCACCGGGTCGCCTCGCCGGACTCGGTGGGCGTGCCGTGGCCGGCGTCGGAGCTGCGCTCCCGGGACCGTCGTACGGTGCGGGTCCGGGTGACCGGCGTGGACGGGCGGGTCTCCCCGTGGAGCGCACCGGCGACGGTGGAGGCGGGGCTGCTGGAGCCGGCGGACTGGACGGCCCGGCTGGTCGCCCCGCCGGACGGCCCGGCCCCCCTCGTGCGCCGGTGCTTCACCCTCGACGCGCCGGTCGCCTCGGCCCGGCTCTACGTCACCGCGCACGGCCTGTACCGGGCCGAGATCAACGGGCGGCCGGTCGGTGCGGACGCCTTCGCGCCCGGCTGGACGAGCTACCACCACCGGCTGCGCTACCAGACCTACGAGGTGACCGACCTGCTGCGGCCGGGCGGCAACGTGCTGGGGGCGCAGCTGGCGGACGGCTGGTTCCGGGGCCGGTTGACCTTCGCCACCCGTCGCCGGAACGTCTACGGCGACCGGTTGGCCCTGCTGGCGCAGCTGGAGGTCGTCCTGGTCGACGGCCGCACGGTGACCATCGGCACCGATGCCTCCTGGCGGTCGGCCACCGGACCGGTGACCTCCGCCGACCTGTACAACGGCGAACACCACGACGCCCGGCTCGAACAGCCCGGCTGGTCCGCCCCCGGTTTCGACGACCGGGGCTGGCGGCCCTGCGCGGTGCGGGACCTCGACCCGGGCATCCTGGTGGCACCCGACGGGCCACCGGTCCGCCTGATCGAGCGGGTGCCGGTCCGCGCGGTGCTGACCTCGCCGTCCGGCCGGACCCTGCTCGACTTCGGGCAGAACCTGGTGGGCACCCTGGAGATCCGGCCGAAGGGGCCGGCGGGCACGACGGTCACCCTGCGCCACGCCGAGGTGCTGGAGCACGGCGAGCTCGGTGTCCGGCCGCTGCGGACCGCCGCCGCCACCGACCGGTACACGCTGCGCGGCGACCCGGAGGGGGAACGGTGGCGACCGCGGTTCACCTTCCACGGCTTCCGGTACGCGGAGGTGACCGGTTGGCCCGAGGAACTACGGGCCGAGGACGTCACCGCCCTCGTCCACCACTCCGACCTGGAGCGCACCGGGTGGTTCGCCTGCTCCGACCCGCTGCTGACCCGGCTGCACGGGAACGTCGTCTGGTCGATGCGCGGCAACTTCCTGGACGTCCCGACCGACTGCCCGCAGCGTGACGAGCGGCTGGGCTGGACCGGCGACATCCAGGTCTTCGCGCCGACCGCCAGCTACCTGTACGACTGCGCCGGGTTCCTGACCTCCTGGTTGAAGGACCTGGCCGCCGACCAGACACCGGACGGCATCGTGCCGCTGTTCGTGCCCCGGGTCGACCTGGGCGGGCCGTTCGCCGAGCCGGTCGGGCACGCCGGGTGGGGCGACGCGGCGGTGCTGGTGCCGTGGGCGGTGTACCGGCACTTCGGCGACACCGGGATCCTCCGCCGCCAGTACCGGAGCATGTGCGCCTGGGTGGACGGGGTCACCGCCGCGCTCGGCGGGAGGCCGCTGTTCGACGAGCCGGAGCTGACGTACGGCGACTGGCTGGACCCCACCGCGCCGCCGGACAACCCGGCGGCGGCCGTCACCGACCCGGTCCTGGTCGGTACCGCCTACCGGGTGCACACCGCCCGGGTGCTGTCGCGGATCGCCCGGATCCTCGGCGAGGAGGCGGACGCGGACAGGTTCGCCGAGCTGGCCGAGCGCTGCCGCCGGGCGTTCTGCGACGAGTACGTCAGCCCGAACGGTCGGCTCGTCGGCGACTCGCCGACCGGCTACGCGCTGGCCCTGGAGTTCGCGCTGCTCGACGACGACCGGCAGCGTACGCGGGCGGCGGAACGGCTGGTCGAGGTGGTGCGCAGCCGGGGCCACCGGATCGCCACCGGTTTCCTCGGCACTCCGCTGATCTGCGACGCGCTGGTCACGGCCGGCGCGCTCGACGACGCCTACCAGCTCCTCACCCAGCGGGAGTGCCCGTCCTGGCTGTACCCGGTCACCATGGACGCCACCACCGTCTGGGAACGGTGGGACGCCATGCTGCCCGACGGAAGTGTCAACCCGGGGGAGATGACGTCCTTCAACCACTACGCGCTCGGCGCGGTCGCGGACTGGATGCACCGGGTGCTCGGCGGCCTCGCGCCCGGGGCGCCGGGGTACCGGGTCCTCACCGTCGCACCCCGCCCCGGTGGCGGGGTGGCCTGGGCCAGGACCGCGCACCTGACCCCGTACGGCCGGGCCGAGGTGTCCTGGCGGCGGGCGGACGGCCTGCTCACCGTCGACGTCACCGTGCCTGTCGGGGTCACCGCCGTGGTGGTGCTGCCCGGCGGCGATCCCGTCGAGGTCGGACCCGGCCGGCACCGGTTCAGCGCGGCCCACCGCGCGCCGGCCGACGACCCGGTCTGGCACCCACCCCCCATCCCCACCGACTTCGACTGAACCGCAGGGCGTCCGTCCCGCCGGCGGGACGGACGCCCGGAGGTGGTGGAAGCGTTGCGGGCGGACGATAATGATCTCGGGTTTTGCATCGACTCGTATCGACGTGCTGGTGGGCCGGCCGCGCGGTGGGGAAGCACTTCCGTGCCGCGTACGGATCGAAGGGGGGATGGGGAGCCGGGTCCGTCCGGACGCCGCGTCCCCGGACTATCAATGCCGAGTTACCAGCCAGTGGACCTCTCCGCGGTGTGCAACGCCGGTGTCGACGTGCTCGGCGAGCCGCCGGGCCGGGCGCCGATCGGGCGGGTCGACCTGCGTGGCCTGCCGTTCCTGATCGGGTCGGAACCGCCGTCCGCGCAGCGGTGCTACCTGATGCCCACCGCGCCGGTGTCGGTCCGGATCGGCCGCCCCGCGCCCCGGGTGATCATCGCGCACCGGCTGCTCGAACGGGACGCCCCGGTGGCCCACCCGGTCGGGCAGACCGTCGCGGAGTACGCGTTCCACCTGGCCGACGGCCGGGTCGTCCGGGTGCCGGTCCGGGAGCGGTTCGAGATCGAGATCGTGCACCCGCCACTGTGGAGCAGGCAGCCGTTCCTCGGCGTCACCGACACCGCCGACTACGAGCAACCCCGCTTCGCGGGCGACGACTGGGGCGAGGCCGGCTTCCGGCTGACCGAACACACCAGACAGGCCCCCATCGGGTACTACCTGTGGTGCTGGGAGAACCCCCACCCGCAGGTGCCGGTCGAACGGATCGAGTTCATCCCGACGTCCGCCCGCCTCATCGTCGCCGGCATCACGACCAGTGACGTCGACGAGTACCCCTTCGTCCGCACCCCGGCCCGCCCGGTGCGGCTGACGCCGAAGGACGGGCGGACCGGCCCCCTCGGCGTCCACGTCGACCGGGGGGTGGCCACCAGCCCGCAGCCGCTGCCCGGCGTCGCGGACGACCGGGTCGGCTGGGGCACCGCCGGCGGAACGTCGAGGTACGCGCTGGTCGCCGCCCTGCCCTCGGCCACCGTCACGGTCCGCCAGGGCGACGAGGAGCTCGCACGGCTGCGCTGGGCCGACGTCGAGCGGGGTCCGGTGGACACCGGCCGGGTCTGCGTGGAAGTGGTGGAGAGCGGCCGGAACTGGGTGCACGTCACCGTCGTCGACGACGCGACCGGCGCACCGGTGCCGTGCCGGGTCCACTTCAGCTCGGCCGCCGGGGTGCCCTACCAGCCGCACGGCCACCACCAGCACGTCGCGCAGAACCTGCGGAGCTGGCACTACGACGTGGGCGGCGACGTCCGGCTGGGGGAGCGCACCTACGCCTACATCGACGGCACCTGCCAGGGGTGGCTGCCGCGCGGCGACGTGATCGTCGACGTCGCCCGCGGCTTCGAGTACGAGCCGCTGCGGCAGACCGTGCGGATCGAGCCGGGGCAGCAGAGCCTGGAGCTGCGGATCAGCCGGATCGCCGACCTGGCCGCCGAGGGATGGTGGTCGGGCGACTCGCACGTGCACTTCCTGTCGACCGCCGGCGCCCAGCTCGAACAGCTCGGTGAGGACCTGCGGGTGGTCAACCTGCTGCAGTCGCAGTGGGGCTCGCTGTTCACCAACACCGAGGACTTCTCCGGCCGGCCCGCCGTGGTCGACGGCGGCGGCTACCTGACGTACGTCGGGCAGGAGAACCGGCAGCACACGCTCGGCCACGTGGTGCTCTGGGGTCTGACAGAGCCGGTCATGCCGTGGTGCAGCGACGGCCCCGGTGAGGCCGAACTCGGCGGCGCGCTGGACGCCACGTTGAGCGACTGGGCCGACCGGACCCACGCCCAGGGCGGCACGGTCGTCGCGGCGCACTTCCCCAACCCCAACGGCGAACCGGCAGTGCTCGTGGCGACCGGGCGGGCGGACGCCGTCGAGATGGCCGCCTACTCGGACGGCGCGACCGAGGAATACTACCACTACCTCAACAGCGGCTACCGGCTGCCGCTGGTCGGCGGCACCGACAAGATGTCCAGCGCCGTGCCGGTCGGCCTCTACCGGACGTACGCGCGGGTGGACGGCGAGTTCAGCTATCCGGCCTGGTGCCAGGCGGTACGGGCCGGGCGGACGTTCCTCTCCGGAGGGCCGCTGGTGACACTCACCGTCGACGGCGACGGACCCGGCGACACCGTCCGCCTCGCCGGACCCGGGACGGTCCGGGTGCACGCCACCGTGCGCAGCATCTTCCCGCTGCGTTGCCTCGAGGTCGTGCTCAACGGCGAGGTCGTCGCCCGCGCGGAGACTGACGGCGGCCGACAGGCGGAGATCACCACGGAGCTGCCGATCGGCGCGCACTCGTGGCTCGCCTGCCGGGCCTTCGGCACCGACTACCACCTCGACGAATGGGCCCGCCGGGTCTTCGCGCACACGTCCCCGGTCTACGTCGCCTGCGGCGGCGACTGGGCGATGGCCGACCGGGAGGGGATCCGGCGGATCCGGGCACTCGTCGAGGGTGCCCGCGACTACGTCCGGCACACCGCGGCCCGCCGGCCCGACCACTCCACCACCCACCACCACGGCGAGGTAGACCACCTCGCCTGGCTGGAACGTCCGTTCACGGAGGCCCTGCGGGCACTGGACGAGCGCGGGAGCTGACAGACATCGCCGACGTGCCGACGAAGGAGACCAGATGGACATCGGGACCGCCCTCGGTGAGCTGGGGGTAACTGACGACACCCTGTCCGAGGACGAGCGGGCACGGCTCGACACCGACGGGTTCCTGGTGCTGCCGGGCATCCTCACCCCGCCGCAGTTGGAGACGATCCGCCACCGGCTCGCCGAACTCTCCGCCGAGGAAGGGGACCGGGCCGGCACCGAGGTGCACCGGGAAGCCGGCACCGACCGGCTGGCCGACCTGGTCAACAAGGACCCCGCCTTCGACGTCTGCTACACCCACCCCCGGGTCCTCGCCGGGATCGCCCACGTGCTGACCGACTTCACGCTCTCCTCCCTGAACAGCCGCGCCGCCCTCCCGGGCGGCGGCCACCAGGGCCTGCACGCCGACTGGGGCAGGCCGTTCCGGCCCGGCGACTACCAGGTCTGCAACTCGGTCTGGATGATCGACGACTTCACCGGGGAGAACGGGGCCACCCGCGTCGTTCCCGGCAGCCACCGCCTCGGCCTGCGCCCGGCCCACGTCATGGACAACACCGAGGACCCGCACCCCGACGAGATCACCCTGCTCGGGGCGGCCGGCACCGTGGTCGTCGTCAACAGCCACCTGTGGCACGGCGGCACCACGAACCGGACCGACCGGCCGCGCCGCGCCCTGCACTCCTTCTTCTGCCGGCGCGGGCTCAAGCAGCAGGTGGACCAGGCCGGCTACCTGCGACCGGCGACCCGCGACCGACTCACCCCCGCCGCCCGCCATGTCCTCGGCGTCCCGTGACGGGAGAAAGCCGCTCGAAACACCACGGAGAGTCCCTCAGGGGAGTCGCTGCAGCACGCCGGTTCGGGGGTCGGTAAGGGCCTGGAAGTGGGTGACCAGTCTGTGTACGACGTCAGGATCGTGGAGGACTACGCCGATCTCGATGTTGTGCGACAGCGCCCGGTCGGTGAGGTTGGCACTGCCGATCAGCGCAACCCTGCTGTCGGCGGCAACGAGCTTGGCGTGCAGCGCGGCCCGTGGGTTTCCACCGGCGACCCGTCGTGCGGCTGGCCAGTGCCAGAACGTCGCCTGGTGCCGTAGTGCGGCGAAGGTCGCTGCGGCACCGGAGGACCCCCTCAAGGCACCGCCGTCCTCGATCGAGCTTTCCAGAATCAGATCAACATGTACGCCCCGCTGGGCCGCGGACAGCAGTTCGGTGATCACCTCGGCGACCCCGTACGCGGCGAAGCTCGCCACGAGCAGCGTGCTCCGGGCCGCCCGGATGACCTCGACGACCACGGAGTTGGTGAGCCGCACCGGCCCGGCGACGGTGGTCGGCCCGCTGACCGCCAACTCGGTGCGCCTGGCCTCGGTGCGCCGCTGCAGCAGGGCGGCACTGCGCAGGGCGAGCGCGACCGCTGCGCCCGGAAGGTCGGGTGCTTCGGTGCGCCAGCTCCGGATCAGCCGTGCCGCATGAACGCCGACCGAGAAGCCGGGCCGGGCGTCGGCCAGTTCGGCGACCACCGCACCGTCATCGGGCGTAGCCACATTCACCAGCACACCGGCCCAGACGTCGAGATGGTCGGCGGGCAGCGTGGTGGTGAGGTCGGCGATCAGCGCCGCGAACCGTTCGTGACTCACCGGGCGAAGAACCCGGAGCCGGGATCATTGAGCGTGTCGACCAGCAGTGCCCGGTCGAGGTAGTGGTTGCCCCGCTCGCAGGAGGTCTCAGCGGCGAAGAGGCAGGCGTGGCAGGCGGCGGCGGACAGCCGGGCGTGCACGGTCGGGTCGTGTTCCGCACAGAGCGGATCGGAGCTGCACAACCGGGCGGCTTCCAGTGCCCGCTCGACGAGGCCCCCCAGCCGGTCGTTGCGTCCCAGCGAGACCAGGCCGCCGAGGGTGCCCTCGCTGTCGGGTGCCGAGGTGTAGAGCAGCACCCCGGCGCCGAGGGTGTCGTCCATCCGGCCGTAGATGCGCTCGCCGATGCCGGCGGCGCTGTATCCGCATTCCAGGGCCAACTCGCGGATGAGCACATGGGCGAGGGTGTGCAGCAGGACGTACCGAGCGCCGGGGTGCTCCTCCGGGTCGAGCCTGCGCTGTGCCCGCCAGCGGTCATGGGCCTGGACCAGCAGCTTTTCGCGGTGCTTGACCTCTGGTCGGTGTTCCCACTCGACCACCCGCTCCTCGTCGAGGCGCAGGAAGATTCCCTCGCCCCGCATCTCGGCGCAGGGCAGCCAGGTCGGCTTGCCGACGGTGAGCGGAGCCCGCCGCCGCTCCGGAGTGTCGAGCACGTCCCACTCGGGTGCGTCGATCCGGGTGAAGCCGTACAGCGCGGAGACCTCGCGTAGGCGGGGGGCGAGGACCACCTCCCGCAGCCAACTCCGGTGCTGAGGTGGCACCGGCTCCGGGCGGGTGGTGAAGTCGGGCAGCTCGGTGCTGGTGCCGGCGGTGAACGCCCGCCACTCGGGTTTGCGCAGGTCACCGCTTTCATCCGGGGTGTCGCCAGGCTCAGCATTGTTGCGGCGCTGGATAGCCGCCCAGACCCGGTCGACACCGTAGGGCTTCAGCTCGGCCCAGCAGCTCTGGGTCTGCATGATTTTTTTCGCGGTGGCCTCGTCCAGCCCGGCGAGCACGCCCAGGTCCCGCCAGTGGTCGTCGACCACCTGATCGACCGGATGCTCGGCCCGGGGAATGCTGAACACCCGCAACTGCATGGCGAACCAGCTGTTGGTGGCACCGAGGGCGAGCGTCCGGGCAGGCGCGTCGCAGGTCCCGTGACTGCCGAGGTGGGGGTGACGGCCGCGGCAGGCGGGCAGGCTCCGCTCGGCGAGGAGACCGATCGCCACCGACATCGGTCGGCGCGAACCGCACTCGCAGGAGATGAAGATGTTGGCCGCCTCACCGGTGCTGCCGCGCTCGGTGAGGGTGAGCGAATGGCCCGCGCCCGGGTCCGTGCCGCCGTGCGCGATGTAGGACCAGGGGAAGTCATCCAGGTGGCCGTTGTCGCAGGCCAGCACGAAACGGGCCGGCACGGCGGTGGGGCGGGAGTTTCCGTTGCCCCGGCAACTGTGTACGTAACGGACCCGGTCCGGCTGGTAGGGCGACGTCAGCAGCTCGAACAGCCCGGAATCGGCCGGCGCGAGCCGGTTGCACCGGGTATCCGAGCAGCGCAGCCAGGTGGGGAAGAGGGCCACCGGCACGCCCACCCGGGTCCAGTCGGCGAACAGGTCTGACGTCTCCGGCAGGTGTGGAGGGAGCCGCAGGCTCTCCACCTGGTCGCCGAGCCTGCGCCGGACCGCCGTCAACAGCCGGTCCTCGGTGACCGGCGTCGAGTGGGTGAGGTCCCAGTGTGCCAACCCGAGGGTCAGCACCGACAGGCTGGGCAGGTCGGCGACCGAGCCGACGCCGTAGGTGTGCAGCAGTTGGTTGGGGCGTAACGCACCGACCCGCAGGTTGCGCGGCTGCGGCCCGCTCATGAGGATGCCCCTGCGACGCCGCCGCCGAGCGGCGGACCGAACGGCGGTGGATCGTCCCCGATGGCGCCGAGTTGCAACTGGAGCTGGATGCCCGGCTCCACGTCGCGCAGCGAGGTGGGGCAGGTGGTCTGCACCCACCGGCCCTCCTCCGGGCGGTGCAGCAGCCCGGCGATGTCGTCGCTGTGGTACGGCTTGTCGTAGGCCAGCCGCCGGGCGGGCCGGGCGCGTTCCCGCGCCCACAGGTCGAGGCGGGCTTCGAGCTCGTCCTCCACCCGCTGGCGGACGGTGTTGTCGGCGGCCACCTCGCTGCGGCGTTTGAGGTACCGCACCACGTGGTCGGCGAGTTGGCCGTGCCGGTCGAATTCACCCGCCCGCAGGTTGCCGTTGTAGGTGCCCTCCAGATCGCGGACCAGCGCCACCAGCACCCCGGTCAGCCCCCGGTCGATGGCCCGCTCGGCGAACGGGGTCACCGACAGGGCCTCTACCTGGCGGTAGGCGGTGGCGTGGAAGTGGCCGAAGCGCTCGAAGTGCGACAGGTCGCGTGGCCGGGCCCAGTTGAAGACAGTGAACACCAGGCCCGGCGCCCTACGGCCGACCCGGCTCGTCGCCTGGATGTATTCGGCCGCGGACTTCGGCTGGTTGGCCACCACCATCACGCCCAGCCGTTCGATGTCGACCCCGACGGCGATCATGCTGGTGGCCAGGAGCACGTCGATCGGCCGGGGTGCGCCCTTGGCCCGGCTGGCGTCGAAGCGCACCGCGAGTCGGTCCAGCAGCGGCCGGATGGCGTCCGAGGGCATCCGGGAGGTCAACTCCTCCAGGTACGGGTCGTACCGTCGGGCGAGCCCGCGTTCGTCGGCCTTGATCAGACGGCTGGAGACGTCGTCCTCGACGAGCCGCCGCATGCCGCCCAGGTCGCGCAGGCTGTTGAAGTAGCCGACCAGCGTCATGTAGGGGTCGGTCACCGGGTTGCGGCCGTATGTCTCGTGGAGCTTCTGCGCCGCGCCGAGCACAGAGACGTAGACCCGGATCAGGGTGGCCCGGAGTCGGTTGCCGTGCGCGCAGATGCCGACGTAACGACGGCCGGGACGTTCCTCGGTCGAGCGCTGCCGGGCGAAGAAGCTGTCGGAGGCGTCCAGCCCTGACGGGGGAAAGACCCGGGTCCGCCGGTTGAACAGCGCCCCGATCTGTTGCTGGGCCCGGCGCACGGTCGCGGTGGACGCGATCACCTTCGGCCGGGACCACTGCCCCCGGACCGGTTCCCAACTGGCCAGCCGGTCCACCGCGGTCTCGTACAGCCCGACCAGCGAGCCGAGTGGTCCGGAGATCAGGTGCAGCTCGTCCTGGATGATGAGGTCGGGTGGACGGAGCCGTCCGCAGGCGACGACCTTGTTGCCCGGCCGGTGTCGCCTGCGCTCCCAGTCGGTCGATTCGAGATCCTCGGTGAGATAGCCGTGCTGGTCGCAGTGCTTGCCGACCTGGCCGAAGAGAGCAGCGGTCTCGCCTTTCCACGGCAACTGGGCGAACTTGTCGACGGTGGCGATCACGAGTGCCGGGGGGTGCCGGTAGAGCTCCTCGTCGACCAGGATCACCGGCAACCCCGCCTCGTCCCTCCTCGGCGAGTGGTTGCCGACCTCGCTGAACGGGCACTCGACGTCGGGGCAGAGCACCAGGATGCGCCAGTGGTCCCGCTCGACCACGATGTCCCTGCCGGGGTTGATCTTTGAGCCGCACCACGGGCAACTGGTGAGCTGGTGCGGTGAGCCGATGGCCCGGTTGGAACGGCCCCGCCGCTGCTCGTCCAGCCAGTCCTTGGCGTCCTGCGTGCGGTTGGGGGTGACCCGGCCGCCGACCCAGAGGCCGATCCGGATCGGCGTTCCACCCCAGGTCTGCGGCTCGGCGCGGCGCAGGGTCTCGGCCGCGCAGATCAGCGTCGAGGCCCGCTCGAACTGCTGGATGGTGAGCAATCGCAGGGTGTACCGCATCAGCACCGCCAGCCCGACCGCACCGGTCAACCCGCCCTGGTCGGGTTGGCGACGGCGGACCGCGATGGTGAAGGCGGTGAGGCCGAGGTACGCCTCGGTCTTGCCACCACCGGTGGGGAACCAGAGCAGGTCGGCAACCGCCTTGCTGACGTCGTCACCCCGCTCCGGGTGCCGGGGGTCGGCCAGGGCCGGCAGGTTGATCAGGATGAAGGCCAACTGGAACGGACGCCACCTGTGGTTCTCCGGTCGGTCGGCGTCGGTGACCGCCTGCTCCAGCGGGATGCTCGGGTGTTCCCGCCGTCGGGCGGCGACGAGGCTGTGCACACGTTGCAGGTACATCGCCCGGTTGGCGAAGCCGAACGCCTGGCGGGCCGACGGGTCGGGGGAGGCGAGCAGCGTGATGCCGGCGGCGATCCGATCGGCGGCCTCCCGGGCGTCGCGCAGCGCCTCGCGCACCTGGCGGTGGTAGTCGTCGAGTCGCCGTGCCGGGTCACCGGCGGCCGTCTCGTTGCGGTCGATCCACGCCCGGTAGCCGGCGACGAGCGGTCGCAACGCCGCCGTGAGGGCGTCGACCGGGCCGTCGGCCAGCTCGGCCAGCCGTCGCATGTCCAGCTCGACGTCCGCCAGCTCGGGCAGGTCGTCGTCCCGCTCGCTGCTGGGCACGTCGGTGAAGGGCATCTCGTGCGTGGGGACGGTCGCGGTGCGTACCGTAAAGGCGCGTAGGGGGTCGGTGGGGGACGGCTCGGCATCGACTCCTGTGCCGTGCCCCACCGCGAACTCCGGGTGGAACCGGTAGGCCATCGCCAGCCGGCGGCGCTCCGACTGGTCGGCGTCGTCGCCGCCGGTGACCTGCTCCGGCCGGGGCAGGAAGACCGGCTCGTCATCGGTGGGGCCGGTCGCGGTCAACTCGACCTGGAAGATCCACCGCTTCGGCTGACGCGCCGACTCGCTGTGCTCCCGGTTCTCCAGGAAGAGTGAGACCAGCCACACCTCACCCAGGCGGCGGACCCGACCCCGTACCACGATTTTCGGCTGCGCGGCGTCGGGCTTCTGCGGTGTGATCAGCCCTTCCCGCAGCGACACGGTGACCGGGCCGCCGCGCTGGTGCCGCCGCCAGACCGTGCCGCCCGCGTGCCCGTCGCGCTCGCCAACGGCGGTGTCGTAGCTGCCCCAGGCGGCGGTGACCCGCAGCTCGGCGACCGACGACGGCACGCTGACAGTGAAGCCAAGCGCGGACGGGGCCAGGCTCGGCACGCTCGGCGCGGTCGGCTCGGCACCCCCCTCGGCGGCATCCGAGGCGGTCGCCTCGGCGAAAGTGTCCTCAGTGGCCGGATCGACCGACGTACCGTTGGGCGCCAACCGCCCGAGAATGTAGCGGTCGAGCGGGTTTTCCCTGGTGGAGAACTCTTCCGCCGGCCCGCCGAGCGGCCCGAGCAGGTCGGCCAGGACCAGCCCTTGCAGCTCGTCGCGAATCGCCCGCTCATCCGGTACGGCGAGCACACCCTGCCCAGTCACGGAAGTGACCGTAGCGGTTTCCTGCGACCGCGGAGGGCGCGGTCGGCTCTGTGCGTTAAGGGGCTTCGATCCGCTGGCTGGCGCGGACCGGTGTCGACCTGCTGGTGTCCCGCATCCGCGTTGGTTGCGTCGACTTTTCGACTGGGCCGCGCTTCGCATCAGGTGCGGGCCGACTGCACCTGAGTATGGCCGGGGCAGGGCAGCTCGTCGTCGCCTACATCGGAGCCAAGCTTGTCTGACGGGGGTAGCACTGGTGCTGTGGCTGTCGTCGTACGGGTTGCCAGCGCACAGCCAGGCGCGCCAGACGGACACAGGCCTAGAAGTCTGTCGCTTCGGCTCGGTCGGCGACCACAGAAGTCAATCCCTGGCGCTGTCCTTGATCCGACAAGCCGGAGAAAGCGCAGCTACTCTATCCTGCCAGGGTCGCAACGGCTAGCCGCAATGGCCCGAGTTGCAGAGGATTCCTATGGCGCGAAATGTGCAGCGGAAGTCAGATCTGCGAATTGACCAAGCGCCCCTTCAGCAAGCACTGCAGCGTCGCTATCCCCAATTGAGCCCCGCGGATCGCGAACGGGTGGCTGAGCTCATCTTTCAGGAGGTTGTCAAGGGGATCCAGGCTGGCAAGACTCTCGCCTTTTTGGAAGTAAACAAAGATGGGTCAATTGAAGTAAGCGCTTTGATTGTCGACAAGATACTATCTCGGGTGTCGTCCGGCAGGAACGGCTAACCCGATGGCCTGGATGAGTGCTGAACGTGAAGAAATGCAGGCCACCGTGATCGAGGAATTTCCCGCTTCCAATGCTCTGCTGGGAATTGTGAGAATCACGATTCGCCCGGTTTCCAGTACGCCTTCAGGTGGTGTTCCTGTCGCTCGTACCAGGATCTCAATAAGCGGCGAAAATCACGACACGGAAGTGGCTGAACTTGATGATCAAGCCACCAGCTTGCTGGCCAATGTGTTGCTGAAGGATGGGCATTCGCTTCCGAAGAGTGTCCATTCCAGCGCTCTCTATCGATGTGTTCAGAAAGTGTGGAGCCATTTCTGGATCCTCATTAAGGGAGGGCTGGTGGGTCGACAGCAGCACGTGCTCCTTGACGGTAAAAGTGAGTGGTGGAAATTTCAGGGCGAAGTAACTCGTCTCCTGAGGCGCAAGGGAGCTGCTGTGGTGCGTGCGCGAGAGGGTGGCGGTGACGATGCCTGACACTCGACCCGCCCGCCGTCGCGTTGCGAAGGGGGCTCCTTCTTTCGAAATTCCCTGGGAATTCGAAGATCTCCCACGCGCGCAACAGGCAGCCTTGGTTGAGCACTTTCGGGTGGAGGATTCCCGCGCTCGCTCTCATCAGAGGTTGATGGATCGAGGTGACCTTATTGCGAGATATTTGGGATACATGTGTGCGCTCGCCTCAGTCTTTATCTTGGCCGAGTTGGCGCGTGACTATGTCAAGTCCGATGCAGCCATGCAGGGCGCCGCCATAATGATTTCAGGAGCAGTTTCCCTCGTCGGAATTTTCGTTACGGGGCGCATAATTCGCGCCAGGGGCCCCCGGAATCCGCCCCAATAAACAGACTTATGATCCGCTGGCGAACGGCTTCGGTGGGCTGGTAGCTGAGGATGTCGTCGACGGCTTCCACAAGTTGCGCGGTGTCGTGCACGACGTAGACGCCGGGGTTCTCGGCGAACGCCTTGGCCCAGTCGCATCGCATGACCTGACTGGTCAGGACGACGGGGCGGCCGTGCTGGAGAGCGAGCCTGGCCTGGATTCGTGCTCCACTGGTCTCGCCTGCCTCAACGACAACCGTTGCAACCGCGTAGCCGCTCATGACGGCGTTGCGCATGGGGAAGCTCTGTCGGCTCGGCGGGGCGTCTGGCCAGAACTGGGAGATCACCAGCCCGACATCGGCGATGTGGTCCTGGAGGCGTCTGTTTTCTGCCGGGTAGTAGCGGCGGATGCCGGTGCCGATGACCGCGACGGTGCGCCCGCCTGCTTCCAATGCGGCGGAGTGAGCGGCGGTATCGATGCCGTTGGCGAGCCCGCTGACCACGGTCACCCCACGCCCGGCGAGGGTGGTGGCGACCGCCCGGGCGATCCGTAGCCCATCGCTGCTCGCCTTACGGCTGCCCACGACGGCCACCGCCCGGTCATGAACCCGAAGGTCGCCCCGGCTGAACAGCAGCGGTGGCATCTCTCGGATGCCGAGCAGTTGAGCCGGGTAGGTGGCGTCGAAGAAGGCGTGAACGCCGATCCCCTCCGCCTGCCAGCCGGCGACCTCGGCGGCGGCAGTGTCGATCAGCTTGGTGGTCGACTCTGCCTGCGGGAAGAGGGTGTCGCAGTGGCCGACCGTGCGGTCGAGGGCGGCCTTGGCGCTGCCGTTCTCCTGGATTTTCAGGGCCGTCTCTGACCAGCTTGCCTGCGGGCGGCGAAGGAGGGCCACCAAGGCAGCCTTATGGGGGTCAAGTGTCAGCATGAGGTGGCAGGTTGGTCGGCGGGGACCAGGACGGTGCTGCCGGACCAGCTGATGTCCTCGTGCGCGATGGCCTTGTCGGGTTCGTCGTCCTCGTCCAGCGTGGAGTAGCACGCGTAGTAGCGGCCGAAGCCGTAGCCGCCGGACGCCAGGGTGGCCAGCGCCCAAGGGCGTAGCTGGTCGCGCAGCTTCTCCGGCGCCAGCCGGTCGACCGGCACCCGGACGACCCCGAGCAGGTCGTACCACTGGTCGGGGGTGCCGGCGTCGACAATCCGGGAGAGCGAGAACGCGTGCCGCACCTGCGGTTCCCGGCTGGTCCAGCCGTCCTGGTCGAACATGCTGCCTCCTCCTGTGCGGTGAACCTAGTTCCAGGGATCATTGCCGATGAAGATGTTTATATCAATACCCTAGTCATCGGAGTGTCAACGGACTATGGTCGTGATGGTTCCCCCGATCACAGATGGATGGAGTTGCCATGACACCGAGCCCCGCAAGGACGCGCCGTAAGTCGCCAGCACCACTTTCCTCACCCACGGTGCAGGCGTGGGAGCTGGGGCTTCGGCTGCGGGAGCGGCGTGAGGAGGTGGGGATGACGGCGGTGGCGGCGGGTCGTGCCAGCGGCATCACGCAGGCGTACATCTCGGGGGTGGAGGCCGGGCGGGTCAAGCTGCCCGCCGACCGGCTGGCCCAGCTGGTCACGGTCTACGAGCTGGACCCCGCCGACGCGGCCGAGCTGGAGGGGCTGCGGGTCGCGGCCATGCAGCGGGCCTGGTGGCACCAGTATTCGCAGCTCTTCCCGGCCGAGTTCCTGCGCTTCCTCGGCTACGAGGCGGGTGCCGAGCACGTCCGCAGCTACCACAACGAACTCCTGCATGGCCTGTTGCAGACCGAGGAGTACGCCCGCGCGGTGATCCGGGGCGGCAACACCTACGTCCGGCTGACCGAGATGGACCGGCGGGTCGCCGTGCGGATGGCGCGCCAGCGGCGGCTCGACGGCGACCATCCGCTGCGGCTGACCACCGTGATCGCCGAGGGCGCGCTGCGGCAGCAGGTGGGTGGCCGGGAGGTGATGCGCGCCCAGCTCGACCACCTCGACCGGCTGTTGACCGAACGCCCTGAGCAGTTCGAGATCCGGGTGATGCCGTTCACCGCCGGGGCGCATCCCGCGCTCGGCGGCCCGTTCCAGATCCTGTCGTTCCCGTCGCCCCGGCTAGCCGACCTGGTCTGGCAGGAGGTGCTCACCTCCAGCGACATCATCGACCAGTCCGGCCGGGTCGCGGACTACGTCGTCACCTTCGCCGAGGCGCGGGAACGGGCGTTAAACTCGGCGGAGTCGCTGGTGCTGATCCGGCAGATCGCCAAGGAGATGACGTGATGGCCACTCTCCCCACCCCCGATCGTGGCTGGTTCAAGTCCTCCCGCAGCTCCGACAACGCGGCCTGCGTGGAGGTGCGGTTCGTCGGTGGCGCGGTGGACGTCCGCGACACCAAGGACCGCGGCGGCCCGGCGCTCGCCTTCGACGGCAGATCCTGGACCAACTTCCTAACCAGCCTCAAGGTCGACCCGGCAAGCTGACAGCCGGCCCCTCACCCGTACCCGGAAATGCCGTGCCTGCGGTGCCGGGAGCCACGACGGACCGGGCCGCCAGCGCGGGAGGTGGTGGCCATTGCGGGGTACGACGAACCGTCAAGATGCCGTCGTCGCCCCTCCTGGCGCGGTGACGACTCCGCTCGCTTGATCCGTTCGATGTCCCGAGCGGTGGGAGCCAGTCGTCCGACAGCTCACGCGCCTTGGCGACGTCGACCGCTGTCGAGCGTGCGTAACCCCGACGGGCTTGACCTGAAGCTCGATTGAGGTCGGAGCATGGGTGCATGACGACTCCGGTGGACGAGACACGGCAGGTGCTGGAGCGGCAGCGAACTGTGGAGATCAGCACGACCGGGCGATGGAGCGGTCAGCCGAGGAGAACCGAGATCTGGCGCTATCGAGCCGGTGGCCGCTACTGGCTCACCGGGAGTCCGGGTTCGCGCGACTGGTACGCCAACATGCTCGCGCATCCTGAGTTCACGCTGCACCTGGCCGACCTGGATCTTCCGGTACGGGGACGCCCGGTGACCGACCCGGACGAACGGGCCGAGGTGTTCGGTGAGATCGTCCCCGCACTGAGCTGGGCCGGAAGCCTGGAGAGCTGGATTGCCGGCAGCCCGCTGGTGGAAATCGAACTCGGCGCGCTGCTGGATTGACGCCCTGAGCGGGGCCAGCATCAGATGGATGCCGGAAAGTTCGCCTTGGCTGCGCGACCCACCAGAACGGTGAGGGCTGCATCCACCCCGGCTCCGACGAGGCCCCCCGCGATCGGGATGCCCTTGGCCAAGGTAAGGGCTGACTTCTGCGTCCCGTACTTGGCGAGGAGCATGAAGCCGACGCGCGCGTTGAGCTTCCTGATGACGGCGATCGGGATCGCCTTGATGATTTGCGCAGTCAACTTCGTCCCTATCTTGACCCCTACCCCGTGGAGCGTGCTCGCCAGCGTCCCGCCTGCCGTCGTGAGCATGATGATGGTCTGGACGTGCGGGTCCGAGATCTCGTAGCCCCGAAGGTAAGCGATCGACCCGACGAGTCGTGCGTTGATCACCAGTGATCCTGCGATGTTCGCGGGAAGCGTGACGGGCATGGTCACGAAACCGCCCAAACCAGTGACGAACCCGTTCGTCGATGCCGCAGCCACCGACTCCTTGATCAGCCGATCGATCACCCGCTCGACTGTTGCTTCGCTCGTCTGGTCGCGCAGGGGTGCGCCGTCGAAATCGATAGTCGGGTCGTCTGCGGCCGGGCGGGCCTTGCTCAGGCGAGCTTCCGCGTAGGGAATCGACCCGGTGATCGGGCCGACGCCATCCTGGATGACCTTCATGGTCAGGTTCTGGAAGTAGCGAACCATCGCATTGGAAGGACCCTCACCGTGGTCGCCTGCGTGGGTCTCGTTCGCGTCCATCATTCTCCGTTCCTTGCCCTGTCAAACGGTCGAGTCGTCGAGGCGGGGTATCGCCAGGAAACCCGAACCGGTTCATCTGATCGGCCGGTCAGCATGGGAAATCTCCGACATCGAAGATCGGCTATCGTGTATTGAAGCCAGCGGTTAGAACAATGCGTCAGGGGGGGCGAAGAGGCCATCGAACAGCAGAGGATCGGCCGAGGCGGGGGCTTCCGCTGCGCGAGGTCGCGGGATGGGCTTGGCCCTCTTGGGCGACTTGCGTGCAGTGCCCGCGTGCAGCCCTTTGCGCTCCTCCTCTCTGTAACGCTGGTGGTTGAGTTCGAGGAGTAGATCCAGCACGTCGATTTGGACGGTCGGGGCAATGGTGAACCGGGTGCCCTGGCGGGTCCGGTGGAAACCGTGCCCCAGCGTGAGGTTGAAGCCGTACGCCTCGGCCACCGCCTCGTCGATCTCGACGTGGATCTCCCGCAGGTGGCGGATGTCGGCGCTGGTGACCTGCTCGTCGTGGACCAGGTTGTAGAGCTTCGTCAACCCCAACTCCCGCCCCAACATCACCGACCGCCGATACGAGTCCAACTCCGCCCCGACCCGCGCCATCCGCTCGGTCGGCTCCGGCTGCGGGAACTTCTCGAACCCATCCGACGGGGTGTAGCGGGGATCAGACCGGAGGCTCGACTCACCCTTCGTGGTCCACCAGGAGAAGTGGAAGTTGCTGGAAAGCGAGGCGAGATCATCCACCCGATCGGTGGCGAAGACGCCGAGCGCGTGGGAGAAGACCTGTCCGGTCGGCACGAACACAGGCAGGCCGGTCTTACTGACAAGAGCAATAACCAGCACACGGTCGAGTCCTTCGATTGCCTTCCGCATCGCTGGACGCTTGTCGGCGTACTGCCACCATCGGTGCGGTAGGGGTCTGCGCAAGGCGTAGGAGCCATCAGGCTTGGTGCGTTGGCGTTCGGGTTTCACTCGCTCTTCGATGAGAGCGAAGACTTCGGGGTATCTCCGGGCCTCGTCCTCGGTGCGATCGAAGAAGTCGATGACCCAACGCCTAGCCGAGCAGTCGGGTCGGGAGTTGAGGTCCTCGCCGTTGAGGTAGGGGAAGAGGACTTCCTTGTTGCGGGGATCTCTGGCCCGAAGGGATTGAGCCTCCTCCGGCTCCAGCACGAAGCCCATACCCAGGACGAACGAGCCGATGAAGGCTCTGCCTTGATTCGCGGCGAGGCGGTGGGGGTTGCCGGTGACGCGGGACTCGGCGTCCAGGGACGGGGTGATGGCGCGTACCCCACGACCGTCGAGCACTCGTTGCTCGTCATTGGCGGCGTGGCCTACCCAGAGTAGGGAGACCTCCAGCGAGGCGGTGCCCGGCCAGGGCTGGGACTTGTTCGCCCGGTAGACCGTCCAGCCCATGTCAACGGCCTGGTCGAGGCCGACCTCCCGGGTGTCGCCCTGGGCGATCGTGTTGGTGGCGATGATGCCCACCCGCCCCTTGCCGGTGACGCTCAGGTTCCGCAGCAGGAAGTAGGAGCAGAGATCGGCGTTGCCGGGCTTGTCACGGGCGATCCGTTGCTTGAGGTATTCCCGCACGTCAACGCCAATCGCTCCGCTGACCCGCTTGCCGCCGACGAACGGTGGGTTGCCGATGACGGCGTCGAAGCCGGCCCGGTTGACCACCTCGGGGAACTCCAACGGCCAGTGCAGCGGCCGGATCGGCTCCGGCCGGGAACCGCGCAGCCACCCGGAGACGGTCGCGGTGACCTGCTGCTCCAACTCCGTGTCGCCCGGCCCGTCGAGCAGGCCGTACACGTCGTCGCTGATGTCGAGCAGGCGGTCGTCGTACTTCGTCTCCGGGTCGTCGGTGTCGTCCTCCGGGTTCCACGGGCGGCGCTGGGGGCGGACGGCGGTGGAGAGGGCCGCGCCGACCACCGCGTCGGCGGCCAGCCGCAGCCCGTGGCCGAGTTGGTCGACCTGGGCGAGCGTGGCGGCCTTGTCGGCGGCGTCGCGGGTGTCCTCGACCACGGTCGCGCCGATCGACTCGCGCAGCGCGGTCATCTCGTCGACCGTCCGCTGCAGCCGGTCGACCAGGTCGCCGAAGAAGCGGCTGTGCTGGTAACGGCCCGCCTGCGGGTCGAGGTGGAAGGCGGTGAGCTGGTCGACGGAGGTGATGCCGATCAGCGAGTCGCCGCAGCGCAGCGCGTGGTCGAGGAAGCCGAACGGTTTCCCCTTGGCCAGGGTCACCAGCCACAGCGACAGCTTCGCCAGCTCCACCGCCATGTCGTCGCGGTCCACCCCGTACAGGCAGCGGGCGGCGACCAGGCGACGGGCCGCGAGCAGCAGATCCTCCCGGTCCGGGTTGCCGTTGGCCAGGTCGGCGAACTCGGCGGGAAGCCCGTCGCGCTGCCAGGCCCGTACCAGCACCTCGGCGAGGTAGCGGCAGGCCGCCACCAGGAACGCCCCGGAACCCATGGCCGGGTCGAGCACCTTGAGCCGCAGCAGCTCGTCGGCGGTCCTGGGCTGCCACACCTTCTCGTCGGTGACGCCCTGCGCTGGGCCGGGGGAGAAGCAGAGCGGGGCGAGGGTGTGCCGGACGACCTCCTCGGCCAACGGGCGCGGGGTGTAGTGGGTGCCGGTGTTCCGCCGGTCGCCGAACTGGGTGAACAGCACCGAGTCGGCGGGAAAGACGGTGGGCAGCTCACGCAGGTCGGCGCGGAGCAGGCCCCAGAACGGGCGTACCCGATCGGTCAGGTCGGCGTCGTTGTCGCAGGCCGCGTGCAGCGCGGCGAGCTGGTGCGGCACGGGCGTCGCGGCCAGGGCCTTCGCCACCTGCCGGACGGTGAGCTCGCAGCGGGCGACCAGCCAGACCCGCAGCTCCGCCTCTCCCCGGGCGGCGGCGGCCTCCAACTCGGCGAGCGGCAGCTCCGGCTCACGCTTGCCGAGCAGACCGACGTACGGCTCCCGCACCCGGGCGCAGGAGAACTCCAACAGGCCCTCGTAGACGTGGCCGAGCTGCTCCACACCGAGGCTGGAATAGCTGAGCTGCTCGGCGGCCCGGCCCCGGTGCCGCAGCACCAGCAGGGCGTCCAGCATCTCGTGCACCACCCGGTCGGTGACCGCCGCGTCGACCAGCCAGGGAAAGCGCCCCGGGTCGAACAGCGAACCCCCGTGGGCGGGAATCCGCAGGTCGGGGTGCTCGCAGCCGTCGTACACCGCAGCGAAGAGGGCGAGCAGCCGGGGCCAGGCGGCGGTACGACGGTCGCCGAGCTCGTCGCCGTGCAGGTCACGGACCGCGCCGAGCTGACCGTGCAGGGTGGACGCCGCGTACGCCTGTGCGTAGAGCGGATCGGCCACCGGCAGCAGTCGCTGTTCCTCGGCATAGAGCAGAAAGACCAGCCGCATCAGCACGGTCAGCGAGCCCCGGTAGATCTCCCGGTCGGTGACCTTGCCGAGCAGCATCCCCTCGGATTCCCGGTCCAGCCGGGCCAGCTCGCCGACGAAGAGTTCCACCGCCCGGCGGACCTGATCGCCCAGGGTGGTGGTGATCTGGGTGAGCGCCTCCGCGCTGCGGACGAACAACCCGGCGAGGCTGGTCGACGGGCGGCCGTCGGCGTCGGTCGGCGGGACGAGCACCCGGGACGCGGCGAGTAGCGTCGCGAAGCCGCGCAGCAGCGTGGGTTCCTCCAGCCAGAGGTCGGCGTCGAAGACACCCACGCCGGTGGGCTCCCCCCGGCGGGCGTGCACCAACGCCCAGTGTTGCCCGTTGGTCACCAGCGCCAGCGGTACGCCGGTGTCCCGGCACACCTGGGCGGCCTGCTCGATCGCGCCCGGCCGGTCATCCCGGGCGGCGGTGAGCGAGGCGTCGAAGGGCAACCGGTGTACGTGCAACCGGGCCGCCCGGCCGCCGCCGGGCTGCGGACCGGACAGCACCACGTCCGGCCGGAAACCGTCGACGCCGGTGACCTCGACCGGGCCGTCGGCACGGACGCTGGCCGGATAACGCAGCAACTCGCCGAGGATCAGCTCGACCCAGGCCGGGCCGAGCAGGTCCGGGGCGTCCTGCACCTCCGCCCAGCCCCGGCGGACCCGGTCCCGTACGTCGTCCAGCACGGTGTCGAGGCCGTGCGGCAACGTCTCGACGAGCACCGGCACCGTCAGGAACGGCCCCTCCGGGCGCAGCAGGCCCAGCCACTCGGCGTGCTGCTCGTCGATGGTCAGCGCGGGCGGTCGGGGCCGCTGCGTGGGCGGTCCAACCGCCCGGCGGCCGGTGCCGGCACGGCGGGACGTTCCTCGGGACTGACGGGGGATGGCGGGCATCAGCGGGCACCTCGGGCCAGGGACGCGGGGACCAGGAAGGTGACAGCGGCCGGGAACCAGCGGGGCGTCGGGTCGGCGTAGCGACGACGCAGCGCGTCGCTCTCCCGCTCGCGTTGCGCCGGGATGTCGCGCAGTCGGGCCTGCAACGCGTCCCGGTCGGCGTGCAACTGGTCACGTTCGACGGTGAACAGGGTTGGCTGCTCCCAGTGGGGCTCGTCGGCGAGCTTGCTGCGGATCGAGGCTTCCAGCTCGGTCAACACCGCGCCGATCGCGGTGACCTCTTCCTCGCAGCGGCGGGCGAGCAGCCCGCGCAGGCTGCGGGCGCGCTGGTCGGCGCGGGTGCCGAGAGCCCGACCCAGCGGCCCGGCCAGTGTCGGCCACAGCTCGGTCAGGCTCTGCCGGACCTGCTCGGCGGGGACCTCGTCGGTCGCGGCGGCGAGCAGCGCCTCCAACTCCTCCTGACGGGCCCGGGTGAGTTTCCCACCCTCGATCGGGCCACCTGCGGTGACGATCTCCTCGTGCAACCGGGTGCCCTCCGCGCCGGTGAGCACCACCCGGCCGTGGGCGACCAACGCCGGGGTACGCAGCAGGTCACCCGGCACCACCCGGGCGGTGACCCGGCTGAGTTTCGCGTCGCCCGACCCGGCACCGCCTCGGGCCTGGGCCCACAGCTCGGCCCGGAGCAGGCGCAGACACATCTGCACCAACTGGTGCCCGAGGTGCATGAGCACCACGTCGGTACGCCCCACCGCCGCGTCCGGATCAAAGGTGATCGGCCGTTCCCGGCCGGTCACCGGGTGCAGCAACCCGTCGTTGCGCGCGGTCGCCCAGGCGCCGGGCAGCTCGGGCAGCCGGAACCAGGCACCCGACGCGCCGGCCGGAGTCGGGGCGTCGAGCAGATCCCGGCGGTGGGCCAGCCGCAACCCGGTGCGGACCACCCGCTCCACGGTGGCCGGGGTGAGGTTCAGCTCCGCCCGGCTCCCCTTCAACGTGTCGGTGAGCCGTTGCAGGTCCCGGGCCAGGTCACGTTCCACCCGCAGCCGGGCCCGGCTGGCCCGCCTGTCGATCTCGACGTCGGTGACCCGCCAGTCGGTCTGCTTGCCGGTCATCTTCTGCTCGACCTGGGCGGCGATCACCTCACCCGCGCTGCCCAGGTCGGTGCGGATCGCCTCGACCTTCTCCACCGCCAGCCGCAGGAACGCCAGCTCGTCCTCCAACGAACCGGTGGTGTAGTCGACCTGCTGCCAACCGGCAGGCACGAAGTGCAGCACCTCCACCCGGGCGGCGCGCTGGCCGTGCCGGTCGATCCGGCCGTTGCGTTGCTCAAGACGGTTGGGGTTCCAGGGGATCTCCCAGTGCAACAGTCGGTGACAGTGCCGTTGCAGGTTGATGCCCTCGCTGGCAGCGTCTGTGGCGAGCAGGACCCGAACGTCGTCGAGGTCGGGGTGCTCGGTGAAGACGTTCTTGACGTGTTCGCGCTCGTCCGGGTCCTGCCCGCCGTAGAGCAGGGCGATCCGCTCCGGCGGGTAACCGGCGCTGAGCAACCGCTCGTGCAACCAGCGTTGGGTGTCGCGGTACTCGGTGAAGATGATCACCCGCTCGGTCGACCATTCACCGCCGGGTCGCACGAGCGGGTCCAGCCAGCGGCGCAGTGCGGCGAGCTTGGCGTCCGGCCGGTCCTGCGCCGAGCGTGCCCAGGTGCGCAGCTCACCCAGGAGTGCCCGCTCCTCGGCCGACAGCGGGGCCGCGTAGTGCCGGACGGTGGTCAGGGCATCCGCCTCGGCGCTGCCGTAGGCGGCATCGTCCTCGGCCGTCTCGGCCAGCCGGTCGATCACCGGTTGCAGGACCTTCTCACCGGCCGCCCGGTCCGTCCCCCGCACCGGGTCGTCGGGGGCGGTGTGATCCCGGGCGGTCATCGTCGCCAGGTGGGTCTCCACCGTCTCGGCGAACGCCTTCGGCGACGAGAAGAGCCGGCGCTTGAGCAGGGTGGTGACGAAGTCGGCGGCGATCTCACCGGCCCGGCCGTCGGCGTTCGCCCGGCGGCTCGCCGCATAGCGGCTGAGCTGGGCGTGGGCGTGCCGCTCGGCAGCCGGGTAGGCGACCTCAAGATAGCCCAGGTGCCGCGCCGGGAACCGGGGAGTGCCGTCCCACTTCGGCGGCAACTCGCTCTTGAGCCGCCGCACCATCACCCGGGCCAACTGCTCGTCGGTCGGCTTGACGCCCCGGGCGAACCGCTGGTCGTCGAGGAGCTCCAGCAGCGCGGTGAACGACTCGGTGAAACCGTTGTGCGGGGTGGCGGAGAGGAACAGCCGGTGCTCGCAGTGCGGGGCGAGCGCCCGGATCGCCCTCGTACGTTGCGAATCCACCGCGTACCGACCCCGGCCGGACGGCGCACAGGTATGCACCTCGTCGACCACCAGTAGGTCGAAGCTGCGCGGATAGCGTGGCGTCGCGGGCAGCACCTCGCGCAGCAGCCGCATCGGCCGGTCCCGCTTGAGCCAGTCCACGCTGACGATCAACCGCGGGTAGTGCGTCCACGGGTTGGTGTAGAGCCCCCGGGCGCGACGCAACTCCCGCAGCAGCGGCGCGTCGACGATGCGGAAGTCCAGGCCGAACTTGTCGCGCATCTCGTCGCGCCACTGCCGGGTCAGCCCGGCCGGGCAGACGATCATCATGGTGCGGGCCCGGTGCCGGAGCGTCAGCTCCTGCATCACCAGCCCGGCCTCGATGGTCTTGCCGAGGCCGACGTCGTCGGCGATCAACAGGTTGGTCCGTGGCATCGACAGCGCCCGGACCACCGGGTCGAGCTGGTAGTCCTCGATCTCGATGCCGGAGCGGAACGGGGCCTGGAGGGCGGTCCGGTCGGCCGAGGCGATGGCACCCCAGCGCACCGCGTCCAGGAACGCCGCCAATTGCCCGGGATCGTCGAACCCGTGCCGAGGGTCCGGCAGCGTCGCGCTGTCGTGCACCCGCCGCCCCGGCTCCAGCTCCCAGACCACCCGCAACTCCTCGTCGCGGGCGTCGTCCTCGACGCTGACCAGGGTGGCCAGGTGCGGGGTCACACCGGTGAAGACGTGCGGGTCGCCGCTGGTCACCTCGCTGCGGACCACGTCGGCGACAACCCAGCGGCGGTTGCGTACCGTGACGAGCTGGCCTGGCGCCGGAGGGCTGTCGATCGCCGTGGTCATCCGGCTCGAACCATCGGTGTGCTCCTTCGGCCCATGTGGGCGTCGTCCCTGATCCGTCGAGCGCTCCGGGGGATGTGGGCGCTCAGAAGGCAGACAGGAACCGTAATCTACGTTGGACGTACGTATGATCCACATAGGCGACACCGCATCGTCGGTTCGATCGGCTAACCGACAGACCCCAGCCCGGGACGGACCGTTTTCCGTAGGTTGGTCAGCACCGCTGAGCCAGGAGGTTGGATGTCCCACGCCCGCATCCGGATCGACTTCACCCCCCTTGCCGACGACGACGAGTTCGTCCTCGGGGAGCTGACCGAGGAGCTCGCGGACGACCTCCGCGAGATCGGTGAGGTCGAGCGCGTCGAGCGGCCGGCGACCGATCCGGAGGCGAAGGGTGTCGCCGAGGTGGCGCTCGGCGTCGTCACCGTGCTGGCCGGCACCGACCCCGGTTACGTGCAGGCGCTGGTCGACGTGGTGCTGGCGTTCCTGCAACGGCACACCGGCCGTCGGGTGCACCTGCGGGTCGGCGACATCGAGCTGACCATCGACCGGCCCACCCACGGCCAGACCGACGAACTGGTCGCCACGGTACGGGCGGCGATCGAGCGGACCCGCCCCTGATGGGCCGGCACGCCCTGCTGCTCGGCACGGCCACCTGCCACGCCGACCGGGAACTCGCCCCCCTGCCCTCGGTACGCCAGGACGTGGCGCAGCTCAAGGCGCTGCTGGACGGCGCGGGGGAGTTCGACTCCGTACGCGCGGAAGTGGACCTGCCGGCGACGCACCTGCGGCAGATCGTCGAGGAGTTCTACGGCGCGCGGAGCCGGGGCGACCTGGCGCTGCTCTACTACTCCGGCCACGGCGTGCTGCACGGTGACGGGCAGTCGCTGTTCCTGGCCGCGACCGACACGGTCAGCGGGCAGCTGCACGCGACCGGGTTCGACACCGACGGCACGCTGCGGCACCTGCTCAACAGCACTAAGGCCGGTCAGAAGGTGGTGCTGCTCGACTGCTGCTTCTCCGGCGCGTTCACCGCCCGCAACCGTTTCCAGGGCGGCGTACGCGAGGAGCCACGCCGCCTCAAGCGGGAGCGTGGCACCTTCATCCTGACCTCCAGCACCCACCTGAAGGCGTCGAAGGCACAGGGGCCGGACCGTCCGTCGGTCTTCACCGAGGTGCTCCTCGACGGGCTGCGGGGTGCGGCCGAGGGGCCTGCCGACGACGGTTGGATCACCAGCAACGACCTGTCCCGCTGGGCACTGACCGAGATGGCCCGGCGTCGTCAGCACACCCCGGTCGAGTCGAGCGAGGGCGTCACCGAGCCGATCAGGTTGGTCGCCGCACCGGGTTCCGCCGCCGAGGCACGGCAGGCCGCGGCCGTCACGTCGAGCCCCGCCGACGAGGCGCCGTTCGACGCGGACCAGTGGCGTCGCCTGGTCACCTACTACGTCAACTGCATGCAGCGGTCGACCGTGCTGCAGTCGTTCATCGACCCGCAGGCCACCGGGACGTACGTGGCGGCCCCTCCGGGACGCGAGGCCGTCTTCACCTCGCAGACCCCTGTCCAGCTCGGCGGCACGGCGGCCAGACTCGCCGGCCGGGCCCGCGCCGACGGCCGGGAGGTGCAGTACGGCTATCCGGTCGTCGTCGTCCGGCCGGCCCGGCAGAGGCCACCCCGGCTCGCTCCGCTCCTGGTCTGTGATGTCACCGTCGGCGCGGACGACGTCCTGCACGCCTCCTTCCCACCCCGCCCCAGCGCCGCCCTCGTCGACCTGCTCCAACTCTCCGAGGTGGAGGCCGACGAGTTGGTGCAGCGCGTCGAGCAGGCTTTCGTGCCGGGCGACCCTGCCTCGCTGGCCGCCACCGTCGACGTGCTCGTGCAGACGTTCGGGTTGCGTCCGGTGACGGAGGTGGATCCGGCGATGATCGGCGGCACCATCCGGCCGGGACCGCTCAACGGGGTGCAGAACGCCGCGATCCTCTACACCGTCGATGCCGCTGACTCGCCGCAGCGGCAGCTCGTCGACGACCTGCGCGGCATGATCAAGAATCCGAGGCTCATCGAGCGGACCGCCCTGGGTACCCTGGCGCTCCGCCCGGACGGGGCACCCGCGACGCCGGTCGTGACGGTGGCGATGAGCGCGGCGAACGAGACCCAGGAAGAGATCATCCAGGCGGCGATGTCGCAGCCGTTGACCGTGGCCCAGGGGCCGCCGGGCACCGGCAAGAGCCAACTCGTCACCGCCCTGCTGGCCACCGCCACCGCCGCCGGCCAGAGTGTGCTGATCGGCTCCACCAGCAACCAGGCCGTCGACTCGGTGCTCGACCGGGTGACCGACCTGATCGGCCCCGGCCTGCTGATGCGCACGGGCAACCAGGAACACCGTCAGCAGGAACCGAAGCACCTCGCCGACCTCATGGCCGCCTATCCGGCGGCGGAGCGGCCCACCCTGCCGGACGACCGGACCCCGTTGCACGAGTTGCGCATGCTGGCCGAGGAAGCTGCCAGCCTGCGCGCCACGTTGGACGAGCGGCGGCTGCTCGAACGCGACCTGGCGGACCTGGCCACCGAGCGCGCTGTCGACCCGGGTGGCGGGAGCGCCGCCCCGGGCGTGGACGCAGTCCCGTTGCCGGTTGACGACACCGCGCTGGCGCACCTCGTCGGCCTGACCGACCGGGCGCTTGCCAGCAGGTGGTTCGGCTGGTGGTACCGGTGGCGGCTGCGGTCGTACCAGGTGGTCGACCGGCATGGCGTCGAGCAGCTCGCCGAGCGGGCGGTGTTCGAGCTGCGCTGGCGGGACTGCCTGCGGCGGCTCGCCGCGCTGCCCGACGCCGAGGTCTCCTGGCGGCGGCTCGTCGACCTGATCGGCACCGAACGGCCCGCCCGCAGCGTCGACCTGCTGCGGGCGCAGATCGCCCGTCGGGTGGCGGCGGGGGCAACGCTGTTGCAGGGCCGGGCCGACGAGATGGCCCGGCCGCAGTCGGACAGCTGGGCCTACTTCCCGGAGCTGCTGCGGGTGCTCCCCGGCTGGGCGGTGACCGCACTGTCCGCCCGGCGGCTCAAGCGGAGCCCCGCGTTGTACGACCTGGTGGTGATCGACGAGGCGGCGCAGTGCACGATTCCCGCTATCCTTCCCATGCTCTACCGCGCCAAGCGGGCCCTGATCATCGGTGATCCGCGGCAGCTCGCGCCCGTCGTCGACCTGCCCGAGGCGGACGACGTCACCGAGCGGGCCCGCGCCGAGCTGAGCACCGGCTGGCTGACCGCCCGTCGGTTGACCTACACCGGCCACTCCGCGTACGACGCGTTCGCCGCCGCTGCGGGGGCGACGCAGCTGCTCGACGAGCACTACCGGTGCCACCCGGACATCGTCGACGTGCCGAACCGGGAGGTCTACCAGGGCCGGCTCACCGTGCTGACCGATCCGGCGCGGCTGGCCGCCCCGGCCGAACACGCGGTGCGGTGGCGCGACGTGCCCGGCCGGTTCAGCCCCGGGGCGACCGGATCCGGGTACAACCAGGTCGAGATCGACGCGGTCGTCGCCGAGGTGACGGACCTGCGGAGGGCGTACCCGGATGTCTCGATCGGGGTGGTCACGCCGCTCGCCGCGCACCAACGTCGGCTGTCGGCGGCCCTGCGCGCCGCCGGCCTCACCGAGAACCTGCTCTGCGCGACGATCCACAAGTTCCAGGGCAGTGAACGGGACATCATGGTGGTGTCGCCGGTCGGGGCGCACGGGGTGGCGGACCGGACCCGGGGCTGGCTGGTCCACCAGACCAACCTGTGGAACGTCGCGATCACCCGGGCCCGGTCCCAGCTCGTCGTGGTGGGTGACCGGTCGTGGTGGTCGGGACAGCGGGGTCTGCTGACGGCTCTGGCGTCGGCCAACTCGGCCACCGAGGTCCGGCCGGGCGCGGACTCCCTGCCAGCGGACCGACTCCACCGTGCCCTCCGGCAGGTGGGACTCGCCGTGCGGCGGGACGTCCCTGTGGCCGGGCAGCCGGCCGACATCGTGGTGCGGCGCGAGGACGTCGAGCTGGCTGTCGTGGTCGACGATCCGACGGGCGATCCTGATGGTCGGGGGTTGCGTAAGGTGCTCGCCCGGCTCGACGTCACCGGTGGCTCCACGCCCGTGCGCCGGGTGCCCGCGTGGCGGTGCCTGGCCGAGCCGGAGCAGGTGGCCGCAGAGCTGGCCGACGCCCTGCGTCCGTCGCCGCCGGAGCGCGACGGCGGGTAGGTCCCGGCCGGGCCGCAGGCGACGGAGCGGCACCTCGACACTCCGGTTGCGTCCTGAGGGGAGGGGTCCGGGAGGACCCCTCCCCTCAGCGCCGGCTCGTCACGACCTGGTCAGGGTCACCTGCACCACCTCGCCCGGGCTCTGCCCGGCCGCGTTGCCGAAACCGACGGTGAGCGTCACGTCGAGTCGACCCGTCCTGACCAGGGTCTGCCGGTACGCGGGAGCAACCGTCACGGTCACCGTGACGGTGTTCGCCTTCGCCACCTGCCGGCTGACCGCCACCACCTTGTCACCGGTGAGGGTGAGGGTGCCGGCCGTGTTGACCGTCGCGGTGAGCGTGGCCGTACCCGAGGTGGGGCTGGTCTCGACCGAGTCGATCCGTACGGTCGGAGCCGGGGTCGCCGGATCGACCGTGCCGACGACCGGCTTGGAGAGCGTCGACTGCCCGGACGAGTCGACCACCATCGCCTGGAACCTGACCTGCCTGCCGGCGTCCTTCGCCGCCGGTGTCCAGTCGAACAGGTAGGGGGCGGTGGTGCTGGTGCCGACCAGGGTGCCGTTGACGAACAGGCTCGTCGAGGCGATGGCGAAGTCGTCGGTGCCCCGGATCAGCGGGTGCACCGTCGTCCCGACCCGGAGGACCGTGCCGCGTCCCGGGTCGGCCAGCTCGGCGGAGGGGGCGGCGTCGGCGACCCGGCCCACCGTGGTCGGTACCGCCGGTGGCGGGGTCGGCCGGCGCTTGGTGACGGTTACCGTGGCGCTGCCGGTGCCGTCCACGCCGGAGATCGCCTCGACGCCGGTGTCCGGGACCGCCGGGCCGCCCGGCACCGGTGGCCCGGCGCCCAGGTAACTGCCGGTCAGCGCGAACGGGGCGCCCTCGCGTACCGCGGTGTTGTCGGCGTTGGCGTTGTAGACGGCGAACCCGTTGCCGGTCAGCACGTTACGGGTGCCGGTGAGCGCACCGGCCGTCTCGGTGCCGGCGTCGGTCAGCAGGATGCCGTACGACCGGGACGGGGCGGGCCGGTAGTAGTTCCCGGTGATCCGGCTGGTGTTGACGAAGCCGTCCGTCCCGCTGGTGTAGGCGATGCCGATCTGTGGGAACCGGCTGTTCGGTTCGCCGGTGACGACGGTGTCGGTCACGTACCCGTGCTGGCGGATGCCGGAGCGGACGGTGGTCTCGGGGGTGCCGTCGCGGCCCCGCGCGCCGTCGAAGAGGATGCCGCCGGACTGGTAGCCGCTGACCACGCTGCCGGTGACGGTCAGCTCGCTCTCGACGGTGCCGGTGCCCGCCCCCCGGATGATGCCGGTCTTGACGATGCCCCAGCCGTGCGGGTGGGCGGCCAACTCCTCGTCGGTGGTCGCCACCCGCAGCGGGCCGACGACGCTGTCCGCCACCCGGCCGGCCGCGCCGAAGAACGCGATGCCCGCCTCGGCCCAGACGTCACCGGAGGTCACGGTCACGCCGGAGAGGTCGAGGAACATCTCGTTGGTGTCGGTCGAGCCGAGCGACTGCCGGGACACGGTGATCACGTTGCCGCCGCCGTCACGCAGGTACGGCTGGTCGCCGGCCAGGTCGCCCAGCGACGGGTCCGGCTTGATGGTGACCTTGTCCGCACCGGCCCCCTTGATCTTCAGCGGCTTGGTGATGGTCAGGCCGTTGCGCGCCCCGGTCTGCACCGGGTTGGACGCATGGTTCACCGGCGTCGACGACTCCTGGTAGACGCCCGCGCACACCACGATGGTGTCCCACGGCGAGGCGAAGTCGACGGCCCGCTGGACGGAGGTGAAGTCGGCCGTCGGGCACTGCTTCCGGTCGTCGTCGACCGTCCAGGTGGTGTTGCCCTGCGGGTTGGCCACCGGGTCGACCAGCGCGACATTGCCCGGGGAGTTGTCGTACCCGGCGAGGTGGGTCGCCGGGTCGGGGCCGCCGAGGGCGGACGGGCCGTGACCCGCGCCGTCGGCCCGGTCACCGTCGGACAACAGGGACGCCCCCGCGTCGGATTCCTGGAAGCGTACGTCGGCCAGCTCGATCGAACCGGACTTCGGCAGGTCACCCACCCCGAACCGGAGTTCCAGCTTCGCCAGCGCGCCGACGTCGACGCCCTGCGCCGCGAACTCGGCCAGCGGAACCCGGATCTGGTCCAGGACGATGTGGGTGTTCGGGGTGTTCGTGCCGGTCGACATGTGCAGGGCATTGCCCCAGCGGGGATCCCCGGCGTCGACGGTCCCCTCGTGACCGGCGGCGTCCCGCAGCGCGATCTGGAACCGCTGGGTCGTCGAGGCCGGGTCGTACGACGTGGGCTTCTCGTTGGGCCACACCGGGTTGGCCGGGGTGCCGTCGACGGTGGTGTCCCGGGTGTTGTCGCCCCGGTTGTCGGCACCCGGGTTACGGGTGTCGAAGAAGTTGACGGCGGCGCTGAGCGCCAACGCCTTGAGGTGCCGTACGTCGCCGGACGCGGCCGGGATCGCGGCGGTCAGCGACGCGGCCGAGCCCGGCTCCCAGGCGAGGGTGAGCTGGCGGCCGTAGGAGTGGTTGACCGGGCTGTTCTCCCGGGTGCCGTTCTGCCCACCGAGCGCTCCCGCCGCCGGCAGCGGGCAGGGCTTGGCGGCGGTCGGCAGCCCCGTCTTCCCGAGCTGTGCCGGGGCGAAGTCCTGCGGCTCCGGGTTGCACCAGTCGTAGCCGCCGGGGGTGCTCGCCGGTTTCGGGGTGACCCCGGCGGCCTGCGCGTACGGGTCGGCGAAGCCGCTGCCGGTCAGCGTGCCGCCGAGGGCGTTACGGGTCAGCGGGTTGTTCACCTCGGGCCGGATCACGTCCACCCGCTCCTGCGGGGCGGCGAAGTAGCTGGTGTTGACCCGCTCGTTGCATCCGATCGCCGTGCCGGACGGGCTGGTCGGGCAGGCCGACGCCGGGACCTGCAACCCGCCGGGGGTGTTCGCCAGCTCGCCGGTCAGGTAGGGCTGGAACGCGCCCTCGCCGCCGACGTAGCGGCGGAAGAACGCGGCCATCGTCGCCAGCCCCAGCTTCTCCTGGTCACCCATCCGCGCCGGGTCGCCGGAGAACTTGGTGTTCACGGCCGGGTTCAGCGGGTCGGAGTTGTCGATGGCGTAGTTCAGGGCCGGGTCGGTGTAGCTGGCCGCGCCGCTGAGCCGCAGGTTGTGCGGGTGGATGTTGTTGGTCGCGAACGGCGCCGAGTTGCCGCAGGCCGCGTCGTTGTTGGCCTGGCCGTCCGCGCCGCCGTCGGCGTACCAGACGGTGTTGTACCAGTTGTGGATCGCGCCGAGATGCTCGACCTGGATGCGGGGGAACGGGTCACCCGGGTTGACGTACTGGCTGCGCTCGAAGAGCCGCGCGCCCTGGAGGTTGGAGACGTCGCCGTCGCACATCGGCAGGATCGACAGGTACGGCATCCCGTACGGGGCCTTGCGCTCGTAGTCCACCGGGGCCAGCGAGATCACCCCGCGCAGCGGGTAGCGCGGCCCGTCGGTGCGGATGCGGTTGTAGTCGATGAAGCTGGACACCGCGTCACCGCCGCGCGAGTGTCCCATCAGACCGATCCGGGTCAGGTCCAGGCGACCGGAGAGCGTGGTGCCGACGGTGGTGTGCTCGTCGACCGGCAGGCCGCCGGGGCGGTTCGCCGCGCCGAGCGCGTCCAGGGTGGCGGCGATCAGCATCCGGCGGCTGTGCATGCCCTTGCCCTTGTTGCCGTCCTGCCGCATCATCAGCTGGTCCTGGGACACCGAGAAGGTGGTGTAACCCCAGGTGGCGAGGTTCTCCGCGAGGTAGGCGTAGCCGTTCTCGTTGTGCTTGAACTGGGCGCAGGTGAGCTGGGCGGTGTCCTGACCGGAGTCGCACGAGCCGTGGTTGCCGTGCACCAGCACGAGCACCGGCGACGGCGTACTGCGCCGGGTGAAGTCCGGGGTGTGGAGCTGGCCCCGGATCTCGATCCGCTCCGGGGCCTGCGCGGTCCCGGCCGTCGGGTCGGCGCCGGAGGAGTTCGGTTCCTGGATGCTGGCGAGGCCGAACTTGGCCTCCTGGACGGCCCGGTGACCGAAGGGTCCGCGGGCCGTCGGGTCGGGCAGGTCGGTCGCGGTCGCCGGGGGCGGCGCGACCGCGGCGGGTGGGGCCGCGGTGGCCGGCCCCGCCAGGGCCACCGGGGCCGTCACCGCGACGATCACCGAGAGGAGCACGCGCGTGCTCCTCGATGTTCGTACCGTCAAAGGAGTCTCCTCGGAGCGAGTTGAGCGTTCGACGGTCGCGAACGCTAACCAGCCCCGGTTTCTCCGAGGTTTCCGTTGACAGCTGTTTTCTGGTTGATCGAATACTGTCCTACCAGGGGAAATGCGCCCTCGACGGTAACCCGGCGGGTAATCGGACGGGTCGACGAGCGGCCGGGATGGTCAGCGCGGGGTGCGGCTGGTCTTCGGCAGGTCGAACTGGTCGGCGGCCTTGCAGTCCTTCTGCCCGCCGATGGCGCGTGGACCCAGCCGGTCCAGCTCGGCACGGGCCCGGGTACGGCCGAGGTTCCAGGCGTACCACGGATCCGGCTCGGCGAGGTCGTCGTCGATCCAGCTCAGCGTGCAGCGGCGGACCCGGTCCGGCAGCTTGGCCAGGGCCGGGGTGGCGTCGGCGGAGAGCGCCCGCAGGTACCAGGCGTCGATCTTGCCGGTCTGCTCGTACCGGGCGACGTTGCGGCGGGCCGCGTAGTCCTCGGGGTTGAGCACGGCCAGGCTGAGCAGCATCACCACGGCCAGGCCGACGGTCGCGCCGGGGATCCAGCGCCCCCGCCACCGCACGCCCGCCGCCAGGATCATCAGGAAGACCGCGCCGAGCAGCAGCTCGAAGGCCATCACGAAGATCCGCTCCCCGGTGAAGCTGTAGACCTTCTGGTACGTGTACATCCGGGACAGCGCCGACACCACGATCACCACGCTGAGTGCGCTGAGCAGCCCGAGCAGGACCCGCAGCAGGATCCGTTCGACCCGGGTCTCCCGCCGGGCCCATTGGCTCACCCCACCCAGTACCGCCACGGTCAGCAGGGTCACCACGGTCAGTTGCCAGAACCCGCTGCGGGCGTACTCGGCGTAGCTCAGGCCGGCGGTGCGCAGGACGTGCCGCTGACCGCCGAAGAGCACGGTGAACTGCACCGCGACGAAGCCGACGAAGAGCAGGGTCAGCGCCGCGATGGCCGGGAACCACTCCAGCGTCCCCCACCGGCGGCGGCCCTCCCGGTCGACGGTGGACAGGTCCGGCGGGGCGGCCAGGGTGTAGACGGCGGCGACCGCGATCAGCCCACCCACGGCGGCCAGGAACAGCCAGCGGACCACCGTGGGAACGTTGATCTCGGGTACGACCGCACCGAGCACCTCGTTGAAGGCGGCGTCGGCGGAGGAGAGCAGCAGCCCGAAGACGAGCAGCACCAGCACCGTGGCGACCACCGAGCCGACGACCCGACGCAGCACCTGGCCGGTGCCGGTCGCGGTGACGTGCCGGCGTACCCAGGGCAGCCCGCGTAGCGCCGCGAACGGCGCCGCGACCAGGCTGAACAGGATCGAACGGACCTGCCGGCCGCCCACGATGGCCAGTGTCGCGCAGCCCAGCGCCCCGAACACGCAGAAGGTCACCAGCCACCAGGCGTTGCGGAAGGCCAGCACGGCCAGCAGCGCCAGCGCGGCCACCGCCCAGCCGCCCCGGATCAGGCGGTCGGTGCGGGTCAGTGCCCCGGTGCTCTTCCGGACGGCGGCGACCACCCCGGCGGTGAGGATCAGCCAGCCGAGGAACCAGCCGATGCCGGTGCGGCTCAGCGGGACGAAGAACGCCACCCCCAGCGCACCGGCGAGCACCGCCGCCGGCACCGCCCATCCGCTGCCGGGTCGGGGACCGGGCCACCGGGTGCTGAGGAACGACGGCGGTGGCGGCTGCGGGATCCAGGGCGTCGGTGACCCGCCCCAGTGCGGGACCGGCCGTCCACCGGCCGCTGCGGCGGCCCCGGCGCGCGGTGCCGGAACGGTCACCCCCTGGCCGGAGCTGGCGGCGGCCCCCTGGCCGGCTGTCGTCGCCGGTGGTTCGGCGGGTACCGGCCCGGCCGGTGCGGAAACCCCGCCGGCCGGCGCGTCACCGGCCGCCGCGGCCGGACCTCCGTCGCTGCGCGCGGTCGGCGCGGCAGGGTCCGCGGTGGCGGGACCGGGCTGCGTGGGCGCGGTGGCGGCGGTGGGGCCGGGCTGCGTGGGCACGGTGGCGGTGGCGGGGCCGGGCTGCGAGGGCACGGTGGCGGGTTCCGGCCGGGTCGGCGCGGTGGCGGGGGCCGGCTGCGCGGGTGCCCTGGACGGGGAGAGCGCCGCTGTCGGCGTGGCAGCGGCAGCGGCGGGCTCCGGCTCGTCTCGGTCGCCCGCCGGGGCGTCGGTGCGGTCTCGGTCGCCCGCCGGGGCGTCGGTGCGGTCTCGGTCGCCCGCCGGGGCGTCGGTGCGGTCTCGGTCGCCCGCCGGGGCGTCGGTGGTCGCCGGCACCAGGGGCAGGAAGAGGGCGTACCCGAGGGTGCCGTCCGGCACCTGGACCGGGATGGCCCACCCCGGCGCACCCTCCTGACCGGGCCACCTGATCGCCGGTGGCATCCCCTCCAGCGCGGGCAGGGCCAACAGATACGGCGATCCGGGCGGCGTCGGGCTGCCGCCGGGGGAGTCTGACGTCGGCTCCGGCTCGGACACGGTGTGCTCCTTGCTACGGGAAGTGCGGTCACTGTAGAGCGAACCGGTCCTCGTCGCGGCCCCGTCACCGGCACGGCGCGTCGAAACGTCGAACCTTTGCCGGCCCGCGTCCGTACCAAGGGCGGGAGGACCAGATGACCGTACGCCGAACGCTCGCCGCCCTCGCGGTCGTGGCGGTGACCGTGCTGCTCGACGCGGCTCCCGCCGCCGCGCACGGCGCACCCACCAGCCCGCTGAGCCGTTCGGCGGCCTGCGGCCCGCAGGGGCCGCACGTCTCGACGCCGGCCTGCCGGGCGGCGGTGTCGGCGGGTGCGGCGCTGCGCGAGTGGGACAACATCCGGGTGTACGGCGTCGCGGGCCGGGACCGGGAGCGCATCCCGGACGGCGAGCTGTGCAGCGGTGGGCTCTCCGCCTACCGGGGGTTGGACCTGGCCCGGGCGGACTGGCCGGCGACCGAGCTGACCGCCGGCGCGAAGTACGTCTTCCGCTACCGGGGCACCATCCCGCACAAGGGCACCTTCCGGCTCTACACCACCCGCCCGGGGTACGACCCGCAGACCCGGCTGCGCTGGGCCGACCTCGACACCATCCCGTTCCTGTCGGTGACCGACCCGCCACTGCGGGACGGGTCGTACCAGATCCCGGGGCGGCTGCCCGCGGGGCTGACCGGCCGGCACCTGATCTACACGGTGTGGCAGAACTCCGACACCCCGGACACCTACTACTCCTGCTCCGACGTGCTGTTCCGGCCAGCGGCCGGGGTGCTCGCGGCCAGCCCGGCCGACGCCGCCGCGGCCACGTCGTCGCCCGTGCCGGGTGGTGCCGCGACGACCGGTGCCGATCCGGCCCCGGCTGACTCCGCCGACGCCGCCTCGGACGTCGGCGGGTCGGTCGGCGCGGGGGAGGAGGCCGGCGTGCCGGTGGCGTCCGTGACCCGGGTCGGGGGCGGCGACCTACGGCTGGTGGTGGGCGCGGCGGTGGTGCTGACCGTGCTGGTGGTGGCGCTGGTGGCGACCCGGCTGCGCCGCCCGGCCCCGGTCCCGCCCGGCCGCCCCTGCGGCGTCCGCAACCACCGCGCCGGCCGCCGCCGCATCTGGTGAGCCACCGCCGGTTGACCGGCCGCATGATCCACACAACCGCGCCGAAGTAGCGGTATCCGCACGCGCGGACACCGCTACTTCAGCCCACGCGCGCCGACCCGGCTCGGCCCGGCTCGGCCTGGCTCGGGGGCGGTCAGCTGAGGAGGCGGTCGATCTCGGCCAGTTCGTCGGGGGTCAGGTCGGGGTGGGACAGGGCGGCGACGTTGCCCTCCAGCTGGGCGACGCTGCTCGCCCCGATGATCAGGCTGGTCATCCGCGGATCCCTCAGCGCCCAGCAGAGGGCGAGCTGGGCGAGCGTCTGCCCGCGCCGCTCGGCCAGCCCGGCGAGGCCCCGGACGGTGGCCAGCTTCTCGTCGGTCACGTCGGTCTCGTCGAGGAAGACGCTGGTGCGGGCCCGGGAGTCCGCGGGGATGCCGCCGAGGTAGCGGTCGGTGAGCAGCCCCTGGGCCAGCGGACTGTACGCGATGCAGCCCGCCCCGACCTCGGCCAGCGTGTCGAGCAGCCCGTCGGCCTCGGTCCACCGGTTGAACATCGAGTACGACGGCTGGTTGATCAGCAGCGGGGTGCCCAGGTCACGCAGGATGGCGGCGGCCCGCCTGGTCTGCTCCGCGTCGTAGTTGGAGACGCCGACGTAGAGCGCCCGGCCGGACCGGACGATGGCGTCCAGCGCGCCCATCGTCTCCTCCAGCGGGGTGTCCGGGTCGAAGCGGTGCGAGTAGAAGACGTCCACGTAGTCCAGGCCCATCCGCCGCAGCGACTGGTCCAGCGACGAGATCAGGTTCTTGCGGGATCCCCACTCGCCGTACGGGCCGGGCCACATCAGGTAGCCGGCCTTGCTGGACACCACCAACTCGTCCCGGTACGGCTTCAGGTCGGTGGCGAGCAGCCGGCCGAACGCCTCCTCCGCCGCGCCGGGTGGCGGGCCGTAGTTGTTGGCCAGGTCGAAGTGGGTGACACCGAGGTCGAACGCGCGTCGGACGATGTCCCGCTGCCGGGCGAACGGGCGGTCCGGCCCGAAGTTGTGCCACAGCCCGAGGGAGATCGCCGGCAGGCGCAGGCCACTGCGCCCGCTGCGGCGGTAGGTCATCTGGTCGTAGCGGTCGTCCGCGGCGAGGTAGGTCACGCCGTCGACCCTAGCCCCGCCCGCCGACGGGACGTTCACCCTGGTCGCGCCCGGGTGGTCCGTCCCGTCGGGCGATCTGCGGCCCCGGTGACGCCGCCCGGCCGGCGGCCCGGGAGACCGGCGGCCGCAGGGACGGTCCCGGTGACGGCGGCGGCGGACGCGGGACCGCGCTAGCGTGGGACGGGTGACTGCGCCCAACCAGGCTCTCCCGGTCCCGCCCGCCGACCTGCCGGGCACCCTCGGCGCGCTGCGCGCCGCCGGCCACCGGTACCAGACCGTCAAGCAGGAACTCCGCCACAACCTCCTCGCCCGGATGCGCTCCGGTGGGGACCGTTTCCCCGGCATCGTCGGCTACGACGACAGCGTGCTGCCCGAGGTCGAGCGGGCGCTGCTCGCCGGCCACGACATGGTGCTGCTCGGCGAGCGCGGCCAGGGCAAGACCCGACTGATCCGTTCGCTGGTGGCGCTGCTCGACGAGTGGACCCCGGTGCTCCCCGGCTCGGTGCTCAACGAGCACCCGCTGCACCCGCTCACCCCTGCCTCCCGCGCGCTGGTCGCCGAGGCCGGCGACGACCTGCCGATCGCCTGGCTGCACCGCTCGATGCGGTACGGCGAGAAGCTCGCCACCCCGGACACCAGCGTCGGTGACCTGATCGGTGACGTCGACCCGATCCGGCTCGCCCAGGGTCGTACCCTCGGCGACCCGGAGACCATCCACTTCGGGTTGGTGCCCCGGACCAACCGGGGGATCTTCGCCGTCAACGAGCTGCCCGACCTGGCCGAGCGGATCCAGGTGGCGCTGCTCAACGTGCTGGAGGAGCGGGACATCCAGGTCCGCGGCTACCAGCTCCGGCTGCCGCTGGACCTCTTCCTGGTGGCCAGCGCCAACCCGGAGGACTACACCAACCGGGGCCGGATCATCACCCCGCTCAAGGACCGCTTCGGTGCGGAGGTGCGGACCCACTACCCGGTCGACCTGGACCTGGAGCTGGCCCTGATCCGGCAGGAGGCCGACCTGGTCGCCGAGGTGCCGGAGCACGTGCTGGAGGTGCTGGCCCGGTTCGCCCGCGCGGTGCGCGAGTCGCCGTCGGTGGACCCGCGCTCCGGCGTCTCCGCCCGGTTCGCCATCGCCGCCGCCGAGACGGTCGCGGCTGCCGCGCTGCGCCGCGCCGGCCTGCTCGCCGGTCCCGCCGGCTCCCGGGCCGCACCGCCCGGCTCCGCGTCCGCTGCCGGTGACAGCACGGTACGCGAGGAGTCGCCGGTCGCCCGGGTCGGTGACGCGGTGTCGGTGACCTCGACGCTGCGCGGCAAGGTCGAGTTCGAGAGCGGCGAGGAGGGGCGGGAGACCGAGATCCTGGGCCACCTGCTGCGGACCGCGACCGCCGAGACGTTCCGGTCCCGGCTGGCCGGGTTGGACCTCTCCGGCTTCACCGCCCTGGTCGGCGAGGGGGCGGTGATCGAGACCGGGGAGCTGGTCTCCTCGGCGGAGCTGCTGCGCCAGGTCGGCACCGTGCCGGGGCTGGCCAAGGCGCTGGACCGGTTGGGGCTGGGCGACGCGCCCACCCCGGAGCAGGCCGCCGCCGGTGTCGAGTTCGTGCTGGAGGGGCTGCACCTGACCCGCCGGCTCGGCAAGGACGTCACCGAGTCCGGTCGTACCGTCTACGGCGGTCGGAGCTGAGCATGGCCGGCAACCGGTTCCGGTACGGCCAGTGGCAGGGCGGCCCCGACCCGCTCGCCCCGCCGTACGACGTGCGGGCCGCGGTGGACGCCGTCGGCGCGGAGGTGCTGGCCGGGGGCAGCCTCCGGGAGGCGCTACGCGACCTGCTGCGCCGTGGCCCGCAGGGCCGGGGCGGCCTGGACGAGCTGGCCGCCCGCGCCCGTCGGCTGCGCCGGGAGGCGCTGCGCCGGGGTGACCTGGACGGCGCGGTGACCCGGTCCCGGGCGCTGCTCGACCAGGCCCTCGCCGCGGAGCGGGACGCGCTGCGCGGGCGTACCGACGACGACGCCCGGTTCGCCGAGACGGTGCTGGACAACCTGCCCCGGTCCACCGCCCGCGCGGTGCAGGAGCTGTCCGGGTACCGGTGGACCAGCGACGAGGCCCGGCAGGCGTACCAGCGGATTCTCGACGGGCTGCGCGGGGAGGTGCTGGAGCAGCGGTTCGCCGGGCTGCGCGACGCCGCGCGGGCCGCCGGGGATCCGGCCGTGCAGGCGCAGCTCGCCGAGATGATGCACGACCTCAACGACCTGCTGGCCCGGCACGCCCGGCACGAGGACACCACCGACGCGTTCGCCGAGTTCATGCGGCGGCACGGCGAGTTCTTCCCGGAGCAGCCGCGCGACGTCGACGAGCTGGTCGACGTGTTGGCCCGCCGGTCGGCCGCCGGCCAACGTCTGATGCGGTCGCTGTCGGACCGGCAGCGCGAGGAGCTGGCCGGGCTGATGCGGCAGTCGCTCGGTGACCGGCTCGCCGGTGAGCTGTCCGCGCTCGACGCCCAGCTGCGCGCGTTGCGCCCCGACCTGGACTGGCAGCGGGGCGAGCGGGTCCGGGGCGACCGGCCGCTCGGCTACGGCGAGGCGGCCGGGGCGCTGGACGAGATCGCCGAGCTGGACGACCTGCTCGACTCCCTCGACCAGGAGCACCCCGGGGCCACCCTGGACGACGTGGACGTCGACGCGGTGGCCCGGACGCTGGGCCGCGACGCCGCCGACGACGTAACCCGGTTGCGGGAGCTGGAGCGGGAGCTGCGTCGGCAGGGCTGGGTGGGCCGGGACGCCGAGGGGCTGACGCTCAGCCCGAAGGCGCTGCGCCGGCTGGCGGGCACCGCGCTGCGCCGGGTCTTCGCCGACCTCACCGCCGGCCCGCGCGGCCAGCACGACCTGCGGACGGCCGGGGCGGCCGGCGAGGTCAGCGGGGCCTCCCGGCAGTGGGAGTACGGCGACGAGCAGCCGCTGGACGTGGTACGCACGCTCACCCGGGCGGTCCGCCGGGCCGGTCCCACCGTGCCGCTGCAACTCGCCGTCGAG
Source organism: Micromonospora sp. WMMD714 (assembly GCF_029581315.1). Classification (NCBI taxonomy): domain Bacteria; kingdom Bacillati; phylum Actinomycetota; class Actinomycetes; order Micromonosporales; family Micromonosporaceae; genus Micromonospora; species Micromonospora sp. WMMD714. The sequence goes on from NZ_CP120744.1 coordinate 2,941,331, forward strand.
GACTTCGAGGTGGTGGAGACGGAACGGCGGGCGTCGGCGGCGGTGGCGCTCTGCGTGGACCTGTCGTACTCGATGGTGTCGCAGGGGCGGTGGGGGCCGATGAAACAGACGGCGCTGGCCCTGTCGCATCTGATGGCGACCCGGTTCCCGCAGGACGCGTTGCAGATCGTCGGCTTCGGCCTGGAGGCGATGCCGTTGACGCAGCAGCAGCTGGCGGCGGCGGAGCCGGACATGCGGCAGGGCACCAACCTCCAGCACGCGCTGCGGCTGGCCGGTCGGCACCTGCGCCGCCATCCGGGGGCGGAGCCGGTGGTGCTGGTGGTCACCGACGGCGAGCCGACCGCGCACCTCGACCCGGACGACGGCGAGGCGTACTTCCAGTGGCCGCCGCTGCCGGAGACGGTCCGGGCCACCGTCCGCGAGGTGGACCGGCTGGCCCGTGCCGGGGTCACCCTCAACCTCTTCCTGCTGGGTGAGGATCCCGACCTGCGGCGCTTCATGGACGCGGTGGCCCGCCGTGCCCGGGGCCGGTTGTTCACCCCCGACCTCGGTGACCTGGGCGAGTACGTGGTCTCCGACTACCTCCGTTCCCGGGGCGCCGCCGGGCGTTGACGCCGGCCGGGCCGGTGCCGGGCGTCGACGCCGGCCGGGCCGGTGGCGGGCGTCGATGCCGGCCGTGCCGGTGCCGGGCCGGGCTGCCCGTCCGGGTGACCCGGCCCGCACAACCCCCCGCCCGAAGGGGTGTCGCGGGGTTGACTGGACGGGTGGAGAGCGCGGGGCTGCGAGCGGCGTACCGGAGTGTGCTCGCCGAGGTGGAGGCGGGCGGCTTCGGGGCGGCCGGGCCGGGCGGGTGGGACGCGGCGCGGATCGTGGCGCACCTGGTCGCCAACGACGGGCTGATGAGCGAGGTGTCCGAGGCGGTGCTGGCCGGTGCGCCGTTCGCCTTCTACGACCTGGCCGGCGTCCACCGGCCGGAGCTGGACGCCCTGGTCGCCGAGTGCGGCGGCCTGCCCGGCCTGACCACCGTGCTGCGGGCCACCAGCGGGCGGCTCTGCGCGCTGGTGGACCGGCTCGGCCCGGCCGCCGACACCCCGGTCGAGACGCACCTGCGGGAGGGTTTCGAACTGGTCGTCGACGAACCGCTGCCCTGGTCGCGCACGCTCGACCTGCACGCCCGGGTGCACCTGCCCCGGCACCTGGCGCAGCTACGGATGCTCCGCGACCAGCCGCAACCCGCCTGAGCCCGGGGCCGGGACGGGTGGTGAGCCGTCGGGCCGGGTGCCGGAGCCTGCGCGGCGGAAGGTCCGGCGGTAGGCCGACGGGGAGACCCCGATCCGGGTGTGCAGCCGCTGGCGCAGTGCGGCGGTGGTGCCGAAGCCGGCCCGCCGGGCCACCTGCTCGACGCTCAGGTCGGTGGTCTCCAGGAGCAGCCGGGCGTGGTCGGTGCGCTGCTGGAGCAGCCACTGCGCCGGGCTCAGCCCGGTCTCCGAGCGGAAGTGCCGGGTGAAGGTGCGGACGCTCATCCGGGCGTGGGCGGCGAGTTCCCGCAGGGTGACCGGCTCGTGCAGTCGTTGCCGGGCCCACTCCCGGGTGGTTGAGGTGCCGCTGGCCGGGGTGCGGGGCACCGGTCGTTCGATGTACTGGGCCTGGCCGCCGTCGCGCCACGGCGGCACCACGCACCGTCGGGCCGCCCGGTTGGCCACCGCGCTGCCGTGGTCGCTGCGCACGACGTGCAGGCAGAGGTCGATCCCGGCGGCGACGCCGGCCGAGGTGAGCACCCGGCCGGCGTCGATGAAGAGCACGTCCGGGTCGAGGTCGACGGTCGGGTGGAGCCGGCGGAAGTGGTCCGCGTACGCCCAGTGGGTGGTCGCCGGCAGCCCGTCGAGCAGCCCGGCGGCGGCGAGCGCGAACGCGCCGGTGCAGATCGACATGATCCGCGCGCCCCGCCGGTGGGCGGCCCGCAGCGCCACGGTCACCGCCGGGTCGATCGTGCCGTCGGTCATCGGGGCGCTGCCGTGCAGGCCGGGCAGCACCACCGTGTCGACGGTGGCCAGCAGGTCGAGCCCGTGGTCGGGGAGGACCCGGAAGCCGGCGGAGCTGCGCACCGGCCGGCCGCCGGGGGTGCAGGTGTCGACGGTGTAGAGCGGTCGCCGGTCGGCGTCGCGGGCCGCCCCGAAGACCTGCGCCGGGGTGCCCAGGTCGAGGCCGACCACCCCGTCGAGAGCGAGCACGCCGATCCGGTGCGGCACGAGGGTCATGGCCCGATTATTGCGTACGATGGCTTTCCGGCCACTCACCACCGGGTCGGGCCGCCGCCGAGACTCGGAGCATGACCCGAGCCCGTCTCCACCCGGCCTGGACCGTGGCCGCCGTCGCCTTCGTCGCGCTGGTCGGCGCGGCCGGCTTCCGCGCCACCCCGTCGGTGCTGCTGCACCCGCTGCACGCCGAGTTCCGCTGGCCGCTGGCCACCATCTCCGCCGCCGTCTCGGTCAACCTGCTGCTCTACGGGCTGACCGCGCCGTTCGCCGCCGCGCTGATGGACAGGTTCGGCATCCGCCGGGTGGTGGCCGGCGCGTTGGTGCTGGTGGCCCTGGGCAGCGGGCTGACCGTCTTCATGACCGCGAGCTGGCAGCTGATCCTCTGCTGGGGCGTGCTGGTCGGGCTGGGCACCGGCTCGATGGCGCTGGCCTTCGTCGCCACCGTCACCGGGCGCTGGTTCGTCCGCCGCCGTGGGCTGGTCACCGGGGTGCTCACCGCCGGTGGGACCGCCGGCCAGCTGGTCTTCCTGCCGCTGCTCGCGGTGCTGGTCCGCGACCACGGCTGGCGGACGGCGGCACTGGTGGTGGCCGGGGCCGCCCTGGCGGTCGTACCCCTGGTGGCCTGGTGGTTGCGGGAACACCCGGCGGACCTCGGCCTGCCCGCCTACGGCGCGACCGAGGTGACGCCCCGGCCGCCCTCGACCGGCGGCGCCGCCGCGCGGGCGGTGGCCGCGTTCGCCGCCGCCGCCCGGACCCGCCCGTTCTGGCTGCTCGCGGGCGGCTTCGCGATCTGCGGGGCGACCACCAACGGCCTGGTCGGCACCCACTTCGTGCCGGCCGCGCACGACCACGGCATGCCGCAGACCACGGCGGCGGGCCTGCTCGCCCTGGTCGGGCTCTTCGACATCGTCGGGGTCGTCGCCTCGGGCTGGCTCACCGATCGGATGGACAGCCGGTTGCTGCTCGCCGGCTACTACGGGCTGCGCGGGCTGTCGCTGTTGCTGCTGCCCGCCCTGTTCACCGGCGGCACCGGGCCCAGCATGCTGGTCTTCGTCGTCTTCTACGGGCTGGACTGGGTGGCGACCGTGCCGCCGACGGTGGCCCTGTGCCGGGAGTACTTCGGCGAGTCGGCGGCGGTGGTCTTCGGCTGGGTCTTCGCCGCGCACCAGTTCGGGGCGGCTGCCGCGGCGACCGGCGCCGGCCTGGTCCGCGACCGGCTCGGCGACTACGCGCCGGCCTGGTACGCGGCCGGGGTGCTCTCGATCGGGGCCGGGGTGCTGTCGCTGCTGCTGCGACGCGGACGCCGGTCGGTGCCACCACCGTCGCTGCCGGTGCCGGTGCCCGCCGGGCACACCGGCGCCTGGAGCTACCGGGGCTGACCGGTGGAAGGGGAACCGCATGCCGACCTACCCCGCCGGCCGGTCAGCCGAGGGTCCACCGCCGACCGGCCGGTCAGCCGAGGGTCCACTGCTGGCCGGCGGCGGCGGTGCAGGTGGCCTGCACCAGGTCGTCGCCGGGCGCGGTGCCGCCGTCGCGGACCTGTGCACACCGGCCGGACCCGACGCCGACCAGCAGGACCGGCCCGGTGCCGACCGGGGCCAGCCGCCACTGCTGGTTGGCCTGTCCGTGGCAGCCGAACTGCTGGAGCCGTGCGCCGTCGTCCCGGCTGCCGCCCTCGACGTCGAGGCACTGCCCGTGGCCGGCGTTGGTGAGCGTCACGAGGTCCGGGGCGACCGGGTTGGCGACCCACCGCTGTTCCGGCCCACCGGTGCAGACGGCCAGCTCGGCGGTGGCCGTCTCGCCGCCGCCGTCGGTGCCGAGGCAGAGGCCGGAGGTGACCGCGCGCAGCACGATCGGCCCGGAGACCGGGGCCGGGGTGGTCGGCGACGGGCTGGGGGTGGGGGTGGGCGACGGGGTCGGGCTGGGCGACGGGCCGGTGGCCGGCACCGCCTCGGTCGTCGTGCCGGGGGTCGGTGCGGCGGCGGGCACCACCGGCTGCCCGTCGCCGTCGCCGCCGCCCAGCACGCCGGTGGCGAAGAACACCCCCAGCAGTACGCCCGCCAGCCCGGTGACCAGCGCGAACCGCATCAGCGGATCCCGGGGCGGTGCGGGCCGGGCAGCCGGCCGACCGCCGTACACGGTGCCGGACGGGTCGCGGTGGGGATCGGGGACGGCCATGGCGGAATGGTGACCCACCGACGGGGTCGACGGCCAGTCGGCCCACCGCCTGGTGACCCGGTCGACGACCGGCCGCCCCGATGGACGGTCGGTGCGGGGTGTCCCCCCGGAACGCCGCTTCGCGCGTAAGGTGATCTCATGCGCGCACAGCGTGATCATGAGCTGGCGGTGGACACGTTGCGGCGGTCGTACGCCGCCGTGCCTCCCGGGCACCCCGTACGGTTGGCCAAACGTACCTCCAACCTGTTCCGACCCCGGTCGGCCACCGGCACCCCCGGGCTCGACGTGAGCGGGCTGGACGGCGTCCTGTCGGTCGACCCGGTCGCCCGTACCGCCGACGTGCAGGGCATGTGCACCTATGAGGACCTGGTCGACGCGACCCTCCCGCACGGGCTGATGCCCCTGGTGGTGCCGCAGCTGCGGACGATCACCCTGGGGGGCGCGGTCACCGGGCTGGGCATCGAGTCGACGTCGTTCCGCAACGGGCTGCCGCACGAGTCGGTCGTCGAGCTGGACGTCCTCACCGGTGCCGGGGAGGTGGTCACCGCCCGTCCGGACGGGCCGCACGCCGACCTGTTCGCCGCCTTCCCCAACTCGCTGGGCAGCCTGGGGTACGCCACCCGGCTGCGCATCGAACTCCAGCCGGTGGGTCGGGCGGTGGCCCTGCGCAACGTCCGGTTCAGCCGGCTGGCGGAGCTGACCGACGCGATCGCCGACGTGGTCGCCAAGGGCGAGTGGGAGGGCCGCCCGGTCGACGCGATGGACGGCGTGGTGTTCAGCCCCGGCGAGTCCTACCTGGTGCTCGGCTCCTTCACCGACGAGCCGGAGCGGCTCAGCGACTACACCGGCCAGGACGTCTACTACCGCTCGTTGCGCCGCCGGGTGCGGGACACCCTGAGCGGTCACGACTACCTGTGGCGGTGGGACACCGACTGGTTCTGGTGCTCGGCCGCGTTCGGGGTGCAGCACCCGGTGGTGCGTCGGCTCTGGCCGGCCCGCTGGCGGCGCAGCGACGTCTACCACCGGCTGGTCCGGCTGGAGCACCGCTACCAGGTGGCGGCCCGGGTGGACCGGTGGCGGGGCCGACCGGCCCGGGAACGGGTCGTCCAGGACGTCGAGATCCCGCTGGACGCCACTGCCGAGTTCCTGCGCTGGTTCGACCGCGAGGTGGGGATGACCCCGGTGTGGCTCTGCCCGCTACGGCTGCGGGAGCCCGCCGGCCCCGGCTCGGCCCGGGCCTGGCCGCTCTACCCGCTGCACCCCGGCCGGACGTACGTCAACATCGGATTCTGGGGCAGTGTGCCGATCGCGGCGGGTGCCGCCGACGGCGACGTGAACCGCTCGATCGAGCGGGCGGTGTCGGAGCTGGGCGGGCACAAGTCGCTCTACTCCGACGCGTACTACGACCGGGCGGCCTTCGACCGGCTCTACGGCGGGGAGACCTGGCGTGCCGTCAAGGACCGCTACGACCCGGACCACCGGCTCACCGGACTCTACGAGAAGGCGGTTGCACGAAGATGAGCCTGACCGACCGAGAACACGGGGCGGCGGGCGCCCCGGCCAGCCCACCGGCGGGAGGTCGGCCCGGTCCGACCGTCGCCGACGTCGTCCGCGCGGTCACCACGGGGGACCTGCCGGTCCGCGTCACCGGTTACGACGGCAGCGCGATCGGCCCGGCCGACGCCGGGATCACCCTCGACGTCCGCTCCGAGCGGGGGCTGTCCTACCTGCTCACCGCCCCGGGTGACCTGGGCATGGTGCGGGCGTACGTCAGCGGTGACCTGGAGCTGGGCGGGGTGCACCCCGGCGACCCGTACGAGGCCCTGAGCGTCCTGTCCGACCTGCGGTTGCGGATTCCCCCGGTGGCCGAGGCGCTGGCCCTGGCCCGCGGGCTGGGCTGGGAGCGGCTACGGCCCCCGCCGGCCCCACCGCAGGAGGCGCTGCCCCGCTGGCGGCGGGTGATGGGCGGGCTGCGGCACTCCCGGGGCCGGGACAGCACCGCCATCTCGCACCACTACGACGTGTCGAACGCCTTCTACGAAAAGGTGCTCGGCGACTCGATGACGTACACCTGCGCGGTGTACCGCAGCCCGACCGACACCCTGGAGCAGGCCCAGGCGGCCAAGTACGACCTGGTGGCCGGCAAGCTGGCGCTCCAGCCGGGGATGCGCCTGCTGGACGTCGGCTGCGGCTGGGGCGGGATGGTCCGGCACGCGGCCCGCGAGTACGGCGTACGGGCGATCGGGGTGACCCTGTCCCGGGCGCAGGCGCAGTGGGCGCGGGCGGCCATCGAACGGGAGGGCCTGACCGGGCTGGCCGAGGTGCGCCACCTCGACTACCGCGACGCCCCCCGGGAGCAGTTCGACGCGGTCTCCTCGATCGGGTTGACCGAGCACATCGGGGTGCGCAACTACCCGGCGTACTTCCGCGCCCTGCGGGACCGGCTGCGTCCCGGTGGCCGGCTGCTCAACCACTGCATCACCCGGGCCGACAACCGCGCCCCGCACCGGTCGGGCGCGTTCATCGACCGGTACGTCTTTCCCGACGGCGAGCTGGCCGGGCCGGGCCGCCTGATCGGCGAGGTGCACGACGCCGGGTTCGAGGTGCACCACGAGGAGAACCTGCGGCAGCACTACGCGCTGACGCTGGCCGCCTGGTGCCGCAACCTCGTGGCGAACTGGGACTTCTGCGTCGACGAGGTGGGCCTGGGCACGGCCCGGGTCTGGGGCCTCTACATGGCCGGGTCGCGGTTGGCCTTCGAGCGCAACGGCATCCAGCTGCACCAGGTGCTGGCGACCCGGAACGGGCCGGCGGGTGGCAACGGCTACCCGCTGCGCCCGGACTGGACGCCCTGACCGGCCGCACCGGGGCGGCAGCGGTGGCACCCGCCGGGGCGGTGCCCGTCCCGGTGCCGCCCCGGGCGTGGACATCGTCGTCCGGTGGTTCCCCGGCCGCCGGGCTGGGTACTGCCGGAGGATGCTCTTCATCTTCGGACTCCGCACCCGGGTCATCCGGGCGGGGGTGGTGACCGCCGTCTGCCGGCACTGCGGCAACCGGGCCGCACAGGTGATCAGCCGCCGGGTCACGAAGTTCACCCTGTTCTTCGTCCCGCTGATCCCGGTCCGGACGCGGTACGCGCAGCAGTGCTCGTTCTGCGGCACCGAGTACCCCGTCAGCGCCGACGAGGCCCGTCGCCTCCCGGTCGGCTGACCGTGGCCCGCTTCCTGTGCTGGCTGATCGGCGGGCCGCCGGCCGGGCCGGCGCCGACCGGCACCCGTCCGCTCTGCACCCCGGGCCGTCGCCGGTCGCGCCGTCGTCGCCGGCCGTCCGCCGGTGCCCACTCGCCCCGTTCGCCCTGGAACCGCTCCGCCGGCCGCTGAACCCGGCGCCGCCGCTGCACCACCCGGGCTCCGCTCCGCCGGCCGCGGAATCCGGCGCCGCCCCGGGCCGGCGCGGGGGTCGTCGGGCGGGGCAGGGTCGGCGGGGGCGGCTATCGTGGCCTGTCGTGACGAGCACCGCGCAACGGCTGGCCGCGATCCGGGGCGACGCGCCCCCGAAACGACACAACGCCCGGACGCTCGCCGCGCTCACCGGCAACCCCGGCTGCGCCCGGCGGGCGGTGCTGGACGGCGCCGGGGTGGACAAGACCGCGCTCGCCGGGCGGGTCGGCTTCCCGGCCCGGTTCGGTCAGTCCCGGTTCGCCATCACCCGGGGCAACGCGTTCGAGGCGCAGGTCAAGGCGGACGGTGGGGCGGAGCTGTTGCGGCTGGTCGCGCAGCGGTTGGGCGTACCGGTGCCGCAGCGGGCGAGCTGGACGGACCTGGGCGGGGCGGACGACCTGCCGGACCGGCGGGAACGGTCCCGGGCCGCGCTGACCGCCACCGGGCCGGACGCCGCGCTGTTCGACCATCCGCTGCTCGGGCTGGACGTCGCGGGTCAGCGGGTGCACCTGGAACCGGACCTGGTCGCCGCCCGGCTCGGTGGCCGGTTCCACGTCGTGGAGATCAAGTCGTTCCCGGTGATCGACGGGCAGGCCGACCCGGCGAAGGTGTCCGCCGCCGCCATCCAGTCGGCCGTCTACGTGCTGGCCCTGCGCGAGCTGCTCGCCGCCGGAGGGCGGGATCCGGAGTCGGTGTCGCACGACGTGGTGCTGGTCTGCCCGCAGGACTTCGCCAACCGGCCGGTGGCCAGCCTGATCGACGTCCGCAAGCAGCTGCTGGTGCTGCGCCGCCAGCTGGACCGGATGGCCCGGCTGGACGACCTGCTCGCCGCCGTGCCGGCCGACTTCACCGCCGACCCGGCGGCCGATCCGGCGACGCTGACCGCCGCGCTGCGGACCGTGCCGGCCCGCTACGCGCCGGACTGCCTGGCCGGCTGTGAGCTGGCGTACTTCTGCCGGGACGAGGCGCGCGGGCAGACCGGCGCGCTGGGCCGACCGGTGCGCGAGGCCCTCGGTGGCATCGCCGAGGTGTCCGAGGTGCTGGCCCTGGCGACCGGCGAGCGGGCCGCCGACCCGGAGCGGGAGGAGGCCGCCGCGCTGCTGCGGGCCGCCGCCCGGCTGCGCGCCGACGCCCTCGCCGGCGACCCCGCATGAGTACGCTGCGGGCGCTGGCGAAGGCCCAGGCCGTCGCCGCCGGGGTGGCCCAGCCGGTCGCCACCGTCCGGCACCTGCACCTGGCGGAACGCCCGCTGGTGCTGGTGCCGCTGGCGATGGCCGGTGAGGCGCACGCCCCGCTCGCCGCGCTGGTGGGCACCGCCCCCGACGACGCCCGGCTGCTGGTCGTGCCGCAGCCCCGCAACCGGGACCAGCGGTTCCGGTTCGTCACCGAGCTGGCCGCGATCGTGCTGCCCTGGCTGGACGGCTTCCGGGGTGTCGCCGAGGCGGTGGCCGTGGACCGGGGCCGCGACGTGCGGTACCGGTACGTGGACGCCCCGCAGCTCTGGGTGCCGAACCCGGCCGGAATCACCTTCCTGCGGCTGCTCGGCCGGTCCACCCGGTTCCGCCGCCCGGACGGCGACCATCCGGTGCACCCGGTCGTGCCGCTGCTCGGCCGCTGGCTGACCTTCTTCGCCGAACGGGCCGAGCAGCCCGGCTCGTCGGCGCTGCTGGCGATGACCGACGCGCTCACCCTGCACTGGGCGACCGGGCAGAGCGCGGTGGAGGACCTGCACCTGCCGGCGCTGCTGGGCTGGATCGACCCGCCGGCCGGCCGGACCGGTGCGCAGGCCGCCGCGCTCGCCGAGGACCCGCAGGTGTGCCCGCCGGCCGGCCCGGCCACCGACCCGGAGTTCGACAACGTGCTGCTCGCCCCGGCGATGGCCGGCTGGGCCGCCGCCGCCGACGACCCGGTCGCACGCGACGAGGCGTACGCGGAGCTGGTGCGGTTGCTGCGCGGGCAGCTCGCGCCCACCTGGGAGCTGATGTGGCGCGGCCTGGGCCTGCTCGGCGCGCTGCCGCCCGGGGCGCGGGTGGCGGGCCGCTGGGCCGGCGACCGGGACGCCTTCACCGGCTACGCCGAGCACCTCGACGCCGACGGCGGGCCGCAGCCCCGGCACGACGGCGCGGTGGCGGCGGCGGTCCGGCTGCACCGGCTGGAGCGCGCGGCGAGCGCCTACCTGGTGCAGCGCGCCTACGACGACCCGCTGGTGATGGCCGAGCACCGGCTGACCGGGGAGGCCTTCGTCGGGGAGGTGACGCTGGCCGACCCGGGGCGGGTGGACGACAGCGGGAAGCGGCCGGTGCTGCGGCCGAGGATCCAGGTGGTGACCGGCGACCCGGTCCGGATGCCGGTCGGGGCGACCCTCTGGTCGACGGCGCGGCCGGGCCAGAAGGCCAGGGTGGTATTCGTGACCCCGGCGGCGGACGGCCGGACCGAGGTGGTGCTGGAGCTGTCGGGCGGGATGGGTCGGGGGCTGACCGCGCCGCCGGGCAGCGTGCCGCAGGTGGGGGAGCAGCTCTGCCTGACCACCCTGTCGGAGGCGTTCCTGCCGGCCGGGACGTTCCCCACCGCCGAGGAGACACCGTGGACGCACGGGGGGCCGCCGACCCACGACGCGGCCGACGCCCGGGGATCCGAGCTGTCCTCAGTGGTCGGATAGCCGACCCGGTGAGTGTGGCGGCGACCCGCCCGGCTGGCTAGGCTTCGATGGTTCGCCGTCCGTGGGCCGTCCGCACGGTCGAGGTGCGCGTTGGAGAGAGAGCCGGAGCGATCACCGTGCTGCCCCAGGACGCCGTCTCCGGCGTGCCGATCCGACCACTGACCCTCCCCCGGGTGGGTGCGGTGGTCGCCGCGGTGGCCGTCGTCCTGGAGTTGGTCTGGCTGCTCGCCGCGTTGCCCGAGGCGGCCCTGGTCAGCGACGTCACCGCCACCGCCGTGGCGGGCTGGGCCAGCTACGCCTGCGCCCGGACGATGCGTCGGCACCCCGCCCCGCTGCGCCGGTTCTGGGCGCTGCTCGCGCTCACCATGGGGCTCGCCGCCGGTGGCCGGCTGCTCTGGACGGTGGACCGGCTGCGCGCCGACGAGCTGCCGCACACCCCGCTGATCTGGGCGGTCTTCACCGCCGGCATCGTCACCGGCACGGCCGCCCTGCTGGCCGCGCTGACCGCGCCGCGCAGCATGGTCGGCCGGGCCCGCACCGTGCTGGACGGGGTGATCGTCGGGCTCGCCCTGATCCCGATCGGCTGGGTGGTGGTGTTCCGCGACATCGCCGCCGCCGACCTCGACGATCCGTTGCGCACCCTGGGCCTGCTCTACCCGATGATCGACCTGATGCAGCTGACCATCCTGGTGGCGGTGGCCGGTCCGGCCCGGCCGGTGTGGCCGCCGTTGACCCTGCTCGGGGCCAGCCTGGCCACCCGGGCCGGCGCCGACGCGGTCTACGTCTCGCTGGTCGCGCACGGCGGCTACGCCCCGGGCCACCCGGTCGACGTCTGCTGGCCGCTGAGCTACCTGCTGATCGGCATCGCCACCACCCGGCCGCCGCCACCGACCTGCGACGGTGCCGAGGAGATCGGCGAGTCCCCGCTCCCGTCCTGGTGGCGGGTGGCGCTGCCGTACCTGCCGGTGGGCGGGGCGATCATCGCGGTGGTGCTGGCCCGCCGACCCACCGGGCAGACCCCGCCGCTGGTCTTCGTCGGCATGATGGCGCTGCTCGGGGTGCTCGCCCTACGGCAGGGGCTGGCCGCCAACGAGAACCTGCGGCTGGTGGCCCGGCTGCGTCGGCTCGCCTACGCCGACCAGCTCACCGGCCTGCCGAACCGGCTGATGTTCAACCGGCGGCTGCGCCGGGCGCTGCGCGAGGGGCCGCCGGTCGCCGTCCTGCTGCTCGACCTGGACGGCTTCAAACAGGTCAACGACCGGTTCGGGCACGCCACCGGCGACACCCTGCTGACCAGCATCGCGGTCCGGATGCGGACGGCCGTCGGTGACGACGGCACGATCGCCCGGCTCGGCGGCGACGAGTTCGCCGTGCTGGTCGACGGTGACCGCCCGGTCGCCCCGGAACGGCTCGCCGCCCGGCTGCTGGCCGCCCTGGAACCGTCCCCGGGGGAGGAGGACGTCGGGGTCCACCCGTCGGCGAGCATCGGCATCGCCGAGTTCGGCCCCCAGCACGCCAGCCACACCGACCTGCTGCGCGACGCCGACATCGCGATGTACGCGGCGAAGGCCGCCGGGAAGTCCGCGTACCGCACCTGCACGCCGGGGCTGCGGGAGTCGGCGGTGACCCGGGCCGAGCTGATCGCCGACCTGCGTCGGGCCGTCGACGAGCGGCAGCTCCACCTGGAGTACCAGCCGATCGTCGACCTGGCCACCGGCGCGGTCCGCAGCGCGGAGGCCCTGGTCCGCTGGCGGCATCCCCGACTCGGCCTGCTCGCCCCGGCGGCGTTCCTGCCGTTGGCCGAGGAGACCGGGCTGATCGTGCCGATCGACCGGTGGGTGATCCACGAGGCGTGCCGGGCGGCGGCGACCTGGCGGGTCCGGGTGCCCGAGGCGACCGTGGCGGTCAACATCGCCGCCGCGCACCTGCGCCGTCCCGACCTGATCGCCACCGTCACGGCGGCCACCGCCACCGCCGGCCTCGCCCCCCGCGCGCTCACCCTGGAACTGACCGAGTCGGCGCTGATCGACAGCAGCGAGGCGGTGCTGGAACGGCTCGCCCAGCTCCGTGGGCTGGGCATCCGGATCGCCATCGACGATTTCGGCACCGGCTACTCGTCGTTGAGCTATCTGCACCGCATCCCGGCCACCGATCTCAAGATCGACCGGTCGTTCGTGGCCCGGCTCGACACCGACGAGCGGGCGTACGCCACGGTCGAGATGGTCACCCGGTTGGCCGGGGCGTTCGACCTGGCGGTGGTGGCCGAGGGGGTGGAGACCGAGGGGCAGCACGAGGCGGTCACCGCGATCGGCTGCCTGCACGGCCAGGGTTACCGGTACGGCCGTCCCGGTGGCCTGGCCGCCCTGCAGGCCCCCCGCTGACCCCTCCCCCCCGACGGGGGAACCGGCTTGACCCTCACGTCACGGCAGGCCGCAACCTGGGTGCCGGAGGGAGGAGACCATGGCGTACACGGTGGGTCAGGTGGCGAAGGCGGCCCGGGTGACGGTCCGGACGCTGCACCACTACCACGATATCGGGCTGCTCTCGCCGAGCGGCCGGACGCCGGCCGGCTACCGCCGCTACGACGACGCGGACCTGGAGCGGTTGCAGCACATCCGCTTCTACCGGGAGCTGGGGTTTCCGCTGGAGGAGATCGCGGTGATCCTCGACGACCCGGATGCCGACCCGGCGGCGCACCTGCGCCGGCAGCACGACGTGCTGACCGGGCGGATCGGGAAGCTCCAGGAGATGGTCGCCGCGATCGAGATCGCGATGGAGGCGAGACGGATGGAGATCAACCTGACTCCGGAGGAACGGTTCGAGGTCTTCGGTGACGTCGATCCGGAGGAGCACGCCGAGGAGGCGCGGCAGCGCTGGGGCGACACCGAGGCGTACCGGGTGTCGACCCAGCGGGCGGCGAACTACTCGAAGGAGGACTGGCTGCGCATCAAGGCAGAGCAGGAGGACTGGGGACGGCGGATCGTGGCGGCGCTGACCGCCGGGACGCCCGCCGACTCGGCGGAGGCGATGGCGCTGGCCGAGGAGCACCGGCAGCTCATCGTCCGCTGGTTCTACGACTGCTCGTACGAGGTGCACACCGGGCTGGCCGACATGTACCTGGCCGACCCCCGGTTCACCGCCTTCTACGAGACGATCGCGCCGGGGCTGGCGGAGTACCTGGCGGAGGCGATCCACGCCAACGCGATCAGCCGGGCCTGAACGGTGCCCACGGTGGGTGAGGATGGGGGTTCGTCCCGCTCACCCACCGGAGGTCGTCTGTGTTCATCGTGGCCGGAAGTCTCTACGTCGACCCCGCCGAGCGGGACACCTACCTGGCCTCCTGCGTGGAGGTGGTCCGGCAGGCCCGCTCGGCGCCCGGCTGTGTCGACTTCGCCATCGGCGCCGACCTGGTCGAGCCGGGCCGGATCAACGTCTACGAACGCTGGGAGTCCGACGACGAGCTGCTGGCGTTCCGGGGGTCCGGCCCGGAACAGGAGCAGGTCGCGGCGATCCGTGGCGCGGAGGTGCACCGCTACCGCATCTCCGCCGTGGAGGCCCCCTGACCGGCCCCGGCCTGTCGGCCGAGGACAGACCGGACGCCTTCCCCGGCTCCCCGGGTTTCTGCCGGGGCATGCCGGTGTCCGGCCTTGCCCCGGTGTCCGGCCTTGCCCCGGTGTCCGGCCTTGCCCCGGTGTCCGGCCTTGCCCCGGTGTCCGGCCGTCGCCGGACCGGTCGGGGTGTCCGGGTGGACGCGGGTCGGGCCTGCCGTCGCCCGGGCCGGGTGGGTGCGGTCGGGGGTGGCCGGTCGGCGGCCGGGTGCCGGGCTAGGCTGGCGCGACCGCTCTGTCACCAGCGTCGATCGGCTCGGCCGGCGGGCGCGCCACCCGGGGAGACCGCCGTGAAGCACCCGAAGCTGGCCGTCGCCACGGCGGCCCTCGTCGCGCTGGTGACGGCGGCCGGCTGCACCTCGGACGGCGGCGGTGCGGGACCGGCCCCGACCACCGGGTCGTCCACGACCGGACCGGCCCCGACCGAGCCGGCCGCCGTGCTGGCCACCGCCGCGCAGCGGGTCGACCAGGAGTCCTACCGGTTGACCCTCGGTGCCGGTGCGGGCGGGGACGGCACCGTGCTGCTCTGGGATCCGAAGGGCCGGCGCGGCCTGGAGACGACGACGCTGGTCGTGGCGAACGGCAAGGTGGTCGTCGAGCGGCTCGCCACCGGCACCGACGTCTACGTCAAGGTGACCGCCCCGGATCGGAGGGTGCCGGTGTGGGACGGGCGCACCTGGTGGCACCTGGGCACCGCCGAGGCCGCCGCCGGGAAGCGGACCGGCGTGGACAACACCCGGCTGGCCAGCACGCTCGGCACGGCCACCGGGGTGCGCGCCACCGGTGAACGCGCTTACGCCGGCACCCTGGACCTGCGTCGGAGCACCGAGGTGCTCGGCAGCGGGATGAGCGGGGTGCTCGGCGAGCGGGCCGCGGCGGTGCCGTTCACCGCGACGGTGGACGCGCAGGGCCGGCTGGTCCGCTACCGGATCGAGCTGTCCGGCGAACCGGGCAGGGCCTCGGCGCTCGACCTGACGTACGCCGACTTCGGCCTGCCCGTGTCGGCGGAGAAGCCGGCGGTCGGCCTGATCGGCGAGGACCCGCCGGCCAACATCCCCGGCGCCTGAGCCCCGCCGTCCGGCCGCCCCGCCCGGCGGGGCTGGCTTGCTCGGCAACATCGCCACCACTGCGGTGTCCGCGCGCTCCGACACCGCTATCGCGGCGACATTGAGTTGATCAACGCCGATCCGACCGGCCTGTGCCGGCCCGACCGGCCTGTGCCGGCCCGACCGGCCTGTGCCGGCCCGACCGACCTGCGCCGATCCGACCGACCTGTGCCGACCCGATCTGACCGGCGGGCGCGGGCGCGGGGGATCTCACAGGAGCAGGTCGAGCAGGAGCACACCGGCGAAACCGACCACCGAGATGATCGTCTCCAGCACCGACCAGCTCTTGATGGTCTGCCCCACGGTCAACCCGAAGTACTCCTTGACCAGCCAGAAGCCGGCGTCGTTGACGTGCGAGAAGAAGAGCGAGCCGCAGCCGACGGCCAGCGCCAGCAGCGCCACCTCCGGCCGGTCCAGGGTGGCCGCCAGCGGCGCGACGATACCGGCGGCGGTGATCGTGGCGACCGTCGCGGAGCCGGTGGCGACCCGGATGCCGACGGCCACCAGCCAGCCCAGCAGCAGCGGGGAGAGGTTGGCGTCCTTGGCCGCGTCGGCGACCAGGTCGCCCACCCCGGCGTCCACCAGCACCTGCTTGAAGCCGCCACCGGCGGCGACGATCAGCAGGATGCCGGCGATCGGCGGCAGCGAGCCGCCGAGCACCGAGGAGACCTGGCCGCGGCTGAATCCGGCCTGGTAGCCGAGGGTGAACATGGCGACGAGCACGCCGGCCAGCAGCGCCACGATCGGTGCGCCGGCGATGTCCAGGGCCTGCCGGGCGAAGGTCCCCTCGGCCATGGTCAGCTCGCCGACCGCGCGCAGCAGCATCAGCACCACCGGGAGCAGCACGGTGAGCACCGCCGGCCAGAACCCGGGGGTACGCCGGGCGGTCTCGGTGCCGCTGTCGTCGACCGGGGCGCCCGGCCGACCGGTGCCCGGGTTGACCAGGTCGTCGTCGGTGAGCAGGTCACCGTCGACGTCGTCACCGGCCCGTCCCCGCCCGGTGTCCGGGCCGTCGGTGCTTCGTCCGGTGGGGCCGTCGGGGCCACGGCCGGTGTCCGGGCCGTCGGTGCCCCGGCCGCGCCCGGCAGTGGGGGCGGCCGGGCTGCCGGGTCCGCGTCGACCGCCGCCCCCGGTGGCCGGCTGCCGGGTGGGCAGCAGCGCGGCCGGGGCGGTGGCCGGGACGTACCGGGCGATGAAGTTGCCGAACACCGGACCGGCGATGATCACGGTGGGGATCGCGATGATCAGACCCAGCCCGAGGGTGAGCCCCAGGTCGGCGTCGAGCGAGGAGATCGCCACCAGCGGACCGGGATGCGGCGGCACGAGGCCGTGCAGCACCGACAGGCCGGCCAGCGCCGGAATGCCGATCTTCATCAGGGGCACGTCGGTACGCAGGGAGACCAGCAGCACGATCGGCACCAGCAGCACCACACCGACCTCGAAGAAGAGCGGCAGACCGATCAGCGCGGCGACCCCGGCCATCGCCCAGGGCAGGGCGGAGCCGGAGACCCGCCCGACGACCCGGTTGACGATGCCGTCCGCCCCGCCGGACTCGGCGAGCAGACCGCCGATCATCGCGCCGAGGGCGATCAGCAGACCCACCCCGCCGACGGTCGAGCCGACCCCGGCGCTGAACGACTCGATCATCGCGTCGGGGGCCATGGCGGCGACCACCCCGAGCACCGCCGCACCGAGGATCAGCGACAGGAAGGGGTGCACCTTGCCCCAGGCGATGAGCAGCACCACCGCGGCGATGCCCAGCAGAGCGGCCACGACGAGCTGGGCGTCACCGGCGTTGGTGACCGGTTCGGCCGGTGCGGCGAGGAGGACGGGCACGGCAATCACGACCTTCGGACAGGGTCCGACCCGGGGCGGGGCGGGCGATCACATGGGTGCGGGTGTGGGTGGCGGCTCCGCCGGCAGGCTGGGGGCCATTCGGCGTAGCGACGCGAAGGTGGGCACCAGCGCGTCGTACAGCTCGGCGTGCAGGGGGAGCAGGGCGGCGTAGGTGGCGGCGGAGGCCGGCTCGGGGCGTACCGTCTCGTCGATCCGCACCAGGTCGGCGGCGACGTCGACGGAGTCGATCAGGCCGAGCGCCTGCATCCCGAGCAGCGCTGCGCCGAAGCTGGAGCCCTCGTGGCCGGCGGGGAACCGCACCGGCATGCCGAGCGCGTCGGCGAGCATCTGCCGCCACAGTGGGCTGCGGGCGAAGCCGCCGCTGGCGCGCACCTCGCGGACCTCGTTGCCGGCCGCCCGGACCGACGCCAGGACGAGGGCGAGCTGCTGGCAGACCCCCTCCAGCGCGGCCCGGACGAGATGCTCGCGGCGGTGCCCGTGGGTCAGCCCGACGTACGCCCCGCGCGGCAGCGCGCTCCAGTGCGGGGCCCGCTCGCTGAGCAGGTACGGCAGCATGATCAGCCCGCCGGAGCCGACCGGTGCGGTGGCGGCCAGCGCCAGCAGCTCCTCCTCGCCGTGCTCGCCGAACTCGGGGGCGAGCGCGTCACCGGCCCACTGGAGCACGATCCCGCCGTTGTTGATCGCGCCGCCGACCACCCAGCGGTCCTCGGTGAGCGCATAGCAGAACACCCCGCCGAGCGGGTCGACGGCGGGGCGTTCGACGGCCACCCGCATCGCCCCGGAGGTGCCGATGGAGCAGGCGACGACGCCGGGACGTACCGCGCCGAGGCCGAGGTTGGCCAGCGGGCCGTCGCCCGCGCCGACCACGACCGGGGTGTCGGCGGGCAGACCGGTGGCGATGGCGGCGCGGGCGGTCAGCCCCGGCAGCACGGTGGTGGTGGGGACGAGTCGGGGGAGCTGTTCCTCGGTGATCTGGGCGATCCGCAGCGCCTGGGCGTCCCAGCCGAGTCGGTGGATGTCCAGCAGGCCGGTGGCCGAGGCGACCGAGTGGTCGGTGACCAGGGTGTCGGTCAGCCGCAGCAGCACGTAGTCCTTGATGCCGACCCAGTGGGCGACCCGACCGTGCAGCGTCGGCTCCTGCTCGGCGTACCAGAGGATCTTCGGCAGTGGGGCCATCGGGTGCACGGGGGTGCCGGTGCGCCGGTGCAGGTCCAGCCCCCAGGGCGCGGCGCGCAGCCGTTCGGCCTTGCCGCTGGCCCGGGAGTCGGCCCAGGTCACCGACGGGGTGAGCGGTGCGCCCTCCGGGTCGAGGCCGATCAGGCTGTGCATCGCGGTGCTGAACGACAGGCCGGCGATCCCGTCGCCCAGCTCGGTGACGACGGTGCGGATGGTCTCCACCACCGCGTCGAAGATGAGCTGCGGGTCCTGTTCGGCGTAGCCGGGGTGCGGCTCGTCGAGGGGGTAGCCGACGGAGTGGCTGGCGATCTGGTGACCGTCGGTGTCGTACGCCACGGTCTTGGTGCTGGTGGTGCCGATGTCGACGCCGAGCACCAGGTGGCGCTGGTCCGGGCCGGTCACGGGGTACCCCCTTGGCGTCGGTGGTGCGGGCGCTGCGCTGCGGACCCGGCTGCGGCTGACGTTACCCATGGACGCACCACCCCGCACGGCGTCGGAGCGACGGTGGACCCGTGCGGTAGGTGCCGCCGACGGTCGGATCCATCCCTCGATCGGGTGGTAAATCCGGAATTCCGGGCCATCGGGCCGGTGGCCGCCGTTGAACCCGGTGAACACCCCGGTTGGTGGCTCGCGCGGCGGAGGAGTCGGCGTGGCGATGACTGATTCGACGGGTTCGACCTGGCGTTACACCTGGGCACGCCGGCAGAACGAACGGCGACGGCGGGCCTTCCGCACCGACGAGCGGGCCTGGCGACGCCGCGACGACGAGCTGCGCCGGCTGCGAGCCCTCGCCGTCGGCCTGCGGGGCACGGCGGCCTCCGGGGTCGGCCTGCCGCTGGCGCTGGGCCCCGGCGAGGCCGTCCTGTGGACGATGCCCGGCGCGCAGCTGGTCGAGGTCCGGCACACCGGCGTGCTACCCGCCCCCGAGCTGGTCGTCGAGCCGGACTGCGGGCGGCTGCGGCACCGGCTGCCCGACGGGGTCCGGGCCACCGACGCCGGCATCGCGGTGGTCACCAACCGCCGGCTGGTCCTGGTCGGCGGGCGGGGTCGGCGCGACTGGGCGTACGGGAAGATGACCGGGCTGCTGCACGACCCGGCGGCGCCGGTCACCCTGGTGCAGGTCCTGGACCGGCGGCAGACCTCCGGCGTGCTGCTGCCGCCGGGCCGGGCGGCCGAGTTCCGGTTCGTGCTCACCCTGGCCTTCGCCGACGCCATCGAGCAGCGGGCCGCCGTCCTCGCCCAGCTCGACGAGCTGATCGCGGTGCACGCCGAGAGCACGCCGTTCCGGCCGGCGATCGCCACCCCCGCGCAGGCCCGGATCAGCGCCCGGATCCCCGGCGGTCGACGTACCGTCGCGGTGGCCGCCGCGCTGACCCTGGTGGTGCCGGCGGTACTGGCCGAGTCGGATCCGCCGGTCACCCCGGAGGTGGCGGCGGCGGCCACCGCCGCACCTGTCCCGTCCCGCACCCGGCCCCCGTCGCCCGCCCCGTCGCCGTCCGTGGTGCGGGAGCGGCGCTGCGGGGCGCCGGCCAACCCGATGGGGTACGACTACTGCGGCGGGGCACGAATCCGCCGGCCCGACCACCGGGTCTGCGACTGGTTCGACTGCGCGCCCGAGTTCTGGGCCGGACGCGGCTACCTGGTGCTCTGCCGGGACGGCGCGGTCAGCCTGACCGGCGGCCGGCCGAAGCCCTGCGCCGGGCACGACGGGGTACGCCGCACCGTCGACCGCTGACCGCCTCGTCCGCTCCGGGTCCGGTGCCGGCCGCCCCGCCCGTCCGGTCGGGGCCGGCCCTCCCGTCCCGCCGGTCCCGGTCCCGATCGGGGCCGGGTCGCCGGTTCCGGCCCCCCCGGGGACGGTCAGGACGTCAGGTCGGGCACGGTGAGGCTGCCGTCCTCGGCGAGGGGGAAGCCCGGGTTCCAGGCGATCTCCCAGAGGTGGCCGTCCGGGTCGGTGAAGCAGCCGGCGTATCCGCCGTAGAAGGTCTCCGCCGCCGGTCGGGTGATGCGCGCCCCGGCCCGGTCGGCGGCGGCCAGGATGTCGTCCACCTCGGCGCGGGAGTGGACGTTGTGCGCCAGTGACACCGCCCCCGGGCCGGTGTCGGGCACCCCGCCGTCGGCGGCCAGCGCGGCCCGGCCCCAGAGCACCACGGCCAGCCCGCCGGCCTGGAAGAAGACGGTCTCCTGCACCTCCTGGCCACGCCAGCCGAGGCGTTCGTAGAAGGCGCGGGCCCGGGGCAGGTCGGCGACCCCGAGCGTGATCAGACTGACCCGCTGGTCCATCCCCGGACCCTACCCGCGTACGCCTTGCGTGGTGGTGGCGCGGCCGTCGCATCATGTACGGCGTGATCCATTTCAAGCGTAAGCAGCGCAGGAAGAAGCGTGACTGGTGCGACGCCGACTGCGACGTCTGCGACTGCGACGGTCTGCCCTGCTGCGACTTCGGCCTGTTCTCGTTCCTGCTCACCCTCGGTGCGACCACCGCCCAGGTCAGCCACGCGCCGGTGGTGGACCGGGCCGGCCGGGCGGCGATCCTCGGTTACCGGCGGTGGTTGTCGCACCGCTGGCCGGGCCGGTGCCGCTACACCCCGACGTGCAGCGCCTACGGCCTGACCGCCGTCGAGCGGTACGGGCTGGCGGTCGGCGGCCGGATGGCGGCGGACCGGCTGCGCCGCTGCAAGCCGGGCGTCCCGCACGGCACCCACGACCCGGTCCGCTGACCCATCCGCCTCCGGCCCGGCCGGCGGGGGTGCCCGATCGGGCGGTGCCGGCGCGGCCGGGGGCACACCTGGCCTGCAGGGCTACGATGTCACGTCCCGGTAGACCTCGACGTCGTAGATGAGCCGGACCGGCTCGCCGTTCGTGGTGCCGACGAAGACGGGTTCGGCGGCGGGGGTCCGCCCGCGTCGCCACACCTCGGCGCGGGCGGCGTCCCGGGACTCGCGGTGGACCTTGCCGGCCCGGTGCAACTCCACCACCCGACGCGCGGTGTACCGGTCGCTGTCCAGCTGGATCCGCATCAGCGGCACGGGTCGCCACCGTCCTTCCGGGGGATCGCCGTTGCTCACCGGGGCGGCCGGTGACCTTCGCGCGCGGCCGCCCGGACGGTGAACATCTAATCTAACAACGTTAAGTTAACCGACACGGTACTAGGCTGGCGCGGGTGGACGCGAGTGGATTGACCGGGGCACCCGCCGAGCGGCCGGGCGGCCGCTCCGACGGCAGGGCCGGCACGGTGTGGCTGCGCGACGAGCCGGCCCGCAACCGTCGGGCCACCCCGCTGACCCGGGAGCGGATCGTGGCGGAGGCCGTGGCCCTGCTCGACCGGCACGGTGTCGACGGGCTGACCATGCGCCGGCTGGCGGAGCGTCTCGGGGTCACCCCGACGGCCCTCTACTGGCACGTGACCACGAAGGAGGACGTCCTCGACCTGGCCGTCGACCAGATCTTCGGCGAGGTGCCGCTGCCGACCGAGAACGCGATGGTCACCGATAACCCGACCGAGAGCGCGGTGGTCACCGATAACTCGGTCGAGAACGCGGTGGTCACCGACGGCCCGACCGGGGAGCCGTCGGTCGCCGTCGGCGCCGACTGGCGCGACGACGTCCGCACGCTGACCGCCGGCTGGCGGGCGGCCATGCTCCGCCACCCCTGGGCGCCAAGCCTGATCGGCCGACCCATGCTCGGCCCGCACGTCCTCGCCCGTACGGAGTTCCTCCAGTCGGCGCTGGTCCGCGCCGGGTTCACCGGCGTCCACCTGGCCGTGATGACCCGGCTGGTGGCCAACTACGTGATCGGCGCGGCGCTCACCGAAGCCACCTGGCGCCAGACGAACGACCCCCGGGTACGTGCCGAGGCCCGCCGACACCTGGAGGCGAACGCCGCCGCCTATCCCACCCTCACCGCCTCCGGCCACCTCGACGACGCACAGTGGAGCGACGACGACCTCTTCCTCCGGGGCCTCGACGCCATCCTCGCCACCCACCCGGGCGCGTTGACCGCCACCCACCCGGGCGCGCTGCCCATCACCGCCCCGGTCCGCTGACCGCCACCCACCCGGGCGCGCTGCCCATCACCGCCCCGGTCCGCTGACCGCCGCCGTCCCGGGCGCGCTGGCCGCTCCCGTCCCGGGCGCGCTGGCCGCTCCCGTCCCGGGCGCGCTGGCCGCTCCCGCCCCGGGCGCGCTGGCTGCTCCCGCCGTCCCGGTGGTCAGTGCCTCGTTGTGTGGAGAGTTGTTGTCGCCAGGACGACAACAACTCTCCACACAACTCGCGGCTCGATGTCGATGTCGACGGTTGTCGTGGCGGTGGGTGCGGCTGGCTCGCTCCGGTGCGCTAGTACGTCGCCTGCCGCCGTGGTAATCGGCTCGCCCGACGGGCCGGGCGGTGGTTACCGTCCGGGCATGTCCCGCACCGTGCGCCTCGTCCTGGTCGACGCCACCGGCCGGACGCTGGGCGCGCTGCCCGACTTCACCGTGCCGGTGCCCTGGTGGCAGGACACGGTCGAGGTCGTCGCCGGCGCCCGCGCGGCCTACGGCACCGAGGTGGCCGTGTTGCGGCTGCTCGCCGGGCAGCGGGGCGAACCGCCCGGGGGTCACGTCGGCTACCTGGCGGAGGCCGTCGGGCCGGTGGGCGTACCGCTGCTGCCGGCGGAGGCGGTGGAGCCGGCGGCGCATCCGTTGCGGGCGCCCTACGCGCAGCCGGGCGGGCCGGCGGCGAGCCTGGCCTGGGCCGCCGGGCAGCTCGACCGGCTGGGTCGGCCGGCGACCGGGGCGGCCCAGCAGCGCACCTGGAACCTGTCGGCGATCTGGCGGCTCGACGGGCCGCACGGCACCACCTGGCTCAAGCAGGTGCCGTCCTTCTTCCGGCACGAGGCGGCGGTGCTGCGGCTGCTGGCCGACGACCCGGACACGCCGACGCTGCTCGCCGCCGACGACGAGGGCCGGATGCTGCTCGACCACGTGCCGGGGGAGGACCGCTACGGCGCCGACGCCGCCGAACGCACCGCGATCACCGCCGTCCACCATGCCCTCCAGCTACGCGCCGTGCCCACTGTCGACCGGCTGGCCGCCGCCGGGGTGCCGGACCTGCGCGGTGCCGCCCTGGCCCGGTGGCTCCGTACCATGCTCGCCCCGCACCCCGCCGCCGACCGGCACCTCGCCGACGTCGAGACGCGGCTCGCCGAGGTGGCCCGGTGCGGGCTGCCGGACACCCTCGTGCACGGCGACCTGCACCCCGGCAACGTCCGCGCCGACGGGCGGCGGCGGACCGTCATCGACTGGGGTGACTCGTTCGTCGGGCACCCGGCCTTCGACGTCCTCCGGCTGACCGAGCAGCTGCCCGCCGGGCCGGCCGCCGCCGTGCTCGCCGACTGGTGCGCCCGCTGGCGCTCCGACGTGCCCGGCTGCCGACCGGAGCGGGCGGTGGCGCTGCTGCGGCCGGTGGCCTGGCTGCGGATGGCGGCCGTGTACGCGATGTTCCTCGCCGGGATCGAACCGAGCGAACGGATCTACCACGCCAAGGATGTGCCGGCCAACCTGGCGCGGGCGGCGGCCGAGCCGGGGTGAAGAATGCCGACCGGAGGTCCCGTCCGGGAGGAATTCGCCGGTAGGGTGCCGGGGACCGCCACAGCCAGCAAAGGTGCCGCATGCTCTCCCGCGCCACGTCCGACACTGAAACGCCCGCGCTGATCCTGGCGCGCACCACCGCGCTGGTCGACTACCTGATGGCGGTCCGCGCCCAGCTGGAGAAGCCGGCCCGGACGGTGCCCACCACGGACGCGTTCTGGCAGCACGACCTGCCCGAACACCCCGACTGCCAGATGGGCGTCTCGGCCGACGGGGTCAGCTGGCTGCGGGTCGGCTTCCCGGCGGCCCCCCGGCGGCTCAAGACCCCTGTCGAGTTCGTCCCGCACCTGGCCGACGCCCCGCCCTATCCGGCCGAGCCGGAACTGACCGGTGACGACGAGACGGTCGCCCGGCTGCGACCCCGCTTCGACCGGTGGCGGGAGCAGGACTGGCGGCCCTGGGCCGAGCAGGCCGCGGCCACCGACCGGGTACGCCAGCTGCACCGCGCCCTGTTCGACCTCATGCACCGGATCGACATGACCGCCGCCAGCCACGAACTCGTCTGGGGCCACGGCGTCGTCACCACCGAGGTCGACGGGCACCGGGTGCGGTACCCGTTGGTGGTGACCCCGGTCGCCGTCGAGTTCGACCCCGACCGGTCGGTCGTCCGGGTCGTGCCGCAGGGGCCGGCCCGGTTGCAGACCGATCCGTTGACCGGCCTCGACGAGCGTTACCTGCGGCAACTGCTCGACCTGGCCGGGGCGGGCGGGCAGCTCGACCTGGACGTCTGGGCGGCGGAGGACCGGCGGGACTTCCTCGCGCGGGCGCTGCGCCGCCTCGGCCACGACCCGGTGCTGCGCGACGCCGACGCCCCCGCCCCCACCGGGGCGTACGTGCACGACACCGGGGTGCTGTTCGTCCGACCCCGGCAGCGGATGCTGCGTCGTTTCCTGGAGGAGCTGCGGTCCCGGCTGCTGGCCGGCGACACCACCGGCATCGGCGCGCTCGCCGCGATCCTCGCCCACGAGCCGAGCCGGCTGGAGATGCCGCAGGACGAGCCGCAGCGGTGGCAGCCGCTGGGTGAGCGGCTGCTCATGCCGCTGCCCACCAACGAGGCGCAGGAGTCCATCGCCCGCCGGTTGGCCCAGCACCGCAACGTCGCCGTGCAGGGGCCGCCCGGCACCGGCAAGACGCACACCATCCGCAACCTCATCTGCCACCTGATGGCGCACGGCAAGCGGGTGCTGGTCGTGGCGCAGAAGGAGGACCCGCTGCGGGTGCTGCGCGACGGCCTGCCCGCCGAGATCCAGCCGCTCTGCCTGGCGGTGCTCGGCCGCTCCGCCGACCAGCTCGTGCAGCTCCAGCTCGCCGCGCGGGAACTCTCCGACCGGGGCGCCACCCTGGACCGCCGCGTCGAGCAGCAGAAGGTCGACCGGCTGCGCCGGCAACTGGAGGAGACTGAGCGGGACCTGGGGCTCGCCCTGGCCGGGCTGCGGGCGTTGGCCGAACACGAGTCCGCCCGGTACGAGATCGACGGCATCCGGCTGTCCCCCGGCGACGTCGGGGCCTGGCTGCGCGAACGGGCCGACCGGTACGGCGACATCCCCGACCCGCTCGCCCCCGACCTCGACGCCCCGCTGACCGGCGAGGAGTTCAGCGAACTGCTCGACATCGCCCGGCGTACCCGGCGACAGGACCGTGCCCAGGCGCTGCGGCACCTGCCGACGGTGGCCGAGCTGCCCACCGCCGAGGCGGTCCGGGCCGACCGGCGTGAGCTGGCCGACACCCGGCGTGAGCTGGACCGGCTGGCCGACGCCGGGATGCTGGTCGCCGAGGTCCGCGCCGTCGGGCGGCCCGCCCTGGAGGAGCTCGGCGGGCAGCTACGGGAGGCGCTCACCCAGCTCACCGGGCGGGAGGGGGCGTGGACCGACCGGCTCGGCACCCTGGTGCAGGCCGACGCGAACTGGCGGATCCGGTGGGAGGACCACGTCGCCGCCAGCGAGCAGGCGCTCGCCGACCTGGCCGCCGCCGCCCGGGTCATCGCCGGGCACGAGGTCGCCGTCGTCGAGGCCCACCTGACCGAGCCGCGCCGGCTGCTGGCCCTCCTCGACGAGCTGCGGCAACGGTTCACCGCCGGCAAGGGCGTCCACAAGCTCTTCCAGGGCACCCTGGCCCGGATCGCCGCCGACTGCCGGATCGACGGCGAGATGCTGCGCAGCGCCGCCGACGTCGACATCGTCGTCGCGTACGTCACCCGGCGTCGGCTGCGGCAGGCGTTGGCCACCCGGTGGGCGGAGTGGCGGGCGCCGCTCGGCCTGCCCGCCGAGGTCGGCGACGAGCCGGAGTACTGGACCGGCCAGCTGCTCACCGCCGCCGCCACCGCGCTGGACTGGGACCGGCGGCGCTGGCCGGCGCTGCTGCACACCGTCCGCCGGATGCTGCCGCGCGCCGAGCACACCACCGACGTACGCCGGCTGACCGCGCTGATCGCCCTGCTCGGCCGGGGTACGGCGGTGTTCGCCCACGACGAGCTGGTCGCCGAGGAGCACCGGCTCGACGCGCTGCTCCAGCGCGGCATGTCCGGCGGGGACGCCAGCGACCTGTGGCGGCTGCTCGACCAGGCGTTCCAGGGGGACCTCGACGGCTGGGACGCCCTCCTCGACGAGGTGCGCAGGCTCGCCGCGCTGCGCCCCGAGGCGCAACGCTTCGGCCAGCTCACCGACCGGCTGCGCCCCGTCGCCGCGGACTGGACCGCTCAGCTCGAGGCCGGCACCGCCGCCGCCCTGCACGGCACCGGCGCGGACTGCCTCGACCGGTGGCGGTGGCGGCGTGCGCAGACCTGGTTCGACCAGGTGGTCGGCAGTGTCGACCCGGTCGCCCTGGGCCGGCGCGTCGACCGCACCCGGGAACGGATCCGGCAGCTCACCCGGGAACTGGTGGTCGCGTCGGCCTGGTTGGAGGTGTCGCTGGCGCTGGACGACCGACGGCGGGCCGCCCTCGCCGACTGGACCACCGCGCTCCGCAAGATCGGCAAGGGGACCGGGCGGAACGCCGCCCAGTGGCAGGCCCACGCCCAGAAGGCGATGACCGCCGCCGTGGACGCGGTGCCGGTCTGGGTGATGTCCGTCGACCGGGCCATCGAGCAGTTCGCCGGCGGGGCACGGTTCGACGTGGTCATCGTGGACGAGGCGTCCCAGGCCGACCTGTTCGCGCTGCCCGTGCTCAGCCTCGCCGAACGGGCCGTCGTGGTCGGCGACGACCAGCAGATCGGGCCGCAGCTCTCCTTCGTCGGCAGCGTCACCGGCCTGATCAACGCACACCTGGTCGACGTGCCGTCGGCCGAGCACTTCGACCCGGAGAGCAGCCTCTACGACCACGCGGTCCGCCGCTCACCCGAGCGGATCCTGCTGACCGAGCACTTCCGGTCCGTACCGGCGATCATCGGGTTCTCCAGCGACACCTACTACGGCGGCGAGATCGAACCGCTGCGCACCGACCGGCCCGCCGGCATCGGCGACCCGGTGGTCGCCGTGCACGTGCCCGAGGGCATCCGTCAGGATCTGCCCACGTACGGCAACGTCAACGTCGCCGAGGCCGAGGCGCTGGTCGCCCGGGTCGCCGCGATCGTCGCCGATCCGGCGTACGCGGGCCGCAGCGTCGGCGTGGTCAGCCTGCTCAGCACCAGCGGGCAGGCAATCTATCTGCTGTCCCGGCTGCGCGAGGAGATCGGCGCGGAGGAGATGGAACGCCGCCGGCTGCGCGTCGGCGACTCCTACACCTTCCAGGGTGACGAACGCGACGTGGTGCTGGTGTCCACGGTCGTCTCCCCGCTCAACGGCCCGGTCGCCGCCTTCACCAAGCGCGACCACCACCGCCGGGTCAACGTCGCCGCCTCCCGGGCCCGCGACCAGCTCTGGGTGTTCCACTCGGTGCAACCCGACGACCTGCGCCCCGACGACGCCCGGGGGCTGCTGCTGCGCTACTGCCAGAACGTCAACACCGCCGAGGAGGCGTACGACGACCTGGAGAAGCGCTGCGACAGCGACTTCGAACGCGAGGTGCTGCGGCGGATGCTGCGCCGGGGGCTGCGGCCGTTGCCGCAGTTCCGGATCGGCTCGTACCGGATCGACTTCGTGCTGCCCGCGCCGGACGGGCGGCGGCTGGCGATCGAGTGCGACGGGGACGCCTACCACGGGCCGGAGCAGTGGGAGAGTGACATGCGCCGGCAGGCGGTGCTGGAACGGGTCGGCAACTGCGTGTTCGTCCGGATCCGGGGCAGCGTGTTCAGTCGGGATCCGGAGGCGGCGCTGGCACCGCTGTGGCAGCTCATCGAGGAGTTGGGCATCGAGGGCCATCGGACGGTCGAGGAGCACCCGTCCTGAACGGTCGCTGCCGACTGATACCGCTCTCCGCTCGTGTCCTGAGCTTGATGGGTAACCCGACACTTGAGTGGCACTAACGGTGAGTGACTGCCTCAAGCTATAGCATCTACGCTATGGCCTGGGGTAGCGTGGAGCTGGAACCAGAAGTCCGCGACTGGTTGGAGGAATTGCCGAGCACCGATTTTGCGCGAGCGGCGTTCTATATCGACCTTCTTGCCAGTCGAGGCGTTCTTCTCGGCGAACCTCACACCAGGCAACTGGACGGCAAACTCAGAGAACTGCGCTTCTACCTTGAGCACAGCGCGGTACGCGTGACGTACTGGATAGCTTCCGAGCGGAGGATCATCCTGTTGACGGTGTTCCGCAAGACGCGGATGCGGGAGGACCGGGAGATCCAGCGGGCTCGCCGGGCGCTTGAGCGGTGCATGGCGGAGCGGCACACCGTGAACGAGGGGGCAGAACGATGAGTGATCGCGTCGACTGGAACGACCTGCGTGACCGCCGGCTGGCCGAACCTGGAGCAGCCGAGGCGTACGAGGCGACCCGAATCGCCTACGAGCTGGGCCAGGAGGTTCGGCACCTGCGTGAGCGAAGTGGCTGGAGCCAGAGTCAGTTGGCGCGAGCTGCCGGGATGACCCAGTCCGCCGTGGCGCGGCTCGAGGCTGGCGGGACGATACCCACCCTGCCTGTCCTGGAGCGGCTGGCCGGCGCCCTCGATATGCGGCTCGATGTCAGGTTCACACCGAACACCGATGCGGCCTGAGAGCCGGCCCCCCTCGCACCGGAGCACGCTTAGTCGAGACCGATCCGAGGAAGGCGCACCAACGATTTCCTGACAATCCGGCCGTACCTTCCTCGTCATGACATCGAAGCCAACCCCCGGTCTGCGTCGTCGCGTCGGCGTTGCGGGAGCGGTCACCGCGCTCGTGACGACGACTCTGACCGGGCTCGCCCAGCAGCCCGCCACCGCCACGCCCGGCCCGGTCGCCACCCACGCCGTGGCCGTCACCGCCGCCGAGCGGCAGGCGGTGCTGGCGTACTGGACGCCGCAGCGGATCGCGGCGCTCAAGACCCCCTCGGCGCAGGTGCCGCCGGTGGCCAAGCCCGACGGCGCACCGTGGACCCGGGCGGACGCCGTGTCGCGTACCGTCGGCAGGCTCTTCTTCACCGACCACGGGGAGGACGCCAGCTGTACGGCGACCGTGCTGGACAGCGCCAACCGCAGCACCGTGGTGACCGCCGCGCACTGCGTGAACAACACCGACCTCCTCGGTGAGGACAACCAGTGGACGCGCAACGTGCTGTTCGTCCCCGGCTACCGGGACGGCCGGGCGCCGTACGGCAGGTTCGTCGCGCGGTTGTCGGTGGCCCCGTCGACGTGGCTGCTCAACGACCAGATCGAGAGCCTGTACGACTCGTACGACCAGGCGTTCGTGGTGCTCCACCCGAACGACGACGGACGTCGGGTGCAGGACGCCGTCCGCGCCGCCCAGCGGATCGGCTACGACGTGCCCGGCGCACGAGTAGTGCACCAGTTCGGCTACCCCCGGGCCAGCTCGGACGAGGCCCGCGAGGGCCTGCCGGAGTACACCGGTGAGCGTCTCGCCTACTGCACCGGCCCGGCGGTGGAGCAGCAGCCGACCGAGGAGTGGCCGGAGCCGCCCGGCCAGTGGGGCACCGCGTGTGTGATGGGCGGCGGCTCCAGCGGCGGGCCGCGGTTCGCGCACTTCGACCGGCACACCGGGCTCGGCACCGTGGTCGGCGACAACTCCCACGGCTACATCCCGGGGAAGCGTTACCTGGTGGGGCCGCAGTTCAGCACGGCGATCACCCGTCCGCTCTTCCAGCGGGCGCAGCACGGCTGATCCCTGCCGGGGTGCCGTCAGCCTTCGCGCAGGGCCTCGCCGGCCAGGGCCAGCACCTGCTTGGTGAGGCCGGGGGCGATGCCGAAGGTGACCGACGAGCCGGGGTGGTGGGTGCTGCCGTCGTGGTCGACGACGACGGCGCCCGCCTCCCGCGCGATGGCCGTGCCGCCCGTCATGTCCCACGGATAGTTGCACAGGGTGAGCGTCGCGTCGATCCGGCCCTCGGCCAGCCAGGCCAGGTCCAGCGCGGCCGAGCCGACCATGCGGACCCGCTGCACCGTCTCGGCCAGCCGTGCGGTCAGGGCGAGCCGGGGCTGGTTCCTGGCGGCGGCGTCCGCCCCGACGGCGTAGTCGCCGATCGCCACGATCGCGTCGCTCAGCCGGGTGGTGCCGCTGGCCCGGATGGGTTTTCCGTCGACCGTCGCGCCGTTGCCCCGGGCGGCGGCGTACCGGTTGCCCAGGAAGGGTGCCTCGATGACGCCCAGGACGGCCTCGTCGGCGTGCAACAGCCCCAGCGACACCGCGCACAGCGGGAGGCCACGGACGAAGTTCGCCGTCCCGTCGATCGGATCGAGCACCCACTGCATGTCACCGGTGCCCTGGACCCCGTCCTCCTCGCCGAGGAAGCCGATCTCGGGCGTGGCGTCCCGGAGGAAGGCGTGTACCTCCCGCTCGATCTCGTAGTCGAGCTGCGACGCGAAGTCGCGCTCGCCCTTGGCGGTGAGGGCACCGGGGGCGCGGTGCCGCATCAGCTCGGCGGCCTGCGCCACCGCCCTCTCCGCCACCGGCAGCAGGTGCCGGTAGGAGGGCGGCACCCCGTCCGGGGGGAAGACCAGCACCCGTACGTCGGGCAACTCGGCGAACGCCTCCACGATCATCGGCTCGACCACGGCCCAGTCGAGGCCACCGGCGCCGCAGCCGAGGGCGGGCACCGCCACCGACCGGATCTGCCGCTCCCGGACGACCCGGGCGAGGTCGGACAGCCCCGATCGGATGTCGGGCAGCTTCGCGCCGGCCCGCCAGTGCCCCTTGGTGGGGAAGTTGACGACGTAGCGGTGGCGACCGGGCCGGCCGGAGTCGACCACGAACATCCGGCCCAGCCGCACGTCGCCCGCCGCGCAGGCGGCCCGGTAGGCGGCGTAGTTGACGGGGTGGGCGTGCTTGAACTGGAGGGCGATCCCCTTGCCCATCACCCCCACGGTGTTGACGGCGTTGACGAGTGCTTCGGCGTCGGCGGTGAGCAGGTCACCGTGGCTCCAGACGATCATGGGTACGCCCCTTCCTGGTAGCGCTGTCGTACCAGGAAGGTGTGACGACGACGTCCCGGCGGGGCGGGCCGGTAGGGTGCCGGGAGCACTGGGGAGGTGAGGTCGATGCTCGGGCTGGAGGTGCCGCCCGCCGTCGGGGCGGAACGGGTCGTCGCGGCCGTGCTGGCCGACCTGCGCGCCGGGGACCACCGGGGCGTGGTGGTCGACTCCCCGCCCGGGGCCGGCAAGTCGACCCTGGTGGTGCGGGCCGCCGTCGAGCTGGCCGCCGCCGGCGAGCCGCTGATGATCGTGGCGCAGACCAACGAGCAGGTCGACGACCTGATCGACCGGCTCGCCACCAAGGCCCCCGAGCTGCGCATCGGCCGGCTGTCGGCGACCGACTACCGGCCGTCGGAGCGGGTCCGGGGCCACGACACGGTCCGGGTCGCGTCGAAGGTCGCCGATCTGGGCGATCCGGCCGTCACCATCGGTACGGCGGCCAAGTGGGCCACGGTCACCGAGGGCTCCTGGCCGTGGGCGATCGTCGACGAGGCGTACCAGATGCGCTCGGACGCCCTGCTGCGGGTGGCCGGGAGGTTCGCGCGGGCGCTGTTCGTGGGGGATCCCGGGCAGCTCGACCCGTTCTCCACCGTCGAGACGCTGCGCTGGACGGGCCTGAGCTGGGATCCGATGCAGGCGGCGGTGGCGGTGCTGCTGCGGCACAACCCGGAGTTGCCGGTGCACCGGCTGCCGGTGTCCTGGCGGCTGCCGGCGTCGGCGGCCCCGGTGGTCGCGGCGGCGTTCTACCCGTTCACCGGGTTCCGGGCCGGCACCGGTCCGGCCGACCGGGCGTTGACGCTGACCCGGCCGGGGCCGGGCGACGCGCTGGACGCGGCGGTGGAGCTGGCGGTCGGCACCGGCTGGGCGTTGCACGAGCTGCCGGCCCGGCACACCCTGCGTACCGACGCGGAGGCCGCCGCGGCGTGCGCCGCGCTCGCCCTGCGGGTGCTGGCCCGGGGCGCGGTCGCGGTCTCCGAGCACGCGCCGGCCGGCACCCCGGTGACCGCCGACCGGATCGCCGTCGGCGCGGCGCACCGCGACCAGGTCGCCGCGATCCGCGCCCACCTCGGCCCGGCGGGGGCGGGCATCACGGTGGACACCGCCAACCG
This sequence comes from Micromonospora sp. WMMD714, assembly GCF_029581315.1. Classification (NCBI taxonomy): domain Bacteria; kingdom Bacillati; phylum Actinomycetota; class Actinomycetes; order Micromonosporales; family Micromonosporaceae; genus Micromonospora; species Micromonospora sp. WMMD714. The sequence goes on from NZ_CP120744.1 coordinate 2,973,842, forward strand.
GCTCCAGGGCCGTGAGTACGACGTGACGATCGTGCTGCACCCGCTCTCCGGTCGGCGGGACGCGACGAACTTCCACCTGGAGTCGGGGCGGCTGTGCGTGCTGACCTCCCGGCACCGGCACGCCTGCGTCGTGGTGGCCCGGGCCGGCATCGGGGAGCTGCTGGACGCCCACCCGTCGACGGAGTCGGTGCACCTGGACGTGCCGGTGAAGTTCCCCGACGGTTGGGCCGCCAACCAGACCACGATGGCGTTCCTGGCGGACCACCGGGCCTCGGCCTGACCCGGGTGTGGCGTGCGCCGCGCCGGCCGACGGGCGGGCCACCGCCGACGCCGCTCCGCCGGCCGACGCCGCTCCGCCGGCCGACGCCGCTCCGCCGGCCGACGCCGCTCCGCCGGCCGACGCCGCGCAGCCGGCCGGGGCGACCCCGCCGGGTAACGACGATGCCTGGCACGGGTATGCCTGTCGGGCATGAATATGACGCACCGTCATACGTCGCATCGGGAAGAATGCCCCGGGACGCCGTCCGCCTGCGATCCCGCCTCCGCCTGGCGGCGGTCAGCCCCAGGTGTCGCCGTACTCGCGCACCCCGTCGACGTCGAGGGTGATCCGGCTGTTGGGGGTCCACCCGCCGGTGGCCTGCTGCCAGCTCGGGTCGTCGCGTTCGTCGATCGCCGTCCAGTTCGGCCGGTGCAGCCGGAGCTGGATCGGCCCGGAGGACGCCCCGGGGGCGAGGACCCCGGTGGTGAAGGTCAGCTCCACCCAGCCGGGGAACGGGGTGCCGGGCACCGGGTAGACGGTCGGCGTCGGGCTGGGGCCGGGCGGCGGCGCGGGCGGCGGAAAATACTGGAGGGTACGCCGGATGGTGGCGCAGCCCAGCGTCGCCCAGTCGCACTCGGTGGTCAGGGCGGCGTTGCCGTTCTCGAAACGCAGGTGGTAGCGGACCCGTACGGTGGTCAGGTCCAGCGGTCGGCTGCCGGTGTTGGTGACGTTGATCCGGAACTGGGCCTGGTTGTCGGTGGGCGCCCAGTCGAGGTTGAGGTAGTCGACCTTCGCCCGCCCGTACGCGGTACGCACCTCGGCGACCGCCGAGGTGTCGGAGTAGCCGCCGAGGGCGTACGCCTGCAGCGCGATCCGGTAGTCGGTGCCGGGGGCCAGGTCGGTCAGGGTGATGGCGTTGGTCTCGGTGCTGCCCAGACCCCGGTAGGCGTTCGGCCCGATCGGCGAGCGCACGTCGTAGGTGATCGGGCCGCCCGGCTCGCCCTTCCACGTCGACGGGGTCCAGGTCAGGCTGAGCCGGTGCGGCTCGTTGGCGACCACCACCGGGGCGCCGGGGGTGGTCAGCGCCGGGGTGTCGTCGGCGTGGGCGGCGCCGACCGCGACCAGGCTCACGAGCGCGGCGACGGCGACGGTGGCGGTGACACGACGGGCACGCATGCCCGGATGGTACGGACCCAGATGCACGTTCATCAATGCCGGAGATGGTGGCGTCGCAGCGTCGACGTCATCGGCCCGACGATCCGGTGGCCGGACGCGACGGGGCGGGATCCCTGACCGGAGCCCGCCCCGTGGGTCACGCCGTCCGGCGGTGGATCGTTCAGGCGGGGATGTAGTCGAAGACGTCCGGGTTCGGTCCCGTCCGGCCCGGCTCGCCCTTGTCCAGCCCGCTGATCCGCTCCATGGCGGTGTCGTCCAGGGTGAAGTCGAAGATCCGGAAGTTCTCCTCGATCCGCTTCGGGGTGGTCGACTTGGGGAAGACGATGTCGCCGCGCTGCACGTGCCACCGCAGCACCACCTGGGCGGGGGTGCGCCCGACCTGCTCGGCGATGTCGACGACCGTCGGGTCGTCGAGCACCCGGCCCTGGGCGATCGGGGACCACGCCTCGGTGGGGATGCCGTGGGTGTTGCCGTACGCGCGCACCTGCTCGTTGGTGAAGTACGGGTGCACCTCGATCTGGTTGACCGCCGGCACCACGTCGGCCTCGGCGGCCAGCCGCTCCAGGTGCGGCACCTGGAAGTTCGACACCCCGATCGAGCGGGCCCGGCCGTCGCGCTGGAACTCCTCCAGCGTCTTCCAGGTGGAGACGAAGTCGCCGTCGTAGCGGGTGGGCAGCGGCCAGTGGATGAGGAACAGGTCGACGTAGTCCGTCTTCAGCGCGGCCAGCGTCGACTCGAACGCCCGGCGGGCGTCCTCGGGGCGGTGGAAGCCGTTGTTGAGCTTGCTGGTCACGAAGACCTCGCTCCGGTCCAGGCCGGAGGCGCGGATGCCCTCGCCCACCTCCGCCTCGTTGCCGTACATCTCGGCGGTGTCGATGTGCCGGTAGCCGATCTCCAGCGCCCGGCCCACCGCCTCGGCGGTGTCCTTCGGCTCGATCTGGAAGACCCCGAAGCCGAGCTGTGGGATGGTGTTGCCGTCGTTGAGGCTGATGTCGGGAACGGTATTTGCCATACCGCGGGTGTACCCGGTCGGGCCGTGTCCTCACCGCCCGACCGGGGTGATCTGTGACAACCGGCCCGTTCAGCCCCAGATCGCGGTGGCCCACTCCGGGTGGTCGACGAACGGGTTGCGGTTGCCCTGCCAGCGCTCGTAGATGCGCTGGTTGCGACGCTGCTCGAAGGCGTCCGGCGGGTCCTGCCGGTGCCACTGGAGCAGCACCGGCAGCCGGCCGAGGTAGGGCGCGCTGCCGTTGGTGACGGAGTTGTTGATCTCCAGGTTCGGCCAGCCGTCGTCCCCCTCGTACCGGATCGCCATATACATGATCATGCGGGCGACGTCGCCCTTGACCGCGTTGCGCGGCTCGAACGAGTCGGCGTCGGTGTAGCTGCCGGCGGCCTCGGCGACCGGGCTGCCGCCGGTGTCGAAGTCCTTGTTGCCGCGCGCGGAGTTGACCGTCACGTCCTCCGGTCGCAGGTGGTGCACGTCGGTGCCCGGCCCGGTCGAGGTGCCGAAGTCACCGTGCGACTTGGCCCAGACGTGTTCCCGGTTCCAGTCGTTGGCCCCGCCGCCGTTGCTGCTCTTGCTCTGCGACCGTCCGCTGTAGAGCAGGATCACGTTGTTGGCGTTCGCCGGGTCCTGGTCGGTGTCCTTCAACGCCTCCCACGCCTGGTCGTAGCTCAGCCTGGTCTGGGTTTTGATGATCGTGTGCAGGGCGCTGCGGAGCGCGCCGCCGCTCTTGCCCATCGCGGTCGCGTAGTACGTCGAGTCGTACGGCCCGGTGGAGCCGGTGGGCGCGGGGGTGGGGGAGGCGGTCGCGGTGGGCGACGGGGTGCCGCCGCCGATGCTCATCCCGGTGGGGTTCTTCAGCCCGCCGTGGCTGAAGTACGCGGTCAGCGTCCCGGTGGCGGTGACCTGTCGACCCCGTAGCGACGGGTTGGTCAACAGCCCGAAGGCGCTGCGGTAGTCGGCGGTGATCTGGACGTAGAGCATCCGGCTGGTGCCGGTCTCGGTGGCCGTGTCGGCCAGGGCGATGGCGGTGTCGGCGGTGTAGCCGGAGGTGAGCACCGTGCTGGTGGCGGTCGGCTGGCCGATCACGTAGCCGGTGACCGTGGCGACTCGGCCGTCCTGGGTGGCGAGGGCCTGCGCCACTGTCGACGTGGCCGCCGCGGACGCCGAGGTCGTGGCCACCACCACCGGGACCGCCAGGGTGACGGCGGCGGCGAGCGCGGCGATCGTCCGCCCGGGTCGCGGGCGGGTGCTGCTCTTCATATCCATGCCCGGCGATGTTATCGGCCGGAACCCGACCGACGGGAGGTCGGCGAGGTGAATTCCCGGCCACCGCGAACCGCTGCGCGACAGGATCCCGCCGCCCGCCGCCCGCCGCCCGCCGCCCGCCGCCCGCCGCCCGCCGCCGCGCCGGACCGACGGCATCGGCTCCGACCGGGTGGCCGAGCCGTTCCGGGCCGGTGGTCCGGGGTGCGGGCGGCGGGGCCGGTTCAGCGGGCGCGGACGGCGGCGGAGGCGGCGCGGAACCCGACCGTCCGGTCCACCAGCCGCTCCACCAGCTCCGCCTTGCGCAGGCCGCCGACCCCGCGCAGGCCGAGCCGGGCGGCCAGCGCCCGCAGGTCCCGCAGCGGCCAGGGCGTCAGGTACGCCGTGCCGTCCCGGCGCTGCGCCATGGCGTCGAGCGTGGCCGCCGCGACGGTCAGGTCGACACCCGACGGGGTGGGCGGCACCGGCGCGGCCGGCGACAGCGATGCGGTGAGCGGCACCGGAGTCGGGCCGGCCGGTTCCCCCGCCGGTGCCACCGGGACGACGGCCAACCGCATCCGGCCCTGCGCCAGCGCGGCCACCTCGGCGGCCGACAGCCCGGCCAACAGCTCACCCACCCGGGCCAGCACCCCGGCCGCGAGGTTTCCGCCGGGAGTCCCGGTCACACCGGCACCTCGCGGGGTTGCAGGTGGCCGAGGAACTCGGTGGTGATCCGCCGCAGCTCCTCCTGGACAACCGGCGAGGTGACCCGGTGGCGCAGCACCACCGGCACCCCGCGTGGGGTGTTCCCGGCGAACAGGGTGACGTTCTCCCGCAGCGCGGTGGGGAAGACCGGCAGCCCGAGGGCGCGTACCTGGTCCAGGTAGCCCTGGTGGGCGGCGATCGGTCGGTGCGCGGTCAGCTGGATCATGGTGAAGACCACCCCGGCAACGTCCGGGGCGACCTTGTGGTGCCGGCGGCTGGTGGCGAACCGGCGGGCGTCGGCGTTGTACCGGTCGACCAGTTCCCGGACGCTGCCGCAGAGGTGGTCGATGCCGAGGGTGGAGAGGTAGTCCGCCTTCGCCGGGATGAGCAGGTGGTCGCTGGCGATGACGGCGGACTGGGTCACCACGTTGAAGTTCGGCGGGCAGTCGATCAGCACCAGGTCGTAGCCGTCGAGCGCCGGATCGTGCAGCCCTTCGGCCAGCGAGCCACGGACCCGGAACAGCTCCCGGTCGTAGTCCTCGCCGTCGGCGACGCCCCGGGCCAGGGCCAGGTCGATGTCGGCCAGGCCGAGGTGGGAGGCGATCAGGTCGAGCCGACCGGCCCCGGAGAGGTGGGTGTTGGCCGGGCCGGGGGAGACCACCAGCTCACCCAGGGTCACCGCCGGGGTGTCCCCGCGCAGGCCGTCGTACCAGCGTTTCACGGTCCGGCCGTCGCGCAGCCGCTCCCGCCAGTCCTCCGGGTCGTAGAAGCTGAACGTCAGGCTGGTCTGCGGATCCAGGTCGATCAGCAGCACTTTCATCCCCCGGTTAGCCAGTTCGGCCCCGAGGTTGGCGGTCACGGTGGTCTTGCCCACCCCGCCCTTGTAGTTGATCACGGATACGACGTACACCGACGGCACCTCCCCAGACGGGGAACCGTAACCGCCCGGATGGCGTCTGACCATCCATGATGCCCACCCCGGCCGGTCACGCTCCGCGACCGGGCGGCCGGCTCGTCGCCGCCGGCACCGGGCTCGCCGCCCTGGCCGTGGTCTGCTGGGCGGTCGGGACGACCCGGTGGCAACCCCTCACCGAACCGGTCGGCCCGTGGTCCGAGCGGCTCCCCGGCGAGCATACGTACTGGGCGCGTGACCTGCGTTTCCTGGCCCTGATGGCGGTCGTCGCCGGGCTGGTGCTGGCCGGCGGTGGCCGGCGGCCGGCGACCCTGCGCGCGGTGCTGCTCGGCGGGGGCGCGCTGGTCGCCGACGTCGCCGTCGACCGGGCCGACCCCACCGGCCCCGGCGCGACGGCGCTGCTGGTCGTCGTCGGCTGGCTGGCCGTCGGGATCACCGCCACCCTCGGCGTACGCGGCGACGCCGCGCCCGGCCCGGACCGGTCCGTGCTGGCCGGACTGCCCGTCGTCACGGCGCTGCTGATGCTGGTCGCCGTGACGACCCGCTCGCCGACCGGTCGGGAGCCCGAGCTCGGTCCGGCCGTTCTGGTGACCGGTCTGCTCCTGCTGGCGTCGACAGTGGTGGGCGCGCTGGCCGCCGCCCCCGGGCCGGGTCGGCCCCGGCTGGTGGTGGCGGTGGGGATGGCTGTCGTCGGCGGGGTCGGCCTGCCGCTGGTCCGGCCCGTCGGGCCGACGGATCGGCTGTTCCCGGCGGCGGTGCTCGGCGCGGTCCTGCTGGTGGGGGTGGCGCTGCTGACCCGGCCCTGGCCGGACGGGCGATCGGCGTGGCGGCGGCTCGTGCTGCTCGTCCCGGTCACCGTGGTCGTCCCGCTGGCCCTGCTGTCCGGCGCGCTGCTGGTCAGCGCGGCGCTGCGGCCGGGTGCGCCGCTGACCGCGCTGGCCGGCAACAGCCCGATCGCCGGCCCCGACCCGCTCCCCGCCCTGGCCGGGCTGCTCGCCGGGCTGCTCGCCGCCCTGCTGCCGGCCCGACCGACGGTGGGTCAGGAACCGGGGGGCGTGGTGCCGTCCCGGCCGGCCAGCGCCGAGCGGCGGTAACCGTAGAAGGTGTAGACCAGACCGCCGAGCAGGAACCAGACGGCGAACCGGAGCCAGGTCACGTGGTCGAGGAAGCTGATCAGCCAGACCGAGAAGACCACGCCGAGCGCCGGCACCACCGGCATGCCCGGCAGCCGGAACGTCCGTGGGGCGTCCGGGCTGCGGTAGCGCAGCACGATCACCGCGACGCAGACCACCACGAAGGCCAGCAGGATGCCGATGTTGGTCAGCTCGGCGGCCTGCCGGATCGGCAGGAAGCCGGCGATCACCGCCGAGCCGACGCCGACGATCCAGGTGACCCGGGTGGGCACCCGACGCACCGGGTGCACCTTGGCGAACCAGGCCGGCAGCAGGCCGTCGCGGCTCATCGAGAACCACACCCGGGTCACCCCGAGCATGAAGGTGAACATCACCGTCAGGATGCCGACGATCGCCCCGACGGCGATGACGCTGGCCAGGCCGGAGAGCCCCACCGAGGCGAACGCGGAGGAGAAGCCGCTCTCCGGGTCGATGTCCCGGTAGTTCTGCATCCCGGTCAGCACCAGGGTGGCCAGCACGTACAGCACCATCGAGATGGCCAGCGACCAGACGATCGCCTTCGGCATGTGCCGGCGGGCGTCGGTGGACTCCTCGGCAGCGGTGCTCATCGCGTCGTAGCCGAAGACGGCGAAGAAGACGGTGGCCGCCCCGGTGAACGCCCCGCCCAGCCCGTACGGGAAGAACGGCGAGTAGTTGCCGGTGCGGACGTGGAAGAACCCGACCACGATCACCAGCAGCACCACGGCCACCTTCACCCCGACCACGATCGTCTCGAACCGGGCGGCGGTCCTGATGCCCCGGGTCAGCAGGAAGGCGATCAGCAGGCAGAGCAGCACCGCGAACAGGTCCACCACGTGCCCGTCGCCGGTGCTCGGGGCGCCCAGCATCCAGGCGGGCAGCTCGACGCCGAGCTCACCGACGAGGAAGCCGAAGTAGCCGGAGATGCCGATCGCCACCACCGCCACGATCGCGGTGTACTCCAGCAGCAGGTCCCAGCCGATGAACCAGCCCACCACCTCGCCGAGCACCGCGTACCCGTAGGTGTAGGCCGAACCGGCCCGGGGGATCATGCCGGCGAACTCGGCGTACGACAGGGCCGCCGCCGCGCTGGCGAGCCCGGCGATCAGGAACGACACCAGCACCGCCGGCCCGGCGGTCTGGTTGGCCACCGCCCCGGCCAGGGCGAAGATGCCGGCGCCGATGATGCCGCCGACGCCGATCGCGGTGAGCTGCCACAGCCCGAGCGAGCGGGACAGCCCCTGACCGGTCTCGTCGGTGATCTCCTCGACCGGCTTGCGGCGGAAGATCCCGCCCCTGTCGACTGTGGAGGCCATGGTCGTCCCCTTCCGCCGGGAGATATCCACTCTGGTTGATACTCCCTGTGCGGCGGATGCACAATCGGCGACGACGTGACGACGCTGCGGCCGTGCGCCGGGGTCACTCGACGACCGGCAGCACCACCTCGTTGTGGCGCAGGAACCACGGCTTCCACGGCGGGTCGAACCGGGCGTACCGGATCGCCCCCGACGGGGTGAGGCCGGCGTCGGCGACCGCCCGGCCCAGCGCGGTGGCCCGCTGCTCGAACGCCCGGTCGGTCCACCGCCCGGCGAACCGGACCGCCGCGGCGAGCTGCTCGGGGAGCTCCCGGACGGTGATCCGGGGGTCCGCCGGCTCGGGCACGGTGGCCGGGGTGAGCCGGGCCGGCAGCACGAACCACACCCGCCAGTTCCCGGGCCGGTCGCCCTCCTCCTGGACCACGGGCGCGGTCATCGCGATCCGCTCGCCTCCCGCCTCCCGCAGCACCTGACCGGCCGTCCCGACCCCGCGCCGGGACCGGTTGGCCCCGGACAGATAGGCCGCCAGCGGCCGGAACGCGGCGTTCCCGGCGGCGGCGAACCCCCCGTCGATCGGCAGCTCGACGACCAGGTGGGCCGGGTACCGGCGCAGCTCGAAGCCGGGGTGCCGGCCCAGCACCCGGTACGGCTGCTGCTCGGTCATGCAGGCTCCCGGTTCCGAGGAGATCCCCTCCACCACAGACGCTACCGCCCGTGCGGGGTTTCCTCCCGGGGAAGCGGAACGGTCCGCCAGTACTGTCGCCTGTCCTCGTCCCGGACGACCACCCCGAGCCGGGCCAGCTCACCGCGCATCTCCCGGGCGTCCCGCTGCCGGCCGGCCTCGACGGCCCGCTGCCGGGCGCGCAGCAGCGGATCCGCCCCCGGCGGCAGGTCGGGCAACCCCTCCACCCATCGCCGGTACGCCGCCCGGTGCGGATCGGCGTCCTGCCACGGCCAACCGTGCTCACGGAAGGCGTCCCGCAGCCGCCGTCGGCTCAGGTCGGACCGTTCCCGGGCCAGCTCCTCACCGGCCGGACCGAGCAGCACCAGCTCCCTGCGGTCGGCGAAGACGGCGGTGACGCACCGGCGGACCAGGTCGTGGTCGACGCCGTCGCGGCGTAGCCGGACACCGCCCCGGTCCACCGTGACGATCAACCGTTCCCGGGTGCCGACGTGGGCGACGAGCAGCCCGGCCAGCATCCCGAGCAGCATGCCCCCGAGCAGTGCCCGCCGGTACGGCAACCCGGCGACCAGTTCGAACCAGCCCTGCACCGGAGCCCAGGGCAGCCCGGCCACCCAGTCGGCGACCATGGGTAGCCGCCCACCCAGGGCGCCGCCCAGCAGCGGGAAGCCGACCCACATGACCAGCAGTTCCCCGACGTCGCCACCGACTCTGGTCGTGGCGTCCGGCTCCCGCGTCGACATGGTCAGTGCACCTCGCGCCGCAGCGTGCGCGCCATCCCGGCGGCGAGCGGCGCGGCCACCCAGACCAGCAGGGACACCCCGAGCCGGCCCCACTGCCCGGCGGTCATGTCCGCACCGAGCAGCGGCTCCATGGTGATCGAGGTGTCCAGCCAGCGGGCCGGGCCGTGCAGCGCCGCGATCATCGCGGAGAGGATGCCCCACACCGTCGGCAGCAGCAGCGAGGTGACGATCGCCAGCGGGGTGTTGAGCAGCAGCAAGCCGAACCCCGCGCCGATCAGCACGTTGATGGCCTGGAACACGGCGGCGTGCCCGGCCAGCGTCCAGTCGAAGTCCCAGCTCCCCGCCCCGCCGGTGATCCCCGCCAGCAGGGTGCCGACGGCGGCGACGGCCAGGCTCACCAGCACCGACGCCAACGCGGCGAGCAGCACGGCGGCGAGCTTGGCGACCACCACCCGCTCCCGGCGCGGCACCAGGGCGAACGTGGTCAGCGCGGTGCGCTGGGACCACTCGGCGGTGATCGACAGGATGCCCAGCACCGGCAGCAGCAGCGCCACCGGCGCCAGCGACGCGGTGAAGAAGTTGCTGAAGGTCTGCGCGGCGTCGTCGACGAAGCGCAGTTGCAGCGCGACGATCACGGCGGCGATCAGTCCGATCGAGGCCAGCAGCCAGCGTCCGGCCCGGGTGTCGCCGAGCTTGCGCAGCTCCACCCCGATCAGCCGGACCAGGGACGGCCCGGGCACGGCCTGCCGGGCGGGGGTGGGGGGTGCGGTCGTCACGGTGCTCACTTCACGGCCTCCTTGGTGCTCGCGCCGGCGGTCAGGGTGAGGAAGAGCTGTTCCAGGCCACCGCCGCCGGCCGGCCGTAGCTCGGTCAGGACCAGTCCGGCGTCGGCGGCGGCCTGCCCGACGGCCCCGGGTTCGGCGTGCACCACACAGCCGCCGTCGGCGCCAGCGGTGGCGTCCATCCCGGCCCGGTCGAGGGTGAGCCGCAGGGCGTGCGGGTCGCGGGCCCGGACCAGGGTGCCGGCCCCGGCCAGCAGCTCGTCCTTGCCGCCCTGGGCCACCACCCGGCCGCCGCCGATCACCACCAGCCGGTCGGCGACCGCCTCCACCTCCCGCAGCAGGTGCGAGGAGAGCAGCACGGTGCCGCCCCGGTCGGCGAAGTCGCGCAGCAGCCCGCGCATCCAGAAGATCCCCTCCGGGTCCAGGCCGTTGGCCGGCTCGTCGAGGACCAGCACCCGGGGCTCGCCGAGCAGCGCCAGCGCCAGGCCGAGCCGCTGCCGCATCCCCAGCGAGTACGCCCCGACCCGGCGCTTCGCCGCCACCGGGTTCAGACCCACCCGGTCGAGCACGGCGGGCACCCGGTCGGCGTCCACGCCCATGGTCCGGGCGGCCAGGGTGAGCGTCTCCCGCCCGCTGCGCCCGACGTGCTGCGCCGAGGCGTCCAGCAGCACGCCCACCTCGCGGCCCGGGTTGGGCAGCTCGCGGTAGGGCTGACCGGCGACGGTGGCGGTGCCGGAGGTCGGGCGGGTCAGCCCGCAGAGCATCCGCATGGTGGTGGACTTGCCGGCCCCGTTCGGGCCGAGGAAACCGGTCACGGTGCCGGATTCGCAGCGGAACGAGACGTCGTCGACGGCGGTGTGCGGGCCGTACCGCTTGGTGAGGTGGTCAACGGTGATCATGCCGTCGAGCCTGTCGCAGCCACCCGGCCGGGCGCTGCGGCCGGCGGTCGAGGGCCACCCCTACCTCGGTATACCGGCAGACCTCGACTTTGGTTGGTGTCCGGGAAGCCGGTCGGGTTTCTAGCATGGGTGGGTGAGTGCTGCCGTCGTACCCGATCATCCCTGGCTGTTGCCGGGCGCGCTGACGCCCGAGGCGAGGGCGTCCCGGCGGACGCCCCGGGACTGGCTGGTCGACACGGTGGCCTTCCTGCTCGCCGTCGGCTGGGCGCTGCTGGCGTTCGCCGACGCGATGTCGAGCAGGCCGCAGTTCTCCCACAACGCCGGCCCGTCCTGGCTGATCGGGGTGGACCTGGTGGGGGGTCTGGTCTACTGCGCGGCCCTGTGGCTGCGCCGCCGCTGGCCGGTCGGGCTGGCGGTGGCCGGGCTGCCGCTGGCCCTGTTCTCGGTGACCGCCGGGGTGGCGATGCTGGTGGTGGTGTTCACCGTGCTGGTCCACCGGCCGCTGCCGATCGGTGCGGCGCTGGTCGGGTTCCACCTGTCGGTCATTCCGCTCTACAGCGTCGTGCGTCCCGACCCGTCGCTGCCCTACTGGGCGACGGTGGCCTGGACGATGATGTTCGTCGGGATCGTGGTGGCCTGGGCGTTGTTCGTCCGGGCCCGCCGGCAGCTGGTGCTGTCGCTGCGCGACCGCGCCCACCGGGCCGAGGCCGAGCAGCAGCTCCGCGTCGAACAGGCCCGGCAGCTCGAACGCACCCGGATCGCCCGGGAGATGCACGACGTGCTGGCGCATCGGATCTCGCTGCTCAGCCTGCACGCCGGGGCGTTGGAGTTCCGCCCGGACGCGCCGCCGCAGGAGGTGGCCCGGGCCGCCGGGGTGATCCGGGGCAGCGCGCACGCCGCGCTCCAGGACCTGCGTGAGGTGATCGGGGTGCTCCGCGCCGACACCTCCGGCGGCGACAGCGCACCGGAACGCCCCCAGCCCACCCTCGCCGACGTGCCCGCGCTGGTCGCCGAGTCGCGGGCGGCCGGGGTGCGGGTCACCCTGGTCGACGAGGTGACCCGGCCGGCGGAGGTGCCGACGGCGGTGGGCCGCAGCGCGTACCGGATCGTGCAGGAGGGGCTGACCAACGCGCGCAAGCACGCCCCGGGCGCGGCGGTCGCCGTCCGGTTGGCCGGCGGGCCGGGGCGGGAGCTGGCGGTCCAGATCCGCAACCCCTGGCCGGTGGGCGGCGCGCCCGGGCCGGCGTTGCCGGGTGCCGGGACCGGGCTGGTCGGCATCGCCGAGCGGGTCACCCTGGCCGGTGGCCGGCTGACGCACGGTCGGGACGACGCGACCGGCGACTTCCGGCTGGCCGCCCGACTGCCGTGGCCGGCATGAGCCGCCCGGCCGGACCGGACCCCGCCGACCGGCGGGGGCGGGCCGGGTGGCCGGGATGAGCGGCGGCGATCCCGACGCCCCGGTGCGGGTGCTGATCGTCGACGACGACGCGCTGGTCCGCGCCGGGCTGTCGATGATCCTCGGTGGGGTGCCGGACCTGCGGGTGGTGGGGGAGGCGACCGACGGCGACGAGGTGCCGGCCGCCGTGGCCCGGTGCGCGCCGGACGTGGTGCTGATGGACATCCGGATGCCCCGGGTCGACGGGCTGACCGCCACCGAGGCGCTGCGGGCGTCGCCGCACCCGCCGGAGGTGCTGGTGCTGACCACCTTCGACGCCGACGAGCAGGTGCTGCGGGCGTTGCGGGCCGGTGCGGGCGGCTTCCTGCTCAAGGACACCCCGCCCGCGGAGATCGTCCGGGCGGTGCGGCGGGTGGCGGCCGGCGAGGCGACCCTGTCACCGACGGTGACCCGGCAGCTGATCAGCCACCTGACCGACGGGTCGACGGCGGGCCCGGACCCGCGCCGGGACCGGGCGCTGCGGCTGCTGGCCGGGCTCACCGAGCGGGAGCGGGAGGTGGCGGTGGCGCTCGGTCACGGCCGGAGCAATGCGGAGATCTCGGCGGAGCTGTTCATGAGTGTGGCGACGGTGAAGGCGTACGTGTCACGGCTGCTGACCAAGCTGGCGCTGAACAACCGGGTCCAGGTGGCGCTGCTGGTCCACGACGCGGGCCTGGTCTGACGGCTGATGCTCTCAGCGTCGGTACCCTCATTTTTGGTGGTACCGATTTTGAGGGTGTCGGAGCTGGGCCTGATCTGCTCACCGCCTGGGGGGATTGAACCGCCGCCGGTCACCGCCCGTACCACTGGCCGAGGATGCGTTGCGGCGATTCGGCTGCAATCGCTGCCGAGCTGCGGGAGGCCTGCCGTGCGAGTTGGTGAGCAGTCGACGGACCCCATCGATCAGGTTCTGGGCGAGGTGCCGGTGCCCGCCTCGTTGACACCCGAGGACGTCCGGCTCGCGGTGCGAGCGGTCGTGGTGCACGCCGCCGAGGAGTGGCCCAACGGGCCGCTGTGCCGCAACGACGGGTCGTCGTACCCGTGCCGGTTGCACCGTTGGGGGCGGCGGGTGCTGGAGAACCACGGGTTGAACGACCGGCAGATCGACGCGCTGATCCGGCACGGTAACCCGTTCGTGCACGTGCCGTTCCCGTTCACCTACACCACCCCCCGGCCCGGTACGACGCCCGCCCGGCCCGCCCCGGCCACCGGCTACCCGGCGCGGGGCCAGGTGGTGCGGCCGGGCACGCCCGGGGGGCGGCCCACCGCCACCGGGATGCGGCCCGGGATGCGCGCCGGTGTCCCCGGCCGGCCGGTGGCGCCCCCCGCCGCCGCGCCGCGCTGGCCCCGGGCGAGCTGAGCGGGGGCACCCCCCGCCGGTTCCCCGGTGCGGCGCCGGCCCGGCCCCGATGATCCCGTGGGGCCGGGCCGGTGTCCACGCCGGTCGGTCAGCGGCTCACGCCACAGTCCGGGGCCGCCCAGCTGGTGCGGTTCGTCGACTTGTCGTAGTTGTTCTCCCGCCGGGAGTCCACGTGGACGTGGTCGTCGTGACCGGCGTAGCCGGGGCCGTAGATGCCGCTGAAGCCGTGGTCGCGGGAGGCGCGGGCGACCTCGCACAGTGACCTGCTCGCCGAGGTCAGGTCGGCGGCGTTGCCGTAGAGGTGCTGGCTGTCCGAGGCTCCGCCGACCTTCTTGTTGCAGCTGGAGTCGCGGAAGCCGCTGGTGACGTTGAGCGGCTTGTCACCCAGGCCGCGCCGGAGCGCCTCCAGTTTCCACATGGTGCGTACCGCGCTGGCCTTGGTGTCGGCGGCGGAGAGCGGCCCGCCGCTCCACCCGCCCTTGCCGCAGCCGCCGTCCAGCTCCCGGTAGCTGAAGTGGGCCGGCGTGCAGTCGTTGTCCTGCAACTGGTAGAGCTTGTTGAAGGTCTGCTTGCCGGCGATGCCGTCGCTGCGCAGCCCGTACGCGCTCTGGAAGCGCTTGACCGCGGCGGCGGTCTCGGGGCCGAAGTCCCCGTCGATCCGGACGATCCCGCCGCGGCTGGTCCATCCGGCCACCCGGATCTGCAGCTGGCGGACATCGTCGCCGGAACGCCCCTGGTAGAGGTCGCGTTTCCAGGTGTAACAGCCGTCGGCGTGGGCCGCTGGCGCGGCGGCCACCGTGGCGATCGCGGCACCCGGCAGGGCCAGGGCGAACGCGACGAGTGCCCGCTTCACAGTGTTCCTGCGCACAGAAGTCCTCCCGATCGAGACGTGGATGGGGTGGTGACGCAGGGCATCGCCCGGGACGTCCTGCAACTTCCACCCTGACAGCTCGCCGAGGGATTCGCGGCAATAGAGAGGAATTGTCCGCACCGTCGGCGACAGCTGGATGTTGTCTGTGAATTGCTGGCAATGGTGATTCGGTCAGGCCGGGTCAGTAGTGACAAGCCGGGCCGGAATTCCCGGCCGGTGGTCGCCCCGCCCCGGCGGACGCACCGGCCGCGAGGGTGCTGGGGGCCGCCGGCCCGGACCCGGTAACGTCGTCCGGGCCGGCGGGGTCGGGGAGGTGGACGTGGCGCGGGGCGGGGTCTTCTGTGTCGAGGGGCAGTGGCACCGCGACCTCAACGAGCGCGGGTCCGTGCTGCCCACCCTCGACCTGCTCGAACGACTCGGCCGGATCCGCTACATCCACAAGGACGCCGCCACCCGCGACGAGCTGTTCTACTTCCTCGACCGCTGGCTGCTCAAGCAGTACGCCGACCACCGGGTCGGTTTCTTCGCCATGCACGGGGAGCCCAGCCGGCTCTGCCTCACCGACTGGGACTCCGTCGAGCTGTCCGACGTCGCCGAGCGGATGGCCGGGCGGGGCGAGGGCCGGCGGCTCTACTTCGGCAGCTGCTCGGTGCTGCGCGCCTCCGACGCCACGCTGCGCGATTTCCTCGACGTCACCGGGGCGGCCCTGATCTGCGGCTTCACCCGCGAGGTCGACTGGGTCGAGTCGGCCGCCTTCGAGACGGTGCTGCTCGACGTGCTCGCCAACGGCCAGCGGCACAACGCCGCCGAGCTGCGGATGGGCTCGGCGCACTGGGCGCCGCTCGCGGCGTACCTCGGTTTCCGGGTGATCTACGCCAACGGCCGCGCCTGGCGGCCCCCGGCCCGGCCCCGGGTGCCCGCCCAGCCCGCGCCGGGCCGGGCCGCCGGCCGGTCCGGCTGACACCGGCCGCCCCGCCGGCCGGCGGGCCTGGTAGAACCGGGGCATGGCACGCAGCGTCGCAACCAACACCCGGGTCGACCGGGACGCCCTGATCGAGTTCGTCCGCCCCCGGCACCGGATTCTGCTGATGACCACCCGGGCCGACGGCCGCCCGCAGTCCTCGCCGGTCGCCGGCGGGGTCGACGCCGCCGGCCGGCTGGTCATCTCCAGCTACCCGCAGCGCGCCAAGGTCGCCAACATCCGTCGTGACCCCCGGGTCTCCGCCTGCGTGCTCTCCGACGACTGGGACGGCCCCTGGGTGCAGGTCGACGGGGTGGCCGAGGTGCTCGACCTGCCCGACGCGCTGGAGCCGCTGGTGGAGTACTTCCGCAGCATCTCCGGGGAGCACCCGGACTGGGACGAGTACCGGGCGGCCATGGTGGCGCAGGGCAAGTCGCTGATCCGGGTCACCGTCGAAAGGTGGGGCCCGATCGCCACCGGCGGCTTCCCGCCCCAACTGGCCGACTGACCACCGGGGTACGGCCGGTCCGCCGCCCCGACCGGCGCGACCCCGGGCCGGTGCGGGCTCAGCCGACCAGGGCGGCGTAGACGAGCTGGCGCAGCTGGGAGCGCAGCGGGTAGGTGCTCGACGGCATGAGCTGGGTGAACAGCAGGGCGGTGAGCTCCTCGGCCGGGTCGACCCAGAACGCGGTGCTGGCCAGCCCACCCCAGTAGTACTCGCCGACGCTGCTCGGCACCTTGGCCGGCACCGGGTCCTGCACCACGGCGAAGCCCAGCCCGAAGCCGATGCCGTCCAGCACCGTCTCGGCGAACCCCCGCGGCTCCAGCGAGGCCAGGTCGCCGCCGCCGGGCAGGTGGTTGCGGGTCATGTAGCGCACCGTCCGGGGGCCGAGCAGCCGTACGCCGTCCAGCTCGCCGCCGCGCAGCAGCAACTGGGTGAACCGGTGGTAGTCGGCGGCCGTGGAGACCAGTCCACCGCCGCCGGACAGGCACTCCGGGCGGGCCGACGCGGCGGCCCCGAGCGCGTCGGCGCGGACCACCCGGCCGGTGCCGGGATGCGGGGTGTAGAGGGCGGCGAGCCGCCCGGCGTCCGCCGGGTCGACCCAGAAACCGGTGTCGGTCATGCCCAGCGGGGTGAGGATCCGGTCGGCGAAGAACTCGGCCAGGCTCTGCCCGGAGACCACCTCGACGAGCCGGCCGAGCACGTCGGTGGAGACCCCGTAGTTCCAGCCGGTGCCGGGCTGGAACAGCAGCGGCAGCTTCGCCATCCCGGCGCTCGCGCCGGCCAGGTCCAGCCCCGGCGGGACACCGAGGTCGTAGCCGGCGGCCCGGTAGATCGCGTCCACCACGGAGGTGTGCGCGAAGCCGTAGGTCAGCCCGGAGGTGTGGGTGAGCAGGTGCCAGACCCGGATCGGCTCGACCGCCGGCACGGTGTACGCCTTGAGCGCCGAACCCTTGTCGAAGACCCGGACGTCGGCGAACTCCGGCAGCCAGCGGCTGATCGGGTCGGTCAGCTCGAACCGGCCCTCCTCCCACAGCATCATCGCCGCGACCGAGGTGACCGGCTTGGTCATCGAGTAGATCCGCCAGATGGTGTCCGGGTCGACCGGGGTGCCCGCCTCCACGTCGCGCAGCCCGTACACCGAGGAGTGGGCGATCTCGCCGCGCCGGGTGACCACCACCTGCCAGCCGGCCAGCCGCCCGTCGTCGACGTACCGGCCGAAGTGCTCGTCGATCCGGGCCAGCCGGGCCGGGTCGAAGCCGATGCGGGCCGGGTCGGTGCTGCGTGCCACGTTCACGCCGCCGAACCTACTAGCCGGTACGCGCCGGGTGGAAGGTTCGCCGGTGGTGTCGGTGCTCGCACCTATGGTGGACCGATGCCGCAGGCCACCGAGGACGAGACGTTCCGCCGCACCGACTGGTACGCCGAGGAGTTCGTCGACCGGCACTTCGTGCGCTGTGTCTTCGCCGACGTCGACCTGACCGAGGCGGTCAGCCGGGGCGCCTCGTTCACCGAGTGCTCCTTCGGCGGGGTGTCGTTCAACGCCTCCCGGCACACCGACTCGGCCTTCGTCCGCTGCGGGTTCCGCCGGTGCAACCTGTTCGAGGCCGAGTTCACCGGCTGCAAGCTGGTCGGCAGCACGTTCGACCAGTGCGAGCTGCGTCCGCTGCGGGTGTCGGGTGGGGACTGGTCGTTCGTCGCGCTGCCCGGCGCCGACCTGCGTGGCGCGCGGTTCAGCGACGTACGGATGCGGGAGGCCGACCTGAGCGGGGCGAACCTGACCGGCGCGACGCTGGCCCGGGTGGACCTCTCGGCCGCCCAGTGGCACGGGGTGCGGCTCGGCGGGGCCGACCTGCGGGGCAGTGACCTCACCGCGCTGGATCCGACGGCGGTGGAGCGGGCGGGTGCGGTGATCGACCCGGAGCAGGCGATGGTGCTGGCCCTGGCGCTGGGGTTCGAGATTCGTTGACCGGCCCGCAGGCCTGGTGGATCTTCCTGGCATCATGGCCTTGAAGTGGGATTTCGACAATGGATAGGAAACTTTCCTTCAACCCCAGTTGGTAACAAACTGGAAACGCCCACCCGCTGGCATATGGCGCACTCCGGCCTTGAAATGAAAACGTGAGAGCGCTCACGTCGCGACCGCACCCCCTCCCCGACCGGTCGCGGGCGTCGGGCTGGGGAGTGGGACACACGTGGACGACCAAGAGACCTGGCGGATCGGGCCGGGCCCGACGACCCGCAGCGCGCAGCGGCGGGAGGCCCGTCGCCGGCAACGTCGCCGCTGGGCGATCGGGGCGGTGGCCGCCCTGGCCTGCCTCGCCGTGCTGGTGACCTACCTGGGGCCGGCAGCCGACCCGCCCGGGCAGGACGCGGGGTCGGCGGCCGGCACGCCCACCCCGGCCGGTTACCCGACCGGGGTGGCGGGGCTGGGTGACCCGGCCGAGACCGGGATCGCCGCGCCCGGGTTGCAGCCCCGGGAACGGACCCCGTCACCGACCGTTCCGCCGTCGCCCACGGTCGTCCCGGCGGCGTCGTCGCCGGCCGCGCCGACGGTCAGCGTCTCCCGGGCCGAGGTGCCCGCCGAGGTGGACCTGACCGGGCTGGGCACCCGGGACTGGGTCCACTGGGGGCTCAACCGGCCGGAGACCCTGGTCCGCCGCAGCGGTGGCACCGGGGAGATCCGGGACGAGGGCGGCCGGGGCGCGCGTGACCGGTACGACACCAACCCCGAACTGTTCGGCTGGCGCGACGGCACGCCGGTGCCGGCCGTCGGCGCCACCGGCACCGGCGTGTTCGTCTGCGGGGTCGGCAACGGCTTCGCGCTGTCCGTGCCGGCCAGCGGCGAGCCGCGCACGGTGCACCTCTTCGCCGGGATCTGGATGGCCCGGGGCCGGCTGGACGTGCGGCTGTCCACCGGCGGCCCGACCCGCACCCTGCGGTTGGAGGACCCGCACACCACCCACACCACCCAGTTCGTCATCCGGTTCCGCGCCCCGCAGGGCGCGAAGCTGCTGATCCGGTGGACCGTCGAGGGGACCTTCAACAGTAGCTGCGGCAACGTCAACCTCCAGGCGGCGGCGGTCCGTTGAGTCGTTCCGTGCCGGGCGGGCCGCTGCCGGGATAGCGTGGCCGGGTCGATGCCCACGAGCTAGCCGGAGGCGCAGATGCCGACCAACGAGCAGGTGGTGGACAGCCCCGAGGGCTGGGTCGCCGACCACATCCGCCGGTACGTCGCGACCGGCGGTGTCGAGGGGCACGAGTGGCAGCCGGGCGTCTTCACGCTGCTGCTGACCACCCGCGGCCGGCGCAGCGGCAAGCTGCGTCGCACCGCGCTCATCTACGGCCGCGACGGCGCGGACTACCTGGTCGTCGCCTCCCAGGGCGGTGCGCCGCAGCACCCCTCCTGGTACCTCAACCTGCTCGACGACCCCGAGGCCGAGGTGCAGGTCGGCGGGGAGACGTTCGCGGTCCGGGCGCGCACCGCCGAGCCGGCGGAACGGGCGACGATGTGGCCGGCGATGACCGCCATCTGGCCCGCCTACGACGAGTACCAGAGCCGGACCGACCGGGAGATCCCGGTGGTGGTGCTGCACCGGCGGTGACCGGCCGCGGCCCGGGTGCCGGGCGGCTCAGCAGACGATCGGCTTGACCCAGGAGCACTCCCCGCCCCCGGGTGCCGGTGGCGCCTCCGGGGCCGCCGGCGGTGCCACCCGGGCGGCGCCGCCGTCCGCCGCCCGGTGGGAGGCCAGGGCGATGGCGATCTGGTCCTCCAACTCCCGGACCGACGAGGTGAGGTGGTTGTTGAACACCACCGAGAACGCCAGCACCCGCCCGTCGGCGTCGGTGGCGTAGCCGGAGAGCCCGGACACCCCGGTCAGGCTGCCGGTCTTGGCGTGCACGTTGTCCGCCGCCGCCGTGCCGCGCATCCGGCTGCGCAGGGTGCCGCCGACCAGGCGGTCGGCGTTACCGGCGATCGGCAGCGCCGCGTACCAGGTGTCGAACCAGGGTTCCCGGCGTACGGCGGCGAGCAGGGCGACGAACTCGCCGGCCGGGACCAGGTTGCGCCGGGACAGCCCGGATCCGTCGAGTTGGCGCAGCCCGCCGGTGTCCACTCCGTTGTCGGCGACGTACTCGCTGATCGCCGTGAGCCCCGCCGGCCAGCTGCCGGTGCCGGAGACGACCCGCCCCATCTCCTTGGTCAGCACCTCGGCGTGGCCGTTGTTGGACAGCTTGAGGAAGGGCACCAGCAGGTCGGCCAGGGGCATCGAGTCGTGCCGGACCACCGGTACCGCGTCCGCCGGGGTGGCCCGACCGAGCACGGTCCGGCCGAGCACCCGGACCCCGTGCCGGCGCAGCGCGTCGCGGAAGACGGCGGCGGCGTAGCCGGTGGGCTCCCAGACGCTCAGCCAGTCGCTGGTCGGTGCGGCGTCGACGGCGATCCGACCGGTGACCACGATGGTGTTGCCGCCGTGCGTCCGGGTGAACGACAGCGTCGTCTCGCCGTCGGCGACCGTCTCGGCCCGGTTGTCGATCCGCAGGTAGCCGTTGGGTGGGGTCATGGTGACCACCGGCCGCGCCCCCGCCCTGCCCGCCGGGGCGGCCCGCACGATGACGTTGCCCGCGTCGTAGTCGGTGTCCGGCGCCACGGTCAACGCGGAGACCTGCGCCGCGTAGTAGGACGACTCGTCGTCCCAGGCCCAGTCCGCGCCGAGCCGGCTGTCGTCGTACCGGGTGTCGTCGGCCACCAGGTGACCGGTCACCATCCGTACCCCGTCGGCGGCGACCCGGGCGGCCAGCGCGTCGTAGTCGGCGGCCAGCATCGTCGGGTCGCCGCCGCCGCGCAGGTAGAGGTCGCCGGAGAGCAGCCCGGCCCGCCGCCGCCCGGCGGTGAGCACGTCGGTGCTGAACCGGTGACCGGGGCCGAGCAGCGCCAGGGCCGCCGTGGAGGTCAGCAGCTTGGTGTTGGAGGCGGGCACCAGCCGGCGGTCGCCGTCGCGGTCGTAGAGGGTCCGGCCGGTGGTGGTGTCCACCACGACCACCCCGGCCTGCGCGCCGTCGAGCCGGGGGTCGGCGAGGACGGCGTCGATGGTGGCGCGCAGCCGGGCGTCCGCCGGGGTGGGTGACTCGGCGGTGGCCGGGAGCGCACCGGCGGTGGCCACGGTGGCGGCCAGCGCCACCGACGCGAGCGTCCGGGAAAAGAGACGACGATGCATGCGCTGACGCTGCCACGAAGATTTCCGTCAGGCAAGCCTCGGCACCGTAGGTTTTCTTCCGCCGGTGGCCGGTCCCGGACCGGTCGGCCCGGACCGGTCAGCCGGGCTGCGGCGCGGCCGGACCGGGTGCCTCGGGTCCGCGCCGCAGCCGCGGGCTCCGCCGGAGCACCAGCGGGGCGACCAGAGCGGCCAGCGCCCCACCGAGCAGCGGGAAGACGAAGAACACCCACAGTTGCCGCAGCGCCGTGCCGCCCTCGAACAGGGCCGGGCCGAACGACCGGGCCGGGTTGACCGAGGTGCCGTCCAGGGTGATCCCCACCAGGAGCACCGCCGTCAGCGCCAGGCCGATCGCCAGGCCGGCGAAACCGGCATGCTCGACCCGGCTGGTCACCACCAGCACCACCAGCACGAACAGGAAGGTCAGGATGGTCTCCAGCACCGCCGTGCCGCCGCGGTTGATGTGCACGCCGTAGCCGTTGGTGCCCAACACCCCCGTCTGGTCCGCCACCCCGCCCCAGCGGACCAGCGCCCAGATGACGAAGCCGCCCGCCGCGGCCCCCACGAACTGGGCGACGGCGTACGCGACCGCGCCGACCACGGAGATCTTGCCGGAGAGCAGCACCCCCAGCGTCACCGCCGGATTGAGGTGTGCACCGGAGAGCGGTCCGAGCGCGTACACCAGCGCCACCACGACGAGCCCGAAGGCCAGCGCCACGACCACCACCCCGCCCTCCACCCGGGCGAAGACCGCGCTGCCCACCCCGACGAAGACCAGCAGCAGGGTGCCGAGCAGTTCGGCGGCGTACCGTCGGGCAGCGTCCATGCGCTCAGGGTAGGAAGGATCGGCGGGCCGGGGAGCGGAAACGGGGATGTCGGCGGAGCCCTCGACAGACCCCGCTCTATTTGACGAACCCCCGGGCAGCGGGCACCGTGGGTGAGGAGGGGCCGCGGGAAGCCGCCCCGGATCGCCCGGCGGGCACCGATTCGCCGCAGGAAGCGCGCATCTGCCGCCGCGCGAGGTTCCGATCCCGAGAATCCCGAGGAGTCCCATCATGCTCACCATGACCGACAACGCCGTGCTCGTGATCCGTGACCTCGCGGCCCAGCAGGACGTCGCCCAGGACGGCGGGCTGCGGATCGCCGCCGACGTCGAGGCCGGGGCGCTCACCATCGAACTGGTGCCCGTGCCGGCCCAGGGAGACCAGATCGTCGACACCGAGGGGGCCCGCATCTTCCTCGACTCCGAGGCCGCCGAGCTGCTCAACGACACCTCGGTGGACGCCTCCGTCGACGACGAGGGTGTGGTGCAGTTCGGCTTCACCGAGCAGGCGTGACCTGATCAGCGGGTCCACCGGTGCTCGCCGCCGCGGTGCGGGCGGGTGAAGCCGTCCTCGCCGCCCGGGGGCGGACCCGGACGACGCCGGTCGACCGGGCCGGTCAACGCCGCCAGGACGTGCGCCAGGTGGTGCGACGTGCTCCACGCCGTCCAGTTGACCGGTGATCCCGCCCCGGTCACCCGGCGGGCACGGCGCAGCAACTCCTGGTCGCCCCAGGAGAAGCCCGCCCCGGCGGGCGGCCAGTGCGGGGCGGCGACCAGTGCCCGGCACAGGTCGGCGAAGCGTTCGTCGCCCCGGCCACCCCGCCGCGACCAGCGGTAGATCCACCACCCGTCGTCGGCGGTGTACCGCACGGTGGGCAGCCGGTCGCCCGGCTCCACGTCGCCGGGCTCCACGTCGCCGGGCGGGGCCGGGGCCACCCCGTAGTCGCCGTAGCCCACGCCCAGGTCGGTCAGCCGACGCCCGAACCGCCAGTCCCACCGGTCCACCCGGACCGGT
Organism: Micromonospora sp. WMMD714; assembly: GCF_029581315.1. Taxonomy (NCBI): domain Bacteria; kingdom Bacillati; phylum Actinomycetota; class Actinomycetes; order Micromonosporales; family Micromonosporaceae; genus Micromonospora; species Micromonospora sp. WMMD714. Next base: position 2,996,899 of record NZ_CP120744.1, read on the forward strand.
TCGTCGGTGCCCAGCCGGGACAGCGACGGTGGCATCCCACCGGCCGCCACGGTCACCGTGCGCCAGGCGTGCCGGCAGGCCCAGTCCACCAGCCGCCGCACCCGGGGCTCGGCCGTCCGCAGATCCGCCGCACAGCACACGTCACCGGCATCGACCAGCAGGTCGCACTGCTCCGGGAGCAACCCGGTGCGCCGCCACACCCGCTCCACCGCGGAGGTGGTCGCGTCCGGCCCGGCCCGGTCCCGGCCGACCCGGAGCCGGACCACCGCCCCCCGGGCGTACGCGCGGCACGCCGTGCCGTGCGCGGCCAACCGCCGGTCACCACAGCTCAGACCGATCACCGGGAGCACCGGTACGCCCCACCGGGCCAGCTCGGCGTCCGGCCCGTCGGGCAGCGCGCAGACGTCGACGGCCGGCACCAGACCGGCGGGCAGCCGGCCCAGCAGCTCGGGCAGGCCGCTGTCGGCGGGGGAGACGTGCAGGACCGGAGCTACCAGGGGAGCCGCGGCGCTGTCCAGGTGCACCAGCGCCTCCAGCTCACCGCGTCTGCTGGTGAGGATGGGGCGGTAGACCGGTTCCGCCACCCGACCTCCGGGGGCGGGCACCATACCTCAATTTACCGATTCGAGCGCCACCGGCACAGAGGTGAACGGAAATCAGTGGTGGGTCCATGTCGGGCATTGACAGTGGTGGGTGCCGATGGTGGCATGGACGGGCGGTACGCCGGGCGTGGAAGGGCATCCGAGACCAACGTCCCCCCATGCTGTCCTGGAAGGCGTACCCCATGAGATCGTCGCGTCACCGTGCCCGCCCGTTCGCGGCGTCGACCCTCGTCGCCGCGCTGCTGCTGGCCGTTCCGCTGCCCGCCCGGGCCGTCGCGGTACCCGAGCCGACCACCCCGGTCACCGGCAACGCCACCCACTTCGACGCCCTCGGCGCCCCGTACGGCGGCTGCGGGCTGCCCCAGTCGGAGCTGGACGCGCCGGACTTCGTCGCGCTCAACGCCTACGACCTGCCCGGCGACTACTCGTCGTACCCGATCCGGCCGATCCCGGCGAGTCAGGCGGCGAAGATCGGACTGTGGAACAACGGCCTCAACTGTGGTCGCTTCGTCCGGGTCACCGTCGGCGACTACTGCACCGGCGTCAACGACGGCGCGCCCGGCCAGCCGTTCTGCCGCAACGGCGGGTGGACCACGGACGCCTACAACGGGGCGACGCTGACCATGGTGGTGGCGGACAGCTGCGGCGACGGCAACGCCTGGTGCCGGGACGATCCCTACCACCTGGACCTCTCCACCGCCTCGCTCAACCGGTTCGTCCGGAACGGGACACCGGTGGGCGACATGAACCCCACCCACTGGAACAACCGGCACGTCTCCTGGTCGTTCGTGCCCGCGCCCAACTACTCCGGCGACATCCGGATCGGCTTCATGAAGGGTGCCCAGCGCTACTGGCCGGCGATCGCCGTCTCGCACCTGGCCAACGGCATCCACGGGGTGGAGTACCTGGCCGGTGGAGTGTGGACCGCTGCCGCCATGAACGGCGACATGGGGCAGTCCTACGTGATCGGGGCGACCGCCTCCGGCGGCACCGACTTCCAGATCCGGGTCCGCGACGCGGCCGGCGCACTGGTCAACAACGGTCGGGTCTACCGGTTCGCCCTGCCCGCGTCCTGCGGCGGGACGTGCTCGGCGGCGTACACCCGGGTCGACTACACCACCTCGGACGGCCCCACCCCCACCCCCACGCCGACCGCCATACCCACGCCGACTCCGACTCCGACCGGTACGCCGACCCCGACGCCGACCGGTACGCCGACGCCCGCGCCGATGACCGGTTGCTCGGCCGGCTACCGGGTGACCGGCTCCTGGTCGGGTGGCTTCCAGGCCGAGGTGACCGTCCGCAACGTCGGGGCCGGGGCACTGACCGGCTGGACCAACGCGCTCACCTTCGCCGGCACGCAGCAGGTCGCCTCGTCCTGGAACGCCACGGTCAGCCAGTCCGGTCGGCAGGTCACCGCGACCAACGCCGCCCACAACGGGAGCCTGGCCCCCGGCGCGACGACCAGTTGGGGGCTGGTCGTCACCGGTGACAACCAGCCGCCGACGGTGCTCACCTGCGCGGTCCGCTGAGCCTCTGGCGGTCCGGCACCCCCGGTCCGCTGAGCCTCTGGCGGTCCGGCACCCCCGGTCCGCTGAGCCTCTGGCGGTCCGGCACCCCGGTCCGCTGAGCCCCTGTCGTCCCGGCACCCCGGTCCGCTGAGACCCCGTCGGCCCGGCACCCCACCGGTGCCGGGCCGGTCGCGGGTCAGTCGTCGCCCGGGTCGTCGCCCGGCCCGGGGTGGTCGCCGCCGGGCGGGGCGAGCCGTACCCCGACCCCGCGCACGGTGTGCAGGTAGCGGGGTTGCTGGGCGCTCTCCCCGAGCTTGCGGCGCAGCCAGGACAGGTGCACGTCGACGGTCTTGTCCGCCCCGCCGTAGGGGATCCGCCAGACCTCGGTGAGCAGCTCCCGCTTGGTCACCACCGCGCCGGGTCGGGTGGCGAGGTGGTGCAGCAGGTCGAACTCGCGCGGGGTCAGCTCCACCGGTACGTCGTCCAGGGCGACCTGCCGGGCGCGCGGGTCGATCCGCAGCCCGCCGACCACCAGCACCGGGTCGTCGTCGGGCCGGTCGGGTCCGCCCCGGCGCAGCACCGCCCGGACCCGGGCGTCGAGCTGGGCGGCGGTGAACGGCTTGACCACGTAGTCGTCGGCCCCGGCGTCGAGCAGCCGGACGATCTCCCGTTCGTCGTCGCGGGCGGTGGCCACGATCACCGGGACGGCGCTGACCGCGCGCAGCATCCGCAGCAGTTCACCGCCGTCCAGGTCGGGCAGCCCGAGGTCGAGCACGACGAGGTCGGGTCGTTCGTCGAGGGTGTGCCGCAACCCCTCCATGGCGGTCGACGCGGCCGCCACCGCGTGCCCCCGCTCACGCAGCGCCCGGACCAGCGGGGTGCGGATGGTCAGGTCGTCCTCGACGAGCAGCAGGCGGGCCACCCCCGCAGGGTAGTCCCGGGCACCGGTCCGACCCCGGAGACGGGCGCACGGCGCCGCACGACCATCGGCCGTCCGTCGCCGCGCTCCGACCGTCTCCCGCCACCGCAGCCATTCGGCGGTACGCCAGCGGGGACCTGGTTCGACCGGTGCGTCGCCGCGCCGGCCCGGAGTGCTCGTTGCCCGTTTCGGCGACCTGCAAACCCCGGCGGGGTGGGGAATTCCACCATCCGCACGACCCGGCGTGATCCGCTGCCGTTACGGGTATGAGCGGGACATGGAACATTTCACGATCGCGACGGTCGCCGAGAAGAGCCCGGACTTCCGCCGGGTGCTCTGGACCGGCGAGCAGACCCAATTGGTGATCATGACGATCCCGGCCGGTGGTGAGATCGGCGAGGAGGTCCACGACGGGATCGACCAGATCCTGACCTTCGTCAGCGGCACCGGTGAGGCCCGGGTCGGCGGGGAGACCCGGGCGGTCGCCCAGGGCGACCTGGTGGTGGTGCCGGCGGGGACGAAGCACAACTTCGTCAACACCGGCCCCAACCCGCTGGTCCTCTACACCGTCTACGGCCCGCCGGAGCACGCCGACCAGGCGGTGCACCGGACCAAGGAGGAGGCCGACGCGGCGGAAGCCGCCGGCCGGGACGAACCGCCGACCTCCTGAACCCCACCGTCGGCGGGCACGCCGGTCCCGGGGCCGACCCCCGTCCCACGCCCCGCGCGTGGGCGGGGGTCCTCCTGCCCCGGACCCAACCGTCGGGGGTGCGTCCCGTCCGCAGGGGGTCGGGCGTCACCCCACCGGCACGCCGGAGACGTCCACCGTCTCCGGGTACTTCAGCCCCGACCCGGTGTTCAGCACCACCACCCGCTCGCCGGCCCGGATCCAGCCACCGGCCCGCAGGTGCCGGGCGGCGGTCAGGCAGGCCGCCCCCTCCGGGCAGAGCAGCAACCCCTCCCGGGCGGCGAAGTCCCGCAGGTCGGCCAGGATCTCCGCGTCGTCGACGGCGAGCGCCGTCCCGCTGCTCTCCCGCAGCGCGGTCAGGATCAGCTCGTCGCCCAGCGGGGCCGGCACGGTGATCCCGAACGCCACCGTGTGCGCGTCGGCCCACGGCCGGACCCGGTCCTCACCGGCGGCGAACGCCCGGACGACCGGCGCGCAGCCGGTGGACTGCACGGCCACCAGCCGGGGCAGCTTGTCGCCCACCCAGCCCAGCGTCCGCAGCTCGTGCATCGCCTTGTGGATGCCGATCAGGCCGACCCCGCCACCGGTCGGATAGATGATCACGTCGGGCACCTGCCAGCCGAGCTGCTCGACGATCTCGTACCCCATCGTCTTCTTGCCCTCCAGCCGGTACGGCTCGCGCAGCGTGCCGGCGTCGAAGACCGTGCCGTCCGAGCCGGCGACCAGCTCGGCCACCCAGCGCCCGGCGTCGCCGATCAACCCGTCCACCAGGTGCAGGTCGGCCCCGGCGGCCGCGCACTCCCGGCGGCAGATGGTCGGGGCGTTGACCGGCATCGCGACGGTCGAGGCCAGCCCGGCCCGGGTCGCGTACGTCGCCCAGGCGGCTCCGGCGTTGCCATTGGTCGGCATGGCGATCCGCCGGACCCCCAGCTCGCGCGCCCGGCTCACCCCGACGGCCGCCCCCCGCGCCTTGAACGACCCGGTGGGGGTCAGCCCCTCGTCCTTGACGATCAGGTCTCCGACGCCGATCTCCCGGCCGTACGCCGACGCCCGCCACAGCGGCGTCCACCCCTCGCCCAACGTGGTGACGTGCCGCTCGTCGGCGACCGGCAGCAGCTCCCGGTAGCGCCACAGGTCGGCCGGGCGCAGCCCGAACCGCTCGGGGGTCACCGCGGCGGCCACCGCGGTCAGGTCGTAGCGGGCCAGCAGCGGTGAACCGCAGTCACACAGGTTGGTGAGCCGGCCCGCGTCGTGTTCCCGGCCGCAGCGGGGGCACTCCAGGTGGGTCAGGTACACGATGCTCCTCGCCGTCGGACCGGTCGATGCTCGGCACACCGGCATTCTCCGGCAATCGGCCCGGGTTCGCCGCTCGCCCGGCATGTCCGGTCCGATCACGGGTAGAACGGTCGGCATGGACCTCGACCAACCCACCGTCGGTCTCCCCGGCGACGTACGGATGCCGCTGCTCGGGTTCGGCACCTGGCAGGCGACCGGCCGGGCCGGGTACGACGCCGTGCTGGCCGCCCTGGCCGCCGGTTACCGGCACCTCGACACCGCCACCATGTACGGCAACGAGGAGGAGGTGGGCCGGGCGGTCAGGGACAGCGGGCTGCGCCGGGAGGACGTCTTCGTCACCACCAAGCTGCCGCCCGACCGGGTCGGCCGGGAACGGGAGACGATCGAGGCGAGCCTGCGGGCGTTGGGCACCGACCACGTCGACCTCTGGCTGATCCACTGGCCGCCGTCGTCGCCGTCGGACAGCATCCCGGTCTGGCGTGAGCTGCTGGCCGCCCGGGACGAGAACCTCACCCGGGCGGTGGGGGTGAGCAACTACGCCACCGGCCAGCTCGACGAGCTGATCCAGGCGACCGGGGAGACTCCGGCGGTCAACCAGATCCGGTGGAGCCCGTCGCTGTACGACCGACGGCGGCACACCGAGCACCGGGACCGGGGGATCGTGCTGGAGGGCTACAGCCCGTTCAAGGCCAGCGACCTGGACGACCCGGTGCTGACCCGGATCGCCGCCGCGCACGGCGTGTCCCCGGCGCAGGTGGTGCTGCGGTGGCACGTCGACCACGAGATCGTGGTGATCCCCAAGTCGGTCACCCCGGAACGGATCCGCGCCAACGCCGACATCTGGAACTTCTCGCTGACCGCCGAGGAGCTGCGCGACATCGACGCCCTGGGCGGCTGACCGCAGCGGGGACGTCGGGACGGGGTGCGGGGGGCGTGACCTGTCGGTCACGCCCCCCGCGTGGTGGTGGGTGGTGGGTCTCAGGCGCGGGCGCAGGCCACGCCGTTGAGGGAGAAGCTGGTCGGCGCGGAGTACGTGCCGTTCAGGCTGCCCTGGTAGCCGAAGGTCGCGCTGCCGCCGGGGGAGAGGGTGCCGTTGTGGGCGGCGTTGCGGGCGGTCACCGCGGACCCGCTCTGGGTGACGCTGGCGTTCCAGGAGCTGGTGACCTGCTGCCCGCTGGGCAGGTTGTAGGTCAGGGTCCAGCCGTTGATGGTGCCCGAACCCCGGTTGGTGACCGTCACGTCGGCGGTGAAGCCGTTGTTCCACGAGTTCGACGTGTACTTCACCGCGCAGCCGCCGCCGGTGGGCGGGGGCGTGGTCGGCGGGGCGGTGGTGGGCGGCGGGGTGCCGCCGGTGTTGACGGTCTGGGAGAAGTTGGTGACGGCCAGCCCGGCACCGCCCTGCCACGGCTCGAAGCCGGCCTGGATGCTGGTCAGGTACCAGTCGTTGGTGATCGCCCCGCGGTTACGGGTGTCGGCGATGAAGTCCAGCACGTTGAAGCTCATGCCCTGGATGGCCGAGGGCGCGACGTACGAGATGACGTTGTTGCCGCCGTTGTTGCCGCGCCACACCTCCCAGCTGCGGCCCGCGATGTTCGTGTTGCCCACCGGCGAGCCGATCGGCTGGATGCTGCCCTGCCGGTTGAACCAGATCATGATCTCCATCGCGTTGACGCCGTCCCGCTTGGGCGACGGGTCGAGCCAGATGTCGTAGGCGGCGTCGTAGATCGCGCCACCGACGTAGTTGAAGGAGATGCTGCCCGGGGCGCTGCTGATCGACTTCACCTGGGCCGGCAGGTTGGTGCCCGGCGAGCAGTTGGTGTAGTGGCAGCCGACGAAGATCGAGGGGTACGACACCGGTGCGCCGTTGGTCGGCGCGGAGCCCTGCTGGCTGGTGATGCTGAAGCCGCTGCCGGTGACGTTGATGCACTGCTGGGCGGTGGTGCCCCAGCGGTTGTTCTGGACCACGTACTTGCCGCCGATGACGGTCGAGCCGTACTGCTCGCAGATCTGGGTGTCGGCGGAGGCGGTGCCGCCGAAGGCGACGGCGACGATCGAACCGACGGCCAGGAGGCCGGCGGCGGCGAGTGCCCGCAATGGACGCTTCATGATGCTCCTTGGCTGCGGCGCGGGGGCGCCGGACCTGACTCGGGTGTGACCGGGAGCGCTCCCATGGTCCTTGTCACATTTACACACTTGAAACTGTGGCGCAACTGAACCGGTTAAGTTAACAGCCGATCGCATCCATGTACGTGAACCGCGTTCTACGGGTTGAGCGACAGCAGCGCGCGGGCCGTGCGGGCCTGGGTGGCCGCCTCCCGCAGCACCGCCGCCAGCCGGGTCCGTACCTCCGGCCCCAGCCGGGCCACCGGAGCGGCCACCGCTATCGCGTCCACCGCCGGCTCGCGCAGGGGCACCGCCACCGCCACCGCCGCCAGCCCCGGGCTGCACTCCTCCCACTCCTCGGCCCAGCCCCGCCGCCGCACGGCGGCCAGCTCGGCGCGCAGCGCCTCCGGCGTGGTGACCGTCCGGCCGGTGGTCGCCGGCAGCGGCCACTGGAGCAGCCGGTCGACCTCCGCGTCGGTCCGGGCGGCGAGCAGCGCCTTGCCGGCCGCGGTGGCGTGCGCGGGCAGCCGCCGCCCCACCGCGCAGACCGGCCGGACGATGTGTGCCGAGTCCCGCCTGGCCAGCAGCACCACCGCACCGCGGTCGAGGCGGTAGAGCTGGACCGTCTCGCCGGAGTGCTCGGCCAGTCGGTCCAGGGTGACGTCGTACAGGGCGGCGGCGTCCGCGCCGACGAGGAACGCCGCACCGACCTCCAGCGCCCGCAGCCCCACCGAGAACCTGGTCCCGCTCGGGTCGACGGCCACCCAGTCGCGGTCCAGCAGGGTCCGCAGGATGGCGTGCAGGCTGCTCTTGGGAATGCCCAGCGCCCGGCTCAGCTCCACCGGTGACCGGGGCCCCTGCGGGGCGGCCAGCGCCTCCAGCACGTCCAGCGCCCGCCCCGCCGACTTGACCGACCGGTACGACTCGTCCGTCGTCACGGCGTCACTGTAGTGAGACGCACGGCGTCCGGCCCAGGAGCGCACCTCCCTCGAACGACGTTCCACCGCCTGGACAAGTTTCTGGTTCGTCCCGGCTGCGCCGGAGGTCAGGATCAACGCCTCTGGTGTGCTCCGATCGCGCGGAGTAGTGTCTTGCCTTCACCGCGTACCGATCCCCTCCGGAGGCGTACACCACCATGGGTGGCTCTCCCCTGCGCATCCTCGTCGTCGGTGCGGGCATCGCCGGTCTGGCCGTCGCCCGGGCCCTGCGGTTGGCGGGCTTCCGGCCGGACGTGACCGAGAAGCTACCCCCGAACGAGCTGACCGACACCGGTCTCTACCTGCCCGGCAACGCCGCCCGTGCGCTCCGCGGCCTGGACCTCGACGGCCCGGTCCGTCCACTCGGGCAGGTGATCCGCCGCCAGCGCTTCCTCGACGCCGCCGGCGACCCGCTCTGCGAGGTGGACCTCGACGCGCTCTGGGCCGGGGTGGGCGAGTGCCGGGCACTGCCCCGCCGCGACCTCTACCAGGTGCTGCTCAGCGGCGCGGGCGGCGCGGTCCGGCACGGCGCCGAGGTGAACACCGTCGAACTGCTGCCGACCGGGGTCGCGGTGACCTTCACCGACGGCACCGGCGGCGAGTACGACCTGGTGATCGGCGCCGACGGGCCCCGCTCGGCGGTCCGCGCCCTGGCCGGGCTCGGCGGCCCGCCCCGGCCCGCCGGCCAGGTGGTCTACCGGGGGGTGGTGCGCGACGGCCCGGACGTCGCGGACTGGACGGCGCTGCTCGGGCGGCGGGCCGGCTTCCTGGTGGTGCCGCTCGGGGCCGGGCGGCTCTACTGCTACGCCGACGAGGCCGGCACCGTCGCTCCGGCCGACCCGGTCGCCCGGCTGCGTGAACTCTTCGGCGGCTACGGGGGACCGGTCCCGGCGGTGCTGGCCGCCTGGCACGACGTGCAGGTCGGGCTCACCGACGAGGTCGAGCTGGGTCGCTGGCACCGGGGCCGGGTGCTGCTGGTCGGCGACGCCGCGCACGCCACCGCGCCGACGCTGTCCCAGGGGATCGCGATGGCGCTGGAGGACGCGGTGGTGCTCGCCGAGTCGCTCCGGGCCGCCGGTGGCGTCGAGGCGGCGCTGGTGGCGTACGAGAGCCGTCGTCGTCCGCGTACCCGATGGGTGCGGGACCGGACCCGGGACCGCAACCGCACCCGCGACGTGCCGCCGGCGCTGCGCGACCCGTTGCTGCGCGGGCGGGGCGGGCGGATCTTCGGCGAGCACTACCGACTGCTGGTCGGCCCGCTGTAGCCGCGACCGGCGGCCGGACATGGTGCCAGAGCACCCCGAGCGGTGCTGCCACCTACCGGGGACTAACATCCTTTCGGATGACGGCCCGCAGCTGACGACGCGTGCCGAGCGGGACAACCGAGAACCGGAGGCCATTCGTGACCACCGTCGCACCCAAGCCGGTCGTGACCCGGCCATGGCCGGTCCGAGAGCCGGTCAAGGGGTCGGCCATCGCGCGGCTGCTGCGCACCACGGACGCGAAGCAGATCGGGATCATGTACATGGTCACCGCGTTCGTGTTCTTCATGATCGGCGGCCTGATGGCCCTGATCATGCGAGCCGAGCTGGCGCGACCGGGCCTGCAGTTCCTGTCGCCCGAGCAGTACAACCAGCTGTTCACCATGCACGGCACGATCATGCTGCTGTTCTTCGCGACGCCGATCGTGTTCGCGTTCGCCAACTACGTCGTGCCGCTGCAGATCGGCGCCCCCGACGTCTCGTTCCCCCGGCTGAACGCCTTCGCCTACTGGCTGTACCTGTTCGGCGGCACCATGGCGACCGCCGGTTTCCTCAGCCCCGGTGGCGCGGCCGACTTCGGCTGGACCGCCTACACCCCGCTGAGCACCGTCGAGCACTCGCCGGGCGTCGGCGCGAACATGTGGGTGGTCGGCCTGGCCATCTCCGGTCTGGGCACCATCCTCGGCGCGGTCAACCTGATCACCACGATCCTGACCCTGCGTGCGCCCGGCATGACCATGTTCCGGATGCCGATCTTCACGTGGAACATGCTGGTCACCAGCCTGCTGGCGATCCTCGTCTTCCCGCTGCTGGCCGCCGCGCTCTTCGCGCTCGCCGCGGACCGGCTGCTCGGCGCCCACGTGTACGACCCGGCCACCGGCGGCCCGATGCTGTGGCAGCACCTGTTCTGGTTCTTCGGGCACCCCGAGGTCTACATCATCGCGCTGCCGTTCTTCGGCATCATCACCGAGGTCATCCCGGTCTTCTCCCGTAAGCCGATCTTCGGCTACAAGGGCCTCGTCGCCGCCACCATCGCCATCGCCGCGCTGTCGATGAGCGTCTGGGCGCACCACATGTTCGCCACCGGCCAGGTGCTGCTGCCGTTCTTCAGCTTCCTCAGCTACCTGATCGCCGTGCCGACGGGGATGAAGTTCTTCAACTGGATCGGCACCATGTGGCGGGGGCAGATCACCTTCGAGACGCCGATGCTGTTCGCCATCGGCTTCCTGGTGACCTTCCTCTTCGGTGGCCTGACCGGGGTGCTGCTGGCCAGCCCGCCGCTCGACTTCCACCTGCACGACTCGTACTTCGTGGTGGCGCACTTCCACTACGTGCTGTTCGGCACGATCGTGTTCGCGGTGTTCGCCGGCATCTACTTCTGGTTCCCGAAGATGTTCGGCCGGATGCTCGACGAGCGACTGGGCAAGATCCACTTCTGGCTCACCATGATCGGCTTCCACACCACGTTCCTGGTGCAGCACTGGCTGGGCAACGAGGGCATGCCCCGGCGGTACGCCGACTACCTGCCCAGCGACGGCTTCACCACGCTCAACATGATCTCCACGATCGGCGCGTTCATCACCGGCATCTCGACCCTGCCGTTCATCTGGAACTGCTGGAAGTCGTACAAGACCGGCCCGGTCGTCGAGGTGGACGACCCGTGGGGGCACGGCAACTCGCTGGAGTGGGCGACCAGCTCCCCGCCGCCGCTGCGCAACTTCGACCGGATGCCCCGGATCCGCTCCGAGCGCCCGGCGTTCGACGCGAAGTTCCCCGAGCTGGCCGCCGGCCAGAGCCTCGCCGGCCCGCCGGAGGGTGGTGCCAAGCCGCTGACCAGCGAGGTCAACGGTGGTGCCAGCTACCAGGAGGACACCGCCGGGAACCTCGACCGGCGCTGACGCCGCACGTACACCGCCGGCGGGCGTCGTACCCCACCCGGGGTACGACGCCCGTCGGCATTCCCGGGACGGGCCGTCGTCGGTCGCGGCCGGCGTTCCGCGCCGGCCGTTGGGTGGGGTTGGGGTTGGCTGGCTCCGGAACGTGTGGGTGGCGGCGGGCGTGGCGTGGGTCGGGGTTGGCTCGCTCCGGAACGTGTGGCCGCCGGAGCGACACTCTCTCGAAAGAGCGGTATGCCACAGCGTCATTTTTATGACGCTGTGGCATACCGCTCACGAGGAGATAGCGTCCCTCGCTGTGCCGCTGTGCCGGGTCAGGTAGCGGCGGGGGCCAGGTCGGCGGTGGGTTCGGTGGTGGGTGCGCGGCGGTGGCGTAGCTCCATCGGGAGCACGACGAGGGTCACCAGCAGCCCCACGGCACCGGTGACCGCGAAGCCCCACAGCGGCACCGAGGCGTCGATCACCGCACCGGCCAGCGGAGCGCCGAGGGCGATGCCCACCGTGGTGGCGGAGCCGTGCAGGCCCATCGCCTCGCCGCGTACCCCGGCCGGGGCGAGCTGGCTGACCGCGTCGGCGGTGGCCGCGATCGTGGGGGCGCAGAGCGCGCCGGCCGGCAGCAGGGCCAGGCAGAGCAGCCACCAGTGACCCCCGCCCAGCCCGACCGGGATGGTGCAGAGACTGAGCAGGGCGGCCAACGCCAACGGGGAGAAGGACCGGCGGACAGCCCCGTACGCGAAGCCGCCGACCAGCGACGCGACCGCCCAGGCGGTGAGCACCGCGCCGGTCCAGCCGACCTCGCCACCGGCCCGCAAAACGGCGACCACCGCCACGTCGGTGCCGCCGAGCACCAGGGTGGCGGCGGCGCTCACCGCGAACACGGCGAGCAGGCGGCTGGTCAGCCACTGCCGCCGGGGAATCCGGGGCTGCGGACCGACCGGCTCGTCGGCGCTGCGGATCGGCGGGTCGAGCAGCCAGAGGAGGATGCCGGAGGAGACGATGCCCGCGCCGATCGCCCAGAGCGCGACCCGGGGCGACACGGCGGTGGCGAGCGCCACGGCCAGCGCCGGCCCGATCATGAAGGACAGCTCCATCGACATCGAGTCCAACGCGTACGCGGGGCGTCGACGCTGCGCCGGGACCAGCGCGGCGATCGACTGCCGGACCACCGAGAAGACCGGCAGCGCGAACAACCCGGCCACGAACGCGGCGGGCAGCAGCAGCGGCAGGCGCAACGTCGGGGCGCTGGCCCAGAAGACCGCCTCGACGATGGTGGTCGTGGCGATCACCGGCCGCAGGCCGCGCCGGTCGACCAGCCGGCCGAGCAGGGGTGAGCCGATCGCCGCGCCGGTGACCGACGCGGCGCCGACCAGGCCGGCGGCTCCGTAACCCCGGCCCAGCTCCAGCACCACGAAGAAGGTGAGGGCCACCCCGGTCGCGGTGAGCGGGATGCGGGCCAGCACCGCCACCAGCAGCAGGGACCGCAGGCCGGGCTGGGCCAGGGCCTTCCGGTAAGGCGTCAACGTCATTATGCTCCGTACCTCCGGCGGTCATCCTCGACCGGAGGTACGACAACGGCAAGCGATTACCGGCTCATGCGGCGCTGATCACCGGCTCACCGTGCAGGGTCACCCCGGCGCCGTCCATCGCCCGCAGCGCCACGTCCAGCGTCGGCGGCGCGACCGCCGCCGTCAGGTCGAGCAGCACGGTGGTGGCGAAGCCCTCCCGCGCGGCGTCCAGGGCGGTGGCCCGGACGCAGTGATCGGTGGCGATGCCGACCACGTCGACCCGGTCGACGTCGTGCCGGCGCAGCCAGTCGGCCAGGCCCTCACCGTCGGCGGCGTGCCCCTCGAAACCGGAGTACGCGGCGGCGTGCTCGCCCTTGTGGAAGACCGCCTCGACCCGGTCGGTCACCAGGTCGGGGTGGAACTCGCTGCCCGGGGTGCCGACCACGCAGTGCCGCGGCCAGGAGTCGACGTAGTCCGGCGGATCGCCGAAGTGCGCCCCCGGGTCGACGTGGTAGTCCTTGGTGGCGACCACGTGGTCCCACCGCCGTGGTTCGGCCGCCAGCAACCCGGAGATGCCGGCGGCCACCCCCGCGCCCCCGGCGACGGCGAGCGAACCGCCCTCGCAGAAGTCGTTCTGCACGTCCACGATGATCAGCGCGTTGGCCATCGGTGCCCTTCCTCTCCGCTCGCCGCCGGTGACCCCACCTGCGGCACGACCCAGTCTGCCCCGACGACTCAACCGGCCGGTACGACCGTGACCGGGATCGCCGGATCACCGGCCGAGAGCTTCAGCCCCTCCCACGGGATGGAGATCAGGCACTCCCGCAGGTGCTCGCGGGACTGCTCGATGCCCGGCAGGTCGACCGGTTCGCCGTCGACCACGAACGAGTGCTGGAGCAGCCGGTCGTTGGCCCGCCGGTCAGGTACGCCCTGCGAGACGACGATCTCCTCGGTGGCCGTGCCGGTGGGCTTGTGTCGACGTACCGCGACCTTCCGGCCGCCGATGGTGCCCTTGTTCTCGGAGCGCTTGACCACCGGCCGCCCGTCCACCTCGACCAGCTTGTAGACCAGGCTGGCGGTGGGCGCCCCGGACCCGGTGACCACGGCGGTGCCCGCGCCGTACATGTCGACCGGCTCGGCGGCGAGGGCGGCGATGGCGTACTCGTCGAGGTCACCCGACACGATGATCTTGGTCTCGGTGGCACCGAGCGAGTCGAGCAGTTCCCGGGACTGCTGGGCGATGACCGCGAGATCGCCGGAGTCGATCCGGACCGCCCGCAGCTGCGGCCCGGCCACCTCGATGGCGGTCCGGATGCCCTGGCTGATGTCGTACGTGTCGACCAGCAGCGTGGTGTCCCGGCCCAGCGTGGCGACCTGCGACGCGAACGCCGTCCGCTCGTCGTCGTGCAGCAGGGTGAACGCGTGCGCGGCCGTCCCGGCGGTGGGGATCCCGTACCGCTGGCCGGCGGCGAGGTTGGAGGTGAACCGGAAACCAGCCAGGTACGCCGCCCGCGCGGCGGCCACCGCCGCCTCCTCGTGCGCCCGCCGGGAACCCATCTCGATCAGCGCCCGGCCGCGGGCCGCGGTGACCATCCGGGCGGCCGCCGCGGCCACCGCGCAGTCGTGGTTGAGCACCGACAGCACCAGGGTCTCCAGCACCACGCACTCGGCGAAGCCGCCGGAGACGGTGAGGATCGGGGAGCCGGGGAAGAACAGCTCACCCTCGGCGTACCCGTCGATGTCGCCGGTGAAGCGGTAGCCGGCCAGCCACCGGGCGGCCGGTTCGTCGACCACCCCGGTGCGGAGCAGGAACTCGACCTCCTCCGGGGCGAACCGGAACTCCCTGATCATGTCGATCAGGCGGCCGGTCCCCGCGACCACGCCGTACCGACGTCCGGTGGGCAGCCGCCGGCTGAACACCTCGAAGGTGCAGCGGCGGTCGGCGGTGCCGTCCCGCAGGGCGGCACTGACCATGGTCAGCTCGTAGTGGTCGGTCAGCAGCGCGGGACGAAGACGGTTCACCAGCCCAGCCTAGAGTTCACCCGGTCGCGCCGCCGTCGTGCCCCGGGACCGACCGCAGCGCCGCGCCCAGCTGGGCACGGCTGGTGATGCCGAGCTTGCCGTAGACCCGCTGGAGATGGTTCTCCACCGTCCGGGTCGACAGGAAGAGCCGGCCCGCGATGACCCGGCTGGTCGCCCCGGCGGCGGCGAGGCCGGCGACCTCCAGCTCCCGGGCGCTCAGCGCGGGCCGCAGCGCGTCCAGCGCCGGGGTCCGGATCCGGTCGCAGCGGGCGAGCAGGGCGGCGAGCCGCTCGTGCGCGGTCGCGGCCGACGTCGACCTGTCCCGCCGCCACCCGTGCAGCGCGGTCGCGGTGGCGTCGACCGCCCAGAGCGTCAGGTGGAGCTTGGCGAAGTCGTCGGCCGCCGCCAACAGGGCGGACCCGTCGTTCTCGGCGGCGGCGCGCGCGTGCCGGGCGAGCAGCGGCGTCAGGTCGCCGTCGACCTCCCCGGTGAGATCCGCCAGCCGCTGCGCCACCGTGCGCCGGCTGCCGTCGGTGCCCGCCGGCCCGACCGGGGCGCCGGCCTGACCGAGCCGGACCAGATCGTGCAGGACGAGCACCTCGTGGCCGGCGAGACCGTCGGCGTGCAGCCGGCCGGCCAGCTCGCCGAGGTGCCCGGCGGCCCCGGTCAGGTCGCCACCGGCGGCCAGCACCGCGCCCCGGGCCTGCTCCAGCCAGGGCTGGAGGACCGCCATGCCGGGAGTCTGGACCCGGTCGGCCTCGGCCATCGCCTCCCGCGCGGTCGCCACGTCGCCGCGCAGCGCCGCCGCCTGGGCGCGCTCGGCGTGCGCGAGGCCCGCGAAGACCCGGCTGGTGGCGAGCACCACGCAGGCGTCGAGGCTGGCCCTGAGCGCGTCGTCGCCGCGACCACGCAGCCGCGCCGCGTACGCCTGGAGGATGGACAGGTAGCCGGTGCCGAGCCGGAAGTCGCCGGCGTCGGCCTGGTCGGCGAACTCGTCGGCCACGATGGCGTCGATGCCGGCCAGGTCCCCGGTGAGCGTCAGCCGGGTGCCCCGGGCCAGCTCCATGGCCAGGTGCAGGTACGGCATGTCGGCCCGCCAGTTCGCCGCCTCGGCCTGCACCCGGTCGATCGCCGCGGCGTTGGCCAGGAACCGGCCCCGCGCCGCGTCGGCATGGGCGACGGTGGACCGGGCCAGCTCCCGGGCCGCGACGCCGGCCGCCGGATGCTCCAGCACCGACCGGCTGATCCGCACCGCGGTGTCGACGTCCAGGCCGTGCAGCCGCATGATCGCCTCGAAGGCGCGCAGCCGGGCCCGGTGGCCGGGGTCGGCCAGGGTGTGACCGGCCGCCGCGAGGGTGTCCACCGTGGACTGCCGACTCAGGCCCCAGTAGCCGACCATCCCGTGCACGGTCAGCCAGCGGCACCGCCGCTCCTCCGAGACGACGTCGTCGGCTACCCCGTCGAGCACGTCGACGGCCTCCGCCGGCCGGTCGCCGAACATCAGCAGGGTGGCGAGCAGCTCGGCCGCGGGGAAGCCGCCGTCGGCGTCGAGCGCGGCCCGCGCCAGCCGGGTGGCCAGCGGCACGTCGTACCGGGTGAACGCCTGACCGGCCGCGTCGAGCAGCAGCGCCGGGTCCTGGGCGGTGCCGGAGTTCAACCGCCACACCGCCACCCGCAGCAGGTCACCGCGGCGGCGGGCGCCGACCCGTTCCAGCCGCTCGGCGAGCTGGGCCTGGAGGCGACGGGTCCGGCTGACCGGGCACCGCCGGCGGATCACCTCACCGTAGAGCGGGTGGGCGAGCCGCGCGTCGGCCCGCCGGCCGCCCGTACCCACGCTGATCAGGCCACGCTCCTCGGCCGCCTCCACGTCGGCCGGGTCGGCAGCCTGTTCGAGCAGGTGCAGGCCGAGGGGTTCGCCGAAGGCGACCAGCTCGACCACGGTCCGGACACCGGGCTCCAGCCGCCCGATCCGGATGTCGACGAGGTCGGTGAGGCTGGGGGCCAGTTCGAGTCGCCCGGTCCACCGCCAGAGTCCGTAGCTGCGGACCAGCTCGCCTCCGGCGGAGGCGGCCAGCACCAGCTCGCGGAGCAGCAGCGGGTTGCCGGCGGAGAGCCGGAACAGCCGTTCGGCGGTGCCGGCGTCGACCGGCCCGGTCAGGATGGCGGCGAGCAGGTCGGTGGTGTCGGCCGGCCCGAGCGGGGCCAGTTCGGTGTGTTCGACCAGGTCGTCGGTCCACAGTGCCCGGATGGGCAGCGGGATCTGCTCGCCGCTGCGCAGCGTCCCCAGCACGGTGGTGTTCTCCGCGCGGGCGAGCAGGTGGACCAGGGCCGCCGACGGGGGGTCGAGCAGGTGGGCGTCGTCGATGGCGAGCACGATGCGCCGCCCGGCGGCCTGTTCCCGCAGCACGTCGACCCCCCAGCGCAGCACGCCGGCGGGGGAGAGGCCGGCCGGCTGCTCGGCCGGC
This sequence comes from Micromonospora sp. WMMD714, assembly GCF_029581315.1. Taxonomy (NCBI): domain Bacteria; kingdom Bacillati; phylum Actinomycetota; class Actinomycetes; order Micromonosporales; family Micromonosporaceae; genus Micromonospora; species Micromonospora sp. WMMD714. The sequence goes on from NZ_CP120744.1 coordinate 3,014,144, forward strand.
AGCACCGGGGCGAGCCCGCCGAAGGGCAGCGCCGAGGTGGCGGTGCTGGCCGCGACGAACGACAGCGCGTACCGGTCGGGGGGAAGGGCGGCCACCCCCTCCCGCAGCAGCCGGCTCTTGCCGATGCCGGCGCTGCCGCTGACGAAGAGCCCGCGCCCCCGGCCCTCGCGCACCGCGGCCCGCAGCCGGGTGAGTTCATCCGTACGGCCGACGAAACCCCACCGACTCATCCGGGCAGCATATCGATGCAATTCGGTGCGGAGGTACCCGGTCACACGCGGGAGTGGAGTAGGCCCGTACCCGACACTGAGTATCCGCGTCGGGCCGGTGCGGTAGGTGCGCCCGTGCCGCCCGGGTCGGGCGGGTACGCGCGTCCCTCCGCCGATCGCCACCGGCCCGGTCGCCCCGCCCGGGTGCCCGACGTCCGGCTGGGCCGGGTCGCCGGCGCGGGGTCGCCGCGGCATCCGTGTTCCGCCGGTTTCCGCAGCTCCGGCGGGTGATCGGAGTCGTCCCGGCGTTCCGGTTCATCGAATCCCCGCTTCCGGTGGCACCATGGGGGCATGGCGGCTCCACAGGTAGCACCGGTCGAGACGCCGGACACCGACGAGGTGCCGGTCGCGGACCGGCAGTGGGTGACGATCGTCTGGGACGACCCGGTCAATCTCATGACGTACGTGACCTGGGTCTTCCAGAAGCTGTTCGGTTACAGCCGGGAGAAGGCCGAGAAACTGATGCTGGACGTGCACCACAAGGGCCGGGCCGTGGTGTCCAGCGGCGCCCGGGAGCGGATGGAGCACGACGCGGCCCAGTTGCACGCGTACGGCCTCTGGGCGACGGTGGACAGGTCGTGAGCGTGAGGAGTGAGCCGGGTTTGCGAGCCCCGCAGTCGCGAACGGAGACGGCCCGGTGAGTATGTTCCGTCGTCAGGGCGACCGGTACGTGGCGACCTTCGCCGTGGACGAGGCGCGGGTGCTGCGCAAGGTCGCCGGTGAGGTGGTCGGGCTGCTCACCGACGGCTTCGACCCGGCCGACCCGGTCGTCGGCCGGCTCTTCCCCGAGGCGTACCCGGACGACCCGGCGGGCACCGCGGAGTTCCGCCGCTACACCGAGGGCGACCTGAAGACCGCCAAGATCGACCAGGCCGGCGCGGTGCTCGCCGCGCTGCCCGAATCCGCCGGTGGCGAGGTGCGGCTGGACGCCGAGGCGGCCGAGGCGTGGCTGCGGGCGCTCAACGACGCCCGGCTCGCGATGGGCGTCCGGTTGGAGATCAAGGACGGCACCGACCTGGGCGAGGAGCTCGACGACGCGGTCGCCGAGGACCCTACCTCGTCCCGGGTGTTCCAACTGTCGGTCTACGCCTACCTCGGCTATCTCCAGGAATCCCTGCTCAACGCCCTGATCGACTGAACTGTGACGGCCGCCGCCTCGCCGGTTGCCGGCAACGGGCGCTAGGCTGGGTCACGTGCTGAGCATCGACCGGTCGATCGTCGAGGCGATCGTCGCCCACGCGCGCCGGGACCACCCGGACGAGGCGTGTGGAGTGGTCGCCGGACCCGTCGGCGGCGACACCCCGACCCGGCACATCCCGATGGACAATGCGGCCCGCTCGATGACGTTCTACGAGTTCGACTCGATGGAGCACCTGCGGGTGTGGCGGGAGATGGACGACCGCGACGAGGAGCCGGTCGTCATCTACCACTCGCACACCGCCACCGAGGCGTACCCGTCCCGCACGGACGTGGCCTTCGCCGGTGAGCCGGGCGCGCACTACCTGCTGGTCTCCACCCGCGAGCCGGACACCGAGGAGATCCGGTCGTTCCGGATCGTCGACGGTGTGGTGACCGAGGAGCCGGTGCGGATCGTGGATGCCGGGGTGGACCCGCACGCGGTCCAGTCCTACATGTTCGGGCAGAGCCCGGCGACGGTCGACTACGAGTGTTCCGGCAGCTGATCCCCAGCTCCGCACACCCTTTCCGTCCGGCACCGAGGCACACCCGACCAAGGAGTACGTCATGGCCATCGAGGTTCGCATCCCCACCATCCTGCGCAGCTACACCGGCGGCGCGAAGGTCGTCGAGGGCTCCGGGGACACCCTGGGCGACCTGCTCACCGACCTGGACTCCCGGCACGCCGGCCTGAAGGGCCGGCTGGTCACCGACGCCGGCGCGCTGCACCGCTTCGTCAACGTCTACGTCAACGACGAGGACGTCCGGTTCCTCGGCGCGCTGGACGCCAAGCTCAACGACGGTGACAGCGTGACCGTCCTGCCGGCCGTCGCCGGTGGCGCGTTCGGCTTCGTCGCCGCCCGCTGAGGGCGGGCGTCATGACGCGGTACGACAGCCTGCTCGACGCCTGCGGCGGCACCCCCCTGGTGGGGCTGCCCCGGCTCTCGCCGACGGTGCCCGACGGGGCGCCGCCGGTGCGGCTCTGGGCCAAGCTGGAGGACCGGAACCCGACCGGCAGCATCAAGGACCGCGCGGCCCTGTTCATGGTCCGGGCGGCGGAGCAGGCCGGCCGCCTCCGGGCCGGCGACACCATCCTGGAGCCGACCAGCGGCAACACCGGTATCTCGCTGGCCATGGTGGCCAAGCTGCGCGGCTACCGGCTGGTCTGCGTGATGCCGGAGAACGTCTCCACCGAACGGGTCCAGCTCCTCCGGATGTACGGCGCGGAGATCATCTTCTCGCCGGCGGCGGGCGGCTCGAACCAGGCGGTCGCCACCGCGAAGCAGATCGCCACCGAACACCCCGACTGGGTGATGCTCTACCAGTACGGCAACGAGGCCAACGCGCGGGCGCACTACGAGACCACCGGCCCGGAGCTGCTGCACGACCTCCCCACCATCACGCACTTCGTGGCGGGCCTGGGCACCACCGGCACCCTGATGGGCACCGGGCGGTTCCTGCGGGAGAAGGTCGAGGGCATCCAGGTGGTGGCGGCCGAGCCCCGCTACGGCGAGCTGGTCTACGGGCTGCGCAACATCGACGAGGGTTACGTCCCCGAGCTGTACGACGCGACGGTACTCAACCGGCGCTTCTCCGTCGGCACCCGGGACGCGGTGCTGCGGACCCGTCAGCTGGTGGAGGTGGAGGGGATCTTCGCCGGCTTCTCCACCGGGGCGATCCTGCACGCCGCCCTGGCCGTGGCCCACGAGGCGGTGCGGGACGGCCGCCGGGCCGACGTCGCGTTCGTGGTCTGCGACGGCGGCTGGAAGTACCTCTCCACCGGGGCGTACGGCGGCACGCTCGCCGACGCCGAGGACGCCCTGGAAGGGCAGCTCTGGGCGTGACCCGCCGGAGGCCCGGTCGACGGACCGTCGACCGGGCCTCCGTGGGTGTCACGTTGGTGACAACTTCCAGAAGATGATTCTTGCCCCGCCGTCGCTGCGCGTAGGCTGCGCACCGTGGCGTACGCGTCGGTTGAGATCATCAGCCATCCCGGCTCCGGCGTGTCGACTACCTATAGTAATTGTGGGGCGACTGGATGCGGCTGACCGTCCTGGGCTGTGCGGGGAGCTTCCCCGGTCCCGAGTCCCCCTGCTCGGCCTACCTCGTCGAGGCGCAGGGCTTCCGGCTGCTGGTCGACTTCGGGTCCGGCTCGCTGTCCACCCTCCAACGCTATGCCGGGCTGCACGCCCCGGACGCCATCCTCCTGACGCACCTGCACTGCGACCACATCCTCGACGCGGCGTCGTACGTGGTCGTGAGGCGGTACGCCCCGGACGGCCCCTACCCGGCGCTGCCGGTCTACGCGCCCCCGGGTGCCCCGGACCGGCTCGCCACCGCCTACGGCCAGGACGGCGCCGACGTGGAGGACGTCTACCAGTTCTACGGCCTCCAGCCGGGCACCTTCCCGATCGGCCCGTTCACCGTCACCGTCGACCGGGTGAACCATCCGGTCGAGACGTACGGGGTGCGGCTGGAGCACGAGGGCCGGGTGCTCTGCTATTCCTCCGACACCGCCCCCTGTGACGCGCTGCTGCGGCTCGCCCAGGACGCCGACGTCTTCCTCTGCGAGGCCAGTTACCTCGACGGGGTGGACAACCCCCCGGATCTGCACCTGACCGGTCGGGAGGCCGGCGAGGCGGCCACCAAGGCCGGGGTGGGCCGGCTGCTGCTGACCCACCTGGTGGTGGCCTGGGGCAGCGAGTCGCACACCATCGCGGCGGCGGCCGGGGCGTACACCGGTCCGCTGGAAGTGGTCCGGGCCGGCGCCAGCTACGAGATCTGACCCGGCCCCACCGCCGCCGGGAGACCGCGGCACGACGCGATCACGGCACCGCATAGGGTGCAGGGATGGCACGACCTGACGGGCGTCGACCCGACCAACTCCGACCGGTGACGTTGACCCGGGGCTGGAGCACCCACCCGGAGGGCTCGGTGCTCGTCGAGTTCGGCGGCACCCGGGTGCTCTGCACGGCCAGCGTCACCGAGGGCGTGCCGCGCTGGCGCAAGGGCTCCGGGCTCGGCTGGGTCACCGCCGAGTACGCGATGCTGCCCCGGGCCACCAACACCCGCTCCGACCGGGAGAGCGTCCGCGGCAAGATCGGCGGGCGGACCCACGAGATCTCCCGGCTGATCGGCCGCAGCCTGCGCGCCTGCGTCGACCTGAAGGCGCTCGGCGAGAACTCGATCGTGCTCGACTGCGACGTGCTCCAGGCCGACGGCGGCACCCGTACCGCCTCGATCACCGGCGCGTACGTTGCCCTCTACGACGCGGTGAGCTGGCTGGCCGCCCGCAAGTCGCTGGCCGGCAAGCCGGAGAAGGTGATGCACCGGTCGGTGTCCGCGGTCAGCGTCGGCATCGTCGCGGGCGAGCCGCTGCTGGACCTCTGCTACGTCGAGGACGTGGCCGCCGAGGTGGACATGAACGTCGTCTGCACCGGCGAGGGCGACTTCGTCGAGGTGCAGGGCACCGGGGAGGACGGGGTCTTCTCCCGGGCGCAGCTCGACGCGCTGCTGGACGTCGCGTCGTTGGGCTGTCTGGAACTGGCCGAGGCCCAGCGGAAGGCGCTCGCATCATGAACAAGGTCCTGCTCGCCACCCGGAACCGTAAGAAGCTGGTCGAGCTCCAGCGCATCCTCGACGGCGCGCTCGGCGCGCACCGGATCGCCCTGCTCGGCCTGGACGACGTCGAGGAGTACCCGGAGCTGCCGGAGATCGGCCTCACCTTCGGCGAGAACGCCCTGATCAAGGCGCGGGAGGGCTGCCGGCGGACCAGCCTGCCCACCATCGCCGACGACTCCGGCATCGCGGTCGACGCGCTCAACGGCATGCCGGGGGTGTTCAGCGCCCGTTGGGCCGGCCGGCACGGCGACGACCGGGCCAACCTTCAGCTGGTGCTGGACCAGATCGCCGACCTGCCCGACGAGCACCGGGGCGCGGCCTTCGTCTGCACCGTCGCGCTGGTGCTGCCCGGGGGCAAGGAGCACCTGGTCGACGGCCGCCAGCCCGGCCGGCTGCTGCGCGCCCCGCGCGGCGACGGTGGCTTCGGGTACGACCCGATCTTCGTCGGCGACGGCCAGGAGCGGACCAACGCGGAGCTGACCCCGCAGGAGAAGGACGCGATCAGCCACCGGGGCAAGGCGCTGCGCGAGTTGGCGAAGCTGGCCGCCAAGGTGCTGCCCGCCACCTGACCGGCCCGCGCCTCGTCCCGGCCCGCGCCTCGTCCCGGCCTGCGCCTCGTCCCGGCCTGCGCCTCGTCCCGGCCTGCGCCTCGTCCCGGCCTGCGCCTCGTCCCGGCCTGCGCCTCGTCCCGGCCTGCGCCTCGTCCCGGCCTGCGCCTCGTCCCGGCCTGCGCCTCGTCCCGGCCCCGCCCGCGTCCCCGCGGGCGGGGCGCCTGTCGGCGGGCCGGCTCACGAACGGCCCTGCCTGTCGGCTGCCCGGCGTGAACGGCTCAGCGCTGTCGGCATCCAGCACGTCTGGTTGCCCGGGGCGTGGGCGGCATGGCTCCGTGCCTGTCCTACCCTCCTGCGGTCGTCCCAGATGCGCGCCCTGCCCGCGAGGACATGCTCCACTTCGTCCAGCCCCGACACTCGACGTCAGGCCCCATCTACTCACCGACGGTAATCATCCAACCGACAGTACAGTACGACACCCGCATCCTTTGCTCTGCTGCCCTTCGGGCGACAGGCACGAAGAGTAACTGGGCCTTCTATGGGTGAATCAGGGTGCGTCCTTGATTTTTGCTGGTAAGAGCGATGTCGCCTCCATGGCAGCAGAGCAAAGGGTGCTGGTGAGGATTAGTGGGGTAGTGGCTTTGGCTACTTTCGGTGATGCTGTTGGGTTGGGAGGCGTTATTACGCTGTGTGATGACAGTGGCGGGGTGGGCTTCGGGAGTGCCGAACGCGGGCTCAGCTGAGGGCCGTGGTGGGCGCGCTATGGCGGTGGACCTGCCGGGGCAAGGACCTGCGCCGCGACGGGCCGCCGCAGGAGCGACGGGTCGGCCGGGGACGACGGGTCCGCCGGGGACGACGGGTCCGCCGGGGCGGTGGGTCGGCCGGGGGCGGTGGGTCGGCCGGGGCGGTGGGCGGAAAGGGCGGAAGTGCCCGGGAAGGGAAGTCAGCCCAGGGGGCCGATCTCCCGTTCGATGGCGGTACGCAGGTCGGGCCCGGCGAGCACGGCACGGGCCGCTTCCATCACCGGGGCGAGGAAGACATCGGGACCGGGTTCGCCAGCCGCACCGCCGAGCGCCGCCACGGCGGCCCGTCCGGCCGGGGACGGCTCCAGCGGCGCCCGCAGCTGTAGCCCCCGGACGGCCGCCAGCAGCTCCACGGCGAGCAGGCTGGTCAGGTTGTCCAGCACGGTACGCAGCTTCTTCGCCCCCGCCCAGCCCATCGAGACGTGATCCTCCTGCATGCCGCTGGTCGGCAACGAGTCGACCGAGGCGGGTGCGGCCAGCCGGCGGTTCTCCGCGACGATCCCGGCGGCGGTGTACTGGGCGATCATCAGCCCGGAGTTGACTCCGGCGTCGGGTGACAGGAACGCCGGCAGCTCCCGGTTGCGGGTCACGTCGAGCAGCCGGTCCACCCGGCGTTCGGCGATCGCCCCCACCTCGGCGGCGGCGATGGCCAGGTAGTCGGCGGCGAAGCCGAGCGGAGCACCGTGGAAGTTGCCGGTCGACTCGACCCGGCCGTCCGGCAGCACCACCGGGTTGTCCACCACCGAGACCAGCTCCCGGCCGGCCACCGTCGCCACGAAGTCCAGGGTGTCCCGGGCCGCGCCGGCCACCTGCGGGGCGCACCGCATCGAGTACGCGTCCTGCACTGCGTGCGCCAGGTCGTCACGGTGCGAGTCCATCACCCGGGAGTTCTGCAGCAGCCGGTGGATGTTCGCCGCCGACATGGCCTGCCCCGGGTGCGGCCGGATGGCGTGCAGCTCGGGCAGGAACGGCCGTTCCGAGCCGAGCATCGCCTCGATGGCCAGCGCGGCGGTCACGTCGGCCATGGTGAACAGGTGCCGGGCGTCCGCGACGGCCAGCAGCAGCATGCCGAGCATGCCGTCGGTGCCGTTGATCAGCGCCAGCCCCTCCTTGGCGGCCAACGTCACCGGGGTCAGCCCGGCGGCGCGCAGCGCGTCGGCGGCGTCGACCCGCTCCCCGGCCGGGCCGAGCACCCAGCCCTCGCCGAGCAGCACCAGCGCGCAGTGCGCCAGCGGCGCCAGGTCACCGGACGCGCCGAGCGACCCGTGCTCCGGCACCCACGGGGTGACGTCGGCGTTGAGCAGGTCTACCAGCGCCTGAGCGACCAGCGGTCGGACCCCGGAGCGGCCCAGCGCCAGCGAACGGACCCGCAGCAGGATCATCGCCCGGACCACCTCGCGGGGCATCGGGGTGCCCACCCCGGCGGCGTGCGAGCGGATCAGCGCGTGCTGCAACTCGGCCCGCCGCTGCGGGGCGACGAAGGTGTTCGCCAGCGCCCCGAAGCCGGTGGAGACGCCGTACACCGGACGGCCGGCGGCCTCGATGCCGTCCACGATGGACCGGCTGGCGACCATCGCGTCGACGGCGGCCGGGGCGAGCGCGACCCCGGCGTCGCCGCGCGCCACGGCGAGCACGTCGGCGGGGGTGATCCCGGTGGGCTGGACGGTCACAGTCGACATTGCGGCACTCCGTTGTGCAGGACCTGGCGGACCAGTGGGACACCCGGCCGGTAGGCCAGGTGCAGGTGGGACGGGGCGTCGAGGATCATCAGGTCGGCCCGTACGCCGGGGCGCAGCAGCCCGACGTCGGTGCGGCGCAACGCCCGGGCGCCGCCGGCCGTCGCGGCCCAGACCGCCTCCGCCGGCGTCATCCGCATCTCACGGACGGCCAGCGCGACGCAGAACGGCATCGACGAGGTGTACGACGATCCGGGGTTGCAGTCGGTGGCCAGCGCCACGGTCACCCCCGCGTCGAGCAGCCGCCGGGCGTCCGGGTACGGCGACCGGGTGGAGAACTCCGCCCCCGGCAGCAGGGTCGCCACGGTCGGATCGTCGGTGCCGGCCGCACCGGCCAGCGCGTCGACGTCGGCGTCGGACAGGTGGGTGCAGTGGTCGACGCTGGCCGCCCCCAGCTCGACCCCGAGCCGCACCCCCGGCCCCGGGCCGAGCTGGTTGGCGTGCAGCCGCAGGCCCAGCCCGGCGGCCTGCCCGACGGTGAGGATCGCCCGCGCGTGGTCGGCGTCGAACGCGCCCCGCTCGCAGAACACGTCCACCCAGCGGGCGTACGGCGCGGCGGCGGTGAGCATCGGCCCGCAGACCAGCCCCACGTAGTCGTCGGGCCGGCCGGCGTACTCGGCGGGGACGACGTGCGCGCCGAGGAAGGTGGTCTCGGCGGTCACCTCGGCGGCGATCCGCAGCGAGCGGGCCTCGTCGGCGACGGTCAGGCCGTACCCACTCTTGATCTCCATGGTGGTGGTGCCCTGCCGCATCGCCTCCTCGCGCAGCCGCCCCACGGTGTCCCGCAGGTCGTCGTCGGAGGCCGCCCGGGTCGCGCCGACCGTGGTCCGGATGCCGCCCCCGGTGTACGGCTCGCCGGCCATCCGGGCCGCGAACTCGGCCGCCCGGTCCCCGGCGAAGACCAGGTGGGCGTGGCTGTCGACGAACCCGGGCAGCACCGCGCCGCCCTCGGCGTCGATCCGCCGGTCGGCGGCCGGCGCGTACCGGGCCGGCCCGATCCAGACCACCCGGCCCGCCTCCACCAGCAGGGCGACCCCGCGCCGCAGGCCCAGCGGCCCCTCCCCGCCGGCCGCCGGCACGTTGGTGACCAGCTCGCCGATGTTGTCGACCAGCAGACTGCTCACGCCACCCCTCCCGCCGTCGGCCGCGGCAGGCCGACCGCCGCCGACCCGGTACGGCTAGGCACCGGTCACCGCCGCGATCGCCGCGGTCAGCTCCGCCGGCACGTCCACGGTCAGGTGCCGGCCGTCGCGTACCACCTGCCGCCCGTCGACCACCACCTGGTCGACGTCGGCGGCGGTGGCCGCGAAGAACACGCCCACCGGCGGCACCCCGGCGGTACGCGGGCTGTCCAGCCGTACGGTTACCAGGTCGGCGCGTTCCCCGACGGCCAGTCGGCCGGCGTCGGACCAGCCCAGCGCGGCGTGCCCGGCGACGGTGGCCGCGTCGCGCAGCGCGGCGGCGGTGAAGTGCCCGCGCCGCCGGGTACGCAGCCGCTCGTCCAGCTCCACCGCGCGGGCCTCCTCGAACAGGTCGACCACGGCGTGACTGTCGCTGCCCAGGCTCAGCGGGATGCCGGCGTCGGCCATCAACCGGGCCGGCCCGATCCCGTCGGCCAGGTCCCGTTCCGTGGTGGGGCACAGGCACACCCCGGTCCGGTGCTCGCCCAGCAGGGCCAGGTCGGCGCTGGTCGGGTGGGTGGCATGCACGGCGGTGACGTCCGGGCCGAGCACCCCGCGGTCGGCGAGCAGCCCCGTCGGGGTACGCCCGTGCACCGCCCGGCAGGCGTCGTTCTCGGCGGGCTGCTCCGACAGGTGCACGTGCAGCGGGACACCCTGCCGGTAGGCCCAGCCGGCGACGGTGGCGAGCTGCTCCGCCGGCACCGCCCGTACCGAGTGGATCGCCGCCCCGCGCAGCGCGTGCGCCCCGGCCGGCCGGAACCCGTCGACCCGCTCCGCCCAGCGCCGCGCGTCCCCGTCACCGAAGCGCCGCTGCGCCCCCACCAACGGGTCGCCGGCCACCGAGGCGGTCAGGTAACAGGCGTCCAGCAGGGTGATCCGGATGCCGGCCTGCGCCGCCGCCTCGACCAGCGCCGCGCCCATCGCGTTCGGGTCGTCGTACGGCCGGCCGTCGGGGCCGTGGTGCAGGTAGTGGAACTCGCCCACGCAGGTGACCCCGGCCAGCGCCATCTCGGCGTACGCGGCCCGGGCCAGGGCCAGGTAGGAGTCGGGGTCGAGCCGGCCGGCGACGTCGTACATCACGTCCCGCCAGCTCCAGAAGTCACCCCGACCGCCGTGGGTACGCCCGCGCAGCGCCCGGTGGAAGGCGTGCGAGTGGGCGTTGGCGAGGCCGGGCAGGGTGAGGCCGGGCAGCCGTACCGCGTCGGCCAGCACCTCGACCCCGGCGGGCGGGGTCGCCCCCCGGGCCAGCGGGGTGACCGCGGTGAACCGGCCGTCCTCGGCCTCGATCAGCACGTCCGGGGTGGGCGCGGCGTGATCGGGCAGCCACGCCTGCTCGGCCAGCCAGCGGGTCAGCGGCATGCCAGCTCCTCCAGCACCCGGGCCAGCGCGACCACCCCGGCCGCGCAGTCGTCGTCGGTGGCCGACTCGGCGGGGGAGTGCGACACCCCGCTCGGGTTGCGCACGAACAGCATCGCGGTGGGCAGCCGTGCGGCGAGCACCCCGGCGTCGTGGCCGGCCCCGGTGGGCAGCACCGGCGCGGCCAGCAGCCCCGCCAGCCGGTCGGCCAGCCCGGCGTCGAAGGTGACCAGCGGGGTGGCCGACTCCGGGGTCACGGTCAGCTCGGTGCCGTCCCGGCGGGCGCGTTCGGCCGCCTTGGCGTGCACCGCCTCGACCAGTTCGCGCAGGGTCTCCGGTGCGGCGGCGCGGGCGTCCAGCCAGCAGGTCACCGTCGACGGGACCGCGTTGGTGGCGTTGGGTTCCACCGCCACCCGGCCCACGGTGGCGTGCGCGCCGCGCAACCGGGCCTCCTTGTTCGCCGCCAGCACGGTGAACGCGAAGGTGAGCATCGGGTCGCGGCGGTCGGCCATCCGGGTCGTACCGGCGTGGTTGCCCTCGCCGCGCAGCTCGAAGCGCCACCGGCCGTGCGGCCAGATGGCGCTCGCCACCCCGACCGGCGCACCGGCGTCGACCAGCGCCCGCCCCTGCTCGACGTGCAGCTCCACGAAGGTGGCGAACCGGTCGGCCAGCGCCGGGTCGGCCCCCGCCGGGCGGGCACCCAGCGCGTCGGCGAAGCTCACCCCGGCGGCATCGCGCAGCCCGGCCGCGCGGTCCGGGTCGATCTCGCCGGTGAGCAGCCGCGACCCCAGACACGGTACGCCGAACCGGGCGCCCTCCTCCTCGACGAACGCGGCGACCACCACCGGCCGGACCGGGTCGGCCCCGGCGGCCCGCAGCTCGTCCACGGCGAGGAACGCGCTGACGACGCCGAGCGGCCCGTCGTACGCCCCGCCGTGTGGCACCGAGTCGAAGTGGCTGCCGGTCAGCACCGCGCCGGTGCCGGCCGGCCCGTCAGTCTTCGGGTCACCGTCGTGCGGGTCGCCCCACCAGGCGAACATGTTGCCGTTGCCGTCCTCGCTGACCGGCATGCCCCGCAGGTCGGCCTGCTCCCGGAACCACTCCCGTAGCCGCAGCTCCGGCGCGGTCAGCGCGTACCGCAGGTAGCCGCCGCTGTCGGCGTCCCGGCCGACCGGCGCGATCTCGTCCCACAACTCCCGGAACCGCCCGGCAAGGCCGCTCATGCGGTCCCCTCCGCCATGGGGATGCGGACGTTGTCGCGCTCGGCGACGTCGCGGGCGGTGTCGTAGCCGGCGTCGACGTGCCGGATGACGCCCATCGCCGGGTCGTTGGTGAGCACCCGTTCGATCTTCTGTCCGGCCAGCGCGGTGCCGTCGGCGACGCAGACCTGACCGGCGTGCAGCGACCGGCCGATGCCCACCCCACCGCCGTGGTGCAGCGACACCCAGGACGCCCCGCTGGCGGTGTTGACCAGCGCGTTGAGCAGCGGCCAGTCGGCGATCGCGTCGGACCCGTCGGCCATCGCCTCGGTCTCCCGGTACGGGCTGGCGACGCTGCCGCAGTCCAGGTGGTCCCGGCCGATCACGACCGGCGCGGACAGCTCACCGGCGGCGACCATCTCGTTGAAGCGCACCCCGGCGACGTCCCGCTCGCCGTAGCCCAGCCAGCAGATCCGGGCCGGCAGACCCTGGAAGGCGACCCGTTCGCCGGCCAGCCGCATCCACCGGGCCAGCGACTCGTTCTCCGGGAACAGGTCGAGGATGGCCCGGTCGGTGGCGGCGATGTCGGCCGGGTCGCCGGAGAGCGCCGCCCAGCGGAACGGCCCCCTGCCCTCGCAGAACAGCGGCCGGATGTACGCCGGCACGAAGCCGGGGAAGTCGAACGCCCGCGCGTACCCGCCCGCCTGCGCCTCGCCCCGGATCGAGTTGCCGTAGTCGAACACCTCAGCGCCCGCGTCGAGGAAGCCGACCATCGCCTCGACGTGCTTCGCCATCGACGCCCGCGCCCGGTCGGTGAACTCGGCCGGCTTCGCCGCCGCGTAGTCCCGGGCGTCAGCCAGCTCCACCCCCTCCGGCAGGTACGACAGCGGGTCGTGCGCGCTGGTCTGGTCGGTGACCACGTCGACGGTCACGCCTCGGCGCAGCAGTTCGGGGAAGACGGTGGCGGCGTTGCCGACCACGCCGACACTCAGCGCCCGGCGGTCCCGCTTCGCGGCCAGCACCCGGGCGACGGCGTCGTCGAGCGAGTCGGCGACCTCGTCGAGGTAGCGGTCGTGCACCCGCCGGTCGAGCCGGGTCCGGTCCACGTCCACGATCAGGCACACCCCGTCGTTCATGGTGACCGCGAGGGGCTGCGCCCCGCCCATCCCGCCGGAGCCGGCGGTGAGGGTCAGCGTCCCGGCGAGGCTGCCGCCGAAGCGCTTCGCGGCCACCGCGGCGAACGTCTCGTAGGTGCCCTGGAGGATGCCCTGGGTGCCGATGTAGATCCACGAGCCGGCGGTCATCTGCCCGTACATGGTCAGGCCGAGCGACTCCAGCCGGCGGAACTCCGGCCAGGTGGCCCAGTCGCCGACCAGGTTGGAGTTGGCCAGCAGCACCCGGGGCGCCCACTCGTGGGTGCGCAGCACCCCGACCGGGCGGCCCGACTGCACCAGCATCGTCTCGTCGTCGCGCAGCTCGGTGAGGGTGCGTACCAGCGCGTGGTACGACGGCCAGTCCCGGGCCGCCTTCCCGGTGCCGCCGTAGACCACCAGGTCGTCGGGGCGTTCGGCCACCTCCGGGTCGAGGTTGTTCATCAGCATCCGCAGGGCGGCCTCCTGCGGCCACCCCTTGGCGGTACGGGTGGTGCCGCGGGCGGCACGGACGGGCTGGTGCATGGCGTACTCCTCTCAGTCGAGGAACAACTGACGACGGGCGGCGGACGACTCGAACGCCTCCAGGCGGCGCTGGGTCTGGATCGGGGCGGCGTCACAGATCGCCTGGAGCACCACCATCGCCAGGGTCATCGGAGCGGTGTGCAGGTCGAAGACGAGGTCGGTGCCGACGGCGGCGGGGAGCACCAGCTCGGCGTACTCGGTGGCGGGGCTGACCGGGGAGTCGGTGATCGCGACGACGGTGAGGCCGGCGTCGCGGGCGGCCCGCAGCGCGTCGAGGGTCTCCCGGGGGTAGCGGGGCAGCACGAAGGCGAGCAGCGCGTCCGCCCCGGCCGAGGCGGCCTGTTCGAGGCGGTCGGTGAGCAGGCTGCCGCCGTCGTCGAGCACCCGCACGTCGGGGAGCACCTTGGCGGCGAAGTAGGCGAAGTAGGCGGCCAGCGGCCCGGCGGCCCGTAGCCCCAGCACCGGCAGCGGGCGGCTCGCCGCGAGCAGCCGGCCGGCGGTGGCGATCCGGTCCCGGTCGGCCAGTTCACCGGCCAGCCGCTCCAGGTTGGCCATCTCGGCGCGTACCGCGAGTTGCAGTTCGTTGTCGTCGTCGGGGCGACCGTCGGGGCCGACGGCGGTCAGCTCGCGCAGCCGGCGGCGCAGCGCGGGGTAGCCGTCGTGGCCGAGCGCCACGGCGAACCGAGTCACCGACGGCTGGCTGACCCCGGCCAGCTCGGCCACCTCGGCCGCCGACAGGTAGGCCACGGTGGCCGCGTGCTGCACCAGGCAGTGCGCGATGCGCCGCTGGGTGGGGGTGAGCCGGACGCCGTGGAACAGGTCGAGCAGCCGGTCCGGCGGCGCGGCGACGGCTCCTTCATTCATGCCGAGACTCTATGCATGAAATATTTCAGGGGCAAGAAGTCGCCCCTCCGGGTGCCCGCTGCCGTCCGCTCCGTGTCGTCTGGCCCGCTGCCGTCCGGCCCGGTGGTCTGTGCCGGCGGCTCGGCGGGCGGCGCGGACGATCTCGGCGGTGGCCTAGCGGGCGGCGCGGACGATCTCGGCGGTGGCGTCCCGGCGGACCGCGTCGTAGAACTCCCGGGACCTCCGCTCGTCGGCGAAGACCACGCTCTCGCTGCCCACCCGGCCGGTGCCCCGGGACGGGCTGGTGACGAAGGTGAGGTTGCCGCCCCGCAGGCCGCGCAGCTCGGTCGCCAGCTCCAGCAGCGACATCTCCCGGTCGACGGAGACCGACGCCGAGGCGGCCCGGACGAAGTCGTCGAGCTTCCCCGGGCTGGTCAGGAGGCCCCCGGTGGCCGCCTTGTCGAGGATCGCCCGGATCACCTGCTGCTGGTGCCGGATCCGGGCGAAGTCGCCGTCCGGGAACTGCTTGCGCTGCCGGGAGTAGTCCAGCGCCGTCGCGCCGTCCATCGTCTGCCGACCGGCCGGGAAGGTGCGCAGCGGCGGGTGGATCGAGGTGAAGCGGTGGTCGACGGTGATGTCGACCCCGCCCAGCGCGTCGATGATCTCCTGGAAGCCGGCGAAGTCGACCACCGCCACGTGGTCGACGTGGACCCTGGTGAACTCCTCGACGGTCTGCACCATCAGCGGGATCCCACCCCAGGCGAACGCCGCGTTGATCTTCGCGGGCCGGCCGCCGTGCCGGCCGTCCCTCGACCGGGGTACGTCGACCCAGGTGTCCCGGGGGATCGAGACGAGTTGTGCGCTCTTCCGGTCCCGGGGCAGGTGGGCCAGGATGATCGTGTCGGTACGGGATCCCCCGGTCCGTTCCGGATCCCGGGAGTCGCTGCCCAGGATCATGATGTTCGTGGCGTCCCGGGCCACCACCGGTGGCCGGTTCTCCGTCGGCACCCCGGTGAAGGCGTCGACCCGCTCGACGTCCTGCTCGACCGAGCGCAGGTAGAGCGCGCCCGCCCCGACCCCGCCCGCCCCGATCAGCGCCAGCGCCAGCAGCGCCACCAGGGCGATCCGCCAGCCCCGCCGTCGCCGCGGCGACGACACGGGGGATCCGGCGCTCCCGGGGGATCCTTCGCTCCCGGGGGAGGCGGCCGGAGTGGTTTCCGAGGATTGTTCGCCTACGGGCATGGCCGCATGTTACTGAGCCGTCACCCAGTCGGGCAGCCCGCGTACGCCCGACGGGGCGCAGCCGAAAAGCCGCCGTACGCTGGACGTTCAGTCGCTGGTCACCTGCGGCTGGTAGAACCTCGCCGTGGATGCGACGAGACTGCGCCGGGCCATCGCCCGGACCCCGTTGGCGCCGGTGGCCGCCTTCCCCGGACGGCTCGCCCGGGTCGCCCGGTACGACGCGAAGGTGCTGCGCACCTCGGCCAGGTGGCTGGCCACCTCCCGGGAACACCACAACTACACCTACGAGCTGACCCAGCTCAGCCGGCAGCACCTCACCTGGTTCGTCAGCGTGGTCTGCGACGTCCCGGTGGCCCGGGTCCGGGGATACCTCGCCGAGATCAGCGGGGACGCGGCGCTGCGCCGGCACATCGAACAGGCCACCGCCCGGTCCGCCCGGCGCGGCCTGGCCGACCGGCGGGTCCGCTACGCGCGCCGGGTCGGCTGGTACGCGATCGTCCGGGCCACCCGGCCCGCCCACGTCGTCGAGACCGGCACCGACAAGGGGCTCGGCAGCTGTGTCCTCGCCGCCGCCCTGCTGCGCAACGCCGCCGAGGGGCACCCCGGCCGGCTCACCTCGCTGGACGTCAACCCGGAGGCCGGCTACCTGGCGCGCAGCGCGCCCTGGTCCGACGTGGTCGACCTGGTGGTCGGCGACTCGGTCGCCGCGATCGCCGCCCTGGACCGGCCGGTCGACCTGTTCCTGCACGACAGCGACCACAGCCACGCCCACGAACGCCGCGAGTTCGACGCCGTCGAGCCGCAGCTGGCCCCCGGCGCGTTCCTGCTCACCGACAACGTCACCACCACCGGTGTGCTGGCCGAGCACGCCGAACGTACCGGCCGCCGGTTCCTCGCCTACCGGGAGACCCCGCTCGACCACTGGTACCCCGGGGACGGCATCGGCGTCGCCTGGTGACAGGGCCGTGTCACCCGACGGGGGGTCTGGGCCGGCCGAGGCGGTGCCGGACGGCCGAAGCGGTGCCGGACGGTCGAGGTGTGCTCCACCGGTCGGGTCTTGTCCCGGACCGCCCATGGATCGATGATGGCCGAATCGCCACCATCTATCCAGGAGTCGAGATGCAGGTTCTCCACCATCCCCGGGTGGCCTGGGACATGGCCCGACTGATCGTCTCGGCCGTCCCCGACGACCAGCTCTTCGACTGGATGTGCACCGAACTCGGCGCGCTGTTCGGCGCCGAGCAGGAGCGGTCCCTCCGGGACACCGGGCAGCGGCTCCGGCCGTGGGCGCACACCACGCCCGACGCCGCCGCCGTCGAAGCCGGCCGCTGGCGGGTCCGGCTGGAGGATCTGCTCCGGGTCCGCCCGGAGGCCGCCGAGCCGTTGCGGTCGCTCACCGTGATCGCGTCGGGGCTGCACCGCGACCGGATCGACCGACCGGCTTAGCTTTCCCTTAGCCGGCTTGTCCCGGGTCACCCGGGTCCGGCAGCATCGGTCGGCGTGACCGATGGCAGCGTGCCCGACGAACCACTCGCCGGCTCCGGGCCGGACCGCCGCACCTCCGACGGGCGTCCCGGGCCGGGCCGCCGCCGTGCCCGTACCGGCGGGCGTCGCCGCTGGCTGGCCGCCGGGGGCGTGGCCGCGCTCGCCACCGTGCTCGGGCTGAGCCTCGCGCTGCGCTCCGGGGCCGCCCCCGCCTGCGCCGCCCCGTCCGTCGGGCTGGCCGCGCCGGCCGGCGCCGGGTCGGTCGTCATGGCCGCCGGGCAACCGCTGGCGGCACCACCCACCGGGGGTACGGTCCACCGGGGCAAGGCCACCTTCTACGACTCGAAGGGGGCCGGCGGCAACTGCTCCTACCCGTCCGCCCCGGCCGACCGGCTCTACGTGGCGCTCGGCCCCGGCGAGTACAGCGCCGGCGCGGCCTGCGGCGGGTACCTCGACGTCACCGGCCCCCGGGGCACCGTCCGGGTCCTGATCATGGACCAGTGCCCGGAGTGCGCCCCCGGGCACGTCGACCTGTCCCGCGAGGCGTTCGCCCGGATCGCCGACCCGGTGCAGGGCATCGTCGGTGTCAGCTACCGCGCGGCGGTCGACCCGCCGCTGTCCGGCCCGCTCACCTTCCGGATCAAGGAGGGGGCGTCGCAGTACTGGTTCGCCGTACTGGTCGCCGAGCACGGCAACCCGCTGCGCGCCGTCGAGGTGCGACAGGGCTCCGGCGCCTGGCGCACCGCCGCCCGGCAGGACTTCAACTACTGGCTGATCGACTCCGGGGCGGGGCCCGGCCCGTACGCCGTCCGGGTCACCGACGTCTACGGCCACCGGGTCACCGCCACCGGCATCACCATGTCCCCCGGCCGGGTCCAGCGCAGCACGGTGAAGATGTACGGCGGCAGCGCCCCGGCCGCGCGGAGCGCCCCGTCCGGCAGGCCGCCGTCACCACGCCCCAGCGTCACCCCGAGCCGGACCACCGCCAGCCCGTCGGCGGTCGCCGCCGCCACCTCGTCCGCCCCGCCGGAGGTGGCCGCCGCACCGGCCCCCGCCGCGTCGGCGGAGCCGCTCGCGGGCCGTCCGGTCGACTGCGCCTCCCGGGGCTGACCGCTGCGGTCCCGGGATGGGGTCAGGTGGTAGGGGTGTCCAGGTCGCGCCACATGAGGATCTCGTCGCGGTCGTCGCCGGGTGCCACCCGCAGCGCGCCCGGCAGCCGGCCCACCTCGCGGTAACCGAGCCGGCGGTAGAAGCGCTCCAGGCCCAGCCCGCCGCGCACCGTCACGTGCAGCGCCCGCCAGCCCAGCTCGGGGGCGCGCCAGGCGGCCTCCCGCATCAGGGCCTGCCCGTGGCCGTGACCCTGGGCGTCGGGATGGACCATCACCCGCTTGAGGACGCCCCAGTGCGCCTTCAGCGGGAACCGGTGGTCGGTGAGGAACAGCACCGCCACCGGCAGGTCGCCGTCGTAGCCGACCAGCAGCCGGTCCGGGCCGTCGGTGACGGCGGCGAAGGTCGCTTCGGCGACGGGGCGTACGTCGGCGGTGCCGACCGGGGCGACGAAGCCGACCGCGCCGCCGGCGTTGGTCACGTCGACCCACAGGTCGATGATGCGTTCCCGCAGCCCGGCAGTGAGATCGGGGTCGAGGACGAAGCGCAGGCTCACGCCACTGATCCTCCTGCCACGACCTGTCGTGGACCCGCGATCGTGACGTTTCCGACAGGACGGTGTGGTGCGGGAGAGGGGACTTGAACCCCCACGTCCTTTCGGACAATAGGACCTAAACCTATCGCGTCTGCCATTCCGCCACTCCCGCTCGGATCAGAGTTTAGAGCGTCGCGCGGAAACGGTGGAGAGCCCGGCCCGGCGCAGGATGTTCGAGACCGTCCCGTGGCTGATGGCGCAGGTGCCGTCCGTCGCCTGCCGGATGAACTCGGCGAGTCTGCGGGGACCTAGCTCGGGGCGGTCCAGCGCGTATCGGACGACGGTCCGGTCGTGCGGGTGACCGGCCGGTGCCCGGCGCGGGGCGGTGACGCTGCCGGTGGTGGCGAGCCGGTGCCGGAGGCGGGAGATGTGGTTGCGGTGGCAGCCGATCCGGCGGGCCGCCTCGCTCGGCCCGATGGCACCGGCTTCGACCTGCCGGATCACCTCCGCGACCCGCTCTGGTCCGGCTGGTTCCCGGCCCGGCGGCGTGGGCGGATGGTCGGCCACCAGTGCCGGGGCGGACCGGTTGCGCCCGGCGTAGGTCGACGTCTGGCTGTGGCAGTTCGGGCAGAGCAGGCGCAGATTGGGTGGCCGGTTGTCGAGGAAGTCGCCATTGAGGTGGTCGACGTGCAGGGTCAGCGGCTCGCCCCGCCAGGTCGGCCCGGTGCCGCACCCCTCGCACTCGTCCGGGACGCCGATGTCGCGCAGCGCGCCCTTGAGCCGTGCCCCCGGCACCCGTCGGGAACCGGCCGGGAGCGGGCGCAGCAGCTGTGTCGACGGGACGCGCCGCGCGGACGGTCGACGGCTCCCGGTCGGACGGCGGGTGAAGTGGGAGGTGTCGATGCCGAAGCGGCGCAGCTGCCGGCTGAGGTGGGCGTGCGAGCCACCGTTGGGGCGGACACCGAGCAGCCTCAGCACGCCGGCGACGGAGTGGGCGGCGGTGGCCGCCTCGGCGAGCACCGGGGGTGGGTATCGGTAGCGGACCACCCACCGACCGTAGTGGCGGGGTGTGACGCGCTCAGTCGAGGCCGAGGTCGCGGCGCAGCTTGGCGACGTGGCCGGTGGCCTTGACGTTGTAGAACGCGTGCTCGATCTTGCCGTCCGGGTCGATGACGAAGGTGGACCGGATCACCCCGGTCACCGTACGGCCGTAGAGCTGCTTCTCGCCGAACGCGCCGTACGCGGTGAGCACCGCCTTGTCGACGTCGGCGACCAGCGGGAAGGTGATCGCGTCACGTTCGCGGAACTTCGCCAGCTTGGCGGGCTTGTCGGGGGAGATGCCGACCACCTCGTAGCCGGCGGCCTGGAGCGAGGCGAGCGAGTCGCGGAAGTCGCAGGCCTGCTTGGTGCAGCCGGGCGTCATCGCGGCCGGGTAGGCGTACAGGATGACCCGGCGACCGCGCAGCGCGGCCAGGGAGAGCGTCTCCCCGGTGTCGGTGGGGAGGGTGAAGTCGGGAGCGGGGTCGCCAGCGGCGAGCCGGTCGGGCGCGGTCATGGCGACGACCCTACCGCCGGGTGGCGACGGGTCGGCCGTCCCGCGCCGGGCCGCCCCGGGGGCGACCGGCGGCCGGCCTGGAGGTGAACCGCACATGGCTTGTTGCCGCACCTTGGCAACAGCAGACTGCGGGAAATAAGCTGAGCGCGCCGGTCGACTGGAGGTCACGTGGAAACCCTGGCGATGCACATCTCGAACGGGATCATCAACGGTCCCGTCGCGGGCGTCTTCGCGGCCGTGGCGCTGGCCGCCCTGACCTTCTGCGTGCTGCGCGGCCGGCGCGACCTGGACGACCGGCTCGCGCCGATGGCCGGCCTGGTCGCCGCGTTCATCTTCGCCGTCCAGATGCTCAACTTCCCGATCTTCACGGCCGGGGTCTCCGGTCACCTGCTCGGCGGCGCGCTCGCCGCGCTGCTGGTCGGCCCGTGGGTGGGCGCGCTCTGTGTGTCGGTGGTGCTGATCGTGCAGGCCCTGGTCTTCGGCGACGGTGGCGTCGCCATGCTCGGCCTGAACGTCACCAACATGGCGCTGCTCGGCACCGCGGCGGCGTACCTGCTGATCGCCGGCCTGCTGCGGGTCCTTCCCCGCACCCCCGCCGGCCTGGCCGTGACCGCGTTCGTCTCGGCGCTGGTCAGCGTGGTGGTCGCGTCCCAGGGCTTCGTCGTGCAGTACTGGCTCGGCGGCACCACCGACCTGGGCGGCAACCTCACCGGCCTGGCCGGCACGATGGCCGGCGTCCACCTGCTGATCGGCATCGGCGAGGGGCTGATCACCGCGACCACGGTCGCCACCGTGGCCAAGGTCCGACCCGATCTGGTGTACGCGCTGCGTGCGCTGAAGCCGGCGACCGCGCCGGCTCCCGTTCCGGCTGTCGGAGGTGTGCGGTGAGGAAGCGTTCCTGGGGGTTCGTGGCGGTCGGCCTGCTGGTCGCCCTGCTGCTGGCCGGGGTGGTCAGCAACTACGCCTCGTCGCACCCGGACGGCCTGGACTCGTCGCTGCTCAAGGGCTGCACGGTGAACGCCGACGACGAGATCACCGGCGGCTCCTGCCCCGCGCAGCAGGCGAGGGACCACGAGCTGGCCGACAGCCCGCTGGCCGACTACGGCATCCGGGGCGTCGACAACGGGTTCCTCTCCACCGGCCTGTCCGGGGTGGTCGGGGTGCTGCTCACCTTCGCCGTCGGCGGCGGCCTGTTCTGGCTGCTGCGTCGCCGTGGCCCGGCCGACACCGGCACCCGGGGCGAGCGGGCCGGCGGCACCGCCGACCGGCAGCCCGCGTCCGGCTCCGTCGGCTGACCCGGCGGTACGCCGTGGGAGCCGGACACGCACACGTGCTCTACCGGGACACCCCGTCCCGGGTGCACCGGCTGGCCCCCGAGGTCAAGATCGCCGCGATGGTGCTGTTCACCGTGGCGGTGGTGGCCACCCCGCGCGAGGCGTTCTGGGCCTTCGGCGGGTACGCCCTGCTGGTCGCCGTCGTCGCCGCGCTGGCCCGGGTGGGTCCGCGCTGGCTGCTGCTGCGCGCCACGATCGAGCTGCCGTTCGTGCTCTTCGCCGTCGCCCTGCCGTTCCTCGGTGCCGGGGCGCGGACCGAGTTCGCCGGGCTGAGCCTGTCGGTGGACGGCCTGCACGGGGCGTGGAACATCGTCGCCAAGGGCACCCTGGGGGTGCTGGCGTCGTTGCTGCTGGCGGCGACGACCACCACCCGGGACCTGATCGTCGGGCTGGACCGGCTGCGGTGCCCGCAGATCATCACCCAGATCGCCACGTTCATGCTGCGCTACCTCGACGTGCTGGTCGGTGAGGCCCGCCGGATGCGGGTGGCCCGGGTCTCCCGGGGTGACGACCCGCGTTTCCTGTGGCAGCTGCGGGGCTTCGCCGCCGGGGTGGGCGCGCTGTTCCTGCGGGCCTTCGAACGCGGTGAGCGGGTCTACCTGGCGATGCTCTCCCGGGGCTACACCGGGCGGATGCCGGCGGTCTGGCAGGGGGCCGGCGCGGCGACCGCCGGGCAGTGGGCGGCGGCGGCCACCGTGCCGGTCGTGGCGGTGGCCATCGCCGCGACCGCCGTCGTCCTGACATGATCGGGTACGTGCAGACCGCTGTCTCCCTGGACGTCCGTGGCGTTCGGTACGCGTACCCGGACGGTCACCTCGCGCTGGCCGGGGTGGACCTGACGGTGCCGCGCGGCGAGCGGGTGGCCCTGCTCGGCCCGAACGGCGCCGGCAAGACCACGCTGGTGCTGCACCTCAACGGCATCCTCACCCCCACCGAGGGGGTGGTGAGCGTGGGCGGGCTGACGGTGTCCCGGGACCGGGACACCCTGACCGAGGTCCGCCGCCGGGTGGGCATCGTATTCCAGGACCCGGACGACCAGCTCTTCCTGCCCACGGTGGCCGAGGACGTGGCGTTCGGCCCGGCCAACCTGGGGTTGCGCGGCGCGGAGCTGGCCGCCCGGGTGGACGAGGCGCTGACCGCGGTGGGGATGGCCGAGCACCGGGACCGCGCCCCGCACCACCTGTCGTTCGGGCAGCGTCGCCGGGTGGCGGTGGCCACCGTGCTGGCGATGCGCCCGGAGATCCTGGTCCTCGACGAGCCGTCGTCCAACCTGGACCCGGCGGCCCGCCGGGAGCTGGCCGGGATCCTGCGAGCCCTGCCGGTGACCCTGCTGATGGTCACCCACGACCTGCCCTACGCGGCGGAGCTGTGCGACCGGGCGGTGATCCTGGACGCCGGCCGGATCGTCGCCGACGCCCCCACCGCCGACCTGCTCGCCGATGCGGCCCTGCTGGCCCGGCACCGCCTGGAACTGCCCTACGGCTTCCACCCGCGACCGACCCGCTGACCGGCCCGGGAGCGCCGAGGGGCGGTCGACCTCACCGGTGGGCGGGCGGGCTCGGGACCGGGCCGGCGGGGGTCCGGGGCGCGGCGGCGCGGGCGGCGGCGTGCAGCCGGAGCAGACCGGCCCCGGCCGCGCCCACCCCGGTGACCAGCACCCCGGTCAGCAGCACCCGCGCGGTGCCGCCGGACCAGGGCACCGGGGCGACCGCGCGGGACAGCACGGTGAGGTTGGCGACGCCGACGAAGAGGGTCAGGCACGCGCCGGCCAGCGCGAGCACGAAGTCGGCGGCGGGCCGCCGGGCCAGCGCCCACCCGCCGGCGGCCAGCGCACCCAGCCCGGTCAGCAGCGGCCAGAGCTGCCCGGCGAGCAGCCCGAGCAGCACGCCGGCCACCCCCTGCGCCCCGGCGTCCAGCTCCCGGCCGAGCACCAGGGCTACGGCGGCGGCCCCACCGAGGGCGAGCACCGCGCCGACGCCGCGCAGCGCCCGGCCGCCCGGCAGCAGACCCGCCGCCCCGACCAGCAGCGCCCCGAGGGTGGCGGCCACCCACCACGGGTACGGGTCCGGTGGCGGCACCCAGTCGAGGGTGCCGCGCAGCTCCACCGGTTCGCCCCCGGCGTGCAGCGGCACGGCCCAGTCGCGGACCCGGTGCTCCCGGCCCGGGTCGGCGGCCACCGGGGCGGGCACCGTGGGCTCCCGCCACAGGGTGCGCTGGTCGTGCCAGCGGACCCGCTGGTCGTCGCCGATCCTGCGCCACTGCGGCGGGGCGGCCGGGTCGGCGGCGGCGGGCAGCGCGGTGTCGCCGGCCAGGGTCCGGTTGAGGTACGTGGCGGGGGAGCGGGTGTTCTCGTACGCCCCGTCCGGCCCGACCCGCAGGTACGGCTCCCCGGAGTAGCCGATCACCTCGACGTCCCGGCCGGTGCGGTTGACCAGCTCCAGTCGCGCGCCCGCCTCGACGGCCCGGACGGTCAGCCCCGGCCGGGCCGGGGTGATCCCGGTCACCGCGGTGCGGTAGTCGGTGCCGTCGGGGGCGTCCGCCCCGTGCGCGTACGCCGGGGCGGCGGTGCCGAGCAGGCCGAGCAGTGCGGCGGCGACCAGCAGGACGGCCCGCCGCAGGGGTGCCGGGGTCACTTGCCGGCCGCCTCCACGGCCGCGGTGATGCCGGCCGGGCTGCGGTCGGACACGGCGGTGCCGTTCACCTTGAGGGTCGGGGTGCCGGTGACCCCGGCCTTGCTGGCGTCGTCGGTGACGTGTTCGGTCCACGCCGTGTACGTGCCGTCCCTGACGCAGGAGCCGAAGTCGTCCCTGTTCAGCCCGACGCCCGCGCCGATGTCGATCAACTGGTCGTTGCTCAGCCCGGCGCTGCCCTCCGGCGGCTGCTGGGCGAAGAGCGCGTCGGTGAACTCCTTGAACTTGCCGCCCTGGGCCGCGCAGCCGGACGCGGCCGAGGAACGGGTGGAGTATTCGGTGGTGGAGAACCGGTTGAGGTAGGCGACCGGGTGGAAGACCACCCTGGCCTTGCCGGAGGAGACCAGCTGGTTGATGGTCTCCCCGCTGGTCTGTTGGAACTCTTTGCAGACCGGGCAGAGGTAGTCCTCGTAGAGGTCGATGGTGACCGGCCCGGTGCCGAGCACGACGCCGGTGCCGGCGTCGTTCGCCCCGGGCGGCGCGGTGAAGGTGTCCGACTTCTGGCTGGAGTAGACGCTCCAGCCGATCAGGCCGGCGATCACCAGCACCACGACCGCGCCGACGGAGGTCCAGAGGGTCCGCTTGCGCCGCTTCTCCCGGGCGAGCTGCTCGCGGACCACCCGCGCGGCCTCGTTGCGCCCCTTGCGACTACTCATCGTCGTCCTCCACGGGTGGGTCGCCCGCGAGCCAGCCGTCCACCGAGAACGGGGTGCGGGGCCAGATCAGCAGGAATCCGGCCAGCGCCAGGAATCCCAGGTCCCGGAGGATCTCCGGGAGGTAGCTCGGGGCCTGGCCGGCGGCGAGCTGCCCGCCGCTGCCGAAGCACCCGCAGTCGATGGCCAGGCCGCGCGCCCAGGCCGAGGCGATGCCGGCGACGAAGACCACCAGCAGCGCGGCGGAGACCCCGGCGCTCAGCCGGGTCGCCAGCCCGGCGAGCAGCAGCAGGCCCAGCGCCAGTTCCACGAAGGGCAGTGCGGCCCCGATCGCCGTCGCCACCTCGTAGGGCATCACCTGGTACGCGTTGACGGCCCGCCCGGAGGCGGCCAGGTCGCCGACCTTGGCCCCACCGGCGAACAGCCACACGGCGGCCAGGCCGAGCCGGGCGGCGAGGCCGAGCCAGGGCCGGACGACCGGCCAGCCTCCGGCCCGGGTACGCGCTGCGGTCACGCCCATTGGTCGTCCCGCCCGGCCCTCGGGTTCCCCGGCGTGGCCGGTCCCCGGTGGCCCGCCCGGGGGCGGGTGGGACCGGTCGGCGGGGCCTGGCGGGCGGTCGCGGCGGGGTCGCGGTGAGCGGGGGTCACGACAAGCCAGGCTACGCGGCGTGGCCGTGGCGGGCAGGGTCCTTCGGCCCTTTGCATGGTCCCGCTCACGCCGGGAACTTTTCCCCCCTCCCGTCCGACTACCTGTTCATGACGTGCCACCACCTACGGCAGGCGCCCCGGCCGCCGGGGCCGCCCCGTGCCGTCACGGGGCGGTCGGGTGGGCGTTCGGGGCTCCGGTCAGCGAGCATGGCGGGATGAACGCCGTCGATCGTCGCTGGCTCGCCCGCACGGGTGCCGCTGCCGGCCTGCTGGTCACCCTCGTCGCCCTGCTGCTCGCCCCCGGCGGGCCGGCCGCGGCCCACGCCGTGCTGGCCAGCAGCAGCCCGGTCGCCTCGGCGGTGGTGCCGAGCGCCCCGTCAGAGGTGGTGCTGACGTTCAGCGAGTCGGTCCGCAAGGTGCCCGACAAGGTGCGGGTCATCGCGCCGGACGGCTCCCGCGCCGACCGGGGGGAACCCCGGTTCGAGGGGTCCGTGGTGACCATCGGGGTCGACCCGGCCGGTCCGCGCGGCACCTACCTGGTCAGCTACCGGGTGATCTCCGCCGACAGCCACCCGGTCTCCGGGGCGTTCACCTACTCGGTGGGAGCGCCGTCGACACCGCCGACCGACTCCGGCACGGACAGCCGGGCCGACCCGGTGGTCGGTGCGGGGGTGAAGGTGGCCCGCTACCTGGGGTACGCGGGGCTGCTGCTGGTGGTGGGTCCGACGCTGGTGCTGGCCGCGCTCTGGCCGCTGCGGCTGTCCCGGCGGGGGCCGGCCCGGCTGCTGTGGGCCGGCACCGGGCTGCTCGCCGTCGCCACCGCGGTCGAGGTGTGGTTGCAGGTGCCGTACACCGCCGGAGGCGGTGTGTTCGACGTCACCGGCGAGGGGCTGTCCGAGGTGCTGGGTAGCGGGTACGGCAGCGCCCACCTGATCCGGCTGGGTCTGTTGGCGGCGTCGGTGTTCCTGCTCCGGCCGCTGACCCGGGGGCCGGTGGGTCGCACCGACGGGCTCATCCTGACCGGGCTCGGGGTGGCCGGGCTGTTCACCTGGCCGCTGGCCGGGCATCCGGCGGCCTCCCCGGCCCCGGCGGTCTCGGTGCTCGTCGACGCGGTGCACCTGGGCAGCATGGCGGTCTGGCTGGGCGGGCTGGTGATGCTGGCCGGCTTCCTGCTGCGCCGGGCCGACGAGCGGGAGCTGGGCGCGATCCTGCCGATCTGGTCCCGCTGGGCGGCGCTGGCGGTCGCGGCGCTGCTGCTGGCCGGCGTCGTGCAGGGGTTGATCGAGGTGGGCACCCTCGCCGCCCTCACCGGCACCGCGTACGGCCGGCTGCTGCTCGTGAAGATCGGACTGTTCGCGCTGGTGGTGGGGGTGGCCGCGTACTCCCGGCAGCTGGTGCGACGGCGGACCGCGGCGGCCCGGCCGATGCCGGTGCGGCGCGCGGTCTGGGTGGAGCTGGCGGTCACCGCGGTTATCCTCGGGGTCACGGCGGTCCTGGTGCAGACCCCGCCGGCCCGGACCGCCGCCGACGGCGGCTCCGGCGCGGACGCCGGCTACTACTCGACCACGCTGACCAGCCCGATCTACTCGCTCCAGGTCGAGCTGGACCCGGCCGAGCGGGGCAACAACTCGATGCACCTGTACGCCTACACGCCGGACAACCGGCCGCAGCCGGTGGTGGAGTGGAAGGCCACCGCCGCGCTGCCCTCGGCCGGGGTGGAACCGATCGACATCCCGCTGCTCAAGCTGACCGACAACCACGCGACCGGGGAGTTCAGCTTCCCGTCGGCGGGTGAGTGGCAACTGCGTTTCACGGTCCGTACCTCCGACATCGACCAGGCCACGGTGACCGCCACCGTGCCGATCAAGTAAGAAGGGCCCGTCCCAGATGATCCGTCTCCGGCGCACCGCATCCGCCGCCGCGCTCACCCTCACCGCCGTCGCCGCCACGCTGCTGGGCTTCGCCGGGCCGGCCGCGGCGCACGTCACGGTCAACCCGAGGGAGGCGACCCAGGGCAGCTACGGCCGGTTCGCCGTCCGGGTGCCCAACGAGAGCGACACCGCCTCCACCGTCAAGATCGAGGTGAACCTGCCGGACAACGCCCCGGTCGGCTCGGTCTCCACGATGCCGGTGCCGGGGTGGACGGTCGCGGTGGAGAAGCGCAAGGTGGATCCGCCGATCGAGGTGCACGGCAGCCAGCTCACCGAGGCGGTTTCCAAGCTCACCTGGACGGCCGCCGCCGGTGGGGGCGTCAAGCCGGGCGAGTTCCAGGAGTTCCCGGTCTCGATGGGCCCGCTGCCGCAGGTCGACAGGATGGTCTTCAAGACGCTCCAGACCTACTCCGACGGCAACGTGTCGCGGTGGATCGAGGAGCCCACCCCGGGTGCGGAGGAGCCGGAGAACCCGGCACCGGTGCTGACCCTGACGGCCGCGGCCGGTTCTCCGTCGGCGGCTCCGGCGGCCGGTGCGACGGCGGCGGCCAAGGACGACGACGATGACGACGACTCGGGTTCGACGGCGATCGTGCTGGGCGTCGTCGGCCTGCTGGCCGGGCTCGGCGGCCTGGCCCTCGGCGGGCTGGCCTTCGCCCGGACCCGGCGGGAGCCGACGCCGAAGTCCTGACCCGCACCGCCCGCACCGGCCCGTCGGATCCGTCCGGCGGGCCGCTGCCGTGCGGTGGGCCGCTGCCGTGCGGTGGCCGGTCCCGGTGGCGGCCCTCCGCGCGGTGGGCCGGACCCGGTGGCGGCATTCCTTCCCGGCGGGCCGGTCCCGGTGACGGCCTTCGGCGCGGCGGGCCGGTCCCGGTGACGGCCCTCCGCGCTGCCGACGCGGAGGGCCGTCCCACCGGGGGAGCGGTGCGTTGTAGCCGTGACCGGCTCATGTCAGATTAGCGCTAAAAGTCAGACAGTGGAATATCTGTCCTTTTCAGGGCTGTCCGGCGGTCGGGAGCGGTTCCCGCCGCACCGGGAGCAGCACCAGCAGCAGCACCGCCAGCAGCACGTACGCGTTGCGGACCAGGAACTCCCACGGATTGTCCGTCCGGGCCGGGGCGACACCCCAGTCGAAGAACGAGACCACCCCGCAGACGATCACCAGGCCGGTGCCGATGGCGAGGGCGAGCAGCCGACGTCGGCGTCGTGCCCCCGCCGCGGTCTCCCGGTCGGCGTCGAGCGCGGCATCCACCAGCACCACCACCGCCGGGACGAACCAGTAGATGTGATGGGTCCAGGTGATCGGGCTGATGAGACCGCCGACCAGGCCGGTGAGGGTGAGGCCGGTCAACCAGTCACCGCTGCGCGCGGCACGGGCCGCCCGGTGCAGCCCGTACCCGAGAACGGCGACGACCAGGACGAGCCAGAGCAGGCGGTTCGGCTCCTCGGGCGCGTCGATCCGGCTGAGTAGACCGAACAGCGACTGGTTGCCGGTGTAGTCGGTCCGCCCGACCCGGTCGGTGGCCCACAGCTCGTGGGTCCAGAACCGCCACGAGTCCTGCGGCGCCACCGCGGCGGCCAGCAGCGTCGCCGCCGCCGCCGTGACACTGGCCACCACGGCCGCCCGCCAGCGCCGGGTCACCAGCAGGTAGACGATGAAGATGCCCGGAAAGAGCTTGAGCGCCGTGGCCAACCCCACGCCCACCCCGGCCCACCGCCGCGCCTGGGGTACGGCGAAGAGCAGGTCGGCCAGGATCAGCACCACCAGCAGCATGTTGATCTGACCGAAGGTGATCGTCTCCCGGGTGCTCTCCACCGCGAAGACCAGCAGCACCGCCACGGCGAGCGCGAACGTCCGGTGCAGACCGTGCCGTTCGATCACCGGCAGCACCAGCCAGCGGGTGGTGACCACGACACCGACGCAGGTCAGCGCCGTGAAGACGACAATGGTCAGGCCCAGCGGCAGCACCCCGAACGGGCGCAGCAGCAGCGCGCTGAACGGCGGGTACGTGAAGTAGAGCTCACCCTGCACCCGGTCGGGCTGCACGTAGTCGTAGAGCGGATGCCCGGACGCCCACCAGTCCATCGCCCGCATGTAGATCTTCAGATCGAAGAAGTCGTGCACCAGGCCCGGCAGGTAGAGCGCCGGTAGGACGGCGGCCAGCGCCAGCACCGTGACGACCCGGCGGACCGTACGGCTTCGCTGGTCCTCCGGGGTGGCGACGGGGGAAGCGACGGAATCGGCGGGCACGGGGAAACCCTAGCGGTCCCGTCCCCCGACAGTGCCGAGGCGCGGGCACCTGGGCTGCGCGTAGTCTGTTGCGGTGGCTGACCTACTCGTCTGGATCGACTGTGAGATGACCGGGCTCGACCTCACCAGCGACAAGCTGATCGAGGTCGCCGCACTGGTCACCGACCCCGACCTCAACGTGCTGGGTGAGGGGGTGGACGTGGTCATCCACGCCGACGACGAGGCCCTGGCCGCGATGCCGGAGATCGTCCGCACCATGCACGCGAAGTCCGGCCTGACCGAGGAGGCCCGCCGTTCCACGGTCACCCTGGCCGAGGCCGAGGACCTGGTCCTGGAGTACGTGACCAGCCACGTGAAGGACCCGCGCACCGCGCCGCTGTGTGGCAACTCGATCGCCACCGACCGCGGCTTCATCGCCCGGGACATGACCCGGCTCGACGCCCACCTGCACTACCGCATGATCGACGTGTCGTCGATCAAGGAGTTGTGCCGCCGCTGGTATCCCCGGGTGTACTTCGGCCAGCCGCAGAAGGGGTTGGCGCACCGGGCGCTGGCCGACATCCGGGAGAGCATCCGGGAGCTGGAGTACTACCGGCGCACCCTGTTCGTGCCACTGCCCGGCCCGGACGTGGACACGGCGAGGGCGATCGCCGCGCAGCTCTGAGCCGGTCCGCCGGTCGGGGTGCAACCCGCTGGACGGGCCCCGCCCGGGTGTGGCTATTATTAGTCCGCACCCGCCCGGGAGACCGGAGCGGACGGCATGGTGGCTGTAGCTCAGTTGGCAGAGCACCGGGTTGTGGTCCCGGTTGTCGTGGGTTCAATTCCCATCAGTCACCCGGTTGGTGGAGCTTTCCACCGCAGTTCAGGCCCCCTCCGCCGAGGGGGCCTGAGTCGTTTCCGGGGTCTGCCGGGGGACGCGCCCGCTGTCGCCACCCGTCGTGCCTGTCCCGGACGCACGATCGGCCCCCACCTGGCGGCGGGGGCCGATCGTGGACGGTCGGTGCTCCGGTCGGGTCGGGGTGTCGACGTCCCGGTCAGGACGTCGGCGTGGCGCTCGGCTCCGGGGCGGTGCCGTCCGGGGCGGTGCCGGCGTCCGGCTGCCCGGCGTCCGGGTCGTACGGCAGGGCGCTGCCCTTGACGTACTCGTCCCAGCTCATGTTCCAGTCGGTCCAGCCGTTGCCGTTCTGGAGCTTGCGCTCGGTGCCCTTGACCGTGATCGGGTCACCGATCTTCGTGTTGGCGAACAGCCAGGCGCCGTCCTTCATCGACACGTTCACGCAGCCGTGCGACACGTTCGTGGTGCCCTGCTGCCCCTCCGACCAGGGGGCGGCGTGGATGAACTCGCCACCCCAGGTGAGCCGCTGGGCATAGTCGATCTTGGTGCGGTAGCCCTCCTCGGGGCCGAGCTCCTCCATGGTGTCGAAGACCGTCTTACGGAGCTTCTCGATCACCACCATGGTGCCGCTGGACGACGGGGTGCTCTTCTTGCCCAGGCTGACCAGGACGGTCTTGACGGCCTTGCCGTCCCTGGTGACGGTCATCCGCTTGGTCTTGTTGTCGACCTGCATCACCACCGCCGGGCCGATCTTGATGTCCACGGTCAGGTCGGACCGGCCGTACCAACCGTCGCCCATCGGCAGCCCACCGGCCCGCACCCGGTACGACACGGTGCTGCCCGACTTCCAGAACTCCTTCGGCCGGTAGCGGACCTCGGTGGGGCTGACCCAGTGCCAGACGCCCTCCTGGGCCGGGGTGCTGGTGACCGTCATCCGTCGCTGCACGTCGTCGCGGTAGTCCTCGGGGACGGCCCGACCGAACTTCACGATCAGCGGCATGGCCACGCCGACCACCTGGTCGTCGCCGAGGAAGCTGGTCACCCGCACCTGCTTGTCCGGCTTGGCCATCACGGTGAAGGCGCTGGTGGCCGTCGCCGACTTGCCGTCGTCACCGGTGGCCGTCACGGTGGCGGTGTACTTCCCGCCGTACTCCAGGGTGCTGTCGGGCAGCCAGCTCGCACCGTCCGCGGCGAGCTTGCCCTCGACGGGCTTGCCGGCCGCGTCGGTGAGCGCGACGGTGGTCTCCTTGGCGTCCTTGGCCGCGAAGACGATGCCGGTCGAGGCGGGGACGTCGGTGGCGTCGGCCTTCGGCTCGCTGATCGTCGCGGTGGCCTTGGGCGCGCTCTCCCCGCCGCCGCCCTGCCAACTGGACGGCTTGTCACCGCCGGAGCCGGTGCAGGCGGAGGTGAGGGCCAGCGTCGCGGCGAGGACCCCCGCCGCGAGCACCCGGCGGCGACCGGTACGCCCGGTCAGATGGTCCTGGACAAGTCGCATGATTCCCTCACAGTCGTGGTCCCCGATGTTCCATCGTGCCTCACTGACGTGTGGGAGCGCCCGTCGGTTGCGAAGGGTGAACTGAAACACGCCGGTGGACGAAGTGTGAACACGGTGGGTCACCGGTCCACGTCGGCCCGGGTCGACGCGGACCGCGTCGACCCGGGCCGGGTGTGTCAGACCAGGGGGCCCGAGCCGCCCTGCGGAACCGGCAGCGCGCTGCCCTTGACGAACTCCGCCCAGGTCAGGCTCCAGGCCGTCCACCCGTTGCCCGGTTCGAGCTTGCGCGGGGTGCCCTTGACCGTGATCGGGTCACCGACCTTCGTCTGGGAGAAGAGCCACCTGCCCATCGCCATCGAGACGTTGACGCAGCCGTGCGAGACGTTCCGCCGACCCTGCACCCCCTCGGACCACGGTGCCGCGTGGATGTACTCGCCGCCCCAGGTCAGCCGCTGGGCGAAATCGATCTCGGTGCGGTACTGGTTGGCCGGGTCCGGCTCGTCCATGGTGTCGAAGACGGTCTTCTCCTTCTTCTCCATCACCACCATCGTGCCGCTGGAGGAGGGCGTGCTCTTCTTGCCCAGGCTGACCGGCAACGTCTTGACCAGCTGGCCGCCCTCGAAGACCTCCATCTGTTTGGTGGCGTTGTCCACCTTCATCTCGAAGGCCCGCCCGATCTTGGCGGTGGCCGACCGGTCCACGTTGCCGTACCGGCCGTTGCTCAGCGGAATCCCGGCCAGTGCGATCCGGACGCTCAGCGTCGTCCCCGGCTGCCAGTACTCCGGCCCCCGGTAGTACGCCTGGGTGCCGCTGGAGACCCAGTGCCAGGCACCCGGCTGCGGCGGATCGGTCTTGACGAACATCCGCTTCTGGACGGCCGCCCGGTCCTTCTTCGGGATACCCGGGCTGAACTCGGCCACCACCGGCATGGCCACGCCGTACGTCCGGTCGTCGAAGAGGTACAGGCCGGAGCCGATCATCGAACTCGGCTTGGCCATCGTGGTGAACGTACTCACCCCCTGCCGGGGCTGGCCGTCGGCGCCGGTGCCGGTCACCGTGGCCTTGTATCTGGTGTTGTACTTCAGGGCCGACGACGGCACCCAGGAGCTGCCGTCCAGACGCATCTTCCCGCCGACCTGCTTGCCGTCACCCGTGGTGAGGGTGACCGAGGAGATCTTGCCGCCGCCCGGGAGGTCGGCGCTGATCTCGGTGCTCACCGGCCTGCTCTTCGCCCCGTCGGCCGGACTGACCGCCAGGCCGGCGGCCGGCGCCGACGGCGACGCCCCGTCGGACTGCGTCGGGGCCACCGCCTCGGTGCTCGGCGAAGCCCCGGTGCCGCCGACGAACTCGGCCTGCTTCTTCTGGTCGCCGCCGCACCCGGCCAGAGCCAGCGACGCCGCCAGGACGAGAGCGCCCGCCATCGCCCCGCCCCGCGTTAACCTGCCCATCCCCACCTCTGTTCTCGCGTACCTGGCGGACATCGTGCCCCATCCAGGCCACCGGCTCGATCCCGCACGTTGTACGGTGGGGGATTTGGCGGCTTTTGACCGTTAAGCTCGACCGAAGGGGGGAGCCGGGTAGTGGATTGGAACCCCGCTCCTGCCCCGTGCTATGTTCTCTGCGTGCCAACGAGCGCCGCTAGCTCAACTGGCAGAGCAGCGGACTCTTAATCCGCGGGTTCGGGGTTCGAGTCCCTGGCGGCGCACCACAAAAAGGCCCTGACCAGCGCTTAGCTGGCCAGGGCCTTGATGTTCATCTATGTAGTTTTGAACCGCCCCCCGTAAACCCCCCAGTAACGCCCTGGGGCGATCACATTCGACGGGGCGGGTGGTGCTGCCGGCCGCTGCCCGTCTATGCGGTCGGCTGCGTGCCAGGGCCGAGGTTCTCCGGATCGCCTGACGGTGGCCTTCCGCCGAGCTGTTCGAGGATGGCGGAGCTGTCCGGGGCGAGGGCGGCCTTGACGATGTAGTGCTTCTTGGTGATCTCGTTGCTGCCATGCCCGAGCTGGGCGGCGGCGCTGTCGGTGCTGGCCTCCCTGTCGATCAGGGTGGCGACGGTCTTGCGGAAGGTGTGCGGGGTGACCCATTCGAGGCCGGTGTCGGCGCGGGCTGCACGCCACTGCCGGCGGACGTTCGGTGGGGATAGCCAGGTGCCGCGTCGGGAGGCGAAGATCGCGTCGTGGGGGTTGTCGGCGGCGTCGAGCTTGCGGGCCATCAGCATTCCGACCGCGAAGCGGGGCAGGACCACTGACCGGAAGCCCGCGTCGGTCTTCGTCCACTCCTGGCGGAAGAAGCCCTGGCCTCTGACGTAGATGATGGTGCCGCAGATCGTCAGGACGGGGTGTTCGACGGCGAGGTCCAGGTCTTCCCACCGCAGCGCCAGGATCTCGCCGATGCGGGCGCCGGTGGCGAGCATGAGGTCAACGATGTCGGCCAGGTCGCTGGTCGGGCGAGGGCCTGACTTGCCGGGGGTCGGCTGTTGCCACCTCCGGATCGCCGCGCGGACGTCGTCGAGTTGTTCCCGTTCAAGGGCGACGACGGTCTTGCGTGGCCTGCGTAGGCGGCTGGTGTCGCGGATGGGGTTGGTGGTGAGCGCGCCGCGACGTACGGCCAGTGCCAGCATCTGGCCGAGGACCACCTTCGCGCTCTTGGCTGCCGAGGGGCGATCCTCGGCGATCTTACGCAGGAACTTGTCGATGCGGCCCGCGCTTGCCTCCCGGATCCGTAGGTCACCCAGGACGGGCACGATGGAGACCCGCACGCTGATCTCGTACCTACTGATGCTCTGCGGCGAGACGCGCTCCTCTGCCGTGATCTCTTCCAGCCACCGAGCAGCGAGCGTGCTGACGTGCGTCTCCCGGGTGATCTCGTCGTCGTTGGGGGCCACCCGGTCGCGTAGCTTGATCTTCAGCGCTCGGATGGCGGCCGGGCCGGTGGTGTCGGTGGCCTCGACGTCGCGGGTCTTGCCGTCGTGATCGCGGTATCGGGTTCGGGCGCAGTACCGGTTGGGGCCGAGCTTCTCGGTGCGGATGTTGCCCCAGGTGCCGATGGATAGTGGAGGTCGGGCCACGGCTCAGCGCTCCGGGTCGGTGTGTGCGTCGAGCCAGCGTTCGACCTCGCTGCGTCGGTAGCGCAGGGTGTTGCCGACGCGGATGGCGCGTGGCCCTTTGCCTCGGCTGTGCCAGGCGTAGAGGGTGTTCTTCGGTTTGCCCAACCAGGTCGCGACGTCATCAATGGTCAGGAGGGGATCGGGTCGCCACTCGGCGGCGGGGGTGTTCACTGCGGGCTCGGGTCTGCTGTCCGGGTTGGGGCGGCGGGAGGAGGCGTTGGTTCCCAGCGAGGAAGCTGTCGCGATCCGTCGGCGGTTGGCTGAGGCTAATCCTGCCGCCTACCTACCCGACCTCGCGACGTCGTTGTGGGCGTACGGGTGGGTGTGCGTGAACGTGAAGGCCAACCTCGCCGAGGCACTGGAAGCGACCACCGAGGCGATCACCATCTACGCGCGTCTGACCGAACAGCTGCCGGCCGTGTTCGCCGAGCGGCTTTTCGCCGCCTACCAGACCCTCGCCGATGTCCTTGACGGACTGGGGCGGACCGACGAGGCCGCAGAACTGCGCCGGCAGCTCGACGAGGCTACCGGCGGCGGTGCGGACACAGCGTGACGGTTGCCCTTGCTTCGACTCCAACCCTCCACAAGGTAGGAATTCGTAGCGTCGTCTGCTGAAAGCCCGGCACGGCGTAAAGACCGGCGCGAGTCGTCGGTGCGTGCTCAGCGTAGTTCCCCGTGGCGCGGGGAAGGACGGCGTGTGGGGGCGTCCGTAGGGTGGTGGGCGTGAGCGATGTGACGTTTGCCCGCCTTGGTGCGGAGGCTGCTGGCGGGTTGATGGACGAATTGTGTGAGGTCTATGCGGATGCCTACGGGCAGGTGCCTGGCGAGGATGCGACGGTCAAGGTCGATGCGTTCCGGGGGCGGGCCACGGCGGCGTTGGGTGCGCGGAACTATGCGCTGGTCACCGCGCGGGCGGGGGATGAGCTGGTGGGGTTCGTCTTCGGGTACAGCCTGCGGCAGGATCGGGACTGGTTCGCGGGGCTTCAGCCGGCTCCGGAGGAGGCTTTCACCGATGAGCGGGGTGGCGAACGTACGGTGGTCCTGGCCGAGATCGAGGTGCGCAAGGCGTGGCAGGGCCGGGGGATCGGGCGCGGCCTGCACGATTCGTTCCTGAGGGGACGACACGAGGAACGCGCCACGCTGTCGGCCAACCCTGCCGCGACCGCTACTCATGCGCTCTATGAGGGGTGGGGCTGGCAGCGGGTCGGTACCGTTCCCGGGCGGCCGGGCGCTTACTACCGGGAATACGTCAAGTTCGTGCGTTCCCTGCGTTAGATGGCGGGCTGTGCGCGGTAGGCGTTGATCGCCTGGTTAAGCACTCGTACGCTAGCGTCCGCTCCCACGGATTCAACCGTCGAGCAGACCATCGCTCTACTTGACTGATTCCGCCGCCCACGCATCCGCTGGGAGATCCGCGACAACATTCACGAAGCCTCCCTGGCCTGCCCCATCATCTGCTGGCGCTGACTCCAATGCGAAAAGAGTTGGTACCGATTAGCCGTCTTCCGGCGGAGGGGTCTCTGACGCCAGCCTGCCCCGGCCCAATAAGGCACTCCTGGCTGCTGCCGTGAACGCTGCGACCCAGGGGAATGCCAGCCGTCGGTCGTTACCGCTGCCGGGTGGGTGTGGTTTCCAGTCTTCTTCGGGGCCGAGCATGATGTGTACGCCCTCGGCGCGGAGGCTGGTCACGGCGTGGCGGAAGGGGCGTCGTGTGGCGAGGGCGGTGTTGACGAAGGGAACGATGACGGTGGGTATGTTTCGTCCGATGAGTTCGGCGATGGTGGTCATGGCGTAGTTGTCGGCGAGGCCGAGGGCGATCTTGTTGATCGAGTTGTAGGTCGCGGGTGCGATGACCAGTGCGTCGGTGGTGGGTAGCAGGCGGCGGGTGCCCGGGGATGCCTGGTAGTCGGATCGCACGGGTGTGCCGGTCAGTTCTTCGATGGCCGGTATGTCAATGAAGTTCGCCGCATGGGGTGTGGCGGTGACCGCCGTAGTCCAGGACCGTTGGTGTGCGGTGTTGATCAGGGTGGTGACGTCGGGGGCGGGGCCAGCGGCGCAGACAACGATCTGGAGGTGGCGTCCTGTCATTTTGGGATTCCGGCGGTCTGGATGAAGTCGACGACGGCTGCGCGCATCGGGCCGTTGGTGAGGTGGGTGAGGTCGTTGGTGAGGCGGTGGACTGCTGGGCGGCAGCGGATCTCTTCGGGGGCGACCTCGTATGCGGTGCGGAGGGCGTTGAGGCCTTGTTCGTGGCGTCCCCACTGGGTGTAGGCGCGGGCCACGTCGACGTGCAGCGTGGCTTTGCGTTCGGCGAGGGTGATCTTTTCCAGGGGTACGGTGCGGGCGATGTCGATGGCGGTGCCGGCGTCGCCGAGGGTGAGGGCGATGTTGACCCGGTGCAGCAGGACGTTGGTGGCGCCGAAGCCGGTCCACCGGTCGTTGCCGTCGTAGCCGAGGCGGGTGGCGGCGCGGGTGGCCTCTTCGAGCATGGTGTGTGCGGTGTCCCGGTCGTCGCGACGGGCTGCGGCGACAGCACCGCGTAGAACGAGAGCGCCGTAGACGGCGACGGCGTCGGTCGACGCGAGGCCGGTGTCCCGGTCGAGTACGCCGGCGGCGTCTGCGGCGAGGGTCACCGCCTGGTCGTCGTGGTTGTTGCTCATCAGGGCGTGGGTCATGATCCGTGCGCTCGCGGCGACGGCCACCGGGTCCTGACTCGTTGCGGCGGCGCGGGTGCTCCGCTCTGCGGCGACCAGGGCCATCGCACGGTCGCCCAGCTTGAGTAGGACGCTACCTACGACGTGGTACAGCTCGGCGGCGAGAACGTTGACCTGCATCTGATGCCCACCTTCCGCGCCGACCGTGGCGGGTTCGAGGGTAGGCAGCAGCATGGCGAGCTGATCGAGGACGCGTTCGTACCGGCAGGCCTGGTAGTCGCGTTTGACGGCGACCACCTTGCGGGAGAGTTGCTGCACGGACAACACCGTCGCCGGCGTTTGCCGGAGTGAGACGAGCGCGTCGAGCACTGGCACGACGCTGGAAGCACCGGCGACGCTGATCGCAGCGCTGCGCAGGAAATGTCGCCGTCGCACGTCACCATCCGAGTCCGAGCTGTGGTGGCTGTCTTCACCAGTATCAGCATCCTGACCGGTATGCGGCAGCTTGGTGCTCTCGGCTGCACCATTGGTGCCCATCGCGCGCAGGACTGCGAAGCGCTCGCGGACGTCGGGCGTGGCTCGGGTCAGCACGGTGTCCAGCGCGGCCTGCATATCGGCGCGAGGGACGACGTTGTCGCCCTGGCTGCTCCACTTGGCCACCGTCCGACGGGCCGCTCCCAGGTGTTCGGCGAAGGTGGTGACGCTCATCCGCGACGCCTGGCGCAGGGCGGTGGCGTCCCGGCCGGTCCAAGTCGTGATCGGAGCCATCACACATCCTCCCGATAGGGGCCTCCGCTGCCTGGTGATCGTAGCGGCACATGGGGTGACTGCCGGTGCACCGACGGTGCACCGGAAGGACATTCCGACCACACGCCGCCCGCGACAGTCTGGGTGTGCCGGCACCCAGGGTTCACCGGCAGGTCAGCGCAATCTCAAACGGCAGGGAGCTTCAGATGGATGTGCCGAGCAGTGACAGGCCAGAATGCGATCTGACGCCTCTGCAGCTGCTGTCATCGAGCAATCCGCCAGCAGCAGCGGTAGCTCCCCGTCCGCGTACTGAGAGAAGGGCTGCGTGGGCGGGCGGCGGCCACCCTGCTCCCGAGCGGCTGGCTGGCAGCGGTGAGCGTGCCGGGCTTTGGGGGTCGACCGCTGTCCCGGGTGGGCCGAGCATCTCGGTGACTCGATGAGCGAACTGGCGCGGGCATCGATGTTCGCTGTCGCTGATCATGAGCGGGCGGCGGCGTACTTCTGGTCGTTCCTGCTGCTTCGGGGTGTGCGGTTTCTTCCGCAGCGGCTTGCGCCGGTGTTCTTCTCGACGGTGGTGGAGTTGATTGTGCGTGGGGGTGATCCTGCTGCTTATCGGGCTGGTCTGGTGGTGTTGGGCCGGTTGTATCGGCGGTTCGACCTGTGTCCGGGTGATGGGGCGGTGATTGCGGCGGCGGTGGTGGACACGGTGCGGCGGTTCGCGGGGGAGTCGTGGGGGCCGGAGTTGGCCCGGGTGTGGGAGCAGGGTTGTCTGCGGGTGTTGCGTCTGGCTGAGCAGTCCGCCGAGATGCTGGGCGATGGTCCGCTGGTGACGTTCGGTGTGGTGGTGTCGGTGGTGTCGGCGGGTGCGGATCTTGCGGTGGTGTCGGTGCGTCCGGTGGGGCGGCTGGACTTCGTGGCGGGGGAGGCGTTGCCGGTGTGTTCGCCTCGGGTGCCGGGGCGGTGGCGGTGGTTGTCTCCGGCGAACGCGCCGCGTGTGGACGGGACGGTCGAGTTCCATGTTCGTGCGATTCCCGGTGGTGTCGTCTCACCGGTCCTGGTCGGGCAGGTGGCGGTGGGGGAGTCGCTGTGGTTGGGGCCGGTGTGTGAGGTGGGTCTGTCGGCGGCGACCGTCGGTGACGCGGATCTGCTGTTGGTTGCCGGGGGTACGGGGCTGGCTCCGTTGCGGGCGGTCGTGGACCAGCTCGCCGCGTCGCGGGTGCGGCGGCGGGTGACGGTGGTGGTCGGTGCCCGTGACCTGCCGGCCCTGTGTGAGATGGCGGGGTTGGACGGGTTGCGGCGGGCGTACGGCGACTGGTTGACGGTGGTGTCGGTGCCCGGTGATGGGGATGTCGATCCCTTGGCGGCGGGTGGTTTGTTGGGTGCGGTGTTGCTCCACTATGAGCCGGGTCGGGCCGTGGTGGTGTGTGGTCCGCCGCAGTTGATCGAGGAAGCGCGGACCTGGCTGCTGGTCGGTGGCATTGCCCCTGACGATCTGCATGTGGCGGTGACGTTCCGGCATGGCTTCGACGCGGTGTCGTGGGCGTCGCGGCAACGTCACGCCGGCACGGTGGTCGCTGAAGTGGCCGGCGGCGAGGCCGGGGAGGATCGTCGGGCGGGGGACGTGCCGTGACGCGGGTCGTGGTGTGCCGGGCGTCGGAGGCGGACCTCGATGTGCTGTCGCCGCTGGTGGCGGAGTCCCTGTCGGTCGGGCCGGTCGGTGGCTGGTTGGTGCCGGAGGCCCCCGCGCGTCCGCTGGTGCTGGGCTCGTATGCACGGTTGTTGGTGTCGTGGGGGTTGCGGCACGGCCAGGTCGACACGACGGGGGATCGGTCGGTGGTGGCGGTGTGGTTCCGGCGGGTGGAGGTGCCGGTGCCGTCGGCGGGGTGGATGTATGACCTGCACCGGACACTCGGCGGGCATGCGTCGCGGTTCGCGTTGTGGCATGCGTACCTCGATGCGGTGGTGCCGCCGGTCCCGCATGCCTATCTCGCGCACCTCGCCATCCGTCCCGGCCGCGAGGATGCGGCGCGGGTGTTGCTGGCCGCCTGTCACCGGGTCCTCGACATTGAGGGGCTTCCGGCGTACGCGGAGTGCCCGGGTGGTCGTCCTCGGGAGGGGGTGTTGGCCGGGTGCGGCTATACGCCGAGGTCACCGATCCTGCTGGAACCGGGCGGTCCCGCCCTGTGGCGGATGTGGCGACCCGCCCCCGACGCCGGCCGGTCGTGTGGCGGGTTTCCTCCTCGGGTCCGGTTGCGTCGTGGGGTGACCTTGCTGCGTGGTCGGGTTGTCCCTGCGCGACCTGGTCCTTGCTGAGCGTGCCCCGGTAGGGCGCTTTCCCGATCGGTAGCTGGTGTTGGCCGTGTGGCCCGCCGGTCGTCCCTGTGTACCCGTTTCTCAAGGAGGGCTTGTCTCATGGTGGCTGTTGTCGATCGTCCGGTGGTCATGTTTCCGCCGCGTCGGGGTGAGTTGGGTCGGTGGTTGCCGCCCTGGTTGACTCCCGCCCGCTCCCGGCCCGTCACCGCCGACAGCACCGACGGGGAGGCAGATCTGTGGGGGTATGCGATCCGGCGGGAGTGGCCGGACGGTGCCCATGATCTGTTCGGGTTCACGCCGCGGGCGGACGTGGCGTTGCGGCGGTTGGATCGGGATCGGGGTTACTGGCGGGGTGGGCCGGTGCGTCCGACGGCGGTGTTGCTGGTCACCGCGAGCGCCGGTGAGGTGAAGTCGCATCCGGTGCGGGGTTGTCGGAAGTCGTCGTGCCCGGACTCGTTGCAGTGGGGTCAGCGGTGACGCCCCACGCTCAGGTGGCGCTCGCCCGGCGGACGAT
Source organism: Micromonospora sp. WMMD714 (assembly GCF_029581315.1). Lineage (NCBI taxonomy): Bacteria > Bacillati > Actinomycetota > Actinomycetes > Micromonosporales > Micromonosporaceae > Micromonospora > Micromonospora sp. WMMD714. The sequence goes on from NZ_CP120744.1 coordinate 3,055,652, forward strand.
GACCCCGATCGGCTTGTCGATTTTCGGTGCGGCGGCGTCCGCGCCGATGGTGGTCCTCGCCGGTGGTCTGGTCACCACGTACGCGACGACCCGGGTGACCGCGCTGCCCCTCACCTTCGTCCTGGTGGCCGGGGTGGTGGCGCTGTTGATGGTGGGTTACACCGCGCTGGCCCGCCAGGTCGGCCATCCGGCCGCCTATTACGGGATCCTCGCTCACGGTCTGAGCCGTGGTTGGGGTGTGGTCGCCGGTCTGGTCGCGCTGGTCGCGTACACCGGAATCCAGACCAGTCTGTACGGCCTGTTCGGGGCGACCCTCGCCGCCCAGCTCGGCGGCACGTGGTGGGTGTGGGCGGGTGTCGCCTGGGCGGTTGTGGGGGCGCTCGGGGTGCGGGCGATCGTGCTGTCGACCTGGGTTCTCGGTGGGGTTCTCGCGGTGTCGCTGCTGATCGTGGGGCTGTTCGTCGTGGCCGGTCTCGGTTCCCCGGCTGATGGTGCCGTGTCCTGGGAGGGCTTCGACGCTTCCGGTCTGGCGGTCGGGGGGATCGGTGGGGCGGTGGCGTTGTGTGTGGCGGCGTTCATGGGTGCGGACGCGCCGGGCTCGTTCGTGGAGGAGGCGGTGGATCGTCGGTCGATCGGCCGCGCGGCGATCATCGCGGTTGTCGTCCTGGGTGGCGTGTATGCGGCTGCGGCGTGGGCGATGGGCGTCGCCGTCGGCCCGCAGGCCGTCGCGGCCCGTGCCGCCGACCCGTCGGCCGGGCTACCGTTTTCGATCCTCGAACCCGCCGGGGCGGCGTGGGTGGGTGTCGCCGGTCTGGTGCTGGTGTTCGCGATCGTCACGTCGATGCTGGCGTTCCACAACGTGATCGCCCGGTACGTGTTCGCGATGGCCCGCGAGGGTGTCCTCCCGGCTGGTCTCGCCCGCACGGGGAGCACGACCCGGGTCAGCGCGCCTCGCGGCGGATCCTTCGCCCAGTCCGGGGTGGCGGCGGTCGTGGTGGCGGTGTTCGCTGTCAGCGGGGCTGATCCGGTGGCGGTGATGTTCACCTGGCTGTCCACCCTCGGCGCACTCGGCCTGCTCTGCCTCCTGCTCGCCGCGTCGGTCGCCGCGCTGGCCGCTCCACCCGCTGTGCGGGGCGAACGGGCCGGGGTGTGGCAGTGGAAGGTCGCACCCGCACTGGGGGTGCTCGGCGGGTCGGTGGTCCTGGTGGCGATGGTCGGCAACGTCGGCTCGTTGCTCGGAGCGGCGCCCGGGTCGCCGTATCCGCTGCTGCTCCCGGTGATCCTCGCCGCGACCGCTACTGCTGGCGGCGTGTGGGCGGGGCATCTGCGCCGGTCCCGGCCGGAGGTCTTCGCCGGCATCGGGCACGGCACGCCGAAGACGCATGCGGTGCCCGATGCCCTTCACATCTCCATCTGACCCCTGAGGGAAATCGGATCATGAAGACCTACACCGCTCACACACCAGTGGCACCGGGTTACCGCAGCAGCAGTGATCCGCTGGACCCGGCCTGGCGACCCGAACCTCCGCGACTGTCGGCACCGCCCGGCCCTCGCCGACCGGCAGACCACCAACCCCCACCAGGTCCCAACCTGATCCAGCCGCCCCCGCCGGACTACCGCATGCCCGACGAGCGACCGTACCGCCGGGATGTCCCTGTCCACGTGGCCCCACCCGAGCACACCCCGTCGCCGTCCCCGCAGCCGGTGGAGCCCGATGGTGGGGTGTCGGTCGAGGCCCGATGGTGGGCCGATCTGCGGCAGCAGGTGGTCTACCGGGCGAAGCGCCTGAACACCGGGCACATGTTCGAGGCGGATCAGCGGTACGGGCAGCGTGACGCGCTCGGCCCGCACGGGGTGATGTTGTTCTTCGTCTCCGAAGCTGCGGCGCAGCCGCACGGCTACCAGCTGCACACCGCGTACCGGTTGTGGCTGTCGTCCCCGGAGTCGCAGCACCTGCCCCGTCTCCTGGCGGACCTGACCGAGGTCGTCGCCGACAGCATCACCCGCGTCGGGGCGGCCGGCGGTCGGTGGCATCCGGTGGGGCCACAGGGGTCGATGGTCAACGGCGGTGACATGACCCTGCCGTCCGGTGCGGTCTACGTGGGGGTGGGGGTGACGACCCTCGACTCCGATCAGGGGCGGTGGCAGCAGCTCGCCCGGACCCTGCGCCACCCCGACGACGACCGTCGCCGCTCGGTGTTCGACCTCAAGGGCCAGTGCTACGTGCTGCTGACCGACGGCACGGCTCTGCACGTCGATCGGGATCCGCATGCCCCGATCGGCGTGGACGGTGTCCGCTGCACCAAACCCCTCGACCCCGACCGGGTCACCTACTACAACCCGCACGAGCACCTCACCGAGCAGGGCGACCCGATCACCCGGGACACCTGGGCGCAGCTGACCCGGCTGCACCGGACCCTCGCCGGGCACCTTCTCACGGGACACCCCGCATGACCCCCACCCCTGTGTCTGTTTGTCGGTGTGGTCTGGCCGATGCCGCCGACCTCGGCCGTACCCCGGTCGACGTCACTGCCGTCCTGGACCACCTGGTCGCGCAGGCGGACACGGCCGCGCCGACGAGCATCGGCTTCCCCGGCGCGGTCGACCTCGACCATCGGGAGGTGATGGCGCGGCTGGGGTACCGGTTGTGGAACAACATCGGTGACCCGACCGATATCGGCGGGACCGCGCACACCCGGGTCCTCGAACGGGCGGTGATCGCCTGGCTCGCCGACACCCTGGCCATGCCCGCCGACGACCGGTGGGGGTACGTCACCACCGGCGGCACCGAAGGCAACCTGTCCGCCCTGCACGCCGCCCGCCGCCGTCTCCCCACCGCACGGATCTACTACTCGACCGCCGCCCACTACTCCATCCCGAAGATCATCGACATGCTCGGCGCACGCGGGGTGGCCGTCGAGGCGGGTGCCGACGGGGAGATGGACTACGCGCATCTCGCCGTCCGGGTGCGTCGGCACCGGCGGTGGCCGGCGATCGTGGTCGCCACCGCCGGCACCACCATGACCGAAGCCGTCGACGACACCACCCACATCCACACCGTCCTCAATGAGCATCAGGTGCCGGGTCGGCACGTGCACGTGGATGCCGCCCTGTCCGGCATACCCCTGGCCCTCGACGGGCGGCTGCGCCTGGACGACGACAGTGGTGTTGGCAGCATCGCGGTGTCGGGGCACAAGTTCCTCGGGGTGCCGACGCCGTGCGGGGTGGTCCTCATCCGCGACAGCCTCCGCCGCCAGGCCGCCCCCGTCGCCTACACCGCGACCCTCGACTCCACCATCACCGGATCGCGCTGCGGGCTGGCCGCCGCCCTGCTCTGGCACGCCATCGCCACCCATGGCCGGGAGGGACACCGGTGGCGGGTCAGCGAAGCCCGCCGCCTCGCCGCCTACACCGTCGACCAGCTCACCGCCGCCGGCTGGCCCGCCTGGCGACACCCCCACGCCTTCACCGTCGTCCTGGCCACCCCACCCGCCCCCGTACGGGCGAAATGGCTCCTCGCCACCGACGCGGACATCAGCCACCTCATCTGCATGCCCGGCGTCACCCAGGGCCAGATAGACGCCTTCGTCACCGACCTCACCGACACCACCGCGCCGGTTGGCAATCCCGACCCGGGTGAACCGCACCTGCCGAGGTCGATTCCCCGTCCCCGGCGAGCGCCTTCACCCACCGCCGGCATCGGCACCCCCTGACCACTGCCCGCCACCCCGCCGCGCTGACCTTTCCGAGCCCTGACCCCCGAGCCCTGACCCCCTGCCCTGGCCCCGAGCCCCGGCCGCTGAGTCCTGGCCCCCGAGTCCTGGCCCCCGAGTCCTGGCGTCCCGGCGCACCTGCCCGTCGCTGTCCGAACCTGTCCGCTGACCCCCTTGCGAGGCGATCACTGTGACCACCGGCTACGTCTTCCACCCCGAATACCTGTGGCACGACACCGGCACCAGCGCCGGCCTGCTCCCCGCCGACCCGACCGCCGGCGTGCAACCCGCCGTGCACATCGAGAACCCCGAGGCGAAACGCCGCACCCACGAACTGATCCACCTCTCCGGACTCCTCAGCGAACTCCTCGTCATCGAACCCCGCCGGGCCACCATGACGGAACTGCTCCGGGTGCACACCCCCGCACACGTCCAGCACATCCGCGCGCAGAGCGACCTGCGTGGGGGAGGCGACGCGGGAGACGGCTTCTCCCCGGTCGGGCACGGCAGCTACGACATCGCCCGTCTCGCCGCCGGTGGCCTGCTCGCCCTCGTCACCGCCGCCGCCGACGGCGACATCACCACCGGGTACGCCCTGACCCGGCCACCCGGACACCACGCCACCGCCGACACCGGCATGGGCTTCTGCCTGTTCAACAACATCGCCATCGCCGCCCGCCACGCCCAGACCGTCCACGGGCTGGCCCGTATCGCGATCGTCGACTGGGACGCCCACCACGGCAACGGCACCCAGAGCATCTTCGACAACGACCCGACCGTCCTGACCCTCTCCCTGCACCAGGCCAACTGCTTCCCACCCGACTCCGGCTGGACCCACGAAAACGGCACCGCCCACGGCACCGGGCATGCCCTCAACGTGCCGCTCCCCGCCGGCAGCGGCCACGCCGCCTACCTCCAGGCCATGCGGCAGGTCGTCATCCCCGCCCTCGACCGCTTCGCCCCCGACCTCATCCTGCTCGCCAACGGCGTCGACGCCAACGTCTTCGACCCCATGGCCCGACAGATGCTCACCACCAGCACCTACCGCGCCATGACCCGCCTGCTCGTCGATGCCGCCGACCGGCTCTGCCACGGCCGACTCATCGCCGCCCACGAAGGCGGCTACAGCCCCTTCTACACCCCCTACTGCGTCCTCGCCGTCCTCGAAGAACTCACCGGCACCACCACCCGCATCACCGACCCCTACGCCACGATCGTCGCCGCCTACACCAGCGAACTTCTGCGCCCCCACCAGCAGGACGTCATCGACGCCGCAGCCGACCTCGTACCTCGTATCACCGCGCCCGCCACCGCGCCCACGTCCTGACCACCCGCCGGGCCTGGTGCCGCTGTGGCCGGGCCGTTCGGTGTTTCCCCTGCCCACCCTGTCTTGCCGAGGACCGATCTTCCTGATGGCCCGTACCTACACCCCCGATCTCATCGCCGCCGCCGTGCGCCAGGTCGAAGCCGTCCGTGCGACCGGACGACGCGGCCCGATCAGCACCGTCGCCCGGGAACTCCGCCTCGACCGCCGGCTTCTCCAGACGTGGGTGACGAAAGCCCGCGCCCATGCCGCCGCAGCACCTGCCGCCCCGACCACCGATGTCCCGGTCCTGCTTCCTGACGGATTGCTGCACTGCGGGTTCTGTCGGCAGCCGATGACGGCGGTGTTCACCTGCGCCGGGCTCGTCTACGACTGCCCACCCCCATGTCGGCGACCGGTGCTGAACGCGACTGCCGTCGCCCACACCGTCGGTGAAGTGGTGTTGCGGCATGCCGCGCACCTGGTGCCCGCGCTCACCGATCCCAAGGGGGTGAGCGCCGCCGCCGGTCACGCCCACCGGCTGATCACCCGGGTCACCGCCGGCACCGACCCCGGCGACCTGCGCATCACCTGGCCCACCAGCCGGCCGCCTCGACGCGTCCCGCCTGGGCACCTGCACCTCGCCCGCAGGCTCACCGGCAGTGACCCACAGCGCACCCGCACCATCCTGCGGAACATCCTCACCGGCATCGACCCCGCCACTACCGCCGTCGAGGTCGTCCACGCCGACGCCGCACACCTGCTCGCCCCGCTCCTGCACGGCCAAGCGGCGATCGACTGGGCCGAGTACGCCCACCGCAGCTTCACCCACCTGCACGGCCTCACCGACCCGCTGACGCTGACCGCCGCGCATACCCTCGCCACCGCCCACCGCCAGGCAGGCCACCACCAACGCGCGTACCACCTGCTGCGGGACCTCGCCGAGCACCTGACCGCCACCGTCGGACCCGACGCGCACCCCACCCTCGCCGTCCGCGCCACCACCGCCCTCGTCCTACACGACCTCGGCCACCACCACGCCGCCAGGACCCTGCTCACCGACACCATCGGCCGCCACCGCCGCACCCACCCCGGACACCCCGCCACCGCCCGCATGACCGAACACCTCGACCGGCTGTGGCACCACCACACCACCGGCCACCACGCCACCCGTCACGACAGCAGCCGAGGAGCAGCAGTGAACCCTTCCCTTTCCCTTCCGGTGGCGCAGGCATGACCGCCTCGGACACGGCCGCACGCGGCATGAAGGCACGCCCATCCGGCGTCCCCCACGACCGACGGCCCCTGCCGGCGGAGGCGTTGCCGCCGCTGCGGGGATATCAGCGGGAAGCGGTCGAGGCGATTGTCGAGGGTGCCGCCCGGGACGGCAGGGGACAGGTGATCGCCGCGTGCGGGACCGGGAAGACACTCATCGCCGTACACGCGGCGGTGCGGTGCTGCCCTCAGGGCCTGGTGGTGATCGTGTGTCCGTCGTTGGCGTTGGTCGGTCAGACCCTGCGGGTGTGGCGGCCGGTCGGCGTCCATACGGCGGCGGTGTGCAGCGACACCTCCGTCGCCGACGTCGCCGGTTACACCGACGACCTGAGCTGCCCGGTCCTGACCGGAGTCGACGAGATCACCGCCTGGCTACGACACGCCCCGGGCGGCCGGATGCGGCTGCTCGCGGTCACCAACACCTCCGCCGACCGGGTCGGCGCCGCACTCCACGCGACGGGCATGACCGCCGACCTGCTGATCGTCGACGAGGCGCACCGCACCGCCGGCCTCGCAGGTAAGACCTTCGCCCACGTCCACCACGACACCCACCTCCCCGCGAGGGTGCGGCTCAACATGACCGCGACACCCCGCATCATCACCGCACACCGCAAGGAACAGCAGTCCCGCGAGGTGCTGTCCATGGACGACCCGACCGTGTTCGGACCCGTCTGGCACCGCTACCCGTTCGGCCAGGCCATCACCGACGGCTGGCTCGACGACTTCCGCATCGTCGTCGTCGGCGTCCGCACCCACGACGCCCTACGGGTCCTGCAGAACACCGACGACGACCAGATCACCGCCATCGGCGACGCCCCCCTACGCACCGCCGTCGTGCAGACAGCCCTCCTGCGCGCCGCCACCGAGTTCGGGCTACGCCGGGTCCTCGTGTTCACCCCCCGCGTCGCCGACAGCAAGGAATTCGCCGCGACCCTCGCCCGGACCGCATCCCGCCTCCCGACCACACAACAACCCAAAGGCCGACTCACCACCGGCCACGTCGACGGCCAGCAGAACCTCCGCCAACGACAGATCCACCTCGACCACCTCGCCGAACCCCCCGACGACGGATGGACCGTCATCTCCTCCGCCCGCGCCCTCACCGAAGGCGTCGACGTCCCCGCCGTCGACGCCGTCGTCCTCACCCGACCCATGCGCTCCACCGTCCAGGTCGTCCAAACCGTCGGACGCGCCCTCCGCCGCAACCCCCGAGGCAGCGGCATCGCCACCATCCTCGTCCCCCTGCTACTCCCCGACGACCCCGCCCGACTACCCCACGCCGACGACGAGTGGATGGCCGCCCTGCAAGTCCTGTGGGCGATGCGCGCCCACGACGACACCCTCGCCGCCGACCTCGACACCCGCCACCGCCACGCCCGCACCACCACCGGCGCCCGGCAACCACGACTCCCCGAACGGGTCCTGCTGCGCATGCCCGACGGATACCTCACCGACACCCTGCTGCGGGACATCACCATCCGCGTCCTCGACCACGCCACCACCGGCAGAGCACCCACCCCACCCACCGAAAGCTGGACAGCCGGCACCACCGCCGCCCGCGCCTTCCGACACCGCGAAGGTCACATGGACGTACCCCGCTACCACCGGGAAGACGACATCGACCTCGGCGGGTTCATCCACAACTGCCGAGGCCGATACCGGCGCGGCGAACTCACCCCCGACCAGGTACTCACCCTGGAACAGTGCGGCATCACCTGGCGGGTCTTCGACGCCCGCTGGCAGCGCTACCTCGCCGCGTTCACCGCCTTCCAACGACGTGAGGGACACCTGCGGATACCCCGCCACCACCACGAAGGCGACATCAACCTCGGAAACCTCGTCCACAACCTCCGCAAACAACGCAAACGCAACCTCGTCCCCCGCGACCGCATCGACGCCCTCAACGCCCTCGGCTTCACCTGGACGCACCCCACCAACAAGAACCACCCGTGACGCCAGCATCACCGGCCACCACCCAAGACACCGCAACCAGGAGCACCCGATGAGCGTCGACCTCGACCTGTCCCTGTTCAACTACGAAGCCGGCGGACTCCAACCCGACGGCACCTACGACTTCACACCCCTGGCCCGCGCCTTCCTCGACGGACCACCCCCCGACCTGCTCATGCTCTGCGAAGCGAAATTCTGGAACACCCGAGGCAGACGACCACTACACACCGCCATGGCACACCTCACCGACGTCACCGGCCGCCCCTACGTCGGCGAACTCCACACCGGAGCACTCCCCACCGCCGTCATCTACGACCCCCGCGTCCTGCGCCTCGACGCCGCCGAAGAACCCGACTTCCCCGACAAACGCAACCTCACCCGCTTCAGCCTCCGCACCGACCCCACCTACCAACTCCACGTCTACGTCGAACACTGGCCCCACGCTGACCCGGAACAGCGCCTCGCCCGCGCCCGCCTCCTCGCCACCTGCGGCACCAGCCCCACCCCCACCCTCATCGCCGGAGACCTCAACTCCACCAGCTCCGGCCCCCACCTACCCACACCCGACTGGACCCACATCCCCACCAGCACCCGCGACCACAAAGCCCACCACCACAACGGGACCTGGCACGCCGACACCCGCGCCATCGACCGACTCATTGGCACCTGGAACACCACCACCGGCCAACGCACCAACAGCGCAGGCTTCCACCACCTCGCCGAACTCGACCCCCACACACCCACCCCACTACCACCCACCACCAACGGCCCCCACGGCCTCCACACCGACTACATCCTCGCCAACCACGCCCTCCTCACCACCGCCACCCTCATACCCGGCACCTACCAAATCCACATCCCACCCGACGACCCCACCACCTGGCCATCCGACCACCGCCGCATCAGCTGCACCCTACGCATACACCCCACCCACACCACCAGAGAACAGTGACGACGGACCTCCACGACGAACGCCTGCCCACCTCGCAGCCTCCCGGCCCCGGGGTGACCGCCGGAAGGAGGCCCCACCGGGTGGACGCACCGCCGCTCGACCTCGCGACACACCGACTGACCTGGACGGCCACCCTCTGGGGCCATGCCGGCGACACGATGGATGGGGTGACGATGAACCTGTTCACCGGCAGCGCCCACCCCAGCCTCTTCGGTGACGACGCCTCGGCCGACGCCCGAGAGCCGGTGCTGATGGCGCTCAACCCGATCTACTTCGACCTGATCTGGACCGGCGAGAAGCGCTACGAGTTCCGACGCCGCTTCGTGACCGGCCAGTCGGTGCGCTGGTACGTCTACCTCACCGCCCCCATGGCCCACGTTGGCGCGGTGATCGACCTGGGGGGCGTGGTGGGCACACCCAGCGAATCGCCGACATCGCTGAGTAGGCCCGCGCGAGCAACGGCTCCTCGGTGTTCGAGTACATGCAGGGGCCTGTTCGCGGAGCGTCGCGGCACTCGATGATCCCGGTGCGTGCGGGAAGTGTTCACCGGGTCGACCCTACTGTCGATCTTGGTGGCGTTTTGGTAGCCGGATGTGGTCGAACGAGTGGTGGAAGGCCACAGTCGCGGCCGCCGTCGCGGTCAGTCAGGTATCAGCGGCGGAGATGCCGAGCCGGTTGAACAGGAGCAGAAGGTGGTGGGTCAACACCTCACGTAGGCTGCGGGTCAGCGCGCCATGCCGGTCGAGCAATCCAAGATCCTCGCCCGCCTGCTCGTGGTTTTCCGACCATTGCGGGCTGACGGCCAGTGGACTTGCGGTCGTGCCGTCGGCTGCGGTGATCAAGCGCTGTATCGCCGCGATGAGCCTAGCGCTCGGCGCGGGGGCGTTCGGCTGGTGCCGGCGCCAGGCAAGAAGCCGCCAGACGTCGCCCTGCTGTCCGAGGCCTCAGGTTCATCAACTCCACTCGCGGCGTCAGCACTGACATACTGAAGGTAACCAGTGAATGATCTAGGAACCCTCGGTGGTCACGGAAAGGCTGGAGGTTCCGAACCGCGAAATGGCAATGATTGGGATATACCGGTTCCACATCGCTTGCGCGGCTCTCTGACGAGAGTCGATTTTTGCTGTTGGGGAGCCGCTGCGCCCGGTCTGCGGACCGGGCGAGGATCGCAACGACGTCGGGTTGGCCGTCGATCGCGTCCACGGCGTCGATGCTGCGCCCGGTCTGCGGACCGGGCGAGGATCGCAACCCTGGCATCGCCGTCATGACCGCCCGAGGCAAGTGGGGCTGCGCCCGGTCTGCGGACCGGGCGAGGATCGCAACGTACGGGACATCACCTGCCTCGCAGCGGGGGTCGCGGGCTGCGCCCGGTCTGCGGACCGGGCGAGGATCGCAACCGGCTGGGCGATCCGGCCGACGTGATCGCCGACCGGCGCTGCGCCCGGTCTGCGGACCGGGCGAGGATCGCAACGCGCACTCGTTGATGCTCGCGCCGCGCCGGGGGTCGAGCTGCGCCCGGTCTGCGGACCGGGCGAGGATCGCAACGAGGAGTACCGGCGGCTGACCGGGCAGGACGCGGGAGCTGCGCCCGGTCTGCGGACCGGGCGAGGATCGCAACTCCAGCCCACCAGTGCGGGCCTCCCACCGCTGCTGCAGCTGCGCCCGGTCTGCGGACCGGGCGAGGATCGCAACGAGGGGAAGGTGCCCGAGGATCGGCCGGATGTGGTGCTGCGCCCGGTCTGCGGACCGGGCGAGGATCGCAACGGGGGCGGGCAGCCACCGGTCGGCCCAGTGGGTGGGGCTGCGCCCGGTCTGCGGACCGGGCGAGGATCGCAACTGCTCCTCGAATAGCTGGTCCCAGGTGGCGTACCCGGGCTGCGCCCGGTCTGCGGACCGGGCGAGGATCGCAACCACTCGGCGGACGCGGCCTCGGCGCGCTGGGCGGCGGCTGCGCCCGGTCTGCGGACCGGGCGAGGATCGCAACTCGAAGAAGGTGAAGGCGGCGGCGCCGATGCGTACGGGGCTGCGCCCGGTCTGCGGACCGGGCGAGGATCGCAACTCGCCGAGCTGCTTACCGGCCGCCTTCACCCTTGCGTGCTCGCGCTCTCCCGGGGTGCGGGGTGGCCCGGTCCGGCGCGGTCGGCTGCGCCTGGTCTATGGGCCGGGCGAGGATCGCGGCCTTCCGTATCCACCAGTGCTGCTGGGTACGAGCTGTTCTACGGGCTCAGGAAGGTTCTCGATATCGAGGGCCAGGTCGACACACTTTTGCTGTGGTGACCATCTGGGTGCGGAAGGAGTCGGTGGTGGCCGCCGACAGCGTTGTTGCTCTGTGGTCGGTAGCCACGTGGCTCAGGGGATCTGTGACGTTGATTCTTGGGGGTTGTGTATGTCTGGTGTGAGTTCCCTGCGGGCGCATAGTCCTGCTACCGGTTCTGGTCGGTGGCACTCGCTTGCGGATCATCTTCGTGGCACTGCGGTGTTGGCGCGACGGTTCGCTGCGCCGTTTGGTGGGGGTGAGGTGGCGTACTGGCTGGGTGCGCTGCATGACGTGGGGAAGGCGTCCTGTGCGTGGCAGGACAAGCTCGCTGTGGTCGGGTCCACTGGGGGAGCGGTGGGTATTGATCACAAGTCGTTGGGGACCAGGATTGCGCAGGAGCGTGGTCTTGGGCCGTTTGCTGGGGCGATTTTCGGCCATCATGGTGGGCTTGTCGATACTCCGGGGCTTCCTCAGGCGTTGCGGAAGAGGCTGGCTGACGGGTCCGGGGACGTGGCGTCCGCTGAGCGTGAGTTGCCCGGGTTGCTACCCGATCTGCCGCAGGAGCTGGGTTCTCTGGTGCCGGCGGACTGGCGTGGTGATCTGCTGGTGGGGGAGATGGCGCTACGCCTGTGTTACAGCGCGTTGGTGGATGCAGACAGTTTGGACACTTCCGCGCATTTTCAAGGGTTGAGTGGCCCTCGGGTGTCTGCAGATGCCGACTTCAGTCATCTTTACCAGAGATTCGAGCATCGACGTCGGGCGGAGATCGCCGGACGTGGTGGCTCGCCGATCGCGGCCTTGCGGGAGCAGATCTACGCAGATTGTCTGGCGGCAGCTGAACGCGAGCCGGGGGTGTTCCGCCTTGGTGCGCCGACCGGTGCCGGTAAGACGCTGGCGAGTGGGGCGTTCGCACTGCGGCATGCGGAGAAGCACGGGCTGCGCCGGGTGATTGTGGCGGTCCCGTTCCTCACCATCACCGAGCAGAACGCCGCCGTGTACCGCCGGCTGTTGGACGAAGAGGGTGGTGAGCCGGTTGTTCTGGAACACCACAGCCAGGCCGACTTCGATGATCCGGACGCCGGCCGGTGGGCACGGCTGGCGGCGGAGAACTGGGATGCGCCGTTCGTGGTCACGACCTTCGTCCGGCTATTCGAGTCGCTGTACGCGCGTAAGCCGTCGGCGATGCGTCGGGTGCATCGCCTGGCCAACTCGGTGATCGTGTTGGACGAGGTGCAGGCGCTACCGCATGCCATGCTCGCGCCGATCCTCGATGGTCTTCGCCTGCTCGTGCGGCACTTCGGGGCGACCGTGCTGCTGTCCTCGGCGACGCAGCCGAGCTTCTGGGCGTTGGAGGAGTTCAAGGACGTCCCGTGCACCGACCTGATCCACGACACCCCGAGGCTGGTCAGTGAGCTGCGCAGGGTGCGATACGAGTGGCAGCTCGACCCGCAGCCGACGCTGGCGGATATCGCCGACCAGGCGGCGGCAGAACGGTCGGCGTTGGTGGTGGTGAACACAACGGCGGATGCGAAGGCGGTGTTCGAGCGGTGGAACGACGCTGCTCAGGAAGGAACGGTCTGGCACCTGTCGACCCGGATGTGCCCGGATCATCGACGGCGGGTGCTGAATGAGGTGCGCGCGCGACTCTACGAGCACGAGCGGGTCCTGTTGGTAGCCACGCAGCTCATCGAGGCTGGGGTGGACGTCAGTTTCCCGGTGGTGTTCCGGGCGATGGCGCCGGCTGACTCCCTGTTGCAGGCGGCCGGTCGAGCCAACCGTGAGGGCCGGATGGCCGACGGTGGTCGGGTGGTCGTCTTCGCGCCGCAAGACGGCGGCCAACCACCCTCGTACAAGACATTGGTCGGCTGTACCGGCCGTCAGTTCGGACCGGACAAGGCAGACCCGGACGACGTGGAGGCGCTCGGACGCTACTACCGCAACGTGTACGACATGCTCAACCTCGCCGACGGCCAGCACGTCGGGAAACGCATCCAGTGCGCCCGGCAACGATGGGAGTTCGAGACCGTGGCGGACGGGCCGATGGATGCGAGCACCGGGCGGCGGGATCGGAAGCTGGCGTTCAGGATGATCGACGACGACGCCATCAACGTGGTGACCCCACAGGGCGCAGAAACCCCCGAGCTGCGCCATGAACTGGAGGAGGCCATCGTCGATCTACGTCACGCACCGGTTCCAGATCTGGCGAAGCTACGTCGTTTACAGGCCTACACGACGAACCTCCACCCCAGCGCTCTACGCCAACCCGGCGTCATGGCGCTACTGCGACCGATTCTCGGCACCGAGGTACGGCGAGGCGCGCTGGTCGAGTGGATCGGCGAGTACGACCCCGCCACGGGGATCAACCTCGACCCGAACCTGGAGCAGTTCGTCTTCTGACGGTGGCTAGGTCACCAGGTGAGCGCGCCACGCGCTCACCTGGTGACCCAATCAATCCATGATCTTGTGCAGCCCTCCGACTGTGATCAAGCTGGCGACCATGCCGGCGGGCAGGCTCTCGGTGGTGCCGACCATGATGCCGATTGCCGCGCTCAGCGCCATGATGACCACCCAGCGCAGAGGGAGCGGGGAAGGAGTCCTGTGCTCCTGGCCCTCGTCGGGTGGCCTGTGGGTGCGGCGTTGCCTTACTGTCATCTTGTTCCCTTTGGCCTTCCTGATGGCGGGGAGCTGGGCGGTCCGCTGTTCGCGCAGCGGACCGTCGTGTTTGGACAGACGGTGCCCGCCCAGCCGAGACATTCATACCGCAGAGCAGAGCTGGGGTCTACACCCAAGGAAGTTTGGTAGCCTCTCCTGGTCGCCAGCGAAGCGGGTGACCTGCAGCGCTTAGGTGCTGAGAATCGCAACCTTGGGTGGGCTCTCAGAGGGCATGGCTTCGTCTGACTTGGGCTTTGCGGTCCTCGTCGGACGAAGTCCCGCTCCTCCGGAGTCGATCGAGTCAGATTCTTGTCAGTCCTCCGTGGAGCGAATCGGCGTGGTGCGGTCGTTTCTGTCGTACTGGTCGTGGATCGTCGCACGTGGTGTGCGAGGAGGCCTCTTGTTTCGTGGTGTGGTCTTTCTTCGTTCGTGTGTTCGATGAGGGCTGTCGTGGGAGGGATTGTGTGGTGACGACGGAAGTGGTCAATGGGGTGACTCTGCGGCGTAGTCCGGAGGGTGATCTTCCGGTGGTGGTGCAGGTCAGTGGTGAGGCGGCGTTGTTTTCGCGGCCGGAGTTGAAGGTGGAGCGGGTCAGTTATCCGGTGATGACGCCGTCTGCTGCGGTGGGGGTGCTGGAATCGATCTTCTGGAAGCCGGAGATGCGGTACCGGGTGGTGGCGATCGAGGTGCTCAGGCCGGTGCGACAGTTCTCGATCCGCCGGAACGAGACTTCGGATGTCGCACCGTTGGCGGAGGCGCTCAAGGGCACCCGGCGGGTCGACACTGCGGCGCATCGGGATCAACGCAATGCGGTGTGTCTGCGGGATGTGGCGTACCGCATCCATGCTCACGTCGAGGTGGCGGCGCACGCGGACAAGCCGGTCGCGGCGTACCGGGATCAGTTGCGTCGGCGGGTTCGGAAAGGGGCCTGCTTCCAGCAGCCCTACCTGGGCACGCGCGAGTTCAGCGCGGAGTTCGGCTGGCCTGATGACACGCCGAGGGCGGATGTGAACGAGGAGATCGGCATCATGCTGCACTCCATCCACCGCGACGGGCAGTCTGCTCAGCCGCGGATGGAGTGGTTCGCCGCTCGGGTGGTGGCCGGGGTGTTGGCCGTGCCGGAGCGGGGGATCGAGTTGACGCTTCCGGTGGAAGGTCCGGTGGGCTAGTGCTGTTGCAGCGGTTGGTGGAGTTCGCCGACACCAGCATGGACGTCATCCCGCCGTTCTACTCCCGCAAGCCGGTGCGCTGGAGCCTGGACATCGACGCCAACGGCGTACCCCAGGGTGGTCTGGTCGATACGGCGAACACGGACGACCCGAATGCCCGATTCGGCAAGTCCCGGCTGGTGCCGGCGGTGACCCGGACCGTCGGGATCTCGCCCGCGCTCGCGGTCGACACGGGGGAGTACGTCTTCGGTTGGCTGTCGGAAGGAGCCAAGCCGGAACGGGTGGCCAAGCAGTACGCCGCGTTCCGCGCCCTGATCGCCGAGTGGGCGGTAGCCGAATCAGACGGGCCTGCTCCGGCCATTGCCGCCTTCTACCGCGACGGGCATGCCGACAAGGTTCTACCGCCGGCTGACTGGAGCAGGGGAGACCTGGTCGGCTTCTGGGTTGACGGGGTCTACGCGGCGAAGGCTGTCGGAGCGCTGCGTTTCTGGGCCGGGGTGGCCGGTGACCGGAAGGGCTCCGGACGCACCGGGTTGTGTCTGGTCTGCGGGCGGGTGCAGCCGCTGCTCCACACGATGCCGCAGCAGATTCCTCGGCGGTGGGTGCCCGGGGCCACCCAGAGCGCGTCGCTGGTCAGCATGAACGAGGCCACGCACGGCTACGAGTTGCAGAAGTTCCTGACCCACACCCCGATCTGCGCCGACTGCGGCCTGAAGATCATGACCGCGCTGACCGCGCTGCTGTCCGACCCGCGTCACAGCACAAGCCTGTCCGGGCAGAACGCCCGGCTCGCCTGGTGGGTGCTGGGCGGGTCGACCTTCGACCCGTGGGCGGCCGTCGAGCAGTTGGACCCCAGCCACATCCAGAAACTGGTCGCCGGACCGGCGGGCGGCGCGGAAGCCTCTCTGGACGAGGTGTCCCGGTACTGCTCGGTGACGGTGGGTGGCAACGTCGCCCGTGTCGTCGTGCGGGACTGGGTCGAGCAGCCGATCTCCCGGGTCAAGGACAACATCCGGGCCTGGTTCGACGACCACCGGATCGTGGACGCCTGGACCGGTGAGGTGGCCACCATCAGGGTCTCCCAACTGGCCCGGGTGGCGGGGCGCTTCGAGGCCGGACGCAACGGAGGCCCCGGGACGTGGACGAAGTTCGGCGCATCCGGAGAGCACCGCCCACCTGACCTGTTCCACCGGCTGCTCAGCGCTGCGCTACTCAGGCGACCGCTACCGCCGAAGCTGCTCAACCACGTCATCAATCGCATCCGGATCGACGGCCGGCTCGACCCCGCCCGTGCGGCGTTGATCCGGCTCGCCCTGCGCCGTTACCCGACCCTGCCCGAGCATGAACGAGAGAGGCTGACGCCGACCTTGAACGTCGCCCACAAGCAGCCGGCCTACGTGGCCGGCCGCATCTTCGCCGTCATGGACGACCTGCAACGCACCGTGTTCCGGGTCGCCGACCAACAGCTGAACACCACCTTCGCCGAACGCTACTTCGGCCGCGCCATCGACAACCCGCAGGTCGTCATCGTCTCCGGCCGCCGCAACGTACAGGCGTGGCTCAAACGCCTCCGCGGCCCGCTGCGCCGGCCCGGCTGGTCGGACGCCTACGAACGACGGCTCGACGACCTGTTCGTCCAGCTCGACGTGATCCCCGGCGCCGCCGTGCTGACGGACAAGGCCCAGTTCATCCTCGGCTACCACCAGCAGCGGGCCGAGATGCGGACCGAACGACTCGCCGCAGCCGCGAACAAGAAGAAGACCGACCTTCCCCCGGAGCCCGACGACGTGGCACCGACCGCCGACGACGAAGGAGACGACGCATGAGCGCCGCGCACCTCGACCCGACCCGCCGCCACGACGCCGTCCTGCTGTTCGACGTCAGCGACGGTAACCCCAACGGCGACCCGGACGCCGGCAACCAGCCCCGCACCGACGACGAGAGCGGACAGGGCCTGGTCACCGACGTGGCGATCAAACGCAAGATCCGCGACACCGTGTCGCTGCTGCGCGGAGACGACCCGCGCTACGGCATCTTCGTCGAAGCCGGCCACGCCCTGAACACCCGGATCGACGGCGCCTTCACCGCCAACCCACCCAAGATCAGCAACAAGCCCACCCCGGCAGAGAGCACGGCAGCCCAGCAGTGGCTCTGCGCGCACTACTTCGACATCCGGATGTTCGGCGCGGTGCTCAGCACCGGCAAGAGCGGCGGTGCCGGTCAGGTCCGTGGCCCGCTCCAGCTCACCTTCGCCCGCAGCATCGACGCGATCGTGCCCACCGACCACACCATCACCCGGGTCACCCAGACCCGCCAGGACGACATCGACAAAGGTGAGCGCACTGAGATCGGGTCCAAGTGGACCGTCCCCTACGGCCTCTACCGCGCCCATTTGTTCTACTCCGCACCCCGCGCCGCGAAGACCGGTGTCACCAGCGACGACCTCGCGGCCCTGTGGCAGGCCCTCACCGTCATGTTCGACCACGACCGGGCCGCCAGCCGCGGTGAGATGAGGCTCTGCGGGCTGTACGTGTTCAGCCACCCCGACGCCTTCGGAGCCGCCCCGTCGGCTGCCCTCACCCAGCGGATCACCGTCAAGCGCAACGACGACGACAAGGCGCCACGCGCCCACACCGACTACACCCGCAGCATCGACGAGTCCGGCTTGCCCGGCGGCATCGAGCTGACCAAGCTGGTCGATCTCTGGCCGTGACCGACAACCACCCCCCGGACAGCGGCACCGACCTGCGGGAGGTGCCGCTGTCCGCGTTGGAGCACTACGCCTACTGCCACCGGCAGACCGCCCTGATCCACGTCGAAGGCGTCTGGTCGGAAAACGTCGACACGGTACGCGGCGACCTCAGCCACACCACCGTCGACCTCCCCGGCGTCCAACGCCGCCGGGGTCTCACCACCATCCGGTCGCTCCCGGTCTGGAGTCACACCCACGGCCTACGCGGCATCTGCGACGTCGTCGAGTTCGAGAAGAACACCGCGACACCCGTCGAGTACAAGGTCGGACGCTACAAACCCGGCGGCCCCGCCGAACTGCAACTCGGCGGACAGGCCCTCTGCCTCATCGAAGCCGGATTCGACGTGCCCACCGGATACATCTACTCCGTCGCCGAACGCCGCCGACATCCCATACCCATCGACCACGACCTGCTCGAACGGGTCATCGCCGCCACCGCAGCCGTCCGTCGACTGCTGCACACCCCGACGCTGCCGACAGCCCGCAACGACGCCCGCTGCCGGCGATGCTCGCTACGCGAGGACTGCCTCCCCGAACTGACCGACGGCCAGCGGCAGACCCCACCCGACCTGTTGACCCCACGACCATTGGGACAGTGGCGTGACTGAACTCCTCAACACCCTCTACGTCCAAACCCCCGGCACCAGCCTGCGCCTCGACGGCGACACCGTCCGGATCTACCACCCCGACCAACCCGGACGTCACCTGCTACCCCTCGTCCGACTCGACCACCTGGTCCTGTTCAGCGGCGTCACCCCCACCGACGACCTGCTCCTGCGCTGCGCCGACGACGGCCGCTCCGTCAGCTGGCTCACCGGCAGCGGACGATTCCGCGCCAGCCTGGTCGGCCCCACTCACGGCAACCCACTGCTACGCCAAGCCCAACACCGCGCCGCCGACGCACCGGAACGCCAACTCCCCATAGCCGTCGCCATCGTCGCCGGCAAAATCCACAACGCACGACAAGTCCTGCTCCGCACCGCCCGCGACACCAGCGGCCACCGACAAACCGCACTACGCGCCACCGCCGAACTCCTCGCCCGACGACTCGAACTCCTCACCACCACCGCCAGCACCAACGAAATCCTCGGCGTCGAAGGCATCGCCGCCCGCGACTACTTCGCCGCCATGCCCCACCTCCTCGGCGACAACACCGACTGGAAGGCATCCGGCCGCAACAAACGACCACCCACCGACCCCCTGAACTGCCTGCTCTCCTTTCTATACGGCATGCTGCGCGTCGCCGTCCACGGCGCACTCGAACAAGTCGGACTCGACCCCTACATCGGCTTCCTCCACGCCGTCCGACCCGGTAAACCCGCCCTCGCCCTCGACCTGATGGAAGAGTTCCGACCCCTCCTGGCCGACCGCCTCGCCCTCACCATGCTCAACAGACGAGAGCTGACCCCCACCGACTTCGAAGAACTACCAAACAAGGCGTACCGACTCACCGACAACGGGCGAAAGACCGTACTGGCCGCCTGGCAACAGAGCCGACAACGCGAGTGGCCCCACGCGCAACTCAACCGCCAGGTCCCCGCCGCGCTACTCCCTCTCGTGCAAGCCCGACTTCTCGCCCGCCACCTCCGCGGAGACACGGCCGCCTACCAGCCGTGGACGGTGAACTGAACATGGACCTACTCGTCACCTACGACGTCGAGACGGTCACCCCACAGGGGCAACGCCGACTCCGCAAGGTCGCCAAGATCTGCGAGGCATACGGACACCGCGTACAAAAATCGGTCTTCGAAGTAGTCTGCCGCGACACCGACAAACTCCGCTTCGTCGCCGCCCTCCAAGACGCCATTGACCCCACCCAGGACAGCATCCGCATCTACCACCTACCAGCCCACGCCCTCGACGACGTCGAACACCTCGGCAAACCACGACCCATCGACCCGCGCGGACCACTAGTGATCTAGGAACCCCTAGTGGACACGAAAACCCCGGAGGGTTCCGAGGTCAAAAAACCGGATCAGATTGACAAAACGGACTGCGAGCAAGTCGATAAAGGATCGGCTGATCGCTATATTTGCTGCTCGTGAACCGCTGCGCCCGGCCAACGCGCCGGGCGAGGATCGCAACGAGAAATTCTTTGTACGCCCTGGCCCAGTTGACGGCGGGCTGCGCCCGGCCAACGCGCCGGGCGAGGATCGCAACTTTCACGCCCAGGCCCCCACCTCTGCCCCGAGGTGGGGGGCTGCGCCCGGCCAACGCGCCGGGCGAGGATCGCAACTACGTGACGGCCGACGAGGCACTGGCCTGGCTGTCCGGCTGCGCCCGGCCAACGCGCCGGGCGAGGATCGCAACGCCCTTCTGCCGGCGGCGGTCGGCGAAGATGGACAGGCTGCGCCCGGCCAACGCGCCGGGCGAGGATCGCAACACCTGACGGGGCCGCAGGATGAGGAATACACGCTGAGCTGCGCCCGGCCAACGCGCCGGGCGAGGATCGCAACTCGCCGATGCGCGAGGCCATGGATTCTCCCAGGTAGAGGGGCTGCGCCCGGCCAACGCGCCGGGCGAGGATCGCAACCGGATCTCGCCGGCCTCCGGCACCAGCCCCGGAGCGGCTGCGCCCGGCCAACGCGCCGGGCGAGGATCGCAACTGGTTGCCGAGGAACTGCTCACCGCGGAAGATCATGCTGCGCCCGGCCAACGCGCCGGGCGAGGATCGCAACGCCACCCGGACGCGCTCGCCGGATCGGGGCGCGGCGAGGCTGCGCCCGGCCAACGCGCCGGGCGAGGATCGCAACACTGCTGCCGCGAGGAGGGCGCGCTGCTGCTCGTGCTGCGCCCGGCCAACGCGCCGGGCGAGGATCGCAACGCGGTGACGTCCGAAGACCTCACCCTCAAGATCACCGATGCTGCGCCCGGCCAACGCGCCGGGCGAGGATCGCAACCGCATCACAGTTCATCTGCGACCACGTGTATCCCGACGTGCTGCGCCCGGCCAACGCGCCGGGCGAGGATCGCAACGACGATCGCGGCGGCGTCGGCGAGGGTGTCGGGTTCGAGCTGCGCCCGGCCAACGCGCCGGGCGAGGATCGCAACGCGCGGGAACGGCTCGGCATCTGGCCGAGGGAGATCGCTGCGCCCGGCCAACGCGCCGGGCGAGGATCGCAACCGACTCAGCGCGGGCGACCGCCGCCGCGATCTCCAGCTGCGCCCGGCCAACGCGCCGGGCGAGGATCGCAACGCAGGCGGACCCAGCGGACAGCGCACCGAACCGCAGAGCTGCGCCCGGCCAACGCGCCGGGCGAGGATCGCAACCACACGGCCGTCCAGCTCTGCCCGTAGCGGGCGGCGAGCTGCGCCCGGCCAACGCGCCGGGCGAGGATCGCAACGTCTTGTCGCTGAACGTCGGCTCGGGCAGATCCCAGTGCTGCGCCCGGCCAACGCGCCGGGCGAGGATCGCAACTTCCCGGCGACCGCGACCAGCCGGCCGCCCTGCTCGGGCTGCGCCCGGCCAACGCGCCGGGCGAGGATCGCAACGGGGTCGGGGTGGTCTGGAGCGCGGCGACGGCCGAGCTGCGCCCGGCCAACGCGCCGGGCGAGGATCGCAACAGGTTGATGCCCTTGGCTTGCCGCAGCGCGCGGGTGACGCTGCGCCCGGCCAACGCGCCGGGCGAGGATCGCAACTTGGCGTCTCCGATCTGGTCGTACCCGTACGCCTTGGGCTGCGCCCGGCCAACGCGCCGGGCGAGGATCGCAACTTCTTGTCGGATTCCTTGACGGCAGCGTCGGCCATTGCTGCGCCCGGCCAACGCGCCGGGCGAGGATCGCAACATCTCCCGCCGGGCCGCCTGCATGCCGGCGGTCCGCGGCTGCGCCCGGCCAACGCGCCGGGCGAGGATCGCAACTGGAGCAGCTCGGCGAGGGGCCGGGCGAGCTGCTCGGGCTGCGCCCGGCCAACGCGCCGGGCGAGGATCGCAACAGCACCTCGACCGTCTCGGAGACAAGGGCCGGGGTGCGCTGCGCCCGGCCAACGCGCCGGGCGAGGATCGCAACACCTTCGTCGCGCGCATCCCTCCGCCGATGTTGCGGCGCTGCGCCCGGCCAACGCGCCGGGCGAGGATCGCAACAGCGACGGTCACCCCCGCGTCGCCGACCTGGACCAGGCTGTGCCCGGCCAACGCGCCGGGCGAGGATCGCAACCGCACCCGCACGACCCGGGACAGCGAGGCGCTGGTGGTGGCTGCGCCCGGCCAACGCGCCGGGCGAGGATCGCAACAAGATGACAGAGCGTATAACTCAACGGCTTGTCAAGCTGCGCCCGGCCAACGCGCCGGGCGAGGATCGCAACTTCGGCGTCCGGCTGGTCGGGTTCAGCGCGCGGATGAGCTGCGCCCGGCCAACGCGCCGGGCGAGGATCGCAACGTGCTCGCCCAGGACTCGGACACCGGCGACAAGGGGCTGCGCCCGGCCAACGCGCCGGGCGAGGATCGCAACCCGACGTGAAAGAGCAGGTCAGCGCCAGTGCAACGTTGCTGCGCCCGGCCAACGCGCCGGGCGAGGATCGCAACTCGTCAGACGGTGGTGTCGTGCCGGGCGACGATCGACGCTGCGCCCGGCCAACGCGCCGGGCGAGGATCGCAACGGCCTCGGCAGGCGCCAAACCATGATCTCGGTGCGCGCTGCGCCCGGCCAACGCGCCGGGCGAGGATCGCAACTTCGGCGTCCGGCTGGTCGGGTTCAGCGCGCGGATGAGCTGCGCCCGGCCAACGCGCCGGGCGAGGATCGCAACCGCCTCCCAGCGCGAATTGGGCATAGTCGGCGTGACGGGGCTGCGCCCGGCCAACGCGCCGGGCGAGGATCGCAACGACCTGAGCGAACCCGCTTGGTCCGGTTGCACGGTCGAGCTGCGCCCGGCCAACGCGCCGGGCGAGGATCGCAACTGCGGCGGCCAGTCGAGGGAGATCGACGTCGAAGTCGTGCTGCGCCCGGCCAACGCGCCGGGCGAGGATCGCAACCACCGCAAGGGCGCGTCCCCGCAGCCCCCCAGGTGCTGCGCCCGGCCAACGCGCCGGGCGAGGATCGCAACGGTGCCTGCCTGTGGTACCTGGCCTTGCTGCGGGTCACCGCTGCGCCCGGCCAACGCGCCGGGCGAGGATCGCAACACCACCGACAACACCGCCCCGGGGATCGCGGCGAACGGCGCTGCGCCCGGCCAACGCGCCGGGCGAGGATCGCAACACCACCGACAACACCGCCCCGGGGATCGCGGCGAACGGCGCTGCGCCCGGCCAACGCGCCGGGCGAGGATCGCAACCTACTAGATCACCACAAATGAGGGGCTGCTACGAGGCGCTGCGCCCGGCCAACGCGCCGGGCGAGGATCGCAACAAGTTGCAGATGCAGAGCAACGTGATCGTGAACCGGGCTGCGCCCGGCCAACGCGCCGGGCGAGGATCGCAACAACGACTCGGCCTGCATCAGCGCCCGCGTGAACTCGGGCTGCGCCCGGCCAACGCGCCGGGCGAGGATCGCAACCTCAGGGGAGTCCGGCTGGAGATCCGTTCGGCCAGCGGCTGCGCCCGGCCAACGCGCTGGGCGAGGATCGCAACGCCGGGATCAAGGTCAAGTGGGACGCGCCGGTCGTGCTGCGCCCGGCCAACGCGCCGGGCGAGGATCGCAACCTGGCCACGATCGCCGAGCTGCGTGACGCGCTGGACGCTGCGCCCGGCCAACGCGCCGGGCGAGGATCGCAACCGGGCTGGGGATCTGTCCGATCATCATCCCGCCGTGGATGCTGCGCCCGGCCAACGCGCCGGGCGAGGATCGCAACGTGCACGCCGAGACCGGCGACACGATCGGCACCGTGCTGCGCCCGGCCAACGCGCCGGGCGAGGATCGCAACGCGTAGAGGATCGCCCCAAACGGGATGACGGCGGTGAAGCTGCGCCCGGCCAACGCGCCGGGCGAGGATCGCAACGTCCTGGAGGTGCTTCGCCATGAGGCACGCCGTGGCGGCTGCGCCCGGCCAACGCGCCGGGCGAGGATCGCAACGCGTGGACGGCCTGGTGCACGTCTCCGAGCTGTCCTGGCTGCGCCCGGCCAACGCGCCGGGCGAGGATCGCAACGGGTTGGGGATGCTGGTGTTGATTGATGTGCTGCTGTTGCTGCGCCCGGCCAACGCGCCGGGCGAGGATCGCAACCCGACGAGGCCGGGGCCGACACGTCGGACGGGTGGACCAGCTGCGCCCGGCCAACGCGCCGGGCGAGGATCGCAACCCGACGAGGCCGGGGCCGACACGTCGGACGGGTGGACCAGCTGCGCCCGGCCAACGCGCCGGGCGAGGATCGCAACGCGGTGCCCATGACCGTACCGAGGGTGCCCGTCAGCAGCTGCGCCCGGCCAACGCGCCGGGCGAGGATCGCAACACCGCACCGTCCGTCAGGGCCACGGTTCGGGACCGGCTGCGCCCGGCCAACGCGCCGGGCGAGGATCGCAACTCGACGGCCTGCTGCGTCCACTCGGCCGAGGTGGTCGGGCTGCGCCCGGCCAACGCGCCGGGCGAGGATCGCAACGGGGCGGGCCCCGTCGAGCTGCGCGACGTAGGCGGGCTGCGCCCGGCCAACGCGCCGGGCGAGGATCGCAACGTCCAGGAATGCTGCCACCTCGGCGGCGGCGAGCAGGGCTGCGCCCGGCCAACGCGCCGGGCGAGGATCGCAACACGGGCGTCGGCGACACCTGGTACTGCTCGCAGAACGCTGCGCCCGGCCAACGCGCCGGGCGAGGATCGCAACGGCTCGACGAGCAGGGCCAGGTCGTTCATGTGGTCGCGCTGCGCCCGGCCAACGCGCCGGGCGAGGATCGCAACTTCCGTCGCACCGTCTATCCGGAGCTGGAGGCGGCGCTGCGCCCGGCCAACGCGCCGGGCGAGGATCGCAACGACCGCCGCCCCCAGCCGTTCACCCTCGACGTCCGGGGCTGCGCCCGGCCAACGCGCCGGGCGAGGATCGCAACGCGCTCCTGCTCGTGGGCGGCGCCGTACCCGCGTTGGCTGCGCCCGGCCAACGCGCCGGGCGAGGATCGCAACCGCTGGGCGTCGGCGGTGATCCGCACGGCGGCCGTGGAGCTGCGCCCGGCCAACGCGCCGGGCGAGGATCGCAACAGCTCGGCGACGGACATCCCGAGTGCGAGCAGCACCGGCTGCGCCCGGCCAACGCGCCGGGCGAGGATCGCAACACCCTGCTCTATGAGACCTCGACGCCGATCTCCCGACTGCTGCGCCCGGCCAACGCGCCGGGCGAGGATCGCAACCGGCTGGCCGCGATGCCGACCGGCAGTGATGTGACGCTGCGCCCGGCCAACGCGCCGGGCGAGGATCGCAACGCGCCGGTGCTCGACGACCAGCGCACCCGCAACGACATGCTGCGCCCGGCCAACGCGCCGGGCGAGGATCGCAACTGGAAGGCCGCCGCCGAGCGGGCCGGCAAGAGCGGCTGCGCCCGGCCAACGCGCCGGGCGAGGATCGCAACTTCCGTCGCACCGTCGATCCGGAGCTGGAGGCGGCGCTGCGCCCGGCCAACGCGCCGGGCGAGGATCGCAACATCCTGTCGGCCTGCGAGGTGGTGGAGAGCATCGTCGGGCTGCGCCCGGCCAACGGGCCGGGCGAGGATCGCAACCCCCAGATCCCCACCGGGAACAGGAACCCATCCGACATGCTGCGCCCGGCCAACGCGCCGGGCGAGGATCGCAACACCCGCATGTAGGTGGCACCGGCGGCAGCGGGGGCGAGGCTGCGCCCGGCCAACGCGCCGGGCGAGGATCGCAACATCAGGTCTTCGAGAGTCGCGAGGTCCCTCGGGTGCCATTGCTGCGCCCGGCCAACGCGCCGGGCGAGGATCGCAACACCCGCATGTAGGTGGCACCGGCGGCAGCGGGGGCGAGGCTGCGCCCGGCCAACGCGCCGGGCGAGGATCGCAACACGAGAGCTTGACGCAGCTGGCGAAGCACGCGACGGGCTGCGCCCGGCCAACGCGCCGGGCGAGGATCGCAACCAGCGGGGGGTGCCCCACCGGGTGGTGCCGTCCGGGAGCTGCGCCCGGCCACCGCGCCGGGCGAGGATCGCAACAGCGGCGGACCGGTGGGCGGCGCACAGCAAAACGTCGGGCTGCGCCCGGCCACCGCGCCGGGCGAGGATCGCAACCAGTCCGGTGAGGACGGCGGCAACGGGGTCGTCGGAAAGCTGCGCCCGGCCACCGCGCCGGGCGAGGATCGCAACAGGCCGGCGACGGTCCGCCAATGCCGATTGGGTCCGGTGCTGCGCCCGGCCACCGCGCCGGGCGAGGATCGCAACGGCAAGGAGACCAGGGAGTCTCCGAAGAAGGTCGATGCGGCTGCGCCCGGCCACCGCGCCGGGCGAGGATCGCAACATCCGCACGACCGAAGGAGCAGCGTGACCCCGATCGCGCTGCGCCCGGCCACCGCGCCGGGCGAGGATCGCAACGACCCGGAGGCGGGCGTCACGGTCCCCGTGACGTAGCTGCGCCCGGCCACCGCGCCGGGCGAGGATCGCAACTTACGACCCCGCGCCCGGTCAGCATGTCGCGCTGGTGCTGCGCCCCGGCCACCGCGCCGGGCGAGGATCGCAACATCGGCGTCGATCCGGAGGGTGTGGTGTGAGGATCGGCTGCGCCCGGCCACCGCGCCGGGCGAGGATCGCAACAGGTGGAGCCAGGTCACCGCCGGGATCGGGCACCAGTGCTGCGTCCGGCCACCGCGCCGGCGAGGATCGCAACCGTGGTCTACCAGTCGTTGGACACCAGCCTTGACGGCTGCGCCCGGCTGCCGCACCGGGCGAGGATCGCAACCACGGCACCAACTCTGCCTGCCGGTACGGCTGCCGCTGCTGCGGCAAACCATCGTCAGGCGAGTGCCCTGCCGACATGAACCCCTGCCGGCGGCGGCTGGGTCGTGATGGGGTCGGCGCTCGTCGTGCTTGTGCCGATGCTGCCCGAACCCTGAGCGGGGTCGGTGGATCCTGGCAACGTGCTGTCGCACCCCTCGTTTACCCCCCGAAAACCCGTGTCGGTGAGTGACCGTAAGTGACAAGCGGCGTTCATTGTGCGGGTATGTCTGTGCAGATCAGCGCCAACTTTCGACAGGCGGCGACGAGATTCGTATCGCTACTTTCGGTAACCGCGGGTTCGGGGTTCGAGTCCCTGGCGGCGCACCATCAAAATGGCTCTGACCTGGGGTTTCACCCTGGGTCAGAGTCTTTTGGCGTTGCTGTTGATGGCGCGGTGTCCCGGTGGGTGCTCGGGCACCCGTCTTCGTCGTCCGGCACGCCGCCAGCGGCGCGCTCCTCCGGGCCGAACTCGGCGATGACCGGCACGTTCCGTCGGGGCTAGGCTTCCTCAGACCTACGCCAGGGCGGTACCCGTCACCCGTGTCACCTCCTCGTGGGCTCCCTGAGCTCGGGCGGACCGCTGTGGAGAGCGATGGCAAGGTGCCTTACCGGCAGGGGGTTCCGTTGAGGGAGAAGTCCGTGGGGGACGCGTTGCTGCCGCTCCAGGTGCCCTGGAAGCCGAACGAGACGCTCGCGCCGGCCGCGATCGTGCCGTTCCAGCTGGCGTTGCGGATCGTGACGGCGGAGCCGGACTGGGCGTAGGTGGCGCTCCAGAGCGTGGTGATCCGCTGGTAATCGGGGAAGGTGAAGGCCAGGGTCCAGCCGTCGACAGCGGTCGTGGCGGTGTTCCCGATCGTGACGTTGGTGACGAAGCCGCCGGGCCATTCCGCCTGCTTCTGGTAGGTCACCGCACAGGTCGGGCCGGGTGGCGAGGTGGTGGGGCCGGTCGGCGGGTCGACCCGTACCTCGTTGGTCGCGATCGACACATTGCCCGCGGCGTCCCGGGCCCGCACGTAGTAGCGGTTGGGCACGGACGGCGCGAGTGGCAGTGTGTGGCTGGTGCCCGGCACGGTGGCCACCAGCGTCGAGTTGAAGGACCCGTCCCAGCGGTAGACCTGGTACCCGGTCACCCCGACGTTGTCCGTCGCAGGCGTCCAGTGCAGCGTGGCGGACGCGGTGGTCACGTCGCTGACGGTCAACGTCCCCGGGGCACCGGGCGGCACGGTGTCGGGGCCGGTGTCGGTTGCCGGGGTGACGATGGTGAGGGAGTCCGACGACGGTGAACCGTGCCCGCCCGAGTCACTGGCGTGCACGGTGACGCGGTACTGGGTGGCCGGCTTGAGGGTGATCGTGGCCGTGGTGACGTTGCCGACCCGGGCGGTCTCCCCGAGGTCGTGGAACGCCGGGAAGTAGCTGATCGTGTATCCGGTGATGTCGCAGCAGCCGGGCTCGGCCGCCGTCCAGGTCAGGGTGGCCGACGTCGAGGTGATCCGGCTGACCGACAGGTCCCTCGGTGGGGTCGGCGGGAGATCGGCCGGGGGCGTCGAGCTGGTCGCGTCGACCGTGTTGGACGCGGCCGACAGGTTGCCCGCGGCGTCCCTGGCGCGCACGTAGAACTGGATGCGTGGGCCGGGTCCGGTCGTGGCCGAGGGCGGCAGTTGGTACGTCGTCGACGTGGCGGTGCCGAGCAGCGTGGAGGTGTACCAGCCGTCGTATCTGTAGACCTGGTAGCCGGTCACCCCGACGTTGTCCGACGCGCCCGACCAGTACAGCGTGCCGTTCCGGTTGGTCAGGCTCGTCGGCGAGCCCGGTGGCACGGTGTCCGGGCCGTCGTCGGTTGCCGGAGCCACCACGATGATCTGGTTCGACCAGGGGGAGGTGTGTCCCACCGAGTCCCTGGCCGCCACCCTGATCTGGTACTGGCGGGTCGGCGAGACGGTGAGCGTGGCGGTGGTGACGTTGCCGACCGTCGTCGTCGGGATCACGTCGCTGAACGCCTCGGGGTACGTGATGGTGTAGTTGGTGATGGCGCAGCAGCCGGGGACGGCGGCGGTCCAGGTCAGGGTGACCGAGGTCGAGGTCACCGTGGTGGCCCTGAGCAGCGTGGGTGGGGCCGGCGGCGCCGGTGTGACGGGTGGGGTCGACGGTGGGGTGGTGGCGGCCAGCGTCGACAGGGTGTCGGCGCCGGCCGCGGGTGCGGCGGCCAGACCTCCACCCAGGATCGCGATCGGCAGCGCGGCCACGGCGACGACGGCCGGCCACATGCGACGGAACACCGATCCCGGACCTTTGCCCACCATGCCTGGACGATGTCGCAAAGCACAGACGAGCGTCAAGAGAATGCTCGACAGTTGAGATGCGTGACAGTTCTGCGTGGGAGGCGCCGACCATATCGCCGGGTTGGCGGTGGTGATCCGGCCATCGTCAGGTGGGTAACGGGACGCGATTGACTACCCATAGATGCTTGATAATGTGAATACGGGTTCGGCCCCTTCCGGGCCGATCGGCGGCAGGAGACTCCGATGGGCGGGCGACGACGGCGTGGGCCACGACCGGCGACGGCGATTGGGGTGGCCGGATCACTGGTGGCGGGATTGCTGACCACCCAGGTCGCCGCTGGTCCGGCGGTGGCCGCCAGCGGCCTCACCCTGGCGGTGGACGTCTCCGCCGCCCGGCACCGGATCAGCCCCGACATCTACGGCATGAACGGCGGCGATCCCGCGCTCGTCGCGGAACTCGGCACACCGGTGGCCCGGTGGGGCGGTAACGCGAGCAGCCGCTACAACTTCAGGAACCACACCTACAACACGGGCAGCGACTGGTATTTCGAGAACATCGTGGCCGGGCCGGAGAACACGGTCGAGGCGTTCGTCCAGCGGAACCGGGATCACGGGACGAAACAGGTTGTCGCCGTGCCGTTGATCGGCTGGGTGGCGAAGGACTCGCCCTCGTCGCATCCGTTCGCCTGTGGCTTTCCCGCCACCCGCTTTCCCGAGCAGGACTCGTTCGACCAGTGGGATCCGAACTGTGGCAACGGCCGGCACGCCGACGCGAACCTGACCGGGGCGGTCCCCACCGACACCTCGATCCCGGCCGACGCGTCGTTCGCGGGTGAGATGGTGTCCCACCTCGTCGACCAGTTCGGCCCGGCGGCCCGCGGTGGCGTGTCGATCTACGAACTCGACAACGAACCGGTGCTGTGGAACTCCACCCACCGTGACGTCCACCCCGAGCCGGTGAGCTACGACGAACTGGGTGGCAAGGGTACGGCGACCGCGGCGGCGATCAAGGCCGCCGACCCGCGCGCGGCGGTGCTCGGCCCGTCCGGTTGGGGCTACTGCGAATGGGTGGCGTCCGGCCTGGACGGATGCGCGCCGGGCGCGGACGCGGCGGCGCACGGCGGGCTCAACCTCTCCCAGTGGTACCTGAAGAACATGCGGGACTTCGGCGACGCCCACGGCGGGAAACGCTTCCTCGACTACTTCGATCAGCACTACTACCCGCAGATCAGCGGGGGCAAGGACCCGGACGCCAACGCGCTGCGACTGCGCTCCACCCGGTCGCTGTGGGATCCGACGTACGTGGACGAGTCGTGGATCGGCCCCGGCGGAGTGAACGCGCCGCCGTTGCAGTTCATCCGCCAGATGAAGGCCTGGGTCGCGCAGTACTACCCGGGTACGAAGGTCGCCATCACCGAATACAACTGGGGCGCGCTGGACGACATCAACGGCGCGCTCGCGCAGGCCGACGTGCTCGGCATCTTCGGGCGCGAGGGGCTGGACCTGGCCACCATCTGGGGCGAACCCAAGCCGACCGACCCCGGCGCGTACGCCTTCCGGATGTACCGGAACTACGACGGGGCCGGGAGCGGGTTCGGTGACGTGAGCGTGTCGGCGGTCAGCAGCGACCAGGGGCAGCTCGCGGTCTACGCCGCGCAGCGCTCGTCCGACCGGGCACTCACGGTGATGGTGGTCAACAAGACCGGTGGCGAACTGACGTCCCGGTTGGCGCTCGCCGGGTTGCACGGCGGGGACCGCGCGCAGCGGTTCACCTACGGCCCCGCCGATCTCACCTCGATCGTCCGGGGTGGGGACCTCCGGGTGGCCGGGGGTGGCATCAGCGCGACGTACCCGGCGAACTCCGTGACGCTGCTCGTCCTGCCGCAACGCCGGCACTGAGCGCCCCACCGCGCTGCGCCGGTCGACACAGGGCGCGGCGTCCCGGTTCGGCGGCGTCGCGGACGGTTCCGGTGCCGGGTGCGTGGGCCGGGTCGTCCCCGAACACCAGTGGGTCGGACCGCCCGTGAGCAGGGCCGCAGGTCCGCCCGCTATGATCAACTGCGTCGGTGGAGCTGTCACACCCGAACGAAGGACGCCCATGGCCCGTCCCTACCGTCCCGGACCGAAGCAGTTCGTCTTCACTGTCGGCGACGGCGACGACCGCGAGGTCTCGGTGGCCGATTCGCAGGAGGCCTACTGGGCTTTCGCCGCGTTCTTCCGGGAGCGGGAGTCGGACACCTACACCATCGAGGACACCTCGGCGAAGCAGCGACTGGTGCTCATGCCCCGGCTGGGGGTGATCTCCCGGTTCGGGTACGGGGACCAGCCCCGGTCGGAGCACCTCCGGGTCGACACGGTCAACCGATACGTTCCGGCCGCCGGGCTGTTCTTCGAGAACGGATATGCCGGCCTCGACCGCTTCGGTCAGTGGTTCCCCGACCTCTCCGACCTCGACCTGGCACCGGAGGCCCGCGGGGCCGCCCGCGCCGCCACGTTCACCACGGAAGCGGCGGCGCTCGAAGAGACCGCCCGGATCTGGGCGGATTCCGGCATCGTCGACCCGAGCGGCCGGTACCACGTCTTCTTCGACTCGCACGGTGTCGACGACGACCGGGCCGAACGCGCCGAGCTGCTCCAGTTGATCGAGTTCCTCGGCCTCGAACGCGCCGAGCCCCCGGCCGGAGCCGCCGGGGGCGAAGTCTGGGTGCGCAGTGCCCCGCGCCTCGACGCCGAGTGTGCCCGGTGGGCGTGAACGGCGGCTGCGGGGCGCACGGCGACCTGCCACGCCGCCCGCCGTGGACCCGGGGCAGCAGGGTCCAGCCGGTGTCGGTGCGGGGAGGGTCCGGGCGGTGACGGACACCGTGTTCACCCGCAGCGGCGGCTGGATCCCGTGGGTGGTCCGCGAGGACGGTGAGCTGCGGCTGGTGCTCGGCGCCGGGGCCGACGCCAACCACGAGCCGCGCACGTTCACGTTCCCGATCGGCGCGGCGCATCTCCCGGTGATCCGGGAGAGCCTGGCCCGGCACCTGCTGCTGTGGAGCGCGCTCGTTCCGCTGTGCGACGCCGCCGGAACCCGGGGCGATCTCGACCAGGACGCCGCCGTCGCGCTCCTGGACCCGATCCTGCTCTCCGCACCCGTCGAGGTCGACGCGCTCTTCCGGCGCATCCGGTGGGACCGGAGCCGGCTCGTCGCCCATGGCGCCGACACCGACCTGCTGGAGCGCGGTCAGGTCTACGAGGCGATGCGTACGGCGACGGAACGGCCGGACGAGAGGCAAGCCCAGGAGTATCAGGCGGACCGCCGTCGGGCCGAGCGTGGCATGGTCCTCGGCCCCCTCGACGCGCAGATCCTGCGGTACACGGGCCAGTACGTGCACGGCGCGACGATCCCCCGACGTATGCCCGATGCCGTGGACCCGGCGCTGCTGCCCCGGGTCCTGCGGGTGATCGCCACCGCGGAGCGGGCGAGTGCCGGGATGCGGATCGGCCTCGACCCGCGCCGGGGACGGCGGGCCACCGACCGGCGCGACTGGGACCGGATGGCGGCGGTGGTCGACGCGGCCGTGCGGCGCGCGTACCCCGAACTCGTCGACGACGCGGTGCGGACGGTGAGCTTCCTGCTCTGCTCCGAGGCTGCGGACCGCTCCCGCGACGCCCCGACGGACGACGACGGGGAGGCCGCCGACGGTCGCCGCGACGACGACGGGGAGGCTGCCGACGGGAGCGCGGGGAAGGCCGCCCTGTCGTTCACCGACGACAGGGGTGACGGGCAGCAGTGGTCGGCGGGCGGTCCCCGCACCGCCTCCGCCGCGTTCTGGGAGTTCGTCGCCGACCGCTCAGCCGCGGACAACGAGGTGTTCACCGTCGAGGACGAGGAGAGGGGCGAGGGGATCCAGCTGCACTTCTACGCCGACTCCATCGCCCGGATCACGACGGTGCGACCCGGGGAGGGCGAATCAGATCCGCAGTACCGGGTGGAGTACAGCCTGGTCGACGGGATCGCCGGGTACCGGGACCTGGTGCGCGCCTTCGTCCGCGGCGGCTGCGCCGCACTCGACCAGCACGGTCCCTGGACGTCGGATGTCGCCGAGTTCGAGCGCACGCGTCGTCGGCGCGACGCCCGAGCCTGACCGGAAACTCAGCAGGAGCCGTCCGGCGTCGCTGCCGGTGCTCGTGCGAGAGGGTCGAGAATCACCGCAATGCGCCTGCTTTATCCGGGAGGGCTGGGTCGACGGCCTGGTGACACCGTGGATCCTCCCGGGCGGCGGTGATGGAGTGATCACATCGCGCTCACTTTCGCAGTAGGCTCCACTGGTTCCGCGAGCGGCTCTCGGGTCCGGGCGGGCCGTCGGATGGTCCACGGACGACGACGGGGTGGGCACGGGAACCGGTCCGGGAAGGGTGTATGGACGTCAAGCCGACCGAGGAGCAGCTCGCCGCCCGGGACATGTTCCTCGCGGGCAGGGAACTGGCCCTGGTGGCGGGGGCCGGCACCGGAAAGACCGCGACGTTGGTGATGATGGCCGGGACCACCAGGAAGCGCGGCCTCTACGTGGCGTTCAACAGGGCGATCGCCGACGAGGCCCGGCAGCGCTTCGGGGCGAACGTCGAATGCCGTACCGCGCACTCGCTGGCACACCGCGCCGTCGGCCGGAACTACCGGGAACGGCTGAACCGGTCGGCCCGCATTCCCGCGAAGGAGACCGCGCGGTTGCTGGGCATCCGCCAGGAGGTGCGGGTGAGTTCCCGGCCGATCACCTGCGCACACCAGGCCCGCCTGGTGATGGGCATGATCCGTCGGTTCTGCTACAGCACCGACCGCCAGCTGACGGCCCGGCACCTGGAACGGATCAACGGGCTGGACCCGGTGGCCCAGGACCACCTCGCCCGGGTGCTCCTGCCGTACGCGTGCCGGGCCTGGGACGACATCTGCGCCCCGGACGGCAGGCTGCGCTTCGAACACGACCACTATCTGAAGATGTGGGCGCTGACCGGGCCGGTGCTGGAGGGGGACTTCGTCCTGCTCGACGAGGCCCAGGACACCAACCCGGTCCTGGAGGAGGTCTTCCTGGCCCAGCACGCGCAGCGGGTGTGCGTGGGTGACCCGGCCCAGCAGATCTACGCGTGGCGCGACGCCCGGGACGTGATGACCGGGTTCCCGGCGGACCACCTGTACCTGACCAGGTCGTTCCGGTTCGGCCCGCACATCGCCCGGACGGCGAACCGCTGGCTCCGGCACGCCGATTCGGACCTGCAACTGACCGGCAACAGTGTGATCGACTCCCGGGTCGGAGCGGCGGCGGAGATCGACGCCGTGCTCTGCCGGGGGAACGCCGACGCGATGCAGGAGGTCCTCGGCTTCCTGAAGCGGGGCGTGCCGGTGGCGCTCACCGGCGGCGGGGAGACGCTGCGGAACATCGCGCAGGCCGCCCAGGCGCTGAAGGCCGGCCGGGCCACCACCCATCCGGAGCTGTTCCTCTTCACCTCCTGGGACGACGTGCAGGAGTACGCCGAGAACGACACCGCCGGCCAGGATCTCAAGGCGATCGTGACGCTGGTCGACACGTACGGGCCGGACGTGATCATCGATGCTGTCGACCGGCTCACCGACGAGCGCACCGCACAGGTCACGGTGTCCACCGCGCACAAGGCCAAGGGCCGGGAGTGGTCCCGGGTACGGATCGGCAACGGCTTCGCCGAGCCGTCGGTCGACGACCACGGGATGCCGCGTCCGCTCGGGGCCGGCGAGGCCCGGCTGATCTACGTGGCGGTCACTCGGGCCCGGCACCACCTGGACCCGGCGGGGATCCGGTGGATCGACGACTACGAGAAGACCATGGAGTCGACCGGCGACGGCACGGTGGCCGGGCGGCCGATGATCGAGCTGAGCCTGACCCG
This sequence comes from Micromonospora sp. WMMD714, assembly GCF_029581315.1. NCBI lineage: Bacteria > Bacillati > Actinomycetota > Actinomycetes > Micromonosporales > Micromonosporaceae > Micromonospora > Micromonospora sp. WMMD714. The sequence goes on from NZ_CP120744.1 coordinate 3,090,707, forward strand.
CCAGCTCAGGTACCCGAACTCCCCGATGTCGCAGTTCATGGCCCGGCACCTGCCCCACAGCGCGGTCGTCGTGCAGGACTACCTCCGCAGGATCGGCGACCTGCCCCGTCCGGTGCAGCCGATCGACGTGCGGTATCCCGACTGGTCGGCGCTCGGGCACGCCGTCGACTTCCGGCTCCGGCTCTGCCTGGGCAGCCCGCTCGGCGCACCGGTCGAGATCGGCGTCGACGCCGTCGGCGACGCCCGGCCGCTGCGGGGCGCACCCCCACCACCGGTACGACAGGCCCTGCACCGGGCCGGACGCGACCTGGTCGCCATGGTGGACGCCTACCTGAACGGTGACGACGACCTCGACGGGGAGATCCTGGAGCGCCTGTGCTTCGTGGCCGCCTACTACGAGGACGTCTACCGGACCGGTGAGATCCGGCGGTACAGCATGCTGACCGGCGCGACCCCGGCGACCACGCTCGACGACCTGCTGGCGGCGGTCCCCGGCTACGCCATCGAGGACGTCACCCGGCAGTTGGCGATCGCCGAGGAGGCGTTCGGGCCGTTCCTCGAACTGCCCGCCGCCGCCCGGTTCTGCGGCCCGACGTTCGCCGGCAGTCAGGACATCGGCGGCGCGGACGCCGACTTCATCCTCGACGGCCTGCTGCTGGACTGCAAGGCGACCATCCGACCGCACCAGCTGGGCCGCGACGAGATCTACCAGCTCGCCGGCTACCTGTTGCTGGACTACGACGACCGGTACGGCATCGACCGGGTCGGCCTGTACCTGTCCCGGCAGGGCGCCCTGGTCAGCTGGAGCGCGCCGGAGTTCCTGCGCCGGCTCGGTGCCACCGGGCCGATCGGTGAGCTGCGCCGGCAACTGCGGGAGCACCTCCACCGCCGACCGGGCGACCGCCGGGCCACCGGGCCGCAGCCCGACGACCGCACCGGCTCACCCGTCCGGGACCGGCGGGCCGGTGGTTCGGCATCCACCCCGGGTGGCGGTCCACGGGCGGTCGGCGAGGAAACGATCCGGGCGTCCCGCCGGCAGGGTCACGATTACGCATAGGCGATTGACAATTGGTAGTTGCGTCTGCCGGAAGCGCCGCCTACGCTTCAGGCAGCATTCCGTGACTACGGGCAAGAGCGTCTGAGCGGACGGTGGGAGCTCCCGGTGGCAGGGGGTTCTCCGCTGTCGGTACGCGTCGCTCGAACGTGGACCCTGCCCGGTCGGTCACGGCGTCTCGGCAAGGAACCCGCCAACGGTCAGACCCCGGGAGCGCACCCGCTCCCAGCGCGTCGACCCGTGTTCGCACGGCGGTTCATTGTCGCACTGCCCGGACGACCGTCCAGCGGACACGTAGTCGGCGGCAGGCGAAAGGAACCGTACGTGAAATCAGCTCTCTCCGTCGTGCGCAGATCGCTGTCGGCGGGCGTGTTGCTCGTCGCCGCCGCGCTGCCGGCCGTGCTCGGGAACCCACTGCCGGCCTCGGCCGCCGTCCAGCAAACCTACTATGTTGCGCCGGACGGTGACGACGCCAACGCGGGCACCGTCCAGTCGCCGTTCAAGACCCTGCAACGCGCCCGGGACGCCGTCCGCACCGTGAACGCGAGCATGACCGGCGACATCCAGGTGTACCTGCGCGGCGGGCGTTACCCGGTGAGCAGCACCATCGAGTTCGGGGCGGCCGACTCCGGCACCAACGGTTACCGGGTCATGTATTCGGCCTACCCCAACGAGACACCGGTGCTCGACGGTGGTGTGCCGGTGACCGGCTGGACCCAGCACAGTGGAAACATCTGGAAGGCGCCACTCGACCGGTCCACCAAACTGCGGGCGCTCTACGTCAACGACAAGCGGGCGTTCATGGCGTCGAAGACGATCGGCTCGGCGGGCTGCTACGGGACGTACAACATCACGGCCGGGCAGGCGGCGTGGGCCTGGGAGTCGGGGTCGCAGTGTGACGGCGCGAAGTACAGCCTGAACGACTTCCCCGCCATCGCCCGCAACGCCGACGACATCGAGATCGAGACGGCCACCACCTGGACCACCGCCATCGTGGGGGTGCGTCAGGTGACCACGAGTTCCGACGGTGCCAACCGGGTGGCGCTGTTCCAGCAGCCGGGTGCCGCCATCGCCCAGGGGGCGTTCAACGGCAACGCCCAGACCGGCGGCTCGCACAAGGTCATGAACGCCTACGAGTTCCTGGACGCGCCGGGTGAGTTCCACTTCGACAAGAGCAGCCGGACGCTCTACTACTACAAGTCCAGCACGGAGAACATGGCGACCGCGTCGGTCTTCGCGCCGAACAACGTGACCACCCTGCTGCGGGTCGCCGGCACCTCGACGAGCAGCCACGCCCGCAACATCACGTTCTCCGGGCTCACCGTGCAGCACTCCGACTGGAACCTGTTCAACGTCGCCGGCTCGTCGTTCAAGCAGGCGCAGCAGGGCAACCTCGGGGCGCAGGCGTACGCGAAGCGGAACTTCCACGACTACTACTACCGCAACGTCGACACCACCCCCGGCATGCTCCAGGTGGAGAACGCCGACGGGATCCGGCTGGAGCGCAACCGGTTCCAGCACACCGGCGCCGACGGCGTCAACATGGTCAACGACGTGCAGAACAGCCAGTTGATCGGGAACGTCACCAACGACGTCGCCGGGTCCGCGGTCACCGTCGGCCACCCCCAGCACGTCTACATCGGCGACGGCACGTCGACCAACCGGGAGAAGTGGTCGCCGCAGGTCGAAGGGCTGCCCAAGAACATCGAGATCAGGAACAACTACCTGTACGACAGCGCGGTGCTGTTCAACGGGCACAGCCCCGTCTCGGCATACTTCGTGGACACCCTGACGATCCAGCGGAACCGGATCGAGAAGTCGCCGTGGTCGGGGATCACCCTCGGCTGGGGCTGGTGGAACTTCGACGGCTCGTCGGGCTCGATCGCGCCCAACCGGCCCACCACGACGGCCCGGAACAACACGATCAGCTACAACCACATCATCGACACGGTGCAGCGCCTGAGTGACACCGCGCCGATCTACACCCTGGGCAGCCAGCCGGGCACCACGATCACCAACAACTATCTGCAGGGTGTGCCGTCCGGTCACAAGTACGGCCTGCACCCGGACGAGGGTTCGGCGTACATCACGTTCCGGGACAACGTGCTGAGCGTGGACAAGAACATCACCTGGATGATCAACTCCGACGATTTCGGCCGGAAGCACGATCTGAGCATCACGCAGATCTACGGACCGATCAACAAGGTGTCGAACAAGAACCTGCCCAACAGCACGGTCAACGACATCATCGTCTCCTCCGACTACGTCTGGCCGGCTGCGGCGTACGCCATCGCGGCGAACTCGGGGCTGGAGGACGCGTTCCGGGACATCATTCCGGCGGCCAACCTGTCGCTGCCGAACTACGTGCTCCCGGCCAGCACGTTCGTCACGAGCGCGACGGCGTCGGTGCCGATCCGGAGCACCGGTGACGCGGCCAGGACGGTCTGGTTGGCTCCGGCCGGCACGACCACCTTCACCGCCGGCCCGACGATGACCAGGGCCGCCGGCACCGCCACCTCGATCGCCGTGCCGTCCACCCAGGGTGAGTACCGGCTGTTCGTGCTCGACGCGCAGGGCAGCCGGTCCGCCGAGTCGACCTCGATCGTCCGCCAGCAGGGTGGCGGCAGCAGCCAGCAGGGCGGTCGGCTGGTGGGCGGCCAGTCCGGGCGCTGCGTGGAGGTGCCCAACTCCTCCACCACCAACGGCACCCAGGTGCAGCTGTGGGACTGCGGCGGCGCCGCCAACCAGCAGTGGACCTACGGCGCCAACAAGCAACTGACCGTGTACGGCAACAAGTGCCTGGACGCCAACGGCGCGGGTACCACCAACGGCACCACGGTGATCATCTGGGACTGCCACGGCGGCACCAACCAGCAGTGGAACCTCAACGCCAACGGCACCCTGACCAACGCCCAGTCCGGGCTCTGTCTCGACGCCAACGGCGCGGCCACGGCCAACGGCACGAAGATCATCCTCTGGTCCTGCAACGGTGGCGCCAACCAGCAGTGGAGCCTGCGCAACTGACCGCACTCCCCGGGGCCGGGCCACTGCACCCGGCCCCGGGTCGTCGGTCGCGGCGGGCCGGAGCAGCCGCGCGGCATCGATGTCGCACGTCCGTCGCGCCGTGCGGCGTCGATGTCGCGCGGCTGTGCTGCCGTACGGCGTCGATGTCGAGCGGTCGTGGTGGCGTGGGGTCGTGATGTCGCGCGGCCGTCGCGTCGTGCGGCATCCATGTCGCGCGGTCGTGGTGCCGTGCGGTCGTGATGTCGCGCGTTCGTGGTGCGGTGCGACGTCGATGTCGCGCGGTTGTCGTGCGGTGCGGTGCCGACGTCGCGCGTCCGTGGTGCCGTAAGACGGTGACGCCGTGCGTCCGTCGGACCGCACGTCGGGCGGGCGGCCTGCGGATTCTGGGCCGCGCCGGCGGGTCGGCCGGCGGTGGAGCCGGGTCGCAACCTGCCGGACACAGCATTGACATGTTTCACTTTCCGGCCTAGGGTCTGGCCGAATCGATTCGACGTCGGGTACCGGTGCTCCGGCAGCGGTGTGCGACGGGGTGGCGTTCGGGCGCACGGGGTGGACCACCGATCGATTCGACGGCCAGCCGGTTCCGCCCGGGCAGCGGGACCAGCGGTTGGCCTCCACGGCGACGAGCCGGTCGGCGTCGTGGGCGCACCGAGCGTCTCCCGGTGCTCCGTCCTTGGCGGGTGCGGTCAGCGGGGGCAGTCGGGCGCACGTCGGGATCGCCGTGGCAACCCGTACCTGACATCAGTCCATGCCGAGTGGCAGGAGCCCAGCATCATGACAAGGCGTAGACCCATCCTCGGATCTCTCGCGGCGGCGGCGGTCCTCGTGCTGACCGTGGGCGCGACGGCCCTGGCCGGTGGCGCGACCGGTACGGCGGCGGCTGCCGAGGTCGCGGCGGCCGCGGCGACCCCGGGGTGCGGCAAGGCACCCACGTTGACCAGCGGCCAGCGGTCCATCCAGAGCAGCGGTCAGAACCGCAGCTTCATCCTCCGGATCCCCGACAACTACGACCGGAACCACCAGTACCGGTTGATCTTCGGGTTCCACTGGAACGGCGGTACCGCCAACGACGTCGACGGGGGTGGGTCGGACGGGGCGGCCTGGTCCTACTACGGACTGCGCCAGCAGGCGAACAACAGCACGATCTTCGTGGCCCCGCAGGGCAACGGCAACGGCTGGGCCAACCCGGGCGGTCAGGACGTCACCTTCGTCGACGACATGGTCCGGCTGATCGAGAACGACCTGTGCGTCGACACGACGCAGCTGTTCGCCCTCGGCTTCAGCTACGGCGGCGGGATGAGCTACTCGCTGGCCTGTTCCCGGGCGAACGTCTTCCGGGCCGTCGCGGTCTACTCCGGCGGTCAGCTCAGCGGGTGCAGCGGCGGCGGCCAGCCGATCGCGTACATGGGCATCCACGGCATCGGTGACCCGGTGCTCAACGTCTCCGCCGGTCGGTCGCTGCGGGACACCTTCGTCCGCAACAACGGGTGTACGGCGCAGAGCCCGCCCGAGCCGCGCGCCGGCAGCCTGACCCACATCACCACCACCTACTCCGGCTGCCGGGCCGGCTACCCCGTGGTCTGGGCCGCCTTCGACGGCGGGCACACCCCCGGCCCGGTGGACGGCGGCGGTGACAGCGGCGTCCGTACCTGGACCAAGGGTGAGGTCTGGCGGTTCTTCACCCAGTTCGACGGCACCACCCCGACGCCGACCCCGACGGCCTCGCCGACCGGCAACCCGACGACCCCGCCGCCGTCCGGCACGGGCGCGGTCCGGCACGCCTCCTCCGGTCGGTGCCTGGACGTCAACGGTGGCGCGCAGACCAACGGCGCGGCGGCGATCATCTGGGACTGCCACGGCCAGAGCAACCAGAGCTGGACCTCGACGGCCGCCCAGGAGCTGCGGGTCTTCGGCGGCAAGTGCCTGGACGTCAACGGCGCGGCCACCGCCAACGGCAGCTCCGTGATCATCTGGGACTGCAACGGCCAGGCCAACCAGCGGTGGCGGCTCAACGCCGACGGCACGATCACCGGGGTGGGCTCGGGCCGGTGCCTGGAGGTGGTCGGCAACGGCACGGCCAACGGCGCGCGTACCCAGATCTGGGACTGCAACGGCGGCGCGGGTCAGCGCTGGAGCCGGAGCTGAGCCCGGCGGACGTCCATCGACGGCACCGGTAGGCCCGACATCGCCCCGGTTGGCTCTCGCATTGACTGCATTCAATGCATAGGGTCACTGCTGTACGCGGTGGGTCGAGGGAGACCCGCCGGGGCGATGCCGCCTCCACCGTGCAGGATTCGACGTTTGTCTGGGGAGAACAGAGCATGAACGAACAACGGAACAGTCGGCTGTGGGCCCGATGGCGGCGGGCGGCCCGCGCCGCCGTCACCACAGCGGCGGTGTCCCTCGGGGTCGCCGCGCTCGCCGTGGGATTCTCGGCGGGCGCAGCCGTCGCGGGTGCCGGCGTGGCGGAGCGGGGCGCGTCGAGCGCCGCGTTCGCCGCCGAGGTGTCCCGGGTCACCGCCGGTGACCTGCACACCTGTGCGATCCGCACGGATGGCACGCTGTGGTGCTGGGGCGACAACTACGGTGGCAAGCTCGGTGACGGCACCACCACCAACCGGAGCACCCCGGTGCAGGTCGGCACCGCCACCACCTGGTCGCGGGTCGACGCGGGCACCAGCCACAACTGCGCGATCCGCACCGACGGCACGCTGTGGTGCTGGGGCGGCAACTACAGCGGGCAGCTCGGTGACGGGACCACCACGAGCCGGAGCACCCCGGTGCAGGTCGGCACCGCCACCACCTGGGCCGGCGTCAGCGCCGGGGCCAACCACACCTGCGCCGTGCAGACCACCGGCACGCTGTGGTGCTGGGGCCTGAACCGCAACGCGCAGCTCGGCGTCGGCACCTCCCCGTCCCGGGCGACCAGCCCGGTCCAGGTGGGTACGGGCACCACCTGGGCGAGCGTCACCACCGGGTACGCGCACAGCTGCGCCGTGCAGACCACCGGCACCCTGTGGTGCTGGGGCGACAGCACGGACGGCCAGCTCGGCGTGGGTATCCTGGGCTACCGGGCGACCCCGGCGCAGGTGGGCACCGCGACCACCTGGGCCGGTGTGACGGCCGGGCACGCGCACACCTGCGCGGTCCGCACCGACGGCACCCTGTGGTGCTGGGGCGAGAACGGGTACGGCCAGGTGGGCGGCGGCACCGGCGTCCAGACCAGCCCGATCCAGGTCGGTACCGCCACCAGCTGGACCAGGGTCGAGGCGAGCGTCGACTCGTCGTGTGCGCTGCGTACCGACGGTGGCCTGTGGTGCTGGGGCAACAACGGCTTCGGGCAGCTGGGTGACGGCACCACCACCCACCGGTCCGCCCCGGTCCGGGTCGGCACCGCGACCACCTGGACGCAGAACCTGGCCGTCAGCTACCACAGCTGCGGCGTGCGTACCGACGGTGGCCTGTGGTGCTGGGGTAACAACATGTCCGGGCAGCTGGGCGACGGCACCACCACCCACCGGTCCGCTCCGGCGCAGGTGGTCCTGCCGGGCTGACCGACGCCGTGTCCCGTCGACCCGGCCATCACCCGTCGGTGGTGGCCGGGTCGACGGGCGCGGGATACCCACCGGGCGTATTCATCTGATCTTTTCCGGCGACGCATTCCCGGATCGTGGTGGAGCTGTCCCGATTCGACGGTAAAGGTGCAGGGTCGGCCGTTGACCGGCGAACGGCACGGTGCCTAACATACGACGTCTAATCATTGACGGTCGCCGATTTCTATCCTGCGTGGGGTACGGCAGTCCGATGTGCGCCGTACCGCTCCGGGCCGGAAACGGCTGGGAGGCGAGTCAGATGTTCGGAGCAGAGAGTCGTCCACACGGCACCGGTGGCGGGGGGACACGCCGCCGACGGTGGCGCAGCGGATGGCGGCCACGTCGGTTGGCGGCGTCGATGGCCGGAGCGGCGGTGGCGGCGGCGGCCGTACTGACCGGATTCGCCTCCCCGGCCCAGGCGGCGACCGCCATCACGATCAACGGTGGGTCCGGTGGACGGGTGCTGGACGGGATCGGCGCGGTCAGCGGCGGCGGCGGCAACAGCCGGCTGCTGATCGACTACCCGGAGCCGCAGCGCAGCGACATCCTGGACTACCTCTTCAAGCCGGGCTACGGCGCGGCGATGCAGCTGATGAAGGTGGAGATCGGCGGCGACACCAACTCGACCTCCGGCGCGGAGCCCAGCCACGAGCACACCCGGGGCAGCATCAACTGCAACCGGGGCTACGAGTGGTGGATGATGGAGCAGGCCCGCGCCCGTAACCCCAACATCGCCCTGGTGGGCCTGGCCTGGGGAGCGCCGGGCTGGATCGGCAACGGCAACTTCTGGTCCAACGACTCCATCGACTACCTGGTGGCCTGGCTGGACTGTGCGGGCACCCACGGGTTGACCATCAACTACCTCGGCGGCTGGAACGAGAAGGGCTACAACACCGGCTGGTACAAGAACCTGCGCTCCACCCTCAACGCCCGCGGCTACAGCAACGTCAAGATCGTCGCCTCGGACGACTTCGGCTGGGGCGCCGCCGACGACTCGCTGCGCGACCCGGCGTTCGCCAACGCCGTGCAGGTCTTCGGCAGCCACTACGTCTGCGGCTACCGTAGCGCCCAGACCAGCTGCCCCAGCTCCAACAACGCCGTGTCCACCGGCAAGTCGCTGTGGGCCAGCGAGAACGGCTCCGACGACTACAACGCGGGGGCGCAGGCGCTCGCCCGGGGCATCAACCGGGGCTACCTCGACGGCAAGATGACCGCGTACATCAACTGGCCGGTCATCGCCGCCATCACGCCCAACATCCCGTGGGCGACCACCGGCGTGGCGGTGGCCCAGCAGCCGTGGTCCGGGGCGTACTCGATCGGCAAGAACGCCTGGGTGATGGGGCACACCACCCAGTTCACCGCCCCGGGCTGGCGCTACCTCGACGCGTCCAGCGGATACCTCGGCGGTAACCGCAACAACGGCAGCTACGTCTCGCTGAAGTCCACCAACAACAGCGACTACAGCACCGTCATCGAGACGATGGACGCCAGCGCGGCGCAGACCCTCGACTTCACCGTCACCGGCGGCCTGTCCACCGGCACGGTCCGGGTCTGGGCGACCAACGTGCGGTCGAACAACACCGCCGACCACTTCGTCCGGGGCAGCGACATCACCCCGAACGGCGGGCGCTTCTCGCTGACCGTCCAGCCCGGCTACGTCTACAGCATCACCACCACCAGCGGGCAGGGCAAGGGCACGGCGGTCAGCGCGGCGCAGGGCACCCTGAAGCTGCCGTACAGCGACACCTTCGACTCGTACGCCACCGGCCGCGAGGCGCGGTACCTGATGGACCAGCAGGGCTCCTTCGAGATCGCCGGCTGCGCCGCCGGCCGCACCGGGCAGTGCGTCCGGCAGATGTCCGAGCAGGCCCCGATCTACTGGACCTCCGGCCAGGCCGAGCCGTACACCCTGCTGGGCGACCTGAGCTGGCGCAACTACACGGTCTCCTCGGACGTGCTGCTGGAGAAGTCCGGCTACGCGCAGCTCATCGGGCGCGGCAACACCTACAACCACCAGGGCCCGCAGAACATGAACGGGTACTACTTCCGGGTCACCGACGGCGGGGCCTGGTCGATCCGGAGCAACAACACCAGCGGCAACTGGCGCACTCTGGCCAGCGGCAACACCTCGGCGCTGGGCACCGGGCGGTGGCACAACCTGTCGTTCACGCTCAACGGCAGCACGCTGACCGCCGCCATCGACGGCACCACCGTCGGCACGGCCACCGACTCGACCTGGGTCGCCGGCCAGATCGGGTACGGCACCGGCCAGGGCGTCACCGCCCAGTTCGACAACCTCTCGGTGACCGCCGTCGGCTCCCCGGGCACCCCGACCGGCGAGATCCGGGGTGCGGGCTCGAACCGGTGCCTGGACGTCAACGGGGCCAGCCAGACCGACGGCGCGGTGGTGCAGATCTGGGACTGCAACGGCGGCACCAACCAGCGCTGGTCGCTCAGCTCGACCAACCAGCTCACCGTCTACGGCAACAAGTGCCTGGACGTGCCGAGCGCCGCGTCGGGCACCCGGGCCCGGATCTGGAGCTGCACCGGCGGCACCAACCAGCAGTGGCGGCTCAACGCCGACGGCACCATCGTCGGGGTCGGCTCGGGGCTGTGCCTGGACATCAACGGCGGGGCCACCGCCAACGGCTCCGCCGTCCAGCTCTGGACCTGCAACGGCGGCAGCAACCAGCAGTGGATACGCGGCTGACCGCAGGCAACGCCACGGCGGGCGGTCCCGGTGTCACCGGGGCCGCCCGCCGCTGTGTCGTGCTCAGGAACCGGTCGGGGTCAGGCCGTTCGACAACTGACCGTCGGCCAGGTCCAGTTTCCGTTCGCCATGATGGTGATGCCGAAGTTGTTGCCGTTGCCGTTCGGCCTGGCGGTGACGGTGCCGCTCGTGCCGCTGACCGAGGCGTTCCAGCTGTTCTGGATGCTCTGGCCGCCGTTCAGGCCGAGACTGACCACCCAGTTGCTGGTGCCGCTGACCGCGACGTTCAGGTTGAACCGGTCACCCCACTGCTCGGCGGCCGAGAGCACCGCGGTGCAGTTGCCGCCGGCGGGCGGGGTGGTCGGGTTGGCGGTCGGCCCGCTGGTCGGGTTGCCGCCGCCACCCTCGCGGACGGTGATGTCGGAGCTGCCCTGGCTCTGGTAGCCCTCGGTCGCCATGATCTGGTAGCTGTGGTTGGTGCCGAGGTTCAGGCCGGCGCGGGCCCAGGCGTCGAAGTGGTTGGCGGTGGTGATGGTGCCGCTGCTGCGCTTCTGCTGCCGGACGCTCCAGTACTGGTAGAACGTCTGGATGCCGTCGATCGACGGGGCGTTGGTCCGCAGGCTACGCAGGATGTCGTAGGTGCCGCCGTCGGTGGTCACCGTGCCCAGCCGGGTGGCGCCGTTGCTCGGGTTGTAGCTGCCGAAGTTCTCGACCACGTAGTACTCGATGAGCGGGTTGCGGGTCCAGCCGTACAGGGCGAGGTAGGTGTTGTTGTTGCCCGGGTTGTAGGTGCCCGAGTAGCTGACCGTCCGCCGGGTGCCGGTGGCCCAGCCCTTGCCGCCCACCCAGTTGTTGGTGCTCCGGTCCCAGCTGCTGCTGTAGCGGCCGTCGGCGCGCAGCGTCATGCTGGCGTTGCCGTTGTCCTTCCAGAACGAGAAGAAGTAGCCGTTGTGCGTTCCGGTGAGGTTCGAGGTGAGGGTCCGGTCGTTCTCGGCGTACGCGTTGGGCGAGGCGATGAACGTGCCGGTGACGGCGAGCGCCGCGGCGCACGCGGCGCTGAGGAGCAGCCGGACGCGGCTCCTTCGCGGCCTGGTCGAGGTGTCCTTCATGTACGTTTTCCTCCTCGTGACAGCTGGCCGGAGCCAGCGACGCGGCGCGACCCGGCGGCCTGTCGGTGGCCAGGTGCGGCAGCCGGTCATGCGGTGTGTGTCACCACGCGGAGTCGTCCAGCGGAACCGGGGACGGGTCGCGGTGGGGTGGTGGCGACAGCATCGAGTGCTGTCGATGGCGACGGTAGGGTGTCGATCCTCCACCTGTCAACGACTTTCCGAAAGATTCCCGAAACTCTATCGTAACAAGATCGCTCGCTCCGACCGGGTTGCCGCTGGCCGGCGGCCGTGTCGACGGCTCGGACCCGGCCCGGTCGACCACGGTGGTGTGCCGGCCCGGCGGAGTGTTCGGGGCGGGTAGCTCGAAACTTCCGAGACCGATCCGTGATCCGATCCGTGCCACCCGTCCGACGTCGCCCCGCCTTGGGCCGGCTCCCGCCTTGGGCCGTCCCGGTCTTGGGCCGTCCCGGCTTTGAGCCGTCCCGGCCTTGAGCCGGACATGCCGGTCGGCGGCCGGGCCGACGCGATCGCGCCTCGGCCCGGCCGCCGGATCTGATCGGCGGACGTCGGGGTGGTCAGCCGAGGATCACGCCCGAGGCGCCGACACCGGCCATCCCGGAGATGATGTCCTCGTAGTACATCCGCCAGGCGCACTTGCGACCGGTGGGGACGTAGCCGGTGCAGGCCGTCAGCGTGTTGGTGTCGTCGATGGCGGTGTTGGTGCCGGTGGCCCAGACCTGGAGGGTGTTCGCCCCGTTGACGATCTCCACCGGGCCGCCGCTGTCGCCCTGGCCGACCGCGTTGGTGCGGGCGGTGCTCTCGGCCTGCACCTGGCCGCAGACGGTGGCGAAGTCACGCACGTTGATGCACAGGTCGCGGGCCCTGACCTGGATCGAGCAGCGGGTTCCGGAGTACGCCCCGGAGGTGCAGACGAAGTTGCCGACCTGGCTGGCCAGCGCGCCGATCACCTGGTTGTTGAACTCACTGACCACGTTGCCGGCCGCGTCGGTGCTGTTGTTGAAGACCCGCCCGCCCGCGCTGGCCGTCAGCAGCAGGGTGTCGGTGCCGGTGTTCCGGACGCCGACGGCGCCGATCGTCTGCCCGGTCGGGTCGGCGGCGACGACGTTGATGTTGGCGCAGTGCGCGGCGGAGAGCACCCGCGCCGCTCCGGCCCGGAAGACCCCGAAACCGGTCGAGCAGCCGCCACCGGTGGCGGTGTTGCGCCACGCGGCGCCGCCCCACCACGGGGCGGTGTCGTCCCACCGGGTGGCGGGCGCGGCGGCGACCCCGGTCTGCACGGTGACCGGAACACCGGCCAGGCTCGCCGCGCCGGGCAGCCCGTTCTGCGTACCGACGAGCAGGCCGGCGCCGTCGGCCCGCGGCCCGACCGTGGTGAGCCTGTCGCCGGCCGAACGGCGCAGCTTGGCCGCCGCGGCCACCAGCTCCCGCCGGGTGTACGCGGCGGGCAGCACCCGGGTCGGCACGGTGGTCCGGCTCACGGCCACCATGTCGGCCGGCGGCTCGCCCTTCCAGTAGACCTGCAACTGCCGGGCGGTGGGGTCGGCGACCACACCCGCGAAACCGGACTTCGGGTTGCGCTCCGCCAGGCTGGTGATCCGGGCGGCGGCGGTGTTCATCCGCTGCTGCAACGTCAGCAGTTCCTTCCAGGAGGCGAAGCCCCCGGGCACCGGCGTGCTGTCGACGAACGAACCGGTGGTGGCCGCCTTGTCGGGCAGCGCCGTGGGAGCGGGCGCGGCGCTGGCCGGTGCGGCGGCCACCCCCGCGACGAGCATCGTGACGCCGAACGCGGTGGTGGCGACGCGACGCAGCACTCCCGCCGACCGCGGTGCGGTCGGGTGTGGACGAGTCATCGGGTATCCCTTCCCCAGTGATCTGCGGTGCGGGCGTCAGCCCGCCCTGGGGACATTGACAGGTCACGGGGGTGTCCGGCGGTGCATCCTGGACACGGCTGGACACTCCCGGACAGCGCAGGACGGGCGGTCGTCGGTCAGCTGGGGCAGACGTGCCCCGACAGGCATCAACCTGCGGTCGGCGCAACAGGTCCGACGTGGAACTGTCATACATCGGCAATGGCCTACCGGCGTCGCCCGGCCGGTTCTACCCTCCCGGTGTCGCATCCGGGGCGACGGGGATGCCCGGGGGGTGGAGGCCGAATGTCCGACCAACGCCGAATGTCCGACCAACGGGGACCTGCGGGCACCCGGCAGCCTGCGGCCGGGGCGGTCCGCCCCGCGCCGGAGGCGCACCGCCTGGCCACCGACGCGCAGACCGTGCCGGACCTGGCCGGACTGCTGCGCCAGCTACGCCGCCGGGAAGCCCGGCAGCAGGGCGAGACGCCGCTGACCTACCGGCAGTTGGCGGCGAGGACCGGCTGGTCGCGGGGGGTGATCGGGGAGTACTTCGCCGGCAACATCCTGCCCCCGCCGGAGCGGTTCGACACCCTGATCCGGCTGCTCGGGGCCACCCCCGCCGAGCAGGGGGCGCTGGCCACCGCGCGGGACCGGGTCGAGGAGCGCCGCCGGCACACGAACCCGGACCACCCCGCCCCGGGCCGGCCCGCCCGGGCCACCGGGGCGCGGACCAGGAGCGGCGGCACCCGGGCCGGCACACCGGTGGCCCGGGTGCCGGTGCCGCGTCAGCTGCCCCCCGCCCTGCCCGGTTTCGTCGGCCGGGCCGCGCAGCTCGACCAGCTCGACGCCGGCCGCACCGGCCACGACGCGCCGGGCCGGGCCGGGCCGACCAGCACCGTGGTCCTGTCGGGTACGGCCGGTGTCGGCAAGACCACGCTGGCGGTGTACTGGGCGCACCGGGTCGCCGACCGCTTCCCGGACGGTCAGCTCTACGTCGACCTGCGCGGGTTCGACTCCACCGGTGCGATGGTCACACCGACCGAGGCGGTCCGGGGATTCCTCGAAGCCCTGGGCGTGCCGCCCGACCGGGTTCCCACCCACCTGTCCGCGCAGGTCGGTCTCTACCGCAGCCTGCTGGCCGACCGCCGGATGCTGGTGTTGCTGGACAATGCCCGGGACGTCGACCAGGTACGCCCCCTGCTGGCCGGCAGCCCGAACTGCCTCTGCCTGGTCACCAGTCGCCACCGGCTGGCCGGCCTGATCACCGCCGAGGGCGCCCGCCAGATCACCGTCGACCTGCTCAGCACCGACGAGGCGTGGGAGCTGCTCGCCCGGCGGCTCGGCGCGGACCGGCTGACGGTCGAGCCCGCCGCGGTCGACGAGATGATCGAACGGTGCGTACGGCTGCCCCTGGCGCTGGCCGTGCTCGCCGCGCGGGGAGCGGCGCATCCCACCTTCCCGCTGGCCACCATCGTCGCCGAGCTGCGCGAGGCGCCGCGCCTGCTGGACTCGTTCGACGGCGGGGACACCGGCACCGACGTGCAGGCGGTCTTCTCCTGGTCGTACCGGAACCTGACCCCACCGGCGGCGCGGCTGTTCCGGCTGTTCGGCTGCCACCCGGGACCGGACACCGGGGTCGCCGCGGCGGCCAGTCTGGCCGGCCTGCCCCGGGACCGGACGGCCCGGCTGCTGGCCGAGCTGGCCCACGCGCACCTGCTCACCGAGCACGCACCCGGCCGGTTCGTCGCGCACGACCTGCTCCGGGCGTACGCGGCCGAGCTGGCCGAGCGCCTCGAACCGGTCGAGGAGCGGCAGGCGGCCCTCCAACGTGGACTGGACCACTACCTGCACACCGCGCACGCGGCGGCCCTGCTGCTACAACCGGGCCGGGATCCGGTGGTGCCGGTCGCCGCCCTGCCCGGGGTGGCCCCCGAGGAGCTGCCCGACCACGGTCGGGCGCTCGCCTGGTTCACCGCCGAGTACCCGGTGCTGCTGGCGGCGGTCTCGTACGCCGGGCGCACCGGGTTCGACGGCCACGCCTGGCAGCTGGCCTGGGCGCTGGTGGACTTCCTCCAGCGGCGGGGGAACTGGCCGGAGCTGGTCGTGGCGCAGCAGGCCGCCCTGGCCGGGGCACGTCGGGCGGCCGACCTTCCCGGACAGGCGAACGCCCACCGCGACCTGGCCCGGGCGCTGAACCGGTTGGGTCGGGTGGACGAGGCGGTCGAGCACTACCGACAGGCCCTGGCCCTGTTCGGCGGGCTGGGCGACCACACCGGGCAGGCCCGCACCCATCGGGCGTTCGGCGCGATGCTCGACGGGCTCGGCCGGCACGCCGAGGCGCTGGAGCACGGGCAGCGCGCCCTGGCGCTGTACCGGGCCGCCGGCCACCTGGCCGGAGAGGCCAGCGCCCGCAACGCGGTCGGCTGGGCGTTCGCCCAGCTCGGCCGGTACGGGCCGGCGCTCGACCACTGCTCGCGGGCGCTGAGGCTGCTGGCCGCGACCGGTGACCGGCACGGCGAGGCGAACACCTGGGACAGCCTCGGCTTCATCCACGACCGGCTGGGCCACCACCGGCGGGCGATCCGCTGCTACGGCCGGGCGTTGGTGCTGTACCGACGGATCGGCGACCGGTACGACGAAGCGGACACCCTGACCCGGCTCGGTGACACCCGGCACGCACTGGGGGACGTCCACGGTGCCCGCCGGACCTGGCGGCGGGCGCTCGCCATCTTCGAGCACCTCGGCCACCCGGACGCGGCCCGGGTCCGTGACCTGCTGACCCCGGCCGCAGCGGGGAGCCCGGCGGCGGACTGACGGCCCGTCGCCGCCCCGGCACCGGGGCGGGCCGGGGCGGCGACGGTGGGTGGTCAGCTCGTCGTGCAGCTCGGGGTGGGGGTGCCGGGGTCGCCGGTGGACGAGCCGAGGAACCCGAACGTGGTGCTGGTGCCGGGGGCGAGTGCCCCGTTGTAGGAGACGTTGCGGGCGGTGACCGTCGTGCCCTGGCTGGTGACCGTGGCGTTCCAGGCCTGGGTGACCCGCTCGCCGTTGGCGTACGTCCAGGTCACGGACCAGTTGCTGAGCGCGGCCGGGCCGGCGGTGACCCGTACCTCGCCCTGGAATCCGCCGGGCCAGCGGCTGGTGACCGTGTACGTCGCGGTGCAGCGGGGGGTGGCCGGCGGCGGGGTCGTGGTGGCCGGTGGCGTGGTGGTGGGCGGCGGGGTGGTGGTGGGCGGTGGCGTGGTGGTGGGCGGTGGCGCGGTCGTCGGCGACGGGGGCGGGGTGGTGACCGGGCCGCCCCAGCCGGCGGTGGAGTCCAGCCAGGCCGCGCGGCGCAGCATCCAGTCCCGCATGGCCTGGACCTGGCCCTGCCAGGTCGGCGCGGTCGGGGTGTAGAAGGGGCCGACCATCGGTGCCGTCAGGTTGGGCCACCGTTGGAAGTTGCGCTGGGCGCCGTTGGTCAGCGGTGCCGCCAGGGCGTCGATCCGCGCCTGGAGGGCACTGTCGGCGAGCAGGCCCCGGCGCAGGCTCTGCCAGCGGGACCGGAGCTGGTTGACGAAGGCCGGATCGCGTACCAGCTGTGGGAACCAGTCGTTGGCGACCGGTTGCCGGGTCTGCTGGTACTGCCAGCCGGCGATCTGGTCGTTGCCGAAGTAGCCGCCGACGCCGAAGGTGAGGTCGTAGTCCCACAGCGGGCCGGCGAAGATCTTGGTGTCCCGGTCCTTGTAGAAGTACGCGCTGCGGATGTAGGAGTCCATCTCCCGGCTGAGTTCGTTGAGGACCATCTGGTCCACGAACGAGTCGACGTCGATGTACTTCCGGTAGCCGGTGAGCGGGTCGGCGGAGTTCGCCGCCCGCAGCACGTCGTGGAACTCCTGGACGTGGCCCCGCAGCCAGTCCCGCTGGGGTGCCTGCAAGGGGGACGGATCCCGTACCTCCAGGTAGTTCCAGCAGGTCTCCGCCGGCCCGGTGCAGGTCAGCGTCGGCTCCTCGGCGGCCAGCCACTCGAAGCTCCAGATGTACCCGCCCTGGATCTTGGGCAGGGTCAGGTCGTCCTCGTCGAGCTGCTTGAGGTTCAGCCGGTTCTTGGCGTTCTTGATCGTCTCCACCAGCATGTAGACGCCCATGTAGTCACCGGCGGCCACCGGGGCGGCGTCGGTGTTGAGGTAGAACTCGACGAACCTGTATCTCGGTGCGGGCATGCCCATCTCGCGCCCGAGATCGTAGACCAGCGCCTCCCGGATCAACGCCTTGTCGCTGAACGGCCCGCGCAGCACCCAGTCGGAGTCGGCCGGCATGCCCAGCATCGGATAGTCGGCGTCGTCGTTGTCGTTGCCCCGCAGTTCGACGCGGTACGGCGTCTTCTCGAACGACGCCGACGACTGGCCGCGCAGGTGGAACCCGGCGCGGGTGGCGACGGTCGGGGTCGCCGCCAGCGAGGTGGTGCCGCCGCCCGGCTCGAAGACCATGGCGGTGGCGTCGAGGTACTCGCGACCGGGCTTGCCCGCCCCGTACGAGTCGAGCAGGACCACCGGCAGGTCGTGGGCGGTGGCGACGTTCTGGGCGACGTACATGGCGGTGCCGGGCATACCGGAGGCGGTCTGGCCGACGAAGGCCTGGACCCGCAGCTGGGTGGTCCGGGTGAACCGCAACGGTGTGCCCGCGTACAGCGGTGACTGCGCGGTGGGCGGTCGGCCGTCGGTGGTGTAGCGCAGCTGCGCGCCGCTGACCGTGGTGCTCAGCGACACCGTCACCTCCCCCTGGAAGGTGCCGCTCGGCCGCGAGAAGACGATGTCGCCGACGAGGTCGTCCGCTGCCCCGGCGGCGGCCAGGGCGTCGGCGGCGGAGGTGTCCAGTCCCGTGGTGACGCCGGCGCGGGTGGGGGGCCGGGGGGACGGGCCGGCGTCCGCCTGTGCCGCGTACGGCACGAGGAGCCCGGTGACGAGCACGGCCACGATTCCGGCGCTGCGCCGGGAGGGGGTGCGAACGGTCAGACGCACGATGTCTCCTGTCCGGTTCGGATGACGCGGGTGGGCGGCCCCGCCGGGACCGGTGGCGGGGCCGGCCGAAAGTGCCGGCGCAGGGTCCGTCGCCACGGTGTGTCCGGCAGCTCCGGTCGCAGGGCGGCGAGGCCGGTGGCGTACTTCGAGATGCGGGCGGGTCTGGTGCCGCCCTGCCACAGCAGCCGGTCGACCGGGGACGCCGCCGATCGGGTCTTGGTCTCGACCACGGCGACAGCGGGCAGGTGCAGGGTGTGGTGGTCGTCCTGCCAGCACAGGTCGGTGTCGATGGTGACCCGGCTCTCGGTCGTCGGCAGCAGCAGCGTCGTACGGCGGTAGCGGGTGACCAGCACCGGTTCGAGGTGACCGCCGACGGGGGCGGATCGGACCGAGCCGTGGCCGAGCGCCCGGTCGACGAACTCCCGCCCCGACCGGACGGTGCGACGGTCCTCCGGCCGGTACGGCAGCCGGTGCTTGGTGACCAGCCCGCGGGAGCCGCTGAGCTTGACCTCCAGCCAGCACTCGGCCGAGTCGAGGTAGGTCCGGGTCCGCACCTTGAAGCGCCGCCGCCGCCGGTACGCCGCACCGTGGTAGCTGGCCAGGCCCGGGGTGTCGAAGTACACCGACTCGTAGCGGAAGGACCGTGCGCCGTCGATGTCCAGCACCAGGGCGTGTGGGACGAGCCGGTCGAGCAGGCCCGGCAGCTCGTCCAGCGCGACGAGGTACTTGCGGTCCACCCGGCTCTGCAGCGCGGCCCGCTCGATCAGCTCGGCCAGCCCGACGCCGGGCAGCTCCGCCAGCGCCGGTGTGAACGGCGGCGGGACCGTCGGGGCGCGCCCACCGGGGACCGGCGGGCCGGCGACGGTCGCCGGGACGGGACCGCCGCCGGCGGTCACCGGCGCCGGGTGGTCCCCGACGGTCGCCGGAGCGGATTGGCCCGTGCCGGCCGGACCGGTTGCGACCTGCGACATCTCTCGGATTCCTCCTGGCTCGTCGGCGGTCGGGTCCGACGTCGCCTGCGTCAGCTCGGGGGAAAGCCCCCGGCGGGACGGCCGGAGCCGATCACATTTTCGGTAAACTTTCGGTGACTATTTCGGTACTGTAAGTCGAACATCGGGTGACGTCAATATGCTGGTCCAGCTCCGGCGACTGACCAGGCTGCCTGTCGACATTCCCCGACATGGCTGGATGGGCGTGGTGGAGGCGGCGGTGGGCCACTCTCCCGACAGGGAATCCCGGGTCGGCTCTCGAAACTTTCGGCCTTCGGTGGCGGTCGAGGGTCAGAACAGGGTGAGCGGACCGACCGGGATCGGCTCGCTCAGAGCGGCCAGGTGCGGTAGCCGGACCCGTACCTCGTCGTGGAAGCGGCGGGCGAGCAGCGGCGCGTCGGCGTTGTCCGGGGTGTGCACGAACATGGTCGGCGAGCGGCCCTCCCGCAGCCAGTCGGCGGTGGTCTCCACCCAGTGCCGCCAGCCCTCGACGGTCTCCGTCTCGGCGTCCCGGCCGAGGTACCGGACGATGGGCCGGTCGGTCAGCGCGACCGACCGCAACGGCATCCGGGGTTTCTTGCCCCACGCCTCCCGTTCCGCCTCGCTGGTCGGCGGCCTGCGGAAGAACGCGGTGGTGTCGAACGGGATCCACTCGGTGCCCGAGGGGGCCAACGCCTCCTCCAGCAGCCGGGTGGCGCGGGGGTCGGTGAAGAAGGCGGGATGCCGGACCTCCACGGCGTACCGGTGGGCCTCGGGCAGCCGGCGCAGGAAGTCGGCGAGCACGGGGACGTCCGACGGGGTGAACGACCCCGGCAACTGGAGCCACAGGGCGTGCACACGGCTGCCGAGTGGCTCGATGGCGTCGAGGAAGACCCGCAGCGGCCCCTCGGCGTCGACGAGCCGCCGCTCGTGGGTGACGGCCTTCGGAAGTTTGAGGACGAAGCGGAAGTCCGGCCCGGTCTGCCGGGCCCAGGTCGCCACGGTCTCCCGGGCCGGGGTCGCGTAGAACGTGGTGTTCCCCTCGACCGCGTCGCACCAGCCGGCGTAGTGCCGCAGCCGCTCGTGGGCCGGCAGCGGGTGGGCGATCAGCCGGCCCTGCCACGACCGGTGGGTCCACATCGCGCAGCCGACGTGTAGCCGCATGATCCCGATCCTCCCGCAGCACCGACCCGATCCGTCGCCGCACGGTATCGGAGCGGCACCGGCCCGCGTCGGGCGGCCGGCACGACGGCGGGGTACCGGTGCGGCGGCCCGCCCCGGGATCGGGACGGGCCGCCGCGACGGCGGATCAGGTGATGGAACCGAGCAGGAAGGTGGCGGAGCAGGTGACCCCGCCGACGTTGGTGTAGTAGGCCAGGTACTGGCGCTGCACGGTGCCGTCGGAGTTCACCACCTGCTGGTAGTAGCTGCTGGTGATGCCGAACTGGCAGGTGCTGGCGGCGACCGCCGGGTTGAGGCCGGGCAGGTAGACCAGCGTCGTCGGGTTGGCGTTGTTCCACACCGATCCGCCGCTGGCCGACGGCGCGAGCGTCCCGGCGGACCAGGTGGTCGAGGTCGAGGTGCTGCCCAGCAGGGCGTTGCCGGCGCAGGTGATGGTGCCGACGTTCTTGACGGTGAAGTAGAACCGCCGCTCACCGTTGGTCTGCCGGGAGTACCACGAGCTGGTCACCTCAAGCTGGCAGCCGGTGGTGCTGGTGGCACCGCTGGGTGCGATGCCGGGCAGGAACGCCACGTTGGCCGGGTTGTTGTTCCACACCGAGGTGACCGAGCTGCCCGGGGCGATGCCGCCGAGCGCCCAGGTGGCCCCGGAGGTCAGCGAGCTGAGCATGACCTGGGTGCCGCAGGCGATGGCGCCGGTGTTGCGAATGGTCCAGTTGAACCGGCGCTCGCCGCTGTAGAGCTGGGTGTACCAGCTCCGGGTCACCTGGAACTGGCACGGCTGGCTGGTGCTCGCCCCGGTCGGGGAGAGCCCCACCTGGTAGACCGCTCCGGCCGGGTTGTTGTTCCACTGCCAGTTCTGGGTGGCGCCCGCGGCGAGGGTGCCCGAGTACCACGAGGCGACCAGGGTGGTCTTGGCGGCCCGGTCGGCGGTCTGCCCGCCGGCCTCGGGGGCGGCCGACGCGGCGGTGGCGGCGAGGGCGGTGGTGACGAGCAGTGCGGCGGTGGTGAGGGCGGCGAGGCGTTTCATCGTTCTGAGCATGGGGGGACGGGACCTCCTCCGGTCACAGTGACCGATTTCGATAACTTGCCCCATCGATGTTGCGGTACGAGATCGCGGAATCACGGCGAGTGTCGGGATTTACTCACCACCGAGTTTCGTCAACCTCTGGTTGACGGTGGGCCTTCGTCAACCTATGGTTGACGCATGACGGAATCCGCGAAACTCCCGAACCCGGTAAGCCTCGACGAGCTGATCCAGGCGATCAAGAAGGCCCGCCCCGACGCGCTCGACCAGCTCAGCGACGCGGTGCTGGTCGCCGACCACCTCGGCGACCTCGCCGACCACCTGATCGGCCACTTCGTCGACCAGGCCCGCCGTTCCGGCGCCTCCTGGACGGAGATCGGCAACAGCATGGGGGTGAGCAAGCAGGCCGCCCAGAAGCGCTCCGCCACGAAGGCCGACGCGGCGGCGGCCCTGGACCCCAACGCCGGTTTCAGCCGCTTCACCCCCCGGGCCCGCAACGTGGTGATCGCGTCGCAGGAGGAGGCCCGCACCGCCGGCAACCTGGAGATCCGACCGGAACACCTGGTGCTCGGCCTGCTGGCCGAGCCGGACGGCCTCGCCGCCAGGGCTCTGGTCGCCGAGGGGCTGAGCCCGGAGGCCGTCCGCGAGGCCGCCACCGCGCCGCTGCCCGCGCGGGCCGACGACGTACCCGCCCTGATCCCGTACGAGGCGCAGGCCAAGAAGGTCCTCGAACTCACCTTCCGGGAGGCGCTCCGCCTCGGTCACAACTACGTCGGCACCGAGCACATCCTGCTGGCCCTGCTGGAGTGGGAGGACGGCACGGGCGTGCTGTCCGGGCTGGGGATGACCAAGGACCGGGCCGAGACCCAGGTGGCCGCCGCCCTCGCCGGGCTCGCCGGCGGGCAGTGACGGCCTGCGGGCCTACCGTCCCGGTGGCCGTGGCCGGACGCGACAACGGGGGCGCGTCCGGCCACGGCCGGGGTCACTCAGTCGACCGCGGGGAATCCGTACCGCAGCGCGTGCTCCGGGTCGGCGGGGTCGATCTGGCGCAGCCCGGCATCGGCGAGGCGCTTGTTCACCTCGTCGAGCTGCTCGCGCACCAGGCGGGCCTCCTCCTCGGTGACCCGCCCCCGGTGCGGCCTGCCGGCATGGTCGAGGGTGCCATAGTCGATCTTCTCGGCGCTCTTGCGGGCCTTCGGCGGGCGGACCCGCTCGGCCGTCTTCAACAACTGGGCCATCGGCGTGTCGGTCGCCATGGCGTCGAACTCACTGGCGGTCAGCACCACCCGGCGGGGCTCCCCACCGGCGTGCCCGTCGTGGATCTCGACCACCGCCACGTCGAGTGCTGCATCGTCGAGGCTCTCCACCTCGGTCACCGTGGCGTCCAGCTGCACGGGCCCGGCCACCAGGTCGGGATGCTCCAGCACGACGACCCGGACCACCTCGTCGTCGGGACGCAGCACCGTGCCACTGAAGTCGGAGACGTGGATCGTCTTCTTGCCCATGCGCTGCGCTTCTCCTGTCGCTGGCCGGAATCGACCACAAGACGCTACCCGACAGGTGTGCGAACGCCCCGGCCGGACACCCCGGCACGACTGTCGGCAGGTGGTGGATCGCGCTGCGGCGGCCCCGCGCTGTCGCCCGTGGGCGGTGGCGGTGCCGGCCTGTCCGTGACGGATCTGTGGAAGGGGTCGGGTGTGGATCCGGCGTGGCGGATCCGGTGGCTCAGTGGGCGGTGAGGCCGCGCCGGGACGAGCAGCCGGCGGGCAGGCTGTCCAGCTCGGCCCAGGAGAGCAGGGGGTCGGCGCCGTGCCGGCACCGGGCCTCCCGGTAGCGCGGTTGGGCGGGGAACCGGCCCGTGGTCTCCGCCGTACCCCAGATCGGCGGGCTGTCCTGCTGGTATCGGTCATTCGTTTGTCTTGGCATGACCATTACCGTCCCAAAGAAAGGTGTACATGTATGGAAATAGATATGACGCACGGTCGATGGACCGGGTTCCGGGCAGGCTAGGGTCACGATCCCGCTCGTCCCTACCCGTGCGGCGGCGTCGGTAATCCGACGCGCGACGGGACCGATCGGCGTACCGTGGATCATGGAAGTGTCGTCACCGGGGAGGGGCGGGCGGTGCTGGACCGGCGGTTGCACCTGCACCTGGTGACCTGGCTCGGGCAGTGGCCGGCCGGGCCCGGCCTGCACGTGGTCGGCTCGCGGCGGCGGACCCGCCCGGCCTGGGACGGCCGCCCGCGTCCGGCCGTCGCGGTCCGGGCCGGTGACAGCACCGTGCTCTCCGTGCCGCCGCACCGGGTCGAGGCCATCCGGGTGCTGGCCGGACGACCAGGATCCGCGCTGTACGAGGCCCTGCCGGCGACGGTCGGGCAACCGGGCTGGGTGGTCAACGACGACGTGTTCCGGTGGTGCCTCGCGCCGGCGGCCCTGCCCGACGTCGGGACCTGGACCGCTCCCACCGATCCGGCCCTGCCGCGCTGGCTGCGCCTGTTCGACAACGACGTGCTCGTGGTCCGTGACGCCGACGGCGGTTACCTGGCCGGCGTCGGGATCAAGCGGCACGACGCGCACGGGCAGGAGCTTGCGGTCGGCACCGCGCCCGCGGGGCGGGGCCGGGGACTGGCCCGTCGGCTCGTCGCCCAGGCCGCCCGCCGGGTGCTCGACGAGGGGGCGGTCCCGACCTACCGGCACGATCCCGCGAACATCGGCTCCGCCCGGGTCGCCGAGGCGGCCGGTTTCCCGGACCGGGGCTGGTCCTCGTACGGCGTCTATCCGCCCTGACCGGGGCGGCGGACGAGCGGGGTGCGGGCGCGGACCGTGGATCCCGGGCCGGATCCACGGTCCGCGGCCTGTCCCAGGCCCCACCGAGACCGGCGCGGGTGCCGGTCGCCCTCAACGGCGGTCACGCTACGTGCTTGTGTGGCCGCGATGCAAGGGTCATGCGGCGGGTTGCTGCTGTCCGAAAGTGGACTTGACCTGCGGTGGGAGGAAAATGCCGACCTGTGCACCGGTAACTCAGGGTGCGCGGTGCGGGTGTTCGGGGGCACGGGTGGTGCTGGTCGCGGAAGCTGTCAGGGGTCAGCGGTATGGTCGGGCGTCGCGGCGAGGGTCGGCGCGGGCGGGCCGGGCGGCCGGCTGACCAGGAGTGGACGGGCATGCAGCTACCGACGCCGAGCGGGGGGCACGGCCGGGTGGTGCTGAACCCGGTGGGTGACCTCGACATCGCCACCGTCCCCGGGCTGGAGCGCGCTCTCGACGAGGCCCTCGACCGGCCCGGCCTGCTGGAGATCGTCGTCGACCTCGCCGCCGTCACCTTCCTCGACTCCACCGCGGTGGCCGCGCTGCTGCGCGGAGCGGCCGAGGCGGTCGGTCGGGGCGCCACCCTGCGGCTGACCGAGCCGCAACCGGTGGTGGCACGGGTGCTACGGATCACGGCGGTCGGTCCGCTGCTCGGCCTCCCCGGCGACCACGGCGACCCGGCCCCCTGGCGTCGCTGACACCCGCCCGTGGCGGCACGACGTGGCCGACCCGCCGGCCGCCCGCCGCCGCTGCAGCCCGCCGCCGGGCGTCCGCCGCCGCAGGCCGCCGTCCGTTCAGCCGGTCAGGCCGAGCGCCTCGGTTGCCGCGCGACCGTTGGCGTGGCTCGCGCCGTAGGTGGTGACGAACGCCCGCACCCCGGCCGGCCGCCACCGCCCCGGCCAGCCCATCTCCACCACCGTCACGGGGTGCGTCCCGGCCAGCGCCGCGACCAGGGCCGGACCGCCGGGTAGCCGGTGGAGGTTCCGGCCGACCAGCACGATCGGCCGGTCAGCGGCGAGTCGGCGTACCGCCGCCGGATCGGTCTCGGTGCTGACCACCCGGACCTGCTCGACGGCACCCAGGTGCGGACCCAGCCCCCAGGGCACCCGCCCCTCGGCAATGGTGGCGTCGGCGTGCACCTGCACGACCAGGGGGTGGTCGAACCCGGTCAGATCACCCTCCACCCGGACGGCCCGGCGCGCGGCCTCGTACCCGATGCCGGTCGGGACAATAGAGGTCGGCCCGCTGCCCGTCGGCCCGCTGCCCGTCGGCCCGCTGCCCGTCGGCCCGCTGCCGGTGGGTCCGCTGCCCGTCGGCCCGCTGCCGGTGGGGACGGGGCCGGGTCGGGCGGGGCCGGGTGGGACGGCGCGGCAGGTCCAGGCGGCGAGCGCGGCCGTCCGGGCGGCGGCCTGCTCCACCCGTCGCCGATCCAGCCGGCCGTCCCCGATCGCCCCGACGATCTCGGCCACCACCCGCTCGACCAGCGCGGCGTCGACCTTCGCGCCCAGGCAGAGCAGGTCCGCGCCGGCGGCCAGGGCGCGGACGGCGGCCGACCCGACCCCACCCGCGGCGACGGCCGCCCCCTTCATCTCCAACGCGTCGGTGACCACGACGCCGGTGAAGCCGTACTCGCCGCGCAGCAGGTCGACCAGGACGGCCCGGCTGAAGGTGGCCGGCCCGTCCCCGGTCAGCGCCGGTACCCGGATGTGCGCCGTCATGATCGCCTGCACGCCCGCGTCGACGGCTGCCGCGAACGGCGGCAGGTCGCGCTCCCGCAGCAGCGCCGGACCGGCGTCCACAGTGGGCAGCTCGTGGTGCGAGTCGGTGACGGTGGCACCGTGACCGGGGAAGTGCTTGGCGCAGGCAGCCACGCCGACCGACTGGAGACCCGTCACGGCGGCCGCCGCGTGGGCCGCCACCCGGGCCGGGTCGGCGCCGAACGCACGGGTGCCGATCACCGGGTTGTCGTCGGCGGTGTTGACGTCGACCGTGGGGGCCAGGTCGACGGTGACACCGACGGCGGCCAGCTCAGCGCCGATCGCCGCGTGGATCCGCCGGGTCAGTGCGGTGTCGTCGACCGCGCCGAGCGCCGCGTTGCCCGGGTACGGGCTGCCGGTGGCGTGGGCCAGCCGGGTGACGTCGCCGCCCTCCTCGTCGATGGCGACCAGCACGTCGGACCGGGCGGCCCGCAGCGCGGCGGTGCTCGCCGCCAGCCGGGCCGGGTCGTGCACGTTGGTGCCGAACAGGGTGTGCCCGGCCAGCCCGCCGGCGACCAGCTCGACCGCCCAGTCCGGCGGCAGCGGCCCCGGGTACGCGGCCAGCAGCGTGCCCAGCACCAACCGGCGCAGTCCGGCATCCCGCCCCACCTGGACCTCCTCTTTCCCCGTCGTCCGACCCGCTCCGCCCGTCCCGTCCCGACCCGCCCGCCCGGCCTGCCCCGCCCGGCCCCATCCGACCCGACCGGCGCAGGCGGCCCGGTCGCCTCCGGTCCCTCGCCCGGTCGTCCCCGGTCCACCGCCCGGCGGCCGGCAGCGCCGGACGGCACGAGTGGCGTCGCGGGCGGCCGAGTCGTCGGAGTTCCCCGTTTCGAGGTGGCCGATACGCTACGGACAGCCCTGATCAGCGCGCTTCGGTTAGCAGAGTTTACGGAAAACCAGAGGACATGGCATGAGTGCGACCCGGCTGCCCGGCACCCCCCGACTGTTGCGGGCGCTCAACGACCGTGCGGCGCTGGAGCTGCTGCTCGAACGCGGCCCGCTCACCCGGGCCCGCCTGGGCGAGCTGACCGGCCTGTCCAAGGTCACCGCGTCGCAGCTGGTCGAGCGGCTGGAGGAGCGGGGGCTGGTGGCCCGGGTCGGCGAGCAGGCCGGCGGGCGGGGGCCGAACGCGCAGCTCTACGCCGTCCGGCCGGGCAGCGCGTACGTGGTCGGGGTGGACGTCGGCGCGGAACGGGTGGTGGCCGCCTGCGCGGACATCACCGGTGCGGTGGTCAGTCAGGTCGAGCAGTCCACCCGGGACACCGACGACCCGGTCGGCGTGGTGCACACCGCGGTGGTGCAGGCGGCCAGCCGGGCCGGCGCGCAGCTCGACAGCGTACGGCGGGTGGTGCTCGGCACCCCCGGCCTGGTCGACCCGGCCACCGGGGACATCACCTTCGCCTTCAACCTGCCGCGCTGGCACCGGGGGCTGCTCGCCGCGCTCCGCGAGGACCTGCACACTCCGGTCGTCTTCGAGAACGACGTGAACCTGGCCGCCGTCGCCGAGGCGCAGTCCGGCGCGGCCCAGGGGCTGGCGGACTTCGTCCTGGTCTGGGTGGGCGCCGGCGTGGGTCTGGCGATCATGCTGGGGGGCCGGCTGCACCACGGCAGCAGCGGCGCGGCCGGCGAGATCGGCTACCTGCCGGTGCCGGGAGTGCCGATCCCCCGGGACGTCTCGCGCCGGGCCAAGCCGGCGTTCCAGCAGCTCGCCGGGGCGGACGCGGTCCAGGCGGTGGCCCGTGAGCACGGCATCGACGCACCCGACGCGGCCGAGGCGGTGCGCGCCGCCATCGCCGCCGGCACCGCCGGTGGCCCGCTGCTCGACGAGCTGGCCCGCCGGCTCGCCCTCGGGGTGGCCAGCACCTGTGTGGTGCTGGACCCGCCGCTGGTGGTGCTCGCCGGTGAGGTGGGGCAGGCCGGTGGCGCGGCGCTGGCCGAGCGGGTGCAGCAGGAGGTGGCCGCGATCACCCTGGTCCGGCCCCGGGTGGTGCCCACCGGGGTGACCGAGGAGCCGATCCTGCGGGGGGCGCTGCGCACCGCGCTGGACGCGGTGCGGGACGAGGTGTTCGGGTCGACGGTCGGCTGACCGTCGACCCGACGCTGGTGTGCCGGCGGGCGGGAGCGGCGGGGCACGGTCCCGGAACCGCGCCCCGCCGTCGCCCGGCGGGACGGCCGATCAGCTGAGCAGGTAGCCCAGCAGCCCTTCGCCAGCCTGTCCCTCACAGTTCGGGTCCGGCGAGTCGAAATGCTCTCCACTGCCGCGCGCGACGCACCGGTAGAGGCCCTGGTAGGGCGCGGCCGGCGGGTTGTCGTAGGCGTAGCCGATCACCCCGAGGAAGGAACGCCCCTCGCAGTTGGTGGACGGGGAGGTGAACCGGTCGTTGTTCACCTGGCACTGGTAGAGGGGGTGGGTGCCGGCGGCCTGGGTGGTGAGGACCTTGCCGAGGCTGCCCTCGGGCTGGTAACCGCCGCCCGGGTGGGTGGTGGAGCTGACGTGGTCCCGGCCGGACCAGAAGTACCGGGTGAGCGTGGCGCTGCCGGGGGAGGGCGGGGCCGAGCCCGTGTACAGCAGGCGGTTCGGCGAGCCCGTGCCCGGGTTGGTGATCTTGTTGGGGGTCGAGGCGTCGAAGAGGGTGGCGGCCACCTGGGCCGGGGTGAGCCCGGGGTTGCCGGCCAGCACCAGCGCGGCGGCGCCCGCGACGTGCGGGGCGGCCATCGAGGTGCCGCTCAGCGAGGCGGTGGCGGTGTCGCTCGCGTTGGACGACGAGACGATGCCCTCTCCGGGGGCGAAGATGTCGGTGCAGCTGCCCCAGTTGGAGAACGACGCGCGGGCGTCCGCCGTGGTACTGGCGTTCACGGTGATCGCCTCGGTGACCCTGGCCGGGGTGGTGCCGCACGCGTCGGTGCCGTCGTTGCCGGAGGCGACGGAGTAGACGATGCCGTCGGTGATGGAGTTGCGCACCGCGGCATCGAGGGTGCTGTCGGGGCTGACCGCACCGAGGCTCATGTTGGCGACGGCAGGTACGCCGGCGGCGTGGTGCCCGGTCACCCAGTCGACGCCGGCGACGACTCCGGCCAGGCTGCCCCTGCCGTTACAGTCCAGCACCTTGACCGCTACCAGGGCGATTCCCTTGGCGACGCCGTACTGGGAGCCGCCGATGGTGCCCGCGACGTGGGTGCCGTGGCCGTTGCCGGAGCAGTCCGCGTCGATGCCGTCGCCGGCGGTGTTGGTGCCCCAGGTGGCCCGGCCGCCGAAGGTGGTGTGCGTGGTCCGGATGCCGGTGTCGATCACGTACGCCCGCACCGTGGACGCCGTCGACGGGTACGAGTAGCTGGCGTTCAGCGGCAGGTCGCGCTGGTCGATCCGGTCCAGGCCCCAGGACGGGGGGCTTGGTTGGGTGTCGAGCGCCCGGACGACCCGGTCCTGCTCGACGTACGACACGTCGGCCTCGGCCGCCAGCCGTCGGGCGGTGGCGCGGGTCATGGTGCCGGCGAAACCACGGACCGCGTGCTGGTAGGTGTGCGCCACCTCGATGTCGTACTTGGCGGCCAGCCGTCCGGTCAGCGCGGCCACGTTCGTCCGGGCCTCGGCGGTGCCGTGCTCGTCGAATACGACGAGGTAGTTGTCGGCAATGGCGTCCGGACCGCCACTACCGAGTACTTTTCCTACGGCCATTGCTGGGCTTGCCATTCCCATGGTCGAAATGGTTGCCGCAGTGGTCACGGTGACCAGGGCTGCCCGGAGGCGACGGTGTTTCCGAAGCTGATCCATGCCGGTAGATAATTCAACCTTCGTCACCGACTGTCAATGCACGGATTCGTTCCGTCTATACCGCGGGCGGGGCGTCAGGATTCCTTTCCGCGGAACCGCCGGCGAAATGTGGATGATGGGATTCCTTCCGAGCTTTCCCGCCCGGCGAACACTTCGCCCGACAAGCGTATGGCGAGCGATTTTCGTCGTGGTCCATTGTCGGCGTTGCAATTTCCGGGCCGTTGGAGCGGAACGCGGGATGAGAGCAGGTCCGCGGTACGCCTAGACCAGGTCGCGGCGGCGGAACGCGGCGAACGCGGCCCCGGTGACCGTACCGGTCAGCGCCAACAGCACCAGCAGCGCCGGCCCCCAGGTGATCACGTAGGTGCCGCCGTCGCAGATACCGCTCCCCGGCGGGCAACCCGTGTCGTCCCAGAACTCCAACCGGCCGGACAGCCACGCGCCCAGGTAGTTGGAGAGCATCAGCAGGTCCGGCCGGGCCACGTCGAGGATCTGGAGCACCAGCCGGCAGCCCACCTCCCACACCACCGCGTACGCGGCGACCGCGCCGAGCGCCGCCGAGGTGTGCCGGCCCAGCGTGGCGATCCCGAAGCCGAGCACCGTCGCCAGCAGCACCAGCACCAGCCCCCGCCCGTAGATGGCGCCGAGCCCGCGCCAGAACTCCCCGTCCAGCGGACCCGGCACACCGGCCGTCTGCCCGATCGTCCAGAAGGTGCCCAGGTAGAGCGCCGACGCCAGCACCGAGAGCGCGGCCACCACCCCGACCAGGGTGCCCAGCTTGGTGCCGAGCACGGTGAGCCGCCCCGGCCGCCAGAGCAGCAGGTTGACCACCCCGCCGGAGTTCAGGTCGGCACCGATGTACGACGCGCCCACCAGGAACCCGAACAGCACCAGGAACGCGATCAAGAAGTAGAGCAGCCCCCGTGCCTCCTGGGCGAAGACGAAGACCGACGACAGGTAGTCGGTGGCCAGCGGCAGCCGCTCCATCCGCGCCGGGTCCAGCTCACCACAGTCGGCCGGCACGTAACCGGCGTCCTCGGTGATCGGGATCTCGCCCGCCCGGACCCGCAGGCAGCGGGTGTGCTCCGCCTCCATCACGGCCACCGCCTGGGCGGCCTGCGCCTGCGCGGCGGACAGCTCCCTCGGTGTCGGCCGGTGCGACCCGAGCAGGGTCGTCGCGGTGGTCACCGTGAAGGCCACCGCGAGCAGCAGCACCATCAGCTGGACGAAGCGGCGGGCGGCCAGCCGCTCCACCTCGGCACGGACCAGGTTCACGCGTCCACCCTCCGACCGTCGTTGGGGTCCAGTTCGATCAGCCGCCCACCACCGGGATCGGTGCCGCCCGGGTCGGCGCCCCCGGTGCCGGTGCCAGCCGGGGTGGTGCCGTCCGGGATGGTGCCGTCCGCCTGCCGGGGTGGAGCCGGCGCCGCGGTCAGTTCGAGGAAGACGCTCTCCAGGTCCGGCCGGATCGGGGTCAGCTCACGGACCCACAACTCCTGCCCGCCGAGCGTGCTGCTGATCAGCTCCGGCTCCCGGGTGCCGCCGACCACCAGCAGGTCGTCGGGATGGGCGGTGACGGTCAGCCCGGCCGCCCGCAGCAGCTCCGCCCCCCGCCCGGGGTCGCCCACCCGTACCTGCCACTCGTGCTGGTCGTGCCCGGCCAGTACGTCGTCCACCCGCCCGGCGGCCACCCGGCGACCCCGCGAGATGATCGTGACGTGGTCGCAGATCAGCTGGATCTCGCCCAGGATGTGGCTGGACACCAGCACCGTCACCCCGGACTCGGCGAGCGTACGCATCAGGTCCCGCATCTCCCGGATGCCGGCCGGGTCCAGGCCGTTCGCCGGCTCGTCCAGGATCAGCAGCTCCGGATTCTTCAACAGCGCCGACGCGACGGCCAGCCGCTGCCGCATACCCAGCGAGTAGCCCTTCACCCGGTCCTGGCCACGGTCGTGGAGGCCGACCTGCTCCAGCACCTCGTCCACCCGGGACGTCGGCACGCCGCCGGCCACCGCCAGCAGGCGCAACGTCCGGTGGCCGGTGAAGTTGCCGAAGAACTGCGGGCTCTCCACGATCGCACCGACCCGGCCGGCGACCCGGGCCAGCTGCTCCGGTGCCGGTTCGCCCAGCACGCGCAGCTCACCGGCGTCGGCGTTGACCAGCCCCAGCAGGGCGCGCAGCGTGGTGGTCTTGCCGGAGCCGTTCGGGCCGAGGAAGCCGTGCACCTGACCCGCCTCGACGACCATGTCGAAGTCGTCCACCGCCACCCGGCCGCCGTGCCGCAGCGTGCGGAACGTCTTGCGTAGGCCGGTGATCTCGATGACCGCGCTCATCCGCACCACCTCTCGTCTCGTGCAGGCGTGGGTCGCCCTCCCGGTGTGGTGACCAACGACACGGCGCTTCACCCTATGGCCGGACCGCCGCCCGTGGGGGACCACCCCGGGACTGCGTGGTTGGATGGAGCGGTGACTGGTGACCCGCTCCCCGCCGCAGCCGCTCCCTCGACCGTGGACGCGGATCTGGTGGTCAGCCTGGCCGGCGTCGCCGTCCGGCGATCCGGCACCGCCCTGCTGCACGACATCGACTGGCAGGTCGAGCTGGACGAGCGCTGGGTGGTGCTCGGCCCGAACGGCGCCGGCAAGACGACCCTGCTCGGCCTCGCCTCCGGCCGGCTGCACCCGAGCACCGGCGTCGCGCACGTGCTCGGCGACCGGATCGGCCGCACCGATCTCACCGAGCTGCGCACCCGGATCGGCCTGACCACCGCGGCGGTGGCCGAGCGGATCCCCGCCGAGGAACGGGTGAGCGACGTGGTGGTCACCGCCGCCTGGTCGGTCGTCGGCCGCTGGCGGGAGAACTACGACCCGGCCGACGAGGCCCGTGCCCGCGCCCTGCTCGGGCAGCTCGGTGTCGGCCACCTGGCGGACCGGACGTACGGCACCCTCTCCGAGGGCGAGCGCAAGCGGGTGCAGATCGCCCGCGCCCTGATGACCGATCCGGAGCTGCTGCTGCTCGACGAACCGGCCGCCGGGCTCGACCTGGGTGGGCGCGAGGACCTGGTCGGCCGGCTCGCCGAGCTGGCGTACGACCCGGACGCGCCGGCCATGGTGCTGGTCACCCACCACGTCGAGGAGATCCCGCCCGGCTTCACCCACGCGATGTTGCTGCGCGACGGCGGGGTGGTCGCCCAGGGGCTGCTCGCCGAGACGCTGACCGGCGACAACCTCAGCAAGACCTTCGGCCTGCCGTTGGTGGTCGAGCGCCGCGGCGACCGCTGGACCGCCCGCGCCGCCTGACACCCGGGCAGCCTGACCGCCCGCGCCGCCTGACAGTCGGGCCGCCTTCCGGCCACTCACCCGGGACGGGCGGTCGAGGCCCTAGACTCGCCGCGGAACGTGCGGTCGGCGGGAGGTCGTGGTGCGGCAGAGCCGGATCGTCGTGGTGGGCAGCGCGAACATGGATCTGGTCGGCGCCGCCACGGAACTGCCCAGGCCGGGGGAGACCGTGCTCGGCAGCGACTTCGCGATGGTGCCCGGCGGCAAGGGCGCCAACCAGGCGATCGCCGCCGTCCGGGCCGGTGCCGCCTGCACCTTCCTCGGCGCGCTCGGCTCCGACGCGTTCGGGGTCACCCTGCGGGCGCGGATCACCGCCGCCCAGGTTGACACCACCCACCTGCGGGTGGTCTACGGAGCGTCCGGGGTGGCCCTGGTCATGGTCAACGCCGTCGGTGAGAACGCCATCCTGGTCACCCCGGGCGCGAACGCCGCCTTCACCGGCCTCACCGGGGCCGAGCTGGACGCCGTACGCGGGGCGGACGTGCTGGTCGCGCAGCTGGAGATCCCGGTCGAGACGGTGACCGAGGCGGCGTCGGCCGCCCGCGCCGCCGGTACCCGGGTGATCCTCAACGCCGCACCGGCCCGGCAGGTGCCCGCCGGGCTGCTCGCCGCGGTGGACCTGTTGGTGGTCAACGAGACCGAGGCGCAGCTGCTCGCCGGAGGCGGGCGGGACGACCCGCAGGCGTTGCTGGCGCTGGTGCCCCGGGCGGTGCTCACCCTCGGCGGCGACGGAGCCTGGTACGTCGAGCGGGACGGCCCGGCCGTGCACGTGCCGGCCGTCGCGGTGGACGTGGTCGACTCGACCGCCGCCGGGGACGCGTTCACTGCCGCCCTGGCGGTGGCCTGGGGCGAGGGTCGCGAGGTGGTCGACGCGGTGCGCTGGGCGGCGGCGGCCGGTGCGGCGTGCGTCCGGCGGTTCGGCGCCTCTGTGGCCCTGCCGAGCCGCGCCGAGATCGACGCCCTCTTCACCTCCTGACCCGGCCCCGGTCCCGCGCCTGAGCGGCCGGTCGGGCCGCGGGAACTCCCGCGCCGCCGGTCAGGGAGCGGGAAATCCCGCACGGCCGGTCGGGGACCTGCAACTCCTGCGCGGACGGTCGGTGCCGGTGGCCCGCTGACCGGGGTGCTCAGCCTGCCGGGTCGTCGGCGAGCCGTTCACCCCGGCGGCGCAGCATCCCCAGGCCGGGGATCCCGGCGACGGCGAGCTTGAGGTCGCGGGTCACGTCGAGCAGGTCGTGCAGATCCGGGCCGACCCGGTCCAGGGTGGCCAGGATCGGCAGTACGTCGGAGGTCAGGTGCTCCTTCAGCTTCGGCAACTCGTCGACGAGCCGGATCGCCGCGACCACCTCCTCGTGGCTCAGCTCGGCCACGAACCGGTTCGCCATCGGCGCACCCCGCCGCAGCGCCGGCTCGTACGCGGCCAGCAGCTCAGCCGCGACGGCCGCTGCACCCTCGGCGGTGGCCACCGTACCGGCGGCCCGCCCGGCGACCGCCTCGGCCCCGGCGACCACCGCCCCGGCGGCCCGGGACACCTGCCCGGCCCCGGCGACCACCCCGGCGGCCGCCCCCGACACCTGCTCGGCCTCCGCCACCACCACGGCGGCCGCGGCGGCGACCTCGGTGGCCCGGTCGATGGCCGTGGTGGCCGCCGTGCTGATCACGGCTACCTCGGCGACCGCCTCCTCGGCGTCGGTGAGCACCCGGTCGGTGCGGTCCAGGGTCTCCTCGATCCGGTCCACCACCAGGTTGATCCGGGCCAGGAGCGCCTCCACCCCGTCGAGCACGGCGAAGGCGCGGGCCGGTACGGCGGCGAATGAGGCGGCCGAGCCGAGGGCCTGGTCGAGGGCGGAACGGGTGAGGCCGACGACGGCGGTCGGTCGGGGCAGTGGGATGGCCATGTCACCCAGTGTGCGTCGCCCCGGCCAGTGGTGCCCGGCGGCGGGCGGGCCGACCGCACCGGCAGCGGTGCTCACCGGTGTTCCCCCTGCTGTTCGACGGCGCGCTGGACGGCCCGGTAGATCTGCCCGAACCGCAGCGCGTCGGGGGTGCGCAGCAGCAGCAACTCCTGACCGAGGTGCTGCACCCACAGCTCGTTGACCCGGTTGCCGCGCTCGTACGAGCGGTCCAGCCAGCCCAGCGGCAGCTCCAGGAAGGGCAGCAGGGCGAGTGCCCCGACGGCGCAGGCGGCCAGGACGAGCAGGGCCGGCTTCCACTCGCCCCGGTCCTGTGCGGACCAGACCAGCGAGACGACACAGACCAGCGCGATCAACGGGGGCAGTGAGAGCAGCAGCACCAGCACGCCGCGGCCGAGAATGCGGGACCGGACGGCCATCGTGGTGGCCCCCCGGGCGTGCCAGACGTACGCCACGTCGGCGATCCGGACGAGCTGCCCGCCGGCCTGGATCGACTCGGAGGTCACCTGTACCGTGTCGTCCCGGTAATAGAGGGTCATCACTAAGCATAACCGCTCGGCAGCGGTGCGTGCCGGCCTCCGTCGACCCGGCCGGCGCTCCGTCACAGGCGGAGCAGGCCGCCGTCGACCGGGAACTGGGCGCCCGTCACGTAGGAGGCGTCGTCGGACAGGAGGAACAAGGCCACCGCGGCCACCTCGTCGGGGGTGCCGATCCGGCCCAGGGGTACCCGGTCGAGGAGGCTCGACTCGAACCCGGAGCGCTGTTCGTCGCTCATGAAGTGCCGGAAGTTGGTGTCGGTGGCCCCGGGCACGAGGACGTTCGCGCGGATGCCACGGGGGGCCAGCTCGGCGGCCCAGACCCGTGCCGCGGCGATCTGCGCCGCCTTGGTCGCCGCGTAGACGCTGGTCGTCGGGGCGCCCTCGTAGGCGGAGGTGGACGACGTCACGACCACCGAGGCACCGTCGGTCAGGTGGGGGGACAGACGGGCCAGTTGGAGTGCGGCGGCCCGCACGTTGACCGCCATCATCGCGTCGAAGAAGTCGGCGTCCGTCTGCTCCGTCGGGGCCACCGACGCGTATCCGGCGTTGAGCCACAGCCCGTCCAACGGGTCGCCGGAGGCCACGTCGACCAGGTCGTCGACCGATCGTGGGTCCGAGGCGTCGTTGCGGAGCACCCGTGCGGTGGGCAACTCCCGGGCGACCAGGGCCAGGCGCTGCTCGTCGGTGCCGGTGAGCGTGACCCGGCCGCCTTCGGCGACGATACGGCGTGCGCCGGCCAGGCCGATCCCGCTGCTGCCGCCCGTGACGAGCACGTGCTTACCCTCGAACCTTGCCATCGGCGCTCTCCCGTCGGTAGCGGTGGACGAGCCACCACGCTACCGACGGGAGAGACGCGATCAATGCAACTTTTATCGCAGTTCGACCGTGTCGTGGGGAATATACGGCTTCTCCAGCCGCTCGATCTCGTCGGCGTCGAGGTCGAGCCCGGTCGCGGCCACCGCATCGGTCAGGTGCCGGGGGTCGGTGACCCCGACCACCGCCCCCGACACGGCGGGTCGGGACAGCAACCAGGCGAGGGCGACCTGTGCCATCGGGACGCCCCGGTCGGTGGCGATCTGTGCCACCACGTCCACCACCTGACGGTCGGCTGCCGCCGTCTGGGCGTAGAGCCGGTGCTGGACGAGGTCCTTCGTGGTGCGTTCGGTCTCGGTGCCCCACGGGCGGGTCAGCAGGCCCCGGGCCAGCGGTGACCACGGCGTGACGCCGACACCGGAGTCCGCGCAGAACGGCAGCATCTCCCGTTCCTCCTCCCGGTTGAGGAGGTTGTAGTGGTTCTGCATGCTGACGAACGGCGTCCAACCGTGCTGCGTGGCCACGTGCTGGGCCTTGGCGAACTGCCAGGCCCGCATCGACGACGCCCCGAGGTAGCGCACCTTCCCGGCCCGCACCACGTCGTCGAGCGCCTGCATGGTCTCCTCGATCGGGGTGTGCGGATCCCAGCGGTGCACGATGTAGAGGTCCACGTAGTCCGTGCCGAGGCGCCGCAGGCTCTGGTCGATCTCCGTCATGATCGCCTGCCGGGACAGCCCGCCGGCCAGCGGGCCGTCGTGCATGGGCTCGAAGACCTTCGTCGCGATCACCACCTCCTCGCGACGGGCGAAATCCCGCAGCGCGCGGCCCAGATACTCCTCGCTGGTGCCGAGGGAGTAGATGTTCGCGGTGTCGAAGAAGGTGACCCCGGCCTCCAGGGCGGCCCGGATCAGGCTGCGGCTGCGCTCCTCGGGCAGGGTCCACGGGTGGGCGCCCCGGCCCGGATCGCCGTAGCTCATGCAACCCAGGGCCAGTGGCGACACCCGCAGGCCCGAGTTTCCCAGTCTCACCTGACGCATCGTTTCCTCCTGCTGCCTGCGACCCCTGCCTCGTCGGGCGGCGTCAGCGCGGGGCTCCCTGCACGTCGGCCAGTCTGTCCCAGGACGTCAGGTGTTCGTCCAGGGGAATGTCGAGACTGGCCAGGTACATCGCGGTCATCGCGGCGTGGCCGGCCAGGTGCGTCACCTCGGCGATCTCGTTCTGCGAATAGAACTCCCGGAGCGCCGCGAAGGCCGACGCGCTGGCCCTGTGCTCGTCGATGCACTCGGTGACGTAACGCACCAGGGCCGCCCGGCCGGCGGGCATCCGGTCGAGCTCGCCCTGCTCGACGGCCTCGATGTCGGCATCGGTGAGACCGGCCTTGTAGGCCAGGTGCAGATGCAGCAGGCGTTCGAAGGCGCTGTCCCGCAACGCCGCCACCCGCAGCACGATCACCTCGCGGTCGAGGTCGCTGAGCAGACCCTTGGTGAACGAGGCGCCCAGCGCCAGGTGCGGGGCGGCCGAACCACGGGTCAGCAGCAGGGCGCGGGTCAGGTTCGACGGGAACTTGTCGTAGACGTCGTGCTGCTCGGGGGACATGTCCTCGACGGGGGTGAGGGTCACTCGCTGGGTCATCGGATCTACGCTCCTATGCTGCTCGTGTGCTGACCGGACAGCACTGTCCGGGATGGGGTTACGGGATCGGGACGAGGTGCCTGCGGGCACACGACGGCCCGGACGGCGGCGCGGACGGTGGCGACCGCCGCGTCGTACGCGGCCTCGCCGACCGGGACGGCGGTGAGCAGGTGCCCGTCCGGGCGGACCACGAGGGCCGTGGCCGACCGGCCCAGGCGGGGCAGCAACGGCCCGGGCGGACGGCCCGCCAGATCCCGGACGGCCACCTCGGGCACGGCCTGCCGCACCCGGTCGGCGAACACCGTCCACGGCTCGTAGCGATAGCTGGTTCCCGGCCAGAGCAGCACCGTGAACCGGTCGACGGCGAGTGTCGCGGCGGTGTGACTGGGCAGCCAACCCAGCGGGACGCGCGCACCGGGGCGTAACCGGCGGCCGCGGCCGCGGCCGGGACCGGGGCCGTAGTGGGTGTCGATCTGCGCGAGCCGCGGCGACATACCGCGTTCCAGCAGGCCGGTGACCGAGCCGATGCGGTACGCGGTGTCGCGGACGGCGATCTGCCACCGTTTCGAGTACAACCCGATCGTCGCGAGCCGGGTCGAGAAGTCCGACACGGCCCGGACGGCGGATCGTCGCTCCGGATCGTAGGTGTCCAGCAGTTCGGGCCGGTACCGGTCGCGCAGCACCCCGGCCAGCTTCCAGCCCAGGTTCACGGCGTCCTGCAGGCCGGTGTTGAGTCCCTGCGCGCCGGAGGGGCTCATCGCGTGGGCGGCGTCGCCGCACAGGAAGACCCGGCCCTTGCGGTACCGCGACGAGGCCCGGACGTGTGCGGTGAAGATGCCGCTGAACGTCATCCGCCCGAGCCGGTGGCCGCCCGGAACCCGCTCGTCCAGCAGCTTCTGGAAGAACTCCCGCGGCACGTCGTCGCGGTCGTAGCCGTCCGGGACGCTGGCCCCGACCCGGAACAGGCCCGCACCCAGTGGTGCCACCACCATGTTGCCGGTACGGGTCAGGTAGTAGGCGGCCTCGCTG
This sequence comes from Micromonospora sp. WMMD714, assembly GCF_029581315.1. NCBI lineage: Bacteria > Bacillati > Actinomycetota > Actinomycetes > Micromonosporales > Micromonosporaceae > Micromonospora > Micromonospora sp. WMMD714. The sequence continues at coordinate 3,129,831 of NZ_CP120744.1, forward strand.
CTGCTGCGCTCACCGACGAGCTCGGCGTCGGTGATGGCCAACCGGGTCCGCAGGGTCCGACCGTCGAAGTCGAAGCCGAGGCGGTCACGCACGGTGCTGGCGTGTCCGTCGGCGCCGACCACGTAGGCGAAGGACCGGTGGTACTCGTGACCGGCCGGGTCGACCAGCCGGCAGTGGACCTGCCGGTCGTCCTGGTGGGCGTCGACGAACCGGTGTTCGTACTCGATGGTCCCGCCCAGCGCGGTGAGGTGCTTCTCCAGGATCTGTTCGGTGCGCCACTGGGGGATCGTGATGGCGAACGGGTAGGTGACGCCGGTCAGACGGTCGAACCGCACCAGGCCGATCCGCCGCTTGTCCGAGTAGTAGTTCATCTGGTCGAAGTAGTGTCCGGCCGCCACCAGTTCGGCGCCGACGCCGGTCCGGTCCAGCAGCTCCAGCACCCGGGGCCAGAGGATCGTCGCCCGTGAGTGCGGGCTGACCCGCCGGGTCCGTGAGATCAGCACGGGGCGGATGCCGTGAGCGAGAAGCTCGGCGGCGAGCGCCATGCCGACCGGGCCGGCGCCGACGATGAGCACGTCACCGTGGACGGGTCCTGTGTGCATGTCGGCCCTCCTCTCCGGGCTCGGTCAGGCGCTGACGGGGTCCAGGTGGAGGACCACCTGCGGGGTGGCGAAGGCGTCCCGGACCTGGTCGAGGAACCGGGCGGTGTGCGGCTCCTTCATGTGGGTGTCGATGGCCGCCTGGTCGGCCCACTCCTCGACCAGGACGACGGTGCACGGCTCCTCCTGGGCGCGGAAGACGTCGAAGACCGTGGCTCCCGGCTCCCGGCGGGTCTGGTCGGCGAGTTCCGCGAAGGCCGCCAGGGTCGATTCGAGGCGCTCGGGTTTGACGTCGAAGCGGACGACGATGTGGATGCTCATGTGGTGCTCCTTCGCTGAAGGGGTTGGTGGAGGGGCAGGTCACCCGGATCGACGTCCCAGGCGGCGAGGCTCAGCCGTGGCCGCCGGTCGCCGGGGCCGGAGTCCAGGTCGACGACGGCGGCCCGCCCGGTTCCGACCATGCCCGGCGGCTCCTGTCCGGCCAGCAGGTGGCGGCGTACGACGTTGAGCACGCCGCCGTGGGTCACCACCAGGACGTCGCCGGGCGGTGGTGGGGTGGACAGCAGCCGGCCGGTGAACTCGGTGAACCGGCGGCGGACGCCGGCTCCGGTCTCACCGCCGGGCGGCCGGTAGTCCAGCTGGGCGACGAGGCGTCGCATCCGGTCGGGGTGTTCGGCGGCGAAGACCCGGCGGGAGAGCCCGTCGATCTCGCCCAGGTGCCGCTCACGCAGGTTCTGGTCGGGCAGCGGACCCAGGCCGAGGGCCGCGCCGAGGACCGCCGCCGTCTGCACGGCGCGTCGTTGCGGCGAGCAGTACACGCCGGTCCAGCGGCCGGCCCGCCCGGCGAGCGCGCGGGCGGCCTGCCGGATCCGCGCTTCGCCGGCGGCACTCAGCGGCGGATCGCACTGTCCCTGGAAACGGTCCTCGCCGTTGAGGGCCGTCTCGCCGTGACGGAACAGGACCAGTCGCACGGCTCAGGCCAGGCGGGGCAGCGACTCGAGGATCTCGGCCGCCTCGGCGATCCGGTGCTCCGGCTGGAGGGTGCCCTCGTCGATCTTGACCTTGAGACGCTTCTCCAGGGCGAGGGACATCTCCAGCAACGTGAGCGAGTCGGCGGCGAGCTCTTCGAAGGTGGCGCTCTCCGGGATCTCGGAGCTGGGCATCTCCAGCTTGCCGGCCAGCACCTCTACCAGGACTGCGGTGGTGGTCATCGACGTTCCTTCCTCTGAGGGGTCGCAGCGGGTTGACGGGGTGGGTGGTTCACGGTGCGGTGGTGGGGTTCTCGACCGGCGGCAGGTCGGGCCAGACGAGAGTCGCCGAGCCCCAGGTGGCGCCGCCGCCGAAGGCGGTGAGGACCACCCGGTCACCGGCCTTCAGCCGGCCCTGAAGGCAGCCGTCGGCCAGGGCGAGCGGAATGGAGGCGGCGGAGGTGTTCCCGACGCGGTCCAGGTGGATCAGGGCCTTCTCGGGTGGGAGGTCGAGCTGCTCCGCCACCGCCGTCAGGATCCGGACGTTGGCCTGGTGGCCGACCAGCCAGTCGACCTGCTCGACGGACCAGCCACTGGCACCGAGGGCGGCGCGCGTGGAGTCGCTCATCCGGCGTACGGCGGCGGAGAAGACGGCGCGGCCGTCCATCTGGAAGTACTGCGCGTCCGGTTCGGGTTCCCGGTCCGAGGTGCGCTGCTCGGCACCGCCGCCCGGCACCGTGATCAGGTCGGCCAGGCTACCGTCGCTGCCCAGGTCGAAGTGCAGGATGCCGGCCTGCTGCGGGTCGGCCGCGTCCGGGCGGGTGCTGACGACCACGGCACCGGCACCGTCACCGAAGATGGCGGCCGTCGTCCGGTCCCGCGGATTGAGCAGCGTGGTGAAGGACTCCGCGCCGACGACCAGGGCCGTCCTGGCCTGCCCGGCGACCAGGGCCGCGGTCGCGGTGTAGAGGGCGTAGACGAAGCCGGAGCAGACCGCGGCCACGTCGAAGGCCGGCACGGTGCCCAGGCCGAGCCGGGCCGCCACCGTCGGCGCGGTGGCGGGGCAGGGCCGGTCGGGTGTCGTGGTGGCCAGGACCACCAGGTCCGCGTCGGTGGTGCCGGCGTTCTTCAGTGCCCGGGCGCCGGCCTCCACGGCCAGGTCGCTGGTGGTGGTGCCCGGTTGCACCACATGGCGGCGGCTGATGCCGGTACGGGTGCGGATCCACTCGTCGGTGGTGTCGAGCTGACGGGCGAGATCGTCGTTGGTCACCACGCGAGGTGGCAGGCTGGCGCCGATGCCCGTGATGACTGGGGTGGGAGCCACGGCGTTTCCTTTCCGGTGCGTCGTCGGTCAGGGACGATTGCTGTCAGGCAGTTGGTGGGTGACCGAGCAGCTGACCTGGATGCCCGCGAGCTCGCCCACCACGTCCGCGGTACGCCAGCGGTGACCGCCCTTGCCGAGCAGGTCCACGTTCCTCAGCCGGGTGCTGGCCCGGACGGGTGCGTGGCCCTGGGCCGCCGGGCGGTTCCGGACGATCCGGGTCTGCCGCATCCAGAGGTTGTTGCTGGCGTCCCGGCTGACCCGGTCGTGCGCGTAGAGCAGCACCTGGCCGAGCTGCAGGGTGGTGACGAACGCGTCGAAGATGGTGACGGCGGGCGCGTACCCGCCCTCGATGCCGGCGCGGGACGGCGGCCGGGTGGCGCTCAGCCGTACGTCGCCCGTGACCGCCAGGGTGTCGAGGTCGGCGCGGATCCCCTTGATGGAGAGTCGACGCTCGGCGAATCCGTCGACGTACAACCCGTTCGCGGGCGGCTCGTAGGACGGGTGGTGGCCGCCGGCCCGAGCTGCGGGATGCTCGACCTCGATGTCGGTATGCATGGTCCCGATGGCGATCTCGAAGACCGACCGGACGGCTCCGGGCGGGTCGGTCTCCTCGACCGGTCGGGGTGTCCCGCGGCGGATGCACCGCACGTCGATCCGGCCGAGCTGCTCGACCGGCCGGGCTCCCGCCCGGATCCGCACCGACCGGACGAACGCGGCCGGTAGGGCGCTCGCCGGCACACCGGAGGCGACGAGCGCCTGTTCCGTGGCACGCGCGGCGACCACGAGCGCGTCGATGGTGCTCAGGTGCGGCACCCGACGCTGACCGTCCTTGCGGGACCAGTCGACCGGGTAGCTGATCGTCAGCGCGGCCCGACCGGTGAGGGTGCCGCCGGAGCGGCTGAACGTGGCGTCGTCCAGGGCGTAGCGGACCCGTTGGTAGCCGGTGCCGAAGAAGCGGCCAGCGGCGGGACCGAGTGCGTCGTCGACGGTGTCGAGGCGCAGGATCCCGGGGTAGGTCGTGGTGGCGACGTGCGTGGTCATGGCTGCCTCCAGGGGGTGTGTGCGGCGGGGGCCCGCCGGATGCTGCACGTCAGCAGGGCGGTGCAGACCCGGCGTTCCCGTTCGTCCTCGATGGCGATCTCGTACGTCCCGACGGCCTGGTGCTCGTGCAGGGCGCGGGCGGTGCCGGTGAGCACCCCGCGGGAGACCCAGCGGTGGTGGCTGCAGGAGAGGTCCAGCCCGACGGCGTTGCCGCCGGGGCCGGCGGCCATGTAGGCGGCCAGCGAGCCGAGGGTCTCGGCGAACACCGCGTTGGCGCCGCCGTGCAGGACGCCGAACGGCTGGCGGTTGCCCACTACCGGCATGGTCCCGATCACCAGCCCCGGCTCGGCCCGCACGATCTGGATGCCGAGCCGGTCGACGAGCTGCTCGCCGCGGTAGTCGTCGTGCACCGCGACCGGCCCGAGGCTGAGCGTCCCCCCGCTCATCGAACCTGGGTGAAGCACTCGGCGGTACGGTCGTCGTAGGAGTCCGCGACCGTCGTCGGGGGTGCCGGCGCGGGGGCGGCCGGGACGGGGTCGGCGTCCGCGACGGGCCTGCGCCGGGCGGCGATGCGCCGGCTCAGGGCGAGGTAGGACCAGAGCAGGACGGCCGAGAGGACCGCGGCCCCGAGCAGCGCGACGGAGAGGCTGGCCGTGTAGTCGGCGGCGTGTCCCGGTTCGCCGGCCGCGACGCGCTCGGCCACGGCCGGGTCGGCCAGGCGTCGTGCGACGAGCGTGCTGATGGTCGCGCCGAACGCGGCGACGAACAGCGCCTCGGCACCGATGCGCAGCAGGTTGAACAGGCCCGCGGCGGTTCCGGCGCGTTCCGGGGGCACCGCGGCCAGTGCCTCGCCGTCGACGAAACCCAGCGGCAGACCGAAGCCGAGTCCGCACAGCAGCATCGGCACCACGGCGAGCCACGGCGAGGCGTCCGGCCGGACCGTGAGCAGGCCGAGCGGGCCGAGCACGAGGCAGACCAGGGCGATCGCGGCCGTCCTGCCCGGGGTGATCCGGGGGAGGCGTGCGCTGAGGTGGTGCACGATCAGCGGGGAGAGGAAGACCGGTCCGGTCATCACCATCATGAGCGCTCCGGAGGAGGCGGTGCTCCAGCCGTGCACCGCCTCGAAGGCGCTGGGCAGGTACGTGATCAGGGCGACGAATCCGATGGCGCCGGCGACCGGCACGAGTGCCATCCGCATGAACGGTGCGTTGCGCAGGATGGACAGGTCCAGCAGCGGGCCGGTCTCGGTGCTCTCGTGCCTCCCGGGCGGCAGGGCGGGGGAGCCGAGCAGGGCGAGCAGCATCAGTGCCGCGTGCAGCACGAACACGCCCCGCCAACCCACCAGGCCGACCGTCGCACCCGCGATCATGGGGCCGGAGGCCAGGCCGAAGCCGGACACCGCACCGAAGGCGGTGAACGCCCTGGTACGCGCCGTCCCACTGTAGGTGTGCGAGATGATGGTGGCGGAGCCGGTCAGCACGGATGCGGCCCCGATTCCGGCGATCACCCGGGCGACGTCGAGCATCAGCAGACTGTCGGCCGTGCTGCTCAGCACCGAACCGGTGAACATCAGTGCCATGCCGGCCTGCAGGGCGCGGCGGTAGCCCACCCGGTCGGACAGGCGTCCCCACACGATCGTGAAGAGCGCGAAGCAGACGTTGAACCCGTTCACCACGAACTGCAGGCTCTCCGGCTGCGAGCCCAGGTCACGGGCGATGGCCGGCAGGGCGACGGCGGTTCCGGCGAGGGACAACGGCAGCACGAACTGGGCGCCGATGGTCACCGGGAGGACCAGGGGACTGGGGCGCCTGGTCGGTGTCGACGTGTCGACTGGCATTACCCCCCCTTTCAGGGATCGTCGGTTCAGCGGGCGGGTGTCTCGGGCTGGGCCGGGCGCGGGTCGTCGCGCGCCACGATCCGACGGGGGACGCGTGGCTGTCTGCGGCGGAGGCCGTTGTCCATATCCGGATGTGGTGGCCCAGATCGGCGGTGGCGGGGTCAGGCCGGGTGGAGCGGTAGCGCGGTGCGAGGTGGCCCCACGCTCGGGCCGGGGCTTCACGTCCTGACGAATTCGACCCTAGCGAGATCCGGCGCAGAAAAAAACCTTTGAGAAGGTTTTTTTTGACGGCGTGATCCACTGAAGTCCACAAGGGATAGCCATCCTTCTTGGTTTTCCCTGCTCAGTGCGGTGTTCGGCCCGGTGGCACCGGGCCGGCAGGGCAGGGAAAGTCGCGGTGCCGCGCCCTCCCCGTGGATGTCCACAGTGGTGTGCGCGGGCTCGACCGCCCGCTGCCCGGTGGCCTGTCGTGCTCGGCAGGCCACCGGGTCGGGATTCCGCCACCCGGGCCGGATCGGCCGTCGGTCGTGACCGGGTGTGACGCGGTGCCGGTGACCGGGCGCGGGCGGGTCGGGTGCTACCGGCTTCGGTGCCGGGTGACGTGCTGCGCCCGTACCCACGCCGCCGCCCCGGCCTCCGGATCGAGCATGGGATGGCGTACGGCGGTCAGCACGTCCCGCCACCGCCGCTGGAGCGCGCCGCCCGCGACACCCCGCGTGCCGGCCGCGGTCCACAGCGCGTCGACCGCCTCCCGGCAGAGTTGGGCCGCGAACGGGACGGTCAGGCGGTTCAGCCCGCTCGCCGACGGTCCGGCCCCGCTGTCGTCGGCCCGGGCCGACGCCTGCCGGATCAGCAGTGCGGCCGTCTCCATCCGGGCGGCGGCGGCACCGAGCGCCCGTTCCGGGGCCGAGCCCGGGTCGGGCGGTTCGCCCGTCGCGGCCTCCTGCACCGCGGAGCGCGCGGCCCCCCACACCGGTGCGGCGAACAACAGGGAGGCGACCAGCGGGTACGGCACCGAGTGGCAGCGGGCCGCGGACGGTGAGGACGGGCGGGACAGGTCGTCGAGGGTGAAGGTGCGGTGTGCGGGCACGCAGACGCCGCGCACGACGACCGAGTGACTGCCGGTGCCGCGCAGGCCGAGCGCGTCCCAGGTGGCCTCCACGGTGACCTCCGCGGCGGGCACGGCGAACACCCGGTGTTCGCTCTCCCCCGTCCACGCGGCCAGGAGCACCCACCCGGCCCACTCGATGCCACTGGCGTACCGCCAGGTGCCGTCCAGGCGCCAGCCGCCCGGCTGTGGCGTGGCCACCCCCTGCGGTGGCACCACCGAAGCGGCGATCAGCACGTCCGGCGACGACCCCCAGACGTCCTGACAGCCGGGTGCCGGCAGGTAGGCGGCCAGCCGGCCGTGCGCGGCGAACAGCGTCGCGCACCACGCGGCCGAGGTGCAGGAGCCGGCCAGGGTGGCCGAGGCGTTCACCAGTTCGCCGAATCCCCCTGCGGTGCCGCCCCACTCGGCCGGCACGAAATGGCGGGCGAACCCCGCCGCGCGGACGCCCTCCATCACGTCGGCACCGAGGCGGCCGGTGGTGTCCGCCCCGGTGGCGGTGGCGGCGGCCCGGGCCAGCAGGTCGTCCGGGACGGTCAGCACGGACCCGGTCCGTCGACCATGGCCTCCAGCAGGATCCTCCCGTGCTGTTCGGCGGTGAACGTCTGTTCCCGGCGCCGGATCAGGACGGGGGCGTCCAGCTCCGCGAACCGGCGGAACCGCGCCTCCACGAGGGTGGCGGCCCGTCCGGGATCGTCGTCCCGGCTCGCGGCGTAAGCCTGGCGTACGCCTTCCAGCAGCACCATGCCGGGAACGTGATCGCTGGGATGGTCGAACAGGACGGGGTGGGCGGGGTCCGGGCTCAGGAGCCATGGCCCGGACTCGGGGCCGGCCAGCACGACGTCGCAGGGTCGCCGCCGGCCGACCCGGGTGGCCGGGAGCCGGTCGCCCGGTACGGTCGGCGTGGCCGGGCCGTCGGAGGTCACCGCGGCACCGGTGGGCCACCGTACGTCGTGGTAGCGGGCAGCGTCCATGGTGTGCCAGGTGACCCGCGCCCGGGCGAGGGTCCGTCCGAAGAACTGGAACCACGCCGTCATGGCGGTCCGGGTCCGCCCCGGATCCCGCCCGTCGTGCCGGCAGTGGGCGACGACCCCGACCGGCAGGCGGTCACCCGTGGCGTGGACGCCGTGCTGCACCTCGACATGGAGCGAGCCGAGCACGAACATGTGATCATGAGGAATGCCGAGGTGCTCGTGGGCGATGAGGATGCCCGTCTGCCGGATCGTCTCGGCGACCAGCAACGGATCGAGCTGGCCGTAGCGGTCCGGGTGGTACAGGGGATGGTCGGCCGGCCACGACGCGGGCACCAGGTACTGGTCCGGTCCGAGTCGTCGGGACCGTCCCTTCAGGAGCACGGCCTCGGCGCGGCGCTTGTGGACCGCGGTGGAGGGGAGGCCGGATGGCCGGTGCCGCCGCAGGGCGGGCCGGGTGGCGGGACGCGAGCGGGACATGGATGCATCTCGGAGCATCGGAGATTCCCCCCGGTCGTAGCGCCTGGCGACAGGCATCCGCGGCGTGCCGCGTCGGCGCTGGGCTACTGGGTGCTCTGATAAAAATACCTACGCAACGGTATGTTGCAAGCGGGGCCGACGATCCGCGCGGAGGACCTGAACCACAGCGGCGCGGCCCATCAGCGAGGAGAGGTGTTCGATGAACGATCCGTGGAGGTCGTCGCGGCGGCCCGCCAAGAAACCGCGTCAGATGCACGCGCCCCGCCAGGACCGGGCGGTGCGGACCCACGGGCTGCTGCTCGGTGCGGCAGCCGGCCTGTTCGCCGAGCGAGGATTCCGCAACACCTCGCTCCAGGACGTCGCCGAAGCGATCGACATGACCAAGGGCGCGGTGTACTTCTACTTCCCCAACAAGGAGTCCCTGGCGCGGGCGGTCGTCGAGGAGCACTACGCCCGCTGGCCGAAGATGCTGGAGGAGGTCTCCAGCCAGGGTCTCGATCCGTTCGCGACCATGATCGCCATGCTCGACCGGGCCGCGCTCGCCTTCCGCGACGACGTCATCATCCGGGCGGGCGCGCGGCTGCAGATCGAACGTGACCTCATCGACGTGGAGCTGCCGACCCCCTATCTCGGCTGGACCGCACTTCTCACCGACCTGCTGGAGGCCGCCGCACGCGAGGGTCAACTGGCCGCCGGGGTCGACCCGGCACAGGCGGCCCGGGTGCTGGTGGCGACGTTCTTCGGCATCCAGCACATCTCTGAGCAGCTGAACCACCGCAAGGACCTGCTCGAACGTTGGGGCGAGGCGGCCCGGCTCCTGGTGTCGTCGATCGCGGCCTCACCCGGGCAGAACAGCGTCCCGTCATGACGTGACGGCCGGTGCGGTGCCGAGGTCGCCCGGCGCTGCTCCGGGAGGTCCACTGCCGGTGCTGCCGCTACGGCGGACCCTGCCGGCCCGGGCCGCCGCCGGTCGGGCCGGGCACACTGGGGGCGGGACGGTCCCGAGGGTGGGTGGGCCGCCGGAGGGCAGGGCCGGTGTGTTCCACCGCCCGCTGCACCGCCCGGTAGATCTGCCCGAAGCGCTGGGCGTCGCCGGTGCGCAGCAGCAGCACGGGCCGGTCCCGCCAGCGGATCCACAGCTCACGCTGCCGGCTGCCCCGGTCGTACGACCGGTCCAGGTGGTTGAAGAGGAAGTCGGCGATCGGCCCGACGGCCAGCCCGACCAGGACCGACGCCCCCACGATGGCGATCGTGACGGTGGGGGAGCGGTGCAGCCACACGGCCACCGCGATGCCGACCACCGCGGCCACCAGCGGACCGGCCATGGCCGCGCCGATCGCGCCCCGCCCGGCCAGCACCCGCCAGGAGCGGCCGCCCCGACGGTGCCAGACCAGGCCGATCTCGGCCAACGGGTAGGCCCGGCCGTCGACCCGGATGGCGGTGGAGGTGACCTGCACCGACCGGTCGTCGTAGTACGTGATCATCGCTGGACTCCCGACCGCGGGTGGCGAACACCAGACTACGTACCCCAACGACCGGGGTCGTAAGGTTGGCACGCGACTTCGACGAGGAAGTGAGGGCGGCGTGAGCGAGTTCGTGCGGCTGGAGACCAGTGACGGCATCGGCACCATCCGGCTGGAGCGGCCGCCGATGAACGCGCTCAACAAGCAGGTCCAGGAGGAGCTGCGGGCCGCCGCCGTGGCCGCCGGCGCCGATCCGGCCGTCCGGGCCGTCATCGTGTACGGCGGGGAGAAGGTCTTCGCCGCCGGCGCGGACATCAAGGAGATGGCCGCCATGTCCTACGTGGACATGGCGGAGCGGGCCGCCGACCTCTCCAGCGCCATCGGCGCGTTCGCCCGGATCCCCAAGCCGGTGGTCGCCGCGATCACCGGGTACGCCCTCGGCGGCGGCTGCGAGCTGGCCCTGGCCTGCGACTGGCGGGTGGTGGCCGAGGACGCCAAGCTCGGCCAGCCGGAGATCAGACTCGGTGTCATCCCCGGTGCCGGTGGCACCCAGCGGCTGGCCCGGTTGGTCGGCCCGGCCCGCGCCAAGGATCTGATCATGTCGGGCCGGATGGTGGACGCGGCGGAGGCGCTGCGGATCGGGCTGGCCGACCGGGTCGTCCCGGCGGCCGAGGTCTACGACGCCGCGGTCGCGCTGGTCCGGCCGTACCTGACCGGTCCGGTGCAGGCGCTGCGGGCGGCGAAGCTGGCGGTCGACGCCGGCCTGGACATGGATCTCGGCTCCGGGCTCGCCTGGGAGAGCCAGCTCTTCGCCGCGCTCTTCGCCACCGACGACCGGCGCGAGGGGATGGCCGCCTTCGTCGAGAAGCGCAAGCCCGACTTCACCGGCCGCTGATCCGGCCCGGGCGTCCGCGCCGGCCACCCGGCCCCCGCCCGGCCCGCCCGGCCCGCCCGGCCACCCGGCTGCCGGCCCGGCCCGAGCCCGGTTCAGGTCGGCTGGGTGAGGAGTGTTCACATCTTCCGTACCGGCCAGTAGCGTGTGACTCCGGTCGGCGGACGAGGGGGAGCGGCGATGACGGAACGGGTCGAGGGCCACGGCGGAGCGCTGGCGCTGGCGGCACTGCGGGCGCACGGCGTACGGGAGCTGTTCACCCTCTCCGGCGGGCACGTCTTCCCGCTCTACGACGCCGCCCACACCACCGGTTTCCCGCTCTACGACGTCCGGCACGAGCAGTCCGCCGTCTTCGCCGCCGAGGCGGTGGCCAAGCTCCAGCGCCGCCCCGGCGTCGCCGTGCTCACCGCCGGCCCCGGCGTCACCAACGGCATCTCCGGCCTGACCAGCGCCTACTTCAACGCCTCACCGGTGCTGGTGCTGGGCGGTCGGGCCCCGCAGTTCCGCTGGGGTTCCGGCAGCCTCCAGGAGATGGACCACCTGCCGCTGGTCGCCCCGGTCACCAAGCACGCCGAGACGGTGTTCAGCGCCGACGACATCCCCGGCGCGGTCTCCGCCGCGCTGACCGCCGCGCTCACCCCGCACCGGGGGCCGGTCTTCCTCGACTTCCCGCTGGAGGCGGTCTTCTCGGTCGGTGACGCCGACCTGCCCGCCCCGGCCACGGTCGCGCCGATCGAACCCGACCCCGACGAGGTGACGAAGGCGGCCCGGCTGATCGCCGCCGCCACCCGTCCGGTGATCATCGCCGGCTCCGACGTGTACGCCGGCGACGCCGTCGCCGCGCTCCGTGAGGCCGCCGAGGCGCTGCAGGTGCCGGTCTTCACCAACGGCATGGGGCGCGGGGCGCTCCCGCCGCAGCACCCGCTCGCCTTCGCCAAGGCCCGCCGGGTGGCGCTGGGCGACGCCGACGTGGTGGTCGTCGTCGGCACCCCACTGGACTTCCGGCTCAGCTTCGGCGACTTCGGCGACGCGGCGGTGGTACACGTCGTGGACGCCCCGACCCAGCGGGCCGGGCACGTCCAGCCGGCCGCCAGCCCCGCCGGTGACCTACGGCTGATCCTGTCCGCCTTCGCCGACCACCCCGGCGACCGGGCCGACCACGCCGACTGGATCGCCCGGCTGCGGACCGCCGAGGACGCCGCCAAGGCCCGGGACGCCGCCGAGATGGCCGCCGAGACCGACCCGATCCGCCCGGCCCGGGTCTACGGCGAGCTGCGCCGGGTGCTCGCCCCGGACGCGGTCACCATCGGCGACGGCGGCGACTTCGTCTCGTACGCCGGGCGCTACCTGGAGCCGTCGCAGCCCGGCACCTGGCTCGACCCCGGCCCGTACGGCTGCCTCGGCACCGGGCTGGGTTATGCGATGGGCGCCCGGGTCAGCCACCCCGACCGGCAGATCTGCGTGCTGATGGGCGACGGCGCGGCCGGCTTCTCGCTGATGGACGCGGAGTCGCTGGTCCGGCAGCGGCTGCCGGTGGTGATCGTGGTCGGCAACAACGGCATCTGGGGGCTGGAGAAGCACCCGATGCGGGCCATGTACGGCTACGACGTCGCCGCCGACCTGCAGCCCGAGCTGCGCTACGACAAGGTGGTCGAGGCGCTCGGCGGTGCCGGGGAGACCGTGGCGAAGGCCGCCGACCTCGGGCCGGCCCTGGGCCGGGCGTTCGACGCCGGGGTGCCGTACCTGGTCAACGTGCTCACCGACCCGGCCGACGCGTACCCCCGCTCGTCGAACCTGGCCTGAACGCCCGGCACCGCGCCCGGCGGCGGCCGTGTTCTGCCGGGCGGATAAATCGGCGGAATGACAGCGGCGACACACGTAACGTCAGACCCCTCGCCCATCGTTGGACGATCCAGCGATAACGACGGGAGTTCTGATGACACACGCCATCCGCGCCGAGGGACTGGTGCGCCGGTTCGGCGACACCACCGCCCTGGCCGGGGTCGACCTACAGGTGCCCACCGGGACGGTCTTCGGGCTGCTCGGCCCCAACGGCGCCGGCAAGACCACCGCGGTACGGGTGCTCGCCACCCTGCTCACCGCCGACGCGGGCCACGCCACCGTCGGCGGGTACGACGTCCGCCGGGAGGCCCACCAGGTCCGCCAGCTGATCGGCCTCACCGGTCAGTACGCCTCGGTCGACGAGAACCTGACCGGCACCGAGAACCTGCTGCTCATCGGCCGGCTGCTGGGTCTGTCCCGGCGCGACGCCCGGAGCCGGGCCGCCGAGCTGCTGGCCGGGTTCCAGCTCACCGACGCCGCCGGGCGGGCCGCGAAGACCTATTCCGGTGGCATGCGCCGCCGGCTCGACCTGGCCGCCAGCCTGGTGGGTCGGCCGCAGGTGCTCTTCCTCGACGAGCCGACCACCGGTCTCGACCCGCGCAGCCGTAACGACCTGTGGGACATCGTCCGGGGGCTGGTGGCCGAGGGGGTCACCGTGCTGCTGACCACGCAGTACCTGGAGGAGGCCGACCAGCTGGCCGACGAGATCGCCGTGGTCGATCACGGCCGGGTGATCGCCCAGGGCACCCCCGAGGAGCTGAAGGCCAAGACCGGCGGCCAGGTGCTGACCGTCCGGCCGGTCGAGGCGACCGACCTGCCGACCGTGCTCGCCGTCGTCGGCGAGGTGACCGGGGTGGTGCCGGAGGTCAACCAGAGCACCGTCACCGCGCCGGTCAGCGGGCCGGGCGCGCTGCCCGCCGTGGTCCGCCGCCTCGACGACGCCGAGGTGCACGTGGCCGAGCTGGCCCTGCGCGGGTCCAGCCTCGACGAGGTCTTCCTCTCGCTCACCGGCCACCGGGCCGAGGACGACACCGCCACCGCCGACACCGCCGACATCCTGGAAGGGAGCCCGGCATGACCGCCGCGACCGTCACCGCCCCGTCGGCCCGTCCCGCGCCGACCCGCCGGCTCGGCCTGACCGCGGGCCTGCGGCACACCGGCACGCTGGCCTGGCGCAGCCTGGTGCAGATCAAACACAATCCGATGGAGCTGCTCGACCTGAGCATCCAGCCGGTGATGTTCGTGCTGCTCTTCACCTACGTCTTCGGCGGGGCGATCTCGGGCAGCCCGGGGGAGTACCTGACGTTCGCGTTGCCCGGCATCATCGTGCAGAACGCCTTCTTCGCCACGATGACCACCGGCTTCGGGCTCAACCAGGATCTCACCAAGGGCGTCTTCGACCGGCTGCGGTCGCTGCCCGTGGCCCGCTGGTCCCCGCTCGCCGGCCGGATCGTCGCCGACACGGTCAAGCAGGCCTGGTCGTTGACCCTGCTCCTCGGGGTCGGGATGATCCTCGGCTTCCGGCTCGGCAACGGCCTGTTCGGGCTGCTCGGCGCGTTCGCCCTGCTGCTGGTCTTCTCGCTCGCCGCCGCCTGGATGTCGGTGCTGGTCGGGGTGCTGGTCAGCGAACCGGACAAGGTCCAGATCTTCGGCTTCACGGTGATCTTCCCGCTCAGCTTCACCAGCAACGCCTTCGTGCCGACCGAGACCATGCCGTCCTGGCTCCAGCACTGGGTCGAAGTCAACCCTGTGACCATCCTGGCGAACGCGCTGCGCGGGCTGCTGGTCGGCGGGCCGGTCGCCGGGCCGGTCCTCCAGTCGCTGCTGTGGGCGGTCGCCATCGCCGCGGTCTTCGCCCCGCTCGCGGTGCGGGGCCTGCGCCGTCGGGTCTGACCCCGGCCGGGGTCAGAGTTCGGGCCGCTCACCGCCGCGGGGCCGGTCGTCCTCCCGGCGGTGCAGGTCCTCCTCCCACCGCTGGAACAGGGCGTGGTCGTCGCGGTTCGCCCGTTCGTCGATCGACTTCAGGAACTCCGGGTCGTCGTCCGGCGCGACGGGCCGCCGCGGGCCGGACGACCTGCCCCGCCGGTCCCCCCGGGGCACGGGACGCCCGGCGAGGAACCAGGCGACCGCCCCGACCAGCGGGAAGACGAGGATGACCAACACCCAGACGAACCGGGGCAGCCCGCGGACCGTCCCGTCGTCGGCGGACAGGCAACTGATCAGCGCGCAGGCGGCGAGCACCACCTGGATCAGGAACAACAGCACGTAGAGCCGGGCCATGCCTCCATCATGACGCAGCGTCGCGCGTCACCACACCTCACGCAGCACCAGCGACACGCAGAGCAGCGCGAGACCGGCCGCGGCGAGGGCCACCAGCGGTACCGCCCGGGTGTCGACCGCCGCCCGACGGCGACCGGTGGCCCGCCCCCAGGTGGCCACCAGCGTCAGCGACCAGAGCAGCACGGTGACCCCGGCGAGCGTCGCCCCGGCGGTGTCCCCGGTGAGCGCCAGCCGGACCGCCAGCACGGCCACCACCGTGAACGCCAGCGCGGTACGCCGCCAGGCCAGCCGGGTGCGCTCCGGTTGCAGGCCGGGATCGCCGCCCGCGTGCCCCGGGCCGCCGGTCACCGGCCGCTAACCCCGCGCACCAGGACGGCCACCACCAGCAGCAGCGCGCCCACCGCCACGATCAGGGCGAGCACGGCCGGAAAGCGCGAGGCCGGCAGGCGGTCGCCGAGCCGGATGGCCCGTTCGGTACGCGACCAATGGTCCACCGCGCGGACCGCGACCGTGCCGCCGAGCAGCAGCAACGCCACGGCGATCGCCTCGCGCAGGTGTCGCAGCGGCAGCGGCGGCAGGAACTGGGCGGCGGCCAGCCCGCCGGCGATCAGCGCCAGCCCGGTGCGCAGCCAGGCCAGGAAGGTCCGTTCGTTGGCCAGCGAGAAGCGGTAGTCCGGGGTGGTCCCCACGGAGTCGAGGTCCGACGGGTCGAACCACCGTCTGATCGCCTGCCACACGACGCCGATTATCCGCTTTACGGTCGGCCTAGCCTGGAGCGGTGACAGATCTTGATGCCACCACCCTGCGTGACACCTACGACCGACAGCTCCGGCCGGAGATCCCCGACCCGGTCCCGGCCGGCGTGACCATCGAACGGGACGGGCCGCTGGTGCGGGTGCTGGGCCTGGACCACGGCGGTTTCCTCACCTACCGCACCCTGGACGGGCTGGCCGGCGCGGAGCTGGACGCGCTGATCGCCCGCCAGGTCGAGCTGTTCCGGCAGCGCGGCGAGTCGGTGGAGTGGAAGCACAACAGCCACGACGAGCCCGCCGACCTGCCGGACCGGCTGCGCGCCGCCGGCTTCGTGCCGGAGGACCGGGAGACCGTCCTGATCGGCCCGGTCGCGCCGCTGGCCGCCGCCGTGCCGGTGCTCCCCGAGAGGGTACGGCTGCGCGAGGTCACCAGCCGGGACGACCTGGTGCGGATCGCCGCGATGGAGGAGGAGGTCTGGCGTAGCGACCGTTCGCACCTGGTCACCGGCCTGCTCCGGGAGATCGAGGCGGACCCGCAGTCGATCACCGTGCTGGTGGCCGAGGCGGAGGGCGTCGTGGTCAGCGCCGCCTGGGTGCGCTACCTCAACGGCACCGGCTTCGCCAGCCTGTGGGGCGGCTCGACGCTCGTGCCGTGGCGACGCCGGGGCGTCTACCGGGCGCTGGTGGCCTACCGGGCCCGGCTGGCCGACCAGCGGGGCAAGACGCTGTTGCAGGTGGACGCCTCGGAGGACAGCCGGCCGATCCTGGAGCGACTCGGCTTCGTCCCGGTCACCACGACCACCCCGTACGTCTACACTCCGTGATGATGGAGCAGCGGCTGACGGACGACGAGCAGCAGGTCCTCAAGACGGGTGCCTTCGGGGCGGTCTTCCTGGTGTCGAACGCCGATCCGGGGGTGTTCGCGATGATCCGGGAGAGCTTCGCCGCGTCCGGGGCGTTCGCGGGCGCGAGCGGACTGGTGAAGGAGGCGCTCACCGGCGGCTCGCTGCCCCGGCTGCCCCGGGACTCGGCCCTGGAGGTCGAGTCGGTGGTGCTCCCGGCGCTGGGCCGCGCGGTGGAGATCCTGCGGGCCAAGTCCCCGGCCGACCTGTCCGTGTACCGCGAGCTGGTGGTGGCCGCGGCCGAGCAGGTGGCCCGCGCGCACCGGGGGGTGACGCCGGCCGAGGCGGACGTCATCGACCGGATCCGGACCGCGCTCGCCGCGCCGGCCTAAGACCCGCCCGCCCCCGGCCGTGGAGCCGCTCCGGCCGGAGATCGAGATTGGCGGGTACGCGGTGAGCCGTGTCACTGTGGGTGCCCGGGAACAGTAACCTACTGGCAGGTAACATGGCGTTCGTGGGCAACTGCACAGCACCCCGCGGTTGACCGGGTGTCAACGGACGCGCGAAGCTCCGCCCTTGACCGGGCGAGCAGATCGCACACCACCAACAGGAGGGTCGTCGAATCGCGATGAACATCGTCGTACTCGTCAAGCAGGTGCCTGATTCGGGCGCGGACCGCAACCTGCGCGCTGACGACAACACCGTCGACCGCGGTTCGGCGAACAACGTCATCAACGAGATGGACGAGTACGCCATCGAGGAGGCGCTCAAGATCAAGGAGGCGCACGGCGGCGAGGTCACCATCCTGACCATGGGACCGGACCGGGCCACCGAGTCGATCCGCAAGGCGCTCTCCATGGGGCCGGACTCCGCCGTACACGTCCTCGACGACGCCCTGCACGGGTCCTGCGCGGTGGCCACCTCGAAGGTGCTCGCCGCCGCCCTCGGCCAGCTCAACGCCGACCTGGTGATCTGCGGCGCCGAGTCGACCGACGGCCGGGTGCAGGTCATGCCGCACATGCTCGCCGAGCGGTTGGGGGTCGCCGCGCTGACCGGTGCCCGCAAGCTCACCGTGGACGGCGCGACGCTGACCGTGGAGCGGCAGACCGAGGAGGGCTACGAGGTGGTCACCGCCGCCACCCCGGCCGTCGTCTCGGTCTGGGACACCATCAACGAACCGCGCTACCCCTCCTTCAAGGGCATCATGGCGGCCAAGAAGAAGCCGGTGAAGACGCTCTCCCTGGCCGACCTGGGCGTCGCGCCCACCGAGGTGGGTTTCGAGGGTGCGACCAGCGCCGTCGTCGAGCACACCAAGCGTCCACCGCGCTCCGGCGGCGCGAAGATCACCGACGAGGGCGAGGGCGGCGTCAAGCTGGTCGAGTTCCTCGCCACCGAGAAGTTCGTCTGAGGGGTCTGAACATGGCTGAGGTACTCGTCGTCGTCGAAGCCACCAGGGAATTCGGCGTCAAGAAGGTCACCCTGGAAATGCTCACCCTGGCCCGCGAGCTGGGCACCCCGAGCGCCGTGGTGCTCGGGGGCGCCGGTGCCGCCGAGGCGCTCAGCGCCAAGCTCGGCGAATACGGCGCGGAGAAGATCTACGCCGCCGAGAGCGAGGAGATCGACGGTCACCTGGTGGCCCCCAAGGCGACGGTGCTGGCCGAACTGGTCAACCGGGTGCAGCCGGCCGCCGTCCTGCTGGCGTCGGCCCAGGAGGGCAAGGAGATCGCCGCCCGGCTGGCCGTCAAGCTGGACAACGGCATCCTGACCGACGTGGTCGGCCTCGACGCCGACGGCACCGCCACCCAGGTCGCCTTCGCCGGCTCCACCATCGTCAAGTCCAGGGTCACCAGGGGCCTGCCGCTGGTCACCGTACGGCCGAACTCGGTCACCCCGACCCCGGCGGCGGCCACCCCGGCCGTCGAGCAGCTCACCGTGTCGGTCACCGACACCGACAAGCTGGCGAAGGTCGTCGAGCGGGTCGCCGAGCAGAAGGGCTCCCGCCCCGAGCTGACCGAGGCCGGCATCGTCGTCTCCGGCGGTCGCGGCGTCGGCAACGCCGACAACTTCAAGCTGGTCGAGGAGCTGGCCGACCTGCTCGGCGGCGCGGTCGGGGCGTCCCGGGCAGCCGTCGACTCCGGGTACTACCCGCACCAGTTCCAGGTCGGACAGACCGGCAAGACCGTCTCGCCGCAGCTCTACGTCGCGCTGGGCATCTCCGGCGCGATCCAGCACCGGGCCGGCATGCAGACCTCGAAGACGATCGTCGCGGTGAACAAGGACGGCGAGGCACCGATCTTCGAGCTGGCCGACTACGGCGTGGTGGGCGACCTGTTCAAGATCGTCCCGCAGGCCGCCGAGGAGATCCGCAAGCGTAAGTGACCCGTTCCGGGTCCGCCCGAGGCCGCCGTCCGCACTGCGGACGGCGGCCTCGTCGTACCGGATGGACCTGTCGGTGCCGGGCGGCGGCCCGGTGGGGTGTGGGCGGGACCGGGGCGCTGCTCGCGGCCGGGAGCGCGGGGTGGCGAGGGAGCTGATCGGCGGGCCGGGGAGCTGAACCGGCCCACCGATCAGCCCGTCAGGGTGCCCCTCAGCAGGCTGTCGCCGGAGTGGGCGGGGCGGTTGTCGTACTGCTCGGCGGAGACGTCGACCACCGAGTACGCCTGGAGATCGACGTTCGGCGGCAGGGGCAGCAGGGCGTCGCCCGAGCTACCGCGCAGCACACCCACCGAGAACATCTCCATGGTCTTCGGATTGATCAGCCACACCTCGTAGTACCCCGAAACGTCCGGGAGATTCGCGACGTGCAGGTGCAGTCGTCCGTCGGCGAAGACCCGGGCGTCACCGTTGGCGTCCTTCGGCGTGCTGCCGTACGCCGTGAGCGGCGCGCTGGCCAGCACGGCCTGCTGGGGCGTGGGTCCGCCCCGGTCGCCGAGGACGGCGACGGTGCCGAGCACCGCGATCACCGCGGCGGCGGTCGCCGTGACGACGGTGGTGGCCCACCGTGGCCACCGCCGGCCCCGCCGGGACCGTGTCGCCGGTCGCCCGGGGGCACGCTCCCCGTCGGGGCGCGAGGACTGTCGACGGGGCTCCGGGCGGTCACCGGTCACCGCCGGCGACGGCCGGTGGGGAAGGTCGGGCGGCTCCTCGGCCAGCGGCTGCGGACGTACCCCCGGCAGGCCCTGGCGGTGCGCCTCGGCCAGGGACGGCAGCTTCTCGGCGGCGTCGAGCTCGGCCAGCACGCCGGCCCACACGTGGGCCGGCGGGTCGGGCAACTCGCGCAGGCCCTGGGTGTCCGCGCCCAGCCCGGCGATGTGCCGCAGCGCCTCCAGCTCGTCCCGACAGCTCACACACGTCGCGAGGTGGTCGGTCTCACCGTGGCCCGCCTCGCTCTCACCGAGCGCCAGAAAGACCAGCCGGTCGTGCTCCAGGTGTGGCACCGTCCACCTCCCATCTGCGTTTCAAGCTCGCCATGCCCCGCCTGATGTGGCTCTTGACGGTACCCAGCGGGACTCCGGTCACCGTCGAGATCTGCTGGTGGGTCAGGTCGTCGTAGAAGGCCAGCTCCAGCATCCGGCGCTGGTCGTCCGGGAGCCGGGCCAGCTCGTCGGCGATCACCAGCCGGTCGACCACGCTGTCCGGGTCGCCGCCGGTGGCGACCGGCTCGGGTAGCTGACGGACCGTCTCCACCACCCGGTTCTCCCGGGCCGAGGCGCGCAGCCGGTCGATCACCTTGCGCCGGCCGATACCGAGCAGCCAGCCGATCAACGAACCCTTGGCCGGGTCGAAGGTGTCCCGCCCCAGCCAGGCGGCGACGAACGTCGCCTGGGTCACGTCCTCCGCGTCGCTGCGGTTGGCCAGCGTGTTGGTGGCCAGGTGGAACACGGCCCGGCCGAACCGGTCGTACGCCTCCCGCAGCGCGCTCTCGTCACCCGCCCGGAAGCGCTCGGCCAGCTCGTCGGGGGGTGGATCGGGGTCCTGTCCTGCTGTTCCCACCGCCGTCACCGGGCGGGTCGCCTTCCCTGGGGCATGCCCGACTGTAACGCCCACAGCCTCCGCCCCACTCTCCCGGTCCGTGTCCGCCTCCACTCGTCTCACCTGCTGTTCGTCCCCGACGGCGGTCCCGGATGCGCTTCGGACGAAGAAAAAGAAAGTGGTCCGCGGCTGCATCCGGTGCGGCGACGGGTGGCGTAACCCGTTCTGCAAGCCAGACCTGACGAACCAGTACCAATCACCAGGAGGCAGACATGCAGCTCGCTATCTTCCGTCGGGTCGCCGCAGGCGGTGCGGTGGCCGCCCTGGCCTTCGCCGGCGTCGGCGCCGCGACCACGAGCCCGGCCTACGCCGCCTCGTCCAAGGTCTCCGTCGTGCACGGCATCCCGGACACCCCGGTCGACGTCTACGTCAACGGCAAGAAGACCCTCGACAACTTCAAGCCCGGCGACGTGGCCGGCCCGCTGACCCTCGCCGAGGGCGAGTACGACATCGCCCTGACCAAGCCCGGCCAGCCCATCGGCAGCGCCATCCTGAAGGTCGACGACGCCGAGGTGCCCGGCGGCGCCAACATCAGCCTCGCCGCGCACCTCAGCGCGGACGGCAAGCCGCAGATCACCCCGTTCGTCAACGACACCGCCAAGCTGGCCGCCGGCAAGGCCCGGCTGATCGTCCGGCACACCGCCGCCGCTCCGGCGGTCGACGTCCGGGCCGGCGGCAAGCCGGTCTTCGAGGGGCTGACCAACCCGAAGGAGGCCAAGGCCGACGTCGACGCCGGCACGGTCAAGGCCGACGTGGTGCTGGCCGGCACCGACACCGTGGCGATCGGCCCGGCGGACCTGACCCTCAAGGAGGGCACCGCCACCATCGTCTACGCGACCGGCTCCGCCGAGGGCAAGAACCTCGACCTGGTCGCCCAGACCATCACCGGCCTGCACTCCGCCCCGGGCGGGGTGCCCAGCGGCACCGGCGGCCAGGCCGGCACCGGCGTGGACACCTGGTGGTACGTGCTGGCCGGTGCCGGCGTACTGCTGCTGGTCGGCGGCGGCGCGCGGGTGGCCGCCACCCGGACCGGTCGCCGGTGACGGTGCGACACCGCGGGGCGCTGGCGGCGATGGCCGCCGGCGTCGCCGCGCTCACCATCGCCACCGTGGTCGCCTGCGGATCGCAACCGGCCGAGGACGTCGGCGCGGACGAGGCGGCGGCGCTGGCCAGCAGCGGCCCGCCGAGCCCGACGACCGGCACCGGTGGCGGCCCGTCGGTGCCGGTGACCGCCGGTGACCTGCCCGCCGACGACCGGACCGTCCCGCCGGTGAAGCTGCGCATCCCGGCGATCGACGTCACCGCCACGGTCAACCCGGTGGGCGTCGACCCGCGGACCGACGAGTTCGACGTCCCGCCGAGCGTCGACCAGATCGGCTGGTACCGGTACGGCCCCGGGCTGGAGACCGCCGCCGGCTCGGTGGTGGTCGCCGGTCACGTCGACAGCTCCGAGCAGGGCAAGGGGGCGTTCTTCCGGCTCCGCGAACTGGACCGCGGCGACACCCTCACCGCCACCGGCGCCGACGGGAAGCAGCGGGCCTACCGGGTCGTTTCCCGCGAGGAGTACGCCAAGACGAAGATCCCGCTGGACCGGTACTTCGCCCGGGACGGCAAGCCGCGGCTCACGTTGATCACCTGTGGTGGCCCGTTCGACCCGAAGACCCGCCACTACCGGGACAACATCGTCGTCACCGCCGTACCGGCGTGACGGCGTGATGCTCAGCCGTTCCGGCGTGACGCTCGGCCGTTCCGGCGTGATGCTCGTGTGACGCTCGGTCGTTCCGGCGTGATGCTCGGCGGTGCCGGCGTGGCGGGGCGGTGCCGGCGTGACGCTCGGCCGTTCCGGCGTGACGCTCGGCCGTGCCGGCCGGGGCGGGGGCCGATCCGGTCCCGGCCCCGGCCGCTTCGTCTCCCGGCCCGCGTGGGGCGGGCGCGGTTCCCGGTCCGGTCGGGCCGATCCACGCTTCGGTACGAGCGGTCCGGTATCCGGCTGACCGTGCCCCGGCCGTTACGCTGAACGGTGATGGCATACCTGGATCACGCGGCGACCACCCCGATGCTCGACGAGGCGTTGGCGGCGTACGTCGCCACCGCCCGTGAGGTCGGCAACGCGTCGTCACTGCACGCGGCAGGCCGGCGTGCCCGGCGTCGGGTGGAGGAGTCCCGCGAGCGGGTGGCCGCGGTGCTGGGTGCCCGCCCGTCCGAGGTCATCTTCACCGGCGGCGGAACCGAGAGCGACAACCTCGCGGTCAAGGGCATCTTCTGGGCCCGGCGGGCCGCCCGGCCCGACCGGCTCCGGGTGGTTTCCAGCGCGGTCGAGCACCACGCCGTCCTCGACGCGGTCGACTGGCTGGCCGACCACGAGGGCGCCGAGGTCGACTGGCTGCCCACGGACGCCGCCGGCCAGCTCGACCCGGAACTGCTCCGCGCCCGGTTGGCCGAGCACGCCGAGCGGGTCGCCGTGGTGACCGCCATGTGGGCCAACAACGAGGTAGGCACCGTTCAGCCCGTGGCCGAGCTGGCCGCGGTGGCCGCCGAGCACGGGGTGCCGTTCCACACCGACGCCGTGCAGGCGGTCGGCCAGGTCCCGGTCGACTTCGCGGCCAGCGGGGTGTCCGCGTTGACCGTGACCGGGCACAAACTCGGCGGTCCGACCGGGGTCGGCGCGCTGCTGCTCGCCCGGGACGTCGCGGCGACCCCGCTGCTGCACGGCGGTGGCCAGGAACGCGACGTCCGCTCCGGCACCCTGGACACCGCCGGCATCGTCGCCTTCGCGGTCGCCGTCGAGACGGCGGTCAAGGCCCAGCAGGAGTACGCGGCCCGGGTGGCCGGGCTCCGCGACGACCTGGTGCGGCGGGTCCGGGAGGCGGTGCCCGAGGTGGTGTTCAACGGTGACACTGTCAACCGGCTGCCCGGCAACGCGCACTTCTCCTTCCCCGGTTGCGAGGGGGACGCCCTGCTGCTCCTGCTCGACGCCCAGGGGATCGCCTGCTCCACCGGATCGGCCTGCTCGGCCGGGGTGGCCCAGCCCAGTCACGTCCTGCTCGCGATGGGTGCCGACCACGACCGGGCCCGCTCCTCGCTGCGCTTCACCCTCGGCCACACCAGCACCCCCGCCGACGTCGACGCCCTCATCGCCGCCCTCCCCACCGCCGTCGACCGCGCCCGCCGAGCCGCCGCCCTCCGCACCCCCCGCTGACCCCCCACCCCGGCCGGTCCCGCTCCGCCCCGTTTCGGCTGGCCCCGTTTCGGCCGGCCCCGGCCGGCCCCGGCTCGCTCCGCCCCGTTCCGGCCGGCCCCGGCTCGCTCCGCCCCGTTCCGGCCGGCCCCGGCTCGCTCCGCCCCGGTGATCAAGAGAGTTGCGTCAAAATCTCGCCCAAAGGGTGACGCAAACCTCTTGGTCACCCACCCCAAAGCCCACCCGCAGCACCCGCGAGCCCTTGATCCGCTCCAGGTCGGGCCGGAGCGGATGGGGGCGCCTGGTGATCAAGAGGTTTAGGCGAGGAACGGGCTCGCGGATGACCTAAACCTCTTGATCACCGGGGCGGGAGAGGGCCGGGCGGGACGGGGGGCAGGCAAGGCGGGGCCAGGCGGGGCGGTAGAGGGGGTGGGACTGGGGTGAGCCGGGGCGGGGCGAGGGGGACCGGGTGGGGAGGGGCACGGGGCACGGAGCACGGCGTGGGGGAGGGGGGTGGGTAGGGTTGGTGGGGAGAGGGGGGTGGCTGTGAGGGTTCTGGCGGCGATGTCGGGTGGGGTGGACTCCGCTGTCGCGGCAGCGCGGGCGGTGGCAGCCGGCCACGACGTGACCGGGGTGCACCTTGCCCTGGCCCGTAATCCGCAGACCTTCCGGACCGGCGCCCGCGGGTGTTGCACGCTGGAGGACTCCCGGGACGCGCGGCGGGCGGCCGACGTGCTCGGTATCCCCTTCTACGTGTGGGACATGGCCGAGCGGTTCCACGCCGACGTGGTGGACGACTTCGTGGCCGAGTACGCGGCCGGGCGTACCCCGAATCCGTGTCTGCGCTGCAACGAGAAGATCAAGTTCGCGGCGGTGCTGGACCGGGCCGTGGCGCTGGGGTTCGACGCCGTGGTCACCGGTCACCACGCCCGGCTCGGCCCCGACGGTCTGCTGCGCCGCAGCGTCGACCTCGCCAAGGACCAGTCGTACGTGCTGGCGGTGCTGACCCGCGCGCAGCTCGACCGGTCGATGTTCCCGCTCGGCGACGCCACCAAGGCGGAGGTCCGGGCCGAGGCGGCCCGGCGTGACCTGGCGGTGGCCGACAAGCCCGACTCGCACGACATCTGCTTCATCGCCGACGGCGACACCCGGGGCTTCCTCGCCGGGCGGCTCGGCGAAACCCCCGGTGAGGTGGTCGACGCGTTGACCGGCGCGGTGGTGGGCAGCCACACCGGCGCGTACGCCTACACGGTGGGTCAGCGGCGGGGCCTGCACCTGGACCGACCGGCCCCGGACGGCCGGCCGCGCTACGTGCTCTCCATCACCCCGAAGACCAACACGGTCACCGTCGGTCCCGCCGAGGCGCTGGAGGTCTCGCTGGTCCGCGCCAGTCGTCCGGTGTGGACCGGTGGCGAGCTGCCGGGCACGCCGATCGAGTGCGAGGTGCAGTTGCGGGCGCACGGTGACGTCGTACCGGCGACCGTGACGGTGGACGGCGACACGTTCGTCGCCGAGCTGCGCCGTCCCGTCCGCGGGGTGGCCGCCGGGCAGGCGGTCGTGGCGTACCGGCCGGATCCGGCCGGGGACGTGGTGCTCGGTTCCGCCACCATCACCGGCTGATCCGTCCGGGGGCCGGTTACCCTTCGGCGGTGAAACCACAGCAGCTCTGGCCCTGGCCGGCGGGCGCGGCGACCGGCATCGGCTCGCTACCCGGCACCGACATCGCCGAGGCGCAGCGGATCGTCCTCGGTGAACTGCCCGCCCTGCCGCACCTGCCCGAGTTGCCCGCCCGGGGTCCGGGCGCGGACCTGATCGGGCGCAGCGGCGGGCTCCTGGTCGAGCTGCCGGTCGAGCTGTACGCCGCCCGCTGGCGGATCGCCCCCCGCCCCGGTCGGGACCTGCGCCGCGCCCGGGACCTGATGGAACGTGACCTGGACCAGCTCGCCGAGCAGGCCGAGGCGTACGCCGGGCCGGTGAAGGTGCAGGCGGCGGGGCCGTTCACCCTGGCCACCGCGGTGGAGTTGCCGATCGGCGGCCGGCTGCTGCGTGACCCGGGGGCGGTGCGGGAGCTGACCGCCTCGCTGGCCGAAGGGCTGCGGCTGCACGTCGAGGCGGTGGCCCGCCGGCTGCCCCGCGCGTCGGTGCTGCTCCAGCTCGACGAGCCGTCGCTGCCGGCGGCGCTGGCGGGTCGGGTGCGGACCGAGAGCGGGCTGGGCACCTACCGACCGGTGGACACGGCGGTCGCCCGTGGTCTGCTCGGCGACGTGATCAGCGCGGTCGGGGTGCCGACGGTGGTGCACTGCTGCGCCCCGGACGTGCCGCTGGAGCTGCTCCGCACCGCCGGGGCGGTCGGGGTGGCCCTGGACCTCGCCCTGCTCACCGACCTGGACCCGCTGGGCGAGGCGATCGACGCCGGCTTCGGCCTGCTGGCCGGGGTGGCCCCGACGCAGCCGTCGTCGGCCGGCCACCCACCGACCTCGGCCCAGCTCGCCGACCGGGTACGCGGACTCTGGGACCGGCTCGGCTTTCCGCGCCGCCAGCTCGCCGAACAGGTGGTGGTCACCCCGGCCTGTGGGCTGGCCGGGGCGACCCCGGAGCAGGCCCGTGCGGTCCTCACCGCCTGCCGGGACGCCGCGCGGCGGCTGCACGAGGCGTGAGGGTTTTCCGTCGTACCGGGTGGGCAGGATGACGGTCATGATTGGGAAACTGCGTACCGTGGCCATCGACTGCCCCGACCCGCGCGCCCTGGCCGGCTTCTACGCCGAGCTGCTCGGCCTGCCCCTGGCCGAGGAGGACTCCGAGGGCGACGAGTGGGTGGTGCTCGGCGGGCCGGTCGGGCGGTCGCCCCGGCTCGCCTTCCAGCAGGCATCCGACCTGATTCCCCCGGCCTGGCCGGATCCGGCCAGGCCGCAGCAGTTCCACCTCGACGTCACTGTCGACGACATCGAGGTGGCCGAGAAGGCGGCGCTCGCCCTGGGCGCCCGGCGGCTGCCCGGCGAGGGCGAGGGCTTCCGGGTCTACGCCGACCCGGTGGGCCACCCCTTCTGCCTCTGCTGGGACTGACGCCGCCGGCCGTGCCGTCGACCGCCGGCCGGGCGTCGACCGCAGCTCTGGCTGCTGGCGGGGCGTCGACCGCAACTCAGGCCGCTGGCCGGGCGTCGACCGCAGCTCAGGCTGCTGGCGGGGCGTCGGCCGCAGCTCGGGCCGGTGGCCGGGCTGCCGGCCGGTGGTCTCCGGCGTGCCGGGGTGGCCGGGGCGGGGCATGATCGGGTCGTGATCGATTCCCTGCTGCGTCGCGCCTCCGGTTCGCTCTTCGGGCTGGCCTACGGCGATGCGCTCGGCAAACCGACCGAGTTCCTCTCCGTACCGGAGATCCACCGCCGGTACGGCCCGGGCGGCCCGCGGGAGCTGGTCGGCGATCCGGTGCTGGTCACCGACGACACCCAGATGGCGCTCGCGGTGGGGTGGGCACTGCACGACGCCCCCGTGCACACCCCGGAGGTGGTCGAACCGCTGCTCCGGCGGCGCTTCCTGGACTGGGCCGCCAGCCCGGACAACAACCGGGCACCGGGGATGACCTGCCTGCGGGCCTGCGGGGAGCTGGGCCGGGGGCTGGCCTGGCAGCAGGCGACGGTGGTCGACTCGAAGGGGTGCGGCGCCAACATGCGGGTCACCCCGGTCGGGCTGATCGACGTCGACCTGGACACCCTCGCCGGGCTGTCCCAGCTCCAGGCCGGTCTCACCCACGGTCACCCGACCGGCCTGGCCGCCAGCGAGCTGACCGCGTACGCGGTGCGGCTGCTGCGTGGCGGCGCGGCCCCGACGGAGCTGCCCGGCCTGCTGGCCGACCGGGCCCGCACCGAGCGGCGGACGTACCGGGACGACTGGCTCGGTGACCTGTGGCAACGGTCGGGGGCGACCTCCCCGACCGCGTTCATCGCGCCGGGCTGGGACGAGTGCCTGGAGGCGCTGGACCGGCTCGCCGCCGCGCTGCGCCGGCCGGACGACGGCGGCGATCCGTGCCGGTACACCGGTGAGGGCTGGGTCGCCGAGGAGGCGCTGGCCACGGCGCTGCTCTGCGTCCTGTGGCACCCCGACGACCCGGTCGCCGCGATCGCCCGGGGAGCGGCCACCGCGGGCGACTCGGACTCGATCGCCGCGCTGGCCGGCGCGTTCCTCGGGGCCGCGCACGGGCTGCCGGGCTGGCCGGCCGGGTGGTCCACCCGCATCGAGTACGCCGATCAGCTCACCACCCTCGGCACGGCCTGGGACTGACCCGCCCGGCAGGCCCGGTGCCCGCCGCGTGGTGGGCGGGGTGGGTCAGGCCGGGCTGCGCCGTCCGTGCAGGCGTTTCACCTGACGCCACAGGGCCGGGTCGCAGCCGCCGGCCCGGCGGGAGAACGCGTCGGCCGGGATCCGCAGCGGCTCGGCGAGGTCGAGCCAGCTGTCGTGCTCGGCGTCCGGATCCCAGTCCCGGGTCGGGATCCGTACGTGGTCGTCCCGGTCGCTCTTGTCCTGACTGGTGATCTTGAGTACCTCGGCGCCCCGGTCGTCGGCGCGTACCACCAGGCAGGGCCGGACCTTCGAGCCGGTGCCGTCGTGGAACGGCACGTCCGCCCACCAGATGTCACCCGGTCGGGGCGTACCGGTGGGGGTGCGGGGGCGGGGTGGCGCGGTCGGTCGGGCCCGGTCGCGGGGCGGGGTGCCGCGCGGCGGCCGGGTGCGCTGGCCGCCGCTGGAGGGTCGACCACCGCGTCGACGCCACTCGTTCCAGACCCAGCCGGCGACGACCGCCAGCACGATCAGCAGCCCCCACCACACCCACTCCGGCATCGATACCCCGCCTCCGTCCGGGCGGCACCGCGCCGCCGAGGTGCGGCGATCGTCGCACGGTCGGGTGGCGGGCGCCCGTCGGGCGCGGTGGGGGAGGCAGGGGGAATGTCCCACCGGCCCGTTACCGTGCTCCAGTAGCGTGATCACCGGGGAGGTTCGCACGATGTCCGGAGGCGACAGGGTGTCGAAAGAAGAGGTTCCCCAGCAGGTCAGTGCGGCACAGGAGGCGGCGGCCGGTGGTGAGCCGACCCCCGAGGCGCGGGAGCGGCACGCCACGCTGGGCCAGGAGGTGACCGAACACCAGTACCGTTACTACGTCCTCGACGCGCCGACGATTCCCGACGCCGAGTTCGACCGCCAGCTGCGCGAGCTGGAGGCGTTGGAGGCGGAGTACCCGGCGCTGCGCACCCCGGATTCACCCACCCAGCGGGTCGGCGGCACGTTCTCCACCGACTTCACCCCGGTCACCCACGCCGAGCGGATGCTCTCGCTGGACAACGCCTTCGCCGACGAGGAGTTGGCCGCCTGGGCCGAGCGGGTCGAGCGGGACGCCGGTGGCCCGGTGCCCTACCTGTGCGAGCTGAAGGTCGACGGCCTGGCCATCAACCTGACCTACGAGAAGGGCCGGCTGGTGCGGGCGGCCACCCGGGGCGACGGGCGCACCGGCGAGGACGTCACCGCCAACGTCCGCAGCATCCGCGGCGTGCCGGCCCGGCTCACCCCGTCCGACGAGTTCCCCGACGTGCCGGAGCTGCTGGAGGTACGCGGCGAGATCTACTTCCCGGTCGCCGGCTTCGCCGACCTCAACGCCACCCTGGTCGAGCAGGGCCGGGCACCGTTCGCCAATCCGCGCAACGCCGCCGCCGGCAGCCTGCGCCAGAAGGACCCCCGGATCACCGCGTCCCGGCCGTTGCGGCTGGTGGTGCACGGCACCGGCGCCCGTACCGGCTTTCGTCCGGCCACCCAGTCCGAGTCGTACGCGGCGCTGAAGGCGTGGGGGCTGCCGACCAGCGACCGTTGGCGGGTGGTGCCGGACCTCGCCGGGGTGGCGGAGTACGTCGCCCACTACGCCGAGCACCGGCACGACGTCGAGCACGAGATCGACGGGGTGGTGGTGAAGGTCGACCCGGTCCCCATCCAGGGCCGGCTCGGCTCGACCAGCCGGGCGCCCCGGTGGGCGATCGCCTTCAAGTATCCGCCGGAGGAGGTCAACACCCGGCTGCTCGACATCGAGGTCGGCGTCGGGCGGACCGGTCGGATCACCCCGTACGCGGTGCTGGAGCCGGTGCACGTGGCCGGCTCGACGGTCGCCCAGGCCACCCTGCACAACGCCCGCGAGGTCGAGCGCAAGGGGGTGCTGATCGGGGACACGGTGGTGCTGCGCAAGGCCGGCGACGTGATCCCCGAGGTGCTCGGCCCGGTGGTCGCGCTGCGTCCCGCCGACGCCCGTCCGTTCGTCATGCCGACCACCTGCCCGTCCTGTGGCACGCCGCTCGCCCCGGCCAAGGAGAGCGACGTCGACATCCGCTGCCCCAACACCCGCAGCTGTCCCGCGCAGTTGCGGGAACGGGTCTTCCACCTCGCCGGGCGGGGCGGGTTCGACATCGAGGTGCTCGGCTACAAGGGCGCCGCCGCGCTGCTCGACGCCGAGATCATCACCGACGAGGGCGACCTGTTCTCCCTCGACGCGGAACGGCTCGCCCGCTCCCCGTTCTTCGTCAACAAGGACGGCAGCCTCGGCACCAACGCGACCAAGCTGCTCGACAACCTCGCCGTGGCCCGGGAACGTGACCTGTGGCGGGTGCTGGTGGCACTCTCCATCCGGCACGTCGGCCCGACGGCCGCGCAGGCCCTGGCCCGGCACTTCCGCTCGATCGAGGCGATCGAGGCGGCGGCCGAGGAGGAGCTGTCCTCGGTCGACGGTGTCGGCCCGACGATCGCCGCCAGCGTCAAGGAGTGGTTCGCCGTCGACTGGCACCGCGACGTGGTCCGCAAGTGGGCCGAGGCGGGGGTACGGATGGCCGAGGAGGCGGTCGACGAGGGGCCGCGCCCGTTGGAGGGGGTCACCGTCGTGGTGACCGGCACGCTCGCCGGGTTCAGCCGGGACCAGGCGGCCGAGGCGATCCAGAGCCGGGGCGGGAAGGTCACCGGCTCGGTCTCCAAGAAGACCGGTTTCGTGGTGGTGGGCGACAATCCCGGTTCCAAGGCGGACAAGGCGGCCGGGCTGAAGGTGCCGGTGCTCGACGAGGACGGCTTCCGGGTGCTGCTGGACGCCGGCCCGGAGGCCGCCCGGAAGGTGGCCCGGGTCGAGGAGAGCTGACCCCGGGCGTCAGCCCCGTGCCGTACCTGCGCCGTGCCACCCGGCCGGGGCGTCGTGCGCCCGTGCGGTGCCGCCCGGTCCGGGCGTCGTG
The DNA here is from genome assembly GCF_029581315.1 of Micromonospora sp. WMMD714. Lineage (NCBI taxonomy): Bacteria > Bacillati > Actinomycetota > Actinomycetes > Micromonosporales > Micromonosporaceae > Micromonospora > Micromonospora sp. WMMD714. Next base: position 3,160,684 of record NZ_CP120744.1, read on the forward strand.
CGCCGCCGCCCCGGTCGTGCCGCCCGGTGCGGACGTCCCGGGGCCGCACGCGGCGTGTCCTGCTCCACCCATAGGCGAGCCTTGGGGTCGTATACCAACTTAGTCACGACTACGCCCGATTCGTGGCTGTCGTGCGGGTCCACCGGCCGGCAGGGCGTTTCATGGTGGCAGGTGTACGGCCGGCGTACACCCTGACTGGGTGTGCCCGGGAGGTGCGATGGAGCCCGCCGATCCCCGCAACCGCCTCCCGTCCGGGCGGGAGACGCCGTTCCTGGGCCTCGTCGCCGGGGTGATCGGGCTGGCCGTCGTGGTCTCCGTCCTGCCGCTGGTCGGTCTCGTCGGTCGACCGGACCTGCTGTCGGCGGCGTTCTGGACGATGGCGGTGCTCGCGGTCGGGTGCGACGCCCGCCCCTTCGTGCCCTCGGGACGTCGGCAGACCTCCGCGGTCTTCCCCTCCACCTGCTTCACGTTCGCCATCCTGCTCGGCTGGGGGCTCGGGCCGGCGGTGCTCGTGCAGACCGTCGCGGTCGTCGTCTCCGGCGTACGGCTGGGTCACGCCCCCTGGCGGACCGCCTTCAACGCGGCCCAGTACACCTGCGCGCTCGCCGCCGCGTACCTGGTGCTCCGGCTCGGGCCGGGCGGCCTGTTCGACGGCCACCGGCCGGGGTGGACCGACGTGCTCGCCGCGGCCGGCGCGACGGTCACCTGGTTCGCGGTCAACTACGGCCTGGTCAGCACCGCGCTGCGACTGCGGTTCGGCGGCCGGTGGTGGCCCGCGGCCCGGCAGGGGCTGCCGTTCGAGCTGCTCTCCACCGGTTCGCTGCTGCTGCTCGCCCCGGTCCTGGTCACCGCCGCGCGGGCCACCGCCGCGCTGATCCCGCTGGTGCTGGTGCCGCTGTTCGCGGTCTACCGGATGGCCTACCTCTCCGACGAGCAGGAGCAGCTCGCCGCCCTCGACCCGCTCACCGGCCTGCCCAACCGCAAGGCGCTGCTCGCCGAGGTGGCCGAACAGGTGCACCGGCACGCCGAGCGGGTCGCCCGGGGGGAGCCGGGCGGGCGGCTGGCCCTCCTGCTGATCGATCTGGACCGGTTCAAGAACGTCAACGACGCGCTCGGCCATGCGGTCGGGGACCGGCTGCTGGTCGAGGTGAGCGCCCGGCTCGCCGGGGTGGTGCGCGACCGGGACCTGCTGGCCCGGCTGGGCGGTGACGAGTTCGCCATCGTGGCCGGCGGGTTCGACGGGGTGGACGGGGCGCGGGAGCTGGCCGGTCGGGTGGCCGCCGCGCTGACCGAGCCGGTGTCGTTGGACGGGCTGCCGCTGGACGTCGGCGGCTCGATCGGCATCGCGCTCTACCCCGAGCACGGCGAGGACTACGCCACCCTGATGCGCCACGCCGACGTCGCCATGTACGACGCCAAGCACCGCCACGACACGGTGGCCGTGTACGCCGCCGAGTCCGACCACCATTCCGCCGAGCGGTTGGGGCTCCTGGCCGACCTGCGCCGCGTACTGGAAGCGAGGCCGGCAGCCGGGCGGCCGGTGCGGGGTGGCGACGGCGCCGTGCTGCCGCCCCGGCTGGCCACCGACCCGCCGGGGGCGGAGAGCCCGGCCGGTGGGCCGGGATGCGACGCCGACCGGGATCCCGGTGGGCCGGGATGCGACGCCGACCGGGATCCCGGTGGGCCGGGATGCGACGCCGACCGGGATCCCGGTGGGCCGGAATCCGACGCCGACCCGGATCCCGGCGGCCCGGTTGCGGGCCGGTGGTGGTTGCCCCGCCGACGGCCCCGGCCGGCCCCGGCCCAGCCCGACGAGTTGCTGAACCGGATCCTCACCGGTGCCGACCCGGTCCGCCGGTACCGCGACCACCCGGCGCTCCCCGGGTCCTCCCCGGTCGGGCCGGTGCGGGGCGGGCCACCCCGGCCGACCGGGCGGGAGGCCGGGCTGCCGGCCCGGTCGGCGGCCGACGACCCGGCGGGGACGGGCGGTCCGGCCGGGGGCACGGGGGAGACCGGCGAGATCACCATGTACTACCAACCGCAGGTCGCCATCGCCACCGGGGAGGTGGTCGGGGTGGAGGCGCTGTTGCGCTGGTGGCACCCGCGTCGGGGGATGGTCGACCCGGAGGAGCTGATCCGGGTGGCCGAGCAGAGCGCGGTGATGCGCCTGCTCACCCACCGGGTGGTCGACGACGTGGTGGAGCAGCTCGCCAAGTGGTCGGCGGCCGGGATCACGCTGCGGGCGTCGCTCAACGTCAGCGTCCGCGACCTGCACACCGACGAGATCGTCGACCGGATCGCCGACCGGCTGGCCCACTGCGGGGTACGCCCCGAGCGGCTGCAACTGGAGATCACCGAGGGGGCGCTGATGGCCGACCCCCGACGGGTGCTCGCCACCATCACCCGGCTGCACCAGCTCGGGGTGGCCATCTCGCTGGACGACTTCGGCACCGGCTACTCGTCGTTGCAGCACCTGCGCCGGCTGCCGTTGGCCGAGGTGAAGGTGGACCGGTCGTTCGTGCTGGGAATGGCCGACGACGCCGACGACGCCGCGATCGTCCGGTCGACGATCGAGCTGGCCGGCGCGCTCGGCCTGCGGGTGGTGGCCGAGGGGGTGGAGGACGAACGGACCTGGCGGTTGCTGCACGCGGCCGGTTGCGACGCCGCGCAGGGCTGGTTCTACGCCCGCCCGATGCCCGCCGAGGAGCTGGCCGCCTGGCTGGCCCGTTACCGCCCGCTGAGCCCGGTCCCGAGCCCGGACGCCGAGATCCCCCGCCGGCACGCCCGCTGACCCGCCCGCCGCTCGACGGCGACGGCCGGGGGCGGGCCGCGCGGGCGGACGGCGGCGGACCCGGTGGCCGGTGCGGGGCGGGCCGCGCGGGCGGGAGGGGGAGTCGGAGACGTCGGCGTGCGCGCAGGACAATAGACTCGCTCCGGTCACCGCGCGTCATCCCGCCGACGGCGCGGCCGGCACACCCAGACGCAGCAGCACAGTCACGAAGGGGGCACCGATGGCCGCCATCTCCCGCGAGGAGGTCGCGCACCTCGCGCGACTGTCGCGGCTCGCCGTCACCGAGGAGGAGCTGGACACCTTCGCCGGCCAGCTGGACGTGATCCTCCAGTCGGTCGCGCAGGTCGGCGAGGTCACGGCGGCGGACATCCCGCCGACCTCGCACTCGGTTCCGCTGACCAACGTGCTCCGCGAGGACGTGGTGGTGCCCGGGTTGACCCCGCAGGAGGCGCTGTCGGGTGCCCCCGACGTCGCCGAGCAGCGGTTCCGCGTCCCGCGGATCCTGGACGAGGACGTGGCGTCGTGAGCGGGTGTGACAGGCGAACCATCGAGCCCAGTGCGCCGGGTGTCCGGGGCGCCGGTGAGCGGAGCGAGGCGACGGCATGACCGACCTGACCAGAATGACCGCGACCGAGCTGGCCGGGCTGGTGGCCGCCGGGGAGACCTCCGCGGTCGAGGTGACCCGGGCGCACCTGGACCGGATCGCCGCCGTCGACGACCGGGTGCACGCGTTCCTGCACGTCGACAGCGAGGGGGCGCTGACCGCCGCCCGCGCCGTCGACGAGCGCCGGGCCGCCGGTGAGCAGCTCGGGCCGCTGGCCGGGGTGCCGGTGGCGGTGAAGGACGTGCTCACCACGAAGGGCGTGCCGACCACCGTCGGCTCGAAGATCCTCGAAGGCTGGCGTCCGCCGTACGACGCGACGATCGTGCAGCGGCTGCAGGCGGCCGGCACGGTGATGCTCGGCAAGACCAACATGGACGAGTTCGCGATGGGCTCCTCCACCGAATACTCCGCCTACGGCCCGACCCACAACCCGTGGGACCTGGCCAGGATCCCCGGCGGCTCCGGCGGCGGCAGCGCCGCCGCGCTGGCCGCGTACGAGGCGCCGCTGGCCATCGGCTCCGACACCGGTGGCTCGATCCGGCAGCCCGGCGCGGTCACCGGCACCGTCGGCGCGAAGCCCACCTACGGCGGCACCTCCCGGTACGGCCTGGTCGCGTTCTCCTCCTCGCTGGACACCCCCGGCCCGTGCGCCCGGACCGTGCTCGACGCGGCGCTGCTGCACCAGGTCATCGGCGGGCACGACCCGCGTGACTCCACCTCCATCCCGCAGCCGGTGCCGGACGTGGTGGCCGCCGCGAAGCTCGGTGCGAGCGGCGACCTGACCGGGGTGAAGCTCGGCATCGTCAAGGAGTTCACCGGCGAGGGCGCGGAGCCGGGCGTGATGGCCGCGTTCCGCGAGTCGGTCGACACCCTGGCCAAGCTGGGCGCGGAGATCGTCGAGGTGTCCTGCCCGCACTTCCGGTACGCGCTGCCGGCGTACTACCTGATCGCGCCGAGCGAGTGCTCCTCCAACCTGGCCCGGTTCGACGGGGTGCGGTTCGGCCTGCGGGTCGGCGACGACGGGAACCGGTCGCTGGAGGAGGTCATGTCGCTGACCCGGGAGGCCGGCTTCGGCGCCGAGGTCAAGCGGCGGATCATGGTCGGCACCTACGCGCTCTCCTCGGGCTACTACGACGCCTACTACGGGCAGGCGCAGAAGGTCCGTACCCTGATCACCCGGGACTTCACCGCGGCGTTCGAGCAGGTCGACGCGCTGATCTCGCCCACCACGCCGTTCGTGGCGTTCCCGATCGGGGCGCGCACCGCCGACCCGTACCAGATGTACCTGGCGGACCTGTTCACCATCCCGACGAACCTGTACGGCGGGCCGGGCATCTCGGTGCCGTGCGGGCTGTCCGAGGGGCTGCCGGTCGGGCTGCAGGTGATGGCCCCGACGATGGCCGACGACCGGATGTACCGGGTCGCCGCCGCGCTGGAGTCCGTGGTCGGCACGTTCACCCCACCGGCACTGTGAGGCGGGCGGGATGCTGACGCGAATCGAGATCGACGGCTTCAAGTCGTTCCGCGAGTTTTCGTTGGATATCCCGCCCTTTCTCGTGATCATCGGACGGAACGCAGCGGGCAAGTCGAACCTCTTCGACGCCATCCAGTTCCTGAGCCGGTTGGCCGGTGATCCTGTCCTGGAAGCTGCCCAGCATATGCGGGGTGACGTTGCCGATCTCTTCCACAAACACACGAACGGAACGTCGGCAGAGGTCATGTCCTTCGCGGTCGAGGTGCTCCTGGGTCGTTCGGTCATCGACGCGTTCGGCGACACCGCTGAGGTCAACCATTCGAGACTCCGGTACGAGCTGACCATCGAACTTCGGTCGACGGGTAGCAGCGGGACGCTGCGTCCCTACGTTGTCAGTGAGTCGGTGCGGCGTATCCGGCGTGTGGGCGACACCTGGATGGATCGGTTCACCGCAGAGCAGCGTAAGCGGTTGGTTGCCTACCGCACCGGAGCTGATCCGTTGGAAACCGAGCAGGACGAACAGGGACGCTTGGTCTTCAGCATCAGGCAGCAGGGCAATCAGGGCCGGAAGCGCAGGCTTCCGGCCACGGCGGCCACGGCGACGGTGCTGTCCAGCCTGACGACCGCCACCGACTTCCCGCTGCTCTATGCACTCAAGCGGGAGATGCAGTCATGGCGTCTACTGCACCTCGACCCGAGCGCGCTGCGAGCCCCGGATTCCTACGACGATCCGGACAGCCTGTCCGCCAACGGTGGACATCTAGCCAACACCCTGCGGCGGCTGGCGGACGAGACGGGTAGTCCGGACCGGCCCGAGGGCGCTCTGAACGATCTCTCGGCCGACCTGGCAGCCGTCATTCCCGGGGTTGTCCGTGTGCAGTTGACCGAGGACGACGCGCGTCGACAACGCCAGGTGGAGGTGGTGACCCGTGAGGAGGCGCCGTTTTCGGCTAGAGTCGCCTCGGACGGTACCCTCCGGGCGATCGCGTTGCTGGCGGCGCTCTACGATCCGCGCGGTGCGGGCCTCATCTGCTTCGAGGAGCCGGAGAACGGCATCTTCCCGCAGCGTCTTGCGCAGTTCGTCAGATATCTCAGGAGTCTGGTAGAGCGGGCATTGATATCCGGGCCCGAGGGCGCGGCGCTGACCCAGTTGGTGCTGAGTAGTCACTCGCCGGCGATCCTGCGGGCGCTGGAACCCGCGCAGGAACGTGTCCGGTCCGACGCGGTATTTATGGACGTGGTGAGCCGGGTCCAGCGCGGCAAGGCGCGTAGCCGGGTCAGCCGTTGGCGGTCGATCGCTGGGGCGCAACAACTCACGATCGATGATGCGCTGGATGTCGGCAGCGTGGTGAGCCCACGGGAGATCGCCGAGTTCGAGGTGATGGCGGAATTGGACACCTGATGCGGTATCTCACCTCTGCGTTGGTGTCCGAGGGCGTCACCGACGACCAGTTTCTCCCGAGGCTGCTTGCCCGGGCGCTGACTGACATCTGCCAGTCGGAGTTCGAGGACGCCGTCGAGGTCGCCGACGTGCAGCCCCTGCGTGACCGCAAGGGCCCATGCTCGACGGCGGACGTGATCAGGCTCGTCGAGCAGAATCCCGCCAGCTTCTCACTCATCTTCTTCCACCACGACCAGGGTGCCAACGCAGACCGGGTCGCCGCCGAATGGCTGCGCCCGCTTCGGCACCTGTGGGGGGACCGGGCAGAGCAACTGGTCGCCGTGGTGCCGGTCCGCGAGACGGAGGCCTGGCTGTTGACCGACGGCGACGCGCTGCGCAGCGCGCTCGGCGTCCGATGGACGGATGCGGAGATGGGCTTGCCCGCGCAGCCGAGACGCGTGGAGCGTGTTGCCGATCCCAAGAAGACGCTTAACGACATCATGGGCCGGGTCAGCCGTACCACCACCGATCATTTCGGCCAACTGGGTGAGCTGGTCTCCCTGGCCAGACTCGATGATGTTCCGGCCTACCGGCAGTGGTGGTCCGACACGCTGGACGCGCTGACGCGACTGGGCTACCGGCGAGTCTGACTGCCCGCATCGGAGAGGGAAACCCGGGGGCGAGACGGCCTGGTAACCCCATTAGGCTGGACAGGTTCTGTCCGGATCGCGCCTGGAGCGTCTCATGACCACGACACTGCCCGCGTACGACGAGGTCGTTGCGCGCTACGAGCCGGTGATCGGCCTGGAGACCCACGTCGAGCTGGGCACGAACACCAAGATGTTCTGCGGTTGCCCGACCGACTTCGGCGGCGAGCCGAACACCCGGGTCTGCCCGGTCTGCCTCGGCCTGCCCGGCTCGCTGCCGGTGGCCAACTCCGCGGCCATCGAGGCGACCATCCGGATCGGCCTGGCGCTGAACTGCTCCATCGCCGCATGGTGCCGGTTCGCCCGGAAGAACTACTTCTACCCGGACATGCCGAAGGACTTCCAGATCAGCCAGTACGACGAGCCGCTGTGCTCCGACGGCTACCTGGACGTCGAGGTGGACGGCGAGCTGGTGCGGATCGGCATCGAGCGGGTGCACCTGGAGGAGGACACCGGCAAGACGCTGCACGTCGGCGGGGCCACCGGCCGGATCCACGGCGCCACCGAGTCGCTGGTCGACTACAACCGGGCCGGCATCCCGCTGGTGGAGATCGTCACCAAGCCGGTCCCCGGCACCGGCGCGCTCGCCCCCGAGGTGGCCAAGGCGTACGTGACCGAGCTGCGGGACGTGCTGCGCTCGCTGGGCGTCTCCGACGTCCGGATGGAGGAGGGGTCGCTGCGCTGCGACGTCAACACCTCCCTCAACCTGCCGGGCGAGGAGTGGGGCACCCGCACCGAGACCAAGAACGTCAACTCGCTGCGGTCGGTGGAGCGGGCGGTCCGCTCGGAGATCCTGCGCCAGGCGTCGGTGCTCGACGCGGGCGGCCGGATCACCCAGGAGACCCGGCACTTCCACGAGGACACCGGGGACACCACGCCGGGCCGGTCCAAGGAGACCGCCACCGACTACCGGTACTTCCCGGAGCCGGACCTGGTGCCGCTCGCCCCGGACACCGCCTGGGTGGCCGAGCTGAAGGCGGCCCTGCCGGAGCTGCCCCGGCTGCACCGCCGCCGGCTTCAGGAGCAGTGGGGCCTGTCCGACCTCGACATGCAGTCGGTGCTCAACGCCGGTGCGGTCGAGCTGATCGAGGCGACGGTGGCAGCCGGCACCACCCCGGCGGCGGCCCGCAAGTGGTGGCTGGGCGAGCTGTCCCGCCGGGCCAACGAGACCGGCGTGGAGCTGGCCGACATCGGGGCCACCCCGGCGCAGGTCGCCGAGCTGCAGGGCCTGGTGGACGCCGGCAAGCTCAACGACAAGCTGGCCCGGACGGTGCTGGAGGGCGTGGTTGACGGCGAGGGTTCGCCGACCGAGATCATGACCAGGCGGGGCCTGGAGGTCGTCTCCGACACCGGGGCGCTCACCGCCGCCGTGGACGAGGCGATCGCCGCCAACCCGGCCATCGCCGACAAGATCCGTAGCGGCAAGGTGGCGGCGGCCGGCGCGCTGGTCGGCGCGGTGATGAAGGCGACCCGGGGTCAGGCCGACGCCAAGACCCTGCGGGACCTCATCCTGGAGCGCCTCGGCGTCCAGGGCTGACCCACGCGGGCCGGAGCCGGGGGTTCCGCCCACGACCGGCGAGGGCCGCCGCCGTGACCCGGCGGTGGCCCTCACCCTTTCCCCGGGGTACGCGCGCGACCCGCGCGGCACCCCACCACCGGAGGGCGTCAACGGCGACGCCCGGATGGAGTGACCGTGAACGAGCACGACCTCGACGTCCTCGACGAGATCCAGCGACGGGTGCTGTGGCTCGCCACCCGGATCGTGGACGCGGCCAACCACGACCGGGACACCGGCGACGGGGTGAAGGTCGGTGGCCACCAGGCCTCCAGCGCCTCCCTGGTCACCGCGATGACCGCGCTCTGGTTCGCCCACCTGGACGCCGAGGACCGGGTGGCGGTCAAGCCGCACGCCTCCCCGGTGTTCCACGCGATCCAGTACCTGCTGGGCAACCTGGACCGGTCGTACCTGACGCGGTTGCGGGCGCGGGGCGGGTTGCAGTCGTACCCGTCGCGGACCAAGGACCCGGACGCGGTGGACTTCTCCACCGGTTCGGTCGGGCTGGGCGCGGCGGCCCCGCTGTTCGCCGCGGTGACCCGACGCTACGTGGACGCCCACTTCGGCGCCCGCCCGCACTCCCGGTTCGTCGCGTTGATCGGCGACGCCGAGCTGGACGAGGGCAACATCTGGGAGGCGGTCGCCGATCCGGCCACCACCGGCCTGGGCAACGTGATGTGGCTGGTCGACTTCAACCGGCAGTCGCTGGACCGGGTGGTCCCCGGCATCCGGATCGACCAGTGGCGGGGGCAGTTCGAGGCCGCCGGCTGGCACGTGGTGGAGGTCAAGTACGGCCGCCGGCTCGCCCAGGCGTACGCCCGGCCGGGTGGGGCGGCGCTACGGGACTGGATAGACCGGATGCCCAACGAGCAGTACCAGTCGCTGTTCGGGCTGACCGGGCCGGCGCTGCGGGAGCGGTTCCTGGACGGTGCGCCGGCCGGGATCGCCGCGTTCGTCGCCGACCTGACCGACGAGGAGTTGGCTCCGCTCGTCACCGACCTGGGCGGGCACGACCTGGAGGCGATGCTCGACGCGTACGCCCAGTGCGACGCGGTGACCGACCGGCCCAGCGTCGTCTTCGCGTACACCGTGAAGGGGTGGGGGTTGCCGATCGCCGGCAATCCGCGCAACCATTCGGCGCTGCTGTCCCCCGCGCAGATCGACGTGCTGCGGGCGGCGCACGGCCTGACCACCGCGACCGAGTGGGACCGGCTGGACCCGGCGAGCCCGGCCGGCATCCGGGCCGGCGCCCGCCGTGAGGCGCTGGCCCGCGCGCCGCGCCGACGCTCGCTGGGGGTCACCGTGCCGGAGGCCACCGGGGTACGCACGCAGCGGCCGATCTCCACCCAGGAGGCCTTCGGCCGGGTCCTGGTGGAGCTGGCCCGAAACCCGCAGGTGGCGCCCTACCTGGTCAGCACCGCGCCGGACGTGGCCACCTCCACCAACCTCGCGGGGTTCCTCAACCGGACCGGGGTCTTCGCCCCGACCGAACGGCGGTCCTGGTCGGAGGACCGGATGCTGCGCTGGACGGAGAGCCCCACCGGGCAGCACATCGAGCTGGGCATCTCCGAGATGAACCTGTTCCTGCTGCTGGGGCAGCTCGGCCTGGCGTGGGACCTGTCCGGGCAGCCGCTGCTGCCGGTGGGCACGGTGTACGACCCGTTCGTGCTGCGCGGCCTGGACGCGTTCCTCTACGGCACCTACTCGGGCTCCCGGTTCGTGGTGGCCGGCACCCCGTCGGGGATCACCCTGGCCCCGGAGGGCGGTGCCCACCAGTCCACCATCACCGCCTCCGTCGGCCTGGAACTGCCCGGCGTCACCCTCTGCGAACCGGCGTACGCCACCAGCCTGGACTGGCTGCTCTGCGACGCGTTCGGCCAGATCGCGCAGGGTACGGCTCCGGCCGCGACCGCCGCGCCGGCCGAGGACGGGGCGTACTACTTCCGGTTGAGCACCCGCCCGCTGGACCAGACGCCGTTCGAGGCGGCCCGGACCCGGCTCGGCGACGCGGTACTGCGCCGGCAGGTGGTCGCCGGGGCGTACCGGCTGGTGGACGCGCACCAGGCGTATCCGCACCTGGCCGACGCGCCGGTGGTCACCCTGGCCGCCTCGGGGGCGGTGCTGCCGGAGACGCTGGCCGCCGCCGCCGAGCTGGCCGAGGAGGGCATCGCCGCGCACGTGGTCGACGTGACCAGCCTGGACCGGCTGTACCGGGCCTGGCAGCGCACCCTGCGCCAGGGCGTCCGCACGGCGACCGTGCCGAGCGCCCCGGGGGCGTTGCGGGCGGCCTTCGGCGACCGTGCCCCGCTGGTGACCGTGCACGACGCCGCCTCGCACGCGATGGCCTGGCTCGGCTCGGCGCTGGGGGTGCCGGCGGTGCCCCTCGGGGTGGACGAGTTCGGCCAGTCCGGCAGCGTCCGCGAACTGTACGAGCTGCACGATCTCCTCCCCGGCAGCATCGTCAACGCCGCGCTGGCCGCCCTGTCCCTACGCTGACCCCTGCCCTCACCTTTCCCGTGCCTCCACCCTTCTCGTGGCTTCGCGTCTCCCGTGCCTCCACCCTTCTCGTGGCCTCGCGTTTGCCGTGCTCCACCCCCTCCGTGCCCTCGCGTCTGCCCGCTCCGCTTGGCCCGGTGCCAGCCACCGCCCCCGCCGCCCGCCCCATCGGAACCCCCTCCCCGGCCTGAACCACCTTGGTCACCTGCGCGGCATCGGCGCGGACCTGTCCGGTGCTGGCTGGGACGGACGCTTGCCGCCCCTCAGCGAAGCATGTTGCCGATCCCACTACTCTCCGTTACTTCTCTGGCTGATGCCGCCTCAGGTCACTCTCAGTGTTCGATCTGGTAGTCCCCACACCATGCTCTCCATCCTTTGCTCTGCTGCCGTGGAGGCGACAAGCCCCTGAGCAGGGAAATGTGAATTGAATGCAGGCGGCGTGATTGCCGGCACGATTACTAAAGGTCACTGTCGCTGTGAGGGCGGCAGAGCAAAGTCTCGGGGTGCGGATAGGTGGGGGCGGCCTGGAAGTAACCTTCCGTGACATTGATGGAGGGTGGCGGTGGCATGGGGCATTCGTGTGCCGGAGGCTCGGCGGTCGGCCTGCAGCCGTCGCCGCCGGTTGTGCGTCGGCAGCATCGGTGGCGGGTGGGCGGCGCGGCGGCGGCCCAGCCCTTCTTCCTGCCCTGACATCGGTTGTGCGCTGGTCGCGTGGCTGACGTTGGCTGTGCGCCGTCGCCCGTCCGCCTGCCTGCCTGCCCGTCCGCCCGCTGACGTCCGTCGGACGCCTGCCGCCGTCCAGCCTGCCGGCATGGCGTCGGTTGTGGGTCGGCTACCTGCCGGGGGAGAGGGTCAGCTGGTCGGGCTGGGGGTCGGCGAGGTGGGAGTCGGAGCGGTACCGGAGGGGGCCGGGGACTCCGATGCGCCTCGGGTCGGGGTCGGGGTCACCGGGACGTCGGCGCCCTTCGCCGGTTCCTGGATGACGTGGCGTTCCAGGTTCACCTGGGCCTGGCCGGTGCCCCCGACGGTGATGTCGTCGTACGCCTGGAGCAGTTTCTGCTGGTCGAAGTAGAGCACCGACATCGACAGCGGGGTGGGTTTCTCGCCCTCCAGGCCACGCAGTCCGGCACCGCCGGTGGAGCCCTCCACCATGAGCTGGGTGGTCTGCTGGCCGGCCACCTGCGGCAGCTTCGACATCTGGCGGGCGTGGGTGTGCCCGGCCAGCACCAGCGGGCAGGTGCCGGAGAGCGGTCCGGCCGAGGCCGGGTCGTGTACCAGCGCGATGTTCACCGGTCGGGGCGAGCTGCGGACCGTGGTGGCGAGCGTCTCACCGGCCCCGATGACCTGGTCGGCGACCTGGGCGGTGAGCCCGCTGCCGGCGGGTGAGGTCTCCTTGTCCGGGGTGAACCGGGGGTCGCCGATGCCGGCGATGGTCAGCCCGGCGACGGTGGTGGTCGAGTTGTTGAGCACGACCGCGTTCGGCTGGCGGGCCACCGCCGCCGCCGTTCGGGGCGAGTCGTGGTTGCCCCGGATGTAGACGTACGGCTTCTTGAGCAGGCCGATCGAGCCGACGTAGGACGCCTCGGGTTCGCTGCCCCAGTCGGTCAGGTCGCCGGTGTCGATCACCACATCGATGCCGAACTGCTCCACCACGGTACGGATCAACTGCCAGCCGGTCGGGTTGAGGTGCATGTCGGACACGTGCAGCACCCGGGTGGTGCCCGGCGCCGGTTCGTACACCGGCAGCGCCGACACCGTGGTGTAGAGCTGGCTGACGTTGCCCACCAGCCGTTGCAGCTGCTCGGCGTAGCGGCTGTAGTCGTTGGCGATCCGGCGCGCGTCACCGACGATCGCCGGGGCGTTGACCAGCAGGCCCTCGTACCGGGGCTCCTCGATGGCCTGCGGTCGCAGGGTGCCCGCCGCGAGACCGAGACTGCCGGCGGTGACCACCAGGGCGAGCCCGCCGGCCCACGCGGTACGCCGGGTGTCCCGGAAGACCAACGCGGCCAGCAGCAGGGTGGCCAGCACCGCCCCGCCGAGGGTGCGCAGCCCGAGCCGGAGCACCCCGTTGCGGACGTCCGTCACCGCCGACTGGCTGGCCCGGCTGATGCTCGCCGGGTCGTCGATCAACGCCTCGGTCTTGCGCTGGTCCAGCGCGCCCAGGCCGACCGTCAGGTGGGTCGGCCCCCGGTGACTGTCGAGCTGGAGCGCGCCCAGCGGGGGGATGTCGACGGTGGTGCCGCCACGCACGGCCGGGGCCAGGGTCAGGTCGGCGCGGAACGGGCCGATGTCGGTGCTGACCCGGCCGGCGGCGAACACCCCGATGACCGTTCCGGTCAGGGCGACCAACAGCACCGCCAGTACCACGCCGACCCGCCGGGCCTGCCCCGACCGACCGGCCGGCCACCAGGTGCGTCCGCGCCGCTCACGCCGGGTGGGGGCGTCGCCGCCCCCGGTCCCGCGCTGCTCGTTCTCCTGACCGTCCATGCTGAGATTGTGACCTGCCCAGTGAAGGATCTTGGCAAACCCGGCCGACGGACGGCCGATCCGCCCGGTACCTGCCCGGCTGTCCGGCCTGCCGGCGTGTCGTCAGCTCCGGCCCGCACCGCCGTCGGCTTGTCGTCAGCTCCGACCGGCACCGCCGTCGGCGAAGACCAGCCGCAGCAGCCGGTCGTCCTCCGGCACCGGCTCGCCCCGCCCGTCGTGGTTGGAGGTGGAGACCCAGAGGGAACCGTCCGGGGCGGCGACGACCGCCCGCAACCGGCCGTACTTCCCGGTCAGCAGTTCCCGGGGCGCACCGAGCACGGTGCCGCCGTCGGTCAGCTCCACCAGCCAGAGCCGCTCCCCGCGCAGGCAGGCGGCGGCCAGCAGCCGACCCGTCGCCGCCAGCCCCGAGCAGGACGCCTCCCCGGTGCCCCACTGGGTGATCGGGTCGACGAACCGGCCGTCCCCGGCCTGCCCCTCCACCGTCGGCCAGCCGTAGTTCGCGCCCCGGTCGATCCGGTTGATCTCGTCCCAGGTGTTCTGTCCGAACTCGGTGGCGTACATCCGCTTACCGGCGTCCCAGGCCAGGCCCTGCACGTTGCGGTGCCCCAGCGACCAGACCGGTGAGCCCGGGAACGGGTTGCCGGCCGCCGGCTTGCCGTCCGGGGTGATCCGCAGGATCTTGCCGGCCAGGTTGGCCCGGTCCTGGGCGGCGGCCCGGTCACCGGCGTCGCCGGTGCTGACGTAGAGCTGCCCGTCCGGGCCGAAGGCGAGCCCACCGCCGTTGTGGTTGCCGGCTTTGGGGATGCCGGTGAGGATCGGCGTGGGGGTGCCGCCCAGCGTCAACCGGGCCACCCGGTTGTCCTGCGCGGTGGTGTAGTAGACGAAGACCGACCGGTCCTGCGCGTACCCCGGCGAGACGGCGATGCCGAGCAGCCCGGCCTCGCCGGACGCGGCCACCTCCGGCACGGTCTGCACCGGGGTCACCGCCAACCCCTGCGGCCCCGACGCCGGCCCGACCTGGAGGATCCGGCCGGAGTCCCGTTCGGTGACCAGGGCGGCCCCGTCCGGCAGGAAGGCGATCCCCCACGGCACCCGTAGCCCCTTGGCCAGCACCGTGGCCACCACCTGCTGTTCGGGGGCGGTCGCCGACACCGACGGGGTCGGCAGGTTGGGGGGCTCACCGGCCGGGTCGGGCTCCGGCGGGCCGAGACTGCACCCGGTGAGCAGCAGCGCGACGCCGGAGGTCGCCAGGGCCGCGCGGACCCGGGCGGTGCGGGGGTACGGGAGACGGGCGGTCACCCGGCCCAGCCTAGCCCGCGGATCCGCCCCTTCCCGGCCCCCGCCGACGGCTGCCCCGCCCGGCCACCGTTGGGGGCTGCCCCGCCCGGCCACCGTCCGCGGTCGCCGGTCGGCCGGGCGCTCACCTGGCCCGGACGGCCAGCAGCGCCACGTCGTCCTCGCGTCGCTGTCCGGTGCCGAGCAGCAGGTCGCACAGCTCGGCGGTCGGCCGGGCACCGGCGGCGGCGACCCGTTCGCACAACTGACCCATGCCCTCGTCGATTGGCTGGTCCCGCCGCTCCACCAGCCCGTCGGTGTAGAGCAGCAGGGTGTCCCCGGGGCCGAGCAGCACCTCCGCCCCGGTCCGCGGGATCGGACGGGTCAACCCCAGCAGCGGCTCCCGCCGGCCGTCGAGCAGTCGTACGTCGCCACCGGCGGTGACCAGTAGCGGTGCGGGATGGCCGGCGTTGCACCAGGTGACCGCCACCCCGTCCGGGGTGGGCCGGAGCCGGACCAGCACCGCCGTGGCGGCGGTCGGGATGCGCAGCCCGGAGATGGTGGCGTCCAGCCGCCGCATCAGCTCGTCCACCGGGTCACCGCGCCCGTAGGCGTTGCCGCGTACCAGGTTGCGGAGCTGCCCCATCGTCGCGGCGGCCTCGATGTCGTGGCCGGCGACGTCCCCGATCGCCGCGATCAGGTCACCGTCGGGCTGGACGAAGGCGTCGTACCAGTCGCCGCCCACCTCCACCCGGTCGGCGGCCGGCTGGTAGCGGGCCACCAGCTCCACCCACGGGATCTGCGGCAGCTGCGGGAGCATGCTGTGTTGCAGCACCTCGGCGACGTGCCGCTGTTCGCCGTAGATCCAGCCGTTGCCGACGGCCTGCCCGGCCCGACGACCGATCTCCAGCGCGGTACCCAGGTCGTCGTCGTCGAAGGCCCGCCGGTCCGGCCCGTTGACCAGGGTCACCACGCCCATCACCGCGCCCCGGCCGGGGGTCGGCACCGGCACGGTCAGGTGCGAGGCGAAGCCCAGCCGTTCGGCGAGGGCGACCAGCTCCGGGGCATCGCTGGCCTGTCGGACGTCGGCCAGGTCGGCGACCCCGCGTAGCACCGGCTGGCCGGTCCGCAGCACCGTGCGGGTGATCGAGGCGGGACCGAGCCGGTCGAGCGCCACCGCGCCGAACCGGGTCACCTCGGCGGCACGGGCCGGGTCGCGGTGCACGGCGGTGACCCACCGGGGGGTGCCGCCCTGGTCGACCAGGGTCACCATGGCCCAGTCGGCCAGCAGCGGCACCACCGCGTCGGCCAGCCGCGCCACGGCCGTCTCCACGTCGAGCGTGTCGGCCAGGGTCTCGCTCAGCGAGGCGAGCAGGTTGAGCCGCTCGTGCGCCTGCTCGGCCAGCCGGCGGGCCGACTCGGCCGCGTCCAGGGCGATCCGCAGCCGCAGCTCCGAGGAGCAGGCCGCGGCCAGGTCGGCCAGGGTGTGCAGCTGGGCCTTCGTCCAGGCGCGGGGTCTGCTGTCGATCGCGCACAGCGAGCCGAGCACCCGGCCGTCCAGGTCGGTCAGCGGCATCCCGGCGTACGCGACGACGCCCAGCTCCGGCACGGCCAGGTTGTCCCGTACCCGGGGGTAGAGCCGGGCGTCCGGCAGCACCAGCGGGATCTCGGTGTCGATCACGTGCTGACAGAACGAGTGGCTCAGCGGGGTCTGCCGGAGGCCGGCCCACGGGTCGGGCAACCCGACCGCGCCGGGGAAGAACTGTCGGGTCTCGCTGACCAGGGAGACCAGCGCCACCGGCACGTCGAGCAGGTCGCTGACCAGCCGGGCGAACCGGTCGAACGCCTCGTCCGGCGCGGCGTCCAGACCGGTGTCGGTCAGCGACCGCAGCCGGCCCGGTTCGGCCAGCGCGGGGATGTCGACGGCCGGCCGTTCGGTGCGTTCGGTCATCGACCACCTGTCTGCCGTGATGGGGGACGCCGTACGACGTCCCGACCCTCGGTTATACCCCTGCCGCCCGACGGTCGCCTGCGGACGTGGGCGACATCGCCCGGTGCGGCGTCGGTCGGCCGACCCCTCGGAACCGCCCGCCGTCGGAGGGCTATCGTCGGCACGCGTGAAGGTATGGATCCCCCATCCCGCCGGTGTCGAGCTGCTCGGGCCGGTGCCGTGCGGTGTCACCGTACAGCCGTGGACCGATCCGGCGGACCCGCCCGGCGACCCGGCGGACGTCCGGTTCTGGGTGCCGCCGTTCCTGGCCGGCGCGGAGACCCTGACGATGCTGGACCGGCTGCCCGACCTGGCGGTGGTCCAGCTCCTCTCGGCCGGGGCGGACGCCTGGGCCGGGCGGGTGCCCGCCGGGGTGGCCCTGTGCGACGCCCGGGGGGTGCACGACGCCGGCACCGCCGAGTGGGTGGTCGCCGCGATCCTCGCCCAGCTGCGCGGCTTCCCGGCGCTGGCCCGCGCCCAGGCCCGGCGGGAGTGGGCGTACGACCGGGTCGCGCCGACCGACGAACTGACCGGTAAACGGGTGCTCATCGTGGGGGCCGGCTCGATCGGCGCGGCGGTACGGAGCCGGCTGGCCCCGTTCGACGTCACCTTCACCCTGGTGGCCCGCACCGCCCGGCCGGACCAGGGGGTGCACGCGGTGGCCGAGTTGCCGCGGTTGCTGCCGGGAGCCGACGTGGTGGTGCTGCTGGTGCCGCTCACCGACGCCACCCGTGGCCTGGTGGACGCGGACTTCCTGGCCGCCATGCCGGACGGGGCACTGCTGGTCAACGCCGCACGGGGTCCGGTGGCGGACACCGCGGCCCTGGTCGCCGAGCTGACCTCCGGTCGGCTGCGGGCGGCGCTGGACGTGACCGATCCGGAGCCGCTGCCGGCCGACCATCCGCTCTGGGAGCTGCCCAACGTGCTGCTCACCCCGCACGTCGCCGGCTCGGTCAAGGGGCTGCTGCCCCGGGCGTACCGGCTGGTGGGGGAGCAGGTACGCCGGTTCGCCGCCGGTACGCCGCTGGTCAACCGGGTGGAGGACGGCTACTGACACCGCCCGGGGCGGACCGGCGCAGGACCACCCGGCGGGGCGGTGGCCGGGGTACGCAGGCCGTCCGGGCCGAGGGGCGACGGGTGGTGGGGGTCGGTTCAGCGGGGGTCGGGCAGGGCCTGCCCGGTGATCGAGACCAGGCGGGGCAGGTCCACGCCCCGGACGGCGGGCAGGGGGAGCTGCTGCCCGTCGGCGAGCCGGACGACGGCCCGGCCGCGCGGGTCGGCGGTCAACTCGACGACCTGCTCCCAGGGCACCCGTCGACTTCCGACCAGTGCCCGCAACCGCAGCTCGCGCCGGTCGGCGTCGGTGCCCGAGCGCCAGGCCCAGGCCGCGACGACCAGCGGGACGAGCAGCACCGGCAGCAGGTAGGCCCGGGCGGCGGCCAGGGGCAGCGCGCCGATGGTGGCGATCACGGCCGCGACCAGGACGGCCTGGTGGTGCCGGAAACGGAGGGTGTCGGCGCGGCTCACCCCCCGATGATTCCACCCCGGTCCCCGGCAGCCCCGGCCGGGCCGTCGGCGCCGTTCCCGGCGCCGAGAGGGCCGGGCGGGTGGGTGACGCGGGTCACGGTCGGGGCGCGTAACCGGTGCGATGGCCGTTCGTTGGACCGGTAACCCCCCTTGCACCGGCCCGTGTCCCCCTCACGAAGGTGACCGCCGTGACCGACGCTCCCCTCCTCCGTCGTCCACTCTCCGTACCGGTCGTGTCCTCGGTGCTGGCCGCGCTGCTGGTCAGCGTGGGCCTGACCGGTCTCCTCCCACCGCCGGCGGCCGTCGCGCTGGCCGGCGTCGGCGGTTGCGCCCCGGTCGTCGGCCGGCTGCTCCGGCTGGCCGCCGTCGACGGCCGGGACCGGCGCAGCCGGCTCTGCCGCCGCGCCGCCGCCCTGCTCGTCGCCGCGGTGACGGTGGCCGCGCTGACCGTCGCGGTGCCACCACTGGTGCCGGCGGGCTGGCGGGTCGGGGTCGCGGTGGCCGGGCTCGGCGCGGCCACCGCGACGTTCGCCGCCGGCCTTCTCCTGCTGCCCGGCCACTCCCGGTCGACGCCCCGCGCCCGGTTGCGGCGTGGGGTGGACGTGCTCGGCCTGGGCACCGCGCTGCTCTTCGCCGGCTGGGTGCTGGTGCCGTCCGGCCCGGTGCCGCCGGTGGTCCGGGTGGTGACCGTCCTCGGCGCGACCGGGCTGGCCGGGTTGCTGGTGAGCGCGTTGGCCGACCGGCGTCGTCGTCCCGGGGCGGCCCGCTGCCGGGCCGGGGCGGCGACCGTGCTGCTGGGGCTGGCCGGTCTGGTGGCGCTGGAGGCCTACCGGGCTCCGGCGGTGACGCTGCTGACCCTCGTGCCGGTGCTGGTCGGCGGGGCGCTGCTGACCGCCGCCGGGATGACCCGGGTCGCGGCGGGGGATCCGCCCGGCCCGGCCGGTCCGCCGCCGGCCTGGCCCCGGGTGACCGCCCCGGCGGCGGTGGCCACCGTGGCGGCGGCCGGTCACCTGGCGGTCGTCGGGGGCTTCAGCGCGACCGCCGTCCTGCTGGGGCTGGCGGTGATCCCGCCGCTGGTGGGCCGGGAGCTGATCTCCGCGACCGACGACCGGCGGTGGGCGGGTCGGCTGGCCGCCCGGGAGGCGTACTTCCGGACGTTGGTCTCGGGTGGCCGCGACCTGATCCTGGTGCTCGACGACCGGTTGCGGGTGCACTGGCTGTCGGCGGCCGGCGAGCGCTGGTTCGGGCTGCGCCGGAGCGAGGTGTGCGGGCTCGCGCTGGCCGACCTGCTGCACCCGGACGACGCTCCCGGTGTGCTGACCCGGCTGGCCGCGCCGCCGCAGGACGACGGCCCGCCGTTGCTGGTGGCCAGGATGCGCGCCGGTGACGGTGCCTGGCGGGAGATCGAGTCGACGGTCAGCGACCAGCGCGACGTGCCGGAGGTGGCCGCGGTGGTGCTGCACGTCCGGGACGTCGGGGACCGCCGTCGGCTGGAGCGGGAACTGCGTCGGGTGGCCGCCGCCGACCCGCTCACCGGCCTGGCCGACCGGCAGGAGCTGCTCCGGGTGCTCGGCGAGCGGGCCGGCCCGCCCGGCGCGCTGCTCCTGGTCGACGTGCACGGTTGCCCGCCGGCGCAGGACGCCCCCGGGCCGGGGGTGGACGGCGGCACCCTGACGGTCACCACCGCCCGTCGGCTGCGTGACGTGGTCGGCCCGCGCGATCTGGTCTGCCGGTTGTCCGGCACGGAGTTCGCGGTGGTCACCGACGCCGCCTCGGTGCCGGCGTACGCGCTGGGTGAGCGGCTGCTGGCCGCGTTGACCGAGCCGTGGCCGGTGCCGACGGGGATGGCCCGGCTCCGGGTCGCGGTGGGCCTGGCCGAGCTGACCGGAGGCGACCCGCAGGACGTGCTGCGCCAGGCCGACCTGGCCCGCCGCCGGGCCGTCCAGCTCGGCCGGAACCGGGTCGAGTGGTACGACGCCTGCCTGGAGGAGCAGCTGGTCCGCCGGATGGACCTGGAACGGGAGCTGCCCGGCGCGGCGGCCCGGGGAGAGCTGGACCTGGTCTACCAGCCGGTGTTGGCGCTGGCCGACCGGCGGCCGGCCGGCATCGAGGCGTTGCTGCGGTGGCGCAGCCCGGTGCTGGGCACCGTGTTGCCGGCCGAGTTGCTGCCGGTCGCCGAGGATCTGGGCCTGCTGGGTGAGCTGGGCCGGTGGGTGTTGGACCGGGCCTGCCGGCAGCTCGCCGACTGGTCGTACGGCGGCCGGGAACTGTGGCTGGCGGTCAACCTGACGCTGGCCGAGCTGCTGGCGCCGGATCTGGTGCCCCGGGTGGCGACGGTGCTGGCCGGGCACGGCGTCCCGGCGGAACGGCTGGTGCTGGAGATCGCCGAACCGGGGCTGGGCGCGGACCTGTCGATGGTGGTGGCCCGGCTGGCCGGGCTGCGGGCGATGGGGGTACGCACCGCGCTGGACAGCTTCCGGGCCGAGCACGCCTCGCTGACCCGGCTGCGTCGGCTGCCGATCGACCTGTTGAAGGTGCAGCCGCAGCCGGTCGGGCCGGACGAGGGGACGCGTCCGCTGATCGACGTGGTGGTGGGCCTGGGGGAGCGGCTGGGGGTGACGGTGGTGATGGCGGAGCTGGAGTCCGAGCCGGACGTCGACCGGGCAACGCGGGCGGGCTGCCGGTACGGCCAGGGTTTCGCGCTGGCGCGTCCGGCGACCGCCGAACGGGTCGAGGCGTACTTCGCGGAGTTCCCGTCGGCGTTCCGTTGAGCGGGCCGCCGAACTCCGTTGAGCGGGCCGCCGCCGGCCGGTCCACTGAACCGGTTCATCTCGGTCGGGGCGGTGCGGTGCTGCCGCGCGGGGTCAGGTGTGGCGTCTCGTCCTGGAGGCCGCCGACCGGCTCACCGGCGATGACGGCGAGCAGCTGGCGGGCCGCGTTCGCGCCGTAGGCGGGGATGTCCCGGCTGAGCGCGGTCAGCGGTGGGTGCACGAGCTGGCACAGTGGGGAGTCGTCCCAGGCCACGATGGACAGGTCGGTGGGGACGCCGAGCCCCATCTCCTGGGCCACGGAGAGCCCGGCGATGGCCATCACGTCGTTGTCGTAGATCAGGGCGGTGGGGCGCTGGGCCGAGCTGAGCAGCCGCCGGGTGGCGCGGGCACCCTCCTCCCCGGTGTAGTCGGACCACACGGTCGCCGCCTCGGTGAGCCCGAGCCGGCCGCAGACCTCGGCGAAGGCGTCGGTGCGGATCTCCGTGTGCCGCAGCGCGGGCAGCCCGCCGACCCGGGCGATCTTGCGGTGACCGAGCGCGACCAGGTATTCCACCGTCTCGGCCAGCGCCGCCGCGTCATCGGACCAGACGCTGGCCAACGTGCCGGTGTGCCCCGGTCCGCCGATCACCACGGCGGGTAGCTGGAGCTCCTCCAGGGCGGGTACCCGGATGTCGTCGGTGCGCAGGTCGCAGACGAGGACGCCGTCGACCCGCCGCTCGGCCCACCAGCGCCGGTAGACCGCGATCTCCGCCTCCTGGTCGGCGACCACCTGGAGGGTCAGCGCGTAGGACCGGGCGGAGAGTTCGGCCTCGACGCCGCTGATCAGCTCCATGAAGAACGGTTCGATGCCGAGGATCCGGGCCGGGCGGCACAGGGCCAGGCCGACGGCGTCGGCGGTGGCGCCGGAGAGCGCGCGGGCGGCGCTGCTCGGGCTGAAGCCGATCTCGGCGGCGATGGCCAGGATGCGCTGCCGGGTGGCCTCCGAGACGCCCGGCTGCCCGTTGAGCGCGTACGACACCGCGCCCTTGGACACTCCGGCGCGTCGGGCGACGTCGGCGATGGTCGGCCGCTTCACCGGCGGGTTCCTCCACTTCTCGCGGCCTGGGCAGGCGGTACGCGGGGCCGGGATCGGCCGGCGGTGCCCACGCTACCGGTGCCGGGCGTGACCGGTGCCGCCGGCCGTGGTGGAATCCAGCCGGTAGCGGTGGCCGATCCACTTGTCCGGTTAAGCAGAGTGGCCGGCCGCCGCCTCCGCGGTGGTGCGGTGGCGGGTCGGGCTGCCCGGCGACGCTGCTCAGACAGGCCCTCCGCGCCCCTGTCCGAGGTCCGGTGACCGCCGGTGGGGAACACCGTTGACAGGGTTGGGGGTGGCCCGTACGGTGGCTTCACTTATCCGGTTCAGTTGACATCCCTCGATGTGTTGGGGCTGTCCGGAGCAGCGAAGGCGCGGTGGGGTCGTGACTCGGCAGGCGTTGCACGAGGGTTGGCGGCTGCGGGCGGTGGCTGGGCCGCAGGTGCCCGACACGGTGGCCGGTCGGGCGGTGCCGGCGACCGTGCCCGGCTGCGTGCACACCGATCTGCTCGCCGCCGGCCTGATCGACGATCCCTTCCTCGACGCCAACGAGACGGCGCTGGCCTGGATCGGCCGCACCGACTGGGAGTACGCGACCACCTTCGGGTACGCACCCGGCGACGACGAGCGGATCGACCTGGTCTGCGCCGGGCTGGACACGGTCGCCACGATCACCCTCAACGGCGTCGAGGTCGGCCGGACCGCCAACATGCACCGGTCGTACCGGTTCGACGTGCGGTCGGCGCTGCGGCCGGGGGAGAACACCCTCGCCGTCCGGTTCGACGCGGCGTACCGCTACGCCGAGGAGCAGCGGGACCGGCTCGGCGACCGGCCCAACGCCTACCCGGAGCCGTTCGCGTTCATCCGCAAGATGGCCTGCAACTTCGGCTGGGACTGGGGGCCGACGCTGGTGACCGCCGGGATCTGGCAGGAGATCGGGCTGCACGCCTGGTCCACCGCCCGGCTCGGTGTCGTCCGTCCACTGGTGACGGTCGTCGACGGCCACGGGCGGGTGGAGCTGCACGTCGAGGTCGAACGGGTGGCCGACCTGCCGCTGACCGTCCGCGCCGAGGTCGCCGGGGTGACCGGCGAGACGGCCGTCGCGGCCGGGCAGCGCACGGCCGCGCTGACCCTCACCGTCGCCGACCCCGAGCTGTGGTGGCCCCGGGGGTACGGCGCACAGCCGCTGCACCCGCTGACGGTGCACCTGTCGACGCCCGACGGCACCCCGGTGGACACCTGGTCGCAGCGGATCGGCTTCCGCTCGGTCCGCCTGGACACCACCCCCGACGCCCACGGCACCCCGTTCACCCTGCACGTCAACGACGTGCCGGTGCTGGTGCGGGGGGCCAACTGGATTCCCGACGACGCGTTCCCCACCCGGATCACCCGCGACCGGCTGGCCCACCGGTTCACCCAGGGCGCCGACGCCAACGTCAACCTGCTGCGCGTCTGGGGCGGCGGCCGGTACGAGTCGGCCGACTTCTACTCCCTCGCCGACGAGCGCGGCCTGCTGGTGCAGCAGGACTTCCTCTTCGCCTGCGCGGCCTACCCGGAGGAGGAGCCGTTCGGCACCGAGGTCGAGGCGGAGGCCCGGGAGCAGGTGACCCGGCTGGCCGGGCACCCGTCGCTGGTGCTCTGGACCGGCAACAACGAGAACATCTGGGGCTGGCACGACTGGGGCTGGCGGGAGCCGCTGGCCGGGCGCAGCTGGGGGCGGGGCTTCTATCTCGACCTGCTGCCCCGGGTGGTCGGCGAGCTGGACCCGACCCGCCCGTACTGGCCGGGCAGCCCGTGGTCGGGGGTGGAGGCGATCCACCCCAACGACCCGGCACACGGCACCACACACATCTGGGACGTCTGGAACACCGACGACTACACGAGGTACCGCGAGTACGTCCCCCGGTTCGTCGCCGAGTTCGGCTACCAGGCGCCCCCGGCGTACGCGACGCTGCGCCGGGCGCTCTCCGACGAGCCCCTCGCCCACGACTCGCCGGGGATGGCCCACCACCAGAAGGCGGCCGACGGGGACGCCAAGCTGCAACGCGGGCTCGACGCGCACCTGCCCGCCCCGGTCGACTTCGACGACTGGCACTACCTGACCCAGCTCAACCAGGCGCGGGCCATCCAACTGGGGGTGGAACACTTCCGCTCCCACCGGGAGGTCTGCTCCGGCACCATCGTCTGGCAGCTCAACGACTGCTGGCCGGTCACCTCCTGGTCGGCCGTCGACGGTGACGGCCGCCGCAAGCCCCTGTGGTACGCGCTGCGCCGGGCGTACGCCGACCGGCTGCTCACCGTGCAGCCCCGCGACGGCGGGCTGGCCCTGGTCGCGGTGAACGAGACCGGCACCCCGTGGCGGTCCCCGGTCACGGTGACCCGGTGCACCCTGGCCGGCGAGCCGAGGGCGACGACCGGGTACCAGCTCGACGTGCCGGCGTACGCGGCGGTGACGCTGCTACTGCCGACGGACCTGGCGGCGGCCGGCGAGGAACGCCGGGAGCTGCTGGTCGCCGAGGCCGGGGACACCGCCGAGCGGGCGCTGTGGTTCTTCGCCGAGGACCGGGACGCGCACTGGCCGGCGGCCCGCTACGAGGCGACGGTCCAGCAGGTCGACGGGGGTCACCGGGTCCGGGTCACCGCGCGGACCGTGCTGCGCGACCTGACCCTCTTCCCGGACCGGCTGGACCCGACGGCCGAGGTCGACGCGGCACTGGTCACCCTGCTGCCGGGGGAGTCGGCCACCTTCACGGTGACCTGCGGTGCGCCGCTGGATCCGGCGGCGCTGACCGCCCGGCCGGTGCTGCGCTGCGTCAACGACCTGGTCGACGGCGCGGCCCCGGCGGCGGACCGACCGGGCGGCCTGGTCCCGGCCGCGGACCGCCCGGACGGCGCGGCCCCGGTGGCGGGCTGACCGGCGGGCCGGCGTCCTCCTCCCGTCCGGTGCGGGGGAGGAGGGCGCCGGTCGCCCCTTGACAGCCCCGATTCGATCCGCAAGGGTCGATGCATTCCGGGTGCGGCGGCGCGCTCCTTCCCTCGTCTGCGAAGGGCAGCCGTGATGTCGTCCACCTTCAGCCGCCGGCACCTGTTCCGCCTCGGCGGGGCCACCCTCGTCGTCGCCGGCACCACTCCCGGGCTGCCCGCCCTGGCCGCCGGCACGGTCACCGCCGACCTGGTGGTCTACGGCGCGACCGCGGCCGGCATCGTGGCCGCCGTGCAGACGCGCCGGCTGGGGCGGACCGCCGTGATCGTCGAACCGGGTGACCACGTCGGCGGGCTCACCACCGGTGGGCTCGGCTACACCGACAGCGGCACCAGCGCCGCCATCGGCGGTATCGCCGCGGAGTTCTACCGCCGGGTGTACGCCCGGTACCAGGGCGTCCCGGTCGCCCCCGACTCGCCGATGCGGCTGGTGTTCGAGCCGCACGTGGCCGCCGGGGTCTGCGCGGACCTGCTCACCGAGCACGGCATCCCGGTCTACCTGAACGCGCGGCTGACCGCTGTGCAGCGCAGTGGTGACCGGATCACCGGCCTGGTCACCGACAACGGGCAATTCTTCACCGGCCCGATGTTCGTCGACGCGACCTACGAGGGTGACCTGATGGCCGCCGCCGGGGTGTCGTACACGGTCGGGCGCGAGGCCAACACCAGGTACGGCGAGACGGTCAACGGGGTACAGCTACGCGGGGCGCACCAGTTCACCCTGCCGGTCGACCCGTACGTGGTGCCGGGCGACCCGGCCAGCGGGCTGCTCCCCGGCATCTCCGCCGGCCCGGTCGCGCCGAACGGCACCGGTGACGACCGGATCCAGGCGTACAACTTCCGGATGTGCCTGACCCAGGCCGCCGGCCGGATCCCGTTCCCGCAGCCGGCCGGCTACGACCCGGCCGACTACGAACTGCTGCTGCGGTACGTGCGGGCCGGCTACACCGGGCCGTTCTTCACCACCCAGAGCGTCGGCGGCGGCAAGACCGACTCGAACAACACCGGGGCGTTCTCCACCGACTTCATCGGCGCGAGCCACGCCTACCCGACGGCGACCTGGGCACAGCGGGACAGCATGGTCGCCGACCACCTGACGTACCAGCAGGGGCTGATGTGGTTCCTGGCCAACGACCCCCGGCTGCCGGAGCCGGTCCGGGCGGGGGTGGCCCGCTGGGGTCTGGCCGCCGACGAGTTCACCGCCACCGGCGGGTGGCCGCCGCAGCTCTACGTCCGCGAGGCCCGCCGGATGGTGTCGGCGTACGTGATGACCGAGCGGGACTGCCGGGGCGCGGTCCGGGTCGCCGACGCGGTCGGTCTGGCCAGCTACACGATGGACTCGCACAACTGCCAGCGGGTGGTGGTGGACGGGCTGGTGAGGAACGAGGGCGACGTGCAGGTCGGGGTGTCCGGCCCGTACCCGGTCAGCTACCGGTCGATCGTGCCCACCGCCGGGCAGTGCGCCAACCTCCTCGTCCCGGTCTGCCTGTCGGCCAGTCACATCGCCTACGGCTCGATCCGGATGGAACCGGTCTTCATGATCCTCGCCCAGTCCGCGGCGACGGCGGCGGTGCTGGCGGTCGACGCCGGGGTGCCGGTGCAGCAGGTCGACGTCGCCGCCCTCCAGGCCCGGCTACGTCGGGACGGGCAGATCCTGAGCTGGCCGCCCACCGCCGAGGGCGAGATCGTGGTGGACAACCGGTCGGCCAGGGTCACCCGGGCCGGCGTCTGGGTGGCCAGCACCGCCATCGGCGGCTATTGGGGGCCGGACTACGAGCACGACGGCAACACCGGCAAGGGCGTCAACCGGATGCGCTTCACCCCGTCCCTGCCGACGGCCGGGAGCTGGGCCGTCCAGCTGCGCTGGACGGCCGACCCGAACCGGGCCGGCAACGTCCCGGTCGACGTGGTGCACGGCGGTGGGGTGACCACCCGGCTGGTCGACCAGCGCACGTCGGGCGGGCAGTGGGTGCCGCTGGGCACCTTCCAGTTCCCGGCGGGTACGGCGGGCAGCGTGCTCATCCGTACCGAGGGCACCGACGGGTACGTCGTCGCCGACGCGGTCCGCTTCCTGCCGGCCTGAACCACGGCGGGTCCGCCGGGGGTACGCCACGCGACCCGGTGCCGAAGCGGAAGTCACGAACCACGCGACAGGTGAATTGAAGACTTTTGCAAGTGCTAAAGTCTTCATGACTTCGACCGGGAGAAGGTCAACGCGTGTCGGTCCCGCTGTACCAGGCCAAGGCGGAGCTGTTCCGCACCCTCGGGCACCCGGTGCGGATCCGGGTGCTCGAACTGCTCCAGGACGGGCCGAAGCCGGTCCGCGACCTGCTCGCCGTCATTGAGGTCGAGCCGTCCAACCTCTCCCAACAGCTCGCCGTGCTGCGCCGGGCCGGCCTGGTCACCTCCTACCGGGACGGCCCGCTGGTCATGTACTCGCTGAGCACCCCCGACGTGGCCGACCTGCTGGCCGCCGGCCGCCGCATCCTCGGCACCGTCCTCACCGACCGCGACGCCCTCCTCGACGAACTCCGCAGCTCACCGCCCCGGTCCGGCCGGTGAGTGCCACCGCCGTCGCCGACCGGGTCCTCGGCCTGCTGCCTGACCGGGCCGACTGGCAGGCGGTACGCCGCGCACCCCGGCGGGACCTGACCGCCGGGCTGACCGTGGCGGTGGTGGCCCTGCCGCTCGCCCTCGCCTTCGGCGTCACCTCCGGGCTGGGTGCCCAGGCCGGGCTGGTCACCGCTGTCGTCGCCGGGGCGGTGGCGGCCGTCTTCGGCGGCTCCCACCTCCAGGTCTCCGGCCCCACCGGGGCGATGACCGTGGTCCTGGTGCCGGTGGTGCAGCAGTTCGGCCCGACCGGGGTGCTGATGGTCGGCGCGCTGGCCGGGCTGCTGCTGATCGCCCTCGCCCTGGCCCGCCTCGGCCGGTACGTCCGCTACCTGCCCACCCCCGTGATCGAGGGCTTCACCGCCGGCATCGCCGTGGTCATCGCCCTGCAACAGCTGCCCGCCGCGCTCGGCGTGACCGACGCGCACGGCGACCGGGTGTGGGCCGTCGCCGCCGACGCCGTCGCCCGGTTCGCCGTACACCCCCGGCCAGTGGCGCTGGCGGTCGCGCTCGGGGTGGCGGCGCTGATGCTGCTCGGCGCACGCTGGCGACCCGGCCTGCCGTTCTCGCTGCTCGGGGTGGCCGCCGCGACGGTGCTCGCGGAGACCGCCCCGGTCGACCTGGTCCGGATCGGGGCGCTGCCGCAGGGGCTTCCCAGGCCGACGCTGGGCTTCCTCGACCCCGGCGCGGTCGGGGTGCTGCTGCCGTCGGCGCTGGCGGTGGCCGCGCTCGCCGCGCTGGAGAGCCTGCTGTCGGCGACCGTCGCCGACGGGATGACCATCGGGCAACGGCACGACCCGGACCGGGAGCTGTTCGGTCAGGGCCTGGCCAACCTGGCCGCGCCGCTGTTCGGCGGCATCCCGGCCACCGCCGCGATCGCCCGTACGGCGGTCAACGTCCGCGCCGGGGCGGCCTCGAAGCTGGCCGCCCTCACCCACGCGGTGGCGCTCGCCGCGATCGTCCTCGTCGCCGCCCCGCTGGTCGGCCGGATCCCGCTCGCCGCGCTGGCCGGGGTGCTACTCGCCACCACGGTCCGGATGGTCGAGGCCGGCGCGCTGTGGGCGCTCGCCCGCGCCACCCGGGGCGACGCGCTGGTGCTGGTGCTCACCTTCGTCGTCACGGTGGCGTGGGACCTGGTCACCGCCGTCGCCGTCGGGGTGGCCGTGGCGGTGGTGATCGCGCTGCGCGCGGTGGCCCGCAGCGCCCGGCTCGAACAGGTCCCGCTCGATCAGGGCGAGCACAGCGATGAGGAGCACGCCCTGCTGGCCGAGCACATCGTGGCGTACCGGCTGGACGGGCCGCTGTTCTTCGCCGCCGCGCACACCTTCCTGCTGGAGCTGTCCGAGGTGGCCGACGTCCGGGTGGTCATTCTGCGGATGTCGCGGGTGTCGGCGCTGGACGCCACCGGCGCGCACGTGCTCGGCGACGCGGTCCGACGACTGCGGGGCCGGGGGATCACCGTGCTGATCTCCGGCATCACCCCCGACCACGACCAGGTGCTCGCCACCCTCGGGGTGGCCGACGAGCTACGCCGCGACGGACTGGTCTTCGCCGACACCCCGGCCGCCATCGCCCACGCCCGGGAGCTGCTGCACGGCACCGTCACCACCTGACGACAGCCGGCGTGCGCCGGCTGGCGGTTGATCGACTCTTCGGGGCCGATGTAGCGCTGTCCCCACCCGGGGATACCGCTACATCGCCGACATGGAGCCGGTCAAGCCGGCCTCACTGCTCTGACCGGCCGACGGGCTCATGGCGTGCCGACGCCCCGGACGGTGGGTCGAGGTCCGGGCTGTCCTGGGACGAGATGGCGGTCGAGACGAGACTGGCTGCCACCGGCTGCACCGGCGCGACGTCGTCGGGCGTACGCAGCCGGGGCGGTGCGGGCATCCACGGCTTCAGGTTCTGGATGATCTGCTCGTAGAAGTCGTCGATCGCGTGCAGCACGGAGTCGATGAACGCGCCCCGGCCGGTGCCGCGTTTGGTGCCCGCCGGGGTGCTCTGGGCGACCCGGAAGGCACGCAGCTCGCGGGACGGATCGGCGATCAGCGTGGTGGGCTCCTCGCGTACCCGGCGCAGGAGATCGGTCGCACCGCCGCCCCGGGCATGCATGGCGAACGCCTCGATCCGCACGGTGTCCGGTGCATCCTTCAGTTGCCGGACCAGCCAGTTCACCCTCGTCGTCGGGCGACCGGAGCGGGGAGCGTCCACGTCGACATGACAGACGATCTGCCCGGCCCGCAGGTCGGCCGTGACCTGAAGTGCTCCGACCGCCCCGGGAATCCTGATGCTGCCCGTCAGGCTCCCGGTGGTGACGAGCTGGTTCACCAGCGACTGGCTGCGAGCGGCCGGGTCGGCGAGATCCCGGCGACTCAGCGCGGGGGTGACCTCGGTGCCCAGCTGCCGGCCGAGCCGCAGGCAGGCGTAGCGGATCAGCGCGTCGAAGCGGCCGGCCACCTCCGCCGCGCCGCTGTCGTTCGCCCGTATGGTCCCGGCGGAGACCCCGTCGCGCACCGGCACCCAGGCCGGTCCCATGTCGCTGAACTCCAGCGCGCCGGAGCGGGGGTGCTCCAGATACCTGATCAGCTCGCCGAGGACCCATGCCTGGTCCGGGTCGGCCACGCCGCGGTACTCCTTCTGGAGTACCGCCTGGGTCAGGATCTCGGTCCAGGGCAGGTGGTACAGGGCGACCTTGCGCAGCTTGCGGCGGTCGACGGCGGTGGGATGCTGGCCCGGGACGGGCGCGATCTCGTTGGAGATCGTGACGAGGGCGTCGAAGCCCTGCTCCCGGGCGATGTCGAGGTACGCCTCCAACTGCTCGGTCTTCAGGGCGTTGCTGCCGGTCTTCACCTCGACCAGCGCGGTCCACTGGCGCTGCCCCCGGGTGACCCGGATCAGGCCGTCGGGGAAGAACTGCTGGGTGCCGAGTTTGAAGGGCACCTCGATGAAGGTCTGCACCGTGCCGGCCGGCGCACCGAGGGACTGGGTCAGGACCCGCCCGAATTCCCGTACCGCGCTCATCACCGCCAGCAGGGCGGACGTCGCCCGGCGTTCCTGCTCCGCTGCGCCGTTGATGCCTGAGGTGGGGATCAGGCGGGCGGCGAGCCAGGTCTCCTCGGACATGCGATGACTCCTCGTGAAGGCGGTGGTACGAGAAGTTACTCGGCGAACAGGGGAGAAACCGGCGCGACTGTGGACGCGAACGAACCGAAGAAGCTGCCTGGTCGGAGGGCAGTCGATCCTCCCGGCCGGCTGCGGTCGTCAGACGGAGAGGTCGACATCACCGCTTTGGGCCAAGAGGACACTTCTGTCCGGTAGTGGACTGCGGCCGGTGGATCGGCCTCGCCCGAGCCGGCAGCTCCGCCCATCGCCACGGCGCAGCCCGCTCCGGTCTGGTCGTGAAGGCGACGACCTGCGTGAGCCCTGATTGACGTGACGTGTCGGGGAACATATGTTCGACGTGTGGGGGAAAGATCCGGAGCCGACGAGGTCGCCGCCGCGCCGCCGGGTGGCCAGCAGGCCACCGGACCCGCGCCGACACCTAGGATCAGGCCCATGGACCGGGCGACGGTGGAACGGGCGGCGCTGGTGGCGCTGCTACGCCAGTCCGACCTGAGCTGGTCTGATGTCACCCACGAGGTCCAGGAAACCGGTACCGCGCTCGGCGTGCTCGCGCGGGTGGTCGGCGGGGCGGACACCCTGTTTCCCGACACCCGCTCGGTCGACTCGCTCATCGAGGCGGCGGCTGGAGACCTGCTGGCCTGGCAGACCGAGGGCATCACCGTCCGTGCCTTCTTCGACGAGGACTACCCGTCCCAGCTCCGCGACATCCGGGAGATGCCGCCGGTGCTGTTCGCGCGGGGATCCCTGCGGCCCGATCCCCGTGCGATCGCGGTGGTCGGCAGCCGGGAAGCCAGTAACCGTGGCCTGGAGGTAGCCGGGTCGGTGGCGACCTCGTTGGTCAGGCGGGACGTCACCGTGGTCAGCGGCCTGGCGAAGGGGATCGACACCGCGGCGCACGAGGCGGCGCTCGCGGCCGGTGGGCGCACGGTCGCGGTCATCGGCACCGGCATCCGTCGCCACTATCCCGCCGGCAACCAGGCGCTCCAGGAGCACATCGCCGGGGTGGGACTGGTGATCAGCCAGTTCTGGCCGGACGCCGCCCCGACGAAGCAGAGCTTCCCGATGCGTAACGCCGTGATGAGCGGTTACGCCGCCGCGACCGTCGTCGTGGAAGCCGGCGAACGCAGCGGAGCCCGCATCCAGGCGCGGCTGGCGCTCCAGCACGGCCGTCCGGTGGTGCTCACCGAGCAGGTCATGCGGCACGACTGGGCGCGCTCGTTCGCCGACCGCCCCGGGGTCCACGTCGCACGCGGCACGATGGAGTTGATAGAGGCGGTGGATGCCATCCTCGACCAGGTGCCGACCGCCCCTGAGTTGGAGGGTTTTCCTGAGTTCGCCAACCTCTGACCCCTGGGCCAGGGTCCGGGGCTATGTCGAGACCCAGCGGAACTTCCTGCGCAACCCGCTGGCCGCCGGGGAACTGGTCTGCCCGATCTGCCGAGGAGTTCGCAGCGCCGGCTATGCGTACTGCTATCCGTGTCAGGAGCAGCACACGGAGTCCGGCGGGTTGCTCGCCGACGTGGTGGTGCCGATCTCGTACTCTCCGCGCAACGGCCAGCATCATCACCATCTGCGGTCGTACAAGTCCACTCCGGCGTCAGCGCAGGCGAGGTGGAATCTGCTGGCGCTGCTACTGCTGTTCCTGAGGAACCACCTCGACTGCGTGGCCGGTGGTATGGGCGGTGCACCGACCCACGTCGTCGCCGTGCCCAGCACCCGGGGGCGGCCCGGTCCGCACCCCCTGCAACAGATGGTCGGCGACCGGCTGGGGTTGCCCTGGCTCGCCGCCGTACCGAATCCCCGCTACGGCCCCGATGCCCGACGGTTCCAGCGCGACTGGTTCACTGTCCGGCTTCCTGGCCCCGCAGGTTCCGCTCGACCCCTGGTCCTCGACGACACCTGGACGACCGGCTCTCGGGCGCAGTCGCTCGCACACACGCTCAAGACCGCCGGCGCCTCGACGGTAGGTGTCGTGGTGCTCGGTCGGCACGTCAACCCGGAACACGCGGCGTCCCGGCCCCTGCTCAAACTGATCGAGGAGCCGGTGTTCGACCTGACGGTGTGTGCTGTCGAGCGCTGAGCGTGCCACCGGCCCGCCGGGGCCTCCTCCTACTCCGGGACGCGACGGTACGCGCCGTCGCTGGCCGAGGTGGCCATCGAGGCGTACGCGCGCAGGGCCGCGGACACCGGGCGCTGCCGGTCGAGCGGGGTGTAGGGCCGCTCCCGCTTCTCCTGCGCCACCCGGCGGGCCGTCAGCACGTCCTCGGGCACGTTCAGCTCGATGGACCGGGCCGGGATGTCGATGACGATCTCGTCGCCGGGCTCGACCAGCGCGATCAGGCCACCGGAGGCCGCCTCGGGGGAGGCGTGCCCGATGGACAGCCCGGAGGTGCCGCCGGAGAACCGGCCGTCGGTGAGCAGCGCGCAGGACCGGCCCAGCCCGCGCCCCTTGAGGAACGAGGTGGGGTAGAGCATCTCCTGCATGCCGGGGCCGCCCCTGGGGCCCTCGTAGCGGATCACCACCACGTCCCCGGCGACGATCTCCTTGGCGAGGATCGCTGAGACCGCGTCGTCCTGGGACTCGTAGACCTTGGCCGGGCCGCGGAAGGTCAGGCACTCCTCGGGCACCCCGGCGGTCTTGACCACGCAGCCGTCCGGCGCGATGTTGCCGTGCAGGATGGCCAGCCCGCCGTCCGCGCTGTAGGCGTGCTCCCGGTCCCGCACGCAGCCCTGCGCGGCGTCGGTGTCCAGGGTCGACCAGCGGTTGGTGGTGGAGAAGGGCTCGACGGTACGCACCCCGCCCGGCGCGGCGTGGAACAGCTCGACCGCCGCCGGGGTGGGTGAGCCGCCCCGGACGTCCCAGTCGGTGAGCCACTGGGCCAGCGAGGGGGAGTGCACCGCGTGCACGTCGCGGTGCAGCAGGCCGGCGCGGTCCAGCTCGCCGAGGATGGCGGGGATGCCGCCGGCCCGGTGCACGTCCTCCATGTGGTAGTTCGGCGAGTTCGGGGCGACCTTGGCCAGGCAGGGCACCCGGCGGGAGACGGCGTCGATGTCGGCGACGGTGAAGTCGAGTTCGGCCTCGCGGGCGGCGGCGAGCAGGTGCAGGATCGTGTTGGTCGATCCGCCCATCGCCACGTCGAGGGCGACCGCGTTGTCGAACGCCTTGCGGTTGGCGACGGCACGGGGCAGCACGGAGGCGTCGTCGGCGTCGTACCAGCGCTTGGCGATGTCCACGACGGTGCGGCCGGCCTCGACGAAGAGCGACCGGCGCGCGGCGTGGGTGGCCAGCGTCGAGCCGTTGCCGGGCAGGGCCAGGCCGATCGCCTCGGTGAGGCAGTTCATCGAGTTGGCGGTGAACATGCCGGAGCAGGAGCCGCAGGTCGGGCAGGCGGAGCGCTCGATCTCGCCGAGCTGGTCGTCGGTGACCGCCTCGTTGGAGGAGGCGATCATCGCGTCGATCAGGTCGATCTTGGAGTGCACCACGCCCTCGACGGCCACCGTCTTGCCGGCCTCCATCGGGCCGCCGGAGACGAAGACGGTCGGGATGTTGAGCCGCAACGCGGCCAGCAGCATCCCGGGGGTGATCTTGTCGCAGTTGGAGATGCAGACCAGGGCGTCCGCGCAGTGCGCGTTGACCATGTACTCCACCGCGTCGGCGATCAGCTCCCGGCTGGGCAGCGAGTAGAGCATCCCGCCGTGGCCCATGGCGATGCCGTCGTCCACGGCGATGGTGTTGAACTCGCGCCCCACCCCGCCGGCCTCGGCCACCGCGTCCGCGACCAGGCCACCCATGTCCTTGAGGTGGACGTGACCGGGGACGAACTGGGTGAAACTGTTCGCGATGGCGACGATCGGCTTGCCGAAGTCGTCGTCGGTCATCCCGGTGGCCCGCCAGAGGGCCCGGGCGCCGGCCATCGTCCGACCGTGGGTGGAGGTCCTCGACCGCAGCTCAGGCATGGGTACCAGTCTTGCACCGTCCGTCCGGCGGCAACCACCGCGCGCGCCCGTGTCCCAACAGTTGCACACCCGGTACCCCGTGGCGGGTGCCGATCCGGCACAGTTGGGGTCGTGCGTTTACCCCCGGGCATGGTCGCCGTGGCGGTGTTGAGCGGCCTGCTCGCCGCCGCCGCCACCGCGCTGCTGGCCGACTCGGCCCGGCGGCGGGGCGGGCCGCACCGCCAGGCGCACCTGCTGTTCGCGCTGGCCGCCGCGATCGCCCTGGTCACCCTGGGCGCCGGTGCCGTCGCGCTGCTCGGGGCGACCGAGCACGGGGCGCACCAGCGCGGGCGGCACATGGGCTGGGCGTCGGTGATCGCCGTCGGCACCGCGCTGACCGGGCTGGCGTTCTGCGCCGGGCTGCTCCGGCTGCCCGGCGCGATGGCGGCCCGGGCCGCCGCCGCCCGGCTGCTGCTCGACGGGCTGATCGTGGCCACCTCGATCTGGTTCGTCGGCTGGGTGCTCCTCTCGGAGCCGACCCGGCTGCTCGGGCCGGGCACGCCGAGCGCCTGCCCGGCGATCCTGCTCGCCTCGGTGACCGCGGCGCTCACCGCCGGGCTCACCGGGATGGTGGTGGCCCGCGCCGACGGCCCCCGGATCCGGCTGGCCGTGCTCGGCACCGGCATCACCGCGACCGCCACCGGTGGTCTCGTGGTGGCCGCCGGGGTCTGCCAGGGCGGCTCGGGGATGGCGGTGACCGGGATGGCGCTGCTCGCCGTGGGCCTGCTCGCCGGGGCGCTCGCGGTGCACCGGGTGGACGCCCCCGGCCAGGTCGACATCGACCTGATCCGCCGGGACGGGGAGTACGCCTTCATCCCGATGTTCGCGATGGCCGCCTCGGCGATGTACCACCTCGTGCAGGGCGGCCGGTTCGACGCGCTGGGCATCGTCGCCGGCAGCCTGGAGGGGTTCGCGCTGGTCACCCGGCAGTACCTCACCCTCAACGACGTCCGCCGGTACGCCGGCCGGCTGGCCGAACGGGAGGCGCACTTCCGGGAGTTGGCGCACACCGATCCGCTGACCGCCCTGGCCAACCGGCGCGGCCTGCTGCGCGAGATGCAGCGCTGTGCCAGCGAGGGGGCCGACTGCGTGCTGCTCGGGCTCGACCTGGACGGCTTCAAGAACGTCAACGACATGCGTGGCCACGACGTCGGCGACATGGTGCTGGCCGAGGTGGGCCGGCGGCTGCGGGGCAACCTGCGCCCCGGCGACCTGGCTGCCCGGCTGGGTGGCGACGAGTTCGCGGTGCTGATGCGGGGGCGGCCGGCGGAGGCGGACGCGGTGGCGGAGCGGCTGCTGGGGGTGCTCGGCCGGCCGTACGACCAGGCCGGTGGCGCGGTCTTCCTGTCGGTCAGCATCGGGGTGGCCGGGCAGGGCGGCGACCCGGACGTGGTCGGCCTGCTGCGCCACGCCGACCTGGCGCTGCGCTACGCCAAGCAGCGCGGCAAGAACCGGGTCGAGCGCTACGACGGCAGCTACGACCGGTTGCTGACCCGGCGTACCCGGCTGGAGCACGAGCTGCGCGGCGCGATCGAACGCGACGAGCTGCGGCTGGCGTTCCAGCCGGTGGCCTCGCTGCCCTCGGTGCGGCCGGTGGGCGCCGAGGCGCTGCTCCGTTGGCACCACCCCGAGCTGGGCAACGTCCGCCCGGACGAGTTCATCCCGCTGGCCGAGGAGTGCGGGATGATCGCCAAGTTGGGGGCCTGGGTGCTGCACCAGGCGTGCTGGCAGCTGTCCCGCTGGCTCGCCGACGGCCACGACGTCTGGGTGTCGGTCAACGTCTCGCCGCACGAGCTGCACGCCCCGGAGTACGTGGTGCAGGTGGCCGAGGCGCTGCGCGCCCACCACGTGCCGCCGCAGCGGCTGGTGCTGGAGGTGACCGAGCACGCCGTCGCCACCGACCTGGACGAGCTGATCCGCCGGTTGACCGCGCTACGGCTGACCGGTGTCCGGATCGCGCTGGACGACTTCGGCGCGGGGTACTCGTCGCTGGGGCAGCTCCGCCGGCTGCCGATCGACATCCTCAAGATCGACCACAGCCTGGTCGCCGAGCACGAGCCGGTCCGTCCGGTGGGCCGGGACGGCCCGGCCTTCGCCCCGATGGTCGACATCGTCATGCGGCTGGGCCACCAGCTCGGCCTGGAGGTGATCGCCGAGGGGGTCACCACCCCGACGGAGCTGGCCGCGGTGGTGGCCGCCGGGTGCCGGTTCGGGCAGGGCGCGCTCTTCGGCTGGGGGGTGCCGGCCGAGCACCTGGAGGCGATGCTGGAGGCGGCCACCTCGCCGGGTGCCCGTCCGGCGTCGGCCCCGCCGGCCCCGCCGCCCGTGCCGCCCCGACCGGCCCCGTCGCCGTTGCTGCCCCGGCTGCGGTCCCATCCGCCCGCGTCGCCGCCGGTGCCCGCCCCACGCCCCCCGCAGGGTGAGTCCGCGCAGGCCGGACCGGTTGACGAGGCACCCGCCGGGGATGGCGTCCCCCGTTCGTGAACCAACATGTGGGATCAGTTGACTCATCGCGTGAGATGCGTCAGGCTTGGCCCATGTCGTCGAACCGGTCGCTGCGAGTACTTACCTGAGCGCACTCTCCCGCTGTCGAGAGTGCGCTGGCCCCGTGCATCTGCACGAGGGCCGTTTTTGTTGCCGTCGGAACCCCGGGGCGCGGCACGCGCCCCTGTCGCACCTGTCGTAGCAGCTCCACCCAACTCCAGCCGAAGGCCTGAACCGCCATGACGAGACCCACGCCA
Source organism: Micromonospora sp. WMMD714 (assembly GCF_029581315.1). NCBI lineage: Bacteria > Bacillati > Actinomycetota > Actinomycetes > Micromonosporales > Micromonosporaceae > Micromonospora > Micromonospora sp. WMMD714. Next base: position 3,198,266 of record NZ_CP120744.1, read on the forward strand.
GAGACCCTCGCCCACTCCGCCCGGCGGGCCCGCACGGTCACCGAGCCGACCGGCGACGCCGACCCCACCACCCCGCCGCGCGGCACCGCCGCCGCGGCCACCCCGGCCGTACGGCCGTCCGGGCCGGTCCCGGTCTCCGGTGCCGGTTCGTTGGTGCGGTCCCTCGAGGCGCTCGGCGTCGACGTCGTCTTCGGGATTCCCGGCGGGGCGATCCTGCCCGCGTACGACCCGCTCTACGACTCCTCGGTGCGGCACATCCTGGTCCGGCACGAGCAGGGCGCGGGTCACGCCGCCACCGGGTACGCGCAGGCCACCGGCCGGGTCGGCGTCTGCATCGCCACCTCCGGGCCGGGCGCGACGAACCTGGTCACCCCGATCGCCGACGCGTACATGGACTCGGTGCCGATCGTCGCGATCACCGGTCAGGTGTCCCGCCCGATGATCGGCACGGACGCCTTCCAGGAGGCGGACATCCAGGGCATCACCCTGCCGATCACCAAGCACAACTTCCTGGTGCAGACGGCCGAGGAGATCCCGCAGGTGCTCGCCGAGGCCTTCCACCTGGCCGCGACCGGGCGTCCCGGGCCGGTGCTGGTGGACATCCCCAAGGACGTCCTCCAGGCGGCGACCACCTTCTCCTGGCCGCCCACCCTGGACCTGCCCGGCTACCGGCCGACCCTGCACCCGCACGGCAAGCAGATCCGGGAGGCGGCCCGGCTGATGGGCGGCGCCCGTCGGCCGGTGCTCTACGTCGGTGGCGGGGTGCTCAAGGCCGGTGCGTCCGAGCCGCTGCTCCGGCTGGCCGAGCTGACCGGCATCCCGGTGGTGACCACCCTGATGGCGCTGGGGGCGTTCCCCGACTCGCACCGCCAGCACCTGGGCATGCCCGGCATGCACGGCACCGTGGCCGCCGTCTACGGGCTGCAGAAGGCCGACCTGATCGTGGCGCTGGGTGCCCGGTTCGACGACCGGGTGACCGGCAAGCTGGACTCGTTCGCCCCGGACGCGACGGTGGTGCACGCCGACATCGACCCGGCCGAGATCGGCAAGAACCGGCACGTCGACGTCCCGATCGTGGGTGACGCCCGGCACGTCATCGACGAGCTGATCGCGGCGGTGACGACCGAGCAGAAGGCCGGCCGCCGGGCCGACCTGACCGACTGGTGGACCCAGCTCGACGACCTGCGCGAGCGGTACCCGCTGGGCTACGACGAGCCCGCCGACGGCACCCTCTCCCCGCAGTACGTGATCAAGCGGCTGGGCGAGATCGCCGGCCCGGAGGCGATCTACGTGGCGGGGGTCGGCCAGCACCAGATGTGGGCGAGCCAGTTCATCTCGTACGAGAAGCCGGGCACCTGGCTCAACTCCGGCGGCCTCGGCACCATGGGGTACGCCGTCCCGGCGGCGATGGGCGCGAAGGTCGGCCGGCCGGACGCGGTGGTCTGGGCGGTGGACGGCGACGGTTGTTTCCAGATGACCAACCAGGAGCTGGCCACCTGCGCGTTGGAGGGCATCCCGGTCAAGATCGCCCTGATCAACAACGGCAACCTGGGCATGGTCCGGCAGTGGCAGACCCTGTTCTACGAGGGGCGCTACTCCAACACCGAGCTGGGCACCCACAAGCACCGCATCCCGGATTTCGTCAAGCTGGCCGAGGCGCTCGGCTGCATCGGCCTACGCTGCGAGAACGCCGCCGACGTCGACAAGACGATCGAGGCGGCGATGGCGATCACCGACGCTCCCGTGGTGATCGACTTCGTGGTCGGCAAGGACGCGATGGTCTGGCCGATGGTCGCCGCCGGCACCAGCAACGACGAGATCATGTTCGCCCGGGGCGTCCGCCCGACGTTCGACGAGGACGACATCTGACATGAGTGCCCGATTCCCCGGGACCGTGCGGTGGCACGGACCGACCGAGCGAAGCGAGACGGTGGCATGACCCTGCACACCCTGTCCGTGCTGGTGGAGAACAAGCCGGGTGTCCTGGCCCGGGTCTCCGGCCTGTTCTCCCGGCGCGGGTTCAACATCGACAGCCTGGCCGTCGGCGAGACCGAGAACCCCGACGTCTCGCGGATCACCATCGTGGTCAACGCCGACTCGTCCCCGCTGGAGCAGGTCACCAAGCAGCTCAACAAGCTGGTCAACGTACTCAAGATCGTTGAGTTGGATCCGCAGGTCTCGGTGGCCCGGGAGCTGCTGCTGGTCAAGGTCCGGGCGGACCGTACCGCCCGGGCGCAGGTGCTGGAGACGGTCGCCCTGTTCCGGGCCCGGGTGGTCGACGTCGCGCCGGACACCCTCACCATCGAGGCCACCGGCACCCCCGACAAGCTCGACGCGCTGCTGCGCGACCTGGAGCCGTTCGGGATCAAGGAGATGGTCCAGTCGGGCACGGTGGCGATCGGTCGGGGTTCGCGCTCGATCACCGCCGGCCCCGCGCTGCGCGCCGCCTGACCGCGCCGCCCCCCGCCACCGCACACAGTCCACGACGGTCCGACGAGACCGCCGTACGAAAGGGAAGTCAATGAGCGTTGAGGTGTACTACGACGACGACGCCGACCTGGGCCTGATCCAGGGCCGCAAGGTCGCCGTGATCGGGTACGGCAGCCAGGGCCACGCCCACGCGTTGTCGCTGCGCGACTCCGGTGTCGACGTGGTGATCGGCCTGCCGGCGGGCTCCAAGAGCCGCCCGAAGGCCGAGGAGCAGGGCCTGCGGGTGCTCACCCCGGCCGAGGCGTCGGCCGAGGCGGACGTGATCATGATCCTGGCGCCGGACACCGCCCAGCGGACCATCTACGCCGAGTCGATCGCGCCCAACCTCGCCCCGGGCAAGGCGATCTTCTTCGGTCACGGCTTCAACATCCGGTACGGCCTGATCACCCCGCCGGCCGACGTGGACGTGGCGATGGTCGCCCCGAAGGGCCCCGGTCACCTGGTCCGCCGCCAGTACGTTGACGGCAAGGGCGTGCCCTGCCTGGTCGCCGTCGAGCAGGACGCCAGCGGCAACGCCTTCCCGCTCGCCCTGGCGTACGCCAAGGGCATCGGCGGCACCCGCGCCGGCGCGATCAGGACCACCTTCACCGAGGAGACCGAGACCGACCTCTTCGGCGAGCAGGCGGTCCTCTGCGGCGGCGCGGCGGCCCTGGTGCAGACCGGTTTCGAGGTGCTCACCGAGGCGGGCTACGCCCCCGAGGTGGCCTACTTCGAGTGCCTGCACGAGCTGAAGCTCATCGTCGACCTGATGTACGAGGGCGGCATCGCCCGGATGCGGTACAGCATCTCCGACACCGCCGAGTACGGCGACCTGTCCCGGGGCCCGCGCGTGGTCGACTCCCGGGTCAAGGAGGAGATGCGCAAGATCCTCGGTGAGATCCAGTCCGGCGAGTTCGCCCGCGAGTGGGTGGCCGAGGACGACGCCGGTCGGCCGAACTTCGCCAAGTGGCGGGCCGAGGGCGCCGCGCACCCGATCGAGGAGACCGGCCAGAAGCTGCGCTCCATGATGAGCTGGGTGGACCGCCCGCTCACCGAGACGGCCTGATCCACCCGCCGCGCCGACTCCCGGTAGGCACCCGGTAGGCACCCGGCGGGCCGAGCCCCTGGCTGGGCGCTCGGCCCGCTGGGCATCCGTCCGGTGCTCGCTCGCTGGCCACCCCGCGGTGCTCGCGCCCCGCTGGGCATCCGCCTGCTGAGCCCTTGGCGCGTTGAGGCTGCGCGGTTGGGGTGCGCGGTGCGTTGAGCCTGCCGCTCGCTGGGCGGTCGGCGGGCTGCTCTGGTCGTCGCCTTCGTCGGGCGCGTGTCGCGGCTGACCATTATCCCGGGAGAGAGCGGTATGCCTGACAGGCATAAATATGCCTGTCAGGCATACCGCTCTCTGCGTAACCAGGGGTGAGCGGTCGTCGCAGCACACCGCACGTGTCCGTGGCCGCAAGGTTCCGCGTGGCCGCATAACGCATGTCGCACGTGCTGTAGGGCCGTAAGGCTCCGTATGGCAGCACATACTGCGCGGCCGCATGTACCCCATGCCGGCCGGGTCCGCGATGGGCGCACGTGCTGCGTGGGTGCGCCGTGCGCAGGGCCTGGTTCACCTGGCGGGACGGGGTGATCGATGCCTCACCGGCCCCGGTCGGCCCGCGCCGCGCGTCGACGGGCCGGATGAACGGCGGATGACCGGCGTGCGACAACGCTGTGTGAGGGCGCTCACCCCGTACTCCGGGGCGTGCCGACCGGGGCGGCCCCTACCATCCTTGGTGGGGTGCGTGACCGGCACCTGACGGCCATGGCACGGATCGGCGCAGGGCGCATCGCGGCGCCCGGTCGCCCCGGCCGACCTAAGACGACGTCTACGAGGACCGATGAATCCTGTCGTACTGATCGCCGAAGAACTCGCTCCCGCCGCCATCGAGGTGCTCGCGCACGACTTCGACGTGCGCCACGTCGACGGCACCGACCGTCCCGCCCTGCTCTCCGCGCTGGCGGAGGCCGACGCGGTCATCGTGCGCAGTGCCACGCAGATCGACGCCGAGGCGATCTCCGCCGCGCCGCGCCTGAAGGTGGTCGCCCGGGCCGGCGTCGGGCTGGACAACGTCGAGGTCCCGGCCGCGACCGCACGGGGCGTCATGGTCGTCAACGCCCCCACCTCCAACATCGTCTCCGCCGCCGAGCAGGCCGTCGCGCTGCTGCTCGCCGTCGCGCGGAACACCGCCAGCGCCAGCGCCGCGCTCAAGGCCGGCGAGTGGAAGCGGTCCAAGTACACCGGCGTCGAGTTGCAGGGCAAGACCGTCGGGGTGGTCGGCCTCGGCCGGATCGGCGTGCTGTTCGCGCAGCGCATCGCCGCCTTCGGCACCCGGCTGATCGCGTACGACCCCTACATCCAGCCGGCCCGCGCCGCCCAGCTCGGCGTCCGCCTGGTGGGGCTGGAGGAGCTGCTGCGGGAGGCCGACTTCATCTCCATCCACCTGCCGAAGACCCCGGAGACGGTCGGCCTGATCGGCGAGAAGGAGCTGGCGATCGTCAAGCCGGGCGTCCGGATCGTCAACGCCGCCCGCGGTGGCCTGGTCGACGAGCAGGCGCTGGCCGACGCGATCGCCGAGGGCCGGGTCGCCGGCGCCGGTGTCGACGTGTACGCCAAGGAGCCGTGCACCTCCTCGCCGCTGTTCGCCTTCGACAACGTGGTGGCCACCCCGCACCTGGGCGCCTCCACCCACGAGGCGCAGGACAAGGCCGGCCTGGCCGTGGCCAAGAGCGTCAAGCTGGCGTTGCAGGGCGAGTTCGTGCCGGACGCGGTGAACGTGCAGGCCGGCGGCGTCGTCGCCGAGGACGTCCGGCCGCTGCTGCCGCTGGCCGAGAAGCTGGGCCGGGCGTTCACCGCGGTGGCCGGCGGGGTGGCCGCCAGCGTCACCGTCGAGGTACGCGGCGAGATCGTCAACCACGACGTGTCGGTGCTCAAGCTCGCCGCCACCAAGGGGCTGTTCAGCTCGGTGGTCGAGGAGCAGGTGACCTATGTCAACGCGCCGCACCTGGCCGCGGAGCGGGGCGTCGAGGTGGCCCTGGTCACCCAGGCCGAGACGGCCGACCACCCGAACCTGGTCACGGTGCGGGGCGCGCTGCCCGACGGCCGCACGGTCAGCGTCTCCGGCACGGTCGCCCACACCGGCGCCCGGGACGTCCTCAAGCTCACCGAGGTGGACGGGTTCGACGTGGAGATCGGCGCGGAGGGCATCCTGCTCTTCCTGCGCTACGCCGACCGGCCTGGTGTGGTCGGCACCGTCGGCACGCTGCTCGGCGAGGCCGGCATCAACATCGCCGCCATGCAGGTGGCCCGTCGGGAGGCCGGCGGCGAGACGCTGATGACCCTCACCGTCGACCAGGCGCTCGGCGCGGACCTGCTCACCTCGGCGGCCGACTCGATCGGGGCGACCGCCGCCAGCGCGGCGGACCTGCGCGACGAGTAGCCCCACCGCACCGCTTACGGAAGGACCCGACCGGCCCGGTCGGGTCCTTCCGTCGTCCACGGCGGCCGGGGGACGTCGGGGTCAGCCGACGACCCGGACGCGCCGGGGCCAGCGGGCGGCAGGGGACATCGGGCGACCCGTACGGGTCGGGGTCAGCGGGTGGCCCGGGACGGCGGCGGGTAGACCGAGCCGTCCTGCGGGTCGAAGAGCATGAGGTCGTACTCGCCGGCCAGCCGCTCGATGTCCAGCAGCACCTGGTCCGGGCAGGTCGGGACGAGGTTCAGGGCCACGTGGTCGGCGGCGGCGTGCAGCGGCGAGACCTCCCAGGGTGTGCCCTGGTGGGCGGGCCGGTCGGGATAGGAGGCGGTGAGGGCGCGGTAGAAGCCGACCACCCGGGGATCCGGATACCGGTCGCCGTGCTGCCCCTCGCGGCACCGTTGCACCGCCGACCGGACGTCGTCCGGCGTGGCCCCGTCGTGGAGGGCCCACACGCTCAGATCGAAACTCACGGCGGACAGCGTGCCATCACGCGTTCACCCGGGCGACACTGCCCCGCCGTGCTGACCGCGGGTGGTCGGGAGTGTCCGGTGGATACCGTCCGCTGTGGAGCCTCTTGCGTCGAGTTGCGTCGATTCGCTACCGTACCGGTGCGGTCACCGGAAACATCGAGGCAGCGGCCCGTCTTCGGGTGACGAGGTCGACCGTCCGATCGGCCGGTCCGCACCCCTCGAATGCGCGAGCCACGCGCACTCGTCGTTGACCGGCCCCCACGGTCGTTGCCGAGACCGTGGGGGCCGATCGCCGGCCCGTCGACCGCGCCACCCCGTGGACCCCCTCCACAGGTCGGCCGACGCGCCGCGGCACCGCTCAGCGGCGCCGGTGGGCGAAGAGAGCCTGATATGCCGAGTCGGCGCGGAACCACGACAGCCCCACCGGCCCGGCCGCGTACAACGCGGTCGCGTAGGCGTCGGCCACGGCCAGGTCCGGGCCGACGACGGTCGCGGCGACCAGCTGCCCGGCCGGTTCCCCGCTGTGCGGGTCGACCACGTGCCCCTGCCGGCCGCTCACCCCGGAGGTGCCCACCGCGCCGGCCGTCATCTCCAGCACCAGCGGGGCGCGTCGACCGTCGGTCGGGTGGTGCACGGCCACCCGCCAGGGGCCGCCGTGCGCGGCGTGTCCCCGTACCGTCAGGTCGGCGCCGGAGAGCACCGCGTAGTCGGTGATGCCGGCGGCGCGCAACCGGGTCGCGGCCCGCTCCACCGCCCAGCCGTTGAGCAGGCCGCCGGGGTCGAATCCGCCGGGGACGGCCCAGGCGTCGAACCAGCCGTCGGTGGCGGCCCGCATGGCCGCGCACCGGTCGACCAGGTCGGTCAGCGGCGGGTACGACTCGGGGCTGATCTCCCCGCGCCGCAGCCGGGACACCAGGCTCTCCGGCCGGTTCGGTCCGTAGGTGAGGTCGATGGCCCGCAGCTCGGCGACGGCGTCGCGCAGCGCGTCGCCGACCGCCCGGCGGCCCAGCTCCTCCGGGGCGTTGAGCAGGAGGGAGTACTCGGCGGTGCCGGTCCGGACGCGGTGCTGCACGGCGATCCGGCCGCCGGGCGCGTCACCGGGCCGGTCGACGCGGTGGCTGCGGGCGCCCAGGCGCAGGTCGGGTCGACGCCGGGAGAACGTCGCCTGGTCCACCCAGCGGGTGCGCGGTTGCGCGTCCAGTCGGCCTGGCCCCTGCTGCTGCTCGGTCCGCATCATCCTGCTCCTTCACGACGGTGCCGCGGCATCGCGGCCGGTCCGTCGCGGGCCCTGCGGCCCGTCGATGAGGAGGACCCTAGGCAGTGGAGATGACCGCACCATGAATGCTGCCTGGGAGCCTGCTGAGCGTTTGTGCTTCCCAGATCATGGAAGGCCCGTACCGGGAGCCGGGACGGCGACGTACCGTTCTCGGCAACGGACGAGGTGAGGAGTGCGGGTGGCGAGGATCGCGGTGGTGGCCGGGGACGGGATCGGACCCGAGGTGGTCGCGCAGGCCCTCAAGGTCCTCGACGCCGTGCTGCCCGGCGTCGAGGCGACGGAGTACGACCTGGGCGCGGCGCGGTACCACCGTACCGGCGAGGTGCTGCCCGACTCCGTACTGACCGAGCTGGCCGGTCACGACGCCATCCTGCTCGGCGCGGTCGGCGACCCGACCGTGCCGCCCGGCGTGCTGGAGCGCGGCCTGCTGCTGAAGCTCCGCTTCGCCTTCGACCAGTACGTCAACCTGCGTCCGTCCCGGCTCTGGCCCGGGGTGGCCGGGCCGCTGGCCACCGTGAAGCCGGGCGAGGTCGACCTGGTCGTCGTCCGGGAGGGCACCGAGGGCCTCTACGCCGGGGCCGGGGGCAGCCTGCACCGGGACACCCCGGCCGAGGTGGCCACCGAGGAGAGCCTGAACACCCGGCACGGGGTGGAGCGGGTCGTCCGGGACGCGTTCGCCCGCGCCGGTCGGCGGGAACGCCGCAAGGTCACCCTGGTCCACAAGACCAACGTGCTGACCCACGCCGGGTCGCTGTGGGCGCGGACGTTCGCCGCCGTCGCCGCCGAGCACCCCGACGTCGACACCGAGTACCAGCACGTCGACGCCGCGGCCATGTTCCTGGTCACCCAGCCCCAGCGGTACGACGTGGTGGTGACCGACAACCTCTTCGGTGACATCCTCACCGACATCGCCGCCGCGGTGACCGGCGGGATCGGCCTCGCGGCCAGCGGCTGCATCAACCCCACCGGGGCGTACCCGTCGATGTTCGAGCCGGTGCACGGCTCGGCGCCGGACATCGCCGGCAAGGGGGTCGCCGACCCGGTGGCCGCCGTGCTCTCCGCCGCGCTCCTGCTCGACCAGCTCGGCCACGCGGACGCCGCCGCCCGGGTGACCGGCGCGGTCGCCGCGGAGCTGGCCGCCCGGACGCCGGGTGTGCCGTTGCGCACCGACGAGGTGGGGGACCGGCTCGCCGCCCAGGCGGTGGCCTGATCCCACCCGGGCGGAGCTACCCGCTGAACGACCGTTCGGGTAGGTTTCTGGCATCAGCTCGGTGCGCGGTCCCCGCGCGCCGTCCAATCGCAGGGAGGTCAGCGCGATGAGCGGTGGTGACATGCTCGATTTCGAGATCCGTCCGAATAGCGCGCCGGTATCCGCCGTCGAGCGGGCCGCCCTGCTGGCCAACCCCGGGTTCGGCCAGGTCTTCACCGACCACATGGTGACGATCCGGTACGCCGACGGCAAGGGCTGGTACGACCCCCGGGTCGAGGCCCGGGCGCCGATCCCGATGGACCCGGCCAGTGCCGTCCTGCACTACGCGCAGGAGATCTTCGAGGGGCTGAAGGCGTACCGGACGGCCGACGGGTCGGTCACCATGTTCCGCCCGGAGGCGAACGCGGCCCGGTTCGTCGAGTCCGCCCGGCGGATGGCCATGCCGGAGCTGCCGGCGGAGCTGTTCGTCGAGTCGCTGCACCGGCTGGTCGAGATCGACCGGGAGTGGATCCCCGAGGCCGCCGACGCCAGCCTCTACCTGCGGCCCTTCATGTTCGCCAGCGAGGTCTTCCTCGGGGTCCGCCCCGCCAAGGAGTACCTCTACTGCGTCATCGCCTCGCCGGCCGGCGCGTACTTCGCCGGCGGCGTCAAGCCGGTCACGGTCTGGGTCTCCCCGGACTACACCCGGGCCGCCCCCGGCGGGACCGGCGCGGCCAAGTGCGGCGGCAACTACGCCGCGTCGCTCTCCGCGCAGGCGGAGGCGATCGAGGCCGACTGCGACCAGGTGGTCTTCCTGGACGCGGTGGAGCGTCGCTACGTCGAGGAACTGGGCGGCATGAACGTGTTCTTCGTCTACGACGACGGCACCGTGGTCACGCCGCCGCTGAACGGCACGATCCTGCCCGGCATCACCCGGGACGCACTGCTCTCCCTCGCCACCGCCGCCGGGCACCAGGTGGTGGAGCGCCCGATCAGCTTCGCCGAGTGGCAGGCCGACGCGGAGAGCGGCCGGCTGCGCGAGGTCTTCGCCTGCGGCACCGCCGCGGTGATCACCCCGATCGGCCGGGTGCGCTTCCCCGGGGGCGAGTTCGTGATCGGCGGTGGCGAGGCGGGACGCTCCACCACCGCGCTGCGGGAGCGGCTGGTGGCGATCCAGCGCGGCGAGGCCCCCGACCCGCAGGGCTGGGTGCGCCGCATCCTCTGACCTGCACCGCCGGCATGCCGGGGCCGTCACTGTCCATGCACCGTCACTGTCCATGCACGCCGCCGCCCCGGAACCGTCGACGTCCCGGGGCGCGGTCGGTGGCTACTCCGCTGGGGCGTCCTGCTCCAGCAGGTGGTCGCGGAGGGCGGCGAGCTGGGCGTCGGTGACCCCGGCGTGCCGCAGGTAGTCCTCGATCGACCCGTGCCGCTGGCGGAGTTCGTCGAGGAAGAGCGCCATCGCCTCGGCGGGAGAGCCCAGGAACGGCGCGGGCGGCTTCTGAGCGTCCGGCATCGCCTCCGCCAACCAGGCGCTGAACCGTTCGGACGCCTCGGTGCTCAGCGCGTAGTCCTCGGCGATCCGGTCGTCGTCGACGCCGAGCACCGCCAGGGTCAGCGCGCAGACGATGCCGGTGCGGTCCTTGCCCGCGACGCAGTGCACCAGGACCGGCGCGTTGGCGCTGTCGGCGATCAGGCCGACCGCCTCGGCCAACCCGGCGGTGCCGGTCTCGGCGAGGTCGGCGTACCGGTCGGCGAGGTAGCGGGCCAGGCTGGTGTCCGGCTCGTGCGCCCGTAGCCCCCACTCGGCGTGCTCGGGGTGGATGTGCCGGTAGGCCAGCCCGTCCAGGTCGGGCACCCGGCCGTCCCGGTCCACCTCGGACGGGCGACGCAGGTCGATCACGGTGCGGATGCCGAGGGCGGCGAAGGCCTCCCGGTCGGTGCCGTCGATCCGGTGCGGAGAGTCCGACCGGTAGAGCCGGCCCCAACGGACGACACGACCGTCCCGGCCGGGGTAGCCGCCGACGTCGCGGAAGTTGAACATCGCGGAGAACGGGATGCGGCGGCTGTCCTCGATGGGGTTCATCCGGACACGGTAACGGTCGGCGGGGCGTGTCCGCGCCCCCACCGACGGTGCTCTCCGCGGCCCGACCCGGGTACCGTCCGTTAACCCGATCCGGGTGGCCTCCGCGCCCGATCCGGGTGGCCTCCGCGCCCGATCCGGTACCCTCCGCGCGCGGCTACCGGGCGGTGCCGGGGGGCAGGTTGCCGTAGGTGTCGTCGTAGTAGCCGCCCAGTCTGTCCCGGTAGTCCGGGTCGCCGTGGCTGGTCTCGTCGTACTCGGGAGCGGCCCTGATCTGGTCCCTGGTGCGGTCGACGTGGACCCTGCGGTCGTCGTGGTCGACCTGGGCGACGGTGCCGGCGGGGAGCATCACCTTCCTGCCGAAGATCCAGGGGCCGGTGTCCACGACCAGGTAGCTGCCGCCCACCTCGTGGCTCGCCCCGTCGATCCTGCCGATGCCGCCGTCGGTCGCCTCGACCCGGTAGCCGACCAGGTCGACGTCGGCGACCCCGGCCTCGTCGCGGTAGCTCCACGGGTTGAACGCCCCGCCGGGGGCGCCGCCGGCGATCGCTCCCTGCCCGTCGTCGACGATCGGGTCGGTGCTGCCGTGGGCGGAGTGCGGGTCGAGCCGGTCCATGGGAGCTCCTGCCTCGGCTGTCGTCGTCGCTGTCGCTGGCGGGGAAAGTGCCTGCTGTCCGCACCCGGGTACCCGGCTGTGCCGCCGTGCACACCCGTCCCGACATGTGGATTATGCCTCCCAAAACCGGGACGGGGTGGCAGAGTGGCGACCGTGACCAGCTCCGCCCGCATTATTGGCAGCTAGCGCGCCGGCCAACCCCTCCGCCGAGCGCGCAGACCTCCCGCATCCGCGGGGGGTCTTTTTGTTGCTCCCCCAAGATCCGATGAAGGGACTCTCGATGACGTTCCAGGTCTACGACACCACGCTGCGCGACGGCGCCCAGCGCGAGGGGCTCAGCTACTCGGTGGTCGACAAGCTCGCGGTGGCCCGGCTGCTCGACGAGTTCGGTGTCGGCTTCATCGAGGGCGGGTGGCCGGGTGCCGTACCGAAGGACACCGAGTTCTTCCGCCGGGCCCGCACCGAGCTGCCCCTACGGCACGCCCTGCTGGTCGCCTTCGGCGCGACCCGCAAGGCCGGGGTGGCCGTCGCCGACGACCCGCAGGTCCGCGCGCTGCTCGACGCGCAGACCCCGGCCGTCGCCCTGGTCGCCAAGGCCGACATCCGGCACGTCGAACGCGCGCTGCGCACCACCGGCGCGGAGAACCTGGCGATGGTCCGGGACACCGTCGCCCACCTGGTCGCCGAGGGACGACGGGTCTTCGTCGACGGCGAGCACTTCTTCGACGGGTACCGGCACGACCCGGCGTACACCGCCTCGGTGGTCGAGACCGCGCTCGCGGCGGGGGCCGAGCGGTTCGTGCTCTGCGACACCAACGGCGGCATGTTGCCGTCCCGGGTGACCGCCGCGATCACCGACCTGACCGCGCGGACCGGGATCGCCCCGGAGTCGTTCGGCATGCACGCCCAGAACGACACCGCCTGCGCGGTGGCCAACACGATCGCGGCCGTCGAGGCCGGGGTCCGGCACGTGCAGGGCACCGCCAACGGGTACGGCGAGCGCCCCGGCAACGCCGACCTCTTCGCCGTCGTGGCCAACCTCCAGCTCAAGCTCGGGCTGCCCGTCCTACCCGACGGCTGCCTGGAACAGATGGTGCGGGTCTCGCACGCCATCGCCGAGATCGCCAACATTGCCCCCGACACCCACCAGGCGTACGCCGGGGCCGCCGCCTTCGCCCACAAGGCGGGGCTGCACGCGAGTGCGATCAAGGTCGACCCGTTGCTCTACAACCACGTGGACCCGTCGGTGGTGGGCAACGACATGCGGATCCTGGTGACCGAGATGGCCGGCCGGGCCAGCATCGAGCTGAAGAGCCGCGAGCTGGGTCTTGACCTGGCCGGCCATCCGGACGCCGTGTCGAAGGTGACCGCCCGGGTCAAGGAGCTGGAGGCGGGCGGCTGGTCGTTCGAGGCCGCCGACGCCTCGTTCGAGCTGCTGGTCCGCTCCGAGCTGCCGGACGCCGCCCCGGCGCGGCCGTTCGCGCTGGAGTCGTACCGGGTGCTGGTCGAGCACCGGGAGGACGGCGCGGTGGTCTCCGAGGCCACCGTGAAGATCCGGGTACGCGGTGAGCGGGTGATCGCCACCGCCGAGGGCAACGGCCCGGTCAACGCCCTCGACGAGGCACTGCGGGTCGGGATGTCCAAGCACTATCCGGAGCTGCGGCACTTCGAGCTGGCCGACTACAAGGTACGCATCCTGGAGGGCACCCACGGCACCGGCGCGGTGACCCGGGTGCTGGTGGAGACCGCCGACGGCACCGGCCGGGACTGGACCACCGTGGGGGTGCACCCCAACGTGGTCGAGGCGTCCTGGCACGCGTTGGTCGACGCCCTCACCTACGGTCTCGACCAGGCGGCCGTCTCCAACGGCCATTCATGAATGGTTGGGCCTTCACCTTTCGCAATTTCCAGAATCGTTTTCCGGATAGCGAAACGCAATGATCAACTATTGACGGTCCCCTTTTGGCGGTGTTACGTTCCTCGTGGTTGAGGCGCCACAACGGAGCGTAGTAATCCCTGCTCAGGCCGGGTATGTGGGGTTGGTTGACAGACCATTCGGCCCCGGCGGGGCTATCTGCTCCCGCCTTTTCCGGCTTGCCCGCAGTAACCATCCGGCCCACCGAACGGCGGGTCGGCCGTATCGCCACGGTCACAAAAGGGAGACCTGTCATGGCCACATTCTTCAGGCGTAAGGCGGCGGCGGTGACGCTCGGCGTCCTGGCGCTCACCCTGGCCGGCGGCGGGATCGCCGCCGCACAACCGGCGACCAAGGCCCCGGCCGAGGTGGCTCAGCCGGGTGCCCGGCTGGCCGGTGCCACCGGTCAGCCGCCGGTGACGGCAGCCGAAGCCAAGCAGGCCCGTGCGGCGCTGAAGGCCGCGCTCGCCCCGCCGGCCTCGGGCTCGGTCGCCTGGGCGGTCGTCGCCAGCGACGGCACCCTGCTCCAGCACTCGGCGAACGTCGTGTCGTCGACCAGGTACGGCACCGGGCAGTACCAGGTGCTGCTCGACTACAGCGTGGTCGGGAAGGCGTTCCAGGCCACCATCGGCACGAACGACCAGTTCAACGTGCCGCCGGCCGGCGAGATCTCGGTCGCCCCGCGCAACCAGACCCCGAACGGCGTCTTCATCCAGACGTACAGCTCCGGCGGCTCGGTATCGAGCAAGCCGTTCCACCTGTTCGTCGCCAACTGACGCCCGGCCGCGTCGACGGTGCCGGCCCCCAGCCCGGGGGTCGGCACCGTCCGTCGTGGAGCCTCCGGCGCCGCCGGTGACCTCCCCCGGCGGCCGGCCCGTCGTCGGCGGCGGTGGCCCCGAGCCGCTCCCCGGCGGCGGTGGCCCCGGGCCGCGGTCGATGGCAGTGGCCCCGGGCCGCCGCTCCGCACCCCGACCGGGGTCGATGGACCGGGAGGGGTGACCGGCCGGAACGAGGTTGCCGCCCGAACGGGCGGGTCGTCCCGGTCCGGTGGGTAAAGGACCTGCCAGGGGCGGAATTTCCGACGTTTGCCTGCCCACCGCCCCGGGAAGCAAGCACCGTGACGGACATCTCGGACACCCTGGCCAGCCTGCCCAGCGCGGTCGAAGCCGATGCGGCGGGCGCGGAGTTGGAACAGACCCTCTTCGAGGTCAGACGCGTGATCGTCGGGCAGGACCGGCTGGTCGAACGACTGCTCACCGCACTGATCGCCGACGGGCACTGCCTCCTGGAAGGGGTGCCCGGCGTCGCCAAGACACTGGCCGCGCAGACCCTGGCCACCGTCGTCGGCGGCACCTTCACCCGGATCCAGTTCACCCCCGACCTGGTGCCCTCCGACATCGTCGGCACCCGGATCTACCGCGCCTCGACCGAGAGCTTCGACGTCGAACTCGGCCCGATCATGGCCAACCTGGTGCTCGCCGACGAGATCAACCGGGCCCCGGCCAAGGTCCAGTCGGCGCTGCTGGAGGCGATGGCCGAGCGGCAGGTCACCATCGGCGGGCGGAGCTGGCCGGTGCCGGAGCCCTTCCTGGTGCTGGCCACCCAGAACCCGATCGAGTCCGAGGGGGTGTACCAGCTCCCCGAGGCACAACGCGATCGCTTCCTCATGAAGGTCGTCGTCGACTACCCGGGCGACGCCGACGAGCTGGCCATCCTCTACCGGATGAGCAGCGACCGGCCCCGCCCGCGCCGGGTTCTCGACCCGGTCCGGCTGCGCGACTACCAGCGCCGGGCCGCCCACGTCTTCGTGCACCACGCGCTCGCCGAGTACGTGGTCCGGCTGATCCTGGCCACCCGCGACCCCGCCCGCTTCGGGCTGCCGGAGGTCGCCCCGCTGCTGGCGTACGGGGCCAGCCCCCGGGCCACCCTCGGCCTGGTCGCCGCCGCCCGTGCCCAGGCGCTGCTGCGGGGCCGCGAGTACGTGCTCCCCGAGGACGTCCGCGAACTCGCGGTCGACGTGCTCGCCCACCGGCTGGTGCTCTCCTTCGACGCGGTGGCCGACGGGGTGTCCGCCGAGGCGGTGGTGCACCGGCTGGTCCAGGCGGTGCCGCCGCCGGTGCTCGCCACCGGCCACCCCGAGTACGCGCCCGTCCTGGGGGCGGCGTGAGACCGCCGAGCACCTCCGTGCAGACTTCCGTGCCGGCCGACCCGACACTGGCCGACCTCGCCCCCGCACAGCGGCTGCGCCGGCTCGAACTCACCGTCACCCGCCGGCTCGACGGGCTGCTCCAGGGCCAGCTGCGCGGCCTGCTGCCCGGCCCCGGCAGCGAACTCGCCGGCAGCCGCGAGTACCGCCCCGGCGAGGACGAGGTACGCCGGATGGACTGGGCGGTGACCGCCCGGACCACCGTCCCGCACGTCCGCGAGGTCGACGCCGACCGCGAGCTGACCACCTGGCTGCTGGTCGACGCCAGCCCCAGCATGGAGTACGGCACCGCCGAGCTGGACAAACGGGAACTCTCGGTGGCCGCCGTCGCCGCGGTCGGCTTCCTCACCGCCGGGACCGGCAACCGGCTCGGCGCACTGGTGCTCGGCACCGACGGGCTGCGCCGGTTCCCGGCCCGCTCCGGGCGTACCCATCTGCTGCGGCTGCTCCGCGCGCTGCTGCACGCCCCCCGGGCGGACGCCGGTGCCGCACCGACCGGCCCCGACCTGGCGGGGGCCTTTACGGCGGTGCCCCGGGTCGCCGTGCGGCGGGGGCTGGTGGTGGTGGTCTCCGACTTCCTCGACGGGCTTCCCGACGGGCACGACGCCCCGCCCCCCTGGGAGCCGGCGCTGCGCCGGCTCGCCGCCCGGCACCAGGTGCTCGCGGTCGAGATCACCGACCCGCGTGAGCTGGAACTGCCCGACGTCGGCCTGGTCACCCTGGTCGACCCGGAGAGCGGCCGGTGCCGTGAGGTGTGGACCGGGGATCCGGCGCTGCGCCGCCGGTACGCCAGCGCCGCCGCCGCGCAACGCGCCCAGGTGGCCCGGGTGCTGCGCCGCAGCGGGGCCGGGCACCTGGCGTTGCGGACCGACCGGGACTGGACCGCCGACATCGTGCGGCACGTGTACGCCCAGCGCCGGCTGGCCACGGCGGCCGCCGCCACCCGGGGCGGTGTCGCGTGAACTGGCAGTCACCGCTGCGGCTGCTGCTGCTGCTCGGGGTGGCCGCGCTGGCCGCCGGCTACCTGCTGGCCCAGCGCCGACGCAGCCGGTACGCGGTCCGCTTCACCAACCTGCGGCTGCTCGACCGGGTCGCCCCGCAGCGACCGGCGTGGCGGCGGCACGTGCCCGCCGGCCTGTTCCTGGCCATGCTGGCGCTGCTGGTGGTGGGCTTCGCCCGGCCCACCGCCGAGGTGCGGGTGCCCCGGGAACGGGCCACCGTGATGGTCGCCGTGGACGTCTCCACCTCGATGCTCGCCACCGACGTGGAACCGGACCGGCTGACCGCCGCCAAGGAGGCCGCCCGGACGTTCGTCGACGGGCTGCCGGACGAGTTCAACGTGGGGCTGGTCGCGTTCGCCGGCAGCGCGGCGGTGCTGGTGCCGCCGAGCACCGACCGGGGTGCCCTGCACGACGGGATCGACCGGCTCGCCGAGGGGATCACCGGGGTCCAGGGCACCGCCATCGGCGAGGCGATCAGCGCCTCCCTCGGCGCGGTCAAGAGCCTCGACGAGAAGGCGGCCAAGCAACCGCCGCCGGCCCGGGTCATCCTGCTCTCCGACGGGGCGAACACCTCCGGCGCGGACCCGATGGAGGCGGCCTCGGCGGCCGTCGCGGCGAAGGTGCCGGTGCACACCATCTCGTTCGGCACCCCGGGCGGGTTCGTCGACCGGGGTGGCCGGCCGATCCAGGTGCCGGTCGACGGGCAGACCCTCCGGGCGGTCGCTGACGAGACCGGGGGCGGCTTCCACGAGGCGGGCAGCAGCGCCGAACTGCGCGACGTCTACGAGGACATCGGCTCCTCGGTCGGCTACCGCAAGGAACGTCAGGACATCTCCGCCCGGTTCATCGGGCTCGGGCTGGTCTTCGCCATGGGGGCGGCGGCCGGATCGATGCGCTGGTTCTCCCGCCTCCCCTGAGGTGGGGACGGCGTGGCCCCTGTCCGTCGCAGCGCACAGTGAGGAGCGGACGTATGGCAGTACAGACCGGTCTGGGGGAGCCCCGGGGCCCCTGGTTCCTCTCACCCGACCTGGGACCGGACGGCCGGCACCGGTGGGACGTGCCGGGGCCGGGGGAGGACCCGTCCCGACGACGGTGGCGGGGCCGGTTGTGGACCGCCGCCGCGGTGGTCGCCCTCTCCACCGTCTCCGGCGCGGCGGCCGGTGGCTGGGTGGCCGGTCAGGACGGGGCCGGGTCGACGGCGGCCTCCGCCGCCCCGGTGCCGGCTGAGCTGGTCACCGCCGCCCAGAAGACCGTGCCGGGGGTGGTGTCCGTGCTGGTCGGCGGGGGTGCCGCCGGGCGGTCGGCGACCGGCTCCGGCTTCGCCATCGACAACGAGCAGCACATCGTCACCAACGACCACATCCTGGCCAAGGGGGGTGGGGGCGCGGTGACCGTGGAGATGCCGGACGGTCGCCGGTACGCCGCCGACGTGGTGGGTCGCGAACCCGGCAGCGACCTGGCGGTGCTCAAGGTGCCGTCGGCCGCCGGGCTGGCCCCGTTGCCGCTGGCCAAGCCCCGGTCCACCCGGGTCGGCGAGCCGGTGCTCGCGGTCGGTTCGCCGCTCGGCCTGGCCGGCACGGTGACCGCCGGGATCGTCAGCGCGCTGAACCGGCAGGTACGGCTCGGCACCAGCCGGCGTAGCGCGGTGCAGACCGACGCGTCGATCAACCCGGGCAACTCCGGTGGGCCGCTGGTCAACGCCCGGGGCGAGGTGGTCGGGGTGAACACGGCGATCGCCACCATCGACGGCAGCGGCTCGATCGGCATCGGCTTCGCCATCCCCATCGACCAGGTGCAGCAGACCGCCGACACCATCATCGGCAAGGGCGGCTGAGTCCTCGCGGTCGGCTGCGGCGGCCCGCGCCCCTGGTGACCGCGCCGGGGCCTCGGTGCCCCGCGCGGGTGTGGTGGCCCCGGCCCGGCGGCGACCGCGCCGCGCGGCGTCGGCCGGGGGCGTTAGCCTCGCGGGGTGGACGACGGACTGCGGGTGACCGACCGGTGGACAGTGCCCGCCGCCGAGCTGCGGGAACGGTTCTCCCGCTCGTCCGGCCCCGGCGGGCAGGGGGTCAACACCACCGACTCCCGGGTCGAGCTGAGCTTCGACCTGGCCGGCACCAGCGGGTTGCCCCCGGTGCTGCGGGAACGGGCGCTGGAGCGGCTCGCCGGCCGGCTGGTCGACGGGGTGCTCACCATCGCCGCCAGCGAGCACCGTGCGCAGTTGGCCAACCGGGAGGCGGCCCGGGAGCGGCTGGCCGCGTTGCTGCGCGAAGCCGTCGCCCCGCCGCCGCCACCCCGCCGGCCCACCCGGCCCTCGCGCGGTGCCAAGGAACGCCGCCTGGCCGACAAGAAACGCCAGTCGCAGCGCAAGCGGGACCGGCGGGCCGACGGCGACTGAGCCTTCACAGCCAACCGCCAGTGCCCCGCCGCACGGCCCCGGTGGCCCGACCCCGGGCGGCTGTTCCTCGGCGGATGCGGTGCGGGAGATCGTGATCCACTACGTCTCACGTGCAGCCGGCACGGCGTGTCGTGTCGCCCACCTGTAGACGATCATGATCCTCCCGGGGTGCCGCCCCGCGTCGAAGCGCTTCGCCAGGATGCGGGAGGGCGTTGAGTCGCGGCCACCCGGTCTGCTGAGATGTGGGTGGGAGCAACCGGGCCGTCACCGACCGCACGCCGTCACGTGACAGGAGTCCCCTCAGCATGCTCCGAAAGCCGTTCCTCTCCGCCCTGCTCGCCGCGCTCGCGGCCGTCCCCCTCACCCTGCTCGTCGGGTTGGTCGCCGCTCCGGCGGCCCGGCCCGCCGCGGCCACCCCACTGCGGGTGATGCCCCTCGGCGACTCGATCACCGGCTCGCCCGGCTGCTGGCGGTCCATCCTCTGGAACCGTCTCCAGTCCACCGGACACACCAACGTGGACTTCGTCGGCACCCTCGGTCCGCAGGGCTGCGGCCAGCCGTACGACGGGGACAACGAGGGCCACGGCGGTTACCTGGTGACCAACGTGGCCAACCAGAACCTGCTGCCCGGCTGGCTCGCCGCCACCCACCCCGACATCGTGCTGATGCACTTCGGCACCAACGACGTGTGGAGCAACATCGCGCCGGCCACCATCCTCACCGCGTACTCGAGGCTGGTCGACCAGATGCGGGCCAGCAACCCGGCGATGCGGATCATCGTCGCCAAGATCATCCCGATGGCCCCGTCGAGCTGCGCCGAGTGCGGGCAGCGGGCGGTCGCCCTGAACGCCGTGATCGACGGCTGGGCCGCGGGGAAGACCACCGCCGCGTCGCCGATCGTGGTGGTCGACCAGTGGACCGGCTTCAGCACCACCACCGACACCTACGACGGGGTGCACCCCAACGCGGCCGGCGACCAGAAGATGTCCGACCGGTGGTACCCGGCGCTGGTGGCCGCGCTCGGCGGCACCACCCCGACCAGCACCCCGACGGGCAGCCCCACCACCTCACCCACCCCGACCAGCACCCCGACGGGCAGCCCCACCACCTCACCCACCCCGACGCCCAGCCCCACGGTCAGCCCCACCGGGTCGCCCACGGTGGACCCGCCGACCACCTCGCCGCCCGCCGGGGTGGCCTGCACCGCCACCTACCGGATCACCAACCAGTGGCAGGGCGGGCACCAGGGCGAGGTGACAGTGCGCAGCACCGGCGCCGCGCGCACCACCGGCTGGCGGGTCACCTTCACCCTGCCCGCCGGGCAGCAGATCACCCAGACCTGGAACGCCGAGCTGACCCAGACCGGCAGCGCGGTCACCGCCCGGAACGTGGGCTGGAACGGCGCGCTCGCCCCGGCAGCCGAGGCCACCTTCGGGTTCCTCGGCACCAACACCGGCACCGCCACCGCCCCGACGGCGACCTGCACCGCCAGTTGACCGGTCCACCCATTCGCCGAAGAAGACCCGCAAGATCGTGCTGAATCCACGAAGTAGTGGCCTCCCGGACGACGGAGGCCACTACTTCGTGGTTCGAGCGTGATCATGCAGGAGACGGGCGGGCAGCCGGCAGTCGAGGCGTGCGTCGGACGGTCAGCTGTGGACGGTCCCGGCGAGGTCCAGAGCGGCCAGCAGCCGGGCACGGAGCACGGCGGCCTGCCCGGCGAAGTCGCGTTGCGCCGCCGCGTACTCGGCCCGCCCCTCGGGGGTCTCCACCCGGACCGGGGGATAGCCGAGGGCGGCCAGATCGTACGGGCTGGCCCGCATGTCCAGCGCCCGGATCCGCCGGGCCAGCGCGAAACAGTCCGCGACCAGCTCCGAGGCGACCAGCGGGGAGAGCTTGTACGCCCACTTGTAGAGGTCCATGCGTATTCTTACCCCAGGCAAATTTGAGGGAGGGAACGCAGGGATGGACGTTGTCATCTACGCACGGCTCAGCCTGGACAAGCTGGGTAACGAGCTGGGCGTTGATCGGCAGCTCGAAGCTTGCCGGGAGTTGGCAGCTCGTCAGGGCTGGACGGTGACGCGGGAGCTGATCGACAACAGCATCAGTGCCACGACCGGCCGGGTCCGGCCGGCGTTCGAGAAGCTTCTCACCCTGAGCCCGAAGCCGGACGCCATCATCGTCTGGCATCTCGACCGGCTCGTCCGCCTCACCCGTGAGCTGGACCGGGTGATCAGCTACGGCGTACCCGTCCACGCCGTGACCGCAGGGATGCTGGACCTGAGCAACCCGACAGGCGTCCTGATGGCGAACGTGGTCACGGCGTTCTCCCAGTTCGAGGGTCAGCAGAAGGCTGCTCGTCAGCGTCTGGCAGCCACGCAGCGCGCTTCCCAGGGCAGGCCCTGGTGGTCTGCTCGGCCCTTCGGATATGAGCGCGACGGAACACCTCGTGGTGGTGAAGCCGAGGCCGTCCAGCGTGCGTACCAGGATCTGTTGGCGGGGCGCTCCCTGTTGTCGATCGCTGACGAGTGGAACCGCCAGGGCATGCTCACCACCCGGGGGAGGAGATGGGCGGGAGCAACTGTTCGTCAGCTCCTCATGTCTGCCAGGAACTGCGCTATCCGGACGTACGCGGGGGATGAGGTCGGCCCTGGTAACTGGGAGCCCCTGGTACCCGAGGAGATCTACCGTTCCGCTGTTCGTGTGCTCAACTCTCCTGCCCGTAAGGCTGGTGGTGGCGGTCCCCGTCGCAGCCTGCTGACGGGCGTCGCTATCTGCGCCAAGTGCGGTGGCCCCATCCGCACGGCGTGGCGTGGGCGCAAGGGCGAGGAGGGTAGCTACGCCGTCTATGAGTGCAAGTTCAAGCACTGCGTATCCCACCGTCAGGACGAGGCGGACACCATGGTCAGCGATCGGGTGATCCGGTTCCTGACCGCGCCGCAGTTCGCGGAAGCGTTCGAGCAGAGCGAGGACGATCTGCCTGCTCAGCAGATGAGGGACGAGCTGGGGAGCCTGCGGTCACGGCTCGATGATCTGGCCACCGACTACGCTGCCGGACTCGTTACGCGATCGCAGTTCCTGACTGCATCCCAGACCATGCGCAGTCGGGTGGATGAGTTGGAGGATCAGCTATCCCAGCTGGGGAGTGACAGCGCCGTCAAGGGCGTCACCGGGATGACGGACGAGCAGGTGCGCCGTCACTGGGACGGGTTGGATGTAGACCGCAGGCGGTCCCTGATCCTGGCGGTTGTCGTGAGCTGTCGTCTCCGTCAGAAGGGGCGTGGCGTCCGCCGCACCGATGAGCGGCATGTCGATGTGTTGTTCAGGGCGGGAGACCCCGCGCAGGTTGCGAGCATCTGACCCAGGGGAGGAACCGAACCGGGGAGAGCGCCCCGAAGGTGCCCATCTTCGGACTCCTGATCCTCGGATTCTCCGCCGACACATGAACACAGGGAGCGCAGGGGCCGTTCGAACCCTGTTATGGCTGGCGGGCCAGCGCTCTCTTCCCAGGTCAAGAGCCAGATCCCCGCTCCTGGGCAACCTTGGAACCGGGGCAAGATGGCGGATGCTATGACGTAGCGGTGCGGAGAGGGTGTCTCAGGGGGTCATGCCCCCATCCTTGCCGGTGGCTCCGCTCCCTCAAGCAGCGATGCACACACATCGATCAACCGGGCGCGTAGTCGGCCCGCGCGCTGCGAGAACTCGCGTTGACGAGCGATGTACTCGGCCTTGCCCTCGGGTGTCTCGATGGCCACCGCCGGTTCCCCGTAGGAGGAGAAGTCGTACGGGGACGCCTGCATGTCGAGCAGCCGGATGTCCCTCGCCAACTCGAAGCAGTCGAGCGCCAGATCCCCCGGAACCGCAGGGCCTAGCTTGGTTGCCCACTTGTGGCAGTCCATCGAGGCATGCAAGCAGCCCGGCTGGTCAAGCTCTACCTGGCTCTCCCTCGTTGGTTGGAGCCGGTTGAGGCTGACTGCGTCAGGGGTGAAGAACCGGAACGCATCGAAGTGCGTGCAGCGGATCTGGTGAGACTCGACTACCGCGTCAGTTCCCTCTTGCCCAAGTCGCAGGGGGAGCGGATGCCGATGCTCGCGTTGGCGGTACACCATCGCCCACTCATGCAGGCCGAAGCAGCCAGTGAAGGCTGGTCGCGGCGAGATGGCGGACAACAGTCGATGGATGAAGCGTACCGACTCAGCCCGGTCGGCAAGGAACGCTGCGACGTCGAAGCTCACGATCCCGTCCGCGTCCGTGGCATACCAACGCCACTGCCGGTGTGGGGCAGAGCCGTGCGGTCCCGGTTCCAAGGAGATGCCCACGCCGGGGTGCCACCGTCGGAGCACGGAGGGTCGGGTGCCGTAGTAGTCGTACAAGAAGTCATCGATCGCGTGGCGCTCCCTCGTGGCCTTGCGGGCGCGGTGGCCTGCGGTAAGGGAGTCGGCGCGCTTCTCGTGAGCTTCCAAGAGGGGAAGCCAGCTTGCGGCGGGGATGTTGGTCAACGGTTCGGACCCTTGTTGTCCGCTTCGTGCCGCTTGCATACCCCCCACTTGTGATGGGTGCCTGAGTTGCGCTTACGCAGGTCCATGTTGGCGTGCAGGCAACCCGGCTGCTCCAGCGCGCAGCCCAGGTGCGCCGGTCGTCCGGCGGTGGCCACCAGCAGCTCCCGGATCCAGGCGATCGACTCGGCGCGTCGGCCGCGTACCCGGTCGGTGGCGAGGGTGACCCCGGCGGGGTCGGCGCGGTAGTCGGGGCCGAACTCGGCCGGGTCGGCGTCGCGCAGCAGCACGCCGACGCCCGGGTGCCAACGGCGCAGCTGCGCCGGCCGGTACGAGTAGTAGGTGAAGAGGAAGTCCTCCACCGGGTGCCGGCCGCCGGTGCGGCGACGGGCCAGGTGCGGGTCCAGCCAGGCGGCCACCCGCGCCTGGTGGGCGGCCCGCCGGGCCTGCCAGTCAGCCGCGTCGAGGGCGGCGGGAACGAGGGCGGCGGTCACCCCCTCAGGGTACGACCGCCGCCCGGTCACCCCGTCGGGACACGACCGCCGCCCGTCGGCGGATCAGGGCACGGCCACCCGGACCCCGGCGGAGAACACCCCGCTGCGCAGCTCCAACTGCTCCGGCTTCTGCATCCCGTGCACGGTGAAGACGAGCGGCAGCACCACCCGGCTGCCCGCCGAGACCGGCTCGGCGAAGACGTCCCGGCCCAGGTTCGCCAGCCGGGTGGCGTCCTCGTCGGTGCTGACCCAGGTCCCGCCCGGCAGGTACGCCCGCTGGAGCTGACCGTGCCAGCTCTGCTGCTCCGGGGTGACGTTGCGCACCCCGACGGTGGCCTGGCACCGCTGGCTCGCCGCCTGCGCGGTGGCGCAGGCCACCCGGTAGACGGTGAACTCGAACGCCTTCTCCCGCAGCGGGGTGCCGACGGACCCGGTCGTGGTGGTACCCGTCCACGCCCCGGCGGTCGGCTGCTTGCTGGTGTCGATCGCGGCGACCTGCCGGGTGGCCGTCCAGGCGGCCACCGAGACCACCCCGGCCAGCACGGTCGCGGCGACCCCCACCACCAGCCACACCGACGGGCTGCGGGGCCGCCCGGGCCGTCCCGGGGTGGCGGGTCGCGGATACACCGTCCCGCCGCCCGGGGCCGCCGGCCCACCGACGTACGGCGTGGTGCCGGCCGCCGTCGGGGCGGTGCCGCTCGGCGCGATGCCGCTGACCCGCCGCCGGGCCCGCAGCCGCCACCAGAGCCCACCGACGAGCAGCGCCAGCACCACCAGGGCCGCGCCGAGCAGGATCAGGGGCTGCCGCCAGACCGGCGTCGCGGGCACCGCGGCCTCGGGGGCCGCCGCGCTGCGCCAGGTGGCGGTCGCGCAGTCGTACGGCTGGTCGCCGTCCCTGGTGTAGGCGCAGGCCGGCGCGGTCAGCTCCTGGCCGGGCGGGGTGGCCGCCAGGGCGGTGTCGAGGGTCCGGGTCGCCCCGGCCGGTACGACGAGCCGCCAGGTGACCTCCCCGCCGCCGGAGGAGCCGCGCGGCCGGGTGGCCAGCCCGCCCGCGCTGACCGCGGTGGTCGACGTGTTGGCCGGCAGCTCCTGCCGCACCATGGTCTGCACCGCCGAGCCGCCGGTGTTGCGGACCAGGATCCGGTAGCCGGGCACCGCGGTCGCGGCGGGTGCCACGGCGACGGTGAGCTGCGGTGTCGGCCGGGGCACACCCGGGTTGCCGGCGGTGGTCATCCCCGGGGCGGGTACCGACGGGGTGACCGGGATCACCGCGCCGCTGGCCGCCACCCCGGGCGCGGCCGTCGCGGCCCGGTGCGGGGCCGCGACCCCGACCGGCGCTGCCCCTGTCGGTGCCGCCGCTGCCGTCGGCGCAACCGGCGTTGCCGCCGCCGGTGCCGTCGTCGGGTTCGGCGCTCTGGCCGGTACCGCCGTTGCTGCCGCCGGTGCCACCGCTGCCGCCGCCGGCGTTGCCGGTGCCGCTGCTGCCGCCGGTGTCGTTGTTGCTGCCGCCGGTGTCGCCGTTGCGGTCGCCGGGTTCGCTCCGGGACCGGGCAGCGCCGGTACGGCGGCGAGAATGCCCAGGCAGTTCACGAAGACCGCGAGGACCCTGTGGTGTCGTCTCGATGCAGGCATACCAACGAACCTCCGACGCCGACGCTAGGGGCGCGGACCCTCCGCCCGGGTACGAAGCGTCGAATCCCGCCCGCAGCGGCGACCGGTGCCCTAAGCTGCGCCGACGATCGCCCGGCGGCCGACGGGCCGGGCGTCGT
Source organism: Micromonospora sp. WMMD714 (assembly GCF_029581315.1). Lineage (NCBI taxonomy): Bacteria > Bacillati > Actinomycetota > Actinomycetes > Micromonosporales > Micromonosporaceae > Micromonospora > Micromonospora sp. WMMD714. The sequence goes on from NZ_CP120744.1 coordinate 3,224,163, forward strand.
GGGGATAGATTGGCCGGGTGCGTATCGCTCGTTTCGCTCATGCCAAGGGAATGTCGTTCGGAGTCGTCGAGGGGGAGGCGGAGGGCGGGCCACAGGGTCTGACCATCGCCGAGATCGAGGGCCACCCGTTCGGGCAGCTCCAGTTCTCCGGTGCCCGCTGGGCACTGCCCGACGTGCGGCTGCTCTCGCCGATCCTGCCCAGCAAGGTGGTCTGTGTCGGGCGTAACTACGCCGAGCACGCCGCCGAGCACGGCAGCGAGGTGCCGACGGAGCCGTTGCTCTTCCTCAAGCCGTCCACCTCGGTGATCGGCCCCCGGGACGCGATCCGGCTGCCGGTCTTCAGCAAGCAGGTCGAGCACGAGGCCGAGCTGGCCGTGGTGATCGGGGCACCCGGTGCCCGCCGGGTCGACCGGGCCACCGCCGCTCGGGCCATCTTCGGCTACACCTGCGCCAACGACGTGACCGCCCGGGATCTCCAGCGGTCCGACGGACAGTGGACCCGGGCCAAGGGTTTCGACTCGTTCTGCCCCCTCGGCCCCTGGATCACCACCGACGTCGACGTCACCGACCTGGAGGTCCGCTGCGAGGTGGGCCGCAACCCGGACGAGATGGAGGTACGCCAGCTCGGCCGGACCAAGGACATGGTGTTCGACGTGCCGGCCCTGGTGTCGTACATCTCGCACGTGATGACGCTGCTCCCCGGGGACGTGGTGCTGACCGGCACCCCGGCCGGGGTTAGTCCGCTCACCGATGGGGATACGGTCACCGTACGGATCGAAGGGATCGGCGAACTCACCAACTCGGTGGTGCCGGTCGGCTGACCGTCCGAAACCCTGTTTCCGCAGCTCAATGGCGGTTTGGGGGGATCGGATTTGGCCTGTTGGCGCGGGGAGGGTAAAGTTCCATCCCGGCGCCGCAAGGGGCCAATGGGGTATGGGGTAATTGGCAGCCCAACTGATTCTGGTTCAGTTAGTCTAGGTTCGAGTCCTGGTACCCCAGCGCAACCACGGGTTCACCCGAATCCGTGGACGCTGGATTCTGACGGAGTTCCACTCCCTCCCCGCACGGGGTAGAAGTCGATCTCTGATAGAGTGCAGCTTCCCCGCCCTGCCGGGTGGGGAAGCACAAGCTATGTTCTGGCCCCGTCGTCTAGTGGCCCAGGACGCCGCCCTCTCAAGGCGGTAGCGCCGGTTCGAATCCGGTCGGGGCTACAACGCTGACAGCCCGTCCCACCCGGTTGGGGCGGGCTTCTTCGTGTCCGACGTGCTCCCCGTCCCGAGACGCCCTGCCCTCCCGGAGCGCGCCCGGTGCCGCCCGTTGCGGTGCTCCGTCGAGATGTTTCCCTCGCGGTACCGCCTGTCGTACTGTGCGCCGGCAAGGTGCTTCTCCGTGGTGCTCCCCGGCGCGGCGCTTCTTCGCGGTGCCCCCGGCGCGGTGTGGTCGAGGTGCCCCCGGCGCGGTGTGGTCGAGGTGCCTCCACGTGGTGTTGCCCGTTGCGGTGCGGTCGGGGGCCTTCCCTCGTGGTGTTGCCCGTGGTGGTGCGGTCGAGGTGCTTCCCTCGCGGCGTTCCCCGTCGCGCGGTGCTTCCCGTCGGTGGTGCGCCGCCGCCCCTTGGTCGACCCCAGGGCGGCCCACCCCGGTTGCGGGCACCGGGTGCGGGTGCCGTTAGACTACTGCCACACCGCCCCGTTGGGCGGTGAAGCAGGAAAAGTGCCTGGCCCCGTCGTCTAGTGGCCCAGGACGCCGCCCTCTCAAGGCGGTAGCGCCGGTTCGAATCCGGTCGGGGCTACCACACGATCGGCCCGTCTCGCCCACGAGACGGGCCGATCGCCGTTCCGCCATCTACCGGCCCCGGCGCCCCACTCCTCTCGCCCTTCCCGGCATCCACCCCCTCGTGCCCCGCTCGCAATCCACCCCAGCCGCCATTCCCGTGCTCCACCCCGATCCGCCCGCCGCCCCCGCACCCCACCCCCGCCGTTCCCGCCGTCACCCCTGCCGTTCCCGCCGTCACCCCTGCCGTTCCCGCCGTCACCCCTGCCGTTCCCGCCGTCACCCCTGCCGTTCCCACCGTCACCCCTGCCGTTCCCGCCGTTCCCGCCGTCAGCCCCGTTGATCAAGAGGTTTACGTCAGGTTGATCTTCAAGCCTGACCCTAACTTCTTGATCAACGTGGGGGTTTGACGCAAACCTCTTGATCGACCAGGGAGTTTGACGCAAACCTCTTGATCAACTGAGGGTTTGACGCAAATCTCTTGATCAACCGGGTCGGGTGTGGGGGTTTGCCGAGCGGGGGTGCGAGAGGGCGGCGGGAAGGAGCGGCGGGCGGGATGGAGCGGGAGTGGTGGGGGTGGACGGGCGGGATGGCGTGGACAGCGTGCTGGACGGGTGGGGTGGAGCGGACGGGCGGGATCGAGCGGACGGGTGGGGTGGAGCGCGGAGGGGCGGGGTGGAGCAGGTGGGGGTGCGGGTGGGTTCAGAGGCCGGAGAGGCGTTGGCCGGCGCGGACGACGGCCATGGCGTGGCGTTCGCCGGGGCGGCGGCCGAGGCGTTCGATCGGGCCGGAGATGCTGATCGAGGCGATCACCCGGCCGGTGCGGTCCCGGATGGGGGCGGAGACGCTCGCCACACCGGGTTCGCGTTCGGCGACGCTCTGCGCCCAGCCCCGGCGGCGTACCTCGGCGAGGGTGCGGCCGGTGAACTTGGACCGGGGCAGCAGCGGCATGACGGCCTCGGGGGGTTCCCAGGCGAGCAGGATCTGCGCCGCTGAGCCGGCCGTCATGGGCAGCACGGAGCCGACCGGCACGGTGTCCCGCAGGCCGCTGGCCCGTTCGGCGGCTGCCACGCAGACCCGCTCGTCGGCCCGGCGCAGGTAGAGCTGGGCGCTCTCCCCGGTGGCGTCGCGCAGCGCGGCGAGCAGCGGCTCGGCGGCGGTCAGCAGGACGTCCGGGGCGGCGTTGGCCAGCTCGCCGAGCCGGGGGCCGGGGCGCCACCGCCCCTGGGTGTCCCGGACCAGCATCCGGTGGATCTCCAGTGCCTGGGCCAGCCGGTGTGCGGTGGCTCGGGGCAGCTTGGTGCGTTCAACGAGTTCGGCCAGACTCGCGCCGTCGACACAGGCGGCCAGGATGACTACCGCCTTGTCGAGGACGCCGACACCGCTCATACTGTGTCCCACAAGCCGAAATTTACCTCCCAGAATTTAGGATGTCCAGATGGTGGGAGTCACTCAACCGAGGACCCTGGCCGAGAAGGTCTGGGACGCACACGTCGTACGGACCGCGCAGGGCGAGCCGGACCTGCTCTACATCGACCTGCACCTGCTGCACGAGGTGACCAGCCCGCAGGCGTTCGACGGGCTGCGGTTGGCCGGTCGACAGGTCCGTCGTCCCGACCTCACGCTCGCGACCGAGGATCACAACACCCCGACCGGGTACGACGATCCCGCGTTCCGGCTGCGCCGTGGTGACCTGCTGACGATCGCCGACCCGACGTCACGCACCCAGATCGAGACGTTGCGCCGCAACTGCGCCGAGTTCGGCCTGCGGCTGCACCCCCTGGGCGACGAGAACCAGGGGATCGTGCACGTGATCGGCCCGCAGCTGGGCGTCACCCAGCCCGGTATGACGATCGTCTGTGGCGACTCGCACACCGCCACCCACGGCGCGTTCGGTGCGCTGGCCTTCGGCATCGGCACCAGTGAGGTCGAACACGTCCTGGCCACGCAGACCCTGCCGCAGGCCCGGCCGAAGACGATGGCGGTCAACGTCACCGGTCAGCTCGGCCCCGGCGTCACCGCCAAGGACCTGGTCCTCGCGCTGATCGCGCAGGTGGGCACGGGCGGTGGGCGCGGCCACATCGTGGAGTACCGGGGCGAGGCGATCCGGGCGCTGTCGATGGAGGGCCGGATGACGGTGGCGAACATGTCCATCGAGTGGGGCGCCAAGGCGGGGCTGATCGCGCCGGACGAGACGACCTTCGCGTACCTCAAGGGTCGGCCGCACGCGCCGGCCGGGGCGGACTGGGACGCGGCGCTGGCCTACTGGCGGACGCTGCCCACCGACGACGGCGCGACCTTCGACGCCGAGGTGACCCTGGACGCGAGCCGGATCACCCCGTTCGTAACCTGGGGCACCAACCCCGGTCAGGGTGCGCCGCTGGGCGCGGCCGTGCCGGATCCGGAGGAGTTCGCCACCGACGCCGAGCGGACCGCCGCGCGCCGGGCGCTGGAGTACATGGACCTCGCCCCCGGGACGCCGCTGCGGGACGTCGCCGTCGACGTGGTCTTCGTCGGTTCCTGCACCAATGGCCGGCTGGAGGACCTGCGGGCCGCCGCCGACGTGCTGCGCGGCCACCGGGTCGCCGACGGGGTACGGATGCTGGTGGTGCCGGGTTCCGCCGCCGTGCGGGAGGCCGCCGAGGCGGAGGGGCTGGACAAGGTCTTCGCCGACGCCGGTGCGGAGTGGCGGTTCGCCGGCTGCTCGATGTGCCTGGGCATGAACCCGGACACGCTCAAGCCCGGCGAGCGTTCGGCATCGACCTCCAACCGCAACTTCGAGGGCCGGCAGGGCCGGGGTGGGCGTACCCACCTGGTGTCGCCGCAGGTCGCCGCCGCCACGGCCGTGACCGGCCGGCTCTCCGCCCCCGCCGACCTGTAGAAGGGCAGCCGAGAGATGGACAAGTTCACCACCCACACCGGCACCGCCGTGCCGCTGCGTCGCTCCAACGTGGACACCGACCAGATCATCCCGGCCGTGTACCTCAAGCGGGTGACCCGGACGGGATTCGCCGACGGTCTGTTCAACGCGTGGCGGGAGGACCCGGCATTCGTGCTCAACAACCCGGCCTATTCCGGTGCCTCGATCCTCGTGGCCGGGCCGGAGTTCGGCACCGGGTCGTCCCGCGAGCACGCCGTCTGGGCACTGCGCGACTGGGGTTTCCAGGCGGTCGTCTCCCCCCGGTTCGGTGACATCTTCCGGGGCAACTCGCTCAAGGAAGGGCTCCTTCCGGTCGAGTTGGAACCGGCCGCGGTCGAGCAGATCTGGCAACTCGTGGAAGCCGACCCGACCACGCCGGTGACCGTCGACCTGACCACCCGCGAGGTCCGGGTCGGCGGGTACACCTGGTCGTTCCCGCTCGACGACCACAGCCGTTGGCGGCTGATGGAGGGCCTGGACGACATTGGACTCACCCTCCGGCACCTCGCCGACATCGAGGCGTACGAGGCGGGTCGGCCGTCGTTCACCCCCGCCGTGCGCTAGCCGTACGACCGATTTCCGTACGGTTTTCGCCCCCACCGGTTCATCCGGTGGGGGCGAATCCGTTACGACACAAGGGCTTTTTTCCGCCGAATGTTTGTGTCCAGGCAGCACAGGGCATACGGTGCGCGCAGAATGGCTCGCGTCGAGTCAGTTGCACAATCGGGAGGAAGTCGTGAACAAGGCCGAGCTCATCGAGGCGCTCGCCGCTCGCCTGGGGGACCGCAAGTCGGCGACGGCGGCGCTCGACGCGGTCCTCGCCGAGGTCCAGGCGGCGGTCACCAAGGGCGACAAAGTGGCGATCACCGGATTCGGATCGTTCGAGAAGCGTGTCCGGGCGGCGCGAACAGCGCGCAACCCGCGTACCGGTGAGGCGGTGAAGGTCAAGAAGACATCCGTCCCGGCCTTCAAGCCGGGCGCCGGTTTCAAGGAGATGGTGGCCACCGGCAAGGTGCCGAAGACCGCCGCTCCGGCGAAGAAGACCACCACCACGGCGGCGGCCAAGGCCACCACGGCGAAGGCGACGGGTGCCAAGGCGACCGGGGCCAAGGCCACCGCCGCCAAGGCCACCGCCGCCAAGGCCACCGGGGCGAAGGCGACCGGTGCCAAGGCCACCGGTGCCAAGGCGACGGGGGCGAAGGCGACCGGTGCCAAGGCGACCGCCGCCAGGAAGACCACGGCGACGGCAGCCAAGAAGACCACGGCGACCGCCGCCCGGAAGACCGCCGCGGCCAAGGCCACCAAGGCCGCCCCCGCGACCAAGGCGGCCACCAAGAAGGCCGCTCCGGCCAAGAAGACCGCGGCGGCCACGTCGACCACCGCCCGGAGCACGGCGGCCAAGAAGACGACCACCGCGGCCAAGTCCACGGCGGCCAAGGCCACCACCGCGAAGAAGGCGCCCGCCAAGAAGGCGCCGGCGAAGCGGACCGCCGCCAAGCGGTGAATTCCGGGTACGACCCGACGGGCGTCCACCACACCGGTGGGCGCCCGTTCCCGTGCCCTCAGAGGCGGTCGGCGGCGAGCAGCCGGTCGGCGGCGAAGGCCAGCAGCCAACCCCCGCCCTTGGCGGTGCCGAAGTCGTCCTCCCGCCCGGTCAGTCGGGCCAACGCCCCCGGGATCACCTTGCCCTGGCTGCACACCGCGACCGGTTCCCCGGTGGCGGCCAGCGTGGTCAGCCGGCCGGCGGCGGCCAGCGCGCACTCGTCGACCTGCTGACCCGGCTTCGGCTCGTCGAAGTCCCCGCACACCTCGATCGGCAGGTCCAGCAGGGCCGCCGCCGGATCCAGGGTCTGCACGCAGCGGCGGGGCGAGGCCGACAGCAGCCGGACCGGCCGGACGAGGGCGACCAGCGGGGCGAGCCGCCGGGCCTGGGTGACGCCCTCGGCGTCCAGCGGCCGGGCGGTGTCCGGGCCGGACCAGGTGGCCCGCCGGCCGGCGTGCGCGTGCCGGACCAGCGCCACCGTGCCGGTCACCGGGGGCAGCGCGGCGAACGCGGTCAGCACCTGCGCGTCGTGCGGGTAGCTGACCCGCCCGACCGCCGCGTCGACGTCGAGCCAGCACACGTCGTCGACCTCGGTGTCCGGCTGGAAGCCGCCGGTGTCCACCGCCCGCATCGACCAGTAGTCGACCACCTTGGGCCGCCCCTCGCTGCGGTACCGCACGCTGGGCAGCCGGACCTGCGGCACCGCCCGGACGTCGGACTCCTCGGCCACCTCCCGGACGGCGGCCAGCAACGGATGCTCGCCGGCCTCCAGCTTGCCCTTGGGCAGCGACCAGTCGCCGTAGCGGGGCCGGTGCACCAGGCAGACCTCGACCCCGCCGTGCCCGGACGGCCGCCAGGCCACCCCACCGGCCGCCCGGATACCGGTCGCGTCCTCCTCCGTCATCTGGTCACCCTACGTCCGGGGAGCGGGTGGCACCGGTCGCCCGCCCGCCCGGCCCGTCGGACGGCCGCCCGGGGGCAGCCGGCGGAACTGGACCGCCGCCCGGGGGCAGCCGGCGGAACTGGACCGCCGCCCGGGGGTCAGCCGGCGGAGCTGCCCACCCGGCGCAGCAGCAGCTCCTGGAGGTCGTGCAGCGGTTCCTCGGCGGTGCCGGTACGCCGGGTCCAGGTGCCGTCCCCGGCCAGCTCGAACGCGTCCACCTCGGGGCTCATCGCGTACCCCATCACCTGGTCCAGCTCGGCCCGCGCGACCGGGTCGCTGACCTGCACCAGCGCCTCCACCCGGCGGTCGAGGTTGCGGTGCATCAGGTCGGCCGACCCCATCCAGAACTCGGCGTCGCCGTTGTTGCCGAACCGGAAGATCCGGGAGTGTTCCAGGAACCGACCGAGGATCGAGCGGACCCGGATGTTCTCCGACAGCCCCGGCACCCCGGGCCGCAGTGTGCACATGCCCCGGATCAGCAGGTCCACGTGGACGCCGGCCCGCGACGCCCGGTAGAGCGCGTCGGTGATCTCCTCGTCGACCAGCGAGTTCACCTTGAACTGCACCAGCCCCGGCATGCCCAGCCGGACGTGGGCGATCTCCCGTTCGATCCGCTCGATCAGGCCGCTACGGATGCCCTGCGGGGCGACCAGCAACCGTCGGTACGCCGTCTGCCGGCTGTACCCGGTGAGCACGTTGAACAGGTCGGTCAGGTCCGCGCCGATCTCCGGGTCGGCGGTGAGCACGCCGAAGTCCTCGTACAGTCGGGCGGTCTTGGGGTGGTAGTTGCCGGTGCCGATGTGGCAGTACCGGCGGATCTGGTTGCCTTCCTGGCGCACCACCAGGGCGGTCTTGCAGTGCGTCTTGAGCCCGACCAGGCCGTAGACGACGTGGCAGCCGGCCCGTTCCAGGGTGCGCGCCCAGCCGATGTTGGCCACCTCGTCGAAGCGGGCCTTCAGCTCCACCAGCACCACCACCTGCTTGCCGGCGGCGGCGGCGTCGACCAGCGCGTCGACGATCGGGGAGTCCCCGCTGGTGCGGTAGAGGGTCTGCTTGATGGCCAGCACGTTCGGGTCGGCGGCGGCCTGCTCGACGAAGCGCTGCACGCTGGTGGCGAACGAGTGGTACGGGTGATGCACCAGCACGTCGCCGTCGCGCAGGGTGGCGAAGACGCTGCGCGGCACCTCGCCCTCGGTCAGCCGGGGATGGGTGGCCGGCACGAACGGCTTGTCCTTGAGGTCGGGGCGGTCCGCCTCGCCGTAGAGCTGCCACAGCGCCGACAGGTCCAGCAGGCCGGGCACCCGCAGCACGTCGTGGTCGTCCATGTCCAGCTCGCGGACGAGCAGCTCCAGCATGTGGTCGGAGATGGAGGCGGCCACCTCCAGCCGGACCGGGGGCCCGAAGCGCCGCCGGGCCAGCTCCCGTTCCAACGCCTGGAGCAGGTCCTCGTCGCGGTCCTCGTCGACCTCCACCTCGGCGTTGCGGGTGACCCGGAACAGGTGGCACTCGACCACCTGCATGCCGGAGAAGAGCTGCCCCAGGTGCACCGAGATGAGGTCCTCGACCGGCAGCATCCGCAGCCCCGGCTGGTCGCGGCCGACCCGGACGAAGCGGGGCACGTTGTTGGGGACCTTCACCCGGGCGAACAGCTCCGAGCCGCCGTCCGGGTCGCGGACCGCCACGGCCAGGTTCAGCGACCGCCCGGAGATGTACGGGAACGGGTGCGCCGGGTCCACCGCGAGCGGGGTGAGCACCGGGAAGATGTGTTCCCGGAAGTAGGTGCGCAGCCGTTCCCGCTCCGGGTCGTCCAGCTCGGCCCAGCGGGTGATCCGGATGTCCTCCCGGGCGAGCCGCGGCAGCAGGTCGTCGACGAAGCAGGCGGCCTGGCGGGCGACCAGCCCGGCGGCGCACTCGGTGATCCGCTCCAGCTGGGTGCGCAGCGGCAGCCGGTCACCGCCGCGTACCGGCAGGCCGGCGGAGAGCCGCCGCTTGAGCCCGGCCACCCGGACCATGTAGAACTCGTCGAGGTTGCTGGCGAAGATGGCCAGGAACTTGGCCCGTTCCAGCAGCGGCGTGCCGGGGTCCTCGGCCAGCGCCAGCACCCGGCCGTTGAAGTCGAGCCAGGACAGCTCCCGGTTGAGGAACCGGTCGGCCGGCAGCGGCTCGACGACGGGTGGGCCGTCGTCGGCGGTCGACCCCGCCCCGGCGGGCACGTCGTCGGCGGTGGGCCGGTCGCCGGTGTCGAGCACCTCGTCCAGGCCGGCGGAGGCCCCGGCGGCACTGGCGGCGGGGGAGTCGGGTGCGGTGGCGGCGACGTCCTCGGCGGCCCGTCGGGTGCGGGAGGCACCCCGGCGGCGGGTGCCGTTGCGGGAGCCGGTCGGGTCGGTGGCGGTGGACGGGCTGGTGGGGTGCTCGCGAGGGGTGCTCACCCGCTCATAATCACCCGATTCTGGTTAACGCAAAATGAACTTGGGCCGGGTTGTTCAGGCCATGGTCGGCAACGTCACCCGGACGACCCCGCCGTCCGGATCCGTTTCCACCCGGAGCCGCTGGCCGAGCCGGAGCAGGCGCAGCCCGGAGGCGTCGAAGGCGCGGGCCGGGAAGGGCAGCTCGGTGCCGTCGTCGAGGAGCAGCACGCCGGTGCGGGTCGACGCGTCGAAGGTCGCCACGGTGCCCTGCATGCCAGCACCGTACACCGGTGTCTCAACCCGGGGGAGCGGTCGGTCCGGTCGGGCCGACCGCGACGCCGGTCAGCGCCCGGGTGGCCGGGCCGAGGCCGAGCCGGGCCGCGTCGGCCAGGTCGGCGGCGGTGTCCACGTCCCGGCGCAGGCTCGGCCACGGACCTGCCAGCGGCACCGCCCCGGAGGCCCGGTGCGCGGCGGCGGAACCGACCCCGAACCGGGGGTCCAGCGGCACCCCGGGCGGCGCGGCGAGCAGCGCGGTGCCGGTGCCGGGGGCGTCGGCCACGAACCGGCGTACCCCGGGCGGGCCGGTGGTGACCGCGTGCAGCGCGGCGGCCAGCTCGGCCGGGCGCAGCGCCGGCAGGTCGGCGGTGAGGGCGGCCACCCAGGTCCGCCGGTCACCGTCGGTGACCGCCGCGTCGACGCCGTGCCGCAGGGCGGCGTTCAGCCCGGCGTCCGGCCGGTCCGGCACCACCCGGGCGCCCGCCGCGCCGGCCGCCGCCGCCACCCGCGGATCGGCGGTGACCACCAGCACCCCGGCCACCGCCGGGCAGGCCAGCGCCGCGCCGACCGTGTCGGCCGCCAGGGCCAGCGCCAGCTCCTCGTGCGGTACGGCCGGCAGCGCGCCCCGCAGCCGGCTCTTGGCGGCACGCAGCCGCTTGACCGGTACCACCACCACCCACCTCGCTCGGCCCACGTCGACAATCCTGCCAGCGCCGACGGCGGTACCCTCACTGGCCGTACCCGGGACGAGCAGGCATGATTTCCGCTGCGGGCACGCAACGGTGGGGCTGCGGCGCGCGGGCGGGTGACGAGGAGGCACGGGTGACACGGCGCAGACTGGGTTTCTGGCGACGGTTCGCCGTGGTGCTGGTCAAGCCCGTGATGCTGGCCTGGACCCGGCGCACCTGGCACGGGGCCGAGCGGTTGCGCACCGACGGCGGCGTCATCATCGTCCCCAACCACCTCTCACACACCGATCCGCTGGTCTGCGCGCACTTCATCTACGACGCCGGCCGGTGGCCGCAGTTCCTCGGCAAGGCCAGCGTGTTCCGGGTGCCGGTGGTCGGCTGGATCCTGCACCGCTGCCGGCAGATCCCGGTGGAACGGGAGACCTCCGTCGCGGTCAGGTCGTTGGACCGGCTGGTCGCCGCGCTGGACGCCGGTGGCGCGGTGGTCATCTATCCGGAGGGCACCATCACCCGGGAGCCGCAGTTGTGGCCGATGAAGGGCAAGACCGGGGCGGCCCGGCTGGCGCTGGCCACCGGCGCACCGGTGGTCCCGGTGGCGATGTGGGGGCCGGAACGGCTCTTCGACCCGCGTACCCGCCGGGTTGGCCTGCGGCCCCGGACCCCGGTGACGGTGGTGGCCGGTCCGCCGGTCGACCTGAGCCGGTGGACCGGGGAGGCCCCCAGCCGGGTGGTGCTGGAGGAGATGACCGACCAGATCATGTTGACTCTGCGTGACCTGCTTGCCGGCATCCGGGGCGGCACACCCCCGCCGCTGTGGGAACGTCCCGCCCGTCCGCACAAACCCGAGGTGACCGAATGAGCGAGTGGATCGACCGGTGCGACGCAGGGACGGCAGGGGCATGAGCGGTCGGATCGGTCGGCCCGCGACGCCGGGTCGCGTCGCCGACGGTGGGGAGGCGACGGCGTGAGTGGGCACGTGGCGGTGCTGGGGGCCGGATCCTGGGGGACGGCGTTCGCCAAGATCCTCGCCGACGCCGGTCGGGAGGTGACCATCCTGGCCCGGCGGGAGCAGGTCGCCGAGGCGATCCGCGACCACCGGCGCAACCCCGACTACCTGCCGGAGCTCCGCCTGCCCGAGCGGGTCACCGCGACCGGCGACCCGGCCAAGGCGATCTCCGGCGCGGAGCTGGTGGTGCTGTCGGTGCCGTCGCAGACGCTGCGCGGCAACCTCGCCGAGTGGGCCGGGCACCTCGCCCCGGACGCCACCCTCGTCTCCCTGATGAAGGGGATCGAGCTGGGCACCACCCGACGGATGAGCGAGGTGATCGTGGAGACCGCCCGGGTCACCCCGGACCGGGTGGTGGTGGTCTCCGGCCCCAACCTGGCCCCCGAGATCGCCGTCGAGCAGCCGGCGGCGACGGTGGTCGCCGGCACCGACGCCCGCCGTACCGAACTGGTGCAGCAGTCGATCCGCACCCCGTACTTCCGGCCGTACACCAACGACGACGTGATCGGCTGCGAGCTGGGCGGGGCCGTCAAGAACGTGATCGCCCTGTCGTACGGGATCGCCACCGCGATGGGCTTCGGCGACAACACCCGGGCCATGCTGATGACCCGGGGGCTGGCCGAGACCGCCCGGCTGGGGGTGGCGCTCGGCGCCGACCCGATCACCTTCGCCGGGCTGGCCGGCATGGGGGACCTGGTGGCCTCCTGCTCGTCGCCGCTGGCCCGCAACCGCACCTTCGGCGAGCACCTGGGCCGGGGGGAGACGCTGGAACAGGCGCAGGCGGCCACCCGGCAGACCGCCGAGGGCGTCAAGAGCTGCCTGGCCATCCGGGACCTGGCCCGCGCACACGGGGTGGAGATGCCGATCACCGAGCAGATCGAACGGATCTGCCACGAGGGAATGGACCCGAGGCTCGCGGTGGACACCCTGATGAGCCGGACCGCCAAGCCGGAGTCGTACGAATGAGCCGCCCCGTCCCGCAAACCGGGCACTGGCACGACGGCACCCGGTGCGTGCACGCCGGGCTGCCCGCGCCGGAGCCCGGACAGCCGTTCCTGCCCGGCCCGGTGTTCGCCGCGCCCTACCACCTCGACCCGTGGCAGGGGCCGGGCGCGACGCCGAACGGCTACGGCCGCCCGGACAATCCGACCCGGCGGCTGCTGGAGGCCGCCATCGGTGAGCTGGAAGGGGGCGACTGCCGGGTCTTCGCCTCCGGCCAGGCGGCCATCACCGGGCTGCTGCTGGCCGTGCTGCGGCCCGGCGACACCGTGCTGCTCCCCGCCGACGGCTACTTCCCGGTCCGGGCGTTCGCCACCGCCACCCTCGCCGGGATCGGGGTCAAGGTGGTCTTCGCGCCCACCGCCGGGCCGTACCCGTCGTTCGACGGCGTACGCCTGGTGCTGCTGGAGACCCCGGCGAACCCGGGCCTGGACGTGGCCGACATCGCCGTGCTGGCCGACGCGGCGCACGCGGCCGGTGCGCTGGTGGCGGTGGACAACACCACCGCCACCCCGCTCGGGCAGCGCCCGCTGGACCTCGGCGCGGACCTGGTGGTCGCCTCCGGCACCAAGGCGCTGACCGGCCACTCCGACCTGCTGCTCGGCTACGTGGCGTCCCGGTCGGCGGAGCTGCTGGAGACGGTGACGGGGTGGCGGACCACCACCGGCGCGGTGCCCGGGGCGTTCGACGCCTGGCTGGCCCACCGCTCGCTGGCCACCCTGGACCTGCGGCTGGCCCGGCAGTCCGCCAACGCGGCGGCGCTGGTGGAACTGCTCGCCGGCCGGGTCGGGGTGACCGGGTTGCGCTGGCCGGGGCGGCCGGAGGACCCGGCGTACCCGGTGGCGTCGCGGCAGCTCCGTCGGATGCCCGGGGTGCTCTCGTTCGACCTGGGGGACGCCGACCGGGTGGCCCGGTTCGTCGCCGCGTCCCGACTGGTCACCGCGGCGACCTCGTTCGGTGGCCTGCACACCAGCGCGGACCGGCGGGCGCAGTGGGGCGACGACACCGCCCCGGGTTTCGTCCGGCTCTCCTGCGGGGTGGAGGACACCGCCGACCTGGTCGCCGACGTGGCGGCCGCACTGGACGCCGCGGGGGTTTCCGATCCGCTATCGTGATGCCGGCCGCACGGGCGGCCCCGACCCGAGGAGGTGAGTCCGATCCCCCACACGACAGGACCGGCGCTCCCCGTCGAGTCCCCGTCGCCGCGGTAACGGCAGATCCGTCGCCGCGGTCGCGACGGTGGGAGCGTCGAGGTACGTTCCCGAAAGAGGCAGCACCATGGCAGCTCCGTACCCCCACGACCACACCGCTCTCGTCGCCCGGCTGCGCGCCGCCGGCTGTGTCTACGCCGAGGACGAGGCCGAACTGCTCACCGCCGCCGCCGGCTCGCCGCGCGAACTGGCCGCCCTCACCGACCGGCGGGTGGCCGGCGAACCCCTGGAACACCTGCTCGGCTGGGCCGAGTTCTGCGGTCGACGGATCGCCGTCGACCCGGGGGTGTTCGTCCCCCGGGCGCGGACCGGGCTGCTGGTGGAGGCCGCGGTGTCGGTCGCCGGCCCGGCACCGGCGGTGGTCGACCTGTGCTGCGGGTCGGGTGCGATCAGTGTCGCGCTGGCCGACCGGCTCGCCCCGCGCTGGCTCGCCGCCGTCGACGTGGACCCGGCCGCCGTCGCCTGCGCCCGCCGTAACCTGGCGGGCCGGGACGCCACCGTGGTGCAGGGTGACCTGTTCGACCCGCTGCCGCCCGACCGGCGGGGCCGGCTGGACGTGGTGGTGGCCAACGCCCCGTACGTGCCGACCCCGGCGGTGGCGCTGATGCCGGCGGAGGCCCGGTTGCACGAGGCGGCGGTGGCGTTGGACGGCGGTGCCGACGGGCTGGCCGTGCTGCGGCGGGTGGCCGCCGGGGCGGTCGACTGGCTGCGGCCCGGGGGGCACCTGGTGGTGGAGGTCAGCGACAGGCAGGCCGAAGCGCTGTGTACGGCGATGACCGGGCTGGGCCTGCTGCCGACGGTGCTGCACGCCGAGGAGTGGGACGCCACCGGCGTGCTGGCCCGTCGCCCGGACTGACCGGACCCGGGCCGGGCCGCCGCGTGCAGTGGGCGCACCCCGGTCCGGTCGGGGTGCGCCGCCTGCGTCGGGGGGCGTGACGGGCGGCGGAAACGGGAACTAACCTCGCAGCAGGCGCGGCGGAGGTGGCGGATGGGCGACGCGGACGGCCCGGTGGTGGTCGGGCTGGACAACGGTGGCACCAGCAACAACGCGACAGTGCTCAGCCTGGATGGCCGGTTCCTGGTGGACGGGTTGGTGGAGATCCCCAGCGAGGTGACCGCCGGCCCGCAGGCGGCGGTGGAGGCGCTGGCCCGCGCGTTCGACGGGGTGCTGGCGCACGCCGGGGTGCGCCGCGAGCTGGTGCGGGCGGTCGGGTTGGACACCCCCGGCCCGGCCAGCGCCACCGGGGTCATCTCGTCCCGGGGGTCGACGAACTTCGCGCAGCCGGACTGGCACGGCTTCGACGTGCGGGGTGCGCTGGAGCGGCGGCTCGGCCTGCCGGTGGTCTACCACAACGACGGCAACGCCGCCGCGCTCTACGCCCACCACGTCCACTTCGGAGCCGACGCGGCCACCCGGTCGTCGGTGTCGGCCATCGTCGGCACCGGTCTCGGCGGCGGGGTGGTGGTCGACGGCCGGGTGGTCACCGGGGCGGCCGGGATGGCCGGCGAACTCGGCCACGTGCACCTCCCGCTGGCCGGGCTGCTCGCCCCCGACCAGCCGGAACCGCGGTGCGCCTGCGGGTTCGTCGGGGACGCGGAGAGCGTCGCCTCGCTGACCGCGATCGGGCGCAACCTGCTGCCGTACTGGCTGTCGCGGTATCCGGGGCACCCGCTGACCCGGGAGCCGTCCGCGCGGGCCGCGAAGCTGCTCCGGGGGTACGCCGAGCGCGGTGATCCGCTGGCCCGGGAGGTCTTCACCCAGCAGGCGGTGGCGCTCGGCCGGTTGTTCACCGTCGCGGCGAACTTCACCGACCCGCACGCGTACTTCGTCGGTGGCGGGGTGGTGGAGGCGACGGCGGAGTTCCGGGACTGGTTCGTCGACACCGTCCGCGCGCACACCGTGCTCCGGGCGGAGCAGGCCGCGTCGGCCGTGTTCGCCCTGGTCCCGGACCGGGACATGGCCGGGGCGCGCGGGGTGGCCATCGCCGCGGCCGAGACGGTACGCCCCATCGCGCCCCCACCCGCCGGCACGGTCGGCTGATCCGCACGCGCCCGCCCCCGCAGCGCATCGACGCGGTGCGGGGGCGGGCGCGGGGCGGGTCAGCGACGGGGTCGGTCAGCGACTCGGCGGGTCAGCGGCGAAGGCGGCCCAGGCGGCGGGTGGGAAGAGCAGTACCGGGCCGGTCGGGTCCTTGGAGTCGCGGATCGCGACCTGTCCGGGCAGCGGGGCCAGCTCGACGCAGGCACCCTCGTCCCCGCTGCGGCTGCTCTTGCGCCAGGCGGCCCTGGACAGGGCCGCGCTGATCGTCGGTGTCATCGGTCTACTACCGTCCCTTCATCAGTTGCAGCAGCCGGTCGCGGCTGTCCGCGGGGCTCAGCGCCACGGTGCGCAGATGCTCCATGATCTTGGTGCAGGTTCGCAGGTCGCCCGGTCGGTCCAGGACCATCTGGCCGGCGACCGTCTCCACCGAGGCGATCTGCGGGTCCTCGGGGTCGGCGAACTCCAGGATGTGCAGCGAGCCCCGGGTGCCCCGGTGGTAGCCGGCGGAGAGCGGGATCACCTGGACGGTGACGTTCGGCAGCTCCGACGTCTTGAGCAGGTGGCTGAGCTGCGCGGCCATCACCGTCTGGTCGCCGACCGGGCGCAGCAGCGCGCCCTCGTCGATGATCGCGTCGAAGATCGGTGGCTCGGCGGCGGTGATCCGCTGCTGCCGGTCCAGGCGGAGCTTGACCCGCTGCTCGACCTGGTCGTCGGTGAGGGTGTGCGGGCCGCCCCGCATCACGCCCCGGATGTAGTCGGCGGTCTGGAGCAGACCCGGCACGATCGAGGGTTCGAAGTTGGCGATCCCGGTGGCCTCGGCCTCCAGCGCGATGAAGTCGATGGTGCGTTTGTCCAGCAGGTGTGAGTAGGGCACCCACCAGCCGGGTTTGCGGGTGTCCTTGGCGAGCTGGACCGCCGCGGCGATGTCCTCCGGTCGGACCCCGTAGAGGCTGAGCAGCGCGCGGACGGTGGCCGGGCTGACCAGTGTCTGCGCGTTCTCGTAGCGGCTGAGGGTGCTGCGGGTGCTGTTGATCTCGTCGGCGGCGGCCTCCAGGGTGAGGCCGGCGGCTTCCCGGTGGGTACGCAGGGCGATGCCCAGGCGGCGAGCCCGGGCGGTCTTCGGTGCCATACATCGATGGTGACACACGCCCTGGGAACGCGTGCATGAGAGAAACCTCGATGAGAGTTGCATTCATGCCTGTCCACCTGTCACTCTGTGATGGCGTCCTCACCAACGGTTGTCGTGACGACGGCGGTGGTGAGTGACCGGAGGGGATGAGGCGCGTGGCGATCGGGTTTACTCCCCCGTTCCCGATCGTCACGTGCCGCCGCCGCCATCCATCGTCGGGAAAGGACTGTGGACTGTGAGGGGCCTGATGACGGCGATGACCCGGTTCCTGGTGGTGCTCAGCGACGTACGGCCGGCGGAGACCGCGCAACGCGACGAACGGTCCCGCCCCGAGCGGCGTCGGCAGGTGGTCGGCGCCAACAGCAGGGAGGCCGCCGACCGGATCGCCGGGGCGTTCATGGCGCTCGGCATGGTCCGGGCCGGACGGCAGCGGGTCAAGGTGATCGCCGTCGGTCGGCGACGCCGCGTCATCCCGCCCGGACAGGGCTGACGGTCACGTACCGTATCGGGGTGGATGACCGTTTGCGAGGGACGATCACGTCCTCCCGGGTATCACCATCGGCGCGTCACCACCCACAGTAAGGTCAGTCGGGAGAGCGCAACTGACGGCTCCGCAGTCGCGTACCGAGAGGTGACCCGAGTGACCACCCCAGGCAAGACCCGCGTGGCGATCGTCTTCGGCGGACGCAGCCCCGAGCACGGCATCTCCTGCGTCAGCGCCGGCAGCGTGCTCGGCGCGCTCGACCCCGACGAGTACGACGTGGTGCCGGTCGGCATCACCCGGCAGGGCCGGTGGGTGCTGACCAGCGGGGAACCGGCCGAGCTGGCGATCCGGGCGCGCAAGCTGCCGGAGATCACCGCCGGAGCCGGGGTCGAGGTGGTGCTCCACGCCGACCCGGCCGCCGGTGGCCTGCTGGTGCTCGACCCGGCCGAGGGCACCCGCGCGCTCGCCGACGTGGACGTGGTCTTCCCGGTGCTGCACGGCGCGTACGGCGAGGACGGCACCATCCAGGGCATGCTGGAGATGGCCGACATCCCGTACGTCGGCGCGAACGTCTTCGCCTCCGCCGCCGCGATGGACAAGGAGTTCACCAAGAAGCTCTGCGCCGTCGAGGGCATCCCGGTCGGCCCGTACGCGGTGCTGCGCAACGGGATGACCCTGAGCGAGACCGACAAGCAGCGGCTGGGGCTGCCGGTGTTCGTCAAGCCGTCCCGGGCCGGCTCGTCGTTCGGCATCACCCGGGTCGACGACTGGGCGCAGCTCGACGCCGCCGTCGCCACCGCCCGCGAGATCGACACCAAGGTGCTGGTCGAGGCCGCCATCGTCGGCCGGGAGATCGAGTGCGGCGTGCTGGAGGGCGAGGCCGGCGGGGCGCCCGAGGCGTCCGTGCTGGCCGAGGTGCGGATGGTCGGCGACCGCGAGTGGTACGACTTCGAGGCCAAGTACCTCTTCGCCGACGAGGTCTGCGAGTACGACGTCCCCGCCGGCCTGCCCGACCGGGTGACCCGCCAGGTCCAGGAGTACGCCACCCGCGCGTTCACCGCGCTGGACTGCGCCGGCCTGGCCCGGGTCGACTTCTTCGTCACCCCCGACCTGGACGTCTACCTCAACGAGATCAACACGATGCCCGGGTTCACCCCGACGTCGATGTTCCCCCGGATGTGGGCGGCCAGCGGCCTGGAGTACCCCAAGCTGGTCAACCGGCTGATCCGGACGGCCCTGCACCGGCACTGACCGGTGCGCCGGCGGTGGCCGGCTCCGCTGCTTCCTTCGACCGGCGTCGGGATGTGCTCCCGACGCCGGTCGAACGCCGTTGCCCACCTCCGGTCCGGGTCCGTCGCCCCCGGATGCCGTCGCCGTGCCGCCGGCCCGTCCCGCCGGCCCGTCCCGCCGGGGGAGGAAACAATCCACCGCATATCCCAGGGCCAATAAAATTGGCAGTGGACATGCCGAATGTTACGGAGTGACACAGATTTCTGGCACTCAATGACCAGCATTGTGATCAATAGTTGACCCTCAATATGCTGCCCGAGTCCGGATAGGTGCAAGGGGCATAGGAGGTCCTCTTGAAATCCGTTCTGCGTTGGTCGGTGAGTGCCGGAGCCGCATTCACTCTGATCCTGACCGGTGCGCCGGCAGCCGAGGCGAATTCCACCACGGTCGACCAGAAAGGAAACATCACCGCTATCGCCCGTACCCTGGACGGCCGGGCGATCACCAACGAGAAGATCGCCAAGGAGGTCATGGATTTCTGGACGCCGGAACGCATGGCGTCCGCCGTCGACCTGGACTTCCCGAAGTCGGCACGGTCCGCCACGTCGTCGAGCCGTGCGCCGAGGCCCACCGGCCCGGCCGGCACCGTCGCGCCGGTGGCCCCGAGCATCGCCAGCGGCCCCCGGACGATGCTGAACGAGGCGGTAACCGTCGGCAAGGTCTACTTCACCGTGCCCGGCGGCGGCACCGCCTCCTGCTCGGCCAGCACCGTCGCCAGCACCAAGCGGCGGCTGGTGGTGACCGCCGGCCACTGCGTCCACCAGGGCGCCGGCGGTGGGTGGTACAGCAACTGGCAGTTCGTCCCCCGGTACCGCAACGGTGTCCGGCCGTTCGGCACCTTCGTGGCCTACAGTCTCTCCACCCGGGGCGCGTGGGCCAGCTCGTCGAGCTACGCCGAGGACATGGGCATCGCGGTGATGTCCAACGGCGGCATCTACAACGCCAAGGTCGTCGACACCGTCGGCGGCAACGGGCTGCGCTGGAACTGGGGCTACTCCGTCTCGGTCACCGCCCTCGGCTACCCGTCCAACCTCGGCGGCGGTGAGAGCCAGCAGTACTGCCAGAGCACCACCTGGGACGCGGGCGGCCAGCAGATCCGGATGTACTGCAACATGACCTACGGATCCAGCGGCGGTCCCTGGTTGCAGGAATACAACGACACGATCGGTGCCGGATACATCAACAGCACCGTCAGCCACGGTGACAACCCGGGTAACGGGCAATTCGACGGCCCGTACTACGACGACGACATCAAGAGCCTCTACGACTTCGCGGAAGCCGGCTCTCCCGCGTAATTCCCTCCCCCGACAGTGCCCTGGCCACCGGCCAGGGCACTGTCGTGCCGTTAACGGGTGCTCCGGGTGATGGTCAGGACCCGGGCGGAATGCGGTTGTGTCCCGTCGTGCAGGCGCGCGGGCGGACGGTGGCGCGCTGCGGAGATTGACGTGCCGGCTCGCCCGGCCGTATCCCGGCGCGCTGCACGAAGATGCTCCGCCGGGCCACCGCCCGGTCCCGGGCGTCGAGCTGGTAGACGTCGAGCCAGACCCACCCGTCGTACGTCGGCCGGTCGTCGATCCGGATCAGCCGGCACCGGATCGGACGGATGAACTGCACGCTGGCCGCCCGGGTGATCAGCAGCAGATCGCCGGGCTTCACGGCGTACCCCGCTGGATCTGTGCGGGTCGGTCGGTCCGGGCGTGCTGGTTGGTCTGTGCGGGTCGGTCGGTCGTTCCGTCCTGTTCGCGGGTGGCGGGTTCGCGGGGTTGCCGGTCGGGGCGGTCGCGCCAGACGCGGAGGGTTTCGGCGGCTGCGGCGAGGCGGCGGCAGGAGCCGTCGGGCAGGCAGCGGGGGCAGGCGTCGCGGTGATGGAAGTCGACCACGTAGCCGGCCATCAGGACGCGGAACGGCGGTTCGGGCCGCCCCTCAAACACGGCCGCATCCCCGCCCGCCCGGCCGGTCCCGCGTAAAGATCGACTCACTTGGGCCGATGTTGCGGTATACCGGCGCGCCGATACCGCTATTACGCACCAATACAGATTGCGGTCGGCCGGGTGCGGCTGATCCGTCTACTCTGGCCGGTGGATCGGTAGGGCGGGCCTGTCCGGCAAGGGACGGATGACCGACAACATCGAATGGATGATCTTTGCGTTGGAACCACTTCCATCGGGCCATGCGCCACCTCCGCTGCTCGTCGACAGGCGTTCTGCCAGCCACGATCCGAGAACAGCGACGACTCGTGCAATGCTCCCGATGAGACATTCGCCCGGATGGCGCACCTTGCGGGCGGCGAAGCGAAAACTGTCGCACGGCATGTCTGGTGACGTGTCGTGGTGAGACAGGAAGGATGGTGTCCGTGACGGAGATCGGCTCGACCGTGCCGAGGCGGGAACTCGGCCGACTGCTACGACAGGCCCGGGAAGTCGCCGGTTTCGGCCTGGAGGCCGCCGCGTCCGACCTGGAGTGGTCACGCGCCAAGATGTACCGAATAGAGGCCGGGCAGACGCCCTTGCGCGCACTGGACGTCGACCAGATGTGCCGCCTCTACGGCACCCCGTCCGAGCTGACCGAAGTCCTGGTCAGCCTGGCCAAGGAGTCGAAGAGCAAGGGCTGGTATCACGCCTACGGCGAGGTCATCCCGCGCTGGTTCCAGTTGTACGTCGGCCTGGAGGTGGCGGCCAGCCGCATCCGCACCTACGAACACGCCCTGGTCCCGGGCCTCCTCCAGACCCCGGAATATGTCGCCGAGGTGGCCCGCACCAGACCCGGTATCGCCGACGAGGACGTGGTGAAACTCGTTGAACTCCGACAGGAGCGGCAACGCCTACTCACCAGGAAGCGGCCGACAGCTCCCGAGTTCGAGGCGATCATCGAGGAAGCCGCACTGCGTAAACGGGTGCCCTGTATGGCTGGGCAGATAGACAGGCTGATCAAGGCTGGGCAAGCTCCCAACATCACGGTCAGGATTGTTCCCCTCGTCTCTGGGCTGAGTCGCTCAGCGATCGCCGGCAGCTTCGTCATCCTGGACTTTCCCACCAAGGGTGCCCGGTCCGCCGAGCCGACGACGGTCTACAGCGAGGGGCTGTCCGGAGCGCTCTACCTGGATCGCATCGAAGAGGTCAAGGCTTACGCCCACGTGTGGAACACGCTCAATGTCCAGGCACTGGGCGAGGAGGAGTCATGCAGGCTGATGCAGAAGATCAAGGAGGAGTGCCGTGACTGAACTCAACTGGCCGACCTGGCGCAAGAGCAGCCGCAGCAGTGACCAGGGAAACTGTGTGGAGGTCGCGGACAACCTGTCTGCTGCGGTGGGAGTTCGGGACAGCAAGGACGTCGCCGGTCCGGTGCTGGTGTTTCCCGCGCAGTCCTGGCGGAACTTCCTTCAGGAGATCAAGGAGAAGGATCATGGCTGATTTCGACGAGGCCGTCTGGCGTAAGAGCAGCCGCAGCAGCGCTCAGGGGAACTGCTTCGAGATCGCGGACGGCCAGTCTGCCGGGGTGGGGGTCCGGGACAGCAAGAACGTCGCCGGTCCGGTGCTGGTGTTCTCCGCGCAGTCCTGGCGGAATTTTCTTTGTGAGTTCAAGGAGAAGGATCATGGCTGATTTCGACGAGGTCGTCTGGCGCAAGAGCAGTCGCAGCAGTGCCGAGGGTAACTGCGTGGAGGTCGCCGGCAGCCTGCCCGGCGGCGTAGGAGTTCGGGACAGCAAGGATGTGGCCGGTCCGATTCTAGTGTTTTCCGCGCAATCCTGGGCAAACTTCCTCTCGGCCGTCCGTCAACCCGACTGACAGCCGTCAAAAGACTAAGTGCCACTCCGCCTTCTCTTCTCGGCGGAAGGATACTTGACGGAAATTGCCTGCCAGGATGGGTATTTCTTTTCGAGGATGACGTCGTTCCGAAAGGCAATGAAGAGATGTTTCCCGGTTTCCCGTCGATTCGCTCGGGAATGCCGTAGCTAGCGAACGCGGCATCTCGACGCTACGAGCTATCTCGGGCTGCTCTTGCGGGAGAGGCTTGTCAGTGCTTCGCTGATCCGTTCTTGCAGTCCCGTTGCGCTAATCTTCTTCGCGGCGAGAAGGCTGATCTCGAGCACTTGTCGAGCCTCTTCTTGCTTTCCTAGTGCTGCCAGTAGTTGGCCGAATCTTAGCCCTACTACCGCTGTTCCGTCAGGGCGCTGGAGGTGGCGCAGGATTCGAAAAGATTCGGCTAGGTGTTCTTCGGCGGATCGATAGTTCTGTCGGGCCAGGTCGATCTGTGCCAGCCCCCACCTCGCCGAGGCGATGGCGTCGATATCGCCCTGGTGTTCATGAATTTTTAGCCGCTTGAGGTGTAGCTTTCTTGCCCCGTCGTAGTCGCCGCGAACTTGAAGGATGTCGGCGATTTTGCCTTGGGCGAGTGCGGTCATTCGGGCGTCCCCGAGGCGTTGGTAGACGGGTATTTCGATGTCTCGTCGTATATGAAGTGCTTCGTCATATTCGCCAAGTGTTTGGAGGATATCGGCGATGTTGCCTTGGCAAATGGCGGTTTCTCTGGCTTCGCCGAGGCGTTCGTAGACGGGTAGTTCGATGTTGCGTCGGATGTGAAGTGCTTCGTCGAAATGGCCGCGTCGGTAAAGGATTTCGGCGATGTCGCCATGACACATGGCGGTTTCTCTGGCTTCGCCGAGGCGTTGGTAGACGGGTAGTTCGATGTTGCGTCGGATGTAGAGTGCTTCGTCGTAATTGCCGCGCTCTTGAAGGATGTCGGCGATGCTGCTGTAGCAGATGGCGGTTTCTCTGGCTTCGCCGAGGCGTTCGTAGACGGGTAGTTCGATGTTGCGTCGGATGTGGAGTGCTTCGTCGAAATGGCCGCGTCGATAGAGGAGGAGGGCGATTTTGCCGTGGCAAACGGTGGCTTCCTGCTCTGACCCTGCCTCACTGAAGAGGCGTTGCGCATGCCGCAAAAGTTGTTCAGCCCTGTCGAGTTCACCGCGGTTAATCAGGAAGGTTGCCTGTTCGGCGATGACCCGGGCCTGTTCGAGCGGGTGGGCTTCGGGCTGATTGTTATCCTGCGTTTGCCGAAGAGCCCGGTCAAACAGTTCCGCCGCGGCGTCGCCGTCACCGCTGGTCACCGCAGCACCGGCAACCTTACGAAGCAGGTGGGTAGGGATGGCGGCGCGATGTCGATCGAGGAGAACTATCGCTTCTTTTCCGAGCCTGAAGGCACTTTCGGCATGGCCACCATGTAGCTCGACTACTGCTCCGGTCCCGCACGCCACGACGACGGCAGGAGATGTTCCGGCGGTCAGGGCCAGGCGGGTAAGTTGCAGGTCCAGGGCCAAATCTTGTCGTGGGCTAGGTGTGGGGCCGCCCCAGGCGGCGAAGAGCGGTTCCACCGCCACCGCCGCCAGTTCGGCGCGTTCCTCCTCGGTGAGCGGGACGAGCCGGCCGGCGGCGAGCGCGTTGACGGCGACCGCCTGACGTCGCGGGTCGTGCCGGTCGGGGAAGGTGTCCAGCAGGCCGAGCCCGCGCAGCCGTTCCGTCGACCCGCCGACCTCGCCGGCCAGCGCGTCGACCACCGGCACCGGCACCGGCAGATCAAAGAGGGTGACCGCCCGCAGCAGGGCGACGTGTGGTGGCCCGGCCTGCGCCAGCAGCTCGTCCAGGGCCAGGTTCTCCAGGAACGCCCGCACGTCGGCGTCCGGGGGCAGGTCACCCTGCCGCAGGTACGCCTCCATGTCGGCGACCGCCACCTCGGACCGCTCCGGCGGTACCTCTGCGCTGTAGACCAGCCGCAGCACGACGAGATCCTGGAGGCCGGGGTTGCCCCGGCTCACCCGCAGTGCCCGCCGGGCCAGTGCGGCCCGCTCGGCCTGCCGGTCGGGTGGGACGAGCGCCTGCTGACGCCAGTGCAGCTTGCCCTGGGCCACCTCGGACAGCGGGCGTAATTGCACCGGGGCGAGCCGGGATTCCAGCCCGCCGAGGGTGAACAGGAAGCGGCTGGTGAGCACCAGGCGGCTGTCGGTCTCGGCGGGGTCGAACGCCCGCAGCACCGCCGCCAGCACCGGCGCGGACTCGGCCACTACCCGGTGCGGCCCTGCCGGATCGGGCTGGAGGATCTGCTCCAGGTCGTCGATGATCAGCAGCAGCGGGCTCTGACCGTCGCCGGCCTGGGCGCACGGGCCGGTCAGCAGGTCGATCAGCACCGTCTCCAGCGCCTCGGGCCGGGCGCGCACCTCCGGCAGCCGCCGGGCGATCAGGTCCCGGGCCTGCGGGTTGGCGCGTACCGCGTCGGCGACCGCGTCCAGCACCGCCAGCGCGCCGTAGTCGCCGTAGACCACCCCGACGGCCCGGTCCGGGAAGCGGTCCACGATCCGGGCGGCCAGGCTCGACTTGCCCAGCCGGCCCTGCCCGTGCAGCAGCACCCCGGCCCGGTCGCCGGCCCGCAACGCCCGCAACGACTGCTGCAACTCCGGCCGCCGGCCGACGAACATGTCCGCCTTCGCCACCGGCACGTGCTGCTTGCGGTCCAGGAACTTCTTGGTCCCGCGTACGGCGGACACCAGCGACCGCCGCCGGGTGCCCGCCACCACCGGCCCACCCCCGGCCGGCCCCAGCCACAGCCGGGCCAGGTGCCAGTCGGCCCGCAGCAGGGGCTTCGTCGACTCCAGCAGCGCCCGGCGGGCGTCGCCGACGGCCACCGCGAGATCGGCCCGGTCACCCAGCCGCCCGTAGAGCGTCTCGGCGAAGACGGTGGCCGACCGGTCCCCGACCGAGCCGTCCCAGCCGAGCACCGCCGGCACCCCCGCCGACACCAGGGCGGTGGCCAGCGAGTGCGCCACCAGCTCAGCGCCGGCTGCCGGCGTGTCCGGTCCGCCCCGCCGGCCCGGTCCGGGGGGAAGCTGGCCGGTGGCGTCGGCGGCGGTCGCGGTGAGGCAGGCCGAGACGAACACCAGTCGGGGCATCGTGGTCAGCAGCCCGACCAGCTCGGTGGCGGTGGTGGGGCGCGCGTCGCCCAGCTCGTCCTCCAGCATCAGCGCCGGCACGCCCGGCCGGTCCGGCTGGGGCCGCCAGGTGTTCAGCCCGTGGCAGGACAGGTGCAGCACGGGCAGGCCGTCCAGGTCGGCCAGCCGGTGCGCCAACTGCGCCGGGTCGCCGGTGTCCTCGACCATCAGGTCGATCCGGGCCTCGCCCACCGCCCGCAGGATCGCCGCCTCCTCGGCCTCGAAGTCGAGTTCGTGCTGCCCGCGCGGGGCCGCCGCCATGAACCCCAACCCCAGCCGGTACGCGTCGAGAGCCGGCCGGACCCCGGGTGCCCCCAACCGTCGGACGACACCGAAGCGCAGCAGGGCGTCCGCCGCGAGGAACCCGCCGTCGGGGCGGGCCAGCAGCTCGAACGGTGCCCGCAGCACCGTCCACTGTCGATCGGACGGCGTACGCGGCCCCTGCACCTCGAAGGTCAGCGGGGTCGGTGCCCGGCGCAGCAGGTCGGTCACCTGTCCCTGCTCGCCGTCCAGCCAGCCGTACAGCGCCCGGCCCAGCCCGGTCAGCACGTCGTCGTCGGCGCCGGCCTGGACGGCCTGCGCGTACCGGCTGGCCAGGTCGCCCAGCAGGGTGGCGTCCTCGGCGGTCAGCGGCCGGCGTGGCCCGACCCGCTCGCCGGCGACCAGGATCTCGAAACCGCTGTCGTCGAGCACCAGACCAGTTGTCACACGAACCTCCCCGTGCCGACACCCGCTCCGTCCCGCCGCCGTCGGGTGATCCGACCCACAAGGCGGGTGGTGGCACCGACCGGACGAGCCGTGCCGTCGACGCGTCGACCGGCGTCGGGGGAGGGGATTGATCGCCACATTACCCAGCGGGGGAGCAGGCACAACGAAAGTCGAGAAGCCGACAGTCGGCGGCGCGGACGGTCCGTCGTTTGTGGAACGTCCGGGTGGGGAAGCAGGGAGGTCATGGCGAACGAACAGGGCAGGGCGGTCGGTGGTTACCTGGTGCGGACTCTCGGCGTACTGGCGGTTGTCGTGGGGGTGTTGGGCCTGTTGGTCGGGCTGACCCAGGGCAACGTCGTCGGGATGGTGCTCGGTGTCGGCTTCGTCGTCGGTGGCGCGTTGCTGATCAGGCGGTCCGGCCGGGCCGGTCGGTCGGGAGCGGTGGCGTCCGTGCGGTGACGGCCGTGCGACGCTGTGCCGGGCGGCGGGTCGTCCCGGTGGTGGCGGGTCTCTGACGCGGCGGCCCCCGGGTGCCCGTCGGGGCGGCCGGGGGCCGTGCGGTCAGCGGGGGCGGGAACCCCGGAGGAACTGGTCGACGGCGTCCCGGGTGATCCCGTCGAGCAGCTCCGGTGCGACCAGGTTGCCGTTGACCAGGGTGGCGATGCCCTGCAGCGTGGCGAAGAGCACGATCCCGGGGCGGTCCGGTGGGCCGGCCTCCAGCACCCCCTGCTCCTGCCCCTCGACGATCAGGTCGTGCATCAGGCCGAGCGGCGCGGCAGCGGCGGCAACGAGATGGTCGGCCCCCTCGCGGTGCTTGCCGGCGAACATCAGCTCCAGCAGCGCGGCGTCCTCGGTGGCGAACCGCAGGTAGGCCGTGGCCATGGCGTGCAGGCGCGGCCCGAAGTCCGGGCCGGCGGCGGCGAGCGCCGCGTGCAGTTCGGCGTGCAGCCGGGCGAACCCGGCCTCGGCGAGGGCGTCCAGCAGCGCCTGCCGGTCGGCGAAGTGCCGGCGTGGCGCGGCGTGGCTGACGCCGACCTCCCGGGCGAGTTCGCGCAGCGATAGCTGGCCCACGCCGTGCTGGCGCAGGCTGTTCTCGGCCGCCGCGAGCAGCGTCGAGCGCAGGTTTCCGTGGTGGTACGTGGGCACACCGGTCATCGTAGTCGAAAAAATGTCGCCGTTGCCAACATTGTTGTCGCCGTATACATTGTTGGCCATGACAACATTCACGACCGCCCAGGTTCCCGACATGACCGGCCGTACCGTCGTCGTCACCGGCGCGAACAGCGGCATCGGCCGGATCGCCGCCCAGGTGCTCGCCGCCCGGGGCGCCCACGTCGTGCTCGCCGTCCGTGACCTCGCCAAGGGCGCTGCCGCCGCCGCCACCATGAACGGCGACGTCGAGGTGCGGCGGCTCGACCTGGCCGACCTCGCCTCGGTGCGCGCGTTCGCGCAGGACTGCACCGGGCCGATCGACCTGCTGATCAACAACGCCGGGCTGATGATCCCGCCGCTCGGCCGCACCGCCGACGGGTTCGAACTCCAGTTCGGCACCAACCACCTCGGCCACTTCGCGCTCACCAACCTGCTGCTGCCGCAGGTGCGGGGGAGGGTGGTGACCGTCGCCTCCGGCGCGCACCGGGGCGGGAAGATCGACTTCGCCGATCCCAACTGGGAGCGCCGGCCCTACCGGGCGTTCCCCGCGTACGCCCAGTCCAAGCTGGCGAACCTGCTGTTCACCGCCGAGTTGCAGCGCCGCCTCACCGAGGTCGGCTCGCCGGTGCGGGCGACCGCCGCCCACCCCGGCCTGGCCTCCACCAACCTGCTCGGGCACCTCGACCAGGAGCGCTCCCTGTGGAACCGGCTCCAGATGAGCCTCCTCCACCGCTTCGCGCAGAGCGAGGCGGACGGCGCGCTGCCCACCCTCTACGCGGCGGTGGCCGACGTCCCGGGCGGCAGCTACGCCGGGCCGGGCGGTCTCTTCGAGGGGCGCGGTGCGCCGAAGCTCGTCGGCCGGTCGAAGGCCGCCCGCGACGCGGCCGTCGCCCGTCGACTGTGGACGGTCTCCGAGGAGCTGACCGGGGTCACCTTCCCGCTGGCCGCCCAGCCCACCCGGTAGCCGCCCCAGGCCGGCACGGTCGTTGCAGGCCGGGCCGGGCCGGCGGGGCTCAGCGGCGGCGCAGCGCCGGGTCGAGCAGGGCCGGCGGGGTGTCGTGCTTCTCGTCCGGGGCGAGGTCGACGCCGGGGGCGACGATCGCGTCGATGGCGTCGAGCACGTCGGCGGTGAGCACGGTGTCGGCGGCGGCGAGCTGGCTGTGCAGGTGGTCCATCGTGCGGGGGCCGATGATCGCGCTGGTCACGGCGGGATGCGCGGTGACGAAACCGAGCGCGAGCTGGATCAGGGTCAGCCCGGCCCCGTCGGCGACCTTGGTCAACTGCTCGACGGCGTCGAGCCGTGCCCGGTTGGCGTCCACCGTGAGGTCGAAGCGCTGCGGCAGCACGTCGGCCCGGTGGGTGGTGATCTCCCGGCCCGCGCGGACCGCGCCCGACAGCCAGCCCGAGGCGAGCGGGCTCCAGGCGAGCACGCCGAGCCCGTACTGCTCGGTGACCGGCAGCACGTGCGTCTCGATGCCGCGTTGCAGGATCGAGTAGCTGGGCTGCTCGGTGACGTAGCGGCTCAGGTGGCGCTCCCGGGCGGTCCACTCGGCCTGCACGATCCGGTACGCCGGGAACGTCGAGGAGCCGAAGTAGCGGATCTTGCCGGCCCGCTGGAGGTCGGTCAGCGCGGAGAGCGTCTCCTCGTCGCTGGTGGTCGGATCCCACCGGTGGATCTGGTAGAGGTCGACGTGGTCGACGCCGAGCCGGCGCAGGCTGTCGTCCAGCGCGGTGTAGAGCCAGCGGCGGGAGCCGCCCCGGTGGTTGCGCTCGTCGCCCATCGGCATGCTCGCCTTGGTGGCCAGCACGACGTCGTCGCGGCGGCCGACGATGGCCCGGCCGACCAGCTCCTCCGACTCGCCCTGGCTGTAGCGGTCGGCGGTGTCGATCAGGTTGATCCCGGCGTCCAGGGCGGCGTGGACGATCGCGGTGGCCTCGTCCGGGCCGGTCCGGCCGATGGCGCCGAAGTTCATCGCGCCGAGCACGAGGGTGCTGACCTGCACACCGGTGCGGCCGAGGGTGCGGTACTGCATGACTGTTCCTCCACGGGGTGGCTGGCTGGTGGTCGCCCTCCGGCTCTGGCATCATGAGCCAAGCGGAACGCTGTTCCGCTCTGAACTATACGGAACGCTGTTCCGTTTGCCAAGGGTGGTCGGAGGTGTGGGCGCGATGGGCGAACCCGAGGGGGCGCCGGCGTCGCCGGCCCCACGCAAACGGGCCGACGCCCGCCGCAACGAGGCCACCCTGCTGGAGGCCGCCGCCGCGGCCTTCCTCGCCGTCGGCGTCGACGCGCCCGTGCGCGACATCGCCGCGCGGGCCGGCGTCGGCGTGGGGACGATCTACCGTCACTTCCCGACCCGGGCCGACCTCATCGTCGCCGTCTACCGGCACCAGGTGCAGGCGTGCGCCGAGGCCGCGCCGGCCCTGCTCGCCACCAGCGGTACGCCGCACGCCGCCCTGGCCGCCTGGATCGACCTGTTCGTCGACTTCCTGGTCACCAAGCACGGCCTGGCCGGGGCGCTACAGTCCGACGACACCACCTTCGAGACCCTGCACGCGTACTTCCTCGACCGGCTCGTCCCCGCCTGCGCCCAGCTGCTCGACGCCGCCACCGAGGCCGGCGAGATCCAGCCCGGCCCGACCCCGCAGGCGCTGCTCTTCGCCGTCGGCAACCTCTGCGCCGGGGCGGGCCGGATGCCCGGCTACGACGCCCGCCGCATGGTCGCCCTCCTCGTCACCGGCCTCCGGTGTCGGTGACCCGGCGGAAGCCGGTTGCCCCGGCCCGCAGTGCTGGTGGCGGCTAGCTCAGGGCGAGCCGCTCTCCGTCGAACTCTGCGACGATCTCCAGCTTGCCGCCGAGCGCGGAGACGTACCGCTCGATGGTGGATACCTCGGTAGCGGGCAGCTCGCCCTTTTCGATCGCGGCCACCCGCGGCTGCGAGACATCCATGAGGGCCGCGACCTCCTGCTGGGTCAGCCCGCGGCGCTCACGCATCTCCCTGAGCCGATAGGCGCGCACCTCGGTACGCATCTTCTCCTGGTGCGCGGCGACCCTGCTCTCGTCGAGATTCATCCGGGACCGGACATCACGCCAACTAGTTGCCATCAGGCTGCTCCTTCAACTCGCGCAGGTGTTGGGTGAATCTCCGGTCGGCTTCGAGAATGCTGGTTTCGTACCAACCCTTCCAGTTGCCGGCTTTGTCGCCGGCCGGGCGGGGGCCGGACGCGGGTACGCGTCCGGCCCCCGCCCGGGGGCCGCTCGGTCAGGTACGGGACAGGGCGCGGTCACTGACCGAGGACTGGAGCCCGAACTGGCGGGCCCGGCGCTCGGCGAAATCGGCCAACCCCTGACTGTCGGCGTAGTCGAGGCTGTAGAGGTCCAGCTCCAACTGGAGCAGCTGCTCGGCGATCTGGGCGTGGAACTCCAGCACGTCGGGCGGCCACGGGGCGTACCCCTGGTCGGTCCACCGGGCCGAGAACGATTCGAAGACGATCCCGTCGACGATCTCGGCCAGCCGGGGCAGCATGCCGAACCCCCGGTTCGCCAGCAGGTACGCCGGCTGGGCCTCCTCCCGGATCGCGGCGACCAGGGTCAGCAGGTGCGGCACGTCCTCCGGGAAGGTCAGCTCGACGTTGAGCGTGTCCAGGAAGAGCCCCGCGAAGCCCTGCGCCATCGCCTGCTTCGCCTGCTCGACCACGTGCGCCACCCAGAGCGGATGGTCGACGTGTACGAACGCGCCGCCCCAGTCCGGGTTGCGTTCCTGCCGCTGCCAGGGCGCGGGCGGCCCCTGGTCCTCCGACAGCGACAGGTAGCCGAGCGTCTGCACGTCCTGCTCGGCGAGGTAGCGCAGCTCGGCCGTCCGGTAGAAGGCCGGTTGCAGGACCACCCGCACGTACCTGGTGAGTTCGGGCAGCCGACCGTCACCGTAGTAGAAGCAGATCGGACGCCGGCTCGTCACGTCCACCCGTGCTCCCGGTACCAGGCGAACGTGCTGCGTACCCCCTCCTCCAGGCTGACGCCCGGCTCGTAGCCGGTCAGCTCCCGCAGCCGGGACAGGTCCGGGCAGCGGCGGGCGACCGACCCCGGCGGCGCGCTGCCGGGGGCGATGGCGGGGCTCACCCCGGCCACCCGCAGGACCAGCTTGGCCAGGTCACCGATGTTGGTCTCCTCCCGGTCGTTGCCGATGTGCACGAGCTGACCGGCGGCGGCCGGGGTGGCCATCAGCCGCAGCATCGCCTCGACCGCGTCGTCGACGTGGCAGAACGCCCGGTACTGGTCGGCACCGGGGACCGGGAACGGATCCGCCCCGCGCAGGGCGCGCAGCGACATCTCCGGGATGACGTGGTCGGCGCCCATCCGGGGGCCGTACACGTTGTGGAACCGGCCCACCACGGTCTCGAAGCCCTTGGCGCGGGCCGTGTGCAGGAAGGCGGCCTCGCCGAGCAGCTTGCTGGCCGCGTACGCGAAGCGCGGGGCCGCCACGTCGGAGATCATCGCCGGCACCGCCTCGGACGTCGGCACCGGCACCACCCCGGCGGTCACGCCCCCGGCGTAGACCTCGCTGGTGGAGGCGAAGAAGACCCGCTCGCCCGGGGCCACCCAGTCGAGCAGGTGCAGCGCGGAGAGGGTGTTGACCCGGATCACCCGGGCCGGGTCCTGCTCCACGTTGCGCACCCCGACGACGGCGGCGAGCAGGTAGATCTGGTCCCAGCCGGTGGGCAGGGCGGCCCAGGTGTCCGGGCTGGTCAGGTCGCCGGAGACCACCCGTACCGCCGGGTCGGCGCGCAGCCGGTCGAGGTCGGCGTCGTCCCGGCCCCGGGAGAAGTCGTCCACGATCGTCACCTGGTGCCCGTCGGAGACGAGCCGGCGGGCGAGGTGCAGGCCGATGAACCCGGCCCCGCCGAGCAGCAGCGCCCTCATGCCGACACCGCCCCGCTGGTCGACGCGCCCGCACCGGCCGCCACGGCGCCGTCGTCACCCGGACCGGTCGGCGCGGGCGGCAGGTAACCGAGCCCGGCGTACCGCACCCCGGCGGCCAGCACCGCGTCGCCGTCGAGCACCCGCCACGAGTCGTAGACGAACGCCGGGGGCGTCGCGCCGAGCACCTCCGGCACCCGCAGCGCCCGGTAGTCCGGGTGGTCGTTGATGATCAGCACGGCGTCCGCCTCGGTGAACGCCTTGTCCAGGCTGACCGGCTCGCCGCCGTACTGTCGGATCACGTCGTCGGTGACCATCGGGTCGTGCCCGAGCACGGTGACACCGGCGGCCGAGAAGACCCGCATCATCGGCTCGATCGGGGTGCCCCGCATGTCGTCGGTGGCCGGCCAGCCCTTGTAGGCCCAGCCGAGCACCGCCAGGCGGGCGCCGAGGCTGCGCCCGCGCGCTTCGACCAGCATCCGGACCACGGTCTCCCCGACGTGGATCGGCAGGTACTCGTTGAGCTGCCGGGCCTTGCCGACCAGGAACGGCCGCCGGTCACCCGCGCTGTCGATCATGATGTACGGGTCCTTGGAGAGGCAGCCGCCGCCCACGTACCCGGGCTTGGCGAGATCCGGACGCGGGTAGTCGACGTTCGTCGCCCGGATCACCTCCAGCGGGTCGAGGCCGTGCCGCT
Source organism: Micromonospora sp. WMMD714 (assembly GCF_029581315.1). NCBI lineage: Bacteria > Bacillati > Actinomycetota > Actinomycetes > Micromonosporales > Micromonosporaceae > Micromonospora > Micromonospora sp. WMMD714. The sequence goes on from NZ_CP120744.1 coordinate 3,257,325, forward strand.
CGGCGATCAGCGCGATCTCGTTGCCGAACGCGTAGATCAGGTCGGTGTGGCAGTTGTTCGACAGCTTCACCAGCTCGGCGGCCTCCAGGCTGGAGACCGGCACGATGGTGCGGACCAGCCCGCTGAAGAACTCGGTCGCGGCGGCCAGGCTCTCGTCGTCCAGGCCGCCGACCACCTGCGGCAGCTCGACCAGTTCCCGCAGCGCCTGGCCCTGGATGGTGCGCTCCGGGGCCATCACCAGCTTCACCCGCTCGCCCCAGGCGGCCTGGAGCTCCGGCAGCACCACCCGGCGGCTGGTGCCGACCGGCACCGTACTGCGCACCACCACCAGGGTGTCCGGGCGGCAACTCGCGGCCACCACCCGGGCGGCGGCGGCCAGGTTCGCCAGGTTGGGCCGGTGGGTCATGTTGTCCACCGGCGTCGACACGCTGATCACCGCCACGTCGACGGTGTCCTTCGGCAGGTCGGCGGCGACGTGGATGCTGGTGCCGAGGTGGGCGGCGAAGACGTCCTCGATGCCGGGCTCGAAGATGTGCGGGCGGCCGTGGGAGAGCGCGTCCAGCACCGCCGGCGACACGTCCGCGCCGTACACCGTGAAGCCCTTGTCGGCGAGGGCGGCGGTGAGGGTGAGCCCCACGTAGCCCAGGCCCACGACTCCGATCTTCATACTCATCTGCGGTGTCCTCTCGTGTTGCGGGTGTGTCGTGATGGGGAGTGGGCCGCCCGGCTCACCGTGCGTCGCCGGCGGCCCAGATGTCCTTGATCGACGTCGCCAGGTCGCGCACCGGCGACCAGCCCAGCTCGTCGCGGGCCCGGCCGGTGTCGGCCTGGATCCAGTCGACCGCCTGCGAACGCTGCGGCCCGACGCCGACCTCGTGGATCGCGCCGTCGTAGCCCGCCGCGTCGGCCAGCAGCGTGACCGCCTGCCGGGCGGTGACCGCCCGGCCGCTGCCCGCGTTGACGACCCGGTGCCGCAGGGTGGACGCCAGCGTCGCCGCCGCGATCAGCGCGGCGAGGTCCCGCACGTCGACGAAGTCGCGGTACGCCGACAGCGGACCCAGGGTGATCTCGCCGGCCCCCTCGGCCAGCGCGGCCCGGATCCGGGCCGCCGCCCGACCGAGCAGGTTCTCCTGCGACATGCCGGGGCCGATCGGGTTGAAGACCCGCAGTGACACGGCGTCGACCTGCCCCGCCTCCCCGGCGAGCTGGAACAGCCTGGTCCCGGCGAGGTGACTCACGCCGTACGCGCTGACCGGCCGGGCCGGCAGCTCCTCGGTCACCGGCACGCGCTGCGGCAGCGGCCCGTACTCGCCGGCCGAGCCGAGCCGGACCAGCCGGGCCTGCGGCGCCGCCTCGGCGGTCGCCTCCAGCAGTTTCGCCGCGACCAGCGTGTTGGCGGTGACCAGTTCCCCGGCGGAACCGGTCAGCGCGCCCACGCAGCTGACCACCGCGTCCGGGGCGACCTCGCGCAGCAGCGCCGCGAGCCCCGCCACGTCACCACCGAGCAGGTCGTAGGTCGCCCGGCCCGGACAGACCACCTCGGTCACCCGGGGATCCGCCGCCAGGGCGTCGCGGGCGTGCCCGCCGATGAACCCGGACGCCCCGAACAGCAGTACCCGCGTCACGTCAGCTCCCCGGCCCGCACGACACCCGACAGGTCCGGGACGACCAGCGGCCCGTCACCGGCCGTCACCGGCTCGCCGACGGCCAGCACCGGCTCGCCGACGGGGACCTCCACCGGCCGTGGAAGGGCGGGCAGCAGGATCGGTTTGAGCTGGGGGAACGAGCGGTTCGCCTCGTCGTAGTCCTCCGGCCGGCCGATGTCCAGCCAGAAACCGTCGAACGGGTACGTCCGGGGTGGGTCGCCGCCCGCCAGCAGGTCCAGCACGAGCTGGTCGAAGCCGAGGGCCAATCCGGCCTGGTAGGGGTCGAGCGTCCGGCGGGACATCCCGTAGACGCCCATGCTCACCGGGTAGCGCAGCGCCGGCTTCTCCCGGAACCCGACGACCCGCCCGGCGTCCACGTCGAGCACGCCGAAGTCGATCCGGTGCACCCGCTCGGAGGTCGCCAGGGTCAGCCCGGCCCCGGAGAGCTGGTGGTCGCGCAGCAGGTCGCCGTAGTCGAGGTCGGTGAGGATGTCGCCGTTCATCACCAGGAACTCGTCGGGCAGCCGGTCCTTCAGGGCGAACAGCGGGCCGACCGTCGACAGCGGCCGGTCCTCCTCGATGTAGTCGATGTCCAGACCCCACCGGTTGCCGTCCCCGACGAACGCCCTGATCAGCGGGCCGAGATGGTTGATCGCCAGGGTCACCGAGGTGAACCCGCGCGAGGCGAGCTGGTCGAGCACGATCTGCAGGATCGAATGACTGTCCCCGATCGGCATCAGGGGCTTCGGCAGCGTCGTGGTGTACGGCTTCAGCCGCACCCCCTTGCCGCCGGCAAGAATCACCGCGTGCAACCGGACCTCCCCATAGGTCTCGAGTGGACTATCGGTAGTGCCGAACCTGCCCGATCACCGGAACGAGACCGAGCGCGAACAACACCTGGAGCAGCAGTACGCCGCCCAGGTACAGCGAGGTGTCGGCGAGCGGGTCGTCGCCCTGCCCGGCCAGCGGGGCCACGCCGAGCAGCGCGCCGAGACCGACGTGCAGCACGACCACGACCGCCACGGACAGGCACAACCAGCCGTACCGGCCCCGGCCGACCAGCAGGAAAGCCAGGTAGTACGCCCCGGCGAGCGCCACGTGCGCGGTGGTCATCACCACCCCGGCGGCCGAGAGCTGACCCACCTGGGCGAGCACGACGACCAGCACCAGGCCGAGCACCGCCGGCACCGCCAGACAGGCGGCGACCTCCCGGCCGATGGTGCGCCAGATCCCGGCGACGAAGCCGCGCGGAAGCCGGGCCCGCCGGGACAGCGCGACCCCGCTCGCCCAGAACCGGCCGGTCCGCCACTCGACGAACCCCATCGACAGGATCAGCGGCACCGCCGCCGCCGCGATGTCCAGCCGGCCCAGCAGGTAGGGCGCCTGCGCGTGGAAGAGCAGCACCGCCGAGCAGAGCCCGTAGCCGGCGACACCGAGCAGCCGGGACGCGGGCGGCCACAGCGGCTCCCGGGACGGCGGCTCCCCGGCCCGGGCGGCCTCCCGGTTGGCCCAGAGCCCGGCGGCGAAGCTGGCCAGCACGCCGAGAACCGCCCCGCCGACCGCCCAGAGCCGGGCCGTCGCGCCCCCGTCGAGCAGGAAGACCGCGCCGGACAGCACCGCCGGGAGCATCGCCACCGCCAGCCACCATTCACGACGGTGGAACATCAGCAGCGTGCTCGCCAGCTGGTAGGTCAGTTGGCAGACCATCATCGCGGCGAGCGGCAGCCCGCCGTACGGCAGCAGCGCAGCGCCGGCCGCCGCGCCGAGCAGGGGCGCGGTCAGCGCGGCGAGCCGCAGCACCCGGCTGGCCGACCGGACCCGACCCAGACCGAGCAGGCGGAACGCCGCGTGGGCGGCCACCCCCGACCAGATCCACCCCACCGTGCCGGCGAGGATCATGCCGAGCACCAGGCCCGGTCGACCCACGACCGCCAGCACCGCCGGGAAGGCGGCGCTCGGCAGCACGTAGAGCAGGCCGTGCGAGATCGTCCGCAGGTCACCCCGGCGGTCGGTGGCGGGTCGTGCGCCGACGGGCCGGTCGTCGACCGCCGGGGCCGGCCCCAACCGCCGGAACACCTCCAAGGCGAGGACGAAGACGTCGCGGTAGCCGTACTCGACCTGGGCCGCCCGGTCGGTGTGCCCGTCGGCCTCCAGGGCGGCGGCGACCTGGAGCGCGTCCACCGCGCGGGCGAGCTGGGGCCGGACCCGTTCCACCAGGTCGTCGACCGGGTCGGTGGAGATCCGGGGCAGCAGGATGGTGCGTTCGGGTCCGTCCGTCCGGTCGGTGTCGACGCCGGCCTCGGTGGTCATGGTGGCGACGGGGCGGAACAACGGATCGGTGACGTCCGGGTCGTGGGCGTCGGTCATCAGCGGCCACCGGTGGTGTGCATCATGCCGATGGTCGGCTCGTCGTCCGGGCCCGGGCCGGCGGCGTGCGGCAGCTCGGGGCCGGACGAGTTCGGGTCGTGGCGGGACCGGTACGCGGCGGACGAGTACTGCTCCGGCCCCCGTTGCCGGGGCACCCGGGCGACCGGGGCGGCCCCCGGCCAGACAGCGGGTGCCGTCTCCGAGCGGGCGGCGGGTACCACCTCCGGCCGGGTGGCGGGTACCACCTCCGGCCGGGTGGCGGGTACCACCTCCGGCCGGGCGGTGGCCGGGGTGGCCTGGGGCCGGGCGGGGGTGGCCCCGGACCGGGCGGCGGGTGCGACCTCCGGCCGGGCGGTGACGGGGGTCGCCACCGGCCGGGCGGTGACCGCCGCCACCCCGGGTCGGGTCGTCCGGTTCGGCACCCTGACCCAGCCCTGGGCCTGACCGCGCAGGTGCTTCGGGGCGGGGGACGCCGAGCGGGGCTCGGCGAGCCGCTCGTAGATGTCGCGGTACGCCTGCAACGAGCGTTGCAGGGTGAACTTCTCCAACACCCGGGCGCGGGCGTCCGCCCCGAGCCGGAGCCGCATCTCCCGGTCGTTCAGCATCCGTACGCAGGCGTCGGCGATCGCGGCGACGTCACGCGGCGCGACCACGAACCCGGTGTCGCCGACCGCCTCGGCGACCCCGCCCACGTTGGTGCACACGGTCGGTCGCCCGCACGCCATCGCCTCCACCACGGTGTAGGGGAACCCCTCGGAGATGCTGGTCAGCGCCACCAGACTGCCCGCGTGGTAGGCCTCGACGGCGTTGCCGACCCGACCCTCCAGGACGGCGTGCCCGGTCAGCCCGAGTTCGTCGATCAGCGCCTCGCAGCTCTCGTGGTAGACCTTGTTGGCCGCCGGCGTCCCGCCGAAGATGCGCAGTCGGGCGTTCGGGATCTCCGCCCGGACCAGCGCGAACGCCCGGATCAGCGTGTGCAGGTCCTTGAGCGGGTCGATCCGGCCCATGAACGAGATGGTCGGCACCTCCGGCTCGCCGGCGGCCGGCGGGAACTCGTCCGGGTCGACGCCGTTGTACATCGTCCACATCCGGTCCGGGTCCGCGCCGTTGTGCAGCTGCCAGCGCCGGTTGTACTGCGAGTGCGGGGCGAGCGCGCCGGTGATCAGGTAGGCCGCGCCGGCCAGCGAGCGGAAGAAGCTCAGCACCAGCACCCGGACCGGGTGCGGCGCGTCGTCGTGCAGGTAGGAGATGTAGCGCTCGCGCAGGTAGATGCCGTGTTCGGAGAGCACCAGCGGGGTGCCGTACGTCCAGGTGGCGGCCATCCCGACGAGGGTGGCGAGCCCGTTCATCGACGAGTGCACGATGTCGGCGCGCACCGGCGGCGCGCTCAACGGCCGGAGCATGTGCGAGATGAGCCAGGCCGCCTCCAGCGCGTCGGCGACGGTGGGCGCGGGACCGGTCTCCTCGACCCGCAGGGTGTGCCAGGCCTCCAGCATCATCCGGAGCGCCTCGTTGGAGAGCAGGGCGGCGCTCAGGTCGCCGCCGCCGGCCGCGTACTCGAACATGCCGCGCAGTGCGAGCAGGAAGGTGCTCCGGTTGACCGCGCCGGCCTGGGAGCGGGTCGACTCCAGCGGGGTGACCAGCGCCCGCAGGAACACCTCGTAGGACTCGACGAACTCCGCACCCGGCCGACCGGACGGGACCAGCACGCCCCGGCCCCGCCGGGGGCGGCCGGTCGGCCGGCCGCCCCACAACGGGATCGAGTGCACGCGGTCGAGGTTCGCCGGCCGGTCGAAGACCGGCTCCTCGGTGCCGTCCACGGTGAGCGCCACGACCTCCCACCGGTAGTCCGGCATTCCTCGGATGAGCTGTTCGCACCAGATGCTCACCCCACCCATCGCGTACGGGTAGGTGCCCTCCGAGACCAGCGCGATCCGCACCGGTTCCCCCGTTTCTCTGTGCTTGGTCGAGCCGTCCCGCGCTATGCGCGGGGAGCGGCGGTGAACGTCACGGCGGTGTTGGCCGCCAGCGTCACCGGCACGGTGACGTCGGTGCCGTAGGTGCCGGCACCGGTGGTGGTCGCGGTCACGCCACCAAGTTGCAGCGAACCGGCGGCCGGCGAGGTCACCGTGATCTCCCCGGTGGTCCGGTCGTAGACCGCCGACGCCCCGGCGCCCAGCGCCGCGAAGTGCGCCGTCCGGGTCCTGGTGTAGGCGGCGATGTCGGTCCACGCCGAGTTCAGCAGCGGCACCGAGTAGTACGACTCGTACTTGGTCAGCACGGCGTCGACCCAGTCGGTGAGCAGGGTGTCGCCCGAGCCGTAGTCACGCACGTTGGCGATGTGGAACGTGTGCGAGTAGATCGAGCCGGACGACACGTGCTGCAGGCCCACGGTGGACTCGTAGTCCAGGACCTGGGCGTAGGTGCGGTCGGTCGGCCAGTACGGGAAGGCGCCGTTCGGGCCGTAGAAGGAGTTGTAGAAGTGCGCCTCCTCCGCCTGGTTGGTGGTGTGGTAGGCGATGTTGGTCGGCCAGCACGGCACCACCGCGATGCTCGGGTCCAGCGGGTGCGCGGTCGAGCCGTTGAAGTTCGCCGGCACGTGACTGGCGAACGACATGTTGCCGGCCACCGTGTTGATGCCGAGATCCGCCGCCGCCTCGATCAGGTCCGGGTTGGACGCGGCGAGGCCGTGGTCGGTGAGCACGCCGCTGGCGTTGTTGTAGACACCGAGACCGGAGTACTCGGGGGTCTTCAGCACGGTGGCCGGCGGGTTCAGCCCGATGGCGTTGCCCGCGGTCTGGTTCTCGGAGATCTCTTCGTGGTTGGTGGCGTAGTCCGTGGTGTTCAGCGCCGGATGGCTGAACGTGTGGTTGATCCACCGGAAGTTGTTCTTGAGGCACTTCGTGGTGGCGGTGAGGGTGTTGGCGTCGCCGTTCGGGCTGCACGCGCTGCCGGCGAACGGGTCGATCTGCGCGCCGTTGTAGGGGATGTTGAAGGTGAAGCCCGAGGCCAGCGGGTGCGCGGTGCGCAGCGCGGTCTGCTTGGCATCGAGGTTGACCGCGTCGTGCCCGGTGACGTGGATGGCGGGACCGTAGTCGACGGTGCCGTCGGCCATGTAGTGGGCCGAGGCGGCGAACCAGTCGTCGATGTCCACGTTGAGGTGGTGCTTCTGCTCACCGAGGAACAGGCCCTTGGTCGCCCACCGGAACAGGCCGTAGACCAGCAGGTCGGCGTGGAGGAGGTACTGGTTGGCGGTGAAGGTCAGCGCGATCCGCTCCCGGCCGTCGGTCGAGGTGGTGCTCACGGCCAGCACGTCGGAGCCGTTGGTCATCAGGGCCTGGGCGTTGCAGCCGGCCCGGATCGAGGTGCGGTAGACGTACGACTGGGTGATCGGGATCTGCGCGGTGCTCTTGAGGTAGTCGAAGACCGCCGCGCCGCTGGTGGTCAGCGAGACGGGCAGCGGGGTCTCGCCGACCGCGCCCTCCCCGGCGGAGTTGAGGCAGTAGTCCTCCGGCCAGGTGCCGTAGCTGGTGTAGAGGGCGACCTGACGTACCGCGAAGTTGCGCTCGTAGGCCCAGAGGGTGTTCCACTCGGTGCTGGTCAGGCCGCTGAGGTAGTTACCGCCCGACTCGTAGAGCTGCATGCTGTTGGTGAGCAGGACCGCGTTGTACTTGCCCACCCCGTTGCCGTCGACGAGCGTGCTCGGCGAGAGCGTCTGGGTGGTGGTGTACAGGATGTCGTAGCCGGCACCGACCCGGTTGAGGGTGGTGGTGAGCGTGGCCACGCCGAAGTCGGCCGGGTCGGTGGCCAGGATCAGCGCCTTCAGCGCGACCTTGTCGTTGATCGCCTGGGTGCCCACGTCGCCGCTGCGGGCGGCGGACCGGGACGGGGCGACCTTGACGCTGCCGGACCGGGTGGGCAGCGGGCCGGGCCGGGCCTCCTTCTTGCTCGCGACCTGACCGAGACCGGGTGCGCTCGGCGGCTGGGCCGCTGCGTTCGGCGCGGCCGGCTGGGCGAGGCCCGGAGTCTGGGTGCCGAGCAGGACCGTGAGTGCGGTCAGCCCGGCGAGGGCGAGTCGTTTCGCGCGCGGACGCGCAGGTCCGGTGTGGACCATGTGGGTGACCTCCGATGAGGAGACGAACAATGCCGTCGATCCTGTATGGACGACGGGGTTGCCATCGAAGGCTAGCAATTACGCGTCCGGATTCCGCGCTAGATCCTGTCGCATGTGGAGCATTGACGCAAGCGTGCTCGGATGTTAGCGCCATGCCGGCGAAGACAACTTCCGGTAAGGCGCTTTGCGGTGGCCGTGAAGAGTAGTCATGTGGTGTCAGGCAGGCTGACGTGCTCTTTTCCGTAGGCGCTGAAACACGGTATTCACGTTCGCTTCATAGCGGCGTAGCTCGCAGCGTCCAGAATGTGGTCGTCGGGTGGGGGTGAACGTCCGATCGCATCGTCCGTTCGCCCTGGCCGCGGCAATTGGCGTGCGGCAAGTGTGACCGATCAGTCCATGCTGGCCCGCCGATCAGCCGATTGCCAAACCGTCCCTTTGGTCGACCGGATGGGTTTTGGTTGCTTCGGGAAGCCCATCCAGCGGATTTCCGGGCGTTTTCGCAGGTGAAAGCCATATTGATTGCCGTGACTGGCGTTCGCACCTGCCTTTTGTCGGGCAAACCGCATGATCGACCGCAGACCGTGGGGAATGCCGAGTTTCTTCGACGGGTCATCGGGTGGGCCGCTACGTGAATGACGAATGTCGCAGCGATGGCCGTCGGGTCGACCGGTGCCGTCGGGCGTCGTTCCCGGTGCGATGACTTGCCGATTTCCATCCACCGGAAGGGTTTCGCTGATTCGTCGATCAGGATGCACGGCCGAATCGCTCCGGGAGCGCCGGATCGCTGTTGGTGGAACTTCCACGGGACGCAAATGCCCAAGGGGACGTGCATGGCGGTGACCCGGCGGCGCGGCTGGCCGGAAAGCGTGGACATCGAACGGCCCGAACAACGCCCGGACCGGTGGACCGGCGGGTCGACGGAAGGGGGGCGCCGCCACCCGACCGTCGCATTTCCCGGCCGTTCCCGTCGTCCCGTTCCCGTCGTCCTGCTCCCGTGGTGCCGTTCCCGTCGGGCCGCTCCCGTCGTGCCGGTCACGGTCGCTGCTGGTCGGGCGTGGTGGCCAGCAGGAACGTCGACCCGGCCGCGAAGACGGCCGCACCGAGGAGGACCAGGCCCGGTGCCGCGTACGTCAACGACCAGGCGAACACCGTCCCGGCCACGACCGGCACCACCGTCTCGGCGGCGGCCCCGATCCCGGTCAGCGCCCCGTGCACGGTGCCCTGCTCGTCGGGCCGGACCAGCCGGGAGAGCCACGACTGGGCGGCGGCACCACCCACCGAGGCGAGCACGCCGACCGCCTGGAGCAGGTGGAGCAGCCAGGGCGTCGTCACGAACGCCGTACCCGCCAGCGCGGCGACGCCGAGCAGGCCGCCGACCACCGCGGCCCGTCTGTCCCCGAGCCGACGCACGATCGGCCCGACCGCCCTGGCCTGGAACAGTGCCCCGGCGAGCGCCCCCGCCGCGAGCACGGCACCGACCCGCGCGGTGCTCCAGGCGAACTGGTACGTGAGAAAGAACGCCCAGGTGGACTGGTGGGTCATCCGGGCGACGTCGGCGCAGCACCGGGCGTACGCGAGGCGTCCGAGCACCGGCCGGCGCAGGACGACGGCTACGGCGCTGACCGGGTTCGCCGTCCGCAGGGTCAGCGGGGTCGTCCGGTCGCCGGGCCGCGACTCGGGCAGCACGAACCAGCCGTACCCGACGTTGGCGAAGGACAACGCCGCGGCGGCGAGGAACGGCAGGCGTACGTCGACGGTGCCGAGCAGGCCGCCGACGGTCGGGCCGGCGACGAAGCCGAGCCCGAACGCGGCACCGACCAGGCCGTACGCGCGGGCGCGGGACTCGGGCGCCGTGACGTCCGCGAGGTAGGCGTTGACCACGGTGTTGGTGCCCGCGCACGCGCCGGCGAGGGCGTGGAACAGCAGCAGCGTCCACGGGCTGGGCGAGGCCGCGTGAGCCAGCCAGTCCACGCCGAGGCAGCTCAGCGAGACGAGCAGGACCGGCCGCCGGCCGTACCGGTCGGAGAGCCGCCCGAGCAGCGGCGAGGCGACGAACTGCAGCAGGCCGTAGCTCGAACCGAGCACACCGGACCAGCGGACGGCGGCGGCGTCCTCGGTGACGGCGGTCAGCAGGGCCGGCACGATGGGCACGATCAGGCCGAGCCCGAGCATGTCCAGGAAGACGGTGACGAGGAGGAACGAGAGGGCGGGCGTCCGGCGCACTGCGGCTCCTGGGTGGTGAGGGGGCGAGGCCCCCTCGACACCCACGGTCAGCCGTAGGTACGGAGGATCAGATTATCGGTGCCGTCAAACGGTTTTCGCCGTCGGTGGCCGGACCGGGGCGGGACGACCTCAGCCGCGGCAGCCGGCCGGGCTTTCGCCGCCGGACGGCACGGCGGCGACCACCGCGTCGGAGATCGGGCTGAGCCACTGCAACGGCCCCTCGTACGCCCGGGGCACCGTCACCGTGACCGCGGTCTCCCGGTCGAGGGTGGTGAGCACCGTGGCGTCCGGCCGTTCGGCGGCGTACCAGCACACCCGGTTGACGGTCCACACGTCGGCGGTGGGCTCGATGGTCGGCTCGGGACCGCCGCAGGCCACCGTCAACGCCGGGTCGCCGTACGCGGCGTTCTGCTCGGGGCCGGCGGTCACCGGACGCTGGGCCAGCTCCCGGACGGTGGCCGGCAACTGCGACACCAACGCCCGGCACACCACACCGGGCCGTTCGGCCAGCGCCGGGGCGGCCATCTCGACCGGAGCACCGGACTGGGGGCGCAGGCTCGTCGGCGACGGGCCCGGCGCGGCGGTCGGCGGCTCCGGGGACAGCCTGGCGACGGTGAAGCCCGCCACGGCCACCGTCACCGGGACGGCGACCAGGGTGGCGAGCAGCGCGGCCCGCCGGGTCGACCGGTCCCAGCCGGCCCGCTTGCCGTCGGTGGCGGGTGCCCTGGTCGCCTGGCCGGCTGCGGGTGCGGCGTCGGTCGGGGTCTGCGGGGAGGAGGTCTTCTCGTCCACTTACAGGCGCACCACCGAACACGTGAGGGTGCGGGTGATGCCGGGCACCATCTGCACGTTGCTGACGATCAGTTTGCCGAGTTCGTCGACCGTGTTCGCCTCGGTGAGGACGACCACGTCGTACGGCCCGGTGACGGCGTCGACGCGTACCACGCCGGTAAGGTCCGCGATCAGACCGGCCACGTCCCGCGCCCGGCCCACCTCGGTCTGGATGAGGATGTACGCCTGTACCACGACTCGACCTCCGTCCGTCGCCGCCGGGGGCGGCCCGAAGGGTGAAAATACCCTACGGAGCAGGCGTGATCCCTATCGGTGGTCGCGGACAAGCAGCTAGCGAGGGTGTCGGAAGGAAGACATGGGTGTCGCGGACGTCGGCGAGTTCGGCCTTATCGACCGGGTCACCGCCCGGCTGACGTACGGATCGTCGTGCCTGCTCGGGCCGGGTGACGACGCCGCCGTGGTGGCCACCCCCGACCGGCGGGTGGTCGCCTCCACCGACGTGCTGGTCGAGGGGCGGCACTTCCGGCGGGACTGGTCGAGCGCCCGGGACGTCGGACACCGGGCGGCGGCGGCCAACCTCGCCGACATCGCCGCGATGGGCGCCACCCCCACCGCCCTGCTGGTGGCCCTCTGCGCCCCCACCGACCTGGACACCGCCTGGGCGGAGGAGCTGGCCGACGGGCTGGCCGCCGAGGCGGCGCTGGTCGACGCGGGGGTGGTCGGCGGGGACATGTCGGCCAGCCCGACCCTGACCATCGCGGTGACCGCCCTCGGCGACCTGGACGGACGCGCGCCGGTGGTCCGCTCGGGGGCCCGACCGGGCGACGTGGTGGCGCTGGCCGGCCGGACCGGGTGGGCCGCCGCCGGGCTGACCGTGCTCTCCCGGGGCTTCCGGACCCCGCGCCTGCTGGTCGAGGCGTACCGCCGGCCGGAGGTGCCCTACCCGGCCGGACCGGAGGCCGCCCGGCTCGGGGCGACCGCCATGATCGACGTCTCGGACGGGTTGCTGGCCGATCTGGGGCACCTGGCGAAGGCCAGCGGGGTCGGTGTCGACCTGCGCCGGGACGCCTTCGAGGTGCCCCGGCAGCTCGCCGACGCCGCGCGGGCGCTCGGTGTCGACCCGTACACCTGGATCCTGACCGGGGGCGACGACCACGCCCTGGTCGCCACCTTCCCCCCGGCGGTGGCCCTGCCCCCGTCGTGGCGGGCGGTGGGCCGGGTGGCCGAGGGCGTGGGGGTGACCGTCGACGGTGACGCGCACGACGGACCGGCCGGCTGGGACCACTTCCGGTAAGGGGCGGTCGTACCCTTCACCCCGTGAGTGAGATCGAGATCCGCCCGTCCGGCTTCGCCTCGCCGGAGGCGCAGACGCTGATCCGGGCGACCATGGCCGACCTGAGCGCCCGGTACGGCGGCACCGGCGACGAGACCCCCGTCGACGCGGCCGAGTTCGCGCCGCCGGACGGCGACTTCCTCGTCGCCCGCCTCGACGGCGAGCCGGTCGGCTGTGCGGGATGGCGCAGCCACGGCGAGGACAGCGCCGAGCTGAAGCGGATGTACACCGCGCCGACCGTCCGGGGGCGCGGGGTGGCCCGTGCGGTGCTGGCCGCCGTCGAGGAGTCGGCCCGCCGGCACGGACGCAAGCGGATCATCCTGGAGTGCGGTGACCGGCAGCCCGAGGCGATCGCCCTCTACACCGCGGCGGGGTACGAGCGGATTCCCAACTTCGGCTACTACGCCGACGCGCCCGGCTGCCTGTCGTTCGGCCGGGTGCTCTGACCGCCGCCGGAACGGGCACACCACAATACCGGCGGGCCGTGGTGGCCCGCCGGTACCGGTCGGAGCTGGAGCGGCGGAGGTGCTACCGGGTCAGGCGCGGGTGACCTTGCCGGCCTTGATGCACGAGGTGCAGACCTTGAGCTTCTTGGTGTTGCCGCCACCGGCCGGGGTACGCACCGACTGGATGTTCGGGTTCCAGCGGCGGTTGGTCCGCCGGTGCGAGTGGGACACGTTGTGGCCGAAGCCAGGCCCCTTGCCACAGACGTCGCACACGCTAGCCACGGGATACTCCTGAGATTGATACGTTCATGAGGTCGCCGGCAGGCGCTGCCCGGACAACCTGGTCAGGTTACCCGATGGACCCCGGGCCGGACCAACCGGCCCGGAGCGGGGGGACACGCCGGCCGACCCCGGCGGGTGTCGGTCACCGCCAGTAGGCTTCTGGCCGTGCTGGACACCCTCGACGCCGCCGCGGTGGGCCGCTGGTGCGCGAGCGGCCTCACCGCGCTGCGCCGGCACCAGGGTGAGATCGACGAACTCAACGTCTACCCGGTCCCCGACGGGGACACCGGCACCAATCTCGTGCTCACCCTCACCTCGGCCCAGCAGGCGCTGGCGATGGATCTCGGCACCCTGCCCGAGGACGGCACGACCGCGCACGGGCACGCGCTACGGCTGCTGGCCCGGGGCGCGCTGCTCGGTGCCCGGGGCAACTCCGGGGTGATCCTCTCGCAGATCCTGCGCGGCCTCGCCGACACGCTCGGCGGCGTGCCCACCGTCGCCGGCCGGGCGCTCGCCGCCGCGCTGCGCGCCGCCACCACCGCCGCCTACGCCGCGGTGGCCCGGCCGGTCGAGGGCACCGTGCTCAGCGTGGTCGCCGCCGCCGCGACCGCCGCCGAGCAGGCCGACAGCGACGACCTGCGCGCGGTGACCCGGGCCGCCGCCGGGGCGGCCACCCGCGCGCTGGCCCGCACCCCGGAGCAGCTCCCCGCGCTGGCCCACGCCGGCGTGGTCGACGCCGGGGGCCGGGGGCTCTGCCTGCTGCTCGACGCGCTGGTCGAGGTGGTCACGGGGGAGTCCCCACCCGGGCCGACGCCGGTGGCCCGCCCGGCCCGCCCGCCCCTGACCGCCGTCCGGGAGACCGGCTCCACCGAGTACGCCTACGAGGTGCAGTTCCTGCTCGACGCCCCGCACGAGGCGGTGACCCGGCTCCGCGCCACCCTGGCCACGCTGGGTGACTCGCTGGTGGTGGTCGGCGACGGGGGCTCACCCGCGGAGTCCACCACCTGGAACGTCCACGTCCACGTCAACGACGTCGGAGCGGCCGTCGAGGCCGGGGTGGCCGCCGGCCGGCCGTACCGCATCTCGGTGACCCGGTTCGCCGACCAGACCGCCGCCCCCGATGCCGTGCCCGCCCCCGATGCCGAGCCCGCCCCCGCCCCCGATGCCGAGCGGACCGCCGCCCCCGGGGTCGTGCCCGCCGCCGACCTCCGGTCCGTGCCCGCCGCCGGGAGCCGGGCCGCCGTGGTCGTCGCGGCCGGGGCCGGCATCGCCGAGCTGTTCGGCGCGGAGGGGGCGACGGTGGTGTCGGGCAACCCGTCCGCCGGCGAGCTGCTGGACGCGATCCGGGCCACCGCCGCCGCCCGGGTGGTGGTGCTCCCCAACGACCCGGACACCCAGGCCGTGGCGAGCGTCGCCGCCAGGGAGGCGCACCGGCTCGGGGTGCGGGTGAGCGTGGTGCCGACCCGGTCACCGGTGCAGGCGCTCGCCGCGCTCGCCGTCCGGGATCCGCAGCGCCGGTTCTCCGACGACGTCATCGCGATGGCCGAGGCCGCCGGCGCCTGCCGGTACGCCGAGGTGTGCCACGCCAGCCGGGAGGCGCTGACCGTCGCCGGCCCGTGCCGCCCCGGTGACGTGCTGGCCCTGGTCGAGGGGGAGGTGCACCTGATCGGCAGCGACCTGGTCGACACCTGCGCCGCCGTGGTCGACCGGATGCTCGGCGGCGGCGGGGAACTGGTCACCCTGCTCACCGGCGCGGACGCCCCGACCGGTCTCGCCGAGGCGGTCCGGGCGCACATCAGCCAACGCTGGCCGTTCGTCGAGGTCCAGGCGTACCCGGGCGGGCAACCGCACTATCCGCTCCTGGTGGGGGTCGAATGACGACGACGGAGCCGGCGACGGTGGACACCGCGCTGTCGAAGCTGGTGGGGGAGAAGACCGCCAAGGCGCTCGCCGGTCACCTCGACCTGCACACCGCCGGTGACCTGATGTACCACTTCCCGCGCCGCTACGACGAGCGCGGCGAGCACACCGACATCCGTTCGCTGGACGTCGGCGAGCAGGTCACCGTGCTGGCCCAGGTGCAGCGCACGGCGGTCCGACCGATGCGGCAGCGCCGGGGCAACCTGCTGGAGGTGACCGTCGGCGACAACTCCGGCGGGACGCTGACCCTCACCTTCTTCGGCAACCAGGCCTGGCGGGAGCGGGAGCTGCGCCCCGGCCGGTGGGGGCTGTTCGCCGGCAAGGTCACCGAGTTCCGGGGCAAGCGGCAGCTCAACGGCCCCGAGTACGTCCTGCTCGGCGAGGGGGGCGAGGGTGAGGTGGCGGCCTCCGAGGAGGTCGAGGAGTTCGCCGGGGCGCTGATCCCGGTCTACCCGGCCGCCGCTGCCGTGCCGACCTGGGTGATCGCCCGCTGCGTCCGGGTGGTGCTGGACACCGTCACCCCGCCGGACGACCCGCTGCCGGCGTCGATGCGGGCCGGCCGGAAGCTGGTCGGCATCGGCACCGCCCTGCGCGAGATCCACCGGCCGTCCAGCAAGGAGGAGCTGTACCGGGCACGCCGCCGGCTCAAGTGGGACGAGGCGTTCGCCGTGCAGCTGACCCTGGTGCGACGCAAGCTGCGGGCGGCGTCCTCGCCGGCCACCCCGCGCCCGGCGAAGGCGGGCGGCCTGCTCGACGCGTTCGACGCCCGGCTGCCCTACGAGCTGACCCCCGGGCAGCGGGACGTCGGCGTCGAGATCGCCGCCGACCTGGCCACCCCGCACCCGATGCACCGGCTGTTACAGGGCGAGGTCGGGTCCGGCAAGACGGTGGTGGCGTTGCGGGCGATGCTCCAGGTGGTCGACGCGGGCGGGCAGGCGGCCCTGCTCGCCCCGACCGAGGTGCTCGCCGCCCAGCACCACCGGGGCATGCTCGACCTGCTCGGCCCGCTGGCGCAGGCCGGTGAGCTGGGTGCGGCCGACGACGCGACCCGGGTCGAGCTGGTCACCGGTTCGCTGGGCGCGGCGGCCCGCCGCCGGGCGCTCGCGGAGGTCGCCGGGGGGCGGGCCGGCATCGTGCTCGGCACCCACGCCCTGCTCTACGAGGGGGTCGACTTCGCCGACCTCGGCCTGGTGGTGGTCGACGAACAGCACCGCTTCGGCGTGGAGCAGCGCGACGCGCTGCGTTCCAAGGCCGACCAGCCGCCGCATGTGCTGGTGATGACGGCCACCCCGATCCCGCGCACGGTGGCGATGACCGTCTACGGCGACCTGGAGACCTCCACCCTGTCCCAGCTGCCGCAGGGCCGGTCCCCGATCGCCTCGCACGTGGTGCCGGCGGCGGAGAAACCGGCCTTCCTGGACCGCGCCTGGCGGCGGGTCCGCGAGGAGGTCACCGCCGGCCACCAGGCGTACGTGGTGTGCCCGCGGATCGGTGAGGGGCCGGCGGCCGAGGACGAGCCGCCCCCGGAGGACGACAACGGGCGACGCCCACCGCTGGCGGTGACCGAGGTGGCGCCGCTGCTCGCCGACGGGCCGCTGCACGGGCTGCGGATCGGTGTCCTGCACGGCCGGCTGCCCGCCGACGAGAAGGACGCGGTGATGCGCTCCTTCGCCGACGGTGACCTCGACGTGCTGGTCGCCACCACGGTGGTCGAGGTCGGGGTGAACGTGCCCAACGCCACCGTGATGATCGTGCTGGACGCCGACCGGTTCGGGGTCTCGCAGCTGCACCAGCTCCGGGGCCGGGTCGGCCGGGGTTCGGCTCCCGGGCTCTGCCTGCTGGTCAGCGAGGCGGCCGAGGGCTCGTCGGCGCGGGAACGGCTGGACGCGGTCGCCTCCACCACCGACGGCTTCAAGCTGGCCGAGCTGGATCTGGAGCAGCGCCGGGAGGGTGACGTGCTCGGGGCGAGCCAGTCCGGTCACCGCTCGCACCTGCGGCTGCTGTCCCTGCTGCGCGACGCCGACCTGATCCGGGACGCCCGGGTCGAGGCGCTCGCCCTGGCCGAGGAGGATCCGGAGCTGGCCCGGCATCCGGCGCTGGCCGCCTCGGTCGCCGCCCTGGTCGACGAGGAGCGCGCGGAGTACCTGGAGAAGGGCTGACCGCAGCCCCCGGGCGGCGGCGGGGGCTGCGATCAGGTGTCGGGGGCTGTGGTCGGCCGGCGGTCGGGCGACGCCCCCCGCGACCCCGTGGGTCACCGCCCGACGGGCGGCTCAGGGCCGGCGTTTCTCGATGACGGTCCAGCCGGTCCACCCCCGGTCGGCGACGAGCCTGCGCAGCCGCCCGACGACGGGATGGGCGGCGTCGGCGAACGAGTCCATCAACCTGACGAACGCGGGATCGGGGGTGACCTCCTTCTGCATCTGCAGCTCCCCGGCGGCTTCCGCCTGCGCGAACATCTCGGCCATCAGGTCCGCCGTCTCGTGCAGCAACTCCTCGTCCTGCCAGTTCTCGGCGATCCGTCCGATCAGTCGGTAGAACTGGACGACCTGGGGGTTGTCGAGCTGGGCCACCTTGTCGGCCATCATCATCGGGATCGCTTCCGGCCACCGCGCCGCCATCAGGATCCACCCGTCGCGTTCGCCCTCGACGGCGACCGGTGGCACCCCGGCGGCGCGGAGCCGGTCCAGATAGTCGACCACCTCGGCGGGGACGGCGAGGGTGTCACCGTCGCGGAGCCGGGCGATCCGCCGTCGGTGCTCCTGGAGCGCCCGGATCTGGGCACGTAACTGGTGGTCGATCTCGGTGGTGGCGGCGGCGAACGTCGCCGGGTCGGCGTCGAGCAGCTCGCGGACCCGGCTCAGCGGGACGCCGGCCTCGGCGAGGGTCCGGATCCGGATCAGTCGTACCACCGCGGTCGCGTCGTAGGTGCGGTAGCCGGAGGCGTCGCGTTCCGGCTCCGGCAGCAGCCCGATCTGGTGGTAGTGCCGGACGGCGCGGATGGTCACCCCGGCGTAGGACGCCAGCCGTCCGATCGTCAACATGGTCTCAGCCTGCCTGACGCCGGGTCACTGTCAACCGACCTTGCGGCGGTGGACGGCCATCGCGGCGCCCCACGCGACGACGAGGATGCCGGCGCACCAGGCGAGCGCGGTCCACACCTCGCCACCGACCTGCTGCCCGGCGAAGAGGGCGCGGATCGTGTTCACGATGGACGTCACCGGTTGGTGCTCGGCGAAGGCCCGCACCGGGCCGGGCATGCTCTCGGTGGGCACGAAGGCCGAGCTGACGAACGGCAGCAGGATGAGCGGGTAGGAGAACGCGCTCGCGCCGTCGACGGACGTGGCGGTCAGGCCCGGGATGACCGCGAGCCAGGTCAGCGCCAGGGTGAACAGCAGCATGATGCCGGCGACGGCCAGCCAGGCCAGTACGCCGGCCCCGGAGCGGAAGCCCATGGCGAGGGCCACCAGCACCACCAGCACCAGCGAGATCAGGTTGGCGACCAGCGAGGTCAGCACGTGCGCCCAGAGTACGGCCGACCGGGCGACCGGCATGGACAGGAACCGCTCGAAGATGCCGCTCTTGAGATCCAGGAACAGCCGGTACGCGGTGTAGGAGATGCCGGAGACGACCGTGATCAGCAGGATGCCGGGCAGCAGGTAGTCGACGTAGCGGTCGGAGCCGGTCTCGATCGCGCCACCGAACACGTAGACGAAGAGCAGCAGGAACGCGATCGGCATGATCGAGGTGGTGATGATGGTGTCCGGGCTGCGGCTGATATGCCGCAGCGACCGCCCCAGCAGGGCGACGGTGTCACCGAGGAAGTGTCTGGTCATCGGGGGTCCTCAGTCGCTCGTGCCGTCGGGGCGGCGGTGTCCACGGTGGTGCCAGTGCCAGTGCCAGTGCCGGTGCCGGTGCCGGTGCCGGTGCCTGTGCCGTTCCCGCCGACGATGGCGAGGAAGACGTCCTCGAGCGTCGGTTGCTTCTCGACGTACTCGACGGTGGCGGGCGGGAGCAGTCGGCGCAGCTCGGCCAGGGTGCCGTCGGCGATGATGCGCCCGTCGTGCAGGACGGCGATCCGGTCGGCGAGCTGCTCGGCCTCGTCGAGGTACTGCGTGGTGAGCAGCACGGTGGTGCCCTGCCGGGCGAGTTCCCGGACGGCCTCCCAGACCTCCAGCCGGCCCTGCGGGTCGAGCCCGGTGGTCGGCTCGTCGAGGAAGACCACCGGTGGTTCGCCGACCAGGCTCATCGCGATGTCGAGGCGACGGCGCATGCCCCCGGAGTACGTCGACACCCGGCGGCCGGCGGCGTCGGTCAGCGCGAAGCGGTCGAGCAGGTCGTCGGCGATCCGCCCGGGGTTCCTCAGGTGGCGGAGCCGGGCGACCAGCACCAGGTTCTCCCGGCCGGTGAGGATCTCGTCGACGGCGGCGAACTGCCCGGTGAGGCTGATGGCCTCGCGCACCCGGGCCGCCTGGGTGGCGACGTCGAGGCCGTGCACGTGGGCCGTCCCGGCGTCCGGTGTGAGCAGGGTGGCCAGGATGCGGATCATGGTGGTCTTGCCGGCCCCGTTGGAGCCGAGCAGGGCGAAGATGCTTCCCCGGGCCACGTCGAGGTCCACCCCGCGCAGCACGTGCAGCTCGCGGTAGGACTTCTGGAGGCCCCGGATCCGGATGGCGGGCCCGGAGGCCGGCGGTTCGATCGTCTCTGTCGTGGACACCGCGTCAGCATCCGAGGTTGACGCTGCGTCAGGGTCAAGTCCCCGACGCACACAGGGCGCGTCGACCGGTCGGTCGACGCGCCCTGTGCGGCGTTGCCGGGGGTCAGGCGGTGAAGCGGATCCGGCGGCGTCGGGCGATGACGAAGAGCGCCGCGCCGGCCGTCAGGAGCGCGGCGGCGCCGGCCGCGATGGCGCCGGCCGCCGCGCCGGTCACCGGGAGGCCGCCGTCCTGGTCGCCGCCGCCGGCACCACCACCACCACCACCACCGGTGGACGGGCAGTCCTTCGGCTGCTCCCACTTCAGCGGGCCGCCGGAGTCGAGGTCGCCGGTGACGGTGACGGTGAGGCCCTTGCTGGCCGGGAAGCTGACCGTGCCGGTTCGGCCGGGCTCGACGGTCAGCTTCTTGGGCTCACCCTTGTTGGGGGTGAAGACCGAGGTCAGCGGGGTGCCGTCCTCCGGGTTGCTGATCCGGAAGACCATCTTGTCGCAGCTGGACTCGTAGCTGGCGTCCGGCGTGCCGACCTCGGGCTGCTGGCAGTCCTCGGGCTTCTGCCAGCCGCCGGTGAAGTCCTTCATGCCGGTGGCGGCCACGGTGATCTCCTGCGCCTCCCCGGCGCTGAGCTTCCGCTTCTCGATCTTGCGCAGCGGGACGGTCACCTTGTCGGTGAAGCCGCCGCTGCCGGTGATGGTGAACGTCGCGTCGGCGTTGCCGCTGCGGTTGACCAGGGTCAGCTCGACGTTGCCGTCGCAGTCGGACTCGGCGATCACCTCGGGCGCGGCCGAGCAGGTGCCCGAGCCGCCGTTGAACCAGGCGCGCGGGCCGGTGGAGCGGGCGCCGATGCCGGTGGGGCTGCCGACCTTGCGGTCGCCGTACCGGTCGCTGGTGTCGGTCAGCGGGTCGATCAGCTTGCTGCCGAAGACGAAGTCGACCTGGGTGTAGCAGTTCGGCACCTCGACGGCGAAGTCGAGGGTGGCCACCCCCAGCTCGCCCGGGGCGACCCCGGTGAACTTCTTGATCGACTTGTCGAGCACGTACTGCGGGACGGCGAACTTGGCCGACGGCGTCACGTACGACACCAGGGCCAGCTCCTGCTCCTGGCCGCGGCAGAGCGGGCCGTTGGTCAGGGTGATCGAGGCCTTGCCCGCCGGGCCGTCGAAGGTGTGCGTGTAGCGCGCGTCGGCGGCGGCGACGCAGGACGGGTCGTCCGACCCGACGGTGGCCGTCGGGCTCGGTGTGGCGGTCGCCGTGGGGGTGGCCGTCGGCGTCGGCGAGGCCGGAGCGGCGTTCGCCGCAGCGGTGCAGGCGAGGACCGTGGCCAGGCCGGCCAGGGCGGCGGCGGTCACGGCGAGCGGTCGCCGGAGCGACAGCTGGGGACGGATCACGCGTACTCCCGGGGTGAGGATGCGTCAGGGGCGCGGCGGGGGTGGCGTCGCCTGGTCGCGGTGCGCGTGCGGAGCGCCGCGACGGCGCCTTCCGGCGCCCCGGCCGGCGGAGCGGCACCGGCACCGGGCAGACCTTAGTGGGCCGGTGGAGGCGGGCACAGCGCACAGGATGACCCGTACACGTTGTTATGCATTTGAGATCATTGATGCACGTTCGGTGACTGAGTGGACACGGCTGGGGTGTCCACCGTGCCGTACGCCCGTTCCGGGCTTCGCGTAGCGTCGCAGGCATGGACAGGGGGAGACGGTGACCCGGATCGTGGCCGGCACGCTCGGCGGTCGGCGGATCGCCGCACCCGCCGGGGCCGGCACCCGACCCACCTCCGACCGGGTACGGGAGGCGCTGTTCAGCGCCGTCGCCGCCGAGGTGGACCTGGTGGGCAGCCGGTTCGCCGACCTGTACGCCGGCTCCGGCGCGGTCGGGCTGGAGGCGCTGTCCCGGGGGGCCGGGCACGTGCTGCTGGTCGAATCCGACCCCCGGGCCGCCCGGGTGATCCGGGAGAACGTCGCCGTGCTCCGGGCCGCCCCGACGGCCCGGCTGGTCACCGGCAGGGTGGCCGGCGTGCTCGCGGCCGGCCCCGACGGTGGGCCGTACGACGTGATCTTCGCCGATCCGCCCTACGCGGTGCCGGACGCCGAGGTCACCGCCCTGCTGGCCGCGCTGGTGGAGCACGGCTGGCTGGCCCCCGACGCGCTGGTGGTGGTCGAACGGTCCACCCGCAGCGGCCCGGTCGACTGGGTGCGGGGCATCACCGCCGGGCGCAGCCGGCGTTACGGCGAGACCACTCTTTGGTACGGTCGCCGATCATGAGACGTGCGGTGTGCCCCGGCTCCTTCGACCCGGTCACCAACGGACACCTGGACATCGTCGGACGGGCCAGCCGGCTCTTCGACGAGGTGATCGTCGGTGTGCTGGTGAACCAGTCCAAGAGCGGCCTGTTCACCGTCGAGGAGCGGATCGACATGCTCCGCGAGGTGACCTCCTCGTACGGCAACGTGCGGGTCGAGTCCTTCCGGGGCCTGCTGGTCGACTTCTGCCGGGCGCAGGAGGCGAGTGTGCTGATCAAGGGCCTGCGGGCGGTCAGCGACTTCGACTACGAGTTGCAGATGGCCCAGATGAACATCGGGCTGGCCGGCGTGGAGACCCTGTTCATGCCGACCAACCCGCTCTACTCGTTCCTCTCGTCCAGCCTGGTCAAGGACGTGGCCAAGTGGGGTGGCGACATCTCCTCGCACGTCCCCGACACGGTCCGCCGGGCGCTCGCGGCCCGGCTCCACGCCCCCCGCCCCTGACCGTCCGCCCGGGTGCCGTCGGGTCCGGCGGCGCGTCGGGCCGGGGTGGTGACGGGTCCGGCGGCGCGTCGGGCCGGGGTGGTGACGGCGGTGGTGGCCGGGGCACGACATCATGTGGTGCAGCGCCGAAGCCGGGCGCAGGCCGCATGATGTAGGTCGGCCGACGAACGACAGGAGTGAGGTACCGGTGGACCCGCTCGACCGCATCGACGAACTGATCACCATGGTGGAGCAGGCGCGCTCCGTCCCGATGTCGCGCAACAACTGCATGGTCGACCGGGGAGAGATGATCGCCGCCCTCGACGAGATGCGGGCC
The DNA here is from genome assembly GCF_029581315.1 of Micromonospora sp. WMMD714. Lineage (NCBI taxonomy): Bacteria > Bacillati > Actinomycetota > Actinomycetes > Micromonosporales > Micromonosporaceae > Micromonospora > Micromonospora sp. WMMD714. The sequence goes on from NZ_CP120744.1 coordinate 3,280,215, forward strand.
GACCTCCCCGCCGACCTGCGCCGCGCCGCCGCCCTGCTGGAGGAGCGGGACAAGATCATGGAGGCCGGCAAGCGGGAGGCCGACCGGATCATCAGCGAGGGTGAGGCGGAACACGCCCGGCTGGTGTCGGTGAACGAGATCACCGTCTCCGCCGAGCACGAGGGGGCGCGGATCATCGCCGAGGCCCGTGCCGAGGCGCAGCGGCTGCGGGAGGAGGTCGACGACTACGTCGACACCGCGCTGGCCAACTTCGAGCAGTTCCTCACCCGGGCGCTGGCGTCGATCGAGCGCGGGCGGGACAAGATGCACGCCCTGCGGGAGATCGGCACCTTCGGTGGGGACGAGGCGGAACGCCCGTTACCCTTCTGAGCGGCACCTCATCCCACCGACGGACGGGTCGGGCGCCGCCCCCGGTTCGACGACCCGGTGGTCGCCCAGGTAACCTTTTTTGTCGGCCTCTCACCGGCCGGAGTCTGACTATGCCCAAACACTCGCCTTCATCACTCAACCCCAGGGCGCCGCTGGTCCTCGACACGAGGGACCTGCCGCGTCGCCCTGGTGCGTTGCGTACGCTTCGGCGGGTCGTGCCGGCACCGGTGGACCTCGGCGTGGAGTTGATCGGCGTGCCGGCGGGCGCGAACCTCAACCTCGATCTGAGGTTGGAGTCGGTGTCCGAGGGCGTACTCGTCTCCGGGACCGTCACCGGTCCCGTCCAGGGCGAGTGCGGCCGTTGCCTGCGTACGATCGACTACTCGTTGACCGTGAACGTCCAGGAGCTGTACGCGTACGAGAACAGCACCACGGACATCACGACCGACGAGGACGAGGTGGGCCGGATGCAGGACGATCTGATCGACCTGGAGCCGGCGCTGCGGGACGCGGTGGTGCTCACGCTGCCGACCAACCCGCTCTGCCGGGAGGACTGCCCAGGGCTGTGCCCCGAGTGTGGGGTGCACTGGGACGATCTGCCGGCCGATCACAGCCACCAGCAGATCGACCCGCGTTGGGCGAGCCTGTCGCAACTGAACCGTACAGAGGAGTAGGAACCGTGGCCGTCCCGAAGCGCAAGATGTCGCGCAGCAACACCCGGTCCCGCCGGGCGAACTGGAAGGTGGCCGTGGTCGCGACCGTGGCCTGCCCGCAGTGCAAGTCCCCCAAGCTGCCGCACGCGGCGTGCTCCGTCTGCGGCACGTACAACGGCCGCCAGGTTCTCGAGGTCTGACCTGGACGCCGAGTGACGCCCCCGACTACGGGTCGGGTGGTGCGCGCACCCAGGCGATCGCCCGGTGCCCCGGCTCCGTCCCACGCTGGCCGGCCCGCCCCGGCCGGCGTCCCGGCGGAGCCGGGCACCGCGCGGATCGCCGTTGACCTCCTCGGCGGGGACGATGCTCCCGCCGTCGTGGTTGACGGCGCTCTGCGGGCCGTGCGTGCCGACCCGGACCTACACCTGCTGCTCGTCGGCCCGGTCGAGGCCGCGGCCGGGGTGATCGACGCCCTGACCCCGGCCCAGCGGACCAGGATCACGGTCCGGGCGACCCGCACCGCCGCCGGTCCGGCCGACCATGCCCCGCGCGCCGACAGCACCGTCCGCGCGGCGGTCTCCGCCGTCCGCGACGGGGCCGCCGACGCGCTCGTCTCCGCCGGCTCCACCGGCGCCACCGTCTCCGCCGCCGCCCTCGGCTTCGGCCGCTGGGCCGACGTGCGCCGCCCCGCCCTGGTGGCCACCCTGCCCGCCGTCTCCGGCCCGGTGGTCCTGCTCGACGTCGGCGGTTCGCTGGAACCCCGGCCGGCCACCCTGGTCGGGCACGCCGTGCTCGGCGCGGCCTACGCCGCCGTCGCGCACGCCGTCGCCGCGCCCCGGGTCGGCCTGTTGTCGGTGGGCACCGAGGCCGGCAAGGGGGACCGCCCGCGCCGGACCGCCGATCCGTTGCTCGCCGCCGCGCCGCTGCCCTGCGGGGCCCGCTACGTCGGCCTGGTCGAGGGGTACGACGTGACGCTCGGCGTCCGGGCCGACGTGGTGGTCACCGACGGCTTCACCGGCAACGTGCTGCTCAAGGCCATCGAGGGGGCGTACGCCATGGCCGGGGGGCCGCCCGCCAGCGGTGGCGCACCACGGGCGGCGGCCCTGCTCGGGGTGGCCGGCACCGTGGTGGTCTGCCACGGCGCGGCGACCCCGGACGACGTCGCCTCCGGGATCGCCCTGGCCGCCCACCTCTGGCGTCGCCGGGCCACCGACCGGGTCCGGGAACAGATCCCGCTGCTACCCGGCGGCGACAACACCGACCAGGACGGCGTGGACCCACCGGCCCGCTCCGCCGGCCTTCCCGCCATGGACCCACCGGCCCGGTCCGCCGCCCATCCCGCGGCGGAGCACCGCGAGCCGGAGCGGCGGCCATGAGCCGCGGCCGTGCGGCGGTCGGTGCCGCGGTCGTGATCGAACAGGTTGCCCGGCGCGCGGCCGGTGAGTCCGCGTGCCCCGGAGTCGGGAACGAAGCAGAGGTAGGGACATGACCAACGACAAGCGGCGGCGCGCGCCCGTCGGCCACCTGGAGGCGGCGTTCGGGCTGACACTCGACGCCGAACTGCTGGAGCGGGCGCTGACCCACCGGTCGTACGCGTACGAGAACGGCGGGCTGCCGACCAATGAGCGGCTGGAGTTCCTCGGCGACTCGGTGCTCGGCGTGGTGATCACCACGGCGCTGTTCCGCAACCACCCGGACCTGCCCGAGGGGCAACTGGCGAAACTCCGGGCCAGCGTGGTCAACATGCGTGCCCTGGCCGACGTGGCCCGGGGCCTCGGCCCGGACGGTCTCGGCGCCTACCTGCTGCTCGGCAAGGGGGAGGAGAGCACCGGCGGGCGGGACAAGGCGAGCATCCTCGCCGACACCCTGGAGGCGCTGCTCGGCGCGATCTACCTCCAGTACGGGCTGGACACCGCGGCGATCGTCATCCACCGGCTGTTCGACCCGTTGATGGCCGAGTCGGCGGGCCGGGGCGCCGCGCTGGACTGGAAGACCAGCCTCCAAGAGCTGACCGCCGCGCTGGGCCTGGGCGTGCCCGAGTACCGGATCGAGGGCACCGGGCCGGACCACCTGAAGACCTTCACCGCCTGGGTGGTGGTGGCCGGCAACCGCTACGGCGGGTCCGAGGGGCGCAGCAAGAAGGAGGCCGAGCAGCGGGCGGCCGAGGCGGCCTGGCGGGAACTCACCGAACAGGCCGAGCGGGACCGGGCCGCCGCCGAACAGCCCGACCCGGCCGACCCGGCCGCTCCAGCTGCCGCGACCGACGCGGCGGCTCCAGCTGCCGCGACCGACCCGGCTGCCGCCGACGCGGCCGTCGCCGCCGAGCAGCCCGCCGAGGCGGGGCTGGGTCGTGCCTGAACTGCCCGAGGTCGAGACGGTCCGGCAGGGGCTGGCCCAGTGGGTCACCGGCCGGCGGATCGCCACGGTGGAGGTGCGCCACCCCCGGGCCGTCCGGCGACACGTCCCCGGCGCGGCGCACTTCGCCGACGTGCTGGCCGGCCGGACGGTGACCGACGTGCGGCGGCGCGGCAAGTACCTCTGGCTGCCACTGGACAGCGGTGACGCGCTCGTCGGCCACCTGGGCATGTCGGGGCAGCTGCTGCTCCAACCGGCCGAGGCGGCCGACGAGCTGCACCTGCGGGTCCGGTTCCGGTTCGCCGACGACGGGCCGCAGCTCCGCTTCGTCGACCAGCGCACCTTCGGCGGGCTCGCGGTCAGCGAGGGTGGTGCCGAGCTGCCCGCCGAGATCGCGCACATCGCCCGCGACCCGATGGACCCGGAGTTCTCCGACGCCGGGTTCGTCACCGCGCTGCGCCGCCGGCGTACCGAGGTCAAGCGTGCCCTGCTGGACCAGACCCTGCTCTCCGGGGTGGGCAACATCTATGCCGACGAGGCGCTGTGGCGGGCCGGGCTGCACGGTGCCCGCCCGACCGACGCGCTGACCGCCCCCGCCGCCGGTCGGCTGCTGGGGCACGTGCGGGACGTCCTCGGCGAGGCGATCAAGCAGGGCGGCACCAGCTTCGACGACCTGTACGTCGACGTCAACGGGGAGAGCGGCTACTTCGACCGGTCGCTGAACGTCTACGGGCGGGAGGGCGAGCCCTGCCGGCGCTGCGGTGCGCCGATCCGCCGGGAGGCGTTCATGAACCGGTCGTCGTACAGCTGCCCCCGCTGTCAGCCCCGCCCCCGGGGTGTCCTCAGGGGGTGACCCCGAGCCGGTTCGGGGTTGCGCCGGTGTGTCGCGCCGAGGCCACGGCGTACCGCCGCCGGTTTTTCCCCGATCCCGCCGATCTGTCCCCCGGGCGGCCCGTCCCCGACCGTTCCCGCGCCGTCGGGGGTGGGCCGGGGACGTTCCCCGATGTGCCCCACCGCCGCGGTCCCTAGCGTCAGCACGGTCGGCAGGGTGTCGGCGGGAGGGGGACGACGATGGGCGGCAGACCGGTGACGGTGCGGTTGGCGCGGTGGAGCGCCGAGCACCCGTGGCGCGCGATCGCGCTCTGGGTGGTCTTCGTGGCGGTGTGCTTCGTCGGCGGCAACGCCGCCGGCCTCAACGAGGCCACCGGTGCCGACCAGGCGATCGGTGAGTCCGGCCGGGCCGACGTGATCGTCACGGAGGGCAGGTTCACCGACCCGGCGGTGGAGAACGTCCTCATCACCCCGCGTACCGGCACCCTCGACCGGGCCGCGGCGCAGGCGGCGGCGACCGACGCGACCGAGCGGCTGCGGCAGGTCACCGGGGTGGCGTCGGTGGGCGAGCCGGTGCCGTCGCGCGACGGGGCCGCGCTGCTGGTGCCGATCACCATGGCCGGCGATCCGGAGACCGCCGCCGACCGGGTGCAGCCGTTGCGCGACGCCACCGCCGCCGCCCAGGCCGCCCACCCGCAGCTGCGGATCGAGCAGGTCGGCGGCCCGTCGATCAATCAGGCGCTGGACGACACCCTGGGCCGGGACTTCAAGCGGGCCGAGCTGCTCAGCCTGCCGGTCACCCTGGCCATCCTGATCGTCGCCTTCGGCGCGCTGATCGCCGCCGGGGTGCCGGTGCTGCTGGCGCTCTCCTCGGTGGCCGCCGCGATGGGGCTGTCCACCCTCGCCTCCCACCTGGTGCCCGCCACGGACACCACGGCCAGTGTGATCCTGCTGATCGGGATGGCCGTCGGGGTGGACTACTCGCTGTTCTACGTCCGTCGGGAACGGGAGGAACGGGCCAAGGGCCGGTCCGGGCTGGACGCGGTGGAGATCGCCGCCGAGACGTCCGGGCACGCCGTGGTCGTCTCCGGCTTCGCGGTGATCATCTCGATGGCCGGGCTGCTGCTCGCCGACGACGTGGTCTTCTCCTCCCTCGCCGTCGGCTCGATCCTGGTGGTCGCCGTCGCGGTGACCGGCTCGCTGACCGTGCTGCCGGCGCTGCTGGCCAAGCTGGGCCGCTGGGTGGACCGGCCGAGGGTGCCGCTGCTGTGGCGGCTCACCGCGCCCCGCACCGGCCGGCACGGGCAGCCCGCCCGACCCCGGTTCTGGCCGGCGGTGCTGCGGCCCGCGCTGCGCGCTCCCCGGGCCACCCTCATCGTCTCGGTGGGGCTGCTGCTCGCCCTGGCCGCCCCGGCGCTCGGCATGAAGCTGAAGTTCCCCGGCATGGAGGACCTGCCCCGGACCACCCCGGCGATGCAGGCGTACGACCGGTTGACCGCCGCCTTCCCGAGCGCCGGCACCACCCACACGGTCGCCGTCCGGGCCCCGGCCGACCAGGCCGACCAGGTGCGCGCCGCGCTGACCGGGCTGGCCCGCAGCGCCGCCGCCGACCCGCTGTTCGCCCCGGTCGAGGCGGACGGCCCGAAGATCGAGGTGTCGGCGGACCGCCGGGTGTCGGTGCTGCAGGTGGCCACCCCGTACGCCAGTCGGGACGACCGGTCGGTGCGCTCGCTGCACGAACTCCGCGACGACCTGCTGCCGGCCGCGCTGCGCGGCGTCCCGGGCGTCGAGTACGCCGTCGGCGGCGGGGTGGCCGCCAGCGAGGACTACGCCCGGCACATCCGGGAGAAGCTGCCGCTGGTGATGGCGTTCGTGCTGGCGCTGACCTTCCTGGTGATGACCTGGACGTTCCGGTCGGTGGTGGTGGCCCTCACCTCGATCCTGCTCAACCTGCTCTCCGCCGGGGCCGCCTACGGCCTGCTGGTGCTGGTCTTCCAGGGCAGCTGGGCGCAGGACCTGCTCGGCTTCACCTCGATGGGGGCGATCGTCTCCTGGCTGCCGCTGTTCCTCTTCGTGGTGCTGTTCGGGCTCTCCATGGACTACCACGTCTTCGTGGTCAGCCGGATCCGGGAGGCGGTCCGCGCCGGCCGGTCCAACGCCGACGCGGTGGCGTACGGCATCACCTCCTCGGCGGGGGTGGTGACCAGCGCGGCGATCGTCATGGTCGGGGTGTTCGCGATCTTCGCCTCGCTCAGCACGATCGACATGAAGCAGCTCGGCATCGGGCTGGCCGCGGCGATCCTGCTGGACGCCACGATCATCCGGGCGGTGGTGCTGCCGTCGGTGATGACCCTGCTCGGCGAGGCCAACTGGTGGGCGCCCCGCTTCCTGCGCGGGCGCGGCCGGCCCGCCACCCCGCCGGCCACCCCGCCGGCCGAGCCGACGCCGGAGCTGGTCGGGGCGCACTGACCGGCCCACCCGCCGCCGGCCGCCCGCCCCGGGTGGTGTAGCGCCGTGGCCGCCCGCCCGGGTGGTGCAGCGCCGTGGCCGGCGGCGACGGGTGACCCGGACCGCGACCTGCGGTCCGGGTCAGCCAGGTGCGCCGGGCACCGGCGCCGGCGGGGTGGGGCAGGGTGCGCGCCAGGCGTCCAGGGTGCGGTTCTTGCGGATCGAGGCGAAGCCGTAGCCGACGGTCGTCACGCAGAACCGCGCCGGGTCACCGACGTACTCGACCTGGAACACCGGCTTGGCCGCGTCGGCGAACGGGAGCAGCCTGGCGCAGCGGCGCAGCCGGACGCACTCCTCGTCGACCGCGAAGTCGAAGTCCGGCGCCAGCGCGGCCACCTGCGCGACGTCGCCGACCAGGCCGGGGGAGAGGCCCAGGGTCCGGGCCAGCCCGGCGGACCGCCGGTTGAACGCCAACTGGTCGTCGAAGTCGAGCGGGAAGCCCGACCGGTGGGCGTACCCGTCCGCGTCGACGAGGGCCACCGCGCCGAACCCCTTGCCCCGGCAGAGCCGGAACCGGTCGGCCAGCACGGGACGCAGCAGCTCCCAGCGCCGGACGTCCACCCAGCGGCTCCCGGGCCGCCCGGCCGCACCGCCGCGGACCGCCGCCGGGTAGCGCGAGGCGTCCGGGTCGGTCCCGGCGTACGTGCCGACCGGCACGTGACAGATCAGCCGCCGGTCCCGCCGACGCAGCTCCCCGGTCTCGGCGGTGCTCACCCTCACCGGGTCGAGGAGGAACACGTCGGCCTCGACGGTGGTGTCGAGCGGTCCGGTGAGCTGCCACTGCCACCGCCACTGCCGGGCGGCGGCGGGCGGCCAGGGGGTCGGTGCGCCGGGTGGCCCGAGGTCGGGCCGGCAGGCGTACACCGGGGTCAGCAGGGCCAGCGCCACGGCGGCCGGTAGCGCCCGGCGGCCCCGGGGCCGGGCGGACGCGGCGGACCTCCCGCCGCGCGTCGCGGACGCTGGCAGCCGGACGCGCATCGGCAGCTCCCGGGTCCGGTGCGGTGCCCGCCGCACCCCTCACCCGGTGAAACGAACGCCCCCCGGTGACGACGCGGGCACGTCGTCACCGGGGGGCGCGGTCGCCACCGGTCAGCGCGGGGCGGCGAAGTCCTGCGTCCAGTACGGCCCGTTGCTGTTGGCCACGCCGACGCCGATCTCGGTGAACGCGCAGTTGAGGATGTTGGCCCGGTGGCCGGAGCTGTTCATCCAGGCGTCCATCACCGCCGCCGGGGTCGGCTGGTTCCAGGCGACGTTCTCGCCGTAGGTGCGCCAGGAGTAGCCGGCCCGGTCCAGCCGCTGCCCGGCGTCGCTGCCGTCGCTGCCGGTGTGCGTCATGGTCTTGTGGTCGGCCTGGTCCTGGCTGTGCCGCTGGGCGGCGAGGGTCAGCTTCTCGTCGACGGTGACGGCGGCGCAGCCGGCCTTGGCCCGCTCGGCGTTGACCAGGTCGACGACCTGCTGGGTCTGGCTGCCCCCGCCGCCACCGCTGACCGCGGCCCGGGTGGTGGGGGCGGCGGTGGGAATGTCACCACCCCGGGTGGTCCGCCGGGAAGCCGGCTCGGTGCGGCTCGGGGCGGGGGTCGGCTTGGCGGTCCGGCTCGGCGACGGGCTCGGCGACGCGGTGGACGGGCTCGGCGACACGCTGGGGGAGGGGGAGGCCGGGGCGGTGGTGCCCGGGCCGGTGTCCGGGATGACCGGCGCGGTGGCCACCGGCCCGTCGAGGGCGGCCCGGTCGGTGGGCTCGTCGTCGGGCAGCATCAGCGCGCCGACTCCGAGGCTCACCGCCAGGGTGGCCGCGGCGGCGGCCCCGCCGATGAGCAGCGGGCGCTTCACCCGGCGGCGCGGCCGGGCGGGTTCGGCCGTCGACGGACGCCCACCGAGCGCTACGACCGCCGGGGCGGGCGCGGCGTCCCGCTCGGTATCGGCGGACCACGGCGCGGCCCCGGCCCGGTCCGCCGACCGCCCGTCCGCCTCGTTCCCCCAGGGACCGGGCTGCCCGGCGACCCCGACCGTCCCGTCGTCCCACTGCCCGGCCGGCTCTGCGTCCCACTGCCCGGTCGGCTCTGCGTCCCACTGCCCGGTCGGCTCTGCGTCCCACTGCCCGGTCGGCTCACCCTGCCACCGCCCGGCCTGTTCGCCGGCCCACTCAGCCTGCCCCGGTCCGGCGTGCTCGCCGACCCACCGCCCGGCCTGCGCGCCGTCCTGTTCTCCGTGCCACTGCCCGGTCTGTTCGTCGGCCCACTGTCCGGTCTGTTCGCCGTGCCACCGCCCGGCCTGCGCGCCGTCCCGTTCTCCGTGCCACTGCCCGGTCTGTTCGTCCCGCCAGGGCTCGGCCTGTCCGACTGGCCACGGCCCGTTCTGTTCTCCGTGCCACCGTCCGGTCTGCTCGCTCCGCCACGGCTCGGCCTGCTCGCCCGGCCATGGCCCGGTCGGCTCGTCCCGCCACTGGTCGGTCGGACCGGCCTGCCCCTGGCCGACCTGCTGGTCCCGCCATGGTGCGGTCGGCTCCGTAAGCTGACGGCCGGGTGCGGAGTCGGCCCAGGCGTCTGCGGAGGGTGCGGAGTCGGCCCAGGCGTCGCCGGAGGGCGCGGAGTGTGCCGGCCCGCCGTGGTCGGCCCACCGGTCCGGTGCGCCCCCGGTGTGCCCGCCCGAGTGGGGGTGCGCCGGCCTGTCGTGTCCCGGTGCCGTGTGTCCCGGTGCCCCGTGCGTCGGGGTGTGGTGTCCCGGGGTGTCGGGTGCCGGGTCGTCACCGAAGAGGTACGCCGAGCGGGGCTCGGGGCGGTCGGTCAGCCAGGCCGGGTCGTCCGCCGACGGCTGCGGCCGTCGGTATGCGGCGTCCGGGTCGTTCGGGTCGGTCCAGCCGTACACGCCTGTCGCCTCCACGGGTCGGTTGCGGGCCGGGGTGACGCTACGGCGGCGGCGAGGACAGCAGCAATGCGGCTAAGGAAGAGTTAAGGCGGGACAGCCGCACAGGGTGACCGTACCGGGCCGTGAAGGCGTAGAGTCAAGAAGTCCGGACAGAGAGTGTCCGAGCCTTGCGGCCCCCGGCGCAGTGGTCAGGGTAGGCGTGTAGATGATCTACGGCCTGCGAGAACTTGACGAACGGCGGATTGTCGCTCAATATATAGGTGTCGCCAGTCGCGCCCAGCCACGCCCGGATTTCGGTGGCCTGGTAGTAGTCGCGAACACGAAATGGGCGCGCGTTGGCCGGCTTTTCCGGCAGCGCATATCAAGGAGTCAGCATGGCGAAGGCCCTCTACGGCCACGTAGGTGCAGCGCCCGACCGGCGTCTGCTCGACGAGGTCACCCGACTGCGTTCCAGGGTGCAGGCCCTGGAGTTCGAGATCACGCGCCTGCGTGCCGACAACGATCGGCTCGCGGCGGCTGCGGCGGAGGTCGACGATCTCCTCCGGCTGGCCGAGCCGGCGCTCACCTGATCTTCGGGTCCGCAGAAAACTGAACAGCACCACCGCGAAAAAGCGCGCCGACACTATTGTGCCGGCGCGCAGTGCTGTCTCCGGCGCATTTCGCCGATCACCAATTCGCGATCTTGACGCCCGATGTGGCGTAACACACTCGACCATTCCTGCCGACCGGGCCGGGCGTCGGCGTCCCGGGCCGGGGCGGGTCGCGTGCCGGTCACCCCGTACCGACGGGTTAGTCTGCGGGTTCACCAGGTCCGCGCAGCCCGCGACGCCTGCGGCGGCCACCGGACGAGGATCGAGAAGGTGCATCTCAAGAGCCTGACGGTGAAGGGGTTCAAATCCTTCGCCTCCGCCACGACGTTGAAGCTGGAGCCCGGGATCACCTGTGTGGTCGGCCCGAACGGCTCCGGCAAGTCCAACGTCGTCGACGCCATCGCCTGGGTGTTGGGCGAGCAGGGCGCCAAGGCGCTGCGCGGCGGCAAGATGGAGGACGTCATCTTCGCCGGCACCGCCGGGCGGGCACCGCTGGGCCGGGCCGAGGTCACCCTCACCATCGACAACACCGACGGCGCGCTGCCGATCGAGTACACCGAGGTCTCCATCACCCGCCGGATGTTCCGCTCCGGCGAGAGCGAGTACGAGATCAACGGCGACTCGTGCCGCCTGCTCGACATCCAGGAGCTGCTCAGCGACTCCGGCATCGGGCGGGAGATGCACATCATCGTCGGCCAGGGCCGGCTCGACGGCATGCTGCACGCCAAACCGGAGGACCGCCGCTCGTTCATCGAGGAGGCGGCCGGCGTCCTCAAGCACCGCAAGCGCAAGGAGAAGGCGCTGCGGAAGCTCGACGCGATGCAGGTGAACCTCAACCGGCTGACCGACCTCACCGCCGAGCTGCGCCGTCAGCTCAAGCCGCTGGGCCGGCAGGCCGAGGTGGCCCGCCGGGCCGCCGCCATCCAGGCCAACCTGCGGGACGCCCGGCTCCGGCTGCTCGCCGACGACCTCTACACCCTGCGGGCCACCCTGGACAAGGAGATCGCCGACGAGACGGCGCTGCGGGGCCGGCGCGAGCAGATCGAGGGCGAGCACGTCGAGGTGCAGGCCCGTCTCGGTGAGCTGGAGGCGGCGCTCGCCGAGGACGCGCCGCTGCTCGCCACCGCGCAGGACACCTGGTACAGGCTCTCCGCGCTCTCCGAGCGGTTCCGCTCGGTGGAGCAGCTGGCCCGGGAGCGGCTGCGCCACCTCAGCACCACCGGCGACGACGAACGCCCCGGCCGGGATCCCGACCAGCTGGAGGCCGAGTCGCAGCGGGTCCGCGAGCAGGAGGAGGAGCTGCGGGGGGCGCTCACCGACGACCAGATCCGGCTCGCCGAGGCGGTCGAGCACCGGCAGGAGCTGGAACGCCAGCTCGCCGCCGCCGAGCGGGAACTGGTCGCCGCAGCCAAGGCGATCGCCGACCGGCGGGAGGGGCTGGCCCGGCTGACCGGTCAGGTGAACTCCGCGCAGGCCCGGACCACCAGTGCCGGTGAGGAGATCGACCGGCTCGCCGCCGCGCACGCCGACGCCCTGGCCCGCGCCGACCAGGCCCAGGCCGAGCTGGACGCGGTCGCCGAACAGTCCACCGAGGCCGACCGGGACAACGCCGAACTCGACGACCGGCACGCCGAGGCGGTGGCCGCCCACGAGCGGGCGCAGGCCGTCGTGCGGGCGTTGACCGACGCCGAACGGGCCGCCGAGAAGGACGCCGCGACCTGGAAGGCCCGCGAGGAGGCGCTTGCCCTCGGCCTGCGTCGCAAGGACGGCGCCGGGGCGCTGCTCGCCCGCGCCGACGAGGTGCCCGGCCTGCTGGGCAGCCTGGCCGGGCTGCTCACCGTCGCCCCCGGCCACGAGGCGGCGCTCGCCGCCGCGCTCGGTGGGCTCGCCGACGCGGTAGCGGTCAGCGGGGTCGACGAGGCCGTCGAGGCGATGCGACTGCTGAAGATCACCGACGCCGGGCGGGCCGGTCTGCTGGTCGGCAGCCCCGCCGGGCCGGGTATGACCGGCTCCGCCGACGCCCTGCGCCCCCGGCTGCCGGAGTCCGCCCGGTGGGCACCGGACCTGGTGGAGTGCGCTGCCGAGCTGCGTCCCGCCGTACACCGGGCGCTGCGGGACGTGGCGCTCGTCGACGACCTCGCCGCCGCCGCCGAGCTGGTCGCCGGCAACCCCGAGCTGCGCGCGGTCACCCCGGACGGCGACGTGGTCGGGGCGTACGCGGCGGCCGGCGGGTCGGCCAAGGCGGCCAGCTTCATCGAGGTGCAGGCCGCCGTGGAGGAGGCCCGCACCAACCGGCACACCGCCGAGCGGACCGGTGCCGAACTGCGGGAACAGCTCGTCGACGCGCGGGCCGAGGTGGCCGCCGCGAAGGAGGCGGTGCAGCACGCCGCCGCCGCGAAACGGGAGGCGGAGAGCCACCGCAACGCCGCCGCCCGCCGGCTGGCCGAACTGGGCGCGGCGGCCCGGTCGGCGAAGGCGGAGACCGACCGGCTCGGCGAGAGCCGGTCCCGTGCCGAGGCGGCCCGGGAACGGGACCTGGCCGCCCTCGCCGAGCTGGCGGAACGGCTGCGGCTCGCCGAGGACACCCCGATCGACGCGGAACCCTCCACCGAGGAGCGGGACCAGCTCGCCGCGCTGGTGCCCCGCGCCCGGCAGAACGAGATGGAGGTCCGGCTCGCGGTGCGTACCGCCGAGGAGCGGGTCGCGTCGATCGCCGGTCGGGCCGACTCGCTGGCCCGGCAGGCCACCGCCGAGCGCGCGGCCCGGGAGCGGGCGGCGGCCCGCCGGGCGGCGCGGACCCGGGGCGCGGCGATCGCCCGCGCCGTGGTCGGCGGCACCGGCGAGGCGCTGACCCGGCTCGGCACCTCCATCGCGCGGGCCGAGGAGCACCGCGACGCGGTCGCCCGGGAACGCGCCGCCCGGGAGGCCGAGCTCCAGGAGGTACGCGGCGCGGCCAAGCGGCTCGGCGCGGAGCTGGAGCGGTTGACCAGCCAGGTGCACCGGGACGAGGTGGCCCGTGCCGAGCAACGGCTGCGCATCGAGCAGCTGGAGGCCAAGGCCGCCGAGGACTTCGGCCTGGACGTGGAGACCCTGGTCGCCGAGTACGGCCCGACGCAGCCCGTCCCGCCGACCCCGGTGGACGTCGCGACGGCCGAGCGTGACGGGCTGCCGGTGCCCGGGCCGGTCCGCTACGAGCGGCCGGTGCAGGAGAAGCGGGCCGCCAAGGCGGAACGGGAGCTGGCCCTGCTCGGCAAGGTCAACCCGCTGGCGCTGGAGGAGTTCGCCGCCCTGGAGGAGCGCTTCAAGTTCCTCTCCGAGCAGTTGGAGGATCTCAAGGCGACCCGGCGTGACCTGCTCACCGTGGTCAAGGACGTGGACGAGCGGATCCTGGAGGTCTTCGCCAGCGCGTTCGCCGACACCGCCCGCGAGTTCGAGCAGGTCTTCACCGTGCTCTTCCCCGGCGGTGAGGGCCGGCTGATCCTCACCGAACCCGACGATCTGCTCACCACCGGTGTGGAGGTGGAGGCCCGGCCGCCCGGCAAGAAGATCAAACGGCTGTCGCTGCTCTCCGGTGGCGAGCGGTCGCTGACCGCCGTGGCGATGCTGGTGGCGATCTTCCGGGCCCGGCCCAGCCCGTTCTACATCATGGACGAGGTGGAGGCGGCCCTCGACGACGTGAACCTGGGCCGCCTGATCACCCTGCTGGCCCAGTTGCGGGAGAAGAGCCAGTTGATCGTCATCACCCACCAGAAACGGACCATGGAGATCGCCGACGCGCTCTACGGCGTCACCATGCGCAGCGGCGTCACCCAGGTGATCAGCCAACGGCTCAACCGGACCGACGACGAGCGGTCCGACCGAACTGAGGAGAACCAGTAGTGGCACGGGAACGGCCGACGGCACTCCTGCTCGACTTCGACGGCGTGCTGCGGCACCGGGATCCGGCGGTGGCCGCCGGGATCGAGCGGGAGTACGGCCTCTCCGCCGGGGTGCTCGGCGAGATCGCCATGCACTGGGGGCGGCTCCAGCCGGTGCTGACCGGCCAGGTCAGTCACGCCGACTGGGTGTCCAGCGTGGCCGACGCGCTGACCGAGTCGGTCGGCCCGGAGCGGGCGCGGGCGGCGGTCGAGCAGTGGCAGCGCTACCGGGGCGAGGTCGACGCCGACGTGCTGGCCCTCGTCCGCGCGGCGCGGGCCGCCGGGATCCGGGTCGGGCTGGGCACCAACGCCACCGACCTGCTCGACACCGACCTCGCCGAGCTGGGTCTGACCGACGAGCTGGACGTGGTGGTCAACTCCTCGGTCGTCGGGGTGCACAAGCCGGCGAAGGAGTACTTCCAGGCCGCCTGCGCCGCCCTGGCGACCCCGCCCGCCCGGGTGCTCTTCGTCGACGACGAGGACTGGGCGGTGCGGGGGGCGCGGGCGGCCGGGCTGTCGGCGTACCGGTGGAGCGGGCCGGAGGGGCTGCGTTACCTGCGGGCGGCGCTGGGGTGCTGACCCCGGACGGGTCGGCGGCGGCCGGGTGGGCCGTGCCGACCCGGCGACGGGGTCACTCGCCGGTGACCCCGTCGAGGCGTTCCCGGAGCAGGTCGGCGTGACCGTTGTGCCGGGCGTACTCCTCGATCAGGTGCAGGTAGACCCAGCGCAGGCTGAACGTCCGTTTCTTGCGGCCCACCTCGGTGAACGTCTCGTCGAGCGAGCGGCCGACGGTGACCGCCCGGGCCAGGGTGACCTGCTCGTGGTAGGTGGCGAAGTCGGCCTCGGCGTCGGCGTGGGTCACGTCGAGGTCAGCGTCCGGGTCGTCCACGGAACCGTACGGATAGTCGACCTGCTGCCCGGCGAAGTTCTCCCGGAACCACCAGGACTCCACCTCGCCCAGGTGCCGGACCAGGCCGAGCAGGGTCAGTGTCGACGGCTGCACGCTCGGGGTGCGTAACTGCTCGTCGGTCAGCCCGGCACACTTGAGCAGCAGGGTCTGCCGGTGGTAGTCGAGCCAGCTCTCCAGCATGGCCCGCTCGTCGCCGACGGGGAGTTCAGGGGTCCGGGTGATCTCCGGCGCTCTCCAGGTCATGCCCGGCATCCTCGTCGCCCGGTCCGACATTCCGCGACCGAGATTCCGCGCGCCGCTGCGCTGCCCCGGCGCGCTCGGCGCGGTGCGGTGGCGGGCGGCCGGCTGCCCCACCCGGCCGGGCTGCCCCGCGGTACGGTCGCCGACCCGGTCCCCGGTCAGGGGACGACGAGGACCGGCCAGCGGCCGGTGCGGACCAGGCGGGTGGCGACGGAACCCACCAGCCGGTGCCCGGCCTGCTCGGAGGAGCCGACCACCACCAGGTCCGCCCGGGACTCGTCGGCCGCCGTCCGCAGCTCGGCGTACGCGTCGCCGCGCCGGCACAGGAACGTCACCGGCAGGCCCAGCTCCTCGGCGCCCCGGCGGCACTCCTGGCGCAGCTCGTCGGCCAGCTCGTCGTGGGTCCGCTGGACCGCCCCGGCCACCACCCCGGGCAGCATGCCGGCGTAGCCGGCCGTGGCGCTGACGAAGACCACCACCAGCCCGGCACCCTGTCGACGGGCCAGCCCCGCGGCGTACGAGGCGGCCCGCAGCGAGGTCCGGCTGCCGTCGACCCCGACCAGGACCACCCGGGGGCCGTCGGTGCCCCGCTCGAACTCCAGTGCGCGGGCCTGCGGGCCGTACTGCTCACGCTCGACGGGGATGCTCACCGGTCGGTCCCGGTCCGGACCACCGCCGCCCCGGCACCCGCCGCGACGGTGGACTCCTGCGCGACGGTGCCGGTCGGGGCGTCCCCGGTGTGCTGGCGCAGCGGGATCTCCTTGATGAAGATCACCGCGATCAGGGCGATCAGCCCGAACGGGGCGGCGACCAGGAAGATGTCGCCCGCGCCGTGACCGTAGGCGCTCTCCACCACGATCCGGACCGGCCCGGGCAGGGTGTGCACGTCGGGCAGCACGCCGCCGCTGCCCGAGCCGGCGCCGGGCAGGCCGAGCCCGGCCAGGCCGTCGGCGATGTAGTCCTTGACCCGGTGGCCGAGGACCGCGCCGAGCACGGAGACGCCGACCGCGCCGCCGAGGCTGCGGAAGAACGCCACCACCGAGCTGGCCGCGCCGAGTTCGTGGGCGGCGACGGTGTTCTGCACGGCGAGCACGAGGTTCTGCATGGTCATGCCGAGCCCGAGCCCGATCAGCGCCATGAACCCGGCGAGGTGCCAGTACGGGGTGTCGTAGCGGATCGTGCCCATCAGCGCGAACCCGGCGGTGAGCAGCGCCGAGCCGGCGACCAGGTAGCGCTTCCAGCGGCCGGTCCGGGTGATGATCCGGCCGACGACGACGGAGGAGACCAGCAGGCCGAGGATCATCGGCATGGTCATCAGACCGGACATGGTCGGGCTCTCGCCCCGGCTGATCTGGAAGTACTGGCCGAGGAAGACCGACGCGCCGAACATGCCGACGCCGACCGCGATGCTGGCCACGACGGCGAGGGTGATGGTGCGGTTGCGGAACAGCCGGGGCGGGATCATCGGCTCGCTGGCCCGGTTCTCCACCCGGACGGCGAGCACGCCGAGCCCGACCGCGCCGGTCACCATGACGGCGCTCTGCCAGGAGAGCCAGTCGTACCTGTCGCCGGCCAGGGTGACCCAGATCAGCAGCAGCGACACGGCGGCGGTGATCAGCGTGGCACCCCACCAGTCGATCTTCACCTGCCGCCTGACCACCGGCAGGTGCAGGGTCTTCTGGAGGACCACCAGGGCGGCGATGGCGAACGGCACGCCGACGTAGAAGCACCAGCGCCAGCCGAGCCAGGAGGTGTCCACGATGACGCCGCCGATCAGCGGGCCGCCGATGGTGCCGGCGGCCATCACCGCGCCGAGGTAGCCGCTGTACCGGCCGCGCTCGCGGGGGGCGATCATCGTCGCCATGATCACCTGGGCCAGGGCGGTGAGGCCGCCCGCGCCGACGCCCTGAAGCACCCGGCAGGCGATGAGCTGCTCGGTCGACTGGGAGAGCCCGGCCAGCACGGAACCCAGCACGAAGATCGCCAGGGAGAGCTGGACCAGGATCTTCTTGCTGGTCAGGTCGGCGAGCTTGCCCCAGATCGGGGTGGTCGCGGTGGTCGCCAGCAGGGTCGAGGTGACCACCCAGGTGTAGGCGGACTGGCCGCCCTTCAGCTCGGTGATGATCCGCGGCAGCGCGTTGGAGACGACCGTGGAGGAGAGGATCGCGACGAACATGCCCAGCAGCAGTCCGGAGAGGGCCTCCAGGATCTGCCGGTGGGTCATCTCGACGCCGGTCGCCCTGGCGGGCGCTGTCGGCTGGGTCATCGTCGCTGCCTCCGGTGGTGAAAAAGAGTGCCTCAGGCAACCGTAAGCTTTTGTTGCCTCAAGCAACAACCGGACGTGACGGACCGCTATTCCGGCAGGGTGGTGACCGTTGCGGCAGGGTGGCGACGTGGGCGGCGTCGCCACCACCACCTGACGCCCCGGGACCGGGCGTCAGAAGGTCTCGTTGAACCGGTGCATGAGCCGCGCGAACTCCTCGACGTCCCGCTTCGGCCAGGTCTCCAGAGACCGGTTGATCTGCTCCATCCGGGCCGCCCGCGCGGTGTCGAACCGCCGGGTGCCCTCCCCGGTCAGCCGGAGCTGCGCCGCGCGCCGGTCGTCCGGGTCGGGATCGCGGCGTACCAGGCCCAACGTCTCCAACCCCTGGATCTGCCGGCTCAGCGTGCCCTTACCGATGCCCAGCAGAGCGGCCAGGTCGGTGAGCCGGGTCGGGCCGGAGCGCCGCAGCCAGAGCAGCAGCCCGTACGCGTTCGGCTCCAGGTGGGGATGCACCTCCCCGGCGATCTCCCAGGACAACGCCCGACCGCGGCGGAGCAGTGCCGCCAGTTCGTGTTCCAGCACGCGCAGGGTCTCGGGCAGATGATCGTCCACGGCACCGAGGGTACGTGTCAGAAGTCACTTCGCCGAGGAAAGTTGCTGCCTGGCAACTTCTCGGAGGTGCCCGTCGCTGGTGGTTCCCTCGATCAACACCTCGGCCTCCCGCCCCCGGTGGCGCAGCGTGCTCACCGCGTTGCCGAAGTACGGGCCGGCGAGCTTCTTCCAGCGCACCGTCGGCCGGCGCACCCCCGCCGAGCGGGCCAGCGCCCGGGTGGCCGCCGCCGGCCCGGCGCTCCAGCCCAGCTTCATCAGCGGGCGCATCGCCGCCGGCACCTGGTTGTGGATCGGCGAGCAGGTGAGCTGGTGCACCGGGGTACGCACCGCCGGATCGTCGAACCGGGCGCGGGCCACGTACGAGTGGTGCACGTCGCCGGAGAGCACGCTGATCGACGCCGGCGCGGGGTACGCGGGGCCGGCGCCGACCCGGTCGCCGGCCGTGGCCGGCGTGCCGCTGCCCAGCCGGGCGAAGAGCGCCCCGAGGGCGTCGAACGAGCGGCGGAACGCGGCCCAGTGCTCCAGGTCGAGCGCCCGGCGCAGCTTCTCGGCCAGCCCGGCCACCCACGGCCGGCCGGAGTCGGCCAGCTTCTCGTTCCACGCCTCCACGTGGTGGATGCCCGGCGGCAGCAGCCAGGGCAGCGACGCCCCGATCACCAGGTGGTCGTAGACCCCGTGCGCCCGGTCCAGGAACCAGGACCACTCGCCGGCCGGCAGCATCGCCCGGGCGCCCGGTTCGAGCACCCGGCTGCACCGGTTGTCCAGCATGACCAGCCGGGTCCGGCCCAGGTCCAGCGCGTAGCTCCACTGGTACTGCACGGCCCGCCAGCGCTCGGTGTCGTGCGCCTCGTCGGCCTCCCGGTCGACCCGCTCACCGAACTCCCGCAGCACGTCGGTGGCGTCCCCGGCGGCGACCACCTTGGCGTAGAGCGGGTCGGCGGCGATCTCGTCCGGGGCCAGGTTGCCCAGGTGCTGGTAGACCCAGTAGGAGGCCAGGCCGCTGCGGATCCGCTCGGCCCACCAGGCCTGCTGGCGCATGTCGGTCCGCCACGCCTGGGAGGTGTTCCAGTCGTCGATCACCTCGTGGTCGTCGAAGATCATCACGTTCGGCACGGTGGAGAGCAGCCAGCGGATCTCCGGGTCACGCCACGACTCCAGATAGAGCTTGGTGTACTCGTCGAAGCTCACCACCTGGTCGGCCGGGGCGTCCTTCGGCCGCCGCCGACGCCGCTTGAGCAGCCGCCTGACGGTGGGCGAGGTGACGTCGGCGTAGACCTGGTCGCCGAGCAGCACCAGCAGGTCGGGCAGCTCGGCCGGGTCGGGCGCGGCCATCAGCCGCCGGGCGTACGCGTCCAGCGCGTCCGGGGGCAGCTTGCGGGTGGTGTTGTGCTGGGTGGTCTCCCGGCACGACCCGAAGATCAGGCTGACCGGCTGGTCCCGGTCGTCGGCCGCCCTGGTCCGGATCACGCTGGGCGGGAACCCGTCGCGGGCCACCGGCCAGACCAGCTCGTCGTCGACCAGCACCTCGTAGCTGGTGGCGTGGTCCGGGGTGAGCCCCTCCACCACCACCAGCGCGTAGTGGTGGTCGTACGCGGAGAAGGTCGGCGCGGAGCCGGTGGCGCCGTCGGCCGTGCGGACGGTGACCACCGCGGACCCGCTGGTCTCCACCCAGACCGTCGCCCGGGTGCCGACGACCCGGCGCAGCAGCGGGCCGATGAGCAGGCGCGGCTCGGGCATGGGTGGCACCTCCGAGGAGAAGACGGTTCATCTTTTCTACCCCGTGGGCGGTGGGTCACCCCCGGCAGCGGCGAGCGTACCCGCAGCTCGCTCAGCTCCGGAGGCGGTGAGTGGGACGCCGTCGCCGGCATCTGACAGGATTTCGGCATGACGGACTACCTCCTCGTCGCACTGGCCCTGCTCGGCGTGCTGATCCTCGGCGGCCTCGGCCTGGTCGTGCCCCGGCTGCGGCGGCGGGCGCAACCCCCGTTGCCGCAGACCGAGGTCGACACCCGGGCGGAGGAGGACCTGGCCGGGCCCCCCGTCGAGGCGGCCGAGTCCGACCTGTCCACCGGGGTCCTGGTCGAGCCGCCGGTGGTGGTGGCCCCGCCGCTGGAGGTCCCCGAGCCGACCGCCGGCCGGCTGGTCCGGCTGCGGTCCCGGCTGGCCCGCTCGCAGAACTCCTTCGGCAAGGGCCTGCTCGGCCTGCTCGCCCGGGACCACCTGGACGAGGACGCCTGGGAGGAGATCGAGGACAGCCTGATCACCGCCGACGTCGGCATCGACGCCACCCGGGACATCGTCGACCGGCTCCGCGAGCGGACCCGGGTGCTCGGCACCCGCTCCGCCGGTGAGCTGCGCGACCTGCTCGCCGCCGAGCTGGTCAACGCCCTCGACCCGACCCTGGACCGGTCGCTGCACACCACCGGCCGCGACGGGGTGCCGGCGGTGCTGCTGGTGGTCGGGGTCAACGGGGCCGGCAAGACCACCACCTGCGGCAAGATCGCCCGGGTGCTGGTCGCCGACGGACGTTCGGTCACCCTCGGGGCGGCCGACACCTTCCGGGCCGCCGCCGCCGACCAGCTGGAGACCTGGGGCGGCCGGGTGGGCGCCGAGACGGTCCGCGGGGCCGAGGGGGCCGACCCGGCCAGCGTGGCCTTCGACGCGGTGCGGCGGGGCATCGACGCCGGCACCGACACCGTGCTCATCGACACCGCCGGCCGGCTGCAGAACAAGATCGGCCTGATGGACGAGCTGGGCAAGGTCAAGCGGGTGGTGGAGAAGCACGGCCCGATCGACGAGACGCTGCTGATCCTGGACGCCACCACCGGGCAGAACGGGCTGGAGCAGGCCAGGGTCTTCACCGAGGTGGTGAACGTGACAGGGGTGGTGCTGACCAAGCTGGACGGCACGGCCAAGGGTGGCATCGTGATCGCCGTGCAGCGCAAGCTGGGCATCCCGGTCAAGCTGGTCGGTCTCGGCGAGGGCGCGGACGACCTGGCCCCGTTCGATCCGGCGCAGTTCGTCGACGCGCTGCTCGGCGTCGAGCCGCTCGCCCGGGACGCGTAACCTCGCGGTGAGCAACGACGATCGCGCGTACGCCGGGTGGCGTGACCCCCGCCATGCGGCGCCGGGCCTGGGGAGACCGTACGTGACCTCGCAGGAGATCCCGCTGCACGGCGGGAACGTGAGCACCGTGGTCCGGGTCGGCGACACCGTCCGGCGCAACGCCGGCCCGTGGACGCCCTCGGTGCACGCCCTCCTGCGCCACCTGGAGTACGTCGGGTTCACCGGCGCACCCCGGGCGCTGGGGATGGACGAGCGCAACCGTGAGGTGCTGTCCTACCTCGAAGGGGAGTGCGGGGAGTACCCGCTGGCCCCGCACTGGGTCACCGACGAGGCGCTGGTGACGGTGGCCACCATGCTGCGGATGTTCCACGACGCCCAGTACGGTTTCGCCCCGCCGCCCGGTGCGGTCTGGCGCTCGTTCGGGCCGCCGCCGCCGGACACCGAGGTGATCTGTCACCACGACGCCGCCCCGCACAACGTGATCTGGCGGCCGGACGGCACCCTCGGCCTGATCGACTTCGACCTCGCCTCGCCCGGTGCCCGGATCTACGACGTGGCGTACGCGGCCTGGACCTGGGTGCCGATCTTCGCCGACCGGGACTCGATCACGCTCGGCTGGAAGCACCCGGACCGGCCCCGCCGGCTACGCCTCTTCGCCGACGCGTACGGGTTGATCCCCCGGGACCGGCACCGGCTGATCCGGACCATCCGTAAGCGGATCGTGGACCACGTGGAGGGCATCCGGCGGATGGCCGCCGCCGGTGAGCCGGCGTTCGTCCGGATCGTGCACAAGGGTCACCTTCGTCGTCCGATGCGCGACCTGCGCCTGCTCGACTACGAGCGGCACGCCCTGGAGCACGCCCTGCGCTGAGCGTGGGCGCACACCGGTCCCCACGCGTCGACCGCCCGGGAACGCCCCGGCGACGGGTCGTCATCGGGGAAAGAGTGGCCGTTCGTCACCGGAACGGCCACTCTTTCGTTTCCCGAATTTCATGATCGCGCTTCTTCACACGCCGGAAACAACCCGTCACGTGTCGGAAATCGAGGGGTGTCGGTCCGGAAACAGCGGCCGACCAAGCTTCCGCGCAACCGGCGTACGGGCGACGCTGCCCCGGAAGCCGCGAAGGAGGGAACTTCACCTTTAGGAGGCCAGCGTGCCTGAAGCACCGACGATCGACGGCGGCAACACCGTTTGGCTGCTGGTTTCGACCGCTCTCGTGCTGCTCATGACCCCGGGACTGGCGCTGTTCTACGGCGGCCTCAACCGGGCCAAGGGCGTGCTCAACATGATGATGATGAGCTTCTCCGCCATCGGGCTCATCTCTGTTCTGTGGTGGTTCTACGGTTTCAGCATCGCCTTCGGGACCGACGTCAACGGTTTCTGGGGCGACCCCGGTGCGTACCTGGGCACCAAGACCTTCCTCGCCGAGACCGACCTGTGGGGCGCCACGGCGGAGAACCCCAGCGGCATCGGCGTCCCGCTGTACGTGTTCATGGCGTTCCAGATGGTCTTCGCGGTGATCACCGTCGCGCTGATCAGCGGCGCGATCTCCGACCGGGCCAAGTTCGGCGGCTGGCTGCTGTTCGCCTTCGGCTGGGCCACCCTGGTCTACTTCCCGGTGGCCCACTGGGTGTGGGGCGGCGGCATCATCGGTGCCAAGATCCACGCGCTCGACTTCGCCGGTGGTACCGCGGTGCACATCAACGCCGGTGCGGCGGCCCTCGCCGTCGCCCTGGTGCTCGGCAAGCGGCTGGGCTGGCCGCGTGAGGGCATGAAGCCGCACAACATCCCGCTGGTCGCGCTCGGCGCCGGCCTGCTGTGGTTCGGCTGGTTCGGCTTCAACGCCGGGTCGGAGCTGACCGTCGACTCGGTCGCCGGGTTGGCCTTCATCAACACCCAGCTCGCCACCGCCGCGGCGGTGCTCGGCTGGATCGCGGTGGAGTGGATCAAGGACAAGAAGCCGACCATGGTCGGTGCCTCGTCCGGTGCCGTTGCGGGTCTGGTCGCCATCACCCCCGCCTGTGGTTTCATCGCCCCCTGGGCGGCAGTCCTGCTCGGCATCGTCGCCGGTGTGGTCTGCGCGCTGGCCATCAGCCTGAAGTACAAGCTCGGCTACGACGACTCGCTCGACGTGGTCGGCGTGCACTTCGTCGGCGGCTGGATCGGGTCGCTCTGGCTCGGCCTGTTCGCCACCAACTCGGTCAACGCCGCGATCAGCGACGTGGTCGGGGCCTCCGACGGCCTGTTCTACGGCGGCGGCGTCACCCAGTTCGGTCGCCAGGCCCTCGCCGGTCTGATCGTCACCGCCTGGTCGTTCGGGGTCGCCTGGGTGCTCGCGTTCGTCATCGACAAGACCCTCGGCTTCCGGGTCAAGGCCGACGACGAGGTCGAGGGCATCGACATCAGCGAGCACGCGGAGAGCGGCTACGACCTGTCCCCGAGCACCGGCGGCGCCGGTGGTGGGGCGTTCGCGATGGCCGGGATCACCCCGGGCGGCGCGAAGCCGGCCTCCCCGGAGGCCCCCGAGCCGGCCGCCGCGCCGGTGGACGAGAAGGTCGCCGGATAACGTTCGGAGAATGGAGGGCTTGGACATGAAGCTGGTGACCGCGGTCATCAAGCCGTACCAACTGGACGCGGTGAAGGAGGCCCTGCACGCCCTCGGCGTCGCCGGCCTGACCGTCAGCGAGGTCCAGGGGTACGGGCGTCAGAAGGGGCACACCGAGGTCTACCGGGGTGCCGAGTACACGGTCGAGTTCCTGCCCAAGATCCGGGTCGAGGTGCTCACCGACGAGATGGACGTCGACAAGGTGGTCGACGCGATCGTGGCCGCCGCCCGGACCGGCAAGATCGGTGACGGCAAGGTCTGGGTGACCGGCGTGGAAGAGGTCGTCCGGGTCCGTACCGGCGAACGCGGCCTCGACGCCCTGTAGGAGGACCACACCAGATGACCTCGTCGACCAAGAGGAATGCGTCGGGCGACACCGGCGACGGAGACGGAAACCTCTTGGTCGACGGGGTCGTCCGGATTCCCGGCGGGATCGGGGATCCGGCCCGGGTGCGACGGGCCGGGGCCTTCGACACGTGGCTGCGTGGGTTGCTGCCGGAGCGGGAGGGCATCGCCCTGGTCGCCGTCGGTGGACTCGGCCGTCGGCAGTGCTCCCCGTGCGGCGACCTCGACCTGGTGCTGCTGCACGCCGGGGTGGCCGGGGTGGACGAGTTGGCCGCTTCGCTGTGGTACCCGATCTGGGACGCCGGGGTCCGGCTCGACCACTCCGTGCGTACCCTCGCCGAGGCGCTGTCGGTGGCCCAGGACGACGTCAAGGTCGCCCTCGCCCTGCTCGACGCCCGCTTCGTCGCCGGTGACCGGGCGCTCGCCGACACCCTCACCCGCACCGCCACCGACCACTGGCGGCGGACCGCCGTCCGCCAGCTACCCGCCCTGCGGGAGATCACCGAGGTGCGCTGGCGCACCCACGGCGAGCTGGCCTTCCTGCTCGAAGGCGACCTCAAGGAGGCCGCCGGCGGGCTGCGGGACGTGGGCATCCTGCGGGCCATCGCCACCGCCGGGATCACCGACGCGCTGCGCCCCGCCGTCCGCGCCGCCCACCTGCGGCTGCTAGACACCCGCGACGCCCTGCACCAGCAGGTGGGCCGCCGGGTCGACCGGCTGGTCGCCCAGGAACGCGCCGGAGTGGCCGCGCTGCTCGGCCTGCGCCCGTCGGTGGCCGAGGCCACCGAGACCGGGGCGCGGGCGGAGGCCGGCGACGGTGACGCCCTGCTGCGCCGGGTGGCCGGCGACGCGCGCACCGTCAGCCACGCCCTCGACGACGCCTGGCGGGCCGCCGACCGGCTCCGCTCCGGCCGCCGCCGGGGCGCCGACGGTCGGCCGCTGCGCCGCCCGGTGGCCCGGGACGTGGTCGAGCACGACGGGGAGCTGGTGCTCGCCCGGACCGCCATCGGGGCCCGCCCCGACCCGAGCCTGTCGCTGCGGATCGCCGCCGCGGCGGCCATCACCCGGCTGCCGATCGCCCGCGCCACCTGCGAGTGGCTGGCCGCGTACTGCCCGCCGCTGCCCGCGCCCTGGCCGCCGGCCGCCCGGAGCGCGTTCGTCACCCTGCTGGGTGCCGGCCCCGGGCTGGTGCCGGCCTGGGAGACCTGCGACCGGTACGGCCTGGTCGACGGCTGGCTGCCCGAGTGGACCCGGCTGCGCAGCCTGCCCCAGCACAACCCGGTGCACCGGTTCACCCTCGACCGCCACCTCGTGCAGGCCGCGTACGAGGCGAGCCGGCACACCCGCGACGTCGAACGCCCGGACCTGCTACTGATCGGCGCGTTCCTGCACGACATCGGCAAGGGGCTGGACGGCGACCACTCGACCGTCGGCGCGCCACTGGCCGAGGCGGTGGCCACCCGGATCGGCCTGCCCGTCGAGGAGGCGGCGCTGATCGGCACGCTGGTCCGGCTGCACCTGCTCCTGCCCGACGTGGCCACCCGCCGTGACCTGTCCGACCCGAAGACGATCGCCGGGGTGGCCGAGCGGGTCGGCGACACCACCACCCTGGAGCTGCTGCACGCCCTGGTGCTGGCCGACGCCGCCGCCACCGGCCCGGCCGCCTGGTCCGGCTGGAAGGGTCGGCTGATCGCCGAGCTGGTCGCCCGGGTGCGGACCACCCTGGACACCGGCGTGGTACCCGCCCCACCGGACCCCGACCCGGCACTGGTCGCCGGGCCGCTGCCGGTGGTCCACCTGACCGACGACCGGGTGTCGGTGGCCGCGGCCGACCGGCGGGGACTGCTCGCCACGGTGGCCGGCTGCCTGGCCCTGCACCGGTTGGACGTGATCTCGGCGGACGCCGCCACTGTCGACGACCGGGCACTGGTCGAGTGCCGGGTGCAGCCGCGCTACGGGCTGGCCCCGGACCCGATCGCGCTCAGCGCCGACCTGCGTCGCGCGGTCACCGGCGACGTCTCGGTCACCCAGCGGCTGCGCGGCCGGGCGCTCGCCGCGCGCAGCCAGGGTGCCGCGCCGAGGGTGGTCTGGCACCGGGAGGCGGCCACCGACGCGGTCCTGCTGGAGCTGCGCGCCGCCGACGCGGCGGGTCTGCTCTACCGGGTCACCTGCGCGTTGGACGAGGCCGGGGCGCAGGTGCGCGCTGCCCGCATCTCCACCCTCGGCGGTGACGTGGTGGACGCGTTCTACCTGGTCGGTGGCTGGCCGTCGGACGAGCAGCGGGCCCACATCGAGGCGGCCGTCCTCGCCGCCGTGTAGGACCGCGCCGCCCGCGCTCCAGCCGCGCCGACACGTCCCGGGCGGCCTCCGGGTCGCGGGCGACGCCCGTCGACGTACGCCGGGTCATCCGCCGCCGGGCCGAGATTCACCGCATCCCCCCGGTGATCAAGAGGTTTGCGTCAGCTTTGCGCCGGTTGGTCGCCTGAACCTCTTGATCACCGGTGGGGCGAGGTGGTGTGTCGGACGCTGGTGATCAAGAGGTTTGCGTCGGCTTCGCGCCGGTTGGTGACCTGAACCTCTTGATCACCGGCCCCCGGCTCACTGAGTGGGGTGGGGTGTGAGGCTGGTTGGGTCGGCGGTTGGCCCGGGTGGTGCCGGCCGGGTGACCGACGTGCGTCCGTCGTCTTCGGCGCGGCGCGGGACGGGGCGAGTGGGGCCGGAGCGGGAGCACGGCCGGCGGGCTACCCTAACGGTGGCTGGACTCCTGCCCGGCCGCGTTGTGCCCGCCGGAAAACGACAAACGGGATGTTCGCGTGTTTGACACCTTGAGTGACCGCCTGTCCGGAATTTTCACCAAGCTCCGCGGCAAGGGTCGGCTCACCGACGCCGACATCGACGCCACCGCGCGCGAGATCCGTCTGGCGCTGCTGGAGGCGGACGTCGCGCTGCCGGTGGTCAAGGGCTTCATCGCCAACGTCAAGGAGCGGGCCCGCGGCGCGGAGGTCTCCCAGGCGCTCAACCCGGCCCAGCAGATCGTCAAGATCGTCAACGAAGAGCTGGTCAACGTGCTCGGCGGCGAGGGGCGACGGCTCCAGTTCGCCAAGCAGCCACCCACGGTGATCATGCTGGCCGGTCTCCAGGGCTCCGGCAAGACCACCCTCGCCGGCAAGCTGGCCCGCTGGCTCAAGGCCCAGGGGCACCAGCCGCTGCTGGTCGCCGCCGACCTCCAGCGTCCCAACGCCGTCGGGCAGCTCCAGGTGCTCGGTGGCCGCGCCGGCGTCGAGGTGTACGCCCCGGAGCCCGGCAACGGCACCGGCGACCCGGTGCAGGTCGCCCGCGCCTCGATCGAGCACGCGAAGCGGGCCGCCCGGGACATCGTCATCGTCGACACCGCCGGCCGGCTCGGCATCGACGCCGACATGATGCGGCAGGCCGCCGACATCCGTGACGCGGTCGACCCGGACGAGGTCATCTTCGTCATCGACGCGATGGTGGGCCAGGACGCGGTCCGCACCGCCGAGGCGTTCCGCGACGGCGTCGGCATCACCGGCGTGGTGCTGTCCAAGCTGGACGGCGACGCCCGGGGTGGTGCCGCGCTGTCGGTGCGGCAGGTCACCGGCCAGCCGATCCTGTTCGCCTCGACCGGCGAGAAGCTGGAGGACTTCGACGTCTTCCACCCCGACCGGATGGCCAGCCGGATCCTCGGCATGGGCGACGTCCTCACTCTGATCGAGCAGGCCGAGCAGGCCTTCGACACCGATCAGAAGGAGAAGATGACCGCCAAGCTGATGGGCGGTGAGCAGTTCACCCTGGAGGACTTCCTCGACCAGCTCATCGCGGTGCGGCGGATGGGTCCGATCGCCAACGTGCTGGCCATGATGCCCGGCATGGGGCAGATGAAGGACCAGCTCGCCGAGCTGGACGACAAGCACTTCGACCGGGTCACCGCGATCATCCGGTCGATGACCCCGGCCGAGCGGACCAACCCGAAGATCATCAACGGCTCCCGGCGGGCCCGCATCGCCGGTGGCTCCGGGGTCACCGTGATGGACGTCAACCAGCTGCTCAACCGCTTCGCCGACGCGCAGAAGATGATGAAGCAGATGGGCGGCATGATGGGCCTGCCCGGCGGTGGGCGGCGCAAGGCCACCAAGTCGCCGAAGAACAAGCGCAAGGGCACCAAGGGTGGCAACCGGCCGCGTAGCGGTGCCGGGCTGCCGGGCGGCTTCCCGGGCGGCATGCCGCAGCTCCCGCCGGGGATGGACCCGGGCGACCTGGCCGGTGGTCAGGGCCTGCCGCCGGGCTTCAAGCTGCCGAAGATCGACTTCAACAAGCTCGGCAAGGGCGACAACCGCCCCCGTTGACGCGTGTGGGTTACGGTGGGCGACGAGGTGGGCGCCTAGGGTGGTTCCGCCCCCTGGAAGGAGATGTCATGACCGCGGCCCCGATCCTGCCCGAACGGCACGAGTGGACGGTCGACGACCTCGGCGAGCTGCCGAAGGACCTTCCGTACGAACTGATCAACGGAAGGTTGATCGTGCCGTCGCCCACTGCCCTGCATCAGGACCTGTGCGTCCGTCTGTTGCTCGCCCTCGAAGTCAACTGCCCGTCGGATCACCTGGTGAGCTTCGACCTGTCGATGCGGGTCGACCGCCGCAACGAGCCACGGCCCGACGTGGTGGCGATCCACCGCCGGCACGCCGGTCGGTCGCCCGTCCCCGTCGAGGACGCCCTGCTCGCCGTGGAGGTGGTGTCACCGACCTCCACCTTCCGCGAC
Source organism: Micromonospora sp. WMMD714 (assembly GCF_029581315.1). NCBI lineage: Bacteria > Bacillati > Actinomycetota > Actinomycetes > Micromonosporales > Micromonosporaceae > Micromonospora > Micromonospora sp. WMMD714. The sequence continues at coordinate 3,309,122 of NZ_CP120744.1, forward strand.
ATGTACGACAAGGCGAAGGTCTACGCGCACGCCGGGGTCCACTCGTACTGGGTGGTCGACCCGCTCCAGGAGCGGATCACGCTGACCGAGTACGCGCTCGGCCCCGGTGGCCGCGACTACGAGCAGATCACCCACACCGAGGACCTGTTCGTCACCGAGTCGCCGTGGAAGGTCTCGGTCGACCTGCCGGCACTGACCGCCCGGAGGAACGACCTGGTCGCCCCCGACGGGCAGTGATCGGGTAGGACTGTGCACATGGCTCTGCATGTGCGCGGTGTACTCCTGCCCGACGACGAGGTACGGGATCTCTGGCTCGACGGCGACCGGGTCACCTTCGACCCGGTGCCCGGTGCCCAGACCGTCGCCGACGGGGGATTCGTGCTGCCCGGCCTGGTCGACGCCCACTGTCACCTCGGCATCGCCCGGGGCGGTACGCCGGTCACCTCCCTCGACCAGGCCCGCGCGCTGGCCCGTACCGACCGGGACGCCGGGGTGCTCGCGCTGCGCGACGCCGGCTCGCCGTTCCCGTACCCCGAACTCGACGACGAGCCGGAGCTGCCGCGGCTGGCCCGCGCGGGCCGGCACGTCGCCCCGCCGAAGCGCTACCTGCGCGACATCGGCCTGGAGGTCGACGCGGCCGGGGTGACCGCGGCCGTGGCGGCGCAGGCCGCCGCCGGCAACGGCTGGGTCAAGCTGGTCGGCGACTGGATCGACCGGGGGATCGGCGACCTCGCGCCGGCCTGGGACGCCGACACGATGACCGCCGCGGTGGCCGCCGCGCACGCCGGCGGGGTCCGCGCCGCGGTGCACACCTTCAGCGAGTCGGCCGTGGAGATCATGGTGCGGGCCGGGGTGGACTCGGTGGAGCACGGCACCGGACTGAGCCTCGACCTGATCGACCTGATGGCCCGGCAGGGCACCGCGCTGGTCCCCACGATGATCAACATTCGGACCTTCGGCGGCATCGCCGACGCGGCCCGGGCCAAGTTCCCCGGGTACGCCGATCACATGCTCGCGCTGCGCGACCGGTTCCCCGAGGTGGTGCGCGCGGCGTACGAGGCGGGAGTGCCGATCTACGTGGGCACCGACGCGGGTGGCGGTATCGACCACGGACTGGCCGCCGAGGAGATGCTGCTGCTGCACGAGCAGGCCGGCATGTCGGCGGTGGACGTGCTCGCCGCCGCCTCCTGGCGCTCCCGGGAGTGGCTCGGCTTCCCCGGCCTCGTCGAGGGTGGCCTGGCCGACCTGGTCGTCTACCCCGAGGATCCGCGCCGCGACCTGACCGTGGTACGCACCCCCTCCCGGATCGTCCTGCGCGGCCGGCTGGTCCGCTGACCCCCGCCGGCCCCCGCCTCCCCGTGCCGTCCTTCCCCGTGCCGCCCGCTGGCAAGATCGCGCTCGATCCAGGTTGTAGGGGCCTCACGGTACGGGGATGCCACTACATCCCGGAAGTAGCACGATCTTGGCGTGGGGCGTGGGTTTTTGGTGGGTGGGATCCGGGTGGGGCCGCGCCCGATCGCGCCGGCCCGGAGACGGGCGCATAGGATGTGCGGTCATGGCTCGCGTGCTCACTCCCCGTGCGGAGGATTTTCCCCGCTGGTACCAGGACCTGATCGCCAAGGCGAAGCTGGCCGACAACGGCCCGGTCCGGGGGACCATGGTCATCCGTCCGGCCGGCTACGCCATCTGGGAGCGGATGCAGGCCGAGATGGACGCCCGGATCAAGGCGGCCGGCGCGGAGAACGCGTACTTCCCGCTGTTCATCCCGGAGAGCTACCTCAAGCGCGAGGCCGAGCACGTCGAGGGCTTCTCGCCGGAGCTGGCGGTGGTGACCCACGGCGGCGGCAAGCAGCTCGCCGAGCCGGTGGTGGTGCGCCCCACCAGCGAGACGGTGATCGGCGAGTTCATGGCCAAGTGGATCGACTCCTACCGGGACCTCCCGCTGCTGCTCAACCAGTGGGCGAACGTGGTCCGCTGGGAGCTGCGCCCCCGGGTCTTCCTGCGCACCAGCGAGTTCCTCTGGCAGGAGGGGCACACCGCGCACGCGACGCGGTCCGACGCCCGCGCCTACGCGCGCCGGATCCTGCACGAGGCGTACGAGGACCTGATGGTCAACGTGCTGGGCATCCCGGTGGTGGTCGGGCTGAAGACCGCCCGGGAGCGCTTCGCCGGGGCGACCGCCACCTACACCTGCGAAGGCATGATGGGCGACGGCAAGGCGCTCCAGCTCGGCACCAGTCACGAGCTGGGGCAGAACTTCGCCAAGGCGTTCGACATCAGCTACTCCTCGGCCGAGGGGGGCCGGGAGCACGCCTGGACGACCTCCTGGGGCACCTCGACCCGGATGCTCGGCGGGTTGATCATGGCGCACGGTGACGACAACGGCCTGCGGGTGCCGCCACGGCTGGCTCCGGTGCAGGCGTACGTCATGATCGTCAAGGACGGCGAGGGGGTCGGCGAGGCGGCGGCCAAGCTACGCGACGCGCTGCGCGACGCCGGGGTCCGGGTCGCGCTCGACGACCGCGTCGACACCGCGTTCGGCCGCCGGGCCGTCGACGCCGAGCTGCGGGGCTATCCGGTACGTGTCGAGGTCGGCCCCCGCGACCTGGCCGCCGGTAACGCGGTCGTGGTCCGGCGGACGAACGGCTCGAAGGCGCCCACCCCGGTCGCGGACGTGGTCGGCGCTGTCCTGGCGGCCCTGGAGGCCGACCAGCAGGCGCTGCACGACGAGGCGCTCGCCCACCGGCGGTCCCGCACCGTCGAGGTGTCCACCCTCGCCGAGGCGATCGAGGCGGCGGCCACCGGCTGGGCGATGGTGCCGTGGTCGGCCGTCGGCCTCCCGGGTGAGGCCGAGGCGAACGGCCAGGGCGTCACCGTCCGCTGCCTGCTGCGGGCCGACGGCTCCGTCCCGGACCACGAGGACGAGCCGGACCTCACCGCGATCCTGGCCCGCGCCTACTGAGCCCCGCCCACCCGGGCACCTGCGGCGGACCACGGGGTCGGCTCCGTGGACGCGGCACCGTGGTCCCGCATCCCGCCCGGGATCGCCGCCGTGCGGTGCCGCATCCGCCCGGTGCCGCCGTCGTCCGGGGCTACCGTCGCCCGGTGCCGCATCCGTCCGGTGCCGCCGCCGGGCGGCGGGTGCCAGGGGTGCGGCGCGACCCGGACGCGCCGCCCGGGGCCGGTGCGCCGCCAGCCCGTCTAGACCTGTGGAGGTGTGGTGCGTTTCGCGCCAGGTCAGCTGATCATGCACCGGAACGTACGAAACGGCCGCATCGGTTGGGTCCGGGCGGCCCGGGTGGTTCTCGACGACGACCGGGGGCTGCTGCTCTGGGTGGCCCGGGACACGCCGGTGGCGCACGAGGTCTCCGAGGCGGGCCTGGGCATGCGGGCGATGCCGTTCACCGAGTGGATCGCCTCGTCGTACCGGCTGGCCCGGGGGCGGTGGAACGGCCCGCCGCTGCTGGAGTTCCTGCCCGCCGGGGCGGCCCACTCGGTGTGGTTCTTCCGCGACCAGCAGGACCGCTTCGCCACCTGGTACGTCAACCTGGAGGAGCCCGGAGTCCGGTGGGACGACGGGTCGGTGGCCGGGGTGGACGTGGTCGACCAGGACCTGGACGTGGTGGTCAGCCCCGACCGCAGTTGGCGGTGGAAGGACGAGGACGAGTTCACCGAGCGGCTGGCCTTCCCCGACCACTACTGGGTGGCCGACGAGAAGGCGGTCCGCGCCGAGGGTCAGCGGGTGATCGCCCTCGCCGAGGCGGGGGAGTTCCCGTTCGACGGCACCTGGTGCGACTTCGTCCCGCCGGCCGACTGGACGGCTCCGACGGAGCTGCCGCCCGGCTGGGACCGCCCGCCCGTACGCTGAGTGTGTCGTCGCTCACACGGGCGGACGTCGACCCCTTCGCCGGTCGGGCCGATGTGAGCGTCCGGCGGGCGATCTGGCACAATGGGCCGCTGGTATCCGGCGCGCGTTCGGCGCCCTCTAACCCGGGCGCGTCGCCAGTCCACCGAGCAGCCTCCGGCGCAACCCCACTGCGCCGGTCGACGCTCACCCGTGCACCGCCCGTAGCCGGGCCGGTGAAATCGCAACAGGAGCGAAACAACTGTGGCCGTAAAGATCCGGCTCCTGCGGATGGGCAAGATCCGCAACCCGCAGTACCGCATCGTCGTCGCCGACTCGCGCACCAAGCGTGACGGTCGCGCGATCGAGTTCGTGGGCGTGTACCAGCCGAAGGAAGATCCTTCGATCATCGAGGTCAAGTCGGAGCGGGTCCAGTACTGGCTCTCGGTCGGCGCGCAGCCGAGCGAGGCCGTCCAGCGTCTGCTGGAGCTGACCGGCGACTGGCAGAAGTACAAGGGCCTGCCGGCCCCGCCGCCGCTGAAGGTCGCCGCCGAGCGGGCCGACCGCAAGGCGGCGTACGAGGCCGAGGCGAAGGCCGCTGCCGGCCTGGCCCCGGAGACCCCGGCCAAGCCGGCCCGCAAGGCCGCCAAGGCGGAGGCTCCGGCCGAGACCGGCGCACCGAAGACCGAGGCTCCGGCCGAGGCCCCGGCCGCTGCTGCCGACGCCGGTGAGCAGGCCTGACATGCCGCTGCGTCCCGCCCTGGAGCACCTGGTCAAGGGAATTGTCGACCACCCGGACGACGTGCGCGTCCGGATGGTCGACTCCCGTCGGGGCAAGCGGCTGGAAGTCCGCGTGCACCCGGAGGATCTCGGCACGGTGATCGGACGGTCCGGCCGGACCGCGAAGGCACTGCGTCAGGTGATCGGCTCCATCGGTGGACGCGGGGTACGCGTCGACATCGTCGACTCGTACTGATGCTGCTCATCGTCGGCAGGATCGGCAAGCCGCACGGGATCCGCGGTGAGGTCACCGTGGAGGTGCGGACCGACGAGCCCGAAGCGCGTTTCGCCCCCGGCGCGGTGCTGCGCACCGAGCCGGGGGCGACGCCCCGGGGCGCCGGGGGGCGGGCCGCCGAGCCGGCCCCGACCGGCGGCGAGCCGGGGGTGGTGTACCAGGTCCCCGGTGAACTGACCATCGAGTCGGCCCGGATGCACCAGGGCCGGATGCTGGTGGCCTTCGAGGGGGTCCTCGACCGGGAGACCGCCGAGGCGCTGCGCGGCACCCTGGTCGGGGTGGACAGCTCCACCGTCGCCCCGCCGGAGGACCCGGAGGAGTTCCACGACCACCAGTTGGTCGGTCTGGCCGTGGTGACCCCGGCCGGTGAGCATCTCGGCGAGGTGGCCAAGATCGACCACGCGCCCGCGTCCGACCTGCTCGTCCTGCGCCGCCCGCAGGGGGGCAGTGCGCTGATCCCGTTCGTCAAGGCGATCGTCCCGGAGGTCGATCTCGTCGGCGGACGCGTCGTCGTCGACCCGCCGGCCGGTCTGCTCGACCTCTAGACCGGAAGCCACCCACATGCGCGTCGACATCGTGTCGATCTTCCCGGAGTACTTCGCCCCGCTGGACCTGTCGCTGATCGGGCGGGCCCGGGAGCAGGGCCTGCTCCGGCTGGCCGTACACGACCTGCGGAGCTGGACCCACGACGTGCACCGCACGGTCGACGACACGCCGTACGGCGGCGGTCCGGGCATGGTGATGCGGCCGGAGCCGTGGGGTGCGGCGCTGGACGCGCTGGCCCCCGACGAGCTGGCCCCGGACGGCCTGACCCTGCCCCGGCTGCTGGTCCCCTCCCCGGCCGGGGTGCCGTTCAGTCAGGCGATGGCGCACGAGCTGGCGGCCGAGTCGCACCTGCTCTTCGCCTGCGGCCGGTACGAGGGCATCGACCAGCGGGTGCTCGACCACGCGGCGACCCGGCTGCGGGTCACCGAGGTCTCGCTCGGCGACTACGTGCTCTTCGGGGGCGAGGTCGCGGTGCTGGTGATCCTGGAGGCGGTCACCCGGCTGCTGCCCGGGGTGCTCGGCAACGCCGGTTCGCTGGACGACGAGTCGCACGCCCACGGCCTGCTGGAAGCCCCGATGTACACCAAGCCGGCGAGCTGGCGGGGGCACGAGGTGCCCGAGGTGCTCCGCTCGGGCGACCACGGCCGGATCGCCCGCTGGCGACGGGACGAGGCGCTGACCCGGACGGCCACCCGACGGGCCGACCTGATCGCCGCGCTGCCCCCGGAGAGCCTGGACAAACGGGACGTGGCCACGCTGGAGCGGGGTGGGTTTCCGCTGCCCCCGGGAGATGTGGCAAAGTAGGGGGGTTGCCGCATCCGCCCACGCCCGTGGGCGGCTGCGAGGATCCCCGACCGGCACCGGCGCGTCCGGCCGCCACCCGGGGATCAGAATCACCCATCCGCGCACCGAGTGACGGTGCGCCGTGAGCATCACGAGGACGCAGCGATGAACATCCTGGACGCCCTTGACGCCCAGTCGAAGCGCACCGACCTCCCCGACTTCCGTGCCGGTGACACCGTCAAGGTGCACGCGCGGGTCGTCGAGGGCAACCGGTCCCGGGTCCAGATCTTCCAGGGCGTCGTCATCCGCCGCCAGGGTGACGGTCTGCGCGAGACCTTCTCGGTCCGCAAGGTCAGCTTCGGTGTGGGCGTGGAGCGGACGTACCCGCTCAACGGCCCGGGCATCGACCGGATCGAGGTCGTGACCCGCGGTGACGTCCGCCGGGCCAAGCTCTACTACCTGCGTGAGCTGCGCGGCAAGAAGGCCAAGATCAAGGAGAAGCGGGAGAAGCAGCCCAGCTGACTTCCCTCCGCCACGCCGCCTGACCTGCGCGGATGTCGTATCGAGCAGAGCGCACTACGCTGATCGGTACGGGCGCAGACCGGCAGGTGGCGCCGCGACGCGGGTCGCGGCGCTCCGATCGTCCACTGCCGCCCGTGGGGCCTCGACGAGGCTCCCGGGCGGTAGTGTCGTTTCTGCGGACCGGGGAGTGGCGTGGTGCAGGTGCTTGACTCGAACGACACGGCCGACCCGTGGCGTCGGCGGAGCCGACCCACCCGTCGGCAGATGCCCCTCTGGCAGGAGCTGCCGCTGCTGCTGATCGTGGCCTTCTGTCTCGCGGTGCTGATCCGCACCTTCCTGCTCCAGGCCTTCTTCATCCCCTCCAGCTCGATGGAGGACACCCTCCTCATCGGCGACCGGGTCCTGGTCAACAAGGTCGTCTACGACGTCCGTGACCCGCTGCGCGGCGAGGTGGTGGTCTTCCGGGGCACCGACAAGTGGGTCGCCCTGGAGAGCCCGGTCCCGCCGACCGGGGCCGTCGGCAAGATCGGTCGCACCCTCGGTGACCTGGTCGGGGTGGGCCGTCCCGGCGAGAAGGACTTCATCAAGCGGGTCATCGGGGTGCCCGGTGACCGGGTCAAGTGCTGCGACGACCAGGGTCGGGTGCTGGTCAACGGCATCCCGCTGGACGAGCCGTACGTGGTGCGCGACTCGCCCCTGGACGTACCGCCGAACCCGAAGGAGTGCCGGTCCCGCCGGTTCGACGAGGTGGTCGTACCCCCGGGTCAGATCTTCGTGATGGGCGACCACCGGCTGGTCTCCCAGGACGCCCGCTGCCAGGGTCCGGTGCCGATCGACAACGTGATCGGCCGGGCGTTCATGGTGGTGTGGCCGTCCTCCCGCTGGACGTCGCTGCCGGTCCCGGACACCTTCGCCCGGCTGTCCGACTCCGCCGCCGCGCCCACCGCGCCGTCGCCGGTCCGGCCGACCCCGTCCGGGGACGTGGCCCTGCTCCTCCCGATCACCGCCGTGCTGGCCATGGTCGCCCGGTCCGGACGGTCCGGGCGGGCGGCCCGGTCGGGCGGTGCCGGCGGGCGACCACGGCGGCACCCGGGCCGGCCACGACGTTCCCGGTGGCCGGAACACCTCCGGCGTTCCGGGCGGCCCGTTCGGCTCCGGCGACGTAGGCTCCACCCGTGATTGACGAGCAGACCGAAAAGCCGCGCAGCTCCTTCTGGAAGGAGCTGCCCATCCTCCTGGGCGTCGCGATCCTGGTGGCGGTGCTGGTCCGCGCATTCGTGCTGCAGACCTTCTTCATCCCGTCGCCGTCCATGGAGAACACTCTCAAGATCGACGATCGGGTGCTGGTCAACAAACTGGTCTACGACTTCCGCTCACCGCACCGCGGCGAGGTGGTGGTCTTCAAGGCGCCGACCGAGTGGAGCGGCAACCCCGACGGCGAGGACTTCATCAAGCGGGTGATCGGGGTCGGCGGCGACCACGTGGTCTGCTGCGACGCGCAGGAACGGCTGACGATCAACGGCAAGTCCCTCGACGAGCCGTACATCTACTCCGCCAACGGGCAGCAGGACAAGCCCGCCGACCAGGAGTTCGACATCACCGTCCCGGCGGGGCGGCTCTGGGTGATGGGCGACCACCGGTCGGCCTCCGGCGACTCCCTGGAGCACTGGCAGCAGTCCGGTCGCAACATCGACAGCGCCACCATCCCCGAGGGTGAGGTGGTGGGTCGGGCCTTCACCGTCTTCTGGCCGTTCGACCGGGCCACCTGGCTGACCGTGCCCAAGTCGTTCGACGGCATCCCCAACCCCTGAACCGGTTCTGGCCGCCGGGGCGTGGCCGACCGCCGGCACCGTCTGGCAGGCTGGTACGGTGACCGACTTCCACCCCCGCCGCGCGGCCCGCGTGCTGCTCGTCGACGCGTCCGGTCGGGTGCTCCTCTTCGCGGGCTTCGACCCGGCCCGGCCGGGCCACCGGTACTGGTTCACCCCCGGCGGCGGGCTGGAACCGGGCGGTGAGTCCCCGGCCGCCGGGGCGGCCCGCGAGCTGGCCGAGGAGACCGGCCTGCGACTGACCCCCGCCGAACTGGGCGCGCCGGTGCACTCCGAGACGATCGAGTTCCCCTTCAACGGCGTGTGGTACCGCCAGGAACAGGAGTTCTTCGTGGTCCGGGTGCCCACCTGGCAGGTGGACACGGCCGGGTTCGACGACATCGAACGGGCCAGCGTCACCGGGCACCACTGGTGGTCGGTGGCCGAGCTGGCCGACACCGACGAGCGGTGCTACCCGGTGGACCTGGCGGCCCTGCTCACCCGGGTGCTGGCGACGACCCCCACGTCGGAGGCGTCGTGCTGACCCCGCCGCGCACCGTGGTCCGCCGCGACGGTGGGCTCTACGCGCTGGAGCGGGCCCTGCAACGTCGCGGTTTCCGGCACGTCGCGGGCGCGGACGAGGCCGGCCGGGGAGCCTGTGCCGGCCCGCTGGTGGCCGCCGCCGCGGTGCTCCCCGAGGGACGACGCGGCGAGATCGAGGGACTGGCCGACTCCAAGCTGCTCACCCCGGCCAGCCGGGAGCGGGTGTACGCCGAGGTCGTCGCCCGTGCCCTGGCGTGGGCGGTGGTGGTCATTCCGGCCGAGGAGGTCGACGCCCGGGGGCTGCACGTGTGCAACCTGGCCGCGATGCGCCGCGCCCTGGCCTCGCTGACCACCAGGCCCGAGTACGTGCTCACCGACGGCTTCGGGGTCGACGGGCTGGGCGTGCCGGGGCTGGCGGTCTGGAAGGGTGACCGGGTGGCGGCCTGCGTGGCGGCGGCCAGCGTACTGGCCAAGGTCACCCGGGACCGGATCATGGTGGAGCTGGACGGCCGGCACCCGGGCTACGGCTTCGCCGAGCACAAGGGGTACGTCACCGCCGAGCACACCGAGGCGCTGCGGGACCGTGGCCCCTGCGTGGAGCACCGGTTCTCGTACGTCAATGTGGCTGCCGTATCCGGTCGGGAGGGCGCCCCGCCCCGGGCCCGCCGGCCGCTCGGCACGGCCGCTCCGGAGCCGATGGAGCGCTCAGGCCCGCCAGGGGGTACCGTCGGCGTGGCGTTGGGCGAGCAGCCTCGGCCTCCGGCACCGGTGGGGGAAGATGTGGTCATGGAAGGCGGAGTGCGATGAGCGCGGAAGATCTCGAGAAGTACGAGACCGAGATGGAGCTGCAGCTCTACCGGGAGTACCGCGACATCGTCCGTCAGTTCTCCTACGTGGTGGAGACGGAACGCCGCTTCTACCTGGCCAACCAGGTCGACCTGCACGTGCGCAACTCCGACGGCGAGGTCTACTTCGAGGTCGAGATGCACGACGCCTGGGTCTGGGACATGTACCGTCCGGCGCGCTTCGTCAAGAACGTCCGGGTGATGACGTTCAAGGACGTCAACGTCGAGGAGCTGGAGAAGCCCGACATCTCGCTGCCCGCCGACTCGGGCTTCGGTAGCTGATCCCCGCCCGGCGTCGGCCGCCCACCGTCGACGCCGGGCCGGGACCGGGCCGCCTCACTCCGCGACGACGAGCACGTCCACCCGCTGGACGAGGTTGTTGGCGAAACCACCCCGGTTCCACGGCTGCTCCACCGGCTGGGTGCGCCCCGACGCGTCGGTCGCCCGCGCCCCCAGCGAATAGCGGCCGGGCCGCGGGGTCCAGTCGTACCGCCAGCGCCGCCAGGACCACTCGCCGCCGCCCGGCCGGTCCAGGGTGGCCGGCTCCCAGCTCGCCCCGCCGTCCGTGGTCACCTCCACGGACACCACCGGGGCGTGCCCCGACCAGGCCCGTCCGTCCACCGTGCACGGTCCCGGCCGCAGTACCCTGCTGCGGGACATGAAATCCGGGAAACCCGGCGGCCGGACCAGTGCGCGGGGCTCGATCCGGGTCACCGGCACACCCGGGTCGTCGGCGTCGCGCCGCAGCCGGTAGGCCACCGCGTTCTGGTAGCCGTCGAACTCCCCGGTCAGCACGCTGATCGTGCGCAGCCACTTGACGTGCGCCATGCCGTACCAGCCGGGGACGATCAACCGCAGCGGTGCGCCGTGCTGCGGCAGCAGGGGAGCGCCGTTCATCTCGTACGCCAGCAACACCTCGTCGCGCAGCGCGTCGGCGACCGGCAGTGCCCGCTGGTAGTCCTGCTCCACCCCGCGTTCCACGCCATGGTCGGCACCGGTGAACACCACGTCCACCGCGTCGGGCGCGATCCCCGCCTCGCGCAGCAACGGCGCCAACGGGGTGCCGGCCCACTCGGCGTTGCCCACCGCCTCCACCAGCCACGGCTGGCTGACCGGGCGCGGGTGCAGCAACGCCCGCCCGTTGCCGGCGCACTCCATCGTGACCCGGTGGGTCACCCGGGGGCGCTCGTGCAGCTCGGCCAGGTCGAGCCGGAGCGGCCGACCCACCGCGCCGTCCACGGTCAGTGTGTGGGCGGCCGGGTCGAGATCCGGGATGTCGTAGTGGATGAGCAGGTAGTGCAGACCGGCCGGGGTGACGTCGTAGCGCAGCGCTTCGAGCGGGATGCCGTGGTTACGGGCGGCCAGCTGGAGCTCCTCGGGACTGATCGCCTCGTCCGCCCCGGCGACCCGCGACGGTCGGCTCACCTCGTCCATGGTGGTCATCGGTGCCCTCCCGCTCCGCGCCCGGCTGCGCTGCCGCCAGCCTAGACCGCTGCCGGGTGACCCGCCGGTCGTCCGCCGGGCCGTGGCCGCCCCTCCGTCGGATCGTCCGGGCCGGGGATTCGTGGCCCTCGACCTGCCGGTCGCTCCGGCCGGGGGTTCGTGGCCCTCCGCCTGCCGGCCGCTCCGGCCGGGATTCGTGGTCGTCCGCCTGCCGGTCGCTCCGGCCGGGTTTTCGTGGCCGTCGAGCGCCGGGTCAGGACCGGGGCGGTATAGCAGATCGACGGGCCGGGCGGGGGTTTTCCCCAACCGGCCCCGTCGTCCACAGCGGACGACCGGTCCGTGGCGTCGGCCCGGCGGTCCCGCCATGCTGCGGTGATGCGTACAGGACTGCGGCGGGCGGTGGCGCTCGGGGCCGCCGGGATCGTGTTCGGTTCGCCCTGGCCCGCCGGGATCGTGTCTGCCCCGCCCCCGCCTGCCGGGCGGGTCACCCCACCACCGTCCGCCCGGGCACCGGTGTTCCGGTGGCCGCTCGACGGCCCACCTCGGCCGGTGCGCCGGTTCGACCCGCCACCGCGACCGTGGCTCGCCGGTCACCGGGGCGTGGACCTCGCCGCCGCGTCCGGTGCCACCGTCCGGTCGGCCGGTGCCGGCACCGTGCTCTTCGCCGGTATGGTCGCCGGCCGACCGGTGGTCACCGTCGGCCACCCCGGCGGCCTGCGGACCACCTACGAGCCGGTCCGCCCCGTGGCGCGTCCGGGTGACGTGGTGGCGGCCGGCGCACCGCTGGGAGCCCTGTTGACCGGGCATCCGGGCTGCCCCCCGCTGGGAACCCCCGTCCCGACCGGAAGCTGCCTGCACTGGGGGGTGCGGCGGGGTCCGGACTACCTGGATCCACTGGCCCTGCTCGGCCTCGGCCCGGTCCGCCTGCTCCCGGTGGGGTGGCCGGTCAGCCCCGATCAGCCTTCGGTCAGCCCCGATCGGCCCTCGGCCAGCCTTGGCCGGTCTGCAACCAGCATCCGGCCAGCCCCGGTCAGCGCTCAGCCAGCAGCGCCGGCAGTCGGGCCGCCAGCCGTTCGTACTCGTCGGCGGTGTTGTATACCTGGCCGCAGAGCCGTAGCCACCCCAGGCCGTGCCAGGCCATCACCGACACCTCGGTGGCGAGCCGATCGGCGATCCGGGTGCGTAGGGCACCCGCCTCCTCCAGGGTGCCGGCGATCCCCGGTGGCAGCGGCACGATCCGCATCGCCACCCCCGGCCCGCCCGGGTCGGGCAGGTCGGCCGGCGGCACCCCGAGGGCCGCCCCGACCACCCGCTGCCCGTACGCCGCGAGCGCGGCATTGTGCGCGCGGACCCGCTCCACGCCGAGGCTGCGGAGCGTGTAGAGGCCGGCCGGGGCGCTCAGCCAGCCGGTGTAGTCGAGGGTGGCCTGCCACTCGACGTTGCCCGGGAAACCGCTCGCCTGCTGCCAGGACACCACCAACGGCTCGATCCGCTCCCGCCACGGCGGGGCGACCACCAGCACTGCGGTGCCGCGTGGGGCGAACCCCCACTTGTGCAGGTTGCCCACCCAGAAGTCGGCCCCGATCGCGTCCACCTGGACCGGCAGCATCCCGGGCACGTGTGCGGCGTCCACCAGGACGGGAACACCGTGCTCCCGGGCCACGGCCACCAGCGCGGCGACCGGCAGCACCCGGGCGGTGGCCGAGGTGAGCTGGTCGACCAGGAGCAGTCGGGTCCGCCCCGGGCGGATCCCGGCCCGGACGATCTCCACGATCTGCGCGTCGCTGGCTGCCCGGGGCAGGTGCAGGGAACGGGTCGTGGCGCCGGTCCGCCGGCACTCCCGTGCCACCGAGAGGTTCACCGCGCCATACCCGTGGTCGGTGCCGAGCACCTCGTCGTCGGGGCGCAGACCGAGTGACTGGAGGGCCACGGCCACCCCCGTGGTGGTGTTCCCGACCAGGGCGGTGCCCTCCGGGTCGGCGCCGAGGAAGGCGGCCAGGTGCCGCCGGGTGTGGGCGAGCCGGTCGATCAGCGCCTGGCCGAAGAAGCGCTGCGGGTTCGCCTCCATCTCGTCGCGCAGCCGTTGCTGGGTCCGCTGCACCCCGAGCGGCACCGCGCCGAACGCCCCGTGGTTGAGATAGCTGACCGAGGGGTCGAGGGTGAAGAGCAGTCGTGCCCCGGGAATCGGCTCGGGTGGCGGCGGGACGCTCATGCGGTGATGGTAGCCGGCAATGATCGCCGGCCCACCCGGTCGTCCGTAGGCGGCCGTGGCCGGTCGGCGGCCGTGTTGCACGGCTGTGTCGCACGACCAAGCTCGGTCGGCGGTGGCGGTCGGTGGGTGTGGTGGCCGGTCGGCGGTGGCGGTCGGTCGGTGGGGTGGCCGGTTGGTGGAGTGGCCGGTGGAGGCCCGGCCCGTCCCGGCAGGTCAGGTGCGGGGGTGGGCCTGACGGTAGGCGGCGCGCAGCCGCTCCATCGACACGTGGGTGTAGATCTGGGTGCTCGCCAGAGACGCGTGCCCCAGCAGCTCCTGCACCGCCCGCAGGTCCGCACCGCCGTCGAGCAGGTGGGTGGCTGCCGAGTGACGCAGCCCGTGCGGGCTGGTCGGGGGCAGCCCGGCGGTCCGGGCGTAACCGGCGACGATCCGCCGGCCCATCGTGGGATGCAGCCGGCCACCCCGGGCACCGAGGAACAGCGCCCGGTCGGAGGCCGACCCGGCCAACTCGGGCCGACCCACCGCCAGCCACCGGTCGATCGCCCGCTGGGCCGGCAGCCCGTACGGGACCGTCCGCTCCCGGTTGCCCTTACCGAGGACCCGGATCACCCGGCGTTCGTGGTCGACGTCCGGGACGTCCAGTCCACACACCTCACTGATCCGCGCGCCGGTCGCGTAGAGGATTTCGAGCAACGCCCGGTCCCGTAACAGGACCGCCCCGGTCACCGCGTCCGCCTCCGGCCGTGGCACCGGGAGTCCGGCATCGTCTGGTGCGGGAGTTCCGCCGCCGGGTGCCTCGACGAGGGCGGCGGCCTGGTCGGCGCGGAGCACCACCGGCAGCTCCCGACGCGTCTTCGGGGTGGCCAGCGGGGCGGCGACGTCGGTGGCCAGCAGACCGGACCGGTGTGCCCATCCGCTGAACGTCCGCGCCGCGGCGGCCCGACGTGCCGACGAGCTGTGCGCCGCGCCGGTCGTCCGTTGCTTCGCCAGCCAGCTGCGCAGGATGCCCAGCTCCAGGTCGGCGGGCTCCGTGCAGCCCATCCGCACGGCGTGGTCGAGCAGCGAGACCAGGTCGGCGACGTACGCCCGGACGGTGTGCGCGGACCGGTTGCGTACCTGGGCGAGGTGGCTGGCGAACTCGTCCACCGCGTCCCGCATGGCCGGCGGCAACGCCTGGTGGGTGACCCGGGTGCCCGTACCGCGTCGACTCATCGTCCCGCCCCCGCCACGGCCGGCCGGCGACGGCATCCCCGGCGGGTCGGCGGTAACCGAAGGGGGGTCGAGCGGTCGTCCGGGGGCACCGGCCCAGTTTACGGACGCCGACGGGCAGGTGTTGTCTGCCGCGTCGGCGGCACCGTCGCGTGCCGGCCGCAGCGCCGACAGGGGCATCTGGCCTGGCACCCGCCGTCGGGCGGGTCAGGCGAAGGTGTCGGCCACGGCTACCCGGGCCGGATCGGGGTCGGCCCAGCTCCAGTTCGGATGCGCGCGGTTGGTGAGCAGGACCAGCACCCGGCGTCGGTCGGGTTGGACCAGGAACGAGGTGCCGGTGAACCCGGTGTGCCCGAACGTGGTGGGCCGGGAGTGCCGGCCCATGAACCAGGGCTGGTGGAGCACCACTCCGAGGCCGTGGTCGGAGGTGCGCCCCGGCCGGTCCGGGTCGACCGCGGGTAAGCCGGTGTTGGCATTGCGCAGCATCCGGGCGACGGTGCTCTGGGCGAGGATCCGCTTCCCGCCGTAGCTGCCACCGTCGAGCAGCAGTTGCCCGATCACCGCCACCTCCTCGGCGGGGGCGAAGATCCCGGCGTGGCCGGCGACGCCGCCCAGGTGGTTGGCGACGTCGTCGTGCACCACACCCCGGAGCAGACCCCGGGAGGAGCGGGCGTCGGTGGCGACCAGCCGGTTGGCCCGGTCGGTCGCACCGAGCCAGGTGTTGGGGTTGAACCCGGTGTAGCGCAACCCCAGCGGGGTGGTCAGGTGGGTCTTCAGCGCCCGGTCGAGGCCGAGCCCGGTGACCTTCTCGACGATCTTCCCGGCCACCATCAGGCCGACGCTGGAGTAGCGGAACACGGTGCCCGGGACGGCGCCGCTGACCAGCGGTGTGGTCAGCACCGCACGCCAGCGCTCCGCCATCGTCGGGTAGCCGGTCACCTTGGCCCCGACCGGCAGGCCGCTGGTGTGGGCCAGCAGCATCGCGACGGTGACGGCGGACTTGCCGGTGCCGGTGAACTCGGGAAGGTAGCGGACCACCGGCGCGTCCAGGTCGATCCGGCCCGCGTCGACCTGTTGCAGGGTGAGGATCGCGGTGTAGACCTTGGTGAGCGAGGCCAGGTCGAAGATCGAGTCGGGGCGCATGGCGACCCGCTTCGCGGCAGGCAGCAGGACCGGACCGGCGTCGTAGCGCAGCGCCTCACCGACCGCCAGGTGGTCGGTCGGCTCGCCGTCGGTCGTCGCCAGCACCACCGCCCCGGCGTACGTCGGGTGCTTCGGGTTCTCGGTGGTCGGCTGGAGGTAGCGCTGGAGCGCCACGGTGAGGGTGCGCGGCTTCGCGGCAGCGGTGGGGGCGGTGCCCCGGACCGCCGCCCCCGGCCGACCAGCCGCGGCGGCGCCCTGGCCGCCCGGTGCACCGTCGCCCGCTGCGGCGGTGGCCCAGGAGCCGGTCGACCCGGCGGGCGGGCTCGCGGCGCAGCCGGCCACCCCGAGGGCGGTAGCGAACCCGAGACCGAGGACGGAACGCCGGGGAATCGACACGGCAGTGATCATCGCATCCGGATCTGCCCTGGAGGTCATCGGCCCGCCCGCGCTCAGGCGTGACCGTGGGACGGCTGCGGACGGGTGAGGGTGTAGCCGTCGTCCCGGCGGGTCACCAGGCCCAACTCCTCCAGCAGGGCGAGTTTGCGCAACGCCGTCCGGACCGGCACCCCGGCCCGAGCGGCCAGCGCGTCCGCGCTGATCACGCCCCGGCGGGGCATCGACTCGCGCAGCAGGGCCGCGTCGTCGTCGAGGACGTCCGTCGGGCGCTCCTCGCCCCGGGCGGGCGGGGCCAGATCGGACCCGATCCGACCCACCTCCTCGAGGACGTGCGCGAGCCCGGTGACGAGCCGGGCGTCACGGTATTCCCGTAGCAACTCGTGTGCGCCGACGGACAGCGCCGAGGTGACCGGACCGGGCACCATCATCGCCGGTCGGCGCAGGGCCACCGCCCGGTGCATGGTCTGGGCCGCGCCGCTGCGCGCCGCCGCCTCCACCAGCACGCTGCCCCGGGTGCCGGCGGCGATCACCCGGTTACGGATCAGGAAGCGGGGACGTAGCGGCTCGGCCCCCGGCAACCACTCGCTGATCAGCAACCCCGTCTCGGCGATCCGGTCGAAGAGGGCGGAGTTGCCCATCGGGTAGGGGCGGTCCACGCCACAGGCGAGCACCGCCACCGTCACGCCACCGGCGTTCAACGCGCCCCGGTGGGCGGCGGCGTCGATGCCGAACGCGCCCCCGGAGACCACCGTCCACTCGCGGTCGGCCAGGCCGTACCCGAGCTCGGTGGCGACGTGCACGCCGTACCCGGTGGCGGCCCGTGCCCCGACCACGGCGACCGAACGGTCCAGCACCTCGGCCAACGGCCACCCGCCGCGGACCCAGAGGCAGAGCGGTGGGGCGGTCTCCCGGTCGACCTTCCGGCTCGCTCCGGGCAACACCAGCCGGGCCAGGTCGCCCAGCGCGACGGGCCACTCGTCGTCCGCCGGGGAGACGATCCGCGCGCCGAGCCGGTCGGTGAGCGCCACCGCCTCGGCGGCCACCGCCCGCGGGTCACCCGCGGGTAACCGGGCCGCCACCGCCGCCCGCAGCGTCTCGTCCGGGGCACCGCCGTCGAGCAGGAGCTGCAGTGTGGCGACCGGCCCCAGCCGGTCCACCAGTCGGTGCACCGACCGGGTGCCCGGCTCGGCGAGCCAGGTCAGCGCCACCCGGGCGTGCAGGTCCTCGGTGCCGGTCACGCTTCCTCCCCTGTCCTGAGTCCGGTGGCC
This sequence comes from Micromonospora sp. WMMD714, assembly GCF_029581315.1. Classification (NCBI taxonomy): domain Bacteria; kingdom Bacillati; phylum Actinomycetota; class Actinomycetes; order Micromonosporales; family Micromonosporaceae; genus Micromonospora; species Micromonospora sp. WMMD714. Next base: position 3,326,699 of record NZ_CP120744.1, read on the forward strand.
TCCCGGACGTCCTCCCGATCGGGCCTGGTCCGGCCGTCGAGATCGGCGATCGTCCAGGCGAGCCGAATGATCCGATCGAAGCCCCGGGCCGACAGCGAACCCCGGTCGAGCCGTCCCCGCAGTTCGGCGGTGGTCTGGGCGGCGAGCCGCCACGGTGGCCGGCGGAGCAGCGGGCCGGACACCTCCGCGTTGAGCCGGTAACCGACCGGTGCCCACCGCTCGGCGGCGGCCCGGCGGGCCAGCGCCACCCGGGCGGCGACCGTCGCCGACGGCTCGCCGTCCGGGTCGGTGCCCATCAACTCGGCCGCCCGTACCGGCAGCACCCTGATCTGCACGTCGATCCGGTCCAGCAGCGGACCGGAGAGCCGGCCGAGATAGCGTCGCCGCGCCAGCGGACTGCACTCGCAGAGCGTGTCGCCGCCGGGCCGGGCACAGGGGCAGGGGTTGGCGGCCAGCACCAGCTGCACACGGGCGGGGTAGCGGGTGCCGCCCCTGGCTCGGGCCAGGTGGACGTAACCGCTCTCCAGCGGCTGCCGTAGCGCCTCCAGGGCGCCCTTGCTGAACTCGGCGGCCTCGTCGAGAAAGAGCACCCCCCGATGGGCCAGCGACAACGCGCCCGGTCGGGCCAGCCCTGAGCCGCCACCGACCAGTGCCGGCACGGTGGCCGAGTGGTGCGGGGCCTGGAACGGCGGCCGGCGCAGCAGCCGACCGTCCGGCGGCAGCGTGCCGGCGATCGAGTGCAGCGCGGTGACCTCCAACGCGTCCTCGTCGTCGAGTTCCGGCAGGATCGACGGCAACCGTTCGGCGAGCATGGTCTTGCCGGCCCCGGGCGGCCCCAGCAGCGAGAGGTGGTGCCCACCGGCTGCCGCCACCTCCAACGCCCGCCGGCCCAGTGCCTGCCCGGCGATGTCGGCGAGATCCGGCCCGGACGACGCCTCGACGGGCAGGGCCGGCGGCGGCTCCAGCAGGGGAGTCCCGTCCCGGACGAAGGCGACGAGCCGGTGCAGGGTGTCCACGGCGCGAACCCGTACCCCGGGGACCACCGCCGCCTCCGCGGCGTTGCCCGCCGGCACCACCACCCGGCCCAGGCCGGCGCGGGCGGCGGCGGCCACCATCGGCAGCACCCCCCGGATCGGCCGGACCGTGCCGTCGAGCCCCAACTCGCCCAGTACCACCACCCCCTCCACCGGTAGCAACGGCAACTCACCGGCGGCCCCGAGCAGGGCGACCGCAATGGCCAGGTCGAACGCCGAACCGCGCTTGGGAAGCGTGGCCGGCAGCAGGTTGAGGGTGATCCGGCGGTTCGGCCAGCGCTGGCCGGAGTTGACCACGGCGGCGCGGACCCGGTCCCGCGCCTCGTGCAGCGCGGTGTCCGGCAGGCCCGAGATGATCACCGCCGGCAACCCGGGGGAGAGGTCCGCCTCGACCTCGACCAGGTGGCCGGTGACCCCGACCAGACCGACCGCGAGCACCTTGGCGTAGCTCACCGCGATGCCCCCTCCGGCAGGCCCCGGACCGGCCGGGCGTCGGTGGTCGGCAGGCTGTCGGCCACCGGCAGGGCGTCGGTGGCCGGGAGGGTGGCCGGCAGGGTATCGGTGGCCGGCAGGGTGTCGGTGGTCGTGAGGGTGTGGATCGCCGGGTCGCCGGGCGACAGGTCGGCAGTCATCAGAAGGCTCCCTTGACGTGCTCGACCCGGGCCGGCCCGGCCTGCGGCAACCGGACCGACAGGACGTCGAAGCGCACCTCGTCGGCGGTGGTCCCGGTCTCGGCCAGCCAGCGGGCGGCGAGCCCGCGCAACCGTCGGGCCTTGGCCGGGACGACCGCCTCGGCGGGGCTGCCGTAGGCGTCACCCCGACGGGTCTTCACCTCGCAGAAGGCGAGTACCGGACCGTCCCAGGCGATGACGTCGATCTCCCCCTCCCGGCAGCGCCAGTTGCGGGCCACCGGGCGCAGCCCGGCCCCGATCAGGTGCTGCACGGCGCACCGTTCGCCGTACGCGCCAACCGCCTGGTTCCGCTTCGTCATGCCCGTCAGGCTGCCGGCGGGGCAGGGGGCAGCGCGACACCCGCCGGCACGGCTGTGGACGACGCGACGCCCTGTGGACGACCGGACGATCACGATGCCGGTGTGCTAAGGGAATCGGGAAAACCCCTGGTCCCCGGGTTGGTGAACACCCGTCCGGGATCCGTCCGATCGGTGCTGTCGGCTGGTCCGACCTGCGAATGGCGCGCGGCGGGTCGGTCGCATACGGTGCCGGACGTGGACGCACGACGGAGCTACCCCGAAGATCAGGAGTCACGCTGGTACCCGGCCGGCGGGGAACGCGCATACGACGACTCGGACTGGCGGACGGCGAGCGGCGTACGCCGACGGGACGACGGGCTGCGCACTCCGGACCAGCGCGCCGCCGAGGAGGGCCGGTACGCCGAGGCGAACCGCTTCGACTCGGGACGTTTCGACACAGCCGACCCGTTGGGTGACGGTGGCGGCGACAGCACCGGATACCGGCCGACCCGCTCCCGCCGGGAAGACCCGGAGGTCTCCGGCGAGCTGCCCACCGACCGGGTGGGTCGTCGCGCCGCCCGGGAGGCCGCCACCAGCGGCGTCGGCCCCCTGGGTGACGGCGGTACGGGCACCCCCGGCCGGGGTGTCGGTGACAGCGGGGTGGGTCCGCTCGGCGGTGCCGTGGGGCGCGGTGTCGGTGACAGCGGGGTGGGTCTGCTCGGCGGTGCCGTGGGGCGCGGTGTCGGTGACAGCGGGGTGGGTCCGCTGGGCGGTGCCGTGGGGCGCGGTGTCGGTGACACCGGTACGGGTCGGCTGGGCGGCACCGGCACGGGACGGGGTGTCGGTGACACCGGCACGGGAAGGCTGGGCAGCACCGGCACCGGTCGCCTCGCCGGGGGCGACAGCGGCACCGGTCGGTTCACCGCCGACTCCGGCGTCCTGGGCGTCAGCGGTGTCGGCCCGTTGACCGGGGGTGCCTCCGAGCCCGCCGATCCGGTCCGGCCGGCGGCGTTGGGCGGCTATCCGATCATCGAGCCCCACCGGCCGGCGGAGCCCTCCCCGTTGGAGGTGCCGACCGGCCCGATGGCCCCGGTCACGCCCCGGCGGGACGCAGCGACCGGCACCGACGGGGCGTACCGGACGGGTGGACCGGCCTCCGACGGCGTCTACCGGACCCGGCGGCCGGTGCTGGCGGTGCTGCTGGGACTGCTGGTCCTGGTCTTCGAGATCCCGGCGCTGCGGGTGCTGCTGCACGGCCTCACCGGCGACCCGGTCCCGGTGTCGCACGTCGTCGTGGGGACCTTGCTGGTGGTCGGGCTGCCGATCTTCGCCGGCGGCCTGTACGGGCTGCGGGCCGGCGGTCTGGCCATGACCGACGGCGACCGGGGCTGGCTGCGCCCGCCGACCGCCTACCTCACCGTGGGGCTGGTGCTCTTCCTCGCCGCCGCCCTCGCGGCCCGCTGACCCGCCGCCGCGTCCACCCCGGCCCACCGGTCCCGCCCGGGAGGGCACCCGCCCGGGCGGGGAACGCGGACCGGGGAGCGAGCACCCGCGCCGACGGGGGGAGCGAGCGTCCGTCCCGACGGGGAGAACGCCGCGTCGACCGGCGGGGCGGGATGCGGGCGCGTACCCCGAGGTGGGGTGGAGGGGTGGAGGCGTACACTGTTCTCTTGGCGACCGCCTTGCGCGGTCGACCTCGCGTGCCTTCTCCACGTTTCGTCGTGGGGCGACGGCCTCCCTGGTCCCGATCTCCTTCGGGCCCACCATGGCCGGCGACCAGGCGCCAGGACGCCCGGCCACCGGCCGGGCGTGACAACCAGGGATCTTGAGGAGTACCCCACCATGGCCGTCGTGACCATGCGTCAGCTGCTGGAGAGCGGTGTCCACTTCGGGCACCAGACCCGGCGCTGGAACCCGAAGATGAAGCGCTTCATCATGACCGAGCGCAACGGCATCTACATCATCGACCTGCGCCAGACCCTCGACTACATCGAGAAGGCGTACGACTTCGTGCGCAACACGGTGGCCGAGGGCGGCAGCATCCTGTTCGTCGGCACCAAGAAGCAGGCTCAGGAGGCCATCTCCGAGCAGGCCACCCGGGTCGGTCAGCCGTACGTCAACCACCGCTGGCTCGGTGGCATGCTGACCAACTTCCAGACGGTGTACAAGCGGCTGCAGCGGATGAAGGAGCTGGAGGCGCTGGGTGACCTGACCGGCACCGCCGCCGGCTACACCAAGAAGGAGACCCTTCAGCTGTTCCGCGAGAAGACCAAGCTCACCAAGACCCTCGGTGGTCTGCGGGACATGCAGAAGCTCCCGGCCGCGGTCTGGATCGTCGACACCAAGAAGGAGCACATCGCCGTCGACGAGGCCCGCAAGCTGGGCATCCCGGTGATCGCGGTGCTGGACACCAACTGCGACCCCGACGAGGTCGACTTCCCGATCCCGGGCAACGACGACGCGATCCGCTCCGCCGAGCTGCTGACCAAGGTCGTGGCCGCCGCCGTGGCCGACGGTCTGATCGCCCGGTCCGGCCGGCGTCGTGGTGGCGACGAGAAGCCGGAGGGCCAGGTCGGCACCGACGAGCCGCTGACCGAGTGGGAGCGCGAGCTGCTCGAGCCGAAGAAGGCCGAGGAGCCGGCTGCCGCCGAGACGCCGGCCGCCGCCGCCGAGCAGCCCGCCGCCACCACCACCGAGCAGCCGGCCGCCGCCGCCGCCGAGTGACCGCGCCGCCGCATCCCGCCGCCGGTTCGGGCGGCGGGATGCGGCGGTCACTGCCGGGCAGCTCCGGCCCCGGGCCGGGGGTCCGGCACCTCAGACCACCCACCGCAGTCTCAACACCGAAGAGAGAGTCATGTCCAACTTCACCGCCGCGGACGTCAAGAAGCTCCGCGACCTCACCGGCGCCGGCATGATGGACTGCAAGAAGGCGCTCACCGAGGCTGAGGGCGACTTCGACAAGGCCGTCGAGATCCTGCGCGTCAAGGGCGCCAAGGACGTCGGCAAGCGGGCCGGCCGGACCGCCGCCAACGGCCTCGTCGCGCACTCCGGCAAGGCGCTGCTGGAACTCAACTGCGAGACCGACTTCGTGGCCAAGACCGACGCGTTCATCGCGCTGGCCCAGCAGCTCGTCGAGCACGGTGAGCGCAGCGGCGTCGGCACCGCCGAGGAGCTGCTCGCCACCGAGCTGGACGGCAAGACCGTCGCCGACGTGGTCCAGGAGCAGTCCGCCAAGATCGGCGAGAAGCTGGTGCTCAACCGGTTCGCCAAGCTCGACGGCACCGTCGCGGTCTACCTGCACCGCAAGAGCCAGGACCTGCCGCCGGCCGTCGGCGTGCTGGTGGAGTACACCGGTAAGTCCGACGAGGCCGCCGACGCCGACGCCCGGGGCACCGCCATGCAGATCGCCGCGATGCGGCCGAAGTACGTCACCCGCGACGAGGTGCCGGCCGAGGTCGTCGAGTCCGAGCGGCGGATCGCCGAGCAGACCGCCCGCGAGGAGAACAAGCCCGAGGCGGCGCTGCCGAAGATCGTCGAGGGCCGGGTGAACGCCTTCTTCAAGGACTACGTCCTGATCGAGCAGGCGTCGGTCTCCGACAACAAGAAGACCGTCAAGCAGGCGCTGGCCGAGGCCGGCATCGAGGTGACCCGCTTCGTCCGGTTCGAGGTCGGCCAGGCCTGAGCCGCCACCGCCCGGCGCGCGACCCGCGCCGGGCGGCACGCAACGTCGACGAGGAGGCCGCCGGTGTACGCGACAGGCACCGCGGCCTCCTCGTCACATAGGGTCGGCAACGGGCAGGTACGCGGTGACGCGGCGCGGTCGACGTGCACGCGGGAGGGGCGGGGCGGATGACGCAGGTTGTGAACGACCGGAGCCTGGAGGCGGACGACCCGACGGCACCGCCGCCCGGCCGGGCCCGTCGGGTGGTGCTGAAGCTCTCCGGCGAGGTCTTCGGCGGTGGGGCGATCGGTGTCGACCCGGACGTCGTGCAGGCCATCGCCCGGCAGATCGCCACCGTGGTACGTCGCGGCGTGCAGGTCTCCGTGGTGGTCGGCGGCGGCAACTTCTTCCGCGGCGCGGAGCTGCAGAAGCGCGGCATGGACCGGGCCCGCGCCGACTACATGGGCATGCTGGGCACCGTGATGAACTGCCTGGCGCTGCAGGACTTCCTGGAGAAGGAGGGCATCGAGACGCGGGTGCAGAGCGCGATCACGATGGCCCAGGTCGCCGAGCCGTACATTCCGCTGCGGGCGATCCGGCACCTGGAGAAGGGGCGGGTGGTCATCTTCGGCGCGGGTGCCGGGATGCCGTACTTCTCCACCGACACGGTGGCCGCCCAGCGGGCGCTGGAGATCCGCGCCGACGTGGTGCTGATGAGCAAGAACGGCGTGGACGGCGTCTACACCGCCGATCCGCGGATCGACCCGGCCGCCAGCAAGTTCGAGTCGATCACCTTCTCCGAGGTGCTGCAACGCAATCTGCGGGTGGCCGATGCGGCGGCGTTCAGCCTGTGCATGGAGAACGGGTTGCCGATGCTGGTCTTCGGCGCGCAGGGCGAGGACACGATCATCCGTGCCGTAGGCGGCGACAAGATCGGTACGCTGATCACCGCCTGACCGTTTCCGCCGGCCACCACTGCGGTCCTCCGTACCAGAGCAGCAGCTTCAGCCACGACGAGCAACAGAAGGAGGCGAGGAGACCGGTGATCGACGACACCCTCCTCGAGGCCGAGGAAAAGATGGAGCGTGCGGTCGAGCACGCCAAGGAGGAGTTCGGCGCGATCCGTACCGGCCGCGCCAACGCCACCATGTTCTCCAAGGTCATCATCGACTACTACGGCACGCCCACCCCGCTGCCCCAGATGGCTTCCATCGGGGTGCCCGAGCCGCGCATGGTCATCATCAAGCCGTACGACAACTCGCAGATCAACGCCATGGAGCGGGCGATCCGCGACTCCGACCTCGGGGTGAACCCGAACAACGAGGGCAACCAGCTCCGCATCCTGCTCCCGCAGATGACCGAGGAGCGTCGCCGCGAGATGATCAAGGTGGCCCGGAACAAGGGCGAAGAGGCCAAGGTGGCGGTCCGCAACATCCGCCGCAAGGGCAAGGAAGAGCTGGACCGGCTGGTCAAGGACGGCGAGGTCGGTGAGGACGACGGCCGTCGCGCCGAGAAGGAACTGGACGACCTGACCCAGCGTTACGTCGCCACCGTGGACGAGCTGCTCAAGCACAAGGAGTCGGAGCTGCTCGAGGTCTGACCCGGCTGCCACGGCACCGGCGTGCCGCCGCCCCCGGGCGGCGCGACGCCGTTGCCGTCGCCGGTCGGCCGGGGCCCGGACGGCACCGCAGCCGACGGGCCGGGGCAGCCGGCGTGGCCGGCACGGCCGACGTACGCCGTGCCCGGAGGGCCGGTGCAGTAGGCTCGGCACGATTCCCGGCCACCGCCCGGTGAACGGCGGGGATCGACCGGCCGTCGGGTCGGTCAACCGGAGTAGTCACGCGGGTACCGGAGTAGTCACGCGGGTAGGGGATGGTTGTGGTCTTGCGTCATGTGGTGGAACTCGTACCGTCGTCCGGTGCGTGATGTCCCACCCCGACCCCTACGGTAGCGCCGAGCCCCGCGGCTGGGACCGGCCCGACCGTCCACCGGCACTGCCCTGGCCGGAACGCGGGGAGGTCGAGCCGTGGTCCCCCCGGCCGGCCGGCCCCGAGCTGTCCGCCGCACCGCAGGCCCCGCCCCGCCCGCCCGTGCGCCGGCACGACGAGCCGAACGGCGGGCCGTACGACGTACCGGCCGGCGACCGGCTCGGCGGTGACCGGCTCGCGGGCCTGGCCCCGCCGCTGTCCGGCCGGGCCGCCCCGCACTCGCCGCCCCCGGTACGCGACGACGACGCGCCGACCGCGCAGCTGACCCCGGTACGCGCCGACGACGCGCCGACCTGGCACCGCACTGCGGTCCGCGACGACGCGGCTACGGCCGGGCACCTCGCTCCGGTGCGCGACGACGACGCGCCGACCGCGCACCTCGCCCCGGTGCGCGACGAGGACCGGTCGGTCCCCGGGGCCGCCGACGTCGACCCGGCGGCACCGCCGGCACCCGGCCGGCGCACGCCCGGCCGCCGACGGGCCGGCCCCGACCGGCCGGCGACCCAGCTGCCGTCGACCGGCCGGGCCGGGCGTAACCTCCCGGCCGCCATCGGGGTCGGGCTCGGGCTCGGGGCGTTGGTCCTGGTGCCGCTCTTCTTCTTCCTCCCCGGGTTCCTGGCCGTGCTGGCCGGCGCGATCGGGGTGGGCATCTGGGAGATGGCCCGCGCGGTCCGGCGCAGTGGCGCCCATCCGCCGCTGGTGCCGCTGCTCGCCGGGGGTGTCCTCACCATCGGGTTGGCCTGGTTCGCCGGGCCGGACGCGCTCAGCCTGGGTCTGCTGGTCACCGTGCTGGGCACGATGGTCTGGCGGCTGGGTGACGGCCCGGCCGGTTTCCAGCGGGACCTCACCGCGGCCACCCTGATCGCGGTCTACGTGCCGTTCCTGGGCGGTTTCGCGGCGATGCTCGCGGCGGCCCCGGGCGACGGGCACCTGCGGGTGCTGGTCACCGTGGTCGGCGTGGTGCTCTCCGACACCGGTGGGTACGCCGCGGGGGTGACGTTCGGCAAGCACCCGATGGCCCCCCGGATCAGCCCGAAGAAGTCCTGGGAGGGGTTCGCCGGCTCGGTCGCCGCCGCGGCCCTGGGCAGCGCCCTGCTGATCTGGCTGCTCTTCGACGTGGCCCCCTGGTGGGGCGCGCTGTTCGGGGTGGCGGTCTCCGGCGCGGCGGTGCTGGGCGACCTCGCCGAGTCGATGATCAAGCGGGATCTCGGGGTGAAGGACATGAGCAGCCTGCTGCCCGGCCACGGCGGTCTGATGGACCGGCTGGACTCGATCCTGTTCGCCGTACCCACCGCCTACCTGCTGTTGGCGGTCCTCGTGCCGGTGGTGGGCTGACGGATGGCCCACGCCGTGCCACCCGGGTGTCTTCCCTGGTGTGAGCCGATTCGGCACCTCCGGACGGGCAGGTCCGGCGGGCGGCGTGACAGACTGGACCAGCCATGACGAGCCTACCTGTGATCCCCGTTGACCCTGACGCCCCCGGTCGCCGTCCGGCGATGCCGCCCCGGCACCTCGCCGACCTGGATCTGCCGGGTCGGCAGGCGCTCGTCGCCGAGCTGGGCGAGCCGGCCTTCCGGGCCAAGCAGGTTTCCCACCACTACTTCGGCCGGTTGGTCCGGGATCCGGCCGGGATGACCGACCTGCCGGCGGCCACCCGGGACCGGCTGGCGGGTGCGCTGCTGCCCCGGCTGCTCACTCCGGTACGCGAGCTGGCCTGCGACGACGGCGCCACCCGCAAGGCGCTCTGGCGGTTGCACGACGGTTCGCTGGTGGAGAGCGTGCTGATGGGTTACCCGGACCGGGTCACCGTCTGTATCTCCAGTCAGGCGGGCTGCGGTATGGCCTGCCCGTTCTGCGCCACCGGCCAGGCCGGGCTGACCCGTAACCTCTCCACCGCCGAGATCGTCGACCAGGCGGTCTACCTCGCCGGGGTCGCCGCCTCGGGGGTGGTGGCCGGGTCGCCGCCCCGACTGTCGCACGTCGTGTTCATGGGCATGGGCGAGCCGTTGGCCAACTACTCCCGGGTCGTCGCGGCGATCCGCCGCCTGGTCGCGCCGGCTCCGGAGGGCCTGGGGTTGTCGCAGCGTCACGTCACCGTCTCCACGGTGGGTCTGGTGCCGGCCATCCGCCGACTGGCCAGCGAAGACCTGTCGGTGACCCTTGCGTTGTCGCTGCACGCGCCCGATGATGAGCTGCGCGACGAACTCGTGCCGGTCAACCAGCGCTGGAAGGTAGCCGAGGTGCTGGACGCAGCGTGGGACTACGCGGCGACGACGGGGCGCCGGGTGTCGATCGAGTACGCGATGATCAAAGACGTGAACGATCAGCCGTGGCGAGCCGACCTGCTCGGACGCCTGCTGGCCGGGAGGTCGGCGCACGTCAACCTCATCCCGCTCAATCCGACGCCGGGTAGCCGCTGGGACGCCAGCGCCAAGCCGGTGGAGCGGGAGTTCGTCAGACGATTGCGGGAGTCCGGCGTCTCCACCACGGTGCGTGACACCCGGGGTCGCGAGATCGACGGTGCGTGCGGTCAGTTGGCTGCCGCGGTGGACAGTGACATCGAAGCGCCGCGCGGGCGCGACCGGGCGTAGCGGTACGAGACCAGGAGACATAGTGGCGAGTCAGGGTCAGCGTTTCCGGCGTAAGGCGCTCCGCCGGGGCTACAAGGTCGACGAGGTCGACGCCTTCCTGGACCGGGTGGAGGCGACCCTCGCCGGTCAGCCGGTCGGCGCTCCCGTGGCCTCCCAGGAGGTCCACGACGTGGTCTTCCGGGTCCGTTTCAACGGTTACGACGAGTGGCAGGTCGACCTGCACCTGGACCGGGTGGAGCGGCAGCTGGCCGAGCTGGAGGAGCGCAGCGCCCCGACTGGCCGGGGCGCCGACCCGCGCGGTGTGGACCGGCTCGCCCCGTCGATGCGCGACGACCACCGGGGCGTACCGTCCGCGCCACCGCCGATGCCGCCCCGGGCCATGCCGGCCCAGTCCGGGCCGCCGGACCGCTTCGGCAGCCGATACGACGAGCCGACCGGTGCCTTCGCCGGTGGGTACGACGCCCCGCGCGGCGGGTACGACTCGCCGCGGGGCCAGGTGGGGCCGGGGCCCGGTGGGCCGATGGGTCCTGGCCCGGGTGGGCCGATGGGGCATGGTGGGCCGATGGGTCCTGGCCCGGGTGGGCCGATGGGGCACGGCGGCCCGCCGCCGCGTGGCCTGCCGGCCGGGCCGGGTAGTGGCTACGGTCCTCCGGACGAGCAGCGTTTCGACGGCTTCGAGGCGGGCCGGCACGGTCGTGCGGACATGACCGCCGAGATCCGGATGCCCGAGCGGGACCGGATGCTGGAACGCGACCGGATGCCCGAGCGGGATCGGATGCCCGAGCGGGATCGGATGCCCGAGCGCGACCGCATGTTGGAGCGGGACCGGATGCCCGAGCGGGACCGGATGCTGGAACGCGACCGCATGCCGGAACGGGACCGGATGCCCGAGCGGGATCCGCGGGAACTGCGTGGCCGTGGCCCGGCCGGGCCACCGCCGCTGCCGCAGCAGCCGCTGGGTGGCCCGCCGCTGGGTGGTCCGCCGCCGCTGGCCGGCCCGCCGATGGTGGGTCCGCCGATGGCCGGCCCGCCCGGCAGTGAGCTGTACCGGGTCGACCAGATCCGTCGCAGCTTCCAGGTGCGCCGCTTCGGCAGCGGATACGACCCCGACCAGGTGGACCGGTTCTTCGAGAGCCTGCTCGGCGGCATGCAGGGTCGCAACCAGATGCCGGTCAACCCGAAGGACCTGGACACGCTGCGCTTCGGGCTGGTGCCCGGTGGCTACTTCGAGGCCGAGGTCGACGCCGCGCTCAAGGACGTGCAGGACATCCTCTTCGGCCGCTGACCACCGCAGGCCGCTGCCGGCACGCGCCGCCGCTGCCGCCACGCGCCGCCGCTGCCGCCACGCGGCGCTGCCGCAGGTGCCGGTGCGGGTCGAGGGTCGAGGGCGACGAAGGCCCGCCCCGGTCCGGGGCGGGCCTTCACACGTCGGTGGGGCGGTCCGTCAGGAGCGCAGCCCGCTGCGGCGCAGCACGGCGTCGCCGACGACGATCGCCAGCAGCAGCACGGCCAGGCCGACCAGCCAGATGTCCTCGACCTTGCCCTCGTGGTTGCCGCACAGCATCGCCAACAGCGCCAGCGCGGAGACCACCGCGCCGATCCGTCCGGCCTTGCGGTGTCCGGGCCTGTGCTGATCTGGCGCGGTTACCGGCTCGCTTCCTGCCACTGTCGGTCCTTCCCTCGCGATCGGAACTCCGGTTAGTCTGGCACGCCCTGCCCTGCGCCCGGTGCGGGGTCCGCCCTGCTGGGGCACGGCTGACCGGGGCGGGTGCGGCGGGCCGGGGGTGAGCGCGGCGGATCCGGCGGGCGCGGTGGGCCGGGGCGGCCCCGGGCTGCGGGCCGAAGGACCCCTTCGCGGTGGGGCGGATCGGCTCTACCGGCGTCGCGGGCCGTCGACCACACTGCCTCCGGTAGCGTTCGGACGTACACCTTGATTGTCGGTTTGAGGGGGACTGCGGTGCGAGTGACCGGTACGGGACATGCCAGCATGCGGATCGACACGGCTGCGGGCAGCATCCTGTGCGACCCGTGGGTCAATCCGGCCTACTTCGCCTCCTGGTTCCCGTTCCCCGACAACTCCCTGCTCGACTGGGAGTCGCTGGGCCAGGTCGACTACCTGTACGTGTCGCACCTGCACCGGGACCACTTCGACGCCAAGCACCTGCGCGACTTCGTCTCGAAGGACGCCACCGTGCTGCTGCCCGAGTTCCCCACCTCGGAGATGGAGGACGAGCTGCGGGCGCTGGGCTTCACGAAGTTCCTGCGGACGCCCAACGAGCAGGTGGTCGAGCTGGACGGCGGCCTGAAGATCATGATCCAGGCGTTGACCAGCCCGACCGACGGCCCGATCGGCGACTCGTCGCTCTGGGTGGAGTACGACGGGGTCCGGCTGCTCAACCAGAACGACGCCCGCCCGACCGACCTGACCGTCTTCGCCGAGCTGGGCCACGTGCACGCGCACCTGCTCCAGTTCTCCGGCGCGATCTGGTACCCGATGGTGTACGAGCTGCCGCAGGCGGCGAAGACCGCGTTCGGCAAGCAGAAGCGGGAGCGGCAGTTCGACCGGACCTGGCGCTACATCGACGACCTGAAGGCCGACCACGTCTTCCCGATCGCCGGCCCGCCGTGCTTCCTCGACGATGCGCTGTGGCAGTTCAACGACATCCACGGCGACGAGGGCAACATCTTCCCGGACCAGTCGGTGTTCCTGTCCGAGTACGCGAAGGTCGGCGGCACCAACGGCATCGTGCTGCTGCCGGGCAGCGTGGCCGAGGTGACCACCGCCGGGGCGACCACCACCCACCCGCAGCCGGTCGAGGAGTTCTTCGCGAACAAGAAGGCCCATCTGGAGGAGATGCGGGAGCGCAAGCGCCCGGTCATCGAGGCGGAGAAGGCGTCCTGGCGGCACCCCGAGATCGACGTCCTGGCCGGGATGAAGAGCCGGATCGAGCCGCTGCTCGACGAGTCGATCTACCTGGCCAAGGGGGTCGGCGGCCCGGTCCGCTTCGACCTGGTCGGCTACGACGGCGAGAGCGTCGAATCCATCGTGGTGGACTTCCCGGGCAAGCAGGTCCGGCCGTACGCCGACGAGAAGGTCCGGTACCGGTTCCGCACCGAGCGGGCGCTGATCGAGCACCTGCTGCACATCGGTGAGGTCGACTGGGTCAACTCCCTCTTCCTGTCCTGCCGCTTCTCGGCGGCCCGGATCGGCCAGTACAACGAGTTCGTGTACGCCTTCTTCAAGTGCCTGTCCACCGAGCGCCTCCAGTACGCCGAGGGCTGGTACGACGAGCACGAGCGCAGCACCGACGCGGAGGACATCACCCTGGGTGACTGGGTGGTGCAGCGCCGTTGCCCACACCTGAAGGCGGACCTGACCCGGTTCGGCATCGTCGACGGCGACCAGCTCACCTGCCAGCTGCACGGCTGGAAGTTCGACCTCCCCTCCGGCCGCTGCCTCACCAGCGTCGGCCACAAGATCCGCGCCGCCCGCACCCAAACCCCCACCCCCTAACCCCACCCCCTCCCCCCTCTCCCCCTCCCCCCTCTCCCCCTCCCCCTCCCCACCCCCGTCCCACCCCCCGTCCCACCCCCCGTTTCCGGCGATCATGGAGTTGTGGTGGGCCGTAAAGGCCCTGAACCGGTGCACACCGGGCACCACAACTCCATGATCGACACAGGCAGGGAGGGGTGGGGGTGTGGAGGGTGGGGGAGAGGAGGGCGGGGTGGGGGTGGGTAGTGGGGCGGGGGCGGGGGAGGGGTATGAGTTTGGGCGGTGGCGGGAGAAGGAGCGGGACGCGTCGCGGGTGGAGGCGTTCAGCGACGCGGTGATCGCGATCGTGCTGACCCTGATGGCGGTGGAGCTGCTCCAACTCAGCCCGCAGCGGCCCGAGGGGCAGGAGCTGCCCGAGACGCTGTTCCACGAGTGGCCCGCCTACCTGGCGTACGTGATCACCTTCGTGATCGTGGGGCAGGTCTGGCTGACCCATCACAACATGTGGCGGTACGTGGTCAAGGTCGACCAGCTCCTGCTCGTCCTCAACCTGCTGCTGTTGCTGTTCGTGGCGGCCATTCCGTTCGCGGCCATCCTGCTCGCCGACAACCTGCGCGGCACCGTCGCCGACCAGCGGCTGACCGCCACGATCTACGTGGGCACGGTGCTCGGTGAGGCGCTGTTCTTCAACCTGAGCTGGTGGTGGGCCCGCCGCCGACGGCTACTCGACCCGGGGCTGGATCCCCGGTTGGCCCGCGCGGTGGCCCGCCGCTTCCTGCTCGGCCCGCTGCTCTACGTGGTGGCGTTCGGCGTCTCCTTCGTCGACCCGGTGCTCAGCCTGGTGACGTACCTCCTGCTGACCGGGATCTACCTGATCCGTGGCCCGGGCGACCTGCCGTCGTCCCGCCCGGCCCGCGCCTGAGCAGGGGCGGCGAGCCGGCCGGGGGAGGCGACAGGCCGGACCATCCGGGGCGGGCGAGCCGGCCGGGGGAGGTGGGTAGGCGGGACCTTTCCGGGGCAGGCGAGCGGGCCGGGGTGCGGGGTCAGCGGCCGAGGTCGGCGAGGATGCGCTGGGCCGCGTTGTGGCCGGCCGCGCCGATCACGCTGCCGGCGGGGTGGCAGCCGGCGCTGCCCGCGTACACGCCGTCGATGCCGGTGGCGTACGGCATCCGGTCGGTGAACGAGACGGTGTTGTCGACGTGGTGGATGTGTCCGCCGGTGATGCCGAAGTGCGCCTCGATGCCGGGCGGGGGCAGCGGCACCGCGTCGGCGATCAGGTCACCGGTGCCCGGGGCGTACCGTTCGCAGATCTCCACCAGGCGGGTGACGTAGCCGGGCAGCGCGGTGTCCCAGTCGGTGCCGGCCAGCGTGTAGGGCACCGACTGGACGAACAGCGCCGACGAGTGGTGCCCGGCCGGGTCGGACAGCGACGGGTCGACGGTGGTGTGCAGGTACCACTCGATGGTCGGCTCGTCGGGCAGCCGCCCGGCCTGGACGTCGGCCCACATCGCCCGCAGCGCCGCCATCGGCGACTCGCCGCCGGCCCCGACCAGCGACGCCGACCCGGGCAGCAGGTGGATGGTGGACCCGAACGGGCTGGGCGCGTCCGCCGGCAGGCAGGAGAAGCGGGGCAGCCCGGTCAGCGCCAGGTTCAGCTTGAGCGTGGTGCCGGGCCGGCGGACCGCCGTCATCCGCGCGCCCAGCTCCGCCGGCAGCGCGCCGTCGGGCACCAGCTCCATCAGCCGGTACGGGTCACACGCGCCGAGCACCACCTCGGCGGCGACCTCCCGACCGTCGGCGAGCCGGACCCCCGACGCCGCGCCCCCGGCCAGGGTGACGGCCTCGACCCGGGCACCGGTCAGGATGGTCGCCCCGGCGGCGCGGGCGGCCTCGGCGAAGGTGCGGGAGACGGTGCCCATGCCGCCCTCGGCGATCATCCAGGTGCCGTCGGAGCCGGGCAGTCGGCACATGTTGTGCACCAGGAAGTTGTGGCCGGTGCCGGGGTCGTCGGGGCCGGCGTTGAGGCCGGACAGCCCGTCGGTGACCGCGTACATGCTGACCAGCAGTTCGGAGCGGAAGTCGAAGCGGGCCAGGTAGTCGGCGACCGAGCCACGCACCAGGTCGACGAAGACCTGTCGCAGCCCGGGACGGACGTACCGCTCGGCGGTCTGCTCCACCGGCAGCGGTTCGGCGAGCCAGGCCGGGGCGAGGTCCGCGCGGAGCTGCGCCAGTTCGGCCTGGAGAGCGTCGTCGGCGGCCACGTCGGCGGGGGAGAAGAACTCGGTGAGCTGCCGCCGGGTGGCGGCGGTGTCGCTGCCGAACAGCAGGTAGGGCGCTCCCGGTCCGCCCGGGGTGGGCAGGAAGTAGTGCGGGTCGCGGCGCAGCACGGGGATCCGCACGTCGAGCGCGGCGAGCAGCTCCGGTGGCATCAACCCGAGCAGGTACGACCCGGTGGAGTGGCGCAGCGCGGGCACCTTCGGGAACGGGTTCTCGGTGCGGGTGGCCCCGCCGATCACCTCCGCCGCCTCCAGCACCAGCACGTCCAGCCCGGCGCGGGCCAGCAGGACGGCGGAGACCAGCCCGTTGTGCCCCGCTCCGATGATCACGACGTCGGCGCGGGACGGCAGCGCACTCGCATCACTCATGCCTGCGCAGCCTAGTGCGGCGGGCGGCGTCCGTCTGCCGGCTCGACCCGGGTGATCCGGCTCGACTGGCCGGCCCGTGGCCGTTCGGCTGGCCCATGGCCGTCCGGCTCGACGCTGGCGGTCCGGCTTGCCCGGGTGGTCAGGGTCGGTCGGCTCGACGCTGGCGGTCCGGCTCGACTGGTTGGTCCGGGTCAGCCGGTTAGCCCGGGTCGCACGGTTAGTGCGGTTCAGCCGATTGGTCCAGGTCAGCTGATTGGTCTGGTTTAGCCGGTTAGTCCGGCTCGCCTGGCTGGTGGGAGTCGGCCGGCTCGACTGGTTGGTTCGGTTCGGTCGGCTGGTCCGTGGTTGTCCGGGTGCCGGCACCATCAGGCGCGGAACGCGGTATGCCTGTGCGGCATATTTATGCCCCACAGGCATACCGGTCGCTACGGGAAGTGTGCTCCCCAGCTCCGGTAGCCGGGGAAGGCCGGGCCGGCCCGTTGAACGTGAACGGTTGTTGCGATAGTTGACGGTGATCGCTGTGGGGTCGACGCCGACCCCCGTCGGTGGGCGGCCCGGGTGCGGGCGGCGAGCCGACGGGCGGCGGCTTGACGGCTCGGCGGCTCGGCGGGTCGGTGGCGCGGCGGGTTGGCGGCGCGGAGGCGTGGCGGGTCGGTGGCGCGACGGGTCGGTGGCGCGACGGGTCGGTGGCGTGGCGGGTCGGTGGCGCGACGGGTCGGTGGGTCGGTGGGTCCACGGGTCGATGGTTCGGTGGGTGGACGAGGGGAGAGGTGGATGTTCGCCTGGTGGGGGCAGGTGGTGGTGCGCGCCCGGTGGGCGGTGCTGGCCGCCGCCGGGGTGCTGGTGGTCGTCGGGGCCACCTGGGGCAGCGGGGTGTTCGGGGAGCTGACCGGGGGAGGGTTCGACGACCCTTCCAGCGAGTCCAGCCGGACCGTGCAGCGGGTCACCGCCGAACTCGGCCGGCAGGGCGCGGACGTGATCGTGCTCTGGTCCAGCGACACCGCGTCCGTCGACGATCCGGAGTTCCGCGACCCGGTCACCGTCACCGTGGCCGGGCTGCGCCAGCGGGCCGAGGTGGCCGAGGTGACCACCTGGTACGACGCCCCCGCTCCCGCGCTGGTCGCCGAGGACCGGCGGGCCACCTACGCGGTGGTCAAGCTGACCGGTGGCGACGAGGACGCCCGGTCGGCGCAGTTCGAGGCGCTGCGCCCGGCATTGGACGTGCCAGGGCTGCGGACCGACGTCGGGGGGCTGGTGGCGTTCCAGGCGGCGGCCACCACCCAGAGCACCGAGGACATCACCCGGGCCGAGCTGCTGTCCATGCCGGTGCTGTTGGTGCTGCTCGTGCTGATCTTCGGTGGGCTGGTCGCCGCCGGCACGCCGTTGCTCGTCGGCGGGCTGGCCATCCTCGGCGCGTTCGTGGCGGTGCGCCTGGTCAACCTGGTCACCGACGTGTCGATCTTCGCGATCAACGTGATCACCCTGATCGGGCTCGGGATGGCGGTGGACTACGCGCTGTTCATCGTCAGCCGGTTCCGGGAGGAGCTGGCCGCCGGCCGGAGCACCGCCGAGGCGATCCGCCGCACCATGCTCACCGCCGGCCGGACGGTCTTCGTCTCCGGGCTGACCGTCGCGCTGGCCATGGCCAGTTTGTTGATCTTCCCGCAGCCGTTCCTGCGGTCGATGGGCTTCGGTGGGATGGCCGCCGTGCTGATCGCCATGCTGGCCGCGCTCACCGTGCTGCCGGCCCTGCTGGTGGTACTCGGCCATCGGGTGGACGCGGTGCGCGTACCGCTGCCGTGGCGGCGTGGGACGACGGGTGCGCGGCCGGCGGCGGGTGACGCGGGCGGCGCCTGGGCCCGGATCGCGCGCAGCGTGATGCGCCGGCCGGTGCTCTACCTGGTGGGGGTCGCGGCGCTGCTCGCCGTGCTGGCCACCCCGTTCGCGCGGATCACCTTCGGCGGGGTCGACGAGCGGGTGCTGCCGGTGGACGCCGCGCCCCGGGTGGTCTCCGAGCGGATCGCCGCCGACTTCCCCGGCGGCACGATCGCCCCGGTCGAGGTGCTGGTCTCCGGCGCACCGGCCGACGCGGTGCGCCCGTTCGCCGACCGGGTCGCGGCGCTGCCCGGGGTGACCGGGGTGCAGGTCACGGCGGCGAAGGGGGAGTCCACCCTGCTGTCGGTGAGCTACCCGGGGGAGCCGACCGGCGACGACGCCCGGGACCTGGTCCGGACGCTGCGGGACCTGCCCGGCCCGGCCGGGTCGGAGGTGCTGGTCGGCGGTCGGCCCGCCGCCGACGTGGACCTGCTGGACAGCCTCGGCGACCGGCTGCCGTGGATGGCCCTGCTGATGGCCGGTGCGACCCTGCTGCTGCTCTTCCTGGCCTTCGGCTCGGTGGTGCTGCCGGTCAAGGCGGTGCTGATGAACCTGCTGTCGATCGGCGCGTCGTTCGGCGTGGTGGTCTGGATCTTCCAGGACGGCCACCTGTCCGGCCCGCTCGGCTTCACCTCCACCGGGTTCATCGAGCCGAGCAACCTCATCCTCATGCTCGCGGTGCTGTTCGGGCTGGCCACCGACTACGAGGTGTTCCTGCTCTCCCGGGTCCGCGAGGAGTGGGACCGCACCGGCGACAACACCGCCTCGGTCGCCACCGGCCTGCAACGCACCGGCCGGATCATCACCGCCGCCGCGCTGCTGCTGATCATCGTGGTGGCCGGCTTCACCACCGGCGGGATGGCCTACATCAAGCTGATCGGCGTCGGCATGATCGTGGCGATCGTGGTGGACGCGACCCTGGTCCGGGCGCTGCTCGTGCCGGCCACCATGCGGCTGCTGGGCCGGTGGAACTGGTGGGCGCCGGCACCCCTGGCCCGGCTCTGGACCCGCTACGGCCTGCGCGAGACCGACGACCCGGCGGTATCCGTGGACCCCGCCGTATCCCTGGACCCGGCCGCAAATCCGGACCCGTCCCCGGACGCCGGTCCGGAGGCGGCGGCGCGGCGGACCCGCCACCGGGACAGCGCGAGGGTGGCCGAGTAGCCGGCCAGCACGATCACGTGGAACAGGTAGAGCCAGAGCAGCACCGCGACACCGGCCCCGACCGGGTCGAAGCCGCCGAACGGGACACCGAGGTCCAGCGGGAGCGAACAGAACAGCACGAAGCCGTGCAGGAAGCCGGACAGGTTGGCGGCGGTGAACGACCCGACCGCCAGGGTCGACAGCCAGTCCGGTGAGGCCGGCCCGACCACCCGGAACACCCACATCAGCACCGGGGTGAGCACCAGCCACACCGCCAGGAACGACAGCACGATGCCGAGGGCGGCGACCCAGCCGCCCTGCCGGATCAGCCGGGTGGTGGTGGGCAGCGCGATGAGGATCGACAGCAGCAGGGCGGGGGCGGGGGCGAGCAGCGGCAGCAGCAGCAACCGGCCCCGCCAGCCGACCAGCGACTCGTCCGGGTTGGGCGCGGTGGCCACCGAGACGAAGGCCCGGCGCAGCCCCTCACCGTAGAGCGAGGCCGGCAGCAGGGAGGCCAGCGCCAGCAGCGGGGTCAACTGCACCCCGGCGTTGACCAGCGCGTCCACCGCGTCGGGCGCACCGATCGCGTCCGGCAGCGTCTCCACGGCGTACGCGGTGAGCCGGCGTACCCGGTCCGCGCCGGCCAGCAGCGAGGTGAGCCAGATCGCCAGCAGGGCCACCGGCACCACGGCGATCGCCCCGTAGAAGGTGATGGCGGCGGCGTGCAGGGAGAGGTCCCGACCCCGTACCGGTCGGAACGCGGCACTGGTGATCCGCTTCGTACGCTGCCATGCGTGGCCCATCGCGTTGTTCT
This sequence comes from Micromonospora sp. WMMD714, assembly GCF_029581315.1. NCBI lineage: Bacteria > Bacillati > Actinomycetota > Actinomycetes > Micromonosporales > Micromonosporaceae > Micromonospora > Micromonospora sp. WMMD714. The sequence goes on from NZ_CP120744.1 coordinate 3,346,913, forward strand.
TCCCCCTGACGGTGGTGGGCACGCATTACGATCCCGCGACATGACCGTGCTCACCACCGCCCGGTTGGTCCTGCGGAACTGGACCGACTCGCCGGCCGACCTGGCCCGGATCTTCGACATCTACTCCCGCAACGAGGTGGTGCGCTGGCTGGGCGCGGCTCCCGGCCTGCCGTTGACCGATCCCGCGCAGGCGGCCGACCGGCTGGCGCTCTGGCAGGCCCGGCACGCCGACCACGGCGACCGGTACGGCACCTGGGCGGCGCAGGCGCGCGACACCGGCCTGGTGGTCGGCACGATCCTGCTCAAACCGCTGCCCGGCCGGGACGAGCGCGTGCCCACCGACGACATCGAGGTGGGCTGGCACCTGCACCCCGACTCGTGGGGCCACGGCTACGCCACCGAGGCGGCCCGCGCGCTGGTCGACCGGGAACTCGCCACCGGCACCCCGCAGGTGTACGCGGTGGTCGCCCCCGGCAACACGGCGTCGATGGCGGTGGCCCGCCGGCTCGGCATGACCCACCTGGGCCGGCGTACCGACTGGTACGGCGGCGAGGAGTTGGAGACCTTCGTCCGCCGAGCGGAGCCGTAGACCTCGACGGCGGTGGGGCGGGTGTCATCGCGGCAGCCGACCCGCCCCAGAGTGGTTATTACCCCGCAATCCGGACGACATCTTGCGATGTTAATAGACGTCACTCTATTGTCGGTTTCGGAAAGCGCTTTCCAGATGGTCAGAGCGGGTGCCCCGGCGAGTTCTGCCGCCGCCGACGGCGCCAGTTCGCCGTGCGCGGCAGCACGGTAAGCGGAGCAGATCCGACCCGAGCGGGCCGGAGCCCGAGCGCGATCACCCGTGGCCGGACTCACGACCGTCGACCCGTCGGCGGCCTCGACGGCTGACCGGGACGACCACGGTTCCCCGTGCGCTCGCGGTCCGCAGCGGCACCGGGGTCGCAGTGTCACCACGGATCTCAGTACCACCACGGATCGCGGCACCACCACGTTTCGCGGCACCACGTTCGCAGCACCACCACGTTTCGCAGTACCACCACCCGGTTTTGCCGAACGGAGATGAGGCGAGGATGAGACGACCAGTTGCACGACGAGTCCAGGCGGGGCTGGCCACGGCCGCCGTCGGTGCGGCGATCTGCGTGGCCCTGCCGGTGCACCAGGCGTCGGCGGCGGCCGGCAGTGCCAGCGGCTACGCCACCCAGAACGGCGGCACCACCGGCGGCGCGGGCGGCCAGACGGTACGGGCCAGCACCGGCACCGCGATCCACGCGGCCCTGTGCAACCGGGCCAGCAGCAGCACCCCGATCGTCATCGAGGTGCAGGGCACGATCAACCATGGCAACACCACGAAGGTCTCCGGCAACAGCTGCAACACCGCCGCCGACAAGATCGAGCTGAAGGAGATCAGCAACGTCACCATCGTCGGGGTCGGCAGTGGTGCGGTCTTCGACCAGCTGGGCATCCACATCCGCGACTCCCGCAACATCATCATCCAGAACGTGACCGTCCGGAACGTGAAGAAGTCGGGCTCGCCCCTCTCCAACGGCGGTGACGCCATCGGCATGGAGAGCAGCGTGCGCAACGTCTGGGTCGACCACGCCACGCTGGAGGCGTCGGGCGGCGAGTCGGAGGGTTACGACGGGCTGTTCGACATGAAGGACGACGTCCAGTACGTCACGCTGTCCTACAGCATCCTGCGCAACTCCGGCCGGGGCGGGCTGATCGGCTCCAGCGAGAGCGACCGGGGCAACGGCTTCGTCACCTTCCACCACAACCTCTACCAGAACATCGACTCCCGTACGCCGCTGCTGCGGGGCGGGATCGCGCACATCTACAACAACTCGTACGTGCAGCTGAACGAGTCCGGGATCAACTCCCGGGCCGGCGCGCGGGCCAAGGTGGAGAACAACTACTTCAAGAACTCCCGGGACGTGCTGGGCACCTTCTACACCAGCGAGGCCGGTTACTGGCAGGCCAGCGGCAACATCCTGGACAGCGTGACCTGGTCCAGCCCCGGCAGCGAGACCAACCCCGCCGGCCCGGGCATGCCGTCCAACACCAGCGTCAGCATCCCGTACTCCTACCGGCTGGACGGGGCGAGCTGCGTGCCGGACATCGTCCGGCAGACGGCCGGCGCGAACACCGGTCTCAAGGAGTCGAACGGCAGCTGCACGCCGACCACCCCCAACCCGACCACCCCGGGACCGACCACCCCCGCTCCCACCACCCCCGCCCCCACCACGCCCCCGCCGACCACCCCGCCGCCCACCGGCAACCCCGGCGGGACCAACCTCAGCATCGGGGCCGGCTCCGACGGCTCCAGCAAGGCCAGCGGCACGAGCTACGGCGACGTGCGGGACGGCAACATGAGCACCTTCTGGTCCCCGGCCGGGTCGACCGGTGACATCTCGATCAAGTGGGGCTCCGCGACCAGCATCTCCTCGATCAACATCCGGGAGGCGTCCGGCTCGGTCGGCAGCGTCACCTCCTGGCAGGTCCTCAACGGGGACACCGGCGCGGTGCTGGCCTCCGGCAGCCGGGCCGGCGTGATCACCTTCGCCCGGACCTCGCTGAAGAAGATCACCTTCCGGATCAACAGCTCTGCTGCCACCCCGAAGATCGCCGAGTTCGAGACCTACGCCTGACCGTCGTCTCCGGGCCGCGTCCGGGGCCATGATCAACTCAGTGGGGCCGATGTAGGGGTGTCCGGTCGGCGTGGACACCCCCATATCGGCCCCGTTGTGTCGATCAACCCGCGTCGGCGGGTGCGGGTGCGGGCGACGACCCGGACGGCGGGCCGGGTGGTGGGCTGGGCGACAGGCCCGGTGGTGGCCTGGAGGGCGGGCCGGGTGGCGGGTCGAGTGGTGGCCGGCCGTGGCGGGTCCAGGCGAGGAACCGGGTGAAGTAGGCGGCCGGGTCGACCGTGCCGGTGCCGACCCGCAGCGCATCGGTGATCGCATCGTGCATCAGCAGGCAGAGGAGGATGGCCAGCATCGGCCGGTCGTGGGCGTACTCCCGCCGGAGGCCCAGCTTGGCCGGCTGGCACGGCCACGGCGCGGCGCAGGCCCGGCACCGCCAGGCGGGCCGCGCGGCGACGTGCCGGCCCGGCCCGTCCAACCGGCCGCCCGCCGCCCGCCCGCGCCCTGCGTCACCCTCCTGCGAGGCCGGCCGCCCGCGCCGCGTGCCGAGGGTCACCGGCGGCGGCCACCCCTGCCGTGCGTCACCGTCCGCTGAGGTCGCCGGTGCCGGCCGCCCGCGCCGGGTGCCGCCCGTCGGCGGGGTCACCGGCGGCGACCGGTCGCCCGGCAGGCCCGGCCCCGGGTGACCGGGTCCGCAGCGCCCACCCGGTACACGACGGTGGGGCCGTTCCACGGGTGGTGACGGTGCGCCGGCAGCGGAGGCGGTGGCGGTTCCCCCAGTGGTACGGCGGCCAGCCGGTCCGGGCACGGCCAGCGCAACCCGCAGGTGCAGTGCCGCCCCCACCTCGACCAGTCCCGCCGATGCCGTGGCGCTGTCGGTACCGGTCTGTCGCGCTTGCTCATCCACCACTCCCTCCGTATGCCTGTTCACACTCTGCGGTGACGCGACTACTGTCGGAAGGCGGCGCGTGACCTCAGCGTCGGGTGTGCCGACCGGCGTCGGTGCGGTGGCCGACGGTGGGGGCGGATGGCAGACGTGTGGTGGAGGTGTGATGACCGGCGGACCGATGTCGACCCTGGAATTCCTCGGGGCGGAGTTGCGCCGGGCGCGCAAAGATCGCGGGCTGAGCCAGGAGGAGCTGGCCCAACAGATCAGCTACTCGTCGTCGCTGGTGGGCATGGTGGAGATCGGCCACCGTACGCCGTCGCAGGACTTCATCACCCGCGCGGACGCCACCCTGGAGGCCGGCGGCCTCTTCGAGCGGCTGCTGACCCTGGTACGCGCCGACTCCGCGCCCCCGTGGTTTCGGGAGTGGATCAGCGTGGAGCGGGAGGCCACATTGATCCGCTGGTTCGAGCCGTCCCTCATCCCGGGTCTGTTGCAGACCGAGGCGTATGGCCGGGCCGTGCTGCATGGCGGCGGGATGCTGCGCGAGGGGGAGATTGAACAGCGGCTGGCGGCGCGTCTGGAACGGCAGTCCGTGCTGGATCGGGACTATCCACCGGAGTTCGTGGCGGTGATCGACGAGGCGGTCCTGCACCGGGCGGTCGGTGAGCCGGCGGTGATGATCGGACAGTTCGAGCACCTACTCTGCGCTACCGAGCGGCCCTACGTCAGCCTGCACGTCGTGCCGGCCGAGGCCGGTATGCACGCCGGTCTGGCGGGTCCGTTCATCCTGGCCCGCACACCCGAGGGCGGCGAGGTGGCGCACCTGGACACTCCGCTGCGAGCGCAGGTCACCGACCGTCCGGACGACGTTGATAGCCTTCAACGCAGGTGGGAGAATCTGCGAGGCGAGGCACTGCCCAGGCGGGCCTCCCGGGAGCTGATACGGGAGTTGGCGAAGTCATGGAGCTGACCGGCGCGATCTGGCGCAAGTCCACCCGTAGCGACAACGGCGGTGCCACCTGTGTGGAGGTGGCGACGAACCTGTCGCAGGTGGTCGGGGTGCGGGACAGCAAGGACCGGCGTGGCCCCGCGTTGACCTTCGCGCCCGCCGCCTGGTCCAGCTTCGTAGCCTCAACCAGGGCGGGCTCGTTCGCCGATCGCCCGTAGCGGCTCCACTCACCATCGCCCCGCGTCTGCGTTCCTGCGCCACGCGCCAAGGTCGTGCTACTTCCGGGATGTCAACACCGTTGCGTTAGGCGGAACGGCTGTTCGTCAACCAGCACTGCCTCGCCGATCATGGAGTTGCGGTGGGTAACAAAACGCCCGTAAAATCCCCAAAATCGGCACCACAACTCCATGATCGCCAAGCGGGCCCACCCGCTTCCCGATCGGGCATTTCCTGCCCCGGGTTGACCAGCCGCCCACGGCGTTAACGCAACGGTGTTGTCCGGGATGTAGTGGCATCCCTCCTGGTTCGAGACCACTACAACCCGGATCGAGCGCGATCTTGGCGTCGGGCGGCGCGGGCGTGGGGGCCGCGGGGGAGGGGCCATCCTGTATCGGCTCCGATGTGTTGATCACGTGCGTGGTGGTGGTCGACGGGCGGGGAGGTCGTGGGCTGACCGAGGCGCACCGGTGGTGCGACGGGCGGCCTCGGGGGCTGCGGCGATTAGGGTGGGACCAGCAGGATGTTCCGCTGAGGGGGTGAGCCCGGATGGCCCAGGCCGCATTCGCGCCCGAGCCGGCACCACAGTCACCTGACCCGACGTCCCACTGGCCCGAGTCCAGCGGCCAGCCGCAAGGGTCGGCCGGCCGGCCGACGGGGCCGTCGTTCGACGTGCTGCGCTGGCACGACGAGCCGTGGACCGCCCAGCTCGCCCTCGACCTGTTGCCGGAGACCAACGGTCCCAAGGTTGAAGTCCTGAGCGGAAGCGTGATCGTGACCCCACATGCCGGAATCGACCATCAGTCGGTCGAGCGGGAACTGCCCTACCTGTTGCACCGCGCGGCACGCCGAGCCGGCTACTGGGTGTACCCCGAGATCAATCTGATCTCCGGCAAGGACCTCTACATTCCGGACATCGCGGTGCTCCGTTCCTCCGGTGGTGGGCGGGCGGCGATCGACATCCGGCAGGCGGTGCTGCTGGGGGAGATCGTGTCACCCGGCAACCGGCGCAAGGACGTGATCGACCGGCCCCGGGAGTACGCCGCCGCCGGGGTTCCCTTCTTCCTCCGGGTCGACCTGCGCAACCGCGTGCCCACCCTGGCGCTCTACGAACTGGCCGACGGAGAGTACCGACCGACGGCCGCTGCGGCAGCGGGGACGACGTTCGTGATGACACAGCCGTTCGCGTTCTCCGTCGACCCGGCCGAGTTGCTGGACGAGGCGGCACCCCTCGGCGAGGAGGCACCGGCCGAACAGGGGGAACCGGGCGAGGGGGAGCGGACGGCCGGGGAGGTCGACGTCGAGCGGTGAGGCTCCCAGCGGGAGTACAGCGCGGCCGGGGCAGAATGACCGCGTGACAACTCCCCGGGATCTCGTACTGCTCGGCTCCACCGGTTCGATCGGCACCCAGGCGATCGACATCGTCAGGCGCAACCCGGACCGGTTCCGGGTGGTGGCGCTCGGTGCGGGCGGCGGCAACGTCGACCTGCTCGCCACCCAGGCGCTCGAACTGGGGGTGGACGCGGTCGGGGTGGCCAAGGCGTCCGCCGCGCAGGATCTCCAGCTCGCCTTCTATGCCGAGGCGAGCCGGCGCGGCTGGGCCACCGGGGACTTCAAGCTGCCGAAGATCATCGCCGGCCCGGACGCGATGACCGAGCTGGCGCAGTGGCCCTGCGACGTGGTCCTCAACGGGGTGGTCGGGTCGCTCGGGCTCGCGCCGACGCTGGCCGCGCTGCGCTGTGGTCGTACCCTCGCGCTGGCCAACAAGGAGTCGCTGGTGGCCGGCGGCCCGCTGGTGAAGGCCGCGGTGACGCGGCCGGGGCAGATCGTGCCGGTGGACTCGGAGCATTCGGCGCTGGCCCAGTGCCTGCGCGGCGGCACCCGGGGCGAGGTGCGGCGGCTGGTGGTCACGGCCAGCGGCGGGCCGTTCCGGGGGCGGCGGCGCGACGAGCTGACCGCTGTCACCCCGGAGCAGGCGTTGGCCCACCCGACGTGGAACATGGGGCCGGTCGTCACGATCAACTCGGCCACGATGGTCAACAAGGCGCTGGAGGTGATCGAGGCGCACGAGCTGTTCGACGTGCCCTACGCCGACATCGCCGTGATGGTGCACCCACAGTCGGTGATCCACTCGATGGTCGAGTTCGTCGACGGATCCACCCTCGCCCAGGCGAGCCCGCCGGACATGCGGCTGCCCATCGCGCTCGGCATCGGCTGGCCCGACCGGGTGCCCGACGCCGCCGCCGCCGTCGACTGGACCACCGCCCACACCTGGGAGTTCACCCCGCTGGACGACGAGGCGTTCCCGGCGGTGGCGCTGGCCAAGGCGGCCGGTACGGCCGGCCACTGCCGCCCGGCGGTCTACAACGCGGCGAACGAGGAGTGCGTGGCGGCGTTCGTCGCCGGCCGGCTGCCGTTCCTCGGCATCGTCGACACCCTGGAGCGGGTCCTGGAGGACACCCCCGATTTCGACGAACCAGGTACCGTCGTGGACGTGCTCGCCGCCGAATCATGGGCGCGCGCGCACGCGCAGGAGATCATCTCGGGGTCGGGGAAGGAAGCCTGATGCTCTATCTGCTCGGGGTGGTGGTGATCGCCCTGGCGATCCTCATCTCGGTGAGCCTGCACGAGGCGGGTCACATGCTGACCGCCAAGGCGTTCGGCATGAAGGTCACCCGCTACTTCGTCGGCTTCGGACCGACCATCTGGTCGTTCCGCCGGGGTGAGACGGAGTACGGCCTCAAGGCCATCCCGCTCGGCGGCTTCTGCAAGATCGTCGGAATGACGCCGCAGGACGACGACGTCGAGCCGGGTGACGAGAAGCGGGCGATGTGGCGCTACCCGGTCTGGAAGCGGACGATCGTGATGTCCGCCGGCTCGGTCACCCACTTCGCGCTGGCCGTCGTCGCGATCTGGCTGGCCGCCATGTTCATGGGCCTGCCCAACAAGGATCTGCCCAACCCGCTGCCGGCGCACGTCAAGGTCGTCGACTGCGTGATCCCCACCGACGCGGCCCGCGAGTGCGCCCCGGGCGACCCGGTCAGCCCCGCCAAGCAGGCCGGGCTGCGCGACGACGACAAGATCGTCGCCGTGAACGGGGTTCCGGTCGCCGACTACACCGCGCTGGTCAAGACCGTCCGCGACCTGCCCCCGGGCCAGCCGGCGACGATCACCTACGAGCGCGACGGCGTCTCCGGTGAGGTCCGCGCCGACCTCGCCGCCGTGCAGCGCAAGCCGCTGGACGACCCGAACGGCGCCCCGATCACCGTCTCCGCCCTCGGGGTCGCCGGCCCGATGCTCCCGCCCGGCGTGCCGGCGAACGTCACCTACGGCCCGGTCGAGGCGATCCCGGCCACCGCCGGCTACACCAAGGACCTGGCCGTCGGCACCTACGAGGCGATCAAGCGCATCCCGGACAAGGTGCCCGCCCTGTGGACCGCCATCACCGGCGGCGAACGGGACAAGGACACCCCGATCAGCGTGGTCGGCGCGAGCCGGCTCGGCGGCGAGGCGCTGGAGAACGGCGTCTGGCAGCTCCTCGTCCTGCTGTTCATCTCGCTCAACTTCTTCGTCGGCGTGTTCAACCTGCTGCCGCTGCTACCCCTCGACGGTGGTCACATCGCCATCGCCTGGTTCGAGCGGGCGCGCTCCTGGCTCTACGCCCGGATCGGCCGGCGCGACCCGGGCCGGGTCGACTACCTCAAGCTGATGCCCATCACGTACGCGGTGATCCTCATCGGTGGCGCGTTCACGCTGCTCACCGCCACCGCAGACATCGTCAACCCGATCACGCTCTTCACGAGGTGAGTGCCCAAGTGACCGCTGTCAGTCTCGGTATGCCCGCCGTCCCGCCCCCGCCGCTGGCCCCCCGCCGGATCAGCCGTCAGATCATGGTCGGCTCGGTGCCGGTCGGTGGAGGTGCGCCCGTCTCGGTGCAGTCGATGACAACCACCCTCACCTCCGACGTCAACGCCACCCTCCAGCAGATCGCCGAGCTGACCGCCTCCGGCTGCCAGATCGTCCGGGTCGCCGTGCCCAGCCAGGACGACGTGGAGGCGCTGCCGGCCATCGCCCGCAAGTCGCAGATCCCGGTGATCGCCGACATCCACTTCCAGCCGAAGTACGTCTTCGCCGCGATCGACGCCGGCTGCGCGGCGGTCCGGGTCAACCCGGGCAACATCCGCCAGTTCGACGACAAGGTCAAGGAGATCGCCGCAGCCGCCTCCGCCGCCGGTACGCCGATCCGGATCGGCGTCAACGCCGGCTCGCTCGACAAGCGGCTGCTTGCCAAGTACGGCAAGGCCACCGCCGAGGCGCTGGTCGAGTCGGCGCTGTGGGAGTGCTCGCTGTTCGAGGAGCACGGCTTCCGGGACATCAAGATCTCGGTCAAGCACAACGACCCGGTGGTCATGATCCGGGCGTACCGGCAGCTCGCCGAGCAGTGCGACTACCCGCTGCACCTGGGCGTGACCGAGGCCGGGCCGGCGTTCCAGGGCACCATCAAGTCGGCGGTCGCCTTCGGGGCGCTGCTCGCCGAGGGGATCGGCGACACGATCCGGGTGTCGCTGTCGGCCCCGCCGGTCGAGGAGATCAAGGTCGGCAACCAGATCCTGGAGTCGCTGGGCCTGCGCGAACGCGGTCTGGAGATCGTCTCCTGCCCGTCCTGCGGCCGGGCCCAGGTCGACGTCTACAAGCTCGCCGAGGAGGTCACCGCCGGCCTGGAAGGGCTGCCGGTGCCGCTGCGGGTCGCCGTGATGGGCTGCGTGGTGAACGGGCCGGGCGAGGCCCGTGAGGCCGACCTCGGGGTCGCCTCCGGCAACGGCAAGGGGCAGATCTTCGTCAAGGGGCAGGTGGTCAAGACCGTCCCCGAGGGGCAGATCGTCGAGACGCTCATCGAGGAGGCGCTGCGGATCGCCGACGAGATGGGCGCGGAGATCCCCGAGGAGCTGCGCGAGCTGGTCCCCGGCCCCACCGTCACCGTGCACTGAGCCACCGTCGGAAAGGGCGGCCCTCCCGGTGGGAGAGCCGCCCTTTCCGGTACGCGGTGTCCGTCGTCGCCCGGCCGCTGGGCTCGCCAGCGCCGGGCCTGCCGTGGTGGGCCTGCCGGGGTGGTCCCGGCGGTCACTCGGATTCGGCGAGGATCGCGTACAGCTTGCGGCGCGTCTCGTCGAGCACCTGGGCGGCGCGTTCCCGCTGGTCGTCCGTACCGGTCATCATCACCTGCCGCAGCGCGTGCATGGCCTGCGCGCCGGCGTCCCGGATGTCGTGCCAGCTGTTGACCGTGTTCTCGGCGAACTCCGCCCAGGGCGGGGTCTGCGCGGCCGTGGCGGCCTCCTCCTGACCGGCGTCGGTCAGGCCGAACCGCTTGCGCCCACCGCCGGCCGGATCGGTGCTGGCCGCGATGACGCCCTCGTCCTCCAGCAGTTGCAGGGTCGGGTAGATCGAACCCGGGCTGGGCCGCCAGGCCCCGCCGGTGCGGGAGTCGATCTCCTGGATCATCTCGTAGCCGTGCATCGGCCGCTCGGTGAGCAGGGCCAGCACGGCGGCCCGGACGTTCGGCCGGCGACCCCGGCCCCGCCCGCGACCGCCCCGCCCGCCGCCCCAGCCCCCGGGACCGCCGCCCCAACCCGCGGGACCGTGCGGGCCGGGCGGAACGGGCGGGAAGCCGAAGCCGCGTTGCCGTGCCTCCTGTAGTGCGTGGATCCGACGGTGGAATCCCATCGTGTCGTCCTTCCTCGTGTTGTCGCTGATGCATCAACGATATATCGGCAATGTGTTGTCGACAAGTCCCTCACTGGCTGTGCCGGTCGCCCGGCGGAGCACCGCCCCCATCTGGCAGGCTGGTAACCGTGCTGACGGTGCCGGTACGCCAACTGGGAGAGTCGGAACGTCGCGCCGTGGAGCGGCTGCTCGACCTCGACCCGTTCGCCGGAGCGCAGGTCGCCGAGCGGGTCTCCGCCCGGGGTCTGGCCTGGTGGCGGGCCGAAGGGCGGATCCTCGGCTACGGCACCCGCCGCAACCTGGAGTCGATCTGCTGGCTCGGCGGCAACCTCACCCCGATCCTCGCCACCGACTCCGCCGTCGCCGCGTTCGCCGAGCAGCTCTCCGGCGAGGAACGACTCTGCTCCTCCATCGTCGGGCGGGCCGACGCGGTGCTCGGCCTCTGGGAACGGCTCGCCGACCACTGGGGGCCGGCCCGCGACGTACGCCCCAACCAGCCGCTACTGGCCACCGACGCGCTGCCCGCCATCCCGGCCGACCCGGAGGTACGCCGGGTCCGGCCCAGCGAGGTGCACCGGCTCTTCCCGGCCGCCGTCGCCATGTACGCCGAGGAGGTGGGCGTCTCCCCGCTGGCCGACGACGGCGGCCGGGCCTACCGCCGCCGGGTCGAGGACCTGGTCCGCGCCGGCCGGGCGTACGCCCGCCTGGTCGACGGGGAGGTCGTGTTCAAAGCCGAACTGGCCGTGGTGACCCGCCGGACCGCCCAGATCCAGGGCGTCTGGGTGGCGCCGCAGTGGCGCGGACGCGGTATCGCCTCCGCCGCGATGGCCGCCGTGGTACGCGACGCGCTGCTCCGGGTCGCCCCCACCGTCAGCCTCTATGTCAACGACTTCAACCGCCCCGCCCGCCGGGTCTACGAACGCTGCGGCTTCCACCCCGTAGGCACCCTCGCCACCATCCTCTTCTGACCACCCCATCCTCCCCCCGCCCCGCCCGGCCTCCGGCCCGGTCCCCGGTCCCGGCCCTCAGCCCCGGCTCGCCCGGTGATCAAGAAGTTTGTGCCACCCTGAGCGGCTGTCGCTGACCTAAATCTCTTGATCACCGGGGCGACAGGGTGAGCCGGGGAAGACAGGGTGAGCCGGTGAGCGGGCGGGTGGGCGGGGTGGGTGGTAAATGCGTTGAGGGGAGGCTCGGGGAGGGTCAGGCTGGGGGTACCGCCACCCCAGTCCGGAGGGAATCTCCATGCGCCTGCTCCGTGATATCTGGGCCTCCGCGCCGCGTCGCGTGTCGGTGGTGATCGTCCTCGTCGTGCTGGGCGCCGCCGGTCAGGCCGCCGCTTCGGCGGTCGCCGGTCCGGTGCTGGTGCACCGGTCGGCGGGCTGGTTCGTGGCGCTGGTGGTGGCGCTGGTCGTCGCCGTCTTCAGCGAGTTGGTGATCGCGTTGCTGATGGCCGGCATCACCGCCGACTGGTCGGCCGACGTGCGCCGCAGGCTCTGTCGGGTCGCGCTCGGCCAGGATCTGCCGACGCTGGAGGGCACCCCGGTCGGCGAGTTGCTGGACCGGATCGACAACGATGTCTACCAGGTCGCCGCCGAGCTGCGGAACACCGGCGTACGGCTGATCCAGGGCCTGGTGCTCTGTCTGCTCGCCGCGGTCAGCGCGTTGTTCGTCTGGTGGCCGGCCGGCGTCGCCATGCTGCTGCTCACCGCGCTGCTCGGGGTGCTGCTGCGCCGACCCACCGCGGCCATCACGCCGGCCCGGATGGCCGAGGAGGAGGCCTGGTCCGACCTGGCCGCCGTGATGGAGGAGGCGGTGCACGGCCAGGACGACGTACGCACCAGCCTCGCCCAGCCGTACGTGCTGCGGCTGTTCGCCCGGCGGGCCGCCGAGGTGCTGTCCCGCTGTCGCCGGGTGTTCCTGATGTCGGCGCGGGTCACCGCGTTCGCCGCCGGCATCATCCGGATCGGGATCGCCGGGGTGGTGCTGGCCGGGGCCTGGGCGTTGACCACCGGGCGGGTCGACGGGGCGCGGTTGACGGCGATCTGGCTGCTCGCGTTGAGCTTCGGCGCCACCGTCGAACATCTCGCCCGCTGGGTGCCGCACCTCCAGTACGCGCTCGGTGCCTGGGCGCGGGTGCTGTTGCTCTCCGACTCCCGGCAGGAACCCTCCGGCGGGGTCACCCCCACCGACGGCGACCTGACGCTGCGCGGGCTGACCTTCCGCTACCCGGCCGCCCAGGGCGAGCGGGGGCCGGCGCTGCGCGACGTCCGGCTCAGCTTCGTCCGGGGCCGGTCGTACGCGCTGGTCGGCCGGACCGGTTCGGGTAAGTCCACCCTGGCCAAGGTGCTCACCCGGGCGGTCGAGGTGCCGCGCGGCACCGTCCTGCTCGGCGACACCGACCTGTGCGACCTGGATGTCGAGGAGCTGCGCCGGTGGATCGCCGTGGTGCCGCAGCGCACCGAGATCCTGGCCGGCACCCTCGCCGAGAACGTCGCCCTGTTCGACCCGGACCTGCTCGACGCGGCTCCCCGGGCGCTGGCCGAGCTGGGCCTCACCGGGTGGGTCGCGGAGCTGCCGGACGGCATCCGGACCCGGCTCGGCGAGGGCGGATACGTGCTCTCCGCCGGTCAGGAGCAGCTGGTGGCGTTCGCCCGCATCCTGGTCCGTGATCCGCACGTGGTGATCCTCGACGAGGCCACCGCGCGGCTCGACCCGGTCACCGAGATCCGGGTACGCGAGGCGACCGAACGCCTGCTGACCGACCGGATCGGCATCATCATCGCGCACCGGCTCTCCTCGGTGCAGCGCTGCGACGAGGTGGTGGTGATGGCCGACGGGGCGGTCCTGGAGGCGGGGCCGCTGCGCTCCTCGGCCCGCTTCGCGGAGCTGCTCGCCACCAGCCGCGCCGCCGCGTACACCCCGGCCGGTACCGCCCGGGGCGGGGTGGGCCTGCTCGACGGCCCGGCTCCGACCTGCCCGGACGGCGACGGCGAGGAGTGGAAGGCCGGGGGAGCCGCCCGGGGATCCGAAGGACCGGCCGCCGGGGGAGCTGCCGGGGAGGCCGTGCGGGGATCCGCCGGCCAGGCCACCGGGGAAGCGGGGGCGACCGGCGGAGGAGCGGGGGCGGCCGGCGGGAGGGCGGTGGTCGTACCCAAGGGGGATCCGCCGCCGCTGCCACCCGCCGCCCCCGCGCGGACCATGGGGGAGATCCTGCGGTTGGCGGTCAACGACCCGCGTTTCGGCCTGCTGTCGGTCGCGATGTTCGTGATGATGACCGTGCTGGGCCTGGACGGCACGGTGCTGCCCTGGCTCTGGGCGGACGTGGTCGACGGCGGCAGCCCGTGGCTGCCGGCGATCGGCATCGTGGGCGCGCTGCTGGTCGTGCTGCCGCTGCCCTACTGGACCAACCTGTGGTTTCCCCAGTGGTGGGTGCGGCAGATGCTGCGGATGAGCCTGCGGCTGGTGCACGGGCAGACCGGTGCCCGCCGGACCAGCACGCACACCCCGGCCGAGGTGGTGGCCCAGAGCGGCGACACCGAGCGGGTGGTGCAGCTCGCCGACAACCTGATGGACCAGTTCATCGCCGTGATCATCATGGTGGTCATGACGGCGGTGACGGGCAGCCCCGTGCCGGGGTTGTTCTTCCTCGGCACGATGGCCGTCTCCGGGCTCGCCGCCACCCTGTTCGGGCCCCGGCTGGAACGGTCCGCCCGGGACACCGTCGCCGCCCGCGCGGCCTTCGCCACCGCGCTGGTCTCCTCGCTGTCGGCGGCCCGGACGGTCAAGCTGGCCGGTGCGACCCGGCCGGTGCTCGACCATCTCTCGGCCCTGGACCTGGTCCGCAGCGACCGGCAGCGGCGGGAGATCGCCGCGCAGGTGTGGGCCCGCTCCACCCCGTCGGTGGTGAGCGGAATGCTGCCGATCGCGGCGTGGGCGCTCTACCTGGCCGGTGGGCTGTCCGCCGGTGCCACCCTGGTCGCCGTCTCCACCCTCGGCGCGGCCCGCTGGTTCGCCTGGACCACCGCGGCACTGGTGTCGCAGTACCCGTCGGCGCGGGTCTGGACCCGCCGGACGGTGGCGATGACCGGGGTCGGGGCGTACTCGGCGAAGGTGCCCGGGGTGGACCTGGCAGCCGGCACCGCCCCCGCGCCGGAGCCGCCGCCGCGTCGGCCGCTGCGCCGGCTGGAACTGGCCGGCTTCGGGGCGCTGCACTCCGACGGCACCCTGGCCGTCCGGGAGGTCGAGCTGACCGTGGACCGGGGCCAGCTCGTGCTGGTGGTCGGTCCGGTCGGCGCGGGCAAGTCGTCGCTGCTGCGGGCGCTGGCCGGGATCGTGCACCACGTCGGCGAGCTGCGCTGGAACGGCCAGCCGGTGACCGAGCCGGAGCTGTTCCTACGCCCCGGTCAGGTCGGCTACGTCGGCCAGCTCCCCCGGGTGCTCTCCGGCACGGTGGCCGACAACATCGCCCTCGGGCACGACGTGGACGCCGCCGGTGCGGTGACCACCGCCCAGCTCACCCCCGATCTGGCGGCCGGGGGCGGGTTGGGGCTGCTCATCGGGCACAAGGGCACCCGGCTCTCCGGCGGGCAGTTGCAGCGGCTCGCGTTGGCGCGGGCGCTGGCGCCGCGTACCGAACTGCTGGTCGCCGACGACGTGTCGTCCGCACTGGACGTCACCACCGAGCTGGCGCTCTGGGCGGCGCTGCGCGAGCACGGGGTGACAGTGGTCGGCTCCACCGCGAAACGGGCCGCGCTGGTCCGCGCCGACCACGTGGTGGTCCTGGTCGACGGCACGGTCGCCGCGCAGGGGCCGTGGCGGGACCTGGAGAACGACTGGGGTCACCTGGCCGGCTGACCCCGCCTCGCGCGGGGTCGGCCGGTGGTGGTCGGCGGGCAGGTCAGAACGCGCGGGCGTACGGGTCGGGCCAGTCGGGGGCGGCACCGAGCTTGGCGGCGGCGCGGCGCGGCCAGTACGGGTCGCGGAGCAGCTCCCGGCCGAGCAGCACCAGGTCGGCCTCGCCTGCGGCGACGATCTGCTCGGCCTGCTCCGGTTCGACGATCAGGCCGACCGCGCCGGTCGGGACGCCCGCCTCGCGGCGGATCCGCGCGGCCATCGGCACCTGGTAGCCCGGCCCGACCGGGATGCTGGCCCCGGCCGCCGCCCCTCCGGAGGAGACGTCCACCAGGTCCACCCCGGTCGCGGCGAGTTCGGCGGCGAGGGCGACGCTGTCGTCCACCGTCCAGCCGCCGTCCACCCAGTCGGTGGCGGAGATCCGGGTGAGCACCGGCACCTGCTCGCCGACGGTGGCGCGGACCGCGCGGGCGACCTCCAGGGTGAGCCGCATCCGGGCGGCCCGGTCGCCGCCGTAGCCGTCGGTGCGGTGGTTGGTCAGCGGGGACAGGAACTCGTGCAGCAGGTAGCCGTGCGCGGCGTGGATCTCCACCACGGCGAAGCCGGCGTCGACGGCCCGGCCGGCGGCGGTGGCGAAGGCCGACACCACCCCGGCGATCCCGGCGGAGTCCAGCGCGGTCGGCAGCCGGTAGTCGGGCAGGAACGGGTCGGCTCCCGGGCCGACCGGCGTCCAGCCGCCCTCGGCGTCCGGCACCCCGCCGTGCTGCGGCGCCCAGGGCCGGTAGGTGCTGGCCTTGAACCCGGCGTGGGCGAGTTGCACGGCGGGCACCGCCCCCTGCCCGGCGACGAACGCGGTGACCGGACGCCACGCGTCGACGTGCGCGTCGGACCAGATGCCGGTGTCCTGGGGGCTGATCCGTCCCTCGGGGACGACCGCGGTGGCCTCGGTGACGATCAGGCCGGCACCGCCGACGGCCCGGGAGCCGAGGTGCACCCGGTGCCAGTCGGTGGGCAGGCCGTCCGGGCCGGAGCTGTACTGGCACATCGGCGCCAGGGCGATCCGGTTCGGCAGGGTGACGCCGCGCAGGGCGAGGGGGGTGAACAGGGAACTCATGCGGGTGATCCTCCGGTACGGGCAGGTGGCGGTGCGGGGCGGGGCGCCGGGTCCGGGGGAGCGCCCGGCGCGCTCAGGCGGGTGCCGGCGTCAGCTCGTCGCGGCGGGCCGGCGGCTCGGCGTCGGCGGTCTCGTCGGCGTCGGTCAGGTCCCGCCGGCCGGCGGCGGCGTAGGCGTCCCGGTCCAGGGTGCCCTCGCGGGCGGCCACGATGGTCGGCACGACGGCCTGCCCGGCCACGTTGGTGGCGGTGCGGATCATGTCCAGGATCGGGTCGATCGCCAGCAGCAGACCGGCCCCGGCCAGCGGCAGGCCCAGCGTGCTCAGGGTCAGGGTCAGCATCACGATGGCACCGGTCAGGCCGGCGGTGGCGGCCGAGCCGACCACCGAGACGAAGGCGATCAGCAGGTAGTCGCCGACGCCGAGGTCCACCCCGAAGACCTGGGCCACGAAGATCGCGGCGAGCGCCGGGTAGATCGCGGCGCAGCCGTCCATCTTGGTGGTCGCGCCGAACGGCACCGCGAAGGAGGCGTACTCGCGGGGGACGCCGAGCCGCTCGACGGAGCGCTGGGTCACCGGCATGGTGCCCACCGAGGAACGGGAGACGAAGGCCAGTTCGATCGCCGGCCAGGCACCGGCGAAGAAGCGCAGCGGGTTGAGCCGGGCGGCCGTCACCAGCAGCAGCGGGTAGACCACGAACAGGACGATCGCGCAGCCGACGTAGACCGCGGTGGTGAACTTCGCCAGCGGGGCCAGCAGGTCCCAGCCGTACGCGGCGACCGCGTGGCCGATCAGGCCGAGGGTGCCGATCGGGGCGAGCCGGATCACCCACCACAGCGCCTTCTGCACGATGGCCAGCACCGCCCGGTTGACCTCGACGAAGGGTTCGGCGGCCGCGCCGACCAGCAGCGCGGCGGCCCCGACGACCAGGGCGAGGAAGACGATCTGGAGCACGTTGCCCTCGACGAACGCGCCGACCGGGTTGGTCGGCACGATGCCGGTGAGGAAGTCCGTCCAGGAGCCGCTGGTCTTCGGCGCGGTGGCGCCGCCGACGTCCAGGCTGACCCCCCGGCCCGGGTTGGTGACCAGGCCGAGACCGATGCCGATGCTGACCGCGATCAGCGCGGTGGCCCCGAACCAGAGCAGCGTCTTGAGCGCCAGCCGGGCGGCGTTGGCCACCCCGCGCAGGCTGACCACGCTGACCACGATGGCGGTGAAGACCAGCGGCGGCACGGCCAGCTTGAGCAGCTGGACGAAGAGCCCGCCGACGGTGTCGAGGGTGCTGGCCAGCCAGCTCAGGTCGTTGGCGCGGGCGAGGAAGCCCAGGGCCACGCCGAGGACGAGGCCGAGCAGGATCTGGGCGGAGAAGGGGAATTTACGCAGGGTGGAAGACATGGGGTGTCCCGGGTCTGAAGGGGGTGGTCGGCGGGCAGCGTCAGGAGCGTGGCTGCGCCGGACAGACCCCGCTGGCCTGCCGTCGGAGATCGACGTACAGGCGCACGGTGAGGTGCCAGACATTGGTCATCGCCAGCCGACGCTACTCCGGGACGCTCGGCAGGTGGAAGGAGCGCTCGGCGTGAGGCTCCTTACAGGGACGTTCTCGACGCGGCGACCGGTTCGTCATGTTCGGCACCCTCCGGCACGCTCCGCGCCGCAGGTCGGTGCCGGGTCAGCAGCAGCGCGGTGAGCAGGCCCCAGCCGACGCAGATCGCCAGCAGCAGCCGTTCCAGCCCGCCCAGCAGGCCGCCGCGACCCACCGTCAGTAGCCCCAGGGCGGTCGCCCCGGCCACCGGCAACGCCAGCACCCCGCACACCCGGGCCACCCGCCGCAGGGCCGGCGTCGCCGGGCGGAGGAAACCGATCACCAGCATCGCGAGCACCGTCACCCCGACCGCCGCGATGCTCGCCCCGCCGTGCACCAGATCCGCCGGGGTCGCCGCCTCGAACGGCGGCAGCGGGCAGCCGGCGCTGCAGGTGACCGCGCCGGAGAGCACCGCGCCGACCGCGCCCGCCGCGAGCAGGACGGCCGCGGCCCGCAGCGCCGTCGGCAGCGCGGAGGCCAGCGCCAGCAGCGCCGCCGCCAGGGTGAAGACCCCCATCCGGTACGTCGACGCGAGAGCGCTGTCGGGGACACCGGCCTCACTGACGTACCCGCCCGCCGGGCTGCCGGGACCGGCGGCGACGGCGACGGTCACCGCGACCGCGCCGACCAGCACGCACCCGGCGGCGACCCACCCGGCGGCGGCCCGGACCGACGCGGCGTCAGGCACGGCGGTACGGGGTGACCCGGCCGGGCCGGCGGACGACCGCCCCACCGGTGGGGGTCACTGCGTTGAACGGGGCCATGTCTCCAACCTATCCGCCCCCGGCACGGCCCACCGGGCGCGGATATCCTGACGGCCGGCGTCGGCGTGACCCGGGCCACGCCGGACCGCCAGCCCCTTCCCACCCCCCGAAGGACGTGCGTCGATGACCGTGGCATACCTCGTGGCCGGAGTCCGTACCCCGATCGGCCGGTACGCCGGTGCCCTCGCCGGGGTGCGCCCCGACGACCTGGCCGCCCACGTGCTGCGCGAACTGGTCGCCCGCCACCCCTCGGTGGACTGGACCCGGGTCGACGACGTGGTGCTGGGCTGCGCCAACCAGGCCGGCGAGGACAACCGCAACGTGGCCCGGATGGCGGCGCTGCTGGCCGGCCTGCCGCAGGAGGTGCCCGGCAGCACCGTCAACCGGCTCTGCGGTTCCGGGCTGGACGCGCTGGCCACCGCCGCCCGCACCGTGGTGGCCGGCGAGGCCGACCTGGTGCTCGCCGGGGGCGTCGAGAGCATGAGCCGCGCCCCGTTCGTCATGCCGAAGGCCGCCACCCCCTACTCCCGCGCCGCCGAGGTGTACGACACCACCCTCGGCTGGCGGCTGGTCAACCCGCTGATGGAAGCGGGCTGGGGCATCGACTCGATGCCGGAGACCGCCGAGAACGTGGCCGCCGAGTTCGGCGTCGACCGGCGGGCGCAGGACGAGTTCGCCCTGCGCTCGCAGCAGCGGGCCGCCAAGGCGCAGGCCGACGGCCGGTTCGCCGAGGAGATCGTGCCGGTGACCGTGCCGGCCGGCCGCCGGGAGACGAGGCTGGTCGAGGTCGACGAGCACCCCCGGGAGACGTCGCTGGCGAAGCTGGCCGCGCTGCCCACCCCGTTCCGGGACGGCGGTACGGTCACCGCCGGCAACTCCTCCGGGGTCAACGACGGCGCGGTCGCCCTGCTGGTCGCCTCCGCGGCGGCGGTGTCCCGCTACGGACTCACCCCGCTGGCCCGGATCCGCGGCGCGGCGGCGGCCGGCGTACCGCCGCGGATCATGGGGATCGGGCCGGTCCCGGCCACCCGCCGGCTGCTGGACCGGCTCGGCGTCGCGCTGGCCGACGTCGACGTGATCGAGCTGAACGAGGCGTTCGCCGCGCAGGGGATCGCGGTGCTCCGCGAGCTGGGCCTGCCGGAGGACGCCGAGCACGTCAACCCGAACGGCGGGGCGATCGCCCTGGGGCACCCGCTCGGGGCCAGCGGAGCCCGGCTGGCGTTGACCGCCGCCCTGGAGCTGCGCCACCGGGGCGGTCGACGGGCGCTGGCCACCATGTGCGTCGGCGTGGGCCAGGGCATCTCCCTGCTGCTCGAATCCGCCGACTGAGCCGGTCGTCGTCACCGTCCGGTAGGTGTCCGGCTGCTTAGGGTTACCGCCGGCCGTTCGGGCCGTCCTCCCTGCTGGGGCGGCCACAGATCGGGGTGAGCTGATCTCCCGCACCTGGACGGACGGGCCTAGAGTGGTCAGCACCACACGATCCGCGGGTCGGCCGGTGCGGCTCCGCGTGCCCGCGCACGCCGCCGACACCGGTGCCCTCCCGCACCGCGGCGACGAACTGGGGGCCAGGCAGCGATGCAGACGTCGGACGGACTTCCCGCCGAGATCGACCTGAGCCGGCCCAGCGCCGCCCGGGTCTACGACTACTTCCTCGGCGGCGCGCACAACTTCGAGATCGACCGGCGGCTCGCCGAACAGATCGCCAGCATGACCCCGAACCTCGCCGACACCATGCGCGCCGGCCGGGAGTTCCTGCGCCGCGCGGTCCGGGTGCTGCTCGACGCCGGCATCGACCAGTTCCTCGACATCGGCTCGGGCATCCCCACCGTCGGCAACGTCCACGAGGTCGCCCAGGCCGCCAACCCGCAGGCCCGGATCGTCTACGTCGACATCGACCCGGTGGCCGTGGCGCACAGCCGGGAACTGCTCGCCGGCAACGACCGGGCCGTCGCCATCCACGCCGACCTGCGCGAGCCGAAGCTGATCCTGGACGAGGCCCGGTCCAGCGGCCTGATCGACTTCGACCGGCCGCTCGGCATCCTGCTCGCCGGGGTCGTGCACTTCGTCCCGGACGCCGACCGGCCGGCGGAGCTCCTGGCCACCCTGCGGGCCGCCGCCGCACCGGGCAGCTTCCTGGTCGTCTCGCACTCCACGTTCGAGGACCAACCCCAGGAGATGCTGGACGCGCAGCGGCTCTCGGCGCGCACCGACACCGAGATCACGCTACGGTCCCGCGCCGAGGTCACCGGCTTCTTCGGTGACTGGACGGTGCTGGAGCCCGGCGTGGTGCACATGCCGTTGTGGCGGCCCGACTCCCCGTCCGACGTGGACGAGCACCCCGAGCGGTTCGGGGCGTTCGGCGGCGTCGCCCGGTACGACGACACAGCCGGCTGAGCCGACCATGTCCGCCGTTCCGGACTCCGGCGGCACCGACGCCCGGCCGGGTGCCCAGGGCTACGCCGCCGAATGGGCACGAGCGGTACGCCGGCTCGGGTTCGTGCCGATGAGCGCGGACGAGACCGAGCGGCTGCTGCTCGTGCACACCGTACGGCTGGCGCAGGCCCTGCTCGCCGACGACTTCTCCACCACCCCGGCGGAGGACGTCGGCCGGGCGCTGGTGGAGGCGCACCTGACCGAGCCGCGGATCCTGGACTGGTCCGTGCGGGCGCTCGGCGAGCAGTTGCCGCAGCGGGTGCTGCCCCCGGTCGACCTGCCGTCCGACCTGACCGCTCGGGTGGCCGCCCTCCAGGGTGGACTGGCCGCCGGGTTCGGCCGCGCGCTGCGGGACCGTACCTTCAGCCAGCAGGAACGGATCGCCCGGTCGGCGTGGCAGGCCCGGGATTCGGTGGAGCGGGCGCTGCGGGACAGCGAGGCCCGGTTCCGGGCGGTCTTCACCGGCGCGGCCATCGGCATCGGCATCGCCGGCATCGACGGTCAGATCATCGACGTCAATCAGTCCTTCGCCGACATGCTCGGCTACACCCCGGAGGAGCTGCGGCAGACCAACGTCGCCTCGCTCTTCCACGCCGAGGACGCGGCCGGCATGTGGGAGCTGTACCAGGAGCTGATCGAGGGCAAGCACGACAGCGTACGGGTGGAGAAGCGCTACTACCGCAAGGACGGCAGCGTCGTCTGGACCGACCTGGCCGTCTCGCTGATCCGGCACGACGACGGCCGCCCCCGGTTCACCGTCGCGATGATCGAGGACATCACCCAGCGGTACGAACTCCAGCAGCGGCTGCGCTTCCAGGCGCTGCACGACCCGCTCACCGGCCTGCCCAACCGGACGCTGTTCTTCGAGACCCTCGGTCAGGTCTTCGCCGACGCCGGCCCGGAGCAGCGGATCGGCGTCTGCTTCCTCGACCTGGACGGCTTCAAGGCGGTCAACGACAGCCTCGGCCACGACCTCGGTGACCGGCTGCTGGTCACCATCGCCCGACGGCTCTCCGACTGCGTGATCGGCCAGGGGCACCTGGTGGCCCGGATGGGCGGCGACGAGTTCGTCATCCTGGTCAACGGCGGGGAGGGGATCGACGACGCGGTGGGCGTCGCCGAGTTGGCGCTGGCCGCGGTGGCCGCCCCGGTGCTCGTCGGCGACCACCAGCTCGCCGTCTCGGCCAGCATCGGGGTGGTCGAGTGCCCGGCCAGCGAGACCAGCGTCTCCGAGCTGATGAAGGCCGCCGACACCACGCTGTACTGGGCGAAGGCGGAGGGCCGGGGCCGCTGGGCGGTGTACGACCCGGAGCGCAGCGCCGCCGACATCGCCCGGTCAGCCCTGGCGGCGGGCCTGCCGGCGGCCCTCGACCGGGGCGAGTTCGTGGTCCACTACCAGCCGATCGTCTCCCTGCTGGACGGCTCGATGATCGCGGTGGAGGCGCTGGTCCGCTGGGCGCACCCGGAGCTGGGGCTGGTCGGCCCCGACCGGTTCATCGGGCTGGCCGAGGAGACCGGGTTGATCGTCCGGCTCGGGGAGTGGGTGCTGAGGCAGGCGTGCCGCGACGCCCGCGCCTGGCACCGCGAGTTCCCCGAGGCGAAACTGGTGGTCAGCGTCAACCTGGCGGCCCGGCAGGCGGACGACCCGGCCATCGTGGACACGGTGGCCAGTGCGCTGAGCCGGACGGGCCTGCCGGCGGAGCTGTTGCAGCTGGAGCTGACCGAGAGCGCCGTGATGGGCACCGCCGGGGAGCCGTTACGGTCGTTGTACCGGTTGGCCGACCTGGGCGTACGACTGGCGATCGACGACTTCGGCACCGGCTACTCCAACCTGGTCTACCTGCGGCGACTGCCGATCCACTGCCTGAAGCTGGCCGGTCCGTTCGTCGAGGGCATCCGGGGTGCCGGCGACGAGTCCCCGCCCGACCACCGTGACGAACGGATCGTCGACGCCCTGGTCCGGTTGGCGCACGCGCTGGAGCTGTGGGTGACCGCCGAGGCGGTGGAGACCGGGGAGCAGGCGGAGCGGTTGCGGGCGCTGCGCTGCGACACCGGGCAGGGCCGCTGGTTCGGCCCGCCCACCCCGGCGGACCAGATCACCGCCCGGCTGCGCGGCGGGATCGGGGCGGGACCGGACGGGGGAGAGGTGACGGGGTGAGCCTGACCGACGGTGGGGCGGCGGCCTCGGTGATCGCGGCGATCGCGATCGTCGCCGGCCTGGCCGGGGTGGTGGTGCCCGGTCTGCCGGCGCTGCCGCTGTGCTGGGGCGGGGTGCTGGTCTGGGCGCTCTTCGGCGGTGCCGGGCCGGGCCGCTGGGCGGTGCTCGGCGCGGCCACGGTGGTCGCCGCCGCCGGTGCCGTGGTCAAGTACGCCTGGCCGGGGCGCAACCTGAAGCGCACCGGGGTGCCCACGTCGTCCCTGCTCGTCGGGGGTTTGCTCGGGCTGGTCGGGTTCTTCGTCATCCCGGTGGTGGGCCTGGTGATCGGCTTCGTCGGCGGGGTGTGGGGGGCCGAGCGGCTGCGGCTGGGCAGCAACCAGCTCGCCTGGCCGGCGACCGTCCAGGCGCTGAAGGCGGCCGGCCTGTCCATGCTGGTGGAGTTCCTGGCCGGGCTGCTCATCGCCGCCCTCTGGGTGGCGGGCCTACTACTCACCTGACCCCCCCACGACACAGCATGATCGACTCTCCCCTTTCCGCGTGGGCCGGCATGATCGACTCACTCCGCGTGCGGGCGTGGGCCAGCATGATCGACTCTCCCCGCGCGGGCATGATCGACTCTCCCTGTGCGGGCGTGGGCCGGGCATGATCGACTCTCCCCTGCCGGGGGCATGATCGACTCAGTTGGGTCGTTGATGCGGTATCCGGTCGCTGGGGCAGCGCAACATCGACCCAGGTGTGTCGATCAAGACGGGGTGGGCGGCCGTGGCTGGGCGGAAGGTCGGGCAGCGGGGGCGATCTGTTTGGTCAGGTGATCAACGCCTGGTAGCCCGCCTCATGCGCCCGCACTCGGTGATGGAGATGCGCTGCTACTGGGCCGCCGGTAGGAATGCTGAGAATCGAAGTGATCAAATAGCGATTTCGTGTACTCGTATCGGCGTGTCGTCTGCAAAACTGCAATCTGATCTGGAGTTCGCCCTGGGTTGCGACACTTCCCATCCTTGACCTGAAAGGGCAACCTGGACGGCAGGGACCTCACCTTCGGGAGGCGATCATGCGCTGGCTCATCATCCTCATCGTCGTATTGTTGGCTGTCGTGGCCCTGGCGCTGTGGCGCCGCAGTCGGCGGACGGCGATCGACGGGGACCGCCGGGTCCGCGACCTGGCGGCGTCGGCGGAGGCCCGCCGCCGGCTGGACGACCACCGGAACCCGACGGACGGCAGCAACCTCCGCAGCTCCGGTGGGAGTCTCTGACGGGGCGGTTCACCCTCGTGTCGGCACCAGCCCGCCGGGGTCAGCTCGGCGGGAACGCGCTGGCCTCGTCGTGCGACGGCGGGTCGTCGTATCGGCGGACGTGGTGTCGATCGCGCTGGCCTCGTCGCGTGGCGGCGGGTCGTCGTATCGATGGACGTGGTGTCGATTGTGCTGGCCTCGTCGCGTGGCGGCCGGGCGTCGTATCGACGGACATGATGTTGATCGCCTCTTGCCGGCCGACGCCGAGCGGGTCACCGTGTCAATATTCCGCCGACAGCCTTATGCCCCTCAGGCATGAATATGACTGCTGGGCATACTCCCCGCGCCGTTGCCCATTGGCCAGGGGCGGCCGGCCCGGTGTCGACCGGGGACGGCGGTGCGGGACGTCCGTTGGGTACGGCGGGACGCCGTACGTGAGAGAGAGGTGGACGCCCCGCGCCGCCGTGAGCCGGGCTCCTGCCGAGCGCCCGGCGTCGGCCCGTCGCGATCGGGCCTGGTCACGGGCTCAAGCATGCGTCGGTGCGCGGCTCGGGGCAACCTGATTACCGCCGGCTGGGGACGCCCCACTGCCCCGCTGGGACGCCCCTCCCGCCTGGGCTGGCGTCGCTCCCGCCTGGGCTGGCGTCGCTCCCGCCTGGGCTGGCGTCGCTCCCGCCTGGGCTGGGAACGTCTCCATTGCCGGGCCGGGCGTCCGGATTGCCGGGCTGGGGATGCCGCTACCGCCGGGCCGGGGTGCGCGATGTAACGAGTTCGGCACCGGCGACGGATTGACCGTGGTGATCGGCGGGACGAGACTCGGGCGCACTCGTACCGGGACCACCCGGGCGGTACCGGGTACCACCTCACGGAGGTGTGCTGTGGCCATGACGCCCCCGCCGACCAACGGACAATCGACCGCCGGGCAACCGCCGACCGCGCCGCCGGACGACGACGCCCGACGGCTCGCCGAACTCGGCTACCAGCAGGAGCTGCACCGCACGTGGAGCGGCTTCTCCAACTTTGCCATCTCGTTCTCGATCATCTCGATCCTGGCCGGTTGCTTCACCACGTTCGGCCAGGCGTGGAACAACGGCGGGCCGGTCGCCATCTCCTGGGGCTGGCCGCTGATCTCGCTGTTCATCCTGATCATCGGTTTCTGCCTGGCCGAGCTGGTGTCGGCGTACCCGACGGCCGGGGGGATCTACTGGTGGGCGGCGAAGATGGGTCGGCCGGTGCACGGCTGGTTCACCGGCTGGCTCAACCTGATCGGGCTGGTCGCGGTCACCGCGTCGGTGGACTACGGCTGTGCCACCTTCCTCAACCTCACCCTGTCGGCGCTCTTCGACGGGTGGGAGGGGACGCTGCGGCAGGCGTTCGTCCTGTTCGTGATCATTCTGGCCCTGCACGGGCTGATCAACATCTTCGGGCACCGGATCATCGACGTACTCCAGAACGTGTCGGTCTGGTGGCACGTGGCCGGCGCGGCCGCCGTGGTGGCCATCCTGCTGCTGGTGCCGGATGAGCACCAGAGCTTCCAGTTCGTGTTCACCGAGCGGTTCAACAACTCGGGCTTCGGTGACGGCGACACCGGCGGGCTGACCTTCTGGTTCTACGTGCTGCCGCTGGGCTTCCTGCTCACCCAGTACACGATCACCGGATTCGACGCCTGCGCGCACGTCTCGGAGGAGACCCGGGGAGCGTCGCAGGCCGCCGCCAAGGGGCTGTGGCGGTCGATCTTCTATTCGGCGGTGGGTGGCTGGATCCTGCTGCTGGCCTTCCTGTTCGCGGCCACCGACGTGGACGCGATCAACGCGGCCGGCGGGTTCTCCGGGGCGATCTTCGAGTCCGCGTTGACGCCGTTCTTCTTCAAGACGGTCATCATCATCTCCACCATCGGGCAGTTCTTCTGCGGGATGAGCTGCGTGACCTCGATGAGCCGGATGACGTACGCGTTCAGCCGCGACCGGGCGGTGCCGGGCTGGCGGCTGTGGTCCAAGGTCGACCGCAACGGCACCCCGGCCAACGCGATCATCGGGGCGACGCTGGCCGGTCTGGTGCTCACCCTGCCGGCGCTCTACCAGAGCGGCGGCGTCCCGGTCGCCTTCTACGCGGTGGTGTCGGTGGCGGTGATCGGCCTCTACCTGTCCTTCGTCATCCCGATCGCGCTGCGGCTGCGTCTCGGCGACCGGTTCCAGCCGGGGCCGTGGACCCTCGGCCGGAAGTACAAGCTGTTCGGCTGGATCGCGGTGATCGAGATCGTGATCATCTCGGTCTACTTCGTGTTGCCGATCGTGCCGGCCGGGGTGCCCGGCAATGCGGAGTTCAGCTGGTCGGCGGTGAACTACGCGCCGCTGGCCGTCGGTGGGGTGCTGCTCGGGGTGGGCATCTGGTGGTACGCCTCGGCCCGGAAGTGGTTCACCGGCCCCCGCCGGACCGTCGACCTGCCCCCGCCGGGGTCGCCCGCGGCGGTGGACCCCGCGCGGGCCGACGAGCCGGCCTGACGACCCCCCGCACCACGGGCAGCCCCTGGTGGGGCCTCCGGAGAGAGGCCTCGGCCAGGGGCCGCCCGGTCGGGCCGGCGGGTGTCCTGCCGCGCCGGATCAGGGCACCGTCAGAGGTAGATGCTGTTGCTGAAGGTCAGCGGGACGAAGCTGGTGGAGCCGCCGTAGCTCCAGGTGATGAAGGCGTCCGCGCCGGTCTTGTACTCCCCGGTGGACCGGGGGTACTCGGTGTCGGCGCTCGCCGTGGTGGTGCTGTAGAGGGTGTGCGTGTTGTAGGTGACCTGGGTGCCGTAGCGGAACAGGGCGACCTCGACCTGGATCGCGTAGACCGGGTAGGTGCACCGCACCGTGGCCAGGCCCTCCTCGCCGCCACCGTACGGGCCGCCGTAGTAGACGAACGGCGTGCTCGGCGTCAGCGTGCAGGTGACGGTGATGGAACCGACGGTGCCCGTCACCGAGGTCGAGGCGAGCGTGCCGACGGAGCCGGCCGGCCGGCCGATGGTCCCGGCGGAGAGGGAGGACAGCGGGCCGGTCGACTCGGCACCGGCGGCGGGTGCGGCCTGGGCCGGGGCGGCCACCGCGAGCAGCACGGTGGACAGGGCGGTCGCCACCATGGCG
This sequence comes from Micromonospora sp. WMMD714, assembly GCF_029581315.1. Classification (NCBI taxonomy): domain Bacteria; kingdom Bacillati; phylum Actinomycetota; class Actinomycetes; order Micromonosporales; family Micromonosporaceae; genus Micromonospora; species Micromonospora sp. WMMD714. Next base: position 3,374,583 of record NZ_CP120744.1, read on the forward strand.
GCGAAGGATCGGGGCGTGCCGCGCAGAATTGCTCTCGTCATGACGTGTCCTTTGTGCGTCGTGCTGGAATGGTTCGGGCGGTCGGAACTCCTGTCGGGTGCGGCGGACGCGCCGTTTCTCCGCAGGCCGCACCGGCGCATGGCGCGCACATGCGCAGGTGGTTGGCGGGGGAGTGGGGCGGGTCGTTCGAGAAAAGGCGGTATGCCGAACCCGGTTGGTCAGAGTCTGGCAAGGCGGCCGCGCTCCCGCAAGGTCACTGTGTGATTGGCGATAGCCGTTCCGAGGGTCTGTCCGAATGGATGAACGGCGTGTCGCCGCAGTTCTTTCCCGGGTCGGAGATAATTGTTTCCGGTGTTGTGCGCCCCGGCAATTCCCAGTGGTAATCGATGCCACCGGAGCGCACCACCTGCCGGGCGGGTCGTCGGGCGCGGGGACCGCCCGGAGCCACCGCGCCGGACACCCCGGGCGGCAGTGGCGGGCGACGGGATCCGGAGCGGGACGGCGTACCCCGGGAGCGGGTTTGCCGGGACGCCCGGACGGGGCATTGACGGTGATCCGCTAGGCCGGTAGACCTTGGTGATGGAGGCGCACGGATGAGGAAAGCCCCGCTCACGCTGGAACAGCTCCGGGTCGCCGTCGCCGACGGCGAGATCGACACGGTGGTGCTCGCCCTGACCGACATGCAGGGCCGCCTCCAGGGCAAACGGTTCCACGCCCCGTTCTTCCTCGACCAGGTGGTCGCCAACGGCAGCGAGGGCTGCAACTACCTGCTCGCCGTGGACGTCGACATGAACACCGTCGACGGGTACGCCATGTCGAGCTGGGAACGCGGCTACGGCGACTTCGCCATGCGCCCCGACCTGTCCACCCTGCGCCGGATGCCGTGGCAGCCGGGCAGCGCCCTGCTGCTGGCCGACCTGGAGTGGCTGGACGGGTCCGGCCCGGTGGTCGCCTCGCCCCGGCAGATCCTGCGCCGGCAGCTCGACCGGCTGGCCGACCACGGGCTGACCGCGTACGCCGGCACCGAGCTGGAGTTCGTCCTCTACCGCGACTCGTACGAGGAGGCCTGGCAGCGCGGCTACCGCGACCTCACCCCGGCCAACCAGTACAACGTGGACTACTCGCTGCTCGGCACCGCCCGGGTGGAGCCGCTGCTGCGCCGCATCCGCACCGAGATGGCCGGTGCGGGGCTGACCCCGGAGAGCGCCAAGGGCGAGTGCAACCTCGGCCAGCACGAGATCGCCTTCCGCTACGACGAGGCGGTGGCCTGCGCCGACCACCACGTGATCTACAAGAACGGGGCGAAGGAGATCGCCGCCCAGGAGGGCATGTCGATCACCTTCATGGCCAAGCCGAACGCCCGGGAGGGCAACTCCTGCCACATCCACTTCTCGCTGCGGGACGTCGACGGCCGCTCGGCGATGCTCGGCGACGGGCCGGCTCAGCTCAGCGTCACCGGGCAGCGGGTGCTGGCTGGGCTGCTCGCCACCATGCGGGAGATGAGCCTGCTGTTCGCCCCCAACATCAACTCCTACAAGCGCTACCAGCCCGGCTCGTTCGCGCCGACCGCGCTGCGCTGGGGCACCGACAACCGCACCTGCGCGCTGCGGCTGGTCGGCCACGGGCAGGGGATGCGGGTGGAGAACCGGGTGCCCGGCGCGGACGTCAACCCGTACCTGGCGATCGCCGCCCTGGTCGCCGGGGCCGTGCACGGCATCGAGCAGGAGCTGGAGCTGGCCGACGAGTGCACCGGCAACGCCTACGACGACCCGTCCGCCGAGCGCGTCCCGCCCACCCTCCGCGACGCCCTCACCCTCTGGGAAAGCTCCGACATCGCCCGCACCGCCTTCGGCGAAGAAGTCCACGCCCACTACACCAACATGGCGAAGGTCGAGCTGTCCGCCTTCGACGCCGCCGTAACCGACTGGGAACTAACCCGTGGCTTCGAACGCCTCTAACCCCCCTTGCCGCGTCGATCTTGGACTTATGGTGGGTGATATGTGTCGGTATCTGGCTTGTGCGGGGCACCACAACTCCATGATCGACGGGGAAAGGGGTGGGGTGTGACGCGGGTGGTTGATCCGGCTAGGGGGGATGTGGTCGCGGAGGTGGCGGGGGTCGAGGTGGGGGAGGTGGATGGGGCGATCGGGCGGGCTGCTGTTGCGTTCGAGTCGTGGCGGGGGGTTGCGCCGGGGGAGCGGGGGCGGGTGCTGCGGCGGTTTGCCGGGCTGGTGGACGCGCATCTGGAGGAGTTGGCGCGGTTGGAGGTGCGCAACTCCGGGCACACCATCGGTAATGCACGGTGGGAGGCGGGCAACGTCCGTGACGTGCTCGACTACTACGCGGGGGCGCCGGAGCGGCTGACCGGGCAGCAGATCCCGGTGCCCGGCGGCTGGGACGTCACCTTCCACGAACCGCTCGGCGTGGTCGGGGTGATCGTGCCGTGGAACTTCCCGATGCCCATCGCCGCCTGGGGTTTCGCCCCCGCGCTGGCGGCCGGCAACACGGTCGTGCTCAAGCCCGCCGAGCTGACCCCGCTGACCGCGCTGCGGCTCGCTGAGCTGGGGCGCGAAGCCGGCCTGCCGGACGGGGTGTTCACCGTGCTGCCCGGTCGGGGCGACGTGGTCGGCGAACGGTTCGTCACCCACCCGGCCGTGCGCAAGGTCTGCTTCACCGGCTCCACCGAGGTCGGCACCCGGATCATGGCGGGCTGCGCCGCCCAGGTGAAGCGGGTCACCCTGGAGCTGGGCGGCAAGAGCGCCAACCTGGTCTTCGCCGACGCCGACCTGGAGAAGGCGGCGGCCACCGCGCCGTACGCCGTGTTCGACAACGCCGGCCAGGACTGCTGCGCCCGCTCCCGGATCCTGGTCCAGCGTCCGGTGTACGACCGGTTCCTGGAGCTGCTCGAACCCGCGGTCCGGGCGCTGCGGGTGGAGGACCCGGCCGCCGAGACCGCCGAGATGGGGCCGCTGATCTCCGCCGCCCACCGCGACCGGGTCGCCGGCTACCTCGACGGCGCGACGGTCGCCTTCACCGGCACCTGCCCCGACGGCCCCGGCTTCTGGCACGCCCCGACGGTGCTGCTCGCCGACTCCCCGGCCGACCGGCACTGGCGGGAGGAGATCTTCGGGCCGGTCGTCTCGGTGCTCCCCTTCGACGACGAGGCCGACGCCGTCCGGCTCGCCAACGACACCGAGTACGGCCTGTCCGGCTCGATCTGGACCCGGGACGTCGGCCGGGCGCTACGGCTGGCCCGCGCGGTGGAGGCGGGCAACCTCAGTGTCAACTCGCACTCCTCGGTGCGCTACTGGACCCCGTTCGGTGGGATGAAGCGTTCCGGGCTCGGCCGTGAGCTGGGTCCGGACGCGCTGCACGCCTTCACCGACGTCAAGAACGTCTTCATCAGCACGGAGGAGTGACGCCAGTGCAGGGTCGGCTACAGGACCGGGTCGCCGTGGTGACCGGAGCGGGCAGCGGAATCGGGTTGGCCACCGTGCGGCGGTTCGCCGCCGAGGGGGCCCGGGTGGTCTGCGTCGACATCGACGACGAGGCCGGCGGGCGGGCCGCCGAGGAGGTCGGCGGGGAGTACGTGCACACCGACGTCGCCGACGAGGCGGCCGTGCGGAGCCTCTTCGACGGGGTGGTCGAGCGGCACGGCCGGGTCGACGTGGCGTTCAACAACGCCGGCATCTCCCCGCCCGACGACGACTCCATCCTCGACACCGGGCTGGACGCCTGGGAGCGGGTGCTGCGGGTCAACACCACCAGCGTCTACCTGTGCTGCAAGTACGCGATCGGGCACATGCGCCGGCAGGGCAAGGGCTCGATCATCAACACCGCCTCGTTCGTGGCGCTGATGGGGGCGGCCACCTCGCAGATCGCGTACACCGCGAGCAAGGGCGGGGTGCTGGCGATGACCCGGGAGCTGGGCGTGCAGTTCGCCCGGGAGGGCATCCGGGTCAACGCGCTCTGCCCCGGCCCGGTCGCCACCCCGCTGCTGATGGAGCTGTTCGCCGCCGACCCGGAGCGGGCCGCCCGCCGGCTGGTGCACGTGCCGATGGGCCGGTTCGGCGCACCGGAGGAGATCGCCGCCGCGGTGGCCTTCCTGGCCAGCGACGACGCCTCGTTCATGACCGCCGCGCAGTTCGTCGTCGACGGCGGCATCACCGGCGCGTACGTCACCCCGCTGTGACCGGCTCCGCCCGGCCCGGCCCGGTCGGCGACCACCCCGGCCACCCGCCGGCCCGCGCGCTCCGGCCCGCGGGGACCGGCCGGCGGGCACGTCCGCTGATCGGGATCACCGGGTACGTCGAGCCGGCGAGCTGGGCGGTCTGGCGGGACGTCCCGGCGTCGCTGGTGCCGCAGGCGTACGTCCGCTCGGTGACCGCCGCCGGGGGCCGGGCCGTGGTGCTGCCCCCGGACGACCTGGACGCCGAGGTGGTCGACGTTCTCGACGGGCTGCTGCTGGCCGGGGGCGCGGACGTCGGCCCGGAGCGTTACGGCCTGCCGGTGGACCCGCGCACCGAACCCCGGCCGGACCGGGACGCCGGGGAGTCCGCCCTGCTGGCCGCCGCGTTCGCCGCCGACCTGCCGGTGCTCGGGGTGTGCCGGGGCATGCAGTTGCTGGCCGTCGCGTACGGCGGGACGCTGCACCAGCACCTGCCGGACGTGGTGGGCCACGACCGGCACCGCCCCGCCCCCGGGGTGTACGGGTCGCATCCGGTGCGGTTCGCCCCGGGGAGCCGGACGGCGACCGTGCTGGCCGGGGTGGAGCGGGTCAACTCGTACCACCATCAGGGGGTGGCCGACCCGGGCGGCCTCACCGTCACCGGCTGGGCCGACGACGGGGTGGTGGAGGCGGTGGAGGACCCGGCCCGGCGGTTCTTGCTCGGGGTGCAGTGGCATCCGGAGAACGACGACGACCCGCGCCCGGTGACCGCCCTGGTCCGGGCGGCCCGCGGAGGCTGACCACGGAGCGTTCCGGCGGGCCGGCCTACGACGTCGGCGGTTCCCGGTCCGGCCGCCCGGCCCGTGATGCCGGCGGTTCCCGGTCCGGCCGCCCGGTCGGCGACGACAGCGCGGTCCCCGTCACACTGTTCCTATCTGTTGGGAAGCGCGTTCCCGGAATGCGGTCGGTGGCGGCAGGATGGCGGCATGGGGACCGTGTATCCGGCGCTGGACGGGCGACTGCGGGAGTTCGTCGAGGCGCAGCCGATGTTCTTCGTGGCCACCGCGCCCAGCGGCGCCGAGGGGCACGTCAACGTCTCGCCGAAGGGGATGCGCGGCACCTTCGTCGTGCTCGGTCCACACCGGGTGGCCTGGCTGGACTACCACGGCAGCGGGGCGGAGACGATCGCCCACCTGCGGGACAACGGGCGGATCACGCTGATGTTCTGCGCCTTCGACGGCCCGCCGAAGATCCTCCGGCTGCACGGCCGGGGCGTCGCCACCCCGGTCACCGACCCGGGCTTCGCCGCCCTGCTGGCCGACTTTCCCGACCCGCCCGACCTGCACGCCGTCCGGGCCGTGATCGACGTGGCCGTGGAGCGGGTCAGCGACTCCTGCGGCTTCGCGGTGCCCCTGATGGACTACCGGGGCGACCGGGACCTGTTGCTCACGTCACACTCCCGGCGTACCGCCGACGACCTGGTCACCTACCGGGCGACCAAGAACGCCGCCAGCATCGACGGTCTGCCGGTGTTCTGAGGCCGGTCCGCCCGCCCTCCACGGGCTCCCGCCGTGCGCCGTCGGGAGAGTGACGGCAGGATGAGGCACGGGTTACCAGCGTCCGCCGGAACCCCCGCGTTACGTTTCTGACCCGTCGGGGTAGAACACGTGGCGCGGCCGGCGTCAGCCGGGGCGTACTGGGGGGCACGACCGGCCGAGCAGGGGGCGCGGATGAGCTCGTCCTATGGGGGCGAGGAGGGACGAGGGTCGTCCTTCCTGTCGGCTGCCGACGCCCCCCCGTCTGGCAGGGCCACCCCGTCCGGTAAGGCCACCCCGTCCGGGAGTTCGACGCCGCCCGGGGGCACCGTGCCCGGTGACCCCGCGTCGCCCGCCCTGCCGAGGCTGCCGCCGGCCCTGGCGGCGTCCTTCGCCGCGGGTGGCGAGATGGGCCGCCTGCTGGCCGCGCACGACTGGTCGACCAGCCCGTTGGGCACCCCGGACACCTGGCCGTCGGCGCTGTGTCACGCGGTCGGCATGATGCTCTCCTCGCGGGCGCAGATCGTGATGTTCTGGGGTCCTGAACAGCTCGCCTTCTACAACGACGCCTACCGGCCGACCATCGGCGACAAGCACCCGCAGGCGCTCGGCCGATCGGCCCCCGAGCACTGGGCGGAGACCTGGGACGTGCTCGGCCCGCTGCTGGACGGGGTGCGCCGCACCGGGGAGGCGTACCGGGGCGAGGACCATCCGTTCCTGCTCGACCGGCACGGCTTCGTCGAGCAGGTCTACTTCGACATCTCCTACGACCCGATCCGGGACGCTGACGGCGGCGTCAACGGGGTGTTCTGCTTCGTCAACGAGACCACCGGCCGGGTTCTCGGCGAACGACGGTTGCGGGCGCTGGCCGAACTCGGCTCCCGGCTCGGCGCGGCGGGCAGCATGGCGGAGCTGGGGCAGGCGACGGCGGGTGTGCTGGACGGGCACCGGGACGACGTCCCCTTCGCCCTGGTCCACCTGACCGACGAGACCGGCCGCCCGGTGCTGACCGGAGCCAGCGGTGTCGACCCGGACCGGGTGCCGGCCGAGCTGCCGAGCGTGCTGTCCCGGGTCGCCGCCGGTGGGGTGGCCGCCCGGATCGACGTGGCCGAGCTGTGCGGCGAGGTGCCCGAGGGCGTCGCCGGGCAGGCCCTGGCGCTGCCGCTCACCGCCACCAGTGAGCCGGCCGGGGTGCTGGTGGTCGGCCTCTCCGCCCGGCTGCCGTTCAACGACGAGTACCGCGACTTCGTGGGCCTGATCGCCGCCCAGGTCTCCCGGGTGGTCGGCCAGCAGCGGGTCTACGAGCAGGAGCGGGCCCGCGCGGCCGAGCTGGCCGCGCTGGACCGCGCCAAGACCAACTTCTTCGCCAACGTCAGCCACGAGTTCCGGACCCCGCTGACCCTGGTGCTCGGCCCGCTGGAGGACATGCTGGCCGATCCGGCGCTGCCGCCGGCGCACCTCGACCGGCTGACCGTGATGCACCGCAACGCGCTGCGCCTGCTCAAGCTGGTCAACACGGTGCTCGACTTCTCCCGGCTGGAGTCCGGCCGGCTGGCCGCCCACTACCAGCCCACCGACCTCGCCGCGTACACCGCCCGGCTGGCCAGCACCTTCCGCTCCGCGACCGAGCGGGCCGGGCTGCGGCTGGTGGTGGACTGCCCGCCGCTGCCCGCGCCGGTCTTCCTGGACCGGGACATGTGGGAGAAGATCGTCCTCAACCTGCTCTCCAACGCGCTGAAGTTCACCTTCGAGGGTGAGATCCGGGTCCGGCTGGTCGCGGCGGACGACGCGGCCCGGCTGGAGGTGTCCGACACCGGGGTGGGCATCGTCGCCGAGGAGCTCCCGCACGTCTTCGAGCGGTTCCACCGGGTGCCGGGGGCGCGGTCGCGTAGCCACGAGGGCACCGGGATCGGCCTGGCCCTGGTCCGTGAGCTGGTCGAGATGCACGGCGGCACGGTGGCCGCCGCGAGCCGGGTCGACCAGGGCACCAGGTTCACGGTGACCGTGCCGTTCGGCTCCGCGCACCTGCCCGCCGACCGGGTCGCCGAGGCGACGCCGCTGCCCACCGCCGAGTCGCCGCAGGCGCCGCTCTATGTCGCGGAGACCGCCCTGTGGACCGACGGCGGGCCGGCCGCCCCGGCGGGCGGCGGCACCGGGCGGGCGGGCCGGGTCCTGCTCGCCGACGACAACGCCGACCTGCGCGAACACGTCACCCGACTGCTCGGCCCCGAGTACGAGGTGGTGGCCGTCCCGGACGGCGCGGTGGCCCTCCGGGAGGCCACCGCGAGCCCGTTCGACCTGGTGCTCACCGACGTGATGATGCCCCGGTTGGACGGCTTCGGCCTGGTCACCGCGCTGCGGGCGGACCGGCGTACCCGGCACGTGCCGATCGTGCTGCTCTCCGCACGGGCCGGTTCCGCCGAGGCGGTCGCCGGCCTCGCGGTCGGCGCCGACGACTACCTGACCAAGCCCTTCTCCGGCGCGGAGCTGATCGCCCGGGTCCGGGCCAACGTCGAGCTGGGCCAGCTCCGTGGGCAGATCATCCGCCGACTGCGGGCGCTCGCCGACGCCGCCGTGGCGGTGAACACCGCGAAGTCGACCGCCGAGGTGGTCCAGGTCGCGGCCCGGCACGCCCTGCACCTGGCCGAGGCGGCCCGGGTGGTGGTCACCACGACCACCGGCGCGCGGCACGAGGCCGACGGCGGCGGCACCGCCCCCGACCAGCCGTCCCAGGTGCTGTCGCTGACCGGCACCGCCGGCGCGCAGCTCGGCGAGCTGCGGGTCTGGCGGCGCGAGGGCGACGGCACCGACCAGGCCGCCGTCGCGGAACTGGCCCGGCTGGTCGGGGTACGGCTGGAGAACGCCCAGCTCTACGAGGCCGAGCACCGGATCGCCACCACCCTCCAGCACAGCCTGCTGCCCCGCTCGTTGCCCCAGCTCCCCGGCGCGGTGGTGGCCAGCCGCTACCTGCCCGGCAGCACCGACGTCGAGGTCGGCGGCGACTGGTACGACGTGATCGGCATCGGCGACGACGAGGTGGTGCTCGTCATCGGCGACGTGGTGGGCAAGGGGGTGCGGGCCGCCGCCGCGATGGGCCAGCTCCGCAACGGCCTGCGGGCGTACCTGCTGGAGGGGTACGACCCGGGGCAGGCGTTGACCCGGCTGAACCGGCTGGTCGGCTCGACCGAGCGGCAGTCGTTCGCCACCGTGTTCTGCCTCTCCTTCTCCCCGCACACCGGCCGGCTGCGGTACGCCAGCGCCGGTCATCCGTCCCCCCTGCTGATCCGAGGAGACGACGTGGCCTTCCTGCACGAACGGGCGCTCGGACCGCCGATCGGCGCGATCGCCGGCACCGACTACCGGACGGCCGGGGGTGAACTCGCCCCCGGTGGCCGGCTGCTGCTCTACACCGACGGGCTGATCGAGGACCGGCACGCCGGCATCGACGCCGCCCTGGCCCAGCTTCGGGTGGACGCCGGCACCGGCGGCGAGCACGTCGCCGATTTGGTGGACGCCGTGGTGGCGCGGGTCGACGGGCGCACCCGGCACGACGACGTCGCGGTGCTGGCGCTGGAGGCCGCCGAGCCGAACCGGTTCGCGCTGCGGCTGCCCGCCGACCCGACCCGGCTCAGCGTGCTGCGCAAGCGGCTGGAGGACTTCCTGGTCGCCCACGGGGTGGCCGAGAACGACCTGTTCGACCTGACCGTCGCCGTCTCCGAGGCCGCCGCCAACGCCATCGAGCACCCGGTCGCGCCGGTCCAGCCGACCATCGCCGTCGAGGTGTCGATCGTCGACCGCACGGTGGTGGCGACGGTGCGCGACACCGGCCGCTGGCGGGAGTCGACCGGGGCGGGCTTCCGGGGCCGGGGACTCGCCCTGATCGAGGCGCTGGGCGAGCTGACGGTACGGCGCACCGGGGAGGGCACGGAGGTGTCGCTGCGCCGCCGGCTGACCGACTGAGCCGGGCCGGCGCGGGGTCAGGCCGGGTCGAGCCAGCCCTGCTCGCCGAGGCCGGAGATCTCCAACACCCGTCTGACCTGACGGGACGGGAGCACGGTCAGGGTGCCCGGGAACCGCTGGGCGAGCTGGACCACCGCGTGGATGGCGGCCGAGTCGAAGAAGGTGACGGCGCGCAGGTCCAGCGTGAGCTGCCGGGCCGGCTCCCGCAGCGCGGTCTGGATCATGGTGTCGGCGGTGGCCATGTCGACCTCACCGGTCACCGTGACGCGGGCGTGGTCACCGGCGACCTCCGCGCACGCGGAGAACACGGGAGGTGCGCCCCCTAGATCCACGCAGCCACAATGGCACAGCCCGGTGGTGCCGGCAACAACCGCCGTGCCGGGGATCATGCGGGTGCCCGGAGATAGGCTGTCGTCATGACCGTCCGTGCCCCGCTCACCCCCGGCACGCTCTCCCCGTGGCGAGCGGTTCCGGGCCACATCGCCCGACCGGAGTACGTGGGCAGGAAGCAACCGCAGCAGTGGCGCGGCTCCCACGTGCAGACCGCGGAGACCATCGCGAAGATGCGGGTCGCCGGCCGGCTGGCGGCCCAGGCCACCCAGCTCGCCGGGGAGCACTGCAAGCCCGGGGTGACCACCGACGAGATCGACCGGGTGGTGCACGAGTTCCTCGTCGACCACGGGGCCTACCCCTCCACCCTCGGCTACCGGGGCTTCCCCAAGTCCTGCTGCACCAGCATCAACGAGGTCATCTGCCACGGCATCCCCGACTCCACCGAGCTCGTCGACGGCGACATCGTCAACGTCGACGTCACCGCGTACCTCGACGGGGTGCACGGCGACACCGATGCCACCTTCTGCGTGGGCGAGGTGAGCGAGGAGGCCCGGCTGCTGGTCGACCGCACCCACGAGGCGATGATGCGCGGCATCCGGGCGGTCCGCCCCGGCCGGCAGATCAACGTGATCGGCCGGGTCATCGAGTCGTACGCCAAGCGCTTCGGCTACGGGGTGGTCCGCGACTTCACCGGCCACGGCATCGGCGAGGCGTTCCACAGCGGCCTCTACGTGCCGCACTACGACAGCCCCCGCCCCACCGACATCATGGAACCGGGGATGACCTTCACCGTCGAGCCGATGATCACCCTCGGCACCTACCAGTACGACACGTGGGACGACGGCTGGACGGTCGTCACCAAGGACCGGAAGTGGACCGCCCAGTTCGAACACACCATCGTCGTCACCGACGACGGCCACGAGATCCTCACCCTGCCGTGACCGAGACCCCGGCGGCGCTGCGCGAGGCGCACCACGCGGACGTGTCCGGCGGCTGGCTCCGGCCGGCCGTATTCGGCGCGATGGACGGGCTGGTCACCAACATCGCCCTGATCGCCGGGGTCGGCGGCGGCGGGGTGTCGGCGCACAGCATCGTGTTGACCGGCACCGCCGGCCTGGTCGCCGGCGCCATCTCGATGGGGCTGGGCGAGTACACCAGCGTCCGCTCGGCCAACGAGCAGGTCGCCGCCGAGGTGGCCAAGGAACGCCGGGAGCTGGAACGCCACCCGGAGGCGGAGGCCCGCGAGCTGGCCGACGCCTGGGTGGCCCGGGGCCTGCCCCGCGACCTGGCCACCCAGGTCGCCGAGGCGGTACGCCGCAACCCGGAGGAGGCGCTGCGGGTGCACGTCCGGGAGGAGCTGGGCGTCGACCCCGACGAACAGCCCAGCCCCTGGGCGGCGGCCGTCTCGTCGTTCCTCTGCTTCTCCGTCGGCGCGCTGATCCCGCTGCTGAGCTACCTGCTCGGCTCGACCAGCCTGGTGCTGGCGCTCGCCATCGGCGGGGTGGGGCTCTTCGCGGCCGGGGCGGTGGTGGCCCGGTTCACCGGTCGCCCGTGGTGGTCCGGCGGGCTGCGTCAGCTCCTGCTCGGCGCGGCGGCGGCCGGAGCGACGTACCTCGTCGGCATGCTGATCGGCGTCCAGGGCGGCCTCGGCTGACGGCCGGCGCGGTCACGGCCGGGCCGTTCACGGTTGGGCCGGACCGGTCGGGACCAACCGGAAGATGTGGATCTCCCGGCCGCCGGCCCGCTGCACGTACGTCCGGTAGGCCGGCCACTCGGTGACCAGGAGCTGCCAGAGTCGTTCCCGCTCCGCCCCGGTGGCCCGGTCGGCCCGGACGGCGAGCCGACGACCCTTGACGGTCACCTCCCCCTGCGGCCGGGCGAGCAGGTTCAACGCCCACCCCGGCTGCTGGCGCTGACCCCAGTTGGAGCCGATCACCACGAAACCCTCGCCGTCCGGCACGTAGAGCAGGGGATTGCTGCGCGGCAGCCCGGACCGGTGCCCGGTGGTGGTGATGATCAGCGACGGGACCAGCCCCAACGCGACCACCCGGCCGCGGGTGAGCCGGCCGACCAGCCGGTCGGCGGGGACCAGCAGGCGCATGGCGGTGCCGAACCACTCGTGGTGACCGAGCCGACGGGTGAGGCTTCCGATGACGGGCACCGGGCCAGTCTGCCTGGTCGGACCCGTATCCGCACCCACCGGATCCCCTCCCGGCACCGACGGACCGACCAGGCCGGCCGCACCGTCAGTCCAGTCGGCGTTCGACCGCGAGACGGGACCTGGTGAACAGACCCGCACCGAGCATGGCCACCAACGGCACCACCACCAGCACGCCGAGGGTCTGCCAGGGCACCACCACCGGGTACGGCGACTCGACCGGCCAGGTCTGGGCGTACTGCCGGTTGATCGCGGTCAGGATGATCAACGCGGAGCCGAGCCCGGCGGCGATGCCGAGCACCGAACCCACCCCGGCGATCACCCCCGCCTGGCAGAGCGAGAGCACCCGGCGTACCCGGGGACTGGCCCCCACCGCGGCCAGCGTGGACAGGTCCCGGCGGCCCTCCGCCGCGGCGAGCCCGGTGGCCACCCCGGCGGCACCGACCGTGATCACCCCGGCGGCGGCGGCCAGCAACAGCAGCAGCGGCCGCTGCGCGGAAGCCGGTGGGGCCCGCTCTACCTCCACCGACACCGGCAACACCGGCCGCAGGGCGGTCACCACCCGGTCGAGCTGGGCGGCGGACGGCGCGGTGGCGGTGTCGACGGCATAGCCGAAGGGCCGGGCGGTCAGGCCCGCCTGACCGGCGGCAGCCGGGGAGAGCACCAGCCGGTCGACCGGCAGCCCGCCGCGCAGCAGGTGTCCGGGGAGGGTGACGGTGGACACCTTCGACGGCCGGGAACCACCCGCCGGACGGTCGACCCGGACGACCACCCGACCCTCGACGAGGTACCGGGGGTCGGTCACCACCACGCCACCGGCGCGCAGCACGGCGCCCGCCGCCGCCACCTCCTCCGGCGGGGCACCGCTGAGCACCCTCAGGGCGGCTCCGTCGTCGACCAGGGTGGGCAGGTAGGAGCCGTTCACCGCCCGGGCCGGCGCGGCGCAGCGCGGGTCGGCCAGCGCCTGCCGGCGGATCTCCGCCGAGCGGTACTCCCTCGCCTCGTACGGGCAGACCCGCTCCGCCGGCAGCACCGACGTCACCGAGCAGTACCCGTCCGGCGTCTGGTCGACGCATTCGGGGACGGCCAGCGGCAACACCGCGTCGGTGCCCAGCTCGGCCCGGATCCGCTCGGTGACCAGCGGCAGCGGGGGCAGCGGGCCGGTGCCCTCGCGGTCCGCCCGCACCAGCAGCACCCGACCCGGTGGCATGCCCGGCTGCCACTCGGCCCGGTTCCGGGCGTCGTCACTGGCCACGTAGACGCCGAGCGCGACGCTGCCGGCGACGGCGGCCATCACCGCCGAGATGGCCGGCGCGGCCGAGGAACGGTTGCGGCTGGCGTCGCGCAACGCGATCCGGGGTGCCGGGGGCAGCAGTCGGCCGAGGTGGGCGAGCAGCCCGATCAGCGTCGGAGTGGCGAAGACCAGGCCCAACTCGCCCAGGACCAGGCCGGCGAGCAGCACCGGGGTGTCGCCGTGGCCGGCACCGAGCGCGGCGGCCCCGGCCCCCAGCGCGGTGAGCGCCACGCCGAGGACCAGCCAGCGCCGCCGGTGCGGTGGCACCGACCGGCGGCCCGCCAACCCGGCCACCACGTCCTGCCGGGCGGCGGCCAGCGCCGGGGCGAGCGCGGCCAGCACCCCGGCCAGCACCGCCACCCCGGTGATCGCGGCGAGCGCCGCCGGGAAGAACCGGTAGCCACCGCCCCGCTCGCCCATGACGTACTCCTCGACCAGCGACCGGCCGAGGACCGCGGCGGTGACCCCGAGCAGCAGCCCGAGCACCGCGCCGAGGCCACCGAGCACCACCCCGTCGGCGAGCACGATCCGGCGCAGGTGCACCGGGTCACCGCCGGCCACCGCGACCAGCGCCAGATCCCGTCGGCGGCGGCGGACCCCGACCGCGAAGGCCGGGCCGACCAGCAGGACGACCTCCAACAGGCCGAGCCCACCGACGAGCACCGAGTTGCTCGCCGCCACCGGATCGGGCAGCGTGACGCGCTCGGGCCCCCCGCCGGGCGGCTGCCCGCCGGGCACCGCGGTGCGGGCGCGGACCATGACGCCGTGCGCGTTGAGCCGGTCCACCAGGGCGGTGTCCAGCGTGCCGGGGAGGTCGACCAGCCAGCTCTCTTCGTGGCCCGGGCCGAGGCGGGGGAGCCCGCCCGGGGCCACCGCGACCACCTCGCCGAGTTGGCTGGGGAACTCCACCACGCCGACCACCCGCCACCGGCCGGAACCGTCGGCCGGGGCGACCGTCCCACCGACCCGTACGCCCAGCCGGGCGGCGGCCCGCCTGCTGACCGCCACCTCGTCGGGGGCGGTCGGCGCCCGACCGGCCCGCAGCAGCACCGTCGAGCGGGCCAGCGGGTCGGTGAAGTCCAGCACCCGCCCGTCCATCGTCTCGGTGCGGTCACCGATCCGGACCTCGAACGGCACCCACCAGAGGATCCGGCTGATCCGGCTGCCGGCGGGGAGCAACGTCTCGATCTCCCGGCGGTCCACCGGCCGCTCCCGGTCCACCTGCTCACCCTGCCGGGGCCAGGTCGATTCGCCCCAGGTGTCCTGATGCAGGGGATTCTCCGACAACCAGCGCAGCTCCACGTCGGCGTCACCGACCCGGTGGTCGAAACTCTCCGCCCGGGTGAGGGCGGCCATGTCGTAGCTGACCGCCACGAAACTCAACGCCAGCACCGGCAGCGCGATCATCGCCAGCACCAGCGCGGTACGCCCCCGCGCCCGGCGGGCCTCCCGCCGGGCGATCCGCAGCGCCGCCCGCCAGGACCCGACCGCCTCGCCGAGCCGCCCGGACCGTTCGGGGCGGGGCGGTCGGCTCACCGGCCGATGCCCGAGAGGAGGTGCTCGACCCCGGTCAGCGGCGCGGTCGAGTCGACCATGCGGCCGTCGCGGAGGAAGACCACCCGGTCCGCCCAGCCCGCGTGCCGGGCCTCGTGGGTCACCAGCACACCGGCCGCGCCCGCGTCGACCCGGCGGCGCAACAGGTGCAGCACGGCCTCCCCGGTCTGCGAGTCCAGCGCTCCGGTCGGCTCGTCGGCCAACACCAGCCGCCGCTGGCCGACCAGCGCGCGGGCGATCGCCACCCGCTGCTGCTGACCGCCGGACATCTGGTCGGGGAAGCGCCCGCCGAGCCCGGTCAGGCCGACCTCCTCCAGCGCCTCCAGCGCCGCCCGCCGGGCCGGTCGTACCCCCACCCCGTCGAGTTCCAGGGGGAGCGCGACGTTCTCGGCGGCGGTGAGGCTGCCGAGCAGGTTCAGGTCCTGGAAGACGTAGCCGATCCGGCGGCGGCGCAGCCGGGCCAGTCGTCGCCCGTCCAGCCGGCCGAGCGGCTCCCCCTCGACCAGCACCTCCCCGGCGGTCGGCCGGTCCAGCCCGCCGGCCAGGGTGAGCAGGGTCGACTTGCCCGAACCGGACGGCCCCATCACGGCCACCAGCTCACCCGGACGCACGGTGATGCTCACCCCGCGCAACGCGTGGACCGCCGCCGCGCCGCCGCCGTGGGTACGGTGCACGTCGCGGAGTTCGAGCACCGCGCAGTCGGAACCGGTCACCGGTGGGCCTCCTCGTCGGCCCGGTCCACCACCTCCGGCGGTGACCCGGTGCGGGTCGTCGGCGCCGTGGGTCGGTGCCGGACCAGGCTGGTCTCGCAGTGGTCCAGCCAGCGGACCTCCGCCTCGGCCTGGAACATCATCGCGTCCAGCACCAACCGCCAGGGCAGGTCCTCCGGCCGGTCGCTGGTGTACTTCAACCGGGTCAACTCCTGGAGGGTACGCATGGTCGCGCTGCGCTGGGTCTGCACCACGGCCCGGACGTCCACCCCGGGGGTGGTCAGCGCCAGGGCCAGCTTGATGGAGAGCTCGTCGCGGGGCCGGTCGGTGCGGCTGATCGGGGTGACGAACCACAGCGCCAGGTCCGCCCGTCCGGCGTCGGTGATCTCGTACGGCCGCTGGCCGCCCTCGTGCTCGGGCAGCGAACGGACCAGGCCGTCGCGTTCCAGCCGGTTGAGGGTGGTGTAGACCTGACCGATGTTCAACGGCCAGGTCGAGCCGGTCGACTCCTCGAAGGAGGCGCGGAGCTGGTAGCCGTACATCTGGCCACGCTCGAGCAGGGCGAGCAGGCCGTGACGGATGGACATGGCAACGGAGTATGCATACCCCGTATGCGCAGCGCAACCGGAGCGAGCACCGGGGCGTGACCGGCGTCACCCGGTGGCCCGTCGTGCGGACGGCGTCGGGGCTAGGTGGGGCGGCCGGGGAACGGGACGGTCAGCGGGGTGGTGCCGGCGCTGCGCCGCCACCGGGTGGCCCGTACCGCGCAGTCGGTCAGCGCGTTGAGCGCCCGGGTGCGGTCCGCGCCGGTGGTGACCGGCAGCGCCGCCCGCCAGAACGCCCCGGTGCGCTCCTCCACCTGCACCGCGAGCCGCAGCGCGCTGGCCCGGTCGGTGACCGGGAACGGCAGCGCGTAGCCCGCCTGGTCGGCGGGGACCGTGCCGCCGGCGGCACTGAGCTGGAGGACCAGCGCGTCCCGGCGGGACCGGTGGGCCGCCTCGGCGGCGCGGGCCGCCCGCCGGTCGGCGTCGGTGAGGCGTACCCCGATCGGGCCGTAGGCGTAGATGGCGGCGTACTCGGCGGCCAGGGCGTCGGCCAGCGCGCCGCCGGGGGCGGACGGGGCGGTACGGCGGTTCACTTGAGCGCCTCCAGGTGGGTGGCCCGCGCGGCGGCGATCGAGCCGAGCAGCGCGGCCCGGTCGCCCGGCGCGTCGGCGCACGCCTTCGCCGCGTTGTCCCGACCGTTCTGCTCGGCGGCCCGCAGCCCGGCCAGGACGGTGGCGGGTGCGCCGGCGGCGACGGTCGGCTCCGGGGTCGCCGGGCCGCTGGGCGCGGGGCGGCCGATCAGCCGGCGCAGCTCCTCGGCGTGCGCGGCGTGCGCGTCGGCGATCGGGGTGAGCCGGTCGGCCAGCCCCGGGTCGGCGGCGATCGCGGCCCGGTACCGGTCGGCCAGTGCCCGGGACTCGCCCGCGAGGGGTTCCAGCGGGTCGGGCGGCCGGTCCGGCCCGTCGCGGTCGAGCAGGTCGCAACCGGTCAGCGGGACGGCGGCCACGCCGACCGCCAGGAGCGCGCCGGTGCGGAGCACGGCACGCCGGGATCGCCCCGCTCCGTCGTGGTGAGTCGTCGTTCTGCCGGTGGCCACCGGACAAGTCAACACCATCCGTGCCGACCGTCGGGCGACCGCCGTCGGTGCGCCGCCGGGGCCGTCCCCCCGGCGGCGCGTTACGCTCTGCGCAGCCACCGGCGCCGCCGCTCCGGTGGCGTCCCGGCGTGCCGTTCCGACGACCGCCGTTGACCAGGAGAAGGGTGCCCAGATGACGCAGCGTGGTCGTGCTACCAGGCCGGCGGCGCCGACGGGACGGTCCCGGCGCACCGACGGCCCCCGGGGCGGGGACCGTGCGGGCGCGTCCCGGGGCGACCTGGCCGCCCGCCGGGCCACGCTGAGTGACGTGATCACACCGGTGGTCACCGGCGCGGGTTACGACCTGGAGGACGTCTCCGTCTCCCGGGCCGGCCGCCGGCACGTGGTGCGGGTGATCGTGGACGCCGACGGCGGGATCAACCTGGACGCCGTCGCGGACGTCTCCCGGCTGGTCTCGGCGGCGCTGGACGCGGCCGAGGAGTCCGGCGGGGACATCGTGGCGGGGGAGTACCAGCTGGAGGTCAGCTCCCCGGGGGTGGACCGTCCGCTGACGCTGCCCCGGCACTGGCGACGCAGCACCGGCCGGCTGGTCAAAGTGACCGCCCGGGTCGCGCGACCCGACGGGCAGCCCGCGGCGGACCGTCAGGTGACCGGCCGGGTGGTCGCGGTCGACGACGAGCGTGTGGTGCTGGAGACCGACGCCGGCCAGGTGGAGCACCGCCACGCCGACCTCGGTCCCGGCCGGGTGCAGATCGAGTTCCACCGCCTCGACGAGATCGACGAGGCGGACCTGGGCGACGGGGCCGGCGACGACGCCGACGACGAAGATGACGACGACGATGATGATGTGGAGGGCGAGGAGAGGTGAACATCGACCTCGCGGCGCTGCGCGCACTGGAGCGCGAGCGGGAGATCCCGTTCGACACGATCCTCGCGGCGATCGAGACCGCGTTGCTGACCGCTTACCGGCACACCGACGGCGCCGAGTCGCACGCCCGGGTGGAGATCGACCGTAGGACCGGGGCCGCCCTGGTCTACGCCCAGGAGCTGGACGACGACGGCAGCGTGGTGCGGGAGCGGGACGACACCCCGCACGACTTCGGCCGGATCGCGGCGATGACCGCCAAGCAGGTGATCCTCCAGCGGCTGCGGGAGGCCACCGACGAGGTGCACTTCGGCGAGTACGTCGGCCGCGACGGCGACCTGGTCACCGGCGTGGTGCAGGCGCACGAGGCCCGCAGCGAGAAGGGCATCGTCAGCGTCGACCTCGGCAAGCTGGAGGGCGTGCTGCCGCAGTCCGAGCAGGTGCCCGGGGAGCGCTACCACCACGGCGAGCGGATCCGCTGCGTGGTGGTGCACGTGACCAAGGGGATGCGCGGTCCGCAGATCACCCTCTCCCGGTCGCACCCGGCGCTGGTGAAGAAGCTCTTCGCGCTGGAGGTCCCGGAGATCGCCGACGGCACCGTCGAGATCGGGGCGATCGCGCGTGAGGCGGGTCACCGCACCAAGATCGCCGTACGCTCCACCACCCCGGGCGTGAACGCCAAGGGGGCCTGCATCGGGCCGATGGGCCAGCGGGTCCGCGCCGTGATGAGCGAGCTGCACGGTGAGAAGATCGACATCATCGACTGGTCGGACGACCCGGCGACCTTCGTCGGCAACGCGCTCTCCCCGGCCAAGGCGCTGCGGGTGGAGGTGGTCGACCTGGCCACCCGTACCGCCCGGGTGACCGTGCCGGACTTCCAGCTCTCCCTGGCCATCGGGCGCGAGGGGCAGAATGCCCGACTTGCCGCCCGGTTGACCGGTTGGCGGATCGACATCCGCTCCGACGCGGAGCAGGCGGGCGCCGGCGGCCGGGAGGCGGCCGGGGGCGTCCCGGAGCCGGGCGGAGCGATCTCGGGCGGCTAGGGGTAGACTTCCTCCAGTGGTACGACGCGCGCAACCGGAGCGCACCTGTGTGGGTTGCCGGAAACGCGCGCCGGCCAGCGAACTGCTGCGGATCGTCGCGGTCGGTGACGAGGATGGTCACAGTCTCCGGCCTGATCCGAGCCGCAGTCTGCCGGGTCGGGGAGCGAACCTGCACCCGGATCCGGCCTGCTTCGCGCTGGCGGTGCGGCGTCGCGCCTTCGGGCGGGCGCTGCGGCTCACCGGGGTTCCTGACCACGGTGCCGTCGCGGAGCACGTCGATGCGCCAACCACTACGTCCGGTCAACCCGACCGGGCGAGGGTCGCTAGCAAGGTAGGACGACCGACATGAGCACACGATGAAGTCCCTGAAATGACCAGGCTTCAAGTGCAGGAGTGAGGTCGCTGCGGGTGCTGCCCGCACGACCTCGGAGTGAGGAGTGCAGTGGCAGGTAAGGCCCGCGTACACGAGCTTGCGAAGGAGCTCGGGGTCGAGAGCAAGACAGTGCTCGCCAAGTTGAAGGAAATGGGCGAGTTCGTGAAGTCCGCGTCCAGCACCGTCGAGGCGCCCGTCGCCCGTCGGCTGCGTGGCGCATTCGTCGCGTCCGCCGGTGGTTCGTCGGCACCGTCCGCTCCGGCGGCGGCCCCGAGCCCGGCACCGACCCCGACGCCGACCCCGACCCCGGGTGCCCCCCGGGTCTCGGCCCGACCGATGCCGCCCCGGCGGCCGGCCGCGCCGACCCCTGGACCGAGGCCCAAGGGCCCGGTCCCCGGTCCGCCGCAGCCGGTGACCCCGGTTGCCAAGCCGGCGAGCGCCCACGACATCGAGGTGGCGGCCGCCGAGGCGCGCGCCGCCGCGCTGAAGGCCGAGCAGGAGGCGGCGGTCAAGGCCGCCCAGGCCGCCCGGCAGCAGCAGCGGGACACCGTCCGACGGGAGCCCCCGACCGAGGGTGGTCCCCGTCCGGGTCCGCGTCCCGGTCCGAACGCCGTGCCGCCGCGTCCGGGTACCCCGGCCGCCGGTCGTCCCGGTGGCGCCCCGGCGGGTCCGGGTGCCCGGCCCGGTGGTCGTCCGCCGGCGCGCGGCGCCGGTAACAACCCGTTCGGGATCCAGGGCGGTCAGCCCCAGCGGCCGCCGGCCGCCGGTGCTGGTGGTCCCCGGCCCGGCAACCCGGCCGGCATGCCGCCGCGTCCCAGCCCGGCCTCCATGCCGCCGCGTCCCAGCCCGGCCTCGATGCCGAGCCAGCGGCCCACCACCGGTCGCCCCGGTGGTCCCGGTGGCGGTCGTGGTGGCCCCGGTGGCGGCGCCGGTCGTCCCGGTGGCGGCGGCGGTGGCTTCCGCCCCGGTGGCGGTGGCGGCGGCGGTGGCTTCCGTGGCGGTCCCGGCGGCGGCGGTGGAGCCGGCGGCGGTGGCTACCGTGGTGGCCCCGGTGGTGGCGGTGGTGCTCCCGGTGGCGGTTTCCGTCCGGGTGCCCCGGCTGGTGGCGGTGGCCGCCCCGGTGGCGGTGGCCGTGGTCGTGGCGGTGGCGCCGCGGGTGCCTTCGGGCGTCCGGGTGGCCGGCCGACCCGTGGCCGCAAGTCCAAGAAGCAGCGCAGACAGGAGTTCGACAACCTGTCGGCCCCGACCATGTCCTCGGGTGCTCCCCGGGGCCAGGGTCAGGTCGTCCGGCTCTCCCGTGGCGCCTCGCTGTCGGACTTCGCCGACAAGATCAACGCCAACCCGGGTTCGCTGGTCCAGGAGATGTTCAACCTGGGCGAGATGGTCACCGCGACCCAGTCCTGCTCTGACGAGACCCTGCTGCTGCTGGGTGAGCACCTCGGTTTCGACGTGCAGATCGTCAGCCCGGAGGACGAGGACCGCGAGCTGCTCGCGCAGTTCAACATCGACCTCGACGCCGAGGTCGCGGCGGACCGCCTGGTCAGCCGGGCACCGGTGGTGACCGTCATGGGTCACGTCGACCACGGTAAGACCAAGCTGCTCGACGCGATCCGCAAGGCGAACGTCGTGGCCGGCGAGGCGGGCGGCATCACCCAGCACATCGGCGCGTACCAGGTCCACGTCCCGCACGAGGGCGAGGACCGGGCGGTCACCTTCATCGACACCCCGGGTCACGAGGCGTTCACCGCCATGCGTGCCCGTGGTGCCCAGGTCACCGACGTCGTGGTGCTGGTGGTGGCGGCCGACGACGGTGTCATGCCGCAGACCATCGAGGCGCTCAACCACGCCAAGGCGGCCGACGTGCCGATCGTGGTGGCCGTCAACAAGGTCGACAAGCCGGAGGCCAACCCGGACAAGGTCCGCCAGCAGCTGACCGAGTACGGCCTGGTCGCCGAGGAGTACGGCGGCGACACCATGTTCGTCAACGTGGCGGCCAAGCCGGGCATCGGCATCGACGAGCTGCTGGACGCGGTCCTGCTGACCGCCGACGCGTCGCTCGAGTTGACCGCGGCGATCGACGGCCCGGCCCAGGGTGTGGCCATCGAGGCACACCTGGACAAGGGTCGCGGCGCGGTGGCCACGGTGCTGGTGCAGAAGGGCACCCTGCGGGCCGGCGACTCGATCGTCGCCGGTGGGGCCCACGGCCGGGTCCGTGCCATGCTCGACGAGAACGGCAACCAGGTCACCGAGGCAGGTCCGGCCCGTCCGGTGCTGGTTCTCGGTCTGACCGCGGTGCCGGGTGCCGGTGACACCTTCCTCGCGGCGGCCGACGACCGTACGGTGCGGCAGATCGCCGAGCAGCGGCAGGCACGGCGGCGGGCGGCGTCCTTCGCCAACTCCCGTGGCCGGGCCACCCTCGAGACGCTCATGGAGCAGCTCAAGGAGGGCGAGAAGACCTCGCTCAACCTGGTGCTCAAGGGCGACGTCTCCGGTTCCGTGGAGGCCCTCGAGGACGCGCTGTTCAACCTCGACATCCCCGAGGAGGTCCAGCTCAGGATCATCCACCGGGGTGTGGGTGCGATCACCGAGAGCGACGTCATGCTCGCGAGCGCCTCGTCCGAGGCGGTCACGATCATCGGCTTCAACGTGCGGGCCGCCAACAAGGTCCGCGAGATCGCCGACCGCGAGGGCGTGGAGATCCGGTACTACACGGTCATCTACCAGGCCATCGAGGAGATCGACGCCGCGCTCAAGGGGCTGCTCAAGCCGGAGTACGAGGAGGTCGAGCTGGGCACCGCGGAGATCCGCGACGTCTTCCGCTCGTCCAAGATCGGCAACATCTCCGGTTGTATCGTCCGGTCCGGCATCATCCGCCGCAACGCCAAGGCGCGGCTGCTGCGGGACGGGGCGGTCATCGCGGACAACCTCACCATCAGCTCGCTCAAGCGGTTCAAGGACGACGCGACGGAGGTCCGCGAAGGCTTCGAGTGTGGTCTGACCCTGGGTGGTTTCAACAACGTCCAGGTCGGCGACACCATCGAGACCTTCGAGATGCGGGAGAAGCCGCGCTCCTGATCCGGGGCTGACACAGTGCTCAAGGGGTTTACGCCGACCGGCGTAAACCCCTTGAGCATGTCCGGGACGGTTCCGTAACGTCCTGGGCGATGTATACCGGAACCGCACTCTTCGACCTGCTCCTGCCGGGCGACTCCCGATCGCTGAAGGCAAAGAGATCGTATGTCCGGCCGATCGTGGCGGCGTTGCGCCGCTTCGAGGTGTCGGCCGCCGAGGTGGGTGCGCTCGACCTGCTCGGTCGGGCCGAGATCGGGGTGGCCGTGGTGGCCGCCGAGGCCGCCCACGTCCGCGACGTGCTCGACTCCTGCGAGCGCCTGGTCGCCGCCCGCCCCGAGATCGACCTCCTCTCCGTCCGCCGCGACCTCCACACCCCGGAAACCTGACCCGCCCTGCCCCGCCCCGCCCGCCGGCCCCGCCCGTCCCGCCTCGGCCCCCCGCCCCGCCCTGGTCCGTCCCGCCTCGCCCCGGTGATCAAGAGATTCGCGTCAGGGTTTCCGCTGGGTGGTGACCTGTACCTCTTGATCACCGGTGGGTGGCGACCTGAACCTCTTGATCACCGGGGCGGTTGGCACCAGGGCGGGAGACTCCGGGGTGGGGCTGGTTGGGTGGGTGGGTGGGGTGGACGGGTGGGCGGACGGGTGGGGTTGAGCCGGCGGGGTGGGGGATCGGGCGAGGTGGGGCGTGGGGTGGGGGAGCGGGCGGGTGGGGTGGGTGGGTGGAGGTGGATCGCGGGTAGTGTTCGGGTGTTGGGTGGTTGGTTCGGTGGCGTTCGGCGTCGCCGCTCCGGCCGCGGGAGGAAAGCCCTGGAGGTGGGGGACATGACTGATCCGGCCAAGGTTCGCCGGCACGCCGAGCGGATCCGCGAACTGGTCGCCTCGGTGGTGCGGAGCCAGATCAAGGACCCCCGGCTGGGGATGATCACCATCACCGATGCCCGGATCACCGCCGACCTGCGCGACGCCACCGTCTTCTACACCGTGCTCGGTGACGCGACGGCCCAGGCGAGCACCGCCGCCGCGCTGGAGAGCGCCAAGGGGATGCTGCGCAGCACGGTCGGCAAGGCCCTCGGGTTGCGCCACTCGCCCTCGCTGACCTTCGCTCTGGACGACGTACAGGACCAGGTCAAGCAGATCGACGACCTGCTCGCGCAGGCCCGCAACGCCGACGCCGAGGTGCAGCGGCTGGCCGCGCAGGCGAAGTACGCGGGCGACGCCCAGCCGTACCGGGTCGACGAGGACGACGACGATGCGGACGACGCCGTCGACGCCGACGCCGACCCGTCCGTGACGGACCGACGGTGACCGCCGCCCCGGGCACAGCCGACGGGCTCCGCACCGGTTCGCCGTCCACCGGCCCCGGCGACGACGACTGGGCCGCCGCCGTCGCGGCGGTACGCGGCCTGCCGGCCGATGCCCGGGTGCTGCTGATCTGTCACGTCAATCCCGACGGTGACGCGCTGGGCAGCATGCTCGGCTTCGGGCTGGGCCTGCGTCGGCTCGGCGTACGCCGGTTGCAGGCCACCTTTCCGGGGCCGCCCGAGGTGCCGGAGCCGTTCCGCTGGCTACCCGGGATCGACCTGCTGGTGCCGGCGACGGAGGCGTACCCCGATCCGGATCTGGTGATCTGCTTCGACGCGGCGGCGGAGTCGCGCCTCGGTGACCTGGTGGACCGGCTCGACACCGCCGGCACGGCGGTGGTCCTCGACCACCACGCCTCGAACACCGGTTTCGGTACGGTGAGCCTGGTGGACCCGGGGGCGGCGGCCACCTCGGTCGTCGCCGCCCAGCTGCTCGCCCGGCTCGACGTGCCGTTGGACGCGGAGATCGCGGCGGGCCTCTACGTCGCGCTGACCACCGACACCGGCTCGTTCCGGTTCGCGGCTACCACGCCGGAGGTGCACCAGCTCGCGGCCCGGCTCCTCGCCACCGGCCTGCGCCCGGGTGACATCTCCCGCGAGGTCTTCGACACCCGGCCGTTCGGCGCGGTCCGTCTCTTCGGCGAGGTGCTGGGCCGGTCGCGGCTCGAACCGGAGGCCGCCGCCGGTCACGGTCTGGTCTGGACGCAGGCCACCCTCGACGACCTGACCCGGCACGACCAGCGACCGTACGTGCTGGAGTCGCTGATCGACTCGGTGCGGTGCACCGCCGAGGCGGACGTCGCGTGTGTGCTCAAGCAGGTCGGGCCGGACGAGTGGGCGGTGTCGATGCGGAGCAAGGGAGCGGTCGACGTGAGCGCGGTGGCGGTGGCGCTGGGTGGCGGAGGTCACCGCTTCGCCGCCGGGTTCACCGGACGCGGCGACGCCGAGCAGGTCATCGCCCTCATCCGAGCCGAGCTGCCCGGTGCCCTGACGGGGAGCCGCGCCGATGTCGACGGGTGTCGGTCTTCCCGCACAGGGTGAGCCCGGGGAGAATCGGACGATGGAGCAGCCGCACGAGATCGCCCTGGAAGCCTCCCGTACCTGGGACAGGCCGGTGGTCACCGTGCCGGTGCTGGCCTGCATCTCGCTGGTCGGCGGGCAGTTTCCGTCGTTCTCCGCCCAGGCCAACCTCTGGACGCTGAGCACCGGTGGTGCGCTGATCTGGCTCGGCCTGGGCAACCGGGTGCAGCGTCGTCCGGCACCGCGCCGGCTGGGCCGGGGCGCCGTGTGGTGGCTGCTCCCGGCGGCGGTGTTCGGTGTCCTCGAAGGTGCCACCTTCGTGATGTCGGTCGGGGACGACTTTCCCACCTTCTCCCGGCTGGCCGACCCGCTGCTGGAGGACGAACTGGTCCGTTCGGCGGCCTGGTTCGCCTGGTTGGCCGCGTTCTGGGGGTTGGTGCGGCGATGATGCGTACCCTCGCCATCAGCGGGTTCCTCGCCTCGCTGGTGCTGTTCGCGGCGGTCGAATGGGCCGCCCGTCGGGAGGGCTCCCGGATTCCGTCCCTGGGCGACGTCTGCGCCTACGTGATGCGGTACGAGGTCGGCCCGGTGCCGGTCGGCCGGATCGGACTGTTCGGGTTCTGGTGGTGGCTGGGCTGGCACTTCCTGGCCCGCTGAGCGTCGACCATCCGCCACCGGGCCAGCGGTCCCGCTGACCGTCGCCGTGTCGCGGCTGTCGTCCCGGTGTGGTCGAGCCGCGTCGCCGCCGATTCCGTGTGCGGTCGGACCCCGGTGTGGTCGAGCCGCGTCGCCGCCGATTCCGTGTGCGGTCGACCCGGTGTCGTCGAGCCGCGTCGCCGCCGATCCCGTGTGCGGTCGGACCCCGGTGTCGTCGAGCACCAGCGTCGATGCTGCTGTCCGCCCGTCGACGTGTCGAAGGCCGGTATGGGGTCGACACGTGCGGATTGCCTGCTCTCCCGCGCTGCCGATGGCGGCGGCCTGCGCGCTGGTGGCTCGTCAGCGGCCTGCGCGCTGGTGGCTCGTCAGCGGCCTGCGCGCTGGTGGCTCGGTCACCGGCGGGGTCGCCCGGACCGGTTCCTCCCCTCCCGTCCAGATGGCGGGAAGAGTGGACAGCATGTGGAAAGTAAACGTTAACTTGGGAAAGGCCGACGTCGCGTCGCGACGCAGGTCGTGGGCGGTGGTGCCACACCCGGTGCCGCCTCCCTCCAGGGTCTGACCGACCCGGGCTCACGCTGCCAGGCGAGCCGTTCCGGTGATCCCGGGCCGCCCTCCCGGCGCTCAGCAGGACCGCCCGTGGGGCCACCTGTTCCGGTGACCCGCACCCTGGAAGGACACCGCCATGGCGACCAAGCCCAAGACCGAGACCACCGACGAGGCCCGCGAGCAGATGCGTCGCGCGTTGCAGACCTCGATGGACACCCGGCAGTGAACTGACCTACCGAGGGTGACGCTGACTCGTCGGCGTCACCGCGGGCCGCCGGTGGGTCTTCCTGCCGCCGGCCGGTCCAGCTCATGACGGCGACGCCTGTCCGGGGCCGGCACTCCTGCTCCGACGCTCCCCGTCAGAGGATGCTCGACACCTGTCAGGGGATGCTCGACCCCGAGGTCGACGGCCGCCGCGCTGACCACGTCGCGCGGTCCGCCGGTGGCCCCGGGCGGTGTGACGATCCCCGGGGCGCGCGGCAGCGCCGTCCGCCTCGGTGGCTGTGACGATCCCCTCCCGGGGTGCGCAGCGGTGTCCCGCCCCGGCCGTCCCGGCGGCGGGACGACCTGGCCGGGGCGGGTGGCGGCGCCTTCCGCCCCCGAAGGTGCCCCGGTCGGGCGACGGTCGCCGGCTCCGCGTGTGGTCCCGGCCGCCGGGTGCGACGCCCTGGCCGGTACGCCGAGGTTCCCGGCGGCGAAACAGAGTGCCCGGGCAGGCGCGTGGTGCCGGCTGACCACCGTGCTGGAACCCGGGTTCCTTCCGTGCCGCCCCTGCCCGCCGCGGTCACGCACCCACATTCCGCGCCGTCGCCGACGCCCGGCACGGGGGAGTGCAGCCGACGACGGTGCGACCGCCGGTCCGGTGGTTCCGCTGGACCCTCGCCATCCGCTTCGCCGCCGCCGTCGGGCGGCGGCGTTCCTGTTTTCCGCTATCGGTACCTGTTTCCGGGAATGGCGCGACGACGTGCCGGAAGGCTGCTCGTTCGACCATTCCGCCGAATTCGCTCACGTAAGGAATGGCACCTATTGTGATCCTTACCTGATCATGGCAGGATCGGCTCCGATGACCACCTCCGTCACCCCACCCACGGTCGCCGCGCCGCGCCGGATCGCCGCGCTGGCGCTGCCCGCCCTCGTGGTGCTCGCCGCCGAGCCGCTCTACGTCCTGGTCGACACCGCCGTGGCCGGGCACCTCGACCGGGTGGCGCTCGCCGCGCTGGCCGTCGGTGGCACGGTGCTGACCCTGATCGCCTGGTTGGGCACCGTGCTGGCGTACGGGATCACCGGGCGGGCGGCCCGCAGGTTCGGCTCGGGGGACCGGTCCGCCGCGGTCGCCGAGGGCGTCCAGGCCTCCTGGCTGGCGTTCGGGGTGGGGCTGCTGGTCGCGCTCGGCATGCAGCTCGGCGCCGGCCCGCTGGCCGACCTCCTCGCCGGGCCGGGAGAGGTGGCCGAGGCGGCCGAGCGGTGGCTGCGGGTCGCCGCGCTCGGCGCTCCCGGCCTGCTCCTCGCCGCCGCCGGCAACGGCTGGCTGCGCGGGGTGCAGGACACCCGCCGGCCGCTGTGGTTCGTGCTCGGCCCCAACCTGCTCTCCGCGCTGCTCTGCCCGGTGCTGGTCTATCCCGTCGGCTGGGGGCTGACCGGTTCGGCGGTCGCCAACGCGTTCGCCCAGACCGTCGCCGGTGGGCTGTTCGTCGCCGCGTTGATCAGCGAGCGGGTGGCGCTGCGTCCCCGTCCCGCGGTGCTCCGCCAGCAGCTCATGCTCAGCCGGGACCTGCTGGTCCGGGGCGTCGCCTTCCAGGCCAGCTTCCTGTCCGCCACCGCTGTCGCGGCCCGGTTCGGCGCGGCGTCGGTCGGCGCGCACCAGATCGCCGTACAACTGTGGTTCCTTACCGCCCTGCTGCTCGACGCCCTGGCGATCGCCGGGCAGGCGCTGGTCGGCGCGGCGCTCGGGGCGGGCGACGCGGCCGGCGCCCGCGCCCTGGCCCGCCGCCTCGCGTTGCTCGGGGCCGCCTGCGGAGTGACGTTCGCGGTGCTCATCGCCGTCGGGGCCGGCGTCGTGCCCGGCCTGTTCAGCTCCGATGCCCGGGTACGCGAACAGGCCATGGTCGCCTGGCCCTGGCTGGTGGCCCTGCAACCGCTCGGCGGCGTGGTGTTCGCCCTCGACGGGGTGCTGATCGGCGCGGGAGACGTGCGTTACCTGCGCAACCTGACGATCGTCGCGGCGTTCGGCGGATTCCTGCCGGCGATCTGGCTGACCTACGCGTTCGATCTGGGCCTGGGCGGCATCTGGGCCGGGCTGACCCTCTTCGTGCTGTTGCGGCTGGTCGCCCTGCTGTTGCGGCTGCGCTCCGGCGGCTGGGCGGTCGTCGGCGCGGTACGCGGCTGAGCAGGGCGGGACCGCCCGCCCGGCACGGCGCTCCGACGGGTGGCGGGCACCACGGTCCCGGTCGTCGCCGTGCGGTGACGGGGGCGGCCATCCCGTCTGGCAGGCTTGGCGGTCGTGAACGGTGACGGTCTGATCGTGGTCGACAAGCCCGGCGGCATGACGTCGCACGACGTGGTGGCGCGGATCCGCCGGTTGGCCCGGACCCGCCGGGTCGGGCACGGCGGCACCCTCGACCCGATGGCCACCGGGGTCCTGGTGATCGGGGTGGGCCGGGCCACCCGGCTGCTGACGTACGTGATCGGGGCCGGCAAGAGCTACACCGCGACGGTCCGGCTCGGCCAGTCCACCGTCACCGACGACGCCGAGGGCGACGTGCTCACCAGCACGCCGGCCGGTGAGCTGACCGACGCCGCGATCCGGGCCGCGTTCGGGCCGCTGACCGGGGAGATCGACCAGGTGCCCAGCGCGGTCAGCGCCATCAAGATCAATGGTGAACGGGCCTACAAGCGGGTCCGGGACGGGGAGAGCGTCGACCTGCCCGCCCGGCGGGTCACCGTGCACCGGCTGGACGTGCTGGCCATCCGCCGGGACACCCCGGACGTGGTCGACGTCGACGTCGACGTCACCTGCTCGTCGGGGACGTACATCCGGGCGCTGGCCCGGGACGCCGGCCGGTCGCTGGGCGTCGGCGGGCACCTCACCGCGCTGCGGCGGACCGCTGTGGGCAGTTTCACCCTCGCCGAGGCGGCCACCCTCGCCGCCCTGGAGGAGCGGGCGCCCGAGGTGGTCGATCTGCCCCTGGACACGGCCGCCGGCCGGTACTTCCCCCGCCGGGACGCGGGGGTCGACGAGGCGCGGGTGCTCTCGCACGGTGGCCCGCTCGACCCGGTGGGCATCGCCGGGCCGTACGCCGTCTTCGGACCGGACGGCGGCCTGATCGCTATCGTCAGCGAGCGGGACGGCCGGGCCCGCGCGGAGATCGTCCTCGCCCCGGCCTGACCGGGCGCCGAGCGGCGTGGACGCGGGCGACGGACGGTACGGCGCGACGAGCGGGGACAGCGGCCGGGACGGGTCGGTGGTGGTGGGCACGGTGGGCCGGTCAGCGGCGGAGCAGGGGAGGAGCGGCATGCAGCGGTGGCGGGGGTACGAGGCGACGCCCGGTGGGTGGGGGCGGTCGGTCGTCACCATCGGCGTCTTCGACGGCGTGCACCGGGGGCACCAGGCGACCATCGGGCACGCCGTGGCCCGCGCCCGGGACCTGGGCATCGGCTCGGTGGTGGTGACCTTCGACCCGCACCCCGTCGAGGTGGTCCGCCCCGGCTCGCACCCGGCCGTGCTCACCGAGCCCGCCCGCAAGGCCGAGCTGATCGAGGCGCTCGGGGTCGACGTGCTCTGTGTGGTGCCGTTCACCAAGGAGCTCTCCCTGCTCCCGCCCGAGGCGTTCGTGCACGACATCCTGGTCGAGCACCTGCACGCCGCGCTGGTGGTGGTGGGGGACAACTTCCGGTTCGGGCACCGGGCCGCCGGGAACGTCGAGCTGCTGGAACGGCTCGGCCGCGACTCCGGCTTCGAGGTGGAGCACGCCCCGCTGGTCGCCGCCGCCGGGACGGTCTTCTCCTCGACGTACATCCGGTCCCGGGTCGAGGCGGGTGACGTGGCGGCGGCAGCGGCGGTGCTCAGCCGACCGCACCGGCTCGAAGGGGTGGTGGTCCTCGGCGACCAGCGCGGCCGGGAACTGGGCTTCCCCACCGCCAACCTGCGCTGCCCGCCGCACGCGGCGGTGCCCGCCGACGGGGTCTACGCCGGCTGGCTGGTGCGCGGGGGTACCGAGCGGCTGCCGGCGGCCATCTCGGTCGGCACCAACCCGACGTTCGCCGGCCGGGAGCGCCGGGTCGAGGCGCACGTCCTGGACTTCTCCGGCGACCTGTACGGCGAGCACGTCGCCCTGGACTTCGCCGCCCACCTGCGCGGCCAGATCCGCTACGACGCGATCGAGCCGCTCCTCGTCCAGATGGCCGAGGACGTCGAGCGGACCCGCCGGGCGGTCGGCTGACCGGTCGGGCCGTCGGCGGGCCGGCGTCCTCGGCAGCCTGGCCGGGATGCGCCGTCGCGGCCGGCGCGTGGGCCTTGACCGGGCGGTTCCGCGACGGGCTGGTAAGGTGGCGGTGACGTCGGATGACCGACGCGGGGCCTCGCGTGCCTGCACGACGCCGCGGGTGCGAGGTTCGTCCGTCCCCGGTCCACTCGGATCCGTACGACGGACATCAGTTGTCAACCCACCGAAACAGGGAGAACATGGCGCTCGACCAGGAAGCCAAGGCCAAGATCCGCTCGGAGTACGCGACCGCCGAGGGCGACACCGGTTCGCCGGAGGTGCAGGTCGCGGTCCTCACCAAGCGGATCGCGGAGCTGACCGAGCACCTGAAGGTGCACAAGCACGACCACCACAGCCGCCGCGGGCTGCTGCTGCTGGTCGGTCGGCGCCGCCGGCTGCTCAACTACGTCCAGAAGAAGGACATCAACCGCTACCGGTCGCTGATCGAGCGGCTCGGCCTGCGCCGATGACGTGACGGGGGAGTGGCCACCGGGTCGCTCCCCCGTTCCGCGCACCACCAGAAGAAGAGGGCCGCGCGACCACCCGACAGGGAGCCGGTCAGCGTACCGGTCTCCGGTAGTGGCCCCCGGGCAACCCGGCATCATGCCGGCCACCCGGGCGCTTCGATCGAAGACCGGCCGTCTGAGCAGCTCCGGTGTCGTGGGCCCACGACGCGAAGGAGTACCACCGCACATGACCGAGACCAACCTCGGCACCGAATCCCGTACCGCCGTGATCGACAACGGGTCGTTCGGCACCCGTGAGATCACCTTCTCCACCGGCCGGCTGGCCCGGCAGGCCGCCGGCTCCGTCGTCGCCCAGCTCGGCGAGACGGTCGTCCTCTCCGCCACCACCGCCGGTAAGCACCCGAAGGAGCAGTTCGACTTCTTCCCGCTGACCGTCGACGTCGAGGAGCGGATGTACGCCGCGGGCCGGATCCCCGGTTCGTTCTTCCGCCGCGAGGGCCGGCCCAGCGAGGACGCGATCCTCACCTGCCGGCTGATCGACCGGCCGCTGCGCCCGTCGTTCGTCAAGGGCCTGCGCAACGAGGTCCAGGTCGTAGAGACCGTCCTCGCGCTCGACCCGCAGCACCCGTACGACGTGGTCGCGATCAACGCGGCCTCGATGTCGACGAAGCTGTCCGGCCTGCCGTTCTCCGGCCCGATCGGGGCGACCCGGGTGGCCCACGTCGACGGCCAGTGGGTGGCCTTCCCGACCCTGGAGGAGCTGGCCCGCGCCACCTTCGACATGGTGGTCGCCGGCCGCGCGCTCGACGACGGCGACGTCGCGATCATGATGGTCGAGGCCGAGGCGACGCCGAACGCCGTGGCCCTGATCGCGGGCGGCGCGACCGCCCCGACCGAGGAGATCGTCGCCAGCGGCCTGGAGGCCGCCAAGCCGGCGATCCGCGAGCTGTGCCGCGCGCAGAGCGAGCTGGCCGAGGTGGCCGCCAAGCCGGTCACCGAGTTCCCGGTCTTCCTGGACTACCAGGACGACGCCTACCAGGCGGTGGCCGAGCTGGTCCGCGCCGAGGTGGCCGAGGCCCTCCAGATCGCCGGCAAGGCCGACCGCGAGGAGGCCCTGGACCGGATCAAGGCCAAGGTCGCCGAGGAGCTGGGCGGCCGGTTCGAGGGCCGGGAGAAGGAGCTGTCCGCGGCCTTCCGGTCGCTGACCAAGTCCGAGGTCCGCAACCGGGTGCTGCGCGAGCAGGTCCGCATCGACGGCCGGGGCCCGCGGGACATCCGGGCGCTGACCGCCGAGGTCGGCGTGCTGCCCCGGGTGCACGGTTCCGCGCTGTTCGAGCGGGGCGAGACCCAGATCCTCGGCGTCACCACGCTGAACATGCTGCGCATGGAGCAGATGGTGGACACCCTCTCGCCGGAGAACCGCAAGCGCTACATGCACAACTACAACTTCCCGCCGTACTCGACCGGGGAGACCGGCCGGGTCGGTTCGCCGAAGCGGCGGGAGATCGGCCACGGCGCGCTGGCCGAGCGGGCGTTGCTGCCGGTGCTGCCGACGCGCGAGGAGTTCCCGTACGCGATCCGGCAGGTCTCCGAGGCGCTCGGCTCCAACGGCTCGACCTCGATGGGGTCGGTCTGCGCCTCGACGCTGGCGCTGCTGTCGGCCGGTGTGCCGCTCAAGGCGCCGGTGGCCGGCATCGCGATGGGCCTCATCTCCGACGAGGTGGACGGCAAGACCCAGTACGTGACGCTGACCGACATCCTCGGCGCCGAGGACGCGTTCGGGGACATGGACTTCAAGGTCGCCGGCACGCCGGAGTTCGTCACCGCGCTCCAGCTCGACACCAAGCTCAACGGCATCCCGTCGGACGTGCTCGCCGCCGCGCTCCAGCAGGCGAACGAGGCCCGGCAGACCATCCTCGGCGTGATGCAGGCGGCGATCGAGTCGCCGGCCGAGATGTCGGACTACGCGCCGCGGGTCACCACCGTCAAGATCCCGGTGGACAAGATCGGCATGGTGATCGGCCCGAAGGGGCAGACCATCAACGCCATCCAGGACGAGACCGGCGCCGAGATCTCCATCGAGGACGACGGCACGATCTACGTCGGCGCGACCAACGGCCCGTCGGCGCAGGCCGCCGTGGACCGGATCAACGGGATCGCCAACCCGACCCTGCCCAAGGCCGGCGAGCGGTTCCTCGGCACGGTGGTCAAGACCGCCGCGTTCGGGGCGTTCATCTCGCTGCTGCCCGGCCGGGACGGCCTGCTGCACATCTCCAAGGTGGGCGACGGCAAGCGGGTCGAGCGGGTCGAGGACTTCCTCAACGTCGGTGACAAGGTCGAGGTGGAGATCGCGGACATCGACGCCCGCGGCAAGATCTACCTGGACAAGGTCCGTCCGGAGGGCGCCGAGGCGCCGGCCGCCGGTGAGGCCGGTGAGGCCGCCGGTGGCGACCGCCCGGCCGGCCGCGGTGGTGACCGGGGTCCGCGGGACCGCGGTGACCGGGGCGGCGACCGGGGTGGTCGTGCCCCGGAGCGCGGCGAGCGCGGCCCGGGTGGCGGCGAGGGTGGCGACGGCGGCGAGCGTCCGCGTCGGCGTACCCGGCACAGCTGAGCAGTGACCGGCCGGGTGACGACGTCGTCGTCACCCGGCCGGTGCGTCTCCCTCCCACCCCTCGTCGCACGGAGAGCAGGTCTGCGTGAGCCGTTCGCCGTTCCCCCCGGCTCGACGGCCGGTGACCCCGCCCGGTGTCGTCCGGCACGCCACCGCCGGGCCGGCCGGTCGCGCCGGCACGGCGTCCCGGGCGGTCACCCGCACGATCAGTGACGACCCGTTGGGCGGCACCGTGCGGCGGACCGTCCTGCCGAGCGGCCTGCGGGTGCTCACCGAGGCGATCCCGACGATGCGCAGTGTCTCGTTCGGTATCTGGGTAGCCGTCGGTTCGCGCGACGAGACCGGCCCGCAGGCGGGGGCCGCGCACTTCCTGGAGCACCTGCTCTTCAAGGGCACCCACAGGCGCACCGCGTTGGAGATCTCCTCGGAGATCGAGGCGGTGGGCGGTGAGACCAACGCCTTCACCACCAAGGAATACACCTGCTACTACGCCCGCGTGCTGGACGAGGACCTGCCGCTGGCGATCGACGTGATGTGCGACGCGGTCGCCGACTCGCTGCTGGAGCCGGCCGACGTGGAGACCGAGCGCGGGGTCATCCTCGAAGAGATCGCCATGCACGACGACGAGCCCGGCGACGAGGTGCACGACCTGTTCGCCCGCGCCGTCTACGGTGGCCACCCCCTCGGCCGGTTGATCTCCGGCACCGAGGAGACGGTCACCCCGATGACCCGCCGGCAGATCCAGGGCTTCTACCGTCGCCGCTACACCGCGCCGCAGATCGTCGTCGCCGCCGCCGGCAACCTCGACCACGCCGCCGTGGTCCGGCTGGTCCGCCGGGCGCTGCACGGCACTCCGCTGGACACCGCCCCGGCCGAGCCGGGCACGCCCCGGCCGACCACCCCGGCGGTACGCACGAAGCCGGCCACCGTCCTGGTCGAGCCGAAGGAGACCGAGCAGGCGCACGTCATCCTCGGCTGCCCCGGCATCGACCGGGTCGACGACCGGCGGTTCGCCCTCGGGGTGCTCAACAACGTCCTCGGCGGCGGGATGTCCAGCCGGCTGTTCCAGGAGATCCGCGAACGCCGTGGCCTGGCCTACTCGGTCTACTCCTATGCCAGCCAGTACGCCGACAGCGGCCTGTTCGCCGTCTACGCCGGCTGCGCGCCGGGCAAGGTCGACGAGGTGCTCCAGCTCACCCGCGCCGAGCTGGCCCGGGTGGCCGCCGACGGGCTCACCGAGGCGGAGGTGGCCCGGGGCAAGGGGATGAGCAAGGGCTCGTTCGTGCTGGGCCTAGAGGACACCGGCTCCCGGATGAGCCGGCTGGCCAAGGGCGAGCTGCTCTACGGCGACCTGACGCCGGTGGACGAGCTGCTGGCCCGGGTCGACGCGGTGACCGTGGCCGACGTGAACACCCTGGCCGCCGAGCTGCTGAGCCGGCCGATGTCGCTGGCGGTGGTCGGGCCGTTCGGGGAGCGCGACTTCGTCGGCTGAGCCGCTGCCGCCCCGCGGGCGGCGGTGCGGTGACCCGGCGCGGGCGCGGGCGGTGGCCCGGCCGGCGGGGCGTGCCGCGTGGCGGGCGTGGGACGGTGGTGGTCCGGCGGTGGGCCGCGTCCCGATTGGGATAGGTTGTGCCCCGTGACTGAGGAGCAGACGAAGGGCCGGGACGGGTCGATCCGGGTCGGTGTGCTCGGGGCCCGGGGCCGGATGGGCGCCGAGGTGTGCCGGGCCGTCGACGGGGCCGGCGACCTGGACCTGGTGGTGGCGGTCGACCAGGGCGACGACCTGTCCGCCCTCTCCGCCGCCGAGGTGGTCGTCGACTTCACCACCCCGGACGCCGTGATGGACAATCTGCGCTGGTGCGTCGAGCACGGCGTGCACGCGGTGGTCGGCACCACCGGCTTCACCGGGCAGCGGCTCGACCAGGTGCGCGGCTGGCTGGCCGACCGGCCCGACGTCGGGGTGGTGATCGCCCCCAACTTCGGCATCGGCGCGGTGCTGATGATGCAGTTCGCGGCCCGCGCGGCCCGGCACTTCGAGTCCGTGGAGATCATCGAGCAGCACCACCCGCGCAAGCTCGACGCGCCGAGCGGCACCGCCACCCACACGGCCCGGCTGGTCGCCCAGGCCCGTGCCGACGCCGGTCTCGGCCCGACCCCCGACGCCACCAGGGACGAGGTGCCCGGCGCGCGGGGAGCCGACGTCGACGGGGTACGCGTGCACGCGGTCCGCGCGACCGGCCTGCTCGCCCACCAGGAGGTGCTGTTCGGCACCCTGGGCGAGACGTTGACCATCCGGCACGACTCGTACGACCGGGTGTCGTTCATGCCGGGGGTGCTGCTGGCGGTGCGGTCGGTCCGGCAACGACCGGGCCTGACCATCGGCCTGGACGCCCTGCTCGACTAGGCCGCCGCACCGCGCCGTAACGCGCTGGCCCCGCCCCGCTGTGCCGAGCCGAGCCGGTCGCGGGTCGGCGCCGGGGGGCGAATTCGTTGGCGGTGCGCCGGCCCGGACCCTACGCTGCCCCGGTGCTGGATTCCGGACATACCGATCGGCTGGGGCGGCGGGTCACCCTGCGCCCGGCGGGCGACGACAACTGGCGCGCGGTGGCCGACACGGCCGCGGCCCGGCTCTACACCTCGCTGGGCTTCGCGCCCACCGGTGTGGTGGAGGACGACGAACTGGTCGCCGAGCTCCGCCGCTGACCCCTGCACGGCGTCACTCCTGCTCGATCACCGACAGGATGTTGCCGGCCGGGTCGGTGAACCAGGCGATCGTCGGCCCGTTGTCGCGCATGATCCCCCGGTCGTCCTGCGGGAACCCCGGGTACCGGGCGAACCGCACCCCCCGGGCGGTCAGCTCGTCGACCGCCCGGTCGACGTCGGGCACCGGGAAGTTGAGCACGGTGAACGTCGCCGGCACGTGGTCGGCCTTCGGGTAGACCACCACGTCCCGGTCCCCGGCCAGGTGCAGCTTCAGCAGTCCGCCGGGGCCGCCGAGCTGCGACACCCGCAGGCCGAGGGTGTCGGCGTAGAACTCCCGCGCCCGGTCGGTGTCGTCGGCCGAGAACCCGCTGAACGCCTTCGTGTCCCGGAACATGGTCGTCTCCTCACCGGCGGTGGCACCCTGTCGCCTCCGGTCTACCAGGGCGGGCCGACAGAACCGGCCGGGTCAGGGCGCGTCGGCCGGCTCGGCGGGGACCGCCACGTGCAGCCGTACCTGGGGGACGAGCATGTCGTCGACGTCCAGCGCGCGGGCCGCGCCGTCCGGCTCCCAGCCGGTGCTGGTGAGGAACTTGCGGGTCGCCTCGTCCCCGTCGAACGCCCAGGCCACCGCGTGGGTGAACCCGTCGGCCCGCCAGCCGTCCACGGCGGCGGCGAGCAGCCGGCTGCCGTGCCCGCGCCGACCCCAGCGCGGTTCGACCAGCAGGTCGGTCACCGCCGCCACGCCGGCCCCCAGCGCGGCCGGCGGCTCGCCCGGGGCGAGCGCCTCGGCGTCCGCCGGCCCGGAAGCCGCGAAACCCACCAGATAGGATTGCTCGGCCTGTTCCACGGCGACGAGCACCCGGTGCGTGGCCGAGGGCGGCTCCTGCACCGCCGCGCTCCACCGCCGGGCGAGCCACGCCTCGTCCAGGTTGTCGAGCACGTGCCGGGGCAGCAGTCGACGGTACGCGACCCGCCAGGTCGCGAGCTGCACACGGGCGATCTCGGCGGCGTCCTCCGGACGCGCCGGGCGGACGAACCCCAGAGCCATGGCACGAAAGCCTAGGCCACAGCGAGGGAGACGACGGTGGCGCAGGGTGCCAGGCGGACGACCGGGCAGGTCGTCGCGGTGGTGGCGCTCGCCGTCGCGGTGACCGCCTTCCTCTCCGTGGCGGCCGTCCGGCACGGTTTCTTCGACCTCAAGGTCTACTACGGGGCGCTGCACTTCTGGGTCCACGACCACGGCGAGATCTACGACTACCTCAAGCCCGGCACCCAGTACGGCTTCACCTACCCGCCCTTCGCGGCCCTGGTGATGCTCCCGATGGCCTACCTGCCGTGGCCGGTGGCGATCTCGGTCAGCGTGGCGGCCACGGTGGTGGTCAGCGCGGTGCTGGTCTGGTGGCTGCTCGACCCGGTCGCCCGGCGGGCCGGCTGGACCCGCTGGTTCACCCTGGCGGTGGCGCTCTGCCTGGCCGCCGCGTTCGAGCCGATGCGCGAGACGGTCAACTTCGGCCAGGTCAACATGCTGCTGCTCTTCCTGGTGGCGGTGGACCTGCTGCGACTGCTGCCGGCCGGCAACCGGTGGGCCGGGGTCGGTATCGGGCTGGCCACCGCGATCAAGCTGACCCCGGGCGTCTTCATCGTCTATCTGCTGGTCACCCGGCGGTTCCGGGCCGCCGGCACCGCGGTCGCCGCGGCGGCGGCGGCCACCCTGCTCGCCGCCGGTCTCTTCCCCGACGCCGCCCGGGAGTTCTGGACGTCGGCGCTGTGGAACACCGACCGGGTGGGCGAGCTGGCCTTCGTGTCCAACCAGTCGCTGCGCGGGGTGGTGGCCCGGCTGAACCCGGAGCATCCGAGCACCCTGGCCTGGCTGGTCCTGGTGCTGCTCACCCTGGTCGTCTGGGCCTGGCGCTGCCGGGCCGCCGTGGCGGTCGGCGACGAGGCCACCGGGCTGGCGCTGACCGGCGCGGTGATGTGCCTGGTCAGCCCGGTCACCTGGGTGCACCACCTGGTCTGGCTGATCCCGGCGCTGATCCTGCTGGTCGACAACGCCGTCGCCGCCCCCGCCGGCGGCCTGCGGCGGTGGCTGCTGCTCGCCCTGGCGGTGGTCGGCTACGCGCTGCTGTGCAGCCGGATCGTCTGGGCCTGGGAGAAGGACTTCACCGGGGTCGGCGGCTTCCTGGGCAGCAACACCTACGTCTGGATCAGCCTCGCCCTGCTGGTGCTGCTGCCGGTCCGGGCCTGGGCCGCCCCGGTCGGTGGCCGGGGCGACGGGCCGCCGCGTCCGCTCGGGTCAGCCGGGGAGCCGGCCGGTGTAGCGCAGCTCGTCGAGGTGGACCGGGGGTCCGCCGCCGGCCAGCGGCACCGGGTAGCGGGACCGTCGGCCGTCGGCTGACAGGCCGGCCCGCTCGTAGAACCGGCGGGCGCGGGCGTTGTCGGCCAGCACCCAGACCCGGTACTCCCGCCAGCCGCGTGCCGCCAGCCCGTCCCGGGCGGCGGCGAGCAGGGTCCGCGCGGTGCCGTCGCCCCAGTGCGCCGGCTCCACGTAGATCGCCAGCAGTTCGCCGTACGCCGGGTCGAGGTCGCCCCGGTCCTGGTTCCTGCGGTACGGGCCGAAGGTGGTGAACCCGGCCGGCACCCCGTCGATCTCGGCGAGCAGGGTGGTGAACGGGTGCTCCGGGTCGGCGGTGCCCAGGTCCCGTCGGCGCTGTGCCCAGGCCACCGGGTTGAGCCGGGCCAGCACCTCGGCCGGCATGAAGCCGGCGTACCCGGCCTGCCAGCCGTGGATGTGCACCCGGGCGATCGCCTCGGCGTCGTCCGGCTCCTCGCGGCGGATGGTGAGCATGTGTCCGTTCTATGCCCCGGCGGGGGTTCGGTCCAGTACCCGGTCCGGTGTCGTACCGCTGGTCTAGGGTCGTCGGCGATGGCCGCACCGGAATCGCTCTCGCTCGCCCAGGCCCGGCGGATGGCGCTCGCCGCCCAGGGTTTCGCCGACCCGCCGCCCACCGGGGCGCCCACCCGCCGGCACCTGCGCCGGGTGCTCGACCGGGTCGGGTTGATCCAGATGGATTCGGTCAACGTGCTGCAACGCGCGCACTACCTGCCGCTCTACAGCCGGCTCGGCCCCTACCCGACGAGCCTGCTCGACACCGCCGCCTACCGTCCGCCCCGGGAGCTGTTCGAGTACTGGGGGCACGAGGCGTCCCTGGTGCCGGTGGGGCTGCACGCCGCGTTGCGCTGGCGGATGGCCAAGGCCCGCGACGACGCCTGGGGCGGGATGCGGCGGATCGCCCAGGAGCAGCCCGAACTGGTCGCCTGGGTCCGCGACGAGGTGGCCGCCCGGGGGCCGCTGACCGCCGCCGAGATCGAGCACGACGCGCCCCGGGAGACCGGCAACTGGGGGTGGAACTGGTCGGCGGTGAAGCGGGCGCTGGAGTTCCTGTTCTGGGCCGGGGAGGTCACCGCCGCCACCCGTACCCCCTCCTTCGCCCGCCGGTACGACCTGCCCGCGCGGGTGCTGCCGGCGGCCGTCCTCGACGCGCCCACGCCGACCGACGCCGAGGCGTACCGCACCCTGGTCGCGGTGGCGGCCCGGTCGCTCGGGGTGGCCGCCGAGCCGGAGCTGCGGGACTACTTCCGGCTCCCGCTGGCCGGCGCCCGGCAGGCCGTCGCCGAGCTGGTCGAGGCCGGTGAGCTGGTGCCGGTGACGGTGCCCGGGTGGCGGCAGCCCGCCTGGCGGCACGTCGACGCCCGGCTGCCCCGCTGGGTACGGGTCAACACCCTGGTCAGCCCGTTCGACCCGCTGGTCTGGGAGCGGGCCCGCACCGAGCGGCTGTTCGGCTTCGGCTACCGGATCGAGATCTACGTGCCGGCCGCGCAGCGGGTGCACGGCTACTACGTGCTGCCGTTCCTGCAGGGCGAGCGGTTCACCGCCCGGGTCGACCTCAAGGCCGACCGGAAGGCCGGGGTGCTGCTGGTGCCGGCGGCCTGGCAGGAGCCCGGCGTCGACCCGGGGGAGACGGCCGTCGCGCTCGCCGCCGAGCTGCGCCGGCTCGCCGGCTGGCTCGGTCTGGACGCGGTCGCCCCACCGGCGGCGGGCGACCTGGCGGCCCCGCTCGCCGCCGCGCTGCATCGCCTCACCGGTGTACCGTGAGGCCGTGACGAGCGTTGACGGGCCGACCGGGCCGAGCCGGTCGGGGCAGGACACCGATCCGATGCCGCCCGGCTCCTGGTCGGCCGGGCCGGGCACCGACCCGATGCCGCCCGACTCCTGGTCGGCCGGGCCGCCCGTGGCGTGGCAGCAGCCCGAGCCGGACCGCCTGACCCGGCTCGTGGTCCGCCTCTACGACCGTTCGCCGCGGTGGGCGGTGCCGCTGGCCGCGCTCGGCTGCGTCGGTGCCGGGATGGCGTACGCACTGATCAGCGGCCCGACCACCAGCGACCCGGACGCCCCGCCGAGCTGCCTGCTCAAGCTCACCACCGGGCTGGACTGTCCGGGCTGCGGGGGCACCCGCGCGCTGTGGTACCTGCTGCACGCCGACCTGCCGGCCGCCGCCCGGCACCACTTCCTCTTCGTCTTCGCGGTGCCGTTCCTGGCCTACCTCTTCGTCGCCTGGGCCGGCCGGCAGGCGTTCGGCTGGCGACTGCCGGAGCTGCGGCTCAGCTCCCCGGTGATCGGCGGTTTCCTCGCCGTCTGGATGGCCTTCTCGGTGCTTCGCAACCTGCCCTGGGCACCGTTCACCGCCCTCTACGTCTGACCCGCCGCCGCCGGGGGAGACGTTGGCCACCCGTCGCCGCCCCGGGGCGGAACTGTCCATGATCTCGCTGGTCAGCGCGGTGGCCCGAGTTTCCCCGCAGCCCGTCGGGCCACTACAGTCGCAGGAATGCCGGAGATGGTGCAGCCCCAGGTGCAGCTGATCGCGTGGACCCAGTTCCAGGCCCCCGACGACGTGCCGTGGTCGACCGACGCCGAGGGCGGCCAGGCGCTCGCCGAGTTCGCCGGCCGGGCCTGCTACCAGAGCTGGAAGAAGCCGAACCCGGCGACCGCCACCAACGCCGGCTACCTGGCGCACATCCTGGAGGTCGGGCACCTGTCGGTGCTGGAGCACGGCAGCGTGACGTTCTACTTCACCGGGGTGTCCCGCTCGTTCACCCACGAGCTGATCCGGCACCGGCACTTCTCCTACTCCCAGCTCTCCCAGCGCTACGTGCCGGAGCGGGACGCGGCGATGGTCGAGCCGGCGGTGATCGCCGACGACCCGGAGCTGCACAAGCGGTTCGTCGAGGCCGCCGAGGCGAGCGTCCGGGCGTACACCGAGCTGCTGGAGGGGCTGGAGCAGCGGTTCGCCGACGAGCCCAACCCGACGCTGCGCCGCAAGCAGGCCCGGCAGGCGGCGCGGGCGGTGCTGCCCAACGCCACCGAGACCCGGATCGTGGTCACCGGCAACTACCGGGCCTGGCGGCACTTCATCGGGATGCGGGCCACCGAGCACGCCGACGTGGAGATCCGTGAGCTGGCCGTGGAGTGTCTGCGGCAGCTCCAGCGGGTCGCCCCGAACGTGTTCGCCGACTTCGTCGTCGCCACCCTGCCCGACGGCACCGAGGTGGCGACGAGCCCGCACGCACAGCTGTCCTGAGCCCTTCCCCACCGGACGTCCGGTGCTCGTCCGCTAGGTTGTGAGCATGACGCACGACCACCCTGCCGCCCCCGACCGGGCCACCTCCCGCCCCTTCGGGCGTCTGCTCACCGCGTTGGTGACGCCGTTCACCGCCGACGGCTCCCTCGACCTCGACGGCGTGGCACGGCTGGCGACGTACCTCGTCGACGAGCAGGGCAACGACGCGCTGGTGGTCAACGGCACCACCGGTGAGTCGCCGACCACCACTGACGCCGAGAAGGAGTCCCTGGTCCGGGCGGTGGTGGAGGCGGTCGGCGACCGGGCGCAGGTGGTGGCCGGGGTGGGCACCAACGACACCCGGCACACCATCGAGCTGGCCGCCACGGCGGAGAAGGCCGGGGCGCACGGCCTGCTGGTGGTGACGCCGTACTACAGCAAGCCCCCGCAGCGCGGCCTGGTGCGGCACTTCACCGCGGTCGCCGACGGCACCGGCCTGCCGGTGATGGTGTACGACATCCCGCACCGGGCCGGGGTGCCGATCGAGACCGAGACGCTGGTGCGGCTCGCCGCGCACGAGCGGATCGTCGCGGTCAAGGACGCCAAGGGCGACCTGACCGCCACCAGCTGGGTGACCAGCCGCACCGACCTCGCCTTCTACAGCGGCGACGACGCGCTCACCCTGCCCACCCTGGCGGTCGGCGGGGTCGGCCTGGTCGGCACCTCGACCCACTTCACCGGCGCGCTCGCCAAGCGGATGATCGAGGCGTACGAGGCGGGGGACACCGGCGCCGCGCTGACCCTGCACCGGCGGCTGCTGCCCCTGTTCACCGGGATCTTCCGCAGCCCGGGGACCATCCTGGTGAAGGCGGGCCTGAACGCGATGGGCCTGCCCGCCGGGCCGGTGCGTCCGCCCCTGGTGGACGCCACCGACGACGAACTGGCCCTGCTGCGCGCGGACTGCGCGGCGGCAGGCCTGGACCTGCCCGAATGACCGAACGACACGACGGACGCCGGGTTACGGCGTCGCAGAATGAGGTGGACGCGTGACCGAGGCGCAATTCGAGGGTGAACTGCCCCCGCCACTGCCCGAGGGCGGCCTGCGGATCATCCCGCTCGGCGGACTCGGTGCCATCGGTCGGAACATGACCGTCTTCGAGTACGACGGCAAGCTGCTGATCGTCGACTGCGGGGTGCTCTTCCCCGACGTCGAGCAGCCCGGCGTGGACCTGATCCTGCCCGACTTCGGGCCGATCCTGGACCGGCTGGCCGACGTGCAGGCGATCGTGCTGACCCACGGCCACGAGGACCACATCGGCGCGGTGCCGTACCTGCTCGCCCACAAGCCGGACATCCCCCTGGTCGGCTCCCAGTTCACCCTGGCCCTGGTCGAGGCGAAGCTGGCCGAGCGGCGGATCCAGCCCTACACGCTGACCGTGCGGGAGGGGGGCCGGGAGCGGCTCGGTCCGTTCGAGTGCGAGTTCTTCGCGGTCAACCACTCCATCCCGGACGCGCTCGCGGTGGCCGTGCGGACCCCGGCCGGCCTGGTGCTGCACACCGGCGACTTCAAGATGGACCAGCTGCCGCTGGACGGCCGGATCACCGACCTGGCCGGCTTCGCCCGGCTCGGCGCGGAGGGCGTCGACCTGCTGCTGTCGGACTCGACCAACGCCGAGATCCCCGGTTTCGTCACGCCGGAGCGGGAGATCGGGCCGGTGCTCGACTCGATCTTCGCGAAGGCGCGGGGGCGGATCATCGTCGCTTCGTTCGCCTCGCACGTGCACCGGGTGCAGCAGGTCTTCGACTCGGCGCTGGAGCACGGCCGCAAGGTGGCGCTGATCGGCCGGTCGATGGTCCGCAACATGGGCATCGCCCGCGACCTCGGCCTGCTCAACATCCCGGCCGGTCTGGTGATCGGGATCGAGGAGGCCACCACGCTGCCGCCCGACCAGATCGTGCTGATGTCCACCGGTTCGCAGGGCGAGCCGATGAGCGCGCTGGGCCGGATGGCCAGTGGCGACCACCGGCACATCACCATCGCCCCCGGTGACACGGTGGTGTTGGCCTCCTCGCTGGTCCCCGGCAACGAGACCTCGGTCTACCGGGTGATCAACCGGCTGGCCCGGGCCGGCGCGGTGGTGGTGCACAAGGACGTGGCCAAGGTGCACGTCTCCGGGCACGCCCCGGCCGGCGAG
Organism: Micromonospora sp. WMMD714; assembly: GCF_029581315.1. Taxonomy (NCBI): domain Bacteria; kingdom Bacillati; phylum Actinomycetota; class Actinomycetes; order Micromonosporales; family Micromonosporaceae; genus Micromonospora; species Micromonospora sp. WMMD714. The sequence continues at coordinate 3,418,944 of NZ_CP120744.1, forward strand.
CTGCTCTACCTGCTCAACGTCGTCCGGCCGAGCAACCTGATGCCGGTGCACGGCGAGTGGCGGCACCTGCGGGCGCACGCCCGGCTCGGCATCGAGTCCGGCGTCGCCCCGGACCGGGTGGTCATCTGCGAGGACGGCGACGTGGTCGACCTGGTCGAGGGCCGGGCCAGCGTGGTCGGGCACGTGAAGAGCCGGTACGTCTACGTCGACGGCCTGGCCGTGGGCGACGTCAGCGAGTCGCTGCTCACCGAGCGGCGGATCCTCGGCGACGGCGGGTTCATCGCCACCACCGTGGTGGTCGACTCGGTCACCGGCAAGGTGGTCGCCGGCCCGACCCTGTCGGCGAAGGGCTTCTCCGAGGACCCGGCCGCGTTCAACCCGGTGATCCCGCTGGTCACCGAGGCGCTGAACCGGGCCGCCGCGGACGGCGTCACCGATCCGCACCAGCTCCAGCAGATCGTCCGGCGCACCGTGGGGCGCTGGGTCAACGACGCGTACCGCCGCCGCCCGATGATCGTCCCGACCGTCGTGGAGGTCTGAGCGGGTCGTCGTACCGACAGCGTTGCGGGCCGGCCGCCGTCGTCACGACGGCGGCCGGCCCGCGCACCTGCGGTGCGCTCAGCGGTGGTGCAGGGGCACCGCGATCAGGTTGGGGTCGGTCGCGGTGGTGTAGGCGGCGCTGGCCACCAGGAGGGTGTGCCCGCGGACGGCCACCGAGGTCGGGTTCTGGAGACCGTCGGCACCGGTCAGCAGGGTCCGGGTCCGCCCGTCGCCGTCGACGACCACCACCGTGTTCGGGCCGTTGAGGGTGGCGACCACCCGGCCGTCGGGGGCGAAGGCGAAGTCGTCCAGGCCGACCAGCCCGGTCGCCCTGGTCTCGACACTGCCGGCCCGGCCCTGCCGCAGCGGGATCCGCAGCAGGGTGCCCTGGTCCAGGTTGGTCACCCAGACCGCGCCGTCGCGCACCTTGACGCCGTTGACGCCGAGGAACCCCGTGGCGGCGAGCGCGGACGCCGACGACCAGACCCGGGCGGTGCCGCCGGCCAGCGGAACGGTCGAGATGGTGCCGAGCACCGAGTCGGTGACGTAGAACGTCCGGCTCGTCGGGTCGAGGGCCAGGCCGTTCGGTAGCCCGGCGGCCGGCAGCGCGGCGATCCGTCGGGGCTGCTGGCCGGGCGGCATCCGGTAGAGGCCGGTGCTGGCGGCGTCGCCGCTGGCGTACAGGAAGTAGAGCGCGCCGTCGCCGGTGCGGACGATGCCGCTGGTCAGGGCGAAGCCGAGCACCGGGGTGGCGACGCCGCCGTCGGCCGGGGCCGGCAGGGTGGCCAGCACCCGGGTGCGCCCGGTCCGGTCGACGGCGACGACCTGCCGGGCCGCCGCGAACGTGAGGTAGGCCGTGCCGTCGGGGCCCAGCGCGATGTTCTCCGGCAGTTGCCCCTTGGCCAGGTCGAAGTGGGTCACGATCCGGGCCGCCGGGGCCGACCGGGCCGGGGTGACGGGGGCCGACCCGGCCGGGGTGACGACGGCGGCCGGGGTGCTCGCCGGTGCCGGAGCCGCCCATGGCATGACCAGGGCGCCGGCCGCCGCGGTGGCGACGGCGAGGGTGAGGATTCTGCTGCGCATGGTTCGTCCTTCTGGTGAGGGGTCCGGGAGCGGACCCGGTTTCGGGCGCGGACGATCCGGCACCCGTTCAGGTGCCCTCGTCCTACGGTGTCGCCGCGGCGTCGACCGGCCGGACCGTCTCCGGGTCCGGTGGCCTGCCCCCGCCGGGGCCGGCGGGGGCAGCAGCACAGCGCTGCCGCCGGTAGGGCAGCAGTGCAGCGCTGCCGCCGGTAGGGCAGCGGCGGGTGCCGCCGGTGGATAGTGGCCGCCGATGGGCGGTGGGTGGGTCAGCCGCCGGTGGGTCGGCCAGGGGTGGGCAGGACCGGTCAGCCGTGGGCCGGGAGCGGCTGCCGGGTGGCGGCGCGGCCGGTGACCGCGGCGTGCACGAGCAGCGTCATCGCCGCCTGCGACGGGGAACCCGGTGCGGTGGTGGCGACGACGACCGCCTGGTCGTCGGTGGTCCGCAGGGTCTGCTGGGTGACGGTCAGCTCGCCGACCACCGGGTGCCGCATCACGTAGCCGGCGGCCCCGCCGGCCTTGACCCGGTGGTCGGCCCACCCGGCGGCGAACTCGGGGCTGCGGACCGCCAGCTCGCCGACCAGCGCGGCGAGCAACGGGTCCGCCGGGTGCTGCCCGGAGGCCATCCGCAGGGTGGCCACCACCGCCCGTGCCTTGGCCGGCCAGTCGACGTACAGCTCGCGGGTGTGCGCGTCGAGGAAGACCAGCCGTGCCATGTTGGGCCGCCGGTCCGGCCGGTCCACCGCCGCCGGGTCCAGGTGGCCGGCGAAGAGGGCGTGCCCGGCGGTGTTCCAGGCCAGCACGTCGAGCCGACGGCCGAGCACCAGCACGGGCACGTCCCCGAGCGCGCCGACGAGCTGGCGTACGGCCGGGTCGACCCGCTCCGGCGGCGACCGGCGGACGGCCGGGCGTCGGTGCCCGGCGGCCAGTCCGGTCAGGTGGCGGCGTTCCGTGGCGTCGAGGCGTAGCGCCCGGCTGAGCGCGTCCAGCACCTCGGGTGAGGCGTTGGTGGCCTGGCCCTGCTCCAGCCGGGCGTAGTACGAGGCGCTCACCCCGGCCAGCAGGGCCAGCTCCTCCCGACGCAGCCCGGGAACCCGCCGCCGCCCGCCGTAGGTGGCCACCCCGGCCTCCTCCGGGCTGAGCCGGGAGCGGCGTGAGCGGAGGAACTCGCCGAGCTGTCCTGATGCCTGCATGACTCCCAGTATCGGCACCGGCCACCCGGCCAACCACACCCTGTCAGGGGTAGCCAGGGCGGCCGGCTGCGTGACGGCGTGGACACGTTCCGTCGATATCTGTGGATCTCCTCAACCGGGCGGTGTCCGTTTCCGTACCTCCGACCGGCGGGCGTACCCCGCGTCGGCCGGGAGGAGCATGACGGATGGACCGCAGACGGATGACAGCGATCGGCGTCGTGCTGGCGGCAGCGGGCCTGACGGCGGCGGTGACCCTGCCGTCGTTCGCCGGTGACCAGGGCGCGCCGGAGGCCGGTGGAGCCGACGCGCGGGCCACCGGCGGGGTGGCCCCCGAGGTGGTGGACGCCCTCAGCCGCGACCTGCGGATCAGCCGGGACCAGGCGGTCCGGCGGCTGACCGCCGAGCAGCAGGCCGCCAGGCGGCTGGCCCGGCTGCGGGCCACCCTCGGCGACACCTACGGCGGGGCCTGGATCAGCGGCGACGGGTCGACCCTCAACGTGGCGGTCGCCGACCCCGCCCAGGCCGACCGGGTGCGGGCCGCCGGTGCGGTGCCCAAGCAGGTCGACCGCCCGGTCGGCGAGCTGGACGCGGCCAAGAGCCGGCTCGACGCGGTGGGCCGGCAGGCGTCGCCCGCCATCACCGGCTGGTACGTCGACGTCGCCACCAACACGGTGGTGGTGCTCGCCCAGCCGGGTGCCGAGGCGCGGGCCCGCCGGTGGGCGGCGGGCAGCGGGGCACCGGCCGACGCGGTGCGGATCACCACCTCCCGGGAGCAGCCGCGCCCCCTGTTCGACCTGGTCGGCGGCGAGCCGTTCTTCATCAACGACGTGGGTCGCTGCTCGATCGGCTTCTCGGTGGTGGGCGGGTTCGTCACCGCCGGGCACTGCGGCCGGGTCGGCGACCGGACCACCGGTTTCAACCAGGCCCGGCAGGGCGTCTTCGCGGCGTCGTCGTTCCCCGGCGACGACTGGGCGTTCGTCCGCACCAACGGCCAGTGGACCCCGCAGGGGGTGGTGAGCGACTTCAACGGCGGCGTGGTGCCGGTCAACGGCTCCACCGAGGTGCCGGCCGGCGCGTCGATCTGCCGCTCCGGTTCGACCACGGGTGCCCGCTGCGGTGTCGTCCAGGCCCGCAACGCCACCGTGAACTATCCGGAGGGGACCGTCACCGGGCTGACCCGCACCGACGTCTGCGCCGAGCCGGGGGACTCCGGCGGCTCGTGGATCTCCGGCGACCAGGCGCAGGGCGTCACCTCCGGCGGCTCCGGTGACTGCACCGTCGGCGGGGTCACCTTCTTCCAGCCGGTCAACGAGATCCTCCAGCGCAACAACCTGACCCTGGTGACCGCCGACGGCCGGCAGGACGCGCAGGCGAACACCCGGCTGCGGGCGCGGACCGCCCCCGGATCGGTGCGCTGAGCGCGCACCCCGCGCCCCGGCCGCCGTCGACCGGCCGCGCCGGGGCCACCGGTACCGCGGCCCCCGACCCCCACCGCCCGGGGGTCGGGGGCCGCTCCGCGTCCGGCCCCGCCGCCCGGGTCAGGGCGGCACGGTCGGGTCAGGGCGGTCGGGTCAGGGCGGTCGGGTCAGGGCGGTCGGGTCAGGGCGGTCGGGCCAGGGCGGTCGGGTCAGGGCAGGGCGGCGACGGCCCTGGCGTACGCGACGCCGGTGCTCACCGCCGCGTCGACCAGGATGCCGAGCTGCGCCGGGGCCACCCCGTACGCCAGGTCGGTGCTGACGTCGCCGGCCAGTACCAGCTCACCGCCGGGCAGTTCGTGCACGTACGCCTTGGGCAGCAGCCGGTCGTGGTTCCAGGCGTTGCAGAACTCGTACGCCTCGGCGAGCCGTCCCGCCGCCAGCCGCCGGGCCGCCACCACCCGGGCGTGCAGGACCTCCCCCTGCCGGCCCAACTGGGAGAACTGGATCACCGCATCGTCCCAGCGGCCGACCACCACGCCACCGGCGTCCACCGCGTACACGTCACCCCGGGCGTCCAGCACGGCGGTGAGCTGCGCCAGGCTCAGCGGGGCCGGTTCGTCGGCCGCGGGCGGGGCCGGTTCGTCGTCCGGCTCGGCGACACTCTCCCCCGCCGGCACCGGCACCGGGTCACCGGTCGGCCGCTCGGCCAGCCAGGCGGCGATCCGGCCGGCGTGGTGACCGGTGCCGTTGCGGGCGTCGAAGCTGCCCGCCAGCCGGGTCGCCACGGCCAGCAGGTCGGTGCCGAGGGTCGCCACGTCCAGGTCGGCGGCCGGCCGGTCGGCGTGGCCGGGGCGGTGCACCCGTCGACCGTCGCGTCCGGACTCGACGGCGAGCGCGCAGACCAGCGCCCCGGCGGCGGCGAACTCCAGCGCCGACAGGTCGTCGTACGGGTGGTCCAGCCTGGGCAACTGCTCGGCGAGGATGTCCAGGCCCCGTTCCGGGTGCCCGGCCAGCGCACAGAACCGCAGCTGCGCGGCCAGGTACGGCATCGCCCGCCGTTCCCCCCGGTGCCGCCGGTACGCCCGCAGGTGCGCCGACGCGGCCCGCGCGGTCGCCCCGGTGCGCAGCCAGGGCAGCAGACCCACCGCGAGGGCGCCCTCCGGCTGGTCGGAGCACTCGACCACGGCGTCGAGCACCGGCCGCAGCGCGTCCAGCGCCGCCCGGTCGTCCCCCCAGCCGGCCAGCAGCTCCGCCCGACGGACCGGCAGACAGCCGGGGCAGCCGGCGGCCGGGTCCGGGTCGGTGGCCGTCCACCGGTCGTACCACCGGCGGGCGGTCGGCTCGTCACCCCGGTGGTCGGCGAGCCGGCAGCGGAGCTGGGCGACCACGGCGGCGTCCTCGCCGACCCGTCGGGCCAGCGCGTCGAGCAGCGCGTGGGCCTGGGTCAGCCCGATGCGGGGGGTGCCGATGGCGGCCTCCACCGCCTGCCGCAGGTGCCGTCGCAGCAGCTCCGCGTCGCCGGGGCGGGCGTCGAGCAGGCCGGGGGACCGGTCGACGGTGGCCAGCAGCCGGCGTACCGGCTCGACGATCCGCCACCGGCCTCCACCCCGCAGGTACGCCTCGACCAGCGCGAAACGGGCGTCCAGGCCGGAGTGCGGGTCGCCGAGCGCGTCGGCGCGGGCGGCGATCCGGTCGAGTTCGGCCAGTCGGGTCTCCCCGTCGGGCAGCTCCGCGGCGTCGGTGAGCGCGGACGCCAGGCCGGGGTCGCGGTGGACGGCCGGCCGGTCCGTCGGGGGGTGGAACTCGGCGGTCATCCGGGTGTCCCGCCGGGCAACAGGCCGACGGCGGCGGCGAGCTGGCAGCCGGTGGTGATGCCCCGGTCGAGCAGCTGGTCGAGCTGGTGCGGGGTGACCCCGCGTTCCAGGTCGGTGATCACCTCACCGCAGACCTGGGCGCGTCCGTCGTCGTCGACGTGCACGAACGCCTTGGGCCAGAGCCGGTCGCGGTTCCACGCGTTGCAGAAGGCGTAGAGCGCCGGCACGTGCTCGATGCCGAAGGTCGGCGCCGCCAGGGTGCGGACCTGGAGCAGTTCGCCGAGGGCGCCCTGGCGCAGGAACCAGACCAGGCTGTCGTCCCAGCGGCCGAGGAGGTCGCCGTCCTCGTCGGTGACGACGACGTACCCCCGGTTGCGCAGCACGGCGGCGACCAGCTCGGCGGTCAGCGGACGCAGGGCCTGCGGGTCACCCGCCAGGGGGTCCGGACGGTCCGCGAAGGCAGGCGACGCCATCGGGCATCCCTTCTATGGCGAATAACACGTCTGCGGGCGTGGTCCGTGTTGCGACGCGCGGACACGACCCGGAAAAGCGGCGATCTGCCGGGTAACGCCGTTACGGTGACTCTATGGCGGGCCGTACCCCTCAGGCGAGTCGGCGGCGCGGCGCGTCGCCGCGTGGCACCACGAACAGTCGTGCCCGTCAGCCGGCGAAGAAGACGACCCGGGCGACCCCCCGGCGGCGGCCGGTGGCCCGGCCCGCTCCGGCGGCGTACGTCGGGCGGGCCGTCGGGGCACTGTGGATGGGGTTGGCGCACGGTGTCGGCTGGGGCTTCCGGGCCGCCGGCCGGCAGGCCGCCTCCGCCCGGGACCTGGACCCGGAGCACCGCCGCGACGGCGCCGGGCTGCTGCTGTTCGGCCTGGCCATCCTCAGCGCTGTGGGCATCTGGTTCTCCGGCGCGGGCCCGCTCGGCGCGCGCCTCGCCGACACCGTGCGGCTCTTCCTGGGGGCGATCGCGGTCGTGGTGCCGGTGCTGCTGATGATCGGCGCCTGGCGGCTGATGCGTACCCCGTCGGACCCGGAGCACCGGGGGCGGGGCCTGGTCGGCTGGGGCTCCATGCTGGTCGCCACGGCGGCGATGCTGCACATCGGACAGAATCCGGTCGACCCGGTGCAGCGTGACTACGCCGGTGGCCTGATCGGCGCGGGGGTCGGCGACCTGCTGGAGCGGGCGATGACGGCCTGGGTGGCCATGCCCCTGCTGATCCTGCTGCTCGTCTTCGGGCTGCTGGTGGTCACCGCCACCCCGATCAACCGGATCCCGGAACGGCTCGGCCTGCTCGCCGGCACGCTGGTCGCCCCGCCCGAGGCCCCGGCGGAGGAGGTCGCGGAGCCGGCGGAGACCGTCGCCAAGCCGGCCCGTCGCCGGCCCCGCAAGGCCGCGCCGCCGCCGGTCGACCCGGACGACTTCGACGACGTCGGCCCGGAGGTGGATCTCCAGGAGACGATCGTGCTGCCCCGCCGGCCGGCCAGCCGGGTGCCGGCCAGCCGCAAACCGGTGGAGCCGCCCGAGCACTCGGCCCCGCCCACCCGGGCCGAGCAGCTCGCGCTGACCGGGCTCGCCGGCGACTACGTGCTGCCGCCGGCCAACATGCTCACCGGCGGCGCGGCCCCGAAGACCCGCAGCAAGGCCAACGACGAGGTGATCGCCGCGCTGACCGGCGTCTTCGACCAGTTCGGGGTGGACGCGGAGGTCACCGGCTTCACCCGGGGCCCGACCGTCACCCGGTACGAGGTCGAGCTGGGCCACGGGGTCAAGGTCGAGCGGATCACCCAGCTCTCCCGCAACATCGCGTACGCGGTGAAGTCGCCGGACGTGCGGATCCTCAGCCCCATCCCGGGCAAGAGCGCGGTCGGCGTGGAGATCCCCAACACCGACCCGGAGAACGTCGCCCTCGGTGACGTGCTGCGCTCCCGGGCCGCCACCAGCGACCACCACCCGATGGTGGTGGCCCTCGGCAAGGACATCGAGGGTGGCTTCGTGGTGGCCAACCTCGCCAAGATGCCGCACATCCTGATCGCCGGGGCCACCGGCGCCGGCAAGTCGAGCTGCCTCAACACCCTGCTGGTGTCGATCCTGACCCGGGCCACGCCGGACGAGGTGCGGCTGCTGCTGATCGACCCCAAGCGGGTCGAGATGACCGGGTACGAGGGCATCCCGCACCTGGTCACCCCGATCGTGACCAACGCCAAGAAGGCGGCCGACTCGCTGGAGTGGGTCGTCCGCGAGATGGACATGCGGTACGACGACCTCGCCGCCAACGGGGTCCGGCACATCGACGACTTCAACCGCAAGGTGCGCAACGGCGAGATCAAGGCCCCGCCGGGCAGCGAGCGGGAGATGCGGCCGTACCCGTACCTGCTGGTGATCGTGGACGAGCTGGCCGACCTGATGATGGTCGCCCCGCGCGACGTGGAGGACTCGGTCGTCCGGATCACCCAGCTGGCCCGCGCCGCCGGCATCCACCTGGTGCTGGCCACCCAGCGGCCGAGCGTCGACGTGGTGACCGGCCTGATCAAGGCGAACGTGCCGTCCCGGCTGGCGTTCGCTACCTCGTCGCTGGCCGACTCCCGGGTCATCCTCGACCAGCCGGGCGCGGAGAAGCTGCTCGGCCGGGGCGACGGGCTGTTCCTGCCGATGGGCGCGTCGAAGCCGGTCCGGATCCAGGGCGCCTGGGTGACCGAGCGCGAGATCGCCGACGTGGTGAAGTTCTGCAAGGACCAGCGGGAGCCGGAGTTCCGCAACGACGTGCTGGCCCCGGCACAGGACAGCAAGAAGAAGATCGACGAGGACATCGGCGACGACCTCGACCTGCTGGTGCAGGCGGTGGAGCTGGTGGTCACCTCGCAGTTCGGCTCGACCTCGATGCTCCAGCGCAAACTGCGGGTCGGCTTCGCCAAGGCGGGCCGGCTGATGGACCTGATGGAGACCCGGGGGGTGGTCGGCCCGTCCGAGGGCTCCAAGGCCCGCGACGTGCTGGTCAAGCCGGACGAGTTGGAAGAGGTCCTGGACGGCCTGCGCGGCGACGTGGACTGAGCCCCCATTAACCATCGTTTATCGGAAGAACGACAATCGAGGTATGGGGTTCGTGGGGTGTCGGTGCCTTAGAGTGGGCATCCGATATCACCGGGGCCAGGGGGATCCGTGCCGAACGAAGTATCTGCTCGCAGTGCGGATTCCCGCGGCGCAGATGCTCAAGGCACCTGGTCGTCCCTGGGGGGAATTCTGCTCCTCGTGGTAGGACTCGGAGCGGGCACCGTCTATCTTCTCGCCCTGGGAACAAAAGGTAACGATATCGCCCAGGTGCTGAGCCTTACGGCGGCCATGGTGTCCCTTCTGGTCACCGTTTACGAAAAGAGATGGCGACCCCGGGCGGCCCGCCCTCCCGTCCGCCTACGGTGGCGGCGGTTGTGGGTGGCTCTCGTGGCGGCGGTCCTGGCCTGTGTGTGCACCGTGGTGGTGTGGCGTGTCAGTGGGCGCAACAATCTCAACGTCACTGTCGACATGGCCGAGGCCGTGCCCGCTGCCGCCTTCGGCCCCGGCACCGAGTTGACGCTGCCGGTACCCGGTGGCCCCCCTCGACGACGATGGCTGGCGTTGACGCTCGCTCTGGAGAATGTCGACAAGACCGGCAACTGCGCAGGGCCGGCAATTCTGACTCTGCAGCCGACCGTCGACGGGGTGGCGGCGGCAACGGTCGAGGTGCGCTCGGGCAAGGAGGCGAAGTTGCCCTTGGCCGGTGCCACCAGGCGAGCGGAGGTCAAGGTCGGTGTTCGACGCGAAGATTCCGAGTGCTCCTACCGGTTGGACGTGCGGCAGGCAGTCCTCTTCAACTAGCCCAGGGAGTCGCTGATGGTGGGGTGGCGCAAGTGGTCGTGGGTGGGTCCGGCGTTCGTGATGCTGCTCGCCGGTTGCCCTGCTGCGCCGGTGGTGGAGCCGACGGCAACCCCGACGCCGGCGGTGCGGCCGGGCGGTCCGCTCGTCAAGTCCGTCGGCGTGGATGGGGACCAGCCCGGCTTCAGTGTGATGACCGGAGTGGGAAAGTACGACGGTTTCGATGCCGAGCTGGTGCAATGGTTGACGGGTCAGAACAATTGGAACGCGAAGCCCTTCGTGGTGGCCTCCAAAGATCGTGAGAAGGTCATCCAGGAAGACGTCGACGGCGAGACGATCGTCATCTCCACCTACTCGATCACCGACAAGCGTCGCGAGGTGGTGGGGATGGCGGGCCCCTATCTCAAGACCCAGCAGGGCGTGTTGGTGCGGGCCGGAGACAAACGTATCCGGTCCACCGACGATCTACAGCCCAGGTCGGTCTGCACGGTGGCCGGCACCACCTCCGAGGAGCAACTTGGTCAACAGGGGGTCACCAGGCTCACGCTGCTCGACGGTTTCCAGCAGTGCGTCGACCTACTGAAGGCAGGCCAGGTGGACGCCGTCTCCACGGACCTGTTGATCCTGCACGGATTCGTCAATGCCGAGGCGGGGGCGGTGGAGGTCGTGCCGGACCTCTTCTTCGGCAAGTCCGAGGAGTACGGCATCGGCTTCAAGCATGGCGACACGGCGATGTGCAAGCTACTCACCGCGTCGATCAAAGAGTTTATTCGCAGTAACACCTGGCGCACGTACTACGCCAGCCATCACTTTCCGCCAGAGTTGGAGGATAACAGTCGACCTAATCCGGACTACCTCGACCCCTGCTGAACGCAGGGCCTGCCGGGGTGCCGGCAGGCCCTGCGTGAGGAGGCGGCGGGTCAGCTGTTCATCATGGCGCTGACGAGCACCAGGCTGAGGATGATGGCGGCCACGTTCGCGGCGGCCGCGTACCAGCCGAGCGGCTTGTCGCCGAGGACCGCGCCGACGATGCCGAGCGCCAGGCCGATGATGCCGAAGATGACCGGCGCGATCAGCAGCGCGACGACGGCGAAGACGAACGCCAGGATGGTGCAGATGCGGGCGGCGTTGGTACGCGGGCGGGCGGGAGCGTGGGTGTCGGCCATGACGTCCTCCGTGGTCGGGAGCATTGAGTGCGGTGTTGATCGCTCACTACCCACACCGGACGAAAACTACGCACCGGGCGGCGACCTCCCACCCCGTGCCCGTCGGCGTCGGCCCGGGAATTCCGATCGATCCGGGGCCTGCCGGTGTGGCAGGGTCATCCGATGCCGGCATCCCGTGGTGACCTGTTGCGTGCGCAGTTCGAGCTGACCTGGGCGCTGTTCGAATACCACCTGGAACGCCTGGAGCCGGCGGACCTGCTCTGGGAGCCCGGGCCGCTCTGCTGGACGATGCGCCGGGATGCCGACGGCGGGTGGGTGCCGGACTGGGCCGACGTCGAGCCTGACCCGGTTCCCGTCCCGACGATCGGCTGGATCACCTGGCACATCGGCTGGTGGTGGACGGTCGCTGGCGACCATGCCCGGGGGCGTCGGCCGCGGGAGCGTACCGAGATCGGCTGGCCCGGCGACCGGGATGGGACGGTGGCGTGGCTGGGTGACCTGCGTACCACCTGGTTGGCGGTGCTCGACCAGCTCAGCGACATCGACCTCGACGCGACCGCATCGTTCCCCTGGCGGGACGACCCGGCGTACACCGTCGCCCACATGGTCGCCTGGGTGAACGCCGAGCTGATGAAGAACGTCGCCGAGATCGGCCAGCTCCGGTTGCTGCGGCAGGCGGGCCGGCCCTGACCCGTCGAGCGCTCCCTGGGAGCGGGCCCGGCGGCCGGGACCGGCCGTTCACCGGCAGCCGGCCCGGCCGCTTCCGTGGGTCGGCCCGGCCGCTTCCGTGGGTCGGCTCAGTGGAAGAGCTTGAGGCCGACCACGCCGGCCACCACCAGCAGCAGGCTGAGCAGCCGGGGCAGGCTCGTCGACTCGCCCAGCGCCACCATGCCGACCACGGCGGTGCCGACCGCCCCGATGCCGACCCAGACCGCGTAGCCGGTGCCGACGGGGATGTCGCGCAGCGCGTACGCCAGGCCGACCATGCTGGCGACCAGGGTGACCGCGAAGACGGCCGAGGGCAGCGGCCGGGTGAACCCGGCGCTGCGGTCGAGGGAGACCGCCCAGGCGGTTTCCAGGAGTCCGGAGAGCACCAGCACGATCCAGGCCATCGGGCATCACCTCGGTGGGTCGGTCCCGGGCCGCGACCGGGGACGAGTCGGTTCGGTACGGGGCGTCTTGGCCTGACCGGGTACGCCCACGACTCGTCCGGGGTGGCCGCGCGGGCCACCACGACCGACGCTAGCACCGCCGGGTGCCGGGGTGGGGTGATCCCTCCCACCACCTCTTGAGCTGAAGTCAGCTTCAGGTTGCAGCATGACGACATGACGCTGCTCTTCGACGACCGGCAGGTCGCCGCCGCCCTGGACGCACCGACCACCGTCGCGGCGATGCGGGACGCCCTGCTGGCCGCCCACGCCGGCCGGCTCGTCGCCCCACCCCGGGCGTCCGCACCCCTGACGGGCGGCCGGATGGTGCTCACCGCCGGGCAGCTCACCGACGAGTGGTACGGCTTCCGCTCCTACGACACCCTCGGCCACCCGGCCGGCGGGCAGCTGGTGGTGCTGCACGACGCCCGGACGGGGGCGGTACGGGCGATCGCCGTCGGCGCGGAGCTGGGCTCCCGGCGTACCGGCGGGCTGGGCGCGGTGGCGGTCGACGCGCTGGCCCGCCCGGACGCCGCCACCCTGGGGGTGATCGGCTCGGGCGGGCAGGCGTGGACGCAGGTGTGGGCGACCGCCGCCGTCCGGCCGCTGCGCGAGGTGACAGTGCACAGCCGCTCGACGGCCCGCCGGGAGGCGTTCGCCGCCCGGGTCCGCGCCGAGCTGGGGATCCCCGCCCGCGCCGTCGGCTCGGCCGCCGGGGCGGTCCGCGACCGGGACGTGGTGGTCCTCGCCACCACCAGCGTCACCCCGGTGCTGGCCGCCGCCGATCTCGCCCCCGGCACCCACGTCAACACCGTCGGCTTCAAGCAGGTGCACCGGCACGAGTTCGGCACCGACCTGCTCGACGCCGCCGACCTGCTGGTCACCGACTCGCCGGCCCAGGCGGCGGCGTACGACCCGCCGCTGTTGACCGCCGTCGGGCCGTACCGGGGGAGGCTGCGGGACCTGGGGGCGGTGCTGGCCGGCGCGGTCCCCGGCCGGACCGGCGCGGACCAGGTGTCGGTGTTCTGCTCCACCGGGCTGGCCGGCACCGAGGTCGCCCTGCTGGACCGGCTGGTCCGGGTGGGTGCGGCGATCACCAGCTGAACGTCCCCGCCGATGCGCCACGATCAGATTGCGGTGGCGGCGAGTGTTCCCGGCGTGTCGTGTGCATTTTCGTCATTTGATCAACGACGGGCCGGGCGGCGGGGTGAACCGGCCGACACCGCGCGCTGCCGTCGGTCAGGCCCGCTCCCGCGCCCGGTACCCTCGGATGGTGTCTGCCACCCCCACGCCCGACCATGCCGGCCCGTCCCGCCGCGCCCCGGAGCAGCCGCCCGCCGACGGCCGCCGGGTCGCCCTGCTGACCCTGGGCTGCGCCCGCAACGAGGTCGACTCGGAGGAGCTGGCCGCCCGACTGCACGCCGACGGCTGGCAGGTCACCACCGACGGCGAGGGCGCCGACGTGGTGGTCGTCAACACCTGCGGGTTCGTGGAGAAGGCCAAGCAGGACTCGATCCAGACGCTGCTCGCCGCCGCCGACACCGGGGCGAAGGTGGTCGCCGCCGGCTGCATGGCCGAACGGTACGGCCGGGAGCTGGCCGACAGCCTCCCCGAGGCGCAGGCGGTGCTCAGCTTCGACGACTACCCCGACATCGCCGCCCGGCTCGACGCGGTGCTGGCCGGCGAGGCGATCGGCGCGCACACCCCCCGCGACCGCCGCGAGCTGCTGCCGCTGACCCCGGTCGCCCGGCGGGAGTCGGCGGTGTCCCTGCCCGGCCACGGCACCCCCACCCGGGTCGCACCGGAGACCGACGCGCACACCCCGGCACACCTGCGGCAGGTGCTGCGCCACCGGCTCGACACCGGCCCGGTGGCCTCGCTGAAGCTGGCCAGCGGCTGCGACCGGCGGTGCGCGTTCTGCGCCATCCCCGCCTTCCGGGGCGCGTTCGTCTCGCGTACCCCCGACGAGCTGCTCGCCGAGGCGGAGTGGCTGGCCAAGACCGGCGTCCGCGAGCTGGTGCTGGTCAGCGAGAACTCCACGTCGTACGGCAAGGACCTGGGCGACCCGCGGGCGCTGGAGAAGTTGCTGCCGCAGCTCGCCGCGATCGACGGCATCGTCCGGGTGCGGGCCAGCTACCTCCAGCCCGCCGAGACCCGGCCCGGTCTGGTCGAGGCGATCGCGACCACCCCCGGCGTGGCCCCCTACTTCGACCTGTCGTTCCAGCACTCCAGCGAGCCGGTGCTGCGCCGGATGCGCCGGTTCGGCTCCACCGACCGGTTCCTGGAGCTGCTGGCCGGCGCCCGTGCGCTGGCGCCCGAGGCGGGGGCGCGGAGCAACTTCATCGTCGGCTTCCCCGGCGAGACCAAGCAGGACGTGGCCGAGCTGACCCGCTTCCTGACCGAGGCGCGGCTCGACGCGATCGGCGTGTTCGACTACAGCGACGAGGACGGCACCGAGGCCGCCGGGCTGCCCGGCAAGCTCTCCGCCGCCACCGTCAAGCGCCGCTACGACCGGCTCGCCGCACTCGCCGACGAGCTGTGCTCGCAGCGGGCCGAGGAGCGGCTCGGCAGCACGGTCGAGGTGCTGGTCGACACGGTCGACGACGGTGTGGTGGAGGGCCGGGCGGCGCACCAGGCCCCCGAGGTCGACGGCTCGACCACTCTGGTCGCCCCGGTCGGCGGCGGGGTCGACCTGGCCGCGTTGCGCCCCGGCGACCTGGTCCGGGCCACGGTCACCGCGACCGAGGGCGTCGACCTGGTGGCCGTGCCGGATGAGATGATCTCGGCGGCGCCCGGCGCGGAACGGTGACGGTGGGCCCGGACGGAGCGGGGGAGCCAGGTGGGGCGGTGCCAGGTGGGCCTCGACGGCCGGAGCGGGGTCCGGCGGTGACCGGGGCGGCGGAGTCCGCGCCGCCGGTGGCCCGGGTGCCGGTGCTCAACGCGGCCAACGGCCTGACCCTGCTGCGGCTGGTGCTGGTGCCGGTCTTCGCGGTCTCGGTGACCGCCTCCGGGATGACCCACACCGGGTGGCGGATCGCCGCCTGCCTGATCTTCGCGTTCGCCTCGATGACCGACCTGGTGGACGGCTGGATCGCCCGCCGGTTCGGCCTGGTCACCTCGGTCGGCAAGGTGGCCGACCCGATCGCCGACAAGGCGCTCACCGGCGCGGCCCTGGTGCTGCTCTCCGTCTACGACCGGCTGCCCTGGTGGGTGACGGTGCTGATCCTCGCCCGCGAGCTGGGCATCACCGGGCTGCGGTTCTGGGTGATCCGGCACGGGGTGATCGCGGCCAGCCGGGGCGGCAAGCTCAAGACGGCGTTGCAGATCCTGGCCATCGCCTGGTACCTGTGGCCGATGCCGGCCGCCCTCGCCGCCGTCGGTCCCTGGATCATGGCCGCCGCCGTGCTGGTCACCGTGGTCACCGGCTTCGACTACGTCGCCCAGGCCGTGCGCCTGCGCCGCCCCCGCCCCTGACCGGGGCTTCCCACCGTCACCGCCCGGCCGGAGCTTCCCACCGTCACCGCCCGGCCGGGCGTCCCGTCGTCACCGCCTGACCGGGAGGCGTCCCGCTGTCGCCTCGGTGACCGCACCGGAATCCCGGGGCAGGTGGGACGGCTGTCCCTGCCGGCCGGGACGCCATGCCCCGCAGAGTCGTCACCGCACCGGCCCCTGCGGTCCGGTGCGGCGTCGGCCCGGTCGGGTCGTCGCCCGGCGACGGCGGGCGGTCTGCGCCCGGTGGCGGGAGGAACAGCGGTGGGGACAGCGACGAGACAGATCCGGGGACGCTCCCGGGGCGGCGGGTGGCGGGGCCGACGGCTGTGGGCCGCCGGCCTGACGGCGGTGCTGGCGGTCACCATGCACCAGACCCCGGCCCGTGCCGCCGACCCGGTGCCCTTCGACGAGCAGGCGGTGCACGGGGCACTGTTCGGGGCGGTGGTGCAGCTGCGCGACGCCGGGGCGGCCGGGCTGAAGGACGCCCTGCTCACCGCCGAGCTGCTGGACTGGCGCACCGGTCAGCCGGGCGCCGACGCGACGCAGGTGGCCGGGCACGTCGCCACCACCCGGGCGGTCGCCGACGCGGCGGTCGGCGACGCGCGGGCCGAGGACCGGTCCAGGTTCGCGGTGGCGATGGCGGTGTTGGCCCGGCTCGGCGACTCCACCGGCGCGGTGACCACCGGCCCGGCGGTGCGGGCCTTCCTGGCCAGCACGGTCGGCGCGGAGGGCGCGAACGTGGTGCCGGACGCGTTGAACCTGGTCCGGGGCGGCTACCAGGAGGCGGCGTGGAACGCCCGCTCCCGGGACCTGACCCAGGACACCTGGCGGGAGCTGCACCGACGGGCCGCCACCGACGACGCGCTGGCCGCCGGCTGGGACAGCGCCTTCGCCGGGCGGACCGGCACCGGGGTGCGTACCCCGGTCGACGGGTTGCTGGCCGCGCGGATCCACGAGCCGCGCGCCGACGGCAACACCGGCACCCTCGGCCACTACGTGCCGCTGGCGGCGATCCGTGACCTGCGCGGTGACCCGGCCGCCTTCCGGACGCTGGTGCAGGAGCGGGCGTACGCCGCCCTGAAGGTGCTCGACACCGACGGCAACAACCGGATCACCGAGGTGGTCGGCTACGCCAACAGCTACCCGCTCAACCAGGACCCGAAGCCGAGTCAGGCGGTGGTCGACGCGGAGAAGGCGAAGACCGAGCTCAACCGCAAGATCTTCGAGGGGCTGGGGTCCACCGTCACGGTGCTGTCCACCCTGGTCGGTTTCGTGGACAAGAAGTTCGGCAAGCAGCTGGAGACCATCGGCAAGGCCGTGGTGACCTCGGTGACCGCGATCAACACGTACGTGACGACGGTGCTCGGGCAGGGGCTGACCATGGCCGCGACGGCGATGGGCACGGCGGTGCTGACCGGCAACCTGCTCGGCGCGGCGGTGAGCCTGATCGGCCTCTTCGCCGGTGGCGGTGATCCGAACGCCGCGATCCAGGCGGAGATCGGCAAGCTGCGCCAGCAGATCGACCGGCTGGCCAAGGGGATCGACAAGCGGTTCGACCGGATCGAGTCGGCGCTCAAGGAGATGTACGCCGGGCTGGTCGCCCAGCTCGACGCGCTCACCAAGGGCCTCGACGAGGTACGCGCCAACCTCGGTCGGATCGCCACCCAGTTGCAGACCATCGAGCGCAAGGTCGACTCGATGGCGCTCGCCACCCACGTGGCCCTGGAGAACATCGCCAAGAGCCCGCTCAACCAGGTGATCACCACGTACGTGCACCACAGGGAGATCACCGGGCAGCCGATCCCGGACTACCTGGGCACCTACTTCCCGAAGGCCGAGTCGCCGACCTTCACCTTCGCCACCGTCACCGCATCCGACGAGGGCACCTTCACCGCCCCGGCCGGCGCCAGCCTGGCCGACCCGGTCAGTGTGCTCGACACCCACCTGCCGGCCGGTTCGATCAACTACCTCGGCCGGTGGGCCAGGGACCGGGTCGGTGGCGAGTGGACCACCGGTCCGGTCGCCAACGCCGCCGCCTGGACCACCGCCGCCCGGGTCTACAACATCCTGCAGCTGGAAAACCCGCAGTTCGCCGGGCAGGTCGCCGCCGGCCGGGGGGAGGCCGTGACCGAGGCCGGACGGACCGTCAACGAGCGGGTCCGTCAGTTCAGCCAACCGACGGCCGACGGCCGCACCAACCCGCTGTTCACCGCGCTGATGGCCGACTACCGCACCGCGGTCGCCGGGTGGAACGCCCAGGTGGAGAACGTCCGCAAGGCGGTGGTCTGGAACGGCAGCGACACCCTGCCGGTGCACGACATGTGGGGCAGCCCCGACCAGGAGCTCCCGGCGGCGAACCGGATTCCCGAGACCGAGTCGATCGGCGGGTGCGGCCCGACCCGGGTCGCCCGGCCGACCCCCTCGACGGTACGCCGGAGCAACCTGCCCAACGCCTTCCACCTGGCCCACCACGCCATGCCGCCGGGGCACGCACCGGCGTTCTCCACCTGCTACGACGCGAACTTCGTCAACGTCGAGGAGCACGAGGGCCCCCGGTTCGTGACCACCACCGGCGATCTCCAGATCACCCTGCGGTCGCGGGTCAAGTGGGCCGGCGGGGACTGGCAGGAGGTGCAGAACACCACCCGGACGTTCCCCGTCGGCACGATCTGCTCGTGGGACGTCCGGTCCCCGATCCCGCAGGGCTACTGCCACGACGAGAACAAGTACCTCACCGAGCGGTGGGCGGGGACGTACAAGCCGGCGTTCGAGTCGGCGGCGGTCCCGGTCAACGCGACCCAGGCGACGACCGCCCGCACCAAGGCCGCCGCGATGCTCTCCGGCCGGCAGAAGTACTTCTACCGGGTGATGCGGGCCGGCACCGGGCCGAACCCGCCGAGCGGCGACACCTGGGAGGTGTCCCGGGTGCTCTGGCAGAAGGGCAAGGCCGTCGCGGACGCGTTGCGGCTGTTGCAGGCGTACACCGAGTTGGGCTGGGGGACCGCGCTGGAGCTCGACGACAGCCTGACCGGCCTGCTCCTCGGCGGCAACGGGTTGCCCGCCGACTACACCCGGCCGCGCAGCGACGCCGACCAGTCGGCCCACCAGCACCTGCGCAACGCGATGACGCAGGCGGTGGCCAACTACGCCGACTGCGTGCAGACGTTCGACTGGAACCCGTGCGACGGGGACCGGTCGGGCTTCGACCCGCTGCGCGACCAGGGCCAGTACGGTGCCGGCTGTGCCCAGGCCACCATGCCGGACAAGCCGCGTGACCCGCTGAGCGCCTGCCTGGCCGGCGCGGCGTACGTGCGGGTCGGGCAGCTCGGCGAGCGGTACGACCACTGGTCGGCGCGGATCCGCTCCGGCGGGCACACCGAGGGGCTGCCGGAGGTCACGGCGACGACCGACATGACCCGGGCGACCACGGTGGGCGTCCACCCGGCGGGCTGACGCCGATCGGTCCCGCCGGCCCGGGACGTCCGCCCCGGGCCGGCGGGACAGCCGACGGACGACGATGGTTCGGCCGTTCACCGTCGACCGCCGGCCCACCCGGCGGTGCCACTGTGGACGATCCACCACCTACGCTGCGGCGGGACGGGTGCCGGGAGACCGGCCCCGTCGTCCGCGCCCGGCATCCGAGGAGTGACCATGACGCTGCACGCCGGCGACGACCGACGGATCCTGTTGATCGCCACCAACGACACGTTCTGCCACGTCTACCAGGACCTGGCCGACCTGCTGGCCGCCGCCGACCACGGCGAGAAGCTCGCCGGGGCGGTCGAGTTCTTCGACGTCACCGGGCGTCGGCTCCACCCGGTCTTCTCCGCCGACTGGCGGCTGGAGGCGTTGCAGGCCGGCACCGGCCCGGCCGTGCCCGACCTCGTCCGGCAGCGGCTGGCCACGGTGGTGGCGCACGTGACGCGGTACGTCCACGACCATCCGGACGTGCTCATCCGGTCCCGGATCTCGCTGGAGCGGGCGCTGTCCGAGCTGCCCCGCCTCGACGACCCGGACCTCTCCGAGGTCATCGGCGCCCTGCCGGAGCACCTCGAACACGACTCCGGGAACTGGCTGCACAACGCCATGCACGCCGCCGGCTGGGCGGACTGACCCGACATCCGCCCCGACCACCGACGACCACCCCGGAGGGCCTGCCGTGCCGTCGACCATCGCCGCGCTGTCCACCCCCCGCCGGGTCCTGGCCGGGGTGGGGCTGGTCGTCGCCGTGCTCGTCCTGGTCGGGCAGTGGCGGGATCCCTACCCGGCGGCGGCCGGGCCGGCGGCGTTGACCGGCGCGATCGCCGTCTCGTTCACCGCGCTCGGGGGGCTGGTGCTCGCCGGGCTGCCCGGCCACCCGGTCGGCCGGCTGATGCTGGCGGCCGGTCTCGTCGCGGGCACGACGGTGCTGGCGCTGAGCTGGTCGGTGGTCACCCCGTTGGCGTGGCTGAGCCAGTGGCTCTGGTGGCCGCCGTACGGCCTGGTCTTCCTGGCCCTGCTGGTCTTCCCGGACGGCCGGCTGCCGGGCCGGCGCTGGCGGCCGGTCGCCGTGGGGCTGGTGGTCACCACGGCGGTGGTGGCGGTGGCGTTGGCGGTGGCCGCCACCAGCGACCCCCGGGGCCTGCTGCTGTCCGCCGCCCCGGCCGCCGACCCGACCGCGCGGCTGCTGGTCCGCCTCGCCCTGCTGACCGTCGCGGTGGAGCTGCTGCTGGTGGCCGCCGTGCTCGGGTCGCTGGCCCGTCGTTGGCGGCGGGCCGTCGGCGAGGTCCGGCAGCAGCTCGCCTGCCTGCTGGCCGCCGGTACGCTGTTCCTGCTCGGCCTGCTGCTGGACTGGCTCGGCCTCTCCGGCGCGTGGCTGCTGATGGTGATCGCCATTCCGGGCGCGATGACCCTGGCGGTGCTCCGCTACCGGCTCTACGGCCTGGAACAGGTGATCAACCGGACCCTGGTCTGGCTGGTGATGAGCCTGCTGGTGATCGCCGCCTTCGTCGGGGTCGTCGCCCTGCTGCGGGACCTCGTGCTGCGCGGGGACACCTCGAACGCGTCGCTGGTGGCGACCGGCCTGATCGCGGTGACCTTCGAGCCGCTGCGGCACCGGGTGCAGCGCGGGGTGAACCGGCTGCTCTACGGCGACCGCGACGAGCCGTACGCGGTGCTGGCCCGGCTCGGTGACCTGCTGGAGCGGACGGTGCAGCCGCAGGCGGTGCTGCCGCTGCTCACCGGCACCATCGCCCGCTCGCTCCAGGTGCCGTACGTGGCGGTGGAGCTGGGCGGGGAGCACGTCGACGCGGGCCACCCCGGGCGGGTGCACGCCGCGTACGGCCGGGCCACCACCTCGCTGGAGCGCTTCGACATGGTCACCCACGGGGAACGGGTGGGTCGTCTGGTGGTGGCCCACCGGGCGGCCGGCACCCGGTTCACCCCGGTCGAGCGGCGGCTGCTCCGCGACGTCGCGATGCACGCCTCGGTGGCCGCCGCGACCGCCCGGCTGATCGGCGACCTGCGGGACTCCCGGGAGCGGCTGGTGACGGCCCGGGAGGAGGAGCGCCGCCGGCTGCGCCGGGACCTGCACGACGGTCTCGGTCCGACCCTCGCCGGCATGGCCATGCAGGTACGCGCGGCCCGCAAGATCGTCCCGGCCGACCAGGAGCGGCTGACCCGCATCCTCGACGGGCTCGCCGCCGACCTGCTCACCTGCACCGGCGAGGTACGCCAGCTGGTCGACCAGCTCCGGCCGGCGGCCCTCGACCGGGGGCTGGAGTCGGCGTTGCGGGCCGAGTGCCAGCGCTTCGACGGCCCGGCCCTGGCCGTCCGGCTGAGCGTGCCGGACGCCCTGCACCGGCTGCCGGCCGCCGTCGAGGTCGCGGCGTACCGGATCGTCGGCGAGGCGCTGGCCAACACGGCCCGGCACGCCGGGGCGACCTGCTGCGACGTGGTGGTACGCCGGGGCCGGGCGCTGGTCGTCGAGGTGTCCGACGACGGCACCGGCATCGTCGCCCGCCGGCCGGGCGGGGTGGGCCTGGACTCGATCCGGGAGCGGGCCACCGAGCTGGGCGGCGACTGCGAGTTCGTCGCCCGCGTCCCGCACGGCACCCTGGTCCGGGTCCGGCTCCCCCTCCCGTCCGACGACGACCCCCCGCCCACCCCCGCCGCCCCGCCCCCGGCCCACCCGCTTCCGGTGATCAAGAGGTTTGCGTCAGGATCCGGCCGGAGGATGACGCCAAGCTCTTGATCACCGGGGGTTCCCGGAACCCGGCGGGGGGCGCGGCGGGTGGGGGTCGTGTGGAGGAAGACGCTGCGGGAGGGGGAGGGCATTGACCGGAGGGGCGACGCGCGGCGGGGCGGTCCGGGTGCTGATCGTGGACGACCACCCGGTGGTCCGCCGTGGCCTGCGGACCATGTTGGAGGGCGAGGCCTGGGTCGACGGCGTCCTGGAGGCCGCCACCTGCGCCGAGGCGGTCGGCATCGCGGCGACCGAGCCGGTGGGGGTGGTCGCGATGGACGTGGCGCTGCCGGACGGCGACGGCGTGGAGGCGACCCGGCGGATCGTGCAGGCCCGACCGGAGATCCGGGTGCTGATGGTGACCATGGCCGACGACGAGGACGTGGTCGGCCGGTCGCTGCGGGCCGGTGCCCGGGGCTACGTCCTCAAGGACACCGACCCGGACGTGATCGTCGACGCGTTGCGCACGGTGGCCGGCGGCGGGCTCGTCCTCGGCCCCCGGGTCGGTCCGCAGGTGCTGACCAGCCTGCGTCGTCAGCCGGTCGAGCTGCCGCCCCCGTTCGACCGGCTCACCCCCCGGGAGCGGGACATCCTGCGCCGGCTGGCCGGCGGGGACACCAACGCCCGGATCGCCCGGCACCTCGGGCTCAGTGAGAAGACGGTCCGTAACCAGCTCTCGGCCGTCTTCGCCAAGCTCGGCGTCGCCGACCGGGTGCAGGCCGCCCTGCTCGCCCGGGACGTCGGGCTCACCGGCTGACCACCCTGCCGGCCGGGGACGCCGGCCACCCCGCTGACCGCCCGTCACGGACGCCGGCTGGCCGTCCCTCGGGTGGGGACGCCGGCTGGTCGCCCCCCCGGGCGGCCGGACCGGCGGCCCGGAAGATGAGTAGCGGGGTGACCCGGGGGAAGGAGGACGGCATGGGGACCGGTACGGAACACGGGCCGACGGTGGGCAGCCCGACGGTGGGTAGCCCGGCGGCGGGCGTGGTGCACAGCCTGCACGAGCGGCGGCAGACCCTGGCCACCGTCGAGTCCCTGACCGGTGGCCTGCTGGCCGCCGCGATCGTGGAGATCGCCGGGGTCAGCGCCGTCTACCGGGGTGGGCTCGTGACGTACGCCACGGAGTTGAAGGCGCGGCTGGCCGACGTACCCGAGGATCTGCTGGCCGAACGCGGACCGGTCGATCCGGACGTGGCCGTCGCCCTCGCCGAGGGGGGCCGGCGGCGTTGCGCCGCCGACTGGGGGCTGGCCACCACCGGGGTCGCCGGTCCCGAGCCGCAGGACGGCCGACCGGTCGGCCTGGTCTATGTCGCGGTGGCCGGGCCGGGCGGCCCGGTGGTCCGTCGGCTGGACCTCGACGGGGGCCGCGACCGCATCCGGGCGACCGCGGTGACCGAGGCGTTGCGCCTGCTCGCGGAGCGGATTCACGGGTCCTTCCCGGCGGTCGGCCCCGCCCCGCGCCCCGGGCCGCCGTCCGACGCCCCGCCGACCGGCACCCGGCGGCGCTGACCGGCCCTGCCCAGATCCGACAGGCGGGGCGGGATGTCGCCGGGCCGACCAACGGGTACGGTTGCGGGAAGGCTCCGGCGTACGGTGTCGGCGGCGGCGCGGTCCACCGCGTCCGGCGCGGGCGATCAGCCGCCCGGAGAGTAGATCCCGTCAGGGGGAGGTGCGATGGTCCTGCTACGCCGGGTGATCGGTGACGCACTTCGCGCGCGACGCCAGGGTCAGCACCGCACCCTGCGCGAGGTCTCCACCGCCGCCAACGTCAGCCTCGGCTACCTGTCCGAGATCGAACGCGGCCAGAAGGAGCCCTCCAGCGAGCTGCTCGCCGCCATCTGTGACGCACTCGGTGCCCGGCTGTCCGAGCTGCTGCGCGAGGTGAGCGACACCGTCGCGCTCGCCGAGCAGCTGCCGGGCGTGCTCATGCCGGTCCAGGACGAGCCGGTCGCCGCCGGGTCAGCCGCCGGTCCGGTGCGCAAGGCCACCGGCCGCGGGGTACGCCAGATGGCCACCGACGGCGCGGTCGCCGTCTCGGTGCGCCAGGACTCCCCGCTGAAGGCCACCCTGCGCAGCGCCCGGGTCCGTCCCAGCGACCGCGACGTGGTCTGCGCCGCCTGACCCGGGTCCGTCCCGTGGCCGGGCTGGCAGACGCCGCGTAGTGTTGATCGCAGGCCGCCGGGGCACCCCGCGGTACGAACGGCCCTGCTGGCGTCCGGCTGCGACGATGGGGGCGTGCCGTGCGGCCCGTCCGGCCCCCGGTGTGGCCGAGGCGCAGCGACGCTACTGAGGGGATACCGCGGAGATGGCGAACCCGTTCGTCAAGGGCTGGAAGTACCTGATGGCGCTCTTCGGTGCCAAGATCGATGAGCACGCCGATCCGAAGGTGCAGATCCAGCAGGCCATCGAGGACGCGCAGCGTCAGCACCAGACGTTGGTCCAGCAGGCGGCGGCGGTGATCGGCAACCAGCGCCAGCTGGAGATGAAGCTCTCCCGGCAGATGACCGAGGTCGAGCGGCTCCAGGGCAACGCCCGGCAGGCGCTGGTCCTCGCCGACCAGTCCCGGGCCAAGGGCGACGAGGCCGAGGCCGGTCGCTACGAGCAGTCCGCCCAGGTGCTCGCCACCCAGCTGGTCTCCGCCGAGCAGGCCACCGAGGACCTGAAGACCCTGCACGACCAGGCGCTCGGTGCCGCCGCCCAGGCCCGGCGCGCGGTCGAGAACAATTCGATGATCCTCCAGCAGAAGCTCGCCGAGCGGACCAAGCTGCTCAGCCAGCTCGAACAGGCCAAGATGCAGGAGAGCGTCGCCCGCTCCCTGGAGTCGATGTCCTCGCTGACCGCGCCCACCAACACCCCGTCGCTGGACGAGGTGCGCGACCGCATCGAGCGCCGCTACGCCAACGCGATGGGTCGGGCCGAGCTGGCCGGCAACTCCGTCGAGGGGCGGATGCTGGAGATCCAGAAGTCGACCCTGGACAGCGCCGGGTCGTCCCGGCTGGAGCAGATCCGGGCCAGCATGGCCGGCGACCAGCTCGGCGGCCGGCAGGAGCAGCCGGCGGTGCAGCAGCAGGCGCAGCCCGCCGCGCCGACGGCCGACCCGGCCGCCGCCGCCCGGCTGGACGAGATCCGGGCCAGCATGGGCCGCGACCGCGGCGTGGGGGACAGCAGCGCCGGCTGAGCGGCCGGCACGAGGAGGTACGGGTGGCCGACGAGCGAACGCGACACTTCCGTCGACTGGGCAGACTCCGGCGCTCCGCCCGCCGGTGGAGCGTACTGGCCGGCGGGCTCACCGGTGCGGCGGCGGTGCTGACGCCGTACGCGGGGCTGGGGTTGCCCGACGCGGCCTGGGCCGGTGCCGCCGGCAGCGCCGTCGCGCTGGCCGCCTGGCGCTGGATCGACCTGCGGGCGTTCGCCGCCCGCCCGGTTCCGCCCGCCCTCGACCCGGCCGAGGCCGCCGCCCGCTCCCGGGCCCGGCTGGTCGCGGCCGTCGAACGGCTCCCGGTCGGCCCCGGCGTGCTGGCCGAGGCCCGCCGGTTCCGCTCCCGGTTCGCGTTGCGGGGCACCTCCGCCGCCGAGTCGTGGGCCCGGCTGGACCGGGCCGCGCTCACCCTGGCCGGGATCGCGCCCCGACTGACCGGCCTGGCCGAGCCGGCGGTGCTGGAGGCCGCTGCCGCCGACCGCTCGCTGCGGGATCTGGCCGACCGGACGGCCGGCGTGGAACGCGCGCTGCGGCTCGCCCCGGTCGAGGCCCGCCCCCGGCTCGCCGAGGCGCACCGGGCGCTGCGCGACCAGCTGGTCGCCGGGGTGACCGCCTACGAGGGGCTGGTCGCCGCCGCCGCCGGCTACGTCGCCGAGGACGCCCACCCGGAGGTCGTCGCCGACCCGGCGGCGACCCGGCTGATGGAGGCGACCGACCTGCTGCACGGGGTCGCCGCCGCCCTGGCCGAGCTGCGCACCGTCGGCGAACCCCTGCGCGCCCCCACCCGCTGAGCCGGTCTCAGCGGGGCGTGCTGACCGGCACCGGGACGGTCCAGGGGGAGCTGCCCACCACGTTGAACGAGCGGACCCGGTAGTGGTAGGTGACGCCCCGGGCCAGACCGGTGTTGGTGAACACCCGACCGGTCACGGTGAAACTGGCCAGCTCCCGGCAGAACTGCGGATCCACCGCGCGCTGCACCACGAACCCGGCCCCCGGCCCCGGCGGGAGGCCCGCCGCCCAGCTCAACGACACCGTCGCGGTGTCCGACGCGGGGACGCCGACCGTCGCCACCAGCCCGGTCGGCGGGCCCGGCAGGGGCGGGGTGACCGCCGTGGCCACCGTCGACCACGGTGACGCCGCACCGAGATACGTCGTCCGGACCCGGTAGTAGTAGGTGGTGTCCGGGGCCACCGCGGAGTCGACGTGGTGGTTGCAGACCGGGACGGCGGTGGTGCCCGGCCCGCTGGTGAAGGTCGGGTTGGTGGCCCGCTGCACGTCCAGGCCGGTGGCGAAGGAGCGGTTCACCCAGCGCAACGCCACCCGCAGCGGCACCGCCGCCGGCACCGTCGCGGCCAGCCTGTCCGGTGCGGGCAGCCGTACCGACGCCGGGCTGCTGTTCGACCAGGCCGAGCAGCCGGCGGCGTTCTCGGCCCGGATCCGGTAGTGGTAGGTGACCCCCGGGGTGATGGTGGCGTCGGTGTAGCGGATGGCCGTCGCCGCCACGGTGATCGTGGTCAGCCCGGTGGTGAAGTCGACGTCGGTGGCCCGCTGGAGCAGGTGGCTGGTGGCCGCCGGCCGGCTGCCGTGGCCCGTCCAGGCCAGCGCGATAGCCGGCAGCGCGGTCGCCGAGCCGGGCACCGGGGTCGCGGTCAGCCCGGTCGGCGCGCGGGGGGAGACCCGCAGGACCAGCGGCCGGCTCATGCCGAGGTCCCGCAGCCCGGCCGCGCCGCTGGACCAGCGGAATTCCCAGCCCAGGTTGACCGGTTGGTTGACCACCGTCGCCGGCTGGCCGTCGCACGGGCTGACCGGGGTGGCGTCGAGCCGTACCCCGGCCGGGCGGGTCGGGTCGAGCAGCCGCAGGCTGTCGGCGACCTTGAACGGCAACGGCGGCACCTCGGGGCGCAGCGCCACCACCACGTCCTCGGCCGGGTTGACCCGGACGGTCTGCTTCCAGCCCCGCTCGCCGCCGTCCGGGGGGCGGACCGTGCCGTCCCCGCCGGTCCGGTTGACCACCTGCACGTCGCAGCCGTCGAAGCGGACCGGGTGGGTCTGCCGACCGGTGCCGCGGATCCGCCACAGCTCGACGCCGTCGGCGGGTTCCCCCGCCCCTGCCGTCGGGTCGACCGCGACGAGGATCTCGGTCGCCGGGTCCGCCGGGCCGAGGGGCAGGGTCGTCGGGCCGAGCGGTCCGGCGTTCGGATGGGCCACTCCGAGCCGGCCGGCCCGCCGCCCGTACTCCGGCTCGAAGACGGTGCCGACGGTCTTCACCCGGATCGGCAGGGTGACCGGCCCGGTGCCCACCGGCGGGGTGAAGGTGACCGAGGTGGCGTGCGCGGGCGCGACCACGCCCCGGTGGGTGGTGGTGCCGAACGCCCGGTCGTACTCCGGCTGCGGCACGACCGGTGGCCGCTGGCTGGCCGCGTACGCGGCGGGCAGCCGGTCGGTCAGCCGGGCCAGGTCGTACCGCTCGGTGGGGGTGCCGGTGACCCGGAACTGGAGCACGGTACGGGTGTTCGGGCCGTAGCCGGGCAGGGTGACCGGGCCGCCCCCCTCGGCGCGCCGGTCCGGGGCGTCGGTGTGCCGGTCGTAGCGGGGGTCGAAGCCGGGCAGCGGGGCCGGGCAGTCGTTGTAGAGCAGTACCGTCGCGCCGGGGGGCAGGGCGGAGAAGTCGACGAGCACGTCGGCCCGTTCCCCCGGGGCGAGCAGCAGCGCGGCCGAGTCCACGTTGAGCACGGTTGGGTCGCGGCGGTCGTACCGGTAGCCGACCGGGCGGTTCGGCACCACCACCGGGGCGGGGAGCAGCCCGCACTCGTTGCCGATCTGGATCATGGGTGGGCCGGCGGCGGCCGGGTCGGGCACCCCGCCGTCCCGCCCGTCGACCGGCCAGTCGGTCGGCCGCCCGGCGGCCCGTACGGCGGCCACCATCGGCACCTCGCCGGCGTCGGCGTCGGCGAGGCTGCCGTCGGCCCGCCACATCGGCCCGTCCGAGCGGGCCCGGTAGAGCTGGAGGTTGAGGGCGCGGTCGGCGCAGCCGTTGACGATCCGGAACCGGTACGCCGTCGGCCGCACCCGCAGGTACGGGTAGGCGACCCCGTTGACCAGCATGGTGTCCCCGTACGCCTCGGGCACGGCGCTCGGGTGCGGCACCCCGGGGATGCGGGGCGGCTCCTGCGGGGCGGCGACCGGATCGTGGTGCGGGTTGTCGACCGGGCCGACCCGTGGCCCGTCCCGCCCCTCGCCGCCGGGCAGCCAGGGGCCGTAGTCCCAGCGTCCGGTGGGGTTCCGCCCGGAGTCCCGGTGCGGGTCCTGCCGGGGCTGGTAGACGTGCGGGTGCCACAGGTCGCCCCGGGTGCCCCAGCGGTCCCGGTCCCAGGTGGGATCCTCGGCGGCGAGCTGGGCGTCGTCCGGGACGAAGGTCCGGTCCTGGATCACCAGCGGGATCTGCCCGGCGGGGAGCACCCCGTCGGCGACCAGGTCCTCCTCGGCCGGGTCGGTGAGCAGGTAGAGGGCGAACTGACCGGACAGGACGGTCAGCCGGGACAGCCCGACGGTGTTGTCCTGCAGGCACATCAGCCGGCCGCTCTGCGCGTTCGGGTAGTAGAGCGTGGTGGCTCCGGCCCCGGGCGCCGGCATGTCCGGCACGTGGGTCAGGCCCGGCCCGGTCGGGTACGGGGTGATCTCCCCGGCCGGGGTCACCCACTGCCACGGGTTGCCGGCGCTGATCCAGCCGGTGTGCGCCCCGGAGAGCTGCGGCACAGCGCGGTTCTGCGGGTAGGGCGCCGGCCCCTCCAGCGGCCCCGGCCCGGCACCCGAGAGGCTGGTGTCCACCGGCAGGAACAGGTCCCCGGCCGGGCCGGTGGGGAGCTGGTTGATGAACTTGATCCGGACCGGACGGTCCCGCCGCGCCATGATCAGCGGTCCCAGGTGGTAGGGCCGCTCCGGTGGGGCGACAGTGTTGTGCCCGTCCCGGTCGGTGCCCAGGTTGAGCTGGCGGTAGCCGCGCAGCCGGGTGGCGGGCAGGTCCCGGTGCAGCCGCTGGGTGTACTCGGCCAGCCCGATCTCGTAGTAGTCGCAGCCCGGCCAGCTCACCGTGTCCGGGGTGGCAACCGGCAGCCAGCCGCCCAGCTCGGTGCGGACCGGGCCGGGCAGCGGCAGGGCGTCGACGAACTTGCGCAGGCCGGTGCCGGTGAGCACCCGGCCCTGCCGGTCGCGTACCGGCAGTGGGCTGCCGGCGAAGTTGGGCACCGGGCCGAAGCAGCGCGGCACGGCGGCCGGGTCCAGGCTCGCCGGGGCGGGACCGGACTCGCCGGTCCGGGCCGCCGGCACGGCGGGCCGGTCGGTGCGGTCGGTGCGGACGACCCGGGTCGTCCAGGGCAGTCGTGGTCTGCGGAACAGGGCCATGGCTCTCCCCGGGCACGGGGACGCGCCGACCCCCACCCCGGCGTGGTGGACGGTCGCGTCCGGTGGTGACGAACGGTGAGCACTCCAATGCAGCATGCAACCTGGGTGGGCGGATAGGAATTACCCATTCGTCCGTGTCTGCCGGCTCGTCCCGCCAGCCGGGAGGGTGCGGTGCGGAAGTCGGCCCGCCCGTGCCGGCCGGACTCAGTGGGCCGCCGGGGGCGGCTGGCAGACCGGGCACCAGTAGGTGACCCGTTCGCCCAGCTCCTCCCGGCTGATGGCGGTGCCGCAGCGGCGGCACGGCTGCGCCCGCCGGCCGTAGACGTAGCTGGTCTGCCCCCGGCGCAGGGAACCGGTGGTGCTCTGGGTCCACCGGCCCCGGTTGGCGGCGAGCAGTCGCTGGGCCAGGGCCACCACGGCGGGCAGGTCGGGCACCGCGCCGACCGGCGTCCACGGGGACAGGCCGCGCAGGAACAGCAGCTCGCACTTGTAGAGGTTGCCCACCCCGGCCAGTTTGCGCTGGTCGAGCAGGGCCTCGCCGATGGTCACCCCGGGGGCGGCGGCCAGCCGGCGGACCGCCTCGTCCGGATCCCAGTCCGCGCCGAGCAGGTCGGGGCCGAGGTGCCCGAGCAGGCTCTCCTCCCCGGCGGTGGGGAGCAGGGCCAGCTCGTGCAGGTGGTAGCCGACGGCCACCGCCTCCGGGCTGCGCAGCACCACCCGGATCAGGTGCGCCGGCCGGGCGGTCCACCGTTCCCCCGGGGCGTACGCCCGCCAGACGCCGTCCATCCGCAGGTGGGAGTGGAGCGTCCAGGCGGCGGTGGGCGAGGCCTGCGGCGGTGCGGCCAGCCGGAGCAGGAGGTGCTTGCCCCGGCTGGCCGACTCGCGCACCGTCCAGCCGGTCAGGTCGGTGGTGGCGAGGGTGGGAATCCGGAAGTCGCTGCCGGTGAGCCGCACCCCGGCGAGCGCCCGGTGCAGGACGCGGGCGGTGTTCCAGACGGTGTCTCCTTCGGGCACCCCGGCATTCTCCCCCGTCCGAACAGAATTCGCATGTATCGCTATTTGTAGCGTGCTTCTCTCGATCTACCAATAAATGCACTATGGGGGAGTTCTGAGGAGAATATTATGGCAGTTCGCCCCCGTCGTACCCCGTCGTCCCTGCTGGTCGGTCTGCTGGCCGTGACCCTGGCCGGCGCGCTCACCCCGACCACCGTGGCCGCCACACCCCGCGCCCCCACCACCGACCTCTCCCGACCCGCCCTGGACCAACCCGCGTTGGACCGGACCGCCCTGGACCGGACCGCCCTGGACCGGGTCGCGCTCGACCGATCCGCGCTGGACCGGGCCGGGCCGTGGGCCGCGTCGTCGGCCGCCGGCGAGCGGTGGTCGGTCGACCTCGCGGTCGGCGGTGGCGACGACGTCAACGTCCGCACCGGTGCGGGCCTGCTGCGCCTGGCCGACACCCGACCCACCCGGCGGACCCGGCCCGCCGCGCTGGCCGCGCCGGTGGCCGAGGGGGCGCTGCTCGCCCCCGCGCGCACCCTCGCCGGCCCGGCCAACCGGATCCACGCCGACCTCACCGCCGAGACACCCCCCGGCACCACCGCCCAGGTACAGGTCCGGGGCGCGCGGTCCACCGGCTGGACGGAGTGGCGGGAGGCCGGCGGCGCTCCGGTCGTCTTCGACCGGCCGGTCAGCCGGGTCCAGACCCGGGTGCTGCTCACCACCCGCGACCCGAAGGCCGCCGCCTCGGTACGCGCGGTCCGGCTCACCGCCGACACCGCCACCGTCGCGGCACCCGCCCCCGCCGCGGTCCGCAGCTACCGGGTCTTCGCCACCCGGGAGGGCGAGGTCGGCGGGGTGACCGCCAACGGCCGCACCATCCAACCCCGGGACCACTTCGTCGCCCTGCCCTCCCGGCGCGGGCTCTCCCCGCTCGACAGCGGTGACTACACCGTCCGGGTCTGCACCACCAGCGGCAGCCGCTGCGAGTACGCGCCGGTCTGGGACGTCGGCCCGTGGAACACCCGCGACGACTACTGGAACCCCGCCGCCGTCCGGGAGAACTGGAAGGACCTGCCGCAGGGGCGGCCCGAGGCCCAGGCCGCCTACCAGTACGGCTACAACGGCGGCAGGGACCAGTTCGGGCGCACCGTGCTCAACCCGGCCGGCATCGACCTCGCCGACGGCACCTTCTGGGACGGCCTGCTGCTGACCGACAACGCCTGGGTCGACGTGACCTACCTGTGGACCGGCAGCGGCCCGCGCGGCGTCGTCGGCTCCGGGCCGCTCAACATCCGCACCGGCCCCGGCACCTCGTACGCCACCCGGGGGCTCGCCGCGACGCACGCCGACGTACCGATCCAGTGCTACGTCAAGGGGCAGACGGTCGCCGGGACGTACCGGACCACCAACCGGTGGAACCGGCTGGCCGGCGGCCAGTACGTCAGCCACGCCTACGTCTCCGCCGTGTACGGCGGCACCGTGTCACCCTGCTGACCGGGCCGCCCGTCGCCGCACGGGACCGCCCCCGACCCCGGGTGCGACCCCGGCCGGTCGGGGGACGGCCCGGCTCAGGGCCGCTCGTCCGGGCGGGGCGGGCGGACCATGTCCTGGTAGCGGGGGTGGCTGGCGCCGTACACGGCGAAGTTCAGCCGGGCGTGGGTGAGGCTCAGCTCACCGTTCGCCCCGCCCCGCACCACGTCGGCATCGGCGTCGCCCTGGCCGTCATCGGTCCAGAAGCAGACCGGACAGGTGCCCCCACCCGTCCGGGACGCACAACAGGGACAGCCCACCGGAACCCACACTTCACCCACCGCAGCAGCATTCCACACCGGACGTCCGGCAGGGAGCGCAGCTCACCCCCTGATACGTCCCCGCACCGTGACGAGGGCGCCCGGGGCGACCCCGAGCAGGTCCACCGCCCGGCCGCCGTTGCGGGCCACCGCCACCAGGCCGGCGGAGTCGACGAACACGAGCAGCCCACCGGCCGGCGCGTCGCCGAACGTCCGGCCCCGTACCGCCGGCCGGCCGGCGACCTCCACCCCGTCGGGCAGCGACGCCAGCAGGTCGGCCCCGGCGGCGAGCTGCACGTTGCCGAAGCGGTCCACGGTGAGCACCTCGGCGGTGAACCCATCCGCCTCCCGGCGCGACACCGGTGGGGGCAGGGTCACCAGGGTCGCCGGGTCGACCTGCGGCCCGGCATCGGCCGGCCGCCCGCCCAGGGCCAGCCGGGCGGCCACCGGAGCGAAGACGTCCCGGCCGTGGAAGGTGTCCGACACCTCCGCCGCCAGCCACCCCGGTGCGGTCAGCTCCACTGCGGCGGTGATCCCGCCCAGCGCCCGCGCCGCCGCCGGCAGCACCCCGTTGTCCGGCCCGACCAGCAGCCCGCCCGGCGTGACCAGCGCCACCGCCCGCCGGGCCGTGCCGACCCCCGGGTCCACCACCGCCACGTGCACCCCGTACGGCAGGTGCGGCACGGTCTGGGCGAGCACCGCCGCGCCCCGGCGGACGTCCCCCGGCGGCACCAGGTGGGTCACGTCGAGCACCCGCGCCGCCGGGGCGATCCGGCCGATCACCCCGTGGCAGACGGCCACGAAGCCGTCGGTGAGCCCGTAGTCGGTGGTCAGTGAGATCCAGGGGGTCGGGGTCATGCCGGCAGGCTAGTGCGGCGGGCGCACTATCACTGACCGGACACCCCGATCGGCCGACCGGCCGGTGCCGTCCACGGACCGGGTTCGGCAGACTGCCGGGGTGACGAAACGCCTTCGTATCCTGTCCGCGACCGCTGCCGTCCTCGCCGCCCTGGCCCTGGCCGGCTGCGGTGACGACCCCGCCGACGAGCGGGACGGCGGGGCGTGGGCCGACGGCCGGTCGAAGGCCCCGGCCACCACCGAGGCCGCCCCGGCGGACGGCCCGCCGAAGACCGCCAAGCCGGGCACCACCCCCCGGGAGAGTCCCTCCACCCCGCCGTTCGTGCGGCCGACCAAGGAGACCAGCGCACCCGCCGCCCGCAAGGTGGTCGACGCGTTCAAGGCCGCCGGGCTGAAGGTGCCCGACCCGCGTGACCGGTCCAAGGACTGCGGCCCTGACGGTACGGGTGTCGGCTGCGCCCAACTCATGGTCACCGACGCGGTCTCCGTCTACGTCTTCCCCGACGAGGCGAGCGCCACCAACCAGACCGACGTGTGGGGGGCCAAGGCGTACCGGGCCGGTGCGGTGGTGCTCAACTACCTGGGCACCCGGACCAGCGCCGCCGAGCAGCAGCGCTACAACGACGTGCTGACCAAGCTCGGCTGACCCGGCCGGCCCGCCACCGGCCGGTCGTCGCCGCACCGGGTGGCACCGGTGCGGGTGGCCCCTCATCCCTGCGGGGATCGCCGCCCGGTCAGCCGCGTAGGCCCAGGCCCGGCGGGGGTGGCCGGCCCGGTCAGCCGCGTAGGCGCAGGCCACGGGGGGTGGCCCGGAAACCGGCGGCGGTGAGCGCGTCGCTCAGCGGCGACGAGTGCACCGCCCCGCCGTCGGCCCGCTCCACCGACATCGCCCCCAACGCCCCGGAGTGCACCGCGTCGGCGAGCGCCTTGCCGGCGACGGCCAGCGTGTCGGCGTCGTCGGTGAACGAGAGGATCGTCCGGCCACCCCGCTCGACATAGAGCGCCAGGTCGCCACCGACCAGCACCACCACCGCCCCGGCCTTGCGCCCGGCCCGGTGCCCGCTGCTCGGTGCGGTGCCGTCACCGGAGTCGACGGCCCGCTCCGGCCAGGGCAGCGCCGCGCCGTACGGGTTGGCCGGGTCGGTGGCGGCGAGCACCGTGGTCGGCCCGTGGCCCCGGCCCCGGTCGGTCGGCTCGGCGAGCGCCCGCAGCCGGTCCACCGCGCCGGGCACCGCGAACTGCGCCGCCCCCAGCCCCTCCACGAAGTAGCCCCGCCGGGCCGCGCCGCGCTCCTCCAGCGCGGCGAGCACCGGGTAGACGGCGGCGAACCCGCCGACCACCTGCTCGGCCAGCACCGCGCCCCGGGTCACCACCCCGTGCCGGTCGAGCAGCAGGTCGGCCAGGGCGGCGGCCCGCCGGGTCGGGTCGGTGTCCCGCTGCGGCAGCCGCGACCAGCGCCCGGCCACCGTGGGTGGGCCGCCCCGGCTGGGCAGCGCCACCCGACCCGGGCGGCGGTAGCGGGTGCGCGGGGCGGCCGGGCGGGACCGGTGCGCCCCGCCCGCGCCGAGCGCCGCCCGCAGCGGGGCCAGGGTGTCGTTGGTGAGCAGCCCCGCCCAGACCAGATCCCAGACCACCGCGGTCAGGGCGGCGTCGTCGGTCGAGCCCACCCGGTCGGCCAGCGGCCGGAAGAACAGCGCCTGACCGTCGGCGAGCGCGTCCAGCACGGCGGTGTGCAGTGGGGTGGCGGCGAAGGCGTCGTCCGGCGGGGGGAGCAGCAGCGGCGCGACGTCGGCGTACGCCAGGGTGATCCAGCCGTCGCCGCCGGAGATCGCCCCCGAGCCGCACCACACCACCTCGCCCCCGGCGCACAGCTCGTCGAGCTGGGCGGGGGAGTAGTCGGCGACCCGGGCGGGCAGCACCAGCCGTTCCCACGCCGACGCCGGCACCGCGGTGCCCTGCAACTGCTCGACCGCGGCGGCCACCGCCTCGACCCCGCGCGCCGACGACCCGATCTGCTGCCACCGGGGCAGGAAGCCGGCGAGCACCCGGGGCGGCACCGGTTCTATCTCCCGGCGCAGCGCGGCGAGCGACCGGCGGCGCAGCAGCCGCAGCACCTCGGCGTCGCACCACTGGGTGCCCACGCTGTCCGGGGTGAACTCGCCGGAGACCACCCGCCCGGTCGCGGCGAGCCGGCGCAGCGCCTGCTCCACCACGAACACCCCCAGCCCGAAGCGGGCGGCGCAGCTCGCGGCGGCGAACGGCCCGTGGGTGCGGGCGTACCGGGCGACCAGGTCGCCGAGCGGGTCGGCCACCGGCGTCAGGTACGCCTCGGCCACCCCCACCGGCAGCGCCACCCCGAGCGCGTCGCGCAGCCGGGCGGCGTCCTCGATGCCCACCCAGCGTTCCTCGCCGGCGATCCGGACCCGCAACGCCCGGCGGGCCGCCGCCAGCTCCACCGGCCAGTCCACCGGTACGCCCCGCTCGGCCAGCTCCGCCTCGCTCAGATCGCCGACCACCCGGAGCAGCTCGGCGACGTCCTCGGCGTCGCGCGGGCGACGCTGGTCGGTGCGCCAGCGCACCTGCCGCTCGGTCTCGGCGAGCACCGCCGGGTCGAGCAGTTCGCGTAGGTCCACCCGGCCGAGCAACTCGCCGAGCAGGGCCGAGTCGAGCGCCAGCGCGGCGGCCCGCCGCTCGGCCAGCGGGGCGTCCCCCTCGTAGAGGAACGCGCCGACGTAGCCGAAGAGCAGCGACCGGGCGAACGGTGAGGGCCGCTCGCTCTCCACCTCGACCAGGCGAATCTTCCGGCTGGCCAGGTCGCGCATCAACCCGGCCAGGGCGGGCTGGTCGAAGACGTCCTGCAGGCACTCCCGGGCGGCCTCCAGGGTGACCGGGAAGTCGGCGTACTCGCGGGCCACGTCGAGGAGTTGGGCGGCGCGTTGGCGCTGCTGCCAGAGCGGCTGCCGGCGGCGCGGGTCACGCCGGGGCAGCAGCAGCGACCGGGCGGCGCACTCGCGGAACCGGGCGGCGAAGAGCGCGGAGGTGCCCACCGACTCCTCGACCAGCTGGGCGATCTCGTCGGGCTCGAAGACCACCACGTCGACGCCGGGCGGCTCGTCGGCGGTGTCCGGCAGGCGCACCACGATCCCGTCGTCGGCGGGCATCACCTGGGCGTCCACGCCGTAGCGTTCGGCCAGCCGGCGGCCGATCGCCAACGCCCACGGCCCGTTGACCCGGGCGCCGAGCACGCTGTGCACGGCCAGCCGCCAGTCGCCCAGCTCGTCGCGGAACCGCTCGACCAGCACCGTCCGGTCGTCGGGCAGCGAGCGGGTGGCGGCCTGCTGCTCCCGCAGGTACGCCATCAGGTTGCCGGCCGCCCAGTCGTCCAGGCCACCGGCGTGCAACGCGGCCACGGCGGCGGCGTCGTCCAGGCGCAGCAACGCCCGGATCCGGGCGCCGATGGCCCGGCCCAACTCGACCGGACGGCCCGGCTGGTCGCCCTTCCAGAACGGCATCCGGGCCGCCTGGCCCGGGGCGGGGGAGACCAGCACCCGGTCGGGGGTGATCTCCTCGATCCGCCAGGACGAGGAGCCGAGCAGGAAGACGTCGCCGACCCGGGACTCGTAGACCATCTCCTCGTCCAGCTCGCCGACCCGGGCGGCACGTTCCGCCCCGGCCAGGAAGACCCCGAACAACCCCCGGTCGGGGATGGTGCCGCCGCTGGTGACGGCGAGCCGCTGGGCACCCGGCCGGCCGGTCAGCACGTCGGTGGTCCGGTCCCAGACCACCCGGGGGCGCAGCTCGGCGAAGGCGGTCGACGGGTAACGGCCGGAGAGCATGTCGAGCACGGCGTGCAACGCCGAGTCGGGCAGCTCGGCGAAGGGTGCGGCGCGGCGGACCAGCCCCGCCAGGTCGCCGACCGACCACGGTTCGAGGGCGACCATGGCGACGACCTGCTGGGCGAGCACGTCCAACGGGTTGCGCGGGTAGTGCAGCTCCTCGATGGCGCCGACGGTCATCCGCTCCGCGACTACGGCGCAGGAGAGCAGGTCGCCCCGGTGCTTGGGGAAGACCACCCCCCGGGACACCGCGCCCACCTGGTGCCCGGCCCGGCCGACCCGTTGCAGGCCGGCGGCGACGCTCGGCGGGGCCTCGATCTGCACCACCAGGTCGACCGCGCCCATGTCGATGCCCAGCTCCAGGCTGGAGGTGGCCACCACGGCGGGCAGCCGGCCGGACTTGAGCGCCTCCTCGATCTGTTTGCGTTCCTCCCGGGAGACGCTGCCGTGGTGGGCGCGGGCGATCACCGGGGCGGCCCCGGAGGCCGTGCCGGACTGGGCCATCGCCTCGGCCGGGGGGCGGGGGGTGCGCTGCGGACCCACCGGCCCGCCCCACCGCCGCGCCCCGCCCGGCTCGTCACCCGGGCCGGCCGGCGGCCCGTCGTCCCCGGCCGGTGGCGCGTCCCCGGCCGGTGGCGCGTCCCCGGTCGTTGGTCCGTCTCCGGTCGTTGGTCCGTCCCCGGTCGTTGGTCCGTCTCCGGCCGGCGGCGCGTCCCCGGCGGGTGGTCCGTCCCCGGCCGGTGGCGCGGCGGCGGCCAGGTCCTCGGCGGCCAGTTCGTTGAGCCGGGCGCAGAGCCGTTCGGCGCCGCGTCGGGAGTTGGTGAAGACGATGGTGGAGCGGTGCGCCCGGACCAGGGCGAAGACCCGTTCCTCCACGGCGGGCCAGATCGACGCCCGGCGCGGCCCGGGGCCACCCAGGTCGTCCTCGGGCGGCTGCTCGGCCTCGTCGAGCCGGGTCATGTCCTCCACCGGGACCTCGACGCTGACCTCGATCGTCTTGGGGGTGGCCGGCTGCACCACGTCGACCGGGTGGGCCCCGCCGAGGAACCGGGCGCAGGCGTCGACCGGCCGGACCGTCGCGGACAGGCCGATCCGCTGGGCGGGCCGTTCCAGCAGCGCGTCGAGGCGTTCCAGGGACAGCGCCAGGTGCGCGCCCCGCTTGGTGCCCGCGACGGCGTGCACCTCGTCGAGGATGACCGTCTCGACGCCGCGCAGCGAATCCCGGGCCGCGGAGGTGAGCAGCAGGAACAGCGACTCCGGGGTGGTGATGAGGATGTCCGGTGGGGTGCGGGCGAAGGCCCGGCGCTCGTCGGCCGGCGTGTCGCCGGTACGCATTCCGACGGTGATGTCCGCAGGGGGCGTCCCGAGCCGGGTGGCCGCCTGCCGGATACCGGCGAGCGGGGTGCGGAGATTGCGCTCGACGTCGACCGCGAGCGCCTTGAGCGGGCTGACGTAGAGCACCCGGCAGCGTCGCCGGAGGTCGGCCGGGGGCGGCGTGCCGGCCAGCCGGTCGAGCGACCAGAGGAACGCCGCGAGGGTCTTGCCCGAGCCGGTGGGTGCCACCACCAGGGCGTTGCGGCCGGCGGCCACCGACTGCCAGGCGCCGAGCTGGGCGGCGGTGGGTGCGGCGAAGGCGGCGCTGAACCAGGCCCGGGTGGCCGGGCCGAAGCCGGGCGGGACCGCCTCCGCGCCCGCCGTGCCCCGTCGCCCCGTCACCCGTCCATCCTGCCCCGACCGGCCGACATTCCTCCGAAGCGTCGCGTGACTTGTCCGTATAAAGCAATTAAAGGCTGATTGCCTTTTTGGTACGTTAAGTCTTACTTAACTGCTTGCTTGTGCCCGGCGACATAAAGTAACTTCACTCGGGACGTAGCAACGGGCGAAAGGAATCGGATGTTCGTCGAGGAACGTGGCCCCACGCCCGGCACCGACGTGCTCATCCGCAAGGTCGAAAGCCACCTCGCCGCCCTGCGGACCAGTCTGCGCGGCCCCGAGCTGGAGCTGGCCGAGCGCCTCGCCGGCAGCCTGCGGGAGCTGGTTGCCTCCACCGCCCAGTCCAGCGCCGCCGACCGGGGTCAGGTGCGGGTCGCCGTGCACTACTTCGTGCTCCGCCGGGAGAGCCGCGGCACGCTGCTGCCGGTGCGCTCGCTCAGGGTGGCCCAGCGGGTGGTCGACAAGGTCGCCCGCCAGCTCGGTCGCCCCGACCTGCTGGTCGAGCCGGCCCGGGAGCTGACTCCCGTGCTCACCGGGGGCGACGCCCCGGCCGGCTGACCGGACGATTTCCCGAAAACGCCCCATAGCGGGCGGAACTGGCGTGTGATCGGTGCTGGCCGGGACATCTCGCCCGGTGCGCGCCGCCAGTTCGACGGGAGGACGCGTGCTCGTACTGCTGCTCCT
Organism: Micromonospora sp. WMMD714; assembly: GCF_029581315.1. Classification (NCBI taxonomy): domain Bacteria; kingdom Bacillati; phylum Actinomycetota; class Actinomycetes; order Micromonosporales; family Micromonosporaceae; genus Micromonospora; species Micromonospora sp. WMMD714. The sequence continues at coordinate 3,458,354 of NZ_CP120744.1, forward strand.
CCACCTGGTGGCGGCGCTGCTCGCGCCGCTGCTGGTCCGCTGGTGGGGCGCCCGCGCCTGCTACCCGCTCGCGCTGGTGCCCGCCGCCGCGTGCTGCTGGGCGCTGGCCCGCACCCCGACCGTCCGCGACGGCGGCGCGGTCGTCGAGACGTACCGCTGGATCGGTCAGCTCCACCTCGACGTGGCGCTGCGGATGACGACGCTGTCCTGGCTGATGACCCTGCTGGTCGGCGGGATCGGCGCGGTGGTCCTGGTCTACTGCGGCCGGTACTTCGCGGCCGACTCGGTGGGGCTGCCCCGGTTCGTCGCGGTGCTGGTCGCGTTCGCCGGGGCGATGCTCGGCCTCGTCCTCGCCGACGACCTGCTGCTGCTCTACGTCTTCTGGGAACTCACCACCGTCTTCTCCTACCTGCTCATCGGCCACAGCACCGAACGACGCGCCAGCCGCTGGGCGGCGGCCCAGGCACTGACCGTCACCACCATGGGCGGGCTGGCCATGCTGCTCGGCTTCCTGATCCTCGGCGGGCACGCCGGCACCTACCGCTGGTCGGAGATCGCCGCCGCGCCGCTGCCCGGTGGCGGGACGCTGGTCGCCGCGGTGCTGCTGGTCCTGACCGGCGCGCTCGCCAAGTCGGCGGTCGTGCCGTTCAACGGCTGGCTGCCGGTGGCGATGGCCGCGCCCACCCCGGTCAGCGCCTACCTGCACGCGGCGGCGATGGTGAAGGCCGGCGTCTACCTGATCGGCCTGCTCGCCCCGACCCTCGCCGACGTCGGGCCGTGGCGTCCCGTGCTGCTCACCCTCGGCCTGGTCACCATGCTCGTCGGCGGCTGGGCGGCGCTGCGCCAGTGCGACCTGAAGCTGCTGCTGGCCTACGGCACGGTCAGCCAGCTCGGCCTGCTCACCGTGGTCATCGGCACGGGCAGTGCGGACGCCGCGCTCGCCGGGGTGGCGATGCTGCTCGCCCACGCCCTGTTCAAGGCGGCGCTGTTCCTCGTGATCGGCATCATCGACCACGAGGTGGGCACCCGCGACCTGCGGGAACTCTCCGGCCTCGGGCGTCGGGCACCGGTGCTGGCGGTGGTCGCCGCGCTCGCCGCCGCCTCGATGGCGGGCCTGCCGCCACTGTTCGGCTTCGTCGCCAAGGAGGCGGTCTTCGCCGCCACCGCCGACCGGCCGGTGGTGCTCGTCGGCCTGGTCCTGGGCACGGTGCTCACCGTCGCCTACAGCATCCGGTTCCTCTGGGGCGCCTTCGCCACCCGGCCGGACGTACCGGTCACCGCGCCGGACCCGATCCCGCTACCCATGCTCGCCCCGCCGGCCCTGCTCGCCCTGGTCGGGCTGGTCGCCGGTCCGGCCGCCGCCGGGCTGGACGGCCTGCTCGCCCCGTACGCGGCACTCTTCGGCCCACCGGACGACGAACTCGCTCTCTGGCACGGGTTCACCCCGGCCCTCGGCCTGTCCGCGCTGGCGGTGGCCGGCGGGTTCCTGCTGCACGCGGTGCGCGGCCCGCTCGCACCGACGCTGGCCCGGTGGCGGCTGCCGTTCACCGGCAACCGGGGGTACGAGTGGGCCACCCACCGGTTCGACCGGCTGGCCATCGAGGTCACCGGTGCCACCCAGCGCGGCTCGCTGCCGCTCTACCTCGGCACCGTCCTGCTGGCCCTGGTGCTGCTGCCGGGTACCGCGCTGGTCAGCACCAGCCCGTGGCGGACCCGGATCGCGGTCTGGGACAGTCCGCTGCAACTGGTGGTCGGCGTGATCGTCGGGGTGGCGGCCGTCTTCGCGGTCAACGCCCGGCGGCGACTGACCGCGATGCTGCTGGTCGGGGTGACCGGGTACGGCACCGCGATGCTGTTCGTGCTCTACGGCGCACCCGACCTGGCGCTGACCCAGTTCCTGGTGGAGACCGCCACCATCGCCGTCTTCGTCCTGGTGCTGCGGCGACTGCCGGAGCGGTTCTCCGCCCGGCCGTTGCGCCGCAGCCGGTGGGCCCGCCGGCTGCTCGGCTCCGCGGTGGGGGCGGTGCTGGCCGGGCTGGCGCTGATCGCCGCCGGGGCCCGTACCGCCGTGTCCATCTCCACCGACTTCCCGGCGCTGGCCGTCGCGCAGGGGTACGGACGCAACGTGGTCAACGTGACCCTGGTGGACATCCGGGCCTGGGACACCATGGGGGAGGTCGCCGTGCTGGTGGTGGCGGCCACCGGGGTGGCCAGCCTGATCTTCGAGCGGTCCCGCACCGGGCCGCGACCGCGCCGGGTCGAACCCTCCTCACCCCGGCGCGACGACCGGCCGGTCTGGTTGCGCGGCGGCACGACGCTGCACGAGCGGCGGCGCTCCATCGTCTTCGAGGTGGTGACCCGGCTGCTGTTCCACACCATCGTGCTCTTCTCCCTGTTCCTGCTCTTCTCCGGCCACAACGCCCCCGGCGGCGGCTTCGCCGGTGGCCTGGTGGCGAGCCTGGCGCTGGCCGTGCGCTACCTGGCCGGCGGCCGTTACGAGCTGGCCGAGGCGGCCCCGGTCGGGGCGGGCACGGTGCTCGGCGCGGGTCTGGCGATCTGCGTCGGCGGCGGGGTGCTCAGCCTGCTGGCCAGCGGGACGGTGCTGGAGAGCACCAAGGTGGACCTGCCGCTGCCCGGCCTCGGCGGGCCTTACCTGGTGACGTCGCTCTTCTTCGACATCGGGGTCTACCTGATCGTGGTGGGGCTGATGCTGGACATCCTGCGCAGCCTCGGGGCGGAGATCGACCGGCACGCCGAGGCGGCCGGCAAGGCCGACCGGGGGCTCGTCGTCGACCACGAGGGGGACCGGCGGTGAGGGACAGCGGCGCAGGACCCACGCTGGTGCTGGTGGTCGCCGTGGGCGTGCTCACCGCCACCGGGGTGACCCTGCTGTTGGAGCGCAGCCTCACCCGGATCCTGCTCGGCGTCATCCTGCTCGGCAACGGGGTGAACCTGCTCATCCTGGTCGGTGGCCGGGCGGGCGGGGCACCGGTGGTCGGCACCGGCCCGGACGCGGGGATGAGCGACGCGCTGCCGCAGGCGATGGTGCTCACCGCCATCGTGATCACCTTCGGGCTGACCGCGTTCCTCGCCGCCGTGGCGTACCGGAGCTGGTATCTCAGCGGCAACGACGAGGTCCAGGACGACGTGGAGGACCAGCAGATCGTCGCCCTCGCGGCCCGCAACGAGGTGGCCAACGCCGACCTCGGCGGCGAGGGGCCGGGCGACGACCCGGAGCAGGTGTCCCCGGAGCCGGCGCAGCGGCCCGGCCGCCGGTCGGACGGTGCCCGGTGAGCCGGCTCGTCCCGCTGCCGGTGGTGGTGCCGCTGCTCGGTGCCGCGCTCACCCTGATCCTGGTCAACCGGCCCCGGGTGCAGCGCACGGTCAGCGTGGTCGCGCTCGGCACCAACCTGGTCGTCGCGGCGCTGCTGCTGGTCCGCGCCCACCGGGAGGGGCCGGTGGTGTCCGAGGCGGGGGGCTGGCCCGCGCCGGTGGGCATCGTGCTGGTGGCCGACCAGCTCGCCGCGCTGATGCTGGTGGTCTCCTCGGCGGTGACCCTCTGCGTGCTGCTCTACTCGATCGGCCAGGGCCGGGCCGAGACCAGCGAGTCCGCGCCGGTGAGCATCTTCCACCCCACCTACCTGGTGCTGACCGCCGGGATCTGCAACGCGTTCCTCGCCGGTGACCTGTTCAACCTCTTCGTCGGGTTCGAGATCCTGCTCGCGGCGAGCTTCGTGCTGATCACCCTGGGCGGCACCGAGGCGCGGATCCGCACCGGCTCCACGTACGTGGCGGTGAGCATCCTCTCCTCGATGATTTTCCTGGCCGCGGTGGGACTGGTGTACGCGGCCACCGGCACCCTCAACATGGCGCAGCTCGCCGGCCGGCTCGACGCGCTGCCCGACGGCGTACGGCTGGCGTTGCAGTTGATGCTGCTGCTCGCCTTCGGCATCAAGGCGGCGCTGTTCCCGCTCTCCGCCTGGCTGCCGGACAGCTACCCGACCGCCCCGGCACCGGTCACCGCCGTCTTCGCCGGCCTGCTCACCAAGGTCGGCGTCTACGCGATCATCCGGACCGAGACGCTCCTCTTCCCCGGCGCCGAGGTGGGCAACCTGCTGATGGTCGGGGCCGGGCTGACCATGATGGTCGGGGTGCTGGGCGCGGTGGCCCAGTCGGACCTGAAGCGGCTGTTTTCGTTCACCCTGGTCAGCCACATCGGCTACATGATCTTCGGGGTGGCGCTGAGCACCACCGCCGCGCTCTCCGGGGCGATCTTCTACGTGGTGCACCACATCACCGTCCAGACCACCCTGTTCCTGGTCGCCGGGCTGGTCGAGGAGCGGGCCGGCAGCACCGACCTGCGCCGGCTCGGTGGGCTGGCCCGGGTCGCCCCGCTGCTGGCGGTGCTCTTCTTCGTCCCGGCGATGAACCTGGCCGGCATTCCGCCGTTCTCCGGCTTCCTCGGCAAGGTCGGCCTGCTCCAGGCCGGGGTGGCGCACGGCGGGCCGCTGCCCTGGGCGGTGGTCGTCGCCGGCACGGTGACCAGCCTGCTCACCCTCTACGCCGCCTCCCGGGTGTGGAACATCGCGTTCTGGCGGGCACCCCGACTGGCCACCGCCGACCCGGTGGAGCGGCTGCCCCGGCTGATGGTCGGCGCGACCACCGCCCTGGTCGTGCTGGGGCTGGGCCTCACCGTCGTCGCCGGCCCGCTGTTCCAGGTCACCGCCGACGCCGCCGCCGACCTACGGCTGCGTACCCCGTACGTGCGGGCCGTCCTGCCCGGTGGGCCACCGTGACCGGCTCGTCGCCGCCGCGCAGCGGACGCCGCCGCGACCAGCTCATCGCCCTCGGCTGGCTGGTCGTGGTCTGGAACCTGCTGTGGGGGCAGTTCTCCCCGGCCAACGTCCTCACCGGCCTGCTCGTCGGCGGGGCGGTGCTGCTGTTCTTCCCCCTCCCGCCGGTCTCCTTCGGCGGCCGGCTGCGCCCCCGGGCGCTGCTGACCCTCGCGGGTGTGTTCATCGTCGAACTGGTCAGCGCCAGCATCCACGTCGCCGCCATTGCGGTACGTCCCGGTTTCCGCCCGCGCGGGGCGATCATCGGGGTGACGCTGCGGGTCCGTACCGACCTGAACCTGGCGCTCACCGCCGAGCTGCTCTCGCTGGTGCCGGGCACCCTGATCGTCGAGGTGGACCGGGACGCGGGTGTCCTCTACGTCCACGTGCTCGACGTACGGTCCCCGGCCGACCTGACCGACAGCCGGGACCGGGTCCTGGCCGTCGAGGAACGGATCGTCCGGGCCGTCGGCTCCGACGCCGAACTGCGCCACCTCAGCACCGCACCCACGGAGGCACCGTGACCGTCGTCCTCGCCGTCGTCCTGACCGTCCTGCTGTCGGTCACCGCCCTGCTGGCCCTGGCCCGGATCTACCGGGGCCCGTCGCTGCTGGACCGGGTCATCGCCGCCGACCTGCTGCTCGCCACCATGCTCGGCGCGGTCGGCGCGGAGGCGGCGGTCAACCGGCACGCCACCACCCTGCCGGTGCTGGTGGTGCTCTCCCTGCTCGGCTTCGTCGGCTCCGTCGCCCTGGTCCGCTTCGCCGCCCGGGAGGAGTCGTGAGCGTGGGTACGGCACTCGACTGGCTGGCCGCCGTCGCCCTGGTCTGCGGGGCGCTGCTCAGCCTCGCCGCCGGGATCGGCGTGCTGCGCTTCCCGGACGTGCTGGACCGGATGCACGCCGCCACGAAACCCCAGGTGCTGGGGGTGCTGCTGTTGCTGGTCGGGCTGGCGCTGCGGCTGCGTACCGTCGCCGACCTGGGCATGATCGTCCTGGTCGGGGTCTTCCAGCTGGCCACCGCGCCGGTGGCCGCCCAGATGATCGGCCGGGCCGCCTACCGGTCGGGCCGGGTCGACCGCGGCCTGCTCGACGTCGACGAACTGGCCGAACCCGGACCCCGGGGCCGGCGGTGACGGCCGGGCACTTTACGCCCACCCTCAGCGGGCTCGCAGTCGGCGCGGATATCATTACCGAATGATCGACTCCTCTGCCCAGGAGGGCAGCAGTAGCCAGCCGGGTCGTGCCCGGCAATCCCCCGCCCCGACGTCCACGGGAGCCCTGAGCGACCCGTGTTGATCGTCGTCGGCCTCGCACTCATCATCGTCCTCACCGCCGCCACCGGCTACTTCGTGGCCCAGGAGTTCGGCTACGTCGCCGTCGACCGGGGCAAGCTCAAGCAGCTCGCCGACGACGGCGACGCCAAGGCGGCCCGCGCCCTGGAGGTCACCGGCCGGCTGTCGTTCATGCTCTCCGGAGCGCAGCTCGGCATCACGGTGACCGCCCTGCTGGTCGGCTACGCCGCCGAGCCCTACCTGGGAGCCGGCCTGGCCGAGCTGCTCGGTGGGGCCGGCGTCGGCACCGGGGTCAGCCTGCCGTTGTCGGTGGCGCTGGCCCTGGTCATCGCCACCGTCGTACAGATGGTCCTCGGCGAGCTGGCCCCGAAGAACCTGGCCATCGCCCGGCCCGAGGCGCTGGCCCGGGCGCTGAGCCGGTCCACCCTGATCTACCTGAAGATCGCCGGGCCGCTGATCACGCTCTTCGACCGGGCCGCCGTCCGGCTGCTGCGCCGGGTCGGCATCGAGCCGATCGAGGAGCTGCCCAGCGGCGCCACCCCCGCCGACCTGGAGCAGATCATCGCCGAGTCCCGGGAGGAGGGGCACCTCGACGCCGAGATGTCCGACCTGCTCGACCGGGGCCTCGACTTCCGGGAGCTGACCGCCGGGGAGGCCATGGTCCCCCGGGTCGACGTGGACACCGTCCGGTCGCACGAGCCGGTCAGCCGGGTGGTCGAGCTGCTCGACACCGGCCACTCCCGTTTCCCGGTACGCGGTGCCGACGGCGTCGACGACCTGGTCGGCGTGATCGGCATCGCCGACGTGCTCGGCGTCCCCCCGGCGGAGCGGGCCACCACCCCGGTCAGCGCGGTGGCCGTGCCGCCGCTGCTGGTGCCCGAGACGTTGCCGCTGCCCACGGTGCTGGACCGGCTGCGGTCCGGGCACCGGCAGCTCGCCTGCGTGGTCGACGAGTACGGCGGCTTCGCCGGTGTGATCACGCTGGAGGACATCGCCGAGGAGCTGGTCGGGCCGATCCGCGACGAGGACGACCCGCCCGAGCGCGCCCCGGCCCGCCAGGACGACGGCTCCTGGGTGGTGCCGGCCCGCTGGCGGATCGACGAGGTGGCCGACAGCACCGGCATCTCGCTGCCCGAGGCCCCCGAGTACGACACCCTCTCCGGGCTGGTCATGCGGGAGCTGGGCCGGGTGCCCGAGGTGGGGGACCGGCTGGAGATCACCCTGCCGGCCGACGGCGAGGAATCGGTGGAGCGGCCGAAGGCCCTGGTCGAGGTGCTCGCGGTGGACCGGCACGTGGCCGACTCCGTCCGCCTCACCATCGCCGGTGACCAGGGCGCAGGCACGGATCTGAGCGCTGCCCGCAGCGGGGAGGACCGGTCGTGAGCCCCGTCGTCGCACTGCTCGTGTCGGTGCTGCTGCTCGCCTTCAACGGCTTCTTCGTGGCCGCCGAGTTCGCGCTGGTGGCGGCCAAGCGTTACCGGTTGGAACAGACCGCCGCCTCGGGCAGCCGGGCCGCCCGCGCCGCGCTGGACGGGGTACGCGAGCTGTCCCTGATGCTGGCCGGGGCGCAGCTCGGCATCACCCTGTGCACGCTGGGTCTGGGCGCGCTGGCCGAACCGGCGATCGAGCACCTGATCAGCCCGCTGCTGCACACCGTCGGTCTGCCCGAGGCGGCCAGTCACGTCGTCGCGTTGATCTTCGCGTTGGGGCTGGTGACGTTCCTGCACCTGGTGGTCGGCGAGATGGCCCCCAAGTCGTGGGCGATCACCGACGCCGAGCGCTCGGCGACGCTGCTGGCGCTGCCGTTCCGGGCCTTCGCCCGGGTCGCCCGGCCGGTGCTGTCCCTGCTCAACGCCCTGGCCAACGCGATGCTGCGGCTGGTCGGGGTGCAGCAGCAGGACCAGCTCGCCCAGGTCCACGGCCCGGACGAGCTGCGCATCCTGCTGGAGCAGTCCCGCGAGCACGGCCTGCTCGGTGCCGAGCAGCACCAGATGCTGACCAGCATGCTGGAGTTGCAGGAGACCACCGTGGCCCAGGTGATGGAGCCCTTCGACCGGATCGTCACGGTCCGCCGGGACGACACCGCCGAACGGATCGAACAGGTCAGCCGGGACAGCGGCCGGTCCCGGCTCGCCGTCCTGGACGGTGGCGGCGAGGTGTGCGGGCTGGTGCACGTACGGGAGGCGGTCCGGGCGGTCACCACCGGCCGGACGGCCACCGCCGCCGAGCTGATGACCCGGTCGTTCACCCTGCCGGCCACCTCCTCGGTCACCGAGGCGGTTGCCGCGATGCGGGCCGACCAGGCCCAGCTGGCGTTGGTCCGCAACGGTGGCGGCCCGACCCGGCCGATCGGTTTCGTGGCCCTGGAGGACCTCCTCGAAGAGGTCATCGGGGAGTTCGACGACGAGACCGACCCGATCCCCCGGGGCCGCCGCCTGCGCTGACACCGCAGCTGCCGGTGGACCTGCGGAAGATCAACACAGTTGAGCCGAGGTAGCGGTCTCGAGGTGTGGTGGACACCGCTACCTCGGCCCAACGGAGCCGATCAACGAACCTCGACCCGGCCCGGGCCAGCTCCCGGGCCGGGTCGAGGGCTTTCCCGGCGGGGTGGTCGAGGAGTGCCCGGCCGGTCAGGGGGAAACCGCCACCTGCCGGGCCGGTCAGGGGGACCATCTGCTGTCGGCTCGGGTCCGGCCGGATCAGGTCGGCTCAGGGCGGGGTGGGGGCGGGCCGGCTCAGGTCGGCTCAGGCCGCCGCCCTCGCGGTGCTGGCCACCCGGGGCCGCCGGGCCGGGCCGGGTCGGCTCAGGTCGAGCCGGGGCGGTGAGTGGGGGAGCGGGGGAGGGGACGGCGATGCGGTTGACCGGCGTGTCGCGGGAGTCCGGGGCGACCGGACTGTCGGTGAGCACCACGCTGACCAATCCGAGCACCCGGCCGGGCCTGCGGCTGCCGGGGCGGGTGATGCTCAGCGCCGGGTCGCAGGACGTGCCGATCCGGCACGTGCGCCTCGGTCTGGTGGCCACCGCCGAACCGGAGGACCCGCGTGCGCCCCGCCGGCTCGTGCAGTACCACCAGGTGCCGGTGGGGGGTGGGTTCGTCGTACCGGCCGGGCGACGGCGGGCCATCGACTTCGCGGTGCCGCTGCCGTGGGAGACCCCGGTGACGATCTTCGGCGGGGTGCCGTTGATGAGCCTGCGCACCGCGCTGCGTACCGAGGTGTCGGTGGACCCGGAGCTGGAACAGGGGCCGCTGGTGCCGATCTTCGTGCATCCGCTCCCCACCCAGCAGCAGGTGCTGGCGGCGCTGGACACGCTCGGGTTCGTGCTGCGGCAGGCGGGCCTGGTGTCCAGCCGGCTGCCGGGGGTCGCGCAGAGCCTGCCGGTGCACCAGCGCCTCGGCTACTGGGTCGGCCCGCTGTACGCCGGCCCGATCACCGAGCTGGAGCTGATCTTCGTGACCAATTCCGCCGGCCTGGAGGCGCTGCTCTGGCTGGACCGGCGTCTCTCACTGACCGGGATCAGCCACCAGAGCATCAGCCGGTTCCGGATCTGGCACACCGACGACGGGCGACGGGACTGGGTGTCCGTGGTCGACGGCTGGTTGCGCGCGGCGATCGACCGGCACGCGGCGGCGGCCTCGGACGCGCACTGGTCGGCCCGGATCACCGAGTCGGCCCATGTCAGCCGCCGGCCCGACGAACCGGTGCGGCCCGGCTACGGGTTGGGCGGCACCAGTGGTGGCGCCGGTGTCGGCGGTGGCGGTGGCGACGGCACCTGACCCGCGGGGTGGCCGGTCAGATCGACGCGGTGGCGAGCTTGACGCCGAAGCCCAGGAAGAGCACCGCGACACCGGTGGTGGCTCCCGCGGCGAGCCGCTGCCGCTGCCGGAACTGGGTGGCCAGGAAGGTGCCCGCGAAGATCAACGCGGTCAGGTAGAGCACGCTGGTCACCTGGGCGATCAACCCGAGCAGCAGGAACGACAGCGCCGGCCAGGCGTAGCCCGGGTCGACGAACTGGATGAAGAACGAGATGAAGAAGAGGATCGCCTTCGGGTTGAGCAGGCTGATCACCAGCGCCTTGCGGAACGGGCTGCGCAGCGCCGCCGGTTCGGCAGCGTCGATCAACCGCGGTGCGGCCGGGTCGTGCCGGTCACGCCAGCGCCGCCGGGCCGCGCGCAGCATGGTCAACCCGACGTATCCCAGGTAGGCCGCGCCCGCGTACCGGATCACGAGGAAGAGCGGCGGATACGCCCTGAGCAGCGAGGCCACCCCGGCGGCAGAGAGGATCATCAGCACCGAGTCGCCGAGGAACACCCCGGCGGCCGCCCGGTAGCCGACCGCGACGCCCCGCTTGGCGGCGGTGGAGAGCACGAAGAGGGAGTTGGGCCCCGGCAACAGGACGATCGCCACGGTGCCCAACAGGTACGTCCAGATGTCGGTGATGCCCAGCACGCCCGTCATACTCGCCCGGCGACGCCGGAAAGCGAAACCGATTCCGCAGCCTGGGCTGTGTGTTCGACCACTCCCCGTTGGTCGCGGGCGGCCCGGTGCCCCGGCGGGAGCCGCCGCCCGACGGGTCACCCGGGCCGGCCCGTGCGCCTCGATCGGCCCCCGGCCCGTGCGCCTCGATCGGCCTCCGGCCCCCGGCTCGGTGGGGCAGGCGGTGCGCTCCACCCGGCTCACGCCACCGGGCCGGGGGCGGGCAGGTAGGGCGGGACCGGTGCGACCACCCCGTCGGCCGGCTCGGGTGCCCCGGCGGTCAGCCGCAGCGGCACCACCCCGGCCCAGTGCGGCAGCTCGAGGTCGGCCGGCTCGTCGCCGACCCCGCCGGTGCGGGACCGCACCGACACCTCGCGCAGGGGCAGGGCCAGGACGGCCGTCTCGGCCAGCTCCCGCCGGGACGGTGGCCGGCTGTCGGCGGCCCGCCCGGCCCCGACCTTCTCCACCAGCGCGGTGAGTGCCGCACGCTTGTCGTCGTCGCCGGTGACCAGGTGGGCGGTGCCGTGCACGACGACGGAGCGGTAGTTGGCGCTGTGGTGGAACTGCGAGCGGGCGTAGACCAGCCCGTCGAGCAGGGTCACCGACACGCAGACCGGCAGGCCGGCGTCACCCCGGGCGGCGAGCAGCGGCCGGCTGCCGGTGGACCCGTGCAGGTAGAGCACGTCGTCGACGCGGACGTGCAGGGTCGGCAGCAGGCGGGGCGCACCGTCGACCACGAACCCCAGCACGCAGTGGTACGCCTCGTCGAGCACCGCGTGGGCGGCGTCCCGGTCGTAGCTCATCCGGTCCCGGCTGCGGCTGGCGGTGGTGCGCGCGGTCGGTGCGTACATGTGACATCCCGCCTTTGTTCTAGTACTATCCTGAAACTGTGCCAGCACATTATCAGATCCTCGGGTCGACGTCCGCCGCGATTTCGGCGAGCGTCGAGACCGGCATCCGCACCGGTGCGCTCGCGGCCGGTGCCGCGTTGCCGCCGGTCCGCGCCCTCGCCACCACGCTGGCGGTCAGCCCGGCCACCGTCGCCCGTGCCTACCAGGAGCTGCGGCAACGCGGTCTGGTCGCCACCGCCGGCCGGCACGGCACCCGGGTCCGGCCCCGGCCACCGGTCGCCACCCGCCGGGCCGCCCGGCCGCCGGCACCCGCCCCCGGCACCCGCGACCTGTCCCAGGGCCAGCCCGACCTGCGGCTGCTGCCACCCCTCGGCCCGCACCTGGCGGCGCTCGCCACCGGGATCGGCCCGCCCGCCGGCTACGCCTCGACCGGTGTGCACCCCGCGCTGGCCGAGGCAGCCCGGTCCCGGCTCGCCGCCGACGGGGTGCCCGCCGACGAGTTGACCGTCACCGGGGGAGCGCTCGACGGCATCGAGCGGCTGCTCGCCGGCCACCTGCGCCCCGGCGACGCGGTCGGGGTGGAGGATCCGGGCTGGGCCAACCTGCTCGACCTGGTCGCCGCGCTCGGCCTGCGGCCGGTCGGGGTGCCGGTCGACGACGACGGGCCGACCGTCGCCGGGGTCCGGGACGCGCTGACCCTGGGGGTGCGGGCGCTGGTGGTCACCAGCCGGGCGCAGAACCCGACCGGTGCCGCCGTCTCCGCCGTGCGGGCCGGGGAGCTGCGGGCGCTGCTCGCCGGCCGCTCCGACCTGTTGCTGATCGAGGACGACCACGCCGCCGAGCTGTCCCGGCTGCCCCTGCACGCGCTGGCCGGGGCCGTGGCGACCTGGGCGTTCGTCCGTTCGGTGAGCAAGCCCTTCGGTCCCGACCTGCGGCTGGCGGTGCTGGCCGGTGACGAGGTGACGGTCTCCCGGGTGGCCGGGCGGGCCAGGGTGGGCGCGGGCTGGGTCTCCACCATCCTGCAGCGACTCGTCCTGTCGCTCTGGTCCGACCCGGCCACCGCGACCCTGGTCCACCGGGCCGCCGAGGCGTACGACCGCCGCCGGTCCGGCCTGCTCGCCGCGCTCGCCGAGCGCGGCCTGACGGGGCACGGCCGCAGCGGCATCAATGTCTGGCTGCCGGTGCCCGACGAGACCGCCACGGTCACCGCCCTGCGTGACGCCGGTTGGTCGGTCGCCCCCGGCGGCCTCTACCGGATCGGCGCCCCGCCCGCGGTGCGGATCACGGTCAGCACGCTCGACGACACCGACCTGGTCCCGCTGGCCGACGCGCTGGCAGCGGCGGTCCGCCCCACCGACCCGTTCGGCTTCACCGCGTGACCCGTCCCGTCGACCTCCTCCTACCGGCCTGCGGCGGGACGACGGGAGGAGGTGCGGTCAGCCCCGCCCGCTGCACGAAGATCCGCCGCCGGGAGACGGCGTCCCCGGCGGCGTTCACCTGGTAACCCTCCAGCCAGACCCAGCCGTCGTAGGTGGGCCAGTCGAGCACCCGGATCACCCGGAACCGGATGGGCCGGAGGAACTGCACACTGGCGGCCCGGGTCACGTACACCAGATCGCCGGCCTTCACCGGAGGTTCCGGTGCTGCCGCGCGCGTAGCTCCCGGCGTACCCGCCACTCCCGCCAGGCGCGCAGCGTCGCACCCGCGTCGGCCAGGCGTGCGCAGGAGCCGTCCGGTCGGCACCGGGAGCAGGTGTGGCGATGGTGGAAGTCGACGACGTAGGGTTACGTCCGCGCTGGTGGTGTAAGAGACGGCCATCGCGTGATCCGGTCTGATGTTATGCGGTGATCGGGGCGGGGTCGGTGTGGTCGGTGTCGTGTTGGCTGGTGTCGAGGGTGATCAGGCGGGCTTTGGCGAGGAGTTCCAGGCTCATGTAGCGGCGGCCTTCGGTCCATTCGTCGGTCTGTTCGGCCAGGACCGCGCCGACGAGGCGGATGATCGCTGGCCGGTTGGGGAAGATCCCGACGACGTCGGTGCGGCGGCGGATCTCCTTGTTCAGGCGTTCCTGCGGGTTGTTCGACCAGATCTGACGCCAGATCTCACGGGGGAAGCCGGTGAACGCGAGGAGGTCGTCGCGGGCGGTGTCGAGGTGCTCGGCGGCGGCCGGGAACTTCGCTTCGATCGTGGTCACGACCCGCCGGTACTGGGCGTGGACGGCGTCGGCGTCGGGCTGGTCGAAGATCGTGCGGACGAGGGTAGCGATCCATGGCTGCGCGGACTTCGGGACTTTGGTGAGCAGGTTGCGCAGGTAGTGGGTGCGGCATCGTTGCCATGCGGCTCCTGGCAGGGCGGCGCCGATCGCAGCGACGAGGCCGGCGTGGGCGTCGGAGATGACCAGGCGGACACCGGACAGACCGCGGGCGGTCAACGAGCGCAGGAACGCCAGCCATCCGGCGCCGTCCTCGTCGGAGGCGACGTCCAGACCGAGGACTTCGCGTTGGCCGTCGGCGTTGACCCCGACCGCGATCAGGGCGTGGACGTTGACGGTCCGTCCGTGTTCACGGGTCTTCATTGTCAGCGCGTCCATCCACACGAACGTGTAGTGGGCGGCGTCCAAGGGCCGGTTGCGAAACGCCTCGACCTGCGCGTCCAGGTGCGTGGACATCTCCGAGACCTGCGACTTGGACAACTGACGGACACCGAGCTGCTCGACGAGCTTCTCCACCCGCCGTGTCGACACCCCGAGCAGGTAACTCGTGGCCACCACCGAGACCAGAGCCTGCTCGGCCCGCCGACGATGCGTCAGTAGCCAGTCCGGGAAGTAGCTGCCGTGCCGCAGCTTCGGCACCGCCAAGTCGATCGTGCCAGCCCGGGTGTCCCACTCGCGCTGCCGGTATCCGTTGCGCGAGTTGACCCGCTCGTCGCTGCGCTGTCCATAGCCGGCACCGCAGATCGCATCAGCTTCGGCAGACATCACCGCCTGCGCGAACGTCTTGATCATCGCCTGCAACACATCCGGCGACGCGCCCGCGATCTGCTCGCACAGCAGCTCAACAGGGTTCACACTCTCAGATGCGGCCATCGCGCATCACTCTCCTTCACTCGGACTTAGCCGTCTCGAAGGATCGCGCGGTGGCCGTCTCTCATCTACGCAACACGCCCATCACGGGCAAGTCGTACACCACCCCCGTGGACGCGACCCGACGTAGCCGGCCATCACCACCGCGAACGGCGGTTCGGTGGGGCGCTGCTCAGGCATCCGGCCAGGCCCCCCGGTTGGGCCTGCGAGCGTTCCGGGTGCCCGGGGTCCGTTGGCGTGGCACGGCCGGAGGGCTGCCGGCGGTGGCGTCCCGCCCGGCCGTCCCGGCCGCGGGGCGAGGCCTGATCTGCTGTACGTCGTCGACAGGTTCAACCGGCCGATGAAACCATTTCCCACGAGGCATGCGCGTTTCCTGACACTGGGGTTGACGACAAGTCGAATGCATGGCGGCGGTGGTATGCGTGTTGCGCAATGCCGCGCAGTAATAGAGGTTGCCTCGGTGGGTTTGTTGCCAACGCAGCTCATATCTAGGATGGCTGGTATGGCACTGCTCAGAGGCACCCGGGTGGAGGTGTGGGGAGCTGCCGAGATCCAGGAGCGCCTGGGAATCTCACGACAGCGCACGTACATCCTGACCGGGCGCAGGGACTTTCCGCCCCCGGCCGCCATTCTCAAGATGGGCCAGATCTGGTTGAGATCCGATGTGGAGGCCTGGATTCTTGAGAAGCGACCTCACCTGGTCGAGGTCGACGAGGAGTCGTGACCGAATTTTGCGGTCGTCAGTCGACGGTATACGTCATGGGGTTCGGTGGGCGTGGGAACCATGCGGCCCTCGCGTATCTCGCCGCCCCTGTGAGGCGGGGGTGACCGAACGCGGGGGTCGACTCCTGGGCTACTCTCCGCATCCGCCATGTCACCCATCTTATTCCTGTCTAGTCACCCTGTCTAGACAGGAGTGTGCTGGGGGTCGTCGCGACCGGTGGGTAAGTTGACGGATGTGCCTACCCCGCACGGAGAGCCGCGCCGGTACCGGATCGTGGCCGACGAGTTGCGCCGCCGGATCACGGAGGGTGCGATCCCACCCGGCTCCCTGCTGCCCAGCGAATCCACGCTCATGGCGGAGTTCTCCGTTGCCAGGGGCACGGTGCGGGAGGCCCTGGCGCTGCTGCGTGCAGAGGGCCTGACCGTGGCAGAAAAGGGCAGGGGGACCTACGTTCGCCCGGCCGTGCCCGTTCGTCGGCTCGGCTCCGAGCGGTACCGGGCCGAGCTTGAGCAGGTACGGAACGGCGAACTGGGGACGTCCTTCACCGTCGATCAGCAGGTGGCCTGGTCGGTGTACAGCCTGGACAGGGAGTTCAGTGAGATTCCCGCCGATGGTCCGGTGGCGGAGCTTTTCGGGGTGACGCCCGCAACGATGCTGCTGGCGCGTCGATTCGTGTTCCGTACCCACGGTGTGCCGCAGCAGATGTCCACCTCGTACCTGTTGCTGTCCATGGTGGCGGGCACACCGGTGGCCGACTCCGCGAACGAGCCGTGGTCCGGCGGCAATACATCGCAGCTGCACAGCCTGGGCTATGCCATCACCGCGGTACGTGAACAGGTGAGCGCCCGAATGCCACTGCCGGACGAGATGAACACCCTACGGATTCCGGGCGGTGTGCCGGTAGTCGCCATTACTCGGCAGACCTATGCGGACGACATGGTCGTGGAGGTCGCCGATATCGTGCTCCCGGGAGACCGGGTGCGCCTCGACTATCTGATCGACCTCGCCTGAGTGGCCCGTCACCACTGAGAACGTGCCGGCCCGGCGGGTCCGTCGCGGGTGCTCCCGTGGGAACGGGTAGAACATTCGCCATGGCCGAGCAGACCGATCCACCCGGTGCCCAGCAGTTCATCCCGCCGCAGGCCGGCACGCTGGCCGAGCTGCGTACCGCCGCCGCCGGCTGTCGGGGCTGTGAGCTGTACCGGGACGCCACCCAGACCGTCTTCGGCCGGGGCGACGAACGCGCCCGGGTGGTCTTCGTCGGTGAGCAGCCCGGCGACCTGGAGGACCAGCACGGGCTGCCCTTCGTCGGCCCCGCCGGCCGGCTGCTGCGCCGGGCGGTCGACGACGCCGGCCTCGACCCGGCCCATCTCTACATCACCAACGCGGTGAAGCACTTCCGGCACGAGCTGCGCGGCCGACGGCGGATCCACCAGACCCCGGACCGGGTGCACCTCGTCGCCTGCCGGCCGTGGCTGGTCGCCGAGTTCGCCCGGCTCCGCCCCGAGCTGGTGGTGGTGCTCGGCGCGACGGCGGCGAAGGCCCTGCTCGGCCCGGCGTTCCGGGTCACCCGGCAGCGCGGCGAGCTGCTGCCCTGGCCGGCCGCCGCCGAGCACCCGGCGGACTTCACCCGGGTGCCGGTGGACGCCGGTACGGTCGCCGCCGCGCCCGCCGCCCGCCTGCTGGCCACCATCCACCCGTCGGCGGTGCTGCGCGCCGACAACCAGGACGTCGCGTACAGGGGGCTGGTCGACGACCTCACCGTGGCCGCCCGCGCCCTGGTCGGCTGACCGGCCCCCGCGCCGCCGGCCGACCGGGTTACCCCCGTGCGGACGGCGGGCCGGTTGCGCGAGGATGGGCTCCCCGAACCAGGAGTCTGCGATGACCGTCGACCTGCGTGTGCCCACCCGGCCCGATGTCGCCCCGATCCAGCGGCGCACGCTGCGGCTGCTCGTCGCCACCCAGATCATCGGGGGGATCGGGGTGGCCATCGGGATCTCCGTCGGCGCGTTGCTGGCGGCCCGGGTCGCCGGTGTGGCGGTGGCGGGGCTGGCGCAGAGCTGCGGCGTGGTCGGCGCGGCGCTGCTCGCCGTGCCGGTCACCCGGATCATGAACGGGCACGGGCGTCGTCCGGGGCTGGTGGTGGCGTACCTGGTGGGGGCGGTCGGGGCGGCGCTGGTGGTGCTCGCCACGGTCACCGGCGGGGTGCCGCTGCTCTTCCTCGGGATGCTGCTGTTCGGCGGTGGCACGGCGGCCAACCTCCAGGCCCGTTACACGGCGGTGGACCTCGCCGAACCCGCCCGCCGGGGCCGTCAGCTCTCCCTGGTCGTCTGGGCCACCACCATCGGCTCGGTGGCGGCACCCAACTTCGCCGCGCTCGCCGACGGGGTCACCCGGGGCTGGGGCCTGCCGTCGCTGGCCGGCCCGTTCGCGTTCAGCGCGGTCGCGTTCGGCCTGGCTGCGGTCGTACTGTTGCTGCTGTTGCGGCCCGACCCGCTGCTCACCGCGCGGCGGCTCGCGGCGGCCGAGGCCGGGGCACCGCCGGTGGCCGGGGCGGCGCCAGCGGTCGGGGCCGGGGCGGCGGCGGTCGCCGACGCCGGGACGCCGGTGGCCGGGGCCGCCCCGGCGGTGGCGAAGACCACGCCGGTCGCGCGGGGGGCCGGCATGCGGGCGGCCTGGCGGGTGGTGCGCGGGCGACCGGCCGCCCGGCTGGGCATCGCCGCCGTCGCGGTCGGCCACCTGGTGATGGTCGCGGTGATGGCGATGACCCCGGTACGCCTCGGCGAGTCGCACTCCGACGCGGACGTGCTGCGGGTGGTCGGCATCGTGCTGAGCGTGCACATCGCCGGCATGTACGCCCTCTCCCCGGTGGTCGGGTGGCTCACCGACCGGCTGGGCCGTCGGGCGGTGATCCTCGGCGGCGTGGGCATGCTGCTGGCCGCGTGCGCGGTGGCCGGCACCGCCGGGCACCACACGCCGCGCCTCTCGATCGGCCTGGCCCTGCTCGGGCTCGGCTGGTCGGCGACCATGGTGGCCGGCTCGACACTGCTGTCCGAGGCGGTGCCGGCCGGCGTGCGTCCCAGTGTGCAGGGGCTGTCCGACCTGACCATGGGGCTGGCCGGGGCGGGCGCGGCGGCGGCCAGCGGGTTTGTCATGCGGGTGGTGGGTTATCCGACGCTCACCCTGCTGGCGGCGATCGCGGTGCTGCCGCTGCTGGCGCTAGCGTTGCGTCGGGTGCCGTCGACGGCATCCGTGGAGGAGGAGTGATCACGTGCGGCTGACCGACTTCTGGACCCGGCTGGACGAGGCGTTCGGGCCGGGTTACGCGGCCAGCATCGCCAGCGACCAGGTGCTCTCCCAGCTCGACGGGCGGACCATCGCGCAGGCCCTCGCCGCCGGTGAGCAGACCCACGTCGTGTGGCGGGCGGTGGTCGCGGCGTACCCCGACCGGGTGCCCGTACGGCTACGCTGAGCTGCCGATCCGGCACTTCCGTGTGTCGCTTGCCGACTCGTACACCTGTTCGGCTATTGTCCACAGCGGGGTGCTCGTCCACAGCTCGCGGCCCGTCGGCTGGTTTTCTGTCGGACCCAGCGCCTAGCGTGTCCGCGTGACGCGAAGCTCAGGAAAGACGCCGGCGAAGGCAGGAGTGGCAAACATGGCCGCAGGGCCCGACCGGGAGAAGGCACTCGACCTTGCTCTCGCTCAGATCGACAAGCAGTTCGGCAAGGGGTCGGTGATGCGGCTGGGCGAGCGCCCGGTCGTCCAGACCTCGGTCATTCCGACCGGCTCGATCGCGCTCGACGTGGCGCTCGGGGTGGGTGGCCTGCCCCGGGGCCGGGTCGTCGAGATCTACGGCCCCGAGTCCAGCGGTAAGACCACGGTCGCCCTGCACGCGGTGGCCAACGCCCAGCGGGCCGGCGGCATCGCCGCCTTCGTCGACGCCGAGCACGCGCTCGACCCCGACTACGCCAAGGCGCTCGGCGTCGACACCGACGCCCTGCTGGTCTCCCAGCCGGACACCGGCGAGCAGGCGCTGGAGATCACCGACATGCTGGTCCGCTCCGGTGCGATCGACATCATCGTGATCGACTCGGTGGCGGCCCTGGTGCCGCGCGCCGAGATCGAGGGCGAGATGGGCGACAGCCACGTCGGCCTCCAGGCCCGGCTGATGAGCCAGGCGCTCCGGAAGATCACCGGCGTGCTCAACAACACCGGCACCACGGCGATCTTCATCAACCAGCTCCGCGAGAAGATCGGCGTCATGTTCGGCTGTATGTCGTACTCGACCAGGGTGACCCTGGCCGACGGCACGCAGGAGAAGATCGGCAAGATCGTCAATCAGCGGATGGACGTCGAGGTCCTCTCCTACAACCCGGAAACCGACCGGGTGGAGCCGAAGCGAATCACCAACTGGTTCAACAACGGCCCCGCCGAGCAGTTCCTCCAGTTCACCGTGGCCAAGTCGGGCGGTAACGGCCGCGCACAGTTCGCGGCCACCGCCAACCACCTGATCCGCACGCCCGGCGGTTGGCGGGAGGCCGGCGAACTGATCGCCGGTGACCGGGTCATGCTGGCCGAGCCGCGGCGGCTGAGTGAGCAGCAGTGGCAGGTCGTGCTCGGTTCGCTGATGGGTGACGGTGCCCTCTCGCCCAACCGGGCGGACCGCTCCGGTGTCCGTTTCCGCCTCGGGCACGGTGCTGCGCAGGTCGACTACCTCGACTGGAAGGTGTCCCTGCTCGGCAACATCACCCACTCCCGCCGCACCGACGAGCGCGGTGCCGCGTTCGCCGACTTCACGCCCCTGCCCGAGCTGGACGAGTTGCGTCGGGCGGTCTATCTGGGCGACGGCAGGAAGCACCTCAGCTGGGACTACCTCAAGGCCCTCACGCCGCTTGCCCTTGCCGTGTGGTACATGGACGACGGGTGCTTCACGGTCCGCTCCAAGGGCGTGCAGGAGCGCACCGCCGGTGGCTCCGGCCGGATCGAGATCTGCGTCGAGGCGATGGCGGAAGGCAGCCGTGAGCGGCTGGTGGAGCATCTGCGCGACGCGTACGGCATGGAGGTGAAGCTGGTTTCCCGGGGTGCCCGGGGAACGGCGTCGATCATCTTCACCACGGCGTCGTCCGCCCGGTTCCAGGAACTGGTCGCGCCGTACGTGCCGGCGGCGATGCACTCGAAGCTGCTTCCCCGGTTCCAGGGGCAGCGCGCGGTCGAACCGCAGTTCGCCTCGGCGGAACTCACCCCGGTGCCGGCCCGGATCATCGACGTACACGTCAAGCCCAGGACCCGCGCGATGAACCGGTTCGACATCGAGGTGGAGGGCAACCACAACTACTTCGTCGACGGGGTCATGGTGCACAACAGCCCCGAGACGACCACCGGTGGTCGGGCGCTGAAGTTCTACGCCTCGGTCCGGCTCGACGTGCGCCGGATCGAGAGCCTCAAGGACGGCACCGACGTGGTCGGCAACCGCACCCGGGTCAAGGTCGTCAAGAACAAGGTCGCCGCGCCGTTCAAGCAGGCCGAGTTCGACATCATGTACGGCAAGGGCATCTCCCGCGAGGGTTCGCTGATCGACGTCGGCGTCGAGCAGTCGATCATCCGTAAGTCCGGCGCCTGGTACACCTACGACGGTGACCAGCTCGGCCAGGGCAAGGAGAAGGCCCGGGAGTTCATGAAGGAGAACCCGGACGTGGCCGCCGAGATCGAGAAGAAGATCCTGGAGAAGCTCGGCGTCGGGGTCGGCGCGGGTGACGCCGCCGGTGGCCCTGAGCTGCCGCCGGTCGACTTCTGACCGGCCGCGGCCGGATGGCAGGACGACGCGCCCGCACGGGGCGGGGCTGGGACGCCGCCCCACCCCGCGCGGGAGCCGACGACACGACCCCCCGCCAGGGCCGCCGGGGGCGGTCCGGGGAGGCCGGGCCGACGTCCGGTGAGTCGACGCCCCGCGACGAGAGCGAGGTGGCCCGGGAGATCTGCCTGCGGCAGCTCGCGGTGCGACCGCGTACCCGGGCCGAGCTGGCCGGGGCGCTGGCGAAGAAGGGCATCTCCGCCGAGGTGTCCGCCGAGGTCCTCGACCGCTACGACGAGGTCGGCATCATCGACGACGCGGCCTTCGCGCGGGCCTGGGTCTCCAGCCGGCACAACGGTCGCGGGCTGGCCCGCCGGGCGCTCGCCAACGAGCTGCGCCAGCGTGGCGTGGACGGCGAGGTGGCCAGTGAGGCCCTCGACGAGTTGGACGAGGAGACCGAGGCGGAGACCGCCCGTGCCCTGGTCGACCGGAAACTGCGGACCGCCCGGGGCGAGCCGGATGCGGTGTTCCGCCGGCTGGTCGGCATGCTCGCCCGCAAGGGCTACCCGCCCGGGGTGGCGATCCGGGCGGTGAAGGAGGCACTCGCCACGCAGAGCGCCGAGGCCGCCGAGTTCGCCGACCAGCTCGACGCCGACGCGCTGGCCGACGCCGAGGGCGAGCGGGGCTGACCGGTCCGCCGTCGGCTCGGCCCGGCGCGGCTCGCCGAGGCCGGCGGACGACCGGTCGGGCGGAAATATGCGGCTTTCGTGACGTGGTGTCCGGACTTGCATCACCAGTGGGTGACGTTGCCGACTCTCTCCGTTCGGGTGGTTTGATCATGAGTTCTTGACCGAACGGCCTTCCTCGACCTAGCCTCGCCATACAGGCTCACTTTGCCCGACCAGCGCAGGCTAAGCGCACAACATAGATCTCGTAACAGAACCGCATCACTTTGGCCAGCTCCACCGGCCTTGACGGTCGCTCCGGACAGCCGGTCCGGAGCCGACCCGACAACTGCACCCGGCTGTCGGCGATGCCCCGTGGGCACCGCCGACGGAGAGCTATCCCCACGGCCAGCCGCTCGGTCGGGCGTCCAGAGCCGCAGAGGTGCGTGCCCTTCGGCACGGTTCCCCTGCGGCGTAGACGTTTGGGGAGGCGCGACCATGGTGGGTCGGCACAGGGACCGGCGGTCCCCAGGGGGCGGTGGTGGGCGCGGACGCGCCCCGGGAACTGCCGGTGGTGCTGCTCCACCCCGGCCGGGTGGTCGCTCCCGCGCCGACACCGCCCGGTTACCCGCCCCCGGGTTGCCCGGCGGCGCCGGGCATTCCGCCGGTGCGGGACACCCCGACGGTCCGGTACGGCACCCCGTGGCCGCAGCGCGGCACCCCGTCGGTCCGGTGCGGCACCCCGTCGGCGCGGCTGAGGGGACGCCGGCATGAGCACCTTCGACGTGGTGCTCCTGGTCGTCGTCGGGCTCCTCGCCCTGGTGGTGGTCGGCGCCGTCCTGGTCGGCGTACGCGCGTTGCGCCGCATCAGCGTCGCACCCGCCCCGGAGGATCCCGCCTTCATCGCCGAGAAGGACCGCCAGGAACAGTCGCTGGCCGCGCTGCGGACCGCCGCCGACGAGGTGAACAGCACCATCGACGTGGCGAAGTCCGCCGCCTCCGCGGCCCGCGCCGAGGCGGCCGGTGCCAAGGCGGAGGCGAAGTCGGCCCGCGCCGAGGCCCGCCGGGTGCTCGACGACGCCCGTGCCGAGGCGGACACCGTCCTGGAGCGGGCGCACAAGCAGGCCGAGGCGGACGCCGAGCAGTTGCGGGCCAGCGCCCGGCGCAGCGGTGAGCGTGAGGTGGCGGTGCTCGCCGCGACGACGCGGGAGCAGGCGGCCGAGGTGGAACGCCGGGCCGCCCGGATGGACGAGCGGGAGCGGCTGCACACCGAGGAGGTGGAGCGGCTGGCCGAGCGCGAGCGTCAGCTCACCGCCGCCAGTGCCGCGTTGGCCGAGCGGGAGGCGGCGATCAGCGCCCGGGAGGCCGCGCTGACCGTGGCGGAGGAGCAGCGCCGCCGGGAGCTGGAGCGGGTCGCCGGGCTGACCGCCGAGTCGGCCCGCGCGGAGCTGATCGAGGCGATCGAGACCCAGGCGAAGCGGGAGGCGGCGCTGCTGGTGCGGGACATCGAGTCCGACGCCCGCAACACCGCCGAGCAGCGCGCCCGGCACATCGTGGTGGACGCGATCCAGCGGGTGGCCAGCGAGCAGACCGCGGAGAGCGTGGTCAGCGTCCTGCACCTGCCGGGGGACGAGATGAAGGGGCGGATCATCGGCCGGGAGGGGCGCAACATCCGCGCCTTCGAGTCGGTGACCGGGGTCAACCTGATCATCGACGACACCCCGGAGGCGGTGCTGCTCTCCTGCTTCGACCCGGTACGTCGGGAGGTCGGCCGGCTCACCCTGGAGAAGCTGGTCCTCGACGGGCGGATCCACCCGCACCGGATCGAGGAGGTGCACGACCTGGCCCGGCAGGAGGTGGAGGAGCTGTGCCACCGGGCGGCCGAGGACGCCCTGGTGGAGGTGGGCATCACCGAGATCCACCCCGAGCTGGTCACCCTGCTCGGCCGGCTGCGCTACCGCACGTCGTACGGGCAGAACGTGCTCAAGCACCTGGTGGAGACCGCGCACATCGCCGGGATCATGGCCGCCGAGCTGCGGCTGGACGTGCCGACGATCAAGCGGTCGGCGTTCCTGCACGACATCGGCAAGGCGCTCACCCACGAGGTGGAGGGCAGCCACGCCATCATCGGCGCCGACCTGGCCCGCAAGTACGGCGAGAGCGAGGACGTGGTGCACGCCATCGAGGCGCACCACAACGAGGTGCCGCCGCAGACCATCGAGGCGGTCCTCACCCAGGCCTCCGACGCCTGCTCGGGCGGGCGGCCGGGAGCCCGGCGGGAGAGCCTGGAGGCGTACGTCAAGCGGCTGGAGCGGATCGAGGAGATCGCGGCCGGCAAGCTCGGCGTGGAGAAGGTCTTCGCCATGCAGGCGGGCCGGGAGATCCGGGTGATGGTCAAGCCGGACGACGTCGACGACATCGGCGCGGCGGTGCTGGCCCGGGACGTGGCCAAGCAGATCGAGGAGGAGCTGACCTACCCGGGTCAGATCCGGGTGACGGTGGTCCGCGAGTCCCGGGTCACCGAGATCGCCCGCTGACCGGTCGGGGCGCGGGGGACACGACGACGGTACGACGCGGCGAGGGCCGGTCCGGAACTCCGGACCGGCCCTCGTGCCGTGCAGGGATGCGGATCAGTTACCAGCCGCGCCGCCTCCCCCGCCCTCGGCCTGGGAGACGAGCGCGGTGGCCGGGGCCTGCGGGGCCGGCGTGCCGGCGGACTTGCGGCCCCGGGAGAGCCGTCGCTGGACGAACTGGGCCAGCTTGGACAGCGAGTAGTTGACCAGGATGAAGAGGGCGGCGATCACCACGTAGACCTGGATCGGGTTGTCCAGCACGCCGATGATCTGCTTGCCGATGTTGAGGGTTTCCTCGTAGCTGATGATGAAGCCCAGCGAGGTGTCCTTGAGCACCACGACGAGCTGGCTGATCAGCGCCGGCAGCATGATCCGGAACGCCTGGGGCAGCAGGATCATCCGGGTGGTCTGGGCGGGGGAGAGGCCGATCGCGGCGGCGGCCTCGGCCTGCCCGCCGGGCAGCCCCTCCATGCCGGAGCGGAGGATCTCGGCGATGACCACGGAGTTGTAGATGGTCAGGCCGATGACCAGGTACCACAGCGTGTCGAAGGAGATGCCGAACTCGGGGAAGCCCCGGGCCACGAAGAAGATGGTGAGCACCACCGGCAGGCCCCGGAACACCTCGACGCAGACCCGGGTGACCGCCGAGAGGGTGACGCTGAGCCCGCGCAGCAGGTAGGACACCGGAGTGGCCATGCCGGTGAAGCGCCGCCGGGTCAGGCTCTTGAGCTGGATCCGGAGCACCGCGAGCAGGGTGCCGACCACCAGCGAGGCGACGATGGCCAGCGCGGCGGCGGTCAGGGTGTTCTTCAGGCCGAGGCCGATCCGGTCCCACACCTGGGAGAAGTTCTCGTTGGAGGGGTCGACCAGCGGCCCCCACAGCTCCATCGAGAACTGGCCCTTGTCGTCCAGCGGGCGGTAGATCAGGAAGTACGCCCCGACGGCCAGCAGCACGGTGGCGACGATGCTGCTGATCAGGGTGATCCGCCGCTGGCGCGGCCCGGGGACGTCGTACAGGACGCTGGTCTGCTGACTCATCGGGCGACCGCCTGTCGCTTCTCCAGCCGGTCGAGCAGCGCGCCGAGCGGCACAGTCATGATCAGGTAGCCGATCGAGATGCCGATGGCGACCGGGATGAAGGCGTAACCCTCGGCGGAGGTGAGCTGGTCGGCGCTCTGGGAGAGGTCGCCGACCACGCCGAAGAAGCCGATCAGCGCGGAGTTCTTGATCATTGCGATGATCACCGAACCGAGCGGCACGACCGAGGCCTTCCAGGACTGCGGCAGCACGACGTGCCGCAGGTTCTGGCCGAAGGTCAGGCCGAGCGAGCGGGCCGCCTCGGCCTGGCCGGGGGGCACCGCGTTGACCCCGGACCGCAGCGCCTCGCAGACGAACGCGGCGGTGTAGAGCACCAGGGCGATCAGCGCGAACCGGAAGTACGGCAGGTCGGTGCCGAGCCGGGTGAACAGCGAGTCCAGCACCGGGATCCGCAGGAAGTCGGCGTTGGAGCCGAGCGCCGGCAGGCCGAAGGCGGCGAAGAACATCACCACGGTCAGCGGCATGTTCCGGAAGATGTTCACGTAGGCGGTGCCGACGGCGCGCAGCGGCGGCACCGGCGAGATGCGCAGCACCGCCATGACGGCGCCCAGGACCAGGGCACCGAACGCGGCGAGGACGCAGATCTGGAGGGTGAGCCAGAAACCACCCGCAAAGACGTCGAACTTGTCGATGAGCACACTCACGGGCCGGTGTTCCTCCCCACCCTCCAGATCGAGGTCAGATCAGTAACGGTTGACGGTGGGCGCGCTGCCCAGCTCCGCGCCGAACTTGCCGGCGGTGTCGTCCCACGCCTTCTTCCAGCTGCCGTCGTTGAACGCCTTCTCCAGCGTGTCGTTGACGAAGTTGCGGAAGTCGTTGTCCTCCTTCTTCACCCCGATGCCGTACGGCTCCTTGGTGAAGTTCTCGCCGGCCAGCTTGAACGACGCCTCGTCCTTGGCGATGTAGCCGAGCAGGATCACGTTGTCCGTGGTGACGGCGTCGACTTGGCCGCCCTTGAGGGCGTCACGGCACTTGTCGTACGTGTCGAAGAGCACCAGCTGGGTGCCGACGTCCTTGACGTACTTCTTGATCTCCTCGGCCGGGGTGGACCCGGTGACCGAGCAGACCTTCTTGGCGCCGTCCTTGAACGAGTCCGGGCCGGTGATGGTGGCGTCGTCCTTCTTGACCAGGATGTTCTGGCCGGCCTCGTAGTACGGCCCCGCGAAGGCGATCCGCTCCTTGCGCTTGTCGTTGATCGTGTAGGTCGCCGCGACCAGGTCGACGGTGCCGTTGACGATGACGTCCTCACGGACCTTCGACGGCGTCTCGACGTACTCGATCTTGTCCTCCGGGATGCCCAGCTCCTTGACGATGAGCTTGGCCACCTCGACGTCGAAGCCCTCCGGCTTGCCCGACAGGCCCTTCTGGCCGAAGCCGGGCTGGTCGAACTTGGTGCCGATCTTGATCTTCTGCGCCTTGTTGAGCTTCTCCATGGTGCTGCCGGCGGCGAAGGACTTGCTGCCGGAACCGGTGCCCTCGTCGGCGTCGTCGCCACCGCAGGCGGCCAGACCGAGCGCCAGAGTAGCCGCCGCGGCGACCGCCGCCACGCGCTTCATACGCATACTGATCTCCTTCTTCGTCGGAATGCACCGGGAACCGGCGCGCTCCACTACGGACGCCTAGTGCGTGAGGATCTTGGAGAGGAAGTCCCGGGCCCGCTCGCTGCGCGGGTTGGCGAAGAACTCCGTCGGCGGGGCGTCCTCGACGAGTTGCCCGTCGGCCATGAAGATGACCCGGTTGGCGGCGTGCCGGGCGAAGCCCATCTCGTGGGTCACCACCACCATCGTCATGCCCTCGCCCGCCAGCGAGGTCATCACGTCCAGCACCTCGCCGACCATCTCCGGGTCGAGCGCGCTGGTCGGCTCGTCGAAGAGCATCGCCTTGGGCTGCATGGCCAGCGCGCGGGCGATCGCCGCCCGCTGCTGCTGGCCGCCGGAGAGCTGGGCCGGGTACTTGTCGGCCTGGTTGGCGATGCCCACCCGGTCGAGCAGGGCCAGGCCGCGCTCGCGGGCGGCGGCCGGCTTCTCCTTGCGGACCTTGATCGGCCCGAGGGTGACGTTCTCCAGGATGGTCTTGTGGGCGAAGAGGTTGAACGACTGGAAGACCATGCCGACCTCGCTGCGCAGCTTCGCCAGCGCCCGGCCCTCGGCCGGCAGCGGCTGCCCGTCGAAGGTGATCGTCCCGTCGTTGATCGGTTCCAGCCGGTTGATCGTCCGGCAGAGCGTCGACTTGCCGGACCCGGACGGCCCGATCACCACGACGACCTCACCCTTGCCCACCGAGAGTGACACGTCGTCGAGCACGTGCAGGGGGCCGAACCACTTGTTGACCTTGTCCAGCACGATCAGCGGTTCGCCGGTCGCCACGTCGTCCACCGTCCCTGTCGTCGTACCGGAAAGCGGGGGCGGTTGCCCCCCGGTTGGGCCACTGTAGGCGGGGCGACGTGGCGGAACGCAACTCCACGGGTCACGGAGAGGTAACACCGGTGCCGGGTGGGCACGGACGTCCGAATTCCGCCTTCTGTCGGACCGTCGGGTGGCGGGTCGACCGTCCGGCGGAGACGATGGGGGGATGACCGACCGGGTCCGCCTGACCGAGTACGCGCGTGGTGGCGGCTGCGCCTGCAAGATCCCGCCGGGGGAGCTGGAGGCGATGGTCGCCGGGCTCGGCCCGGCCACCGGCAGCGCCGAGCTGCTGGTCGGCCTGGACCACGGCGACGACGCCGCGGTGGTCCGGCTGGACGAGCGGACGGGGCTGGTCACCACCGCCGACTTCTTCACCCCGGTCGTGGACGACGCCTACGACTGGGGGCGGATCGCCGCCGCGAACGCCCTGTCGGACGTGTACGCCATGGGCGGCACCCCGCTGGTCGCCATCAACCTGCTCTGCTGGCCCCGGGACGTCCTGCCGCTGGAGCTGGCCCGGGAGGTGCTGCGCGGCGGTCAGGACGTGGCCCGGGAGGCCGGCTGCCACCTGGCCGGCGGGCACAGCGTCGACGACGACGGCCCGAAGTACGGCCTGGCCGTGACCGGGCTGGTCCGCCCGGACGAGTTGATCACCCTGGACGCCGGCCGGGCCGGCCTGCCGCTGTCGCTGACCAAGCCGCTCGGCGTCGGGGTGCTCAACACCCGGCACAAGGCGACCGGTGAGGTCTCCGCCGAGGCGGTGGCGTCGATGACCACGCTGAACCGGGAAGCGGCCCGCGCCGCCGTCGCGGCCGGCATCCGCTGCGGCACCGACGTGACCGGTTTCGGGCTGCTCGGGCACGCCTCGAAGCTGGCCCGGGCGAGCGGGCTGACGGTGGCGCTCGACGCCGCCCGGGTGCCGTACCTCCCCGGGGCCCGGGCGGCGGTCCGGGACGGGCACGTCAGCGGCGGCACCCGGCGCAACCTGGACTGGGTGCGCCCGTGGACCGACTTCGGGTCGACCGGCGAGGCGGACCGGCTGCTGCTGGCCGACGCGCAGACCTCCGGCGGGCTGCTGGTCGCCGGTGAGGTGCCCGGCGGCACGGTGATCGGCGAGCTGCTGCCCCGGGGCGCATCGATGGTCGTGGTGCGCTGACCCGCCCGGCCCGGTGACGTGCGCCCGGCCTGCTGACCTGCCCGGCCCGGTGACGTGCGCCCGGCCTGCTGGCGCGCGTCCGGTGGGCGTCGGGGCGGCGGCGCGCCGCCGGGCTGGCCCGCGCCGGGCACCGTACCCGATAAACTGTCATCTTCCTGCCACTCCCAGCAATGGCACCCTGGGAAATTTTGCCCGGAATGGTCACAGACCGGTAACTTGCCCCCGTCTGGGGGCAAATGCCCCCCACCATCGTCAGTAAGGCCCGATCCGGAGGCCGGTGGGAACTAACGCAGCGAGGAGGCGGCATGACCGAGCTGTGGAACTGGAGAATCGACCGGGCCGAACCCGTGACGGTCTACCCGGCCCTGGCCGAGGCGCTCGGCCGGGTGGTGATGCCGCTGGCGGTGGCGGACCCGGCCCGGCTGCCCCGGCACGCGGTGATCTGCGACGTCTGGCAGGCCCCGGGGGAGTTCGGCACCATGGTCGACTGTTACGGCGTCCCGGAGTCGCGGCACGAGCTGGGCACGATCGCCGCGCTGGCCCGGCTGCTCGACCGGGACTGCCTGCTCACCGACGACACCCTCGACGCCGGCCGGCACCTGCTGGTCGCGCCGGGCGGCACGATCCGGCCGGTGCACTTCGAGGTCACCGAGACCGACGACGGCGAGGCGCTCTCGGGTCGCCGGCTCTGCACCCTGGCGCACCCGGCCTGCCGGGGCTGGTCGCGGTGCCGCGGCTCCCGCTGGGCCCCCGACTCGGTCAACCCGGCACTCGCCGCCGCCTGACCCCCACCCCCACCCCCACCCCCACCCCCACCCCCCACCCCACCTCCGACCCCGTCGATCATGGAGTTGTGGCGCTCGCAGAACAGGTCAAATAGGCATAATCCGTCCACCACAACTCCATGATCGACAGGAGCGGGGGTGGGGGCGGGAGAGGGGGGTGAGGGTCAGGGGGGCGGGGTGGGGCGGGTGCCGCGGACCTGCAACTGGTCCAGGAGGGTCGCGGTGGCGGCGGTCACCGCGCTGACCGCCGCCTGGAAGGCCGCCGCGTTGTGTGCGGCCGGGGCCCGGAAACCGGACACCTTCCGGACGTACTGCAACGCCGCCGCCTCGATGTCGGCCGGCGTCACCCCCGGCACGTACGGCTCACGCAGGGTCTTGATGCTCCGGCACACGGCTCCTCCTCGTTGGGGTCTTCCCGCTCGGCCCGGGTCGGTCGGCCCGGATACGCTGTGCACGTCATGACTACCGCAGCGGCGGGCAGCCCGCGCACCTACCAGGTGCGTACCTACGGCTGCCAGATGAACGTGCACGACTCCGAGCGCATCTCCGGCCTGCTCGAACAGGCCGGTTACGTGCGGGTCGCCGAGGCCGACGAGAACCCGGACGTGGTGGTGTTCAACACCTGCGCCGTCCGGGAGAACGCCGACAACCGGCTCTACGGCAACCTCGGTCACCTGCGTCCCGTCAAGGACCGGCACCCGGGGATGCAGATCGCCGTCGGTGGCTGCCTGGCCCAGAAGGACCGCGGCGACATCGTCCGGAAGGCCCCCTGGGTGGACGTGGTCTTCGGCACCCACAACATCGGCTCGCTGCCGGTGCTGCTGGAACGGGCCCGGCACAACACCGCCGCCGAGGTGGAGATCCTCGAAGCGCTCGACGTCTTCCCGTCGACCCTGCCGACCCGGCGCGAGTCGACGTACGCGGGCTGGGTGTCGATCTCGGTGGGCTGCAACAACACCTGCACGTTCTGCATCGTGCCCGCCCTGCGCGGCAAGGAGAAGGACCGCCGCCCCGGCGACGTCCTCGCCGAGGTGCGCGCCCTGGTCGCCGAGGGGGTGCTGGAGGTCACCCTGCTCGGGCAGAACGTCAACTCCTACGGCGTCGAGTTCGGCGACCGGTACGCCTTCGGCAAGCTGCTGCGCGCCTGCGGGGACATCGACGGGCTGGAGCGGGTCCGGTTCACCAGCCCGCACCCCAAGGACTTCACCGACGACGTGATCGCCGCGATGGCCGAGACCCCGAACGTCTGCCACTCGCTGCACATGCCGTTGCAGTCCGGCTCCGACGACGTGCTGAAGGCGATGCGCCGGTCGTACCGGTCGGAGCGGTACCTCGGCATCATCGACAAGGTCCGGGCGGCCATGCCGGACGCCGCGATCACCACCGACATCATCGTCGGGTTCCCCGGCGAGACGGAGGCGGACTTCGCGCAGACCCTCGACGTGGTGCGCGCCGCCCGCTTCTCGTCGGCGTTCACCTTCCAGTACTCCAAGCGCCCCGGCACCCCGGCGGCCACCATGCCCGATCAGCTGCCCAAGCAGGTGGTGCAGGAGCGGTACGAGCGGTTGGTCGCCTGCGTGGAGGAGATCACCTGGGCCGAGAACCGCAAGCTGGTCGGCGAGACCGTCGAGGTGCTGGTCGCCGTCGGCGAGGGTCGCAAGGACGAGCGCACCGGCCGGTTGTCCGGCCGCGCCCGGGACGGGCGTCTGGTGCACTTCGCGGCCGGGGCGGCCGGTCAGCCCGGGGCGGCCGGCACCATCCGGCCGGGCGACATCGTGCACACCACCGTCACGTACGCCGCTCCGCACCATCTCAACGCCGACGGCGCCCCGCTGGCCCACCGGCGGACCCGGGCCGGTGACGCCGCCGAGGCCGGTCGCGCCCCGCGTACCCCGGGGGTGTCGCTCGGGTTGCCCACGGTCGGGCCGCCGGCCGCGCAGCCCGCGCCGACGACCGGCTGCGCCGCGCACTGACCTGCCGGGGTCCGCCGGCGTGGCGGACCCCGACCGGTGCGCGGTCAGACCGGGATGCGGCCCGCGCCGGCGCCCGCCGTCACGATGGACTTCACGCTGCTCGCGCTGTCCAGGGTGTACGAGTACGGGATGCCGGCGACACTGCCGCCGGTCTGCCCGGCGGGCGAGTTGACGAAGTGGTTGTTGCGGGCCACCAGGCTGCCCGGCCCGGAGTCGGCCTCACCGAGGTGGTAGGTGTCCTTGACGTTCTCGAAGTAGTTGCCCTCGACGAGCACCCCGGCGCTCATGGTGGAGGCCACCCCGTAGCCGGCGTTGTTGTAGTAGTAGTTGTTGTAGACGTGCACCGGGTTGCCGAAGCGGACCCGGGGGTTGCGCTGCTTGCTGCCGTCGTACCAGTTGTGGTGGTAGGTCACCCGCAGGTGTCCGATGTCCTGGCTGCCGTTGTCGTCGCTGTGCCCGAGCAGCATCGTCTTGTCGTGGCTGTAGACCCGGTTCCAGGAGACGGTGACGAAGTCCGAGCCCCGCTTGATGTCGACGGTGCCGTCGTAGCCGTTGCTGAAGGTGTTGTGGTCGATCCAGATGTTGGTGGCCGAACTCTCCACGTTGATCGCGTCGTCGCTCCAGTTGCGGAACGTCAGGTTCCGAATGATCACGTTGCGGTCGCCGTTGACGGTGAACCCGCAGCCGACGATGGTCGCCCCGGAGTTGCCGAGCACGGTCTTGTTGGACCGGACCCGCAGCATGCCCGAGCAGTTGATGGTGCCGGAGACCCGGATCACCGCCGCGCCGGTGGCGTTCAACGCGCTGGTCAGCGCCGAGGCGGTGGTGACCGTGCTCGTGCCGGCGCTGCCGCCGCCGGTGGTGCCGCCGTTCTGGGTGGCCCAGCCCACCAGGCCGGTCTGCGGCTGGCCGGGCGGCGGGGTGGTCGGTGGCGGGGTGGTCGGCGGGGGCGTGGTCGGCGGGGGTGGGCTCGACGGCGGGGTGGTCGGCGCGCCGGTGGGGGCGGTGCTTCCGGTGCAGGTCACCCCGTTGAGGGTGAAGCTGGTCGGTGCCGGGTTGCTGGAGTTGTTCCAGGTGCCGTTGAAGCCGAAGGAGACGGTGCCGCCGGTCGGCACGCTCCCGTTGTAGCCGACGTTGGCGGCGGTCACCGTGCTGCCGCTCTGCGACACGGCGGCGTTCCAGGCGTCACTGACCGTCTGCCCGGCCGCGTACGACCAGCGCAGGCTCCAGCTCGACAGCGGGTCGCCGAGGTTGGTGACGGTGACGTTGCCGGTGAATCCGCCCTGCCACTGGCCGCCGACGGTGTAGTTGACCGCGCAGCCGGGGGCGGCCTGGGCGGCGACGGCGGTGAGTGCGCTGGTGGCGAGCAGGGCGACGGTGGTGGCGGCGATCAGCGTCGTACGACGCCGGGGTGTACGCATGCTGCGTCCTTTTCGGGTGGGACAGGGCTGCCGTCGACGGGGGAGCCGCCGGTGGGGCTGCCGCGCCAGTGGGCACCCGCGGTGACTCGGGACGTCGCCGATCGGCCCCTGCCGGGGGGTCAGGTCGGTACGAGGTGGCTCCCGTGTGGTGCGCCCGCAGCCCGGACAAGCGCTTTCCCGAGCAAAGCATAGACAGGCGCAGATGTAAATCGGCGTGCCGGACACGCCGTGACAGCGGTGGAAACGGCCCGGCGGTGCGAACGAGCGGCCGGGTCGCCGGCCGACGGGAAACGTCGACCGGCGACCCGGTGGTGGAGCAGTGGTGGTGGTGGCTCAGCAGGGGGTGCCCTTGAGCTTCACCGCACCCGGGGCGGCGGCCGTACCGTTGGCGGTGAAGCCCACGGTGACCGACGCGCCGGCCGCCAGGGTCGCCGCGTAGGCCGGCGCGGCGGCGGTCACCGTCGTGCCGGACTGGGTGACGGTGGCGTTCCAGCCGTTGACCAGGGTGACCCCGGCCGGCCAGGTCCAGGTGACCGACCACGGGTTGACCGCCGACGAGCTGGTGTTCTTCACGGTCAGCTCGCCCTGGAAGCCACCCTGCCAGGCGTTGACCTGCTTGTAGGTGGCGGTGCAGCCACCGGCCGGCGGGGGCGTGGTGGTGGGCGGCGGCGGGGTGGTGGTCGGCGGGGGAGGCGTGGTGGTCGGCGGCGGCGTCGGACCGGTGGTGGTCGGCGTCGGGGTGCCGGTCGGGTCGGTGCCGCCACCCGTCGGCGGGATCAGGTACGGCTGGAGGATCGCCTGCTTGGCGGTGTTGATGTTGGTCCAGTCGTCCAGCGCGATGCCCCCGGTGTCACCCGAGTTCGGGTTCCACGACCAGTAGGTGAAGGACATCCCGTTGACCCCGGTGCCGGTGTAGGCCATCAGCTTCTCCAGCCAGACCTTGTCCCGGGGGTCGGCCAGGGTGCTGCCGAACTCGCCCATCATGATCGGGGCGATGTTCTGCTTGTACAGGTAGCCCCAGTAGCGGTCCCAGACTGCCGGCAGGTTCGCCGGGAAGTCCGCGGCCTTGAACCAGTCCTGCTCGTAGACGCTGGTGGCGTACTCGTGCGGCGAGTAGACCAGCCGGTTCGCCACGCTCAGCCGGACCGGGAACTGCCCGGCCTTGGACAGGTTGCCGCCCCACCAGCCGCAGTCCTCGTCGTTGCTGGTGTCGTTGTCCCAGACGTTCGACAGGCCACCGCTGGGGCAGCTCACCCCCTCCACGAAGATCAGCCAGTTCGGCTGCACCCCGAGGATGGCGTTGCCGGCCCGCTCGGCGGCGAGCCGCCAGTCCCGGGCGGTGTCCCCGCAGCCCCAGCACGCACCGGTCGCGGCCGGGTTGGTGCCCTCGGCGTGCGGCTCGTTGTGCAGGTCCGCGCCGATCACCGTGGTGTTGCCGGCGTACCGCTGGGCCAGCATCTTCCAGTCGGCGAGCCAGGTCGCCTCGGAGACCGTCGAGGTGTACCAGAGCGGCGACTGCCCGGCCGAGGTCGGCCGGTGCCGGTCCAGGATGACCCGCATACCCTTGCTGCCGGCGTAGTTGATCACCTTGTCGAGGATCTGCAGCGGGGAGAGCCCGACCAGGTCCGGGTTGACGAAGTCGTTGATCCCGGTGGCCGTCGCCCCCGGCTTCAGGGCGTCGTTCGAGAACGGGATGCGCAGCGTGTTGTAGCCCAGGCTGGCCATCTTGTCGAGCTGCCCGCGCCACGGGTTGTTGGACCACAGCCCGTGGAACGTCCGGTTGTCGGTCTCCATGCCGAACCAGTTGATGCCGGTCAGCCGTACCGTCGCGCCGGTGCTGTCGACGATCTTGTTGCCGTTGGTGTGCAGGTAGCCGGTGCCGGTGCCGGCGGCGGACGCCGGCGCGGTGCCGACGGTGGCGGCGACGATCACGCCGGCCGCAGCGGTGGCGAGCGCGGTCAGCGCGGCGCCGATGAAACGGGGTCGGTACATTCGGGCTCCACTTCGGATGCCCGGCGTCACCACGGCGACGCAGGGCGGAAAACCAGGGGAACGCCGGCCGCCGCCGGTCCGTCCCGCATTCCTCGGGTACGCGGACAGCGCGCGACGTGCCGGGTCACGTGGACGCGGCCACTCGCTGCGGTGCCCCGGCGACTCCCGACGACGGTGTCCGTCGTCGATGCCCTCGCGCCGGTGGGACAGACCTGGCTCTGCCGCTCATTCTGATCAGCCCACCTCGATGCGTCAACCGCACCCCCGGTGGTCGCCACCGGACGGGCGTGCCGTTGACCGGGCGGTGGGCTCTGATCCTGGTTGTAGTGGCATCACACCGTCGGGACACCACTACATCCACGATCGAGCACGATCATGCTCGTCGGGCTCGTCGGGCTCGTCGGGCTCGTCGGGCTCGTCGGGCTCGTCGGGCTCGTCGGGCTCGTCGGGCTCGTCGGGGCGGAGCGGGGTGGGGCGGGCGGGGTGGGTGTCGGGGTGGGGTGGGACATGCGGAAGCCCCCGGTCCCTAGGGGGAGCGAGGGCTTCCGGGGTGGTCGGGGTCAGCCGGCCTGCTCGGCGAGCTGGAGGAACTGCCGCTTGGAGGCGAGCGCCTGCTCGGCCTCCCGGACCCGACGGGCGTCCCCGGCGGCCTGGGCGCGGGCCAGCCGCTCCTCGGCCTCGGCGACCTGCGCCCGCATCTGCGCGAGCAGCGGGTTGTCCTCCTTGGTGGTCCGCCGCCAGGCCGAGTCCATCACCTCGCGGACCTTGTCGTCGATCGCCCGCAGCCGCCGCTCCAGACCGGCGGCGGCCTCCCGGGGAACCCGGCCGGCCTCGTGCCACTGGGCCTGGATCTCCCGCAGCTTGGCCTGGGCGCCCTTCGGGTCGCCGTCGACGTCCAACGCCTCGGCCTCCACCAGCAGCGCCTGCTTGCGCTCCAGGTTGGCGCGCTGCTCGTTGTCCCGGGCCGAGAAGACCTCGCTACGTCGGCTGAAGAACGCGTCCTGCGCGGCGCGGAACCGTTCCCAGAGCTTCTGCTCCGACTCCTTGGCGGCCCGTGGCGCGGCCTTCCACTGGTTCATCAGCTCCTTGAGCTGGTTGGCGGTCGCCGCCCAGTCGGTGGAGTCGGAGAGCTTCTCCGCCTCGGCGACCAGCTCCTCCTTGACCGTGTGCGCCTGCTTGCGCTGCTGGTCGAGGGAGGCGAAGTGCGCGCCCCGACGCCGGGTGAAGCCGTCCCGGGCGGCGGCGAACCGCTTCCACAGCTCGCCGTCGGCCTTCTTGTCGACCCCCCGGATGGTCTTCCACTCGTCGAGGATCTCCTTGAGCCGGTCACCGGCGGTCTTCCAGCCGGTCGACTCGGCGGCCAGCTTTTCGGCCTCCTCGACCAGGGCGGTCTTGCGGGCGAGTGCCTCGCCCCGGGCCGCCTCCCGGGCGGCCCGCGCCTCACCGGCCTTCTCCTCGGCGACGACGGCGAGCTTGTCCAGCCGCGTGGCGAGGCCGTCGATGTCCCCGACGACGTGCGCCTCGGGCAGCGAAGCCCGGATCCGCCGGATCGTGCTCAGCGAACCACCCGCGTCGGCGGTACCCGAGTTGAGGCGTGCCTCGGTCAGATCCACCTCGGTGACCAGGTCGGCGAAGCGGCGGGCGAAGTGCGCCAGGCCCTCCTCGGGGGCACCTGCCTGCCAGGATCCGACCACCCGCTCACCGTCGCCGGTCTTCACGTACACGGTGCCGTCCGCGTCCACCCGTCCGAAGGCAGTCCAGTCGCTCATGTGCACATCCTCGTTCTCCCGGCGTCGACGGGAAACCCCCCGCGATCGCCGCCACGGCGCAGCCAACTTGCTCCCGGCATTGTCACAGGTCCGCCCCCGTCCCCGTCGAGCGCCTGTGTCTGACCGTGACCATACGGTGTCCTAGCACCCACATACAGACTCCGCGGGGGGAGTGTCGCCATTCGCCGTACGGTGTACCGTACGACGTACACGATGCTGCCGCCCGCACTTCCGGGCGGACGAGGAGGAGCAGGATGACCCAGTCCCACACCCGGATGACGCCCCCGGCCGACCCCGGCTTCGTGCCCGACGCCACCGACCTCGCCGAGCTGGACGAGTGGTTCCGGCACTACGACGCCCTGGCCGGGGCGGGTGACGTGACCGGGACCGCCGAGCTGGCGATGTTCCCGCTCAACACGGTCACCGACGATGCGGCGGGCGAGGGCTCCGCGCGCCAGCTCGACCGGGCGGCCTACCTGGAGATGATGGGCGGCGTGCTCGGTGGCGGCGGCGACCTGCGGATGGAGAGCCGCCGCACGCCGTACTTCCTCACCCGCAGCCTGGCCGTGGTGCTCACCGAGGCCGAGTTCACCCTCGACGGCGAGCGGCAGCGGGTGCGCTACGCCGACGTGCTGGTCCGCACCGGCGGGCAGTGGCGGTTCCAGACCATGATCCAGGGCGGCTGGGGCGGCCAACCCGGCTGACCGCCGGCGGCGGTGGGTCGGCGGGGTGCCGGAGCCCTCGGGGTGACCCCGGGGGCCGGAGGTGCCCGGCCGGTAACGTGGCCTGGTGCCCCTGGTCGCCGCGGCCGTCTGTCCGCACCCGCCGTTGATCGTGCCCGAGCTGGCCGGCGCCGCCGCGCCCGAGCTGGCGGACCTGCGCGCCGCCTGCGCCGCCGCGGTCACCGCCCTCTACGCCGTCGGTGTACGCACCGTCGTGCTGGTCGGCTCCGGCGAGCACACCGCCGAGCTGGAGCCGCCCTACCAGGGCAGCTTCACCCCGTGGGGCCTGCCCCGGACGGTGCGCCTCGGCCCGGGGCCGACCGGTCC
This sequence comes from Micromonospora sp. WMMD714, assembly GCF_029581315.1. Classification (NCBI taxonomy): domain Bacteria; kingdom Bacillati; phylum Actinomycetota; class Actinomycetes; order Micromonosporales; family Micromonosporaceae; genus Micromonospora; species Micromonospora sp. WMMD714. The sequence goes on from NZ_CP120744.1 coordinate 3,496,287, forward strand.
CGAGCCCGCCCTCGACGGTCCCGTCACGGGTGCCCGAGGCCCCGGTCCCGTCCCCGATCTTCGTGAGGCCGCTGCCGGTCTCCGGGAGGGGGCCGGAGGGCTGCCGTTGAGTCTGCTGGTCGGGGCCTGGCTGGTGGACCGGGTGGGACCGCCGACGCCCACCGCCTGGCGGATGGTGAGCGTCGCACCGGACGAACCGGTCGACCGGTGTGCCGCCGTCGGAGCCGGGCTCGTCGAGGCCGGGCGCGTGGCGGACGAGCCGTGGGCACTGCTGGTGCTGGGGGACGGCTCGGCCTGCCACGGACCGAAGGCACCCGGCTACGACGACCCGCGCGCCGGGGCGTACGACGAGGGGGTGGCCCGTGCCCTGGCCGGCGCGGACGTCGACGCGCTGCTCGGCCTGGACCCGGTGGTGTCGGCGGAGCTGAAGGCCGCCGGCCGGGCGGCCTGGCAGGTGCTGGCCGGGGCGGTCCGGGCGGCCGGCGGTGACTGGCACGGTGAGCTGCGTCACCGCGCGCAGCCGTACGGCGTCGGTTACCTGGTGGCCTCCTGGGCGCGGACGGCCGGGCGGGTGCGGTGAGCGGCACCGTCGTCGCCGTGGTCGGGCCGACCGCGGCGGGCAAGTCGGCGCTGAGTATCGCGCTGGCGCACGCCCTGGGCGGCGAGGTGGTCAACGCCGACTCGATGCAGCTCTACCGGGGCATGGACATCGGCACGGCCAAGCTCAGCCCGGCCGAGCGGGACGGCGTGCCGCACCACCTGCTGGACATCTGGCCGGTCACCGAGCCCGCCAGCGTCGCCGAGTACCAGCGCCTGGCCCGGGCGGCGGTCGACGACATCCTGGCCCGGGGGCGGGTGCCGCTGCTGGTCGGCGGCTCCGGCCTCTACCTGCGGGCGGTGCTCGAACAGTTCGAGTTCCCCGGCACCGACCCGGCGCTACGCGGGCGGCTGGAAGCGGAGTTGGCGCAGCTCGGCCCCGCCCCACTGTACGCCCGGCTGGCCGACGCCGACCCGGTGGCGGCGGCGGGCATCCTGCCCGGCAACGGTCGGCGGATCGTCCGGGCGCTGGAGGTGATCACGCTGACCGGGGCGCCGTTCACCGCCTCGCTGCCCGACCCGACGCCGTACTACCCGGCCGTACAGCTCGGCGTCGACCTGGACACACCGCTCCTCGACGAGCGGATCGCGCTGCGGGTCGACCGGATGTGGGCCGACGGCCTGGTCGCCGAGGTCCGTGCGCTGCTCGGGCAGGGCCTCGCCGACGGACGGACGGCCAGCCGGGCGCTCGGCTACCAGCAGGTGCTGCGCTTCCTGACCGGCGGGACCGACGAGGCACAGGCGCACGACGAGACGATTCGGGCCACCCGGCGCTTCGTCCGGCGGCAACGCTCCTGGTTCCGCCGCGACCAGCGGATCCACTGGCTGGACCCGACGTCGCCGACGTTTGTCGACAGTGCGCTGCGGGTGGTCGCCGGGCATCGGCGATGATGGGGTCGTGGAGTTCACCAAGGGCCACGGCACCGGCAACGACTTCGTCATCCTGCCCGATCCGGACGGCGCCCTCGACCTGACACCCGGCCTGGTCGCCGGGATCTGCGACCGGCGGCGGGGCGTCGGCGGCGACGGCGTGCTGCGGGTGGTGCGCGCGGCCAAGCACCCCGAGGGGGTCGCCCTCGCCGACACCGCCGAATGGTTCATGGACTACTGGAACTCCGACGGCTCGTTCGCCGAGATGTGCGGCAACGGCGCCCGGGTCTTCGTCCGCTACCTGCTGGCCAGCGGGCTGGCCACGCCGACCGCCGGCACCCTGCCGGTGGCCACCCGCGCCGGCGTGGTGCGGGCCCGGCTCGAGGGCGACGCCATCGCCGTCGAGATGCGCCGCCCCCGGCTGTACGACGCGTCGAGCGCCGTCCTCGGCGGGCGCACCCTGCCCGGCACGGCGGTGGACGTCGGCAACCCGCACCTGGTCTGCGCCCTGCCGGCCGGCGTCGACCTGGCCGACCTGGACCTCACCCGGGCACCCGGGTTCGACCCCCGGCTCTTCCCGCAGGGGGTGAACGTCGAGTTCACCACCCCCGGCGACCCGGTGGACGGCACCGACGGTCACCTGCTGATGCGGGTCTACGAACGCGGCTCGGCCGAGACGCTCTCCTGCGGCACCGGCGCCTGCGCGGTCGCCGCCGTGGCCCTGCGCGACGCCGCCCGGGACACCGGCACGATCACCGTCGACGTCCCCGGAGGCCGGCTCACGGTGACCGTGACCGACGACTCCTGCTGGCTCTCCGGCCCCGCCGTCCTGGTCGCCACCGGCACCCTGACCCTCCCCTGACAAACCACCCCACGCTCTGGCCTCGCCGCGCCCCGCCCTGTCCCCGTCTCGCCCCGCCCTGTCCCGCCTCGCCTCGCCGCATCCCGTCTTGCCCCGTCTTGCCCCGTCTTGCCCCGCCCCGCCCCGTCCCGCCCCGTCCCGTCCCGTCCCGCCCCGTCCCGTCCCGTCCCGTCCCGTCCCGTCCCGTCCCGTCCCGTCCCGCCTCGCCCCGGTGATCAAGAGGTTCAGGTCACCCCGCTGGTGCGGCGAATGACGCAAACCTCTTGATCACCGGCACCCGACGGGGGTGTCCTGCGGTGATCAAGAGGTTTGAGACAGGGCGAGCGGTCTGGATGACGTAAAGCTCTTGATCGCCCGGCCCCGACGGGGGTGGTGTGCGGTGATCAAGAGGTTTGGGGCAGGGCGAGCGGTCTGGATGACGTAAAGCTCTTGATCACCGGGGCGAGGCGGGACGGGGCGAGGCGGGACGGGGCGAGGCGGGACGGGGCGAGGCGGGACGGGGCGAGGCGGGGTGAGGCGGGGTGAACCGGGCGGGGAGGGGGAGGAGGGGTGGGGTGGGGGGTCAGGGGGTGGCGCTGGCGGTGGCGGCGATCTCGGGGAGGTCGGCGGGGCCCGGGTCGGCGGCCGGCGGCGGGGTGACGGCGGGGTTCTGGGCGGCGGCGCGGACGGCGGCGGCGACCGCCGGGGCGACCCGGGAGTCGAAGACGCTGGGCACGATCACGGTCGGGTTGATCTTGTCCTCGCCGACCACGTCGGCGATGGCGCGGGCCGCCGCGATCGCCATCTCCTCGGTGAACTCCTCGGCGTGGGCGTCCAGCATGCCCCGGAACACACCGGGGAAGGCGAGCACGTTGTTGATCTGGTTGGGCTGGTCCGAGCGGCCGGTGGCGACGATCGCCGCGTGCTTGCGGGCCTCCCGGGGGTCGACCTCCGGATCGGGGTTGGCCAGCGCGAAGACGATCGCGTCCTTGGCCATGGTGGCGACGTCGTCGCCGGTGAGCAGGTTGGGGGCGCTGACCCCGATGAAGACGTCCGCGCCCTGGACCGCACCGGCCAGGTCGCCGGAGTAGTTCTCGGCGTTGGTGTTGTCGGCCAGCCACTGCCAGGCCGGGTTGAGCCCGGTCAGCCCGCGGTGCAGGGCGCCCTGCCGGTCGTACGCGATGATGTCGCCGACGCCCTGGCGCAGCAGCAGTTTCATGATCGCGGTGCCGGCCGCGCCGGCCCCGGAGACGACCACCCGGACGTCGGCGAGCTGCTTGCCCACCACGCGCAGCGCGTTGGTCAGCGCGGCCAGCACGCAGATCGCGGTGCCGTGCTGGTCGTCGTGGAAGACCGGGATGTCCAGCGCCTCGCGCAGCCGGGCCTCGATCTCGAAGCAGCGCGGCGCGGCGATGTCCTCCAGGTTGATCCCGCCGTACGCCGGGGCGATGGCCTTGACGATCGCCACGATCTCGTCGGTGTCCTGGGTGTCCAGGACCACCGGCCAGGCGTCCACCCCGCCGAACCGCTTGAACAGCGCGGCCTTGCCCTCCATCACCGGCAGCGACGCCGCCGGGCCGAGGTTGCCCAGGCCGAGGACCGCCGAGCCGTCGCTGACCACGGCGACCGTGTTGCGCTTGATGGTGAGCCGCCGGGCGTCCGCCGGGTTCTCGGCGATCGCCATGCAGACCCGGGCCACCCCCGGGGTGTACGCCCGGGACAGCTCGTCACGGGTGCGCAGCCCGACCTTCGAGTGCACCTCGATCTTGCCCCCGAGGTGCAGCAGGAACGTCCGGTCGGACACCTTGCGCACGTCCACCCCGTCGAGCGCACTGAGCGCCTCGACGACCTGGTCGGCGTGGCCGGCGTCGGCGGTGTCGCAGGTGAGGTCGACGATCACGTGGGTCGGGTCGGAGTCGACCACGTCCAGCGCGGTGACGATCGCCCCGGCCTCGCCGACCGATGTGGTCAGCCGGCCGATCGAGGAGGCGTCCGCGGGGACCGCGATCCGGATCGTGATCGAGAATCCGGCACTCGGCAGTCGGGTGATGGCCACGGAAATACCTCCGTCGTCGCTGGCGGCTCGTCAGCATTTCTACTCGCCCACCGGGCTCCGGCGGCAGCCGCCCCCGCGTTCGGCGACCCGCGCCACGGGCATATACCTGTCGCGTTCGGCGTTGACCCGTGTCAGGATTACTCGGTACATGCACAGAACGGACAGGAGACACAGCTTGCGAGACCAGGAGACCCACACCCCCTACTCGGACGACGACCTCGACGCCACGACCGGCGAGTACGAGCTGTCGGAGCGGCAGGCGTTGCGGCGGGTCCCCGGCCTCTCCACCGAGCTGACCGACGTCACCGAGGTCGAGTACCGCCAGCTCCGGCTGGAGCGGGTCGTCCTGGTCGGGGTCTGGACCGAGGGCACCCAGCAGGACGCCGACAACTCGCTGACCGAGCTGGCGGCGCTGGCCGAGACGGCCGGCTCACAGGTGCTCGAAGGGCTGGTCCAGCGCCGCAGCCGCCCCGACCCGGCCACCTACGTCGGTCGGGGCAAGGTCGACGACCTGGGCGCGGTGGTCCTCTCCACCGGTGCCGACACGGTGATCTGCGACGGTGAGCTGTCCCCGTCCCAGCTGCGGAACCTGGAGCAGCGCACCAAGGTCAAGGTGGTCGACCGCACCGCGCTGATCCTCGACATCTTCGCCCAGCACGCCAAGAGCCGGGAGGGCAAGGCACAGGTCGAGCTGGCCCAGCTCGAATACCTGCTGCCCCGGCTGCGTGGTTGGGGCGAGACGCTCTCCCGGCAGACCGGTGGTTCCGGGCGCGGTGGCGGCGCCGGCGGCGGCGTGGGCCTGCGTGGTCCGGGTGAGACCAAGCTGGAGACCGACCGGCGGCGCATCCGGCACCGCATCGCCCGGCTGCGCCGCGAGATCAAGGCGATGAAGACGGTACGCCAGACCAAGCGCGCCCGCCGTTCCCGCAACGCCGTTCCCGCGGTGGCCATCGCCGGTTACACCAACGCCGGCAAGTCGAGCCTGCTCAACCGGCTCACCGGTGCGGGCGTGCTGGTGGAGAACGCGCTCTTCGCCACCCTGGATCCGACCACCCGCCGGGCCACCACGTCGGACGGGCGGCTCTACACGCTGTCCGACACGGTGGGTTTCGTCCGGCACCTGCCGCACCAGATCGTCGAGGCGTTCCGCTCGACGCTGGAGGAGGTGGCCCAGGCCGATCTGGTGGTGCACGTGGTCGACGGCACCCACCCCGACCCGGAGGAGCAGGTCCGGGCGGTACACGAGGTGCTCTCCGAGGTGGGTGCCGACCGGCTGCCCGAGCTGCTGGTGGTCAACAAGACCGACGCCGCCGACGAGGAGTCCCTGCTGCGGCTCAAGCGGCTCTGGCCGGACGCGGTCTTCGTCTCGGCGCACAACGGGCGCGGGATCGACGGGCTGCGCGAGGCGATCGAGCAGCGGCTTCCCCGCCCGGCGGTGGAGGTCCGGGTGGTGCTGCCGTACGACCGGGGGGACCTGGTCGCCCGGCTGCACCGGCAGGGTGAGGTGCTCGGCACCGTCCACCTGCCGGAGGGCACGTCGCTGCACGTCCGGGTGTCCGAGGCGCTCGCCGCCGAGCTGACGCCGTTCGTGGCGGTGGGTGATCCGGCGGTGGCCGGCAGTCGGTGAGCGCTCCGGTGTGATCTGAGGTTCACGGTGGCATGCGACACTGACGCAATGCGCCGCGCTGTCTCCTCGGTCACGGTTGCCCTCGCCCTGTTGGGCGCGGCCGTGGCGTCCGCTGCTGCCGCCGGGGCGGCACCGGCCTCAGCCGCCCCGCTCGGGGCGGGACCGTCCGCCACGCTTCCGGTCGCCGCCGGGGTTCCGGTCGCGGTGGCCCCGGTCGCGGTGGCCCCGGTCGCCGCCGGGGTTCCGGTCGCGGTGCCCCCGGTCGCCGCCGCGGTCGCCGGCAAGAAGAAGTGCACGATCACCGACGAGCGGCTGCGCGAGCTGTCCGGGCTGGTCGCCACGAAGACCGGCTACATCGTGATCAACGACGGCACCCTCGAGGAGAGTCGCAAGCGGGTCTTCTTCCTGGACACCAAGTGCAAGATCGCCAAGGAGCCGGTGAAGTACTCCGGTGACGGCCCGTTCGACACCGAGGACCTGGCCCTCTCACCGGACGGCAAGACCCTCTGGATCGCCGACACCGGGGACAACGTCACCAGCCGGGAACGGCGTACCCGGGTCGCGGTCTGGACGATGCCGGTCAGCGGGTCGAAGCAGCCGGTGCTGCACCGGCTGTCGTACCCGGAGCGCAAGCCGCACGACGCCGAGGCGCTGCTGGTCGGCGCGGACGGCCTGCCCCTGGTGATCACCAAGGTGCCCAGCGGCAAGGCGGAGATCTTCACCCCGGAGGCCAAGCTCGACCCGGACGGCAACACCGAGCCGGTGCCGATGAAGAAGGTCGGCGAGATCACCCTGCCCAAGACCACCACCGACAACCCGCTGAACATCATCGGCCGGGTGGCGATCACCGGGGCGGCCCGGTCGCCGGACGGCAGCCGGGTGGTGCTGCGCACCTACGCCGACGCCTTCGAGTACGACGTCAGCGGCGACGACATCGTGGCCGCGCTGACCACCAGCAAGCCCCGGGTCACCCCGCTGGCCGACCCGTTCGGCGAGGCCATCGCGTACACCCCGGACGGCACCGGCTTCGTCACCGTCTCGGACGGCGGGGAACTCTCCCCGGAGGACCCGATCGACATCCTCGGTTACACCCCCTCCACCAAGGGCGCCGAGACGGTCGAGGGCGCGGCGGGGGCCAAGCCGGCGGCCGGGCAGTCCTGGTACGACAAGCTCAGCCTGGACCAGATCACCTACCTGATCGGCGCGGTCGGCGCGGTCGGCGCGGTGCTGGTCGGGGCCGGCATCATCGGGATCGTCCGGTCCCGTCGGCGGGCCGCGGCGGCCGGCGACGACGCGGACGACCCCGACGACGCGGTCGTCACCTCCGGTGCGGTGTCCCGGGCGGAGGGTTTCCCGGCGGGTGTGCCCGCCCGGGGTGCCGAGCCGGCCGGGGAACGGCCGCGTGGCGGTGGCGTCTACGGCGCTCCGGCGCCGGCCGGCGGCCCACCGGCCCGACCTGCGGGTGGTGCCGTCTACGGCGGTGGCCGACCCCCGGCCGCGCCGGGAACGGCTTCCCCCGGCGGTCCGGGAGGTGCCAACCCGTCGGGTGGCGGACGGCCGTCGGGTGGCGGTGTCTACGGTGGCGGTCGTCCCGGCGGTGGCGCGGTCTACGGTGCGGCCCCGGCCGGCGGCCCACCGGTCAACGGTGCCGGTCCGCGCGGTGCGGCGCCACGGGGTGCCATCCGGGGCGGCGTGCCGGCGGGCGGTGACCCGCGCGGCGGTGCCCCGGCCGGCCCACGCGGCGGCGCTCCGGCTGGTGGACGCGGCGGTGCCCCCGCTGGTGGGCGCGGCGCTGCCCCGGCTGGCCCGCATGGCGGTGCCCCGGCGGGTGGACGCGGTGGTGCCCCGGCGGATCCGCGCGGTGGCGCCCCGGCGGGCGGGCGTGGGGGGCCCGCGGGGGGTCGGGGCCGTGGTGGTGCTCCGGCTGGTGGGCGCGACGGGGCCGGCGGCTACGGCGGCGGGCGGGCCGAACCGCCGCGCCGCGAGGGTGGTCCCCGCGAGCCGCGCTCCGGTCCGCGCCGTGACGGCGGCCACGACGACCGGCGGGGCGGCCAGTACGGTCCGCCGCCCGGCCGCGGCGGCGAACGCTACTGACTCCGCAGTTCGACGGCAGCGGCGCGGACGCTACCGGCTGCGCAGGGCCCGGCCGGCGGCGGAAGCCACCGGCTCCGCAGTTCGGCCGCGATCTCCGGGGTGGCGGCCGGCGCGGGACGACAGCGTCGGCCGCCCCGGTCGGAGGCGGCCGGCGCGGGACGGGTCAGATCCGCCGGAGCACCGCCACGACCCGACCCATGATGGTGGCGTCGTCGCCGGGGATCGGATCGAAGGCCGGGTTCTGCGGCATCAACCAGACGTGACCGTTGCGCCGGCGGTAGGTCTTGACGGTCGCCTCACCGTCGAGCATGGCGGCCACGATGTCCCCGGCCTCGGCGATCGGCTGCTGCCGGACCACCACCCAGTCGCCGTCGCAGATCGCCGCGTCGAGCATCGAGTCGCCCTTGACCTGGAGCATGAAGACCTCGCCCTCACCCACCAGCTCGCGGGGGAGCGGGAAGACGTCCTCCACCGCCTGCTCGGCCAGGATGGGGCCACCGGCGGCGATCCGGCCGAGCATCGGCACGTACGCGGGGGTGGGGCGCTGGGCGCGGCTCAGCTCGTCGTCGACGTCGCCGGGGGCACGGACGTCGACGGCCCGGGGACGGTTGGGGTCGCGCCGCAGGAAGCCCTTCTTCTCCAGCTCCTTGAGCTGGTAGGCGACGCTCGACGGGGAGACCAGGCCGACCGCCTCGCCGATCTCGCGGACGCTCGGCGGGTAGCCGTGCCGCTCCACCCAGCTGCGGATGAACTCCAGGATGCGGCGCTGCCGGGCGGTGAGGTCGACGGCGGCCGGGTCGGGGAAGCCGCTGACCACCGGGGTGACCGGGCGTACGGCCGGCTGGCCGGTCCGGCTGCGGGCGGCGCGGGGGCGTCGAGTGGCCGGCGGACCCGCCTCGGCGATCGGCTGCGGGTTCTTCTGCCGGCTGGCCCGGTCCTCGGTCACGTCCGTCCTCCCTGGTCGGCGCTGGGTGCCTTGGCGGCTCGTGGTGCGTGCGGGGTGTCGCGGTGCCGGACCGACGTGGTGCGCCGTGCCCGGTCGTTCATGACCGTATAGGTGAGATCGGTCATTTTCAAACATCTGTTCGACGCGGCCCGGCGTGTCGGGTGGAGAAGTGGGCGCGTCGGACGTCTGTTTCTGCTAGATCGTACGTCCTCGTCGAACCTGTGTTCGACCGGTCGGCGGTGTCCGGGTGGGTCATCCGTTCCACCGGACCTGTCCGGACGGTCGGTAACCTCCCGGTGATCCGGTCGGTTGGGCTGTCGGCGCCGGTGGGTGGCCGGCTCTCGGGCGGGCTGTCGGCGCCGGTGGGTGACCGGCTCGCCGGGCGGCCCGGAGGTGACGCGCCGGACACGCCGGCAACTTGACCCGACTCGGCCGGAAGCCTACGGTCGACCCCTAGATGTAGTAGTCACACGGGCGTAAGTTGCCCACAGGTTGGGTTCGACTACCCACCGCACTCCCGTATCGTCGATCACGGCGACGGCCGGCGGGGCCGGCTCCGTCGGGTCGACGCGTGCCCGGAGGTGGGTGGCGTGCCCCGGTCGATCAAGGAGGTCGGGCGATGCGGTGTCCGTACTGCCGGCACGCCGACTCCCGGGTGGTCGACTCGCGCGAGGCCGACGACGGTCAGCTGATCCGTCGGCGGCGCTCCTGCCCGGAGTGCGGCAAGCGGTTCACCACCGTCGAGGAGGCGGTGCTCGCGGTGGTCAAGCGCAGCGGGGTGACCGAGCCGTTCAGCCGGACCAAGATCATCGGTGGGGTACGCAAGGCGTGTCAGGGTCGACCGGTCGACGAGGACTCCATCGCCCTGCTGGCGCAGAAGGTCGAGGAGACCGTCCGGGCCAAGGGGGCGGCCGAGCTGCCGAGCCACGACGTGGGCCTGGCGATCCTGGGACCGCTGCGCGACCTGGACGAGGTGGCCTACCTCCGCTTCGCCAGCGTCTACCGCTCGTTCGACTCACTGGCCGACTTCGAGCGGGAGATCGAGACGCTCCGGGCCGCCGCGCAGGCCCGCGCCGATGCGGCCGGGGCGGCCCACCGTACCGACTGACAGCTTTTCCGACAGCGAAGACTTCGATTCAGACAGTGACGACGCGCGGCCGGGCGGCCGCGCAGACGAGGGGGCCGATGAGATGGCGGGGGACGGCATGACAACAAGCCGGTCGCGGGCGGCGAAGAACGGCGCGGTGACGGGGCTCAGGGTGCAGCGGGTCTGGACGACCGAGGGCGTGCACCCGTACGACGAGGTGGCGTGGGAGCGCCGTGACGTCGTCATGACCAACTGGCGGGACGGCTCGATCAACTTCGAGCAGCGCGGGGTGGAGTTCCCCGAGTCCTGGAGCGTCAACGCGGCGAACATCGTCACCACCAAGTACTTCCGGGGGGCGGTGGGGACGCCACAGCGCGAATGGTCGCTCAAGCAGCTCATCGACCGGGTGGTCAAGACCTACCGGGCCGCCGGGGAGCAGCACGGCTACTTCGCCACCCCGGCCGACGCGGAGGTCTTCGGGCACGAGCTGACCTGGATGCTGCTGCACCAGGTGTTCAGCTTCAACTCGCCGGTCTGGTTCAACGTCGGCACCCCCTCTCCGGCGCAGGTCAGTGCGTGTTTCATCCTTTCCGTCGACGACTCGATGGACTCCATCCTGGACTGGTACAAGGAGGAGGGGCGGATCTTCCAGGGCGGCTCCGGCGCCGGGGTCAACCTCTCCCGGATCCGGTCCTCGAAGGAGCTGCTCTCGTCCGGCGGCACCGCCTCCGGCCCGGTCAGCTTCATGCGCGGCGCGGACGCCTCCGCCGGCACCATCAAGTCCGGCGGTGCCACCCGGCGGGCGGCCAAGATGGTCATCCTCGACGTCGACCACCCGGACATCGAGGAGTTCGTGGCGACCAAGGCGCGCGAGGAGGACAAGATCCGCGCGCTGCGGGACGCCGGCTTCGACATGGACCTCGGCGGCACCGACATCGTCAGCGTCCAGTACCAGAACGCCAACAACTCGGTCCGGGTCTCCGACGAGTTCATGGCGGCGGTGGAGAACGGCGGCGGCTTCGACCTGCGGGGCCGGCTCGACGGGCAGACCATCGAGACCATCGACGCGCAGAAACTGTTCCGCACCATCGCCCAGGCCGCCTGGGAGTGCGCCGACCCCGGCCTGCAGTACGACGACACCATCAACGACTGGCACACCTGCCCGGAGACCGGCCGGATCACCGCGTCGAACCCGTGCTCGGAGTACCTGCACCTGGACAACTCCTCGTGCAACCTGGCCTCGCTGAATTTGATGAAGTTCCTCAAGGCCGACGGTGGCTTCGAGGTGGAGAAGTTCGTCAAGAGCGTCGAGTTCGTCATCACCGCGATGGACATCTCGATCTGCTTCGCCGACTTCCCGACCGAGAAGATCGGCGAGACCACCCGGGCCTACCGGCAGCTCGGCATCGGCTACGCCAACCTGGGCGCGCTGCTGATGGCCTCCGGCCTGCCGTACGACTCGGAGCAGGGCCGGTCGGTGGCCGCGGCGATCACCTCGCTGATGACCGGCACCGCGTACCGCCGCTCGGCCGAGCTGGCCGGGGTCGTCGGGGCGTACGAGGGCTACGCCCGCAACGCCGAGCCGCACAAGCGGGTGATGCGCAAGCACGCCGCCGCCAACGACGCGATCAGGCCGGCCGGCACGGTCGCCACCGCCATCCTGCGGGAGGCGACGAAGCAGTGGACCGAGGGCAACAAGGTCGGTGACCGGCACGGCTGGCGCAACTCGCAGGCCAGCGTGCTCGCGCCGACCGGCTGCCTCACCGCCGACACGATGGTCACCACCGACCGGGGCCTGACGCGGCTCGGCGAGATCGGTGACGTGTACGGCGACCGCTGGCAGGACCTGGACATGAAGGTCTCCACCGACGAGGGTGCCCGCCAGGCCACGAAGTTCTTCGTCAACGGCGAGGAGCCGACCCGGCGGGTGGTCACGGAGGGCGGTTACCGGATCCAGGGCACCCTGGCCCACCGGATCAAGGCCGTCGACCCGGAGTCCGGTGAGTGGGTCTGGAAGCGGATGGCGGACGTCGCCGTGGGTGACCTCGTGCCGGTCCAGCTCGGCACCCTGGTGGGAGAGCCGAGGCGGGTGCCGCTTCCGGTGCTCGACCAGGCGTACTACACCGACGACCGGCGGTTGCACGTGCCCGACTCGGTCGACGCGGACCTGGCCGAGCTGGTCGGTTACTTCATGGGCGACGGCAGCCTGCACGCCAAGGGCATCCGGTTCTGTGTGGCCGACACCGACCTGGACGTCGTCGAGCGGCTCCGGGTGCTCGGCAAGGGGCTCTTCGGCCTGGAGCCGGTGGTGGCGGCCCAGGCCGGTTATCAGGAGGTCACCCTTCAGTCGGTGCGGCTCGCCAGGTGGTGGCGGGCGGCCGGGTTCGCCAAGACCCTGCCGCACGGCGACCACAGCGGCAAGGGCTGGGTACCGCGGGTGCCGTCGGCGCTGTTGGAGACCAACGACGTCACCGTGTACGCGGCGTTCCTTCGCGGCCTCTTCGAAGCCGACGGGACGGTGGTAGCCGGCGTACCGTCGCTCTCGACGTCCACCGAGGCGTTCGCCGCCGAGGTGCGTACCCTGCTGCTGACGCTGGGGATGGCCACGACCACCCGACGTACCACGAGCGGCCTCGGTTCGGACGTGTGGCAGGTCCGGCTGCGCAACATGGAGCACACGGTCGGGTTCGAGGAGATCGTCGGTTTCCTCGGTGACCGTAAGGCCCAGCAGTTGGTCGTCGAGCCGACCCAGACCGGCAACCGGGACCGGATCCACCTGCCCGGCGCAGTGTGGGACCTGCTGGCGCCGGTGGGGCACGAGTTGCGGAACACGGTCGTCCAGTCGTTGCGCAAGACCGGGGGCGTCCCCCGGGCGGTGGCGATGCGGCTGTTCGCCGAGACCGGCGACGACCGGCTCGGTCACGCGCTCGGATACCTCTTCGAGCCGGTGGCGGCGAACGAGGACGGCGGCATCCAGCCGACCTACGACCTCTCGGTGCCGGCGAACGTCACCTACGTGGCGTCCGGCTTCGTGAGCCACAACACCATCGGCCTGATGATGGACTGCGACACCACCGGGGTCGAGCCCGACCTGGCGCTGGTCAAGTTCAAGAAGCTGGTCGGCGGCGGCTCGATGCAGATCGTCAACCAGACCGTCCCCCGCGCGCTGCGCAGTCTCGGCTACCCCGAGGAGCAGGTCGAGGCGATCGTCGAGCACATCGCCGACCACGGTCACGTGGTGGACGCCCCGGGCCTCAAGCCGGAGCACTACCCGGTCTTCGACTGCGCGATGGGCGAGCGGTCCATCGCCCCGATGGGCCACGTGCGGATGATGGCGGCCGTCCAGCCGTTCATCTCGGGCGCGATCTCCAAGACGGTCAACATGCCGGAGCAGGCCACCGTCGCCGACGTCGAGAAGATCTACTTCGAGGGCTGGAAGCTCGGCCTGAAGGCGCTGGCGATCTACCGGGACAACTGCAAGGTCGGCCAGCCGCTGTCGGTGGCCAAGCCGAACAAGACCGCCGCCCCGGCCGTCGTCGAGGCACCCGCCCCGGCCGCCGTGGAGAAGGTCGTCGAGTACCGCCCGGTGCGCAAGCGGCTGCCGAAGAAGCGTCCGTCCGAGACGGTCTCCTTCTCCGTCGGCGGCGCGGAGGGCTACCTCACCGCGTCGTCCTACCCGGACGACGGCCTCGGCGAGGTCTTCCTGAAGATGTCCAAGCAGGGTTCCACCCTGGCCGGGGTGATGGACGCCTTCTCGGTGGCCATCTCGATCGGCCTGCAGTACGGCGTCCCGCTGGAGACGTACGTCAGCAAGTTCACCAACATGCGCTTCGAGCCGGCCGGCATGACCGACGACCCGGACGTGCGGATGGCGGCCTCGGTGATGGACTACATCTTCCGTCGCCTGGCGCTGGACTTCCTGCCCTACGAGCGCCGTGCCGAGCTGGGCATCTTCACCGCCCAGGAGCGGGCCGCACAGCTGCGGGCCGAGGCCGAGGCGGAGGTGGCCGGCACCGACCTGACGGCGATGGCGTCCTCGGCCCCGGTCGAGGCGGTCGAGCCGAAGACCGGCCCGCTGGCCCAGCCGGCCCAGGAGTTGGCCGAGGTGGCCGCCGCCAAGCCGGCGCCGGCCGTGGGCTCCTCCACCGAACTGCTGGAGGCCGTGATCGGCAAGGCCGCCGACGCGCCGCTCTGCTTCACCTGCGGCACGAAGATGCGCCCGGCCGGTAGCTGCTACGTCTGCGAGGGCTGCGGCTCCACCAGCGGTTGCAGCTGACGTACCCGTCGAACGGAGGGCCGGCGCCGATCGGGCGCCGGCCCTCCCGCGTCCCGACCGGTGCCGATCTCGATGATCCACTCCCGTGCGGCGAGGTAGCGGTATCGGTCCCACCCGGACACCGCTCCCTCGCCCCCGTTGAGTGGATCAAGCTGATGGCGGGCACTGCGGGGCGGCCGGACGGGGCGGCGCGGCGCGGCACCGCGCGGGGCCGCGCCGCCGGGGCGCGGCGGGGATGATCGGGGCATGACCACCGCCGACCGGTACGTCGAGTTCGCCACCCGGGAGGCGCACGGCGTCTCCCCGACCTACGAGCGGCTGGCCCACGCGGTCGCCCGGGACGACGGGTTGCTGGCGCTGCTGGACGACCTGCCCCCGGCCAGGCGGCAGCCGCAGCTGCTGTTCGGCGTGGTCCGCTGGCTCGGTGGCCCGGTCGACGATCCGGCCGCGTTCCGCACCCACACCGTGGCGCACTGGGCCACCGTACGGGCCGCGATGCTCACCCGGGCGGTACAGACCAACGAGGCCGGGCGGTGTGCGGCGCTGCTGCCGGTGCTGGCCGCGCTGCCGCAGCCGCTGGCGCTGCTGGAGGTCGGCGCGTCCGCCGGCCTCTGCCTCTATCCCGACCGGTACGCCTACCGCTACGGCGACCACCTGCTCGGCGCGGGCGAGCCGGTCCTCGACTGTGCGCTGACCGGCACCGACCCACCGACCGTCCGCCCGCAGGTGGTGTGGCGGGCCGGGCTGGACCTGAACCCGCTCGACGTCACCGACCCGGCCGACGTGGCCTGGCTCGACGCGCTGATCTGGCCGGAGCACGCCCACCGCCGGGACCGGCTGCGGTCGGCGGCCGCCGTGGCCGCCGCCGACCCGCCGGAGCTGGTCCGTGGCGACCTGGTGGACGACCTCCCGGCGTTGGCCGCGCGGGCACCGGCCGGCGCGACGCTGGTGGTCCTGCACACCTCCGTGCTCTACCAGGTGCCGCCGCCGCGCCGGGCCGCCTTCCGGGAGTTGATCGGCACCATGCCCGGTCACTGGGTGTCCGCCGAGGCGGCCGACGTGCTCGGCTGGGACGGCGTGCCGCCCCCGCCCGACGGGGCGCTGCACAACGTGCTCGCCCTGGACGGGACGCCGCTGGCCTGGATGCGCTCGCACGGCCAGGCGGCCCACTGGTTCGACCGACCCTGCCCGCACCACGGCTGACCCGCCCGGCCCCACGACCGACCCCGCCCACGCCACGATCCACCCCGCCCGCGCCGGGATCCACCCCGCCCGGGCCACGACCGACCCCGCCCGCACCCAGGCTGACCTGCACGGGGGCACTGGTCGGGACGACAGGTCCGTAGACTCCCCGCGATGAGGGAGGAACGACGTCCGTTGGCGGACCGGCCGCTGACCGAGCCGCATCAGTCCCGGCTGTCGCCGGAGCGCCCCGACCGGGCGCGGATCCTGGCCGCCCACGCCGCCGCGCTCGCCGCCGGGGAGGCCGGCTATCCCGACCCGGCCACCGGGCTCTTCGTCCTCACCGCCGGTTTCCTGGCCCGGCGCGGCACCTGCTGCGGGCGCGGCTGCCGGCACTGCCCGTACGTCGACGACTGATCCGGGCCACTGTCACCGTGGCCGTGCCGTGCTCTCCACTGCGGCCCGGCGGCGGTGGGGCGGGTCGGTCGGGGTCTTCCGTCCGGCCGCGGCAACCCGTACGGTTTCCGACGGACATCGGCGGATTTCCCGTCGACGATCGCGGAGGTGTGCCCGTGCACGGGCGGATCTGGTTGGCCGGGGTGACCGTGCTGTTGACCACGGGTTGCGGCCCGGCGGAGGCCGATCCGGTGCGGCTGCCGGCCGAGGAGCCGGCCGCGGTCGAGGTGGAGGCCGCCTCGTCGGGCGGGGCGTGCCGGCTGCTCGACTTCGCGGTGATCGAGGAGCACACCGAGGTCCGGTTCGATGTGGCCGCTGCCAGTGAGCGCGGTGACACCCGCACCTGTGTGGTGCGGGCCACCGACGCCAGTTGGCCGGAGCTGACCCTGACGGTCACCGACACCTCGATCGACGTGGCCACCTTCACCGCCGACGTGCTGCCCGAGGGGGCGACGAAGGTGACGAAGCTGGGCCAGGCCGGCTACCGGCGGACCGGCCCGAAAGCCGCGAAGCACGGGCCGACGGCCGAGGTCGGCTGGCTGGCCGCCGAGGACCGGCTCGCCGTGCTCCGCTGGACCTGCCCGCCGGGCGACGACCGGGCGACCGCCGGTGCGGTGGCCAGCCGCCTGGTCGACCTGGCCAGGAAGCTCGACACCCGGTCGCTGTGACCACCGGTCCGGGGCCGCTGCCCCGGCCCGGGCTGCCCTGGACCGGCGTGCGGGGCCGTCAGTGGGCGGCGACGAAGACCCGGGAGGCGACCTCGCGGGGCAGCCGGACCCGTTCGCCCGAGCGGTCGATGAACACGCCGTCGCGTTCCTGGGCGACGGTGACCGTGGCGCCCGGGTCGACCCCGGCGGCGTGCAGTTGGCGCAGCACGTCGGCGTCGGTCTGCACGCTCTCGCAGATCCGCCGGACCACCACCTGGCCGGCGAGCCCGGGGAAGGCGAGGTTCCGTTCGGCCTCGGTGGTGTCGGTGCTCTCGGCCTCCGGCGAGCCCAGCTCCTCCAGGCCCGGGATCGGGTTGCCGTACGGCGAACGGGTCGGGCGGTTGAGCAGGTCGTAGACCCGCTTCTCGACCGCGTCGCTCATCACGTGCTCCCACCGGCAGGCCTCCTCGTGGGCCTCCTCGTAGGGCATCCCGATCACGTTGACCAGCAGCAGTTCGGCGAGCCGGTGCTTGCGCATCACGGACACCGCGCTGCCCCGGCCCGCCTCGGTGAGCGCCAGGTGCCGGTCGCCCTCGACGGTGAGCAGCCCGTCGCGTTCCATCCGCGCCACGGTCTGGCTGACGGTCGGCCCGCTCTGCCGCAACCGCTCGGCGATCCGGGCCCGCAGTGGCGGCACCCCCTCCTCCTCCAGTTCGAGGATGGTGCGCAGGTACATCTCGGTCGTGTCAACCAGATCGTGCTTCATCGATGCCTCCCGTTCGTGGAGGTACCCTGGCACTCAGTCGTGTCGACCAGGTCGTGCTTCACGTCAGCGGCCTCCCGGTGGTCGATGCTACCTCGACGTACGAAGGTCGACCCGCGGCGAATCGCGGGCTCAGCGCCCCGATGGTGTTGACTGGGCGTCATGTCCGGTACCGACGACCCGCTGATCGAGCCGGACCGGCTCGCCGCCGAGCTGGCCCAGCCCGACCCGCCGACCCTGCTGGACGTCCGCTGGCGGCTGGCCGGGCCACCCGGCCGGGCGGACTACGCCGCAGGTCACCTGCCCGGCGCGGTCTTCGTCGACCTGGACACCGAGCTGTGCGGTCCGCCCGGCGCGGCGGGTCGGCACCCATTGCCCGACCCGGGCACCCTCCAGGCCGCGCTGCGCGCCGCGGGCGTCCGCGCCGGCCACCCGGTGGTGGTGTACGACGGCGGCGACGGGATGGCCGCCGCCCGCGCCTGGTGGACGCTGCGCTGGGCCGGGCACCGGCCGGTGCGGGTGCTGGCCGGCGGCTGGCCGGGCTGGCTCGCCGCCGGGCTGCCCGGCACCGCCGAGGTGCCCGCCCCGCCGCCGGGCGACGTGACCGTCCGACCGGGTGCGCTGCCGGTGCTGGACGCCGCGGGCGCGGCCCGGCTCGCGGCGACCGACGACGGGACACTGCTGGACGTCCGGGCCGCACCCCGCTACCGGGGTGAGTCCGAGCCGGTCGATCCGGTCGCCGGGCACGTGCCGGGCGCGGTCAACCTGCCCGCCACGCAGTACGTCACCGAGGGTCGCTTCCCGACGGCCGCCGCCCTGCGGGACCGGTTCGCCGCCGCCGGGGTGCGCGCCGACCGGCCGGTGGGGGCGTACTGCGGCTCGGGGGTGACCGCCGCGCAGACGGTGCTGGCCCTGCACCTGGCCGGTCGGACGGACGCCGCGCTCTATGTCGGATCGTGGAGCGGGTGGGTCGCCGACCCGTTCCGGCCGGTGGCCACCGGCCCGACACCAGCCGGTTGACCAGCGCGTGTGGTGGGCGACCGGTGACCCACGTGCGACGATGACCGCATGTCGGACGACACGCTGGTGGTGTGGGACGAGTCCCTGCTGGACTACGACATGGGGGAGCACCCGCTTGACCCGGTCCGCGTCGAGCTGACCGTGGCGCTGGCCCGGGAGCTGGGCGTCCTGGACCGCCCCGGGGTCCGGCTGGTGCGGCCCGAGCCGGCCGACGACGCGACGCTCACCCGGGTGCACCTGCCCGACTACCTGGCGGCGGTACGGGCCGCGCCCCGCGACCCGCTCTTCGCCGGCTACGGACTGGGCACCTCGGACAATCCGGTCTTCGACGGGATGCACGAGTCGAGCGCGCTGATCGCCGGGGCGAGCGTGACCGCCGCCGAGGCGGTCTGGCGGGGCGAGGCCCGGCGGGCGGTCAACGTGGCCGGTGGGCTGCACCACGCCATGCCCGACCGGGCCGCCGGGTTCTGTGTCTACAACGACCCGGCGGTGGCCATCGCCCGGCTGCTGGACCTGGGCGCGGAGCGGGTCGCCTACGTCGACGTGGACGTGCACCACGGCGACGGCGTGCAGGAGGTCTTCTACCACGACCCTCGGGTGCTCACGGTGAGCCTGCACGAGACCCCGCTGGCGCTCTTCCCCGGCACCGGGTTCCCCGACGAGACCGGCGGCCCGGGGGCGCAGGGCAGCGCCGTCAACGTGCCGCTGCCCCCGGGCACCGACGACGCCGGCTGGCAGCGGGCCTTCCACGCGATCGTGCCGTCGGTGCTGCGCGCGTTCCGGCCGCAGATCCTGCTCACCCAGTGCGGCGCCGACGGGCACCGGATGGACCCGCTGGCCGACCTGCACCTGTCGGTGGACGGGCAACGGGCCACCTACCTGGCGTTGCGGGCGCTCGCCGACGAGCTGTGCGACGGCCGCTGGGTGGCCACCGGCGGCGGCGGGTACGCCCTGGTGGAGGTGGTTCCCCGGGCCTGGACCCACCTGCTGGCGGTGGCCACCGGCGACCCGCTCGACCCGGCCACCCTCACCCCGCCCGGCTGGCGTGCGCTGGCCGCCCAGCGACGCCCCGGCCGGGACGTCCCGCTGCGGATGACCGACGACGTCGACCCGGAACACCAGCCGTGGCAGCCGACCGGGGAGCCGAACTCGGTGGACCGGGCGGTGGCGGCCACCCGCAAGGCGGTGTTCCCGCTGCTCGGGCTGGACCCGTACGATCCGCGCGACTGAGCGGGGGACCTGGGGAGGGGCCGGTGACCACTGTCGACCAACCGGTGGACGTGCTGCTCAGCGACGGCAGCACCGTCGGCCTGCGGCCGATCCGGCCGCAGGACGCCCCGGAGATCGTCGCCATGCACGGGCGGTTCTCGGAACGCACCCGCTACCTGCGTTACTTCTCGCCCTACCCACGCATTCCGGAGCGGGACCTGCACCGGTTCGTCACCGTCGACCACCGGGACCGGGAGGCGTTCGTGGTGCTGGCCGGCGACCGGATCATCGCCGTCGGCCGGTACGAGCGGCTGGGGCCGGCGGCCCCCGAAGCCGAGGTGGCGTTCGTGGTGGAGGACGCCCACCAGGGCCGGGGGATCGGTCCGGTGCTGCTGGAACACCTGGCCGACGCGGCCCGCCGGGCCGGCATCGGGCACTTCGTCGCCGAGGTGCTGCCCACCAACGGCGCGATGCTGCGGGTCTTCGCCGACTTCGGTTACCAGGTGCAGCGCCAGTTCGCCGACGGGGTGGTGCACCTGACCTTCCCGATCGCGCCGACCGAGGCCACCCTGGCGGTGCAGCGCGGCCGCGAGCACCGCACCGAGGCGCGGTCCATCGCCCGGCTGCTCGCCCCGCGCGGGGTGGCCGTCTACGGGGCCAGCGCCACCGGTCAGGGGGTCGGCGCGGCGCTGCTCGGGCACCTGCGCGACGGCGGTTACCGGGGGGCGATCGTGCCGGTGCACCCGGGCGCACGCACGGTGGCCGGGCTGCCCGCGTACCCGTCGGCGGCCGACGCGGGGGTGGACGTCGACCTGGCGGTCGTCGCGGTGCCCCCCGACGCGACGCCGACGGTGGTGGCCGACGCCGCCGCCGCCGGCGTACACGGCCTGGTGGTCGTCTCCGCCGGTTTCGCCGAGGCCGGGCCGGCGGGCGCGGCGGCCCAGCGGACGCTGGTCCGGGCGGCACACGCCGCCGGGATGCGGGTGGTCGGCCCGAACTGCCTGGGGGTGGCGAACGCCGACGGGCGGGTACGCCTCAACGCCACCCTGGCCCCGGTGCTGCCGGCCCTCGGGCGGGTGGGCTTCTTCAGCCAGTCCGGCGCGTTCGGGGTGGCCCTGCTGGCCGAGGCGCAGCGCCGGGGGCTGGGCCTGTCCAGTTTCGTGTCGGCCGGCAACCGGGCCGACGTCTCCGGCAACGACCTGCTCCAGTACTGGCAGGACGACCCCGGCACCGACGTGATCCTGCTCTACCTGGAGACCTTCGGCAATCCGCGCAAGTTCGCCCGGCTGGCCCGCCGGATCGGCCGGGACAAACCGGTGGTGGCGCTGGCCCCGCTGGCCCGCCCGACCGGCCCCGGTGCCGGCAGGGCGCTCGACGAGGCCGCCGTCAGCGCGCTGTTCGCCCAGTCCGGGGTGATCCGGGTGGACACCGTCGCCGAGCTGCTCGACGTCGGGGTGCTGCTGGCCGACCAGCCGCTGCCGGCCGGCACCCGGGTCGGGGTGGTCGGCAACTCCTCGGCGCTGACCGGCCTGGCCGCCACCGCCTGCGCCGGGCAGGGCCTCACCGTCGCCGCCGGCTACCCCCGCGACGTCGGCCCGCACGCCGGTGCCGCCGAGTTCACCGCCGCGCTGGCCGGCGCCGCCGCCGACGACCGGGTGGACGCGCTGGTGGCGGTCTTCGCCCCGCCGCTGCCGGGTCAGCTCACCGTGGAGGAGGCGGACTTCACCGCCGCCCTACCGGCGGTCCTGGCCGGGGGCAAGCCGACCGTGGCGACCTTCCTCGCCGGCCGGGTGCCGGCCGGGCTGCCCGCGTACCCGAGCGTGGAGGAGGCCGTCCGGGCGCTGGGCCGGGTCAGCCGGTACGCGCAGTGGCTGCGCCGGGATCCGGGCACGCTGCCCGAGCTGCCCGGCACGGACCGGTCCGCCGGGCAGGCGGCGCTGCGCGGTGACGCCGCCGACCCGGTCGCGCTGCTCGCCGCGTACGGCGTCGAGGTGGTCGGGTCGACGCCGGCCGGCACCCTCGACGAGGCGCTCGCCGCCGCCGCGCGGTGGGGTTGGCCGGTGGCGTTGAAGGCCGCCGCGCCCGGCCTGCGGCACCGCCTCGACCTGGGCGCCGTCCGCCTCGACCTGGCCGACCCGGTCGCGCTGCGCCGGGCGTACGCGGAGCTGACGGCGGCCTTCGGCGCGGACGTCCTGGTGCAGCCGATGGTGCCGCCGGGGGTGGCCTGCGTGGTGGAGCTGCGCGAGGACCCGGCGTTCGGGCCGGTGGTCGGCTTCGGGCTGGGTGGCGTCGCCACCGAGCTGCTCGGTGACCGGGCCTGGCGGGCGGTGCCGCTGACCGACCGGGACGCCGCCGAGCTGGTCGACGAGCCACGGGCCGCGCCGCTGCTGCGCGGGCACCGGGGTGCCGCCGAGGTCGACCGGGCGGCCCTGGCCGAGCTGCTGCTGCGGGTGGGCCGGCTCGCCGACGAGCAGCCCCGGGTGCGGTCGCTCACCCTCAACCCGGTGCTGGCCCGGCCGGACGGCATCGCGGTGCTGCACGCCTCGGTGGGGGTCGGCACGGCGGACGACCGCCCGGACACCGGCCCGCGCCGGCTCTGACCGGTGCCGGCACCGCCGCACCCGACCGGCCGACGCCCGCGGCGGCTCCCGGCGGGCCGTCGGGCATCCGGTGTGAGCCGGCCCGGTCACCGACCGGCGGGCCACCCCGGACAGGCGGCAGGCCCCCGGCGAACCGCCAGGGGCCTGCACCGTCACCGTCGCGCTCAGCAGGCGTACGCCTCCAGCCGCTGCGCCCGCTCCGGGTCGCGCAGCTTGAGCAGGGTGACCTTCTCGATCTGCCGGATCCGCTCCCGGGACAGGCCGAACTCCTTGCCCACCTCGTCGAGGGTGCGCTGCCGGCCGTCGTCGAGGCCGAACCGGAGCCGGATCACCGCCTGCTCCCGCTGGGACAGGGTGGCCAGCACGATGCGTACCTCGTTGCGCAGTTCGCCGTTGGCGGCGGCTTCGCCCGGCTCGGTGCGCGGGTCCACCGCGGCGACGAAGTCACCGAGCGCGCTCTCGCCGTCCTCGCCGACGGCCTGGTCGAGGCTGACCGGCTCCCGGTCGTACGAGATCAGCTCGATGACCTGGAACTCGGGGATCTCCATCGCCCGCGCCACCTCGGACACGACGGGCTCGCGGCCCAGCTTGACCGACAGCTCCCGGCGGACCCGGACCATCCGGTTGACCTGCTCGACCATATGCACCGGGATGCGGATGGTGCGGGCCTGGTCGGCCATCGCCCGGGTGATCGCCTGCCGGATCCACCAGGTGGCGTACGTGGAGAACTTGTAACCCTTGGCGTAGTCGAACTTCTCGACCGCGCGGATCAGGCCGAGGTTGCCCTCCTGGATCAGGTCGAGGAAGGCCATCCCGCGCCCGGTGTACCGCTTGGCGATGCTGACCACCAGCCGCAGGTTCGCCTCCAGCAGGTGGTCCTTGGCGGCGCGGCCCTCGCGGGCGATCAGGGTCAGGTCGGCGTGCAGGTCGCCGGAGACGGGGGTGCACGTCGACAGCTTCTCCTCGGCGAACAGCCCGGCCTCGATCCGTTTGGCCAGCTCCACCTCCTGGGCCGCGGTGAGCAGCTTCGTCCGGCCGATCCCGTTGAGGTAGGCCCGGACCAGGTCGGTGGAGACCCCGCGCTCGTCGGTGGCGTCCAGGTCGGTGAGGGCGTCGGTGCCGTGCTCGGCGTCGATGGTGGTGGCCGGGCGCGTCTGGTTATCGATCATCTGCAGGGCCATCTCTGTGTCTCCCCGTGTCCGCTTTCGGTGTCGCCTACCGGTGCCATCGGCCCCGGTGATGCACAGCTTTCCAACCGGGACGTGAAACGGGGGTGAGGCGATCGGGGAACCGACAGCAATCCGGTCGGATGCGGGGTGGGCCGTCGGCGGTCTTGCCAGCTCCGGCTACCGTGCCAGCGGTCGACCATCAGGGTCGGCCCTGAACAGGCAATGGAGGACGTGGTGGTCTTCAAGCGGCTCATGCAGTCGATGGGGGTGGGCGGTCCGTCGGTGGAGACCGTGCTCGCCAATCCGAACTGCCGTCCGGGCGGGGTGCTGGAGGGGCGGGTGCACGTGGCCGGCGGCGACCACGCCACCGACATCGAGTACGTGGCGCTCGGTCTGGTCACCCGGGTCGAGGTGGAGAGTGCCGACTCCGAGTACGAGACCACCCAGGAGTTCGCCCGGCAGCAGGTCACCGGCCCCTTCCGGCTGGAGGCCGGGCAGCGGTACGACATCCCGTTCCGGTTCGCCGTGCCGTGGGAGACCCCGCTGACCGACCTGTACGGCCACCGGCTGCACGGGATGACGATGGGGCTGCGCACCGAGCTGGAGGTGGCCCGCGCGGTCGACAAGGGTGACCTGGACGCGGTGTCGGTGCACCCGCTGCCGGCGCAGGAGCGGCTGCTGGAGGCGCTGCTGCGGCTGGGCTTCCGGTTCGCCCGCGCCGACGTCGAGCGCGGCCACATCTATGGCGTACGGCAGAGCCTGCCGTTCTACCAGGAGATCGAGTTCTACCCCGCGCCGCAGTACGCCGGGGCGATCAACCAGCTGGAGGTCACCTTCGTCACCGACCCGCACCAGGTGCAGGTGGTGCTGGAGATGGACAAGCGGGGTGGCCTGTTCACCGAGGGTCGGGACGCCTTCGGCCGGTTCACCGTCGACCACGCCACCGCCGACCGCACCGACTGGGCCGCTCAGCTCGACGGCTGGCTCCGCCAGTCCCTCCAACGCCGAGGCCTCTTCTCCTGACCCGCTCCCCCTGTCCCCCTCTTCCCACCCTCCCCCTGTCCCCGTCCCGCGTCCCCGCGTCCCCGCCCCCACTGTCCCCGGTGATCAAGAGATTTGCGTCAACTTTGATCTTCGGATTGACACAAACCTCTTGATCACCAGGGCGGGTGGGGGTGTGTGCGGGGGTGGGCGCGGGGTGGGGAGGGGGTGGGTTAGAGGTCCAGGAGGAGGGTGCGGGGGCCGATGTTGGTGCTCTCGACCAGCATGTGGGCGCGGAACCGGCCGGTCTCGACCGTCGCGCCCCGGTCACGGAGCGCCTGGACCATGGCGGTGACCAGGGGTTCGGCCGCCTCGGCGGGAGCGGCGGCGGTCCAGCTCGGGCGGCGCCCCTTGCGGGTGTCGCCGTAGAGGGTGAACTGGCTGACCACCAGGATCGGGGCACCGGTGTCGGCGGCGCTGCGTTCGTCGTCGAGGATGCGCAGCTCGTGTACCTTGCGGGCCATCGTCCGGGCCAGCTCGGGGGAGTCGGTGTGGGTGACACCCAGCAGCACCAGCAGGCCGTCGGTGATCGCGCCGACCACCTCGCCGTCGACGGTGACGCTGGCGCGGCCTACCGTCTGCACCACCGCCCGCATCAGTCGGTCACCGGCTCGACGATGCCCTGTTCGACCGCCGGCATCACGATGCCCCGCTCGACCGCCGGCATCGCGATGCCCTGTTCGGCCGCCCGCATCAGTCGGTCACCGGCTCGACGATGCCCCGCTCGACCAGCCGTGACACGATCGGGCCGGCCGCCTCGGCCAGCTCGTCGATGGTGACGTCGTGCGCGACGGCGAGCAGGGCGAGCTGCTCACGCAGCGGCAACCGGCCGTCGCAGCCGCCGACCAGGGCCAGCACCAGCGGGTCGATCTCCTCGCTCCAGCGCAGCCCGTGCGGCATGGTCAGGACCTGCCGGTCGACCGCCCAGCCCTCGTCGCCGATCGTCGCCTCCTGGCGCAGTTGCAGCCCCGGGGCCGCCCGGTAGCGGGTGTCGAGCAGGCCGTCGACGCCACGGGCGCGCACGAAGTCCTGCCTGTCGAACCAGCCGGCCACCTGGTCGCCCAGTGGCGGTTCGACCTGCTGGCGCAGGTCCTCCACCCGTACGGTCGGGTCGGCGTGACCACCCCGGCGCAGTGAGACGATGCCGAAGCCGATCGCCTCGACCTTGTGCGCGTCGAACCAGTCCAGCCAGGCCGCCGCCCGGTGCGGGTCGGCCGCCTCGCCGACGTCGGTCAGCCACAGGTGCACGTACGCCATCGGGTCGGCGACCTCGCGCTGGATCACCCAGGCGTCCAGCCCGGTGCCGGCGAACCAGCCGGTGACCCGCTCCGCCCAGTCCTCCCCGGCGACGTGCACCCAGTTGGCCAGGTACTGCATGGTCCCACCCTCGGTGAGCAGGCCCGGCGCGGCGGCGGCCAGCTCGGCGCCGATCGCGTCGCCCACCCGGCCGGAGTCGCGGTAGACGTGGGTGGTGGTGCCCGGCCCGACCACGAACGGCGGGTTGCTGACCACCAGGTCGAACCGCCGGCCGGCCACCGGGGCGACCAGGTCGCCGCGCAGCAGTTCCCAGTCCTGCCCGTTCAGGGCGGCGGTGGTGGCGGCGAAGCGCAGTGCCCGCTCCGACACGTCGGTGGCGGTGACCCGCCGGGCGTGGGTGGCCAGGTGCAGGGCCTGCACGCCGGAGCCGGTGCCCAGGTCCAGCGCGGTGTCCACCGGGCGGCGGACGGTCGCCCCGATCAGGGTGTGGGTGGCCCCGCCGATGCCGAGCACGTGTTCGCTGTGCAGTGGTCGACCCGGGCGGGCGCTGGCCGGCACGTCGGCGAGCACCCACCAGGCGTCCCCGTACGGCTCCAGGTCCACCCCGGCGCGCAGGCCGTCGCCGTACGGCTCGACCAGGCCGGCGGCGACGGCCTCGGCCAGGTCGAGCGGGGCGAGCGCGGCGGCGACCGCCGCTTCGGGCTCGGTCTGGTCGCAGATGAACACCCGGATCAGGGTGGCCAACGGATCCCGGTCCCCGGTGGCGCGCAGCGCGGCCCGGAAGTCGTTGCGGGCCACCCCACCGGTGGCCTGCGGGCCGAGCCGGCCGGCGATGCCGTTGGCGGTGAAGTCGGCGCTGGTGAGCGCGGTGCGCAGCGCGTCGACGCCGGCGGGGGAGAGCAGCATGTCGTGTCGGTCCACCTCGCCATCCTGCCTGGCGCCGGGTGCCCGGTGGCGGGCACCCGGGACATCCATACCACCAGCTCAATCCTCCAGCCGTTATCTCTTTTACGTTTGTCAATGTCTGGTTAGCATTCCCTCAACATCAGTCGATGGGACGTTTCGGACGGCCCTGCCTGTCCGTTCGTACCCGGTAGGGAGTTCAGACGATGTCCGACGTGTCCGTTCCCCGGCGTCGCGCGATCCGCGCGGTCGCCGTCGCGGCCGCCGCCGCGGCCTTCTCCGTCGCCGCCGGTGCCCCCGCCCTCGCCGCCCCCACCGGCCAGATCCGCTACGCCTCCGCCCCCGACGCGATCAGCGGCAGCTACCTGGTCGTGCTCAAGGGCGACGTCGTCGGCGCCGCCAACAGCCGCGCCGCCCGGACCGCCGTGCCCGACCGGGCCGCCAGCCTCACCAAGCGGTACGGCGGGAAGGTCGCCGACGTCTACAGCGCCGCGCTCACCGGCTTCAGCGCGAAGATGAGCGCCGGCCAGGCCAGCCGGCTCGCCGCCGACCCGTCGGTGGCCTACGTCGAGCAGGACCGGGTGATGACCGTCCAGGCGACCCAGACCAACCCGCCGTCCTGGGGCCTGGACCGCATCGACCAGCGCAACCTGCCGCTGAACTCCAGCTACACCTACCCGAACACGGCCACCAACGTACGGGCCTACATCATCGACACCGGCATCCGGACCACCCACTCCGACTTCGCCGGCCGGGCCACCTGGGGCACCAACGCGGTCGACTCCAACAACACCGACTGCAACGGCCACGGCACCCACGTCGCGGGCACCGTCGGCGGCACCAAGTACGGTGTGGCCAAGGGCGTGCGGCTGGTCGCGGTGAAGGTGCTCAACTGCCGGGGTCGCGGCAGCACCACCGCCGTGGTCAACGGCATCAACTGGGTGACCGCCAACGCGGTCAAGCCGGCGGTGGCCAACATGAGCCTCGGCGGCGGGGCCAGCACCGCCATCGACAACGCGGTGGCCAGCTCGATCAGCTCGGGCATCACGTACGCGCTGGCGGCCGGCAACTCCAGCGCCGACGCCTGCAGCTCCTCCCCGGCACGGGTCGCCTCGGCGATCACCGTCGGCGCCACCACCAACACCGACGCGCGGGCCTCCTACTCCAACTACGGCACCTGCGTCGACCTGTTCGCGCCGGGCTCGAACATCACCTCCTCCTGGAACACCAACGACACCGCCACCGACACGATCAGCGGCACCTCGATGGCGTCCCCGCACGTCGCCGGCGCCGCCGCCCTGGTCCTGTCGGCCAACCCCTCCTACACCCCGGCCCAGGTCGCCAGCTCCCTGACCAGCAGCGCCACCCCCAACGTGGTGACCAGCCCCGGCTCGGGCTCGCCGAACCGGCTGCTCTTCGTCGTGAACTGACCCCCCGCGTCCCGGCCGGCCCGGTGGACACCCACGGTGTCCACCGGGCCGCACCGCGTCCGGCGGCCCTCCGGCGCTGCGGCCCGGCAGCGGGCGTTTCCGGCGGAGCCGGCGCGGCGGCTGGTCGGACGTCGGCGGGCCGGGTGGGGTGGACGGGCAGGACGGGGGCACGACGTTCCCGTTGCCCATCGACGGTGCGGCCGACCGGCTCTGGGCGGACGTCACCGACGCGGAGTCGCTGCGCCGGGTCCGCGAGCACAGGCAGCGGGCCGAGGCGGGCGGTGAAGGCCGACCGGCGGGCGACGGCCGACCAGTGGGCCAGGGCCGACCAGTGGACCAGGGCCGGCGCGGGTCGGGCGGCGGTGGGGTCAGGCGGCGGTGGGGCGGGAGAGCGCGGCGAGCGCCCGGCGGACGTCGGCGAGCGAGACGGTGGCCGAGTCGTCGAGATCGGCCAGGCCAGCCTCGATCCACTGGCGCATCAGCGTGGTGACCCCGATGCCGCGGGCCTCCGCCGCCGACCGGACCCGCTCGTAGGTGTCCATCGGCAGGCGTACCGAGCGGCTGACCATCGGCACGTCGGTGTCGGGGGTGGGCAGCTCCACCGGCTGGCTGTCGTCGATCAACTCGGCGAACGTGTCGTCGCCGCCGTGGAATCGCTTGATGGCCTCGTTACGGTTCATCGCCGTCGCCTCCTCATCGGCGCGTTCTCCGCACGGCCTCGTCGTAGCGCTTGGCCTCGACATCGCTCAGCTCGCGGGCGGAGAGGACGTCCCAGTCGTGGTCGGTGCCGTCGGCCTCGGCGAGCAGCACGGCCAGCCGTCGGCCGCGACGGTTCGCGGCGTAGACGACCGTCAGATCCTCGCCGAGGTGCCGGATCACCCGGTGGGTACCGTGCAGCGCTTCCCAGACTTCCCCGGAGGTGACGTCGTAGACCCGTAGGTTGGCCAACGCCTCGTCGGTGAAGCTGAACCGGCTGCCCACCGGGGCAGCGTACCACGAACGTAACACGCCGCCCGGGTACGTCGATTTTCGCTGATCAAGGTGGTGCGGTGACAGGATGGGGGGAATCCCCCTCAGGAGGTCCATGGTGAAGCGTCAGGCGTACCAGCCGATTCTGATCACCGACGCCTCGCGCAGCCAGGACGACCAGCTCACCAGCCGACAGAAGCGGTACGTGCTGATGATGGGCATCCGGGTGGCCTGTGTGATCGCCGGCGCGATCCTGGTCGGCGTGCAGGCCCCACTGCTCTGGCTCTGGCTGCCGCTGGTGGCGCTGGGCATGATCCTCATCCCCTGGCTGGCGGTGCTGCTCGCCAACGACCGTCCGCCCAAGGAGGAGCACCGCCTCGCCAACAGGTTCCAGCCCCGGCACCGCGACGAGACCCCGCCGATGAGCCTCACCGCCGAGGAACGCCCGCACCGGATCATCGACGTCGAACCCTGACGCCGCGGCCCGGCCGGCTGCCCTGACGCCGCTGCCCTGAGGCTGCTGCCCTGAGGCTGCGGCCCCGGCCCCGGCTGCCCGGTCCCGCGGCCCGGCCGGCTGCCCGGTCGTGTGGTCCGATCGGCCGCCCGGTCCCACGGCCCGGTCGCTACCTGGTCGCCGCCTCGGGCGTGGGGCGGGCACCCACCGTGGAGACCGCCAGGGCGCCGAGGTCGGCGGCCCGGGCCAGCGCCGCACGCGGCTTCGCGCCGGTCGTCCAGGCGGTGAGCAGGCCCGCCGCGAAGGCGTCCCCGGCGCCGGTGACGTCCACCACGGCGACCCGCAGCGAGGGGGTCACCCCGATCGTCGCCCGCCGGTCCACCCAGATCGCGCCCGCCCCGCCGCGCTTCACCACCACCCGCCGGGCCGCCGCCGACAGCGCCCGCGCCTGCGCCGCCGGGTCCAGCCCGCCGGCCAGTACCCCGGCCTCGTCCGCGTTGACCAGCAGCAGGTCGACGTCGCGTACCCAGGACAGGAAGGCCGCCGCGCCGATCCGCCGCAGCGGTGCCGCGGAGGCCGCGTCGACGCTGGTCGTCAACCCCCGCTCGCGGGCGGCGGCCAACGCGCGCAGCCCGGCCGGTCGGGACGCGGCGTCCAGCAGGCAGTACGCCGACAGGTGCAGGTGGACGGCGTCGGGCACGGCAGCCAGTGCCCGGTCCACGTGGCCGGCGGTCAGCCGCAGGTTGGCCCCCCGTTCGGTGACCATGGTCCGCTCGTCGGCCGTGGCCAGCACGATTACCGTGCCGGTGCTGGTCTGCGGGTGCACCTCCACCGCGCAGTCCACCCCGGCCCGCTCCAGCTCGGCCACCCGGTCCCGGCCGGCGCTGTCGTCACCGATCGCGCCGACCAGCGTCACCGGCGCGTGTTGGGCGGCGATCCAGGCGGCGGTGTTGGCCGCCTGGCCGCCGCCGGTCACCCTGATCGCGGCCGGGGTGTCCGAGCCGGTGGCCAGCGCCCCGGCCAGCACCGCGATCACGTCGGTGATCAGGTCGCCGACCACCACGATCCGGCCCGGACCGGTCATGCCGCCCCGCGCCGGGCGGACGCGACCGCGATCCGCGCGGCCAGGTCGGCGTTGCGCAGGATGATCCGCACGTTGACCGCCAGGCTGGCGCCCTCGGTGGCTGTGTGGAAGTGGGCCAGCAGGAACGGGGTGACCGCCTTGCCGGTGACGCCGTCGCGGCCCAGCCGGGCCAGCCCCTCGGTGAGGGTCCGGTCGTGCAGCGCCGGGTCGAGCTGCTCGTCGACCGGCAGCGGGTTGGCCACGATCAACCCACCCCGGTGTACGCCGTGCTGCTCCCGGGCGGCCAGCACCTCGGCGACCTGCTCCGGGGAGTCCACCGACCAGTCCAGGTCGAAACCGGAGTCGGTCAGGTAGAAACCGGGGAAGCGTCGGGTGCGGTAGCCGACCACCCCGACCCCGAGGGTCTCCAGCCGCTCCAGGGTCGCCCCGACGTCGAGGATCGACTTGACCCCGGCGCAGACCACGGTGATCGGGGTACGCGCCAGGGTCACCAGGTCGGCCGACTCGTCGAAGGTCTGCGCCGCCTCCCGGTGCACCCCGCCCAGTCCACCGGTGGCGAAGACACCGATCCCCACGGCGGCGGCCACCGCACTGGTGGCGGCCACCGTGGTGGCCCCGTCCGCCCCGGTGGCGGCGGCCACGGCGAGGTCACGGACGGAGAGCTTGGCCACCCCGTCGACGGTGGCGAGTCGGGTCAGCTGCTCGTCGTCGAGGCCGACGACGAGCTCGCCGCCGACCATGCCGATGGTGGCGGGGACGGCGCCCGCGTCGCGTACCGTCTGCTCGATCTCCCGGGCGACCCGCAGGTTGTCCGGTCGGGGCAGACCGTGCGAGACGATGGTGCTCTCCAGGGCGACGACGGGACGGCCGTCGCGCAGGGCCGCGGCGACCTCGGTGCCGGGGCGGATGTGGAAGGTGGTCACGTCGGCTACCGTAACTGGCCACCATCGGGGTGGGCTGCGGTGGACCGGACCTGGTCGACCTGCCAAACTTGGGCTGTTGGAGGTGTGACTGTGAGTACAGAGGTTCTTGAGCGTCCCGAGGTGAAGGACGCCGACACCGGTCCCGAGATGTTCCATTACGTGCGCAAAGAGAAGATCGCCGAGAGTGCCGTGATGGGCACCTACGTGGTGGCGCTCTGCGGCGAGACGTTCCCGGTGACCAAGGCCGCCAAGCCCGGCTCCCCGGTCTGCCCGAAGTGCAAGGAGATCTACGACTCGTACCGCGAGTGATCCGGGGCGGCCCGACGGGCCGCACCCGTACCCTTCGGCGGTGTGACCACCTCCACCGCCCTGCTCCTGGCCGACCTGACCGGGGTGGCCGTCTTCGCCGCCTCCGGTGCGTCCGCGGCGGTGGCCAAGCGGCTCGACCTGTTCGGCGTGGTGTTCGTCGGGTTCGTCGCGGCGCTGGGCGGCGGGATCTTCCGGGACCTGGCCATCGACGAGGTCCCACCGCTCGCCTTCGCCGACTGGCGGTACGCCGCCACCGCCGCGGTCACCGCCACCGCCGTGTTCTGGCTGCACCCGCAGCTCGCCCGGCTGCGGACCACGGTGCTGGTGCTGGACGCCGCCGGGCTGGCGCTGTTCACCGTCACTGGCACGCTCAAGGCGCTCGACGCCCGGGTGCCGGCGGTCGGCGCGGTGGTGATCGGCATGCTCACCGCGATCGGCGGCGGCCTCGGCCGGGACCTGCTCACCGCCGAGATCCCGGTGGTGCTGCGCCGGGAGATCTACGCCGTCGCCGCGCTCGCCGGATCGATCATGGTGGTGCTGTTGACCGGGTTGGGGTACGCCGGGGTGGGCGGGCTGACCGCGGCGGCGCTGCTGGTCTTCGTTCTGCGCCTGGTGGCGCTGCGGCGGCGCTGGTCGGCCCCGGTGGCGACGATGCGTCCCCCGGAGACCGGCCTGGACCGCCCACCGTCCTGACCAGGGGCGGTCGCCCTCGGCGTGGTGTCGGCTGGGGATGCCCGGCCCGGCTGGTTATGCTGGGCCGGCCTTCGCGGCGTGCGGTGCGCGAGGGCGTTTTCATGGGCGGCGGTACCGTGGCCCTCGGCCCGGATCCGCCTCGTGCGGTCGGAGAGGAGCCTCGGGTGGCACCCCGGTTGCCGGCGTTGGAGACGTTCCCACCCCTGCGGGCCTGGCAGCGCAAGGCGATGGTGGAGTACCTGCGCCGTCGTACCGAAGACTTCACCGCCGTCGCCACCCCCGGCGCCGGCAAGACCACCTTCGCCCTGCGGATCGCCGCCGAGCTGCTGGTCGACGGCACCGTCGAGGCGGTCACCGTGGTCGCCCCGACCGAGCACCTGAAGACCCAGTGGGCGCAGGCCGCCGCCCGGGTCGGCATCCAGCTCGACTCCGCGTTCCGCAACGCCGACCTGCACTCCGCCGCCGACTTCCACGGCGCGGTCGTCACCTACGCCCAGGTCGGGATGGCCCCGCAGGTGCACCGGCGGCGCACCATGACCCGCCGCACCCTGGTCATCCTCGACGAGATCCACCACGCCGGGGACTCCCGCTCCTGGGGCGACGGGGTCAAGAACGCGTTCGAGCCCGCGGTACGCCGGCTGATGCTCACCGGCACGCCGTTCCGCTCCGACGACAACCCGATCCCGTTCGTCAGCTACGAGCGCGGCGGCGACGGGCTGCTGCGGTCCCGCGCCGACTCGGTCTACGGCTACTCCGACGCGCTGCGCGACGGCGTCGTACGCCCGGTGCTGTTCCTGGCCTACTCGGGGGAGACCCGGTGGCGCACCAACGCCGGGGACGAGCTGGCGGCGCGGCTCGGCGAGCCGATGACCCAGGACCTGATCGCCCAGGCCTGGCGGACCGCCCTCGACCCGGCCGGGGACTGGATGCCGCAGGTGCTGCGGGCGGCCGACGCCCGGCTGACCGTGCTGCGCAACGCCGGGATGTCCGACGCCGGTGGATTGATCATCGCAAGCGACCAGCAGACCGCCCGCTCGTACGCCAAGCTCATCGAGCAGGTGACCGGTGAGAAGGCCACCGTGGTCCTCTCCGACGACCAGGGGGCGTCCGCCCGGATCGCGACGTTCGCGGCGTCCACCCAGCGGTGGCTGGTGGCGGTCCGGATGGTCTCCGAGGGCGTCGACATCCCCCGGCTGGCGGTCGGGGTGTACGCCACCAGCGCCAGCACCCCGCTCTACTTCGCCCAGGCCATCGGCCGGTTCGTCCGGGCCCGTCGCTCCGGCGAGACGGCCTCGGTCTTCGTGCCGAGCGTGCCGCACCTGCTCGGGCTGGCCAGCGAGATGGAGGCCGAGCGGGACCACGTGCTCGGCAAGCCCAAGGACCGGGAGGGCTTCGACGACGAGCTGCTGGAGCGCGCCCAGCGCGACGACCAGGCCAGTGGCGAGCTGGAGAAGCGGTTCACCGCGCTCTCCGCGACCGCCGAACTCGACCAGGTGATCTTCGACGGGGCGTCCTTCGGCACCGCCGCCCAGGCCGGTACCCCCGAGGAGGAGGAATATCTGGGGCTGCCCGGCCTGCTCACCGCCGACCAGGTCTCGCAGCTGCTGACCAAGCGCCAGGCCGACCAGCTCGCCGCGCAGCGCCGCCGGGCAGCCGTCCGGGCCGCTGAGCCGGCCGCTGCGGCCCCCGTCGCACCGCCGGTACCCCTGAGTGCCGCCCAGCGCCGGGTGGGCCTACGGCGTCAACTGAACGCCCTGGTGGCCGCCCGGCACCACCGCACCGGGCTACCCCACGGCAAGATCCACGCGGAACTCCGCCGGATCTGCGGTGGCCCCCCGAGCGCCCAGGCGACCATCGAGCAACTCGAAGAACGCATAGCCACCCTCCAGACCCTCTGACACCCCGCGCTGCCCTCCCCGCCCGCGCCCCCCGCCCCCGCGCTGTTCCCGCCCCGGTGATCAAGAGGTTTTGGTCACCGGATCACCGATTTCTGACCGAAATCTCTTGATCACCGGGGCCAGGGCAGAGCCGGCGGAGCCGGGGCCGGGCGGGGAGGGCGGGGGATGGACGAAAGCTGGCCGGAGGGATCCTGTGGATCCCTCCGGCCAGCTATGTCTCGTACGGGTACGGAATTCAGTTCGCCATCAGGTCGGCGCCACGCCAGGTGAACTCCGGGTCCGTCGCGAACTTGACCGTGATCTTCACGAGATCCTCGGCGTACTTGTTCGCGTGGTGCCCACAGAACACCAACTCGCTCCCACCCGCCAGAGTGATACGGAGCTTGCCGGCA
Organism: Micromonospora sp. WMMD714; assembly: GCF_029581315.1. Classification (NCBI taxonomy): domain Bacteria; kingdom Bacillati; phylum Actinomycetota; class Actinomycetes; order Micromonosporales; family Micromonosporaceae; genus Micromonospora; species Micromonospora sp. WMMD714. Next base: position 3,531,080 of record NZ_CP120744.1, read on the forward strand.
GCATTGCAGCGGTCGCACCGTTCATCGGCGGCTGGGGGCGCCACCGTTGCGGGCGGCGGCGTGAGGGTCGGGGTCATCGCCTTCCTCCTCTGGTCGTCACCGATGAACACTCTCTTCGGTCGTTGCTCACTCATCGTGCAACACCCTTACCGGGCCCCGCCTTCCCAGTGTGCCCGCGGGGGACCGAGGTCACACCTGGCGGGAAGGACAGTGTGCCGTGCACCCAGGGTGCCACGTCAACGATCACAAACGCGTATTGGACCGCGTAGCTTCGGGTGTTCTACGGCTGGTGATCAAACCGACACTACGGGTTGACGTGACCGGCTCAGTCCAGGTAGTCCCGAAGCACCTGCGAACGGGACGGGTGTCGGAGTTTGGACATCGTCTTGGACTCGATCTGCCGGATCCGTTCCCGGGTCACCCCGTAGACCTGGCCGATCTCGTCGAGGGTGCGCGGTTGGCCGTCGGTCAGGCCGAACCGTAGCCGCACCACCCCCGCCTCCCGCTCGGAGAGCGTCTGGAGGACCTGCTGGAGCTGATCCTGCAGGAGGGAGAAGGAGACGGCGTCGACGGCGACGACGGCTTCCGAGTCCTCGATGAAGTCACCGAGCTGGCTGTCGCCCTCGTCGCCGATGGTCTGGTCGAGCGAGATCGGCTCCCGAGCGTACTGCTGGATCTCCAGCACCTTCTCGGGTGTGATGTCCATCTCCTTGGCCAGCTCCTCCGGGGTGGGCTCGCGGCCCAGGTCCTGGAGCAGCTCGCGCTGGATCCGGCCGAGCTTGTTGATCACCTCGACCATGTGCACCGGGATGCGGATGGTGCGGGCCTGGTCGGCCATCGCCCGGGTGATCGCCTGCCGGATCCACCAGGTGGCGTAGGTGGAGAACTTGTAGCCCTTGGTGTAGTCGAACTTCTCGACCGCGCGGATCAGGCCGAGGTTGCCCTCCTGGATCAGGTCGAGGAAGGCCATCCCGCGCCCGGTGTACCGCTTGGCCAGCGAGACGACCAGCCGGAGGTTCGCCTCCAGCAGGTGGTTCTTGGCGCGCTCACCGTCCCGGGAGATCCAGAGCAGGTCACGCTGCATGTCGCGGGTGAGCTTCTCCTCGCCCTCGTCGGCGGCCCGCAGCCGCTCGGCCGAGTAGAGGCCGGCCTCGATCCGCTTGGCCAGCTCGACCTCCTGCTCGGCGTTGAGCAGCGGGACCTTGCCGATCTGCTTGAGGTACGCCCGGACCGAGTCGGCTGAGGCGGTGAGCTCGGCGTCCCGCCGGGCCTGCTTGAGCGCCTCGGACTCCTCGTCGTCCCACTCGAAGTCGTTGTCGGTGGCGGACGCTGCGGCGTCGGTCTCGGCGGCCCGGGTCAGCTCGGCCGGCTCCTCGACCACCACGTCCTCGATCTCGGCGGCCAGCTGCTCGGGGTCGATCTCCCCCTCGGCGCCCTCGCCCTTGGGCTTGGTGGCGGCCTTGCCGGCGTCGGCGACGGTCGTCTTGGTGGCCCGGGTGGACTTCGTCGCCTTGGCGGCTGGTGCGACGGCCTTGGCGGCCACCCCGGCGGGGGTGGCGGCCTTGCGTGGGGCCGCCTTGCGCGGAGCCGGCGCGGTGGACTCCTCGGCGGCGGGGGCCTGCTTGGGGGCCGGTGTGGCGGCCTTCTTGGTGGTCTTGGCGGTGGTGGCCCGCGAGGCCGGTGTGGCCGAGCGGGCGGCGGCCACCCGGCGGGGGCGGGTGCTGGCGGAGCCGTCGACCACCACGGTCACGCCCGCCTCGGAGAGCGCCCGCAGGATCTTCTTGGCCTGGGCCGGGGTCACCTCGGCGGTCTCGACGGTGCGCGCGAGCTGGGCCGACGTCAACTGGCCGCCGGCGCTCTGGGCGTGGGCGATCAGGGTGTCGGTGAGCGAGCGAACGTCGGCGCCGGGCTGGCGGGGTTCTGTCACGAATGACCTTCCGGAGGCGAAGAGCGAGCACGGCCGGGGTCGTCCGGCGCAGCGTGGCGTGCCGTGCCGTGCGATGTCGTTGAGTGACCCCCGTGTCCCGGTCCGGCTGTGCGGCGGCGGTCCGTGGCGCGTGGGCAGGGTGAATTGTAACCCCGGTTGCCGCGATCATCCTGCGGCGCACGGCAACCGGTCGTCTGTACCGCCGTTTCGGGAGTTATGTCGGTTTTGTGGTTATCTTACCCGCCCGGTGGTCGTCGACCCGTCCAGCCGGTCCGTGGACACGTCGGGACCTGGCGGGACGCGCGTCGCGCGGCCTGTGCGGCGCGTGCCTATGCTGTCCGGGCGAGATCGACGACGTGGATCCGTTGGGCGTGTCGCGCCCGCTTCGGCGGGGACGCCGGCTCGGCGTACCCCGGGGATCTCCGTCCGGTACGTCCGGTGCGCGCAGCTCGTGTGCGAAAGGGGCAGCTTCCATGACCGGTTCCGTGCCGACCTCCCGGGAACTGCTGGAGATCGCGATCGGGGTGGCCCGGGACGCGGCCGGCACCGCGGCCCGGATGCGGGCCGAGGGGGTCTCCGTCGCGGCGACCAAGAGCACCGCCACCGACGTGGTCACCGCCGCCGACCGGGCGGTGGAGCGGCAGGTCCTGGAGGCCCTGCGCGCGGTCCGTCCGCAGGACGTGGTGCTCGGCGAGGAGTACGGCGGCGCGGCGGCCGGGTCGGTCGCGGCGGGCGTGGTCCGGTGGATCGTCGACCCGATCGACGGGACGGTGAACTACCTGTACGGGCTCCCGTACTGCGCGGTCTCGCTGGCCGCCGAGGTGGACGGGAAGGTGGTCGCCGGGGTGGTCCGCAACGTGGCGACCGGCGAGGAGTGGACCGCCACCGCGGGCGGCGGAGCCTGGCGGGACGGCGAACGGCTGCGCTGCTCCACTGAGGTCGACCTGGGGCAGGCGCTGGTCGCCACCGGGTTCGGCTACGACCCCCGCCGCCGGCTGCACCAGGCCCGGGTGATCGCCGACCTGATCGCGGACGTCCGGGACATCCGGCGGATGGGGGCGGCGGCGCTGGATCTCTGCCTGGCCGCCGAGGGGCGGGTCGACGCCTACTACGAGAAGGGGCTGGCCGCCTGGGACCTGGCTGCCGGGGGACTCGTCGCGGCGGAGGCCGGGCTGCGGGTGACCGGGCTGAACGGCCTGCCGCCCGGCCCCGACCTGGTCATCGCGGCCCCGCCGGCGCTGTTCGCGGCGCTGCACACCCGGCTGGCCGCCCTGGACGCCTCCGGCGGCCCCTGACCACGCGACCCGGCCGCGCCGCCGGTTACCGGTCCTCGATCGGCCCTGCTCGACCGCGCCGCCGGTTCTCGATCGGCCCGGCCGGGCTGCCGGCCAGCCGGTTCCCGGCCGGCGCGACCGCGCTGCCGGTTACCGGTCCTCGGCCGGCATCGGGCAGGAGCCCTCCGGGGCGACCGGCGCTCCCAGGTCGCCGAGGGACTGGTTGACCTCGGTGGTGGTGGCCAGCTGCTGGAAACCGTCGCCCAGCACCACGTCGACCGTGTCGTCCTGGCGCTTGGCGTCGTAGTCGCGTTCGGCGTTGTTGAGGAAGAACGCCCGCAGCAGGTGCGCGGAGCCGACCCCCTTGGGGCCGAAGCGCAGCAGCGCCACGCCCTCGAAGTGCGCGCCGTTGCCCTGCTTCTTGACCTGGAACTTCCGGTTGCGGAAGTCGTCCGCCACGCTGCCTGCCAGGCCCGGCTCGTTGGTGCCGTTGAGGATGTTGATCTTGACATCCTTGTAGTTGCGCAGCGCCAGGTCGGCCAGCGGCCAGCCCTCCGGGCACCCCCGGGCGTTGGCCCCGCTGCCCTGGGTGTCGCGGACCACGGCGACCACGACGAAGACCAGGGCGACGAGCGCCAGCAGGCCGACGACAACGAGTGCTCGCACTCGCGCAAAGCTCATCTGGGTGCTCCCGGACGGTGGGTGGTGGCGGCGAACGTCGGCGGCGGGCGGCGTCGTCGGCCGTCGAGTACGCCGCTGAGGTTAACGGTTGTCCGACGGACGCGTGGAAACAGTCCGACATGCCGGCGCGGCGACCGGGAACGGGGTACTACTACCCCTATCTTCGTGTCGCCTGAGTCACATTGGGAACATCTTGGGGCGCTGGGGCGTACATCTCTGCCGCGAGGGCGGTATACATGCCTCGCCTGGGGGAGGGGTAAGGTACCGCGCTCGTCGGTGCTCGCCCCCGAGGGCCTCGATCCGGAGGCCGTCGGGTCGGGCGACCGACAACATTGGTGGCCGGCCAGTGGGAACCGAAACAGCGTCGTCCGGCGTTACAACCGGAAGCGACAACATCGATATGGGAGAGTGAACCGATGGCCACCGACTACGACGCCCCGCGTCGCGACGAGGTCGACCTCGGCGAGGACAGCCTGGAAGAGCTCAAGGCCCGGCGGGTCGACTCACAGTCGGGCGCCGTGGACGTCGACGAGGCCGAGGTGGCCGAGAGCTTCGAGCTGCCCGGCGCTGACCTGGCCGACGAGGAGCTGACCGTGAAGGTCCTCCCGATGCAGCAGGACGAGTTCCGGTGCGGACGCTGCTTCCTGGTGCACCACCGCAGCCAGCTGGCGGTCGAGCGCAACGGCGATCTGATCTGCCGAGAGTGCGTCTGAGCACCTGCGTCCGAGTAACCACCACACCCGGCGGCGGCCTCCTCGGGGGGCCGCCGCTGCCGGAGCCGCCGTGCGGACCCGGCGGGTTGCTGCTTGACTCGTGGTAGGAGTCCACCAGAGCGGTGGGAGCCGCGGGAGGGCAGGCGGATGAACGAGCACGGCGAGCGGCACGGCGGGTCCGACCCGGACGGTCCGGTGTCCGGAGCCGGGCCGTCCGACAGTGGCACCCCGGCCGTCGCGGGCAGTGGTGCCCCGGAAGCGGCCGCGCGCCCCGCTGACGTCCTCCGTGCGGACGTCGCGGCCCCGGACCCGTCCGCGGGTGCCGAGGCGGCCCGGGTGGGCACAGGTGGCCGCACAGGCACCCCGGACGCCGCCTCCGGGACCGCGGAACGGGAGGACGAGGCGGAACCGGCCGACCGTAGCGGTGACGAACTGGGCGCGACGGTGGCGGCGCTGACCGCCGACGACCTCGCGCCGGCCCGCCGCCGGCAACTGCTCACCCGGCTGGTCGGGCAGGCCCGCAGCCGAGGGCTCGCCGACCTGTTCAAGCCGAGGGCGGCGCTGCGCTGGATGACCGACGCGGTGGCCGACGTCGCGCCGCACATCCCGGTGCGGGACCTGGCGACGCTGCGGCGGCACTTCCCCGGGCTGGACGACGAGGCGCTCGCCGACCGGCTGGTGCGCAACGCCACCCGGGCCACCGCCGGGGTGGGCGCGGCCGGTGGCGGGGTCGCCGCGGTGGAGTGGACGGTCGCCCCGACCCTGCTCTCCGCGCCGGTGCTGCTCGCCGCCGAGACGGTGGCCGTGGTGTCGATCGAGCTGAAACTGATCGGCGAGCTGCACGAGATCTACGGAGCGCCGCTGCCGACCGGCGGAACCCCGCGGACCGTCGCCCTGGTCCAGTCCTGGGCCAGCCAGCGGGGCATCAACCCGATGGTCCCGGGCGTCGGGGTGAGCGCGGTGCTCGGCACCGCCGCCCGCAAGGAGCTGCGGGACACCCTGCTCAAGCGGTTCGGCCGCAACCTGACCACGTTGGGGCCGTTCCTCACCGGGGCGGCCGTGGCCAGCTACCTGAACCGCCGGGCCACCCGGACCCTCGCCGATCAACTCCGCCGCGACCTGCGCCGGCAACGCCGGGAGCTGCCCGGCGGCGGCACCGCCCTGCCCTGACGCCGCCCCCACCGCCCCGCCGTGTCGGCCGCGCCTCCAGGTCGGGGTGGCGTGCTCGGGCCGGGGTGCCGTGCTCAGGCCGGGGTGCCGTGCTCAGGCCGGGGTGGTGTGCTCAGGCGGTGTCGCGGGCGGCCAGCAGGGCGGCGGCCAGCTCGGTCGGCCGGCGGGAACTCACCACCCAGAACGGGGTCGGATCGTCCGGATCGTCGAGCACCACCTGCACCGCGCCGCCGATCCACGGCCGCTGCACCACGAAGGCCAGCGGGTCCGCGCCCACCCCGAGCACCTCGCGCCGGCCCTCGGCGTCGAGCGGGACCGCGTCGGCGACGTACCGCACCGGTAGCCGGGCGTCGTCCACCCGCAGCTCGGCGTCGTCGACCGCGACCCGGACCCGGCCCAGCCACCACAGCCCGGCCAGGGTGGCCGGCAGCAGCAGCACGAAGGGCAGCCAGGCCCGGACCCCGCCGGCCCCCATCCAGACCTCGGCGGCGGCGAGCCCGGCCAGGGCCGCCCCGGCCAGCCAGCACCACCACGGCAGGCCGAGCCGCTCGGAGTACGCCGCCGCGCCGGGGGACCTCGGCGACGACGGGGAAGGCGACAGGCTCACACCTGGCAGGGTACGGAACCCGAGGGGCGGTCGACCCGGCAGGATGGCGGGAGCACCCCGCGAACGTCGACGGAAGAGGCAGCCCGTGACCCATGTCGTACCCGTGCCCGCGCGGCAGCTCGACCCGGAGCTGCCGCTACCCGCGTACGCCCATCCCGGCGACGCCGGCGCGGACCTGGTGGCCGCCGCGGACGTCGAGCTGCCCCCGGGCGGCCGGGCACTGGTCCCCACCGGCGTGGCGCTGGCCCTGCCGGAGGGCTACGTCGGCCTGGTCCACCCGCGCTCGGGGCTGGCCGCCAGGCTCGGCGTGACGGTGCTCAACGCGCCCGGTACGGTCGACGCCGGTTACCGGGGTGAGATTCTGGTCAACCTGATCAACCATGATCGGGACGTACCGGCGAAGATCTCCCGTGGCGATCGCATCGCGCAGCTCGTTGTCCAGCGGGTGGAGCGGGTCGATTTCCAGCCGGTGGCAGCGCTGCCCGAGTCCCGACGGGGAGCCGGCGGGCACGGTTCGACCGGTGGCCACGCCGGGCTGGTGCCCCCGCCCGGCGGTCCGACCGGGGACGACCACCGGGCGGGCGAACGGACGGAAGAGGTGGCAGGGTGAGTGCGAACAGCGGAGGGTGGGCGCAGTGATCTTCTCCCGAAAGCGGGCCGACGGCGGGCGGCACGCCCGTGACCAGCGGGCCGACGTCCTCGACTCGTACGAGGCGGCGGGCCCGCCCCGAGGGCCGTACGACCTGTCCGAGGCACCGGACGACGTGCAGCGGCTCGACCTGGGCAGCCTGCACATCCCGGCGGTGCCCGGGGTCGAGGTGCGGGTGCAGGCCGACCCGCAGGGCGTCGTCCAGCAGGTGGTGCTGGTGCACGGGGAGAACGCCCTCCAGCTCGGCGTCTTCGCCGCCCCCCGGTCCGAGGGCATCTGGGACGAGGTCCGCGAGGAGATCCGGCAGTCGCTGGTCGGTGACGGCGCGACCGTGCAGGAGAGCCAGGGCGAGTACGGTGTCGAGCTGCACGCCCGGGTGCGGACCCCGGACGGCCCCACCGACCTGCGTTTCGTCGGCGTCGACGGGCCGCGCTGGATGGTCCGGGGCGTCTACCAGGGTGCCGCCGCCACCGACCCGGCCGCCGCCGGCCCGCTCGCCACCTGCCTGGACGGCCTGGTCGTCGACCGGGGCCAGGAGGCGAAGCCGGTCCGCGAGCCGCTGCCGCTGCGGCTGCCCCGGGAGATGGCCGAGCAGGCCGGAGAAGGCGCCACCCCCGGCGAGGCCTGACCGCGCGCGTCCGGGCCGGACGGCGCGTCACCGCGGTGACGCGCCGTCCGGCCCGGCCTGCCGTCCGCACCCCCTCGGCCGGTCCGCTGTCCGACCCCGCCGGCCCGGCCGGTGCCCCGGTCCGTCGGCGCGGACAGCACCGCATCGACCTGATCGGGCCGGACCGGCGTACGCTGGCGGCACGGCCCCGTCCCGGGGCCGGGGCAGCACCGGTGCCGACCGGTCAGCGTGGAGAGGGTGACGCGGAGGTCATGTCGACCGACGAGAGCCGGCTGTCGCTGCGGGACATCCTGCGCCGGTTCACCGCCAGCGAGGCCGAGATCGAGGCCCAGGAGCTGCGCCGGGAGAGTGCCGAGTCCGGCGGTGTGCTGGCCCGGCAGTGCATGCGGGGGCAGGTGGTCTCGGTCGCCGGGCGGCTCCGCACGGTGGTCTACACGCCGCGCACCAACCTGCCCACCCTCGAGGCGGACCTGTACGACGGCAGTGACGTGGTCACCCTGGTCTGGCTGGGTCGGCGGCACATCGCCGGCATCGAGCCGGGCCGGCACCTGACCGCACGGGGCCGGGTGGCCGTCCGGGACGACCGCAAGGTCATCTACAACCCGTACTACGAGCTGGAGTCGCCGAAGTGACGACGGGACAGCCCCCGGCCACCGAGCCGCAGACCACCCCGGCGGACGACGAACAACTGCCCAGCATGGCCGAGCAGATGGCCGAGCAGCTGGGTGGCTGGCGCGGGCTGGTCGAGTCCAGCATCCCGGTGGTGGTGTTCGTCCTGGCCAACGTGCTGGGCGAGCTGCGGCCGGCGGTGATCGCCTCGATCGGGGTGGCCGTGCTGATCGCGGTGGCCCGGCTGGTGCAGCGTCGTCCGGTCCGGCACGCGGTCAACGGGCTCTTCGGTGTCGCGATCGGCGCGGCCATCGCCTGGCGTACGGGGGACGAGCGGGACTTCTACCTCCCGGGCATCCTGTACGGGATCGGCTACGGCATCGTCCTGCTGCTCTCGGCGGCGATCCGGCAGCCCCTGGTGGGGTGGATCTGGTCGGTGCTGGTGGCCAAGGGACGCTCCGAGTGGCGCGACAATCCCCGGCTGGTACGCACCTTCACCCAGCTCACCGTGCTCTGGGGGGTGGTGTGGCTGGCCAAGGTCGGGGTGCAGGCCGGGCTCTACCTGGCCCACCAGGACACCGCGCTGGGGGTGGCCCGGCTCGCCCTCGGCTATCCGCCGTACGCGCTACTGCTGCTGATCACGGTCTGGACGGTGCGGCGGGTGACCCGGGAACCGGCCACCCCGCCGCTGTCCGCCCCCTGAGACCCGGGGCCGGCCCGTCACCTCCGGCGGCTCAGCCGGTGGCCCGGGTCCGTTCCACGCTGTCTGGGCCGAGGATGACCCCGCGTACCTCGTCCTCCACCTCGGCGGTGCACACGAAGATCAGCTCGTCGCCGGCCTCGATCGGGTCGTCGGGGCTGGGTACCAGCACCCGCTTGCCGCGCAGGATCGCCACCAGCGCGGCGTCCCGGGGGATCGGCACGGCGTGGATCGGCTGGCCGACGTAGGGCGCGCTCGGCGGCAGGGTGATCTCCACCAGGTTCGCCTCGCCCTGCCGGAACGTCATCAGCCGGACCAGGTCGCCGACGGTGACCGCCTCCTCGACCAGCGCGGCCATCACCCGGGGCTTGCTGACCGCCACGTCGACGCCCCACTGCTCGGTGAAGAGCCACTCGTTCTCGGCCCGGTTGACCCGGGCCACCACCCGGGGCACCGCGAACTCGGTCTTGGCCAGCAGGGACACCACCAGGTTGACCTTGTCGTCACCGGTGGCGGCGACCACCACGTCGCAGCCCGCGACGTTCGCCTCCTCCAGACTGGCCAGCTCGCAGGCGTCCGCCAGCACCCAGTCGGCGGTGGGCACCCGGTCGGGGCGCAGCATCCGGGGCTGCCGTTCGATCAGCATCACCTGGTGGCCGTTGTCGATCAGCTCCTGGGCGATCGACCGGCCCACGTTGCCGGCACCCGCGATGGCGATCCGCATGCTCAGTGCCCTCCTTCGGGCGGCGTCGCGGCCACCGCGGTGACCGGGGCGGCGATGTCGTCGGTGACCAGCACGTAGAGCTGGTCACCCTCCTGCACGACGCTGGACGCGGTGGGCAGCATGCCGATGCCGAACCGGGTCAGGTACGCCACCCGGGTGCCGGCCGCCTCCTCCAGCTGGCGCAGCGGCCGACCGATCCAGTCCTTGTGCACCGGCACCTCGATGATCGACACGGTGCTGGTCGGATCCCGGAAGATCTCCACGTTGCCCTCGGGGACCAGGTGGCGCAGCATCCGGTCGGCCGTCCAGCGCACGGTGGCGACGGTGGGGATGCCGAGCCGCTCGTAGACCTGGGCCCGGCGCTGGTCGTAGATCCGGGCCGCGACCCGGGAGACACCGAACGTCTCGCGGGCCAACCGGGCCGAGATGATGTTGGAGTTATCGCCGCTGGACACGGCGGCGAAGGCGTCCGCCCGCTCGATGCCGGCCTGGCGCAGCACCTCGCCGTCGAAGCCGGCGCCGGTGACGGTGATCCCGGCGAAGTCGGGGCCGAGGCGGCGGAACGCGTCGGCGTCCTGGTCGATCACCGCCACCGAGTGCCCCCGGGACTCCAGGCTGTAGGCCAGCGTCGAGCCGACCCGCCCACAGCCCATGATCACGACGTGCACGGTGTCCCTCCCATGGTGCGCCTGCCTGCCGGCGACTGTCGTCTGCGAGCCTGCCACGTCCGCCCCGCCGCCGGGGGACCGAACCGTACCGCGCCGGGGCGTGGGAACGGGACCAGGCACCCCCCGGCGGCCACCATCCGGTGGTCGTACCCTTAGCGCTTGTGGCCAGTCCCACCTCGCTGCTGAAGCGACTCCTCGTCGGTCGACCGTTCCGGTCCGACCGGCTCCAGCACACCCTGCTGCCCAAGCGCATCGCCCTGCCGGTCTTCGCCTCCGACGCCCTGTCCAGCGTCGCGTACGCCCCGGACGAGATCCTGCTTACCCTCTCCATCGCCGGGGCGTCGGCGTTCCTGTTCTCCCCGTGGATCGCCCTCGCGGTGGTCGTGGTCATGCTGACCGTGGTGGCCAGCTACCGGCAGAACGTGCACGCCTACCCCTCCGGCGGCGGCGACTACGAGGTGGCCACGGTCAACCTCGGCCCCCGCGCCGGGCTGGCGGTGGCCAGCGCGCTGCTGGTCGACTACGTGCTGACCGTCGCCGTGTCGGTCTCCTCCGGGGTGGCCAACCTCGGCTCGGTGGTGCCCTTCGTGGCCACCCACAAGGTGCTGATCGCGGTGACCGCGGTGGTGCTGCTGACCGCGATGAACCTGCGCGGGCTGCGCGAGTCCGGCACCGCGTTCGCCATCCCGACGTACGGCTTCGTGATCGTCATCGGCGGGATGATCCTCACCGGACTGGTCCGGTACTTCGTCCTCGGTGACGACCTGCGCGCCCCCAGCGCCGGGCTGGAGATCCAGGCGGAGCACAGCGTCACCGGCTTCGCGCTGGTCTTCCTGCTGCTGCGCACCTTCTCCTCCGGCTGCGCCGCGCTGACCGGGGTCGAGGCGATCTCCAACGGGGTGCCGGCGTTCAAGGCCCCGAAGAGCCGCAACGCGGCCACCACCCTGCTGCTGCTCGGCAGCATCTCGGTGGCCATGCTGGTCGGCATCATCTGGCTGGCCCGGCTGACCGGCCTCCAGTTCGTCGAGGACCCGAACACCCAGATCCTCTCCGGCCCCGACGGGTACGTGCAGAAGACCGTCACCGCCCAGCTCGGCGAGACCGTCTTCGGCGGCGGGTCGGTGCTGCTCTACGTGGTCGCCGGGATGACCGCGCTGATCCTCTTCCTGGCCGCGAACACCGCGTTCAACGGGTTCCCGGTGCTCGGCTCGATCCTCGCCCAGGACCGCTACCTGCCCCGGCAGCTGCACACCCGGGGCGACCGGCTGGCCTTCTCCAACGGCATCGTCTTCCTCGCCGTCTTCGCGATCGTGCTGATCGTCGGCTTCCAGGCCGAGGTGACCCGGCTGATCCAGCTCTACATCGTCGGCGTCTTCGTCTCGTTCACGCTCTCCCAGGCCGGCATGATCCGGCACTGGAACCGGCACCTGCGCACCGAGCGGGATCCGGAGGCCCGCCGCCGGATGTTCCGCTCCCGGGCGATCAACGCGTTCGGCATGGCGATGACCGGCACCGTGCTGGTCATCGTGCTGCTCACCAAGTTCCTGCTCGGCGCATGGATCGCCATCGCCGCGATGGCGGTGATCTACCTGCTGATGCTGGCCATCCGCCGGCACTACGACCGGATCGCCGCCGAGCTGGAACCGACCGAGGTGCGCGGGGTGCTGCCCGCCCGCAACCACGCCATCGTGCTGGTCAGCAAGCTGCACCAACCGACCCTGCGGGCCATCGCGTACGCCCGCGCCACCCGGCCGGACACGCTCACCGCGGTCACCGTCAACGTGGACGAGAAGGACACCCGGCAGCTCCAACAGGAGTGGGAGCGGCGCGAACTGCCGGTGCCGCTGACCGTGGTCGACTCGCCGTACCGGGAGATCACCCGACCGATCCTGAACTTCGTGGCCAACACCCGCCGGGAGTCGCCCCGCGACGTGGTCACCGTCTTCATCCCCGAGTACGTCGTCGGCCACTGGTGGGAGAACCTGCTGCACAACCAGAGCGCGTTGCGGCTCAAGGGCCGGCTGCTCTTCGAGCCGGGCGTGATGGTGACCAGTGTGCCGTGGCAGTTGGCGTCCACCGCGACCAAGAACCTCGACCGGCTGGACGAGACGCTGAGCCGTACCCCCGCCCGGGGGCCACGGGTCGCGCCGCGCAGCACCCTGCCCCCGCCCGTGCCGCCGGTGGTCGTCCCCACCCCGCCCGCCGAGCCCGACCCGTCGTCCGGAGACCGCCCGTGACCGCTCGCCCCGGCCCCGCCCACCCCGTGACCACCGACCGTGCCGGGTTGGAGGAGGCCGAGCGGGTCGAGCTGACCGTCGACGCGGTCGCCCCGGGTGGGCACTGCGTGGCCCGGGTCGACGGCCAGGTGGTCTTCGTCCGGCACGCGCTGCCCGGTGAGCGGGTGGTCGCCGAGGTGACCGAGCTGCACCGGGGCTTCGCCCGCGCCGACGCCGTCGAGATCCGCACGGCGTCACCGGACCGGGTCACCCCGCCCTGTGCGTACGCCCGGCCGGGCGGGTGTGGTGGCTGCGACCTCCAGCACGTGACCCCGGCCGCCCAGCTCGACTGGAAGACGGCCGTGGTCCGCGAGCAGCTGACCCGCCTCGGTGGGCTCACCGACGCCGAGATCGACGGGCTGCGGGTCACCGTCCGGGCGCTGCCCGGCGGCCCGCTGGGCTGGCGGTCCCGGGTCCGGTACGCGGTCGACGCCGCCGGCCGGGCCGGGCTGCTCAAGCACCGCTCGCACGAGGTGGTGCCGATCGACCGCTGCCTGATCGCCCACCCGGCGATCCAGGCGCTGCCGGTGCTCGGGCAGCGCTGGCCGACGGCCGAGGCGGTGGCGACGGTCGCGTCGACCGGTGGCGACGTCGTCGTCACCACCCTCCCCGACGGGGTGTCCACCCGGCCCGACGCCCCGACCCACCCGGCGGCGCCCGACGCCCCGGTCCACCCGGCGGCTGCGGGCGACGGGCCGGTGTCGGCTGCGGCGCAACGGCCGGCGGCTCCGGGTGACGGGCCGGTGGCGGTGCGGGAGACCGCTGCCGGGCGGGACTGGACGGTGCCGGCCGGCGGGTTCTGGCAGGTGCACCCGGCCGCCGCCGACACCCTGGTCGACGCGGTCCTCGACCTGCTCGCCCCGCAGCCCGGCGAATCCGCCTGGGACCTGTACGGCGGGGCCGGCCTGTTCGCCGCCGCGCTCGCCGACCGGGTCGGCCCGCAGGCCCGGATCACTGTGGTCGAGTCCGCCGCCGAGGGGGTCGCCGCCGCCCGGCGGAACCTGGCCGACCTGTCCGGGGTCGAGGTGGTCGCCGCCCGGGTGGAGACCGCGCTGGCCCGCCGTCGGGTGACCGGCCCGGTCGACCTGGTGGTGCTCGACCCGCCGCGCACCGGTGCCGGCGCGGCCGTGGTCCGGCACCTGGTCGCCGCCACCCCCCGGGCGGTCGCCTACGTGGCCTGCGACCCGGCCGCGTTCGCCCGGGACGTGCACACCTTCGGCCAGGCCGGCTGGCGGCTCGCCGCGCTGCGCGGCTACGACCTGTTCCCGATGACCCGGCACGTCGAACTGGTCGGCCTGTTCCTGCCGCCGGCCCGCTGACCGACCCGGCGCGATGCGGATCGTCGGGTTGATGTCGGGCACCTCGTACGACGGGGTGGACGTGGTCGCCGCCGAGTTCACCGCCGTGGGGGAGACCCTGCGGATGCGTCCGTTGGGGCACCGGGAGTTGGGCTACGACGAGGGGTTGCGGGAACGGATCGGGGCGGTGCTGCCGCCGGGTCCGACCACGGTCGAGGCGGTCTGCCGGCTCGACAACGCCCTCGGTGAGGTGTTCGCCGAGGCCGCCGCGATCGGCGTCGAGCTGGCCGGCGGACGGGCCGACGTGGTCGTCTCACCCGGGCAGACCGTCTTCCACTGGGTCGACGGCGGCACCGTCCGGGGCACCCTCCAGCTCGGTGCGCCGGCCCGGGTCGCCGCCCGGGTGGGCGTACCCGTGCTGTCGGACCTGCGGTCGGCGGACGTCGCGGCCGGCGGGCAGGGCGCCCCGCTGGTCCCCGCCTTCGACGCCCTGCTGCTCGCCCCCGACGACCCGGCCGGGGCGCGCGGCGACCTGGGCGGGCGACCCGGCGGCGGGGTGCGGGCGGCGCTCAACCTGGGCGGCATCGCCAACCTCACCGTGGTCGCGCCGGGCGCACCCGTGCTCGGGTACGACGTCGGCCCGGCCAACGCCCTGCTCGACGCGGCGGCCCGCCGGTTCCTCGACCAGCCCTGCGACGTCGACGGGGTTCGGGCGGCGGCGGGCCGGGTGCACCCCGGGCTGCTGGCGCTGCTGCTCGCCGAGCCCTACTACGCGGCGGCACCGCCCAAGTCCACCGGCAAGGAGCTGTTCCACCCCGGCTACCTGGACGACCGGCTGGCGGCGCTCGCCGAGCCGGTCGCCCGCGACGACGTGTTCGCCACGGTGACCGAGCTGACCGCCCGGACGGTGGCCGCCGCCTGTGACGGGCACGGGGTGACCGAGGTGGTGGCGGCCGGTGGCGGGGTGCGCAACCCCACCCTGTGGGGCCGGCTGGCCGCCCTCGGGGCCGGTCGCTGGGAGCTGCGGACCACCGCCGAGCTGGGGGTGCCCACCCAGGCCAAGGAGGCGTACGCGTTCGCCCTGCTGGGGTGGTTGTCCTGGCACGGCCTGCCCGGCGCGGTGCCCTCGGTGACCGGTGCCCGGCGGGCCGCCGTGCTGGGGTCGTGGACCCCGTCGGGGCCGCCGCACGGGCCGGCCGGGTGGCCCCCACCGCGCCGGCTGGTGGTGCTCCGCTGAGGGATCCGGGGCCTCACCTGCGATGATCCATGGGCGGGCTGCGGAGTGTGCGGCGGCCGATAGACTCTCTCGTCATGAGTGTTGACGAGGACACGGCCAACCACGGTCGGCTACTGGGCACCGTCCGTGGTCCGCATGACGTCAAGCGGATGACCGGCGAACAGCTGGACATCCTCGCCGCCGAGATCCGTGACTTCCTGATCGCCAAGGTTTCCCGTACCGGCGGGCACGTCGGCCCCAACCTGGGTGTGGTGGAGCTGACCCTGGCCATGCACCGGGTCTTCGACTCCCCGCGCGACCGGCTCCTGTTCGACACCGGCCACCAGTCGTACGTACACAAGATCCTCACCGGCCGGCAGGACGGCTTCGACAGGCTCCGCCAGCGGGGCGGCCTCTCCGGCTACCCCAGCCAGGGCGAGAGCGAGCACGACCTGATCGAGAACTCGCACGCCTCCACCGCGCTGTCCTACGCCGACGGGCTGGCCAAGGCGTACGCCCTGCGCGGCGAGCAGCGCAGCGTGGTGGCCGTGGTCGGCGACGGCGCGCTCACCGGCGGCATGTGCTGGGAGGCGCTGAACAACATCGCCACCTCCGGCAACCGGCTGGTGATCGTGGTCAACGACAACGGCCGGTCCTACTCGCCGACCATCGGCGGCCTCGCCGACCACCTGTCGTCGCTGCGGCTCAACCCCGGCTACGAGAAGGTCCTCGACACGGTCAAGGACGCCCTCGGCAACACCCCCTTCGTCGGCAAGCCGATGTACGAGGTGCTGCACGCGGTGAAGAAGGGCATCAAGGACGCGGTCGCCCCGCAGGCGATGTTCGAGGACCTCGGCATCAAGTACGTCGGCCCGGTCGACGGGCACGACATCGCCGCCGTCGAGTCGGCGCTGCGCGCGGCCAAGAACTTCGGCGGCCCGGTGATCGTGCACGCGGTGACCCGCAAGGGCTACGGCTACCGTCCGGCCGAGGAGGACGAGGCGGACTGCCTGCACGGTCCGGGCGCGTTCGACGTCGAGACCGGCAAGCTGCTCGCCGCCCCGTCGGTGAAGTGGACCCAGGTCTTCGCCGACGAGCTGGTCGCCATCGCCGACGAGCGGCCCGACGTGGTGGGGATCACCGCCGCGATGGCCGAGCCGACCGGCATCGCCACCCTGGCCCGCAAGCACCCGAACCGGGTGTACGACGTGGGCATCGCCGAGCAGCACGCGGCCACCTCGGCGGCCGGCCTGGCGATGGGCGGCCTGCACCCGGTGGTGGCGGTCTACGCGACCTTCCTCAACCGCGCCTTCGACCAGGTCCTGCTGGACGTGGCGATGCACAAGCTGCCGGTGACCTTCGTGCTGGACCGGGCCGGCATCACCGGGCCGGACGGGCCGAGCCACTACGGCATCTGGGACATGTCGGTCTTCGGGGTGGTGCCGGGTCTGCGGATCGCCGCCCCCCGGGACTCCGCCAGCCTCCGGGAGGAGCTGCGCGAGGCGATCGCCGTCGACGACGGTCCCACCATCGTCCGGTTCCCCACCGGCACCGTCGCCGCCGACCTGCCGGCCATCCGCCGGGTCGGCCCGGTGGACGTGCTGGCCGAGTCGGCGCGTACCGACGTGCTGCTGGTGGCGGTGGGCGCCTTCGGGCTGCTCGGCATGGAGGTGGCGTCCCGGCTGGCCGAGCAGGGATACGGCGTGACCGTGGTCGACCCGCGCTGGGTGCGTCCGGTGCCGGCCGAGCTGGTCGAGCTGGCCGCCGGGCACCGCCTAGTGGTCACCGTCGAGGACGGCGTCCGGGTCGGCGGTGTCGGTGACGCGCTGGGTCAGGCGATGCGGGACGCCGACGTCCGGGTGCCGCTGCGCGACCTGGGCGTACCGGCCGACTGGCATCCGCACGGCACCCGCGCGCAGATCCTGACCGACCTGCGCCTGACCGCCCAGGACGTGGCCCGGGACGTCACCGGCTGGATCTCCGGCCTGGACGGCGACGCCACCTCGGTCGAGCCGGTCCGCCTGCCGGCCACCGACACCAGCCCGAACTGACCGGACCCACCCCCCCGACCGTTCCCTGAGGGCGGTCACGGCCCCGCCGTGACCGCCCTCACCCTTGCTCTCCCCCTCCCCCTCTCCCTCCCCCTCCTCCTCCCCTCCGCCGCGCCCCGCGCCCCCGCCCGGTGATCAAGAGGTTCAGCTCAGCGGAGAGCGGGTGGTTGGCCTGAACCTCTTGATCACCGGGGGTGGCACGGCGAGAGCCGAGGGCCGCGCGGGGAGAGCCGGGGCGGCGCGGCGCGCGGGGGGAGAAGCGGGGAGAGGGGAGCGAGCGGGGAGCGCGGGGGTCAGCGGCCGCCGGCGGAGCGGTAGTGGGTCTTCTCGGCGGTGGCGAGGCTGAAGGTCTGCCGGGCGGCGGGCATCGGGACCACGACCAGGCCCGGACGGTCCACCAGGCGGGGGGTGCCGGGCGGCACCGACAGGGAGGCGTCCCGGTTGCCCCGCCAGGTCAGCACCACCAGGGGCTGCCCCGGCACCGGCAGCACGTACGCCTGGAGCGGGTTGGACCGGTCGGCGGGGGAGACCACCGGGCTGCCCTCGCCCGCCGGCCGGTAGACGACCGCGGTCATCGTCCCCGCATCGGTCTCCCAGGTCAGTTGCTCCAGGTCGCCGGGGTCGTCGCCGCCGCCCAGCGTCATCTCGCCGACGGCCCGGACGGACACCTTCTCCATCGGCCACGACTCGGGGACCGAACGCGGCGCGTCCCGGTCACCGATCCGGCGCGGGATGCTCCCGAACGGCCCCTGCTCGTCGGCGAGCAGGCAGGTGTCCAGCCCGTCGAGGGCCCGCCGCCCGGACCCGGTCTCGTCCCGGACCAGCGGGTACCTCGGCTCGGCGGTCGCCGTACCCAGGTCGAGCAGTCGATCGGCGGCCCGCCCCCGGGGCAGCGACTCGGTGGCCCGCAGCGTCACCGTCACCGGCGCGGCCCGGCAGTCGGGCACCTTCACCGGGGCGGTGAGCCCGTCGGTCAGCATCAGGGCCCGGCCGTCCGGGCCGAGCAGCCGCTCCACCCGACCGGAGGTCAGGTAGCGCCGGCCGTCGGGCAGGAACAGCGGGAGCACGTCGGCGTAGACGAGGTAACCCGGGTCGGTGTACTCGCTGGCCCGGGTCACCTGGTAGGAGCCATCGTGGCCGGTGAGCTGGAGCAGCCAGGAGGCGCTCTCCCCGGGCACGTCGGCGGCGACCAGGGCGAGCGGGACGCCGTCGACCTCGCCCGACCAGAGGATGCCGGAGGACGGCAGGTGCACCCGGTCGTCGATCGGCGAGCGCCAGCCGAGCACCGCCGCGGTCACCGCCGCCGTCGCGGTGGCGTCTCCGGCGAGCGCGCCACGGGGCGGCCACACGGCCCGGGTGCCGTCCAGGCTGTCGTAGCCCACCCGCAGCTCCCGGGCCTGACGGTCGGCGACCGGGCCGCAGGCGGCGACGGCCAGCAGCAGACCGAGCAGCGCGGTGACCGTCGTGCCGCGACGGCGAACCGAAGCCATCTGTACGCCCCCGATCGCGTCGCCGTCGTTGTCGGAAACCCACATGGTACGCAACGCCCGGTGACGCCCCGCAGCCGTGCCCCCGACCACCACAAGGGACACCGAAGTGAATTTCGGACTATTTCCCGGCTCCGGTAGACTCCGCCGACTGTGACGTCTGCCGAGCCCCGTGGCGCCTCCGCACCGGCCCCCGACGACTCCGGGGGCTCCGCCCGCGGCACGACGGCCACCGCGACGGCGCCCCCACCCGTGACCCTGACCACCCCCGTCGACCTGCGCGCCAAGGGTGTGCCGGCCCCCGTGGACCGGACGGTCGAGGCGTCGCCGGCCGACGCGCCACCAGTGGGGGCACCGCCGCTCGGGGCGGCTCCACGGCGACCGGCCGTCGACGGCGGCCCGGCGGCGGTGGGCGTACCGGAGCGGGGGTCGGCGGACACGGAGGGTGACGGCGCGACGCCGGCCGGGTGGTGGCGGCGCTGGCGCTGGACTCCCCGCCGCAAGGACCTGGTGGTCTACGGGATCTTCCTGGTCGTCGCGCTCTGGGTGACCAGCCGGATCTGGGTCGACCCGGCCGGCCGGGTGGCCTCGCTCTACAGCAGCGACCCGGCGCAGGTGCAGTTCTTCCTGGCCCACTCGGTGCGGGTGGTGCTGCACGGGGAGTTCCCCTTCTACACCGACCAGTTCAACTACCCCGACGGCGTCAACCTGATGGCCAACACGGCGGTGCTGGCCCTGGGCATCCCGATGGTGCCGGTCACCCTGCTGTTCGGGCCGGCGGTGTCCTTCGTGGTGCTGGTCACCCTCGGCCTCGCCGGCACCGCCGCCGCCTGGTACCACGTGCTGTCCCGGCACCTGGTCCGCCGGCGGCTCGCCGCGGCGGTCGGCGGCTGGTTCTGCGGCTTCTCCCCGGCGATGCTCTCGCACGCCAACTGGCACCCCAACATCATCAGCCAGTTCCTGCTGCCGTTCATCGTGTGGCGGGTGATGGTGCTGACCCGCTCGACCCGGCCGCTGCGCGACGGTGTGCTGCTCGCCGTGCTGGTCACCGGCCAGGCCTTCATCAACGAGGAGATCCTGCTCTTCACCGCCCTGGCCTGCGGCGTCTTCCTGATCGCCATGGTGGCCCAGCGGCCGGCGCTCTGGTCGGCGGCGTGGCGTCCGCTGGCCAAGGGGCTGGCCGTGTGCGCGGTGCTGGCCGGGGCGCTGCTGGCGTACCCGCTCTACGTCCAGTTCGCCGGGCCGATGGCCTACCACGGGCTCAGCGACGCGGTGCAGGACTACGGCAACGACATCGCCGCCTTCTTCGCCCCCGGCTCGCCCACCTTCGGCGGCAACGAACGGGCCAATGTCAACCTGGCCCCGAACTACTCCGAGGAGAACGCCTTCTTCGGCTGGAGCCTGTCGCTGATCGCCGTCGGCATCGTGCTCTGGCTGCGCCGCGAACGCCTGGTCCGGGCGCTCGCCGTGACCGGCGCCTTCTTCGCGCTGCTCTCCCTCGGTGAGCAGATCTCCTGGTGGGGGCGGGACCTGGTGACCGGGCCGTGGGAGCTGCTGGTGCGGCTGCCGCTGCTGGACGCGGTGGTGCCCACCCGGTTCGCCCTGATCACCTCCGTGGTGATCGGCATGCTGCTGGCGCTGGCCGTGCAGCGGGCCTGGACGCTGCGCGGCGCGCAGTGGCGGCACGCCAAGACCGTCACGGTGGCCGCCCTGGTGCTGGCCCTGCTGCCGATCGTGCCGATGCCGCTGAAGGTGACCTCCCGCCCGCCGGTGCCGGACTTCATCACCGCCGACCGCTGGCGGGAGTACGTCGGCCCCGGGCAGACCCTGGTGCCGGTGCCGGTGCCCAGCATGGGCAACACCCACGGGATGCGCTGGGCGGCGGCCACCAACCTCGACTTCAAGATCCCGGGCGGCTACTTCCTCGCCCCGCGCAACGGCAACACCGGCGATCCGGGGCGGTTCGGCGGGCGGCCCAGCGGGATCGGGCAGCTGCTCGACGAGGTCGCCACCACCGGGCGGACCACCAAGCTGGACGACCGGCAGCGTCGGCGCAGCCTGGACGAGCTGCGGCACTGGAACGCCGCCGTGCTGGTGCTGCCGCTGCGCCAGCAGAACGCCGAGCCGCTGCGCCGGACCGTCGAGCAGCTCGTCGGCCCCGCCCGCCGGGAACTCGACGTCTGGGTGTGGGACGTCCGACCGCTGTCGGCCCGTACCGCCTGAGCCGTTGCGGCCCGACCCGGCTGGCCCACGGTCCGGCCGGGTCGGGCCGCGCGCCGGGTGGGGCGGATCAGTCGACCAGGGGGCGGACGTCCCAGAGCCAGACGTCGTCGACCCGTTGCGCCGGGCCGAGCAGGCCGGTCATCAGGTCCCGCAGCACCGCCTCGCGCGGGTGGGCGCCCAGCACCACCACCGACGCCCGCCAGAACCGCAGGTCCTCCAGCGCCTGTCGGCGGTTCTCCCCGGTCAGCTCGGGCACCGTGCCGGCGTCGATGGTGGCGTAGATCAGGGTGCTGGTGGGCCGGTTCGGCGCGCCGAAGACCCCCTCGCCCAGCTCGTTCGGGCCGATGAAGTAGCCGCCCGGCACCGGGAACTCGTGCCCGGTCAACGCGCTCCAGCGCAGCGTGGACAGGCCGTGCACGTTGCTCGGGATCGGCACCGGGACCAGGGTGCGCCCGGCCGGCACGTACGGTCGCCAGCCGCCGGCGGTGACGAAGTGCGGCGGCAGGTCGATGTGCTGCGCGGGCAGCGGGCGGGGGAACAGCGGCAGCACGGCGAGCGCGATCGCCGCGTACCCGACCGGCCGGACCCACCGGCGGCGGACCGCAGCGGCGGGCAGGGCGGTGGTGGTGCCGGGCGTGGCGGGCACGGGGGTGTTGGTGCCGGGCGTGGCGGTGTCGTCGGCGGCGGTGCGCGGTGCGGGCACCCGGGACCGGCCGACCGCGCCGACGGCGTCCCAGGCCAGCGCGAGCAGGACGCCGACCGCGCCGGTCACCACCAGGGTCAGCCGGGTGGGCATCATCATCTCGACCAGCGGCAGGTCGTCCGGGATGTACGCCCACGGGCCGTCCACGGTGGTCTCCACCCCGTTGAGCCGCACCTTCGGCCCGATCGCCGCCACGGTGAAGACCACCACCAGCACCCCGGCGACCCGGGCGGCCAGCGAGCGACGCCAGAGCAGCACCAGGGCGGCCAGTGTGACCAGCACCAGCGGCCAGCCGAACCAGGTGTTCTGCTCGGTCAGGCCGATGGTCTTCTCCACCGCCTCGTCCCCGGCCACGGTGTCCCGGGCGAAGGTGACGAACGCCATCAGGTCCTCGCCCCAGTTGTGGAACACCCCGCCCTGCAGGCCCCGGTAGGACTGCGGACCGTTGAACTGGTACCAGATCGGGTACGCGGTGAGCAGCAGCGCCAGCCCACCGCCCAGCCCCAGCGCGGCCAGGAAACCGCCGACCCGGGCACGGGCCTGGCGGGGGCGCTGCACCACGTACGCGGCCACCGCCACCAGGCAGGCCAGCGCGGTCAGCAGCAGCATCTCCTCGTTGATGAAGACCTGGTACGCCACCAGCAGGCCCAGCGCCACCCCGTCGCGGCGCCACCGGCCGGGTCGGCCCAGCCGCAGCACCCGGGCCACGATCACCGGCAGCAGGAAGTTGGAGACGAAGTTGGGCTGCCCGTTGGCGTGGTGCACGATGCCCGGGGCGAAACCGAGGAACGCGCCGCCGACGAACGCGCCGGCCCGCGACCGCACCAGGTGCCGGGAGAGCATCCAGTACGAGGTGGCCGCCGTCGCGGCGAGCGCCCCGCCCAGGTAGAGCGCGTAGGTCACCTGCGGGCCGAACAGCAGCGTGACCGGGGCCAGCGGGATGGTCATCCCCAGCAGCGAGGTGTTCGCCATCATGTTCACCCCGTCCGGGGCGTTCTGCCGGGCGCTGAACAGCGGGTTCTCCAGGTGCCGCACCGAGTACGCGCCATGGGTGAACAGCCACTCGAACCAGCTGTGGTCGGTCGGCAGGTGGGACGACACCCGGTGCTGCACGTCCACCCAGTAGTTCAGGCACACGAGAACGCCGATCAGCGCATAGGCTCCGATGGCGAGCACGTCGGCCCGGCCCGGCCGTCGGCGCGGCCGCTCCTGCGGTTCGACCGCGTCGGGCTCGACCGCGTCGGGCGCGGACGTCGGGTTCAACGAGGGATCTACCACCGGCACGGCCACGACGGGCCATCGTACAGGCGGCGGCGGACCGCTCCGGTGACCCGGTGCGCGGCGATCCGCGTCCGCCGGAGGGGGTAACGGTCGGCAGGGCGCGGCGGTCGAAAAGAGGGTACGCGTGACGGTCATCGATCTGGGTGAGCTCCGCGAGGTCCGGCCGGAGCCGTCCGGTGACGCGCCCCGTGCGGTCGGTCGGCCGCTGCGACTCGCCGCGGTGCTGGTGTCCACCCTGCTGGTGCTGGCCGCCGCCGCGCCGGTGGCGCACCGGGCCGCCTTCGTGCTGCCGGCCCCTCTCGGCACGTCGGTGCTGCTCGGCGACGGGGAGGTCTTCCTGCACGAGCCGACCGGTGACCCGACCGCCCCGGCCCGGTTGAGCGCCTGGACGATCCCCACCTCCCCCGGGGCGCGGCCGGTGCGGCGGTGGCAGACGTCGGTGCCGGTGACCAGCGGTTCCGGGGCGCTGCGCCGGCACGGTGACGTTCTGCTGCTCAGCGGTGCCACCGGTCGGCCGGACGGGAGGCACCGGACGTTCGCCCACGACCGGGGGACCGGCCGGCTGCGGTGGCAGCGGGCGGGCGGTGGCGAGACGGCGGGATCCGCCCTGCTCTTCACCGAGTACGGTCCGCAGGGGCCGCTGACGGTGCACTTCGTCGACGCGGCGACCGGCCGGGACCGCTGGTCGGTGTCGCTGCCGTCGGCGGCCGTGCTCTACCGGAGCGCGGCCGACGGGGTGGACCGGATCGTGACGGTGCGACCTCCCGACACGGTCGAGGTCTGGGACGCCCGGCGCGGGGTACAGCTCCACGGTGCACAGCTCGACTACGGCGGTACCCCGTCGGACACCGGCTTCGACGTCGTCGGCGACCTGCTGCTCACCACCCAGCGCAGTGCCGGCCGGCTCACCGCGTACGGCCTCGACGGGCTGGAGCGTCGGTGGCAGGTGCCGTCGACGACGCCGGCCTCCTTCGGCCCGTGCGGGCCGCTGCTCTGCGCCTCCGGCCAGGCCGGCGGGATCCGGGCGCTGGATCCGGCGACCGGACGGACGGTCTGGCAGGACGCGCGGTGGGAGTTCGCCAGTGATCAACGCGGCGGCCGGGCGGTGGTGAGCAGCCTGGGCCGGGGCGGCTGGCATCCGCTGGTGGTGCTCGACGTCGCCTCCGGGCGGCAGGTCGCCGACCTGGGCACCTGGCAGCTGGTCCAGCCGACCACGCCGGACGGGCGGATGCTCGGCTGGCGGCCGGCGGGGGCGGGCCGGATGACGGTCGCCGAGGTGGACGTGGCCGCCGCCACGGTCCGGGTGCTCGACGTGCTGCCGACCGTCTCCGGCGACTGCCGGACCGACGCCGGGCTGCTGCTCTGCCGGCTGGTGGACGGCGCCTTCGGGGTCTGGCGGCTGCCCCGGTGACGGTGATCGACCTGGGTGAGGTGGGTCACCCCGACGAGCCGGCGCCCCGCCCGCCGCGCCGGCCCCGGGTCGGGCGGACCGTCGGCCGTCCGGTGCCCCTCGTCCTGGTCGGCCTGTTCCTGCTGCTCACCGTGGCCGCCGCGGCACCCGGGCCGACCCGGTTGGTCGCGGTGCCGGTGCCGGAGGTGCCGGAGCCCAGCCACCTGGTCGTCGGTGACCTGCTGGTGCTCGCCGACCCGTCGGCCCTCGCGCCGGCCGGCAGCCGGCAGCTCATCGCCGTCGACCTGGCCGACGGGCGGATCCGCTGGCAGGTGGCGCTGTCGCCCCGGCACCAACTGCTGGTGCTGAAGCAGGTGGGCGACGACGTGGCGATCACCACCGACCCGGGTGGCGAACCGGTCTCGATGGTGCTCGACCACGCCGACGGGCGGGCCCGTTGGCGGCAGCCCGGCCGGGCGGTGCCCACCCGCGACGGCGGGCTGCTGCTGGAGGACGTCCACGTCGACCGGGCGGTGGTACGGGGCGTCGACCCGGCGACCGGCGCGGTCCGGTGGACGGTCAGCACCGGGGCGGCCACCGTCGGCCACCGCACCGGGGTACGCGGCGTCGAGGAACTCGTGCTGGTCACCAGCGCCGGCCGGGCCGAGGCGTACGACGTCGGCACCGGTGTGCGCCGTCTCGACTTCCCGGTGCCGCCCGCCCGGGGCGACCACCACCACCTGGCGCAGCCGGTCGGGGACCTGCTGCTGGTCGACGGGGAACCGGGCCGGGTCGCCGCGTACGACCTGGGGACCGGCCGGCGGCGCTGGGACACCGCCCTCCCGGGACCGGGCAGCGGGTACGCCTACGCCTGCGGTGACGCCGTCTGCCTCGACGCGTCGGCCGGCACCCGGGTGCTCGACCCGGCGACCGGCAGGCTGCGGTGGTCGGCCGACCGGTGGACGCCGGTCGGGTCGGTGGGCGACCGGCTGGTCGGTGGCAACGTCGACGGCGGTGGACCACGACTGGCCCTGCTCGACGCGGCGACCGGCCGACCGGTGGCCGAGCTGGGTCCGTGGGAGCTGGTGTACCGGTGGCCGGGCACCGCCCCGCTGTTCGCCATCCGCCCGGCCGCCGGGGGTCGGCAGTTGCTGGCCGAGCTGGACCCCGCCGACGGCACTCTGCGGGTGCGGGACGTGCTGCCCGGCCGGTGGGACACCTGCGGGCATCGCCAGGGTGTGCTGGTCTGCTGGCGGCAACGGGACACCCTCGGGGTGTGGCGGCTCCCCGACTGACGGCACCGCGCCGGCCCTGCGTCCACCCCGATCGAGGCGGGCTGACGGTGGCCGGGGTGGCGTTCCCGGCGGGGGACGGTGGTCCTGCGACCAGCCGTTTGGTCGGCGGCGCTAGGTTGTCGGACAGGTCGGCGAGGAGGTCGGGATGCGGGTGCTGGTGGTCGAGGACGAACGGGCGCTCGCCGACGCGATCGTGCGTGGGCTGCGCAAGCGGGGGATGGCGGTCGACGTCGCGTACGACGGGGACGCCGGTCACGAGGCCGCCTTCGTCACCCGGTACGACGTGGTGGTCCTCGACCGCGACCTGCCCGGGATGCACGGCGACCAGATCTGCGCGGAGCTGGCCGCCTCCGGCACTCTCACCCGGGTGCTGATGCTGACCGCCAGCGACACCGTGGCCGACCGGGTGGCGGGGCTGGGTCTCGGCGCGGACGACTACCTGCCCAAGCCGTTCGCCTTCGACGAGCTGGTGGCCCGGGTGCAGGCGCTGGGCCGGCGGGCCACCCCGGCCGCCCCGCCGGTGCTCCAGGTGGGCGACGTGGTGATCGACCCGGCCCGTCGGGTGGTCACCCGGGCCGGGGCACCGGTCGACCTGACGAACAAGGAGTTCGGTGTGCTCAGCGAGCTGGTCAAGGCGCGCGGCGCGGTGGTCTCCAGCGAGGAGCTGCTGGAACGGGTCTGGGACGCCAACACCGACCCGTTCACCACCATCGTCCGGGTCACCGTGCGGACACTGCGCCGCAAGCTCGGTGATCCGCCGCTGATCGACACGGTGGTCGGCGCCGGCTACCGGGTCGTCGGCCTGTGAACGCGGGGACCGGGCCGGGGCGCGGAGCCCGCCGGCCGCCCGCCGGGGTCGGTGCCGTGGGTGCGGGGAGCGGGCCGGTGCGGCGGGCCGGGGTGCGCTCGTGAGCCGGCGGTTGCGACCCACTCTGCGGTTGCGGTTGACCCTGCTCAACGGGGTGCTGCTGGTCGGGGCCGGGGCGATCCTGGTGACCCTGGCCTGGTTGCTGGTGCGGGACGCGCTGCGCCCGACCGACGAGCTGCGGCCGGGCACCACGGTGCTGCTGGCGGACGGGCGTTCGCTGGACGCCGCGGTGTGGCAGCGTCAACTGGTCGACGCCGCCTCGGACGAGTTGCTGGTCAAGGGCCTGCTGGCGTTGTTGGCGATCAGCGTGGTCGGGGTGGCCGGGGCGTACTGGGTGGCCGGTCGTACCCTGCGGCCGTTGCACCAGGTCACCGCGACCGCGCGCCGGCTCGGCGAAACCACGCTCGACCAGCGGATTGGCTGGTCCGGGCCGGACGACGAGGTGGCCGAGCTGGCCCGGACCTTCGACGCGATGCTGGACCGGATCACCGCCGCGTTCGACGCGCAGAAACGGTTCGTCGCCAACGCCTCGCACGAGCTGCGGACCCCGTTGGCGGTGATGCGTACCGAGATCGACGTCACCCTCAGCGACGACGAGGCGGACGCGGCCGAGTACCGCCGGATGGCCACCGTGGTCCGGGACGCCTCGGAGCGCGCCAACGGCCTGGTGGACGCGCTGCTGGTGCTGGCCCGTAGTGAGGCGCAGGCCGGTCGACGGCTGGCCCGGCGGACGGAGTGTGACCTGGCCACCGGCACCGCCAACGCGTTGTCCGCGATGTCCCGGGAGGTGGAGCGGATCGGGCTGCGGGTGCAGTCCTCGCTGCGACCGGCCCCGGTCACCGGCGATCCGGGCCTGCTGGACCGGCTGGCCGGGAACCTGATCGAGAACGCGGTGCGCTACAACCACCTGCACGGCAAGCTCTGGGTGCGTACCGACACCGACGGGCGTTCCTCCTGGCTGGTGGTGCGCAACACCGGCTTCGAGGTGGACCAGGCCGACGTGCCGGGCCTGTTCGAGCCGTTCCGGCGGGGTGGGCGGGAACGGACCGGGGCGCGGGGTTCCGGGCTGGGGCTGTCGATCGTCCGGGCGGTCTGCGACGCGCACGGAGGGACCGTCCGGGTGGTGGCGCAGAAGGGCGGTGGTCTGGAGGTGACCGTCACCCTGCCCTCGGCCGACCAGGCCCCCGGCTAAGCGGCTTGCCGACCGGCCGTCCGCCTGGGACGATTCCCGGGTCGGCCCGGATCGAGGAGCGGAGGTGCGGTTGATGTCCACGATGACCCGTCCCGCGCCCCGCCCCGCCCGCCGCTGACACCGCACGTCCACGGGGCGCGTCCCACTGCTGCGGAGGCAGAACCGTGAGCGTACGAATCCACAACATCAGCATCGACTGCCGGGACACCTATGCCCTGTCCGGCTTCTGGGCGCAGGTCTTCGGGTGTCCCCGCCAGCCCGACGACCTCCCCGGCGACCCGGAGGCCATGCTCCTGCCCGAGGGCGGCCCGGAGGTGCTCTTCCTGGCCGTGCCGGAGGGGAAGTCGGTGAAGAACCGGTTGCACCTCGACCTGGAGCCGGTGGACCGGACCCGGGACGAGGAGGTCGAGCGGCTGCTGGCCGTCGGGGCCGTCCACATCGACGACCAGCGTCGGCCGGACGGCACCGGCTGGGTGGTGCTGGCCGACCCGGAGGGCAACGAGTTCTGCGTGCTGCGCAGCGCCGCCGAGCGGGCCGCCACGACCGGCTGAGGCCGCCGCCCCCGCCCGTCCGCGGGGACGGCACAGGCCCCCGCCCGCCGGCGGGCTGACGGCACAGGGCCCGCCCACCAGGGACGGCACAGGCCCCGCCCACCGACCGGTGGGCGGGGCCTGTCGGCCGACCGGGGTGGGTCAGCCCTTCTTCTCGATCTGCCCACGCATCGTGACGAACTCGGACTTCAGGTCGGCGGCCGACTTGTAGTACTGCACGATCAGGCCGACGCTGCCCTTGTCGGCCCAGACGCAGACGCCCAGCGGGACGCCCTCGCTCTTGCCGTCGCCACACCGGGCGTCGCCACCGAGCGGGCCGGCGTCGACGCCGGCCATGTTGGTGACGTTCAGTTCGGTGGTGATGCCCGCGACGGCGTCGTCCAGCTCCTTCTTCGGGTCGGCCATCACGCCGGACGCGGCGGCGATCATCAGCAGGTCCTGCTTGGTGGGGTCGCCGTAGAAGGCGCCGGCGGTGCTCGTCTCGCCCTGCACGGACTTCTTCATCTCGGTGACCAGCCCGTCGGCGACCGCCTTCAGGGCCGGGTCGGTGACCTGCGGGCGGCCGGCGAGGGTGGCCGGGGCGGAGACCGTCGTGTTGGCGGCGTCCACGACCTCCTTGACGTCGTCCTTGACGGCGAAGGCGGCGATGGCGGCACCGCCGAGGCAGAGCACCAGCAGCACCGCGAGCACGATCAGCACGATCTTGCCGGTGGACCGCTTCTTCGCCGGGACGGCGGGCGGCGGACCCGCGTACTGCGGCACGCCGACGCCGTCCGGCTGCTGCGGTGACGGGTGACCGCCCTGCGGCGTACCGCCATCCGGGGCGGAGGCGTACGGGCTGGTCGGGGGCTGGGACATCAGGTCTACTCCAGGATTTCGTGGGTGAGGCCGGATGATCTTAGCCAGGGTGACCGACATCCGCCGGACACCGCCCGCTGGAGGCCGCCCGCCGCCCGCCGCTCCGCCGGACGCGGGATCAGTCCCGCTTCTCGATCTGGCCCCGGATGGAGGCGAACTCGGACTGCGCCTTGGCCGCCGAGGAGAAGTACATGACGATCATGCCGACGCTGCCGTGGTCGGCCCACACGCAGACGCCGAGCGCGATGCCGGACGCCTTGCCGTCACCGCACTTGGCCACCCCGCCCAGCGGACCGGGCTCGATGGTCGACATCTTGGTGACCGCCAGCGAGGTGCCCAGCCCCTTGACCGCGTCGTCCAGCTCCTGCTCCGGAAGGATGACCGGCCCGGACGCACCCGCCATCATCACCATGTTGCGGCTGGCCGCGCTGCCGTAGAAGGCGCTCACCGCGCCGGTCTCGTTGCGTACCTCGGACTTCATGTCGCGGACCATCTGGTCGGCGATCCGACGCAGCTCCGGGTCGGTGCTCTTGGCCCGGCCACCGAGGGTGGACGGCGTCACCAGCCGGATCGGGCCGGGGTCGTCGACGTCCTCGGACGGGGTGGGCTCGGGGGTCGGGCTCTCCGTCTCGACGGGGGTGGGGGTCGGGCTGGACGAGGTCGCCACGGTGGGCGAGGGCGTCGGGTCGGTCTTCTTGTCCTGGTCGTCGCCGAGCGCGACCCAGACGAGACCGCCACCGCCGAGGCAGAGCACCAGCAGACCGACCAGCCCGAGGGTGAGCAGCAGCGGCGCCTTCGACCGTTGCGGGGCCGGGCCGAACGGCGCACCGGCGAAGGCGGGGTACTGCTGCTGCGCCGGATCGGGGTAGCCGCCCGGGTAGCCGGGCTGCGGGGCACCCGGGTAACCGGGCTGCTGCGGGGCACCCGGGTAGCCGGGCTGCGGGGCTGCGGGGTAACCGGGCTGCGGGGCACCCGGGTAGCCGGACGCCCCGGGGTAGCCGGACGACGGGACGCCGGGCGGACCCGACTGCGGCACACCGGGGTAGCCGCCGCCCTGGCCCGGATCCGACTGCGGCCAGCCGCCGTACTGCGGGCCGGGGTAGGACTCGGCCGGGGGCCCGGACTGCGGGTCGACCGGCCACCCGCCGGGCTGGCCGGAAGGGGTCGACGGGTACGGCGTGGTGGGCCAGCCGCCGCCCGCCGGCGGGGTGTGCTGGCCGCCGGACGGGGTGGGGGTGTGCGGACCGTCGGACGGGGGCGGGTAGTGACCGGTGGGCGAGCCGTGCTCCGGCTGCCCGGACCAGGGATCGACCGGCGGTGTGGTCATCAGATCAGCTCCAGGCGAGGGTGAGAACGCGTGATCGTAGCCAGCCGGGGCTCGGCCGTGCAGCCCCCCGAGTCTGACGAGGGTACGCAAACGACGATCGCGGTGGCCACGATAGTCCCGGGGGAGGACATCGGCGGCCACCGCGATCGCGGGGGAGCGGGGAGGGTTCAGGCGGGCAGGCTGGCGACCCCGTGGGGCAGGAAACGCCGGCCGGTGACCCGCTCGGCGGTGCCGGTCCGGTCCAGGTAGGGGGTGATCCCGCCCAGGTGGAACGGCCAGCCGGCACCGAGGATCAGGCACAGGTCGATGTCCTGCGCCTCGGCGACGACTCCCTCGTCGAGCATCAGCCGGACCTCCTGCGCCAGGGCGTCGAGCGCGTTCTGTCGCACCTGCTCGCCGGTGAGCGGCCGGTCGCCGACCACGAGTAGCTGGGCCACCTCGTCGTTGATCCGGTCTTCGACGACGATCGGTCGGCCCGAGTCGGCGATCCGGCGGAGGTTCTCGCTGACCGGATACCGGTCCGGGTAGGCGGCGTGCAGGGTGCCACCCACGTGGTAGGCCACCGCCGGCCCGACCAACTGGAGCAGGGCGAGCGGACGCATCGGCAGGCCCAGCGGGTCCAGCGCGCTGTTCGCCACGTCCAGCGGGGTGCCCGCGTCGACGGCGGCGAACACGGTGCCCAGGAAGCGGGTGAGCAGCCGGTTGACCACGAACGCCGGGGCGTCCTTCACCAGCACCGACGACTTCTTGAGCTGCTTGCCCACGGCGAACGCGGTGGCCAGGGTGGCGTCGTCGGTCCGCTCGCCCCGGACGATCTCCAGCAGCGGCAGCACGGCGACCGGGTTGAAGAAGTGGAAGCCGACCAGCCGCTGCGGGTGCTCCAGCTCGGCGGCCATCGCGGTGATCGACAGCGACGAGGTGTTGGTGGCGAGCACCGCCTCCGGCGAGACGATCTTCTCCAGCTCGGCCCAGACCTGCTTCTTGACGTCCAGGTCCTCGAAGACCGCCTCGATGACGAAGTCGGCGTCGGCGAAGGCGGACTTGTCGACCGAGCCGGAGACCAGGCCGTACAGCTTGGCGGCGGTGCCCTTGTCCATCCGGCCCTTGCTGACGGCCTTCTCGATCTGGGTGTGCACGTAGCCGACGCCGGAGTCCACCCGCGACTGGTCCAGGTCGGTCAGGACGACCGGCACCTGGAGGCGGCGGGCGAACAGCAGCGCGAGCTGGCTGGCCATCAGGCCGGCGCCGACGATGCCGACCTTGGTGACCGGCCGGGCCAGGCCCTTGTCCGGTGCGCCGGCCGGCCGCTTGGCCCGCCGCTGCACCAGGTCGAAGGCGTACAGGCCGCTGCGCAGCTCCTCCGAGAAGATCAGGTCGGCCAGCGCCTCGTCCTCGGCGGCGGTGCCGGTGGCGAAGTCGGCGTCCTTGGCCGTCTCCAGCAGGTCCAGCGCCTTGTACGCGGCCGGGACCGCGCCGTGCAACCGCTGGTCGAGGGTCTGCCGGGCGAAGTACAGCACGCCCGCCCACATGTCCTTGTCGACCTCGGGCCGGGTGACGGTGACCTCGCCCCGGACCACCCCGGCGGCCCACTCCAGGGAGCGTTCGAGGAAGTCGGCCGGCTCCAGCAGCACGTCCGCGATGCCCATCTCGGCGGCCTGCTTCGGCTTGAGCATCTTGTTCTGCATCAGCGGGTTCTGCAGGATCACCTGGGTGGCGGCGGGGATGCCGATCAGGTTCGGCAGCAGTTGGGTGCCACCCCAGCCGGGGATCAGGCCGAGCGACACCTCGGGCAGGGCCAGCGCCGCCGCGCCACTGGAGAGCGTCCGGTAGTGGCAGTGCAGGGCCAGCTCCAGGCCGCCGCCCATCGCCGCGCCGTTGACGAAGGCGAAGGTCGGCACGGCGCTGTCCTTGAGCCGGGCGAAGACCCGGTGGCCGAGCCGGCCGATCTCCAGCGCCTGCTCCCGGTCCGCCAAGGCCGGCAGGCTGGTGATGTCCGCGCCCACGCAGAAGATGTACGGCTTGCCGGTGACCGCGACGAACGCCGGGTCCGCGGCCAGCGCGGCGCTGATCGCCTCGTCCAGGCTGGCCAGCCCGGCCGGGCCGAAGGTGTTCGGCTTGGTGTGGTCGAGGCCGTTGTCCAGGGTGATCAGGGCGGCCGGGCGGTCCAGCCCGGGCACGGTCACCTGCCGCAGCAGCGCCCGGGTGACGACCTCGTTCGGTGCGACCAACGCGCTCACTTGACGCCCTCCCAGTTCGGGTTCTCCCAGATGACCGTGCCGCCCATGCCGATGCCGATGCACATGGCGGTGAGGCCGTAGCGCACCTCGGGGTGCTCGGCGAACTGCCGGGCGAGCTGGGTCATCAGCCGTACGCCGGAGGAGGCGAGCGGGTGGCCGATGGCGATCGCGCCACCCCACGGGTTGACCCGGGGGTCGTCGTCGGCGATGCCGAAGTGGTCGAGGAAGGCCAGCACCTGCACGGCGAACGCCTCGTTCAGCTCGAACAGGCCGATGTCGTCGATGCTCAGGCCGGCGATCCGCAGCGCCTTCTCGGTCGACGGGATCGGGCCGACCCCCATCACCTCGGGCTCGACCCCGACGTAGCCGTACGACACCAGCCGCATGGCGACCGGCAGGCCCAGCTCACGGGCGGTGACCTCGTCGGCGAGCAGGCTGGCGGTGGCGCCGTCGTTGAGCCCGGCGGCGTTGCCGGCGGTGACCCTGCCGTGCGGGCGGAACGGGGTCTTCAGGGTGGCCAGCTTCTCCAGCGAGGTCTCCCGGGGGGCCTCGTCGGCGGTGGCCAGGCCCCAGCCGCCCTCGTCGTCGCGGATCGCCACCGGCACCAGGTCGGCCTGGAGCTTGCCGTCGGCGTACGCCTTGGCGGTCTTGACCTGCGAGGCGAGCGCGAACGCGTCGGCGCGCTCCTTGGTGACGTGCGGCACCCGGTCGTGCAGGTTCTCCGCGGTGGCCCCCATCACCAGGGCGGACGGGTCGACCAGCTTCTCGGCGACGATCCGCGGGTTGGGGTCGACGCCCTCGCCCATCGGGTGCCGGCCCATGTGCTCGACGCCACCGGCGATGGCGATGTCGTACGCGCCCATGGCGATGCCCCCGGCGACGGCGGTGACGGCGGTCATCGCGCCGGCGCACATCCGGTCGACGGCGAAGCCGGGGACGGTCTTGGGCAGCCCGGCCAGCAGGGCGGCGGTGCGGCCGATGGTGAGGCCCTGGTCACCGATCTGGGTGGTGGCGGCGACGGCCACCTCCTCGACCCGCTCCGGGGGCAGCTGGGGGTTGCGGCGCAGCAGCTCACGGATGCAGCGGATCACCAGATCGTCGGCGCGGGTGTTGGCGTACATGCCACCCGCCTTGCCGAACGGGGTACGGACACCGTCGACGAAGACGACGTCCCGAACTTCTCGGGGCACTTGGAGCCTCCTTATCGACCACGACCCGGCCGACGCGCCGCGGGGGCGGCACGGGCTGGGTGAGGGTCGGCCGGCACTGGCGTTTCCCGAGGAATGCTACTCGCCAGTAACCACAGCCGTCACCACCCCCGGTGTGGCCCACCCCACACTCGCAGGCGGGGTGCGCCGGTGGTGGCGGCGCACCCCGGTCGCCGGCGGTGCGGGGCGGTGGCTCAGGCCCGGGGTGCGGGCAGCAGCGCCTCGGCGAGCGCGGGCAGCAGGAGCGAGAGCTGCCACTGGCGCGCGCCGTAGCCGCGCAGCACCTCGGTGACGGTGTCCACGGTGATCTCTTCGGGGGGCTGCCAGGCCAGCCGGCGGACCGAGTCGGGGGTGATCAGGTTCTCCGGGGGGAGCCGGTGCTCACCGGCGACCCGGACCACCACCTCGCGGCAGCGGGCCAGCCGACCGGCCGCCACCGGGTCGCGCTCGGCCCACCGGTGCGGCGGGGGCGGCCCTTCCACCGTCGGGGTGACCGGCAACGCGTCGTCGGTCAGCTGGCGGGCCTCGTCGAGCGCGGTCAACCAGGACCGGGCCAGCCGGCGCACCGACCGGCCGCCGAACCCGGGCAGGGTCAGCAGGGTCTTCTCGTCCTTCGGGTCCAGCTCGGCGGCGGCGATGATCGCCGAGTCGGGGAGCACCCGACCGGGCGCGGCGTCCCGGCGGACGGCGATCTGGTCCCGGGCGTACCACAGCGCCCGGACCCGGGCCTGTGCCCGTGCCCCGCGTACCCGGTGGATGCCGGAGGTCCGCCGCCACGGCTCCGCCCGCACCCGCGGCGGCCGGGCCGACCAGGCGATCAGCGCGGCGAACTCCTCCGCCGCCCACGGGGACTTGCCCTGCGCGTCCAGCTCCGCGTCCAGCGCGTCCCGCAGGTCGACCAGCATCTCCACGTCCAGCGCGGCGTACGTCAGCCACGACTCGGGCAGCGGCCGGGTGGACCAGTCCGCCGCCGAGTGGTGCTTCTCCAGCGTGTAGCCGAGCAGCTGCTCGGTCAGCGCGGCCAGGCCGACCCGCTCGAAGCCGGCCAGCCGGGCGGCCAGCTCGGTGTCGAACAGCCGGCGCGGGCGCAACCCCACCTCGGCCAGGCAGGCGAGATCCTGGCTGGCGGCGTGCAGCACCCACTCGGTGTCGCCGATGGCCTCGTCGAGGGTGCTCAGGTCGGGCAGCGGCAACGGGTCGATCAGCGTGGTGCCGGCCCCGGCCCGGCGGAGCTGCACCAGGTAGGCCCGCTGGCTGTAGCGGTAGCCGGAGGCGCGCTCGGCGTCCAGGGCCACCGGACCGGAGCCCGCCGCGAAGCGGGCCACGACCTCTGCCAGCTCGGCGGAGGTCGCCACCGGCTGAGGGGTGCCGTCGCGGGGCGCGGTCAGCGGAACGGGCCCGCCGGTGGGCTGCTCGGTGCCCGGGTCCGCCGGCTCCGTGGGGGCCGGGGGCGGAACGTCTGCCGTGCGGCTTTCGGCGGCCCGACGGCGCAGGGGTGGTTCGTCGGTCACCTGGCAACCCTAGTGCGCCGGGGCGACAAGGTGTGCGCAGCCGGTCCGGTGTGTGTCGTCCCGGTGTCCGGTAGTGGGCCGGACAGCACGGACACCCACCTCGCGCCCGGGACATTCGTTCTGGTCCGGGACGTCCGCCCGGTGCCCGGGACATCTACTTGTGGCCGGGCGTGTCGCACGAGCGGGTGGTCGGGAATCCGGTCCGCCGGACCGTCCCCGGGCGGCGTCGCCCGGCGGCCCGGAGGCGGTCAGGCCGCGCCGGCCGGACGGCGCTCGGAGAGCGCGGTGACCCCGGGCGGCGGCAACCCGGCGGTGGAGGCGAGCAGGGCGCACCAGGCCGACAGGTGGGCGGCCAGGTCGTCGCCGAGCGGCGTCCAGGAGGCCCGGATCTCCACGTCCCCGGCGGCGGGCGGCCCGGCCAACTCGCCGAACCGGGTCGACACCGTCTGGGTGACCGTGCCACCGGCCGCCCGGTACCGGGCCTCGTAGGCCTCCAGCGCGTCGGTGAGCCAGGTCCAGCCGACCCCCGGCAGCAGCGGATCGGCGGCCAGGTCGACCTCCAGCTCGGCGGTCACGTAGGTGACCAGCCGCAGGGTGCCCTGCCAGGCGTCGTGCCCGGCCGGGTCGTGCAGCAGGATCAGCCGTCCGTCGGCCACCTCGTCCTGGTCGCGCAGCACGGTGGCGGAGAGGGCGAACGCGTACGGGGCGAGCCGCTGCGGAGCGCCGACCTCCTCCAGGACGATCTCCTCCCGGGGGGTGACCGACCGCAGGCCGGCGACCGCGCGGGCGAACGTCTCCGGGAGCGCGATCGGGGGGGCCATGACCGGCAGCCTATGCCGCCGCGTCGCCGCCTGCCCGGACGGCACGCCGAAGCGGCAGCCGGTCGACGCGGCTCGACCGCCGACCGGGCGGGGCGCGGGTCACAAAAGGCGGCACTGCCCGTCCGTGTCGACCGGATGCGTGGCACGATTGCCGTGATGACCATCGACACCACGGGCACTGCCGCCCGAGACGGAGAATCCCGCCGGGGCGGGCCAGCCGACTCGACCTTCGTCCGGGCCTGCCGCCGGGAGTCCGTCGGGCACACCCCGGTCTGGTTCATGCGCCAGGCCGGCCGGTCCCTTCCGGAGTATCGGGAGATCCGGGCCAACGTGGGGATGCTCGACTCCTGTCGCCGGCCGGACCTGGTCGCCGAGATCACCCTGCAACCGGTCCGCCGGCACGGCGTGGACGCGGCGATCCTGTTCAGCGACATCGTCGTCCCGGTCGCCGCGGCCGGCGTCGACCTGGACATCGTCGCCGGGACCGGGCCGGTGGTCGCCGAGCCGGTCCGCACCGCCGGGGACGTGGAACGGATCCACCGGATCGACCGCGCCGACGTGTCCTACGTGGACGAAGCCGTCCGGCTGCTCGTCGCCGAGCTGGGCGACACCCCGCTGATCGGCTTCGCGGGCGCCCCGTTCACCCTGGCCAGCTACCTGGTCGAGGGCGGGCCGTCGCGTACCCACGCCAGGACCAAGGCGATGATGCACGGCCAACCCGAGCTGTGGCACGCGCTCTGCGCCCGGCTCGCCGAGGTGACCCTGGCGTTCCTGCGGGTCCAGGTCGACGCCGGGGTCTCCGCCGTGCAGCTCTTCGACTCGTGGGCCGGCGCGCTGTCCGAGGCCGACTACCGCCGGTTCGTGCTGCCGCACTCCACCACCGTGCTGTCCGGGCTCGCCGGCACCGGGGTGCCCCGGATCCACTTCGGGGTGGGCACCGCCGAGCTGCTCGGCGCGATGGGGGAGGCCGGGGCCGACGTGGTCGGGGTGGACTGGCGTACCCCGCTGGACGTGGCGACCCGCCGGATCGGCCCGGACCGCGCGGTGCAGGGCAACCTCGACCCGACCGTGCTGTTCGCCCCCTGGCCGGTGATCGAGGCCGAGGTCCGGCGGATCGTCGAGCAGGGCCGGGCCGCCCCCGGTCACGTGTTCAACCTCGGTCACGGCGTGCTGCCGGAGACCGACCCCGAGGTGCTGACCCGGGTGGTCGCGCTGGTGCACGAGGTCTCCGCGCACCGGGCCGAGCAGGGCTGAGCGGTGCGGGCACGGCCATGGCGGGTGGCGGTGGTCGGCGGCGGGATCACCGGCCTGGCCGCCGCGGTCCGGCTGCGCGACCGCGCCCCCGCCGGCACCGAGATCACCGTGTACGAGCAGTCCGGCGCGCTCGGTGGCAAGCTGCGCACCGGTGAGCTGGCCGGTCGACCGGTGGAGTTCGGTGCGGAGTCGTTCCTGATGCGGGATCCGGCCGGCGGCGAGTCCGCCGCGGTGACCCTGGTCCGCCGGCTCGGCCTGGCCGGGCGGATCGTCCACCCCACCGTCGGGCAGGCCGCGCTGGTGGTCGACGGGGAGCTGCGCCCGGTGCCGGGCGGCACGCTGGTCGGCGTACCCGGGGATCTGGCGGCGGTGGCGACGGTCGCCGAGCCCACGGCGGACGCCGACCGCGACGGCGGCCGGCCGCTGCTCGACGCCGACCAGGACGTCTCGGTCGGCGCGCTGGTTCGGGCCCGGTTCGGCGACCAGGTGGTGCAGCGGCTGGTCGACCCGATGCTCGGCGGCGTCTACGCCGGCCGGGCCGACGACCTGTCCCTGGTGACGACCATGCCGGCGCTGGCCCGGACGGCCCGGGTGGAACACACCCTGGTCGGCGCGGTCCGGGCCGCGCAGGCCGCCGCGCCCCGCGCCCCCGGCGCACCGGTCTTCGGCACCCTGGCCGGCGGGCTGGGCACCCTGGTGGAGGCGGCGGCCACGGCCAGCGGTGCGACGATCCGTCGCAACGCGGCGGTCCGCGAGCTGACCCCCGCCGGCGACGGCTGGCGGCTCACCGTCGGGCCGACCCGCGACCCCGAGCAGGTCGAGGCGGACGCGGTGCTGCTCACCGTGCCGGCCCGGCCCGCCGCCCGGCTGCTCGCCGGGTTCGCCGCGGCGCAGGCGGCGACCGTCGGCGGGTTGGACTACGCCAGCGTCGCGCTGGTCACCCTGGCGCTGCCCGAGCCGGCCCTGCCCCGGCTCTCCGGCTTCCTGGTGCCGGCCACCGAGGGGCTGCTGATCAAGGCGTCCACCTTCTTCACCACCAAGTGGGGGCACCTGGCCGCGCCGGACGGGCTGGCCCTGGTCCGCGCCTCCGTCGGCCGGTACGGCGAGGAGACCTCGCTCCAGCTCACCGACGACGACCTGCTCGCCACCGTGCACCGGGAGCTGACCCGGGTGCTCGGGGTGGCGCTGCCCGCGCCGGTCGCCGGTCACGTGCAGCGCTGGGGCGGCGCGCTGCCCCAGTACCCGCCCGGCCACACCGACCGGGTGGCCGCCGTCCGGGCGGCGCTGCGCGCGTCGCACCCCACGCTGGCGCTGGCCGGCGCGGGTTTCGACGGGGTCGGCATCCCGGTCTGCGTCCGCTCCGGCGAGAGCGCGGCCGGGGAGATCATCGAAGCACTGGGAGGATCGGGTCCATGACCGAGCAGAGCACCGAGCAGACCAACGCGGCCCGGCTCAAGGAGCTGAACGCCACCGTCCGCTACACCATGTGGTCGGTGTACCGGGCCACCGGTGCGCTGCCGGCGCTGCGGGAGAACGTCACCGGCGAGGTGGAGTCGCTCTTCGAGGAGCTGGCCGGCAAGGACGTGGTGGTCCGCGGCGTGTACGACGTGGCCGGGCTGCGCGCCGACGCGGACGTGATGATCTGGTGGCACTCGTCGTCCAGCGACGCCCTCCAGGACGCCTACCTGCGGTTGCGCCGCACCACCCTGGGCCGGGCGCTGACCCCGGTGTGGTCGCAGTTGGCACTGCACCGGCCGGCGGAGTTCAACAAGAGCCACATTCCGGCGTTCCTCGCCGACGAGGCCCCCCGCCCCTACCTGTGCGTCTACCCCTTCGTCCGCTCCTACGAGTGGTACCTGCTGCCGGACGCGGAGCGGCGGGAGCTGCTGGCCGAGCACGGCAAGATGGCGCGCGGCTACCCGGACGTGCGGGCCAACACGGTGGCCTCGTTCGCTCTGGGCGACTACGAGTGGATGCTCGCCTTCGAGGCCGACGAGCTGCACCGGATCGTCGACCTGATGCGGGACCTGCGCGCCTCCGGAGCGCGCCGGCACGTCCGCGAGGAGGTCCCGTTCTACACCGGCCGGCGTCGTTCGGTCGCCGACATCGTCAACTGCCTGGTCTAACACCTGCCCTTGCCCTGCCCTTGCCCCGCCCCGCCTTGCCCCGCCCGGTCGGTCGGGTCGCGGTGCCCCGGCGGTCATGATCGTGCCCGATCATGGAAATAGTGGCCTCCCGCCGCGCGGGAGGCCACTATTTCCATGTTGTTGCGTGTGCTGTGCTGGGCCGACCGGTCAGACGGTCGCGGTGCAGACCGGGGTCGGGCTGGTGCCGCTGGTGCCCGAGGCGAGGAAGCCGAAGGTGGTCTTCCCGCCGGCGGCCAACGCGCCGTTGTAGTTGACGTTGCGGACGGTCACCGCAGACCCGCTGCTGGTCAGCGTGGCGTTCCACGCCTGGCTGATCTGCTGGCCCCCGGAGTACGTCCAGTTCACCGTCCAGCCCTTGATCGCCGAGTTGCCGGCGGTCACGTCCACCTCACCCTGGAACCCGCCGTTCCAGGTGGAGGTCACCCGGTAGGTCGCGGTGCAACCACCGGTCGCCGGCGGCGTGGTCGGCGGGACGGTGGTGGGCGGGGCCGTGGTGGGCGGCGGGGTCGTCGGCGGGGCCGTGGTGGGCGGCGGGGTGGTCGGCGGCGCGGTGGTGGGCGGCGGGGTGGTCGGGTTGGTGCCGCCACCGAAGTCCACGTCACTGCACAGGTAGTAC
The DNA here is from genome assembly GCF_029581315.1 of Micromonospora sp. WMMD714. Lineage (NCBI taxonomy): Bacteria > Bacillati > Actinomycetota > Actinomycetes > Micromonosporales > Micromonosporaceae > Micromonospora > Micromonospora sp. WMMD714. Next base: position 3,571,240 of record NZ_CP120744.1, read on the forward strand.
GACTGGTCCAGGTGGCTGGCCTGCCACACGGTGTAGACGATGTGCCGCCCGGTACGACCCGGCGCGTTCACCGGGATCTGGATCGACACGCCGCCGGTGTCCTTGTCCCACTGGGAGGCCGGCGTGTTGCCGATCTGCCCGGCCAGCTCCAGGTTGCTCCAGCCCAGGGGCGTGGTCAGCGCGTTGAAGCCCTGCTTGGTCACGTAGACCCGGATGTAGTCGGCCCCGTGGCTGGCCTGGTCGAAGAACTTCAGCCGGAAGCTGTTCGCCACCGACGTGGTCTTCCAGGCGCCGAGGGTGTCCAGGGCGTTGTAGCGGCCGTTCTGGGTGCGACCGCCGCTGCACAGCTGGCCGTTCGGGATGGCGCCCTGGTGGTTGCCGGCGACACCCTCCCGGAACAGGCCGTTCCAGTTCCACATGGCCTGCGGGTCGGCCTGCCAGGCCTGCCAGCACATCGGGTCCTCGGTGGCCATTCTCGGGTTCTGGAACTCGGCACCCCAGCGCTCCCAGCAGCTGTAGGCGCGGAACCCGGGGTTCACCACCGCGCCGTGCGCGGACGCCGAGTTGGCCAGGGCGGTGGTGAGCAGCAGCGCGATGATCGCGCCGACGGTGAGCAGCGACCCCGCGATGGCGGTGGGTCGTCTGCGTAGGACGGTGGACATGGAGCCTCCGAGGTGAGGGGTCGGTCGAACGACGCCCGGACGGCCAGGAGTTGCCCCTCCCGTGCCTGCTGTGCGGCTCCCACGACGGCTACTCACGCAGGCTTGCACAAGAAAGAGTTATCCGTCAATGTCAGGGTGAGGGTGGCGGGTCGTCCCCCGGTGCTCCCGTGCGCTCCCGCCCGGTCCGACGCCGTGCCGTCCCGTCCTGTCCCCCTGGTCGCGGGTCGGTCAGCTCTCCCGACGCATCGGCAGGTGCGGGATGCCGTCCTCGACGTACTCCGGCCCGGTCACCGTGAAGCCGTGCCCGGCGTAGAAGCCGGCCAGGTGGGCCTGCGCCGCCAGCACGCACGGCCGGTCGCCGACCAGCCGGAGCGCCTCGGTCATCAACCGGCCGGCGAGCCCGCCACCCCGGGCCGTCGGGGCGACCACCACCCGACCGATCCGCGCGACGCCGCCCGGATCGGCCAGGATCCGCAGGTACGCCAGGACGACGCCGTCGCGGGCGAGCCAGACGTGCCGGGTGTCCGGCTCGACGTCCCGACCGTCCAGCTCCGGGTACGGGCAGTCCTGCTCCACCACGAACACGTCGATGCGCAACCGCAGCAGGTCGTGGAAGGTGTACGGGTCCAGGTCGGCGAACCGGGCGACCTGGACGTCGACGGGGTGCGGTGCCATCCCGCGATGGTAGGCGGACCCGCTCCGGCAGTCGTGACGGGCTGGCTCGGTCGTGACCGTGACGGGCTGGGGCGGTCGCAACGGGGCTGGCTCGCAACGGGGCTGGCTCGCAACGGGGCTGGCTCGTGACGGGCTGGCTGGGCCGTGACGGGCTGGGTCGGTCGCCCGGTCGGGTCAGGTCAGGCCGGGCGGGCGCCGACGGCGTCGCGGATCTCGGCGCCCAGGGCCTCCACCGCGCGGGCGCAGTGCGCGCAGCAGAAGAACCGGCCGCCGACCTCCACGCCGTGCCCGATGATCTTCACGTCGCAGTGTTCGCAGATCGGCGCGAGCTTGTGCGCCGCGCACTCGAAGGAGTCGAAGGTGTGCACGTCACCGCTGACCGTACGCACCTCGAACGCCATCCAGTAGTCGTTGCCGCAGACCTCACAGGTAGCCACCTGTCGTACCCCCCGAATTGGAACCATTGCCCCCCAGCGTGCGGCAGACGGCGGCAGTCCGGGGCGAAATGCCCCGGGTTGATCGGTTCGGACGGCGTTTCGCCCCGGCGTGTCGGGCGTTGGACCCGGTAGGACGCCCCGACCCCGGGAGGATCACGTGATCAAGCGCAGCAAACTCTTCGGCACCCAGACCCGGGTCACCTTCTGCCTGCCCCGGGACACCCCGCCCGGCCCGGTCAGCGTGGTCGGTTGCTTCAACGACTGGCAGCCGGGCCGGCACGAACTGGTGGCCCGCCGGGACGGCACCCGTACGGTGACCGTCCGGCTCGGCCCGGGCGAGCACCGGTTCCGCTATCTCGCCACCGGGGGCGTCTGGCTCGACGACTCCTCCGCCGACCGGGTGGACGACGAGGGCAGCCTGCTGCTGCTCTGACGCCACCGGCCGGCTCGGCCGCTCCCGGTTCAGGGCCGAGCCGGCTCCGCCGTACCCGGTTCGGCCCTGCTGACGGTCCGGCCGTACCCGGCTCAGCCCTGCGCCGGTTCGGCCCTGCTTGCGGTTCGGCACTGCTGACGGCTCAGCCCTGCTGCGGCTCCAGGCGGATCGACACCGAGTTGACGCAGTGCCGGGTGTCCTTCGGGGTGAAGCCCTCGCCGTGGAAGACGTGCCCCAGGTGGCTGTCGCAGCGGGCGCAGCGGATCTCGGTGCGGACCATCCCGAGGCTGCGGTCCTGGATCTCCCGGACCCGGCCCGGGATGGCGTCGTCGAAGCTCGGCCAGCCGCAGTGCGAGTCGAACTTGGTGTCGCTGGAGAACAGCTCCAGCCCGCAGGCCCGGCAGTGGTAGACGCCGGGGGTCTTCGTGTCGACGTACTCGCCCGTCCAGGGGCGCTCGGTGCCGGCCTCGCGGAGCACCCGGAACTCCTCCGGGGTCAACCGGACCCGCCACTCGTCCTCGGTGCGGGGCAGCTCGTTCTCGTCAAGACTCACCCGTCAACCGTACGTCGGATGTCGGGGGCATCGCATATGGTCGCGCCATGGCGAAGGCGACGGCGACCGAGGTCGAGGTGGCCGGGCGGGCGGTCCGGCTGAGCAGCCCGGATCGGGTGATCTTCCCGGAGCGTGGCTTCACCAAGGCCGACGTCTTCCACTACTACCTGGCGGTCGACGACGGCATCATGCGCGCCCTGCGGGACCGGCCGACCACCCTGCAACGCTTCCCCGACGGCATCGAGGGGGAGGCCTTCTACTCCAAGCGGGTGCCCACCCGGGGGGTGCCGCCGTGGGTGCGGACGGTCGGCATCACCTTCCCCAGCGGGCGGGGTGCCGACGAGCTGCGCCCGACCGACCTCGCCCACGTCGCATGGGCCGCGCAGATGGGCACCGTGGTGTTCCACCCCTGGCCGGTGCGGGCCGCCGCCGTCGACCACCCCGACGAGCTGCGGGTGGATCTCGATCCGCAGCCCGGCACCGACTTCGCCGACGCGGCCACCGCCGCCGCCGAGCTGCGCGGCATCCTCGCCGAGCTGGGCGCCACCGGCTGGCCCAAGACCTCCGGCGGCCGGGGGCTGCACGTCTACCTGCGGATCGCCCCGCGCTGGACGTTCACCGAGGTCCGCCGGGCCACCATCGCGCTGGCCCGGGAGCTGGAACGGCGTCGCCCCGAGCTGGTCACCACCGCCTGGTGGAAGGAGGAGCGCGGGCAGCGGGTCTTCGTCGACTACAACCAGATGGCCCGGGACCGCACCATCGCCTGCGCGTACTCGCTGCGCGCCAACGCCCGGGCCACCGTCTCCACCCCGGTCGGCTGGGACGAGCTGCCCGACGTCGACCCGGACGACTTCGACCTGCGTACGGTGCCGGCCCGGCTGGCCGAGCGGGGCGACCCGCACGCGGGCATCGACGACGTGTCGTTCGACATCACGCCCCTGCTCGACTGGGCGGACCGGGACGCCGCGGACGGGCTGGGCGACCTGCCCTATCCGCCGGACCATCCGAAAATGCCCGGGGAGCCGAAACGGGTCCAGCCGAGCCGGGCGAAGCGTCCGGCGGGCGACCCCGCCGACTGAGCCCGGAATGCCGGCGGTCGTCGTTATCCCGAGGTGCCGCCAGGGGGTGCGAATCGTGTGCGTACGATGCCACTCCCACGTGTGAAAATTGCTTTCCTCCGCACTCTTTCCGGTACTGATGATTGCGCTCGTACCGTTGTCGCGCCTACGGTCGAATATGAAAGGTGGGCTGCGCGGAAGGTGGCTGCACTCGTATGACCAGGGCATATGCCCTCGGTCAATGGTGGGGTCGACCGGCCTTGACGCATCCGACCGGGCACGTGTACCGGACAGGGGTTTCACCATGGCGGCCACGACGAGGAAAACGCAGCGGATCGGCGGAACCCGGGGCCAGCATTCGGTGATCCTGGAATACCTCAAGATCCTGCCGGCCGTGCTCACCGGGGTGGCGGCGGTGCTCGTCGCGCTCACCGGACTGCTGACCCTGCTCGTCAGATGATCTCCGGCGCCCGGGGGTCCGGGCGATCCCCGTTCGGCTCCGGCGCGGGCCACCGCCCGGTGCGGGTCTGCGCCCCGGATCGGGCCGCCGGGGCGGGACGGTCGCCGGGCAGCTCCGCCTCGGCCCCGTCGCGGTCGCCGGGCAACGGTTCGCGTCCGGGTTCGCCTCCCGGGTCGGGCTCGGGCCGGAGTCCGTCGCCCCGCGCGGGGGCGTCGCCGGTACGGGCAAATGGTCGGGCCGTCCAGGCCAGGAAGCGGTCGAACAGTTCGGCCGGGGCCGGGGTCGGGTGCGGGTTGAGTCGTACGACATCGGCGGTGGCCTCGCACAACTGGCTTGCCATGTAGATCGAGAGCGCCACCCGGTCCCGTCGGTACTCCCTGGTCAGCAGTAGTCGGGCGGGTTGGCACGGCCAGGGTGCGGCGCAGGTGCGGCACCGCCACAGCGGGCGCATCGGCTGGTGCGTCGCCCCGGGCCGTGGCTTCCGGTCATGAACAGTCGAAACGTTCGTCGTGTGGGTCACCCCACCATCGTCGCCTCGTCTATTGCCTGTGTCAACAGTCTGCGTAGTTGTCGGAGTCGAGGTAGGTTCATGCTGTCATCGTCAACCCGTGGACCTCGTCGGGGTGTCGGAGATCAGGACGATGCTCGGGAACGTCTCCCGGCAGCGCGCCTCGGTGATCGCCAACCAGCGGAACTTCCCGGAACCCGTGGCGGTGCTGGCCATGGGCAAGGTCTGGCGGAAGGCCGACGTCGAGGCGTGGATCCGCGAGCACCGGCCCGAGCTGGCGAACGACTGAGCGGCCGGGCTACAGCAGGCGGTGCCGGCGGGCGTAGGCGGAGAACTCCGCGCCGGAGCAGGGCAGCCGGGCGTGCGTCGCCCGCAGGGCGTCGATGAGATTGCCGGCCCCGGTCTCGGTCTGCTTGCCCGTCTGGCAGGCTGCGGCGAGGAGCCAGATCGTGCCGTGCACCTCTGCCCCGTAGGTGCGGGCGACCCTGGTCGCCTGCCGGTCGTCCGTGACGGCGACGCCGTGGCGTAGCTCGGCGGCGGCGAGGACGGATGCTTCACCGAGATCGCGCTCCCCGGCCCCGAGACGTCCCGCCCACACGGTGAACGACCGGATCTCGTCGAGTGAGTCCAGATGGGCACGCTTCAGCCAGTCCGCCTCGCAGGCGACCAACAATTCGGGCTGCTCGGAGGCTCCGGCTCGGAGCTCCTCCAGGACGACCTGCGTCGTCCAGCAATCCGCGCCGATCAGCAGATCCTGGAGGACGTCGAGCCGGTCGGCGAGGGTGAAGTGGGCCAGGACCATGGTGTCGAGCACGAGGATCGGTTCCCGCTGCACCGGCAGGTTCACGGGGCGAGCTCCCCGTCCTCCTGCGCGGGGAGGTCTTCGTCGGTGAGTTCGCCGTACATCAGCTCGATCGCCCTGGCCCTGGTGATCCGGTTGGTCCGCCACGCGGCGAAGACCGCGTGCGCGTAACTCGGCGACACCCGCACCGCGGCGAGATCGGGTTGGGGGGTCCAGCCCAGGGCCTCCAGGAACTCCGCCCGGGTGGGTCGGAGGTGGCTCCAGGCGCGACGGGTCGTACCGTCGATCACCTCAGCCTGCTCGGCCTGGCGCAACGCCAACAGCCACGAGGTGCGGTAGTCGGCGGCGTACTTGATCAGTTGGTCCCGGGTCGGCGGGCCGTCGTCGGTGCGGGCACCGGCCAGGGCGTCGACAGGCAGGAGGAGTTCGGCGGCGAAGGCGTCGATCACCGCCTCCCGGGCCGCGCGGGAGGTGCTGACCCCCAGGTCGGTCGAGTACTCGTCGCCGATGATCAGGTGGCCGAGTTCGTGGGCGGCGGTGGCGCGACGGCGGCCCGGCTCCCCCTGGGTGCTGACCACCGCGACGGCCAGGTCCCCCTCGACGAGCGACGCGCCGTCACCCGGCAGGTCGGTGACGAGCACCCACTGCCCGGACCGCTCGCAGAGGTTCACGATGCTGTCGATCGGTGCGGTCCCCAGGCCGGTTTCCTGTCGTAGCCACCGGGCGGCGGCTCGCCCGTCGGCTTCGGACGCCACCGTGCCGGGGTACCGCAGTGGTGGTCCGCTGCGCAGCACGCCCAGGTCGACAAGTTGCTGCACGTCGTGCAGCCACTGCACCAGAGCGATCTCCAGCCGTTCGGACGACCGGGCGGCCGCGGTGTCGGTCTCCTCGGTCAACAGGGCGGTGCGGTGCGACAGCACCGCGGGTCGGGGCTCGATCAGGTATTCCATGGACACCTTGAGCATGCGGGCCAGGCGGGCCAGCTCGACGCCGTCCAGGCGTCGGGTGCCGGCCTCGATCTTGGCGAGCATGGTCCGGTCGAGGCCCACCCCGTCGGCGAGCTCCTGCTGTGACACGCCCATCGACAGGCGGGCCAGCCGTACCTGCTCACCGATGCGACGCCAGTCCTGCTGCTCCCCGGCCATGGTGCGATAATCGCACGTCTCGAGTCGGAACGGGACGATGTCGCGAGGTGTCCTCGAGGTGGATCGGCCTCGAGATGGCCCGGTCAGCGGTCGGCGGCGATGGCCTCGACCGCCTCCTTGGCGGTACGCAGATCCGTGCCGGTCGCCTCCCGGTACGCCTTGATCGCCTTGATCTTGTCGCCCCGGGCCAGGTGTTCCCGCACCCCGGGCAGCGCCGGCCCCCGGTCCACGATGCCGAGATGATCCATGATCAGCCGCTGCCGCCGCTCGATCTCCGTCAGCCGGAACGACACGCCGCCGCGGTCGTCCCGGCGGGGGAGCTGCGCCAGCAGGGCCAACACGAGGGCGACGGTCGACAGGACGAGCGCGGTTTCCATGCCGCCGATCCCACCAGATCACCACCGGCCGGCCAACCAGGGGGCGTCAGAGTAACGATCACGTAACGGGTGCCAACCTTTCCCGTCGGGTCGGCGCTCTTGCTCTCCGTCGGCTCGACCCGGGGCCGATCACGGGGAGGCGACACGATGAAGCTGGTGTGGAGGCGGGCCCGCGAGGCCCGCGGCCTGCTGCTCGCGGCGGTGGCCGCCGCGCTGGTCGCGGTCGCCCTGGTCACCGGGCTGGCCGACTACAACCGGCGGGCCGTCGATGCCGGCCAGCGGGCGCTGGTCACCGCCGCCCCCGTCGAGGAACGCAGCCTGCTGGTCAGCGGCTCCGGCGGGCGCGACACGGCCGAGTACGCCGACCGGGACCGGGCCGTCCGGGACGGGTTCCGCACCGCCCTCGCGGGCACTCCGATCCGGGTGGTCGCCGCTCGCTACGGCACCGGCCGGGAACTCACCGGCGACCTCGGCCCGGTCGTCCGCACCGGAACCGACCCGGTCTTCGCCACCCTGGCCACCCTGGACGACCTGCCCCGGCACGCCGACCTCGTCGACGGCGGCTGGCCGACCCCCGGGGCCGGCCCGCTCCAGGCCACCCTGCCGGAGAAGGTCGCCGGTGCGCTGGGCCTGAAGGCCGGCGACCGGGTGCCGATGCGCGACCGCAGCGCCGACCGGCGTACCGAGGTGCTGATCTCCGGCACCTGGCGGCCCCGCGACCCGGCCGACCCGTACTGGCGGCTCGCCCCCGGGCTCGGCACCACCGCGGAGGCCGACGCCGCGCACGGGCCGTTCGTGCTCGACCCGGCCGACTTCGCGGCCACCTTCCCCGGCTCGGTCTCCGCCGCCTGGGTGGTCGCCCCCGACCTGGCCGCCGTCGGGGCGGACCGGCTGCCCGCGCTGCGCCGGGCGATCACCACCGCCGCGACCGAGGTCCCCGAGGCGGCCGGGCTGGGCTCCTCCGCGCAGGCGGCGACCGCGCTGGACCGGCTGATCGACCGGATCGGCCGGGCCGACCTGGCCGGCCGCTCGGCACTGGCCACCCCGCTGCTGCTGATCGTGGTCCTCGGCGGATACGCGCTGGTGCTGATCGCCGCCCTGCTGCACGAGGACCGCCGCGCCCAGACCGCCCTGCTGCGGGCGAGAGGCGCGGCCCGCCGCCAACTCGCCGGCCTGGCCGCCCGGGAGGCGACCCTGGTGGTCGTCCCGGCCGCCCTGCTCGGGCCGCTGCTCGCCGGTGGGGCGCTGCACCGGCTCGCCGCCGACGGTCCGGTCGACCTGGCCGGCGCCGGCAGTGGCGGGGTCTGGGCGGTGGCCCTGGCCACCGCCGTCGGCTGCCTGGTCGCCATGATCGCGCCCACCCTGCGGGGCGCGGACAGCTACGTGGGCGACCTGGCGGCCCGGTCCCGGCCCGACCGGACCGGCACGATCAGCCGGGCCGGCCTCGACCTGGCCCTGGTCGCCTTCGCCGTGCTGGCCTGGGTGCAGCTGCGGAGTTACTCCTCCCCGCTGGCCGGTGCCGGCAACGACCTCGGCGTCGACCCGCTGCTGGTGGCCGCCCCGACGCTCGGGGTGCTGGCCGGAGCCGTGCTGGCGCTGCGGCTGCTCCCGCCGGCCACCCGGTTCGCCGAGCGGTTCGTCGACCGGCGACCGTGGACCGCGACCATCTTCGGGATGTGGCAGGCCGGTCGGCGTCCGCACGCCGGACCGGTGCTGCTGCTCGCCCTCGCCGTCGGCGGCAGCACCCTGGCCTGGTCCCTCGTCGCCACCGGGGAACGGTCCCAGACGGACCAGGCCGACCACACCGTCGGCGCGGACCTGCGGCTGGTCGAGCGCACCGGGGTCGCCCCCGTCGACCGGGCCGCCGCGCTCGCCGCGCTGCCCGGGGTCGACCGGGCGCTGCCGGTCTGGCGGGACGACGTCCGGGTCGGCCGGGACGACCGGCAGGCCACCGTGCTGGGCCTGGACACCGCGCACGCCGCCGACGTGGTGACGTTCAGCGACCGGCTCGCCGACCGGCCCGCCCGGGAGCTGTTCCCCCCGCTGGCCGCCGCCCGGGGACCGGCCGCCGGGGTGCCGCTGCCGGCCGCTGCCGGCCGCCTCGCCGGTACCGTCCGCACCCCCGTCGCGCAGCCGGTCCGCCCGCACCGGATCGCGGTGGCGGTGCTGCTCACCCGCGACGACGGGCTGGCCTACCGGCTGCCGGCGGCCAGCGCCGGCAGCGACGGGCGGGCCGTCGCGTTCACCGTCGACCTGCCGGCCGGCGGCGGGCTGCGCCTGGTCGGCTTCGAGGCCGACGGCGGGGACGCCGCCGGCAGCGGATACACGCTCCAGGTACGCGACCTGCGCGCCGTCGGCCCGGACGCGCGGTCGACCCCCGTCGCGCTGACCGGCCGGTGGCGGGTGGCCGCCGCCGAGCCCGCCGAGCAGAGCACCGTCACGGTCACCGGTGCCGGGCTGACCGCCGACCACCAGGTCGGGCTCGTCGCGGGCGGCCGGTACGCGTTCCAGCCGTCGTCCCGCTTCGCGGTGGTGCCGGACGGCCCGAACACCGCCGTGCCGGCGCTGATGACCCCGGCCGTGCGGGCCGCGCTCAACGTGCGCCCCGGGGAGACCGTGGTGCTGGCGCTGTCCGGGGTGTCGCTGCCGGTCCGGCTGGTCGGCGAGGTGACCGCGCTGCCCGCCACCGCCGGGGACGGGGTGCTGCTCGACCTGCCCGCCGCGACCGACTGGCTGATCCGCGACTCCGGCACCGTCCGGGCGGTGCCCGAGTGGTGGCTGCGGGTCGACCCCGCCGGCCGGGCCGAGGCGACCCGGGCCGCCGCGGCGCTGCCCGCGGTGACCCTGCTCGACCGCCGGCAGGCCGCCGTGGTGGCCGCCGCCGACCCGTACTGGCAGGGCGCCCGGACAGGGCTGCTCGCCGCCGCCCTCGGCTCGGTGCTGCTCGCCCTGGTCGGCCTGGTGGTGGACGTCTGGGCCACCGCCCGGCACCGGGTCGGCGAGTTCGCGGTGCTGCACACCCTCGGCGCGTCACCCGGGCTGCTGGCGCGGGCGCTGCTCGCCGAGCAGACCTTCCTGGCCGGGATCGGCGTCGGGGTCGGCCTGCTGCTCGGCGCGGCCGTCGGGGCCACCATGGCGCCGCTGGTGGTGCTCACCCCGGCCGCCGGGCGGCCGGTGCCCGAGCCGGTGTTCGCCCTGGCCTGGACCCCGATCGGGGTGACCGTGGCCGGGCTGCTGCTGGCCGCGCTGGCGGGCAGCGCGGTGATGGCCGCCGGCCTGCGGCAGCGGGTCGCCGTCGCCCGGCTGCGCGGCGGGGACGACCGGTGAGGACACCGACGACCGGGCCGCCGCGCCCGGGGGAGGACCAGCGATGAGCATCGGCGCCGTGATCCGCCGGGTACGCGCCCACCGGGGGCAGTTCCTGCTGCTGGCCGTGTTGACAGTGGTGATCGTCCTGCTGCTCGGCGGGGTGCCCAGGGTGGTCAACCGGCTGGCCGAGCAGGGGCTGCGGGAGCACCTCGCCGCCGAGCCCGCCGGCCGCCGCGACCTCACGTACACCGTTCCGCCCTTCGGTGGTGGTCCACCGGCGAGCAGCCAGGCGGGCCAGCTCGACGTGCTCCAGCAGCAGATGCCGGCCGACGTCCGGGCCGCCGTGGCGCACCGCTGGTACACCGCGCAGACCACCGCCGAGCAGGTCACCGGCCCCGACCTGACCCGGGGCGACCACCTGGTGGAGCTGGGCCTGCGCGCCATGCCCGGGATCGAGGCGACGGCCACCCTGGTCGACGGGCACTGGCCGGACGGGTCGGCCGCCGGGGACGCCCCGGTGCAGGTCGTCCTGCCCGCCGACCTCGCCGCCCGGTTCCAGCTGCGGGTCGGCAGCCGACTCCTGCTCGCCGCCCCCGACCCCGGGAAGCCGGCCGTCCCGCTGACCGTGGTGGGGCTGTTCCGGCCCGTCGACCCGGCCGACGGTAGCTGGGACGCCCTGCCCGCGGTGCTGCAGGTGATCGAGCCGGAGGGGGACGCCGAGCCGTTCGTCCTGGTCGGGGTGGTCGCCACCGGCGCGCTGGACCGGCTGGCCGCCGAGGGGCGGAAGGTGTCGTTCAGCTGGCGGTACCGGCTCGACGCGGCGGCCATCGACGTCCGGCGGATCGACCGGTTCGTCGACGGTGTGCAGCGGCTCGCCCGGGCCGACGCCTTTCCGCAGGTGACCCAGGGGATCGACGTTCCGCTGCGCGCGTTCGACCGGGCGGTCGACTCGGCGCGGACCGTGCTCGCCGTCATCGCCGCCGGGGTGCTGGCGACCCTGGCCGGGCTGGTGGTGCTGGCCGCCGCGTCGGCCGTACGCCGCCGCCGCACCGAGTTCGTGCTGATCCGCGCCCGGGGCGGCGGGGTCGGCACCGGCCTGCGGCGCAGCCTCGCCGAGTCGCTGCTGGTCGTCCCACCCGCCGCGGGGCTCGGCTGGCTGCTCGGCACCCTGCTGCCCGGTACGCCGGGCGGCACCGGGCCGCTCGCCGTCGGCGCGACCGTCCTGGTCACCCTGGCGTTGCCGGTGGCGACGCTGACCGTACCGTCCGGGGTGGTCGGGCGGCGGGACCTGGGCCGGCTGCGGCCGTCGGCCCGGCGGGCCACCACGGAGGCCGCGCTGGTGCTGCTGGCCGGGCTCGCGGTGGTGCTGCTGCGGCGGCGGGGCCTCACCCCGGGCGAGATCGACCCCCTGCTGGTGTCGGTGCCGGCGCTGGTCGCGGTGGCCGTCTCGGTGCTGGCGCTGCGGCTGTACCCGTGGCCGGTGCGGCTGGCCGGGCGGCTCGCCGCGCGTACCCGGGGAAGTGTGGCCTTCCTGGGCACGGCCCGTGCCGGCCGGGCGGCGGCGGCCACCCCGCTGGTCGTGGTGGTGCTCGCGGTCGCCACCGCCGCGTTCTGCGCCGTGGTCGCCACCGGCATCGAGAGCACCCGGGACGACGTCGCCACCCGGGCCGTGCCGGCGGACGCGCTGATCCGGGGGGACCGGCTCGCCGCCGACACCGGCCCGGCGCTGGAGCGGCTGCCCGGGGTCGCGGCGGTCGCCGGGCTGGCCGACGAGCCGGCGCAGCGGCTGGCAACCGACGCCGACGGCACCGACTCCCGGCTGCGCGACACCAGCGTGCTGCTGGTCGACGGCCCCGGGTTGGACCGCACCGTGCGGGCCGCCGGCCGGGACGTCCCGGTGCCCGGCCCGCTGCGCGACGCCCGACCGGGCGCCGGTCCGCTGCCGGCGGTGGTCTCCCCGGCGGTCGCCGCCGACCTGTCCGCCGCCGGCCTGCGGTCCGCCTTCGTCACCGTGCAGGGCCAGCGGTACGAGTTCACGCCCGCCGGGACCGTCGCCGACTTCCCGCTGGCCCGACCGGACACCGACCGGTACGTGGTGCTGCCCTGGCAGGCGCTGCCCGCACGGAACAGCCGGCCGGTGCCCACCGGCTTCCTGCTGGCCGGCGACCGGCTCGACACCGGGCTGCTGCGTCAGGCCGGGGACGAGGGGCAGCACCGCTACCAGAGCGGTGGCGCGGTGACCGGCCGGGAACGGCCCCGGAGCGTGGCGGTGGAGACCTGGTCGCAGACCCGGCTGCGGCTGGGCGGCGGCGGCGCGAACGGGCTGCTGGCGTTCGGGTTCACCGCCGGTGCGGTGGCCGGCGGGGTGCTGGCGCTGCTCGCCATCGCCTTCACCGTGCTGTCCGGGGCCCGCGCCCGGGGTGCGGTGCTGTCCCGGCTGCGCACCCTGGGCCTGTCCCGCCGGCAGTGGCGCGGACTGCTGCTGGTGGAGCTGACCCCGCTGGTCGGGGTGTCGGTGCTGACCGGCGCGCTGGTCGGGGTGCTGCTGCCGGTGCTGCTCACCCCGCTGCTCGGGCTCGCCGCGTTCACCAGCGGCGCGGCGGTACGGGTGGGCTTCGCGCCCGGTCTGGTCGCCGCCACGGTCGGGCTCGGCGCGGTCGCGCTGGGCTTCGCCCTGGCGGTGGAGACCCTGAACAACCGTCGGATGCGCCTCGGCGAGGTGCTCCGGCTCGGAGAGGAGAGCTGAGATGACCACGACCGCGGAGAATCCCGTCGTGCCCGACCTGGCGGAGCTGCAGCGCCGGGCGGCCGAACGGGCGGCCGAACGGGCCGGTGGGCAGGACCGGCTGCGGGGGCACATCGTCTGCGACGGCCTGGTCCGGATCTTCAAGACCGAAGGGGTCGAGGTGGTCGCCCTCCAGGGGCTCGACCTGGTGATCGACCGGGGTGAACTGGTGGCGATCGTCGGGGCCTCCGGGTCGGGCAAGTCGACCCTGCTCAACATCCTCTCCGGGCTGGACACCCCCACCGCCGGGATCGCCCGGGTGGCCGACTACGACCTGCTGGCGCTCTCCGCCCGCCGTCGGTTGCGCTACCGGCGGCACACCGTCGGGTTCGTCTGGCAGCAGACCGGCCGGAACCTGCTGCCGTACCTGACCGCCCGGGAGAACGTGGAGCTGCCGATGCGGCTGGCCCGGCGCGACGGTGGCAGCAGAGCACGGCGGCAGCGGGCCGGGGAGCTGCTGGAACTCGTCGGGGTGGGGCACTGCGCGGACCGGCGTCCCGGCCAGCTCAGCGGCGGCGAGCAGCAGCGCTGCGCGGTGGCGGTGGCGGTGGCCAACGACCCGGAGGTGCTCTTCGCCGACGAGCCGACCGGTGAGCTGGACGAGGCGACCGGTGCCGAGGTCTTCGCGGCGCTGCGCACCATCAACGCCGAGCTGGGCGTGACCGTGGTGGTGGTCACCCACGACCACGCCGTCGCCGACCAGGTCCGCCGGACCGTGGCGATCCGCGACGGCCGGACCGCCTCGGAGGTACGCCGGACCGCGCGGATCGGCGCCGACGGCAGCACCGAGCTGGTCAGCGAGGAGTACGCGGTGCTGGACCGGACCGGCCGGATGCAGCTACCGGCCTCCTTCGTGGCGGCCCTGTCGCTGCGGGACCGGGTCCGCCTCGACCTCGAACCGGACCACGTGCAGGTCCGCCCCGGCGACCGGACGCCGGAGCAGGAGGGGAGTGACGTATGAGCGAGCAGGTTCCCGCCGTCCGGGCCGACCCGACGGTCGTCCGGGCCGCCGGGGCGGTCACCGACGAGGTGGTACGGGTCGAGGGGGTGAGCCGGACGTTCGGCCGGGGGCGGCACGCGGTGCACGCCGTCCAGGAGGTCTCCTTCACCGCCGACCGGGGTGAGCTGGTGGCGGTGCGGGGTCGTTCGGGCGCCGGCAAGACCACCCTGCTCAACCTGGTCGGCGGCCTGGACCGGCCGGACGCCGGCCGGGTGCGGGTGGCCGGGCAGGACGTGACCGGTGCCGGCGAGGCCGAGCTGTTGCGGCTACGCCGGGGGACGGTCGGCTTCGTGTTCCAGACCTTCGGGCTGGTGCCGATCCTGTCGGCGGCGGAGAACGTCGGGGTGCCGTTGCGGTTGGCCCGGGTCGCGGCGGCGGAGCGCGAACAGCGGGTGGCCGTGCTGCTGGAGCTGGTCGGTCTGGGCGGTCACGCCCGACAGCGCCCGTACGAGCTGTCCGGTGGGCAGCAGCAGCGGGTCGCGGTGGCCCGTGCCCTGGCCAACGAACCCGACCTGCTGATCGCGGACGAGCCGACCGGTCAGCTCGACTCCGAGACCGGCCGGGCGATCATGGACCTGCTCCGCGCGGTGGTACACGCCCGGGGGATGACCGCCCTGGTCGCCACGCACGACCCGGCCCTGATCGAGATGGCCGACCGGACGCTGACCCTGCGCGACGGCCGACTGGTCGACAGCTGACACCAAGCCCGACCGGGCTGTGCCGGCGTCGGCCCGGCCGGGCCGTGCCGGCGTTCGTCTGGGCCGACCGACCGGCGTCGCCGCAGGGCCGGCGCGGGTCGTCAGAGGGTGAGCTTCATGCCCTCGTGGCTGGCCACGAAGCCGAGGCGCCGGTAGAAGCGGTGCGCCCCGGTGCGGGACTTGTCGGTGGTGAGCTGCACCAGCCCGCAGCCCCGCCGACGGGCCTGGTCGACCACCCAGCTCATCATCGTCTCGCCCACCCCCTGACCGCGCAGGTCGGCACGGACCCGGACCGCCTCGACGAGCGCCCGCTCCGCGCCGTGCCGGCCCAGCCCGGGGATGTAGGTGACCTGGAGGCAGCCGACGACCTCACCGGCGCGCTCGGCCACCACCTGCTGGTTGCGCGGGTCGGCGGTGATGTCGGCGAAGGCCCGTTCGTACGCCTCGTCCACCTCCGGGTGCTCGCGTGTCCGGCCGAGCACGTCGTCGGCGAGCAGGGCGAGGATGGTGGGCAGGTCGGCCCGGACCGCCTCGCGGAGGATCACGTCGGTCATGGCCGGCAGCCTGTCACAGCGAGCCCGGTCGATTGACGGGCGGAGGTGGCGGCCGGAGGGCAGCATGATGCGGCATGGAGCCGTTGTTGTTGCCCTTCCGGTGGGTCTACCGGGGCCTGGTGTACTTCGCCAACTCGCCCCGGACGCTGATCACCTCGTACCTGTTGATGATCGTGGTGGCCGGCGTGATCTACGGCCAGGTGGAGCACCGCAGCGCCGCCGACGCCGTCTGGTGGGCCGTGGTCACCGCCTCCACCGTCGGCTACGGCGACATCTCGCCGACCAGCTGGCAGGGACGTACCCTGGCCGCGCTGTTGATCTCCACCATGGTGCTGCTGGTCATCCCGCTGATCACCGCGCACTTCGCCAGCCGCCTCATCGTCGACGACGACGCGTTCGAGCACGTCGAGCAGGAGGAGCTGAAGAACGACGTACGCCGGATGCGGGCGCTGCTGGAGGAGCTGGCCGCCCGGCAGGGCATCGTGCTGCCTGACCTGCCGCCCGCCCCGGCCCCACCGGACCACGCGACCCTCGTCCGGCAACGGCTGCGCGGCCGCCGCAACCGCCGTTGACCGGCCGTCGCGAGCGTCGCCGACCGGGCGCCGCGACCGGTCGGTGCCGGCGGCCCACCGGCCGCGCTGGTCAGCCGGCGGTCCACCGGCCAAGCTGGTCAGCCGGCGGGGCAGCGCAGCCCCTCCCGGGGGACGGTCAGCGAGATCAGGTAGGCGTCCACCGCCGCGGTGATGCAGCTGGTCTGCGGGTACGCGGTGTGCCCCTCGCCTTCCCAGGTGAGCACCCGGCCGACCCCCAGCATGTCGGCCAACCGGGCGGTCTGCTCGTACGGGGTGGCCGGGTCGCCGGTGGTGCCCACCACCACGATCGGCGGCGCACCGACCGCCGGCCCGGTCGGGTAGGGATCCCGCCCGCCCGGCCACTCGACGCAGCCGAACATCCCCACCGCCAGGGCCGGGCCGAACAGCGGGTACTTCTGCCGCCACTGGGACTGCAGGTCGCGGATCTGCGCGACGGAGGGCTTCTCGGTCTCGTCGGCGCAGTTGACCGCCAGATTGGCGTCGAAAAGGTTGGAGTAGTGCCCGTCCTCGCCCCGCCCGGCGTACGCGTCGGCGAGCTTGAACACCTCGGCCGGGTCGCCCTCGTCGAGCCGGTCGATCGCGCGGGCCAGCTCCTGCCAGCCCGACTCGGTGTAGAGCGAGGAGATCACCGCGTAGAAGACCCAGCCCGAGGTCGCCTCGCGCCCGTCGGCCCCGCGTACCGGGGAGACCTTCGCCTTGTCGATCGCCGAGGTCACCGCGCCCCGGGCGTCCGGGGCGATCGGGCAGCGGGCGGCGTTCGCCGCGCACCACCGGTCGAAGTTGTCGAACGCCCGCTCGAAGCCCCGGGCCTGGCTCTCCGACCCGGCCACCAGCTGCTGCCGCGGGTCGACCGCGCCGTCGAGCACCAGCGCCCGGACCCGCTGCGGGTAGAGCTGGGCGTAGGTCGCGCCGAGCAGGGTGCCGTAGGAGTAGCCGAGGTAGGTGAGCTTGTCGTCGCCGACGGCGGCCCGGACGGCGTCCATGTCCCGGGCGGCCTGCTCGGTGCCGTAGAGCGGGAGCTGGTCGCCGTAGCGGTCGCCGCAGCCCCGGCCGATCCGCCGGTTGAGCGCCTGGTAGCCGTCGAACGACTGCTGGCTGCGCGGGTCGGGGTCGTAGCCGAAGCTGGCGTCCAGGTCGGCGTCGGAGATGCACTTCACCGGGCTGGACCGGGACACCCCGCGCGGATCGAAGCCGACGATGTCGAACCGGTCGGTGACCGCGGTGGGCAGCCCGCCGAACGACGGCCCGAACGACAGGTAGACGGCGGTGTCCACGCCGGACCCGCCCGGCCCGCCCGGATTGATCACCAGGGAGCCGATCCGGTCCCGCTGCTTGCTGGAGCGGACCCGCAGCAGCGCGATCTCGAAGGTCTCGCCGCTGCC
This sequence comes from Micromonospora sp. WMMD714, assembly GCF_029581315.1. Taxonomy (NCBI): domain Bacteria; kingdom Bacillati; phylum Actinomycetota; class Actinomycetes; order Micromonosporales; family Micromonosporaceae; genus Micromonospora; species Micromonospora sp. WMMD714. The sequence continues at coordinate 3,588,671 of NZ_CP120744.1, forward strand.
CGGCCCGGCGGTCGCCCCCGTCCCGGTGCCCCAGTTGCGGGGCACGGCGATCCGGGCGCACTCGTACCGCATGCCTGGAGCACCCCGGCCGACCAGGTCGTCGGCGACCTCGGGGCAGGCCCGCCAGGCGGGGGTGTCGCCGGGGGCCGAGGCCGCGGAGTCCTCGGCGCGCGGGGCGAACGCCGGCAGCGTGCACCCGGTGGCGAGCAGCGCGCCCGCGAGGAGCCCGGCCAGGGTGAGCCGGATCCGACGGATCCGGTGGGCAGTGCGGGTCACCAGCGAGCCTCCATGATCGTGTGACAGCCAGGCTACGCCGGGCTGCCGCCCTGCGGCGGCACGGTCGCCGCCGGGTCGCCCCGGAGCACCTGGTCGACGTCGAACCGCACCGGGCGGTCGAGCTGGTCGTAGCGGCAGGAGCGGGGATCGCGGTCGGGCCGCCAGCGGACGAACCGGGCGGTGTGCCGGAACCGGTCGCCCTCCATCGCGTCGTAGCCGACCTCCGTCACCAGCTCGGGCCGCAGCGGCACCCAGTCGAGGTTCTTGGTGCCCGTCCAGCGGCTGACCCCGCCGGGGATGCGCTGGCCGCGTTCGTGGTCGCCGTGCACCCACGGATGGGCGTCGACCCCCTCCCGATAGGGGGCCAGCTCGTCGAGCAGCTCCTGTCGGCGGGCCATGGTGAACGACGCGCTCACCCCGACGTGGTGCAGCACCCCGTCGTCGTCGTAGAGGCCGAGCAGCAGCGAACCGACCACCGGCCCGGACTTGTGCCAGCGGAACCCGGCGACCACCACGTCGGCGGTACGGGCGTGCTTGACCTTGGCCATCAGTCGCTTGCCCGGCTGGTAGGGCAGGTCGGCCGGCTTGACGATCAACCCGTCCAGCCCGGCCCCCTCGAACACCTCGAACCAGCGCCGGGCCGTCTCGGCGTCGGTGGTGACCTGGGTGACGTGCACCGGCGGCCGGACCCCGGCCAACGCCCGCACCAGGCGTTCCCGGCGGGTCGGGTAGGGCTGGTCGACCAGCGACTCGTCGTCGAGGGCGAGCAGGTCGAAGGCGACGAAGTCGGCCGGGGTGGTCTCGGCGAGCAGCGCGACCCGGGAGGCGGCCGGGTGGATCCGCTGGGCGAGCTGCTCGAAGTCGAGCCGGGGCTGACCGCCCGGCCCGTCGCGCCGGATCACGATCAACTCGCCGTCGACCGCGCACCGCTCGGGTAGCTGCGCCCGGACCTGCGCCACCACCTCGGGGAAGTAGCGGGTCATCGACTTGCCGCCCCGGCTGGCCAGCTCGACCTCGTCGCCGTCGCGGAACACGATGCAGCGGAAACCGTCCCACTTGGGCTCGTACGTCAGACCGGGGTCGGTGGGCAGGCGGGCCACGCTCCTGGCCAGCATCGGCTCGACCGGGGGGTTGATCGGCAGGTCCACGTCGACCAGTCAACCAGACGCCACCGACAGTGGTGAGCCGGATCACCGTGGGTGCCCGGCCGGCGTGTCCCGTCCGTACCCGCTCGTCCTCCGGCTGCGGGCGGCTCGGGGCCGGATGCGTCGGCGTCGGGACGACGACCCGAGGGTGGACCGGTCACGATCGTTGCGGCAGCCTCGTCATGACCCGGGCGGTGCGGCGGGCGCCGCCGGTGGAGCCACGGAGGCGGCATGCGGTTCGAGACCACGACCGAGATCGACGCGGACATCGACACGGTCTGGGCGGTGCAGACCGACGTCGAGCGCTGGCCGGAGTGGAACGCCTCGGTGCGGACCGCCCGCCGGGGCGAGGCCGGCCCGCTGGCGCTCGGCGCGACCGCCCGGCTGGAGCAGCCCCGGCTCCGTCCGACGTACTGGCGGGTCACCGCGTTCGACCCGCCCCGCTGTTTCGTCTGGGAGTCCACCTCGCCCGGGGTACGCAGCCGGGGCGAACACCGGATCGTGCCGTTGCCCGACGGCCGGGTCCGGGTGGAGCTGGCCCTGGTGCTCACCGGTCCGCTGGCCGGGCTGACCGGCTGGCTCGGCGGCCGGCTGGTGCGCCGCTACCTGCGGCTGGAGGCCGACGGGCTCCGGCGGCGCTGCGAGGCCGGCTGAGTCGCCGTCGGGCCGGGTCGCCACCCGGCCGGGTCGACGCCCGGGCATCGGCGGCCGGCCGGGTCGCCGGTCGGCATCGGCGGCCCTAGGCTGGGGACGACCCCCAGGGAGGTGGGATGTCCGAGCTGACGTACCCCGAGGTGGGCGCGACCCGACGAGGGCCGCTGCCGGCGGGCTACCACCACCTGCGGCACACCGCCCCGATGCCGCCCGGCAGCTTCATGGTCGCCGCCGAGGCCGTGTTGAGCTGGCGGCTGCACCGGGCGGCCGGGGTGCGGATGCGTACCGACGCGCTGCGGGCCGCGCCCGGCGTACGGGTCACCCCCGGGCTCGGGGTGGGGCCGCTGCGGGTGTGGGGGCCGTGCGAGGTGGTCTGGACGGTCGAGGGCGACCGGGAGGCCGGCTTCGGCTACGGCACCCTGCCCGGCCATCCGGAACGCGGCGAGGAGGCGTTCCTGGTCCGCTGCGACGTCGAGGGCGGGGTCAGCTTCGAGGTCACCGCGTTCAGCCGCCCGGACCGGTGGTACCTGGCCGCCGCCGGTCCGGCCGGTCGCGCCGTCCAGCACGGGTACGCCCACCGGCTGGCCCGCACCCTGCGCCGGCTCTGCCGGTGACCCGTCGCCGGCCCCGCCGGTAGCCACCCGGCCCGGCTCCGCCGGTGGCCGCTCCGACCGGACCCACCGGCTGCCGGCCCGATCCGGCCGGGAGCGGTGGGGAAGACCGGGGTCAGAAGCGGGCGAAGGAGCGGACCGGCATCCGGGGACCGAACCGGGGTGCCTGGATGCCGGCGGCGGCCAGCAGCAGGCAGACCCGGCCCCGGTGCCCCCGGAACGGGGCGAGCAGGGCGAGCATCCGGGCGTCGTCGCCCCGGGCCTCCCCGGCGAGCGCCCAGGCCACCGTGTTCGGCACGTGGTAGTCGCCGACGCTGACCGCGTCCGGGTCGCCGTACCCGATCCGGACCACCTCGGCGGCGGTCCACGGGCCGATGCCGGGGATCGCGGTCAGCCGCCGGGTCGCCTCGGCGCTGTCGGCGCAGCGTTCCAGCCGGTCGGCCAGGGCGGCGGCCCGGCGTAGCGTGTCGGCCCGGCGCTGCTCGACCCCGAACCGGTGGAACACCCAGTACGGTGTCGCCGCCACGCTGGCCGCGTCGGGCGGCAGCAGCAGCGGCCCGAACGGTCCGGGGGCGGGTTCGGCGAAGTGTCGTACGGTCGCGGCGTACGCCCGGTAGGCCTCCTGGCCGGTGACCTTCTGTTCGAAGACCGCCCGGAGCACCCGGGGGAAGAGCTGACCGGTGGCGGGCATCCGCAGTCCCCGGTGCCGGGCGGCCAGCTCGGCCACCACCGGATGCGCGGCGGCCAGCTCGGCGAACCCGGTCAGGTCGTCGCGCAGACCGGCGATCGCGTCGGCCCGTTCGACCACCCAGTCGGCGCCCGGCCCGTGGCCCTCGGCGATCAGCTCCCCGCCCTCGGGGCGCAGGGTCAGGGTGGCCGCCCCGGCGGGGGTGCGGGTGGCCCACCAGAAGGTGCCGGCGGCGATCCGCGCACACGGGTCGTACGGGCTGAAGGTGAGCGCCCGGACGGAGGCGGTGAGCCGGTAGTCGGCCGGCGGTCGCAGCACCCGGCGTGCCGCCGGCTCGTCCCAGGTCACCCCGACACTGTGCCATGCTCCGGGCCGGCACCGGCCCTGCCCCGGCCGGTGTCCCGTGCCCGCCGGGGCAGGGCCGGTGCCCGCCAGGCGTGCCGACCGGGGCGCGGCGCGGGCAGGGCCGGTGCCCGCCTGGCGTGCCGACCGGGGCGTGCCGGGCGGTGCCTGCTGACCGGGGCGGAAACGGACGACACCGCCGACGCCCTGCACGTCGGCGGTGTCTCCGTCCCGGGGCGGACCGGTCGCCCGAGCGACCGTTGGGTGCGGGGTTGGGGGGACCTTCGGTGCCGCGCCCGCTGGCGTGTGGCGCGGCACCGCCCACGTCCGCTCCGGGGGCTGGTGGGGGAGGTTCCGGCAGGTGGTGCCGCGACGCCGGCCGGTGGGCCGGCGTCGCGGCCGGACCGTACGGACGCTGCCGGTACGTCGACGGTCCCGTTTCGTGACGGTGGCCGGTCACGCCCTCCCCGGCTGCGACCGGCCACCGTGTCTCGGCTGACTACCGGATCAGTAGGTGTAGTCCCCGCCGCCACTCGAGTCACCGGCCGCCGGCGGGGCGACCGCCTTCGGGGTGCCGGTCGGCAGGCAGGTCAGGTTCTTCTTGCCGTTCGGGTCGACCACGAACCAGGTGCCACCGACGCCCTGGCCCTTCCACTGCCCGGCCTTCTTGTCGCCGATGTAGCGGTAGACCGGCCAGCCACCGATGGTGATCTGACGGGTGCCGTCCTGGCGGGTGACGGTGCCGACCTTGTCGTCGGAGACGCCCTGGAGCTGCGGGTTGCCGTCGGTCAGCGCGGGCGGCCAGACCTGGGCGCACTTGTCGACGCAGTTCGACGACGGCGGATCGTCGGAGTCCTTGTCGAAGCGGTAGAGGATGAAGCCCTCCTGGTCCACCACGACCTTGCCCATCCGGGCGATCTTCTTCCCGACGAGCTGGTCGGTCAACTGGACGTTGGCCGGCGGCGGCGCCTGGTCGGCGGCGGGGGCACCCGAGGCGCCGGGTGCGCCGGGCGAGGCCGAGGTGTCCGGCTCGACCGACGCGGTGGGCTCGGCCGCGGCGACGGCGACCGGCTCGGCGACGCTGGAGTTCGCTCCGTCGTAACCTGCGGGAGCGCAGGCCGTAAGTGCGACCACCGCGCTCGCGACGATGACGGTCGTCCGCTTGATCTTTGCCACGTGCCCTCCTCATTCTTGGCGGTTCACCGAGTAGTACGGAGCGTCCACTGTCAAGGTTGAACTATCGACAGTGGGCCATTTCACATTTGACTCGTTGAACCGTTCCGGCGGGTCGTACGTATGCGCCAGCAGCGGCCGTCCCCGGTCCGGAGACGCGAAAACGGCGTCCCACCCGGACCGGATGGGACGCCGTTTCGGCGGTCGTCGACTCAGGGGACGACGGTGACCAGTGGGCTCGCCACGCCGTTGGCGTCCACCGACTGCACCTGCAACTTCGCGATCTCCCCCCGGGGCGCCGAGGTGGACGCCTCCAGCTGGAGATTCTGCGGGTTGGCGGTGGTGCCGTAACCCGTCCCCGGCACCGCCCAGGTCGAGATCACCTCGGTGGTGTCGTTCTTGCGGATCACCACCAGCCGACAGGTACGCGGACCGGGCAGCCGGGTCAGGTTGAACCCGATCCAGGTGCCGTACTCCTTGCTGTCCAGCCACATGGTGGCCTTCACCCCGGTGCTGCCGTCGGTGGCGTCGAACTGGTCGCCCTCGATCTCGGTGCCACCCACCGCCGGCCCCGTCCGGGTCGGCTGCGGGCTCGCCGGCCCGTCCACCGGCGCGGAACGGCTCGGCTCGGCGATCACCGCGTTGTCACCGCCGCCCGTACCGCCGAAGGTGGCCACCCCGACACCGCTGAGCGCGCCGACCGCCACCACCGCGGCGGCCATCGACAGCACCTGCCGGAACCGCGCCCTGCGCCGGTGGGTGCGGACCGCCACCAGGGTACGGTCCAGCAGCCGCGGATCCGTCGCGGTCTGCTCCATCGCCATCATCGTCTCGCCGTCGATGTCGGAGAGCAGCCCCACCACCGGGACCATCGTCTCCAACTCGGCGGCACAGGCCCAGCAGGTCGCGAGGTGTTCCTCGAACCGTTCGGTGTCCTGCACGTCCAGGACGCCGAGCGCGTACGCGGCGACGTCCATGTGATCGGCCCGGCTCATTCCGTCACCCCCCTCTCCTGTAGGGCCGTGCGCAGTGCGCGCAGCGCGTAGTAGACCCGCGACTTGGCGGTGCCCAGCGGCAGGCCCAGCTCCTCGGCCGCCTCCGGCACCGTCCGACCGCGGAAGTACGTCGCCACCAGGATCTCCCGGTGCGACTGGCTCAACGTGCGCAGGGCGTCCGCCACCGTCATGGTGCGCAGCACCCGGTCGGTGCTGTCCGCCTCGGCGAACGCCGTCAGATCCCGGTCGTACGTCTCCGGTGGGCGGGCCTGCTCGCTGCGGTGCTCGTCGATCGCGATCCGCCGGGCCACCGTGACCAGCCAGGGCCGCAGCGAACCCTGACCCTGCACCCCCAGCCGGTGCGCGTTGCGCCAGGCCCGCAGCAGCGTCTCCTGGACGATGTCCTCGGCGCGTTGCCGGTCACCACCGGTCAACCGCATCACGAACATCAGCAACGGGCCGGCGTGCTCGGCGTAGAGCAACCGGACCAGCTGGTCGGAGTGGCTCGCCTCCGGCGTGGTGGCCGGGGCCTGGTGCCGTCCGGGCGCCGGTCGCGGAGTCACCGGGCCATTCTGGCGATCGGTGGGGCCGGCGTCGACCCCCCGGCTGGACCTCGACGCACGCGACTGCGGCTGCGCCCGGGCGAACATCCACCCTGGCCTGACCAGTTCTCCGTGCAAGCCGGCCGCGACCGCACTCATCCAGACCTCCTGCTGTCCACCGACATCAGCGGGCCCACGGGGAGGGCGCCGTCCGTTGATACGGACCGCTCTTGCCGGCGGATCAACGGCGGACCGAAAAAATTCCGGGCGGGGGCGGCGTCGAGCCGGTGGCGTCCGCGTCGGTGACCACCGCCGCGCCGCCCACGAACCGGTCCAGCTCGTCGCCGGCCAGCACCCGGCCCGGGAACCAGTCCCCGGCCGCCCGCCGGGTCAGCTCCGGCACCGGTGGTTCGACCCGCCCCGCCATCAGCACCAGGTTGCCGTGCCGCCGCCCGCGCAGCACGGCCGCGTCACCGACCAGCGCGGCCCGGGGGAGCACCGAACGGACGGTCGCCACCTGGGCGCGGCTGTGCCGCAACGGCGGCCCGTCGGCCAGGTTGGCCAGGTACCAGCCGGTGGGGGCGAGCACCCGGGCCACCTGCCCGGCGTACTCCGCGCTGGTCAGGTGCGCGGGGGTACGCGCACCGGCGAAGACGTCGGCGACCACCACGTCGTACCCGGCGTCCCGGCTCGACTCCAGGGTGGCGCGGGCGTCGGCGACCCGCACCCGCAGCCGGGGATCGGCCGGCCAGGGCAGTTCCCGGCGGACCAGCTCCACCAGCGCGCCGTCCACCTCGACGACCCGCTGCGTCGACCCCGGGCGGGTGGCCTGGACGTACCGGGGCAGGGTCAGCGCGCCACCGCCCAGGTGCAGCACCCGCAGGGGGGTGCCGGGCGGGGCGATCAGGTCCAGCGCCGCGCCGAGCCGCCGGACGTACTCGAACTCCAGGTGCGTCGGGTCGGCCAGATCCACGTGCGACTGCGGGGCGTCGTCGAGCAGCAGCGTCCACGACCGGGGCCGGTCCGCGTCCGGCACCAGCTCGGCCCGGCCGGTGTCCACCGGCACCACGATCCGGTCGTCGCCACGACGGCGGCCCATCAGCAGCCTCCCCGGTGACCGTGACCCGACAACGTCGCACGATCATGACGCATCAGCGTGGCCCCCCACCGCTGCGGGTGGCCGTGGTCAACGCCCGGTGCAACAGTCGGGCGTCGCCCAGCAACCCGCGCAGCCGCCGCTCCAACCCGGCGATCGGCACCAGGTTCTGCGGTGCCCGCGGGTCCTTGTACGGCGAGGAGGCGAACCGGGGCAGGGTGACCAGGGACAGGTCGGCCAGCGCGATCGCCTCCTGCGGCGGCAGGTCGGGCGAGCACTCCAGCCGGACGATGCCGGCCCACGGGGAGCCCGCCGCCACCGGCAGCCGCAGGTACCACGACCAGCCGCCCCAGCTGGTGCCCAGCCGGAACACCGGGGACCGCTGCCCGGAGCCCAGAGCGGTGACCACGGCGGTGAGCCGGGCGTCGAGGTACTGGCTGTGCTGGGTCTTGATGTACCCCAGGGTGCGCGGCAACTGCCGGCGGGCCCGCAGCGGACCGTCCACCACCAGCAGGTCCCCGTCGGTGCGGACCGCGTCGGAGACGGCCACCTCCAACGCGGTCAGCGGGGCCTGCACCGCCGCCGGCAGCTTGCTCAGCTCACCGGTGCCGCCGACCCGGTGTACCGGGTAGCGCACCTGCCCGCACCGCACCTCCTGCGCCGACGGGCTGGCGGTGAACAGGCCCCGGCCCACCCGCGCCCCGGCCAGCTCCGCCGCGCCGCGTTCCAGGTCGCAGCGGACCACCCCGGCCGCGTAGGAGGCGGCGATCCCCGGGTACGAGGCACCGTCCTCCTCGGCCGTCCACACGCTGGCGTCGATCCGGCGCACCCCGTCGACGAGCAGCACCACGTCCGGGGCGGCCAGCCCGGGGCGCGGACCGATCGCCCGCCAGTCCGCCGCCGGCAGCTCCACCTCGGCGTCGACCTGGGTGCTGCTCGGCGCCGCCGGCCCACCCGGGGTCGCCTCGAACGACGCCCCGTAGGACGGATCCCAGGCGTCCACGAAGAGCTGTGGCCCGTTCACGTCACCGCCCCGCTCACCGGTCGGTCCGGTCGTTCGCGGCTGCGGGGCTCCGCTGCGCTGCACTCCTCGCGCTCACCGGTCCGACCTTCCGTTCGCGACTGCGGGGCTCCGCTGCGCTGCACTCCTCGCGCTCACCGGCCGGTCCGTTCGATGTGGGCCGTGCGGGCGTCCTTGCGGACCTCGAAGCGCACCGGGATCCGTTCGGCCAGCGCCGGCACGTGGGTGACCACGCCGACCATCCGGTCACCCCGGGCGGCCAGGCTCTCCAGGGTGGCGGCGACGATGTCCAGAGTGGCCGCGTCGAGGGTGCCGAACCCCTCGTCCAGCACGATCGACTCCAGGCTGGCCGCCGTGGTGGACATCCCGGCGAGCTGCTCGGACAGGGCCAGCGCCAGGGCCAGCGACGCCTGGAAGGTCTCCCCGCCGGACAGCGTCCGCACCCCCCGGCGCAGCCCCGCGTCATGATGGTCGACGACGAAGAACTCGCCCTTGTCGTGGACCAGGTCGTACTGTCCCTGGGACAGCTCCCGCAGGATCCGGGAGGCTCCGTCGACCAGCAGGTCCAGCGCCTCGGCCAGCAGCCACCGCTCGAAGTTGTTGGCCCGCAGGTGCCCGGCCAGCGCCCGCGCGGTACGCGCCTGCCGCTCGTGTTCGGCGTGCTGTTCCCGGAGCTGGTGCGCCTGCGCACGGCGTTCGGTGATCCGCCGCAGGTCGGCCTCGGCCCGCTCGGCGGCCACCGCGACCGCCTGCGCCGGGTCGTCGGCGGGGCGCAGCCCGGCGGCGTCGAGCAGGTCACCGAGGCGTTCCTCGACCGCCCCGGCGGCCGACTGCGCCGCGTGCACCGCGTCGACCAGCCCGTCCCGCTCGGCCTGCCGTCGCCGGGCCTGCGCGCCGGCCCAGTCGACCAGGGTCGTCCAGGCGTCGGCCACGTCGTCCCGGTCGGCGGCCGGCGGAGCGAACCGGGCCAGCCCGTCCCGGGCGCTGTCGAAGTCCCGCCAGGCGGCCCGCAGCCGCTCCTCGGCGGCGTCCGCCGCCCCCCGGGCCCGGCGGGCGGCGTCCCGCCCGGTGCGTACCGCCGCCGCGGCCTCGTCCAACGCCTGCCGCAGCCGGGCGTGCTCGGCGAGCTGTCCGCGCAGCGTCGCCGGGGTGGCCGCGCCGGCGAGCTGGCCGTTCAGCTCGGTCAGCCGGCCGCGCAACTGGTCGTGCTGGGCACGGATCCGCACCAGCGTCCGGTCCCGCTCCCGGGCCGCCGCGTCCCGCTCGTCGACCAGCGCCTGGGCGGCCTTGCTGGCCGCGCGGGCCGCCTTGCCGGCGGCGGTCGCCGCGGCCACCGCCGAGCCGGCCGGCACCGCCGGCACCCGGGACACCGACTGCTCGCAGACCGGGCAGGTCGCGCCGTCGACCAGGTGCGCCCGCAACGCGACCGCCTGGTCGGTGGCCTTGGCCTCCTCGTGCGCCCGGAACGCCGCCTCCAGCTCGGCCTCGGCCCGCACCGCCGCCTCCCGGGCCGCACCGAGCGCCGCCACCGCCCGGTCGTGGTCGGTCTGCGCCGCGTCCAGCGCCGCCCGGACGGTGTCCGCCTCGCCGGTCAACCGCTCCGCGTCGGCGTGCGCCCGCAGCAGCAGCCGCAGCGCGCTCTCGTCACCCGCGCCGGTCAGCTCACCGCGGAGCTTCTCCTCCTGCTCCTCGGCCAGCGCCACCGCGCGGCCCGCCCCGTCGACCGCCTCCCGGGCGGCGCTCACCGCGTGGGCCACCTCGGCCACCCCGGCCGGGGCGCGCACCCCGGCCAGCCCGGCCAGGTCGGCGTCGAGCGCGGCCAGCGCCGCCGTGGCCTCGCGCGCCGCCGCCCGGGCCCGGTCCCGCTCCGGTACGGCCGCCGCGACCGCCCCGGACAGCTCCCGGATCCGGTCGACCCGGGCGGACGCGGCGGCCAGCGTCGCGTCGTCGACGTCGGTCAACCCGTCGAGCACCCGGGCGACCGCGGTCAGCTTCGCCTCGGCCTGCCCGGCCCGCTCGGTGGCCCGCTTCTGCACGTCCTCGTAGACCCCGAGGCCGAGCAGGTTGACCAGGATCTGCTGCCGGGTGGCCGGCTTGGCGTGCAGGAAGTCGGCGAACTGCCCCTGCGGCAGCACCACGCAGGAGGTGAACTGCTCGTACGGCAGCCCGACCGCGTCCAGCACGGCCGACTCCATCTCGGCCGGCGTGCCGGCGAGCACCTCGCCCAGGTCCTCCGGGCTGAGCCCGGTGTCCAGCTTGGTGATGTCGAACCCGGGCGGCATCAGTTGCAGGCCGGCGTTGGCGGTCTTGACCGCGCCCCGGCCGTCCCGGCGGACCACCCGGGTCGCCACGTACCGGTCGCCGGCCGACTCGAAGACCAACCGGACCCGGGCCTCCACCGCCGAGGGGGCGAGCGCGTTGGCCAGCCCCCGGGCCCCGCCCCAGCGGGGCACCGAGCCGTAGAGGACGAAGCAGATCGCGTCCAGCACCGTCGACTTGCCCGAGCCGGTCGGCCCGACCAGGGCGAAGAAGTCGGCGTCGGTGAAGTCGACGGTGGTCTCGTCGCGGAAGACGGTGAAGCCGGCCAGGTCCAGCCGCATCGGTCGCATCAGCGCTCCACCTCCTCCAGCAGCTCGTCGAAGAGGTCGCGGACCCCGTCGTCGTCGTGGCCCCGGCTGCCCAGGTAGTCGGCGAACAGCTCGCGGGGGGACCGGCCGGCCCGCTGGGCGACCCGGGTGCCACTGCCGGGGGCGGGCAGCAGCTCCGGGTCGATCCGGATCTCCAACGCGCGGGGGAACAGCTCCTGGACCTCCTCGCGCAGGCCGGCCCGGGGCTGCTCGCGGACGAACACCCGCAGCCAGCCCTCCGGCGGGGTCGCCTCGGCGAGCTGGGCGAGGGTGCCGCGGACCGTGCGCAGCGGCACCGCCGCCGACACCGGCACCTCCCGGATCCGGGCGGCCGAGGTCGCGCTCACCTCGACCAGGGTCACCGAGCAGACGTTCTCCTGCTCGCCGAAGTCGACCGCGAGCGGGCTGCCGCTGTAACGGACCGGGCACGGACCGATCACCCGCTGCGACCGGTGCAGGTGGCCGAGGGCCACGTAGTGCGCGGTGCCCGGGAAGACCGAGGCCGGCACCGCGTACCCGAGGACGGTGTGCGCGTCCCGCTCGCCGCCGCCGGTGCTCGCGCCGACCACGGTGAGGTGGGCGGTGACCAGGTGCACCCGGTCCGGCTCGGTGAAGCCCTCGGTCAGCTTCGCCAGCACCCGGCCGAGGTGGTCGGCGTACGTCTGGGTGGCCTCGGCGGCGGTCAGCTCGTACATCTCCACCGCGCGGACGGCGTACCGCTGGGAGAGGAAGGGCAGCGCGGCGAGCTGCCAGCGTTCCCCCTCGGCGGTCACGCCGTCGATGACGTGCTCGGCCGGGTTCTCCCGGACCGCGCCGCGTAGGACGATGCCGGCCGCCTCCGCCCAGGGGCGCAGCGCGTCGAGGGCCTGGCCGTTGTCGTGGTTGCCGCCGATCGCCACCACGTCCGCCCCGGTCCGCCGCAACGCGGTCAGCGCCCGGGTGACCAGCCGGGTGGCCTCCGGGCCGGGGGCGGCGGTGTCGTAGAGGTCACCGGCGACGATGACCAGGTCGGGGCGTTCGGCGTGGGCGATCTCGATCACCCCGGCGAGCACCTGTTTGTGCTCCTCGGCCCGGGACTGTCCCTTGAGCACCTTGCCGACGTGCCAGTCGGAGGTGTGCAGGATCTTCATGGCTGCCAGCCCCCTAGAACGGGATGTCGTCGTCGACGCCGCCGGAGCCGACCACGGCGAACGGGTCGACCGAGCCGGTGATCGAGCGCAGCGTCTCCGACGGGGCCCGCCCGGCCTCGGAGACCCGGGTCGCCCAGGCCGGGAAGGGGAACTCCAGGCAGAGCGGGACCGGGATGTCCGGCTGGTTGACGAACATGGTGCCCGGTTTGGCCAGCAGGGCGCGTTGCCGCTGGGCCGGCGGCAGGAAGCCGTACTCGGGGCGGGACGCCTCGGCCGGGTCGAGCCGGCCCACCACCCGGATCGCCGAGTTGGTGACGATCCGGCGCTCCACCTCGCTCGCGGTCTGCTGTGCGCCGACCAGGATCACTCCGAGTGAGCGGCCCCGCTCGGCGATGTCGAGCAGCACCTCCTTGATCGGGGAGGAGCCCTCCCGGGGGGCGTACTTGTTCAGCTCGTCGAGGACGACGAAGAGCAGTGGCTTGGCGGTGCCCGCCTTCTCCTTGCGCTCGAACTCGCCGCGCAGCGTCACACCGACCACGAAGCGCTGCGCGCGGTCCGGGAGGTTGTGCAGGTCGACCACGGTGACCTGGGCGCTCTCGGCGGTGTTGATCGCGTGCGGGCGGCGGGTGGCCAGGTCGCCCCGGATCAGCCGGCCGAGGTCCTTCTTGCTGCCGATCAGCCGGCGGGCGAACGCGTTGACAGTGCCCAGGCCGACCGCGCTGCCCGCCCAGTCGCCCCGGGTCTCGTCGTCGTTGAGCTGCTCGACGACGTGGTCGACCAGGTCGGCGTAGGAGCCGAGGCGCACCCCGTCGACGCTGACCCCACCGTCGGCGGGCTGTGCGTGGCGGGCCAGGTGGGCGGTGACCGAGTGGACCACCATCGTGTACTGCTGGCGTTCGTCGTCGGCGTCGGCGAAGACGTACGGCAGGAGGCGGTCGGCGCAGAACTCGCTCAGCGTCCAGTAGAAGGCGTCGACACCGGTGAGCCGGCTGCTCACGTCGGGGGTGCCGGCGGCGTCGCCGACCCGGGGCGGGGCGTACACCCGCACGTCGGGGAAGGCCCCGGCGGCCAGCCCCAGCTTCGCGTACGCGGCCCGGGTGGGCTCGTCGAGGCGGGCGTTGGGGTGGTCGAGGAAGAGCAGGTCCTCGCCCTTGACGTTGAAGATGAGCGCCTTGGCGTTGACCGCGTCGCCGCCGAGCACCCCGGAGCGGAACACCGAGTAGAGCAGGAAGGTGGCGAAGCTGGTCTTGGTGGCGACCCCGGAGATGCCGGAGATCGACACGTGTGCGCCCCGACTGCCGTCGAGGAAGTCGGCGTTGAGGTAGACCGGCACGCCGTCGCGGCCCATCCCCATCGGGATCCGCCGTTCCATCCGGTCGAAGTGCAGCGCGCGGGCGCGGGCGTCGCCCTCGGCCCGGTGCACCGTCGCGCCCGGCGCGGGCGGCACGTACAGCTCGGGGTCGACCCGGGTGGTGGTGATCTCGGCGGCCTCCTGCACCTGGGCGGGGAGGGTGCCGTCGGCGATGGCGAAGACGTCCGACTCGAACTGGGCGCCCTCGTGCCGGGCGCGGACCTGGGTGACCACCCCGGCGATGGTGACCGGCTCCCGGTCGGGCAGCTCGCGGCGGGTGACCACCACGTCGTCGAGCTGCAGGTAGCTGCCGGGGGAGACGGCCGTCCAGAACTGCAACGGGGTGGCGTCGGCGGTGCCGAGCACCCGGCCGACGGGCTCGCCGGGGCTGTCGATCCGGCCGTCGATCCGGTCGTCGGTCATCCGCGGGCTCCGGTCAGCTGGTCGTCTCGGTCAGGGCGCACGCCCTGCATCCTGCCCGAGGAGTGCGACAGGTTGCCACGCGACGCGGCGTGCGCCACCCGCCGGGCCGGCGGTCCGGCCCGGCGGACGGCGACGTCGACGCCGCTTCCGGTGACCGCCGGGGAGCGGGCGGTCACCGACGGTTCATCCACCGGCTGCCGATGGCGGTGTTTCGGCAGGTAGGGGCACCCTTCGGAAATTCGTCGAAAAATTCCTCACTTTAGGCGTGACAGAAAGCGGCCGGTTGGGCTCAGAATAGCCACAGTCGACATCGAGGATCTTCTGTCCTTCGATGTCGGTCGCCACGTCCGTAACCTGCGGACACGTGGCCGACCCGCGGTCCACCGCCGCCGGGTCGCCGTCAGTCGGCACCCCCCCGACTGTCCCTGTGGAGGCAGAAACCCGATGCGTCGAACCCCCCTGATGAGCGGCCTCGCCACGGCCGCTCTCCTGGCCACCGCCGTCACGGTGCCCACCGCGGCCAGCGCCGCCCCCGCCCCCGCCGACCCGTTCGCCCGCGCGGTCGCCCAGCTCGAGGCCCACGCCGAGGCCGGCCTCGCCACCGACGGGCAGACGTTCACCCCGCGTGGCGTGGTGACCGACGCCGACGGCACCCAGCACGTCCGGCTCAACCGCTACTCCGACGGCCTGCCCGTGCTCGGCGGCGACCTGGTCGTCCACCTGGGCAAGGGTGACTCCTGGCAGGGCGCGACCCACCGCCTCGCCGACGCCCCGCAGCGCGCCCCGAAGGCCAAGCTCAGCGAGGCCGCCGCCGGCAAGATCGCCTACGCCGCCTCGACCGCCACCGGCCGATCGGTCGCCGGCGCCCAGCTCGTCTTCGACGCGGGCGACACCGCGACCGTCCTCGCCTACGAGGTGGTCGTGGGCGGCACGCACGCCGACGGTACGCCCAGCGAGCTGCACGTGCTGGTGGACGCCACCACCGGCGCGGTCCGTGACTCCTGGGAGGGGGTGCAGCGGGAGGGCACCGGCAACACGTTCCACTCCGGCTCCGTGTCGGTCGGCAGCACCCAGTCGGGCAGCACCTACCAGCTCGCCGACCCGGCCCGGGGCAACCACCGCACCTACGACCTGAACGGCCGTACCACCGGCACCGGGACGCTGGTCACCAGCACCAACAACGTCTTCGGTGACGGCACCCTGAGCAACCGGCAGACCGCCGCCGCCGACGCCGCCTTCGGCGCGCAGAAGACCTGGGACTACTACAAGAGCGCGCACGGCCGCAACGGCATCCGCAACGACGGCGTCGGCGCGTACAGCCGGGTGCACTACAGCAGCAACTACGCCAACGCGTTCTGGCAGGACTCCTGCTTCTGCATGACCTACGGCGACGGCGGCTCCGGCTGGTACCCGCTGACCTCGCTGGACGTGGCCGGGCACGAGATGACCCACGGTGTCACCAGCAACACCGCCGGGCTGCGCTACAGCGGTGAGTCCGGCGGCCTGAACGAGGCCACCAGCGACATCTTCGGCACCCTGGTCGAGTTCTCGGCGGCCAGCGCCAAGGACCCGGGCGACTACCTGATCGGCGAGAAGCTGCGCAGCAGCGGTGTGCCGCTGCGCTACATGGACAAGCCCTCCAAGGACGGCAGCTCGGCGGACTGCTGGAGCAGCTCGGTCGGCCGGCTGGACGTGCACTACTCCTCGGGCGTGGCGAACCACTTCTTCTACCTGCTCGCGGTGGGTAGCGGCACCTCGTCGTACGGCACCAGCACGACCTGCAACGGCACCACGGTCGCCGGGATCGGCAACACCAAGGCCGGGGCGATCTGGTACCGGGCGCTGACCCGCTACATGACCACCACCACCAACTACAAGGGCGCCCGCACCGCGACCCTGTCGGCCGCCACCGACCTCTACGGCAGCACCAGCGCCGAGTACAAGGCGGTCGCCGCGGCCTGGGCGGGCGTGAGCGTCAGCTGATCCCCGGCCGGTGTCGACGGCTCCTGCTCCGTCGGCACCGGCCCGGTCGTCCGAGGGGCGTGGCCACACCGACCGGTGTGCCCACGCCCCTCGCCGCGTGCGGCGCGGTCGGCCGGCTGCCGCAGCCGTGCCCGGCGGGCTGCTGGTCGGCCCGGCCGACAGCGGTGTCAGCCGGCGGGCGCGACCCTGGGCACCGGCGGCGACGTCAGCCGGCGGGCGCGGCCCCGGCGGGCGGCGGACCCGGCTCGTCGCGGGCGTACCGCAGCATGAGCACGCCGTCCGCGGCGGCCAGCGTGTGCCGCAGCGGCAGCGACCGGGGCGTGCTGCCGGGACCGGCCGTGATCCGTCCCGGACCGGCCCCGGCCAGCACCGGCGCGACGGTCAGGCAGAGCTCGTCGACGAGGTCCGCGGCGGTGAGCGCGCCGAACAGGTGCGGGCCACCCTCGCAGAGCAGTTGCCCCAGACCCCGTCGGCGCAGGTCGGCCAGGCCGGCGGCGAGGTCGACGGCGTCCCGGCCGACCCGGACCAGGTCGACGACGGCGGTGAGGCCGGGCGGCGCGACGGCCGTCCCGGTGGTCAGCACCACCGGGCGTACCGGGGCGTCGGCGAAGGCGGCCTGGGCCGGGTCGAGCCGCAGCGACCCGGAGACGACCACCAGGGTCGGGTACTCGGCCAGGCCGTGCGCGCGTCGCCAGGCCCGGCGCGGTTCGCTCAGCCGCACCGCCCGGTAACCCTCGTGCCGCAGCGTGCCGGCGGCCACCAGCAACCCGTCGCAGAGCATCCGGAGCAGCCCGAAGACCCGCTTGTCCGGCGGCCCGGAGAGCCCGGCGGAGTAGCCGTCGAGGGTGACCGCCCCGTCGGCGCTGGCGACGAAGTTGACCCGCAGCCGGGGGTCGTCGGCGCGGGCGTAGAGCGCGGTCAGCGCGGCGTCGTCGAGCGGGCCGCTGGCCGGCGCGGGCCAGATCCGCCGGATCGGCGTTGCGTCGTTCATCCGCCGGCCGGACCGGTGACCACCGGGGTGGGTGCGGGGGTACGGTGCTGACAGTCGCACCACTGCCGACCGGGGCACTCGTCGTGCCGCTGTCGTCGGCACGCTCGACAGATCATGCGGGCAGCCTATGCGGTGGGTGGAGGGGTCAACATGCCACGTCGGATCTTCCAGCTGAAGGTGTCCCTCACCAGGGTCCACCCGCCGATCTGGCGGCGGGTGCTGGTCCCCGGCGGGTACACCCTGGACCGGCTGCACCGGGTGGTGCAGCACGCCATGGGCTGGCGGGACTGTCGCCTGCACTCGTTCGAGATCGACGGGGTGCCGTACGGCGAGCCCGACCCGGACGCCGAGCCGGCGGTCCGCGACGAGCTGGACACCCGGCTGGACGCGGTGGCCGGCCTGGGCAGCCGGTTCGGCTACGTCTACGACTTCGGTGACTGGTGGGAGCACGAGCTGGTGGTGGAGGACGTCCTCGCCGCCGACCCGGGCGAGCGTTATCCGAGCTGCCCGGCGGGGGAGCGGGCCGGTCCGCCGGAGGGTGTCGGCGGTCCTGCCGGGCAGGCGCTGCTGCTGGCCGCGCTGACCGATCCGCACCATCGGGAGCACGCCGCGATGCGGGACTGGGTGGGCGGACGGTACGACCCGGAGGCCTTCGACGCGGATCGGACCACCGTCCTGCTGCGCCGCTTCTGCTGACCCCACGCGGGCGGGAGCGGACGCCGGTCATCGTACGGAGTGGGATAAACGCCATAGCTGGTAACGATCTGGGAACGCTCCCAACGGTCTATTGACACCCCCGACACCTCCCGGCAATCTCATGGGAGCGTTCCCAAGGGCGTGGTGCGGATCACCCGAGACCACCTCCGACGGACCGGCGGTGGACGTCGGACCGGCCCGGGACGTGCAGCGGTACCTCCCACCACACACCACCCAGCCTCACCATCGAAAAGGGGTCAGGATGAGCGTCACCACGCGGCGTAACCGCTTCGCGGTCGCCGCCCTGGCTGCGGTCACCGCCATCGGCGGTCTCGCGGCCTGCGGCAAGGACGACGAGCCGAAGCAGTCCGGCGAAAAGCCCAGCAAGCTGGTCGTCGATACCTTCGGTGAGTTCGGCTACGACGAGATCGTCAAGCAGTACGAGAAGGACACCGGCATCAAGGTGGAGCTGCGCAAGACCGCGCAGCTCAACGAGTACCGGCCGAAGGTGGTCCGGGCGCTGGCCACCGGCAAGGGCGCGGCGGACGTGACCGCGCTCGAAGAGGGCATCCTCAACGAGTTCAAGACCAACCCGGCCAACTGGGCCGACCTGACGCCGCTGGTGGCCGACCACAGCAAGGAATACCTGCCGTGGAAGTGGGAGCTGGGCAAGGCGGCGGACGGGCGGCTGATCGGCCTGCCCACCGACGTCGGCAGCCTCGGCGTCTGCTACCGCAAGGACCTGTTCAAAGCGGCCGGTCTGCCGACCGAGCGGGACCAGGTGGCGGCGCTCTGGCCGGACTGGAACGCCTTCATCGAGACCGGCAAGAAGTACCGGGCGGCCACCAACAAGGGCATGATCGACTCCGCCACCACCGCGGCCAGCGCGGTCATGGTCCAGCAGGGCGGTGACCTGTTCTACGACAAGGAGGACAACGTCATCGCGGACAAGAGCGCCGCGGTGAAGACGGCGTGGGACACCGCCGTCGCGATGTCCGACGCGAAGATCTCCGCGAAGAGCGCCACCTGGTCGCCCGAGTGGTCGGCCGGCTTCAAGCAGGGCACCTTCGCGGCCACCTTCTGCCCGTCGTGGATGCTCGGTATCGTCGCCGACAACTCCGGCCCGGAGAACAAGGGCAAGTGGGACCTGGCGCCGGTTCCCGGCGGCGCGGGCAACTGGGGCGGCTCCTGGCTCGCCGTGCCGGCCCAGAGCAAGTACCAGAAGGAAGCGGCCAAGCTCGCCGAGTACCTGACCAACGCGAAGAGCCAGGTCGAGGCGTTCAAGCTCAAGGGCCCGCTGCCGACCAACCTCGAGGCGCTGAAGAACCCGGAGTTCACCAGCTACACCAACGAGTACTTCAGCGGTGCCCCGACCGGCAAGATCTTCGGTGAGAGCGTCGAGAAGATCAAGCCGCTGCACCTCGGCCCGAAGCACCAGGCGGTCAAGGAGAACGCGTTCGAGCCGGCGCTGCGCTCGTACGAGAACGGGCAGTCCCCCAAGGACAAGGCCTGGGAGCAGTTCCTCAAGGACGCCAAGACCCAGGGCGCCTTCTGATCACTGCACCACCACCGGCGGTGGCGTCCGGGCATGTCCCGGGCGCCACCAATGGCGTCCCGTTCCGCGTACCGCCCGCCTCACCGGCCCCGCCGGAGCCGGGAAAGGACCCCGCATGAGCCTCTCGGCCACGACGGCGCCGCCGTCGCCCAGCGCACCACCCCCCACACCTCCCCGGCGGCGCAGCCGGGCGATCACCCTGAACCGCCTCGACCTGAAGCTCTCGCCCTACCTCTACATCGCGCCGTTCTTCGTGGTCTTCGGCATCTTCGGGTTCTACCCGATGCTGCGCACCGCCTGGATGTCGCTGCACGACTGGGACCTCATCGGCGACCACACCTTCATCGGGGTCGACAACTACACCCGGCTGTTCACCGACGAGTACTTCTGGAACGCCACGATCAACACGTTCGGCATCTTCATCCTGTCGACGATTCCGCAGCTGCTCCTGGCGCTCTTCCTGGCCACCATGCTCAACCGCACCTTCCTGCGGGCCCGGACGCTGTTCCGGATGGCCATCTTCATGCCCAACGTGGTCTCCGTCGCCGCGGTGGCGATCGTCTTCGGGATGCTCTTCCAGCGCGACTTCGGTCTGATCAACTGGATGCTCAGCCTGGTCGGGGTCGACGCGGTCGACTGGGACGCCCAGAAGTGGAGCTCCTGGACGGCCATCGCCTCCATGGTCAACTGGCGGTGGACCGGCTACAACACGCTGATCCTGCTGGCCGGTATGCAGGCCATCCCGAAGGACCTCTACGAGGCCGCCGCGATCGACGGCGCCAACCAGTGGAAGCAGTTCTGGCGGATCACCCTGCCGATGCTGACCCCGACCTTCGTCTTCGTGGTCACCCTGTCCACCATCGGTGGACTCCAGCTCTTCACCGAGCCGCTGGTCTTCGGCAACGGCAACATCATCGGTGGCGACCAGCGCGAGTTCCAGACCCTGGCGATGTACATGTACGAACTCGGCATCGAGAACCTCAGCTCCGCCGGCTACGGCGCCGCGGTGGCCTGGGCCATGTTCGTCATGATCGCCCTGGTCTCGCTGGTGAACTTCCTGCTCGTCCGCCGTTCGGTGAAGTGAGGACCACGCCGTGAACAAGGCATCCCAGCGCCTCTGGCGCACCAGTCCGCTGCTCTACATCGCGCTCGTCGTCGCGGTGCTCTTCTCGGTCTACCCCTTCTACTACATGGTGGTCATCGCCACCCGTAGCCTCGACCAGATCAACGACGTGCCGCCGCCGTTCACCCCGGCCGGCGAGTTCGGCGCGAACTTCGGCCGGGTGCTCGACAACCCGGCGGCGAACTTCCTCACCGGTCTGCTCAACTCGGTGATCGTCTCCGCGGTGGTCACCGTCTCGGTGGTGATCACCGGTTCGCTGGCCGGGTTCGCCTTCGCCAAGCTGCGGTTCCGGGGCCGCAACGCCCTGCTGCTGACGATCATCGTGACCATGATGATCCCGACCCAGCTCGGCCTGATCCCGCTCTGGGGCATGATCCAGGACCTCGGCTGGTACGACACCCTCTTCGCGGTGACCGTGCCCTTCCTGGTCAGCGCCTTCGGCGTGTTCATGATGCGGCAGTACGCCATCCAGGCCATCTCCGACGAGCTGATCGAGGCCGGTCGGGTCGACGGCGCCAGCACCTTCCGGATCTTCTGGAACATCGTGCTGCCGGCGCTGCGCCCCGCCGCCGCCGTGCTCGGCCTGCTCACCTTCATGGAGACCTGGAACTCCTACCTCTGGCCGTACGCCGTGCTCACCCCCGAGAACCCGACCCTGCAGGTGTCGCTGGCGTTCCTGTCCTACGCCTACTACACCGACTACTCGCAGGTGTTCGCCGCGACCGCCATCGGCACCGTGCCGCTGGTGATCGTGTTCATCCTGTTCGGCCGCCAGATCATCGGCGGCATCATGGAAGGTGCCGTCAAGTCGTGAGCAACCCGACCCACCCGCCCGCCGTCGGCGTACTCGACCAGGGGCCGGAACCGACCTTCCCGCCCGGCTTCCTGTGGGGCGCGGCGACCGCCGCGTACCAGATCGAGGGGGCCGCCGCCGAGGGCGGCCGGGCCCCGTCGATCTGGGACACGTTCAGTCACACCGAGGGGCGGGTGGTCGGCGGGCACACCGGCGACGTGGCCTGCGACCACTACCACCGGATGCCCGACGACGTCCGGCTGATGGCCGAGCTGGGCCTCAAGTCGTACCGGTTCTCCGTGTCGTGGCCCCGGGTGCAGCCGGGTGGCTCCGGCGTCGCCAACCAGGAGGGCCTGGACTTCTACCGGCGGCTCGTCGACGAGCTGCTGGCCAACGGCATCGAGCCGTGGCTCACCCTCTACCACTGGGACCTGCCCCAGCCGCTGGAGGATCTCGGTGGCTGGCCGGTGCGGGACACCGCCGCCCGGTTCGCCGACTACGCCTCCCTGGTCGCCGACGCCGTCGGTGACCGGGTGAAGTACTGGACCACGCTGAACGAGCCGTGGTGCTCGGCCTTCCTCGGCTACGGCTCCGGGGCGCACGCCCCCGGCCGCTCCAACGGGGCGGACGCGGTCCGGGCCGGGCACCACCTCATGCTCGGCCACGGGCTCGCCGTGCAGGCCCTGCGGGCGGCGCTGCCGCAGGCCCAGCTCGGCGTCACGGTCAACCTCTACCCGGTCACCCCGGCCAGCGACGCGCCCGCCGACGTGGACGCCGCCCGCCGGATCGACGGGCTGGCCAACCGGTTCTTCCTCGACCCGATGCTGCGGGGGTCGTACCCGGAGGACCTGGTCGCCGACCTGGCCGAGGTGACCGATTTCGGACACGTCCGCGACGGCGATCTGGAGATTATCTCCACTCCGCTGGACCTGGTCGGGATCAACTACTACAGCCGGCACGTGGTGGCCGCGCCGGTGCCCGGCGAGGAGCCGGAGAAGTACTGGCGGGCGCCGTCCTGCTGGCCGGGCAGCGAGGACGTCCGGTTCGTCACCCGGGGGGTGCCGGTCACCGACATGGACTGGGAGATCGACGCCCCGGGCCTGGTGGAGACGCTGCGCCGGGTGCACGAGGAGTACACCGACCTGCCGCTCTACGTCACCGAGAACGGCTCGGCGTTCGTCGACACGGTGCAGGACGGTCAGGTCGACGACGTCGACCGGTTGGCGTACTTCGACGCCCACCTGCGGGCCTCGCACGAGGCGATTGCGGCAGGAGTGCCCCTGCGGGGCTACTTCGCCTGGTCGCTGATGGATAATTTCGAGTGGGCCTGGGGTTACACCAAGCGCTTCGGGATGGTCTGGATCGACTACGACACCCAGGTCCGTATCCCCAAGTCCAGTGCCAGGTGGTACGCCGAGGTGATCCGACGCAACGGTCTGGCCGCACAATAGGCAGAGGCCAGCCAGTATTCCGGACGGCCCCGCCGTGCCGCCCGCCCCCGGGGGCGGCCGGCGGGGACCGTCCGACGTCGGAGGAGCAGACGATGACAACGCAACGCACCCGGTCACTCGGGCGCCCGACCCTCGACGCGGTCGCCGCTCGCGCGGGTGTCGGGCGGGGCACGGTCTCCCGGGTGGTCAACGGCTCACCCCAGGTCAGTCCGGAGGCGCGGGCCGCCGTCCAACAGGCCATCGCCGAGCTGGGGTACGTCCCGAACCGGGCGGCACGCGCCCTGGTGACCCAGCGGACCGACTCGGTGGCCCTGGTGGTCTCCGAGTCGGGGGAGCGGGTCTTCACCGAGCCGTTCTTCGCCGGCATCGTCCGGGGCGTCAGCTCCGGGCTGCTGGAGACGCCGCTGCAACTCTGGCTCGCCATGGTGCAGTCCCCGATCGAACGGGAACGGGTGGAGAACCACCTGACCAACCAGCACGTCGACGGGGTCCTGCTGCTCTCGCTGCACGACTCCGACCCGCTGCCGACCCTGTTGGAGGAGCGCGACCTGCCCACCGTGCTGGGCGGTCGACCGGCCCGGATGCTGCGCCCCGGCGCCCGGCCGTCCTGGTTCGTCGACGTCGACAACGTCGGTGGCGCCCGCAAGGCCGTCGAGCACCTGGCCCGGCGGGGCCGGCGGCGGATCGCCACCATCGCCGGCACCCAGGACATGGGCGTCGGCCTGGCCCGGCTGGTCGGCTACCGGGAGGCGGTGGAGGCCACCATCGGCGGGCTCGACCCCCGCATGATCGCGTACGGGGACTTCAGCGAGGGCAGCGGCGCGGCCTGCATGCGGCGACTGCTGGACGCCTGCCCCGAGCTGGACGCCGTCTTCGTCGCCTCCGACCTGATGGCGTTCGGCGCGCTGCGCACGCTGCGCGAGGCGGGCCGCCGGGTGCCCGAGGACGTGGCGATCATCGGGTTCGACGACTCCCCGGTCGCCCAGCAGGCCGATCCGCCGCTGACCACGGTCTTCCAGCCGGTGGAGGAGATGGGCCGGCAGATGGCCCGGCTGCTGGTGGCCCGGATCCGGGGCGACGACGTGCCCACCCCGCACCTGCTGCTGGACACCGAGCTGATTCAGCGTGCCTCCACCTGAAGCGCTTCGACAGCTCCGGCGGGCGCGCCCGCCCCACCCGCCGCCGTCTCCGCCCGCGGGCTCCGACCGCGCCGACAGGTAGGCCGGGGTAGCCGGGTCAGGACCAGCGGCGCAGTTCCCGCTTGGCCAGGGACGACCGGTGCACCTCGTCGGGGCCGTCGGCGAGCCGCAGGGTGCGGGCCTGGGCCCAGAGCCCGGCGAGCGGGGTGTCCTGGCTGACCCCCGCGCCGCCGTACCCCTGGATCGCCTTGTCGATCACCCACTCGGCCATCGCCGGAGTGGCGATCTTGATGGCCTGGATCTCGGTGTGCGCGCCCTTGTTGCCGACCGTGTCCATCAGCCAGGCGGTCTTGAGCACCAGCAACCGGGCCTGCTCGATCCGTACCCGGGACTCGGCGATCCACTCCCGGATGACACCCTGCTCGGCCAGCGGCCGGCCGAACGCGACCCGCTGGTTGGCCCGCCGGCAGAGCAGTTCCAGCGCCCGCTCGGCCATCCCGACCAGCCGCATGCAGTGGTGGATCCGGCCCGGCCCGAGCCGGGCCTGGGCGATGGCGAACCCGGCCCCCTCGACGCCGATCAGGTTCTCGGCCGGCACCCGGACGCCGGTGAAGTCGATCTCGGCGTGGCCACCGTGCGCGGCGTCGGAGTAGCCGAAGACGGTCATCCCCCGGCGGACGTGCACCCCGGGGGTGTCCCGGGGCACCAGCAGCATGCTCTGCTGGCGGTGCCGCTCGGCGGCCGGGTCGGTCTTGCCCATCACGATGAAGATCTCGCAGCGCGGGTCCATCGCCCCGGAGGACCACCACTTGCGTCCGTCGACCACGTACTCGTCGCCGTCGCGGACGATCCGGGTGGCGATGTTGGTGGCGTCGGACGAGGCGACCTCCGGTTCGGTCATGCAGAACGCGGAGCGGATCTCGCCCGCCAGCAGGGGGGTCAGCCACCGCTCGCGCTGGGCTTCGGTGCCGAACTCGGCCAGCAGCTCCATGTTGCCGGTGTCCGGGGCGGCGCAGTTGACCGCCTCGGGGGCCAGGTGCGGGCTGCGCCCGGTCAGCTCGGCGAGCGGGGCGTACTGGAGGTTGGTCAGCCCGGCGCCGTAGCGCGGGTCGGGCAGGAAGAGGTTCCACAGGCCGCGCCGGCGGGCCTCGACCTTCAACCCGTCGAGCACCGGGGAGCGCGCCCACGGGTCACCCGCCGCGGCGACCTGCTCGGCGTGGACCGGCTCGGCCGGCAGGACGCACTCGTCGAGGAACGTGCCGAGCCGTTCGCGCAGCTCGACGGTGCGTGCGTCGTACCCGAAGTCCATCAGTGCTCCCCGATCGCGCGCAGACCGTGTGCGACCAGCGGCGGCACCATGTCGCCGATCCGGTCGAACCCACCGCCGAGAGTCTGCCCGAGGGTGTGCCGGTAGTGGATGCCCTCGCAGATCACCGCGAGCTTGAAACAGCCGAGGGCCAGGTGCCAGTGCAGCGGCCCCACGTCGACGTCGCTGCGCCCGGCGTACCGGTCGATCAGCTCGCCGCCGGTGGGGAAACCCGCGCGGGGGCCGAGCCCGTCGGCGACCGGGTTGCCCTCGGCCAGGTCGCTGTCGCCGAGCACGTCCCAGTAGGTCAGCAGGAGCCCCAGGTCGGCCAGCGGGTCGCCGAGGGTGGCCATCTCCCAGTCCAGCACCGCCCGGACCGACACCGGGTCGACGGTGGTGAGCAGGTTGTCCAGCCGGAAGTCGCCGTGCACGATCCGGCCGGCGTTCACCCCGTCGGGCACCGAGGCGGCCAGCGCGTCGCGCAGCTCGTCCACCCCGGGCAGCTCCCGGCTGCGGGACCGGTCGAGCTGGCCGGCCCAGCGTCGCACCTGCCGGCCGAGATAGCCGTCGGGGCGGCCGAAGTCGGCCAGCCCCACCGCGGCCGGGTCGACGGTGTGCAGCGCGGCGAGGGTGTCCATCATCGCCCAGGCCAGGTCGCGGCGTTGCGCGCCGGTGAGCGGGTCGGTCTGCGCCCGGCTGCGCAGCACCTCGCCCGGCACCCGCTGCATCAGGTAGAACGGTGCCCCGATCACCGCCGGGTCGGCGCAGAGCAGCAGCGCCTCGGGCACCGGCACGGCGGTCGGCGCGAGCGCGGAGATCACCCGGTGCTCGCGGGCCATGTCGTGCGCGGTGGCCAGCACGTGCCCCAGCGGCGGGCGACGCAGCACCACCTCCCGCGTACCGCAGCGCAGCAGGTAGGTCAGGTTGGACTTGCCGCCGGTGACCAGGCTGGCCCGCAGCGGCCCGTCGGCCAGCTCCGGCCGGTGGACGGCCAGCCAGCCGGCGAGCCGGTCGAGGTCGAGCCCCGGCGGCGACCCGGCCGGCGCCGCGCTGCCGGGGGAAGCATCGGCCGGCTCGGTCATCCGCATAGTTGATGGCAGCTCAGCCGGGTTGTCAAGGTCAGCGATTTTCCGCCCGGGACATGCCGCGGCAACAGGGGCGAAATGGTCAACCGGCAGGCTGGGAACCAGCCTGCCGGCCGTGTGCGGCCGGTCCGCCGAGCGGAGGGACAGACATGTTGCTGAGAGTTCGGGTGACCCTGCCGGACCGACCCGGGACACTCGGCCAGGTGGCCCGCACGCTCGGCGTCTCCGGTGCCGACATCGTCCAGGTCGTGGTGCTGGAACGGCTCGGTGGCCGGGCGGTCGACGACTTCACCGTGGTCTGGCCGGGTGCCGCCCGGGTGGAGGGCCTGCTCGCCGGGCTCGCCGCCATCCCCGGGGTACGCGTCGACGGGGTCTGGCGGGCGATCGGCGCCCCGACCACCACGGGCCAGGACGCCGAGCTGCTCGCCCAGGTGGCGGCGAACCCCACCGACGGGGTGGCCACCCTGGTCGACGCGGTTCCCGGGCTGCTCGCCGCGGACTGGGCGGTGGCCGCCGTCGTACCGGTGGACTGGGCCTCGCGGGCCGGCGGCGGGACCGCGACCGTCGGGCACGCCAGCTGGCGTGCCCCCGAGCCGCCCCGGCTGCCCGAGGTGACCCCGCTGCGGGCCCGCACCCTGACCATGACCGACGGCACGCACTACGCGATCGCGCCGTTCGGCCGGGCCGGGCTGGTGCTGGTGGTGGCCCGGGACCACACCGAGCCGCTGACCGCCGCCGGGTTCCACGCCACCGAGGTGGACCGGCTCGCCCAGCTGGTCCGGGCCAGCGCGGTGATCCTCGGCGACCGGCTCGACCTGGTCGGCCCGCGTTCGGTGACCACCGTCACCTGACCTGGGCGAACGGTTCCCGGTGCGACACCGCCGGGCAACGCCACGGCAACAGGCGCCGGGCAGGGTTCACCGGTAGGGAAGGGAGTGGACATGGCGCTGTGGCGGATCCGGGCGACCGTGGACGACCGGCCGGGTTACCTGTCGGTCCTCACGGCCAGCCTCGCGTTGCGGGGGGTCAACATCCTCACCGTGCAGGTGCACACCACCGAGGTCGGCGCGGTGGACGACTTCCTCGTCGACGCGCCGGACGCCCTCGGCGAGGCGGATCTGATCGCCGCCGTCGAGCGGGGTCGGGGGCGGGACTGCTGGGTGGCGCGCAGCGAGGCGCGCGGCCTGGTCGACCAGCCGACCCGGGCGCTCGGGCTGGCCACCCGGCTGGTGCGGGATCCCGAGCAGGCCGGCGAGGTGCTCCGCACCACGCTCGGGCTGGACGAGGTGACCTGGCGGCCGACGCCGGCCGTCGCGCACGACGCGGTCGGCACCACGACCATGCTGCTGACCGACCCGGCCGGCGGCTCGTACGAGCTGCGCCGGCAGGCACCGAGCTTCACCCCGGCGGAGTACGCCCGGGCGCAGGCGCTGGTGGAGCTGGCGGCGGCGGTGACCCGGCGGGAGGCCGACCGGGTGACCCTGGTGCTGCCCGACGGGGCGGAGCTGGCCATCCGGCCGGCGACCGCCGACGACCTGGCCGGCGTGGTGGAGCTGCACGAGGGCTGCTCGGCACACAGCCGGCAACGGCGGTACCTGAGCGGGGCGGCGCTGCCCTCGCCGAGCCGGCTGCGCCGGCTGCTCGCACCGACCCGGGGGCTGACCCTGGTGGCCACGACGACCGGCTCCGGCGGGGCGGCGGAGTCGGTCGTCGCGCTGGCCAACCTGCTCGCCGAGGGCGACGAGGCGGAGGTGGCGCTGCTGGTCCGGGACGACTGGCAGCGGTGTGGCCTGGGCACCGCGCTGCTGCGCCGGCTGCTGGCCCACGCCGAACGGGCCGGGTACGCGGCGCTGGTCCTGCACACCCAGGCGGACAACACACCGATGGTCCGGACGGTGGCCCGGCTGGGTCGGCCCACGCCGGTCGAGCGGGACGGCACGCTGCTCACCGTGACCGTTCCCCTGGTCGCCCGCGCCGACGGGTGTCCGGTCGCCGACGCGCCCCCACGGGCCGGTGCGACGGTGGGCGGCCCCCGGCGGACCGACCCCGGCGGTGGGGTGCGCTGACCTCCGCCGAGATCTGAAGACGACCCGTACGGCACCGGGCGGGGGCATTCCATCCGGTGCACGGCCGAACTCCGATGCGGAGGACGGTGCACAGGCAGGGCCCCCGGTGCGGGGGCCCTGCCCATGTGCGGGACCACCCCGGCCGGTGACCGGCGTGCCGGGCCGGCGGGTGGCCCCGGCGGGTGACCGGCGTGCCGGCTCGGCCAGCGGCCCGCGGGTGGCCGGTGTGCCGGGTCGGGGCGGTGATCAGCCGAAGAAGGCGCCCGCCCGGCGGTGCCCGGAGACGCAGAACCGGTTCCCCTCGGTGTCGGCGAGGACGACGTACGGCAGCTGGCCGGGCTCCGGTTCGGCCGGGTAGTACGGCCAGTCGACCCGACCGGCACCCAGGCCGATCAGCCGGTCGACCTCCTCGTCGAGGTCCCGGTCACCCGCGTCCAGGTCGAGGTGGGTGCGGGGGAACTCGGACACCGGGCTCTCGCTGACGTCCATGGCGAGCGCCACCCCGGCGGTGCCGGGCGGTGGCTCCACCACGATCCACTCGTCTCCCGGGTAGCGGGGTGGACGACGGACGTAGCCCAGCGCGGCGGCCCAGAACCGGCCGGCGCGGCGGTCGTCGGCCACCCCCAACGACACCTGTTCGATCATCGACATCGATCCAGGCTAGTCCGCGTGACATGTCCGGTGGCCGGGAGATCCGGGGCGGACCCGGGTCGGGACGCCCCGGAGCGCTCCGCCGGGTTTCGTCGTGCCCGGCCCCTTCACAAACTCGTGACACAGTGATTACATTGGCGCACGTCCATGGGAGCGCTCCCGCGACTCCTTCGGCCCCCACCACCACCCGCCTCCGGCGGCCCCACCAACCGCGACGCCCCGTCCCCGCGTCCGGTGGGGCCGCCGGAGGCACCCCCCTATCGACAGGAGTTCCGCCCATGCAGCACCCGAACCGGCCCGGCCGGTCGGGCGGGGGCCGGCCCCGGCTCCGCCGCCTGCTCGCCGCCGGTGCCGCCCTGACCAGCGGTCTGGCCCTCGCCATCAGCACGCTCCCGTCCCTCGCGGGGGCTGCGCCGGCCACGGCCGACCGCGCCGACGTCGCGGGCACCGGCATGTTCAACTACCCCGAGGCGTTGCAGAAGTCGCTGCTGTTCTACGAGGCGCAGCAGTCCGGCAAGAAGCCGTCCTGGAACCGGGTCTCCTGGCGGGGTGACTCCGCGCTCACCGACGGCTCCGACGTCGGCGTGGACCTCACCGGTGGCTGGTACGACGCCGGTGACCACGTGAAGTTCGGCTTCCCGATGGCGTTCAGCGCCACCATGCTCGCCTGGGGCGCGGTCGAGTACCGCGACGGGTACGTCGCCGCCGGCCAGCTCACCCCGCTGCTGAACAACCTGCGCTTCGTCAACGACTACTTCATCAAGGCGCACCCGTCGGCGAACGTGCTCTACGGGCAGGTGGGCAAGGGCGACGACGACCACAAGTGGTGGGGTCCGGCCGAGGTGCTGCCGATGGCGCGGCCCGCGTACAAGATCGATGCGAGCTGTGGCGGCGCGGACCTGGCGGGGGAGACGGCGGCGGCGATGGCCGCGTCGTCGATGGTGTTCCGGCCCACCGACGCCGCCTACGCCGACAAGCTGCTCACCCACGCCAAGCAGCTCTACACGTTCGCCGACACGGTGCGGAAGAGCTACCACGAGTGCATCACCGACGCGACCAGCTTCTACAAGTCGTGGAGCGGCTACCAGGACGAACTGGTCTGGGGCGCGATCTGGCTGCACCGGGCCACCGGCGACGCGGCCTACCTGGCCAAGGCCGAGAGCGAGTACGACAAGCTCGGCACCGAGCCGCAGTCCACCACCCGGTCCTACAAGTGGACGATCGCCTGGGACAACAAGCAGTTCGGGGCGTACGTGCTGCTGGCCAACCTGACCGGCAAGCAGAAGTACGTCGACGACGCCAACCGGTGGCTCGACTACTGGACGGTCGGCGTCAACGGCCAGAAGGTGCCCTACTCGCCGGGCGGGATGGCCGTCCTCGACTCCTGGGGCGCGCTGCGGTACGCCGCCAACACCAGCTTCGCGGCGCTGGTCTACAGCGACAAGACCACCGACGCCACCCGCAAGGCCCGGTTCCACGACTTCGCCGTCCGGCAGGTCAACTACGCGCTCGGCGACAACCCGCGCAAGTCCAGCTACATGATCGGGTTCGGTGCCAACGCACCGAAGAACCCGCACCACCGCACCGCGCACGGCTCCTGGTGGGACAGCCAGACGGTGCCGGTCGAGACCCGGCACGTGCTCTACGGCGCGCTGGTCGGCGGCCCGTCCTCGGCCAACGACGCCTACACCGACAGCCGGTCGGACTACGTGATGAACGAGGTGGCCACCGACTACAACGCCGGCTTCACCTCCGCGCTGGCCCGGCTCTCCCAGGAGTACGGCGGCACCCCGCTCGCCAATTTTCCCACCGCGGAGACCCCGGACATCCCCGAGCTGACCGTGGAGACCACGGTGATGCAGGCCGAGCCCCGGGCGACCGGGCTCAAGGCGGTCGTCTACAACAAGTCGGCGTTCCCGGCACGGGCGCTGACCAACGGGAAGTTCCGCTACTACTTCCGGCCCGAGGGCAGCACCGCCGTGCAGGTCACCTCCGGCTACACCCAGGGGTGCCCGTCGCCGTCGACCGCCAAGCAGCTCTCCGGCGACATCTGGTACGTCGAGGTGGACTGCACCGGCTACACGATCGCCCCGGCCGGGCAGTCGCAGCACCGGATGGAGGTGCAGTTCAAGATCGGCGTACCGGAGGGCGGCACCTGGGATCCGACGAACGACCCGTCGTACCAGGCCACCGCCGGCCCGAACCCGAAGGTGCCGCTGTACGCCGGGACCACCCGGGTCTGGGGTGACGAGCCGACCTCGACGCCGACCGACACCACCCCGCCCACCGTCCCCGGCACCCCGGTCGCCTCCGCGATCACGCCCACCGGCCTGACGCTGACCTGGCCCGCGTCCACCGACACCGGTGGCAGCGGCGTGGCCGGCTACGACGTCGCCATGGAGCCGGTCGGCAGCGACGTGCGCTCCTCGTTCCGCACCACCACCAACAGCCTGACCCTGACCACGCTCTCGCCGGCCAGCAACTACCGGTTCTCGGTGCTGGCCCGCGACGGCGCCGGCAACAGCTCGTTGTGGTCGTCGGCGCTCGCGGTGGCCACCCCGGCCGGCACCGGCTCGGACACCACCGGGCCGACCCCGCCCGGCACCCCGACCGCGTCGAACATCGGCGCGAACGGGGTCACGCTGAGCTGGACCGCGTCCACCGACAACGTCGGGGTCGCCGGCTACCGGGTCTACAAGACGTCCTGGCCGGCGCATCTCGTCGTCGCCACGAGCACCGGCACCACCGCCCAGGTGACCGGTCTGACGCCGGACACGTCGTACGGGTTCTACGTGGTGGCGGTGGACGCCGCCGGCAACCCGTCCACCCCGTCGAAGACCGTCACCGTGCAGACCCTGCCGGGCACCTCGACGCCGACCCCGACGCCGACCTCCACCCCGACGCCCACCCCGACCCTGCCCGCCTCGTCGTGCAAGGTCGGTTACACCACCAGTGACTGGACCAGCGGCTTCACCGCGAGCATCAGCATCACCAACACCGGCACGACCGCGCTCACCGGTTGGAGTCTGGCCTTCACCTTCCCGACCAGCGGTCAGAAGGTCGGCCAGGGCTGGTCGGCGACGTTCGCCCAGACGGGGACGGCGGTCACCGCGACCAGCATGAGCTACAACGGGGCGCTCGCCCCCGGCGCGTCCACCAGCATCGGGTTCAACGGCACCCACACCGGCAGCAACCCGAAGCCGACGAGCTTCACCCTCAACGGGGCCGCCTGCACGGTCTCCTGACCGTCGACCTGACGTGGCCGGCACCGCACCTGCGGTGACCGGCCACGTCGCGTCGGGTCACATCGGGCCAAAAATGTTCCGAAACTTTTCCGAAACACCTTTGTTCCAGCCGGTGCAGGATGGAAACATCGACGGCACTAGATTTAACAACCGTAGACGTCCGGCCGTCCCGTCCCGACGGTCCGGGTGTTGGCCAGCAAGGAGGCCACGATGGCAACAAGCCCGTCCGTCCACCACGGCGGCAGCCGGCGACGGCGACCACCCGCCGTCCGGGCGCTGCTCGCCGGCGCGGTCAGCGTCGTGACGGTGGCAGCCGTCGCGGTGATGATGCCGTCGGCGAACGCCGCCGCGACCACGCTGGGCGCCGCCGCCGCGCAGTCGGGCCGGTACTTCGGCACGGCCATCGCGGCCGGCAGGCTCGGCGACTCGACGTACAGCACGATCGCCGGCCGCGAGTTCAACATGATCACTGCCGAGAACGAGATGAAGCCGGAGGCGACCCAGCCCCAGCGGGGCCAGTTCACCTTCAGCTCCGGTGACCAGATCTACAACTGGGCGACCCAGCGCGGCCTGAAGGTCCGGGGGCACACCCTGGCCTGGCACGCGCAGCAGCCGCCGTGGATGCAGAGCCTGAGCGGCAGCAACCTGCGCCAGGCGATGATCGACCACATCAACGGCGTGATGGCCCACTACAAGGGCAAGCTCGCCGCGTGGGACGTGGTGAACGAGGCGTTCAACGAGGACGGCAGCCGCCGGTCGTCGAACCTCCAGGGCACCGGCAACGACTGGATCGAGGTGGCGTTCCGCACCGCGCGGGCCGCCGACCCGTCGGTCAAGCTCTGCTACAACGACTACAACATCGAGAACTGGTCCTACGGCAAGACGCAGGGCGTCTACCGCATGATCCAGGACTTCAAGTCCCGGGGCGTGCCGATCGACTGCGTCGGCCTGCAGACCCACTTCACCGGGGGCAGCTCGCTGCCGAGCAACTTCCAGACCACGCTGTCCAGCTTCGCCGCCCTCGGGGTGGACGTGGCGCTGACCGAGGTCGACGTCACGAACTCCTCGACGACCCAGTACGCGGGGCTGACCCAGGCGTGCCTGAACGTGCCGCGCTGCATCGGCATCACCGTGTGGGGCGTCCGCGACAGCGACTCGTGGCGCTCGAACGAGAGCCCGCTTCTGTTCGACGGCGGCGGCAACAAGAAGGCCGCGTACAACTCGGTCCTCAACGCGCTCAACGCGGCCCCGCCGACCTCCGGGCCGACCACCGGCCCGCCCACCACGCCCCCGCCCACCACGACCCCGCCGCCGAGCGGCGGCGCCGGACGGATCGTCGGCGTGGCGTCGAACCGGTGCATCGACGTGCCGAACTCCACCCAGACCAACGGCACCCGGGTGCAGCTCTACGACTGCAACGGCCAGTCCAACCAGCAGTGGACGTACACCAGCGGCAAGCAGCTGCGGGTCTACGGCACCAAGTGCCTGGACGCGAACGGCGCGGGTACCGCCAACGGCACCGGAATCATCATCTGGGACTGCAACAGCGGGGCCAACCAGCAGTGGAACGTCAACGCCAACGGCACCATCACCGGTGTGCAGTCCGGCCGCTGCCTGGACGTCTGGGGCACCGGCAACGGCCAGCAGGTCCAGCTGTACGACTGCCACGGGCAGACCAACCAGCAGTGGCGGACCGACTTCGGGGGCAGCACCCCGCCGCCGACCACCACCCCGCCGCCCACCACCACGCCGCCCCCCGGTGGCGGCTGCGCGCTCCCGTCGACCTACCGGTGGTCGTCGACCGGCGCGCTGACCAACCCGAAGAACGGCTGGGTCTCGCTCAAGGACTTCACCAACGTCGTCTACAACGGCAAGCACCTGGTCTACGGCTCGTACGTCAACAGCAGCGGCCAGTACAGCTCGATGAACTTCGGCACCTTCACCAACTGGTCCGACATGGCCTCGGCCAGCCAGAACGGGATGAGCCAGGGCACCGTGGCGCCCACCCTGTTCTACTTCGCCCCGAAGAACATCTGGGTGCTGGCGTACCAGTGGGGTCCGACCTCGTTCAGCTACAAGACGTCGAGCGACCCGACCAACGCCAACGGCTGGTCCTCGGCGCAGACGCTGTCCACCGCCACCCTGCCGGACGCCCCGTACGGGGTGATCGACCAGACCCTCATCGGCGACGACCAGAACATGTACCTGTTCTTCGCCGGGGACAACGGCAAGATCTACCGGTCGAGCATGCCGATCGGGAACTTCCCGGGCAGCTTCGGTTCGAGCTACACGACGATCATGACGGACTCGACCAACAACCTGTTCGAGGGCGTCGAGGTCTACAAGGTGCAGGGCCAGAACCAGTACCTGATGATCGTCGAGGCGATCGGAAGCCAGGGGCAGCGCTACTTCCGGTCGTTCACCTCCAGCAGCCTGGGCGGCTCGTGGACCCCGCAGGCCACCAGCGAGAGCAACCCCTTCGCCGGCAAGGCCAACAGCGGCGCCACGTGGACCAACGACATCAGCCACGGTGACCTGGTCCGCACCAACCCCGACCAGACCAAGACCATCGACGCCTGCAACCTGCAACTGCTCTACCAGGGCAAGGACCCGAACGCGAACACCGACTACAACCTGCTGCCGTGGCGGCCGGGGGTCCTGACCCTCCAGCGCTAGGCGCACCTGCACACGCTGAACGACCGGGGCGTGTCCGGCACCTGCGGGTGCCGGGCACGCCCGTTCGGTTCAGTCGGGCAGGTCCTCCGCGAGCAGGTCCATCAGCAGCGCGTCGTGCCAGCGCCCGTCCGCGCCCCGCTCGTAGCGGCGCATGACGCCCACCGGCCGGAACCCCACCTTCGCGTACGCCCGGATCGCCGCCGTGTTCGCCGCCGCCGGGTCGACGGTGAACCGGTGGTGGCCGTACTCGTCGACCAGGTGCCGGACCAGGGTGCGGATCGCGTCCCCGCCCAGCCCGGTGCCGCGTACCGCCGGGTCGAGGAAGACGTCCAGGCTGACGTGGCGGTAGTCCGGGTCGGGCTCGGCGTACCACTGGATCGCCCCGACCAGCCGACCGGCGTCCTCGACGGCGTAGACCACCAGTGTGTCGTCGGCCAGGTCGGCCCGCACCGACGCGGCCAGGTCGTCGTCGCCGCGCCACCAGCGGCGCACCTCCGGGGTGGCCCGGATCGCGGCCAGGGCGGGCACGTCCGCCTCCGTCACCGGCCGCAGCGTGACCGTCCGCCCCCGCAGCACGCCGTCAGCCCCGGATCTCGCCGTGCTCGACGCAGACCGCCGACCAGCCGACCGGCAGCACCTGCACCTTCATCCGCCGTCGGCAGCGCCCGCAGTAGCGGGGCGGCTCCAGCACCCGGGCCGTAGCGCACCCCGGGTGCGGGCCCGCCGTGGCGTCCGCACCACAGCGGTCGCACCAGGTCGCGGCCGACGTCAGTACGGCGGACTCCGCCGCACGGCCGTCGGCGGTCGGGTCACCCACGTCGGTCATCGTCGCCTCACAGGGTGGCGGAGAGCGCCTTGACGGGCATCTTCAGCTCGTCGAGCAGCTTGAGGTCGGCGGTCGCCGGCCGACCCAGCGTGGTCAGGTAGTTGCCGACGATCACCGCGTTGATACCGCCGAGCAGGCCGTCCCGGGTGCCCAGGTCACCGAGGGTGATCTCCCGGCCGCCCGCGTACCGCAGGATGGTGCGCGGCATGGCCAGCCGGAACGCGGCGATGGCCCGCAGCGCGTCGCGGCCCTCCACCACCGGGCGGTCACCGAGCGGGGTGCCCGGACGCGGGTTGAGGAAGTTCAGCGGCACCTCGTGCGGGTCCAGCTCGGCGAGCTGGGCGGCGAACTCGGCGCGCTGTTCCACCGTCTCGCCGAGGCCGAGGATGCCCCCGCAGCAGACCTCCATGCCGGACTCGCGGACCATCCGCAGGGTCTCCCAGCGCTCCTCCCAGGAGTGCGTGGTGACCACGTTCGGGAAGTACGAGCGGCAGGTCTCCAGGTTGTGGTTGTAGCGGTGCACGCCCATCTCGACCAGCTCGTCGACCTGCTCCTGGCTGAGCATCCCGAGCGACGCGGCGACCTGGATGTCGACCGCCGCCCGGATCGCGGCGACCCCCTCGCGCATCTGCTTCATCAGCCGGTCGTCCGGGCCGCGCACGGCGGCCACGATGCAGAACTCGCTCGCCCCGGTGGCCGCCGTCTGCTTCGCCGCCTCGACCAGCGACGGGATGTCCAGCCAGACCGACCGGACCGGCGAGGTGAACAGGCCGGACTGCGAGCAGAAGTGGCAGTCCTCCGGGCAGCCCCCGGTCTTGAGCGAGACGATCCCCTCGACCTCGACCTCGGGGCCGCACCACCGCATCCGCACCTCGTGGGCGAGCTGGAGGGCGGCGGAGACGTGCTCGTCGGGCAGGTTCAGCACGGCGAGGACACCGGCCTGGTCGAGGCCGACGCCGTCGCCCAGCACCTGGGTCCGGGCCTGGTCGAGGATCTCTGGCATGGCTCGTACCCTACAAGGCCGGTGCGGGCCGGGAAACGCCCGCGCATCCGGGCGGTGGCCCGCCCTCCGGCCTGGTCCGGCGGCGGCCTCCCGGCGGTGCCAGGTGGCGGCTCCGGCGGTGCCGGTGGCGGGCTGCGGCGGTCCGGTCGCCGGCTCGGGTGGAGGTCCGCCGGCCGGTCCGGCCGCCGGCTCCGGGGCATCGGTGCGGCGAGCCCGCGCCACGCCGGTGCCCGCCCGGCGGGTGGTAATTTCGCCGGCGACGGCAACGTCGCCGCCCGCCGCCGACACGCGCCGGGCGGCCGTCGGTGGGCCGTCCGGTCGGTCGACGGTAGGCCCCGGCGGGCGCTCGGCCGACGGTGGCGCACCCGGCCGGGTGGGCGGCACGAGTGGTGGACGGAGGCGATGACGGTGGCGGACTGGCTGGCGGCCCTGGACCGCCGCGCCGAGCTGCGGGCGAAGGCGGGGCTCACCCGTACCCTGCGCCCCCGCGCCGCCGGTGATCCGATGGTCGACTTGGCCGGCAACGACTACCTGGGCCTGGCCACCCACCCCGCGGTGGTGGCCGCCGCCGCCGGGGCACTCTCCGGCTACGGGTTGGGGGCCACCGGCTCCCGCCTGGTCCGCGGTTCCACCGACCCCCACCACGCGCTGGAGGACGAGCTGGCCGACTGGCTGGGCGTCGAACGGGCGCTGGTCTTCTCCTCGGGCTACCTGGCCAACCTGGCCGCCGTCCGGGGCCTGGTCTCCCCGCGTACCCTGCTCGTCTCCGACGCCCACAACCACGCCTCGCTGATCGACGGCTGCCGGATCTCCGGCGCGGAGACGGTGGTCACCGCGCACGCCGACGTCGACGCGGTGGCCGCCGCGCTCGCCGCCGCGCCGGGTCGCCCCGCGGTGGTGGTCACCGAGTCGGTCTTCTCCGTCGACGGCGACCTCGCCCCGCTGGCCCGGCTGCACGCCGTCGCCCGACGGCACGGCGCGCTGCTGCTGGTCGACGACGCGCACGGGCTCGGCGTCACCGGCCCGGCCGGTGCCGGCGCGGTGGCCGCCGCCGGGCTCGCCGGTGCGCCGGACGTGGTGGTCACCGCCACCCTGTCCAAGGCGCTCGGCGGTGCCGGCGGGGTGGTCGCCGCTCCCGCCGAGTTCGTCCGGCACCTGGTGGAGACCGGGCGGACCTTCATCTTCGACACTGCACCGCCGCCCGCGGTCGCCGCCGGGGTCCGGGCCGCCGTGGCACTGG
Source organism: Micromonospora sp. WMMD714 (assembly GCF_029581315.1). Classification (NCBI taxonomy): domain Bacteria; kingdom Bacillati; phylum Actinomycetota; class Actinomycetes; order Micromonosporales; family Micromonosporaceae; genus Micromonospora; species Micromonospora sp. WMMD714. Next base: position 3,626,574 of record NZ_CP120744.1, read on the forward strand.
CCCGGGCCGCCGACGACCTGCGCGCCGAGCTGGCCGACCGGGCCCGGTACGCGGTACGTCGCCTCGGCGCGGCCGGGCTGACCGTCTCCATCCCCGACGCCGCGGTGGTGTCGGTGACCGCCCCCGGCCCGGAGGCCGCCACCGCCTGGGCCGACGCCTGCCGGGAACGGGGGGTCGCGGTCGGCTGCTTCCGCCCGCCGTCCACCCCGGACCACCGCTCCCGGCTCCGGCTCACCCTCTCGGCCGGGGTGACCCGGGAGGCCTTCGCGCAGGCCCTGGAGACCATCGTGGAGTGTGCCCCGCAGCCGGAGGTGCTGCCGTGAGCGTGACCGACGCCCCGGGTCGGGTGACCCCGTGAGCGGGTGGAAGGGCGCGGTGCTGGTCACCGGGACCGACACCGAGGTCGGCAAGACGGTGGTGACGGCGGCGATCACCGCCGCCGCGCAGGCCGCCGGGCTGCGGGTCGCGGTGGTCAAACCGGGCCAGACGGGTACGGCGACCGGTGATCCCGGCGACGTCGACGCGGTGACCCGCCTGGCCGCCCCGCTGACCGGCCGCACCCTGGCCAGCTACCCGGACCCGCTCGCCCCGCTCGCCGCGGCCCGGGTCGCCGGGCTGGAGCCGCTGGAGCTGTACACCGCCGTCGACGCGATCCGGGCCGAGGTCGACAAGCACGACCTGGTGCTCGTCGAGGGGGCCGGCGGGCTGCTGGTGCCGATGGGGCTGCGGCCGTCGGGGGAGGCGTGGACCGTCGCCGATCTGGCGGTGTCGCTGGGCGCGCCGGCGGTGGTGGTGGCCCGCGCCGGCCTCGGCACCCTCAACCACACCGCGCTGACCATGGAGGCGTTGGAACGTCGGGCCGTCCCCGCCGGGGTGGTGATCGGCGCCTGGCCGGCGGAGCCGCAGCTGGTGCACTGGGCGAACCTGACCGAGCTGGTGCCGAACCTGCTCGGCGCGTTGCCGACCGGTGCCGGGGCGATGGACCCGGGGGTCTTCCGCCGGTCAGCCCCGGGCTGGCTCACCCCCGACCTGCACGGGGTGCTCGACGACTGGCGGGCCTGGGCCGAGGACGCCGGCTGAGCGTTCCCCTGCCGCGTCGCTGGACGACCTCAGTCGGCGGCCGGTACCGGTCGGGGCCGGTCGTCCGGAGCCGGCCGGGGGGTGACCACCTGCACGCCGACGTCGGCGTTGCGGTTCTGTGTCTCGATCCAGGTGTCCAGGGCGGCCCGGCAGGCGTGGTCGACGTGCCGCAGGCCACCCAGGTCCAGCCGTACCCTCCGGTCGTCGGGCAGCCCGTCGAGCGTGGTGAGGATGGTGGGCAACCGCAGGAACGTGGCGTTCCCGCTGATCGCCACGTGCACCGGGTCGGTGTCGTCGTGGACGGTGACCCGCACGTGGGACGTCTCCCAGGCGGTCTTCGCCACCGCCAGCCCGAGGCCGACGAGGACGCCGGTGAACAGGTCGGTGCCGAGGATCGCGGCGGCGGTCACCACCAGCACCACCGCCTCGCCCCGGTGCTCCCGCCACAGCTCGGGCAGGACCCGCCACGGCAGCAGCTTGCACCCGGCGTGCACCAGCACGGCGGCGAGCGCCGGCATCGGGATCAGCCCGACCAGCCCGGGTACGGCGGCGACGAAGAGGAGTAGCCACACCCCGTGCAGCACCCGGGAGGCCTTCGTCCGCGCGCCGGCCCGCACGTTGGCGGAGCTGCGCACGATGACGGCGGTCATCGGCAACGCACCGAGCAGGCCGCAGACGGTGTTGCCGGTGCCCTGGGCGACGAGTTCCCGGTCGAAGTCGGTGCGCGGACCGTCGTGCATCCGGTCGATCGCCGCCGCGCTGAACAGACTCTCCGCCGAGGCGACCAGCGCGAACGTGACGATGGTGGCGAGCAGCCCCGGATCGGTGAGGGCCGTCCAGTGCCCGAACGACGGCTCGATCGCCGCGAGCAGCCCCGCCACCTCGATCCTGTCGACCGGCAGCCGTAGGACGGCGCTCACCCCGGCCGCGGCGACCACGGCGACCAACGCCCCGGGGACCAGTCCCGGCCGGCGCGGCATGCTGTCCCAGAGCAGCATGAGTACGAGCGTGGCCGCACCGACGGCGAGGGACACCCGTGCCGTACCGGAGCCGGTGACGGCACCGACCACGGCCGGCAGCCCGGTGAGGCCGGCGATCCCGGTCGGCGGCGTGTCCGCACCGGCCAGGACGTGGAGCTGGCCGGCGACCAGCAGCAGACCGATCCCGGTGAGCATGCCGTGCACCACGGCCACCGTGATGGCCCGGAACCACCGGCCGAGCCGCAGCAGGCCCAGCCCGATCTGGAGCAGACCGGCGACCAGCACGATGGTCCCGAGACCGGCCAGACCGTAGCGTTCCACCGCCTCGGCGACCAGCACGGTCAGCCCCGCCGCCGGCCCGCTGACCTGGAGACTGCTGCCCGGCATCAGCCCCACCACCAGCCCGCCGACCACCCCCGTGACCAGGCCGAGTTCGACCGGTACGCCGGAGGCGACGGCGATCCCGACGCAGAGCGGCAACGCCACGAGGAACACCACGAGCGACGCCGGCAGGTCGGCCCGAACCACCGCCCACCTCACCCCCACCCCCACGACCCACCCCCCGCCCCACTCGCCCCCACCCGGCTCGCCCCCGCCCGGCTCGCCCCGGTGATCAAGAGGTTTAGGCCACTGTTGATCTTTGATCTGACCAAAACCTCTTGATCAACTTGGGAGGGCGGGGGTGGAGGGGGGAGGGAGGGGAGAGGGCTGGGGGAACGGGGGGAACGGGGGGTTGGGTTGGGGTGCACGCTGACCTCCCGGGTGGTGTGGCGCGGGGCGTCACGTCGGGTTCAACCCTCGGGGGTGAGCAGCGGTTACGCCTGTCCGGGCAGGTGGCGGGGCGATTGGCGGACGTCGGCAGACCGGGGAGCAATCGACGGGACACCCGCCGTCGCAACCGGCCCACCGCCCCAGGGCTCGGGGCGGGTGCGGCGCACCACGAACGCGTCCGGGACGCGGGCCGGGGCTCAGGGCAGGCGGGTGCGGCGCACCACGAACGCGTCCGGCATCCGGAAGGTGAGGTTGTCCGGGCACCACGGCGCGCGGACCACCGTCACCTCGTCCAGCAGCGGTGCCGCCTCGGTGACCACCACCGCCGCCTCCAGCCGGGCCAACTGCGCGCCCACGCAGCGGTGCGCCCCCGCCCCGAAGGCCAGGTGCCGGCGCGACCCGCGCTGCCCGGGGCGGAACCCGGCCGGGTCGGCCACCAGCTCGGGATCGCGGCCGGCGCGGGCCAGCCACAGCAGCGCCGAGCTGCCCGCCGGCACCGGTGTGCCGCCCAGCGTGGTGTCGGTGGCGGCCATCCGTCGCCAGGTGACGATCGGCGGTTCCAGCCGCAGGCCCTCCTCCACGACGTCGGCGACGGCCATGGTGCCGGCCCGCAACCCGGCGCGTACCGCGGGTTCGCCGGTGAGCCGGTGCAGTAGCAGGGTGAGGAACTGACTGGTGGTCTCCTGGCCGGCGACCAGCAGGAAGAACAGCGCCCCGACCACCACGTCCGGGGAGTGCCCGGCGGCGCGTAGCCGGGCGGCCAACCCGCCGCCGGCACCGGCGAACTCCCGCAGCACCGCGTGGAACCGGCCCACCTCGGCGGCCAGGGCCTGCTGGCGGTCGGCGTCCAGGGGTGCCCAGAACAGTTCCAGCGCGGCCCGGGCGAAGGCCTTCACCGCGCTCACCGGGGCGTCCGGCAGTTCGACCAGCCGGGCCAGCGCCAGCAGCGGCAGGTCGGCGGCGAGCCGGGCGTGCAGGTCGACCGGTTCCCCACGGGCCAGGGCGGCGGTGATGCCGGCGGTCCGCTCCCGGACCAGCGCGGTCAGCCACGGCCGCTGGGCGGCCACCCGGGTCGGGTGCAGCGCCTCGGCGACGATCGAGCGGATCTCCGGATGGCTGGGGCCGGCGTTGTTCGCCAGCGTCGGCGGCAACCGGAACCGGTGCCCGGTGAGCACCCGCAACGCGGCCACCGGGATCGGGGTCACCGCGTCCAGGGCATTGTCGGGCCGCCAGGTCACCGGGTCGGCGAGCACCTGCCGGACCAGCGCGTGCCGGGTCACCACCAGGTGGGCGCCGCCGACCCGGTCGACCACCGTGGCCACGTCCGGCCAGGGTTCGACGTCGGACGCCTCCCAACCCCGGAACAGCACCCGGACACGCTAGCGGGCGGCCCCCGGCGGGGCGGGATCCAGCTCCCAGACCGTGGTGCGCTTCACCCGTACGCTCTCCAGCGCCACCGGCACCGGCACGTCGTAGGCGGCCAGCTCGCGGAAGCGTTCCCGGGGCAGGAACGCCCGGCCCGGGTCGCCGACCAGCACCCGGGCACCGGACCGGGCGGCCCGCAGCAGGAAACGCAGCACCCGCCGGGCCATCGCCTCGCTGTAGAAGACGTCCCCGGCGAGCAGCACCTCGGCGTCCCCGGCGTCGGCGTCGAGGACGTCGGCCAGCTCGGCGTCGACGCGTACCCCGTTGGCCTCGGCGTTGAGGGCGACGGCGGCGACGGCCCGCTCGTCGATCTCCACCGCCCGGACGGCCGCCGCGCCGGCCTTCGCGGCGGCGATGGCGACCAGGCCGGAGCCGGACGCGAGGTCGAGCACCCGGCGGCCGGCGACCACCTCCGGATGGTCGCTGACATAGCGGGCCAGCCCCTGCCCGCCGGCCCAGGCGAACGCCCAGAACGGCGGCGGCTGGGCGCTGCGGAACTCGCCCTCGGTCAGTTCCCACAGGCCGATCGGCTCGTCGGCCTGGTGCAACCGCACCTCGGGGACGAAGGCGACCGGGGTGAGCCGGGCGTGCAGCCGGACGAAGGCCGCGGAGAGTTCGGACACCCGCCCAGGATGTCAGTCGCCGGCCGGCACCCCCGCACCACCCGCGGACGGGTGCTTCCCCACACCGGTTCCCGGCGTGTCGTGGGGAGGGCGTGACCGGTTCACCACTGTCGGTGTTAACCCGCCCCGCACTTGCCGATCGGCGCGAACACGCCCGTCTACCGGCTTCCCCATCCTCCTCATAGCGTGGCGAGTGGACAAGACCGACGGGAGGACGAGGCGGTGGTGATGGTGTGGCGGAACGCGCTACGGGTCGGGGCGGTGCTGGCCTGCCTCACGGGGACAGGGCTCGCCGGGCCGGCACCGGCTTCGGCGGCGGACCGCTTCGCCACCGAGCTGAGTGGCCTGCCGGACGAGTTCACCGCCGGTGACCAGGTACGAACGGTCTCGGCGGTGGTGTCCCGCAAGGGCAACGGCGGGTGTGTGAAGGTCCGCTGGTCGATGGTGCTCTCGGTGCAGGGGCTGCGACTGGACCAGGTCAAGATGGACCGGGTGGAGGAGACCGGGTCGTTCCCGTTGGAGATCCGGACCGAGGGTGCGGTGGCCCGGCTGACCGACCGGCAGCTCGACCCGGGCACCCTCTGCCCGGACCGCACGGTGACCGCCACCTACCGGGTGGCCTTCGCCGAGGACGTCACCCGCGGCCGGATCACCATGGCCGCCGAGGCGTACGACCCGAACCTGCGGCTGCTCGCCCGGCAGAGCGCCACCCGGCAGGTCGTCGGCACCGCGCCACCGCCCACCACGGCGGCACCCGAGCCGACCACCGCGTCGCCGGAGCCGACCGAGGAGGTGCTGGAGCCGACGGAGGAGGCCGAGCCGACCGAGGAGGCCCTCGCCGAGGTGCCGCCACCGGCCGCGGCGAACCGGTCGGCCAACCAGAGCGGCGGCTTCGGGGTGGTGCAGGCGGCCTTCCTGCTCGGCGGGCTGCTGCTCTTCCTCGGCGTCGGCCTGCTGATGCGGTTGCGGCAGCTCACCCGGACCGCGGCCGACGGGGTGGAGGGCGGCGACGACCGTCCGGTCCGTCGCCCGGTCCGCTGGACCACCGTCCGACGGTGATCGGGGGCCGCCGGGGCCGGGTGGCGCCACCACCCGGCCCCGGCGGGTTTCACTTCCCGAACACCTGGAACTCGGCGATCCGCACCTGGTCACGCGCCGGGCTGGCGGTCGCGCAGTCGGTCCGGGTCGCCGGGTCGTCGTCCTGCTCGCCGGCGTACGCCGGCCCGCCGGTGCACTGACTGGCCAGCACCTCCAGCCGGACATGGGTGGCGACGGTGCTGGACACCCGGAACGACCGCAGGATGATGTCCCGGCTGTAGGCCCGGTACCTCCCGCCCGGGAACGCGTCGTCGGCGCTGGTGTAGATCCGGGTCCAGCGGGTCGGGTCGGCACAGTCGGTGGTGGTCGCGTTGCACGTGGACACCGCGAACGACCGCAGCGCGCTCAGCGCGTTCTGCGCACCGGGGTCGGCGTCCCCGGTGATCGCCGGGCGGAGCATCGCGCTGACGTTGACCCGTTGCACCGGCTGCGGCGTGCCGCCGGGCAGGGTCACGGTGACCTGTCTGCCGGCGACCCCGGTCAGCGACGCCCAGTTGGTGGCCTCGGTGTCGTCACCGATCCGGTCGAGGTTCACCCCGTCACCGGCGATCGTCGCCCCCGACGCGGTGGACGCCAGGTTGCGGCTGAGCCGCAGGTCGACGTACCCCTGCTGGCCGGCCTTGGCGACCACCTCGAGGCGCTGGTGGCCGAAGCCCGGGGCGACCGCCAGCACCTGGTACGTCCCGGCGACGGCCTCGAAGGTGGCCGGTAGCGGGGTGGCCGGGTCGGTGTCGGCGACCGGGGTGGCCCGCGCCTCGTAGTCGCCGACGTAGAGTCGGACCGGGGCGTCCGTGCTGTCGCCCCGGGTGCGCAGGGTCAGCGTGGCGTTGCCCCCGGCCGGGCTGGCGAAGCTGGGCGTCGGGTCGGTGTCGGCCGCGCCGACGGTGGCGGCGTCCCGGCCCATCCCGGAGCGGGCGAACTCGGCCCAGATCAGCTCCTGGTTGGCCCCGCCGAAGCGCAGCCGGTCGGCGGTGAGCAGGTTGTCCCGCATGTCCAGCATGCTGACCTGGCTGGCCGCCTGGAGCAGGAACGAGTCGAAGACCAGCTGTACCCAGCGCCGGTTGCCCGGGCAGTTGTCGGCGGCCACCCGGCCCTGGGCGCAGTCGAGCTGCCGTGCCGGGGTGCCCAGGCCGTACTTCTTGACCAGGGCGGCGCGGATCCGGAAGTTGGTCGCGCCCCAGATCTCCCCGTCGGCGTGCACCGCCGGGCCGCCGGTGTTGTAGCCGACGTCGGAGTAGTTGAGCGGGCTGCGGCTCAGGTCGTAGTTGCGGATGCCGCTGACCAGGTTGCCGGTGACGTAACCGCCGGTGACGAAGGGCGTCTCGCCGGGGGCGCGCAGCCCGTGTTCGTAGAGGTACTCGGCGGCGAGCAGGTCGCTCCACGACTCGCCCATCGCCCCGCCCTGGTGTCCGCCGATCCCGGTGTCCGGGCCGGCGATCATCCGGTTGGTGATCGCGTGGGTGTACTCGTGGCCGATCACCGTCATGTCGTAGTCACCGTCGACGCACGGCGGGTACGGCCCACCGGCCTGCGGCTGCCACAGGTACATGTTGGTGCTCGGCGGCAGCCCGTCGCGCGGGGTGGACTGGTTGGCGTTGTTCCGGTTGCCGCTCAGCGCGCCCTGCTGGGCCCGCCCCTGCTCGGCGTCGGAGCCGAGGCCGGCGCCGCTGACGTTGACCGCCTGGAGGTTCCAGGTGGCCTCGGTGAAGCCGAGGTGCCAGGCCCAGTCGTGCATCCGGTTGTGCATGGCGAACAGGTTGGCGGTGGCGGCGTCGGCGTCGTTGCGCTGGGCGGAGGTGAACGCCGCCGGGTTGCAGCGGGACTGGTGCCACTGGTCGGTGAACGGGTACTCGTACCGCCGGTCCGGGCGGTCGGGGGCGTTGACCATGGGGCTGCCGGCGCCCCAGGAGACCACCGTGTTGGCGGAGTTGCCCCGGGTGGTGCCGGTGGGCGTCCCGGTGGCCAGGTCGACGTCCCAGGGCTGCCCGCTCGCCGGGTCGCTGAAGGCGGCGACGCAGTCGGGTGCGGGGCTGGCGCACCAGCGGACCCGGGGGTCCTCCCCGGGGGCGAGGTCCTGCGGCGGGGTGGCCGGGTAGACCGCCCAGCTCGGGTTGTCGGAGTCGAAGTCGACCAGGTCCTCGCGGACCAGCACCGCCCCGCTGATCCCGTCGACGTAGGTGGTGAAGGCGGCCGGATGGTCGCCGTCCCGGCCGATCAGGGTCACCTCGTACGCGGCCCGGTTGCCGTCGACCGGGGTGGGCACGGCGACCTGGCGCACCCGGTGGCTGGCCACCCCGGCGGCGTCCAGGCCGGCGTCGGCGAGGGCGGCGGCGTACGCCTGCTCGGCGGTGCGGGTGGCCGGGGCGGGGGCCGAGGAGTCGCGGGAGAGCGAGGAGCTGACCGAGAGCACGGTGCCGTCGGCGACCGCCACGGTCACCAGGCCGTCGTGGCCGGCGGGCAGATCCCCGAAGCGTTGCCGCAGGGTGACCACCGCCCCGTCGCCGATCCGCCGGACCAGCACCCGGTCCAGTGTGGTCACCGCGTCGGCATCCAGCCCGAACAGGTCACGTTGCGTGGTGAGGTAGCGCCGGGCGGCGGTCTCCGGGTCGGCCGGCAGGCCGGTGGCGAGCCGGGCCGGGCCGAGCGCGTGCGGGGTGCCGAACCGGTTCCACCGCACCGGGACGTCGGCGGCCCGGGCCAGGCCGCGCTGGCGGGCGTCGGGGGTGGCGGTGCCGGTGCGGTTGTCGACGTCGGCGGCCTGGTGGCGGTCGTCGGCGAACGAGCCGGAGCGGCCCGGGGCCGGGGCCGGGGTGCCGCCCGGTGCGGCCGTGGCGGTGCCCCCGCCGGGCAGCAGGGCGGCGACCACGGCGGTGGTCGCCAATACGGGAACGAGCCGGCGTCGCAGCCGGCTCGTTCGGGGTGTCCACTCCGGTCTGGGCACGGAACCTCCTTGTGGGAGCGGGACCGGCGCGACGCCGGCCCGAGGCAGGCGTGGGTACGCATGCGAATACGTGACTACCAGGCCGGCCCGACGGAGGCAATGGCCGCGGGGTGCCCGACTCAGACGAGCTGGACCGGGTCGAGGCCCAGTTCCCGGGCGGTGACCAGCCGGATCCACTCACCGAACTGCCGACGGGAGATGACCCGCTGGTGGACGGCGAGCTGAACGGCGAGCCCGTCCATCACTGCGTTGATCCGCCAGGCGGCCCCGGCCGGGTCGGCGCAGTCGAAGGTCCCGTCGGCCACCCCGGCCGAGATCACCGCTGCCAGGTCCTGTCGCCAGCGCAGGTCGAGCCGGCGACAGACCTTCTCCAGTTCCGGGGTGCGCAGCGACTCGGCCCAGCCGTCGATCCACATCGTCCAGGGGCGGCCGGTGGGGGTGTAGAGGCGCAGGATGCGCCGGAGCTTGGTCAGCGGCGGGGTGGTGGCGCGGAGCACCGCGTCGAGCCGGGCCAGCTCCTGCTCGACGGCGTACGCGAAGGCCTGGGCGAGCAGCCGTTCCTTGGTGGCGAAGTGGTAGAAGACCAGTGCCTGGCTGACTCCGGCGGCGGCGGCCACGTCGGCGGTGCGGGTGTTGGCGAGTCCACGCTCGACGATCACGTCACACGCGGTGCGCAGCAGGGAATCCAGGCGGACATCGGCGGCGGCACGTCTCGTCACGCCGCTACGGTAACCTATCAACACGAGCACAGGGAGTTACCGAGCCGCCCGATCGGGCAGGTCGGAGTCGGAAGCCGGACAGCACGCCGTCGGCGCGTCGGGAGTGTCCCACCACGACCGGGGCCGGCGGACGCGGCCCGGACTGGCGACCCAACCTCCTAGGATGCTCTACGGGCGGTGGCGGCGCGCACCCGCGCGTGGGCCGGACGCGCCGTCGGGCGGCCCGAGTTGGCATCGGTCCGACCGCTCGGCTAGAGTTTCCATCCGTCACCGGGTGAGCCCGGGGGCACGCGGACGTAGCGCAGCTGGTAGCGCATCACCTTGCCAAGGTGAGGGTCGCGGGTTCGAATCCCGTCGTCCGCTCGGAGCTGCCGCCACGTATTTGACGGGGGCAACCTCGGTGGGGTGGCCGAGAGGCGAGGCAACGGCCTGCAAAGCCGTGTACGCGGGTTCAAATCCCGTCCCCACCTCGGTAACAAGCACGGGCGATTGGCGCAGTGGGAGCGCGCTTCCTTGACACGGAAGAGGTCACTGGTTCAAACCCAGTATCGCCCACACGGTCAGTAGGGCCACCTCCCGAGATCGGGAGGTGGCCCTACTGCTTTCCTCGGTCCACCTCGTCTTTCCCCGTCCACCGCGTCGCCGGCCGAGGATCGGCGCCTCTGGCGTGACCGGGGAGCCGGCACCCCGCCCGTCCGGGCGGTCCTCCCGGCTGATGGGAGATGATCGCTCTGCGTCGATGCGATGCCTATCCTGGCTCCGACTCTGCCGAGGGACGTCGCGACGCCGGGTGGGTGGGGCATGGGGGAGACCGGTCGGGAGGCGCTGCTCGCGTTCGCCGACGAGCTGCGGCGGCTGCGACAGCGCGCCGGCGCCCCGTCGCTGAACACGCTGGTCGCGGTCGCCGCCCGCCGGGGCAGGCCACTGGCCCGCTCCACCCTCAGCGACAAGCTCAACGCCAAGTCGCTGCCGGACTGGGACTTCGTCGTCGACTACCTGGGGGCCTGCGTCGCGTACGCCGAACAGGCCGGCATCCGGCTGCCCGCCGAGCTGACCGACCCGGCCGGGTGGGAGACGGCGCACTGGCGGATGCTGGGGGCGGCGGACGCGGCGCGGGCCGACGAACGCCTCGCCGCCGCTGCCCGCGCCGAACGAGGTCGCCGGGCGCGTGTCGGCTCCCCGCCGGCGGCCCCGGCCGAGCAGACCCCGGCTGCGCTCGTGCCCCGCCAGCTACCGGCGGCGGTACGGCACTTCGCGGGGCGGACCGCCCCGCTCGCCGCCCTGACCGCGCTGCTCGCCGAGCCGCCCGGCCCGCCGGGCACGGTGCCGATCTCCACCGTCGGCGGTACGGCCGGAGTGGGCAAGACCGCCCTCGCCGTGCACTGGGCACACCGGGTCGCCGACCGGTTCCCGGACGGGCAGCTCTACGTCAACCTGCGCGGCTACGACCCCGAGTCGCCGGCACTGAGCCCGGCCGAGGCGGTCGCCGGTTTCCTGGAGGCCCTCGCGGTACCCCCGGAACGCATCCCCGTCGGGTTGGCGGCGCAGGCGGCGCTGTACCGCAGCCTGCTCGCCGACCGGCGGATGCTGGTGCTGCTGGACAACGCCCGCGACGCCGACCAGGTGCGGCCGCTGCTGCCCAGCTCACCCGGCTGCCTGGTCCTGGTGACCAGCCGCAGCCAGCTCCCGGGGCTGGTCACCGCCGAGGGTGCCCGCCCGCTCCCGTTGGACGTGCTGTCCCCGACGGAGGGGCGTGAGCTGCTGACCCGCCGGCTGGGTGCGGACCGGGTCGCGGCGGAGCCGGCGGCGGTGGACCGGATCGTCGCCGCGGCGGCGGGGTTGCCGTTGGCGCTGGCGATCGTGGCGGCGCGGGCCGCCACCTACCCGGACTTCCCGCTCGCCCGGCTCGCCGCCGAGCTGACCGCCACCCGGGGTGCCCTCGACGCCTTCAGCGGCGGGGAGACCGACGTCGACGTGCGGGCGGTGCTGTCCTGGTCGTACCGGGGTCTGGATCCGGTGGCGGCCGGGCTGTTCCGGGTGCTCGGGACGCATCCCGGCCCCGGCGTGTCCGTCGCGGCAGCCGCCAGCCTGGCCGCCGTCGCGCCGGCCGAGGTACGCCGGCCGCTGGCGGTGCTGACCCGGGCGAACCTGCTCAGCGAACACACCCCCGGCCGGTACACCCTGCACGACCTGCTGCGGGCGTACGCCGTCGAGCTGGCTGTGGCCACCGACTCCGCCGCGCTCCGGGACGCGGCGCTGCGCCGGCTGGTCGACCACTACCTGCACACCGCGTACGCGGCTGCTCTGCTGCTGCACCGGCACCGCGACGACATCGACCTGCCGGCGGCGCAACCCGGGACGGCGGTGCTGGTGCCGGCCGACCGGGACGAAGCCTGGGCGTGGCTCGCCGCCGAACACCGGGCGCTGCTCGCCGCGATCGGCCTGGCCGCCGAGAACGGCTTGCCCACCCACGCCTGGCAGTTGGCGTGGAGTGTGAACACCTACCTCGACCGGGTGGGCGCCTGGCCGGACCAGTCCCGCGCCCAGGAGTGGGCGCTGCGGGCCGCCACCGCGGCCGGCGACCGGGACGGCCAGGCCCGCGCCCACCGCAACCGGGCCGTCGCCTGCCTGCGTCTCGGCGCGTACGACGAGGCCCGCGACCACCTGGAGCGGTCCCGACACCTGTACGCCGAACTCGGCGACGGGGTCGGCGGTGGCCGTACCGAGCTGAACCTCGGCATCCTCGCGGAGCGCCAGGGCGACCACCGGCGGGCGCTCGAGCACGCACAGCGGGCGCACCGCCTGTTCGAGGACGCCGGGCACGCGCAGGGGCAGGCCAACGCGCTCAACAACATCGGCTGGTACCACATCCAGCTCGGCGACCACCTCCGCGCGCTGGACTACTGCGGGCGGGCGCTGGTGCAGCAGCAGCAGGCCGGGAACCGGTACTGGGAGGCGCACGCCTGGGACAGCCTCGGCTTCGCGCACCACCAGCTCGGCCGGCACGGCGACGCCGTCGACTGCTACACGCACGCGCTCGCGCTGTGGCGGGAGGCCGGCGAACGGTACTACGAGTCCGTCACGCTGATGCATCTCGGTGACAGTCACCGGGCCGCAGCCGCGCCCGCCGCCGCCCGGGTCGCCTGGGCGCAGGCCCTCGACGTGCTCGACCGGCTCGGCCACCCGGACGCCGCCCTGGTGCGTGGCCGGCTCGACGGGCCGCCACCCGCCCCACGATAGTCTCCCGGGAATCCACTGTCCGGTGATTTCCCGGACGCTCCGGAAGGGCCGGAAACAATTGTTGCAGGTGGCGGGAGTCAGGCCGTCGGCGGCATCCGGGAAAAGCCCGGAAAGTGTGCGCGACTGCGGACGTCGTGCCAGCTCAGAAGACCTTTACTGCATTTCTTTACGCTCCGGGTCAATAACGTCGACGACAATTTACTGATGACTGTCAATTTCTCCGGAGTCGTTGTCCGATCTGCTGTCGGTTGGCGAGCCTGTTGTTCCGTGGTTCCCTGTCGACCGAAAGGACAACCGTGATCCCCCACAGAATCGGACGCCTCCGCGCGGCGGCGGCCGGGGTGGCGCTGGCGCTCGTCGCCACCGCCGCCGGTGTGCCACCCGCGCAGGCCGCCCCGCCCCCGTCGACCGCACAGGCGGCGGCGTCGCAGGTCGTCGGCTTCACCGTCGGCCTGGACGGCCGCCTCTACCTGACGTCGTCGACCGGAGTCAGCCCGTTCGGTCCCACGGCGGTCGCCCCGCCCGGCGCCGACGTCAGCGCCGTCCGACAGCCCGACGGGAACACCGCCGTGTTCACCGTCGGCACCCAGGGTGGCCTGGTCGCCGCCGTGACCAGCTCGGCGACCTCCACCATCACCGTCTACCGCGACGGGGCGGGCAACCTCGCCCCGCCCGGGGCCCGGCTGACCGCGTTCACCGCCCCGGACGGCTACGTGTACGTCTTCTTCGTCGGCGTCGACGGCGCCGTCTACAGCACCTCGTACTCGCGGGTGGTACGCCCCGGTGCCGGTCCGCAGCGCGTCTCGGTGCCCGGCGTCGCCCCGCCGGGCGCGGTACTCGCCGGGTCGTGGCAGTCCAGCGGGCCGGGCGCGTTCTTCGTCGGCACCGACGGCGGGCTGCGTCACCTCGCCCGGACGGGCGGCACCTGGCAGACGTCGTCCGTCGGCCCGTCCGGTGTCGCGGCGGCCGGCAGTGGGGTGGCCTCGTTGGCCGGTGGCGGTGTGCAGGCCTACTACGCCGGGTTGGACGGCCGGCTCTGGCAGGTCAGCCCGGCCAGCGGTGGACCGCCCGCCCCGTGGAACCGGGTGGCCGTGTCCGACGTCGGCGTGGTGCCGGTGGGCGCCGCGCTCGCCGCGACCCGCCCCGTCGACGGCCCGACCGGGGTGTACTTCGCCGACGCCGCCGGTGCGGTGCGGATCGTGACCAACGCGGCCGGCGGGTGGCAGGCGTACGTCGTCACCGGCCCCGCGTTCGCCAAGCCGGGTGGGTCGATCTCGGTGCTCACCGTCGGGGACTACGTCTACGCGGGTTGGTGCGGCAACGACCTCTGGTGGTGGCTGCTCTGGTGGTGGCGGCGTCCGCCGCCTCCCCCGCCGCCGCCGTTGGGGGAGATCCTGCCGATACCGCTCGACTACCCGATCCAGTACGGCGCGAACGTCTCGCTGACCCTGTACCGCTAGGCGGTCGGTGGCCGACCGGGGCAGGCGCGTCCTGTCCCGGGTGGGACGGCGAGGTGCTGTCGGCGTGCGGTACCCCGTCGATGAACCGGGCGATCGCTGCCCGGGGCGAAGCGGTGGGGTCGCCGGACGGGCGATCTTGCCATCGGGTAGAGTTCGGGGCGTCGCCGGGGAAACCGGGCGGCACGCGGACGTAGCGCAGCTGGTAGCGCATCACCTTGCCAAGGTGAGGGTCGCGGGTTCGAATCCCGTCGTCCGCTCTCGACCACGGGCGATTGGCGCAGTGGGAGCGCGCTTCCTTGACACGGAAGAGGTCACTGGTTCAAACCCAGTATCGCCCACCAGAGCATCGCGAAGGCCCCGGCTCACTGAGCCGGGGCCTTCGTCGTGACGGTGCGGGGTGGGTCAGCTGTTCCAGTGGTCGGTGACGAGGTCGGCGGCCTGCTGTTCCCACTGGGCGTAGTGGTCGGGGTAGGCGGAGACCTGGACGGTCTGGGCGGCCTTGGTCAGGGGCATGTCCTGCCAGCCGTCGACCTGCTTGAGGCCCTTGAGGAACGCGGTGGTGGCGTATTCGGGGTCGGTGATCTGCTCGACGGTGCCCCAGCCGGAGGAGGGGCGTTGCTGGAACAGGCCCTGGGAGTCGTGGTCGTTGCGGTCACCGAGGTGGCCGAGGTTCTCCAGCTTCGACTCCTGCAGAGCGGTGGCGATCGACACCACGGCGGCGCGTTCGTCCATGCCCGCCTTCTTCGTCGCGGCGATGATGGCCTTGACGTTGGCGGTCTGCTCGTCGTCGAGGTCGATGCGGGACTGCTCGCCCTGCACACCGTGCGGGATCAGCTTGTCCATCGCCGGCTTGTCGGCCTGCACCACGGCCACGGGCCGGGTGTCGATGGTGGGGGTGTCGGTGAGGTTCAGCGGGCCGGCGGCGATGCCGCCGGCGACGGCCAGACCGGCGATACCGAGGACGCTCTTACGCAGCACGGTGGTCTTCATGGGGGATGCTCCTTCGGGGGTCGACGCCCCTCCGGCCGGGGCCGGGGTGCCCGTGTGGGGACGGGCGGGAGTCGGGGCGTGGGCACCACGTCGGGCGCTCGTGCGGGGGTGGGGTGCTGGGGTGCGGCGGGGCCTGCCCGGGGGGCGGCCTCTCGTGCCGAGTCAGGTGTAACGACCGGCGGCCCTGGGTCATTCCACCGGGGCGGCGGGACCTGCCGGGCTGGGGTCCTGCTGCGGTCGTACAGAGGGTGTAACGACCGCGGGTGCCGGGTCATTCCATCGGTGCTCGCCGGATCGAGCCTGGTAGCAGGACCTGTCGGGCCGTCTGGCGCGGGTGGTTCCGTCGGGGCCGGTGTGGTCTGCGGGGCCGGTGGGTCAGGTGGCCCCGGAGAGCCTCATGCCTGGGCGTCATGAATATGCCTGACCGGCATACCGGTGTCCGGGAAATCAGCCGTCCTCCGGACCTTTCCCGGCGATCCGGTGGCCGGCGGGGAGGCGGGTTCTGCCGATGGCAGATCCGCTACCGGTGAACAGGGCGCCCCATCGGCGTCCCGGGCCGGCAGGGTGGGACGCATGAGACTGCTGATGCTGGGCGGCACCGGGTTCGTCGGCTCCGCCATCGTGGCCGAAGGGGTACGCCGGGGCTGGACGGTGACGATGTTCAACCGGGGCGTACACGGCGACCCTCCGCCGGGCGTACACCGGTTGCGGGGTGACCGGACCGCGCCGGACGGGCTGGCCGCGCTGGCCGGCGGCGACTGGGACCTGGTGGTCGACACCTGGGACGGCATGCCCCGCGCGGTACGCGACGCCGCCCGGGCACTGCGCTCCGCCGGGCACTACGCCTACGTCTCCAGCTGCTCCGTCTACGCCATGCCGGTGCCGGCCGGGGCGGGGGAGGAGGCGACGGTGGTGGAAGCGGCCTCCGACGACCCCCGCGACGACGACTACGCCCGGTGCAAGGCGGGCGGTGAGCGGGCCGCGACGGAGGTGTTCGGGGAGCGTGCGCTGCTGCTGCGGGCCGGGTTGATCCTCGGGCCGGGCGAGGACGTCGGCCGGTTGCCGTGGTGGCTGCGGCGGGTGGCCCGGGGTGGCGACGTCCTCGCCCCCGGCCCGGCCGAACTGCCCGTGCAGTACGTCGACGTCCGCGACCTGGCGGCCTTCGCGCTGGACCGGGCCGCCGAGGGTGTCGGCGGCGCGTTCAACGTGGTCAGCCGTCCGGGGCACAGCACCATGGGTGAGCTGCTGAGTGAGGTGGTGGCGACGACCGGATCCGACGCCCGGCTGCGCTGGACCGACCCGGAGCCCATCCTCGCCGCCGGGGTGGAACCCTGGAACGACCTGCCGGTCTGGATTCCCCCGGGCCACGAGTACCGGTGGTTGCAGGAGCTCGATGTCGAGCGGGCGTACGCGGCGGGGCTGGCCTGCCGCCCGGTGGCCGAGACGGTCGCCGATACCTGGCGTTGGCTGGACCGGGTGGGGGCGGTCCCGCCGCGCGCGGGGCGACCGGTGCGGGCGACGATCGGCCTGGACCCGGCACGCGAGGCCGCCCTGCTCGCCGCCGCCGGGCCGATCTGACCCACCGCTACCGCCGCCCGGGTGCCGTCGCCGGCACCCGTCGTCGGGCCGGCATCGTCAGCCCGGTGCCACCGCCACGTCCAGCACCTCGTCCACGCTCCGCCTCGGGGTGGCCACCCCCGGCTGGCCGTACCCGATCCGCATCACCATCTGCGGCGTGCCGAAACGCCCCAGCGACAGTCGCAGCGCCTCCCGGGCCCCCGACACCTCGATCGGCTGCGACAGCATCGACACCGCGAGCCCCGCGTCGGTGGCGGTCAGCAGGACCCGCTGTAACGCCTGCCCGGCGAGCACCTGGTCGACGACCGTGTTGCCGGCCGCGCCGAGCACCGCCACCAGTGGTTCCGGTTCGAAGTCGCGGCCGGGGGCGCGGTCCAGGCCGCCGAAGCCGCGCGACGGCAGCAGGTCCTGCGGCTCGGTCTGCGGGCCTCCGGCGCGGGCCGGCACCCCGTCGGGGGCGGGCTCGGTACGCACCCAGTCGGCGCGTTCGGCCCGGTAGGCGGGATCGCGTTCGAGCACCCGGTGGGCGCTGCGGGCGATCTCGGCGAAGGCGTTGACGGCGCTCACCCCGATCACCAGTTCCAGCCAGCACTGCTCGGCGCGGGCCGCCTCACCGAGCCGCCAGCGGGCGTCGGCGGGCACCGGGTCGGGCCAGAACGGTGCCCGGTTGCTGAACCGGCGGCCGATGGCCGCGTACAGGCTCTGCTCGGTGGGGGTGGGGCGGCGCGGCAGGTCCGGGACCAGCCGGGCCAGCACGTCCGGGTCGGCGGGGTAGGGCCGCAGCCGTACCGTCGCCGGGGTGCCCGCCACGGCCAGGGACAGCCGCAGGTTGAACAGGGCCGCCCCACCGGCGATCCGGGTACCCCAGCCGCTCGGGTCGGTGGCCGGCAGCCGGCGGGTCGGGTCGACGCAGACCTCGATCGCGCCGTCGCGCAGTCGGAACCGCCACGGCTGGGTGTTGTGCAGGGAGGGGGCGCGGACGGCGTCCGCAGCGGCGGCCCGTAGCTGCGCCTCGGTGTACCCGGTGCCCATGGTCGTGCTCCTTCCGTGACGGTTCGTGCCGCTCCACCCCGAGCGGGGAACGCGTCGCCCCGGCCGGCCGACGCCGACCCGGTTCCCGGTGGTGGTTCCCCTCCACGGTCCGTCACCGGGGGATGGGCTGGGCAGGGCCGGACGTCCCGACCCGCCGGGCCGCCCTTCCCGTACGACGTGCCAGGTTAGGGACCTTCGACCCGTGCGCGGGCCGGTCCGGGCGGGTAGAAACGAGGGATGATCCGGGTGTTCCTTCTCGACGACCACGAAGTCGTCCGCCGTGGCCTCGCCGACCTGTTGCAGAGCAGCGGCGACATCGAAGTGGTCGGCGAGTCCGGCTCCGCCCAGGAGGCGGCCCGACGGATTCCCGCCCTGCGGCCCGACGTGGCGATCCTCGACGCCCGGCTGCCCGACGGCAACGGCATCGACGTGTGCCGGGACGTGCGGGCGGTGGACTCGTCGATCAAGGGGTTGATCCTCACCTCGTACGAGGACGACGAGGCGCTGTTCGCCGCGATCATGGCAGGTGCGGCGGGGTACGTGCTCAAGCAGATCCGGGGCACCGACCTGGTGGACGCGGTGCGCCGGGTCGCGGCCGGGCAGTCGCTGCTCGACCCGGCGATCACCACCCGGGTGCTGGAACGCATCCGCAGCGGCGTCGAGCAGCCGCGCGAGCTGAAGACCCTCACCGAGCAGGAGCGCCGCATCCTGGAGTACGTGGCCGAGGGGCTGACCAACCGGGAAATCGCCGGCAAGATGTTCCTGGCGGAGAAGACGGTGAAGAACTACGTCTCCAGTGTGCTGGCCAAGCTGGGCCTGGAACGCCGCACCCAGGCCGCCGTGCTCGCCACCCGCCTGCTCGGCCAACGCCACTGACCCACCGCCGCGCCGGCCGCTGAGCGGGATCCGCCCGGCGGTGGCGGCCGGTTGAGCGGAAGCCGACCGGCGGCCCGGATCAGTCGCGCAGCGGGACCGACCAGCAGAGCTGGGTGCCGTGCGGCTCGACCCGGCGTACCTCGAACTCGCCGCCGTGCCGCTCGGCGCGTTCGCGCAGGTTCACCAGGCCACCCCGGGCGGCGGCCGGGTCGCAGCCCACCCCGTCGTCGGTGACCGTCACGGTGACCCGGCCGGCGTCGACCCGGACGGCGACGGCGACCCGGTTGGCCTCGGCGTGGCGTACCGCGTTGGACAGCGCCTCGCGGAGCACGGCGGTGAGGTCGGGGCGGACCGGCTCCGGCACGGCGCTGTCGATCGGGCCGTCCAGCTCGACGGCGGGCCGGAAACCCAGCGACCCGGCGGCCACGTCGACCGCCTCCCGGATCTCGGTGCGCAGCGCCGCGCTCATCGGGGTACGCAGCTCGAAGATGGTGCGGCGGATGTCCCGGATGGTGGCGTCGAGGTCGTCGACGGCCGCGTTGATCCGCTTGGCGACGTCGGGCCGGGCGTGCATCGCGCCGCTCTGCAGTTGCAGCCCGGTGGCGAACAGCCGCTGGATCACCACGTCGTGCAGGTCCCGGGCGATGCGTTCGCGGTCCTCCAGGACCACCAGCAGCTCCCGTTCCTCCTGGCCCCGGGCCCGCTCCATGGCCAGCGCCGCCTGACCGGCGAAGCTGGCCAGCAGGGTGACGTCGGCGTCGGCGGCCCGGCCGGCGTCGGGCCGGTGGGCCACCACCAGCACCCCGTGCAGGGTGTCGGCGGCGGCGAGCGGGGAGACCACGGCCGGGCCGGCGACCACCGGCACCGGCCAGGGTGCCGCCTCGGCCAGGTTGTCGAGCAGTTCCCGGCGACGTTCGGTGACCGACCCGGCGAAGCTGGTCTCGCCGGCCGGCAGGAGCGCGCCGACCAGCGCCGTGGTGTCCCCGTCGGCGGAGTCGACCACCTCGACGGTGAACTGGCCGGCGTCCTCGTCGTAGAGCAGCACCAGCGCCAGCTCCGCCTCGGCGACCTCGCGGGCGCGGCGGGCCACCAGGGTCAGCGCGTCGGTCCGGCGTACCTCGCCGAGCAGCACCGAGGTGATCTCGGCGGTGGCGGCCAGCCAGCGTTCCCGACGGTGGGCCAGCGCGTAGAGCCGGGCGTTCTCGATGGCCACCCCGGCGGCGGCGGCCAGCGCCACGACGATCTCCTCGTCGTCCTCGGTGAACTCCGGGGCGCCCTGCTTCTCGGCCAGGTAGAGGTTGCCGAAGACCTGCTCGCGGATGCGGACCGGCACCCCGAGGAAGCTGTGCATCGGCGGGTGGTGCGGCGGGAAGCCGTACGACTGGGGGTGCTGGGTGATGTCCGGCATGCGGACCGGGCGGGGCTCGTCGATCAGCAGCCCGAGCACCCCCCGCCCGTGCGGCAGGTCGCCGATCCGGGCGTGCGTCTCGGCGTCGATGCCGTGGGTGATGAAGTCGTGCAGCAGCCGGTCCGGCCCGATCACACCGAGCGCGCCGTAGCGGGCCCCGACCAGCTCGCAGGCGGCCTGCACGATCCGTTGCAGGGTGCTGCGCAGGTCGAGGTCGGTGCCGATGCCGACCACCGCGTCGAGCAGCGCCCGCAGCCGTTCCCGGCTGGTCACCACGTCGCCGACCCGGTCCAGCATCTCCTGGAGCAGCTCGTCGAGCCGGACCCGGGACAACGGGCTCAGCCCCAGCGAGGGGGTCGGGTGTTCGTTTCGGGGGGTGGGCGTGCTGGCGGTCACCCGGGCGATGTTACCGCCCGGTGACCGCCCGGCACGAGATCGTCAGGACCGCTGGTCGCGGACCGCGGAGGTGTCGACCACCTGGGCGGCGGGCAGCCGCGGGGTGTGCGGCGGGCCGGCGTGCGCCGGGTCCGCGATCCCGATCCGCAGCACCAGGTACGGGTAGCCGAGCCCACTGAGCAGGCGCCGCAGGGTCTGCCGGGTGCCAGCCACCTCGACCACGCCGGACAGCGGCACCACCGACGCCCCGTGCCGGGTGGCGGTGAGCCACAGCGCGGAGAGCGCCTCGCCGGCCCGCAGCCAGCTGTCCGGCTCGTCCTCGTCGCCGTAGAGCAGCCCGTACCCGGCGGCCTTGTCGTGCCCCGGGCCGACCGGCAGGTCACCGGGGCTGCCGAAGTCCCGGGCCGGGACGGTGGTCTGCGGCTGGTCGTGCGGCAGCACCTCCGGCGGCAGGCCGGTGCCGGTGCCGGCCCGGTGCGTCCAGTACTGCAACTCCTCGCGGGTCTGCGGGTCCTCCGCCTCGACCGTGCCGGCGTGCGAGGCGGTCGCGGCCAGCTCCATCACCTGGTCGGCGTCGAGGATCTGCAACCGGGAACCCTCGGCGTCGGCCGCGCGGACGATCTCGTCGAGCACCCCGACGGACACCGGCTCGTCGCTGACCGGCCGGCGGTCGGTGTGCCGCACCTGCATGCACTGCACCAGGCGCATCGCCTCCGGGTCGCCGCCGGAACGGGTCAGGCCGGTCAACCGGGCCAGCAGGTCCGGCTGCTGCGGGTCGGGCAGCCGCTCGACCACCGCCGTCCAGCCCTCGGCGGCGAGCGCCACCCGGGCGTGGTGCAGGGCCGCGCCGCAGCTCACCGCCGTCAGCCGGCCCTCCGGGTCGGTGGCCGAGAGCTGCCGTTCCCGGACCACCCGCAGCTCCAGGGCGTCCGGCAGGACCCGCCAGCGCCACGGCTGCGTGTTGTGCACCGAGGGGGCGTGACCTGCCGTCGCCGCCGCCTCCGCGAGCGCGGTGGTCAGCGGGCGGTCCGTCGCGGGCGTCTGGTGGCTCATCGGCACGACCTTTCCGTCTCTTTCCCATCGTGCCCCACCCCGTCGGCCCCGGGGCGGGGATACCGTTCCATCCTGGCCCGCCGACCCGGCCCCGCGCACGGTCCGCAGGTCCCCCCTCGGGGGCATTTCGGCCCTGCGGTTTCCCGGTTCCCGGCCCCCGCCGGCCCCCTGCTGGGACGATCCGCAGGTGGACGCGGCACCGCAGGAGTGTGTTCCGCGGCGGCCGGTCGACCGGCGTCCGGTGCGCTGGCGCGAGTGGACGCCCCTGGCCCTGCTCGGCGGGGCGTTGCTGGTCGGGGCGGCGCTGTGGCTGACCGGGCGGCGCGGCCCGGCCGACGCGGTGTGGGCGGCGGCGACCCTGGGGGCGCTGGTGCCGGCGGTCGGGGCGGTGCTGCGTCAGTGGTGGCGGCGGCGGTTCGGGGTGGACGTCATCGCCGTGCTGGCGCTGGCCGGTGCGCTGCTGGTCGCCGAGTACCTGGCCGGGGCGGTGATCGCGGTGATGGTGGCGACCGGCCGGGCGCTGGAGGCGTACGCCCGGGGGCGGGCGACCCGCGACCTGCGGGCGCTGCTGGCGCGGGCGCCCCGGCAGGCGCGGCGGCGCACCCCGGACGGGGGGATCGAGGTGGTTCCGCTGGACCGGGTCGCGGTGGGGGACGACCTGCTGGTCGGGCCGGGCGACGTGGTGCCCGTCGACGGGGTGCTCGCGGCCCCGGCGACGCTCGACGAGTCGGTGGTGACCGGCGAGTCGCAGCTGGTGGGCCGGGCCGCTGGGGAGCAGGTGTCCAGCGGGGTGGTCAACGCGGGTGCCGCCGTGGGCCTGCGGGCCACCCGGGACGCGGCGGGCAGCACCTACGCGGGGATCGTCCGGCTGGCGCGGGAGGCGACCGCCCACCGGGCGCCGACGGTCCGGCTCGCCGACCGGTACGCGGCGGCGTTCGTGCCGTTCACCCTGCTGCTGGCCGGGGTGGCGTGGTGGTGGTCGGGGGAGGTCGTCCGGGCGGTCGCCGTGCTGGTGGTGGCGACGCCGTGCCCGCTGCTGCTGGCCACCCCGATCGCGATCGTCTCCGGGTTGTCCCGGGCGGCCCGCCGGGGCGTCCTGGTGCGCGACGGCGGCGCGCTGGAGCTGCTCGGCCGGGCCCGCACCCTGCTGGTCGACAAGACCGGCACGCTGACCGCCGGGCGCCCCCGGGCGGCGGAGACGGTGGCCGCCCCCGGCGGCGACCGGGACGAGGTGCTGCGGCTGGCCGCGTCGGTGGAGCAGCTCTCCCCGCACGTGCTGGCGGTGGCGCTGGTGGGGCAGGCCCGCGAGCGGCGGCTGCGGCTGACCACGCCGACGGAGGTGACCGAGGAACCGGGGCGCGGGGTCAGCGGCCGGGTCGACGGCCGGCCGGTGCGGGTCGGGCAGTTCACCGGCGACCTGCCCGACTGGGCGGAGCAGGCCCGGGAGCGGGCCGAGCTGGCCGGCTGGTCGACGGTGTGGGTGAGCGACGACCACGGCCCGCTCGGCGCGGTCCTGCTGGAGGATCCGGTCCGCCCGGACGCCCGGCGGACGGTACGGCGGCTGCGGGAGGCCGGGCTGTCCCGGCTGCTGCTGCTCAGTGGCGACCGGCCGCGTACCGCCGAGCAGGTGGCCCGGCTGGTGGGGGTGGACGAGGCGCTGGCCCGGTGCTCCCCGGAGCAGAAGGTGGCCCGGGTCCGGCAGGAGGCGGGGCGGGCGGTCACCGTGATGGTCGGCGACGGGGTGAACGACGCTCCGGCGCTGGCGGCGGCGCACGTCGGGGTGGCGATGGGGGCGACCGGGGCGACCGCCTCGGCGGACGTCGCCGACGCGGTGATCACCGTGGACCGGTTGGACCGGCTCGCCGACGCCGTCGAGATCGCCCGGCACGCCCGCCGGATCGCGGTGCAGAGCGCCGCCGTGGGGATGGGGCTGGCGGTGGCCGCGATGCTGGTCGCCGCCGCCGGTCGGCTGCCGCCGGTGGCGGGCGCGTTCCTCCAGGAGGGCATCGACGTGCTGGTGATCCTCAACGCGCTGCGGGCGCTGCGCGGCGGGCTGCGTCGTCCGGACGTCCC
This sequence comes from Micromonospora sp. WMMD714, assembly GCF_029581315.1. Lineage (NCBI taxonomy): Bacteria > Bacillati > Actinomycetota > Actinomycetes > Micromonosporales > Micromonosporaceae > Micromonospora > Micromonospora sp. WMMD714. Next base: position 3,650,317 of record NZ_CP120744.1, read on the forward strand.
GCCGGCCACCCGTGCCCTGCTCGACCGGTACGCGGGCCAGCACGCCGGGGTACGGGACGTGCTCGCCCGGGTACGGGACACCGCCGACCTGGTGGCGACCCGGCCGACGGCCGAGGGGTGCCTGCCGGCGCTGCGCGACACGCACCGCCGGCTCACCGACGAGGTGCTGCCGCACGACAGCGCCGAGGAGCAACAGCTCTACCCGGCGTTGGCCGGCCCGCTGGGCGGGGAGGTGACGTCCACGATGAGCCGGGAACACGTGGAGATCCACCGGCTGGTGGACGCGCTCGGCGGTCACCTGGCCCGGGCGGACGGGCGGTTGCGCCCCGACCAGGTGCCCGACCTGCTCGCCAGCCTGTACGGGCTGGACGCGGTGCTGCGCCTGCACCTGGCCCAGGAAGAGGAGGACTACCTCGCCCTGGACCCCGACCCGCCGGCCCCGAGCCGTTGATCCGGGCGGCGGGCGGCCCGGATCAACGGCCGGTCAGCGTTCCCGGACGACGGCGACCGGGCAGTGCGCGTGCTGGATGAGCTGCTGGCCGACCGAGCCGAGGAGCATCCCGCGCAGCCCGCCCCGGCCCCGGCTGCCGACCACCACGAGCTGCGCCTCCCGGCTCGCCTCGACGAGCGCGGCGGCCGGTCGGGCCGGGGCGATCTCCACCGTGACCGGCAGCCCGGGGAAGGTGTCCCGCCAGCCGGCGAGGGCCTGTTCGATCTCGGCCCGGTCCGCCGCGAGCCGGGCCTCGGCGTCCGGGTCGGAGGGCCGCCAGCGGTCGTCCGGCGGCTCGAAGGCGCGCAGCACCCGCAGTGCCGTCTCCCGTTGCGCGGCCCGTTCCACGGCGAACCCGAGCGCGGTGCGGGCCTGCTCGGAGCCGTCGTAGCCGACCACCACCGGGCCGGTGACCTTGGCCTGGGCCTCCCGCACCACCACGACCGGGCAGTGCGCGTGGGCGGCCACCGAGACCGCCGTGGAGCCGGCGAGCAGGCCGGTGAAGCCGCCGTGGCCCCGGCTGCCGAGCACCAGCAGCCCGGCCTCGGCGGAACGCTCCTCCAGCACCAGCGCGGGCGGGCCGTCGTAGACCCCACCGTGCACGGTGACGCCGGGCCACGCGGCGGTGGCGTCCGAGGCGGCCTGCCGCACCAGCTCCTCGACCTGCCGGCGGGCGGCGTCGTCCGGCCATACCCCGGGGGCCACCCCGGGGCCGACCCACCCGGCGACGGTCAGCCACTCGAAGACGTACGCCAGGCGGACCGGGCGTCCGCTGCGCTGCGCCTCGGCCAGCGCCCAGTCCAGGGCGACCCCCGCGTCGGCGGAGCCGTCGTAGCCGACCAGGATCTCGTCGGAAGTCATCGTCTCGTCCTCTCAGCTGTGCGGGGCGTCGGGTGGGTGGGCGGTGGACCGGTCGGCCCGCCGGGGGAGTCGGGTGGCGTCACTCGGCGTCGAGCTGGGCGGGCTGGGTCTCCCGGATCCAGCGCCACTCGGCGACCCGGGGGTCGTCCTCGCCGTGCCGGCGGGTGTGGTCGCGGCAGGCCTGCCGGGTGTCGACCATCTCCTGCCGCAGGTGGGCGGCGCGGGCGGCCAGGCCGGGCACCCGGTCGATGACGTCGATGACCAGGTGGAAGCGGTCCAGGTCGTTGAGCATCACCATGTCGAACGGGGTAGTGGTGGTGCCCTCCTCCTTGTAGCCGCGCACGTGCAGGTTGTCGTGGTTGGCCCGGCGGTAGGTCAGCCGGTGGATCAGCCACGGGTAGCCGTGGTAGGCGAAGATGATCGGCTTGTCGCGGGTGAAGATGGTGTCGAACTCGTTGTCCGGCAGCCCGTGCGGGTGCTCCGACGACGGCTGGAGCCGCATCAGGTCGACCACGTTGACGACCCGCACCTTCAGCTCGGGCAGGTGCCGGTGGAGCAGGTCGGCGGCGGCGAGGGTCTCCAGGGTGGGCACGTCGCCGGCGCAGGCGAGCACCACGTCCGGCTCCTGACCGTCGTCGGTGCTGGCCCAGTCCCAGATACCCAGGCCGCGCCGGCAGTGCTGGACCGCCTCGTCCATGGTCAGCCAGTTCGGGGCGGGCTGCTTGCCGGCGACCACCACGTTGATGTAGTGCCGGCTGCGCAGGCAGTGGTCCATGGTGGAGAGCAGGGTGTTGCCGTCCGGCGGCAGGTAGACCCGGACCACCTCGGCCTTCTTGTTGACCACGTGGTCGATGAAGCCCGGGTCCTGGTGCGAGAAGCCGTTGTGGTCCTGCCGCCAGACATGGCTGGACAGCAGGTAGTTCAGCGAGGCGATCGGCTCCCGCCAGGGGATGCCCCGGGTCACCTTCAGCCACTTGGCGTGCTGGTTGACCATCGAGTCGACGATGTGGATGAACGCCTCGTAGCTGGTGAAGATGCCGTGCCGGCCGGTCAGCAGGTAGCCCTCCAGCCAGCCCTCGCAGAGGTGTTCGGAGAGCACCTCCATCACCCGGCCGTCGGGGGAGAGGTGGTCGTCGGTGGTCTCGATCCGGCCGTCGAAGGACCGGTCGGTGACCTCGAACGCGGCACCGAGCCGGTTGGAGGCGACCTCGTCCGGGCCGAACAGCCGGAACGTCTGCGGGTTGGCGGTGATCACGTCGCGGACCCAGGTGCCGAGTACCCCGGCCGCGCCGACCACCGGCTCACCCGGCTGCTTGACGTCGACGGCGTAGTCGCGGAAGTCCGGCAGGGTCAGGTCACGGAGCAACCGCCCGCCGTTGGTGACCGGGTTCGCGCTCATCCGGTGCTCGCCCTTCGGCGGCAGTGCGGTCAGCTCGGCGACCGGGGCGCCGGTGGCGTCGAAGAGCTCCTCCGGACGGTAGCTGCGCAGCCAGCGCTCCAGCTCGGCCAGGTGCTCCGGGTTGTCGCGTACCTCGGCGATGGGCACCTGGTGGGCGCGGAAGGTCCCCTCGACCTGCTTGCCGTCGACCCGGGTCGGGCCGGTCCAGCCCTTCGGGGTCCGCAGGATGATCATCGGCCAGCGGGGACGCTCCACGTGGCCGCCGGAGCGGGCCACCCGCTGGATCTCGGCGATCTCGTCGCAGGCCCGGTCCAGGGTGGCGGCGAGGAGCTGGTGCACCTCGGCCGGGTCGTCCCCGGCGACCAGGTACGGCTGGTAGCCGTGGCCGCGCATCTGGTTGAGCAGGTCCTCGGTGGGGATCCGGTCCATGACCGTCGGGTTGGCGATCTTGTAGCCGTTGAGGTGCAGGATCGGCAGCACCGCACCGTCGCGGGACGGGTTGAGGAAGACGTTGGACTGCCAGCTCCCCGCCAGCGGGCCGGTCTCCGCCTCCCCGTCGCCGATGACGCAGGCGACCAGCAGGTCCGGGTTGTCGAAGGCCGCGCCGTAGGCGTGGCTCAGGGCGTACCCCAGCTCGCCACCCTCGTGGATCGAGCCCGGCACCTCCGGTGCCACGTGGCTCGGGATGCCGCCGGGGAAGGAGAACTGGCGGAACAGCCGCTGCATGCCGGTCTCGTCGCGGCTCACCGAGTGGTACAGCTCGCTGTAGGTGCCCTCCAGCCAGGTGTTCGCCACCAGGGCCGGGCCGCCGTGGCCGGGGCCGGTGACGAAGATGGCCGACAGGTCACGGTTGACGATGACCCGGTTGAGGTGCGCGTAGAGCAGGTTGAGGCCGGGGCTGGTGCCCCAGTGGCCGAGCAGCCGGGGCTTGACGTGCTCGGGGGCGAGCGGCTCGCGCAGCAGCGGGTTGTCGAGCAGGTAGATCTGCCCGACGGTCAGGTAGTTCGCCGCCCGCCAGTAGGCGTCCAGCCGGCGCAGCTCGTCGTCGGTCAGGGGACTGTGCAGGTCGAGAGCGGTGTCCATGCTGCCAAAGCCTCTCGCGGGTCGGGGGGTTCTGCACCCGGAAGCGCCGTTTCGCCCCGGGCAGATCCAGTCTTCGCGTTCGGGGGCTCACCGGTCAGGGCCGTTGGTCCCGGCCGCTGGGGACGTCATGCCCCGGCCGGTACGGCGGAAACCAGTCCACGGACGACGATGACCGGAGCCGGCGCGTGGTAGAGCAGGGTCTGGCTCACCTCGCCCAGCATGCCCCGCCCCGGCTGGTCACCCCGGGCGCCGACCAGCGCCACCTGCGCCGACCGGGACTGCTCCACCAGCACGGTCCCGGGATCCCCGTGGACGGTGTGGCACTCCGCCGCGACCTCCGGGTGGTGCCGGCGGGCCTCGGCGACCAGCGCGCCGAGCGGGTCGTCGTCACCGTCGGGTCGTCCCGGCTCGACCACCCGCACCACGATGACCCGGGCCGGTCGGCGGGCGGCGCAGCCGAAGGCGAAGTCGAGCACGGCCCGGGAGCCGGGTGAGCCGTCCACGCCGACCAGCACGGGCCCCGGGGGCGGTGGTTCGGGGCGGACCACCAGCACCGGGCAGCCGGCACGGGCGGCGAGCTGCACGGCCGGTGCGTCGGCCGGGACACACCGTCCGCAGCCGGTCATCCCGCCGTCCCCGATGGCCACCAGGAACGCCGTCTCGGAGCGGCGGACCAGGACGCCGACGGGTGCCCCCTCGACGATCTCACCGCTGACCGGCACCGCCGGGGCGACCTCGTTCGCGGCCGTGGCGGCCCGGGCGATCAGCTCCTCGGCGGTGTCCCGGCTGCCGGCCAGCGACGGGCCGGCGAGGGCGGCCTCCCAGTTGAAGGCGTGCACCAGGGCCAGGCTCCGGCCGTGGGTGTCGGCCTCCCGGGCGGCCAGCCGGACCATCCCCAGGTCCGTCGGGGTGGCCCCGAGGCCGACCACCACCGGCCCGCCCGTGGATCCGGTCATCCGGTTCACCTCCCGGGCGTCCCGCGCGGTACGGCCACGCCGTCCCCACCGACGCTAGCCGCGCCGGGCGGACGGTGGAGCCCGATCGGGAGCCGGTCAGTCGGACGGGCGGGGCCGGGTCGCCGGGTGGACGCGCAGCACGACCGCGGTGGCGTTGTCGCTGCCCCCCTCGGCCAGGCTCGCGGCGAGCAGGGCGCGTACCGCCCGGGTCGGGTCCGGCTCGGCGAGCAGTTCCCGCAGCCGGTGGTAGTCGAGCTGGTCGCTCACCCCGTCGGTGCACAGCAGCCAGGTGTCGCCGGGGCGCAGCGGCACCCCGAGCAGGTCCGGATCGGGCCGGTCGGGGTGGCCGAGGTAGCGCAGGAGCTGGTAGCGGGCGTGTGCCGCCTCCCGGGAGTTCGCCGGCCACCAGCCGTGCAGCACGCCGAGCCAGGCCATCGTGTGGTCCACGGTCACCAGCTCCAGCAGCCCGTCGCGCAGCCGGTACGCCCGGGAGTCGCCGAGCTGGACGATCCAGGCCAGCTCGCCGTCGGGCTCGGCGAGCAGCGCGGTCAGCGTGCAGCCGGCCAGCTCGTCCAGGGCGGCTCCGGCCCGGCGTACCCGGATCTGGGACTCGGTGACCGCGGCGCGCAGCCCGCGGGGGCCGACGGCCGGCCAGCCGGCGTGGATCAGCTCGTGCAGGGTGTCCCGGGCGATGGTGCCGGCTATCCGGCTGCCCTCGCCCTCGCCCATGCCGTCGACCACCGCCACGAACGGCAGTTCCGGGTCGACGTGCACGACGTCGAAGTTGGCCGGGTAGCGGTGGCCGACCACGGAACCGCCGGCGACCTCCCATTCGACCCGGCCGACGGGCAGCCGGAGGGCGGCCTCGACGGGCTGGTCGGCGGTGCGGCGACGGAACACCAGCGGACGGTAGCACCGTCGCCGGCCCGGACCGGGCGTCCGACGTCGTGTCGGCGCGGGCCGGCTTTGTCAACCAGGGTTGACGGCGCGGAGGTTGTCAACGTAGATTGACACCATGAGTCAGGCGACGGAACTCGCGGCGGCAGCCGGCAGCACCGACCCCCGGGTCGGCCTGCGCGCGGTGCTCGCCCTGCGCCGGCTCCTCGAACGGCTGGAGGTGGTCCAGGTGGACAACGCCCGACGACAGGGCTGGTCCTGGCAGGAGATCGCCGACGCGCTCGAGGTCAGCCGGCAGGCGGTCCACAAGAAGCACGCCGGGCGACCGGCGGTCCGCGGCACCTGGGAGGAATGATGTTCGAACGGTTCACCGACCGCGCGCGGGCGGTCGTCCGCGCCGCGGTCGAGCAGGCCCGCTCCGACGGGCGACGCCCCGTCGGCACCGCACACCTGCTGCTCGCCGTCCTCGACGACGGCGACGGGCTCGCCGGCCAGGTGCTCACCGAGGCCGGCGTCGACCCCGACGACGTGCGCGCCCGGGTCCGGCGGCAGACCACTGCCGGCGGCGGGACCGGGCTCGACGAGGCGGACGCCGCCGCGCTGCGCGAGATCGGCATCGACCTCGCGGCCATCGTCGCCCGGATCGAGGACAGCTTCGGACCGGACGCCCTGCGCGAGGCGGTCCCGGCCCCCCGCCGCCGGTGGTGGACGCACCGGCCCGGCGGCGGCCCGCTCTCGCCCCGCTCCCGCACGGTGCTGGAGCTGGCCCTGCGCGAGGCGGTCCGGCTGCGCCACCGCCACATCGGCACCGAGCACATCCTGCTCGGCCTGCTCCGCGAGAGCGGCGGCCGGGGCGCCCAGGCGCTGACCGAGGCGGGTGCGGACCTCGACGACCTGCGCCGACGGGTCGAGTCGGCGCTCCGCACGGCGGCCTGAGCAAGCCGGCCCGCCGCTCCGCACGGCGGCCTGAGCAAGCCGGCCCGCCGCTCCGTACGGCGGCCTGAGCAAGCCCAGTCGTCGGCCCACCCGCTCAAACCTGTTTGCGGTCAATGCAACGTCGGTCGTCGCCGGGTCGCTGACCGGGCCGGGGTGCTGCACACTGACGCCGTGGACGGTGCAGAGCAGAAGCGTACGGCGGCCGGCGACGACCGGGCCCCGCGCTCGGCGGTGGTGGTCAACCCGACGAAGGTGGCCGATCTCGACGAGTTCCGCGCGACCGTGGACGAGGCGCTCGCCGCCGCCGGCTGGCCCGCCCCGACCTGGTACGAGACCACCGCCGAGGACCCCGGCCGGGGCCAGACCCGGCAGGCCGTCGAGGCCGGGGCCGAACTGGTCTTCGCCTGCGGCGGCGACGGCACCGTGATGGCCTGCGTCACCGCGCTGGCCGGCACCGACGTCGAGCTCGCCGTGCTGCCGCAGGGCACCGGCAACCTGCTCGCCGCCAACCTGGGGCTCTCCAACGACCTGGCCGCCGGCCTCCAGGTGGCCGTCGAGCGCGGACGCCGCCGGCTGGACGTCGGCGTCGTCGACGACCAGTGCTTCGCGGTGATGGCCGGGATGGGCTTCGACGCGCAGATGCTGGCGGACACCTCCGAGACCACCAAGGCCCGGATCGGCTGGCCCGCCTACGTGATGGGAGCGGCGAAGCACCTGCGGGACCGGCCGATGCGGCTCACCATCCGCATCGACGACCGGCCGCCGGTGCGTCGCCGGGCCCGCACCGTGCTGGTCGCCAACGTCGGACGGCTCCAGGGCGGGGTCCGCCTGCTCACCGACGCCGAGCCCGACGACGGCTGGCTCGACGTCGCGGTGCTCACCCCCAACCGGGTGCGGCACTGGCTCGCCATGGGCTGGGCACTGGTCCGTCGACGAGGCAGCGTCCCCCGGATGGAGGTCCACCGGGCCCGCAGGGTCGTCATCACCAGCAACCGGCCCCAGCCCCGGCAGCTCGACGGCGACCTGATCGCGCCGGGGCGCACCCTGACCGCCGAGATCAAACCCGAGTCGCTCTGGCTCTGCGTGCCGCGCCCGGCCCAGGACCCGGACCTGGCCCACGACGCCGACGCCGCAGCGAAGCGCGGTGAGAAGCTGGTCGAGGAAGCCCGCCGTGAGTAGCACCAAACTCGTCCCCGAGACCCGGTTGATGGCGTCGGACGAACTCTCCGCCGACGACGCCTGGCGGACGCTGCGCCGGCCCGGGGGCTGGCAGCTGCTGCGCGACGCGTTCATCCGCTTCCGCTACGGCGACGGGTTCAGCCACTCCCGGGCCTTCGCCCTGCAACTCTGCCTGGCCGTGGTCCCGTTCCTGATCGCGCTCACCGGCCTGATCAGCGACCTGGGCGTCGAGGAGGGCGGCCGGGTGGTCGCCGACACCGTGCTGGCGCTGACCCCCGGGCAGAGCGAGCAGGTGGTACAGGACCTCCTCGGCGACGGCGACCGCACCGAGCGCACCGGCGAGCTGGCGCTGACCCTCGGCCTGATCACCGGCCTGGTGGCGTTGACCACCACGATGGCCCAGATCGAGCGCGGCGCGAACCGGATCTACGGCGTGGAGCGGGACCGCCCGGCGCTGTGGAAGTACCTGCGGGCGGCGGTGCTCGCCGTGGTCGCCGGCCTGCCCGCACTGGCCGGGTTCCTGATCCTGGTCGGCGGCGGGGCGATGGGCGAGTCGGTGCAGCGGCACTACGAGTGGGGGGACCTCGCCGCCGGTGTCTGGGAGGCGGTGCGCTGGCCGTTGAGCCTGGTGCTGACCGTGGTCGCGGTGGCGGTGATCTTCCGGTACGCGCCCCGGCGCAAGCAACCCGGCCTGTCCTGGCTCTTCTTCGGCGCCGGCATCGCCACCGCCCTGTGGTGGCTGGCCAGCCTGCTGCTCGCCGCGTACGTCAAGTTCGGCGGCGGCTTCGGCCAGACGTACGGGGCGTTGACCGGGATGATGGCGCTGCTGCTGTGGGCCAACCTCACCGGTATGGCGCTCTTCGGTGGGCTGTCCTTCGCGGCCCAGTTGGAGGCGACCCGGATCGGCGCTCCGGAGCCGGCCCAGCCGGACCTGTGGGAGCCCGAGGCCGAGCGGGTGGAGCTGCTCGACACCGGCGAGATGACCGCGCTCTGAGCCCGCCACACCGGACGGGCGTGTACGCGGCGGCGGAATCGGGTACAGCGCGCCTCGCCACGTCGACGCAGGGAGGTGCGGGTTGACCGCGGTCAAGGACACGACGGCCCGACGGCCGCTCGGCCATTTCGCCGAACGGAGCGTCGTCGGCCTGCTGGCCGTGGCCGGCGCGGGCGTGGCCTTCGGGCTGCTGCTCATGCTCGTCCGGTTCAGGTGGAGCCCGATGTACCACGCCGACCACGAGGTGGCCGAGTGGTTCAACGGGCTCGTCGCGCCGCACCACGCGCTGGTCACCGTGCTCCAGGCGGTCACCGACCTGGGCGGCCGACCGGTGCTGATCTGGCTGGTCACCATCGCCGTGGTGACCCTGCTGATCCGTCGCCAGTCCCGGCTGGCGGTCTACCTGATCGTGACCGGGGTGGGCGGGCTGATCCTCGACCCGTCGTTGAAGGCCCTGGTCGGCCGGCTCCGCCCGGTGGTCGACGTGCCGGTCGCCAGCGCCCCCGGCAACAGCTTCCCCAGCGGGCACGCGCTCGGCTCGTTCGTCGCCTACGGGGCGTTGCTGCTGGTCTTCCTGCCGGCCATGGCGCCCCGGTGGCGTAAGCCGGCGATCGCCATCGTCGCCGTGCTGGTGGCGCTGGTCGGGCTGACCCGGATCGCGCTCGGCGTGCACTTCGTCTCCGACGTGCTCGGCGGCTGGCTGCTCGGCGCGGCCTGGCTCGGCGTCACCGCGTACGCGTTCCGGCTGTGGCGGCGCGAGCGGGGTCGGCCGGTGCCGCCGCTGACCGAGGGGCTGGAGCCGGAGGCCGGTGACAAGATCACCCCGGCCCCGGCCGAGGAGCACGTGCTGGAGCACCCCCGTTCGTCCGTCGCCGAGCTGCTGGTCGGTTGGGTGATCGTCTTCGGCGCGCTCTACGCCTTCGGCAGCTACGTCAGCTACCACGCCAAGGGCACCGTCTTCGAGACCATGGACACCGAGGTGCCGCGCTGGTTCGCCGCCCGGCACACCGACTTCCTCACCGAGCTGAGCTGGTGGTGGAGCAAGTTCGGCGACACCCACGCCATCCTGATGGTCTCGCTGGTCTTCTGCCCACTGGTGCTGGCCGTCTGGAAGCGCTGGCGGCCGGTGCTGTTCGTGGTGCTGGCGCTGATCGGGGAGCTGAGCCTCTTCCTCGCCTCGGCCCGGGTGGTGGACCGGCCCCGCCCGGCGGTGGAGAACCTGGACGGGCAGATGCCCACCTCGTCCTTCCCGTCCGGGCACATCGCGGCTACCACCTGCCTCTGGCTGGCCATCGCGATCATCGTGTTCGTCCGGACCGACCGCTGGTGGCGGTGGCTCTTCGTGGCGCTGGCCGTGATCATGCCGGTCGGGGTGGCGGTCTCCAGGATGTACCGGGGGATGCACCACCCGACCGACTTCATGGGCGCGCTCATCCTCAGTGGCCTGTGGATCGGCCTGCTCTACTGGGTGATCCGGCCCAACGCCGACGTCTACCAGGGCAACCGGCCGGAGATCGAGTCGGAGCAGGTCGACGAGCTGGACGACGAGCTGGCCAAGGCCGGTCGACCGGAGTGAGCCGTCAGCCGTGCTGCGGGTGATGACCTGGAACATCAGGACCGGCGGCCGGGACCGTACCGGGCCCGACCGGCGGGACCTGGTGTGCCGGGTCGTCGCCGCGCAGGCCCCCGACGTGCTGGCCGTGCAGGAGCTGCGCGGTTTCGACCGGCCGGGCGTGCTGGCCGGGTTCGCCGACCGGGTGGGGATGCGGGCACACCTGGCCCGCAGCTGTTTCGGCCAGCCGGTGGCCGTGCTGGTCCGCCCGCCGTGGCCGACCCGGTCCGCCGGTCCGGTCCGTCGCCCGTTCCACCACGCGGTGCAACGGGTGGAGCTGGGCACCACCGCCGGCCCGCTCACCGTGCTCAGCGCGCACCTCGACCCGTACACCGGGCTGCGGCGGCGCATCGAGGCCGGCTGGCTCGTCGGGGCGGTGCGCCGCGCGCCGGGGGAGCTGGCCCTGCTCGCCGGTGACCTGAACACCCTCGACCCGGGCACCGACCACACCGACCGGGTGGCCCGGCTGCCGGCGGCGTACCGGCGGCGGCACCTGCGCCGCGACGGGCGGACCGTGGACACCCGGGCGGTGGCCCGGCTGCTCGCCGCCGGCCTGGTCGACCTCTGGACCCACGCCGCCGGCCCGCCCGCCCCGACCGATACGCCCGCCCCGACCGATACGCCCGGGTGGGGCGATGCAGCCGTCCCGACCGATGCGGCCGGGTGGGGCGAGGCGGCCGACCCGACCAATGCGGCCGGCCCGACCGATACCGCGGGGTGGGGCGGTGCGGCCGCGTCGGGCGAGGCCGGGCTGACCGCGCCGACCCGGTACGGCGGCGGGGGCGAGTTCTCCGGCATGCGGCTGGACTACCTGTTCGGCAGCCCGGCGCTCGCCGCCCGACTGCGGGCCGTCCGGGTGGTCCGCGGCGGCGACGCCGAATACGCCTCCGACCACTACCCGGTCGTCGCCGAACTGGACCTCGCCCTGGCCCCGATGGGGGAATCGTGACACGTCTTCATGCCGCTCAGGCATGAATATGACAGACGGGCATACCTGCTTCAGGGTAGAGGTCGTACCGGCACGGACTGCGCTACGCCTGGTGACGGGTTCTTCCACGTTCCCATGACCGTGGGGCACTCCGCCGGCACTGTTGCCGAGGTGGTCGCTGCTTCCGCTGGGCTGCCATGATCGCATTGCGATTTTGCGTACTCGCCTCGGCGTGTCGTGTACAAAATCGCAATGTGATCATGGTTCGGCTCCTGGATGGCGTCCTGGCCCGTCTCGCTGGGTAGATCCACTCAGGGGGCGAGGTCTGGTCTCGCCCTACGGTGCTACATCGGCTCCCATGAGGCATGGTGGGGGTGGTCCTCGGGTTGGCCGGGTGCCCAGCCGGCACCCGACCCGGTTCTTCTCGTCAGAGGACTAGGTTGACCAGGCCGGTCAGGGCGGTCGACCCGTCCCGACCGGCCACCGTGGTCACAGTTCGCGGAGTCGGGGCAGCAGCTGCTCCTGCGCCCAGTCCAGGAACATCGGCTGGCTGTCCCCGCCCACCTGGAGGAGCGCCACGTGGGTGAAGCCGGCGTCGACGAAGGCGCGGAACGCCTCGACGTGCCGCTCGACGTCGGGGCCGCAGGGGACGCCCTCGGCGACGTCCTCCTCCCGGACGAACTGGGTGGCGGCGGCGAAGGCGTCCGGGTCGGGCAGGTCGGCGTTGACCTTCCAGCCGTTGCCGAACCAGCGGAACTGGTCGTGCACGATCTTGCGGCACTCGGCCTCGTCGGGGCCGTAGCAGATGGCCACCTGGCCGTATCGGGGCTGCCCCGCGCCGCCCGCGTCGTCGTAGAGCTGGATGATCCGGGAGTCGGGTTCGGTGGCGACGATGCCGTCGGCGTACTCGGCGGCGAGCGCGGCCGACGACGGCCCGGACGCGGCCACGGCCATCGGGACGGGGCGTTCCGGCCGGTCCCAGACGAAGGCGTCGGGGACATCGAAGTGGTTGCCGGAGAAGGTCAGCGTCTCGCCGTTGAGCAGGGGCCGGATGATCTGGAGCGCCTCGGAGAACATCTCGTGCCGTTGCTGCACGTGCGGCCAGCCGCCGACCACGTGCTCGTTGAGGTTCTCCCCGGCGCCGAGGCCGAGGGTGAACCGGCCGTCGGACAGCACCCCGATGGTGCTGGCCTTCTGCGCGACCACGGCCGGGTGGTAGCGGCGGATCGGGCAGGTCACGAAGGACATCAGCTCGGCCCGGCTGGTGGCGTGGGCGACCGCGCCCAGCACCGACCACGCGTAGGGGGAGTGGCCCTGCGCGTCGAGCCACGGGTAGTAGTGGTCGGACATGACCAGCTGGTCGAAGCCGGCGGCCTCCGCCCGTACCGCGTGGTCGACCAACTGCTTGGGACCGGTCTGTTCGCACATCAGGGTGTAGCCGACGCTGACCATCCTGGTTTCTCCTTCCGGGAGACGATCGTCACCGGATACCCCTGCCCGCTACCGGTCAACCTCGGATACCGCCGCGTCACCCGACGGGGTGCCCACCGGCGGCGGCCCACCGGCGTCGGCCCACCGGCGTCGGCCCACCGGTCCGGCGGGCCGCTCTTGACGGTGCCGGGGCCAGCGTCTAGCCTCCGACTTAACCGGTTCAGGCTGGTGGTGTCACATCCTGTGGTGGGGATGACTGCCGCCGGTGGCGACCCGCGTCCGGCGTGGGTCGCCACCGGATCTGGCGGAAACAGCCCGGCAACTTAACCGGTTGCCTTCGCGATCCCATCGGCCTACGCTGATCCGCACGCGGCCAGGGAGTCCGGCGGCGGCTGTCGGGCTGCAGCCGAGCGCCACCGTCACCAGCATCGCCACCCCGCCAGGGCAACGGGGTCGACCCTTCCTGAGGAAACCCATGAAGAAGCGACTCTCCGTCGCCGCCGTCGCCCTGCTCACCGTGCTCACCGCCGTGTTCGCCTTCGGGCAGCCGGCCCAGGCCGCGGCTGGCTTCTCGGTCTCCGGTGGCAAGCTCTATGACGCCAACGGCACCGAGTTCGTCATGCGTGGCGTCAACCACGCCCACACCTGGTACCCGCAGCAGACCACCTCCTTCGCCAACATCAAGGCGCTCGGCGCGAACACCGTGCGGGTGGTGCTGGCCAGCGGCGACCGCTGGACCAAGAACACCGCCGCCGACGTCAGCAACGTCATCTCGCTCTGCAAGGCCAACAAGCTGATCTGTGTGCTGGAGGTGCACGACACCACCGGCTACGGCGAGCAGGCCGGGGCGATCACCCTGGACCGGGCGGTCGACTACTGGCTGAGCATCGCCAGCGCCCTGCAGGGCCAGGAGCGGTACGTCATCGTCAACATCGGCAACGAGCCGTACGGCAACCAGGGCTACGCCACCTGGGCCACCGACAACGCCAACGCGATCAAGCGGCTGCGGGCCGGCGGGCTCACCCACACGATCATGGTGGACGCGCCGAACTGGGGTCAGGACTGGTCGTTCACCATGCGGGACAACGCGGCCGGGGTGTTCGCCGCCGACCCGCAGAAGAACACCGTCTTCTCGATCCACATGTACGGCGTCTTCGACACCGCCGCCGAGATCAGCGACTACCTGGGCCGGTTCCGCACCGCCAAGCTGCCCATCGTGGTCGGCGAGTTCGGCTTCGACCACTCCGACGGCAACCCCGACGAGGACACCATCCTGTCGTACACCCAGGCCAACGGGATCGGCTACCTGGGCTGGTCGTGGAGCGGCAACGGCGGCGGGGTGGAGTACCTGGACATGACCACCAACTTCAACCCGGCCGCCCTGACCACCTGGGGTCAGCGGATCTTCAACGGCGTCAACGGCATCAAGTCGACCGCGAAGGAGGCGTCGGTCTACTCCGGCACCACCCCGCCGCCGACCACCCCGCCGGTCACGACCCCGCCGGCGACCGGTGGCTGCACCGCGACGTACACGGTCATCGGTTCGTGGCAGGGCGGGTTCCAGGGTGAGGTCAAGGTGACCGCCGGCAGCGCGGGCGTCAACGGCTGGACCGCGAAGTGGACCTACGCCAACGGCCAGACCGTCAGCCAGGCCTGGAACGCCTCGCTGAGCAGCAGCGGCAGCACCGTGACCGCCCGCAACGTCGACTACAACGGTCGGCTCGGCGCCGGGGCCAGCACGGCCTTCGGCTTCATCGGCAGCTGGAACGGCAGCAACCCGGCCCCCACGGTGACCTGCACCGCGAGCTGACCGCATCCGCGCCACCGGTGGCCGGGTCCGCACGGACCCGGCCACCGTCCTGTCCCGGTACGCCCCGCCCCGCCTGGCCCCGCCCCGGGTGTTTCATGATCCACTCAGTGGGGGCGATATTGCGGTGTCACCTGTCTCGGATACCGCAATATCGCCCCCGTTGAGTCGATCAAGCGCCCGCGGCTGATCAAGCGCCCCGCGGCTGATCAAGCGCCCCGTGCCGGTCAGTCGACGGCGTCGACCTCCAGCAGCAGCGCCTGCTCCGGGTGCAGGGCCGGCAGGTGCAGGCCCACCGCGGCCAGCACCGCACCGGCCAGCGTCACGGCGGGCAGCCAGCCGGGGGCGGTGATCTGCAACGTGGCCGGCTCCGGCACCCCCTCGGCTGGGCGGACGGCGTACCGCCGGGCCGGGTCGAGGCCGGGCAGGCGGACCGGGCCGGGGGTCTGCGCGACGGAGGTGGCCAGCCGGGACACCGCGTACACCGCGCGGGAGCGGTCGCGGGCCACCACGCCGTGCGCCTGCACGGCCGGGTCCGGGTGGTCGAGCCGGACCACCCGTCCGGTGTGCAGCAGCGGCCGGAGCCGCTTGTGCAGGGCCACCCAGGCGGCCAGTTCGGCCCGCTCGGCGGTGCTGATCGCGCCGATGTCCCACTCGATCCCGTGGTGGCCGAAGAGCGCGGTGACCGCCCGGAAACCCAGGTCGTGCACCCGACCGGTGGTGTGCGAGCGCCCCGGGCCGATGTGCGTGCCGATCAGCTCCGGGGGCAGCAACAGGCCGGTCCACCGCTGGATCGACAGCCGTTCCAGCGCGTCGTTGCAGTCACTGGCCCAGACCCGGTCGGTACGCCGCAGGATCTCCAGGTCCACCCGGGCGCCGCCGGACGAGCAGCTCTCGATCTCCAGGTGCGGGTGCCGGGCACGCAGCTCGTCGAAGAGCCGGTAGGCCGCCAGGGTCTGGGTGTGCACCCCGGGCCGTCCGGCGTGCCCGGCCTCGGTGAGGTCCCGGTTGTGGTCCCACTTGAGGTAGTCGATGCCGGGGTACCCGGTCAGCAGAGCGTCGAGCCGGTCGAGCAGGTGCGCGTACGCCGCCGGGTTGGTCAGATCGAGCACCTGCTGGTGCCGCCACGGCAGGGGCAGCCGGCCGGGCGCGGTGAGCACCCAGTCGGGGTGGGCGCGGAACAGGTCGGAGTCGGGGTTGACCATCTCCGGTTCGACCCAGAGCCCGAACTGCATGCCGTGCCCGTGGACGTGGTCGACGAGCGGCCCCAACCCGGTGGGCCAGACGTCGGCGTCGACCTGCCAGTCGCCCAGGCCGGCCCGGTCGTGCCGGCGGCCGGTGAACCAGCCGTCGTCGAGGACGAACCGTTCCACCCCCACCTCGGCGGCCCGGTCGGCGAGCGCCCGCAGCCGGTCCAGGTCGTGGTCGAAGTAGACCGCCTCCCACACGTTCAGGGTGACCGGGCGCGGCGTGCGCGGGTGTTGCGGGCGGGCGCGCAGGTGGGTGTGCAGCACCTCGCTGAGCCCGTCCAGCCCGGTGCTGGAGTGCGCCGCGTAGAGCAGCGGGGTGGCGTACTCGTCGCCGGGGCCGAGGACGATCTCGCCCGGGGCGAGCAGCTCCCCGCCGCCGAGGGTGGACTCCCCGGTCGGGCGGCGTTCGGCGGCGGTCACGTGGTCGCCGCTCCACGCGGTGTGCACCGCCCACACCTCGCCGTGGCCGAAGCCGAACCCGGTGGTGCCGGCGACCAGCAGCAGGGTGGCGTCGTGCCCGGTGCGGCCGTGCCGACCCTCGCGGACCC
Organism: Micromonospora sp. WMMD714; assembly: GCF_029581315.1. Taxonomy (NCBI): domain Bacteria; kingdom Bacillati; phylum Actinomycetota; class Actinomycetes; order Micromonosporales; family Micromonosporaceae; genus Micromonospora; species Micromonospora sp. WMMD714. The sequence continues at coordinate 3,666,688 of NZ_CP120744.1, forward strand.
AGGCGCCCAGCGGCCACGGGTGCCGCTGTGGCGCGCGCTCGCGGCACCACCGCCCGGTCAGGTCGAGCAGTTCGGTGGCGACCGCCGGCACCGGCAGCACCGGCGTCAGCTCGCGTACCTCGTAGGGCTGGTCGGCGTCGTTGCGCAGCCGGTGCCGCACGGTCAGCACCCCGACCGGGTCGAGGGTGATCTCGACGGTCAGGGTCAACCCGACGCCCGGGTCCGTCGCCCGCACGCTCACCCGCGCCGCGCCGACTCCACCCCGGTCATCCTCCTCATGGGCTACGCGCACCGCGTCCCCCACGTCGCCACGCGGATCATCGACGTCGATCGCGTCGAGGTGGAAGGAGGTCGACCAGTCCCGGCTGGCGCGGTGGCCGGCGAGGCCGGGCCGACCGCTCCAGCCGGCGCTCGCCTCGGGCAGCAGGGACAGCACGGTCGGCGCGTCGAAGCTGCTCGGCACCACCGGCGGCACGGTGGCCCCGACCAGGGCCGGCAGGTCGTCGGCGGGCACCGGACCGAGGTCGGCCCCCCAGTGCACGACGCGGGGCAGCCCCGGGCCGCGCGCGTCGAGCACCAGGCTGGTACGGCCCCGGCGCAGGTGGATCACGGTCGGATCGGTCATGGCGCTCATCTCCGGTGCGGGCACCCGGCGTCCGTCACGGTGGGTGAGGTCGAGGGGTGTCGGTAGCGCTCGAGAGTGGTATGCCTGTGGGGCATATTTATGCCTGTCAGGAATACCGCTCTCGCGCGCACATGCGGGCGGGGCGGTGGGGGCCACCGAGATCGTCAGGTGCGGGCGGGGGCGGTGGCTCAGCCTTTGGACGCCCCCAGGGTCAGGCCCTTGACGAACTGCTTCTGCAACAGGAAGAAGATCACCAGGGTGGGGACGGCGACCAGCACCGAGCCGGCCGACACCAGGTTGTTGTCGGTGAAGAACTCGCCGCGCAGGTTGTTCAGCGAGCTGGTGACCGGGAACTTGTCGCCGGTACGCATCAGCACGGTGGCCCAGAAGAACTCGTTGTAGATCCAGGTCACCTCCAGGGTGGCCAGGGCCGCCAGCGCCGGCCGGCACAGCGGCATGGTCACCTGCCAGTACTGCCGCCAGATGCTCGCTCCGTCCACCATGGCCGCCTCGTAGAGGTCGCGGGGGAGCGCCTTCATGTAGTTGCTCAGCACGAAGACGCAGAAGCCGCACTGGAAGGCGACGTTGACCAGGATCAGCCCCCAGTAGCTGTCGTAGAGCAGCTCGGAGTCGCTCATGAACTCCGGCAGCGGGACCTCGGTGAAGATCCGGAACAGCGGGATCAGCAGCGCCTGCTGGGGCAGCAGGTTGGCGGCGGTGAAGAGCCCGAGCAGGACGATGTTGAGCTTCCAGCTGAACCGGGCGATCACGAACGCCACGCAGGAGGCGAGGAAGAGCGTCAGCAGCACCGCCGGGACGGTGATGTAGACCGAGTTGAGGAAGTGCTTGCCGAACTCGGCGGTCCGCCAGGCGGTGACGTAGTTGTCGAGGGTCCAGCCGCCGAACGAGACGTACCCGTTGGTGGCGGTGTACTCGTAGGACCGCAGCGAGGTCAGCACCGCCCAGAGGATCGGGAAGAGCCAGCCGACGGCGACCGCGCCGAGGAACAGGTGCAGCACCACCCGGGCGGGACGCAGCGGCCGGCGGCGCGGGGCCGGCTCCGCCACCGGTGCACGGCTGGTGGTCGACGTGCTCATCGCCGGTTCTCCCTCATGACGACGGCCAGGTAGATGGTGATGAAGACCAGCGAGACGGCCAGCATGATGGTCGCCAGGGCGGAGCCGAAGCCGATCCGGCTCGCCTCGCCGACCACGTTCTGGGTGACCAGGGCGGAGATCAGCTCCAGGCCGTTGCGCCCCTTGTTGATCACCCAGACCAGGTCGAACGCGCGCAGCGACTCGATCACCGTCACCACCAGCACGATGATGTTGATGGGCCGCAGCACCGGGAAGACCACCCGGAAGAAGGTGCTGGTCTCCGAGGCCCCGTCGACCGAGGCGGCCTCGCGCAGCGACGGGTCGACGCCCTTGAGCCCGGCCAGGTAGAGCAGCATGATGTAGCCGACGTGCCGCCAGCCGGCCGCGACCAGCACCGCCCAGATGTTGACGTTCGGGTCGCCGTACCAGTCGGTCTGGCTGCCCAGGACGGCGTTGAGCAGCCCCTGGTCGCGGGAGTAGATGAGCTGCCAGACGAAGCCGATCAGCGCCAGCGAGAGCACCACCGGCAGGTAGAGCGCGGTCTGGTAGAACCGGCTGCCCCGGATCTCCTTGTCGAGCAGCACGGCGAGGAACATCCCGAACGGGGTGGCGACCACGAACAGCGCGGCCAGCCAGAGCAGGTTGTTCTGCATCGCCGGCACGAACGGCGGATAGATGTTGATCACGTCGGAGTAGTTGCGGGCACCGACCCAGTCGATGTCGCCCAGCGGGCCGATGCCGTCCCAGTCGGTGCCGGAGAGCGCCACGGTGGCCAGCGCGGGCAGCCAGACCAGGGCGACCACCAGCAGCAGCGGCACGACCACCATCAGGGTGATGACCACGCGGTCGGTACGGGACAGGAGCCGTAGCCGCCGGCCGCGACCACCCCGGGAGGGGGCGGTCGGGGCCGGCGACGTCACGGCGTGATCCGCTTGGATCAGGGGCAGGTCGGACACGACGGTCCTCCCCCTCTCGCCGTCAGCTGGTGAAGATCGACTTTTTCTGGTTCTCGATGCTGTTGACCAGCCCGTCGATGTCCCTGGGGTTCTTGATGAACTGCTGGAGCGCCGGGATGATCACGGTGGAGGCGAAGTCCGGCCGGGTGTCCCGGTCGAGGAACTGGGCGATCTCGGTGGCCGAGCCGACCAGCTCGGCGGCCTTCTTCTGCAACGCGGTGTAGCCGCTGGTGTCCGCGCCGCTGTTGGCGACCAGGGTGGTCGGGTCGTTCTTCACCGTGATGTCGGCGGCCTCCTTCGAGCCGACGAACTCCAGCAGCTTCTTGGCGTTGGCCTCGGACTTCGGCTTGCGGGCCAGCATGTAGCCGTCGATCGGCGCGTCCAGCGCCTTGGCCCCGATGGCGGGGTCGATCTCGGGGAAGGTGAAGAAGTCGATGTCGTCCTGCTCGTCGGCGCCGAACTGCTGGGCGACGAAGAGGCCGAGCAGGTACATGCCGCTCTTCTTCTGCTGCAACGACTGGGCGGCCTCCTGCCAGGTGCGGCCCAGGCTGTCCGGCTGGTGCAGCGGGAGCAGGCCGTTCCAGGTGTCGAAGACCTTCTTCACCTTGTCGGAGGTCCACGCCTCCTTGCCGGCCATCAGGTCGATGTGGAACTGGTAGCCGTTGATCCGCAGGTTGAGGATGTCGAAGGTGCCCATCGCCGGCCAGCCGTCCTTGTCGGCGAAGGCGATCGGGGTCAGGCCGTCCCGCTTCATCTGCGTGCTGAGGGCGGTGAACTGGTCGAGCGTGGTCGGCACCTGGTAGCCGTACTGCTTCCAGACCGACTTGCGGTAGAAGACCGCCCACGGGTAGTACGACGACGGCACGAAGTACTGCTTGCCGTCGTCGCCGGTGGACGCCTTCTTGAACGCGTCGGAGTAGCCGGAGAGCTTGCCCCACACGTCGCTGATGTCCCCGGTGAGGCCCTTGGCGGCGAAGAACCGCATCCGGTAGCCGGCGAACCACATGAACACGTCGTCCGGCTTGCCCTGGAGATAGTTGTTGATGTTCTCCTGGTAGGTGTTGTGGTCCACCGTGTTGATCTTGGGGGTGACGCCGGACGCGGTGGTGAACCCGTCCATCACCTTGGCGATGACCGCCTTGGGCTGCGGGTCGGACTGGTTGGAGCCGACCGACACCTCCTTGCTGTCGCTGCCCGAGTCGGAGTCGGAGCCGCAGCCGGCGAGCAGCCCGGTGCCGAGCAGCGCGCCCGCGCCGGCCCCGGCGAGCAGGGAGCGTCGGCCGATGCCGGCGACGGAGGGCGGTACGAGCCGGGCCAGGTACTCGGCTTGGGTGCGGGGACGGGACATGGTGCCTCCTGCGGATGAAGAGGTGCGCTGCGCCCGAGGGCCGTCAGTGGTGGTGGGGGAGGGTGGTTCGGGAATGCCAACATAGATCCACCGAGAACCAACATGGGCAAACACAAACTCCCGGTGGCGCTTGAAGCTACCCGTCCGTGCGGCGCTGTCAAGAGGGCAGCTCCGGATCGATATCCGAGCGCTGGCAGGCGATCCACCGGGTAAACGTTGGAAAATCGACCGGTGTTGGAAAGTGTTGACTTGATCGTCCGCTAGGGGCACGCTCTGCTCTCATGCGGCAACACGGCAGCTGGCAGGGCGACGGGATCCACTTCGGCGCCGACTACAACCCCGAGCAGTGGCCCGAGCGGGTCTGGACCGACGACGTGGCGCTGATGCGCCGGGCCGGGGTCAACCTGGTCTCCGTCGGGATCTTCTCCTGGGCACTGCTCGAACCCTCCCCCGGGCGGTACGAGTTCGACTGGCTCGACCGCGCCCTCGACGTCCTGCACACCGGCGGCATCCGGGTCGACCTGGCCACCGCCACCGCCAGCCCACCGCCGTGGCTGGCCCACCGGCACCCCGAGACGCTGCCCCGGACCGCCGACGGCACCGTGCTGTGGCCCGGCGGCCGGCAGGCCTACTGCCCCAGCTCGCCGATCTTCCGGGAGCGCTCGCTGGCCCTGGTCGAGGCGGTCGCCGACCGCTACGCCGACCACCCCGCCGTGGTGATGTGGCACGTCTCCAACGAGCTGGGCTGCCACAACGTGCACTGCTACTGCGACGTCAGCGCCGAGGCGTTCCGGGGCTGGCTGGGCGAGCGATACGGCGACCTCGACCGGCTCAACGACGCCTGGGGCACCACCTTCTGGAGCCAGCGCTACCACGACTGGGCCGAGGTCAACCCGCCGCGCGCCGCGCCCACCTTCGCCAACCCCACCCAGCAGCTCGACTTCCTGCGCTTCTCCTCCGACGCCCAGCGCTCCCAGCTCCGCGCCGAACGGGAGGTGCTCAAGCGGCGGGTCGGCCAGCCGGTCACCACCAACTTCATGGTCGGCATGGGCGTGAAGCACATGGACTACCACTCCTGGGCGTCCGACGTGGACCTGGTGGCCAACGACCACTACCTGACCGTCACCGACCCGAACGCCCACCTCGGCCTGTCGTTCGCCGCCGACCAGACCCGGGGCGTCGCCGGTGGCGACCCGTGGCTGCTGATGGAACACTCCACCAGCGCGGTCAACTGGCAGCCCCGCAACGTCGCCAAGACCCCCGGTCAGCTCCGCCGCAACAGCCTCACCCACGTGGCGCGCGGCGCGGACGGGGTGCTCTTCTTCCAGTGGCGGGCCTCCCGGGCCGGCGCGGAGAAGTTCCACTCCGCGCTGGTCCCGCACGCCGGCCCGGACACCAAGGTCTTCGACGAGGTCTGCCGGCTCGGCGCCGACCTCAGGGCCCTGGCCGAGGTACGCGGCAGCCGGGTCGAGGCCGAGGTGGCGATCCTGTTCGACTGGGAAGCCTGGTGGGGGGTCGAGCTGGACTCCCACCCCAGCGTCGACGTCACCTACACCGACCGGATGCGGGCGCTCTACGACGCGCTGTGGCGGGCCGGGGTGACCTCCGACGTGGTGCACCCGTCGACCGACCTGTCCGGCTACCGGCTGGTCCTCGTCCCCACCCTCTACCTGGTCCGCGACGCCGACGCCGAGGCGCTGCGCCGGTACGTCGCCGGGGGCGGGACGGCGCTGGTGACGTACTTCAGCGGGATCGTCGACGAGCACGACCACATCCGGCTCGGCGGCTACCCGGGGGCGTTCCGGGAGCTGCTCGGGGTGCGTACCGAGGAGTTCTTCCCGCTGCTGCCCGGTGATCAGGTCACCCTCGACGACGGGTCCACCGCCGACGTCTGGACCGAGTGGCTGCACCCGGAGGGCGCCGAGGTGGTGGCGTCCTACGAGGACGGTCCGCTGCCGGGCGTACCGGCGCTCACCCGGCACCGGGTCGGCGACGGCACCGCCTGGTACCTGGCCACCCGGCTCGACGAGTCGGCCACCGACGCCCTGGTGGCCCGGCTGCTCACCGGGGCCGGGGTCCGGCCGCCGGTCGCCGCCCCGCCCGGCGTCGAGGTGGTCCGCCGCCGCGCCGACGACCGGTCCTGGCTGTTCGTGGTCAACCACACCGAGGCCGAGGCGACCCTCGACGTGACCGGCACCGACCTGCTCACCGGCCAGCCCTGCGGCGGCGCGTTGCGGGTACCCGCCGGGGAGGTCGCGGTGGTCCGCGAGGAGCGGGCGGCGACGCAGCCGGTCCCAGCGGCTGAACCACCCCCGGCAGCAGCGGCCTGACCTGCGTACCGTTCCCTCGTCCGCGCGGTTGGGAGGTCCGATGCTCGCTCAGCAACGGCAGAACGCCATCCTGGAGCTGATCCGGCAGCGCGGCGGGGTGCGGGTCAGCCACCTGGTCAGCCGGTTCGGCGTCTCGGACATGACGATCCGGCGGGACCTGGAGGTGCTCGCCGAGCGGGGACTGGTCGACAAGGTGCACGGCGGGGCGACCCTGGCCGGTCCGGGATCGGCCGAGGAACCCGGCTTCGCCGCGAAGTCGATCCGCCAGCAGGACGAGAAGCGGGCCATCGCCGGCCGGGCCGCCCGGATGGTCGAGCCCGGGATGGCCGTCGCGCTGTCGGCCGGCACCACCACCGCCGCGCTGGCCACCCTGCTCGGCGACGTCCCCGGGCTGACCGTGGTGACCAACTCGATCCCGGTCGCCGACGCGCTCTACCAGAACCCGCGCGTCGACCAGACGGTGGTGCTGACCGGTGGCATCCGTACCCCGTCGGACGCGCTGACCGGGCCGGTGGCCGAGGCGGCGATCCGTACCCTGAACGTGGATCTGCTCTTTCTCGGCGTGCACGGGATGAGCCCGCGCACCGGGTTCACCACCCCCAACCTGCTGGAAGCTGCGGTCAACCGGCGGCTGATCGGCGCGGCCCGGCACCTGGTGGTGCTGGCCGACCACACCAAGTGGGAGACCATCGGCATCGCCACCATCGCCCCGCTGGCCGAGGCCGACCTGCTGATCACCGACGCCGGGCTGCCGGCGGACGCCCGCCGGCAGATTGGCGAGCAGGTCGGCGAACTGGTCGTCGTCGAGGTCGACTGACCGCCGCCGCATCCCCGCCGATCCCGGTCACCGGTCGGGGTCGCACGGCCCGTCGTGGTCGGCCCGCGCCCGGCAGCGCCGCCGGTCGGCCAGGATCCGGTCACAGAACACCCACCGTCGTACGTGCTGGTCGTCCTCGGCCGACACGGTGGCCCCGGCCACCTCGACCCCCGGCACCAACGCCAACGACCGCGCCAGCGCGTACGCGAACCGCAACGCCTGATCCTCGGTCGGGACCGTCACGGGCAGGTGCAGCACGTAGCGGGGGCCGTCGTCGCGGTCGTTGCTCAGCACGGGGGACGGTTGGCCTGGGCGCTGCGGCGGTCCCGCAGCAGTCGCTTGAGCCTGGTGTTCTCCTCGGTCAGCCGGGTCACCTCCCGATGCAGGCTGGCCAGCTCCAGCGCGAGCCGGAGCAGGAACCGGCGCACCTCCCGGCGGGCGAAACCACGACGGCCGAAGCCGACGGTGGGAAACTGATGGTCGCGGACCAGGCTCGGATGCAGCCGGGCCGGCAGGGTGCCGTCGTCGCGGTTCATTCGTCGCCTCCTGGCGGGTACGGGGTCGCGGGAACCCACGCCGCCGTGATAGGTATTCAGCAAGTCGGTCGGGGCCGTGAAAATGCGGCCCCATGTTGAGACCCGACGAGATCCGGTATGCGGCTGCCACCCGCGAGGCCGTCTCTCGTCACCTTCTCGGCTGTTGGCACAGCCGCGGTTACTGCGCTTGCACCGGGCGTCCCCGGGGGCCGGTGATCACCCTCACCCGAAGGCCACATTTCCAGTGGGCTGGAACTGGAGCAATGGTTCCTTCGCGGGCCTCGTCAACTTTTTCGAGAGGTGGATCATGCCGCACAAGCCGTTCATACGGACCCTGCGTGCGCAGTGGCTCGGGCAACAACTCCGCGCCCTACGGGAAGAACGCGGAATGACCTTGAAACTCGTCTCGGAGCACCTGCACCGGGACATGTCCGCGCTCGGCCGCTACGAACGGGCGGACTGGCCGATCCGCAGAGGGGACGTCGTCGCGCTGCTCGACCTCTACGGCTTCCACCACGCCGCCGAGCGGGCCCGTCTGCTGGCCTTGGCCGAGGACGTGTGACGCACCGACCGCTGGGACGAGGACTACGGCGACGTCGTCGACTCGTCCTTCATCGAGTACCCGTGGCTGGAGGGCTGCGCGGACAGAGTGTGCTGCTTCCACATGACCCTGGTGCCGGGGCTGCTCCAGACCAGGGCTTATGCCGAGGCGGTGATCCGGAACGCGGCGGAGCCGGAGGCGTCCGAGTCGATGATCGACCGCTGGGTCGAGCTACGGCTCTCGCGCCAGGAAGTTCTCTCCAAGGAGCGACCGCTCACGATCAATGTCGTCATCGACGAATCCGTCGTGCGTCGCCGGGTAGGTGGTCTCCAGGTTCTTCGGGACCAGCTCTCACACCTGGTAAAACTCCAGGCCCTACCGCAGGTTCGTATCCAGATCATGCCGTCCTCGGTCGCCCTCCACCAAGGGCTCGACGGCACGTTCTGGATCTTCCACCTTCCCGAGCCGTACCCTGCGGTTGCTTACGTCGAATCCCTCGGTGGCCGGCTCTACATGGAGTCGCCCAAAGCCGAACGCTTTCTCCATGCGTACGATCGATTGTCGAAGTCCGCACTCAGCAAGGACGAGTCGACCGCCCTGATGGGGGCCATTGCAGAGGAGTTGACATGAACGACGCTATGCCCGAGGTCGCCTGGCACATCAGCACCAAGAGTGACAGCAACGGCGGGAGTTGTGTGGAGGCGGGGCCGCTGCTCGACGGCTCGGGTCGGGTGGGCGTGCGGCACAGTAAAGCCCGTGATGCGGCGACGATCGTCTACACGGCTGACGAGTGGGCGGCATTCGTCGGTGGCGTCAAGGACGGCGAGTTCGACTTCACCGCCCCTGCTCGCTGAGCGCCGGGTTTCCGGGGAGATCTTGGAGGATTTCGGCCCTCCTGGGGGCCATTTTCTTCCAAGATCTCCCCGCGCAGGTTGTCGTCGACATGTCGATCATCTTTTCGGCTGTTGCAGAGGAGTTGGCTTGAACGAGGCCATGCCCGAGGTTGCCTGGCACATCAGCACCAAGAGTGACAGCAACGGCGGGAGTTGTGTGGAGGCGGGGCCGCTGCTCGACGGCTCGGGTCGGGTGGGCGTGCGGCACAGTAAAGCCCGTGATGCGGCGACGATCGTCTACACGGCTGACGAGTGGGCGGCATTCGTCGGTGGTGTCAAGGACGGCGAGTTCGACTTCACCGCCCCTGCTCGCTGAGCGCCGGGTTTCCGGGGAGATCTTGGAGGATTTCGGCCCTCCTGGGGGCCATTTTCTTCCAAGATCTCCCCGCGCAGGTTGTCGTCGACATGTCGATCATCTTTTCGGCTGTTGCAGAGGAGTTGGCTTGAACGAGGCCATGCCCGAGGTTGCCTGGCACATCAGTACCCAGAACGACAGCAACGGCGGGAGTTACGTGGAGGCAGGGCCACTGCTCAATGGTTCCGGCTGGGTGGCAGGTGAACGTTTGACGATTACCTTCGCCGGCCGTCCGGCAGCCGTGCTCGGTCAGGTCAGCCCACGAAGCTGGCGTGAATGGGACGACCTTACGGGTGTGTTCGGCCGACCCACCGACCCAGCGTGGGCAGGCGACCGGGATCTCATGGCCGCAGAGGGCCGAACCTCGCCGGTCACTGGGGCCTGACAGGCCACCCGGCGCAGGCTGCGTAGCCGACCGCGGTGAGGAGCCAGATCGGTACGAACGCCGCCACCAGGCTCATCCGGCGTCACCGGCGGGCGGCGTCGCGTCGGCTCAGGGGCTGGCGGGCGTCCGTCATTCCGGCGGGGTCTGGTGGAGCGCTCGGCTCGCCTCGATGTGGGGGACGTGTTCGATGGCCCAGCCGGCGAGGGCCAGCGCGGGCGGGATGAGGCTCTTTCCGGTGGGCGTCAGCGCGTACTCCACCCGGGGCGGGACCTCCGCGTACGCCGTCCGGGACACCAGGCCGTCGTGCTCCAGGTGGCGCAGGGTGAGCGTCAACATGCGCTGGGAGATGCCGGGGATCTGCTGGTGCAGTTCGGTGAAGCGCAGTGCGCCCCCGTCGAGGGTCGCCACGATCAGTAACGTCCATTTGTTGCAGATCCGGTCGAGGATCGCCCGGATCGTCCGGCCGCCGTCACCCCGGATCAGGCAGGTGTGTTCGTACTGCGACATGACCATCCCCTGTGCGTTACGCACATCCGTGTGCCTTTTGTCAGCCCCTCGATACTGACACATGATGTGGCTACTTCCTTCTCGTAACCATCGAGCCCAGTGCCGAAGGAGCCGTCATGACCCTTGCCTACTGGATCGTCGCCGCCCTGCTGGCCGTCTTCTACCTGTATGCCGGGGGCAAGAAGGCCGTCCAGAGCCGGGAGCAGCTCCAGCCGATGATGGGCTGGGTCGACCGCGTACCCATGCCGTTGGTCCGGACCATCGGGGTGCTGGAGGTGCTCGGCGCGGCCGGCCTGGTCCTGCCGCCGCTGACCGGGATCGCGCCCTGGCTGGCGGTCGCGGCGGCCGTCGGGCTCGTCCTGATCCAGGTCGGCGGCATCGCGGTGCACCTGTCCCGGGGGGAGACCCGCCAGATCGGGCTCAACGTCGTCCTGCTGGTGACCGCCGCCGTCGCCACCTGGCTGGCCACCACCTGGGTCTGAGCCGGACGAGGGGCCGTCGGCTCGCCGACGCACCGCCCGCACCAGGCAGAATGCCGGGATGGCAATCGACAGGTCCGGAAAACTGTGGCGTGGGGAGAACGTCGACGACCTCGCCGACTACCTCCGGCACTTCGCGGCCGGCGGCTACCCGGTGGCCACGGTGATGGAGTCCCGGTGCGCCGGGTGCGACGGCCGTGCCTTCCGTGTCGACCTGGACGAGGAGGAGGCGACCCGGCGGACCTGCCTCGCCTGCGGCGCGGTCGCCTTCATCGGCGACAGCGCCGACTACTGGGACGAGACCGGTCACGAGCCCTGCGCCTGCCCCTGCGGGGGTGAGGAGTTCGCCGTCGCGGTCGGCTACGCGCTCGGTGCCGACGGCGAGGTGCGCTGGATCAGCGTCGGCCTGAGGTGCCTCGACGACGGCACGCTCGGCGTCTACGCCGACACGAAGATCGACTATCTGCCGTCACGCCACCTCCTCGATCAGGCCTGAGGCGGGCCGCCGGTCCAGGGCGCGGAGCAACGCCGGCAGGCCGCCGTTCACCAGGGGTAGCCCGTCCAGCTCGCTGAGCCCGACCCAGGCAAGGTCGTCATGCTCGTCGGGCGCACGGTTGGCGGGGGAGCCGAGCCAGGCTCCGACGTGCCAGACAGCCACGTGTACGGCGTCCTCGCCGCTGCCGGCCCACAGGTCACCCACCCGTGAGCAGGCCTCCGCGACGATCTCGACGCCCACCTCCTCGCGCAGCTCACGGGCGAGGGCCTGCCGTTCGGACTCGCCCGCTTCGACGTGGCCGCCGGGCAGGTCCCAGAGATCCGGGTAGGCCCGGCGGGTCGGGCTGCGGTGCACCAGCAGGACCGCGTCGTTCGCCACGAGCGCGCCACAGACGACGATGTGCATGCCGGCATTCGAGCACAAGGGTGGGACAGCCGGGGCCGGTCGGAGGAAACTCGGTGTCGCCGGTGTCGTGGCGCCCGGTATACCGGGTGGATGCGTGAAGAGGTGCTGCCCGGCGGTAACACCACCGGTGCCGTGTTGATCGACGGTGTCGTCCACAAGCGGGCGTCGCGGTGGACCCCCACCGTGCACGCGGTGCTGCGACATCTGGAGGACGCCGGGTTCGACGCCGCTCCCCGCGCGCTCGGCTTCGACGACCAGGGCCGCGAGATGCTCAGCTACCTGCCGGGGGAGACGATCGGCGGCCGGGAGCCCTGGCCCGGCTGGGCGACGGCCGACACGATGCTGGTCCAGGTCGGCCGGTGGCTGCGCCGGGTCCACGACCTGACCGCCGGCTTCACCCCGCCGTCGGACGAGTGCTGGTTCGTGGGCCGAACGATGGGCCCCGGGCTGGTCGTCGGGCACCAGGACGCCTCCCCGTACAACGCGGTGGTGGACGGCGACCGGCTGGTCGGCTTCTGCGACTGGGACACCGCCGGCCCGTCGTCCCGGGAGTGGGACCTGGCGTTCTCGGCGCTGACCTGGGTGCCGCTGGCCGCACCACGCGACGGCAGCCCGGTGGGCGACGACGACCTGCGCGAGCGCTCCCGCCGGCTGCGGCTGCTGCTCGACGCGTACGGCTACGTGGGCGACCGGGAGGGGTTCGCCGCCGCCGTGCCGCAGCGTGCCCGGCGGCAGGCGGAGGTGATCCGTCACCTGGCCGACGCCGGGGATGCTGCGGCGACCGCTCTGCTGCCCATCGCGGCACTGCTCGAACGGTCCGCGACCGACGTCGAAGCCCTCCCGGCGACCTTCTGGACGCACTGACCGCTCCCGGGAACGGGCGGGGTCGGCGTCAGTCCCGGGGGAGGGCGGCGGCTGCGGCGACGGTGGCCAGTTCCTCGGCGGTGAAGCCGGCGCGGTTCAGCACCGCCAGGGACTTGTTCGTCGCCAGCGTGCACAACGCCAGGTCGGCCGCCTCCTGCTCGCCGGCCCCCGCCGCCACCAGCGCCTGCTCCAGCATCGCCCGCAGGCCGTCGATCGTGGCGCGGACCATCGCCCGGCCGTCGGCGTCGAGGGCGGGAAACTGCGTGGCCGACACGGTGACCAGGCAGCCGTCCGGCACCGTCGGGTCGGCGATGCGGTTCAGAGTGACCCGGAGGAAGGCGGCCACCACGGCGCCCGGGTCCGGATGAGGGCCGCGCAGTGCCTGGTCGTACAGCGGGTGGTAGGTCTGCGTGTAGAGCTGGAGGCTGCTGCGGAACAGGGCGCTCTTGTCGCCGAAGGTGCCGTAGAGCGAGCTGCGGCCCAGGCCGGTGCCCTCGGTCAGCCGGTCGATCGAGGCCTCCGAGTAGCCCCAGCGCCAGAAGACGTGCATCGCGCGTCGTAGCGCCTCGTCCACGTCGAACTGCTTGCGGCCCGCCATGGTGGTCACCATACCCATCTTGTATCGATCGTTCCAAGATGGGTATGGTCGCCGGCATGACAACCTTGAGTTCGCTGCGGTTGCCCGCCGGCTTCACCGACGTCTTCACCAGCCGGCTCGTCGAGCTGGACGGGCTGCGCCTGCACGCGGTCACCGGCGGGGACGGCCCGCCGCTGCTGCTGGTCGGCGGGTGGCCGCAGACCTGGTACGCCTGGCGTGAGGTGATGCCTGCGCTCGCCCGTACGCACACCGTCGTCGCCGTCGACCAGCGCGGGACCGGGCTCTCCGACAAGCCCGACGCCGGCTACGACGCCGGCACGCTGGCCGCCGACCTGGTCGCCCTGATGGCCGCGCTCGGGCACGACCGGTTCGACGTGGTCGGCCACGACATCGGCATGTGGACCGGGTACGCCCTCGCCGCCGACCACCCGGAGCGGGTGGGAAAGCTCGCCGTCGTCGACGCCATCATCCCCGGCCTCACGCCGAGCCCGTCGGTCTTCAGCCCGGCCGCGGCCAACCAGCGGTTCTGGCACTTCGGCTTCAACCGGCTCGACGACCTCAACGAGGAACTCGTCCGGGGGCGGGAGGGGCTGTTCTTCGGCTACCAGTTCGCCAGGAAGGCCGCCACCCCGACCACGATCCCCGGGTACGCGGTCGACGTCTACGTCGACGCGATCGTCGCGGATCCGCGCGGGCTGCGGGCGAGCTTCGGCTACTACCGGGCACTGGACGAGACGATCGCGCAGAACGAACGGCGGGCGAAGACCCGGCTCACGCTGCCGGTGCTCGCCATCGGCGGCGCGCTCTACAGCGGCGCGCTGGTCGCCCGGACCATGCGGCTGGCCGCCGACGACGTCACCGAGGCGATCATCGAGGACTGCGGCCACTACGCCGCCGAGGAACAGCCGGCCCGGTTCACCGGCATCCTGGCGGACTTCCTCGCCGGTGGACCGGTGGCGACCGGGTCGCCCGGCTGACCCGTCCCGTGGGTGGCGGCGCGGCACCTCCCGCCGTTCCGCCTCCGGCACCTCCGGCCGTTTCGCCTCTGGCACCTCCCGCGCCAGGGGTCGGTACCAGGACGGCGCGGGAGGTGCCGGCCTCTCACGAACGGGTCGGCGGTGCGGTGGCCGGCGCGGTGAAGAACCCGGCCAGCGCGTCCACCAGGTGCTCCGGGGCGCGGTTGAGCGCGTCGTGACTGGCGCGCGGCACCACCAGCGTGCGGGCGTGCGGCAGCACCCCGGCCAACGCCTCGTTGATCGGCCGGTAGTAGGTCGGCCCGGCGCCGCCGCAGGCCAGCAGCACCTCGGCCGTGACACCGGCCCACTGCTCCGGCTGCCCGTCGTGCCGCTGGATCAGCGCGCTCTCGTCGAGGGTGGTCGGCAGCAGCTCGCCCATGGTGCGCCCGACCGGGGTCCGCAGGAACAGCCGGCAGAGGGTCGTCCGGACGGCCAGCGGCAGGCGCGACGCGGGCGAGTGGGTGTTGAGGCCGCCACCGGTGATCGCCAGGGCGCGGGCGATGTCACCCGCCTGCGCCGCCTTCCGGGCGGCGGGCACCCACCCGAGGGGGAACAGCCCGTTGACCTGGATCGCCGCGTCGTAGAGGGCGAGCCGGTCGATCGGCAGGTCGCGGGTGGCGGCGCGCAGGGCCACGAAGCCGCCGCCGCTGTGGCCGATCACGTTGCGAACCCCGGTGGCGGTCAGCACGCTGCCGAGGTCGGCGACGTCCTGCTCGCCGTCGTAGGGCTCGGCGCGGGCCGCCGCGTCGGCCCGGCCACGCCGGTTGTAGAGGTGCACGGTGAACCGGTCGGCCAGCCGCAGCGCCAGCCGACGGTAGATGTCGATGGTGACGCCGCCCCCGTGCACGACCACGATGCCCGGCCCGCTGCCGACCGAGTGGAGCACGATCTCGGCACCGTCGGCCGCCGGCACCCGCTGGACGCTCCAGTCCTGTTCCATCTCGTCCTCCCCCTGGAAACCGCGAACGGCGTTCGCAGTTAGAGTGTAACGGTGTCCTCACCCGATGAGCCAGGGCGTCCGCCGCTCTGGTCCCGACCGGCGCGGGGCCTGCGCGGTCCCGCCCCGACGCACTCCCGCTACGAGATCGTGGCCGCCGCCATCGCGATGGCGGACGCCGACGGCATCGGCGCGGTCTCGATGCGGGCGGTCGCCGCCGCGCTGCACACCGGGGCCGGCTCGCTCTACCGCTACCTGTCCTCCCGGGACGACCTGCTCGACCTGATGGTCGACCGGGCGGCGGGGGAGTTGCGCCCGTACCCGGACGGCAGCGGTGACTGGCTCGACGCGATGCTGCGCCTGGCCCACCGGCAGTTGGCGCTCTATCGCCGGCACCCGTGGCTGGTGGAGATCCTGCCCCGGCCGACCGCCCCCGGCCCGCAGAGCCTGGCCTGGTTCGACCACTGCCTGGCCATCCTGCGGCCGGTGCCGGCGTCCACCGTCACCAAGTTCGAGGCGATCGCCATGATGACCGGGGTGACGTCGCTGTTCGCCCGCCGGGAGTCCGCCGGGCCGCCGGCCGGCTTCTCCGGGGTCGACGTGGCGGCGTTCCCGAACCTCACGGCCGCCCTCGCCGCGCCCCCGTCACCGCCCGCGCCCCGCGACCTCTTCGAGACGACGGTACGCAGCGTCCTGCGCGGCCTGCTCGTCGACGACGCCGGTTAGGGCCGGCAGCCGGGCACCCTACGGGCTCCAGCCCCCGCCCCCACCGCCGCCGGTGCTGCTGCCGTCAGTGCGGTTGCGGAGTTCTTCGAGTCGGTTCCGGGCTCCGGTCGACGCCCGCTGGTCGAGAACCCGACGGTCAGGGTCGATCGATGCCTGTCGGGAACGACGCCACAGCCAGACAGCGACGGCGGCCACCGCCACGATGATCAGGATCACGAGCCAACGCATGTCGGCCTCCGTCCATGGAACGGCGCAGGGTCTTCCCGGAGTTCCGCTGCCTCCAGTATGCCGGACTCCCGTCGAGCGGACGGCTCGCCCAGGTCGCCGGCGGAGTCGATTTGACGACAGGTCCGGGCAGGGACTCAGGGCCGTCCTGCCGGCGTAGCGGTCGCTTCGGCGGTGCGGGTCAATGACGCCGGGACCTCAGCACGACCAGCCCGACGACACCAGCGACCAGTGCCGCAATCGAAACGATCAGCAACACCCACGGCAGGGCATCGCTACGCTCGCCCGACACCAGTTCGTACCCCGCCCCAGGTGATGACCCAGGGCGACACGGACGTCAGGTACCAGTACGAGCTTTCAGGGACGCTTATCCTTCCTGGTGCGGGCATCCGGGCGAATCCCATGCGGACACTCCTGTTCATTGCCCGTGGTGGCGTGCTGCTGTCGTCGCTGCATCGCCTGAACTGGCCGACCGTGCTGCGATGACGATGGGGGTCGGTGTCGGGTGGGCATCCCACCACCGTCGACTCTGGCCATGCCATCAGCATGTGGCGCGGCCTCGGTCCGCTCGCCGTCGTGGCCATCCCACGATGCTATCGCCGGGATCACCTGTTCCAGCTTCTCGGTCCAGCCAGCAACGCCAGGAAGGTGACGAGAAGCCAAAGCCGCAGCGATCGTTTTTCCATCGAATTCCGCCCATGATCGGTGGATCCGGCTGAGTCGGGTCCTATGCCCCGGTCTGTCACTGTCCGCGCCCGCGCCCTCTTCGAGACGACGGTACGCGGCATCCAGCCTGGACCGTTCGGTGAGGAAGCCGCGTGAGTCGGCAGTAGGGCTGTCGTGCGGTCGGACGGGTGGCCTCGACCGATGCGGTTGGGTCATCGAGCGGCAGGCGGGACCGGAGACAGTTCCAGCGAGGTTCCCGGTTGGCAAAACGTTCCCTCGAACGTCTGGGCATGTTCGCCCACCGCTGCCTCCAGGACAACTCGCTGCTCGTCCGCAACCGAGACGGTGAGCGGGCTGCTGGTCTGCCAATCCAGTCTGGCCCTGAAGGTGTGGTCACCGGGCACGACCTGGAGGTCGACGCTCGACCCCTGTTTCAGTCGAGCGACCACCACGCCGTCCATTTCGACCTTCAACCTCCGCAACAGCCTGCCCAGGTCGTGGCGTCGACGGACAGTTACCATCGCCATCGATGATCCCTCCGCTCCGCGCTACCGCAGTGGGTGGAAGTCGTCATTCCTGTTCCCGATGGTGGGCGTGCCGGCGGTGAGATCCGGCACGGCTGCTATTCGTGGCCCTTGACAACCATATCAATGGCGCTTCTTGGTCTGAGGAACGTGCCAGTGAAGCTCGTGGCCCTACCCCGGGCCGTCGTTTCCACCGTTACCACGTCACCCGTGGTCAGGTCCAAGGTCAACGGCGGACTCCGGAGCCAGTCGAGTCGGGCTTGCAGGATATGGCTACCGGTACCGATTTCTATCGAAATTCGATCAGAATTTCCCAGCTTTGCGGCTAATTTTCCATCGATATATATGCGAAATTTCCTGCCCGCGCCGATCGCGTCGATTCCCCTGACAAAAACAACGGTCGGCATCTTGTTCATCCTTAGTTCATCGATTTCTGGGTGGGAAAGGTTGGAGTAAGTTCATGGGGGTCTCCGGCGGGCTCTCCGGAGACCCCCATGAACTGGCTGATTTAGCTAGTCAAAAAGCCGGCGACGCCCCATGCCGCCTGCTCGGCGGCGTCTCCCCAATTGACGGGCTCGCCCTTTTGGATGTTCTCACATACCGACTTGTAGCCGCCACCGATTGCGGAGCCGGCTGCTACGCCCGCAAAAGCTGCGCCAGGTCCGAAGTATGACAGGGGGGCGGCAATAATTGCGGCAGAAGCGCCGAAGACGATCATGCCTCCGAGTTCGCACTCCCAACTCTGCCCGGTGGGATCGATGAAATTGGTTGGGCTGCAGCCGGCGTAGGCGTAGCGGTTGCCGTTCTTCGGGTTGCCGATGAAGCTGAGGTTGTCCTGTTGGGTAAAGCGGCCCTGGGCCGGGTTGTACCAGCGTTGGCCGAGTTTGGTGAACCCGGTGGTCGAGTCGTAGGTGCCGCCGGTGTAGCGGATGAGGTTGGTCTGGCTGAGGTCGTACTCGTCGGTGGTCGTGCCGTTGCCGTACGGGTCGTAGCGGTAGGTGGCCGATACGGTGCCGTCGGCCTTGACGATGGCGACCGGTGAGCCGAGGGCGTCGAGCACGTAGGCGTGGTCGGCGGAGCCGATCCGCAGGCCCAGGGGGGTGCCGGTGCCGTCACGTTCGACGTAGGCGGTGGAGCCGTTGGCCGTCCAGGATTGCAGCCACGGCATGCCGTGCTGGTCCTGCATGCCGTACCGCAGGGTGGCTGTGGCGGTCTGGGTCAGTTCGACCTGGTCGGTGCCGGCGTAGGAGTAGCTGCCGCTGTTCGCCACGGTCATCTGCTTGACCGGGTTGTACGTCACCGGGTTGACCGTCGGCGTGCTGGCCCGGGTCTGGTTGCCCCGGCTGTCGTAGGTGTTGTTGGTGGTGGTGATCTGGTTGGCGGTGTTGTAGGTCAGGGTCTGGGTGGTGGTGCCGTCGACCTTGACGCTGGTCCGGTTGCCGTTGCTGTTGTAGGCGTATTCGTAGGTCTTGCCGTTGTGGTCGGTGGCCTTGGTGAGGCGGTTGGCCTTGTCGTAGGTGAACTGGCTGACCACACCGCTGACCTCGTCCTTCTGCCACTGGCGCAGGCCGGTGTCGTCGGCCTTGGCTGTCGAGCAGGGCTGGCCTGCGGTGTATTTCGCGTGGCAGTAGGTGACGTCGAAGACGGTGGCCGGGCTGGCCGAGTTGCGGGTGGCGGTGATCCGGGTCGGCCGGTTGGACTTGTCGTACCTCGTCTGGGTCCGCAACGCCCAACTGCTGTTGGTCTCGTTGGTGGCGAAGTACGTGTAGGTGCGGTTGCCGTCCTTGTCGTACTGGAAGTTGTAGCGGGTGGCCCCGGCGGTGTCCATCCGGACCAGCCAGTTGCGGGTGTTGTAGTAGTACGTCGTGGTGCCCCGACCGTCGGTCAGCTCCACCAGGTTGCCCACTGCGTCCGGCACGTAGGTGAGGATGCCACCGCCGGGGCTGCTCCGCTCGCGGAGCCGGTTGAGATTGTCGTACGACCAGGTCGTGGTGCCGCTGGCGTCGACCCGGGTGAGCAGGTTGCCGGTGCCGCCGTAGTCGTAGGTGACCGACGGCTGCGTGCCGCAGCCCGAGTAGTCGATCTGGGAGATCCGGTCGTCGAGGCTGTAGGTGTAGGTGGTGGTGCAGCCGTCGTTCACGGTCTTCAGCCGGCCGTACGGGTCGTACGTCATGGTCCTGGTCGCCAGGCCGTTGCCGGTCGGCGGGGTGACCGTGGTCAGCTGCTTGCTGCCGTCGTAGCTGTAGTTGGTGGGGTTGCCGGTGTTGGCCGGGTCGGTCGAGGTCTTGACGGTGCCGTCGGAGTTGTAGTCGACCTCGGCCTTGGCGGCGAGGGCGTCGGCGGTGGAGGTGCGGTTGCCCGCGCCGTTGTAGGTGTAGGTGGAGCTGTTGCTCTGGGTGTCGATCGAGGACGACGGCTGGAAGTTCGCCGTCGGGTTCGTCGAGGTCGCGGCGTTGGCGTAGGCGGCGGACGCGCTGGCCCCGGTCGGGGACTCCGACTTGGTCATCGACTCACCGGCGTTCGCGCCGAAGGTGTTGGTGACCGTGGAGTTCTCCGGGCTGACCGAGGTCGCCACGTCGCTGTACGGCGTGTAGGTCTTGCTCTGCTCGTTGCCGGCCGGGTCGGTCGCCTTGGTGACCCGCTTGTTGCTGTTCAGGTCGTAGGTGGTGTGCGGCACCGCCGAGACCGCCAGCGAGATGTCCTGCCGGGCGTCGGCGACCAGCGTCTGGCTGGAGGTCGGGTACGCCAGCCGGGTGGTGGAGCCCCGCATGGTGGCGTTGTCGGTGACCTGGGTCAGTGAGGTGACCCGGTGCTGGCCGTCGTAGGTGATGGTGACGTAGGTGTTGTCCTTCGTGGTGATCTTCGTGAGGTCACCGGCGGTGTCGTACTCGAACAGCACCTTGCGCCAGGTCGCCGACTGGATGTTCTGGAGGCGGCCGTTGCCGTCGTAGGCGTACGACACCTCCCGCCAGCTGCCGTCGCTGCCGGTCTGCCGGTACTTGCTGATCTTCCCGCTGGTCCACGTCGCCGCCGCCGTACGGGCCGCGGTGGGGCCCCGGTCGGAGGTGATGCCGGTCATCTGTCCGCCGCTGTAGGCGACGTCGGTGACGTTGTCGTTGCGGTCCTCGGTCTTGTCCAGCAGCCCGTCGGAGCCGAAGAACAGCTTCCGGCCGCTGTCGTGCTCGGTGAGCTTCCAGCCCGTCCCGTTGTGCGCCAGGGTGGCCTTGAACTCGCTCGGTGCCGAGTAGCCGGAGCCGGAGGCGGTGAACTTGCCGACCACGCCGTCGGCGGCGGCGTACGTGACCGAGTCGTCGTCGGCCGGGTAGAGCTTGACGTCCTGGCCGGCCCGGGTGCGCCAGCCCGCGCCGTGCGCGCCGGTGGCCAGATCGCTGCCCAGCAGCAGGCTGTTGAAGGTGGCGCCGACGGTGACGTCCCCCGCGACGCCCGGCAGCGTGAGCTCGGTGCTGCTCAGCATCAGGTTGCCCGAACCGACGTTGACCTTGGCCTGGAGCCGGTCACTGAGCGAGAAGGACAGTTGGGTGGCGTTGCGCACCGGGCCGGTGCCCTTCGGCACCGACGGCGCGGCCCCGGCGAGCGAGGCGACCCGGGACCGGGTGTTGTCCGGCGTGTCGAACAGCCACACCGAGGACTTCGACTTCGGAGACACGACGGGCTTGCCCGCCCCGTCCCGGCCCCCGGGCGCGGCGGCGGTTGCCGCCCCACCCGACGGAATTGCCAGTGCTGATGTGGTCAGCAGGGCGGATAACATCCCCGCGACGATGGTGCGTTGACCCACAAATATCTCCCCGATGAATCCAGTGGACGGATTTCCACTGGTGTGGAGCCATACCGAAAAGCCGCACGCTGAACCGGATGGACCCGGCCCAGGGCGGGCCTGAACGACGCCCGCATGGACGGGTGTCGACAACGGCCGAGAGTCAGACCGGCGAGGTGTCTTCCGGGCAGGTGGACGTGCGCCCTGCCGCCGCGTCGGCGGGAAGCTCCGCCAGCACGGCCAGGTCGTGGTTGACGCGGCGCGCGGCCCGCACGACGGCGGGCACCACGATGGCCAGGAAGAGGGAAATTGCCACGAGCGTGAGGGCGGCGGTCATCCGCACGCCCCTGGGCACGCCAAAAATTGGCGACGATTGTTCATTGCTGCACCGAGTCCCCGTTGTGGTCGCCTGTCGGCGACCATGGAAAGATCATCCGCTGTCTGGACAGTGGTCCATATAGGTCGCGACTCGACACGACCGGATCCCCGAACAGCCCCCGTGTTTCCCTTGCTGCCCGACAAGCGTCTGGTCACGAAGTTATCCATCGATCAAATAGCTGTCAATAAAAAACACAACCAGCCAGGAGGAAAGCCGGAATTATCATCTAAACGGACGTATGAGTTACTCTCCGTGTCCTGCTCTCCTGTCGACAGTGGACGTCGCCGGCGCGGCGGCACGATTCCCGGCCGCACCGTCCCTGACGCCATCCGAATCAGATCGTCTAGGGTCGATGGGTGACCCTGCCGAAGGTCGACACGCCTCCCACGCCGTCACGGCGACGCCGCCCGTCGGGCACCCCGTCCATGGTGGCGCTGGTGCTGCTGACCGGGGTGGGGCCGTTCGCCACCGACGCGTACATCGCCGCCCTGCCCGAGCTGCGGCGCTCCCTGGAGACCAGCGCCACCGTGGCGCAGCTGACCCTGACCGCCTTCATCGTCGGGATGGCCGCCGGCCAGCTCCTGCTCGGGCCGGTCAGCGACGTCCGGGGCCGGCGGGGCATCGTGGTGGCGAGCACCCTGGTCTTCGCGCTGCTCTCGCTGGTCTGCGCGGTCGCCCCGACCGGCTGGCTCCTGGTCCTCGCCCGGCTCGGCCAGGGTGTCGCCGCCGGCACCGGGCTGGCGCTCGGCCGGGCCATGGTGACCGACGCCTGGCAGGGCGCACAGGCCGCCGCCCGGTTCGGCAGCATCGCCTCGGTGACCTTCCTCGGTCCGGTGCTGGCACCCGCAGTCGGCGGGGTGATCCTCAACCACGGCACCTGGCGTACCGTCTTCTTCGCGCTCACCGGGCTCGGGGCGGTGATGGCGGTGGCCGCGCTGGTCGGGCTGCCGGAGACGCTGCCCGCGCACCGCCGGCAGGCCGGCGGACCGCGCCAGGCGGTGGCCCGGATGGCCGACCTGCTGCACGACCGGTTGTTCCTCGCCCATCTCGCCGTGCTCTGCCTGGCCGTCGCCGGCTTCTTCACCTACATCGGCGGGTCGTCGTTCGTCTTCCAGACCGTCTACCGGGTGGACGAGGCCGGCTACACGCTCGTCTTCGCCACCAACGCCGCCGGGATGGCCGCCTCCGGGCTGCTGTTCCGGGTGCTGGTGGTGCGGGTCGGCGCGGCCCGGCTGCGGGCGGTCGGGGTGGCCGCGTCCACCGTGGCCACCCTCGCCCTGCTGGTCGTCGCCCTGGTCGACAGCCGGGCCGCGTTGCCGCTGGCGGTGCCGTGGGCGCTGCTCGCCGTGGTGGTCACCGGGATGGGCCTGACCCTGCCGGCGACCACCGCGCTGGCCCAGGAGGCGGGCCGACGCTCCGCCGGCACCGCCGCCGCCCTCCAGGGTGGCCTGGGCTTCCTGGCCGGCGCGCTGGTCACGCCCCTCACCGGTCTCCTCGGGTACGCCACCCTGCTGCCCATGGCGTCGGTGATGGCGGTCTTCTTCGTGGCGGCGTCCGGGGCGCTGATCCTGCTGGCCCGCCGCGGCGTGCCCTCTCAGCCACTTCCCAGCCCTACCGTTTAGGGTGCGCCGGGTAACCGTGCGTGCTCCACGGTGGAGTACGCCGACCGTGAAGCGGGAGTTCCGATGGTCTTCAAGAAGATGCTGAGCGCGTTCGGTGTCGGTGGGCCCAGCGTCGACACCGTCCTGGCCAACCCGAACACCCGGCCCGGCCTGACCCTCGACGGCAACGTGAACCTGGTCGGCGGTGACGCCCCGGCCGACATCGAACAGATCGGCCTCGGCCTGGTCACCCGGGTCGAGGTCGAGGGCGGTGACGGCGAGTACGCCGGGGTGATGGAGTTCCACCGGATGGTGGTCAGCGGCCCGCTCCAGCTCGCGCCGAAGCAGCAGCTCGCCATCCCGTTCCAGTTCCCGGTGCCGTGGGAGACCCCGATCACCGACGTCTACGGTCAGCGCCTGCACGGCATGACCATGGGTCTGCGCACCGAGCTGGCGATCGCCCGCGCGGTCGACAAGAGCGACCTGGACCAGGTGAACGTGCACCCGCTGCCGGTGCACGAGCACATCCTGGGCGCGTTCCAGCAGCTCGGTTTCCGGTTCAAGCACGCCGACCTTGAGCGGGGCCACATCCGGGGCTCGCAGCAGACGCTGCCGTTCTACCAGGAGATCGAGTTCTTCGCCGCGCCCCAGTACGCGCAGGCCATCTCCGAGGTCGAGCTGACCTTCGTCACCAGCCCGCACGGGGTCGAGGTGGTGCTGGAGTGCGACAAGCGCGGCGGCTTCCTCAGCTCCGGGCACGACGTGTTCGGCCGCTACACCGTCGCGCACACCGACGCCGACCGGGTCGACTGGGCGCAGGTCGTCGACGGTTGGCTGCGCGAGACCACCTCGACGTACGGCAACCTGCGTGCCTCCTCCGGCTTCGGTGCCCCCACCCACGGCTACCCGATGCACGGCCAGGGCCACGGGCACCACGGCCGGGGTCCGGGGATGGGTGGCGTGGTGGCCGGCGCGGCGCTCGGCGTCGCCGGTGGCCTGGTCGCCGGGGAGCTGATCGAGGACGCCTTCGAGGGTGACGACGACGGCGGCGACTTCGGCGGCGACTTCGAGTGACCGCCCGGCGGTGACCGACCACGCCGGTGGGTGACCACGCCGGTGGGCGACCTCCGGCGGGCGGCCCCGGCTCCGAGGCGGTCAGGCCGCCGGGCGCCCACCGCGTGCGGCGGCTGACGTAAGACGGCGATGGCCCCCGGGGAAGAAACCCCGGGGGCCATCGTTCTCCGCAGCTCGCGCTGCGCAGCTGTGGTCAGCGTCGACCCCTGCGTTCCGCGCCGGAGCGCCGCGCCGAACCCGCCTTCGCCAGGCCCCGGCTCACCAGGTAGGCGCCGGTCAGGGCGGTCAGGAACCACCACGCCTGGTTCGGGTTGTTGATGTTCAGGCCGTTCGTGGTGGTGCCACGCCAGAAGGCGGAGATCACCACGACCGCGACGGCGGCGGCATAGACCCAGAACTCGGTGGTCAGGAACGACTGCTTGGTCTCCGTACCCGGAGACATCATCGGTTCCCGGTGCCCGTCGTGCATCGCCGGCATCTGCCGGGTCTGCTCGTTCATCATGGCGTTGCGCTGGGCGGTGTCCTGCATCGGCCGGTTCATGGGCCTGGTGGATGCAGCCTGCGTGCTCATCTGGTCCTCCTCAGGATTTGATGAGTACCTGCACTCCCTCGCCCCGCTACCGCGGTCGGCCACGGCACGGTTCACCTGCTGTGGCGGGGGCACCCTGGGTCTACCCCCCGACCGTGAGCAGGTAACACCGACCGGCACCGAAAATGTCGCCGCCGACCGGCCCACGGCGCGCAGTCCGCGACACCGCCCCTCCGCGACACCGCCCCTCCGCGGCCCGCGACCGGGGCTGGGGCTGGGAGGCGTTCCGGCGACGTCCGGGCCGGGGCACCCCCGCCGTGGTACGTCGGCGCGGGGCCGGTTTGGTCGGCACCGCAGCGGGCAGGCAGCGGGTCACCACCACCACTGCTGAGAGGTGATGAACGTGGCCGAGAGCGACAGGATGCGACAGTCCGCCCGGCAGGCCGAGGAACGGCTCACCGCCGGGGTGTACGGCCCTGGGGCGCTCGACGAGGTGACCGTGCCCCAGGTCGACGTGACCCGGGCCATCCAGGAGGACGACCCGGACGACGTGGCCGACGTGCCGATCGACCCGGAGGTGCTGCGTGACGGCGGCCCGACCAGGGGTCAGGGCGCGGTGACCACCACCGGCGGCACCGCCGGCCCGGCCAGTGTGCGCCGGGTCGCCCGGCAACCCGAACGGCACCCGGGCACGGTGGCCCCGACCACCACCGGCGACGCCGGCACCGGCGGCCTGAGCACCCCGACCGGCGGCGCCGTCAGCGACCAGGCCGCCAGCGCGGTCGAGATCGGTGACTTCTCCGACGACTGACCGCGGAGGGCGGCGGGGTCGGGACAGACCGGCCGGGTGGACCCGCCCCCCACATCAGCACTGTCAGGAGGCGGGACGGAGCACGCCCAGCCGCTGCGTGGCGCGGGTCAGCGCCACGTAGAGGTCGCTGCGCCCGCGCGGGGACTCGGCCACGATCCCGTCCGGGTCGACCACCAGCACCGAGTCGAATTCCAGCCCCTTGGCCTGGCCGACGGTCAGCAGCACCACCCGGCTCTCCAGCTCGGGCTGCTCGCCGACCCCCGCCTCGGGCAGCGCGGCGAGCACCGCGCCGGCCAGTTCGGCGGCCCGGCCGGCCGGCACGATCACCCCGAGCCGCCCCTCGTCCAGCCCGGCGGCCTCCCGGTTGGCCGCCTCGACCAGCTCGGCGGCGAGCCGGTCGGCGGCGACCGTCCGGTCCCACGGCGGCACGCCGCTGCGGCGTACCGAGCGGGGTGGGCGCAGCGCCGGGTCGATCCCGGCGAGCACCTCGGCGGCGACCGCCATCACCTCGGCCGGGGTGCGGTAGCTGACGGTCAGCTCCTCCAGCCGCCACCGCTGCGCCACGTACGGCTCCAACGCCTCGGCCCAGGACGGGGTGCCGGCCAGCGCACCGGTCTGGGCGACGTCCCCGACGATGGTCATCGACCGGCTCGGGCAGCGGCGCATCAGCAGCCGCCAGGCCATCGGGGTCAGCTCCTGCGCCTCGTCGACGATGACGTGGCCGAACGCCCAGCTCCGGTCGGCGGCGGCCCGCTGAGCGGTGGTCAGCCGGTCGCCCTCCTCCTGCCGTTCCAGCAGCCGGTCGGCGTCGATCAGGTCGGTGACACCGAGGATCTCGCCGCCGTCGGCGTCGTCCTCCACGTCGATCGAGCGGGAACCCCGGGCGATGTCCAGCACCCCCTCGGCGTACTCGCGCTGGAACGAGCGCAGCCGCTCCCGGCGGGCGGTGGCGGCCCGTTCGTCCTCGCCGAGCAGCTCGGCGCTCTCGTCCAGCAGCGGCACGTCGGCCGGCGTCCAGCCGTCGCCCGGCGGACGGTGCAGCAGGGCACGTTCGGCGTCGGTGAGCATCGGCGCGGCGGCGGCGATCCGCTCCGGCGAGGCGTACAGGTCGTCGAGGAACTGCTGCGGGGTGAGCACCGGCCAGAGCCGGTCCAGCGCGGCGGTGACCTCCGGCTCCTCGCGCAGTTCCCGGCGGATCTCGGCGCGGTCCGCCTCCTCCAGCAGGTTGTCGCCGCCGAGCGGGTCGGCGCCGATCCGCTCGGCCACCTGGTCGGCCAGGGCGTGCACGATCTCGATGTCGAACTGGGCGCGGGCCAGGTTGTGCGGTCGACCGGTGCGCCGGACCCGCTCCCGGGCCAGCCGCACGGTCGCCGGGTCCAGCAGCAGCACCTCCCGCTGGGGAAGCTCGATCTCCAACGGCTCGTCGGGCACCCACTGCCGGTCGCGGACGGCGGCGGCGAGCACCTCGGCCAGCACCGCCCGGCCCTTGACCGCGGCGGTCCCGGCCGGCTCGGCCCGGCGGGCGTTCACCCCGGGGAAGAGGTCACCGGGGGTGCTGAGCAGCGCGCCCGTCTCGGCCAGCGTCGGCAGCACCTGCGAGATGTAGCGCAGGAAGGTGGCGTTCGGCCCGACCAGCAGTACGCCCCGGGTGGAGAGCTGCTGCCGGTGGGTGTAGAGCAGGTACGCGGCGCGGTGCAGCGCGACGGCCGTCTTGCCGGTGCCCGGCCCGCCCTGCACGACCAGCACCCCCGCCAGGTCGGCCCGGATGATCCGGTCCTGCTCGGCCTGGATGGTCTCCACGATGTCCCGCATCCGGCCGGTACGCCCCGCGTTGAGCGCGGCGAGCAGGGAAGCCTGACCGGTCAGCTCCTCGTGACCGGTGGGGGAGGCGGACTCGATGTCCAGCACCTCGTCGTTGAGGCCGGTGACCTTGCGCTCGCGGGTGCGCAGGTGCCGCCGCAGCCGTACCCCCTGCGGGTTGGCGGCGGTGGCGAGGTAGAAGGGGCGGGCGGCGGGTGCCCGCCAGTCCATCAGCAGCGGATCGTAGTCACTGTCGTTGTCGAAGATGCCGATCCGGCCGATGTAGCGCCGGCTGCCGTCGGTGCCGTCGAGCCGGCCGAAGGCCAGCCCCTGGGCGACCGCCGAGAACTGCCTGACCTGGTCGGCGTACATCCGCAGGGCGCTGTCCCGTTGGGAGCGGTCCTGCTGGGTGCCGCCGCCACCGGCCCGCAGCGCGTCGGCGAGCCGGCTGCCGGCCTGCTCGCGCATCGCGTCCAGCCGGTCGTAGAGCATCGAGACGTACTCCTGCTCGCGGCCGATCTCGTCGTCGTGGTGCCGCAGCTTGTCCGGACCCATCGACAAGCCGTCTCCTCGTGCTGGAAAGGCCGCTGGAACGGCTCTTCGGTCATTCCAGCTGCTATTTCGGGAACTGCTCAAGATACCGCCTGCGGCGGCCCGCACCAAGCCTCCCGCCAGGCCGGGCGGGCCGGCCGCGGGAACCGGACGGGTCACCCCGGACACCCTACGGGGGTCCGCACCGACTCCCGCCGGTCCGGACCCCCGTAGGTCGTCGCGTGTCGGGTCAGCCCCGCGCCGCCTGGTAGAGCCGCTCCGGCGTGACCGCTCCGGCGAGCACCCGCCCGTCGTCGGTGAGCAGCACGCTGAACAGCTTCCCGGCGAACAGCCGGCCGCTGCCCCAGTCCCCGCTGACCTTCGGCAACCCGTTGAGCAGGTCGAGCGCCTGTGCCGCGCCGGGACCGTCGGCCGGTGCGGGCTTCGCCGCCCCGCCGGCCGGGGTCCGGGTCGCGTCCGCCGCGCCCGTCCGCGCCACCAGCACCGTGGCCCAGCCGTCCCCGACGGTACGCAGACCGGCGTCGTCGCCGTCCCCGGACCGCTGCGCCGCACCGGGCTTCGACCCGACGCCGGCCTTCGGCTGAGCCCCGTCCCGGGCGTGCGGCCGGTCACCGGTGGCCTCGGTCACCTTCACCCCGGGCGGCGGGTTGAAGGTGAACTGGTCGGCGTCCGGCCGCTGGTAGTCGACCTGGGTGAAGGCCACCTCGAACGCCGGCTGGTCGGCGCCGTCGGCGAGCACCTCGAACCGCAGCGGCACGTGCTCGGTGGCGTCGATGGCGATCCGCACCTGGTGCACCAGGGACGCCTCGTCACGCGGGGTGAGCACCAGCTCGTACGCGTCCCGGCCGGCGACGGTGGCCGACCGGCCGGTGGTGACCAGGGTGCTCGGGTCCACGGCGGCCAGCGCCCGCTCGGCGGCGTCCTGCGGGGTGATCGGCAGCGCCTCGTCCGCCGTCCGCCCGGTCGACTCCGGCAGGGTCCGGTGGGTGGCCTTGTTGGCCCGGCTGTCCCAGGTCCACAGGTCCCGGCCGGACCGGATGACGTCCCGTTCGCCGAGGGTGTCCAGCAGCGCGACCCGCTGCCGGTCCGGGCCGGAGTACCAGACCCGCAGGGTGTGCGTGCCGGCGAGCAGCGCGGCGTCCCCACCGGCCAGGCCGACCAACGGCGGCAGCCCGAGGTCGGCACGCTGCACCACCGTGCCGGAGAGCCCGTCCAGCCGGGCGGTCTGTAGGTCGACCAGGAGCTGGGCGGCGCTGCGCGGGGGCAGGGCTGGCTCGGCGTTCGCCGCGAACGTGCCGATCGCGGCACCCCCGCCGACGACGGTGACCGCGGCGGCCAGCGGCACCAGCCACCGCAGGGTGGAACGGTTCTTCAGTACGGACATGACGGCACCTCCTGGGACCATCCTGCCGGTTCGGTGCTGTGAGCCGGCTGAGGACGCCCGCCCGGCCGGTCGCGTCGGGGTGGCACGCTGGGACGATGCGGGTGCTGGTGGTGGAGGACGAGGCGCGGCTGGCGGCGGCGTTGCAGCGTGGCCTGACCGCCGAGGGGTTCGTGGTGGACACGGCGGGCACCGGCCCGGCCGGGCTGGACGCCGCCCGGCACGGCGGTTACGACGCGATGATCCTCGACGTGATGCTCCCCGGCCTGTCCGGTTACGAGGTGGTCCGCCGGTTGCGCGCCGACGAGCGCTGGCTGCCGGTGCTGATGCTCTCGGCCAAGGACGGCGAGTACGACCAGGCCGACGGGCTGGACTGCGGCGCGGACGACTACCTCACCAAGCCCTTCTCGTACGTGGTGCTGGTGGCCCGGCTGCGGGCGTTGCTGCGGCGGGGCGCCCCCGAGCGGCCGACCGTGCTCGCCCTCGGCGACCTGCGGCTCGATCCGGCCCGCCGACGGGTCACCCGGGCCGACGTCGAGGTGGTGCTCACTGCCCGGGAGTTCGCGCTGCTGGAGTACCTGATCCGTCGGCCCGGCGAGGTGATCTCCAAGACCGAGCTGCTCGACCACGTCTGGGACGCGAGCCTGCGTACCGCGCCGAACGCGGTCGAGGTCTACGTCGGCTACCTGCGCCGCAAGATCGGCCGGGACCGGTTGGAGACCGTGCGGGGCGCCGGTTACCGGCTGATCCCGTGAGCCGGCTGCGCTGGTCGGCGCTGGGCCTGCGGGCCCGGCTGATGGTGCTCGGGGTGGCCGGGCTCTCGGTCGGCCTGGCCCTGGGCGGGGTGGTGCTGCTGGTGGCGCTGGGGTGGACGCTGCAACGCACCGTCGACGAGGAGGCGTTCCGGACGGCCGACGCGGTGGCCCGGCTGGCCGCGGAGGACGCCGTGCCCGATCCGCTGCCGGTGGCGGGCGGGCAGCTGCGGGTGCAGGTGGTCGACTCGGCCGGACGGATCCGGGCCGCTTCCATCGACGCCGACCGGCTGGTGCCGATGGTCCGCCCCGACCAGCTCGCCGGGGAGGGCCGGCGACGGACGGTGGTGCCCGGCCAGCGGCTCGGCTGGCAGGGGCCGGTCCGGGTGGTGGCGGTGCCGGCCCAGGCGGCGGGGGAGCCGGTGACCGTGCTGGTGGGTCGCTCCACGGTGGACGTCCGGCACGCCACCCAGGCCGCCCGGACGGTGCTCCTGGTCGCCTTCCCGCTGCTGGTGGGGCTGCTCGCGGTGGTCGCCTGGCGGGTGGTCGGGGCGACCCTGCGGCCGGTCGAGGCGTTGCGCAGCGGGGCCGCCGAGATCACCGGCCGGGACGCGGCCGACCGGCTGCCGGTGCCCGCCTCGCAGGACGAGATCCACCGGCTGGCGGTGACCCTGAACGACATGCTGGACCGGCTGTCGGCGGCCCGGGCGCGGCAGCGGTCGTTTCTCGCCGATGCGGCACACGAGCTGCGCAGCCCGTTGACGAACATGCGTACCGAGCTGGAGGTGGCCCAGCGGCTCGGTGACCGTTCCGACTGGCCCGCCGTCGCCGCCGACCTGCTCGTCGACACCGAGCGGCTGGGCCGGCTCGTCGACGACCTGCTGCTGCTGGCCCGGCTCGACGAGCAGCCGGCCCGGCCGCCCGGCCCGCCCCGCGAGGCGGAACCGGTGGAGCTGGGCGGGCTGCTCGCCGAGGTGGCCGCCCGCCGGCCGGGGCCGCGGGCCGCCGGCACCGCCGTGTCCGGCCCGGGGTCGCCCGCGTCGCCGGTCGTGCCGGGGTCGCCAGTTCCGTCGGGGTCGCCCGCGTCGCCTGCGTCGCCGGTCGTGCCGGGGTCGCCTGCGTCGCCGGTCGTGACCGTCGCCGTGGCGGGGTCGGCGTGGACGGTCGGCGTTCCCGACGAGTTGCGGCGGGTGCTGGGGAACCTGGTCGACAACGCCGTCCGGCACGCCCGGGAGCGGATCGTACTGGCCGTCGAGCCGGCGGTGGACGGGGCGTACCACCTGGTGACGGTGACCGACGACGGGCCGGGCATCCCGGCCGCGGACCGGGAACGGGTGTTCCGGCGGTTCACCCGGCTCGACGAGGGCCGGGCCCGGGACGCGGGCGGCGCGGGCCTGGGCCTGGCCATCGTCCGGGAACTGGTCCGCCGGGGCGGCGGCACGGTGGAGCTGGCCGACGCCGGCCCCGGACTGGTGGTGCGGCTGCGCCTACCGCTCCTGCCGGAGCCCGACTGACCGTCGCCGGGCCGCTCCGGTGACCGGGCGGCTACTCCGGTGCCCGGGCGGGGGCGACCCGGACGTGGTGGCGGCCGCAGGGGTGCGGCTGTCCGCGTCGTCCGGCCGGGGCGGTGGGTCAGCGACGGGCGGTGCAGACCCGTTTCGCCCGGGCCACCACGTCGGTGGACCAGACCACGGCGACGGTGAAGCAGTAGTCGGTGGTGCGGTCCAGGCCGTGCACGACGAAGCTGTCGGTCCCGGGCGGCAACGTCTCGAACGGACGCGGATCCTGCCCGGCCCGGCCGGCGGACAGGATCACCGGACCCTCACTACCGGCCGGGTACGTCCAGCTCAGGGTGATGCCGTCGGGCCGGTCGCGCAGGGTCACCCGCCCCGGTGGGGTGCCGGGTGACGCGGGCGGTGGGGCCGGCGTGCCGGCGCTGCTCGGGGCGGTCCCGGGGTTGCCCGGCGCGGCCGGCGACGGGTCGCCGGAACCGCCCACCCCGGACACCCCGGCGATCACCGCGACAGCACCGAGCAGCACCACCGCCACGCCGGCCGCCACCATCGGCACGGCCCCCGGTCGCCGGGGCGGCGGGGCGTGCCGGCGGGGCACCAGCACGGGCAGCAGCCGGGACCGGTCCACCGGGGCCGGTGCGTGGACCCGGCGTACCCCGGCTGCCTCGTCGTCGGCGCGACCGTGCGTCGGCGGCGGGGCGTACGGGGGTTCGCGCCGGCCGGCGGGCGTCCCGGCCGGCCAGCGTCCGTCGTCCCCGATCCGGCCCGATCCGGCCGGGTAGTCCGGCGCGGTGGGGTAGTCGGGCGTGATCGGGTAGTCCGGGCCGGTCGGGTAGTCCGGGCCGGTGGGGTAGCCGGTGCGGCCGGTGTCGCCGGTGCCCCCGGCGTGGTGCCCCGCGTCCGGGTAGCCGGAGCCGGGACGACCGTCCGGCGGAAGGTAGCCGCCCCCGGCCGGGTAGCCGTCCCCCGGGTAGCCACCCCCCGAGCCGTCCCCGGGGTAGTCGTCCCCCGGGTAGCCGCCTCCCGGATAGCCACCTGCCGGGTAGCCGTCCTCGGTGGGCAGCCGCTGGCCGGGCACCGTCGGCGGGTACGTCTCGTCGGGCGGCGTCACCCCGACCGACCAGGCCGGCGGGTCGGGTGGCCCCTCGGCGGGCGGCGGGGTGCGGGCGGCCGGCACCACCGGTGCTTCGCGCTCCGGGGCGGGTTCGTCGTCGCAGACGTGGTCCGGGTCGGCGGCGGCCCGGGCCAGCGCGGCCACCTGCCGGGCCAGCGGGTCGTCGGCGGCCAGGTGCTGGCGGGCCAGCTCGCGGGCGAGGGCGAGATTGTCGTGCGCCTCGTCGAACCGGCCGCAGTCGCGTTGCATCGCGCCGAGCCGGGCGAGCATCTTGATCCCGCTGGCGTGGCCGTCGCCGTACACCTCGCGGTGCAGTTCCCAGGCGTCCTGGAGGCGCTCCCGGGCCTGGGCGCACTGGCCGCGGGCGTACTCCACGGTGGCCAGGTCGGCGTGCGCGGCGAGCACCCGCAGCGACTCCGGGCCGTCGTGCGCGGTCAGCTCCAGGATCACCTCGGAGTAGAGCCGGGCGGCGCGGGCGTCGCTGCCGACCCGGTGCAGCACCGCCGCCAGGGTGGCCGCCGTCGAGATGGTCCGCTGGTCGGAGATGCCGTACAACCGGCTCGACGCCGCGTACGCGAAGGCGGCCCAGCCCCGCGCCGAGTGCGGTTCGCCGAGGGTGACCAGCAGTCGGGCCTGGAGCCCGGCGGCCTCGGCCAGCTCGGGGGAGGCGTGGTCGGGGCGGGGGTCCGCGTCGGTCAGCGCGTCGGCGAGCAGTCGTTGGGCACCGGCCAGGTCGCCGGCGGACACCAGGTGCTGCGCCTGGAGGGTCAGTTCACCGAAGCCGGAAGACACGCCCCATCGTGCTTGGCCGGCGACGGTTAGTACAACCCTTGCCGGTCGGCAACTTGGTCAAGAACCGGTCAGGTGGGCGACCAGTGTCTCGCTGATCCGGCGTAGCTGGTCGACCTGGGCCGGGCTGAGCGCGTCGAACAGATGCCGGCGTACCCCCTCGACGTGGCCCGGGGCGGCGGCGGCGAGGGCCGCGAAACCGGTGTCGGTGAGGACGGCGATCTGCCCGCGCCGGTCGGTGGGGCAGTCCTCGCGACGGACCCAGCCGCTGGTCTCCAGCCGGGCGACGGCGTGCGAGAGCCGGCTGCGCGAGGAGCCGGTGAGGTCGGCCAGCTCGCTCATCCGCAGCCGCCGGTCGGGCACGTCGGAGAGCCGGACCAGGATCTCGTAGTAGGCGTGCGGCATTCCGGCGTCGCGTTGCAGCTCGCGGTCGAGGGTGTCGGTCAGCGCCCGGGAGGCGGCCAGGAAGGCGCGCCAGGTCTGCTGCTCGTCGGGGTCCAGCCAGCGGGTCATGACGGTCATCATAGCCGGAATAGTTGAACGCTCAACAAAATCCGGGTAACGTCGTCGGCATGGGAATCCATCGCCTCAACCACGCCGTGCTCTACGTCTCCGACCTCGGCCGCAGCATCGCCTTCTACCGCGACGTCCTGGGCTTCCGCCCGGTGCCGATGACCCCGGACGGTTTCCGGGGCGCGGCCTTCCTCCAGGCCCCCGACTCCACCAACGACCACGACCTCGGTCTGTTCGAGATCGGCGCGAACGCCGGCCGCTCGCAGGCCGGGCGGGCCACCGTCGGCCTCTACCACCTGGCCTGGGAGCTGGACACCCTCGACGAGCTGGCCGCCACCGCGCAGCGGCTGGCCGCCGCCGACGCCCTGGTCGGCACCTCAGACCACGGCACCACCAAGAGCCTCTACGGCCGCGACCCCGACGGGCTGGAGTTCGAGATCGTCTGGATCGTCCCGGCCGACCTGCTCGACGAGGAGACCCTCGCGGCCCGCAAGCGGATCGGCCGGCTCGACCTCGACCGGGAGCGCGCCCGCTACGGCGGGCAGACCCGGGGCGGGGTGGGGATCTCCGTGCCGGTCTGAACCGCCGTACGGTAGAACGACAGCATGTCGATCGACGCCGTCCTGCGGGAGCTGCTCGTCCGTCAGCTCGACCACTGGCTACCGGGGGCGCTGCACCGCTCCCGGCGGGCCACCCTCGCGCTGTCGTACGCCGGTGACCCCGGCACCGCCGAGGCGGCCCTGCGGGCGGTGGCCGGCGTCGCCGACCGGCTCCGGGGCCGTCGGCTCACCGTGCTGGTGCTCGCCGGTGACGACCCGGAACTACCCACCCGGCTCGGTGCCGTCGAGGCCGGCCTCCCGGCCGACGTTGCCGTGCACGTGGTGCCCGGCGACCCGGCCCGGTTGCCGGTGGTGCTCCGGGCGGCCGGTGCGGCCGGCGCACCACTGCTCACCCTGATCGACGGCGCGGCACCCGAACCGGCGTTGCTGGCCGCCACCACGACCGGCCGCCCGGCCGAGGTGCTGCTCACCGCCGCCCCGACCGCCACCCTGCGACCGGCCCTGACGGCGGCCGGGTACCCCCTGGTCGCCGAGGTCGAACTGGTGCCCGCCGACGGGTCACCGGCCCGGCTGGTCGCCTTCGGCAGCGGGCTGGACAAGAGCCTCGAAGCCTTCAAGGAGGCACTCTGGACGGCCGCCTCCTCCGGCCCGGTGCGGTACCGCGATCCGGCCGGCGGGCTGCGTGAGGCCGTCGTCCCGCCACCGGCCGGCCCGCTGGCCGACGAACTCCTGGCCGAACTGGCCCGGCACGGTCCGCGTACGGTGACCGAGCTGCGGCGGCACGCACTGACCGCGACGGCGTACCGGGCGGTGGACGCCGGTGGCGCGCTGACCGCCCTGCTGGAGACCGGCGCGGTCACCCGGGAGCCGGCGCACGGACGGCTCGGCGGAGACGTGCTGATCAGCGCGGATCCCGCCCCGGCCGGCCGGTCAGCCGCTTGACCACGATGGACGCCCCGGTGGCGATCACCCCGATGCTGAACAGCATCTGCACGCAGACGATCGCCTTGGCGAGCTGTCCCTGGGCGTGCACGTCGCCGTAGCCGACCGTGGTGAGGGTGGCCAGCGCGAAGTAGAGGGCGTCCCACCGGGTGCGTAGCCCGACGAACTGGCCCGGTCCGCTGCCGGCCACCACGTAGTCGGCCAGCGCGAAGGCGAGCAGCCCGGCGACCAGGGCCACCACCAGCCGGCTCAACGACCGGGCCTCGTCCGCGCCGGCGGGCGCGCGGTTGCCGAGCTGGCGACTGACCTGGCGGGTGACCAGGAAGGTGACCACGCTGATCAGCAGCAGGGTGCCCGCCGCCCGCAGGGTCAGCCGCAGGCCGTTCGGATCGGGCTCCAGCGGAATCAGGAAGTAGCTGGCCAGCAGCAGGGCGCAGGACGCCAGGGCGTGCCGCCGTGCCCGTGGGTAGCTCCCGTCGTCGCGTGCCATGCGGCGATTCTGCGCCGTCGTGGCGGCCCCGATGCGGTGAACGCCGAACCCGGTCGCTGTCGCGCCGGGTGCACGAACGCCGAACCCGGTCGCTGTCGCGCCGGGTGCACGAACGCCGAACCCGGCCGCTGCCGTGCCCGGTGCACGAACGCCGATCGGGGCGTCGACGAACCGTCGACGCCCCGATCGATCGAAGGGGTCACGCGCGGGACTTGTCCTGCTTCCAGGACAGCGGGCCCGGCAGGTCGACACGGTGCGCCTTGGCCCGGGAGTTCCAGGACCAGCGACCGATCTTGATGCTCCACGAGGAGAAGCCGTTCTCGGTGAAGTTCAGGATGATCGGCCCGTACTTCTTGCGCTTGCGGAACATCAGACCCATCGTGGCGCTCCCTTCGCGTTCCCTGTCGTTGCTGCCGTCTCGACCCGGTAGATGCCCGCATCCACGAAATCCGAAACCTGCTCCGGTCCGAGCTGGAACCTGCTCCGGTCCGAGCTGGACGGTTTCGAAAACTCTAGCTAGTAGGTAGGTGTTAAGGATTTATAAACGCAGGTAGGCGAGTTAAAGAGCGTGGCGAAACACGCAAGTCCCATCTGATGGAAGAACGTTGACCGGTTCGCCTCGCGGCCGGCAACATGAGGTCATGTCGCAGCGGGACGAGCTCCACCTCACCGCTCGCGTGCACGTCGACCTGGTCCGGCACGCGAGCGCGCTCTGTTGAGCTGACGCCCGTCCGCACCCCGGCACCCCTCTTCCCGCACCCCCGCACCGCCCGCCGCACCGCCCGGCCCGGCCCACGACGGCCCGACGCCCGCGCTGCGGCGTACCTCCGCGCGCCGCGCGGCCCCTCCGTGCACCGATCAGGAGACCTCCATGTCCCCACTCCGTCGTACCCTCGCCGCCGTCGCGGCCCTGCTCACCCTCACCGCCGCCACCGCCTGCGGCTCCGACGCCGAGGCGGCCGGACAGACCACCACCCTGCGCTACCAGGGCTCCGTCGGCCAGGTCACCCTCCCCGAACTCGCCGCCGACCTCGGCTACCTCGGCGACGTACGGCTCGACTGGATCGGCAACGTCACCGGTGGCCCGGCCGACATCCAGGCCACCGCCACCGGGCAGAGCGACTTCGGCGGGGCGTTCAACGGCGCGATCGTCAAGCTCGTCGCCGCGGGCGCACCGATCACCGCCGTGGTCAGCTACTACGGCTCCGACGCGCAGACCTTCCAGGGCTACTACGTCCTCCAGGACAGCCCGGTCAGAGGTCCCCGTGACCTGATCGGCCGGAAGGTCGGCATGAACACCCTCGGCGCGCACGCCGAGGCGGTGCTCAAGACCTGGCTGGCCCGCGGCGGCCTCACCCCCGTCGAGATCGCCCGGGTCGAGCTGGTCGCGTTGCCGCCGGTCAACACCGAACAGTCGCTGCGGGCCCGGCAGATCGACGTCGCGGTGCTCGGTGGCGTGATCCGCGACAAGGCCGTCGTCAACGGCGGGGTACGCACCGTCTTCACCGATCACGAACTGCTCGGCGCGTTCAGCGCGGGCGTCTACGTGTTCCGGGACGACTTCCTCCGGCGCAACCCGGACACCGTCCGGGCCTTCGTCGGCGGCGTCGGCCGGGCCATCGAGTGGGCGCGGACCCAGCCCCGGGAGACCGTGGTCGCCCGGCTCGAACAGATCATCGCCAAGCGGGGACGCAACGAGGACCCCGCCCTGGTGCGCTACTGGAAGAGCAACGGTGTCGCCGGCCGGGGCGGCGTGATCACCGACCGGGAGTTCTCCACCTGGATCGACTGGCTCGCCGACGCCGGTGAACTCAAGGGCGACCGGCCGAAACCCGGTGACGTCTACACCAACGACTACAACCCGTTCGCCACCGGCGGGGGTGCCCAATGAGCACCGACAAGGTCCTCTTCGACCGGGTCACCAGGACCTTCGACGTCCGCCCCGGGCGGCGTGCGCCCACCGGCGCGGTCACCGCCCTGGACCAGCTCACCCTCGCGGTACGCCCCGGCGAGTTCCTGGTCGTCGTCGGCCCCAGCGGCTGCGGCAAGTCCACCCTGCTCGACCTGCTCGGCGGGCTGTCCCGGCCCACCTCCGGCCGGGTCCTCGTCGACGGTCGGCCGGTGACCGGCCCCGGGCTCGACCGGGGCATCGTCTTCCAGCAGTACGCCCTGCTGCCCTGGCGGACCGCCGCCGGCAACGTCGCCTTCGGACTGGAGGCCAAGGGGGTGCCCCGCGCCGAGCGCGCGGACCTGGTCGCCCACCACCTGGAACTGGTCGGGTTGAGCGGATTCGCCGCGCACTACCCGCACGAGTTGTCCGGTGGCATGAAGCAGCGGGTGGCGATCGCCCGCAGCCTGGCGTACGACCCGGACATCCTGTTGATGGACGAGCCGTTCGCCGCCCTGGACGCGCAGACCCGCGACGCGCTCCAGGACGAGCTGGTGCGGATCTGGCAGGCCACCGGCAAGACCGTCGTCTTCATCACCCACGGCATCGACGAGGCCGTCTACCTCGGTCGCCGGGTCGCCGTGATGACCTCCCGCCCCGGGCGGATCAAACAGGTCGTCGACATCGAGCTGGGCGACCGGGGCGCGGTCGACGACGTGCGCTCGTCCGACGCCTTCCGTCACCACCGGCACGAGATCTGGACGTCGTTGCGGGCCGAGGTCCGCGCCGCCCAGTCCACCGAGCGCCGGGCCGGCCGCCCCGCCCGTCCCACCCGTCGCCGGTGGCCCCTCCGCCCGGCCAGCCCCGCCGGCGAGGCCGCCGCCCCGGCCACGGTGCCCGCCTCCGCTGCGGTCGGGGCGTCCACCACAGACACCGAGGAGCCCCGCGTTGGTTGACATCGCCGACCGGCCCACCCGGCTGGTCCCGCCGCCCGCCGTCGCACCGCCGCCTGCCGTCGCCCGGCCCGGCCCGCTCACCCGGCTCGCCGGCCTCGGCGGGCGGGTGCTGCACCGTACCGCCGCGCTGGCGGCGCTGGCCGCGCTCTGGGAGACCGCGCCCCGGGTCGGGCTGGTCGACCGGGTCTTCCTCCCGCCGCTGTCGGAGGTGCTGGTCGCCTGGTCGGCGTTACTGGCCAGCGGGCAGCTCGCCGAGCACGTCGGCGCCAGCCTGACCCGGTCGTTGTCTGGTCTCGGCCTGGCGGTGCTCACCGCCATCCCGCTCGGTCTGCTGATCGGCTGGTACCGGCCCCTCGCGGAACTGCTCGGCCCGCTGCTGGAGGTGTTCCGCAACACCGCCGCGCTGGCCCTGCTGCCGGTCTTCGTGCTGATCCTCGGGCTGGGCGAGACCTCCAAGATCGCCCTGGTGCTCTACGCCTGCTCCTGGCCGATCCTGCTGAACACCATCGCCGGGGTGAAGGGCGTCGACCCGCTGCTGGTGCGGTCGGCCCGGTCGATGGGCCTGAACCACCTGCGGCTGTTCCAGAAGGTGATCCTGCCGGCGGCCGTGCCCACCGTCTTCACCGGCGTCCGGCTCGCCGGGGCCTACTCGATCCTGGTGCTGGTCGCCGCCGAGATGGTCGGTGCCAAGGCCGGGCTGGGATACCTCGTCAACTACGCCCAGTACAACTTCGCCATCCCCGACATGTACGCCGGGATCGTCACCATCTCCGCCATCGGGCTGGCCGTGAACCAGCTCCTCGTCGTCGTCGAACGCCGCTTCTCCACCTGGCGCGTCGACGTCACGTCCTGAGAGGACCACCATGCCCCGCACCCTGCACCTCAACGCCTTCCTGCTCGGCGTCGGCCACCACGAGGCGGCCTGGCGGCACCCGCGCACCGACCCGGGTCGGGTCACCGACCTGCGGCACTTCCAGGAGCTGGCCCGCACCGCCGAGCGCGGCACCCTCGACTCGGTCTTCCTCGCCGACTCGCTGGCCGTCGGACCGGCCGTCCGGCACAACATCCAGGCCGTCTTCGAACCGTTGACCCTGCTCGCCGCCCTGGCCACCGTCACCACCCACGTCGGCCTGATCGCCACCGTCTCCACCAGCTACCACGAGCCGTTCACCACCGCCCGTACGTTCGCCTCGCTGGACCACCTCAGCGGCGGCCGGGCCGGCTGGAACATCGTCACCTCCGCCCAGGCACGGGAAGCCTGGAACTTCAACCTGGACGACCACCCGGCGCACGCCGACCGGTACCGGCGGGCCGCCGAGTTCGTCGAGGTGGCGGTGAAGCTCTGGGACAGCTGGGAGGACGACGCGCTGGTGCTGGACCCGGCCACCGGGATCTTCGCCGACACCGACCGGGTGCACGAGATCGGCCACGCCGGCGAACGGTTCCGGGTACGCGGCCCACTGAACACCCCGCGTCCACCGCAGGGCCGACCCCTGCTGGTGCAGGCCGGCTCCTCCCCGGACGGGATCACCTTCGCCGGCCGGTACGCCGAGGCGGTCTTCACCGCCCAACAGACCCTCGCCGACGGGCAGCGCTTCTACGCGACGGTGAAGCAGGCGGCGGTCGCCGCCGGCCGTGACCCGGAGCTGGTGAAGGTGCTGCCCGGCATCGCCCCGGTGCTCGGCGGCACCGAGGCCGAGGCGCGGGCGCTCGCCGACGAACTGGAGGAGCTGATCGTCCCCGAGCACGCCCTCGCGCAACTGTCCGGCATGATCGGCGTCGACCTCACCGGCCTGCCGCTGGACGGTCCGCTGCCGGAGCTGCCCGACGCGACCACCGTACAGTCGCACCAGAGCCGCTACCAGCTCGTCGTCGACCTGGCCCGGCGGGAGCGGCTGACCGTCCGGCAGCTGATCGGCCGGCTCGGCGGCGGACGCGGGCACCGGGTGGTGGCCGGCACCCCGGATCAGGTCGCCGACCAGATCGAGCGGTGGTTCACCGAGGGGGCCGCCGACGGCTTCAACGTGATGCCGCCCCTACTGCCCAGCGGGCTGGAGGACTTCGTCGACCACGTGGTGCCGTTGCTGCGCGCCCGGGGCCTGTTCCGCCACGAGTACACCGGCCGGACGCTGCGCGAGCACTACGGACTGCCCCGGCCGGGCTCGCGTTACGCGGGCGACCGGGAGCTGGTGACCGCATGACCACCCCGGACCGTCCGGCCGACCTGCTGCCCGTCGACCCCGACCTGTTCCGCGGCCTGCTGCGCCGGCAGGCCAGCACGGTCACCGTGGTCACCGCCGTGGCCCGCCACCCCGAGCCGACCGGCCCCGGCCGGGACGCCGGTCCGGCCCGGGCCGGCTTCACCGCCACCTCGTTCACCTCGGTCTCGCTGACCCCGCCGCTGGTGTCGTTCTGCCTCGGCGTCACCTCGTCGAGCTGGCCGGTGCTGGACCGCGCCGAGCACGTCGCCGTCCACCTGCTCGGCGCCGACCAGACCGAGGTGGCCCGGATCTTCGCCACCAGCGGTATCGACCGGTTCGCCGCGCACCGGGCCTGGACGCCCGGCCCGTTCGGGGTGCCGCTGCTCGACGGGGTGCTGGCCCGGCTGCTCTGCCGCGTGGTGCGCCGGGTGCCGGCCGGCGACCACGTCCTGGTCATCGCCGAACCACTCGCCCTCGGTTCCGGGCCCGACGGCG
This sequence comes from Micromonospora sp. WMMD714, assembly GCF_029581315.1. NCBI lineage: Bacteria > Bacillati > Actinomycetota > Actinomycetes > Micromonosporales > Micromonosporaceae > Micromonospora > Micromonospora sp. WMMD714. The sequence goes on from NZ_CP120744.1 coordinate 3,708,130, forward strand.
ACCCGCTGGTGTACCACCGGGGCGACTACACCACCGCACAGATGCGGGTGCCGGCGTGACCGGGGGGCCGGGCGCACCCGCCGCCGGTCGGCCGGGCACCGCCGTCGACCGGGCGGACCGGGCCGGGGCGTCCCCGCTCGCCCTGGACCCCGCCGCCCAGGACCTGCTGTTCCGGGCGGCCCGCACGGCCAACACGTTCACCGCCGAACCGGTCGACGACGCGCAGGTCGCCGCGATCCACGAACTGATCCGGTACGGCCCGACCGCGCTCAACGGTCAACCGCTGCGGGTGCTGCTGCTGCGTTCGACGGCGGCCCGCAACCGGCTGCTGCCGTACCTGTCGAGCGGCAACCGGGCCAAGACGGCCGCCGCGCCGCTGGTGGCGGTGCTCGCCACCGACGTCGACTTCCACGAGCGACTGCCGGAGCTGTTCCCGCACCGGCCGCAGGCGCGGCAGTGGCTGGCCGACCGGGCGGAACGGGTCGCCCAGGCCCGGTTCAACGCCACCCTCCAGATCGGCTACCTGCTGATCGGGGTACGCGCCGCCGGCCTGGCCGCCGGGCCGATGGCCGGCTTCGACGCCGCCGGGGTGCAGCGGGAGTTCTTTCCCGACGGACGGCACGAGGTGCTGCTCCTGGTGAACATCGGCCGCCCCGGCCCGGACGCCTGGCGGGAGCGGCTGCCCCGGCTCACCACCGAGGAGGTGGTCTGGACCCGGTGACCTCAGCGCGGCTCCCACGCGTCGGGCAGGGTGGTCAGTCTCCGCACGTGCATCGGGAGCCGGCCACTGACCACCTCGGAGAGGGTCACCTCGTCCAGCACCTGCCGGACGGCGGCGCGGACGGCCACCCAGAGCCGGGGGAGGTTCTCCGCCGAGCCCTCGTACCGGGTCTCCTCGGGACGCAGCCCGCGTACCCCGGCCAGCGGACCCTCGACGGCGCGCAGGATCGCCCCGACGGTGACCTCGCGCGGCGAGCGGGCCAGCGTGTAGCCGCCCTCGGCGCCACGCTGGGCGCGGACCACGCCGGCCCGGCGCAGGTCGGCCAGGACGGCCTCGAGGAACTTGCGCGGCATGTCCTGCTCGCTGGCGATCGATTGGGTGGAGAGCAGGGAGGGGTAGGCGGTGGCCAGGCTCAGGGCCGCTCGGACCGCATAGTCGCCGCGCGCGGAGATCTGCACCATGCCATCATGCCTGCCCGTCGGGGGTGGCGGGGTCGGCGGGTCGCCGTGGCCGGCCGATTCGTGACGGTGGGCGGTCCCGGGCGGCCCGGAACGCCCCCGGGCTCACCCCCACCTCGCGGGTGAAGAACCGGCCGAAGTTGGTCGGCTCGGGAAAGCCGAGCTGGCGGCCGACCCGGGCGACCGGCTCGTCGGTGGCGGCGAGCAGCCGGCGGGCCTGGAGCGCGACCCGCTCGTCCACCACCTGCTTGGCGCTGCGCCCGGTCACCGCCAGACAGGCCCTGGTCAGGGTACGCACCGAGCAGCCCAACCGGGCCGCATAGTCCTCGACCCGGCGGGTGTACGGGTAACCCGCCTCCACCTCCCGGCGGAACCGGTGGAACGTCACCAGCTCGGTGCGCTGCGGGTCGGCGTCGTCGGGTGTCCGCCGGGCCTGCGCGGCGCCGGGCAGCAGGGCGAGCCGGATGAGCAGCACCGCGAGCTGGTGCCGGAGCAGGGCGTGGGCGGCCGGGTCGTCCCGGTGCCGGCGGTGGTCCACCACCAGTTGGGAGACCTCGTTGATGACCGCGTCCTCGTCCTCGCCGACGAGTTGGTGGTGTTGGGGGACCGCGGCGGGATCGACGTCCAGGCCGCGCAGCGCGTCGGCCCGCCAGCGGACCACGATCGCGTCGAGTCGGGTGGGGGAGCGCAGCACCTGCCCGGGGGTGGCCCGCAGCAGGGTGCCGGCCCGGCACGGCAGCGCGCGGAAGTCCAGCTCGGCGATGCCGTGTCCGCCGGTGACCAGGACCAGTAGGTCGGCGTCGAGCAGGAACGGCCGGGGTGGCCCCGTGCCCGGAGTGAGGTCGCCCAGCTCCAGGATCTCGATCTCGGGGCGGGGCAGGTCGGGACGGGTTGCCGGGGAGAGCTGACCGGAAGGGACCATCGTCATCGACCGTAACCGGGCAGGGCCGTGGTCGCATCCCGGCGACGGGACTCCGCCGCGTTCCCGGCCGGCGGGCGCGTCCGTTGGCCTCGGGCGCACCGTCGTGGCGGGCACGGGTGGTGGCTCCCGGCGGGGTCGACCGTCGTGGGTTGTCCGGTCCGCCCGGGCCGGGCTACGTTACCGATCGGTAAGAAAAGCGACACGCGATGGGGTGCCCATGACGGATCTGTTCTCGGTCGACGGTAAGACGGTGCTGGTCACCGGCGGCTCCCGGGGGATCGGGCTGATGATCGCCCGGGGCTTCGTCCGGGCCGGAGCCGACGTGATCATCTCCTCCCGCAAGGCCGACGTGTGCGCGGCGGTGGCCGAGGAGCTGTCCGCCGAGGGGCGCTGCACGGCGATCCCGGCCGACCTGGGCGACGACGCGGGCGCGGCAGGGCTCGCCGCCGCCGTCCGCGAGCGGTACGACCAGCTCGACGTGCTGGTCAACAACGCGGGCGCGACCTGGGGCGCACCCCTGGAGGCGTACCCGGACGCGGCGTTCGACAAGCTCTGGGCGGTCAACGTGAAGGCCGTGTTCCGGCTCACCACCGCGCTGCTGCCGCTGCTGCGCGCCGCGGCGGGCGACGACGACCCGGCCCGCGTGATCAATATCGGCTCGATCGACGGTCTCCGGGTTCCGATGATGGAGGTGTACGCCTACTCCGCCACCAAGGCGGCCGTGCACATGCTCACCCGCAGCCTTGCCCACCAGCTCGCCCACGAGCGGATCACGGTCAACGCGATCGCCCCGGGGCCGTTCGAGAGCAAGATGATGGCCTTCGCCCTCGACGACCCGACGTCCCGGGCGGCGATCGAGCAGCAGGTGCCGCTCGGTCGGATCGGCCGCCCCGAGGACATGGCCGGCACGGCGATCTACCTGGCGTCGCGGGCCGGGGCGTACCTGACCGGCGCGGTGATCCCGGTCGACGGTGGCATCACCACGCACGGCTGACCGGTGAGAGCCGGGTGGGGGTGACCGGCTGCCGGCGCGCGTACCCGGGCGGTGGACGGCCGGAGCCGCGCGGACTCGGCAGATCCGCGCGGCTCCGGTGGGGCTGCTGGTCAGCGGCCGGCGAGCAGCCGGCTCACCGCCGTGTCGACGTCCAGGTGCTCGGCCTCCCGGCCGCGCGGGACGACGACGTAGGTCCGGCGCAGGAAGCGCACCAGCACGCTGCGCGGGACCTCGAACAGGGCGTTACCGTCGGGCGACGACAGGGCCAGCGCGACGAAGTCGCCGCGCGGGGTGGCCCAGGGCCAGACCCGCACGTCGCCGATGCCGGCCGGCTCGTCGAGGCCGGTGACCAGCAGTTCGCGGGCGAAGGACCAGCTCACCGCCTCGCCGCCGGCCGATTCGGCGTGGAACAGGACATGGACCGCATACGGGTCAGCAGGGTCGTAACGCAGACTGGCACGCACCGGCAAGGCGGTGGCGTCAGGCGCGACGAGCCTTAGTGACGTCTCGACCTCTACGGTCGTCGGTCGGATGACACTCATGGACGTTCTCCCCCCGGCACCGCTGCGGAACGCGCGTGTCCCGCTTTTCCCATACTCAGGTGCTACTGCTGGCTACGCTCCGCCATACGCTGACTTCACCCAGTGGTGGGAAGGGGGTCCGAATCGCTGCGAGAATGTGAGGATTCTTGTAGGATTTCCGGTTCTGCCCAGTCGGGAGCCCGTCCGAAGTCGGGTGGTTCAGTCGTCGACTTACTCCGGTAACGTCCAGTGGTCTGCGCAAGTGACGGGCCGGGACGACACTGGGGGGTGAAATGGCCACGAAGCGTTCCTCAATGGATGCGGTGAGTACGGCCGGGTCACCGAAAGTAGGGGCCCGGGCAGCCAAAAGGCGGGGTGACGGGGTGCCGATCAAGCCACCGGACCGGGACGGTCGGACGATGTCCGACGCTGGTCGTGCCGGACGTCCCTCCCGGACGGCCCGGGGCCGGTCCCGCCCGGCCACCAACGGACGCGCCCGAGGCGGCGGTGGAAGCCGGTCCGGGCGCACCGCGCCGGCCGCCCGTCCCGCCGGCTGGCGCTGGCGGCTGCGCACCACCCTCGACCTGATCCGGGCCAACCCCACCGGCCGGGTCGCCCTCAAGATCTTCATCGCCGTCGCCGGGGCGCTCGTGGTGACCGTCGGCATCGCCCTCATCCCGCTGCCCGGCCCCGGCTGGCTGATCGTCATCGCCGGCCTCGCCATCTGGGCCGTCGAATTCCACTGGGCCCGCCGCCTGCTCGGCTTCACCCGCCGGCACGTGCACGCCTGGACCCGGTGGGCCACCACCCGGTCGCTGCCGGTGCGGTTCCTGCTCGGCTCCGTCGGCCTGGTCTTCGTCGCCGTCGTCCTCTGGCTCTCGCTCAAGTACAGCCTCGGCATCGACCTGGTCGCCCAACTGCTGCACTACCTCGCCACCACCTGACCCCACCCCCCGGGTTTTTGGCTCCGCCGCACGATCGGGTAGAGTCAACGGCGCTGAGGGCGATTAGCTCAGTGGGAGAGCGCTTCGTTCACACCGAAGAGGTCGCTGGTTCGATACCAGCATCGCCCACCCTCGATATAGCAAGCTCAAGGCCCCTCGATCGAGGGGCCTTGAGTCGTTTCTGTCGATCAATGCTGGTCGGGGGGCAGCGAGAAGGCAGCGAACGATGCCAGCACCCGGCGGTCACGTTTGCCGGTGGAGTGCGTGTACCGGTTCAACGTGGTGGGTGTCTGCTCGTGTCCCATCACCTTGGCGACGTCGCTGATCGGGACGCCGTCGGAGACGAGCCACGTTGCGTACGAGTGGCGCAGGCCGTGGAACCGCAGCCCGATCGGAAGGCCGGCCGGCTGTAGCGATGGCTTCTACACCCGAGCGCGGAACGTGCCGCCGGAGTGGTTGGTGTTGCCGTGCTGGCTCTGGTTGGCTCGGAGCTCGCGGTGATCTGTTGCCGAACTGGCCAGTACCAGATCAAGCGCGCTCCGCGCGGCGCGGGCCGGGCGCGGTAACCGGCTCCTGCGGAGCCGCCGCCCCGCTCGCCTTCGGCGGCGGGGCGGAGAGTCAGCCGGCCCGAAGCCCACGCCCGCCCCGCGCGTCACCTATTGGTTCCGTGAGGGGAACCGGTGACGAGTCCCGGACTGACCGGAATCATGCGACAGCACACCCGCCGGCCTCTTCATCCTCGTGAACCTCACCGCGGACCGTTCGACGGTCGGCCGGTCGAGTTGCCGAACGGAACACCGTTGGCTGCTTCGGAGCCGCTGTGGGAAGGAATGCAAGGTGGTTGAAGGGGGCGGCGGGTGGGTGCGGGATTGGGGTTAGGGCTGCCTCCGCCGGGGTCCAACGACTCCGGGATGGAGTTGCCGAACGGTTGTGGGTGGTGGGGGATGGCAAGGCAGGGGCGCGTGTTCGTCGCTACTTTGAACGACGAACACGCGCCCACATGATGGCCGTACTAGTTCTTTTTGGTTGAGTGTCGCCACAGTCGAAAGGCCTGCACCAGCACATTAACTGCAAGAACCGTCGTCAGCAAGGGTAGCAGGTCGATCATCCAGTCTGATCTTCGCCATTCTCCTGGCTCGAATACAAGCGTCATGAGGAAGGCGAAAGCGATTACCACTCCAGCGACTTGTAAAGTAGTAATGAGTAGGAATCGAAGCGCTGATTGCATTCTGGCCCCCTGCTAGCTGCACGGCCACCCGAGGGTTTCAGCCTGCAGAACTACTTTCGACCTTCCAGTTCCACGGGTTGTCGCCGGCGGTGGTGCCCAGTTCGGTGTTGATGTACGGGTAGGTGGTGGTGTAGCAGCCTACGTCGCCACCTACGCAGTATTGTACGCTCGCCTTCTTGTCGTGCCAGCCGCTCCACTTCGTGCTGCGCACGCCTGCGCTATCCACCTGCCAGCCGGTGAAGTTAATGCCCCACGTCTCATAGTTGATGTAGCCGACAGCGCGGTCGACATTCGTCAACTTGTACGTTGACGTGTCCCAACACCATTCAGTCTCGACGTTGAAGCGGTAGATTCTGCTTCCGAAGATGTCTTTTTTCTCCACGTAGCTCCACTGGGTGGCGCAGGTGATCGCGAGAGTCCCAGTGCTCTTCGCTGCCGACTTCGCCTTCGCTGAAGGCGGGATCAGTCGAGCTGGCGTCGTGGTTAGGGTGCCGGGATCCCTGGGGTCTGGCACGGCATGACCAACGTCAGGAATTATCTTGAGAAGGTCGATGTCGGATTCGCTCCACGTGCCCTTCGAGATCCGATCGAGGGCTCCCCGGATCTCCGCCGTGGTTGGCTTGCTCGTGTCGGCAGAGGCTGAGGCCGGGATCTCCGTGCCAGCAATGCCTGCGCTAACCACCAGGGTGGCTAGGGCGACTCGGCCGAGTCTGTGGAGTAGAGTGCTGCTGATTCTCAGGACGCCTCCGCGCGTGAGGGTCTGACGGCCCACAGGCCCAATCCTGTGGGCCGTCCCCATGCGTGCAAGGAACCTACCAACTGCGATGCTCTCGGTGCCGCCCGGGCGAAGCTCACCGATACTGAGTCATTACTCTCCGTGCTGAGTATCGGGGGGCGATCTTGGGCATTCAGGGACCATGGGTGTTCATTCGGTTACTTTAAGTATTTATAACGGAAAGGTAACGCTTCTTCGTGGTTAATCAATCTGGCCAACCTATCCGGCTATCGGTTGCGGTTCTCGGGTCCGATAGGAAGTGCTCTACGTGATCAAGGTCAGCTTGTAGGAGCTATACAGCCAAACCGGTCGACGGGCATGGTCCAGGGTCGATGGCGGGCAACACAACGAGCAGGCCAACGGCGGTCACCGACTTCGGCCGACAGGAGTCATCGCCCACCATTAGTACCGCAGGTCAGAGGCCGGCTGGAGACCACTCCAGCCGGCCTCTCCTCATTCCGGCGCAAGATCATGAGTCGCCGGTGAGTCGCGGCGGACTGGTGGCTATGCCGGTGGTGGGGGTGGAGTGAGCCAGGCGAGGGGTTGACCGCTGAGGGCGGCTTCCGCCAGGCGGTGCGCGCTGGCGGTCTTCAGGGCCGCGTGTGAGCTGTCGATCCAGCGTTGGACATTGTCGATGCCCTGGTGGCGGTATTCGACCGCCTGGACGAGGCATTCCAGTTTGTCGGCGTCGCGGGCGACGATGGCCTCCGGTGTCTCGCCCGCTTCGTACTCGGCGACGGCGGCGTTGACGAGGTCGGCGACGGCCGGCGGGCAGGCGGCGACCTGGTCAGCGGTGACCGTGGTGTTGGGCGCGGCGGTGAGGTAGCGCCTGGCGATGTGCGGGATGTCGGTGATCCGGGTTTCCTGGGTGTCGTGCAGGACGCACAGCATCGACACCCGGGCCGGGTCGGCACCTTCCATGGCAGCGAGCATCATCCCGATCAGCGCGGTCCGGAACGAGTGGTCGGCAATGGATTCGGGATCTTTGACGCCGGCGAACCACCAACCGGTGCGGGCGGCGCGCTTGAGGACGCCGGCCTCGAAGATGAAGCGCATGACTCCGGCGGTGTCGTGGTCGTCGTTCATCTGCCCGTCCCTGTGCCGGTGACTCCGTCTGCTCGCAGGCTGTAGACAATAGACGTTAGTTCCTGCCGGGACTGCGCAGAGATACGGTCGCTGTCCAAGAGCCGGGTACTGCGCTTGAGGAGCGCGCGGCCCTCGCTGGGGTTGTCCAGAGTGAGGCCGCGTCGTACGGCCAGTAGAGCCCAGGTGTTATGGACGTTGAGGTCGATGAAGGCGTGAGTTGCGTCGAGGCGCTGGACCAGGTGCCGGAAAAGGACCGAGCCGTGCCAGTCAGCGAGCGATCCAGGCATGAAGAAGTCGTCGTGCTGGCGGTACGGGATCTCGCCGACCCAGTAGGCCGAGTAGTTGAGCGCTGCTCGCTGGCAGGCGTCGTCCGGATGCGCGTGGGCGAGGAAGTCCCGTAGAGGTTCCGGGTCGCCCTGGTGGGCCAGGGAGGTGACCACGGAACGGGTGTGAGGCCACAGCGGTGACCAGGTGCGGAATGCGATCGTGCTGCGGGCGCGGGTGGTGGTCTGGGCGAGCCATTCTGCTGCCGCCCCGGTGGGATCCATGCCCGCGAGAAAGCAGGCCTGCCGATGCAGCAGAACGCTCTGGTCACCTCCGGAGGCTGCGCGTTCGGCGAGAACGTGAAGCCGGGTGAAGAACGCGTGTTGCTCGTCGGCAGGCAGGATCGGCCCCGAGGCCACCGGTCCCCGCCGGGTATGAGTGACGGGTAGTTCTCTGGCAAAGGTCGGTGTCTGCCCGAGAACAGCCCAGAGGATCAGGTCGGTCAGCCGGTGGGTGAGCACGGACCAGCCGAGCGGCTGTTCGGCGATGTCGCAGCCGTCTACCTGCCCGTCGAGGACTGCGCCAAGGATGAAGTCTGCCTCGGCGGCGTCGTCGAGCGCGGCGAGCAGGGTCGTGTTCGCTCCGAGCCGACCGAGCCTGCGTCGGACGGTGATCGCCTGCCCCAGCGGCACCGCCGAGAATGGCCGGCGCCCAGATTCCCAGCTCTGCACGGTCACCCGGTCGACGCCCAGGTCGGCGGCGAGTTGTTCCTGTGTCAGCGGGATGGACTCCCGGATCAACTTGAGAAGGTATCCGGTCACCTCGCCCCGCTGTGGCGCTGATCGTCCGCGACCTGCCATCCGCCGTCCCTATGTTGACCGGTGGTCGACGTTTCCGCCCTGAAACAACCGCTGCGGTCGACGTGTGGGCTGCTCACTCGTACTACGCGTGAGTCCCGTAGTCGCCGCCGTGATCGTAGCGTCGCAGTTACCGAACGTTCTGGATCCGGTCCCGAGGTTGGGGATCGGCCACGGGGCGCTGCCCGGCAGAGGGGGGCCAGTGATGCGGGACAGGACGCCACCGGGGCGACGAGTGTCCTACGACCAGTACCTGATCGCCGTGGCGATGACCCTGGCGCGGCGGCATCGACCGGTGTGGTCGTGGCGCACGTGGAGCCGGCTGTGCCGGTGCGGGGCCGACCTGCCCTGTCGGGGTCGACATCGCATCCCGATCAGCCGTGGACACTGGCCGACCGAGGAGGAGCAGTGACCAGTCACGGCCCGGTGCCGCCGGTCTGGAGTTGCGGCGGATGTGACCGGCCCTGGCCGTGTCCGACCCGGCGGCAGGAACTGCGCGCGGAGTACGCCGACGCGCCGGTGTCGCTGGCCCTCCACCTCGGGGCCTGCTTCGTCCGGGCGGCCGAGGACATGCCCTGGGCACCGGCCGGCCCCCTGTACCGCCGCTTCGTCGGCTGGACCAGACAGCCGCCGGAGGTGCAGCACCGAAGGGCGGCAACCGATCGACACCAGCGCCGCCAGGCCGGATGACACCCGATCCGACCGGCCGGGAGTCCACTGTCTGCTGGCCGGGCAGCGGTCCGGCCGGTGACCGCAGTGGCCTTCCGGCCTCGTGGCACGTTCACGTCGGTGGCTGCGGGTGCGGCTGTGGGTGCGTAGGGTCGGCGACGTGAACGCCTCCCTCGACACCCTGCCGAAGATCGGTGCGCCGGCCACGCGCGCGCTCACCGGAGCCGGCTATCCGACGTTGCGCGACCTCGCGGGCGTGCCGCGCGCCGAGCTGGCCGCACTGCACGGGGTGGGGCCGAAAGCGCTCGGGATCCTTCAGAGCGCACTGGAGCAGCACGATCTCAGTCTCGGGTAGCAATTCCTTTTAGCATCGCCGGCCCGACGACTCGATGGTCGGCGTCTGTGGCTGGGATGCGCCGCGTTCGTGACCGTGTGGGCCAGGAGATGGATGGTCCACTTGATGCCCGGAACCACGGGACGAGCGGCCCATGGCAGGGGTGGCGACGTCGCCGGTAGCGTGGGCAAGTTCTTGTCAGATTTTTTGGGAGCAGACGTTGGAGAACGAGATCGAGCTGGTCAGTGACGGCGATGGTCTGGCGGTCATCGGGCATCCGGCTGCTGTCGATCGTTTCCTCACCGCTGAGCGGCTGCCGTCGAAGGACCTTGGGTTCAAACGGATCAGCTCCACCCTCCGCACCGGGTCCACGCTCGCCAAGAGCGGCTCCGAAATTGCCGAGCACTCCGGTCGCTGGGTTCAGCTGACTGCGGAATCGGCACAGGCGATGAAGAAGTACAACCTGATGAAGGGCTCGGGGGACGGCATCAGCCGCGCTGTACTGACCGACCGTGGAAAGATCACGGGCCTGTTGGAAATCGCGCAGAAGAATCCCCGAACGTTGCTGACCAACCCGGCGGTGCTGACCGGCGTCGCCGGACTCATGACGCAACTCGCCATGCAACAGACCATGGACCAGATCACCGATTATCTCGCCGTGATCGATGCGAAGGTCGACGCGGTGCTCCGCGCCCAGACCGATGCCGTGGTGGCGGACATGATCGGGGTCGAACTCGTCATCGACGAGGCACTGACGATCCGGGAACGGGTGGGCAGGGTTTCCGAGGTCACCTGGTCGAAGGTGCAGACCACACCGATCCCGCTGGCCCGGACCCAGGCGTACGCGTTGCGGCAGATGGACGCCATCGCCGAGAAGCTGGAGAGCCAGACCAAGGTTGGCGATCTGGTCAGGACTACCAGCGAAGCCGAGATCAAGGTTCAGGAGTGGCTCGCCGTTCTGGCCCGCTGCTTCCAACTCCAGGACGCGGTCGCCGTGCTCGAAATCGACCGGGTTCTGGAGGTCTCTGCGGAGGACCTGGAGGAGCACCGGGTCGCCGTCAGGATTGCCCGACGCCATCGCCTGGATCTTATCTCCCGTAGCACCGAGCGCCTGCTGGCCCGGATGGACGCGGCCGCTGGGACGGCCAACGCGAAGGTGCTGCTCAATCCGACCACCTCCCGCGCCGTCGTGCATTCGACCAACCGGGTAGGGACCGCTGTCGTCGAATTCCACGGACGGCTCGGCATTGATCGTGACCATAGTTCCTGGAGTGCCAGGCGATGGCGGGACGCGGCCGGGGAGGTGCGTGACAGGGTTCTCGACACGGGCACGGGAGTGCGTGACAAGGTGCTGGAGGCAGGGGCGGGAGGCATTGGTGCCGCCAGCCGTCTCGGTGCGGGAGCCCTGGGGCGAGCCAGATCCAAGATCGGCGAGGTCACCGAGCGGGCGCAGCGTCCGCGGGGGAGTAAGGAGGAAACCTGATGGGTCCTCACCGCTGGGGTCGGAAGCCGGGGCTGTCCTCAGGGGTGATCCCTTCCAGCCGAATGCTCCGGGAGTGACCACGCCCAATCTCCGCGGGGCGCGGGCGGCGTACTGGATCGGGGGTTCACTTCCTGTCCAGTGGGGCGACCTACCCTCCCGGGCATGACATCGAAGCACTTCGAGCCGAGGCAGGTGCTGGCGGCGGGCGTCGCGGCAGTCGGCGCGGTCGCGCTGGTCGTGGCGCCGACGACACCCGCCGCGGCCTCCACCATCCGGGACGGGTGGGTGCAGCTCTGCCCCTGGGGCAACTACCGGGTGCACCTCGAATACCTGACCCTCAACAACCAGACCGTGCAACTGGGTCCGGTCCTCGACCCGGGGGCCGACTGCTGGTGGGGGCCGGTGCCGACCGGCAGCGAGGCGACCCTGATCTCGGTCGTCGGCCACTTCAACACCAGCACCGACACCTTCGCGGTGATCGGCCCGAACCGGAAGTACGAGACGTTCTACAACGGCGTCACCGGGATCGGGATCGCCGCCGAGGGCACCACCGCCTCCGGTGGCCGCAAGGACGCGCACTACTACCGGTACTGAACCACCCGGAACAGGGGAGACGACCATGGTCCGCGCCGCCCGCGTACTGCTGGGGCTGTTGCTCGTCGTGCCGGTCGCCGTGCCCCCGCCGTCGTCGGCGCGGACGGCGGCCCGGCCGGCGGGGGTGCCGTCGTCGACAGGCGTGGCGGCGTCGTTGGTGGCGGGCGTCGCGGGGGATGCCGACCTGGCCGCCGGCAACCGGATCGGCGGGGTCGCCGGGCTGCCCGACTGGTCCCGGGTCGGCTATCTCGGCGGTCAGTCGTTGCCGACCGACGCGGATCTGGCGGGCGGCGCGTGCACGATCGACACGGCGCGGCTGGCCGCCGAGTTCGGGGTCCGCGCCGACGACGCGGTGGACGACAGCGGGGGCCTCCAGTCGGCCATCGACCGGATCAAGGCCACCTGCTCGCCGTCGGGCAACGCGCGCCGGCTCTCGCTGATCGCGTTGCCGGCCGGGCGGATCGACATCTCCCGGCAGATCTACGTCGACGCGAACTTCCTGGTGCTCCGGGGCCAGGGGTCCGGCAGCGGCGGGACGCGGATCGTGTTCCGGCCGGACGTCAACACCCGGTACGACACGCTCACCGCCGACGGCAGCCGGTGGAACCAGGACGCCATGACGTTCGGCTCGGCACCGGACACCGGCACCGGCGGCTGGATCTGGCCCGGCCGTGCCCTGTTCAAGGTGCAGACCCGCGAGGTCGCCGACCGGTACGCCGACGAATGGTCCGCCGCCCCGGCCAACCGCAAGGACCTGTTCGAGGGCTCGATCAACCAGCACTGGGCCTCCGGTCAGAAGCTGGGTTCCGCCTCGGCCGACCCGGGCTTCTCGGCGCGTGCGGGGCAGAACGTGATCCGCCTCGACAGCAAGGCGAAGATGGACGGCTTCCGGGCCGGCGGCTACGTCTGGGTCGGGGCCGCCAACAGCCTGCGCTTCTACGAGCAGCAGGGGCTCTCCCCGGACGATCCCGGCACCCGCGAGAACCTGCACATGCGGCAGCAGATGTTCCGGGCGACCGCCGTGAACACGTCGGCGAAGACCGTCACGCTGGACCGTCCGCTGGAGTACGACGTGCCGGTCGACTCCACCTCGGACGGCTCGGCGCCGATCGCCGGCACCGTCTACACCAGCAAGATCACGCCGCTGCGGGCGGTGGAGGGCGTCGGCTTCGAGAACTTCGCCTTCTCCCAGGAGATGTCCGGCCTGCCGAAGCTGCTCGGCGGCGTCTACCAGCCGAGCCCGACCGACGCCGTGCACAACTACGGCAACCTGGCCCCCGAGTACGCCATGCACGGCATCGCCTTCAAGTGGGCGGCGAACAGTTGGGCACGTGGGCTGGCCGGGTCGATGACCGGCTCGCACCCGATCGTCACCGAGGTCGCCCGCAACCTCCAGATCGAGCACAACACGTTCGACGGGGCGTGGAACAAGGGCAAGGGCGGCAACGGCTACCTGCGCGGCAGCCGGGTGTGGGACTCGCTGTGGGCCTACAACACCAGCCGGAACCTGCGGCACTTCACCTTCCAGTGGTCGGCCAGCGGCAACGTGGCGTTCGGCAACGACCTGGATTCCGACCTCAACCTGCACGGCGGCTGGGAACGCTACAACCTGTTCGAGGGCAACACCGTCCGCGTCCCGTACGAGCACCGGTCGGGCAGTTGCACCGCCAACTGCGGCGGCGAGGGCGGCGAGCTGGAGGACGGCACCTGGTTCCCGATCTGGTGGGCGGCGGCGGCCAAGGCGATCAAGTGGTCCGGCGCGTCCGGCCCGCAGAACGTCTTCCACCGCAACACGATGATCAAACAGTCCGTCGCCGGTGGCCCCTACCTGCCCTACGAGCCGTACTCCAGCGACAGCGGCGAGGCGGAGGCGATCTACCAGTTCGGCTCCGACGCGGCGAACCCGCGCGCGTTCACCCCGCTGAGCCAGGGCGGTGCGCCGATCAAGGACTGGTCCGGCCGGGAGACCGTGAACTACGCCGGGCAGGGCGTGGCGGTGCGGACCGGCGAGCGGTGGCCGTCACTGTTCCTGCGCGACGTCGGCCAGCTCGACCCGCGCGCCGGGAACCGGCAGACGGTGGTGACCTGGAACATGCAGGGCGCGGGCTCCAGCGCGGGCGGCACCTACGAGAACAAGTACGCGACCGTGACGGGCTTCCTCAGCGCGGGGGTGCTGGCGGTGGCGCTCCAGGAGGCCGGGTCACCACCGGCCGGCAGCGCGCACGAGCGGGGCCGGCACACCCAGCAGGTGTTCCAGAACAACGGCGTCTTCCCCCCGGTCTACGAGTACTACCTGGGCACCCTGCTCGGTGAACCCACCCGGCACCTGTACTGGTTGAACACGGACACCTCGACGCAGGGCCCGAACCGGGTCAACCTGGCCATCGCCACCGCGCAGCGGGCCGACCAGGTCGTCGTGGTCGCCGGTGCGGCGGGTGCCCGGCCGGCACTCGGCGTGCGGATCGGTGCGACGTTCTTCTTCACCGTGCACGGCTGGTCGGGCAACGGCAACGACATGCCGACCATGCTGGCGAACATCCGCACGTATCTCCAGAACAACCCCGATCCGACGACCGGTCTCCCGTACGAGTGGGTCGTGCTCGGCGACTTCAACCGGGAGCCGCAGAACCTGCGTAACGCGCTGCCGGCCAACCAGTTCGCCGTGATGGCCCCGGACGCCAACACCCACCCGACCCTCGGGCCGGACCGGATGCTGGACTACGCCGTGACCGACTTCGGCAACGGCGCACCGACACTGTTCCAGGCGCACACGGAACGGACCATCACCAACTCCGACCACCACCCGGTGACCTACGGCTTCGACCTGCGCGCCGCCGCGGAGGTGCCACCGCTGGCCACCCCCACGATGCCCGGCCGGGCACTGCTGCGTAACGCCGCCACCACCTCCGTCGCCGACGCCGAACCCAACGGCGGACCGCTGGTCGTGGACACCGCGTACGACCCGTCGCGGGCACAGCAGTGGCGGCTGGAATGGGACAACGAGTTCCCCGGTTACCTGCGCCTGCAACGGGTCCGGGAGGGCAACTCGACCGACGACCGCTTCCTGGGCCTGGCCGACGCCGCCCCGGACGCCCGCGCGGGACTGGGCTGGTCACCGTCGTTGACCCAGCTGTGGCGGCCGGTGAGCAACGGCGACGGCACGTACACCCTGCTCAACTACCTGACCGGCCAGGCGCTCACCACCCTGCCGGGCGACTTCCTGCTGGCCGCCCGGGACGCGACGGACTCGCCGTACCAACGCTGGTTCTTCTCCTCCTCGACCGACCTCGAACTGCGCCGGGACATCCTGCCCGTCGTCGCCCCCGCCGGCACGGCGGCCGAGCTGGGGGTGGCCGGCCCGGACGGCGTCGAGGGCCGGCCGGTGCAACTGCTGCCGGCCACCACCGGCAGCCGGGAGTGGCAGCCGGTGCCGGCCGGGCAGCGCGGTGCCGACCGGTGCTTCTACCTGCTGTACGGCGACGAGTACCTGACGTCCAGCCCGGACGGCGGCCTGCCACTGCCCGGCGCGCACGTCGTGCTGGACACCTACGACCCGCACAGCCAGGGTCAGCTCTGGTGCGTCCACCAGGACAGCACCTCGATGACCATCTACAACAACACGGTCGTGCAGGGTCAGCTCCTCCAGACCTATCTCACCGACCACGGCCTGCACGCGCACCTGAGCGTGGAGTCCGTGCCGGACACCGGGCGGGAGGGCTGGCGGTGGTGAGCCCCGGCCGCCGCCCGTGAACCGCCGCTCGCCGCCCGCTGCCCGTGGGCGTCGCCCTCCGCCCGCTGGCTGCTGGCCGGGGCACGCCCAGATCTCCGGTCGGCATTGCGGGGCTTCGGCGTAAGCTGAAGGGCGTCGATATCACCGACGGCCGGGGGTTACCGAGGCGTGGCTGGGCTGTGGTCGGGGGAGAGCGGGCACCGGACACGGCCGGAAGGCGCACTACGACTCCAGATCCTCGGCCCGCTCCGCGTCCGGCGGGGCGGCGTCGAGCTGGACCCCGGGCCCCGCCAGCGGGCCTACCTGCTCGTCCTGCTGCTGGCCCGCGCCGGGGGGCCGGTCAGCACCGCCGAGCTGATCGACCTCGTCTGGGGTGACGACGCCCCGGCGAGCGCGGTCAACGTCATCCACAAGTACGTGGGCGCGCTGCGCCGGCTGTTGGAGCCCGGGCTGCCGCCCCGCGCGCCCGGCTCCTACCTGCTCCGGCACCCGACCGGCTACCGGCTGTCCACCTCGGCGGAGACGCTCGACCTGATGGCCTTCCGGGAGCACGTCGGGGCTGCCACCGCCCACCTTGCCGAGGGCCGCGACGGGGCCGCCCTCGACGCGTACGTCCGGGCGCTCGCGCTGTGGCGCGGCCCGGCCGGTGACGGCCACCCGCACCGGCCGGGCGCCGTCGCCCTCTTCTCCGCCCTGGACGGGGAGTTCTTCACCGCCGCCGTCGCCGCCGCCGGGTTGGCCGTCGCGTCGGGGCAGCCGCACCAGGTGCTGGCTCCGCTGCGACTGGCCGCCACGATGGCGCCCCTGCACGAGCCGGTGCAGGCGGCGCTGGTCACCGCGCTGGCCGCCGCCGGCCAGCAGGCACAGGCGCTGGCCGTGTTCCGGGCCGTCCGGGCCGACCTCGCCGAACAACTGGGGGTCGGTCCCGATCCGGCCCTGTGGCAGGCGTACCACCGGGTGTCCGGCCGGGCGTCGACGCCGCCCACGCCACGGACCCCGACGGGCGGCGGCCTGGTCGGCCGGGTCGGCGAACTCGCCGCCCTCCGGCACGCGACCGCCGCCGCCTGCGCCGGTGGCACCGGGCTGGTGATCGTGCAGGGCGAGCCCGGGGTCGGCAAGACCCGGCTGCTCCGGGAGGCCACCGCCGAGGCGGAACAGCGCGGCGCGCTCGTCGTGCGGGGGCACTGCCTCGACGGCGGCGGCACCCCCTCGATGTGGCCCTGGGTCCAGGCCGTCCGCGGCCTCCTCGACGGTCTGCCCGCCGCGCAGCGGGACGTCCCGGTCGGCCGGGAGCTGGGCAGCCTCCTGGAACCGCGCCCGGACGTCCTCGCCGCGCCGGTGCTGCCCGACAACGGTTTCCCGTTCCGGCTCTTCGAGCAGGTCGTCGCGATCGTCGCCGCGGCCTCGGCGCGGCGGCCCACCGTGCTCGCGCTCGACGACCTGCAATGGGGCGACAGCGCGTCCCTCCAGCTGGTCGGTCACCTGGCGGCCCGCCTCCCCGGCGGCACCGCCCTGATCGGCGCGCTGCGTGACCGCGCCCCCACGCCGGGCTCCGCGCTGTCCCGGATGCTCGCCACGGTCAGCCGGCTCCCCGGCCACCAGCGGATCCAGCTCGGCAACCTGAACGAGGCCGAGGTGGCCGAACTCGTCCGCCGGGAGACCGGCGCGGCTCCCACCGCCGACGCGACCCGCGGCATCCTCAGCCGCACCGGCGGGAACCCGTTCTTCGTCCGGGAACTGTCCCGGCTGCTCGCCGACCGGCCCCGGGGGCGGGCCGGCGTGCCGGCGACCGTGCGGGACGTGGTCATCGACCGGATGTCCGGGCTGGACGCCGAGACCCGTGACCTGCTCCGGATCGCCGCGCTGATCGGCCGGGACGTCGAACTCGGGCTGCTCGCCCGCGCCGCCGGTCTCGACCTCGACAGCTGCCTCGAACGGCTGGAACCCGCGCTGGCGTTCGGCATGCTGGAGAGCCGGCCGGACGACCCGTTCTCGCTGCGGTTCGCCCACGACCTGGTCCGCGAGGCGGTGACCGCGACCACCCGGCCGACGCAGGTCGGCCAGCTGCACCTGCGGATCGCCGACGCGCTCGAACGAACGCCCCCCGGGACGACCCCGGTACGGCCTGATCGGGGCGGTCCGGAGGCCGAGACGGTGGCCGAACGTCTCGGGCACCACCTGTGGTCCGCCGGGCTGCTCGCCGAGCCGGCCCGGACCGTCCGGGCGTTGGTCGACGCGGGCCGGCACGCGGCGGGCAAGTCGGCGCTCGACGTCGCCGAGCGACGTCTGCGCGCGGCCGTGCAGGTGGCCCGGGCCGCCGGCCTCGCCGAGGGGGAGTTGTCCGCGCTGGCCCAGCTCACCGCGGTCCTCGGCATGCGCTCGATGTACGGCTTCTCGGTGACCGATCTGCTGGAGCGGGCCGAGCACCTGGCCCGTGGCCTCGGCCTGGAACGGGAGGCGGCCAGCTTCCTCTACTCCCGCTGGGCCGCCCTGGTCCAGGCGGTCGACCTCGACCGCAGCGCCCCGCTGGCCCGCCGGCTGCGGCGACGGGGCGAGGAGTCCGGCGACCCGTGGGTGCTCGCGTGCGGACTGCACGCCTGGGGCCTGCAACAGTGGGACTACGGGGAGATCGGTGAGGCGGTGCGCTGGCTGGACCGGTCCCGGGAGATGATCTTCGACATTCCCCGTCGGGACGAGGATCCCGTGCGGCACGACCTCCAGCTGCTGATGGCCGCGATGCTGGCCGAGGTGACCACGTTGCACGGTGAGGTCGCGGACGGGCGGACCCTGCTCGACGGGCTCGAAGACCTGGCCGGGGAGGACCCGTACATGCTCACCGTGTGGGCGTGCGCCGCCACCCGGATCGCGGTGCTCGTCGGTGATCCGGCGCTGGCGCTGCGCGCCTCCGGGCGGGGCATCGCGGTGGATCCCGGCTTCTCCTTCGTCTTCCTCGGCACCTACCAGCGGCTGGCCCGCTGCTGGGCGCTGGCGGTGACCGGCCGGGATCCGGTCGGCAACGCGGAGCAGGCGCGTCAGCTCATCGCCGCCCACCTGCTCGACCCGCCCCGCTCGGACGTCGCCGCCTGGCACGGTCTCCTCGCCGAGATGCTCATCGCCGGTGGGGCGGTCGAGGAGGCCGCGACCGCACTCGACCGGGCCGACTTCTATCTGGAGTCGTGCGGCCAGCGCCATCCGGAGGGGCTGCTACTCCTGCTGCGGGCCCGGCTCCTCCAGGCGCGGGGTGAGCCGGTCGAGGTCGTCCGGGCCGCCGCCGAGCGGGCGCGGGCGGTCTCCGCCGACCGGGGGGCCTTCCTGCACACCCGGCGGGCCGAGCGGCTCCTCGCCGAGCTGCCGACCCGACCCGCGCGGCGACGGCGACCGGCTGCGGGCGGGTGCAGACCGGAACGTCGACGCTGAGGACCCGGTCCGGCGCACGTGGCCGGTGCCGCCGCGCCGTGGGTGACCCACCCACCGGTGCCGGGGGAGTACGGCTTGACAAGCTGACCGGTCCGGAGTGGACGATGGGCCGTGCGGATTCTCGTGGTGGGCGGCAGCGGTCTGATCGGTACCCGGGTGGTCGACGTGCTGCGCGGGCGGGGGCACGCGGTGACCTCGGTCGCCCGTACCGCCCGGCCGGGCGTCGACCACCTGCTCGACCTGCAGTCCGCCACGATCGACGACCTCCGGCCGTTGCTCGCCGGCCACGACGGTGTCGTCCTGGCCACCCGGGCGGACGAACAGCGGGTGTTACCCAGGCCGGCCCACCCGGCCCTGCGCCGGGAACTCGTCGAGCCGGTGGTACGCCTGTTCACCGCCGCCCGTCACGAGGGACTCACCCGGGGGGTCGTCATGGGCTCGTACTACACCCATTTCGACCGGCTGCATCCACAGTGGCGGCTCGCGGCACACCACGCGTACGTCAGGTGCCGGCGGGAACAGGCCGGGGAGGGACGGGCCGCCGCCGGCCCGGGGCTGCCGGTCGCCGTGCTGGAGCTGCCGTTCGTCTTCGGCCGGGTCGGCGACCGGCTGCCCAACTGGGCCGGTCCGCTGGACCGCTGGGCACGGTCCCGGGCACCCCTGGTCGCCCCCGTCGGCGGGACCGCCACCGCCTCGGTGGACAGCGTCGCCGAGATCGCGGTCGACGCGCTCGAACAGGCCCGTGGCGGGGACGTTCCGGTCGCCGACGAGAACCTGAGCTGGGCGGAGATGATGACCCGCATCGCCGGGTCGGTCGGCCGTCCCCGCCGGGTCGGTCGGCTGCCCGCCGCAGCGGTACGCGCCTCGCTGCGCTGTGGCGGCGCGGTGCACGCCCTGACGGGCCGGGAGGCCGGGATCAACCCGGCCCACCTCGCCGACCTCCTGCTCGCCGAGCTGTTCCTCACCCCGACCACCGGCCGGTCCCTGGAGCCGGCGCTGCGCGACACCTTCACCGCGCCCGTACCGCCGGCCGGCGGAACCCCCGCATGACCGCCGCCCCGCCCCGCTCGCCACTGCGCAGTCTCCTCGGGCTCGCGGCGGTGTCCCTGACGATCGCGGCGGTCGTCGTCGTCGCACCGGACCCACCGGCGGGGTCCGCAGGTAGCTGGCAGCCGCCCTCCGGCTATGTCGATGTCGAGACGGTCACCCTGGACGACGGTCGTACGCTGCGGCTCTGGACAGGACCGTCGGGTTGCTACGTGGAGAGTCTCGTCGCCGGCCGTTCCGCGGCGGCGGTCGGCACCAGCGGCGGCGGACCGGAGTACGCGGTCAGCGAGATCCTGGGTGCTCTGGTGGGCTACCTACCCCTTCGGGAGGCGCGGACGGTCCTGGTCGGGTCGTCGGCTGTCCGGGCGGACGTCCACGCCCAGCGGTTCCTGGTCGCCGCCACCGCTGTAGACGTCGCCGACGGGCGGGTCCGGCTGACCGTGCTGGACGGGACGGGCCGGACGCTCGCCCGCGTCACCGTGGAGATCACCGGACGCGGCTGACACAGGTGGGTCCGGTCCCGCCTCCGGTGCCGCCCGGGCGGGTGAGGTCCGACACCCCCCGGGGCAGGCCCGTCCGCCGGACCGCGGCGGCGACGCGCCGCGCGGGTCGTGCCCGCGGCGGCGCGTCGCCGAGACCGCTCGTCGGGCCGGTGGTGGCAGGTTTCGGCGGTACGGTGGCGGCCGGTGGGCCGGGTCAGCCGCGGCTCCACCGTTGACCGGCGGCGCCGTTGCAGTCCCAGATCTGGGTACGGGTGCCGTTCGCCGTGCCGTTGGAAACCAGGTCCAGGCAGCGCCCCGAGCCGACCGCCGTGATGGTGCCGTCGGCGTTGAAGCGCCACTTCTGGTTCGACTGGCCGTTGCAGTCCCAGATGATCACCGAGGTGCCGTTGGCGGTGCCGGCGTTGTTGACGTCCAGACACTTGGTGCCGTAGACCCGCAGCTCCTGGCTGCTGGTCGACGTCCACGACTGGTTGGCCTGGCCGTGGCAGTCCCAGACGATGGCCGCGGCGCCGTTGGTCTGCGTCGCGCCGTTGACGTCCAGGCACCGGCCGGCGGAGACGTTGCGGACAGCCGTCGTCGTGCCCGGCGGGGGCGTCGTCGGCGGCGGGGTGGTCGGGGGCGGCGTCGTCGGCGGCGGGGTGGTGGGCGGGGGAGTGCCGCCGCCGGTCACCACGAACATCGCCGCGCCGTGCGCCGGCACCGAGGCGCTGATCGTGCCGGTCGACGTCGAGGTACTGTGCGCCCACAGGTCCCGGACCGCGTAGGACGAGGCGCTGCCGAGGCCGAGCGCGCTGGCCGTGGTGGAGACCGTGGCCGTTCCGCCACCCCGGTTGAGCAGCACCGTGGCCACCCCGCCCGAGGACATCGGCTTGCGCCAGACCTCCAGGTCACCGCTGTCGCTGATCTTGTAGCCCTGCCGGCCACCCCAGTCCTGGTCGACCGCGATGACCTCGGTGTTGGTCAGGATGGTCCGGGTGGCCGCCGACATGGTGCGCAGGTCGTTGCCGGCCAGCAGCGGGGCGTTCAACAGCGCCCAGAGGCTGAAGTGGGCGCGCGACTCGGTCTCGGTGGGGCCGTTGCCGACCTCCAGCATGTCCGGGTCGTTCCACGCGCCGGGTCGGGCGTACGAGTCCTTGCCGACCTGCTGGTCGAGGATGCCCATGATGGAGTTCCAGTTGCCACCGATGTCCCCGGTGTTGCGCCAGGAGTTGCCCACCGCCGCGCCCCAGGTCCAGACGCTCTCCTGGCCCCAGTTGCACAGGCTGTAGAGGATCTTGCGGCCGGTGGCCGCCAGCGCGTCCCGCATCGCGGTGTAGCGCTGTTGCCCGTTGCGACCGAGGTGGTCACCGCAGTTGTCGTACTTGAGGTAGTCGACGCCCCAGGACGCCCAGAGGTTGGCGTCGCGCTGCTCGTAGTTGATGCTGGCCGGGTAGCCGGCGCAGGTGGTCGTCCCGGCCGACGAGTAGATGCCCAGCTTGAGGCCCTTGCCGTGGACGTAGTCGGCGAGCGCCTTCATGCCGCTGGGGAACTTCGCCGGGTCGGCGACCAGGTCGCCGCTGGCGTTGCGCTGCCTGGTCGACCAGCAGTCGTCGATGTTGACGTACTCGTAGCCGGCGGCGGCCATCCCGCTGGAGACCAGTGTGTCGGCGGTCTGCCGGATCAGCGTCTCGTTGACGTTGCACCCGAACGAGTTCCAGTCGTTCCAGCCCATCTGCGGGGTGCGGGCCAGGCCGTTCTCCAGCGCCTGCGCGGGTGGGGCGCCGCTGAGCAGCACCGTGCCGGTGACCACCGCGGTGCCCAGGGTCGCGGCGAGCAGTACCGGGGACAGCAGGGCGACTTTTCGTCTGAACATGTGCACGCTCCTCGTCGGGGTGCAGGCCGCGATGGTAAATACATCGACGATCGCCAACGTAATTCGTCTGACATCTGACGTCAATACACGCCCCTGGGGCGGCGGCCGGTGCCGGCGCCCGCCCGGCGTCCGGGGTCGCCCGCCCCGTGCCCCGCGTCCAGGCGGCCCGCCCAGCGCCCCCGTGTCCTGGCCGCCGCCCGCCTGGTGCCCCGCCCTGTCCGCCCTGTGCTCCCGCTTCCGGGCCGTCGGTCACCGCACCTCCGGGCTGCACACCTTCCAGTCGCCGTCCTGCCGCTCGACGGACAGGTGCACCGTCCGGGACGCCCGGTCGGGATAGGTGAGTTTGGCGGTCACCGAACGCAGGGTCGGGGTCTCGCTCGGGCGTTTGATGGTCACGTCGGTGATTCGGAACCCGGTCGGCCCGGACGGGTCCGGAGCCCGGCCCACCCAGGCCGCCCGCGACTCCCGGCGTCGGTCGGCCGCGCACAACAGGTCGTACGTGCCGCCGGGGTCCCGCCGCACAACGGCGGACAGGTACGCCTCGCCGGCAGCGCGGATGGCGGGCTCGTCCCGGGTGTCCTTGAGGTAGAGGTAGAAGCCGGAGGTCGGCACACCGCAGCACAGCAGCACGGCGACGCCGAAGATCAGGATGACGAAACCACGGGTGGAGAGGTCTGCCTCGGTGGCCACGAACCGACAGTATGGGCTCCCGGCAACCCCGTTCCACGGCGGTCTTCCGTCTCGGTGCGGGAGACGCGCAGACCGGACGGGGGCGTCCAGTAGGGACGCCCCCGTCGACAAGCCGTGCTCAGGAGACCGCGGCGGGGAACCGTTCCCAGACCCGGTGCGCGGCCAGAAGCGGCTGCGCGTCGGCGAGCACGCCGGTGCCCGAGTCGCCGGTCAGCACCCCGGCGGCGCCGACCACCCCGGCCAGCTCCAGCACCCGCACGCCGTCACCCCAGGCGCCGATCACCTTGGCGTGCCGCCAGCACTCCTGCACCAGCAGCAGCACCCGGGGATCCACGACGGTGGCGTCCGCCGCGCCGGCCTTGGCGTCCCGGGCCGGCCGCGCGTCCGGCGCGGGAGCGGGAGCCCCGGCCAGCAGCAACAGGTCCAGTTCGACCGAGCGGCCGGTGGCGAAGGTCCGCTGCACGGTCAGGCCGTCCACCGTGCCGCCGTGCGCGGCGATCACCAGCGGCACCATGCCGGCGGCGGACACCTCCCGGCACACCCGCGAGACGCCGTCCGCGTCGGCTCCGGCGTCGACCACGATGCCGACCGTCCGGCCGTCGGCCGGCCAGGTGCGGCCGACCTGGGACAGCGCCGGGCTGGGCGTGACGTCGGCCAGCGGCACGGTCGGCTCCGGCGTCGGCAGCCCCAGACCGGTGGCCACCTCGGCGCAGAGCACCGGGTCGATGTTGGCCAGGCACCGCAACTGCCGTTCCCGGATCGCCTGGTGGTAGCACTTGCCCAGCTCGAAGGTGTAGGCCCGGATGATGTGTTCCCGCTCCACCGGCGACATGCTCAGCCAGAACAGCCGGGCCTGGCTGAAGTGGTCGTCGAAGGAGACCGGGTTGGCCCGGACCTTCGGGGCCTCGGCCACGGTCACCGGCACGTCGAGAAACGCGTTCTCGGCGTCCCCGGCCGGGAACGGGTTGCCCCCGTCGAGCGAGTTCGGCCGGTAGGGCGCGACCCCGGCGTGCACGGCGTGCTGGTGGAACCCGTCGCGGAGCATGTCGTTGACCGGCGCGTGCGGCCGGTTGATCGGGATCTGTGCGAAGTTGGGCCCGCCCAGCCGGGTGAGCTGGGTGTCGACGTACGAGAAGAGCCGGCCCTGCAACAGCGGGTCGTTGGTGACGTCGATGCCCGGCACCAGGTGGCCGAGGTGGAAGGCGACCTGCTCGGTCTCGGCGAAGAAGTTCGTCGGCGTCCGGTTGAGCACCAGCCTGCCGACCGGCTGCACCGGGGCCAGCTCCTCCGGGACGATCTTGGTGGGGTCGAGCAGGTCGATGCCGGCGAAGGTCTCCTCCGGGGTGTCCGGGAAGACCTGGAGGCCGAGCTCCCACTCCGGGTACGCGCCGGCCTCGATGGCGTCGTAGAGGTCACGCCGGTGGAAGTCGGGGTCCATGCCGGCGAGCAGCTGCGCCTCCTCCCACTCCAGCGAGTGCACGCCCAGCTTCGGCTTCCAGTGGAACTTGGCCAGTACCGTCGCCCCGGCCTCGTTCACCAGCCGGAAGGTGTGCACCCCGAAACCCTCCATGGTCCGGTACGAGCGCGGGACGCCCCGGTCGGACATGTTCCACATCGTGTGGTGCTGCGCCTCGGTGTGCAGCGAGACGAAGTCCCAGAAGGTGTCGTGGGCGCTCTGCGCCTGCGGGATCTCCCGGTCCGGGTGCGGCTTGCCGGCGTGGATGATGTCCGGGAACTTGATCGCGTCCTGGATGAAGAAGACCGGCATGTTGTTGCCGACCAGGTCGAAGGTCCCCTCGTCGGTGTAGAACTTGGTGGCGAACCCCCGGGTGTCCCGCACGGTGTCGGCCGAGCCCCGGGAGCCCAGCACGGTGGAGAACCGGACGAACACCGGCGTCTCCTTCCCCTTGCGCAGGAAACCGGCCCGGGTGACCTCCTGTGCGCCGTACCCGGTGAAGACGCCGTGTGCGCCCGCACCCCGCGCGTGCACCACCCGCTCGGGGATGCGCTCGTGGTCGAAGTGGGTGATCTTCTCGCGGAAGTGGTGGTCCTGGAGCAGCGTCGGGCCGCGCGCCCCGGCCTTCAGCGAGTGGTCGGTGTCGCGCAGCCTGGCCCCCTGCGAGGTGGTCAGGAACGCGCCCTGCTGGCCGTTGGCGACGGCCGGCGCCCCGGTGACCGCACCGGTCGGGGTGCGCGTCTCGGGTGCGCCCTGCTCCTGCTTGGGCGGCAGCGGGTCGTGCGGGGTGGTGGGCTCGTCGACGGTGGGCGGCGCGCTGCCCGGTGCGCCGGGCACCTCGGGGGCCGTCAACTGGGACACCTTCTCTGCCGCGGCGTCCACCACGTCCTTGACGACCTCGGTCGGCTTGCGGGATTCCATCTGGGTGGCACCTCTTCGTGGAGCGGGGAACGGGTCTTCTTCCCCTACCCGGGCACTCCACCGCAAAACACGCGGGTATCGTCCGGAGTTGCCGCCCTCGGACCCAGCCCACTGCCGTGGCGGGCTCGGTGGCCCGGCCGCCGAGGGGCGGCCCGACGCCCTGCCGCTGCCGGTGGTCGCCGCAGAGCGGTCCGGCTCAGCGCAGGGCGCGCAGGGTGACGGCGGTGACCGCGCCGTACGCCAGGTGCGGGACCAGATCGGTGATCCAGTCGGTGGCCGACCAGGTCCGTGGATCGGTGACCCGCAGGACGGTCAGCGGGCCGTTGGATCCGATCATCGCCAGGCCGGTCAGCGCCAGGACGGACACGACGGTCGGCAGCCGGCGCCCACCGGCCGCCGCGTAGCCGGCGGCGGCCGCCACCGAGGTGGCGTAGCCGAGCAGCGGCCCGAGCCCGGACCGCCGGTTGGCGGCGGTTCGCTGGTCGCCGAGGTCGACGTGGGCCAGTTCGGCCAGCCGGCCGGCGCTGTCCTCGGCGGCGGTGCTGGCCGGTCGGGCCCGGACCACCATGTCGAGGTAGGTGACGGCGTTGAGGGCGGACGCACCGGCCGCGCCGGCGATCAGGGCTCTGCTGGTCGGCGTCATTGCCGCCGGATACCCGTCGACACGGCGCTGACACCCCGGGCGCCCGCCCCGCCGCCCCGGGGCGCCCGCCGTCCGGCCACCCGTCGGTCAGGCCACCGCTGCCGTCACCAGTTCGCGGACCCGCTTCTCCACCGCCGGGCTCCAGGCGCGCAGCGCGTACGACACCGGCCACATGTCGCCGTCGTCGAGGTGGGCCGACTCCTGGAAACCCAGGGTCGAGTACCGGTAGTTGAACTTGCCGGCGTCCTGGAAGAAGACGACGACCTTGCCGTCCTCGTTCGCGTACGCCGGCATCCCGTACCAGGTCTTCGGGGACAGCTGCGGGGCGGCCGCGGTGACCGTCAGGTGCACCCGTTCGGCGAGCACCCGGTCCGCCGGGGCCATCTGGGCGATCCGGTCCAGCACCGCCTGCATCCCGTCGGCCTTCTTGGCTCCCTTCTTCCCCTCGGCGCGCAACTCGGCGGCGCGTTCCCGCATCGCGGCGCGCTCCTCGGGGCTGAACCCGTCGGTTCCGGTGGTCGGCTCGGCGGTGTCGCCGCCGGACGCGGTGGTCGAACTCTTCGTGGACACGCGGGCTCCCTCACTGGGTGGACGAGGCGCGGCGTCCTGCCGGCCACCGGATACAGGCTATGACCAGGTGACAGCGTTGGCTTCTCGATTCCTGACCGGCCGGCCCCGGCCGGTCACAGGTCCTCGATCCGGTGGGTGGACGTGCCGGCGGTGTGGTGCACCAGCACGGTGATGCTGCCGATCTCGCCACCCTCCGGGCCCGGCCACCACGCGGCCCACCAGCCACCCCTGGTGCTGGTCCGGACGGTCCTGCCGTCGGCGAGGACCAGGTCGACGCCGGTCACCGACGGACCGACCAGGCCGACGACATTCGAGTACTGGTCATCACCGTCACCGACCGAACTGCGCGTCTCCACGTTGACGGTGCCGGCGGCGGGCGGCGGCAGGGGACCGTCCGTCAACGCCATCGCGGCGGGCCGATCCCCGTCCACGCTCATGCACTCGATCACGCCCGCGCCACGCCGCTGGATCAGCAGGGTGGCCACCCCGCGCTGTTCGGCCAGGAGCACGTCGGACGGGCTGACCGGCGCCGACGGGTCGCTGCCCACCCCGCTCTCGGCGCACCGACGGGCCTGCGGCATGACCTGCTCGCCGGTGAGCGAACCGGGCACCGGGGTCCAGGAGGCGAGGGCCCGGTCCATGGATCCCGGCAGCAGCGACGGGACCGTGACCGCCCCGACCACCGCAGCCGCCCCGGCGGCGACCAGGCCGACCGCCCACCGCCGGGTCGTCGGCCGGCGGGCCGGCGCGGTGTGGGCGGTCGTCCCGCCCTCGACGATCCGGTCGACGAGCGCGTTCGCCCGGGCCCACTCGGCCGGAGTCGGCTCGTGTCCACCGGCCGGGTCGAGCACGGCGAGCTGTTCCAGATCCTTCATGACTGCTGCTCCTTGAGAACGGTGAGGGCGTGCGGGCGGACGGCGGCGGGTTCGAGCGCGGCGCGGAGGCGTTCCCGGGCCCGGCTCAGCCGCATGGCGAACGTCGAGCGGCGACACCCCAGCACGGTGGCGGCCTGTCCGGCGGTCAGTCCGTCGAACGCCACCAGCGCCAGCACCTCCCGGTCGTCGGGCCGCAGACTCCGCCAGGCCCGATCGAGGTCGATCCGGGCAGCGGCGTCGACGGTGCCGTCGCCGTACGCGGGCTCGTCCTGGGTCACCAGCCGTACGTCCAGCGCCTGCCGCCGCAGCCAGCTGCGCGTCTGGTTCGCCATCGTCCGGCGGGCCACCGCGAACAACCAGGGCCGGGCGTCCTCGGGCATGTCGTCGAGTCGACGCCAGGCGGTGAGGAAGACCGTCGACACGACGTCCTCGGCCTCGCTGGGCGGAACCCGCCGCTGGACGAACCGCAGCAGGTCGGGGTACGTCGCGGCGTGCACGCGACGGAACCGCTGCTCCCGGGCACCGTCGTCACCACTGCTCATGTCTGCCTCTCGATCGCTGTCACACCCCCTACCTGTCCGCCTCCGCCGTAACTGTCACACCGGATTCCACCGTGCCACCCGGCGGGGCGGCTGACCTGCCGGTTCGTCACGGCGGCCGACGACCGGCCCGGTGCGCCCGGTGCCGTCGGCCGGAGCGGTCGTGGACACGTCGCCGCCGATGCGTCTATGGTCTGCGCATCCTCCGCCCGTGCACGTCGTCCGAGGAGCGCCATGGGTTTCTCCGTCTCCCTCGACGAGCTGCTCGGCGACAAGGTACGACGCGATCCGTACCCGTACTACGCCCGGCTGCACGAGCTGGGGGAGGCGGCCGCGCTTCCCCCGACGGCCCCGTACGCGGCAGTGGTGCACGGCTACGACGCCGCCCACCGGGTCCTGCGGGATCCGGTCTTCCGGGTGCTCGACGCCGACCACCTGGACCGGTCCGGCCTGCGCTGGCGCGACCACCCGGTGATCCGCACCCTCCAGGCCAGTATGTTCAACGCCCCGCCCGACGAGCACGCCCGGCTGCGCCAGCTCTTCGGCCAGGCGCTGACCGCCCGCCGGGTCGCCGCGCTGGAACCGGCCATCCTGCGGATCGCCGACGGGCTGCTCGACGGGCTCGCCGAGGCGGGTGCCGACGGTCGGCCGGTCGACTTCATGGCCGCGTTCGCCCTGCCGCTGCCCAGCGCCGTCGTCGGCGAGCTGCTCGGAGTGCCGCAGCGCGACTGGGACTGGTTCCCGTCCCGGGTCCGGGCGTTCGACGCCGTGCTGGAGATCGGGCCGCGCTCGTTCCGGGAGATCCGGGCCGCCAACGCCGCCGCCGAGGAGCTGACCGGCTACTTCGCCGCCCTGGTGGCCGCTCGGCGGGCGGAACCCCGCGACGACCTCGTCTCGGCCCTCGTCCGGATCCGCGACGAGCAGCCCGACCAGCTGACCGAGGCCGAGCTGTCGGCCAACCTCATCGTCATGTACAACGCCGGGTTCCGGACCACCGCGAACCTGTTCGGCAACGGGCTGTCCCTGCTCGTCGCGCGGCCCGCCGCGCTCGCCGCGCTGCGCGCCGACCCGTCGCTGGCACCCTCCTACGTAGAGGAGATCCTGCGGTACGAGCCACCGGTGCACTTCGCGGTCCGCTACGCCGCCGAGGAAACCGAGATCGCCGGGGTGACCGTCGCCAAGGGACGGTCGGTGCTGGTACTGACCGGGGCGGCCAACCGCGATCCGCGCCGGTTCACCGCACCGGACTCCTTCGACCCGTCCCGCCGGGACAATCGGCACCTGGCGTTCAGCGGTGGGCCGCACTACTGTCTCGGTGCCGCGCTCGGCCGGGCGGAGGGCCGGCTCGTCCTGCCCCGGCTGCTGGACCGGTTCCCCGGGCTGACGCTCGCCGAGGCCCCCGGCGAGCGGCGTGAACTCATGCTGCGGGGCCACGACCGGCTGCCCGTGCACGTGGTCGCCCCGCACGCCGATCGGTCGGTCCGCACCGTCCGGGTGGACCTTGCGGAACCGTCTTGATTGAGTAAGGTCAATTCCGACGGAGCGGCTGCTCCGGTGGCCAGCCGGCGACGGTTCACACCGACGTCGCCCCTGGTTCCCGGCCGCGTCCCCGGCCACCGCCACGCCTTCCGCGTCCCCACCGGCCGCCGGGTCCGCCGACGCCGATCTCCGGAAAGGAAACAACGGACATGACCGATGAGATCCGCGCGTTCCTCTTCGCCGCGCTGACCGAGATGAAGTACGACATCTCCGACGCCGACGACGACACCGTGTTCGGTCCGGCCGGTCTCGACGTGGACTCGCTCGGCCTCGCCGAGTTGGCGGTGCGGGTGGAGGACCGGTTCGGGGTGACCTTCGACGACGACGAGGCGGAGGCGCTGTCCATGATGACCGTCGGCGAGTTCTGCCGCACGGTGTCGCTGCGGATCCAGCCCGCCTCGGCGCACTGAGCATGCCCGCCACGTCGTCCCGCGTCGTCCGCCCAGCGGGTCACCGGCATGGCTCGCCGGTGCGGCGGGTCGACGGGACCGGACGGAAGGGACACCCGTGCCCGCCGGCGTGACGGTGACCGGGATCGGGCTGGTGAGCCCCGTCGGCTCCCGGGCCGCCGAGGTGTTCGACGCGGTCTGCGAGGGCCGGTCCGGCCTGACCCGACCCGCCGAGGGGCACCCCGTGCACGGCGTCGTCGACGTCGCGGCGTTCAGCCCGGCCATCGACCCGGCCAGCGTGCTGCCCGGCCCCGAGTCCCGGGTGGCGGACCGCTCGATCGTGATGGCCCTGCGGGCGGCCGGGGACGCGCTGGCCGACGCCGGTATCGAGGTGGGCCGGGACGTCGACCCGTACCGGGTCGCCGTGATCGTCTCCGGGGTCGGCGGGCTGTCCACGCTGGCCGACCAGGTACTCGCGCGGGCCGAGCGGGGCCGGTTCGGGGTCAGTCCGTACATGCTGCCCGGGACGCTGCCCAACATGGGCGCGGCCCGGATCGCCATTCGGTACGGCATCCGGGGCTATACCTCGTCGATCGGGACCGCCTGCGCGGCCGGCGCCCAGTCGATCGGCGAGGCGGTGCGGATCCTCCGCGCCGACGAAGCCGACGTGGTGCTCTGCGGATGCAGCGAGGCACCCCTCTTCCCGACCTTCGCCGACGCGTTCGGCAACGCCCGCGCGCTCGCCCGCGGCTGGTCCGACCCGACCGCCGCGAGCCGCCCGTTCGACCGCCGCCGCAACGGCCTCGTCCTGGGCGAGGGCGCCGGGATGTTCGTGCTGGAACGCACCGCACACGCGGTGGCGCGCGGCGCCCGGCGGCACGCCGACCTGCTCGGGTGGGGCGCGAACAACGACGCCTACCATCCCACCACCCCGCGCCCCGACGGTTCCGGCGCCGCGCACTGCATGCGGACGGCGCTGCGCGACGCCGGGCTGCGCCCCGACGACATCGGGTACCTCAACGCCCACGGCACCAGCACCAAGGCCGGCGACGCGGCCGAGGTGGCCGCGCTGCGGGACGTCTACGGTGCGGCCACCCCGCCGGTGAGTTCCACCAAGGGGGTGACCGGGCACGTGCTCGGCGTCTCCGGGGTGATCGAGGCGGCCATCGGCGTCGAGGCGCTGCGGCGCGGCGTGCTGCCGCCGACCCACAACCTCGACGAACCGGACCCGGCCGACGAGATCGACCACATCCGCAAGCAGCCCCGGACCACCGCGGTGGCCACCGTGATGTCCAACTCCTTCGGCTTCGGCGGCCACAACGTCAGCCTGATCCTCGGCCACCCGGGGGCGTGACCGGCCGCCGCCGGCACCACGCCGGCGGTCACCCGACAGCGCGTCGGACGGCTCAGCGCACCGTCAGCAGGCGGCGCGTCGGACGGCT
Organism: Micromonospora sp. WMMD714; assembly: GCF_029581315.1. Taxonomy (NCBI): domain Bacteria; kingdom Bacillati; phylum Actinomycetota; class Actinomycetes; order Micromonosporales; family Micromonosporaceae; genus Micromonospora; species Micromonospora sp. WMMD714. The sequence continues at coordinate 3,739,593 of NZ_CP120744.1, forward strand.
CGCACCGTCAGCAGGCGGCGCGTCGGACGGCTCAGCGCACCGTCAGCAGGGTCGCGCCGTCGTGGACGCCGACCGTGACGGTGAAGTGCCGGTGCAGCATGTCGACCAGGTAGTCGAGATCCGCCATGAAGGGCACCGGCAGCATCGCCCGCTGGTCCACCGGGACGTGGGTGGCGACCAGTTCGATCCGGTCGGCCTTGAGCAGCCCCCGGGTCAGGAAGGCCGGCAGATCGTCGGGGAGGAGAAAGCGCCACAGGTCGACATTGACGATCAGATCCAGCGCACCGGCCCGGAACTGCTGAAGCACGGTGCCGAGCAGGTGCGAGTTGGTCGGGCCGGGCGGTGCGTCGTGGTCGAAGGTGTGCGAGCCGGACCCCAGTTCCAGGGCGGACACCCCGTTGCCGATCACCAGCGCCGTGCCGGTGGCCAGCTCCGCCCGCAGCGCGTCCGGCAGCGCGTCCGGCCGCCCCAACCCGTTGCGCCGGTACGCCTCGATCGCCTCGCCGTAGAGCCGGATCCGGCCCAGGTGCCGGCCGAACGTGTTGATCGCGTACAGCACCTCGACGTCGTAGCGCAGGTGCTTGCGCAGCATGTGCTTCATGTTGTCCATCGAGGCCATGCCGTTGGACGTCTTGCGGAAGTGCGGCAGGTGGTAGGAGAGCGCCTCGACGTCCAGCCGGAACAGGTCGGGCCGGGCACCGTGCAGGTGGAAGACCCGGTAGAAGAAGTCCAGATCCTCGAACCCCCACTTGACCATCGCCTCGTCGAAGCCGGCCACCCGCAGGAACGACTCCCGGTCCACCGACGCGTTGTGGGTCAGCCCGAGCACCCAGGGCGCGCTGGGGAAATCCTTGATCCGCTGCGGATGGGCGATGTCCTCCAGCCGGGGGTCGCCCCGCTCGGCGTCCAGCATCAGCGGGTCGATCGGCTCACCCCGGCGCAGGGCGTCCGCACCGGCCCAGTCGAGGTCGTAGCGCTGCCCCAGCAGGACCCCGGGCCGCCCGTCGAGGGCCGCGTGGTAGGCCCGGTGCCGGGCCAGCAGGCCGGGGTGCGCCACCGTGTCGGCGTCCAGGAACAGCAGGGTGTCGGCGGTGGCGCGGGCCGCCGCCGCGTTGCGGTTGGCGCTGCGGCCCCGGTTGGTGTCGCTGCGCACGCAACTGATCCGCAGCCGGTCGGCGTAGCGCTCGACGACCGGGGCCAGCGGGACGGCCGAGCCGTCGTCGCCGACGACGACCTCGAACTCCTCCGCCGGCAGGCTCTGCCGGGTCAGTGACGCCAGTGTCGTGTCGAGCACCGGGCCGTTGTCGTGGGCGGGGATCACCACGCTCAGGCGGGGCCGGTCCGTGGTCGGCATGGGACTCCTTCGCAAACGCCGGCCAGGCCCCGGTCGCGGGCCGTCAGCGGGGGGTGCTGTGCTCGGTGATGTAGTCGGCCAGGTCGCCGACCGTGGTCATCAGGTCCTCGTCGAGGTCCTCCACGTCGATCTGGATCTCCAGCTCGTCCTCCAGCTCGAGCAGCAGCTCCAGCGCGAGGGAGGAGCTGAGACCCAGCTCGTCCATCAGCTGGGTCCGCTCGGTGACCGGGGCCTCGGGCTTGAGCATCCGGGTCAGCAGCGTGGTCATGCGGTCGACGACCTGCGCGCGTAGCCGCGGCGGGGCGGCCGTGTCGGACTCTGTCACTGGACCCTGCGCTCCACCATGGAGTCATCAGAGCAAACGGGATCGGAGGGTGTCAACGGGTGCGGCGATCTTCGTCCGCGGTGCCCGGTGCACGTCACCCGGCGAGGCCCCGGCACGACTCGACGACGTACGGCGCGTCCCCGGTCAGGGCCACCGCGATCCGGTATCCGGCCGGGGTCACCACGTCGGTCACCCGGTGTACGCCCACCGGGTCGGCGCACCGCACCAGGTCGCCCCGGTGCACCGGCATCGCCAGATTGGGCCAGAGCCGACCCCCGGCCGCCTTGACCACCGCCTCCTTGCGCGCCCACAACCGGGCGAACCGGTCGGCCCGGACGGCGGCGGTGGCTCCGGAGGCGACCTGCCGCGCCTCCTCGGTGGCGAAGAACCGGCCGGCCAGACCCACCGGGTCCAGCCCCGGCGAGGGGTGCTGGATGTCGACCCCGACCGCCCGGCGACCGCCCACCGCCAGCGCGACGAGATCGGCGGAGTACGACAGGCTCGTCTGCGGTCCGCCCCCGGGATCGGCCAACGTCGGCTTGCCGTGCCGACCCCGTGACCAGCGCAGCCGCTCGGGCGGCACGTCCAGGATCCGGCCGACCAGCAGACGCAGCGCCCCGTGCCCCACCGTGAACCGGTCCCGGGTCGCCGCGTCGGCGAGCGCCGCCGCCCGGGACCGCTCGCCGGCATCGAGCACCGCGTGGTACCGGGCCAGCTCGTCCGGGGTCACCCGGGCCGGCACGGTCCAGACCCGGACGGTGTCCCGCATGGCCGTACCCTAACGCCGCTGCCCGGTCCGCCGGCACCACGACGCCGCCGACGGCCCGGCCGTCGGCGGCGATTTGTGACGTTGACACGCGCCGATCGGCGTTGCTCTGATGGACCGATGTTCGCGGAGACCGCCGAGGCGCAGGTGCTCGTCCCGTTCGCCGGCCCGGGGGCCGGGACCGCGCCGCTGACCTGGGGTCAACTGGCGATCATGCAGGACATGCGGGAGACCGGGTGGACGCACAACGTCAGCGGCGCGCACCCGGTGCCGGCGGGGGTCACCGTGGCCCAGCTCGCGGCGCAGCTCGGCGACCTGATGAGCCGGTATCCGGCGCTGCGAATGCGGCTGGGCACCGACGACCGGGGTGAACCCTGCCAGGTGGTGTCCGCCGACGGGGAGATCGCCCTCGACGTGCTGGACGTTCCGGACGACGCCGACCCGGCCGACGTGGCGAAGTTCGCCTACGAGCTGGGCCACGCCCGGCTGCTGACCCACTACGATCTCTACCGGGACTGGTCGGTACGGATGGCGGTGGTGCGGCACCGGGGCGTCCCGGTGCACCGGGTACTGACCCTGGACCACCTGGTGGTCGACGGCACCGCGACCGCCCTGCTGATGGCCGACCTCGGGCTGGTCGACCTGGCGGCCCGCCGCACCCCCGACCCGCGTACCGTACACCTGCTCGACCTCGGCCGACGGGAGCGCACGCCGGCACTGCGCCGGGTCAGCGACCGGGCGGTCCGGCACTGGGAGACGCACCTGCGGACCATCCCGCCGTCGACCTTCGGCGAGGTCACCAACCCGGCCGGGCGGCACGGCCGGCGGTTCTGGCACGGCCGGTTCAGCTCGCCCGCGGCCCACCTGGCGGTGCGGGCCATCGCCCGACGGACCAGGACGGACACCTCCCGGGTGCTGCTCGCGGTCATCGCGGTGGCGGTCGGCCGGGCCACCGGGGTCAGCCCGCTGACCGCCAAGCTCATCGTGGGCAACCGGTTCCGGCCCGGGTTCGCCGAGGCCATCGCCCCGCTGAGCCAGAACGGTGTACTCACCGTGGACGCCACCGACACCACGGTGGACGAGGTGGTGACCCGGGCCCGCCGGGCCTCGGTCGCCGCCGGGATGTACGCCTACTACGACCCGGTGCAGCTCGCCGAGGCCAGCGCCCGGCTGGACGACGAGCGCGGCTATCCGGGCCGGGTCACCCTGCGGATAAACGACCGGCGGGTGGTGACCCGGCAGGCGGCGGAGGAGGCCGCCCGCGCCGGGGAGGTGACGCCGGAGCAGATCCGGCGGAAGACGGCCGAGACGTTCCTGGTCTGGGACGGCACCCTCGACCACCTGCCCGAGCAGGCGTTCATCACCGTCGAGGACCACCCCGACACCATCTTCCTCCAGGTCATCTTCGACCTGGGCTGCTTCACCGAGGCCCAGGCCGAGGCGCTGCTGCGCGGGGTGGAGGAGGTCGCCGTCGAGGCGGCGTTCGACCCGACGGCCCCCACCCGGGTCACCGGCTGAGCGCCGGGTCACCGGTCACCCGGCGACCCGGTCCCAGCGCACCCGGCGACGCGGTCTCAGCTCACCCGGCGACCCGGTCCCAGCTCACCGGCAGCGTCTCCAGGCTGCGTACCACCAGGCCGGGCTTGAACCGCAGCTCCTCCTCGGACACCGCCAGGCGCAGGCCGGGCAGCCGGCGCAGCAGCGCGCCGAGCGCCTCCTGCAACTCCATCCGGGCCAGCGCCGCCCCGAGACAGTGGTGCGGGCCGGCGCCGAACGCCAGGTGCGGATTGTCGGCCCGGCCCAGGTCGAGGGTGTCCGCCCCGGCGAACACCGACGCGTCCCGGTTCGCCGAGGCGATCGCCGGGAGCACCGGGGTGCCGGCCGGCAGGCGTACCCCGCCGAGCTCCACCTCCTCGGTGGTCACCCGGGGCAGCAGCACCCCGTTGTCGCCGAGCTGGATGAACCGGGACAGCTCCTCGACCGCGCGGGCCACCGCCACCGGGTCGTCGCCGCGCAGCCCGGCCAACTGTTCTGGGTGCCGGGCCAGTACGAGCAGGAACAGGTTGAGCTGGTTGGTGGTGGTCTCGTGGCCGCCGACGAAGATGCCGGCGGTGACCGAGACGAGTTCCCGTTCGGTGAGGTCGTCGTGGGCGTCCCAGGCGGCGATCAGCGCGCTCATCAGGTCGTCGCCGGGGTTGCGGCGACGCTCGACGATCATCTCGCCGAACGCGTCGAGGGCGGCCTGTGGGGCCGCCGGGTCGGCGTCCCAGTCCCCGACGAGCGCGTCGGACCACTGGCGTACCCGCTCCTGGTCGTGCTCCGGGATGCCGAACAGCTTGCTGATCACGTAGATCGGCAGGGGCGCGGACAGGTGCGGGATCAGGTCGGCCGGCGGACCCGCCGCTACCAGGTCGTCGATCATCCGGTCGACGAGCGCGGCGACCGTCGGGCGCAGCGCCTCCACCCGGCGGACGGTGAACGCGTGCGACACCGCCCGGCGCATGGTCGTGTGCCGGGGCGGGTCCATCCCGATCAGCGAGTCCTCGGCCAGCGACCCCAGCTCCCGGGTCGGGCGGTCGGGGCCGGCCGCGGCGGCCCGGCTGAACCGGTGGTCGGTGAAGACCCGACGCACGTCGGCGTGCCGGGTGGCGAGGTAGGCCGACGCCCCGTCGGGCAGCGCGATGGGCGCCACCGGGCAGGTCTCCCGCAGCCGGGTGTAGTCCGGCGACGGGTGGTAGATCGTGGGTGCCGGAGCGAGCGGGTAAGGAATGGGCGACGGCTGCGTCATCAGTGACTCCTAGGGTGGTCCGACAGGCCGGTGGATCAGCTCCGGGTGGACGCGGCGAGGGCCACCAGCGCCGGCACCACCTCGGCGGGGGTGGGCATCGCGTGTACCCGGTCCCGCATCAGCGCCGCGGACTCCCGCCAGTGGCCGTCGCCGATCAGCTCACCGACCAGCGCGCGGAGGGTGTCGTCGTCGGCCCGCTCCGGGGACAACCAGGTCCCCGCGCCGGTGACCGCCAGCCGTTCGGCGTTGAAGTGCTGGTCGCTGACCTGCGGCAGGACCAGCTGCGGCACGCCGAGGCCGAGCGCCGTCATGGTGCTGCCCGCGCCGCCCTGCTGCACCAGCGCGGCGCAGGTCGGCAGCACCAGGCGCAGGGCCAGCGGGGCGTCGACCAGCCGGACGTTGCCCGGCAGCGGGCCGAGCCGGGCCTGTTGGGCCGGCTCGACCAGCACCACGACCTCCACGTCCAGCCCGGCCACCGCCCGGATCACCCGGGCCAGGCCCAGCCGGTCGGCGAGCCCGACCCCGGCCATCATGGTGCCGGCCGTGACGCAGACCCGGGGCCGGTCCGCCGGGCCGTGCAGCCAGGACGGCAGCACGGCCGGACCGTTGTACGGCACGAACCGGACCGGCCGGCCGGGGCGGGCCGTCGGCACCTGCATCGGCGGTGGCACCGGGTCGAGGGTCAGCGCACCGGTGAGTGACACGTCGGAGGCGGCGAGCCCGAACCGGCCGGCGAGCGGGCCGAGCACCGACTCCGGGTCGAGCCGGAGGGTGACCGAGGAGTCCGGCCCCCACAGGTGCAGCACGCCGGGCACCCCGAGCGCGGCGGCGGCCACCGGGGCGGCGAGGTTGAACGGCTCCCAGACCATCAGGTCCGGCCGCCAGGCCCGGCCGAAGCCGACCAGGTCGTCGAGGAGGGCGTCGGCGAACCGGACCACCCCGCCGTCGGCGGTGATCGCCGGTTCGAGCGGGTCGTCCTGTTCCGAGGTGGCCGGGTCGGGGGTGGCGGGCACCGCCGGAGCCGGGGCGGCGGGTAGAGCCGGGTCGGGGGCGGCGGGTCCGGCCGTGTCGAGGGCGCCCACCGCGCCGATCCGGCCCGCGAAGGCCTCGGCGAAGTCGAGGTCCCGGCCCAGCGGCACCGCCGCCAGCCCGGCTGCGGTGATCGCCGGCACCAGCGAGGGATGGCTGGCCACCCGCACCTCGTGACCGGCCGCCTGGAGCGCCCAGCCGAGCGGGGCGAGGCCGTAGAAGTGCGACCGCCAGCCCCACGTCGTCAACAGGATCCGCAAAGCCGCAGTCAAGTCCGCCTCATCCGCGCACGCCAACCGGGCAGTTCCGGTGCACAGATGCTAGGCGATGGATGTCCCGACCCGGAAGGTCGCCGGTGGTACCGATGGATATTGACGCCGGACGTACCGATGGCCGAGTCTTACCCGATGCCCGATGTGGACCGCCGGCCGGCGGGTGGCAGCTCGCCATGACCGTCGTCTCCGAGCTGCGAAACTACCCGTTCGAGCCGTTCACCGGCGACCTGCCGGCCGAGCTGCTCGACATGGTGGTGTCCGATCCGGTCAGCCGGGTGCGGCTGCCCGACGGCCGCCCGGCCTGGCTGGTCCTCGGCTACCAGGACTGCTGCACGGTGCTGGCCGATCCCCGGTTCTCCCGGCTGCCGTTGGGGGCGACCGGCACCCCCGACGGGGGCGGTCCCCGCGAGCTGAACATGGACGGTCCGGCGCACGCGGTCGTCCGCCGGGTGGCCAGCCGGGCGTTCACCGCCCGCCGGATCGACACCTTCCGCCCCCGGGTGCGGCGGCTGGTGGACGGGCTGATCGACGACCTGCTGGCCGGTCCGCGCCCGGCCGACCTGGTCGCCGCGCTGGTCGCGCCCCTGCCCGTGTACGTGGTCTGCGACGTGCTGGGGGTTCCGGTCGCCGACCGGCCCCGGTTCTACGGCTGGATCGAGGGGCTGAACTCGGTCACCGCGTACGGTTCGGCCGACGCGGCCACCGCCCAGGCCGAGCTGCGGGAATACCTGGCGGGGCAGCTCGACCGCAAGCGGGTGAGCCCCGGCGACGACCTGCTCTCGGCCTGGGTGCTCGGCCGGGACGCGCACGAGCTGGTCGACGCCGAGCTGGTCGAGCTGGCGATGGGGGTGCTGCTCGGCGGGCTGGAGATCAACTCCACCAGCGCCGGGCTGCGCGCCCTGTTCCAGCACCCCGAGCAGTTGGCGAAGCTGCGGGCCGACCCGGGGAAGCTGTCCTCGGCGACCGACGAGATCCTGCGCTACACCTCGGTGAGCAGCATGTTCCGGGTCCAGGTGGTCCGCGAGGACCTCACCCTCGGCGGGGTGGCGATGCGGGCCGGCGACTGCGTGATGGCCATCCCGTGGGCCGGCAACCGCGACCCGCGGGTCTTTCCCGACCCCAACGTCTTCGACATCGACCGGGTGCCGACCGTGCCGCACCTGACCTTCGGGTTCGGGCCGCACTTCTGCCTGGGCACGGCGTTGGGCCGGATGCAGGTCGAGCTGTCGGTCGGCGAGCTGCTGCGCCGGCTACCGGGGCTGGCCCCCGCGCTGCCGATCGAGGAGATCCCGTGGCGGCACGACCGGATGAACGGCGGCATCGCGTCGTTCCCGGTCACCTGGTGACCGGGGACGACACGGGCCGGGAACGACGTGGACCGGGTTCCCGCGCGGGTGGCCGGCGTCGCCGCCGGCCGGGTGGTCAGTAGTTGTCCACCGCGTTGACCCGGTCCGGCCAGTACCGCTGACCGGGTGCGGCGACGTAGTGGTCCCAGCGGGGCGCGTCGCCGGTGGGGTGGTCGCCGAGCACGGTGATCCGCTGCCCGCGCCGTACCCCCTGGTAGTCGTTGATCGCGTAGTGCTGGGTGACCCGGTTGTCCCAGATCGCCACGTCACCGACCCGCCAGCGGTACCGGCAGGTGAACTGCGGCCCCTCGGAGAACCCGAACAGGTACTCCAGCAGCGCGTCGCTCTCGTTGCGGCTGAGCTGCGGGATGTGCGAGGTGAAAAGCCGGTTGACGTACAGCGAGCGGCGGCCGGTCTCCGGGTGGATCCGGACCACCGGGTGCTCGGCCCGGCTGGTGAACTCGTTGCCGATCCGGATGACGTGGATGGCGGTGAGCCCGTCGAGGAGGTCCCGCAGCGGCGCGGAGAGCGCCTCGTACACCTTGCACTGGTTGGTCCACATGGTGTCGCCGCCGGTCTCGGGGAGCTGGACCAGGTGCAGGATGGAGGCGATCGGCGGGCTCTGGTGGAAGGTCATGTCGGTGTGCCAGACGTCGACCTTCCCGCCGTCCTCGGAGTCGATCACGACGATCTCCGGGTGCCCGTCCAACCGGGGCAGGTACGGGTGCAGCTCGACCTCGCCGAACCGCCGGCCGAAGGCGATGTGCGCCTGGGGCGTCAACCCGGTCTGGCCGGCGACGAAGACCACCTGGTGCTGGAGCAGCAGCCGGTGCAGGTGGGCGAACCCCTCGTCGGTCAGGGTGTTGAGGTCGATGCCGTGGACCTCGGCGCCCAGGGCGCCCGCGACGAGCCGTACCTCCGGCACGAGGGAAGTGGTCATCGGTGGTTCCTCCGGTCTGGGCGGGGGGCCGTCGGCGCATTGTTCCACGGGGATGAATGGGTTCTCCACCGTCGTCGACGGGTCGCACCGGCCCCGGGAGCATCCGGGCCGCCGGACGGCATCCACCCGAGGGGCATTGTGGACGCGCGGCGGGACAGGGAGGCTGTCCGGGTGACGATCGAGAACCCCACCGGGGACGACCCGGCCGCCCGCCTCGCCCGACTGACCGACCTGGCCACCCCCTTCGCGGTCCGCACGGCGGTGACGCTGCGGGTGCCGGAGCGGATCGCGGCCGGCGTGACCCGCCTCGACAAGCTGGCCGCCGCCTGCGAAGCCGACCCGGACGCCCTGGGTCGGCTGCTGCGCTACCTGGCCCACCGGGGCGTCGTGGTCGAGGCGTCGCCGGACGAGTTCACCCTGACCGACGTCGGCGAGCTGCTCTGCGACCGCGACGGCGGCGGGCACGGCGCCTACCTGGACCTCGACGGTCTGGGCGCCCGGATGGACCTCGCCTACACCGGGCTGCCGCACGCGGTCCGCACCGGCCGCCCCGGCTACCAGGCGGTGCACGGACGGGACTTCTGGGCGGACCTCGACGCCCACCCGGCCTACCGGGCCTACTTCGACGCGCTGATGCTCAGCCAGCAGCGGTTCACCGCGCCCCAGGTGGCGGCGCTCTACCCGTGGCAGCAGGTGGGCCACGTCGTCGACGTCGCCGGAGGTGCCGGCGGGCTGCTGCGGGAACTGCTCGACACCCACCCGCACCTGCGGGGCACGCTGGTCGACCGGAGCGAGCCGGTGGCGACGGCGGCCCGGACGTTCGCCGAGCACGGGTTGACCGGGCGGGTCGACACCGTGGTCGGGGACTTCTTCGCCGAGTTGCCGGCCGGGGCCGACGTCTACGTGGTGTCCCGGGCGCTGACCGACTGGAGCGACGCCCACGCGACGGCGATCCTGCGCCGGTGCGCCGAGGCGGCCGGGAGCACCGGGCGGGTGCTGGTGGTGGAGGTGCTGCCGACCGACCCGTACGTGCCGCACCGGTCCCCGTACGACCTGCAGATGCTGGTGCTGGTGGGTGGCCGGGAGCGGGGCGTGCCCGAGCACGTGGCGTTGGCGGCGGCGGCGGGTCTGGCCCCGGTGCGGACCTACCGGGGCACCGACGGACTGACCCTGTTGGAGTTCGCCGCGGCTGCCTGATCCGCCGGTCAGCGATCAGACTTTCGTACCTAATCTCATCGATCTGTGTGACGCACGGTGAGCGGTTCAGCGGATTTCTCTGCCCATCAACCGATTTGCTGGCGAACAGGGTTACGACATTCGTGTTTCTCCATCGTCGGGGTGGTTTTCCGATGGTTGTTCGGGGCGGGACCGGCAGGTAACGTCTCGCGTGCCGGCTGGGCCGAGCCTTTGCGAAAGGGTCGACACGCTATGACGGTTACTGGTTTCACGCGCTATCCGCCCTTCATCGACGACCTCGCCCGCAGCGAATCGGGGCGGCTGCTGCGCGCGGAACTCGAGCGCCGGTGGCCGGAGACGACCGACCAGTTGGTCACCATCGCCCGGTACGCCCTGCTGCCGGCCGGCAAGCTGCTCCGGCCGATGATGACGCTGCACGCGGCGGAGGCGGTGGGCGGGTCACCGTCCGCCGTCCTGCCCGCCGCACTGGGGATGGAGTACCTCCACGTCGCGACGCTCGTGCACGACGACATCATCGACGCCGACACGCTGCGGCGGGGCCGCCCCGCGGTACCTGTCGCGTTCGGCATCCCCGACGCCATCGTGGTGGGCGACCACCTCATCTTCACCGCCTTTCAGTCCATTGTGGAAGCAGGTGCGACGGCACCCCCCGGGCAGGTCGCCGCCGCCGTCGCGGCGCTGGCCGAGGCGGGTCGCGACCTCTGCCGGGGGCAGCTGCTGGAGACGCAGCTCGTCGGCGACCTGGACGCGGGCGCGCAGTGGTACCCGGAGATGATCCGGTTGAAGACCGGCGCGCTGTTCCGCGCCGTGTGCCACGTCGGTGCCCTGCTCGGCGGGGCCGACCCGCAGCTCGCGGCCGGGCTGGCCCGCTACGGCGAACACCTGGGCATCGCCTTCCAGATCCGCGACGACCTGCTGTCCTACGTGGCCACCCCGGAGCAGACCGGTAAGCCGGCCACCAGCGACCTCAACAACGGGCGGCCCACCCTGCCGCTGCTGCTCGCCTACGACGCGGCCACCGACACGGCCCGGGTGGAGCTGATGGCGGTGCTGCACCGACGGGGAGCCGGCCCGGGGGACGTCGAGTGGGTCGCCGGCCTGCTCGCCGAGGTCGACGCGGTGCGGGACGCCCGCCGGCAGATGGTCGAGCACGCCGAGCGGGCGCTGGCCGAACTCTCCCCGCTCACCCCCTCGCCCAGCGTCGACGTGCTCGCCGGCATCGCGCACTGGATGACGAGCGAGACGGCGTGAGCACGGCCGGCGTCACCCGGGCGCTGCGGGCCCACGTCGAGACCTGGCGGCCGTACACCCTGTGGTACGTCGGGATGGTCGGCCTCGCCGGCGCGGCCCTGACCGACGGCCCGCACCACCCGTGGCTGCTGGCGTCGGCCTGGGCCGCCCCGACCGCCGGCTGGCTCGGCGGGCACTACCTCGGCGACTACTTCGACCGGGACCTCGACGCCGGGAGCAAGCCGCACCGGCCGATCCCGTCCGGCCGGCTGCGCCCCGGCACGGCGCTCTGGTGCGGCAGTGCCTGCTTCGCCGTGCTCGCGCTGCTGGCCGTGCTCGGCGGCTGGGGCACCACCGCCGCCGCGCTGCTCGCCGCGTGCGGCATCGTCGCCTACAGCAGCTGGGGCAAGGCGCGCGGCATCGCCGGCAACCTGGTCCGCGGCGCGCTCGGCGCGATCGCGCTGCTCTACGGCGCGCTGACCGTCGGGCTCCCGGGGGACACCCTGTCGACCGTGCCGGTGCTGCTCGCGTCCATGGTGGCCTTCTGGTCGCACGACACGATGTCCAACCTGGTCGGTGCGCTGCGCGACATCGACGGTGACCGGGCCGGCGGCTACCTGACGCTGCCGGTCCGCCGGGGCACGCCGTTCGCGGTGAACACGGTGCTGGCCCTCTACGCCGTCACCGTCGCCGCCGCGCTCACCGCCGGCCTGCTGGCCGGGCCGTCCGGGCGGCTCGGCTACCTGGTGACCCTGCTCGTCGTGCTGGCCCTGGGCGGCACCGCCCTCGCCCCGCTGGTCACCCACCGCGCCGACATGCCCGTCCTGGTGGCGCTGCGGGCGCACGCCGTCCTGGTGGTGGAGCGGGTCGTGCTGGCCTCGGCCCTGGTCGGGCTCGGTCTCGGAGTCGGGCCGCAACTGGCGCTGGCCCTGCCGATGGTGGGGCTGACCTGGTGGTCCCAGCGCCTGATGCGGACCCGGCACGAACTCGGCACCGGACGACCGGTCCGTACCCTGACCACCCCTCGCAGAGCCGCCCTGGAGGACGTGTCATGACCGCTGTGCCCACCGAGGCCGTCGACCGGGCCATCGCCGACGGCGCCGAGGCGCTGCTGCGTCGGCAGCGCCCCGACGGGGTCTTCGGCGACGACCCGCCGGCCTCGGTGCTGGGCACCGCCGGATCGGTGGCCGCCCTGCACGCCGCCGACCCGGTGGGCAGCGCCGACCTGGTCGACGCCGGCACCGACTGGCTGCGCCGGCAGCAGCACGCCGACGGCGGTTGGGGCGGCGTGGTGGGGGCCGACAGCGAGGTCGTCGCCACCGCCGTCGCGGTCGCGGCGCTGGCCCTGACCGCGCCGGCCGCCAGCGCCGAGGCGATCACCGCCGGCCGCGCCCGGCTGGCCGCGATGGGCGGCGTCGACACGGTGACCGATCCGGCCATCTCGCTGCTCTGCCGGCAACTGCTCACCATGGCCGGGCTGACCACCGAGGCCGGCCCGCTGCGCCGGCTGCCGCTGGAGATCGTGCTGTTCGACCGGGTCCGCCGGCAACGGCTGTCGTTCCGTACCGCGCCGTTCATCGGGCTGGCCCTGATGCAGGCGGACCTGCTGCCCACCGGCCGGCTGCGGCGGGCCACCCTGCGCCGGGCCCGGCCGGCGGCGCTGCGGCTGCTACGCGCGATCTACGACCACGAGGGCCGCACCGGCGCGCTGAGCGAGGACCCGTGGCCCGCCGCCCTGGTGCTGCTCGGCCTGGCCCGCTCCGGCGAGGCGCCGGACATCGCCACCGCCGTCGTCGGCTGGCTGCGCCGCGCGGTCCGCCCCGACGGCGCCTGGGACGCGGTGCGCAACCTCGACCTGACCCGCTCCGGGTACGCGGTGACCGGGCTGATCGCCGCCGGGTACGCCGCCGACCCCCGGCTGCGCCCCACCCGGGACTTCTTCCACGCCACCCAGAAGCCGACCGCCTTCACGGTGCTGGACGTGCCGGCGGGCGGGTGGAGCTACTCCAACGTGGGCGGCTGGCCGGTGACCCTGGAGTCCGCCGAGATCCTCTCGGCGCTCGCCAGCTACCCCGACGCCGCCGACGATCCGGTGCTGCGCCGGGGCCTGGCCTGGCTGGTCGGCCGGCAGGACAGCCGGGGCTCGTGGAGCCTGTGGGTACGCGACACCAAGCTCGCCAACGACGGCCCGTGCCCCGCCATCACCAGCCAGGCGGTGCTCGCCCTGCACGACGCCGGCCACCCCGACGACCACCCGGCGGTCGCCGCCGGCGCGGCCTGGTTGCTGACCGCCGCACGCCCCGACGGCAGCTACGAGAACCTCTGGTACCGCGACCACACCTCCGGCACCGCCGTGGTGGTGGCGGCGCTGTCCCGGGTCGGCCACGCCCGGCACGACGTGGTCCGGCGGGCGGTGCGCTGGCTGCGGGACACCCAACTGCCCGACGGGTCGTGGGGGCCGGGCGACGGCACCGCCGGGTCGGTCGAGGAGACCGGCTGGGCCGTACAGGGGCTGCTGGCCAGCGGTGACCCGGAGGCCGCCGGGGCGGTCGACCGGGGGGTGGGCTGGCTGCTCGCCGCCGCCGGCCCGGACGGCGGCTGGCCGCCCACCCGGGTCTGCAACTACATCCGGCACCACCTGCGGTACCCCAACGCGGTGATCACCCAGGCGGTCGCGCTGCGGGCGCTCGGGGAGTACCGGCGCGCGGTCGCCGGCCGGGCGGGCGTCGCACCCGGCGCGGTGGCCCGGTGAACGCCGACGTCGTCGTGGTGGGCGCCGGGGCCGGCGGCCTGGCCGCCGCCCGCGCCCTCGGCGGGCGGGGGCTGCGGGTGCTGGTGCTCGACCGGCAATCCACCCCCACGTCGATCGCGAAGGGCGAGATCCTCCAACCCGAGACGGTACGCATCCTCGACGGCTGGGGTGTCCTCGACGCCCTGCGGGCCACCGGCGCGTGCCCGGTCGACCAGTTGGCCATCCGTGACCCGCAGGGCCGCCCGCTGCTCGCCCTCGACTACCGCGCCCTGCCGGGCAGCCACCGGCAGATCCTCTGCGCCGACTACGGCGACCTGCGCGGCGTGCTCGCCGACGGGCTGCCCGGTACCGTGACGGTCCGCTGGGGACAGCGGGTCACCGGCCCGCTGCGCGCCGCCGACGGCCGGGTGACCGGGGTCCGGGTCTCCGACGGCGACGGCGAGCAGGAGATCCGGGCGGCGCTGGTGGTCGCCGCCGACGGCATGTCCTCACCGCTGCGCAAGGCGGCCGGCATCACCGTCGAGCGGCGGGAGTACCCGCACGGCCTGGTCGCCTTCGACGTGGCCGGGGTCGAGGTGGCCGACGAGGTGTCGGCCTACCGCACCGACCGGGGGCTGTGCCTGGTCTATCCGCTGCCCGGCGGGCGCTGCCGGGTCTACGTCCAGGTGACCCCGGACGAGTTCCGCGGACGCAGCGCCGCCGACCTGACCGACTGGTGCGACCGGCTGCTCGCCGAGGTGCCCGCCATCCGGCCACTGGGCACGGCGCTGCGGGCCAACCTGCACCGGCGGCAGCTCCTGGCGGTCTACCGGCTGCGGACGGCGCGGCTGACCGTGCCGGGGCTCGCCCTCGTCGGCGAGGCCGCCCACGCGGTGCACCCGATGGCGGCGCAGGGCGTCAACAGCTCACTGGCCGACGCCGAGACCCTGGCGGCCACCCTCACCGCCGGGGGCCACCCGGACGACGCCGGGGTGGACCGGGCGCTGCGGGACTACGACGCCGCCCGCCGGCCCCGCCTCGACCACGTCGCGACGGTCAGCCACAGCGCGGCCCTCATGCTGACCAGTGTGTCCGGGCTGCCCCGGCTGCTCGGCGGGCGGATGATGCGGCGTACCGCGGCGAACCCCCGGCTGCTCGGGCTCACCGCCGGCAACCTGTCCGGCACGGCCGTCCGGCCGCTGTCCCTGGTCGACCGGATGTACCAGCTCGGGCTGCTCGTCGACCGGAACGCCCATCGAACCGCCCCGCCGGCCCCGCAACGAAGTGAGCGACGATGACCACTGCGCCGACCCTCGGCACCCACCCGCCGGCCGACCTGTCGATGAACGAGACGCCGTTCCCGCCGCTGCCGAGTATCCGGCGACTCGTCGAACAGGGTGCGGGCGCGCTCCAGCGGTATCCGGACCGCACCTCGTCGGCGCTGGTGGCCGCGTTGGCGGGCCGGCTGGGCGTGGGGCCGGAGTCGATCGTCGTCGGCCCCGGCTCGGCCGGGCTGTGCCAGCACCTCGTGCAGGCGCTCGGCCCGCGACCGGAGGTGGTCCGTGCGGCCCTGTCCTTCGAGGGCTATCCGCTGATCATCCGCAACGTCGGCGCCCGGGACGTGCCCGTGCCGATGGACGGCTACCGCCACGACCTGCCCGCGATGGCCGCCGCGGTGACCGGGCAGACCCGCTGCGTACTGCTGTGCAACCCGAACAACCCGACCGGGGCGGCGCTGCGCCGCGACGAGATCGAGGAGTTCCTGGCGCGGATCCCGGCCGACGTGCCGGTGATCATCGACGAGGCGTACCGGGAGTTCGTCACCGACCCGCAGGTGCCCGACGGGATGGACCTGTTCCGCGCCCACGACAACGTCTGCGTCCTGCGGACCTTCTCCAAGGCGTACGGGCTGGCCGCGCTGCGCGTCGGCTACGCGGTGGTGCCGTCCCGGATGACGCCGGCGGTGGCGATGACGGGCGCGGTGTTCTTCCCGAACAGCCTCGCCCAGGCCGCGGCGGTGGCCAGTCTGGACGAGGCGGTCACCCCGGAGCTGACCCGGCGCTGCGCCGAGCTGGCGGTGGCGCGTGCCGGGCTGGTCGACGAGCTGCGCGGGCTCGGCCTCACCGTGGCCCCCAGTGAGGCGAACTTCGTCTGGCTGCCGCTGGGGGAGCGGTCGGCGTCGTTCGCCGAGCAGGCCCGGCAGGCCGGCATCCTGGTGATGGCCCTGCCCGGAGTGGGCGTCCGGGTCACCGTCGGCACGGACGAGGCGAACGCGCGGCTGTGCGCGTTCGTCCGGACCGCGTCGGCCGCCGGGTTCTGAGCCGGGTCGGCCCGCGCTGAACCGTGCCGGTGGCCGGGCCGGGTCCGCGCCGGTCGTCGGGTGCGGCACCGTGCCGGTGGCCCGGCCCGGGTCGGCGTGCCGGCGGTCCGGCCCGGGTCGGCGTGCCGGCGGCCCGGCCCGGGTCGGCCGTCGGGTGCCGTTCACCGTCCGGGGTCGGGTCGCCGGTCGTCCGGGGTAGCGGTGCCGTCCCAGCCGACCAGGCAGAGGTACCGCAGCTCCGGGTCGTAGTCGGCGGCCAGCACCGGGCCGGACAGCGGTGCGCCGACGGCGGGCCGGGGCCGCTGCGGGCCGGCGGTGAGCTGGTCGAGCAGGGTCCACCACAGGCCGGTGACCGGCTGCCCCGGTGGCGTCACGGTGACCCGCTCGGTGGGGTGCGCCGGCCAGGCCGCGGCGAGGTCGGCACCCAGCACCACCCGGGCGTCGGGCCACCCGGCCGACAGGGTGGCCAGTTCCACCGTGGCCAGGGCGGCGACGTCACCGGCCGCCACGTCCGGGTGCTGGCGGAGCACCGTCATCCGGGGGCTCCCGCCGGGTGCGGCCGGCGGGGCCGGGGTGGCGGTGTGGAGCAGGGCGACCCCCTGGTGCCGGGCCGGGCCGGGCGTCCGGGTGCGGTAGGGCAGGACCGCCTGCTCGACGGCGATCAGCAGGGCGCGACCGCCCGACGCCGCGTACGCCTGGGCGATCCGCAGCCCGCTGAAGGGTGCCGCCGAACCCTGGTCGCAGACGGCGAAAGCGAGCGGATTCCCCGGGCAGACGTGGCTCAGGTAGGTGGCGGTGGCCCGGCCGGGCAGCATGTCGTGACCGGAGAACGCCAGCACGAGCAGATCCACCGGCTCGTCCGGGGAGACGAGCCCCCGGACCAACGCCTCGGCCATCTCCGCGTAGGACTGGCCCGGCGACCCGGACGCCGGGTCGAACAGGCCCGCCGGCAGCTCCTGGCCGTCCTGCCGGGCCAGGTCGGCCAGGTAGCGGCGGGACCGCTCCCGGTGGGCCGGATCCGCCAGCAGCGTGGCCGGGCCGGGGAAGGCCCGCCGGGCGGCCCGGGTCAGGTGCAGGTCGGTCGGGGTTGCTGCCGGCACGGTTCTCCTCACCTCACGCCGGCCGGCGGGCGGCCGACCGGTCTCCTGCGACATCCGGTCAGTGGGTGAAGACCATCGCGGCGAACGTCGCCCCGTCGCCGGCCCCGACGGCCGCGACCAGGTAGTGGTCCCCCGGCTGCAGCAGGCCGCGCTCGCACGCCGTCCGGTAGTTGACGAACGCGTCCGCGCAGAAGACGTGGCCGGTCTCCCGGACGTTGTCGAGCAGCACCCGGTCCCGCGGAAAGCCGAGCAGCCGGCACAGCCGTTGCCAGGTCACGACGTTGACGTTGTGCGGCAGGACGAGCCGGACGTCGTCGAGCGCCACCCCGGCCTCGGCCAGTGCCCGGCCGATCACCTCCGCCAGCGCCGGCCGGTACTCGCGTTGGAACTGCGCGCCGGACGCGCCACCGGCGACGTCGAACTCGCCCCGCTGGGCGCACGCGTAGCCGAGCAGCCGGTCCCGTGGGCCGTCGGTGCTGACCAGGCACGCGGACGCCCCCTCGCTGAAGATCGAGGTCTCCGGGATGAACTCGGCATCCCGGGTGAACGCCTTCTCCCCGGTGAGGACCAGGGCCAGCGGCCCCTCGCCCGGCCCGGGCCGGTCCGCCGGTTCGGCGGCCAGGAGCCGGCCGGCCAGCTCGATGGCGAGCAACGCGCTGGCACAGGACTGCTGGGTCAGGGTGAGGGCGACCGCGTGGCCGAGCCCCAGGGCGCGGCAGACGTCGTGCAGCGGATTGGCCGGGTACGGCACCACGACCGGGAACGCCCGCCCGTACAGCACGAACCGGACCCGGTGCTCCTGCCCGCGCAGGGCGGTGAGCCCGGTCGCCGCGCCCAGCAGCAGGTCGTGCAGGGAGAGGTCGGGATCGCGTCGCACCTGGTCCAGGCCGTGGAAGCGGCGGAACAGCCGGACCTGCATCTCGGTCAGCCCGAGCGGCCCGGCCAGGCTCTCGATCGGGACGCGGCGCTGCGGCAGGTGGACCGAGACCGCGTCGAGCGCCGTCATGCGGCCGGCGCCGAGGTGCTCCGGCGGCCGGCGACCGTCCGGGGACCGGATGGCGTCGGGGCCGGTCGGTGGGTGTCCGGCGCCGGGGTCGGCCGCCATCCGCCCACAGTGGAGGGTGCCGTCCGCGTCCGTCGCCCGTCGACCACCACGGGCTGAATCCCATCAGCGGCCCCCGCTGATGTCAACGCGTGCCAGAATATCGACGTGGCCCGCTTCCTGTTCGTCGTGCTGCCGGTGGTGTCCCATCTCAACGCTCCGCTCGCCATCGCCCAGGCACTGGAGGCGGCCGGGCACGAGGTGGCCTGGTGCGGGCCGCGCAGCGACCTGCGTCCGCTGATCGGCCCGGACGCGACGCTCTATCCCACCGGCAAGCGGTACTACCGGCTCGACGGCGAATCCGGGATGGCCTCGGTGCGCAGCCTCTGGGAGGGGCACGTGCTGCCGGTCAACCGGTTCATCCGGGACGCGGCCGACCGGGCGGTCGCCGAGCACCGCCCCGACGTCGTCGTCGTCGACCAGTACGCGCTGGCCGGCGCGTTGGCCGCCCACCGGCACGGGGTGCCGTGGGCCACCTTCTGCGTGGGCACCCTGGAACTCACCCCGCCGACCTGGGAGATGCCCGAGTTCACCGACTGGGTGCGGGCGCAGCTGCCCCGGGTCTGGGCGATGACCGACCTGCCGGTCGACGAGACGATCGATCTGCGGTTCTCGCCGTACCTGGTGATCGGTCTGACCAGCACGGCGCTGACCGGCGCGACGCCGCTGCCGGCGCAGTGCGTGCTGACCGGCCCGGCCCTGGGCCACCGGCCGGACGCGCCGGGCTTCGCCTGGGACGCCTGGGATCCGGCCCGCCGGCACGTGCTGGTCACCGTCGGAACCATGGCCGAGCACCTGGCCCGGGACTTCTACCAGCGGATGATGGCGGCGACGGCGCCGCTGGCCGACCGGGTGCAGGTGGTGCTCACCGCCCCGCCCGACCTGGTGCCCGACCCGCCCGCGCACGTGCTGGTCGCCCCCCGGGTGCCGGTGCTGGAGCTGATGCCCCGGCTCGACGCGCTGGTCTCCCACGGCGGGCTGGGCACCGTCAGCGAGGCGCTGGCCCACGGCGTCCCGGTGATCGTCGCGCCGATCCGGCACGACCATCCGGCGGTGGCCCGCCAGGTGGTCGAGGCGGGCGCGGGCATCGAGGTCTCGTTCGGCTCCGCCACCCCGGCGGAGCTCACCGCCGCGCTCACCGCGCTCCTCGACGAACCGGGCTACCGGGCGCAGGCCCGCCGGGTCGGCGCGTCGTTCGCCGCGGCCGGCGGTGCGGTCGCGGCGGCCCGGCACCTCGCCGCCCTGGCCGCCCGGCACATCGACCATTGTCCTACGGGTACGGCGCCACTAGCCTGACCTGACGCTCCCGCGCGGAGGTCGCCGTCCACGGCCGACACCGACGTGGCCCGGCGTCGTCGCCGTACGAGGAGGCTCGATGATCGAGGCCACCGGCCTGCGCAAGTCCTACCGGGTCGGGCGTGGCCGCAAGGCCGGCACGGTCGAGGCGGTGCGGGGAGTGGACTTCGCCGTGGGGCGCGGCGAGATCGTCGGGTTCCTCGGCCCCAACGGCGCGGGCAAGTCCACCACCCTGCGGATGCTGGCCACGTTGATCCGCCCGGACGGGGGGCGGGCGACGATCGCCGGCGTCGACCTGCTGCGGGCACCCGCGCAGGTGCGCCGGCAGATCGGCTTCGTGGCCCAGTCCAGCGGCACCTACGACGACTCGACCGCCCGCCGGGACCTGGTGCTCCAGGCCCGGCTGTACGGTCTGACGAAGGCCGAGGCGCAGCAGCGGGCCGAGGCGGCGATCGGGGCCTTCCAGCTCGACGACTTCGCCGACCGCCGGATCCGGACGTACTCCGGTGGGCAGCGCCGACGGCTCGACGTCGCGCTCGGGGTGATCCACTCGCCCCAGGTCATCTTCCTGGACGAGCCGACCGCCGGGCTGGACCCGCCCAGCCGGGTCCGGATGTGGCAGGAGGTCCGGCGGCTGCGCGCGGAGGGCATGACGGTCTTCCTCACCACGCACTACCTGGACGAGGCGGACACCCTGTGCGACCGGGTCTCCATCATCGACGGTGGGCGGATCGTCGCCGAGGGCACCCCGTCGGATCTCAAGCGGGAGATCTCCGGGGACGTGGTGGCGGTCGACCTCACCCGGGCCGACGTGGTGGACAACGACGCCGAGTCCGACCTGGCGGCGGCCGGCAAGCTGCTCGGCGAGCAGCCCTACGTGCACTCGTCCGAGACCGTCGACGGCACCCTGCGGCTCTATGTGGACAGCGCGGCGACCGCCATCCCGCAGATCATGCGTACGCTGCTGGGCCGCGGGATCGAGCCGGGGGCGATCGAGGCCCGCCGGCCCAGCCTGGACGACGTCTTCCTGGCCAAGACCGGCCGGTCGCTCGAGGAGTGACCGGCCGGCACGAGAGGAGCCGCAGTGAAACTGGTCCGGGACACCTGGCTGATCTTCCAACAGGAGGTCGGTCTGATGGTGCGCAACCCGGTGATGGTGGCGTTCAGCCTGGCTCAGCCGATCACCTACCTCGTGCTGTTCGCCCCGTTCCTCAAGGTGGTGATGGTCGACCGGGGGGCCTCCACCTACGCCGACGCCTACCGGATCTACGTGCCCGGCCTGTTCGTGGCGATGGGCCTGTTCGGTGGCCTGTTCGCCGGCTACGGGCTGCTCAGCGCCCTGCGGGCGGGCATCATCGACCGGTGCCGGGTGACCCCGGTCAGCCGGACCGGCCTGCTGCTGGGCCGGGCCATGATGCACGTCTGCCTGAACGTCGTGCAGGCGGTGATCATCACGATCGTGGCGCTGCCGTTCGGGTTGCGGGTGCACCTGGGCAACCTGCTCATCTCGTACGCGCTGCTGTCGGTGATGGTGCTGTTGAGCACCTCGATCTCGTACGACATCGCCCTACTGGTACGCAACGAGAACAGCCTCGGTGTGCTGGTCAACACGGTGGGGCAGCCGGTGTCGCTGCTCGCCGGGGTGCTCATCCCGCTTGTCCTCGCGCCACTGTGGATCCAGCGGGTCGCGTTCTGGAACCCCTTCTCTTGGGCCACCAACGGGATGCGGGCGCTGTTCAACGGTCAGCTCGCCGATCCCGTGGTCTGGCAGGGCGCGTTGATCATGATCGGGCTGGCCGCGGTCAGCCTGGTCTGGTCGTCGCACCTGTTCAACCGCGAGGTCTCCTGAGCCCGACCGGGTGGCCATGATTGATGTTGGCCATTGTCTGCCGCTGGTCGGCGCTCTAGCCTGAGCGTGTCCCAGATCGGCCGCCGCGCCGCCGGTGCGCTGCCGTGAGCGTGTCAGGTGAGGAGACAACTCGTTGGGTGCCGACAACTTCCGGGCGACGCTCGCGGCCGACATGGAGCTGGGGGCCGGCAACGTGCTGCTCCGGCTGGCCGAACACGGTGCCGACCCGGACTCGCCGCGGATCACCTTCGACGTCGACGTGGACGGCATCCCCGCCTGGACGCCGCTCTCCCTGGCCACCCTGACCGAACGGGTCGCGGCACGGGCGGACTGGTTCCGCCGGCGCGGCATCGGCCGGCGCGACCCGGTCGCGGTCTACGTGACGTCCGCGCCCGACGTGTTCCTCAACTTCCTGGCCCTGACCTGGCTCGGCGCGATCCCCGCCCTGATGAACGGCAACATGCCGATCGAGCTGGCGGCCGAGTTCATCCGCCGGCTGCGCGGCGTCGGGGTGGTGCTCGACGCCGACCACGCCGCGCTGCGCGAGCACGACCTGGGGGCGCCGGTCCTCGGTGACGCCGCCGAGACCGGCACCGGCGACCCCGGGCAGGCCCCGCCGCACTACCGCCACCACCCCGAGGACCCGGTCGTCATCACCCACTCGTCCGGCACCACCCGGGTGCCGGCCGCGATCGTCCACTCGCACCACGGGTTGTTCGCCGCCATCCGGGCGGTCCGGCTCACCGAGTCCCGCCCCTACGGCGAGGTACGGGAGCTGTCCGTCCTGCCGGCCGCGCACACCGCCGGCATCATCACCGTCAACCAGGCGCTCTGCAACGGCTACCAGCTGCTCTACCTGTCGGCGCAGGGCGGTCCGTTCGAGCGCAGCGCCGAGACGATCCTCGACGCCATCGAGCGCTGGCGGCCGACCGGCGTCTTCGGCTTCGCGGTGACCTGGTCCGAGCTGGCCCGGCACGACCTGAGCACCCGCGACCTGAGTTCGGTGCGCAACTGGTTCAACACCGGGGACTGCGCCCACGAGTCGCACATCCGGCGGCTGGTCGCCGTCGGCAGCCACCCCGCGTACACCCGGCAGGGCATGGTCGACGTGCCCGGCTCCAAGTTCGTCGACATGCTCGGCTCCACCGAGATGGGCCACGGCGCGTTCCGGATCAGCCACCGCCTCGGCAGCGACCGCTACGACCGCTGCGTCGGCAAGCCGTACCCGTTCGCGCAGATCGCCCTGCTGGACGTCACGACCGGCGAGGAGGTCGCCGAGGGGCAGGTGGGGCACGTCGGGCTCAAGTCGCCGACGCTGGCGATCGGGTACTGGAACGACTCGGTCAACACCTTCCGCACCCGGCTCAACGGCTACTACCTGACCGGCGACCTGATGTACCGCGACCCGGACGGCAACTACCACCACGTCGACCGGGCCAGTGACGCGGTCGACCTGGGCGACGGCAACTGGCTCTACACGGCGCTGTCCGAGGAGCGCATCCTCAAGCACTGCCCGGACGTACGCGACTGCACCGTCATCGCGGTCCGGGAGGCCGACGACCGGATCGTCACCGAGGCGCTGCTGCTGCTCGCCGACGACGCCGATCCGACCCTCGACCGGTCCGACCAGGTCCGCGCCGCGCTCGGCGCGGTGGTCGGCGGGACGCTCCGGCGGGTGGTCACGGTGCCGGCCGACGGTGTGGTGATGGGTCCGACCGGCAAGGTCCGCAAGTTCCTGATGCGTCAGCGGCTGCTGGCGGACGCGGGCGCACCCGCCACCCCCTGACCCCCTCCCACCCCCAGCGCCGGCGGTGTCTCCTCGCGGTGGGTCCGGCCGCGCTGCTCTGCCCGGCCGCGCCGCCGGTTGGTCGTCGGGTCGCGGCATCGCTCGGGTCGGTCGGTCCGGTTGGTCGTCTTGTCCTGGTGTCGCCAGGGTCGGGCCGATCCGGTTGGGCGACGAGTCGTGACATCACTACGTCGGACAGCCTTATGCCGCAGCGGCATGTTTATGCCCGTGTGGCATAAGGCTGTCTGCGACAACGACTTCCCGGCCAACCAGGGAAGGTCCCGGGCGAGTTGCCCCCGGCTCCACCATCGGGCGGCCAGGTGTCGAGGTCTCCGGCCCTACCGGCGGGTGGGCCGACGGGATCGGCGTACCCCGCCCGAACAGATCCGGGCGGGGTACGCCGATGCCGGCCCGGGCGGGTCAGCCCAGTCGGGACTCGATCGCCTCGATGATGCGGGGGCGGAGTTCGGCGGCCCGGACCACCGCGTCGACCGACCCGACCTCGACCGCGCGCTGGATGTTGTGCACCCGGTCGAACTCGGCCGCGACCTCGCCGAGCTTCTCCGCGCGGACCGCCGCACGGATCTCGTCGAGCTCCGCGGTCAGCGCGGCCCGCTCGGTGCCGGTGGCGGCTGCCACGCGGCCCTCCAGCTCGCGGACCCGCAGGTCGGCAGCGGTACGGGCGTTGACGTCACCGGAGAACACCACCGCCGCGGCCGGAGCGCCGCCGAGCACCGAGGCGAACGAGCCCTCCAGCGCCAGCACGGTCATGTTCGGGTTCAACGCCTTGGAGAAGACCACGAACGCCCCGCCGTGGTACCGGGAGATCACGCAGAACACGATGGGTCCACGGAAGTTGACGATCGCCCGGCCGATCTCGGCCCCGTACTCCAGTTGCAGCTTGCGCATCGACTCGGGTGAGCCGTCGAAGCCCGACAGGTTGGCCAGCACCACCAGCGGCCGGTTGCCGCTGGCCGCGTTGATCGCCCGCGCGGCCTTCTTGGACGAGCGGGGGAACAGGGTGCCCGCGGTGTAGGTGTCCGGGCCGTCGGTGGGCGGGAAGCCCCGCCGGGGCACCGACCGCGACTCGATGCCGAGCAGGCAGACCGGGATGCCGCCGAGGTGGACGTCCTGCACCACCGCGGTCTCCGCGTCGGCCATGCCCGCCCAGCGCTCCAGCACCGGGTGGTCCTGGTCGGCCAGGGCGCGCATCACCGTGCGGATGTCGAACGGCTTCTTGCGGTCCGGGTTCGCCGTCGCGGAGAAGATCTCCCCGACCGTGGTGAAGTCACTGCCGGCCACGGTGTGCGGGAAGACGGTGACGTCCCGGTCCACCGGGTCGATGGTGGTCGCCCGGCGCGGCGCGTCCTCGCCGGGTGCGACGTACGTGTGGTCGTAGTGCGCCATCAGCACGTCCCGCGCCGCCGTCAGGTTGGGCGCCCAGTACTGCGCCTGCCCGTTCGGACCCATCACCCGGTCGTAGCCGCCGATGCCGAAGTTGTCCTCGGCGGACACGCCGCCGGAGAAGTCGAGCGACTGCTTGCCGGTGAGCACCATCGCGGCCTCCGGCGTCATCACCAGGATGCCCCGGGTGTGCATGAGCATCGTCGCCTCGGCGTTCCAGTACGGCTGGGCGCCCACGTTGATCCCCGCGACGACGATGTTGATCTCGCCGCCGTCCTGGGTGAACTCGACGATCCGCTTGAGCGCCGCCGCCACCCAGTCCATGTTCTCGGTGCCGGAGGTCATCGAGATCCGCGCGCCGGCCGACAGGGCGTACCACTCCAGCGGTACCCGCAGCCGTTCGGCCAGGTCCAGCGCGGCGATCACCCGTCGGCACTCGCCCTCGGAGAGCGCGCCGAGCGACTTGGTCGGGTCGCCGAGCAGCACCACCCGGGTCACCCCCTGCGGGTGCCTCGGCGTCGGCGTGGTGACCACACCCGCGACGATCGCCGCCGTGTTGCGGCCCCGGGGCCGGTCCACCGGCACCAGCGCGTGGTCGTCGTCGAGGTCGTGCTCGACGAACCTGCCGAGCAGCCCGGTCAGCTCGTACGGGTACACCGTGTTGCGGCTGCTGGCCCGCAGCACCTTGAGCCGGTAGTCGTCGAGCGGCTCGACCGGGTCGGCCGGCGGCTCGCCCATGGTCAGCTCGGCTCCGCCGGTGGCGTCGAAGGAGATCCGAACCGAGATCTTGGCCAGCTCGCCGGTGCGGCGGTCGCGCTGCCGCGCGATGAAGAGGATCTCCTCCAGCCCGGCGCCCACCGTGGTCGGCCGGACCCGCTCGGCGATCATCTCCATCTCCTCGCGGGTCAGGTCGCTCGGCGGCCAGACGTAGATGACGATCCGGTTGGTGTTGAAGCGGGTCTTCGACGGGCGGCGGGTCTGCGCCCGGCGGATGGAGTCCAGGCAGGTGGCGACGATGTCCTCGGCCGTCGGCAGGGCGACCAGCCGGCCGTCCTGCTCGCGCAGCGGGGTCAGGTCCCGCACCTGGGCGAACGCGACGAGCCGCTCGTCCGACGGGTTCTCCCGCGCCACGGCCTGGAAGAGGTAGACCTCCTCGTCCGACGACGGCAGCCGGGTCAGGTCGAACTTGCGCAGCCGCTCCAGCTGCATCCGCTGGGCGATGTACGGGTGCAGGCCCCGGATCAGCCGCTCCTCGCTCATCCCGGTGCTCGACGGGCGGAACGTGAAGTGGTGGTGCATCACCGCGCCGCCGCGCCCGGCCACCGTGGTGGTGAGCCGGCGGACCTGGGACGGCAGCGGGTGCGCGTTGACGACCTCCAGCAGCGCGGCGGCCATCGCGTCGAAGTCCTCCGGCTGGTTCTCCCAGCCGAGGTAGATGTCGGCGTCGACGGCGGAGCCGTCCCCGGCCAGCTCGCCGAGCCCGCGCAGCGCGTCGCCGAGGGCGTCGAAGCGTACCGCTGCGGAGACCAGGCTGGAGTCGGCCCGCTCGGCGACCACGAACGTGCAGTCGGCGACCCGACGGGTGCGTACGTCGGTCAGGCCCTTGTTGCCGTAGTACCGCCGGGTCAGCACCTCCAGCATCACCGCGTTGTCGAGGTGGTGCCGGACGAGCCGCTGGCCGAGCACCCGGACCAGGGGCTCGGTGCTGCGGACCATCTCCGCCACCCGCTCGGCGCGGTCCGCCGAGTCCGGGTGCGCGTCCAGGTGGCGCAGGTGCCGGCGGACCGAGGCGTACAGCCGGGCCCGGTTGCGCAGCAGCAGCGGCTGGGCGAACCAGGCGAACACCACCCCGCGTGCCAGGTCGGCGACGACCGGGAAGCGGACCTGCGTCGCCGCCACCAGCCGCTCCAGCGCGAGGCCGGCGGGCTCGCGCAGCACCGCGTCCGGTGGCGGTTCGCGCAGCCAGGAGCGCAGCAACGTCGCGACGACAGTGGCGTCGGCGGCGGCCCGCTGCTGGGCCAGGAAGATCCGGAACACGGCGGCCTCCAGGGCCGGGGTGCGCTCCAGGTCGGTGACACCGTAGTGGCCGAGCGCCTTGGCCAGCTTGGCCTGGAAGGGTGCCGGCAGCCCGGCCCGCTCGACGTCGAGGCTCTGCAGGTAGGTGTGGAAGTACTCGCGGGCGCTCGGGACGTGGCTGTCGCCGCTGCCGTCCTCACCGGTCAGCCGGTTGCGGCTCAGCTCGGCGAGGTCGGCGAAGACGTCGACGAGGTCGATCTCCTCGGCCAGCGGGCGGTGGCCGTCCTCGATGGCGGCCCGCCGGGCGGCGAGGTACTCGTCGAGCACCCGGCCGTCGTCGTGCGGGTCCATGTCGAAGCCCAGCAGCAGGCCGCGCAGGTCCTCCTGGCCGCGTCGGGACCGCTCGACCGCCGGGGCCAGGTCGGGCGCGACCGGCAGGTCCAGCTCGACCGGTGGGGCGGTGGGGGCGTCGGTCGGCTCGTCGGTGTCGTCGGCCAGCGGCTCCAGCCGCAGCAGCGCCGCGCCGGCCTCCACCTGGCTGCCGACGGAGACGCCGCACTCCTTGAGCCGGGCGCGGAACGGTGCCCGCAGCACCGTCTCCATCTTCATCGCCTCCAGCACCAGCACCGGTGCGCCCGCCTCGACCTCGCCGCCCACCTCCACCGGCGTCGCGACGACCAGCGCGGGCATCGGCGAGCGGATCACGCCGCCCTCGTCCCGGCCGACCCGGTGGGTCACCCCGTCCACCTCGACCAGGTGGATCGCCCCGTGCGTGCCGGTGAGCAGCCGGTACCGGGCGCCGTTGACGGCGATCTGGCCGGTGTGCCGGTCGAACCGGTCCAGCTCGACGTCGGCGGTCCGCACGTCGCCGCCGACCTCGATGCCGACCCGGAACCGGTGCGCGCCGATCCGGGCCACCCGCATCCGGTAGCCCACGCCGCGCAGTTTGAGGTCCAACGGGCGGCCGCTGGCGTGCTGCACCTGCGGGCGTCCACCGAACGCCGTGGACAGCAGCCGCTGCTGCTCGGCGCGCTCCTGCTCCTCGTACGCCTCGATCGCGGCGGCGGCGAGCGCGACGGCGGAGTGCCGGTGCGACACCAGCCGGCCCTCGCCGCGGACCCGGTCGATCCAGCCGGTGTCGGCGCTGGCGTCGATCACCTCGGGCTGGTCGAGCAGGTCGAGCACGAAGCTCTTGTTGGTCGCGCCGCCCTCGATGATCACCGTGGTGTTGGCCATCGCCCGGCGCAGCCGGCCGAGCGCCTCGTCCCGGTCCCGCCCGTACGCGATGATCTTCGCGATCATCGAGTCGAAGTCGGCCGGGATGGTGTCGCCCTCGCTGACCCCGGTGTCCACCCGGATGCCGGGGCCGGCGGGCAGGTCCAGCCGGGCGATCCGGCCCGGGGCGGGGGCGAAGTCGCGGTCCGGGTCCTCGGCGTTGAGCCGGGCCTCGATGGCGTGCCCGCGCTCCACCGGCGGCACCCCGTCGAGCCGGCCGCCCGCCGCGACGTGCAACTGCGCCTTGACCAGGTCGAACCCGGTGGTCAGCTCGGTGATCGGGTGCTCCACCTGGAGCCGGGTGTTGACCTCCAGGAAGGCGAACAGCCGGTCGCCCGGGTGGTAGAGGAACTCGACGGTGGCGGCACCTCGGTAGCCGACCGCGACGGCCAGCCGCTCGGCCGAGGACTTGAGCTCGGCCGTCTGCTCCGGGCCGAGCACCGGCGAGGCGGACTCCTCGATGACCTTCTGGTTGCGCCGCTGCACCGAGCAGTCCCGGACGCCGAGCGCCCAGGCGGTGCCCTGGCCGTCCGCGATCACCTGCACCTCGACGTGCCGGGCGCCGGTGACCAGGCGCTCCAGGAACACGATCCCGCTGCCGAAGGCGCGGGCCGCCTCCTGGCTGGTGCGCTGGTAGGCGTCGGCCAGCTCGGCGTCGCTGGTGACCACCCGGATGCCCCGCCCGCCACCGCCGGCGGTCGCCTTGAGCATCAGCGGGTAGCCGATCTCGGCGGCGGCGGCGATCGCGGCCTCCAGGGTCTCGACCGCGCCCCGGCTCCACGGCGCGACCGGTACGCCGACCTCCTCGGCGATCAGCTTCGCGCCGATCTTGTCGCCGAGTTTGCGCATCGCGTCCGGGCTCGGCCCGACGAAGGTGATGCCGATCTTCTCGCACAGCTCCGCGAAGGCCGGGTCCTCGGCGACGAAGCCCCAGCCGACCCAGGCGGCGTCGGCCCCGGTCTCGACCAGGGCGTGCTCCAGCCGCTTCAGGTCGAGGTACGGCCGGGCGGACGCGGGACCGAGATCGTAGGCGATGTCGGCCTCGCGGACGAAGGTCGCGGTGCGATCGACGTCGGTATAGAGGGCCACGGTCTCGATCCGGGTGTCGGTCTGCGCGGCCAACTCTCGGACCGCGTGAATGAGGCGCATCGCGGCCTCACCCCGGTTGACGATGGCGACACGGCTGAACACCCGATCGACTCCTCCGGTAGATCCACGAGTACGCGCCGCAAGGCATCGACCCCTGACAGCGATCACCCTTCCGGGTGCCGGCCGGTAGCGCCATGTCGTAATCACCGAACCCTGAGCGGTGACCGTTGTAGGAAACCCACAAAAGTTTTTGGTCTTCCCCGCCCGGTCCGCCGGGCTCCACGCCGTCCGGGCAGCTCGCGGGGCCGGGCGGCGGTGGGGCGGTGGGACGGGGGTCAGCGGCCCCCGGTGGCGGGTCCGTCGGGCGTCGACGCCGCCGCGACCTCCCGACGGCGGGCCACCGCGATCAGCGTCGTGCCGAGGGCCAGCAGCGCCCCGGCCACGACCAGGGCCACCGCCCCGTTGACCCGCAGGGTCAGCACCGCGGCGACGAAGGCGCCCAGCCCCATCGCGGTGATCGCCCCGAACCGGCGCAGCCAGGCGGTGCCGGGTCCGCCGGCCGCCCGGCTGTCGGCGGAGAGGTTCACCATGGTCATGGTCACCACGACGGTGGAGAGGTCCCGGATGCCGATGTGCTTGACCGCCGCGGCCTGCGCGCCGAGCACCAGGGCGAGCAGGGCGGTGACGACCAGCATCGTGCCGTGCGTCGGCGGGCCGGTGGCGAGCCAGATGCCGGCCAGGACGAGCGACAGCACGCTGCCGCCGACCAGGATGGCCAGGCCGGCGGCGGGCAGCTTCGCCGGCCCCGATGCACCCCGGGTGAACCGGGCGGCGAGCACCGCGCCGAGCATGAACGCCAGCAGCGCCAGCAGGTTGTTGAGCACCGGCAGCCCGGATACCCCGGCCAGCCCGAAGCCGATGAAGAGCACGTTGCCGGTCATGTTGCCGGTGAAGACCCGGTCCAGGGCGAGGTAGCTGACGCCGTCGACCGCCCCGGTCGCCGCGGTCAGCACCAGCAGCGGCAGCTCGTACCTCTTCGTCATGGCCCTTCCGATGATCGTTTCCGGCCGGGATTCTACCCATGAGCTGCGACAACGCGTCAGGAGGCCGGACCGTGGCCGCCCACCGGCCCGGCCGGCACCCGGCGGAAGGCCCGCCCACCGGGTGCCGCCGGACGGTTCGACGTGGCGGGGTGGCGCCGGGCGGGTGCGGGCGTACGGTGGGCGGGTGGATCAAGAGGATCGGATCGCGCTCTTTCTCGACTACGAGAACCTGGCGCTGGGAGCGCGGGACCATCATGGCGGGCGGGCGTTCGACTTCCGGCCGATCGCCGACGCGTTGGCCGAGCGGGGGCGGGTGGTGGTACGCCGGGCGTACGCCGACTGGTCGTACTTCGACGAGGACCGCCGGATGCTCACCCGCTCGCACGTCGAGCTGATCGAGATCCCGCAGCGGATGGGGGCGTCCCGCAAGAACGCCGCCGACATCAAGATGGCGGTCGACGCGGTGGAGCTGGCCTTCGAGCGCGGCTACATCTCCACCTTCGTCATCTGCACCGGGGACAGCGACTTCACCCCGCTGGTGCACAAGCTCCGCGAACTCAACAAGCGGGTGATCGGGGTCGGGGTGGAGAAGTCCACCTCGGCGCTGCTGCCGCCCGCCTGCGACGAGTTCCTCTACTACGACCGGCTGGAGGGCGTCGACGTCCTGCCGGTCCGGGGCCGTCGTGGTCGGCCGGCCGCCCGGCCGACGGAGCCGCCGCAGCCGGGCCAGGCGGACCGGGAGCCGGTCGAGCCGGTCGAGCCGGAGCGTCCGCCGGCCGCCGAGGAGCCGGCCCGCGACGCGGACGCGCTCGCGGTGCTGGTCGCCCAGACCGTCGCCGGGCTCCAGGGCAGCTCCGACGGCGAGGTGACCGCCTCCCGGCTGAAGCGCACCCTGCTGCGCAAGGACCCCACCTTCAGCGAGTCCGACTACGGGTTCCGCACCTTCGGTGAGCTGCTGCGCCACCTCGCCGGGCACAACGTCGTCGAGCTGGCGGAGGGGCCGGCCAAGGGTGACCCGGAGGTGTCCCTGCCGGAGCACGGCGACCAGGAGGTGGCCTTCGCGTTGTTGCGGACCGTGGTGGCGGAGCTGGCCGCGTCCGGGGGGCCGGTGGCGCTCTCCGGGCTCAAGAACCAGCTCCGCCGGGCCCGCCCGGAGTTCAGCGAGAAGAAGCTCGGCTACCGCAGTTTCCTCCAGTTCGGCAAGGCCGCCGCGACCGCCGGCGAGGTCACCCTGGCGTGGAGCGCGGAGGCCGACGACTACCTGCTCGCCCCCCGGCAGGGGTGACCGGGGAGGCCGTCGGCGGGCCTCGACGAATTCGTGACTCACGTTCCGACGCCGATTTGCTATACGGTCGGTAAATGATGGTCGAGGAGCACTGGTGGAACGGTGACCCGAGCCCGCGCGGGCGGCGGGACGTGTACATCCGTACCGACGGGGAGGCCTGGGAGGTCCAGGCGCAGATCGGCGGGGCGTCGGGTCGCTCCCGCGTGCAGCAGTGCCCGAGTCGGGCGGCGGCACTCATCCTGGCCGACGCCTGGCGCGGCAGCAATCCCTCCTGGCGCGGTCTGCACCGCTGACCAGCGGGCCGGCGGGCGGTCCGCACCGCGTGCCGCCCGCATCCGGCCCCGGTCGACCGGCAACTCCCGGGCTGAGCGCCCCCTTCGGGGAGGCCCGCCCCCTGCGACGTCGCGCGCCACACCCCTCGATTACCGAGAGTGACTTTTTGGTCACCATCTCCGTGCGGGCGGGCGGGGCGGTCGGATTAACTGTCAACTTTCTTGACAGAAGTGCGGGAAATCGACATCCTTCGTGGAGAGCGCTCTCCCCGGCAGATCCCCCGCACCCGATGTCGCCCCGAAGGAGCCTCACGTGCCCGGAACCCGACCCGTCCCCCGGTCCCGACCCGTCCCCCGGTCCCGACCCCTCGCCCGCGCGGCCGTCGCCCTCGTCACCCTCGCCGCCGCCCTGGTCCTGCCCGCCCAGGCCGAGCCGGCCTCCGCCGCCATCGGCGGCATCACCTGGCAGGACGAGTTCAACGCCGGCGCCGGCACCCCCGTCGACCAGAACCGCTGGCGCTTCGACATCGGCGGTGGCGGTTGGGGCAACAACGAGCGGCAGTACTACACCAACAGCACCAGCAACGCCGTCCACGACGGACAGGGCAACCTGGTCATCACCGCCCGCCGGGAGAACCCGGCCAACTACCAGTGCCACTACGGCCGGTGCGAGTACACCTCGGCCCGGCTGCTCACCGCCGCCACCTTCACCCAGGCGTACGGCCGGTTCGAGGCCCGTATCAAGATCCCGCGCGGGCAGGGCATCTGGCCGGCGTTCTGGATGCTCGGCAACGACATGGGCGGCGCCGGCTGGCCCAACGCCGGCGAGATCGACATCATGGAGAACATCGGCCGGGAACCGAACACGGTCTACGGCACCGTGCACGGCCCCGGCTACTCCGGCGGCGGCGGCATCACCGGCAGCCGCACCATCGGCCAGCCGCTCGCCGACACCTTCCACACCTACCGGGTGGACTGGGAGCCGAACCTGATCGTCTGGTACCTCGACGGCGTCGAGTACCACCGGGTCGACCCGTCCCGGCTCGGCGGCAACCGGTGGGTCTTCGACCACCCGTTCTTCATGATCCTCAATGTCGCGGTGGGCGGTAACTGGCCCGGCTACCCCGACGGCTCCACCCAGTTCCCCCAGCAGATGCTCGTCGACTACGTCCGGGTCTCCAGCTACGTGCCGGGCGGGGGCAACCCGCCGTCCGGCACCACCCGGCTGCGGGGCGCGCAGAGCGGCCGGTGCATCGACATCCCGAGTTCCAACCCGGTGGACGGGGCCAAGCTCCAGATCTGGGACTGCAACACCACCGCCGCGCAGGCCTGGACCTTCGCGAGCGACGGCACCGTGCGCGCGATGGGCAAGTGCATGGACCCGGCCTGGGCCGGCACCGCCAACGGCACCGAGGTCAACCTGGTCACCTGCAACGGCAACCCGGCCCAGCGGTTCACCCTGAACGGCGCGGGGGACCTGGTCAACCTCAGCGCCAACCGGTGCGTCGACGTGCGGGACCAGAACCCCAACAACGGCGGGAAACTGCACCTGTGGGACTGCCTCGGGGTGAGCAGCCAGAAGTGGTCCCGGGCCTGACCGGCCCGAGCCGCGTCGGGCCGGCCGCGACGGCCGGCCCGACGGTCGTGGACCGGGCATCCCGGAACCCGTCGTGCCGGTCCGCGGCCGGAGCCCCGGGGGCACGCGCGACGTCCGCGCGTACCCCCGGGGTGGTGGTCAGGCCGGGCGGACCGCGACGATCGCGTACGGCGTGGTCGGCGTCGGCGTCGTGGTGAACCGGGCGTTCGGCAGGTAGAGCCGGCCGAGCGCCTTGGCGACAGTGGTCGGCACGTCGAAGTCCGGGTCGGTGAGCGTCCCGGTGACCGTGCCCGAGGTGCCCGCCCGGTCCAGCGCCACCACGGTGATCTGCTGCAACCGGTTCTGCACCACGTAGAGGGTGTCGCCGTCGCGCAGGAGGCCGTCACCGGCGACGAACGAGTGCCCGGGCACGTCCACCACGGTGGTCGCCCCGGTGCCCGGGTCCACCCGGAACAGGTTCCCGGTGTTGGACTGCACCACGATCAACGCCCGACCGTCCGGGGTGTCCGCGATGCCGTTGAGGTTGATCGTGTCCGGGACCTGCTGGTATGCCCCGGTCAACGGCACCGTCGTGACGGCGTCGGCCGCCGGCAGCGCCCCGTGCCGGCCGAACGGCACCCGGTAGAGCACCGGCCGATACGAGTCGGTGAACCAGGCGGCGTCGCGGGTGAGCACGACGTCGTTGACGAAGCTGGGCGCACCGGCGAACGGGTAGGTCGCCAGGACCTGCCCCGTCCGGGTGTCGACCACCCGGGCGTCCCCGGTGGTGCCACCGGCGACGAAGAGCCGGCCCTGCTGGTCGATCTTGAGGCCGAGCGACGGGGTACCGGTCGGCGGGCTGAGCTGACTGCCGCGCCCGGTCACCAGGTCGACCCGCTGGATCGCGCCGGTGGCGCGGGAGCCGAGGAAGGCGTACCGGCCGGCGGTGGCGATGCCCTCGGGCTGGAAGCCGTCGGGCAGGGCGATGACGTCGGGGAGGCGCTGCGCCGGGTGGGCCTGCGCCGGCGTCA
The DNA here is from genome assembly GCF_029581315.1 of Micromonospora sp. WMMD714. Lineage (NCBI taxonomy): Bacteria > Bacillati > Actinomycetota > Actinomycetes > Micromonosporales > Micromonosporaceae > Micromonospora > Micromonospora sp. WMMD714. The sequence goes on from NZ_CP120744.1 coordinate 3,774,018, forward strand.
CCGCGACCGTGGTCAGCAGTGTGCCGGTCAGGGTGAGGGCGAGGGCGGTCCGGAGGCGTCTGTTCACTGTGCTCCTTCGGGGCCGACAGCCCGGTGCCGGTGGTGGATCCGTGTGGTGCCGGGCTGTCGAGGATCGTGGGGCCAGGACTCTCCCGACTTTACGTCCGTCGCCGGTCCGGTGCCCGACGGGCAACCCCAGCCGGCGGTCGCGGCGGGCCGACCGCGTGCCCGTCAGTCGAGGTTGGACCCCCGACGCCTAGGGGGCGCTCTGGGGGCGGTAGGGGGTCTAGGGTGCGGCGGGCCGCCGTAGGGTCATCGCGGACAACCAAGAATGCCTGTAGAAGCTCTCTGTTTCGACAATTTCCGCCGCGCTGACCCGTGAGTCGATATTGGCCCGGGTCTGCCCGGCTGGGTCTAGTGGCGGGAGACGTAGATGGAGAACGAGGAGAAGCTTCTCGGGTACCTGAAGCGGGCCACCACCGATTTGCGTGAGGCCCGCCGGCAGCTGCGTCAGGCCGAGCGCCGGGAATACGACCCGATCGCGATCGTGGGCATGAGCTGTCGGTTCCCGGGTGGTGTGGACAGCCCGGCCGCCCTGTGGCAACTGCTGGTCGACGGGGCGGACGCGGTGTCCGACTTCCCCGACGACCGGGGTTGGAACGTTGACGATATTTACGACCCCGACGATTCAAAGGCCGGCAAGACGTACGCGAGGACGGGTGGTTTCCTCTCCGACGCCGCACTTTTCGACGCCGAGTTCTTCAGTATCTCCCCGCGTGAGGCGCTCGCCATGGACCCGCAGCAACGACTGTTGCTGGAAGCGTCCTGGGAGGCTTTCGAATCGGCCGGCATCGACCCGGTTTCGGTGCGCGGCAGTCGTACCGGCGTGTTCGCCGGCCTGATGTACCACGACTATTCGAGCCGGCTGCCGACGGTGCCCGCCGAGCTGGAGGGCTTCATCGGCACCGGCAACACCGGCAGCATCGTCTCCGGCCGGGTCGCCTACGTGCTCGGCCTCGAAGGCCCGGCGATCACCGTGGACACCGCCTGCTCGTCGTCGCTGGTCGCCCTGCACCTGGCGATCCAGGCGCTGCGCCGCGAGGAGTGCACCCTGGCACTGGCCGGTGGGGTGACCGTGATGGCCACCCCGGAGACGTTCGTCGACTTCAGCCGGCAGCGGGGCCTGGCCGCCGACGGCCGGTGCAAGCCGTTCGCCGCCGCCGCCGACGGCACCGGCTGGGCCGAGGGCGTCGGGGTGCTGCTGGTCGAGCGGCTCAGTGACGCCCAGCGCCACGGGCACCGGGTGCTGGCCGTGGTCCGGGGCACCGCGGTCAACCAGGACGGGGCCAGCAGCGGCCTCACCGCCCCCAACGGCCCGTCGCAACGCCGGGTCATCGCCGACGCCCTGGCCAACGCCCGGCTCACCGCCGACCAGGTGGACGCCGTCGAGGCGCACGGCACCGGCACCCGTCTCGGTGACCCGATCGAGGCCCAGGCGATCCTCGCCACCTACGGCCGGGACCGCGAGCAGCCGCTCTGGCTGGGCTCGGTGAAGTCCAACCTGGGCCACACCCAGGCCGCCGCCGGGATCGCCGGGGTGATCAAGATGGTACTGGCGATGCGGTACGGCGTCCTGCCCCGCACCCTGCACGTCGACCGGCCCACCCCGCACGTCGACTGGACGGCCGGGGACGTCCGGCTGCTGACCGAGCCGGTGGACTGGCCGACGACCGGGCGACCCCGCCGGGCGGCCGTGTCGTCGTTCGGGCTCAGCGGCACCAACGCCCACGTGGTGCTGGAGCAGGCACCCCCGGTCGAGGACGCCGGGCCGGCCGAGGTCGCCGAGCCGCCGGTGGTGCTCTGGCCGCTGTCCGCCCGGTCCACGGCGGCGCTGGCCGGGCAGGCCGAACGGCTGGGTGCCCGGCCGAGCGACGCGCGTCCGGTGGAGGTGGGGTTCTCGTTGGGTGCGGGTCGGGCCGGCCTGGAGTTCCGGGGGGTGGCGGTCGGTCGGGACGCGGCGGGGCTGTCGGCGGGTCTGGAGGCGCTGGCTGCCGGCACCGGCCTGTCGGGTCGGACCGTCGCCGGTCGGACGGCGGTGCTGTTCACCGGTCAGGGTGCGCAGCGGGTGGGGATGGGTCGTGAGCTGGCGGCGGCGTTCCCGGTGTTCGCTGCTGCTTTGGACGAGGTGTGTGCGGCGTTCGGGCCGTTGCTCGACGGTGATCTGCGGGAGGTGATGTTCACCGATCCGGATGGTGTGCTCGATCGGACGGGGTGGACGCAGCCGGCGTTGTTCGCGGTCGAGGTGGCGTTGTTCCGGCTGGCGGAGTCGTGGGGGTTGAAGCCGGATTTCGTGGCGGGTCATTCGATCGGTGAGTTGGCTGCCGCGTATGTGGCCGGGGTGTGGTCCCTGGCGGACGCGTGTCGGGTCGTCGCGGCCCGGGGTGGCCTGATGCAGGCGCTGCCGGCTGGTGGGGCGATGTTGGCGATTGCCGCGCCGCTGGCGGAGCTGGATCTGGGTGACGTCGACGTGGCGGCGGTGAACGGTCCCCGTGCGGTCGTGGTGTCGGGGACGGAGGAGCGGGTCGCGGCGTTGGAGGCGTCCCTGGAGGTGAAGACGCGGCGGTTGCGGGTGTCGCACGCTTTCCACTCGCAGCTGATGGACCCGATGCTGGCTGACTATGGGCGGGTTCTGGCGGGTGTCACCACGAGTCCGGCGCAGATCCCCCTGGTGTCGACGGTGACCGGTGACCTGGCTGGTGACGACGAGTTGGGTTCGGTCGGGTACTGGCAGGGTCAGGTGCGGGGGACGGTCCGGTTCGCCGACGCGGTGGCTGCTCTGGCGGCGCGGGGTGTGACGCGGTTCGTGGAGATCGGGCCGGACAGCGTGCTCACCGCGATGGTCGCCGACTGTGTGGACGACGCGGTGGCGGTTCCGTTGCAGCGTCGGGTGCGGTCCGGGACCGCCGGCCCGGTGCAGCGCGACGCGGAGGACCAGGTGGTGGCGTACGCCACCGGCATGGCGCAGGCGTGGGTCAGCGGCGTCGACCTGGACTGGTCGGTGGTCAACCCGGGTGGTCGGCAGGTCGACCTGCCCACCTACGCCTTCCAGCACCAGCGCTACTGGCTCGACGTGCCCCCGGGAGCCGGTGACACCACCGGGCTCGGCCAGCTGGCCGCCGACCATCCGATGCTCGGTGCCGTCGTCGACCTGCCCGGCACCGGCGGCGTGGTGCTCACCGGCCGGCTCTCCCGCACCGCCCAGCCGTGGCTCGCCGACCACGCGGTCTTCGACACCGTGCTCGTCCCCGGCACCGGGCTGGTCGAACTCGCCCTGCGCGCCGGTGACCAGGTCGGCTGCCCGGTACTCGACGAGTTGACCATCAACGCGCCACTGGTGCTGCCCGCCGACGGTGACCTCGCCCTGCGGGTCACGGTCGACGCCGCCGACGACAGCGGCGCGCGTACCCTCGGGATCTGGACCCGGCCCGGCGACGCGGCCGACGACACCGAGTGGACCCGGCACGCCGAAGGGGTCCTGGTCCGGCAGGCCGGGGCCGACCCGGCGGCGGCCGACCTGTCCGCCTGGCCCCCCGCCGGGGCCGAGCCCGTCGACCTCGACGGCCTCTACCAGCGACTGCGCGACCACGGCTACGGCTACGGGCCGGCGTTCCAGGGGCTGCGCGCGGTGTGGCGGCGGGGCGACGGCGACGCCGCCGAGATCTGGGCCGAGGCGGCGCTGCCCGAGGCGGCGGCCGCCGACGCCCCCCGGTTCCTGCTGCATCCGGCGCTGCTCGACGCGGCACTGCACGCCAACCTGGTCGACGAGGGCGCGGGGGACACCCCGCTGCCGTTCTCCTGGCGCGGGGTCACCCTGCACGCCGCGCACGCCGCCACCCTGCGGCTGCGGATCTCCCCGGCCGCCGCCGACAAGCTGGCCGTCACCGTCGCCGACGGGCACGGCAACCCGGTCGCCACCATCGAGCAGCTGGTGGTCCGGCCGGTCGCCGCCGACGCCCTCGCCGCCCGCAACCGGCACCGCCACCTGTACGAGGTGGACTGGCAGCCCGTGCCCACCCCCGGCGTCGCCGCCGCCGACTGGACCCTGGTCGACGTCGACGCGGACCTGCCCGAGCCCGGGGCCGGCACCGTCGTGGTCGCCCTCGACCCGCCCGGCACGGCACCGGAGGCCGTGCACCGGGACACCGAACGCCTGCTGGGGCTGCTGGGCCGCTGGCTCACCCACCCGGGGTACGCGCACAGCACGCTCGTGCTGCACACCCGTGGCGCGGTGGCGGCCGGTGACACCCGGGTCGACCCCGCCTCGGCGGCCCGGTGGGGGCTGGTCCGCGCCGCCGAGGCCGAACACCCCGGCCGGTTCGTCCTGGTCGACACCGACGGCACCGGCGAGGTCGACGCCGGACACCTCGCGGCGGCGCTGGCCACCGGCGAACCCGAGGTGGCAGTCCGGGACGGTCGGCTGCTGGTGCCCCGGCTCGCCCGGCTGCCCGTCGACACCGTTGCCGGCCCGTGGCCCGCCGACGGCACCGTCCTGATCACCGGTGGCCTCGGCGGGCTGGGCAGCCTCGTCGCCCGGCACCTGGTCACCCGGCACGGCGTACGCCGGCTGCTGTTGACCGGGCGCAGCGGTGCGGGCACGCCCGGCGCGACGGAACTGGTCGCGGACCTCACCGCCGCCGGTGCCGACGTGACGGTCGCCGCCTGCGACGTCGCCGACCGGGACGCGGTCGCCGCGCTGCTTGCCGACCACCCGGTCGCCGCCGTGGTGCACGCCGCCGGCACCGCCGAGAACGCGCTGGTCGACGCCCTCACCCCCGCCCAGCTGCACCGGGTGCTGCGGCCCAAGGTGGACGCCGCCTGGCACCTGCACGACCTCACCCGGGACCGCGACCTGACCGCCTTCGTGCTGTTCTCCTCGTCGGCCGCCTGGGTGGCGGGTGCCGGTCAGGCCAACTACGCCGCCGCGAACCTCTTCCTCGACGCGCTCGCCCAACGCCGCCGGGCCGACGGCCTGCCGGCCACCTCGCTGGCGTTCGGCCTGTGGGACACCGGCACCGGGATGGGCGGCCACCTCGACGACGCCGACCTGCACCGGATGCGCCGGCTGGGGATGCCCGCGATGACCGTCGACGAGGGGCTGGAACTCTTCGACGCGGCCGTCGCCTCCGACCGGGCCAGCGTCGTACCGGTGCGGGTCGACCTGGACGCGCTGCGACGGCGCACCGACGCGCTGCCCGCCGTGCTGCGCGGTCTGGTCCGCACCCCGGCCCGACCCACCGCCACCGCCACCGGGGGCGCGGCGGCCGGCGGCCCGACGCTGGCCGAGCGGCTCGCCGGACTCTCCGACGCGGACCGGGACACCCTGCTGCTCGACCTGGTGCGTACGCACACCGCCGCGGTGCTGGGCTTCCCCGGCCCGTCCTCGGTGGAACCCGGCCGGGCGTTCAAGGACCTCGGTTTCGACTCCCTCGCCGCCGTCGAGTTCCGCAACGTGCTCAGCACCGTCACCGGGCTGCGGCTACCCGCCACCCTCGTCTTCGACCACCCCGAACCCGTCGCCCTGGCCCGCGCGCTGAAGGCCGAACTGGTGGTGCCCGACGCTGACCCGGCCGCCGCGGTGCTCGCCGACCTCGACCGGTTGGAGAAGGCCCTGACCGGGGTGCCCGACGACGAGCACGGCCGGATCACCGCCCGGCTGGAGGCGGTGCTGCGCGGCTGGCACGACCGGGCCGGTGGCGACCCCGACGACGACGCCCGGCACGACTACGAGTCCGCCACCGACGAGGAGCTGTTCGACGTGCTGGAGAACGAGCTCGGCATCTCCTGAGGACAGCCTCCGACGAACCTGCGGCGCGGGAAAGATTGGTGTGAACGATGGCGAACGACGACAAGCTCCGGACCTTCCTCAAGCGCGCCACCGCCGAGCTGCAACAGGCCAACCGGCGGCTGCGTGAGGTGGAGGGCCGGGACCAGGAGCCGATCGCGATCGTCGGCATGGGCTGCCGCTACCCCGGCGGGGTCCGGTCGCCGGAGGACCTGTGGCGGCTCGTCGCCGACGGCACCGACGCCATCTCCGGCTTCCCCACCGACCGGGGTTGGGACGTCGACGGGGTCTACGACCCGGAACCCGGCAGGCCCGGCAAGAGCTACACCCGGCACGGCGGATTCCTGCACGACGCGGCCGAGTTCGACCCGGGCTTCTTCGGGATGAGCCCCCGGGACGCGGTGGAGACCGACCCGCAGCAACGGTTGCTGCTGGAGGTGGCCTGGCAGGCGTTCGAGCACGGCGGCATCGACCCGCTCGCCCTGAAGGGCAGCGCCACCGGCGTCTTCGTCGGGGTGATGCACCACGACTACGTCGACAGCACCACCTCCGGCAGCCTCGTCTCCGGCCGGGTCGCCTACAACCTCGGCCTGGAGGGACCGGCGATCACCGTCGACACCGCCTGCTCGTCGTCGTCCGTGGCGATGCACCTGGCCTGCCAGTCGCTACGCAAGGAGGAGTGCGGGCTGGCCCTGGCCGGCGGGGTCGCCGTGATGGCCACCCCGCAGCTCTTCGTCGAGTTCAGCCGGCAACGGGCGCTGTCCCCGGACGGCCGGTGCCGCTCCTTCGGCGACGGGGCCGACGGCGCGGCCTGGTCCGAGGGCGCCGGCCTGGTGGTGCTGGAGCGGCTCTCCGACGCCCGGCGTAACGGGCACCGGGTGTACGGGTTGATCCGGGGTTCGGCGGTGAACCAGGACGGGGCGTCGAACGGGTTGACCGCGCCGAACGGGCCGGCGCAGCAGCGGGTGATCCGGGCGGCGCTGGCCAACGCCCGGCTCTCCGTCGCCGACGTGGACGCGGTCGAGGCGCACGGCACCGGCACCAGCCTCGGTGACCCGATCGAGGCCCAGGCGATCCTGGCCACCTACGGCCGGGACCGGGACCGCCCCCTCTTCCTCGGCTCGATCAAGTCGAACATCGGGCACGCCCAGGCCGCCGCCGGGGTCGCCGGGGTGATCAAGATGGTGCTGGCGATGCGGCACGGCACGCTGCCGCGTACGTTGCACGCGGCTACGCCGTCCCGGCAGGTCGACTGGGCGGCCGGGGATGTCCGGCTGTTGACCGAGCCGGTGGACTGGCCGGTGGGGGAGCGGCCCCGTCGGGCCGGCGTGTCGGCGTTCGGGATCAGTGGCACCAACGTGCACCTCATCGTGGAACAGGCCCCTCCCGTCGAGGACGCCGAACCCGGACCGACCCCGCCGGTCACCCTCTGGCCGGTCTCGGGGCGCTCGCCCGAGGGGATGGGTCGGCAGGCCGCCAGCATCGCGGAGTTCGCCGCCGGCACCGACGCGCGCCCGGTGGACGTGGGGTTCTCGTTGGGTGCGGGTCGGGCCGGGCTGGAGTTCCGGGGGGTGGCGGTCGGTGGTTCTGCCGCTGGTCTCGTCTCCGGTCTGGAGGCGCTGGCTGCCGGTGGTGGCCTGTCGGGTCGGACCGTCGCCGGTCGGACGGCGGTGTTGTTCACCGGTCAGGGTGCGCAGCAGGTGGGGATGGGTCGTGAGCTGGCGGCGGCGTTCCCGGTGTTCGCGGCGGCGTTGGACGAGGTGTGTGCGGCGTTCGGGCCGCTGCTCGACGGTGATCTGCGGGAGGTGATGTTCACCGATCCGGACGGGGTGCTCGATCGGACGGGGTGGACGCAGCCGGCGTTGTTCGCGGTCGAGGTGGCATTGTTCCGGCTGGCGGAGTCGTGGGGGTTGAAGCCCGATTTCGTGGCGGGTCACTCGATCGGTGAGTTGGCTGCCGCGTATGTGGCCGGGGTGTGGTCGCTGGCGGACGCGTGTCGGGTGGTGGCCGCGCGTGGTGGTCTGATGCAGGCGCTTCCGGCCGGTGGGGCGATGTTGGCGATTGCCGCGCCGCTGGCGGAGCTGGATCTGGGTGACGTGGACGTGGCGGCGGTGAACGGTCCCCGCGCGGTCGTCGTGTCGGGGACCGAGGAGCGGGTCGCGGCGTTGGAGGCGTCGCTGGAGGTGAAGACGCGCCGGTTGCGGGTGTCGCACGCGTTCCACTCGCAGCTGATGGATCCGATGCTGGCCGACTACGGGCGGATCGTCGACAGCGTGACCGCCAACCCGGCGGGTGTCCCGTTGGTGTCGACCGCCACCGGTGACCTGGCTACCGACGACGAACTCGGCTCGGCCGGGTACTGGCAGGGCCAGGTCCGGGGCACCGTGCGGTTCGCCGACGCGGTGGCCACCCTCGCCGCCCGGGGCGTCACCCGGTTCATCGAGATCGGCCCGGACAGCGTGCTGACCGCGATGGTCGCCGACTGCGTGGACGACGCGGTGACCATCGCATTGCAGCGTCGGGACCGGGAGCAGGTGCAGGCGTACGCCACCGGGATGGCGCAGGCGTGGGTCAGCGGCGTCGACCTGGACTGGTCGGCGGTCAACCCGGGCATCCAGGTCGACCTGCCCAGCTACGCCTTCGCCCGGCAGCGCTACTGGCTGGAAGCGCCCACCGCCGCTCCGGCCACCGTCACCGACGGCTGGCGGTACCGGGTGGTGTGGCGGGACACCGGCCTGCCCACCGGGCCGGAGCTGACCGGCGACTGGTGGATCGTCACGCCGGATGCCCCCGCCGACGACCCTCGGGCCACCGCCCTGGCCGACGCGCTCGCCGCCCGCGGCGCTGCCGTCACCCGGCTCACCGCCACCGACCTGTCCACCGGCGGCGCTGCCGCCCTCGCCGACCGGGGCACCCCCGCCGGGGTGGTGTCGCTGCTCGGCCTCGACGACACCCCCGACCCGTACGACGCCGGGCTGTCCGCCGGGGTCACCGGCACCGTACGCCTGGTGCACGCCCTCGCCGCCGCCGCTTTCACCGGCCGGCTCTGGTGCCTCACCACCGGCGGTGTCGCCGTCGACCGGTACGAGGACCTGCCGCACACCGCGCAGGCCGGGCTCTGGGGCCTCGGCACCGTGCTCTCCCTCGACTACCCCGACTGGTGGGGCGGCCTGGTCGACCTGCCCGCCGACTGGACGCCCGGCCTCCTCGACCGGCTCGTCGACGTGCTCGCCGACGGCGGCGAGGACCAGGTCGCCCTGCGTACCGCCGGGGTGCTGGCCCGACGGATGGTCCGCTGGCCGGTGGCCGGCAGCCCCGAGCGGCGCTGGCAGCCCACCGGAACGGTGCTGGTCACCGGCGGTACCGGCGGCATCGGCGCCCACCTCACCGCCTGGCTCCTCGACCGGGGCGCCGAGCGGGTGGTGCTGGCCAGCCGGCGCGGCCCGGCCGCGCCCGGGGCCGCCGACCTGGCGGCCCGGCTGCCCGGCGTGCAGGTCGTCGCCTGCGACGTGGCCGACCGGGAGGCCGTCGCCGCGCTGCTCGACGGGATCGGCGACGACCTGACCGCCGTCTTCCACGCCGCCGGGGTGCTCGACGACCCCGCCCCGCTCGGCGAGACCGACCTCGACGACTTCGCCGCGGTGTGCCGGGCCAAGGTTCTCGGCGCGACCCACCTCGACGCGCTGCTCGGCGACCGGCCACTCGACGCGTTCGTGCTGTTCGCCTCTGGCGCGGCGGTGTGGGGCAGCGCCGGGCAGGCCGCCTACGGCACCGGCAACGCCTTCCTCGACGCCCTCGCCCACCAGCGCCGCCGCCGGGGCCGGACCGCCACCTCGGTGGCCTGGGGCACCTGGGCCGGTGGTGGCATGGTCGACGACCAGGCCACCGGGCACCTGCTGCGGCAGGGCACCCCGCCGATGGAGCCGCGTCTCGCCCTCGGCGCGTTGCAGCAGGTCCTCGACCACGACGAGAGCCACCTCGTGGTCACCGACATCGACTGGACCCGGTTCACCCCGATCTACACCCTGGCCCGGCCCCGGCCGCTGCTCGCCGCGCTCCCCGAGGCCCACCAGACCCCGGCGACCGTCGTACCGGACGTGCCGGCCGACACCTCCGTCCTGGCCGGGCTGCCCGACGCCGACCGACTGCCGTACCTGCTGGACACCGTCCGCACCCGGGTCGCCGCCGTCCTCGGCTACGACGCGACGACCACCGTGGACGTCCAGCGGCCGTTCCGGGAACTCGGCTTCGACTCGCTGACCGCCGTGGAGCTGCGCGACGCCCTCGACGCGGCCGTCGGGCTGCGACTGCCGGCCACCATGGTGTACGACCACCCGACCCCCGCCGTGCTGGCCCGCCACCTGTACGACGAACTCGTCGGCGGCACCGGCCCGGCCACCGCGACGCCGGCCAGCACCGGGTCCGACCCCGACGAGCCGATCGCCATCATCGGGATGAGCTGCCGCTACCCCGGCGGGGTGCGGTCCCCGGAGGACCTGTGGCGGCTGGTCGACAGCGGCACCGACGCGATCAGCGCGTTCCCCGTCGACCGGGGCTGGGACGCCGACGCGCTCTTCGACACCGACCCGGACCGGCCCGGCACCAGCTACGTCCGCTCCGGCGGTTTCGTCTACGAGGCGGGCGCGTTCGACGCCGAGTTCTTCGGCATCTCGCCGCGCGAGGCGATCGCCATGGACCCGCAGCAGCGGCTGATGCTCGAAGTCACCTGGGAGGCGTGCGAACGGGCCGGCATGGACCCGGAGGCGCTGCGCGGCAGCCCGGTCGGCGTCTTCGTCGGCTCCGGCGCCCAGGACTACGGCGACCTGCTCGGCCTCGCCCCCGCCGAGTCGGAGGCGTACCTGAGCACCGGCAGCTCCGCGTCGGTGATCTCCGGCCGGGTGTCGTACGCGTTCGGTTTCGAAGGGCCGTCGATGACCGTCGACACGGCCTGTTCCTCGTCGCTGGTCGCGTTGCACCTGGCCAGCCAGGCGCTACGGGCCGGGGAGTGCGGCACCGCCATCGCCGGCGGTGTGCTGGTGATGGCGAACCCCACCCCGTTCGTGGCGTTCAGCCGGCAGCGGGGGCTCGCCCCGGACGGCCGGTGCAAGTCGTTCTCCGACGACGCCGACGGCACCGGCTGGTCCGAGGGGGTCGGTGTGCTGGTGCTGGAGCGGCTCTCCGACGCCCAACGCAACGGGCACCGGGTGTACGGGTTGATCCGGGGTTCGGCGGTGAACCAGGACGGGGCGTCGAACGGGTTGACCGCGCCGAACGGGCCGGCGCAGCAGCGGGTGATCCGGGCGGCGCTGGCCAACGCCCGGCTCACCCCCGACGAGGTCGACGCGGTCGAGGCGCACGGCACCGGCACCACCCTCGGTGACCCGATCGAGGCCCAGGCGCTGCTCGCCACCTATGGCCGGGACCGGGACCGGCCGCTGTGGCTCGGCTCGATCAAGTCGAACATGGGCCACGCCCAGGCCGCCGCGGGTATGGCCGGGGTGATCAAGATGGTGATGGCGATGCGGCACGGCACGCTGCCGCGCACGTTGCACGCGGCTACGCCGTCCCGGCAGGTGGACTGGGCGGCCGGGGACGTCCGGCTGTTGACCGAGCCGGTGGACTGGCCGGTGGGGGAGCGGCCCCGTCGGGCCGGGGTGTCGTCGTTCGGGATCAGCGGCACCAACGCGCACGTGATCGTCGAGGAGGCCCCGCCGGTCGGGTCCGTCGAACCGGTCGAGGCCCCCGAGCCGCCGGTGGTGCTCTGGCCGCTGGCCAGCCGTTCCACTGCCGGCCTCGCGGCCCAGGCGACCCGGCTGGCGGACTTCCTCACCGATGAGCGTCCCGTCGACGTCGGGCACTCTCTCGCTGTCGGTCGGGCGGCGTTGGACCACCGGGGTGTGGTGGTCGGTGGTTCCGCTGCTGGTCTCGTCTCCGGTCTGGAGGCCCTGGCTGCCGGTGGTGTCGGGTCGGGTCGGGTCGTCGCCGGTCGGACGGCGGTGTTGTTCACCGGTCAGGGCGCGCAGCGGGTCGGGATGGGCCGTGACCTGGCGGCGGCGTTCCCGGTGTTCGCGCAGGCCCTGGACGAGGTGTGTGCGGCGTTCGGGCCGTTGCTCGACGGTGATCTGCGGGAGGTGATGTTCACCGATCCGGAGGGTGTCCTCGACGAGACGGGGTGGACTCAGCCGGCCCTGTTCGCGGTCGAGGTGGCCCTGTTCCGTCTTGCCGAGTCGTGGGGGTTGAAGCCGGACTTCGTGGCGGGTCATTCGATCGGTGAGTTGGCTGCCGCGCATGTGGCCGGGGTGTGGTCCCTGGCGGACGCGTGTCGGGTCGTCGCGGCCCGGGGTGGCCTGATGCAGGCGCTGCCGGCTGGTGGGGCGATGCTGGCGGTGGCCGCGCCGTTGAGTGAGTTGGATCTGGGTGGCGTCGATGTGGCGGCCGTGAATGGTCCTCGGTCGGTGGTGGTGTCCGGGACCGAGGAGCAGGTCGCGGCGCTGGAGGCCTCCCTGGAGGTGAAGACGCGGCGGCTTCGGGTGTCGCACGCTTTCCACTCGCACCTGATGGACCCGATGCTGGCCGACTATGGGCAGATTCTGGCGGGTGTCACCGCGAGCCCGGCGCAGATCCCCCTGGTGTCGACGGTGACCGGTGACCTGGCTGGTGACGATGAGTTGGGTTCGGTCGGGTACTGGCAGGGTCAGGTGCGGGGCACCGTACGGTTCGCCGACGCGGTGGCTGCTCTGGCGGCGCGGGGTGTGACCCGGTTCATCGAGATCGGGCCGGACAGCGTGCTCACCGCGATGGTCGCGGACTGTGTGGACGACACGGTGGCGGTTGCGTTGCAGCGTCGGGACCGGGAGCAGGTGCAGGCGTACGCCACCGGGATGGCGCAGGCGTGGGTCAGCGGGGTCGACCTGGACTGGTCGGCGGTCAACCCGGGTGGTCGGCAGGTCGACCTGCCCACCTACGCCTTCCAGCACCAGCGCTACTGGATCGAGCCCGACCCCAGCACCGCCGGCACCGACACCGCCGACGGCGGGTTCTGGGACGCCGTCGACCGGGCCGACACCGACCTGCTCGCCGACGGCCTCGGCGTCGCGCCCGGCGTGGTCACCGAGGTGCTGCCCGGCCTCGCCGCCTGGCGGTCCCGGCAGCGGGACGCGTCCACCCTGGACGACTGGCGCTACCGGATGGTGTGGCGCTCCACCGAGCTGCCCGTCGGCGGTGTGCTGACCGGCACCTGGTGGCTCGTCGTACCGGCCGGGTCGACCGGGGGACGCCCGGACGGGCTCGCCGACCCGGGTAGCCACGACGCACGGGTACGGGCCGTCGCCGACGGGCTGGCCGCCCGGGGCGCCGACGTCGTCACCGTCACCGGCACCGTGCTGCCCGACGGGGACACCCCGTCCGGGGTGCTCTCCCTGCTCGCCCTCGACGACACCCCCGACGCCACCGGCGCCGGCCTCTCCGTCGGCGTCACCGACACCGTGGCGCTGATCCAGGCGCTCACCGCGACCGAGTTCGCCGGTCGGGTCTGGTGCCTCACCGCGGGTGGGGTCGCCGTCGACCGGTTCGAGGACCTGCCGCACCCCACCCAGGGCGCGCTCTGGGGGCTGGGCACCGTGCTGTCCCTGGAGTACCCGCACTCCTGGGGTGGCCTGGTCGACCTGCCCGCCGACTGGACCGACGGGCACGTCGAGCGGCTCGCCGACGTGCTCGCCGCCGGTGCGGAGGACCAGGTGGCCGTGCGTACCGCCGGGGTGCTGGCCCGCCGGCTGGTCCGCTGGCCCGCCGCCGGCAGCCCCGAGCGGCGCTGGCAGCCCGGCGGCACCGTGCTGGTCACCGGCGGCACCGGCGGCATCGGCGGTCAGCTCACCGGATGGCTGCTCGACCACGGCGCCGACCGGGTGGTGCTGGCGAGCCGGCGTGGTCCGGCGGCCCCCGGTGCGGCCGAGTTGACCGCCCGGTATCCGGGGGTGGAGGTGGTGGCGTGTGACGTGGCCGACCGGGAGGCGGTCGCCGCGCTGCTGGCCGACCTCGGTGACGAACTGACCGGCGTCTTCCACGCCGCCGGGGTGCTGCACCAGGAGAAGTCGCTGCCGGAGACCAGCGTGGCCGAGTTCGCCGAGGTGTGCCGGGCGAAGGTGCTCGGTGCGGTGCACCTCGACGAGTTGCTCGCGGACCGGCGGCTGGACGCGTTCGTGCTGTTCTCCTCGGGTGCCGCGGTCTGGGGCAGTGCCGGTCAGGCCGGGTACGCGACGGCGAACGCGTTCCTCGACGCGCTGGCGCACCGGCGGCGCAGCCGGGGTGCGGTGGCCACCTCGGTCGCCTGGGGAAGCTGGGCCGGCGGCGGGATGGCCGACGGGGAGGCCACCGCCCACCTCCGCCGGCAGGGCACCCCGCCGATGGAACCCCGGCTCGCCGTCCGGGCGCTCGGGCAGGCCCTCGACCACGACGAGAGCCACCTCGTCGTCGCCGACATCGACTGGACCCGGTTCACCCCGATCTACACCCTGGCCCGGCCCCGGCCACTGCTCGCCGCGCTCCCCGACGCCCAGCCGGAGAGCGAGCCGGCCGTCCCGGCCACCGCGACCGCCGACCTCGCCGGCCGGCTCGCCGCGATGCCGTCCCCGGACCGCCTCGACACCGTCCTCGCCCTGGTCCGCGACCAGGTCGCCGCCGTCCTCGGGTACGCCTCCGGAGCCGACGTCGACCCCGAGCGGGCGTTCAAGGAGGCCGGCTTCGACTCGCTGACCGCCGTCGAGCTGCGTAACCGGCTCGCCACCGAGACGGCGCTGCGGCTGCCCGCGACCCTGGTCTTCGACCATCCGACCCCGACCGAGCTGGCCCAGCAGCTGCTCACCGAGCTGGTGCCCGCCGACGCCGGGGGCGTCACCCTGCTCGACGACCTCGACCGGCTCCAGGCCGCGCTGTCCACCCTGGACGCCGACGCGGTGGCCGCCCTCGACGAGAGCACCCGGGCCGGGGTGGGGGAGCGGCTCAAGGCCCTGCTCGCGGCCTGGACCGCCGGGCAGCGTCCGGCCGAGGTCGCCAGCGTCGCCGAGGATCTCGACACGGCCTCCGACGACGACCTCTTCGACTTCATCGACAGCAAGTTCGGCACCTCATGATCCGTCGGCTCCGTCCAGGAATGGGTTCCTGATGTCCAACGAACAGAAGCTTCGTGACTACCTGCGCCGGGTCACCGCCGACCTGCACGAGACCAGCGAACGGCTCCGCGACGTCGAGGAACGCGCCGTCGAGCCGATCGCCATCGTCGGGATGGGCTGCCGCTACCCCGGCGGGGTCGACTCGCCCGACGCCCTCTGGGACCTCGTGGCCGCCGGCACCGACGCGATCTCCGGCATGCCCACCGACCGGGGCTGGGACCTCGACCGGCTCTACGACCCGGATCCGGACCACCCCGGCACCAGCTACACCCGGACCGGTGGCTTCCTCTACGACGCCGGCGACTTCGACCCCACCTTCTTCAGCATCTCGCCCCGCGAGGCCGCCGAGATGGACCCGCAGCAGCGGCTGTTCCTGGAGACGTCCTGGGAGGCGCTGGAGCGGGCCGGCATCGACCCGTCGTCGCTCAAGGGCAGCCCCACCGCCGTGTTCACCGGCGTCGTCTACCACGACTACCCGAACAGCTGGGGTGCCGGCAGCATCGTCTCGGGCCGGCTGGCGTACACCCTCGGGTTGGAGGGGCCGGCGGTCACCGTCGACACCGGCTGCTCGTCGTCGCTGGTCGCCCTGCACTGGGCCTGTCAGTCGCTGCGCTCCGGGGAGTCGTCGCTCGCCGTCGCCGGTGGGGTGACCGTCATCGGCACCCCGGGCGCGTTCATCGAGTTCTCCCAGCAGCGGGCGCTCTCCTCCGACGGCCGGTGCAAGTCGTTCGCCGCCGCCGCCGACGGCACCGGCTGGGCCGAGGGCGCCGGTGCGCTGGTGCTGGAGCGGCTCTCCGACGCCCGGCGCAACGGCCACCCGGTGCTCGCCGTCATCCGCGGCTCCGCGATCAACCAGGACGGCGCGTCCAACGGCCTGACCGCCCCCAACGGCCCCTCCCAGCGGCGGGTCATCCGGGCGGCGCTGGCCAACGCGCGGCTCGCGGGCCAGGAGATCGACGCGGTAGAGGCGCACGGCACCGGCACCCGGCTCGGTGACCCGATCGAGGCGCAGGCGCTGTTCGCCACGTACGGTCGGGACCGCCCCGCCGACCGGCCGCTCTGGCTCGGCTCGCTGAAGTCCAACATCGGCCATTCGCAGGCCGCCGCCGGGGTCGGCGGGGTGATCAAGATGGTGCAGGCGATGCGGCACGGGGTGCTGCCCCGCACCCTGCACGTCGACGAGCCCAGCGGCGAGATCGACTGGTCACCCGGCACGGTACGGCTGCTCACCGAGCCGGTCGAGTGGCCGCAGACCGGCCGGGCCCGGCGCTGCGCGGTCTCCTCGTTCGGCATCAGCGGCACCAACGCCCACGTCGTCCTCGAAGAGGTGACCCCGGCCGACGAGGACGAGCAGCCGGCCACCCCGGCGGTGCTGCCGTGGGTGCTGTCCGGGCACACCGAACGCGCCCTGCGCGCCCAGGCCGAGCGGCTGCTGTCGCACCTGGACGCCGTGCCCGCCGACGCCGCCGCCGTGGGCCGTACGCTCGCCGGCCGGGCCCGGCTCGGCCACCGGGCGGTGGTGCTCGGCGGCGACCTGCCGCAGTTGCGGGCCGGGCTCGTCCCGGTCGTCGAGGGCCAGCCGTCCGCCACCTCGGTCACCGGCACCGCCGACGCTACCGGGCGGGTCGTCTTCGTCTTCCCCGGCCAGGGCGCCCAGTGGGTCGGCATGGCCGCCGCGCTGCTGGACTCCTCGCCGGTCTTCGCCGACCAGATGCGCCGCTGCGCCACCGAACTGCGCGCGTACGTCGACTGGGACCTGCTCGACGTGGTACGCGGGGTGCCCGGTGCGCCGTCGCTGGAGTGGGTGGACGTCGTGCAGCCCGCGCTCTGGGCGATGATGGTCTCCCTCGCCGCCACCTGGCGGGCGTACGGTGTCGAACCCGACGCGGTGGTCGGCCACTCGCAGGGGGAGATCGCCGCCGCCTGCGTGGCCGGCGGACTCTCCCTCGCCGACGGGGCGCGGGTGGTCACCCTGCGCAGCCGGGCCATCGGCGAGAAGCTGGCCGGTCGGGGCGGGATGGTCTCGATCGGGCTGCCCGCCGACCGGGCGCAGGAGCGGATCGCCCGGTGGGCGGGCGACATCTCCCTCGCCGTGGTCAACGGCGCCAGCTCGGTGGTGGTCTCCGGCACCCCGGAGGCGCTGCGCGAACTCGTCGCCGCGCTCACCGAGGAGGGGATCCGGGTCAAGCAGGTCGCCGTCGACTACGCCTCGCACTCGGCGCAGGTGGAGGGGCTGGAGCACCGGCTGCTGGAGGACCTGGCCCCGATCAACCCGCGTACCGGGACGATCCGGATGCTCTCCACCGTCACCGGCGACTGGGTGGACACCGCCACCCTGGACGCCCGCTACTGGTACGACAACCTCCGCAACACGGTCCGGTTCGACCCGGCGATCCGCTCTCTCGCCGGGCAGGGCTGGACCGGGTTCGTGGAGGTCAGCCCGCACCCGGTGCTCGGCATGGGCATGCAGGAGACGCTGGAGTCGGCGGACCAGCCGACGGTGGTCACCGGCACCCTGCGCCGCGACGACGGCGGCCTGGACCGGCTGCTCACCTCCCTGGCCGAGCTGCACGTCCGGGGCGTCGACGTGGACTGGGCCGCCGCCCTGCCCGGCACCCGCCGGGCGGACCTGCCCACCTACGCCTTCCAGCACCAGCGCTACTGGATCGCGCCGACCGCCGACGCCCCGGCCACCGCCGGCACCGACGCCGGGTTCTGGGACGCGGTGGAACGCGCCGACGTCGACCTGCTCGCCGACGGCCTCGGCGTCGACACCGCCCTGGTCGGCGAGGTGCTGCCCGGCCTGACGTCGTGGCGGTCCCGGCAGCGCGACGTCGCCACCGTGGACGGCTGGCGGTACCGGGTGGCGTGGCGGCCGACCGAGCTGCCCGCCGGCGGGCGGCTCACCGGCACGTGGTGGGTGGTCGCCCCGGCGGCGCTGGCCGACGACGAGCGGCTGCGTACGCTCGCCGACGGCCTGACCGCCCGGGGCGCCGAGGTGGTCACCGTCACCGGCACCGACCACGCCGGCCGGGAGGCCCCCGCCGGGGTGCTCTCCCTGCTCGCCCTGGACGACGGCCCCGACCCGCTGGGCGTCGGCCTGTCCGCCGGGGTCACCGCCACCGTGTCGCTGGTGCACGCGCTGGCCGCCGCCGACTTCACCGGCCGGCTCTGGTGCGTCACCGCCGGCGGGGTCGGCGTCGACCGGTTCGAGCCGGTCGCCGACCCGGCCCAGGGTGCGCTGTGGGGGCTGGGCACGGTGCTCTCCCTCGACTATCCCGGCTGGTGGGGCGGCCTGGTCGACCTGCCCGCCGACTGGACGCCGCAGACCGTCGACCGGCTGGTCGACGTGCTGACCGGCGGCGGCGAGGACCAGGTGGCGCTGCGGCCGGCCGGTCCGCTGGCCCGCCGGATGGTCCGTCACCCGGTGACCGGGGCGCCCGGGCGGCACTGGCGGGCCAGCGGCACGGTGCTGGTCACCGGCGGCACCGGCGGGGTCGGCGGGCACGTCACCGAGTGGCTGATCGGGCAGGGCGCGCAGCGGGTGGTGCTGGCGAGCCGGCGTGGTCCGGCCGCCCCCGGCGCGGCCGCGTTGACGGCCCGGTATCCGGGGGTGGAGGTGGTGGCCTGTGACGTGGCCGACCGGGAGGCGGTCGCCGCGCTGCTGGCCGACCTCGGTGACGAGCTGACCGGCGTCTTCCACGCCGCCGGGGCGCTGCACCCGGAGGTGCCGCTCGGGCAGACCGGCCTCGACGACTTCGCCGACGTGTGCCGGGCGAAGGTGCTCGGTGCGGTGCACCTCGACGCGTTGCTGGCGGACCGGCCGCTGGACGCGTTCGTGCTGTTCTCCTCCGGAGCTGCGGTCTGGGGCAGTGCCGGTCAGGCCGGGTACGCGACGGCGAACGCGTTCCTCGACGCGCTGGCGCACCGGCGGCGCAGCAGGGGTGCGGTGGCGACCTCGGTCGCCTGGGGAAGCTGGGGCGGCGGCGGTGGGATGGCCGGCGGTGAGGTCGGTGCACACCTCGACCGGCTCGGCGTCGGCGTGATGGACCCCCGGCTCGCCGTCCGGGCGCTCGGGCAGGCCCTCGACCACGACGAGAGTCACCTCGTCGTCGTCGACGTCGACTGGACGCGGTTCACCCCGATCTACACCCTGGCCCGGTCGCGACCACTGCTCGCCGAGCTGCCCGACGCCGCACCCGAGCCGGCCGGGGCCGCCGACCCGGCGTCGTCGTCGGCGCTGGTCGACCGGCTCGGTGCGCTGCCCGAGGCCGAGCAGCGCGCCCTGCTGCTGGAGACGGTCCGCACCAACGTGGCCGCCGTCCTCGGCTACGGCGACGCCGAACTGGTCGAGCCGCAGCGCGCGTTCAAGGAACTCGGCATGGACTCGGTGACCGCCGTGGAGCTGCGCAACCGGCTCAGCGCCGCCACCGGCGTCCGGCTCTCCGCCACCCTGGTGTTCGACCACCCCAACCCGACCGCGCTGGCCGACCAGCTCCGGACCGAACTCGGCTACACCGGCGACACCGCCGGTGGCCTGCTCGCCGAGCTGGACCGGCTGGAGGTCACCGTCGCCGGCCTGACGCCGGAGGAGATCGAACGCCACCGGGTCACCGGCCGACTCCAGTCGCTGCTGGCGAAGCTCAACGAGACCCTCAGCACCACCACGGGCACCACCCTGGTCGACCGGCTCGAAACTGCCTCCGCGGACGACGTGTTCGACCTGATCGACAAGGAACTCGGGATGACCTGAGCCGCCCCCGGCTCCCGGAGCGACGTGTCCCGCTGGCAACGAGTTTGGTGAGGTTCCGATGTCGAACGAAGAGAAGCTCCTCGGGTACCTGAAGCGGGTCACCGCCGACCTGCACCGTACCCGGGAACGGCTGCGCGAGGTCGAGTCGCAGGAACAGGACCCGATCGCGATCGTCGGCATGGCCTGCCGCTACCCGGGCGGGGTCAACTCGCCCGAGGAGCTGTGGCGGCTGGTCGCCGACGGCGTCGACGCCATCGGCGACTTCCCCACCGACCGGGGCTGGGACACCACCGCCCTGTACGACGCCGACCCGGACGCCGCCGGCAGCAGCTACGTCCGGCAGGGCGGTTTCGTGCACGACGCCGCCGAGTTCGACGCCGAGTTCTTCGGCATCTCGCCCCGCGAGGCGTTGGCCATGGACCCGCAGCAGCGGCTGGTGCTGGAAGCGAGCTGGGAGGCGTGCGAGCGGGCCGGCGTCGACCCCGACTCGCTGCGCGGTGGGCCGGTCGGCGTCTTCGTCGGCTGTGGCGGCCAGGACTACTGGGACCGGCTCACCGTGCTGCCCGAGCCGGTCGAGGCGTACATGAGCACCGGCAGCTCCGGCGCGGTGATCTCCGGGCGGGTCGCGTACAGCATGGGGTTGGAGGGGCCGGCCGTCACGGTCAACACGGCCTGCTCGTCGTCGCTGGTGGCGCTGCACCTGGCCGCGCACGCGCTGCGGCAACGCGAGTGCGGCCTGGCGCTGGCCGGCGGCGTGACAGTGATGTCGACGCCCGGCTCGTTCGTCGCGTTCAGCCGGCAGCGCGGGCTGGCCGCCGACGGTCGCTGCAAGCCGTTCTCCGACGACGCCGACGGCACCGGCTGGGGCGAGGGCGTCGGCATGCTGCTGCTGGAACGCCTCTCCGACGCCCAGCGCAACGGTCACCGCGTCCTCGCCGTCATCCGGGGCTCTGCGATCAACCAGGACGGCGCGTCCAACGGGTTGACCGCCCCCAACGGGGTGGCCCAGCAGCGGGTCATCCTCCAGGCGCTCGCCAACGCCGGGCTCACCTCCGGCGACGTCGACCTGATCGAGGCGCACGGCACCGGCACCACCCTCGGTGACCCGATCGAGGCCGAGGCGTTGATCGCCACGTACGGGCGGGACCGGCCGGCGGACCGGCCGCTCTGGCTCGGCTCGGTCAAGTCGAACATCGGCCACGCCCAGGCCGCCGCCGCCGTCAGCGGCGTGATCAAGCTGGTGATGGCGCTGCACCACGGCGTGCTGCCCAAGAGCCTGCACGTGGGCGTCCCCTCCACCCACGTGGACTGGTCGGCCGGCACCGTGCAGCTGCTCACCGAGGCACGGCAGTGGCCCGACCACGGCCAGCCCCGCCGGGGCGGGGTGTCGTCGTTCGGGGTGAGCGGCACCAACGGGCACGTGATCCTGGAGCAGGCCCCGCCGGTCGAGGCCGTCGAGTCGACCGAGGCCGCCGAGCCGCCGGTGGTGCTCTGGCCGCTGTCCGGCCGGTCGGCGGCGGCGCTGGCCGGGCAGGCGACGCGGCTGCGGGACTTCCTCACCGACGAACGTCCGGTGGACGTCGGGTACTCGCTGGGCACCACCCGGGCCGCCTCGGCGTACCGGGGCGTGGTGCTCGGCGACGGCGTGGCCGGTCTGGAGGCGCTGGCTGCCGGTGGTGGCCTGTCGGGTCGGGTCGTCGCCGGTCGGACGGCGGTGTTGTTCACCGGTCAGGGTGCGCAGCGGGTCGGGATGGGTCGTGACCTGGCGGCGGCGTTCCCGGTGTTCGCGCGGGCACTGGACGAGGTGTGTGCGGCGTTCGGGCCGTTGCTCGACGGTGATCTGCGGGAGGTGATGTTCACCGATCCGGAGGGTGTGCTCGATCGGACGGGGTGGACGCAGCCGGCGTTGTTCGCGGTCGAGGTGGCGTTGTTCCGGCTTGCCGAGTCGTGGGGGCTGAAGCCGGACTTCGTGGCGGGTCATTCGATCGGTGAGTTGGCTGCCGCGCACGTGGCCGGGGTGTGGTCGCTGGCGGACGCCTGCCGGGTCGTCGCCGCCCGGGGCGGTCTGATGCAGGCGCTGCCGGCCGGTGGGGCGATGTTGGCGATTGCCGCGCCGCTGGCGGAGCTGGATCTGGGTGACGTGGACGTGGCGGCGGTCAACGGTCCCCGCTCGGTCGTCGTGTCGGGGACGGAGGAGCGGGTCGCGGCGCTGGAGTCCCGTCTTGAGGTGAAGACGCGCCGGTTGCGGGTGTCGCACGCGTTCCACTCGCAGCTGATGGACCCGATGCTGGCTGACTACGGGCAGGTTCTGGCGGGTGTCACCGCGACCCCGGCGCAGATCCCCCTGGTGTCGACCGCCACCGGTGACCTGGCTACCGACGATGAGTTGAATTCGGCCGGGTACTGGCAGGGCCAGGTCCGGGGCACCGTGCGGTTCGCCGACGCGGTGGCCACCCTAGCCGCGCGGGGCGTGACCCGGTTCATCGAGATCGGGCCGGACAGCGTGCTCACCGCGATGGTCGCCGACTGCGTCGAGGACACCACCGCCATCGCGCTCCAGCGGCGCCAGCGCGAGCAGGTCGAGGCGTACGCCGCCGGCATGGCCCAGGCGTGGATCAGCGGCGTCGACCTGGACTGGGCGGCGGTCAACCCGGGCGGTCGGACCGTCGACCTGCCCACCTACGCCTTCCAGCACCAGCGGTTCTGGCTGGACGCCCCGGCCGACCCCGGTGACGCCACCGCCATGGGCCTGGACTCCGCCGATCACCCGCTGCTCGGCGCGGCCGTCACCCTCGCCAACGCCGACGGGGCCGTCCTCACCGGCCGGCTCTCCCTCGACCGGCACCCGTGGCTCGCCGACCACGCCGTCGACGGCGCGGTGGTCTTCCCCGGCACCGGCTACGTCGACCTGGCCCTGCACGCCGGGGCGCAGGTCGGCGTCGAGACCGTCGACGAGTTGACCATCGAAGCCCCGCTGGTGCTGCCCGAACACGGGGGTGTCCAGCTCCAGGTCGTCGTCGGCCCCGCCGGCACCGACCACACCCGCACCCTCCAGGTGTACGCCCGCAGCGCCGACACCGACGCCCCGTGGACCCGGCACGCCAGCGGGGTGCTCGCCCCCGGTTCGCGTACCGCCGGGATTGCCCTCACCCAGTGGCCGCCGGCCGACGCCGAACCGGTGCCCACCG
This sequence comes from Micromonospora sp. WMMD714, assembly GCF_029581315.1. Taxonomy (NCBI): domain Bacteria; kingdom Bacillati; phylum Actinomycetota; class Actinomycetes; order Micromonosporales; family Micromonosporaceae; genus Micromonospora; species Micromonospora sp. WMMD714. Next base: position 3,796,968 of record NZ_CP120744.1, read on the forward strand.
ACGACCTCTACCAGCACCTGGCGACCGGCGGCCTCGTCTACGGCCCGGTGTTCCGGGGCCTGCGCCGGGTCTGGCGGCGCGGCGACGAGTTCTACGCCGAGGTCACCCTGCCGGAGGGGGTGGACGCCGACGGGTTCGGCCTGCACCCCGCCGTGCTCGACGCCGGCCTGCACGCCCTCGGCCTCGCCGACGGGGACACCTTCCGGGGACTGCCGTTCGCCTGGTCCGGCCTCACCCTGCACGCCACCGGCGCGGCCGGCGTCCGGGTCCGGCTCACCCCGGCGGGCTCCGGGGTACGGGTGGCGGTCGCCGACGTGGTCGGCGCACCCGTCGCCACCATCGACTCGCTGGTGCTGCGGCCCGTCCAGGTGACCCGCCCCGGCGGGGTCGCCGACGCGCTGTTCGACCTGACCTGGCAGGAGATCGGCACCCCCACCACCCCGACCACCCCGAACTGGACCCGCCACCCGGCCGCCCCGCCCACCGGCACCGGGTCGGACCTGACCCCGGTCGCCGCCGAGGTGGAGTCGGCGGTCCCGGGCACCGCCGACCTGCTGGTGCTGACCGCCGGGCTGACCGGGGACCTCGCCGGTCCGGAGGCGGTGCACGACGAGGTGAACCGGGTGCTCGGCCTGGTACGACAGTGGCTGACCGGCCCGGACACCCACCGCCTGGTGGTGCTCACCCGCCGTGCCGTCGGTGCCGACGTGACCGACCTGGCCGGGGCGGCGGTCTGGGGGCTGCTCCGCTCGGCGCAGGCCGAGAACCCGGACCGGCTGCTGCTGCTCGACACCGACACCGACCCCGCCGGGGACGTGACGTCGGCGCTCGCCCTGGCCCTGGCCGCCGGGGAGCCGCAGGTGCGGGTCCGCGACGGGGTGGTCTCGGTGCCCCGGCTCACCCGTCAGCTCGTCGAACCGGCCACCCCGGACGCCCCGCTGTTCGGCACCGGCACGGTGCTGGTCACCGGCGCGACCGGTGCCCTCGGTACGGCGGTGGCCCGGCACCTGGTGGCCACGCACGGGGTCACCCGGCTGCTGCTGGTGTCCCGTCGCGGCCCCGCCGCGCCAGGGGCCGACGACCTCGTCGCCGAGCTGACCGCAGCCGGCGCGCAGGTCGAGCTGGTCGCCGCCGACGTGGCCGACCGGGCACAGGTGGCGGCCCTCCTCGACGCCCGCGCCGACCTGTCGGCGGTGGTGCACACCGCCGGCGTGCTCGACGACGGCGTGGTGTCGGCGCTGTCCACCGCCCGGCTGTCGGCGGTGCTGCGGCCCAAGGTGGACGCGGCGTGGCTGCTCGACGAGGCCACCCGGGACCGGGACCTGTCGGCGTTCGTGCTGTTCTCGTCGCTGTCCGGGGTGCTGGGCGCACCCGGTCAGGGCAACTACGCGGCGGCGAACGCGTTCCTCGACGCGTTGGCGGTGTCCCGTCGCGCCGCCGGGTTGCCGGCGGTGTCGTTGGCCTGGGGGCTGTGGGGCGAGGGTTCGGCGATGACCGACCGGCTCGGCGCCGCCGACCGGGAGCGGATGTCCCGGGGCGGGGTGCTGCCGCTGGCCACCGCCGACGGGCTGGCCCTGCTCGACGCCGCCGTGGCCAACCCGTACCCGACCGCGGTGCCGGCCCGGCTCGACCTGGCCGCCCTGCGTACCCTCGGCGAGGACCTGCCGTTGCCGTTCCACGGCCTGGTCCGCCCGGCCCGGCGGACCGCCGCCCGCGCCGCCGCCGGGGCCACCGGGTGGGCGGCGGACCTCGCCGCACTGTCCACCGACGACCGCGAACGCGCCGCGACCGCCCTGGTCCTCAGCCAGGTGGCGGCGGTGCTCGGGCACGCCTCCGCCGAACGGATCGACGCCGGCCGGGCGTTCCAGGAGCTGGGCTTCGACTCGCTCACCGCCGTCGAACTGCGCAACGGGCTCTCCGCCGCCACCGGCCTGCGGCTGCCCGCCACCCTGATCTTCGACTACCCGTCGCCGCGTGACCTGGCCCGGCACCTGCTCAGCGAGATCGCCGGCCCGGACGGCGTCGACGCCGTCCGGAAGGTCGCCACGACCGTCGCCGACGACGAGCCGCTGGCGATCGTCGGGATGGCCTGCCGCTACCCCGGCGGCGTCACCTCGCCGGAGGACCTGTGGCGGCTGATCGCCGACGGCGCGGACGCCATCGACGGTTTCCCCACCGACCGGGGCTGGGACCTGGCCCGGCTCTACGACCCGACCAGCACCCGCCCCGACACGACGTACGTGGACAGGGGTGGTTTCCTCACCGACGCCGCCGAGTTCGACCCGGTCTTCTTCGGCATCTCCCCCCGCGAAGCGGTGATCATGGACCCGCAGCAGCGGCTGCTGCTGGAGGTGTCGTGGGAGGCGTTCGAGCGGGCCGGCATCGACCCGGGCACCCTGCGCGGCTCGTCCACCGGCGTGTTCGCCGGGGTGATGTACCACGACTACGTCTCCGGGCGCAGCTCCGGCAGTGTCGTCACCGGCCGGGTGGCGTACACGCTCGGCCTGGAGGGGCCGGCGGTGTCGGTCGACACGGCGTGTTCGTCGTCGTTGGTGGCGATGCACCTGGCGGGTCAGGCGTTGCGGTCGGGTGAGTGTGATCTGGCGTTGGCCGGTGGGGTGACGGTGATGGCGTCGCCGGAGACGTTCGTGGAGTTTTCGCGGCAGCGGGGGTTGGCGCCGGACGGTCGGTGCAAGCCGTTCGCGGCGGCCGCCGACGGGACCGGGTGGTCCGAGGGCGTCGGCGTGCTGGTGCTGGAGCGGTTGTCCGACGCGGTGCGCAACGGGCACCGGGTCCTGGGTGTGGTGCGGGGTTCGGCGGTGAACCAGGACGGCGCGTCGAACGGGCTGACCGCCCCGAACGGTCCCTCCCAGCAGCGGGTGATCCGGCAGGCGTTGGCGAATGCGGGGTTGTCGGCGGGCGAGGTGGATGTGGTGGAGGCGCACGGTACGGGTACCACGTTGGGGGATCCGATCGAGGCGCAGGCGATCCTGGCGACGTATGGGCGGGATCGGGATGGGCCGTTGTGGTTGGGGTCGGTGAAGTCGAATCTGGGTCACACGCAGGCGGCCGCCGGTGTGGCGGGTGTGATGAAGATGGTGTTGGCGATGCGACACGGGGTGGTGCCGCGGACGTTGCACGTGGACGCGCCCAGCCCGCACGTGGACTGGTCCGCCGGTGACGTGCGGCTCGCCACCGACGAGGTGCGGTGGCCGGCGGTGGACCGGCCGCGCCGGGCCGCGGTGTCGTCGTTCGGCATCAGCGGCACCAACGCCCATCTGATCCTGGAACAGGCCCCCGAGGCCGCGCCGCCCGCCCCGCCGGCCCCGACGCCGGTGCCGCTGTGGCCGGTCTCCGGACGGTCGGCCGGCGGCCTCGCCGCCCAGGCCGCCCGCCTCGCCGACTTCCTCGCCGACGCCGACCTGCACCCCGCCGACGTGGCGCTGACCCTCGGCACCGGCCGGGCGGCCCTGGAGCACCGGGGGGTGGCCGTCGGGGACGGCGTCGCCGGCCTCCGCGCCCTCGCCGCCGGCCAGGGTGTGCACGGCCACCTGACGACCGGCCGGACGGCGGTGCTGTTCACCGGCCAGGGTGCGCAGCGGGTCGGCATGGGTCGTGACCTGGCAAGGGCGTTCCCGGTGTTCGCGCAGGCCCTGGACGAGGTGTGTGCCGCGTTCGGGCCGCTGCTCGACGGTGATCTACGGGAGGTGATGTTCACCGATCCGGAGGGTGTCCTCGACGAGACGGGGTGGACGCAGCCGGCCCTGTTCGCGGTCGAGGTGGCCCTGTTCCGTCTTGCCGAGTCGTGGGGGTTGAAGCCGGACTTCGTGGCGGGTCACTCGATCGGTGAGTTGGCTGCCGCGCATGTGGCCGGGGTCTGGTCGTTGGCGGACGCGTGCCGGGTCGTCGCGGCCCGGGGTGGTCTGATGCAGGGCCTTCCGGCCGGTGGGGCGATGTTGGCGATTGCCGCGCCGCTGGCCGAGTTGGACCTGGGCGACATCGACGTGGCGGCGGTCAACGGTCCCCGCTCGGTCGTCGTGTCGGGGACCGAGGAGCAGATCGCGGCGTTGGAGGCGTCGCTGGAGGTGAAGACCCGGCGGCTTCGGGTGTCGCACGCTTTCCACTCGCAGCTGATGGACCCGATGCTGGCCGACTACGGGCGGGTGTTGGAGTCGGTGACCGCCAACCCGGCGGGTGTCCCGTTGGTGTCGACCGCCACCGGTGACCTGGCAAGTGATGATCAGCTCGGCTCGGTCGAGTACTGGCAGGGTCAGGTCCGGGGGACGGTCCGGTTCGCCGACGCGGTGGCTGCTCTCGCCGCGCGGGGTGTCACCCGGTTCATCGAGATCGGTCCGGACAGTGTGCTGACCGCGATGGTCGCGGACTGCGTGGACGACGCGGTGGTGGTTCCGTTGCAGCGTCGGGACCGGGAGCAGGTGCAGGCGTACGCCACCGGCATGGCCCAGGCGTGGACCAGCGGCATCGACCTCGACTGGGCCGCCGTCCACCCCGGCGCCCGCCAGGTCGACCTGCCCACCTACGCCTTCCAACGCCAGCACTACTGGCTCTACGACCCGGCCCTGGTCGGCGCCGGCCTGCTCGCCGCCACCCACCCGCTGCTCGACGCCGCCGTACCACTGGCCAATACCGACGGTGTGGTGTTCACCGGCCGGTGGTCGCCGCACACCCACCCCTGGCTCGCCGACCACGCCGTCGGTGGCACCGTCGTGTTCCCCGGCACCGGCCTGGTCGAACTCGCCATCCACGCCGGTGACCAGGTCGGCACCGGTGTACTCGACGAGTTGACCCTGCACGCGCCGCTCGTCGTCCCCGACGCCGGCAGCGTCGAGGTGCAGGTGGCCGTGGAGCCACCCGACCCGACCGGGCGGCGTGCCGTCCAGGTGCACTCGCGGGAACGGGACGACTCCCCGTGGACCCGGCACGCCACCGGCGTCCTCGTCGCCGGGGACACCCCCGGCGTCGCCCTCACCGCGTGGCCCCCCGCCGACGCCGAACCCGTCCCGTTGACCGGCCTCTACGACGACCTGGCCACCGGCGGGCTCGACTACGGCCCGGCCTTCCAGGGCCTGCGCCGCGCCTGGCGGGCCGGTGACGAACTGTTCGCCGAGGTCGACCTCCCCGACGGTACGGAGCACGACGGCTACGGCCTGCACCCGGCGCTGTTCGACGCCGGCCTGCACGCCCTCACCCGCGCCGACGGCGACACCCACCGGGGCCTGCCGTTCGCCTGGACGGGGGTGACGCTGCACGCCACCGGCGCGACCAGCCTCCGGGTCCGGCTCACCCCCGCCGGCAGCGGGGTCCGGATCGCGGTCGCCGACGCGCTCGGCGCACCCGTGGCCACCGTACGGTCGTTGGTGCTCCGCCCGGTGCAGGTCGCCGCCACCACCGGCGTCGCCGACGCGGTCTTCGGCCTGGACTGGCAACCCGTCGCCGTCACCCCCTCGGCGACCACCCCCACCTGGGCCTGGCACCCCGACACCACCCGGACGGGCGGGCCGTCCACCACGGCCACCGGCCCGGGTGCCGGCGACAGCCCCACCAGCGGGCCGGCCGGGCTGGTGGTGGTGCGCGCGGGCGGCACCGACGACGTGCACGCCGAGGTGAACCGGGTGCTGGGGATCGTCCAGCACCGGTTGGCCGGGGACGACGCCGCCCCGCTCGTCGTCCTCACCCGCTACGCCGTCGGTGACGACGTGACCGACCTGGCCGGCGCGGCGGTCTGGGGCCTGGTCCGGTCCGCGCAGGCGGAGAATCCCGACCGGTTCCTCCTCGTCGACGCCGACACCGACCGGCTCGACGACGTGCTCCCGCTGGCCCTGGCCACCGGCGACCCGCAGGTGCTGGTCCGCGAGGGTGTCGTCCGGATCCCCCGGATGGTCCGGCGCACGTTGCCGGCGACGCCACCGGAGGCACCGCGCTACGGCACCGGCACGGTGCTGGTCACCGGCGCGACCGGCGCGCTCGGCGCGGCGGTCGCCCGGCACCTGGTGACGGCGCACGGGGTGTCCCGGCTGCTGCTGCTCTCCCGCAGCGGTACGGCGGCGGCCGGTGCCGACGATCTCGTCGCCGAGCTGACCGGGGCCGGCGCGCGGGTCGACCTGCTCGCCTGCGACGTGGCCGACCGCGACCGGATGACCGCCGTCCTGGCCGGCGTGCCGGACCTGTCGGCGGTGGTGCACACCGCCGGGGTGCTCGACGACGGGGTGGTCTCGTCGTTGACGCCGGCCCGGGTGTCCGGCGTGCTGCGGCCCAAGGCGGACGCGGCGGCGCTGCTGGACGAGCTGACCCGGGACCGGGACCTGTCGGCGTTCGTGCTGTTCTCGTCGCTGTCCGGGGTGCTGGGCGCACCCGGTCAGGGCAACTACGCGGCGGCGAACGCCTACCTGGACGCGCTCGCGGTGACCCGTCGGGCGGCGGGCCGGCCCGGGGTGTCGCTGGCCTGGGGGCTGTGGGGCACCGGTTCGGCGATGACCGACCGGCTCGCCGACACCGACCGGGAGCGGATGTCCCGGGGCGGGGTGCTGCCGCTCAGCACGCAGGACGGGCTGGCGCTGCTCGACGCCGCCGTCGCCGGTGGCCCGGCCACCCTCGTCCCGGCCCGGCTCGACCTGCCCACCCTGCGTACCCTCGGGGACCGGCTGGCCCCGGTGCTGCGTGGCCTGGCCGGGCCGACCCGGCGTACCGCCGCCGCCGGAGCGGTGGACCGGCCGGGCAGCGGCTGGCTGGCCGGGCTGCCGGAGAGCGAGCGGGCCGGGGCCGTCCGGCACCTGGTGCACACCCACGTGGCCGCCGTGCTCGGCCTCGACGGCCCGGAGGCGGTGGAGGCGGACCGCACGTTCCAGAGCCTCGGCTTCGACTCGCTCACCGCCGTCGAGCTGCGCAACGCGCTCTCCACCGCCGTCGACCTGCGGTTGCCCGCCACCCTGATCTTCGACTACCCGACTCCGGCGGCCCTCGCCGAGTTGCTGCACCGGGAGCTGACCGGCGCGCTCGACGTACCGCAGGAGCGGCCGGTCGGCACCGTGGCGGCCGACGAGCCGTTGGCGATCGTGGGGATGGCCTGCCGGTACCCGGGTGGGGTGTCCTCGCCGGAGGACCTGTGGCGGCTGGTCGCCGAGGGCGGTGACGCGATCGGCGCCTTCCCGACCGACCGGGGCTGGGACCTGGCCCGGCTCTACGACCCGACCGGCACCCGCCCCGACACCAGCTACGCCGACCAGGGCGGGTTCCTGCCCGGCGCGGCCAACTTCGACCCGGCCTTCTTCGGCATCTCGCCCCGCGAGGCCGTCCTGATGGATCCGCAGCAGCGGCAGCTGCTGGAGGTCTCGTGGGAGGCGTTCGAGCGGGCCGGCATCGACCCCTCCTCGGTACGCGGCTCCGCCACCGGGGTGTTCGCCGGCCTGATGTACCACGACTACGTGACCGGGCACAGCGCCGGCAGCGTCGTCTCCGGCCGGATCGCCTACACCCTCGGTCTCGAAGGCCCCGCCGTCACCGTGGACACGGCGTGTTCGTCGTCGTTGGTGGCGATGCACCTGGCGGGTCAGGCGTTGCGGTCGGGTGAGTGTGATCTGGCGTTGGCCGGTGGGGTGACGGTGATGGCGTCGCCGGAGACGTTCGTGGAGTTTTCGCGGCAGCGGGGGTTGGCGCCGGACGGTCGGTGCAAGCCGTTCGCGGCGGCCGCCGACGGGACCGGGTGGTCCGAGGGCGTCGGCGTGCTGGTGCTCGAACGCCTCTCCGACGCGCGTCGGCACGGGCACACCATCCTGGGTCTGGTCCGGGGTTCGGCGGTGAATCAGGACGGCGCGTCGAACGGGTTGACCGCGCCGAACGGGCCGGCGCAGCAGCGGGTGATCCGGCAGGCGTTGGCGAATGCGGGGTTGTCGGCGGGCGAGGTGGATGTGGTGGAGGCGCACGGTACGGGTACCACGTTGGGTGATCCGATCGAGGCGCAGGCGATCCTGGCGACGTACGGTCGGGACCGGGATGAGCCGTTGTGGTTGGGGTCGGTGAAGTCGAATCTGGGTCACACGCAGGCTGCTGCGGGTGTGGCGGGTGTGATGAAGATGGTGTTGGCGATGCGGCACGGGGTGGTGCCGCGGACGTTGCACGTGGACGCGCCCAGCCCGCACGTGGACTGGTCCGCCGGCGACGTGCGGCTCGCCACCGAGGCGGTCGACTGGGTTGCCGGTGGGCGTCCCCGTCGGGCGGCGGTGTCGTCGTTCGGCATCAGCGGCACCAACGCGCACGTCATCGTCGAGGAGTACCCGCAGCCCGTCGTCGCGCCCGAGCCGACGCCGGCACCGGCCGTGGCGCTCTGGCCGCTGGCCAGCCGCTCCACCAGCGGCCTCGCCACCCAGGCCGCCCGCCTGCGGGACTTCCTCACCGACGAACGACCGGTCGACGTCGGGTACTCCCTGGCCACCGGCCGGGCGGCCCTGGACCACCGGGCCGTCGCCCTCGGCGGTACGGCCGCCGACCTGGCCGCCGGTCTGGAGGCGCTGGCTGCCGGCACCGGCCTGTCGGGCCGGGTCACCACCGGCCGGACGGCGGTGTTGTTCACCGGCCAGGGCGCGCAGCGGGTGGGGATGGGTCGTGAGCTGGCGGCGGCCTTCCCGGTGTTCGCGCAGGCCCTGGACGAGGTGTGCGCCGCGTTCGGGCCGCTGCTCGACGGTGATCTGCGGGAGGTGATGTTCACCGATCCGGAGGGTGTGCTCGATCGGACGGGGTGGACGCAGCCGGCGTTGTTCGCGGTCGAGGTGGCGCTGTTCCGCCTCGCCGAGTCCTGGGGGCTGAAGCCGGACTTCGTGGCGGGTCATTCGATCGGTGAGTTGGCTGCCGCGTATGTGGCCGGGGTGTGGTCCCTGGCGGACGCGTGCCGGGTCGTCGCGGCCCGGGGCGGCCTGATGCAGGCGCTGCCCGCCGGTGGGGCGATGCTGGCCATCGCCGCCCCACTGGCCGAGCTGGACCTGGGCGACATCGACGTGGCGGCGGTGAACGGCCCCCGCGCGGTCGTCGTGTCGGGGACCGAGGAGCAGATCGCGGCGCTGGAGGCCTCCCTGGAGGTGAAGACGCGCCGGCTTCGGGTGTCACACGCGTTCCACTCGCACCTGATGGACCCGATGCTGGCCGGCTACCGGCTGGTCCTCGACGGGGTGACCGCCCACCCGGCGGACATCCCCCTGGTGTCGACCGCCACCGGTGACCTGGCTACCGACGACGAACTCGGCTCGGCCGGGTACTGGCAGGGCCAGGTCCGGGGCACCGTGCGGTTCGCCGACGCGGTGGCCACCCTAGCCGCCCGGGGCGTCACCCGGTTCATCGAGATCGGCCCGGACAGCGTGCTCACCGCGATGGTCGCCGACTGCGTGGACGACGCGGTGGCGATCGCCGTGCAGCGCCGTGACCGGGGTCAGGTCGAGGCGTACGCCACCGGCATGGCCCAGGCGTGGGTCAGCGGCGTCGACCTCGACTGGCCGGCGGTCAACCCGGGTGGCCGGCGGGTCGACCTGCCCACCCACGCCTTCCAACACCAGTACTACTGGATGCGCGACGCCGACGCCGAGCGGGACGTGGTGGCCGCCGGCCTGCTCGACGCCGCCCATCCGCTGCTGTCGGCGGTCACCACGCTGCCCGACACCGACGGGCTGATCGCCACCGGGCTGCTGTCCCGGCGTACCCACCCGTGGCTGGCCGAGCACGCGCTGGGCGAGACGGTCGTGCTGCCCGGCACCGGGCTGGTCGAACTCGCCGTCCGGGCCGGGGACCAGGTCGGCTGCGCCCGGCTCGCCGAGCTCACCCTCCAGGCCCCGCTGGTCGTCCCGGACGACGACGGCGTACAGGTGCAGGTGGCGGTGGGCGCACCCGGCGACGACGGCGGACGGCCGGTCACCGTCTACTCCCGGCACCGGGACGCGCCGTGGACCCGGCACGCCACCGGCCTGCTCACCCCGACCCCGGCCGGCCCGCCGGCCGACCCGTCGACCGCCTGGCCGCCGCCCGGCGCCACCCCCGTCGAGATCGACGGCCTGTACGAGCGGATGGCCGACGCGGGTCTGGTCTACGGGCCGGTCTTCCAGGGCCTGCGGGCCGCCTGGCGGCACGGCGACGAGGTGTACGCCGAGGTCGCGCTCCCCGCCGACGTGCTCGACGCCGAGCGGTTCCACCTGCACCCGGCGCTGTTCGACGCGGCCCTGCACGCGATCGGGCTCACCCGGGGCGAGGGGGCCACCGCCGTCCCGTTCGCCTGGACCGGGGTGGCCGTCCACGCCACCGGCGCGGGCGCGCTGCGGGTCACCGTCACCCCCGCCGGCCCCGACCAGGTCGCCCTCACCCTCGCCGACCAGACCGGGGCGCCCGTCGCCCGGGTCGACTCGCTGGTGCTGCGGGAGATCGACGCGGGGCAGCTCGCCGCCGCCCGCACCGGCCGGCAGGAGCACCTCTACCGGGTCGACTGGACCCCGGTACCGCTGCCCGCCACCCCGGCCACCGGCCGCTGGGCGCTGGTCGGGGTGGACGAGTTCAAGGTGTCCGCCGCGCTCGACACCGTCGGGTTGCGCGCCGAGACCCACCCCGACCTGGCCGCCCTCGCGGCCGCCCTGGACGCGGGCGGGGCCGTGCCCGACGTGGTGCTGGTGGCCAGCGTGCAGCCCGACTCCCGGGACCTCGCCGCCGGGGCCCGGCACACCACCGGGCAGCTGCTCACCCTGCTCCAGGGCTGGCTCGCCGACGAGCGGCTGGCCTCGTCCCGGCTGCTGGTGCTCACCCGGGGGGCACAGGGCACCCCGGTCACCGAACCGGCCGCCGCGGCGGCCTGGGGTCTCGTCCGGTCCGCCCAGTCGGAGAACCCGGACCGGATCGTCCTGGTCGACCTCGACGACCACGACGAGTCGGCGCAGGCCCTCCCGGCGGTGCTGGCCGGCGGTGAACCGCAGTTGGTAGTCCGGGAGGGCGTCGCCCACGCCGCCCGGCTGACGCCCGCCGCCGCGCCCGACGGCACCCCCGGCAGTGTCTTCACCGCCGAGGGCACCGTCCTGCTCACCGGCGCCGGCGGCACCCTCGGCCGGCTCGTCGCCCGGCACCTGGTCGACGCGTACGGGGTACGGCACCTGCTGCTGGCCAGCCGGCGCGGCCCCGACGCGGACGGGATGGCCGCGCTGCGCGCGGACCTCACCGCCGCCGGGGCGGAGGTCACCGTGGCCGCCTGCGACCTGGCCGACCGGGACGCGGTCGCCGCGCTGCTCGCCGGGGTGCCCGCCGACCACCCGCTGACCGGGGTGGTGCACGCCGCCGGGGTGCTCGACGACGGGATCATCCCGTCGCTGACCCGGGACCGCCTCGACGCGGTGCTGCGCCCCAAGGTCGACGCCGCCACCCACCTGCACGAGCTGACCCGCGACGCGGCGCTCACCGCATTCGTGGTGTTCTCCTCGGCGGCCGGGGTGCTCGGCGGGCCGGGGCAGGGCAACTACGCGGCGGCGAACGCCTTCCTCGACGCGCTGGCCGGCGCGCGGCGGGCGGCCGGGCTGCCCGCCCAGTCCCTGGCCTGGGGGCCGTGGGCCGGCGGGGGGATGGCCGAGGGGCTCGGCGGCACCGACCGGGCCCGGATGTCCCGGGGCGGGGTGCTGCCGATGTCCACCGCCGAGGGGCTCGCCCTGCTGGACGCGGCGCTGGCCCGCACCGAGGCGGTGCTGGTGCCGGTGAAGGCCGACCTGCGCTCCTCGGCGGAGGGCGAGGTGCCGCCGATCCTGCGTACGCTGGTCCCGCCGGTGCGGCGGGCCGCATCCGGTCCGGGTCGTCCCGACCCGGCGGCGCTGCGGCGTACCCTCGCCGAGTTGGACGCCGACGGCCGGCAGGCGCTGCTGCACGACCTGGTCCGGGACCGCGCCGCGACGGTGCTCGGCCACGGCGGGCCGGGCGACGTCGATCCGGCGCTGCGCTTCGTTGAGCTGGGCTTCGACTCGCTCACCGCGATGGAGCTGCGCAACGCACTCAACGAGGCGACCGGGCTGCGGCTGGCCACCGGGGTGGTCTTCGACCACGGCAGCGTCGACGAGCTCGCCACCCTGCTGGGGACCGAGCTGGCCGCGCCGCAGGCCGGGGACGGCGGCGGCCCGGCCGACGCCGCCGACACGATGAGCGCGCTGTTCCGCACGGCGGTCAAGGGCGGCCGGGTGCAGCAGGGGCTGGCCCTACTCTCCGCGGTGGCGGACATCCGGCCCACCTTCGACGGGCCGGCCGACCTGCCGGAGGTCCCCGCGCCCCGCCGGCTCGCCCGCGGCGACCAGCGCCCGGCGATCGTCTGCTTCCCCTCGCCGATGGCGCTCGGCGGTGACCAGCAGTACGCCCGGTTCACCGCCGAGTTCGGCGGCACCCGGGACGTGTGGACGCTGCCGGTGCCCGGTTTCGGCCGGGACGAGAGCCTGCCCGCCTCGGCCGACGCGGCGGTACGGGTCTTCGCCGAGATGGTCCGCCCGATCGCCGAGCAGGGGCCGTACGTGATCGTCGGCTACTCCTCCGGCGGGCTGTTCGCCCATGCCACCGCCGGTGAGCTGACCCGGCAGGGGTACGCCCCGACCGGGGTGGTGCTGCTGGACACCTACCTGACCACCGGCAGCACCACGCCGACGTTCTTCACCCACATGCTCGACTCGCTGCTGGACCGGGAGGGCACCTTCGGCGAGTTCAGCAGTGCCCGGTTGTCGGCGATGGGGCGGTACGTGCAGCTGCTGCAGAGCTGCCCGGTGGAGCCGATCGACCCGCCGGTGCTCTTCGTCCGGCCGCAGGAGTCGATCGTGGCCGGTGGCGACAACGACGGGTGGCGGGCCACCTGGGAGACCCCGCACACGCTCCGGGAGGTGCCCGGCGACCACTTCACCATGATGGAGGGTCGGGTCGGCACGACCGCCGAGGTGGTACGGGACTGGATCGCGCAGTGACGACAGCGGGAGTGGACGACATGACACTGGCACCGACCGTCAAGGGCACCGTCGAGTTCGGCGCGTACCGGACCTGGTACCGGGTCACCGGTGAGCTGCCCGGCGACCGGCCGCCGCTGGTGGTGCTGCACGGCGGCCCGGGGAGCAGCCACGACTACCTGCTCAACCTGGCCGGGCTGAGCCGCTCCGGCCGGCCGGTGGTGCACTACGACCAGCTCGGCAACGGCGGCTCCACCCACCTGCGGGACCGGGGGGCGGACTTCTGGACGGTGGAGCTGTTCCTCGACGAACTGGACAACCTGCTGGGCCGGCTCGGCATCGCCGAGGAGTACGTGCTGTTCGGGCAGTCCTGGGGCGGGGTGCTGGCGGCGGCGCACGCGGTGCGGCGGCCGGCCGGGCTGCGGGGTCTGGTGATCGCCAACGCGCCCGCGTCGTACCCGCTGTGGTTGACGGAGCTGGACGTGCTGCGGGCGGCGCTGCCACCCGGGGTGGACGCGACGCTGCGCCGGCACGAGGCCGCCGGCACCACCGACAGCCCGGCCTACAAGGCCGCCATGATGGTCTTCTACCAACGCCACGTCTGCCGGTGCAAGCCGTTGCCGCCGGAGCTGATGGCCACCTTCATGGAGATCAACAGCGATTCGACGGTGTACCACACGATGAACGGGCCGAGCGAGTTCTGCATCACCGGGACGCTGCGCGACTACTCGCTGGTCGACCGGCTGCCGCAGATCGACACGCCGACCCTGGTGATCACCGGCGAGCACGACGAGGTCACCCCGGCGGCGGCCCGGCCCTTCGCCGACCTCGTCCCCGGGGCGCACTGGGAGATCGTCGAGGGCGCCAGCCACCTGCCCCACCTGGAGACGCCGGAGCGCTTCACCGAGCTGCTCACCCAGTTCCTCGACAAGCTCTGAGCCGACCGGTACGACGCCCGCGCCCGCCGGTCAGCCGGTGCGGGCGTCGTACGTCGCGCGGTGGGTGAAGACCTCGTCCATGTGCGTCTCGGCCCACCCCTTGAGGCCACGGATCACCTGGTGCAGGGAGAGGCCGAGGTCGGTCAGCTCGTAGGTGACGGTGACCGGCACCGTCGGCGTGACGGTGCGGGCGACCAGCCCGTCGCGTTCCAGCGAGCGCAGCGTCTGGGTGAGCATCTTCTGGCTGACCCCGGCCATCCGGCGGGCCAGCTCCGAGTAGCGCATCGGGCGGGGCTCGCCGGAGCAGTCGGCGCCGAACGGCTGCGCGCCGTCGCCACGCAGGGCGGCCAGCGCCAGCACCACCCACTTGTCGGAGATCCGGTCGAGCAGGTCGCGACTGGGGCACTGCGCCACGAACGCGTCGTACTCCGCCTTGGCCCGGGACCGCTGCTCGGCCGCCGTCATCGTCGTCACCGTGTCTTCCTTTCCCGTCGGAACGTTACGCACCTGTAGGTGCCTACTTCCCGTCAGGAAGCTACCTGACGATAGTGGAACCGGCACCCGCCAGACACCGCCTGGCCCGACGACGAAGATCCGAGGTAAGGAACCATGTCCTCCACGTCCCTTCCCGGCGGCACCTGGACGCTGGGCGATCTGACGGTCACCCGGTTCGGCTACGGCGCCATGCAGCTCGCCGGCCCCGGGGTGATGGGGCCGCCGGCCGACCCCGACGGCGCGCTCGCCGTCCTCCGGGAGGCGGTGGCCCTCGGCGTCACCCACATCGACACCAGCGACGCTTACGGCCCCCACGTCACCAACGAGCTGATCCGGGCCGCGCTGCACCCCTACCCGCAGGCGCTGCACATCGTGACCAAGGTCGGTGCGACCCGCGACCCGCAGGGCGGGTGGCCGCCGGCCCGGCAGCCGGCCCAGCTGCGCCGGGCCGTGCACGAGAACCTCACCAACCTCGGCCTCGACGTGCTCGACCTGGTCAACCTCCGGCTCGGCGACGCCCAGGGCCCCCGGCCCGGCTCGCTCGCCGAGGCGTTCGGGACACTCGCCGACCTCCGCCAGGAGGGCCTGATCCGGCACCTCGGGGTGAGCAACGCGACGGCGGAACAGGTCGTCGAGGCGCAGCAGATCGCGCCGGTCGTGTGCGTGCAGAACCTCTACAACCTCGCCTACCGCCAGGACGACGCGCTGATCGACGCGCTGGCCGAGCAGGGGGTCGCCTACGTGCCGTTCTTCCCGCTCGGCGGCTTCAGCCCGTTGCAGTCCGCGGCGCTCTCGGCGGTGGCCGCCCGGCTGGACGCGACGCCGATGTCGGTCGCCTTGGCCTGGCTGCTGCACCGGTCGCCGAACATCCTGCTCATCCCCGGCACCTCGTCGGTGGCCCACCTGCGGGAGAACGTCGTCGGCGCGGGGCTCGCCCTGTCGGACGAGGACCTCGCCGAGCTGGACAAGATCGGCCGCTGACGGGGCGACCCGCCGGCCCCGACGCGGGCCGGCGGACGCCCGACGAGGTGGCCGCAGTCGGGGAGTGGGCACCGGCCCCTGGCGCGGGCCGGCCTCCCCGGCCGCACGGAAAGGTCCCGTGACCGGAGCCGGTCACGGGACCTTTCCGCAGATCGGGTCGGTCAGACGGGAGCACCGAGCAGCTCGGTCATGACCCCCCACAGCGTCTGCGGGGTGGCGAACGTCTCCATCGACATCGCCTCGTCGACGAACCGCACGTTGTACTCGCTCTCGAGCGTCGCCAGCAGTTCGACCATGGCGAGGGAGTCCAGGCCCGAGTCGCGCAGGCTGGTGTCGCCCAGCAGTGGCTCCTCGGCGTCGAGGAAGGGCAGGTGCTGGCGCAGGATGGCCTCGAACCGTTGATCCCACATGTCCGCGATTCCTTCCGGTGCAGGGTGAGGAAGACGCTAACAACGGCTGTCAGGCGGTGACGACCCGACAAATCTCCGGTCGCCGGCAGGTCGGGGTAAGGGGCGGCTAGGGGGGTCGATGCGGGTGGGCACGGCCGGGGCCGCCGCTACGCTCCGGGCCATGAGTCGAGAGAACTTCGCGCGCACGCACGCCTCGGTGGAGACGCTGCACGAGTTCCTGTTGGCGGGCGCCCGGCTGACGCCCGACAAGCCGGCTGTCATCCACGTCGTCGGCGGCGAGGTCGGCTCCCTGTCGTACCGTCAGCTCGCCCAGCGGGTCGACGGCTACGCCGCCGCTCTCGACCAGCTCGGCCTGGACATCGGCGACCGGGTGATCCTGGAGTCGGACACCTCCCCGACCGCCATCGCCGTCTTCCTGGCCTGCTCCTCGCTGGGGCTGACGTTCATCCCGGTCAGCCCGGAGACGCCGGCCCAGCGGCTCGCGCTGATCGCCGAGAGCACCGCGGCGGCACTGCACCTGCAACCCGTCGACGGCCGCCGGGAGGCCGTGCCCGCGCCGCTGGGCACCGCCCGGTTCGGCCCGGACGGCATCCAGGTCGAGCGGGCCCCCGCGCCGCGCACCCGGCACCGCCGCGAGCTGGTGCCCACCGACCCGGCCTACATGATCTTCACGTCGGGCACCACCGGCCGGCCCAAGGGCGTGGTGATGAGCCACCGGGGCGTGCTCGCCTTCTTCCGCGGCATGCTGCGGCACGGCATCGTCTCCGCCGAGGACCGGGTCGCCACCACCTCGCCGCTCCAGTTCGACTTCTCGCTGCTCGACATCGGCCTGGCCCTGGGCAGCGGCGCGGCCGTGGTGCCGGTGCCCCGGTCACTGCTGCGCTGGCCGCGTCGCTTCGTGCAGTTCCTCGCCGACAGCGGCGCGACCCAGGTCAACGGGGTTCCGTCGATCTGGCGGGGGGTGCTGCGGCACGAGTTCGCCGGGCTGGCCGCGCTCGGCGAGCAGATCCGTGGGGTGCTCTACTCCGGCGAGAACTTCCCCCTGCCGGAGATGCGGGAGCTGCACCGCGCCCTGCCGCACGCCCGGGTGGTCAACTGCTTCGGCAGCAGCGAGTCCATCGCCGCGTCCTTCACCGACGTGCCGAACCCGCTGCCCGCTGAGGTCGACCGGATCTCCATCGGCCACGCCCACCCGGGTGCCGAGATGCTGCTGATCGACGAGGACGGCCGGCCGGTCGACACCCCGGGGGTCGTCGGGCAGATCCACCTGCGCAGCGCCGCCCTGTTCCACGGCTACTGGAACGACCCGGAGGCCACCGCCGCCGCGCTGGTCCCCGACCCGCTCAACCCGGCCAGCGGGCAGGTGGTCTTCCGCACCGGGGACCTGGCCTACCGGGGGGAGGGCGGCGAGCTGTACTTCATCGGCCGGGTCGACTCCCTGGTCAAGGTCCGCGGCAACCGGGTCGAACTGGGCGAGGTGGAGCGCCGGGTCCGGGACTTCCCGGGCATCGCCGGAGCCGCCGCGCTGATGCTGCCCCAGGAGGGCAAGGACCCGGTGCTGGCCGTGTTCGTGGTGCTCGACGAGGGCGTGACCGGCGTGGAGGAGATGGAGCTGGGCGCGTTCTGCCTGGAGGCGCTGCCCGACTACATGGTGCCGCAGCAGGTGCGGGTCCTCGACGAGCTGCCGGTCAACGCCAACGGCAAGGTCGACCGCCGGCTGCTCGCCGCCCGCGCCGGGCAGCCCACGCGGAGCTGATCCCGCGCCCCGACGGCCCCTGGCCGGTCCCTTCAGGAGGGGGACCGGCCAGGGGCTTTTCCTTGCCGCCGCCCGCCGCCCGCCGCCCGCCGCCCGAGGGGCGCTGGGCGCGCAGTTTCGTGGTTGTAGTGGCATCCGCGCGCGCGGATGCCACTACAACCACGAAACTGTGTCGATCATGGAGATCCCCGGCCCGGAGTGGTCCGGGCCGGGGAAGGTGGGGGGAGGTGAGTGCGGGTCAGCCCTCGGCGGCCTCGCGGGCCAGCCGGGACCGGTCCACCTTGCGATTGGAGTTCAGCGGGAACTCCGGCACGTGCCGGTACGAACGCGGCAGCATCCCCTTGGGCAGGATCTGCCGCAGCTGGCGGGACAGCTCCGCCGGGGCGGTCGGCGCACCCGTGTAGAAGACCACCAGTTCGGTGCCGCCCGCGCCGGCCCGGGCCACGGTCACCGCGTCCTCGATGCCGGGGCAGCCGCGCAGCGCGTGCTCGATCTCGGCCAGCTCCACCCGCCAGCCGTGCACCTGCACCTGCGAGTCGAGCCGCCCCAGATAGATCAGCTCCTTGTTGTCCAGCCGCCGGACCCGGTCCCCGGTGCGGTACCACCGCCGGCCGTCGCGCAGCAGGAACCGGCCCTCGTCGTCGGCCGGGTCGAGGTAGCCGGGGGTGAGCTGCGGGCCGGTGATGCAGAGTTCGCCCTCCACCTCGCTGGCCGCGCCGTCCGCGTCGAGCAGCACCCCGTCGTGCCCGTCGTGCAGGGCGCCGATCGGGACCAGGCCGTTGACGCAGAGCGCCGGGGAGGTCTGCGGTGACCAGCGGTGCCCGGTGATGGTCACCGTCAGCTCGGTCGGGCCGTAGATGTTCTCCAGCGTCGACCCGGGGGCCGCCGCCTGCCAGTCCACCGCGTCGGCCGCGTGCAGCGCCTCCCCGGCGAAGAAGCTCCACCGCAGCGACGGCATCGCCGCCGCCCCCAGCCGGCCGGTCCGCCGGACCAGGGTGATCGCGCTCGGGGTGGAGAACCACACGGTCAGGCCCCGTTCGGCGACGAATGCCGGCACGTCCCGGTAGGCCGCCGGCGGCACCGGATGCACGCTCGCCCCCGCGCCCCAGGCGCAGAACAGGTCGAACATCGCGCAGTCGAAGTTCAGGTCGAACGACTGGGAGAAGCGGTCGTCCGGGCCGAAGTCGTACCGGTCGTCGAGCAGCGAGAAGTAGTGCCGCAGGTTGCCGTGGGTGATCGGCACGCCCTTGGGCCGCCCGGTCGACCCTGAGGTGAACAGCACGTAGGCCAGGTCGTCCGGGCCGGCGGGGCGGGGCGCGGCCAGTGGCGTCGCCGAGGCCACCGACAGCCGTGGCCCGGTGCCGCTGCCGCGCGGGTCCACCACCGGCGCGAACACCGGCACCCCGGCCACCGCGTCGCCCAGCTCCGCCCGGACCGCCAACCCGGACTCGTCGAGCAGCAGGGTGGAGACCCCGCACGCGGTGAGCATCCCCGCCGTCCGGGCCGCCGGGAACTCCGGGTGCAGCGGGACGGCGGTCGCGCCGACGTACAGGGTGGCCAGCAGCCCCGCGTACGACTCCAGGGTCTTGCCGGCCAGGATGCCGACCACCCGGGGCGGCCCGTCCGGGCCGGCGGCCAGCGCCCCGGCCCAGTGCAGCGCGGTGGCGTGCAGCTCCTGGTAGCTCACCGGGCCGGTGGGCAGGTGCAGGGCGGTGGCCCGGGGCGCGGTGGCCAGCCCCTGGAGGAACCGGCCGTGCAGGGCGTAGTCGGTGTGCTGGGTCATCTCGTCCTCCGTGCTCTGCCGCGCTCAGGCGGCCACGGTGCGGCGGATCGGCCGCATCGCCCGCCGGGGGTCCACGATGGTGGTCCGGAAATTGCGGACGGTGGCGCCGACCCGGCCCCAGAGCCGGTCCGGCCCGCAGACGTGCACCGTCTCCACCCCGTGCCGCTGGAAGGTGGCGACCACCTCCGGCCAGCGCACCGGGGTGACGATCCCGTCGAGCAGCATGGCTCGGACGCCGTCGGCGGTGGTGCGGACCGTGCCGTCCTGGTCGGCGACGACCGGGATCTGCGGATCGGTGAAGCGCAGCGACCCGAACAGCTCCGCCTCCACCCGGTCACGCAGCGGCTGGAACGCGGCGGCGTGCAGCGGCGGGTCCATCACGTACAGCGGCAGCCCGCCGCCGGCCCGCAGCCGCTGCGTCAACCAGTCGGCGCGCTCCTCGTGCAGGGTCACCATCCAGAAGTCGGTGTCCACGTAGCAGGAGATCTCGTACCACTCGCCGGCCTCGTCCAGCTCGGCCAGGATCTCCCGCAGCCGCTCGCCCGGGGTGCGGACGAACGACATCGTCACCACGCCCCGCTGCTCGGCGGTGAAGTACTCCGTCTCGATCCGGGACAGCCGGGCGGTCATCCGGACCGCCTCGGCGAAGTCCAGCGCGCCGCTGAACACGGCGGCGGCCTTGCCCCCGAAGCTGGGGCCGGCGATCAGGTCCGGCCGCAGGTCCATGGTCCGCTCCGCCCAGCGGGCCAACGCCAGGCAGTTGACCAGGAAGGCCACCTGGGCGTACTCGGAGTAGTCGCTGTCGCTGTCGCGGTACCTGGCGAACAGGTCGTAGTCCAGGGCGTCGCTGGCGGCGGCGAGCAGCTCGCGGGCGTCCCGGTCGATGAGCATGAACTTCGCGACGTCGGCGAAGTCGCACGGACCCATCCCGGGAAAGACGATGGCGCTGGTCATCTGGGGGCGTCCTTGTCGTCGGGGCGGACCGGCCGGGGCGCGGTCGGCGGGGGAGCCGGGACGGGAGGTCACCGGGGGAGCTTGGCCAGGGCCTGCTCGATGCGGACCAGCGCGTCGGCGACGTGCGGGACGGCCAGCGGGTCGGCCGCGGTCTGGGTCTGCCGCTGCTGCTCCGGGGTGTCGCCGTAGAGCATGCTGGTCGCGGCGCGGAAGCGCAGCGCCTCCGGCCGGTCGCCGAAGTGGTGGCCGGAGAGCACCGCGACGCCCAGCTCCTCCAGCAGGTGGTGCTGCAACGACGCGCCGTCGGTGATGCCCTGCTCGGCCAGCGGCTCCCGCAGCGGCGCGAAGTCCGGGTAGACGTAGAACGCGCCGGTCGGCGGCCGGCAGGTGGCGCCCGCGTCCACCATGATCCGGTGCACCGCGCCGGCCACCGCGCCGTGCAGCGCGGCGTCCGCGGTCAGCCGCTCGCGGATCTCCGGCGGCTCGGCGAAGGCGTACCGGGCCACCGACTGCATCGGTCCGGCCAGGGTGGACCAGATCTCGCTGGCCACCGAGGCGACGTCGGCGCGGATCCGCTCGCCCCACCCGCCGGTCGGGAACCGGGCCGCCCCGATCCGCCAGCCGCCGAGCGCCAGGTTCTTGCTCAGCCCGGTGAGCACCACCGTCCGCCGGGGGGCGATCTCGGCCGGGGAGAGCAGGTCGCTGCCCGGGGTGTGCAGGATGTCCCGGTAGATCTCGTCCGAGACGATCAGCAGGTCCTCCTCCTCGGCGATCGCGCACAGCTCGCGGACCAGGTCGTCCGGGGCGTGCGTGCCGGTCGGGTTGTCCGGCGAGGTGAGCACCAGGATGCGCGGGTCGTGGCCGAGCACCCGGGCGGCGCGGACCGTCTCCCGCAGCGCCGCCGGGTCGGGAACCCCGCCGCAGGACTCCGGGATCGGCACCCCCAGCACGGTTTTGCCGGCCAGCCGGGCCTGCGGGGCGTAGGTGACCCAGCTCGGCGCGGCGACCAGGGTGTCCCCGCCGACCACCAGTTGCAGGGCCATCAGCAGCGGCTTGCTGCCCGGCGCGATGATCACCTGGTCCGCCTCGGTGGGCAGCCGGCGGCGGGAGAAGTACCCGGCGACCGCGTCCCGGGTGTCCGGGTCACCGACCACCGGCCCGTAGGCGTTGCGGTCGGCGCCCTCGGTCAGTGCCCGCCGCAGCGGCGCGAACACCGGGAGGCGGGACTCGCCGAAGCCCAGGTGCACGATGGACTCGCCCGCGGCGATCCGCTGCGCGACCAGCTGGTCGAGCGCGAGGTTGGGCGAGATCTTCCGGCCGGCCATCGCCAGCTCCCTTCGGGGTGGGTGGGTGTTCAGGTGGTGACGGCCGCGCCGGGGCGGGCCGCGCTGGGGCTGACCGCGGCGAGGACGTCCGCCGGGGCGCTCGGGTCGATCTCCAGGTCGCTCAGCCAGGCCGCGTCGGCCGACCAGCGGGCCCGGAACGGCCGGCCGACCAGCCGCCGGTCACGGGCCTGGATCAACCGGAGCTGGAAGAAGTCGCCGTCCGGGGTGCGCTCCACGCCGTCGACCAGCACCTTGCCGGGGGTGGCCGACATGACCGGTCCGCGCACCGTCCGGGCCAGACCGGGCAGATCCTGGTACGCGGTGCGGAAGATGTCGGCGGCCCGGGTCAGCGGCACCTGGAAGTAGTCCCGGGGGCCGGTGTCCCGCTCGACGAACATGTAGTACGGCACCGCGCCGACGGCCAGCTCGGCCCGCCACATCTCGCTCCAGGCGCGGGCGTCGTCGTTGACGTAGCGGATCAGCGGGGCCTGGCAGTAGACCACCGCCCCGGTCGACCGGATCCGGGCGATCGCCCGGCCGGCGACCTCGGTGGACAGCTCCCGGGGGTGGCTGAAGTGCGCCATCACCGCGACACTGCGGCCCGACGCCACCACCTGCTCGAAGAGCCGCAGCAGGTCGTCGGCGTCGCTGTCGGAGACGAACCGGTACGGCCAGTAGGCGACCGCCTTGGTGCCGAACCGGATGGTTCGCACGGTGTCCACCCGCAGCAGCGGCTCCACGTGGCTGCGCAGCCGCTCCGTCGACATGATCATCGGATCGCCCCCGGTGACCAGCACGTCGGTCACCGCCGGGTGCCGGTGCAGGTACGTCACCAACTGCTCCGGGCCGGGCGCGGCGAACCGCAGATCGGCGTCGCCGACGAACTGCGCCCAACGGAAGCAGTAGGTGCAGTAGGCGTGGCAGGTCTGGCCCTGCTGCGGGAAGTAGAGCACCGTCTCCCGGTACTTGTGCTGCATGCCCGGCAACTCCTGGCCGTCCAGGCTCGGCACGTTGTGCTGCTGCTGCCCGGACGGGTGCGGGTTGAGCCCGGCCCGGATCCGGGCCACCTCGCCGCGCAGCCCCTTGCGGTCGCCGGCGCGCAGCAGGTCGCCGAGGATCCGCTCGTCGTCGGCGGCGAGCATGCCGCGCTGCGGGAACACCAGCCGGAAGATCGGGTCGTCCGGGATGCGGTCCCAGTCGACCAGGTGCGACAGGACGTACTCGTTGACCCGGAACGGCAGCACCTGGGAAATGGTGCGGATCGCCTGCAGATTGTCGGCCGACAATCCGTACCGGGCACCGAGTTCGTCGATGTGGTGCGGCCCGAAGGAGTGGAACCGCCCCGGATCGGCGGTCGTGGAGACGAGCAGGGACATCAACCATCCTCCATGGGGGGTTGCGCCCACCGACGTGGCGTGAATCAATCACCGGTGCGCGCCCGCGAGAATCGCTCGACGGTCAACGGTCAACAGCGCGTTGCCTCGCCCACACGCTAGTGGCGACCGCTGCGCCCGGACCCCTAACGGCACCCCAGAGCCGCCCCTTAGCGGGGCCGGTAGGGGGCGGCTAGGGGCGTCGCGGGGGTGTAGGTGGATTTCCTTTCCTGATTACGTATCCCTCGCCTGGTCCGGCCGGCGCCCGGCGTGTCGCCCGGATACGCCGTACCGCACCGAGCGGCCGTGCAGACATCGACGCCAGCGCCCGATCCCGTGCGCCCGGTGCGAACCGAGGGAGTTGCCCCGTGACCATCGATCAGGAGATCCGCAAGTACCCGTTCAGCGAGTCACCCGGGATCGACATCGACCCGGCGTACGGGCTGCTGCGCAGCACCGAGCCGCTGGCCCGGGTGCAGCTCCCCTACGGCGAGGTGTCCTGGCTGGCCACCCGCTACGAGGACGTCAAGACCGTGCTGACCGACCCCCGGTTCAGCCGGGCCGCGGCGCAGGGCAAGGACCAGCCCCGCCTCCGCGAGGAGATGACCTACGAGGGCATCATCGGCCTCGACCCGCCGGACCACACCCGGCTGCGCAAGCTGGCCGGCAAGGCGCTGACCGCCCGCCGGGTCAACGAGATCCGCGCGGACGCGCAGCGGATCGCCAACGAGTACGTCGACGACATGATCGCCAAGGGTTCGCCCGGCGACCTGGTGGAGATGTTCGCGCTGCCCTTCCCGATCACGGTGATCTGCGAGCTGCTCGGCGTCCCGTTCGAGGACCGCGCCCAGTTCCGGATCTGGACCGAGGGGCTGACCAGCACCAGCGAGCAGCTCATGAGCTACGTCGAACAGCTCTTCGGCTACATGGGCAAGCTGGTCGCCCAGCGCCGCGAGCAGCCCACCGACGACCTGCTCGGCGCGCTGGTCAAGGCCCGTGACGAGGGCGACCGGCTGACCGAGCAGGAGCTGCTCTCGATCGCCGGGGTCGGGCTGCTGCTCACCGGCGTCGAGACGGTCTCCACGCACATCCCCAACTTCGTCTACGCGCTGCTCACCCACCCGGAGCTGATGGCGCAGCTGCGCGCCGACCGGAGCCTGGTGCCGGCGGCCGTGGAGGAGCTGCTGCGGATGATCCCGCTGAACCCGGCCGCCATGTTCCCCCGCTACGCGGTGGAGGACGTGGAGCTGAGCGGCGGCACCGTCCGCGCCGGCGAGCCGGTGCTGGTCTCCCTGCCCGGGGCCAACCGCGACCCGGAGGTCTTCGACAACCCGGAGACCTTCGACTTCACCCGCGAGCAGAACCCGCACGTCGCGTTCGGCCACGGCCCGCACCACTGCCTCGGCGCGCAGCTCGCCCGGATGGAACTCCAGGTGGCCCTGCACACCATCCTGGACCGCTTCCCCGAGCTGAGCCTGGCCGACGGTGACGCCGGGGTGTCGTGGAAGTCCGGTCTGCTGGTCCGGGGTCCGAACCGGCTGCTGGTGGCGTGGTGAGCGCGGTGGACACCCGCTGGACGGTGACCGTCGACCGGGACGCCTGCATCGGCACCGGGGTCTGCGCCGGCGCGGCCCCCCGCCAGATCGAGATCCGGGACGGCAAGGCGTCCGCCCTGGCCCCGCAGACCGAGCCCGACGAGGCGGTCATCGACGCCGCCGACATGTGCCCGATGTCCGCGATCACGGTCCGCGACGCCGCCTCCGGCGCGCTGCTCGCGCCCGAGGAGTGAACCACCGCCCCGACCGGTGAACCCCCACCGGTCGTCGTGAGGCCGCCGCGACCGGTCCCCCTACCGGTCGTGGCGGCCTCGCCGTGACCGGACGCCGAAAGCCGACACACCGAGCCGGGCGTCGAACCCGGAGACCTAGTGGAGCGTGCCATGAGCGAGTCCGTGAACCCCACCGGTGCCCAGCCCGACGCGCTGTCGGCACTGCGGCGGCGGCTGGAGGGCCGCACGGCCGACGAGCGGGACCGGGCGCTCACCGCCCTGGTCCGGGAGCAGGCCCGCGACGTGCTGCGGACCGTGCTGCCCGACGGCCCGGACGCGGTCGAGCCGGGCCGGCCCTTCCGCGACCTGGGCTTCGACTCGCTCGCCGCGGTCGAGCTGCACCGCCGGCTCACCGCCGCCACCGGCCTGGACCTGCCGGTCACCCTGGTCTTCGACCACCCGACGCCGCAGGCGGTCGGCCGGCTGCTGCGCGGCCTGCTCGGCGGGGACGCCGCCCCCGCCCCGGCCGTCGCGCCGTCGCGCCGGCCCACCGCCGACGACGAGCCGATCGCGGTGGTCGGCATCGGCTGCCGCTACCCCGGGCACAGCACCTCCGCCGACGACCTGTGGCGGCTGGTCTTCGAGGGCCGGCACGTGATCACCGACTTCCCGACCGACCGGGACTGGGACACCGAGGGGCTGTACGACCCGGACCCGGGCAAGCCCGGCAAGACCTACGTCCGCCAGGGCGGCTTCCTGGAGGGCGCGGCCGAGTTCGACGCGGAGTTCTTCGGCATCAGCCCGCGCGAGGCGATGACGATGGACCCGCAGCAGCGGCTGGTGCTGGAGACCGCCTGGGAGGCGCTGGAGGACGCCGGCATCGACTCGGCATCGCTGCGCGGCAGCCAGACCGGCGTCTTCATCGGCGCCGAGCCGCAGGAGTACGGCCCCCGGCTGCACGAGGCCCCGGAGGGCCTGGACGGCTACCTGCTCACCGGCAACGCGCCGAGCGTGGTGTCCGGCCGGCTCGCCTACACCTTCGGCTTCGAGGGGCCGACGCTGACCGTGGACACCGCCTGCTCGGGTTCCCTGGTCGCCCTGCACCTGGCCTGCCAGGCCGTCCAGCGGGGGGAGTGCACCACCGCGCTCGCCGGTGGGGTCGCGGTGATGGTGCACCCGGGCGCGTTCACCGCGTTCAGCCGGCAGCGGGGTCTCGCCCCGGACGGCCTGTGCAAGCCGTTCGCGGCGGCGGCCGACGGCACCGGCTGGGCCGAGGGCGTCGGCATCCTGGTGCTGGAGCGGCTCTCCGACGCCGTTCGTAACGGCCACCGGGTGCTCGGGGTGATCCGCGGGTCGGCGATCAACCAGGACGGCGCGTCCAACGGGTTGACCGCCCCGAACGGGCCGTCCCAG
This sequence comes from Micromonospora sp. WMMD714, assembly GCF_029581315.1. NCBI lineage: Bacteria > Bacillati > Actinomycetota > Actinomycetes > Micromonosporales > Micromonosporaceae > Micromonospora > Micromonospora sp. WMMD714. The sequence continues at coordinate 3,823,105 of NZ_CP120744.1, forward strand.
CAGCGGGTGATCCTGTCCGCGCTGGCGTCGGCCGGGCTGGCCCCCACTGACGTCGACCTGGTCGAGGCGCACGGCACCGGCACCCGGCTCGGCGACCCGATCGAGGCGCAGGCGATCATCGCCACCTACGGCCGGGACCGCCCCGCCGACCGGCCGCTCTGGCTCGGCTCGCTGAAGTCCAACATCGGCCACTCGCAGGCCGCCGCCGGTGTCGCCGGTGTGATCAAGGTGCTGATGGCGATGCGGCACCGGGTGCTGCCGCGCACCCTGCACGTCGACGCGCCCACCCCCAACGTCGACTGGTCCGCCGGGACCGTCGCCCTGCTCACCGAGGCGCGGCCGTGGGACGACCCGGGCCACCCGCGCCGGGCCGGTGTCTCCTCGTTCGGGGTCAGCGGCACCAACGCGCACGTCATCGTGGAGGAGCCGCCGGCCGTCGCCGACGAGGCCGTCGCCGCCGTGCCGCAGCAGCCCGGCGGGGTGCTGCCGGTGGTGCTCTCCGCCCGCAACGAGGCGGCGCTGCGCGACCAGGCCGCCGCGCTGCTCGCCGTCGTGGACACCGACGGGGACGCCCCGGAGCTGCTGGACGTCGCGTACTCGCTGGCCACCACCCGGACCGCGCTGGAGCACCGGGCGGTGCTGGTGGCCGGGGACCGGGCCGGCGTGGCCCGGGACCTCGCCGCCCTCGCCGACGGCGGCGGCCCGTCCGGCGTACACCTCGGGCCGGCCACCGGTGGCGGGCTCGGCTTCCTGTTCACCGGCCAGGGCAGCCAGCGACTCGGCGCCGGCCGGCAGCTGTACCGCAGCCACCCGGTCTACGCCGCCGCGTTCGACGACGCCTGCGGCTGGCTGGACCTGCAACTGGACGTGCCGCTGGCCGACGTCCTGTTCGCCGAGCCCGGCACCGCCGAGGCGGCCCTGCTCGACCAGACCGCCTACACCCAGTGCGCGCTGTTCGCCGTGGAGGTCGCCCAGTTCCGGCTGCTGGAGTCCTGGGGGATCCGGCCCGACCTGCTCGCCGGGCACTCGATCGGTGAGCTGGCCGCCGCCCACGTCGCCGGGGTGCTCTCGCTGGAGGACGCGGCGCTCCTGGTCGCCGCGCGCGGCCGGCTCATGCAGCAGCTCCCCGCCGGGGGTGCGATGGTCTCGGTGCAGGCCACCGAGGAGCAGGTCCGCCCGCTGCTCGCCGGCCGCGAGGCGCAGGCGGGCCTGGCGGCGGTGAACGGCCCGACCTCGGTGGTGCTCTCCGGGGACGAGGACGCCGTGCTGGAGATCGCCGCCGCCCTCGCCGCCGCCGGGCACCGGACGAAGCGGCTGCGGGTCAGCCACGCCTTCCACTCGCCGCTGATGACCCCGATGCTCGCCGAGTTCGACCGGCTCGCCCAGGTGCTCAGCTACCGTCCGCCGACCATCCCGATCGTCTCCACGGTGACCGGTCGGCCGGTGCTCTCCGGTGAGCTGTGCGACCCCGGGTACTGGGTGCGGCACGTCCGCGACAGCGTCCGGTTCGCCGACGCGGTGCGGGCGATGGCCGACGAGGGGGTCGGCACCTTCCTCGAACTCGGACCGGCCGGTGTGCTCTCCGCGATGGGTCCGGCCTGCCTGGGCGAGGACGCCGACGCCGCCTTCGTCCCGCTGCTGCGCCCCGACCAGGACGAGGAGACCGGTGTCGTCGCCGCCGTCGCCCACGCCCACGTGCGCGGGGTGCCGGTGGACTGGGCGGCGTTCTTCGCCGGGCGGGGCGCCCGCCGGGTGGCGCTGCCCACGTACCGGTTCCAGCGTCGCCGGTTCTGGATGTCCTCCGGCGGGGGCAGCGCCGACGCGACCGGCTTCGGTCAGCTCGCCGCCGGCCACCCGCTGGTCGGCGCGGTGGTCGGGCTGGCCGGCGGTGACGGGATGGTGCTCACCGGTCGGGTGTCGCTGCGCAGCCACCCGTGGCTGGCCGACCACACCATCTCCGGGGTGGCGCTGCTGCCCGGCACCGCCTTCGTCGAGCTGGCCGTGCGGGCCGGCGACCAGGTCGGCTGCCCCACGGTGGAGGAGCTGACCCTCCAGGCCCCGCTGGCGCTGGACGAGCGCGGTGTGGCCCTCCAGGTGGTCGTCGGGGTCGCCGACCCGACCGGCCGTTGCCCGGTGGCCGTCTACTCCCGCCCCGACGGGGCCGACCCGGACGGGCAGCTCTGGACCCGGCACGTCAGCGGCTTCCTCGCCCCGCAGGCCGCCGACGCCGGGCAGCCGCTCACCGAGTGGCCGCCGCGCGACGCCCGGCCGGTCGACCTGGCCGGCGTCTACGCCGAGCTGGCCGGTCAGGGCTACGGCTACGGCCCGGTGTTCCAGGGGCTCAAGGCCGTCTGGCGACGCGGCCCCGAGGTGTACGCGGAGGTCGCGCTCCCCGCCGACAGCCGGGCCGAGGCGGCCCGCTTCGGCCTGCACCCGGCGGTGCTGGACGCCGCGCTGCACGCCATCGACGCGGCCCGCCGGGGGGAGCCCGCCGACGGCGAGGTGCGTATCCCGTTCGCCTGGAACGACGTCACCCTGCACGCCGCCGGTGCGGCCGAGGTGCGGGTCCGGATCGCCCCGGCCGCCGGGGACAGCGTGTCGGTGACCCTCGCCGACACCACCGGCGCACCGGTCGCCTCGGTGCGCTCCTTCGTCTCCCGGCCGGTCTCGACCGCGCAGCTCACCGCTGCCCGGGGCGGCTACCACGAGCGGCTGTTCCGGCTGGAGTGGACGACGTTGGGCCACCGGCCCGCCCCGGCGGGCACCCCCCGCTGGGTGGTGCTCGGCGACGAGCGGATCGGCACGGCGATCCGGCACGCCGACCCGGCCGCGTTGGGCGCGGCGATCGACGCCGGTGCCACCGCCCCGGAGTGGGCGTTCGTCGGCGTCACCACCGGTGACGTGCGGGCCGCCACCGCCGACGCGTTGGCGCTGCTCCAGCAGTGGCTGGCCGACGCGCGGCTGGCCGGCACCCGGCTGGTCTTCGTCAGCCGGGTCGACGACCTCGCCGCCGAGGCGGTCCGGGGTCTGGTCCGGGCCGCGCAGACGGAGAACCCGGACCGGTTCGTCACCGTCCAGCTCACCGACGCACCGACGTCGTTGCTGGCCGCCGCCCTGGCCACCGGCGAACCGGAACTGCGGCTACGCGACGGCGGGATCAGTGTGCCCCGGCTCGCCCGGGTCGCCGTCGCCCCGCCCTCCCTGCCCAGCTCCGACGCGGCCCTGTCGGGCTCCGACACCGCCCCGAAGGACGCCGACGCCGACGCCGGCACCGGCACCGCCACCAGCTGGCCGACCGACGGCACGGTGCTGGTCACCGGCGGCACCGGCGGGCTCGGCGCGCACGTCGCCCGGCACCTGGCCGGCCGGCACGGCGTACGCCATCTGTTGTTGACCAGTCGCAGCGGCCCGGCGGCGACCGGTGTGGCGGCGCTGCGCGCGGAGCTGGAGGCAGCGGGCGCGAGCGTCGAGGTGGCCGCCTGCGACGCCGCCGACGCCGACGCGTTGGCCGCGCTGCTCGCCGCCGTCCCGGCCGACCGGCCGCTGCGGGCCGTGGTGCACGCCGCCGGCATCGTCGACGACGGCACGATCGGCTCGCTCACCCCGGACCGGCTCGACGCGGTGCTGCGGGCCAAGCTGGACGGCGCGCTGCACCTGGACGCGCTGACCCGCGACGCCGACCTGACCGCCTTCGTGCTCTTCTCTTCCCTGGCCAGCCTGCTCGACTGTGCCGGGCAGGGCAACTACGCCGCCGCGAACGCCACCCTCAACGCGCTGGCCGTCGCCCGCCGGGCCGCCGGGCTACCCGCCGTCGCGCTCACCTGGGGGCTGTGGACCGGTGACAGCGGGATGGGCGGCAAGCTGGACGCCGCCGCGTTGCAGCGGATCGAACGCTCCGGTATGCCCGGCCTCACCCCGGCGGAGAACCTGGCCCTGCTCGACGCGGCGCTCGGCGTCGACGAGCCGGTGCTCGCCCCGGTCCGGGTCGACCTGACCGCGCTGCGCAACCGGCCGGACGGGGTGCCGGCGCTGCTGCGCGGCCTGGTGCCGCTGCCGGCACGGCGCAGCGCCCAGGCGGCCGGCCCGGCGGACGCGACGCAGGGGCTGGCCCGGCAGTTCGCCACGATCAGCCCGGCCGAACGGGACCGGTTCACCCTCGACCTGGTCCGCGAGCACGTCGCCGCCGTGCTCGGGCACGACGGCGCGGACGCGATCGAGCCGCGCCGGGCCTTCAACGAGCTGGGCTTCGACTCGCTGGCCGCGGTGGAGCTGCGCAACCGGCTCAAGGCGGCCACCGGGCTGCGGCTGCCGGCGACCCTGGCGTTCGACTACCCGACCCCGGCGGCGCTGGCCGAGTTCGTGGTCGCCACCGTGCTGGGCTCCGGCGCGGACGTGACGACGTCGGAACCCGCGCCGACCCCGTTCACCCAGGAACCGATCGCGATCGTCTCGATGAGCTGCCGCTTCCCCGGCGGGGTGAGCACCCCGGAGCAGCTCTGGACGCTGCTGGAGAGCGGCACCGACGCGGTCTCGGGCTTCCCGGCCGACCGGGGCTGGGACCTGGCCGGCATGTACGACCCGGAGCCCGGCAAGCCCGGCAGGACGTACTCGATGGAGGGGGGTTTCCTCTACGACGCGGCCGACTTCGACGCGGAGTTCTTCGGGATCAGCCCGCGCGAGGCGACGGCGATGGACCCGCAGCAGCGGTTGATGCTGGAGACCTCGTGGGAGGTGCTGGAGCGGGCCGGGATCGACCCGACCTCGCTCAAGGGCAGCCCGACCGGTGTCTTCGCGGGCGTCATGTACCACGACTACGCGCTGCGGCTGCACCAGGTGCCCGACGAGCTGGCCGGCTACCTGGGCAACGGCAGCCTCGCCAGCATCGTCTCCGGCCGGGTGGCCTACACCCTCGGGTTGGAGGGGCCGGCGGTGTCGATCGACACGGCGTGCTCGTCGTCGCTGGTGGCGATCCATCTGGCGGTGCAGGCGCTGCGGGCCGGGGAGTGTTCGCTGGCGCTGGCCGGCGGCGTCACCGTGATGGCCACTCCGGACACCTTCCTCGACTTCAGCCTCCAACGCGGTCTGGCCAGGGACGGCCGGTCGAAGTCCTTCGCCGCCGGGGCCGACGGCACCGGCTGGGGCGAGGGGGCCGGCATGCTGCTGTTGGAGCGGCTCTCCGACGCCGAGCGGCACGGCCATCAGGTGCTGGCGGTGATCCGGGGTTCGGCGACGAACCAGGACGGCGCGTCGAACGGGTTGACCGCGCCGAACGGTCCGTCGCAGCAGCGGGTGATCCGGCAGGCCCTGGCCTCGGCCGGCGGCATCCCGGCGACCGAGGTGGACGTGGTGGAGGCGCACGGCACCGGCACGGCGCTCGGTGACCCGATCGAGGCGCAGGCGTTGTTGGCGACCTACGGGCAGGGGCGGTCGGGGGACCGTCCGTTGTGGTTGGGGTCGATCAAGTCCAACATCGGGCACACCCAGGGCGCGGCCGGCGTGGCCGGCGTGATCAAGATGGTGCTCGCGATGCGCAACGACCTGCTGCCGCGCACCCTGCACGCCGACGAGCCGTCGCCGCAGATCGACTGGTCGGCGGGGGAGGTGCGGCTGCTCAACGAGCCGCAGCGGTGGCCGGAGCTGGACCGGCCGCGGCGGGCCGGGGTGTCGTCGTTCGGGATCAGCGGCACCAACGCGCACGTCATCCTCGAACAGGCCGCCCCGACGGCGGAACCGCCGGCCGACACCCCCGAGCCGGTCGTCCCGGCGGTGCTGCCGTGGCTGCTGTCCGCCCGGTCGGTGGAGGCGCTGCGGGCGCAGGCGGACCGGATCGCCGGCACGGACGCGGACCTCGACGTGGCGTACTCGCTGGCGGTGACGCGGGCCGCGCTGGAACGCCGGGCCGTCGTGGTGGCCGCCACCGGCGCGGACGCGCTCCGTGCCCTGCGCTGCGTGGCGGACGGGACCGACACGGCCGACGTGGTGTACGGGTCGCCGTCGGCCGGGAAGCTGGCCGTGCTGTTCACGGGCCAGGGCGCGCAGCGCCGGGGGATGGGCCGCGAGCTGGCGGCGGCGTACCCGGCCTTCGCGGAGGCGTTCGCGCAGGTGTGCGCGGAGCTGGACCCGAAGCTCGACCGGCCGTTGCGGGAGGTGCTGTACGAGCAGCCCGAGGCCGGCGACACCGCCCTGGTGGACCAGACGGTCTACAGCCAGGCCGCGTTGTTCGCCGTCGAGGTGGCGTTGTTCCGGCTGCTGGAGTCGTGGGGGATCCGGCCCGACCTGGTGGCCGGGCACTCGATCGGCGAGGTGACGGCGGCCCACGTGGCCGGGGTGCTGTCGTTGGCCGACGCGGCGACCCTGGTGGCGGCGCGTGGCCGGCTGATGCAGTCGATGCGGCAGGACGGCGCGATGGTCGCCGTCGAGGCGTCCGAGGCGGAGGTGCGTGCGGCACTGGACGGCCTGGAGGCGCGGGCGGGCATCGCGGCGGTGAACGGCCCCCGGGCGGTGGTCGTCTCCGGCGACGCCGACGTGGTGGAGTCGGTCGCGGCGGAGCTGCGCGAGCGGGGACGGCGGACCAAGCGGCTGCGGGTGAGCCACGCCTTCCACTCGCCGCACATGGGACCGATGCTGACGGAGTTCCACGAGGTCCTCGCCGGTCTGACCTACGACCGGCCGCAGCTGCCGGTGGTGTCCAACGTGACCGGTGCGTTGGCGGACCCGGAGGAGCTGCGCGACCCGGGTTACTGGGTGCGGCACGTCCGGGAGGCGGTGCGGTTCGGCGACGGGGTGGCCGCCCTGGAGGCGGCCGGGGTCACCACGTTCCTGGAGGTCGGCCCGGACGCGGTGCTCACCGCGATGGGCCGGGACTGCGTGACCGACGAGGACGCGGTGACGCTGGTGCCGGTGCTGCGGGCCGGCCGGGACGAGCCGACGACCCTGCTGACCGCCCTGGCGACCCTGCACACCCGGGGTGTCGCGGTGGACTGGCGGGCCTGGTTCGCGCCCACCGGCGCCCGGGGCACCGAGCTGCCCACCTACCCGTTCCAGCGCCGCCGCTACTGGATCAACGCGACCAGCGCGGCGACCGACGTGGCGTCGGTGGGTCTCGGGGCGGCGGGCCACCCGCTGTGGGGCGCGTCGGTGTCCATGGCCGAGTCGGGTGAGGTGCTCTTCACCGGCCGGTTCTCGGTGGACGACCACCCGTGGCTGGCCGACCACGCGGTCGCCGGCACGGTGCTGCTGCCCGGCACCGGCTTCGTCGAGCTGGTGCTGCACGCCGGTGAGCACGTGGGGCTGCGGCACCTCGAGGAGCTGACCCTGCACGCCCCGCTGCCGCTGACCGGCGGCGGCGCGGTGCAGGTGCAGCTGTTGACGACGGCCGACGACGGGGCACGCCGACGTACCGTCACCGTGCACTCCCGTCCCGAGCACGCCGACCCGGACCTGCCGTGGACCCGGCACGCCACCGCCGTGCTCACCGACCCGCCAGCCGCTCCCGCCGTCGACCTGACGGCCTGGCCGCCGCCGAGCGCGGTGCCCGTGCCGGTGACCGGGTTCTACGACGACCTGGTGGCACAGGGGTACGAGTACGGCCCGGTCTTCCAGGGCGTGCAGGCCGTCTGGCGGGCCGGCGAGACGGTGTACGCGGAGGTGTCGTTGCCGGCGGAGGCGCACGCCGACGCGGCGCGTTTCGGGCTGCACCCGGCGCTGCTGGACGCGGCGCTGCACGTGGTGGGGATCGGCGAGGAGGCGTCGGCGGACCGGCCGCCGTCGGTGCCGTTCGCCTGGACGGACGTCACGCTGCACGCCACCGGTGCGACCGCGCTGCGGGTCCGGGTCACCCCGGCGGGCACTGACGCGGTGTCGCTGCACCTGGCCGATCCGACGGGTGCGCCGGTGGCCGAGGTCGGTGCGCTGGTGTCCCGGCCGGTGCAGCTCGCCGCCGTGGACGCCCCCGACGGCAACCTCTACCGGGTCGACTGGACGCCGGTGCCGGTGACCGCCGCCCCGGCCACCTCCTGGGCCTACCTGGAGGAGCTGGCCGACGAGGCCCCGGAGCTGGTGCTCACCCGCCTCGCCGACCCGTCGGCCGCCTCGGCCGACGTCGAGTCGGCGTCGCGGGCCACCGTGGCGGCGGTGCTCGGCCTGCTCCAGCGCTGGCTGGCCGACCCCCGGTCGACCGAGTCCCGGCTGGTGGTGCTGACCAGCGGTGCGGCCGATGGCGTCACCGACCTGGTCCAGGCCCCGGTGTGGGGTCTGGTCCGGGCCGCGCAGGCGGAGAATCCCGGCCAGTTCGTGCTGGTCGACGCCGCCCCGGAGACTCCGGTCGAGCAGATCGTGGCGGCGGTCGGCACCGGCGAGCCGGAGCTGTCGGTGCGCGACGGGCAGGTACGGGTGCCGCGGCTGGTCCGCGCCGCCCCCGGCGGGACCGGGTGGCGGGCGCGCGGGCCGGTCCTGGTGACCGGCGGCACCGGCGTGCTGGGCTCGCTGGTCGCCCGGCACCTGGTCACCGCGCACGGTGTCCGGGACCTGGTGCTGGTCTCCCGGCGCGGACCGGACGCCCCGGGGGCCGCCCGGCTGCGTGAGGAGCTGGCCGGGCTCGGCGCCGCCGTCGAGGTGGTCGCCTGCGACCTGGCCGACCGGGACGCCGTGGCCGCCCTGGTCGACGGGATCCCCGGGCTGGCGGCGGTGGTGCACACCTCCGGCGTCCTCGACGACGGGTTGACGACCTCGCTGACCGTGGCGCAGCTCGACGGCGTCTGGCGGGCGAAGGCCACCCCGGCCTGGCACCTGCACGAGCTGACCCGGGACCGGGACCTGACGGCGTTCGTCCTGTTCTCCTCGGCCGCCGGGGTGGTGGACGGTTCCGGGCAGGGCAACTACGCCGCGGCCAACGTGTTCCTCGACGCTCTCGCCGAGCACCGGCGCGGGCTCGGTCTCGCGGCGACCGCGCTGGCGTGGGGGCTGTGGGAGGAGCGCAGCGGGATGACCGCGCACCTCGGCGAGGCCGACCTGGCCCGGATGGCCCGCTCCGGCATCCTGCCCATCAGCTCCGCGCAGGGCTTGGCCCTGCTGGACGCGACGGTCGACGCCGACGAGCCGGTGTTCGTGCCGGTCCGGTTGGACACCGCCGCGCTGCGTGCCCAGGGCCGGCAGCTGCCGTCGCTGTTCCGGGGGCTGGTCCGGCTGCCGGCCCGGCGGGCCGCCGAGGCGGGCGCGACGCCGGCCGGCGGATCGGCGCTGCAGCGGCGGCTGGCCGGGCTGACCGACACCGAGCAGCGGCACCTGCTGCTCGACCTGGTCCGGGTGGACGTGACCGCGGTCCTCGGCCACGACAGCCCCGCCAGCGTGGAACCCACCCGTGCGTTCCGGGAGATCGGCTTCGACTCGCTGGCCGCGGTGGAGCTGCGCAACCGGCTGAACACCGCGACCGGGCTGCGGCTGCCGGCCAGCCTGGTCTTCGACTACCCGAACCCGACCGCGCTCGCCGACTACCTGCACACCCGGCTGCTCGGGGCGGCCACCCCGGTCGCGGCGACCGTCGCCACCGCGGTCGCCGACGACGAGCCGGTCGCCATCGTCGCGATGAGCTGCCGCTATCCCGGGGGCGTGCGTACCCCCGAGGAGCTGTGGCAGCTCCTCGTCGACGGCGGCGACGCGATCACCCCGTTCCCCACCGACCGGGGCTGGGACCTGGACAACCTCTACGACCCGGAGCCCGGCAAGCCCGGCAAGACGTACTCGATGGAGGCCGGCTTCCTCTACGACGCGGCCGACTTCGACCCGGACTTCTTCGGGATCAGCCCGCGCGAGGCGGTCGCGATGGACCCGCAGCAGCGGCTGCTGCTGGAGACCTCGTGGGAGGCGCTGGAGCGGGCCGGGATCGACCCGACCTCGCTGCGCGGCAGCCTCACCGGGGTCTTCGCCGGGGTGATGTACCACGACTACGCCAGCCGGTTGCCGGAGGTCCCCGAGGACCTGGTCGGCTACCTGGGCAACGGCAGCATGGCCAGCGTGGCCTCGGGCCGGATCTCGTACACCCTGGGGTTGGAGGGGCCGGCGGTCAGCGTCGACACAGCGTGCTCGTCGTCGCTGGTGGCGATCCACCTGGCCGTGCAGGCGTTGCGGTCGGGGGAGTGCTCGCTGGCGCTGGCCGGCGGCGTCACCGTGATGTCCGCCCCGGACACCTTCGTCGAGTTCAGCCTCCAGCGTGGCCTGGCGGCCGACAGCCGGGTCAAGTCCTTCGCGGCCGGAGCCGACGGCACCGTGATGTCCGAGGGTGTCGGCATGCTGCTGCTGGAGCGGCTCTCCGACGCCGAGCGGCACGGTCACCACGTGCTGGCGGTGATCCGGGGTTCGGCGATCAACCAGGACGGCGCGTCCAACGGGTTGACCGCGCCGAACGGTCCGTCGCAGCAGCGGGTGATCCGGCAGGCCCTCGCGGCGGCCGGCGGCATCCCGGCCACCGAGGTGGACGTGGTGGAGGCGCACGGCACCGGCACCAGCCTCGGCGACCCGATCGAGGCGCAGGCCCTGCTGGCGACCTACGGGCAGGACCGGTCGGCGGACCGGCCGTTGTGGTTGGGGTCGATCAAGTCCAACATCGGGCACACCCAGGGCGCGGCCGGTGTGGCCGGCGTGATCAAGATGGTGTTGGCGATGCGGAACGGTCTGTTGCCGCGGACGTTGCACGCCGAGGAGCCGTCGCCGCAGATCGACTGGTCGGCGGGGGAGGTTCGGCTGCTCAACGAGCCGCGGCAGTGGCCGGAGTCGGACCGTCCGCGGCGGGCCGGGGTGTCGTCGTTCGGGATCAGCGGCACCAACGCGCACGTCATCCTCGAACAGGCGTCCCCGGTGGAAGAGTCACCGGCCGACACCCCCGAGCCGGCGGTCCTGCCCTGGGTGCTGTCGGCCCGCACCGACCAGGCGCTGCGGGAGCAGGCCGCCCGGGTGGCGGCCGTGGCCGCCGACGAGGGCGCACGGGCCGGTGACCTGGCGTACGCGCTGGCGACCGGGCGGGCGGTGCTCGACCGGCGGACGGTGCTGGTCGGCGACCGGGCCGACTTCGTCGCCGGGGCACGGGCGTTCGCCGAGGACGGCGTCGCCCCCGGCGTGCTCCGGGGCGGCACCGTCTTCGTCTTCCCCGGCCAGGGCTCGCAGTGGCTGGGCATGGCGGTGGAGCTGATGGACTCGTCGCCGGTGTTCGCCGAGCGGATCGCCGAGTGCGGCGCAGCCCTGTCCGAGTTCGTGCAGTGGCGGCTGACCGACGTGTTGCGGGGAGTCGCCGGTGCGCCGTCGATGGACCGGGTGGACGTGGTGCAGCCGGTGCTGTGGGCGGTGATGGTGTCGCTGGCCGGGCTGTGGCGTTCGTACGGCGTGCGGCCGGACGCGGTGATCGGCCACTCGCAGGGCGAGATCGCCGCCGCCGTGGTGGCGGGCGGTCTGTCGTTGCGGGACGGCGCGGCGGTGGTGGCGTTGCGGAGTCTGGCGATCGCGGAGGAGCTGGCGGGCCGGGGCGCGATGGCCTCGGTCGGCCTGCCCGAGCGGCTGGTGGCCGAGCGGCTGGCCGGCTACGCCGGGCGGATCTCCGTCGCCACCGTCAACGGCACCTCCTCGGTCGTCGTCTCCGGCGACCCCGACGCGGTCGACGACCTGGTCGCCGCCCTCACCGCCGAGGGCGTCCGGGCCAAGCGGGTCAACGTCGACTACGCCTCGCACTCCGCCCAGGTGGAGCGGATCGAGCAGCGGCTGCTCGACGTCCTCGCCGGGATCACCCCCCGCGCCGCCAGCGTGCCGTTCTACTCGACGGTCAGCGCGGGTGTCCTCGACACCGCCGGGCTGGACGCCCGGTACTGGTACACGAACCTGCGGCAGACGGTCCGCTTCGAGGAGACCACCCGGGTGCTGCTCGGCGCGGGCATGCGGGTGTTCCTGGAGTGCAGCGCCCACCCGGTGCTGACCATGGGGATCGAGGAGACCGCCGCCGACGCGGGCGTCGAGGTCGCCGCGGTCGGCTCGCTGCGCCGGGACGAGGGGGGCCTGCGCCGGTGGCTGACCTCGCTGGGCGAGGCGTTCACCCGGGGCGTGGCGGTGGACTGGTCGCCAGTGCTGCCGGCGCGTCCCCGTGGCGAGGTGCCGCTGCCCACCTACCCGTTCCAGCGCCGCCGGTACTGGATCGACGCCGTCGGCGGCACCGCCGACCTGGCCTCGGCCGGGCTCGGCTCCGCCGGCCACCCGCTCTGGGGCGCGGCGGTCGGCATGGCCTCCTCCGGCGAGGTGCTCTTCACCGGCCGGATCTCCCTGGACACCCACCCGTGGCTGGCCGACCACGCCGTCAACGGCACGGTGCTGCTGCCCGGCACGGCCTTCGTCGAGCTGGTGCTGCACGCCGGTGACCACGCCGACGTCGGCCACCTCGACGAGCTGACCCTGCACGCCCCGCTGGTGCTGCCCGAGCGGGGGGCCGTCCAGGTGCAGCTCCTGCTGGGCGCCCCCGACGACGACGGCCGGCGCACGGTCACCGTGCACTCCCGGCCGGAGCACACCGGGGGCTGGATCCGGCACGCCACCGGCATCCTCTCCGCCGACGACCCCGGGGCCGCGTTCGACCTGACCGCCTGGCCGCCGCCGGGTGCCGTGCCGGTACCGGTCGCCGGCCTCTACGACGACCTGGTGGCCCAGGGCTACGAGTACGGCCCGGTGTTCCAGGGCGTGCAGGCGGCCTGGCGGGTCGGTGACGTGGTGTACGCCGAGGTGGCGCTGCCGGAGGAGGCGCACGCGGAGGCGGGCCGCTTCGGTCTGCACCCCGCGTTGCTGGACGCCGCCCTGCACGCGGTGGGCCTCGGCGAGCCGGTGCCCGCCGGTCGGCCGCCGTACCTGCCGTTCGCCTGGACCGGGGTGACCCTGCACGCCACCGGCGCGACCGCGCTGCGGGTGCGGATCACCGCCGCCGGGCCGGAGACCGCCACCCTGCACCTCGCCGACGTGCACGGTGCCCCGGTGGCCGTCGTCGGCGCGCTCGTCTCCCGTCCGGTCCAGCTCACCGCCGCCGGCCCGACCGAGGGCGACCTCTACCGGGTCGACTGGACGACCGTCCCCACCGGCACCGCCACCGAGTCGTGGGGCTACCTCGAAGGGATCGGCCTGGGCGTCCCCGACGTGGTGCTCGCCCCGCTCACCCCGGCCGGCGACGACCCCGACCGGTCCGCCGCCGCCCACCGGGCCACGGCGGAGACGCTGGCCCTGCTCCAGTCCTGGCTCGCCGATCCGGCGCAGGCCGCCGCCCGGCTGGTGGTGGTCACCCACGGTGCCGTCGACGGCGGCACCGACCTCGCCCACGCCCCGGTGTGGGGTCTGGTACGGGCCGCGCAGGCGGAGAACCCGGGCCAGTTCGTGCTGGTGGACGCGGATCCGGAGACCCCGGTGGAGGAGATCCTGGCCGCCGTGGGCACCGGTGAGCCGGAGCTGTCGCTGCGGGACGGGCAGGTCCGGGTGCCCCGCCTGGTCCGGGCGGCCGGTGCCGACGGGACCTGGCGGGCCGAGGGTCCGGTGCTGGTGACCGGTGGCACCGGCGTGCTCGGCGCGCTGGTGGCCCGGCATCTCGTCGCCGGGCACGGGGTCCGGGACCTGGTGCTGGTGTCGCGGCGGGGGCTGGCCGCCCCCGGCGCGGTCGAGCTGCGCGACGAGTTGACCGCGCTCGGCGCGGACGTCGAGGTGGCCGCCTGCGACCTGGCCGACCGGGCGGCCGTCGCCGCCCTGCTGGACGGCATCCCCACCCTGGCCGCCGTGGTGCACACCACCGGCGTGCTGGACGACGGGCTGCTGGCCACGCTGACCCCGGCGCAGCTCGACGCGGTCTGGCGGGCCAAGGCCACCGCGGCCTGGCACCTGCACGACCTCACCCGCGACCGGGAGCTGTCCGCGTTCGTGCTGTTCTCCTCCGCCGCCGGGGTGCTCGACGGGGCCGGGCAGGGCAACTACGCCGCCGCCAACGTCTTCCTCGACGCCCTCGCCGGGCACCGGCGGGCGCTCGGCCTGCCGGCGGTCTCGCTGGCCTGGGGCTTCTGGGAGCAGCGCAGCGGGATGACCGCGCACCTCGGGGAGGCGGACGTGGCCCGGATGGCCCGTTCCGGCGTCCTGCCGATCGCCTCGGAGCAGGGCCTGGCGCTGCTCGACGCGGCGGTCGCCGCCGACGCGCCGGTGCTGGTGCCGGTCCGGTTGGACACCGCCGCGCTGCGGGCCCAGGGCCAGCAGTTGCCGGCGCTGTTCCGGGGGCTGGTCCGGCTGCCCGCCCGGCGGACGGCGGCCACCGGGGGTGCCCCGGCCACCGGCTCCGGCCTGCACCGGCAGCTCGCCGCCCTCGGCCCGGACGACCAGCACCGGATGCTGCTCGACCTGGTCCGGGCCGCCGTCGCGGCGGTCCTCGGCCACGACAGCGGCACCGCCGTCGACCCGGCCCGGGCGTTCAAGGAACTCGGGTTCGACTCGCTCGCCGCCGTCGAGCTGCGCAACCGGCTGAACACCGCGACCGGGCTGCGGCTGCCGGCCACCCTGGTCTTCGACTACCCGAACCCGACCGCGCTCGCCGACCACCTGCACGAGACGGTCGTCGGTGGCCCGGTCGACGTGGTACGGGCCGACGCCCCCCGCCCGGTGGCCGACGAGCCGATCGCGATCGTCGCGATGAGCTGCCGCTTCCCCGGTGGGGTACGCAGCCCGGAGGACCTGTGGCAGCTCCTGCTCGACGGGGCGGACGCCATCTCGCCGTTCCCCACCGACCGGGGCTGGGACCTCGACGCCCTGTACGACCCGGAGCCCGGCAGGCCCGGCCGGACGTACTCGACGCAGGGTGGTTTCCTCTACGACGCGGCCGACTTCGACCCGGACTTCTTCGGGATCAGCCCGCGCGAGGCGACCGCGATGGACCCGCAGCAGCGGCTGCTGCTGGAGAGCTCGTGGGAGGCGTTGGAGCGGGCGGGCATCGACCCGTTGTCGCTCAAGGGCAGCCCGACCGGCGTCTTCACCGGCGTCATGTACCACGACTACGGCAGCCGGCTGCCGTCCGTACCGGACGAGCTGGCCGGTTACCTGAGCAACGGCAGCATGTCCAGTGTGGCGTCCGGCCGGATCTCGTACACCCTGGGGCTGGAGGGGCCGGCGGTCAGCGTCGACACCGCCTGCTCGTCGTCGCTGGTCGCCATCCACCTGGCCGTGCAGGCGCTGCGGTCGGGGGAGTGCTCGCTGGCGCTGGCGGGCGGGGTGACGGTGATGTCCACCCCGGCCACCTTCGTCGAGTTCAGTCTCCAGCGCGGACTCTCCGCCGCCGGGCGGTGCCGGTCGTTCGCGGCCGGCGCGGACGGCACGACGATGTCCGAGGGCGTCGGCATGCTGCTGCTGGAGCGGCTCTCCGACGCCGAACGGCACGGTCACCGGGTGCTCGCGGTGGTCCGGGGTTCGGCGGTCAACCAGGACGGCGCGTCCAACGGGTTGACTGCGCCGAACGGCCCGTCGCAGCAGCGGGTGATCCGGCAGGCGCTGGCCGCCGCGGACGTCCCCGCCGACCAGGTCGACCTGGTGGAGGCGCACGGGACCGGCACCACGCTGGGCGACCCGATCGAGGCGCAGGCCCTGCTGGCCACCTACGGCCAGGGCCGGTCGACGGACCGGCCGTTGTGGCTCGGCTCGGTGAAGTCGAACATCGGGCACACCCAGGGCGCGGCCGGGGTGGCCGGGGTGATCAAGGCGGTGTTGGCGATGCGCCACGACCTGCTGCCCCGCACGTTGCACGTGGACGAGCCGTCGCCACAGGTGGACTGGTCGGCCGGGGAGGTGCGGCTGCTCACCGAGCCGCAGCGGTGGCCGGAGCTGGACCGGCCGCGGCGGGCCGGGGTGTCGTCGTTCGGCATCAGCGGCACCAACGCGCACGTCATCCTCGAACAGGCACCCCGGGTGACGGAACCGCCGGCCGAGAACCCCGCGACCGTCGCCCCGCCGGTGCTGCCGTGGCTGCTGTCCGCGCGGTCGGCGGAGGCGCTGCGGGTCCAGGCCGGCCTGGTCGCCGACACCGGTGCCGACCTCGACGTGGCGTACTCGCTGGCCACCACCCGGGCGGCGTTGGAACGTCGGGCCGTCGTGGTGGCCGCCGAGGGCCAGGACGCGCTGCGCGCCCTGCGGGACCTGGCCCGGGGCGGCGACCCCGCCGAGGTGGTCCGGGGCACGCCGTCGGCCGGCAAGCTCGCCATGCTCTTCACCGGTCAGGGCGCCCAGCGCCTCGGCATGGGCCGCGAGCTGGCCGCCGCGTACCCGGCGTTCGCCGAGGCGTTCGAGGAGGTCAGCGCGCACCTGGACGCGAAGCTGGACCGTCCGCTGCGCGAGGTGCTCTACACCGAGCCGGACGTCGCCGACGCGGCCCTGCTCGACCAGACCGTCTACAGCCAGGGTGCGCTGTTCGCCATCGAGGTGGCGCTGTTCCGCCTGCTCGACTCGTGGGGGATCCGGCCCGACCTGGTCGCCGGGCACTCCATCGGCGAGGTCGCCGCGGCCCACGTGGCCGGGGTGATGTCGTTGGCCGACGCCGCCACCCTGGTGACCGCGCGGGGCCGGCTGATGCAGGGCATGCGCGAGGACGGCGCGATGGTGGCCGTCGAGGCGTCCGAGGCGGAGGTACGCCGGGAGCTGGCCGGACGCGAGGCGGAGCTGGGCATCGCCGCGGTCAACGGACCGCACGCGGTGGTGATCTCCGGTGACCACGACGCGGTGGGCGCGATCGCCGACGGCTGGCGGGCCAGGGGACGCCGGACCAAGCGGCTGCGGGTCAGCCACGCGTTCCACTCCCCGCACATGGAGCCGATGCTGGCCGAGTTCCACCGGATCCTCTCCGGCCTGGCCTTCGCCCCGCCGCGGGTGCCGGTGGTCTCCAACCTGACCGGCCGGCTCGCCGACCCCGACGAGATCTGCGACCCGGGGTACTGGGTGCGGCACGTCCGGGAGGCGGTCCGGTTCGGCGACGGCATCGCCACCCTGGAGGCTGCCGGCGTCACCACGTACCTGGAGGTCGGCCCGGACGCGGTGCTGACCGCGATGGGCCGGGACTGCGTCACCGACACCGACCGGGCCGCCCTGGTGCCGGTGCTGCGGGGCGGCCGGGACGAGGCGGCGACCCTGCTGACCGCCCTCGCCACCCTGCACACCCGGGGTGTCCCGGTGGACTGGCGGGCCTGGTTCGCGCCCACCGGCGCCCGGGTCACCGCACTGCCGACGTACCCGTTCCAGCGGCGTCGACTCTGGCTGGACGCCCCGGCGGGCGGTGGCGACGTGCCGGGCCTCGGCCAGCGTCCGGCGGCCCACCCGCTGCTCGGCGCGGTGGTCGGCCTGGCCGACGCCGACGGCACCGTGCTGACCGGCCGGCTCTCGCTGCGGACCCACCCGTGGCTGGCCGACCACGCCCTCGCCGGGACGGTGCTGCTGCCCGGGACGGCGTTCGTGGAACTCGCCGTGCGCGCCGGTGACCAGGTCGGCTGCTCCCTGGTGGAGGAGCTGACCCTGCAGGCCCCGCTGACCGTCCCGGAGCGGGGCGGGGTGGACCTCCAGGTGGTGGTCGGGTCGCCCGACGAGTCGGGACGGTGCCCGGTCACCGTGCACTCCCGCCCGGCCGACGGGGTCGACGGGTGGACCCGGCACGCCACCGGCGTGCTGGCCCCGGTGGCCCCCGCCGCGCCGGCCGCGCCCGTCGGGGACACCTGGCCGCCGGCCGGTGCCACCCCGGTCGACCTGGACGGCCGCTACGACCGGCTGGCCGAGGCCGGATACCACTACGGCCCGCTGTTCCAGGGGCTGCGGGCCGCCTGGCGACAGGGCGACGAGGTGTACGCCGAGGTGGCGCTCCCCGAGGACGCCTGGTCCTCGGCCGGGCGGTTCGGCCTGCACCCGGCGCTCTTCGACGCCGTGCTGCACGCCCTGGACCTCGCCGAGCCGGACCGGCCCGACGAGGGCCGGCTCGAGGTGCCGTTCGCCTGGCGCGGGGTCGCCCTGCACGCCACCGGCGCGACGGCGCTGCGGGTCCGGCTGACCCGGACCGGCCCGGAGGAGATCGCCTTCGAGCTGGCCGACGCCGACGGCGCTCCGGTCGCCTCGGTCGCCTCGCTGGTGGTCCGGCCGCTCGCCGCCGACCAGCTCGGCCCGGCCGGCACCGCCCACCGTTCCGCGCTCTACCAGGTCGTCTGGACCCCGGTGCCGACCCCGCCGGCCGGGCCGACCGACCGTACGGTGGTGCTCGGCGAGACGGACCTGGGCCTCGGGGTGCCCCACCATCCGGATCTCGTCGCGCTGGCGGCCGAGGTCGGGCGGACCGGGGTCGCGCCGCAGACCGTCGTGGTGCCCTGGCGGGCGGCGGGGGACTCGACGGTGCCGGCGACCACCGGGGCGCTGGAGCTGCTCCAGCGGTGGCTCGCCGACGACCGGTTCACCGGGGCGCGGCTGGTGCTGGTGACCACCCGTGTGGTCGCCACGGGCGAGGGCGAGGACGTGCCCCGGCCGGTGGACGCCACGGTCTGGGGCCTGGTCCGGGCCGCCCAGGAGGAGAGTCCGGGCCGGTTCGTCCTGGTCGACGTGGACGGCGCGGATCCGGCGGGGCTGCGTGCGGCGCTCGCCGCCGCTGCCGAGCCACAGCTCGCGGTACGCCCCGGCGGGCTGCTCGCGCCCCGGCTCGCGCCGCTGCCGGTGCCCGCCGGTGAGCTGCCCGCCGGCCCGGATCCGGACGGCACCGTGCTGGTCACCGGCGGCACCGGCGGGCTGGGCCGGCTGGTCGCCGAGCACGCCGTGACCCGGCACGGGGTACGGCGGCTGCTGCTGGTCAGCCGGCGTGGCCCGGCCGCGCCCGGGGCGGACGAGCTGGTCGCCAAGCTGTCGGCGGCCGGTGCGCAGGTGACGGTGGTCGCCTGCGACCTGGCCGACCGGTCGGCGGTGGCGGACCTGCTCGACGCGGTGCCCGCCGCGCACCCGCTGACCGGGGTGGTGCACGCCGCCGGGGTGCTCGACGACGGTCTGCTGCCGGCGCTCACCGGCGAGCGGTTGGCGGCGGTCCTGGCCGCCAAGGCGGAGGCCGCGCGTCACCTGCACGAACTCACCCTGCACCTGCCGTTGCGCTGGTTCGTGCTGTTCTCCTCGGCGGCGGCCACGCTGGGTGGCGCCGGTCAGGCCAACTACACCGCCGCCAACGCCTACCTGGACGCCCTCGCCCAGCACCGCCGGGCGCACGGGCTGGTGGGCACCTCGTTGGCCTGGGGCCTGTGGGCCGAGTCGGGCAGTGGGATGACCGGTCACCTGGGCGAGGCGGACCTGCGCCGGATGGCCCGGTCCGGGGTGACCGCGCTGTCCACCGTGGACGCGCTGGCGCTGTTCGACGCGACCACCCGGCCGGTCCCGGCCCTGGCGCTCCCGGTCCGTCTCGACCTGGCCGCGATCCGGGCCCGGAGCGAGGGGGTGCCGCCGTTGCTGCGCGGCCTGGTGCGCGCCCCGGCGCGGCGGGCGGCGGGCGGCCCGGCGGCCGGGGAACGGTCGCTGGCCGACCGGCTCGCCGGCCTGCCGGCGGAGGAGGCCGACCGGCTGGTCACCGAGCTGGTGCGGGGGCAGGCGGCCGAGGTGCTCGGTCATGCCCGTCCACACGTGGTCGACATGGACAAGGGGTTCCTGGAGCTGGGGTTCGACTCGCTGGCCGCCGTGGAGTTCCGGAACAGTCTCGGTGCGGCCACCGGCCTGCGGCTGTCCGCGACGCTCATCTACGACCACCCCAGTCCGGCGGCGGTGGCCCGGTTCGTGCGGACGGAGCTGACCGGTGACCTGCCGGCCGCCCCGTCGCTGGAGGCCGAGCTGGCCCGGCTGGAGGCGCTGCTGGACGGCACCGTGCCGGACGAGGCGGAGCGGGGCCGGATCTCCGTCCGGCTCCAGGGGCTGGTGGCCCGGTGGAACACGGCGTACGGCGCGGCGGCGGTGGAGCCGGCCGCCCGGGACCTGGCATCGGTCTCCGCCGACGAGTTGTTCGACATCCTCGACGACGAACTGGAGGCATCGGACTGACCTGCCTCCGTCGGGCCGGCCCGGGGTCCGTCGACGCCCATGGCGTTCGGCGGGCCTCGGGCTTCCTCCCCGGAGAAGGGTGGGTATTTGTCCACCTTCGGCGTGGGTCCACGACCGTATCGCGTCACCAGGTGACCTCGTACGGTAGTGGTCGTGCGGCTGGAGGTGTCGGTTCGCCGCAGGTCCCACCATGGTGGACACGGGGAGGCAGGGAGGATGCGGGTGCGACTCGAACAGGGGATCGTCGCCAGGGTCACCCGGAGCGGGCAGCTGGAGCTGACCTGCCAGCAGGCCGGAGTGCGCTACCGGTTCGGGGCGACCGCCGCGGCGATGTGGATCGCGTTGCAGCAGCAGGGCGGTTCACCGGAGCGCGCCGCCGGGGTCCTCGCCCGACAGTGGGCGGCCGATCCGGTGATCACCCGTCGGGATTTCGACGTGTGGCTGGAGGACCTGCTCCGTGCCGGCCTGGTGCGGGTGGAGTGACCGGGTGGCCCGGTACCCCTACCGACCCCCTGCCGGCGGGGTGGCCGTCGGGGTGGGGCGGCCCGGACCCCTGTTCCGGGTGGGGTCAGTCGCCGGTGGGGGTGTTGATCGCGCCGACGATCAGTTGCAGCGCCCGGGCCAGCTCCTTGCCGGACGGGGCGGCCTCGGGGTCGAGCAGCCGCTGCACCGTCAGGCCGATCATCAGGGCCAGCAGGAACGAGCCGAGGGCCTTGCGGGTGCCGTCGCTGACGTTCTCGCCGCCGTCGCGGATGACGAAGGCGGCCAGCGCCGGGCGGGCCCGGGCGTAGCTGTCGGCCAGCTGCTCCCGCAGCACCGGCAGGTGTTCGGCCAGCGCGAACGCCTCGATCCCCGCGACCCAGAGCGGCCGGTGGGTGCCGAAGGACTCCACCAGGCCGGACCACATCGACTCCAGCCGGTCCAGCAGGTCGGGTTGGGTGCCGTCGCGGAGCACCCGGTCGATCTCGACGCCCCATTCCTCGAACGCCTGCACCAGGGCGGCGGTCAGCAGGGCCTCTTTGGAGCCGAAGTGGTAGCCGATCGACGCCAGGTTGGTGTCTGAGGCGGCAACGATGTCGCGGGCGGTGGTGCGCGTGTAGCCGCGCTCGTACAGGCAGACTCTGGCCCCTGCCAGCAGGCGTTCCCGATGACCCACGGGCGTCACCCTACTCGGAACCACCCCCTAATTCACCCATCGGATGTATACGCCTGTATAAATTCGATGGTAGCTTTCGGCCATGGCTACAGCGCAGGCAAAGGCCGGTCGTCGCGAGTGGATCGGTCTCGCGGTGCTCGTCCTGGTGACTCTGATCATCAGCATGGACATGACCGTGCTGTCGTACGCCCTGCCGTTCATCACGGCGGATCTCCAGCCGACCGGCAGCCAACTCCTCTGGATCACCGACGTCTACGCCTTCGTGCTGGCCGGCCTGCTGATCCCGATGGGCACGCTGGGCGACCGGATCGGCCGCCGTCGGCTGCTGATGATCGGCGCGGCGGTGTTCGGGGTGGCCTCCGCGGCCACCGCCCTGTCCACCAGTCCCGGCATGCTGATCGGCACCCGGGCGGTGATGGGCGCCGCCGGGGCGACGCTGATGCCGTCGACCATGTCGTTGATCCGCAACATGTTCCACGACGAGAACGAGCGTCGGGCCGCGATCGGGCTCTGGGCGGCGGGGTTCTCCGCGGGCGGCGTCATCGGCCTGGTGGCCGGGGGTGCGCTGCTCCAGTACTTCTCCTGGGGCACCGTCTTCGAGATCAACGTGCCGATCATGCTGCTCCTGCTGGTGCTCGCCCCGCTGCTGCTGCCGGAGTTCCGTGACCCGGCGGCCGGGCGGCTCGACCTGCTCAGCACGGTGCTGGCCTTCGTCGCCGTGCTGCCGATGATCTGGGGCGTCAAGCAGTTCGCCGAGGACGGCGTCGACTGGCCCCAGGTGTCCGGGGTGGTCGGCGGGCTGATCCTGCTGGCCGTCTTCGTGCTGCGCCAGCGACGGGTCGCCGACCCGGTGATCGACGTCCGGCTGTTCCGCGCCCCGGCGTTCAGCGCGGCGGTGGTGATGAACGTGCTCGCCAACTTCGCGCTGGTCGGTTTCATGTTCTTCATCAGCCAGTACCTCCAGTTGGTGCTCGGGCTGCGGCCGTTCAGCGCCGGCCTCTGGTCGCTGCCGGCGGCGGGCGCGGCGGGTGTCGGCGCGGCGGTGCTGGCCCCGATGCTGGCGCAGCGTTTCCGGCGTGCCTACGTCGCCGCCGGTGGCCTGCTGGTCGGGGCCGCCGGCTGCCTGGTGCTCGCCCAGGTCGGCGACGAGGTCGGGTTGACCCAGGTGGTGGTCGGCCAGGCCCTGATGACGGGCGGCATCGCGATGGTGCTGACCCTGAGCGCCGAGTTGATCGTCTCCACCGCGCCGCCGGAGCGGGCCGGTGCCGCCGCCGGGCTCTCCGAGACGGGCAGCCAGTTCGGTGCCGCGCTCGGCGTGGCGATCCTCGGCAGCATCGGCACGTTCGTCTACCGGCGGCAGCTCTCCGGGGCGGCCCCCGACGGCGTGCCGGCGGACTCCTGGGTCACCGCGCGGGAGACCCTCGGAGGCGCGGTCGAGGAGAGCCGGACGCTGTCCACCACCGCGGCGGAGACGCTGGTGACGGTGGCCCGTGCGGCGTTCGCCGACGAGCTGCGGGTCGCCGCGGTCGTCTCGGCCGGCATCCTGGTGGTGACGGCGGTCCTGGCGGCCGTGCTGCTGCGTAACGTGGGCGTGTCGGTCCCCGGGCAGCAGCCGGCCGGTGGACCGGACGACACCCCGACGCCGGCCGACCCGTCCCCGACGCCGGCCGACCCGACCTCGGCCGCCGGTGCCGGCCCGGTTGCCGCGCCGGCCGAGGCCACGGCGTCGGGGGACACGGTCACCGGGGGCACCGGCCGGGCCGACGCCGGGCCGGGCGCCGAGATCCGGATCGGACCGGAGTCGACCACGCCGGCCGGGCACCGCCCGGCGCATCCGGTGGCCTGACCGCGCTCCCGGGCGGCCCCCGGCGTACCCGCCGGATCCGGCTGATCCGGCCCGCCCGTCCGCGCCGCGTCGGCTAGGGGGCCGGGGTGCCGGCTAGGGGTTGTCACGGTCCCCCGGTGTTCCTACGCTCGCTTCGTCGACGGCGGCGGTGTCCCGACGGGACGCCGCCACCCCGGCACGGAAGCGGCGATGACACCCGCGGGCGACGCAGCGGCGATGCCGGTTCCGGGACGGTCACGACACGCCCGGACGGCACGTGACCGGCGGGTCCGGCCCGGGAGCCCTCCGCCACCGGCGGGCCGCCCCGACGATCCGCCACCGGCGGGCCGGCCCGGGTGCCCTCCGCTGTAGGCGTCCCGCTGCGGGTCAGGCCCGCAGCGTCGATCCCCAGAGGAACAGTGATGACGGCAACGCTAGAGAACGACCTGTGGGTGCGGCGGTTCCATCCGGCGCCGTCGAGCGCGATCCGGCTGGTGGCGCTACCGCACGCCGGTGGTTCGGCCAGCTACCTGTTCCCGGTCTCCCGGGCACTCTCGCCCGGGGTCGAGGTGCTGGCGATCCAGTACCCGGGCCGGCAGGACCGCCGGCACGAGCCGGTGCTGGACACGGTCGCCGGCCTGGTCGACGGGGTGTTCGGCGCGTTGCGACCGTGGCTGGACCGGCCGGTGGCGATCTTCGGGCACAGCATGGGCGCGGTGCTCGGCTACGAGCTGGGGCTGCGGTTGCAACAGGAGACCGGCCGGCCGCCGGTACGGCTGTTCGCGTCCGGTCGCCGGGCACCGTCGCGCACCCGGGACGAGCGGTACGTGCACACCCGCGACGACGCCGGGGTGCTCCGGGAGCTGGCCCGGCTCAGCGGGTCGGACCCGCGGGTGCTGGGTGACCCGGAGCTGCTGCCGATGATCCTGCCCGCACTGCGCGGGGACTACAAGGCGGTGGAGACCTACCGGGCCGAGGAGGGGCGGCGGTTGGACGCGCCGATCACCGTGCTCACCGGCGACAGCGATCCGATGACCACCGTGGACGAGGCGCGCGACTGGCGGTTGCACACCAGCGCCGAGTGCGACGTGCGGGTGTTCCGGGGCGGGCACTTCTTCCTCAACGAGCACGCCGCCGAGGTGATCCGGCTGATCGGCGCCGAGCTGGGGCGGCCGCTGCCCGGATCCTCGGCGGGCTGAGTCGCCTGACGTGGCGGATGGGGGCACCGGTTCACCGGTGCCCCCATCCGCCGTGCCCTCATTCGGCGATCTTCGTCCGCATGGTCCAGTGGAAGACCACCACCCGGGACGCGTCGTCGGCGCGGCCGTCGTGGTCGCCGCGGCGTTCGAAGTGTTCGTATCCGCCGAGGTAGGGCACCTTGATGCGGCCGGTGCCGGCCAGCGCGCTGCGGGCCCGGTCGACGGCCGGCAGACCGACCGGTCCGCCTTCGAGCACCACGTTGACGTGGCCGTCGCCGAACCGCCGCGCGCCGCTCACCGGTGCGAGATCATCCACGCTTTCCTCCTCGGCTGGGGGCGGACACGCTTCCGGAAAATCGTGTTGTGCGTCACTGCCCTCGGATGGTTCCAGCCTGGCGGCCGGCGGGTTCGGCGTATACCCGGAAGCGACCCCTAACTAGCCGGTGGGCAACCAGATTTCCGTGGCCGGTCAACCTGCGGCCACTTTCCCGGCCTGGCCCTTCGCATTTGCGATGCCGGTCGCCGATGTCGGGGAGGCGACAGGATTGCGGTGGCCTTTGAATTGTGTCTGTAATGGTGCCGTCGCGGACCCGAAACTCAATTTTTCCTCAAGAGTAATTTGCCCGATTTATTATTTCTGTTCCCTTCGGTGGTGGTGTGCGGATGCCGTTATGATGGATGGTGATCAGAGGGGAATTGACACAAAATCTCCGGTGTGGACCCGGGGAGGGAGTCCTTTTCCAGGTCAGCGGCCTGCGGCGGGGTGGATCTTGCGGCCGTTTGTGCAGGTGGGAGGGCGCGGGTGATTTCTGGATCAGGTGGCCGTTACTGATTGGTAATTTGATGGCCGGCGCCGAGAACCGACAAAACGCCACCCCGCTACGTAATATCGGTGACGAAGTATCGCTACCCCACTACCGTCTTGTACGGGTGTCTATGTATGCTGTGTCCGCCGTCGAGGCGCGGCCAAAGTCATCATTCAATTGACCATCCTCATTGAAAGACCCGGTTTGCGGGCTGACGTGGGCAGCGGTCGGTTGGGCCTCGACGGACCGCGTGGCATCGAGCCGATCGGTTGCGTCGGGCGCCTGTCCCGCCAGGCGACAGCGCCCCGTTCGATGCGTCGTCGCTGACCTGGGGGGAGACCGGTGGAATTCGTGGAGAGAAGCCGCGAGCTTGACATCTTGCGGGGCCTTTACTCCGGAAGTGCCACAGGCCGGGGGCGGGTCGCACTGGTCAGCGGCCCCGGTGCCACGGGTAAGACCGAGCTGCTGCGGGCCTTCGCCGAGCACGTCGAGGCGGCCGGTGGGCTGGTGCTGAGCGCCGCCTGCTCGCGGGCGGAGCGGCTGCTGCCCGCCGCGGTGATGGGGCAGCTCTTCCACAGCGTGCCGCTGCCGGCCGAGACGCTGCGGCGCGTCGGCGCGTTCGTCGACCCCGCGACCACCACCGCGGAGGGGGTCGCCGACATCGGCGTGATCCGCGGGATGTGCGCCGAGCTGCTCGACATCGCCCGGAACCGGCCGCTCGTGCTGCTCGTCGACGACGTCGAGTTCGCCGACGAGACCACCCTGCAGACCCTGCTCTACCTGCAACGCCGGCTCACCGCGGCGCAGATCCTGGTGGTGCTCACCGAGTCGCCCCAACCCCAGCCGTTCAACCCGGAGTTCCGCGCCGAGCTCACCCGGCACGCCTGCTTCTGCAACATCCAGCTGTCCCCCCTGTCCGAGGAGGGGGTCGCCGAGCTGCTGGCCGGGTGGACCGATCGGGACACCGCCGCGGCGCTCGCCCCGGCGTACCACCGGATCAGCGGCGGCAACCCGCTGCTGCTGCACGCGCTCGGCCAGGACCGGCGCGTCGCCGGCGCGGTGGACGGCACCGAGCCGGTCGTCGGTGACCAGTTCGGCCAGGCGGTCCTGGCCTGCCTGCGGCGGTGGGATCCGGCGATCCTGGAGATCGCCCACGGGTTGGCCCTGCTCGGCGACCTGGCCAGCCCGGTGCTGCTGGGCCGGCTGCTGGCCAGCAAGCCGGCCCGGGTCCAGTGGGTGCTCGACGCGCTGACCACCTCCGGTCTGCTACGCGGGGGCCGGTTCCGTCACCCGGCGGCGCGTACCGCGGTGCTGCACGACCTGGCCCCGGACGCCCTGGCCGAGATGCACGCCCGCGCGGCGGAGCTGCTGCACGCCGAGGGCGCACCGGCCTCGGCCATCGGCGGCCACCTGCTCGCGGCGGGTGGCCTCGCCGAGCCCTGGGCCATCACCGTGCTCCAGGAATCGGCGACGCACGCCCTCGCCGAGGACCGGGTCGACGACGCGATGGAGTCGCTGAAGCTGGCCCACGAGATGTGCGACGACGCCCCTCGTCGGGCGGCACTGACCGCGATGCTGGCCGATTGCCAGTGGCGGGTCAACCCGGCGGCGGTGAGCCAGCACCTCCAGTCCCAGCGCGACGCGTTGCGGGCCGGGCACCTCTCGGAGCGGCACGCCGTGGCGCTGCTGCGCTACCAGCTCTGGCACGGTCACCGCCAGGACGCCCAGGAGACGCTGCGGCACCTGCGCGACGAGCGGCAGCGGCTGGACGCCGCCACCACCGCCGAGCTGGCCGGGTGTGCCGAATGGCTGCGGCTGCACTTCCCGGTCGCCTTCGCCGAGCTCGACGCCGCCCCCGGCTTTCCCTCCACCGCCACCCCGACCCGGTCCGACGGCTCCCTCGGGCCGGCCACCCCGTCGCTGACCGCCGTGCTCGCCGACGGGGTTACCGACGAGGTGATCGCCCGGGCCGAGCAGGTGCTCGGCAGCCACCTGCTGGTCGACGTCGGGCTGGAGTCGGCGTTGTGTGCGTTGCAGACGCTGGTCTACGCCGACCGGATGGACCGGGCGGTGCACTGGTGTGACGTCCTCGGCGCCGAGGCCGGGGCGCGGGGCGCCACCACCTGGCACGCCATTCTCTCCGACGTCCGGTCGCACATCGCGCTCCGGCAGGGCGACCTGCCGCTCAGCGAGCGGTTCGCCCGCGAGGCGCTGGACGCGCTGTCACCGCACAACTGGGGTGTCGCGATCGGTTCGCCGCTGTCCAACCTGCTGCTTGCCAAGATCGGCATGGACAAGCTGGACGAGGCCGAGGCACAGCTCAAGCACGTCATCCCGGACGCCATCCGGGACACCTGGTTCTGGCCGCTGTACCTGCGTGCCCGGGGTCACCTGCACCTCGCCGGCGGACGGGTGCACGCCGCCCTGGCCGACTTCGAGACCTGCGGGCAGCTGGCCACCCGGTGGGGGCTGGACCTGCCCACCCTGCTGCCCTGGCGCGGTGACCTGGCCCAGGTCTACCTGCGTTCGGGCCGACCCGACCGGGCCCGGGGCATGGTGACCGAGCAGCTCGCCCGGCCCGGTGCGGCGAACGCCCGGACCAGGGGCATCTCGCTGCGGTTGCTCGGGTCGGCCCTCGACGTCAAGCAACGGGTGGAGACCCTGCGCCAGGCGGCCAACCTGCTCCAGGAGGCCGGCGACCGCTACCAGCTCTTCCTCGCCCTCGCCGCGCTCAGCAGCGCGCACTACGGGCGAGGGGAGTTCAACACCTCGCGGGTGGTGGCCCGCAGCGCGACGCAGCTAGCCAAGGACATCCAGGCGCAGGCGCTGTGCCGCCGGCTGCTGCCCGGCAACGACCCGGTCGGCGGCGACGAGGCGGACGCTGCGCCGGAGCACGAGGAGCTGTCCCGGCTCAGCGACGCCGAGCAGCGGGTCGCCACGCTGGCGGCGCTCGGTCACACCAACCGGGAGATCGGCAAGAAGCTGTACATCACGGTGAGCACCGTCGAGCAGCATCTCACCCGGGTCTACCGGAAGCTGAACGTCCGGCGGCGCACCGAGCTGTCGCTCGGGCTCCCGATGGACGCCACCGGGTCCGGACTGCTGGCGGTGGCCCCGAGCGGGGCCGAGCGTACCTGGCCGCAGTGGGAGTCCACGGCGGTCCAGGCGAGCTGAGCCGTCGGGGCGGGGAACCCGACCCCGGGACGTGGGCCTAGGCCTACCCGTTCGGGTCATTAGCTCCATAGAGCGGCGACCGACCGGTCCATACGGTGAACACATAACCACCGCCAGCTGGCGACGTTCTTCTGCGGGGAGCATGAGGTGAACAGGAATAAAGACGGTCGGATGGCCATGAGCGGTTCCGTCGACGCGGTCCGTCTGGGGGACGTCCGCAAGACGTACGGGCGTGGCGAGAACCGGGTGGACGCGCTGCGGGGCGTGACGATGAGCTTTCCGCGGGGCAGCTTCACCGCGGTGATGGGGCCGTCCGGCTCCGGTAAGAGCACCTTCCTGCACTGCGCGGCAGGGCTCGACGTGCCCTCGTCCGGCTCGGTGGTGCTGGACGGCAAGGAACTCAGCGGCATGAACGAGAACCAGCTCACCATCCTGCGCCGCGAGCGGGTGGGCTTCATCTTCCAGGCGTTCAACCTGATGTCGGCGCTCAACGTCGAGCAGAACGTCGGCCTGCCCTACCGGCTCTCCGGCCGCCGGCCCGACCGCCACTCCGTGCTGGAGGTGCTGGGCCGGGTGGGGCTGGCCGAGCGGCGCAAGCACCTGCCGAGCGAGCTCTCCGGTGGTCAGCAGCAGCGGGTCGCGATCGCCCGGGCGCTGATCATGCGGCCGGCGGTCATCTTCGCCGACGAGCCGACCGGCGCGCTGGACACCCAGACCACCATCGAGGTGCTGCAACTGCTCCGCGAGACGGTCTCCAGCGGCGGCCAGACGATCATCATGGTGACCCACGACCCGGTGGCCGCCGCCGCCGCGCACCGGGTGCTGTTCCTCGCCGACGGCCAGTTCATCGGCGAGCTGGAGGCCCCGACCGCCGACGTGGTGGCCGAGCGGATGACCCACCTGACCGCCTGGCAGCAGAACCGGGCTCCGCAGGCCACCGGCAGGGGTGGCTTCTGATGACGTACCTCGCGTGGCGCACCCTGCGCTACCGCAAGCTCGCCTTCATCGCGACGTTCGTCGCGGTCTTCTTCGGCGTGGCGCTGATCGTCGCCTGTGGCGGGTTGATGGAGACGGGCATCCGGCTGGCCGTCCCGCCGCAGCGCCTGGCGGCGGCCGACGTCGTGGTCAGCGGCAAGCAGACCTACGGGGTGCCCAAGAAGGACCCGCAGGACACCAAGGACATCAAGTCGGTGCCGCTGGCCGAGCGGTACTGGATCGACCCCGGCCTGGTGAGCAGGATCCAGGAGGTGCCCGGGGTCGAACGGGCGGTCGCGGAGGCGTCCTTCGCCGCCACGGTCGTCCGGGACGGCGCTCCGGTGATCGTCGGCACCCAGTCCCTGGGCCACGGCTGGGATTCGGCCCAGCTCGGGCCGTACCGGCTCGACGGGCAGCCGCCCACCCAGTCGGGTCAGGTCGTGCTGGACCGGGCGGTGGCCCGGCTGGCCGGCGCCAAGGTCGGTGACCGGGTCGACGTGGTGGCCGGCGGGGTCACCTCCTCCTTCCAGGTCAGCGGGATAGCCACGCCCCCGGGTGAGACGGACCAGACGGCGCTGTTCTTCTCCGGCGACGACGAGCGGCGGCTCAACCCGCACACCGGCAGCGCCGACGCGATCGGCGTGGTGGCCAAGCCCGGCACCGACCTGGACGCCCTGCGCGGCCGGATCGAGCGCACCCTCGCCGACCGCAAGCTGGTCGTGCTGACCGGCGACGACCGGGGGACGGCCGAGTTCCCCGAGGCGGTCGGTGGGCAGGCCCAGCTCATCCCGCTCTCCGGTGTCTTCGCCGGCATGACGGTCTTCGTGGCGATCTTCGTGGTCGCCAGCACCCTCGGCCTGTCGGTGCAGCAGCGGCAGAAGGAGATCGCGCTGCTGCGCTCCATCGGTGCGACGCCCCGGCAGATCCGCAAGATGGTGCGCCGCGAGGCCCTGGTGGTAGCGGTCGGTGCGGCGATCCTCGGCGTCGTACCCGGTGTGGTGCTGGGGCCACTGCTCTACCACATCGTCGGGGAGGCCGGGGTCATCTCGCCGGTGGTCGAGTTCCACCAGGGTTTCCTGCCGTACCTCATCGGTCCGGTCGTCGGGATCTTCGCCGCGCTGATGGCGGCCAACGTCGCCGGTCGGCGTCCGGCCAAGACCCGGCCGACGGCCGGTATCGCCGAGGCCGCCCTGCAACGCAAGTGGGTGAGCTGGCCCCGGGTCGTGTTCGCCATCCTCTTCTTCGGCGGCGGGTTCGCCCTGCTGCTGGTGACGGCGATCGCGATGCGCGGGGCGGTGGCCTCGGCGACCGCCGGTCCGGCGGTGATGTGCTGGGCGATCGCCATCGCGTTGATCAGCCCGGGGCTGACCCGGCTGCTGGCCGCCATCCTCAGCGTGCCGGCGCGGGCGTTCTTCGGGCTGGCCGGTTACCTCGGCACGATCAACGTGCGGGTCCGCGCGGTCCGGGTGGCCTCCGCGGTCACCCCGATCATGCTGGCGGTGGGCCTGGCCCTGGCCAACTTCTACCTGCAGACCACGCAGAACGAGGCCGCCGAGCGCTACTACTCCGACAACCTCCGCGCCGACGTGGTGCTCAGCTCGACCACCGGCGGGTTCCCCGCCGACACGGTCGAGACGCTCCGCTCCGCGCCGGGCGTGCAGGCGGTGTCCGCGTACGTCACCAGCGCCGGCTGGATCAACAAGCCGTACGACGGGTCGCACGTGGAGTCGCCGTGGCCCCTCCAGGGGGTGAACGGGGCCAGCGCCGCCGACATCACCGGGGTGCGGACGACCGCCGGCAACCTGGCCGACCTCACCGGTGCCACGGTGGCGCTCCCCGAGGTCGCCGGGAAGAACCTCAGCGTGGGTGTCGGCGACCAGATCACCCTGCGGCTCGGGGACCGGTCAGCGGTGGACCTGCGGGTGGTCGCGCTCTACCCGGCCAAGGAGGGGTTCGAGACGATCATGCTGCCGGCCGAGCTGCTCGCCGCCCACAGCACCACCGGGCTGGCCCGTCAGATCCTGGTCACCGCCGCCCCCGGCACCGACCGGGACGCGCTCGCGGCCAGCGTGCGGCAGAAGCTCGCCGGCCAGCCCGGCACCCTGATCGAGGACCATGACGCGATCACCACGTTCGCCGAGCGGACCAAGACCCTGGCCTGGGTCAACTACCTGCTCGTCGCGCTGGTCGCCGGCTACACCATGATCTCGGTGGCGAACACCCTGATCGTGGCGACCGCGGGTCGCCGCCGGGAGCTGGGCATGCAGCGGCTCATCGGGGCGACCCGGCAACAGGCGCTGCAGATGCTCGGGGTCGAGGCCGGCATGATCACCATCATCGGGGTCATCCTCGGCACCATCGCCTCGGTCGTCACTCTGCTGCCGTTCAGCGCCGTGGTGCTGGGTCGGCCCGTCCCCTCCGGGTCGATCCTCATCTACATCGCCGTGGTGGCCGGTGCGGCGGCGCTCACCTTCGCCGCCACCCTGCTGCCGGGACGTCGGGCGATGTTCTCCCGGCCGGCGGAGGCGGCGGTCGCCGTCGACTAGCACGGGAGGCACCACGCGCAGCGCCCCCGGTCGACCGGCCGGGGGCGTTGCGCGTGCACGTGGTGTCGGGGCGGCGTGCCGTGGGTGGTGTCGGGGCGGCGTGCCGTGGTGGCGTGGTGGGCGTCAGGAGACGTCGGCGCGGGTGCCGTTGAGGTAGGCCAGCACGGCCAGCACCCGACGGTTGCTGTCGTCCGCCGGGGTGAGGTCGAGCTTGGTGAAGATGCTGGTCGTGTACTTGGCGACCGCCCCCTGGCTGACGATGAGGCGCTGCGCGATGGCCGTATTCGAACATCCCTCGGCCATCAACTTCAGCACCTCCCGCTCGCGGGGGGTGAGGGTGGACAGTGGCTCCCGGCGGGACCTGCCGGCCAGGAGCTGCGAGATTACCTGCGGGTCCATCGCGGTGCCCCCGTCGGCGACCCGCCGGATGGCGTCGACGAACTGGTCGCTGTTGAGCACCCGGTCCTTCAGCAGGTAACCGATGCCGCCGCTGGCGTCGGCGAGCAGCTCCTTGGCGTACAGCTGCTCGACGTGCTGGGAGAGCACCAGGATGGGCAGGCCGGGCACCCGGCGACGAGCCTCCAGGGCAGCCTGCAGGCCCTCGTCGGTGAACGTCGGGGGGAGCCGCACGTCGACCACCGCGACCTCCGGGCGCAGCGTCACCAGGGCGTCGAGCAGTGCCGGGCCGTTGTCGACCGCCGCGACGATCTCGAAGTCGTAGGATTCGAGGAGCTGGACCATTCCCTGTCTCAGAAGGAAGAGGTCCTCGGCGAGAACAACGCGCACGGCAGCTCCAGGATCGCGACGGTCGGCCCACCTTCGGGACTACTGAGGACGAGCGTCCCGTCGAACGTAGCACAGCGCCGTTCGATACCCCGGAGACCGGTGCCGCGCGAGGCGTCCGCACCGCCCTGACCGTTGTCGATCACCACCGCCCGCAGCAGCCCGTCGGTGTGCCGCAGGTCGATGCTGGCCCGGTCGGCGTTGGCGTGCTTGACCACGTTGTTCAACAGTTCGGAGACGGCGAAGTAGACGGCGGACTCGGTCGGGGCGGCCATCCGGCCGGGCACGTCGGTGGTGACCTCGACCTCGATCGGACTCTCCAACGCGATGGCCCGGATGGCGTCCTCCAGGCCCCGCTCGGCGAGCACCGGTGGATGGATGCCCCGGATCAGGCAGCGCAGCTCCTCCAGCGCGGTGGCGGTGGCGGTGCGCGCGTCGACCAGCAGGGTCTCCGCCGCGTCCGGATTGGTGCGCAGCTGCCGGCTGGCCGCGCCGAGCTTCATGCCGATCGCGACCAGCCGCGCCTGCGCGCCGTCGTGCAGGTCCCGCTCGATCCGGCGCAGCTCGGTGGCCTGGATGTTGATCACGTCCGAGCGGGTCTCGGAGAGGTGCCGCATCCGGGAGGCGATCACCGACCGCTCACTCGGCCCGAGGAGCGACCTGGCGAAATGCGCGTGCCCGGCGAGCACGTGCGGGGCGGTGGCCGCCCAGATCCCGAACACCGCGAGGCTGACCAGCGCGCCGAGCGCCGCGTGCGGCCAGGAGTCCAGCGCGGTGAAGCCGTACCAGAAGTTCACCCCGGACTCGCGCATCAGCATCCAGAACCCGGTGGAGAGCACCAGCCCCTCCACCGAGTAGACCAGCAGGGTGAGCGGCAGCAGCCCCAGCGCGAACCCGACCAGCGTGTTGAGCAGCAGGAACAGCAGGTCGCGCCAGGTCGCCGGATCGGTGAGGATGGCCCGGCAGCGCTGTACCCAGCCGAACATCCCCTCCTCGAGCGGCGGCAGCGGCAGGTAGGGGGAGGCGATCGGCACCCCGCTGCGGGCGGCGACCTTCCGGCACAGCCCGGTCAGCCGGCGGACCAGCGGGGTGACCAGCGGCAGCAGCAACACCCCGACGCCGAGCAGGATGAACGCCGTGGCGAGGGCGGTGGTGATGAAGAGGGCCAGGCTGAGCGCGGCGGTGGCGACGAGCACCACGCCCCGTCCGGTGGCGGACAGGGCACGGGTCAGTGCCCGCCCGGTGAGTCCGATGGCGACGGCGACGTCCATGTTCTCCGGCTCTCCCGGTCACGGTAGATCGATGGTGGTGCCCGCACTCAGCGGCGTGTCGTGGACGACGAGCTGACGGAACTCGGTGCCGACCGGCGTGTCGTAGACCAGGGATCCACTGACCGTCGCGCCGGGCTTGATGTTCTTCGTCAACCGTTGGGTGTCCGGATAGTAGAGCAGGGAGCGGGCGTCCGGGGTGTGACCGTGGCCGTCCGTGTCGACCAGTCGTTGGCTGAGCGGCCAGACGATGGCGCCCTTGTCGCCCCGGTTGGCCACGTCGACGTCGACCATGCAGTACACCCCGTCCGCCTGCTGGGTCAGCGGCCAGAAGCCGATCTCGCGTTGCCCACAGTGCACCCCCCGGACGGTGAACTCCAGCGACCCGTCCTGGCCGGTGGCACGGGCCGGGGACGGGCTCGGGGTGGGGCTGGGCGGCGGGCTCGGGGTGGGGCTCGGGACGGCCGGCGGGGACGGGCTCGGACCGGCGCGCGGGGTGTCCCGGTGCCCGCCCTGGCGCAGCACGACGCCGCCCAGGACCAGGGCGGCCACCACCGCCACCACCCCGGTCAGCACCGCCGGCCAGGACGGCGGCGGTCGACGCGGCGGCCCGGAGACGGGCCGGGTGACCGGCTGGCCGGCGACGGGATACCGCCGGGTGGCGTCGAGCGACCCGGTGGTCGCCACCGGCTCCATCGCCGACCGGATGCTCGCCGTGTCGGCGCTGCCGACCAGGGTCAGCATCGCCTCCCGGGCGGTGGGGCGCTGCCGGGGGTCAGCGCGCAGCGCCCGCGCGACCACCGCCGCCAGGCCGGCGGGCAGCCCGTTCAGCTCGGGGTCGCCGAGCGGGTGTACCCGGGGGTCGACCGGCAGTCGACCGGTGGCGGCCCAGCCGACCAGGACACCCCAGGCGTAGACGTCGGCGGGCTGGGCCGGCGGCGAACCGGCGAGGCGTTCCGGGGCCAGCCAGCCCGGGGTGCCGTACGACGGACCGGTGGTCGGGTCGAGCGCCTCGATCAGGCTGGCCAGCCCGAAGTCGATGACCTTCGGCCCGAACGGGGACAGCAGCACGTTGCCGGGGGTCAGGTCGCCGTGGGCCAGCCCGGCGGCGTGGATGGCGGTGAGCCCGGCTGCCACGCCGACCGCCAAGGCCTCGGCCTGGGGGCCGGAGAGCGAGCCGTGCCGGGCCACGTGCTCGTGCAGGGACGACCCGGTGACGTACTCGGTGACGAGGTAGGGGACCGGCCCCTGCGGGTCGGCGTCGAGCACCCGGGCGGTGCAGAAGTCGGCCACCCGACCGGCGGCGGTGACCTCCCGGGCGAACCGTCGGCGGAACTCCGGCCGGGGCCGCAACTCGTCGTGGACGACCTTGACCGCCACCCGGCCCCCGTCGGGCGACTCGGCCAGGAAGACCACCCCCATGCCGCCCGCGCCGAGCAGGCGGCGCAGCCGGTAGGGCCCGATCCGTTCCGGATCCCCCGGGCGCAGCGGTGACCCCGGCTCGGCCACTGCGCCGCTGGTCAGCTCGCCCATGTAGACGAGTGTCCCATGCCGGATCGAGGCCCGCGCCCCCTCAGCCGTCCCCGATGGACGCACCCGGCCGGCGTCGCGCGACGGTGCCGGGTAGGGGGCCGCTAAGGGTTGGCACCGCTGGGGGTGGAACTACCGTGCTGAGGGTTGGCACCGCCGGAGGCGGAACCTAACGTGTGGTCGCACGCGCTCACCGGCGCGTGCCGCGGTCGGCGGCCCCGCCGGCTGACGACGGGGTCGCCGACCCCGGGGGTACGGGCGTCCAGACGCCGGACACCGAGGGCGCGACGACCGACGGGGGTGCCGCCCGCCGGCCGGGCGTCGGTCCCGTCGCGTCGAGGTGCCGTGCCGTCGTGGTGCGCGCCGCGCAGGAGAGAGGGACGTGATCGCCCATGAGCACTACGGCATGGTACGACGACGGGCAGCCGGCCGGCGACGCCGTGCCCACCACCAAGCAGATCCGTCAGTTGGACCGGGTGGTGATCCGTTTTGCGGGTGACTCGGGTGATGGGATGCAGTTGACGGGGGACAGGTTCACCTCGGAGACGGCGCAGTTGGGTAATGATATTTCGACGTTGCCGAATTTCCCGGCGGAGATCCGGGCGCCTGCGGGGACGTTGCCGGGGGTGTCGAGTTTCCAGGTTCATTTCGCCGATTACGACATTTTGACGCCGGGTGACGCGCCGAACGTCCTGGTCGCGATGAACCCGGCGGCGTTGAAGGCGAACCTGGCGGATCTGCGTCGGGGTGCGGACATCATCGTGAACACCGACGAGTTCACGAAGCGGAACCTGGTGAAGGTCGGGTATGCGGTGTCGCCGTTGGACGACGACACGCTGGACGGGTTCGTGGTGCATCCGGTGGCGTTGACGTCGATGACCGTCGGGGCCCTGGCAGAGTTGTCGGTGTCGAAGAAAGACGCCGAGCGGGCGAAGAACATGTTCGCGCTCGGGTTGTTGTCGTGGATGTACTCCCGGCCGTACGAGTCGACGTTGCGGTTCCTGGAGCGGAAGTTCACCAAGCGTCCGGATCTCGTCGCGGCGAACATCGCCGCGTTCAAGGCGGGCTGGAACTACGGCGAGACCACCGACTCGTTCTCGGTGCGGTACGAGGTGAAACCCGCGAAGATGCTCCCGGGCACCTACCGCAACATCACCGGTAACGCCGCCCTGTCGTTGGGGTTGGTCGCCGCCGGGGTCCGGTCGGGTCTGCCGGTGTTCCTCGGCGCGTACCCGATCACTCCGGCGTCGGACATCCTGCACGAGTTGTCGAAACACAAGAGCCTCGGTGTGGTCACCATGCAGGCCGAAGACGAGATCGCCGCGGTCGGCGCCGCCCTGGGCGCCTCCTACGGCGGCGCCCTCGGCGTCACCACGACCAGCGGCCCCGGGGTCGCCCTGAAATCCGAGACGATCTCCCTGGCCGTGGCCCTGGAACTACCGTTGGTCATCGTGGACGTGCAACGCGCCGGCCCGTCGACCGGGCTGCCCACGAAAACCGAACAGGCCGACCTGAACATGGCGTTGCACGGCCGCCACGGCGAAGCACCCGTCGCGGTCATCGCCGCGAAGTCCCCCTCGGACTGTTTCCACGCCGCCCTGGAAGCCGCCCGCATCGCCGTGACCTACCGCACCCCGGTGATCCTGCTGTCGGACAACTACGTCGCCAACGGCTCCGAACCCTGGCTCCTCCCCGACGTCGCCGACCTCCCCGACCTCCGCGTCGACTTCGCCACCACCCCCAACCACGACGACGGCGTCACGTTCCTGCCCTACCTACGCGACCCGGCCACCCTGGCCCGCCCCTGGGCCGTCCCCGGCACCCCCGGACTGCAACACCGCATCGGCGGCCTGGAGAAAGCCGACAAGACCGGCGACATCTCCTACGACCCCGCCAACCACGACTTCATGGTCCGCACCCGCGCCGCCCGCATCGACGCCATCGACGTCCCCGACCTCGACGTCGACGACCCCGACGGCACCGCCCGGACCCTCGTCCTCGGCTGGGGCTCCACCTACGGCCCCATCGGCGCCGCCTGCCGCACCCTGCGCCACCGCGGCCAACCCATCGCCCAGGCCCACCTACGCCACCTCAACCCCCTCCCGGCCAACCTCGGCGACATCCTCACCACCTACGACCGGGTCGTCATCCCCGAGATGAACCTCGGCCAACTCGCCCAGGTCATCCGCGCCCGCTACCTGATCGACGCGATCACCTACAACCAGGTCCGCGGCCTACCCTTCACCGCCGCCGAACTGGAGACGATGCTGGAAGAGGTCTGCAAAAATGCCTGAACCCGTCGCCGTGAAACTCACCACCAAAGACTTCAAATCCGACCAGGAAGTCCGCTGGTGCCCCGGCTGCGGCGACTACGCCATCCTCGCCGCCATCCAACAATTCATGCCCGAACTCAACATCCCCCGCGAAAACACCGTCTTCATCTCCGGCATCGGCTGCTCATCCCGCTTCCCCTACTACATGAACACCTACGGGATGCACTCCATCCACGGCCGCGCCCCCGCCATCGCCACCGGCCTCGCCGTCACCCGCCCCGACCTGTCCGTCTGGGTCGTCACCGGCGACGGCGACGCCCTGTCCATCGGCGGCAACCACCTCATCCACGCCCTGCGCCGCAACGTCAACCTGAAAATCCTGCTCTTCAACAACCGCATCTACGGCCTCACCAAAGGCCAATACTCCCCCACCAGCGAAACCGGCAAAATCACCAAATCCACCCCCGCCGGCAGCGCCGACGCCCCCTTCAACCCCCTCTCCCTCGCCCTCGGAGCCGAAGCCACCTTCGTCGCCCGCACCATCGACTCCGACCGCAAACACCTCCAAACCGTCCTGCGCGCCGCCGCCCAACACCACGGCACCGCCTTCGTCGAGATCTACCAAAACTGCAACATCTTCAACGACGGCGCCTTCGACCAACTCAAACAACCCGACACCCGCGACGACTACCTCATCCCCCTCGAACACGGCCAACCCATCACCTTCGGCCGCGACCGGCAACACTGCGTCGTCCACCCACCCCACGGCTTCGGCCTCGAAATCCGCGACACCGCCACCACCCCACCCGAAGACATCGTCACCCACGACACCACCATCACCGACCCCGCCTACGCCTTCGCCCTCACCCGCCTCCCCCAACACGACCTCCGCAACACCCCCATCGGCATCCTCCGCCACATCAACCGACCCACCTACGACACCACCGTCCAACACCAAATCACCACCGCCAAAAACACCACCACCCACACCCCCGAACAACAACTCACCACCCTCCTCCACACCGGCGACACCTGGACGATCCGACCGCTGGCCGAGGCATGATCGAGCAGCTCGTGCCGACCGGCGCCGTCGCCGTCGAGGCGTTCGACGACACCGACACCGAACCGCTGCACCCCGAGGAGGCGGCCCTGGTGGCCCGCGCCGTCGAGAAGCGGCGACGCGAGTTCACCACCGCCCGCACCTGTGCCCACCGGGCCCTGCGCGCCCTCGGTCAGCCACCCGCCCCGGTGCTCACCGGGGACCGGGGCGCGCCCGTCTGGCCGGCCGGCGTGGTCGGCAGCCTCACCCACTGCGACGGCTACCGGGCCGCCGTGGTCGCCCGCCGGGACGACGTCGAGACCATCGGCATCGACGCCGAACCCGACGCCCCGCTGCCCGACGGCGTGCTCGACGCCATCGCCCTGCCCGACGAGCGGGCCATGGTGCGCCGGCTGACCGCCGACACCCCCGGCCCGCACTGGGACCGGCTGCTGTTCAGCGCCAAGGAGGCCCTCTACAAGGCGTGGTTCCCGGTGACCGGGGTCTTCCTCGGCTTCGACGAGGCCCGGATCACCCTCCACCCGGCCGACCGCACCTTCACCGCCCGCGTCCTCGTCCCCGGTCGCGGTCGGGACTTCGAAGGCTGCTACCTGCACGACGCCGGCCTGACCCTGGCCGTCGTCGCCGTACCGAACTGAGCCACCCCAGGACCCGGCAACCGACCTGGCTGAACGAGGGGACCACACATGAACGCCGGCATCTACGCGGTCAGCGACCTGCACGTGGCGTACCCGGAGAACCGGAAGATCGTGGAGAGCCTGCGGCCCGCCGCGGCCGGCGACTGGCTGATCGTCGCCGGTGACGTCGCCGAACTCTTCGCCGACGTCACCTGGGCGCTGAAGCTGCTCAGCGAACGGTTCGCCAAGGTCATCTGGGCACCCGGCAACCACGAGCTGTGGACCCACTCGCAGGATCCCGTCCGGCTGCGCGGCGAGGCCCGCTACCAGGCCATCGTGCGGCAGTGCCGGGAGCTGGGCGTGAGCACCCCCGAGGACGACTACCCGGTCTGGACCGGGGCCGGTGGCCCGCTGCTGGTGGCGCCGCTGTTCGTCGGCTACGACTACTCGTTCCGCGAGCCGGGCGTGACCAGCAAGGAGCAGTCCCTGGCCCGCGCCCACGCCGCCGGGGTGGTCTGCGCCGACGAGGTCTTCCTGCACCCCGACCCGTACCCGAGCCGGGACGCCTGGTGCCGGGCGCGGGTGACCCGTACCGAGGCCCGGCTCGCCGACTGCGACCCGGCGGTGCCGAAGGTCCTGGTCAACCACTACCCGCTGGTGCGGATGCCCACCGACATCCTGCGCTATCCCGAGTTCGCCCAGTGGTGCGGGACCGAACTCACCGCCGACTGGCACCGCCGCTTCCATGCCCGCACGGTGATCTACGGCCACCTGCACATCCCCCGGGTCACCTGGCACGACGGGGTCCGGTTCGAGGAGGTCTCCGTCGGCTACCCCCGGGAGTGGCGGCACCGGACCCGCCTCGACTCGTGGCTGCGCCCGGTGCTGCCCGCCCCCGCCCAGGTCTGATCCGTCACCCCTCGACGAGGCGCTTCTTCTGCACCTTGCCCAGGGCGTTCCGGGGCAGCGCGTCGACCAACCGGACCACCCGGGGCCGCTTGTGCACCGACAGCTGCCGGGCGACGAAGTCCACCAGCTCGGCACCGGTCACCCCGTCGGCGACCACGAACGCGGTGACCTGCTGCCCCAGGTCGGGGTGCGGCAGGCCCACCACCGCCGCCTCGCGTACCGCCGGGTGGGCCAGCAACGCCTCCTCGACCTCACCCGCCCCGATCCGGTAGCCGCCGCTCTTGATCAGGTCGGTGCTCGCCCGCCCGACGATCCGGTGCCACCCGTCCGGGCCGATGGTGGCGACGTCACCGGTCCGGAACCAGCCGTCGGCGCTGCGGCTCGCCGCGTCGGCGTCCGGCCGGTTCAGGTAGCCGTCGAAGAGGGTCGGACCGGCGACCAGCAGCTCACCCATGGCGGTCCCGTCGGCCGGCAGGTCCCGGCCCTGCTCGTCGACGATCCGGGTGCGGATCCCGGGCAGGGCCAGCCCGACGGCGCCCGGCCGGCGTGGGCCGTCCGCGCGGGCGCTCACCGTGATCAGGGTCTCCGTCATGCCGTACCGCTCGACCATCCGGTGCCCGGTCAGCGCGGCCAGGCCGTCGAAGACCGCGGTGGGCAGCGCCGCGCTGCCCGACACCAGCAGCCGGGCCGACCGCAGCGCCCGCGCGGCGGCCGGCGTGGCGGCGATCCGGGACCAGATCGTCGGTACGCCGAAGTACAGCGTCCCGCCGGCCGCCGCGTACCGCTCCGGCTGCGGCCGACCCACGTGGTGCAGGCGGCTGCCGATCCGCAGCGGACCGAGCACGCCGAGCACCAGCCCGTGCACGTGGAACAGTGGCAACCCGTGCACCAGCAGGTCGTCCGGTGTCCACCGCCAGGCCTCGGCCAGCCCGTCCAGGCAGGTGGCGATCGCTCCCCGGGAGAGCAGCGCCCCCTTCGGGGCGCCGGTGGTCCCGCTGGTGTAGAGGATCAGGGCGGTCCGCTCCGGCCCGGGCTCCGGATGCCTGGTCGCCGAGGTCCGCCGCAGGTCGACCGGTACGACCGGCAGCCCGGAACCGTCCGCCGCCGGGCCGCCGCCCCGGGTCGTACCCGCTGTGCCCGCGCCCGCCGGCACGAGCAGGGCCCGCGCCCCCGAGTCGCGCAGGATGTGCTCCCGCTCGCGGGGGCCCGCGTCCGGCGGCACCGGCACCACCGCCGTACCGGCCAGCAGCGCGCCCACCACGCCGACCACGGTCTCCATCGTGGGGGTGGTCTCGATCGCGACCCGGTCCGTGCCGTGCAGGTCGTCGGCGACCGCGGCGGCCCACTCCCGCAGCCGGGGCGGGGAGGCCGACCGGTCGCCGATCCGGATCCGGTCGGGGCGCTCGTCCATCGACGACGACATCGCGGCCAGCAGTGACACGTCCACGCCTCCCGGTCCCTCGGCCGGAGCCCGCGCGGGCACGCGGTCCGGTGCCGCCGACGCTAGTGCGGTCGACCGCTCCGCCACCACCCCCGGGGCGGGTCAGGGGTCGGGTAAGGGTGCCGGGGTGCCCGCCGCCCGCCTACCGTCGATCACGATCGATCCGTCACCGGTCGACGGGAAGGGCGGCACCGCCATCATGACCTCCGCGCTCCCCCCAGCCGTGCCGTGCCTCACGGTCACCGACGCGGCCGACGCCATCGCGTTCTACACCCGCGTCTTCGACGCCGTGCCGCACCGGCTGGAGTGTCTGCCCGACGGCCGGGTGCTCGCCGCCGACCTCGTGGTCGGCGGCCACTGGTTCACCGTCAGCGGCTGAGCACCCGGCCAGCGGACGGGAGGACGACGGCGCCGCGGGCAGAAGATCACCCCGACGCGGTTTGCCGGGGTCCGTCAGCGGTATCCCGGTCTGGTAAGCCCCGTGCCGAGGAGGAACCGGTGAACGTCGACGACCTGCTGACCGAAGCCTACGGCCAACTGCCCGACCTGGTCCGTGCGGCGGTGGACGGGCTCAGCCCCGACGAGCTGCGCCGGGCACCCGATGAGGGCGCCAACCCGGTCGGCTGGCTGGTCTGGCACCTCACCCGGATCCAGGACCAGCAGGTCGCCGAGCTGGCCGGGGCCGACCAGGTCTGGGTCACCGGCGACTGGGCGGCCCGGTTCGGGCTGCCCGCCGACCCCGCCGACACCGGTTTCGGCCACACCCCGGAGCAGGTCGCCGCGGTGCGCCCGGAGAGCGCGGAGGCGCTGGTCGGCTACCACGGGGCGGTGGCGGAGCGTACCCGCGGGTTCCTGGCCGGGCTGCGCCCGGCGGACCTGGACCGGGTGGTCGACGAGCACTGGGATCCCCCGGTGACCCTCGGGGTCCGGCTGGTCAGCATCGTCTCCGACGATCTGCAACACGTCGGCCAGGCCGCCTACCTGCGGGGCCTGCTCCGGCCCTGACCGGCACGCTTTCCCTGGCGGGCACACCGGTCACGATCGCCCGGTGGGCACACCGGGAGGGGGAGTGGAACCGCCGGCCGGACCGGGCGACGCGGGCTGCGGGCGGCCGGACCGGGCGGCCCGGAACGCCGACATCACGGCGGGCTCACCGCGCAGCTCGGCCGGGGTCGCAGCGGCGCGGAGCGCCGCGAGCAGCGCCCCCAGGCCGCCCTCCGGCCCGGTGGTCGGCCCGCTGAGCAGCCGTTCGGCGGTTTCCGGGTCCAGCGGGTGTCGGATCATCTCGTGTTCCTCAGCGCCGTCCCCGGGCGGGACGTCACGCCCGCACGGTTGCCGGTGACCCCGGTCACACCGGAGCCGGGCGGCGACGGCGGGAACCACCGGGGACCGCCCCCGCCGACCGGCCGGGAGATCAGCCCATCGTCTTGGCCCCGTCGATCGACTCGCGGATGATGTCGGCGTGCCCGGCGTGCTGGGCGGTCTCCGCGATCACGTGCAGCAGCGTGCGGCGCACCGACCAGCTCGCGCCCGGCTCGAACCAGGGGGCCACCGGCAACGGGTGGCTCGCGTCCAGGTCGAGGGTGGCGATCAGCTCGTCGGTGCGGGCCGCCGTCGCGGCGTAGCCGGCGAGCAGGCCGGTCAGGGTCTCGTCGGCGGACATCCGGAACATG
Source organism: Micromonospora sp. WMMD714 (assembly GCF_029581315.1). Classification (NCBI taxonomy): domain Bacteria; kingdom Bacillati; phylum Actinomycetota; class Actinomycetes; order Micromonosporales; family Micromonosporaceae; genus Micromonospora; species Micromonospora sp. WMMD714. The sequence goes on from NZ_CP120744.1 coordinate 3,866,410, forward strand.
CCGACCCAGTCCACCGGCTCGCTCTCCATCGCCTCGGCCCCGCCGGCCATGAACCGCGCCCACCGGTGCTCCACCGAGGTCACGTGCTTGATCAGGCCACCCAGGCACAGCTCGCTGGCGGTGCTGCGGGTCGCCGCCTGCTCGTCGGTCAGCCCCTGCACGGTCTGCCGCAGGAAACCGCGGTGCTTGCCGATGGTCTGCAACAGGTCGGCCCGTTCGCCGGTGAGCACCTGGTCGGTAGTGGTCATCGCGGTAACCCTCCATCGTCGATGTCGTCGGGGACCACGCTAGGCCGACCCTCCGACACTCCCGGTGCCCGCCAGCGGTTGCCGATCCGGCCGCCGGGCGGTGCACTGGACCACATGGGAGTGATCAGGGTCGGCACCTCGTCCTGGGCGGATCAGACGCTGCTGCGGGCCGGCTGGTATCCCCGGTCGGCGCGTACCCCGGCCCAGCGGCTCGGCTGGTACGCCGGGCGGTTCGGGCTGGTCGAGGTGGACACCTCGTACTACGCCATCCCGGTGCCGGCGACCACCAGCGGCTGGGCGGCGGCCACCCCGCCGGGTTTCACCTTCGACGTCAAGGCGTTCAGCCTCTTCACCGGCCACCCGACCCCGGTGCAGGTGCTGCCGAAGGACCTGCGTCCGGACGGCGGGCCGTCCCGGATCCGCCGCCGGGACCTGCCCGAGGCGGCGTACGACGAGCTGTGGACCCGGTTCCGGGCGGCGCTGGAGCCGCTCGCGGCGGCCGACCGGCTCGGCGCGGTGTTGTTGCAGTTCCCGCCGTGGCTGGTGCGGGGGGAGGGCGCCCGGCGGCGGATCGTCGAGCTGGCCGACCGGTGCCGGCCGTGGCGGGTCGCGGTGGAGCTGCGGCACGGCTCCTGGTTCGACGGCCCGGCCGCGGCCGAGACGGTGGCCTTCCTGCGTGACCACGACCTCAGCCTGGTCGGCGTCGACATGCCGCAGGGACACCCCTCCTCGGTGCCGCCGGTGCTGGTCGGCACGGCCGAGCCGGCGCTGGTGCGGATGCACGGCCACAGCGCGCACTGGGCGGACGGCTCCAAGGAGGACCGGTTCCGGTACGCCTACGCCGACGACGAGCTGCGCCGGTGGGGCGACCTGCTGACCGACCTGGCCGACCGGTCCGGGGAGCTGCACGTGCTGTTCAACAACTGCTGCGCGGGGCAGGCCCAGCGGGACGCCGCCCGGCTGGCCGAGCTGCTCGGGGTGACCCCCACCACGGCGGCGGCCCGGTGAGCGCGCCACCACCTCTGCCGTAGGGTCGGGCCGACGCGCTGGTGCGGGCCCGCCGTCGACGGCGCGACGGCAGGTCCCGCACCGGGCGGTCCCGGCCGACGGTCAGCCGGCCATCGCCATCCGCCGCCGCGCGCCGGTCGCGGCCAGGCGGCCCATCGTCATCGGGGCACCCATCAGACCACCGGCCCGACCGAGCATCCCCCGGAACACCTGGCCCGGCTTCTGCTGCTCACCCATGTACGCCGTGACCACCACCAGCGCCCCGGTCAGCGCCGGGACGGTCCACTGGAGGACCTTCATCTGCCGCTGCCGGTGTGCCACCTCGGCGGGCGTCTGGTAGTTGGGTTCGGTGGTCCCGGACACCGGCGGGTTGCCGGCGTTCTGCAACTTCATGCCGACCAGCCGGCTGTAGCCGGTCACCGCGAGCGCGCCGACGGTCAGCGCCGTCTTCACCGCGCTCATCCGGCCCACCCCGGACTGGGCCATCATCCGGGGACTCTCGGTGGCCAGTTCGCCCACCGCGCCGGCCAGGTGTGCCCCGATCGCCGCCGCGTTGACCGGGGTCCACCGCGACCAGCCGGCGGAGGCCACCGGGAGCCGCTGGGTCGAGTCGCTGATCCGTGCCGCCGCTCCGTTGACGCCCAGCGCTCCCATCAGAGAGCCACCGAACCAGGCCGCCAGGCCCAGATCGTGCATCGAGCGCAGCGCGGTGTGTCGTTCGGACATCTGATCCCCCTCCACCGTGTTCGGGCGCAGCGGCATACCCGTCCCGGCGGCGGCTACGCGCCCGGCCGCCGGACGGTCGTCGGGGCCGCCGCCCGGCCCAAAGCGCACACGGCGCGGCGGGTAGGCCGGCCCACCGGGCACGTCGGCCCACCGGGCACGTCGGCGCGGCGGGTGGGGGTGGTCCGGCGTCAGTGTCGGGGCAGGCCCGCCGCGAAGTCGGCCACCCGCCGGGTCAACGGCAGCCCGGCCCGGACCCAGCCGAAGTGGTCCAGCGGGGCGCCCGCCTCGGCCACCGTGTACCGGTGCCGGGTGACCGGCGCGGCGGTGAGCTTGGCGCAGAGGTGGTCGACGGTCGGGTGCGGGGTGTACTGGTCGTCGTCGACGCTGACCGCCAGCACCGGGAGGGTCAACCGGCCCACCGCCGCCTCGGCGTCCACCCCGTCCAGGGTGGGGAACCGGCCGGTCCGGCCGGTGCGCGCCCAGTCGCGGATCACCCCGCGCGCCTGCCGCCCGCCGAACCCCCAGCCCGGCCAGACCCCGAGCGCCCCGGCGACCGCCGCGATCCCCTGGGTGTACGGCAGCACGCCGTACCTCCGTCGGCCCGGATAGGTGCGCCAGTACGGCATCCCGACGGCGAGCAGGGCGAGCCCGTCGACCCGGTCGGCACCGTGCAGGGCGAGGTGCAGCAGGGCCGCCTGACCGCCGAGGGAGTGCCCGAGCAGCAGCCTCGGTCGGCCGTCCAGCCGGGGCTTCAGCGCGTCGAGGACCGCGCCGACGTCGGTGGCCAGCTCGCGGTAGCCGTACCGGCAGGCCCGCGACGGGGCGGGCGTGCTGGCCCCGGTGCCCCGCAGGTCGGCGACGACGACGGCCAGGCCGGCGGCGCGCAGCCCGGTGGCGAACGGGCGGTAGTACCGGGCCCGGACCCCCATCGCCGGCCAGATCACCACCGCCGGGGCGTCGGGGACTCCGGCGGGCTCCGGGTAGACCTGGATGCCGATCCGGGCACCGTCGACGTCGACGAACTCCTGCGTGTATTCCGCGTCCCCGCTCACCGGCTCATCCTACCGGTCGGTAATAACCGGATCGGGTGACTCCCTCCCGGCCGGATCCGGTCGCCGTCCGGTCGGTCAGGCGGCCGCCGCGGCGGCCTGACCGGCAACGTTCACCCCGGCCACCTGCCCGACGCCGCTGACCGCGGCGTAGACGGCGGTGAGCTGCTCCGCCCAGTGCCGCCAGGAGTAGCGGACCCGGATCCGGTCCAGCGCCGCCGTGGCGTACGAGAACCGGCGGACCCGGTCGGCGAGCAGCCGGCGGATGGCGGTGCCCAGTGCCCGGGGGTCACGCGGCGGCACCAGGTCGCCGGTCAGCCCGTCGACCACGCTGTCGCTGATCCCTCCGACGTCGGTGCCGATCACCGGCACGCCGCACGCCATCGCCTCCAGCGGGGTCCGGCCGAACGGCTCGTACCAGGGGGCGGCGACCATGACGTCGGCGGACCGGTACCACGCCGCCAACTCGTCGCGGGGGACCGCACCGACCAACCGGACCCGGTCGGCGACCCGACAGGACGAGGCGAGCGCGGTCAGCCGGCGGGCCACCGTGTCGGCCGGCAGCAGTTCGGCGGGCGGCCCACCGACCACCACGCACTCGGCTCCGGGCACGGTGGGCAGCGCCCGGACGACGTCCTGGAAGCCCCGGCGCTCGTGCATCGGGCCGACGGTGAGGATCCGGGGGCGGTCCGGGTCACGCGCCGCGACCGGCCCGGTCGGGCCGAACACCGTCTCGTCCACCCCCGCCGGTACCAGGGTCAGCTTCGACCGCGGCACCCCGAGCCGGACCAGTTCCCCCAGCTCGTCGTGCGACTGGACGACGACGCGGTCGGCGGCCCGGCCGAGCGCCCGCTCGTAGCCGATCCGCCCGCGGGGCCCGGGGTCACGGCCCCCGGCCCGGCGTCGGTGCGCGCTGCCCAGGTCGTGGTAGGTCAGCACCACCGGAGTGTTGGTACGGCGACCGGCGTGCAGGGCGGCCAGGCCGCTGAGCCAGAAGTGGGCGTGTGTCACGTCGGGCCGCCAGCCGTCCGGTCGCCACTGCCCGGCCAGCCACCGGCCGAACTCGCCCAGGTGGGGCAGGAGGTCGTCGGGCGGCAGCGGTCGGGCGGGACCGGCCGGGACGTGCCAAACCTGGTATCCGGCGTCGGTCCGCACGGTGTCGGGCAGCACGGCGGAGTCCCGGCGGGTGTAGATCCGCACCTCGTGCCCCTCGCCGGCCAGCGCCGCCGCCTGCTCCGCGACGTGCAGGTGCTGACCACCGGCGGCTCGTCCGTCGGCAGCGGCGAGCGGGCTGGCGTGCCCCGAGACGATCGCGATACGCATGCCGAACCAGTTGCCCAGCGGGGGACCGGTAAACATCAACTTTGCGTGCCCGCCCCACCGCTCTGCGTGCCCCCCGGGGGTTCCGCCCGGTGACGACCCACGACCCGATCGTGCCGCCCGGTCACGACCCGACCGTGCCGACCCGGTGGGCGGTCAGCTCGGGCCGGGCAGCATCCCCGGCCCGAACACCTCGTAGGCGATCCGTTCCACCGGTACGCCCCGGCGCAGCAGGCCGCCCCGCACCTGGTTCATGAACGGCAGCGGTCCGCAGAGGTGTACGTGCGCGTCCGGGGAGAGCGGGATGAGCTCCGGGTCGATCCGTCCCCGGGCCACCTCGGCGGCCGGGGGGAGGGCGTCGCCGGCGGCGGTGGGGGTCTCGTACCAGAGCCGCAGCCGCAGCCCGGGCAGCCGGGAATGCAGGTCGACCAGCTCAGCCCGGTGAGCGTGGGCGGCGGCGTCCCGGTCGGCGTGGGCCAGCACCACCGGCCGGTCCGGTGCGGTGGCCGCCAGGTGTTGCAGGGCGGACATCGCCGGGGTGAGGCCGATCCCGGCGCTGACCAGCAGCAGCGGCCCGGTGCCGGGCACCGCGCTCACCTCGCCGAAGGGCGGGCTCAGCCGGATGGCGTCGCCGGGGCGGACCCGCTCGTGCAGGGTCGTCGAGACCAGGCCGTCGGGGGAACCGCCGGTGCCGCGTACCCGCTTCACGGTGATCCGCCAGTGGTCGGCGTCAGGGCTTCCGGAGAGGCTGTACTGGCGGATCTGCCGGCCGAGCCCGCCGTCGAGGTCCACCGCGACCGAGACGTACTGCCCGGGGACGAAGCCCGGCACCGGGCCGCCGTCGGCCGGGGCGAGGGTGAACGAGACGGTGTCGGTGGCCTCCGGGGTCACCCCGACGACCCGCCAGTCGCGCCACCCCGTGCCGTCCCCGGCCACCCCGGCGGTGGTGTAGAGGCGGGACTCCCGGGCGACGAGTTCGCAGGCCATCAGCCAGTACACCTCGTCCCAGGCGGCGGCGACCTCGGGGGTCACCGCCGCGCCGAGCACCTCCCCGACGGCGGCCAACAGGTGGCGTCCCACCAGCGGGTACTGCCCGGGGGTGATGCCGAGTGAGGCGTGCTTGTGCGCGATCCGGTCCAGGATCGCCGTCCACGCGGCCCCGTCGGTGCCGGTGAGGTGGCCGGCGTACGCGACGACGGAGGCGGCCAGGGCGGACTGCTGCCGGCCGGTCGCCTGGTTGCCCCGGTTGAACAGGTCGAGCAGCTCCGGGTGGGCGGCGAACATCCGGGCGTAGAACCGGCCGGTGATCTGGTCGGCGTGCGCCCGGACCACGGGCAGGGTGGCGGTGACGACGGCGGCTGACGACTCCGAGAGCACGGCTCCTCCTCCTGTTTGGCTACTGGGGACACTCAAACAGGAATCTGATAGTCCTCTTCAGGGCCGAAGGTCCCGGGTCCGTGGTCGTGGTGGTCACCGCCGTCCGGCCCCTGTCCGGCGCCGGTGCCGCTGGCTAGGGTCGGGGCGTGAAGCTCAACCGGTCGACGGACATGGCCCTGCGGATAGCCATGCTCACCGCCCCCGTGTCGCACCGGACCACCATCGACGAGCTGGCCGACCGGCTCGACCTGCCCCGCAGCCACGTGGCCAAGGTGGTGCAGCGGTTGCAGCGGATCGGGGTGCTGGTCACCGTCCGGGGCCGCGCGGGCGGGGTGGCCTTCGCCGAAGGGGCCGAGCGGATCACCGTCGGGCGGATCGTGCGGGCCTTCGAGGGAGAGGGCGAGGTGGTCGCCTGCGAGGAGTCCGGCTGCGCCCTGCGTGCCGGCTGCCGCCTGCGGGTCCAGCTCCGCCGCGCCCAGGCCGCCTTCCTGGCCGCGCTCGACGAGGTGCCGGTGGGCGAGCTGGTCGACGACCCGGCGGTGCCGCCGCTGCTCACCCTCGCCCCGACCGTCCCGGTGGCGACCTGACCGGGCGTCCGCCCCCGGTGGGCGTGCCCGGCCGTGCCGGTGGGCGGGAGTGGCCCGGCCGGTGGGAGCGGCCATCAGTGGTGAGCTGCCCGCCATCAAGATCGGCGGGCGGGGGCGGGAGTGGTCCGGCCGGTGGGAGCGGCCATCAGGGTCGCTCCCACCGGCCGGCGGTTCAGCTGACCCGGACCGTGCCGTCCGTCGACCGGACGCAGGCGACCGTGCGGGCCGCGGTGGCCGCCGCCCCGGTCAGGCACCGGCCGAGCACCTGGTGCCCGGCGGCGCTCGGGTGCCAGGACTCCTGGCAGGTCTGGAAGTACGTCCCGCAGGTGTTGGCGATCCGCTGGATGTCCAGCTTGTCGTAGCCGGAGAGGCTGGTCACGAAGACGCCCGAGGTGCCGTCCTGGAGCCGGATCGGGGTGGCCAGCGCGTTGCCGGGGCTGCCCGCCGACTCGCAGAGCCGGGCGCCGTCGAAGGCCCGCTGCACGTTGAGGTAGACCAGGTCGGCGGCGGGGAACTCGGCGGCCAGCGTGCTGCGGACCGAGCTGACCAGGGTGCCCAGGCCCTGCGAGAAGCGCTGGCCGGGGGCGAGGCTGGCCCGGTGGATCGGGCAGCCGGCGGCGTACCGCTCGGCACCCAGGTCACGGAACTTGTCCCGGGTGTCGTCCCGGCTGTCCTCCTCCCAGTAGGTCGAGGCCAGCTCCGGCGGCAGCGGGTTCGTGTAGTCCTGGAAGACGATCCGGTGCTGGCCGTCGGCGTCGATCTGGTCGAGCGTGGTCAGGATCTGCCGGACCGCCGCGGTGGTCTCCGCCGTCGCGGCGTTGACCTGGGCGGCGGTGGCCAGGTCGGCGTCCGAGCAGGGCTCCTGCTCCACCGGCCCGCCCAGGTACGCCCAGAACTCCCACCACCCGGTCCAGGCGTCGGCGATGAACCGGTTGGCGCACTTCTCGGCAACGCTGCCGAAGGTGAACGAGCTGTTGTTGGAACCGAGGCCGACCAGCACCAGGTCGATGTCGTGGGTCTGCCCGACGGCGCGGAGCTGGTCGAGCTGGGCGGCCACCTGCCGGCCCTTGGCCCGGCTGGCCGAGGCGTTGGCGATGTCGTACGGCTGGCCGCCGGAGCAGGCGAGGTTGAACCGGTCGGTGATCCCGGGCAGGTCCGCCTTGAACAGTGAGGCGTTCGGTGATCGGTGGCAGAAGTAGGCGTTGCTGTTCGACGCCGACCAGCCGGGGAAGGGTTGGGCCACCCCGTTGAGGTCGGGCACCGGCGCGTACGCCCCGGCGCCCTCGCCGCTGATGAAGCTGTCGCCGAGGGCGACCGCGGCGGTGGGCAGGGCGGCGGCGGCCGGCGTGGCGGGGCCGACGGCGACCGGTGTGGCGGCCGTGGCGACGGTGAGGAGCGCCGCGAGGGCGCTCCGACGGAACCTGGACATGACGTCCCCCATCTGTCCATGGAAATGTGAAAGATCCTTGCCGGCCGCGATCAGATCACCTGGCGAGATGGGCGTCAATGCCTCTTAACACGATCGTCGAATGGCGGAAATGGTCTTCGTCGACCGGCGACGGCCCGACCGGGGAAGTCCCGGCCGGCCGGCGTGGTTGACCCGGAGAGACGCGCGCCCGCCGTCCGACGTGGGGCTGCACGTCACTGTCGGGGCGTACGGCTACGCTCGCTGCGGCACGCCGCGCGTGGAGATCTAGACGGTGAGCGGCACCACACCGCCGAGACCGGGGAGTACGACCAGTTGACCGCACAGCCTGAGACCCTCTACGGGGCCGACGACCTCACCCACCTGGAGGGCCTGGACGCCGTCCGCAAGCGTCCCGGCATGTACATCGGCTCCACCGACAGCCGTGGCGTGGGTCACCTCGTCAACGAGATCCTCGACAACTCCACCGACGAGGGCGTCGCGGGTCACGCCACCACCGTGGCGGTGATCCTGCACGCCGACGGCTCGGTGCAGGTCGACGACGACGGCCGGGGCATCCCCACCGACGTGCACGCCAAGTCCGGCATCTCCGGGGTCGAACTGGTGCTCACCCGGTTGCACGCCGGTGGCAAGTTCGGCGGCTCCGGCTACAAGACCTCCGGCGGCCTGCACGGGGTGGGTGCCTCGGCGGTCAACGCGCTGTCCCGCCGGTTCGACGTGACCGTCCGGCGCGGCGGCAAGGTGCACGCCATGTCGTTCCGGCACGGGGTGCCCGGCGTCTTCGCCGGGGACGGCCCGGACGCCCCGTTCACCCCTGGCCCCGGCCTCCAGGTGGTCGGGACGATGAAGCGGGGGCAGCGCACCGGCACGTCGATCCGCTACTGGCACGACGCCCGGTACTTCGAGACCGGCGCACGCCTCGACGTCGACGCCGTTCGGATGAAGCTGCGCAACACCGCCTTCCTGGTCCCCGGGGTCGACTACCGGCTGCGCGACGAGACCGCCGAGGAGCCGGCCGAGGAGCGCTTCCACTTCCCCAATGGGCTCACCGACATGGTGGAGTTCCTGGCCCCGGCCGGTGACCGTCCGGTCTCCGGCACCCTGCTGGTCACCGGTGAGGGGACGTACCGGGAGAACGCCGCCGACGCCAACGGGGTGATGCAGTCCAACGTGCAGCGCCGGGCCGAGGTCGAGATCGCGTTCCGCTGGGGGACGGGCTACGAGCGCACCGTCGAGTGTTTCACCAACACCATCCGCAACGCGCACGGCGGCACCCACCGCAAGGGTTTCGAACGGGCGCTGAGCCGGACGTTGGCCGACGCCGTCCGCAACACCCGGGGGCTGCTCAAGCCCAAGGAGGACCCGCCCACCCTGGACGACGTCCTGGAGGGCATGACGGCGGTGCTGCACGTCCGCATCCCCGAGCCGCAGTTCACCTCGCAGACCAAGGACGAGCTCTCCACCGCCGGCATCACCAAGGTGCTCCAGACCCTGGTCGAGCAGCACGTCAAGGCCTGGCTGGAGGACAAGCGCAGCAAGGCCGAGGCGCGCACGGTGCTCCAGAAGATCGTCGACGCGGCCCGGGTCCGGCTGACCCAGAAGCAGCAGAAGGACGCGGCCCGGCGCAAGACCGCCCTGGAGGGCGCGTCGATGCCCGCCAAGCTCGTCGACTGCCGCGCCGCAGGCATCGACAGGAGTGAATTATTTATTGTGGAAGGGGACAGCGCCCTCGGCACAGGGCGACTTGCCCGTTCTGCCGAATATCAGGCGCTCCTGCCGATCCGCGGCAAGATCCTCAACGTGCAGAAGGCCAATCTCCAGCAGGTGCTCGACAACGCCGAGTGCGCGGCGATCGTGCAGGTGCTCGGGGCCGGCTCGGGGCGTACCTTCGACCTGTCCTCGCTGCGCTACGGCCGGGTGCTGATCATGGCGGACGCCGACGTGGACGGCGCGCACATCCGGACCCTGCTGATCACCCTGTTCGCCAGGTACATGCGCCCGCTGATCGAGGCCGGCCGGCTCTACGCCGCGATGCCGCCGCTACACAAGATCACCACGAAGGGGCGCAGCCCGCAGACCACCTACACCTACACCCAGGCCGAGATGGAGGCCACGGTCCGCAAGCTGGAGAAGGCCGGCCGGCAGATCGTCACCCCCATCCCGCGCTTCAAGGGCCTCGGTGAGATGGACGCCGACGAACTGTGGGAGACCACGATGAACCCGGCCACCCGGGCGGTCCGCCGGATCACCCTCGACGACGTCGACGCCGCCGAGCGCATCCTCGAACTGCTGATGGGCGAGAAGGTCGAGCCGCGCCGCAACTGGCTGATCGACTCCTCCGACCGGGTCGACCGCGACGCGATCGACGCATGACGAGCACCGTGGCCGCCGCACACCTGAGAAGAGAGCTGAACGATGGCACGCCGTAAGGACGACCGCGCCAAGGTGGACCTGTCCGCCTTCGACCAGGCCGGCGCGCGGGTCTTCGACAATCCGCTGGTCACCGAGGTGTCCGACTCCTACCTGGAGTACGCCTTCTCGGTCATCCACTCCCGCGCCCTGCCCGACGCCCGCGACGGCCTCAAGCCGGTGCACCGCCGCATCCTGTACTCGATGCACGAGAACGGCTTCCGGCCGGACCGCTCGCACGTGAAGTCGGCCCGGGTGGTCGGCGACGTGATGGGGCGCTACCACCCGCACGGTGACACCGCGATCTACGACGCGATGGTCCGGATGGCCCAGGACTTCTCGCTCAACGCGCCACTCATCGACGGGCATGGAAATTTTGGTAGCCCGGACGATGGACCGGCAGCGGCGCGCTACACCGAGGCCCGGCTCGCCCGGGAGGCGATGCTGCTCGTCGGTGAGCTGGGCGAGGACACCGTCGACGTCGAGCCCAACTACGACGGCTCGCTGACCCAGCCGACCGTGCTGCCCGCCGCCTTCCCCAACCTGCTGGTCAACGGGGCGTCCGGGATCGCGGTCGGGATGGCGACCAACATGATCCCGCACCACCTCGGCGAGGTGGTCTCCGCCGCCCGCTGGCTGATCAACCACCCGGACGCCGACCTCGACAAGCTGATGGAGTTCGTCCCCGGCCCCGACCTGCCGACCGGCGGCCTGCTGCTCGGGCTGGACGAGGTGCGCCGGGCGTACGAGACCGGGCGCGGCGTGGTGCGGATGCGCGGCCGGGTCGAGATCGGCCCGCTGGAGGGCAGCCGGGGCCGGCAGGCCATCACCGTGGTCGAGCTGCCCTACGGCGTCGGCGCTGAGAAGGTCATCGCGGCGATCACCAACGAGGTCAACAAGACCAAGCGGCTCACCGGCATCGCCGACGTCAAGGACCTCACCGACCGGGAGAGCGGCACCCGGCTGGTCGTCGAGTGCAAGGTCGGGGTCAACCCGCAGGCGTTGCTGGCCGACCTCTACCGGCTCACCCCGCTGGAGCAGTCCTTCGGCATCAACAACCTGGTGCTGGTCGACGGCCAGCCGCGCACCCTCGGGCTGAAGGCGCTGCTGGAGGTCTTCCTGGCGCACCGCTACGAGGTGGTGACCCGGCGCAGCGCGTACCTGCGGCGCAAGCGCCAGGAGCGGCTGCACCTGGTCGACGGCCTGCTGATCGCCCTGCTCGACATCGACCGGGTGGTCAAGCTGATCCGGGCCAGCGAGGACGCCCAGGCCGCCAAGGACGGCCTGATGCAGCGGTTCAAGCTCTCCGAGATCCAGGCGACCTACATCCTGGACACCCCGCTGCGCCGGCTGACGAAGTACGACCGGATCGAGCTGGAGGCCGAGCAGGAGAAGCTGCGCGGGGAGATCGCCGAGCTGTCGAAGATCCTCGACGACCCGAAGGTGCTCCGGAAGGTCGTCTCCGACGAGCTGGCCGCGGTGGTCAAGCAGTTCTCCGCGCCGCGTCGTACCACCCTGGTCGACGGGGATCTCAAGGAGGTGCTCGCCGCGTCCGCGCCGGCCGGGCCGCTGGAGGTGGCCGACGACCCCTGCCAGGTGATCCTCTCGGCGACCGGGCTGGTCGCCCGCACCGCGGCCGAGTCGGAGGAGGCGTCCGAGGGGCGTCGGCGCAACGGCCGGGTCAAGCACGACACGGTACGCGCGGTCGCGCACACCACCGCCCGGGGACGGGTGCTCCTGGTCACCAGCGCCGGCCGCGCCTTCAAGGTCGACGTGTTGCCGCTGCCGGTGCTGCCCGAGCAGGCCGGCACGGTGTCGCTGCGCGGAGGCATGGCCGCCGCCGAGCTGGTCCCGCTGGCGGCGGGGGAGACGGTGATCGGCCTGGCCCCGCTCGGCCCGACCGCCCAGGGCTCCCCGGGGCTGGCACTGGGCACCCGGCAGGGCGTGGTCAAGGTCTGCACCCCGGAGTGGCCGGTCCGCTCGGACGAGTTCGAGGTGATCTCGTTGCGGGCGGGCGACGAGGTGGTCGGGGCGAGCTGGCTCGCCGACGACGCCGAGACGCTGACCTTCGTCACCAGCGAGGCGTCGCTGCTGCGGTTCGCCGCCTCGCTGGTCCGCCCGCAGGGGCTCAAGGGCGGCGGGATGGCCGGGGTCAGCCTGCCGGCGGGCGCCCGGGTGGTGTTCTTCGGCGCGGTCCGCACCGACGACGCCGCGCACGGGGAGCCGATGGTGGTCACCTCGACCGGGGCGACGGTCAAGGTGACCCCGTTCGCGTCGTACCCGGCGAAGGGGAGGGCGACCGGCGGGGTGCGGGCGCAGCGCTTCCTCAAGGGCGAGACGGACCTGGTGGTGGCCTGGATCGGCGCGCGGCCGGTCGGGGCGACCGCGACCGGCGACCCGGTGGAGCTGCCGCCGGCCGATCCGCGCCGCGACGGCTCCGGCTTCGCCGTGATGCTCGGCCCCACCGTCGTCGGGCACCTCATCGAACGCGACTGAGGTCGCCCCGGCTGCCGCGAGGGCTGAGCACCGGCCGCCCCGTCGACGTCAGGCGACGTCGACGGGGCGGAACTGGACGCTGACCCGGGGGCCGACCGGGCGGGCGGTCTTGGGGACGGCGTGCTCCCAGGTGCGTTGGCACGAGCCGCCCATCACCACCAGGTCGCCGTGGCCCAGCGGGAAGCGCAGCGTCTCGCCGCCGCCCCGGGGGCGCAGCAGCAGCGGGCGGGGCGACCCGAAGGAGACGATCGCCACGATCGTGTCGGTGTGCGCGGAGCGGCCGATGGTGTCGCCGTGCCAGGCGACGCTGTCCCGGCCGTCGCGGTAGAGGCACATGCCGGCGGTGACGAACGGCTCGCCCAACTCGGCCGCGTAGTGCCGGCCGAGCGCCGTGCGGGCGGCGGCGAGCAGCGGGTGCGGCAGCGGCCGGTCGGGGCCGTACCAGCAGAGCAGGCGCGGGACGTCGACCTCGGTGTCGTACATGGTGCGGCGTTCGGCCCGCCAGGGCACCCCGGTGCGCAGGGTGTCGAGCACCGCGTCGGAGCCGTGCACCCAGCCGGGCAGGTGGTCGACCCACGCGCCCCGGGTGAGCACCCGGCGGCGCAGCCCGGCCAGCGGGGTCAGGGTCGGGCCGGCGTCGGCGAGGTCGAGCATCGACGGCTGGTAGGCGGCCTGCGGCATACCCGGCACCCTATCAGGGGTTTAGCACACCCGTACGATCGGCGATCCGGGCGAGGACCGCGTCGGCGACCCGGGTCCGGCCGTGCCCGTCGACGGTGGCCCAGGCGCGGGCCGCGAGCGCCGCCCGTCGCCGCGGGGACGCCAGCAGGGTCCGCAGCGTCCGGGCCGCGTCCGCCCGCGCGGTCCGGCCGGCCAGCCCCGGCGCGATGAGGTCCGGCAGCTCACCGAGGCCGGCGGCGAGCCCGTGCGCCACCACCCGGCGGTACGAGTCACGCTGGTTGTCCACCACGCAGACCAGCGCGGCGGGCGCACCCAGGCAGCACAGCTCCCAGGTGGAGGTGCCGGCGGCGCTGACCACCAGGTCCGCCGCGCCGATCAGCGTGGGCAGGGCGTCGGTCGGCGCGACGGGGTGCAGCGACTGCCCCCGCCCCGGGACGACCTGCGCCAGCTCGGCCCCGATCTCCGGCCGCCCGACCACCACGGTCAGCTCCAGCGGGTGGCCGGTGTCGAAGAGCACCCGGGCCAGCACCGGGGCCGCGCCGACGGCGTCGGTGCCGCCGAAGAAGGCCAGCACCCGGGGGCGCTGCGTCGGGCTGGCCGGCGGTGGGGCGGCCGGCCGGGCGGCGGTCACCGCGTCGCGCAGCAACGCGTACCGGACGCCGGCCAGCATCCGCCCGCCGGGACGCCCGGCACCGGGTGCGCCACCACCCGGTGCGCCGTCCGCCGGTCCGTCGTCCGCTGGTCCGCCGGGTGTGTCGTCAGCCGGTCCGTCGGGTCTGTCGTCAGTCGGTCCGTCGGGGAGGCCGTGGGCCGGGGCGGGGGTGTCCGCACCGAAGTTCTGGTCCAGGTAGAGGTCGGCGTCCTGGCCCCGGGTGTCGCCGTCGACGATGGCCAGGGTGACCACGCCGGCCGCCCGCAGCGCTCCGGCCCCCGCCGGGTCCAGCTCGTACGAGTCGAGCACCAGCGCGTCCAGGGCGTGCCGGCGGGCCGCCTCGACCAGCCCGGCGGGGGTGTCCGGGCCGGGTCGGACCGGGATGCCCCGCGCGGTGAGCTGGGCGCTGGCCCAGCCGACCCGCTCGACGGTCCCGAACAGCTCGACCCGGGCGCCCCGGGCCAGGAACTCCTCGCCCAGGGCCAGGCAGCGGACCAGGTGCCCGACGCCGGTGCGCGGACCGGCGTCACAGCGCAATCCGATCCGGGGCGGCTTCAGGACTCCTCCAGCCGCTTCTGGCGTACCGAGGCGTTGAGGGTACGCAGGTCGGGCCGCCCGTCCAGCCAGTCGGCGAGCTTGGCCAGTGGCACGCTGACGTCGCCGAAGTGGTCGACGACCGCGCTGACCAGCGCCCAGTCCTGGTCGGTGTCGAGGGTGAGCCGCAGCGCCGACCGGTCCGGGGCGAGGGTCACCCCGAGCACCCGGAACAGCTCCGGCCGGGTGTACGCGTACGAGGTGACGTGCACCCGGTGGTGCCCGGTGGCGAGCCGGTCCAGGGTACGCAGCGCGTCCGCCCGGATGATCTCCACGTCCAGCCCCCGGGGCAGGGTACGGGCGATCGAGGTGCTGGCGTAGTCGAGCCCGGGGACCGCCCGGTACACCGCCGCCACCAGGCTGACGATCTCCGGGTCGAGCAGCGGGCAGTCGGCGGTGAACCGCATGACGGCGTCGCCGGGGTGGGCGTCGAGGGCGCCGACGAACCGGCTCAGCACGTCGTCCACCGGTCCCCGGTGCACGGGCACGTCGAGCCGCGCGCACTCGGTGACCACCGCGTCGTCGGCCGGGTCGACGCTGGTGGCGACCACCAGGTCGGCGAGGACCCCGCTGTCCCGGGCGGCCCGGACCACCCGGCCGAGGACGCTGCGCCCGGCCAGC
The DNA here is from genome assembly GCF_029581315.1 of Micromonospora sp. WMMD714. NCBI lineage: Bacteria > Bacillati > Actinomycetota > Actinomycetes > Micromonosporales > Micromonosporaceae > Micromonospora > Micromonospora sp. WMMD714. Next base: position 3,881,604 of record NZ_CP120744.1, read on the forward strand.
GGGCGCAGCACCTTGCCGGGCAGCCGGGACGAGCCCATCCGGGCCTGCACGATCCCGACGATCCGCAGGTCGGAGCCGACCGGTGCGACCGCGTCGGGTCCGACGAGGTCGGCGTGGTCGGGCCGGCCCGGCGTCCCGACGTCGAACCGGCCCGCCGCCATGCCGGTGCCGCCGGGTCGGCCCGACGGCGGGGTGGCCGGGGTGGTCACTGCTGCTCCTCCGTCGGCTTCGGGCCGAGCGCCTCGCGGGCCCGCCGCTTGGCCGCCCGGGCACCCCGCTTGGCCAGCCGGGCCGGGGTGATGGCGAGCCGGCCCACCCGGTAGCTGAGCGAGCCGCTGAGCAGGTTGATCGTGGCGTCGGCGCGGCGCAGCGCCCGTTCCCGCGAGGTGAGCAGCTCCTCGGTCCACTTCAGCAGCGCGGCGAGCCGGGTCAGCTCCTCCCGCTGGCGTACCCAGGCCTCACGCATCTGCTGGTAGCTGCGCGGCCCGGCGGGCGGGTCGGTGGCGGTGACCGTGCGCAGCGCGGTGGCGAGCGCCCCCCGCCCGTCGGCGTCCAGGCCGCGCAGTGCGGCGGCGACCGCCGCCTCGGTCCGCACGGCCGCGTCGACGGTGGCCCGGTCCAGGTCGTGCCCGGCGACCCCGCCGAGCACCACGGTCAACCCGGCGACGTCCAGGGTGGACGGCCACGGGTGGGCGTAGCCGCCGGTGAGCAGGGTGACCGCGAACCGCCACAGCCCCCGGGCCAGCGCCACCTGCCCGGCCAGCGGATCGGCGGCCTGCCAGCTCGGGTCGAGCACCGCGAAGGCGTCCCCGTCGACGACCACGTTGTCCGGATCGGCCAGCGCCGCCGCGCCGGTGAGCCGCCCGTCCGGGTCGGCCTGCCCGGTGAGCCACCCCGCGTAGCCGCCCAGCAGCCGGCGCAGGGTGTCCAGGTCACGGCGCAGGCAGCCGTCGAGCAGCAGGGTCCGCAGCAGCCGCCCCGGTGGCACCGGCCCGGTGAGCGCGGCCGGATCCCGGTGGGCCGCCTCCCGGCTGGCGAACGGGGCCGGTCGCCCCCGGGTGCCCCCGCCCCCGGTGACCGCCCAGCGCCAGCCGCCCGGCCCGTCGTGCACCTCGACCACCCCGACCCCGGGCGGTCCGGTCTGCACCAGCACCACCGGCAGCGCCGCGGGAGCGGGCCGGTCGTGGTCGGTGGGGCTGTGGGCGGTGACCAGCCAGCCCGGGGCCAGCGTCGCGCCGAGCCCGGCGTGCAGCGCGTCGACCGCCAACCGGGCCGGGTCCTGGAGCACCGCGCCGGTGGCGAAACCACCGGCACAGGCGCCGTGCAGCACCGCGTCGAGCAGCCCCGAGGTGGGGCGCTGCTCCAGCGCGTCGGCGGCGACCAGGGCCGTCGGGGCACCCGCGCCGGGATACCCGGCGTAGCCGGCGTCGGGGGTCAGCCCCGCCTCGGTGAGCCGGGCGCGCAGCTGCTCCCGGTTGGCCGGGCGGCCGGCGTCCAGCACCCCGCCGATGCTCCACGCCGCGTCGGCCCGGTCGGCGTACCAGGGGGAGGTGGCGACCAGCCGGGACACCCCGAGCGGATTGTCCAGCCACAGCAGCAGCGTGCCGCCGGGGCGCAGCACGGCGGCCAGCCGGGCCAGCACCCCCGGCCAGCCCAGCCGGGTGCCCTCGACCGACTCGACAGCGTCCAGTCCGGACCCGGCCACCACCACGTCGAAGGTGTCGGCCGGGTCGAGCCCGGCCGGCCCGCCGACGATCACCCGGGCCGCCCGGTCGGCCAGCGCCACCGCGTCCGGGTGGCTGCGCAGCAGGCAGGTCACCTCGGCGTGGGCGAGCCGGTCCAGCAGCGCCGGGTCGTGCGGCCCGGCGAGCAGTACCCGCGCTCCGGCCGGCACCACCCGGGCGGCCAGCGCGCCCAGCGGCCCCCCGTCGGCCAGCCGCTGCTCCGGCAGGTCGGACCAGGCCAGCATCTCCCCGCCGGGCAGGACGACGGGGGCGGTGGTTCCAGTGGTCAACTCGTGCCTCCTGCGGGACGTGCCCAGCCGAGCAGTTCACGAAGCTCGGCCGGGGTGCAGCGGTGGTCGGTGCCCAGCTCGGCGCGGGCGATCGCGACGGCGGTCGGCAGGTCCACCGACTCGCCGTGCAGCTCCGGCCACTGCCGGCGGATCCGGGCGGTGCCGCCGAAGGTGGGGTCCTCCTTGGCCAGGATCATCGGGTCGCCGTAGACGGCCGGCTCACAGCCGGCGGCGATGCCGTAGAAGATGGCGCTGGTCAACCGGTTGGACGCCACCCGGGCGTGCCGGCGCAGCTCGGTGAGCTGCTTGTCGAGGAAGAGCGGGTCGGTGTCGCGCCACCAGTGTCCCCGGTAGCCGTGGCAGATCACCCGGAAGCCGGCGTTCTCGTAGAGCCGCCGGACCCGGCGCATGCCGTACTCGTGCCAGTAGAGGCAGACGGTGACCGGGCCGGGCTCGGTGTCCCGGATCCGGGCGATCAGCTCCCGGTGGTCGCCCTTGACGTGCTGGCCCTCCCAGCCGTGGAACGGGTACCAGATGGTGCCCTCCCGCGCGGGCGGCGGCGGGTCGTCGCGGCGCAGGTCGAGCAGGTACGCGAAGGGCGCACCGGTGACCACCACGTTGCGCCGCCCCACCGACCAGGCCCGTCGCCGGGTCTGCTCCGACCAGAGCAGGCTGGGGGTGCGCTCGGCGTACGGGTGGCCGGGGGCGAGCCCGTCGCCGATGTTCCAGCCGTGCTGGACGTACCCGTTGATCCGGGGCGGGTGGCCGTCGCCCAGCCCGCAGTAGCGGGCCAGCACGTGGGCGTGCCCGTAGAAGTGGTTCGCGTGGTGCATCGGTTCCCCCGGTCAGGCGGCGGCGGACGCCGTGACGCCGCGCAGCGCCGCGCCGAGCGCGTCGATCACCCGGTCCTGGTCGGCGTCGGTGAGGCCCGGGTACAACGGCAGCGAGAGCTGCTGACCGTAGAACGACTCGGCCACCGGGCAGGACCCGCGCCGGTAACCGAGGTCGGCGAAGGCCGGGTGCCAGTGCACCGGCAGGTAGTTGACCTGTACGCCGATGCCGGCGGCGCGCATCCGGTCGTACACCTCGCGGCGGCGGCCGTCGAGGACCCGGACCGGGTAGAGGTGCCAGGCGGGGGCGGCCCACGACCGGCGGGCCGGGGGGAGCACCCCGTCCAGGCCGGCCAGGGCCTCGTCGTAGCGGGCCACCAGCCGGGCGCGGGCGGCGAGGAAGTCACCGAGCCGGCGCAGCTGGCTGCGGCCCAGCGCGCAGAGCACGTCCGGCAGCCGGTAGTTCAACCCGAACTCGTGCACCTCCTGGTGCCAGCCGCCCTCGTCCGGCGTGCGCAGCTCGGCACGCTCCCGGACCAGGCCGATGTTGCGGAACCGGCGGGCCCGCTTCAGCAGCTCCGGGTCGGCGGTGGCGACCGCGCCGCCCTCGGCGGTGGTGAGGTTCTTGGTGGGGAAGAACGAGAAGGTGGTCAGGTCGGCCAGCGACCCGACCGGCCGACCCCGGTAGGTGGCCCCGATGGAGTGCGCCGCGTCGGCGAGCAGCAGCGCGTCGGAGCCGGCCAGCGCGGCGCGCAGGGCGTCGTAGTCGGCCGGGTGGCCGGCGTAGTCGACGGCGGCGACCACCTTCGTCCGGGCGGTGGTCGCGGCGGCTGCCGCCGCCGGGTCCAGGGTGAACGTCTCGTCCTCGACGTCGGCGAAGACGATCCGCGCGCCGAGGGCGACCGCGCTGCTGGCGGTCGCCACGAAGGTCATCGGCGGCACCACCACCTCGTCGCCGGGCCCCACCCCGGCCGCCGCGTACGCGACGTGTAGGGCGGCCGTGCCGTTGGCGACGGCCGCGCAGCCGGCCCCGCCGGTCCAGCCCGCGAGGTCCGCCTCGAACGCGTCGACCTGCGGGCCGGTGGTGAGCCAGTCGCTGCGCAGGGTGGCGACCACGGCGGCGACGTCGTCGTCGGTGATCGACTGCCGGCCGTACGGGAGCATCGCCGTCACGCCGTGATGCCCAGCATGTCGCGCAGCTGCCGGACGCTCAACCACTCGTCGTTGCCGTCGGACTGGTAGGCGAAGCCGTCCGGCACCGGCTCGCAGTCGACCGGCGGCTGGTAGCCCCAGGTGGCGATCGTCGGCTGGACGATGAAGCGGTCCTTCGCGCGCAGCGTCCGGCGGCTGTCGTCCGGGGCGATCATCTCCTCGTGCAGCTTCTCGCCGGGCCGGATGCCGATCTCGTGCGTGGTGGCCTCCGGGGCGACCGCCTCGACCAGGTCGAGGATCCGCATGCTGGGGATCCGGGGCACGAACAGCTCGCCGCCCTGCATCTGGTCGAAGCTGTCCAGGACGAACTGCACCGCCTGGTCCAGGGTGATCCAGAAGCGGGTCATCCGCTTGTCGGTGATCGGCAGGCTCCTGCCCTCGTCGGCGAGCCGGCGGAACAGCGGCACCACCGAGCCCCGACTGCCCACCACGTTGCCGTAGCGGACCACGGCGAAGCGGGTGGGGTGCTGGGCGGCGTAGTGGTTGGCCGAGACGAAGAGCTTGTCGCCGACGAGCTTGGTCGCGCCGTACAGGTTGATCGGGCTGGACGCCTTGTCGGTGGAGAGCGCGATGACCTTCCGGACGCCGGCCTCGATGGCCGCGTCGACCACGTGCTGCGAACCGGTGATGTTGGTGGCGATGAACTCCGACGGGTTGTACTCGGCGGTGTCCACCTGCTTGAGCGCGGCGGCGTGCACCACATGGTCCACCCCGTGCATGGCCCGGGTGAGCCGGTGCCGGTCCCGGATGTCGCCGATGAACCAGCGCAGCCGGGGGTCGTCGCCGAGTTGCTGACGTAGCTCGTACTGCTTGAGTTCGTCGCGGGAGAACACCACCACCCGGGCCGGGTCGGCGACGGTGAGGACGTGCCGGAGGAAGGCCTTCCCGAAGGACCCCGTCCCGCCGGTGATCAGAATGGAGGACCCATTCAACTCACTCAATTTGGTGCTCCCCAACTCGTGGTCGTTGCGCCACCGGCTCGGGCCAGGCGACCGGACGGACGCTAACCAGGCCGGGTTAACACCCCGACGCTCCCGGGTGAACCGCCCGCGCTGCTCCCGTGAATGCCGGACCTCCGCCAGGCGAACACTTCCGACCCGGCCCCGACCGGGCTGACCAGCGGAGACGGTGCTGACTACAGTGGCCCGGCGCGACCGGTGGGCACCCGCCGGGCAACGGGTGCACTCCGACGAGCGGGAGGCGACGATGGTGTCCGGCACCGAGGTCAGGCGAGAGGTGGTCGTCGGCTCGCCCGCGCGGCCGGCGGGCCGACGCCGCTGGCTGGTGCCGGTGCTGCTGGCGGTGGGCTGGCTGCTGGGCGTCGGTTGGCGGATGTGGCTGTCCCGGCACGTGCCGCTGCCCATCGCGCACACCGACGAGGACAGCTACCTGCACACCGCCCGTGCGTTGGCCGGCGGGCCGGGCGGATTCAGCAGCGAGAACGGGCCGCTGCGCCGGGTCGGCTACCCGCTGCTGATCTCCCCGGCGTTCCTCGGCGAGCGGGACTTCGCCGACAGCTACCGGCTGGTGCAACTGATCAACGCGGCGGTCAACGCGACGGTCCTGCCGCTGGCGTACCTGCTGGTCCGTCGGCTGGTGCCGGTGCGCCGGGCGGTCGCGCTGGCCGCCGCCGCCGTCGCGGCGACCCTGCCGGCGACCGTCTTCTACGCCGGGGTGGCGATGATCGACGCGGTGCTGGCGCCGCTGGTGCTGGCCTGGCTGCTGGCCGTGCACCACTGGGTACGCCGACCCGGCCCGCTGGTCGCCGCCGGGGCGGGTGCCCTGGTCGGGGCGTTCCACCTGCTGCACTCCCGGGGCCTGGTGATCGTGGGGGTGCACGTCGGTCTGGTGCTACTGCTGTTCCTGCGCCGGCGGATCAGCCCGGCGCAGGTGCTCGCCGCGGTGCTGCCGGTGCTGGCGGCGGCACTGCTCAACGCGGTGGTCATCCGGCTGCTCGGCGACCGGGTGTACCTGCTGGGCGACCCACCCGGCGGCGGTACGGTACGGGCCGTCGCCTCCGGGCCGGGGCTGCTACGGGTCGGCGCGGCGGTCGCCACCCAGCTCTGGTACCTGGTGGTCATCACCTTCGGGCTGGCCGGCGTCGCCTGGGCCGGTGCCGTCACCGCCCTGCTCCGCCGCCCCGCCGTGGACACCTCCACCGCCACCACCCCGGTTCCGGCCGTAGCCCCGGCCCTCGCCCCGGGCGCTGCCCTGACCCCGGCCCCCGCCCCGGGCGCGGCCCCGGTCCTGGCCGCAACCCTGGCCCCGGCCGCAGCCCCGGCTCCGGGCGCGGCCGTCGCCGCCGGGGGGAGCCGGTCGGCGGCCGACGTGGGGGCGACCCGGTGGACGTTCGGCGTGGCGCTGGTGACCAGCGTCGGGGTGGCGGCCGGCGCGTCGGTGATCCTGGCCGGCATCACCACCAAGCCGCTGGATGCGATCTACGGTCGGTACGTGCAGATGCTCGCCCCGTTCTGGCTGCTGGTCGGGGTGGGGCTGCTGGTGGCCGCGACGCCCCGGTCACGGTGGCGTCGTGCGGCGGTCGCGGCGGGGGTGCTGCTGGCCGGCGCGACGCTGATCGCCGCCCGGCTGGCCTGGGTGGCCAGCCGGGGGCACGAACTGCGCTACGGCGGGTTCGGCGCTCCGGACCTGATGGCGCTGACCGGTGGCTGGCGGGAGTTCCGGCCGTTCACCGGGGCGCTCGTCGGGTTGGTCGGCTGCCTGCTGCTGGTCGTCGCGGTACGGCGTCCCCGGTGGCGGGTGCCGGTGCTCGCCGCGCTGGTGGCGGTGAACCTCGGCACCATGCAGGTGATCACCGACCGGCTGGTCCGCCCGATGGTCGCCGCGACCGCGCCGACCCCTCGGGTGGCCGACGTCGGGGTACGCCCCGGCGACCGGGTCTGGGCGTCCCTCGGCGTGCAGTGGGTGCTCCGGTTCAACCTCAGCCACCAGGTCACCTGGGCCGACGTGCGGTGGTTCGTGGACAACCCGCCGGCCGACGCCGACGTGGTCTTCGTCCGGTGGGCACCGGGCGAGCCGGACGACTGGGACGGTGCCCGGCACGGGTTCGTCCGGATGGGCGGCAATGTGGAACAGCACTGGGCCGCCTGGCGCCGCCGCTGATCCGCACGGCCCCGACAGCGGCCGGTTAACGTCGGATGGCCACCCGGTGAATGACCGTCGGACAATGGTGGAAATTACCGCCGGCGGCGATTCTCGCGGGTCAGGGAAATGGGTACGACATCGACTTCCCGTCCGTTGTGTGACGCTCGGGCTACGGTGCCCTCGACAAACCGGAAACGACGGTTCATCTGCCGGACGACCGTGTTGTGCGCCAACACCTCGCCGTCGAGCCGGTCCAGCTCGAGCACGTCGAAGGCGTAGTCCACCGCCGCCCGCATCACGCCCAGCCAGGCGGGCAGGGTGGCACCCCGCCCGGCCACCCCGTCGGCGTCCAGGTAGAACCCCCAGGAGGCGGTCCGTGGACCGTCGAGGCGCAGGTCGGAGAAGGTCACCACACCGGCGGTCAGGCCGTCGTGGACGTACATCAGGATGCGGTGGGCCGGGTCGGCGCGGACCCGTGCCCACCATGCGGCGTGCTCGTCGGCGGTGATCCGGTGACTGGTCTTGCTGACCTGCCGGTTGGTTTCCTGATTACGCCAGGACAACATCAGGTTAACGTCGTCCTCGGTGGCCTCGCGCAGCACTGGTACCCCTTTGTGTTAACCGTATGGATCCCTACGGACCATACCCGGGTAAATGGGCCGGGGAATTGCCGGGCTGTACACTGCGCCGCATGGAAGAATTGAGTCGCGCACAGGTCCGCGACCTCATGGCGCAGGTGTTGCAGAACCAGGGCCGGGCGTTGCCCGACGACGACTCCGCAGACCTGCGGGAGATCGGCTTCCGTTCGCTGGACTTCTCGGAACTCGCCCTGCGGGTGGAGGACGTCACCGGGGAGGAGCTGAACTTCGACGCCCCCGGCCTGCGGCGGATCGCCACCGTCGGGGACGTCCTCGACTTCCTCGCCGAACTCCAGCGGCAGTGACCGTCACGACCTCACCGGCCGGGCTGGACAACCGGGTCGTCGTCGCCGGGGTGGCCCGGAGCTGGCGGGACCTGCCCACCCCGACGGTGCCGTCACCCGGCGCGGTCGTCGCCGCCGGTGCCGCCGACGCGCTCGCCGTCGCCCGGCAACACGCCGCGTCCGGCACCGAACTGCTGCTCGCTGGCCCCGGCCGGATCGACGCGGCGATGCGGGACGACCTGCGCGCCGCCGGCTTCGCCGTCACCGTACTCACCGACGGGGTGGCGCGGACCGTGCCGCCGGCCGTGCCCAGGGCAGCGGAGAACGGCCGGCTCTGGCTGCTCACCTCCGGCTCGACCAGCCGGCCCAAGCGGGTCGGTCACACCCTCGACTCATTGACCACGGTGCGCGGGGTCCAACCGGAGCGGACCTGGCTCTGCCCGTACGCCCCCGGCAGTTACGCCTGGTGGCAGGTGGTCACGCTGTCGCTGACCCAGCCCGGTCAGCACCTGGTGGTGGTCGACCCGCAGGAGCTGGACGACTGGCCGGCGATCGCCGCCGCGCACGGGGTCGACGCCGTCTCCGGCACCCCCACCTTCTGGCGGCGCACCCTGCACCGCGATCCGCAGGCGCTGGCCCGGGTGCCGCTGCGGCAGCTCACCCTCGGCGGCGAACCCGTCGACCAGACCGTCCTGGACCGGCTCCGGGCGATCTTCCCGGCCGCCCGGATCTCCTGGATCTACGCCTCCTCCGAGGTGGGCGCGTCGATCGTGGTGCACGACGGCCGCGCCGGCTTCCCGGTCGACTGGCTTGACCGGGTGACCCCCGGCCGCCCCACCCTCTCGGTGCGCGACGACGAACTGGTGATCACCTCACCCCACCACGGGGTCGGGCACGGCGGGCCGGTCCGTACCGGCGACCGGGCGCAGATCGTTGACGACCGGGTCGTGATCACCGGTCGGCTGGACTCCGACGAGATCAACGTCGGCGGCAGCAAGGTCTCCGCCGGCCTGGTGCGCGACGTGCTCACCGCCCACCCCGGGGTCGCCTGGGCACGGGTGACCGGCCGGCGGGCACCGGTCCTCGGCCGGATGGTGGTCGCCGAGGTCGTCCCGACCACCGCGCCGGAGCCCACCCCGCCCGCTGCTTTGCCCGTGCCGTCCGCCGTGTCGCCCGAGCCGGCGGCGGCGACGGCGTGGCCCGACGAGGGCACCCTGGTGCGGTGGTGCGCCGAGCGGCTCCCCGAGTACGCCGTACCGCGCCGGATCCGGCTGCTGACCGAGATTCCCGTCAAGGAGACCCTGAAGAGCGATGTCTGACTCCGTACCCGTGCCACCCAGCACCGTGGTCCTCGTCTCCGGCGGGTCTCGGGGGTTGGGCCTGGCCATCGTCACCGACCTGCTCGACGCCGGGCTCACGGTGGCCGCCTTCGCCCGTACCGTTACCCCGGAGCTGGAGAAACTGGCCGTCGAGCACCCCGACCGGGTGCACGTCGGCGCGGTGGACGTCACCGACCTCGCCGCCGCACAGGGCTTCGTCCGGGCGGTGGAGGCGCGGTTCGGCCCGATCGACGGGCTGGTGAACAACGCCGCCGTCGGGCAGGACTCGATGCACACGCACACCGCCACCGCCGACATCGCCCGGATCGTCGAGACCAACCTGACCGCGCCGTTGCAGCTCACCCGCCTGGTGGTCCGGCGGATGCTGGGCCAGGGGCGACGCGGACGGATCGTCAACGTCACCTCGATCTGCGCGCAGCGCGGCTTCCCCGGCCTGGTGGCGTACTCGGCCACCAAGGGCGGCATGGACGCGGCGACCCGGTCGCTGGCCCGTGAGCTGGGCGGACGGCTGCTGGTCAACGCGGTGGCCCCGGGCTTCTTCGCCTCGGAGATGTCCGCCGTGCTGGGCAGCACCCAGCTCGACCAGATCGTCCGGCGTACCCCGACCGGGCACCTGACCGAGCCGGCCGAGGTGGTACCGGTGGTGCGGATGCTGCTGCGCGAGCAGACCAACATCAACGGCCAGGTCATCGTGGTCGACGGTGCCGCCTCGATCTGACCTCGCCGGATCCGGCCACCCCCCGGACCACGGCCCGCCCTGGCCCGTGGCGGTCGGCGGCGGCCCGCCCGGTTCCGTGGCGGTCGGTGGCGGCCGGTTCGGGTGCGTGGGGGGCGACGGCGGCCGGTTCGGGTGCGTAGGGGCCGACGGCGGCCCGCCGACTTTGGTGACGGTCGGCGGTGGCCGGCCGGCTTCGGCAGCGGTCGCTGGCGTTTCGCCCGGGTTCGTGGCGGCCGCTGGCGTTTCGCCCGGGTTCGTGGCGGCCGGTGACGGTTCGCCCGGGTTCGTGGCGGCCGGTGACGACCCGTATCCGTCGGTGAGGGCGCGGCCGGTGCCGGCGCTGCTGCGCGCCGCCGAGCGGCACCTGCGCGTGGGTACCCCCGCCGAGCTGCGGCACGCGGTGACCCGGAGCCACCTCGACGACGGGCGCTGTGTCGGTTGGCACGGCCCGGTCGCCCCCGGCTGGCGGGTGGCGATCGACGCCGAACGGGCTGCCGCCGAGGTCCCGCCCGCGCTGGCCGCGCGGTTCGGGCCGGTCGACTTCTGGTCGCGGTGGACCCGGGCGGAGTGCCTGTGCAAGCTGGCCGATGTGCCGGTGGCCGCCTGGTGGCGGCGGCACGGTCTGGCCGTACCCCCGCACACCCGGGCGGTGTGGCGCACCCTGCAGCTGGCCGACCTGGTGATCACGGTCGCCTTCGCGCCCTGAGCGGCCGCCCGCCCAGTGCCCCGCCCCCCTGCGGCCGCCCCCGCTCCGCTCTGCTCGCGGCCCTGCTCCGCCCGTGCCCCGCCCTGCCCGAGGCTCCGCCTGCCGCACCGCGGTTGATCATGATCAGCATGATCATATTGCAGTTATGGTGAGTTTCTTCGGCGTGTCGTGTGCTTTTCGGCAATCTGATCTTGGGTTGCGGGGGTGTGCTCAGGTGAGGGGGTGTCGCGGGGGACGTCGGTGGTGGAGGTGTGGGCGAGTATCCGCCTTGAGTTGCGGGGTGTGCTCAGGTGAGTGAGGGGGGCGCGGGGGACGTTGGTGGTGAGGGTGTGGGCGGGTATCCGTTTTGGGGTGTGGGGTGTGCTCAGACGAGGTCCCAGGTGAGGGGGGTGCCGCGGGGGACGTCGGTGGTGAAGGTGCGGCCGAGTACCCGGTCGATCTCCACCGGGGGCAGGCCGCCGGCCGGCCGGATCGAGCGGACGTTGGCGGCGGTCACCTTGTCACCGGCCCGTACGTCGGCCACCACGAACAGCGAACGGCGGAAGCGTAGCCCCTCCCGTTCGGCGGGGGTGGGACCGATGGCGGTGCCGCCGAGCGCGGCGTGCGCCCGCGCGGACTCGACCACCAGGGCGGCCAGCTCGTCGGGGTTCAGCGAGAAGTCGGAGTCGACGCCGCCGTCGGTCCGGTCGAGGGTGACGTGCTTCTCGATGAAGCAGGCGCCCAGCGCCACCGAGGCGACCGGCACCCCGATGCCGGGGGTGTGGTCGGAGAGGCCGACCGGAACCCCGAACGCGTCGGCCAGCACCGGGATCCGGCGCAGGTTGCTGTCCGCCGGTGGGGCCGGGTAGGAGGCGGTGCAGGCCAGCAGCACGATGCCGCCGGCCCCGCCGTCGCGGGCGGTGCGTACCGCGGCGTCGATCTCGGCGACCGTGGCCATCCCGGTGGAGATCACCAGCGGCTTGCCGGTGCCGGCGACCAGCCGGATCAGCGGCAGGTCGACCAGCTCCGACGAGGCGATCTTGTACGCCGGGACGTCCAGCCCCTCCAGCAGCTCCACCGCCGACGGGTCGAACGGGGACGAGAAGACCGTCAGCCCCCGCTCCCGGGCGCGCGTGAAGATCGGCTCGTGCCACTCGTACGGGGTGTGCGCCCGCTCGTAGAGGCGGTAGAGGTTCTGCCCGCCCCACAGCTCGTGCCCGCCGGAGATGCGGAACGCCGGGGTGTCCACGTCGATGGTGATGGTGTCCGGCCGGTAGGTCTGCAACTTGAGCGCGTGCGCCCCGCTGGCCGCCACCGCGTCCACGATCGCCAGCGCCCGGCCCAGGTCACCGTTGTGGTTGCCGGACATCTCCGCCACCACGAACGGCTGTTCCCCGGCCCCCACCACGTGCGGCCCGATCTTCACTGTCGTCGTCATCTCCGACCCCTGTTTCCTGTGCTCGTTCCTGGTACCCGGTCGTCGTCACCCGGACGCTGGCACCGCGCGCCGCCGTCGGCAGCCGTCATCGCGGGCCGTCGCCGGCCGCGGTGACCGTGCGCCCGCCCCGGCCCCCGGGGCGGATCGCCGCCGTATGGGCGGTGTCCGTTCACCGGCTGCTGCGGCCTGCCAGTGCGTCCCGGTCGGCGGGGGAGTCCGCCGTGCGGGCCGGCTCGTCGACCGGCGCGGCCGGCTCCGGCCCGGCGACCGGGCGGCGCAGCCACCCGGCCAGTCCAGGCACCTGGCGTAGCCACCCGGCCAGTCGGTGCGCCTGGCGCAGCACCGCGTACGCGAGATAGTTGTCCCGGCCGACCAGCCGGTGCTTGAGTCCGGCCACGCCGCCCGGACGCGGGTAGCCGCCCGGCGGCAGGTGCCGGCGGTAGTGCGCGGCGACCCGGTGGAAGAACTTCCGCCGCAGGTGCGGATGCAGCCGGCCGTCGTTGCCGACCACCACCAGCATGTGGTTGACCATCAGGGTGAACAGCTCACCGCGCAGCCGCTGGTCCGGATGCCGCCGGGCCACCCAGTCGAACAGCCGGTCGTACTGGTCGAAGGCGTCGAAGTGGCGACCGCTGCGGGTGGAGGTGATCGCGCCCTGCCGACCCTGACGGTAGAGGTAGCAGACCCGGTCCAGCACCGAGATCCGCTCCGCGCCGATGAGCAGCGGGTTGCTGAACGGGATGTCCTCGTACCAGCCGGGGTGGAAGCGCAGCTCCAGGTCGTTGAGGTACGACCGGCGGACCACCTTGTTCCACGCGGTGTGCTGCACCCGCAGCAGCCCGGGGCGGTCGGCGAGACGGACCACCCCGGGGATGCCGCGCAGCAGGTGGCTGCTCGCGTCCACCTCCCGCCGGCCGTCGTCGCGTACCCGCAGGTGGTCGAGCATCAGCACGTCGGGTCGGTGCGCCCGGAGCCGGTCCAGCACCGCCGGTACGGTGCCCGGCGGCAACCAGTCGTCGCTGTCGACGAACCAGACGTACTCCCCGGTGGCCACGTCCAAGCCCGCGTTGCGGGCCGGACCCAGCCCGACGTTGCGCTCCAGGTGCACTGTTCGTACGCCCGGATGGGTGGCCGCGTACGCGCGCAGCAGCTCGCCGCACCGGTCCGGGGAGGCGTCGTCGACGGCGACGATCTCGACCGCTCCCGCGGCGTCGGCCGGGACGTCCGTGCGTACCGAGTCGAGGCACTGGTGCAGGTACGCCTCCACCCCGTGGACGGGCACGACGACGCTGAGCAGCGGGGTGGGCGCGGGCTGGTTGACCACCCCGCCACCCTGGTGCACGGGCATGGACGGCCACGGAACGTGACGTATCCGGTGGAGATGGAGTTGCTGAACAGCGACCGAGCGGCGGGTTAACGGCTCAGGATCCGCCGTACCGGTGCGGGAACCGCCCGCTTGACCCGCGCCCGCAGCCGCTGTTCCCGCAGCTCCCGTATGTCGTCACCGAGGGCCGTGTTGCGGTCCCGGAGCCACTGGATGCGGGCCAGCAGCTCCTCGGGCGGGCAGGCCACCGCCGGTCGGACGGCCGGGGGGAACCGCGTCTCGCGGACCTGTGCGTCGAAGCGGGCCGCGCTGTCCCCGTCGTCGAAGGCGTTGCCCAGGTCGTGCCGGGCCAGGAAGGCCCGCATCACCTCGTAGCGGGCCCGGTGCCCGGTGTTCATCGCGGTGTAGTCGGCCTCGGCGTAGAGCTGCGCCGCGTCCACGTCGGCCGGCACCTCCTTCATCAGCCGGTGCGGGATGTCGAAGTACCGGGCCAGTTCCAGGGTGCGCGAGTCGTGGGCGAACAGGTAGCCCGGGGTGCCGGAGACCAGCGCGGTGATGGTGCCGTGGATCCGGGTGCCGAAGGCGAAGTCGAAGCCGGCGAGGTAGTCCATCCAGGTCCACGGATCGAGGAACATCCGCACCTTGTCCTCGGTGAACAGCGGGTGCGAGGTGTGGATCGGGATGGCGCTGGTCTTGCCCCGGTCCTCGGGGGCGTCGCCGTAGAGCAGGGTGCCCAGCGTCTTGAGGTCCTGCGGGAGGTAGCGCAGGTTCGGGTAGCGGGCCTGGTGTGAGGCGATGATCTTCGCCATCGACTTGACGTACGGGGAGACGGTCAACGCCACCCGGGCGTCGGGCGTCAGGGCCGCCGCGGACTTCTCCACCCGGAGCTGGTCACCGTGCAGGAACATCGACGGGCAACCGATCACGTCGACGGCGGAGAAGCCCAGGGTCTTCAGGTACTGCGCGGTGATCTCCCCCCGGACGCCGATGCTCGGCCCCCGGTCGAGCGCCACCCGCACGAACCGGGTGACCACGTCGTCGATCGGGCGCAGGTACTCCCGGTCGCCGGTGACGTCGGTCTGTACGCCGACACCGAGGACCACCACCGGGATCCGCAGCCGCTCGACCAGCTTCGTCATCAGCTCGATACGGTGGGCGTAGCTGCGCCGGAAGGCGTTGGCCAGCGGGATGACGTACACGTCGTGCTGCTCGTTGATCCGGTCGACGTCGCGCAGGTCCACCTTGAACTCGGTGGAGGTGATCCGCGCGGTGGAGGTGCGCAGCAGCTTGTGCGCGGCGTGGCTGAAGACCAGGTTGCCGTTGTTCTCCCCGATCCAGTTCCCCTCGTACGCCTCCTCCGGGCCGCGTACGTCGAACGGGTCCTTCTTCGCCCGCATCAGGATGCGCTGGTGCACCAGTCTGCTCCGTTCCTCGTTGGCCGGGCGCCTCCGACGGGCCGCCGACCCACCCACGGCTACGTCGGCACCGGGGGGTTCCGCGATGTTAGGGCAGTGGAGGGATTTCGTACACCTTCCGCACATCCGTACCGCCCCGGCGCGTCACCGGGGCCGGGGTGTGCCGGTAGGGTGCCCGGCGTGACCAGCGTGCCCACCACCGCGTCCCCGGCGTCGAGCCGGCTGCCGTCGCTGACCGGCCTGCGGTGGATCGCCGCCATGCTGGTCTTCGGCTACCACGCCGGCACCATGCGGATCGTCGCCCAGCCGGACGCCAAGGCGGTGGTCGACTGGTTGTTCACCCTCGGCCTGTCCGGGGTGCAGTTCTTCTTCATCCTCAGCGGCTTCGTGCTGGTCTGGTCGGCGCGTGACGGCGACCGGCGACGGGACTTCTGGCGTCGCCGGCTCGCCAAGATCTACCCCAACCACGTGCTGACCTGGGCGGCGGCGCTGCTGGTGATGTGGTGGTTCGCCGATCCGGTGGTGCCCCGCGCCGCGTTGGAGAACCTCTTCCTGGTCCAGGCCTGGGATCCCACCCCCGGCTACTTCTACAGCATCAACAACGTGAGCTGGTCGCTCTCCTGCGAGCTGTTCTTCTATCTCTGCCTGCCGCTGGTGCTGCCGGCGATCCGGCGGGCCCGTTCCGGCCTGCTCTGGGCCGTGGTGGTGGCGGTGCCGCTGGTGATCCTGGCACTCTGGCCCGGTCAGGCGTTGCTGCCCGAGGGCACCAACTGGTGGTTCACCCAGGTCTTCCCGCTGGTGCGGTCCACCGAGTTCTGGTTGGGCGTGGCCGCCGCCGAGCTGCTGCGCCGCGGCCACTGGCGGGGGCCCGGCCTGCCCCTGGCCAGCCTGCTCTTCGTGGCCGTCTGGGTGGGGGCGCACTGGATTCCGGCCGAGATGTGGGCGGCGCTGCTGTCGGTGGCGTACATCCTGGTCATCCCGGCGGCGGCCCGCGCGGATGTGCAGGGTCGCTGGTCACCGTGGCGGCACCGGACCCTGGTCTGGCTCGGCGAGGTGTCGTTCGCCTTCTACCTGGTGCACGTGCTGGTGATGATGACCGTGCTGCGGCTCACCGGGCACTGGGGCGTGGGGCTGCCCGGCTGGTCGGGGCCGCTGGCCGTGCTCGGCTTCCTGGTGGTGAACCTGGCGTTGGCCGCCGCCCTGCACCGCTGGGTGGAGACCCCGATGATGCGCCGCCTCGCCCCCCGCCGCCGCCCCCCACCCGCTCCGGCCGCCGCCGGTGCCGCCGTCTCCGGTGCTGCCGTCTCCGGTGCCGCCGTCTCCGGCACTGCCGTCCCCGAAGCCGCCGGGCCGGTCGTCGTGCCGGGGCCGAGGGCGGCCGACGGCGGACGTCCCGTCGAGTACGTCGGGCCGCGCGACCCGCGCTGATCCCACCGGCGCCCGCCACCCGATCGGCACCCGCAACCACCGGCACCCGGCATTCGCCGTCCCACCGGCAGCCGCCGCCCCGGGCGGGGTCGACAGCGGGCGATCGGGCTTCCTCCGGCGGGACGGACCGGGTCCACGGTGGTGGGCGCGGCGACACGCCCGGCGGTGCTGCGGGCCGGTCAGCCCGGCGGTAGCGTGGTCGCGTGTCCCCGGTCGCGTCCGTCAGTCCCCTGTGGTGGGTCGTGTGCGGGATGTCCCGGCTCCTGACCAGCCTTGCCGTCGCGCTCGCGTTCGCCGCCGCCGCCCCCGGGCTGCCCGGCCCCGCGCTGTTCGGGCCGGCCGCGACCGCCCTGTCGCTCGACGCGTCCCCGTCCGTTCCCGCCGCCACCGCCCCGGTCGCCCCGGGCGGCAGGTCCGACATCCTCCGCACCGGTGATCCGCGGGTCGACCGGGCGACCGCGGTGACGGTGGAGCCGGTCGGCATCGTGGCGCTCGTGGTGCCGGTCGGCACCACCCGGAGCCGGTCGGCGGCGACCCTGGCGAGGGCGACCGGCCGGGTGCCCGCCGCCGCTGCCGGCCCCCGGGCGCCCCCGGCGGGCTGACCCGGCCCGCGCGGGGCCGACCCACCCGCGCCGCCACCGACGACGAACCCCACCCCGCACCGCCCGGCCGGTCCCGCCGCCGGTACGGCCTCCGCTTCTCCGCATCCCGCCCACGAGGTGTCGACCGTGAACACCGTGCTCTCCCGGTTCCTGATCGAGGTCCCGACCGCCACCGTGATCTGGTCCCTGCTGCTCGTCCTGGCGCTGACCGGGCTCGCCGTCCTGGTGGCCCGCCCCGAGCGGGACCAGCCGACCGACGTGGCGGCCGCCGGCCCGCCGCCGGACGCCCCACCCCCGGTCGCCGACCTGCGCCGCTACGCCGAGGAGGTGGCGGTGGCCGCTTCCGGGGCGGCCCAGACCGCCCGCCGTCGCCGGGCCGCCTGGCTGGCCGCGCAGGACACCCTGGACCGGGCCTGGCAGGCGTACGACGAGGCGGACACGGTGGCCCGTCGGTTCGCCGGTGCCGGCGCACTGCCCCGCCCGCGCACCCCCCGCACCCCCGCCGAGTACGCCGACCGGGAGCGGTGGTTGCACCAGGAGGCGGTGGCGGCGCACTGGCGGGGGGAGTTGTCGGTCGAACGGCTGCGGGACGTCTTCGCGCACCGCGACGGGTGGGATCCGCGTCGGCACCCGGTCGAACACGAGGTGATGCTCGCCCGTGCCGTCCGTGAGGACCGCCGTACGGCGTACCGGGCCGCGGCCGGGTGGGAGCGGGCGGCGTGGCGGGACGCCGAACTGGCCGCCGAGGCGGCCCGGTCGCTGGCCGTCGAGGCGTACGCGGCGACGCAGCGGTTGCTCCCGACCCTGGTGCCCTCGCCCCGCTCCGCGACGTCGGCGGCCCGTCCGACCGCCGCCGCCCGCTGGCGACCGGCCCGGGTGAACTGACCCGGCGGCACCCCCGCCCGAGATCCCGGCCCGCTCACCGACTCTTCCGGTCCGGCGGCCAGCGCGCTGGAACCAGGCGGGCCGGAAGTCGGCGGGGCCGGTACCCGGTGGGCCGGCAGGGGCCGACTCGGCTCGGTGGCAGGTGGGCGACCGAATTGTTACCTGCCGGCTGTGACCGGCGTCACCTCGACCCGGGATCCGGACAGGTGGTCACACCCGGTGACATCGAGCGTGGCGATCATCGGTGGTTGCCGGCGACCTGTCCGGTTGCCGCCCCGACGGGGCCGGACGCACCATCGGACCCGTGGCGGCAGGTCGATGCCCGAGTGCCCCGCAAGAGGGCTCACCGGAGCATGTTTGCGCAGCTCACAGGGGTTGGCGAGGAGGAAGGCGACCAGTAGTGTCGCTGCGGTCCGGTGCGGTTTTCGATCGCCGAAGGCGACGCCGCGCCGACCCGCTCAATCGTGCCAGTCACGAACCGGGGACCCACACGTACCACTGGGGTGAATCGCCGGGCCACGGCCCGGGGTAGGGCGATCTTCCCGCCCGAATCCGTCAGCTAACCCGGTCGGCGGCAGCGGAAGGAGTTCCTCCTCGTGCAGCATGACCCCACCCCCTCGGTAGTTCCTCCACCTCGGCGCCGGAGCACCGCCGGAGTGTCGCGCCCGATGCGCTGACCCGGCCGTCCGCCCCGCCGCCCGGCCCTCGTCGGGCGGCCCCCGCCGATCCGTCCGGCCCCCCGTCGGGCGGTCCCGACCGCACGAGCGGCGCATCCGACGATCCGCGCGTGGTGTAGCCCACCACGTGCCGGTCCGGCGTGCCGCCGCCTCGCCCCGTGGAGGAACACCCCGTGAAGCACCACATGAAGCGTCAGCTACGCCGCCTGACCAGCCAGCGTCCGTACCAGGTGGTGGTCGGTTCGGCCGCGGTCCTCGTCCTGGCCACCGGTGCCGCCGCGCTGGCTGCCGGCGTCGACGACGCCCCGGCCGACCAGCCGCGGACGACCGCCGTCGCCGGGACCGCCCCCCGCCTCGACGACGTCGCCAGCCGGGCTGAGGCCCGGGTCGCCGCCCCCGCCCCCGCCCCGACCAGCCCGTCGGCCACCCCCACGACCAGCCCGTCGGCGAGCGCCACGCCGTCGCCGCGGGCCACCCGGGTGAAGGCCAGGGCCACCGCCGACCCGGACCTGACCCGCCGGGTGGCAGCCCCGAAGCCGCCGTCGTCGAAGCTGCTCCGCTACGACTACCAGGCCCAGACGACCTACTACTACTGCGGTCCGGCGGCGGTGCGCAACGCGCTCAGCGCGGCCGGCATCGAGCGCGACCAGGACGACCTCGCCGCCCAGTTGGGCACCACCGAGATGGGCACCAACTCGGCCGAGGACACCACCCGGGTGCTCAACGCCGTGGTGAAGGGCGACCCGTACCGGACCCGGATGTTCGCCGGCTTCCCGAGCGACGCGCAGGTCGAGCGGCTGCGGGCCGACGTGGTCGAGACGGTCGCCGCCAAGCGGGCCGTGGTCGCCAACGTAGCCGGTGACGTCACCGACCTCGACGGTGGCTGGCACTCCTTCCCCGGCGGCCACTACGTCGCCGTGGTCGGCTACCGGGACAACGGTCGTACCGTGCGGATCGCCGACTCGGCGGACCCGTCGCTGCCGGCGTACTGGGTCGGCGTGACCACCCTGGCCAACTGGATCGCCACCCGGGGCTACTCGGCCTGACCGACGCCCCACCAACCGGGCCGCCCCGGCCGCCCGACCACGGGCACCGGGGCGGTCCGCTGTCGCAGGACCAATCCCGCGGGCGGACGAACAAGGTTGTATCCATGTTCCAGTGGCATCCGGCGCTCGCGAGGCCACTCGACCATGGATCGAGCGTGATCTTGCCGAGGAAGGTGGGCGGGGGCGGGCGGGGGGTGAGTGGGCGGGGGTGGGTGGGTCAGGGGCGGTGGGAGAGGGAGGCGGTGTCCGACGCGCCCCGGGGGGTCGGCGGGTTCCAGTCCGGCTCCAGCTCCCGCCGGGCGGCGTCGAGGAAACCGTCGGCGTACGAGTCGGCCGGGAAGTCACCCAGGTAGCGACGGCGGGTCTGCCAGCGGGCCGCCATCAGCGGGTCGGTGTCCAGCAGCCCGGCCAGCACCTCGTCGAGGTTGGACATGTCCCGGCGCAGCACGTAGCCGGAGGCGGCCAGCGGGAAGCGGGCCACGAACTCGTCCCCGTCGACACCCAGGTCGGTCACCGCGTACGGCTTGCCCGAGTAGAGGTAGTCCGAGATCACCCCGGAGACGTCGGAGATCAGCGCGTCGGAGCGGTTGACGCAGTCGGTCAGACTCAGCTCGCGGCTGGCCGCCGCGCCCCACAGGTGCTCCCGGCCGGTGCGGGACCGGTCGGCGGCGAGCAGTTCGGTGAGCCGGGCCAGCTGCCGGGCCGAGGCCGGGTTCTGCCCGGTGTACGGGTGGGCGCGCAGGATCACCGTGGCGCCCCGGTCGAGCAGCCGGCGCAGCAGCGGCTCGGCCACCGGCAGCGAGCAGTAGTTGGCGTCGGCGTGGTGGCCGGTCCAGGTGGGGGTGTAGAGCACGGTCGGGGCGGTCAGCGGGCGGGCCGCCTGGCGTACCTCGATGCCCTCGACCTGGGGTCGACCGACCACGACGAACTTCTCGGCGGGGATCTCCACGCCGGCCCGCGCGTACCGCTCGATCGCCGCCGAACCGGCCACGAAGATCTTGTCGAAGATGGCCGAGACCGGGTTGGCGCTGGGGGCCTTGTCGCTGTCACCGTGGTGCAGCTGCACGTGGGTGAGCTGGGTGAACCGGATGCAGTGGCTGTTCTTCGCCCCGTGGTTGACGTAGAACGCCACCCGCAGGCTGGGCACCAGCGCCTCGTCCATCGCCGTGAGGGTGGGGCAGTAGACCACCGGGGCGCGGGTGGCGGCGGCGATCGTCGGCAGGAACTCCGGCTCCCGCAGCAGCACCAGGAACGGTCGGCCCAGCCGTTCCAGGTAGGGCAGCCACATGGTGACCTGGTACTCCGAGCCGGGCGGGGCCGAGAAGTAGAGCAGGAACTCCGGCTGGTGCGCCCGCAGCGCCCGGGTCACCGGGCTGCCGCCGCCCGACGGCCGGAACCGCCGCCGGGCCAGGTCCAGGCCGACCGCGCCGCAGCCGGCCGCCACCAGCAGGACCACGGCCAGCGCGACCCCGGCGGGCAGCGCGAACGCGGCGGCCACCGCCACCACGGCGAGCAGCCCCAGCAGTACGCCGTCGAGCCGAGCGGCGACCAGCGGGGTCCACGTCCGTACCGGCAGGTTCGCCGCCCGGATCTCCAGGTTGCCGGCGTCGCGCAGCGGCCCCACCAGCAGCACCAGGCCCAGCAGCACCAGCGCGGTCAGCGCCAGCACCGGGTCGAACCCGTCGTCGAGCCGGCGGGCGTGACCGACCAGGATGCCGGCGGCCAGCAGCACCGTCTCGGCGACGATGTCGGCGTCCGGGCGGACCCGGCGTTCGTAGCCGGCGGCGGCCAGCGCGGCCACCGCCAGGGCCAGACCCCAGCCGGTGGCCCCGGTGAGCGCCACCACCAGGAAGGCGACCACGGCCAGGCCGGTGGTCAGGCACCGTGCGATCAGTTTCCTGACCAGGTCACCACGCATGTCGTACCGTCTCCGGGGTCGGGGTTCAGCCGGCGTCGACGCCGTTGGGCAGCCGGTCGTGCTCGGCGGCGGTCGGCTGGGCCGGCACCGTGGCCGGCTCGCCGGGGGCCCGGCGGACGTCGATCACCTGGCCGGTGAGGTCGGAGATCAGCACGTCGAGCGAGGACTGGGCGACCGCCTCGGCGGCCAGCAGGGTGTGCTCCGGCTCCTCGCCGAACGCCTTGGTACGCATCGGGGTGGCGGTGCGCTCCGGGTTGATGCAGTTGACCCGTACCCCGAACTCGGCCCACTCGTCGGAGAGCGCCTGGGTCAGGTTGACCAGCGCCGCCTTGGTCGACGAGTAGAGCGCGTACTGTGCCCGGCCCCGGGTGTAGGAGCTGGACGTGTAGAGCAGCAGCTGACCCTTGGTCTGCTGGAGGTACGGCAGGGACTGCCGGGCGGCGATCACCGGCCCGACGAAGTTGACCTGGAGCACCCGGTCCATGGTCTCCTCGTCCATTTCGGCCAGCGCGCCCTTCTCCAGGATGCCGGCGGTGACCACCACATGGTCGATCCGGCCGGTGGCCTCGAAGGCGGTCTTCAGCGCGGCCTCGACGTCGCCGGTCTGCTCGACGTGGGTGCCGGTGCTGGAGCGGCTGAACGGGAAGACCTGCGCGCCGTACCCGCGGGCCAGCTCGGCCAGGTCGTGCCCGATGCCGTAGCTGCCGCCGAAGATGACGATCGTCCGCCCGGCCAGCTCCTCGGTGTAGCTGCGGTGCGACAGCCGGGGGGCCTGGGCGGCGGCCAGCTGGAACAGCTTGTCGGCGAGGTGCACGTCGACCGGGTGGGTGACCTTGATGTTCTCGTCCGACCCGTCGATCACCTTGATCGGGGTGCCGGGCAGGTAGCGCAGCACCACGCCGCAGTCGTCGGTGGCGGCGAAGTCCGGGTCGCCCTCGGCCCGCCGGTACGCCTCCCGGATGGTCCCGGACCGGAACGCCTGCGGGGTCTGCCCCCGGCGCAGCCGGGACCGGACCGGGATGTCGGTGATGCACTCGTCCTCGTCGACCTGGATGATCGTGTCGGCCGAGGGGATGGCCACGTCGACGGCGGAGTAGCTCCACAGCGCGTTCACGCACTCGCGGACGATCCGGGCGCTGACCAGCGGGCGTACCGCGTCGTGGAAGAGGATGTTGACGTCACCGTCGCCGACCGCGTCCAGGGCGATCCGGGTGGTGGCGTTGCGGGTGTCGCCGCCGGAGATCACCTTGCTGACCTTGCGGAAGCCGGCCTTGTCGACGATCTGCTGGGCGTCGGCGACGTGGCCGGTGGCCATCAGCACGATGATCTCGTCGATCTCCGGGGCGGCCTCGAAGACGGCCAGGGTGTGCTCGATGATCGGTTTGCCGGCGATCTTCAGCAACTGCTTCGGGATGCCCAGGCCCAGCCTGGTCCCGGTGCCTCCGGCCAGCACCACCGCCACCGTCCGCGAGGGCCGCCACGGTGCCGGGGTCTCCGGTGTGGCGTCCGGGCCAGTGGTGTGGTCCTGCGTCATTGCCGATCCTCACTCTCGGGATGTCTGCACGTGTTCCGGGGGTCGCCCTGAACGGAAGGTTGCGCCAGCGTGGCGACGGGATGAACCTTAACGCGCGGACCGCGCCGCCCCACGGGACGACGCGGTCCGTCGGGCACCGGGTCGATGCCGTACGTGCGCCCGGAATACTACTTGCCGTTGGCGAATGCCTCGTACGCCCGGATCACCTCGTCCGTGGGGCCGTCCATCCGGATCAGCCCCGACTCCAACCAGATCGTCCGTTCACAGGTGTCGCGTACCGAGGAGAGCTGGTGGCTGACCAGGAAGACCGTGCCGGCCCCCTCGCGCAGTTCCCGGACCCGCTGCTCGCTGCGCTTGCGGAAGCCCTTGTCGCCGGTGGCGAGCGCCTCGTCGATCAGCAGCACGTCGTGCTTCTTGGCGGCGGCGATGGAGAACCGCAGCCGGGCCGCCATGCCCGAGGAGTACGTCCGCATCGGCAGGCTGGCGAAGTCGCCCCGCTGGTTGATCCCGGAGAACTCGATGATCTCCGGCGTCATCCGGGCCACGTCGTCGGGCTGCATCCCCATCGCCAGGCAGCCCAGCGTGACGTTCCGCTCCCCCGACAGGTCGTTGAGCAGGGCGGCGTTCACCCCGAGCAGGGACGGCTGGCCCTGGGTGTAGACCGCGCCCCGGTTGACCGGGAGCAGCCCGGCGATGGTCCGCAGCAGGGTGGACTTGCCGGAGCCGTTGCTGCCGATCAGGCCGATCGCCTCACCCCGGTACGCGGTGAAGGAGACCCCCTTGACCGCGTGCACCTCCTGGATGTTGGGCGCGGACGAGCGCTTGACCAGCCGGCGCAGCGCGGCCACCGGTGTGCTCCCGCCGCCGGCGCCCTTGTGCACCCGGTAGATCACGTGCGCGTCGTCCACCACCACGGTGGGGATCCGCTCGACGACCCGGGGCAGGGTCACGGTGACGTCGTTGGACGTCTCGTACCGGTCATCCACGGCCGTACTCCTGTTCGCCGCGCCAGAAGTAGACGTACCCGGCGATCCCGCCCAGCAGCGCCCAGCCGGCCGCCACCAGCCAGAGCTGGGTCAGCGACTCGTTGAGCAGTGGCGCCTGCTCCAACAGGGCGTACCGGGCCAGCTCGATGTAGACCAGGATCGGGTTGAACTGGATGAGCGTCGAGGCCCACTCCGGCAGCCGGTCGAACAGTTTGACGCTGTAGAGCACCCCGGAGCCGTACATCCAGGTGCGCAGGATGAACGGCATGACCTGCTTGAGGTCGCTGGCCTTGGAGCCCATCCGGGCGACGACCATCACGACCCCGGCGTTGAAGGCCGCCTGGAGCAGCAGGGCCGGCGGCAGCATCAGCCAGCCCAGGGTGAGCGGCTCGCCGGTCACCAGCACGATGCCGATCAGCACGATCATCGAGGCCAGCAGCTGCTGGAACTGGGTCAGCGTGGCGGCCAGCGGCAGGCAGGCCCGGGGGAAGTGCAGTGCCCGGATCAGCCCCAGGTTGCCGCTGATCGACTGGGTGCCGGCCAGCACCGCGCTCTGGGTGAAGTTGAAGATGAACAGCCCGGTGGTCAGGTACGCGATGAAGTTCGGGATGGTGTTCTGCCCGAGCACCACGCCGAAGATCAGGTAGTAGACGGCGGCGTTGGTCAGCGGGGTGAGCACCTGCCAGATCTGGCCCAGCTTGGCGTTGCTGTACGAAGCGACCAGTTTGGCGTTGGCGTACGCGGCGGTGAAGTGCCGGTAGGCCCACAGTCTGCGGCTGTACTCGGTCAGGGAGGGGCGCTCGCCGGCGACCCGTAGTCCGTGCCGAGCGGCCAGCTGCGCCTGGGTCAGGCCCGTTTCGGGGTCGACCAGCGCGGTGGTGGCCATGGGAAGGGCGCTCCGATCTTTCGTACCAACGGGATGCGCGCGACGATGGATTCGGTGGGCTGGCACGGTGCCGGGGCAGCCTCGTCGCTGCGTGGACGGTAGTCCATAACACGTCGGGACGCAACCGTACCGTCGTTGCGCTACATTAGCCCACGTGACAGGTGCGAAGAGTTCCCGATGACCAGCGACAAGAGGCGTGCGCCGGCCGGTGCGGCGGTGCTGAGGGGAGACATCACCAGGGCCATCCGCCGTGCGCTGATGCAGGAACTCGCCGCGGTCGGGTACGGGCGGCTCTCCATCGAGGCGGTCGCCCGACGGGCCGGGGTCGGCAAGACCGCCATCTACCGGCGGTGGAGTTCGAAGCTGGACCTGGTGATCGAGACCGTGGTCGCCGCCGCCGGCAGCAAACTGCCGGCGCTGGACACCGGCAGCCTGCGCGGCGACCTGACCCTGCTGTTCCAGGTGGTCGCCCACGCGCTGAGTCATCCACTGGCCTCGCAGATCATCCCCGACCTGCTCGCCGAGGCGGCCCGCAACCCGACCATCGACGAGACCCTCCAGCAGCTGCTGCGGGCCAAGCAGCAGGAGATCGGCGGACGGCTGATCAGCCTCGCCGTGGAGCGGGGCGAGCTGCCCTCCGACACCGACGCCGACGCGGCCGTCGACCTGATCGTCGGCCCGCTGTACTGGCGGCTGGCCATCGCCCGTACCCCGCTCACCCCGACCTACCTGGACCTGCTGGTGGAGTCGGTGGCCATCGGGCTGACCGCGAACGGCACGGTGCCCCGGCAACGGGAGGCGCCGGTGCCGCGCTGACCGGTTCCGCACCCCACCAGGTCACCTCCGCGACGCCGCCACGCCGCCCGCCGGCCAACTCCGGACGGTGGTTGCGGTTACCCTGCTGTGCGGACCGCAGCCGGGCGGCCGCCCTCGTGGACCGCCGCCCGCCCACCGCACGACCCTCGCGCACCGTACGACGACAAGGACGAACCGTGCCGAACGCCGACCCCGTTGCCGTCGCGCCGCCGCCCCCCGCGCCGCCCTCCGCCGCGCCGGCCGCCGGCCGACCGCAGCCCGCACGTCGACTGCGGTCGGCGCTCGCCGCCACCCCGGCCGTCGTCACCGACGCCGCGGTGCTGGGCTTCGCGCTGTGGACGGTGCTCTACCACGTGTCCTTCCTGTTCGAGCTGCGCCCGTCGGTGACCTTCCTGGGCTGGATCGTCGGCTGCGTCCTGCTCGCCGGGCTGGCCGGGGTGCGGGCCGTCCGCCGCAGCCGCGCCGCCGCCACCACCCCGGGCGCCCCGACCGTGCCGGCCGGCGACACCGCGCCGGCCGGTGGGACGGGTCAGCCGCGTCGCTGGCTGCTGCCGGTGGTCGCCGCCGGGGTGGTGGCCGCCGTCACCGCCGGCCTCGCCGGCACCCCGGCCGGCGACGTGCTGTCCTGGTGGATCCCGGCCGCCGCCGGGGCCGCCGCGGGCATCGGGGCCATGCTGCTCACCCGCCGGGCCTGGCGGGCCGACGACGCGGCCCCGCCCGGCCCGCCCACCCCCACCGCCCTCCAGTCCGGGTACGCGCTGCTGATCTCGGTCGGGGTGGCGATCTCCTCGCTCTACCTGGCCCGCAACACCCCGGACGACGTCTACTACGTCGGCAAGACGGTCTGGGTGGCCGAGCGTGACCTGGTGCCCACCAACGACTTCCTGTTCACCGAGAACGTCGCCCCGGCGATGGGCTCGCTGCCGCCCACCCCGTCGATCGAGGTGTTCGACGGCGCGCTCGCGCACGTGCTCGGCATCCACGGCGCGTCCGCCACCTGGTACCTCGCACTGCCGGTGATGGCGGTGCTGGCCGTCCTGGCGCTGTGGCGGCTCACCCACCGGTGGGCCCCGCGCCGGCCGGTGCTCGCGTTCAGCGTCGCGGTGACCTACCTCTACCTGGTGGCCGGCTCGGACGCCGCGCTCGGCACCTTCCACCTGCCCCGGCTCTACGAGGGCAAGGGGATGTTCGTCTCGGCGGTCATCCCGTTGATGTGGCTCTACCTCACCGAGTGGTTCGACACCCGGTCCCGCCGCTCGCTGCTGCTGGTCTTCGCGCTCTCGGTCACCGCCGCCGGCCTCACCACCACCTCGGCGATCATCCTGCCGATGCTGGTCGGCGCGGCCGGGCTGGCGATGCTGCTGGTCGGCCGGTGGAAGGACGCGGTGCTCGGCGGGCTGGCCGCGGTGGCGTACCCGGTGGGGGCGATCGTGGTGTCCCGGCTGGTGCTGGGCGGGATGGACGCGGCCGGCGCGGACGACGCCTTCTTCGACGCCGAGTACACCTACCGGCGCACGCTGCTGGTCGGGATCGTCGGGGTGATCAGCGGCCTGGCGCTGTGGTGCGGTCCGCTGCTGGCCCGCCGCCGCACCCCGGCGCTGCTGGCCGCCGGGGCCGCCCTGGTGATGAGCGTGCTGCTGGTGCCCGGCGTGCTGGAGACGCTCGGCGCGCTGACCGGCATCTCCGTGGTGCTCTGGCGGGTGCCGTGGCTGCTCGCCCTGCCGACCCTGATCGGCCTGCTCTGCACGGTGTCCGTGCCGTCGCCGTCGCGGCTGCTGCGCGGCGCGGTCGGCGGCCTGGTCGCCGCGGCGATGGTCGCCTCGTTCGCCGTCTGGGCCACCCCGATGTGGTCGCCGGACAGCTGGGTGGAGACGCACACCCGCCCCACCTGGAAGCTGCCCCAGCAGCGGCAGAAGATCGCCTTCTGGATCGCCGGGCAGGACCGGCCGGACGGGCTGGTCCTCGCCCCCTCGACGATCATGCGGACCTCACTGATCGTCACCAGCCGGGTCCGGGTCGTCCTGCCCCGCGACTTCTACCTGGTGGAGTACGACCTGAACTCCGACTTCGCCAAGGACCGGCTACTGCTGGCCCACTTCGCCGACGGGCGGGAGAAACCCGACCGGGAGCAGGTCGGCGCTGCCGTGGAGCGGCTCGGCGTGGGCACCATCTGCGTCTACAACGGCAACCGGTACGCCCGCGACATGGCCGTCGAGCTGGGCTTCGAGAAGCTGGCCAGCCGCCCCGGGCCGGGCGCGACAACCTGCTACGGCCGGTCGGGCTGAGCGACGGACGTCTGGTGCCACCCGGGAGGTATCGTCGCGTCTGCCCGAAATGGACCTGGATACCCGAGCGACACCGGGACGTCCGCTCACGTTAAAGTCGCAGTCACCCGCAGGCCGCTCGGTCGGTCGCGGTGCTGCGGTCACGCCCGTCGGACGACGACGACGCAGACCGTCGGGCCCCGCCCGTCATCGATCTCGTAGGGAGCGTCCTCCTTTGTTCGGCACGTTACTGGAACGCACCGGCACCGCCGCCCGAGGCGCCCTGCTGGTGCTGTCCTACCTGGTCATGCTCGTCGCGGGCGGCTTCGGATGGGTGGCCCTGTTCGCCGTGGCCGGGCTGGTCGCGGTGGTCGGCGAGTACGCCGTCACCCGCTGGTCGCCGCCCTCGGAGACGCTGCTGGAGAAGGTCGGCCTCAACCGGGGCTACCGGCAGCTGAGCCGTGACCTGGCGACCGTGCTGCTGGTCGCCACCACGGTCCCGCTCACCCGGGCCGAGCTGACCTGGCTGCTGGTGCTCCCGGCGGCGGTCTGGGTGATCGCCGTCTTCGCGGGCGCCCTGAACACCATGATCGACCGGCGGAACCCGGTCTCCGCGCTGGTCCGCAACATCGAGCTGGGTCCGATCCGCTCGGCCCCCCGCCCGCCGGGCTGGATCGCCGACCTGGCCGGTGTGCAGCTCGCCGTGCTCAACGTACTGCTGATCCCCGCCGCCGTGGTGGTGGCGGTCCGCGCCGACGCCACCCCCGTGCTCGCGGTCGCCGCGGTGGCCGCCGGGCTCGCCGCGCTGATCGGCGCGGTGGTCGCGGTGACCTGGCTGCGCGGCCGGGGCACCGGCAAGAGCCCGGTGCTGCCGGTGCTCCAGCGCTGGCTCGACGGCTACCGCCCCGAGGTCGCGCTCTACTTCGCCGGCCCGGCCAAGGACGTCTACCAGGCCAACATGTGGCTGGCCCCGACCGAGGCGCTGGACCAGCGGGCCGTCGTGCTGATGCGCAGCAGGGAGGCGTTCTTCGAGCTGGCCGACACCCGGCTGCCGGTGATCTGCGTGCCGACCGGGCCGGACTTCATGAACCTCGAGTTGGGCACGGTCCGGGCCGCCCTCTACGCGGCGAACGTCGGCGCGAACATCCACATGCTCCGCGAGCCGGGTATGAAGCACGTCTTCGTCGGCCACGGCGACAGCGACAAGCAGGCCAGCGTCAACCCGTACAGCAAGGTGTACGACGAGGTCTGGGTCGCCGGGCTGGCCGGCCGGGAGCGGTACGCGCGGGCCGCGGTGGGCGTCCGGGACGACGACATCGTGGAGATCGGCCGGCCGCAGCTCGCCGGGGTGCACACCTTCGGCTCGACCGCCCCCGACCGGCCGTTCACCGTCCTCTACGCCCCCACCTGGGAGGGCTGGCTGGACGACGACCCCTACCACACCTCGCTGGTGCTGATGGGGGAGCGGATCGTCCGGGGTGTGCTGGCCTCGCCGCAGGTGCGGCTGGTCTACAAGCCGCACCCGCTGACCGGCTCCCGGTCCAAAGAGGCCAAGGCGGTGCACGAGCGCCTGGTGTCGCTGATCCGGGCCGCCGGTGGTGACCCGGACGCCGGCTCGCTGGACGGCCCCGGACACCGGGTGGTCACCGGCCGGGTGCCCGCCCTGTTCGACTGCTTCAACCAGACCGACCTGCTGATCAGCGACATCTCCAGCGTGGTCTCCGACTTCGTGCAGAGCCAGCGGCCGTACGTGGTGGCCAACCCGAGCGGGCTGCCCGAGGACGAGTTCCGGCGGGAGTTCCCCACCTCCCGGGGGGCGTACCTGCTCTCCCGGGACTGCGGCGAACTGCCGAAGATCCTGGCGCTGACCCGGGCCGGTGACGACCCGATGACCGAGGCCCGGCGGGATCTCAAGACCTACCTGCTCGGCCCGGCCGAGGCCAACCCGATGGACCGGTTCCAGGAGGAGATCGGCCGGCTCTGCCGCTGACCGACCGGAGCGCGGGACCTGGGACGACCACTCGTCCCAGGTCCCGCGTCGTTCCCCCGGCGGCCGGGCGTCCGGGGTCCGGCCCGTTTCCTCCGGCCCGGCGCTTCTGCCACCATTCGCTCGTCATCTCGTACGACGAAGGGGAGTCACCGGTGCGGATCCTGCTGGTCGAGGACGACCGACGGGTGGCTGCCGCCCTCGCTTCGGCGCTGACCCGCCGGGGCTACGAGGTCGAGCACGCGGCCACCGTCGCCGCCGCGCTCTCCGCCGCCCCCTGCGACCTGGTCCTGCTCGACCTCACCCTGCCGGACGGGGACGGCACCGAGGTGTGCCGGGAGTTGCGGCGACGCAGCAGCCAGCTCGGCATCATCGCGGTCACCGCCCGGGGCGAGGAACGCGACCGGGTGCTCGGGTTGCGGCTCGGCGCCGACGACTACGTGGTGAAGCCGTTCTCCATGGTGGAGCTGCAGGCCCGGATCGAGGCGGTGCTGCGGCGGGCCGCCCACGCCCCGCCGGCGCCGGACCTCATCGAGGTCGGTCCGGTCCGCATCGACGTGTCCGCCCGGACGGTCACCGTCGGCGGCCGACCGGCGGCGCTGACCCGTAAGGAGTTCGACATCCTGCTCTCGCTGGCCCGCCAGCCCGGCACGGCGGTGCCCCGGGACCGGATCCTGCTCGACGTCTGGGGCACCACCTGGGCCGACCGGCACACCGTCGAGGTGCACGTCGGCTCGCTGCGGGGCAAGCTGGGCGACCCCCGGCTGGTGGAGACGGTCCGCGGGGTCGGCTACCGGCTCCGGGCCGCGTGAGGGGCAGCCGGTGCGTCGTCGACTGGTGATCAGCTACCTGCTGCTGATGGTGCTGGTGCTCCTGGCGTTGGAGACCCCGCTCGCGGCGACCCTGGCGTCCCGGGAGACCGACCGGGTGCGCGCCGACCGGCTGGCCGACGCGACCCGGTTCGCCTCGCTGGCCGGGCCGGCGTTGCGCGGCGGCGGCGCCGGGCCGTTGACCGGCGAGCTCGTCAGCTACGACCAGTTGTACGGCATCGGCGCGGCGGTGGTCGACCGGGACGGCCGGACGCTGGTGGTGTCGGCCAGTTGGAACTCCGGTCGGGACACCCGGGCGGCCCTGGACAGCGCGTTGGCCGGGCAGCAGTTCAACGGGCCGGACTCGGTCTGGCCGTGGGTGGACGGTCCGCTGGTGGTGGCGGTGCCGATCAACGACGGCGGTGAGGTGCTCGGCGCGGTGGTCACCGCCACCCCGGTGGCGAAGGTACGTCGGACGGTCACCGCCTGGTGGCTGCTGCTCGCCGGGATCGGGCTGCTCGCCGTGCTGGCCTGCGTCTCCACCGCGTTCGGGTTGGCCGGTTGGGTGTTGCGCCCGGTGACCGAGCTGGACGCGGTGACCCACGAGATCGCCGAGGGGGACCGGGGCGCCCGGGTGCAGGACCGGTGGGGTCCGCCGGAGCTGCGCCGGCTGGCGGCCAGCTTCAACCACATGGCGGCGGTGGTCGCCGACGTGATGGACCGGCAACGGGCCTTCGTCGCCCACGCCAGCCACCAGCTCCGCAACCCGTTGACCGCGCTGCGGCTGCGGGTGGAGGAGCTGGGGCCGAGCGTGACCGACCAGGACGGCCGGGCCGAGCACCGGCTGGCCCTGGAGGAGACCGACCGGTTGGCGCTGGTCCTCGACGGGCTGCTCACCCTGGCCCGGGCCGAGCGCGAACAGAACGAGCGGGTGACCGTGGACGCGGCGGCGGTGGCCGCCTCCCGGGTCGCCGCGTGGCAGCCGCTGGCCCGGCACCGGTCGGTCACCCTGCGCCTGGCGACCTGCGGCCCGGCGTACGCGCGGACCGTGCCGACCGCCGTCGACCAGGCGTTGGACGCGCTGATCGACAACGCGATCAAGTTCAGCGGTGCCGGTGGAGAGGTGACCGTGGCGGTCCGGCACGCCGACGGGGGCACCGCGCTGGAGGTGCGCGACACCGGCCCGGGGATGACTCCCGGCCAGCTCGACCAGGCCACCGAGCGGTTCTGGCGGGCACCGGACGCGCAGAACATCGACGGTGCCGGCCTCGGCCTGACGATCGTGGCGGTGCTGGTGGACGCGTCCGACGGCCGGCTCACCATGCACCCCGGCGAACCGTGCGGCCTGGTCGCCGAGCTGTGGTTCCCGGCCCCGCCCGAGACCGACCCGCCGTCGCAGGCCGCCGACCCGCCGTCGCACCCTGCCGGGCCGCCGTCGCCCGTCGCCGGGCCGGCCGGAGCCGACGTGTCGGCCCCGCCGGCCGGGCCGGCGGCGGCCACCGAGGACGGGCCGCCGGCCGCCGCGGGCACCGGGGCGGGCTGAGCGTCAGGGTTTGGCGGACCGGTACCAGTCGGCCGCGCCGGGGTGCAGCGGCAGCGGGGTGGTGGCGATCGCCGAGCGGGGGCTCATCCGCCCGGCCGCCGGATGGGCGGTGGCCAGCTCCGCCCGGCGCTCCATCAGCAGCCGGGTCACCTCCCGCACCAGCGGCTCCGGCAGGTCCGCCCGGACGACCAGGTAGTTGGGGTTGGCGACGGTGGTGACCGGGTCCACCCCGTACACCGAGCGGGGGATGTCCCGGGAGACGTAGACCTCCCGGTAGCTGCGGCGCAGCGGCTCGGTCCACTCGCCCAGGTCCACCAGCCGGATCGAGGTGGCGTCGGCGAGCGCCGCCACCCCGCGTACCGGCAGGCCGCCGGAGAAGAAGAAGGCGTCGATCCGGCCGGCCCGTAGCGCGGCCACCGAGTCGTCCAGGCCGAGGTGTTCCCGGCGGACCTGGTCGCCGCCGAGTCGTGCCACCTCCAGCAGGCGGGTCGCGGTGATCTGGGTGCCGGAGCCGGCGGCGCCCATCGAGACCCGCCGCCCGCGCAGGTCGGCGACGTCGCGGATCGGGCCACCGGCGGTGGTGACCAGGTGGAGCAGGTCGTCGTAGACGCGGGCCACCGCGAGCACCTTCGGTGGGTCGGCCGGGTTGGTGTCCAGCACGTCGGCCTGGGTGAAGCCCAGTTCGGCGGCGCCCGAGCCGACGAGCTGGACGTTCTCGGCGGAGGCGGCGGTGACCACCACACTGGCCCGGACGCCGGGCAGCTCGCGGTTGAGGACGGTGGCCAACGACCGGCCGAAGGCGTAGTAGACGGCGGTCGGGCTGCCGGTGGCGATCCGGATCGGGACCGGTTCGTCGGGGGAGTCCCGGCAGCCGGCCAGCCCGCCGAACGCGACGACCAGCAGCATCAGCAGCACCGCGCCGGCGGAGGTGGCCCGCCGGCCGCGTCCGGTCCGGCCACGACTCACGCGGTGCACTCTGCGCTGTCACCGCCTCCGGCGCAAGCTCAGCCGGTCGGGGCGGTCGGTCCGGGGTGGGTGGGAGGTGACGGGGGGTCAGCCTCCGGTGGGGAGCCGGGCGGGGGACAGCGCGGCCCGTTCCAGGATCCGCAGCCGGTCCGGGCCGTCGGCGACGCTCACCACCAGGCAGCCGGCCCCCGGCCGCAGCAGCGCCGACACCTCCAGCAGGGACGCCGACCGGACCAGCACCGCGGCCAGCTCCCGGTCGGCCAGGCGGATGCCGAGGATGTGCCGTCGCACGTGCCGGCCGCCGGCCATCAGCGCCGAGCGCCAGGCCGCCGCGGCGAGCCGGGTCCGCCAGGCGGCCCGGGGGGTGGAGGAACCCACGGCCGGGCCGAGCAGTTCCCGCCGCCCCTGCCGCCAACCCGTCTCGCGCAACACCGCGTAGCCGGTGCGGCGGTCGGCCGGCACGTGCAACCGGTGCAGCTCGTAGCGGCGGCGCAGGCCACCGGTGACCACCTCGTGCTCGACCGGCACGTCGAGCCGGGCCAGCAGCTGCCGCATCCGCAGCGCGGCGTCCTCCCGATTGAACTCCACCACGCCCCGGTCCGGTGGCGGGGTCGGGCCGGGGCGGGTGACCGCCGGTGCCGGCGTGCAGCGCACCAGGCAGGCCACCTCGAAGGCGTCGGCCAGGGTCATCCAGTCCAGTGGCGGCGGGGTCGAGGGGAGTCGTGGCCGGTCGAGCAGGCGGGGTTCGGGGGTCATCGGACCGCTCCTTCTCGGTTTCGGGTTCCCTTACGGTCGCCTGCCGGTCCCGCCGTCTCCAGCCATCCGCACCGGAATTGAGGAAATCTTGCGTTCCTACAGGTCGGTGACCACCACGTCGACCCGCCGGGGGCGGCCCGCCGTCACCGGCTGCTCCTCGACCGGGTACTTCAGGTCACGCAGGGCGCCGACCAACGCGGTCGCGGTGCGTGGCCGGGCCCCGGCCAGCAGTAGATCGCGGACCAGCCGGCCCTTGGTCGCCTTGTTGAAGTGGCTCACCACCGTGCGTTCGCCCGGCCGGCGCTCGTGCAGCACCCGCACGGTGACCGTCCGCCCGGCCAGTTCCGCCGGAGGGGTCCAGGTCGCCGCGTAGGCGGCGGAGCGCAGGTCCAGCACCGGACCGCCGCCGGCCGCCGCCGTCAGCACCGGCGACAACACCCCGCGCCAGTACGCCGACAGCGCCCCCACCCCCGGCAACCGCGCCCCGATCGGGCACCGGTACGGCGGGATCCGGTCGGTGAGCCGTACCGCGCCCCACAGCCCCGAGCTGACCAGCACCGAGCGGCGGGCCGCCCGCAGCGCCCCCGGCGGCAGGGTGGCCAGGCCGAGCGCCTCGTAGAGCACGCCGGTGTACACCTGCCCGGCCGGTGCGGTGGCGGCCCGGTCCAGCCGGGCGTTTCGGGCCAGCTCGCCGCGCTGGCCGGCGGTCAGCCCGAGGGCGGCCAGCGCGGCGTCCCCGGCATCGGCGGTCTCTTCCGACCGGCCGGCGGCGGCACTGAGCGCCATCAGCGCGGTCAGCACCTCCTCCCGCGCCGGGGTCAGCTCGGGCAGGGAGAGCCGGGTCAGGTCGAGCCGGCGACCGGTGCCGGTGTCGGCCTTCCCCTCGGAGGGCGGCAGCAGGATGAGCACCCGCAGAGCGTACGGGCCGGGGTCGGCGGCACCGCCGTACGACGCCCACCGGGTGGCGCACCCGACAACCGGCCGTCCCGTCCCACCGGGGGCGACCTGGGGCGGCCCGGCCGACCCGCCCCGGTGTGCTCCCGGTCGCTCGCCTGGCCGCTGCCGGAGTCCTGTGGCAGGGTTGCAGCGTGCCCTCCACCACCGCGAGCCAGCTGGCCGTACCCACCCTGCACCGGGCCGCGCGGATCGAGGACGCCCTGCACCAGCTGGTGGAACGCCGGCT
Source organism: Micromonospora sp. WMMD714 (assembly GCF_029581315.1). Taxonomy (NCBI): domain Bacteria; kingdom Bacillati; phylum Actinomycetota; class Actinomycetes; order Micromonosporales; family Micromonosporaceae; genus Micromonospora; species Micromonospora sp. WMMD714. The sequence continues at coordinate 3,916,890 of NZ_CP120744.1, forward strand.
GCGGCGCACCGGTTGGCAGCCCAACATCGTCGCCTACGCCGGTTACGGCGCCCCCGGTTGGGCGCGGGTGCTGTGCCGGGTGCTGCTCAGCCGCCCCGACCGGCGCAAGGGTCGGCTGGAGAAGGTCCGCGGCTGGCGCAGCTTCGCCACCCTGCCCGCCAAGCACGTCGAGGTCACCATCGAGGCCGGGGACGGCGTGCACACCGCCCGCGCCGACCGCAGCGGTTTCGTCGACACCGTGGTCAAGGCCGACTTCACCCCCGGCTGGGCGTCGGTGCGGCTGCGGGTCGCCGACGCCGAACCGGTCGAGGCGCTGGTGCGGGTCATCGACCCGAAGGTGCGCCTGGGCATCCTCTCCGACATCGACGACACGGTCATGGTGACCGCGCTGCCCCGGCCGATGCTGGCCGCGTGGAACACGTTCGTCCTCGACGAGCATGCGCGCACGGCGGTCCCGGGCATGGCGGTGCTCTACGAGCGGCTGGTCACCGCCCACCCGGGCAGCCCGGTGTTCTACCTCTCCACCGGCGCGTGGAACGTCGCGCCGACGCTGACCCGGTTCCTGTCCCGGCACCTCTACCCGGCCGGTCCGCTGCTGCTCACCGACTGGGGGCCGACGGCCGACCGCTGGTTCCGCAGCGGCCGGGAACACAAGCGGGCCACCCTGGCCCGGCTGGCCGCCGAGTTCCCCGACGTCCGCTGGCTGCTGATCGGCGACGACGGGCAGCACGACCAGGAGATCTACCGGGAGTTCGCCGCCGCCCACCCGGAGAACGTCGCCGGGGTGGCGATCCGCAGGCTCTCCCCGACCCAGTCGGTGCTCGCCGGTAGCCTGCCGGTGCCCAACGACCGGCCGTCGTCGGCCGGGCCGGTGGGCCAGAAGTGGCTCTCCGCTCCCGACGGGGCCGGTCTGTGGAAGCTGCTCCGCGACGCCGGCCTGGTCTGACCCTGGTCCCACCCGGGGCGGGGCCGGCGGCCGTCGCCGTCGACCCCGTGCGGCGGCCCCGGCGGCCGTCGCCGTCAACCGCGTGCGGCGGCCCCGGCCGGTGCGCCCGGCACCCGGGCGGCCTGCCGGTCAGTCGCGGCGGAGCCAGATCACGCCGAGCGGGGGCACCCGCAGCGCCGCCGAGGCGGGCAGGCCGTGCCAGGGGACGTCCTGGGCGTGCACCGCGCCGAGGTTGCCCACCCCGGAGCCGCCGTAGTGGTGGGCGTCGGTGTTGATCACCTCGGTCCAGGTGCCGCCGGCCGGCAGGCCGACCCGGTAGGCCTCCAGCGGGCCGGCGGAGAAGTTGGCCACACAGACCAGGGTCGCGCCGTCCGGGGCGATCCGGATGAACGACGCCGCGTTGTTGGCGACGTCGTCCCCGGCGATCCAGCGGAACCCGGCCGGGTCGGTGTCCTGCGCCCACAGCGCCGGGGTGTCCCGGTAGGCGGCGTTGAGGTCGGCGACCAGCCGCTGCACCCCGGCCCGCGCCGGATCGTGCAGGAGGTACCAGTCCAGCCCGCGTTCTTCGCTCCACTCCCGGTCGTCACCCAGCTCGCAGCCCATGAAGAGCAGCTGCTTGCCCGGGTGCGCCCACATGTACGCCAGCAGCGCCCGCACGTTGGCCAGCCGCTGCCAGGTGTCGCCGGGCATCTTGCCGACCAGTGAGCCCTTGCCGTGCACCACCTCGTCGTGGCTGATCGGCAGCACGTAGTTCTCGCTCCACGCGTACGCCAGGGAGAAGGTGAGCTGGTGGTGGTGGTGCTGCCGGTAGATCGGGTCCTTCGAGGTGTAGAGCAGGGTGTCGTGCATCCAGCCCATGTTCCACTTGAAACCGAAGCCGAGCCCGCCGTCGCTGGTGGACCGGGTCACCCCGGGCCAGGCGGTGGACTCCTCGGCGATCATCACCACCCCGGCGTGGTGCTTGTAGACGGTGGCGTTGACCTCCTGCATGAAGGCGATCGCCTCCAGGTTCTCCCGGCCGCCGTGCTGGTTGGGCAGCCACTGCCCGTCGGGGCGGGAGTAGTCCAGGTAGAGCATCGAGGCGACCGCGTCCACCCGTAGGCCGTCGACGTGGAACTCGTCGCACCAGTACAGCGCGTTGGCGACCAGGAAGTTGCGCACCTCCCGGCGACCGAAGTCGAAGACGTAGGTGCCCCAGTCGGGGTGCTCGCCACGGCGCGGGTCGGGGTGCTCGTAGAGCGGGGTGCCGTCGAAGCGGGCGAGCGCCCACTCGTCCTTGGGGAAGTGCGCGGGCACCCAGTCGAGCAGCACCCCGATGCCGGCGGCGTGCAGCCGGTCCACCAGGTGCCGGAAGTCGTCCGGGTCGCCGAACCGGGAGGTGGGTGCGAAGTAGCCGGTGACCTGGTAGCCCCAGGAACCGCCGAACGGGTGCTCCATCACCGGCAGGAACTCCACGTGGGTGAAGCCCATCTCGGTGACGTACGCGGTGAGCTGGTCGGCCAGCTCCCGGTAGCCGAGGCCGGGCCGCCACGAGCCGAGGTGCACCTCGTACACGCTCATCGGTTCCCGGTGCGGCTGCCGGCGGGCGCGCTGCTCCAGCCACGTCGCGTCGGACCACTCGTAGCGGGACCGGTGCACCACCGAGGCGGTGGCCGGCGGCACCTCCGCGTACGCGGCCATCGGGTCGGCCTTGTCCCGCCACCGGCCGTCCGCGCCGAGCACCCGGTACTTGTACCGGGCACCCTCCGGCGCGCCGGGCACGAAGATCTCCCAGACGCCGCTGGAGCCGAGGCAGCGCATCGGCCAGCCCTCGTCGGCCCCCCAGCCGGTGAAGTCGCCGATGACCCGTACCCCCCGGGCGTTCGGCGCCCACACCGCGAAGGCGACGCCGCCGTCGCGGACCCGCGCGCCGAGCGCCTCCCAGAGCCGTTCGTGCCGGCCCTCGCCGATCAGGTGCAGGTCCAGCTCGCCCAGGGTCGGCGGGTGGCGGTACGGGTCGTCGGTGACCCATCCGTCGACCTCGACCCGGTAGTCGAGCACGCTGCCCTCGACGCGGGCCTCGAAGACGCCCGCGTCGTGCACCCGCTTCATCGGGTGCCGGTCGTCGCCGACGAGCAGCACCACGTCACCGGCGCCCCGCCGCATGGTGCGGATGGTGGTCCACCCGTCGGCGGGGTGCGCCCCGAGCAGGGCGTGCGGATCGTGGGTCGCGCCGGCGATCAGCTGGTCCATCTGGCGTCCTTCGAGGCGGGGTCGGTCGGGGTGCTGCCGGTGGTGGGACGGCCGGACCTGCGGCCGCCCTTCCCGGTGCGGCGGGCCGTGGTGGGGCGGGCCACGGCGGGGCCGGTCCCCGTCGGGGTGGCCGGCTGGTCGCCCTCCGGGGCGGGGGTGGTCGGCGCGGTGTCGCCGGAGAGTTCGTCGGGGACGTCGGCCACGGTCAGCTCGGCCGGCTCGGCCCCGGCCGGCTCCGGGGCGGGTGGTGCCGGCGGCCGGCGGACCGTCAGCACGTGCGCGGGTTGCAGGTACGGATCGAGCCGGACCGCGTTGCGCTGGCCCCACTCGTAGCCGGCCCCGGTCAGCTCGTCGTGCACGGTGAACCGCTCGTGCCAGTCGAAGCCCAGCGCCGGCATGTCCAGCGTGGTGTTGCCCCACTGCACGGTGTGCGAGTCGAACGAGCAGACCACGATGACCGTGTCGCCGGTGTCCGGGTCGTGCTTGGACCAGCAGAGCAGCGCCGGGTTGTCGATGTCGTGGAAGACCAGGTTGCGCAGCCGGTGCAGGGCCGGGTGCTCGCGGCGTACCCGGTTGAGGGTGGCGACGAACGGGGCGAGCGAGCGGCCGTGTGCCTGCGCGCCGGCCCAGTCCCGGGGCCGCAGCTCGTACTTCTCGTTGTCGAGGTACTCCTCCGCGCCGGGCCGCGCGACGTGCTCGAACAGCTCGAACCCCGCGTAGATCCCCCAGGAGGGGCTGAGCAGCGCGGCCAGCACCGCCCGGATCTTGAACATCGGCGGTCCGCCGTGTTGCAGGGACTCGTGCAGGATGTCCGGGGTGTTGGGCCAGAAGTTCGGCCGCATCCAGTCGACCGAGGCGACCAGCTCCTCGCAGTACTCCCGCATCTCGGCGGCCGTCGTCCGCCAGGTGAAGTAGGTGTACGACTGGGTGAAGCCGATCTTGCCGAGCCCGTGCATGATCGCCGGCCGGGTGAACGCCTCGGCGAGGAAGAGCACGTCCGGGTCGGTGCGCTTGACCTCGGCGATCAGCCAGTGCCAGAAGTCGAAGGGCTTGGTGTGCGGGTTGTCCACCCGGAAGATCCGGATGCCCTCGCCGATCCAGTGCCGCACCACCCGCAGCACCTCGGCCCGGATGCCGTCGGGGTCGTTGTCGAAGTTGACCGGGTAGATGTCCTGGTATTTCTTGGGCGGGTTCTCCGCGTACGCGATGCTGCCGTCGGCGCGGGTGGTGAACCATTCCGGGTGCTCGGTGACCCACGGGTGGTCGGGGGCGCACTGCAACGCCAGGTCCATCGCCACCTCCAGGCCCTGCTCGGCGGCGGCGGCGACGAACTCGCGGAAGTCCTCCGGCGAACCCAGGTCGGGGTGGATGGCGTCGTGGCCGCCCTCGGCCGCGCCGATCGCCCACGGCGAGCCGACGTCGTCGGGGCCGGCGGTCAGCGCGTTGTTGCGGCCCTTGCGGTTGACCCGGCCGATCGGGTGGATCGGCGGCAGGTAGAGCACGTCGAAGCCCATCGCGGCGACCCCGGGCAGCCGGTCCAGCGCGGTGACGAAGGTGCCCGAGCGGGCCGGGGCGTCGACGGTGGCCGGGATGGCGCCCTCGGAGCGGGGGAAGAACTCGTACCAGGCGGAGAAGAGCGCCCGGGGGCGGTCCACCCAGAGCCGGTGCGGCGTGCCGGTGGTGACCAGTTCCCGCACCGGGTGCGCCCAGAGCAGGTCGGCCAGGTCGAGGGCCGGGGCGACCCGTCGGGCCAGGTCGGCCTCCTTGTCGCCCAGCGCGGCCACCGCCGCCTCGACCCGCCCGACGTCGCCGGCCGGTACGAGCTCCAGCGCGGCGGTCAGCACCCGGACGCCCTCGGCCAGGTCGTTGGCCAGCTCGGCCGCGCCCTGCCCGGCGGCGACCTTCTTGGTCACCGCGTTCTGCCAGGTCAGGTACGGGTCCTGGAACGCCTCCACGGTGAAGGTCCACTCACCGACGGCGTCCGGGCGGATGGTGGCGTGCCACCGGTCCTGCCCCGGCTCGCCGGGGAGCATCCGGGTGAAGGGCCGGGTCGCGCCGTCCGGGCCGTGCCAGACCACGTTGCAGCCGAGCGCGTCGTGGCCCTCCCGGTAGGCACGTGCCGACACCGACACGAGTTCGTCGACGACCGCCTTGGCCGGGTGGCGACCGCAGGCGACGACGGGGGAGACGTCTTCGATCGGGAACCGTCCGCTCACCCGCTCAACCTACTGTGCGAGATCCCCTCGCGCTCGGTCCGGCTGGTCCGCCACCCGCTGGAAGGCCTGGTTTCCGCCTCTGACACGTATCGCCGTCCGGGTCGCCGACGCGGAGACCTGGGTCAGCGCCTGGTGCGCCACGTGCGCGGTGGTGGGGAGCAGACGTGGTCGAGAGCGTCTCTACCGATGACGCGCTGGGCCGAGGTCAGGCAATCTGACGGAGGTCGCTGCCGTAGTCGAAGATGATCCGCATCCGGGCGCCGAGGGCTCGTGCGTACCGGCTGAGGGTGGCCACCTCGTTGGCCTCCAGGTCGCCGTTCTCGATCTGGCTCACCCGGCCGGGCGTCACTCCCATCAGTTCGGCCACCTGTCGCTGGGTGAGGCCGAGGCGCTTCCGCTCCTCGGCAAGGTGGAACGCGCTGACCCACGCCTCGGTGCGTGCGCGCTCCACGTCCAGCGCGTCGTCGTCGCCGTCGTGTAGATCGGCGCGGATGTCGTCCCAGTCATGGAAGTCGCTCATCAGCCCTCCCTCCGTTTCCTCTCGACGGCAAGCCAACCTTCGTAGGTGACCTCCGCGATGGGGATCGCCTTCTCGTACCATCGCGTCCAGTCCCCGGACTTGTTGCCGGCGACCAACAGCACTGCCTGTGACCAGGGATCGAAGGCGAACAGGACGCGAATGGCGACTTCCCGCCCAGACCTCGGCCGCAACTCCTTGAGATTGCTGATGCTCGAACCCTTGAGAGTGTCGACCAGGGGTCGACCCAGACCCGGCCCGGTCTCGGCGAGCATGTCGATCGCCACGTTGACGGACCGGTACGCCCCCGGGTCGACCTTGCTCAGGGCACGTAACCAGTCACGGACATCGCCTGTCGTCCTGATCGCCCAGCGACGGGCGGGCTCGCTGGTCATGGCAAAACTATAGCCCGAGCTATACCAGGTGTGCCAACCAAGCCCGGCTCTCCGGCGGGTATTCGCCCTGCTGGATGCGGGCGTGCAGGTCGGCGGCGATCTTCCGGTGGCTCATCGGGATGGTCATGGAGCCTGCCTCCGTCCGGTAGTGCGGATGGTGGCGTGCCACCGGTCCTGCCCCGGCTCGCCGGGGAGCATCCGGGTGAACGGCCGGGTCACGCCGTCCGGGCCGTGCCAGACCACGTTGCAGCCGAGCGCGTCGTGGCCCTCCCGGTAGGCCCGCGCCGACACCGGCACCAGCTCGTCGACGACCGCCTTGGCCGGGTAGCGACCGCAGGCGACGACGGGGGAGACGTCTTCGATCGGGAACCGTCCGCTCACCCGCTCAACCTACTGTGCGAGATCCCCTCGCGCTCAACCAAGCGTCCCCTTCTCCCGCCGACCGCCCCGTCGGACGTCTGCCCAGCTCCGGACACGTGGCGTTGCGGGACGATCACCACGTGTGTATGGTCGGCCGGGTCAATCGACCGATCATGATCTGGAGGTAGGATGAATCGGCTCAAATCCCGCGCGGCGGCCCTCGTGGCGGGTGCCTCGATCGCCGGCCTCGCCGTGGGTGTGGTGCCCGGCACCGCCGCCCAGGCCGGTTACTACCAGTACCGCAAGTGCTCCGACGCGGTCTCGCTCTCCTTCTTCGTCGACAGCACCTCGTCGACCACGCGGTGGCCGCACTCGATCGGCTGGAACAACGTCATGTACGCGGCGCAGGAAGCCAACGGCCGCTACCACGTCTCGCTCTGGGACACCTCGGGTGACACCAACGGCTGGGTCAGCACCGCCTGGGTCCGGCCCTGCTGAATCGCCGGACCCACGGCACCGGCCGCGACACCCTCGCGGTCCGCACCAACCGACCCGACCACCCGGAGGTATCCATGAGTACGCTCGGCAAGCGCGCGTTCGCCCTGCTGGCGGTGACCGCCCTGACCAGCCTCGGCGCGACCGTGGCCACCGGTGGTGCCGCCCAGGCGGCCTACTACCAGTACAGCAAGTGCTCCACCGCCGTCAGCCTGTCCGTGTTCGTGGACAGCACCTCGTCGACCACGAAGTGGCCGCACTCGGTCGGCTACAACACCCGGATGTTCGCCGCGCAGGAGGCCAACGGCCGCTACCACGTCTCGCTGTGGAACGACAGCGGCGACACCAACGGCTGGGTCAGCACCGCCTGGGTCCGGCCCTGCTCGTAGTTCCCCGGTTTCGCGCAGGCGTCCGACCTGCCCGTAGCTCTCCGGCGGCTGCCGCGTGGCCGGCCGTGCGGTAGGTCCCTGCCCCCTTCAGGCCCCTGCCCCGCGTCGGATCCCCTCCCCGCGTCACCTGTCCGGAGGCACGCGTGCCCGGCTGGCATGTCCCTGCCAGCCGGGCACGTCGTATTGGCCAGTGGATGGCGCGGGGTGCTGTCTCCCGCCGCCGGGTAGCCCGCCGCATCCGCTGCGCCTGGGCGGGGACGCCTCAGGTGGCGGGGGTCGCGGCGATGTATAGGCCGGCCCCTTGGACGCCGACGATGATCCCGTGGGCCTGGAGGAGCATCACCGCTCGCTGCACGGTCGAGACGCTTGCCGAGTACAGCCGGGCCAGCTCGGCGTAGGTGGGCAGCCGGCTCTCCGGCGGGTACTCGCCCTGCTGGATCCGGGCGTGCAGGTCGGCGGCGATCTTCCGGTAGCCCATCGGGATGGTCAGGGAGCCTGCCTCCGTCCGGCAGTACTTTCGTCGGAGACCCGTATGACTGTCGGGCATTTTTATGCCTGACAGTCATACGACCTTCTGGAGAGTGGTACCCCCGTCGGGGTTACGCATTGTGCGGGCGGGCGATCTATTCCGGGCTGTCGGGCGCCCGGCAGCGGTTCCCGCGCTATGCGGGAGGCTTCGATGCCACGAACGACCCCTTGCCCTGTCGGGTGACGATCCAGCCGCGCTCCTCCAGGATGCGGAGGGCGTAGCGAACCGGCCAGGCGCTCGACTGGTACTGCTCGCGCAACTCCGCGATAGACGGCAACTTGTCATCGGGGTGAAGCGTGCCTGCCCGGATCGAAGCTGAGACATCAGCGATGATCTGCTCATACAGCGGTGCTTGCGGCATCGTGGAGCCACCTCTCGTCAGCACCCCGATCTTCGCACCCACAGTGACTTACCGTGCCTGCTCAGTTGACCCTGACGGCATTGCCTTCTATGTTGAGTGACGACAGCGGCTCTCTCGTCAGCAAACGGGGTGCCTCTGACCGGGGCGGGGTGGCTTCCATGCCAGGCCACTCCGCCCTGCCGTTTCGGCAACGCCGGTTCCCTGCTCAGGGCCGTGTGAACTGCATCTTTGGCGTGTCGGTGAGGAGGCCGGGATGGATGACCGTCCACGTGATGGGCTGGGGCGGGGGGCGTATCCGGTGCCGGGTGGTCCTGCGCCGCTGCCTGACGGCGACCGGGTGCCGGTGCCGGTCCGGCCGCGTCACCCGGCGCTGCGTCGGCGGCGGTTCGCCTACGGGGTGGCGGTCGCGGTGTGCGTACTCGTGCTGCTCGTGGTGGGGATCGTCCGGTGAGCGGGACGGGGCGGCGGTGAACGAGCTGCCGGTGGGCCGCCGGGTCGCCCAGTGGCGGGTGCGGCGCAACATGACGCAACAGCAGTTCGCCGACCATCTCGGCAAGTCCAAGAGCTGGGTCGACAAGGTCGAGCGCGGGGTGCGCCGGCTGGAGCAGGTGTCCACCCTCCGGATGGTCGCCGAGACGCTCCGGATCGACCTGGAGGTGCTGCTGGCCGGGTCGGCGGGGGAGTCGGCGCGACCGGAGACCGCCACCACCGGTGTCGACGCGGTGCTGGCCGCGCTGGCCCGCTACCACGTCGAGCCGCCGGCCCGGCCGCCCGACGTCGCGGAGCTGCGCACCCGGCTGGCCCACGCGGAGCAGAGCTACCGGCACGCCCGCTACCCGGAACTGCTCGTCCTGCTGCCCGGCCTGGTCGACGCCGTCCGCGCGGCGCGGGCACTGCGGCTCGGCCGGGCCACCGACGGCCTGCTCGCCCGGGGGTACGGCCTGGTCGCGCTGGTGCTGCTCAAGGTCGACCGGCCGGAGGCGGCCTGGCTGGCCGCCGACCGGGCGCTGGCCGCCGCGCAGGTCACGAAGGACCCGTGGGTGGCCGCCGCCGCCACGGTGCCGCTGGCCCAGGCCCTGCGCCACGGTGGCCGGCGGCGGGCCGCGATGGAGGCCGCCGCCGTCGCCGCCCACCGCCTCCTGCCGGGGCGCTCCCCGGGCACGCCACGGCCGACCTCGTCGACGCCCGGTGACGACCAGTCGGCCGACCCGACCCTGCTCGCCACGCTGCTGCTCCAGGCCGGCCTGGCCGCCGCCGGGCGGGGTGACGGCCGGGCCGCCCGGGACCTGCTCGACCGGGCCGGCCGAGCCGCCCGCGACGCCGGGGCCGAGGGCGGCGGCGCGGCGGTCGAGGCCGCGCGGGTGGTCGCCGAGGCCGCCCTCGGCGAGGTCACGGCGGCGACGGTACGCCACGAGCGGCTGGTGGCCGGCGACGAGTGGCGGTGGCTGCCCCCCGAGCACCGGGCCGCGTACCTGCTCGACGCCGCCCGTGCCTACGTGCTCGACGGCAACCTGCTCCGCGCCGGCCGGACGGTGCTCGAAGCGGAGCGCACCGCCCACGGCGAGGTGCACCACCGCCCGGCGGTACGCCCCCTGGTCGCCGTGGTGGCCCGGTCCCCCGCCGCCCCGCCTGCCCTGACCCGCCTCGCCGCCACCCTCCACGTCACCTGACAGCCCCAGACGGGAGACCTGCGACACGTATCATGCGTATTACGTATCTAGGGGGCTGCCGTGAAGTTGAACAGCAAGGGTCAGGTGACGATCCCGGCGGAACTGCGGGTCCGGTACAACCTGCACGAGGGTGATGAGGTCGACGTGATCGAGGAAGGCGGCGCCCTGCGCATCGTGCGCGTCAGTGACGCTGAGACCCGTGGTCAGCGTCTGGTCCGGCACATGCGCGGCAGGGGCAGCGCCCCGGAGGTGCAGGGCATGTCGACCGAGGACCTGATGGACCTGCTCCGTGGGGAGTGAACGGATCCGGGCTGTCGCCGCTCGGGTGCCGGAGACGGTTGCCACGCTGGTCGACACCAACGTCCTGTTGGACGTCTTCACCGAGGACCCGCAATGGGCCGACTGGTCGGCTGAGGCCCTGGCCAGCGCCCGCGACGAGGGCGTCCTAGTGATCAATCCGATCGTGTACGCCGAGGTGTCCGTGCGGTTCGACGGTGTCGAGGAGCTCGACGATGCGCTTCCCGCCACGGATTTTCTCCGCGAGGAACTGCCGTACCCGGCGGGCTTCCTGGCCGGCAAGGCGTACGCGCGATACCGCAGGCAGGGCGGCACCAAGCGTTCGCCGATCGCCGACTTCTACATCGGCGCGCACGCGGCGGTCTGCCGCTACCGCCTGCTCACCCGCGACAGCAGCCGCTACCGCTCGTACTTTCCGACGCTGAAGTTGATCGCGCCCGGAGAGTAACGGCCGTCCGTCGCCTGGACCGTCCGGCGTTGGCGTAGGGCAGGGTGGCTACCTGTCGCCGTAGTGGTACCGGCAGGCGATGATCTCGACGTCGTCCTTCGTGATGCGATACACCAGTCGGTGCTCGCGATCGATCCGGCGGGACCAGAACCCGGACAGCTCACCCCGGAGGGGCTCCGGCTTGCCGATGCCCTCGTATTCGTTGCGCATGACGTCGGCGATGAGATCGTTGATGCGCTTGACCAGCTTGCGGTCCGTGTGACTGAGGTACTGGTTCCATGCCGTCGCGGTGAAGACCAGCCTCACGCCACGTCCCGTACGGTGGCCGGGTCCACCAGGTCCCGCTCGGTGGCGTCACCCTCGTCGAGTTCCGCGATCGATCGGCGCAGGGCGGCGGCGTTGCCCGGACTGCGCAGCAGGTACTCGGTCTCCTTCATCGACTCGTACTCCGCCAGCGGCACGATCACCACCGGCTCGTGACCCGACCGGGTCACCACCACTTCCTCCGCGTCGTTGATGACGCTGTCGAGTTCGGCGGCCAGGTTCTGCCGTAGCTGGGTGAAGTTCACGGTCCGCATGACCACCTCCGAGGTAGGTACAGAAAACTGTACCGGACCTCTCCCTACGCCCGCAGCGAGCGGTACAGCTCCAGGGTCTGGACGGCGATGGCGTCCCAGGAGAAGTGCTCGACGGCCCGCCGCCGGCCGGCGAGACCCAACGCCTCGGTGCGTTTCGGGTCGGCCAGCAGCTCGTTGATCGTCTTGGCGAGATCGGCGACGAACCGGTCCGGGTCCAGCGGGTTGCCGCTGCCGTCGCCGGCCTGCTCGATCGGCACCAGCAATCCGGTCTCGCCGTCGGCGACCACCTCGGGGATGCCGCCGGTGGCGGTCGCCACCACCGCCGTCTCGCAGGCCATCGCCTCCAGGTTGACGATGCCCATCGGCTCGTAGACCGAGGGGCAGACGAAGACGGTGGCGTGGGTGAGCACCTGGATCACCTCGGGCTTGGGCAGCATCTCGGCCACCCAGACCACCCCGGACCGGTTGGCCCGCAGCTCGTTGACCAGCCCCTGGACCTCGGCGGCGATCTCCGGGGTGTCCGGGGCGCCGGCGAGCAGCACGAGCTGGGTGTCGGCGGGCAGTTCCTTGGCCGCCCGCAGCAGGTAGGGCAGGCCCTTCTGCCGGGTGATCCGCCCGACGTACACCACGCTGGGGCGGGCCGGGTCGATGCCGAGCCGGTCCAGCACGTCGGTGCCCTGGTCCGGGGCGTACTGGGCGGTGTCGATGCCGTTGTAGACCACCCGGACCCGGTCCGGGTTCACCGTCGGGTAGGCGGTCAGCACGTCCCGGCGCATCCCCGCGCTGACCGCGACGATCGCGTCGGCGGACTCCATCGCCGTCCGCTCGCACCAGGAGGAGAGCGCGTAGCCGCCGCCGAGCTGTTCGGCCTTCCACGGGCGCAGCGGCTCCAGGCTGTGCGCGGTCACCACGTGCGGCACCCCGTACAGCAGCTTCGCGGTGTGCCCGGCCAGGTTGGCGTACCAGGTGTGGCTGTGCACCACGTCGGTGCCCGCGCACCCGGCGGCCATCGCCAGGTCCACGCCCATGGTGCGTAGCGCGGCGTTCGCGCCGCCCAGGTCGGCCGGCTCGGGGTACGCGGTGACGCCCGGCTCGTCGCGCGTCGCGCCGAAGCAGTGCACCCGGACGTCGGCGAGCCGGCGCAGTTCCCGGGCCAGGTACTCGACGTGCACCCCGGCCCCGCCGTAGACCTCCGGCGGGTACTCGCGGGTCAGCAGGTCCACGCGCAGCGGGGCGGAGTCGGTCATGACCGGCACCCTAGTGCAGAATGCGGCCGCGCACCGGTCGCGGAACTGTGCCCGTACGAGTGGTGAAGTCGCAGCGGTATGGATAGCGTCTGGTCATGGCTGCCAAGGTGCTCGCGATCGTCCTGGCCGGCGGAGAGGGCAAGCGCCTGATGCCGCTCACCGCGGACCGGGCCAAGCCGGCCGTCCCGTTCGGCGGGATGTACCGCATGGTCGATTTCGTCCTGTCCAATCTGGCGAACGCCGGCTTTCTCAAGATCGTCGTTTTGACCCAGTACAAGTCCCACTCGCTGGACCGGCACATCACCAAGACGTGGCGGATGTCGACGCTGCTCGGCAACTACGTCACGCCGGTGCCGGCGCAGCAGCGCCGCGGTCCGTGGTGGTTCGCCGGCTCCGCCGACGCGATCTACCAGAGCTTCAACCTGATCAACGACGAGCAGCCGGACTACGTGATCGTGTTCGGCGCCGACCACATCTACCGGATGGACCCCCGGCAGATGGTCGACGACCACATCGCCTCCGGAGCGTCGGTCACCGTCGCCGGCATCCGCCAGCCGCTGTCGACGGCCGACCAGTTCGGCGTGATCGAGGTCGGCGAGGACGGCAAGCGGATCCGGGCCTTCCGGGAGAAGCCCACCGACGCGGTGGGCCTGCCCGACGCCCCCGACCAGATCTACGCCTCGATGGGCAACTACGTCTTCTCCACCAGGGCGCTCTGCGAGGCCGTGGAGCGGGACGCGGCCGACAAGACCAGCAAGCACGACATGGGCGGCAGCATCATCCCGATGATGGTCGAGCGGGGTGAGGCCAACGTCTACGACTTCCAGGACAACGAGGTGCCCGGCAGCACCGACCGGGACCGGGGCTACTGGCGGGACGTGGGGACGCTCGACTCGTTCTACGACGCGCACATGGATCTGATCAACGTGCACCCGGTGTTCAACCTCTACAACTTCGACTGGCCCATCTACACCGACCAGCCGCCGTACCCGCCGGCGAAGTTCGTCCACCAGTGGGGCGAGCGGGTCGGCCGAGCGGTCGGCTCGATGATCTCGCCCGGCGCGGTGATCTCCGGTTCGCTGGTGGAGAACTCGGTCGTCTCACCCAAGGTCAAGGTGCACTCCTGGGCGCAGGTCGACGGCGCGGTGCTGATGGAGGGCGTCGAGGTGGGTCGGCACGCCGTGATCCGCCGGGCCATCCTCGACAAGAACGTCTTCGTGCCCGAGGGCGCCGAGATCGGCGTCGACCTGGAGAAGGACCGGCAGCGCTACACCGTCTCCGACAACGGCGTCGTCGTCATCGGCAAGGGGCAGCGCGTCGAGCCCTGAGCCGGGTGTGACCCGGTCGCCGCCGGGGAAGACAGCGCTCCCGTCCCGTACCACCGAGGAGGTTTCCGCAGTGGCCCACCCCCGTGCCGGACAGCCCGCCGAGCCCGCCGACCTGGTCGACGTGCCCCGGCTGGTGACCGCCTACTACGCCGAGCACCCGGACCCGGACGACCCGGCGCAGCAGGTCTCCTTCGGCACCTCCGGTCACCGGGGGTCCAGCCTGCGCAACGCCTTCAACTCCGACCACATCCTCGCGGTCACCCAGGCGCTCTGCGACTACCGTCGCGAGCAGGGCCTGACCGGGCCGCTCTTCCTGGCCCGGGACACCCACGCGCTCTCCGCCCCCGCCGAGGCCGACGCGCTGGAGGTGCTCGCCGGCAACGGGGTGACCGTGCTGCGGGACAGCCGCGACGGCTACACCCCCACCCCGGCGCTGTCGCACGCCGTGCTCACCCACAACCGGGGGCGCACCGACGGGCTCGCCGACGGCATCGTGATCACCCCGTCGCACAACCCGCCCGACGACGGCGGCTTCAAGTACAACCCGACCAACGGCGGGCCCGCCGACACCGACGTCACGAGGTGGATCCAGGATCGGGCGAACGCGATCCTGGCCGCCGGGCTCAAGGAGGTCAGGCGCATCCCGTACGCGCGGGCACGGGCCGCCGACACCACCGGCACGTACGACTTCCTCGCCGGGTACGTCGACGACCTGCCCTCGGTGCTCGACATCGACGCGATCCGCGACGCCGGGGTGCGGATCGGGGCCGACCCGCTCGGCGGGGCCAGCGTCGCCTACTGGGGTGAGATCGCCGAGCGGCACCGGCTCGACCTCACCGTGATCAACCCGCTGGTCGACCCGACCTGGCGGTTCATGACCCTGGACGGCGACGGCAAGATCCGGATGGACTGCTCGTCGCCGAACGCGATGGCCTCGCTGATCGCCGCCCGGGACCGGTTCCAGGTCTCCACCGGCAACGACGCCGACGCCGACCGGCACGGCATCGTCACCCCCGACGGGGGCCTGATGAACCCCAACCACTACCTGGCGGTGGCGATCGGCCACCTGTTCCGCACCCGGTCGCGGTGGAGCCCCTCGGCGGCCGTCGGCAAGACCCTGGTCTCCTCCTCGATGATCGACCGGATCGCCGCCGACCTGGGCCGGCCGCTGCTGGAGGTGCCGGTCGGCTTCAAGTGGTTCGTCCCCGGTCTGCTGGACGGCTCGGTCGGCTTCGGCGGCGAGGAGAGCGCCGGGGCGTCCTTCCTGCGCCGCGACGGCAGCACCTGGACCACCGACAAGGACGGCATCCTGCTCTGCCTGCTCGCCGCCGAGATCATCGCCAGCACCGGCCGGACACCGAGCGAGCACTACGCCGCGCTGACCGAACGCTTCGGCGCCCCCGCGTACGCCCGGATCGACGCCCCGGCCAGCCGGGAGCAGAAGGCGGTGCTGGGCCGGCTCTCCCCGGAGCAGGTCACCGCGACCGAGCTGGCCGGTGAGCCGATCACCGCGACGCTGACCAGCGCGCCGGGCAACGGCGCCTCGATCGGCGGGCTGAAGGTGACCACCGAGTCCGGGTGGTTCGCGGCCCGGCCGTCGGGCACCGAGGACGTCTACAAGATCTACGCCGAGTCGTTCCAGGGTCCGGAGCACCTGGCCCGCATCCAGGAGGAGGCGAAGTCCCTGGTCGACGGGGTTCTGGGGTAGCCCTCGCCGGAGCCGTCGCGCCCCGCCCGCCGCCCGGAGCGGCCGGGCGGGGCGTGCCGCGTTTTCCGGCGTTTCCCCTCGGGAGCGTGTCGCGGCATCGGCTGGCTCGTTGCGCATGAGGCGACCCGAAACAGTGAGGGGAACATCTGATGGTCTGGTCCAGGGTGGTCACCGACCCTGGACCGCAGATCGACGTCATCGACATCCGGGCGGCCCGCCCGTCCGGGGGAGCCCGGTCGAGACGACAGCGGGAGCTGGTCGGTGGGCTGTTGCGGTGCTATCCGGTCAGCTTCCTGGTGCTCGCCCCGTACGCGTTGCTGATCCTTCCGATGGCGGTGGTCAACGACAACCCGCAGACCGGTTTCATCGTGTTCCTGGTAGGGCTGGCCCTGCTGGGTAGCGTCTCGGTGGAGACGGTGGGTCTGTTCTTCGGGCGTCCCGATCCGCAGTGGCGGCAGGGGATGCGACAGGCGACGGCCCGCTATCCCCGGATCTATCCGGTGGCCCGGCTGGTGACGCTGAGCAGCATCGCGGCCGACCTGCTGGGTGCCTACCTCGGGCGGGGGAGCATCGTCGCGCAGATCTCCGGGGAGTTGTCCGACGCGCCGATGGTGGCGCTGACCAAGCTCTTCTCCGGGTGGGGCGCACTCGGCTTCGCGCTGCTGGTCGCCAGCCACCTGGGCGGCCGGCTGTCCCGGGCCAAGCTGTACGGCTGGCTCGGATCGCTCGTCACCACCCAGGCGGTCGTCACCATGCTGACCGCCCTCACCGCCCCCCTGATCGCCTTCCTCTTCTTCGTGGCCGCCGCCGGGGTGGTCTGTGGCGTGTTCCGGCTGCGGTACCTGCTGGTCGGCACGGTGGTGATGGTCCTGCTCTGGCCGGCCATCTTCGAATTCCGCAACGAGATCCGACAGGACCAGGGCATCGCGGTGAGCGACGCCGTGACGGCAGCGGACCGGATCCGTCTGGACCGGCAGTTGACCCTCGTCGCGGGCATCGAGGTCCCTGTCGACCTCGGTCAACCCGGCTTCGTCGACCACCTCCGGTACGGGCTGGTGCCCCGGATCGTCGATCCCGACCGACCGGCCCTGTCCACCGGGCAGCAGATCAACCAGTTCCTCGGCGGCGGCCCGACGTCCGCGTCCAACTTCCTGTTGCTGGGCAACATCTGGTTCTTCGAGGGGCCGGTCGGTGTGGTGGTCGTGCACGCCTTCTGGGCGGGCTTCGTGGCGTTGCTGCTGCGGTGGCGGGCCCGGCCCGGGCCGGCCCGGTTGAGCCTGTTCTGCCTGGTCTTCTCCGACGTGCTGCTGTGGTCCGGCACCTACCCCGAGTCGACGATCGCCTTCCTACAACACGTGGTGTCGGCCATGACGGTCTTCTTCCTGCTGTGGCTGACCCGCACCGTCCGCCTGCGGTCGCCGCGCCGGCCGGGGCGCGTCGTGCTGCCTGTCGGTGGACGCCTTCCCCCGGGGGTGCACCGGGCCGACGGTCGCCCTGCCGCTCCCCGGGTCGGCGGCCGGCTCGTCGCGCACCGTCAGCGGGGTGCCTGATGATCGGGAAGAGCGAGGCCGCCGCCCTGGTGGCCGCCCCTCTCCCTCCCGGAGCCGGGAGGGAGAGGGGCGGTACCGGGACGGCCCGACAAGGACCCGGCGCATGGTCCCGACGGCAGCGGGAGTTGGTCGGCGGGTTGTTGCGGTGCTACCCGGTCAGCTTCCTGGTGCTCGCCCCGTACGTGCTGCTGATCCTGCCGATGGCGGTGATCAACGACAACCCGCAGACCGGTTTCATCGTGTTCCTGGTGGGTCTGGCGTTGCTGGGCAGCGTCTCGGTGGAATCGGTCGGTCTGCTCTTCGGGCGTCCCGATCCGCAGTGGCGGCAGGGCATGCAACAGGCGACCCGGCGCTACCGCCGCATCTATCCGCTGGCCCGGCTGGTGACCCTGACCGGCATGGTCGCCAACGTCGTCGGAACCCACGTCGGTCGGGGGACCATCGTCACCCAGGTGTCCGGCGAACTGTCCGACACCCCCCTCGCGATGGTGTGCGCCCTCTTCTCGGGCTGGGGCACCCTGGGCTTCGCCCTGCTGGTCGGCAGCCGACTCAGCGGTGCGCTCTCGCCGCGAGGGTTGTACTGCTGGGTGGCCGCGCTCGTCGGCGTGGAGGCGTACGTCGCGGTGCTGACGGCCCGGTCCGCGCCCCTGGTGGCCCTGGTGTTCTTCGTGGCGGCCGCCGGGGCGGTCTGCGGGGTCTTCCGGTTGCGTCACCTCCTGCTCTGGACGGTGGTGCTGCTGCTCGCCTGGCCCGCCATGTTCGCCCAGCGCAACTCGATCCGGGAGGAACGGGGGGTGACGGTGGACAGCCGGGTCACCGCCGCCGACCGGCTCCGCCTGGACAGTCAGCTCACCGCCGTGGCGCCCTTCGCGGTGCCGGTCGAGATCGGCCAGCCCGGTGTCACCGACTACTTCAGGTACGGGCTGGTGCCCCGGGTGCTCGACCCGGACCGGCCGGCGTTGTCCACCGGGCAGCAGATCAACCAGTTCCTCGGTGGTGGGCCGACGTCGTCGTACACCTTCCTGCTGCTGGGCAACGTCTGGTTCTTCGAGGGGCCGGTCGGTGTGGTGGTCGTGCACGCCTTCTGGGCGGGCTTCGTGGCGTTGCTGCTGCGCTGGCGGGGCCGACCTGGTCCGGCCCGGTTGACGGTGTTCTGCCTGGTCTTCTCCGACGTGCTGCTCTGGTCCGGGACCTATCCCGACTCCACCATCGGGTTCCTGCAACACGTGGTGTCGGCCGTGCCGGTCTTTCTGCTGCTGGGGCTGACCCGCGTCGCCTCCGCCCCCCGGGACACGCCGCTGGTGGGTGCCGTCCGGTGACCGCTCCGGTCCGCTCCCGGGTCGGCCGCCAAGGTCCCCCGGGTGTGCCCCGCGCTGGTCGTCGGGCCGTGTCAGCCCTGCTGGTCGGCGGGTTGTCCAGCGGCGGGAACCTGCTGGTGGCGGTCACCGTGACCCGGCTGGAGTCGATCGGCGGGGTGGGCCGGTTCGCCCTCGCCTTCTCGTGCTACGTCCTCGTCTCCGGGCTGGTCCGGAGCATGGTGACCGAGGCCGTGCTGGCGGCGGGGACGGGGGTGCGTGCCGCCGCCTCCCGGGTGCTGCTGCTCGGCACGCTCTGCGGTGCGCCGCTCGCCGTCGCGGGTGCGGCGTACGGCTCGGCCTATCTGCTGCTGGTGGGCCTGGCCCTGCCGGGCCTGGTGCTCTACGACTACGCCAAGGCGACCGCCCTGGGCCTGGGCACCCCGGCGGGCGCACTGCTCCAGGAGGCCACCTGGGCGGCGGTCACCGGCGCCGCCGCGCTGGGCGCGCTGTTCCGGCTGGTCGACGCCCCCTTCGTGGTCGGCGTCTGGGCGCTCACCGGGGGCCTGATCGGCGTGCTCGTCGGACTGCGCCGGGGGTACGCCCGACGACCCGGTTGGGGTGCCGGCCGGGCGGAGAGCCGGGTCGCGGTGGGGTTCGGCACCCAGTTCCTGCTGACCACCGGGTCGGCTCAGTTGTCGTTGAGCGCGGTGGCCGCCGTCGCGGGCACCTCGGTGGTCGGCGCGTTGAGCGCCGGCAGGACCCTGCTGGGGCCGGTGAACCTGGTCCTGTCCACCGCCGCCACGCTGACCCTGCCCTACCTGGCCCGGAGCCGTACCGGAACCCGGGCGGCGCGGTCCAGGGCAGCCGTCCGGGTCACCCTGCTCGTGGCCGCCGGCATCCTGCCGCTGACGGCCGCGATCGCCCTGTTGCCCGACGCGGCCGGCCGGACGCTGCTCGGCGGCAACTGGGACCTGGCCCGCGGCCTGCTGGTGCTGCTGGCCCTGGAGAGCCTGTTCGCGGTGCCGGCCGCCGTCGGCTTCGCCGGGTTGCGGGTGGAGCGGGCGAGCCGGCGGGCGATCCTGCTCGGCGTCCTGCTCGGCGGACTGCGGGTGCCGGTGGTCGTCGTCGCGGCGGTGCTGGGCGGTGCCCGCGGCGCGGCGGGCGCGCTCGCGGCGCTCGCGCTGGTCAGCGCGGTCGCCTGGGCCGGCAGCTACCTGTCGCTGCTGCGGCACCGGGGGGCGCACCGCGCGTCGGCCCAGCACCGGCCCGCCCCGGTCCCACCCGGCGGCTGAACCGGGCGGGGCCAGGCGTCAGGCCGACCGGGGCGGGAGGGACGTCAGCCGACCGGTGTGGGCCCGGGCGGCGGGTCGCGGCGCAGGGGCGGGGGGTCAGGCGAGGGTCGCCAGGGCGGCACGGACCCGCTCCACCACCGTCTTGAGCCCCGGGCCGGTCAGGTCGGGGTAGGTGGGCAGGTTGATGCCGCGCCTGCTCAGGTCGACGGTCACCGGGCAGTGCGCGGTCGGGTCGCGGTGCGCGGGCAGCTCGGGGATCGGCACGAAGAAGGGCCGGGTCTCCACCCCGAGCCGGTCGAGCGTGCGGGCCACCGCGTCCCGGGAGGTGGTGTCCCCCTCCGGCCCGACCAGGAAGGCGGCCATCCACGGCGCGCGGCGGACTCCGGGGACCACCGGCTGCGCCGACAGCGCCGGCTCGTCGGCCAGCTGCGCCTCGTAGCCGGCGACCACCGCGTCCCGCCGGGCGATGATCTCGTCGGCCCGGTCGAGTTGGGCGCAGAGCAGCGCGGCGGCCAGGTTGGTCATCCGGTAGTTGAAGCCCAGCACCGGGAAGTAGTACCGCCGGTGCGGGTCCATGCCCTGGTTGCGCAGCAGCCGCATCCGCTCGGCCAGGGTCGCGTCCGAGGTGGTGACACAGCCGCCCTCGCCCGAGGTGATCACCTTGTTGCCGAAGAACGAGAAGGTGGTGGCGTCGGCCAGGGCACCGGTCGGGCGCCCGTCGACGGTGGCGCCGAAGGACTCCGCCGCATCGGCCACCAGGAGCAGGCCGTGCCGGCGGCACAGCTCACCCAGGGCGGGATAGTCGGCGGGGTGGCCGTACAGGTCGACGGCGACGACCGCCCGGGTCCGTGGGCCGATCGCGGCCCGGACCGCGGCGGGGTCGACGCACCAGCTCTGCGGCAGCACGTCCACGCAGACGGCCCGCGCCCCGCAGTACGCGACGGCGTTCGCGGTCGCCACGTAGGTCAGCGCGGGCACGATGACCTCGTCGCCCGGACCGATCCCGGCGGCGGCGAGGACCAGGTGCAGGGCGACGGTGCCGTTGGCGGTCGCCACCGTGGTGCCGGCGCCGCAGCGGCGGGCGAACCGGTCCTCGAAGTCGGTCAGGTAGCGGCCCTGGGAGGAGACCCAGCCGCTGCGCAGGGCGTCCACCAGGTACCGCTCCTCCAGGTCGGACAGGCTCGGCCGGGCCACCGGATACCGGTCGTCGACGGTGCTCATGCCGTTCCCTCCCCGGCGAGTTCGGCGGCGAACGCGGATCTCGGCATCGGTCCCGGCCTTCCCTGCGCCACCCAGCGCAGCACGTCGAGGTAGTCGCCGCCGGTCGCCGTCCAGGTGCGGGCGGCCAACCGGTTGTCGGCGTGCCGGGCGGCGGCGGCGTAGCGCGGCCGGTCGGCCAGCAGCCGCCCGACCGCCTCGGCCAGCGACGCCGGCTCGGTGGCCCGGAAGACGGTCGCCTCGGCTCCGGTGAACTCCAGCTGGGCCAGCAGCGGCTCGGCGTCCGCGCAGGCGACGGGCAGCCCCCAGCTGAACGCCTCCAGCATCGCCCCGCTCGCCGCCTCCCACAGCGACGGGATCACCACCGCGTCGGCGCGGGCGTAGAGGGCGTTCAGCTCGTCGAGGGTGACGAAGCCGGGAAAGGACACCCGGCCCCGCAGGTCGGGCCGCGCGGCGCGGGCGAGCAGCCGGCTGGCGTCCGGCTCGACCAGCGGCCCGGGGCAGACCAGGCGGCACTGCGGGAGCAGCGCCATCGCCTCCAGCAGGGTCGCGTGGTTCTTGTGGGACGCGGTGGAGGACGGGTAGACCAGCAGGCCCGGTTCGGGTCGGGCGGCGGCGCGGTCGGGTGCGGGCTGGAAGGTCGGGGTCGGGATGAGCGCGGTCCGCTGCGCCGCCTCGGGAAACAGCCGCAGGGTCTCCCGGTACGGGTGCGGCCAGGTGACCACGAGGGCGGACGCGCGGGCCACGTTCTCCCGGACCACGGCGGCGAAGCCGGGGGAGTGGAAGGCGGCCCGTAGATGCCGCAGGTCGTGCAGGACGACGACGGAGGGTCCGGGACCGATCGGGGCACCGTGGAACGGGTGGAGCGTGACGTCCGCCCCCTGCTGGCGGGGGACCGCGCGCTGCCGGACCGCGTTGACCGCCCGGCGGACGGCGAGGGAGTCGCGGACCCGGTCCGGTGTCCAGCGGCGCAGCACCCGCCCCGACGGGGTGTCCGAGCGGAGCGGCTGGGCGACCTCGGTCCAGTCCAGCCCGGTGGCGGGCACGTGGTCGCGCCACCGGGGCAGGGTGCCACGGAGGACGTTCACCCGCAGCTCGCAGGAGGTGTCGGCGGTCATCCCGGAGAGCAGGCCGTAGGTGAACGCCTCGACCCCGGCGGCGTGCCCGGGACGGATCGCGGTGGCGTCGACGGTGACCCTCACCGGTCCACCCGCACCAGGCGTCCCATCCGCTCGTCCTCGAGGAGCTGCCGGTCGGCGTCCACCATCACCCGCACCAGGTCGCCGAAGAGGGTCTTCGGCGCCCACCCCAGCCGCCGCCGGGCCTTCGTGTAGTCGCCGATCAGCGCGTCGACCTCGGCCGGCCGGAAGTAGACCGGATCGACCTCCACGTACCGTTGCCAGTCGAGGCCGACCCGGTCGAAGGCGGCCTCGACGAACTCGCGGACCGAGTGCCCCTCGCCGGTGGCCACCACGTAGTCGTCCGGGGTGTCCTGCTGGAGCGCCAGCCACATCGCCTCGACGTACTCCGGGGCGTAGCCCCAGTCCCGCACCGCGTCGAGGTTGCCCAGGTACAGCTTGTCCTGGATGCCGGCCTCGATCCGGGCCACCGCGCGGGTGATCTTGCGGGTCACGAAGTTCTCGCCCCGCCGTGGGCTCTCGTGGTTGAACAGGATGCCGTTGACGCAGAACATGTCCCACGACTCGCGGTAGTTGACCGCCGTCCAGAAGGCGTAGACCTTGGCGCACGCGTACGGGCTGCGCGGGTGGAACGGCGTCTCCTCGCGCTGCGGGGGCGGGGTGGAGCCGAACATCTCCGAGGAGGACGCCTGGTAGAAGCGGCAGTCGACGTCGGCCGCCCGGGCCGCCTCCAGCATCCGCAGGGCACCCAGCCCGGTGACGTCCGCGGTGTAGCCCGGGACGTCGAAGGAGACGCGTACGTGGCTCTGCGCGCCGAGGTTGTAGATCTCGTCCGGCCGGATGTCGCGGATCAGCGAGGTCAGCGAGGCCGGGTCGGACAGGTCGCTGTAGTGCAGGAAAAGCCGCGCTTCCCCGTGCCGGGGGTGGACGTCGACCCGGTCGATGCGTTCGGTGTTGAACGAGGAGGACCTTCGCTTTATCCCGTGCACCGTGTATCCCTTGTCGAGCAGGAACTCGGACAGATAGCTACCGTCCTGACCGGTGGTGCCGGAAATGAGTGCCACTCGCGACATGGGGTTCCTCTCGTGCCGGATCGGATTGTTCGCGGGACTTCCTTATACCGGCTAACGGGCTGCTCACCACGAGTGTTGCGGTAATGTCCGGCACGTTCACGTAAATTGCCGGGCACAGTTACCGGAATGGTTCTCGCTCGTTGGGCCACCCAGTTCCGTGTCTTCAGCGAGGAGCGAGGATGGCCGGCGACACCAGCTCCGCGACGGACGTCGACGAACGGGCGGCCGGTGCCGGGAAGAAGAGCTTCCGGGTACTCGTCACGGCCGGCTACTTCAGCCCCGGCTGGCGTGCCGGCGGTCCCGTCCGGTCCATCGCCGACACCCTCGACACGGCCAGCGGCGAGGTCTCCACCACTCTGCTGACCCGCGACCGGGACCTCGGTACCCGGACGGCCTATCCCGGGTTGTCCGGCACCTGGGCGCGACACGGCCGGACGGACGTCTTCTATCTCGGGGTACGGCGGCCGGCGCACTGGTGGACACTCTGGCGGGCGCTGCGCTCGGCGCGGTACGACCTGCTCTACGTGAACAGCGTCTGGTCGGTCTTCTCGATCCTGCCCATCGCCGCCGCCCGGCTCGGCCTGCTGCGGGCGGACCGCATCCTGGTGGCCCCCCGGGGGGAGTTCGGCGCCGCCGCCCTCGACCTGCACCGGTTCCGTAAGCGGGTGTTCCTGGCCGGCTGGCGGTGGATGCTGCGGGGGCCGCGGGTGCTGTGGCACGCCACCGGCCCGCACGAGGCCGCCGACATCCGGCGGATCCTGCCCCGGGCGCGGATGGCCGTCGTGGCGCCCGCCGCCGGCCCCGAGCCCCGCCCGGCCCCGGCCGCGCTGCCGGCCACCGACGAGGTACGCCTGGTCTTCCTCAGCCGGATCTCACCGATGAAGAACCTGGACCTGGTGCTCGCCGCGCTGGCCCACGTCCGGCCCCCGGTGCGGTTGGACGTCTACGGCCCGGTGGAGGACGCGCGGTACTGGCAACGGTGTGAGGAACTGTGGTCGGCCCTGCCGGACCCCTCCGTCGTTCGTTACCGCGGCGAACTCCGCCCCGAGCAGGTCGGCGACACCTTCGCCCGGTACGACGCGTCGGTCCTGCCGACGCGGGGGGAGAACTTCGGCAACGCCATCGCGGAGAGCATGGCGGCGTACTGCCCGGTGGTCTGTTCGGACCGGACCCCCTGGACGACGGTGCTGCGCGACGGTGGCGGGCAGGTGCTCACCGAGCTGACCCCGGTGGCGTTGGGCGCGTTGCTCTCCCGGATCGCCGCCGCCACACCCGAGCAGCGGCAGGCGGCCCGGCGGGCGGCCGGGGAGGCGTACCGCCGGTGGCGGCTCGGCCGGCGCCGGGTCAGCGTCCTCGACCAGGCCCGGCAGGCGATCGGCGTTCCGGCGCGCCGGGTGCCGCCACAGGGCCGACCGCCAGGGACACCGACCGAGCCGCCCGTCCGGCGGTGCCCGCAGGACCCCGAGCAACCATGAGGAGGCATCCGTGACCCGGGTGATGACCGTCGTCGGGACCAGGCCGGAGATCATCCGGCTGGCCCGGGTGATCGACACGCTGGACCGGACCGTGGAGCACACGCTGGTGCACACGGGGCAGAACTGGGATCCCGCGCTGTCCGACATCTTCTTCAGCGAGCTGGGCGTACGCCCCCCGGACCGTTTCCTGCGGGCCGACACCCGGTCGCTCGGCAGCCTGCTCGGCGCGGTCCTGGTCGGCACCGAGAAGATCATCGGTGAACTGCGGCCGGACGCGCTGCTGGTGCTCGGCGACACCAACAGCGCCATCGCGGCGCTGATGGCCCGACGGATGAAGGTGCCCGTCTACCACATGGAGGCGGGCAACCGCTGCTTCGACCTGAACGTCCCGGAGGAGACCAACCGCCGGCTGGTCGACCACGTCGCCGACTTCAACCTGGTCTACTCCGAGCACGCCCGGCGCAACCTGCTCGCCGAGGGGCTGCACCCCCGCCGGATCCTGCACACCGGCTCACCCATGCGGGAGGTGCTCGACCACTACCGGCCGCAGATCGCCCGGTCCAGCGTCCTGACACAGCTCGACCTCGAACCGGGCGGCTACTTCGTGGTCAGCGCCCACCGGGAGGAGAACGTCGACCACCCGGAGCGGCTCCGCCGGCTGCTGGACTGTCTCTGCGCCATACGCGACGAGTGGCGGCTGCCGCTGCTGGTCTCCACCCACCCGCGTACCCGCAAGCGGCTGGAGTCGCTCGCCGTCGACGGCACACTGCTGGACGGGATCACCTTCCACGAGCCGTTCGGGTTCTTCGACTACGTGACCCTGCAACGGCATGCCCGGTGCACGCTGTCCGACAGCGGCACCGTCAGCGAGGAGGCGGCGATCCTCGGCTTCCCGGCGGTGACCCTGCGGGAGTCCATCGAGCGCCCCGAGGCGTTGGACTCCGGCGCGATCGTGATGACCGGCCTGGACCCGACCGGGGTGGTGGAGGGCGTCCGGGTGGTGGTGGCCCAGGTCGCGGCCGGACCGGTCGGCTGCCCGGCCGACTACCAGGTGCCGGACACCTCACGCCGGGTGGTCGACTTCATCCTCTCGACCGTGCGGCGGCACCACGACTGGGCCGGCATCCGCCGCTGACCGGTCCACCGGCCGGGCGGGCACGCCGGTGACCACCGTGCCCGCCGGCACGTCCCGGGTCACGCACGCGCCCGCGCCCACCACGGCGTCCCGGCCGACCCGCAGCCCCGGCAGGACGGCGGCGGTGGTGCCGACCAGCACGCCGTCGTCCAGCCGGCAGTAGCCGGAGACCGCGGCGAGCGGGTTGACCGAGACGTGGTCACCGAGGACGGTGTCGTGCCCGACGGTGCAGTTCTGGTTGAGGTGCACCTGACGGCCCAGCACCACGTTCGTCGTCACCCGGGCACCACCGGCCGCGAACAGGCCCTCCTGGAAGACGCAGTCCGGCCCGATCTCCGCCGCCGGATGCACCACCGTGGCGGCGGGCAGGCCGTACCGGGCGAGGACCTGGTCGGTCTCGCGGCGCAGCCGGGGATGCCCGACGCCCAGCGCCACCCGGGTGGTCGCCGGCCGGCCGGCGAGCCAGCGGGTCGTGCCGAGGAAGGGCACGCCGAGCCGGCGCACCTGCGCCACGTGCGCCTCGGTGGGGTAGTCGTCGACGAAGCCGAGGACGCGCCACCGGGGGCCGTCGGTGGAATGGGCGTTCAACAACCGAATTACCCCGAAAATCTCCCGGCCCATCCCGCCCGCACCTACGATCACTACGTCGGTGGTCACCCGTCGCCCCCTCGGCCACGGAGAACGCCGGTCGCGTTCCGCCATCCGCCCCCGCCCGGTGCCCGTGCCGCCGGCCCGCTGCGGGTGCCGCCGGGGGTCGAGGCCACGGCCCGTGAACGCGCCCGTCCCGCCGGCTCCGGCATCCGGTAGGGGCCACGCCCGGCGGATGCGCTCCTCGCTGTCCATGCGTTCCAGACGTTCCTGCGGGGTGCCGGTCTCTGGCCGGCACGGTGAAGGTGGGCCGGTAGTGCACAAGCTGACAAGGACACCCTCCCTGGACGACGCCGCGACCTCGCGACGGTCCGCCGGTGCCGTGTGCACCTACCGGGTGATCGCGACCGCGGGGGTGTTCGAGCCGGGCTTCCGCGGGGGCGGCCCGATCCGTTCCCTGCGGTACATCCTGGACACCCTTCCGGGGGACCTGGACGTCACCCTGGTCACCCGGGACCGGGATCTCGGCTCGCCTGCACCGTACCCCGGCCTGTCCGGACGACTGCTGCGACGCGACGGCCGGTCCGCCGTCTTCTACCTGAATCCGTGGTCGCCGCGGCACTGGGTGCGGATGGCGCGGCACGTCCGCGCCCGGCCGGTCGACCTGCTCTACGTCAACAGCATCTGGTCGCTGTTCTCGGTGCTGTCGATCCTGGCGGTGGCGCTGCGCCTGGTGCGCGTCGGGGCCGTCCTGGTCGCCCCGCGCGGTGAGCTGTCACCCGGAGCGCTCGCCATCAGGACGGCCAAGAAGCGGCTCTTCCTCGCGTTGTGGGCGCCGGTGCTGCGCCGGCTCCGGGTGCGCTGGCAGGCCTGCAGCCGGTTGGAGGAGCGGCAGATCCGGGCCAACGTGCCGTGGGCGCAGGTGATGGTGAACGGCAACGAGAGCCCCATCCCGGCGCACCCCGTCCCACCGGTGGTGCCGCACGACGGGCCGTTGCGGTTGGTCTTCGTCGGCCGGATCTCGCCGATGAAGAACCTGTCCACGGCCCTGGAGGCGGTGGCCGGCACCACCCGGCCGGTGGAGTTCGACATCTTCGGGCCGGCGGAGGACGCGCGGTACTGGTCGCGTTGCCAGCGGCTCGTCGCGGCGATGCCGGAGCACGTCCGGGTCCGCTACCTCGGTGAACTCGCGGCGGCGGACGTCGTGCCGACGTTCGGCCGGTACGACGCCTTCCTCTTCCCCACCCTCGGCGAGAACTTCGGTCACGTGATCCTGGAGAGCCTGGCGGCCGGCTGCCCGGTGGTCTGCTCGGACGACACGCCGTTCAGCGAGCTGATCCGCGACACCGGTGGGGCGGTGGTCCGGCCGACGACCGCCGCCGGCCTCAGCCGGGTGCTCGACCTGCTGGCCGACCGGACGCCCGGGGAGCGGGCCGCGGCGAAGGTGACCGCCGGGGAGCGGTACCGGCGTTGGCGGCAGGGTCGTCGGGAGCCCCACGTGCTGGCGCACGCCCGCGAGTTCTGCCGCTGAACCTCCTGTCGGGCACAGCCCGTCACCGGGGCCGGACCCGAGTCGTTCTCCCCACGTGACCGGTCCTGCCCCGGTCCGCCAGTAGCCGCATCTGCGATCGAGGACAGTCCGTGCCCAGTCGTCTTCGTACGATCACCCGGCGTGTGCGGGACCATCTCGCCGCGTCGCGTGACCCGGCGGCGTTCGTCCGGTCCCTGGGGGTCAACCTGACCGGCCGGGTCAGGTTCTACGGGGTCAACCGGGCGATGTTCGGCTCGGAACCGTGGCTGATCACCATCGGCGACAACGTCTACATCACCTCCGAGGTGCAGTTCGTCACCCACGACGGTGGCACGTTGATCCTGCGCAAGGACCATCCCGACCTCGACTGGACCGCGCCGATCACGATCGGCGACGACGTCTACATCGGCATGCGCGCGATGATCCTGGCGGGCGTCACCATCGGCAACCGCTGCGTCATCGGGGCGGGCTCGATCGTCACCCGGGACATCCCGGACAACACCGTGGCGGCCGGTGTCCCGGCGCGACCGTTGCGCAGCACCGACGAGTACCTCGAACGCCTCCAGGCCAAGTCGCTGGGCATCGGGCACCTGCCCGTCCCGGCCAAGCACGAGGCGATCAAGCGGATCTACGGCGTGCCCACCGGCTGAGGCCCACGACGGTACCGCCCCCGGGCAGGCCGAGGTCCCGCGACGGCACCGCCCCCGGGTCAGGCCCGCCGGTACGCCACCTGCGGCGGCGGGAACTGGTGGACCCCGGTGACCGTGATCGCGCCCAGGGCACCGGTCGTGCCGGTCACCTCGTAGCCGAACCGGTCCCCGGTCATCGCCGCCGCCGTGGCACCCAGGCTCAGTACGGTGCCGACGTCGACGCCACCGGTGCGGACCGAGGGCGGGGTGACCCCGCTGACCTGCCACACGTGCCCGTACCAGTGCCAGCCGGCGGGCAGCGTCACGGCCGTGTCCAGCACGGACTCCCGCACCCCGACGGAGGTGACGGCGACGCTGCCGAAGTCGGCGACCGGGCCGAGGACGGCGGGGCGGCCGGTGGCCGGGTCGTGGGCGTACACGCCGTGTCGCAGCACGCCGGTGCCCGCCCGGGTGACCTCCACACAGGCCCGGTCGACCGGGGTCGGCTCGGCCAGGAAGAACGGGTGCAGCAGGAGCCGCTGGTAGGTGCCGGCGCAGCTGCTCTCCGCCGTCGGGCCGCACCGGGCGAGGAAGTAGCCTCCCCGGGTCCGGGTCACCCCGGGCAGCGGTTGCGGCGGGGCGGCGTCGGGGTCCGCGCGCCACATCCCGTACCCGGGGGAGACCGGCACGGTGTACGGCACCCCGGCGACGGTGACCCGGTCGGGCACGGTGAGGTTGGTCGGACCCACCGGCACCAGCAGCCGCTGGTACAGCTGCGGGGCGGCCATCTGGGCCTGGGCGACGGTGCCGACCCGTTCGATCAGCACGAAGTCCCGGCCGCCGTCGGAGACCACGATCTCGGTGGCGGTCGAGGGGGGTGTCAGGTAGCGGCGGTAGGCGGTGCCGGTCACCGACTCCCCGGCGGCCAGGGTGCGCCCCCAGACCAGTTGCGGGTAGTTCTTCTTGAGGCTGGCACTGATGAACCAGCCCTTGGCGGTGGTGTTGCGGACCCGGATCTCGGGTGCGCCGTCCGCGACCGGCAGCAGCCCGACGGCGATACCCCACTGCTGGGCGCCCCCGCCGGCGACCACCCACTGGGTCATGCTGCTGGCGGGCATCAGCCGGTTGGTGAGGGTCGCCGGGGTGAAGTCGGTGAGGGCGGCGAGGGTGTCGATGTTCGCCCAGGCGGACCAGTTCAGGCCGCCGGCCGCGCCGACGTTCGGCATGAACTGCCGGCGGGTGCCGCCCGGCACCGGGGTCAACGGGGCGCACTGGGTCACCCCCGCGTTCAGGGTGAACCGCGTCAGGGCGGTCACCTGCTGCGTGACGAGCAGCCCACCACCGGGCGACCAGCGGTAGACGTTCGAGATCCGGCACAGCGACGGGATCCTCGGCATGATGGTGGCGATCGGGGTGCCGATGTTCGCCCGGGCCGTGTCGATCATCCCCTGGTAGGAGGGGATCACGTAGGACTCCCGGATCACCAGTTCCAGGCCCGTCGACCGGCCGTCGGGCACCGGTCGGCCGTCGAGCTCGACGGCGACCGTGTGGGAGTGGGTGACCGGGCGGATCTGCACGTCCGGGGTGAGGCCGGTGATCGGCACGGTGGTCCGGTTGGTCGCCCCCGAGACGTGGGTGAGCGGCGCGGCCGGCTTGACCCGGGCACCCTGGGCGATGCCGTCCACGATCGTGTACGGGTTGCCGAAGAGCAGGCTGCTGGGGCTGGTGACGGCGAGCAGGGTGAAGACGCGTGTCCCGTCGCTCCACTGCGAACCCACGTCGGCGGTGGTCTTGCCGTGGTTGGTGACGGCGATCTGGTTGCCGACGTTGTAGCCGTGGTTGCCACCGACGTACGACCAGCCGGTGTTGATCGGGCAGTTGTCGTCCGAGGTGTCGTGGATCCGGGTGCCGACGGCGGACAGGACCGGCCACACCTGGGCGTCGGTCGCGGTGGAGGGCACCAGGCTCACCTGGGGCAGGCCGGAGTGCCACAGGCCGACCATGCTCTCCGCGTACGCCAGGTTGACGGGCATGACCACGTCCCGGGTGGCGTCGATCCGCGACCTGACGGACATCAGGGCGTTGGACCGGTAGACGATCAGCTCCGCCATCCTGCACACCTCCACCGAGAACCGCGACGGCCCTGTCACTCTGCGCGTCTGCCCAGCTCGTGGCGGTCGTCGGTCAACTCCCGGACAGCAGCACCGGCCGTTCGGTGGACCACCGTGGGACCGGTCCGGCCGGGAAGTACCACCCGGCGTCCTGAATGGGATGAATTTCCGGTTACTGCCGTAACGTGCCGCAGGTCGGCTCGATGAACAGGCGAGGTGCGTCGTCGGGGGGTAGTTCATGCGGATTCTGATCACGGGTGGGGCGGGCTTCATCGGCGCCAACCTGGCCCGCGCCGCCCTGGCCGAGCCGGCCGTCAAGGAGGTCAGCGTCCTCGACGACTTCTCGGTGGGGCTACGCGGCAACCTCGACGGCCTGGACGTCGACCTCGTCGAGGGGTCGATCCTGGACCCGGCCGCGCTGGACGCCGCGATGGCCGGTCGGGAGGCGGTCGTCCACCTGGCCGCGCTGCCCAGCGTCCCCCGGTCGTTGCGCGACCCGCTCGCCTCCCACCACGCCAACGCCACCGGCACCCTGATGGTGCTGGAGGCGGCCCGCCGCCACGACGTCGCGCACGTGCTGGTCGCCTCCTCCTCGTCGGTGTACGGGATGAACCCGGCGCTGCCCAAGGTGGAGCTGACCTGGACCCGCCCGATGAGCCCCTACGCGGCCAGCAAGCTCGCCACCGAGGCGTACGCGCTGGCCCACCAGGCGTCGTTCGGGCTGCCGACGCTGGCCCTGCGGTTCTTCAACGTCTTCGGCCCCGGGCAGCGGCACGACCACGCGTACGCGGCCGTCATCCCCCGCTTCACCCACGCCGCCCTGCGCGGCGAACCGGTCGTGGTGCACGGCGACGGCACCCAGTCCCGCGACTTCACCTACGTCGGCACGGTCTGCGAGGTCATCCTCGACGCGCTGCGCCGCCGGGTGCGCCACCCGCATCCGGTCAACCTCGCCTTCGGCGCGCGGGCCAGCCTGCTCCAGGTCCTCGACGAGCTGGAGGGCCTGCTCGGCCGGCCGATCGCCCGGGAGCACGTGGCACCACGGACCGGCGACGTGCCGCACTCGCTGGCGGACGACACCACCCTGCGGCACCTCTTCCCGGACGTCACGCCGGTCGCCCGGGAACAGGGCCTGAGAGCGACGAGCGAGTGGATGGCCGGGCGGCTGGGCACCGCACCCGCCGCACCGCGGTGACCCGGGCCGCCAGTCGGGCGGCACCGGAGCCGGCCGCCGTCGCCACCGGGTCGCCGACCGGCGTGACGGTCGCGGTCGCCCCGGCGCCGGCCCCGCCGTCCGGGCGGGACCGGGACCGGGCGGTCACCGTGGGGGTGGCCACCGCCCTGGTGGCGAAGGGGATCGGGCTGGCCGCGCCGCTGGCCGTCACCCCCGCCTGCTTCCGCTACCTGGGCGACCAGCGGTACGGCCTGTGGATGGCGGTCACCGCGCTCACCGGGATGGCCTGGTTCGCCGACCTGGGGCTGGGCAACGGGCTGCTGACCCGGCTCGGCCACCTGACCGACGACCCCCGCCAGCAGGCCCGCGAGATATCCAGCGCCTTCGCCACCCTCGGTGTGGTCGCCGTGCTGCTGCTGGCCGCGCTCGCGGTGGTCACCCCCGTGGTGCCCTGGGTGGAGCTGTTCGACGTACGCGACCCGACCGTCGCCGCGCAGACCCCCGCCGTGGTCCTGATCTGCTTCGGCGCGTTCGCGGTCAACATCCCCCTGTCGCTGATCCAGCGCGTCCAGTACGCCCGGGGCCAGACGGTGCAGAGCAACGTCTGGCAGTCGGCCGGTGCGCTGGCCGCCATGGCGCTGGTGCTGGTCGCCATCGCCACCGGCCGGGGACCGCTGACCGTCATCGCCGCGGCGGTGCTGGCCGTGCCGGTGACCAA
The DNA here is from genome assembly GCF_029581315.1 of Micromonospora sp. WMMD714. NCBI lineage: Bacteria > Bacillati > Actinomycetota > Actinomycetes > Micromonosporales > Micromonosporaceae > Micromonospora > Micromonospora sp. WMMD714. Next base: position 3,949,537 of record NZ_CP120744.1, read on the forward strand.
CCTGCTCAACACGGTGACCTACTTCTGGTCCTGCGCCCCCGGCCACCGGCCGGCACCGGGCCTGGTACACCGGGGCACCGTCACCGGTCTGCTCCGGCTGGGTCTGCGGTTCTTCGCGCTCACCACGATGTCGTCGGTCGCGTTGAACGTGGACAACCCCCTGGTCGCGAACGTCCTGGGGCTGGCGGTGGCGGCGCACTACGCGGTGGTGGGGAAGCTGTTCGGCGTCCTGTGGATCTTCGTGGGGCTGGTCGGCATGACGATCTGGCCGGTCAACGGGGCGGCCCTCGCCCGGGGCGAGACGGCCTGGGTCCGCCGCAACACCCGCCGGATGGTCGCGCTCTACGGGCTGATCGTGGGCACGGCCGCGCTGGTGCTGGTCGGCTACGGGCACCGGCTGATCGAACTCTGGATCGGCACCGTCGACCGGTCGACCATCCGGCTCCCCGTCCTCGTCGGGCTGGCCGGCTGGTCCCTGCTGGTCGCCGTCACCTCCCCGCTGATCATGGTGCAGAACAGCATCGGCCTGCTCCGGCCGCAGTTCGTCGGCTGGGCGTCGTTCCTGGTGCTGGCGACCGCGCTCAAGATCTGGGGTCTGCGCCAGTTCGGCCTGGCCGGGCTGCCCGCGGCGGCCTGCCTGGCGTACCTGCTCACCATGGTGCCGGCGGCGCTGGTGGGATACCGCGGCGCGCTCGCCCGGTGCGGGCCGTCGTGACCGGCCGGCACCGGGTGCTGCGGGTGGTCGGCGCGCTGAACTTCGGCGGCACCGAGATGCGTACGGCCGAGCTGCTGCCCCGGCTCGCCGCCGCCGGTACCGAGCTGCACCTGGTGACCCTCAGCGACGTGATCGGGCCGGGACCGCTGGCCGAGGTGGTCACCCGCCACGGCGGCACGGTCACCGCGCTGCCCCTGGACGTGCGCTTCCCCGCCCGGTTCCTGCGCCTGCTCGGGCAGCTCCGCCCGGACGTGCTGCACGTCGACTGCGCCAACTTCTCCGGTGTGCTGCTCGCCCTGGGCGCGCTGCGCGGGGTGCCCGGCCGGGTCGCGCACTTCCGCGGCGACGACAACCGGCCCCGCAACCTCCGGCGACGGGCCTACCGGTGGATCGCGGGGCGGCTGCTGCGGCGCGTCGCCACCGACATCCTCGGCGTCTCGCCCAGCTCGCTGACGTTCGGCTACCACCCGGGCTGGCGCGACGACCCCCGCTGCCGGGTGGTGCTCAACGGGCTCGACCTCGACCGGCTCCGCCGACCCAGCCACGACGACCTGCGGGCGCTGATCGGCGCGGCACCGGGGGAGCTGGTCTGCGTCACGGTCGGCCGGGCCTCGCCGGAGAAACGCCGCTGGCTGCTGCCGCCGATCCTGGCCGCGCTGCGGGACCGGGGCGTGCCGGCGCACGCCGTGCTCGTCGGGCCGGGCGACCGGGCGGACGACGCCCGCGTCCTGGCCGCGGCGGCCACCGCCGGGGTCGCCGACCGGGTGCACCTGCTGGGTGCGCGGGCGGACGTGGGCGGGCTGCTGCGCCAGGCCGACGTCGTCGTCCATCCCTCCTGCCTGGAGGGGCTGCCCGGGGGAGTGCTGGAGCCCGTCGCGTTGGGCGTCGGCACGGTCGCCGCCGACCTGCCGGGGGTGCGCTTCATCAGGGAACGACTACCCGGGGTGACCATCGTGGACGTCGACGCCCCACCGCAGCGGTGGGCGCGGGCGGTGGAGGAGGCGACGGCGTACACCACGGCGACCGCCGCCGCCGTGGCCGCCCGGCGGTTCGCCGACAGCGCCTTCGCCATCGACACGGCCGCCGCCGTCCACCTGGAGATCTACCGGCGGTGGGCGGCGACCCGCCCGGGGCGGGACCGGGATTCGGAAACGAGCAGCCGGCCACCGGTCGGCTCGGGACGGTGAGCGAGATGACCGATCAGACAGTGGCCGTCGACCGGCATCCGCAGCCGGACGACGCGTCGACCGGGCGGGCCGTGCGGCCCCGTCCTCTGCTCGTCGGCGCCTACGCCTTCCCGCACGGCGACGCCACCTCCAACCGGCTGCTGCAACTCGCCCGGTCCGCCGCGCCCGAGGGCACCCGCACGCTGGTCGTCAACGACTGGCCCTGCGAGGTCGCCTTCCCGGCCCGGCCGCCCGACGCGACCGGCGTCGACCTGGTCACCCTGCGGATTCGTGGCCTGCATCGGCTCACCCGGATGTCGGCCCGGCTGGCCCGCCCGGTGCGGGTGCTGCGGGCCGTCCGGGCCCGTGGGGTACGCCGTGGCGACGTGAGCGTGGTGCTCCTGCCGATGGCGTTGATGACCCTCGGCAACTGGGCGGTGCTGCGGCTCGTGCTGCGCTGCCCGGTGGTGGTGGACGCCAGCGAACGCCACGACCGGCGGCAGTTCCGGCGCGGGTGGCTCACCCCGTACTACGTCCGGCACCGCTGGTCGACGTTCCTGGCCACCCGGCTCGTGCCCCGGGCCACCGCGGTCTCCACCACGCTGGCCGGGTACCTCACCGGGCACGGGCTGGAGGTGCTGGTGGTGCCGCCGCAGGTGGACTGCGACGACTTCCCGGTCGGCCGCCCGCCCGCGCTCTCCACCGGGCTGCGCCTGCTGTACGCCGGCACCCCCGGCCGCAAGGACATGCTGGACGTGATCGTGCGGGGGATCAGCCTGCTCACGCCGGAGCAGCAGCGCCGGGTCAGCCTGACCATCGCCGGCGTCACCCGGGCGGACGCCGCCGCCCGCTCCGACCTGGACGTCGCCCTGCTCGACGGGGTGGCGGCCGAGGTGCGGTTCCTCGGCCGGGTTCCCCGCGACACCGTGCTGACCCTGCTCGGCCAGTCGCACTTCTCGATGCTGGTCCGCCCCACCGGCGGATACGCGGCCAACGGCTTCCCGTCCAAGGTGCCGGAGAGCCTGGCCGCCGGCTGCCCGGTGCTGCTCAACCACACCAGCGACCTGGCCAGTTACGTGCACGACGGCGTGGAGGGGCTGGTGCTCGCCGGCAACACGCCGGAGGACGTGCGGCAGGCGGTCGTCCGCGCGCTGCGGCTGCGGGACGAGGAGTGGACGGCGATGAGCCGGGCCGCCCGGTCGCGGGCCCGCGAGTCGTTCGACCACCGGGCCTGGCGGGACCGGGTGAGCGCCTTCGTGGCGGCCGGCTCCCGGCGCTGAGCCGGCCGGCTCGTACCACCCGGCGGGCCTGTCGCCCGGGGGCCTCAGCGCAGCGCGGGGACCGGCAGGCGGGGGGAGCCGTCCACCGGGTGGAGAATCCGTGGCGGCGGAGTCACCGACCCGGACGCCTCGGCGTCGTCCGTGCCCGCCCGACCGGCCGGCATGTGCAGCAGCACCCCGGCGACCACGAACCAGAACACGTACGGGTAGGTCTGCCCGGTGCCGAAGATGGCCGACTCGGTGACCTGGATCAGCAGGCCGGTGACGACGAGCCAGACCAGACCCGAGTCGGCCTGGCGCACCGGCGCCCGCAGGGCCACCCGACCGACGGCCAGCAGCAGCAACGCCAGCGGCGCCACGGCGGCGAGCCCTAGTTCCAGCAGCAGCTGCAGGTAGCTGTTGTGCACCACGCTCACCCCCGTCCCCAAGGACTCGTCGAGGCTGGCGAGCGCGAACAGGTGGTTCCGGGAGGCGTACCCGAAGCCCAGGGTGGGGCGGTTCTGCCACCACAGGTCGACGGTGGCCTGCCACATCTCCGTGCGGCCGTTGGACAGGTCGCCGCCGGTGGGATCGGTGAAGCGCAGCACGAACCGCCGCATCCAGGTGCCCGCGAAGATGACCGGCAGCAGGTTGAACAGGTACGCCACCAGGAGCCCCACCGCCAGCCCCGCGCCCAGCCGGACCACCCGGCCCAGCCCGTGCCGCAGCACGACCCAGAGGGCGCCGACGAGCACGGCGATCAGCCCGGTGCGGGACTGGGAGAGCAGCAGGCAGGCGACGGTCGGCACCACGCCGAGCAGCTCCCACCACCGCCGGGAATCCCGGTAGACCGCCCAGCCCAACGGGGTGGCCAGGGCGCAGACGATGCTGAGCATGTTGGGGTTGTTGTAGAGGCCCTCGAACCGGTCGGTCTGCGACAGCGCGGCGAAGAGCGTGCCGTCGGCGAACCCGAAACCGAGGCTGATCAGGGCGGAACCACTGAGGACCAGGTAGACCATCCGCAGGTCGGCCAGCATGACCGCCCGGTCCGGCCAGCGGTGTCGGACCAGCACGTGCACCAGCGCGGCCAGCAGGAGCAGCGCCACCCCCCGTTGCAGGGTCTCCATCGGCACCACCGACCAGGTGAAGCTCACCGTGGCCAGACCCGCCATCGCCCAGAGCGCGGCGACGAGGATCCGGGTCCACGGGTCCGTCCGGTCCGCCGCCCGACGTGGCATGCGCAACGCCCAGACGACCAGGCCGGCGACCGCCGCGTACCGGGGATAGAAGCTCGCCTCCACCAGGGCCGGCAGCCGGGACGAGGCGCAGACCAGCAGCACCATGGTCAGGCCCAGCAGCCACCGCCAGCCGTCCATCTGCTGGGCGACCGCGAACAGCGCGAGCAGCAGCAGCGCCACCGCGCCGACCGCGACCAGGGGGTCGTTGACGCTGGCGACGGTGATGGCCACCACGCCGACGACCGCCCCGATGACCAGGCACAGTTGACCCACTCGGTTCCCCACGTGACGTCCTTTGACTCCGGCAGGCCGGCGGTGCCGGCGTGGTCGTGTGTTCGGTCAGAGCGGCACGCCGGCCAGGCCCGGCCGGGCCGGGTCGCCCGCCCAGCGGTCCCGGGCGGCGTGCATCGCCGCGATCATGTCCGGCCAGCTCGGCGGACGGTAGCCGGTGGCCCGGGCGAGGGCGTCCGCGCGCATCGAGCGGTCGCAGACGAACCCGTCGTCCGGCACCAGTTCGCCGCGCCACCCGTACACCTCGGCGACCAGCCGCAGCAGGTCGTACTTCGCGATCGGCTCCGCGGCGACGTGGTACAGCCCGGTCAGCTCCGGGCGGGGCAGGACCACCGTGCGCAGCAGCCGGGCGAACTCCACGGTCGTCACCCCGCTGTAGACGGCCCTGGTGAAGCCACGGACCTGACCCCGTTGGGCGAGGAACCAGTCCACCAGGGAACGGTGCGTGGTCAGCTCGTGGCCGACGATCGACGTGCGCAGGGTGAGCGCCGACGCCCCGGTCGCCTCGCCCAGGAGTTTGGACCGGCCGTAGAGGTCGGGCGGATCGGGCAGGTCGTCCTCGTGGTAGCCGCCCCGCCGGCCGGAGAACACGCAGTCGGTGCTGACGTGCACGAGCCGGCTGCCGACCTGCGCGCAGGCGTCGGCCAGCTGATGGGGGAGGAGGGCGTTGAGGGTGACCGTGTGCACCGCGTCCTGCACGTCCGGCCGCTGCTTGATGACGCCGACGCAGTTGACCACGACGTCCGGTCGCAGCTCGTCGACGAGGTGCCGGACCTGACCGAACCGGGTCACGTCGACGGCCGGCACGATCCGGGTGAGCAGGTGCGGTGGAAACCGGTCGGCCCGGTCGGCGATGCTGCGGGCCAGACCGTGGACGTCGAGATCCGGGTCGTCGCTCAGCTCCCGCAGGACGGCGTGGCCGAGCATGCCGGTGACGCCGACGACAAGGACCCGCCGGGTCGGGGACCGGCGGCCACCGGATGGATCCGCCGGGTGGTCGCTGCGCCGACGGGGAACCCGGTCGGGGCGGACGGCGTCGGTGGCCGGGCTCAACTCGTCACCACGGCCGCCGCGGCGGCCTGGACCTGCGCGCGTACCTCGGGCAGCGTCAACAGCAGCGCCTCGATCTCGGGTACGGACAGCCGGCGCGCGTTGTGCGAGTGGAAGTCGGCGAGGCCGCCGTGCTCGACGTCCCCCTCCTCGAAGTAGAGGGAGTAGTTGAGGTCACGGCTGTCCACCGGCACCCGGAGGAACTCCCCGAGATCCTCCGCGAACGCCAGCTCCTCCCGGCTGGCCAGGGTCTCGTAGAGCTTCTCCCCGTGCCGGATGCCGAGCACGTTGAACTTCGCCGGCACCCCGAACAGGTTGCACAGCGCGGTGGCCAGGTCGCCGATGGTGCAGGCGTCGGCCTTGCGGATGAAGACGTCCCCCGGCTGGCCGTGGGCGAAGGCGTGCTCCACCAGCTCGACCGATTCGGGCAGCGACATCAGGAAACGCGTCATCGACGGATCGGTGACCGTCGGCAGCCCGCCCCGCAGGATCTGGTCGATGAACAACGGAATCACCGATCCGCGCGAGTACATGACATTGCCGTAACGCACGCAGCAGACCCGGGTCCGGGCCGCCGCGTTGTTACGGCAGTGCGCCTGGGCCACCTTTTCCATCAACGCCTTGGTCATGCCCATGGCGTTGACCGGATAGACGGCCTTGTCGGTGCTCAGCAGGACCAGCGTCTCCACACCCACCCGTTCGCAGGCGTCCACCACGTTCGCGCTGCCGAGCACGTTGGTGCGGACGGCTTCGAGTGGGAAGAACTCACAGGAGGGCACCTGCTTCAGGGCCGCCGCGTGGAAGACGAACTCCATTCCCCGGGCGGCCTTGAGCACGCTGTCGTAGTCGCGCACGTCACCGACGTAGTAGCGGACCCGGTCGTTGCCGAGGCGGTGCCGCATCGCGTCCTGCTTCGACTCGTCCCGGCTGAGGACCCGCACCTCGGCGGCCCCGGCGGCGAGCAGCCGGGCGACCATCGTCTGGCCGAAAGACCCGGTGCCTCCGGTGATCAGGAAACGCCTGTCCGAAAGCGAGGAATTCATGTCGCCCCCTGCCTGTTTCCCGGTGGACCATCCTCGGGAATAGCGATCTCGTCAAAGGTGACCATACTGTTGCCGTAACGAGACCGGGCGCGCTTTCCGGTAAAGGGAGGAACTGTCACGTCTCACGTTCGCCGAGTTGGCTCGCCGGCCATTGTCGACCCGCCCGGGGTGGCAAATGTGAAAGCGCGGGCCGCCCGCCGTAAAGGTGGTAGGTGTGTTCCATGTCCAAAGTTGCTGTCCATGCGGCCCAGCCGCGCGCCGGTGGCTCCGACCCGTCGACCCGACCGGGGACCGACCCGGCGACCCGGCGGCCGTACGACCGCTGGAAGCGGCTGCTCGACGTGGTCGGCGCGCTCCTCGTGCTGACCGTCGGCGCTCCCCTGTTCGCCGCCGTCGCCCTGCTGGTGCTGGTGACCCACGGGCGGCCGGTGCTGTTCCGGCACACCCGGCCCGGCCTGCACGGCGAACTGTTCGACGTGGTGAAGTTCCGCACCATGCGCCACCCCGACCCGGACCGGGGCCTGGTGACCGACGCGCAGCGCCTCACCCGGGTGGGCCGGTGGCTACGGGCGAGCAGCCTCGACGAGCTGCCGGAGTTCTGGAACGTGCTGCGCGGCGAGATGAGCGTCGTCGGCCCCCGCCCGCACCTGGTGCGCTACCTCGACCTCTACGACGCCGAGCAGGCCCGCCGGCACGAGGTGCGGCCGGGCATCACCGGCCTCGCCCAGGTCCGCGGGCGCAACGCGCTGAGCTGGACGGCGAAGTTCGCCTCCGACGTCGAGTACGTGGACCGGCGGTCCTTCCTGCTGGACCTGAGGATCCTGCTGACCACCGTCCGGGTGGTGCTGAGCCGGGAGGGGATCTCGGCCCCCGGCGCGGCCACCTGGCACGAGTTCACCGGCAACGACCAGCCACCCGCCCCGTCGGCGGCCGCCGACCGGGACGCCGCGCCCCGCCGATGAGCCGGGTGCTGCTGCTGGGTGCCGGCGGATTCCTGGGCCGGCACATCCGTGCCCTGCTGGCCGAGCACACCACCGTCCGGTCGCCGGACCGCACCCGGTGCGACCTGGTCCGGATGGACCTGCCCGAGCTGACCGCGCTGATCGCCCGGGAACGGCCGGACGCGGTGGTGACGGCGGCGGGCCGGATCGTCGGATCGGGGCACGACTTCGTGCAGGCGCACGTGGTGACGACCGCGAAACTGATCGAGGCGGTGGCCGCCGCCGCCCCCGGGGCTCGGCTGGTGCGGATCGGCTCGGCGGCCGAGTACGGTGTCGTGCCCCACGGCCGCGCCGTGCGGGAGGAGTACCCGGGCACGCCGGTGAGCGAGTACGGGCTGAGCCACCTCGCCGCGACCCGGCTGGCGGAGCTGGCGGGCGACGCCGGTCGCCTCGACACCATCGTGCTGCGGGTGTTCAACCCGGTCGGGCCGGGGATGCCGCCGGGCAACATGCTGGCCCGGGTGACCGCCCTGGTCCGGGCGGCGGCGGCCGGCGGGGCGGGCGACATCGCGCTGGGCCTGCACGACACGTACCGGGATCTGGTGGACGTCCGGGACGTCGCGGCGGCGGTGCTGGCCGCGACGCGGTGCGCGGCCGTGGGTGCGGAGCGGGTGGTCAACGTGGGCAGCGGCCGTGCGGTGGCGACCCGGGACGTGGTCCGGCTGCTGGCCGACGTGGCCGGCTTCACCGGCCGGATCCGGGAGGGCGGCTTCCCGCCGGACGCCACCCGTTCGGCGGCCGTGCCCTGGATGTGCGCCGACGTCGACCGCGCCCGCCGCGTGCTCGGCTGGACGCCGACGTACGACCTCGACGCCTCGCTGCGCGCTCTGTGGCGGGCCGACGGCGAGCGGCCCGACGGCGAGCGGCCCGACGGTGGGCGGCCCGACGGCGAGCGGCCCGACGGTGAGCGCGTGGACGGTGAGCCGGCCGACCGGTCGGTGGCCGGCGTGGCGGCGGGGTGAGGCCGATGCGGATCGGCCTGCTCAGCCAGTGGTTCGACCCGGAACCGGGGCCGGCGGCGCTGCCCGGGATGCTCGCCCGGGCACTCGCCGACCGGGGACACGACGTGCAGGTGCTCACCGGTTTCCCGAACTACCCGACCGGCCGGCTGGCCGACGGCTACCGGCTGGCCCGCCGGCTCGACGAAGCCGACGGCCCGATCCGGATCCGGCGGGTGGCCCTCTATCCCAGCCACGATCGTTCCGCCGCGCGTCGGGTGGCGAACTACGGGTCCTTCGCCGTCTCCGCGCTGGTCTCCGGCACCCCGGCGTTGCGGGGCCTGGATGCGCTCTGGGTCGGCAACTCGCCGATCAGCGTCGCCCTGCCGATGTGGTTCGCCCGGTACGCGCTCCGGGTGCCGGTGCTGCTGCACGTGCTGGACCTGTGGCCGGACAGCGTGGTGGCGAGCGGTTTCCTCGGCACCGGCCGGGCGTCGCGGGTCATCGAGCGGGGGATGGCCGCCTGGTGCGGGGCGATGTACCGCAGCGCCAGCCGGGTCGCCCACGTCTCGCCGGGAGCCGCCGACCTGCTCGCCGGGCGGGGCGTGCCCCGGCACAAGCTGGTGCACGTCCCGGTGTGGGCGGACGAGACGCTGGGCGTCCGCACCGCCGACCTGCGGGCCGAGCTGGGGATCCGCACCGACCAGGTGGTGCTGGTGTACGCCGGCGCGCTCGGCGAGGCGCAGGGGCTCGACTCGCTGATCGACGCCTGTGCCCGGGTCGGCGACCCCCGGCTGGTGTGCCTGATCGCCGGCTCGGGGACCACCGAGGAGCGGCTGCGCCGCCGGGCCGGGGCGGTGGGGGCGACGAACGTGCGGTTCCTCGGGCAGCTGCCCCGGGAGCGGATGCCCGCGCTGATGGCCACCGGGGACGTGCACTACGTGAGCCTGCGGCGCGGCGGCATGTCGGCGTACACGATGCCGAGCAAGGTGCAGGCGACCCTAGCCGCCGGGCGGGCGCTGCTGGTCGCCGCGGAGGGCGACGCCGCCGCCGTGGCCCGCGACAGCGGCGCGGGGATCACCGCCCGGCCGGGCGACGCCGACTCGATCGCCGACGCCCTGCGGGAGGTCTGCGACCTGGGCCGGGAGAAGCTGGAACTGCTCGGCCAGGCGGGCCGGGCGCACTACGACCGGGTGTTCTCCGTGGCCGCCGGTGCCGACCGGGTCGAGCGCACCCTGCGCGAGATGGTGGAGCGGCCCGGGTTCAGGGCCAGTCGTCGCCGGCCGCGAGCCGGCGGGTGAGCAGGTCACCCAGCGGAACCGACTCGCCGTCCCGACCGCCCCGGCCGACGACCAGGGGCGGCCGGGCCGGCGGCGGGTCGACGCCGAACACCCGGGCGCGCACGCTCGACGGCACGGTGAGCAGGTAGAACCGGCCGTCGACGTCGACCGCGCGCAGGCCGGCCCGGTCCACGTACCACCCGGTCAGTCCGGTCCGGTACCGGCTCCGCCCGTCGTAGCCCTGGGCCGCCAGCCGGGTGGTCCGCAGCCCGCGCCGGGTCGCCTCGGCCGTGAACCGGGCCACCAGCTCCTCCGCCTGCGCGTGTTCGCCGTCGCGCTGGCGGGCGTCGGCCGTCGCGTGCGCCCGCACCGCCCGCCGCTGCTGCTCCCGCCACTCCGGACCGCCGTCAGCACCCATGCCGCGACGGTACGCCACCGCCGGCGACCCGGCGACGACCCGTTACTCCGTCCCGACCGAGCCTGGTTCGGTCCCAGCGCCCGGCGGGTCGCCGCTCCGCCCGGTCGGTGCCGGGGCGGAGCGGCGCGGGCCTGGGTCAGGCCAGGCCGGCCCGGCGCAACGCCTCGGCCATCGCGTCGTTGGCCGGCGCCGGCGCGGAGCCGCCCCGGCCCTGCCGCTGCGCCCCACCCTGCCGTTGCGCCGCCCCGCCCCGGGAACCACCCCGGTCCCCCTGCTGGCCGCCGGCCCCGCCCGCGCCGCCCCGGCGACCGCCCGGGGTGTCGCCGCGACCGCCCTGGGGGGCGCCGCGCTCGCGCCGCTGCCCGCCGTCGGCCGGGGGACGGCCGCCGCCCGCCGGCACCTCGTCGTCCAGCCGCAGGGTCAGCGAGATCCGCTTGCGCGGCACGTCGACATCGAGCACCTTGACCCGGACCACGTCGCCGGACTTCACCACGTCGCGCGGGTCCTTGACGAAGGTGTGCGACATCGCCGACACGTGCACCAGGCCGTCCTGGTGCACGCCCACGTCGACGAACGCGCCGAACGCGGCCACGTTGGTGACCACGCCCTCCAGCAGCATCCCCGGGGTCAGGTCGCCGATCTTCTCCACCCCCTCGACGAAGGTGGCGGTGCGGAACTCCGGTCGCGGATCCCGGCCGGGCTTCTCCAGCTCGGCGAGGATGTCGGTGACGGTGGGCAGGCCGAAGGTGTCGTCGACGAAGTCGGTGGCCCGCAGCCCGCGCAGGAGCGCCGACCTGCCGATCAGCGAGCGGAGGTCCTGCCCGGTGCTGGCCAGGATCCGGCGGACCACCGGGTACGCCTCCGGGTGCACGCTGGACGAGTCGAGCGGGTCGTCGCCGCCGGGGATGCGCAGGAAGCCGGCGCACTGCTCGAACGCCTTCGGGCCGAGCCGGGCCACCTTCTTCAGCTCGGCGCGGGTGCGGAACGGCCCGTTGGCGTCCCGGTGCAGCACGATGTTCTCGGCCAGGCCCGCGCCGATGCCGGAGACCCGGGTCAGCAGGGGAGCGGACGCGGTGTTGACGTCCACCCCGACGCCGTTGACGCAGTCCTCCACCACCGCGTCCAGCGAGCGGGAGAGCTTCACCTCGGACAGGTCGTGCTGGTACTGGCCGACGCCGATCGAGCGCGGGTCGATCTTGACCAGCTCGGCCAGCGGGTCCTGGAGCCGGCGGGCGATGGAGACCGCCCCGCGCAGCGAGACGTCCAACGTGGGCAGCTCCTGCGAGGCGTACGCGGAGGCCGAGTAGACCGACGCGCCGGCCTCGGAGACCATCACCTTGGTCAGGCCGAGCTGGGGATACCGCTTGATCAGGTCGGCGGCGAGCTTGTCGGTCTCCCGGCTGGCGGTGCCGTTGCCGATGGCCACCAGCTCTACCCGGTGCGCCCCGGCCAGCTTCGCCAGCGTCTCGATCGAGGCGTCCCACTGCCGGCGCGGCTCGTGCGGGTAGATCGTGTCGGTGGCGACCACCTTGCCGGTGGCGTCCACCACCGCCACCTTCACCCCGGTGCGCAGGCCCGGGTCGAGGCCCATGGTGGCGCGGCTGCCGGCGGGCGCGGCGAGCAGCAGGTCGCGCAGGTTGGTGGCGAAGACCCGGACCGCCTCCTCCTCGGCCGCCTGCCACAGCCGGGTGCGCAGGTCGGCGGCGAGGTGGATCAGGATCCGGGTACGCCAGGCCCAGCGCACCGTGTCGGCCAGCCACCGGTCGGCGGGCCGGCCCGCGTCGGTGACACCGAACCGGCCGGCGATGGCCGCCTCGTAGCGGGTCGGGCCGGTCGGCGGGGCGTCCGGGTCCTCCTCGGCGTCGGGGGCCATGGTGAGGTCGAGCACGCCCTCCTTCTCGCCCCGGAACATCGCCAGGATCCGGTGCGAGGGCAGCTTCGGGTACGGCTCGGCGAAGTCGAAGTAGTCGGCGAACTTCGCGCCGGCGGCCTGCTGGCCGTCACGTACCCGGGAGACCAACCGGCCCCGCGACCACATCTGCTCGCGCAGGGTGCCGATCAGGTCGGCGTCCTCGGCGAACCGCTCGATGAGGATGGCCCGCGCGCCCTCCAGCGCGGCGGCGGTGTCGGCCACTCCGCGCCCGGCGTCGACGAACGCGGCGGCCGTCTCCTTCGGCTCCCGGGTGGGGTCGCCGAGCAGCGTGTCGGCCAGCGGCTCCAGCCCGGCCTCCCGGGCGATCTGCGCCCGGGTCCGCCGCTTCGGCTTGTAGGGCAGGTAGATGTCCTCCAGCCGGGACTTGGAGTCGGCCGCCATGATCTGCGCTTCCAACGCCTCGTCCAGCTTGCCCTGGCCGCGGATCGACTCCAGCACCGCGGCCCGCCGCTCGTCCAGCTCCCGCAGGTAGCGCAGCCGCTCCTCCAGGGTGCGCAGCTGGGCGTCGTCGAGCAGGCCGGTGGCCTCCTTGCGGTAGCGGGCGATGAACGGCACGGTCGCGCCGCCGTCGAGCAGCTCCACGGCCGCCCGCACCTGGCGTTCGGCGACGCCGAGCTCGTCGGCGATCCGCTGATGGACTGACTGGGTCACGATGTTGATCCGCCTTCGTGTCGGGTTCCCTGCTGCATTCTGCCGCCCGCCCCCGACGCCGCGCGCCACCCCCGCCGGTGCCCGCCCCGCACCGCCGTGCCAGGGAGCAGCCCGCACGGCCGGGCCGGGGAGCAGCGCGCACGGCCTTGCCGGGACCGGGGCGAGCCGGCGTGCCGGTCGGGCCGCTGCGCTAGCGTGGCGATCATGGACCAACCTGCGGATCCGCGCGCCCGTCGGCTCTTCGGTGGCAGTGCCCGAGCGCTCGGCGACCTCGCCGCCAGCCCGTTCCGGGCCGACCGGGACCGGATCGTCGCCTCACCCTTCTTCGCCCGGCTCGGCGGGGTGACCCAGGTGATCAGCCCGGTCGGTTCCGGGCTGCTGGTGCACAACCGGCTCACCCACAGTCTCAAGGTGGCCCAGGTGGCCCGCGCCATCGCCGAACGGTTGACCGCCGACCCGGCGCACCGGGGCCTGCTGGACAAGCTCGGCGGCTGCGACCCGGACGTGGTGGAGGCCGCCGCCCTCGCCCACGACCTCGGCCACCCGCCGTTCGGGCACCTGGGGGAGCGGGTGCTCGACCGGCTGGCCCGGCAGCGGCTCGGGCTGGCCGACGGGTTCGAGGGCAACGCGCAGTCGTACCGGATCGTCACCAGCACCGAGATCCGCGGCGCGGCCACCACCGGCCTCGACCTGACCGCCGCCGTCCGGGCGGCGATGCTGAAGTACCCGTGGACCCGGCTGGACCACCCCGATCCGCACCCCCGGCACCTGCGTCCCGCCCCCCGGGGCGCCGCCGCCCCGCCGGACGAACCGGACAGCGGTTCGCTGAAGTTCGGCGCGTACGGCACCGAGCTGGAGGATCTGCGGCAGGCCCGCGCGCCGTTCGCCGGCCGGATCGCCGAGTGGCAGCAGACCGTCGAGGCGTCGGTGATGGACACCGCCGACGACATCGCGTACGCCATCCACGACGTGGAGGACTTCTACCGGGTGGGGGTGCTCCAGCAGGGCACCGTCGCCGCCGAGCTGATGGCCTGGCAGCGCGAGGCCGGGCACCTGCGCGCGGTCACCGACGCGGCGCTGGCCGGTGCGGCCCGCCGCCCCGGCTCGGCGATCGAGGCGCTGCGCCGCCAACTGCACCGCAAGGACAGCTGGATCGCCGACGACGACGCGTTCGCCGCCGCCGTCGAGCACGTCCGGGAGGAGCTGGTGGACGGGCTGCTGGCGCTCCCCTTCGACGGCTCGATCGAGGCCGAGCAGTACGTGGCCCGGTTCTCGGCCCGGTGGACCACCCGGCTGGTCGACGCGATCACGGTGACCGCCGCCCCGGACGTGCGCTCCGGGCACGTGCTGCTGGCCCCGGCGCAGTGGCACGAGGTGCAGGTGCTCAAGTTCGTCCACCACCGGTTCGTGCTGGCCCGCCCCGACCTGGCCCTGCACCAGCGGGGCCAGGCCCGGCTGCTGGACACCCTGGTCGACGCGCTCTGGCAGTGGCTGCTCGACCCCGAGGAGGAGTCCCGGCTGCCGCGCCGGCTGCCCGACCTGGTGGAGCTGGCCGAGGCCGAGCTGCACCCGCGGACCCCGGACCGGATCGGCCGGGCCCGGGGCCGGGCCATCGTCGACTTCGTCGCCCAGCTCACCGACGGCCAGGCGGTGGCGATGCTGGACGTGCTGTCCGGTCGTTCCGGCGCGCTGTGGACCGACGCCTTCGTGCTGTGAGCGGCGGCGCACCGGGCGGCACTGGGCGGCTCCCGGTCAGGCGACCGTCTGCCACCAGCCGTCGACCGGCGGCGGGTCGTCCACCACCACGCGCTCGCCGGGGCGGGGCACCGCCAACCTGACGTCGCGGGTCTTGGCCTCGGCCCAGAGCCGGTCCACCGGCTCGGACCAGTCGTGCAGGGCCAGGTTGAACGTCGCCCAGTGCACCGGGACGAGCAGGCCGCCACGCAGCTCCAGGTGGGCGGTGACCGCCTCCTCCGGGAACATGTGGATGCCCGGCCAGGCCCGGTCGTACGCGCCGATCTGCATCAGCGTCGCGTCGAACGGCCCGTGCTCCGCGCCGATCTCGGCGTACCCGTCGAAGTAGCCGGAGTCGCCGGTGTAGAAGACCTTCCGGTGCGCCCCGGCGACCACCCACGAACTCCACAGCGTGCCGTCGCGCCGCAGGCCCCGGCCGGAGAAGTGCTGCGCGGCGGTGGCGGTGATCTCCAGGCCGCCGACCCGGTGCCGCTCCGACCAGTCCAGCTCGATGATCCGGTCGGCCGGCACCCCCCACCGGTCGAGGTGCGCGCCGACGCCGAGCGGGACCAGGAACGGCGCCGACTGCCGCCGGACCAGCTCCCGGACGGTGGTCATGTCGAGGTGGTCGTAGTGGTCGTGGGAGATCAGGATCGCGTCGACGGTGGGCAGCTCGTCGAGGCGGACCGGGGGCGCGTGCAGCCGCTTCGGCCCGACGGCGGCCGACGGCGAGCACCTATCGCTCCACACCGGGTCGATCAGCACCCGGTGCCCCTCGATCTCGACCAGCGCCGAGGCGTGGCCGTACCAGACGATGCTCAGCTCGCGGTCGACGCCGGTGGTCGGGGCCGGGGCGGGCCGCAGCAGTGGGACCGGGGCGGTCGGCCGGCGGCGCTGCTGGCCGAAGAGCAGCTCGCGGAGCAGGCTGCGGTCGGGGTCGCCACCGGGCATGGTCCGCACGGCGACCCGGTTGTGGAAGGTGCCGTCGCGGAACTGCGCGGAGCGGGCGGCCCGTTCCGCGCGGGCACCGGTCAGCCGGCCGCCCAGCGCCGCCGGCACGTCCCGCGCCGTCCACGCCAGCCCGGCGACCGCGGCCAGGGCCGCCACCCGCCACAGCCGCCCGCCGGGCGTCCGCTCGACCGCACGTTCCGCTGGTTCCCGCATGTGTCGTCCCCCTCGCCGGTGTCCCCGCGGTACACGGTAGCCACCGCCGGACCCCTGCGCCCACGCCGGCCCCCGGGACGGCGCGCGGGTTCCTCCGCCGGCACCCGCCGACCCCGGATCAGCCCGTCCCGGCGCTCACCGTCGCCGTCGTGCCGCGGCGAGCACCGTGGCCGTGGCGACGGCCGCCGCGGTCGCGACCGCCGTCGCACCGGTCGGCTTGCCGGCCCGGCGCAGCAGCGCGGGCAGCTCCGGCAGCCACCCGCCACGGACGGCCGCGCCCGCCGGGTCCGGGGCGAAGACGACGCCCTCGTGCGGGGCGACGGCCCGCCCGGTCAACCCGCCGCGCCGCATCAACGGCCCGACGAGCGCGTCGTAGACGCCGGGCAGGACGGTGAAGCCGCCCCGCATGAGCAGGTTGACCCGCCCGACCGAGACCTCCCGGCGGGGCCGGTCGGCGCAGTGCACGATGGCGCGGGCCACCCGCTGCGGGGTGGTGACCGGCAGCGGTGGCCGGCCGGCCCGCCCGAGGTAGTTCGCCGCCCGTTGGTAGACCGGGGTGTCGACACTGCCCGGGGTGACCAGGCAGACGTGCACCCCGGGCAGGTCGCGGGCCTCCTGCTGCACCGTGCGGACCAGCCCCTGCAGGCCCCACTTGCTGGTCACGTAGCCGCTCATGTAGGGGGCGGTGACGTGCCCGAGCACCGAGCCGGTGAGGATCAGGGTGCCCCCGCCGGCGGCCCGGAAGCGCCGCAGCGCCACCCGGAGGACGCCGGCCGCACCGAGCAGGTCGGTGCGGACCACCCGGTCGAAGACGTCCGCCGGGACCTCCTCGAACCGCCCGTACGCCATCACCGCCGCGGTGTGCACCCAGACGTCGATCCGGCCGCACTCGCGTACCGCCGTGTCGACGAGGGCGTCGAGCGCGGCCGGGTCGGTGACGTCGGTGGGCGCGGTGTGCACCTGGTCCGCCCCGGCGTGGTGGCACTCCCCGCGTACCTCGGCCAGGCTTTCGGGGGAGCGGGCGGCGAGGACCAGTCGGTCCCCGCGCCCGGCGAACTCCCGGGCCGCCGCGCGGCCGATGCCGCTGGTGGCCCCGGTGACCACCACCACCCGGGTCACGGAGCGAGCACGACCTTGACGCAGCCGTCGTCCTTCTTCTGGAACATCTCGTACGCCTTCGGCGCGTCGGCCAGCGGCATCCGGTGGGTCCGCAGGTCCTCCACGCCCAGCGGGTCGTCGTCGCCGGACAGCAGCGGCAGGATCTCGTCGGTCCACCGGCGCACGTGGCACTGGCCCATCCGCAGTTGGATGCCCCGGTCGAACATCTCCATCAGCGGCATCGGGTCCACCTCGCCGCCGTACACCCCGGAGATCGAGACGGTGCCGCCGCGCCGGACCGCCTTGAGGGCGGCCTTCAGCACCGTCAACCGGT
The DNA here is from genome assembly GCF_029581315.1 of Micromonospora sp. WMMD714. Lineage (NCBI taxonomy): Bacteria > Bacillati > Actinomycetota > Actinomycetes > Micromonosporales > Micromonosporaceae > Micromonospora > Micromonospora sp. WMMD714. The sequence continues at coordinate 3,966,850 of NZ_CP120744.1, forward strand.
CCACACCGACCTTGTCGATCATCTTGTCGGCCAGCTTGTCCGGCAGCAGCCCGGCGGCGTGCTGGGCCAGCTTGCCGCTGGTGGAGCCGTGCGCCTCCATCCCGACCGCGTCGATCACCGCGTCCGGCCCGCGCCCGTCGACCAGGTCGATCAGCGTGCCGGGGACGTCGTCGAGCTGGCTGACGTCGAGCGTCTCGATGCCGTGTCGGCGGGCCATCTCCAGCCGCTCGGGCACCAGGTCGAGGCCGATCACCCGGCCCGCACCGAGATGCCGGCCGATCCGGGCGCAGAACTGCCCGACCGGGCCGAGCCCGAACACGGCCAGGGTGCCGCCGGGCGGGGTGTCGGCGTACTTCACCGCCTGCCAGGCGGTGGGCAGGATGTCGCTGAGGTAGAGGTAGCGCTCGTCGGCGCCGGTCTGCGGGATGGTGATCGGGCCGAACTGGGCCTGCGGTACGCGCAGGTACTCGGCCTGGCCGCCGGGGACCGAGCCGTAGAGCGAGGTGTAGCCGAACAGCGACGCGCCCTTGCCCTCGGCGGTCACCTGGGTCGTCTCGCACTGGGCGAAGAGTTGCCGCTCGCACATCCAGCAGTGCCCGCAGGCGATGTTGAACGGGACGACCACCCGGTCGCCGGGCTTGAGCCGGGTCACCCCGGAGCCGACCTCCTCGACGATGCCCATCGGCTCGTGCCCGAGGATGTCACCGGGCTTCAGGTACGGCCCGAGCACCTCGTACAGGTGCAGGTCGGAGCCGCAGATCGCGGTCGAGGTGATCCGGACGATCGCGTCGGTCGGCGCTTCGATCCGGGGGTCCGGGACCTCGTCCACCCGGACGTCGCGCGTGCCGTGCCAGGTCAGTGCCTTCATCGCTGGTGTCCCCTCTCGATGCCGTCGAGGGACTGCTACCCGAGCGGGGACGCTTGAACCGGCCACCGGCCGGCCAAGGTCGGCGACCCACCGAGCCGTGATCGTGCCCGGCCCTTGCCGTGATCGTGCCCGGCCCTTGCCGTGATCGTGCCCGGCCCTTGCCGTGATCGTCCTCGCCCCTTGCCGTGATCGTGCCCGATCCTGGATGTAGTGGCCTCCGCACGCCATGTGGCCACCAAATCCAGGATCTAGCGCGCGGTGCGCGGTGTGTGCGGTGCGCGGTGTGTGCGGTGCGGAGGGCGGGGCGTGGGGTGGGTGGCGTGGGGACGGGGTGGGGGTGACCGCCGCACCCCTCGGGCGGGGGGTACGGCGGTCGGTGGGTCCGGAGGCGGCCGGTCAGACCGTCGGCGGATTCAGGAGCCGGGAGTGTCGCCGCGCTTGGCGGTGGCGGTGAGGTAGTCCCGGTTGAGGCGGCCGATGGTGTTCAGCGGGATGCCCTTGGGGCAGACCGCCGTGCACTCGCCGGCGTTGGTGCAGCCGCCGAAGCCGGCCTCGTCGTGCGCGTCGACCATGCCGATCACCCGGGTGAAGCGCTCCGGCTGGCCCTGCGGCAGCAGCGAGAGCTGGGTGACCTTGGCGGCGGTGAAGAGCATGCCGGAGCCGTTGGGGCAGGCCGCCACGCACGCACCGCAGCCGATGCAGGCGGCGGACTCGAAGGCGGCGTCGGCGTCGGCCTTGGCCACCGGGGCGGCGTGTGCCTCGGGGGCGCTACCGGTGGGCGCGGTGATGTAGCCACCCGCTGCGATGATCTTGTCGAAGGCGCTCCGGTTGACCACCAGGTCCTTGACCACCGGGAAGGCGCGGGCCCGCCACGGCTCGATGTCGATCGTCTCGCCGTCGGAGAACTGCCGCATGTGCAGCTGGCAGGCGGTGGTGCCGCGCTGCGGGCCGTGCGCGTCCCCGTTGATCATCAGACCGCACATGCCGCAGATGCCCTCGCGGCAGTCGTGGTCGAACGCGACGGGCTCCTCCCCGGCGAGGGTCAGCCGCTCGTTGAGCACGTCCAGCATCTCCAGGAACGACATGTCCGGGGAGACGTCGTCGACCGGGTAGGTCACCATCCGCCCCTTGTCCTGGGGGCCGGACTGACGCCAGATGCGCAGGGTCAGGTTCACTTGTAGCTCCGCTGCGTAGGGTGGACGTACTCGAACTTCAGGTCTTCCTTGTGCAGCACGGCCGGCTCGTCGGTGCCGGTGAACTCCCAGGCCGCCACGTAGGCGAACCGCTCGTCGTCGCGCTGCGCCTCGCCGTCCGGGGTCTGGTGCTCGGCCCGGAAGTGGCCGCCGCAGGACTCCTCCCGGTGCAGGGCGTCGATGCACATCAGCTCGGCCAGCTCGAAGAAGTCGGCCACCCGGCCGGCCTTCTCCAGCGACTGGTTCAGCCCCTCGCCGTCACCCGGCACCCGGACCCGCTGCCAGAACTCCTCGCGCAGCGCCCGGATCGCGTCGATCGCCTTGCGTAGCCCGGCCTCGGAGCGCTCCATGCCGCAGTGCTCCCACATGAGGTGGCCCAGCTCCCGGTGGAACGAGTCCACCGTCCGGTCGCCGTCGACGGCCAGCAGTCGGGCGATCCGGTCCTCGACGTCCCGCCGGGCCTGCACCGCCGCCGGGTGGCTGGCGTCGACCCTGTCCAGCGGACCGGAGGCCAGGTAGTGGGCGATGGTGGTGGGCAGCACGAAGTAGCCGTCGGCCAGGCCCTGCATCAGGGCCGACGCGCCGAGCCGGTTCGCGCCGTGGTCGGAGAAGTTGGCCTCACCGATGACGAACAGGCCGGGGATGGTCGACTGGAGGTCGTAGTCGACCCAGAGCCCGCCCATCGTGTAGTGCACGGCGGGGTAGATCCGCATCGGCACCTGGTACGGGTCCTCGCCGGTGATCCGCTCGTACATCTCGAACAGGTTGCCGTACTTGGCCTCGATGGCCTGGCGGCCGAGCCGGTCGATCGCGTCGGCGAAGTCCAGGTAGACCCCGAGTTTGGTCGGCCCGACGCCCCGGCCCTCGTCGCAGACGTTCTTCGCGGCCCGGGAGGCGATGTCCCGGGGGACCAGGTTGCCGAAGGAGGGGTAGATCCGCTCCAGGTAGTAGTCGCGTTCGTCCTCCGGGATGTCCCGGGGGGCGCGGTCGTCGTCCTTGTTCTTCGGCACCCAGACCCGGCCGTCGTTGCGCAGCGACTCGCTCATCAGGGTCAGCTTGGACTGGTGGTCGCCGGAGACCGGGATGCAGGTCGGGTGGATCTGGGTGTAACAGGGGTTGGCGAAGTACGCCCCCTTGCGGTGCGCCCGCCAGCTCGCGGTGACGTTGCAGCCCTTGGCGTTGGTGGAGAGGTAGAAGACGTTGCCGTAGCCGCCGGAGGCGAGCACCACCGCGTCGGCCATCTCGGTGCTGATCTCGCCGGTGACCATGTCCCGGACCACGATGCCCCGGGCCCGGCCGTCCACGACGACCAGCTCCAGCATCTCGTGCCGGGTGTGCATCTCCACGTTGCCCAGGCCGATCTGCCGCTCCAGCGCCTGGTACGCGCCGAGCAGCAGCTGCTGGCCGGTCTGGCCCCGGGCGTAGAAGGTGCGCTGCACCTGCGCGCCGCCGAAGGAACGGGTGTCCAGCAGCCCGCCGTACTCGCGGGCGAACGGGACGCCCTGCGCGACGCACTGGTCGATGATGTTGACCGACACCTCGGCGAGCCGGTGCACGTTCGACTCGCGGGAGCGGAAGTCGCCGCCCTTGACGGTGTCGTAGAAGAGCCGGTGCACCGAGTCGCCGTCGTTGCGGTAGTTCTTGGCGGCGTTGATGCCGCCCTGGGCGGCGATCGAGTGCGCCCGGCGCGGGCTGTCCTGGTAGCAGTAGCTGCGCACCCGGTAGCCCTGCTCGGCGAGGGTGGCGGCGGCGGAGCCACCGGCCAGGCCGGTGCCCACCACGATCACCGTCATCTTGCGCCGGTTCGCCGGGTTGACCAGCTTGGCCTCGAAGCGCCGGGTCTCCCAGCGCTTGTCGACCGGGCCGTCGGGAGCCTTCGTGTCGGCGATCGGGTCGCCCTCGGTGAAGAGTTCCATGTCAGGACACCAATCCGGTGAGTACGGCGAACGGGACCACCAGGTAGCCGGCACAGAGCGCGACGGCGAAGACCAGTGCGGCGGTGCGGGCCCGGCGCTCGCCCCGGGGGGTCTGCTGGCCGAGGCTGCGCAGCGCGGAGAACACCCCGTGCCGCAGGTGGAAGCCGACGGTGACGATCGCCAGGGTGTAGAACAGCGTCACGTACCAGCGTTCCGGGGCGAAGTCGGCGACCACGTTGCCGTACGGGTTGCTGGCGTCGCCGACCGGGTTGAGGGTGCCGGTGGTCAGGTCCAGGATGTGGTAGACCACGAAGAGCAGGATGATCACTCCGCCCCAGCGCATGGTGCGCGCGGCGTAGCTGCCCCGGACCTTCTTGCGGTGGGCGTAGCGCACCGGACGGGCGGCGCGGGCCCGGACGGCCAGCACGGTCGCCGCCCAGATGTGCCCGAGCACGGCCACCACCAGCGCGGTCCGCAGGATCCACAGGAACCACACCCCGGGCAGCAGTGGCTTGCCGATGTCGCGCAGCCAGTGGGCGTAGTGGTCGAACGAGGTCTCGCCGGTGAACACCTTGAGGTTGCCGAGCATATGGGCGACGAGGAACAGCACCAGCAGGATGCCCGTCACCGCCATGACGGCCTTCAGGCCGACGTTGGAGCGGATGGGCGACCGAGTTTTCGTGATTACCACCTGACCGACGCTAGGAGCCCTGCGATCAGTCGTCCAATGCATCGAACTCGCAGTCTCGATAGCCGTAAGCTATGAAGATGCAGCTCCATCAGCTGAGGTACTTCGTTGCGGTGGCCGAAGTACGACATTTCACCCAAGCCGCCGACATCGTCGGCATAACCCAGCCGTCGTTGAGTAAGCAAGTTCACGCCCTGGAGACCGACCTCGGCGCCCCGTTGTTCGAGCGGGTACGGGGCAACATCGCGCTCACCGCCGCCGGGGAGGTGCTGTTGCCGTTGGCCAAGCGGATTCTCGCCGACGTCGACACCGCCACCCGGGAGGTGCAGGAGCTGGTCGGCCTGCGCCGGGGCCGGGTCCGGCTCGGGGCCACCCCCAGCCTGGCCACCTCGCTCGCCCCGCCGGTGCTGCGCCGGTTCCGCGACGCCCACCCCGCCGTCGACCTGCGGGTCGAGGAGGGCGGCTCGCAGGACCTGGTCCGCGACCTGCTCCGCGGTGACCTGGACCTCGCTCTGATCATCATGCCGGCCCAGGGGGCCGACCCCGGCCTGCGGGTGGACCCGATCCTGCGGGAGAGCCTGGTGGTCGCCTCGGTGGAGCCGCTACCCGCCGCCCTGGTCAGCGGCGAGTTGCGGATCACCGACCTGCGCGGCCAACCGCTGGTGATGTTCCGCGAGGGCTACGACCTGCGCGACGCCACCATCCAGGCCTGCCGGGAGGCCGGCTTCGAGCCCACCTTCTCGGTCGACGGCGGCGAGATGGACGCGGTGCTCAGCTTCGTCGAGGCCGGACTGGGCATCGCCCTGGTGCCGGGCATCGTGGTCAGCCGCCGCCCCGGCATCCGGGTCACCCGGCTCGCCCCGCCCGGGGTACGCCGGACCATCGCGGTGGCCCGCCGCCGCGACGTGGTGCCCACCCACGCCGGGCGGGAGCTGCGGCGCATCCTGCTCGACTACGTGCACGCGGCCACCAGCACCAGCGAGCTGCCGCCGGGGGTGGAGCCGCTGCCCTGATCTACCGCCCCTCGGCGTCGTCCATCGCGCGGTAGATGCGCTGCTCGGACACCGGATACGGGGTGCCGAGGGCCTGCGCGAAGACGTTCACCCGCAGCTCCTCGATCATCCAGCGGATCTGCCGCACCGGGGCCGAGGCGCGGCGCGCCGGGGGCAGCGCGGCCACCATGTCCCGGTACTCCTGCTGCACCGTGGCGATCCGGTCCTGCTGCTGTTTGTCCCGCTGCGGGTTGGCGGTCAGCCGGTCGAGGCGGCGCTCCATCGCGGTCAGGTAGCGCAGCAGGTCGGGCAGGCGGGCGTAGCCGGTCTCGGTGACGAACCCGTCGTGCACCAGGCCGGTGAGCTGCTGGCGCAGGTCGGCCAGGGCGGCCACCACCGCCAGGTTGCGGGTCGCGCCGAGCCGCTGCTCCACCGCGTACGCCGCGGCGAGCACCTGACGGACCCGGCCCATCACCTCGACCACCGTGTCGACCAGGTCGGCGCGGACCCGGTCGCGCAGCGCGGCGAAGCCGTCGGCGTCCCAGGCCGGCCCACCCGCGTCGGCGACCAGCTTGTCGATGGCGGCCCCGGCGGCGTCGGCGATGAGCTGCTGCACCCCGCCGTGCGGATTGCGGCTCAGTGCCAGCTTCGCCTCGTTGCTCAACCGGCCCTGGAGGAACTGCGCCGGTGACGGCACGGTCAACCGGAGCAGTCGCCGGGTGCCCGCCCAGTGCGCGGCGGCCTGCTCGGCCTCGGAGTCGAAGACCTTCACCCCGACCGTGGCGCCCTCGTCCACCAGCGCCGGGTAGGCGGTCACCGCGTAGCCGGCCCGCACCTGCTCGATGGTGCGGGGCAGGGTGCCGATGGTCCATCCGGTCAGCCCGGTCCGGGCCACCTCGGGCGCGGCGGCGGCCACCACCTGGCGTACCTCCTGGCGGAGCTGGCGTTGCAGGGCCGGCAGGTCCTTGCCCTCGGCGACCGGTTTGTCCGCGTCACCGATCACCCGGAAGGTCACCCGCAGGTGCGCGGGCAGCTTCGCCGGCTCCCACGCCTCCCGGGGGACGGTCACCCCGGTCATCCGGCGCAGTTGCCGGGTCAGCGCGTCGAGCAGCGGCTCCTCGCCGGGGGTGATCGCGGCCAGCGCGGCGCGGGCGAAATCCGGTACCGGGACGAAGTTGCGCCGGACCGGCTTGGGCAGCGACCGGATCAGCGCGATCACCAGCTCCTCGCGCAGCCCCGGTACCTGCCAGTCGAAGCTCTCCGCCGGCACCTGGTTGAGCAGTGGCAGCGGGATGTCGACCGTCACGCCGTCGGTGGGCGCGGTCGGGTCGAAGGTGTACGTCAGCGGCAGGGTCACCCCGTCGGCCCGCCACTCGTCCGGGAAGTCGGCCTCGTCGACCCCGCCGCGCCCGGCGTTGACCAGCACGTCCCGGGTGAGGGTCAGCAGGTCGGGCCGCTCGTGCCGGGCCTTCTTCCACCAGGCGTCGAAGTGCCGCCCGGAGACCACGTCGGCGGGGATGCGCTGGTCGTAGAAGGCGAAGATGCTCTCGTCGTCGACCAGGATGTCCCGGCGGCGGGCCCGGTTCTCCAGCTCCTCGATCTCGGTGCGCAGCTTCTCGTTGTCCCGCCAGAACGGGTGGTGGGTCTGCCAGTCCCCCTCGACCAGGGCGTGCCGGATGAACAGCTCCCGGCTCAGCGCCGGGTCGATCCGCCCGAAGTTGACCTTGCGGGAGGTGACCAGCGGGACGCCGTACAGGGTGACCTTCTCGTAGGCCATCACGGCGGCCTGCTTCTTCTCCCAGTGCGGTTCGCTGTAGCTGCGCTTGACCAGGTGCTGGGCCAGCGGCTCGACCCACTCCGGCTCGACCCGCCCGGCGACCCGGCCCCACAGCCGGGAGGTCTCCACCAGCTCGGCGGCCATCACCCAGCGCGGCGGCTTCCTGAACAGCGCCGAGCCGGGGAAGACCGCGAACTTCGCCCCCCGGGCGCCCAGGTACTCGTGCTTCTGGGCGTCCTTGAGCCCGATGTGCGACAGCAGGCCGGGCAGCAGCGACTGGTGCACCTTCGGGGTGTCGATCTCCTCCGGCAGGTCGGCGGCCGGACCGCGCCGGCCCCCGTCGGCCGGGGCCTGCGTCGCGCCGCGCCGGCCCCGCCGCCCGTCACCCTGTTCCGGGGTACGCAGCACCTGGCGCAACTGGGCCACGATGTCCTGCCACTCACGGACCCGCAGGTAGTTGAGGTACTCCGCCCGGCACATCCGGCGGAACGCGCTGGACGACAGCTCCCGCTGCTGCTCGCGCAGGTAGCGCCACAGGTTGAGCAGCGACACGAAGTCGGACTCCCGGTCGGTGAACCGGGCGTGCGCCTGGTCGGCCTGGGCCTGCTTCTCCGCCGGCCGTTCCCGGGGATCCTGGATCGACAGCGCGGCGGCGATCACCAGCACCTCGGTGGCGCAGCCGTTGCGTTCGCCCTCGATCACCATCCGGGCCAGCCGGGGGTCGACCGGGAGTTGGGCCAGCCGCCGGCCCAGCGGGGTGAGCCGCTTGGCCGGGTCGGTCTCGGTCGGGTCCAGCGCGCCCAGTTCGTGCAGCAGGTTGACCCCGTCGGTGACGTTGCGCCGGTCCGGCGGGTCGATGAACGGGAACGCGGCCAGGTCACCGAGACCGATCGCGGTCATCTGGAGGATGACCGAGGCCAGGTTGGTACGCAGGATCTCCGGGTCGGTGAACTCCGGTCGGGAGGCGAAGTCCTGCTCGTCGTAGAGCCGGATGCAGATGCCGTCCGAGGTCCGGCCGCAGCGGCCCTTGCGCTGGTTGGCCGACGCCTGGGAGACCGGTTCGATGGGCAGCCGCTGCACCTTGAGCCGGCTGGAGTAGCGGGAGATCCGGGCCGAGCCCGGGTCCACCACGTACTTGATGCCGGGCACGGTCAGCGAGGTCTCCGCGACGTTCGTGGCGAGCACCACCCGGCGGCCGGAGTGGGCGGCGAAGACCCGGTGCTGCTCGGCGGCGGACAGCCGGGCGTACAGCGGCAGGATCTCGGTGCCCAGCAGCGCGCGGCTCGACTGGGTCAGCTTGCCCAGCGCCTCGGCGGTGTCCCGGATCTCCCGTTCGCCGCTGAGGAAGACCAGGATGTCGCCCGGCCCCTCGGCGGCCAGCTCCTGCACCGCGTCGCCGATCGCCTGGATCTGGTCGCGGACGTTCTCCTCGTCGTCGCCGGTGTCCTCGTCGCCCTCGCTGACCTCGACCAGCGGCCGGTACCGCACCTCGACCGGGTACGTCCGCCCGGACACCTCGACGACCGGCGCGGGCTTGCCGTCGGCGTCGGCGAAGTGCTCGGCGAACCGGGCGGTCTCGATGGTCGCCGAGGTGATGACCACCTTGAGGTCGGGTCGCCGGGGGAGCAGTTGGCGCAGGTAGCCGAGGATGAAGTCGATGTTGAGGCTGCGCTCGTGCGCCTCGTCGATGATCAGGGTGTCGTACTGGCGCAGCATCCGGTCGGTCTGCAACTCGGCCAGCAGGATGCCGTCGGTCATCAGCTTGACCAGGCTGCGGTCGCTCACCTGGTCGGTGAAGCGCACCTTGTAGCCGACCACGTCACCCAGCTCGGTGCCGAGCTCCTCGGCGATCCGGTCGGCGACCGTGCGGGCGGCCAGCCGGCGGGGCTGGGTGTGCCCGATCAGCCCGGTGATGCCCCGCCCCAGCTCCAGGCAGATCTTGGGGAGCTGGGTGGTCTTGCCGGAGCCGGTCTCGCCGGCCACGATCACCACCTGGTGGTCGCGGATGGCGGCGGCGATGTCGTCGCGCCGCTCGCTGACCGGCAGCTGCGCCGGGTAGGTGACGGTCGGCACGGCGGCCCGTCGGGTGGCCAGCCGGCCCTCCGCCCGGGACACCTCCCCGGCGATCTCGGCCAGCGCCTCGTCGCGCCGCTGCGGGTCACGCAGCTTGCGTGCCCCGTCCAGCCGGCGCTGGAGGCGGCGCTGGTCGCGGAACATCAGCGGGGTGAGGCGGCGGTGCAGCTCGCGGGCGGTCACGGCGGCGGCGGGTGCGGCGGGGCCGGAGGCGGTTGGATTCTGCATGTCGTCGCCAAGGATAGGCAGCCCGCCGCCGGACCGCCCCCGGGTTACCCCGTCGGGCCGGGCGCGGCGCGGTCCCCGTCCCCGGCGTCGTCGGCTCCGGCACAGGTCAGGGTGCCCGCTGTCGTCGGCTCCGGCGCAGGTCAGGGTGCCTGGCGGCGGCCGGGTGAGATGCCGTCACCGCCACCGGAGCGCTGCCCGGGAAATCGGCCGTCGCCGGGCTACGCTGACCGCCGACGACGCGATCGCGGGGGGCTGCCGGATGACGACGACGATGCTGCTGGACACCGACCGGGCGCTGGTCCAGGCCGCCACGGCGGTCGCCAAGCTGCGCTGCCGCAGCGCGAACCACACCGTGGCGGCGGCGGCCCGGACCGCCGACGGCCGGGTCTTCACCGGGGTGGACCTGCTGCACCCCACCGGCGGCCCCTGCGCCGAGATCGTGGTCCTCGGGACCGCCGCCACCCAGGGCGTGGGCAAGCTGGAGGCGATCGTCGCGGTGGGCGACCGGGGGCGCGGGGTGGTCCCGCCGTGCGGGCGGTGCCGGCAGGTGCTGCTCGACTACCACCCGGGCATCCGGGTCATCGTCGGCCCGCTGGACGCGTTGCGGAAGCTGCCGGTCGCCGACCTGCTGCCGGAGCGGGACACCTGGGCCGACCAGCGGCTGGACGCCTCGGCGATCGTGCGGACCGGCCAGTGGCCGATGCCGACGGTCCCGACCAGCCGGCCCGCCTCGGAGGACTGATCCGGGGCGGGCCGACCCGGCGGGTCAGGCGGCGGTTGACCAGATGGCGCGGAAGGCGGCGGCCTCGCCGGCCAGCCACTGCTCGACCTGTGCCGGCTTGACGTGCTCGGGTGTGCGGTGCGCGACACCCCGCCGCACGTCGACCAGGACCGGCTCGGCGTGCGGCAGCACGGCGTCCATGTGCCGGGCCATCAGGTGCAGGGTGGCCAAGGCCGCCTCCTCGCTCGGCGGGGTCTCGTCGAAGTGCAGCCGGACGGCCTCGGCGTGACCGTCGGCGTACCGGATGCCGAAGTGGGGGTTGATCTTGACAGGCAGGTCGCCGAGCATCGCGAGGGCGTCGCGGGTCTGCGCCAGCTCGATGCCGGCCGGCTCGCCGAGCGACTCCAGCCAGGCCGTCGCGCCGGGCACCAGGGCCTGGTAGAGCGGACGCCAGCGCGGCTTGACCAGATCGGCCACGCCGGCCAGGTGGCTGCCGCCGGTGTGGAAGGCGATGTCGGCCTTGAGCGCCTTGACGAACTGGCCGTGCGGGTTGAAGCCGTGCCGGCTGGCCCGCTGCCGGCGCAGGCCGCCGACGAAGGTGGCCTTGGTGGGCCCGGTGCGGTCGACGTACCGGGTGAAACCGAGGAGGGTGGCGTACGGCGTGAGGGGGGCATTGATGGGCGCGGTCACGAGCGTCCTCCCAGGTCAGGAACTCGATTAGTACATACATTCTAATCGACGGGGGTGACATCGCCCAGGGCAGAAAAGGGGCCGTCCGGACGCACCGGACGACCCCTTCCGAAAAAAATCAGAGCTGCCCGACGTCCGTCACCCGGACCACGGCGGCCCCCGCCTCGTCCGAGGCGGCCAGGTCGACCTCGGCGCTGATCCCCCAGTCGTGGTCACCCTCCGGGTCGTCCAGGATCTGCCGGACGGTCCACTTCTCCCGGCCCTGCTCGATCATGAGCAGCGCCGGGCCGCGCGCGTCCGGCCCCACCCCGATCCCGTCGTACGCCTCGAAGTACGGCTCCAGCGCCTCGGCCCAGGCGTCCGCGTCCCAGCCCGATGCGCCGTCCAGCTCGCCGAGGTCCCACCAGCGGCGCAGGGCGGCCAGCTCGACCCGGCGGAACAGCGCGTTGCGGACCAGCACCCGGAAGGCGCGGGCGTTGCGGGTGACCGCCGGCACCCGCTCCTCCAACGACGCGTGGGCCAGCGCCGCGTCGGCGACGTCGGACGGGTTGCGCAACCGCTCCCACTCGTCGATCAGGCTGGAGTCGACCTGGCGGACCAGCTCCCCCAGCCACTCGATGAGGTCGATCAGCTCCTCGGTCTTGGCGTCCTCGGGCACGGTCTGCCGCAGCGTCTTGTAGGCGTCGGCGAGGTAGCGCAGCACCAGCCCCTCGGACCGGGTCAGCCCGTAGAACTGAACGTACTCGCCGAAGGTCATCGCGCGTTCGTACATGTCCCGGACCACGGACTTGGGGGAGAGCTGGTGGTCGGCGACCCACGGGTGCCCCTGCCGGTACATCTCGTACGCGGCGTGCAGCAGCTCCGCCAGCGGCTTCGGCCAGGTCACCTCGTCGAGCAGCTCCATGCGGGCCTCGTACTCGATGCCGTCGGCCTTCATCGCGGCGACCGCCTCGCCGCGCGCCTTGAACTGCTGGGCGGAGAGCACCTGGCGCGGGTCGTCGAGGATCGACTCGATCACGCTCAACACGTCCAGGGCGTACGACGGGGACTCGACGTCGAGCAGTTCGATGGCGGCCAGGGCCAGCGGCGACAGCGGCTGGTTGAGCGCGAAGTCGAGCTGGAGGTCGACGGTGAGCCGGACCCGGCGGCCGGTCTCGTCGGGCTCGGCGAGCTGCTCGACCACCCCACCGGCGCGCAGCGCCCGGTAGATGGCGATGGCCCGGCGGATGTGCCGGCGCTGGGCGGCGGCGTCCTCGTGGTTGTCGGTGAGCAGGTGCCGCATCGAGGCGAACGCGTCGCCCGGCCGGCCGATCACGTTGAGCAGCATCGAGTGGCTGACCTGGAAGCTGGAGGTCAGCGGCTCCGGCTCGGCCTCGACCAGGCGTTGGAAGGTCGGCTCGCCCCAGCCGACCGAGCCCTCCGGCGGCTTCTTCTTCACCACCTTGCGGCGCTTCTTGGGGTCGTCGCCGGCCTTGGCCAGGGCCTTCTCGTTGTCGATCACATGTTCGGGGGCCTGCACCACGACCCGCCCGATGGTGTCGAAGCCGGCCCGCCCGGCCCGCCCGGCGATCTGGTGGAACTCGCGGGCCTTGAGCAGCCGGGTACGCACCCCGTCGTACTTGCTCAGGCCGGTGAACAGCACCGTACGGATCGGCACGTTGATGCCCACACCCAGCGTGTCGGTGCCGCAGATGACCTTGAGTAGCCCGGCCTGGGCCAGGGTCTCCACCAGCCGGCGGTACTTGGGCAGCATCCCGGCGTGGTGCACGCCGATGCCGTGGCGCACCAGCCTCGACAGCGTCTTGCCGAAGCCGGAGGTGAACCGGAAGTTGCCGATCGCGGCGGCGATCATGTCCTTCTCGGCCCGGGTGCAGACGTTGACGCTCATCAGCGCCTGGGCGCGTTCCAGCGCGGCGGCCTGGGTGAAGTGCACCACGTACACCGGGGCCTGCTTGGTCTCCAGCAGCTCTTCGAGCGTCTCGTGCAGCGGCGTCATCGCGTACGAGAAGATCAGCGGGACCGGCCGCTCGGCCGACCGGACGACGGCGGTCGACCGGCCGGTGCGCCGGGTCAGGTCGTCGACGAACCGGGTGGTGTCCCCCAGGGTGGCCGACATCAGCACGAACTGCGCCTGCGGCAGCTCGATGATCGGCACCTGCCAGGCCCAGCCCCGGTCCGGCTCGGCATAGAAGTGGAACTCGTCCATCACCACCTGGCCGACGTCGGCCCGGGCGCCCTCGCGCAGTGCCAGGTTGGCCAGGATCTCGGCGGTGCAGCAGATGATCGGGGCGTCGGCGTTGACGCTGGCGTCGCCGGTGAGCATCCCGACGTTGTCCGCGCCGAACACCTCGCAGAGCGCGAAGAACTTCTCCGACACCAGGGCCTTGATCGGGGCGGTGTAGAAGCTCGTCCGGTCGTCGGCCAGGGCGGTGAAGTGCGCCGCGATGGCGACCAGGCTCTTGCCCGAACCGGTCGGCGTATTCATGATCACGTTCGCACCGGAGACGATCTCGATGACCGCCTCCTCCTGGTGCGGGTAGAGGTCCAGTCCACGCCCGGACGCCCAGCCGGCGAACGCGTCGAAGAGGGTGTCGGGGTCGGCGCTTCGAGGCAGCGCGGCAGTCAGCGTCATAGCGCCCCCATCGTGCCCGCACCACCACCCCGCCCGCCAACCGGGCCACCGTCCCGGGCCGCCGTGCCGTCGCCCACGCCCACCCGACCCCGGCGGCCCGGCCCCGGCGGGCGACCACCCGGACCGGCCGACCGGACCCCGGCGGGTGGCCGGGCCGGGGCCGGGCCGGGTGGCGGAAGCGAGGCCGGGTGGCCGGAGTGAAGCCGGGTGGCCGGAGCGGTGCCGGGTGGCCGGTGCCCGGCGGGGTTCAGCGGCGGCGGTGGATCAGGTCGAAGACGGGGCGACCGGCGGTCAGGGCGCGGCGCTCGAACTTGGTCACCGGGCGGTGGGCGGGGCGGGGGGCGTAACCGCCGTGCACGTCGTCCAGCCCAGGGTCGGCGGTCAGCGTCGACCGCATCGACGCGGCGTACTCGGCCCAGTCGGTGGCGCAGTGCAGGGTGCCGCCGACGGCCAGCCGGGAACGCAGCAACGCCACGTGCTCCGGCTGGATGATCCGCCGCTTGTGGTGCCGCAGCTTGGGCCACGGGTCGGGAAAGAAGACGTGCACCGCGTCCAGGCAGCCCTCCGGCATGGCCCGGACCAGGTCCAGCGCGTCGCCCTCGGCGACCCGGACGTTGCGCAGGCCATGGCGCTGCACCAGGTCGAGCAGGTTGGCGATGCCCGGGGTGTGTACCTCGACCGCCAGGTAGTCGCGGCCCGGGTCGGCGGCGGCCATCGCCGCGGTGGCGTCACCCATCCCGGAGCCGATCTCCAGCACCACCGGTGCCCGCCGGCCGAAGAACCGGGTCGGATCGACCGGCCCGTCGAGGTCGGCGATGCCGATCCCGTACGCCGGCTGGAGCCGGGCCAGCGCGTCGGTCTGCCGGCTGCTCATCCGGCCACGCCGGGGGTGGAAGGTGCGGATCCGGGGGGCCGGCGGGGCCACCGGGACGGCGGGGTCGGGGTCGAGGGAGGTCACAGCGACCCGAGCGTACGCGACGGTTCCGCCGTATCGGATGTGCCGTCGGTCGGAGGGTGAGACGATTCATCCCGTACGGCAGGTCGACGCCCGGGTCGGTCGGGCGCTGCCCGGGACGCCGGAGGGGGAATGGTGTCGATCACGCTGCACCGCGCCGCGCTGGCGGTCGCCGTCGGTGCCCTCGTCCCCGCGCTGTGGCACGCCGCTCCGACCTCGGCCGCCGCCCCGCTGGGAGCCGGCCCGCTTCCCGCCGCGCCGGTGGCTGTCGTGCCGGCCGCCGTCCCGCTCCCCGCCGCCGTGCCGGCCGCCGCCCTGCTTCCCGCCGCCGTGCCGGCCGTCGTCGTGCCGGTCGCGGTCGTGCCGGTCGCCGCCGCGGTTCCCGGGCCGGGGCAACCCGGGCCGGACGACGAGGGCGGGGAGCCCCAGCCGCCGCCCGGCGTGGTCTTCGTCGAGGTGACCCCGGGCACCGTCGAGCCGGGTTACCTGGTCGGCATCCGGGCGAGCTGTCACGACAACTCGATCCCGGCGACCGTCGTCTCGGACGCCTTCGGCCGGGTCCAGGTGCAACCGCAGCAGGGGCTGCTCAGGGCCGCCCCGATGGTCCGGGACCGGACCCGGCCGGGCAGCTACCGGGTCAAGCTGGAATGCCCCGACGGGGCGACCGCCTCGACGGCGCTCCAGGTGGTCAAGAAGGTGAAGCCCAGCCCCGGGCCGCACACCGGCTTCGGCGGTACGGCCGGCGGCGGCCTGCCGGGTGGCCTGCTGGTGCCCGGCGGGCTGGCGCTGACCATCGCCGGGGCCGTCGTCGGGATCGTGGCGGCCCGCCGGCCCCGTGGCGTCGCCGGGAGCTGACCATGCTCCCGCCGCCCGCCTCTCCGGGTTCCCGCAGCGGCCCGCTTCCGCCGCCCGCCTCTCCGGGTTCCCGCAGCGGCCCGCTCCCGCCGCCGGCCAGCCCGAATCCGCAGCACCACGACCCGGTCCGACAGCCCGAGCGTCCGGTGTCGCCGGATCGTGGCCCGCTCCCGCCGCCCGGCACGCCGGCTCCGCAGCACCGCGTCGCCGGTCCGGCGGCCTCGTCCGCTGGCACCCCGGCGTCGACCCGGAGCCCCTGGTCGGTGCCGCTGGCCGTGCTGCTGGTGCTGCTCGGGGTCTTCGCCACCGGTGCCGGCCTGGGCCGTACGGTCGGGCCGCTGGACCGGACCGGCACGCCGTCGCCGCGCGCGGCGACCGGTGCCGGGCAGAGCCCTGTGCCGGGCAGCCTGCCGGCCAGCCGACCCGTCCGGCTCACCGTGCCGGCGATCAAGGTGGCCGCCCCGGTGGCCCCGGTCGGGCAGGCCCGGGACGGGTCGATCGACGTCCCGCCGCTGGACCGGCACCACGAGACCGGCTGGTACGACCGTGGTCCGACCCCGGGTGAGCCGGGCCGGGCGATCATCGTCGGGCACGTCGACTCGAAGGACGGCCCGTCGGTCTTCTACGACCTGCGTCGACTCAAGATCGGCGACACTATCGAGGTGACCCGGGACGACCGGCGGGTGGTGGTCTTCCGGGTCGACTCGGTGGAGTTCTTCGACAAGTCGGCGCTGCCCGCCGACCGGGTCTACGGCGACAGCGGGGCACCCGCCCTACGGTTGATCACCTGTGGTGGCCAATGGGTCGGCGGACGCACCGGCTACGCCGACAACGTCATCGCCTTCGCCTCGCTGGCCGCCACCCGCTCACCCTGACCCGCCCCGGCGGTGCGACCCCCGCCCCGGGCCGACCGCACCCGCCCCGGGCCGACCGCACCCGCCCCGGGCCGACCGCACCCGTCGTGCCCCGGCCCTCGGGGAGGCCGCCGCCCCGGGCCGACCGCTCGGCGGCCCGCCCGGGGGAGACGCCGCTCAGCCCTTGCCGGTCACCTGCTGGACGACCTCGAACTCCAGCAGCGACGCGCCGGAGGCGACCGGCCGCTGCTGCTCGCCACCCGGGCCACCGGCGTGCGCGGCCCGGGACGGCCCGGCCGCCCAGGCCTGGTAGGCCTCCTCGCTCTCCCACCGGGTGTAGACGAAGTAGCGGCTCTCCCCGGCGACCGGGCGCAGCAGCTCGAAGCCGAGGAAGCCCGGGGAGTTCTCCACCGCGCCGGCCCGGGCGGCGAACCGCTTCTCCAGCTCCGCACTCGCACCGGGCGGGACATCGATCGCGTTGATCTTCACGACTGCCATCCCACCAGCCTAGCCGCGCCACCGCCCCGGGCCGCCGAACCGCCGGCCCCGCCGCCCCGACCGCCGCCGTCCCCGCCGCGTCGACCGGGGAACGCGTGACCACGGGCGGTCGCGCGGGCGGAGGTGGCGGGGCGGTGGCGGCGGCCGGCGCGGGCGGGTCAGTCGGCGGGCCGGCGAGCCCAGGCCAGGAAGCGGTCGGTCACGTCGGCCTGGCGGCCGTTGTCGAGCTGGGTCAGGTGCGCGTTCGCCTCTGCCGACAGCCCGGCGAGCAGGGCTAGCAGGCCGGGCCGGTCCCCGCCGTAGCTGGTGAGCAGGGCTAGTTTCGCCTCGCCGCACGGCCACGGGTTCGCGTCGACCCGGCAGAGCCAGATCGGGCGTACCGGTGTGTGCCGGCCCGGCAGCGGGGCGGTCACCCGGTCACCGGTGATTCGCGCACCGGGTCCGGCCGGGTGGTGCGGGGCGGGGCCGCCGCCGCCCTGCGACGCGGCACCGCCGGCTCCGGCCGGGCGGCGTTCCGCCCCGCCCGCCGGGCCGCCGCCCGGGACTGCGGAGCCGCCGTCCCGGGCTGAGCAGCTGCCGTCCCCGGCTGCGGAGCCGTCGGTCCCGGGCTGAGCAGCTGCCGTCCCCGGCTGCGGAGCCGTCGGTCCCGGCTGCGGGGTGAGCCGGCGGGCACCCGCCGGCATCAGGTAGAAGGTTCGTCGCCGGACCGCGTCGCCAGCGGCGTCAAGCTGGTACGCGTCGATCCACACCCACCCGTCGTACGTGTGCCAGTCGGTCCGCACCCGGATCACCCGGACCGTGATCGGCCGGCTGAACTGCACACTCGCCTGTCTGGTCAGGTGCAACAGGTCCCCGGCGGCGATCGCTACCCCGGGCACTGTGGCCCCCGGTTTCGCCCGCCCGCCCAGCGGTGTGCCGGCACGGAGCCGATGATCCGGCCCGGCCCTCGGTAGCGCGCAACCATCGGCCCGGGGACGACCGGACGCGCGGACGGTGGTGGCGGTGGCTTCGGGGTAGGTGGTCGGTTCGGTGCGGGCTTCGGCTGCTGTGCGGGCACGGCCGGATCCCTTCTGTCCGTGGGGTCTGGAGGAGGGGCCACCCAGTCCCTTCCCCCCGGGTGGCCCCTCGGCAGACGCGACCGGCGGGCATCTCACACCAGTCGGCGGCGTCGCTCTGGCAAGTACCATCACATTCGGTGTAGGACGAATTCACCGTCTGTATGCGATCATCTGGGGACGTCTAGGAAAGGTCCCTCCCATGCCGAGAAACGAAGCCTTGAGGGATGCGTTGACCTCTGCTGGGCTGACCATCAGCCAACTGGCGGAAAAGTGCGATGTCGATGCGAAGACCGTCGAACGCTGGGTCAGCCGGGGCAGGCTGCCGCATCCACGCACACGTGTGCGTGCGGCCGGTGTCCTGGGTAAGGATGTGGGCGTGCTGTGGCCTGAAGCTGTGCGTCGTGCGGTGAAGTTGGGAGCAGATCGTGAGTTGGTGGGCGTTTACGCGCGCCGTTCCGACCTGCCCCGGTCGCTGTTCCGGGAGTTGATCGGAGGAGCGCGCTCCCGCCTCTGGTTCGGCGGCTATACGAGCTATTTCGTCTGGTTGGAAGTGCCGGATGCTGCCGAGATCATCGGTGCGAAGGCCCAGGCCGGCGCGGACGTCCGGTTTCTGCTGGGTGATCCGACGAGCCCGGTTACCGCCGGCCGGGACCGGATCGAGGCGACACCGCTCGACCTCGCGACACGGATCGCCATGACACGGGCCGAGATCGCCAAGTCGCCCACGCCGCTGGCCGTCCGGCTGTCCGATCGGCATGTCGGCATGTCGGTCTGGGTCTTCGACAACGACGCGATCGTCGCGACCCACATCGGTGCGGGGCTGGGACAGGACTCCGTCACGCTTCACTTTCGCCAACGGGAGAGTGGCGGGCCGTTCAGCAGGTACCTCGCGCACTTCGACGCACTGTGGGCCGACGCGGCGGCAGTGCAGCACGCCGGCACTGACGGGCAAGAGTGACGGGTTTCCTACTGGTCATCGACGAGGCGGTGCTCCGCCGGCCGGTGCGGGGGCGGCCCGAGCTGATGCGCGAGCAGTGCGCCCACCTGGCCGAGTGCGCCGAACTGCCGACCGTGCAGGTGCACGTCGTCCCGGCGGACACCGGGATGTACGCCGGTCTCGGTGGGCCGTTCATCGTGGCCGACCTCGACGACGGGACGCGGGTGACGCACGTGGACGGTCAGGTGCGGGCGCAGATCATCGACCAGCGTCAGGATATCGCTACCTTGGAACAGCGGTGGGCGCGCATAGTGGGGGAGGCCCTGCCCCGGGCGCAGTCCCTGGATCTCATTCGGAAGGTGGCGACGTCATGGACGTGACCGGTGCGCGGTGGCGCAAGAGCACCCGGAGCGGCAACAATGGCGGCAACTGCGTCGAGGTGGCGGACAACCTGCCCGGTGTCGTCCTGGTGCGGGACACGAAGGACCGCGACGGCGGGACGCTGGCCTTCACGCCGGGCGCGTGGCGCGGCTTCGTCGACCTCGCCAGGGCCGCCCGCCGCCGCTAGGCAGGAGCACCCGGGATCGCAGGTGCAGGCGCTGGTGCTTGGCGGGTCAGGCCGGTGCGACCTCCGGTGGGTCGGTGTCGACCACGATCGGGGCGTGGTCGGAGGGCCCCTTGCCCTTGCGGGCCTCCCGGTCGACGTACGCGGAACGGACCGCCGCGGCCAGCGGCGCGGAGGCGTACACCAGGTCGATCCGCATGCCCTTGTTCTGGTGGAACATGCCGGCCCGGTAGTCCCAGTAGGTGTACGGGTGCGGCCCCTTCATCGGGGTGGGCACCACGTCGCTGAGCCCGAGGTCGCGCAGGGCGGCCAGGGCGGCCCGCTCGGCGGGGGTGACGTGGGTGGAGGTGGCGAAGAGCGCCGGATCCCAGACGTCGGCGTCGGTCGGGGCGACGTTGAAGTCCCCGCAGACGGCGACCGGCCCGCCGGCGGCCACCTCCGGCTCCAGGGCGTCCCGGAGGGCGGCGAACCAGGCCAGCTTGTACGCGTAGTGCGGGTCGTCGACCGCCCGGCCGTTCGGGACGTACACCGACCAGACCCGGACCCCGGCGCAGGTGGCGGCGACGGCACGGGCCTCGGGCTGCGGAAAGCCCGGTTCGCCGGGGAAGCCGACGGTGACGTCGGTCAGGCCGACGCGGGACAGGACCGCCACCCCGTTCCACCGGCCGTCGCCGTGGCTGGCCACCTGGTAGCCCAGGGCACCGACCTCGGCGACCGGGAACGCCCGGTCGGGGCACTTGGTCTCCTGGAGGCAGAGCACGTCGGGGGCGGTGCCGGCGAGCCAGTCCAGCAGCCGGGGCAGCCGGGCCTTCACCGAGTTCACGTTCCAGGTCGCCAGGCGCATGTGCCCAGCCTGCCGCATCACCGCCCGCCGTGCGGGTCGGCCCGCCCTCCGGTCGGCGGGACGGCCAGCGGGGACGTTCGGCGGCGTCCCCGGTCGGGGTCGCCGCCGTCGGCGTACGGGTGGTCAGGGGTTGGGGGTGTCCCCGGGCCGGGTCTGCTCGGCGAGGTAGCGCTCCAACTCGGCCCCCAGTTCGTCGGCGGTGGGCAGGGGACCGGTCTCGGCGGCGAGCAGGTTCTTCTCGCCCCGGCCCCGGGCGAACGCGTCGTACTGCTCCTCCAGGGCCTTGACCAGAGCGGCGGCCTCGTCGGTCTGGGCGACCTGCCGGTCGATCTCCACCCGGACCACCTCGGCGGCGGAGCGGAGGCTGTCGTTGGGCAGCAACAGCCCGGTGCTGCGCGACACCGAGGAGAGCAGCACCTCGGCGGCCGCCGGGTACTCGGTCTGGGCGACGTAGTGCGGCACGTGGGCGGCGAAGCCGAGGGCGTCCCGGCCGAGCTGGCCGAGCCGGTACTCGAGCAGGTGCCCGACGCTGCCGGGGACCTGCACCCGCTGCAACCACGGTTCGTAACCGGCGATCAGCTCCCGCCGGGTGGCGTGGGCGGTGACCCCGGTGGGCCGGGTGTGCGGGACGGCCATCGGGATCGAGTTGAGCCCCACGGTGAGCCGGACGTCGAGCCGGGCGGCCACCGCGCCGACCGCCGCCACGAAACGCTCCCACTGCAGGTCGGGTTCCGGGCCGGTGAGCAGGAGGAACGGCGTCTCGTCGTCGTCCTGGAGCAGGTGTAGCGCCAACTCGGGGGCGTCGTACTCCTCCCAGTGGTCCTCGACGAAGGTCATCACCGGTCGCCGGGACCGGTAGTCGAAGAGCTGGTCGACGTCGAAGGTGGCGATGGTGCGGGCGTCCAGCGAGGTGAGGAGCTGCTCGCGGGCCAGTCGACTGGCGTTGCCGGCGTCGACGAAGCCGGTGAGCGCCTGGATCAGCACCGGCTGACCGAGGTCGGGCAGATCGTCGGTGAGCTGGTACAGCTCGTGTGGGTCGAGCACCGGTCGGACCTCCTGAGGAAACGCGCGTACGGGTGGCTCGCACGGACGGCACCCGGTTCGGGGAACGTACCCGCTGCTGCTGTCCATTCCATCACTGGGCGCAACGTGACCGATCCGGCTATCAAACCCGGAGGAAGCCGCCAATTCGTCGAGTGGATCGGGGTGGCTGGGCCGGACGGTTCCGTCCTGTCGGCCAAAAGGCGGACATGGTGGATCATGGTGGGGACCGCGGTGGTCTGTCCCGCCGACGACCGGTGGCGACGCCGCCCGGGGAGCCTGACCGCAATGCCCGTTGCGGGAGGTCTGTCGGCCCGGCCACCCGTCCAGGGTCCGCGTCCCGGCCGGAGACCGGTGATTGTGGCGAGGCCCACTCCGTGACGGTGGGTCACCGGGGAAGTGCCCGCCTAGCCTCGGCGGATGCGTGACGACGACACCATCGACGACCAGAGCGCCCCCGTGGGCATGACTGGCCGTTCGGACGACACCCCCTCGTCCGTTCAGGTCGGCGTTCTCCGTGAACCCCGTTCTCCCCGTACCCGCCTCGGCGGGCTCCTTAACCCCCTGCGCCGGCGACCGGCCGGCACCCGGGTGGCCATCGCCGCCGGCGTGCTGTGCTGCCTGGGCGCGGTCGCCGTGACCGGCGTGGCCGCCCTGCCGGACGAGCGGGCCGAGGACCGGGCCGGCACCGAGGCCGCGCTCGCCGAGCGCGGTCGGCAGGCCGCCTCCCGTGGCGAGGCGCGGACCCCCGCCCCCACCGTGCCCGCCACCACCGCCGCCAGCCCGAGCACCGCCGCCCCGAGCACCGCCGCCCCGACGCCCACCGCGACCAGGACCACCCGGCCCCGACCGAAGCCCAAGCCGACCCCGAAGCGGATCGTCCCGGTGGCCGGTCTCGACCGGGCGCAGATGAACAACGCCCAGAAGATCGTCAAGGCCGGTCGGGCGATGGGCGTGCCCCGCCGGGCGCTGGTCATCGCGGTGGCCACCGCCATGCAGGAGAGCAACCTCTACAACTACGCCAGCGGCGTGCTGCCCGAGTCGCAGAACTACCCGCACGAGGCGATCGGCTGGGACCACGACTCGGTCGGGCTGTTCCAGCAGCGGCCCAGCAGCGGTTGGGGCGAGGTGGGCCAGCTGATGGACCCGGCGTTCGCCACCCGGGCGTTCCTCACCGCGCTGCTGGCGATCCCCGGCTGGGAGGACCTGCCGCTCACCGTCGCCGCCCAGGCCGTGCAGATCTCCGCCTACCCGGACCTCTACGCGCAGCACGAGTGGCGGGCGACCGAGGTGGTCGCCGCCGTCCTGGTCTGACGTCCCTGGTCCGATGCGCCCGCCTGTTCTGCGCGGACCCGCGCGGAAGCTCGCGGAGCCGCCCGGAACCAGCCGGAACCGGCCCGTCCGTGCTCGAACGGGCGGGCCGGTCCGGTTCGCGCCGGACCGGCCCGGCGGTTACCCTCACCGGACACAGTGGACGGTTGGCGATTGCTCGGATCGGGTACACATGACCCAGGACACCCGATCGGAGGACGACATGTCAGCACTGATGCAGCGGATCAGCGCCTTCCTGCGCTCGCCCAAGGGGCAGCAACTGGTCGACCGGGGCAGGCGCGAGCTGGCCAAGCCGGAGAACCAGGCTCGGCTCAAGCAGGCGGCCAGCAAGCTGTCGGGCCGTCGCCGCTGACCGTCCCTGACCGCACACACTCCCGGGAGCCTCTGTGACCGATGCCGTGCCCGTCGACGACGAACCGACCGCCCCCCTGCCGCCGGCCACGGCCGACCGCCCGGCCGTCGCAGTGACGCCGGCCGCCCCGGCGTCGACAGACACGGTCCCGCCGGCGCCGGTCGCCACAGCCGCGGTCCCGCCCGCTCCGGTTCCCACGGCCGCGGTCCCGCCGGTGCCGGTCCCGTCAGGGTCGGCGCCGGTCCCGGCGGTACCGGGTGCGCCGGCCGGCGATCCGGGAGACGCCCCCGAAGCGCCGCCGGCCCGGCTCTGGGACCGGATGCGGGACGACCCGCAGTACGCCCCGGAGCACCTGGCCCTGGAGGCGGTCCGCCGGCTCGGCCCGGAGGCGGCCCAGTGGGTCGCCAGGGCTCGGGCGGAACGCCCGGACGCCACCGCCGACCAGCTGGCCGACCAGGCGATCCGGCGCTTCGTCAACCGGGCCCGGCTCTCCGGCGCGGTCTCCGGCGCCGCCGGGCTGCCGGGCGCGGTCATCGACGTCGGTGTGCTCGCCTGGACCCAGGCCCGGCTGGTGCTGCACGTCGCTGCCGCGTACGGCGCGGACCCGCAGCACCCGGACCGGGCCACCGACCTGCTCGTCCTGCAGAAGGTGCACAAGGTGGCCGAGACGGCCCGGCTGGCCCTGGGCGTCGCCGCCGGTCGGGAGCGGGCCGGCGCGCTGTTCGGCCACGCGGCGCAGAACCCGCTCGGGCGGGTGATGCTGCAACTGGGGGTCCGGCTGGCCCGGATGGCCGGGGTGCGGGCGGCGAAGCGGGTCTTCGCCAAGGTCGTGCCGGGGGCCGCGATCATCCTGGGCACCTGGGCCAACTCGTCGGCCACCAAGGATCTCGCCGAGCGCTCCCAGGCGCTCTACCGGGAACACCGCAGCGGGCTGCCCCAACCCCGCCGCCCCTGATCCGCCGCCCGTGCCGCCCGGCCGGTGACGTCAGAGTCGCCAGCCGGCGGCCGGGAAGGTCGCGTCGGCGAGCCGGTTCTGCCCGGCCACGTTGGGGTGGAACCAGTCCAGCCCGTTGACCTCGTCCAGGCTGAACCGCACCCGGTGTACCGCCCCGCCGTCGTAGCGGCACCTCGACCCGTACGCCCGGCAGGCCGCCTTGAGCTGGCTGTTGTAGTCGTCGATCCGCTCGGCGAAGCGGGACCGTCGGCTCCGGTCGGCCGCGGCGTCCGAGGTGGGGTTCGCCAGCAGGGCGGGGCAGATGCCGGTCTTCCAGATCCGCACCGCCCGGGAGTCGGTGTGCCCGATCTCCCAGAGCCGGTTGAGGTCGGGGACGCTGGCCACCAGCACCCGGGCCTTGGGGCGGCCCTCCCGGAGCACCTGGAGCGCCTGGTCGACCTGGTCGCGGAAGGTGGCCGGGCTGGTCATCCGGTCGATGTCGTCCCGGCAGGCGTCGTTCGCGCCGATCAGCACCGTGACGTAGTCGGCCCTGTCCCGGACGGCCGCGGCGGCCTGCCCGGCCAGCGCCTCGGCGCGGGCGCCCGGCACGGCGTGGTTGCGGGCCCGGTTGCGGATCGGCGCGTCGGCGTCGAGCAGCCGCCGGTAGTGGCTCTCCACCCGGATGCCGTCCCCGGTGGACCAGGAGTTGCGTTGGCACGAGGTGAGCACCAGGCAGGAGCCGAAGCCGGTGGTGATCGAGTCGCCGAGGGCGGCCATCGTGGTGGGCAGGCCGGTCGGGGTCGACCCGCTCCTGGTCGGCCGGGGTGAGGCGTCACCGCCCTCCTCGCAGCCGAGGGCGACGAGCGCCAACAGGCAGGCCACGGCGGCGACCCAGCGTCGAGGCATGCGTCTTCCCCCGGTCCGGCAGCGCAGAGCGACAGCGCGGTCACTCTACGGGCCGGGTGGGGTGGGGCGGTCCGCTCGTGTCGGGTTCCGGGCAGATTAAACATGTAGAAACATGGATCTGATAGCAGTATGGGGTCGGGCGCGGCAATCCGGGCGTCGTGGTCGGTTAGCGGGGTCCGTCCGGGGGTAGCCCGGGACAATGACGAGATCGCAGCCCCGGCGCGCCCGTGGCACGGTCGGCCACGCCTACAGCGCGTTGAACCTCCGGCTGGTGCTGGCCCTGTTCGGCCTGGTCACCATGAGCGTGTTCGCCGCCCTGGCGTTCCGGGCCGGCCTGGCCTGGCTGGGCGTGCTCTGCGTACTGTTCGTCGTCGTGGCGGTGGTCGACCTGATCGTCATCCAGCGCCGTCGCGCCGCCCGCCGCCGCGAGCAGCCGGGCGCGCGGCACTCACTCTTCGAGTGACAGGAGTACGAGATGCCCATAGCCACCACCAACCCCGCCACCGGTCAGCTGCTCAAGTCGTACGACCCGATGTCGGCCGAGCAGATCGACGCCGCCATCGAGCGGGCCGACCTGGCGTTCCGGGACCTGCACCGGACCACCGTCGCCCAGCGGGCGCAGTGGATGACCACCGTGGCCGAACTGCTCGACGACGAACGCGACGAGACGGCCCGGCTGATGACCACCGAGATGGGCAAGACGTACGCCGCGGCGAAGGCCGAGGTCACCAAGTGCGCGACGGCCTGCCGGTTCTACGCCGCCCACGCGGAGCGGATGCTCGCCGACGAGCCCGCCGACGCCGCCGCGGTCAAGGCGAAGCGGGCGTACGTCCGCTACCAGCCGATCGGGGCGGTGCTCGCGGTGATGCCGTGGAACTTCCCGCTCTGGCAGGTGATGCGGTTCGCCGCACCGGCCCTGATGGCCGGGAACACCGGGCTGCTCAAGCACGCCTCCAACGTGCCGCAGACCGCGCTCTACCTGGAGGACGTGTTCCGCCGCGCCGGCTTCCCGGAGGGCGCGTTCACCACCCTGCTGGTCGGCTCCGACGCGGTCGACCGGATCCTCAGCGACCCCCGGGTCCGGGCCGCCACGCTGACCGGCAGCGAGGGCGCGGGTCGCTCGATCGCCCAGATCGCCGGTCGGGAGCTGAAGAAGACCGTGCTGGAGCTGGGCGGCAGCGACCCGTTCGTGGTGATGCCGTCGGCCGACCTGGACCGGGCCGCCGAGGTGGCCACCACCGCCCGCTGCCAGAACAACGGCCAGTCGTGCATCGCGGCCAAGCGGTTCATCGTGCACACCGACGTCTTCGACGCCTTCGCCGGGAAGTTCGCCGCGAACATGGCCGCGCTGCGGGTCGGTGACCCGATGGACGCCGACACCGACGTCGGCCCGCTGGCCAGCGAGAGCGGCCGGGACGAGATCCACGCCCAGGTGCAGGACGCGGTGGCGCACGGCGCGACGGTGCTCTGCGGCGGTGAGAAGCCGACCGGTGACGGCTGGTTCTACCCGCCGACCGTGGTGACCGACCTGAACCCGCAGATGCGGATGTGGGCCGAGGAGGTCTTCGGGCCGGTCGCCGGGCTCTACCGGGTGTCGTCGTACGACGAGGCGATCGAGGTGGCCAACGGCACCCCCTTCGGGCTGGGCGCGAACGCCTGGACCACCGACCCGGCCGAGCAGGAGCGGTTCGCCACCGACCTGGAGGCCGGCAACGTCTTCGTCAACGGCATGACCACCTCGTACCCCGAACTGCCCTTCGGCGGGGTGAAGAACTCCGGCTACGGCCGGGAGCTGTCGGCGCTGGGGATGCGGGAGTTCTGCAACACCAAGACCGTCTGGGTCGGGGAGGGCGCCGCCACCGTCGGGGCCGGCGCGCACGCCGAGTGACCCCCCGCCGCCGCCCGCCCACCCCGCCGGGTGGCGGGCGCGGCCGAGCTTTAACCGGACACCGTCATGGGTACGGAAGGACGCCATGACGGTGTTCGGCTTCCACGCCTCCCACGAGCAGATCCATCCGAGCCGCCTGCTGGAGGCGGTGGTGCACGCCGAACGCGCCGGCTTCGACGCCGCGATGTCGTCGGACCACTTCTCCCCGTGGAGCACCCGGCAGGGCCAGTCCGGGTTCGCCTGGTCCTGGCTGGGGGCCGCGCTCCAGGCCACCGGGCTGCCGTTCGGCGTGGTCAACGCGCCCGGCCAGCGCTACCACCCGGCGATCATCGCGCAGGCCATCGGCACCCTCGGCGCGATGTACCCGGGGCGGTTCTGGGCGGCGCTGGGCACCGGCGAGGCGAGCAACGAGCACATCACCGGCGACGGCTGGCCGCGCAAGGACGTGCGGACCGCCCGGCTGCGGGAGTGCGTGGAGGTGATCCGGGCGCTGCTGGCCGGCGAGGAGGTCAGCCACGACGGGCTGGTCCGGGTGGACCGGGCGAAGCTGTGGACCCGGCCGGCGGAACCACCGGCGCTTATCGGGGCGGCGGTCAGCGTGGCCACCGCCCGCTGGTGCGCCGAGTGGGCGGACGGCCTGATCACGGTGAACGCGCCGACCGCGCACCTGCGCGAGATGATCGACGCCTACCGGGACGCGGGCGGGCGCGGGCCGCTGCACCTGCAGGTGCACGTGAGCTGGGCGCCCGAGCAGGCCGAGGCGGAGTCGATCGCGTACGAGCAGTGGCGCAGCAACATCTTCCCGCCGCCGGTCTGCTGGGACCTGGACACCGCCGAGCACTTCGACGTGGTCAGCGAGCGGGTGCCGATGGCGCAGGTCGCCGAGGTGGTGAACGTGTCGGCGGATCTGGGCCGGCACGTCGGCTGGCTGGAGGAGTACCTGTCGCTGGGCTTCGACCAGATCGCCCTGCACCATGTCGGGCAGGAGCAGCGCGCCTTCATCGACACGTTCGGCGCGGAGGTGCTGCCGAAACTGCGCGCCGCCGGCTGATCACCGCGCGCCGGTACCCCTAGGCTGCTACCTCATGGAAGCTCTGTTCGAGGTCGTGGTCTTCCTGGCGATCGCGACCTTCGGCGCCGCGTTGGCCCGCAAGCTGGGGCTGCTCGCGCCGATCCTGCTGGTGGTGCTCGGTCTCGGGCTGTCCTTCCTGCCGGGCTTCCCACACGTCCGGCTCGATCCCGACCTGGTGCTGGTGGGCATCCTGCCGCCGCTGCTCTACGTGGCGGCGCTGGGCACCTCGGTACCGGCCTTCCGGCTCAACCTGCGGCCGATCCTGCTGCTCGCGGTGGGGCTGGTGATCTTCACCGCGTTCGTGGTGGGCACGGTGGTGCACCTGTTCCTGCCCGACCTGCCGTACGCCATCTGTGTGGCGCTGGGCGCGGTGGTGGCGCCGCCGGACGCGGTCGCCGCCACCGCGGTGGCCCGGCGGGTGGGCCTGCCCCGGCGGCTGGTGACCATCCTGGAGGGGGAGAGCCTGGTCAACGACGCCACCGCGCTGGTGCTGCTGCGGGTGGCGATCGTGGCGGCCACCGCCAGCGCCGGCTCGGTCAGCTTCGGGTACGTCGCCCAGGAGGTGGTGGTCGCCACCGGCGGCGGGGTGCTGGTCGGGCTGCTGGGCGTGGTGGTCTTCGGATACCTGCACAAGCGGACCACCGACCCGCTGCTGGACAACGCGTTGTCGCTGATCGTGCCGTTCGCGGTGGTCTTCGCGGCCGAGGAGATCCACGCCTCCGGGGTGGTGGCGGTGGTGGTCACCGGGTTGGGGATCGGCCACAAGATGCCGCTGCTGCTGTCGGCCGCCTCCCGGCTGCAGACCGGCGCGTTCTGGCGACTGGTGCAGTTCCTGCTGGAGGGGCTGGTCTTCCTGCTGGTCGGCCTGCAGCTGCCCGAGGTGTTGCAGGATCTCGACGAGCCGACCGGCCGGCTGGTGGGGATCACCGCGGCGGTGCTGGCGGCGGTCGTCCTGACCCGGTTCGTCTGGGTCTTCCCGGCCACCTACCTGGCCCGGCTGGTACCCCGGCTGCGGCAGCGGGATCCGGCCCCGCCGGTGCAGTTCCCCATCGTCATCGGCTGGGCCGGGATGCGCGGGGTGGTGACCCTGGCCGCCGCGCTGGGCCTGCCGCTGACTCTGGCCGGGGAGCAGCCGTACCAGCGGGCGCTGTTCATCTGGCTGGCCTTCGCGGTGATCATGGCGACCCTGCTCGGGCAGGGCGCGACCCTGCCGTGGCTGGCCCGCCGGTTGAGACTGCCCCCGGACGACCCGGTGGCCGACGCGCTCTCCGCCGCGACGGTGCAGCAGCAGGCGGGCCGGGCGGCCCGGGAGCGGCTGGACGAGTTGGCCGGGGGCGCTCCCGAGGCGGTGGTGGAGCGGCTGCGCGGGCTGGTGCAGAGTCGTACCAACCTGGCCTGGGAACGGCTCGGCGGCACCGGCCGGGAAACCCCGTCCCAGGCGTACGGTCGGTTGCGGCAGGAGATGATCGACGCCGAGCGGGAGGTCTTCCGGACCGCCCGCGACGAGGGACGGATTCCCGAGGAGGTGCTGGTGCGGGCCTACCGAGACCTGGACCTGGAGGAGTCGTTGTTGCGACGGGAGGACGACTGATGAGCTGTGTACACCTGACCGGGGCGGGGACCGCCGAGCCGACCGTCACCGACGGCTGCCCGGAGTGCGTCGCCGTCGGCAACGCCGACTGGGTGCACCTGCGGTCCTGTGTGGAGTGTGGCCGGACGGGGTGCTGTGACTCGTCGCCGTACCAGCACGCGACGAAGCACTTCGAGTCGAGCGGGCACCCGGTGATGCGCTCGATCGAGCCGGGGGAGTCCTGGCGCTGGTGCTTCGTCGACGAGGAGATCGGCTGACGCCGCCATCGGCGCGGTCGGTCGCGGCGGTATGACGCATCCGCTATTCGACCCCGGGTCGACAGACGATCTAACATCGGTGAACTTCTATCGATGGGAGGTCGGATGCTCCGACGACGAGAGTTCTCGCGTACCGCCGGAATCCTGCTGGCACTGGTGCTCGCGGCGACCGGCGCGGTCACCGCGACCGGCACCGGCGCGTCCGCCGCGCCTGCCGGCGGCGCGTCCGTCGCCGTGCGGACCGTCTACTACGACGCCAGCCGGGCCGGGGAGTTCCGCACCAACTTCGACCAGGCTGCGACGATCTGGAACAGCTCGGTGACCAACGTCCGGCTGGCCGCCCGCACCCCCGGCAACATCACCATCTACGTCGACACCGGCTGGCCCCGGGCGCAGACCACCAGCCTGGGCAACGGGCGGGTCTGGATGGGCACCCAGGCCGTCGACCAGGGGTACGACCGGACCCGGATCGCCACCCACGAGATCGGCCACATCCTCGGCCTGCCGGACAACCGGACCGGCCTGTGCACCGACCTGATGTCCGGCAGTAGCGCCCCGGTCTCCTGCCGCAACGCCAACCCCAGCGCCGCGGAGGCCGCCCGGGTCAACGCCCTGTTCGCCGGCTCCCTCGCCGCCCCCACCCCCACCACCCACACCTGGACCCCCACCCCCTGACCCACCCCGCCCCCCGTCCTCGCCCCCGCCCCCGCCCCCGCACCCCGCCTCCTCGCCCCCGCTCTCGCCCCACCGCTGCGCCCCGGTGATCAAGAGGTTTACGTCAAAGTTGATCACTAACTTGACGTAAACCTCTTGATCACCGGGGCGGATGTGGGAGTGGGGAGCGGGGGCGGGGTCAGGGGGTGGGGTGGTGGGTCAGGGCGGTGATGAGCCAGTTCAGGACGGGGGTCAGGGTGGGCGGTGGGGTCCATCCGTTGACCGTGGCCAGGAGCTCGAAGTACCGCTCGGTGCGGGGGTCGTTCGCGATCTCCAGGCGGGCCAGCAGCGCGCTGCGGTAACCGGCGTCGTCGACCCGGTCGAAGACCTCGCCGTACGCGGCCACCACGGCGGCCACCACGTGGGCGGCGCGGGCCGACTCCGGCGCGATGCCGGCGGCGCGGGCCAGCTCGACGGTGTCGTGCACCCGGTGGGTGAGGTCGCGGACCATCGCCACGACCTCGGGGTGGGCGTCGCCGACGGTCTCGTCGACGAACTCGTGGACGATGCGCCGACGTTCGGCGTCGGAGATCGTGGTCAGCTCGGGCATGGGACTCGTCTCCACTACTGGGCCGGGCGGGCGGCCGGGGCGGGGCGGGCGTGCCGGCGGTCAGCGGTGTGCGGGACCGGGAGGCGGGTGCGCGGGGTGTGGGGGCGCGGGTGTGCCGGCGGTCAGCGGTGTGTGTCGAGGGTGCGCCGGGCGGTCGGGGGACGACCGCCCGGCGCGCTCGGGCCCCGGGTGGTGACCCGGGGCCCGAGGTGTGTGCCGGTCAGGACACGGCGCAGGCCGTGCCGTTGACGGTGATCAGGTCCGGCGACGGGTTGGCCAGCGTGCCGGTCTTGGCGAGCAGGCCGAAGGTCACGCTGCCGCCCGGCGCGATCTTCGCGTTGTACGACTCGTTCTTCACGGTCACGGTGGCCCCGGACTGGGTCACCTTGGCCGTCCACGCCTGGGTGACCTTCTGGTCGCCGTTGTAGGCGTACCGCAGGGTCCAGCCGTCGATGGCGGTGTCGCCGGTGTTGCGGAGGACGACCTGGGTGTTGGAGCCGTCCGGCCAGGTGCCGTGCACCTGGTAGGTGACCGCGCAGGTGATCGGGGCCACCGCCTTGGCGTCACCCTGGTCGGCGAGGAACGACGCCAGCCAGGCCAGCGCGGAGTTCCAGTTGATCGCCACCTCGTTGGTCGAGTACGAGTTGATGTCGTCGACGTAGCAGAACATCGGCGCACAGCCCTTGAGCAGCTGGGCGACGAACGGGTCCTGGAGGGCGGCGTTCGGGCCACCGGCGAGCGAGCCGGCCGGCGGGTTCGGCATGGCCGGGTTGAGCTGGTTGCCGAAGATCCGGCTGTGCTGGTTGCGCGCGTTCTGCTCGCCCCAACCGGTCACGTACGAGATGTTCAGCGCGTTGCGGCCGAGCAGGTAGTCGCTCGCCTGCACCGCGCCGTCCCGGTACTTCGCGTCCCGGCTGAGGTCGAAGGCGGTGGCCAGCACGACCATGTTGTTGATGATGTTGCTGTTGCTGCCCCAGACGTAGCTGGCGGCCTCACCCGGCACCGGCAGGCCGTACGCCTGGGCGTGCAGGGTGGTCAGGTACTTGTCGGCGGCGGCGGTCACCGAGGCGCGGACCCGGGCCTTGTCGGCGGCCGGCAGGCCGTTGGGCACGGTGGCCAGGTCGAGCCGGCCGACCGCAGCCACGCTCTGCCAGCTGAACGCGCCGCCCGTGGCGAACACGTCGCCGGTGTGGTGCGGCGAGGCGGTCAGGTCGTCCAGGTACGCCTTCTTACCGGTGGTCAGGTACAGCTCGGCGGCGGCCCAGTAGAACTCGTCGGTGACGTTGTTGTCCTCGTAGGCCCCGCCGCCGATGCCGTCGGCCGGGTCGGCGTAGACGGCCGGGTGGGCCTTGGCGGCGGCGTAGGCGCTCGACGCGGCGGTGCCGCAGCGGGCGGCGAACGCCGCGTCGTACGGGGCGAAGAGGCGCTGGCACTGAGCGGCGACGGCGGCCAGGTTCAGGGTGGCGGCGGTCGACGGCGGGTGCAGCTCACGCGGCTGCGCGTCGTCCTGCGGGGCGAGCGGCAGGCCGGTCCACGCCTTGTCGTGGATCTTGTGGTGGACCATCCCGGCCAGCGGCTTGCCGGTCGGCACCTGCATCCGGAGCAGGAACTCGATCTCCCAGCGGGCCTCGTCGAGGACGTCCGGCACGGCGTTGCCGCGCTCGGGCACCCGCAGCGTCGAGTCGCCCAGCGCGGCGCCACCGGCGGCGCTCTCCGCCGTCTTGGTCCGCTCGAAGGCGCTCAGCAGCTGATAGGCGGCGATACCGCCGTTGACCACGTACTTGCCGTGGTCGCCCGCGTCGTACCAGCCGCCGCGCACGTCCAGCGAGTAGTCGCAGACGCCGGGCTGGCACGGGACCTGGGTGTCGCCCTGGTTGGGGGCGACCCCGAGGTGGCCGGCCGGGCGGGCGTACTCCTCGCCGATCAGGTCACCGTCGATCTCGATGCCGCTGCGCTGGGCGTAGAAGAACTGCATCGCGTCGGCGCGCAGCCGGTCGTAGAGGTCGCCGGAGATGTCGAACGGGTGGCTGGTCTCCCCGTCCGCGACGAGGGTGTAGCCGGTGCCGGGCGTGCGGTACGACGAGAAGTCGATGGTCTGCACGTTCTGCCCGGAGGCGGTGTCCACCCCGCGCGGGGTGGCCGCGCCGCTGGCGACGACCGTGCCGGCCGCCGACTTGAGCTGCCAGGGCAGCGCCCCGGTCGACTCGGTCACCACGGTGGCGTTCTTGGGGCCGCCGGGCAGGTAGCCGACCTGGTTGACCCGGACCCGGGGGCCGGTGTCCGGCACGTACGGCGGTGCCGCCTCGCCACCGCGCAGCGAGACGTTGTCCAGGCAGAGGCGCTGCTCGGCGGCGGCCCCGCCGACCTGGAAGATGAGCTGGGCGTTGGGGTTGTCCTCCGGGACGGTGAAGGTCTGCTCGACCCGCTTGGTCGTCGGGTTGGCGACGGCCGGGACGCTCGCGTACGACGTGTAGGGGGCGCTGCCGAGCTGGAGCACGGCGTTGACCGAGAGCCCGGGGGTGGCCGAGATGTCGAAGCCCAGCTTGTATTCCGCGCCGGCGTTGAGCCGGACCCCGTCGTGGCCGATGCCGGCATCCCAGGGGTTGGCCAACCCGGCGGGGACGGTGACGCAGAGCCGGCCGTCGACGATGTCGAGCGGGCCGGTGCCGTAGGAGAACCAGGGCGAGACGCCCTCGCTGAAGTCGCCGTTGGTGATCTGCTCGGGGGCGTCCGGGGGCACCTCGGCGTGGGCCACGCCGGCGCCGAGGCCGGTGAGGATCAGGGTGGTCGTTGCCAGTACCGCGAGATGCCGCCGACGTCGTCGGGTCAGGATCACGGGATTCCTTTCCGGGCGGTGGAGGTGTGGTAACGCTGTCCATCGATGGGAGCGCTCCCAGTATCAGCCAGATGTTTCCAGCGCGTCTCCTCCCTGTCAATCGATTCGACTGGATGACCTTCGGCCTGGTCGGGACGGTCCGGACCGACGCCCGGGGCAGTGAGATTCGCCGCGCCACGCGCAGTCGTCCTGATCTCCTAGAGACAACAACACCCTCCGCCTGGCAGGCTGCCACCCATGACCCTGAAGCTTCGTTCCGTCGGGACGAGCGACCGCGGGCTGATCCGCAGCGGAAACCAGGACGCCCTGCACTCCGGCGCCTGGCTCGTCGCCGTCGCCGACGGCATGGGCGGGATGGCGGCCGGCGACCTGGCCAGCCGGATCGCCATCGACGCGGTCGCCCCGCTGGACGTCGAAACCCCCGAGGACGCTCTGGTGGCGGCGTTGCAGACCGGCATCGAGCTGGCCACCGCGCGGATCCACCAGGCGGTGCAGGAGGACCGGGAGCGGCAGGGCATGGGCACCACACTGACCGCCCTGCTCTTCTCCCGGACGGGGAGCTGCCTGGCGCTCGCGCACGTCGGCGACTCCCGGGCCTACCTGTTCCGCGAGGGCACCCTCAAGCAGGTGACCCGCGACGACACCTTCGTCCAGATGCTGGTCGACCAGGGCCTGATCAGCCCCGAGGAGGCGTCCAGCCACCCCCGGCGGGCCGTGGTCACCCAGGCGCTGCAGGGGGAGGAGGTCTCCCCGTCGTACGCGACGATGGTCCCCCGGGCCGGTGACCGCTGGCTGCTGTGCAGCGACGGCCTCTCCAACGTGGTCCGCCCGGACACCCTCACCGAGGTGCTGCGGGAGACCCCGGAGCGGGAGGACTGCGCCCGCCGCCTGATCGACCTGGCCCTGCGGGCCGGTGGTCCGGACAACATCACCGTGCTCATCGCCGACGTCGTCGACGAGTGAGGCCGGTCAGCGCCCGCTCGACGGGCGGGGCCGGTGAGCGCCCGCTCGACGGGCGGGGCCGGTCAGCGTCGGCGGTGCGTGGTGTGCCGGGTCGGGGCGGCCGTGGTCGGGTCCTCGGGCCAGGGGTGACGCGGATAGCGCCCGCGTAGCTCCCCGCGCACCTGCGGGTACCCGGTACGCCAGAAGGACGCCAGGTCGGCGGTGACCGCGACCGGCCGACCGGCCGGGGAGAGCAGGTGCAGCCGTACCGGCACCCGGCCGCCGGCCAGCCGGGGCGCGTCGGCCCAGCCGAACGTCTCCTGGAGCTTCACCGCCAGCACCGGCGCGGCCGGGTCGGTGTAGTCGACGCGGACCCGGGAGCCGCTGGGCACCGCGATCCGCTCCGGAGCCAGCTCGTCCAGCCGGCCCGCCTGCGACCAGGGCAGCAGCCGCCGTAACGCCCCGGCGACGTCGATCCGGGCCAGGTCGGCGCGGCGGCGGGCGGCGGCCAGCTCCGGCCCGAGCCACCGGTCGGCGGCGGCGAGCAGCCCGGCGTCGGAGACGTCCGGCCAGTCGTCGCCCCCCGCCTGCCGGCAGAACGCCAGCCGCTGACGCAGCGACCGGGCTGCCGGGGTCCAGGTCAGCAGGTCCAGTCCCGCCTGGCGCAGCCCCTCGGCGAGCGCGGCGGCCACCAGCTCCGGCGCCGGCCGGGCCAGCGGGCGGCTGACCAGCTCGATCGCGCCGAGCCGGGACACCTGGCGGGCCAGCACGTCGCCGTCGCTCCAGCCGACCTCCTGGGCCTCGGTCAGCAGGGGGCCACCGGCCTCGCGGGCGGTCGCCTCGTCCACCGGGGCGGCCAGCCGGACCCGGGCGGTCGGTGCGCCGGGCGACCGGTCGGCGACCGCCACGGCCAGCCAGGCCGTGCCGGTCAGCGCCGACCCGGCCGAAAGCTCCGTCCCGGTCCCGCCGGCCATCAGGTACGACGTCCCACCGGCCCGGCGCAGCCGGGCCAACCGCTCCGGGTAGGCCAGCCCCACCAGCAGCCCGGCCGCCAGGTCGTCCGGCAGCCACCCGCCGCCGCCGCCCCGCCCGGTGTCGGCGGGCAGGGCGGCCCGCAACCGGCGCACCTCGGTACGCCAGCGGGCACTGGCACCGGGGTCCACCCCGTCACGGAGCCGCCGCCAGCCGGCGGTCAGGTCGTCGTGCCGCCCGGTCAGGCCGTCCTCGGCGAGCAGGGCGACCAGTTCGGCGGCCCGGTCCGGGCCGACCCGGGCCGCGCCGTCGAGCAGCGCCCGACCCAGCCGGGGAGGGGTGCCGGTGGCGGCGATGGCCCGGCCCCGGGCGGTCACCCGGCCGTCGGCGTCGATCGCGCCGAGGGTGGTCAGCGTCTCCCGGGCCACGGTCAACGCGGCGTCCGGCGGCGGGTCGGGCAGCGCCAGGCCGGTGCCGTCCGGGCTGCCCCAGGCGGCCAGGTCCAGCGCGAAACCGGTCAGGTCGGCGGTGGCGATCTCCGGCTCGGGCTGGGCGGCGAGCCGGCCGTGGGTGGCCTCGGACCAGCACCGGTAGACCACGCCGGGGGCCTGTCGTCCGGCCCGGCCGGCCCGCTGGGTGGCGGCGGCCCGGGACACCGGCACGGTCACCAGCGCGCCGAGCCCGCGGGCCAGGTCGGTGCGGGCCACCCGGGACAGCCCGGCGTCGACGACCACCCGGACCCCGGGCACGGTCAGGCTGCTCTCCGCGACCGAGGTGGCGAGCACCACCCGGCGTCGTCCGGCGGGGCGCAGCGCGGCGTCCTGCGCGGCGGCGGGCAGCCGCCCGTGCAGCGGCAGGACGGCCACCCGTGCGGCCAGGTCGGCCAGCCGGCGGGCCACCGCCCCGATCTCCCCGGCTCCGGGCAGGAAGACCAGCAGGTCCCCGTCCTGCTCGTGCAGGGCCCGCCGGACCGTGCCGGCCACGTGGTCGAGCAGGGCCGGGTCGACCCGGCCCGCGCCCGGCGGGGTGACGGGTCGCGGTGGCGGCGTCCAGACCCGCTCGACCGGGTACAGGGCCGCCTCGGCGCGGATCACCGGGGCGGGGGTGTCGCCGCCGAGCAGCGCGGCGAACCGGTCCGCCTCCGGGGTCGCCGACATCGCCACCAGCCACAGCTCGGGACGCAGCGCCGCGCGGGCCTCCACGGTGAAGGCCAGCGCGAGATCGACGTCGAGCTGCCGCTCGTGCACCTCGTCGAGCAGCACCGCGTCCACCCCGGGCAGCTCCGGGTCGCGCAGCAGCCGGCGGACCAGCAGGCCGGTGGTGACCACCTCGATCCGGGTGCCGGGGCCGACCCGGCGGTCGCCACGGACGGCGTACCCGACGCGGTCGCCGACCCGCTCGCCGAGCAGGTCGGCCATCCGCCGGGCCGCCGCGCGGGCGGCCACCCGGCGGGGCTGGGCCACCAGCACCGTGCCGGCCACCCCCTCGGCCACCGCGAGCGGCGCGAGGGTGGTCTTGCCGGTGCCGGGCGGGGCCACCAGGACCGCGCCGCCGGTGCCGGTCAGCGCCCGCAGCAGCGGTGGCAGCGCCGGCCGGACCGGCAGGTCGAGTGGTACGTCGGAGAGCACGACTGCCACTGTGGCACGCCGGGCCGCCCGCCCCGCCCGCGCCCACCGTCGCCGACCCGCCGGGCCGGGATGCCGCCCGGCGCGGACGTCAGCCCCGGCGCACCGCCTCCATGCTGGTGACGAAGGCTGTCCAGGCGTCGGCGGGGAAGACCAGCGCGGGACCGCACCGGTCCTTGCTGTCCCGTACCGCGATCCGGTCGGCCGTGGTGGCGACCTCCACGCAGTTGCCGTTGCCGCTGCTGCGACTGCTGGTCCGCCAGTCCATCGTGGACAGAGGCAGCGCCTGCATCCCTTACCTCACGTTCAGCCGGGCGTGCCGCGATGCGATCACGCAAAGTGACGAGCAGCATCCTCGATGCGGGTCAGGGACTCCGCCGGATCGAGTGCCATCCGGCACAGCTCCTCGTGTACAAGCCTATACCCGCGCACGTGTCCCACGTCCTCCAGCGCCAGACCCAGCGTGAGATTGTCCAGGTAGACCACGGAATGGTCGGCCGCGTCGGCAAACGTGAGGATCACATAGGGAGTGCTCATCGCCGGGTGGCCACCGGACGCGAACGGAAGTACGTGGCACGTCACGTTCGGTAACTGAGCTACCTCGACCATCCGGGTCAACTGCTCGGCCATGACGGCCGGACCTCCCACCGGTCGCAGCAGCACCGCCTCGTTGAGCACCACCGACAGGTCGACCGGGGGAGACTTCCGGTGCAGCACCTCCTGGCGGCGCAACCGGGCGGCCACCTTGCGCTCCAGCCCCTCCTCGCCGGCCGTGCGGCGGAACATCTCCCGGGCGTACGCCTCGGTCTGCAGCAGGCCGGGAACGGATTCGGCCTCGTACGTGCGCAGGCTCTCCGCCTCCGCCTCCAGACCGACGTAGAACTCGAACCACTCGGGCAGCACGTCGCTGTAGTTCTGCCACCAGCCGCGCTGCTGGGCGCCCCGGGCTATCTCGATGAGCGCCTCGGCGTCGTCGCCGGTCACCTGGTAGAGCGCCAGTGCGGCCCGCACGTCGCGGGGTTTGATGCCGATCTGGGCGTTCTCGATCCGGGACAGGTTGCTCTTGGACATGTCGAGCTGGCGGGCGGCCACGTCGAGTGTCATGCCGGCGCGTTCCCGCAGTTGGCGGAGTTCACGGGCGATGCGGCGGCGGCGAACGGTGGGGCTGACGGTCACCCTCCGAGTCTGTCACGACAAGATCCGCAGGTCACCCGAGCACGGAGTGCAACCATGGAATCCGGGAGTTGCAAAGCGGCCTTTGTGGAGGCATCCTGTCACCCGGCGTGGATCACCTGTGGACAATGCGTGGGAGGCTCGTTTGCTGGTCGCCGACGAGTTCTTTCTGATCGCGCACAACGACAGCCGGGGCAAGGCCAAGCTGCACCCGAGCGCGACCGGCCTCGGCCTCGCCGCCGGTCTGCTGGCCGAGCTGATCCTCTTCGGACAGATCACCGTCTCGGGTGGACTGGTCACCGTGCTCGACCGGCGTCCCCCGGCCGACGCGCTGGCGCACACCGTGCTCGACCAGCTCATCGGCGAGTCGCAGCACCAGGCGGTGCGGACCTGGCTCGCCTTCCTGTCCCAGTCGTCGACCACGTCGGTGGGGGAGCGGTTGGCCCGCGCCGGGGTGCTGCGCCGGCAGGAGAACCGCCGGCTGCTGCGGACCACGGTCAGCTACCTGCCGATCGACCTCAACGCCGCCGCCTGGCCGGCGACCCGGCTGCGTGCCCTGATCGAGCGGCCGGAGCAGCCCCTGGTGTCGGACACCACCCTGCTCGGGCTGGTGGCCGCGGCCGGGCTGACCCGCGAGGTGCTGTGGAGCGCCGGCCCGCGCGCCCACCACCGGCTGTCCACCCTCATCCAGTCGCTGCCCGCCCCCCTGCAGGAACTGGTCGTGCACACCGAGGCCGCGGTCGGCGCCGCGGTGCTGCGCGGCATCCCCTGATCTCGCCGCGCCACCCCTTCCCCCTCCTCTCCCCTCTTTCCGGAGCAGCCCCCATGCCCCAACCGACAGTCGCACGACCCAGTAACGTCAGTGACGCCCTGGCCCGTGGCCGCCTCGGCGTGCCGTCGGTCATCTTCTTCGTCCTCTCCGCCGCCGCGCCGCTGACCGTGGTGGCCGGCGTGGTCACCACCGGCTACGCGGTCACCGGCATCACCGGCATGCCGCTGGCCTTCCTCGCGGTGGGCGCCGTCCTGGCGCTCTTCTCCGTCGGCTACGTGGCGATGGCCCGCCGGGTGGAAAACGCCGGCGCGTTCTACGCCTACGTCTCGCGGGGCATCGGCCGGCCGGCCGGCGTCGGCGCGGCCTGGGTCGCGCTCATCGCGTACAACGCGCTCCAGGTCGGCCTCTACGGCGCGATCGGCGCCGCCGCCGCCCCGGTGCTCGGCACCCTCTTCGGCGTCGAACCGCACTGGGCCGTGGTGGCCCTCGCCGCCTGGGCGCTGGTCGCCGTCCTCGGCCTGCTGCGGGTGGACGTCAACGGCCTGGTCCTCGCCGTGCTGCTGATCGCCGAGATCGTGGTGATCCTCGTGTTCGACCTGGGTCAGCTCAGCCACCCGGTGGGCGGCTCGACCAGCTTCGCCGCGCTGGCCCCGTCGAACCTGCTGGTGCCCGGTGCGGGCGCGCTGCTGGTGCTCGCCATGACCGGGTTCGTCGGCTTCGAGTCCTCGGTGGTCTTCAGCGAGGAGAGCAAGGACCCGAAGCGGACGGTTCCGCTGGCCACCTACCTCTCGGTGGCGATCATCGCCGGGCTCTACGCGCTCTCCTCGTGGTCGATGACCGTGGCCGTCGGCCCGGAGAACATCTCCGCCACCGCCGGTGAGCAGAGCATCGAACTGATCTTCAACCTGGCCGCCGCGCACTTCGGTGACACCGCCGTCACCATCGGCCAGGCGCTCTTCATGACCTCGGTGCTGGCCGCCATGATCTCGTTCCACAACACCACCGCCCGGTACGCCTTCGCGCTGGGCAGGGAGCGTGTGCTGCCGGCCGCCTTCGGGCAGACCTCGCCCCGCACCGGGGCGCCCCGGGTCGCGTCGCTGGCGCAGAGCCTGCTCGGCCTGCTGGTGATCACGCTGTACGCGGTCAACGGCTGGGATCCGGTGGTGCAGCTCTTCTACTACGCCGGCACCGGCGGTGGCTTCGGGGTGCTGCTGCTGATCGCCAGCACGAGCGTCGCGGTGATCGTCTACTTCGCCCGGTCCGACACCGCGGAGTCGCTGTGGCGGCGGGCGATCGCCCCGGCCCTGGCCACCGTCGCGCTGGCCGCCATGGTGGCGGTCGCGGTGGCGAACTTCGCCACCCTGCTCGGCGTCGCGCCGGACTCGGCGCTGCGCTGGATCATCCCCGGGGTCTACCCGGTCGCTGCGCTGATCGGCCTGCTCTGGGGTCTGGTGCTGCGGTCCCGCCGGCCCGACGTCTACGCCCGGATCGGGCGGGGCGCGGAGAGCGTCTCCACCACCCTGTTCGCACCGCCGGTGGACGCTCCGGTGCCGGTGGAGGCCCGGCGGTGAGCCCGGTGCCCGTCGAGCGGCTCGGCGCCGCCGACACCCGGCTCGTCGCCGAGCGGATCGCCGAGGCGTTCCTGGTGCTGCCGGCGACCCACTGGCTGGTGCCGGACGAGGCGAAGCGGGAGGCCGTGTTCGCCGACAACTTCGAGATCCTGGTCGACCACGCGATGCGGCACGGGCTGGTCTTCGGCACTGTCGACCGGGACGCGGTGGCGGTCTGGTTCCCCCAGGTCGGTGACGAGTCGCCGG
This sequence comes from Micromonospora sp. WMMD714, assembly GCF_029581315.1. Lineage (NCBI taxonomy): Bacteria > Bacillati > Actinomycetota > Actinomycetes > Micromonosporales > Micromonosporaceae > Micromonospora > Micromonospora sp. WMMD714. The sequence goes on from NZ_CP120744.1 coordinate 4,007,968, forward strand.
CACCGGTGGACTACGACGACCGGCTGGCCGCGGCCTGCGGGGAGTGGACCCCCCGGTTCCGGCACCTCGACGAGCTGTTCGCCGCCAACCATCCGCACCCCGACCACCACCACCTGGCGCTGCTCGCCGTCCGGCCGGCGCGGCAGGGGCAGGGGTTGGGCACCGCGCTGCTGGAGCACCACCACGCCTGGCTGGACGCCCAGGGGGTGCCCGGCTACCTGGAGGCGAGCAGCGAGGCCAGCCGGGATCTCTACGCCCGGCACGGCTACCGCCCCCGGGAGGTCTTCCGGCTGCCGGACGGCACGCCGTTCTACCCCATGTGGCGTGATCCGGTGAGCGGCTGACCGCACCGACGACGAGGAGGCTCCGACCCGGGCGGGTCGGAGCCTCCTCGCGGTCCGTGGCCGGTTCCGCCTCCGGCCGGCGTCGGGGACGGGCCGGTTCCGCCGGCTTTCCGGGTACGGCGAAGGCCCGGCCGGCGAACCGCCGACCGGGCCCCTGTGGTCGCCGCCGTCACCGGACCCGCAGGCCCGGCGACGGCACCACCCCCTAGTAGGTGCCGTCGAGCTGACCGCGCAGCTTGGTCAGCGCGCGGGCGAGCAGCCGGGACACGTGCATCTGCGAGACGCCGATCTGGTCGGCGATCTGCGACTGGGTCAGGTTGCCGTAGAAGCGCAGCGTGAGGATCTTCTGCTCGCGCTCGTCGAGGGTGGCCAGCGCCGGGCCGAGGGCGACCCGCAGCTCGGCCAGCTCGAACTCGTTGTCCTCGCCGCCGAGCATGTCGCCCAGCTCGGTGGCGCGGTCGCCGTCGCCGGTCGGGGTGGACAGCGACACCGCGTTGTACGCACGGGCGCCCTCCAGGCCCTCCAGGACCTCTTCCTCGGTGAGCTTGAGGTGGGCGGCGATGTCGGCGACCGTGGGCGAGCGGCCCAGGGTCTGCAGCAGCGAGCTGTTGGCGTCGGAGATGGCCAGCCGCAGCTCCTGGAGCCGACGCGGCACCCGGATGTCCCAGGTGCGGTCCCGGAAGTGCCGCTTGAGCTCACCGATGATGGTCGGGATGGCGTAACCGGCGAAGTCGACGCCGCGCGACGGGTCGAACTTGTCGATCGCCTTGATCAGGCCGACCGCGGCGGTCTGGGCGAGGTCGTCGGTGGGCTCGCCCCGGCCGCTGTAGCGGTGGGCCAGGTGGTTGGCCAGCGGCAGCCAGGCCTCGATCGCCCGGTCGCGCAGCGCGGCCCGGGACGGGTGGCCGGCGGGCAGCGCGGCCATCGCGTTCAGCAGGTCGGCGGCGCTGTCGGTGAGGGCGCGGGGGTCCAGCTTCTCGGTGGTGGACGGCGCTGTGCTCGCCTGCTCGCTCATGGTGGGCGCGGTCATTGGTGGTCCTCCCTGCACCTCGTCCGCGGACAAAAAGACGCGACGCTGTGGTTTAGCTTCAGATGGGCCGTTCGGAAGCCACCATAGCCTGATCGGTGAACCGAAATCTAGCCGAACGGCTGATGTACTTAAGTGACTTTAATCCATAAAAAGTAAAAATCGGACATGATGTGCATGATTTGTGACCATCCGCACGGCCGCACTGATGCTCCCCGGGACGATCCGTCCCCGCGCCCGGATGTGCCGCACCCTCACCAGGTGCCCTTGCGCCGGGCGTGCAGCGGTCGGCCGTCGGGGTCGTAGACCAGCCGGTACGCCGGCAGCGCCCAGAGCCGGGTGTACCAGGGCAGCCGCTCGGGCCGGTGCGGGCGCAGCCGACCCGGGGGCCGGGGGCCGACCTGGCCGTCGTCGTACCACCGCTGGAGGGTGTCGGCGGCCGAGGTGATCGCCTCGACCGCGCTGGCCGGGTCGAGCAGGTCGGCGTCGTCCGCGCCGTCCGGATCCCGGTCCAGGTGCTCGCGCCACAGCCGCAGCCGCAGGTCCCGGGCGAACACCCGGGCACCGTCGCCCTGACCGGCCGGATCGACGGGGGACCGCTCGTCGCGGGTCTCGTCGAGCACCGCGCAGGACAGCTCGCTGTCGTGCGTCCAGGACCGCCGGTTGAAGTTGTCGCTGCCCACGCTCGCCCAGACGTCGTCGACCACGCAGATCTTGGCGTGCACGTAGACCGGTCCACCCGCCCGGTTCTCCACGTCGAAGACGTGCACCCGCTCCGGGGCGGCCCGCTCGCACAGCGAGAGCGCCTGCTCCCGGCCCACCATGTTCGGCGGCAGCGCCAACGCGCCGTCCACGTCCGGGTGGCGGGGGACCACGGCGACCAGGTGCAGATCCGGGTTGTCCCGCAGCGCCTCGGCGAACAACTCGGCCACCTCGGTCGACCAGAGGTACTGGTCCTCCAGGTAGATCAGACGGCGGGCCCGGCGGACCGCCTTGGTGTAGCCCCGGGCCACCGTCCGCTCGCCGTCGGGGGCGAAGGAGTACCGGGGGCGGACTGCCGGGTAGGTGCGCAACACCTGGATGCGGTGCGGGCCGCAGGGCGGCGGGTCGGCCGGCTGGTCGGGCAGCGGATCGGGACTGAGATCGGAGCCCCGGAACCGGTCCCGCAGGTAGGCCAGCGGGTTCTCCGAGTCCAGCGGCATCGGGTCGGTCCACCGCTCACGGAACGTGGTGTCCAGCGCCCCGACCGCCGGCCCCCGGATGGCGAGCTGCACGTCGTGCCAGGGTGGGCGCGGGCCGTACTTCGGCGACATGGCCAGGGGCTGCGGGTCGCCGAGATGCTCGGCGTCGTCGCGTCGGCTGTGGCACAGGTCGATCCCGCCGGCGAAGGCGATGTCCCGCTCCGGCGCGTCGGGATGGCGCAGCACCACCAGCTTCTGATGGTGCGACCCGCCGCGCCGGACGCGCTGGTCGAGCAGCACCTCGCCACCGGCGGCCCCGACCGCCTCACTGAGGCTGCGGTTCTCGGCCTCGCTGTAGGACAACGCGTCGAGGTGGGAGCGCCAGAGCAGCCCCTTGACCACCACGCCCCGCTGGGCGGCCCGGGCGAAGATCTGGGCGACGGTCGGGCCGTCCGGGCGCATCCGCTCGTCCGGGTCGCCCCGCCAGTCGGTGAAGAAGAGATGGTCGCCCGCGCCGAGCGCCTCCACCTCGCTGACCAGGCGGTCGAAGTACGCCGCGCCGTGGATCAGCGGCTCGGCGAGGTTTCCGGTCGTCCAGACGGGTAACCCCGAGGCCGGGTTGGCGCGTTCCTCAGCGGTCAGGAACCAGTCCTCGATCGCCACGTTCCAGCCTCCCGAGGTCGACGACGTCCTCACACCGGTAGGACCTCTGCCGTCGGTACCCACTCCGGGTCACCCGGAACCGTCCGTGGACGGCCTACCGCGCCCGCAGACCGCGAACGCCGAGGAGGCACCGCAATGCCCGCCGAGACGACGAACTCCGCGACCGAGCACCGCCCGCAGGCGGTCGAGAGCGAACGCGGCGCGATCCTCGCGGTGCTGCTCATGGTGATCCTCGGGGTGGCCGGGATCTTCGCGGTCTCCTGACGGCCGCCACCCACCTGCTACCACCGCCCGCCCCGGTCCACCGGAACGGACACCTCGGCGCACGGGGGCCTCTCCTTCACGCCGGTCACTGCGCTCGAAACGGGCGCCCCGGGATATCCCGGGACGCCCGTGGACGGGTCACCGGCTTCAGGCCGGCGTACGCCCGGTCAGGGCCGGTCGCCCTGGCCGCCGGTGTGCGGCAGCCGCTGGGCCGGTACGACGCCCAGCTTGCCGGCCTGGAAGTCCTCGAAGGCCTGCATCAGCTCGGCGCGGGTGTTCATCACGAACGGCCCGTAGTGCGCCACCGGCTCCCGGATGGGCTTTCCGCCCATGATGTACAGGTCCAGGCCCGGGGTGTTGCCGTCCTGCCTGCCGGCGGCGGTCACCCGCAGCGCGTCGCCCGGACCGTGCACGGCCAGCTGGCCGCCCTGCAACGGTCGCCGGTCGGGGCCGACCGTGCCGCGACCGGAGAGGGCGTAGACCAGCGCGTTGAAGTCGGCCCGCCAGGGCAGGTCCAACTCGGCACCGGGCTCCAGCGTGACGTGGGCGATCGTGATCGGCGTGTGGGTCGAGCCCGGCCCCCGGTGCCCGGCGATCTCACCGGCGATGATCCGGATCAGCGCACCACCGTCCGGCGTGGTCAGCAGCGCCGACTCCCGGCCCCGGATGTCCTGGTAGCGCGGTGGCATCATCTTGGCCACCCGGGGCAGGTTGACCCAGAGCTGGAGGCCGTGGAACAGACCCCCGCTGGCCACCAGGTGCTCCGGCGGGGCCTCGATGTGCAGCAGGCCGCTGCCGGCGGTCATCCACTGGGTGTCGCCGTCGGTGATGGTGCCGCCGCCGCCCTGGGAATCCTGGTGGTCCATGATCCCGTCGATCATGTAGGTGACCGTCTCGAAGCCCCGGTGCGGGTGCCACGGGGTGCCCTTGGGCTCACCCGGCGCGTAGTCCACCTCGCCCATCTGGTCGAGGTGGATGAACGGGTCGAGATCGGACATCGGCACCCCGGCGAAGGCCCGGCGGACCGGGAAGCCCTCCCCCTCGTAGCCGCTGGGGGCGGTGGTCAGCCGGCGGACCGGCCGGTAGCTGGTGGTCTCGTCGAGCCGGGGCAGGCGGGGCAGGACGAGGACGTCGTCGACGGTGATCGCGGGCATCTCGGGCTCCTCAGGTGTCGCGGTGGGTGGACGTCGCGTCCCGGTCGGCGCGCAACCGCCGGCCGAGCCGATCGAAGACCCGGGTCAGGGTGGTGACCTCGGCGTCGTCGAGGTCGTCCATCAGGTGCCGCCGGACCGAGGCGAGGTGCCCCGGCGCGGCCTCACGCAGGGTCAGCAGCCCGGTGGCGGTGAGCACCGCCTCGCTGCCCCGTCGGTCCCCGGGGCAGGACTGCCTGGCGACCAGACCCCGTCGTTGCATGGTGGAGATCTGGTAGGTGAGCCGGCTGGGGGAGAAGACCAGCCGGCTGGCCAGCTCGCCCATCCGCAGCCGCTGGCCCGGCGCCTCGGAGAGCAGGACCAGCACGTGGTAGTCGGCGAAGCTCAGCTCCCCCTCGGCGCGCAGATCCTCTTCGAGCTGCGTGAACAGCCGTTGGCTCGCCTCGATGTACGCGCGCCAGCAGGCCATCCGCTCGCTGTCCAGGCTTTCTGTCACGTCCCGAACAATAGCACTATTTAAAATTTAAACAAGACTCGCCGTGCCGCTGTGAGCAGTGCGACAGCTCTTCTTGAGGTGCGGAACTTCAGTATTTGAAGAAGGCGGCTGGCGATGATCGCCGGTTGACCTGCGAGACTGCCCCGGTGGACCCCGTGGAGATCACCGCCCCCGGCCTGCTGCTGCGCCCCTGGCGGGCGACCGACGCGTCGGCCGTGCTGATCGCCCTGCGCGACCCCGAGATCGTCCGCTGGAACGGGCAGGGGGTGACCGACCCGGCCCAAGCCCAGGCGTGGATCGCCCGGCGGGCCGACTGGAGCGACGGCAGTCACGTGTCGCTCGCGGTGACCGACGACACCGACTCGACACTGCTCGGGTCGGTGTCGGTGCACCAGATCCGGCACGACAACGCTGCCGTCGGCTACTGGACCACCGCCCCGGCCCGGGGTCGCGGCGTCGCCGGCCGGGCGCTCCGCGCGCTCACCGACTGGGCCTTCACCCACCTCGACCTGCACCGGATCGAGCTGTGCCACGCGGTGGCCAACACCGCCTCCTGCCGGGTCGCCGAACGGGCCGGCTACCCGCTGGAGGGGACGCTGCGTGAGTCCCACCGCTACGGCGACGGCCACCGCCACGACGAACACCTGCACGCCCGCCTCGCCACCGACCCGTAACCCCCTCGCCCCTGCCCCGGCCCGCCCGCCCTCACCCCGCTCCGCTCGTGCCGTGCCCTGCCGCTCGTGCCGTGCCCTGCCGCTCGTGCCGTGCCCTGCCGCTCGTGCCGCGCCCTGCCGCTCCTTCGGTGATCAAGAGGTTTAGGTCAACATTCCGCCACATGCTGACCTAAACCTCTTGATCACCGGCCAAAACCTCTTGATCACCGGGGATGAGGGCTGTCGGGTGGCCTAAACCTCTTGATCAACCGGGCCGGCGGGCCGGCGGGTGGCCTGAACCTCTTGATCACCGGGGGCGGGGGCTGTCGGGTGGTCTGAATCTCTTGATCACCGAGGACGGGGGAGGGTTGCCGGGTGGTCTGGACCTTTTGATCGGCGGGATCGGGGAGGGTTGCCGGGGTGGCTGGTTAGGGTCGACGGGTGGACGATCTGGACGTGCTCGACTGGCGGGAACGCACCGCCGCGCTGTACCTGTCCGACGACGACCTGGCCGGGTTCCGGGCAGCCCGCGACGAGCTGTTCCGGACCCATCCGGCCAGCCCGCTCCCGGGCGGCGACCGGGCCGGCTTCCCCGGGCTGGACTGGTTCCCTCCGGATCCGGCGGCGGTGGTCGAGGCTCCCCTGCTCCCCGCGTCCGGCACCGAGAGCATCGACACCGGCGGACCGGACGGGGTGGTGCACTACCGGCGGCTGGCGGTCGCCGACACGCCATGGGGACCGCTGACCCTGTGGTGGATCGAGGCGTACGGCGGGGGGCTGTTCGTGCCCGTCCGCGACGGCACCAGCGGCCGGGAGACGTACGGCGGGGGGCGGTATCTCACCGACACGGTCAAGGGCACCTTCGGGCGGGGGCTGACCCTGCTCCCCGGCCGGCGGGTCCGCCTCGACGCCAACTATCTCTACAACCCGAGCTGCGCGTACGACGACACCTGGGCCTGCCCGCTCGCCCCGCCGGAGAACCGGGTCGACACCCCGATCCGGGCCGGTGAACGGAACTACCCGCGCCACGACCGCTGACCCTTCCGCGTCCCCGGATCCGCCCACCGCCTCCCTGAGAGGCAGCCCCCATCGCATCCACGACCCCCGCGGCGGTGCGGCCCTCATCACGTGCGCGGCCCCGTTGGCGGCCGGCGAGGTGTCCCCGCCGACCGGTGGCGTCGCTATGGGGCAACCCGACCTCGCCGAATGTTGTGAAGCGAACACTGCCCAGGTGGGTGTCGACCCGAAGACCGCAGCGAGGTGGGCACGCCACGGGAGCATCCCGCAGACCCGGCATCGCGCCAAGGTCGCGGCGGTGCTGGGCCGCGACGTTCTGGACCTTTGGCCGGATGCGCTGAAGCGCCACGAGCCTGTCTGGTTTCGACGGTGGGCGGACATCGAGCGCGAGGCGGTCGCGCTGCGGGGGTTCGAACTCGCGTGGGTGCCGGGGCTCCTACAGATGGAAGCGTACGCGCGGGCGACGCTGGCGCTGGCGGCCCCCAGCCCCGAGGAGGTCGACGAGCTGGTGGCGGCGCGGATGCAGCGGCAGGCGGTTCTGCACCGGCCACAGCCTCCGCTCGTCGTCGCGGTGATCGACGAAGCGGCCCTCCGGCGGCGCGCGGGGCGCGACGGCAAGCTGATGCGTGAGCAGTGTGAGCACATCGCGGCCTGCGCCGAACTGCCGTGCGTGCAGGTGCATGTCGTACCGCTCGACACGCCGATCTATCTGGGCATGGGCGGTCCGTTCGTCCTGGCCGAGCTGCCGGACGGTGCGCGGCTGGCGCATCAGGACGGTCCGGCCCGGGCGCACATCACCGACGACGCGGCAGACATCGCTAGCCTTGAACGTCGGTGGGCTCGCATAGTCGGCGAGGCCCTGCCTCGGGCACAGTCTCTCGATCTCATCAGGAGAGTGGCAGCGACATGGACATGACCGGCGCACGGTGGCGCAAGAGCACCAGAAGCGGGGACAACGGCGGGAATTGCGTCGAGGTGGCGGACAACCTGCCGGGCGTCGTCCTGGTGCGGGACACGAAGGACCGTGACGGCGGGACGCTGGCGTTCGCACCGGGTGCGTGGCGGGGGTTCGTGGACTTCGCGAGGACGTCCCGCTAGTCAGATGGCGGAAGGACCCCGGGACGAGGCCGCCGCAGCGCTGGGCGCATCGGGCCGACGCCGCCGTCGCGACGCTGGGCGCGTGGGACCGACGACGCCACGGCCGCCCCGGCGCTGGGCGCGTCGGGGCGGCGGTGGAAGGTCGGTCGATCAGCGGGCGGTGGCTCCGGTCGGGGTCAGGTGCATCCGGCCGAGCGACTGCCGCGCCTGGTCGGCCAGTGCGGCGTCCACGGTGACCGCGTACTGGCCGGCGCGCAGCGAGCTGGCCGAGGTGAAGTCACGCTGGCCGCCGGACATGGCGTGCGCCACCGCGCCGAACACGGCTCCCCAGATCGCGCCGATCACCAGCCCGACCAGGATCACCGCGAGCCAGTTGCCGACGGTGAAGATGCCGAACAACAGGCCGATGAAGAGACCGAACCACGCGCCGGTGCCCGCGCCCAGCAGGGCGGCCCGTCCGGTGGTGAGCCGGCCGAGAACCGTCTCCACCAGGGTGAGGTTGGTCCCGACGATCGCGGTGTGCTCCACCGGGAACCGGTTGTCCGCCAGGTAGTCCACCACCCGTTGGGCGGACGGATAGTCCGGGTACGCGCCGATCGTCACCGTGGGCGGGCCGGCCTGCGGGCCGTGTCCGTCCCCCGGGGGCGTCGCCGGTCGTCCGGCCGGACCGGACGGGAGGTGGTCGCCGCCCGGCATCCCGGGTCGCCAGGTGGCGCTCGGGTTCGCTGCTCTGGTCATGGCATCCTCCTTCGTCAACGACCGGCGTTCCCGGGCGTCCGGCGGCCTAACACCGGGCGGCGCGGCAATCCGGGCCGACGCCCCGGCGGCGACCCGTGGCGCGGCGATCCGGGGCCGGTGCGCCGGCGGCCCGACCCGGGGCCGGTGCGCCGACGGCCCGACCCGGGAGAACCTGTGGGGGCCGAGGCATGCGGCACGAGGTACCCGGGTAACCCGGCACGTGGACAGCGGACGGATCAGCGAGCACGGCTTCCTGGCCGACGGCCGCAGCGCGGCGCTGGTGGACCGGCACGGCTCGGTCAACTGGTGGTGCCCCGCCCGGTTCGACAGCCCGTCGGTGTTCGGGCGGATTCTCGACGACCGGGCCGGTCACTGGTCGATCGCGCCCGAGGCCGACGACGTCACGGTGTCCCGCTCCTATCTGGACGACTCGCTGGTGCTGCGGACCGTCTTCCACACTGGCACCGGCTCGGTGGCGGTCACCGACGCCCTGGCGTTGGAGCCGGGCGCGCGGGGGCACGACATCGGCCTACGCTCGCCCCGGGCGCTCGTCCGGGTGGTCGAGGGGCTGTCCGGCGTGGTGCCGGTGCGCGTCGAGTTCGTACCCCGATTCGAGTACGGCCGGGTCACCGCGTACCTGAAGCGGTCGGGCGGGCTGATCGACGCGATGGCCGGCGCGTGCCGACTCAGCCTGCGCTCCGACGTGCCGCTGGCCTGCCGCGACGGCAACGCGACCGGTCGGGTGCCGGTCCGGGCCGGGGACACCCTGCGGTTCACCCTCGGGTACGCCCCGACCTACGACGGGGGCGATCCGGCCCTGCCCGACGCCGACCGGGCGGTGGCCGAGGCGGTGGCCGGCTGGCGCTCCTGGGCCGACCTGCACGACTACCAGGGCCGCTACCGCGATCAGGTGCGGCACAGCGCGATGGTGGTGCAGGGCATGACCTACCAGCCCAGCGGCGCCGTCGTCGCGGCGGCGACCACCTCGCTGCCGGAGCGGCCGGGCGGGGACCGCAACTACGACTACCGGTTCGTCTGGGTCCGCGACTTCAGCCTCACCCTCCGGGCGCTGTGGCGGTCGGCCTGCCCCGACGAGGCCGACCGGCAGTTCTCCTGGGTGGCGCGGGCGATGGGTCGGATCGACGGCGGCCGGGTGCCGATCATGTACGGCGTCGAGGGGGAACGGGACCTCACCGAGCACGCCCTCGACCACCTGCGCGGGTACGCCGGCAGCCGCCCGGTGCTGGTCGGCAACGACGCGTGGAAGCAGCGGCAGAACGACGTGCTCGGCGAGATCATCGACGCCGCCTGGCTGATGCGGCACTACCTGGACCCGATGTCACCCGACGTTCGGCACCTGCTGTGCGACCTGGCCGACCAGGCGGCCCGCAGCTGGCGCCTGCCGGACTCCGGGATGTGGGAGGCCCGCGACACCCAACGGCACTACCTGTCGTCGAAGGTGCAGTGCTGGACGGCGTTGGACCGGGCGGTGCGCTTCGGTTCCCGGCTGGGCGACCCGGCCGACGTACGGCGGTGGGCGCGGGCCAGGGACGAGATCCGCGCGGCGGTGCTGGGGCGGGGCTGGAACGACCGGCTCGGCGCGTACACCGGGGCCTTCGACTCCGACCGGTTGGACGCCTCGGTGCTGCTCATGCCGCTGGTCGGTTTCCTGCCGGCCGCCGACCCGCGGATGCGCTCCACCATCGACGTGGTGGAGCGTCGGCTGTCGCGTGACGGCCTGCTGCTCCGCTTCGACGGTGACCCCGCCGGCTTCCTGATCTGCTCGTTCTGGCTGACCAGCTGCCTGGCCCTGGCCGGCGAGCAGGAACGGGCCGTGCGGCTGTTCGAGCAGCTCGCCGGCCGGGTCAACGACCTCGGCCTGTACGCCGAGCAGATCGACCAGGTCACCGGCGAGCAGGTGGGCAACTTCCCGCAGGCCTTCTCGCACATCGGCCTGATCAACGCGGCCGGGCTGCTCACCGACATCGCCGAGCGGCGGCGCGACGTCCCGGCGGACCGCCCGCACTTCCTGGCGACCGGCACGGACGTGGTGGCGATGTCGACGTGACCACCGGCGTCGACGTGACAGCGGACGTCGACGTGACCACCGGTGCCGACGTCACGGACGGCGGCCTGATGCAGAATCAGGGCCAGGGCGCCTGAGCCTGACGGCCGCGCCCGGCCCCTGCCCCCGGCACCGGAAGGCCCGCCCGATGCGGCTGCTCATGATCGCCGACACCCACCTGCCCCGTCGCGCCCGGGACCTGCCGGACCAGGTCTGGGCGGCGGTGGACGCCGCCGACGTGGTGCTGCACGCCGGTGACTGGGTGGAGGTGGCGCTGCTCGACCGGTTGGCCGACCGGGCGCGTCGACTGGTCGCCGTGTACGGCAACAACGACGGCCCCGACCTGCGGGCCCGGCTGCCCGAGGTGGCCGAGGTGGAGCTGGCCGGGCTGCGGGTGGCCGTGGTGCACGAGACCGGGCCGAAGACCGGGCGGGAACAGCGCTGCGCGGCCCGGTTCCCCGACCGGGACCTGCTCGTCTTCGGTCACTCGCACATCCCGTGGGACAGCGTCGCCCCGGGCGGCCTGCGGCTGCTCAACCCGGGCTCACCCACCGACCGGCGGGCACAGCCGCACGCCACGTACCTGACCGCCGAGGTGGCGACGGGGCAGCTCGACCGGGTCGTGCTGCACCGCCTGCCACCCCGCTGAGGTCACCGGCCCCGGCCGGTCTCCTCCTGCAACTCGTCGATCCGCCGGGACGCCTCCGCCTTGGTCAGGTCGTCCGGCACCTCCTCGCCGGCCTCCCGGGCGAGGGTGTGCAGGTACGACTCCTGGGCGGCGGTGGGCGGCTCGTCGCCGGTCACCCACTCCTCCGGGTCCTTGATCGCCCCACGTGGGTCGGGCTGCTGGCTGTTGCGGTCGGTCATCACGTCACCTCTCCTCGAACAGCCGTGCCAATACCCCGCGGGTCGCCCGGTCATGCCGCTCCCGGTGCATACGATCGACCCGTGGAGTCGGATGTGATCGTGGTGGGAGCCGGCATCGCCGGTGTGGCGTGCGCCGGTGAGCTGGTCCGGGCCGGCGTGCCGGTGGAGATCCGGGAACGCGGCCGGGTGGCCGGGGGCCGGATGGCCAGCAGACGCTTCGACGGTCGCCCCGCCGACCTGGGGGCGGCGTACCTGACCGCCGACGACCCGGACTTCGTCGAGGTCGTCCGGCGCTGGCAGGCCGCCGGGCTGGTGCGGGAGTGGACCGACACCTTCGTCGCGTACGGCCCGGACGGCCGGCGGGAGGTGCCCGGACCGGTTCGCTGGGCTGCCCCGCGCGGCCTGCGTTCGCTGGTCGAGGAGCTGGCCCGCGAGTTGCCGGTGACCGTCGACCGGTGGGTGTCGACGGTCGAGCCGGGGCCGGTGGTGGACGGTCGACCGGCCGCCGCGGTGGCGCTGTGCATGCCCGGCCCGCAGGCCGCCCTGCTGGTCGACCCGGCGCTGACCGGCGTCACCCGGGCCGCGGTACGGCAGCGGTGGTCACCGGTGCTCGCCGGGGTGCTGCACTTCCCGGCGCGGCGGTGGGCCGACTTCCGGGGCGCCTTCGTCAACGACCATCCGGTGCTCGCCCTGGTCTGCGACGACGGCGACCGGCGTGGGGACGCCGCCCCGGTGCTGGTCGCGCACACCACGCCGGAGTTCGCCGCCGGGCACCTGGCCCAGCCCAGCGACGCCGGGCCGGCGATCGAACAGGCCGTCCGCGACCTGCTCGGCCTGCCGGAACCGGCCGCGCAGGTGCACGTCCACCGGTGGACGTACGCCCGGCCGGTCGAGCCGGTCGCCGACGAGGGCTTCTTCCTCGACGACGACCGGGTCGGGCTGGCCGGGGACGCCTTCGGCCGGCCCCGGGTGCAGAGCGCCTGGCGGTCCGGCCGCGACCTGGGCCGGGAACTCGCCCGGCGACTCGCCGACAACTCCGGCTGAGCCGGCTGGCCAGCCCCGGGCGGGCGGCTGAACCGGCCGGTCAACCCTGGGTGGTCGGCTCAGCCGGCCGGTCAGCCGCGGGCGCCGTCCAGTGCCGGCTCGTCGTGCCGACCCCGCTCGGACGGGTCGGCGGTGCGCTCGCCGGCCCGGTCCAGCAACTGCATCACCGGCGTGGCCGCCATCCCGTGCACCACGACCGAGACCACCACCACCAGGCCGACCGTCGCCCAGATCAGGTCTGCCTGGGCGAAGTCCGCCTTGGTGGTGGCGTACGCCAGGTAGTAGAACGAGCCGACGCCCCGGATGCCGAACGAGGCGATCACCCAGTGCTCGGCCGGTCGACCCGGTGCGCCGCGCAGCGACAGCCAGCCGACCAGCGGCCGGATGACGAAGACCAGGGCCAGCCCGACGGTCGCCGCCTGCCAGGTGAGCGGGGCGAGCAGGCCGGTGATCACCGCCCCGCCGAAGAGCAGCAGCAGCAGGACGGTCAGCAGCCGCTCGGTCTGCTCGGCGAAGTCGTGCAGCACGGCGTGGAACTCGTGGGTCCGCTCGGCGGCCCGGATCGCCCGCGCGGCGACGAAGACGGCCAGGAAGCCGTAGCCGCCGACCACCTCCACCAGCCCGTACGCCAGGAAGGTGGCGGCCAGCGCGAGGAAGCCCTCGGCGTGCCGGGCCAGCCGCAGCTCGCTCGGGGCGCGGAAGAACAGCTTGCCGAGCAGCCAACCGATCAGCAGCCCACCGCCGACGCCGACGGCCAGCTTGTAGAGCACGTCGACGGTGAACCACTCGGCGAACCAGCCGGCCGGGGCCAGCCCGGCGGTGGCGATCGCGATGGCCGCGTAGACGAACGGGAAGGCCAGGCCGTCGTTGAGGCCGGCCTCGGAGGTCAGCGCGAAGCGCACCTCGTCCTCGGAGTCCTCGGCGTCGGTGGGTTCGCCGACCTGGACGTCCGAGGCGAGCACCGGGTCGGTCGGGGCGAGGGCCGCGCCGAGCAGCAGCGCCGCGGCCGGCACCAGACCGGCCCACCACCAGCCCAGCAGCGCCACCGCCGCGATGCAGATCGGCATGGCGATGGCCAGCAGCCGCCAGGTGGACGACCAGCGTTTCCAGCTCAACGGTCGGTCGATCTTCAAGCCGGCACCCATCAGCGCCACGATCACGCCGATCTCGGTCAGGTGGGTGGCGACCTGCGGGTAGCGCAGCGGATCCGGCGCGGGCAGGCCGATGGGCAGGGCGAAGACCAGCATCCCGAGGCCGAGGAACGCTATCGGCATGGACAGCGGGCGGCGCTCCAGCAGTCGGGGGAGCACCCCGGCCAGCAGGGCACCCGCCCCCACCAGCGCGAACTCGACATCGACCAGTTCCACCCCGACCACCTCTCACCCCCGGCCACGGGTGCGGTCGGGGGTGGGACTGTGCCCCGTCGATGGTCGGGCTAAGCCTGGGTGTCCGGCTTGTCCCCGCATGGTCGTCGACGCGGGGCTGCAGCTGTGCTCAGCCCGGGGGCAGCAGGATCTCGAACCAGACGGTCGAGCCGCGTACGGTCGGGTCGGTGCCCCAGGCGTCGGAGAGCTGCTCGATCAGCCCGAGCCCCCGGCCCCGGCTGCTCAGCGTGTCGGTCTGAGCGCGGGTCACGGTGCCCCGGGTGCCGGAGTCGGCCACCGACACCAGCAGCCGCTCCGGGCTGAGGTCGATCTCCACCCGGGCGGCGGTGCCGGCGTGCAGCAGCGCGTTGGTGGTCAGCTCGCTGGTGCACAGCACCGCCGCGCCGATCACCGCCTCGGGCACCTGCCACGCGCCGAGCTGCGCGGTCATCCAGTGCCGGACCCGGCTCGGCGCGGTCGGCTCGGCCGGCATCTCCATCCCGGCGGAACGGCTCGGCCGGAGCGCGTGTTCGACCGCGAGCACCGCCACGTCGTCCTCGGTGGTGCCGCCCACCGCGCCGGTGGCGACCGCACAGAGCGCCCGGGGGTCGCCACTGGTCGCGCCGGCCACCGCCGCCACCAGCCCGGCCATTCCGGCGGTGAGGCTCTGCCGCCGCCGCTCGACCACCCCGTCGCTGTAGAGCAGCAGGGTGTCACCGGGGGCGAACGGCACGGTGGCGGTGCGGGGCCGGCAGCCCAGGCCCAGCGGCGCGCCGGTCGGCAACTCGACGAAGCTGGCGGTGGCGACGCCGTCCGGCCCGCTGCGCCGGATCAACGGCGGGGGGTGCCCGGCGCTGGCCAGGGTGATCTCCGCCCGGTCGGCGTCGACCACCCCGAAGGCCACCGTCACGAAGAGTTCGTGGGTGCCGGTCTCGGTGCCCAGGCTCGCCACCAGCCGGTCCAGGCCGGCGAGCACCGCGTCCGGTCGGGGGTCGGCCAGCGCCAGCGCCCGCAGGGCCGCGCGTACCTGTCCCATCCGGGCCGCGGCCTGCACGTCGTGGCCGGCGACGTCGCCGAGCACCACGCCCAGATCGCCGGAGGGCAGCAGGAAGGCGTCGTAGAAGTCGCCACCGGCGGCGTTGCCGTCGACCCCCGGGTCGTACCGGGCGGCGATGCGCAGCCGGGGCAGCGCCGGCAACTGCTCGGGGAGCATGCTGCGCTGCAACAGCTGCGCCGTGCCGTGCTGGGTCTCGAACCGGCGGGCCCGCTCGGCCGCCTGGCCGACCAGCTCGGCGGAGGCGGTCAGCAGCGCCCGCTCCGCCGCCGACCAGCCGTGCGGGGCCTGGTAGCCCACGGCCAGGCCGCCCCGGATGACCGACGAGCGCAGCGGCAGCGCGGCCAGCGACCGGATCTTCTGGTCGTGCCGGTCGACCGCGGTGTCCCGCAGCGGTTGGCCGTCCCCGGCGAAGAAGGGCACCCCGCTGCGGGCGGCGACCACCACGGGCGCGGTGGTGTCCGGTGGGACGGGCCGCCACAGCGGTGGCAGCCGCTCGTCGGCCTCGTCGAGCAGCTCGCCCCGGATCCGGCGGACCAGCCGCCAGGCGGGGCCGTCGTCGACCGCGAAGGACACCTGGTCGGCGTCGAAGGAGTGCAGCGCGTAGCGCAGCGTCACCCGGGCCACGTCGTCCAGGGTGAGCGTGCCCGACAGCGCCGCGGCGAAGTCGGACAGGCTCTGCAACTGCTGGGTGAGCTGGCTGGTCTGGGCGGCGACGGTGAGCACGCCGACGATCCGGCCGGTGCTGTCGCGTACCGGGGAGTGGCCCCGGGTGAAGACCGCGTGGTCGCCGGCGGCGTGCTGCTGGACCGGGAGCACCGATTCCTTCTGGAGGAACGACTCGCCGTGCCGGTAGGCCCGTTCGATCACCTCGCCGACGTCGGGGGAGTGCCACAGGTCGGCGTACACCTCGGGGGCCGGTCGGCCCAGTGCGCCGGGGTGCCGGTCGCCGATCACCTCCGCGTATGCCTGGTTGTAGAGCAGGACGAGGTCGTCGCCGTAGTACAGCGCCATCGGCACGGGGGAGGACAGGATCACGTCGACCAGCACGCGGACCGTCACGTCCCAGCCCTGTGGCGGACCCAGCGGGGTTTCCGCCCACGGGTGGGCCCGCACGGCCGCCACCGCCGGTGAGACCCCGGCGGATCCCGGTACGGGGGCTGATGACGTCGGGGTCCGCCCGACCGTGCCTGGCATGTCCGCAGCCTATCCGGAGCCGCCCCGGGGTGAACCGATCGTGTCCCGCGGGAACCGGCGACACCGCTGCCCGGAGTCGTTCGTGCGGGTCAGGGGTCCTTTCCTGCGACATGTCGGGAAAATCCGTACGGGTTCTGCGGCTTGCCGCTGCGGCGGACGGGTAACCGGGCGGCGCAGTCCATTGGACAGGAGGGACATCATGCCGGAAACCCTTGCGGTCAGGCAGGTCGACATCGGTAGCGCCTTGACCGACATGTGGCGGTCGGTGCTGCTCTTCGTGCCGAGGGCCATCGCGTTCATCGTCATCCTCGTGGTGGGCTGGCTCATCGCCCGCGCGGTACTCAAGGTCGTCGACGCGGCGCTGGAACGGGTGGGCTTCGACCGGGCGGTCGAACGGGGCGGGATCAGACGCGCGTTGGAACGCACCAGGTACGACGCCAGTGACATCCTGGCCCGGCTCGCGTACTACGCGGTGCTGCTGTTCACCCTGCAGTTCGCCTTCGGGGTGTGGGGGCCCAACGCGATCAGCGACCTGATCCGGGGGGTGGTGGCCTGGCTGCCGCGGGCGTTCGTCGCGATCGTCATCGTGGTCGTCGCCGCCGCGATCGCCAACGCCGTCCGGGACCTGGTCTCCGGGGCGCTCGGCGGCCTGTCGTACGGCAAGGTGCTGGCCGACCTGACGGCGATCTTCATCCTGGCCCTCGGGGTGATCGCCGCGCTGAACCAGGTCGGCATCGCCACCACGGTCACCACGCCGGTCCTGATCGCGGTGCTCGCCACCGTGGCCGGCATCCTGATCGTCGGCGTCGGTGGTGGTCTGGTCAAGCCGATGCAGTCCCGCTGGGACGGCTGGCTCGACCGGGCGGCCGAGGAGTCGCGGGCGGTCCAGGAGCACCGGCGGGCGCGTACGGCCGGGCAGGGCGACATGAACCGGCAGATGGCCGACCGGGCCGGCGAGCGGACGCAGGGCATGCCGCGCGTCGAGGAGGCCCGGACGATGGCCGGTGGTCGGGGCACCTACCAGTCGGGCGGCCCGGGTGACGAGACCCAGCAGTTCGGTCGGCCGGGTAGCTGACCCGGCACGTACCACCGGGAGGGTGTCCGCGGTGCGGACGCCCTCCCGTGCCGTCCCGGCCGGGCAGGCGGCGGCCCGCTCGGGCCGGGCGGATCCGGCCCGGCGGCTCAGGCCGTGGCGAGGTGCCGGGGGTCGAGGGTGCGGGCCAGCAGGCAGACCGCGACCAGGCGGGTCAGTGCCCAGTCGGGGGCGGTGAAGTCGGCCGCGCCGACGGGCAGCAGGCCGTGGGCGCGGGCGGTGTCGTGGATCCCTTCGGCGTAGCCGGCCAGGGCCGCCACGGTCAGCGGCCGGCGGTCACCGTCGAGGCTGTCCCGGACCGCCGCGGCGTGCTGGTCGACCAGCGCGAGCAGACCCGGCCGGGCCGCCGCGGCGGCGAGGCCGGGAGCGCCGACCGAGGCGGTGAGCAGGGCCAGCCGGGAGCGCGCCGCGCTCACGGCGGTCCGGGTCGCGACCTGGGGGTACGGCACTCGCATGGGGACCGAGGTTAACCACCGGGTAACCGGCGCGGAGTCGGTCGCTCGGCCGGTACCGACGCCCCCTCCGGCCGACCGACCTCCACCGGGTGGACCGACCCGGTCCCCGACGGACAGAGCGGCCTCCGCACGCACCGGAAGCCTTCGCGGCCGGGGCGGGCACCATCGGGACGCCCCCGCCACCCGGTCCCGGACCGGACGACCACCCCGCGTCGGCAGGTCGCCCCGGACACCCGGTGCCGGACCCGCCGCCGGTCGGGCGACATCCGGCCGGGGCCGGCACCGGCCGCGCTCAGGGGGTCAGCGACCCGAGCAGGACGGTGCCCGCGCAGGGTAGTTGCCCGACGTTGCCGACGGTCAGGAGGTACTGCCGCTGGGCGGTGCCGTCCGGGTTGATCCGCTGGACGTACCGGCTGCGGGTCACCTCCAACTGGCAGGCGGTGCCGCCGGCGGCACCCGTCGGGGCCAACCCGGGCAGGTAGACCGCGTTCAGCGGATTGGCGTTGTTCCAGGTCCAGCTCGCCGAGGCGCCGACGGCCAGGGTGCCGGTCGACCACGAGGCCGACGGGCCGGTCTGGGCGAGCTGGAACTGCCCGGAGCAGGTGACCGTGCCGATGTTGCGGAGCACGAAGTAGAACTTCCGTACCCCGTCCGGTTCCTGCCGGTACCAGCTGCGGGTGACCTCCAGCTGGCAGGCGGCCGTCGCGGTCGCCCCGGTCGGCGTCAGCCCCAGCAGGTACGACACCGTGGGGGCGATCTGCTCCACCCAGCCGTAGTTGCCGCTGGCCCCGGGTGCCAACGCGCCGGTCGACCAGGTGTGGGTCGGGGTCAGCCAGGACAGCAGGACGGTGGCCGCGCAGCCGGTCGTACCGCTGTTGCGCACCACGAAGTGGAAGCGCCGCTCGCCGCCGGGCTGCCGGGAGTACCAGCTCCGGGTCACCTCGAACTCGCACCCGGCCCCGGTCGGGGAGAAGCCCACCTGGTAGGCGGCGTCGAGCGGGTTGGCGTTGTTCCACACCCAGCCCTGGCTGGCACCGGCGGCGACCGGGCCGGTGGACCAGGACGCCTGTTGCGCGGCGCTGCGGGTGACCGCCCGGTCCCGGGCGTCGTGTTCACCGCCGGCCGGTGCGGCCGAGGCCGGTGCCGGGGCGGACAGCACGACCGCCAGCAGGATCGGCAACCAGAGCCACACCGTCGGTCGTCTGGTCATGGTGGGCGCTCCTCGGCGGTCGGGCCGGCGGTGTGGAGATCCGGACGGCATGACGACAAGGTCGCACAGGCACGCCCGGCGTGGCGGGGCCGATATCCGACAGTGCGCGACCGTCCCCGGGGCGGCCTGTCGTCGCTACAGTCCAGGTCCCGCCTGGAAGGAATCCCGCCGATGGCAATGTCTCGTACCGTTCGCCGGTGGTGGGGCGTGCGCCTCGCCGGCGCCGTGGTGGTGGCGCTCGCTGCGCCGCTGCCGCACGCCGGGGCGGCGCTCGCTGCGCCGCTGCCGCATGCCGGGGCGGCGGTCGCCGGCACCGCGCTCGGCGACGGCGACGTGCTGGTCGCCCGCACCGCGCAGGACTACACCTACCGCACCTACCAACGGCGCTGGTCGGTGGTCGCCGTGCAGCCCGCCGCGACCGCCGACTGGGACCTGACCCTGCGGGACGCCGGTGGCGTCACCCTGGCCACGAGCTGGTTGGGCGTCGGACGGACCGACTTCGTGGTGGTCGACTCCACCGCCGGACACCGGCCGTTCGGCGGGTACACCGCCTCGGTCAGCGCATACGCGCCCGGCCCGTACTGGGTGCAGCAGCGCACCGACACCACGACGCTCACCCTGCCGCCGGTGACCCACTCCGGCACCACCGGAGCCGCCGACCCCGACCTGGCCTTCTCCAGCCTGGTCGACCACGAGGTGGTGACCGTCGCCGACCTCCACCTGACGGCGGGGGAGTCGTTCTGGGCCAACACCACGACCGCCGCCTCCTCGCTGCTGCTGGCAGAGAGCGACCCGGCCGATCCGGCGACCTTCGTGCAGAGCCGGGCCACCGTCGCGGCCCGGCAGCACACCCAGGTCCTCGACGGCTGCACACTCTATACCGCGCAGCGCACCGGTTGGCACGCGCTGGTCCAGATCGGCGACCGGCCGCCGAGCACGCACGTGCCGACCCAGGGAACGGGGTACGCCCTGCACCGGGTCGACCCGGCCCGGCCGCTGAGTTGCCCGCAGCGGGAGTTCCCCGGCCCCACCCCGTGAACCGGTGACGCCGGGCGGGTCGGTCCGTGATGGTGACGTCGGCCGGGCGTCAGTCCGTGGAGGTGGCGTCGGGCGGGCGTCAGTCCGTGGAGGTGGCGTCGGCCGGGCGGCGACGGCCGGCGTCGTCGGCGATGATCACGGTGGCCACCATGAGCGCGACACAGAGGCTGAACAACCACGAGTCGTCGGAGGCGAACCTGGCGGCGACCGGAGCCTGGACGGCGGCGAGCAGGAAGCCGAGCCAAGCCAGGCGGCGCTGACGAGGGGTGAGGAAACCGGAGCCCTGTTGCATCCCGAAAGTCTTGCGCGACCGCTTCGGATTGCGGTCAGCCGAGCGGTGGATTGTGGACGTCCTGTCCGGCTTCCCGCCCGTCAGGACGTCCCATTGTGCCGATTCGGGGGAGGTGACCGTCACCTCGACCTGTTAGCGATGATGCGGCAGGATGAGCTGTTGTGTCAGTCGCCCCGCCCCGCACCTCGCTGCTCGTACTCGCCTACCTCGCCTTCGTCAGCCTCGGCCTGCCCGACGGTCTGCTCGGCGTCGGCTGGCCCTCGATCAGCGCCGAACTCGGCGTACCGACCGGAGCGGTCGGACTGATCCTCACCACCGGCACGATCGGGTACCTCACCTCCAGCGTGCTCGCCGGGTTCACCCTCGCCCGGCTCGGCGTGGGCCGGCTGCTCGCCGGCAGCACCCTGCTGGCCAGCCTGGCCCTGACCGGGTACGCCTCCGCGCCGACCCTCACCGTGCTGATCTGCTGCGCGCTGGTGCTCGGCCTCGGTTCGGGGGCTGTCGACTCCGGGCTCAACGCCTACGCCGCCGGTGCGTTCGGCCCCCGGCACATGAACTGGATCCACGCCTTCTTCGGCCTCGGCGTGGCGATCGGTCCGCTGGTGATGACCGCGATGCTGACCACCGGCGCGGGTTGGCGCTGGGCGTACGGGGTCACCGCCGCTGCCCAGCTCGCCCTGGCCACCGCGTTCGCACTCACCGTCCGGGCCTGGCGGGACCGGACGGGCGGGTCGGCGGTCCCGGCCTCCGGGGACGACCCCGCCGCCCGGCCGGGAGAACCGGTGCAGGCCGTGGTCCGGATCCGGGAGACGCTGCGGCTGCCCGCCGTGTGGTTCGGCGCGCTCGCCTTCGCCGTCTACGTGTCCATCGAGGTGTCCGCCGGGCTCTACTCGTTCCAGCTGCTCACCGAGGGGCGAGGGCTGCCCGACGTGACCGCCGGGGTGTGCGTCTCCGGCTACTGGGGCAGCCTCTTCGTGGGCCGGGTGGTGCAGGGGCTGGTCGCCGAGCGGCTCGGCACCGCGCGGGTGCTGCGGGGCAGCCTGCTGGGGATGGCGGCCGGGGCGGCGCTGATCGCGCTGCCCGCCCCGGGCGCGGTGACGGTGGCCGGTCTGCTGATCCTCGGCTTCGCCGCCGCGCCGGTGTTCCCGCTGCTCACCCTCAGCACCGCCGAGCGGGTCGGCCGGGAGCACGCCGACCGGGTGATCGGTGTGCAGATCGGTGCCGCCGGGCTCGGGGCGGCCCTCATCCCGGGAGGGCTCGGGGTGCTGCTCGGCGTCACCTCGTCGCGGCTTCTCGGGCCGGCGCTGACGGTCCTGGCGGTGGCGCTGCTGGCGGCGCACGCGGCGGCCAACCGCCGCACCGTCCCGTCGCTCCCGGTCTGACCCGCCCGCTGTCCCGTCGCCCGCCGGCTGGTCCGCTGCGCCGGCCCGGCAACCGCCGATCCGTCCCGGCGTTCCGTCGCCCGCCGGCTGATCCAGGGTCCGTCGCCGACCGCCGGGGCCGTGCGGCGGTCGGCACGCGACGCCGGGGTCACATCGTGTCGGGGCCGGTCCGCCCGGTCGTGGAGGGACGGTAGGCGCGCTCGGTGTCGGTCATCTCCCGTCGTTCGGCCGCCGGGCCGGCTCCCCGGTCCACCGGCTCGGGACCGTGCCCGAAGGCGGCCTCCTCGCCCGCGTCGTTGCCGGTCGCGTCGTCGGCCTGCCCGTCGATGGTGGACCGGGCGATGGCCCGGTCCAGCTCCTCCAGCGGCGTCTTCCGCTCGTCCCGCCAGATCCTGCCGTCGTCGTCCGTCATGTCATCGCGGTACCCGGACCCGATGATCGCAAACGGCCGGTTCGCCGACCGCGCCGCCGATTCCGGCACCGCGCCGCCGCAACCGGCGGCGTCGACGGCCGCCGGGTCAGTCGACGGCAGCGGGAGACGCTGACGGCTTGCGGGCGACGCTGACGACTGCCGGGAAACGCTGACGGCCGCCGGGGGAGCCGGCGGCCGTCGGTGGATCTACCGGAATCCGGTCGGATCCGGGTTCGGTGTGCGGGGTGGGGATCAGGGCTGCGGGCGGTCGACCGACCCGCGCCACGCCCCGGTCTCCTGACCGCGACGCTCGATGAACTGCTTGAAACGCTCCAGGTCACCCTTGGCCCGGCGATCGACCACGCCCAACTTGTCGCCCGCCTGCTCGACCACGCCGTGCGGCTCGAAGTCCATCTGGAGGGTGACCCGGGTGTTGCTCTCGTCGAGGCGGTGGAACGTCACCACGCCGGCCTGCTGGGTGCCGCCGGTCGACTTCCAGGCCACCCGCTCGTCGGGCAGCTGCTCGGTGATCTCGGCGTCGAACTCGCGCTTGACCCCGGCGATCTCCACCGTCCAGTGGGTCATCGTCTCCGACAACTGCCGGACCTCCTGGACCCCCTCCATGAAGTGCGGGAACTCCTCGAACTGGGTCCACTGGTCGTAGGCCGTCCGTACCGGTACGGACACGTCCACGTGCTCGATAACGCCGCTCATGTCACATCCTCCTCTGCCCGCTGGTGGTCGTCCGGATCGTGGGCCGATCCGGTCACCAGCGCGTCGTCTCGTTGCGGTGCCCGAGTGCGGCCCACACCTCGGAAATCGTCTGGTACCGGGTGTCCTCCGGCAGCCGCTCCAGGGCGGCCACCAGGTCGTCGGGGGCGTCGTTCTCCCGGGCGTTGGCGATCAGCGCCAGCCGGTCCCCGGGCAGGGCCGCCATCGTGATGAACCGGCCCAGCCGGCTGCGTGCCTCGACGTCCTCCGAGGTCATCCCCTGCGGGGTGCCGGTTCGCAGGTCGCCCGCCGGGGCCGTGGTGGCACCCGGCTGGTCCTCGCCGGCCGGCTCCGCCTCCCGGAACTCCTCGACCCGCGAGCCCCCGGTGCCCGGCCCCTGGACGAGGCCGCTGACCTCCTGGCTCATCTGGTCGTCGACCCTCGGTGCGTGCTTGCTGCTGCCACGGTCCATGTCTGCTGTGCTACCCGCAGCCGTCCCGGGGAAACGCCGAACCGGACACCGGACCCGGCAACCGGTCACGAACCGGCGGTGGCCTTCGGTGGCAGCACCGGCTGACCCGGGTCCTCCCGGCCCGCCTGTAGCTGCCGCCCCCGCTGCAACTCCGCGTTGATCTGCACCCCGAACATCAGCGCCGAGTTGGACAGGTACAGCCACACCAGGAAGGCGATCACCGCGCCCAGACTGCCGTAGGTGACGTCGTACGAGCCGAAGTTGGCCACGTAGAGCCCGAAGCCGAAGGAGACGACGATCCAGGAGAGCAGGGCCACCGCCCCGCCCGGGGTGAGCCAGCGGAACCGGGGCTGCCGGACGTTCGGCGCGATCCAGAACATCAGCGACAGCAGGGTCATCATCACCAGGGCCAGCACCGGCCACTTCGCGACGCTCCACACCGTACGGGCCAGCCCGCCCGCACCCACCAGGTCGCCCACCGCGTCGGTCACCGGGCCGCTGACGATCAGGCCCAGCGCCACCACTGCCAGCAGCACCAGCGACAGTGCGGCCAGGCCGATCTGCAACGGGCGCAGTCGGTAGAACGGGCGACCCTCCTCGACCCCGTAGATCGCGTTCGAGGCCCGGGTGAACGCGCCGATGAACCCGGACGCCGACCACAGCGCGCCGGCCAACCCGAAGCTGAGCAGCACCTTCGTCCCGCTCTGCTGCTCGACCACGGTACGGACCACCGAGACGAAACCCTCGTTGCCGACCACCGAGCCGGCCCCGATGTCCCGGGCCAGGTCCAGCACCGTGTCCACGGTCCGTTCGCCGTCCGAGACCAGACCAACCAGGGCCACCACCACGACCGTGGACGGAAAGAGGGCGAGCACCCCGTAGTAGGTCAGCGCCGCCGCCCAGTCGGCGCAGTTGTCCTTCACGAAACCCTGTCCGCTGCGGAGCAGTACGCCCCGCCAGGTGCTCCAGCTCAACTGACGTATCCGGCGGGGCACCCGGACCCCCGGCCCGTCACCGGCGACCGGGGCCGGATCCGTCGTCGCTGCCATGCTCGGCTCCTCGTCCACCCGACGACCCCGGCGGACCCGACGTCCGGCGCGCGTCTGGGCCGGGCGGTACCCGACGGCCGAAATCGACAAACCCGACGCCGGTGTTTGCCGGTGCGGGCGCAGGGAACCGTGCAGTCAGGCAGCCCGACAATCGGTGCGGAGGAGGACGAGATGCCCGGACGCGAGGTACTGCCCAGCACGCTGCGACGCTCCCCGGAGAAGGCGCAACGCACCTGGGCGAAGACGCACGACTCGGCGGTCGAGACCTATGGTGAGGGGGAGCGGGCGCACCGCGCCGCCTTCGCCGCCGTCAAGCACGGTTTCGAGAAGGTCGGCGACCACTGGGAGCCGAAGGGCCGCAAGGGCCCCAGCGACCGGCAGGCGGCCGGCGGCGGCCCGGCCCGGCGGGCACCCACCGCCGGCGGCGTGGACGCCAACGCCACCAAGGACCACCTGATGCAGGTGGCGAAGAAGCTGGACGTGCCCGGCCGTAGCCGGATGACCAAGCCGGAACTGGTCAAGGCCATCGAGAAGGCCAACGACCGGGCCACCCGCAAGGCCCGCGGCGACTGACCGGGGGTACGCGGAACCCGGGCCGCAGAACAGGGCCGCTCCGTTCCGGGGCGGCCCCGGTCACCACCCGCGGGCCGCCCCGGCTCACCAGTGGCCGCCGCCCGGTGCCTCCAGGTGCACCGCCTTGACCGTGCTGAACTCGTCCAGCAGCTCCGGGCCGTACCCGAAGCCCTGGCCGCTGCCCCGACGCGGCTGCGCGGCACCGCCCGGGGCGCCCCCGAACACCGCGTTGACCTTCACGGTGCCCACCGGCAGCTCCCGCCAGGCCCGCTGGGCGTGGCTCATCGACCCGGTCAGCACCGTCGCGGCCAGACCGTACGGCGAGTCGGCGGCGCACCGCAGCGCCTCGCTGAACGAGTCCACCGTCACCACCGCCGCCACCGGGCCGAACGTCTCCTCGCGGACCAGCGGCATCTCCTGGCGGCAGTCGGCGACCACCGTCGCCGGGTAGAACGCCCCCGGCCCCTCCGGCAGCACCCCGCCGACGCGCAGCGTCGCCCCCTGCGCCACCGCCGCCGTGACCTGGCCGTGCACCCGGTCGCGGTGCCGCCGGTCGACCAACGGACCCAGCTCGGTGGCCGGGTCGCGCCCCGGCCCGACGACCAGCGCCCCGGCCCGCTGCACCAGCGCGTCGAGGAAGTCCTCGGCGACGTCCCGGTGCACGTAGATCCGCTCGACCGCCACGCAGAGCTGCCCGGCGTTGGCGAACGCGCCCTGGGCCGCCTGGGCCGCCGCCCAGCCCGGATCCACCCCGGCGTCGACCACCAGCGGGTCGCTGCCACCGTTCTCCAGCAGCGCCTTGGCCCCGGTGCGGGCGCAGGCCGCCGCGATCGTCCGGCCGGTCGCCGTGGACCCGACGTGCGCGACCACGTCCACCGGCTGCGCGGCCAGCGCCGCACCCACCTCCGCGCCCCCGGTCAGCAGGGAGAGCACCCCCGCCGGGAGCACCCCGTCGAGGAGCCGGGCCAGCAGCCAGCCGGTGACCGGGGTGCGCTCGCTCGGTTTGTACAGCACCACGTTGCCGGTGACCAGGGCCGCGCCGAGCAGGCCGCAGGAGACCGCCACCGGGTCGTTCCACGGGGTGATCGCGGCGACCACCCCGCGCGGCTGCGGCGTCATGAAGTCGAGCGCGTCGGCGTCGCCGTGCAGCGTCCGGCCGCCGCGCACCGGGGCCAGTTCGGCGTACTGGCGCAGGGTGCCCACGCCGGCCGCCACCCCGCCCCGGGCGTCGCCCAGCGGCTTGCCCATCTCCGCTGTCGTCGCGGCGGCCAGCTCGTGGGCCGCCGCCGCCACCGCGTCCGCCACCTCGTGCAGCAGCTGCGCCCGCTGCGCGGCCGGGGTGGCCGCCCACGCGTCCGCCACCTCACGGGCCGCCCCGACCGCCTTGGCCACCTCGTCGGCCGTCGCCACCGGCACCGTGCCGACCGGGCTGCCGTCGGCCGGATCGTGGACGGTCAGCTCGCCGCCCGTGCCGCCGGCACCCCATACCCCACCGATGAGTTGCTCCACCCGGTACATGCGGCGGGATGCCCGGATCCCGGCGAAGCAAACGCGTTTCGCCCGGTTGCCGGCCGGGTAGCCGGATCCGATGATCCCGCCCGGCACGGACACCACGGACGCCGTCGTCATCGGCGCCGGACACAACGGCCTGGTGGCCGCCAACCTGCTCGCCGACGCTGGCTGGGACGTCCTGGTGCTGGAGGCGACCGCCGCGCCCGGCGGGGCGGTCCGCTCCGCCGAGGTCACCGCCCCCGGCTACCTCAGCGACCTCTACAGCTCCTTCTACCCCCTCGGGTACGCCTCCCCGGTGCTCGGTGGCCTCGACCTGCCCCGGTACGGGCTGGACTGGACGCACGCCCCCGACGTGCTGGCCCACCTGCTGCCCGACGGCCGGGCCGCCGTGATCAACCGGGACCTCGACCGGACCGCCGCCTCGCTGGAGGCGTTCGCGCCCGGCGACGGCGACCGCTGGCGGCACGCGTACGCCGACTGGGCGCAGGTGTCCGGGCCCATGCTCGACGCGATCACCACCCCGTTCCCCCCGGTCCGGGGTGGGGTGGGCCTGCTGCGCCGGCTGCGGGTCGGTGGCGCGCTGCGGCTGGGCCGCCGACTGGTGCTGCCGGTCCGCAAACTCGGCGCGGAGCTGTTCACCGGCGAGGGCGGCCCGGTGCTGCTGGCCGGCTGCGCCCTGCACACCGACCTGTCCCCCGAGGAGGCCGGCTCCGGCGTGTACGGCTGGCTGCTGGCCATGCTGGGGCAGCAGGTCGGCTGGCCGGTGCCGGTGGGCGGCGCGCAGCGGATCACCGACGCGCTGGTCGCCCGGCTCACCGCACGGGGTGGCCGGATCACCTACCGGGCGCGGGTCGACCGGGTGCTCACCGCCCGGGGCCGGGCGATGGGGGTCCGCACCGTCGGCGGGGCGACCTTCCGGGCCCGCCGGGCGGTGCTCGCCGACGTGCCCGCCCCCGCCCTCTACCTGGACCTGGTGGGTGCGGCGCTGCTGCCGCCCCGGCTGGTGGAGGACCTGGCCCACTTCCGCTGGGACGGCTCCACCCTCAAGGTCGACTGGGCGCTGTCCGCCCCGGTGCCGTGGACCAACCCGGCGGTGGCCGGCGCGGGCACCGTGCACCTGGGCGCCGATCTCGACGGGCTCACCACGTACTCCGCCGCGCTGGCCCGGGGCGAGATCCCGGCGTCGCCGTTCCTGCTGGTCGGGCAGATGACCACCGCCGACCCGACGCACTCGCCGGCCGGCACCGAATCGCTGTGGGCGTACACCCACCTGCCGTTCCGGCGGGACTGGCGGGCCGAGGACATCGCCCGGCAGGTGGAACGGATGGAGGACGTGCTGGAGGCCGCCGCCCCGGGTTTCCGCAGCCGGATCGTCGGTCGGCACGTGGCCGGGCCGGCCGAGTTGGAGAAGGGCGACCCGAGCCTGGTCGGTGGGGCGTTGGGCGGCGGCACCGCCGCGGCGTACCAGCAGCTGTTCCTGCGCCCGATCCCCGGCCTGGGCCGGGCCGACACCCCGGTCGACCGGCTCTACCTGGCCAGCGCCTCGGCGCACCCCGGCGGCGGGGTGCACGGCGCGCCCGGGGCGAACGCCGCCCGGGCGGCCCTGGCCCGCGACCGCGCCGTCACCGGCGGCCTGTACGCGGGGCTGATCGACGCCGCGCACCGGTCGGTCTACCGCTGACCCGCGCTCCGGCCGGTAGCAGCCGGCGGTGCTCGGGCCGGGGCAGCCGGCAGTGCTCGGGCGGGGGTCGCCCGGCGGCTCCCACCAGCCGGCCGGATCCGCCGCGAGTGCCGGCCCGGGTCACGGAGACCGGGCCGGCACCGGCGGATCAGGAGTCCAGGTTGCGGTGCCGGGTGCGCAGCTTGAACGGCATCAGCGCACTCTCCACCTTGGTCGCGGTGGTCATCTTGGACGCGCCGTCACGGCGCTCCTCGAACCGGATCGGCACCTCCAGGATGGTGTGCCCCAGCTTGGTGGCCAGATAGTGCATCTCCACCTGGAAGCTGTAGCCGTTCGACTGCACCCGGTTCAGGTCGATGTCGCGCAGCGCGTCGGCCTGCCAGATCTTGAAGCCGGCGGTCAGGTCCCGGATCCGTACCCGCAGCAGGGTGTGCACGTAGAGGTTGGCCCAGCCGCTGAGCGCCCGGCGGTAGAGCGGCCACGCCTCGTCGAGCTGTCCCCCTGGCACGTAGCGGGAGCCGATCACCACGCCGGCCTGGGTGGAGAGCAACGCGCCGAGCATCCCGGGCAGCGCCTCCGGCGGGTGCGACAGGTCGGCGTCCATCTGCGCCACGTACTCCGCGCCGCCGTCCAGTGCCCGGCCGATGCCGTCCACGTACGCCCGACCCAGGCCCTCCTTGCCGGCCCGGTGCACCACCTGCACCCGGTCCGGGTGCTCCAGGGCCAGCTTGTCGGCCACCTCACCGGTGCCGTCCGGCGAGTTGTCGTCGGCGACGAGCACCTTCAGGCCGGGCAGCGGAAGGGCCAGCAACCGGTCGACCAACACCGGGAGGTTGCCCGCCTCGTTGTAGGTGGGGACCACGACGGTCAGGCGTGCGTCCCGCCACGGTGACGGCAGCTCCACGGGTTCGATCATTTCGGACATCCTCAGTCGGCGGACGGCATTCCCCCACAGGGTAGCCAAAGCCCGGCGGGGAGCCCGCCGTGGCACCCGCGGGCGTCCGGGTCACCCTCCGGCGCGCTCGTCGGCCTTCTGCCGGGTGGCGATGTCGGCGAGCCGGCGCAGCGTCTCCCGGTTGCGCTGGTGCAGCACCAGGTCGTTGAGTTTGGTGCGGAACCAGCGCAGCGGGCCGGCGGCGAAGTCCTCGCCGATCCGCACCCTGGTCGCGCCGTCACCCTCCGGGGTCAGGGTGAACACCACGATCGCCTCGCCGGCCGGCCACAACCCGGCCCGTAGCACCAGCCGGTGCGGCGGGTCGCAGACCAGCACCGTGGAGGCGTCCTCCAGGGAGAACGGCCACGGCCCGGCCCGGTGGTGCAGCCGGGTGCCCACCCGGGGCCACTGCGCGTCGACGTCCCGCACGTGCACCGTGCCGACCACCCAGTCGCTGTACGTCCAGCCGTCGGCCAGCACGTCGAAGACCTGCTGCGGGGGTGCATCGATCACTTTCTCCACTATCGCCACCGCTGGGCAGTACCCGGGGCGGCACCGGCTAACCCGACGGGTTAGCCGCTCCGGGCCGACGGGTAACGCTGCCTGACGGTGACGGGTGCGCGACCGGCCGGCGGCGACGGGTGAGGTGGTGGACCCGCGGCGGCCCGGCGTACCGGCCGGTAGGGCCAGGTTTACTCCCCGGGGCCCCGGGAACCCGCCGCCCGTGCGACGGGACGCGGAGCCGTATCAGCGCAGGTCAGGCCGGGTTGACCCGGTGCCCGGCCGGGGCCGCTCCGCGCTGTTCGACGCGGTGCTGCTCGACCGCGACGGCACCCTGGTCGAGGACGTGCCCTACAACGGCGACCCCGACAAGGTCCGGCCGCTGCCCGGGGTCCGGGCGGCGCTGGACCGGCTGCGCGCCGCCGGCCTGCGGCTCGGGGTGGTCTCCAACCAGTCGGGGCTGGCCCGGGGGCTGTTCACCGCCGCGCAGCTGCGGGCCGTCAACGCCCGGGTCGAGGAGCTGCTCGGCCCCTTCGACACCTGGCAGTGCTGCCCGCACGACGAACGGGCCGGCTGCGCCTGCCGCAAACCGGCCCCGGGCATGGTGCACGCCGCCGCGCGGGCGCTCGGCACCAGCGCCGACCGCTGTGTGCTGGTCGGCGACATCGGCGCCGACGTGGCCGCCGCCGAGGCGGCCGGCGCGAGCGGGGTGCTGGTGCCCACCCCGACCACCCGGGCCGCCGAGGTGGCCGCCGCCGGGCAGGTGGCCGTCGACCTGACCGCCGCCGTGGAGCTGATCCTGCACCGGGCCGCCCTGGCCACCGGCCCGTCGCCGCGGCGGACCGGCACCGTGCTGGTGGCCCGCAGCGACTCCGCCGGGGACGTCCTGGTCACCGGCCCGGCCGTCCGCGCCGTCGCCGCGAACGCCGAGCGGGTCGTGCTGCTCTGCGGCCCCCGGGGCCGCGACGCCGCCGCTCTGCTGCCCGGCGTCGACGAGATCGTCGAGTGGCCGCTGCCCTGGATCGACGGCGCACCCGCCCCGGTCGACCCACGGGACATCGGCCGGCTCGTCGAACGGCTGCGCGCCGTCCGCGCCGACGAGGCGGTCGTCTTCACCTCCTTCCACCAGTCACCCCTGCCGTTGGCGCTGCTGCTGCGGCTGGCCGGCACGCCGCGGGTCAGCGCGATCAGCGACGACTACCCCGGTTCCCTGCTCGACGTCCGGCACCGGACACCCGACGGGCTGCCCGAGCCGGAACGGGCGCTGTCGCTGGCCGCCGCCGCCGGCTTCGCGTTGCCCGACGGCGACGACCCCCGGCTGCGGGTACGCACCGACCGGGTGCCGGCCGCCCCGGCCGGGCTCGGCGGCCCCGGCTACCTGGTGCTGCATCCCGGTTCGGCGGTGCCGAGCCGGGCCGTCCCGCCCGAGCTGGCCGCCCGGATCGTCCGGACGCTCACCGCCGCCGGGCACCGGGTGGCGGTCACCGGCGGACCCGGGGAGACCGCGCTGACCGCCCGGGTGGCCGGTGACACCGGCATCGACCTGGGCGGCCGGACCGGCCTGGCCGAGCTGGCCGCCGTGCTCGCCGGGGCCGGCGCGCTGGTGGTCGGCAACACCGGCCCGGCCCACCTGGCCGCCGCGCTGGGCGTACCGGTGGTCAGCCTGTTCGCCCCGACCGTCCGGTACGGACAGTGGGGGCCGTACCGGGTGCCGACGGTCCGGCTCGGCGACGCCGCCGCGCCCTGCCGGGACAGCCGGGCCACGGTCTGCCCGGTGCCCGGCCACCCCTGCCTGGCGGCCGTCGAGCCGGGCCGGGTCCTCGACGCGGTACGCCTGCTGGGCGTCCCCGTCGTGCCGCCGTCGACGGTGCGGGCCGGCTCGCCGGCCGGTGCGGGCGGAGTGCCGCGCGGCGGGGTGACGCCGGTCAGCGCCGGGCGCGGGAGGACCCGATGAACATCCTGCTCTGGCACGTGCACGGCTCGTGGACCACGTCGTTCGTGCACGGCCGGCACCGCTACCTGGTCCCGGTCACCCCGGACCGGGGACCGTACGGGCTGGGCCGGGCGCGCACCTACCCGTGGCCGGACAGCGCCGTCGAGGTGACCCCGCGGCAACTGGGCCGGGAGACCGTCGACGTGGTGCTGCTGCAACGCCCCGAGGAGTTCGACCTGGCGTGCGAGTGGCTCGGGCGGCCGGTGGGCCGGGCGGTGCCGGCGATCTACGTCGAGCACAACACCCCGAAGGGCGACGTGCCGAACACCCGGCACCCGATGGCCGACCGGGACGACCTGCTGCTCACCCACGTGACGCACTTCAACGAACTGTTCTGGGACAACGGCACCACCCGTACCGGCGTGGTCGAGCACGGCGTGGTGCCACCCACCGTGACCTGGACCGGCGAACTCGACCGGCTCGCCGTGGTGATCAACGAGCCGGTCCGCCGGGGGCGGGTCACCGGCACCGACCTGCTCGCCCGGTTCGCCGAGATCGCCCCGCTGGACGTGTTCGGCATGCGGGTGGCCGGACTCGCCGACCACCTGGGCCTGCCGGCCGACCGACTGACCAGCCACGAGGACGTACCCCAGCACCGGATGCACGCGGAGCTGGCCCGACGGCGGGCCTACCTGCACCTGTGCCGGTGGACGTCGCTGGGGTTGAGCCTGATCGAGGCGATGACGATCGGCATGCCCGTGGTCGCCCTGGCCAGCACCGAGGCCGTGGAGGCGGTGCCACCCGGGGCGGGGGCGCTCGCCACCCGGGTCGACACCCTGCTGGCCGCCGCCGCCCGCCTCGTCGCCGACCCCGCAGAGGCCCGCCGGGCCGGCGCGGCGGCGCGTGCCGCCGCCCTGGACCGCTACGGACTGGACCGTTTCCTCGCCGACTGGGACCGCCTGCTGGAGGAGGAAGTATGCGCGTCGCGATGATCTCCGAGCACGCCAGTCCGCTCGCCGTGCTGGGCGGTGCGGACGCCGGTGGGCAGAACACCCACGTCGCGGAGCTCTCCGCCGCGCTGGTGGCGGCCGGGCACGACGTCCGGGTCTACACCCGGCGTGACGCGGTCGACCTGCCGGTCGCCGTCCGCGCCCCCGACGGGTACGAGGTGGTGCACGTGCCCGCCGGGCCGGCCGAACCGGTCGCCAAGGACGACCTGCTGCCGCACATGACGGAGTTCAGCCACTGGCTCACCGCCCGTTGGCGGGGTGGGGACTGGACGCCCGAGGTGGTGCACGCGCACTTCTGGATGAGCGGGCTGGCCGCGCTGGCCGCCGGCCGGCGCAACGGGGTGCCGGTGGTGCAGACCTACCACGCGCTGGGCACGGTCAAGAAGCGCCACCAGGGGGTGCAGGACACCAGCCCGGCCCGCCGGATCGGCTACGAACGGGAGCTGGGCCGCTCGGTCGACCGGGTCGTCGCCCAGTGCCGCGACGAGGTGGGGGAGCTGGTCCGGCTCGGCGTCCCCCGGTCCCGGATGACCGTCGTGCCGTCCGGGGTGAACCTCGACACCTTCGCCCCGCTTGGCCCCGCCGTCGAGCGGGACGCCGACCGGCCCCGGGTGCTCACCGTCGGCCGGCTGGTGGAGCGCAAGGGATTCCAGACGGTGATCCGGGCGATGGCCCTGGTGCCCGACGCCGAGTGCCTGGTGGTGGGCGGTCCACCCGCCGGGCTGCTGGAGACCGACCCGTACGCCCGGCGGCTGCGGGCGCTCGCCGGCACCTGCGGGGTCGCCGACCGGGTCCGGCTGGTCGGGGCGGTGCCCCGGGAGGAGATGGGCCGCTGGTACCGGTCGGCCGACGTGCTGGTCGCCGCCCCCTGGTACGAGCCGTTCGGGCTGACCCCGCTGGAGGCGATGGCCTGTGGCGTGCCGGTCGTCGGCACGGCGGTCGGCGGGATCCGGGACACCGTGGTCGACGGGGTGACCGGTGACCTGGTCCCGGCCCGCGACCCGCAGGCCCTGGGGGCCGCGCTGGCCGGCCTGCTCGACGACCGGATCCGCCGGTTCGGCTACGCCACCGCCGCGTTGCAGCGGGCCCGCCGCAACTACTCGTGGGCCACGGCCGCCGACCGGATGACCGAGGTGTACGCCGAGGTCGCCGCCGTGCACCGGTCGAGTCGGGTGGTCGCCTGATGACGACGTCGAACCGGGCGGCGCGGGCCGGGCTGCTGGGCGCGCACCTCGACCTGCTGACCGAGGCGCTGCTGTCGTACCGCACGGCGGAGCCGCTACTGGCCCGGTGGGGCACCGACCTGGCCGGAATCCTGGTCGGTGGTGGCCGGTTGCTGGTCGCCGGCAACGGGGGCAGCGCCGCCGAGGCGCAGCACCTCACCGCCGAACTGGTCGGCCGGCTGCGCGACGACCGGCAACCGCTGTCGGCTATCGCCCTGCACGCCGAGACCTCGGCGCTGACCGCGATCGGCAACGACTACGGCTACGACGAGGTCTTCGCCCGTCAGGTGCGCGCCCACGGCCGGCCGGGTGACGTCCTGCTGCTGATGTCCACCAGCGGGGCCAGTGGCAACCTGCTCGCCGCCGTGGCCGCCGCCCGGGAGGCCGGGCTGCGCTGCTGGGCGTTCACCGGTCCCGCGCCGAATCCGCTGGCCGGGGCCTGCCACGAGGCGCTCGCCGTCGCCTGTCCGGACAGCCAGGTGGTGCAGGAGCTGCACCTGGTCTCCACGCACGTGCTCTGCGAGTACGTCGACCGGGCGCTGCCCACCGCGCTGGCCGCCCTGGCCGGGCAGGCGGCCGCCGTCGCCGCCGGCCGGGTTGGCGGAGCGGCGCAGGCACCGGTCGACGCCCCCGGCCGACCGGTAGCCGACGGGTCGGTGGTGCCGGCGGACGGCCCGCCGGTGGCCGACCGGTCCGTGGTGCCGGCCGACGGCCCGCCGGTGCGGACCGGGGTGGAGGTGGTGGTCGACGGGGTGGACCCGACGACCGACGGGCGACGGGGAGGAGCGGCGTGAGAGGTCCCCTGGTGGTCATCGGCGACACCCTGCTGGACCGGGACGTCGAGGGGGTGGTGAACCGGCTCTGCCCCGACTCGCCGGTGCCGGTGCTGGACGAGACGGCGTCCACCGACCGGCCCGGCGGGGCCGGTCTGGCCGCGCTCTTCGCCGCCGCCGGGGGCACCGAGGTGGCGCTGGTGACCGCGCTCGCCGACGACGCCGGGGCGGCCCGGCTCAGCTCGCTGCTCACCGCCGCCGGCGTGCAGGTGTACGCCCTGCCGTTGAGCGGTGCCACCCCGGAGAAGATCCGGCTGCGGGCACACGGGCGGGTGCTGCTGCGCCACGACCGGGGTGGCGCGGCGGGGGAACCCGGGCCACCCGGCGACGCGGTGCTCCGGCTGATCGCCGGGGCGTCGGCGGTGGTGGTCAGCGACTACGGGCGGGGGGTGGCCCGGCAGCCGGCGGTGCGGGCGGCGCTGGCCGCGACCGTCGCGCCGGTGGTCTGGGATCCGCATCCGCGCGGCCCGGTGGCCGTACCCGGGGTGCAGTTGGTGACGCCGAACGAGTCGGAGGCCCGGGAGCTGGCCAAGGTGCCGCCGGGCGGATCCCGGCTGGCGGTCGCCGCGCGGGCCGCGCAGGGGTTGCGGGACCGCTGGCGGGCCGGCGCGGTGGTGGTCACCCTCGGCGGCGACGGCGCGTTGCTCTGTTCCGCCGGGGCGACCCCGTTGATGGTCTCCGCGCCGGTCTCCGCCCAGGGCGACACCTGTGGTGCGGGGGACCGGTTCGCCTCGGCGGCCGGGTTGGCGCTGGCCGGGGGCGCGGTGGTCTCCGAGGCGGTCCAGGCGGCGGTCGGCGCGGCGTCGGCGTACGTGGCGGACGGGGGAGTGGCCGCCGCCCTGCCGGTGCCGGTGCGCGCCTGCCCGCCGGTGCTGGTCGGCGGTGGCGAGCGGATCGGGGCCGCCGCCGCCGGTGCGGTGGTGGCCGAGGTACGGGCGGCCGGCGGGACGGTGGTGGCCACCGGCGGCTGCTTCGACCTGCTGCACGCCGGACACGTGGCGACCCTCCAGGCCGCCCGGCAACTCGGCGACTGCCTGGTGGTCTGCCTGAACTCCGACGCGAGCGTCACCGCGCTGAAGGGTCCGGACCGGCCGGTGACCCCGCAGGGCGACCGGGCCCGGCTGCTCGCCGCGCTGAGCTGCGTCGACGCGGTGGTGGTCTTCGACGAGTCCACCCCGCACGCGGCGTTGGGCTGGCTGCGACCCGACGTCTGGGTCAAGGGTGGGGACTACGCCACCGGCGTCGGCGAGGCACCCGGCCTGCCCGAGGCCGACCTGCTCCGCCGGTGGGGCGGGGACAGCGTAGTGGTGCCGTACCTGGACGGGCGCTCCACCACCGACATGATCGCCGCGGCCCGTGGTGGCCGCCGGAGCCCCGCGCCGACCGGTGGCCCGCCACCGGGACCGGCCCGCGCGACGGCGGGTCCGGTCACGTCGGCCGGCTCGTCGGCGGGTACGGCGGATCCGACAGCGGAGGGGGCACGATGAGCAGCAGCAACAGCAGTCCGTCCGGCGCCGGCCGGACCGTCCTGGTCACCGGCGGGTCGAGCGGGCTCGGCGCGGCGGTGGTCACCGCCGTCACCCGGGCTGGCGGGCGACCGCTGGTGCTCGACCGGCAACCTCCCGGCGACGGGGTGCCGTGGGTCGAGTGCGACCTGGCCGACACCCGGGCCGCCGAGGAGGCCACCCGGGAGCTGGCCGGGCGCTCCGGCGGGTTGGACGCGGTGGTGACCGCCGCCGGCATGGACGTGCCGGGCCGGCTGGCCGACGTGCCCCGCGAGACCTGGGAGCGGATCGTCACGGTGGACCTGCTCGCCACGGTGGCGGTGGTCCGGGCCGCGCTGCCCTACCTGGAGACGTCCCGGGGCAACGTCGTCACGGTCGCCTCCACCCTGGGCGTCAAGGCCGTCGGTGACGCCACCGCGTACTGTGCGGCGAAGTTCGGGGTGGTCGGCTTCACCCGGTCGCTCGCCGCCGAGCTGGCCGGCAGCGTCGGGGTGACCCTGCTGGTCCCCGGCGGGATGCGGACCGCCTTCTTCGACGACCGCGACCCGCAGTACCGGCCGGGTCCGGACGCCAAGCTCAACGATCCGGCCGACACCGCCGCCGCGGTCATGTTCGCGTTGTCCCAACCACCCGGCTGTGCGGTACGGGAGCTGGTGGTCTGTGCCGAACAGGAGACCTCCTACCCGTGATCCTGGTGTTGCGGGCGCTCGGCGTGGGGGATCTGGCCACCGCGGTGCCCGCCCTGCGTGCCGTGCGGGCCGGTCACCCCGACGAGGAGCTGGTGCTGGCCGCGCCGGCCTGGCTGGGGCCGCTGGTCGGGCTGGTCGGCGGCGTCGACCGGCTGCTGCCCACCGACGGCCCCGGCCCGCCGCCCTGGCCCGGCCCGCCGCCGGAGCTGGCGGTCAACCTGCACGGGCGGGGGCCGCAGTCGCACCGTACGCTGGCCGGCGCTGGCCGGCTGCTGGCCTTCCGGTGCCCGCCGGCCGGGCACCTCGACGGCCCCGACTGGCGCGACGACGAGCACGAGGTGGACCGCTGGTGCCGGCTGCTCGACTGGTACGGCATCCCGGCGGACCGCACCGACCTGGCGTTGCGGCGGCCGGCGTCGGGGCGGATGCCGGCGGGGGTGACAGTGGTGCATCCGGGCAGCAAGGTCGAGGCGAAGCGGTGGCCGGCGGACCGGTTCGCCACGCTGGCCGGGCGGCTGGCCGGGCGGGGGCACCGGGTGGTGGTGACCGGCTCGACCGGCGAGCGGGAGCTGGCCGCCCGGGTGGCGGCCGGGGCGGGGCTGCCCGCGTCGGCGGTGCTGGCCGGGCGGACCGAC
This sequence comes from Micromonospora sp. WMMD714, assembly GCF_029581315.1. NCBI lineage: Bacteria > Bacillati > Actinomycetota > Actinomycetes > Micromonosporales > Micromonosporaceae > Micromonospora > Micromonospora sp. WMMD714. The sequence goes on from NZ_CP120744.1 coordinate 4,045,334, forward strand.
CTGGGTGAGCTGGCCGCGCTGGTGGCCGCCGCCCGGCTGGTGGTCAGCGGGGACACCGGGGTCGGCCACCTCGCCACCGCCTACCGCACCCCGTCGGTGCTGCTCTTCGGTCCGGTCCCGCCGGCCCGCTGGGGGCCGCCACCGGACCGGCCGTGGCACCGCGCGCTCTGGGCGTCGGGAGAGGACTGCGGTGGTTCGTCCGGGGTAGCAACAGCGTCGGGATGGGCGGCGCTCCCGGTCGACCGGGTGCTGGCCGCCGTGGACGAGGTCGAGGAAACGGTACGGGTCTGAGGTGCGACTACGGCGCAGTGATCCGGGTCGGGCGGGGTACGGGCGTCGCCGACGCGGCAAGGGCTGGACCTTCCTGGACCGGCACGGTACGCCCGTGCGGGATCCGGAGGTGCTGGGTTGGCTGGGCGAGCTGGTGATCCCGCCCGCCTGGGCCGACGTCTGGATCGCGCCGTACCCGAACGGGCACATCCTGGCCACCGGGACCGACGCGGCCGGTCGCCGGCAGTACCTCTACCACCCGCAGTGGCGGCGCAAGCGGGACGAGGCGAAGTTCGACCACGTGCTGGAGGTGGCCCGACGGCTGCCGGCCCTGCGCGAGCGCATCGCCGGCGACCTCACCGGCCGGGGGCTGAACCGGGACCGGGTGCTCGCCACCGTCGCCCGGCTGCTCGACATGGGCGCGTTCCGGGTCGGCAACGAGCAGTACGCGGTCGGGGAGGACGCCACCTTCGGCGTCTCCACCCTGCGCCCGGAGCACGCCCGGTCCCGGGGCGGCTGCGTGGTCTTCGAGTTCCCCGCCAAGGGCGGCGTCGAGCAGGTCCGCCGGATCGAGGACCCGGAGCTGTGCCGGGTGCTGACCAACCTGCGTCGGCGGCGGCGGGCCGAGGAGCGGCTCTTCGGCTACTGGGACGGCCGGGCCTGGCGGGACGTGCGCAGCGACGAGGTGAACGGCTACCTGCGGGACGCCAGCGGCGGCGAGATGACCGCCAAGGACTTCCGGACCTGGCACGCCACCGTACGTGCCGCCACCGAACTGGCCACCGTGGGGACGCAGCGTTCCGTCACGGCCCGTCGCCGTGCGGTGGCCGGGGTGATGCGGGCGGTGGCCGAACTGCTCGGCAACACACCCACGGTGGCCCGGACGTCGTACGTGGATCCCCGGGTGGTCGACCTCTACCACGACGGCGTGCTGCTGCCGGTGCCCCCCGAAGCCCCCCGTGAGCAGGTCGAACGGGCGGTGCTGGAGCTGCTGGCGGAGGCCTGAGCGCCCGCCGCGCGGTCGGGGCACCGGGGCGGGCCGCCCGCGTCCCGGTTCCGGGGACGGCACCGGGGCGGGCCGCCCGTGACGTTGGGTCACGGACGCCACGCCGCGGTCCCCCGTTACCGTCGGGCCGTCCGGTCGGGTGACCCTCGGCCCACCGTCAGTATGGCGAGCCCGGGTTGACTCCGGACGCCGGGTTGTTGACCATCCGTGCCTGTTGGAGGTGGAGCGTCCGGTACTCCTGAGGTGTCAGCTGATGGGCGGCGCGGAAGACCCGGCTGAAGTGCGCCTTGTCCCGGAATCCCCAACGGGTGGCGATGGCCTGGACCGGTCGGTGCGCCAGTGCCGGATCGGCCAGGTCCCGCCGGCACCGCGCCAGGCGCAGCTCACGGATGTAGGAGGCGACGGTGGTCTGCTCCTGCTCGAAGAGCCGGTGCAGGCTCCGGACCGAGACGTGGTGCGCCTCGGCGATCGAGCCCGGGGTCAGGCCGGCGTCCCCCAGCCGTCGCTGGACGTGGTCGCGCACCTGGGCGAGTAGTGCCCGACGGCGTACCTCGCGGGGCACGTCGTCCTCGGCGACCAGGTGCCGGCCGAGCATGGTGGAGATCAGGTCGAGTGCCACCCCGCCGAGGCGCTCGGCGTCGGCCTGTCGGTACTGCTCCGGAAACGCGGTGATCCGGGTCAGGTACTGGGCGACCAGCGCGCCCAGCCCTTCGCTGGCCGACATCCGGCCCGCCAGCAGCGGACTGAGCCGTTCCGGCGGGACCGGCAGCGCGCCGTACGGGATCAGGGCGACCACGGAGGCGGCATACTGCTGGTCGCACTCGTCACCGAAGTGGCTGACCTCGTGCGGGCGCGAGCCGTCGTAGAAGGTGAACTCCCCGGCGTCCAGCCGGCTCTGCCGGCCGGCCTGCCCGACGACGCCGGTGCCGTTGAGGGTGAGGGCGAGCAGGTGGTAGTCCACCTCGGAGCGCCGGACCAGCTTCGCGGTACGGACCGCCTCCAGCGACGGGTAGCGGTAGCGCAGCAACCGGACCGGACCCAGGTCGATGATCTCGGCGCTGGCCCGGAAGTCGTGCTGGTGGTCGGAGCGGATCCGCAGCGGCGTCGAGGTGCGGGCCACCAGGTCGAGCCACATCCCGAACCGTTCCGCCGGCGGTAGTCGCTGCGTGTCGATGACTGTGCGGTGCACCATGTCCGGCCTCCCCGTCGGCGGGCACTACCGCTCCATTCTGGACGAAGGGGCCACCCGCCCGGCACCGGTCGGCTCGGACGGACACGGGCTGTCTCAGAGTTCGACCAGGGCCATCGTCCACTGTCCGTGATCGTCTTCCCAGAGGGTGACGACCTCGCCGACCGGGACCGAGTTGTACTCGTGCCGCTCGTGTTCTTCGTAGAAGTCGCTGTCCTCCTCGATGGCCGCGACGATGCGCAGGGCGTCCTCGCGGGTGCCGTCGGTGGCTACCCGGATGCGGGAGACCCGCCAGGTGACACCGCTGAGGTCGCGGCCGATGAGTGCACTACCGGGCACGAGGTTCTTGTCGTCGTCGATCTCGAAGAGCGTGCCGGCGCCGTCGACCAGGAGCGTGTCGGTGTCGCCGATCATCAGGCTCTCGTCGACGACCTGTCGTTCGCCGCGGAGTACCGTCGGGTCGAGCCAGGCCGGCCGCCGGTCGAGTCCGACCTCGCCGATGAAGTTTCCCCAGGCGTAGAGCGCGTACATGCGGGCATGCTATCGAGCGCCCGGATCCCTGCCTGCAGCGGAGGATCGCCGACCTGGTGGCCTCGCCCCACGACGTCGTACACGACGAACATGGTTCCCTGCACTACGGTGCAGTGGTGCGGGCAGCTGAGGTTCGGCGGGCGACGCAGGCGGCCGTGTCGGGCGCCGCATGGCTCGGCCTGACCGCCCACGATGCTGTCGTCCTGCACAACTCGAACGCCCTGACCCTGAGGCTGGAGCCCTGCGCCGTGCTCGCCCGGGTCGCGCCGGCAGCGCACCAGTGCGCCCGGCTCGAAGTGGACGTCGCCCGGCGGTTGGCCGAGGTCGGCAGCCCGGTGGCTGCGCTGGAGTTCCCCGAGGTCCTCGTGCGGGGCGACTACGTGGTCACCCTGTGGACCTACTACGAACCGGCGCCTGCCGGATCACTGTCGAACGCGGAGTACGTCGGCGCACTCGCCCGTCTGCATGCCGGGATGCGGGAGGTCGACCTGCCCGTCCCGCACTTCACGGACCGGGTCTCCGCAGCGCGGACGCTCGTGGCCGACCAGGCCCGGACGCCGGAGCTGGCCGACCCGGACCGGGTCCTCCTCGCCGGCACGCTGGACCGGATGCGGCACGCGGTCAGCGGGAGCAGCCGGCCCGAGCAGCTTCTGCACGGTGAACCCCATCCAGGGAACCTGCTCCGGACCCGGGTCGGCCCGCTGTTCATCGACTTCGAGACGTGTTGCCGTGGGCCGGTCGAGTTCGACCTGGCGCACGCGCCCGAGGAGGTCGGTGACCACTATCCGGGCGTCGATCGCGAGCTGCTCCGAGACTGCCGGGTCCTCGTGCTGGCGATGATCACGGCGTGGCGCTGGGATCGCGAGGACCAGTTCCCCGACGGCCGTCGGCTCGGTGTCGAGTGGTTGAGCGAGCTTCGGAGGGCGACGGCCCAGTCTGGACAGGAGAACCGACCGGTCCCGAACATCGGGGTGGGTGGATGCCGGTGAGGTTCGGTCGTGATCCGGCCGTCACCGCCTGACGGTACGGCGGTCCGGGCGAGAGGGTCGGCCGAGGTGCGCGGCGTGTCCCACGATCTGACGTACACCGACTCCTGGACGCGGCCGACCTGATCGGTGCGATCCGCTCCCTCATCGACGCTGACGACGAGTGCCACCCACCGTTCGTCCGCATCAGGACGCTCATCAGCTTCCCACGAGTGCCGACCGTCGAAAGAATGCAGACATTGGTGGGTTGAGATCTTACTCGATCTCGGCAGAGTGGCGAACCATCACTGATGCATAGGCAATACCGCATCATATCCACAATCGGATGCGAACTGGAATGAACCATGAATGAGCCGTACCCCGCGATACGAATCATCACTCCGGGCAATGCGCTCTGCTAACCTGACACGGCCTACGGAGCGAAACCGGACGCTTACCGCAAGGAGTTGCAATGATCAAACCGGCGGTACTGAGACTCTCCCTAGTTTTGGCTATTCTGACCGCGCTGGTCGGTGTCCGGCCGACAGCGGCCTTCGCCCAGCCCGCGAACGACGAATTCGCCAGCGCCACGACGGTCGGCAGCCTGCCCTTCCAGACAACGCAGGACACCAGCAGCGCCACCACCGATCCGGCGGATCCCGGGGAATGCGGAGAGTATCAGTCCGTCTGGTTCACTTTCACTCCCACCAAGGACACGCTGATCCAGGCGAGCACCCTCGGGAGCGACTACAGTACGGTCCTGTCCGCCTGGAGTGGCCCCTCCGGGTCGCTGGACCTCGTAGCCTGCAACGAAAGCTACGGCGACGCGGATTCCCGGATCACCTTCACGGCCACCGCGGGCACCACCTACCACTTCATGGTCACCTCGTACTTCGAGGCGGAGGCCGGTGAGCTGGCTTTCTCCCTCAGGCGGACCAACCGGCCGAAGAACGACAGCTTCGCCGCCGCCAAGGTGATCGACAAGTTGCCGTTCTCACGCGCGGTGGATCTGGACACCGCGAGCATGGAGGTCGGCGAACCGACCGCCTGCCTCGATGCGAAGCAGACGCGCTGGTACTCGTACACCCCCGCGGTCACCCGCTCCATCACCGCTTCAGCGGGCTACTGGGGCTCGGTCGCCGGCTACAGCGGGACGTCGTTGACGAATCTGACCCTGCTGGGCTGCTCATACCGGTACAACGTCCCGTTCACCTTCCGGGCGGAAGCTGGCACGACCTACCTGTTCCAGGTCGACCTGCGGTGCTGCCCGACCGAACCGAGCACGGGGCCGGCCGAACTCGACGTCCACGTCACGCCGAACCCGAATGCGGATTTCTCCTACAGCCCCACCGATCCGAGCACCCTGGACACCGTCTCCTTCCATGACTACTCGTTCGACCCCGGCAGGGTGGAATTCGCCTCACGGCTGTGGAAATTCGGTGACGGAACGACGTTCGAAGGGCTCTCCCCCACTCATCAGTACGCGGCCGACGGTGACTACCAGGTAAGTCTGACCGTGACGACCCTTGATGGCCGAAAAGGGAAGACGACCAAGGTCGTTCCGGTACGGATCCACGACGGGGCAGTCACCCGCCCGGCCGTACCGGCCACGAGTCGGCAGGACAGTCGATCAAGGTCTAAGGCACAGTGACGGCCCGAGACCAGCCCGCGGGAGGCATCGCGTTCCGCGCCGACGCCACCCTTGTCGACACGCCCGACGGTGCTGTCCAGCCGGCCTCCGGCGGTGGGCACCGCGTCTCGACGTCGCCGCGCCCGCACCGGTCGGCACCGCGTTGCCCGCAGGGGCAACCCGGACTGCCCGCAGGACCGGCCGGCGACCGGGGAACGGGCCGGTAGGTCCGGCGCACGCTGGTGCGGACCCGCCCACCGACCGGGAGACAGGCGTGTACCCGCATCAGGACGTCCAGCCGGCGCCATGGCAACACACGTTCGCCACGACCTTCGCCTGGATCGCCGAGCACCAGCCGGCGTTCTTCCAGAGCCTCGCCTGGGTCGAAACCCAGCAGAACCCCACCTGCCTGGCGATGTTCCATGCCTGGGCCGACGAACAGGCCGCCCACACCGGCGTCGACCAGCTGCGCCGTAGCCTGGCCACGATCACGCTGCTCCAGCAGCACGCCGGTGGGCAGCTGGACCGCGACCACCTCGTCGTCGCGCTGGTGGACACCGTCCGGCCGCCGTGGGTCGACCACCCCCTGGCGATGGCGTTCGGGGAGGTCGATCCGACGCTCGTCGCGGAGTTCGCCCAGCTCGACGACATGTTCGCGCTGGTCACCCGCTTGACGCAGGTGTTCGAGGTGGACACCGGGTTCACGTTCGCCCAATGGTCGGTGGCCGCCGAGGCCCTCGCCGGCGAGGTCGCCGCGGCGTACCTGCCGTACTTCGCCGCCGCCTGCGACGAGCACCTGCGGCAGTGGTATCTGCCCGCCACCGTCGCGCAACCGGACCTGCCCGGTCAGCCCGGGAACCCGGCACCTGACGGCGGTGACCAGCCGGCGCCCCGGTGGCTGGACTACCTGGACCCCGACCAGTTCCCGCAGGTGCTGGCGGACTGCCCCGACCTCGCCGCCGAGATGGCCGAATACAACACCCAGGCGTACGCGTTCAACCTGGCCGGGCCGTACCAGGAGGAGTACCGGTCGTCGGTGCACGATGCCATCGCCCGCGTCCTGGCCTGGTACGCCCACCGCCAACCGGTGATCCTCGGTCGTCTCCAGGCGTTCGGCGGGCCGCAGAGGCAGGCCGACGATCCGTCGACCGCCCACCTGCTGGCCCTCGCCCCGCAGTGGGAGCAGCTCCGCCATGTCTGCGGGCTCCTCACCGCCGCCCTCGAACCCGGCTTCACCGGATATCCGCCGGCCCAGCCGTTGCCGGTTCGGGAACAGATCGCGGCGGCGGCGCGGGCCCGGCTGATGGCCAGGGAGAGCCGGCAGGGCGGCGCGGGACCGTCGGAACCGGTCGAGGCGCCGAGAGCCGTCGAGGTGCCGCGACCACCATCCCGCCCTCCTGAGCGGGTCGAGCAGCACGGACCGTCGACTCAGGGCGTCATCACCGACGAGCAGTGGCGGCAGGTCGCGGCGATCCTGCCGGGCGACCCGCACCGGAGCCGGCAGCACCACCGGCGGCTGATCGTGGAAGCGATCTACCACCGCAGACGCACCGGCTGCAGCTGGGCGAAGCTGCCGGCACACTATCCACCGGGCTTGACCGTCGCCGGCTACCAGGCGAGATGGGAGCATGACGGCACCATGCGCCTGATCGAGGCGATCCTGGGCTAGCCGACCCGGCACCACCGGCCGCTGGCAGCCACCGCGGCAGGCCGACCGTACGGCGCGGGCGTCCGGTCACCGGGACGAGGTGAGGTGTCGGCTGAACCGGAGCTGGTGCTGCGCGAGCTCGGCCTCGATTCTCGGCGGTGTGCCGGCCTCGTCCTCCTCGGTCAGCTCGCAGTGGACGAAGGTGGGGCTGGTGCACGTCCTCGCCTCGCTGTGCAGCAACTCCCGGAACTTGCTCAGATCGTCGACGTGCCAGACGCCGGTGTATCCGGCGGCTTCGGCCAGGGCGGTGAAGTTGATGCGTCGCGACGGGACGCGCTGGCCCCCGGTGGAGTCGTACCGGCCGTCGTCGAGGACGAGGTGCAGCAGGGGAAGGTGGGGGAGCGCGCCGGCGGTGAGCAGGCAACCCGGATTCATGGCCAGTGCGCCGTCACCGTCGACGACCACCACGAGCCGGCCCGTCGACAACGCGATGCCGGTGCCGATGGCGGCCGCGAGGCCCATGCTGCCGGTCATGTAGAAGTGGTTCGGCCGGTCCGCCACGTTCCTGGCGATGCGGCAGGAGTAGCCGGTGGTGAAGATGATCGGGTCGGTGGACGTCGCCTCGATCAGCGCGCGGATCACTGCCGTCTTGTTCATGCCTGCCACCCGAGCAGGGCCGGGGGGACGAGCAGGGCCGCCGGTCGGCGGTCCTCGACCACGAGCCGGCTGGCCCAGTCGGTCTGCGCCGCGAGGTTCTCCTCCGCGAGTCGGGCGGTGGGGATGCCCGCCTCGCGGAGCAGTGGTTCGGTCAGACGACCCATGACGATGTTCTCCGTGGTGAAGTCCGGGGGGATGCCGCGCAGACTGATGATGAGGAGCATCGGAATCCGGTACGGCACGACGAGGGACGCGAGGGCGTTCACCGACTGGCCGAGACCGGAGTTCTGCATCAGGACCACGGGGCTCCTCCCCGCCATCGCGGCGCCGGCGGCGACACCCACCGCGTTGTCCTCGCGCGAGATGGTCCACAGGTCCGCAGCGGCCTCGAGCCGGCTGTAGAGAGGCGCCAGGATGCCGCAGGGGGTGCCGAAGAACGGTGCGAACTCGTGCTCCAGCAGTGCGTCGGACAGGGCCGATGCGCAGTCGGGAACCGCCATGAACCCCTCCTAGCCGAGGTAGTCCTCGGCGCCGCCGGTACGGACGGTGTCGAGGGTGAAGCAGTGGAAACCGCCGCCGAACAACCGACGGTGGCGGTGCCGTGCCGGCACCACCGTGAACCTGTGGTCCTCCAGGGTGCGGATCAGGGTCTTGCAGGCGTCGTTGACCAGCACGGTGTTCTCGTCGATCGACAGCAGGTTGAGGTCGATGTACGGGCTGGCGGGAATGGGGTCGTCGTTGTCGTACTGCGGGTAGTCGCTGACGTCGGGCACCGGGGAGACGATCAGGTCCCACGAGCGCAGCCGCTCCGGCAGGAAGTCCAGGACCCGCTCGGACCTGATGAGCAGGGTGCCCGGCCGCAGCGGGATCACCACGCTGTCGATGTGGCTCTGGGTCAGCTTGTGCATGCGGTGGACGCGGAAGCGCCCCGCCAGGTGCCGCTCCAGCCAGTCGTAGGCCAGCGCGTGGTTGGCGTTGGAGATGTTGACGATCAGGTCGCGGCCGAGCCGCAGACAGTTCGCGCCGTCGATCATGATTTCCGGGCCGACGTCGTACGCGGACGGCCGGGGGTCGACCGGCACCTCGATGTTGGGTGCCGCGTTCGCGACGTTCTCCGGGTCGAACGAGGCGTCGGTCATCATCGGCCGGGGCATCGTCGTCCAGCGGGCGCCCTCGGCGAAGTACCTCATGAAGATCGGCTTGAGGAACTGCGTCTCGAAGTACCTCGCCCGCAGGGTCGGCGGCGTCTCGATGATCTCGTCGCCGAGGATCAGCGTGTTGTCCCGCACGTTCAGTGGGGGCGTGACCGGTGCGGACCACGCGGGGGTCGCCACGTTCCCGGGGCGCGGGTCGAGCGGCATCGGCCTGAGCACCCGGACCCCGAGGGACTCGAGAATGGCCGCGATGCCCTCGACGTCCTCGATCAGCTCGCCGAGGAAGCGCTTCTTCGTCGCGAGCCGGTGCGGTTCGTTGCGGTCGCCCCGGGAGGCGCTGTCGTACCAGTCGGTGATGCTCGGGTAGTACCCCTTGGCGCCGGTGAGGTTGTCGCTGACGAACATGTCGAACGACAGGTCGTCGATCCGGTCGAGGTAGCCCGTCGCGGAGCCGAGGACGACCTCCTTGAGCGGTGAGAAGTCGTCGTAGCTGTTCAGGCGCATCGGGAAGGTCCCCTCCTGGTGAAGCGGTGGCGGGCGGTCACAGTGCGGCGGCGTCGAGCACCACGTTCCTGAGCGAGTCGTCGTCGGTGTCGACCTCGTGCATGTCGCGGAGGGTCACCTCGTCGAAGTCGCCGGTGGCGTAGCAGCCGGAGCCGTGCACGAGGATGTCGTCCTCCGGCACCAGGTCCCGGTCGATGGCGTTCAGGATCCCGGTCACCGCCATGACCAGCGACCACTCGCGGAGCGCGGTCGGATTTGCCGGGACGGGCACGCCCGCCTCACCGAGCAGGGCGCGGGTCTGGCCGTACCGTTCGAGGCACTCGGCGAGGGAGACGACCACGCCGCCGCCGCCCTGGCCGTGGATGAGCGCGTTCATCCGGGCCGAGGTCACCGGGGTCCTGGTGTAGAACGTCGGGTCGAGCGTCTCCCGGGGGTCGAAGGTGACGGCCGGGAAGTGCGGGTCCTCCCGCTGGACGTAGCGACCGGACTCCGGCTGGTAGGAGTAGTCGGGCAGGTGCCTGCTGTCGAAGTCGCCGTCGTGGTAGAGGCTGACCACCATGTCCGGCGCGCCGAGATGCTGCACGAGGAAGTAGCGCGAGGGCAGGCCGGTCCCGCCGAACCGCTCCCGGCCGTACGCGTGCCCGAGCAGCCCGTACGCGCTGGACACGGCGTGCACGTGCAGCCGCGGTACGGTCGCTGCCGGCGGGAAGAACTCCTCCTCCGCCAGCGCCCGCACCACGTCCGCGGCCAGGTAGTTCTCCAGTTGCAGGGTGTACCAGAGGTTGGTCTTGGCGCTCTTCTCCAGTGCCTCCCTGTGGGTGTCGACCATGGTCCGCGCGATCGTCTTCACGGTGCCGGGCACGTCACCCCGGTACACCGCGATGGGGTTGCGGGCGCGCAGGTACGGGTCGGTGAGCAGTTCCGACGCGCGGATCTTGTGGACCGAGCCGGCCGGTACGACGACCGCCACGTTGAGCTGGTCGGGGGTGACCAGTCCGGCGCTGATCGCCCGCAGCACCGCGTCCCGCATGGCGACGGCCTTGTTCGCGGAGGACGGCGTGATGATCGTGACCCGCTCGCCGGTGCGCTGGATGTACCCGACCGCACGGGCGACGATGACCAGTGAGGCGAAGGTCTTCGTCGTCATCGTCCCGGGGTTGCGGGTGAGGTCCAGCAGCGCGAGGTTCCGGCCGCGGTACCGCCCCATCCGGGTGTGCCCCAGATGGGAGGCCGAAAGGTACTCGCGCATCGCGGGTGTCGGTTCGGGCAGTTCGACACCGGGCGTGAACTCGCTCGACGCGGCACTGCCCGACAGTGTTCGCAGTGCATCCTGAACCTGCGGATAATAATGGGCGAGAGCATTCTCGAGAAGCATGTGGACAGCCTTCCGGAATTCCGCGCTGTTTTCGGTGGTCGATGCTATCTGGTGCCCATGCTGAGGCCGTGCTCGAAGGGGAGACCGCGGACCGTGGTCACGTCGCGGAAGCCCACGTGGCTCAACCAGCGCTCGTAGTCCGCTGCCGGATATGCCATGCCCTGCCCGCTCGCCAGCACATTGAAGTACAGGCCGAGGCGGGCCGAGAAAATGCCACTGGTCTCGTCGTCGGAGACGTTGTAGCCGTACAGGAAGACCCGTCCGCCGACCGGCAGGACGTCATAGGCCTTCTGCAGCATCGCCAGGATCTGCTCAGCGGAGAAGATCTCCAGCACGTGGCTGAAGAGGACGGCGTCCGGGCCGAGCGGAAAGTTGTCGGTGAACATGTTGCCGGAGAGAAGGTCGACCCGGTCGGCCAGTGCGGTCGTCTTGCCGTCGGCGATTCTGGACACGCTGGGAATGTCGAAGATCGTCGACTTCAGTTGGGGGTGGCGCGCCGCGAGGCGGATCGACGTCGTGCCGTCGCCGCCGCCGACGTCGAGCAGATGCCGCACCTCGGCGAACTCCGGCCGTTCGACCAGCGCGTCGACGGAGCGCAGGGTGAAGGCGCTCATCGCCCGGTGGAACACCGCCTCAAGGTCAGGGTTGCGGGAAAGCCGCTGGTAGAGCGTGGGTTCGTCGCCGGGGTAGGCGTCGAGTGCGGTGTTGGTGCCCGCCCGCAGCGCCGTCGTCATCTGCCCGAAGGCGGGGTAGTAGACCTCCTTCCAGCCGACGATGATGTGCGCCCAGCTGTCCTCGTCGTCGGAGGCGAGGAGATCCTGGGCGACCGCCGAGTTGGCGTACCGGCCGTCCCGCCTGGTCAGCAGCCCGGTCGAACAGACCGCCTGGAGGAGGACCCGGAGCTGGTGGGGCGGCAGTGCCGTGTGCTGGTGGATCTGGTCGAACGTCGCCTCGGCCCGGTCGGCGAGGAAATGGAAGATCCCCAGCTCGACGGAGGTGGCCACCGCGTTGAACAACGCGGGAGCGTTCATCAGGAACTGGAAGCGCTCATAGACCGGATCGCCATCGTGTGCGGCACGCATTGGCCCCACCTCTCCCGTGCAGGCTGGTAAGAATTCCCGATGGAAAGTATTTCCGCGACATGCCGCAGGCGATCGGTCGCGCGGATGGTTGTCGCGTTTGAAATGCGGATTCGTGTCGCGGAGACCCCCGTTCACCTCTCCCGACCATCGATGATCATTGAGAAGTTTGAATAGATTGACCGCGTTGGCGAGCCTACCCGAAGGCCGAAAGGCCCAGCATCCCAATTGGTGTGACGTGGATCACATTTACGGCGGTGATTGTGTGTGATTAAGTGGTCACGAAGCCCCCAGGTGCCTAGATCGACTAATGGAAAGCGCCTTGTGGGTCACCGTCTCGCGCATCCCTCGACACCGCCGGTGAGACCGCACCACTGGTCACGCGGGTGTCCGGCGCGGACTAATCAGATGCAGCCCCGGGGGAGTGCATGCAGCTCAACAGCTTTGACGAGTGGTCGCCGCTGAAGGAAGTAATTGTCGGCTCGGCCGACAACTACATATCGCACGACCGTGAGCTGTCATTCGACCTGTTCTTCCACGACAACATCAGGGAGAACCGGTCCTTCCGGACCGAGTGGTACTACCCCCGCCTGGCGGCTCGCGCGGCCACCGCGGCGGCGCCGGAGCCCGGCCGGGTGCCGATCAAGGAGCGGTACGTCGCCGAGCTCTGCGAGGACCTCGACGGGCTCGCCAAGACCCTCGAGTCCCTCGCGGTGACCGTCCACCGGCCGATCACCCTGGACCCGTCCACGGTGGAGGTCGCCACGCCGGCGTGGTCGGCCGCCGTCGTCCCACCACTCAACGTGCGGGACAACACCCTGATCCTGGGCGACGAGATCATCGAGACCCCACCCATGATCCGCTCGCGGTACTTCGAGACGCAGCTGCTCAAGCCGATCTTCGCCGACTACTTCCGGCGGGGCGCGCGGTGGACGGTCATGCCGCGGCCGATGATGACCGACGCCTCGTTCGACCTGTCCTACGTCCGCAGTGGCACGGCGGGCGGGCCGACCGAGACGATCGAGGACCCGCGCCCGTCACCGTACGACGTGGGGTTCGAGATGATGTTCGACGGCGCCCAGTGTCTGCGACTGGGCCGGGACGTCGTCGCCAACGTCTCGACGGCCAACCACGCCCTGGCGTGCGACTGGCTCGAACGCCACCTCGCCGGACGGTTCCGCATCCACCGGGTGTACCAGCTGAGCGACAGTCACCTCGACAGCATGGTGCTGGCGTTACGGCCGGGCACCCTGCTGGTGCGCTCCGCCGAGGTGATGGAGAAGCTCCCCGCGCCGTTGCGCAGCTGGGACCACATCGTCGCGCCCGAGCCGGACGGCGACAGCTTCCCCCGCTACGACGACGACGACCTCATCCTCACCAGCCCGTTCATCGACCTCAACGTGCTCTCCGTCGACCCGGCGACGGTGCTGGTCAACGAGGCGTGCCCGGAGCTGGCCCGCACGTTGGAACGGCACGGGTTCACCGCCGTACCCGTCCGCCACCGCCACCGCCGGCTGTTCGGTGGGGGCCTGCACTGCTTCACCCTGGACACCGTCCGCCAGGGCGGCGCGGAAGACTACCTCCGCTGATGGGCGCTCAGCGGCCCTGCCACCGTGGTTCGCGCTTCTCCACGAACGCGAGCGGACCCTCGACGGCGTCCATGCTCTGCATCCGCTGCTCCTCCCGGGGGAACCGGGTCGAGAACGCGGTCTCCAGCGGCATGGTGAGCGACTTCGTCGCCGCTTCCTTGATCGCCCGCACGGACAGCGGCGCGCACCGGAGGATGTCGGCCACCCACCCGTCGACGCAGGCGTCCAGCTCGTCGGCGGGCACCACCTCGTTGACCAGGCCGAGTTCGAAGGCCCGCCGGGCGGTCATCGACCTGCCGGTGAGCAGCTGCCCCATCGCGGTACGCCAGGGCAGCTGCCTGGTCAACCGGAACACGCCGCCCGCGCCCGCCATCAGACCCAGCCGGGCCTCCGGCAGCGCGAACGTGGCATCGGTCGACGCGATCACGAGGTCGCAGGCCAGCGCGAGCTCGAAGCCGCCGCCCATCGCGTACCCGCGTACCTTGGCGACGACCGGCTTGGCCAGGTCGAACCGCTCGGTGAGCCGGGGCCAGCCGGGCTTGCCCCGACTGCCGAAGGTCGCCGTGCCCGCGGTGCCCGCCCGCACCCGTCCGGCCAGCTCCTTGAGGTCCTGGCCGACGGAGAAGGCTCGGTCGCCCGCGCCGGTGAGCACGGCCACCCACAGGTCGTCATCGGCCTCGAAATCGTCCCAGACCCGCGCCAGTTCCTGGTGCATGCGCAGGTCCATCGCATTGAGCACCTCTGGCCGGTCGAGGGTCACGACGGCCACATGACCGTTCTTTTCGTAACGCACTCCAGGGGACATGGCAGCGAGTCTAGTCGGCTCGACTTTCACGGGAAGGAATAGGTCCATGCGGCTCGGGGTGAAGAAGCGGGTCGATGCCCCGCGCATTGTCGGCGTCGGCACCGCGGTACCGGCGACGTCATACAGCCAGCGTGAGCTGCTCGACGAATTCCGCATCACCGACCCGCGGATCCGGTCGGTCTTCCTCAACAGCGCGATCGACCGCCGGGGGCTCACGCTGCCGCCACTCGGACCCGACGGCTCGCGGTGTGTGGAGAGCCAGGGCGACCTGCTGCGCAAACACGTCACCAACGGTCTCGCCCTGGGCACGAGAGCCGTCGCGTCGTGCCTGGAGGCCGCGGGCGCGACGCTGTCCGACGTGGGCTACCTGTGCTGCGTCTCCTCGACGGGATTCATCACGCCCGGATTCTCCGCCCTGCTGATCAAAGAGCTCGGCCTCAGCGTGCACTGCTCGCGGCTCGACGTGGTGGGCATGGGGTGCAACGCCGGCCTGAACGGCCTGACCGCCGTCGCCGGCTGGGCCGGGGCACACCCGGGCGAGTTGGCGCTCATGGTCTGCATCGAGGCGTGTTCGGCGGCGTACGTCTTCGACGGCACGATGCGTTCGTCGGTGGTCAACAGCCTGTTCGGCGACGGCGCCGCGGCGGTGGCGGTCCGCCGGCCGGACGGCGACGTCCCCCCGGGCCCCGCGCTCCTGCGCTTCTCCAGCTGCATCATCCCCGACGCCATCGACGCGATGCGGTACGACTGGGACGACGACCACGGCAAGTTCAGTTTCCGGCTCGACCAGGACGTGCCGTACGTGGTCGGCGCGCACGCCGAACTCGCGCTCGGAAAGCTGCTCGACGGGACGGACCTGCACCGCTCCGACATATCGCACTGGATCATCCACTCCGGTGGCAAGAAGGTGATCGACTCCGTGCGTGCGAATCTCGGTCTGTCCCGCCACGACGTACGGCACACGACCGGCGTCCTACGGGAGCACGGGAATCTGTCGAGCGGGTCCTTCCTCTTCTCCTACCAGCGTCTGCTCGCCGAGCAGAGCGCGGTGCCCGGCGAATTCGGCGTCCTCATGACGATGGGACCGGGATCAACTATCGAAATGGCCCTGGTGGCCTGGTGACGGAAGGGGAGACCGCCACGATGAGCAGGCACCTCGAATTGACAGGCGTCTCCGGCGGGCTCGCGCTCGTACTGACGGTCGACGTGACACGACCGCTCGCCGAGCTGACCGACGCCGTGAACGCGATCTGCGAGCAGGTGGAGAAACGCGTCGGACGGACGGTCGTCGTGCTGCGGCTCGACGGCACGGCGGCGCAGAGCCGGGTGTGGCCGGGCGAGGTCGAGATCCGCGACGTCAACCGGTGGGAACGGGCGGTCCGCAGGCTCGAACGGCTGCCGGCGGCGAACGTCGTGGCGGCCAGCGGCCCCTGTGGCGGTCCCGCGCTGGACCTGCTGCTGGCGGTCGACTTCCGCATCGGCGCACCGGACCTGGTGCTCCTGCTGCCCGTCAACGACGGGCACTTCTGGCCGGGCATGTCGGTCTACCGGCTGGTCCAGAACCTCGGGGTGGCCAGGGCCCGCCAGATCGTGATCTGGGGGATGGACATCTCGGTGGCGAAGGCCTCCGAACTCGGCCTGGTCGACCAGGTCAGCGAGGACCTCGACGACGCCGTGCACACCGCCACCGTGTTGATGGGCCGGGTGTCCGACCAGGAACTCGCGGTGCGCCGGCAACTGCTGCTCGAAGCGTCCGCCGCCGAGTACGACGACGCGCTCGGCGTGCACCTGGCCGCGTGCGACCGTGAACTGCGCAGGCTGGCGGTAGGGGCCGCCTCGTGACCACGACCGGTGCCCCGGTGCGGGAGGCGACGGCCCCGGACCTCACCGGCGTGCTCGACGACGACGCGCGGGAACTGGCCGGGTACGTCGCCGCGGGCGAGGAGACACTGGCCGGGCTGCCCCCGAAGGCCGCGCGCGACGGCCCGCAGCGGCAGGCCGCGGACCGGATCCACGCCGCCTGCCGGGCGGCCCGCCACGCGTTCCTCGCCCGGCACGTGGACGCCGTGTACGACCTGCTCACCGACGGCCGCACCCGCTATCCCCGGCTGCCCGCACTCGTGCGGGCCGCAGCCGAGCGGTTTCCCGGGCTCGTGCCGTCGGCCGCCCAGATGGACGCCGAACGACGACACCTGCAGGCGGAGAAGGAGGGCCGGGAGATCGACCAGGGTATCTTCTGCGCCGCGGTGCTGCGGTCGGCCACGGCCGGGCGGCACCTGATCGACGCGATGCTGATGCCCACCCCGCGGGCGCTCGGGCTGCTCGCCGACTTCCGGCGGACGGGCGTGGCCGAACTGGACACCGTGCTGGTCGAACGCCGGGGGCCCGCCGCCGAGGTGACCTTCCGCAACGCCCACTGCCTGAACGCGGAGGACACCGGCCTGATCGCCGACCTGGAGACGGCCGTCGACCTGGCGTTGCTGGACGACCAGGTGCGCGTCGGGGTGCTGCGGGGCGGGGAGGTGGACCACCCCCGCTACCGGGGGCGGCGGGTGTTCAGCGCGGGCATCAACCTCAAGGACCTGCGCAACGGCGCGATCCCGCTGCTGGAGTTCCTGCTGGGCCGGGAACTCGGCTACCTCAACAAGATGTGCCGGGGCCTGCTGGTCGACGCGGCGGCCGGCCCCTGGTCGGACCGTACGGTCGCGAAACCGTGGATCGGCGCGGTCGACTCGTTCGCCATCGGTGGTGGCATGCAGCTGCTGCTCGTCCTCGACCGGGTGATCGCCGAACGCGACGCCTACGTCAGCCTGCCCGCGGCCGAGGAGGGCATCGTGCCGGGGCTGGGCAACCTCCGGCTCACCCGGCTCACCGGGGCGCGGCTCGCCCGGCAGATGGTCCTGGGCGGGCGGAGCATCCCGGTGGCGAGCGCCGAGGGCCGGCTGATCTGCGACGAGGTCGTCGAACCACAGGACATGCCCGACGCGATCGACCGCGCGGTGCGGGAACTCGGCGCACCGGCCGTGGCCGCCAACCGGCGGATGCTCGTGCTCGCGGAGGAGCCGCTGGACGTGTTCCGGGAGTATCTGGCCGAGTTCGCGTACGCCCAGGTGCGCCGGGCCTACAGCGACGACGTCCTGGCCAAGGTCGAGCGGCGTTGGCAGCGCTCGGGAGCGCGCTGATGAGCGCCGCGTGGCTCGACCAGGACTCCCTGCACCCGTCGCTACGGGATCCGCTGCTGGGGTCGATCGGCTTCCTCAACGAGGTGATGGGCCGGTTCCCGGACGCGATCTCCTTCGCGCCCGGCGCCCCGCACCCGGACTTCCTCACCGAGATCGACATCCAGCGGTACACCGGACGTTTCCTGACCCACCTGCGGGACGAGGGCCGCACCCCCGCCCAGGCGCAACGGCTGCTCTACGAGTACGGACCCGGCCGGGGGATCATCAACGGCATCGTCGGCGACGCACTGGCCCGGGACCACGGCATCGACGTCGACCCGGACGCGATCGTGATCACCGTGGGGGCGCAGGAGGGCATGCTCCTGGTGCTGCGCGCCCTGTTCCGCTCCGACCGTGACGTGCTCGCGGTGGTCGACCCCTGCTTCGTCGGGATGACCGGGGCCGCGCGGCTGCTCGACATCGAGCGCCTCGCGATCGGGGAGACCCCGGCCGGCATCGACCTCGACGCGCTCGCGACCGCCTGTCGGCAGGCCCGGCGGGCGGGCCGACGGATCCGGGCGTGCTACGTCGCCCCGGACTTCTCCAACCCCGGCGGCAGCCGGATGACCCTGGCCGCCCGGCGGGAGCTGCTGGCGCTCGCCGCGCGGGAGGACTTCTTCGTGCTGGAGGACGACGCGTACGCGTTCACCGCGCCGTCCGACGAGCACCTGCCGCCGCTCAAGGCGCTGGACGAGGGCGGGCGGGTCATCCACATCGGCACCTTCGCCAAGGTGGCCTTCCCCGGCGCGCGGGTCGGGTACGTGCTCGCGGACCAGCGCGTGGGTGACGGCGGAAAGGTGCTCGCCGACGAACTCGCCACGATCAAGACCATGGTCACGGTGAACACCTCACCGCTGTGCCAGGCGGTCATCGGGGGCATGTTGCTGGAGCACGGCCGGTCCCTGCTGGAGCTCTCCAGGCGCAAGTCCGAGCTCTACCGGCGCAACCTGCACCACCTGATCACGGCGCTCGACGCGCACCTCGGTGACGCGCGCTCGGACCGGCTGGCGTGGAACCGGCCGCACGGCGGCTTCTTCGTCCGGATGCGCCTGCCGGTCCCGGTCACCGTCGACCTGCTGGAGCGGTCGGCGAGCAAGTACGGCGTGCTCTGGACCCCGATGGCCCAGTTCTACCTCGGTGGTGGGGGCGAGAGGCAGCTGCGCCTGTCCTGCAGCTACCTCGACCCCGACGAGATCGACACCGGGGTACGACGGCTGGCCGCGTTCGTGAAGGAAGAGGTGAGGGCATGAAGCCGGTTCCGTTGCCGACGGCGCGGATCACCCCGTTCGACCCGCCGGCCGAGCTGGCGGAGTACCGGGAGCAGACGCCGATCAGGCCGATGGTCTACCCGGACGGACACGTCGGCTGGCTGGTGACCAGTCACGCACTGGCCCGGAGGCTGCTGTCCGACCAGCGGTTCAGCGCGCGGTCGGAGTTCAAGCGGGCTCCGGTGGCGCGGCCGAGCGCGGACCCGTTCTTCGGCGCACCGGCGTTGCCCGGTTGGCTGGTGGACATGGACGCGCCGGAGCACACCCGGCTGCGGCTGCAACTGGCCGGGAAGTTCACCGCCAAACGGATGAGGGACCTGCGACCGCTGCTGGAGCGGATCGTCGACGACCAGCTCACCGCCATGGAGAAGCACGGGCCGCCGGCCGACCTGGTGTCGCTGTTCGCGCTGCCGGTGCCGTCGCTGGCGATCTGCGAGCTGCTCGGGGTGCCGTACCGCGACCGGGCGGAGTTCCAGCGCAACAGCGCGACGCTGTTCAGCCTGGAGGCCAGCGCGCAGGACGCCTCGCGGGCGATGGACGAGCTGTACGGGCTGCTGCGGCGACTGGTCGTGGGCCGGGACACCGACACCGGCGGGCTGTTGAGCATGCTGGCGGCGGAGGGCTCGCTCGGCACCGAGGAGATCGCCGGGATCGGGGTGCTGCTGCTGACCGCGGGGCACGAGTCCACCGCGGGCTCGCTGGGGCTGAGTGTCTTCACCCTGCTGTCGCACCCCGAGCACCTGGCCCGGCTGCAGGCGGAGCCCACGCTGGTCGACAACGCGGTGGAGGAGCTGCTCAGATATCTGACGATCTTCCACTTCGGAGTGCCGCGCACGCCGCTGGAGGACGTCGAGGTCGAGGGGCACCTGCTGCGGGCCGGCGAGTCGATCACGATCTCGCTGCCCGCGGTGAACCGGGACCGGAGCTGGTTCGCCGAGCCGGACCGGCTGGACTTCGACCGCCGGACGGCCGGGCACATGGCGTTCGGCTACGGCATCCACCAGTGCCTCGGGCAGAACCTGGTGCGGATGGAGATGCGCGTCGCGCTGCCGGCGATCTTCCGGCGCTTCCCCCGGCTGGCGCTGGCCGTGGCACCGGACGAGGTGCCGCTGAAGACGAACGTCAGCGTCTACGGCGTGCACGAGCTGCCGGTCACCTGGTGACGAGGAGGGAACGCGTGCGAATCCAGGTCGACAGTGACACCTGCGTCGGCTCCGGGCAGTGCGCGCTCGCGCTGCCGGAGGTCTTCGACCAGGACGACGCCGACGGCAGGGTCGTGCTGCTGGACGACCGGCCGCCCGCCGGGCTGCACGCAGCGGTGCGCGAGGCGGCGAGCCGCTGCCCTGTCCGGGCGATCACGGCGCAGTGACAAGGAACCGATCCGATGACGAGGAAAGCCGATCCCGTGTCTGAGACGACCGCCCCGGCCCGCGTACCCCTCCTTCGACGGCTGCGCCTGCACGCCGGCTACCACTGGCGTAACAGCGGTCACCCGCTGCTGACCACGGCCCGGGTCGCCTGGGACACCAGGGACTGGGCCCGGTTCCCCGCCGTACGCTCGGATCTCGGCGGCCTGTCGATCTCGTACTCCGGGCTGCCGGAGGGGCTGGCCTACACGCTCGACTTCACCGAACAGCGCCGCGGCGCGGACGGGGAGCGGACGGCGGCACGCCGCACCGCCGCCCTGCGGGGCCGCGACCTCAGGTCGGCCGACCGGCTGCCGGACGCCGACATCACGATCCTCGGCACGAGCGCGGCGCGGGCCCGGCGGATGCCCGCCGACGCGGCGCTGGTCCTGCCGATGCGCGTGCACTTCGTGGTGGACTTCGACGACGACGCGGAGGTGGTGCTCGGCCGGATCTCGAAGAACGAGCGACGCAGGTTCCGCAGGAACGCGCGTCGGCACCGGTGGGGTAGCGAGATCGTGCGGGACGCCGCCTGGTTCGACCACTTCTACGAGCACTACTACAGCGCCACCATGCGCAACCGGCACGGCGCCCGGCAGCGCACCGAATCCCGGGAGTCGGCGTACGAGTGCCTGTTCCGCACCGGCCGGCTGTTCGTGCTCACCGAGGACGGCGAGCGCGTCGCCGGACGGCTGTGCCACTGGAACCCCGCGACCGGCGTGCTGACGTCGCGGCTGGTGGGAGTGCGCGACGGCGCCGACGTGCACTACGCGAACGGTGTGATCAAGGCGATGAACGTCCTGTTCATCGAGTGGGCGGCGGCCAACGGGGTGCGTCAGCTCGACTTCCAGGGGACGGAACCCTTCCTCAGCAAGGGCACCTACCAGTCGAAGCGTCTCATCGGTACGCGCGTGGTCCTGCCGCCCAACCACTTCGGCGGCAAGCGGTTGTGGCTGCGGGTCCGGCGGGACAACCCGGCGGTGCGCGACTTCCTGGTGGCGAACCCGTTCGTGGCGGAGACGGAGCAGGGTTTCCTGGAGGCCGTCTACTTCCACGACGCACGACGGCCCCCACGGCTCGACTACCCCGGGAACTCTCCCGGCGTGCGGGGTGCCCGCCACGTCGACCTCGACGAGTTTCTCGCCGCCGTACCCGAAGGATCGTCGACGAGGAGCGTCACCGCATGAGCACCGGCGGACCGTCGTCGGCGCGGGTTGCCGGAATCCTCGCCGAGCACCTGCGGGACATCCCCATGGGTGGCTTCCCCATCGCGGCCGAGCCGGTCGTCATGCCGTCGGCCGAGTACCGGGAACTGCTGGCGGTCACCCGCCGCCTGGTCGAGCTGTCGCAGCAGACGGTGCTGCGCCTGGCGCCGGACCTGGCGGGCCGGATGGCCGCGCTGCGGGTCGACCCGGCCGGATACCAGCGGGCGAACCCGGACGAGGCGTTCGAGCTGCGGCACGCCGGTGACGTGGTCCGCGCCGACGTCGTCATCGGCGAGGACGGCCCGCGCTTCGTCGAACTCAACGTGGGCGCCGGCATCGGCGGCATGGTGCAGTTCGAGCAGCAGCGCCGCGCCTGGCAACGCGTCCGGTCGACGGCGGGGCTGCCGCCGCTCGTCGGCGAGGACATCTTCGCGCTCTTCGCCGCCCTGCTCCGGAGAACCTGCGCCGAGCTGGGCCTCCCGCCCGGCGCCCTGCTGATCGGCACGCTGGCGGATCCCGGCAAGCGTGGCCGGGTCAACGAGATGCAGGTCCAGCTGCTGGGCGAGCACGGCCTGCCCGCCCGCTTCGCCCGACTGCCGCACCTGCTCGACGAGATCCGGCCGACCGACCTGCTGGGCGTCGTCCAGTTCTGCGAGGACGAGGCGGAGCAGCTCGGCTGGGACGCGACGCCGCTGCTGACCGCCATCAAGAGCGGGATGCACGCGACGCCGTCGCAGACCTCCCGGCTCGTCGACTCGAAGAAGGTCCTGGCCTGGCTCTCCGAGGGCCTGCCGTGGATGTCCGGGCAGGACCGGGAGCTGGTACGCCGCTTCGTGCCGTGGAGCAGGGTGCTGGGCGAGCGCCGGGTGCGCTGGCGGGGTCGCGCGTACGAGCTGCCCCGGCTGCTCGTCGAGCGGCAGGAGGACTTCGTGCTCAAGGGCGCCGCCGGCCTGTCGTCGCTGGAGGTGTTCTTCGGCGCGAACACCGCGCCCGAGCGTTGGGCCGAGCTGGTGCGTACCGGCACGGAATCCGAGTACTACGTGGCGCAGGAACTCGTCACCCCCGTCCGACACCCGGTGCGGGTGATGCTGGACGAGTCCGGTCGCACCGACGAGGTGCTCGCCAACCCGGTGATCAGCCCGTTCTGCGTCGGCGGCGTGCCCACCGGCTGTCTCATGCGGTTCGACACGGCCACCGGGCCGGGCGCGGTCACCGTGAAGAGCGGCGCCATGCTCGGCTGCCTGCTGGGGGCGGCCGACCGATGACCGTGGTGCGGTGTCGACCGGGAGGTACGCGGTGACGAGCGTCGACGTACGGGGACGCGAGGACGCGCGGCAGGGCTGGCGCGATTTCCGGTGGCTGTGGGGCGGCCAGAGCGTCAGCCTTGTCGGCGACCAGGTCCTGATGCTCGCCCTGCCGTTGGCGGCGACGCAGACGCTGGGCGCCAGCGCGTTCGACGTCGGCCTGCTGGCGGCGGCGGTGAAGCTGCCGTACCTGGTGATCGGGCTGCCCGCCGGCGTCTGGGTGGCGCGGGTGGGCCTGCGCCGGTCGATGATCGGCGCGGACGGGATCCGCGCGCTGGCCGTGCTGTCGGTGCCGGTGGCCGGCTTCGCCGGGGTGCTGAGCTTCGCGCACCTGATGGTGGCCGCGCTGGTGACGGGCGTGTGCAGCGTCTTCTTCCAGATCGCCTACCAGTCGTACGCGCCGTTGCTGATCGCCGACAGCGACCGGCTGCACGCGGCCAACACCCGGCTGACCTTCTCCGAGTCGATGGCGTTGCTGCTGGGGCCGGGGCTGGCGGGCCTCGTGGTAGGCCTGACCGGAGCGGTGCGGGCGATGCTCGCCGACTCCGCGACGTTCCTGGTCAGCATGGTCACGCTGCTGCTGATCCGCCACCGTGCGGCGCCGGTGCCCGTGGTGGAGCGCGGGCCGGTCTGGCAGGAGGTCGGCGCCGGGATCCGGTTCGTGCTCCAGCAGCCGCTGCTGCGCCTGATCATGGCGTCCGGCCTCGTCTACAACCTCGGCATCGCGATGTACATGGCCATGGTGGCGATCTTCGCGGTCAACCACCTGCACCTGTCCCCGACCGTCTTCGGCCTCGCGGTCGGCCTCGGCGGAGCCGGCTTCCCGGTGGGCACGCTGCTGGCCCGGTGGCTGACCCGGCGGTTCGGCATCGGGCCGACCCTCGGGATCGCGAGCGTGCCGATCGTGGCGGGACTCGCCACCACGGTCTGCGCGTTCGGCGGGTACGCCGCGGTGATGGTCAGCGTCGGCACGTTCGTCTACGGGGCGGGCTCGGGGGCCTTCAAGACCAACGCGTTGACCATCCGCCATCTCGTGACCCCCGACCACATGTCGACCCGCGCCACCGCGGTGCACCGCTTCGTCACCTGGGGCGTCATGCCGGTGGGGGCGGTCGTCGCCGGCCTCGTCGGCGACCGGTTCGGGCTGCGGGTCGCGATGGTGACGTCGGTGGCCGTCGTCGCGACGTGCCTCGTTCCATCGCTGAGCAAACCGATGCGCCGGGCGAAGAGTCTGACTCGGACCGCGGCCGCGTGAGGTCTGGGGAGAGGGAAAATGTGCGGAATCGTGGGCTGGCTCGACTTCACCCGTGACCTCGGTCAGGACGTCGAGCTGATCCGGGAGATGACCGGGACGATGCGGCGGCGCGGCCCCGACGACCACGGCGTGTGGGTCGACCGGCATGTCGCGCTGGGGCACCGCCGGTTGGCCATCATCGACCTCGTGGGTGGGCGCCAGCCGATGGTCGCGCCCGACGCCGCGACCGTCCTCACCTACAGCGGCGAGGTCTACAACTTCCGGGAGCTGCGCACCGAGCTGCAACGGCGCGGGCACGTCTTCGTCGAGCGCTCCGACACCGAGGTCGTGCTGCACGCCTACCGGGAGTGGGGGCCGGCCTGCGCCGAGCGCCTCGTCGGCATGTTCGCCTTCGCGGTGTGGGACGCGCCGAGGCGGCAACTCGTGCTGATCCGCGACCGGCTCGGCGTCAAGCCCCTCTTCTACGCCCCGCTGCCGCACGGCGTGCTCTTCGCGTCCGAGCCGAAGGCCATCTTCGCCAACCCGGCGTTCCGCCCGGCGGTGGACGAGGCGCTGCTGCCCGTCCTGCTGAACCGGCGGCTCGCGCTGCCGGGCCAGACCCCGTTGCGGGGACTGCACGAGGTGAAGCCGGGGCACGTGGTGACGGTGGACCGGGCGGGCGTACGGCAGGAGTGCTACTGGCGGCTCACCACCGACCCGCACACCGACGACCTGCTCACCACCGTGGGCAACGTGCGGGACCTGCTCCACGAGGTGGTGCACCAGCAGTTGGTCGCCGACGTGCCGATCGCCACCCTGCTCTCCGGCGGGCTGGACTCCACGGCCACCACCGCGATCGCCGCGCGCGCCTTCGCGGCACGCGGCGAGGGCAGGCTGGCCACCTTCTCGGTGGATTTCCCCGAGGACGAGGCGTCGTTCCGCCCGACCGTCCTGCGGCCCGAACGGGACGCGCCGTACGCCCGTCTCGCGAGCGAGCGGATCGGTACGGACCACACGGTGGTCGCGCTGTCGGCCGCGGCGGTCGCGGACGCGCGCCCGTCGGCCATGCGCGCCATGGACCGGCCGATCAGCGGCCAGTTCGACGCCTCGATGTACCTGCTCTTCGCGGGGGTACGGGACCGTACCGACGCCCGCGTCCTGCTCTCCGGCGAGGCGGCCGACGAGGTCTTCGGCGGATACCCGTGGTTCCACGACCCCGCCACCCTCGGCACGGACACGTTCCCCTGGCTGGGCGACGCCCCCCGGCTGTGGCAGTGCCTGGCACCCGACGTGGTCAGGCGGATCCGGCCGGACGAGGTGGAGCGCGACCACTACCGGCGGCTCCGGGCCGCCGTACCCCGGTTGCCGGGTGAGGACCCGGCGCAGGCGCGGGTCCGGGAGGCGCTCTTCCTCAGCCTTCAGGGACCGCTGTCCGTACTGCTGGAGCGCAAGGACCGGCTGAGCATGGCCTCGGGCCTGGAGGTCCGGGTGCCGTTCTGCGACCACCGGCTGGTGCAGTACGTGTGGAACACGCCCTGGTCGATGAAGAAGGCCGACGGCAGGGAGAAGAGCCTGCTGCGGATGGCCGTCGCCGACCTGGTGCCCGAGGAGATCCGGCAGCGTCGCAAGAGCGCCTACCCGGCGATGCACGATCCCGGGTACGACGCCCAGGTGCTAAGCGCGGTCAACAAACTCGTCGTCGACGAGACCTCGCCGCTGTACGGCTACCTCGATCCCGAGCGGGTCCGCGCGCTGATCGAGTCGGGGAACCGGACCATGACCCACGTCAACGCGGCCCACCTGGTGCTGCCGTTGCTGGAGATCGACACCTGGATGCGGGCGTACGGCATCGGGGTGAGCCGGTGACGACGGGTCGACGGCCAGCGGCGGTGACCCGCTACCCCGGAAGCGGGGGGCACTCCAGGACCTCGATCCAGTTGCCGGGGAACAGCCGCAGGTGGGGGTGGCCGGAGAAGATCCGGACAGCCTCGTCGTGCGAGTTCGCCTCGATGATGGCGTAACCCGTCTTGCTGTCCGTGAAGTCGTCGCTCCCGTCGGCGGTGACCCGCTTCTTCCTGAACAGCGGTGCGCCGTTGTCGACGAGCGCACCCTCGTGATCCTGCGCCCACCTCGCCCAGGCGTTCATGAACGCGGCCTGCTGCTCGTCACTCACCTCGGCCTTGTCGGCGTCATCGGCGGCACCGTGGTAGAGGGCAAGGAATCTGCTCATCTCCGTAGGTTAGTGGATCAGCCGGCCGCCTTCGGCGCGTCCGACCCGGGCTGAGCACCGCGGCACCGCAGCGACCCCTCGTGCCGGCGTCGCGGTGCCGGGCGGACGCCTGCCCGTGCCTGCGGCGGCTGCCCCGTCGTCCCGGATCCGCCCGGGCGTGTCGCTAGCTATCGCAAATGGAAACCGTTATCGTCTTCTGGTCCGGAGTCGGCGAACGTCGGGAGTGCGCGATGGGTCACGTGTTGCTGGTCGAGAGCTGGGTCGGTGCGATGAGCACCCTGCTGCCCCGGGCGATCCGGGAAGCGGGCCATCGGTTCACGTTCCTCACCAGGAACCTGCACCACTACCTCCGCCAGAGCGACGACCCGCAGGCGCATCCGTTGCTCGACGCCGACAACGTGATCACCACCGAGACCAACGATCCGCGGCGGCTGCTGCCGCACGTCCGCCAGCTGCACGAGGTGCTCCGGTTCGACGGTGTCGTCACGTCCTGCGACTACTACCTCGGCACCGTGGCCCGGCTCGCCGCGGACCTGGGCCTGCCGGGCACACGACCGGAAGCCGTCGAGTGCGCCTACCGCAAGGACCTGGCCCGGCATCGGATGCAGGCGGCCGGCCTGCCCGGCCCGGCGTTCGCCGTCACCGGGGACTGGGCGGGCACCGAGGAGGCCGCCCGCGCCCTCGGCTTCCCCCTGGTCGTCAAGCCCGTCGACCTGTGCGCCGGGATGTTCGTCCGGCTGGTGACCGACCGGACCCAGCTGCGCGACGCGTTCGACGCCCTCGACGCGTTCCCGGTCAACGCCCGGGGCCAACGACGCTCACCGCTGGTGCTCCTGGAGGAGCTGCTGACCGGACCCGAGGTCAGCGTCGAGACCGTCACCGTCGACGGGACGACGACGGTGCTCGGCGTGACCGACAAGAGCCTCGCCGGTGCGCCGTGGTTCGTGGAGACGGGGCACATGTTCCCCGCCGCCCTCGACACCCCGACGGCCGACGCGGTGCGCGAGATGGCGGTCGCCGCCCTCGCCGCGGTCGGATTCGACCGGGGGGTGGCGCACACCGAACTACGACTCACCCCCGCCGGACCACGGGTGGTGGAGATCAACCCCCGCCCGGCCGGCAACCGGATCACCGAGCTGGTCCGGCGGACCACCGCAGTGGACCTTCCCATGGTGTACGCCCAGCTCGCCGTGGGCGAGGAGCCGGACATCACGGTGGCCGACACGGGCGTCCGCAGCGCCGCCGTCGCGTTCCTGCTGCCACCCCGCGCCGGCACCCTCGCGGCGGTCGAGGGTGTGGCCACACTGGCCGCCGCTCCGGACGTCGTCGACTGGGCGGTGAAACCCGCCGGGCACCGCACCGGCGACGCGGTGAGCAACAACAACTACCTCGGTCACGTCATGACGGTCGACACCACCGGTCCCGGCGCCCGGACCCGGGCCGACGACCTGGTCGCCGGCCTCGGCGTCCGGTACACCGACGAGCTGGCCGAGGCACTCCCGTGACGCCGCCGCCGGCCGGGGCGGGCGCACAGCTGACGTCGGTGCCGGATCTGATCGACGCGGTCCGGGCGGGCCGCTTCGGCCCCGACCCGACCACCGCCCGGGTCACCGTCGCGTTCACCACCCGGCAGGGTGCCCGGCACGCCGGCCGCGCCCGTGGCTACCGCAACCACGTGCTCAGCCTGCGGGTGGACGCCGCCGTCGGCTCCTGCGCGACGGAACCCGACACGCTGCCCGACGAGGTCGCCTACGACTGCGTCGGCGCCAGTGTCGCCGACCTGCTCACCCATCCCGTGCCGGCGGTACGCGTCGCGGCCCTGGACGCCTACCTCGCCACGGTCCACCCGCACCCGCACGCCGCCTGCGACCCGGTGACCATCCCGGCCGGGACGTCACTGGCCAAGTCGACCGCCCGGGCCGCCGCCGTGGTGGACCTGCTCCCGGTGGAACCGGGCCAGCGGGTCCTGGTCGTCGGAGTGGTGAACTCCCTGCTGGCGCAGCTGCGTCGCCGGGGCGTCAGCTACCTGCCGTGCGACCTGGCCGGCGGCAGCACCGAGTGGGGGGAGCCGTGCCTACCGGACGCCGCCGCGGTGCTGGAACACTGCGACGCGCTGCTCGTCTCCGGCATGACCCTGGGCAACGACACGTTCGCGCCGCTGCTGCGGCACGCCCGCACCACCGGGAAACCGATGGTGGCCTTCGCCCAGACCGGTAGCGCCGTCCTGCCGTGTTTCCTCGGCGCGGGGCTGAGTGGCCTGTCCGCCGAGCCGTACCCGTTCTTCTGGCTCGACGGCGCAGCGACGATGGTCTACCACTACCGTGCCGCAGCCGGGTCACCGTGCTGACCGCCCCCGCGCCGGCCACCCGGGCACCGCACCTGCTGGGCCTGCTGGGCCGCTCCCCGGTCACCTTCGTCGACACCCCGCTGCCGCACCCGCACGGCGGCTTCCACGCCAAGGTGGAGCACCTCAGCCCGGGAGGCATGAAGGCCCGCGCCGCCGTGGCCATGCTGCGGGCCGCCCGACGGCGCGGTGACCTCCGGACGGGCGCCACCGTCGTGGAGTCCACCAGCGGCACGTTCGGACTCGGCCTCGCGTTCGCCGGGCAGGCCCTCGGTCACCCGGTCGTCCTCGTCGTGGACCGCGAGATCGAACGGCCGATGCGGGCGCTGCTGACGGCGCACGGGGCCACGGTCGAGGCCGTGGAGCGCCCGCACCCGGTCGGTGGCTGGCAGCAGGCCCGCCTGGACCGGCTGCACGAGGTGCTGGCCCGCACCCCCGACGCCTACTGGCCCGACCAGTACCACAACCCGGACAACGCCACCGGCTACCGCACCCTCGCCGACGAACTGACCGGTCAGGTCGAGGCGGTGGACGTGCTGGTGTGCAGCGTCGGCACCGGCGGGCACAGCGCCGGCCTGGCCCGGGCGCTGCGCCGGCACTGGCCCGGCATGCGGCTCGTCGGGGTCGACACCGTCGGCTCGACGATCTTCGGGCAGCCCGCGCGGCCACGGCTGATGCGCGGCCTGGGCAGCAGCATCTTCCCCCGCAACGTCGACTACGCCGCCTTCGACGAGGTGCACTGGATCGGCCCGGTGGAGGCGGTGGACACCTGCCGCCGGCTGGCCCGCGCGGCGTTCGTCACCGGCGGCTGGAGCACCGGCGCCGTCGCCCGGGTCGCCGCCTGGGTCAGCCGGATGCAGCCCGGCGCCCGGGTGGTCACGATCTTCCCGGACGGCCCCCACCGCTACCTCGACTCGATCTTCGACGACGCCTACTGCGCCCGCCACGGGCTGTTCGCCCCGGCCCCGGACCATCCGATCGAGATCCCGTACCCGG
The DNA here is from genome assembly GCF_029581315.1 of Micromonospora sp. WMMD714. Taxonomy (NCBI): domain Bacteria; kingdom Bacillati; phylum Actinomycetota; class Actinomycetes; order Micromonosporales; family Micromonosporaceae; genus Micromonospora; species Micromonospora sp. WMMD714. The sequence goes on from NZ_CP120744.1 coordinate 4,074,944, forward strand.
ACGCCGTCGAGGTGACCCGGTGGAGCCGCTGCCGGACCGTCCTCGATCCGCTGCGCCAGCCGGCGGTGCCGGCATGAGGCTCGACTGGCGCAGCTACCCGCTGCGGCTACGCGAACCGCTGCGGATCTCCCGCGCGACGATGCCCGGCCGGACCGCCGTCCAGCTCGACCTGTCCCACGACGGCAGCACCGGTCACGGCGAAGTGGTGACCAGCGTCTACTACGGCCTGGACCTGGCCACCATCCTCGGACTGCTGACCGGGCTGCGGCACCGGGTGCGTGCCTGCGGCGAACCCGAGACGCTGCTCGCGGAGCTGCCGGCGCTCGCCGCGCAGCTGCCCGCCGGCGTGCTGGCAGCCCTGGACGCCGCCGTCCACGACCTGCTGGCCCGGCGGGCCGGAGCACCGTTGCACCGGTGGCTCGGCCGACCCGCCCCCGCCCCGGCCGCCACCGCCCGCACCATCGGCCTCGTCGCACCCGGACACGCCCACACCACCGCGCGGGAGCTGGCACGACGCGGCTTCCAGCTCGTCAAGATCAAATGCGGGGACGCGGCGGACCTCGCCCGGATCGCGGCCGTCCGCGCCGCGATGCCGCACGCACGACTCCTGCTCGACCCCAACGGGGCCTGGACCCCCGAGCAGACCGTACGGCTGCTCGACACGCTGCGCCCCCACACCATCGACGCCGTCGAGCAGCCCATCGCACCCGGCACCCCGCACCTGCTCGCCTGGATCAGCGCCCGTACCGACGTTCCGCTCATCGCCGACGAGGACGCCGCCACGGCGGACCATCTCCACGCCCTCGCGGGCGCGGTGACCGGCATCAACGTCAAGATCGCCAAGTGCGGCGGCGTCCACGCCGCCCAGCAGATCGCCGCCACGGCCCGGACCCACGGCATGGATCTCATGCTGGGCTGCCTGGTGGCCAGCTCGCTGGGCATCGCGCCGGCGGTGCACCTCACCGACGACGCCCGCTGGATCGACCTGGACGGGCACCTGCTGCTCGCCGACGACCCGTGGACCGGCATCGGCGGCCACGACGGCATCCTCCGGCTGACCGGCGAACCCGGCCTCGGCGTACGGCCGGCCCGATGAACACCTGGACCACCCTGCGCAGCTTCCCGCTGCCGATCCGACTGCTGGTGGTCAACCAGTTCGGTGTCAACGTCGGCTTCTACCTGCTGCTGCCCTACCTCGCCGGCTACCTGGCCGACGACGTCGGCCTCTCCGCCGCCGCGATCGGCATCGTGCTCGGCGTGCGGAACCTCAGCCAGCAGGGCCTGTTCCTGCTGGGTGGCTCGGCCGCCGACCGGCTCGGTGCCCGGGGCGTCATCATCGCCGGCTGCGCCCTGCGCGCCGTCGGCTTCGGACTGTTCGCCCTCGGCACGGCACTGCCGGTGCTGCTGGCCGCCTCGGTCCTGTCCGGACTGGCCGGTGCGCTGTTCAACCCGGCCGTCCGCAGTTACGTGGCCCAGGCCGCCGCCGACCGGCGGGCCGAGGCGTTCGCCCTGTTCACCGTCTTCGCCAGTGCCGGCGCGCTGCTCGGACCGCTGCTCGGCTCCGCGCTGCTCCTGGTCGACTTCCGGGCCGCCGCGCTGACCGCCGCCGCGCTGTTCGCCGCGCTCACCGTGGCGCAGGCGGTCTGGCTACCCGCCCCGCCCGCCACCACCCGGGAAGCGACCGTCTGGCAGGACTGGCGCACCGGCCTCACCGACCGCCGCTTCCTGGCCTTCAGCGTCGCACTGGCCGGCATGTTCGCCCTCCAGACCCAGCTCTACCTGATCCTGCCGGTGCAGGCCGAACACCTCACCGGGCACCCGGCGGCGGTCGCCGTGCTGTTCGTCGTCTCCACCACCGTGACGCTCACCCTGCAACTACCGCTGACCCGCCGGCTACGACGCCGCCGGAGCCGTGGCGCGAGCATCACCGCCGGAATGGCGGTCATGGGCGCCGGGTTCCTGCTGCCGCTGCTGCGCGTACCGTCGCCGTCGCCGGTGCTGCGGCTGGTGCCGGTACTGGCCGCGGCCGTCCTGCTCACCCTGGGGGTGATGATCGCCCAGCCGTTCGTCCTGGAGCTGATCCCCGCCTTCGCCGGACCCCACCTGACCGGCACCTACTTCGGCCTGTTCTACCTGGTGTCCGGGGTCCTCGCCGCCGGCTGCACCGCCGCCGTCGGCGCGACCGTGGGCACCGCCACGGGGGCCGGGGTTCCCCCGGCGGCGTGGCTGCTCACCGCCGCCGTCGGGACGGCCTCGGCGGGCGCGGTCTGGCTGCTGCGCCTCGACCGCCGCCGGACGGCAACCTGCACACCGACCCCGGCGGGCGTGTCATGAGCGACGGGAACCTCCTCACCGACAACCCGGAGCTCTACGAACAGCAGTTCCCCGACCCGGGCCACCGCGCCGCCCGGTTCGTCGACGACCTCGTCCGCCGGTTCGCCGACCGCACCGACCCCACGCCCCGGCTGCTCGACGTCGGGTGCGGCACCGGCCGCGACGTCGGACACCTCACCACCCTCGGCTACACCACCGTCGGGCTGGACACGTCGGTGCCGATGCTCACCTATGCGCGGCGTCGCCACCCGGCCGTCCGGTTCGTCCACGCCGACCTGCGCGACTTCGACCTGACCGGCCCCTTCGACGTCGTCACCTGCCTGGACAGCGCCATGCTGTACTGCCACACCAACGCCGACCTCACCGCGTTCCTGCGCTGCTGCCACCGGCACCTGCGCCCCGGCGGGCTACTGCTGGCCGAGATGCGCAACGGCGCGTTCTTCCTCGGCGGCACCGAACTCCTCGACGGCACCCGCACCCGCACCGTGAGCTGGCGCGGCGTCCCCTACACCTCGGCGACACGGCTGTGGATCGACCACGGCGGGCAACTGCTGCGCCGCGAACGGGTCTGGACCTGGCCGGCCTGCCCGCGACCACTGGTGCAGACCTCGGCCTGGCGGCTGCTGTTCCCCGCCGAGCTGCGCTACCTGCTCGACACCACCGGGTTCGACGTGGTGGCCCTCTTCGACACCCCCGGGCCCCGCACCGACCCGCCCTGGCAGCCGACCGCCGCGCTGTCGCCCGCGCTGTCCGGTGACCGCCTGCACCTGGTCGCACGCCGCCGCACCGACCCGGACTGACCTTCCCCGCCGCACCGACCCCGCCTGACCTTCCCCGCCGCAACACCGCGGCACGACCTCCGCCGCCTTATCGAAAAGGACATTCATGATGGACAAACTGCCCGTGGGTACGTCGACAGTGTCCCGCCGCGGCCTGCTCGGCGGTGCCGCCGCCGTCTCCGCCGCCCTGCTGACCGGCTGCGGCACGCGTCACGACCCGACCGGGAGCCCCGCCGGGCCACCCCGGCGCGGCGGCCGGCTACGGGCGGCGTTCGCCGGCGGCGGCGTCAACGAGACGCTGGACCCGCACCTGGCCAACCTGTTCAACGAGGCGTCCCGGGCCAAGGCGATGTTCGACAAGCTCGCCGACTACGGCCCCGACGTCTCCATCCGACCCCGCCTCGCCGAACGCTGGGAACCCAACAGCGACCTCACCCGCTGGCGGATCACCCTGCGCAAGGCGACGTTCCACGACGGGCGGCCGGTCCGCGCCCCCGACGTGCTGCACAGCTACGCCAGGATCACCGACCCGAAGAAGGCGTTCCGGGCCAGGGCCAGCCTCGGCCTGCTCGACCTGCCCCACAGCCGCGCCGTCGACGACCGCACGGTGGAACTGGCCCTCACCCGCCCCTTCGCCGAGTTCCCCAACGCCCTGGCCGCGTTCGGCGCGTACATCGTCCCCGAAGGCACCGACACGTTCACCCGACCCGTCGGATCCGGACCGTTCGCCTTCGACTCCTGGCAGCCCGGCCGGTCACTGCTGCTCAAACGCCACGACGGCTACTGGGACGGCGCAGCCCACCTCGACGAGCTCGAATACCTGATCAGCAACGAGGAACCGGCCCGGGTCAACGCCCTGCTCGCCGGCCAGGTCGAATACGCCCACGACATCACCCCCACCACCGCCCGCACCCACGCCGGCAGCACCCGGCTGACCGTCACCCGGATGCCGAACAGCACCATGCAGTCGTTCGCCATGAAGGTCGACCGGCCACCGTTCGACAACCGGGACCTCCGCGAGGCCATGTTCCTGCTCACCGACCGCCAACAGCTCGTCGACACCGTCCTCGGCGGCTCCGGACAGATCGGCAACGACCTGTTCGGCAAGGGCTACCAGCACTACGCCACCGACATCACCCAGCGCCCCCACGACCTCGACCGCGCCCGCTACCTCGTCGACAAGGCCGACGCCCGGGGCCTGCGGATACGCCTCGACACCGCCGCCGTGGCCAGCGGCTTCGTCGAGGCCGCCAGCGTCCTGACCGACCAGGCCCGACAGGCCGGCCTGGTCATCGACACCAGACTGGGCAACAAGGACACCTACTGGAAGGACATCCTCGACACCGGAGCGCTGGCCTCGTACCGCTCCGGCGCCATGCCCATCGAGACACACATCTCGCAACGGCTGCTGACCACCTCCACCACCAACGCCACCCGGTGGACCCGGCCCGACTTCGACGCCCTCTACACCCGCGCCGTCACCAGCACCGACGAGGCGACCCGCCGGCAGGCCTACGGCGACATGCAGCGCGTCCTGCACGCCGAAGGCGGCTTCCTGATCTGGGGCTTCGCCGACTTCCTCGTCGCCACCGCCCCCCGCGTCGCCGGCGTGTCCGCCCAGGCCCCGGCCAACACCCTCGACTGGGCCCGCTTCGACAAGGTCTGGCTGGGGTGAGCCTGCCCCGCTACGCCACCGGGCGGCTACTGCTCGGCCTCGGGCAGGTCGCCGGGATCACCACCATCGTGTTCGCGCTCACCGAGGCGCTGCCCGGTGACGCCGCCGTGGTGATCGCCGGCGACCAGCCCGACCCGGCCCGGATCACCGCCATCCGGGAACACCTGCACCTCGACCGTCCGGCCTGGCAGCGCTACCTGGACTGGCTCACCGACCTGCTGCACGGCGACCTCGGCGTGTCCCTGGTCTCCGGACGGCCGATCGCCGACCGGCTCGCCGACAGCGCCGGCGTCACCCTGCTCCTGGCAGCGGTGACCCTGCTGGTGCTCGTCCCGCTCGCCGTCACCCTGGGCATGCTGGCGGCCCGCCGCGAAGGGGGACCACTGGACCGGACGGTGTCCGCGGTGTCGGTCGCCCTGTACGCGGTGCCGGAGTTCGCCCTGGCGATCCTGCTCATCGCCGTCTTCGGCGTCCGCCTCGGCTGGCTGCCACCCACCGCCTTCGGCACCGACCTGCTCACCCGGCCGTCGGTGCTCGTCCTGCCGCTGCTCGTCCTGCTCGCCCGACCCGTCTGCACCATCAGCCGACTCACCCGCGCCGGCCTGCTCGACGCGCTACGGGCCGAACACCTCCGCCACGCCCGACGCCTCGGCATCACCGGCAGCCGGCTCTGGCTGCGCCACGCCCTGCCCGACGCGCTGGCACCGGTCGTGCAGCAACTCGCCCGCACCACCGACTGGCTCCTCGGCGGCGTCATCGTCGTCGAGGCGGTGTTCGTCATCCCCGGACTCGGCACCGCCCTGGTCGACGCGGTGGCCACCCGGGACGTGCCCACCGTGCAGGCGCTGTGCGTCCTCGTCGCCGTCACCACGGTGCTGGTGAACCTGGCTGCCGACCTGGTGGCCTTCCGGCTCGCCCCGCGTACCCCGGTGGGCCGATGACACGGCCACGCACCATGACCGCGGCGGTGCTGCTCACCGCGCCGCTGGGCCTGGCCGTGGCCGGCCCGCTGCTGGCCGGCGAGCCGACCGGCCGTACCTTCCCGTTCGCCGACGACGGGCCGCTGGGCACCGACTTCGTCGGCCGCGACGTCGCACAGCAGGTCCTGCTCGGCGGCCGGTCCGTGGTCACTGTCGCCGTCGCCGCGACCCTGCTGGCCTACCTCGTCGGGGTACCGCTCGGGCTGCTGGCCGCGTCCACCCGCCGCCGGTGGGCCGACGAACTGCTCATGCGCCCCCTGGACCTGGCGCTGGCCGTACCGTCGCTGCTGCTGCTGATCCTGCTGGCCGCCACCGCGCCACCCGGACCCCTCACCCTGGTCGGGATCGTCGCGCTGATCGGGCTACCGGAGATCACCCGGATCACCCGCGCCACCGCGCTGCCGCTGGCCCACGGCCCCGCCATGGAAGCGATGCGCCTGTACCGGGAAACCTGGTGGCGACGCGGCCCCGGCCACGTCGGCGCCGGCATCCGTCGGGTCCTGCTCGCCGACGCCGGCGTCCGGTTCATCGGCGCGACCTACCTGGTGGCCACCGCCAGCTTCCTGGGCATCGGCGTCGCACCCGACGCCGCCGACTGGGCGGTCATGGTGGACCGCAACCGCGCCGGACTGTTCCTGCAACCCTGGGCCGTCGCCGTGCCGGCCACCCTCCTCGTCGCCCTGGCCGTCGGCCTCAACCTGGCCACCGACCGGATGCTGACCACCCGCCGCACCGCCCCGCCACCCCGGCCCGCACCCACCACGACCGCCCCCCGTCCGCCGACGACCGCAACCCTGCTGGAGGTACGCGACCTCACCGTCACCGCCGGCGACACCCGCCTGGTGGACGGCGTCTCCTTCGACCTGCCGGGCGGTCGGATCCTCGCCGTCATCGGCACCTCCGGCAGCGGCAAGACCACCACCGGTCGTGCCCTGCTCGGCGAGACCACCCCGGGCACCACCCACACCGGCACCGTCACCCTGGCCGGTACCCCCGTCACCCCCCACACCCCACCACCGCCCGGCACCGTCGGCTACGTCCCCCAGCAACCCGGCACCGCGCTGCACCCGGCCCGTCGCGTCGGCGCCGTGCTCGACGAGATCACCCGGCACCACACGCCCGGCACCGGCCGCAGCGCCCGCAGCCGCGCCGTCGCCGCCGTCCTCGAACGGGTCGACCTGCCCACCGACCGCCGGTTCCTGCGCCGCTTCCCGCACCAGCTCTCCGGCGGCCAGCAGCAACGCCTCGTCATCGCCCACGCCCTGCTCGCCCGCGCCGTCCTGCTCGTCGCCGACGAACCCACCACCGGGCAGGACGCCCCCACCCGCACCGACGTCGCCCGGGAACTCACCACCCTCGCCCGCGACGGCCTCGCCGTGCTCCTGCTCAGCCACGACCTGCACCTCGTGCGCGCCGTCGCCGACCAGATCCTCGTGCTGCACCGGGGAACCGTCGTCGAACACGGCCCCACCGCCGACGTGCTCACCACCCCCCGCCACCGCCACACCCGGCACCTGCTCGCCCCGCCACCGCGCCGGCCACCGACGGCGGCCCCGCCGGACCGGCCCCTGCTGCACGTCGCCGGCCTGACCGCCACCCACCGCGACGGCAGCCGACGGCGCGACGTGCTCCGCGACGTCACCCTGACCGTCCCCGCCGGACGGTGCCTGGCCGTGGTCGGCCGCTCCGGCAGCGGCAAGACCACCCTCGCCCGCTGCCTCGCCGGCCTGCACCCCGCCCACACCGGCCTGCTGACCATCGACGGACGACCCCTCGCCCGGCACCTCGACCACCGCCGCCCGGACGAACTCGCCGCCATCCAGTACGTGTTCCAGGACGCCCGCGCCAGCTTCGACCCCCACCGGACGGTCCTCGACCAGACGGCCGCCCCGGCACGACGCCTGCACCGGGCCCCACCGGAGCAGGCCCGCCGCACCGCCCTGCACCTGCTCGCCCGGGTGGGCCTCGACGAGGCCACCGCGACCCGACGCCCCGACCGGCTCTCCGGCGGCCAACTGCACCGCGCCGCGCTCGCCCGGGCACTGGCCAGCAGGCCCCGGGTGCTGGTCTGCGACGAGACCACCGCCGGCCTCGACCGGCTCACCCAGCACGGCATCCTCACCCTCCTCGACGAGCTGCGACACCGTCTCCGGCTGACCGTCGTGGTGATCACGCACGACCGGGACGTGGTGGCGCACCTCGCCGACCACGTCGTCGTCCTCGACTCCGGGACCGTCGTCGACCGTGGCCCGGCCGACGACCTGCTCCACCGCGCACACCACCCGCTGACCCGGGCCCTGCTGCCCACCCACCCGGCGGACGACACCGCACCCACCCACCCGTGACCGGAGGAACCATGCCGCACCACCGCGTCGGCCCGTACGAGGTCAAGCTGGCGGAGCGCCGGCACGTCGACGGGGCGCGCAGCGTCATGCTCGACACCTTCTACCGCGACTTCGGCTTCGGCTACCGACCCGAATGGCACGCCGACGTCATCGACCTCGACGGCACCTACCTCACCCCCGACCGGCACGCCCTGTTCGTCGCGACCACGGGCGACGAGGTCGTGGGGACCACCGCCGTACGCGCCGCCGCACCCCATTGCCCACCCCACCCGCGTTTCCTCGCCGAGCGCTACCCCGACGACACCACCGCGCAGCTGTTCCGGGTCTACGTGCGGCCCGGACACCGACGCTGCGGTCTCGCCCGGGCGCTGGTCGCCCTCGCCGTCGACTTCGTCACCCGGCAACCCCGCTACCAGGCGCTCTACCTGCACACCGACGCCCGCGTCCCCGGTGCCGAACCGTTCTGGCGGAGCCTGGCGACGCCGGTCCACGACGCCCGCGACGACAGCTGCCAGACGATCCACTTCGAGATCCCGCTGCCCGGCCGCGCCCGGTAGCCGCCCTGTCGTCGGCGGGGGTGCCGGACCCAGGGCCTGATCCACCGGCCAGCGAGGGCCACCGGTCGGACCGGGCCGCCCGGCTTGATCTGGAGTGCACTCCAGGTGGCAGGGTCGACGCCGTGGCAGGGAACAGGGGAGTGGCCCGGCTGGTGCTGGGCACGATGAACTACGGCACGACGGTCGACCGGCAACGGGCGTTCGCCCTGCTGGACAGGTTCGTGGAGGCCGGCGGCGAGTGGATCGACACGGCCAACTGTTACGCGTTCTGGTCCGACCCGACCGGTCTCGGCGGGGCGAGCGAGCGGGTCATCGGGGCCTGGCTCCGGGCACGTCCGGGAGGGCGGACGCGGGTGAAGATCGCGACCAAGGTCCGGTACGACCCGCTGGTCGCGCACCGCTGGCCCGAATCCGCCGAGGGACTGTCGGCGGGGGCCGTCACGGCCGGGGTCGCCGGCAGCCTCTCCAGGCTGGGCGTGGACGCGGTCGATCTGCTGTGGGCGCACGGCGAGGACCGCGGCGTGCCGCTCGCCGAGACCGTCACCGCCTTCGGCGGGCTCGTCGGCACGGGGCACGCGCACCGGGTCGGGGCGGCGAACCACGCCTCGTGGCGCGTCGAACAGGCCCGCGCCCTGGCCCGGGACCGGGGGGTCGCGCCATGGTCGGCGCTGCAACTGCGGCACTCGCTGGCGCAGCCCAGACCCGGCGCGCTGCTGCCCGACCGGGGCCACAAGCTCCTCACCGCCGACGACCTCGACTACGCGCACACCGAGGGCCTGGACCTGTGGGCCTACACCCCGTTGATCAACGGTGGGTACGTCCGCCCCGACAAGCCCTTCCCCGAGGCCTACGACCACCCGGGAACGACCCGGGTCCTCGGCGTGCTCGACGAACTCACCGCCGAGACGGGAGCGACCCGCAACCAGGTCGTGCTCGCCTGGCTGCTGCGCCAGGGCATCCGGCCCATCGTCGGCGTGAGTGACCTCGCGCAGCTCGACGAGGCCGTCGGCGCGGTCGACGTGCCGTTGGACGACGGGCAGTTGGCCCGCCTGGCCGACGCCCGCTGAACGGGGTGGGGAGCGTCGCGTGAGGCTCAGCCTCGCGGACGCGGCGGATCACCGGCGGCGGCGGGCCATCCACTGCCAGAGGTGGGTGCCGTGGTGGCTCGGGTCGTTGCGGGCCACGTAGATCCAGGAGAAGTGACCGGGGAACTGGTAGCCGTTCCAGACGACGCGGTCGTAGAGGGTGACCAGTGATCCCGGGATGAGGTCGTGGGCGTGGACCGTGTTGGTCCCGGGTGGCACGGTGCCGTCGTCGAGTGAGGTGACCAGCCAGGTCGGGGTGCGGATCCCCGCCAGCTCCGCGTCGGTGATCAGCGGCGGGCCGTCGCCACCGAGCGGCTCGACGACGCCGCAGACCGGCACCGACGCGGCGAACAGGTCGGGACAGGTGACGGTCATCTCCAGGGCCATGTAGCCGCCGTTGCTGCACCCGGCCACGTGGATCCGGTCGGGGTCGACGCGTTCGCGGCGGACGAGATCCTCGACGATCTCGCGGATCAGCGGGGCGAACCGGGGACCGTCCTCCATCCAGTAGGAGGTGCTCTGCGGGGCGACGACGTACGCGTCGGAGAAGATCCGTTGCGCCTCCGGGGTGGCGAAGCCCAACGCGCCACGGTTGGCGCGCAGCGTGGTCTCGTTGTCGTAGTGGCCGTCGGGCAGCGAGGCGCCCTCACCGGCACCGTGCAGCCAGACGATCAGCGGTCGTCCGCCACGGCGCGGTGGGCGCTTCGGGGAGTACAACCGGTATTTCAGGCCGGAGCCCGAGACGTGGTGGCTGAAGGCGTCCACCTCGGGGTTCGACAGCCGCCCCTGCACGAAGTCGGTGATGGTGACGGGTGGGCCGTGACGTCGCACGAGCGGGCTGTTCTGCGTGATGGTGTAGACGAGGTCCAGCCGGACGTTGCGGCCCTTGCTCAGGATGTAGCCGAGGGTGCCACCGCCGAGTTGACCTTCGCCGTGGCCGAGGTCGAGCACGATGTTCCCGCGCCGGTCGAGCCGGGCCGCGGTCACCGTACGGTCCAGGTCGTACTCGCTGAAGATCAGATCGCCGGGGGCGATCGGGACGGGGCTGGTGGCCCTGGCGTGCACGGTGAACGTGCCGGGGTGGAGCCCGGCGGTGTCGATCGGCCCGAGCCGCGCGGTGTGCAGGGTGACCGAGGTGACCTGTTCACCGCCGTCGAGCGTGGTCGCGTCGAGGGTGAAGCTCACGCTGGCGGGGCGGTGACCGTCGGCGTGGGCGGCCGGGCCGGGCAGCGTCAGGCCGACAGCGGCGCCGGTGCCACCGGCCAGGACGGTGCGGCGAGTGACGGACGTTGACATGCGGCCCCCGGACACCTACGTAGACGTTCATCGATAGAGGGCAAACCTAGCGTGGCGGAGATCCGCTGGCAATCGGTGCCGGCTCGGACGATCGACCGGCCGGCTTCGCCGCCTCGACACGCCGTGCGCCGCTCGCCCCGCCGTGACGAGGACCCGCCACGGTCACGGACGCCGCGCCGTGATCAGGACGTATCCCGGAAAGCCACCCCGGCCACGCTCGTCCGCACCCTCCTCGTCCCGGAACAGCCAGTTGGTGATGCTCGTGCCGTACAGCCGTGCGATGTCGGGGTGCAGCCGGATGTACTCCCGAAGCTGCTCCTGGGCCGGGGGAGGGAAGACCGCGTGCCCAGTGACGTCCCGGATGTCGAGCACCGTGAACCCCGCCTCCCGTAGCAAGGGCGCGTAGTCGTCGATGGCGACGAGGTTGACGACCTCCGCCGGCTCGTCGTAGCCGGGCCGGCGGAAACAGTCGGCCAGCGCCAGCCGCGATCCCGGCCTGAGTACGCGCGCCGCTTCGGCCAGCGCCCGCCGCTTGTCCGGCATGTGCAGCAGCGACTCGAAGAACCACGCCCCGTCGAACGACGCGTCGTCGAAGGGCAGGTCCATCGCGTCGGCGAGCTGGAAACGCGCCCGATCGGCCAGCCCGTCCCGCTGCGCCCGGGCCGTGGCCTCCGCCACCTGGCCGGCGCTGACCGTGATGCCGACGACCTCCACGTCGTACGAGCGGGCCAGGTCGAGCGCCGGACCACCCACCCCGCAGCCCAGATCGAGGATGCGCTGACCCGGCGCGGGCGTCAGCCGCTCGATCAGCCGCCCGGTGAGCCGCTCGGACGCGGCGATCAGATCGACCTGGTCGTCGTCGTCCGACCAGTAGCCGAAGTGCAGGTTCGCCGGCATCTGCGCCCCGACGAACCCGTCGTACATCTCCGCGACCTGGGCGGCGTTGTCGTCTGCTGTCGATGTCATCCACGGCCTCCACTGCTCACTGTCGATCGGGTCTGCCGGCAGGGGACCTGCCTGTGTGCCCGGTGCCGGGGGCGGCCGGTCCCGCCGCGGCCGGTCCACCGGCGGTCAGCGTCCGCGTGCCGGGAACAGGTCGGTGGCGGTGACCCGGATCGTGCCGGGCGCGTCCCGGGGGGTCGGCACGAGATGCAGGTGCTGGGTGTCCGCCTCGTCCGGCCGGTCACACACCGTCGTGCAGGCACACCGATCGGTGGTGAAACCGGCGAACCGGTAGGCGATCTCCATCATCCGGTTGCGCTCCGTCGGCCGGAAGTCGGCCACCAGGTGGACGCCGGCCGCGAAGGCCCGGTCGACGAGCCAGTTCAGGATCACCGCCCCCGCCCCGAACTGCACCACCCGACAGGATGTGGCCAGGAGCTTCACCTGCCAGACGCCCTCCTTGCGCGCCACCAGCACGACGCCGACCGCCCCGTGCGGACCGAACCGGTCGGCCATGGTGGTCACCAGGACCTCGTGGCCCGCATCGGCGAGCAGCCGCCGCAGCGCCGCATCGGAATAGTGCACGCCGGTCGCGTTCATCTGGCTGGTCCGCCGGGTCAGCTCCTCGACCCGGGCGAGGTCCCGGTCGGTCGCCCGGTCGATCCGCATCTGGAGGCCCAGCGAGCGGAGGAACTCCTGGTCCGGCCCCGTGAAGTCGCGTCGCACGGCGGTGCGGCGGGCGTTGGCCTGGTACATCCGGCGTCGCTGCCGGGCGTCCTCGGTGACCACCGCCGGCGTGAACTCCGGCCGGTGCGGCAGTCCGGGCACCTCGTCGTGGGTGTAGCAGCGCACGTCGGGCAGGTGGAACGCGACCTCGGCGCGTTCGGTGGGCTGGTCGTCGACGAAGGCGACGGCCGAGTGTGCGAACCGCAGACCGTCGGCGATCCGGCGCACCGACTCGGACTTGGGCCCCCACCCGATCTCCGGCAGGAGGAAGTACTCCGCGACGTCCCACCGCTCCAGTTGCCGCCACGCGGGGGCGTGGTCGTTCTTGCTGGCGACCGACTGCAGGATGCCCCGCGCGTCCAGGGTGGTGATCACCTCACGCACCTCGTCCGGCAGCCGGAGGTCGTCGCCCTCCAGCAGGGTGCCCCGCCAGAGCGTGTTGTCCAGATCCCAGACGAGACACTTCACCGGTTGGTCAGGCATCGACCCTCCCTGCCGTGGCCAGCACGTGGTCCGCGAGGACGAGCTGACAGATCTCGGTGGTGCCCTCGATGATCTCCATCAGCTTGGCGTCCCGGTAGGCCCGGGCCACCGGGCTGCCGTCGTGGGCGGCCCGGGAGGCCAACAACTGCACGGCCGTCGCCGCGCCGCGTGCCGCGTTCTGCGAGCTGACCTGCTTCGCCAGCACCACGGCGGCGACCAGTCCGGGCTCACCGGCGTCCCAGCACCTGCTGGCGTGTTCGCAGGCACGCGTGGCCACCTGTTCGGCGACCAGGAGTTCGGCGAGGTGCCGGGACACGAGCTGGTGGCGGGCCAACTCGGTGCCGAACTGGGACCGGGTACGGACGTGGGCGGCCGAGACCCGTAGACACTCGCGCAGGATGCCCACACAACCCCAGGCGACGGACATCCGTCCGTAGAGCAGCATCGCGGTAACCAGCATCGACAGATCGTGCCCACCGCCGCCGAGGATCGCGGAGACAGGGAGACGGACGGCGTCGAGACGTACGTCGGCGTGGCCGGCCGCGCGGCAGCCCGACGGATGCGGAACCCGGCTCAGCCGGACCCCCGGGCTGTCGCGGGGGACGACCGCGACGGCCGCTCCCGACCCGAACCGGCCGACGACGAGGATGAGGTCGGCGTAGCTGGCTGCCGTGGTCCACACCTTCTCCCCGGTGACCACGGCCTCGTCACCGGCGACCTCGATGCGGGTGGTCATGGCGCTCAGGTCACTACCGGCGTCGACCTCGCTGAACGCCACCGCCGCGAGCTGCCCCCCGGTGAGGCGGGGGAGATAGCGCCGCCGCTGCTCCGGATCCCCGAACCGGCTGATGCTCCAGGCCGCCATGCCCTGTGAGGTCTGCACGCTGCGCACCGAGCTGCACAGACGGCCGGTGTGCGCGGTCAGTTCACCGTTGTCCGCGCTGCTCAGACCGAGCCCGCCGAACTCCACCGGCACCTGGGCGCACAGCGTGCCCTGCCGGCCCAACTCCCGCAGCACCGCGACGGGAAGCTCGCCGGAGAGGTCCCACCCACCGGCGCGGTCGCCGATGAGCGTGCTGGTCAGGTCGCGGGCGGCGAGCTGGCGTTCACCGGCCACGGTCGTCACGCAGCCGCCGTACCAGGGCTGCCATCGACCGCACCGAGCGGAAGTTGTCCAGCCGCAGGTCCGCGCCCAGAACGGCGATCTGGAAGGTCTGCTCCAGGTGGACCACCAGCTCCATCGCGAACATCGAGTTGACCAGGCCACTGTCGAACAGATCCTGATCGGCCTCGACGGTGGTCTTGAGCTGGGCTGCCAGGTACGACCGCAGCACCTCTTCGGTGTCGAGAATCTCCGCGCTGTGCTCCGCCGTCACGCCAGTGCCTCCGTGTAGTCGTAGAAGCCGCGGCCCGACTTGCGGCCGAGTTGGCCGTCGCGCACCTTCGTCGTCAACTGGTCGCAGGGCCGGTACCGCTGCTCACCCGTGCGTTCGTAGAGGGCTGCCAGGGAGTCCACCAGGTTGTCCAGGCCGATGAGGTCGGCAGTGCGCAGCGGTCCGGTCCGATGGCCGAGGCAGCCCTGCATGAGGGCGTCGACCTCGTCGGCCGTGGCGATGCCGTCACCCACGAGGCGGGCCGCGTCGTTGAGCATCGGGTGCAGCAGCCGGCTGGTGACGAAGCCCGGCGAGTCACGCACCTCCACAGCGCGCCGGCGCAGGCCCGCGAGCAGGGCCATGAGCGCGGCCATGGTCGCGTCGCCCGTACGCGGCCCCCGGACCACCTCGACCAGGTCGATCAGGTAGGCGGGATTCATGAAGTGGGTGCCGACCAGCTGGTGCGGCCGGGGCAGGGCCTCGGCCAGCTCGTCGATCGGGATGCCCGAGGTGTTGGTGACGAGGGGAACCTCCGCGCGGACGACCCCGGCCACCTCGACGAGGATCGCGGTCTTGGTGGTGAGGTGTTCGCTGACCGCCTCGATCACGACCGAGACGCCACCCAGCTCCCGTACGGAGGTGGCCGTCACCAGCCGGCCGGGCCGCCCGTCGGCCGGTGCCGCGTTCATCAGCCGGGCGTGGCGCAGCTGGAGGGGGATCGTACGCGCGGCCCGGTCGAGCGCCGCCGGGTCGTCGTCGACCAGGACCACCGGTCGTCCGCTGCCGAGCACGGTCGTGGCGATGCCCGTTCCCATCACCCCGGCGCCCACCACGGCGACCGGCCGGTCCTCGGACTCGACTCCCATGCGTGTGCCCCCCTCGACGATCCTCGCTCCGAGCGGACTCTTCGTGGCGCGCAGCCCGACGCGGGCCTGCCGCACGACGTGGCGGACTCCTGCTGCCGACGTGGCGGATTCCGGGAACCGGCTGACCGGTGTCCGGTTCCACCGCGAGCGAGGCTAGCACCTGACACATTTACGGACATAGGTCAGATGACTCATCCGTCCATTTAGTGCGGGCGCGAAAACGCGCGGCGGGACATTGCCGGTAAACCCCGGAAATGGATTCCGTCCGGTGTCCCGCCAGGTCATTGCCCCCTGCGCAGGCGGATTGACCAGGGGATGGTGGAACGGATGCCCGCTCAGCTCCCTGTGGTCTCCGTCACGCGAGTCAGATTACGGAAGATCCACGTGGCCCGATTCGGGTACATAGATCAGGCGTTCTCTGACAATTGAGGAGCTTCGATCTTGGTGAGCGACGACGAACTGCTGGACTACCTCAAACGAGTTACCGCTGAGCTGGACAGAACCACCCAGCGGCTCCGTACGGAGGAGGAACGCCAGCGGGAGCCGATCGCCATCATCGGGATGAGTTGCCGCTTTCCCGGGGACGTGACCTCACCCGAGGACCTCTGGCGGCTGCTCACCGCCGGCACGGACGCGATCACCGGGTTCCCCGACGACCGCGGCTGGCCACCGCCGTCCACCGACACCGCCGGACCCCCGTCCGTACGCAGCGGCGGATTCCTGACCGGCGCCGCCGACTTCGACGCCGGCTTCTTCGGCATCGCCCCCCGCGAAGCCCTGGCGATGGACCCACAACAGCGACTGCTGCTGGAAACCACCTGGGAAGTCCTCGAACGGGCCGGTGTCGACCCCCGGACCCTGCGCGGCAGCCGTACCGGCGTCTTCGTCGGCATGGGCAACACCGACTACGCCTTCACCGCCGTCCCACCCCCGGCCGGGCTCCAGGGACACCTGCTCACCGGCGTGTCCGGCAGCGTCGGCTCCGGCCGGCTCTCCTACACCTTCGGCCTACGCGGACCCTCCATCACGGTCGACACCGCCTGCTCGTCCTCACTGGTCGCGTTGCACCTGGCCGCCCACTCCCTGCGCGGCGGCGAGTGCGACCTCGCCCTGGCCGCAGGCGCAGCCGTCATGGCCACACCGGCCAGCTTCGTCGCCTTCGCACAACACGGCGGACTCGCCCCGGACGGCCGGTGCAGGTCCTACGCGGACGCCGCCGACGGCACCGGCTGGGGCGAAGGGGTCGGCGTGCTGCTGGTGGAACGACTGTCCGACGCGCAACGACACGGCCACCCCATCCTGGCCGTACTGCGCGGATCATCCGTCAACTCCGACGGCGCCTCCAACGGCCTGACCGCACCCAACGGCGCGGCGCAGCAGCAGGTGATCGAGGCCGCGCTGACCGCCGCGGGGCTGACCCCCGACGACGTGGACGCGGTCGAGGGACACGGCTCCGGCACCCGGCTCGGTGACACGATCGAGACACAGGCACTGCTCGCCACCTACGGCCGGGACCGACCGGCCGGACGACCACTGTGGCTCGGCTCCGTCAAATCCAACCTGGGGCACGCCCAGGCCGCGGCCGGCATGGCCGGAGTGATCAAAATGGTGCTGGCACTGCGACACGGCGTGCTCCCCGCGACCCTGCACTCCCAGCAGCCCAGCACCCGGGTCGACTGGTCCACCGGCGCTGTACGCCTGACCACCCGGCAACGGCCCTGGCCGACGGTCGACCGCCCCCGCCGCGCCGCCGTGTCGTCCTTCGGCATGAGCGGCACCAACGCCCACGTCATCCTCGAACAGGCACCCGCCCCGGCCCCGGCCACCGACCCCGCCCCCGGACCGGCCGTGATCCTGCCGTGGGTGCTGTCCGCCCACACCCCCGGGGCGCTGCGTGCCCAGGCCCGACGCCTCCGCGCCCACGTCGACGAGCACGCCCCCGACGCCGCCGACGTCGGCTACTCACTGGCCGCGACCCGCACCACCCTGGAACACACCGCCGTCGTGACCGGAACCGACCGCGCCACACTCCTCGACGGCCTCGGAGCACTCGCCGAGGACCGGCCCGCCCCGACGACCGTCACCGGACGCCGCGCCGACGCCGCCCGGCAACCGGTGCTGCTCTTTTCCGGGCAGGGCACCCACTGGGACGGCATGGCACGCGACCTGCTGGAAACCGAACCCGTCTTCGCCCGCGCCATGGCCGAGTGCGCCGATGCCCTCTCCACCTGGCTCGACTGGCCGGTGCTCGACGTCGTCCGCGGCATGCCCGACGCGCCGACGCTGGACCGGGTGGACGTCGTCCAGCCGGTGCTGTTCGCCACGATGGTGGCACTGGCCGAACTGTGGGCGTCCTACGGCGTACGCCCCGCAGCGGTGGCCGGACACTCCCAGGGCGAGATCGCCGCCGCGTACGTGGCCGGCGCACTCTCCCTAGCCGACGCCGCGAAGGTCGTCGCCCTGCGCAGCAGAGCCCTGCGACGGTTACGCGGCGCCGGCGCGATGCTCTCGGCCCTCGCGCCGGTGGCCGACGTCAAGGAACTGATCGAGCCGTGGCGGGGCCGGCTGTGGATCGCCGCCGTCAACGGACCGGCCGCCGTCACCGTCTCCGGCGACGACACCGCCCTCACCGACCTGGAACGCGAGCTGTCCCGCCGGGGCATGCTGCGCTGGCGCATCGAGGGCGTGGACTTCGCGGCGCACTCCGGCCAGGTGGAGCAGATCCGCGACGAGATCGAGTCGACGCTGACCGGCCTCGCCCCGCGGCCGTCCGACGTCCCCTTCTACTCCACCGTCACCGGCACCCACCTCGACACCCGGGGCCTCGACGCGACCTACTGGTACCGCAACCTGCGCGAACCGGTGGCGCTCGACGTCGCGACCCGGGCGCTGCTCGACGCCGGGCACAGCCTCTTCGTCGAGGTCAGCCCCCAACCCGTGCTCACCATGGGGGTCCAGGACCTGATCGACGAGTCGGGCACCGACGCCACGATCATCGGCACGCTGCGGCGCGGCCGCGGCGACCGACGCCAGTTCCTGTCGGCCGTCGCCGAAGCGCACGCACGCGGCGCCGACGTCGACTGGCGCGCGGCGTTCACCGGCGCGACCGTCGTCGACCTGCCGACCTACGCCTTCCAACGCGACCGCTACTGGCTCCCCGAGGCCGACGACGCGGCCGACCGACGACACCGCACACCGGCCGCCCCCACCAGCGCCGCGGACCAACGGTTCTGGGACGCCGCGCACCACACCGACCCCGCCGACTTCGCCCGGCTGATCGGTGTACCGGACGACACCACCCTGCGAGAGGCGCTGCCGGCGATCGCCCGCTGGCGTCAACGGTCGGCCGAGACCGCCCTCGCCGATTCCTGGCGCTACCACGTCTCGTGGACGCCGCTGCCCCCGCTGCCCCCGGCCGGCCTGCTGGGGACCTGGGTGGTGGTCCTGCCGGCGGTCCACGACCAGGACGACCGCCTGCGGGCGGTACTCACCCGACTTCAGGACAGCGGTGCCCACCTCCGGACGGTGACCCTCTCACCGCAGGACGCGAGCGGCGCGCGGGCGGCCGAACGGCTGCGCGACGGCGTGCGGGACGCCCCGGCGGTGGTCGGCGTGGTGTCGCTGCTGGCCCTGGCCCGGCAGGCCGACCCCGACCACCCCCACGTCCCCGGCGGCGTCGCCCTGACCCTGGCCCTGGTCCAGGCGCTCACCCAGGTGACACTGGCCGCGAAGCTGTGGTGTCTCACCTGGGGCGCGACCACGGCGGCCACCCCCGCACCCGACCCCGAACAGGCCCAACTGTGGGGCCTCGGCCTGGCTGTGGCCCAGGAACACCCGCGGCTCCTGGCCGGTCTGGCCGACCTGCCCCCACTGCCCGGGGCAGCCGACCTGGCCCAACTCCCCGCCGTGCTGTCCGGTCGCACCGGCGAGGACCAGGTCGCGGTGGCCGCCTCCCGGGTGGTGGCCCGCCGCCTGGTGAGGGCACCGGCTCCCGGCCCCGACGGCCACCGGTGGCAGCCGAGGGACACCGTCCTGGTGACCGGCGGCACCGGCGCACTGGGCTCCCGGATCGCCCGGTGGGCAGCCCGCAACGGTGCCCGGCACGTCGTCCTGCTCAGCCGCCGGGGCGCCACCGCACCGGCGGCCGACACCCTCGCCGAGGAACTGCGCGCCTGTGGCGCCACCGTCGCCTTCGAGGCGTGTGACACCGCCGACCGCACGGCGCTCGCTGCCGCCCTCAGCCGCGTCCCGCAGGAGTTCCCGCTGCGCGCGGTCGTCCACGCGGCCGGCGTCAGCGGCGGCTACACCCTCACCACCGACCTCACCACGGCGCAGTTCGCCGAGGTGGTCGCCGGCAAGGTACACGGCGCCGAACACCTGGACGCCCTGCTGACCGACGCGGATCTGGACGCGTTCGTCCTGATGACGTCGCTGTCCGGCGTGCTCGGCGGCGCCGGACACGCCGCCTACAGCGCAGCCAACGCCCACCTCGACGCCCTGGCCTGCCGCCGTCGTGCCGGTGGCCGGACCGCGACGGCCATCGCGTGGGGCGGCTGGACCGAGACCGGGTTGACGCAGACGCCCGGCGAACTACGCGACCTGTTCGACCTCGTCGGAGTACGCGCCATGGCCCCGCAACCGGCGATCACCGCACTGGGCAGAGCCGTCGCCGGCGGCGACACCACCGTGGTCGTGGCCGACCTGGACTGGTCCCTGTTCATCTCCGCCTACACCTCACTGCGCCCGAGCACGCTCGTCGAGCACTTCGTCGAGGCCGACGGCGACCGCGACGGCGGCACGGACCGTGCGGCCCGACTGCGGGAGCACCTGGTGGCGCACGACCCGGCGGAACAGGAGAACATCCTGGCCGCGTTGGTGCAGGAACGCGCCGCGGGGGTGCTGCGGCACGCCCGGGCGCAGGCCGTCGACGTCGACCGGCCCTTCCGGGAGCTGGGCTTCGACTCCCTGATGGCCGTCGAACTGCGCAACCGGCTCAACGCCGCCACCGGCCTGCGGCTGGCGACCACCGTGGTGTTCGACCACCCGACCCCCCAACTGCTGGCACGACAGTTACGCGACGCGCTCCTGCCCGAGAACGACGCACCGCCGTCGCACGCCGTCTTCGCCGACCTGGACCGGCTCGAAGCCGGCCTGAACACCACCGCCTTCACCGCCGAGGCCCGGGCCCGGGTGACCGCCCGACTGGCCGAGCTGACCGCGAACTGGGCGGCGGGAGCGGCGTCGACCGCACCGCTGCCCGCCAGCGACGACGAGATGTTCGAGTACCTGCAGGAGAACTTCGGGATCTCGTGACCCGGCCGACCGCCCACCAGCCGAGGAGGGTCCGTGACCAACTCCGAGCGACTCCGCCACTTTCTCCGCGAGACCGCCACCCAACTGCAGCACACCCGCCAGCGGCTCGCCGAGGTCGAGGCCCGGCCCCTGGAGCCGGTGGCGATCATCGGCATGGCCTGCCGCTATCCCGGCGGCGTCGACTCCCCGGACGCGCTGTGGAACCTCGTCGCCGCCGGCACGGACGCCATCACCACCCTGCCCACCGACCGGGGATGGGCACCCCTCGATGTCGGACCGAACCTGGGCGGGTTCCTGCACGACGCGAGCGGATTCGACGCCGAGTTCTTCGGCATCTCACCGGGCGAGGCGCTCGCGATGGACCCGCAGCAGCGACTGCTGCTGGAGTCGGCATGGGAGGCTGTCGAGCGGGCCGGCATCGACCCGACCGCACTACGCGGCAGCCGCACCGACGTCATCGTCGGAGCCGCGTTCACCGGCTACGCGCCCAGCGCCACCGGTGCCGGCGGCGTCCGTGAGGGAGACGCGGTCACCGGTAGCTCGCTGTCCGTGCTGTCCGGTCGGATCGCCTACACCCTCGGACTGACCGGCGCCGCGATCACCGTGGACACGGCCTGCTCGTCCTCCCTGGTGGCGCTGCACCTCGGCGTCCGCTCCCTGCGCGCACACGAATGCGACCTGGCCCTCGTCGGCGGAGTCACCGTGATGGGCACGACCGCTCCACTGCGGGAATTCGCCCGACAGGGCGCCCTCGCCGCCGACGGACGCTGCAAGGCGTTCGCCGACGGCGCCGACGGCATCGGCTGGGGAGAAGGCGCGGGCCTGCTGCTGGTGGAACGCCTGTCCGACGCGCACCGGCTCGGTCACCCGGTGCTGGCCCTGGTACGCGGCAGCGCGACCAACCAGGACGGCGCGTCGAACGGCATCACCGCACCCAACGGCGTCGCCCAACGGGCCGTCATCGCCCAGGCGCTGGCCAACGCCGGACTCTCCCCGGCCGACGTGGACCTGGTCGAAGCACACGGCACCGGAACCGGACTCGGCGACCCGATCGAAGCCCGGGCGCTCCTGTCCACCTACGGCCAGCACCGACCATCCGGCCGGCCGCTCTACCTGGGCTCGGTGAAATCGAACATCGGCCACACCCAGGCCGCCGCCGGCGTCGCCGGTGTCATCAAGACGGTCCAGGCCATGCGACACGGCCGACTACCGGCGACCCTGCACGCGACACCCCCCTCTTCCCACGTCGACTGGACACAGGGCGCCGTCGAACTCCTCCACCGCCACCGGGACTGGCCCGACACCGGGCGGCCGCGCCGCGCCGCCGTGTCCTCCTTCGGCATCGGCGGCACCAACGCCCACGTCGTTCTCGAACAGGTCGCCGACACGCCCGTCGACACCGACGAACCGGCAGGCCACCACCCCTGGATCCTCACGGCCAGGAACACCGCCGCACTGCGGGCGCAGGCCGCGAAGCTCCACGCCCACCTGACCACCCACCCGCACCTGACCGACTCCGCCGTGGCCCACACCCTGGCCGCCAACCGGACCCTGTTCGACCACCGGGCCGTCGTCACCGGCCAGGACCGCGACGACCGGCTCACCGCCCTGCAGTCACTGGCCGGGGGAGAACCCGCCGCCGGCGTCCGCGTCGGGAGGGCCGGCGTCGTCCGGACGGCCGTGCTGTTCACCGGTCAGGGCGCGCAACGACCCGGCATGGGCCGGGACCTGTACGACCGGTTCACCTCCTTCGCCCAGGCGTTCGACGCGGTGTGCGGACAGTTCGACACCACCCTGCCGATCCCCCTGCGCGACGTGGTGTTCGCGGCCCCGGCGTCCCCGCACGCCGCCCACCTGGAGCAGAGCCGGTACGCCCAACCCGCGTTGTTCGCCGTCGAGGTCGCGCTGTACCGGCTGTACGAGTCGTTCGGCCACACCGCCGACTACGTACTCGGCCACTCCCTCGGCGAGATCACCGCAGCGCACGTGGCGGGAGTGCTCTCCCTGCCGGACGCGGCCGCCCTGGTGGCCGCCCGTGGCTCCCTCATGCAGCAACTACCACCCGGCGGAGCCATGAGCGCGGTCCGCGCCAGCGAGGCCGACGTCCTCGCCGCCCTGGGCACCCTCGACCGGGCCGTCGACATCGCCGCCGTCAACGCACCGACGTCGGTGGTGGTGTCCGGCATCGACGCCGACGTGACCGCCGCCGAAACGCTCTTCACCGCGCGGGGGTGGCGGAGTACCCGGCTGGCGGTCACCCACGGGTTCCACTCGGCCGCGATCGACCCCATCCTCGACCGGTACGCCGACGTGCTGTCCGGCATCTCGTTCGGAGCGCCCACCATCGCCTTCGTCTCCACCACCACCGGACGGATCACCTCCGGCGCCGAACTCGCCACCCCCCGGTACTGGCTCGACAACGCACGCCGCACCGTCCGTTTCGCCGACGCACTGCGATCACTGGACGCCGCCGACGTCACCGTCTACATCGAGGTCGGCCCGGACGCGGTGTTGTCCACGCTGGCCCGCGAGTGCCTCCCGCCGTCGCCCAACCGGGCGATCGTGCCGACCCAACGCCGCGACACCGGCCAGACTGCCGCGTTCGAACAGGCGATGGCGGACCTGTTCACCCACGGCGGGCCCGTCGCGGCCCTCGTCCCCCCGCACCCGGTAAGCGCCCGGACCGAGCTGCCCACCTACGCCTTCCAACGAACCCGCTACTGGCCCGAGCCAGCCCCGGCGTCCACCCCGCAGGCCACGGCCGACGGGCACGACTGGCACTACGAGATCCGCTGGGAGCCGCTGACCGTCCCCCGACCGGCCCACGGCCCCGCCGGTACCTGGCTGATCGTCGCCGCCGCGGCGGAACTCGCCGACCGGCTGTCAGCCGCGTGCGGTACGGCCGGGATGACCGTGACCCGACTGACCGACGACGGTACGCCACGACAGGCCCTGGCGGCCCGGCTGAGAGACCTGCCCACCGAACCGGCCGGCATCCTGTGGCTCCCCGACGGCGCGGACACCGCACTGACCGCACTGACCAGGTCGGTCACCCTGGCCCAGGCCCTCACGGAAGCCGGAACCACCGCACCCCTGTGGTACGTGACGGCAGGCGCGGCATCCGTCGCCGGTGAACCCGTCACCACCGTCGCCGGGGCGGCAGCCGCCGGCCTGGGGCGGGTGATCGGGCTCGAACAACCGGACCGCTGGGGCGGCCTGATCGACCTTCCCGCCGCACCGTCGGACGCGGACCTCGCAGCGCTGCCCGGGGTACTGGCGCTCGACCCGGGCGAGGACCAGATCGCGCTGCGCCCCGGTGGATGCCACGTCCGCCGGCTCACCCGGGCGACCGCCACGGCGGCCGTGACCCCGTGGCAGCCGAGCGGAACCGTGCTGGTCACCGGTGGCACCGGAGGCCTCGGCGGCCAGGTCGCACGCTGGCTCGCCACCGCCGGCGCCGAACACCTGGTGCTGCTGTCCCGGCAGGGACCACAGGCACCCGGGGCAGCGACGCTGCTCGACGACCTCGCCGCGACGGGCGTCGGGGCCACGGTGGTGGCGGCAGACGTGCGGGACCAGACCGCCATGGCCACCCTGCTGGCCAGGTTACGTGCCACCGGCCGACCGCCGCGAGCCGTCGTCCACACCGCCGGAACCCCGCAACCGCCGGCGACGGTCACCGAGACCGGTGCGACCGACCTCGCCGGGGTGCTCGACGCCAAGGTCGGCGGCGCCGCGGTTCTCGACGCGCTGACCAGCGACGACGATCTCGACGCGTTCATCCTGTTCTCCTCTGCGGCGGGCATCTGGGGCAGCGGCTCCCAGGCCGGGTACAGCGCCGCCAACGCCGCCCTCGACGCCATCGCGCAGCGACGACGTGCCCGGGGGCAGGCCGCCACCTCGATCGCGTGGGGAGCATGGGCCGGTCCGGGCATGGCCGAACTGGCCGGCGAGCACTACGCCGTCCGGGGCGTACGGTCGATGACGCCCGGCACCGCCCTCCAGGCGATGTCCCGCGCGGTCGCGACCGCGAACCCGGTCCCGGTCATCGCCGACATCGACTGGCCCCGCTTCGCCGCCACCTACACCGCGGCCCGCCCCCGACCCCTGATCACCGAACTGGCACCACCACCGGACACCACCGACGCGTCCACCCGACCTGACCTGCGCACCCGGCTGTCCGGCCGATCCGGCGAGCAGCGGACCGACCTGCTCCTGCACCTCGTCCGCGTGGAGATCGCCGCCGAACTGGGCCACCCCGCACCGGACTCCGTCGAACCGCACCGCCCGCTGCGGGAACTCGGCTTCGACTCGCTACGCGCCGTCGCGCTCCGCGACCGGCTGGCCAAGCTGGCCGACCTGCCGCTGCCCCCCGGCCTGATCTACGACCACGAGACCCCGCTGGCACTGGCCGACCATCTGCTGGCGCTGCTGAGCGGCGACGCCACGACCGCCACCCCCCTCGCCAGCGGCGTCGACGGCGGCCTGCACGACATCTACCGACGGCTAGCGCTGCGCGGCGAGATGAACGCCATCGAATCCCTGTGCGTCGGCGCGGCCGCGCTGCGCGAGACGTTCGACTCCGCCGCCGACTTCGGCCCCGACGCCACCCTCGTCGACCTGGCACGCGGGCGACAGGGACCGACGGTGTTCGCCGTGCCGCCGTTCGCGCCGGTCGATGCTGCCATCCAGTTCGCCCGGCTGGCCGACTACCTCCAGGGCCGGACGAGCCTCTCGGTGCTGCCGGTGCCCGGCTTCCGGATCGGTGACCCCCTGGCCACGTCGGTCGAGGCACTGGTCGGAGTGCTGACCCGCTACGTCGTCGGACGGTGCGACGGCGAGGCACCCGTCCTGCTCGGCTACTCCTCGGGAGGCTGGCTCGCCCACGCGGTGACCGCCGCCCTGGAGAGAGCAGGGACACCACCCCTGGCCCTCGTCCTGCTGGACACCTACCTGCCCGACGGCATGTCCCCGGCCCTGCGGCGTGCCATGAACCACGAACTGGTCGTCCGCCGGGCGACCTTCGCCACCCCCGACTTCACCTCCCTCACCACGTTCGGCAGTTACCGTCGCATGTTCCGCAGCTGGCGTCCCGAACCGGTGCGGACCCGCACCCTGTTCCTGCGCCCGCTGCAGCCGGTCCCCGGATCGCCGGACGCGCCGCCCGTCACCGGCGACTGGCGCTCACGGTGGCCGGGCGACCACGAGGCAGGTGAGGTACCGGGAGACCACTGCACGATGGTCGGCGAACACGCCGACAGCACCGCTGCCGCCATGTGGACGTGGCTGGACGGAATCCGGCGCGACAGCGCCACGGAAAGGACGTCATGAGCAGATCGGACTGGCTGGAGCCGGGCGAGACGGAACTCCTCGATGCCCAGGCGCTCCGGGACCGGGCCGCCATCCAGGACGTGGTGGTCGCGGCCGGACTGCTGATGGACGCCGGCGACTTCGACACCCTCCGGACCCTCTACACCGCCGACGCGGTCTTCCGGATGGACCCGCCCCCCGAGGGCTATCCCAGCGTGCTCACCACCCCGGAGCAGATCATCATGGGCTTCACCTATCAGTGGAACCACGCCCGCGACGAGGTCGGCGTGGTGTTCCGGCACGTGACGTCCAACCTCCTGATCACCTCGCTCGGACCCACCACGGCCGAGGTGTACTCGATCTTCACGGTGACCGGTCTGTACACCGACGGGCAGCTGGGACTGCGCCGCCTGGGCAACTACGTGGACCGGCTACGCCGCGAGGGAACACGCTGGCGCATCGCCCACCGCACCGTGCACATGTCGGCACCACCGCCGCTGCGGACGGCCGCCGCCGACACGACCCGGCCGGGGCAGTGATGGCCACCGGTACGAACAGCACCGCGGGTGAGCCCGTCGCCGTCATCGGGACGGCCTGCCGCCTACCGAAGGCCCCGACCCCGCGACACTTCTGGCACCTGCTGACCGACGGCCGTGACGCGGTGGGCGAGGCACCCCCGGGACGCTGGCCCGGCCCCCCGCTGCCCCACCGCTTCGGCGCGTTCCTCGACACGATCGACACCTTCGACGCCGACTTCTTCGGCATCCCGCCCCGCGTCGCCGCGGCCATGGACCCGCAGCAGCGGCTGCTGCTCGAACTGAGCTGGGAGGCCCTGGAGGACGCCAGGATCCCGCCCGCCCGACTCCGCGACACCGCCACCAGCGTCTACGTCGGAGCGATGTGGGACGACTACGCGACGCTGGCGCTGCACGCCGACCCGGGGGCCGTCGACCAGCACACCCTCGCCGGCATCGGCCGCGGCATCATCGCCAACCGCGTGTCGCACTTCTTCGGCCTGCGCGGCCCCAGCATGACGGTCGACACCGCCCAGTCGTCCTCACTCGTCGCCGTGCACCAGGCCTGCGAGAGCCTGCGTCGGGGCGAGTCCACGGCCGCCATCGCCGGCGGCGTCAACATCAACATTCGGGCCGAGAGCACCCTCGGCGCGACCCGCTTCGGCGGGCTGTCACCCGACGGACGCTGCTACACCTTCGACGAACGTGCCAACGGCTACGTCCGCGGCGAAGGCGGGGTAGTCCTGGTGCTCAAGCTGCTGTCCCGGGCGGTGGCGGACGGTGACCGGGTCCATGCCGTCATCCTCGGTGGCGCGGTCAACCACGACGGCGGTGACCACCAGCTCACCGTGCCCAGCCCGGATGCCCAACGGGAGGTCATCGAACAGGCCCACCGGCAGGCCGGCGTCGACCCTGCCGACGTCCAGTACGTCGAGCTGCACGGCACCGGCACCCGGGTCGGTGACCCGGTCGAGGCCCGCGCGCTCGGCGCGGCCGTCGGCCGCCACCATCCGACCGACCGGCCGCTGCTGGTGGGTTCCGCCAAGACCAACGTCGGCCACCTCGAAGGCGCCGCCGGCGTGGTCGGCCTGCTCAAGCTCGTGCTGAGCCTGCGGCACCGCCAACTGCCGCCGAGCCTCAACTTCACCCGGCCGAACCCCCGGATCCCGCTCGACGACCTGCGACTGCGGGTTCAGACCACCCTGCAAGCGTGGCCGCCCGCCGGCCGGCTGCTCGCCGGCGTGAGCTCCTTCGGCATGGGCGGGGTCAACTGCCACCTCGTCCTCACCGACGCGCCCCCACCGACCACCGACCGGCCGCCGACCCGACCCGGCACACCCGTGCCCTGGCTGATCTCGGCACCGACACCGCACGCCCTCAGGGCACAGGCCGCAGCCCTGATCACCTGGCTCCAGGAGCATCCCGACGCGGATCCCGACGCGGTCGGCCGCTCCCTAGCGCTGACCAGGACACGTTTCGCCCACCACGCCGTCATCGACGGACCGCGCACCACCGGACACCGCGACGCGCTGGCGGAGATCGTGGCCGGTCGCGCCACCATCGACACCCCGACCGACTGGCTGTCCGACCTGGAACCCGACCCGGCCGGATACGTCGATCTGCCCACCTACGCGTTCACCCGCAAGCGTCACTGGGTGGGGGAGGTCGCCGCGCCGACCGGCCCGGCCCCGGACACCCTCGCACTGGTCCGTGCCACCGTGGCGGCGGAACTCGGACACGGGACCGGCGACGCGGTCGACCCGCACCGCACCTTCGAGGAACTCGGGCTCAACTCGACGGGCGTCACGAGCCTCACCGCCCGGCTGAGCACCGCCACCGGCCGGCAACTCGCCACCGGCCTGACGTTCCGGTTCCCTACCCCCGCCGGCCTCGCGGAGTTCCTGCGCGCGGAACCCACCGGCCAGCCCGCGCCACCGCCGGTCGCGCCACCGCTGGCCGCGCCACCGCTGGCCGCGCCACCGCCGGCCACGGACGACCCGATCGTGGTGGTCGGCATGGCCTGCCGTTACCCCGGCGGTGTCCGGTCACCGGAGGACCTGTGGCGGCTGGTCGACGAGGGCACCGACGCGATCACCCCGCTGCCGACCGACCGGGGATGGGACCTGAAACGACTCTTCGACCCCGACCCGGACCGGCCCGGCACCTCCTACGTCCGCCACGGCGGCTTCCTGCACGACGCGGCGGACTTCGACGCCGAGTTCTTCGGCATCAGCCCCCGCGAAGCAGCGGCGATGGACCCCCAGCAGCGCCTCCTGCTGGAGGTGTCCTGGGAAGGCATCGAACGCGCCGGCATCGATCCCCTCAGCCTCGCCGGCAGCCGCGTGGGCGTCTTCGTCGGCGCCACCGACCAGGAGTACGGGCCCCGGCTCGATGCCACCGGTGCGGGCTCGGACGGCTACCGGCTGACCGGCGGCACCGTGAGCGTCGTCTCCGGCCGGATCGCCTATGCCCTGGGGCTTGCCGGACCCGCCGTCACCGTCGACACGGCCTGCTCGTCGTCGCTGGTCGCCGTGCACCTCGCCGCGCAGTCCCTGCGGCAGGGAGAGTGCACCCTCGCGCTGGCCGGCGGCGTGACCGTGATGGCCGGTCCGGGGATGTTCGTCGAGTTCAGCCGGCAGCGGGGCCTCGCCCCCGACGGCCGGTGCAAGGCGTTCGGGGCCGACGCCGACGGCACCGCCTGGGCCGAGGGGGCCGGCGTGCTGGTGCTGGAGAGACTCTCCGACGCGCGTCGGCACGGGCACCAGCCGCTGGCCGTGCTCCGCGGTTCGGCGATCAATTCCGATGGTGCGAGCAACGGCCTGACCGCGCCCAACGGGGCCGCCCAGGAAGCCCTCATCCGGCGGACGCTCGACGTCGCCGGTCTCACGGCGCAGGACGTCGACGCGGTGGAGGCCCACGGCACCGGCACCCGGCTCGGCGACCCGATCGAGGCCGAGGCCCTCCTGGCCACCTACGGTCGGCACCGGCCGTCGAACCGTCCGCTGTGGCTCGGCTCGCTGAAGTCCAACATCGGCCACACCCAGGCCGCCGCCGGCATCGGCGGCGTCATCAAGATGATCTGCGCGATGGGACGGGGCACGCTGCCCCGGACCCTGCACGCCGAGGTGCCCTCACCCCGCATCGACTGGACGGCCGGCGCCGTCGCGCTGCTCCGTGAACCCACTCCCTGGCCGACCACCGGCCGGCCGCGGCGGTTCGCCGTCTCCTCGTTCGGGATCAGCGGGACGAACGCGCATGTGATCCTGGAGGCACCGGCGGAGGAATCGGCGGAGCAGCCGGTGCCGTCTGTCGCGCCGGTGGCGTCCACCGCGCCGGTGGTGCCGTGGGTGCTGTCCGCCCGCTCGGAGCCGGGGCTGCGTGCGGTGGCGGGTGGCCTGGTGGATGCGGTGGCCGGGTTGAGTGACGTGGATGTCGCCTTTTCCTTGGGGTCGCGGTCGGTCTTCGGCACGCGGGCGGTGGTGGTGGGTACGGGAGAGGGTCTGCGGTCGGGTCTGGTCGAGGTGGCCGGCGGTGGCGTGGACGTCGGCGGGGCGAATGTGGTGGCTGGTGTTTCTGGTGGTGGTGGTGGTGGTCGGGGTGTGGTTTTTGTTTTTCCGGGTCAGGGTTCGCAGTGGGTGGGTATGGCGGCGGAGTTGTTGGTGTCGTCGCCGGTTTTTGCGGCGCGTATGGGTGAGTGTGCGGTGGCGTTGGCTCCTTTTGTGGAGTGGGATTTGTTGGAGGTGGTGTCGGGTGGGGTGGGTTTGGATCGGGTTGATGTGGTGCAGCCGGTGTTGTTTGCGGTGATGGTGTCGTTGGCTGAGGTGTGGCGGGTGTTTGGGGTGGTGCCGGGTGTGGTGGTGGGGCATTCGCAGGGTGAGATTGCGGCGGCGTGTGTGGCGGGGGTGTTGAGTTTGGGGGATGCGGCGCGGGTGGTGGCGGTGCGGAGTCGGTTGTTGGGGGTGTTGTCGGGTCGGGGTGGTATGGCGGTGTTGGGGGTGTCGGTGGGTGTGGTGGAGGGTTTGTTGGTGGGGTTTGGGGGTCGGGTTGTGGTGGCGGCGGTGAATGGTCCGTCGTCGGTGGTGGTGTCGGGTGAGGTGGGGGCGTTGGGGGAGTTGGTGGTGCGGTGTGGGGAGTTGGGGGTGTGGGTTCGGGTGGTTGATGTGGATTATGCGGCGCATTCGTTTCAGGTGGATGAGGTGGTGGGTCGGTTGGGTGTGGAGTTGGGGTCGGTGGTGCCGGTGTCGGGTGGGGTTCCTTTTTATTCGACGGTGGTGGGTGGGGTGGTTGATGGGGGTGAGTTGGGGGCGGATTATTGGTGTCGGAATGTGCGTGAGGTGGTGGGTTTTGAGGGTGCGGTGGGTGGGTTGTTGGGTGAGGGGTTTGATGTTTTTGTTGAGGTGAGTCCGCATCCGGTGTTGACGGTGGCGGTGGAGGAGGTGGTGGAGGCTCGTGGTGGTGGGGGTGTGGCGGTGGTGGGGACGTTGCGTCGTGGTGAGGGTGGTTGGGGTCGGTTTTTGTTGTCGTTGGGTGAGGTGTTTGTGGCGGGTGTGGGGGTTGATTGGGGGGCGGCGTTTCGGGGTGGTCGTCGGGTGGGGTTGCCGACGTATCCCTTCCAACACGAACACTTCTGGCACACCGACCCCACCGGCCCGTCGACCACCGGCACCGGCACCGGCCTGGACCAGATCGAGCACGGCATCCTCCGGGCACTGGTGTCCACCCCCGACCCGGAACGTCTGCTGCTGCTCGGCGGACTGTCGCACCGGACCCACCCCTGGCTGGCCGACCACCGGGTACGAGGAGACGTCCTCTTCCCCGGCACCGGCTTCCTCGACCTCGCGGCGACCGCCGGCGACCTCGCCGGATACCCCCGCGTCGCCGAACTGACCCTGCGCACCCCGCTGGTGGTCCCCCCGTCGGGAACCGTCGAGCTGCAGGTCGTCATCGACCCCGCCGACCACCCGGAACAGCGCTCCGTGCGGATCAACGCCCGAACGGACGCCACCGGCTCACCCGAGTGGACCTGCCACGCCATCGGAACCCTCAGCCGCGAACCGCAGCGACCACCCGAGGACCACCCCGCCACCGGGGGCACCGAGATTTCCCTGACCGGCTTCTACGAGGAGCTCGAAAGCCGGGGATTCCAGTACGGGCCGGCATTCCAGGGCCTGGACGCGGCCTGGTCGCTCGACGGCGAGGTGACCGTCGAGACGAGCACCGACCTGACCACCGGCGGGCACACC
The DNA here is from genome assembly GCF_029581315.1 of Micromonospora sp. WMMD714. Classification (NCBI taxonomy): domain Bacteria; kingdom Bacillati; phylum Actinomycetota; class Actinomycetes; order Micromonosporales; family Micromonosporaceae; genus Micromonospora; species Micromonospora sp. WMMD714. The sequence goes on from NZ_CP120744.1 coordinate 4,106,766, forward strand.
GTACACCCGGCGCTGCTCGACGCCGTGCTGCATGCGGCGACGCTGCTCGACGGCGGCACCGACGGCGGTCTGCCGTTCGTCTGGACCGGTGTCACCGTGCACGGACCAGCCGGATCGGCGCTGCGCGCCCGAGTCCGCCGCGTCGCGCCCGGCACCGTGGCGATCGACGCCGTCGACGAGGCCGGCGTACCCGTCCTGACCGTCGACGCGTTGACCCTGCGCGCCCCGGCCGGCGACGCCGGGGCGCCCGCCGGGGCACTGTTCACCGTCGCCTGGCAGCGCTTCGATCCACCGGTGACCACCGGCGTCGGTGACGTCGACGTCGTCGACGTCATGGGCCAGGACGTCGCCGCCGTACTGGAGATCCTGCAACGTCGGCTGGCCGGCCCGTCCGAACCCCTGGTGCTGACCACCCGACGGGCATGGACGATCACGACGGACGACGAACCACCCAGCCCGGACAGCGCGGCCGTGTGGGGCCTCGTCCGGTCGGCACAGGCCGAACACCCGGGCCGCTTCATGCTGGTGGACTCCGACGGCGGCCCCCTGCCGGCCGAAGTCGCCGGCTGGGACGAACCGCAGCTCGCCCTCCGCGACGGCGTCGCCCACGTGCCACGGCTCGTCCCCGTGGACCCTGGCGACACACCGGTCGCCATCGACCCCCGGGCCACCGTCGTCGTCACCGGGGGCACGGGCACCCTGGGCGCGCTGATCGCCCGTCGGCTGAAGACCGACCACGGGGTACGCCGCCTGCTGCTGCTCAGCCGCAGCGGGCCGGCCGCCCCGGGGGCAGCCGATCTGGCGGCAGAGCTGGGCGCCGACATCGTGGCCGTCGACGTGACGGACCGGGCCGCACTGGGTGAGGCGCTGCGCGGCGTACGGGTGGGCGGCGTCGTGCACGCTGCCGGCGTACTCGACGATGCTCCCCTCACGTCACTGACACCGGACCGGCTGGCCCGGGTGATGGCCGCCAAGGCCACCTCGGCCGTCCTTCTCGACGAGCTGACCCGCGACCAGGACCTCGCGTTCTTCGTGCTGTTCTCCTCCGTCGTCGGTGTCCTCGGCAACGCGGGTCAGGCCGCGTACGCCGCCGCCAACGCCGCGCTGGACGGCATCGCCAGGCGCCGGCAGGCCCGCGGCGCACCGGCCCAGTCGATCGCCTGGGGCCTGTGGGAGGTGACCACCGGCCTGACCGGGGCGATGACCGACGCGGACCGGGCCCGGCTGGCCCGGGCCGGCATACACCCCCTGTCCGTACGGGACGGTCTGCGGCTGTTCGACGCCGCCCTGCGGACCCCCGTTCCCGAACTCGTGGCGGCACGGCTCACCCGGCCCCCGGGCAACGACGCCTCCCCCCTGCTGCGCGGTCGCCGGGCCGCCCCACCGGCCGCCCCGCCGCACCGGCTCGACGGCCGGCTGGCCCGCAGGCCGGTCGAGGAGCAACTGCGGTTGGTGCTCGACCTGGTCCGCACGCACGCCGCGACCGTCCTCGGCCACGACAGCCCGGACCTGATCCGACCCGACCGGGTGTTCAAGGAGATCGGCTTCGACTCGCTGCTCGCCGTCGAGTTCCGCAACCGGCTCAGCAGGGCGACCGGCCTGCGGCTGCCCGCCACCCTCGTCTTCGACCATCCCGATCCGGGCACCCTCGCGGCGTACCTGCGCCAGCGGTTGACCGACGGGCGACAGGCCCCTGCCGCGCCCGGCAGCCAGGCGAGCGCCGGCCAGCAGGTCACCGCCGACGATCCGGTGGTGATCGTGGGGATGGCCTGCCGCTACCCGGGTGGTATCCGTTCGGCCGACGACCTGTGGCGGTTCGTGGTCGAGGAACGCGACGCGATCACCGGCTTCCCGACCGACCGTGGCTGGCCCGACGACCTGTACGACCCGGAGCCGGGCCGCGCCGGACACACCTACGCGCAGGGCGGCGGCTTCCTGCACGACGCCGCCGACTTCGACGCCGGCTTCTTCGGCATCTCCCACCGCGAGGCGCTCGCGATGGACCCGCAGCAACGGCACCTGCTGGAGGTCTCCTGGGAGGCCCTGGAGCAGGCCGGGATCGACCCGGCCACCCTGCGCGGCAGCGACACCGGCGTCTTCACCGGCCTGATGTACCACGACTACGGAATCCGCGTGGACGTGCCACCCGACGAGGTGGCCGGCTACCTCAGCTCGGGTACCACCGGCGGCGTCGCCTCCGGCCGGGTCGCGTACGTCATGGGCCTGGAAGGCCCGGCGGTGACCGTGGACACCGCGTGTTCGTCGTCGCTGGTGGCGCTGCACCTGGCCGCGCAGGCGCTGCGGGCCGGGGAGTGCTCGCTCGCCCTCGCCGGTGGCGCCACCATCATGTCCACCCCCGGTCTCTACGTGGACTTCGGTCACCAACGTGCGCTGTCACCCGACGGACGGTGCCGGCCCTACTCCGACACGGCCGACGGTACGGGTTTCTCCGAGGGTGTGGGTGTGGTGGTGGTGGAGCGGTTGTCGGATGCGCGTCGGCGGGGTCATCGGGTGTTGGCGGTGGTGCGGGGGAGTGCGGTTAATCAGGATGGTGCGTCGAATGGGTTGACGGCGCCGAGTGGGGTTGCTCAGCAGCGGGTGATTCGGTTGGCGTTGGGTCGGGCGGGTTTGGGGGTGGGTGATGTGGATGTGGTGGAGGGGCATGGGACGGGGACGCGGTTGGGTGATCCGATTGAGGTGGGGGCGTTGGTGGCGACGTATGGGCGGGGTCGGGTGGTGGGGCGGCCGTTGTGGTTGGGGTCGGTGAAGTCGAATGTGGGTCATGCGCAGGCGGCTGCGGGTGTGGCGGGTGTGATCAAGATGGTGCAGGCGTTGCGGTTTGGGGTGTTGCCGGCGTCGTTGCATGTGTCGGTGCCGTCGTCGGGGGTGGATTGGTCGGGTGGTGGTGTTCGGGTGTTGGGTGAGGCGCGGGTGTGGCCGGAGGTGGGTCGGGTGCGTCGTGCGGGGGTGTCGTCGTTTGGGATCAGTGGGACGAACGCGCACGTGATCCTGGAGGAGGCGGCGGAGGGGGAGTCGGCGGAGAGCCCGGTGGTGGATCCGGTGGTGGTGGGTCCGGTGGTGGAGCCGGCTCTGTCGGTGGTTCCGTGGGTGGTTTCGGCGAGGAGTGCGGCGGCGTTGCGGGCGCGGGCGGAGCAGTTGTTGTCGTGTGTGGATCTCGATGTGGTGGATGTGGGGTATTCGCTGGCGACCACCCGGACGGCTTTCGAGCATCGCGCGGCCATCGTGGCCGGCGACCGGACCGTATTCCGCACCGCCCTACAGGCGCTGGCGGGTGGTGGTGCGGCGGCGAATGTGGTGGCTGGTGTTTCTGGTGGTGGTGGTCGGGGTGTGGTTTTTGTTTTTCCGGGTCAGGGTTCGCAGTGGGTGGGTATGGCGGCGGAGTTGTTGGTGTCGTCGCCGGTTTTTGCGGCGCGTATGGGTGAGTGTGCGGTGGCGTTGGCTCCTTTTGTGGAGTGGGATTTGTTGGAGGTGGTGTCGGGTGGGGTGGGTTTGGATCGGGTTGATGTGGTGCAGCCGGTGTTGTTTGCGGTGATGGTGTCGTTGGCTGAGGTGTGGCGGGTGTTTGGGGTGGTGCCGGGTGTGGTGGTGGGGCATTCGCAGGGTGAGATTGCGGCGGCGTGTGTGGCGGGGGTGTTGAGTTTGGGGGATGCGGCGCGGGTGGTGGCGGTGCGGAGTCGGTTGTTGGGGGTGTTGTCGGGTCGGGGTGGTATGGCGGTGTTGGGGGTGTCGGTGGGTGTGGTGGAGGGTTTGTTGGTGGGGTTTGGGGGTCGGGTTGTGGTGGCGGCGGTGAATGGTCCGTCGTCGGTGGTGGTGTCGGGTGAGGTGGGGGCGTTGGGGGAGTTGGTGGTGCGGTGTGGGGAGTTGGGGGTGTGGGTTCGGGTGGTTGATGTGGATTATGCGGCGCATTCGTTTCAGGTGGATGAGGTGGTGGGTCGGTTGGGTGTGGAGTTGGGGTCGGTGGTGCCGGTGTCGGGTGGGGTTCCTTTTTATTCGACGGTGGTGGGTGGGGTGGTTGATGGGGGTGAGTTGGGGGCGGATTATTGGTGTCGGAATGTGCGTGAGGTGGTGGGTTTTGAGGGTGCGGTGGGTGGGTTGTTGGGTGAGGGGTTTGATGTTTTTGTTGAGGTGAGTCCGCATCCGGTGTTGACGGTGGCGGTGGAGGAGGTGGTGGAGGCTCGTGGTGGTGGGGGTGTGGCGGTGGTGGGGACGTTGCGTCGTGGTGAGGGTGGTTGGGGTCGGTTTTTGTTGTCGTTGGGTGAGGTGTTTGTGGCGGGTGTGGGGGTTGATTGGGGGGCGGCGTTTCGGGGTGGTCGTCGGGTGGGGTTGCCGACGTATCCCTTCCAACACGAACACTTCTGGCTGACCACGTCGGACCGTGCGCGGCCAACCTCCGACGCCTGGCGTCACCACGTCGTCTGGCAACCCATGGACGTCGGCACCGCGTCCCCGTCCCCGGGAGCCGACACCACCGCACCGTCCGGAACATGGCTGGTACTGACGGCCGGCGACCCGTGGGGGGCCGGCTGGGCCGAGGCGCTCACCGCGTACGGCGTCGACGTCGTTCACGCCGACGTGCCGGCCGGCACCACCGGCCGGACCGACCTGGCCGAGCTGATCACCGCTGCCGGAAGCGGTCTACGCGGTGTGCTGTCCTTCCTGGCCGCCGCCGACGAACCGCTGCCGGAGCACCCCAGCGTGCCCTCCGGGCTGGCCGCCACGGTGGCCCTCGTCCAGGCGATCGAGGACACCGGGAGCGCAGCGACGTTGTGGCTGCTGACCGACGACGCCGTACCGGCCGAATCCGCCGATCCCGTGACGGGCACCGTCGGCGCGCTGGTCTGGGGTCTGGGCGCCGTGGCCGCCCTCGAACTGCCGGACCGCTGGGGCGGCCTCATCGACCTGACCGGACCACCCGGCGACGACCAGGTCACCACCAGCCTGTGCCGGGTCCTGGCCAGCCGGAGCCGCGCGGACCGGTTCGCCATCCGGGCCGGCGTGACGTACGTCCGCCGGATGAGCCCGGCGGCCCGGCACACCACCGCCCCGGCCCGCCGCCGATGGAAGCCCTCCGGAACGGTGCTCGTGACCGGGGGAACCGGAGCCGTCGGCCGACACGTCGCGCGGTGGCTGGCCCGCAACGGCGCCGAACACCTGCTGCTCCTGAGCCGGCGCGGCCCCGACGCCGAGGAAGCCGCCGGACTCACCACGGAACTGACCGACCTGGGCACCCGCGTCACCGTCGTCTCCTGCGACGCCGCCGACCGCCGCGCCCTGGCTCTGGTGCTCGCCGAGGTGCCCGAGCAGTTCCCGCTCACCGCGGTGTTCCACGCGGCCATGGTGCTCGACGACGCCGTGCTGGCCGACATCACCCCGGCCGGCCTCGACACCGTCCTGCGGCCGAAGGTCGACGCGGCAACCAACCTGCACGAACTGACCCAGGACCTCGACCTCTCCGCGTTCGTCCTGTTCTCCTCGGTCGCCGGAGTCATCGGCAACGCCGGGCAGGGTGCCTACGCCGCGGCGAACGCGTTCCTCGACAGCCTCGCGTACCGCAGGAGGCGACAGGGCCGTACGGCCACCTCCATCGCGTGGGGTGCCTGGGACACACCGGACGCCCACCGACGCAACCGCAGGCTGGCCAGCCAGGGCCTCGTCGCGATGCGGGCCGAGACCGCCGTCGACGCCCTCCAGGAAACCCTCGACCGGGACGAGACCTTCCTGGTCATCGCCGACATCGACGGGCAACGGCAGCTACCGCCGGAGCCGGGGGAACCCACCACGTCCACCACCCGGATCCAGGACCTGTCCGTCCCCGAACAGAACAGCTACCTGCGGGACCTGGTCGGCACCGAGGCGGCGCTCGTCCTCGGGCACGGCGACGCGTCCCGGGTTCCACCGGACCACGCGTTCCGCGACCTAGGCTTCGACTCCCTGATGTCGGTGCAGCTGCGCAACCGGCTCAACCAGGCGACCGGCCTGCGGTTGCCGACCACCGTCGCCTTCGATCACCCGACCCCCGTACGCCTCGTCGACCACCTCCGGGAACTGCTGATCGGCGGCGAACGCACGGAGCCCACCCCGACCGCCGCAGCCGTCCCTGACGATCCGGTGGTGATCGTGGGGATGGCCTGCCGCTACCCGGGTGGTATCCGTTCGGCCGACGACCTGTGGCGGTTCGTGGTCGAGGAACGCGACGCGATCACCGGCTTCCCGACCGACCGTGGCTGGCCGCCGGACCTCTACGACCCCCGGCAGGGCACCCCCGGCCACACCCACGCCCGGGGCGGCGGCTTCCTGCACGACGCCGGTGACTTCGACGCGGAGTTCTTCGGCATCTCACCGCGTGAGGCACTGGCCACCGACCCGCAGCAGCGGCTCCTCCTGGAGGTCTCCTGGGAGGCCCTGGAGCAGGCCGGGATCGACCCGGCCACCCTGCGCGACAGCGACACGGGGGTCTTCGCCGGCACCAACGGCCAGGACTACGGGATCCTGCAACAGACCACCAGCGGCGTCGAGGGGTACACCCTCACCGGACGCGCCTCCAGCGTGGTGTCCGGCCGGGTCTCCTACGTGCTGGGTCTCCAGGGCCCGGCGGTGACCGTGGACACCGCGTGTTCGTCGTCGCTGGTGGCGCTGCACCTGGCCGCGCAGGCGCTCCGGGCCGGGGAGTGCTCGCTCGCCCTCGCCGGTGGCGTCACCGTCATGGCCACCCCGACGACCTTCATCGAGTTCTCCCGGCAGGGCGGACTGTCCCCGGACGGCCGCTGCCACTCGTACTCCGACTCGGCGGCCGGCACCGCCTGGTCGGAGGGTGTGGGTGTGGTGGTGGTGGAGCGGTTGTCGGATGCGCGTCGGCGGGGTCATCGGGTGTTGGCGGTGGTGCGGGGGAGTGCGGTTAATCAGGATGGTGCGTCGAATGGGTTGACGGCGCCGAGTGGGGTTGCTCAGCAGCGGGTGATTCGGTTGGCGTTGGGTCGGGCGGGTTTGGGGGTGGGTGATGTGGATGTGGTGGAGGGGCATGGGACGGGGACGCGGTTGGGTGATCCGATTGAGGTGGGGGCGTTGGTGGCGACGTATGGGCGGGGTCGGGTGGTGGGGCGGCCGTTGTGGTTGGGGTCGGTGAAGTCGAATGTGGGTCATGCGCAGGCGGCTGCGGGTGTGGCGGGTGTGATCAAGATGGTGCAGGCGTTGCGGTTTGGGGTGTTGCCGGCGTCGTTGCATGTGTCGGTGCCGTCGTCGGGGGTGGATTGGTCGGGTGGTGGTGTTCGGGTGTTGGGTGAGGCGCGGGTGTGGCCGGAGGTGGGTCGGGTGCGTCGTGCGGGGGTGTCGTCGTTTGGGATCAGTGGGACGAATGCACACGTGATCCTGGAGGAGGCGGCGGAGGGGGAGGCGGCGGAGAGCCCGGTGGTGGATCCGGTGGTGGTGGGTCCGGTGGTGGAGCGGCCGTTGTCGGTTGTTCCGTGGGTGGTTTCGGCAAGGAGTCCGGCTGCGCTGCGGGCGCGGGCGGAGCAGTTGTTGTCGTGTGTGGATCTCGATGTGGTGGATGTGGGGTATTCGCTGGCGACCACCCGGACGGCGTTCGAGCATCGCGCGGCCATCGTGGCCGGCGACCGGACCGTATTCCGCACCGCCCTACAGGCGCTGGCGGCCGGCGAGGAACACGCCGGACTCTTCCGGGCAGCAGCCGCGCCCGCGCCCCGACTGGCGATGGTCTTCTCCGGCCAGGGCTCCCAGCGGCCCGGCATGGGTGCCGATCTGTACCGCCGACACCGAGTCTTTGCACAGGCCATGGACGAGGTGCTGGCCCGGCTACCGATCCGCGACGTGCTCTTCGGCCAGGACCAGGCCCGGCTCGCCGAGACCGGCAACGCCCAGCCCGCCCTGTTCGCGTTCCAGGTGGCGCTCTTCCGGCTGGCCGAGTCCTGGGGGATCGTGCCCGACCACGTGGCCGGGCACTCGATCGGCGAGATCGCCGCCGCCCACGTCGCCGGCGTCCTCTCCCTGGACGACGCGTGCACGCTGGTGGCCGAGCGCGCCCGCCTGATGCAGGCGTTGCCCCGTGGCGGAGCGATGGTGGTGCTGCGGGCGGGCGAGGCGGACGTCCTGCCGCTGCTGTCCGACGAGGTGTCCATCGCCGCGGTCAACGGCCCCCGGGCGGTGGTGATCGCCGGCACGGAGGAGGCAGTCCTACGGGTGGCCGCCGGATTCGACCGGTCGACCCGGCTGCAGGTGTCACACGCCTTCCACTCGTACCTCATGCAGCCGGTCCTCGCCGACTTCCAGGACGTCGTCGACCAGCTGACGTTCAACAAGCCCGTGATCGACTTCGTCGCCGGTGGTGACGTCACCGATCCCGGCTACTGGGTCCGGCACGTCCGCGACACGGTGCGCTACGCCGACCGGGTCGCCCGGCTGACCGACCTCGGCGTCACCGTGTCCCTGGAGATCGGACCGGACTCGGTCCTGTCGGCGCTGGGTCCACGCGAGGCGGCCAACATTCCGACGTGCCGGCGCAACCAGTCCGAGGACGTCACCGTGGTCACCGCGACCGCCCGCGCCCACCTGCACGGCATCGTGGTGCACTGGCCGACGGTGTTCCCGGGTGCCCGCCGGGTCGACCTGCCGACGTACCCCTTCCAGTCCACCCGGTTCTGGCCCGGCGTCAGCCTCCCGACCGGCGACGTCACCCGCGCCGGCCTGGACGCTGTCGACCATGCCCTGCTCGGCGCGGGAGTGGACCTGCCCGACCGAGGTGGACTGGTCTTCACCGGCCGGCTGTCCGTCGCCGCCCAGCCCTGGCTGGCCGACCATGTCGTCCACGGCGTGCCCCTCTTCCCGGCCACCGGTTTCGTGGAGCTCGTACGTCGCGCCGCAGCGGCTGTCGCCAGTTTCGCCCTCGACGAACTGACGCTCCGGACACCCCTGTACCTGCCCGCCGCCGGCTCCGTGCGGGTACAGGTGATCGTCGACGGCCCGGACGCCTCCGACCGGCGTCCGGTCGCGGTCTACGCCCGGACCGGCGACGACGACGGCCCGTGGACGCAGCACGCGACGGGCGTGCTCTCCCCGACGGTGCCGCAGGCCGGCGGCGCGGCGGGCGAATGGCCCCCACCCGGAGCGGTGCCGATCGACCTCGACGGGCTCTATTCCGGCCTCGCCGACCAGGGCTTCGCCTACGGCGGGACGTTCCAGGGCCTACGGTCGGCCTGGCGTGTCGGCGAGGAGATCCTCGTCGAGGCCCGGACCACCACCGATCCGCAGGGCTACGGAACACACCCGGCCCTGCTGGACGCCGTCCTGCACGCCGCGGTGTTCCTGGAGGGTGGCCACCGGCCCCGGGTGCCGTTCCTGTGGAGCGGTCTGCGCTTCCACGCGCCGAGCGGTGCGGTCCTGCGGGCGAGAGTGCGCCACACCGGCGCGGACACCCTGTCGGTCGACGCCACCGACGAGGCGGGCACCCCCGTCCTGACCGTGGACGCGCTCACCCTGCGCAGCCATCCGACCGACAGCCGGACACGCGACGCGTTGTTCGCGGTCGAATGGCAACCACCGCAGCACCCCGATCCTGCCGCCACCGGCGGCCACGACCGGATCGTCGTCACCGGTCGGGACGTCGGCGACGTCCTGGAGATCCTCCAGGACCGCCTGGCCGACCCCACCGGCCGGCCGCTGGTGCTGGTGACCCACGGCGCGGTCCAGACGACCGCGCAGGACGACCCACCGCAGCCCGGCGCGGCGGCCGTCTGGGGCCTGGTGCGGTCCGCTCAGGTCGAACACCCCGGCAGGTTCATCCTGGTCGACCTGCCCGCCGGCAGCACCCAGGAGCCGCCGGCCGACCTCTCCGGTTGGGACGAGCCCCAGGTCGCGCTGCGATCCACGGGCGCGCTGGTGCCCCGGCTGGTGCCCACCACGGTGGACGCGGACCTCCCCCTGGTCGATCCACGGGCCACCGTCGTGGTCACCGGGGGCACCAGCGGCCTCGGCGCCCTGGTCGCCCGGCACCTCGTGGCCGAACACGGCGTCCGCGACCTGCTGCTGCTGAGCCGAAGCGGGCCGGACGCACCCGAAGCCGCCGGGCTCGCCGCCGACCTGGGCGCGCGGATCGTCGCCGTCGACGTGTCCGATCGTGAGGCGCTGGGCCGAGCCCTGCACGGCGTCCGGATCGGCGGAGTCGTGCACTGCGCGACAGTGCTCGACGACGGCCCGGTGGCATCGCTGACACCGGACCGCGTCCGACGCGTCGTGTCCACCAAGGCCACCTCGGCCGGGTGGCTGGACGAGTTGACCCGCGACCAGGAGCTGTCGTTCTTCGTGGTGTTCTCCTCGCTCGCGGGAATTCTGGGCAACGCCGGGCAGGCCGCGTACTCGGCCGCCAACGCGGCGCTGGACGCGGTGGTGACGCGCCGGTGGGCCCGAGGGCTCGCGGCCCGGTCGATCGTCTGGGGCCTGTGGGAGACCCCCTCGACCCTGACCGCCGGCATGGGGGCGGTGGACCGGGACCGCGCGGCGCGGACCGGGGTCACCCCCCTGTCGACCCGGGACGGCCTGCTGCTGTTCGACGCCGCGCTGCGCTGCGCGCGGCCCGTCGTGGTGGCGGCCCGACTGCGACCCACACCGGGAGAGACGACCGCGCCGCTGTTCCGGAGCCTGCTGCCGCGATCCCCGCGGCAGCGGCCCCGCCGCGACGACATCCAAGCCAGGCTGGTGGGACGCTCGACGCAGGACCGCCGACGGATGCTCGTGGACCTGGTGGGCGGCCATGCGGCCGCCGTGCTGGGACACCCCACGACCGCGGCGATCGGCCCACACCGGGCCTTCACCGACCTCGGATTCGACTCGCTTATGGCGGTCGAGTTCCGCAACCGCCTGGACGACGCCACCGGCCTGCGACTACCCGCCACCATGGTCTTCGAGCACGCCAGCGTGCACGAGCTGGCCGTGCACCTGGACACCTTGCTGTTCCCCGCGGCCGAACCGACCGTCGGCCCCGCCGACGACGAGCAGGTCCGGCAACTGCTGCACACCATCCCGATGAGCGAGCTGCGCGAGTCGGGCCTGTTGGACCGCCTCGTCGCGTTGGCCACCGGCGAGCCGGCCCGGGTGGATGCGCTGGAAGCGATCGACGACCTGGACACCGAGAGCCTCATCGCCAGGGCGCTGCACGGTGCCGACCCGGGCGACCCAGACGAGGAGGTCCCGTCTCCATGAGCGACGAGAAGCTGGTCCAGGCGCTCCGCGCCGCTGTCAAGGAGAACGAACGGCTGCGCCTGCGCAACCTCGGCCTGACCGAATCGCTGCGGGAGCCGGTCGCGATCGTGGGCATGGCCTGCCGGTACCCGGGCGGGGTGGGGTCACCGGAGGAACTGTGGCAGTTCGTCGTCGAGGACGGCGACGGCATCACCCCGCTGCCCACCGACCGGGGCTGGGCCGAGGACCTCTATCATCCCGAGCCGGGAACGCCCGGGCACACCTACACCCGCGGCAGCGGATTCCTGCACGACGCCGGGGTCTTCGACGCCGACTTCTTCGGCATCTCACCGCGCGAGGCGCTGGAGATGGATCCCCAGCAGCGGCTGCTGCTCGAGGTGTCCTGGTCGGCGATCGAACAGGCCGGGATCGACCCGACCACGCTGCGGGGCAGCGACACCGGTGTGTTCGTCGGCGCCATGTACCACGACTACCTCGGCAGCACCGGGACCGGCGCGATGATCTCCGGCCGGATCTCGTACACGCTGGGCCTGGAAGGTCCGGCGATGACCCTGGACACCGCCTGCTCGGCGTCGCTGGTGGCGTTGCACGTGGCCACCGGGGCGCTGCGGGCCCGGGAATGCGGGCTGGCGCTGGTGGGCGGGGTCGCCGTCATGGCGACACCGGAGGCGGTCATCGAGTTCGGCCGCCGCCGGGGACTCTCCGCCGACGGCCGGTGCCGGTCCTTCGCCGAGGGCGCCGACGGCACCGGGTTCGCCGAGGGCGTCGGCGTCCTGGTGGTGGAACGACTGTCGGACGCCCGGCGCAACGGGCACACCGTGCTGGCGGTGCTCCGCGGTAGCGCGGTGAACCAGGACGGCGCGTCGAACGGCTTCACCGCCCCCAGCGTCAAGGCCCAGCAGCGGGTGATCCGTCAGGCGTTGGTGGCCGCCGGCCTGACCGCAGGCGACGTCGACGTGGTCGAGGGACACGGCACCGGAACCACCCTCGGCGACCCGATCGAAGCGCAGGCCCTGCTCACCACCTACGGACGTGACCGGCCCGCGGAGCGACCACTGTGGCTGGGATCGGTCAAGTCGAACATCGGCCACACGCAGGCCGCCGCCGGTGTCGCCGGCATCATCAAAATGATCTTCGCGATGCGGCACGACCGGTTGCCCCGCACCCTGCACGTGGACGAGCCGAGCCGGCAGGTGGACTGGTCCAGCGGCGGGGTACGCCTGCTTGTCGAGCCCCGCGACTGGCCCCGCGGACAGCGACCCCGGCGGGCCGGGATCTCCGGATTCGGCGTGAGCGGAACCAACGCACACGTCATCATCGAGGAGCCGCCGGCCGAGCCTCCCCAGCCGGCAGCGGGGCCGCACACCGCGGTGACGACACCACCCGGCCTGGTCTGGTCGGTGTCCGGGCGAACGCCCGAAGCCCTGCGAACGCAGGCCGCGCGCGTGCTGGCCCACCTGGACCGTCAGCCGGAGCCGGACCCCGCCGACGTGGCGCGCTCGCTGACCCGCCGGCCAACGTTCCCGCACCGCGCGGTGGTCACCGGGTCGAGCCTGACCGACCTACGGCGGGGCCTCGCCGCGCTGGCCGCCGGAGCGGACGACCCCGCGGTGGTCACCGGGGAAGCGCGACCGGCCGGGCCGACGGCGTTCGCCTTCACCGGGCAGGGCTCCCAGCGGCTGGGGATGGGCCGCGACCTCGCCCGGGCCTTTCCGCCGTTCGCCGCGTCCTTCGCCGCGGTCACCGCGGAACTGGACCGGTACCTGTCGCGTCCGCTACGCGAGGTCGTCTGGGGCGACGCCCCGGAACTGGTCGAGCAGACCGAGTACGCCCAGGCCGGACTGTTCGCCTTCGAAGTGGCGCTCACCGAACTGATGCGGACCTTCGGCATCCGGCCGGACCTGGTACTCGGCCACTCGGTCGGTGAACTCGTCGCCGCCCACGTGGCCGGGGTGCTGTCCCTACCCGACGCGGCCCGCCTGGTCGCCGCCCGTGGCCGGTTGATGCAGGCACTCCCGACCGGCGGCGCGATGGTGTCGGTACGCGCGGACGAGGCGACGGTGGCACCGTACCTGTCCGGGCAGGTGGCCCTCGCCGCGGTGAACGGACCCACCGCCGTCGTGCTCTCCGGAGCGGAGCAGCCGGTTCTCGCGACCGCCGCCGCCCTGGCCGCCCGGGGCATCCGGACCACGCGGCTCGCGGTCAGCCACGCCTTCCACTCCCCGCTGATCGAGGGGATGACCGACGAGTTCCGTCGGGTCCTGGCGACGGTGGAGCTGCGGCCCCCGGTCCTGCCGCTGCTGTCCGGGGTGACCGGGAAACCCGCCTCGGCGGCCCGGTTGTGCTCACCGGAGCACTGGGTGGCGAACATCCGGGACACCGTCCGGTTCGCCGACTGTGTCAGTACCCTCGCCGAGCACGACGTCACCTCCTGCGTGGAGATCGGCCCGGACGCCGTACTGACCGGACTGGCCACCGAGCCGGTCCCGTGGGTGCCGGCGCAGCACCGTCGGCTGACCGAACCGGCCGCACTCCTGGCCGCGCTGGCCCGGTCGTACGCCGACGGCCGGACCGTCGACTGGACCGCGTGGCTCGGCGACACCGGGCGGCGGCTCGACCTGCCGACCTATGCCTTCCAGCACCGACGGTACTGGGCCGGCGGCATCAGCCTGGGGCGTGACGCCGGACGCGGGTCGTCCGCCCTCGACCACGACATCCTCCGCGAGGTGGTGGAGTCCCCCGACGTGGACCGGCTGGTAGTGACCGGTCGGGTGTCCCGGCACGCCCAGCCGTGGCTGGCCGACCACGCGTACGGGGGAGTGGTGCTCCTGCCCGGCGCGGCGTTCGTCGACCTCGCCCTCACCGTCGGCCACCTGGTCGGCTGCCCGGTCGTCGACGACCTGACCGTGGCGACGCCGATGGCGGTGCCCGAGCAGGGCGAGATCCCGGTGCAGGTCGTGCTGGAGCCGGGCGGCACCGCCGGTCAGCGGACGGTGAAGGTGTACTCCCGGACACCCGACGAAACCGGCTGGACCTGCCACGCCATCGGAAACCTGTCGGACCGGCAGCCGCCCCTGCCCCCGACCGAGCCGGTCTGGCCACCGGCGCACGCCACGCCCGTGGACACCGACGGCACCTACGACAGGCTCGCCGACCAGGGCTTCGAGTACGGGCCGGCGTTCCAGGGCCTGCATGCCGCGTGGCAGCGCGACGACGTCGTCGGCGCCGAGGTGGCGGTGGAGGAGGCCGGCCGCCACCGCGTGCACCCGGCCCTGCTGGACGCCTCCCTGCACGCGGCCACCCTGCTCGTCGCCGCCGGCCTGCCCTTCGCCTGGAGCGGCGTCGCGGTGTTCGCCACCGGCACCACGGCGGCCCGGGTGTGGCTGCGCCGTACCGGCGCGGACACCATCGCCGTCGCCGCGTTCGACCAGGCCGGCAGCCCGGTGTACGCGGTGGACTCCCTGACGCTGCGACCGGTGACCACGCAACAGTTGACCGCCGACACCGTGCTGCGGCGAGCGATGTTCCACGTGCGGTGGCAGCCGACGCCGGCCGGGCAGGAACCCACCGGGATCACGTTCGACGTACGGCGCTGCGGCGGCGCGAACCCGCGCGACGTGATCACCGACATCCTGCGGCAGGTGCAGCTATGGCTCGCCGAACGCCACGACGATCAGGAACGGCTCATGATCCAGACGGCCGGGGCGGTCGCGGCGACGGCCGACGACACGGTGTCCGACCTGGGTGCCGCGGGAGTCTGGGGACTGGTGCGCTCCGCCCAGTCGGAACACCCCGAACGTCTCGTCCTCGTCGACACCGACGGCACACACGACGACCGGGCGCTGAGCGCGGTGGTCGCCGCCGGGGAGAACCAGATCGCGGTCCGCGACGGCCGGATGCTGGTGCCCCGGCTGGCACGGACCCCGGTGCCCGCCGCCGCGGACGACGGACCGCTGGTGCCACCGGACGAGACGGTCGTCATCACCGGAGGTACCGGCGCGCTCGGCCGGCTGATCGCCCGCCATCTCGTCGTCGATCGTGGCGTGCGGAACCTGCTGGTGCTCAGCCGCAGCGGCCCGGAATCGCCCGCCGCCACGGAACTCGCCGAGCACCTCGGGGCACAGGTCGTCGCGGTCGACACCGCCGACCGCGACGCGCTGGCGCGTGTGCTCGTCGGTGTGCGGATCGGCGGGATCATCCACGCGGCAGGCATGCTCGACGACGGCGTGGTCGAGTCGATGACACCGGAGCGGATCGTCGCCGTGCTCCGGGCCAAGGTCGACGCCGCCGTCGCACTGCACGAACTGACCAGGGACCGACCACCGGCGTTCTTCACGATGTTCTCCTCCGCCGCCGGGATCCTCGGCAGCCCCGGCCAGAGCGCCTACGCCGCAGCGAACGCCACACTCGACGGCCTCGCGGTGCACCGCCGGTCGCTGGGGCTCCCCGCCCAGTCGCTGGCCTGGGGGCTGTGGGCACAGCACGACGGGATGGCGTCCGCGATGGACGCGACCGGCCGTGCCCGGGCCGACCGGGCCGGCGTCACGCCACTGTCCGCCGCCGAGGGAACCGCCCTGTTCGACGCCGCGCTGCGGACCGACGTACCCCTGCTCGTGCCCGCCCGTCTCGACGTGGCCGCGAACGACAACCCGTCGACCATGATGCGTGGCCTGCGCCCCGCACAGGTGCGCCGGAGCACCGATCAGCGCAACGTGCTGCATCGGCTGGCCGGGCTGTCGCCCGGGGAACAGCACCGGGTACTGGTCGACGTGGTACGCGGACACGCCGCAGCCGTCCTGGGTCACCCGGGCCCGGACGCCGTCGGCGCCGGGCGGGCCTTCAGGGACCTCGGATTCGACTCGCTGATGGCCGTCGAGCTGCGCAACCGGTTGCAGTCCGCGACCGGCCTGCGACTGTCGCCCACCCTGGTCTTCGACCATCCGAACCCCGAGGAACTGGCGGCCCATCTCCGCGCGGCGGCCGTCCCGGTGCAGGAGGCCGCACCGCCGCCCGTCCTGGAGACGCTGACCCGACTGGAATCGCAGCTCGCGTCCCTGGACCCGGACGACGGCATCCGACCACAGGTCACGGATCGACTCGGTCGTCTGCTGGCCGAACTCGGCGACCGGTCGACGCCGTCCGGAATCGATCTGACGAGCGCGTCACGGCAGGAGGTCCTCAAGCTGATCGACAGCAGGTTCGGCCTCTAGACCCCAGAAAGGCGAGGGACACCACATGGCGAACTCAGCACCGGTATCGACCGACGTCGGTCACATGTACGACGTGATGACCGAACTGTTCACCACGCTGCTCGACGGCAACATCCACGTCGGCTACTGGAGCGACGACGAGGACCAGACCTCCGTCGCCGAGGCAGCCACCCGCCTCACCGACATGGTGGTCGCACGCGTCGGTGCCGGCCCCGGCAGCCAGGTGCTGGACGTCGGCTGCGGAGCGGGCACCGCCTCGCTGCGGCTCGCCACCACACAGGACGGGACGGTGGTGACGGGAATCTCCGTCAGCCACGGGCAGATCGACACGGCCAGGGACCGGGCGCGGCAACTCGGCGTAGCCCACCGCGTACACTTCCGCTACGCTGACGCCATGAACATGCCGTTTGGACCCGGTATGTTCGACGGGGCCTTCGCCATCGAGTCCCTCATCCACATGCCGGACCAGGACCGGGCACTCCAGGAGATCGCCACCGTGTTACGCCCGGGCGCACGGCTGGTCATCGCCGACATCATCGACAGACACCCGGCGAGCGGCGCAGAGAAAGAGATCATCGACAATTTCTGTGCCGTGACACAGTGCCGGACCATCGCCGCGCTGCCCGACAGACTGGACCGGGCGGGCTTCGAGGTCGTCGAGTTCGACGACATCAGCACGAACGTGATGCGGGCGTTCGCGGTGCTGTCCGACCGCATGCGTGAGGTCCGGGCCGACTTCGTCGGCAGGATCGCGCCCGCGCACTTCGACCAGCTGGTCGAACTGTTCAGGCGGTTCAGCGGCGTCACCGCGGCCGGCTACGTCCTGGCGGTGGCCCAGCGCCGATGACCGTGGGGGGAAAGGGTTCATCCCATCGATCGGTGGGGAGTCACCAGGTGCTTTCCCGGCATCAGCTCGCCCTGCTCGCCTACCCGGCACCCGACGACGGGCACCCGACACCGTCCCACAGCCGGGCCGGGCTGATCGGCAGAGCAGCCGAGACCGAACTGCTCGACGCCCTGCTCCGCGGCCGCGAGCGCATCCCGGCCCTGCTGGTGAACGGCGAGATCGGCGTCGGCAAGACAGCGCTGCTCCGCGCCGCCGACGAACAGGCCCACCGGGCCGGTCGTCGCGTCGTGTGGGTCACCGGCGCACCCGCCGAAGCCGACCTTCCCTACTCGGGCCTGCACCAGCTCCTCTACGCCCTGCGCGCGGACCTCGGTCGTCTGCCCGCCCACCAGCGGGTCACCCTGTCACGCATCCTCGGGCACGCCGACGGCCCCACGCCCGACCGACTGTCGACCTGCGCGGCCACCCTGTCCCTGGTCACCGAGCTCGCCGACGACGGTGGGCTGGTGGTGCTGGTCGACGACGCCCAGTGGATCGACCGGGAGAGCACCGAACTGTTCGCCTTCGTCGCCCGCCGGACGTGTGGACTGGCCGGCCTGGTGCTGGTGGTCGCCGCCCGCCAACCCGGGCCGCTGCTCGCCGCCGCCGGGCCGTACGGCCGTCAGCTCGCGCCACTGTCGGACCACGACGCCGGCCTGCTGATCGACGCGTGGCACCCCACCCTGCACAGCCGCGTCCGACGCATCATCCTCGACCATGCCCGCGGCAACCCGCTGGCACTGATCGAGCTACCCAAGGCACTCAGCCAGGAGCAGCGGTGCGCGAGCATGCCGCTGCCGGTCCACCTGCCGGTCACCCCGAGGATCAGCGGGCACGTCGGCGCGCGGATCCGTGCCCTGCCCGAGCCGGCCCGACAGCTTCTGCTGGTCGCCGCACTCGACGAGAAGGCCCAGCTCGCGACGATCGCCGAAGCGACCGGCGAGACCGACGTCACGGCCCAGCTCTGCCCCGCCGAACGGCACCACCTCGTCACGATGGACACCGACCGGCTCCTCTTCACCCACCCACTGGTCCGGCTGACCACGATCGACCTGGCAACCCGGGGCGAGCTGCGCACCGCCCACCGCCAGCTGGCCGGGGTGACCAACGCCGACCAGGACGTCCGGGCCACGCACCTGGCGGCTGCGGCACTGGGCCCGGACGACACCGTGGCCGATGCCCTGGCGGCGGCCGGCGACCGCGCCGCCGACCAGGGCGTCCTCACCACGGCCACCGAGATGTTCGCCCGTGCCGCCGAGCTGAGCACCGCGCCGGCCGCCCGCGCCGAACGCCTGGGCATCGCGGCCCAACTGGCGTGCCGCGCCGGCTGGCTGCAATGGGCGAAACACCTCAACCCGGCCCCGGAGGAGTTCGGCGTCACCACCCACACCGCCGCCGTCAGCGCGTACCTCCTCTCCCTCGACGAGGGCGACGTGGACATGGCGCACCGTCGTCTCGTGCGGGTTTTCGACGACCCCAGCACCAGCGTGCCGATGCGCCGCATGGCGCTGGAGATGCTGTTCCACGTGTGTGTCCTCGCCGACCGGCCGGACCACTGGGCGGCCCTGGACGCCGTCCTCGCCCGCCCCGACTGCGCGTCGGCGGAGATCGTCCTGCGGTGCCGCGCGATCCTCTCCGGCCGGGACGGCGACGCCGCCACGATGCGTGAGCGGTTCCTGGAACTGCTCGACCGCTGGCCGACGACACCGGCGGAACTCACCGCCCTGTCCACGGCGTCCCTCTCCGCCACCGCCTCCGCCCTCGACGCGGTCACCGAACTGCTGCCGGTGCTGCGTGGTCTGCACGAGGCGCCGGCCGACAACCGGGGAGCACCGACGGCGAGGTTCGGACTGCACATGGAGATCCTGGACCGGTACCACTCGGGACGCTGGGACGAGGCGGAGACCCTGCTGCGGGAGAGCGCCACGGTGGCGGGCGTCAGTGGCCTGCGGACCCTGGAGGGCATCGCCCGGTGCCAGCGTGCGCTGCTGGCCGCGGTACGCGGTGAGACGGAGCAGGCGCTGGAGCTGACCGACGAGGTGCTGCGGTGGGCCGCACCACGCGGGATCGGCCTGGCGGTCATCCTGGCCCACCAGGCCCGGTCACTGGTGGCTCTGGGCACCGGCGACCATGAACAGGCCTATGCGACCCTGTCCAACATCGCCCCGGCAGGGGCGATGACCCGCCTGCCGGTCAGCGCCCGCCGCATCGTGTTCGACCTGGCCGACGCCGCCGCACACACCGGGCACGGCGCACAGGCGGCCGCATATCTGCACACGCTGCGCGACGGGGGCTTCGACCGGCTCTCCCCGCGGATGACCATGCTCACCCACGGGGCCACCGCGTTGCTCGCCCGGGACAGTCATACCGACGAGGCTTTCCGGCAGGCGTTGACCGCACCGGGACACGAACGCTGGCCGCTGGAGCACGCCCGGATCCGCCTCGCCTACGGTGAGCGGCTGCGACGCGCCAAGGAGATCGGCCCGGCCCGCGTGGAACTGGGCGCGGCACTGGAGGTCCTGGAGAGGCTCGGCGCCAGGCCGTGGGCGACCCGGGCCCGCAACGAGCTACGGGCCGCCGGTCTGGCCGTCGCCCGCCCCGCCGAGGGGCCGGCCGGGCTCACCGCGCAGGAGGAGTCCGTCGCCAGACTCGCGGCCCAGGGCCTGACGAACAAGCAGATCGCCGTCCGGCTGCGCCTGTCGGACCGTACCGTCAGCGGGCACCTCTACAAGGTCTACCCCAAGCTCGGCGTCACCTCACGGACCGGGCTGCGTGACGCCCTGGAGATACGAGCCGGATGGGATGCGGATGGCACAGCAGACTGAGTTCACCGAGGCCCTGCTCACCTACGTCCGGCAGGTCTCGCTGCGCGACGACGAGATCCTCGCCGACCTGCGTCGGGAGACCGCCACCCTGCCGATGGGCCGGGCGATGCAGATCATGCCGGAAGAAGGCCAGCTGCTGGCCCTGCTCGTCAGACTGACCGCGGCATCGCTGGCGGTGGTCGAGGTCGGGACCTTCACCGGCTACAGCACCCTGTGCATGGCCAGGGCGCTCCCACCCGGTGGCCGGTTGTTCACGGTGGACATCTCCGCCCGGTGGCCGATGATCGCCGTACCGTACTGGGAACGTGCCGGGGTGGCCGACCGCATCGAGGTACGCGTCGGTGCCGCGCGGGAGGTCCTGGCCGACCTGGAGAGCGAACTCGGGCCGGGCACGGTGGACCTCGTGTTCATCGACGCGGACAAGGCGGGCTACCCGGACTACTACGAGGCCGCGCTGCGACTCGTCCGCCGTGGTGGGCTGGTCGTCCTCGACAACACGGTGTTCTTCGGCCGGGTGGTCGACGAGGAACACCAGGACCGGGACACCGCCACCATCCGGGAGCTGAACGTCTCGCTGCTCGCCGACGACCGGGTCGACCTGGCGATGCTGTCCTTCGCCGACGGCCTCACGCTGGCGGTGAAGCGCTGAGGGACGTCGGATGCCGATCGACGGGCTCGGGCCGCCCCGGCAGGCCGCGCAGCCGTCGTCATGCGGTCCAGGTACGTACTCGGCGTGATCTACGGCGCGCAGGCCGGGAACCGCCGGCCATGCCGGAGCGGCTCCGAGTCAGCCGGCGCGGCGGTAGTGCACGATCAGCGCGCCGTTGCGCAGCGGCTCCGCCGAGAGCAACTCGAGCCGGCGCGTGCCGGGCAGCCCACCCTGGTGCAGGGTCGGACCGTGGCCGGCGATCCGGGGTTGGACCATCATCCGGTACTCGTCGATCAGGTCCAGCCGGTCCAGCTCGGTCGCCAGCCTGCCGCTGCCGAGCAGCACCCCGGCCGGATTCGCGTCCTTGAGGCGCTGCACGCTCTCGCGCAGATCACCGGTGACGTGGTGGCTGTTGGTCCACGGGAAGTCCGTGCGTGTCGACGACACCACGTACTTGGGCTTGCCCTCCAGCTTGGCCGCCCACTCGCGCAGCGCCGGGGGTGCCTCCACGTCGCCGCGGGCGACGGCCGGCCAGGCACTCTCCATCATCTCGTAGGTGACGCGCCCCCACAGCATCGCCCCGTTCTCGTCCATGAGCCGGGTGAAGAAGGCGTGCGTCTCGTCGTCCGCGATCCCCTCCTCGTGGTCGACACAACCGTCCAGGGTGACGTTGAGGCTGAAGGTCAGGATTCCCATGATCGGCGAGTCTAGTGTCCCGACGTCGTCGATCCGGGCACGATCGGCACCTCGGACCCGTGTCGGGGCACTGTCAGTGTCGAGACGCCGTGGCCGCAGCCCCGCCACGCGCCATCATCCGGAGCGCGAGAGTGGCCATGAGCCGCGCGGGCACCATGCACATCAGGACGGTGGCCACCTTGTTGCGGCCCCCGTCGACCACGGCCGGTCCGGTGCCCTCCAGCGCGGCGAGCACCGTGCGCGCAACCTGAGCGGGCTGACGCTTGTCACGTCCCGGCCGAGGGTTCATCGGCGTCTGGGTCTGCCCGGGACTCACCGCCACCACCCTGACGCCGCTGGCCCGGGTCTCGGCCCACAACGCCCGGGTGAACGAGAGGACGTAGGCCTTCGAGGCCGCGTAGGCCGCCATGACCGGCGCCGGCGTGTAGGCGCCGGTGCTGGCGATGTTGACCACCGAGCCGTGTCCGCGGTGGACCATGCCGGCGACGAGGAGGGTGGTCAGCTCGGTCAGGGCACCGACGTTGAGGTCCACCAGTTGACGCAACCTGGTGGGGTCGCTGTCCGCCACCATCGCCCGCGCGCCCACGGCGGCGTTGTTGACCAGCACCTCCACCTCGACACCCGCCTCGCGCAGGATCTCCATCAGGTGGCGGGGAGCGCCGGGTCGGTCGAGGGCGAGCGCGACGCTCAGCACGGTGACGCCGTGCCGCTCACGCAGGTCGGCGGCGGTCCTCTCCAACTGCCCGGCGTCGCGGGCGACCAGCACCAGGTTCGCCCCACGGCTGGCGAACTCGTCCGCGATCGCCGCGCCGATGCCGCTCGACCCGCCCGTGACGAGGACGTAGCGGTCCTTCATGTCGGATGCGGTTGTCATGCCGCTCACGCTAGACACTGACATCAGTGTCAAGGTCAAGATGCGCCGGGAGGTGCCCGTCGCTACGCGCGACCTGGGGGAACGTGGTGAACGGGAGCGGCCGTGCCCCGGGACGGCACGGCTATGTCAGCGGGCGAGGCGGCACCGGACAGGTAGCTGTCCAGCATCTCCCGTCGCTGTCCGATCAGGCGCTCCTGCTGGGCCAGCCGGTCACGGATCTGCCGGACCCGTTCGTACAGCGCGGAGCAGTCGCCGGTGGGATGCCGGCCGCTGGAGCACGGGAGGATCTCCCGAATGACCTCCGACGGTACTCCGGCACCGTAGAGATCCTGGATGAAGGCGACCCGGAGCACCGCCTGCTCGTCGTACTCCCGGTATCCGTTGCCGAGGCGGACGGCGGTCAGGAGGCCCTGCTGCTCGTAGTAGCGCAGCGACCGGGCGCTCACGCCGGTGCGCCTGGCGAGTTCACCGATCCGCATCCGACCCCCCGGTCAACCCTGACATCCGTGTGAACGTCAAATCTAGCGCTAGCCACGCGACCCGTGCCGAGCTGCCCGCCTCCGGAGCCGTGACAGGAGCCGGCTCGCCGGCCCGTCGTCCACCGCCCTCGGCGTCGCCGACTGCCACCTCCGACCAGTCCGCCGGATCGTCGGTGTCGTCTGCTCACCGTGATGCCTCAGATCCAACAGATCGGGCGGGCTCGACGGGTGGGCGGGGAGGAATCCGCTAGTTACCTTCTGTGAGTGGATGTTGACGACCTGTCCGCCGGCAGTGGCGGCCTCGCTTCCTTTCTTTCGCCGACCGACTGGGCTGCAATGTGCTCGCTCGGCTCTCGGTGCCTCATGGCCGCCGACTACCTGTTGTTCCGACAGGGTGATGAGGGAGAGCACGCATATGTGATCCTCAGCGGCGCAGTCAAGGTAGTTCGGGGCGAAGCAATGGGGAAGAGCGCGATCCTGACGATCCGCGGGGCTGGCGACGTCGTGGGAGACCTTGCCGTGATAGACGGCGGCCGCCGCTCGGGCACCGTCTCGACGCTGACCCCGATGGTGGTCCGGGTGGTCCCAGGGGGGAGTTTCAAACGGTTCATCGAACGACCGTCCGTCACCGCCGCGTACGCCCGCTACACCGTCAACCGCCTCCGACAGTCTGACGTCCAGCGGACCGAGATCGCTGTCCTTCCGGTGCGACAGCGCCTAGCGCGAGCACTGCTGCGACTCTACGTGACAGCTGACGCCGCCGGTGGTCAACGCGCCTTCGAGCTGCCGCAGCAAGATCTGGCAGAGCTGATCGGGGCGTCCCGGAACGCCGTCGTCCTCGCGCTCGGGATTCTCCGCGCGGAAGGCGTACTCGACACCCATCGCATGCGGGTGTCGATCCTCGATGTCGATGCACTGCACCGGCTGGCCGGATGACGTGGCTGATAGCCACGTCACCTCCGCTGTGCACAGTGGTGGGCAGTGCTACCTCAGCAGGCAGGACACGATTGCCTTTCAATCGATCGCCGGTGAAGGGAACGCGACATGGAGCAGTCACCACCGTTCGAGCAGTCCCGCCCGCTACCGCCGTACCGCGCGGTGCTGGCGGTCGACGCGAAGGGCTTCACGGACCTGCCCGGCTGTACCCACGAGAACATCTCCCGCACCATTCACCGGCTCGTCGGGGAGGCGATGCGGGACGCCGGGCTCGACGCGGAGTGGTCGAGTCCCGACTTCTACGGCCCCACCGGGGACGGCCTTGCCGTGGGCCTGCCCACCCGGGTACTTCCGTATCTCGTCCATCCCTTTCCGGCCAAGCTCCAGGATCGTCTCGACGACCACCGGCGCCGGCACCTGGGGGAGGAGCCTCTGCGGTTGCGGGTGAGCCTGCACGTGGGTCCGCTACCGACCGACTCGGCGGCGGTGGGTCAGGGTGGCAATGGGACGGCACGTAACGAGACGCACCGACTGTTGGACTCCGGGGTGGTCAAGAGCGCGCTCATGGACGCCAAGCCGCGCATCACCCTGGTCGCCATGATTGTCTCGGACCGGGTCTTCCACGACGTGATCAGTGCTGGTTACTCCGGTCTGCACCCGGACCACTTCGTCGATGTGGAGGCCCGGGTGGAGGGCAAGGCATTCGTGCAGCGTGCATGGCTGCACCTACCTACTCCGTCCGGCGCCTGGCCGGCTGAACGGACGAACGAGGCGGATGCCGACCCGGAGTCCCACGACCCGGTAGGTGTCGAAAGCCGGTCGCCGCAACAGCCAACCAGCACCAACTATGGGCAGATGGTCGGGGGCGGGACCGTGCACGGCGGGATGCACCAGTCCTTCGGTGGTAGTCCCGGCGGGAGCCGGCTGTGAGCCCCGAGGAGACCGTCGCTCTCGCCGACGACGACCGGATCGAGGAGGCCCTCTACCCGGAGGCTTTCAGCGGCATCAACGTCGGGCAGATGGTCACCGGCGGCACTGTGCACGGCGGTGTGCACCAGACTTTCGTCGAGAACAAGCTGATCACAGAAGCCATCCGCCGGCACCATCTGCTGCGGGCCTATGTGGAGCAGGTCGTGCAGTCACTCGCGCCGCGCAGATACCACCTGCCCAGCCAGGAGCAGGATCTCACTCTCGACCGAGCCGCCGCAGCCCGCCTCGTCGGCTCCCAGCCGTGGGTGGTGCTACTGGGGCCGGCCAACTCCGGGCTGCGGACGGCTGCGGTCGCGCTGCTGTTCGAGTCGAGTCAGGCCGAGCGGCGGTTGGAGGAGATCCTGATCGACGAGGAGCGGGGCCGCCCGTTCGCTGCCGCAGAGCTTCCGGCGGAGCGGGGGGTGACATACCTGTTGTGTCTGCCCGACCAGCGGGAGCGGGTGATTCCCGACCTGAGGCGCCGTTTGCAGGCCTACGCCGCGCACCTGGCAACCCTGGAGGCGAATCTGGTGGTCACGGCGACCCCCGCTGTCTGGGCTGCCGCCGGCGGCGGCGGGACCGTTTCCATCCTTCAGGTTCCGCCCCCAGACCTCGCCGAGGTGGTACGTCGCGAGTGCGCAGTGCACGATGTCGATGCTTCATCCATCGTCAGCAATCCCACCATCTGCGACTTGCTGACCGGGGCCACGGTGACGGACGCCATGCGGCTTACCGGAATCATCGTGACCGCGCGCCGTAACCATCCCGAGCGTGATGCGACGAAGCTCGTCGAGGAGGTGTGTGGGGCCTACGGCGACTGGGACGACGTCCTGGCCGATTGGTTCGGTGCAGTCAGTAGTGTGCGGCAGCGGCTGTTCCTGGTCGCAGCCGCTCTGCTCGAGGGAGAGCCACCGGCAGAGGTACTGGACGTGGTCCACTCGCTCGGGCAGACCCTCGGTGACCTGTCCTCTGACCGCTCGGACGGGCTTGCGGAAACCGGACTACGGGCGTTGATGAGCGAGATCAAAGCTCAGGCGGTCAACGGTGAGCTCCGGTTCGAGCGGGCGAACTACGGCACGGCAGTGCTGACCTTCCTGCACAGTGACCGCTCTGCCAACTTTCACAAGAAGCTGTGGAAGTGGGCTATGGACCTGCCGCTGCGGCGCAACGACCACCGGCAGACCCGGCTGGCGGAACGAGTTGTCGGAAATCTGGTGGCCATCGTGTTGCGGAGCCGGGACACCCGCCCGCTGGTGTCGCTGAGTCACTGGGCCGGACGGCCGAATCTGCGGCCCCACGTGGTGCAGGCGCTGACAGCCACGGCCGTGAGTGACGAGGTGGGGGCTGACGTGCGGAGCTTGCTCTATCGCTGGTCGCGGCTGGAGCGTGCGAGTGATCAGTCCCTGTGTGCCATCGCCGAGGTTTGCTCAGGTGAACTCGCCCAGCTCTATCCACGGGTGTCACTGACCCGGCTGAGTCACATCGCCCACCGTGACTCTCCGGTCGTCCGGGATGCCATCGTGACGGCGATGAGTCGCCTCTGGGAGATACCCCGGCTACGTCGTCGGATCGTCGACGTGGTTACCAACTGGTCCGAGGGTGAACCCGGCGGTCGTACCGCTACCGCATGGGCGGTGTTCGCGGCGCTCGCCCGTAGTGAGGCCCATCCCGTGTTGGTGACCTGGCATGACGAGTCGTCGCGTACGAGGCTTGTCGGGCTGGTGGCCCGACTTTTCGATCAGGCCGAGGTCGATGAGGCCCGCGCGGAGTTCGGCGAGAGTCTGCTCGATGCGGCGCTCCTGTCCGAGGCCAGTCGGATCCGCATCGTCGAGTTCCTCGAGGACGTGGTGCGGCATGGGGACGGCGGGACGCGCCGTCTCGTGCGCCTCTCCAAGCTGACGTTCGCCTGGCAACCGGTTGGTCGCGACATGACCAGCCCCGATCGACGCGACGTGCGGGACCACGTCGTCGAGCGCTTGCACCAGGTTGATCCACTCACCGTAGGAGCATGAGATGCGTGATCTCTGGCGGGGCATTTCCCGGGATTGGACGTCCGGGAGTGAGAAGCCGCCTCCCATGCCGACCCCGTCAGATACGTTCGAGGCCACGTTGCCCAGCGCGCTGCCCGGTGCGAACTTTCAGGCAGAGGTGACCGTTGAGTGGCGGGGACGTGAGCCGGAGGCCGAGGCGAAGATTCGCGCCTTCGTCTGGGACCATCTCGCCCGGTGGGCTGCCGCCCGGCGTGTCACAGTTGCCAGTCACCTGGCTGACCTGATCAATGCCAGAGGCGTCACCGAGACCCCCGTGCCGCAGACCTGCCTGGTCCTCACCCGGCTGCACGTCCGGATCGCCGTGCCCGCCGAGTCGCTTGCCGTGACCACCGCCTGGGAGGTTGCCGAACGACGTGCGACCCTGGAGAAGCAGCGTCGCACAGACGAACTGCATCAGCTCCGGTGGCTGCGTGACGAGATCTTCGCCAGGCCCGACATGGCGCGGATGTACTGGCATCTTCACCATCCAGCCGATCTCCGGTCCATGACGGACGCCACGTTCGATCAGATCGCCGCTCAACTAGGCGGTGATGAGCGTGTTGTCTCACCCCAGGCCGAGGAAGACCCGATCAGTGTGCTCATCGGAAAGTTCCTCGCCGGGCTCGGCGCGGACGAGCGTCGGCACCTGATCGGCCAGCTCGATCGGGTGTTCCGTAGCTTCGACCGTACGGACCTCGCCGGCCAGCTGGGTGATCCGCATGACAGGGTCGGGTCGTGACCGGGAAGCTCCGGACCTCCGGATTGCAGTGCGACGCGGGGTGGAACGCACTCCAACAACTCCACGAGACGATTCGTTTCGCCGACGTGAAGGCGGCTGCTGTCCTTGCAGCTGCCGGGCTCCTCGGTGGCAGCTTGTGGTCTGGCCAGGACGCCCTGACTGTGACAGGCTCGGCCTGGTCGCCGGTACTCCCGGTGATGTCTGCGGTGGCGGCTGCGACGAGTGCGCTTCTCGCGCTGCACACGCTGATGCCGCGACGACAGGCCGCTGCGTCGGAGCCTCTGCAACACTTCGCGTACGTAGCCGAGCACTACGGGCGCAACAGCCAGGGATTCATCGACGTCTGGCTGGCCACCACAGTCGATGAAGACGCCACCGCGAGGATGCTGGCGGGACACGTCTGGGCGGCGCACATGGTGGCAAGTCGCAAGTTCGTCTATGTCACGTGGTCGATCCGACTTCTGGTGCTCGGAGTGTTGGCCTGGCTCGTGGCCGGGCTGGTCTGACGGGTCATCGGATGTCGCCGAGTTCCGGGGTTACTCCGCATACGCGGGGAGTAGTCCCAGATTCGTAGGGCCACATATGAGCATTCCGAATCACCCCCGCATGCGCGGGGAGCAGTCTGGCCGCCCTCGGCCCGGCCCCGGGAGGATCACCCCCGCATGCTCGGGGAGCAGGACATCACCTGCCTCGCAGCGGGGGTCGCGGGGGGATCACCCCCGCATGCTCGGGGAGCAGCTGCCGATGGTGCTGTGCCGAGTCGTACCGGTAGGATCACCCCCGCATGCTCGGGGAGCAGCGCCGTTGTTGTCGCCGGAGACGGGGGGGTCGCGGATCACCCCCGCATGCTCGGGGAGCAGGCAGCAGCCGGGTACGGGGATCGGCAGCACCAGGGATCACCCCCGCATGCTCGGGGAGCAGGCAGCAGCCGGGTACGGGGATCGGCAGCACCAGGGATCACCCCCGCATGCTCGGGGAGCAGACTAACTGACCTGGGGTGCTAAAGATCAACTGCGCAGATTTCGTTCACTTTGGCTGACAGTCCGTTCATGTGGTCGGTGAGGCGTAGCTGATTGAGGTCGCAGCTGCCGTACAGGATCTTAGCCAATGCGGGTCCGGTGACGGAGTCAATGACATGGGCCGCGCGACCGGTGAGGATACGAGGCGGTCAGCGGCGTTGGTTGCCACAGGCAGCCCCCGACTGTGATCGTCATGGGTGCTACGTGTCGTGTAGCCGTGCCACGGACGGATCTGCCGCTCGGGATGAACGGACGCCGCGCGTACGCCGGGTGCCGTACAAGGAGGACGACCAAGTCCGCCACGGCTGCCTGCGGCGGCGCGATGCGACTGGCCCGGCGGGAGCTGCTGTCCCAGGCCGTTCCCGGCGACGGTCCCTCCGGAGCCGTGACCGCCGCCTGCCGGGGCGTGGTCGACCTGTGTCGTCGAGGCGGGTTAGCATCGCCGACGGCACGATCGTGCGAGGTGCCCCGCGGGTGCGGGGAGAATCGGGAAGCCGGTGTGAATCCGGCACGGGCCCGCCGCGGTGACCGGGGAGCGACCGTCCAGGCGCGAGGAGCGCAGCCACTGGCCGTACGGCTGGGAAGGCGGACGGGTCGACGTCGATCCGGGAGTCCGAAGACCGGCCTCGCGTCGACCGCCCACCCACCGGGGTGGGCCGAGCGCAGCGGGAGCCTGCCTGTGGAACTCTATGACGCCATTCATCGCCGCCGGGACGTCCGGGCGCAGTTCACCGGGGAGCCGGTGCCGGCCGACACCCTGAACCGGGTCCTCGACGCCGCTCATGCCGCGCCCAGCGTCGGCTATTCGCAGCCGTGGGACTTCGTCCTGGTGCGGGATCCGGCCGTCCGTCAGCGGTTCCACCGGCACGTACAGGTCGAGCGGGCGGCGTTCGCGGCCACTCTGGACGGCTCGGCGGCCGAGCGGTTCGCCGGAATCAAGATCGACGGGGTGCTGGAGTCGACGCTGTCAATCGTGGTGACCTATGACCCCGGGCGCGGGGGTCCGGCCGTGCTCGGGCGGCACACCATCGCCGACGCCGGTCTGTACTCGGTCTGTCTGGCCATCGAGAACCTCTGGCTCGCTGCCACCGCCGAGGGGTTGGGTGTCGGGTGGGTGTCCTTCTACCGGGAGCCGTTCCTCGCCGAACTGCTGGGTGTGCCGGCTGGTATCCGGCCGGTGGCCTGGCTCTGCATCGGCCCGGTCACCCACCTGGCGGCGGTGCCCGACCTGGAACGGCACGGGTGGCGGCGGCGCAGGCCCCTCGCCGAGGCGGTGCACCACGACCGTTGGCGGCAGCGGGTGGCTGATGGACCGAACAGCTAATCCAGGTACGCCTGTGCGGCGGCTAAGCTGGTGTAGCAGTGAGTTACTTCTCGATCACCGTGGGAGGAGTTTCATGCGTACCACCGTCAAGGTCCTGGCCGCTTCCGCCCTTGCCACCGTGAGCCTCGCCGCTGCCGGGGCCGCCCCGGCCCTCGCCGCCGCCCCGGCGCCGTTCTGCGAGTCCGGCGCATCGCAGTTCTACTGCGACGCCAGCAGCACCGGCACGACGACCTGGAGCATCACCTGGTACTCCGGCAGCGTCGGCACCTTCACCACCGCCGGTCCGACCCTCGTCGCCGCCTGCCCGGCCAGCAACCTCGGGCACCCCGTGCGGGCCAGCTACAGCTACTACGACGGCAGCACCACCCAGTACAGCGGCACCACCCAGTTCATCTGTCGCAGCGGCCCCTGGCAGTGAGCCGTCCGGCGTACGCGCGGCTCACGCGTACGCCGGACAGGCTCCGGTACTCCAGGCCGCCGGAGTCACGGCGGCCGTCTCCACGGGGCTGATCCGGCATGGCGTCGCGCGACCGAACGACGCCGTGCCGGCGGCTCTGCGGAATCCCGCGCCGCGACGGCCTGTCACGGGGTGTCCGGAGGTGACGTAGCGGACGTTCGTCGCCCGGTACCGTACGGGCGTGGCGCGGGTACTGCTGACCGGCATGTCGGGCGTGGGCAAGACCACGGTGCTCGGTGAGTTGCGTCGCCGGGGTTTCCGCACCGTCGACACGGACTACGGTGGCTGGGAGCTGCCCGACGGGACCTGGGACGAGCACCGGATGAGCGGGTTGCTCGCCCGGCATCGCGAGTTGGTCGTGTCCGGGACGGTGGACAACCAGGTCCGCTTCTACCATCGCTTCCAGCACATCGTCCTGCTCAGCGCACCGTTGGAGGTCCTTCTCCGACGGGTCGCCCACCGGAGCAACCCCTATGGGAGGACGCCTGAACAGCGCGCGGAGATCGCCAGGTACGTGCACACCGTAGAGCCGCTGCTGCGACGTGGCGCCACCGTGGAACTCGACGGCCGTCG
Organism: Micromonospora sp. WMMD714; assembly: GCF_029581315.1. Taxonomy (NCBI): domain Bacteria; kingdom Bacillati; phylum Actinomycetota; class Actinomycetes; order Micromonosporales; family Micromonosporaceae; genus Micromonospora; species Micromonospora sp. WMMD714. Next base: position 4,137,661 of record NZ_CP120744.1, read on the forward strand.
GGAGGTTTCCGAGCTGGCCGACGCGGTCGAAAGCCTGGTCAGAGAAGTGTGCTGATCGGGTGCGACAGGGCGGCGGTGATCCGTCGTCCCCCGGCTGTCACCGTCCGGGTCGCTGCCCTGGCTCCTCGTCGGAGGCGGGCGCCGGGCTCGCGTCGAGGTGGGCGGCGATGCGCTCCGGGAGCGGATAGGCCTGCTCGACGGGCAGGGAGGCTGCGGCGGCCCGGTCGTCGCCCCGGTGCAGCAGGTCCCGGATCCGTTCGACGGCGGGGCTGATGTCCGTGACGGCGACAGTCCAGTCGTCGACGTACCGGTCGACAGCCGCGCCGGACAGGCCGAGCTGGAGCGAGCCGGACCGGCCCGCCGCCTCGACCGACCGCGGTGTCCGCGACCGCCGCCGGAGGCGTGTCGCAGCTGTCTCCGGGGTGGCTCAGGTTGTGGAGGAGTACTCAGCGTGCAGTGTGGCGTACGGCCGCCGTTGGTGGGGAGGGCATCGGTTCACGCCCATACCGATCTCGGCGCAGCAGTGTGTCTCCGGGGCGCGGGCGCGGTGTGCGGGACACTCCTCGGCCAGGGCGCGGACCTGGTCGGCTTCCAGCTCGAACGCCTCGCGGCTGCCGGTGAGCACCAACGTGTCGGCGGCGACGTCCCACCGAAGATGATCACGAAACCCGTGGTGCCGGGTCTTCCGGTGGTCGCCGACCGACCGCGACGGCCATGCGCGGTCGGACAGCACGACGGTGTGCGGCCTGCCGGCCCCGAGGCGGGAGCGGACCTGCTTCCATCGTGACGGCGGGAACGCGAGACGGTGGTGCAGCAGCACCATGTCGAGCGGACGTCCCCAGGCATGGTCGACGGGCGGCTCCCGGTGGCGGAGCGGAAGGTAGACGATCGTGTGTGGCGACCGGCCAGCCAGGCCCCAGGCCAGGGCTAAGGTCGCGGCAGTGTCCTTGTCGAGGCAGAACTGGGCTCCGAGACGCCCCTCGTAGAGACCGGCGAACCTCGGTGCCCTTGCCGGCCGGACGATCCGGTACCGGTGGCACCCGAGCTGCACCGTGCTGATCAACACCGGCCAGCTACGCCCGCCCAACCGTTGGACCATTCCAGCCGTGCCCCTCGCCCCATCGCCTGTCCGCCTTCTGGTGAGCATTGTCGCCGGGACGCGGGTGCCGGGGCGACGGAGTTTCCCGACGACGCGGAGCCCATCGACACGCGGTGTGTCCAGGCACTAGCGTTCCCGGGCATGGAGCCCCGGATGGTCCAGGTGGGATCGGCGGCGTTGCACGTGGGGGTCACCGGTCGAGGGCCGGACGTCGTCGTCCTGAGCGGTGGTCCGGGCTGCGTGCAGTACCTGGAGAGGGACGGGCTCGCGCCGCGGGGTCACCGGGCCTGGTACCCCGAGCCTCGCGGTGTCGGCCGGTCGGCCGGTGGTCCGCACACCATGGAACAGGCGATCGCCGATCTTGAGGGTATCCGTGTCGAGGTCGGTGTCGCCACCTGGACCGTCCTCGGCCACTCGTGGGGTGGTGACCTCGCGGTGCGCTACGCCGTCGACCATCCGGGGGCGGTGGCCGCGGTGGTGAGCGTCGCCGGCAGGGGACCGCAGTGCGACCGGACCTGGTTGGCGGCGTACGAGGCCGGTCGGGCGTCCCAACCGGTGGTGGACATCGCCTGGGTACCCGGGGTCCACGCCGCGCTGGGGGAGTCGTTCACCGAGTGGATCCACCGGCCGGACCTGTGGCGCGGGCTGGCTACCTGCGCCGTGCCGATGCACTTCATCGCGGCCGGCGACGACATCCGCCCGTCGTGGCCCCTGGCACAGCTCGCCGCACTCGTGCCGCGGGGAAGGTTCTCGACGGTTCCGGGTGTGCCGCACGACTTCTGGTCCACCCACCCCGAGGTCTGGACCGCGACCGTCACCGACGCCTGCACCGGCCAGTGATCCGGGCGGAGGGCGGTCCGCCCGGTCGGGGAACCGTCGACCGGAGCGACGCCGGGGACGCCGGGGACGCCGGGAGCGGGTGCCCGCCGGGCCGGAAGGTCTCGGGCGTCCCCGTGACGCCGGTCACGGCAGCGCGGTGGTCGGGCTGACCGACTCGCCGTCCACCAGGATCGTCACCCGCTCCGGGTAGAACGCGGTCAGTCCGGCGATGTTGGCCACCTCGGGCAGCGGCTCGGGGTAGAACCAGGCGATGGAGCGCCCCGCCGGTCCGGGTACGTCGCGCAGCGACCAGTACGAGGCGGTTCCCTTGTAGGGGCAGCGGGTGTGGTGGTCCGAGGGGATCAGCAACTCCCGGGCCAGGTCGTCCGCCGGGATGTAGTAGCGGGTGGGCAGGCCGGTCTCGAAGAGGAGCACCGGGCGGCGGGTGTCGGCGAGGACGACGTCCCGGTGTCTCACCACCACGTGTCGGGAACTGGACACCGCGTCGACCCGGGAGAACGGATCCCGGGGGTGCACGAACACCTCTTCGTCCTCCTCGTACCACCGCTCGATGCCCTGGCCGAACCACTCCCGCCAGGCCAGGCACACGGTCTCGGAGAAGAGGTCCCCCGGGTAGGTCCACGCGGCGTTGTGCAGGGTCAGCCCGCCGACGGCCAGGTCGTGGAAGCTGCTCCCGGCCCGGGTGCCGGGGTCCGGGGGCTGGGCGGCGGGCCGCAGTGTCGCACCGACCAGGTCGGCCAGCGGAAAGACCCAGAAGGGCACCGGCAGGCCGGGTTCCCAGACGAGCATCGGCCGCCGGCTGTCCACGACGACGACGTCACCGATGCTGCCCCGGACCCGGCGTTCACTGTGGTGGTAGGTGAGCCGGTCCCCGGGTGGGGCGAAACGTGGTACGGGCTCGAGCATGGTGACCCCCTCGGCACACGTGTCTCGTCACGTGTCCGTTCCGTCGTCGTGGCTGGTGTCGTCGAGTCTCTACCGCCGTCCCGGGTTCCGCCACGTCCCCCGGGTCCGCCGCCGGGTTCGGCGGCGGACCCGGGGCGGGCGGGGCTCAGCCCCGGTGCTCGACGCGGCGGGGGAGCAGGAAGCTCGCGGCGATGGCCAGTGCGAACACGACGATCTGGTAGACCAGCGCGCGTACCGTGGCCTCCTGGTACGCGGTGCGGTTCGCGGTGAACTGCAGCTCGTCGTGCCGGTCGGCGACGTCCGCGCCGGACTGCGACGACACGGCGCGGCAGACGTCCAGGTCGGCGATCGGGTTGGCGGCCTTGATCCGTTCGGTGAGACAGGAACGGGCGTCGTCGGCGGCGGACTCGGCCGTCGCCACCGGCACCCCCCGGGCGGTCAGCTCGTCCCGGACCGTGTTCTGCAGGTCGTCGCCGACGGCGGAGGACTGGACCGCCAGGGCGATGAAGAAGACCATGCTGCTCAGGGCGATGCCGATGGCGGCACCCATCTGCTGCACGGTGTTGAAGACCCCGGAGGCCGCGCCCGCGCTGTCCAGCGGCACGTCGTTGAGGGTGTACGTGAGCAGCGGAGCGAAGGTCATGCCCATGCCCGCGCCGCCGAGGACGAGCCCGGGGGCGAGCGCCCAGGGATTGGCGGCGTCGACCTGGTTGATCACCGTGATCAGGATGACCATCGACGCGATCAGCATGGTCAGTCCGAGTTGCAGGCCGAGCCGGCCGATCTTCGGGGTGATGCGGCGGGCGGAGATGGCGGTGAACAGCGGGACGGCGAAGCCCCACATGATGCCGATCAGGCCCGCCTTGATCACCGAGAAGCCCTGCCCGAACTGCAGGTAGAGGGTGTTGACCAGGAAGAACGGCATGACGCCGCTCATGAACAACAGCGAGACGGCGAGGCCACCCCGGAAGGAACGGTGGGAGAACAGCGACATCGGGATGAGCGGGGATTCCGTGCGTCGGCGTTGCACCGCGACCAGTACGGCGAAGGTCACGACCGAGGCGGCCAGGCTGACCAGGGTCCACGCCGGCCAGCCCTGCTCCGGGCCGGTGATCAGCGGGAACACCAGCAGGAGCATGCCGATGCCCACCAGGGCGGCACCGGTGACGTCCAGGCGTTGGGCGGATTTGCCCTTGGACTCGGGGACCAGCTTGGCGGTGATCAGGAGACACACCACGGCGATCGGGATGTTCACCAGGAAGACCGTGCGCCAGGTGAGGTTGGCGACGTTGACGGCGGTGAGCAGGGCGCCCACGATCGGGCCGGCCACCGTGCCGACGGCGAAGACCACGCTCAGCCCGGCGAAGGCCCGGCCCCGCTCGGCCGGCGGGTACATGACCTGGAGGATCGACAGCACCTGCGGGACCATGAGCGCGCCCATGCCGCCCTGGAAGAAGCGGGCCAGGATGAGCTGCTCGGGGTTGTCGGCGATGCCGGCGATGAGCGAGGCGGTGGCGAACCCGATCATGCCGATGATGAAGATGCGCTTACGGCCGTAGATGTCGCCCAGCCGGCCACCGGTCACCAGCATGGTGGCGAAGGCGAGGGCGTACCCGCCCACCATCCACTGCATGTTCGAGCCGGTGGCGCCGATGTCCTCCTGGATGGTCGGCAGGGCCACGTTGACGATCACGATGTCGAGCAGGTCGAGCAGCAGGCCGACCAGGACGGCGAAGAGCGCGATGGCCCGCGCCCGGCCGGCGATCGGAGCCGGCTCGGCGGCCGGCTCCGCGGCCGGCGTCGCAGGCGTCTCCGCGGGACTGGGGGACGGTCGCGTCCTCGGTGGTGTCATTCGCGTACCTTCCATGATCGTTCTTTCGGGTTTCGGCCGGCTGGGAAGGGGGGCGACCAGCGCGGACACCGCTGCCACTTCGGTTGCTGAGAGACAGGCTATCTGCGGCGTGTAGGAGTGTCTATCAGAGATGCCCGCTAGTGTCCTACGAGTCTTTTATGGGATTCTGCAAAGACACGTACGACCGGTGATGCCGACGCGAGGAGCACACGATGGGAATGAGCGAACCCCCCACCCACCTGGTGCCCGAGCCGGCACTGTGGATCGGCGGGGACCGGGTGGTGGAGTCCTCGGGCGGCCGGGCGGAACACGTCTACGCCGCGACCGGGCGGCCGACGACCGAGGTGGTGCTCGCCGGGCCGGCCGAGATCGACCAGGCGGTAGCCCTGGCCCGGGAAAGCCTGCCCGGGTGGCGGGACAGCTCGGCCGAGGTGCGGCGCGACACGCTGCTGCGGCTGGCGGACCTGTTGCTCGTGCACGCCGAACCCCTCGCCGCGCTGCAGAGCCTGGAGATCGGCCTGCCGATGCAGCTCGCCCGGCGGATGCCGGCGTTGGCGGCCGACCACGTGCGGTACTACGCCGGGTGGTGCGACAAGATCGGCGGCGAGGTGGTGCCCACCTGGCCCGGCCGCAGCCTGGACTACACCCTCGACGAGCCGTACGGCGTGGTGGCCGGGATCATCCCGTGGAACGGCTCGCTGATGTCGATGGCACAGCTGCTCGGGCCGGCGCTGGCGGCCGGTAACGCCGTCGTGGTCAAGCCGTCGGAGCTGGCGCCCTTCGTCGGCCAGCGGTTCGTCGAGCTGGCGGTGGAGGCGGGGGTGCCGCAGGGCGTGGTGGTGGTCGTGCCCGGGGGACCGCCGGCGGGAGCGGCCCTGGCGGGGCACCCCGGCGTCGACAAGGTGCACTTCACCGGCAGCGCGGCCACCGGCCGGCAGGTGCTCGCCGAGGCGGCCCGGCACCTGACCCCGGTGGCGTTGGAACTGGGTGGCAAGTCGCCGCACGTCATCTTCGACGACGCCGACCTCCGGTCGGCGGCGCGGTACGCGATGAGCGGCGTGGTGGCCCTGTCGGGACAGGGCTGTGCGAACGGCACCCGGCTGCTGGTGCACTCGGCCGTCCGAGAGCAGGTGCTCCAGACGCTGACCTCGCGGCTGCGCCGGATCCGGGTGGGCGACCCCGCCGACGAGACGACCGTGATGGGTCCGGTGGTCTCCCGGCGGGCGTGTGAGCGGATCGTCGGGGTGATCGACCGTGCCCGGCTGTCCGGGGCGCGGTTGCTGACCGGCGGCGGGCGTTGTGGCGGGGATCTCGCCGACGGTTTCTTCGTGGAGCCGACGGTCTTCGTCGACGCCGACGGCGACGGCGAGCTCGTCCAGGAGGAGGTGTTCGGACCGGTGTTGGCGGTGTCGAGCTTCGACACCGAGGAAGAGGCGGTGCTGCTGGCCAACGCCACCCGGTACGGCCTGGGAGCGTACCTGCACACCAACGACCTGCGCCGTGCCCACCGGGTCAGCCGGGTCGTGGCGGCCGGCAGCGTGTGGGTGAACGGGGCACCGGGTCTGATGCCGTCGGCGCCGTTCGGCGGAGTGAAGCAGAGTGGTTCCGGGCGGATCGGCGGCGTCGCCGGCCTGCGTGAGTTCCTCCGACCGAAGAACGTGTGGATGTCGGTGTGAGCGCCGCCACCGATACGTGATCCCAACGACAGGAGGAGACTTCGGGACGTGGTTTTCTGGTGTCGCTCATACGTGAAGTGTTTTCCTGACAACCATCAATATCGATGGTTGTCCTGAAGGTGACCTTCTGTTAGGTTAGTGTCACTTAGGGCCGTCGTGGGCGTGCTGTGTGCATGCCTGAAGGGCCAACCAAACAAGCCATGTTTTAGATTGTGTCTTGGCGTCTTGCAGACACCGGCTGTTGGTCAGGGAAGAGGGACAGAGACGATGGCTCAATACATAGTCACGATCACCCCGGTACTCGGTCAGGAAGACGCGGGAGAGGATGCCTCCCGCACCACCATGCGAGTGTTCGCCGAAGAGGGTCAGGTCTACATCAAGGAGCTGACCGTACGCGTCGCGGACGACGTCAAGCTCGGCGCCGCCGACCTGCTCCAGGTCGACCTGGAGCTGCTGATGCAGGCCTTCGCCGCGAAGCGGCCCAGAGCCGTCGTCGCCTCGACCGAAGGCGTGGAGACCACGGCACCCTACCGTGTCACCACGCCGAGCCGGGCGGCCAAGTCCGACCGCGCCTACCGTCGCATGCCGGACCCGAGCGAACTCAAGGACATCTACGTCAAGAACCGCACCGTCATCGGCGTCGCCCAGCACTACGGCGTGCCCACCCACACGGCGCAGGGGTGGATCACCCGGCTCCGACGCAAGGGTGTCATCCCCAGCGCCAAGTGAGGCACCGCACCACCACCCGTCACAGCGGACCGCCGTCGCCGCCCTCGCCGACCAGGTGCGCGCCGAAGGCCGTGTACGAGTGGCGACTGGCCACGAAGTGCTGCCGAGCGGTGTTGGCGTCACGCAGCCGCCGGGACAGGGGAGACGAGTCGTACACCGCCGTCCCGCCGGCCAGCTCGAAGGCCGTGTCGGTCGCCCGTACCGCCAGCGCGGTCGCCTGCGCGGCCGCCGCCCGGACCTGTGCCCGCCGCACCGCCGCGTCCGGGCCCGCGACCTCGCCCCACTCCTGTCCGGCCTGGTCGTAGAGCAGCGCCCGGCCCGCCTGCGCCACCATCCGGGCCTCGCCCAGCCGCTCCTGGAAGGTGGTCGAGGAGGCGAGCCGCGTGGCGCTGAGCGCCGGCCGCTTACCGCCGGCCGCCAGCTCCACGACGTCCCGCAGCGCCCCCTCGGCGATGCCCGTCGCGGCCGCGGCGATGATGAGGCTGGACTGCGCGATGCTCATCGCCGCCCGGTCCGCGCCCGCCGTCCCGGGTGCCAGCGTCACCGCCCGCTCGTCGGGGCAGAAGCCGCCGGAGACGGCCAGATCGTGGCTGCCCGTGCCGCGCAGGCCCAGGGTGTGCCAGGTGTCGACGACGGTCACGTCCGCGGCGGGCAGCAGCATGATCCGGGTGGCGGGCCGGCCGTCGGCCACCGCCACCGCGCGCCCCCGGACCAGGACGCAGTTCAGGTAGACCCAGTCGGCGCGCTCGCAGCCGGTGACGAAGGGCCACTGACCGGAGACCCGCCATCCGCCCTCGACCTCGGTGGCCCTGCCCTTGGGCGCCACCGAGCCGGCCGCGTAGACGTCCGGCCCGTCGGCGAAGATCGTCGCGACCGTCTCCTCCGCCGCGCAGCCGATGATGAGCTGGGACAACGCGACCTGGCCGACCAGCCAGGCGACCGAGCCGTCCGCCGTGCCCAGGGTCTCGATGACCCGTAGCGTGTCCGGCACGCTGAGACCGGCGCCGCCGTGCGCCACCGGCGCGAGCATGCGCAGGCACCCCGCCGCCCGCAGCCCGTCGTACAGCGGGTCCGGGAGCCCGCGGAGCCGCTCCACCTCGTCGGCGTGTTTGGCGACCTCCGGAAGAAGATCACGGACCAGTTGCCACGTCGTCATGCGATCCTCGCCCTCCGGTCTGGCGTGCGGTACGAGTGCCGAGCCGAGCCTGCTCCGCCACTGCGGGCGGCTCGGAAACGACCGATGACCATCCTACTGTCTACCTGTATCGTGCAACAGGCATGGGAGTGTTGTCTGTAGACACTCTGGAAACACAGGTTGCGCTGATCGGGGAGGTGTCTCATGACAGTGTCTGACCCGCAGACACACGTGTTCGCGATGAGAATGTGGAAGTCTCTCCTCGCCACGCAGGAACTCCTCTCGGCGTACCTGGGGGTCAAGCTCGGGTTGTACGAGGCGTTGGCCGCCGCGCCGGGGCCGATGACCCCGGACGAGCTGGCCCGCGCCGCCGACGTCGCCCCCCGGTACGCCCGGGAGTGGCTGGAGCAGCAGGCCGTCTGCGGCATCGTGGAGACCGACGACGTGCGGGCGCCGGCCGACCGCCGCGGGTACCGGCTGCCCGCCGGGCACGCCGCCGTCCTCACGGTCTCGGACGATCCGATGTCCCTGGCCTCCCTCGCCGTGCTGCCCCTCGGCGGCGTCGCCGCCGCCCTACCGGAGCTCGTGGCCGCCTACCGCAGCGGCGCGGGTGTGCCCGACGACGTGTTCGGCGTCGACTGGCGCGACGGCCACTCCGGCGCCAACCGGGCACTCTTCGCCCACCAGCTCGCCGGCTGGATCGCCGAGCAGGTGCCGGACGTGCACGACCGGCTCGGCACGCCCGGCCGGCGCATCGCCGACGTCGCCTGCGGCACCGGCTGGTCGAGCATCGCGCTCGCGCGGGCGTATCCGCACGCCGAGGTGACCGGCCTGGACCTCGACGGGGCCGCGCTGCGGCAGGCCGAGCGGCATGCCGCCGACGCGGGTGTGGCCGACCGGGTCCGCTTCGCCTGCCGGGACGCCGCCGACCCCCAGCTGGCCGGCGGCTACGACCTGGTGTGCCTCTTCGACGCGCTGCACGAGGTGTCGCAACCGGTCGCCGTGCTCCGGGCCTGCCGGCAGTTGCGGGCCGCCGACGGGGCCGTGCTCGTGATGGATGCCAAGGTCGCGCCGGCCTTCACGGCCCCCGGCGACGACGTGGAACGCTTCCAGTACGGCACCAGCGTGCTGCACTGCCTGCCGGCGAGCCGCACCGGCGAGGACTCCACGGGCACCGGCACGGTGCTGCGTCCCGGGATGGTGCGCGAGCTGGCCACCCGGGCGGGCTTCTCGGGGATGACGATCCTCGCCGTCACCGACCGCTTCCACCGGCTCTACCGGCTGACCGGCTGACGCCGGTGCGGGAGGGTCCGGGCGGCCCGGACCCTCCCGCACCGTGCTGCTCAGGAGCCGTCGCGCTCCGCGAGCCGCTCGACCACCAGGTCCTGCACGGCCTGCACGGTGGTGATCTTCCGGGCGGTGTCCTCGTCGATGGGGTCGAGGTCGAACTCGTCCTCGATGGCGAACGCCACCTCCATCAGGGCCAGCGAGTGGTAGCCGAGGTCCTTGATGAGGTGGGAACCCGCCGTCACCACCACGCCGTCCTTCGGCGCCATGTCGGAGATGACCGCCGCCACGGTGGCGCGGATCTCCTCCTCGGTACGGCGGGCGGGCGCGGTCTGCTCGGTCATGGTCGATCTCCTCTGTGTCGCTGGCGTGACGGATGAACGGGGCGCTCAGGAGGCCCGAGCGCCGGTCAGCGGATGGACCTCGGGGGCGGACAGGTCGTGGTGACGCAGGTGGCGGGCCACCGCCCCCAGCGCGGGCGCCCAACGGCGCGACCACGCCGCGACGACCGCTGGCACGTCCTCGAACTCCTCTTCGAGGATCGACAGGCAGGGCACCGGAGCGACCGCGCCGAGCTCCGTCAGCAGCGGGCGCAGGTACTGGTCCCCGGCGCCACGGTGCTTGGCCCAGCCCGCGGTCATCGCGCCGACGGCGACGCAGCCGGCCAGCCCGTCGAGGGGAAGCATGTCCAGGAACAACTTCAGCAGGCCGGTGTAGGTGCCCTTGAACGTCGGGCTGACCACCACCAGCAGGCCGGGGCGGCGGACCAGCTCCAGGGCGCGTTCGGTCTCCGGCCCCAGCGGTACGCTGCGGCTGGCCCGCAACGGCAGCCCGGCGCCGATGTCGGCGAGGTCGACGACGTCCGGCCCGGCCAGCTCGACCCCCTCCGCGGCGAGGGCGAGCGACAGCTCCTCCACCAGCCGGACGGCGATGCCTGCGGTACGCGAGCCCGCCCGGGGGCTGCCCTGCAGCAGTGTCGTCTCCACCCGCGTCATGACGCCTCCCGCCCGAGCAGCCCCTGACGCCGCAGCAGCGGCACCACACCCTCGGCGAAGTTGTACGCCTCTTCGAGGTGGGGCTGCCCGGAGAGGATCAGGTGGTTCATGCCCAGCGCGTGGTACTCGGCTATCCGTTCGGCCACCTGCTCGTGGCTGCCGACCAGCGCGGCGCCCGCACCCGGGCGGACCAGCCCGTAGCCGGCCCACACGTTCGGGTACACCTCCAGGTCGTCGGCCCGTCCGCCGTGCAGGGCGGCCATCCGGCGCTGCCCCTCCGACTCGGTACGGCGGAACCGTCGCTGGGCCTCGGCGATCCGGCCGGCCTCCATCCCGTCGAGCAGCCGGCGGGTCACCGCCCAGGCCTCCTGCGCGGTGTCCCGGCTGATGACGTGGAACCGGGTGCCGAACTCGACGGTGCGGCCCCGCTCGGCGGCCAGCTCGGTGACCCGGTCGGTGAGCTCGGCCAGCCCGTCCGGGCGCTCGCCCCACGCCAGGTAGACGTCGGCGTGCGCGGCGGCCACCCGTTGCGCCGCCGCGGACGAGCCACCCAGCAGGATCGTCGGACGGACGTCGTGCGGCCGGCTCAGCATCCCGGCCTTGATCTGGTAGTGCTTGCCGTGGAAGTCGAAGGGCTCGCCGCCCCAGGCACGGTGGAAGACGTCGAGGTACTCCTCGGTCCGGTCGTACCGCTCGCCGTGGTCGAGCCAGTCGCCGTAGCGTCGCTGCTCGTCGGCGTCGCCGCCGGTGACGACGTTGAGCATCAGCCGGCCGCCGGAGAGCCGCTGGAACGTCGCGGCCGACTGGACGGCGACCATCGGCGGCAGCGCGCTGGGCCGACAGGCGATCATGAATTGCATGTGGCGGGTCTGCTGCGACAGCGCCGCGGCGACCAGCCAGGGGTCCTCACAGAACAGCCCGGTCGGCACCAACGCGCCGGCGAAGCCGAGCCCGTCGACCGCCTGGGCGACCTGGCCGAGGTAGTTCAGCCCCGGCTCCCGTCGGATGTTCCTGGTCCGGTCCACCCCGTCCGCGCTCTTGGCCACCTCCCGACCGTCGCCGTGCAATGGCAGGAACCAGTGCAGTCGCAGTGTCATCAACGGTCCCTTCCGCCGTGAGCCGGTCGACCCGCCCCGGATTGACCTGCCATCCCCGTGTGCACTTGCCTTTCCTGCTATCCACGCGCCTTTACGAGTATGTTCTGGGAGGTTCTCAGGATGCGTGTGATGCTGTCAATACCGTCGCGGTGACTGGTTACCCCCGGGCCGGCAGCCTGGCGTCCGGGCGGTGCGCCGCCGCTGCCGCCACCTCCAGGTAGCCGGCCAGGAACTCCTGCCCCAGCGCCGGGTCGGCCCATCCGCCGGCGCGGAACAGCACGGCCTGCACCCGGTGCTCACCCACCGGGGCCAGGGCCAGCTCGAACGGGAAGCGGCTGCCGATCTCCGTCGGGACGACCAGCTCGAACCGCGCCCCGCCGCCGGTCAGGTCGTGCCGCAACGGCGACATCACGTTGAACATCACGTCGTCGGCCCGCCCGCCGCCGGTGTCCACGAGCCCGGTCGGCAGCAGGTGGAAGGGCAGGTCCTGGTAGGCGAACGCGCTGATCACCGCGGCGTGCAGGTGGCGTACCAGTTCGGCGAAGCTGTTCTGCCGGGCGACCTGGGCACGCAGCAGCACCATGCCGGCGAGCAGGCCGACGGTGTCGCGGACCTCGGGCCGGGACCGGTTGGCGAACATCGACGCCACCGCCAGGTCGGGCTGACCGGTCAGGCGGTGCAGCTGGGTGTGGAAGGCGGCCAGCAGCACCGTGAACATGGTGGTCTTCTCCCGCCGCGCCAGCTCCCGCAGCCCGGCCACCGTCGCCGCCGGCAGCTCGGCCGCGACGGACCGGGGCGCTGCCGCACCCGTGCCGTCGGCATCCGCACCCGTGCCGTCGGCGTCCGCGGCCGGGTAGAGCGCGTCCAGCCGGGGGATCTGGCTGCCCGCCAGCTGCTGTCGCCAGTACCGCTGGTAGCGGCCCAGCCGGTCCGAGGCCAGCAGCTCCTGTTGCGCCTGCGCGAAGCGGGACATCTGCCAGCCCTGCGGGGCGGGGACGGCGGCCCCGCCGCAGGCGGCGTCGTAGCAGGCGACCAGGTCGCGCAGCAGGATGCCGGTGGACCACGCGTCGGTGACCAGGTGGTGCAGGTTCAGGCAGAACAGGTGCTCGGTCGCACCGACCCGCCAGACGCTGGCCCGCGTCGGCCACTGCCCGGGGTCGATCGGCGTCTGGAGGTCCCGGGCCAGCGCCACCTGTGGCGACTCACCCGTCGCCAGGTCGGCCCAGACCAGCGGCTGCGGGCGGGGCGGGTGCACGCGCTGTACGAGACGAGCGCCGCGGCCGTGGAAGGTCGTCCGCAGCGCCTCGTGCCGTGCCACGAGCGCGTCGACCGCCGCCTGCAACGCCGGTCCGTCCAGGTCACCGACGATGCGGCAGACGACCGGGCAGTTCAGCGCGCCGAAGTCCGACCGGTAGTGCTTGATCATCCACAGCAGCCGCTGGGAGACCGAGGCTGGTGTCTCGCGTGCTTCCACAGATAGCACCATAGCCTTTGCCGTTGGCTTTGCGTGTCTGGCGAACTAGTCTTTACTGCTATGAGCGAGTTGGTAGTGCGTTCGACCCAGGACGCCCGGCTCAACTGGGACTACGAGCCCTCCGACACCCGTACCGTGTCGCTCTACCAGCGGGCCAAGCAGGCACAGTGGAGCGTCGACGAGATCGACTGGCGTCTCGACGTACCCTTCGGGTCGCCGCTGCCCGACGACTCCGCCTTCGCCATGGCCGGGTTCGCCGCCTCGCCGCTCGCCCCCCGGGGTCGGCTGGCCTGGGACGAGTTCCGGTGGGAGCTCCAGGCGTGGATGGTCAGCCAGTTCCTGCACGGCGAGCAGGCGGCCATGGTGGTCGCCGCCCGGCTGGTGGAGATCGTCTCGGGCCTGGACAGCAAGCTGTACGCCGCCACCCAGGCCGTCGACGAGGCACGCCACGTGGAGGTCTTCTCCCGCTACCTGCGCGAGAAGATCCAGCGGCCGTACCCGATCTCCGAGCCGCTGGAGCTGCTGCTCACCGACATCCTCGAGGACAACCGCTGGGACGTCATCTCGCTGGGCATGCAGATCATGGTCGAGGCGCTGGCGATGGCCGCCTTCCGGCTGGCCCACAGCACCTTCCACGACCCGCTGATCAAGCAGATCACCGGGCTGGTGGCCCGGGACGAGGCCCGGCACGTGTCGTTCGGCGTCCTGACGCTGCGCGGCCTGTACGACGAGATGACCTCCCGGGAGCGCACCGAGCGGGAGGAACTGGTGCTGGAGTCCGCGGCCCTGATCCGCCGCCGGTTCCTCCTCGGCGACATCTGGGAACGCATGGAGATCCCGATGACCGAGGGACTCGACTTCGCCGCCCGCAACGAGCTGATGGTCGCCTACCGGCAGGCCATCTTCTCCCGGGTGGGCCGGGCACTGGACCAGATCGGACTGATGACCCCCCGGGTGCGGGACGGCCTCGTCCGGCTGGATCTGATCCAATTCGTGGAGGGCAGGCGTGGTGGCTGAACGAACGGGCGTCCGGCAGCGGCCGCCGATGGACCTGGCGTCGCTGATGCGGCTGGCGGAACTGACCGACGTCATCGTGCCGATGACCACCCGGGCGGTGAGCGACCTGGGCATCGCCGACCTGCTCGCCGACGGGCCCCGGCCGGTGGCCGAACTCGCCGCCGAGTCCGGCGCGCACGAGCGGTCACTGTGCCGGGCGCTGCGGGCGCTGGCGTCCAGGGGCATCTTCACCGAACCGGAGCCGGAGGTGTTCGCCCTGACCCCGCTGGCCCAGCCGCTGCGCAGCGACCACCCGATGTCGATGCGCGCCGTGTACACCCTGCTCGCCTCCGACGTGCAGGCCTGGGCGGAGCTGCCGCACAGCCTGCGCACCGGCGAGGCCGCCTTCGACCGGGCGCACGGCACCGACTACTGGAGCCACCTGGCCGACAACCCGCAGGAGAGCCGGCGGGTCGACCGCTGGATGCACGCGATCACCCGGCTGCACCTGCGTACCGTGCTGCCCTGTCACCCGTGGGGGGAGCTGGCACACGTGGTCGACGTCGGCGGCGGCGACGGCGGCTTCCTCGCCGGGCTGCTCGGACGCTATCCGGCGATGCGCGGCACCCTGCTGGACCTGCCGCACGTCGTGGCGGCGGCGGACCGGGTCCTCACCGAGGCCGGGGTGCGCGACCGGTGCGCGATCGTCCCCGGCAGCTTCTTCGACGAGCTGCCCGGCGGTGCGGACGCGTACCTGCTCAAGACGGTGCTGCCCGGGTTCGACGACGACCAGGTGGTGGCGGTGCTGCGGCGGGTCCGGGAGGCGATGCGGCCGGACAGCCGCCTGCTGTTGCTGGAGGCCGTCCTGCCGCCGGGGGACACCTTCGACGTGGCGAAGCTCTACGACGTGCACACGCTGGTGCTCACCGGCGGCACCCACCGCACGGCCGAGGAGACCGCCGTCCTGCTGGAGCGTGCCGGGCTGCGGCTGGACACCGTCCGGCCGACCGCCACGCTGACCATCCTCGCCGCCACGCCCGCCTGAACCAGGCCCCGCGGCGCACACCCCGGGAGGCCTGCCCGGCGTACACCCTGGGAGGCGTGCCCGGCGTACACCCCGGGAGGCCTGCCCCGCGCACACCCCCCCCGGGAGGCCTGCCCGGTCCACGACCGGGGCAGGCCCCCTCCGAGCCACGGCGGGAGGCTCAGCCGGGTTTGACGGCCAACGGCACGTGGGCGAAGGCCCGGAACGGCGTGTCGGTCTCCCGGACCAGCGCGCCGGCCTGCTCCACCGAGCGGGTGCGGCGCAGCACCCAGTCGAAGACCACCTGTGCCTCCGTCCGGGCCAGGAACGCCCCCAGGCACAGGTGCCCGCCGCCACCGAAGGTGACGTGCGGATTCGGGTCACGGGTGACGTCCAGCGTGCCGGGGGAGCGGAAGACCGCCTCGTCGTGGTTGGCCGAGCCGAGCATCAGCACCAGCACCCGTCCGGCCCGGATGGTGCGCGAGCCGACCCGGACCGGCTCCCGTACCAGCCGGGCGGTGCCCTGGATGGGCGCCTCGAAGCGGAGGAACTCCTCCACCGCACCGGGCACCAGGCCGGGGTTCGCCCGCAGCAGGGCGAACTGGTCCGGTGCCCGCAGCAGCGCGGCGAACCCGTTGGTGATCAGGTGCACGGTCGTCTCGAAGCCGGCGAAGAACGAGAAGACGGTGTTGTCCACGATCTCGTCGTGGCTGAGCCGGTCCCCGTCCTCGTCGACCTGCAACAGCGTCGACAGCAGGTCGTCCCCGG
Organism: Micromonospora sp. WMMD714; assembly: GCF_029581315.1. Classification (NCBI taxonomy): domain Bacteria; kingdom Bacillati; phylum Actinomycetota; class Actinomycetes; order Micromonosporales; family Micromonosporaceae; genus Micromonospora; species Micromonospora sp. WMMD714. Next base: position 4,153,539 of record NZ_CP120744.1, read on the forward strand.
GGGCCTTGCGGCGCTCGTCGAGCAGACCGCCGATGTACGCGCGCAGCCACTCCACCGACTCGTGCGCCGCCCCCCGGGCCTGCTCCGGCACGATCGCGCTGAACGCCCGCCCGAGCCGGACGGCGTGCTGGCGGACGTCCTCGTGCGCCTCGGGCGGAATGCCCATCAACGTCGACACCACCAGCACGGGCAGCGGGTACGCCAGGTCGCGTACCACGTCGTAGTCGCCGCCGTCCAACGCCGGGGCCAGCAGGTCGTCCACGGTCCGCTCGATGTAGCCGCGCATCCGCCGGACCACGGCCGGGGTGAAGGCGCCGCTCATCAGCCGCCGCAACCGGACGTGGTCCGGCGGGTCGCGGTAGAGCATGATGCGCTGGAAGAAGCGGCTGGCGGCCCCCTCGCCCACCGACAGGTGGTGGTACGCCTCGGGGAACTCGCTGCCCAGCCGGGGGTCCTTCTGCAGGGCCACCACGTCGGCGTGCCGGGTCACGCCCCAGCTGCCGGGGCCGAACCGGCACAGCGGCCCGGCCTCACGTAGCCGGGCGTAGGTCGGGTAGGGATCTTCCAGGACGGCGGGGTCGAGCGCGTCGAACCGGGGCGGCAGGCCGGAGGCATCCATACCTGCCAGTCTTGGCCCGAACCCGCCGCCTGGGCAAGTCTTTACGCGTGTTTGCCGAAAACCCTATGCCGAGGCTTTCTGGGGCAGGTAGCTGCCGAAGCACCACACGTGCCCCTCCAGGTCGTAGGCTCCGTAGTCACGCGAGCCGTACGAGGTGTCGTGCAGGTCGTAGACCAGCTTGGCGCCGGCCTGCACCGCCCGGGCGTGGTGCTTGTCGACGTCGGCCGCGTCACCGACACAGATGTAGATGCCACCGCTGGTGGCCGGCAGGTCGCGCGGGCTGACCATGCCCAGCGTGTCGTGCGGACCGCCGCCGCCGAGCTGGATCGTGGAGTCTCCCCAGCTCAGCTCGGCGTGCACCACCTCGCCGTCGACCTCGGTGATGTCGAAACGCTCCAGGCCGAACGCGTCGACCAGCCAGTCGACGGCGGCGGTCGGGTCCTGGTAGCGCAGGAAGGGGATGACCGGGGAGAACGATCGGTCCGACATGAAACCTCTTCTCGGGTAGTCCATCCATGCGGTGTGGACATCATAGGCGACTCGCCTTTTCGCAAGGGTCGACATCGCACTCGACGACCGTCAGCGGGCGGCCGAGCGTGGCCAGCGCGCCCCGGTAACCGTCGCCGACGGCCAGGTCGCTCAGGTGCACCTCGACGTGCGGAGGTGGGCGGTTCGCCCAGCTCAACAAGGATGCGGGGGCATCAGGGGCGCTGACGGTGAGGTCGGCCGGGGACAGCACGAGACCGTCCCCGGTCGCCTTGAGGACGGCCTCCTTGCGGGTCCAGTACCGGATGAACCCGGCGAGTCGCCGCTGCTCGGGCAGGCCGTCGAGCACCCGACGCTCCGCCGGGGACAGCGCCGAGACCGGGATCCGGTCGCCCCGCAACGCCACCCGTTCGATGTCCACCCCGCACACGGTGTCGCGGGCGATCGCCACCACGACCCGGGCCGCCGAGTGGGACACCGACACGTGCAGCACACCCGTGCGGGTGTGCACCTCCAGCCGACCGTGCGGGCCGGCGCAGTGCCGGCAGGTCGAGGAGAAGACGACGTCGCGGGGATCCGTGTCGGCGTGTCGGGCGGCCAGCAGCCGGGCGGTGACCCGACCGGTGACGAAGCGCGCCCGGGCCTGCTCGTGGCCCAGCGCCCGGGCCCGCGCCCGTTCGGCGTCGTCGAGCAGGGCGGACAGCCGCTCGGGGACCGGTCCGACCGGGCACCGCCAGATCAGGCACTCGTCGCCGCCGAGTCGCTCGCCCACGCCGTGCCCCCCGTCCGGCGGCGTATTCCGCCTCGCCTTCGTGGCGAGTCTTTCCTAGTGTTGCCGACTATCTCTAGACCCGAGTCGAAAGTCGCTGATAGCTTAGCGCCAGCCGACCGGAGACGTCATACCGGAGACGTGGTAGAGCCTTACCGAGGAGACGCGACATTGGACGCTGCCGCCGACACCGAAACGACCCTGACCCTCGACGGCATGCGGGCAGACGTCGCGGAGGCTCTCGGCTGCCCGCCGTCGTCGGTGGGTGACGACGACGATCTGCTGATGCTCGGCCTGGACTCGATCGCGCTCATGCGGCTGGCCAGCCGCTGGCACCGTCAGGGCGCACCGGTCACCTTCAGCACCCTCATCGAATGGCGCACCCTCGCGCAGTGGTGGGGCCTGATCGAGGAGCGGCACACCGAGGCCCGACCGGCTCCCCTGCCGCCGGTGGTGGTCGACGAATCCGCGCCGTTCGGCCTGGCCACCATGCAGCACGCGTACTGGGTGGGCCGGGCCGACGGGCAGCCGCTGGGCGGTGTCGGCGCCCACTTCTACAACGAGTTCGACGGCACCGGCGTCGAGCCCGACCGGCTCGACGCCGCCGTCCGCGCCGTGCTGCGGCGACACGGGATGCTCCGGGCGGAGTTCCACGCCGACGGCACCCAGCGCATCCGGCCGGAGAGCCCGTGGCCCGGCCTGACCGTGCACGACCTGCGGGACCTGCCGCCGGCGCGGTGCGAGGAGGAGCTGGCGCGGCTGCGGCACCGGCTGTCCCACCGGCGGCTGCGGGTCGAGCAGGCGGAGACCTTCGACATCCAGCTGTCCCTGCTGCCCGGCGGCGCGACCCGGGTACACGTGCACGTCGAGATGCTGGTCGCCGACGCGCACAGCTTCCGCCTGATCCTGTCCGACCTGGCGGCCTTCTACCGCGACCCCGACCGCCGGACGCCTCCGGTCGGCCTCAGCTACCCCGCCTACCTGGCCACCGTCGCCGCCCGCCCGGACGAGGCGCGCGACCGCGCCCGCGGGTACTGGCGCGAGCGGCTGGACACCCTGCCCGGCCCGCCCCAACTGCCGACCGCCGTCGACCCGGCCAGCGTCACCAGCCACCAGGTGGTCCGCCGCTACCACTGGCTCACCCCGGCGCAGCAGGCCGACCTGGAACGGCGTTCGGCGTCGGCGGGGGTCACCCTGTCGATGGTGTTCCTCACCGCCTTCGCGGAGGTGCTCGCCGCCTGGAGCAGCACCGGCCGGTTCGTGCTGAACCTGCCGATGTACGACCGCCGCCCCGTCCACCCCGAGGTCGGCGAGATCGTCGGCGACTTCACCAACCTGATCCTGCTGGAGATCGACACGACCGGCCCGGCCGGCTTCGTCGACCTCGTCCGCCGGCAACAGGACCGGCTGCGCAGCGACGCCGCGCACTCCGCGTACAGCGGGGTCGACGTGCTGCGCGACCTGTCCCGTGCCCGCAGCGGCCAGCCCGTCGGCGCACCCGTCGTCTTCACCAGCGCGTTGAGCCTCGGCGAGCTGTTCGACGCCGAGGTCCGCGACTGCTTCGGCACGCCCGGCTGGACCATGTCCCAGACCCCGCAGGTCTGGCTCGACTACCAGATCACCGAGCGGGAGGACGGCCTCTACCTCAACTGGGACGTCGTGGACGAGCTGTTCCCCGACGGGTTCGTCGACGACATGTTCGCCGCGTACCTGGGCATCGTCGACTGGCTGCTGGACCCGGCCACCGACTGGTCCGGGCGGGCCCCGGTCGCGCTGCCCGCGCACACGGCGGCGGTGCGGGCGGCGGCCAACGACACCGCCGGCCCCACCGACGACGCGCCCCTGCACCGTGACGTGTTCGCCCTCGCGGCCCGCGAGCCCGACCGGCCGGCGGTCCTGTCCGGCACCGACCCGGCGAGCGTGCTCACCTACGGCGACCTGGCGGGCCGCGCCCAGGCGCTCGCCGACGAGCTGACCACCCGTGGCCTGACCCCCGGTGACGCCGTCGCCGTCACCCTGCCCAAGGGCCCCGACCAGATCGTGGCCGTGCTCGGCGTGCTGCGGGCCGGCGGGGTCTACGTACCGATCGGCGTCGACCAGCCCGCCGCCCGGCGTGAGCTGATCCGGGCCACCGCCCGGGCCCGTTTCACGGTCACCACCGCGCCGGCCGGGTCCGGGTCGGACGACCCCTCGACGGTGCTGACCGTCCCCGCCGTCGGGGTGCCGCCGCGCGCCGACGCGCCGACGGTCGACCCCGGGCAGGACGCCTACCTGCTGTTCACCTCCGGCTCCACCGGCACCCCGAAGGGCGTGCGGGTGCCGCACCGGGCCGCCCGCAACACCCTCGACGACCTGGTACGACGGTTCGGCATCGGCCCGGACGACCGGGTCCTCGCGGTCTCGGCACTCGACTTCGACCTCTCGGTGTTCGACATGTTCGCCCTGCTCGGCAGGGGCGGTGCCGTGGTCACCGTGGACGAGGACACCCGCCGCGACCCGACCGCCTGGCTCCGCCTGGTCCACCGGCACCGGGTGACCGTCTGGCAGTCCGTACCGGCCCTGCTCGACCTGCTGCTGACCCAGGCCGAAGCGACGGACGACGAGCCGCTGCCGCTGCGCCTCGCCGTACTCGGCGGTGACCGGGTCGGCCTCGACCTGGCCGGCCGGCTCGCCCGACTGGCCCCGGACAGCCGGCTCTACGGCCTCGGCGGCACCACCGAGACGGCGATCCACTCCACCGTGCAACTCGCCCCGGCGGACCCGCCGCCGCACTGGCGGTCGGTGCCGTACGGCGTGCCGCTGCGCAACCAGCTCATGCGGGTCGTCGACGAACACGGCCGGGACCGGCCCGACTGGGTGCCCGGCGAACTGTGGATCGGCGGCCGGTCGGTCGCCGCCGGCTACGCCGGTGACCCGCAGCGCACCGCCGACCGCTTCGTCGAGCACGCGGGGCAGCGCTGGTACCGCACCGGCGACCTGGCCCGGTACTGGCCCGACGGCACCGTGGACTTCCTCGGGCGTACCGACTTCCAGGTGAAGATCCGGGGACACCGGATCGAGCTCGGCGAGATCGAGGCCGCGCTGGAGCGTGATCCCGATGTCGCCCGCGCCGCCGCCCACGTGGTCGACGGCACCAGCCTCGCCGCCGCGGTCACCGTCGTCCGCGCCGACGCGGACCCCCAGGCGATCCGCCAGCGGGCCGCCGACCAGCTGCCGCCGTACATGGTGCCGGCCGTCGTGGTGGTCCTCGACGCGTTCCCGCTCTCCGCCAACGGCAAGATCGACCGCGGCCGGCTCCCCGAGCTGCTCGCCGCCCGGCCCACCGTCGCGGGCACCCCGCCGCGCGGCGAGGTCGAGACGACGGTGGCCGCCCTCTGGTCGGAGCTGCTCGCCGTGCCCGAGGTGTCCCGGGAGGACAACTTCTTCGCCCTCGGCGGCGACAGCCTGGTCGCCACCCGACTGCTGAGCCGGCTGCGGGAGGCCGGCATCGTCGGCGCCGAACTGCGTCACCTGTTCCACGCCCGCGACCTGGCCGGCTTCGCCCTGCCGCTGCGCGCCGAGGGCACGGCGGCCAGCCGCACCGAACGGCGTGAGCTGACCGCGGACCCGGCCCACCGGCACGACCCGTTCCCGCCCACCGACGTGCAGCGCGCGTACTGGATGGGGCGCACCGACGACTTCGCGCTCGGCGGGGTCGGCTCCCACTGGTACTGGGAGTTCGACGGCGGGGACGTCGACCTCGACCGGCTGGGTCGTGCCGTCAACACCCTCATCGCCCGGCACGAGATGCTCCGCGCCGTCTTCGACGACAACGGCGACCAGCGGATCCTGCCCGAGGTGCCGCCGTTCACCATCACCGTCCACGACGGGCACGAACACCTGGCGACACTGCGCGAGGAGCTGTCCCACCGGATCCCGGACCCGTCCCGGTGGCCGCTGATCGACATCCAGGCCGTCCGGCACCCCGGCGGCACCCGCGTCGCGTTCAGCTTCGACTACATCGTGCTGGACGCGCTGAGCATCGTCGTCTTCTTCGCCGAGCTGTCCACCCTCTACCGCGACCCCGACGCCGCACTGCGTCCGCTGGGCGTGTCGTTCCGCGACTACGTGCTCGGCGCGACGCCGCCACCGGAGGTGGTCGGGCAGGCTCAGGCGTACTGGCGTGGACGGCTCGACGACATCGCCCCGCCCCCCGCGCTGCCGCTGGCCGTCGACCCGGAGACCCTGGTCGCCCCACGGTTCGTCCGCCGGGAACGCAGCCTCACCCCCCGGCAGTGGGCGGCGATCACCCGCCGCGCCCGTGACCACCGGCTCACCCCGGCGGCCGTGCTCGCCACCGCGTACGCCGAGGTGCTCAGCGCCTACAGCGGCCAGGACGCGCTGACCCTCAACCTGACCATGTTCCAGCGCCACGACGTGCACCCGGACATCGGCGCGATCCTCGGCGACTTCACCTCGCTGGTGCTGGTCGGCTACCGGGGCGCGGCCGGGCGGTCGTGGCGGGAGACCGCCCACCTGTTCCAGCAGGACCTCTGGGCCGGGCTGGAGCACAACGACGTCTCCGCCCTGTGGGTGCTGCGGGAGCTGGCCCGCCGCCGCGACGGCGGCACGGTGAGCATGCCGATCGTGTTCACCAGCGCCCTCGGGGTCGCCGCCGACCTGGTCAACATGCGGTTCCCGTTCGGCGAGCTGACCTGGGGCGTCTCGCAGACCCCGCAGGTGTGGCTGGACAACCAGGTGATGGAGCGTGACGGCGGCCTCACCTTCAACTGGGACAGCGTCGACGAACTCTTCCCCGACGGGCTGCTCGACGCCATGTTCGACGCCTACCACCGGCTGCTGTGCTGGCTCGCCGACGGCGAGTGGGACCGGCCGCTGCCGGACATGCTGCCGCCGGAGCAGCGCGCGGTCCGCGCCGCCGTCAACGCCACCGACGCGCCGGCCCCCGACCACACCCTGCACGGGCCGTTCTTCGCCAACGCCACCCGCGATCCCGACCGGCTCGCGGTCGCCCACGGCGAGACGTCGGTCAGCTACGGCGAGCTGGCCACCCGGGCGCTGCGGATCGCCGGGGCGCTGCTGCGCGCCGGGGTGGAACCGGGCGACGCCGTCGCCGTCACCGTGCCCCGCGGACCGGACCAGGTCGCCGCGGTGCTCGGCGTGCTCGCCGCCGGGGCGTCGTACGTGCCGGTCAGCGTCGACCAGCCCGCCGCCCGCCGCGACCGGATCTACGCCAAGGCGCAGGTGACCGCCGTGGTGGGCCGGCCCGGTGTGCACCACCTGCCGACGGTGGCCCCCGACGTGGCCGGACCCGCACTGCGCGGGCCGGTGACGGTCGACCCGCAGGCCCTCGCCTACACGATCTTCACCTCCGGCTCCACCGGCGAGCCGAAGGGCGTGGAAATCACCCACCGGGCCGCCGTCAACACGGTGACCGACATCAACTCCCGGTACGGTGTCGGGCCGGACGACCGGGTGCTGGCCGTCTCCGCACTGGACTTCGACCTGTCCGTCTACGACCTGTTCGGCCTGCTGGGCGCGGGCGGGGCGCTGGTCGTGCCGGCCGAGGAGGAGCGCCGGGAAGCCCGCCGCTGGGCCGAGCTGGCCAGCCGGTGGAACGTCACCGTCTGGAACTCGGTGCCGGCGCTGCTGGACATGCTGCTCGTGGCCGCCGGTGAGCACCCGCCGGCCAGCCTGCGCCTGGCCCTGCTCTCCGGCGACTGGATCGGCCTGGACCTTCCCGACCGGCTGGCCCGGTTCGCCCCGCACGCCCGGTTCGTCGCCCTCGGCGGCGCCACCGAGGGCGCGATCTGGTCCAACGCCCACGAGGTCGAGACGGTGCCGGAACACTGGCGTTCCATCCCGTACGGCCGCCCGCTGCGCAACCAGCGCTACCGGGTGACCGACCCGCGTGGCCGGGACTGCCCGGACTGGGTGCCCGGGGAGCTGCGCATCGGCGGCACCGGGGTGGCCTCGGGCTACCGCAACGCCCCGGAGCTGACCGCCCGGCAGTTCTCCGTCGACGACGACGACCGCCGCTGGTACCGCACCGGAGACCTGGGCCGCTACTGGCCGGACGGGACACTGGAGTTCCTCGGCCGGGTCGACTTCCAGGTCAAGGTGCGCGGGCACCGCATCGAGCTGGGCGAGATCGAGGCCGCAGCCGAGGCTCACCCGCTCGTCGCACGGGCGGTGGCGATGGTCGTCGGGCAGCCGCCGAGCCAGCACCTCGGCCTCGCCGTCGTCCCCGCCACCGGGGGCACGGAGCCCGAGCTGGCGGGCTGGCTGGCCGAGCGGCTGCCCGCGTACATGGTGCCCGAGTACGTCGTGACGGTGGACCGGCTGCCGCTGACCGGCAACGGCAAGGTCGACCGGCAACAACTCGGCACGCTGCTGCGCGCCGACCCGCTCGACGACGCCGCCGAGCCACCCAAGGGACCGACCGAGGAGACCCTCGGAGCGCTCTGGTCGCAGCTGCTCGACCAGCCGGTCGTCGACCGCCGACACAGCTTCTTCGCCCTGGGTGGGGACAGCCTGCTGGCCACCCGCCTGCTGGAGACGCTGCGGCAGCGGTTCGGCGTCGCCATGACCCTGCGGCAACTGTTCGCCGTACCCGTGCTGGCCGACCTGGCGGCTGCTGTCGACGAGCAGCTCCGCACGTCAGCCGACGAAGACGTCGAGGAAGGTGTCATATGAGCAACGACCCCCGCATCCCTGTCCAGCGGCTGGTCACCGACCTCGAACGGGCCGGCCTGCGGCTGTGGGCCGAGGACGGCGCGCTGAAGTTCCGGGCCCCCGCCGGTTTCATGACCGACGAGCGGCGCACCCTGCTGCGCGCCCGCCGCGACGAGATCCTCGCCCACCTGGCCGACGGCGGGATGCCGCGCGTCGTACCGGACTCCGAGCACCGGCACGAGCCGTTCCCGATCACCGAGGTGCAGTCGGCGTACCTGCTGGGCCGCGGCTCCACCTTCGCCTACGGCGGCGTCGCCTGCCACGGCTACGGCGAGCTGCACTACCCGGATCTGGACCCGGAGCGGATGACCCGCGCCTGGCGGACCCTGATCGCCCGGCACGACATGCTCCGGGCGGTGGTCGACATCGACGGCTCGCAGCGGGTGCTGCCGCAGGTCGACCAGTACCAGGTCGCCGTGGACGACCTGCGCGGACGCGGCCGTGACGCGTTCGACCGCGGGGTGGTCGAGGTGCGCTCGGCGATGGACCACCGGGTGTTCCGGCCCGACGTGTGGCCGCTGTTCGAGGCGCGGCTGACCCGCGGTGACGACGAGGCCGTGCTGCACGTGTCGGTGGACTTCCTGATCGCCGACTTCGTCAGCATCCAGATCATCCTCGACGAGCTGCACCGGCTCTACCACGACACCGGGCCGCTGCCCGAGCTGGAGATCGGCTTCCGGGACTACCTGCTGGCCGAGCGGAGCTGGTCGGCCGGCCGCCGGGAGACCGACCGCGACTACTGGCTGCGCCGGGTGGACGACCTGCCGCCGGGCCCGGAACTGCCGGTCACCACCCGCGCCCGGCAGACCGAGGGCCGGTTCCGCCGGCTGGCCACCACCCTGCCCCCCGAGCTGTGGGAGGGGTTGCGCAAGCACGCGGGCCAGCACGACGTCAGCCCGTCCGGGGCGGTGCTCGCCGCGTACGCGCACGTCATCGGCGCGTGGAGCCGTCGCCCCACGTTCACCCTCAACGTCACGCTGCTGAACCGCCTGCCGCTGCACCCGCAGGTGTCCGCCGTCGTCGGCGACTTCACCGGCGTGGAGCTGCTCGCCGTCGACCAGCGCGGGGCGGACACCTTCGACCGGTACGCCCGCACCGTGCAGGCCCAGCTGTGGCAGGACATGGACCACCGGGCGTTCTCCGGCATCGAGGTGATGCGGGAGGTGACCCGGCGGCGGGGTGCCGAGGCGGCGCTGTTCCCCGTCGTCTTCACCAGCGCGATCGGCCTCGGCGAGGCCGGCGCCACGGAGTCGGTGTCCCAGGGACGGCTCGGTTACGGGATCAGCCAGACCCCGCAGGTCGTCATCGACTGCCAGAACTCCGAGCGTGACGGCGGGCTGTCGACCAACTGGGACGTCCGCGAGGGCGTACTGCCCGACGGCGTGGTCGACGACATGTTCGCCGCCTTCGAGCAGCTGCTGGGGCAGCTCGCCACCGACGACCAGGCGTGGCAGCGGCCCCCGTCGAGCCTGCTGCCGGCGCGGCAGCGCCGACGTCGCGAGGAGGTCAACGCCACCGCCGCACCGCTGGTCCGGGCCCGGCTGCACGACGCGGTCCTCGCCCAGGCCCGGCTCACCCCGGACGCCCCGGCGGTGGTCCACGGCACCACCACCCTGAGCTACCGCGACCTGGCCGCCCACGCCACCGGCGTCGCGGACCGGCTCGTCGCCTCGGGCTGCGCACCCGGCGACCTCGTCGGGGTGACCCTGGAACGCGGCCCGGAGCAGGTAGTGGCCGTGCTCGGCGCACTGCTCGCCGGTGCCGTGTACGTGCCGGTGGACACCGTGCAGCCCGCCGCCCGACGCGACACGATCCTCACCGGTGCCGGCGTACGGCACGTGTTGACCTCCCGCGCCCTGACCGCCGGCCAGTGGCCGTCCGGGGTGACCCTGCTGGCGGTGGACGAGGTGCCGCCCGCCGACCCGCCGGCCGAACCGGGCGGAGCGCAGCCCGCCGACCTGGCGTACGTCATCCACACCTCGGGCTCCAGCGGAACGCCCAAGGGTGTCATGATCACCCACGAGGCGGCGCTGAACACCGTCCTCGACATCAACGCCCGGTTCACCGTCGGGCCGCAGGACCGGGTGCTCGGCCTCTCCCACCTCGGCTTCGACCTGTCGGTCTACGACATCTTCGGCCCGCTGTCCGTCGGCGGCGCGCTGGTCGTCCCCGACGCCGAACGGCGGGCCGACCCGTCGCACTGGGCCGACCTGGTGGCCACCCACGGCGTGACGGTGTGGAACTCCGTCCCGGCCCAACTCCAGATGCTCTCCGGATACCTCGGGGTGGCCGGGGTCGCGCTGCCCACCCTGCGGCTGGCGATGCTCTCCGGCGACTGGATCCCGGTGGCCCTGCCCGACCAGATCCGCGCCCAGGTGCCCGGCCTGACGGTGGTCAGCCTCGGCGGGGCGACCGAGGCGTCCATCTGGTCGATCCACTACCCGATCGGCACGGTCGGCGAGGGCTGGGCCAGCATCCCGTACGGCCGGCCGCTGGCCAACCAGACCTTCCACGTCCTCGACCCGCTGCTGCGGCCCTGCCCCGACTGGGTCACCGGCGAGCTGTACATCGGCGGCGCCGGCCTGGCCCGCGGCTATCTGCACGACCCCGAGCGCACGGCGGAGCGGTTCATCGTGCACCCGGCCACCGGTGAGCGCCTCTACCGCACCGGGGACCTGGGCCGCTACCTGCCCGACGGGGACATCGAGTTCCTCGGCCGGGAGGACCACCAGGTCAAGATCCGTGGCCACCGCATCGAGCTGGCCGAGATCGAGACCGCCCTGCAGGGTCATCCCGACGTCGCCGCGGCGGCGGTACTGGTCGCGGGCGACCAGCCGTTGGAGCGTACGCTCGTCGCCTTCGCGCAGCCCGCCACCGCGACACCCCCGGCCCCGGAGGTGGCCGGGCTGACCGCTGTCGCGGTCCGGGCCGGCGACGCCGCGCTCGACGGGGTCGACCCGGACCGCTACCTGGAGTACGCCCACCGGCTCGACCAGGTGGCCCTCCCCGCCATGCTGGACACCTTCCGCCGCGCCGGCATGTTCACCACTCCCGGGGACCGGCGGACCGCCGCCGAGGTCGTCGCCGCCACCGGGGCCGCGCCCCGGCACCACCGGCTGCTGCACCGTTGGCTCGCCGCACTGGTCACCGAGGGTCTGCTGACCGTCGAGGGCGACCACTACCGGCTCACCGGCACCGTCGCGCCGGACGCGCTGGACACCGCCTGGGCCGCGGTGGACGCGGTGGCGCTGCCGGGCGAGGAGCGCCTGCTGGACTACTTCCGGGCCAGCATCCGGCACCTGCCGGCGCTGCTGCGCGGCGACGAGGATCCGCTCCAGCTGCTCTTCCCCGAGGGCCGCCTCGACGTCTCCGAGCAGCTCTACGAGGAGGCGGTCTTCAACCGCTGGGCCAACCGGGCTGCCGGCGCCGTCGTGGCGGAGCTCGGCACCCGGTCCCGGCGTCCCGGCCCGCTGCGCGTGCTGGAGGTCGGCGCGGGCGGCGGCGGCACCACGGCGGCGGTCCTCGACGCGCTCGCCGGACAGGACGTCGACTACCTGTGCACCGACCTGTCGCCCTACTTCGTGGGCAAGTCACAGGCCCGCTTCGCCGAGGTGCCGGGCGTCCGGTTCGGCCTGTACGACCTGGACGGCGACCCCGCCGAGCAGGGTCTCGCGCCCAACTCCTTCGACCTGGTGGTCGCGGGGGACGTGCTGCACACCACCGCCGACGTCGACCGGGTCCTGGAGCGGCTGCGCGGGCTGCTCGCCCCCGGCGGCTGGCTGGTGGCCCTGGAGATGACCCGCGACCACTACCAGATCATGACGTCGCTGGAGCTGCTGGTCCGCCTGGACGACGCCACCGGCGACTTCACCGACGACCGCGCCGGGACCGGGGCGGTCTTCCTCACCCGCGACCGGTGGCGCGACATCCTCGACCGGGCCGGCGCGGACGCCACCGTCTGCCTGCCCGCCGAGGACACCTTCGTCGGGCGGATGGGCATGTGCGTGCTCGCCGCCCGGTTCAAGGCCGACCACGCGCCCACGCACCCCCGGACGCTCACCGACCACCTGCGCGCCGTGCTGCCCGAGTACATGGTGCCGGGCACCGTGGAGATCCTCGACGAGCTGCCGGTCACCGACAACGGCAAGATCGACCGCCGGTCCCTCGCCGGGCGGCTGGGCCGCCGGCAGAGCCGGGCGCAGACCGGGCTGGCCGGGGTGGCACCCGAAACCGACCTCGAACGCGACCTGGTCGCGATGTGGAGCGAGGCCCTCAGCACGCCGGTCGGGCGCGACGGCAACCTGTTCGAGCTGGGCGGGGACTCGCTGGTGGCCGCCCAGCTGGCCGGGCGGATCATCGAGGAGATTCCGCTGGCCCGCAAGCTGTTCTTCGACGAGGTGCTGCGCAACCTGTTGGAGCTGGCCACCGTCGCCCGGCTCGCGCAGTGGCTGACCGCCGCCGCCGAGGCGGGGGAGCAGGCGACGGAGACCGGCCCGCAACGCCGGGCCGACCTGCTCGTCGCCGTGCACGCCGAGGGCACCGGCGTGCCCCGGATCTTCCTGCCCGACGAGACGGGATCGGCCGACGGGGTCGCCCCGCTCGCCGCGGCGCTGCGCCCTGCCGCGCCGGCCTGGGTGTTCACCGGCGCGGGGCTGGACCTGCTGCCCTCGGTGGACAACGCCGCCGCCGCGTACGCCCAGGCGGTCGTCGACGCCGACCTGCCCCAGGTGGAGCTGCTCGCCCACGGACCGATGGCGGTCCTCGCCGTCGAGGTGGCCCGGAACCTGACCGAACGCGGGGTGCTCGTCGAGGGGCTGCGCCTGGTCGCCGCTCACCGCCCCACGGCCGGCACCGGGGACGGGCCGACCGCCGGGGTACGCGACGCCCTCGCCCGCCACGAGCCGTCCATCTACGCCGGGGACATCACGGTGGTGCTGCCGGCCCGGGACGCGGAGACCGAGTTCTGGGAGGACCTCTGCCTCGGCAGCTTCGACGTGGTCGAGACGGACCTGTCGGCGGAGCAGCTGCGCTGGTCCGCCGAGCCGGTCGCGCTCTGCACCGCGTTGGGCCCGGCGCGGTGAGCCGCCCGGTCCCCGGCACCGGTGGACGGGGCGTCCGGCGCGGCACCGGCGACCCCACCGGGTCGCCCCCGGTCGGCGGAGGCCCCCGGTGAGCCGGCCGGTGGTCGGCGTGGTCGGGGCGGCCGGCGCGGTCGGCACCGCCGCCGTCACCGAGCTGCACCGGCACCGCCGGCACGCGCTGTGTCTCGCCGGCCGCCGCCGCGCCCCCCTCGACGCGCTGCGCGGCGGGCTGTCCGCCGACGGCGACGCCCCGCCCACCGTCGAGACCCTCGACCTCGCCGACACCGACGCGCTCCAGCGCTTCTGCGCCGGCTGCGACGTCGTGCTCAACTGCGCCGGCCCGGCCCACCTCGTCGAGGACCGGGTGGCCCGGGCGGCGCTCGCCTCCGGCGCCGACTACGTCGACGCCGCCGGTGACGACGTGCTGTGGGAGCAGGTGCGGGCACTGGTGACGGGAGCGCCGGAGCGGACCGCCGTCATCAGCGCCGGCATGATGCCCGGCCTGAGCGCGCTGCTGCCCCGCCACCTCGCCGCCACCGGGTCCGCGCCACCGCGCGCGGTGCTGGGCTACCTCGGTGGCCGCGACCGGTTCACCGCCACCGCCGCCGCCGACTACCTGCGGGTGGGGGAGGGGTTCGGCCAGGCCGGGGCGGCGTTGACCGGGGGCGTCCGGGCCGCGCGGCCACTGCCCACCCGTACCGACGTCGAGCTGCCGTTCTTCCCCGAACCGGCCACCGCCGTGCCCTACCTGAGCACCGAACTGGAACGGGTGGCCCGGAGCCTGGGCGTCGCCGATGCCACCTGGTACTCCGTCTTCGCCGGCCCGCACGTCGCGCAGGTGCTGCGGCAGCCCCCCGGCGGTGCGGACGCCCCCGAGGCCCTGCGCCGCGCCGCCGAACTCGACACCTTCGGGCAGCCGACGTACCAGCTGATCGTGGTGGAGCTGACCACCGCGGCCGGTGACGCCCGCACCCTGGTGCTGCGCGGCGCGAGCGCCAGCGCGCTGACCGGCGTGTTCGCCGCCGTCGCCGTGGCGGCGCTCACCGGGGGAACCCTGCCCGCCGGCCTGCACCACGCGGGCGAGGCGCTCGACCCGCGGTTCGCGGTCGACCTGCTCACCGGCTCCGCCGAGGTGAGCGACCTGAGCGTGTACGACAGTGACGCCGCCTTTGTCGGCGGCCACGTGGAGGAGGCACTGTGAGGCAACGTCCCCGGGTGGTCGTCTGCGGCGCCCGCTTCGGTCAGGTCTACCTGGAGGCGTTCCGCAACCCGGACCTGCCCTTCGAGCTGGCCGGGGTGGTCGCCGCCGGCAGTGAACGCTCCCGGGCCTGCGCCCGCCGCTACGGCGCACCGCTGTACACCGATCCGGAGCAGCTGCCCGACGACATCGACATGGCGTGCGTGGTGATCCGGGGCGGCCTGCTCGGCGGCCGCGGCTCGGAGCTGGCCCGCGCCCTGATGGCCCGGGGCATCCACGTGCTCCAGGAACACCCCCTGCACCACGACGAGCTGGCGGAGAACCTGCGCACCGCCCGTCGGCACGGGGTCGTCTACCACCTGAACCCGTTCTACACCCACGTCGCCCCGGTCCGCCGGTTCGTCGCGGCGGCGCAGGAGCTGACCCGGCGGCAACGCCCGCTCTACGTCGACGCGGCGGCCGGGTTCCAGCTCGCGTACTCCCTGCTGGACATCCTCGGGCAGGCCCTCGGCGGGGTGCGCCCCTTCGTCTTCGGTGACCTGCCGGAGTCGACCCCGCCGGTGCGCGCCGCGACCTCTCTGGACATCCCGTTCCGCAGCCTCGACGGGGTGCTGGCCGGGGTGCCGGTCACCCTCCGGGTGCAGAACCAGATGGACCCCGCCGACCCGGACAACTACGCCCACCTGATGCACCGGATCAGCATCGGCACGGAGGCCGGGAACCTCACCCTGGTCAACACCCACGGACCGGTCGTCTGGTCGGCCCGCCCCGACTTCCCCCGCGAGGTCGCCGACCCCAACGCCGACCCGCACTACGCCACCATGCCGGACGACGCGCAGGCGCCCAGCGCCGTGGTGCTCGGGCCGGCCACCGTGCCGTCGTACCGGCACATCTTCCGCAGCCTGTGGCCGGCGGGCATCGCGCACGCCCTCACCGAGCTGCGTCAGGCCGTCGAGGAGCGGCAGGACCCGTTGCGCCGCGGCCAGCACCACCTGTCGCTGTGCAAGCTGTGGCAGGACCTGACCCTACGGCTCGGGCCGCCGGAGCTGCTCTCCTCCACCCCGCCCCGGCCGCTGACCGACGAGGACATCGCCGCCATCGCCGCCGCCGGTGACAAGGCGGCCGGCTCGTGACGACGAACGCGCCGACCACCTCCTGGTTGCGCCGCTACCGGCCGCGTCCGGCCGCGACCAGGCGGCTGGTCTGCTTCCCGTTCGCCAGCGGCAACGCGACCTTCTACCGGCAGTGGGCCGTCCGGCTGCCCGCCGACGTGGAGGTCGTGGCGGTGCAGTACCCCGGCCGGCTGGACCGCATCCACGAGCCGTGCGTGACGGACATGGACACGATGGTCGACGGGATCGTCGCCGCGTTGCAACCGCTGCTGCGCGACGACCTCACCCTGTTCGGGCACAGCATGGGCGCCGCCGTCGCGTACGAGGTGGCGCACCGGCTCGAACACGGTCTCGGGCTGCCGCCGCGCCGGCTGATCGTCTCCGGCCGTCCGGCCCCGCAGCACCACCGGCCGGGCGTCAAGCACCTCGGCAGCGACGAGGAGCTCTGGGACGAGCTGCGCCGCCTCGGCGGCACCACCGACGAGACGCTGGCGCACCCGGAGCTGCGCACCGCCCTGCTGCCCACCCTGCGGGCCGACTACCGCCTCGTCGAGACGTACCGGCCCACCCTCGGCGCACCGCTGTCGGTGCCGGTCACCGCGATCACCGGCGACGACGACCCGGAGGCGCACGTGCCCGAGGTCGCCGACTGGCGACGCCGCACCACCGGGGAGTTCCACCTCCGGGTGCTGCCCGGACACCACTTCTACCTGATCGACCGGCAGGCCGAGGTGCTCGACCACCTCCGCGAGGCCTTCGGACCGACCACCGCCCGGCCGCGCTGACCGCCCGGCCGCGCTGACCGCCCGGCCGCGCTGACCGCCCGGCCGCGCTGACCGCCCGGCCGCGTTGACCGGCCGCGCTGACGGTCCGGTTACGGTGCCACGGGCACGGCGGTCGACACCGCTGCGGCGAGCCGCCCGGCGAGGTGGTCCTGCCACATCAGGCGGCGGCGGGGCTTGCCGCTGCTGGTCCGCGCCACCACACCCGGCGGCACGACCAGCGCCGTCACCGGCACCCCCTCGGCCACCGCCTCGGCGGCGGCCCGGGCCGCCGGCAACCAACCCGGCTCGGGGCGGACCAGCAGCAGCACCACCCGGGGCGCGTCACCGACCTGCCCGAGCAGGGCGGTGATCCGCCCGGCGGGCGCACCGCAGGCCGCGGTCGCCGTCGCCTCGACGTCCTCGGCGAGCAGCATCCGGCCGCGCACCTTGACCCCGTCGCCGAGGCGACCCAGCACGAACAGCTCGCCGTCGTCGAGGAAGCCGGCGTCGCC
Organism: Micromonospora sp. WMMD714; assembly: GCF_029581315.1. Classification (NCBI taxonomy): domain Bacteria; kingdom Bacillati; phylum Actinomycetota; class Actinomycetes; order Micromonosporales; family Micromonosporaceae; genus Micromonospora; species Micromonospora sp. WMMD714. The sequence continues at coordinate 4,170,815 of NZ_CP120744.1, forward strand.
GGTGCGCAGTTCGCCGTCGGCCAGCCGGGTGCCGCTGGCGGTACCGTCGGCGTCCGCCGGCAGGTAGCCCGCGGCCACGGCGGGGCCGCGCACCACGATCTCGCCGACCGTGCCGTCGGCGACGGCCCGCCCGTCGTCGTCCACCACCGTCACCCGGGCGTCCGCGAGCGGACGCCCGCAGCCCACCACCGCGCCCTGCTCGACGGTGACGGTCCGCCAACCGGTGTCCAGCGCTACGCCGGTCACCGACAACGTCGCCTCGGCCAGCCCGTACGCGGGCAGCAGCGCCTCGCGGCGCAGCCCGTGCGATGCGGTGAAGCGGGCGAACTCCGTCAGCAGCGCCGGCCGGATCCGCTCCGCGCCGACGATCACCGCCCGCCATCCGGAGAAGTCCATCCCGGCCAGCGCCGCCCGGGGCACCCGCCGGACGATGTGGTCCAGCCCGAAGGCCGGCATCGCGGTCAGCCGGGCACCCCGCAGGCCGAAGCACTCCAGGTACCGCACCGGCCGCCGGACGAAGTCGCCGGGCGACATCAGCCACAGGTCCGAGCCGGTGGCCACCGGCGCCAGCAGACAGCCGACCAGCCCCATGTCGTGGTGCACGGGCAGCCAGGAGGCGGTCGGATCGTCCGGTGTCATCCGCAGCCACCGCTGGATGCCGGCGACGGTGGCCGCCAGCGCCGGATGGGGCACCCGTACCCCGCGCACCAGGCCGCTGCTGCCCGAGGTGAACTGCACCAGGGCCAGCCCGGCCGGCTCCGGCGTCCGCCGGTCGGCCACCGCCCCGGTGAGCAGCCCCTCGCCGTCGGACGCCGGCACACCCTCCCCGGCGCACACCTCGGCGACCAGCGGCAGCGCGGGGTCGTGCACGACCAGCCGGGGCGCGCTGGCCCGCAGCACGCCCCGCAGGTGCCCGGCCCAGCGCTCCCGGTCGCCGAAGGGCGGCGGCGGTGCCACCGGCGAGGCGGCGGCACCGGCCAGCATGCTGCCGAACAGCAGCCCCACGAACCGGGGGCCGGTGGTCTCCACGATCGACACCACGTCGCCCGCGCCCACCCCGGCGTCGCGCAGCGCCGCCGCGTACCGGCGTACCAGCGTCGCCAGCTCGGCGTACGACCACAGCCGCCACGAGCCGTCCGGCTCGGCGAACCGGATGCCGCGCCGCTCGTCGGGCCGGTCCAGCCAGCCGAGCAGGCCGGTCACGCCGGCGCTGCCTCGATGATCGGGAACATCGGGGTGGAGACGCTGCGGACCAGCTCCAGCCCGGCCCGGCCGAGCAGCTCGCCCTGGTGTTCCAGGGTCCGCGCCCCGCCCGCGGTCAGGGTGTGCATGAGCAGGTCCATCCGGCGGGCCAGGGCGGGCACCTCGGCCTCCTGCCGCCCGGCCTCCATGATGAACAGCCGACTGTGCGGCTTCATCGCCGAGCGGACCCGGCCGAGGATGCCGACGACCTCGTCGTCGCTCCAGCTGTAGAGGATGCGCTTGAGCACGTACGCGTCGCCGCCGGGCGGGATCGGCCCCTCCAGGAAGCTGCCCGCCACCACCTCCACCCGGTCGGCGACCCCGGCGGCGGCGAACACCTCGGGGGCGTTGGCCACCACACCCGGCAGGTCGAACAGCACCCCCCGGCTGCCCCGGACCCGGCGCAGCAGACTGGCCAGGAAACCGCCGTTGCCGCCGCCGACGTCGACGATGCTGCCGAACCGCCGCCAGTCGCAGGCCCGCAGCACCGCCAGCAACTCCATGCCGGTGACCCCGCTCATCACCCTGTCGAACGCCTCGCCGTCCTCGGGCTGGGCGCGCAGGTGGTCCCACATGGACCGGCCGTGCACCACGTCGAACGCGGGGCCGCCGGTCCGGATCGACTCGGCGAGGCCCTCCATCGCCCGGGTGCACGCCACCGGCGACAGGAAGATCTCGCGTGCCGAGTAGGGGTGCTGCTCGCGCAGCAGGTCCGACAGCGGGGTCAGCGCCACGGCGTCCGGCTCGACCAGCTCGAACACGTCCCGGGTCGCCAGGTACTCCAGCGTCTTGCGCAGTGTCGGCTCGTGCGTCCCGGTCGCCTGGGCCAGCCGGGACATCGGCACCGGCCCGTCCACCAGGTGGTCCGCCACGCCGAGCAGGCACACGGCGCGGATGGTGTACGGCAGGAGGTAGTCGCCGAGTTCGAGCAGCTTGAAGATCGAGTCGGCGTCGATGGTGCGCCTGGTGCCCACGGGTGTCTCCGTTCCTTCGCGTGAGGTGCCGACGGCCGCTGGCCGCCGGAGTCGCGCGGCGGGCGTCAGGAACCGGCCTCGTCGAACTCGGCCTGCAGCTTCCTGGACGCGAGCCGGCGCCATGCATCGGTGATCAGCTCTTGCAGTTGCGTCGGGTCGACGGTCGCCAGCTCGACGAACGTCCAACCGCTCTGCCCGTACTTGTTGTTCGGCGCCGAGAAGGTCGCCGGGTCCTGGTGGATGAGCGCCGCCTGCTCGGCGACGTCGATCCGCATCCCCATCACCCCGGGCTTGGGCAGGGTGCAGAAGATCTTGTTGTTGACCCGGAAGTCGGTCACGTCGAAGTGGGCCGACTGGTGCGCTCCGGGGAGCGACAGGGCGATACTGCTGACCGTTTCGTGGCTGACCACTGCGGACTCCTCGTTGTCGATGGAAGGCGTCACGCTAGCGCCCGTCGGGCGTCGTCGGGGTGAACTCGCCCGGATCGTCGGGCCGCAGCAGCCGTTCGGCCACCCGGTCGTGCGGATCGTCGCCGAACCCCGGGAAGGCCTCCAGCCACAGCGCGCGGCGCAACCAGCGGTGCAGCGGGAACTCCCACGTCACCCCCATCCCGCCGGTGACCTGGACGGCGGTCTCGCAGGTGCGGACGGCCGCGCCGCGGGCCACCAGCACCGCCTCGTCGACCGCCTGCGCGCCCGCCGGGGACGCCTCGTCCCCCACCAGCCAGGCCGCCCGGTACGCCAGCGACCGGGCCGACTCGGTGTCGACGTACGCGTCGGTCAGCTGGTGCGCGACGGCCTGGAAGCTGCCGATCGGCCGCCCGAACTGCTCCCGCAGCCGGGCGTGGGCGACCGCCATCTCCAGTGCGCCCGCCGCGACCCCGACCGCCTCGGCGGCCAGCAGCACCCCGCCGCGCAGCCGGGCCAGGCGGGCCACCCGCGGGGTGTCGGCCGGCTCGACGAGCAGCCGGGCCGGGGTGTCGTCCCACCGGAGCCGGGCCATCCGACGCAGCGTGTCCAGGGTGGACAGCTCCTGCACGACCAGCCCGGTCGACCCGGTGTCGCAGGCGAAGACGGCCGGTCCCTCGTCGGTGTGGGCGCGGACCACCACACAGCGCACCGCCCCCGCCTGGGGTACCGCCGGCACCTGCCCGGTGAGCAGCCAGCCCTGCCGCGACCGGGTGGCCCGCACCGTCCCCGCGCCGGGAGGGGCGGCGCCCTCCGGGGCGCCGTCGGCGACGGTCGCCGGCAGGCTCAGCGACTCCCCGGCGGCGCGCAGGTACGGCGCGGCCAGGGCGACGGTCGTCCACCACGGCGTCGGGTGCAGGCACCGCCCGCTCTCCTCGGCCAGCAGCGTCAGCTCGACCATGCCGAGGTCGTCGTCCAGCCAGCCCTGCCGGGTCAGCTCCGGCCAGGCCCCCGCCTCGCTCCCGCCGGGGCCCTCCGCCAGGGCGCACACCCGCGAGGCCGGATAACGCCGCTCCAGGTGGTCCCGCGCGGCCCGCCGGATCTCCTGCTGCTCATCGGTGAGGGCAAAGTCCATGGTCTTCTCCGTGTCGTCGCGGGCCGGTGGTCACTGGCGGGATCTGGGCAGGCCCAGCACGCGCTCGGCGACGATCCCGCGGAGGATCTCGGAGGTGCCACCCTCGATCGTGTTCGCCCTGCTGCGCAGCCGCTGCCGCTGCCAGTACCCCTGCCAGGCGGCGTCCGCGCCGTCGAGCAGCGCGGCCGGACCCTGGACCCGCAGCGCGAGCGCGCAGACCCGCTGGTGCAGCAGCGACCATTCGAGCTTGAGGATCGACGCCTCGGCGCCGGGCTCGCCGGAGCGGCGCAGCGTGGCCAGCGACCGGTAGCCGGTGTACCGCAGCCCCTGCAACCGCGCGTGCAGCACGGCCAGCTCGCGGCGTACCGCCGGGTCGCCCGCGGCGTCGGCCTCGCGCACCAGGCGCAGCAACCGGTCGAACTGGGCGACCAACCGGGCGGTGAGGGTGATCCCGAAGGTGCCCCGCTCGTGGGCCAGCGTGGACAGCGCCACCGACCAGCCCCGGCCCACCTCGCCCACCACGTCGGCGTCACCGACCGGCGCGTCGACCAGGACGATCTGGTTGAAGTCGGTGTCGCCGTTGAGCTGCCGCAGGGGCGACACCTTCACCCCGGGCGCCCGCATGTCCAGCAGGAAGCAGGTCAGTCCCCGGTGCTTCGGTTCGGCGGGGCCGGTGCGGGCCAGCAGCAGGCAGTGGTCGGCCAGGTGGGCGTAGGACGACCAGACCTTCTCCCCGTCGAGCAGGTAGCCGTCCGGTTCCGCCCGCCGGGCGGCGGTGCGTACCGCCGCCAGGTCCGAGCCGGCCTCCGGCTCGGAGAACCCCTGACAGAACAGGGTACGACCGGACAGGATGCCGGGCAGGTACCGCGACTTCTGCGCGTCGGTGCCGTGGGCGATGAGGGTCGGACCGACCATGTTCATGCCGATGATGTTGATGTGGTCCGGCGCCCCCGCTCGGGCGGTTTCCTCGACGAAGATGGCCTGGTAGGTGGCGCTGAGCCCGCGGCCGCCGTACTCCCGGGGCCAGGTGATGCCGGCGTAGCCCGCCTCGGCCAGGTCGCGGCTCCACGCGCGCAGCTCGTCGGTGCTCCACGACCGGGACGGGTCGTCGTCCGGCAGCCGGGACCGGAGCCAGTCGCGCAGCCCCGCGCGGAACGCGGCCTCGGCCGGGTCGTCGTGCAGATTCACCGCGGTCCTCGCTTCCTGGTGCGGGTCCGGCCCCGCCTGCTGGTCGCCGTCACGCCGGGCGCACCACGAGCGGCACCCGGTCGTACGTGCGGAAGTTGAACCGCGGCCGGCGCACCGGTTCGCCGTCGAACTCGATGGCGCTGGTGCGCCGCAGCAGCCGGTCGAACACGGCGACGCCCTCGGCGCGGGCCAGGGCGGCGCCCAGGCAGTGGTACACGCCGGCACCGAAGCTCAGGTGCTGGTTGGGTCGACGGCCGACGTCGAAGCGGTCCGGCTCGGGGAACTGCCCGGGATCCCGGTTCGCCGACCCGACCAGCAGGTAGAGCACCCGACCGGGGCGGACGACCCGACCGGCGACCTCCACCGGTTCGAGCGGGCTGCGCATGGTCACCTGGATCGGCGCCTCGTAGCGCAGCATCTCCTCGACCGCGGTGGCGGTGTCGACCTCGCCCGAGCGCAGCCGGGCGAGCTGGTCGCGGTGCTCCAGCAGGGCGACGATGCCGTTGGTGATCATGCCCATCGACGTCTCGAAACCGGCGTAGAAGACCGTGATGGCGTTGTCGACGATCTCCTCGCGGCGCAGCCGCTGCCCGTCCGCCTCGGTGGTGGCCATCCGGGTCAGCAGGTTGTCGCCGCCGGGGCCGTCCTCGACGAGGTCACCGAGGTACGCCCGCAGCCACCGCAACGAGCGGACCGCCTCGCTGGTGTCGCGGTCGCCGTCGAACGCGACGTCGCTGAAGGCCCGCACCAGCTGCGCCGCGTGCGGCCACAGCAGGGACCGGTCGGCCGGCGGCACCCCGAGCAGGTCGCAGATGACCGTGAGCGGGAAGGGCAGCGCGAGGTCGGCGACCAGATCCGTCCGGCCCGCCGCCAGGACGGGTTCGAGCAGGTCGTCCACGATCGAGGTCATGTGCTCGCCGAGCCGTCGGACCAGGCCGGGGCTGAACGAGCTGACCAGGACCCGGCTGGCGAGCCGGTTGCGCTGGCCGAGGTTCTGCCCGGACAGGAAGCCGCTGAGTTCCGGATCCCCGACGGTGAAGCGGTAGTACTGCTCGGGCAGCGTCTTGGTCAGCCGCTGGTCCTTGAGCAGGGCGGCCACCTCGCGGTAGCCGGGCACCACCCACTGCCCCGGCCCGTTGGCCAGCACCGCGCCGGTGCGGCGCAGCCGCTCGTAGGTGGGGAACGGGTCGGCCAGCAGCTGCGGATCCGAGACGTCGAAGCTGAGCCGTGGCGCGCGAACGGCTGTCATAGGGGCCTCCCGACGGGACCGGTACGGCGTGCACGCCCCCGTCCGCAGCCGATTATTCGGGCTCCGCAAAACTCGTGTCAAGGAGTGTTTGCGGAGACTGTCGAAGTATCTTCAGAATACTCGTAACGACGCGTCCGCTGGGGTAGCGTCGCCGGCATGCGAGAGGAACCGGCTTCGGTTGGTCAACGCCTCCTGTGGCTGATGGACCACTACCGGGGGCAGCAGCACTCACTCAACGAGCAGGTGGTGTGGCACCTGCGCGGCGACTGCGACGTTGTCGCCCTGCGCCGCGCGGTGGACCGGTTGCACGAGCGGCACGAGTCGCTGCGCACGACGTTCGTCGCCCGCCGCCGCCAGCTGGTCCAGGTGGTCAACCCGCCGCGACCTGTCGAACTGCGGCAGGTGGACGTCTCGGGGCACGCCGACCCCCGGCTGGCCGCCCGCGAACACCTGGTGGCCGAGTTGTCCACCGCGGTGGACTTCGCCGTGTGGCCCACCCGGCCCACGCTGATCACCGTGGGCCCCGAGCACCACGTCTTCGTGCTGACCATGCACCACTACGTCAGCGACGACTGGTCCAACGCGCTGCTCTCCCGCGACCTCCGCGCGCTCTACGGGGGCGAGGAGCTGCCGGAGGTCGGCTGGCAGTACGCCACCTGGGCGGCCTGGCAGCGGGAACGGATCTCCGGGCCGGACGCGGCGGCGCTGTTCGACCACTGGCGGGGGCAGCTCGACGGAGCACGGCTGGTCGCGCTGCCCGAGCGCGCCGAGGTCCCCCGGGGCGCCGACGAGCCGGCCTGGGTGTCGGTGGAGCTGACCATCGACCCGCACGTCACCCAGGGGCTGCACCAGCTCGCCCGCCGGCAGCGCACCACCGTCTTCCCGGTGATGCTCGCCCTGTTCTACCTGGTGCTGCACCGGGCCACCGGCCAGTCCGACCTGACGGTGGCCTCGCTGTTCGCCAACCGCAGCCGCCCGGAGGTCCGCGACACCGTCGGCTTCTTCGTCTCCATGGTGCTGCTGCGCGGCCGGGTGACCGCCGACGAGCCGTTCACCGACCTGCTGCGGCAGGTGCGCAACATGGTGATGGAGGGGCTGCGCCACCAGGAGCTGCCGGCCCAGTTGCTGCCGCCGGGGACGGTGACCGGGGAGGGCCGCACCGACGACGTCATGTTCCAGCTGCTCGGGTCGTTCGTACCGAGGGCCGACATGAGCGGCGACGAGCTGGACGACCTGGAGGCGCAGCTGGAGCGCAGCCGGTTCGCGCTGGAGTTCGTCGTCGTGCCCCAGCAGGACACCCTCACCGCCGTCCTCATGTGCGACCGGGACCGGTTCACCCCGGACTGGGCCCGGCGGCTGGTCAAGGACTACGTGGAACTGGCCGCGGCGGTCGTGGCCGACCCGCAGCTCCCGCCGGGCACGCCGTCCTGAGTGGCCCTCGGGCCGGCGGTGGCCCGGTTCGCCGGGTCCGCCTCCCGGCCCGTTCCGCCGCCGGGTCCGCGTCGCGGCCCGTTCCGCCGCCGGGTCCGCGTCCCGGCCCGTTCCGCCGCCGGGTCCGCGTCCCGGCCCGGTCCGCCGCGGGGTTCCGTTCCGGCCTGGATCGCCGCCGGGTTTCGTCCCGGTGCGGCATGACCGCGGTGGTGGTCGACGGCACGCCGTCGACCACCACCGCGATCGTCGGTCAGTCGGCCTTGGGCCGTTCCCGCAGACCGAAGGCGACGCCCTGGCTGTCGCGGCACTCGGCGAACGCGCCGTACTGGGGGCTCGGCGGCCGCAGCGGTCCCACCTCGCCGCCCAGCTCCTTGACCCGCTCGACGGCCGCGGCCAGGTCGTCCACGGCGAAGTAGACGATGATGTGCGGAGGGTCGGTGTCCGGGTGGGAGCCGGCCTCCAGGCCCGCGGGTGCGCCCGGCATCTCGATGTACGACCCGTGGGTGAGCATCGTGAACTTCCAGCCGAACAGCGCCTCGTAGAAGTCCCGGGTGCGTTCCGGAACCGGAACGGCAAACTCGATGAACGACGGTTCTCCTGCCACGGTGCCCTCCGGATGGGTGATCTGTCAGGGGAGATGTCCTAGCATCATAGGGGGCGCTGCCTCGTCTTTGACAGACACGCCAGGATACTTGCAAAGACGAGTACCGGTGGTCGACCGACCGGCCACCGTGGTAGCCGCCGCGGCCACCCGGCCCGTCGGCCCGCACCACCGGCCCCCCGGGGCCACGCGAACGGAGGGCACCGCAATGACCGTTTCGACCGACGAGTCCACCAGCCTGCGACAGGCACGCGAGATCGCCGACGAGGTGTTCTTCCCGGCCGCGCTGGCGGTCGACAGCGCCGACCGTGTCCCCCTGTCCCACCTGGACCTGCTCGCCGAGCGCGGCTTCTACGGACTGGCCGCGCCACCCGAGTTCAACCGCCTCGACCTGCCGGGCTTCCCCGCCGTGTGCCGGGCCATCGAGACCCTCGCCAGCGGCTGCCTCACCACCACGTTCCTCTGGGCGCAGCACCACAACGCGGTGATGGCGGCGGCCAACACCGGCAACGCCGCGCTCCGGGAGGCCTGGCTGGAGCCGCTGGCCACCGGCCGCCGCCGGGCCGGGCTGGCGATCGGCGCGGCGGTCCGGCCCGGCCCGGCGGCGCTGTCGGCCACGCCGGTCGACGGCGGCTTCCTGTTCACCGGCGACGCACCCTGGGTGAGCGGCTGGGGGCTGGTCGACACGATCTACGTGGCGGCCCGGCAGCCCGACGACACCCTGGTGTTCGCGCTGGTGGACGCCGCGAGCAGCGACACCCTCACCGTCGAGCCGCTGCGGATGTCGGCGGTGAACGCCAGCAGCACCGTGACGGTCTCCTTCACCGAGCACTTCGTACCCGCCGACCGGGTGACCAACCAGATGCCGCTGGAGGCGTGGCGGCAGCGGGATCCGGCGACGCTGCGCTTCAACGGCTCGCTCGCGCTCGGCGTCGCCGACCGGGCGATCGAGCTGGCCGACGAGCCGACGTTGCGCCCGCAGCTCGACGCGGCCCGGGACGGTCTCGACACGGCCGACCCCGGGACCATGCCGGCCGCCCGGGCCGCCGCCTCGGAGCTGGCGCTGCGGGCCAGCGCGAACCTCGCCGTGACCGCCGGCAGCCGCGCCGTCCTGCTCGACGAGCACGCCCAGCGGCTGGTCCGGGAGGCGACCTTCCTGCTGGTCTTCGGCTCCCGGCCGGGTATCCGCGACGCCCTGCGCACCGCCTTCACGACCACCGCCTGACCCCCGGCGGCACCCCGCCGACCGGGCTACGGGCGGACGGATCCGCCGCCGCACCGGCGGTCCGGGCCCGCGACGCGTACGACCGGCGTCGCGGGCCCGGACCGGTCACCGCATGTCGTCGATCAACCGGGCCACCGCCCCGGCGTGTTCCCCGTCGACCACGGTGAAGTGGTCGGCCTCCAGCATGTGCAGCCGGACCGGGAGCTGGGCGGCGGCGTGCCGCAGCGGCGACAGGTAACCCGACGCCGGGCCGACGAGCCCCCGTGACGCCTCCACCACGTCCACCTCCACCCCCTCCTCGGCGACGATGGAGTACCGCAGCAGCGCCCGGGTGTTGGCCTCGAACACCCCGTACATCGCCTGCAACTCGGCGTACGACCAGGCGGTGAGCTCCTTGAGCTGCGGGGGCGGCGACGCCCACGTCCGGCGGAGCGTCTCCAGGGCGGCGTTCGGGGCGCACGGGTCGCTGGCCACCTCCACCGGCGTGCCGACCAGGTTGTGCAGGAACGCCTTGACGAGGGACGCGTCGTCGACGGTGCGGTGGCCGCCGCAGCCCACCCACGGGTCGATGAGCAGCACCGCGCACCGCCGGCCCTGCCGGTGCAACTGCCGGGCCATCTCGTACGCCACCACGCCGCCCAGCGACCAGCCGGCCAACCGGAGCGGCCGGTCCGGCGGCTCGTCGCCCAGCTCCGCGGTGAGCTCCGCGAGGTAGCGGGTGGCCAGCTCCTCGATGGTCACCCCCGGCTGCGGCGGGGACGGCGCGGTCAGGCCCAGCACCCGGTACCGCTCGCCCAGCTCGGCGACCAGGGGGCGGTAGCACAGCAGGTCACCGCCGACCGGATGGACCAGGACCAGCGGACGCTGCCCGTCGTCGGAGAGGACGACCAGGCTGCGGGTCGGCTCCGGGCGGCAGGCGGCGTCGAGGACGGCGGCGAGCTCGGCGACGGTGCCCGAGGTGTAGAGCGTGGCCAGCGGCAACCGCCGCCCGAACTCCTGCTCGATGCGGTTCATCAGGCGGGCCGCCAACAGCGAGCTGCCGCCGTAGGCGAAGAAGCCGACGGAACGGCCGACCTCCGGCACCTCCAACAGCTCCTGCCACACCGTGGCCAGGCTCCGCTCGGTGTCGGTGCGGGGCGCGTCGTCGCCGACCTGCGGGGCCGCCCCCACGCCGGCCGCCCGCTCGGTCAGCTCCCGCCGGTCGACCTTGCCGTTGGCGGTCAGCGGCAGTCGCTGCCCCACGTCGATGCTGCGCGGCACCATGTAGCCCGGCAGGCGGGACGTCAGGTGCTCGGTCAGCTGCGGGACCAACTCGCCGGCCGGTTCCGGCGAGGCCACGAAGGCGACGAGCGACACGGCCCGGCCGTCGGTACGGGTGACCACGGCCGCGTCGCTGACCGCCGGGTGCGCCAGCAGCGCGGCCTCGATCTCGCCGAGCTCCACCCGGAAGCCGTTGACCTTGACCTGCGGGTCCTCCCGGCCGAGGAACTCCAGCGTGCCGTCGGGCCAGTAGCGGGCCCAGTCACCCGTGCGGTAGATCCGTTCCTGCTGCCGCGGGTGCACCAGGAACGACGCGGCGGTCAGCTCCTCGTCGCCCAGGTAGCCCACGGCGAGGCCGCGCCCGCCGATGAACAGCTCGCCGGGCACCCAGTCGGGGCGGTCCCGCAGCCGGGCGTCGAGCACCTGGAAACGCTGGTTGCGCAGCGGATGGCCGTACGGGATCGAGATCCAGTGCGACGGCACCCGCACCGGCACCGGGTGGTAGTTGGACCAGATGGACGCCTCGGTCGCACCCCCGAGACTGGCGCACGCCGCGTGCGGGGCGATCTCGGCCAGCTCCGCGCCGAGGTTGATCGGCACCCAGTCGCCGCTGACCATCGCCAGCCGCAGCTCGCCGAGCGGGGGCCGACCGCTGGTGCGGACGAACTCCACGAACATCGCCAGGTAGGCCGGCACGCTGTTCCACACCGTCACCCCGGTGGCCTGACACAGCTCGTAGAGGTGGGTGACCTCCCGTTCCTGCCCGGCGGTCGGGACGACCACCGCCCCGCCCGCGGCGAGCATCCCGAACACGTCCCACACCGACAGGTCGAACGTGTAGTCGGAGACGGCGAGCACCCGGTCGCGGGGGCTGAGCCCGAACCGCTCGTTGATGTCGACGAGGGTGTTGACGACACTGCCGTGCGAGATCATCACGCCCTTCGGCGTGCCCGAGGTGCCGGAGGTGAAGATGACGTACGCCAGCGAGTCCGGGCTGACCTCCACCGCCGGAGCCGCCGCGCCGTCCTGCCGGGCGACGGCGGTGGCGATGTCGACGGTCCGCGCGCCCGGGTACGGTTCCTCACCCTGGACGCTGCGGTCGGCCAGCAGCACCCGCAGTCCGCAGATCTCGACCACCTGCTCACGCCGACGCCGGGGCCACTGGGGCGAGACCGGCACGTACGCCGCGCCGGCCATCAGCACCCCGAGCAGGGCGATGATCTGGTGTGCCCCGCGGAGCGCCTGCACGCCGACCAGCTCGCCCGGCCGGACCCCGGCCTCGACCAGCTCCGCGGCGAGGGCGTTGGCCCGGTCGCAGAGCTGGGCGTAGGTGATCTCCCGGCCCTCGGCGATCACCGCGGGCCGGTCCGGCTGCCGTTGCGCCTGCTCCGCGAAGAGCTGGTGCATGGTGGCCACCCGGGCCGGGGCGGCGGTGTTGTTGACCTGCTCGCGGATCTTCAACTGGGCCGCCGGGGTGAGGTCGAACGACTCCGTCTCCCACGCCGCGTCCTCGGTGGCCAGCCGGACGAGCAGGGACCGGTAGGCCGCGAACATGTCGTCGATCATGCCGGCCGGGTACAGGTCGTCAGCGCTGTCCCAGGTGGTGACGAGGGCGTTGCCGGCCACGAACACCTGGTGGTCCAGCGCGACCTGGGGGGTACGCACCCGGCCCTCCAGCCGCTGCCAGCCGAGGTGCTCCAGGAAGACCCCGCTGTCCGGCTCCCCGACGCCGAGCATGCTGGTGAAGACCACCGGCATCAGCGCGTTGCGGGCGTTGCCCGTCCGCTGGTTGAGCTGCCGGATGACGGAGACCCCGCCGAAGGACGAGTGCGCCATGTCCTGGAGCAGCTGCCGCCGCCAGGTGCGGGCCCGGTCGAGGAAGGTGTCGCCCGGACTCTGCCGGCACTCCATCAGCAGGGTGCTGCTGAAGTTGCCGATGAGCTTGTCGACCTCCGGGTGGAAGGGCAGCCGGTCGCCGTACATGATGTTGATGGTGAAGTCGGCGTTCTTGGACCAGTGCCGCAGCACCTCGCAGAAGGCCGTGCCGAGCACCATCGTGCCGGTGAGCCGGTTCTTCCTGATCCGCGCGGCCAGGCCGACCCACTGCTCCGGGGTCAGCTTGAAGACCCGACGCACCAGGCGGGGGCTGGGATCGCTGGTCGTCCGGCGGCGGGGCAGCTCCGGCGCGGCGGGCAGGCTGTCCAGCCGGTCCAGCCAGTACCGACGGGCCTGCTCGTGCGCGTCGCTCTCGGTGCGTCGCTCGCACTCGTTGCGGTACTCCCGGAAGGTGTACCGCAGCGGGGGCAGGGACTCACCGTTGAGCAGCGCCCGCAGCTCCTGGGCGAAGATCTCACCCGAGAAGCCGTCGATGGCCAGCAGCCGCGCGCACACCTGCACCACGACGTGGGTGTCCAGCGCGAAGACGAAGATCTCGAACGGAGCGTGCCCGACGCGTCGTGGTGGCCCCTCGTCGTAGCAGCGCTCGCGGTTGCGGGTGAGCAGCCGCCGGCAGACCTGTTCCGGCTGACCACGCAGTGACCGGTAGGTCAGCGGCACCGGCACCTCGTCCTGGACGTGCAGCAGGCCCGCCTCGTCGAACGACGCGCGGAGCATCTCGTGCCGGGCCATGAGCTGGTGCAGGGCCGCGCTGAACGCCCGGACGTCCAGCTCCTGGCAGGCGTACTCCTCGAAGAAGAGGGCGGGGCCGCCGAGCTGGAAGTTGCCCAGCTCGCCGAGCAGGTACGCGTACTGCAGGTCGCTCAGCGGCGCCGAACGGGCGCCCACGGCGTCCGCGCGGGACGGTGCCAGCGGCGGGGCCGGTGGGGCGCTGGCGGAGGAGGGGTGGTGCTCCGATCTGGCGATGTCCATGACGTTCCCTCTGGGTGCGGGTTGAACGAAGCGGTACGAATGCCCCGCCGGAGGTGCGCTCCGGACAGTCTCTGGAGTACGGCCGACCAGTGAGGCCTGGTGGCCGGGCGAGGGAGAGCGGTGCGCCGGCTACCGGGCGGCGGCCCTCAGTTCGTCCACCACACCGGCCAGCTCCGCCGGGGTGGGCCGGTCGAAAACCTCGATCATCGGTAGTTGCACGCCGAAGACGATGTTCACCCAGTGCACGATGGCCGCAGCCGCCATCGAATCGCCTTCGAGATCGTCGAAGAAGTCGGTGTCCGGCCCCACCGGGCGACCGGAAACGTTCTTCCAGATGTCGAGCATCTGCTCTTCGCTTGTCACGATGCCTCCCCACAACGTGCCCGGTCGCCGAGCGCGGCCGGTGCTCACCTCGAAGCAGGTGTCGGCCCCCACTGGTGGCTGCCGAGGTCATTGACCAGTGTTTTTGTTTCGAGAAAGGCGTCTACGCCCGCTCTGCCCATTTCTCGTCCCCAACCCGAGGCCCGCACCCCGCCGAAGGGCAACGCCGGATCGAGCACGTGCCAACTGTTGATCCACACGGTGCCGGCGCGCAGCCGGCGGCCGACCTGGTGCGCCAGGCCGAGATCGCGGGTGAAGACGCCGGCGGCGAGGCCGTACGGGCTGTCGTTGGCCATCGCCACCGCCTCCTGCACCGTGTCGAACGGCTCTGCCACCAGCACCGGACCGAAGACCTCCTCGCGGACCACCGGCGCCTGCGGGTCGGCACCGGTCACCACGGCCGGAGCGAGGAAGTAACCGGGCGAGTCCGGCGGGTGGCCGCCGGTGACCTGTGCCCCGCCGTCACGGGCCGAGCGCAGGTAGGACAGCACCCGCACCCGGTGCTCCGCGGAGATCAACGGACCCATGTCGGTGTCCCGGTCCAGACCGTCGCCGAGCCTGATCGCCGCGGCCCGTTCCCGGATGCCCGCCACGACCTCGTCGAAGACCGGCCGCTGCACGTACAGCCGGGAACCGGCCACGCAGGTCTCGCCCTGGTTGTAGAAGATCGCGTGGGCCGCGCCCGCCACCGCCTGTGGCAGGTCGGCGTCGCTGAACACGATGTTCGGTGACTTGCCGCCCAGCTCCAGGGTCACCCGGCGGAAGTCGACCGCCGCGGCCCGGACGATGCTGCGGCCGACCTCGGTCGATCCGGTGAAGGTGACCTTGTCGACCCCGGGGTGCGCGGCGAGCGCCGCACCGGTGCCGCCGTCGCCGGTGACGACGTTCAGCACCCCCGGTGGTAGGCCGGCCTCCTGGGTGAGCCGGGCCAGCGCCAACGCGGACAGCGGCGTCTGCTCGGCGGGCTTGAGCACCACGGTGCAGCCCGCCGCCAGGGCGGGTGCCACCTTGGCCGCCGCCATGTAGAGCGGGAAGTTCCACGGCACGATGGCCGCCACCACACCCACCGGCTCCGGCACGGTCAGCGCGAGGTGCCGCTCCGGGCTGCCGGTGTAGAGCGGGACGTGCTCACCGTTCAACCGGCCGGGCCAACCGGCCATGTAGTGGAAGACCGCCGCGGCGGCCGGCACGTCGCCGGCCCGGGCCACCCGCAGCGGCTTGCCGTTGTCGAGACAGTCGATCATGGCCAGCCGGTCGGCGTGGTCGAGGATGAGGTCGCCGATCCGGTGCAAAAGGCGCGACCGGGCGGCCGGAGACATCCGGTGCCATCGGGAGCCGGGCCGACCGGCGACCCCCGCCGCGGCGACGGCACGGCTCACGTCGGAGGCACCGGCATGCGCAACCGTCGCTAGTGTCTCTCCGGTAGAGGGACGAAACGACGTTAACAGACGGTGGTTGTCAGCGGGCGTCCACTTGCCTCCGATGAACAGCTCGTGAGGCATATCCTCCAGACAGGACAAATGTAGCCTGTCGGTGTGTGTGGTCGCCGACATGCGAGAGACGCTAGCGCAAATACCAGCCTCGGCATACCCTCGATCGGACTTAACTGATGGCGCGAGTGTTGCCAGGTACAGGGTCTGCGGGCGAGAGCATCGGGGTGCATGATGAGATATCCGCGGAGTGTTTATCACGTCTTTGACAGGATACTTGCCAAGAAGCGTGGCAGACGGAGTTGGCCGGCCAGCTTCGCCGATCGGCTGACCCATCCGGTGCCCGGTTCCCCGGCGGTCCGCAAGCTGATCGCCGAGGGCGGGATGCGACCCGATCTCAGCCAGGTCGACCAGATTCCCGTTCACCCCGGCGTGGACGAACTGCCACCCGCCGGCCCCGGCGAGGTGGTAGCGACGTGGGTCGGGCACGCCTCGTACGTGCTCCAGATCGGTGGCCTCGTCGTGCTCACCGATCCGGTCTGGTCCCGGCGCATCCCCGGGGTGCGGCCCCGGTTCACCCCGCCCGGCCTGCGCTGGGAGGCCCTCCCGCCGGTGGACGCCGTGGTCATCAGCCACAACCACTTCGACCACCTCGACGCGCCGACCATCCGCCGGCTGCCGCGGCACGTCCTGATGCTGGTCCCCGGCGGGCTGGGCTGGTGGTTCCGCCGGCTCGGGTTCACCGCCGTCACCGAGCTGGACTGGTGGGAGAGCGCCCGCCTCGGCGCGGTGGAGTTCCAGTTCGTCCCGGTGCACCACTGGAGCCGCCGGACCCTCTTCGACGGCTGCCGCAGCCTGTGGGGCGGGTGGATGCTGACGACCGACGCCGATCCGGCCGTCGACGCCGCGCCCCAGCGCGTCTTCTTCGCCGGGGACTCCGCCTACGGACCGTACTTCGCCGAGATCGGGCGTCGCTGCGGCCCGCCGGACCTCGCCCTGATGCCGGTCGGCGCGTACCTGCCCCGCTGGTTCATGAAGCCGCTGCACATGAGCCCGGCGGAGGCGGTACGCGCCTGCGGCGACCTGGCCGCCCAGCGGATGGCCACCATGCACTGGGGCACCTTCGCGCTCTCCGCCGAGGCGCCGCTGGAGCCGCTGCACCAGGCCCGGCAGGCGTGGCAGGCCAGCGGGCGGGCCGCCGAGGACCTGTGGGACCTGGCGGTGGGCCAGAGCCGCACCCTGCACCGCACCCCGGCCGTGCCGGCCGCCGACTGAGCGGCGGCCGGCACGGCCGGCGGCCCGCGACGCCGGGCGGCGTACCCGTCGGCGTCACGGGCCGTTCGCTGTCGACGACCCGTTCGCTGTCGACGGCCGGGTCGGTCAGTCGCCGGCGTGTCCCGGGGTGGCCCGCCCGGCGGACGCGGCACGACGCGCGAAGAACCGCTTCGGTGCCAGCGCCGACCGGTACGGCAGCAGCAGCGGGAGCCGGTCGCCGACCCGCTGCCGCCAGATGAAGAACTCGCCGCCCTTGTCGCCGAACGGGGCGGGCAGGAACTTGGGCTGGTTGACCGTGACGAACGCCAGCTCCGTGAACTCCGTCTGGCGACGCAGCACCAGGTCACGCAGGATCTTCCCGCCGGTGTGGCTGGCCGCGATCCCGCTGCCGGTGTACCCGTGGCCGTAGACCATGCCCGAGTCGGTCCGGCCGAACTGCGGGATGAAGCTGTGGCTCCAGCTGATCAGGCCGCCGTTGCCGTGGCTGAACCGCACGTCGCGCCACTGCGGGAAGAACTCCCGGAACGACTCGCCCAGCTTGTCGAACGCCTCGTCGTTGCGGCGGTGGCGGGGATCGGTGTCCCGGTTGCCGAACATGTACCACAGGCCGCCGGCCCAGAGCACCCGGTTGTCGGCCGTCAGCCGGGCCGCGGTGGAGAACGACAACGAGTTCGCCACCCCCTCCCGCCCCGGCCAGGCGACCCGGCCCAGCTGCTCGTCCGTCAACGGCTCGGTGACCAGCAGGTAGTTCCACACCGGCATCTGGCGCGCGTACAACTCGGGGAACGCCCCCTGCATCGCCTCGGTCGCCACGACCACCTGGTCGGCGGTGATCGTGCCGTGCGGGGTGGTGATCCGCCACTTCCCGTCGACCTTCTCGACCGTCTGCGCCGGGGTCTGCTCGTGCAGCAGCACACCCTGCTCCTGCACCACCCGGGCCAGCCCGCGCACCAGCCGGTACGGGTTGAGCAGCGCGCCGCTGACCTTCAGCGCGCCGAGGACGGACGGCGAGCCGATCCGCTCCTGCGCCTGTTCCCGGTCGAGCAGGCGGAACGAGGTCACCCCGGCCCGCTGGGCGCGCTTGATCTGCAGCTCCAGCCGGGCGAGCTGCTTGGTGTCGGTGGCCACCTGGAGGATGCCGGTGTTCTCGTACTGGGCGTCGATGCCGTTCTGCCGGCAGAACCGGCCGATCTCCAGGATCGACCGGGCGACCGCCCGGTACACCCCGCCGGCCTTCTCCGCCCCGTAGTACCAGAGCATCCGGCGCAGCACCTTGCCGGCGGTCATCTGCACGAACCCGGCGTTCATCCCGGAGGCCCCGTCGCCGACGAACTTCGCCTCCACCACCCGTACCGACATGCCCGGTTCGGCCTGCTTGATGAAGTGCGCCGCCCACAGGCCGGTGTAGCCCGCGCCGACGACGCACACGTCGCAGGAGGCGTCGCCGTCCAGCGGCGGGCCGACCTCGGTGGGTTCGGTGGAGTGCCAGTACGTCTCGGTGGACAACTGCGCCATGCGGGTCTCCTTAACTGCTGTCGCGGGGGTTGGCGGGTGACGCGTCACGCGGGGCGGACGGCCAGCGGAAGACGCTCGAAGGAGCGCAGGCTTCCGTGCTGGCGGCGCAGGGCGTCGCCGTCGAGCGCGATGTCGCGGAACCCGGTGGCGAGCGCGGTGAACGTCAGCTCGCCCATCAGCCGGGCCAGCGCGGTGCCCAGGCAGTGGTGCAGGCCGCCGCCGAAGCCCAGGTGCGGGTTCGGGGCACGGGACAGGTCCAGCTCCGCCGGCCGGTCGAAGACCGCCGGGTCGCGGTTGGCCGCGCCGAGCAGCAGCATCACCGACCGGCCCGCCCTGATCTTGTGGCCGCCGATCTCGATCGGCTCCCGGGCCACCCGGATCGCGTTCTGGATCGGCGAGTCGAACCGGAGGAACTCGTCGACCGCCGGGCGGACCAGGGCCGGATCCCGGCGCAGCCGGTCCAGCTGGTCGGGGTGCCTGAGCAACGCCGTGCAACCGTTGGAGACCAGCCCCATGGTCGTCTCGAACCCGGCGTGGAACAGGAACAGCAGATTGTCGACGATCGTCGCGACGTCGCCCCGCTGTCCGGGCGGGGTCGCCGCGACCATACCGGCCAGGGTGGTTTCGCCGGCCGGCGCGTCACGCAGTAGCGCGGTCACGTACTCGCGCAGCCAGGCGACGGCGGCGTCCACGCCGTCGCGCTCGTCGGGGCGGAGGTTGGCCGCGTCGAAGACCCGGGCCAGGTCGATCACCCGGGGCAGCACCTCCTCCCGGTCAGCGTCGGGGATGCCGATCAGCCGGCAGATCACCGTGACCGGCAGCGGCACCGCCAGCTCCGCGACGAGATCGAGGCGACCGGCCTCGCGGGCCGGGGCGAGCAACCCGTCGACCAGCGCGCTCACCGCCGGGGTCATCGCCCGCACCTGGGGTGTGCCGAACGCCTGGCCGAGGATCCGGCGGGCGTGGGTGTGCTCCGGCGGATCCTGGGTGAGCACGATGCGGGAGGGGAACTCGGCGGCCGGTCCGTCCCCCAGGGTCAACCGGATGAACTCCCGGGGGAAGTGGCTGGCGAGCCGGCCGTCGCGGAGCAGGGCGCTGACCGCGGCGTGGTCGACCACCAGCCACTGGCCGAACTCGCCCCGCAGGACCGGCCCCAGGGCACGCAGCCGCTCGTACTCCGGATAGGGGTCGTCGGCGCAGGCCAGGTCGACCGCGGCGATCCGGGGCCGGGCGGCGGCATCGGGCAGCGTCACTGCTGCCCGCCGACCCGCTCGGCCCGCCGGGCCCGGTGGTGCTCCCGCATCCGCTGCATGAAGTAGTCGGCGTTGAGCCAGTACAGCTCCAGCCAGATGTTGTCCGGATCGCGCAGCCACACCCCGTGCCCGGCCTCCAGGAACAACTCCTGCACCCCGCCGTGCTCGACGCCCACCGAGTCGAGGTGCGCCACCCAGGTGTGCAGGTCCTCCCGCTCGGGGACGTGGAACGCCAGGTGGTGCAGCCCCACCCGGCGCTCGTCGAACGGCTCGGCGACCGGCCGGTCGCCCTGCCCGAGGACGATCGAGGTCAGCGCCCGGGAGTGCAGCAACGTGCGGAAGGTGAAGCCCGACTCGACCGGCCGGGCGTCGCGCACGACGGTGAACCCCAACGCCCGGCAGTACCACTCGGTGCTGCGGTCGAGGTCACGGACGGTCAGGTTGATGTGGGTGCCGCCGTTGAGCGGCGGTGCGACGTCGTTGGCCACGGGGTTCCTCTCGGGAAAGACGGTCACAGGACGGTTCGCATGACGGCCCCCGCCAGCGGCGCCGTACGCCGGAACCGGTCCTCGTACCGGTCCGCGACGGTGGCCAGCGCGCTGACCCCGCGCACGCCGATGGTCCGCAACGGTTCCGGCTCCCAGCGGCGCGACCGGTGCCCGGTCCAGAACAGCCGGGTCTCGGGCCGTTTCACCCCGGTCACCAGGGCGGCGAGCGTACGGCCGGCGAGGTTGCTCAGCGCGATGCCCTCGCCGCCGTAACCACCGGCGTGACCGAGGCCGCTGTCGCGGTCGTACACCACCGCCGGCTCGCCGTCGCGGTGCAGCCCGTACGCCCCGCTCCAGCGGTGACTCACGGGCACGTCGGCCAAGGCGGGGAAGCTCTCGGCCAGGGACTCGCGCAGCCGGGCGAAGACCCGCCCGCCGGAACCGTCGGCGGCGTCCGGCCGGGAACCGGGGCGGTAACCGGCCCCCCGACCGCCCACCAGCAGCCGGTCGTCGGCGGTGCGCTGGAAGTAGGCGAACTGGTGGCGGGAGTCGGCGACGGTGACCCGGTCCCGCCAGCCGGCCGCGCGCCAGCGCTGCTCCGGCAGCGGTTCGGTGGCCAGCAGCCGGGAGATCACCGGCAGCACCCGGCGGGCGTGCCCGGCCAGCCCGGCGGTGTACGCCTCGGTGGCGCACAGCACGCTGCGGGCGCGGATCGTGCCCCGGTCGGTGACCACCACACCGGGGCGCAGGGCGAGCGCCCGGGTGCCCTCGACGAGGGTGACCCCGCGCCGCTCCACCGCCTGCGCCAGCCCGGCCGCGATGACCGCCGGCTGCACCGCGGCGCACTGCGGCGTGAAGCCGCTCAGCAGCGCCCCGGCGACGCCGACCCGCTCGGCGGTCTCGGCGGCCGACAGCAGCGTCATGTCGGTGATGCCGAGCTGGTGGCGCATGTCCTGCCAGGCGCGCAGCCGGGCCACCTGCGGCGGGGTACGGGCCACGTAGAGCGAGCCGTCCCGCCGCCACCCGCAGTCGACCTCCTCGGCGGCGAGGACCCGTTCGATCTCGTCGAGCGTGCGCTGGCCGGCGCGGTAGAACCGCATGGCGTCCATCGGGCCGTAGCGCCGTACGAGGTTGGCCAGCAGGGCGGGCATCTCCGTGGTGCACCAGCCGCCGTTGCGTCCGCTGGCCCCGTACGCCACGTGCTCCGCCTCCACCACCAGCACGGACAGCTGTGGCGCCAGCTCGGTCAGGTAGTAGGCGGTCCACAGGCCGGTGAAGCCGGCGCCGATCACGACCACGTCGGCCCGCGCCTCGCCGGCCAGGGCCGGGCGCACCGTCCGCAGGGACGCGGGCAGGGTGTCCAGCCAGAGGCTCGCCGGTCGGGCCTGGTCGGGGGAGGGCGTCATGCCGGGCCGCCGTTACCGACCGGCGGCGGTGGTCAGGTCGCCGAGGACCGCCGCGGCCAGCGCCCGCTTGTCGACCTTGCCGACGTTGGTCAGCGGCAGCGCCTCGACCACCGCCAACCGGTCCGGCAGCTTGTAGTCGGCCAGGCCGCGGTCCCGCAGCAGCTTGCGCAGCTCCACCAGGCTGGGCGGCGGACCGTCGGCGACGACGACCGCGCAGGTCTTCTCGCCGAGCTGCCGGTCGGGGACCGGGACGACCGCCGCCGCGCGGACCCGCTCGTGGGTGAGCAGGTGCCCCTCCACCTCGTCGGCCATCACCTTCTCGCCGCCGCGGTTGATGACGTCCTTGATCCGCCCGGAGATGACCAGACGGCCCTCGGGGTCGATCCGGGCCAGGTCGCCGGTCCGCAGGAAGCCGTCGGGGGTGAAGGTCGTCCGGTTGTGCTCGGGTACGGCGAAGTAGCCGCGCAGCGTGCACGGACCGCGCGCCAGCAGCTCGCCGACCTCGCCCGGCGCGACGGGCCGGCCGGTCGCGTCGACGACGAGCAACTCGTCGTCGGCGCACATCGGGGTGCCCTGGGTGGTCGCCGCGGCCTCGTCGCCGTCGTCGGGGCGGGTGAAGCAGAGCACCCCCTCGGCCATGCCGAACCAGTGGGTGAGCGTGGCGCCCAGGGCCGGGCGGACCGCGCGGGCGAGGTCGGGGTGCAGGACCGCCCCGCCGACCTCGATGACCAGCTCGGGCAGGTGCACGTCGAAGATCGGGGCGGTCTCCACCCACAGCGACAGCACGGCCGGCATGACGGTGGTGAGGGTGACCCGTTCCTGGGTCATCAGCGCGAAGACCTCGTCGGGGCTGGGGCTGGACGCCAGCACCGCCCGGCCGCCGACCCGCAGCGCGCCGAACACCCCCGGGCACCCCAGGGCGGCGTTGTGCGCGACCGGCACCGCCGCGAGGTAGGCGTGCCGGTGGTCGAAGGACATCGCCTCGGCGGTGGCGCGCAGCTGGAAGGCGTAGTCGTCGTGGGTGCGGGGGATCAGCTTCGGCAGCCCGGTCGTCCCGCCGGAGAGCAGGAAGAACGCCACGTCCTGCGGGTCGGGTCGGGGCAGCTCCCGGGCCGGGGCGCGCACCTGCGACCAGGCCAGGAACGGCCCGGGGTCACCGACCACCAGCACGTGTCGCAAGGTGGGGCAGGCGTCACGGACCTCCTGCGCCACCGCGCGGTGGTCCACTCCGGGCGCCCGGTCGCCGGTGACCAGGGCGACGGCCCCGACGTACTGCGTCAGGTAGGTCAGCTCGGCCCGGCGGTGCGCCGGCAGGGCCAGCACCGGCAACGCGCCCAACCGGAACAGCGCCACACAGGTGACCAGGAACTCGACGGTGTTGGGCAGCTGCACGACCACGCTGTCGCCGGGGCGTACGCCCAGCTCGGACAGGCCCGCCGCCAGCTCGTCGGCGCGGGCGTCGAGTTCGCCGTAGGTGTGCCGGCCGTGCCGGGTGACCACGGCGGCGCGGCCGGGGTCACGGGCCTCACCGGCCCAGTCGGCCCACGGCCGGAACAGGTCGCCGAGGACCTCGCCACGCCAGTAACCGGCCTCGCGGTATCGGTCGACGAACTCCGCCGGCCAGGGGGTGAAGCCTTCACGAACAGCCACGGGGCCTCCCGTACGCCGATCACCTGGGGTATCCGTAGGCACCGTAGCGACGCTCCAGAAGACACACAAGGGTCTGCGCAAAGACGATGCTCGTATTTTCCAGATACGAGTCCCTGCACTACCGTGGAAGGCAAGTTGCCGGGACCGGGAGAGGACGGCCGCGATGCGGGTACGTGTGGACTTTGACAGCTGTGACAGCAACGGCCTCTGCGCCGCCGAGGCGCCGACGGTCTTCGAGGTACGCGACGACGACTTTCTCTACGTGCTCCAGGAGAACCCACCGCAGGAGCTGTGGCCGGAGGTGACCCGGGCCGCCAACGCCTGCCCGAAGTTCGCCATCACCCTGGAGGAGCGGTGACCCCTGCGGACCGCGAACCGGTGGTCGTCGCCGCGGTCCGTACCCCCATCGGCAGGCGCGGCGGCGCGCTGGCCGGGCTGAAGGGCGTCGAGCTGCTCCGGCACGTGCTGCGGGCGGTCGTCGACGAGGCGGGCATCCCGCCCGACGCCGTGGAGCAGGTGATCGGCGGCTGCGTCACCCAGGCCGGCGAGCAGAGCCTGAACGTCACCCGCAACGCCTGGCTGAGCACCGGCTGGGATCCCGCGGTCGGCTGCACCACCGTGGACGCCTCGTGCGGCTCCGCCCAGCAGGCCAACCACCTCGTCGCCGCACTGATCGGCAGTGGCGCGATCAGCGTCGGCATCGCCTGCGGGGTCGAGTCGATGAGCCGCGTCCCGATCGGTGTCAACCTCTACAACGGACCCGGTCACTACAAGACCGCCGACTACCCGTGGGACGACCCGCCGAAGGCGCAGTTCGGGGGTGCCGAGCGGATCGCCGCCCGGCAGGGCCTCACCCGGGCCGACGTCGACGCGTACGGGGTGCTCTCCCAGGCCCGCGCGGCGGCGGCCTGGGCGGCCGGACACTTCGACCGGGAGGTGGTCGGGATCGACGCACCGGTGCCGGGCGACGACGACCGCGCCGGCCCGCGCCGGGTCGACCGGGACGAGGGGCTGCGCGCGACCACCCTGGAGGGGTTGGCCGCGCTCAGGCCGAACGTGCCCGACGGGGTGCACACCGCCGGCACCACCTCGCAGGTCTCCGACGGCGCGTCGGCGATCCTGTGGATGTCCCGCGCCCACGCCCGCGCGCTGGGGCTGCGGCCCCGGGCGCGGCTGGTCGCCCAGGTGGTCACCGGAGCGGACCCGTACTACCTGCTCGACGGGCCGGTGGCGGCGACCGGCCGGGCGCTGGCACACGCCGGCATGACCCTGGCCGACCTCGACCTGGTCGAGGTCAACGAGGCGTTCGCGGGCGTGGTGCTCAACTGGACGCAGCAGCACGACACCGACCTGGAGCGGGTGAACGTCAACGGCGGGGCGATCGCGTTGGGTCACCCGCTCGGTTCCAGCGGCACCCGCCTGCTGGTCACCGCGCTGCACGAGCTGGAGCGGCGGGACGCGCAGACCGCGCTGGTCACCATGTGCTGCGGGGGCTCCCTGGGCACCGCGACGATCCTGGCCCGGGTGTGACGTGCGGCGCGAGGAGTTCTACCGGGAGGCCCGCGACGACCTCGACGGCCCCCTGAACGGCCTGTCCGTGCTGGACGTGACCAAGGTGTGGTCCGGCCCGCTGGCCACCAGCCTGCTCGCCGACATGGGGGCGGACGTGCTCCGGGTCGAGCTGCCGTACGGCCGCGACGGCGAGGTGCCGCCGGAGATCCCGGGCACGGGCCTGTCGTGGTTCCGCGAGACGGTGAACCGGAACAAGCGCAGCGTGGGGCTGGACCTGCGGCAGCCCGCCGGCCGGGAGGCGTTCCTCGGGCTGGTGCGCGACGCGGACCTGGTGGTGGAGAACTACAGGCCCGGCACGCTGGACGGCTGGGGGGTCGGCTACGCCGACTGCCGCCGGGTCCGGCCGGACGTCGTGTTCGTCTCGATCACCGGTTGGGGCCAGTTCGGCCCGGACGTCGACCGGCCGGCGTACGACCCGGTGGTGCAGGCCGCGAGCGGCTGGATGGCGCTCAACGGCGACCCGGCGGGCGGCCCGGTCCGGGCGCCGACCTTCCTCGCCGACGAGCTGGCCGGTCTGCACGCGGCCGTCGGGGCGCTGGCCGCCCTGGCGCACCGCGACCGCACCGGGGAGGGCCAGCACCTCGACGTGGCCATGCTCGACAGCCTGCTCGCCAGCAGCTGCGGGCTGTTGACGCTGGCCGCGACCGGTGCGCCGCCGGCGCGGTGGGGCAACGAGACCGACTTCGCGGTCCCGTCGAACGTCTACTCCTGCCGTGGCGGCGAGGTCTACCTGTCCGTCGCCCTCGACAAGCACTGGCGGGCGCTGGCGGAGACGATCGGCCGACCGGAGCTGGCGCGCGCGCCCGGCTACGGGCGGGGCGCGCAGCGCCGCCGCAACCGTGCCGAGGTCGACGCCCTGGTGGCCGAGTGGTGCCGCAGCCGTACGGTCGACGAGGTCATGGCGGCGTTCCGCGCCGCGAACCTGGTGGCCGAGCGGGTCCGCACCCTGGCCGAGGTCGCGGCCGATCCGCAGGTGTCGGCGCGGGACATGCTCCAGCCGACGGTGCTGCACAACGGCACGGTCGCGCCGCTCACCGGCCCGGCGGTGAAGTTCTCCCGCACCCCGACCCGGATCCGCCGGGGTGCGCCGGCGGCCGGCGCGGACAGCCGTGACGTGCTGGCCGACACCGCGCCGGAACCCGACGGGCGATAGTGTCCGGCTAGCTTTTGCAGAGTATCTAGCTGCTCTTTGCGAGTCTCTTGCTACTTCTATTGATGTCGAGCCGAAGATGCTTCAACATGGGAGTGCAAGATACGAGTTCCCGTCGCCGATCGGGGGCACCCGGCGTGGGTGCGACGGGCAGAGGAGGCGTCTGTGAGCGAGCGACCGCTGGCACTGGTGACCGGCGCCTCGCGGGGCATCGGCCGCGCGGTGGCCGTCCGGCTCGCCGAGCAGGGCTACGGCCTGGCCTGCTGCTACAGCAGGCCCAGCGAGGCTGCCGAGAAGACCGAGGCGCAGGTCGCCGCGATCGGCGTCCCCAGCTACTTCGCACCCTGCGACGTCGCCGACGACCAGGCGGTGGAGGCGTTCATCGCCGAGGCCGAGGACCGGCTGGGCCCGATCGGCCGGTTGGTGAACAACGCCGGCATCACCCGGGACAGCCCGCTGGTGCTGGCCCGCCGCCCCGACTGGGAGGCGGTCATCGACATCAACCTCGGCGGCACCTGGAACTTCTGCCGGGCCATGGCCTTCCGGTTCATGAAGCGCCGGGCCGGCGTCATCGTCAACCTCTCCTCGATCGCCGGCATCCACGGCAACGTCGGGCAGACGGCGTACGCGGCCAGCAAGGCGGGCATCATCGGGCTGAGCCGCTCGCTGGCCAAGGAGGTCGCCCGCTACGGCGTACGGGTCAACGTGGTCGCGCCCGGCTTCATCGAGACCGACATGACCGACGCGCTGGACGCCAAGGCCCGGGAGCAGGCCCTCGGCATGATCGGCCTGCGCCGGTTCGGCCGCCCCGAGGACGTCGCCGCGATGGTGGGCTTCCTCCTCTCCGACCAGGCCGACTACGTCACCGGCCAGGTGTTCCAGGTGGACGGGGGGATGGTCCTGTGACCGCGGCGACGACAGCACCGACCTGGCGGCCCGCCGCCCCGGTGCCGTACGCCGCCCCGCTGCCGGCGGTCGACCGGCTCCTGGTCACCGCCCAGGACGACGGCGGCTGGACGGTCGTCGCCCGGGTCGCGGTCGATCCCCGGAACCCGAACCTCGTCGGCCACTTTCCCGGCCAGCCGATCTACCCGGGCGTCTTCGTGGTCGAGACCCTGTGCCAGGCGATGACCCGGGCCGTCCCCGGCGCACCCCGGCTGCGGACGGTCACCTCGATCCGGTTCCTCGCGGCGCTGCTCGGCGGCGACGAGATGGAGCTCACCCTCGACGTCCGGCCGACCACCCCGGCACCGGCCGACCCGGCGGCACCGGTCACCCCGGCACCGTCCACGCCGGCACCGACTGGCTGGCAGGTCCGTGGCGTCGCCCGACGCACCGACGGGACGGTCACCGCACAGCTGCGTGCCGACTTCGACGCCGGAGCCGACGCGTGAACGCCGCCGAGATCCGGGCGGTCCTGCCGCAGCGTCACCCGCTGCTGCTGGTCGACCGGGTGACCAGCCGGGACGGCGACACCATCGAGACGGTCAAGGCGATCACCGCCACCGAACCGTGCTACGCCCACCTCGGCGACGACGCCACCGCCGGGGACTACGCCTACCCGGCCTCGCTGCTCATCGAGTCGTTCGGGCAGAGCGCGGCGCTGCTCTGGCTGGCCGGTGCCGCCCCGGCGCAGCGCGCCACCGAGGACACCCTGCTGCTCTTCGTGGGCGCCCGGGACTACACCGTCACCGGCCGGGCCTACCCGGGCGACGTCGTCCGGCACGTCGTACGCCTGGAACGGGTCGTCGCCGACACCGCCTTCGCCACCGGCGAGAGCTGGGTCGGCGAGCGGCGCATCGCCACCGTCGGCTCGCTCATGGCCGCCCGCCGTCCCCGCGCGGCCGTCGCCGAACCGGCGACCGGTCCGCAGGGCCGGGACGCCGACCGCACCATCCCTGCTAACACCAGTTCCCAAGGAGGCCGACATGTCCGGTGAGAACGAGCGGTACGAGCAGCTCCGGGAGATCATCGCCGAGGTGTTGGAAGTCGAGACCGACGAACTGACCGACACCGGGGACTTCGCCGAGGAGTACCAGGCGGACTCGCTGCGGGCCATCGAGATCCTGGCCCGCATCGACAAGGAGTTCAAGGTGGAGATCCCGCAGTCGGAGCTGCCCGAGCTGCGCAACCTCAAGACCACCTACGAGGCCGTCGCCCGGCACGCCGGCTGGCAGGACTGAGACCGTGCGGCGTGTGGTCGTGACCGGCCTCGGCCCGGTGTCGAGCATCGGAACGGGGGTGACGGCGTTCGGCGCGTCCCTACGGGCGGGCCGCTCCGGGATCTCCCCGATCACCAGCTTCGACCCGTCCGGGTTCCCGTACCGCAACGGCGGTGAGGTCCGTGACTTCGACCCCGCCGCCTGGCTGCGCCGGCTGCCCACCGCACGGTGGGGCCGGTCCAGCCAGTTCGCGGCCGCCGCCGCGCGACTCGCGGCGGACGACGCGAAGCTCGACCTCGACACCGTGGACCGCACCCGGGCGCACGCCGTGATCGGCACGACCAGCGGCGAGTCCGTCGTGCTGGAGGCGCTCACCGCGCGACTGGTCGAGGCGGGCTTCGACGCGATGCCGCCGGAACTGGTCGAGCAGCTGCCCGCCGGTCGGTTGGCGCACGCGGTCAGCGAGGAGTTGGGTCTGCGCGGCGACTCGCTGACCCTCGCCACCGCGTGCTCCGCCAGCAACTACGCCATCGGGTACGCCTACGACCTGCTCGTCACCGGCGAGTCGGACGTGGTGTTCGCCGGCGGCGCCGACTCGGTCTGCCGATGGGCGCACGCGGGCTTCTTCCGGCTGGGCGCGCTCACCGAGCACGCCTGCTCGCCGTTCGACCGGGACCGCTCCGGCATCATCACCGGCGAGGGCGGCGCGGTGCTGGCGCTGGAGACGTGGGAGCACGCCGAGGCGCGCGGCGCGCACGTCTACGCGGAGGTGCTGGGCTACGGTCTCAACTGCGACGCCAACCATCCGGTGGCCCCGGACCGGGACAGCATCGCCGCGTGCATCCGCACCGCGCACCGCAACGCCGGCATCACCCCGGACCAGGTCGACTACATCTGCGCCCACGGCACCGGCACCCCGGCCAACGACCTGGTCGAGGCGCAGGCCGTGCTCGACGTGTTCGGGCCGCAACCGCCACCCATCAGCTCGATCAAGTCGATGATCGGGCACACGATGGGCGCCGCCAGCGGATTCGGGGCGATCGCCTCCGCGCTCGCCGTCGAACAGGGGTTCCTGCCCCCCACCGTCAACTGGACGCACCCGGATCCGCAGCTGACCGGCATCGATCCGGTGCCGAACGAGGCCAGGTCGGCCACCGTCCGGATGGTGCAGAACAACGGCTTCGCCTTCGGCGGGAACAACGCGATCGTGGTGCTGGGAGCGGCCCGATGAATCCACTGACCATCAACGGCCTGGCCACGCTGAGCGCCGCCGGTGACCGCCCGGAGGCGCTCGCGCAGCGGGTCGCCGACCTCGCCGGGGCGGCCCATCCCGGTGTCCCGGTGGGGGCGATCGTCACCGAGACGCTGCCCCACCCGCAGGGGCAGGCGCTGCTCGACTTCGACGTCCGGGCCCGGCTCGGCCGGCGCGGCACCAGCTTCTACGACCGGGCCACCGCGCTGGCCGTGGTGGCCTGCGGCGACGCCCTCGACGACAGCGGGCTGACGGTGGACGACACCACCCGGACCCGGATCGGCGTGGTGCTCGGCACCACCGTCGGCAGCCTCAAGTCCACCAGCGACTACACCCGCGAGACCCTGGTGCAGGACAAGCCGTACCTGGTCAACCCGGTGCTGTTCCCCAACACCGTGATGAACTGCGCCGCCGGCCAGGCGGCCATCCGCCACGGGCTCAAGGGGGTCAACGCCACCGTCACCGGCGGGCCGCTGGCCTTCTTCAACGCCCTGCGGTACGCCGGCAACGCGATCCGCCGCGGCTACGTCGACACCATGCTCGTCGGCGCGGTGGAGGAGTTCTCGGCGCACCGGGCCTGGGCCTGCGCGCTCGGCCCCACCGGCGGCGTGATCCCCGCCGGGGAGGGCGCCGCGGTGTTCGTGATCGGCGGCCCCGCCGACTCCGGCGGGCCGGCCGTCTGCGCCGCGACCACCGGGTACGGCCCCGACGGCACGGCCGAGCAGGCCCTCACCGACTGTGTGGCTCGCGCCCTGCGCGCCGCCGGAGCCGTACCGGGCGACGTCACCCTCCTGGCCACCAGCGAGACCGTCACCGCCGGCCCCCGCCCGCAGCGCGACGCCGCCCTGCGGGCGCTCGACGGGCACCGGCCGGCCGAGCTGGTGGTGAGCCGGGCGGCGGGTGACTGCGGCGCGGCCCTTCCCGCCCTGGCCCTGGCCGCCGCGCTGCGCGAGCCCGGCACCCGGTCCGGCCTCACCCTGCTCACCGCCCACGGCACCGACGGTGGCGTCGGCGCCGCCCTGGTCCGGCGGTAGACCATGACGGCGTTGATCGCGGCGAGCAGCCTCCGCACGTGCTTCGGCGACGGCGCGCGGACCTTCGCCGCCCTGCTGGACGGACGCAGCGGAGTGGGCGGGCTGCGGCACCCCCTCACCGCCCAGCTCAACGTGACGGCCGGCTACCAGATCGACGAGCCCGCCCCCGGGGTGGCCCTGCGGGCCGGCACCTGGCTGCGGGAGTGCGTCGACGAGGTGCTGACCCGGGCCGCCGTCGACCCGCGCCGCCACCGGGTCGTGGCGCTCGTCGGCACCGGGCTGCGGGAACTGGCCGCCGTGGAGGAGATGGCCCGCACCGGCGCGGCCACCACCCCGTCCCGCCTGCACTTCGGCCCCGCCGTCCGGGACGCCGCGCCCGACCTGGCCGAGGTGGTGACCCTCGCCAACGCGTGCAGCGCGGGCGGGCACGCCCTCGCGCTCGCCCAGGACCTGATCGAGACCGGCGAGGCCGACGCGGTCGTCGTCGGCGCCGCCGACACGACGACCACCTCCATGCTCGCGATGATCGGCAAGGTCACCCCGTCGCCCACCACCCAGGTCCGCCCGTTCGACCGGGACCGCACCGGCGTCCTGCTCGGCGAGGGCGCCGCCGCGCTCGTCGTGGTCGGCGAGACGTGGGCCGGCCCGGCCGTCGGTCGGCTCCTGGCCACCGGGCTGTCCTGCGACGCCGTGCACGAGACCGCCCCCGACGTCGACGGGATCTGCCGGGCGGTGCGCGACGCCTGGACCCGGGCCGGTCGCGGCCCGCACGAGGCGGACCTGGTGGTCGCCCACGGCACCGGCACCGCCCTGAACGACCCCACCGAGTGCGCCGCGCTGCTGCGGTGCCTGCCCCGACCGGAGGCACCCCTGGTCACCGGCATCAAGGGCGCGGTCGGCCACCTGTCGGGCGCCGCCGCCCTGGCCAACGTCGACGTGGCACTGCGCTGCCTGGCCAGCGGCACCGTGCCGCCGGTCGTCGGGCTGACGAACCCCCTGCCCGAGGGCGACGGACTCAGCTTCGTCCGGGAGGTGCACGCCCGACGGGACGTCACCCTCGCCCAGGTCAACGCCTTCGGCTTCGGCGGCGTGAACGCGGTGACGCTGGTGGAGGCGCGATGACCGGCACGCCGGCCCCCGCCGTGGTCGTCACCTCCTACAGCATCCACCTGCCCGCCGACGACCGCTTCGCCACCGCCGCCGGCCTGCCGCCAGTCGCCACCGCCGCCGGCCTGCCGGCGGTCACGCCCGGCTGCCCGGCCGACCAGGCGTACACCCTGCTCGGCCGTAAGGGGCTGCTGTACAAGGAACCGGCCACCCGGCTCGCGCTCTGCGCCGCGCACCGGGCGCTGGGCCTGCCCGACGGCGTACGCCCCGACGTCCCGCTCGATCCCGGCACCGCCGTGGTGGCCGCCAGCAACCTCGGCAACGTCGCCACGGTCGTCGACGTGACCCGCGCCGTCGCCCGCGAGGGCAGCCGGGGGGTCAGCCCGATGGCGGCACCGAACGCCTCCAGCAACGTGATCGCCAGCAGCATCGCGATGTGGTTCCGCCTCGCCGGACCGAACCTGATGGTCTGCTCCGGCGAGACCGCCGGCCTGGACGCGCTGGCGCTCGGCGCCCTGCTGCTGCGCGCCCGCCGGGCCGACCGGGTGCTGGTGGTCGGCGCGGAACCCGACGACGAGACCGCGGTGGCGGTCCGTGGCCACGCCGCCGGCGGCCCACCGCTGCGCGCCGGGGCCGCCTGCGTGGTCCTGGAACCCGCCACCCGCGCCGGCACCCCGCTGGCCACGGTGACCGTCGGGCCGACCGTGCGGCACCGCGCCGACGTACCCCCGTGGCCGGTGCCGGTCGTGGTCGGCCCCGGCCACCTCGACCCGGCCGCCGCCTGGGGCGACGGCTACGGATTCCAGGGGGTGCTCCAGACGGCGCTCGCCACGCGGCTCGTCGCCGAGGGCGCGGACGGCGTCGCGGTGCTCTGCGGCGGCACCGACGACGGCTGGCGTACCGCCCTGCTCGCCCCGCCCGGGAGGCAGCCGTGACGACGACCGTACGGCAGCTGCGGCCGCCCACACCGGACGGTCCGCTGGTGGTCTTCGCGCACGGGCTCGAGGACTCCTGGGCGAGCTGGCTGCCGTTGAGCACCGTACTGCCGTCCGACTGGCACCCGGTCGCCCTCGACCTGCCCTGGCGGCCCGGCAACGACTACCGGTGGCGGCACCGGCCCTCGGCGCAGTGGCTCGCCGACGGCCTCGACGGTCTCGACCGGCGACCGGACCTGCTGGTGGCCCACTCCTACGGCGCCAACGCCCTGCTCGAGCTGCTCTGTGCCGGCGACCGGCGGGTGCCGGACACCGTCATCCTGATCTGCCCGCTGTACCGCCCGCCGGACGTCGTGGTGACCTGGCGGTTGTTCGAACGCGCCCGACGCTCCTTCGAGCAGCACATCCACGACTCGCTGCGCAGCCGGCTCGGCACCCGGCTGCGTGCCCTGGACCCCGACGTGGTGGAACGGATGATCGCCAAGGCGTTCGACCGGGTCGGCCCCTCGGGGTTCCTGACCGTCTTCGACCAGTTCTGCGCCAGCGCCTCGATGCGGCTGGACCGGGTGACGGCCCGGGTGCTGGTACTCGCCGGCGGGTCCGATCCGACGCTGTCCCCCGAGGCGGCGCGGACCCTGGCCGACGCCATGCCGCACGCGGTGCTGTCGGTCGGCGAAAGCTACGACCACTTCTGTTACGCCCGCCAGCCGGAGGATGTCGCGTCCCGCCTACGGGCCTTCCTCGACGTGGCCCCCGTCGTCAGCGGTCATCCCGAAGGAGCAGCCCCGTGAGCACCCTCGCCCCGCCCGCGCCCACCCCGAGCGTCCTGGTCAGCCGACCGCGCTACGAGGGCGCCAACATCCGCACCTGGATCGGCTTCAAGCACTTCATGTACCTGGTGGAGGAGGCCGTCCTGAACTGGCTGCGCGATCAGGGCCACGGCGCCCACGCGCTGTTCCACCAGCACGGCCTCGGCACCGAGATCGTCGACTGCTCGGTGCAGCTGCCGGCGGTGCTGGAGGTGGACGACGAGGTCCGCGCCGAGGTGGTCGCCGGCACCGGGCGGCGGCTGCGGGTGCAGCTGTCGGTGAGCCGTGGCGGCCAGGACGTCGTGGTGCTGCGCGGACACGTCACCGTCGCGCTGCTGCCCGAGACCGACGCGCCGACCCACCGGCCCGCCCCGGCGGCGCTCGCGACCTGGGAGGCGGCCACCCTCGACGCGGCGACCGGCCTGCGTTCGGAACTCGCGCTGCCGGCCGACGCCGACCCCGCGTCGGTGTTGACGCCGGACGGCTCGGGGGCCTTCCTCTGGTCCTGGCGGGCACCGTACTTCTACTGCCACTTCTCCGACCGGGTGCAGCACTCCGGCTACGTGCGCGCCCTGGAGGAGGTCGTCGACCGGTTCCTCGCCGACCGGGGCATCTCGGTGGGCCGCATGCTGGCCGAACGCGCGTGGATCCCGGTGGTCTCCCGGGCCCGGGTACGCCTGGCCGAGCCGGCCCACATGGAGGAGACGGTGCACACCGTCTTCACCGTCGACGACGTGCTCCGGGAGATGATGTTCAGCGGCCGGATGGACTGCTGGGTCCACCGGGGCGACCGGCTGGTCCTGGTGGCCACGGCGACCATCCTGCACGGCTACGCGATCAGCCGGGGACCGGACGCCGGCCAGCTCGCCCGGCTCGACCCCGAGGTGTGCGCGATCCTCACCGGGGACCGGCCGTGACCCGCGCCCCCGCCCGCCCGCGGCTGTTCTTCTCCTTCCGCAGCCCGTACAGCTGGCTGACGGTCCGCCGGCTGCGCGCCACCGTGCCGACCGCGTTCACGGACTTCGACTGGTTCCCCTACTGGGATCCGGACGCCCGGACCGCCGAGGCGCTCGCCGCGCGCGGCGCGGAGTTCCACTACGTGCAGATGAGCCGGGCGAAGCACCTCTACCTGCTGATGGACACCAAACGCCTGGTGCAGCGCGAGGGTGTGCCGATGGCCTGGCCGATCGACGTCGACCCGCACTGGGAGGTGCCGCATCTCGGCTGGCTGGCCGCCCGCCGCGCCGGCCGGGCGGCGCCCTTCTACGACGAGGTGGTCGCCGCCCGCTGGGAGCGGGGCGAGAACATCTGCGACCCCGCGGTGGTGGCCGGCTGCGCCGAGCGGGCCGGACTGGATCCGGCAGTGGTCACCGGCGCTGTCGACGATCCGCAGCTGCGGGACGAGGGGGCGGGCTGCCTCGAACGCGCCTACCTCGACGACATCTTCGGGATCCCGTACCTCAAGTGGGGGCGGCACCGGTTCTGGGGGCTCGACCGGCTGGACGGCTTCCTGGCGGTGTGGCGGCCGGACCCGACAGCCGCCGGGGCGGTGGCCCGCAACGGTTCCGGTACGGCGGCCGCCGTCGCGGGGGCCGTTCCGGCCGAGGCGGGACTTCCCGACCGGGCGGAGGCGATCGTGGCCTCCGGCGGTTACGACACCGACACGACGGGTGGTTGCGGATGAGTTTCCCTCCTGACACACCGGCTCTCCGCCAGCAGCGCATGGCACACCTGGCCGCCACGCTGCGGTTGTTCGCCGAACTCGGCTACGACGAGGGCGCGGGTGGACACATCACCGTCCGCGACCCGGAGCGGCCCGACTGCTTCTGGATCAACCCGTTCGGCATGTACTTTGGCCAGGTCAGGGTCAGCGACCTGCTGCTGGTCGGCGCGGACGGGCAGGTGCTGGGCGGCAAGGGCCGGATCAACCCGGCCGGTTTCGTCATCCACTCGGCGGTGCACGCCGCCCGGCCCGACGTCGTCTGCGCCGTTCACACCCACTCGGTGTACGGCCGGGCCTTCTCCACCCTGGGCCGGCTCCTCGACCCGATCACGCAGGACGCCTGCGCCTTCTACGGCGACCACAGCCTCTTCGACGACTACACCGGCGTGGTGCTCGACACCGAGGAGGGCCGGCGGATCGCCGCCGCGCTGGGCCCCGGCAAGGCCGCCATCCTGCGCAACCACGGCCTGTTGACCGTCGGCGGCTCGGTGGCGGAGGCGGCCTGGTGGTTCGTCGCCATGGAACGGTCCTGCCAGGTGCAGCTCGCCGCCGAGGCGGCCGGCAAGCCGGTGCCCATCGGTCCGGAGGACGCCGAGCGCACCCGCGAGGTGATCGGCTCGCCGGGCATCGGCCGGTACAACTTCAAGCCCCTCTACGCGGGTGTCCTGCGCCGCCACCCGGACCTGCTGGACTGATGATGCCGAGTCGCCAGGACCCGCCCGCTCTCCTCGCCGCCCGGATCACCGCGACCCCCGACGCGCCGGCGCTCGCCGCCGAGGACGGCGTCCTCACCTGGGCACAGCTGGGGGAGCGGGTGCACCGGTGGCGGGCGGTGCTCGCCGACGCGGGCGTCAGCTCCGGCGACGCGGTGGCGCTGATGCTCGGCAACCGCCGGGAGGCGGTGGAGGCGCTGCTGGCCTGCCTGCACTCCGGTGTCACGGTGGTGCCGGTCAACTGGCACCTCACCGCCCCGGAGGTCGCTTACCTGCTGGCCGACGCCGGGGCGCGGCTGCTCGCCGTCGACCCGCCGCGCGCCGAGGTGGGTGCCAAGGCAGCGGCCGAGGCGGGCACCGTCCGGGCGGTCGTCACCGGTGACCAGGCGGCGTACGGCCTGGCGCCGGTGGAGCCGCTGCTCGCCGCGGCCGACCCGCGGACCGCCCCCGCCGACCAGGAGTGCGGGCAGTTGATGATCTACACGTCGGGCACCACCGGCCGCCCCAAGGGCGTGCTCAACGGTCTGTTCGTCACCGGAGCGCCGTTCGCCCGGGCCACCCGCCTGCTCGAGTACGCCACCGGGACGCTCGGCGTGCCCACCGACGGGCGGGTGCTGCTGGTCGGGCCCTGGTACCACTCCGCCCAACTGTTCTACGCGCTGCTGCCCCTGCTCAACGGCGCGACCCTGGTCGTCCGGGAACGCTTCGACCCGGCCGCGACGCTGGCCACCATGGCCGCCGAGCGGATCACCGAGTGCCACCTGGTGCCGACCCAGTTCGTCCGGCTGCTGCGCCTCGACCCGGCCGTCCGGGCCGCGTTCTCCCCGGCCAGTCTGCGCCGGATCTGGCACGGCGGCGGGGCCTGCCCGCCGGACGTCAAGCGGCGCATGATCGAGTGGTGGGGTCCGGTGCTGGTCGAGTACTACGCGGCCACCGAAGGCGGGGTGGTCACCCTCATCGACTCGGCCGACTGGCTGGCCCACCCGGGCAGCGTGGGGCGGGCCGTACCGCCGAACCGGATCGTCGTCGTCGACGACGACGGCCGTGAGCTCGGCCCCCACCAGCGGGGTCGGATCTTCATCCGCCGGCCCGGCCGCGGCTTCCACTACCACAACGCGGCTGGCAAGACCCGGGCCGCGTACCTCGCGCCGGGTGTCTTCACCTACGGCGAGGTGGGTCACCTCGACGAGGACGGCTACCTGTACCTCACCGGCCGCGCCCAGAACATGGTCGTCTCCGGCGGCGTGAACGTCTACCCGGCCGAGGTCGAGCAGGTGCTGGTACGGCACCCGGACGTACGCGACGCCGTGGTCCTCGGCC
The DNA here is from genome assembly GCF_029581315.1 of Micromonospora sp. WMMD714. Classification (NCBI taxonomy): domain Bacteria; kingdom Bacillati; phylum Actinomycetota; class Actinomycetes; order Micromonosporales; family Micromonosporaceae; genus Micromonospora; species Micromonospora sp. WMMD714. The sequence continues at coordinate 4,207,570 of NZ_CP120744.1, forward strand.
TGCCCGACGAGGAGTACGGCGAGCGGGTCGCCGCCGTCGTCGAGTGGGAGCCCGACGGCGGGCGACCGCCCTGGTCGACGCTGGACGAGCACTGCCGGCGGCACCTCGCCGGATTCAAGGTGCCCCGCTCGTGGCGGTCGGTCGACGCCGTGCCCCGCGAGCCGACCGGCAAGGTCCGGCTCGACCAGTTGCGCACGCTCTGCGGAGACGACCGATGGGAGCGGTGAGCGAGATGCCCACGACAGAACCGACGTCCACCGAGGACATCGCCCACCCGGCGACCTACGCGCGGGCGGTGCCGCACGCCGAGTTCGAACGACGCCGCCGCGAGGAGCCGGTCGGCTGGGTGCCGGAGCCGGCGCTGTGGCGGCACAGCTCCGCCGGGCGGATCCAGCAGCGCGGATCCGGGTTCTGGGCGGTGACCACTCACGAGGCGGTCATGGAGGTGTCCCGACAGCCCGAGGTGTTCTCCTCCGCCCGGCGCGGGGCGTTCCTGCACGACCCGCGTACCCCGGCCGACCTGGACTTCATGCGCCAGCTGCTGGTGAACATGGACGCCCCGCAGCACGTGCGGATCCGTCGCATCGTCACCTCGGTGTTCACCCCCCGCGCCGTACGCTCGCTCGCCGACACCGTCACCCGGCACGCCCGGGAACTGGTTGACGGGGTGCTCCAGCGCGACACCTTCGACGCCGTCACCGACCTGGCGGCGGAGCTGCCCCTGCTCGTCCTCGCCGACCTGCTGGGCCTGCCGCGCGGGGACCGGCACCTGCTGTACCGGTGGAGCAACAACCTGGTCGGCTTCGACGACCCGGAGTACGGCGGCGGGGACGTCGAGGTCTACCGGCAGACGTTCGCGGAGGCGTTCCAGTACGCGCTGGCGGTGGCCGTACGACGGCGGGCCGCGCCCCGCGACGACCTGATCAGCCTGCTCGCCACCGCGGAGGTCGACGGACGGCGGCTGACCGACCGGGAGTTCTGCCAGTTCTGGATGCTGCTGGTGGTCGCCGGCAACGAGACGACCCGACACCTGATCTCGGGCGCCCTGCACCTGCTGCTGCACGACGAGGCGCTGCGCCGTCGGTGGCTCGGCGGGCCGCTGCCCACCGCCACCGCCGTCGACGAGTTCCTCCGGGTGGTCACGCCGATCATGCAGTTCCGGCGGACCGCCACCCGGGACACCACCCTGGCCGGCACGAGGATCGCCGAGGGCGACAAGGTGGTCATGTTCTACGTCTCGGCCAACCGGGACGCCGGGATCTTCGCCGACCCGCACCGGGTGGACCTGGAGCGGACGCCCAACCCGCACCTCAGCTTCGGCATGGGCCCGCACTTCTGCCTGGGCGCCCACCTGGCGCGGATGGAGACGGCCGCGCTGCTCGACGCCGTCGCCCCCCACCTTCCCCGACTTGCCACCACGGGCCCGGTCGTCCGGCTGGAGTCCAACTTCGTCAACGGCATCAAGGTGATGCCCGTGGGCTGGACCTGAGACCCGGGTCCGGACCACTGGAGAGGAGAGTCGATGTCCCTCAACGAAAGACTGCGGGAGTACAAGGCCCGTCAGGAGGCGGGCGAGGTGCCACCGATCACGCCGGCCCACCTTGAGGTGATCTACCGGGAGGCGGAGGCTCTCGCCGCCACTGACGCGGAGGACCGGGTGCTGAAGGCGGGTGACCCGTTCCCGTCCTTCGAGCTGCCCGACGAGAACGGCGACGTCGTCTCCTCCGCCGACCTGCTGTCCCGGGGGCCGCTCGCGGTGGTGTTCTACCGGGGCATCTGGTGTGACTACTGCAACTTCGAACTGGAGGCGCTGGAGGAGATCTATCCGCAGATCAGGGAGCTGGGGGCCGACCTGGTGGCGGTGTCGCCGGTCACCATGCCCAACCTGCGGGCGGCGATCCGTCGCAACAAGATCTCGTACCGGATCCTCAGCGACCGGGGCAACGCCTACGCCCGGCGGTTCAACCTGACCTACACGATGAACCAGGACCTGCTCGACGTGTGGGGCGGCTTCGGGATGGACTTCTCGAAGATCAACGGCGACGACAGCAACAGTATGACGATGCCCGGCGTGTTCCTCGCCGGCACCGACGGGGTGCTGCGCTTCGCCTCGGCGCACGCCCGCCACTGGGAACGCACCGAGCCGGCCGACCTGCTGGCGGCCATCGAGCAGCTCAGCCTGGACCGCACGGCCCGGTCCTGACCAGCGTCACGGTCGCGCCGCCATCCGGTCCCCGGGTGGCGGCGCGACCGGTGCGAAGGGGGAGACATGCACCTGAACGTGTTCACCGAATGCTCGCCGTCGCCCCAGTTCGTCGGGATGTGGCGGGCGCCCGGCGACGCCACCGGCACCGGCTACCGGTCGCTGGACTACTGGGCCGCCGTCGCCCGTCGGCTGGAGGCGGCCTGCGTCGACGCGCTGTTCTTCGCCGACATCCACGGCACCTACGACGTGTACCGGGGTTCGTGGGCGACCGCGGTCCGGCACGCCGTGCAGATCCCCTCGATCGACCCGGTGCCGGTCGTCGCGGCGGCGGCGATGGCCACCACCGACCTCGGCTTCGCGGTCACCTACTCCACCACGTACCACCAGCCGTACGAGTGCGCCCGGCTGTTCTCCACCCTCGACCACCTCACCCGGGGCCGGATCGGCTGGAACATCGTCACCTCGTACCTGCGCTCCGCCACCGACAACGGACTCGGCGAGTATCTCGACCACGACCTGCGCTACGACCGGGCCGACGAGTACCTGGAGGTGGTCCGGGCGCTCTGGGAGCGCAGCTGGGACGACGGCGCGGTGGTCCGCGACGTCGACGGCGACGTCTTCACCGACCCGTCGCGGGTGCGCGCCATCGACCACCGGGGCGACTGGTTCACCGTGCGCGGCCCACACCAGTGCGAGCCGTCGCCGCAGCGCACGCCGGTGCTCTACCAGGCGGGCGCGTCGGGCCGGGGCCTCGCGTTCGCCGCCCGGCACGCGGAGGTGGTCTTCCTGACCATGGCCGACCCGCAGGGCGGGGCCGAGACGGTCCGGCGGCTCCGCCAGCGGGTGGCCGACGCGGGACGCGACCCCCGGGGCGTCCGCGCCCTGCAGGGCACCATGGTGATGGTGGGCGCGGACCGGGCCGACGCCAAGCGCAAGGCCGCGCAGTACCACCAGTTGTGGAGCCCGGAGGGGCAGCTGGCGAAGTGGTGCGGCTGGATGGACGTGGATCTGGCGGCGTATCCGGAAGACACCCCGGTCGACGCGGTGAAGAACCAGGGCAGCCAGTCGTTCCTGGGCTTCCTGCGCGGGCTGAGTCCGGAACGGTCGTGGACCATCGGCGACGTGCGGTATCTGGTGTCCCGCCCCCGCCGGGCCCGCCGGGACGCGCCGATGACCCTGTTCGGCACGGCCGAGGAGGTCGCCGACCGGATGGAGCAGTGGCTGGAGGTCGCCGGTGTCGACGGCTTCAACCTGATCCCGTGCAGCCCCTCGGACGGCCTGGGCGACATCTGCGACCTGCTCATCCCCGAGCTGCAGCGGCGGGGGATGTTCCGCACCGCCTACCGGGGCGGCGAGACGCTGCGGCAACGCTACTTCGGGGCGGACGCCGGGTCGCCCGCGCCGGTCGACACCGAGGCTTCGCACGTGTCTTGACGTGTCTTGTTCGGTGACAAGAGTCATTGCTAGTGTTCCGTAGTATTCGATCCGTCTCTCGAAAGGATGTCCCGGCATGGGCAAGAAGCCAGTCGTGGGCCCGAGGATGACCGCCGAGATCGAGGGCGACTTCGCCGTCTTCATGACGGGCATGCGCGTCAACAACTTCTTCAAGGTCAAGCGCTGGCTGCCGACCTTCTGGTCGATGGGCGGCGTGCTGAAGGCGATGTGGGCCGACCAGGAGACGACCGGCGCTTTGCACGCGCACGCCTACTGGGGCAACCGCGGTGCCGTCATGATCGTCTACTTCCGCAGCATCGAGCACCTGGAGCGGTTCGCCAACAACCGCGAGCTGGCCCACTCCAAGGCTCTGCAGGACTACTTCCGGCGGATGAAGGACAACCCCGCCGTCGGCATCTGGCACGAGTCCTACGTGGTGCACGACGGCGAGTACGAAGCCGTCTACAACCACATGCCGGAGGCCACCGGCCTCGCCGCGGCGGGGGAGTGCGTGCCGGTCAGCCGCCGGGGCAACAGCGCGTCCGCCCGTCGGGCCACCGGGGCGCAGGTCGCGGCCCGGGCGGTCGCCGCACCGGGACATGACCTGGATCCGGTGACCCCGGTCGTGGACGAGATCTTCCCGGCGGCCCCCGCCGACCGCAGCGCCGCCTGACGGCCCCGGCCGGATCCGCCTGCCGCCCCCGGCCGACCCTGGCGTCGCTGGACAGCCCCGGTCCGCCTGGCTGCCGCCGGTCCGGCCCGTAGGGCCGCCAGGGCGACCCCCGGGCCGGTCGTAGCTCAGCCTGCCGGTCCCCGGGTCGGTCGTAACTCAACCTGCCGGCCGCCGGGGCCGCAGCGCTGCCTGCCGACCGCCGGGCCGGCGCGGCGGGTGACCGCCCCGCCCGGTCCGACCGGCGACGCTCCCGGGAGCGGGTGTCCCCGGATCCGCGATTCCTCCCGCCCACCGCCACCCCGGTCGTCGGCGTCGGTGGCCACCCCGCCACCGAGGTGACCGACACCCGCGACACCCGGACGACTCTCTACTCGTCTTTACGGGTATTTATGAGTCTCCCTGCCTAGTGTCTGCCGTGCCGCTGTGATTCTCTCTAGGAGTGCTCTGCCGGGTGGAAGGTGGGCCGACGTGACACAAGCAAAATCCCTGTCGAGGCTCGACATCTCGGACTTCCGGGCGCTGGCGGCGCGGGTGCCCGGAACCTCGCTGATCGAGGTTTCCCGTAACAGCCACGTCTATCACGGTGGGACCTGCGACGACCACGTCTACGTCGTGGAACGTGGCCAGGTGAAGACCCAGATGGTGGCCGCGAGCGGCAAACGCTGCCTGCTCTCGGTGCACGTGGTGGGTGACCTGTTCGGCGAGATCGCCCTGCTCGGTCTGGAACGCCTGGACTCGGCGATCGCGCTGACCCGGACGGTGCTGTTGCGGGTGCCGGCAGCGCGGGCCGCCGCGGTGCTGGCCGCCGACGGCTCCGGTGACGTGCTCGCCCGTCACCTCAGCCTCCGGCTCCGGCAACAGCAGCAACAGGTGGCGGACATGGTGACCCTGCCGAGCGAGTTGCGCCTCGCGGTCCGCCTGCTGGACCTCGCCGAGCGGTTCGGTCAACGCGGCCCGGACGGCACCCGCGTGGACATCGCGTTCACCCACGAGGACCTGTCCGAGATGGTCGGCACCACGCGTACCCGCATCGGCCAGTTCCTCAAGCGGTTCCGCGAGCTGAAGGTGGTGGACTTCACCACCCGGTCGCACCTGACCGTCCACGAGGAGCGCCTCATCTCGTGGATCTCCAACCCGACGCACTGACTGCTCATTACTGAGCAGACCGCCGGACCTCCGGCGGTGGAAGATCTTCCCAGGAAGACCCATCGTCCAGGGAGGTCACATGAAGAAGCTTGTCGTTCGCAAGCTGGAGCCGATCAAGACCAGTGCCAACGCGGACTGCGTGCCCGCGGCCGCCTGACACAGGGTTCACGATCGGCGGGGATCGGGGTGAGTGATCGCTCCGGTCCCCGCCGATCGCCGTATGCACCACGGAACTGGAAGGAATCGCCCCATGGCCGTCAACACGGCTGAGTCCGTCGTCACCGTCCGTCCGTTCGTCTCGACCGTCGACGGCTCGGACGTCATCATCGGCGACACCGGCCGCAAGGTCTATCTCGCCATTCCGGCCGAGGGGCTGGACATCCTGAACGCGCTCGCCGAGGGCCGGACCATGGCCGAGGCGGCCCGCATCTACGAGCGCAAGCACGGCGAGAGCGTGGACGTCGAGGACTTCGTCGCGGTCCTGGCCGACGAGGGCTTCGTCGTCCGCGGCGAGGAGCCGAAGGCCGCCGCCGAGCCGGCTCACCAGCACGCGCACCAGATGATCCGGCGGTGGAGCTTCGACTGGATCCCGGAGGCCACCGCGCGCCGGCTCACCGGCCCCGCCGTGATCCTGCCCGGCCTCGCGGTCATCCTCGCCGGCGTGGCGTTGGTGATCGCCGACCCGGGGATGATCCCCGGCTCCCGGGCGCTGCTGTTCGAGGGCGGGAACTTCGCGGTGCTCACCGTGGTCAGCGTGACCCTGGCGATGATCGGGTTGTCGCTGCACGAACTCGCGCACGCGATGGCGGCCCGGTCGGTGGGTGTGTCGGCGACGCTCGGCATCAGCAACCTCATGTACGTCCTGGTGGCCCAGACGGACATCAGCGGCATCTGGATGGCCTCCAAGCGGGCGCGGTACAAGGCGTTCCTCGCCGGGTTCTTCGTGGACGCGTTCTTCGGCTCCCTGCTGATCGCGTTCATCTACGCCACCCGGCACGACCTCGTCGCCGTACCCGGCTGGGCGAGCCTGCTGGCCAGCGCGGCCCTGCTCACCTTCCTGGTACGCATCGGCTTCCAGTTCTTCTTCTACCTGCGGACCGACGTCTACTACGTGATCGCGACCGCGCTGAACTGCCGCAACCTCATGTCGGACACCGAGCGGTTCCTGTCCAACGGGTTCAAGCGGCTGACCTTCCGCCGGGACAAGGTGGTCTCGCAGGCCGGCGTCCCGCGCGGCGAGATGCGCAAGGTGCGGGTGTACGCGGCGGTGTGGGTGTTCGGGCGGATCTTCGGGCTGTTCGCCCTGGTGTTCACGATCCTGCCGTTGCTCTGGGTCTACCTGGAGCAGTTCGTGCTACTGGCGTTGGGCGAGCCGACCCGGTTCTCGTCGGCCGACTTCGCCACGGTCGCGGTGCTGGCCGGGCTGCTCAACGGCGGCGGCCTGGCGATGTGGGGCCGCAACCTGTGGCGCGGCTGGCGTCGTCGGCGCGCGGAGGACGCCCGAACGCTCGCCCGGCAGGCCGCCACCGCCGCCTGATCGTCCGACCGCGGAGGACGCCCGGACGCCGGACCGCGACCGCCGGCTGACCGTAGGGGACGCCCGGATGCTCGACCGAGCCGCCGGCTGACCGTCCGACCGCAACGCCGGGCACCGCACGGTGCCCGGCGTTGCGGCTTCGGTCAGAGGACCGGGTGGCCCTCACCCGCCGACGGTGGGTGCCGCAGCGCCCGTTCGCCGGGCGGGTCGCTACGCCGTCGTGGCGGTCGCCGCCGCTCCGGCCCCGGCCGGGCTCATGCCGGGGATCGCCGGGAGTCCAGCCGGGCCACCCGGCGTGGCCCGGCCGTCCGCCGGTAGCTGGCGTCGAGCAGCTCTACCACCTCGTCCCAGTCGGTGTCGGCGGTCAGGTCCAGCCCGATCCACCCGTAGGGGCCCAGGTAGGCCGGCACGTAGCAGCGGTCGTCCGCCACCAGCGCCGCCCGTTCGCCGGGATCCACCAGCACCAGCACCGAGTGTTCGTGCTGCCGGTAGACGCCGTCGACCTTCACCGACCCCCCGTAGTACGCGAAGACCTTGGTGGTGAAGAAGGCGGGATGTCCGTGGGAGATCTTCTCGGCCGCGTCGGGGAAGCTCAGGGCGAGCGTCCGCAGCCTGCTCAGGAGGGGATCTGCGTCGTCGAACATGATCGGGTGCGGCATACCGGAAGGGTAAGCACACCAGGGGCGACCGTGGTGCCCGACCGGCCCGCACCGCCGGGTCACCGGCCGCCGGGGATCCGGCGGTGTCACCCGACGAGGCGTCGGATCTCGTCGACGGTGGCGGCGGACGCGCGCCGCAGCGCCACGTAACCGGGGTCGTGCCCGGCCATCTCGTCGTAGACGGCCCGCAGATGGTCCAGTGCCTCGACGGCGGCAGCGCCGGGTGTGCCGCCGCGCAGGGTGTCCAGATGCCGGTGCTCGGCCGCCAGGAGGGCGGCGAACCGGTCGTCGACCGGGGCGGTGGGTCGGATCTCCGCGCCGGCGACCAGCTCCACCAGCGCGCGGGACTTGGCCCGCTGTACCACCGCGTACGCCTCACCGACCGCCTCCCGCGCCAGCAGACAGCGCACCAGCCCCTGGTAGGCGCCCTGTCTGCCGCGCACGTAGCTGATCCGGGAGCGGTCGTCGTGCGGTCGTTCCCCCCGGCTGGCCTCGATGAGGTCCACCGCCTCGGCGTACAACGGCTCGGCCTCGGCCAGCTCGCCATGGGCGGCGTACAGGCCGGCCAGGCTCTGCGTGGCGGCAGCGGCGGAATCGAAGTGCCCGGCCGGACGGGAGATCGCGAGGCTGTCCCGGTACGCCGCCACCGCCTCGTCGACCCGGCCCAGCGAGCTCAGCCGGCCGGCCAGGTTGGCCAGGGTGGTCGCCTGATCGAGGCGGTCACCGGTCGACTCCTTGGCCCGGAGCACCTCGGCCAACAGGTCGAGCACCTCCGTGTCCTGCTCCGGTGGCAGCAGATGGGTCAGGTCGTTGGTGGCCCGGGCCCAGCCCTGTTCGTTGTTGTTCTCGCGGTACAGCGCGGCGGCCCGACGCATCAGCAGCATCGCCAGCGAGCGGGCACCGTCCTCCGTCGGAATTCGGTCCAGCGGCAGACCGCTGCGGAGCAGCGGGCCGATCAGCCGGAGCAGCTCACCGCTGCCGGTCAGCCGGAGCAGCTCACCGCTGCCGACCGGCCCGAGTTCCCCGGTGGCGAGCCGGCCGAAGAAGCCGCCGAGGGTGTGCAGTGCGGCCGCCTGGGAGTTGCGGTGGCCGGTGCGTACCGCGATCTGCCAGGCGCGTCCGTAGGCTTCCACCGCTGCCGGCAGGTCACCCAGGTCCTCGTACAGGTTTCCCCGACAGGCCTGGATCGGCCCCTCGGCGAGGGTGCTCTTCGGGCCGGGAACCCGGCGGACCACGGCCAGCGCCTGCTGGAGGTCGGCGAGGGCGCGGTGGTGGTGGCCGATCGTGGCCCGCACCCGGGCTCGTGCGGTGTACGCCTCGGCCAGGAGGATCTCCCGGCCGTCGGGTGCCGCCCCCCACGCGTCGACGAGCCGGTCGTAGCCGGCCAGCGCTGCCCGGAGTTCACCCCGCTGTCGATGGACTGCGGCGAGGACCGTCGCCGCGACCAGGGCCTCGACCGTCGCGCCGGACCGGTCCGTGAAGATCTCCTGAGCGGTGCGGGCCCGGTCGAGCGCCCGGTCGAGGTCCCCACCGGCGGAGCTGACCAGGGCGTCGGCCAGCATCAGCCGCGCCCGGGCGTGCTCGCTCTCGGTCGGCAGCCGGTGGGCCAGCACCACCCAGCGGCGGGCCTGCTCGACCTCCGCGGCCGGGACGTCGATGCCGAGCGGAGCCGGAGCGCGCTGCGGGAGGGCCTGACCGACCAGCGCGGACGTGCCGGCGTAGGCCCGACGGGCCGCGTCGAAGGCCGTCTCGCGGATCAGATGAGGCACGATCGGCTCGACGGCCACCTGTTCCCTGCCGGCCGACACCTCCGAGGGCTGGCGTCGGCCGCCACCGGGCGGTCCGGCGACCGCGAGTTCCACCAGGCGCTCGGCGGGAACCAGGGCACTGGCCGGGTCACCTCGGCCCAGCAGCTGGGAGACCACGTTGTTGAGCAGCGACACCGCCATCTCGACGGATCCCTCGCCGACCCAGCGGTCCACCGCCTGGCAGACCCGGCGCAGCACGTCGTCCACCGCGACCCCGTGTTCGAGGGCGCCCCGGAGTTCGTCCGGGCCGAGGCCCGGCTCCCGGTCGAGTGCGGCCCGCACCCGCAGCGCCACCGTCTCGGCGGCACGGGGCGGCGGCGACGGGGCGAGCCGGATCTCGTCGACGACGGCCCGGACCAGCGCCGCCTGCGGGCCGGTCAGGTTCGCCGTCAGTGCCCTGACGTCGATCCGACTGGCCGCACGGCGCGCAGCGCGGCGATCGGCGCGGCTGCCGGCGGAAGCGCGGAGGGAACTGCCGAGTCCGTTGAGGACGATGGTACGAACCGCCGCGAACAGCGGCCCGAATCCGGGGAGGCCGAGGCCGGCGTCCAGCCACCGCCACACCTCCGCCAACGCGGCAGGACGACCGTGCGCGGCGGCGGCGATGGTCCGGACGAGTTCGCGGTGCCGTTGCCGCGCGTCGTACAGCGCCGCCGGCAGGTCCGTCGGAGCCGCCAGCAGGCGGGTCCGCCCGGCCAGGGCATTCGCAGCGTGGCCGACGATCCGGGCGGCGGTGTCGTCCAGTCCAGTGACGAGCCGGTCCGGATCGCGGACACCGTCGGCGATGGCCCGCAGCGCGGCGACCAGTCTCGTGTACTCCGGACGCTGTTCCTGGAGGGCCAGGTACTCGTCCAGGGCGCGGCGGGCCTGGTGGTCGCCGTTGACCGCGGCCACCAGGGTGGCGACCGCCGGCTCCCACCGGCGCAGCGCCCTGGCGGCGGACCGGCTGCCGGCCGACGACCGCCCGCGCAGGATCGGCACCAGTTCGGCGAGGGCCGTGGCGACCCCGTCGGCGTCGAGGCCGAACTCCGCCGTCAACGCCACGAAGTCGACCCCCTCCACCCGGTCGACCTCGGCGACCAGCCATCCGACGCCCACCGCGTCGAGCAGGTCGTCGCCGGGCGCCCGGGCGACGATGTCGCCGACCGTCGCGTCGAGTTCGGCCTCGTGGTCGGTGAGGCGGTGCAGCACGGCGGCGGCGAGCCCGTGCGCCAACCGCCGTGCCGCCGCCGATGCGGGCAGGTAGGCGGCGAGGTGCCGGTGCGCGGTGGCGACCGTGTGCCGGTCCGGACGGCGGTAGGCCATACCGAGGGCGGCCAGTTGCAGCGCGACGGCCGCTTCCCGGTCCCCCCGCGCCCAGGACACCTGCCCCCGGCCGCCCAGCACGCGGGTCAGGCCGGGTCCGTCGTCGGCGTCGGTGAAGACCTCCTGGCAGTACAGCAGCACGGTGTCGGCGGCATCGAGTTCACCGACCTCCCGCAGCGCGGCCGATCGGCTGAGCTGTGCCGTGGCGATCTCGACCGGTGTCGCCCGTCGGGCGTCGAGGAGGCTCAGGTGCAGGTCGCTGAAGTAGAGCGCGTCACGCCACCGCCCCAGAGCGACGACGGTGCTGCGGCCGACATCGACGAGCACCTCCAGTACCTCGTCACCGCCGACGACCTCGTCGACCCCGCTGTCGACCCGGTGGGCGGCCTCGCCGACGGCCGAGGCGGGATCGGGCAGCAGTTCGAGCAGGAGTTCCGCGATCCGGGGCAGGGCCTCCTCGTCGTGGCCCAACTCGTGCAGCAGGCGTAGGTGCTGCACCTCGGCGGCGTGTCGGCTCCACGGCCCGACCGGTGCCCTGTCGGCCAGGTCACGGGTCTGCTCGTTGGCGGCGAAGGCGGCCCGGAACCGACCGGTCCGGACCAGCACCTCGGTCAGGTTCAGGCTCGCCTCGAAGGCACCGCGCAGGTCCGCCTCGCGCAGCCGGTCGGCGAGCAGCCCCCGCAGGGTCCGCTCCAGCTCCGGCAGCGGCAGTTCGTCCAGCAGACGCCGCAGCCCCTCCGGTCCGGGTCCGTCGTGCCGGCCGGTCCGGGCATCGCGGTCGCTGGTCATCGGGCTCCCTCCGTCGCTGGTCACCGGGCTCCCTCCGTCGGTGGGCGGTCAGTCGACGACCACGTGCACCGCACCATCGGCGGTGAGGGCCAGCAGCCGGTCGACCCTGGTGCTGGAAACGGCCACCACCAGGGGGTACGGATCGCGGTCGAGCCGGTCGAGCACCAGTACGTCGACGAAGCGCTCCGGCGGTGCCGCCGGCCCCGTCTCCGGTGTCGCCGGCACCACCACCAGGGTCACCCGGGCGCCCCGCCCGAATCGGTCGGCCAGGCCGGCGGCGGGCAGAGCGACGATGCTACGACCGACCAGCACCCCGTCGGGCAGCTTCGGCCCCAGTTCGCGCGTGTGCAGCGGCCGGCCCTTCGCGACCGCCCGAACGGTGTAGCGGCCGAGGGAGTTGCCGTCCGGTCGTCCCCGCACGTCGGCGGCGGTCAGGACGTGGAACGCCGGCAACGACCGGGCGGCCACCGGGGTGCCGTCGGCACGGCCTGCGGCGACCGCGGCCGCCACGCCCCCGAGCAGCCCGACGGCCACGAGTGCGACCGCCCGTACCGGCAAGGGACGGCGCTGACCGGCGGTGCCCGACGCGACCACGGCCGCGGGAGCACTGGCGGCCGATGCGGCGGCGGTCGGGGGAGCATCGGCGGGCGATGCGGCGAGGGCCGGGGGAGCATCGGCGGGTGATGCGGCGGCGGTCGGGGGAGCGTCGGCGGGTGACGGCGTGGCCGGCCCCGGCTCCCGGGACGCCCCGGACGGCACCGTGGCCGCCGGCCGGTGCGGCCCGCTGACCCCCGCCGGCCCGCTGCCCTCTGCCGGCCCGTTGCCCTCTGCCGGCCCGACGGGCTGCGGATAGCGCAGGGCGGCGGCCCGGTCACTGTCCGGCCAGCCGGAGTACCAGACCTTGCCGAGCTGGAGCCACTGCTCCCGTTCCGCGCCGAAGCTCGGTGGCAGCTCCAGCCGCATCGCCTCCAGCAACGCGAACCGGTGCACGTCGAACGCGGTCCGGACCAGCTGCGCGTACGGCACCGCCGCCCGCGCCGCCGCCCGGTAGCCCAGCAGGGCCACCCCGATCCCGCCCCACACGCAGGCGAGGGCGCCGTACCAGGGCAGGACCGCCGCCGCCAACCCGCCACCGAGCAGTGCGAAGCCGGCACCGAGGACACTGATGGTCACCGCCGCCTCCAGGCCGGTGGCCGCTGCGGAGAAGGTGGCGACGAACTGCTCGGGCAGCACCACGTAGAGCCGCGGCCAGGCGGCCACCCCGTCCAGGCCGTACCGGTCGGCGTGCTCCTCGGCGGCGCGTAGCGTGTTGCCGAGCCGGGTGGGCAGCACCCGGTCCGCCCGGCGCGGATAGCCGAGGAAGAGTGTCGGGTCGCCGCCCGTCCGGCCGGCGTGCACCCGCTGGTGGCGGGCGGTCATCTGCCGACCGAGCCAGGTCAGGCCGGGCAGCGCCGGCCAGTAACCGCTGAACAGCCGGAGCAGGTCGGTACGGTAGCCGGCCAGCAGTTGCCCGAGCAGGATGGTCAGCAGGGCCAGCGCGACGACCAGCGCGGAGCTGCCCTCGGTGCCGAGGCCGCCCCACCAGACGCGGGCGGCCCCCCACCCGACCCCGGCCACGACCACCGTGCCCAGCGCGCCCACGAAGACCAGCACCGGTAGCCAGACCGTGGTCAGCCGGCGACGGTCCAGCAGCGCGGTCGCGGACTCGAAGAGGACGCCCACCGGGTCACCACCAGACCGGTCGGAGCTGGTGCCCACCGGCCACGCAGTCCTGCTCGGGCTCCGGGAACTCGTCGAAATGGTTGAGCGCGCCGCAGTACTCGCAGAAGACCCGGATCGGGAGCGTCGGGGGCCGCAACGACCCGGCCAGAAGCGGATCGTCCATGCCGAAGGGCACCTCCGCCTCCAGCAGTTCGATGCCGTAGGCCGGCCACGCGTCACGCCCCAGGTGCCGCAGCACCTGTTCGGCGAGTGCCTCGGCGGGAACGACACCCGTCGGACGCCCGGAATCGTCGACCACCACCAGCGCCGGGAGCTGCTCGCTCAGCAGCCGGATGAGAGCATCCGACGTCAACAGCTCGTCCACCGGGGTCGACGCCGCGACGAGCAGGGCCGGACCCCGGCCGCCCGGGCCGGCCACCCAGCGTGGTGTCCCCCGCCCGTCGACGCCCAGGGTCAGCTCGTCGGCCCGCTCCGGCGGCCCGTCCTCGGTCTCGACGACCCGATGGTCGGTGAGCATCAGGTCCCGTGCGGTCAGGCTCATGCTCGGGTTTCCTTCCTGCTTGGTCGGTCCGGCCCAGGGGCCGCACCGGTCGAGGGCACTCCCGCCGCCGCGGGACGGTCGTCGCGTCGCACCCGCTCAGTCCCAGTCTCCGACGAGGACGAACGGGGCCCAGAAGAAGAAGCTGTCGTACAACCGACGGTCGAGGTCGACCGGGACACCCTTCCCGGTCCCGGCCAGGAAGCGGGCCCGATACAGGACGCCCTCCACCCGCCGGCGGTCCCGTGCCGTGCCGGCCAGGGTCAGGGCCGCCTGCGCGGTGCCGGCCGCGCCGACGAAGTCCTGGGCCACGAGCCGGATCCGCGCCTCCGCGAGAGCGAGTCGCGCTGCCGCCGGATGGCTCGTCCCGGCACTGTCCCGGGCCTGCCCGACGTACGCGAGGACGTCGGCGGCGGTGCGGCGGCGCAACCACGACTGGGCCCGGTGGAGCGCCACCACGGCCGGCGACCCGTCACCGAGGCTCCGGTAGAACTCGTCGAGCAGCATCGCCGTGGAGAGTTCGTCGACCTTCCAGAGGCTCACCAGCACGGCCGGCGCGCCGGCGTGGAGCAGCGCCCGGATCAGGCCGAGCAGCTCGTCTCCGGGCCGGGTGTCGGAGACACCGGTACGACACGCGGCCAGCACCACCAGCGTCCCGGTCAGTCGCAATCCGAGCATGTCGGTGGCGGTGAGGCGACCGTCGGCCAGCTCGACGCCGGAGGCCATCGGATCCTCGGGATCGAAGACGCCGTGCGCGCCTATGTGCAGGATTCCCGGCGGTGGCCGGTGTGCGGCGGCGGTCCCCGCGTCCGGGGCCGGGCCGCCGAGCCGACGCAGCAGTGCGGCCCGGCTGGCCTCGGCACCCTGCATCCGGTCGGCGTCGAACCGCCCGGTGAGCGCGGCCGCGTGCACCAGGCCGAAGGTCAGCGGTTCGGTGCCGGGCGGGTCGGCGACCACCAGCGCGGTCGACCGGGCGCCGCGCCGGTTGGCCTGGCAGTAGCGCAGCACCGCGGCGCTCGGCGTGTAGACCACCGGGTGCGCGTCGGCCAACCGCACACCCCGACACGGTACGGCGTGCAGCGGCACCCGGTGCAGCGGCCCGTGCGGCACCAGACAGAGCCGGTCCCCGGGTCGTACCCGGTCGAGGACCGGGGCGACGAGACTCACCAGGACCGGATGGTCGAGGATGGCGCTCGCCTGCTCCAGCAGGGCCGGACCCTCGGTCACCCGGTCCAGCGCGAGCGCGAACCGCACCACCAGCGCGGCGAGTTCCCCGGTGTCCACCGGCAGGCTGACCAGCGCCGGCTCGGTGTCCTCCGCGGTGACGAAGAAGATCAGCGCCTGGTCCCCGGTGAGGTAGTACTCGACCAGGACCAGCCGTCCGGTCGGGGGATCGCGTTGCTCGGCCGGGGAATTCCGCCGGTTCACGGTTCGGCTCCCGTCGGGTGGGTGGGCGACCGCCGCCGGCTTCCCGGGGCATGGCGGTGGGCGACCGCGGGCCCGCTACAGTCCGTCGATCTCACGACGTACACCGTTCGCTTCGTCGTGCCGCCCCAGGTGGACGAGTACGTCCGCCAACGTTGTCAGGCTGGCGCGCAGTGGCCTGGTGTAGATGGCAGGTCGCTGGGCCGGTCTCCGGTGGTAGATCCCGACCGCCTCGGAGAGGGTGGCCAGCGCCTCCTCCCACCGTTCCAGGCTCGCCAGCATGTCACCGAGGTTGCGCAGGGACACGGCGAGGTCGGGTTCGGAGCCGCCCGGATTGACCCGGACCAGCCGCCGACGTACCTCGACGGCCTCGCGCGTGACCGTCAGTGCCTCCTCCCCCCGCCCCAGGCCCGCCAGCATCGCGCCGAGGTTGTTGAGCGACCCGGCGAGGTCGGGCTCGAACGCGTCCGGGTTGACCGCGATCAGCCGCCGCCGCACCTCGACGGCTTCGGTCGTGGCGGTCAGCCCCTCCCTCCACCGCCCCAGCTCCGACAGCCGGACGCCGAGGTTGTTCAACGAGGTGGCGAGGTTGGGCTCGCACGCGCGGTTGACCGCGGCCAGCCGCCGGTAGACCTCGACGGCCTCGGTGGCGGGGGCCAGGGCCTCCTCCCGCCGCCCCAGCTCCGACAGTCGGATGCCGAGGTTGTTCAACGAGGTGGCGAGGTCGGGTTCGAACGCGCCCGGGTTGACCGCGGCCAACCGCCGCCGTATCTCGATGGCGTCGGTGGTGGCGGTCAGCGCCTCCTCCTGCCGCCCCAGCTCGGACAGCACGGCGCCGAGGTTGTTCAACGCCATGCCGAGGTCGGGTTCGAACGCTCCGGGGCTCACCGCGGCCAGCCGCCGGTAGAGCTCGGCGGCTTCGCTGGTGGCGGCCAGGGCCTCCTCCCACCGTCCCAGCTCGTACAGCATGATGCCGAGATTGCTCGACGACTTGGCGACGTCGGGCTCGAAGGCGCCGGGGTTTCCGGCGGCCAGCCGCTGGTAGACCTCGACGGCCTCGGTGGTGGCGGTCAGCGCCTCCGCCCGCCGGCCCAGCCCCGACAGCCGGATGCCGAGGTTGACCAGCGACGCGGCGAGGTCGGGTTCGGACGCCTCCGGGTCGACGGCGGCCAGTCGCCGCCGTACCTCGACGGCCTCGGTGGTGGCGGTCAGCGCCTCCGCCCACCGTCCCAGGCCCGACAGCACCCCGCCGAGGTTGTTCAACGACATCGCGAGGTCGGGTTCGGACGCCCCCGGGTCGACGGCGGCCAGTCGCCGCCGTACCTCGACGGCCTCGGTGGTGGCGGTCAGCGCCTCCGCCCACCGTCCCAGGCCCGCCAGCGTGGTGCCGAGGTTGTTCAGCGACATGCCGAGACCGGGTTCGAACGCGCCCGGGTCCACCGCGGCCAGCCGCCGGTATACCGCGACGGCCTCGGTGGTGGCGGCCAGGGCCTCCTCCCGCCGGCCCAGCTCTGACAGGCGGATGCCGAGGTTGTTGAGGAAGCCGGCGAGGTCGCGGATGTGGGTGGGCTCGTCGGCGCGGGCCAGGTCGCGCTTGAGGGCGACGGCGTGCTGGCAGTAGGCGAGAGCTTCAGCGCGGCGGCCGAGCCTGCTCAGGCGCACCTCCAGGGTCCAGGCGATGGTGGCCAGCTCGGCGGCCACCGTGGTGTCACCGAGCAGGTGGGCCTGCTGGTAGTGGTGGTGGGCTTCGCGGAGGTCGTCGATGTCCTGGTCGGCGGCCTGCGGCCAGGCCGCGACGCGCCACCGCCAGTAGTCGGCGGCGCGCCGGTGTGCCCGGGTCAGGGCGGTGGTGTCGCCCCGGGACTGTTCGCGTCGGTGGAGCTCGGACGCGGTCCAGCGGTGGACGAACACGTGTGCCTGCCCGTCGGGGGTGGTCGCGGTGAGCAGACTGCTGGCCGTGCAGGCGCCCAGCGGCGGGGCCAGGTCCACCTCCACCCGGACCGGTGGCGTGGGGCGTACCGCCAGGTGCGGGTCGAGCAGCGCCCGCACCGGGGCGGGCAGCCGGGCCAGGTCGATCGGCCCGGGTGGGACCTGTGCCCGGGCGAGGATGTCCTGGACGGCCTGCCGCGCGGCGTGGACGGCGGCGGTGTTCGCGGCGTGCGGGTCGGGGACGCCCAGCTGGAAGGCCAGGGCGTGGTGGTCGACAGCCCTGCGGTAGACGGAGGCGCCCCACAGCAGTGCGCGGGCGTGGGGTGTGCGGTCCAGCTGGGTGAGCAGGTCGTCGAGCAGTACGTCGTCGGCGGCCAGCGCGGCGGTCTCGGCCAGCGCGGCGTCGAGATCGCCGTGTTCGGACAGGTAGCGGTCGATGTCGACTGTGGAGTGACCGCGGGCGGCCAGCCGGGCGGCGACGGCGTTGAGGAGGCGGATCCGCACGTCGGCGAAGCGGGCCTGTCCGCCGGCGAGCAGCGCGTCGAGGTACTCCAGGCAGCGTGGATGCCCACCGACGGACCGCCACACCTGGTCCAGTTGGGTCTCGTCGAGCCGGTCGAGCTGGGGCAGTGCCCAGGCCAGCTTCAGGGTCTCGGCCGCCGACAGCGGCCCGACCGGCTGGAACGTCAGCGCGTACTCGGCGTGCTCGGGCAGGGTGAACCGGTAGCGGCTGGTGACCAGCAGTCGGACGGCGCCGGCCGAGGCGGCCAGCCGGGCCAGCAGCGTCGCGAGATCCGGATCCGCCACCTCGCGGCGTCCGTCGTCACCGGCCGGGGTCAGGTTGTCCTCGAAGTTGTCGACGACCAGCAGCACCGGGACGGTGGGCAGCACCTGACCGTCGAGGATCTCCAGCCGACGCCGCCAGCTCAGGTTGCCGTCGTGGGCCTGCCGTAGCCCGGCCAGCACGACAGAGCCGGCCCACACCGGTCGGGAGAGCCGCAGGGTGTCGGTGACGGCGTCCAGGATCGCGGTGATGACCTCGTCGACACCGACCTGGTTGCGCACGACCGCCACCAGCCGGGACGGGTCGGCCTCGACGACCCGGGCGATCAGCTCGTCGGCCAGGGTGGTCTTGCCGACCCCACCGACGCCGTGCAGCACCACACCGGCGGTCGACCGACCCAGGAGCCGGGCCGGCAGCCGTCGTTGCTCCCAGCGACGCCCGACGACGTCCCCGGGCTGACGGCGCAGCACCCCGGCGGCGGTCGGGGTGGTGACCCCGACCAGGCCGGGCCGGGCCGGGTCGATCACCGGGAACCAGCCCACCCCGGCCAGTACGCTGACCGCCGCCCACTCACCCAGCCCCGGCGACCGCCCGGCACCGTCCACCGTCGACTGTTCCAGCTCCTGCTGGACCTCGCGGCGGGCCTGGGCAGCCGCGGCGATCACGTCCGCGCCGGGGTCGGCGGCCACGTTCTCGTAGATCTTGGCGAACATGCGGGTCGCGTACACATCGGTGATCGCGGTCTGGCTCGCGATCACCACACTCGCGCCGGCCGCCAGCAGACCCGCCGCGAACGACCCGCCGCCGACGGACGACACCCCCGCCTCGGCGCCGGTGTAGCAGGCCGCCAACACGGCCACCGGCGGCATCCGCCCCACCGGGATCGCCTCCCGGACGAACGTGTCGACGTCCACCCGCCGGGCCGCGCCGGTCTCGTCCTCCAACTCCACCACGCCCGGCCCGCCGTGACCGGACAGGTGCAGCACGTGCGCCGGCCACTCGGTCAACGCCGCCCGGATCTCCCTCGTCGTGGCGAAGTGCACGATCCGCACCTCGGCCTCGTGCGCCCGCGCGCCCCGTACCGCCTGCACGACGTTGCGCAGCTCCCGCTCGTAGTCGAGCAGCCCGCCACCGCCCGACAGCGGCGAGGAGATCGCCACCACGATCCGCAACGGACCGCCCGTCGGCGTCGCCGTCCCGGTGCCGACCCGGCGGTACAGCCGAACCCCACCGTCCAGGGCCAACGCCGAACCCTCGCCCGGCAGCCACAACGTCTCCCACGGCAGCCGGGCCAGCTCACCGTCCACCTGCACACCCAGCCGCACCGGGAGGTCCCGGGCCCGCGCCCGCGCGTACTCCTGACGCAGGCCCGTGACGACCGCCTCGGGCAGCAGATCCGCCGCCAGCAACCGCCCCGCCACCCCGGCCGCCACCCCGACCGGATCCTCCACCGCCGCCCCCGTACCCCGGACACCGACCAGGTCCGCCCGCGCCCGGACCAGGCGGGCCACCGCGTCCGCCAGCTCGGGCGACACCCCCCGATGCCGCCCCGACACCACGACCTGCCCGCCAATCAGCTCGACCCTGCCGTCCCCGCCGACCCGCAGCACCAGATCGACCGCCGCCGGCTCCGTCACCACCCGGCCCGCACCCGCACCGTCCTCGGCGAGCACGTCCACCAACGACCCCGCCCCCGGCCCCAACAGCTCACCAGGGCCGTCCTGGCCGGAGAAGCAGTGCTCGATCCGGACCGCGGTCAGGAACCCCGGCCCCTCCCGCCGGTGATGGGCCGACACCACACCCACCACGCACCCGGCGACCCACACCGCAGCCCCCGACATCGCCTCCCACGGCGACACACCCGCCTGCGGATCCGCAGCGGGCGGGTCGACCCTGATCTCCAGGGTCCGCGACTTCGGATTGGACAACCCGGCGATCGACCCCACCGCGTGGTGCGCCTCCCGCACGGGCACACCGTCGGGCGTCGTGCGCAGCTTCCACCGGGGAAACCCGACCACGTGCGTCGGCACCTGCTGCGCCGTCGCCGTCAACCGCCCGAAGCGGACCGGCACCACCGACACCCCGTCGACCCGCGCCAACCGCACCAACGCCACGTCCGCCGTCGGGTCACACCACGCCACCGTGCCCGGAGCCGACCACTCACCCGGCTGCTCCGCGTCGAAACGCACCGTCACGCCGGTCCCGCCCGTCACCACGTGGGCCGCCGTCAGGACCAGGTCGTCACGCACCCGGTAACCCGAACCCCGACCCGGCGTCCCGTCGCTGCGCACGACGAGCACCTCGGCGACCCGGTGCGCCGCCAGCGCCTCCCACCGCCCCCGCCCGGACACCTCACCATCCACCGATCACCGCTCGCCCTGCTCCGGAGCACCGGAGATCAGCGGCGGCCGGTCCGGCTCGTCCGCCCGGCGCGGCTGCAACACCACCGTGATCCGCTGGGTCACCACCGACGCCCGTCTCTCGCCCCACTCGGCATCCACCACCATCAGCTTCGCCTTCACCCCGGGCTGCGACGACTTCTCCACCGCCACCGTCAGCTCCAGCTCCACCGGCCCGGCCTCGAACCGCAGATCCGTGTGCTCGCCCGCCCACATCGCACGACTCAACTCGTGCCGTACCTGCCAGATCAGATCAGCCAGCTCGACGCCGTCGTCCACCCCGACCCCCATCCTCCACCTCGGACCCGACAGTCAACCGCACACCCGCCACCGACGCCCATGCCGGACATGGCGGAATCCGCCCGGAGTCCGGGATCCGACAGGGCGACCGGCACCGCACACCGACGCCTGAGCCACCCGACGCCGGCCTCCCGCGACGACGCGTCATCCCAGGTCGGTCGCCGTCCCCGCGGGGTCGGTCCCCGGCCACCCCACCGGTGACCGGCTCCCTCGCCGTGCGCCTACCGTGGGGGCCGGACAGGTGGTGCGTCGGTCCGCCTGCACTGACGAGGAGTGCCGTGAACGAGGACGCTGTCTACACCGTCGCCCGCCGGGTGATCGACGCGGGTCTGGCCGGTGACGGGTCGGCCTTCACACCCGGCCGGGCGGTGTGGACGGCGCAGGCCGCCGACCAGTTGTACGCCCGGTTCGTCCAGCAGCCGAACGCGGGCCGGGGCAGTTTCGTCCGGAAGCTGCAGGGGCAGCTCGCCGGGGCGTCGCCGACGGCGGTCCAGCTCATGGGTGAGCTGATCTACCTGCATCTGCTCCTGCCCCGGGACATCGGCGGCCCGGCGAAACGCGCCGTGATCTCCGGGGCGCTGTCCCTGCTGCCCGAGCCGGTCGACATCCCCGCCGACCTGGACACGGTTCTCGACGCGGGCGTCGTCCGCGCCGGCACCGCCTACCTGACGCAGCGCGACCGGCAGCTCGCCTGGCTCGTACGGCTCGTGCGGGCGTGGAAGCACCTGCCCGCCGACCGTCGGCGGGCGGCCCTGCACGACCCCTGGGAGTTCCGGGCCGTGCTGGACGAGCTGCCGATCAACAGCGCCTACAGCCAACGCAACATCCTGCTGAACCTCGCCTTCCCCGACACCTTCCCGGCCATCGCCTCCCGGCGGCACAAGAAACTGATCGTGGACGCGTTCGGCGACGAACTGCCCCACCGCACCGGCGACGTCGACCGGGACCTGGCCGGGGTGCACACGGTGCTGTCGGCCCGGGCCGGCACACCGGTCCACTTCTACCAACCACCCTGGGTCGACCGGTGGCGGCAAAAGGCCGCGCCGGCCGGTGACGGCACGGGGCGACGCGGCTGGCTGGTGCGCGGCGCGAAGGTGCACGGGCACAACCTGGTCGGGCAGTGGCTCGCCGAGGGGTTCTGCTCGATCGCCTACCCGGGGCTGCCCGAGTTGAAGCCCGGCCTGTCGAGGGCGGAGCTGGACCAGCGGTTGCGGGAGGAGCTGCCGGACTTCTCGCCGTCCCAGCGGGGCCTGCACGTGGGCGTGCTCGACCGGTTCCTCAACCGGATGGGCGTGGGGGACGTGGTGGTCACCGTCGACGGGCCGAAGGTGCATGTCGGCACCGTCGCCGGCCCCGCCACCTGGCTGGACACGCCGGAGGGCCGGTCGAACCGGCGACGGAGGGTCACCTGGGCGAACCCCGACGCACCCCTGACGCGCAACGAACTGTCCCCCGAGGCGCGGGACAAACTGTCCGGTCAGCTCACCGTGTCGGACCTCGGCAGCTACGTCGACGAGTTCGCGGCCCTCGCCGAGCTCGACGACCCGCCGGCGACGGAGGTCGTCGACCCGGTCGAGGTGGCCGAGGTGGAGCTGCCCGAGCCCACCGCCGAGCTGGCCGACGAGCTGCTCGTCGACCAGGTCTGGCTCAGCGATACGGTCGACCTGCTGCGGGAGAAGAAGCAGATCGTGCTGTACGGGCCGCCCGGCACCGGCAAGACCTACCTCGCACAGGCGCTGGCCCAGTTCCTCACCGGGCAGGCCGACGACGCCCACCGGCTCGTCCAGTTCCACCCCTCGTACTCGTACGAGGACTTCTTCGAGGGTTTCCGCCCCCGGGCCACCGCCGACGGCGGACTCGGCTTCGCGCTCGAACCGGGGCCGCTCAAGCAACTCGTCGCCCAGGCGAAGGACGATCCGTCGCAGGTCCACGTCCTGATCATCGACGAGATCAACCGGGCGAACCTCGCCAAGGTCTTCGGGGAGCTGTACTTCCTGCTCGAGTACCGCGACCGCAGCATCCAACTGCAGTACTCACCCAGCGACGACTTCGCCCTGCCACCGAACGTCTACCTGATCGGCACCATGAACACCGCCGACCGCTCCATCGCCCTGGTGGACGCCGCCATGCGCCGCCGGTTCTACTTCCAACCGCTGTTCCCCGGCGAGATGCCCCTGGACGGGCTGCTCCGCGCGTGGTTGACCAAGCACGACCTTCCCCCCGACCGCGCCGACCTGCTCGACGAACTCAACCGCGTCATCGGCGACCGGGACGCCGCCGTCGGCCCGTCCTACCTGATGACGACCCGGGCCGCCACCGAGAAGGGGCTGACCAGGATCTGGCGGAACGCCATCCTGCCCCTGCTGGAGGAGCGCCACCTCGGCGACGGGGTCGACGTCGGCCAACGCTACGGTCTCGACGCACTCCGCAGACGGCTGCGGCAGCAGACCGCCCCCACCGGGGTTTCGCCCTCCGGCGGACCGGCCGGGGATCCGGCGCAGTGGCACTGATCAGCCTCCGGGAGCACCAGACGTACGAGGGTGAGCCGACCACGCCGGCGCTCGCCCGGGCGATGGGCGCCACCGGGCTCGTCGACACCGCACTCACCCTCGACGGGTGGCTCCGGCTGCGATCCGGCTCCCGGGTGGGCGCGGCCCGGATCACCGCCGGCGACGACCACCTGGAGCTGCACGTACGGCCGAAGGTCGGCATCGCGCGGCTGCTCTGGCTGCTCGGCTACGCGCGGGATCCCGGCGGCTGGCGTACCGAACCGGTCGGCCTGACCGCCGACCAGGACCTGGTGCCCGCGATGGCGGTCGCCTTCGCCACCGCCGCGTCCCGGGCTCTCGCGTCCGGGGTGTTGTCCGGGTACCGCACCGTCGAGGAGGCGACGCCGCTGGTGCGCGGCCGGATCAGGGAGGCGGACCAGCTGCGCGCCCGGCCGGGTCTGGCCCTGCCGGTGGAGGTGCGCTACGACGACTACGTCCCGGACGTACCGGAGAACCGGATCCTGTTGTCGGCGGTACGCCGCCTGCACCGGCTCCCCGGTGTTCCACCGGCCACCCGCAACGCCCTGCACCGCCTCGCGGGCGCACTCGCCGACGTCACACCCCTCACGCCGGGTACCCCCGTGCCCCGGACCGTGCCCAACCGGTTCACCGCCCGCTACCAGCCGGCGCTACGGCTCGCCCGGCTGATCCTGGCCGGTGCCGGCATCGAACACATCCCGGGGTCGACCCTGGCGACCGGCTTCGTGTTCGACCTCAACACGGTCTTCGAGGACTGGTTGACCACCGCCCTCGGCGACGCGCTCACCACCCACTACGGCGGGACCATCGCCCGCCAGCACCCGGTGCGCCTCGACCACGACCATCTGCTGCCCCTGGTCAGGCCGGACATCACCTGGTGGGACGGGCGACGGTGCCTGGCCGTCATCGACGCCAAGTACAAGACACCCGGCAGCACCCCGCCCCGCGACGACGTCTACCAGCTGCTCGCCTACTGCACCACGCTCCGGCTGACCCACGGCCACCTCGTCTACGCCGCGACCGGAGCGGGGCCGGCGAGCTACCGACTCAACGGCAGCGGGGTGCGGATCAGCGTGCACCGGCTCGACCTGTCGGTACCTCTGCCACACCTGCACGAGCAGGTCGACCGGATCGCCGCGGCGGTCGTGACCACGCACCGGGGCGCGGCCGACCGGCTCAGGTCAGTGCGATCGTCATATCCCGTTCAAAGTTCTCGTCGAGTTCCTTCCCCTCAACGACGACCGGGTACAGATACGTGAGGATGACTTTCGAGACCTCGTAGTAGTCCGGCGTGATGGGGCGGGGCCTGGCCTCCTCGACTGCCGCGAGCAGCTCGTCCAGGTACCGGATGTGCTGCACCTGCGGTGACTTGTACGTCGACCTGGTGGTCGGTACGAAGCGTCCGTCGAGCAGGAGCCGCTGCTGCGTCTCGGAGCTGGTGAGGAATTTGATCATTTCGATCGCCTGGGCCTTGTGTCGGCTCTTCTCGGCCACCGCCAGGTTCTGCCCGCCGAGGATGCCGGGTCCGAACAGCCTGCGGACCTCGGGTTGCGGCTGGATGTCGCCGAACCACACCGGCCAGTTGCGCATGGCGGCAGCCTCCTTGCGCCCGAAGGCCAGCGCGGTCCTCTCCTCGGCGGACCCGCCGGAGCCGGGGGGATACCAGAGCTGACCAGCAGCCACCTTGCCCCGCACCACTGTCAGCGCCTTCTCCCACTCCGCCTGGACGACCACCGGGGGGGTGCCGTCCTTGTTCAACAGATTCTGATTGACCGCCAGCAACTGTTCGAGGACGTTCACCACGAAAGCCTCGTCATTGCTGAGCTGGATGGCGACCCCCTGGTGCCCTGCGGGGCCGGCGGCCAGGGCCTCGGACAGCTCCGCTGCTGTCTTCGGAACGGTGGTGCCCGCCGGGAAGAACAGCAGACCGACATCCGAGTTGTACGGCAGTGCATACAACCTGTTCTGCCAGTTGCAGGTCAGCAATGGGTTGGGGAGGAAGTCCCCGAGCATGCCTTCGGTGATCGGATTGGGAATGCCCGGTGCCTTCTCGTCCAGTGCGACGAGCAGCGGACTCCCCTGCGCCTTGGCGTCCGCGAACTCCGCCAGGTGGACGGAATCAAGGTTCACGATGTCGACGCGCTCCGGTGCCGCGGGATCGAGATAATCACGGAACTTGGCGCGTTGAACGTCGGTGTTGCCCTCGACTTCGAGGATGTCGGCCGGAATATCCGGATGCCTGACGTTCCAGTTGTTGACCGCCTGCTCCCGGGCCTTGTTCTTGCTTTCGTCGGCTCCGCTGGCGATGAGCAGTTTTTCCCCGGGCGGAAGCGGAGCGAACGGGTCGGTCGTCGGGTCGGCCACCGGCGACACGTGCGTCGGCGCGGGTGTGGGTCCGGGTGACCCGGACGTGGGGAGGAACGTGGCCGAGAACGCGGTCATGACGACCCCGACGACGGTCGCCGCGGCGAGCGGGAGAAGGGGAGGCGACAGCGACCCCGATGGTCTCATCGGCAGGTTCATGAGATCGTCCGGCTTCCCGTGGCGGTGGGCTGACGGCCGGTGCGCGTCAGCCACGCGCCGGTGGCGAAGAAGGCCGCGCAGGCCAGCAGGCTGGTGACGACCCCGGCGCGCAGCGCCCAGACCTCGGAGTGACCGGACCGCGTGATGGTGGCACAGGCCACCCCGATGGCGAGTGACCAGAGCAGGCCCCAGGCCAGGTGCGGCAGCGTCAGCCGGGGATCGCGCGCGGCCGGCGGCGATTCCGGCTCCGTGAGGCTGTCCAGCAAGCCGGCGATGGTCGCCGGGTGGGCGTAGTTCTTGAAGATCGGCCGCCGGCCGGCGTACCCGTGGGCCTGTCTGGTCGGCAGGGGGAGACCGCTGGCCTCCAGGCGTTCGTGGGTCCGCGCGGCGACCTCCTCGATGCTCACGAACGGCCCCGCGCCCGGTACGCCGTCCTTGCCCAGCACCCCGACGAGTTCGTTGGTGAAGGCCGTGAGCCCGGTCGCGGAGTCGGCGCGGGCGGCCCGGTTGGGGCCGGTGGCGGCGAGCACGAACGTGCCCTCGATCGCGAGGTGGCCGTTGAGCGACCCCATGGTCCGGGTCGCGTTGCCGGCATAGCAGCAGTCGAGCACGAGGATCTTGTTCGGGGCGCCGCAGTGGATGAGGGCGTCCCGCAGGTGCCGGTACTCCAGCGCGGTGGCCTGCCGGTCCTCGGCCGAGCCGGAGTGCGTGAGGTACAGCTCGTCCGGGTTCGTCGAGGAGCAGAACCCGTGCCCGGCGTAGTACACGAACAGGGTGCCGCGGCACTGCGTGCCGGCGCTCTCGATGGCCGTCAGGATCTCGTCCGCCGAGGTCGGGTTCATCACCGCCAGGCACCGGACCGGTGCCAGCCCCCACGGCACGTCCTGCCGCAGCATCGACCCCAGCTTGGCCACGTTGGCGGAGACGCCGGGGAGGTTCCGGCCGCGGTAGGACGGGTGCCGATAGGTGGCGGTGCCGATCAGCACGGCGTGTGACACGGCCGGGTCACCCACCGGATGGCGGTCAGCGTTCGTCATCGTCGGCCTCCGCTGGCGCCGCCTCGGCCGCCGGCGGCGAACTCGGGCCGGCGGAAGCCACCGGGTCGCCGAGGACGGTGACCTCTCCCTGGTAGATGATCGTGACCACGAGATCGCTCCGGCCCTTGACCGCGCGGGCCTCCCGCCACGCCTCGACCGCCACGACCAGCTGGCCCAGCCCGAGGACCGACTGGAGGATCACCAGCAGGGTGTCCAGGTCCCCGGCGCCCATCCGGGTGCCGTCCGGATCGTCCTGCGGCCGCAGCCGGGAGACCGGCCACCCGCCGCCGAACACGGGGTTTCCCCGGAGCCACTTGGCCAGCGCGTCGAGCTCCCGGTCCGCCCCGCGTCCGGCGACCTGGAGGCGCACCGAACCGGCCGGTCCGATGTCCGGAACGTCGGATGTCGGAGTGACAGCACCCATGTGGATCAGCTCCTGAATGCCGATCTGAAAGGATCGTGACTTTAT
This sequence comes from Micromonospora sp. WMMD714, assembly GCF_029581315.1. Lineage (NCBI taxonomy): Bacteria > Bacillati > Actinomycetota > Actinomycetes > Micromonosporales > Micromonosporaceae > Micromonospora > Micromonospora sp. WMMD714. Next base: position 4,234,781 of record NZ_CP120744.1, read on the forward strand.
CATCCCGCCCGACGTCAAACCGACTTCCAGGTGCGTCACTGCGTGATCGCGAATTCATGATCGCGAATCATCGCCCGACCGCCGAGGAAATAATATGAAAAATATTACACCAGGTGGAGATGGGTGAATGTGGTGACGGACGTGCCTCCCGGGCCGGGTCAGGAATCCGACACCTGGTCGGCGGAGGTGTGGCCGAGGCTACCGGGAAAAGATAATCATGGGAATGGCGTCTTGGGTGATCCCGGGATTTTCGCCGAGCCGGCTGACGCCCGCCTATGCGGCGGGCGTCGTCCCCCGCTCACCCGGCGACGGTGTCGCCGGTCGGGTGCGCGGGTGCCGGTGGGGTGGACGCGGTACGTCGCGGACCCCGGGCCAGGACGTGGACGAAGAGGATCGTCATGACGGCGACTCCCGTCCACATGGCCTGTCGCCAGCCGTCGACGAACGACTCCTGAGCGGCCCGGACCAGGGCGGGCGCCTGCGGGCCGGCGGTGTCGGCGGCGTCCAGGGCGTTGGCGATGCCAGCGCGTGCGGTGTCGGCGGTGTCGGCGGGTACCGCGTCGAGGCGGGGGCCGATCGCGGTGCGGTAGCCGACGGCCAGGACCGCTCCGAGCAGGGCGACGCCGAGGGCGGTGCCGAACTCCCGGGTGACGTCGTTGAGTGCGGACGCGACGCCCTGCCGTTCGCGGGGCAGGGCGGAGGTGATGGCCTCCGTGGCGGGGGTCTGCGTCAGACCCATGCCGAGTCCCATGGCGAGCATGCCGGGCAGGATCGCCGGGTAGCCGCCGTCGACGGAGACGAGGGACGCCATCAACGCCAGGCCGGCACCGCCGAGCAGGACTCCCGCCGCCATCGTCGCCCGGGCTCCGGCACGGGCGGCCACCCGGGGGGCGAGGCCGGCGGCGAGCATCATCGTCGCCGCCATGGGCATGAGCGCGAGGGTGGCGCGCAGCCCGGACCAACCGAGGACGGCCTGGAAGTAGGGGAACAGCACGACGAAGATCCCGGCTTGGACACCGAACAGGGTCAGCAGCGCCAGCGAGCCGCTGGCGAGCCGCCGGTCGCGGAACAGGCGCACGTCGAGCAGGGGTGCCGCCCGGCGTAGTTCCCAGGCGACGAAACCGGCCGCGGCGACGACGCCGACGAGCAGGGCGGCCACGGTGACCGGTGCGGTCCAGCCGTGGACCGGACCCTCGTGCAGGACGTAGATGAGGGCGACCACGGCGAGCGCCGAGGCCAGCGAGCCGCCGAGGTCGAAGCGGTGCGGCGACTCCTCGCGGGAGTTGGGCACGGCGCGCAGGGCCGTGACGGTGGCCGCCGCCACGAGCACGACCGGCAGCAGGAACAGCCAGCGCCAGTTCGCCCAGTCGACGAGCACCGCGGACAGGTACATGCCGAGGATGCCGCCGCCGCCGGCGACGCCGGTCCAGACGCCGATGGCCTTGGAGCGTTCCTCGTCGGGGAAGGTCGAGGTGATGACGGCCAGGGTGACCGGCATGATCATCGCGGCGCCGACGCCGGAGAGCAGCCGGGCGGCGATCATCATCTCGGCCGAGGTGGCCAGGCCCGCCGCCGCACTCGCCAGGCCGAAGACCGCCAGGCCGGCGAGCAGGACGGGTCTGCGGCCCACCCGGTCGCCGAGGGCACCGAGCGGGAGCAGCAGCGCGGACCTGGCGCCGCTCCGGTGCCGAGCTACGGGACCACCGACTGCCCGGGCAGGCGGCGTTCAACGCGGCGGCGTTCAGCCCGGACGGCCGGCTCTTCGCCACCGGCGGCGAGGACCGGTCGGTCGTCTTCTGGGCCGTCGCCACCGCCGAGCCGGTCGCCGACCCGCTGACCCCGCACCTCAGGCGGGTGACCGCCGTCGCCTTCAGCCCGGACGGCGGGCTGCTGGCCAGCGCCGCCGACGACGGTACGGTCCGGCTCTGGGCCACCCCGGGCACCTGGGTACGTCAGGCGTGTGAGCTGGCCGGTCGGAACCTCAGCCAAGCGGAGTGGGACCGTCACGTCTCCGGCCGGTCGTACGTGCGCAGCTGTGCTGAGCAGCCAGCCGGCTACGGAGCCCCCGCGCAGGCCCCGGTCGCCGGCTACCCGTCGCCGTAGCGGACGATCACCGGGGGCCGCCGTCGCCTCCGCGCGCGGGCCGGCCCGGCGTCGATTGACAGCCGATGGGGGTGCTGCTATTTGTTAATACAGTTTACTGATTCTTGCGGTGCCCGCCGGGGCGCACGTCGCGTCCGGGTACCGACCGGCCGGCGGCCCGCCGCCCCTTCCCCGAGGAGCGCCCTGGTGCACAGAAGAACAGTCGCCTACGCCGTGGGCACCCTGCTGACCGGCGTCACCGCGGTCGGCTACGGCCTGCCGTCGGCCAGCGCCGCGACCGCCGGCCCGATCACCGGTCTGGCCGGGAAGTGCGTCGACGTGGCCGGCGCCAACCCGGCCAACGGCACCGCCGTGCAGCTCTACGACTGCAACGGCACGGCGGCCCAGACGTGGACGGTGGGCAACAGCGACGGCTCGATCCGCGCGCTCGGCAAGTGCCTCGACGTCACCGCCGCGTCGACCGCCGACGGCACCAGGATCCAGCTGTACGACTGCAACGGCACCGGCGCCCAGAAGTGGACCGCCGCCGGCGGTGGCGCCCTGGTCAACACCGCCTCGGGCAAGTGCCTCGACGTGACCGACCGGAGCACCGCCAACGGTGCCCGGCTCCAGATCTGGACCTGCGGCGGCACCACCAACCAGCAGTGGACCCTGCCCGGCGGCGGCACCCCCACCCCGACCGCCACCGCCCCGGCCGGCACCAACCTCGACGACCCGGCGAAGAAGGACGTCGCCATGCAGCTCGTCTCGGCGGCGGAGAACTCCTCGCTCGACTGGCGTGCCCAGTTCTCCTACATCGAGGACATCGGCGACGGGCGCGGCTACACCGCCGGCATCATCGGCTTCTGCTCCGGCACCGGCGACATGCTCGAACTCGTCCAGGCGTACACGAACACCAGGCCCGGCAACGTGCTGGCCGGCTACCTGCCGGCGCTGCGCGCGGTGAACGGCACCGCGTCGCACGCGGGCCTGGACCCGAACTACCCCCGCGACTGGCGCACCGCCGCCACCGACCCGGTGTTCCGGGCCGCCCAGGAGGCCGAACGGGACCGGGTCTACTTCAACCCGTCCGTGCGCGACGGGAAGAACGACGGGGTCCGGGCACTCGGCCAGTTCGCCTACTACGATGCGGCGGTCATGCACGGGTACGAGGGCATGCGCCAGATCCGCAGCCGCGCCCTCACCCGGGCGAAGCCCCCGGCGCAGGGCGGCAACGAGCGGACCTGGCTCAACGCCTTCCTCGACGAGCGGGTCATCGAGATGCGCAAGGAAGAGGCGCACTCCGACACCTCCCGTGTCGACACGGCGCAGCGGGTGTTCCTCGACAATGGCAACTTCGACCTGAACACGCCGCTGGTGTTCGCCGTCTACGGCGACCAGTTCCGCATCGGCTGAGCCGCCGGGGCGGTCCGGGACGCCGAGCGGTACCGGCGTCCCGGACCGCCCCGGTCACGGTGCCCAGGGTGTGGTGACGTTCCAGGTGCTGTCCGCGGCCCACAGCGCGGGGGAGTTCCACGCCGCGCCGCCCGTGCCGTTGCTCAGCCAGACCTGCGCGTCGTAGTGCCGCAGGTACCTGCCACGGAAGTTGTACGACTCCAGCGAGACCCCGCTTCCGCTCACCCCGACCCGGGCGCACCAGGTGGCGTCCGCGCGGAGCAGCGCCGAACCGTCGTTCGGCGAGTTGCGCACCCGCGACTCCTGGTGCCGGAGGAACTGCCCCGGGAAGTTGACCGACTCGAACGAGTAGCACGAAGCGTCGGCCAGCCCGGCCCGGACCGTGTACGTCGCGTCGTCCTTGAGCACCGCCGAGCTGTTCGCGTCCACGATCTCCGTGTAGGCGAGGCTGTCCCGGTGGCGCAGGAACCGGTTGGTGTATCCGGGGGTCGTCACCTGGAACGAGCGCCGGGTGTTCAGGGGCAGCGCCACCGGCGCGGAGCTGCCGACCGACCTCGACGCGGCGATGAGCGACAGGTTCGCGGCCCGCACCCGGGCCTGGTCCATCTTGACCACCTGCCGGTCGTAGGTGAGGAACCCGTTCAGCTCACCCTCCTGGTCGGTGATCTCGGTGTAGACCGAGGCGCTCAGCCCCTTGCCGAGCATCAGGTTCTGGGTGCCCTGCACCAGCCCGACGTAGCGGTCGGTCAGCGCGGTGGAGTTCGGCTGCCACTCGTAGGCGAAGAAGCTGCCGTTCGGGCTCCACTCGTGGCCGGGCGCCCGCAGGCCGAGGCCGCCGAACTCGCCGAGCACGGCGATCCGGCTGCTCGACGCTAGCGGGGAGTCCGGCCCCAGGTAGACGTGCCAGTCGTCGATGTCGCCGGTGCCGGGATCCCCCAACGACTGGCAGCAGTTGTGGCCGCTGTGCGCGTTGACCAGCCGGGTCGGGTCCTGGGTCTTGACGGCCTGGGCGACCCGGCGGGTGTCGGCCAGCGCCCGCTCCCCCCACCCCTCGTTGTAGACGGTGTAGACGACGACGGACGGCGAGCCGCGGTGCTCGTTCACGATCTCGCGGGCCTCGGTCTCGAGCTGCGCCTGCTGCGCGTCGGTCGCGTTGATGTCCTGCGCGGTCAGGGACGGGACGTCCTGCCACACCAACAGGCCGAGCCGGTCGGCGTGGTAGAACCAGCGCTGCGGTTCCACCTTGATGTGTTTGCGCACCATGTTGAAACCGAGGTCCTTGTGCTTCTGCAGGTCGAAGGCGAGCGCGGCGTCGGTGGGCGCGGTGTAGAGCCCGTCCGGCCAGAACCCCTGGTCCAGGGTGCCGGTCTGGAAGACGAAACGGCCGTTGAGCTTGGGCCGTAGCACACCGTTGACCACGCCGGTGCTGATCTCGCGCATGCCGAAGTAGTGGGTGGTCCGGTCTACCTGGCTGCTGGCGGCATTACGCAGGGTGATGCGCAGGTGGTAGAGGAACGGGTCGTCGGGCGACCAGCGGCGGGCGGCCGGCACGGGCACCGCGAACTCGGTGAAACCGCCGGTGGCCGAGCCGACCACGGTGGTGCCGTCGAGCGCCTCGGCCAGCACGCTGTGGCCGCTGACGTCCCCCCGGGTGGAGACCCGGACCCGGAGGGTGTCGTCGGCCAGCCGGGGAGTGAGGTCGACGCCGCTGATCGAGGCCGTCGGCACCGGTTCCAGCCACACCGTCTGCCAGATGCCCGAACTCGGGGTGTAGAAGATCCCGCCGGGCTGCTTGGTCTGCTTGCCGATCGGCGGCAGGCTGCCGTTCTGCCGGCTGTCCGTCGGATCCCACACCTTCACCACGATCTCGTTCGCGCCGCCGCGCAACGGCGCGGTGACGTCGAAGGTGAAGGCGTCGTAGCCGCCGGTGTGGCCGCCGACCGCCACGCCGTTGACCCAGACCGTGGTCTGCCAGTCGACCGCGCCGAAGTGGAGCAGCACCCGGCGTCCGCTCCAACTCGCGGGCACCGTCACGAGCCGGCGGTAGAACAGGTAGTTGCGGTTGTCACCGGCGGCGCGCTGCACCCCGGACAGGGCGCTCTCCACCGGGAACGGCACGTTGACCCGTTCGGGCAGGTCGGTGGCGAACTGCGGGGCGTCGTCGGTGGGGGACTGGCGGAGCTGCCACTCGCCGTTGAGGTTGAGCCAGTCCGCCCGGGTCATCTGCGGTCGCGGGTACTCCGGCAGCGGCGTGCCGGCGAGCGCCTGGGCGGTCCAGGGGGTGGTCAGCGGCGGGTTCTTGGCCGGTACGGCGTGTGCCGGTGCGGCGAGCAGGCCGGCGACCAGGGCGACGACGACCAGGAGGGGTGCGGCGAGGCGGACGGGAGCGGGACGTGTCATGCCGTCTCCAGGGGACGGGCCGTCAGGGCCGGGCTGCGCCGCTGGCGGCTGGCAGTGGGTGTCGGGCGGCCGATCGGGTCACGTCCGGTCCCCGGCCGGGCGGAGACGTCGATGGGAACTCCGGGAGCGGCCGGTGGGGTTCCCTGCGGTCCGTACCGACGTTATCGGACCCGGTGGGCCGACGCACGGATTCCCGGCCGTCGATGCGCGGTGGGGCAGTACGCCCTCCGTGGTGGGCGCCGGGTCGCGGCTCGGTGCCGGACCCGGACTGCTCGAAATTTTCAGGATCTAGAGCGATAGTTTCTGCTTCCCTGGGCGGATGTGATTGACGATTGTCCATGTCAGCGCGTAGCGTCACGGTGAAAGTTTTCTCTTGATGGAGGCCCAGCCTGGCCGGATGGTCCCCACGGCGAAGAAACACGGTGATGAACAGGGCGAAACAGAAAGGACCGCCGCGGACCACCGTCGTCACCGGGTGTCGTCGCGATGCCGGTCGCCCGGCTGACCGCCGCGGTCAGGCCCACCCCACCACCCGATCCACCCGACCGGCGGCAGTGCGGGCTCCACGGCACCCGGTCGGACAGTGGACCGGCACCGCCCGGTGAGCGGTCGCCCCGCGCCCGGGTGGGGCCTCCTCCGTCCCCTTCCGAGAAAGGTGCCCATGAAGAACAGACGTCTCGCGATCTGGGTCACGGTCGCGCTCCTCGCCCTCGGCGGTGTCGGGACGGGCGCCGTGCTGGCGCCGGTCTACGGTGCGCCCACGGCGGCCGGGGCCGACGCGCCCGGTCTGGCCGCCGGCGGCTGCGTCGCGGATCCCGCCCTGCGCGGCGCGACGAAGAGCCCGCTCTACACCGTCACGGCGGACGGCGCACCGCTGTTCGTCGAGAAGATGACCAAGTACGCCCCCGAGATGCAGGTGCACTACGCCCACTGCTCCATGGCGGGAGCGGGAACGGCGAACTTCTCCGTCACCGTGGCCGAAGGCTTCAGCTCGTACACCGTCAGCCCCAAGAGCCGGAAGCTCGCCGTCGCCCGCAGCGGCAACACCATCAGCTTCACCAGTGGCCCGAACTACCTGATCGTCCAGTTCGACACCAAGGAACTGCTGTTCGTCCTGATCGATGCGCCGGAGACGAACGCGCCCCAGATCGGGGACGCCAACGTCAAGAACCTGGCCGACTACGGCGTCGACAACACCGGGGCGACGCTGGTCACCGCCAAGATCCAGAGTGCCATCAACGCCGCTTCCGGGGCGGCCCGCAACGTCCTCTACGTGCCACCGGGCCGGTACCAGGTCGGTGAGCTGTGGATGCGGAGCAACATGACGTTGTACCTGGCCACCGGCGCGGTCCTCTACGGCTCGAACCAGAAGGCGGACTTCAACACCGGCAGCGGTGGGGTGAACATCGAGGGCATGCAGCACGCCTCGCTGCGGATGTACCAGGTGCGCAACGCCAAGCTGCTGGGCGGCGGGGTCATCGACGGGAACGGGAAGTACCTGCGGGCCCAGGGCATCAACCTGGCCGTGCTGAAGATCGAGGAAAGCTCCGACATCCTGGTCGACGGCGTCACCGTCCGTGACTCCAGCTACTGGAACACCCTGGTCTACCGCAGTGACCGGGTCACCATCAGGAACTACAAGCTGATCAACTGCCGGCCGAACTCGGGGTACAACAACACCGACGGCGTGGACTTCGACGAGTCGACCAACAGCCTGCTGTCGAACGCGTTCCTCTACACCGGCGACGACAACATGGCGACCAAGAACGAGTTCGCCAGCGGCATCGTCAACACCAGGAACGTCGTCCACGAGCACGTCGTCTGCTACAGCAACTCCGCCTGCGCGAAGATCGGCACCAAGACCGAGGGAACGTCGATGGACGGGATCGTCTTCCGCGACATCGACGTGGTGAAGGCGGGACGCTCGATGGTGATCGACGCGGTGGACACCGCCGTCGTGTCGAACACCCGATGGGAGGACATCAGAGTTGAACAGACCGACAGCCTGATCGACCTCCAGGAGGACCGCCCACCGTCCTGGCGCACGGTGAAGAACACCTCGACGATCCGCAACGCCTACTTCACCAACGTCTCCTCGGACGTGAAGAAGGTCGTCAACCTGCATGGACGCTCGTCGAGCGTCAACATCAGCGGCGTGCACTTCAGTAACTTCACCGTCCAGGGCCGGCCGGTCACCAGCCAGACCGACGCGGACGCGAGCTGGAACATCAACGCCTACGTCTCGAACATCACCTTCTCGACCACGCCGCCGCCGACCACGCCGCCGCCGACCACGCCGCCGCCGACCACGCCGCCGCCGCCGACGCCGCCGCCGCCGACCACGCCGCCGCCGACGACCCCACCGCCGACCACCACGCCGCCGCCGGGTCCGTCCGGTGCCTGCGAGGTGGGGTACACGATGAACTCCTGGAACGACGGTTTCACCGCCAGCATCCGTATCACCAACCGGGGCACCTCGGCGATCGACGGGTGGACCCTGGCGTTCACCCTGCCCGGCGGGCAGGCCCTCACCAACGGCTGGAACGCCACGTACACCGGCTCCAGCGGGCAGATCTCCGCCCGTAACGTCTCCTACAACGGGACTCTGGCACCGGGCGGGTCCACCGACATCGGCTTCCAGGCCACCCACAGTGGCAACACCGGCAGGCCCGACTCGTTCACCCTCAACGGCGTCGGCTGCACCCTCTCCTGACCCGGGCGTCGAACCGGCCGGTGTGACCGTCCCCGATCGCGGGGACGGTCACACCGGCCGTCCTGCTGGGCGGCGCTGTCGTCTCCCGAAGCGGCATCTGGCCGGGAGGTCGGGCAGGAGCGCCGTCCGGCTGCCGGCGGGACGTGCCGGTGCTTTACGGCGGCGCTGCACCCGGTGCGCGGCTCCTTCCGGGCATTGAGCTGGCGGAATCCCTGCGGTTCCCGGTCGAGGCGTGCGGCGACGCGGTTACCGAAGCCATATTCATGTACGATCGTCTATCGATGCCGTACGAGGATAGGGATCTTCCGGTGCTGCTTCGTTCGCAATCGAGTTCGTCTCATCCGGCGCACAAGTATCGACGTGGGATTACCACCGGGGCCGACGGTCCGCGCCACCCCTGATTCCGGCTGCGCCCGGATCGGTATTCCGTCGATGCCCGGATGGGCCGGCTTTCCCGGCTGGCCGGGCCGCAGTTCGACCTCGGAAAAGACGTCGTCGTCACCTTGTCGGCGACCCGCATACGGCCAGAACGGCAGGGTGGTAGTGGCATGAAGGTTCTCGTCATCGGTGGTGGCCCGGCTGGGAGCACCGCGGCAACGGCAATGGCCCAGGCCGGGCTCGACGTGCGGCTCATCGAGAGCGCCCACTTTCCGCGGTACCACGTGGGGGAGTCGCTCACGCCGTCGTGCCGGGTCGTGCTCGACGCGATCGGCCTGTCGAAGATCGTCGACGACTACGGCTTCGTCAAGAAGAACGGAGGCGTCATCCACTGGGACGACGACCAGTGGGCGTTCGACTGGTACCAGCAGGCCGGCGTGCAGTCATGGCAGGTGGACCGGAGCGAGTTCGACGCGCTGCTGCTGGAGCACGCCCGTCAGAACGGGGTCGCCGTCACCACCGGCGTCACCGGTCGGTCCGTCCGGTTCGCCGACGGTCGGCCGGTGGCCGTGGAGTGCTCGCCGGAGCACGGCGAGCCGTTCACCGTGGACGACTTCGACTTCCTGGTCGACGCCACCGGACGTAACGGGCTGCTCAGCGCCCGGCACTTCGGCAACCGTCAACCGCTGAGCAACCTGCGGAACGTCGGCATCTGGGGCTACTGGACGGGGGCCCGGCTGCTGCCGGAGACGCCGACCGGAGGCATCAACATCATCTCCTCGCCGGAGGGTTGGTACTGGGTCATCCCGATGGCCGGTGGGCGGATGAGCATCGGTTACGTCACCACCAAGGACGCCTTCGCGCGCGATCGTCACGTGCACCCGTCGTCGGACGAGCTGTACCGGCACCTGATCGCCGTCTCGCCCACCATCGCGGGCCTGACCGAGGGGGCGGAGTTCCTCGGCACCACCAGGGTCGAGACCGACTACTCCTACATCGCGGACCAGTTCTGCGGGCCAGGCTACGCGATCGTGGGTGACGCGGCGTGCTTCCTGGACCCGCTGCTGTCCACCGGCGTGCACCTCGCGCTCTACAGCGCCCTGACCGCCGCCGCCTGCGTCGCCTCGATGAACCGTGGCGAGGTCAGCGAAACGGAGGCGCTGAAGTTCTTCGAATTCGCCTACCGCCGCGCGTACATGCGGCTCTTCGCCCTGGTGACCATCATGTACGAGCGCTATCTGGGCAAGGACGGCTTCTTCCTGACCTCCGACCGGCTGATCGGCGAGGAGCAGCAGGTGCGGGCGGACGAGGATGTCTCCTCCCGCTCCTTCGCGGAGATCATCGGTGGGCTGTCCGACCTGCGGGAGGCGGCCGACTCGTCCACCCGGGTCATCACCGATCAGCTGCGGTCGGAGGCGTTGCGGGCGCAACTGCGGGCGGTGCAGGCACCGGGCTCCGAGGGGCCGGACTTCACCCCGGTCCGCGGCAACCCGCTCTCCGACGCGGAGTCGGCCGACTACCGCCTCGTCACCGGCCCGCGACTGGGCCTCGAACGGATCCGTGCGGTACGCCCCTGAGCCCGGCCGGGGTCGCCGCCCGCCGCTGCGGCGGCCCGGCCGGGTCGGGCCGCCGCAGGCCGGTCAGAGCGTCGGCGATCCGTAGAGCAGGCGGTTCGGCGAGCCGGCGCCGGGATTGGTCACCACGCCCGCAGTCGCGCTGTCGACCAGGAAGGCGTGCACTTGGGCCGGCGTCCAGCTGGGATTCCTGCCCCGCACCCGGGCGGCCATCCCGGCCACGTGCGCGGAGGCCTGGAGGGTGAGATTCAGGGACGTGGCGGCGGTGTCGGAGGCCGACGAGGCCGACACGATGTCCACACCGGGGGCGAAGAGGTCGACGCAGGGGCCGAAGTTGGAGTGGGCCGGCCGGGCGTCGTTCGACTGGACCGACGCGACGGTGAGGACGGCGGGCACCGAGCCGGGCGAGTCGAGGCAGGCGTCGTGGGTGGCGTCGCCGGCGGGTGTGGTGATCACGATGCCGTCGCCGACGGCGTTGGCGACCGCCGTGTTCAGTGCCATGCTGAATCCGCCGGCCAGGACGAAGTCTCCGACGGCGGGTGGGCCCCACGGCGTGTGGTCGGCGACCACCCAGTCGACGGCGCCGATCAGCGCGCTGAGAGTGCCGTTGCAGCTGGGCAGGCCGACCGAGACCAGCGTGACGTCCTTGGCCACCCCGTACGTGGTGCCGCCGATGATGCCGGCCACGTGCGTGCCGAGCGATGTGAAGCAGTTCATGGCGTAGCCGTGGTAGGCTTGGCCGCCGAATTCCTGGTGGGTGGTGCGGATCCCGGGGCCGATGACGTAGACCCGGACTCCGGTGCCCTTGCTCACGAAGTTGTAGGTGGTGTCGAGACCGACGGGCGCGTCGATCCGGTCCAGGTTCCAGGGCGCGTCCGGCTGGGCGATGGTCGTCCGGGCCGGCGTCTCGGGGACGTCGACGGTCTGGTTCTGCTCCACGTAGGCCACCGCCGGATCGGCGGCGAGTCGCCGGGCGACCGACGCCGAGGTGCGTACCGAGAAGCCGTTGAGGGCGTCGTCCCACACCTGGTCCGGCACGGTGCCGAACCGACCGGCCAGGATCCGGGCCGTGCCGGTCACCGCGGACTGCCGGCTACCTGCGGGGCCACCGACCGCACCGTCCTTCAGCACCACGATGTACTCACCCGGTACCGCGGTCGCCCTGCCGGCCCCGAGGATGGGGCCGACGGCACCCGGCATCGCCGTCGAGCCGGCGGCCGAGGCCGCCGGCTGGGCGACCGTGACGGCGGCCAGCAGGGCGGCGACGAGGGCGACGACCGTACGATCACATTGACGTGAACGAATCACCATGGCTCTGTTCCGCAATTTCATCAACAGCTCCTTCCGTGTCATGGCGACAGGGCACCGAAAACATCGCACCGGCCCGTTCGCTGTTCGGGACTCTACCGCCAATAGCGCAATTAACGATGCTCATCGATTGAATGGGGCGTTCTTCCCGGCGGTTTTGGCAATGGCTGAAAGAATTCGATCCCGATGTATCAGAGGGGCCGTGCCGCGACTCGTCCACGATCGGCGCCCAGTGGCCCGGGGGTCCGTCATCCGGCGGTGCCGGCCGGGCTGCCGTCGTCCCCTGGGTGAATGAGAGCGGCGAATCCGACGGCGGGCATGGGTGATGGGTCACCTCAGGGTAGCGTCCTGCTCATGGCTGAGCCGGAGTATCTGAACGACCGTGAGCGGCGCGCCTGGCATGGCTTCCTGACCATGCAGGAAGAGCTTCGTCGGCACATGAACCGGCAGCTGCTCGGTGCGAGCGGCCTCTCGCTGGCCGACTTCTCCGTCCTCAGCGCGCTGTCCCAGTCCCCGGACGGCTCGCTGCGGGTCTTCGAGCTGCGCGAGCTGCTGCGGTGGGAGAAGACCCGCCTCACCCATCAGGTGTCGCGCATGGTCACCCGGGGCCTGGTCGAGCGGCGCAGCTCCCGTGAAGACGCACGCGGCAACGTCGTGGCGCTCACCGGGCAGGGTCGTTCGGCGATCGAGCTGGCGACCCCCCTGCACGTCAACCACGTGCGGCGGGTCTTCTTCGACGCGATCAGCCCCCGGCAGGTCGACGCGCTGGCGGCCGTCTCGGAGGCCGTCCTCCAGGCGCTGCAGGACGAGCCGATCGAGGACTGACCGGCGCTGGTGGGCGCGGTGCGGCGGCCGTCGCCGGGGCACGTGAAGGGTGATGTGTCATCCAACACAAGATGGTGACGTGTCACCCTCACGGTATCTAGGCTGGGTAGGCGCCTCACCTGGCACCGTCGGCGGCGATCGAGGCGAACCTGGCCTGGCGCGGCACCAGGCCGAGCGGGTGGTGGCGGTCGCCCGGGCACTCAAGCTCGGGTACGCGGCCGCCTGACCTCACGTGACGGGCCGCCGGCCCGTCGGGAACCCCGCCCGGGAACGCCCGCGCGGCTACGGAAGGAAGAAACCATGGGTACCACCGAGATCCGTAACGTCGTGCTCGTGCACGGCGCGTTCGCCGACGGTTCGGGCTGGCGCGGCGTGTACGACAACCTGACAGCCAGGGGATACCGGGTCGCCGTCGTGCAGAACCCGCTCACCTCGCTCGACGACGACGTCGCGGCGACCGTGCGGATCCTCGACCGGCAGGACGGCCCGACGATTCTCGTCGGCCACTCCTGGGGCGGCACGGTCATCACCGAGGCGGGAGTCCACCCGAGCGTCGCCGGACTGGTCTACGTGTCGGCGCTGATTCCCGACGCCGGCGAGAACTCCGCCCAGCAGTACGAGGGGTTCGGCCCGACGCCCGACTTCGTCATCGACGTCGTGGAGGGTTACGGCTACCTGAACCCCGACACGTTCCAGGCCGGGTTCGCGGCGGACACCAGCGACGCCGACGCCGCGTTCCTCCGCGACTCGCAGGTGCCCGTCAACATGGCGGTGTTCTCGACGCCGGTGAAGAACGCCGCCTGGCGCGACAAGCCGAGCTGGGCCGTCATCGCGACCGAGGACAGGGCGTTCGACCAGGCGATGCTGCAACACATGGCCAAGCGTGCCAACGCGACGGTCACCAACGTCCCGGCCAGCCACGCTCTGTTCGCCACCCAGCCCGCCGTCGTCTCCGAGGTGATCGTCGCCGCCGCACAGGGCGCCGCCGCCGGCACGCGCTGACCCCGACCACGGTCGACCAGGGCCGGCCCACACCGCGCCGGGTGGGCCGGCCCTGATCTCCAGGAGGGTGCCCGGACGTCCACGTCGTTCCGGGTGGCGACAACCACCCGGCCCGCCCTCCGCGACGGATCCGCCACCCGGCCCGCCCGTCGGCGACGGGGTTAATCCGCTGGCGTCCGGCGCGCGGCGGTAGTACAAACCTGCCGTGGAAGAGACGTTGGGATTCGCCGATCTGTTGCGGCTGATGGACGAACGGTCGAGCGCTTTCCGGGCAGCGGTCGCCGCGGCCCCCAGCCTCGACGTGCAGGTGCCGACCTGCCCCGAGTGGACGCTGTTCGACCTGGTGCGGCATCTGGGCGAGGGCCGTCACCGGTGGGCGGTCACCGTGGCCGCAGGACCCGCCGAGGCGGCCCCGCAGGTGTCCGCTCCGGCGGCGCCCCGGGAGCGTGCCGCCCTGCTGGCCTGGTTCACCGTGTCGACGCGGGAGCTGCTGGACGCGTTGCGGGAGGCCGGCCCGGACCGCGGCTGCTGGACGTGGTGGGGCCCGTCGCAGTCGCCGCAGACGACCGGCGCGGTCGCCCGGCACCAGCTCCAGCAGGTCGCCGTGCACACCTACGACGCCCAGGTCACCGTGGGTGACCCGCAGCCGCTGCCGGTCGCGGTGGCCCTCGACGGTGTCGACGAGTTCCTGACCACCTGCGTCGCGACGACGTTCCCGTGGCCGCACGAGCCCGCGGTCATCGACTACCACGCCGTCGAGGGCCGTTCCTGGCGGATCTGGTTCTCCCCCGACGGCGCCCGGACCGCCCGCCTCCCCGACCCGGTCGCCGCCGAGGTCCCGGCGGTGACCTGGGCCTCCGCCCGTGGGACGGCCCACGAGCTGGTCATGTTCTGCTACGGCCGCATCACGATGGACTCGCTGCGGATCGAGGGCGACCGGCGCGTCTTCGAGCAGCTCATCGCCTGGGAGCCGGGGACGTAGGGCACGGCCCGGCCCACCGGCCGGGCAGCGGCGCGCACCGCCCGGCCGCCGGGTGGTGCTGGCGGGGACCACCGGGCCTGCACGGTCAGGTCCGCTCCCCGGTCCAGGCCGCTTCGAGGATCGCGGTCAGGCTGGCGGTGTCGGTTGGGCCGGGATGGTTCTGGATCAGGCGGGTGACCCCACCGGCCATCTCCGCGAAACGCGGGAGGTCGGCGCGGGCCACGCCGATGTCCGCCAGGGTGGCCGGGATGCCGATGTCGGCGAGCAGCCCGTCGAGCCAGCTGAGGAACGTGTCCGTGGCCTCGGCGTCGGAGGCGTCGGCCACGTCGAGCCCGCACACCCGGGCGAGGTCGGCCAGCCGGTCGCCGACGGCGTCCCTCGCCGCGTCCAGCGCGTAGGGCAGCAGCAGCCCGACGCCCAGGCCGTGCGGCGTGTGGGTGGCCGCACCGATCGGGTACTGGAGCGCGTGCGGGGCCGCGTTGCCCGCGTGGGAGAAGGCGAGCCCGGCGAGCATCGACCCGTAGGACATGTCCGCGCGGGCCTCGGTGTCGCCGCCGTCCCTGACCGCCCGACGCAGGCTGCGGGCGATCCGCTCCGCGGCCAGCAGCGCGTAGTGGTCGGTGACCGGGTT
The DNA here is from genome assembly GCF_029581315.1 of Micromonospora sp. WMMD714. Classification (NCBI taxonomy): domain Bacteria; kingdom Bacillati; phylum Actinomycetota; class Actinomycetes; order Micromonosporales; family Micromonosporaceae; genus Micromonospora; species Micromonospora sp. WMMD714. The sequence continues at coordinate 4,250,092 of NZ_CP120744.1, forward strand.
GCGGCCGAGGAAGACCTGCTCCACCGGGTCGCGTGGTCCGTGCGGCCGGGGTCGCGCGGTGTAGCTCTCCACCGCGTGACAGAACGCGTCGATGCCGGAGTGGGCGGTGACGGTCGCCGGGCAGGTGTAGGTGAGCTCGGGGTCGACGATGGCGAAGTCCGGCACGATGTGGACGCTCGACACCCCCACCTTCAGCGCGCGGTCCGGGTCGGTCAGCACCGAGACGGGGGTGAGTTCGGAGCCGGTGCCCGAGGTCGTCGGGACGGCGACGAGAGGAATCGTCGGCCCCGGCACCCGCGACTCACCGTAGAAGTCGCGTGGCGTCCCACCGTGCCGCCGGATGACCCCGACGATCTTGGCGAGGTCGATCACCGTGCCGCCCCCGATGGCGAGGATCACGTTCGCGTCCGCCTCGGCGGCGGCCGACACGGCCAGGTCGACGTCGGTGAGCGGCACGTCCGGCGTCGCGTCGGAGAACACCGCGACGACCTCGACCCGCTCCCGCACGGCGGCCACGATCCCGGCGACCCCCGGCTGCCCCAGCAGCACCCGGTCGGTCACGACCAGGACGCGCGAGCCGCTCTCGGCCACCACCCGGGGGATGTTCTGCGCGACCCCTTCACCCACGATGAGCTGGCGTGGGCCGCGGACGGTCTCAAGCATGGCGGTGCCTCTCCGGAACGTCGGCGGCGATCTGCTGGGCGGGCGTGCCGGCCACACACGCGACCGGGACGGCATCGGCGAGGTCGGCCGCCGGGGTGGCGCGGGCGCCGGGCGGCCGGAGCAGGGGGCCGGTCACGGTAGGTCGACCGCCGCGTAGGTGAGGTCGAGGTACTCGAGGATGCCCTCGTGCGAGCCCTCCTTGCCGATCCCGGACTGCTTCACGCCGCCGAACGGGGCCGACGGGTCCGAGATCAGCCCACGGTTGACACCGAGCATCCCGGTGTCCAGCCCCTCGGCGAACCGGAGCGCCCGCCGCAGGTCACGGGTGAAGACGTAAGCGGCCAGACCGTGCTCGGTGTCGTTGGCCTTCGCCAGCACCTCGTCGTCGGAGGTGAACGCGATGACCGGCGCCACCGGGCCGAAGATCTCGGTCGCCAGCATCCGCGCGTCGTCGGGCACGTCGACGAGGACGGTGGGCGGATAGAAGTGACCCGGCCCGTCCGGACGTTTGCCACCCACCAGGACCCGGGCGCCCCGGTCGACCGCGTCGGTCACGAGCCCGTCGATCGTGGCGACCGAGGCCTCGTCGATCAACGCCCCGACGTCCACCCCGTCGTCGAGGCCGTGGCCCACCGACAGCGCGCCCATCCGCTCGGCGAAGCGCGCCGTGAACTCCTCGCGTACCGGCTCCTCGACGTAGATCCGGTTGGCGGCGATGCAGGACTCCCCGATGTTGCGCATCTTGGCCACCATGGCGCCGTCGAGCGCGACGTCCAGGTCGGCGTCGGCGCACACGATCAGGGCCGCGTTGCCGCCCAGCTCCATCGAGGTACGCAGCACGTTGTCCGCCGCCTGGCGGAGCAGTACCCGCCCGACCTCGGTCGACCCGGTGAACGACAGCTTGCGGGTCCGCCGGTCGGCCAGCAGCGCGGAGACCACATCGCCGGAACGCCGGGTGGTCACCACGTTGACGACGCCCGCAGGGACGCCGACCTCCTCCATGATCCGGGCCAGCAGCAGCATGGTGAGCGGTGTCTGGCCCGCCGGCTTGGTGATCGTGGTGCACCCGGCGGCCAGCGCGGGGGCGATCTTGCGGGCGCCCATGGCCAGCGGGAAGTTCCAGGGCGTCACGAAGACGCACGGCCCGACCGGCTTCGGCACGGTGAGGATGCGGTATCCGCCGGCGGGAGCGGTGCTGTAGCGCCCCTCGACGCGGACCGCCTCCTCGGCGAACCACCGGAAGAACTCGGCGCCGTAGCCCACCTCCGCCCGTGCCTCGGCGAGCGGCTTGCCCATCTCGAGCGTGATCAGCCGGGCGATCTCCTCGGACCGCGCGGTCAGCGCCCGGTACGTCGCGGTCAGCAACTCCGACCGCCTGCGCGGCGGGGTCGCCGCCCACTGCGCCATCGCCCCGCTCGCCGCGTCCAGCGCGGCGAGACCGTCGGCGACCTCGGCGTCCGCCACCTCGGCGATGGTCCTGCCGGTGGCCGGGTCCTCGACGGCGAAGGTGGCGCCGTTCGCCGCGTCGCGCCAGTCGCCGCCGATGCGCAGCCGCCGGTGCTCGGGAGCCAGGACGTCCATCGGATCACTCATCGCGTCGCCTCCTGTTGATCCTCGTGGTGATGGCCGGGGGCGGACCCGAGCGGTCGCGCCCCCGTACGGTCGGACCGGCCGCGCCCGTCCCCCGGGGGGCGTGTTCGCCACCCGGGTCGGTGCGGCTACCGCCCGGCCTCGGACAGCGACAGCCCGGTGCCCGCGTCGAACAGGTGTGCCCGGTCCAGGTCGACCGTGACGAGCAGCCGCTCGCCCGGCGTACCGGTGATGGTGGGTCGTGCCTTGATCTTGAGGATTTCCGTTCCCACCCGGACGTCGACCACCGTGCGGTCACCCAGCGGTTCGAGGCCGTAGAGCTCCCCCGGCAGCGACGCGGACCCCCGCGTCTCGACGGACAGGTCCTCCGCCCGCAGGCCCAGCAGCAGGGCCTGCCCGTCCCGCGCCGTGGTGGCGCGGGGCCGCGGCAGCGTCCAGCTCGCCGCACCGACCAACCGGTCCCCCTCGGCGTGGCAGGCGAGCAGGCTGATCGGCGGGCTCCCGACGAACCCCGCGACCCACTGGTTGGCGGGACGTTCGTACACCTCGGTCGGTGTGCCGACCTGTTGCACCCGCCCCTCCTTGAGCACCGCCACCCGGTCGGCCATCGACAGCGCCTCGACCTGGTCGTTGGTCACGTAGACGAAGGTCGCGCCGAGGCTGCGGTGGATCCGGGTCAGCTCGGTACGCATCTCGACCCGGAGCTTGAGGTCGAGGTTCGTCAGCGGCTCGTCCATCAGGAACGCGCGTGGGCTGCGGACCAGCGCCCGTGCCAGGGCGACCCGCTGCATCTCACCGCCCGACAACTGCGCCGGACGCCGCTGCAGCAGCCGTTCGATGTGCAGCAGGCTCGACATCCGCTCCACCGCGGCGGCGATCTCGCGCGGAGAACAGCGGCGTGCCCGCAGCGGCGAGGCGATGTTCTCGTACGCGGTGTGGCGCGGGTAGAGGGCGTAGTTCTGGAAGACCATGGCCAGGTCGCGGTCGGCCGGGGCGTCCCCGGTCGCGTCCCTGCCGTCCAGGTGCACCGATCCGGCGTCGGGCCGGTCCAGGCCGGCGATGGCCCGCAGGGTCGTCGTCTTGCCCGCGCCGGAGGGGCCGAGCACGACGAAGAACGAGCCGTCCGGCACGTCCAGCGTCACCCCGTCCAGGGCCTGGACCCGGCCGAAGGACTTGCGCAGCCCGCGCACCGCCACGGTTCCCATCAGGCCACCAGCCTTTCCGTGTGCACGTCGTAGACCGCCGGGATGCCGCCGGTGTGCCGCAGCCCGACCGGCGCGTCGGCCGCGAAGCGCACGGTCGGTGCCATCCGGACCCGTACCTCGCGCCGGCCGCCGTGGTCCACCACGTAGATGATCTCGTCGCCCAGCCACTCCACCGACACCACCCGGCCCGGGACCGACCCGTGCGCCCCCGGTGCCGTGACCTCCAGCGCCTCCGGGCGGACGCCGGCGACCAGTGGACGGTCGCGGGGCAGGTCCGGCGGCGGGGTGAGGACCAGTCCGCCCTGACCGCGCAGCTTCCCGTCGGCCACCTCCACCTCGATCAGGTTCATCGGCGGGGAGCCGATGAACGCCGCGCAGAAGAGGCTCGCCGGCCGGTCGTAGACCTCCAGCGGCGTGCCGATCTGCTCGACCCGACCCTTGTTGAGGATCGCGATCCGGTGACCGAGCGACATCGCCTCCACCTGGTCGTGGGTGACGTAGACCATGGTCGCGCCCAGCTCACCCTGCAGGTGCTTGATCTCGGTACGCATGTCCGCTCTCAGCTCAGCGTCCAGATTGGTGAGCGGCTCGTCCATGAGGAAGGCGCGCGGTCGGCGCACCAGGGCGCGGGCGAGCGCCACCCGCTGCTGCTCGCCACCGGACAGCTGGCGTGGCCGCCGGTCGAGCAGCGGGCCGAGCCGCATCAGCCGGGCCGCCTCGGCGACCCGCCGCTGCACCTCCGGCTTGGGCAGCCCCTCGGCCCGCAGCGGGAACGCCAGGTTGTCCCGGGTCCGCAGGTGCGGGTAGAGGGCGTAGAACTGGAACACCATCGCGATGTCACGCTCGGCCGGCGGTAGGTCGTTGACCAGCGTGTCACCGATGTGGATGTCGCCCGTGGTCTGCCGCTCCAGACCGGCCACCGCCCGCAGCGTGGTCGTCTTGCCGCACCCCGAGGGGCCGAGCATCACGAACAGCTCGCCGTCGGCGATGGACAGGTCCACGTGCTCGACCGCCACCGTCCCGTCCGGGTACCGCTTGTGCAGGGCGGTCACCTCGATGCCCGCCATCAGCGTCGCACCGCCCCGAGCGTCACACCGGCGACGAGGTGCCGGCGCACCAGGTAGGCGAAGACGAGCACCGGCAGGGCGAAGACCACCGAGGCGGCGGCCACCAGACCCCAGTCCACGGTGGTGCCGCCGATCAGGCCGGCGATGGCGGGCGGCGCGGTCCGCACGTCGTCGCTGGAGGTGAGGAAGATGGCGAACACGAACTCGTTCCAGGAGAAGATGAGCGCGAAGACCGCCGTCGCGGCGATGCCGGGGACGAGCAGCGGCAGGGTGAACTTCCAGAACGCCTGGAGGCGGGTGTAGCCGTCGAGCATGGCGGCGTCCTCGTACTCGGCGGGCACCTCGTCGACGAACCCCTTCATCATCCAGATGGTGAACGGGACGTTGAACGCGGCGTAGATGAGGATCAGGCCGAGCTTGGTGTCGATCAGCCCGACCTGCCGGTACATCAGGAAGATCGGCACCACGACCACCACGGGCGGCATGAACCGGGTGGACAGGATGAAGAACAGCTGGTCCTTCTTGGCCCGCAGGGCGAAGCGCGAGTAGGCCCAGGCCGCCGGCACCCCCAGCACGGTGGCCAGCACGGTGGAGACCCCGGCGACCACGACGGAGTTGAGGAACGCCACGGACAGGGCCGAGCGACCGCCGTCGGGGGCGACGAAGACGTCCCGGAAGTGGTCCAGGGTGACCTGGAAGTCGACGAACTTCGCCGGGACGGCGTAGACGTCGCGGTTGTCCTTGATGGACGTCTCGATCATCCACAGCACCGGGAAGAGCATCACCACGGCCAGCGCGGTCAGCAGCGCGACCTCCAGCACGGCGCGGCCCCGGCCGCGACGGCGACGGCGGGCGGGGGGCGGGTGGTCCCGGGCCGCACCGGTGGACCCGGCCACGTCGACGGAGACGGCCATCAGTCCTCCTTGAGCTTGTTGAGATAGCGCAGGTAGAGCTGCGTGAGGACGATGACGACGAGGACCATGAGGATCCCGTACGCCGACGCGGTGCCGGTGTTGAAGCCCAGGAACGCGACCTTGTAGACGTGGAACGACAACGTCTCGGTGGAGACACCCGGACCCCCGCTGGTGAGGATGTAGACCAGGTCGAACAGCCGGAACGCCTCGATGGCCCGGAACAGCACGGCGATGAGCAGCAGCGGCCACACCAGCGGAAGGGTGATGGTGCGGAACCGGAACCACTCGGACGCCCGGTCGATCGAGGCGGCCTCGTACAGGTACTTCGGCACCGCGGTCAGGCCCGCCAGGGCGATCAGCATGATGAACGGGGTCCACTGCCAGGTGTCGACCACGATCAGGGACAGCAGCGCCGTCCGCTGCTTGGTCAGCCACTCCACCTGCCCGAGGCCGAGCGAGCCGAGCATGCTGTTGACCACCCCGAACTGCGCGTCGAGCATGAACCGCCAGAACAGCCCGACCACCACCGGCGACAGCATCATCGGCACCAGGAACAGGGTGGTCAGCACTCCCCGCCCGTGGGTGCGCCGGGAGATCAGGTAGGCGATGGAGAAGCCGAGCACGGTCTGCAGGGAGACCGCGCCGACCACGTAGATCAGGGTGGTCAGCGCCCTCAGGTGGACCTGCGCCGACGTCAGGATGGCGGTGTAGTTGCCGAACCCGACGAAGTGGGCGGGGCCGCCACGGGTGGCCGAGTAGTCGGTGAAGGACAGGTACAACGCCCACAGCAGCGGGAACACCGACATGCCGAGCAACAGCAGCAGCGCGGGGGAGACGAAGGCGACGGCGAGCCCGCGGTCGCCCAGCCGGCGGGACCGGCCCGGCGCAGGCGGCGTCGCGGACGCCACCTGCCCGGGGTGCCCGGTCGTCGGGGGTGCGGGCTCACTCACAGTCCGCCGCCGCCCTTGCGGTTGCCGGAGTCGAGCACGGCCTGCTGCTCCCGGGCGATGTCGTCGAGCGCCTCCTTCGGCTTCTTCGCGCCGTTGAGCGCCGCGTTCACGCCGGTGTTCTCGATGTCGACCAGGCGGGCGTACTCGGGCACGTTCCACATGTCCCGCATCCGTGGCACCGAGTCGGTGTACACCTGGTTGAAGGGTCCGGCGTTGAGGAACTCGGGCGACTGCAGGGCGTCGGTCCGCGCCGGCACGCCGCCGGCCGCGGCCCACTTCTTCTGCACGTCGGCCCGCTCGAACCACTTCATGAAGTTGAGGGCCTCCGCCTGGTTCGCCTTGGGGGAGTAGGCCGAGACGTGCATCCCCATCCCACCGAGGGGGACCAGATTGGTCTTCTGGGTCGGCAGGGTGGCGAAGCCCAGCTTGTCGAGGATCTGCTCCCGGGTGGTGCCGAGCGTCGACTGCTTCGGGTCGAGCAGGCCGCCGCTCGCGGCGATCCAGTTGAACGCGATGCACGCCTTGCCCTGGGCGACGGCCGCGTTCACCTCGTCGATGAACCAGTTGCCGGAGCCCTTGGCGGTCAGCGGCTTCATCTTGTTGACCAGGACGTCCATCGCCTCCTGGCCGGCGGCGTCGTTGAGGACGCCGTCGATCTTGCGGTTCTTGGCGTCCCAGAGGTTGCCGCCGTAGACGCCGTTGACCGTGTTGTAGGTGACGGCCGCCGCGTCGGAGCCGTTGGCCTGGTGGAACGCCAGTCCGCTGACGCCCGGGTGGTCCGCCTGGCACTTCGCGGCGACGGAGATCATCTGGTCCCAGGTCTGCGGGGGCTTGTCGCCGATCAGGTCCTTGCGGTAGATCATCGTCCAGGTGTCGCCGAGCAGCGGCAGGCCGTACAGGCTGGCGTTCTCGTCGCGTTTGCCGGTCTCGGCCTGGGGGAACTGGCCGTAGGCCGCCAGGAGGTACGGGTTGTAGGCCTGGACGTCGATGTTCTGCTTGACGAAGTCGGTGAGGTCGAGGATGTTGCCGTTCGTCACGGCCTCGCCGATGTGCTGCGAGTCCAGGATCGGGATGTCGAAGTCGGTCTTGCGCGCGGCGAACTGGGTGAAGATCGCGTCGTGCCAGTTCGCGTTCGGCACGGTGTTGACCTTGATGGTCGCGTTCGGCCGCTCTTTCTTGTACTCCGCGTTCGCGAAGGTCTCCAGGGCGCGGGCAGGGGGCCAGTCGAACCAGATGAAGCTGAGGGTCAGCGGGTCCGTGGTGAGTTCGGGGACGGTCGCCGGTGCCTTGGGGGCGCTCGCCTTCGCGCCGTCGTCCCCGCTGTCGCCGCAGGCCGTCATGGTGGTGGCCACCAGCAGCATGGCCGCGGTCGCCAACTGCACCTTCCGCACGGAAGCCGACATTCGTCCTGTTCGCCTGGGTTGCCGCATCTTGTCGCCTGCTTTCTCGGTGGGGACTCCTGAACCTCGCCATGTGCTTCGCCGCGCGGTCGCTGGGTCGTTCGGGCCTGGTGCCGGGGTGTCGCGGGGCCGACCCGCGGACCGGCGTCACGGGTACGCCGAGCGGGCTCGTCGAAGCTCGGGACGGTCGAGGTGCAACGATGGCGGGCGGTTCCGCGATGGTGCCGGACGGCGGGCGTCCCGCACTTTTCCTATACGATCCGGTGGGGGCGTCAGCATGTCGCAGCGTGGTGACCGATGTCAACAGGTTCCCGGGCACGCCAGAGAGGACCGCACGTCACGATGGACGACGAAGCGATGACCGCGCGGGGCCGGCGGGCCGGGACGGGCGGACCACCCCCGGGGAGATCCGGCGGCCGGCTCGCCGACGAGGTGTACGACACGCTGCTCGGACAGCTGATGTCGCTGCGGATCGAGCCGGGCTCCCGGGTCACGATCGACGTCCTGGCCCGCGAGCTGGGGGTCTCCCAGACGCCGATCCGGGACGCGCTGAACCGGATGGAGGCCGAGGGCCTGGTCGTGCGGGTGCCGCACGCCGGCTACCGGATCCCCCCGCAGATCACCCGGCACCGCTTCGAGGACATGCTCGAGGTCCGCCTCCTGCTCGAGCCGGCGGCGGCCCGCCGGTCCGCCGAACGCGCGTCCGCGGCCCAGGTGGCGGGTTTGCGCCGGATGCTGGAGGAGATGGCGGAGCTGGAGGGGGGCGACGCGCCCACGGCCTACGGCGCCTTCGGGCTGCGCGACGCCGCCTTCCACGATCTCGTCGCCCTGAGCGCGGAGAACCAGGTGATCCGGGAGGCGCTCGCCCGCCTGCACAGCCACGTGCACCTCTTCCGGCTGCACCACGACACCCAGGTCACCCACCTGGCCATGGCCGAGCACGAGGAGGTCGTGGCCGCGATCGCCGCGCGTGACCCGGACGCCGCCGCCTATGCGATGCGGCGGCACATCCTGCGGTCCGGCGAGCGGTTCCGGCGGTTGTTCGACGAGGCCGAGAGCGTGGACGCCGTGGTGGTCAAGGCTTGACGGGCGGGCGGGGTCGGGGAATGCTGACTCCACCGGATCGGATCGGATCTGATCTACCCACCACCGCCCCCTGACGCGAGGAGAAGCAGGTGCCCAGAGCACTGCTCCTGACCGGCGACGCCGCCGAGGAACTCGACACCATGTACCCCTACTACCGCGTCCAGGAAGGCGGCTGGGACGTCGACGTCTCGTCCCGGACGATGCGGGACGTGCAGCTCGTCATCCACGAGTTCGACCCCGACTCCGACGCCTACGTCGAGAAGAACGGCCGGAAGCTGCCGGTCGACGTGCCCTGGGCCGAGGTCGACGTCGAGCGCTACGACGCCCTGATCATCCCCGGCGGACGCGCGCCCGAGTGGATCCGGGTCGACGCCGACGTCAGGCGGATCACCGAGCACTTCTTCGCCCGCAACCTCCCCATCGCGCTGGTCTGCCACGGCGCGCAGGTGCCCGCGGTGTACGGGCTGCTGAAGGGGCGCCGGACGGCGTGCTTCCCGCCCATCACCGGTGACATGGAGAACGCCGGCGCGACGGTCGTCGACGCCCCCGACGTGGTGGACGGCAACCTCGTCTCGTGCCGGGGCTGGCCCGACATGCCGCAGTTCGGCAGGGCGATGATGGAGGTCTTCACGAAGTCCGTCGACCCCGCGTCGGCATGAGCCGTGCCGGTCTGCCCCGGTGACGGAACTGCGGACCGTCACCGTCGACGGCTCGCCCGTCCACGTCCTGGTCGGCGGCGGCAGTGGCGCCGGGCCGGCGGTGCTGATGCTGCACGGCTCCGGACCCGGCACCACCGGCTCCGGCAGCTGGGCGGCGACGGCGCAGGCGCTCGACGGGTGCTGGCACGTGGTGGCCCCCGACCAGGCGGGGTTCGGTCGCACCCCGGTCCCGGCCGGCGCCACGGGTGGGCTCCGGCTCTGGACCGAGCAGGCCGCGGGCCTGATGGACGCCCTCGGGGTCGAGACCTACGCCGTGGTGGGCCACTCGATGGGTGGCGCGGTGGCGCTGGCCCTGGCCGCCGCACGCCCCCGGCAGGTCACCGGGGTCGTGGCGGTCTCGACGATGGGTGCCCCCGGGGCACCGCTCTCCGCCGACCTCGACGCGATCTGGGCCGCCCCCGCCGGCCCGGCCGGGGCCCGGGACATGCTGAGCCGCCTCGTCCTCGACCAGGCGCTGGTGACCGACTCGGCCGTCGAGGCCCGGGCGACGGCGATGCGGGCCGGGGCGGCCGCGTACGCGTCGTTGTTTCCGCCACCCCGGCAGCGATGGGCCGACGATCTCACCCTCTCGGCGCGGACGCTGGCCGCGGTCCGCGCGCCCGTGCTGCTCGTGCACGGTGCCGACGACCGGGTCACCCCGCTCGCGACGGCCGCCCAGCCCCTGCTCGCCCACCTGGCCGACGTCCGGCTGCACGTGTTCGGCCGGTGCGGGCACGTGCCGGCGGTCGAGCACCCGCACGAGTTCCGGCACCTGCTGTCGTGCTTCCTGCGACCGGACCGCGGCCACTGACCGCCGCGTGCGGCCGGACCGCGGCCACTGATCGCCGCGTGCGGCCGGACCGCGGCCACTGATCGCCACGTGACGACGACACCGCCCCGGCCGGGTGCGGTGGGGCACCGCTGCGGGACGTGGCGGTGGCGGCGAACAGCGCCCGGGGCACACTGGGGTCGTGGGAGGTCACGAGTTCGGTGCCGCGGTGCGCCAGTTGCGGGAGAGCACGGCCCCGGCGGCCGTCGGGCTGCCGGTCGGTCGGCGGCGGGTGCGGGGGCTGCGGCGGGAGGAGCTCGGCGAACTCGCGGGGATGTCCGCCGACTACGTACGCCGGCTGGAGCAGGGGCGCAGCCATCCGTCGGCCGGCGTGGTGAACGCCATCGCCCGCGCGCTGCGCGTCGGACGGGCGGAGTACGAGCGGCTCTGCGCGCTGGCCGGGTACGCCGCGGTGGCCGGCCAGGTGCCGAACGAGATCGGACCGGGCGCCCTGGGCCTGCTGGAGCGGTTCACGGACACACCGATGTTCGTCTCCGACGCGGCGATGAACCTGGTCGCGGTGAACAGCGCGTTCCTGGCGCTGGGGCACTGGGAACCCACCGGCGGGCCGTGGGAGTGGAACATCGCGTGGCGGACGTTCTGTGACCCGTGCCGCGCGTTCCAACAGTCCGCGACCGAGGCGACCGTGCACGAGGCGGTCCTCGTCGCCCGCCTGCGGAGCACGCTGCTGCGCTATCCCGGCGACGTGTCGCTCGCCGCGCTGGTGGACGAGATGCGCAGCCGCAGCCGCCCGTTCGACACCCTGTGGCGTACGCCACGGCCGGTGACGGCCTACGAGAGCAGCGCAGCCTTCGTCCAGCCGGAGGGAGACCCCGTCACCCTGGTCGGCAGCCTGCTCGCCATCCCGGGCGACGACCTGGCGGCCCTGCTGCTCACCGCGACGCCGGGCTCGGCCGACGCGGCGCGGCTCGCGGAGATCGTCGGTGTCACCGGGGGACCGGCGGTCATCAGGGTGGGCCAGTCCGGCCCAGGCTGAGCACGCCGGATCCTGCGAGATTGGGTGACGTCTCCAGCGACCGCGGGTCCGGTGGCCGCCTCCGGGCGACGCTGGGAAAGCGGACTGGACGCCCGCACACCCGCGGCGGTGTCACCGGGGCCGGCCCGGCGTCGGGACCGCTGCGGGTACGAGGCACACCGATGGCGCTCACGGAAGCAGGTTCGACGATGAAGGCAGTGCGATTCCACGAGTTCGGCGGTCCCGAGGTGCTGCGCCACGACGACGTCGAGACGCCCGTCCCCGGTGCCGGTCAGGTCCGGATCCGCGTCGCCGCGACGTCGTTCAACGGCGTCGACGCCAACATCCGCGCCGGTTTCATGCAGGGTCCGATCCCGGTCGTGCTGCCGCACACCCCCGGCATCGACGTCGCCGGCACGGTCGACGCGGTCGGCGCCGGCGTGGACGACGTCGCGGTCGGCGACCGGGTGATCGGGTTCCTGCCGATGACGGACGCCGGAGCGGCTGCGGAGTACGTGACCGCACCGGCGGAGATCCTGACCGGGGCGCCCAGGAGCATCCCGCTGGCCGACGCGGCGGCGCTCCCACTGGTGGGCCTGACCGCGTGGCAGGCGTTGTTCGACCACGGCCGGCTGACCGCCGGTCAGCGGGTGCTGGTCAACGGGGCCGGTGGAGCGGTCGGCGGCTACGCCGTGCAACTGGCGAAGGAGGCCGGTGCCCGGGTGATCGCCACGGCCAGCCCGCGCAGCGCCGACCGGGTCGCCGCCGCCGGCGCCGACGAGGTGATCGACCACACCGCCACCGACGTGACGGCGGCGCTGACCGAGCCGGTCGACCTGGTGCTCAACCTCGCGCCGGTCGCCCCGGAGCAGCTCGCCGCGCTGGTGACGCTGATCCGGGACGGCGGGACGCTGGTCAACACCACCGTCTGGATGCCCGCCCCGGCCGACGAGGAGCGCGGCGTGCGCGGTATCGACCTGTTCGTCCGCAGCGACGCCGACCAGCTCGCCGACCTGGCCGCCCGGGTGAACACCGGCGAGCTGCGCGTCGAGGTCGCCCGGCGGGTGCCGCTGGCCGACCTGCCGGCGCTGCACGCCGACGCGGCCGGGGGCACGCTGCCCAGCGGCAAGGTCGTCGTCGTGGTGGCCGACGCCTGACCACCCGCCGACCCGTCCGACCACGCACCGAGGGAGCCGACCATGACCCTTCCCGCCGACGACCCGTCCCGCTCGCTGACCGTGGCGGACCCCGACGACCCCGGTACGACGTACGTCTCGCTGGTGGGCAACACCTACGGGATGCTGATCACCGGTGCGCAGACCGGCGGCCGGTACTGCCTGATCGACATGCGGGTGCCCGACGGGGGCGGTCCGCCGCCGCACCGGCACGACTTCGAGGAGATGTTCACCGTCCTCGACGGCGAGATCGAGTTCACCTTCCGGGGGGAACGGCACACCGTGCGGGCCGGGTCCACCATCAACGTACCGGCCAACGCGCCGCACCACTTCCGCAACGTCTCCGGCGCACCGGCCCGGATGCTGTGCATGTGCACCCCCGCCGGGCAGGACGAGTACTTCCTGCGCATCGGCGACGTGCTGGCGGGCCGGGACGCGCCACCGCCGACGCTGACCCCGGACGAGCTGGCGCAACGCCGTCGCCGTGCGGTGGAACTGGCCCCGGCGTACCGCAGCGAGTTCCTGTAGCGGGCACCCGGCCGACGGGGTGGGCCTCGACGTTACGCTCACGGTCGCAGCGGCGCGGCCACCTGACGGCTCGGGGCGCAGGCCAGCACCACGTCGGCCGCCCGGGCCACGCCGCCGGCCTCGCTCAGGCGGCGACCCAGTCGTTCCGCGCGGTCGCGGAACCCGTCGTCGTGGAGCAGCCGGCGCAGCCCGTCGACGATCTGGTCCACGTCGGCTCCGGGGACGGACAGGCCGACCCCCGCCTCGACCACCCGCGCCGCCAGGTCGTGGCAGTCCATCCAGAAGGGGAGGATCAGCTGCGGTTTGCCGAAGACCAGGCCCTCGTTGACCGCGTTGCCCCCGCCGTGTCCGAAGAACACCCGTACCCGGGGGTGCGCCAGCAGGCCCAGCTGCGAGGGCACCCAGCCCACCACCCTCAGGTTGTCGGGCGGGGGGTCGGGCAGCGCGTCGGAGAAGGCCGAACCGGCCGCCCGGGACACCTTCCACAGCACGCCGACGTCAGGGCCGAGCCGGGCGCACGCCGCCGCGACGGCGGCCACCAGCTCACGGGACGGGCGCATGACCGTGCCGAACCCGACGTAGACCACCGAGCGGTACGACTCGATCCAGGCGTCGATCCCGGCGTCCCCGGAGCCCGCCGTGGTGGCGCGCGGCATCAGGGTACCCACCATGTGCAGGTGGTCGGGCGCCGCCGGGAACCGGTACTCGAGCCCGAACACGGAGAAGGAGAGGACGGCGGCGGCGGCGTCCGCGTACCGCGACGGCACGGCCGCCGCGTTGGCGATACCGGCCCTTCTGCGTCGACGCGTCGCGGCCAGCATGGGGAGCAGGTTGCGCGGCCGGGCGTACGTCGCCATCGCCCCCAACCGGAACCCCACGTTCGCGAGCCGCTGGCGGCGGCTCATCCGCAGCGGGAGCCCGGAGAACGGCGTGGGGAAACTCCACGGCAGCCGGTCGAGGTACACCCCGCTGATCGGCACCGGCACGCTCAGCACGTACGGCACGCCGAGGGTGACGGCCGCGTCGATGGCCCACGGGGTGCACAGGTCGATGACGGCCACGTCCGGGCGGACCCGGGCGAACTCCGCGACGGCCCGGTCGTACTGCTGCGCGGTGTACTCGTGGTCGACATTCCTGTCGAGGAAGGCCGCGAGGTTGCGCAGCCGCGAGGGGGAGCTCATCGACGCGAGCGTCGCGTCGTCCCACCGGCTCGGATCCAGGGCGGCCTTGTAGTGGCCGAGCGACACGAAACGTACCCTGTCCGGCCCCGGTATCCGCTCGACGGCGTCGCGTCCCTCCTCGGTGGAGGCGAACCACAGCTCGGCGGCACCGCGCTCGTTCAACTCCTGCGCGATCTCCAGCAGCGGCCTGATCAGCCCGGTGCTGGGCAGGGACGCCAGGAGTACCCGGACGGCCCGCCCGGGCGGGCCGGCGGGCGGGGGGATCTCGGCGGGCGGAACGTTCATCGGGCGTCTCCCACTCCGGCTTTCCATAGCTGTGGTCGGGTGGACAGCGGCCGAGGCCGGGTGGACAGCGGCTGCGGCGGGTGGACAGTGGCCGTGGTCGGGGTGGACCGCGCCAGCCCTTCCGGGCGCTCTACCGGGGCAGCACCGGGAGCAGACCGGCCGTCCTCGACCCGTCCCGCCGGCCGAGGACCGATTCCCAGTGCTCGATCATCTCGTCCAGCAACGCCTCGAAGGTGTACTCCGGCTCCCACCCGAACGTCGATCGGAAGAGCGAGGAGTCACCCCGCAGATAGGTGAGTTCCGAGGGACGCATGAACTTGGCGTCCTGCACCACGTAGTCCCGGTAGTCCATGCCGAGTCTGCTGAAGACGTGCTCGCAGAGCTCCCGGATGGAGTGCGTGTGCCCGGTGGCGATCACGTAGTCACCGGGCACCTCGTGATTGACGATCATGTGCATGCCGCGCACGTAGTCCTTGGAGTGGCCCCAGTCGCGGTGCGAGTCGAGATTGCCGAGCACCAGTTTGTCGGCGAGCTTGTGCCTGATCTGGACGGCCGTCTTCACCACCTTGTTGGTGACGAAGTTCGACCCCCTGCGCGGGCTCTCGTGATTGAACAGGATGCCGTTGACGGCGAAGAGGTCGTAGCTCTTACGGTAGTTGCGGACCGCGTGGTACCCGAAGACCTTGGAGCATCCGTACGGGCTGACCGGGTTCATGGGTGTCGTCTCGCGCTGGAAGCCGTCCGGGTCCACCGTGTTGCCGAACATCTCCGACGAACTCGCCTGGTAGAAGCGCGCCTCCGGGGCGACCCGCCGGTAGACCTCCAGCAGGTTCAACAGCCCGGTGGCGTTCGCCTGGACGGTGAACTGCGGGATGTCGAAGCTGATCCGGACGTGACTCTGGGACGCCAGGTTGTAGATCTCGTCCGGCGCGGCCAGTCGCATGCAGCGTTCGAGCGACGCGCTGTCGAGCAGGTCCCCGTACTCGAGACGCAGGTCACCGAGCGAGCCGATCCGGGAGATCTGATGTTCCGGCACGGAGTTGCGGCGGACGATGCCCCAGACCTCGTAGCCCTGGGCGAGCAGGAACTCCGACAGGTAACTGCCGTCCTGCCCGGCGACCCCGGTGATCAGAGCCCTCTTCATGATAATCCCTTCAGACCTGTCGCCGTCTACTCGGTGGAAGGCACTTCGCCGGCGACGATGAACCTGCCCCGGTACCCTTTTCCTCTCAGTTTCCCGATGATGATGTCCTTCAGGTTCGCGGTCAGGACGAGCGCGTAGTCCGGCTGCCGGTCGAGCAGCTCCTGGTCGCCGGTGACCGGGATCAGCGAGCCGGGGGCGAGTTTGCCCTGCTTCAGCTCGGAGCCGTCGGTGATGTAGTCGAGCAGGTCCGGCCGGATGCCGCAGTAGTTGAGGATGGTGTTCCCCTTGGCGGACGCCCCGACCCCGGCGATCGTCGCCCCCTGCGACTTGAGGTCGTACAGCAGGGACAGCAGCCGCCGCTTCGACTGCGCCAACCGGGCCGCCCAGGCCACGTAGGTGTCGATCGAGTAGAGACCGGCGGTGGTCTCCTGCGCGAGCAACCGCTCGACGTTCGGCGAGACCGGGCGGACGCCGGTCCGGCCGGCGTAGACGAGGAGGGAGCCGCCCTGGGTCGTGGTCTCCTCCACATCGAAGATCTCCAGGCCGTAGCGGTCGAACAGCACCGTCAACGGGCGCAGGGAGTAGAACCGGAGGTGCTCGTGATGGATGAGGTCGTACTGCATCCCGGTGATGACGTTCTGGAGGTGGTGCGACTCGCTCACGAAGACGCCGTCCTCGGCCAGCAGCGTCACGACGCCACCCATGAAGGCGTCCAGCTCCTTGATGTGCGCGAACGCGTTCATCGTGGTGATCACCCTGGCCGGTTGCCAGGTCGCGAGGATGTGCTTGGCGGTGGCCTCGGTGAAGAAGTCGACGATGGTGGGCACCCCCTTCGCCATCGCCCCGGCGGTGGCCGAGGAGGGGTCCACGCCGAGAATCCGGACCCGCCCGTCGTACTGTTCGAGCAGGGTGCCGTCGTTGCTCGCGAGATCGACCGCCAGATCCTCGTTCCCGAGCTGGAAACGCTCGACCAGCGAGGTGGTGAGCCTGCCGAAATGCGGTTTCGAGGCGGGATTCGACTCTGTCGTGTAGACGAAGTCCCGGAAGAGGAGTTCGGGATCGACCTGGTAGCCGATCTGGGCGAGCCAGCACTGTCCGCAGACGTAGAGATCCAGCGGGTAGACGGTGAACGGCTCGGTCGCCTCGGCCGGTGTCACGAAGACGTCCGGCAGAGCGTGGTGCCCGAGCGACACGACGTGTACGAGTTTCCTGCTGGAGCAGATCTGACAGTTCATCCGGCTGACCCTTTCGGCCCGTGTGGCTTCTCGGTCCTGGCTTCATGTCATGGCCGCCGACCGCCCGGCGTGCACCGCCCGGTCGTGCCGTCCGGCCGCGTCGACCGGGTGGACCGCCGCTGGTCAGTCACACCTGGCTGACCAGGTGGGAAGCAGCCGGTACCCCGGTGGGGTCAGCCCGGGCACCGCGGATCCCACCCGCCGTGGCCACCGGCGGGCAGCGCCGCGGCGAGGTGTGGGCGTCCCCGGCCGCGAATGCCGGTGCACAGCGCCCGTCTGGTCATGTCGCCCATATTCATCGGGCCGTGGCAAACATCGGAACCCCTAAATGGGTACGGCAGTTAGGGGTGGCCACGAAAATCGTCGTGGCCGATTTCCGTGCCCACGTGCCGGCGCGCGAAGTAAGGGCTTCTTTAGGGGGCGGGCGGGTCAGTCTATACCGTATCGTCGTTGCGGTAGGAGCCGGTTCGGTGGCCCGTTGCGTTTCTTTCCCCGGCCCGGTCCCCGATACGGGTACGCCGGCCGTCCACCCCCCGGGACGGCCGGCGTACCGCGCCGGGGCGTGCCCCCGCAGACGTACGGTGTGGGAAATCCGGATGCCGGATCCCGCCGGGGACGCCCGCGCGGCGGACACGTCAGGCATCGGCGAGGATGCGGGCGACGACACCGTTCACGTCGTTGCGGCAGTCGTTGAGATAGAAGTGCCCGCCCGGGAAGACGAGCACCTCCGCCGCGCCGGTGGTGTGCGAGCGCCACCGGTGGGCCTCGCCGAGCGACACCCGGGGGTCGGCGTCGCCGGTGAGCACGGTGATCGGTGCGCGCACGGTACCGTCCGACCGGCCCCGGTACGTCTCGATCGCCCGGTAGTCGGCCCGGATGGCCGGCAGGATCATGCGCAGGATGTCGTGGTCGCCGAGCATGTCGTCCGCGGTCCCGCTCAGCGTGCGCAACTCCGCCACGATGCCGTCGTCGTCGCGCAGGTGCACCTGTTCGACGCGGGACGTCGAGGGGGCCCGTCGACCGGAGACGATGAGGTGCCGCGGGCTGACCCCGAGCGTCGCCTCCATCCGCAGCGACACCTCGAACGCCAGCGCCGCGCCCATACTGTGGCCGAAGAAGGCGACGGGCCGGTCGGCCAGCCCGCGGACCGCCGCGAAGACCCGGTCGGCCAGCTCGTGCAGATCGTCGACGCAGGCCTCGAACCGGCGGTCCTGCCGGCCGGGGTACTGCACCGGCAGCACCTCCACGGCCGGCGTCAGGCTCCGCGACATCGGGAAGAAATAGCTGGCCGAACCGCCGGCGTGCGGTAGGCAGAAAAGCCGGATTTCCGCGTCGGGGGACTGATGGAATCGACGAATCCAGCGGCTCTCTTCCTCGGTCATCAGACGCGCTTTCCGATCGGCTTCGGTGTTTACCGCATATTCCTATCCCGCTCCTCGCGGCGGTCGCCACCCCTAGAAGGCGCGTCGTCCGCGAGCTTAGGGGTGTTGCGCCGATCGGCCCTGCTCGTACGTTTCCTGACAGCGGCTTCTTCCCGTCGAATTGCATTTGCCCGAGGAGGCGTGCCCGTGCACACACCAGACGTTTACATCGGTGGGATGGGCGCCTTCCTGCCGCCGACGGTGACCGTGCAGGAGGCGGTCGACGACGGCCGCTACCCGGCGGAGGACGTGGAGATCCACCAGCTCGGGGGTGCCGCGGTCGCCGGCGACCTGCCGGCGCCGGAGATGGCGCTGCGGGCCGCCCAGCAGGCGGTCAAGCAGTTCGGACGCCCGGCGACCGAGCTGAGCCTGATGCTCTATGCCAGCACCTGGCACCAGGGGCCGGACGGGTGGCTGCCGCACGCCTATCTGCAGCGCCACCTGACCGGGGGAGAGGTCCCCGCGGTCGAGATCCGCCAGGGGTGCAACGGCATGTTCAGCGCCATGATGCTCGCGGTCAGCCACCTGCGGGCGGACGACCGCCACCGGCACGCCCTGCTGGTCGCGGCGGACAACTACGGCACCCCGATGATGGACCGCTGGCGGATGAACCCGGGCACCGTGGCCGGCGACGCCGGCTCCGCCCTCGTGCTCACCAGGGAACCCGGCTTCGCCCAGCTGCTCGCGGTGTCGTCGGTGACCGTGCCCGAGGCCGAGGAGCTGCACCGGGGCGGCGAGCCGCTCTTCCCGCCGACCGCCACCGTCGGCCGGTCGCTCAGCTTCGCCGGCCGCTTCCAGCAGCAGGTGGTGGCCCGAGGCGCCGGGATGGCGGCGCTCGCCAGGGCACAGGAACTGATGATCAGTACGGTGGCGGACACGGTCGCCGAGTGCGGTCTCGCGTTCGCCGACCTCGACCGGGTCGCGTTCATGAACTACTCCCGCGAGGTGGTGGAGCAGCGGTGCATGGCGCCGCTCGGCCTGCCGATGGCCAGGTCGTCGTGGGACTACGGCCGGACCATCGGACACTGTGGCGCCAGCGACCACATTCTGTCGCTCAAGCACCTGGTGGACACCGGGCAGCTGCTCCCGGGCCAGCACATGCTGCTGCTCGGCACCGGGCCGGGCATCAACCTGGCCTGCGCCGTGGTCAGGATCCTCCGTACGCCGGAGAGTGCGTGATGACCGGGCCCACCGACCCCCGGCCGGCCGCCCCGGTCGCCGTCGTCGGCGTCGGCTGCCGCCTGCCCGGGGACGTCTACGGACCGGAACAGTTCTGGGACCTGCTCGGCGGGCGGCGCAGCACCGTCGGCGACGTCCCGTGGGAGCGGTGGGCGCCGTACGCCGCCCACGGCGCGGAGTTCACCTCCGCCATGCGGCGGGCCATCGCCCGCGGCAACTTCATCACCGGCATCGAGGAGTTCGACACCGAGTTCTTCGGCATCACGCCCCGCGAGGCCGAACTCATGGACCCCCAGCAACGGATCCTGCTCGAAGTCACCTGGGAGGCACTGGAGCACGCCGGGATCGTGCCGCGCACCCTGGCGGGCACCGACGCCGGTGTCTTCGTCGGGCTGTGCAGCG
This sequence comes from Micromonospora sp. WMMD714, assembly GCF_029581315.1. Classification (NCBI taxonomy): domain Bacteria; kingdom Bacillati; phylum Actinomycetota; class Actinomycetes; order Micromonosporales; family Micromonosporaceae; genus Micromonospora; species Micromonospora sp. WMMD714. The sequence goes on from NZ_CP120744.1 coordinate 4,270,020, forward strand.
GAGACTACGGCAGCCGGTTGCTGGAGGACCTGCCCGGCATCGAGGCCTGGACCGGCATCGGCGCGGCGAGCTGCGCAACCGCCAACCGGATCTCGCACGTCCTCGACCTGCGGGGGCCGAGCATCGCGGTGGACACGGCCTGCTCCGCCTCGCTCGTGGCGGTGCACCTCGCCTGCCAGAGCCTGCGCCTGGCCGAGAGCACCGTGGCCATCGCGGCGGGCGTCAACCTGATCGCCTCCCCCGGACAGTCGCTGACCCTCGGTGCGGCCGGCGCTCTCGCGCCCGACGGCCGCTCGAAGCCGTTCGACGCGAGCGCGGACGGATACGGCCGCGGCGAAGGATGCGGCGTCGTCGTCCTCAAGCTGCTCGCCGACGCCGAGCGCGACGGCGACCGGGTGCTCGCCGTCGTCCGGGGCAGCGCCGTGAACCAGGACGGCCACACCAACGGCATCATGGCCCCGTGCGGCGCGGCGCAGGAGCACGTGATGGTCCGCGCCTGCGCGCAGGCCGGCATCGACCCGGCCACCGTCGACTACGTCGAGGCGCACGGCACCGGCACCCGCCTCGGCGACCCGATGGAGGCGAGCGCGGTCAGCGCCGTCTTCGGCGCGGGCCGGACCGACGACGAGCCCTGCCTGGTCGGCTCGGTGAAGTCCAACATCGGCCACCTGGAGGGCGCCGCGGGCGTGGCCAGCGTCATCAAGACCACGCTGGCCCTGCGACACGCGGTGGTGCCGGCCACCCTGCTGCCCACCGGACCCAACCCGGAGATCCCGTGGGCGGACTCGGGGCTGCGTCTCGCGGAGTCGGCCGAGCGGTGGCCGCGCCGGCCGCACCCGCGCCGCGCCGGTGTCTCCGGCTTCGGCTACGGCGGCACGGTCGCGCACCTCGTCATGGAGCAGGCACCGGAGACCGTCGTCGAGCCGGACCCGCGCGACGACGACGAGGTACGGCTCTACCCGCTGTCGGCGGCCGGCGGCGCGGCGCTGCGGCAGGCCGCCGCCGAGCTGGCCGACCACGTGGCCAGCCGCACCGACGTGCCGCTGCGCGCGGTCGGCCGCACGTTGGCCCGCCACCGTACGCACCAGTCACACCGGGCGGGCATCGTCGCCGGTGACCGTGCGGAACTGGTCACCGGCCTGCGCCTGCTGGCCGCGGACCGTCCGGCCGACGGTGTGGTCACCGGCGTGGTCCGGCCGGGGCCGACCCCGCGGCGGCGGCTCGTCTGGGTCTTCTCGGGGCACGGCTCGCACTGGAGCGGCATGGGCCGGGAGCTGCTGGCGACCGAGCCCGAGTTCGCCAGGGTCGTCGACGTCCTCGACCCGGTGTTCGCCGCCGAGAGCGGATTCACCGCCCGGGAGCTGATCCGCAGCGGCACCTTCGAGACGGTCGACCGCATCCAGCCGATGATCTTCGCGATGCAGGTGGGCCTGGCGGCCCTGTGGCGCAGCCGGGGCGTCACCCCGGACGCCGTCATCGGCCACTCGATGGGCGAGGTCGCCGCCGCCGTGACCTGTGGCCTGCTGAGCGTCGAGGAGGGCGCCCGGGTGTCCTGCTGGCGCTCGCGGCTGCTCACCCGGGCCGAGGGCCGGGGCGACATGGTGATGGTCTCGCTGCCGTTCGACCAGGCCGCGCAGCGGCTCGCCGGGCGGGCCGACCTGTCACCGGCGATCGCCGCGTCGCCGGTGTCGACAGTGCTCGCCGGCGACCTGCCCGCGGTGCAGGAGGTGCTCGACAGCTGGCCGTCCGAGGGCATCGAGGCCCGCCGGGTCTCGGCCCGCATCGCGTTCCACAGCCCGCACATGGATCCCCTCCTGGAGGAGCTGACGCAGCTGTGCGCCGGGCTGCGCCCCGGCCGGCCGACGATACCGATGTACTCCACGGCGCTGCCCGACCCGCGCGCCGTCCCGTCCAGCGACGGCCCCTACTGGGCGACCAACCTGCGTCAGCCGGTGCGGCTCGCGGCCGCCGTCGGCGCCGCCGCCGAGGACGGCTTCGACGCCTTCCTCGAGGTGTCCGCGCATCCGCTGATCGCCCACTCGGTGGGCGAGACGCTGGCCGAGCAGGGCATGGACGAGGCGTTCACCGGCATCTCGCTGCGCCGCAACCGGCCGGAGGCGCGGACCTGGCTCGCGGCGGTGGCGGCGGCGCACTGCGCCGGCGTCGGCGTCGACTGGTCGGGTCTGCAACCCGGCGGCTTCCTGACCGACCTGCCCACCACCGCCTGGCAGCGTCGGCGGCTGTGGCGCGAGACCAGCGACGGAACGCAGACCCGGCAGCGTGGCCACGACGTCGGAAGCTACACCCTGCTGGGCACCAGGCAGACCATCGCGGGCAGCCCGACGGTGGTGTGGCGCACCGGGCTCGACGACGACAACCGGCCGTACCCGGGCAGCCACGCGCTCAACGGTGTGGAGATCGTCCCCGCCTCGGTGCTGGTGGGTACCTTCATGGCGGCCGGGGCCGACGCCGGGGGACGGCCCGCGCACCTCGCCGGCCTGGTGATGCGCCAGCCCCTGATCACCAACGATCACCGGGAGATCCAGGTGGTCCGCGACGGCGGCGCGCTGCGGCTCGCGTCGCGGTCGCCGGCCGGGGACACCTGGCTGCTCAACGCCCAGGCCGAGATCGCGACCGACGTCGACCTCGACGGTGGCCCGATCGCCCCGGGCGTCGGCGACGACACCGGGTTCGCCGATCCGGGGCTGGTCCGTGAACGGCTGGCGGCCGTCGGCGTTCCGGCCACCGGCTTCGAGTGGACCGTGCAGCGGCTGCGGCGCGGTGCCGGGGTGCTCGTCGCGGAGGTGAAGGCGCCGCACGGCCGTACCGGCGTCGGAAGCTGGGCGGTCGCCTTCGACGCGGTCATGTCCATCGCCCCGGCGGTGTTCCCCGGAGCACCGCTGCTGCGGATGGCCGTGGACACCGACCTGATCGCGGTCGACGGCGACGCACCGGAGACGGTGACGGTCACCGTGGTGCTCGCGGACGAGCGCCTCGGTGTCACCCACGCGGTCGTGACCGACCCGGCCGGCCGGCGCGTCGCCCGGGTCGACGGCCTGCGCTACGCCGAGATCGGCGAGACGGCACCGGCGACCGATGCGCGGCGGGCGGTGCACACGACCACCTGGCGGTCACCGGACGCCCCCGCCGCGCGCCCCCCGACCCGGACCGTCGTCCTGGTCGGCTCCGGGCTGGCCGGGCTGGCCGGCGGGCTCTCCGCCGCGGGCGTCACGTGTCACACGGCGACCGACGCCACGGGGGTCGACGCCCTCGCCCCCCTCCTCGACGGGACGGCCGAGGTGCTGGTGAGCCTGGTCGACCACGTCCGCCCGGTGAGCGTGGCCACCGGGCTCGCACAGCGGGAACTCGACGCCGTGGCCGAGGCCGTCTGCCGGCTGCCGCAGGAGCGCCGTCCCCGGCTCTGGTGCCTCACCTCCGGCGTCCGGGACAGCAGCCACTCCGCGCACATCCGGCAGGCTCCCCTGTGGGGCCTGGTCCGCACCCTGCGGGCCGGCCGTCCCGGGCTGCGGGTGGCCGCCGTCGATCTCGGCCCGACGTGGGACGGGTCGGCGGCGGAGGCGTTCCTGGCGGCGCTGGACGGGGCGGCGGACGAGGACGTGGTCGCGCTTGACGCGGACGGGCCGGCGGTGCCGCGACTCACCCGGGTGGACCTCGACGGCACCGGCGCGCCACCCCCGGTGCGCGCCGACGGCACGTACGCCGTCGTCGGGGCCTTCACCCCGGCCGGGATCGCCGCCGCGCACTGGCTGGCCGGGCTCGGCGCCGGTCGCCTGGTCCTGCTCGACGAGCAGGCGCTGCCTCCCCGCGCGCAGTGGGACTCCACCGGGGACCGCCGCGCGGAGATCGCCGCCGTGCGGACCCTGGAAGGGCGCGGTGTCGCGGTCTTCACCGCCCCGGTCGACGCGGCGGCCTGGGCACGCACCGGCAGCCTCGTACCCGAGGTGTGGGACCTGCCCCCGGTACGCGGCGTGGTGTACGCGGCGTCGGACACCCCCGCCCCGGACCTGCGGGCCTCCCTCGCGGTGATCGACTCCCTGCACGCCGCCCACCCGCCGCAGGCCCTGGACTTCCTGCTCTTCACGGTGCCGCTGGAGGCCCGGGTGTCGCCCGAACCCGGCGACGCGAGGGCGGCCGTCGCCCCGTACGTCGACTCGCTCACCGCGCACCGGGTGGCGAGCGGCTGCCGGGGGACCTGGAGCATCGGCTGGCCGGCCGGCGACCTGCCGGGCACCGGCGCGGTGGATCCGGGCCTGCTGTTCGAGGCGGTCGGGCACGCGTTCGGCCACGGCCCCGGCGCGTACACGGTGGTCAGCCCGACGTCCGGGGACGAACCGCGACCACCGCTGCTCGCGGCCCTGACCGGCGTCGAGGGCCCGGCCGGCGACGGCCCGGCCGACGCCGCCGGCCCCGGGACCGGCGATCTCGACGGCCTCCCGCCGGACGAGCTGCACCGGGTCGTCGCCGACGAGGCCGACCGGCTGATCGCCGGCGAGATGCGGTTGTCGGCCGGCGAACTCGACCGCCGGCGGCCCCTCGTCGAGCAGGGCATGGACTCGGTCATGACGGTGGTCGTCCGGCGACGGCTGCAACGGCGTTTCGGTCACGACCTGCCCACCACGCTGCTCTGGCAGCAGCCGACGGTGGCCGCCATCGCGGGGTTCATCACCGAGCTGCTGCTCGCCGCGCGCCCCGGGTCCGGGGACGGCACCGCGCGCCCCGGGTCCGGGGACGGCGAGATCCTGGCGAAGGGAGCCTGACGTGGGCGACGACGGTACCCGGGGCCGGCTGCTCTTCACCAGCCTGCCCAGCGCGGGACTGATCAATCCGCTGCTGGCGATCGCCCAGGAGCTGGTGCGACGCGACGTGGACCTCTGGTTCGCCTGCACCGACGAACGGGCGGCGGAGATCCGCCGGGTCGGCGCGGCGGGCGGCGGGACCGTGCGGTTCGTCTCGCTCGGCCGCTACCGCCCCCACCTCTGGCCGGCCAACTGGGACCAGGAGACCCTGCGGGCGATGACCACCGGCCGGCGGGTACGCGACTTCGCGGCGTTCATGGACACGAACGTCGACCACGGGTACACCGAGGAGCTGTACCGCAGGACGCTGGCCGCCATCGACGAGGTCCGACCCGACCTGATCGTGGCCGACTCGTGCACCGGCTGGGCGATCGACGCCGCGATGAAGCGGAACGTCCCGTACGTCCTGACGATCGCCGTGCCGGTCAGCAGCTTCTACGTGGACACCCTGCCGTGGAGCTACCCGACGCCGGGGTCGGGTCTGCCGGCCCGGATGTCGCCCCGGCAGCGGGCCGAGAACGTGCTCTTCCGGCTGGGCACCCGGGCGGTCCTGGCCAGTCCCCGGCGGCTGCGCCCCGCGCTGGCCGCGCTGCGACGCCGCCGGGCCGAGGGACTGCCGAACGCGGCGGGCCTCCCGTCGCACTACGCCCGTGCCGCCGCCGACGTGCTCGGCTGCTCGGTGTTCGGGCTGGAGTACCCGTTCCCGGCCGCGTCGCCGAACCTGCACATGGTGGGCGCGGTGCTGCCCGGCGAGACCGGGCAGGTCACCGCGGATCCGTCGCTGGACGCCTGGCTGGACGCCCACCCGTCGATCGTCTACATCGGGTTCGGGACCTTCATGCGCCCCTCGGCGGGTCAGGTGGCCGCGCTGGTCGAGGCGGCCCGCCGGCTCGGTCCCCGGCACCACGTGCTGTGGAAACTCGACGAGACCCGGCAGCGGATGCTGCCCGCCGACCTGCCGCCGAACCTGCGGGTCGAGGCGTGGCTGCCGTCCCAGCTGGCCGTCCTGGCCCATCCGCACGTGCGGGTGTTCTTCAACCACGGCGGCGGCAACGCGTTCCACGAGGGGCTGGTGCACGGCAAGCCGTTGCTGGTCATGCCGTTCTGGATGGACTGCAACGACTTCGCGGCCCGCGCGGCCGACAGCGGCGCCGGGCTCGTGGTGCGCAACGTCGACACGCCGGACATCGACGACATCGTTCACAAGATCACCGAGCTGGTGACGGATCCGGCGTACCGGCGACGTGCCGAGCACTGGGCGGGCGAGCTGCGCGCCGCGGGCGGCAGCGTGGCCGCGGCGTACCTCATCCAGCGCCGGCTGGGCCTGCTCGGCACGGCGGCCGACGCCGCACCCGCAGACCGAACCCCACCGAGCTGACCCCGCAGGAGGAACCGTGTCGCGCCGAGCATTGATCACCGGCATTACCGGCCAGGACGGGTCGTACCTGGCCGAGCATCTGCTGGAGCAGGGGTACGAGGTCTGGGGCCTGGTCCGGGGCCAGGCGAATCCGCGCCGGTCACGGGTCAGCCGCCTGGTGCACGACCTGCGTTTCGTCGAGGGGGACCTGCTCGACCAGAGCAGCCTGATCGCCGCCATCGACCGGGTCCAGCCCGACGAGGTCTACAACCTGGGCGCGATCTCGTACGTGCCGCTCTCCTGGCAGCAGGCGGAGCTGACCGGTGAGGTCACCGGACTCGGCGTGCTGCGCATGCTGGAGGCGCTGAGGGTGGTCTCGGGCGTCGGCTCGTCGGGCACGCCGTCCCGGCAGGTCCGCTTCTACCAGGCGTCGTCGTCGGAGATGTTCGGCGAGGTCGCCGAGACCCCCCAGTCCGAGAGCACCGTCTTCCACCCGCGCAGCCCGTACGGCGTGGCCAAGGCCTACGGGCACTTCATCACCCGCAACTACCGGGAGTCGTTCGGGATGTACGCCGTCTCGGGCATCCTGTTCAACCACGAGTCGCCGCGCCGGGGCCTGGAGTTCGTCACCCGGAAGATCTCGCACACGGTTGCCAAGATCAAGCTCGGCCTGGCCGGCGAGCTGAAGCTCGGCAACCTCGACGCCCGGCGCGACTGGGGCTTCGCCGGTGACTACGTGAGCGCCATGCACCTGATGCTCCAGCAGGACGAACCGCGCGACTACGTGGTTGGCACCGGGGTCGTGCACTCGGTACGCGACGCGGTCCGGATCGCCTTCGGCGCGGTCGGCCTGGACTGGTCGCGGTACGTGGTGGTGGACGAGGAGTTCGTCCGCCCGGCGGAGGTCGAGACGCTCTGTGCCGACCCCACCCGGGCGCGGGAGGAGCTCGGCTGGCAGCCGAGGCTGAAGTTCGAGGAGCTGATGACGATGATGGTCGAGGCGGACCTGGCCCACCTCACCCACGCTCAGAAGTACGACGAGTACTCCGCGCACGTCGACTGGTGACGGCGCCCGCACGGTGACGGCCGGCCCGGGAGGGACCGGCCGTCACCGTGCACCGTGCGTCAGCCCGCCGACGGCCGGCTCTGCTCGCCGGTCTGGGCGGGCTGTGGCCCCCCGGGGACCGGCCCGTGCCCGCCGGGACCGTGCCCGCCGGGACCGTGCCCGCCGGGACCGTGCCCGCCCGGTCCGTGCCCGCCGGGACCGTGCCCGCCCGGTGCGTGCCCGCCCGGTGCGTGCCCGCCCGGTGCGTGCCCGCCCGGTCCGTGTCCACCCGGACCTTGCCCGCCGGGTCCGTCCCCGCCGGGGCCTTGTCCGCTCGCGCGCCGCGGTCCCGGTGGCATGCCGAAGTGCGACGCCAGCGGACGGTTCTTGAGCAGCGCCACCGTCAGCACGATGAGCACGGCGACCGGCACGGTGAGGGCGAAGATGTCGCCGGTCGCGACCGCGTACGCCTCGGCGATGACGGCGCGGACCGGCTCCGGCAGGGATCCCAGGTCCGGCAGGGTTCCGCCGACGTCCCCGTCACCGGTGCCGACGCCCTGCGGCGGCCGGGACTCGATCACCGACCGGACCCGGTGGGCGAACACGGCGCCGAGGACGGTGACCCCGACCGAACCGCCCAGGCTCCGGAAGAACGACAGCGTCGACGTCGCCACCCCGAGCTGCCTCATGTCCACCGAGCTCTGCGCGACCAGGACCAGGTTCTGCATCAGGCTTCCGACGCCGAGCCCGAGCAGGGTGATGGCCGCCGCGAACCACCCGAGGCCGGAGTTCTCGTCGACCATGGCGAGCATGACCGCGCCGACGCCGGTCAGCCCGCCACCGGTCACCAGGACCGCCTTCCACCGGCCGGTGGCGGTGATGAGGCGTCCCGCCACCGTGGACGCGACCACGACGCCCAACGCCAGCGGAAGGCTCAACAGGCCCGTCTGGCCGGGCGACAGGCCCTGCGCCAGTTGCAGGTACGGCGGGACGAAGACGGACCCGCCGAACAGCACGACCCCGACGAGCAGGCTGGCGAGGGTGGTGAGGACGATCGTCCGGTTGCGGAACAGGCTCAGCGGCAGGATGGGCTCGGGGCTGCGCGCCTCGACCCAGACGGTCAGCCCCAGGGCCACCACGCCGACGGTCACCAGCACGACGGTCCACCCCGAGCGCCAGGCGAACACGTCGCCGGCGAGCGAACACCAGATGAGCAGGGCGCTGGCGGCGACGACGATGAGCGCCGCGCCCAGGTAGTCGACGTGCACCTCCCGACGCCTCGCGGGCAGGTGGAAGGTCCGCTGCAGGACGATCATGGACAGCAGCGCGAAGGGCGCGCCGAAGAAGAAGCACAGCCGCCAGCCGGGGCCGGGCACCTCGGCCAGCGCCCCGCCCAGCGGCGGGCCGACGATCGTCCCGACGGCGAAGACGGCACCGAACAGTCCCATGTACTTGCCGCGTTCGCGGGGCGGGACGATCACCGCCATCACGACCGGCACCATCGCGGTGAGCCCGCCGGCCCCGATGCCCTGCGCGACCCGGCTCACGATGAGCACCCCGATCGACCCGGCGGCCCCCGCGACGAGCGACCCGACCAGGAAGAGCCCGAGGGAGGCCTGCAACAGCCACTTCTTGTGGTAGAGGTCGGCGAACTTGCCCCACAGCGGGACCGAGACGGTCATGGCGAGCAGCTCTGCCGTGACGATCCAGGTGTACGCCGACTGCGAGCCGCCGAGCTGGGTCACGATGCTCGGCAACGCCACCGTGACCACGGTCGGTGCCAGGACCGCGACGAACATCCCGAGCAGCAGCCCGTTGACGGTCATCATGACGCTCCTGGCCGGGGCGGGCTGCTGTCCCGGTGCCGTGGGTGATTCCGGCATGGTGCTCATCGCGCTCCTTCGTCCGCTCGGTCGTGCGCTGCCTCGACGGTGAGGTCCGTGGTGTCGCGTTCGCCCAGCTGCCGCAGCACGGCCGGCAGGTCGCCGCGGTGCAGCACGCCGAGCCGCTTGGTGGTGCGGGTGAGGGCGACGTAGAGATCGCTCAGGCCGCGTCGGGACTCGCTGACGATGCCGGCGGGGTCGACCACCAGCACCGAGTCGAACTCGAGTCCCTTGGCCTGCCGGACGTCGAGCACCACGACGCCCGCGCCGAGCGAGACGCCGTCGCCGACGACCACCTCCGCCGTCGTCGCGTCCCGGATGGCGTCACCGAGCGGGTGGACCAGCTCGGTCGGCGTGATCACGGCAACCTGCCCGCCACCGACCGCCGCGTACTCCGCGCGGACCGCCTCGGGCACGGCCCGCGCGTAGCTCTCGACCTGCCCGTGCCACGGGGTGATGCCGGAGGTACGGGCCGAGCGGGGCGGCTTGAGCTCGGGGCTGATCGCGGCCAGCACATCGGCGGCGACGGCCATGACCTCGGCCGGCGTCCGGTAGTTGACGGTCAGCTCGGTCAGCCGCCACCGGTCCGCGACGTACGGCGCGAAGACGTCGCCCCACGTGGTGGTCCCGCTGGGGTCGCTGGTCTGCGCGACGTCGCCGACCACGGTCATCGAGCGGCTCGGACTGCGGCGCATGAGCAGCCGCCACACCATCGGGGACAGTTCCTGCGCCTCGTCCACCACGATGTGCCCGAACGCCCAGGTGCGGTCGGTGGCGGCCCGCTCGGAGACCGACAGGTAGCCGTCGTCGTCGTGCCGGTCGGCGAGCGTCGACGCGTCGATCAGGGCGGTGGCCTGGAGGACCTCCTCGTCGATCTCGTCCTCCTCGTAGTTGAGGATCTGCAGCACACCCTGGGCGTACTCCAGGTCGGCCCGCCACTGCTCGGCCTCCCGCGCCCGCTCGGCCCGGTCGTCCCAGCCGAGCAGCTCCGCGGCCTCGTCGAGCAGCGGTACGTCGCCCGGCGTCCACGGCGCCGACGGGTCACGCCGCAGCAGCTCCCGCTCGGCCGGAGCGAGATCCGGGGTGGCCGCCTCGATCCGCTCCGGCGAGGCGTAGAGGTCGGCCAGGAGCTGCTCCGGCGTGAGGATCGGCCACAGCTCGTGCAGGGCCCGGTGCACCTCCGGTGACCTGCTCAGGTCGAACCGGATCTGTTTGATGTCCTCGTCGACCAGCAGGTGGCGGCCGATGAGCGAGGCGACCTGGTTGGTCAGCGCCTCGATGATCTCGCGGACGAAGTACGGCCGGGCCTCGTTGTGCGGGCGCAGCGTGTCGCGGGCCAGCCGTTTCGCGTTCGCGGTGAGCTTGTGGGTGAGCCGTAGCCGGTCGCCCTCGAAGAGCACCTCCTTGACCGGGGGGGTCTCCTGGCGGTCGTAGACGGCGTTCGCCATGACCTGCACCATCGAGATGCGACCCTTGATCTCGGCGACCTCGTCCGGCTCGCTGCCGGTGGCGACCACGCCCGGGTAGAGGTCGCCGACCATGCAGAGCAACGCGCCGGTCTCGCCCAGCGACGGCAGGACCTGGCTGATGTAGCGCAGGAACGTCGCGTTGGGGCCGAGGATCAGCGCCCCGCGCTTCTCCAGCCGCTCCCGGTGTGCATAGAGCAGGTACGCCACCCGGTGCAGCGCGACGGCCGTCTTGCCGGTTCCGGGGCCGCCCTGCACGACCAGCACGCCGTTGATGTCGGCCCGGATGATCTCGTCCTGTTCGGCCTGGATGGTGGCGACGATGTCCTGCATCCGGCCGGTGCGGTGGGCGGTGAGCGCGGCCATCAGCGCGGCCTCGTTGGTCAGCGAGGTGGTGCTGTCCGGCGGGGCGCTCTCGACGTCGAGGATCTCGTCGTCGAGGCCGGTGACCGTGCGGCCCTTCATCCGTAGTTGCCGGCGTCGGCGCACGCCCTCCCGGGTGATCGCGTTGGCCAGGTAGTACGGGCGGGCGGCGGGGGCCCGCCAGTCCATCAGCAGCGACGACTGGTCGTCCTCGTCGACCAGCCCGATGCGGCCGACGTAGCGGCGCTCGCCGTCGTCCATGTCCAGCCGGCCGAAGCACAGCCGTTCGTCGATGCCCTCCAGCTGCCGGATCCGCTCCCGGTACATGGTGGCGGAGGCGTCACGTTCGGCGCGGGCGGACGGGTTGCTCGCGTTGTCGAGCTTGGTCCGGGCCAGCCGCTGTGTGGCGACGTCACGCAGCTTGTCGACGTGGCGGTAGAGCATCGCCACGTAGCGGCGCTCGTCCTCTAGCGTGTCGTTGACGGAAGCGGCGAACGCCTCCGAGGGAACTGTTGACAACAGCGCCACCCCATGGTAGGATTTAAAGGACAGGACTTTCTTGCTTCGTCCATATGCTACCGCACTGTCCGGTGTCCTGTCTCGCCTGACGGCCGTCGCGCGCCGTGAAATCCCCACCCTCCGTTTCCGGCCGGCAATTCCGCACGTCTTTCCTGATGTGGAAGAATCCGCCGGGAAAACGCGATGAATCCACCGCTCGGCCAGGGGTCCTATTCATGTTCCACCCCTAGGTCGTAACGAATCACACCGCGCTTGTAGGGGTTACCGGCGCCCGCCGCCGCCTCTTAGAGTCCGCATTGATCCGGCAGTTCGGCCGCGCGGAACAACGCGATCAAGGGGTGGCGATGACGGTACAGGAGCATGGGATCGCTGCCGGGCACGTGTTGCTACTGCGATATCTCAACCGGGCCGCCATCCTGTGTGGACAGGATTATGTCACCGGTCCGGACATCGACACCGCGATGCGCCTCGGTTGTGGCCTGACCACCGGCCCGCTGACCATGGTGGACGAGATCGGTCTCGACCGGGTACTGGAGCTGATGGCGGAGGCAGCCGTACCCCCGGCACCACTGCTGACCACCCGGGCGTGGCCGGAACGGCTCCACCGGGATCCCCGCCGCCGGACCGGACCCGCCGCGCCGGAACCGGTGGCCGCCGGTGCGCCGTCCTCGGTCGGCATCGTCGGGTCGGGGACGATGGCCACCGGAATCGCGCAGGCCCTCGTGGTCCACGGTCTTCACACCACCCTCGTGGCCCGCCACGAGGAGCGGGCAATGGCGGCCCGCCACCGTGTCTCGGCGGCGCTCGACAGGGCCGTCACCCGGGGCCGGGTGACCCCCGCGGCGGCCGCCGCGGCCGCCGGCCGGCTCCGGACCGGCGTCCTGCTCGACGACCTGGCCGACTGCGACCTCGTCGTCGAGGCGGTGGCTGAGGAGGAGGACGCCAAGCGTACGGTCTTCGCCGCCCTCGACCGGGTCTGCCGGCCCGGCACCGTCCTCGCGACCACCACCTCCAGCCTGTCGGTGGCCGACTGCGCCGCGGCGACCGGCCGCCCGGCCGACGTGGTGGGGATGCACTTCTTCAATCCGGCGCCGGTCATGCGGCTCGTCGAGGTCGGCCACACCCCGCACACCGCCGCCCGGACCACCGCGGTGGCCCGCGCCCTCGCCCGTCAGCTGGGCAAGGTGCCGGTCTCCTGCCCGGACAGGTCCGGCTTCATCGTCAACTACCTGCTGTTCCCCTATCTGAACGACGCCGTCGGCATGGTGGAGCGCGGCCAGGCGGGCGTAGCGGAACTCGACCGGGAGATGGAGGAGGCCCACGGCTTTCCGATGGGTCCTTTCGCCCTGCTCGACACCATCGGCCTCGACGTCTCCGCCGCCATCCTGCGCCGCCTGCACCAGCAGTTCGGCGACCCGGCGACCCGGCCCGGGCCGATGCTCACCCGCCTCGTCGCCGAGGGCCGGCTCGGCCGCAAGACCGGGGCCGGCTTCCATGTCCAGCGCCCGAGCAGGGAGGCAGCGCGATGAACCGTGCCTTCGTGGAGACCCTGGAGTCGGCCGGCACCGACCGCGCCGCCGTCGAGGCGCTGCCCGTGCCGCCGGGCTACCGGGCGGCCGTGCTCCTGGAGGAGGAGCAGGAGAGGTACGCCGCGATGGCGGTGGCGGACCGGCAGCCCGGCAAGGCGCTGCACCTGCGCGAGGTGGCGACCCCCGAGCCCGGACCGGGCGAGGCCCTGGTCGCCGTCATGGCCAGCTCGATCAACTACAACACCGTGTGGAGCGCGCTGTCCGCCCCGGTGCCGACGTTCCGGTTCCTCAAGCGGTACGCCCGCACCGGCGGCCTCGCGGCCCGGCACGACCTGCCGTACCACGTGGTCGGTTCCGATCTCTCCGGAGTCGTGCTGCGGACCGGACCCGGGGTGCGGCTGTGGCATCCCGGCGACCGGGTGGTCGCGCACTGCCTCTCGGTCGAGCTGGAGGAGCCGGAGGGCCACGACGACACGATGCTCGACCCGCAGCAACGGATCTGGGGATACGAGACCAACTTCGGCGGCCTCGGCGAACTCGCCCTGGTCAAGGCCAACCAGCTGATGCCCAAGGCCGCGCACCTGACCTGGGAGGAGGCCGCCGCGCCGGGGCTGGTGAACTCCACCGCCTACCGGCAGCTGGTCTCCCCGCACGGCGCGGTCATGCGGCAGGGCGACAACGTGCTGATCTGGGGCGCGGCCGGCGGTCTGGGTTCGTACGCCACCCAGTACGTCCTCAACGGCGGCGGAACCCCCATCTGTGTCGTCTCGAACGCGCAGAAGGCCGAGATCTGCCGGGCGATGGGGGCCGCCGCGGTGATCGACCGCAGCGTCGAGCAGTACCGGTTCTGGGCCGACGACCAGACCCCGGATCCGCGCGAGTGGCGGCGGCTCGGCGAGCGGATCCGCGAGCTGACCGGCGGCGACGACCCGGACATCGTGTTCGAGCATCCCGGGCGGGAGACGTTCGGCGCGTCCGTCTACGTCGCGCGCCGTGGCGGCGTCATCGTGACCTGCGCCTCCACCTCCGGTTTCCGGCACGAGTTCGACAACCGGTACCTGTGGATGCACCTCAAGCGCATCGTCGGCTCCCACTTCGCCAACTACCGGGAGGCCTGGCTGGCGAACCGTCTGGTGACGCGGGGCCGGATCCATCCGACGCTGTCGGCGGTCTACCCCCTCGACCGGGTGGGGCAGGCGGTCGACGAGGTGCACGGCAACCAGCACCACGGCAAGGTGGGCGTGCTCTGTCTCGCCGACGAGGGAAGGGGCGTCTCGGACCCGGAGACGCGGGTCCGCCACGAGAACGCGATCAACCGGTTCCGGACCGCCGCCCCCGCCGCCGCCCCCGCCCCGGCCGCCGCCGCGGCCGCCGCCCCGCAGAGATGAGGCTCCGCAGATGACGACGGCCGAGCTGGGTGACGCGGTGGATCCGGGCACGGGCGATCCCCGGGCGCCGCTGACCCGGCTGGCGCGACTGGCCGACCCGGGTTCGCTGCGGCTCTTCGGTCCGCACGACGCGGTCAAGGCCGGGCACGCCCGGATCGGCGGCAGCCCGGTGGTGCTCTTCTGCACCGACGCGACCCGGGCCGGCGGCTCCCTCGGCGCCGAGGAGAGCATGCAGATCGTGACCGCCATCGACCTCGCGGTACGGGACCGGCTCCCCGTGATCGGGCTCTGGCACTCCGGCGGAGCCCGGCTGACCGAGGGCATCCAGTCGATGGACGGCGTCGGGCGGATCTTCGCCGCGATCATCAGGGCCTCCGGGCGGGTTCCGCAGATCTCGGTCGTCCTGGGGCCGGCCGCCGGTGCCGCCGCGTACGGACCGGCGCTCACCGACGTGGTGGTGATGGCCGACGGCGGCCGGATGTTCGTGACCGGCCCCGACGTGGTCCGCTCGGTCACCGGTGAGCAGATCGACATGGAGGGGCTGGGTGGCGTCGAGGCCCACGGGCGCAAGTCCGGCGTCGTGCACGTGAGCGCCGGCTCGGAGACCGAGGCGTACGCCGCCACCCGGCACCTCGTCGGGGTGTTCACCCGCCCCGGCTGGTTCGACCTGTCCTCGGTCACGGACGACGAGGGCCTGGTCGACGTCCTGCCGGCGTCGGCACGACGCGCCTACGACGTCCACCCGCTGATCGCGCGCCTGCTCGACGGGCCGGCTGACGGGGAACCCGCCTTCCTGGAGCTGCAACCGCGTTGGGCCCGCAACATCGTGGTGGGCTTCGGCCGGCTCGCCGGTCGGGCGATCGGCGTGGTGGCCAACAACCCGCTGCACCGCGGCGGCTGTCTCGACTCGCTCAGCGCGGAGAAGGCGGCCCGGTTCGTCCGTACCTGCGACGCGTTCGGCACCCCGCTGCTGGTGCTGGTCGACGTGCCGGGCTACCTGCCGGGCCTGAACCAGGAGTGGGGCGGGGTGATCCGCCGCGGCGCCAAGTTGCTGTACGCCTTCGGCGAGGCGGTGGTGCCCCGGGTGACCCTCGTGGTGCGCAAGTCGTACGGCGGTGCCTACATCGCGATGAACTCCCGGTCGCTCGGTGCCACCACCGTGCTGACCTGGCCGGACGCCGAGGTCGACGTGATGGGGCCGGAGGCTGCGGTGGGCATCCTGCACCGCCGTGCCCTGGCCGCCGCGCCGGAGGCCGACCGGGACCGCCTACGCCGGGAACTGGTCACCGAGCACCGCCGCATCTCCGGTGGCACCCGGCGCGGACTGGGGCTGGGGATGATCGACGAGGTGATCGACCCGGCCGCGAGCCGTCGGCGGATCGCCGAGGCGTTGGCCACCGCCACGGCGGGCCGGGGCAGCCACGGCAACATCCCCCTGTGATCGTTCCCCGGTGGTCTCGGCCGGGGGCTCCCGGTGCCGTCCACCCCCGGTCGGCACACCGACGGTCGGGCCGGTGCGCCGACCGGGGGGTGGGAAAGCGGGATCACCACCGCACCGGCAGGGCGGTGAGGCCTCGGATGAACCTCCCCTCGCGCCACCCGAGTTCCGTCCCGGTCAGCCGCAGCGTGGGCAGTTCCCGCAGCAGGGCCGAGATCGCGGTGGTCAACTCGATGCGGGCCAGGGACGCGCCGAGGCAGACGTGCCGGCCGTGCCCGAACGCCAGGTGGGGGTTGGGGCTGCGGTCCAGGAGGATCTCGTCGGGCCGGTCGAACGCCCGGGGATCCCGGTTCGCCGCCGCGAACACCGGCACCACGACCTGGCCCGGCTCGACCGGCGCGTCGCCCAGCGTGGCCGGGGCGCCGGCGATGTGCGGCGCACCACCGGTGGAGAGCAGCGAGGTGTAGCGCAGCAGCTCCTCCACGGCGGTCGGGACGAGCTCCGGCTCGGCGCGCAGCCGCTCCCAGCGGTCCCGCTCGGACAGCAGCAGGTAGAGGCAGATGGCGAGCTGGTGGCTGGTGGTCTCGTACCCGGCCATCAGTAGGCCGTACCCGGCGTGGATGGCGTCCTCCCGGCTCATCGGCTCGCCGGAGCGGGTCGCCGCGATAAGGTCGGTGAGGACGTCCTGCGGCGGATCCTGCTGGGCCGCGCGTCGGTCGTAGAGTTCGGCGAAGTCGGCGAAGAGTTGACCGTGCGCCTGGCGGACCTGCTCGGGCGGGTACGCCGTGGCGGACATGACGATCTCCACGAGCGGCCCGAACGTCTCGTAGTTCGTGTAGGGGATGCCGAGCAGCAGGCAGATCACCCGGACCGCCAGGGGTTGGGCGAAGGCGTCGTGGAACTCGGCCCGGTCGCCGCCGGCGCGAAGGTCGTCGATCAGTTCGGCGACGATGGCTTCGATCTGCGGGATCAGCGTCTGTGCGCGCCGGGCGGTGAACGCCGTCGTGATGGTCCGGCGTCGGCGGGCCGGGTCGGGGGCGTCGGCGCTGTCGTGCTCGAGCGAGTCGGGGGAGCGGTTGGTGAGCCCGACCCGGGCGGCGCCGACCCGGTCGAAACGCGGATCCGTGACCACCCGGCGTACGTCTTCGTACGCGGTGAGCAGCAGCGCCGGAGCGCCGCCGTAGAGGGCTACGGGGCAGGGACGACGATCGGGGATCTCGTCGAACTGCGGTGCGGGGCCTGCGCCCCCGGACTCCGGGAACGGGAACCTGGCGTCTGGCATGGTGCCTCCGTGGTCGGCTGGCCCCGGCTGCTCGGGCGCGCGAGGCCAGATCGAAGCTAGCGGCGGTCGCGGCGGTCGTTAACCCCTAGATCTGCCGGGCAAGGGGTACCACAATCTGGTACGCAGTACCCGGTTCGGGCGTTTGCCCTGCATGCCGGGGCATCGCCGCCCTTCCCGCGCCAAATCTTGTTGCTCTGGGTGATGCCTGGCACACTGACAGCGAGTAAGTTGGTCTGAGCGACTGATCAGCGCCAATCAAGGAGGGGGATGTCAGGTCTGGCTGTACTGACGTCCGATCGGCCCGGTGTGGTAACCCGCGGCTTGCGGCCAACATTCTACTGTGAACGATAGACGTCAATGTAATATGCTGTGCGTCCAATGTGTGTCGGAGAGTTGAGCGATTCGTCCTCACCCCGTGTGAACTGGGAATCCATGGCCCCTATGGTCGCTGGGATCTAGGGGTTACCCCGCCGGGCCAGCGGTGATAGTCATTACCTCGGCATGCCCCGTGGTGACGATCGACCAAGGATGTGGTTGTCTTGATGGATAGCAGAATGGCTGCGATCGGCGATTTGACAAACGCGGCGGGCGTGGACGACGAAGCGACTCTCCGAATCGCGAACCGGTTGCAGCATCACTACGTCCTGGAGTTGCTGTACCAGGAGGTTCTGCTGGACGTCCTGCCATACGACGGCCGGGAGAAATTGGTCGTGCAACACGACCTGGAGATCGCCCGCCACGTGGTGGGCTACCTCGTCCGGGCCGAGCGGGACACGGTGACGGTCGAGCCGCTGCCCTGGAGCCAGGACCTTTCCCGGGCCGCCGCCGCCGACGCCGACGTACGCATCCACCAGGACCTCCCGGCCTTCGCGGGCATGCTGCGCGCGGTCTTCGGGCCCGCCGCCTGCGCCGACCCCGCGCAGGTGGCGGACATCCTCGCGGCCGGCGACCGGGGCACCGGCCTGCCGTGGGGCGAGCTGTTCGCCCAGCGGAGCCGGCACAACGCCGACCTGGCCGGTCTCGCCCTGCGTTTCGGGTCCGACAAGTGGGGCGCCCGCTGGTACGCCCGCCAGTACCAGCGATTCTTCGCCGCCTACCGCGACCGGCCGGTACGCATCCTCGAGATCGGCATCGGCGGTTTTCAGGAGGCCGACCGTGGCGGTGCCTCGCTGGAGATGTGGAAGCGCTATTTTCCGAGGGCGCTGGTCTTCGGGATCGATATCGAGGACAAGCGTTTCCTGGAGACGCAGCGGCTCCGCACGTTCCGGGGCAACCAGGCCGATCCCGAATTCCTGGCCACGGTGCTGGAGGAGACCGGCGAGCTGGACATCGTCATCGACGACGGCAGCCACTTCTGTTCCGACCAGATCAGGTCGTTCGAGTACCTCTTTCCGCGGCTCGCCGACGACGGCCTCTATGTCATCGAGGACATGGAGACGTCGTACTGGCCCGGATTCGGCGGATCGAGCAGCGATTTCTCGAATCCCGCCACCGGTGTCGGCTATCTCAAGCAGATGGTCGACGGCCTGAACTACGAGGCGCTGGTGTCGGACACGACCTACCGGCGCAGGCCGACCGATCGCAGCGTGGTGGGGATCCACTTCTTCCACTCCATGGCGATCATCGAGAAGGGCGTCAACGAGGACGGCGGGCTCGGCGCGATGATCCCCGACGAGGTGAAGCGCCAGGGCCCCCGCTATCTCATGCCCGACTATCCGGTGCCGCCGGAGTTCGAGTCGGCCCCGGACGCGGCGGGCGTCTCCACCAACCCGTCGAAGAAGCCGGCGAACAGCGGCTCGAAGACCCCCACCGGCCCCCTGCCGGCCGCGGCGGACAAGCCGGGGGTAGACGCGACAAGCGGCAAATGACAGCCGCGGCCGCCGGTGCCGCCGGGCACCGGCGACCGCAGCGACATACGGGGAAGCGGGATGTCCATGGCGCTGACAGAGCGAACTAACGAACTTCTTGCCCTCGACGAGATGCTCTCGGCATGCCGGAGCGGGGTGGGCCAACTGGCTCTGATCAGTGGGCCGGTCGGGTGCGGAAAGACGGAGGTGCTGGACGCGTTCGCCGAACGGGCGCTGCGGGCCGGCGCGCTCCTCCTCAGCGCCACCGCGAAGCGGTCCGGGGCCGAGGTGCCGTTCGACGTCCTGGTGCAGCTGTTCGGGGCGGGCACCGCCCCCGGACGGCTCCGGGCACAGCTGGATCGGCTCGTCGACGCGGTCCCGTCGACGAACCCGGTGGACGCCGCCGGCACGCAGGCGTTGCGCGTCCTCTACGCCGAACTGCTGACCTGGACCACCGACCGCCCCGTGGTGATCACGGTCGATGACGTCCAGTGCGCCGACCGGGAATCCCTGCGCGAACTGCTCGACCTCGCCTCGCGGTTGCGGCGGACCTCGGCGCTGCTCGTGTTCACCCAGTCCGACGACGAGAACGCGGCGACCGCGCTGGTCCAGGCCGAGCTGCTGCGCAACGACCACTGGCGGCGCATCGACCTCACCCTGTTGTCGGTCGAGGGGGTCACCGCCCTGGTACGTGCGCAGCCGGACTGGACCGCCCTGCCGCTGTCCGGAGCGGACATCCACCGGCTCAGCGGCGGCAATCCGCTGCTGGTACGCGCGCTGCTCGACGACCTGCGCGGGGCGGATCCGCGCCGTCCCGACATCGCGTTCGGCCAGGCCGTCGTGGCCTGTCTGCACCGCAGCTCGCCGGACTCCCTGGCCGTCGCGCGCGGCATCGCGATCCTGGGGCGGCCCACCGGCGTCGGGCTGCTCGCCGACCTGGTCGAACTCGGCCAGGAGCAGACCCGGACCGCGCTACGCCGGCTGGAACTGGCCGGGCTGGTGACCGGCGGGGACTTCCGCAACCCGGCCAGCGGGGCCGCCGTCCTGGCGGACCTGCGCCCCCAGGAGCGACGCAGGCTGCACGAACGCGCGGCCGAGCTGCTCTACGTGCAGGGCGCCTCGGCCTCGACGGTGGCCCGGCACCTGCTGGAGACGGACGGGACACGGCAACGGTGGACCCAGCGCCTGCTGCGTGAGGCCGCGGAGGTCGCCATCGCCTCCGACGATCTCGACTTCGCCTGCGACTGTCTCGGCCTGGCGTTCGAGAGCAGCCCGGACGACCACGAGCGGGCCTCTGTGCTCGCCCGGTTGGCCGGGGTCGTGTGGCGGCGCAACCCGGTCGCCGCCGTCCGCCACGTGTCCCTGCTGATCGAGCCGTCCCGCCGCGGTCTGCTCTCCGACCGGCAGGTCAGCGCGGTGGCGAGGTCGCTGGTCTGGCACGGCATGACCGGGGAGGCGATGCAGGTCATCGATGCGACGGGCCGTACCGGCGGGGCCGGTGGCGATCGGCGCGACGCCGAACTCGGCATGATCCGGCGGTGGCTGCGGTCCTGGCACCCGCCGCTGTCCAGGATGGTGCCCGAGGTGCCGCGGCGACCGGGGACACCCGACGGTGCGGAGGTGGCCGACGAGCACCTGCTCGGCGCGGCGCTGCTGTCGGAGGTGCTGACCCGTGGTGCCGTGGACGTCGTGCGCCGCGCCGAGGACATCCTGCGCGGCTGCGGTACCGAGGTCGACGAGGCCACCCTGGAACCGGCCGAGGCGGCGCTGCTGGCCCTGCTCTATTCCGATCACGCGGACCGGGCGCTCACCTGGTGTGATCCGCTGCTCGCGGCGGCGGCGGAACGCTACGCGCCGACGTGGAGCGCCCGGCTCGAAGCCGTCCGCGGGGAGATCGCGCTGTACCAGGGGGACCTGCCCAACGCCGCACGGTACGCCCGCGCCGCCCTCGACCGGATCGCCCCGCGCGGCTGGGGCGTGGCGGTGGGGGCGCCGCTGGCCACGTTCATCCAGGCGACCACGATGATGGGGGACCTCGACGCGGCCGGCGCCTACGCCAAGGCCCCGGTGCCGCAGGAGATGTTCAAGACCCGGTTCGGTCTGCGCTACCTCTACGCGCGCGGGCTCTACCTCTCCGCGTGCGAGCGCTGGCACGCTGCGATGAGCGACCTGCTGACCTGCGGGGAGCTGGCGGCGGAGTGGGAGATGGACGTGCCGGCCTTCGTTCCCTGGCGGGGCGCCGCCGCCCGGCTGTACCTCAAGCTGGGGGACCGCGACCGGGCCCAGAAGCTGGCCGGTGCCCAGTTGAGGGGCGCCCGGCAGGGGCTGACCCGGACGGCCGGCATCTCGCTGCGGGCCATGGCCGCCTGTAGCGGCACCCACGGACGCCTGCAGCTGCTGCGCGAGGCGGTCGAGGTGCTGCACGCCTGCGGCGACCGCTTCGAGCTGGCGAGCGCGCTGGCCGACCTGCACCAGGTGCACCAGGCGATGGGGGAGCGGCAGCGGGCGAACGCGGCGTTCCAGCAGGCGCTGCGGCTGGCGACCGAGTGCCGGGCCGAGCCGCTGCGCCGGAGCCTGTTGCACCAGTCCTCCGACGAGCACGTCGAGTCGATGGTGACGAAGCAGCCCAACGGCGGGCTGGTGAAGCTGAGCCGGGCCGAGCGTCGGGTCACCGCGCTGGCGGCCACCGGGCACACCAACCGGGAGATCGCGCAGAAGCTCTACATCACCGTGAGCACCGTCGAGCAGCACCTCACCAAGGCGTACCGGAAGCTCAAGGTGACGAACCGGGCCGACCTGGCGGCGGCGTGCATGCCCACCATGGCGGATTCGGCCTGACCGCCGACCGGCAGTGCACCGGGGTCTGGGGCACGTAGGGGTTGGGCATCGAATTGTGCCTGAATAGGGTCAATGATGCATGACCGGGATCGATGTCCCGGCCGCAGATCCCCGAGAGAATGGCGGATGCGATGCCGAAGGTGATTGTCATCGGTGGTGGCCCCGGCGGTTCGACCGCCGCCGGGCTTCTCGCAAGGGGCGGCGCAGAGGTCAAGCTGCTCGAACGCGCGGAATTCCCGCGGTATCACATCGGGGAGTCCATCACGACCTCCTGTCGCGCGATCATCGATTACGTCGGGGCACTGGACAAGGTGAACGCGTGTGGTTTCACCTCCAAGACCGGCGTGCTGATGCGGTGGGGCCGGGAGCAGGACTGGATCATCGACTGGACCGCGCAGTTCGGGTCGGACACCCGCTCCTGGCAGGTCGACCGCGAGATCTTCGACAAGGTGCTGCTGGACAACGCGGCCGACAGCGGTGCGGAGGTCGTGCAGCAGGCCCACGTCAAGCGCGTCCTGTTCGACGGCGACCGGGCCGTCGGCGTCGAGTGGCAGGCGGCCGACGGCGAGCTGCGGGCCGAGACGGCCGATTACGTCGTCGACGCCTCCGGCCGCGCCGGACTCATCTCGGCCCAGCACTACCACAACCGGCGGCCGCACGAGATCTTCCGCAACGTCGCCATCTGGGGATACTGGGAGAATGCCGAACTGCTGCCCGGGAGCCCGGACGGGGGAATCAACGTCATCTCCTCCCCGGACGGCTGGTACTGGCTCATCCCGCTGCGCAACAACCGTTTCAGCGTCGGGTTCGTGACGCACAAGACGAATTTCGTGGAAAGGCGTCGGGAGTTCGACACGCAGGAGGCGATGCTCGCGGCGATGATCGACGAGTCGGACACGATGAAGCGGGTGCTCGCCCAGGCGACCCAGCTCCCCGACGTGCGGGTGGAACAGGATTTCTCGTACGCCGCGGACAAGTTCTGCGGTGACGGCTACTACCTGGTCGGCGACTCGGCGTGCTTCCTCGACCCGCTGCTGTCCACCGGGGTCCACCTCGCGATGTACAGCGGCATGCTGGCGGCGGCGTCGATCCTCTCGCTCGACCGGGGTGAGGTGAACGAACCGGAGGCGCAGGCGTTCTTCGAGTCGTTGTACCGCAACGCCTACCACCGTCTCTTCACCCTGGTCATCAGCTTCTACCAGCAGCACGCCGGCAAGGACCGGTACTTCGCGCTGGCCGACACGCTGAGCCGGGCCGCGCAGGGCGACGGTGCCCAGAGCGCCGACCTGGCCTTCGGCGAGATCATCGCCGGCCTCACCGACCTGCGGGAGGCGGCCGACCAGGCGGGGAAGGCGGCGGCGCCGATCACGGAGACCATCGACGCGGCGGCGACCGGGGGCGCCAAGCCGGTGCAGGAGCTGCTCGGGGCCGCCGAGCAGGCCCGACGGCGGGCCGAGGAGGCCGCGCCGAACCAGCGCCTGACCATGGCGCCGATGTACATCGACGCCAACGACCTGTACGACGCGGCCAGCGGCCTCTACCTGGTGACCGAGCCGCGGCTGGGCATCAGCCGGGTGAGTTCGGAGGCGACCGTCCCGGCCGGCTGAGCCGGAGGCGCTCCCGTGGGTGCGCCCGCCGGCCACGGCTGGTGGGCCACCCGGTCACGGCCGTCAGCGTGGCGCCGCCGACGCCACCGTTCCTCCGAGGAGTACGCATGACCTCAGCCGTCCGGCTCCCCGACCGGCTGCCCTCGTTGACCGGTCTCCGCTTCTTCGGGGCGGTGGCCGTCATCCTCTTCCACGCGATCGCCGTGCCGCCGATCACCGTCTTCGCCGACGAGCGGGCCGCCGGCATCCTGACCTTCCTGGTCAGCAAGATCGGCTTCGTCTCGATCACGTTCTTCTTCATCCTCAGCGGCTTCGTGCTCACCTGGTCTACCCGTAACGACGACACGCCGCGCGCGTTCTACCGCCGCCGCTTCTTCCGGATCTTCCCCAACCACGTCGTCACCTGGGCCGCGTGCCTGATCCTCCTCGGCGGTGCGCCGGCATGGGTCGCGCTGCTCAACCTGCTGCTCCTGCAGTCCTGGGTGCCCAGGCTGGAGGTGGCGTCGAGCGTCAACATCGTCACCTGGTCGCTGTCCTGCGAGGTCTTCTTCTACGCCCTCTTCCCGTTCCTGCTGCGCGGCGTGCGACGCATCCCGCGCGGGAAACTGTGGTATTGGGCGCTGGGAGCCCTCCTGGCGACGATCGCGGTGCCCTTCGTCGCGGTCCTGACGATGCCCGAACAGCCCACCATCCCGGTGGTCGGCGTGCCGACGTACGAGTTCTGGTTCTCCTACAACTTCCCGGTCGCGCGCCTGGGCGAGTTCGTCCTGGGCATGGTGCTGGCCCGGACGGTGCGGGAGCGGATGTGGGTCGGGCTGCCGCTGTGGGGGGCGCTGGCGATCCTGGGCGTGACCTACCTCGGCATGCTGCCCGTGCCGATACCGTACGGCGTGGTCGCCGTCGAGGTCGTCCCGGCCGCGTTGCTGGTGCTCGCGGCGGCGAACACCGAGATCCGGGGCACGAACCGGTTCTTCGGCAGCCGGCTGTCGTTGTGGCTCGGCAACATCTCGTACGCGCTGTTCATGTCGCACGCCATCGTCCTGTACTGGGGACGGCCGTTCTTCCTCGGTGACCGGAAGTTCAGCACACCGGTCGCGCTCGGTCTGGTGGCGCTGGCCGTCGGGCTGAGCATCCTGCTCGCCTGGCTCCTCTACGTCACCGTCGAGCGGCCGATCGCCCGGCGCTGGAGCCAGCCCGCCCCGGCCCCCGGACGGACCGTGCCGGCGGTCTCCTCGCCCGGGACCTGAGCACCAACCCGACGGACTGACGCGCATCCCGACGCCGGGACACGCGTCAACACCCGCCGGCCGGTCCGCGCTCAGTCCCACCGCACGGGCAGCCGGTGCACGCCGTAGATGGTCATGTCCGCGGCGACCTCGACCTCGTCGGCCGGCACCGCCAGGCGCAGCCGCGGAAAACGCGCGAAAAGCCGGGTGTACGCGATCCGCATCTCCATTCTCGCGAGCTGCCCCCCGAGACACTGGTGCGCCCCGTGGCCGAATGCCAGATGGCCGGCGGCATGGCGTCCGATGTCGAACGTGTCGGGTCCGGGGAATTTCGCCGGGTCGCGATTCGCCGCGCTCAACGAAAGCGTGACACTCTCGCCTTCGCGGATGGTCACGCCGCCGAGGTCGACGTCCTCCAAAGCGGTCCGGACCGGTCCGATATGGATGATGGTG
This sequence comes from Micromonospora sp. WMMD714, assembly GCF_029581315.1. Taxonomy (NCBI): domain Bacteria; kingdom Bacillati; phylum Actinomycetota; class Actinomycetes; order Micromonosporales; family Micromonosporaceae; genus Micromonospora; species Micromonospora sp. WMMD714. The sequence goes on from NZ_CP120744.1 coordinate 4,295,078, forward strand.
AGATAGCGCAGCAGCTCCTCGACGGCGGCGTCGGCCAGTGTTTCGTCCGCCATGAGAGCGGCCAACTGATCAGGCGCGGTCAACAGCGCGAACGTGCCCAGAGCCAGCATGTTGGCGGTGGTCTCGTAACCCGCCGAGAACAACAGGAACGCCATGCTCTTGAGTTCCTGAACCGTCAGTTCCGGCAGTGCCGCCAGACTGCTCAGCAGATCGTCGGCCGGTCGCGCCCGCTTGTCCAGCACCAGTTCCTCGACGAAACCGTCGGCGCTGCGGTGCGCCGCGACGATGGCCTCCACCGACGAGGTCATGTTGAGCAGCGTGGCCACGTCGCGCTGGAACTGCTCCCGGGCCTCGTACGGCACGCCGAGCAGCTCGCAGATCACCTGCGAGGGGATGGGCAGCGCGAACACCCGCAGCAGGTCGGCGTGGGTGCCCGCGCCGGCCATCGCGGCCAGCTGGACGTCCACGATCTCCGTGATCCGCGGCTCCAGCTGCCGGAGCCTGCGCGCGGTGAACTGGCTCGTCAGCAGCCGGCGGTACCGGGTCTGCTCGGGCGGGTCCATCCGGATGAAGTTGCCCGGGTCGGCCGGCACGCGTGGCTCCGGAACCGGCAACGGAATCGGCGACCGCAGCAGTTCCTGCCGCGAGCTGAACCGGGTGTCGGCAAGGACCGACCGTGCCGCCCAGTGACTGGTGACCAGCCAGCCGACATGCCCGTCAGGAAACGTCATGGGTGCGACCGGACAATGCTGCCGCAGTTGTCCCAACGGTTCCGGTGGATCGAATGGTGAACTGCGCGCCGTTGGCAGCATGGGCGCTCCTGGTACTACCCCGGTCATTTTCCACTCCCCGGTACAGATGGCTGAACCATGGCGATCCGAGCGTAGAGCCGAAGTGACGCACATCAGTACTCCGGAGAATTCTTACCTAGCCCTTAGGGGTTTTCTTAGGGGTGTCCGGCCGGTAGCCGTCGTGTGAGGCTCGATCTGCGTCGTGGTCATTTGAGAAGGAGCCGTGGTAGCGGATGTGTGCCAGCCCTGCAGAGCATTCCCTGCCGTGGATCCTGCCCGGAACCGGCTCACCCGCCCGGCGGGCGCGCATCGTCCGGGAGTATCTGCCGACCGGGGACCACGCCCCGTCACGGGAGGTGGCACACGCCCTGGCCCGGCTCGCCGCCGACCACGGCTCCCGGGAGCCACGCGTGGCCGTCGTCGCCGACGGCCACGACGACCTGGCGGCGACCCTGGACACGCTCGCCGCCGGCGCAGACACCCCCGCGCTGGTCCGCGGCGAGCCGGTGGACGACGACCGGGTGCTGTTCGTCTTCCCCGGCCAGGGTGCCCAGTGGGACGGCATGGCCACCGAGCTGCTGGACACGTCACCGGCCTTCGCCCGACGGGTCGACGAATGCGCGCAGGCGATCGAGCCGTTCGTCGACTGGCCCGTCGGCGACGTGCTGCGCGGCCACGCGCCGGCCGGGCTGCTCCGACGGACCGACGTCGTCCAACCCTCGCTCTACGCCGTCACCCTCGGCCTGGTCGAAGCCTGGCGGGCCGTCGGCGTCGAGGCGTCCGCGGTCATCGGGCACAGCATCGGCGAGGTGCCCGCCGCCGTCGTCGCCGGCGTGCTCGACCTCGACGACGGCGCCCGCGTCATGGCCCGCTGGAGCCAGGCCCAGCAGACCCTGGCCGGAGCGGGCGCGATGGTCTCCGTCCTCGCGCCGCTCGACACCGTCCGTCGGATGCTCGACCGCTGGGAGGGCCGCCTCGTCGTCGGCGTCGTCAACGGCCCCACCTCGGTCGTCGTCACCGGCGACGCCGACGCGGCGGACGAGTTCCGGCGGGCCTGCGACGAGCGGGGCATCCACGCCCGGACCGCGGCGGTCGCCCACGCCGCCCACTCGGCGCACATCGACCGCATCGTCCCCCGAATGACGGCCGACCTGGCCGGCATCCGTCCGCGTCCGGCCACGCTGCCCGTGTTCACCGCCGCGCGCGGCGGACCGCTGGGCGCGACGCCCGCCGACGTCGACTACTGGTGCCGTTGCCTGCGGGAGGTCTCCCGCTTCGACCTGGCCACCGAGGCGGCCCTGGCCGCCGGCTACCAGCTCGCCCTGGAGGTCAGCCCGCACCCCGTGCTCACCGCCGCGATGGTGCAGACCGCCGAGCGCGCGGACCGCCCGTTGGCCGCCGTCGGCTCGCTGCGCCGTGGCCAGGGCGGGCTCCGCCGCCTGGCCACCTCCCTGGCCGAGCTGTGGGTGGCGGGCGGCCCGCTGACCCCGGCCACCGTCTACGGCGACACCGCCACCACGTTGCCCGCCGACCTCGGCCGGCGGCTCTACGAGCGGCCGGCCGGGGACACCGTGCCGGGGCCCTCCACCCTGGCGGCCGAGCTGATCGGCCTGGACCGCGCCGAACAGCGGGACCGCCTGATCGACCTGATCCGCCACGAGTGCGCCGGGCTCGGGGTGGACACCTTCGCCGAGGACCGGACGTTCAGCCAGCTCGGCTTCGACTCCGTCACCGGCATGGCCGTCCGCGACCGGGTGGTGGCGGCGACCGGACTGCGCATTGCGGCCACCGCCATCTTCGACCACCCGAGCCCCCGCCGCCTCGCCGAGTTCCTGCACGCCGAACTCGTCCCCGGGTGGGAGGACACCCCGGCGGACGCGGCGTCCCCGGCACCGGCCGACGACGACCCCGTCGTCATCGTCGGCTGGGGCTGCCGCCTGCCCGGCGGGGTGACCGGTCCCGAGGAGCTGTGGCCGCTGCTCGTCGACGGCGCCGACCTGGTGTCCGAGTTCCCCACCGACCGGGGCTGGGACAGCGAGGCCGCCCACCAGGAACCGCCCACCGGGCCGGGCCGCTACTACCAGCGCGAGGCGGGCTTCCTCTACGACGCCGCCCTGTTCGACGCGGACTTCTTCGGCATCTCCCCGCGCGAGGCGCTGGCGATGGACCCGCAGCAGCGCCTGCTGCTCGAAACCACCTGGGAGACGATCGAACGGGCGGGCATCGACGCCACCACCCTGCGCGGCAGCCGGACCGGGGTGTTCGTCGGCGCGATGGGCATGGAGTACGGCCCCCGGCTCGACGAGGGCTCCGGACACGAGGGCTTCGCCTTCACCGGCAACACCATCAGCGTTGTCGCCGGCCGCGTCTCCTACACGTTCGGGTTCGAGGGTCCGGCGGTGACCGTCGACACGGCGTGCTCGTCGTCGCTGGTCGCCCTGCACCTGGCCGTGCAGGCGGTACGCCGGGGCGAGTGCCCGCTGGCGGTGGCCGGCGGCGTGACCGTGATGCCCAGCCTCGGCATGTTCGTCGAGTTCAGCACGCACGGCAACCTCGCACCGGACGGGCGGTGCAAGTCGTTCGCTGCGGCCGCGGACGGGTTCGGCCTGTCGGAGGGCGCCGGTGTGCTGCTGGTGGAGCGGCTGTCGGACGCCCGGCGCAACGGTCACCAGGTGCTGGCCGTGGTACGGGGTTCGGCCGTCAACCAGGACGGCGCGTCGAACGGGCTGACCGCCCCGAACGGCCCGTCCCAGCAGCGGGTGATCCGTCAGGCGCTCGCCTCGGCGGGTCTGTCGGCGGCGGACGTGGACGTGGTGGAGGCGCACGGGACCGGAACCCGGCTGGGCGACCCGATCGAGGCGCAGGCCCTCCTGGCGACGTACGGACAGGATCGTGACCGGCCGCTGCTGCTGGGTTCGATCAAGTCGAACATCGGTCACACCCAGGCGGCCGCGGGCGTCGCTGGGGTGATCAAGATGATCCTGGCGATGCGCCACGGCGTGGTGCCGCAGTCACTGCACGTCGACGCGCCGAGCCCACAGGTGGACTGGTCGGCCGGCGCGGTGGAGCTGGCGGCGCGCACCGGTGACTGGCCGCGGGTGGACCGTCCCCGTCGCGCCGGCGTCTCGTCCTTCGGCGTCAGCGGTACCAACGCCCACGTCGTCCTGGAGCAGGCACCGCAGGCCGTGCCGGAGCCGGCCGTCGAGGTCGAGGTCGACGGTCCGACGGTGTGGACGGTGTCGGCGCGGTCGGCCGACGCGTTGCGGGCGCAGGTCGGCCGGTTGGCGGCATACGTCGAGCAGCGGCGGGAGGTGTCGGCGCAGGCCGTGGCGTCCGGGCTCGCCGCACGGGCGGTGCTGCCCTACCGGGCGGTCGGGGTCGGCGTCTCGCCCCCGCAACTGCTGGCGAGCCTGCGGGCCGCACCGCAGCCGGTCGCCACCGGCGAGGCGGCCGTGGGGTGGCTGTTCCCGGGCCAGGGGTCGCAGCGGGCGGGCATGGGGCTGGGGCTGGCGGCGCGCTTCCCGGTCTTCGCCCAGGAGTTCGCCCGGGTGTGCGACCTGCTCGACGGGCTTCTGCCGCGACCGTTGCGTGCGGTGGTCGCCGAGGGCGGCCCGTTGCTGGACCGGACCCGCTACGCCCAGCCGGGCCTGTTCGCGGTGCAGGTGGCGCAGGTGGCGTTGCTGCGCTCGTTCGGGGTGCGGCCACGGGCGCTGGTCGGGCACTCCGTCGGCGAGTACGCCGCGGCGGTCGCCGCCGGCATCCTCGACCTGGCGGACGCCTGCCGGATGGTGGCGGCGCGGGCGGCCCTGATGGACGCGCTGCCCGCCGGTGGGGCGATGCTCGCCGTGCAGGCCGGCGAGTCGGCGGTGGCCGGTCTGGGGCTGGACGTGGCGGCGGTCAACGGCCCGGACCAGGTGGTGCTCTCCGGCCCGGAAACCGCGGTCGACGCCGCCGCGGACCGGTTGACGGCGGCCGGGGTACGGGTCCGCCGGCTCCGGGTGTCGCACGCGTTCCACTCGGCGTCGATGGAGCCCATGCTCGCCGAGTTCGCCCAGGTCGCGGCGTCGGTGGAGTACCGGCCCGCGCGGGTGCCGATGGTGTCGAGCGTGGAGGTCGGCGCGGAGCTGACCGTGCCGGACTACTGGGTGCGTCAGATCCGGCACACGGTCCGGTTCGCCGACGCGATGGCCGCGGTGGGCACCGGGACCTGTGTCGAGGTGGGTCCGGACGCGACGTTGACGGCGATGCTGCCCGATCACCGGGTGGTGCCGGTGTCGCGCCGGGACGCCGACGAGGCGGTCACCTGGCTGACCGCCCTGGGTGCCCTGCACACCGCCGGGGTGCCGGTGGACTGGGCACCGGTGTCGCCCACGGTGGCGGCACCCGACGACCTGCCGACGTACGCGTTCCAACGGCAACACTTCTGGCTGCCGCCGCGACCCGCCGCGGCGGCCGACCCGGACGGCGACGGGGGGTTCTGGGCGGCGCTGGAGCGCGGCGAGATACCCCTTGACGAGAAACTCGCCCCGCTGCTGCCCGCCTTCGCCGCCTGGCGGCACCAGCAGCGGGACGAGGCCGAACTGCGCCGCTGGTGCTACCGCGAGACGTGGACCAGCGTGCCCCGGCTCGACCGCACCCGACGCCCCGGCCGGTGGCTGGTGGTCGCCGACGACCGCGACCCCGGCGGCTGGGGCGCCCTCGCCGCCACCGCGCTGACCGCGGCCGGCGCCGACGTCACCACCCTGACGGTGGATCCCGGGTCGCCGCCCGAGCCGATCGGGGACGACTACGACGGGATTCTCTCGCTGTGCGACGTCGACGGAGGGGACGACCCGGAAGCCGCCGTGCCGGTCGGCCTCACCAGCGTGCTCGGGCTGCTCCAGGCCGTCCCGGAGACGGCACCCGGTCGCCTGTGGGTGGGCACCACCGGCGCCGCTGAGCACCCCGCCGCCGCGGCCACCTGGGGCTTCGGCCGGGTGGCAGCCCTCGAACACCCCACCCGGTGGGGTGGTCTCGTCGACCTACCCGCCGCAAGCCGGGCCGCCGCCGACCGCCTCGTCGACGTGCTGCTCTCCGACAGCGGCGAGGACCAGCTCGCCATCCGGACGGGCGGAGTCCTCGCCCGCCGGCTGGAGCGGCTGCCGCTGACCCGGCACGCCACCGACGACACGTCGTGGACACCGCACGGCACGGTACTGATCACCGGGGGAACCGGTGCGCTCGGAGCGGGCGTCGCCCGATGGGTGGCGCAACGCGGCGCGGACCACGTCGTCCTGCTCAGCCGGCGTGGCCCGGACGCGCCCGGTGCCGCCGGCCTGGTACGGGACCTGCGGGAGCACGGCTGCGACGTGACCGTCCTCGCCTGCGACGTCGCCGACCGGGACCAGGTCGCGGACGCGCTGCGGACCGTCGGCGCGGTCACCGCGGTCTTCCACACCGCGGGGGTCCTCGACGACGGGGTGATCGCCTCGCTGTCGCCGTCCCGCTTCGCGACCGTCCTGGCCGCCAAGGCACACTCGGCACGCCTGCTCGACGAGCTGACCCGGGACCACCCGCTGACCGCGTTCGTGCTGTTCTCCTCGGTCGCCGGCACCATCGGCACCCCCGGACAGGCCAACTACGCCGCCGCCAACGCGTACCTCGACGCCCTCGGCCGCTCGATGCGCAGGGCCGGACGCCCCGCGGTGGTGATCTCCTGGGGTCCGTGGGCAGGCGCGGGCATGGCCGACGGCGTCCGCGAACTCCGTCGTACCGGCTACACCGCGCTGCCACCCCAGCGGGCACTGGCCGCCCTGCGACACGTCCTCGACCGTGGCGACACCTCGGTGACGATCGCCGACATCGACTGGGAGAGGTTCCCGGCCGCCTTCACCGCCACCAGGCCCAGCCCGCTGCTGAGCAACCTCGCCGTCGCCGCGCCACCGGCACCGGACCGGCGGCCGATCGCCGAACTCGGCGAACTCGCCCCGGCGGCACGCCGGGCACGCCTCAGCGACCTCGTCCGCGAGCACACCGCGCTCGTGCTCGGCGAGCCCGACCCGAGGCGCATCGACATGGAACGGGCCTTCAAGGACCTCGGCTTCACCTCGCTGAGCGCCGTCGAACTCCGCAACCAGTTGTCGACAGCCGTCGGCGAACCCCTCTCCGCGACCCTGGCGTTCGACTATCCGTCGCCGGTGGTGCTGGCTGGTCATCTGGATGAGGTGTTGTTCGGTGGTGTGGGTGTGGGGTCGGCCTCGGTGTCGGGTTTGGGGGTGGTGGAGGGGGATCCGGTGGTGATCGTGGGTATGGCGTGTCGTTTTCCGGGGGGTGTGTGGTCGCCGGAGGATTTGTGGGATCTGGTGGTGGGGGAGCGGGATGCGGTGGGTGGTTTTCCGGTGGATCGGGGTTGGGATGTGGGTGGGTTGTTTGATCCGGATCCGGATCGGGTGGGGACGAGTTATGCGTGTGAGGGTGGGTTTTTGTATGGGGCTGGGGATTTTGATGCGGGGTTTTTTGGTGTTTCTCCGCGTGAGGCGTTGGCGATGGATCCGCAGCAGCGGTTGTTGTTGGAGGTGTCGTGGGAGGTTTTGGAGCGGGCGGGTATCGATCCGCTGTCGCTGCGCGGTAGCCGTACCGGGGTGTTCGTCGGAAGCAACGGTCAGGATTACCGCCCGGCCGACGCGAACGTTCCCGCCGAGGTGGAGGGTCATCTGCTGACCGGGAATGCCGCTAGCGTGGTCTCCGGTCGGGTGTCGTACACGTTTGGTTTTGAGGGTCCGGCGGTGACGGTGGATACGGCGTGTTCGTCGTCGTTGGTGGCGTTGCATTTGGCAGTGCAGTCGTTGCGGTTGGGTGAGTGTGATCTGGCGTTGGCTGGTGGGGTGACGGTGATGGCGACGCCGGGGGTGTTTGTGGAGTTTTCGCGGCAGCGGGGGTTGGCGGTGGATGGGCGGTGTAAGTCGTTTGCGGCGGGGGCGGATGGGACGGGGTGGTCTGAGGGGGTGGGGGTGTTGTTGGTGGAGCGGTTGTCGGTGGCGCGGGAGTGTGGGCATCGGGTGTTGGCGGTGGTGCGGGGTTCGGCGGTGAATCAGGATGGTGCGTCGAATGGGTTGACGGCGCCGAATGGTCCGTCGCAGCAGCGGGTGATTCGGCAGGCGTTGGTGTCGGCGGGGTTGTCTCCGGCCGATGTGGATGTGGTGGAGGGGCATGGGACGGGGACGCGGTTGGGGGATCCGATTGAGGCGCAGGCGGTGTTGGCGGCGTACGGGCAGGATCGGGTGCGGCCGTTGTTGTTGGGGTCGGTGAAGTCGAATATCGGTCATACGCAGGCGGCGGCGGGTGTGGCTGGTGTGATCAAGATGGTGTTGGCGATGCGGCATGGTGTGGTGCCGAGGTCGTTGCACATCGATGCGCCGACTCGGCAGGTGGATTGGTCGGCGGGTTTGGTGGAGTTGGCGGTGGAGCGGAGTGTGTGGCCTGGGGTGGGTCGGCCGCGTCGGGCGGGGGTGTCGTCGTTCGGGGTGAGTGGGACGAACGCGCACGTGATTCTGGAGCAGGGGCCGGATCCGGAGTGGGTTGCGGTGTCGTCGGGCTCGGATTCTGTTTCTGGATCGGATGCTGCCGAGGGTGTGGTCTCCGGCTCTGTTTCAGGTTCGGATTCGGATTTTGGTTCGATTGTGGTGTCTGGGGATGTTGTGGTGCCGGTTGGTGCTGATGTTGCTGGCAATGGTGCTGGGGCTGATGTGGATGGTCCGGTGGTGTGGTTGGTGTCGGCGCGTTCGTGGGAGGGGTTGGTGGGGCAGGTTGAGCGGTTGGAGGGTTTCGTGTCGGGGGTGGGTTCGGGTGTGTCGGTGGGTTCGGTGGCGGTGGGTTTGTGGGGTCGGGCGTTGTTGCCGTTTCGGGCGGTGGGTGTGGGTGGTTCGGTGGAGGAGTTGTTGGCTGGTTTGCGGGGTTCTTTAGGTTCGGGTTCGAATTCGTCGGGCGGTTCGGGTTCGGGTTCGGGTTCGTCGGGTGTTCCTGGTTTGGTTTCTGGTTCTGGTTTGGGTGTGGTGTTGGTGTTTCCGGGTCAGGGGTGGCAGTGGGAGGGGATGGCGTGTCGGTTGTTGGTGGAGTCGGGGGTGTTTGCGGGGGCGATGGGGGAGTGTGATCGGGTTTTGTTGCCGTGGGTGGGTTGTTCGGTGGTGGGGGTGTTGTTGTCGGGTGGGGTGGTGGGTGGGGATGTGCGGGTGGTGCAGCCGTTGATGTGGGCGGTGATGGTGTCGTTGGCGCGGGTGTGGGGGTCGTTGGGGGTTGTTCCGGTGGGGGTGGTGGGTCATTCGCAGGGTGAGGTGGCGGCGGCGGTGGTGGCGGGGGTGTTGTCGTTGGAGGAGGGTGCGCGGGTGGTGGCGGTGCGGGCGGGTGTGGTGGGGGAGTTTTTGTCGGGTGGTGGTGGGGGGATGTTGTCGGTGTGGTTGTCGGTGGAGGAGGTGCGGTTGCGGTTGGTGGGTGTGGTGGGGGTGTCGGTGGCGGCGGTGAATGGTCCGGGGTTGTGTGTGGTGTCGGGGGATCGTGGGGTGTTGGGGTCGGTGGATTGGGGTGGGGCGCGGGTGCGGTGGGTGGATGTGGATTATGCGTCGCATTCGGTGCAGGTGGATGTGGTCGAAGGAGTCCTACGGGAGCGTTTGGGTGTGGTGGGTTTTCGGTCTGGTGTGGTGCCGTGGTATTCGACGGTGACGGGTGGGTTGGTGGATGGTGGGGGTTTGGATGCGGGGTATTGGTTTGAGAATTTGCGGGGGGAGGTGCGTTTTGAGGATGCGGTGCGGGCGGCGGCTCGTGATGGGTTGTGTCGGTTTGTGGAGGTGTCGGGTCATCCGGTGTTGTTGGCGGGGGTGGCGGACATGGTGCCGGGGGGTGTGGTGACGGGGACGTTGCGGCGCGGCGATGGCGGTATGGGGGATGTGCTGCGGGCGGCGGGTGTGTTGTGGGTGGCGGGGGTGGGGGTTGATTGGGGTTCGGTGATGCCGGTGGGGGTGGCACCGGCCGAGTTGCCGACGTATGCGTTTCAGCGGGAGCGTTTTTGGCTTGAAGGTCATACCGGAGACAGTGGTAGTGGTGGTGGGGTGGTGCGGTTGGGTGACGGTGGTGTGGTGGTGTCGGGTCGGGTGGGTGGTGGGGATTCGTGGTGGGGGGATCATGTGGTGGGTGGGGTGGTGTTGGTGCCGGGGGCGCAGTTTGTGGAGTGGGTGGTGGGTGCGGGTGATGTGGTGGGTTTATCGGTGGTGCGGGAGTTGATGGTGCAGGTGCCGTTGGTGGTGGAGGGGTCGGGGTTTGTCGAGGTGCAGACGGTAGTGGCCGGAGACGGCCGGGTGGTGGTCTATTCCCGGAACGCGAACGACGATGGGAATCGTAATGGGAATGGGAATGGTGGCGGTGATGGGGATGGCGATTGGGTGTGTCACGCGACGGGTTTGTTGGCTGCTGCTGCCGATGTGAATGTGTCGGATGGGGTGTCGGCATTGCCGGTGGAGTTTGGTTCGGCGTGGCCGCCGGTGGGTGCGGTTCCGGTGTCGGTTGAGGGATTTTATGAGGGCTTGGCGGCGCGGGGTTATGAGTATGGTCCGGTGTTCCGGGGTGTGCGGGCGGTGTGGGTGGGTGGTGGTGAGGTTTTCGCTGAGGTGGAGTTGCCGGTGTCGGGGCATGAGGGTGTCGGGCGGTTGGTGATTCATCCGGCGTTGTTGGATGCGGCGTTGCATGCGGCGGTGGTGGTGGGTGGGGGTGCTGATGGTGGTGGACCGGTGGTGTTGCCGTTTGCGTGGCAGGACGTGGTGGTGCATGCGACCGGTGCGACCGAGGCGCGCGTACGGATGCGGGTTGACGGGGATCGGCTGTCGGTGGTCTTGACCGATAGTGGTGGTGGGTTGGTGGCGACGGTGGGTTCGTTGGTGTTGCGGCCGCTGCCGGACCAGCTGCCAGCCAGGACGGTGCGAGACCTCTACACCATCGACTGGATCGACGCCGGCCAGGTCCGCCACGGTGGCCAACTCAGCCAGGTCAGCCAGGCCGGGGAGGCGAACCAGGTCGGCCATGCCGGTCAGGGCAGCCAGTTCGGTGCGGTCGACCTCGGTGTGGTGGAAGCTGAGTTGCCGGTGTGGGACTGCGCGGGTGCCGACCTGGCTGATGTTCTGGCCGGGGTGCAGGAGCGGTTGGCTGCCGACGAGCGGCGGTGGCTGGTTCTGGTCCCTGGTGGTCAGACGGTTCCGGACGCGGCGGCGGTGTGGGGTTTGTTGGCGTCGGTGCAGACCGAGCACCCCGACCGGTTCGTACTGGTCGACACCGTAGACCCGGCGGTGGCGCGGGCGGCGGTGGCGGTGTGCGACGAGCCGCAGCTACAGGTGGATGACGACGGCCGTGTTCGGGTGCCCCGCTTGGTGCGGGCCGCGCCGGCCAAGGGCGATGTCGGGGTTGATTTCGGTGCCGGCCCGGTGTTGATCACCGGTGGTACTGGCACGTTGGGTGGTCTCCTGGCCCGGCATCTGGTGCGCAGGTACGGGGTGGACGACCTGGTCCTGGTCTCGCGCCGTGGCCCGGGCGCCCCGGGTGCCGACGGGTTGGTGCGGGATCTGCCGGGGGCTCGGGTGGTGGCGTGTGATGTGGCTGATCGGGAGACGTTGGCGGCGTTGCTCGACGAGGTTCGGCCGCGTGTGGTGGTTCATGCGGCCGGGGTGCTCGACGATGCCACGATCGTCAATCTGACGCCGGAGCGGTTGCAGGCGGTCTTTGCCGCCAAGGCCCGCAGCGCGTACCTCTTGCACGAGTTGACCCGCGACCGGCAGCTCGACGCGTTGGTGTTCTTCTCCTCGGCCGCCGGTGTGTTCGGCTCGGCGGGTCAGGCCAACTACGCCGCGGCGAACGCCTACCTCGACGCCCTGGCCCGACAACGGCGGGCACAGGGACTACCCGGTCAGTCACTCGCCTGGGGCCTCTGGGACAGTGAAAGCGCGATGACCGGCTCGGCCGATCGCGAGCGCCTGGAGCGGTCCCGGGTACTGCCGATCGGTGACGAACTCGGGCTGCGCCTGTTCGACGCCGCACTCCGGGTGGACGCTCCCGTGGTGATGCCGGCGCGTTTGCGCCTGACCGGCTCCACAGAGGTGCCCCCGCTGCTGTCACAGCTGGTCAAGGTGATTCGTCCCGTGGCCGCGACTGGCGAGGGGGACGCCACCTGGGCTCGCCGTCTCGCCGTCCTGGACATGGAGCACCGCCGTGCCGACATCCTGCGGCTGGTGTGCGGACAGGCGGCTGCGGTTCTCGGCTTCCGCGACGAGGGACGGATCGAGCCCCGCTCGGCCTTCCGGGACATGGGCTTCGATTCGCTGACCGCGGTAGACCTGCGCAATCGTGTGGCTGCGCAGTTGGACGTACGGCTGCCGGCCACGCTGGTCTTCGATTATCCATCACCTGTGGCGCTGGCCGCCCACCTCGACGAGCTGGTGTTCGGTTCGCCGCAGCCCTCGGAGGTGCCCGCGACGGCGACCGCGACGCAGGAGGACCCGATCGTCGTCGTCGCGATGGCGTGCCGGTTCCCCGGCGGTGTGTCCTCACCCGAGGATCTGTGGCAGCTGCTCACGGATGGCGCCGACGTGATCGGTGATCTGCCCACCGACCGGGGCTGGGACCTGGCCTCGCTCTACGACCCGACTGGAGAGAAGCCGGGGACCGCCTACACCCGACACGGTGGCTTCCTGTACGACGCTGCGGATTTCGATGCTGATCTGTTTGGGATTTCGCCGCGTGAGGCGTTGGCGATGGATCCGCAGCAGCGGTTGTTGTTGGAGGTGTCGTGGGAGGTGTTGGAGCGGGCGGGTTTGGATCCGTTGTCGTTGCGGGGGAGTCGGACGGGTGTGTTCGCGGGGTTGATGTATCACGATTACGGGTCGCGGGTGCGGTCGGTTCCGGTGGAGTTGGAGGGTTATTTCACGAACGGTAATGCGGGGAGTGTGGCGTCGGGTCGGGTGTCGTACACGTTTGGTTTTGAGGGTCCGGCAGTGACGGTGGATACGGCGTGTTCGTCGTCGTTGGTGGCGTTGCACCTGGCGGCGCAGTCGCTGCGGGCCGGGGAATGCGACATGGCACTCGCCGGCGGGGTATCGATCATGGCGACGCCGAGTGTCCTTGTGGAGTTCTCCCGGCAGCGTGGGTTGGCCGCCGATGGCCGGTGCAAGTCCTTCGCGGCCGCGGCTGACGGCGCGGGCTTCTCCGAGGGTATCGGTCTGGTGCTGCTGGAGCGGTTGTCGGTGGCGCGGGAGCGTGGGCATCGCGTCCTGGCGGTGGTGCGGGGTTCGGCGGTGAATCAGGATGGTGCGTCGAATGGGTTGACGGCGCCGAATGGTCCGTCGCAGCAGCGGGTGATTCGGCAGGCGTTGGTGTCGGCGGGGTTGTCTCCGGCCGACGTGGATGTGGTGGAGGCGCACGGGACGGGGACGCGGTTGGGGGATCCGATCGAGGCGCAGGCCGTGTTGGCGGCGTACGGGCAGAATCGTGACCGGCCGTTGTTGTTGGGGTCGGTGAAGTCGAACATCGGTCATACGCAGGCGGCGGCGGGTGTGGCTGGTGTGATCAAGATGGTCCTGGCCATGCGGCATGGTGTGGTGCCGAGGTCGCTGCACGTCGACGCGCCGACTCCGCAGGTGGACTGGTCGACCGGTGCGGTGGAGCTGGCGGTCCAGCGGACGGCGTGGCCTGAGGTGGGTCGGCCGCGTCGAGCGGGGGTGTCGTCGTTCGGGGTCAGCGGCACGAACGCGCACGTGATCCTGGAACAGGGACCGGATTCGGAGTGGGCGTTGGTGCGGTCGGATTCGGATTCGGATTTGGATTCCGGTTCCAGTTCCGTTGTGGTTTCTGGGGATGTTGTGGTGTCGGCTGGTGCTGTTGTTGGCGGCGTTGATGCCGATGATGCCAATGGGGTTGGTGGTCCGGTGGTGTGGTTGGTGTCGGCGCGTTCTGAGGTGGCTTTGCGGGGGCAGGTTGAGCGGTTGGAGGGGTTTGTGTCGGGGGTGGGTTCGGGTGTGTCGGTGGGTTCGGTGGCGGTGGGTTTGTGGGGTCGGGCGTTGTTGCCGTTCCGGGCGGTGGGGGTGGGTGGTTCGGTGGAGGAGTTGTTGGATGGTTTGCGGGGTTCTTTAGCTGCTGGTGCTGGTGCTGGTGCTGGTGCTGGTGCTGGTTCTGGTTCTGGTTTGGGTGTGGTGTTGGTGTTTCCGGGTCAGGGGTGGCAGTGGGAGGGGATGGCGTGTCGGTTGTTGGTGGAGTCGGGGGTGTTTGCGGGGGCGATGGGGGAGTGTGATCGGGTTTTGTTGCCGTGGGTGGGTTGTTCGGTGGTGGGGGTGTTGTTGTCGGGTGGGGTGGTGGGTGGTGATGTGCGGGTGGTGCAGCCGTTGATGTGGGCGGTGATGGTGTCGTTGGCGCGGGTGTGGGGGTCGTTGGGGGTTGTTCCGGTGGGGGTGGTGGGTCATTCGCAGGGTGAGGTGGCGGCGGCGGTGGTGGCGGGGGTGTTGTCGTTGGAGGAGGGTGCGCGGGTGGTGGCGGTGCGGGCGGGTGTGGTGGGGGAGTTTTTGTCGGGTGGTGGTGGGGGGATGTTGTCGGTGTGGTTGTCGGTGGAGGAGGTGCGGTTGCGGTTGGTGGGTGTGGTGGGGGTGTCGGTGGCGGCGGTGAATGGTCCGGGGTTGTGTGTGGTGTCGGGGGATCGTGGGGTGTTGGGGTCGGTGGATTGGGGTGGGGCGCGGGTGCGGTGGGTGGATGTGGATTATGCGTCGCATTCGGTGCAGGTGGATGTGGTCGAAGGAGTCCTACGGGAGCGTTTGGGTGTGGTGGGTTTTCGGTCTGGTGTGGTGCCGTGGTATTCGACGGTGACGGGTGGGTTGGTGGACGGTGGGGAACTGGATAGCGGGTATTGGTTTGAGAATTTGCGGGGGGAGGTGCGTTTCGAGGATGCGGTGCGGGCGGCGGCTCGTGATGGGTTGCATCGGTTCGTGGAGGTGTCAGGCCACCCGGTGTTGCTGGCCGGGATAGCAGACATGGTGCCTGGGGGTGTGGTGACGGGAACACTGCGGCGCGGCGATGGGGGCATGAAAGACCTGCTACGGGCAGCAGGCACGCTGCATACAGCAGGAGTAGCGGTGAGTTGGGATTCGGTGATGCCCGTAGGGGTGGCACCGGCTGAGTTGCCGACGTATGCGTTCCAGCGGGAACGTTTCTGGCTGGACGGCAACACCGGAAACAGCGGCAGTGGTAGTGGCGGTGGTGGGGTGGTGCGGTTGGGTGATGGTGGTGTGGTGGTGTCGGTGGAGATTGCGGTGGGGGTGGGTTCGTGGTGGGGGGATCATGTGGTGAATGGAGTGGTGTTGGTGCCGGGGACGCAGTTTGTGGAATGGGTGATCGGTGCGGGTGATGTGGTGGGTTTGTCGGTGGTGCGGGAGTTGATGGTGCAGGTGCCGTTGGTGGTGGAGGGGTCGGGGTTTGTCGAGGTGCAGACGGTGGTGGGTGGGGATGGCCGGGTGGCGGTGTATTCCCGGAATGGGAATGGTAGTGGTGGCGGTGATGGGGGTGGTGATGATTCGTGGGTGTGTCACGCGACCGGTTTGGTCGTGGAGAACACCGACGTGAATGCAGGTGTGGATGTCGACGTGAATGCAGCATGGCCGCCGGCGGGCGCGATTCCGATACCGGTGGAGGGTGTGTACGAGCGTCTGGCCGATGTTGGTGTGCGGTATGGCCCGGTGTTCCAGGGGTTGCGGGCGGCGTGGCGGGTTGACGGGGAGTTGGTCGCCGAGGTGGCTCTGGACGATGTGGGTCGTGCGGAGGCGGACCGTTTCAGGGTGCATCCGGCGTTGTTGGATGCCGCGTTGCACCTCGCGGCGCTGTACGAGCCCAGTGGTCCGGCGGAGCCGCTGTTGCCGTTCGCGTGGCAGGACGTGGTGGTGCATGCGACGGGTGCGACAGAGGCGCGGGTGCGGATGCGGGTCGTCGGCGACACGCTGTCGGTGACTCTGACCGATCTGGACGGAGCACCGGTGGTCACCGTCGGTTCGTTGGTATTGCGGGCGCTACCGGACCAGCTGCCCGTCAAGGTGGTCCGGGATCTTTACACGGTCGACTGGATCGACGCCGGCCGGATCAGCCAGGACAGCCAGGCCGGTGAGGCCAGCCAATCCGGTGCGGTGAGCCGGGCCAGCCAGGCCGCCCAGATCAACCACGCCGGTCAGACCAGCCAGACCAGCCAGTCCGGTGGGGCCGGCCTCGGTGGGGTGGAGGCCGCGTTGCCGGTGTGGGACTGCGCGGGTGTCGATCCTGCTGATGCGCTGGTCGGCGTTCAGGAGCGGTTGGCTGCCGATGACCGGCGGTGGCTGGTGCTGATCCCTGATGGTCAGACAAGCCCGGATGCGGCGGCGGTGTGGGGGTTGTTGGCGTCGGCGCAGACGGAGCACCCGGATCGGTTGGTGCTGGTCGACACGGCGGACCCGACGGTGGCGCGGGCGGCAGTGGCGGTGTGTGGGGAGCCGCAGCTACGGGTCGACGACGACGGCCGCATCCAGGTGCCCAGGTTGGTGCGTGCCACGCCGGGCGAAGACGGGCAACAGCCGGACTTCAGCACCGGGCCGGTGCTGATCACCGGTGGCACCGGCACGTTGGGTGGTCTCCTTGCCCGGCATCTGGTGCACGAGTACGGCGCGAACGACCTGGTGGTGGTGTCCCGCCGAGGTCCGGACGCGCCGGGTGCCGCCGGGTTGGCCCGGGACCTGCCGCAGGCGCGGGTGGTGGCGTGTGACGTGGCGGATCGGGAGGCGTTGGCGGCGTTGCTCGACGAGGTTCGACCGCGTGTGGTGGTCCATGCAGCGGGGGTGCTCGACGACGCGACGGTGGGCAACCTGACGGCAGCTCAGGTGGAGTCGGTGTTCCGGGCCAAGGCCGTCGCCGCGCGGCACCTGCATGAGTTGACCGACGAGCTGTGTGCGTTGGTGTTCTTCTCGTCGGCGTCGGGGGTGTTCGGTGCGGCGGGGCAGGCCAACTATGCGGCGGCGAACGCCTACCTCGACGCCCTGGCCCGCCAGCGGCAGGCGCAGGGACTACCCACGCAGTCACTCGCCTGGGGTCTCTGGGAAACCGGCAGCACCATGACCGCGGCGCTCGACACCACCAGGGCGTACCAGGGTGTCCTGCCGATGTCCGACCGGCATGCCCTGGCACTGTTCGACGCTGCCCTGCGTACCGGCCGGCCCGCCCTCGTGACGGCCACTCTCGATCTGCGCCCACGGGCCGACGCGTCACCGCTGCTCCGGGCACTGTTGCCGGTCGACCGGCGGACGGCGGCCGGCGACACGCCGGACCGGGCCGCCGCGATGCGGGCGCGACTGGCCGGACGGGATGCCGAGGGCCAGCTGTCCGGCCTGCTCGATCTGGTCCGCGGGCAGACCGCCCAGGTGCTGGGGCACTCCTCGCTGTCGACCATCGGCGCCGGTCGGCCGTTCAAGGATCTGGGCTTCGACTCGCTGACCGCCGTCGAGCTGCGTAACCGTCTCAGGACGGTGACCGACCTGAGCCTGCCGGCGACCCTGGTGTTCGATCATCCGACGCCGGCCGCCCTGGCCGGGTACCTGCGGGCGGAGCTGTTCGGCACCGCCGTCCGGCCGTCGCTCGTGGACCAGCTCGCCCAGCTCGAAAACGCCATGGCCGCGGCGGTCGGCGGCAGCGACGAAGAGCTCGACGCGGAACTGCGCGACGACATCACCGTACGGCTGAGGGCACTGACCGCGATGTGGGGCGACCTGCGGCGACGGGACGACGGCACGGACATCGGCGGGCGACTGGACGACGCCAGCGACGACGAGATCTTCCAGTTCATCGACAGCAAATTCGGCGACTCCTGACGGCCCTGGCCCGTCCTCGCAGAGATTCGGGAAACCACATGTCCAACGAAGCGAAGCTCCGAGAGTATCTGCGGCGGGTCACGGCCGAGCTGCAGAGCACCGACGAACGCCTGCAACGGCTCCAGGCGAGGGCGACCGAACCGATCGCCATCATCGGTGTCGCCTGCCGGTTCCCGGGCGGGGTCAGCTCACCGGAAGACCTGTGGCGTCTCCTGGTGGAGGGGCGCGACGTCGTCTCGACATTCCCGACGGACCGGGGATGGGACGTGTCCGCCCTCTACGACCCGTCGGGCGAGCGGCCGGGAACCATTCACGCCAGGGAGGGCGGATTCCTCTACGACGCCGCGGACTTCGACGCCGAGTTCTTCGGGATCTCACCGCGCGAGGCGCTGGCCATGGATCCGCAGCAGCGGCTGCTGCTGGAGACGTCCTGGGAGGCGATCGAGCGGGCCGGTATCGACCCGCACGCGATGCGGGGCAGCCGCACCGGCGTCTTCGCCGGCCTGATGTACCACGACTACGCCGCCCGGCTGCCCGAGATGCCGGCGAACGTCGAGGGATATCTGGGCCACGGCAACGCGGGCAGCGTCGCATCCGGCCGGGTCGCGTACGCGCTGGGCCTGGAGGGGCCGGCGGTGACCGTCGACACCGCCTGCTCGTCCTCACTGGTGGCCCTGCACCTCGCGGCGCAGGCCCTGCGGTCCGGGGAATGCTCGCTCGCACTGGCCGGCGGCGTCACCGTGATGTCCACACCCGACGTGTTCGTCGAGTTCTCGCGGCAGCGGGGCCTGGCCAGGGACGGCCGGTGCAAGCCGTTCGCCGCCGCGTCGGACGGTGCCGGGTTCTCCGAGGGTGTCGGGCTGGTCCTCGTCGAAAGGCTCTCCGACGCGGTCCGCAACGGTCGGGAGATCCTCGGCCTGGTCCGGGGCTCCGCGGTCAACCAGGACGGCGCGTCGAACGGACTGACCGCCCCGAACGGTCCGGCGCAGCAGCGCGTCATCCGGGACGCCCTGGTGGCCGCCCGGCTCGGCACCGGCGACGTCGACGCGGTCGAGGCGCACGGCACCGGCACCAACCTCGGCGACCCGATCGAGGCGCAGGCGCTGATCGCCACGTACGGCCAGAACCGGCCGGCCGACCAGCCGTGCTGGCTCGGCTCGGTCAAGTCGAACCTCGCGCACACCCAGGCCGCCGCCGGCATCGCCGGCGTCATCAAGATGGTGCTGGCGATGCGGTACGGGACGCTGCCGCAGTCCCTGCACATCGACGAGCCGACGCCGCACGTCGACTGGAACGCGGGATCGGTGGCCCTGCTCCGGGAGGCGGTGCCGTGGCCGGAGACCGGCCGTCCGCGCCGGGCGGCGGTGTCGTCGTTCGGCATCAGCGGCACCAACGCCCACGTGGTGCTCGAACAGGCACCGGCGGCCGCCGAGCCCGAGCCGGGTCCGGGAGTGGACGGACCACTGCCGTGGGTGCTCTCCGCGCGCGGCGGACCGGCGCTGCGGGCGCAGGCCGGGCGGCTGCTCGACCTGCTGCGCGACCGGCCCGACGCCGATCTCACCGACCTGGCCTACTCGCTGGTCACCACGCGGGCCGCCCTGGAGCGCCGGGCCGTCGTCTGCGGGCGTTCCCGGGCCGATCTCGTACGCGGACTGGAGTCCCTGCTCCGGCAGGAGCCCGCGCCGCAGGTCGTCACCGGCGAGGCCGAGGGGGAACGACGGGTCGTCCTCGTCTTCCCCGGGCAGGGTGCCCAGTGGGCGGGCATGGGCGCCGAACTCCTCCGGTCCTCGCCGGTCTTCGCCAGCGCCGTGGCCGACTGCGAGGCCGCGCTGACGCCGTACGTCGACTGGTCGTTGCGTGACGTGCTCACCGGCGAGCCCGGTGCTCCCGGCTACGACCGCATCGACGTCGTGCAGCCGGCGCTGTTCGCGGTCATGGTGGGGCTCGCCGCCCTGTGGCGCTCGCACGGGGTACGGCCGGCGGCCGTGGTCGGTTCGAGCCAGGGCGAGGTGGCGGCGGCGTACGTCGCCGGCGCGATCAGCCTGGAGGACGCCGCCCGGATCATCGCCGAGCGCAGCAAGCTGTTCGCCGAGGCGCTGGTGGGCAACGGTGCGGTCGCCTCCGTCGCGGCCACCGCCGAGCAGGTGGCCGCGGCGCTCGCCGACTGGCCGGGCACGCTGGCCATCGCCGGTGTCAACGGGCCACGGTCCACCACCGTCGCCGGGGACGTGGCGACGCTGACGGCGTTCGTCGCCGACCGCGAGGCCGCCGGCTGGCAGGCGCGGATGGTGCCGGCCACCGTCGCGTCGCACTGCGAGCAGGTCGACCCCCTGCACGACCGGCTCGTCGGACTGCTCGACGGAGTCTCGTCCCGCACCGGTGAGGTGCCGTTCTACTCCACCGTGACTGGCGGTCCGCTGGACACCGCCGAACTCGGCCCGGAGTACTGGTTCCGCAACGCCCGGCGACCGGTCGACCTGATCGGCGCGGTACGGTCGCTGCTCGCCGACGGGTACGACGCGTTCATCGAGGTCAGCGGGCATCCGGTCCTGTCCACCCCGGTGCAGGAGACCGCCGAGGAGGCCGGCGCGCAGATCCGGACGGTGCACTCGCTGCGGCGCGACTCCGGCGGCGCGGACCGTTTCCTGCTGTCGCTGGCCGAGGCGTACGCCTGCGGGGTGCCCGTGGCCCTGGAGACCCTGTTCGAGGGCGCGGGAGCACGGCGGAGCGCGCTGCCGACGTACCCGTTCCAGCGGGAGCGATTCTGGCTGGACGCCGACCCGGCCGCGCCGACGCAGGACGCCGGCCGTCCGGACGGGGAGTTCTGGTCCGCGGTCGAGGCCGGCGACGTCGACCGGCTGGCGACCGACCTCGGCGTCGACGCCGACCAGCAGCGTACGCTCGCCGGGCTGCTGCCCGCGCTCAGCTCGTGGCGACGGCGGCAGCGTGAGCGCGCCGGTGTCGGCCAGTGGATGTACGACGTGGCCTGGGTGCCCAGGCCGGTGCCGTCCGGGCGGCTCGGCGGCCGGTGGCTGCTGATCACGCCGGACGACGACCGGCAGGGCTGGGTACCGGTGGTGTCCGCCGCCCTCGCCCGGTCCGGTGCCGAGGTGGTGACGCTCGCCGCGACCGCCGACCCGGTCGGCGAAGGGCGCTTCGACGGCGCAGTATCCCTGCTCGGCCTGGACGAGTCACCCCACCCCGCCGCGGCCGTCGTTCCCCACGGGCTCGCGGCGACCCTGGACCTGCTGCGGACCCTGCGCGCCGCGCCGACACCCGTACCACTGTGGACCGTCACCTGCGGCGCCGTGGCCGTCGGCGACACCGAACACGTCACCCGGCCCGCCCAGGCGATGCTGTGGGGCCTGGGCCGGGTCGCCGCCCTGGAGACGCCCCACTCCTGGGGCGGCCTGATCGACCTGCCCGACGCGCCGAACGTGAACGCCGCCAGCCGCCTGACCGACGTCCTCGCCGGCGGCACCGCCGACGACGACCAGATCGCCATCCGGGCCGGCGGGGTCCTCGCCCGCCGCCTCGTCCGCAGCCCCGTCACCGGTGCCGCGTCGTGGCGACCGGACGGCACCGTGCTGGTCACCGGTGGCCTCGGCGGCGTCGGCGCCAACGTGGCCCGATGGCTGGCGAAGGAGGGTGCCCGCCACCTGGTGCTGACCGGGCGGCGCGGCGCGGCGACCCCCGGCGCCGCCGAACTGCAGGCCGAGCTGACCGCGCTCGGCGCGACGGCCACCGTGGTCGCCTGCGACGTCGCCGACCGGGACCAGGTCGCCCGGATGCTCGCCGACCTCGACCCGGACGTTCCCCTGACGGCGGTCTTCCACGCCGCCGGGGTCGGCGACACCGGATCCCTCGCCGAGACCGACCCGGCCACCCTCGGGCACCTGCTCGCGGCGAAGGTCGACGGTGCGCGGCACCTCGACGAACTGACCCGCGACCGGCCGCTGACCGCGTTCGTGCTGTTCTCCTCCGGCGCCGGCGTCTGGGGCGGCAGCAACCAGGGCGGATACGCCGCCGCGAACGCCTACCTCGACGCCTTCGCCTCCTGGCGGCGCGGCAACGGCCGCACCGCCACCGCGATCGCCTGGGGCACGTGGGACGGCCCCGGCATGGCCGACGGCGCCGCCCGCGAGCAGCTCACCGACTGGGGCCTGCGGACCATGCCGGTCGAACGGGCGACGGCGGCGCTCGGCGCGGTGCTCGGCGCGGACCGGACCACCACGACCGTGGCCGACGTCGACTGGGAGCGGTTCGTCGGCACGTTCGCGGTGGCCCGGCGGACCTCGCTGTTCGACGACATCGCCGAGGGCGGCACGAGCGCCCCGGGACAGTTCGACACCGCAGCCACCCGGACGGTCGAGGAGCTCCGGGGCCTCGACCCGGCCCAGCGGCGGGAGGCGCTGCTCGACCTGGTGCTCGGCCACACCGCGACGGTGCTCGGGCACGAGTCGGCGGACCGGCTGGACGTCCGACGTGCCTTCAAGGAGCAGGGTTTCGACTCGCTCACCGCGGTCGAACTGCGCAACCGGATGTGCAAGGCCACCGGTCTCACCCTGCCGACCACCGTGGTCTTCGACCATCCCACCCCGGCCGGGATGGCCGATCACCTGCAGGCCCGGCTCTTCGGCACCGACCTCCCGGTGCCGGTTGGTGACGGGCAGAGCATCGCCGCCGACGACGACCCGATCGTCATCGTCGGGATGACCTGCCGGTTCCCCGGCGGCATCTCTTCCGCCGAGGACCTGTGGCAGGTGTTGATGGAGGAGGGTGACGTCATCTCGCCGTTCCCCACCGACCGGGGCTGGGACCTCGACGCCCTCTACCACCCGGACCCGGAACACCCCGGTACCACCTACCTGCGTGAGGGAGGCTTCCTCGACGGGGCGGCCGACTTCGATGCCGCCTTCTTCGGGATCTCCCCGCGGGAGGCCCTGGCCATGGACCCGCAGCAGCGACTCCTCCTGGAAACCTGCTGGGAGCTGCTCGAACACGCCTGCATCGACCCCCATACGATGCGCGGTACCCCCACCGGCGTCTTCGTCGGAAACAACGGGCAGGACTACACGATCGGCCTGCGGACCATCCCCGAGGAGGTCGAAGGCCATCTGCTGATCGGCAACGCGGCCAGTGTCGTCTCGGGCCGGGTCGCCTACACGTTCGGGTTCGAGGGGCCTGCGGTGACCGTCGACACGGCGTGCTCGTCGTCGTTGGTCGCCATGCACCTGGCCGTACAGGCACTGCGTGCGGGCGACTGCCGGATGGCCGTTACCGGCGGCGTCACCGCGATGTTCAGCCCGCGCGCCTTCGTGGAGTTCTCCCGGCAGCGTGGGCTGGCCGCCGACGGCCGGTGCAAGTCCTTCGCGGCCACGGCGGACGGCACCGGCTGGTCCGAAGGTGTCGGCCTGGTGCTGCTGGAGCGGCTGTCCGACGCCCGCCGGGCGGGGCACCGGGTGCTGGCGGTGGTACGCGGCAGTGCTCTGAACCAGGACGGTGCGTCCAACGGCCTCGCCGCGCCGAGCGGGCCGGCACAGCAGAAGGTGATCCGGGACGCGTTGCGATCGGCCGGCCTGTCCCCCGCGGACGTGGACGTGGTGGAGGCACACGGGACGGGGACGCGGTTGGGGGATCCGATCGAGGCGCACGCGGTGCTGGCGACGTACGGCCAGGATCGGGAACGGCCGCTGCTGTTGGGGTCGGTGAAGTCGAATCTGGGGCACACGCAGGCCGCAGGCGGGATCGCTGGTGTGATCAAGATGGTCCTGGCGATGCGGCATGGTGTGGTGCCGCGGTCGCTGCACATCGATGAGCCGAGTCCACAGGTGGACTGGTCCGCGGGGTCGGTGGAGTTGGCGGTGGAGCGGAGTGTGTGGCCTGAGGTGGGTCGGCCGCGTCGGGCCGGAGTGTCGTCATTCGGGGTGAGTGGCACGAACGCCCACGTGATCCTGGAACAGGGACCGGAACCGCAGTGGTCGTTGATGCCGTCGGCCTCTGATTCCGTTCCGGGCTCGGATTCTGCTGTGGGTGTGGCTTCGGGATTGGTCTCGCATTCTGCTCCAGACTCGCATTCGGGTTCGGTTCTGGCTTCTTCTCATTCTTCTTTAGTAACTAGTTCTAGCTCTGGTTTGGCGCCGTCAGATTCCGATGCGGGTTCGGTTGTGGTGTCTGGGGATGTTGTGGTGTCGGTTGGCACTGATGTTGCCGGCAACGGCAATGGGAACGGCAATGGGGGTGGTGCTGATGGTGATGGTGGTGTGGTGGTGTGGTTGGTGTCGGCGCGTTCTGAGGTGGCTTTGCGGGGGCAGGTTGAGCGGTTGGAGGGTTTCGTGTCGGGGGTGGGTTCGGGTGTGTCGGTGGGTTCGGTGGCGGTGGGTTTGTGGCGTCGGACGTTGTTGCCGTTCCGGGCGGTGGGGGTGGGTGGTTCGGTGGAGGAGTTGTTGGGTGGTTTGCGGGGTTCTTTGGCTGCTGGTGCTGGTGCTGGTGCTGGTGCTGGTTCTGGTTTGGGTGTGGTGTTGGTGTTTCCGGGTCAGGGGTGGCAGTGGGAGGGGATGGCGTGTCGGTTGTTGGTGGAGTCGGGGGTGTTTGCGGGGGCGATGGGGGAGTGTGATCGGGTTTTGTTGCCGTGGGTGGGTTGTTCGGTGGTGGGGGTGTTGTTGTCGGGTGGGGTGGTGGGTGGGGATGTGCGGGTGGTGCAGCCGTTGATGTGGGCGGTGATGGTGTCGTTGGCGCGGGTGTGGGGGTCGTTGGGGGTTGTTCCGGTGGGGGTGGTGGGTCATTCGCAGGGTGAGGTGGCGGCGGCGGTGGTGGCGGGGGTGTTGTCGTTGGAGGAGGGTGCGCGGGTGGTGGCGGTGCGGGCGGGTGTGGTGGGGGAGTTTTTGTCGGGTGGTGGTGGGGGGATGTTGTCGGTGTGGTTGTCGGTGGAGGAGGTGCGGTTGCGGTTGGTGGGTGTGGTGGGGGTGTCGGTGGCGGCGGTGAATGGTCCGGGGTTGTGTGTGGTGTCGGGGGATCGTGGGGTGTTGGGGTCGGTGGATTGGGGTGGGGCGCGGGTGCGGTGGGTGGATGTGGATTATGCGTCGCATTCGGTGCAGGTGGATGTGGTCGAAGGAGTCCTACGGGAGCGTTTGGGTGTGGTGGGTTTTCGGTCTGGTGTGGTGCCGTGGTATTCGACGGTGACGGGTGGGTTGGTGGACGGTGGGGGTTTGGATGCGGGGTATTGGTTTGAGAATTTGCGGGGGGAGGTGCGTTTCGAGGATGCGGTGCGGGCGGCGGCTCGTGATGGGTTGTGTCGGTTCGTGGAGGTGTCGGGTCATCCGGTGTTGTTGGCGGGGGTGGCGGATATGGTGCCTGGGGGTGTGGTGACGGGAACACTGCGGCGCGGCGATGGGGGCATGAAAGACCTGCTACGGGCAGCAGGCACGCTGCATACAGCAGGAGTGGCGGTGAGTTGGGATTCGGTGATGCCCGTAGGGGTGGCACCGGCTGAGTTGCCGACGTATGCGTTCCAGCGGGAACGTTTCTGGCTGGACGGCAACACCGGAAACAGTGGCGGTGGTGGGGTGGTGCGGTTGGGTGATGGCGGTGTGGTGATCTCGGAAAAGATTCCAGCGGGGGTGGATTCGTGGTGGCGAGATCACATGGTGAACGGAACGGTCCTGGTGCCCGGAACACAGTTCGTCGAATGGGCCATCGGCGCCGGCGACCTGGCAGGGCTGCCAGTGGTACGGGAGCTGATGGTGCAGCTGCCGCTGATGCTGGAAGAACCGGCATCTGTTGAGGTACAGACAGTGGTGACCGGAGACGGCCGAGTAGCCGTGTACTCCCGCAGTGGGAGTGGTGACGGCGACGGTGATTGGGTGTGTCACGCGACCGGTCTGCTGGCCGAAACCACCGACGTGAACGTGCCAGGTGACGTTGGTGCTGTTGTGGAGGTGTCGGGGGGCAGTTCCACTGTGGCACCGGTGCTGTCAGGCGCCGGTGCGGCGTGGCCGCCGGTGGGCGCGGTTCCGGTGTCTGTCGACGGTTTCTACGAGGGCTTGGCGGCGCGGGGTTATGAGTATGGTCCGGTGTTCCGGGGTGTGCGGGCGGTGTGGGTGGGTGGTGGTGAGGTTTTCGCTGAGGTGGAGTTGCCGGTGTCGGGGCATGAGGGTGTCGGGCGGTTGGTGATTCATCCGGCGTTGTTGGATGCGGCGTTGCATGCGGCGGTGGTGGTGGGTGGGGGTGCTGATGGTGGTGGACCGGTGGTGTTGCCGTTTGCGTGGCAGGACGTGGTGGTGCATGCGACCGGTGCGACCGAGGCGCGCGTACGGATGCGGGTCGATGGAGACCGCTTGTCGGTGACGTTGACCGATACCGACGGCGGACCGGTAGCCACGGTGGGTTCGTTGGTGTTGCGGCCACTACCGGACCAGCTACCGGCCAGGACGGTGCGAGACCTCTACACCATCGACTGGATCGACGCTGGTCAGATCGATCACGCCCCCCAGCTCAACTACACCGACCAGCCCGGCCAGGCCGATGAGGTCAGCCACGCCGGTCAGCCTGGGCGAGCCGACCAGGTCGGTGAGGTCAGCCAGTTCGGTGGGGTGGAGGCCGACTTGCCGGTGTGGGACTGCGCGGGTGTCGGACTGGCTGATGTCTTGGCTGGGGTGCAGCGGCGGTTGGCTGCTGACGAGCGGCGGTGGTTGGTTCTGGTTCCGGGTGGTCAGACGTGCCCGGATGCGGCGGCGGTGTGGGGGTTGTTGGCATCGGCGCAGACGGAGCACCCGGACCGTCTGGTGCTGGTCGACACCGCAGACCCGAAGGCGGCGCGGGCGGCGGTGGCGGTGTGCGACGAGCCGCAGCTACGGGTGGACGACGACGGCCGTATCCGGGTGCCGAGGATGGTACGTGCCGCGCGGGCCGAGAGTGCTGCCGGGGTTGATTTCGGTGCCGGTCCGGTGCTGGTCACCGGTGGTACTGGCACGTTGGGTGGTCTCCTGGCCCGGCATCTGGTGCGCGGGTACGGGGTGGATGACCTGGTGTTGGTGTCGCGTCGTGGTCCGGACGCGCCGGGTGTCGAGGAGTTGGTGCGGGATCTGCCGGGGGCGCGGGTGGTGGCGTGTGATGTGGCTGATCGGGAGGCGTTGGCGGCGTTGCTCGACGAGGTTCGACCTGGTGTGGTGATCCACGCGGCGGGGGTGCTCGACGACGCCACGATCGCCAACCTGACGCCGGAGCGGTTGGAGACGGTCTTTGCCGCCAAGGCCCGCAGCGCGTACCTGTTGCACGAGTTGACCCGCGACCGGCAGCTCGACGCGTTCATCCTCTTCTCCTCCGCGTCAGGGGTGTTCGGGTCGGCGGGTCAGGCCAACTACGCGGCGGCGAACGCCTATCTGGACGCGCTGGCCCGGCAACGCCGGGCACAGGGACTACCCGCGCAGTCACTCGCCTGGGGCCACTGGTCGCAGGACAGCGAACTCACCGGGCGGCTGAACAGCGCTGACCGCCACCGACTGGTTCGCCACGGCGTCGTGCCGATGAGTGACGAGGAAGGTCTGGCCCTGTTCGACGCGGCCCTCCGGTCGGGCGCTCCCCTCCTCGTACCGGTCAAGCTGGAGCTGACCGGGTACGCCGGGCAGACGGTGCCGCCGCTGCTGTCCGGCCTGCTGACCGGGAGCCGCCGGACCCTCGCCGTCGCGGGAGGGCCGCCGGGCGACCTGGCCGGGCAACTCGCCGGCCTGGAACCGGGGACGCAGTACGAACGTGTCCTCGACACCGTGCGGTCGCTGGCCGGCCGGGTGCTCGGCCACGGCCCGACATCGGTCATCGGACCGGACCAGGCGTTCAGGGATCTGGGCTTCGACTCGCTGCTCGCTGTCGAGCTGCGCAACCGGCTGAACGCCGAGACCGGCCTGCGGCTGCCCGCCACGCTCGTGTTCGACCATCCCACCCCGGCCGCCGTCGCCGCCCACCTGTGCAGGGAACTCGGGCTCGCAACGGATGCGGAGACACCCGAGGAGGCGGAGGAACGCGAGTTCCGGCAGAAGCTGGCCGGTATCCCACTGGCCCGGCTCCGGAGTTCGGGAGTGCTCGACCTGGTGCTGCGGCTGGCCGGTGCCGAGGACACGGCCGAACCCGGCGAGTCCATCGACGATCTGGACGCCGAGAGTCTGCTGCGGCTCGCCGCACAGCAGACGTCGTCCTGATCCGACAGCACAGGGGGAGGACGGATGAACACGTCGCAGGACCAGTTCGTCGAGGCGCTGCGTTCGTCGCTGAAGGAGAACGAACGGCTGCGCGCACAGAACCGCCGGTTGGTCGACGCGGCGACCGAGCCGTTGGCGATCATCGGCATGGCCTGCCGGTTCCCGGGTGGGGTGCGGTCTCCCGAGGAGCTGTGGACGTTGCTCGACCGGGACGGTGACGGCATCGCCGCCTTCCCGGTCGACCGGGGCTGGCAACGGTTGGCCCGGTTCGACCCCACCGGCAGGCTCCCGGGCTCGGTGTCGGCACGCGAGGGCGGCTTCCTGTACGACGCTGCGGATTTTGATGCTGATCTGTTTGGGATTTCGCCGCGTGAGGCGTTGGCGATGGATCCGCAGCAGCGGTTGTTGTTGGAGGTGTCGTGGGAGGTGTTGGAGCGGGCGGGTTTGGATCCGTTGTCGTTGCGGGGGAGTCGGACGGGTGTGTTCGCGGGGTTGATGTATCACGATTACGGGTCGCGGGTGCGGTCGGTTCCGGTGGAGTTGGAGGGTTATTTCACGAACGGTAATGCGGGGAGTGTGGCGTCGGGTCGGGTGTCGTACACGTTTGGTTTCGAGGGTCCGGCGGTGACGGTGGATACGGCGTGTTCGTCGTCGTTGGTGGCGTTGCACCTGGCTGCCCAGTCCCTGCGGGCCGGGGAATGCGACATGGCACTCGCCGGCGGGGTTTCCGTGATGTCGACGCCCATCGTCTTCCAGGAGTTCTCGCGGCAGCATGGAATGGCGGCGGACGGTCGGTGCAAGTCCTTCGCGGCCGCGGCCGACGGCGCGGGTTTCTCCGAGGGTGTCGGCCTGCTGCTGCTGGAGCGGTTGTCGGATGCCCGGCGTCGAGGGCATCACGTCCTGGCGGTGGTGCGGGGTTCGGCGGTGAATCAGGATGGTGCGTCGAATGGGTTGACGGCGCCGAATGGTCCGTCGCAGCAGCGGGTGATTCGGCAGGCGTTGGTGTCGGCGGGGTTGGCTGCGGCCGACGTGGATGTGGTGGAGGCGCACGGGACGGGGACGCGGTTGGGGGATCCGATCGAGGCGCAGGCGGTGTTGGCGGCGTACGGGCAGGATCGGGTGCGGCCGTTGTTGTTGGGGTCGGTGAAGTCGAACATTGGTCATACGCAGGCGGCGGCGGGTGTGGCTGGTGTGATCAAGATGGTCCTGGCCATGCGGCATGGTGTGGTGCCGAGGTCGCTGCACGTCGATGCGCCGACTCCGCAGGTGGACTGGTCCGCCGGTGCGGTGGAGCTGGCGGC
The DNA here is from genome assembly GCF_029581315.1 of Micromonospora sp. WMMD714. NCBI lineage: Bacteria > Bacillati > Actinomycetota > Actinomycetes > Micromonosporales > Micromonosporaceae > Micromonospora > Micromonospora sp. WMMD714. The sequence continues at coordinate 4,324,240 of NZ_CP120744.1, forward strand.
GGTGAGGACGGAGTGGCCGCGGACGGGCCGGCCGCGTCGGGCGGGGGTGTCGTCGTTCGGAGTCAGCGGCACGAACGCGCACGTGATCGTGGAGCAGGCGACCGAGGCGGAGCCCGAGCCGGTTGCCGAGCACGACGGTGCGACGGTGTGGGCCGTCTCCGCGCGTTCGGCCGACGCGCTGCGGGCACAGGTCGACCGGTTGGCCGCCATGGTCGAGAAGCGGCCGGAGGTCTCCGTCCACCGGGTCGCGGCGGGGCTGGCGCGGCGGGCGTTGTTGCCGTACCGGGCGGTCGGGGTCGGCGCCTCGGCCGCGGAACTGCTGGGGAGCTTGCGGGCGGCACCGCAGCCGGTCGCCGCAGGTGAGTCGACGGTGGGGTTTCTGTTTTCGGGGCAGGGTTCGCAGTGGTGGGGGATGGGGGTGGGGTTGGCGGCGCGTTTTCCGGTTTTTGCGGAGGAGTTCGGGCGGGTGTGTGGGTTGTTGGAGGGGTTTTTGCCGCGGTCGTTGGGTGAGGTGTTGGTTGGGGGTGGTGGGTTGGTGGATCGGACGTTGTTTGCGCAGCCGGGCATTTTTGCGGTGCAGGTGGCGCAGGTGGCGTTGTTGCGGTCGTTTGGGGTGTGTCCGGGTGTGGTGGTGGGGCATTCGGTGGGTGAGTACGCCGCGGCGGTGGTCGCCGGGGTTCTGGATCTGGTGGATGCGTGTCGGTTGGTGGCGGCGCGGGCGGTGTTGATGGATGCGTTGCCTGCTGGTGGGGCGATGTTGGCGGTGCAGGCTGGTGAGTCGGTGGTGGTGGGTTTGGGTTTGGATGTGGCGGCGGTGAATGGTCCGGAGCAGGTGGTGTTGTCCGGTCCGGTGGCGGCGGTCGAGGCTGCGGCGGATCGGTTGGCGGGGGCGGGGGTGCGGGTGCGGCGGTTGCGGGTGTCGCATGCGTTTCATTCGGTGTTGATGGAGCCGATGTTGGCGGAGTTTGCCGAGGTGGTGGGGTCGGTGGAGTTTCGGCAGGCGCGGGTGCCGTTGGTGTCGAGTGTGGAGGTGGGTGCGGATGTGACGGTGCCGGAGTACTGGGTGCGTCAGGTGCGGGAGACGGTGCGGTTCGGCGAGGCGATGGCGGTGGTGGATGCGGGGATCTGTGTGGAGGTGGGTCCGGATGCGACGTTGACGGCGATGTTGCCCGATCGTCGGGTGGTGCCGGTGTCGCGGCGGGATGTCGATGAGGTGGTCGCTTGGCTGACCGCGGTGGGTGCCCTGCACACGGCTGGGGTGTCAGTGGACTGGGCGCCGGTGTCGCCCATGGTGGCGGTGCCTGAGGATCTGCCGACGTACGCGTTCCAACACCGCCGCTACTGGCTCGATGCGGACGACGCCCCGGCCGCGCGTACCTCGACCGACGACCTGCTCCACGCCGAAAGTTGGCAGCCCGCGCACCTTCCGCCGGCCGACCTCACCGGGGTGAGCTGGCTGCTGCTCACCCCGGGCGAGGGCGTCGACGCCGGCTGGGCCGCGGCCCTGCGCGACGGTGTCGAGAGCGCTGGCGGCCGGTGCACGGTCCTGGAAGCGGCCGGCCTGGACCGGGTCGCCCTGACCGGTGCCCTCCGCGACAGCGACGCCGACCGCGTGATCTCCCTGCTGGGCTTCGACGAGACCCCGGCGCCCGTCGTGCCGGCCGGGCTCGCCGCCACCCTGCACCTACTGCAGGCGCTCGACGACGCCGGCCTGGACGCGCCCCTGTGGTGCCTGACCCGCGACGCCGTCGCGGCCGGACCGGTCCACGCCCCGGCGCAGGCGGCGATCTGGGGCCTGGGCCGGACCGCGGCCCTGGAACACCCGCGGCTCTGGGGTGGCCTGGTCGACGTCTCCGGACGCCCCGACGCCGAGGCGACCGCGCACGTCCTCGCCACCGTCGCCGCCGCGGTCGAGGACCAGGCGGCGGTACGGCCGGGCGGCGTACTCGGGCGGCGGTTGTCCCGGGCGACCACCGGGCCGACGTGGCGGGCCCAGGCCTGGCGACCAGAGGGCGACATCTGGGTCACCGGCGGCACCGGCGGCGTCGGCGCGCACCTGGCCCGCTGGTTGTCCGGACGGGGCGCCCGCCGTGTGGTCCTGTTGAGCCGGCGCGGACCCGCGGCTCCCGGGGCCGACGATCTCGTCGCCGAACTCGCGACGCGGGGAACGACGGCGACGGTGGTGGCCTGCGACGTGGCTGACCGCGCGCAGCTCACCGATCTCCTCGCCCGCAGTGGGCCGCCCTCGGCGGTCTTCCACGCGGCCGGCGTACTCGACGACGGGGTTCTCGCCGCGCTCACCACCGACCGCCTGGCGGCGGTGTTCGGGGCGAAGGCCGCCGCGGCCCGGAACCTCGACGAGCTGACCCGCGGCCTGGACCTCGACGCGTTCGTCCTGTTCTCCTCGGTCGCCGGCACCGTCGGCGCTGCCGGGCAGGGCAGCTACGCCGCCGCCAACGCCTACCTGGACGCGTTGGCGGCGGCCCGGCAGGCGGCGGGGCGTCCGGCACTCGCCGTGTCCTGGGGCGCCTGGGAGGCGACGGGCATGGCCGGCCACACCGACGGCCTGGCCGCGGCCGGCGTACGGCCGATGGTGCCGGAGACGGCGCTCGACGCACTCGGCAGGGTCCTCGACCGTGGCGAGGCGACGGCCCTCGTCGCCGGCATCGACTGGGACACCTTCGCCGCGCGGTTCACCGCGAGCCGGCCCAGCCCGCTGCTCACCGAGTTGACCGGCGGCGACAGCACGCACACCGGCGGTGTGACCGAGGTCCCGGTCACGCGGCGGTGGGCGGCGCTCGACGCCGCCGCGCAGCAGCAGGAACTGCTCGGACTGGTGCGGACGCACGCCGCCACGGTCCTCGGTCACTCCGGACCGGACCGGATCGATCCCGACCGGCCCTTCCAGGAACTCGGCTTCACCTCCCTGAGCGCGGTGGAACTGCGTAACCGGCTGGGCGCGGCGCTCGGCAGGCAACTACCGACGACGCTCGTGTTCGACCACCCCAACCCGGCCGCGCTCGCCGCCGAGCTGCGCCGGTCCACGTTCGGCGGACCGACGGCCACGTCGGTGCCCGACGAGCTCGACCGGCTGGAACGGCTCCTCGACACGGTGGTCCTCGACGGGGCGACCCGGGCCGCGGCCGGCTCCCGGCTGCGCGTACTCCTCGACCGGCTGACGACCGGCGACCACGAAACCGGCGTCCGGCTGCCCGAGGAGACCTCCGACGACGATCAGATCTTCGACTTCATCCAGAACCAGCTGGGCATTTCCTGACCCGCGAGGAGCGACCGCAGATCATGAACGCCGAGGAGAAACTCCGCTACTTCCTCAAGCGTGTGACGAACGAGCTCCAGGAGACACGCGACCGGCTCAGCGAGATCGAGGAGGCGGGCCGGGAACCCATCGCCATCGTGGGCATGGCGTGCCGCTTTCCCGGCGGGGTCGGCTCGCCGGAGGACCTGTGGACGCTGCTCGAAGCCGGACGCTCCGCCGTCACCGGTTTTCCCACCGACCGGGGGTGGGACGTCGAGGCACTCTACGACCCGGAGCCCGGCCTGCCCGGTCACACCTACACCCGTACCGGCGGGTTCCTGGACGACGTCGCCGGCTTCGACGCCGCGTTCTTCGGGATCTCGCCACGTGAGGCGCTGGCCATGGATCCGCAGCAGCGGCTGCTGCTCGAAACGTCGTGGGAGGCGATCGAACGGGCCGGGCTCGACCCGCAGGCGCTCCGCGGTAGCCGGACCGGCGTCTTCGCCGGGTTGACCTACCACGACTACGCGACCGGGCTCGCCGAGGTGCCCGACGAGCTGCAGGGATTCCTGGGCAACGGTAATGCGGGGAGTGTGGCGTCGGGTCGGGTGTCGTACACGTTTGGTTTCGAGGGTCCGGCGGTGACGGTGGATACGGCGTGTTCGTCGTCGTTGGTGGCGCTGCATTTGGCGGTGCAGTCGTTGCGGTTGGGTGAGTGTGATCTGGCGTTGGCTGGTGGGGTGACGGTGATGGCGACGCCGGGGGTGTTTGTGGAGTTTTCGCGGCAGCGGGGGTTGGCGGTGGATGGGCGGTGTAAGTCGTTTGCGGCGGGGGCGGATGGGACGGGGTGGTCTGAGGGGGTGGGGGTGGTGTTGGTGGAGCGGTTGTCGGTGGCGCGGGAGTGTGGGCATCGGGTGTTGGCGGTGGTGCGGGGTTCGGCGGTGAATCAGGATGGTGCGTCGAATGGGTTGACGGCGCCGAATGGTCCGTCGCAGCAGCGGGTGATTCGGCAGGCGTTGGTGTCGGCGGGGTTGGCTGCGGCTGACGTGGATGTGGTGGAGGGGCACGGGACGGGGACGCGGTTGGGGGATCCGATTGAGGCGCAGGCGGTGTTGGCGGTGTACGGGCAGGATCGGGTGCGGCCGTTGTTGTTGGGGTCGGTGAAGTCGAACATTGGTCATACGCAGGCGGCGGCGGGTGTGGCTGGTGTGATCAAGATGGTCCTGGCCATGCGGCATGGTGTGGTGCCGAGGTCGCTGCACGTCGATGCGCCGACTCCGCAGGTGGACTGGTCCGCCGGTGCGGTGGAGCTGGCGGCGGTGAGGACGGAGTGGCCGCGGACGGGCCGGCCGCGTCGGGCGGGGGTGTCGTCGTTCGGAGTCAGCGGCACGAACGCGCACGTGATCGTGGAGCAGGCGACCGAGGCGGAGCCCGAGCCGGTTGCCGAGCACGACGGTGCGACGGTGTGGGCCGTCTCCGCGCGTTCGGCCGACGCGCTGCGGGCACAGGTCGACCGGTTGGCCGCCATGGTCGAGAAGCGGCCGGAGGTCTCCGTCCACCGGGTCGCGGCGGGGCTGGCGCGGCGGGCGTTGTTGCCGTACCGGGCGGTCGGGGTCGGCGCCTCGGCCGCGGAACTGCTGGGGAGCTTGCGGGCGGCACCGCAGCCGGTCGCCGCAGGTGAGTCGACGGTGGGGTTTCTGTTTTCGGGGCAGGGTTCGCAGTGGTGGGGGATGGGGGTGGGGTTGGCGGCGCGTTTTCCGGTTTTTGCGGAGGAGTTCGGGCGGGTGTGTGGGTTGTTGGAGGGGTTTTTGCCGCGGTCGTTGGGTGAGGTGTTGGTTGGGGGTGGTGGGTTGGTGGATCGGACGTTGTTTGCGCAGCCGGGCATTTTTGCGGTGCAGGTGGCGCAGGTGGCGTTGTTGCGGTCGTTTGGGGTGTGTCCGGGTGTGGTGGTGGGGCATTCGGTGGGTGAGTACGCCGCGGCGGTGGTCGCCGGGGTTCTGGATCTGGTGGATGCGTGTCGGTTGGTGGCGGCGCGGGCGGTGTTGATGGATGCGTTGCCTGCTGGTGGGGCGATGTTGGCGGTGCAGGCTGGTGAGTCGGTGGTGGTGGGTTTGGGTTTGGATGTGGCGGCGGTGAATGGTCCGGAGCAGGTGGTGTTGTCCGGTCCGGTGGCGGCGGTCGAGGCTGCGGCGGATCGGTTGGCGGGGGCGGGGGTGCGGGTGCGGCGGTTGCGGGTGTCGCATGCGTTTCATTCGGTGTTGATGGAGCCGATGTTGGCGGAGTTTGCCGAGGTGGTGGGGTCGGTGGAGTTTCGGCAGGCGCGGGTGCCGTTGGTGTCGAGTGTGGAGGTGGGTGCGGATGTGACGGTGCCGGAGTACTGGGTGCGTCAGGTGCGGGAGACGGTGCGGTTCGGCGAGGCGATGGCGGTGGTGGATGCGGGGATCTGTGTGGAGGTGGGTCCGGATGCGACGTTGACGGCGATGTTGCCCGATCGTCGGGTGGTGCCGGTGTCGCGGCGGGATGTCGATGAGGTGGTCGCTTGGCTGACCGCGGTGGGTGCGCTGCACACGGCTGGGGTGTCGGTGGACTGGGCGCCGGTGTCGCCCACGGTGGCGGCACCCGACGACCTGCCGACGTACGCGTTCCAACACCGCCGCTACTGGCTCGACGGAGGCGGCTGGCGCGGAAGCACCGTGCGGCTCGCCGACGGCGGGGTGGTGGTGTCGACCCGGGTATCGACGGCCCGGCAACCATGGCTGGCCGACCATGTGGTCGACGGCTCGGTGCTGGTGCCGGGAACCGGGTTCGTCGACTGGGCGGTGCACGCCGGTGATCTGGTCGGCGCACCCGTACTACGGGAGTTGACGGTGCAGGCGCCGCTCGTGCTGGAGGCCGCCGGCACCGTCGACGTGCAGACCACCGTCGACGGTCGGCGGCAGCTCAGCATCCACGCCCGCACCGGCGCCGACCAAGCGTGGACCTGCCACGCCACCGGCCAGCTGGCGGAGGCCGCCGAAGGCGACGCCCCGCAGGCCGATGCGCCATGGCCGCCGGTGGGCGCGGTGCCGATGTCGGTGGAGGGCTTCTACGAGCGTCTGGCCGGTGTCGGTCTGCAGTACGGTCCGGCGTTCCAGGGGTTGCGGGCGGTGTGGCGAGCGGGCGCGGAGTTGCTCGCGGAGGTGGCCCTGGACGAGGTGGATCATGGGCAGGCGAGCCGTTTCGGGGTGCATCCGGCGTTGTTGGATGCGGCGTTGCACCTAGCGGCACTGGACAGGTCCGAGGGTCCGGCGGAGCCGCTGCTACCGTTCGCCTGGCAGGACGTCGCGGTACACGCGACCGGTGCGACGAAGGTCCGGGTCCGGATGCACGTCGACGGGAACACCCTGTCGCTGACGTTGAGCGACACGTCCGGCGCTCCGGTGGCCACGGTCGGCTCGCTGGCGCTGCGGGGTCTGCCGGATCGACCGTCGGTGGCACCGGTGCGGGACCTGTACACCGTCGACTGGATGGATGCGGGCCAGATCGGTGAGGGGGAAGCCGACTTTCCGGTGTGGGACTGCACCGGTGCCGACCTTGCTGATGTTCTGGCCGGTGTTCAGGAGCGGCTGGCTGCTGATGAGCGGCGGTGGTTGGTTCTGGTTCCGGGTGGTCAGACGGTTCCGGATGCGGCGGCGGTGTGGGGGTTGTTGGCGTCGGCGCAGTCGGAGCATCCGGACCGGCTGGTGCTGGTCGATGCGGCGGATCCGGTGGTGGCACGGGCGGCGGTGGCGGTGTGTGACGAGCCGCAGTTGCGGGTGGATCATGATGGCCGTATCCGGGTGCCCAGGTTGGTGCGGGCTGCGCCGGCCGAGGGAGACGGCAGGGTTGATTTCGGTGCCGGACCGGTGTTGATCACTGGTGGTACCGGGACGCTGGGCGGTCTCCTCGCTCGGCATCTGGTGCGCGAGTACGGGGTGGATGACCTGGTGCTGGTGTCGCGGCGTGGTCCGGACACTCCGGGTGTGGACGGGCTGGTGCGGGATCTGCCGCGGGTGCGGGTGGTGGCGTGTGACGTGGCGGATCGGGAGGCGTTGGCGGCGTTGCTCGACGAGGCTCGGCCTGGTGTGGTGGTTCATGCGGCAGGGGTGCTCGACGACGCGACGGTGGGCAACCTGACGGCAGCTCAGCTGGAGTCGGTCTTCCGGGCGAAGGCCACCGCCGCGCGGCACCTGCATGAGTTGACCGACGGGTCGTGTGCGTTGGTGTTCTTCTCGTCGGCGTCGGGGGTGTTCGGTGCGGCGGGTCAGGCCAACTACGCGGCGGCGAACGCTTACCTGGATGCGCTGGCCCGACACCGGCGGGCGCAGGGACTGCCCGGCCTATCGCTCGCCTGGGGCCTCTGGGAGTCGGCGAGCACGCTGGCCCAGTCGGCGGATCGTGATCGTCTGGCCCGGTCGGGCGTGCTGCCGATCGACGACGAGCGGGGCCTGCGACTGTTCGACGCGGCACTGCGGGCCGACGCGCCGGTGACGGTGCCGGTGCGGCTGCGCCTGAACAGTTCGACTGTCGTACCGCCGCTGCTGTCGCGCCTGGTGCCGGCTCCGCGGCGCACCGCGGCGTCCGGCGACCGGGACCAGTCGTTGACGGAACGGTACGCCGGATGGGAGCCGCAGCGGCGACGGGCCGAGCTCGTACGTCAGGTCTGCGCGATGGTGGCCGGGGTGCTCGGCTTCGATGGTGGCGACCAGGTCGACGCCGGACAGGCGTTCCGCGACATGGGCCTGGACTCCCTCACCGCCGTGGAGCTGCGCAACCGCCTGGCCACGTGGACCGGTGCCCGGCTACCGGCGACCCTGGTCTTCGACTATCCGTCGCCGGTGGTGCTGGCTGGTCATCTGGATGAGGTGTTGTTCGGTGGTGTGGGTGTGGGGTCGGCCTCGGTGTCGGGTTTGGGGGTGGTGGAGGGGGATCCGGTGGTGATCGTGGGTATGGCGTGTCGTTTTCCGGGGGGTGTGTGGTCGCCGGAGGATTTGTGGGATCTGGTGGTGGGGGAGCGGGATGCGGTGGGTGGTTTTCCGGTGGATCGGGGTTGGGATGTGGGTGGGTTGTTTGATCCGGATCCGGATCGGGTGGGGACGAGTTATGCGTGTGAGGGTGGGTTTTTGTATGGGGCTGGGGATTTTGATGCGGGGTTTTTTGGTGTTTCTCCGCGTGAGGCGTTGGCGATGGATCCGCAGCAGCGGTTGTTGTTGGAGGTGTCGTGGGAGGTTTTGGAGCGGGCGGGTATCGATCCGCTGTCGCTGCGCGGTAGCCGCACCGGCGTCTTCACCGGCCTGATGTACCACGACTACCTCGGTCGTATGACCCAGATTCCGCCGGAACTCGAAGGGCACATGGGCAACGGCAATGCCGGCAGCATCGCCTCCGGCCGGGTCGCCTACACCTTCGGGTTCGAGGGGCCGGCGGTCACCATCGACACCGCTTGTTCGTCGTCACTGGTCGCCCTCCACCTGGCCGCCCAGTCCCTGCGGTCCGGGGAATGCGATCTCGCGCTCGCCGGAGGCGTTGCCGTGATGGCGACGCCGGGGGTGTTTGTGGAGTTTTCGCGGCAGCGGGGGTTGGCGGTGGATGGGCGGTGTAAGTCGTTTGCGGCGGGGGCGGATGGGACGGGGTGGTCTGAGGGGGTGGGGGTGGTGTTGGTGGAGCGGTTGTCGGTGGCGCGGGAGTGTGGGCATCGGGTGTTGGCGGTGGTGCGGGGTTCGGCGGTGAATCAGGATGGTGCGTCGAATGGGTTGACGGCGCCGAATGGTCCGTCGCAGCAGCGGGTGATTCGGCAGGCGTTGGTGTCGGCGGGGTTGTCTGCGGCTGATGTTGATGTGGTGGAGGGGCATGGGACGGGGACGCGGTTGGGGGATCCGATTGAGGCGCAGGCGGTGTTGGCGGTGTACGGCCAGGGTCGGGTGCGGCCGTTGTTGTTGGGGTCGATCAAGTCGAATATCGGTCACACGCAGGCGGCGGCGGGTGTGGCTGGTGTGATCAAGATGGTGTTGGCGATGCGGCATGGTGTGGTTCCCCGGTCGCTGCATATCGATGAGCCGACTCGGCAGGTGGATTGGTCGGCCGGTGCGGTGGAGTTGGCGGTCCAGCGGACGGAGTGGCCTGGGGTGGGTCGGCCGCGTCGGGCGGGGGTGTCGTCGTTCGGGGTGAGTGGCACGAACGCGCACGTGATTCTGGAGCAGGCGCCGGATCCGGAGTGGGTTGCGGTGTCGTCGGGCTCGGATTCTGTTTCTGGAGATGTTGTTGTACCTGTGGGTTCTGATATCGCTCGGATTGTGGATGCTGGTTCTGATGTTGCTGTTGTTGATGGGGTTGATGCCGATGATGCCAATGGGGTTGGTGGTCCGGTGGTGTGGTTGGTGTCGGCGCGTTCGCGGGAGGGGTTGGTGGGGCAGGTTGAGCGGTTGGAGAGTTTTGCTTTGGGTGGTTCGGGTGGTTCGGGTGTGTCGGTGGGTTCGGTGGCGGTGGGTTTGTGGGGTCGGGCGTTGTTGCCGTTTCGGGCGGTGGGTGTGGGTGGTTCGGTGGAGGAGTTGTTGGCTGGTTTGCGGGGTTCTTTAGGTTCGGGTTCGAATTCGTCGGGCGGTTCGACTTCGAGTTCGTTGAGTTTTTCGGGTTCGGGTTCGGGTTTGTCTGGTGGTTCTGGTTTGGGTGTGGTGTTGGTGTTTCCGGGTCAGGGGTGGCAGTGGGAGGGGATGGCGTGTCGGTTGTTGGTGGAGTCGGGGGTGTTTGCGGGGGCGATGGGGGAGTGTGATCGGGTTTTGTTGCCGTGGGTGGGTTGTTCGGTGGTGGGGGTGTTGTTGTCGGGTGGGGTGGTGGGTGGGGATGTGCGGGTGGTGCAGCCGTTGATGTGGGCGGTGATGGTGTCGTTGGCGCGGGTGTGGGGGTCGTTGGGGGTTGTTCCGGTGGGGGTGGTGGGTCATTCGCAGGGTGAGGTGGCGGCGGCGGTGGTGGCGGGGGTGTTGTCGTTGGAGGAGGGTGCGCGGGTGGTGGCGGTGCGGGCGGGTGTGGTGGGGGAGTTTTTGTCGGGTGGTGGTGGGGGGATGTTGTCGGTGTGGTTGTCGGTGGAGGAGGTGCGGTTGCGGTTGGTGGGTGTGGTGGGGGTGTCGGTGGCGGCGGTGAATGGTCCGGGGTTGTGTGTGGTGTCGGGGGATCGTGGGGTGTTGGGGTCGGTGGATTGGGGTGGGGCGCGGGTGCGGTGGGTGGATGTGGATTATGCGTCGCATTCGGTGCAGGTGGATGTGGTCGAAGGAGTCCTACGGGAGCGTTTGGGTGTGGTGGGTTTTCGGTCTGGTGTGGTGCCGTGGTATTCGACGGTGACGGGTGGGTTGGTGGATGGTGGGGAGTTGGATGCCGGGTATTGGTTTGAGAATTTGCGGGGGGAGGTGCGTTTCGAGGATGCGGTGCGGGCGGCGGCTCGTGATGGGTTGTGTCGGTTTGTGGAGGTGTCGGGTCATCCGGTGTTGTTGGCGGGGGTGGCGGACATGGTGCCGGGGGGTGTGGTGACGGGGACGTTGCGGCGCGGCGATGGCGGTATGGGGGATGTGCTGCGGGCGGCGGGTGTGTTGTGGGTGGCGGGGGTGGGGGTTGATTGGGGTTCGGTGATGCCGGTGGGGGTGGCACCGGCCGAGTTGCCGACGTATGCGTTTCAGCGGGAGCGTTTTTGGCTTGAAGGTCATACCGGAGACAGTGGTAGTGGTGGTGGGGTGGTGCGGTTGGGTGACGGTGGTGTGGTGGTGTCGGGTCGGGTGGGTGGTGGGGATTCGTGGTGGGGGGATCATGTGGTGGGTGGGGTGGTGTTGGTGCCGGGGGCGCAGTTTGTGGAGTGGGTGGTGGGTGCGGGTGATGTGGTGGGGTTGTCGGTGGTGCGGGAGTTGATGGTGCAGGTGCCGTTGGTGCTGGAAGAGTCGGCGTTTGTCGAGGTGCAGACGGTAGTGGCCGGAGACGGCCGGGTGGTGGTGTATTCCCGGAACGCGAACGACGATGGGAATCGTAATGGGAATGGCGATTGGGTGTGTCACGCGACGGGTTTGTTGGCTGTAAATGCCGGCGTGGGTATGTCGGGTGATGTTGGTGGTGTTGTGGGTGTGTCGGGGGATAGTTCCGCTGGGGCGTCGGTGTTGCCCGGGGCGGGTGTGGTGTGGCCGCCGGTGGGTGCGGTTCCGGTTGCCGTTGATGATTTTTATGAGCGGTTGGCGGATGTGGGTCTGGAGTACGGACCCGTGTTCCAGGGGTTGCGGGCGGCGTGGCGGGTTGACGGGGAGTTGGTCGCCGAGGTGGCTCTGGACGATGTTGGTCGTGCGGAGGTGGACCGTTTCAGGGTGCATCCGGCGCTGTTGGATGCCGCGTTGCACGTGGCGGGGTTGTACGAGCCCAGTGTTCCGGGGGAGCAGCTGTTGCCGTTCGCGTGGCAGGACGTGGTGGTGCATGCGACGGGTGCGACAGAGGCGCGGGTGCGGATGCGGGTCGACGGTGACACGCTGTCGGTGACTCTGACCGATCTGGACGGAGCACCGGTGGTCACGGTCGGTTCGTTGGTGTTGCGGCCGCTACCGGACCGGCTACCGGCCAGGACGGTGCGAGACCTCTACACCATCGACTGGATCGACGCAGGTCAGGCCAGCCAGACGAGCCAAGCCGGTGAGGCCAGCCAATCCGGTGCGGCGAGCCGGGCGAGTCAGGCCGGTGAGGCGAGCCATGCCGCTCAGATCGACTACGCCGGTCAGACCAGCCAGTCCGGTGCGGTCGGCCTCGGTCAGGTGGAAGTTGACCTTCCGGTGTGGGACTGCGCGGGTGTCGGTCTGGCCGATGTCTTGACCGGTGTTCAGGAGCGGTTGGTTGCCGATGACCGGCGGTGGCTGGTGCTGATTCCGGGTGGTCAGACGGTTCCGGATGCGGCGGCGGTGTGGGGGTTGTTGGCGTCGGCGCAGTCGGAGCATCCGGACCGTCTGGTGCTGGTCGATGCGGCGGATCCGGTGGTGGCGCGGGCTGCGGTGGCGGTGTGTGGGGAGCCGCAGCTTCGGGTCGACGACGACGGCCGTATTCAGGTGCCCCGTTTGGTGCGTGCCGGCGTGGCCGAGGGCGGGCGGCGGCCGGACTTCAGCGCCGGGCCGGTGCTGGTCACTGGTGGTACCGGCACGTTGGGTGGTCTGCTTGCCCGGTATCTGGTGCGTGAGTACGGGGTGGACGACCTGGTGCTGGTGTCGCGGCGTGGTCCGGACGCGCCGGGTGCTGAGGGGTTGGTGCGGGGTCTGCCGCAGGCGCGGGTCGTCGCCGGTGACATCAGTGACCGGGAGTGTCTGCGCGGGTTGCTCGACGAGTTTTCCCCGCGGGTGGTCATCCATGCGGCGGGTGTCCTCGACGACGCCACGATCGTCAACCTGACGCCGGAGCGGTTGGAGACGGTCTTCGCCGCCAAGGCCCGCAGCGCGTACCTGCTGCACGAGTTGACCCGCGACCGGCAGCTCGACGCGTTCATCCTCTTCTCCTCGGCGTCGGGGGTGTTCGGTGCGGCGGGTCAGGCCAACTACGCGGCGGCGAACGCCTATCTGGACGCGCTGGCCCGACAACGGCGGGCGGAGGGGCTACCCGCCCAGTCACTCGCCTGGGGACTGTGGGAGACCAGGAGCGCCATGACCACAGCGGTCGACGCCGCACAGTCGGGCGTCCTCCCGCTCGACGACCGGCATGCGCTCGCCCTGTTCGACGCGGCCCTCGACGCGGGCTCACCCGTCCTGCTGCCGGTTCGCCTGCAACTCGACGGCGTGCCGGCGACGCCGCTGCTCGAGAGGCTGAGACCGACCCGTCGCAGTACCGCCGAGTCGTCCCGCCCGGCACCGCGTACCGAGGACGATTTTGTCGCCCTGGTCCGCGCGGAGGCGGCCGCCGTCCTCGGTCACCGATCCGCTGCCGACGTCGCCCCGGACGGTCAGTTCACCGAACTCGGCTTCGACTCGCTGGCGGCCATCCGGCTGAGGAACCAGCTCGGCGCGGCGACCGGCGTACGACTGACCGCGACCGCGGTGTTCGATCATCCGACGGCCAGGGCGTTGGGGCGTCACCTGTACGCGACCGTCGGTGGCACCGCGTCGTCCCCGGCTGGCGGTGGCACCGTGGCCCCGGCCGACCGTGAGGACACGCTGGGCGCGCTGTTCCGGGACGCCGTCGCGGCCGGACGCCGGGACGACGGTTTCGCGTTGCTGTCCGCGGTCGCGCGGCTGCGTCCCGGGTTCCGGTCGCCTGCGGAGCTGACCGAGATCGCCGCGCCGCTACGTCTGGCCGAGGGACCGGCACGGCCTCGCCTGATCTGTGTCCCGTCGCCGATGGGTCTGGGTGGGGCGCACCAGTACGCGCGGCTCGCGACGGCGTGGCGCGGCGTCCGCGAGGTGCACGCCCTGCCGATCCCGGGATTCCGGTCGGCCGAGGCGCTGCCCGAGTCGCCCGGCGCGGTCGTCGAGTGGCTGGCCGCCAGCCTCCTCCAGGTCGTCGGTGAGGAACCGTACGCGCTGGTCGGCTACTCGTCCGGTGGCCTGTTCGCGCAGGGCCTGGCGGCACTGCTCGACGAGCGGGGCCGTCCCGCCGCCGGCCTGGTCCTGCTGGACACCTACCTGCCGGACAGCGCCGCGATGGAAGGCTTCGCGACACCGATGCTGGAGGGGCTGTTCGCCCGGGAGGAGTCCTTCGGACCCTTCACCAGCGCCCGGCTCTCCGCGATGGGCCGCTACGTGGGGCTGATCGCGGAGTGCGCGGTGCCCGCTGTCACGACACCCACCCTGTTCGTCCGCCCGACCGACCTGTTCCGGGCTGACGGCGCGAGCCCCGACGCGGAACCGGAGTTGTCCTGGCGTGCGACGTGGCCCTCGGCCACCGCCACGGCCGAGGTTGCCGGCAACCACTTCACGATGCTCGAGTCGGGCGCGGTCGACACCGCGCGGGTGATCGACGACTGGCTGGCGTCCGGGATCGGATAGGGGCCGCCGGCACCGGTTTAAGGGTTTGCCCGAGGACCGGGCGAGCCTACGGTCGAAAAGGTAGACATCGCCCCGCCTCCGACCATTTTCCTGCGTGGAGGTCAGTCATGGACAGTCCTGCCGCCAGCACGACGGGCACCGTCGACATCGTTCTCGAGGGTGGCCCAGCATCGTTGCCCGTCGAGGTCCGCCGTCAGCGGGTCGCCAGCCTCACCGACACCGTCAAGATCTGCCATTACGGCGGCTACGAGCACTTCGGGAGGGTCGACGGGGAACCGTCGGTGGACGGTCCGGTCCTGTTCCGGTGGATCAGGCGTACCCGCGTCGCGGAGTAGCGACGGACCTTCGGAGCCGGTCCACGGAATCCCCGGTTCGCGTCCTCCGGCCGGGCACGTGGGGGCAGCCCGTCACCGCAGCACGACGAACCGAGGAGGAACGATGCTCCGACGCACGATCCGGGCCTGCAGCGGGGCCATCGGTCCTGACGTCCCCCAGCCGAAGGGCTGAGGCGTCGATGGACTCCCCGGCGAACCACGCCGAGCTGTTGACCGCGACGGTGCTGCTCGACATCGCGCTGGTGCTGGCGGTCGGCACCCTGGTCGGGCGATGGGTGGGGCGGCTACGTCAGCCGGCGGTGATCGGGGAGGTCCTCGCGGGTGTCGCGCTCGGGCCGAGCCTGCTCGGGCTGCTGCCCGGCAACCCGACGGCGTGGCTCTTCCCGGCCGAGGCGCGGCCGTTCCTGTCCACCGTCGCCCAGGTCGGCCTGGCGCTGTTCATGTTCCTGATCGGTTGGGAGTTCGACCCGGCCCGGCTGCGGAGCCACCGAGGCACCGCGGCGGCCGTGTCGATCGGCTCGATCGTGGTGTCGTTCGGCCTGGGGGTGGCGCTGGCGACGCTGCTGTACCACCGCCACGACACGGTCGGCGTCGAGCGGGTCGGCTTCACGGAGTTCGCGCTCTTCCTCGGCGTCGCCATGTCGATCACCGCCTTCCCGGTCCTGGCGCGCATCCTGGCCGAGCGGGGCCTCACCGGCACGCGGGTGGGCAGCATCGCCCTGGTCAGTGCGGCGATCGACGACGTGCTGGCCTGGTGCCTGCTGGCGGTGGTGACCGCGATCGTCACCGCGAGCGGACCGCTGGACCTGGTCCGCATGCTGCTGCTGTTGGGCGTCTTCCTGACGGTGCTGCGGGTCGTCGTACGCCCGCTCCTGGTCGTCATGACCCGACGCTGGGCCACGACGTACCTGCTGGTCACCGTGGTGGCGACGGTGTTCCTGGCGTCCTACGCGACCACCTGGATCGGGTTGCACGCCATCTTCGGCGCGTTCTGTGTCGGCCTGGTGATGCCCCGCGAACCGGCGGCGGAGCTACGGGAGCAGGTGTGCCGGCCGTTGGAGCACGTGAGCATGGTGCTGCTCCCGGTGTTCTTCATCGTCACCGGCCTCGGTGTCGACATCGGCGGACTGACCTCGGCGAACCTCCTGGAGTTGGCCGCGATCGTCCTGGTCGCCTGTGTGGGGAAGCTGACCGGCGCGATCGTGCCGGCCGTGTCGCTCGGCATGTCCTGGCGCGACGCCGGGATCCTGGGCATCCTCGTCAACACGCGAGGTCTGACCGAGCTGGTGGTGCTGAGCGTCGGCCTGCAGCTGGGCGTGCTCGACGGGCAGATGTTCACGATGCTGGTGCTGATGGCCCTGGTCACCACCGCGCTGGCCGGTCCGTTGATCCGTTCGGGCCGGACCCCGGCCACCGGGCCCGGCGGGCCGGACACCGCCGACGCCGCGATGACCGACGCGCGCGCCGGGGGTACCGCATAATCAGCCCATGACCTCTACCGGCTCGTCACGGCTGTCGTTGTGGTCCACCGACTCGCTGTTGTCGATCGGATCGCGGGGTTCGGTGTTGTCCATCGGCAGCGTCGGTTCGATCGCCTCGGTCGGCAGCGTCGGCTCCGCCGGGTCGATCCTGTCCATCGGCTCCGCGCTGTCGGTCGGATCGACACTGTCGTGGCGGTCCGCCTGGTCGTTGCTGGCCGCCCGCTCCTCCGGCGTCGCGATGGGCTCCCGCGAGCGGTCCCGGCCGCTGGTCGGCCCGTCCGCGGCGGTGGCCGCCGTGGCGCTGACCGCCGGTGTCGGCTATCTCCTGGCGCGCCGGCACCGACCGGGCGAGGCGCGCCGGCACCGACCGGGCGAGGCGCGCCGGCATCGACCGGACGAGGGGCGCTGACGGCGGTTCAGGCGGGCGTGCTGTTGATGTGCTCCACGGTGACGGTGCGCAGGACGTGGAGGGCGCCACCGACGGCGGCGGCGGTGTCCACGTTGGCGGACAACAGGACCCGGGGCCGGCTGAGTGCCCGGCTGAGCGCGTGCCGGGTCAGCTCCGTCTCGATGAACCGCTGGTAGAGCGGGCCGGCGTCGACCAGGGCGGGTCCGGCCAGCACGACGGTGTCGAGATCGAAGAGATTGACCATGGTCACCGCGGCGCGGCCGATCCAGTGGGCGGACCGTTGGAGGATCGCCGTCGCGTCCGGGTCGCCGGCCTGCCACGCGCGCACCACGCGCCCGAAGTCGGCGAGGGTGTCCTCCTCGTGGGCCGTGATGCCGAGGTGCCCGGCGAGGTCGGGGCGGGCGAGCACCTGCGCGACGACCGTACGCGGACCCGCCTCCGCCTCGGCGCAGCCGTGGTTGCCGCAGACGCAGGCGGCGCTGGCGCCCATCAGCCCCACGTGCCCTATCTCGACGGCGTTCGAGGCGCGACCACGGTAGGCGTTGCCGTCCGCCACGACGCTGCCGCCCAGGCCGGAGCCGAGGTAGATGAGCCCGAACGTGTCGGTCGGCACGGTGCCGGACCACTGCTCGCCGGTGGCCGCCGCCGTCGCGTCGTTCTCCAGCAGGACGGGTAGGCCGAGCCTGCTGGACAGGCTCGACGTCAGGGGGTACTGGAGCCAGTCGGGCGTGGGATGGGCCATGAGGAGCATGCCGCGTTCCCGGTCCTGGGGGCCGTGGGTGACCAGGCCGACGCCGAGCACCCGCTCGCGTGGCACACCCGTGCGGTGCACCAGGTCGTCGACGTGGCCGGCGAGGGTGGCGACGGCCGCGTCCGGTCCGCTGGTCCCGGTGCCCCGGAAGCCGGCGGTCGCGATCCGCCGGCCGGCGAAGTCGATCACGACGATCGTCGTCGTGGTGCGGTCGAACTGGACCCCGACGGCGTACCAGGCGTCCGCCTCCAGCTCCAGCAGCCGCCGGGGCTGGCCCCGGCTCTGCTGCTCACGACCCACCTCGCGGACGAGGCCCCCGTCGATCAGGCGGCGGACCACGTGGGTGATCCTGGCCTGTGTGCGGCCGGAGAGCTCGGCGAGTTCGACCCGGCTGAGCGTGCCGCGGGTGCGCAGGAGATCGAGCATCCGCCCGGCCGTGGTGACGCGGCCGTCGCCGTCGTGGAGCATGCCGCGAGCCCTCCTAGATCGGTCCGGGAGCCGGGCGGAGCGCTCCCGCTCATATGTCTAGCCGATGGACCAGATCATGCAAGGGCCGGCGACGGTGCCGTCGCCCGGCCCGGCGGGGCTGACGAACGGGGGTCGGCGCGGTGCGGTCGGACCGGGTGGCGGCGGTACGGTGACCCACCCAAAGAAATTTATCGAGATCAATTGAGTGGACGCATTGACTGAGTAAATTTAGTCGCTTAAGAATACATCGCTGGCCCTTCCTGGGCCATGGCGGGCGAGCATCGCCCCCGCTCGTGAAAGGACCACGATGTCTCTTCTCACCGGCATGTCGCGCCGCGCCGCGGCACTCGCCGGCGCAGCTGCGCTCGGCCTCGTGCTGACCGGCTGCTCCGGCGGGACCTCGTCCGCCGGCTCGGCGGCCACGCTCGTGGCCTACACGGGTCAGTCGGGCGACTACCAGGTCAACTTCAACCCGTTCTCGCCGTCGCGCATCGGCGGCCTCGGCACCACCTACGAGACCCTGTTCTTCGTCAACAAGGCCAAGGTGTCCGACCTCGTGCCGCTGCTCGGCACGCAGCAGTCCTGGAACGCCGACGGCACCGTCCTGTCGGTGACCCTGCGCGACGGGGTGACGTGGAGCGACGGCCAGCCCTTCACCGCGAAGGACGTCGTGTTCACCTTCGGCCTGCTGAAGAAGAACGCGGCGATCAACAACATCGGCTTCGACGGCACCGCCGCCGCGACGGACGACACCCACGTCACCTTCACCTTCACGGCGCCGGCCTTCGTCAAGGGCCCCGACCTGCTCGGTGCCGTGCCGATCGTCCCCGAGCACCTGTGGCGGACCGTCAGCCCCACCCAGGACGTGGTAGAGAAGCCCGTCGGCACCGGCGCCTACCTGGTCGGCGAGTTCAAGCCGCAGGCCTTCACCTATACGGCGAACCCGAAGTACTGGGGCGGCGAACCGAAGGTCAAGAAGATCCGCTTCGTCGCGCTGTCCGGCAACCAGGCCGGCGCCGACGGCATCGCGGCCGGCACCGTCGACTGGTTCACCGGGCCGATTCCCGACCTCAAGAACACCAGGAAGAACTTCCCCCGGTACGACGCCTACACCCAGTGGCAGAACCAGATGGTGCTCGCCACCTGCTCCAGCGTGCAGATGGGGTGCACGGGGCCGCAGACCGACCCCGCCGTCCGGCACGCCCTCTACTCCGCCCTCAACCGGACCCAGCTCAACAAGCTGGCGTTCCAGGACACCGCCAGCGCGATCTCCCCGGCCTTCACGCTCACCCCCGGCCAGGACGGCTTCGCCGCCGCGGGCCTCACGGAGAAGGTGGCTCCGATGACCGCCGAGCCGCAGCAGAGCGCGCAGCTCCTGGAGCGGGCCGGCTGGGCCAAGGGCTCCGACGGCATCTACGCCAAGGGCGGCCAGCGGCTGTCCCTGACCGTCGAGGTGGTCACCGGGTGGACCGACTACATCACCGCGATCGACACGATGGCCTCGCAGGCCAAGGCCGCCGGGATCGAGCTGCAGGCGGCCCAGTCCTCCTGGAACGAGTGGACGGAGAAGAAGGGGTCCGGGAGGTTCCAGCTGGTCATCGACTCGCTGGGGCAGGGCCCCGCGCCGGACCCGTTCTACCTCTACACCTACTTCTTCGACTCCGGCACCGGCGCCAGGGTGGGCAAGTCGGCCGGCAACAACTACTCCCGCTACGCCAACCCGGAGGTCGACGCGGCGCTCGACGACCTGGCCGCGCTCCCGCTCGACGACCGGGCCGCCCGGCAGCCGTACTTCGACACCGTCCAACGGGCGATCGTGCGGGACATGCCGTACGTCCCGGTCCTGACCGCCGGCACGACGAGCGTGTGGAACACCGGGAAGTTCAGCGGCTGGCCCTCCGACCAGGACCTGTACGCCTTCCCGGCGGTGTGGTCGGCGCTCGACGCCGCGGAGGTCTTCAAGCGGCTCAAGCCGCAGAGCTGACCACCCCAGCCGCCCCCGAGGAAAGAGCGCCGTCGTGAGTTACCTCCTTCGCAAGCTGGGCTTCTACGCGGTGGCCCTCTGGGCCGCCCTGACCCTCAACTTCGCCATCCCGCGCCTGCTGCCCGGCGACCCCGTCGACATCCTGCTGGCCAAGCTCCAGCAGCGGGGCGGCACGGTCAGCCCGGAGACGCGCGAGGCGTACGCGCTCCTCCTCGGGGGCGACGACGACCGACCACTGTGGAACCAGTATCTGGACTACCTGGGGAACCTCGCCCGTGGGGACCTCGGGGTGTCGGTGAGCTACTACCCGGCCCGGGTCTCCGACGTGATCCTGGCGTCGCTGCCCTGGACCGTGGTGCTGGTCGGGGTCGCCACCCTCATCGCCGCGCTGCTCGGGGTGCTGCTCGGCGCGATCGTGGGGTGGCGACCCGGCACCTGGCTCGACTCGCTGGTCCCGGCCACCACGCTGCTCGCCGCCATCCCGTACTTCTGGCTCGCCCTGCTCCTCAGCTACCTGCTGGCCCGGGTGCTCGGCTGGTTGCCGCTGCAGGGCGGCTACGACGTCGCGCTCACCCCCGGCTGGAACACGGAGTTCCTCCTCTCGGCGGTCCAATACGCCACCCTGCCCGCGCTGACCATCGTGCTGGCCTCGATCGGCGGTTGGCTGCTCGGCATGCGCAACATGATGGTCTCCACCCTGTCCGAGGACTACGTGCTGACGGCGGAGGCCAAGGGCCTGTCGCCGAGGACGATCCGCCGCTCCTACGCGGCGCGCAACGCCGTCCTCCCCTCGGTGGCCGGGTTCGCCATCTCCCTCGGCTTCGTGGTCTCCGGCTCGGTCATCACGGAGCAGGTCTTCTCCTATCCCGGGATCGGCGGGCGGCTGCTCGGCGCCGTGACCAACAACGACTACGCGCTCATGCAGGGGGTCTTCCTCTTCATCACGCTCGCCGTGCTCGGCGCGAACCTGATCGTCGACCTGCTCTACGGCCTGATCGACCCGCGCACCCGGGTCCGGCACTGACGGGGGACACCACGATGACGAACCTCACCCCGGCCAGCACCCCGACGGTGGCCGACGCCGCCGAGAAGGCCACCGGCCCGACCGGCCGCCCCGCCCGCGCGGGCTGGCGCATGCTGCTGCCCTCGATGACGCCCTGGCTGGCCGTCGGCCTCGTGCTGGTCGTCGGGATCACCCTCTTCGGGCTCCTCGCCGTCCACGTCGTGGGCGACCCGAAACAGATCCGGGACCAGGGGCTCACGCCGCCGTCCGCGCAGTTCCTGCTCGGTACCACCCAGACCGGGCAGGACGTGCTCGCGCAACTCGCGTACGCCACCCGTGGCTCGTTGCGGATCGGCGTCCTCGTCGGCGTCCTCGCCACCGCCCTGTCGGCGTTCTTCGGCATCTACGGCGCCTACCGGGGCGGGCTCGTCGACGAGGCGTTCTCCCTGCTGTCGAACGTCTTCCTGGTGATCCCCGGCCTGCCGCTGGTCATCGTGATCTCGGGCTTCGTGCCGCGCGAGAGCCGCGGCGTGTGGACCATCGTCGTGGTGCTCGCCCTGACGAGCTGGGCCGCGTCGGCACGGGTGCTGCGGGCGCAGACGCTGTCGGTGCGCAACCGCGACTACGTGGCCGCGTCGAAGGTCGCCGGCGAGCGGCCCTGGCGGGTCATCGTGGTGGAGATCCTGCCGAACCTCCTGCCGGTCATCGCGTCCCAGTTCGTGTTCGCGGTCATCGCCGCGATCCTCGGCGAGGCCGGTCTGGCCTTCATCGGCCTCGGCGCCTCGAACTCGGCCACCCTGGGCACGATGCTGTTCTACGCCCAGAACGGCTACGCGCTGTCGCTCGGCGCGTGGTGGTGGTTCGTGCCGCCGGGCCTGGTCATCGCGCTCTTCGGCACGGGCCTGTCGCTGGTGAACTTCTCGATCGACGAGATCATCAACCCCCGGCTGCGCAACCAGCGCCGATACCGCAGACGGGCGCGGCAGGACGCCCGCAGCCGGCGGCGAACGCCCCGCCCCGGGACCGACGCCCCGGGCGCCGGCTCCGCCCGCCCGACGCCGGAGGTGCCCGCGCGATGACCACCACGCTCCAGCCCGACCGCGCCGCCGGGTCGCGGGCCGCCGTCCTCACGGTCGAGGACCTCACCGTCGTCTACGAGGCGGACCCCCCGGTCACGGCCGTCCGCAACGCGGGCCTGACGCTGCACCGGGCGGAGATCCTCGGGCTGGCCGGCGAGTCCGGGTGCGGCAAGACCACCCTGGCGTACGCGATCAACCGGCTGCACCGACCGCCGGCCCGCATCGCGTCCGGCCGGGTGACGTTCCACGACCGGGCCGGCGGGGACCTCGACGTGCTCGCGCTGACCGACGTCGAGCTGCGCGCGTTCCGGTGGGAGAAGCTCTCCATGGTGTTCCAGGGGGCGATGAACGCCCTCAACCCGGTCACGACCGTGCGGGCGCAGCTGCGGGACACCCTGCTGGCCCACCGCCCCGGCCTGTCCCGGGCGCGGGTGCGCGAGCGGTCCGAGGAGGTGCTGCGACGGGTCGGGGTGGACCCCCGGCGACTGGGCTCCTTCGCGCACGAACTCTCCGGGGGGATGCGCCAACGGGTCATGATCGCGATGGCGATGCTGCTCGAACCGCAGGTCATGATCATGGACGAGCCCACCACGGCCCTGGACGTCGTCGTCCAACGCGAGATCCTGGGCGAGATCGTGCGGCTCCGCGACGAACTGGACTTCGCCGTCGTCTTCATCACCCACGACCTGCCGCTGCTACTGGAGATCAGCGACCGGATCGCCGTCATGCTGGCGGGCGAGATCGTCGAACTCGGCGCGGCCGACCAGCTCCACCGCCACGCGCGGCATCCGTACACCCGCCGGCTCCTCGGTTCGTTCCCGAGCCTGTCCGGGGCGCGCGGCGCGTTCATCCGGTCCGGGGTCGACGAGACCACCGCGCCGGCCGACGGCACCACCGGGGAGCGGGCATGACCCTCGTCCACGTGACCGACCTCGTCAAGGACTACGGCCTCCGCACCGGCCTGCGCCGCACCCGGCTGCGCGCCGTCGACCACGTCAGCTTCGACCTGGTCCCCGGCCGCACCGTCGCCCTGGTCGGAGAGTCGGGTTCGGGGAAGTCCACCATCGCCCGGATCCTCACCCGGATGGAGAGACCCACCTCCGGCCGGGTCGAGGTACGCCTCGACGACGGCACCCCGGTGCACGGGTCGCTCTACCGGCGGCACGTGCAGATGGTCTTCCAGGACCCGTTCGCCTCCCTCAACCCCTTCCACTCCGTCGCGCACCACATCGCCCGCCCGCTGCGGATCCACCGGCGCACCCGGACCGCCGCCGAGACCCGCCAGCGGGTGCTGGAGATGCTCGAACGGGTCAACCTCACCCCGGCCGAGAGCGTCGCGTCGCGTCGCCCGCACGAGCTCTCCGGCGGCCAGCGGCAGCGGGTCGCGATCGCCCGCGCGCTGGCGCCGGGGGCGCAGGTGCTCATCGCCGACGAACCGGTGTCCATGCTGGACGTCTCGATCCGTCTCGGGGTGCTCAACCTGATGGGCCGCCTGCAACGCGAGGACCGGCTCGCCGTCCTGTACATCACCCACGACCTGGCCACCGCCCGGCACTTCTCGGACGAGATCCTCGTCCTCCACCGGGGCCGCGTCGTGGAGCGTGGGCCGTCCGACGCGGTGATCCTCGAGCCGCACCACGACTACACCAGGCTGCTGGCGAGTTCGGCACCGGATCCCGACCGCCCGGGACGGGTCACGGCGGCGGCGCGGGTCGACCGCGAGGCGATCGACGACAGCGTCTGCTACGACCACCGCACCCGCCGGTGGGAGCGGGCCGGGGCGTGACCGCCGACCCGGCCCGGCCCGCGCCGCGGCTCGGCCTGCCCGCCCACCACGTGTGGCTGGACGCCGAGTGCCGCCGGCTGCTCGCCTTCGGCGCCCGATCCGCGCTGCCCGACGGCGGTGCCGCCTACCTGGACACCGCCGGTGTGCCGGATCCCGGGCACGGGGTGCTCACCTGGATCACCGCCCGCACCACCCACGCGTACTCGCTCGGTGTGCTGCTCGGCGTGCCCGGCAGCGCCCCCGTCGCCGACGCCGCACTGGCGGCGCTGACCGGCCGGTTGCGCGACACCGCACACGGTGGGTGGTTCCACGCGCTCGGACCGGACGGCACGCCCGACCGCGCCGCCGGCAAGTCCTGTTACGACCACGCCTTCGTGCTGCTCGCGGCGTCGTCCGCGGCGCTCGCCGGCCGACCGGGCGGCACCGGCCTGCTCACCGACGCCGCCGAGGTCCACCTCACCCGGTTCTGGGACGACGCGGCGGGCCGACCGCTGGACACCTGGGACGCCGACTTCACCCGGCCCGACGACTACCGCGGCCTCAACGCCACGATGCACTCGGTCGAGGCGATGCTGGCCGTCGCCGACGCCGTCGAGGTGCTCGACGACCCGGCCGGGACCGCCGTCGGCGGGGGAGCGGCCGCCTGGCGGGACCGGGCCGCGCGGGCGGCCCGGTTCGTCGTCGACCTGGCCGCCGCCCACGACGGTCGGCTGCCGGAGCACTTCGGGCCGGACTGGACGCCCGACCTCGACTTCCACCGCAGCCGGCCGGACGACCCCTTCCGGCCCTACGGCGCCACCCCCGGGCACGCTATGGAGTGGTCCCGGCTGCTGCTGACCGTCGAGGCCGCGGTGGGTGCCGACGCTGCCCTCGTCGCGGCGGCGGTGCGGCTGTTCGACCGGGCCGTCGCCGACGGCTGGGCCGCCGACGGCGCGGCGGGCTTCGTCTACACCACCGACTGGGACGGCACGCCGGTGGTGCGCCAGCGGATGCACTGGGTGGTGGCCGAGGCGATCGCCGCCGCCGCCGCGCTGCACCGGCGCACCGGCGAGCGGCGGTACGCCGACAGCTACGCCGCCTGGTGGGACTACGCCGAACGCCATCTGCTCGACCGTACGGGCGGCTCGTGGTGGCACGAGCTCGACCCGCAGAACGTGCCCGCGACGACCGTGTGGCCCGGCAAACCCGACATCTACCACGCGCTCCAGGCCACCCTGCTGCCCCGGCTGCCGCTCGCGCCCACCCTCGCCCGCGCGCTGCGGTCGGGGCTGCTCGACCCACCGCCGGCCGCCGACCGCCGACCGGAGTACGGCTGACCGGCACCGTGACCGGTCGGCGAGGGCCGCCGTCGTGACGGTGGCCGGTCGGAGAGAGGTGCCCGCGGTGGCCGGTGGGGAGGGGCGTCGTCACGGTGGCCGGTCGGGTGGCTACAAGGCCCGCGCCGCCGCGTTGGCCGAACGCAGCACCCGGGGCCGCCGCAGCGCGGCCGGGTCGGCCAGGGTCGCCGTGGTGGCCACCGTGAAGGTGTGGGTCTCGCCCGCGAGCAGCGAGACGAGCATGTCGTCGACGACCGCGTCGGGGGCCACCTTGTCGACGAGCAGAGCGAGGTCCCGGACGTACGACGTGGCCCGCACGTCGACCCGGTAGCCGCCGGTCACCGGCGTGACCTCGGCGGTGCAGGGCGTCGGGTGGTAGGCGAGGTCGCGGTCCTCGACGAACTGGTGCACGACGCGGACGCCCCCGACGGCGGCGACCAGCACCTCGCTGCCCGGATCGGCCGGGGTGAGCAGGTCGTCGGTCAGGTCGAGCAGGGCGACGGACCGGGGCGCGACCGCGAGCGGCAGGGTGGAGGCCGCCAGGATGTCACCGGTGAGGCTCTGCCGGGTGCCGTGGACCGTGCCCGTCCACGGCTGGTCGTGATCGTTGACCGCGACCAGGGTGGGTCTCCCCTCGCGGGGCTGCACGGTCAGCAGCCGGGGCGCGAACGCGTGCCGGAGCGCGTAGTAGAGCGGCTTGGGCCGTTCGTCGCTGTCCACGGCGGCCCACGAGGTGACCGGCCAGCAGTCGTTGAGCTGCCAGACGAGCGCCCCGGCCGTGCGGGGCCACCAGGAACGGAAGTGCTCGACGCCGAACGCCACCGCCCGCGCCTGGTTGAGCTGCGTCGCCCAGTGCCACTGCTCGAAGTCGTCCGGGACGGGCAGGTGGGGCGCGAGGCCGCGGTCCAGCTTGCCGTTGCCGTCGTGGGCCTTCTGGTGCAGCAGGAACGCGGGCGCGCTGGGGGTCATCGGCCGGTCGCGGATCCACCGGGTGAGGGTCGCCCAGGTGGGTGGCCCCTGGAAGCCGAACTCCGCGCAGAACCGGGGGATCTCGTCGCGGTAGTGGGTGTAGTCGAGCATGTTCCAGACGTCCCACTCGTGGCGGGTGCCGTGCTGCGCGTCGTTGGGCGGCAGGTCGCCGGGGCTGTAGGGGCTGCCGGGCGCGTACGGGCGGGTGGGGTCCAGGGTGGCGAGGAGGTCGGGCAGCAGCCCGGTGTAGTAGCCGAGCCCCCAGCTGCGCCCGTCGAGGCTCTCCCGCCAGCCTGCCCAGTCGGTGTAGGCGGGCAGGTTCTCGTTGTTGCCGTTCCACAGCACCAGCGAGGGGCGGGCGACCAGCCGGGTGACGTTCTCCCGGGCCTCGGCCTCGACCTCGCCGCGCAGCGGCTCCTCCTCGGCGTAGAAGGCGCAGGAGAACGGGAAGTCCTGCCACACCAGCACGCCCCGCTCGTCGCAGGCGTCGTAGAAGTCGTCGGTCTCGTAGATGCCGCCGCCCCAGACCCGCAGCATGTTCATGTTGGCCCCGACGGCCTGGTCGATCCGGCGGGCGAGCCGTGCGGGGGTGACCCGGGTGAGCAGGTGGTCGTCGGGAATCCAGTTGGCGCCCTTGGCGAAGACCCGGGTGCCGTTGACGACGAAGGTGAACGGCGTGCCGGTCTCGTCCGGCCGGGTGTCCACGGCGATGGTGCGGAAGCCGATCCGCCGCCGGTCGACGTCCACCGGCTCGCCGTCGGCCAGGAGCGTGACGGTCAGCTCGTAGCGCGGCTGCCCGCCGTAGCCGACCGGCCACCACAGCCGGGCGTCCGGCACCAGGACGGTGAGCCGGGCGGTGTCGCCCGGGACGGGCGTCCGTTCCGTGTGGTCGCCGACGGTCACCACCGCGGCGTAGTCGCGGTCCGTGGCGCGGTCCACCGTGAGGTGCACCTCGACGCGGCCGGTCCCGTCGGCGTCGACGGTGACCAGCGGGTGCACCCGGGTCAGCCGGGCGGTGTCCCAGCGGACCAGCCGCACCGGCTTCCAGATGCCAGCGGTCTGCAGGTCCGGCCCCCAGTCCCAGCCGAAGGAGCAGGCCATCTTGCGGATCGCGTTGTACGGGTGCGGGTAGGCGCGCTGCCGCCAGCCGAGCCGGGCCTCCGCCCGCTCGGCGTGGGCGAGTGCGGATCCCAGCGTCACGGTCAGCTCGTTGCGGCCCTCCCGCAGCGCCTCGCGGACGTCGAACCGGTAGCCGCGGTGCATGTTGGCGGTCTCGCCGAGCAGGTGGCCGTTCACCGCGACGGCGCCGACCGTGTCGATGCCGTCGAAGACCAGCTCCACCCGTTCACCGGCTGCGGGACCGGCGGCCTGGAACTCCGTCGTGTACCGCCAGTCGACGCGGTGCATCCAGGTCAGGTCCGCCTCGTTGCGGTCCAGGTAGGGGTCGGCGATGAGGCCGGCGGCCAGCAGGTCGAGGTGGGTGCTGCCGGGCACCTGGGCGGGGACGTCCCGACCGGCGAGGGTGTCCGGCACCGGGCCGCCGACGGCGCGCAGGCGCCAGCCCTCGTGCAGGGTCGAGCGTGTCATGGGGTCCTCTCCGTCGTCCGCGACCGGGTCGGAACTGCGGAGAATCCTTACGCAGGCAACCTAACTAAGTCAACGAGCCGGTCGGGACGGCCGCTGCCCCGGCGCGTCCGTCCTGGTAGGAGCCTCGGTGGAGACCGGCCGCGCCGAGCGGCGTCGACCGGGCTCCGTCGTCCGGGCGGGGCTGGCCGAGGGTCAGTTCGCTCTGCAGGACGAGGACCGCCCCGCCGATCGCCGCCGCGTCCGACCCGTTGACCGAGGGCACGATCCGCACCGGGTGCGCCCGCCGCGCGAACATCCGCCGGTCCACCTCCCGCTGGATCAGCGTCTGGTAGATCGAGCCGGCCACCGCGAAGCTCGGTCCGGCCAGGACGATCGTGTCGACGTCGAACAGGCAGGCCATGGTGACGGCCGCGCCGCCGAGATAGCGGGCCGACCGCTCGACGATGCCCCGGGCGGCGGCGTCCCCGGCGTCGGCCGCGGCCGCGATCCGGGCGAACTCGGTGAGGAAGTCGGCGGCGGCCGGATCCAGGGCCAGCCGCCGGGCGAGTCCCGGGGTCGCCAGGGCCTGCCGGACCATCGCCGACGGACCCGCGTAGTTCTCCAGGCAGCCCACGTTGCCGCAGGGGCACTCGTCGCCGTCGAGGTCCATCGAGATGTGGCCGATCTCCACGCTGTTGGAGGAGCTGCCCCGGTACACCTCACCCGCGACCACGACCCCGCCGCCGATCCCGGTGGCCATGTAGATGCAGCCGTAGGTGCTGCTCGGCTCCACCGCGCCCATCCAGTACTCGCCGATCGCCGCCGCCGCCGCGTCGTTCTCGAGCAGGACCGGCAGCCCGAGGGCCTCCGCCAGCAGCCGGGCGACCGGGTAGTCCAGCCACTCCCGCGTCGGCTGCGGGGTCAGCAGCACACCCGCGCGCCGGTCCTGCGGGCCGTAGCTGACCAGGCCGACCCCCAGCACCCGGTCGCGGCGCACGGCCGCCGTGTCCAGCAGTGTGTCCACCTGCGAAGCCACCAGTGGCAGCGCCTGCCGCGGCGGCATCGTCGCGACACCCTGGAACGACGTCCGGGCGACCTGCCGGCCCGCCAGGTCGACCACCACGATCACGCAGGTGTTGCGCTCGATCTGCACCCCGACGCCGTAGCGGGCCAGCGGATTGAGCTGCACCATGGTGCGGGGCTTGCCGCCCGTCGGCCCGCCCCGGCCGGCCTCGACGACCAGGCCGTCGTCCATCAGCTCCCGGACGACCGCGGAGATCGTCGCGCCGGTCAGGCCCGTCGCCGCCGCGAGCTCGACCCGGCTGATGCTGCGCGCCGCCCTGATGACGTCCAGCACCAGGCCCCGGGTCCTCGGTCGGCTGGCCCAGATCGGGCTGCTCGCCACGGTTCCCCCTCGATGTTCGCCCCGCAGCCAGGCTACTTCACCGCCGACGACCGGGTGTTCACCGCCGACGACCGCGTGCGTCTGTCGATCACGACCGCGACGGGAGGATGCCGCCGCAGCGTATTGACTTTCGTAACGAATCTAACTAAGGATGTCCCCCAGCGCTCCCATCGATCTCTCACTATTCCAGGAGATCACATGAAACATCGTCGTGCCCTGCTCGCCGCCAGCGTCACCGGCGTGCTGATGCTGGGTGGCGTGGTGACGGCCGGCCTCCCCGCCGCGGCGGCCGCCGCCGGCTGCTCGGTCACCTACACCGTGCAGAGCCAGTGGCCGGGCGGGTTCACCGGCAACGTCGCCGTCACCAACCTCGGTGACCCGCTGCCGAACTGGACGTTGACCTTCGACTTCCCCGAGCCCGACCAGCAGGTCAGCCACGGCTGGGGGGCCACCTGGACGCAGACCGGCACCCGGGTGTCGGCCGCCAGCATGAGCTGGAACGCCGCGTTGGGCACCGGCGCCGCGACCTCGATCGGGTTCAACGGCTCGTGGAGCGGGACAAACCCGGTCCCCACGTCGTTCGCGCTGAACGGGACCACCTGCAACGGGCCGGTGACCCCGCCACCGACCACGCCGCCACCCACCACTCCACCGCCGACCACCCCACCGCCGACCACCCCACCGCCGACCACGCCGCCACCCACCACTCCACCGCCGACCACCGGTCCGGCACCGGAGCTGCACGTCTCCGGCAACCGGATCCTCACCGCGGACGGTGACGCCTACCGGCTGCTGGGGGTGAGCCGGTCCGGCGCGGAGTTCGCCTGCGTGCAGGGCAAGGGCCTGTGGGACTCCGGCCCCGTCGACCAGGCCTCCGTCGACGCGATGAAGACCTGGAACATCCATGCCGTACGCCTGCCGCTGAACGAGGAGTGCTGGCTCGGTCTCAACGGTTCGCCCGGCGGCGCCGCCTACCAACAGGGCGTCAAGGACTACGTGAACCTGCTCGTCGCCAACGGGATCAACGTGATCCTCGACCTGCACTGGACCTGGGGCGGCTACCCCGACAGCCCGGAGTGGCACTGCAAGGACGAGCACGCCACCTGCCAGAAGCCGATGCCGGACGCGCGCTACGCCCCGCAGTTCTGGACCGGTGTCGCCAACACCTTCAAGGGCAACGACGCGGTCGTCTTCGACCTGTTCAACGAGCCGTACCCGGACATGCCGGCGGAGTGGAACAAGACCCTGGGCTGGCAGTGCCTCCGCGACGGCGGCACCTGCGCCGGCCTGCCCTACGAGGTGGCCGGCATGCAGGACCTCGTCGACGCGGTCCGGGCGACCGGCGCCACCAACCTGCTCATGATCGGCGGCCTGGAGTGGGCCAACGACATGCGGGAGTGGCTGACCTACCGGCCGAACGACCCGCTGGACAACCTGGCCGCGTCGTGGCACGCCTACAGCTTCAACGCCTGCGCCAGCGAGTCCTGCTGGGACAGCCAGATCGCCCCGGTGGCGGAGCAGGTGCCGGTGGTGATCGGCGAGTTCGGCCAGGACGACTGCGGCTTCGACTACATGCGGCGACTGGTGGCCTGGGCCGACACCCACCACCTGGGCTACCTCGCCTGGACCTGGAGCCCGTGGGGCTGCACCGGCGGCGCGGTGCTCATCAAGGACTGGGCCGGCACCCCGGAGCCCGGCGTCGGCGAGGGCTACAAGGCCCACCTGCTGACCCAGGACCCGTACCTCTGAGGAATCGTGCGGCCGGCCGGCGCTGCGGGCGCCGGCCGGCCGCACGACCGAGCCACCACCGGTCCAACCCGGCACCCGTCCCGAGGAGCTGTCGTGACAACCTCTCCCGTACCGGAGACATCCACCCTCCGCCGGCTGGCGGCGCTGTCGCTGGCCGTCGTCGTGCTGACCACCGGCGGGGTCGCGGCGACGCGATCGTCGTCGGCCGCCGCCCGAACCGCCGCGCCCCGGGCGGCGGCGACGCCCACCACCCCGCCGGCCGCCTACCCGAACCCGGGCCGGGTCACCGGGGACGTCGGCGTGCACGATCCGACGATCGTGGTCCGCCCCGGCGGCGGCTACCTGGTGGCGCACACCGGCGACAACATCGCCCTCAAGACCTCCGCCGACCGGATCGCGTTCCGCAACGCGGGGACGGTGTTCCCCAACGGCGCGCCCTGGACCACGCCGTACACCGGTGGCAGCCGCAACCTGTGGGCACCGGACCTGTCCTACCGCGACGGCCGGTACTGGCTGTACTACTCCGCCTCGACGTTCGGCTCGAACCGGTCGGCGATCTTCCTGGCCACCAGCACCACCGGGGCCTCCGGCAGCTGGACCGACCAGGGTCTGGTCATCGAGTCCCGGACGTCGGACACCTTCAACGCCATCGACCCGAACCTGGTGGTCGACGCCGCCGGCAGATGGTGGCTCAGCTTCGGCTCGTTCTGGTCCGGCATCAAGATGGTGGCGCTGAACCCGGCCACCGGCAAGCGCTCCGACACCACCCTGCGCAGCATCGCGGGCCGCAACGGGGGCGCCATCGAGGCCCCGGTGATCGCCCGGCACGGCAACTACTACTACCTGTGGGTGTCGTTCGACCGCTGCTGCCAGGGCGCCGCGAGCACCTACCGGGTGATGGTGGGCAGGTCGACCTCGGTCACCGGGCCGTACGTCGACCGCAACGGTGTGCCGATGACCGCGGGCGGTGGCACCCAGGTGCTCGCCGGGCACGGCGGCATCCACGGCCCCGGTCACCAGGCGGTGTTCACCGACACCGACGCCGAGGTGCTCACCTACCACTACTACGCCGACAACGGGACCTCGCTGCTCGGCATCAACCTCCTCGGGTACGACGGCGCCGGCTGGCCGTTCGTCTACTGACCAGCCGGGATCTCCGACGACGTGCGGGTCGGCCCGGGATCAACCCGCCGGTGTCCCCGGGCCGACCACCACGCAGCGGTACGCCGACGACCGGCCCGTCACCAGCTCGGCGGTCGCCACCCCGGCGCGGAAGCCCACCTCGAACTGCGTGCCCGGCCCCCCCTCGGGAGCCGGGATACCCACCCGCTGCCGCTGCCCCTCCACCGGGGCGTAGAGCCGCAGCTCCACCCCGTCGGCCCAGTCGTAGTCGGGCCGGTCCGAGCGCGCCCCGAACCCGATGACCGCGCCGGGCCGGGCGAGCACCGGCAGGCTGTCGTACCCGTGCTTCTCGGTCACCCACGCCGGGCCGGTGAGCTGCGCGCCGGTGACCAGGTGGGTCCAGGTGCCGGCCGGCACGTAGAAGGTGACCTGCCCGTCGGCGCTGAGCACCGGCGCGACCAGCACGTCGGGGCCGAGCATGTACTGCCGGTCGAGATGCGCCACCGCCGGGTCGTCCGGGAACTCCACGATCATCGGACGCATCATCGGGATCCCGTCCCGGTGCGCCTCCTCGGCCGTCGCCGCCAGGTACGGCATGAGCCTGAGCTTGAGCCGGGTGAAGTGCCGCAGCACGTCCACGGCCTGCTCGTCGTAGGCCCACGGCACCCGGTACGAGCCGGAGCCGTGCAGCCGCGAGTGTGAGGAGAGCAGGCCGAACGCGATCCACCGCTTGAACACCGCCGGGTCGGGGGTGCCCTCGAACCCGCCGATGTCGTGACTCCAGTAGCCGAAGCCGGACGACGCCAGCGACAACCCGCCGCGCAGCGACTCGGCCATCGCGACGAACGTCGACTCGCAGTCGCCGCCCCAGTGCACCGGGAACTGCTGGCCGCCGGTGGTGGCCGAGCGGGCGAACACCACCGCCTCGCCCTCGCCCCGCTCGGCCTCCAGCAGCGCGAAGACCGTCCTGTTGTAGAGGTAGGAGTAGTAGTTGTGCATGCGCTGCGGGTCCGACCCGTCGTGCCACACCACGTCGGTCGGGATGCGCTCGCCGAAGTCGGTCTTGAAACAGTCGACGCCCATGTCCAGCAGCGCCCGGAGCTTGTCGGCGAACCAGGCCGCCGCGTCCGGGTTGGTGAAGTCGACCAGCGCCATGCCGGCCTGCCACTTGTCCCACTGCCACACCGACCCGTCCGGGTTACGCACCAGGTAGCCGGCCTGGCGGCCCTCCTCGAACAGGTAGGAGCGCTGCGCGATGTACGGGTTGATCCACACGCACACCTTGAGGCCCCGCTCGTGCAGCCGGCGCAGCATCCCCTCCGGGTCGGGGAAGGTGGCCGGATCCCAGACGAAGTCGACCCAGTGGAACTGGCGCATCCAGAAGCAGTCGAAGTGGAACACCGACAGCGGCAGGCCCCGCTCGGCCATCCCCTCGACGAACTCGGTCACCGTCTTCTCGTCGTACGACGTGGTGAACGACGTGGACAGCCACAGCCCGTACGACCAGGCGGGCACCCGGGCCGGCCGGCCGGTCAGCGCCGTGTAGCGGCGCAGCACGTCCTTCGGGGTGGGCCCGTCGACGACGTGGTAGGTGAGCGACTGACCCTCCACACTGAACTGGGTCTGCGCGACGACCTCCGAGCCGACCTCGAACGACACGTGCTCCGGGTGGTCCACGAACACCCCGTAGCCGGCGCTGCTCAGATAGAACGGCACGTTCTTGTACGCCTGCTCGCTGGCGGTGCCGCCGTCGGCGTTCCAGACGTCGACCGTCTGACCGTTCTTCACGAACGGGCCGAACCGCTCGCCCAACCCGTACACCGTCTCGCCGACGCCGAGCGCCAGCCGCTCGTGCACGTACCGGCGGCCCTCGCCGTCGGTGACGATCCCGATGCTGCGGGCGGTGGAGGCGGTGACCACCCGGTCGCCGTGCCGGAACTCGACCCGCCAGTCGTCGACCAGCGCGACCCGGACGGTCAGCTCACCGGTGGTCAGCGACGCGCTGATCCCGGTGATGTCGACGGTGACCGGGTGCGTGTCGTCGGTGCGCAGCCCGAAGCGGGGTTCGCGGGGCAGCCCGCCGCTGTGGTGGCCGATGGTCACCCCGACCACGCCGGGGGCGGGGGAGAAGAAGCGGACCGTGACCACCGGCCGGTTGAGGGTGTCGCCGCGGCCGTTGATCCGACCGGCCGGGGCGAAGACGGTGAAGCCGCGGTCGTCCGGCTCGACCGATTCGACAGTGCCGGGGCGCAGTACGCTGACCCCCGGACGCAGTTGCCAGTACCCGTCGGTGAACTTCACTTCTCGGCTCCTGCCGTGATGCCGCGCGCCAGGGTGCGCTGGAAGATGAGGAAGAACAGGATGGCCGGCACCAGGCTGATCAGTGCGCCGGCGTTGGTCGTCGGGGCGTCCATCAGCCGGTCACCCTGCAACGACGCGAGGGCCACCGGGACGGTCTGGGTCTGGTTGTCGATCAGCATGACCAGCGGGATGAGGAACTCGTTCCAGGTCCAGATGAAGAAGAAGATCAGCAGGACGGCGAGGGTGGGTCGCAGGTTGGGGAAGACCACCCGCCACAGCACCGTCCATTTCCCGGCGCCGTCGAGCGCCGCGGCCTCCAGCAGCGCCCGGGGGAACGTGCCGAGCACCGAGGCGAGCAGGTAGGTGCCGAAGGCGCTCTGGATGACGGTGAAGATGATGATCACCGACAGTCGGGTGTTGTAGAGACCGACCTCCTTGGCGACGTAGTACAGCGGGTAGACCAACGCCTCCTGCGGCAGCATGTTGGCCAGCAGGAACAGCCCGACGATCCACAACCGGCCGCGGACCCGGCCGATCCCCAGGGCGTACGCGTTGAGCAGTGACACGACGACGCCGAGCACCGCCACCGACCCGGCGATGAGCGTCGAGTTCCACAGCTTGAGCGGGAAGTTCACCGTGGACCAGTACGTCCGCAGGCCCGTGGTGTAGAACTCCGTCGGCCAGCTCAGCGGGCCGCCCGACGAGTAGTCGCCCGGCGACTTGAACGCGTTGAGCAGCATGAACGCGAACGGCACCAGCATGACGAGCGCGCCCATGGTGACCCCGGCGAGCACCAGCCAGCGGCTGACGCCCCGGTGGTGCCGGTCGCGCACCCGCCGGCGGCGGACCGGGACCTTGGCGATCATGACAGCCATCTCAGACCCCCCGGTCCCGGCGCTCACTGCGGGCCTGCACCCCGATGAAGACCACGGCCACCACCACGATGATCACCGTGAGCACGGTGGAGATCGCGGAACCGTACCCGACCTGGAGCTTCTTGAAGAACGTGTAGTAGGCGAAGTAGGACGGCACGCTGGTGGCGTTCTCCGGGCCGCCCCGGGTCAGCGCGAAGATCGGTCCGAACACCTTCAGGGCGGCGATGGTGCAGGTCAGGGCCACCACGAAGGTCTCCGGCCGGATCTGCGGCACGGTGATCGCCCGGAACCGGTGCCGCCAGCCCGCCCCGTCGACCTCGGCCGCCTCGTACAGCTCCGGGTCGACCCGCTGCAACGCCGCCATGAACACCACCACCGGGTAGCCGATCTGCACCCAGATCATCACCGCCATCACCGCCGGCAGCGCGGTGTCCGGGTCGCCCAGCCAGTCGTGGCGCAGCGCCCCGAGACCGACCGCGTCGAGCACGCTGTTGAACGCGCCGTCGGGGCGCAGGATCCAGCCCCAGACGATGCCGGCCACCACCACCGGCAGCACCTGTGGCAGGTAGAACGCCGCCCGCAGGGCCGCCGCCGTCCGCGGCCGGAACCGCCGCCCGATGACGTCGAAGAGCACCGCGGCGAGCAGCAGCCCGAGCAGCGTCGGCACCACCACCATCGCCACGATCATCGCCACCGTGTTGCGGAACGACGCCCAGAACACCTCGTCGTCCAGCAGCCGCCGGTAGTTGTCCAACCCGACGAAGGTGGGGTCGCCGACGCCCGACCACCGGGTCAGCGACAGGTACCCGGTGCCGACCAGGGGCACGCCGATGACCGGGACGAACAGCGCCGCCCCGGGGAGCAGGTAGAGCCAGTAGGCCGCGCCCCGTCCGCGCGGTCGACGGCGGGACGGGCGGACGGGGGAGCGGGTGCGGGTCGCCGCCGGTGTGCCGGCGGCGGTGTCGGGGACTGCCATGGCGGATCCTTCCCGGCCCGGCGGCGGGCCCGCCGGTCGTCCCGGTCGCGCCCGCCGCCCACCTGTCACTTGCCGGTGATCTCCTTGACGCCGTCGGCGTACGGCTTGGCGATCGTGTCGAGCACCTGGTCGGGGGACTTGGACCCGTTGATCAGCGCCTGGAACCCGCCGACCAGCACGTCGTAGTAGCCGGGCACCGGCCAGTCCGGGTAGAAGGCCAACCCGTCCTGCTTGCTGACCGTGTTGAAGTCCTCGATCAGCTTGCGGTCCTTCGGATCGGTGATCTTCGCGGGGTCGCCGGCCACCGGGATGCCGCCGTTGTTCCCGATCAGGTCCTGGATCTCCGGGCGCAGGGTGATGTCGATGAAGTCGTACGCCAGGCTCTTGGCCTTGCTGTTGGTCGGGACGACCCAGATGTTGCCGGACGAGCCGGCGTTGAGGGTGTTCCCCGGGAACAGGAAGGTGTCCCAGTTGGCCTTCATCTCGGCCTTGAACCGGCCGTACCACCAGCTGCCGGAGACGATCATCGGGGTCTTGCCCGCGATGAACGCGGTGCCCATGTCCTCGGCCTTGAGGCTCGCCGAGTCCTTGGCGACGTAGCCCTTGCGCACCCAGTCGGCGAAGGTGTCCGCGCCGTACTTCAGCGGGTCGGCACGGAAGTCGACCGGGTTCCGGTAGAGCTGGTAGTCGTCGACGAACCGCCGGTCGGCCTTGGAGAGCGCCAACTGGTAGAACAGCTGCCCGGCCGGGTATTCCGCGCCGGCCATGCCCAGCGGGGTGATGCCCTTGCGCACGAAGGTGTCCATCGCGGCGGTCAGCTCCGCCATGGTGGTGGGCACCGTGACGCCGTGCCGGTCGAACAGGTCCCTGTTGTAGTAGACCGTGACGTACTCGCCGTAGTTCGGCACGCCGAACCAGTTGCCCGACCCCATCACGCCCTTGTCGCTGTACCGCGCGGTGGTCTGCAGGCTGGGGCTGAGCTTGTCGGCCCAACCGCGCTCGTCCGCCTCGCCGCTGAGGTCGGTGAGCAGGCCCTGCGACGACAGCAGGCCGGCGGTCGCGTTGCCCTTGTTGTACTCCATGATGTCCGGACCCTCGGACGAGTTGACGATCATGCCGGCGTTCTGCTGGATCTGTTCGAACGCCTTGCGCTCGAAGCGCACCTCGACGCCGGGGTGCTCGGCCTTGAAGATCTCGATGGCCCGGTCCCAGCCGACCCCCATCGCGCTGGTCTCGCCCTCGTAGTGCCAGAGCTTGAGGGTCCTGGCCCCGCTGCCGTCACCGCTGTCGTCGTCGCACGCGGCCACGGTGGTCGTCGCGGTCGCCGCCAGGGCGATCGCCGCGACGATCCGGTGGAATCGCTGCATTGCTATCCTCCTCGTTGAGTATCGAGCCCGGTACTTCGCTGGGTCCGTCGTCGCGTTGCCGCGCGGCGACGGGCCGTTTTGCCTGGTCAGCCCCCATCCGGGTGGTGACGTCGGGGTGCCGCGGTCGATCCCCGGATCTCCAGCGCGCACGGCAGCAGCTGCTGGTGGCACGCGGTGCCGGCCCCGTCCAGCTGGCGCACCAGCGCCTCGATCGCGATCCGGCCCATCGCCGACCCGGGCGACGTCATCGCGGTCAGCGCCGGGGTGGCCAGCTCGGCGACCTGCGGCGAGGTGACCATCGAGACGACCGAGACGTCCCCGGGCACGGACCGCCCCCGCGCGGTCAGCTCGCCGAGGATGCCGAAGATCGCCGTCTCGTTCATGGCCAGCACGGCCGTCAGGTCGGGCGTGCGCGCCAGGGCGGCGGCCAGCGCCGCCCGGCCGCCGGCGGCGCTGTCCTCGGCCGGGATCATGACCGGTTCCAGGCCATGGCCGGTCATCGCCGTGACGAACGCGTCCCGGGTCCGCAGCGCCGGCCCGTACCCGCTGGCCAGCGTCCCGGCCGAGTGGTTGACGTAGACGATCCGCCGGTGCCCCAGGCCGACCAGGTGCGCCACCGCCTCGCGTACGGTCTGCGCGAAGTCGATGTCGACGTAGGAGAGCCCGTCGGTGTCGCCGGTCCGCCCGATCAGCACCAACGGCACCCCGGCCTGCTGGAGCGTGCCGACCCGCTCGTCGGCGAGCTGCACCTCCATCAGCACCACGCCGTCGAACATCCGCTGGCTGGCCAGCCGGCGCAGCTCGTCGAGGTCGCCGCCCCCGCCGACGGGTGACAGCACCAGGTGGTAGCCGACGGTGCTGGCCGCCGCGGCGGCCCCGGTGACGAAGGCCGTCTCGGTGGCACCGATGCCGCGTTCGTCCATCGGCAGCAGCAGGCCCAGGATCCGGCTGCGCCGACTGGCCAGACCCCGGGCCATGGCGTTGGGCTGGTAGTCGAGCGCGGTCATCGCGGCGAGCACCTTGGCCCGGGTCGCCGGGGAGATCGGCCGGGCGCCGGTGAGCGCGTAGGACACGGTGCTGACCGAGACCTGCGCCAGGCGGGCGACGTCCTGCATGGTGGCCACCGCACACCTCCTCCGGCCAGGCACGGAACCGCGTCCGAGTGCTCGTCGAAGCGGTTCGACGAAGCGGTTCGACAGACGCTAGACCGCTGTTACGGCAACGTCAATAGTCGATGTCGAACGACCGCACGTCGGACCCGTCCACCCGCTGGCGGGCGCGGCCCTCTCGGCGACGCCCGCCCGCTGCCCGGTGCGTCCCGACGGGGCTCAGGCGGCCTGCCGGGGGCAGACCATCGGGTGCAGCACCCGGGACAGTTCGGCGACGTCCGCGACGGGGTGTGCGAAGCCCACCCGGGTCCGCCGGATGGCGTCCGGTCGACCGTGGACGACGAGCAGCCCGTACCGGTCGATCCGGACCACCCGGGGCGCCTCGGCACCGCAGAGCCCGAGCTGCCGGCGCAGGTAGCCCGCGACCTGCTCGCCGTGGTGGTCGGCGAGGTCGGCCAGCAGGTCCGCCTCGGCCGCGTGCAGCGGGTCG
The DNA here is from genome assembly GCF_029581315.1 of Micromonospora sp. WMMD714. Classification (NCBI taxonomy): domain Bacteria; kingdom Bacillati; phylum Actinomycetota; class Actinomycetes; order Micromonosporales; family Micromonosporaceae; genus Micromonospora; species Micromonospora sp. WMMD714. Next base: position 4,363,040 of record NZ_CP120744.1, read on the forward strand.
GGCTCGGCCCGGGCGTACGCCTGCGGGTCGATCGGGCGCGTCGCGCCGGCCCGCTCCCAGCGGGCTTCGGCCACCGCGAACCGGTGCAGCCGGAACCGGTCGCCCACGTCGAGCAGGTCGCCCGTCGGCCGGGTGGCGGCGAAGTCCATCGCGGCCCGTCGCGCCCCGTCGCCGTCGAGGCGTTCGGCCCAGCCGGAGAGCCAGGCCCGGCCGAGTGAGGGGGCGCCGGCGGTGGGTGGCAGGTCGAGTACGTCGAGGACGGCGGCGACGTCGGTCTCCCCGGCCGGCGGCGTGAGCGCCGTGGCGAGGTCGCCGGCTGCCGGCGTCAGCAGCAGCACCCGGCCGTCTGGATCGACGGCGTGCCGGACCTGGTGCGGGCCGGTGGAGCCGGGCAGATGGACGAGGGCGGGCAGCCGGCCCGCGACGAGGGTCCGCACGATTTCGGCCGGGCTGGGGCGCATGATCCCGATCTCCTCAAGGTAGGTTAGCCTTACCTAACCGTATTAGATCATGTGATCGGAGACGTCGACGTGAACCACCCCCGTCCCAAGGCCAGGCTCTCCCGCGCGCTCGGCATCCCGTTGACCCGTAAGTGCGTGCGGTACTTCGAGCGGCGTCCCTACCCGCCGGGCGTGCACGGCCGCAACCGGCGCAAGACCTCCGACTACCAGGTGCGGCTGCTGGAGAAGCAGCGGCTGCGCCACCAGTACAACGTCAGCGAGTCCCAGCTGCGCCGGACGTTCGACGAGGCGGCCCGGGGCGCCGGGAAGACCGGCGAGTCGCTGGTCGCGCTCCTGGAACGGCGGCTCGACGCGGTGGTGCTCCGGGCCGGGCTGGCCCGCAGCGTCTACCAGGCACGCCAGCTCGTCGGGCACGGCCACTTCACCGTCGACGGGCGCAAGGTCGACCGGCCCTCCTACCGGTTGCGGCCCGGCCAGGTCGTCGGAGTGCGCGAACGCAGCCGGACCCTGCCACCGTTCCAGCTCGCCGCCGCCGGTGCCCACGCCGACGACCGACCCCGGCCGTACCTGTCGGTGGAGCTGACCGGGCTGCGCGCCACGCTGCTGCGCGAGCCCGCCCGGCACGAGGTGCCGGTGGTCTGCGACGAGCAGCTCGTGGTGGAGTTCTACTCCCGCTGAGCGGTCAGCGACGGCCCGGCCGGTTGCCGTTGCGGCACCGGCGGGCCGTCGCCCCCGGTGGAGCCCGGCGCGACGCCGGTACGGGCCGCCTCCGGGCCGGCGGTGGCGCGGGCCGCCCACGCCGCCCACAGCCGGGCGTAGCTTCCGCCCGCGCCGACCAGCTCGGCGTGCGGGCCGCTCTCGACGATCCCGCCCCGCTCCATGACGATGACGTGGTCCGCCGCCACCGCCTGGGTGAGGCGGTGGGCGACGACCAGGGCGGTGCGTCCCTCCAGCGCGGCGGCGGCGGCCTGTTCGAGGTCGCGCGCCCCCGCGCTGCCGGCTTCGGCGGTCGCCTCGTCCAGCACCACGACCGCCGGGTCGAGCAGCACCACCCGGGCGAGCGCCAACTGCTGCGCCTGCGCCGGGGTCAGCGGATGGCCGCCCTCGCCGACCACCGTGTCCAGGCCGTCGGGAAGGGCGAGTGCCCAGGCCAGCGCGCCGACCCGGGCCAGGGCCGCGGTGAGTTCGTCCGGGGTGGCCCGTGGCCGGGCCAGCAGCAGGTCCTCGCGGAGCGGACCGGCGAAGACGTGGGTCTCCTGGCTGACCAGGGCGATCGTCCGGGCGGGCAGCTCGGTGACCGGAACGCCGCCCAGGGTGGCCGTGCCGCGCGCGGGGCGCAGCACCCCGGCGGCGATCGACGCGACGGTGGTCTTCCCGGCGCCGGTGGAGCCGACCAACGCCACCAGCCGACCCGGCCCGACCCGCAGGGAGACGTCGCGCAGCACCGGCGTGGCCCCGTCGTAGCTGAAGCCGACGCCGGTCAACACGAGGTCGTGCGTTGACGGCGCGGTGCCGCCCGCGTCGCGTCCGGGATCCGCGCCGAGCACGCCGACGAGGCGGGCCAGGCTCGCCCCGGCCTCCTGGGCCTTGTCGACGGTGACCATCAGCTGCAGGACCGGGCCGAACAGGCGGTGCAGCAGCAGCGCGGCCGCCGAGACCTCGCCGAGGGTGACGGCACCCTGGCGGACGAGCAGGAATCCTACCACCAGCACCGCACCGAGCCCGGCCAGCTCCGCCCCGTTGACGCGTCCCACCAGGCGGGTGTAGAGGGCGAACACGCCCGTCGAGATGTCCCGGGCGCGGGCCGAGGCCGCCGTGATGCCGGCGAGGTGCCGGTCCTCCAAGCGGTAGGCGTGCACCGTCCGGATGCCCTGCACGCTCTCGACGAACTGCTGCGACCGCTGCGCGATGGCGACCCGCTCGGCCGCGTAGGCCGGTGCGGCCCGGGGGAGGTACCACCGCGCCCCGAGCACGTAGAGCGGGACGGCGACCGCGCCGGCCAGCCCGAGCCGCCAGTCGATGCCGATCATCGTGCCGAAGCTGAGCGCCGCCAGCAGCAGCGCCGAGATCAGGGTGGGCAGCACCTCGGATACGGCCCGGTCGATGGCGCTGACGTCCGCGCCGACCCGGGAGACCAGGTCGCCCCGGCCGGCCCGGTCGAGCACCGCCACGGGCAGCCGCAGCGCGGTGTCCAGGGCGCGCTCGCGCAGGTCGGCGAGAATTCGCGCGCCCAACCGGCGGACCAGGTGGGCACCGGCGCCGGTGGCCAGGCCGCCCACGACCGCGGCGGCCACGATGACCACGGCGACCGGGACGAGCGCGTCGGTGCCGCCGCCGGCCCGGACCCGGTCGACCAGCAGGCCGAGGGCGTAGGCGGGGACGATCGCGGTGGCCGCGGCGACCAGCCCGACGGTCAGGGTGACGCCGGTGGCCACCGCGTGGACCCGTAGCTGCGCGCCGAGCCACGCCCTGCTCTCGCGCGGGCTGGCCACCGGCAGGATCGGGGGCGTCACCGCAGCACCGTCCGGCGGTAGTCGTCGTGGCTGACCAGTTCGGCGTGCGGACCCTCGGCGGCGACGGCGCCGTCGACGATGAACACCACCCGGTCGGTGGCGGCCAGCAGCGTCGGGCTGCTGGTGATGAGGAGGGTGCCGAAGCCGGCGTCCGGTCCGTGCCGCAGCGCGCGGATGCCGTCGGCGATGGCCCGTTCGGTGACCGCGTCGACGGCGGTGGTCGGATCGTGCAGCACCAGCAGCGGCGGCCCGGCGAGCAGCGCGCGGGCGAGCGCGACGCGTTGCCGCTGGCCGCCGGAGAGGTTCGCGCCACGCTCGGTGACCGGCATGCCCAGGCCGTCGGGGTGCAGGCGGGCCACCTCGTCGGCGGCCGCGGCGCGCAGCGCCCCGGCGAGCCGTTCGCCGTCGTCGTCGGCCCGGGCGAGGTTCGCGGCCAGGGTGCCGGTGAACAGGTCGGTGCGGTGCGGTTCGCTGTGCAGCACCCGTCGCGCCCGGTCGCGGTCCACCGCCTCCAGCCGCTCGCCGTCGAGCAGGACGTCGCCCGCGTACGCGTCGGGCACCGCCAGCAGCCGCGCCAGCGCCTCGGCGTCCGCCGGCCGGCGGGCCACCACGCCGACGAACTCCCCGCTGCGCAGGCGCAGGTGCAGCCCGGCCAGTGGGCCGTACGTCACGTCGGCCAGGCGCAGCTCGTTCCCGCCGCCGCCGGGCGCGGCGGCACCCGGTGGCAGGACCACCCCGGCGTGGAGGACGGCGGCGACCCGGTCCGCGGCCGCGCGGGCGGCGGCGGTCCAACTGGGGACGACCGCGAGCACGCCGAACGGTTCGACCAGGAACTGCGCGGAGCCGATCACGGTGACGAACTGGCCGACCGTGATCCGGCCGGTGAGCGCGAACCAGCCCGCCACCAGCGCGATGGCCCCGGCCAGCAGGGTGCTCAGCATCGTGGACGCGCCCAGGTACACGTTCTGGGTGCGGGAGGCGCGCACGGTGGCCGCGAGGGCGTGGCGGCTCACCCGGCGGTAGCGCCCGGCGCCGGCTTCCTGGGCGCCGATGCCGCGCAACGGGCGCAGCCCGGTCACCAGGTCCGTGGCGAGCGCGGTGGCCCGACCGGCCTGGTCCTGCTGCTCCCTGACCCGCCGGGCGATCAGCGGCGCGGTGCGGTTGAGGACCGCCAGCACGGTCGGGATGGCGACCAGCACGGTCAGCCCGAGCGGTGGCGAGATCAGCAGCAGCGCGACCGCGCTGACCGTGACCGCCACCAGGGCGCTGGTGATCCGGGGGATGTGATCGAGCAGATAGGAGGTGTACTCGGCATCGGTGGTGGTGACCGAGAGCAGGTCGCCGGTGTGCCGACCGGTCCGCAGCACGCGCGGGTCCAGGATCCGCGCCGCCAGCTCCACCCGGAGCTGGTGGCCCTCCTCGGCGATGGCCCGTTGCAGCTGCCGCGCGCCGAAGCGGTAGGTCACCGCCAGGACGAGATAGACCGCCGCCAGGATCGTGATCCAGCGGAGCAGTGCGGTCAGGTCGCCGGTGGCGACGCCCCGGTCGACGATGACGCCGACGAGGATCGGGACCAGGGCCGCGCAGAGCTGGTAGACGCCGGCCAGCGCCGTCCCGGTCCAGAGGCGCCGCCCGTTGCGGACGACCGCCCGGCGCAGGATCGGGGTACCGGCACTGACCTTGCTCACTGCCTCATACCCCCTGGTCAACGGCGTCGCGAACGTGGAGTACTTTACCGATCAAGTTTTAGGTAAGCCTGTCCTTACTATGTGAGTTGGAGTACTTCGCATGCGCCCCTCCCGGCTGCTCACCGGAATCGTCGCGGTCGCCACCACGCTCGCCCTCGCCGCCTGCGGCGGCTCGTCCGGCGCCGACGACAAGCCCGCCGCGTCCGGGAGCACGACGACGTTCCCGCTGACCGTCACCCACGCGCTGGGCACCACCACGATCGAGAAGAAGCCCGAACGGGTCGCCACCGTCAACTGGGCCAACCACGAGGTCCCGCTCGCCCTGGGGGTCGTCCCGGTCGGCTACGCCAAGGCCAACTTCGGCGACCAGGACGGCGACGGACTGCTGCCCTGGGACGCCGCGCGCCTCAAGGAACTCGGCGCGGCCACCCCGGTGCTGTTCGACGAGACCGACGGCATCGACTTCGAGGCGGTGGCGAACACCAGGCCGGACGTCATCCTGGCCGCCTACTCCGGGCTGACCAAGCAGGACTACGACACCCTGACCAAGATCGCGCCGGTCGTGGCGTACCCGCAGGCGCCCTGGGCCACCTCGTGGCGCGACAGCATCACGCTGGAGAGCAAGGCCCTCGGTCTGGCCGCCGAGGGCGACGCGCTGATCGCGAAGATCGAGAAGCAGATGAAGAACGAGGCGGCCCGCTACCCGAAGCTTGCCGGCCGGTCGGCGATGTTCCTGACCCACCTCGACCCGACGGACCTCAGCAAGATCAGCTTCTACACCACGCACGACACCCGGGCGCAGTTCTTCACCGACCTCGGCATGACCCACCCGGAGAGCATCGCCAAGGCCTCCGCGACGACCAAGGAGTTCAGCCTCACCCAGAGCGCCGAGCAGGTGCAGAACCTCAGCGACGTGGACATCATCGTGACCTACGGTGACGCCGAGGGCACCACCCTGGCCACCCTGCAGAAGGACCCGCTGCTCTCCAAGATCCCGGCGATCAAGCGCGGCTCCTTCGTCTCGCTGCCCGGCAGCACCCCGGTGGCCACCGCCGCCAACCCGACGCCGCTCGGTGTCTCGTTCGTCCTCAAGGACTACGTCGACCTGCTCGGCAAAGCCGCCGACAAGCTCTGATGACCGCTCTCACGACATCCGGGTCGGACGTCGCCCTGCGGCGACGCCCGGCCCGGATCCGGCTGGCCTGGCTGCTGGCCGTCCTCGCCGCCCTGGCGCTGGCCCTGGTCGCGTCGGTCGCCTTCGGCTCCCGGACCGTGGGCTGGGCCGACATCACCGCCGCCCTCGGCGGCACCGACGACACCCTCGACCAGGCGGCCGTGGTCAAACGCCTGCCCCGCACGGTGCTCGCGGCCCTGGTCGGCGCGGCACTGGCCCTGTCCGGCACCGTGATGCAGGGCGTCACCCGCAATCCGCTCGCCGACCCGGGCATCCTCGGGGTGAACATGGGCGCGATGCTGGCGATCGCCGTCGCCATGACCACCGTCGGCCTGTACACCGCCACCATGTACATCTGGGTCGCCATCGCCGGAGCGGCGGTGTCCGCGCTGTTCGTCTACGCGGTCGGCTCGCTCGGTCGCGGCGGCGCCACCCCGCTCAAGATCGCCCTGGCCGGGGCGGCCACCTCCGCCGCCCTCGCGTCGCTGGTGGTCGCGGTCGTGCTGCCGCGCGGCGACGTCGCCGAGAACTTCCAGTCCTGGCAGGTCGGCGGGGTCGGCGGGGCGAGCTGGGACAGCATCGGCCAGGTCCTGCCGTTCCTGCTCACCGGGCTGACCGTCTGCCTGCTCTGCGCCCGGGCGCTGAACTCCCTCGCGCTCGGCGACGACCTCGCCGCCGGCCTCGGCGAACGCGTCGCCCTGGTCCGGGGGGTCGCCGCCGCCGGCGCGGTGGTGCTCTGCGGCGCGGCCACCGCGGTCGCCGGGCCGATCGCCTTCGTCGGCCTGATCGTCCCGCACCTGTGCCGGCTGCTCGTCGGCCTCGACCACCGCTGGCTGCTGCCGTTCGCGACCCTGGTCGGCGCGGTACTGCTGACCGTCGCGGACGTCGCCGGCCGGGTGGTGAACCGCCCCGACGAGATCGCGGCCGGCATCGTCACCGCCCTGATCGGTGCCCCCTTCTTCATCTACATCGTCCGGCGGCAGAAGGTACGCGAACTGTGAGCACCACGACCCTCGACGCGGTCACCCGGGGCCGGGTCCGGCGCCGCCGCCGACGGCACGCCGTGCTGGCCGCCCTCGCCGGGGCGGTGGCCGGCATGATCGTCGTCTCACTGATGGTCGGGCAGACCGTCTACCCGGCCGGCGACGTGCTGCGGGTGATCCTCGGCGAGACCGTGCCCGGCGCCTCGTTCACCGTCGGTGAACTCCGGCTGCCCCGGACCGTCCTGGCGCTGGCGGCCGGGCTCTGCTTCGGCATGGGCGGCGTCACCTTCCAGACCATGCTGCGCAACCCGCTGGCCAGCCCCGACATCATCGGCATCAGCTCGGCGGCGAGCGCCGCCGCGGCCTTCGGCATCATCGTGCTCGGCCTCGGCGAGACGGGCGTCTCGATCTTCGCCATCGTCGCCGCGCTCGGCGTCGCCGTCCTCATCTACCTGCTGTCGTTCAAAGACGGGGTGGCCGGCACCCGGCTCGTGCTGATCGGCATCGGCATCGCCGCCATGCTCAACAGCGCCACGGCGTACGTCCTCGACCAGGCCGGCCAGTGGGACCTGCAGGCGGCGACCCGCTGGCTCAACGGCAGCCTCAACGGCTCCACCTGGGACGAGGCCGTTCCGGTGCTGGTCGCGCTGGCCGTGTGCGGTCCGCTGCTGCTGAGCCAGGCCCGGAGCCTGACCATGCTGCAACTCGGTGACGACACCGCCGCCGCGCTCGGCACCCGGCGGGAACGCACCCGGCTGGTCTCGATCGTCGCCGCCGTCGGCCTGATCGCGTTCGCCACCTCGGCGACCGGGCCGATCGCGTTCGTGGCCTTCCTGGCCGGGCCGATCGCCGCCCGGCTGGTCGGCTCCGGCGGTTCGCCGCTGGTGCCGTCCGCGCTGGTCGGCGCGCTGCTGGTGCTGGTCGCCGACTTCCTCGGCCAGTTCGCCTTCGACGTCCGCTTCCCGGTGGGGGTGATCACCGGGGTGCTCGGCGCTCCGTACCTCATCTACCTGCTCGTCCGCACGAACCGCGCCGGAGGCTCGCTGTGACCGTCGACCACGCCCTGACGACCGAGAAGCTCACCGTCGGCTACGGCGACCGGACCGTCATCGACTCGCTCGACCTGCTCGTCCCGCCCGGCCGGATCACCGCGATCGTCGGGGCCAACGCGTGCGGAAAGTCGACCCTGCTGCGGTCGATGTCGCGGCTGCTCGCCCCGCGCGCCGGCCACGTCCTGCTGGACGGCCGGGCGGTGCACCGGATGCCGGCCAAGGAGCTGGCCCGCACCCTCGGTCTGCTGCCCCAGTCGCCGATCGCGCCGGAGGGCATCACCGTGGCCGACCTGGTCGGCCGGGGCCGCAACCCGCACCAGCGCCTGCTGTCCCGGTGGAGCAGGGACGACGACCGTGCGGTGGCCGCCGCCCTCGACGCCACCCACACCGCCGACCTGGCCGACCGGTCGGTCGACGAGCTCTCCGGCGGGCAGCGGCAACGGGTGTGGATCGCGATGGCCCTGGCCCAGCAGACCGACCTGCTGCTGCTCGACGAGCCGACCACCTTCCTCGACGTCAGCCACCAGGTCGAGGTGCTGGATCTGCTGACCGACCTGAACACCACGCGCGGCACCACGATCGTGATGGTGTTGCACGACCTGAACATGGCGGCCCGTTACGCGGCCCACCTCATCGCGCTGGCCGACGGTGGTGTGCACGCGGCCGGACCGCCGACCGAGGTGCTGACCGAGGACTGCGTACGCGCGGTCTTCGGCCTGGACAGCCAGGTCATCGTCGATCCGGTCTCCGGCCGGCCGCTGATGCTGCCGATCGGCCGCCACCACGTCTCGGCCGCCCGCCGGTAGCCGCCCGCCGAAGGAGTCGCCCGTCGGAGGAGTCGCTCGCCGGGGGAGTCGCCACCGCCCCGCGCCGGGCGGTCGGAGGCGATACTCTGATCAACTCCTGTCGATCGACGGGTTGGTCCCGTACCGCCCCCACACCCTCCGGAGGCACCATGAGGTCCCGCTTCGCCCGCACGCTCGGCGCGCTCGCGCTGGTCCTGGGCGCACTCGCCGTACCGGCGACCCCGGCCGCCGCCCACGCGACGGCCGACCCGATCGGGATCTACCCGCCGATCGAGGGATCGTCCATCTGGGACAAGTTCGGTAGCACCCCTCCGGCGAGCCATCACATCGTGTTCGGGAACTGGGGCTACACCAACGACTGGGCGGTCGACATCTACCGCAACCCGGGGGCCACGGTCGTGTCCCCCTTCGGCAGCAAGACGGCGGCCGGGCACCCGGTCGCGGTGACCGTGGTGACGGTCCGGGCCGGCTGCGCGACCGGTAACCTCGCCGACGGCGGCTACCGGATCGGGCTCGAGGCCCGGGACACCACGACCGGCGAGGTCATCGCCCGGGCGGACGTGATGCACGTGAACAACAAGCCCGGCGGCGTCGTCGTCGGCGCCTCGGTCGGCCCGTGGACCAAGCTCGGCGAGACGGGTCGGTTCCGCTACTCGAGCTGCTACCAGGTCAACGGGGACAGCGGCGCGCACATCCACCTCGAAGTGATCAACCAGCACCGCTACTCCTGCTACGTGAAGCGCGCCGCCGGGACGACGCTGACCGACGAGACCGTGGTCGGCCGGGTCGGCACCCACTACTCCGGCCAACGCTCGGCCTGCTGACGGCGGACCCGGGCGGCCGGACCGCGATGCCGTGCGACGGTGCCGGCCGTCCGGGTCAGGGACGGGTGACCCCCCGGACGGCGGCTCAGCCGTCCTGCGGGATCGGCCGTCGTCGGCGTCGTGGCGCGTCGACCGTGCCGGAGATGCCGAGCCGGCGTTCGACGATCCGCCGGCGGACCGCCCCGGCCGACCGTTGCACCTCGTCGGCGAGGACCGTGTACCGGTAGCGGCTGTACCGGTAGCGGACGGTCAGCAGCCCACCGGCGAGGCACACGATCACCAGCACCGCCACGGCCAGCATGATCCATGCGCCCCGTCGCCGGTCCCACAGTGACGGGGCCACCGCGGTCACCGTGGCGGCCAGGGTCGCCACCGCCCAGCCGAACACGAGGACGGCGGTCACCCGGTGCGCCCCCAGCCAGCGGCGCGGGCCACGGTCGCGGCGCTCCCGCAGGGCCGGCAGGATCTGGTCCAGCAGGAGCGCCAGGGCGCGTTCGAGCGCGGGCGACTCCGCCTGTTCCGCGTCGGCGCCCTGGTGGACGACGCGGCGGAGGGTGCTGCGGATCTTGACCGGGTCGTCCACCGGGACCTGGTCGGGTGGCCACTGCTCGTCGAACCGGCGCTGCCGGACGCTGCGGATCGCGGCCCAGGTGACCATGCCGGCCGGGATCGGCATGCCGAGCAGCCAGCCCAGGTATCCCGGCCAGCCGACCTCCTGGGTGGCGGTGTTGATGCCGTAGCCGCCCACCGCGGCGATGAGAACGGCCGCGACCGGCTGCTGGACGCTCCTGACGTACTCGTGCTCGCGCATCCCCTGGACCAGCGCGCTGGCCTGCTCGAGCCGCTGCCGGAACAGGTAGGCCAGCAGGTTGCTGACGAAGACCGCGGCCATCAGCAGGACCGACCACACGGCGATGCTGAACAGCACCGGCGGCTCGTCGGCGGGTGGGGAGGCGACCAGCGCGGACAGGATCACGTGTGCCGATGTTAGGTGACCGGACAAGCCGCCGACGCCCGCCGCCGGCCCGGAACGGTCGACCTGCCGGCCACCCGCCGGGCGGACGAGTGGGTCGGACGAGTGGGTCGGACGAGTGGGTCGGACGAGTGGGTCGGAGCTTTGTCCTAGGATGGTTTAGGGAGTGTGCGCGACCGCGCCCGCCCACCACGACCCGCCGCCCGGCGAGGACGGCCGGATCACCGCGACCGGCTGCCCGGCTAGGATCGCCGGTGGCCGACCGGGCTGTCGGGTCCGTGTCCGGGCTGGAGGATGTCGATGTCGTCGGTCCTGCTGAGGGAGCGGTTGGCGCGGGCCGGGATCCGGGACGTGGTGGCCGTGACGCCGGTCGACGGTGGGCTCGCCGCGTTCGCCGGGGTGGCCGACCGTGTGGATGCGCCGCCGGTGTTCGTCAAGACGCTCGTCGGAGCGGGTGACGGTGGCGACGACGTCTTCGTCACCGAGGCCGAGGGGTTGGCGGCCCTGCGGGACCTGGGCGGAATGGTGACCCCCGAGGTGATCGCGGCGAACCACGAGGTGCTGGTGTTGTCGCTGCTGCGGCCGCGGCCACCCGACGAGGTCTTCTGGGAGCGGTTCGCCCACCGGCTCGCGCACCTGCACACGAGCACCGGCTGGCACCGGTTCGGCTGGCACCGCGACAACTGGTTGGGGCGGCGCCAGCAGGTCAACACCTGGGCCGACGACGGCTTCACCTTCTTCGCCGAGCACCGGTTGCTCCGCTGGCTGTCCGAGCCCCGCGTCGAGGCGGCGCTCACCCGCGCCGACCGGATCGCGCTGGAGCGGTTGTGCGCCCGGCTGCCCGAACTGTTGCCGCAGCGACCGGCCTGTCTGACCCATGGCGATCTGTGGGCGCAGAACGTGCTGGCCACCCGGGACGGTCAGCCGGCGCTGATCGACCCGGCGGTGTCGTACCTGTGGGCCGAGGTCGACCTGGCGCACCTGTGGACCACCGCGCCGCCGCCGGAGTCCCGCCGCTTCTTCGCGGTCTATGCCGAGTTGACCGGTCTCGACGACGGGTGGCCGGCCCGCATGCCGATCGTCCAACTGCGACAGCACCTGGCGGTGGTGGCCCAGTTCGACGACGACTGGGGTGCCGCCGAGACGATCCGGGCCACGCTGACGCCGTTCCGGGTGCACGGCTGACCGGGCGGTCGACGGGACGACCGGGTGGTCGGCCGGGGCGCGAGCCGTCCCGGCGTGACCGGAGGTGGGGGCCGGTGTTCGGTACGTCACCAGGCGGGCGCGCGGGCCGGGGCACCGGTGGGTCCGATTGACGACAACGGTCCGGCCGGCCGTGTCGGTGTCGGCGCGCCGGTCGCCCGTCGCTGTCGCCGACCCGGGTCACGGCGGTCCGCCGACAACGGAGTCGATCCCTATGGGAATTGCGTATATCAGGATTGCCGTCGATGGGCTCCGGCCAGCGATGGGAACTCAGCATCGTCCATCATGCATTCCGCCGGCTCGGCAGGCACCGTCCCACCGGCCGCCCCCGGAACTGCCCTCACCTTGAGACGCACCCATAGGCGCGGTCATCGGCGCATGCGCCCCGCAGTCGGATTGCGGACGGGGATCGCCGGCTGTTCCCCGGCTTAGCATCTGGCGCAATATTCATCGACGGATGCCCACGGCCCGGACCTCGGGTCCGGGCACGTGGAAGGGGAACCTTGATGGGCAAACGAGCGCTGCGGCAGCGGATGGCCGGGACGATGGTGGTGGTCACCCTGGTGGCCGGTGGGGTGGGCACGACGGCCGGCGCGGCCCAGGCCGTACCCGTTCCCGCAGCCAAGACCGTGGTGAACGCCGGTGCTGAGGTCGTCGCCCGGGGGTTAGCTGGGATGTGACGATCTCCGCGGATCGGAGGCGGGGTCTCCGGTGACTGGTTCGGCGACCAGGCGGAACCAGAGACCGGGGATCCCGTGGACATCCTGGCGGTGTCGAGCGGTTGGACCTGACCGGCGGGCGGTGGGCGACGTCGTAGCCGTTGTCGCCGCCACCCGGGGGCGGCCGGGGTCGGGAGCGGGCGGACGTCGATCGACGGGATCCGGTGCCGGCCGGGAGATCGTCGGTGTTCAGTAGCCGACGAGTCGGGGCGTCAGGGCGATCGCGACGAAGCGGATCGTACGGCCCAGCAGGCACGTCGCCGCGAACGCGACCGGGCGCAGGGGCGTGCGCGCCAGGTAGACGCTGGTGGCCAGCAGGGGTGGGAATCCGGTGACCGCGCTGACCAGTAGCACACCGGTCGTCTGGCGGGGACGTTCCAGCACCGCCACGAGTCGTGTGCCGGCCGCCCTCGGGCGCGCGAGGGCCGTCCCCCACCGGCCCGCTGGTGTCGGCCCGGTCGGAGTGTGCCTGGTGAGCCGGCGTCGCAGCCAGGGTGAGCGGATCGCGCCGCGGGTGCCGAGGAAGATCAGGGTCTTGCCGGCGGTCTGACCGGCGGCAGCGGCGACGCCCAGCGCCACGGGTGGTGTGCCGGCGGTCGCCACGGCCGCCAGCAGATAGGGCTCGGCGGGGGTGAACGGCAGGAACGCCGACAGGAGCCCGACGACCGCAGCCGTCAGTACGGCGATCACGGCCGGGCGGGTGGCGGGTCGGTCGGCAACCTGGCGGCGGACACCAGCGAGACGACCTTCACCGCGGCGACCCCGAGGGCGAAGGTGACGGCGGCGGCGGTCGGCGCGACGATCGCCAGGAGCACCACCGCCGCGGTGTTCAGGGCCTTCGCCGGCGGAGACCAGTTCCACCGGTAGATGCGGCGGTCGACGCGGGCGAAGTGGTTCGGGCTCAGCAGTGGCCAGCGCAGGAACATCAGGCTCAACAGCTGGTCGACGACCATGAACTGGACGAGGAACACCGCGATCGGCAGCGCGGTCCCGGGTCGGAGGACGACGAGTGCCGCGGCGCAGGCCGAGGTGCAGGCCCGGTCGGCGACGATGTCGAAGACCGCGCCGGTGCGTGTCTCCTGGCCCAGGGCACGGGCGGCGGCACCGTCGAGGATGTCACCGATCCAGTAGACCAGGTACGCGGCGACGAGCAGGTGGGCGTCGCGGTGGGTCAGCGCCGCCACCGCGAGCGCGAAGGAGCCGGCCGTGCGTACGGCGGTGATGGTGTTGGGGACGTTGAGGCGCGTGACCGGTGGGGAGAGCCCGAGCGCGGTCATTCGGCGTCTTTGAGGATGCGGTGCATGTCGGCGGTACGCCGCTGCACCTCGGCCAGCTGCGCACTCATCTGGGTGAGCAGCCGAGACGTCTCGGCGGCCTGTTCGGCGTACTGCCGTTGCAGGTCGCCCGACACCTCGGTGCGCTTGCGGACCCCCGCATACCAGACGACCGAGATGAGCACGGCGGCGACGACGATCAGGAAGACCGAGGCGGCGTCCATCTAACTGGTTCCCTTCTTCGGTGGGGCGTCGCCGTCTCCGGCGGGGCTCAGGGTCGCGGCGGCAGCCGCCACCACGTCGGGCGTGAGCTGTAGCGAGAACGGTGCGACCTCGTAGTACTTGAGCGCCTTGCCGTCTGCGGACAACTCCAGCTGGGCGGTGACCAGGCCGGCGCGTTCCAACTTCTTGAGGTGCACCTGCAACAGCGCACGGCTGATGCCCAGGTCGCGGGCGAGCTGTGAGACGTAGGCGCGTCCGCCGGTCAACGCGGCGAGCACGCGGAGTCGGTGCGGGCTGGCCAACGTGGCGAGAACCTCGACCAGCCGGTCGCCGCTCATCCCGCCCATAGCTCACCTTGGCTCATGCCAACTATTATTTGCATGAGCCAAGGTGGCTGTCAACTTCGGGTGGCGCCGGCGGGTGCGGGTGGCTGCGGACCGGTCGGCCGTCTGCCACGCTGGGGCGTGCTCATCTACAAGATCCTCCTGCCCGCCGAGTGGGCCGAGTTCGAGGCCGCCGGCCGCTTCGACGGCTCGCCCTTCGACCACAGCAGTGGTTTCGTCCACTGCTCCTCCCGCGAGCAGGTCGGTGCGACCGCCCTGCGGTACTTCGCTCAGGAGCCGGCGCTCGTGGTCGCCGCCCTCGACCCCCGGCTTCTCGGCGCGGCGGTGCGCTGGGAGGACGCCACCGACGGCGGTTCCTTCCCGCACGTCTACGCGGCGCTGCCGCTCGACGCCGTCGTCGCGGTGCACCGGGTCTCCGGGGCGTCGTCGGTGGACGACGCGCTACCGCAGGGCTGAGCCGGCACCGTCGGCCGACGGGAGCAGTGTTCACGGCGCGGGTACGGCGTTTCGACCACGTCGGCGTCACGGTGGCGGACCCGCCCCGGGTCGGTCAGCCGGCCGCTGCCAGCGCGGCGGCCAGGTGCGCGCGGGTCTCCTCGTCGAAGGCGACGAGCCGTACCCGGTGGACGTTCGTCGGGGTCGACCTGATCGTCGCGACGGCGATCGTGGCGGCCTGCCCGGGCGGGTAGCCGTACACGCCGGTGGCGATGGCGGGGAAGGCGACGGTGCGGGCGCCGAGGGCGTCGGCGACCTCCAGGCTGCGGCGGTAGCAGGACGCGAGCACCTCGGCCTCCCCGTGGCCGCCACCCTCCCAGACCGGTCCGACGGTGTGGATGACGTGCCGCACGGGCGGGTCGAGGTCGAACGCCGGGGTCGGCATCGCGTCGCCCGGCGCACAGGGACCGATCGCACCGCCGGCCCGGGCCAACCGCGGCCCGGCCGCGCGGTGGATCGCACCGTCGACACCGCCGCCGCCGAGCAGGGACTCGTTCGCGGCGTTGACGATGGCGTCCACGTTCTCCCGGGTGATGTCACCCGTGACGACCTCGATCGCTGGCACGCCCAGCATCCTGACACACCGGGCGGGGCCGTGCCGGGCGTGGGAACCGACCGGCCGGACGTGCGCGCGGACCCTAGGGTGGCGGTGCCGACCGCCGATCGAGGGAGAGACCGTTGTCGCCGTCGCACCGACCCGCCCGTGGGCGTACCGTCGCCGTCGCCCTGAGTCTGCTGCTCGGGCTGTGCGGCTGCGCCGTGCCCCGCGCGGAACGGGCGGAGCGACCGCCGCCCGCGCCGGTCGAGCCGACCCAGGAGAACCTGCGCGACGGCACCGCGCCGGCCAGCCCGCAAGGCCCGCGCCCGGCCTGGTCGACGCCGGTCGGCCGGCTCGACCAGGAGGTCGGCGAGTCCGGTCCGCTCATCATCCTGCCCGACGAGCGGGAACTGCGGGCGGTGGACCGCGCCACGGGGCAGGACCGGTGGCGTCACCCGTTCACCACGGGCTACCGGTACGTGATCGCCGGCGGGTCGATCGTGGCGGCCGGCGAGGACGGCGTCGTGGAGGTGCTCGACACCGCCACCGGAGCCACCCGGTGGCGGGCGGCCGGCAGTCAGGACGTCGTCGTCGACCTGCAGGGCGTCTACGCCAGGGAGTGCGCGGGGGACGGCGACGCGGCGACCTGCGCGATCGTCGGGCGGGACGTGCAGAGCGGTCGCCGCCTGTGGAAGATCCCCACCGACCGGTTCGCCCGGGTGAGCGACGTGAGCCTCGGTGCGCGCACGCCGTACGCGGCGGCCCCCGGCCGGTACGTCGTGGTGCGGCTCAGCGCGGCCGGCCGACCGGCCACCTACGCCCCGGTCGCCCCGACCACCGGGCGGACCGGCGCAGGTCGGTTGCCGAACCGGGCCTGGTACGGCTTCCTCGCCGGTGACCTGCTGGTGAGCACCGACAACGATCCGCCGGAGGGGGACCGGCGCTGCACGGTGAGCGTCACCAGCGTCGACGCGGCCACCGGCGGCAAGGGCTGGTCCGGCGCGGTCTACAGCGGGCGTCGGGAGAACGGCGAGTGCGCCAAGCGGTTGGCCCACCAGCGCAGCGGGCAGACCCTGATCGGCAGCGGCACCCGGCTCGTCGCGGTCACCGCCGACGAGCGACCGCAGCTGGTCGACCTGCGTACCGGCGGGACGGTCTGGCGGGGGTCCGCCGCGGGCGTGCCGGTCGACGGGGACGACCGGTCGGTGCTGGTGCGCGGCACGGCCGACGCGGGGGAGCTGGCACTACTCGACCTGGCCACCGGCGTACCCCGGTGGACCGCGCCGGATCCGGGGCTGGCCGGGTCGTCGGCGAGCTGGCGGTCGACGGTGACCGAGGGCCTGGTGGCGGTCAGCGGGGCCGAGGACGACCGGCCGCAGGTGCTCGTCTACGACGTGCCCACCGGTCGTCAGCTCGGCCGCTACCCGGGTTGGCTCGCCGGAGCCGGGCGGGACTGGGTGGCGGTCAGCCGGTCCGGTGCCGGCGGCGTCGCGGTGGAGCTGCACACCTTCTGAGCGGTCCGCCCGTGTTGAGCTGAGCGGTCGGCCCGTGTCGAGCTGAGCGGTCCGCCCGCGTCGAGCTGAGCGGTCCGCCCGCTTCGAGGTCGGACGGTGACGTGCCCCGGCGGATTCCGCCGGGGCACCTGTCACCACACCGCGGGGTCGCGGCCCGCGCGGTCGGGGGACCGTCAGTCGTCGTCCCCGTCGTCGGAGTCGTCCCGGTCGTCATCCTGGTCGTCGTCCCGGTCGTCGGCGTCGTCGTCCCGGCCGGACCTGTCGTCGGCGTCCGCCTTCTCCTGCTCGGACTTGACCACCGCGCCACTGTCCCGGTCGACGTCGACCTCGTGCTCGGTGTCCCCGTCGACGATCTCCACGCTCCAGACCGGGCGGCCCGCCTCCCGCTCCCGCTCGATCTCGGTGATCTGGCCACCACCGACCTTGGCCAGGGCGATCTCACCGGCCCGCTGCTGGCTGACGGCGTCGGCGGTGGCCGGGGCGGTGCTGGCACCGGGGGCCGGCGCACCGGTCGTCGGCGCGTCGCTCGGCGTGCCGGACGACGGGGCGGCGGTACCCGGGTCGACCGGCGTGGGCGCGGTCGTCTCGGCGACCGGGGTGGGGGCCGGCGCCCGTTCCGCGGCGGACACGCCGAGCGCCGTGCCGGTGACGGCGAGGACGGCGGCACCGCCGGCAGCCGCCAGCAGCAGGGATGTGCGCTTCATGATGCGTACCTCCGGAGTTCTCGGTTGTTGTCCCGAGAGTGCCCCGGTGGGGGATAGCGGCGCGCTGTGCGGACGCTAAGGCGCGGTTAAGGTCGACCGGGCGGCCCGAGCCGGAGGGTCACCACCGCGCCGCCCTCGACGTCGGCGGCCAGGTCGAGCCGGCCGCCGCTGGCCTGCGCGGCGCGGCGGGCGATGTCCAGACCGAGCCCGGTCGAACCGGCCCGGCTGGCCCCCCGTTCGATCAGACCGGCCGGTATCCCCGGCCCCGCGTCGTGGACGGTCACCGCGACCCCGGCCGCCTCCCGGGTCAGCCGGACGGTGAAGGGGGTGCCCTCCGGGGTGTGTGCGAAGACGTTGCCCAGCAGGGCGTCCACCGCCGCGGCCAGTTCGTCGGCGGGCACCCCGACCGGCAGCGGCCCGGTGGCCAGGTCGAGGGTGACCGTGCGGCCGGTGTCCTCGGCGAGCACCGACCAGAAGGCGACCCGTTCGCCCACGATCGCGGCGGCGTCGGCGGTGGCCCCACCGGGGTCGGCGTCGGGCGGGTCACTGCGCCAGCGCGCCTGCCGGATCAGGCCGGTGACCGCCCGTTCCAGCGCGTCCACGGCCGACGCCACCCGGGTCGCGTCGTCCGGATCGGGCAGCGACTCCGCCTCCAGCCGTAACGCGGTCAGCGGCGTACGCAGCCGGTGGGACAGGTCCGCCACCTGTTCGCGTTCCTCGCGCAGCAGCACCTGGATCCGGGCGGCCAGGTGGTTGAGCGCGGCGGCGACCTCGCGGAGTTCGGGTGGGCCGGCCGGCTCGGCGCGGGCGGTCAGCTCGGCGTTGGCCAGCCGGTGCGAGACCGAGGAGAGCTCGGTGATCGGCCGGACCAGGGTGCGGGCCAGCCGGTCGGCGACGGCGAGGCTGAGCAGCACGAGCACGAGGCCGAGCGCGGCCAGCACCAGCCAGGAGCGGGCCACCCCGGCGGTGACGTCGGCCCGGGGTACCACGGTGCGGATCACGCCGGTGCCGTCGGGCCGGCCCTGCACGGCGATCACGATCTCCCGACCGCCGTCCAGCTCCGCGGTGAGGCTCTGGCCCCGGGCGGCGAGGGCCACCGCGGCGGTACGCGGCTGCTGCGCGCCGAGCACCGTGCCGTCGGGCAGGAAGACGCTGACCGGCCGGCCCGACTCGGCGGTGAGCTGCTCCACGGTCAGCCGGATCGTCGTGGTGTCGGCGGTGCCCACCACCGGCACCAGGCCCTGCACGTCGGCGGTCGCCCGGACGGTGGCCCGGTCCTCGGCGACCGTCCGCACCAGCAGGGCCAGCGGCACCAGGAAGGCGACCAGGGTCAGGCAGGTGGTCGCCACGACCAGCAGCGCCAACCGCCGTCTCATCCGTCGTCCCCGATCAGGAGCAGGGTGCTTGCCCAGCTGGCAGGTTAACCGGTCGGGCCGGCCGCCGGGCCACCGCGCGACCCCGCCCGTCGTCCGCTGCCGGATCCGGCGGCCGGTCGGGCATAGTCAAAGCATGGGACGCCGTACGCTCCTCGTCACCGCCGGCTGGCTGGCCGCCGCCGTGCTCGCCACCCTGATCGGGGTGGCCGCGATCGGGCTGGTCGGGGAGAGCATCACCGGCACGCCCGGCGGGGTCCGCAGCCAGGCCGAGGTCGAGCGGGCGCTGGCGGCCCCCGAGCCGACGTCGGCGACGTCGGCACCGGCCGGCCCGGGGCTCTCCGCGTCCTCGTCCCCGCCGGCCGTCCCCTCCGCGTCGCCGGGCCTGCGCCGCAGCTTTTCCACCGTCGGCGGTACGGCGGTGGCCGAGTGCGTGGGGGCCGACGTCCGGCTGGTCTCCTGGGCGCCGGCGCAGGACTACCGGGTGAAGGACGTGGACCGGGGGCCGGACGACGACGCGGAGGTGACCTTCGCCGGCCCGGCGGGGGAGTTCGAGGTGAAGGTCGGCTGCATCGGCGGCGAGCCGGTGGCCCGCCCCGGTGACGGCGACTGAGCCCCGCTGGCCGGATGCCGTCGCCGGTCGCCTGCCGTCGCCGGTCGGCGGCGGTGACGACGGTGGCGTGGGCTGTGCGGCGGATCAGCCGTCGGCCCCGGTGGCGGGGGCGTCGGCCACCGGGGGGAAGGTGACCTGGACCCGCAGCCCGTCCCGGCCGGTGGAGGAGGCGGCGATGACGCCCTCGTGCGCCCGGGTGATCGACCGGGCGATGGCCAGTCCGAGGCCCGCGCCACCGCTGTGGTCGATGCGCCTGCCGGACCGGCGGCGGAACGGCTCGAACAGGGCGGCGACCTCGTCCGGGGGGATGTCGTCGCCGGTGTTCCCGACGACCAGCGCCGGATCCGCACCGACCCGCACCTCCAGGGTGCCCCCGGGGCGGTTGTACTTCAGGCCGTTCTGCACCAGGTTGACCACCAGCCGTTCCAGCAGCACCTGCTCCCCGGCGACCAGCCGGGGCGCCAGCCGGCTGACGATCGTGACGCCGGCCTCCTCGGCCCGGGCGCGGTGGGCGTCGAGCACCGTCTCGACGATCCGGTCGAGCCGCAGCGGGGTGCGGGTGAGCAGGCCACGGTCGCTCTCGCTGAGCACCAGCAGCCCCTCGATCAGGCGCTCGTTGCGCTCGTTGGTCTCCAACAGCTGGGCGGCGAGCAGGGCGAGCTGGGCGTCGTCGAGGGTCCGGGCCAGGCCCACCTCGATCAGGGTGCGTTGGACGGCGAGCGGGGTGCGCAGCTCGTGGGAGGCGTCCGCGGCGAACCGGCGCTGGGCCTCGTAGCCCACCGCTATCCGGTCCATCATCTCGTCGATGGTGCGGCCCAGGACGGCCAGTTCGTCGCGGCCGGGGCCGGGCCTGAGCCGGTGGCCGAGGTTCTGCGGCCCGACGTTGGCGATCACCGGGACGAGGTCCCGCAGCGGACGCAGGCACCAGCGGACGGCCGGGTAGCCGACGGCCAGCAGCGCCAGCAGCACGACCGTCACGGCGACGGCCAGCGGGATGCGCGGCCGCCGGAACACCTGGACGCAGACGAAGGAGGAGTCCTCGCCCGGCGCCCGCAACTCGGGCGTGGCGCACCAGGACGGGCCGAACTCCCGCCACAGCGCGAGCAGCAGCTCGGCGGCCGTCGTCACGAACGGGGAGACGAGCAGGAGCGCCCCGAGCACCAGGAGCATCCGCCGGGCCGGTGAGGGGAGGCTCATGCCCCGAGCCGGTAGCCGACGCGGGGCACGGTGTGGATCACCGGCGGGTCGCCGAGCTTACGGCGCAGGGTCATCACGGTGGTCCGTACCGTGTTGGTGAACGGGTCGGTGTGTTCGTCCCAGGCCTGTTCCAGGAGGTCCTCGGCGCTCACCACCCGGCCCCCGGCGCGCATCAGCACGTGCAGCACGGCGTACTCCTTCGGTGACAACGACAGGGCCAGCCCGTCGCGGGAGGCCGTGTGCCGGGTGACGTCCAGCACGATGCCGTCCTGCTCCAGCACCGGGGGCAGCGCCGGGGTGGAGCGCCGGGACAGCGCCTGCAACCGGGCGACCAGCTCGGCGAAGGCGAACGGTTTGGTCAGGTAGTCGTCCGCGCCCAGGCCGAGACCCTCGACGCGTTGCCGGATGCCGGCCGCGGCGGTCAGCAGCAGCACCCGGGTGCCGGTGTCGGAGTCGGCGATCCACCGGCACACCTCGTCGCCGGTCCGGCCGGGCATGTCCCGGTCGAGGACGGCCACGTCGTAGCGGTTGACCGCGAGCCGGTCCAGGGCGCTGTCACCGTCGTAGACCACGTCGACGGCCATGGACAACCGGCGCAGCCCTTGGGCCACCATGTCGGCCAGCACCCGCTCGTCGTCGGCCATCAGCACCCGCACCGCGTCCCCTTTCCGTCGTTTTCCCTCTGCCCGGGACCGCCCGCAAGGCTGGCATCAGTCGGATAAAGAACCGATAAGGGCGCCCCTGACGCTCCGTGGACGACCGGGGCCGCAGCATCGGTGCGTTTCCGTCCTCCGCGCGTACAGGCTGGTGAAACCCGTGCTCCGACTCGCCACACAGTGTGTCATGGTCGCCCTGACGGCCCTGGCGGTTGCCGTCGCCCCCGTCGCGGCCCGGCCGGCCTCGGCGATCGCCCACGGGGAGGACGCGGCCGACGGGGCGTACGGGTTCTCGGCCCGGCTGACCATGACCGGCCTGCCCGTGCCGGGTGGCGGCAGCCGGGACAGTTGGTGCTCGGGCGCGCTGATCGCCCCGCGCTGGGTGATCACCGCCGGCCACTGCTTCCGTACCCCCGACGGCCGGCGGGTCGGCCGGCTGGTGGCCGACCGGACCAGGGTCACGGTCGGCCGCACCGACCTGGGCGGCCGGGCCGGGTACGAGGCCGGGGCCGTCGCGGTCCACCAGGCGGACGCCGTCGACGTGGCCCTGGTCGAACTCGACACCGCGATCACCGGCGTGCCGCCGGTGCGGCTCGCCGACGGGCCGCCAGTGGTGGGGGAGGTCCTCCGGCTGACCGGGTACGGCCTGACCACCGCCGACGGGCCCGCGCCGACGGACCGGCTCCAGACCGGCCGGTTCACCGTCGGCCGGGTCGGTGCCGACGTCGTCGAGACGACCGGCTGGCGGCCCCGCGCGGACACCAGCCCGTGCCCGCACGACTCCGGCGGCCCCTACTTCCGGGAGCAGCCGGACGGCACGGCCGTGCTGGTCGCGGTCGTCAGCACCGGCCCGGGCTGCCCGCACCCCGGTCCCGACTTCAGCGCCCGTACCGACGTCCTCGCCGACTGGATCGCCGACACCACCGGTCCGGCCGACGGCCGGATCCGCTGGCTGTCGGCCGGGGTGGGCGCGGGGGTACTGCTGGTGCTGCTGCCGGTGGTCCTGGCGGTACGCCGCCGGCGGGCCGGGCCTTGACAGCGCACCGACCCGACCAAATAATTCATCCATTGAACAAATAGGGGTCGACGGATTCCGGCCCATCCGCCGCCCATCCCACCGATCCCCAGGGAGGACCGGTGCCCCTCGTCGCCGGCGTCGACTCGTCGACCCAGTCGTGCAAGGTCGTGATCCGGGACGCCGAGACCGGGACGCTGGTGCGCGAAGGCCGCGCCCCGCACCCCACCGGCACCGCCGTGCCGCCCGCCGCATGGGAGGCCGCCCTGGCCGAGGCGGTGACCCGGGCCGGCGGACTGGACGACGTGGCGGCCCTGTCGGTCGCCGGCCAGCAGCAGGGCATGGTGTGCCTGGACGCCGACGGCGCGGTGGTCCGGGACGCCCTGCTGTGGAACGACACCCGCTCGGCCGCCGCCGCCACCGAGCTGATCGCGGATCTCGGCGGCGGTGACACCGGGCGGCGGGCCTGGGCGACGGCGGTCGGTCTGGTACCGGTGGCCAGCTTCACCGTCAGCAAGCTGCGCTGGCTCGCTCGCGTCGAACCGGACAACGCGCGCCGGACCGCCGCCGTGTGCCTGCCGCACGACTGGCTGACCTGGCGGCTGGCCGGCGCACCGGGGCTCGCCGCGCTGCGCACCGACCGCAGCGAGGCCAGCGGGACCGGCTACTGGTCGGCGGCGGCCGGCGCGTACCGCCGAGACCTGGTCCGGTTGGCCCTCGGCCGGGAGGACGTGCTGCTGCCGCAGGTGCTCGGGCCGACCGACCGGGCCGGGCAGTCGCTCACCGGCGCGGCGCTGGGAGCCGGGGCCGGCGACTGCGCGGCGGCGGCCCTCGGCGTCGGCGCGGAACCGGGCGACATGATCGTCTCGATCGGCACCTCGGGGATCGTGTCCACGGTGTCCGACGTGCCGGCCGCCGATCCGAGCGGCATCGTGGCCGGCTTCGCCGACGCGACCGGCCGGTTCCTGCCGCTGGTGTGCACCCTCAACGCCGCCCGGGTGCTGGACGCGACCGCCGCCGTGCTGCGGGTCGACCACGCCGGGCTGTCGGCCCTGGCGCTGTCCGCCCCGCCGGGCGCGGACGGGCTGGTCATGGTGCCCTACCTGGAGGGGGAGCGCACCCCGGACCGTCCGTACGCCACCGGCGCGGTGCACGGCCTGACCGCGCGTACCGCCACCCCCGCGCACCTGGCCCGCGCGGCGGTGGAGGGCATGCTGTGCGCGCTCGCGGACGGGCTGGACGCCATGGTCGCGCAGGGCACGACGGTCGACCGGGTGATCCTGGTCGGCGGCGGTGCCCGCTCCGGGGCGGTGCGCCGGATCGCGCCCACCGTCTTCGGCCGCCCCGTGCTCGTCCCCCCGCCGGGGGAGTACGTCGCCGACGGCGCCGCCCGTCAGGCGGCCTGGATGCTGTCGGGCCGGCGGCAACCCCCACCGTGGACGGCCGGCGCGGTGCGGACCCACGAGGCGGACGCGGTGCCGACGGTCCGCGACCGGTACGCCGCGGCCCGGACGAGCATCCTCGACCGCGCCGGCTGACCCGGGAACACCGGCCCCGCCGCCGGGCCGCGCCCCGGCCCCTGTGTCTCCGCCGGGGCCGCGCCCCGGCACCGCAGCCGGGCCGCGCCCGGCCCCGCGTCGCCACCCGACCGAGTAGGGGTACTCAGTACCGCACCGTATCCGGCCTCAGGATCCGGCGCGACGGCCCGGACAGGATGCTTGTCATGGCCGAGCTACCGCACCGCCCCGTCGCCCTGCGTACCGTCGAATCGCCGTTGCCGGCCGTGGTGGCGCACGGCCGGTCGGCCGGGACGGGGATCCTGGGTCGGACGGTCGCCGGGCTGAGCCGGCTCGTCGGTCGACACCCGGCCGGCTGGCGCTGGGTGGCCCGGCGGCACCACCCGGCGCTGGACGGGCTGGCCGAAGCGCACGCCCGGGCGGTCTGCGCCCGCGCCGCCCGGCAGGTCCCCGCCTACCGGGACTTCCTGCGCGCCCGCCCGGCCGCCGCCCGCCGCCGGCTCACCGACTTCCCGGAGACCGACAAGCACAGCTACGTGGTGGCCCACGACGCCGCCGCCCGCTGCCGGCACGGACGGCTGCCCACCCGGGGTGTGGTCGTCGACGAGTCGGCCGGCTCGGCCGGGCGGCCGTTCAACTGGCCCCGCAGCGAGCGGGAACTCCGCGCCGTGCACCGGGACATCGCCGGCTACACCGGACTGGTCTTCCCGATGCGCCGGCCGTTCGTCATCAACGCCTACTCGATGGGGGCCTGGGCGACCGGGACGACGACCGGCGCGGCGATGGCCCGGATCGCGGTGGTGAAGAACACCGGCCCCGACCTCGGGAAGGTCATCGACACGCTGCGGGAGTTCGGCCCCGACTTCGACTACCTGGTGACCGCCTACCCGCCGTTCCTCAAGCACCTGCGCGACCGGCTCGACGCCGAGGACTTCCCCTGGTCCCGCTACCGGATCTCGGCCAGCTGCGGCGGCGAGGGGATGACCGAGGCGCTGCGCGACTACCTGGAGCAACGCTTCGACCTGGTCCGGTCGGCGTACGGGGCGTCCGACCTGAGCATCGGCATCGGCGCGGAGACCCGGTTCACGGTGTGGCTGCGTCGCCGCCTGCAGACCGACCGGGGGCTGCGCGACGCCCTGCTCGGCGCGGACGAGCAACGGCTGCCGATGGTGTTCCAGTACAACCCGTTCGCCACCTTCCTGGAGACCAACGAGCGGCGGGAGCTGCTCTGCACGGTCACCGGCGGTGACGTGCTCCAGCCCCGGCTGCGGTACAACGTCGGGGACGAGGCGCTGCTCGTGTCGTACCGGCGGGTCGTCGAGCTGGTGGAGGCCGACCCGGTACGCCGGGCCGAACTGCGCACCGCGCTCGCCGCCGAGCGGATGACCCTGCCGCTGCTGATGCTCTTCGGCCGCAGCGACTCCACGGTCTCCTACCTCGGCGCGAACCTCTACCCGCAGGACGTCGAGTACGGCCTCTACGCCGGCAACCCGTCGGCCGCCGAGATCAGCCGGTTCTGCCTGGCCCTGGTCGAGGACGCGACGCTGGAGACCCGGCCGGTGATCCACCTCGAACTGCGCCGCCCGCTGACCGCCCCGCAACGCGCCGCCCTCGCCGACGCCTGCCGCCAGGGGGTACGCCGGCACCTGGCCACCGTGTCGCGGGACTTCGCCCAGTCCCTGGTGGAGGACTCCACCGCCGGGGACCTGCGGATCGAGCTGCACGAACCCGGCACCGGCCCGTTCGCCGGGCAACAGAAGATCAAGAACAGCTACCTGGTGAGGTGACCATGCGTACCCGTGACTTCTCCCGAGCCCCCGCGCAGGCCCGCGCCGGCGCCATGTTCATCGGCGGCACCCGCTACACCAACCCGCTGGTGCTGCTGCGGCTGGCCCCGTCCTGGTTCCGGATGCTGCGCGACATGCGCCGGATGAACGGCTACTGCTGGCACACCGTCTACTGGCAGTTCCCGCTGACCCTCGGCACCATCGCGTTCTTCACCGACCGGGACGCGATGCTGCGCTTCGCCCGCACCCGGCACCACCGCCGGCTGATGGTCTGGCTGACCGACGGCACCCGCAACGCCACCGCCGGCTTCATCCGGCTCTACACCGCCAGCCCCGACGGCTACTCCAACGGCGCCTGGCGGGCCGAGGGCACCGAGATGGGGCACATCGACACCTTCACCCCGTTGGGCGCGGAGACGACCGGGCCGGCGGTGCGCCGATGAGCCCCGCCCGGCACCGCTTCGAGCGGGTCACCGACCGCCGCGACCTGCGTCGCTTCCTGGCCTTCGGGGACCGGCTGTACGCCGGCGAACCCCGCCACGTGCCGGTGCCCCGGCAGCAGATCCGCCGCTGGTGGCGCGACGGCGTGTCGCTGTACCTGCTGCGCGACGCCGCCGGCACGGTGGTCGGCCGGACCACCCTGCACACCGACGCCGCCTTCGACGCCAAGCTCGGCCGCCGGTGCCAGCTCTTCGGGCTCACCGAGTTCACCGAGCCGGCCGCGGGACCACTGTTCGACGCGATCTCCGAACACGCCGGCACCGACCGGGAACTGCTGTTCGGCCCGGTGGCCCTGCTGCCCAACCAGGCCGGCGGGGTGATCACCTCCGGGCACGCCGAGCGGGGCTTCGTCGACAGCGCCTGGAACCCGCCGTGGTACGCCACCGCCTACGAGGCGTACGGGTTCGGCCGCCGGTTCGAGTCCGACACCTGGATCTGCCCGGTGCCCGCCCCGGCGGAGCCGGCCCCGCCGGTGCAGGTCGACCGGGACGGCGCGCGGATCGCGCTGCACCACGGCGACGTCCGGCGGCTCGACGAGCAGCTCGACCTGCTGCGCGGGATGCTGAACGCCTCCTTCGCCCAGCTCGGGTACTACACGCCGATCTCCGCCGCGCAGTTGCGGCGACAGACCGACGGGCTGGCGTACCTGCTGGACGAGTCGTTGCTGCTCTACCTGACCCGGGACGACCGCCCGGTGGCCTTCGTGCTCTGCGTACCCGACATCAGCGAGTTCCTGATCGCCGTCCGGGGCGACCTGCACCTGGTCAACCAGGCCCGGCTGCTGGCCGCCCGCCGCCGCTACCGCCGGGAGGCGGTGCTGATCGTCAAGGGGGTGCTCCCGCAGCATCAGGGCCGGGGCTACCAACGGCTGCTCGCCGCGCACCTGCACCGCAACCTGCACACCGCCGGCTACACCACGCTGCGCAGCACGTACGTCGGGCGGGACAACCCCGCCTCGGCCGCCCAGTACCGCCGGCTCGGCGGTCGCCCGCTGCACGGCTACACCTTCTACGCCAAGGAGCGGTAGGTGGACCTCGACGCGTTCCGGGCGCTCGAACCGTGGTGCTGGCGGGCGCCGAGCGCCCACAACACCCAGCCCTGGCGGCTGCGCTACGACGCCGACGCGATCCGGATCGGCTGGGATCCCGCCCACACCCTGCCCGCCGCCGACCCCACCGGCCGGGACCTGCGGCTGTCCCTCGGCGCGTTCGTCGAGACCTGCCTGGTAGTCGCGGCCGATGCCGGCCTGCGGCTGGAGTACGCGGCCGACCACGACGAACGGCACGGGTGGGTGGGGTGGCTGCGGCCCGCCGTCGACCGCTACCCGACCCCCTTCCGCACCACTGACGTGTGGGAACGCCGGACCCACCGGGGCGGTCTCGCCGGGGGCGTGGAGCGGGACACCCTCGCCGCGATGGACGCGATGGCCCGGCAGGCCGGCGGAGCCGTCCGGACCGTGCCGCCCGCCGGCCGGCTCGGCGCCCTGCTGCGCGCCGCCGACCGGCGGCTCTACGCGGACCCGACGGTCGTCGCCGAGCTGCGCCGCTGGCTGCGGCTGGACCCCGCACACCCGGACTACCACGCCGACGGGCTCACCGACCGGTGCCTGGGGCTGTCGCGGCCCGCCGCCACCGGGCTGCGGGTGGCGCTGGCCGGGTACCCGGTGCTGCGTCCGCTGGGACTGCCGCGGCTGCTCGCCGTCGCCGCCGGCGACCCGCTCGCCCACGGCGGCACCGTCCTCGTCCTGCTCGCCCCGGAACACCTCGACCGGCCCGGCGAGGTGGAGTTCGGCCGGGTGCTGCTGCGCAACTGGCTGCTCCTGCACACGGCGGGGCTGGCCGCCCATCCGCTCAGCCAGCTCATCGACGTCCCCGCCACCCGGACCGCACTCGGCGCGTTGCTCGACGTCGCGCCGCACCGGCTGCTGCACGTCATCCGGGTGGGCCGGCCCCTGTTCCCCGCGCCCCGGTCGGCCCGCCGGACCACCGACCGCGCGGGACCGGCCCCGGTGCCCTGACGACGCCCACCGGCGCGGGCCCGGTCCGGTGGGCAGGTGGCCGTGGCCGCCGGGTATCGACCGGTCCCGACGGGAGCGGCTAGGCTGCGGGCAGGCTCCAGCCAGGCAGGGGGACAGCGTGTCACGCCGTACCGGTAGGCCGTCTTACCAGCTGTCCACGCCCGACTCGGGTCGGCGTCGGCGGCTCGCCGTCATGGTGGCGGTCGGGCTCGTCATCGCTGTGCTGGGCGGTGCCGTGGGATACGCGGCCGGTCGCCCGGACGAGGTCGAGTCGACCGTCGCCGACATCCGGCGGGCCGAGGCACAGCGGGACAGCGCGCAGATCGTCGAGCTGACCGCGACCGCCCGCCGGCTGCGGGAGGAGATCTCGCCCGTCCTCGGCGCGCTGCGGGCGGACCCGCCCGCCGACCGGCGACCCGGCCCGGAGCAGGCCCGCCAGTGGCGCGAGACGCTGCGGAAGGCGGTGGAGGTGTTCGCCGACCCGCCGTCGGGCGCGACCGCCACCAACGTGGCGCGCGGCGGGCTGCGCAGCGCCGTGGAGCAGACGTCCCTCGCCGTCGAGTCGTACCTGCTGGCGGTCACCGGGCCGCCCGGCCAGCGCGCCGCACTGACGGAGCTGGCGAAACGGCAGGCCGACCAGGCCGCCGCCGCCTGGTCCGTCGCCGCGACCCAGCTCGACCAGGTCAACGTGGATGGCGGTCAGGGCCACCAGCACGTCTACCTGGAGGGGGACCACCACGACGGGGCCGAGGAGGGCTCCGGCGGATGACCTTACCGCCGGCCCGACCGGCGGGAAGCGCCGCCGGCCCGGGGTCTGTCGGGTTCAGCGCCGGCCGGTGACCGTCCCGGTGCGCCCGCCGCCGGCCGGCACCGCACCCTCGATCTCCGCGAACAGCGCGGCGGCCCGCTCGGCGGTGCCCTTCGCCCACGGCGTGGTGCTGAGCAGACCCAGGGCGGTGATGCCCACGCCGAGACCGAGCACCAGCCACCAGACCGCGCGGGCGGAGTCGGTGAACGAGGTGCCGTCGCTGACCGAGCCGAGCATCGTGCCGGCGATCGCGACGCCCAGGGTGGTGCCGGTCTGCCGGCCCGCCGAGGCGAGCGAGGTCGCCACCCCGGCCATCGAGCGTGGCATGCCGGACACCGCGGTGTTGGTGATCGGCGGGTTGATGGTGCCCTGGAAGACACCGAAGAGCAGATAGATCGCGAGCACGGCGACGAGGGCGGTGGTCGGCCCGATCGTCAGGGACAGCAGGCCGCCGAGCGCGAGTGCGGTGCCCGACACGAGCAGCGGTAGGCGCGGACCGCGGGTGCCGACCACCTTTCCGGTGTACGGCGAGAGCAGGGCGATCAGCGCACCGACCGGGAGCAGGCTGAGCCCGGCGGCCAGTGCCGACATGCCGCGTACGTGCTGGAGGTAGAGCGTGGTCACGAACAGGAAGGCCCCGAAGGCACAGAGGGCGAACAGGGCCATCAGGATCGCCGAACTGAACGGCACGCTGCGGAACAGGCGCAACTCGAGCAGCGGATCGGTGCGGCGGGTCTCGTAGCCGACCAGGAGTACCGCGGCCACCGCCGCGACGACGAGCAGCCCCACGATGACCGGTGAGGTCCAGCCCCTCCGGTTGGACTCGATGACCGCGTAGACGACGCTGCCGAGTACCAGGATCACCAGGAGCTGGCCGACCGGGTCGAACCGCCGGGCCCGGGGTGCGTGCGACTCCGGCACGTACCTCGCGGCGAGGGCGAACGCGACCACCACGATCGGCACGTTGATCCAGAAGATGGAACGCCAGCCCAGACTGTCGACGAGCGCGCCGCCGAGGATGGGCCCCAGCGCGAGGGACAGGCCGGACATCGAGCCGAAGACGCCGATGGCCTTGGCCCGCTCGACCGGGACGGTGTACGTGTTGGCGATGATCGCCATGGCCACCGGGTTCAGCATGGTCGCGCCGACGGCCTGCACCGCGCGGGCCGCGATCAGCCAGCCGGTGCCCGACGCCGTTCCGCACAGCATCGAGCCGAGACCGAACGCGAGGAGACCGATCTGGAAAACCCGTTTGCGGCCCACCCGGTCGGCCGTGGACCCGGCCAGTAGGAGAAAGGCGGCCAGCACCAGCGTGTAGGCGTCGATGGTCCACTGCAGGCCGGTCACCGAGGCGCCCAGCTCCTGGTGGATGCGCGGCAGGGCGGTGTTGACGATCGAGATGTCCATCACCACCACGACCAGGCTGGCGCAGCAGATTGCCAGCACGAGCGACCGGTGCCGTGGGCTGAGATCGGTCATCGAGGTCCAATCGGATACGTACGGTAGTTGTGAACTGCCTTTTCGTGACAGCGTGATGCTAGGATTTAGAGCGTGCTCGAAGTCAAGCCGGACTCAGGACCGGGCCGGCGGTTCCGACCGGTCCACCCGGAGGGTGAGCCGGGCATCGCGATCGCCGAGGCGGCTCGGCGGACCGGCGTCAGCACCCACACGCTGCGCTACTACGAACGGGCCGGCCTGGTGATCACCGACGTCGGCCGTACGCGCGGCGGCCGACGGCGGTACCACCAGATCGACCTGGACTGGATCCGGGTCTGCACCCGGCTGCGGGCGACCGGGATGCCGATCAGGACGATCCGCCGCTACGCCCGACTCGTCGCCGCGGGGCACGGCAACGAGGAGGAGCGGCTGGCGCTGATGCAGGCCCACCGGGCCGACGTCCTCGCCCGGATCACCGAGCTCCGGGAGAACCTGGAACTCATTGACCACAAGATCGGCGTCTACCGCGGGCGGCTCGACGCGGGCAGCGCCGACCGGCTGTGGGCGCCCGCCACCGGGACGCCGACTGGCTGATCGCGGCGGCGAGATCCTCCCCGGTCAGACCGTGAACGCCGGGCCGGGGCGGCCGATGCCGATCCGACCGCTGGTGAGGCGGCGCTCGAACGTGACGCCGAGTTCCTGTTCCCACCGCGCCATGATGTCCTGCTCACCGGGCCGGTCGATGTCGTCGAGCACGACGGCGTGCTCCTCGGCGAGCAGCGGGGCGAAGAAGGGGCCAGCCGGGTACCGGGCGTGCGCGGTCTCGACCCGGTAGGCGGGCGGCCCGTCCACGACGAGCAGGTCGACGGGCCGGCCCGCGGTCATCTCCTTGAGGACGCTCTGGTCGTACCAGGTCGCCTCCTCGTGGGGCCAGGGGGACTGGACGGGCGTCAGCGGCGCGTGCACCACGGTGACCACGTCGGCCAGGCCCTCGTCGGCCAGCTCACGACCGATCAGCTCCGCCCAGCGCCGGTCGTGCTCGACGGTCCAGAGGTGCCCGCCGCGCTGCCGCAGCAGGCGACCGAGGTAGAAGGTGGAGACGCCGCTGCCCAGTTCGACGACGCAGCGACGGCGGTTGACGAAGACCTCGTTGAGCACCGCGACGACCCCGCTCGGCCGCATCGCGCTCTCGCTCCATGGCAGGTAGGTCGGGGAGAGCGGGGCCAGCGCCTGCATGGCCAGCAGGTCGTTGCGCTGGAGTTCGTTGCGTTGCAGCGTCGGGCGACGACGCTCCTCGAAGGACGGCAGTTCACTCACCGCGGTAACACCTCCGTCAGCCAGGAGGGCAGCTGCCCCTCGTCGAGCAGGTCCAGCACGACGGCCTTCGTCAACAAGGAGGCGAAGTGGACCTGGGCGGCACCGCTGGGTGTCTGGAGCCGCGTCCGGAGCCGGGCGTACTCCCGCCGGTAGCTGGGCGCCTGTCTGCCCCGGGCGCGGAAGTCGCTCGACCAGCGGGACAGCTCGCAGAAGTTGGTGACGGCCGGCGCGAAGTTCTCGAACAGGACCGCGCCGTTGTCGAGCCCGACGGTGTCCGGTTCGAGGAGGCGGACGAGGGTCCAGTAGTACTGGTCGCTGGGGCCGTACAACCGGTCGGCGTCGAAACCGTGGGTGCGGAGCTGGTCGAGGAGCGGGAACCGCTCGCTGGGCGGCGTGGGGTACCTGGCGCAGAGGGCCAGGATGTCACCGGCGGGGCCGATGAAGCCACCGCTGTTGAGGTAGGGGTAGGGGCGTACGGGCGGATCCCGGTGCAGGGCGAGGCCGACGCTGCCGAGCGGCCAGCTGTTCGACTCGGCGCTGAACACGACCGGCTGGGAGAAGGCCGCGTAGGCCGAGCGGAGGTACTCCTCACCCCGCAGGAACATCGTGTCGTACGCGTCGGTGAACACCACGAGTTCGTCCGGCGCGACGTGGCGGGTGAGGTGGTCGGTCAGGCACGCCCGTTTGTCCCGGGGGCGGAACCCCTTCTGGTCGGCCGTCAGGACGACCAGTTCGAGCCCCACCGCCTCGCAGGACGGCGCCAGCAGCCGTCGTAGGAAGGGATGCTCGGGGTCGGTCGCAATGGTGATGACCTTCATGTTCGGCGTCCCATCGTGCTGGTGGCCCGCGCCGCTGGACCGCGCCGGTTGCGCAGGGGCGGCCGCCGGTTCCGTGGCGAGTGCCGACCGGACGCCAAGCTATCGATCAACGGTGGTCGCTGTCGAGCGTCACCGCCCCGGGCCATGCCGGTCGTCGAGCCGTTCTCGAGCCCGGTTGTGGTCGGCATCCCGGCGTCACCGTCCCCGGGCCTGTGCGAGGACGAGGTGGTCGAGGATCTGGGTCAGCCCGTCGTCGCGCGGCGCCACCTCCAGCACCGGATCCTCGGCCAGGATCGCCCGCTGCAGCAGGCGCAGCCGGTGGGACGGTTCCAGACCCAGCTCGTCGACGAGCGAAACCCGCAGCCGGTGGAAGGCCTGCAACGCCTCCTGCCGCCGTCCGCTGCGGTGCAGGGCCACCATCAGCTGGGCGCACAGGTTCTCGTTCAGCTCGTGCTCGGCCGTCAGCATGGTGAGTTCGGCGAGTACGTCCTGGTGGTGACCGAGCCGCATGCGCGCCTCGATGCACTGTTCCAGGGTGTGCAGTCGGATCTGTTCCAGCGCCCGCAGCCGTGGCCCGATGACCGCACCGGCGCGGATGTCGACCAGCGCCGGCCCTCGCCACAGGTCGCGGGCGCGGGTCAGCAGCGCCGCCGCCTCGACGTTCTCGCCGGCCGCGAGGGCCTGCCGCCCGGCGGTGGCGAGCTGCTCGAAGGTCCGTAGGTCGAATTCGGTGGCGTCGAGCCGGAGCTGGTATCCGCCGGGCACGGTGACCAGCATCCGCTTGGCGATCTCGGCCACCGCAGCACCCAGGAGCTGGCCGAGGCACTTGCGGACCTGGAGGATGTACGTCTGGAGCGTCGTCTGTGCGCTGGCCGGTGGGTTCCGGCCCCAGAGGTCCTGGATCAGCGTCGATGCCTGTACCGCCTGATCCGCATTGAGCAGCAGCAATGCCAGCACGCTGCGCGGTTTGGGTGCGGTCAGGGCGATCGTGCGATCGGTGTGGCTAAGGACAAGTGGGCCGAGGATACAAATTTCCATATCCACCCTCAAAAGAAGGAAAAATAGGACCCTCATCGAGGTTCCCGATCGAGAGGCTAGCGTGTCCCGGCATCCCTGTCCGCAGTTTCTCAAGCCATTTCCGTCGATCGTCGCGAGGTCCGGGCCGGAGCGGTCCCGTGACGCGCCGACACGCACGATGGCGGTGACCGGTCATTCCGGTCACCGCCATCGTGCGTACGGTCAGCGGGTCCTCGGACCCGGGTCGTCGGTCGCCGTCAGCCCCGCACCCCGTCGGCCTGCGCGACCAGCGCCGCCCGCTTGGCCACCTCCGCGGCGAACTCGCCGAGGGTCATGATGGCCAGCGTCTCGATGTCGTCATCGTCGAACGTCACGCCGTACTCGTCCTCGATACGCATCGCGAGTTCGGACACGGCGAGCGAGTCGAGGTCCACGCCGGCCGGTCCGAGCAGGGAGTCCGGACCGGTGTCGTCGGTGTAGTAGTTCATCTCCTGGAGCGCCTGGACGGTGAACGCCATGACGTCGTCGGCTGACATGGTTCAGCTGCCTTCCTTTCGCGGGATGGTGCGGGGCGGCAGGCCGGCGGGCGGTGCCGACGTCCCCGGGATGGAGCCGGCCACCGACCTGACGCCCGGCGGCGACGCCGGACCGGGGGTGCGGTCGGCTGGCCGGGCGGGCGTCGACCCGTCCGGGATCGACCGCGATCCCACCGAACATGGCGGATTCAGGCGGTAGAGTCGATTTCTGCCACCGGCGGCCCCCAGGATTGCCACGCCTACCGAGCACGCATTTCCGAAATGCGTCGTTCGACGTTATCAGCGGACCATCGGGCCGGTCAATGCGGGACAATGTGGTCTCCACGCGTGCTGCAGCCGGGGCGACGGCCGGATTCAAGCATTTCTCAGCCCGCCGTCGAGGCCGTGGGTACCGCCTCCCGCGAGGGCTCCACTAAGGTTCCTCCGGAAACCCCGGCCGATCGAGCGGAGAGACGCGGTTGAATGTCACAGGCGTTTGCCGGTCCCCGTCGGGCGTCTTTCCGCCGGCCGTGACCGACCCCGCTCGGACCGCCCGGCCCGGCGTCGTCCCGGCGCGGGCGCGGGCATGACCGTGCCCACCCGCACCTGGCTGGTCACCGGAAGCTCGGCGGGACTCGGCCGGGCACTGGTGACCGAGCTGCTCGCCCGGGGCGAGACGGTGGCGGCGACCGCGCGGGATCCGCAGGCGCTGTCCGACCTGCGGCCCGCCGTGGCGGGCACCCTGTGGACGGCGCGACTCGACGTCACCGACCCGGAACGGATCCGGCGCGTCGTCGGTGAGGCCGTCCACGCGCTCGGCCGCATCGACGTGGTGCTCAGCAACGCCGGGTACGCGCTGGTCGGCGCGGCCGAGGAGGCCAGTCCCGACCAGATCGAGCGGCAGCTCCGGACGAACCTGACCGGACCCATCCTCCTGGCCCGGGCGGTGCTGCCGTACCTGCGGGCGCAGGGCCACGGCCGGATCGTCCAGATCTCCAGCATGGCCGGGCAGCGCGGCTCTGCGGGCACGGCGGTCTACTGCGCCAGCAAGTGGGGTGTGGAGGGCTTCTTCGAGTCGCTGGCCGCCGAGGTGAAGACCTTCGGGATCGGGGTGACCATCGTCGAACCGGGCACGGTGCACACCGGCTTCTTCGGCCGGGGCAAGGAGCTGACCGCCGCGCTGCCCGCGTACGCCGACACCCCGGCCGCGATCCTGCGCCGCCGGGCCGAGGACGGCCGGCTGCCCTGCCGGGGTGACCTGGCGAAGATGGCCCGCGCCGTCGTCGACGTCGCCCTCCGCCCGACCGCCCCGCTGCGCGTCGTCCTCGGCAGCGACGCGTACGGGTCGATCCGCCGGGGACTGACGGCCCGCCTGGCCGACCTGGAGGCCCAGCGGGAGGTCGCGTTCTCCACCGACCTGACCGACGGGTCCGCCTGACGACGCCGCGACCGGAGGGGAACGAGGATGCACATCGCCGTCCTGGCGCTCGGCAGCCGCGGTGACGTCTATCCATTGGCGGCGCTCGCCGCCGAGCTGGCCCGCCGTGGCCACCGGATCCGCATGGGCGCGTCGCCCAACCTGGTGGACCTGCCCCGGCGGCTCGGGCTCGACGTGGTGCCGGTCGGCTGGGACCAGCAGCGGATGATGCAGTCCGAGCAGGGCCGGGAGTGGGTCACCACGACCGACCTCGACCTGTTCCTCCGCCGCTCGCACGAGTCGTACCAGGAGCACGGCGACCGGTTCGGCGAGGAGGCGGTCGCGCTCAGCGAGGGCTGTGCGGCGATCGTCTGCGCCGTGGTCAGCGAGCAGTGGGCCACCGCGCTGGCCGAGGCGCGCGACGTGCCGCTCGTCGCGTACGACCTCACCCCGGCCCGGCCGAACGACGTGGTGCCGCATCCGCTGGTGACCCCCGACCCGCTGGCGGACGCCGCCGCGAACCGGGCGACCTACGTGCACTACGCCCGACGGGCCTGGCGGTACCGGCGCGACCAGGTGTTCCGGTTCCGCCGCCGGCTCGGGCTCGCACCGATGCCGCCGCGCCCGGCCACGCTGCGCCGGCCGTTGGAACTCCAGGGCTACAGCCCCACCCTGGTGCCCGGGGTGACCTGGGACGCCTACCGGCCGATCGTCGGCGACCTGCGGCTGACGCCGGCCGACCTGCACCGCGTCGGCATGTCGACCCTGGACCCCGACCTGGTGCGCTGGCTGGACGCGGGCGAGCCGCCGGCACTGGTCACGTTCGGCAGCACCCACATGCCGGATCCGGCCGGGATGCTGGCCGGCATCGGACGGGTCTGTCGCGGTCTGGGCGTGCGGGGGCTGGTCGTCACCGGCTGGGGCCTGGCCGGCGTCGACCCGGCCGCCACGCCGGAGCTGCGGGTGCTGCCCTACGTGGACTACGACCTGGTGCTGCCGCGCTGCGCCATGGTGGTGCACCACGGCAGCGCCACCATCACCGCCGCCGGGGTGCGCGCCGGCATCCCGACGATGGTCTGCTCGTCCTTCGCCGACCAGCCGTTCTGGGGCCGCCAGCTGGAGCGGCTCGGTGCCGGTGTGCACGTGCGGTTCACCGAGCTGTCCGAGCAGGTGCTGCGGGCGGGGATGACCCGGCTGACCGCTGAGCCGCTCCGGCGGCGCGCGGCCGAACTCGGCGAGCGGATGCGCGCCGAGCCGCACGGCACGCTCGTCGCCGCCGACGCGGTCGGCGGCTATCTCGCGGCGTGCGGCGGGTAGCCGGCCGGCTCAGGCGGGGACCGCCTCGATCGCACCCCCGGTCACGCCGGTGACCGTGAAGCCGGCGTCCGCGAGTAGCCGCCCGTACTCCTCGGCGGTGCGGTCCCGGCCCTCCATGAGGACCAGCATCAGCAGATCCACGATCCGGTTGCGGGGCGCTGCCCAGGCGCCCGCGCCGGCACCGGACTGCTCGGGTCGTGCGGGCAGCAGCTCCTCCAGCACCAGCAGCCGGGCGTCGGCCGGCATCGCCGCGCGGACCCGGGCCAGCACCCGGGCGGCGTTGCCGTCGTCCCAGTTGTGCAGCACCCGGCGCAGCACGTAGAGGTCGCCCCCCGGGGGCACGTGGTCGAAGAAGCTGCCGACGACGACGTCCACCCGGTCGAGCACACCGGCGTCGGCGAGCCGCTCGCGCCCCCGGGCGGCGGCCTCCGGCAGCTCCACGAGAACCCCGCGCACGTGCGGGCGGTCGGCGAGGACGCTGACGAGCAGGCCCCCGTCACCGCCACCGACGTCCACCACCGTGCGGACGCCGTCGAACAGGCCGGGCGGGGGCGGTGGTGGTTCGGGGACGGCGGACATCGCGCCGAGGAAGGTCGCGGCCACCGCCGGATGACCATCGAGGTACTGGTAGAAGGGCTCGCCGAAGCGCTCGGTGAAGGCGGGCCGGCCGGTGCGGACGGTCTCCAGCAGCCCGGCGAACGAGGTGAAGACCTCCTGGCCGTAGAGCACGGCGGTGTCCCGGACCGAGCCGGGCACGTCGGAGCGCAGATACTCGCCCATGCCGGTCAGCTCGACGTGGTCGGGGCCGGTCTGGCGCAGCACACCGGCGTCGGCGAGCGCGGCGAGCAGCCGGCGGAGCGCGACCGGGTCCAGTCCGGCGGCGGCGGCCAGCTCGGCCCCGCCCGTGGTGCCCCCGGCGATCCGGTCGGGCAGGCCGAGCAGGGCGAACACCGAGCAGGCCTGCGCCGTCCAGGTGGCACAGAGGACGTTGAGCAGCCGCTTGCGGAAATAGTCGCCGTCCCGCCCCGGCCGTGGCCCGTGCCGTGGCGGAACCGGATTCCGGGACCGGTCGGAAAGGGGTTCCGGGACCTCGTGCTGCGACGGCGTCATCGTTCTCCACTGAGGCTCTAGTGAATGTCCAGAGAAGCGCGGGTCGGAAAGGCGTGCCACCTCGGTATCGTCGACACCGGTCCGACGGATCCTCGCATCGGCCGGGGTGTGCTGACAATTCTCGGAACGGACCTGTGGGGGCCGGGTGGGTGTGGTGCTGACCGCGGTGCCACCGGATCTGGTGGTGCGGCTGGACCGCCGCGCGGGCGACGGACGGGTGACGGCCCGGGCCCTGCTGGCCGGGACGGCCGCGGCGATGGCCGGTGCCCCGGTGGACGCGGTCGTGGTCGACCGGGCGGCCCGGGGTGCGCCGCTGCTGCGCGGCGTCGCCGCCGGGTGGCACGCCAGCGTCAGCCACACCGGTGGACTGGTCGCGGTGGCGGTGTCCCGGCTCGGACCGGTCGGCGTCGACGTGGAGGCGGTGCGACAGCTGCCCGCGCTCGCGCTGAGCCGACGGTGGTTCGCCGCCGAGGACACCGACTGGCTCCGGGGGCAGCCGGTCGAGCGTCTCGACGTCGGCTTCCTGTCCCTGTGGACCGGTAAGGAGGCGGTGGCCAAGCTGTACGGCACCGGGCTGCGCGGGGGCCGGCTGCTGCGGTTGCGCACCGCCCCGCCGCAGCCGCCGGCCTGGCGCTCCACCGTCGACGACCCCGACGTCCTGGTCACCCACCGGGAGCTGCCCGGTCACGTGCTGGCGATCGCCCACCGCCGGGTGCGCCGCTGATGGAGACCGCCCTCGTCCTCGGCGGCAGCATCGCCGGCCTGGTCGCCGCGCGGGTCCTGGCCGACCACGCCGAGCAGGTGTGGATCGTCGAACCCGACCTGCTGGAGGACGCGCCGGTGCTCCGCCGCGGCACGCCGCACGGCAGCCAGGCGCACACCCTGCTCGGCCGGGGTCGGACCGTCATCGACCGGCTGCTGCCCGGCATCGTCCGGCAACTGGTGCGCGAGGGCGGCCAGCTGGTCACCAGCGGTCCCGGCGGGGCGCAGTGGTTCCTCAACGGCCGGGCCAAGGTCCCGGTGCGCGGCGGCAGCGTGGTCAGCGTGTCGCGCCCGTTCCTGGAGTGGCACATCCGTCGGCGGGTCCTCGCGCTGCCGAACGTCGCCCTGGTCGGGGGCACCGCCGTCGGGCTCACCGCGACCGCCGGCCGGGTGGACGGGGCGCTGGTCCGCCCGCCGGGCGCCACCGGTGCCCAGCGCCACGGCGCGACCCTGGTGGTGGACGCGACCGGGCGGTCCAGCCGGCTGGCCGACTGGTTGGGCCGGATCGGTTACCCGGCGCCGGACAAGCGCCGGATGGCCCTGGACCTCGGCTACGCCACCTGCCTGTTCCACCGGGAGCCCGGCCAGCGGCTGGCCGGGCACGTGGCGGTGTACTCGGTCTACACGCCGAGCAGGGCGCTGACCGGACCCAGCTCGATGACCCCGGTCGAGGGGAACCGTTGGCTGACGCTGGTCAGCGGCTACGGCGACCGGCGGCCGGGCCGTGACCTGGGCGAGTTCCTGGCCCGCTGCCGCGCGGATCCGGCCCCTGCGCTCCAGGCGCTGCCGGCGGCGTGCGAGCCGGCCGACGAGGTGCGCGTGCACCGTTTCCCGGACAGCGTCCGCCGCGAGTTCGACCGGCTGGACCGGTTCCCGGCCGGCCTGGTCGCGATCGGCGACGCGGTCGCCTCGTTCAACCCGACCTATGGGCAGGGCATCTCGGTGGCGGCGATGCAGGCCCTCGCGTTGGCCGAGTGGCTGGCCGAGCCCGGCGCGCCGGACGGGCCGGCGCACGGGTACTTCCGGCGGGTGCGTGCGGTGGTGGACGACGCCTGGGACTTCTCCGCCGCACAGGACTGCTACCTCCCGCACGTGACCACCGCCCGACCGTTCGGCTGGCGGCTGCGCCGTGGCCTGGCCGAGGCGGTGCAGAACGCGACGGTGACCGACGAGGTGGTGCACCGGGCCTTCCTGGAGGTCGTCAACCTGACGGCCGGTCCCGACCGGCTGCGTCGCCCGGACATCCTGTGGCGCACCGGGGTCGCCGCGCTGCGCCGCGCCGGGCCGTCCTCGAAGACGGCTCGAACAATCGACGACGGCGGCCCGAAAACCCGCTAGCATCGCAGTCGAACCTGACGTCCATCTATGCTGATGGGTAGGGCTGTCGCATTTTTTCGGGTGTCCCCGCAGCACGTCGCGCAGAATGCAGATCGCTTTCCGGGGGAGAGGCCATGGAGATCCAGATCCTGGGACCGCTCGTGCTCGCCCGCTCCGGTCGCACCGCCACGCCGACCGCCCCGAAGCCTCGTAGCGTGCTGGGCCTGCTGTTGCTCCACGCTGACCAGACCGTGCCGGCCACCGCGTTGACCAGGGAGCTGTGGGGGACGTCCCCACCGGTCAGCGCGCCGACCACCCTCCAGACGTACGTGCTCCAGCTCCGCAAGTGCTTCGCCGCCCTGCTCGACGTGCCGGTCGCCGAGGTGGCCCGGCGGGTGCTGGTCACCGTCCCCGGCGGCTACCTGCTACGGGTCGGCCCGGACGAGTTCGACCTGCGCCGGTTCGAGCAGTTGGCCTCGGCCGGCCGGCGTGCGCTGGCGGCCGGTGACCACGTCGACGCGGCGGCCCTGCTGGTACGCGCCTGTGCCCTCTGGCGCGGGCCGGCGCTGGCCGACGTGCGTACCGGCGTGGTGGCCGGGCCCCGGCTCAAGGCGCTGGAGGAGACCCGGCTCGCCACCGTCGAGCAGTGCATCGAGGCGCGCCTGCGACTCGGTCACCACCAGGACGTGCTGGCCGACCTCACCCTGCTGATCGCCGAGCACCGGCTGAACGAGAACCTGTGCGCGCAGCTGATGGTGGCGCTGCACCGCAGCGGCCAGCGCCGCGAGGCGCTGGCGGTGTTCCACCGGCTGCGGGCGTCGATGGTGCAGGAGCTGGGGTTGGAGCCGTCCAAGCGGCTGCACCTGCTCCAGCAGGCGATCCTCACCGACGACCGGGCGCTGGAGGTGGCGCCGCGCGAGGACGGGTTGACCCAGCTGCTCGACCACCTCGTCCTGCCGCGGGCCCGCGCCCGTTAGCCGCCCGGACCGTTCGTCACCGGTCCCGGGCGTACCGGGCACAGCTCTCGGTGAACCAGCGCGCGACCTGGTCCAGCGGGACGTCCTCGAAGGCGAGGGTCACGACGGTCCGTTCGAAGGTGTCGAGGAAGGCCCGGATGTCGCCGGGGGGCAGCAGGGCCGTGTCGACGAAGAGGGACAGGTGGATGCGCTCCGCGGTGCCCCGGATGCCCATGAAGAGATCCTTGTTCTTTTCCGCTACCCGCTCGACCCAGGAGAAGCTGCTGCTGGCGGTGACCGCCGACAGCTCCGCGAGGGTGGCGGGTGGGCGGGGGCGTCCGGGAAGCTGCGACCAGATGTCGTTGAACTGGCACCCGCGTCGGGCGGCCGCCCTGCTGATCAGTCCCAGGGTGGTGCGTTGGCGGTGCCGACCGTGGCTGCGCGCCTCGGTCAGCACGGCCGTG
The DNA here is from genome assembly GCF_029581315.1 of Micromonospora sp. WMMD714. Taxonomy (NCBI): domain Bacteria; kingdom Bacillati; phylum Actinomycetota; class Actinomycetes; order Micromonosporales; family Micromonosporaceae; genus Micromonospora; species Micromonospora sp. WMMD714. The sequence continues at coordinate 4,404,458 of NZ_CP120744.1, forward strand.
CACTGCGCGACCAGCTCGGCGAACGAGTCGCCGCCCAGCTCGACCACCGTCATGATGCCCTGGCTGAGACTGCACACCATGGTGGCCAGCTCAGGCTCCATGCGGTTGCTCAGCATGATGTCGACCGGACAGACCGGCCCCGGGAGGACACTGCGCATCAGCGCCGTGAAGACGGACAGCAGGATCGTGGAGGGGGTCGTCCGGTACCGGCGGGCCGCCGGTCCCACCGCCATCGCGACGGCGTCGGACTCCAGTTGCCCCCGGTGGAACCGTGGCGTGACGGGCGTCGCCCGCGGCGGCAGCATGTCCGGGTGGGTGCGGCTGAGCTGCCGCTGGATGAACCTCGTCGCCTCGATGTCCAGCAGCTGCCCCTCCGGCCGCTCCTCGCGGGCCGCCAGGTCGGCCGGCTGGAGCGCCGGCCGGGCCGGGGGTACCGGCCTGCCGTCCACCCGGGCGCGCAGCAGCGCGGTCAGGTCGGCGACGAGCAGGTCGGCGCTGATGAAGTCCGCGGACAGGTGGGAGACGGCGAAGGTGAGCAGGATCGGGATGCCGTCCTGGAGGATCACCGAGAAGCGGACCGGCAGGTCGGTCTCGTGGTCGAAGCCGCCCGCGGCGTTGCGGGCCAGGCACTCGGTGACGATGTCCGTCCAGTCCGTGGGGTCCTCGATCGACCGGTCGACGAGTTCGACCGGCAGCGACCCGGCGGCGAGCACCTCCTGGGTGCCGTCGCCGGTGGGCGTGCGGTGGTACCGCGTCCGGAGCGCCTCGTGCCGCCGCATCAGGTCGCCGATGCCCTCCCGCACGGCGTCGAGGCCCAGCACCAGGGGGACCGGCATCCAGCGGGTGAGCACGGCGAAGGTCCGGGCGTTCTCCCAGTCGCGCATGAGGTCCCAGATGACCTCCTGTCCCCAGGTCAGCGGGGCGGTGCGGACACGGCCACCGTGGAACTCCACCTCGGTCGTACGCATGGTGATCATGGTGAGCTGGGCACCTCCACGGAGCGGGACGGAGTGTCGGCGAGCGGGGCACGCGGCGGCGCCAGGACGCGACGCAGGCAGAAGACCGTGTACGTCAGCCCGGTGGTCCAGCTCGCGACCACGGCCCACATCACGGCCTGGATGCCCAGCGGCCCGTTGAGCAGGTAGGCGAAGGGGAGCTGCACCATGACGAAGGCGACGATGGTGCAGATCAGCGGTGCGGTCGTCCGCCGGGCGCCGTTGAGGTAGCCGTGCAGCACGACCATGACGGTGTAGAGCGCCAGGAACGGAAAGATGATCACGAGGTACTGCCCGGTGACCCGGCGGGTCGCCTCGTCGTCGGTGAACAGCGCGGCGATGGGGCGGTGCGCCACGACGACCACGATGGAGACCAGCACCGTCAGGCCGACGGTCAGCCCGAGCGCCCGCAGCAGGCCGTACCGCGCCCGCTCGGTGTGGCCGGCGCCGAGGTTCTGCGCCGCGAACGTCACCATCGCGCCGGACAGCGACAGGAAGGGCAGGGCGGTGAACGCCTCGATCCGCGAGACGATGGTGAACGCCGCCATCACCACCTCGCCGTACGCCTCGATGATCCAGACCAGCACCATGATCCCGGCGGCGAGGATGATGTGCTGGGTGGCCAGCGGAAAGCCGAGCCGGGTGGCGTCGGACAGCTCACCGGTCACCGCCCTACGGCTGGGCCGGCCCCGGGGCAGCGGATAGAGCCGTCCCGCCGCGACGACACCCACCACCATCGCCACCGTGGTCGCCGTCGCGGTCGCCATCGCGGCGCCGCCGATGCCGAGCCCGAGCCCGCCGACGAAGAACAACGCCAGCGCGATGTTGATCAGGTTCCCGGACGCCTGCACCCACATCGCCGCCCGCGAGTTGCCCAACCCGCGCAGGTAGGCGCTGACCGCGGCGGATCCGAAGATGCCGGGGAACCCGACGGACAGCACCCCGATGAAGTGGGCGCACTGCTCCGCCAGGTCACCCGTGATGCCCATCAGCGCCAGGACCGGCCCGGCCAGCACGGTGACCAGCAGCATGCAGCCCAGCGCCCAGCAGACCGTGACCGTGGCCAGGGCCACCACGACGTCGCGTCGCTCCCGGTCCTGCCGCGCGCCGCGCAGGTGCGCCAGCCGGATGGTGAACGCGGTCCCCAACCCGATGAACATCGCGTTCAGCAGGTAGAACAGTGGTCCGCTCGCGCCGACCGCGGCGAGCCCGTCGATGCCGACGTAGCGCCCGACGACGATGCTGTCGACCAGCAGGTACACCTGCTGGAACAGGCTGGCGACGGTCAGCGGCACGGCGAAGCCGACGATCTGGCGAACCGGTGGTCCAGTGGTCATGTCGGTCATGACGTCCCCGATCGTGGTCAGCTGCTGGTGGCGCCGAACTCGCCGAGCTCCTCGACGTGGTAGGCGATCTCGGCGGCGGTGCGGTCGGCGAGCAGGTCGGCCACGTCGTACGGCACGCCGTGGCAGACCGAGATGTTGCTGGCCACGGTGGCGGCCATCAGGGAGTCACCGCCCAGGTCGAAGAAGTCCGCCTCCACGTCGAGCCGGTCGTAGCCGAACGCGAGCGCCAGACACTGCCCGACCGACCGCTCGGTGTCGGAGTAGTTGCCGTCCGGCCGGCCCTCCAGCTCGACCGTCACCGCCGACACGGTGGCCCGGATCTTCTCGGTGGCCTTGGCCAACCGGGCCTCTAGCGCGTGCATGTGCCGCTCCACGGTGGCCTCGATGTCGGTGGACAGCCCCACGTCGTAGGAGCGCAGCAGGTGGACGAGTTCCCCGCCGTAGTTCAGCTCCCCGCCGAACAGCCGGGACCGGCGCGACCGCAGGCCGGCGTCGAGGACGGCCAGCCCCACGCCGGTCGGGATGGCCTTGAACATGGTGTCGCCGTTGGTGCCGAAGTCCACCGCCATGCCGATCTCCTTCCACGCGACCCAGTCCAGCGCGATCACGTGGCAGTCCCGGCCCGCCTGCGCCCTGGCCAGGTTGTCGAGGTAGTAGTTGGCGGCGGCGTAGTCGGCCTGCCCGGGGGCGGGGAACACCGCGGCGACCGAGGAGAAGTGGACGATGAAGTCCGGCGGGTCGTCCCGGGTCACCGTGTCGAGCACGAACGCCGCGTGCAGCTTGGCCCGCACCACCGCGTCGAAGTCGTCGAGCTGGCGGAACATGACGGTGCTGCCGCCGGGCAGCCCGGCGGCGTGCACGATCCCGTCGATCCGGCCGTACCGGTGCCGGAGCCCGCCGACCGCCTCGGCGAGGGCCTTGCTGTCGCCCGCGTCGACCGCCACCGCGTGCACCGACGCGCCCAGCGACTCCAGCTCCCGCACTACCCGCAGCCGGCCCTGCACCGGGCCGTCCGGCCCCGCCGTGGACAGCTCGTCCCACTGGTCGCGCGGGGGTAGCCCGGACCGGCTGAGCAGCACCACGGTGATGTCGGGCTGGGCGTCGACGAAGTCCCGGGCGACCGCCAGCCCGAGCGCGCCGGTGCCTCCGGTGATCAGATAGGTGCCCCCGGACCTGAGGTAGGGCCGGGTGCCCTGCGCACCGACCGTCGGTTCGATCTCGGTGACCTCGACGAAGACCTCACGCAACCGTTCGTCGCCGCGCAGGACCGACAGGCCGTACTCGTCGGCGAGCAGCTCCGCGCGCAGCGCAGCCGCCGGCACGGCCGGGTCGACGTCGACGTGCTTGACCCGGATGTACGGGTACTCCCGGACGAGCACCTTGCCGAGGCCGACGAGCGCGGCGTTCTCGGTGACCGCCGTCGCGTCGCCGTCGCGTGCGGCCACCGCGTTGCGGGTCAGCACCACCAGGTCGAGCTTGGTGCCCGCCGCCATCAGCGCCTTGGCCAGGTGGAAGAGGCCGTACAGGTTCTTCGTCGTCCGCCGCTCGATCTCCTCGATGTCGTCCGCCGCGGTCTGCTCGAAGGCCAGCGCGTACACCAGGTGGGTGATGTCGTGTTCCTCGACGAGCCGGGCGATACGGTCGTAGGACGCCGGGCTGTCGGCGGCGACGACCTCGTCGCCGGGGGAGAGCCGGTCACCGAGCCGGACGACCAGGCCGGTGTCGGAGAGCACCGGGGCCAGCACCGCCTCGGCGTCGGTGGCCGGATCCACCAGGGCGAGGATCCGCGCGTCGTCGGCCACCCGCGCGGGTGCCGGCATCGGCCTCAGCTCCACGTCGTGGATCACCGGGTGCTGCTCGGTGGCGCGCTCCAACGACATCGTCTCCCGCCAGTTCTGCGGAAAATCCAGCCAGGCGGTGCTGTCGTCGAAGACGTAGCGGGGGAGGTGGACGGTGCGGTAGGCCCGGCCCGCCGCCAGCCGCTGCCAGTCGACGGCCGCTCCCCGCAGGTAGTCCTGCGCCACCTCGCCGAGCGGGCCGTCGAGGGCGGGCTGCCCACCACCGGCGAGCAGCTCCTCCAGCCCCCGGCGGAGGTCGTCCGGGCCGGTGACGACCAGTGCGACGCGGTGGCGGTGCGACGACCGCGACACCCGCGTGGTGTGGCAGACGTCGGCGAAGTCCACCCCGTCGAGCCCGCCGTCGTCGATGAACCGGAGGTAGCTGCGCAGCAGGCCGGTCAGCGACCTCGGGGTGGCCGCGCTCAGCGTGAACAGGTGTTCGCCGGGCGGCGCGGGCTCGACCGGCGGCGCGACGTACTCCTCCACCACCACGTGGGCGTTGGTGCCGCCGAGGCCGAAAGCGCTCACCCCGCAGCGGCGCGGCCCGTCCGGGGACTCCCACGGTTGCAGCGCGGTCGGCACGAACAACGGGCCGGAGGTGAAGTCGAGCTTGGGATTGGGGTTCACGAAGTTGGCCTGCGGCGGCAGCATCCGGTGGCGCAGTACGGCCACCGCCTTCAACAGGCCGATCACGCCGGAGCCCTCGAAGAGGTGACCGACGTTCGCCTTGACCGTCCCCACGGCGCAGAAGCTCCGGTCCGAGGTGTGCCGGGCGAAGGCCTGCTTGATGCCCTCGTGCTCGATCGGGTCACCGACCCTGGTGGCCGTGCCGTGCGCCTCGAAGTAGCCGAGCGTCCGCGGGTCGATCCCGGCGTTGCGCCAGGCGGTGAGCAGCAGCTCGGCCTGCGCCTCGGAGCTCGGGCTGGTGATGCCGTCGGTGTGGCCGTCGTGGTTGATTGCGCTGCCCCGGATGACGGCGTAGATCTGGTCGCCGTCGGCGATTGCCTCTTCGGTCCGCTTGAGGACCACCGCGCCGGCGCCTTCGCCGAAACCGGTGCCGTCGGCGGCCTCGTCGAAGGTGCGGGTGACCCCGTCGGACGACTCGATGCCGATGTTGGTGTGCGGGTGCTTGACCGGGGCGAAGACGATCCGCGCGCCGCCGACCACCGCCATGTCGCAGTCCCCCGCCAGCAGGGCGTTCTTCGCCTGGTGCAGGGCGACCAGGGTGGCCGAGCAGGCGGTGTCCACCACCAGGCTCGGGCCGCGCAGGTCGAGCAGGTGGGACAGCCGGTTGGCCAGCATGGCCGGGATGTTGCCGGTGATCGCCTGCTGGCCGGACGACGGTTCGATCCGGGCGAGGTAGTCCATGTAGGTCGACCCGGGGTTGGTGGCGAAGCCGACGAAGACCCCGGTCCGGCTGCCGCGGAGCCGGTCCGCGGAGTAGCCGGCGTCCTCGAACGCGAGGTACATCGCGCGCAGCGCCATCCGGTGGTGCGGGTCGGTCAGCATGGCCTGCCGGGGCGTCATCCCGAAGACGGCGTAGTCGAAGGTGTCCACGGCGTCGAGGTAGCAGCCGTGGTGGAAGTCCAGGCTGGTGTCGTCCACCGGCTCGACGGTGGTGGCCCGCACGTAGTGGATGTACTCGCTGAGGGTCTCCCGGCGGTGCTGGGGGAACGGCCTGGTGAGGCTGGTGCCGGTGCTGATGACGCGCCAGAACCCGTCCAGGCCGTCCACCCCCGGCAGCTCCACCGAGGTGCCAACGATCGCGATGCTCATCGTGCGTCCATCCCTTCACCGAATCCTGTTCACGAGCGCGCCGAGCGTGCTTCCGTTGACCTCGTCGAACTGGGTGACGCCCAGGGCGCGCAGCGTGGCGACGGCACGCACCCAGTCCACCGGGGTGGACACCTGGCGGGTGAGCAGCTCGGCGCCCCGGTCGGTGGGGAAGACCGCACCGGTCACGCTGGACACGACGGTGCCGGTGCCGGCGCTGAACACGCAGCTCTCCAACGCCGCCCGCAGCTCCGGCTCGACCGACGCCATCAGCGGCGTGTGGAACGGGCCGCTCACGTTGATCGGGACGACCCGCGCACCGGGCAGCGCGCCGATGGCCTTGGCGGCGACGGCCACCTCCACCCGGTCCCCGGCGATCGTCGTCTGGGTGTCGGCGTTGAAGTTCGCGATGTGCACCCCGGACAGTCCGGTCTCGCGCAGCGCCCGCTGGACGAAGGCCGCCGGTACCCCCTGGACGGCGGACATGCCGCCGCCGGTGATGTCGGCCATCAGCTCACCGCGCCGTCGCACCAGGCGCAGCGCCGTCTCGAAGTCGAGTATGCCGGCGGCGCAGAGCGCGTTGTACTCGCCGAGGCTGTGCCCGGCGTAGAACCGGTAGCCGTCAGGTTGCTCGGCGATCCGTTGCCGGCCCAGCAGGGCATTGGCCACGAATACGGCGGGCTGGGCGTAGCGGGTGTCCCGGAGTCTGCGGTCCGGATCTCGGGTGCACAGTTCCTCGATCGAGTAGCCGAGGATCTCATCCGCCAGCGCGGTGGTCTCCGGGAACTGGGCGAACAGCCCCGATCCCATTCCCCGGCGTTGTACGCCCTGGCCCGGAAAGAGCAGACATCGCACGCTGGCCTCCTGAGACCGGTGGTGTGGAGAATTGTTGTGCCGACTCGAATGCGACCCGGCGCGGGTGGTCGCGAAGACATTCCTTCGTGAAACGTCGCGCGCCTGCTCCGGGGCCGTGGTCGACTATTCGGTCGATGGCGGAGTCGGTGACGGCGTGCCGGGTCACCTGTTCCCATTCGACCGGGCGCGACAGCACCTGCTGGCAGAACTCGTCCACCAGGTCCGGTGCGTCGCGCAGATCGCGGGGGGCGTCGGTGGCGTACACCGGCAGGCGCAGCCGGTCGCCGCCCGGCAGCTGACCGACGAAGTCGCGGTCGCCGGCGATCCGGCGCACCGCCGGCAGCAGCAGCGGGCTGTGGAACGGGATGGTGTTGTTCAGGAACGCCCAGGTCGCGCCGGTCCGCGCGAATGTCGCCTCGTGGCGGAGGTAGAAGTCGAGGAGTTCGACGGTCGGGCCGCTGAGTACGTGTGCCCGCGCCGCGTTCGCCAGGCTCACCGTGATCGTGCCGTCCGCCCCCGTCAGCAGTTCGTCGAGCTCCTCGCGGCGCAGGCCGGTCAGGGCGGCCATCGGCCCCGGTGGGGCGCTGCGGCGGACCCGGGTCCGGTATTGGTCGACCGCCCCGGGGTCGGGCGTCGGCCCCCCGGCGTACTGCTGGCCGCGCACCAGGGTGATCGCCGCCAACCGCAGGCAGACGGCCGCCACCTCGAGGTACTCGTCCGTCCGGCGGACGCCGAGGCCGGCCAGGACGGCGGCCAGCAGGCCGATGCTGTGGCCGAGCGCCGCGACGGCGTCGTCCGGGTGGCGCCGGACCGGCTGGAGCTGGCAGGCCTGGTGGACGTGGATGCACAGGCCGGCGGTGACCGAGTCCCGGGGTATTCCGCCCGGCGGTGCGGTGGTCGACGTCAGCCACTGCCGTAACGTCGTGCCGTCCGGGCATAATCGGACCCGGTCGGCCGGTGCGAGATGGGCGGCCACCTCGTCGAGCACGCGGAATGTCGCGTGGAAGTAGGTGGCGTTCGCTGGAATTGTATAGAGCGCGCGTAGCGCCGGTAACAGCCCGTCGTTCGCTCCGCCGAGACCGTCGAATAGCAGCATCGTACGCACAAGAAGCCTCTGCCTCGGAATAATGGGCGATGACGGTGTGAGTGTCGGATGATGGATACGTCGACGATCTTTCAAGATCTGAGTCAAGATGCTAGCACCGCGCCCAGGCTTCATCAACATCGATCGACGTCTAATGCGTTTAAGTCATTTTTATGGGCGCGTAACTTTTGTGGAGCTTTTTCGTGGACAATTCGGCCCCGGTCTGCCGATGTCGGTCGAATGACGCACGGGCGTGGTCCCGGGCGACGGGCGCCCCACGACCGCGGAACCGCGCGGCGGCCCGGCCCGGTGGGTACGCCACCGGGCCGGGCCGCCGCCCCACCGGGTCAGAAGTCGTCGTCGAAGGTGACCGTGCCGCTGACCCCGACCTGGTACGCCGACACCCGCCGCTCGAAGAAGTTCGACAGCTCCTGCACGTCCTGCAGGTCCATGAAGGCGAACGGGTTCTGCGCGCCGTAGCGCGGCGCGATGCCGAGCTGGACGAGCCGACGGTCCGCCACGTGCTCCAGGTACGCCCGCATGTCGGTCAGCGGCAGCCCGGAGACGCCCTGGTCGAGCAGGTCCTCGGCGAACTGCGCCTCGCACTCGACCGCCTCGGCGAGCATCTCGGTCACCTGCCGCTCCAGCTCGGCGTCGAACAGCTCCGGCTCCTCCCGCCGGACGGTCTCCACCACGTCGAACGCGAACGCCATGTGCATCGACTCGTCGCGGAACACCCAGTTGGTGCCCGACGCCAACCCGTTGAGCAGGCCCCGGGACCGCAGGAAGTAGACGTAGGCGAAGGCGCCGTAGAAGAACAGCCCCTCGATGCAGGCGGCGAAGCAGATCAGGTTCAGCAGGAACGCCCGCCGGTCGGCCCGGGTACGCAGCTCCCGCAGCGCGAAGACCGAGTCGATCCAGCGGAAGCAGAACTCGGCCTTGCGCCGGATCGACGGGATGTTCTCGATGGCCGCGAACGCGGCGAAGCGTTCCCGCTCGTCGGGGACGTAGGTGTCGAGCAGGTTCAGGTAGAACTGCACGTGCACGGCCTCCTCGAACAGCTGCCGGGACAGGTACAGCCGGCCCTCCGGGGAGTTGACGTGCTGGTAGAGGTTGAGTACCAGGTTGTTGGCGACGATCGTGTCGCCGGTGGCGAAGAACGCCACCAGCCGGGACACCAGGTGCCGCTCGGCCGGCGAGAGCCGCTCCAGGTCGGCGAGGTCGGCGTGCAGGTCGACCTCCTCGACGGTCCAGGTGTTGCGGATGGCGTCCTTGAACCGGTCGAAGAAGTGCGGGTAGCGCATCGGTCGCAGGGTGAGGTCCATGCCGGGGTCGAGCAGCAGCTGCCGCCCGGCGGTGCGGGGTTCGTCGACGGTGGTCACTGGCACGCCTCGCAGCTCTCGGGGTTCTCCAGGGAACAGGCCAGCGCCTCGGCGTCGGCCGTCACGGCCGGGGCGACGGTGACGGTGGCCTGCTGGATCCGGGTCGCCGGACGCGACCGCAGGTAGTAGGTGGTCTTCAGCCCGGACTTCCAGGCGTGCAGGTACATCGAGGACAGCTTGCCGATGGTCGGCGCGCTGAGAAACAGGTTCAGCGACTGCGACTGGTCGATGTACGGCGCCCGCGCGGCGGCCAGGTCGATCAGCGCCCGCTGCGGCAGCTCCCACGCGGTGCGGAACAGCTCCCGCACCTCGGCGGGCAGCTCGACGATGCCCTGCACCGACCCGTCGGCCCGCTTGATCCGGTCGCGGATCTCCGGCGTCCACAGGCCGCGGGCCTTCAGCTCGCGTACCAGGTAGGTGTTGATCTGGAGGAACTCCCCGGACATCGTCTCGCGCTTGAACAGGTTGGACACCTGCGGCTCGATGCACTCGTAGCAGCCGGCGATCGACGCGATGGTGGCGGTCGGGGCGATCGCGACCAGCAGCGAGTTGCGCAGGCCGTGCGCCGCGATCCGGGTGCGCAGCGCGGCCCACCGCCCGGCCTGGGTGGGCTCCACACCCCACAGGTCCGGGTGCAGGTCACCCCGGGCCGCCCGGGTCTGCGGGTACGCCGGGTGCGCGCCGAGGCGTTCGGCGAGGTCGGCCGACGTCTCCAGCGCGGTCAGGAAGATCTCCTCCTGTACCCGGGTGGACAGCTCCCGGGCGGCCACCGAGTCGAACGGCAGGCGCAACGCGAAGAACGCGTCCTGCAGGCCCATCAACCCCAGCCCGACCGGCCGCCAGCGCGGATTCGACGCCGCCGCCTGCTCGGCCGGGTAGTAGTTGACGTCGATCACCCGGTCCAGGAACACCACCGCCGTCCGCACCGTGGCGCGCAGCTTCTCCCAGTCGACGCCGTCGCCGGTCAGGTGCGCGCCGAGGTTGACCGAGCCCAGGTTGCAGACCGCCGTCTCGGTGTCGCTGTTGACCTCCAGGATCTCGGTGCACAGGTTGGACAGGTGGATCGTGTTGCCCGGCACGCCGGTCTGGTTGGACAGCCGGTTCGCCGGGTCCTTGAACGTCATCCACCCGTTGCCGGTCTGCGCCAGGGTCCGCATCATCCGCCCGTACAGGTCCCGGGCCTTCACCGTGCGGACCGCCTTCTTCTCCGCCACCCGGTACGCCGCGTCGAACGCCTCGCCGTACAGGTCGGGCAGCTCCGGGGCGTCCGACGGGTCGATCAGCGACCACTCGGCGTCGGCCTCGACCCGGCGCATGAACTCGTCGGGGATCCAGTTGGCCAGGTTGAGGTTGTGGGTGCGCCGGGCCTCCTCGCCGGTGTTGTCCCGCAGCTCCAGGAACTCCTCGACGTCCGGGTGCCAGGGTTCCAGGTAGACGCAGGCGGCGCCCTTGCGCCGGCCGCCCTGGTTGACCGCCGCCACCCCGGCGTCGAGGGTCTTCAGGAACGGCACGATCCCGTTCGACCGGCCGTTGGTACCCCGGATCAACGCGCCCCGGCCGCGCACCCGCGACCAGGAGATGCCGATGCCGCCGGAGAACTTCGACAGCTTCGCCACCTGGTGGTACCGCTCGTAGATCGAGTCCAGCTCGTCGCGGGGCGAGTCGACCAGGAAACACGACGACATCTGGGTGTGCCGGGTGCCCGAGTTGAACAACGTCGGGGAACTCGGCAGGTAGGCCAGCGACGACATCAGCCGGTAGAACCCGACCGCCTCGTCCGGCGTCCCGGACAGCCCGCAGGCCACCCGCAGCAGCCAGTACTGCGGCGTCTCCACCACCAGCCGCGACTCGGGGTGCCGCAGCAGGTACCGGTCGGCCACCGTGCGCAGCCCGAAGTACTCGAACCGCAGGTCACCGGCCGGGTCGACGGCGTCGTCGAGTTGTCGTGCGTGCCGGGCCACGAACGCGGCCGTGTCGTCGGCGATCAGGCCGAGGCCGTGGGCGTACCGGACGGACTCGCTGAAACTCGTCACCGACTGCCCGCGCACCTCCTTCTCCACGAACCCGGCCAGCAGCCGCGCCGCGAGCCGGGAGTACTGCGGCTCCGTGCCGATCAGCTCCGCCGCCGTCTGGATCGACAGCCTGTCCACCTCGGCCGTGGTCGCCCCGTCGTAGAGACCGTTGACCGTCGCGGTGGCCACCCGCAGCGGATCCACCTCGTCCAGGTCGGCGGCCCACCGGGCGACGGCCGTGACGATCCGGTCGACGTCCACCGGCTCGGTGCCGCCGTCGGGCCGGCGTACCCGCATCACCGGCCGGCGCGGCTCCACCTCGCCGGCACCGGGCGGGGGACTCTCCTGTACGACCGTCATGACCTCTCCTCGCCGTCACCGATGACCATCGGACGCGGGAGAACGCCAACGGGCGCGGCGCGACGGCCGACCCGGAACCTGGCGTCGGTCGTCCCGCGCGACCTCAGGCCGCCGCGCGCGGCAGCGCACGGCGCGCTGGCAGGTCTTCGGACTCGCGGGCCGGACCGGGGTCCACCGGTCGCCTACTGGCCGTCGCTTCCCAGACCTCGCGGTCCAGTGCTCGATGACGGCGGTCGTTCCCACTCACCGCTGCGGGGCAGTCCCGGATTTCCACCGGGTTCCCTGTTGCCTCGACCGGACCACCGGGCCCGGCCGAACCAGCTGCGTGGCACACCATATATGGCGTAGATGGGGGAGAGGCAACACTAGATGTCGCGGGGGCGTGTCGGATAACTCTCACCCGACCGCGCGGTGGCCCGCAGTGAAGCCAGCAACCGCAGCGCGTCCGCGTCGGCGCTGCCGGGCTCGGCGGTGAAGACCAGCATGACCGGGCCGGGGCTGCCGGGCAGCGGATAGGTGTCCCAGTCCAGGACGATGTCGCCGACCCCGGGGACCTGGAAGGTCTTGGTGCCGCTGACCGACTCGCGGACGTCGTGCCGGGACCACAGCCGGCGGAACTCGGCGCTGCGGATGCTCAGCTCACCGACGATCGCGGTGGCCCGGGGGTGGGTGGGGTCGGTGGCGACCGCGGCCCGCAACATGCCGATGTAGTCCAGCGCCTGCCGCTCCCAGGCCGCGCACCGCCGGGTCCGGGTCGCCGCCTCGTCGAACATCAGCAGCAGCATGTTGAGCCGGTCCGGCGGGTAGCCGTCCGGGTCGCCGAGCAGCGCCACCGCCCACGGGTTCCAGGCGAGCAGGTCCAGGTGGCGGCCGAGCACCACCGCCGGGGTGTCCATCACCCGCAGCAGCCGCCGGGTGCTCTCCGGCACCCGCTCCGGGCCGTGGTCCACCCGGGCCGGCACCGGCCGGCGGGCGGCCCGGGCCAGGGTGAACAGGTGTCGGCGTTCCCCGGCGTCGAGGCCGAGCGCGGCGGCGAGCGCGTCCAGCACGTCGTCGGAGGGGCGAACCTCGCGGCCCTGCTCCATCCGCTGGTAGTAGTCGGTGCTCAACCCGGCCAGCAGCGCCAGCTCCTCGCGGCGCAGCCCGGTGACCCGGCGTCGTCCGCCCGGCTCCAGGCCGACGTCGCGGGGGTGCAGCCGGCCGCGCCGGGCGCGCAGGAAGTCACCGAGCTCGCGGGCGTACGGATGGGTCATGTCGCCAGTGTGACGCGGCCCGGACCGGCGCGGGTAGGTCTGCGGGACCTAGGCAACCGGGTACGACCGGTCCCGCCCGGCCCGGCCGTAGCGTCGGTGACCCCAGCCGACCGTCAGGGAGCAGCAGATGACCTGGACCGCCGACCACATCCCCGACCAGCACGGCCGCACCGCCGTCGTGACCGGCGCGAACTCCGGCCTCGGCCTGGTCACCGCCACCGCGCTGGCCCGTCGGGGCGCACGGGTGGTGCTCGCCGTCCGTGACACCGCTGCCGGCCGGCGGGCCGCCCAGCAGATCGGCGGTGACGTCGAGGTACGCGAGTTGGACCTCGCCTCACTGGCCTCGGTGCGGGCGTTCGCGGCGGCCCTGGCCGCCGACCACCCGAGGATCGACCTGCTGGTGAACAACGCCGGCGCGGTGCTGCTCGGCCCGCGCCGCACCAGTGCCGACGGCCACGAGCTGCACCTCGCCACCAACCTGCTGGGCCACTTCGCGCTGACCGGCCTGCTGCTGGGCAACCTGGCCGCGGCGCGGGCGGCCCGGGTGGTCAGCCTCAGCTCGATCGTCCACCGCAGGGCACACCTGGACTTCACCGACCTGATGATCGAGCGCGGCTACTCGGGCTCCACCGCGTACGGCCGGTCCAAGCTCGCCACCACCGTCTTCGGGGTCGAGCTGGACCGCCGGCTGCGCGCCACCGGGTCGCCGGTGCTCAGCGTGCTGGCCCACCCCGGCGTCACCCGCACCAACCTGACCCCGCGGGCCTGGTCCCACCAGGGCCGGCGCGGCCGGGTGCTGGCCCGGCTCAGCCTGCTGGCCACCCAGCCCGTCGAGCAGGGCGCGCTGCCCCAGCTGCGGGCCGCCACCGACCCGGCGGTACGGGGTGGCCAGTTCTTCGGCCCGGCCCGGTTCTTCCAGACCTGGGGTCCGGTCACCGAGGTCCGGTGCAGCCGGGAGGCCGCCGACCCCGCCGTCGGCCGTCGGCTCTGGACGGTGGTCGAGGAGTTGACCGGCGTCCGCTACCCCTGACACCGGGGCGCACTAGCATGGCTGCGGTCGGTGACGGCGGCGGAGACGAGGCGAGATGAGATGGCTCGGGCGGGTACTGGGCGGCGGGAACCGGCAGGTCCAGGAGGATCCGGTCCGGCAGGCGGCGCTGTCGGCCGAGGTGCGGCAGCGGTTCGGCACCCACCTGGCCGTCCGACCGGCCGACCAGGTGGCGGCGATCGTCGGCCTGCTCGACGACGGCGACGGCCTGGTGGTGGCGGCCACGATCGTCGGTGAGTTCGCCACCGCGGCCCACGCGGACCTGCTGGCACAGACCGCGGAGCTGTACCGGCGTACCGGTCACCGGTTCCCGGTGGACCGGCGCAACTACCGGCCACTGTGGCGGGAGGTCGGCGGGCGGCTGCACTGGCCGCTGTTCGCGCTGCCGGGCGGCCTGCACCCGTACGTGCACGTCGCCGCCGCCGCCACCGTCATCGGCGCACGGGCGGCGCAGCTGGTCCGGGCCACCGACCCGGATCCGCTGCTCGCCCACCTGTTCGAGGTGCTCGACCTCACCACCTGCGGCTGGGAGTACGGCCGGGTGCGGGTGGACCACGACGGAGCCTCACTGGTCGGTCGCCTGATCTCCACCACCCGGGACGTCCGGGCGGCGATGAAGGACCCGCCGCCGCTGCCCCCGTCGGTCCGGGAGCTGATGCGGACCAACCGGTCGGTCGACGTCTTCGACCTCACCGGCGACCGGGTCGTCGGCACGATCAACGTGGGCGGCGAGCTGCGGCCGGCGCTGCTGACCTGACGGCCGGACCGACCGGCGACGCCCCCGGCCCGCGCCGGCCGGGGGTCAGCCGAAGAGCAGCTCCAACTGGTGGTCGAGGACCGCCGTCGCCTGCGCCGGGGTGTACTGCCCGCCGAGCAGGTACATCCCCAGCCCCTCCACCAGCGCCAGCAGCCCCGCCGCGGCGTCCGCCGGCAGTAGCCCCGCCGCGGCGTCCGCCGCCGGTGGACGTGGCAGCAGCCCGGCGATGAAGTCCACCAGTTGTACGGTGTCCGGCCGCAGCCCGGTGGCCGCCGCCGGGTGCAGGGCGGTCCAGGAGAGGAACGCCAGCGCCACCCGCCCGTCCGCGCGGGCCGCCTCGTCCAGCGGCAGCAACGCCGCCAGCAGGGTGCGCAGCAGCAGCCGGGGCGCCGGGTCCGGGCCGAGCGCCGCGACCGCCGTCTCGACCCGGCCCCGGCCCCGGTCGCGGACGACGGACAGGGCGAACGCCATCATCTCGTCCTTGGTGGTGAAGTAGTGCTGCACCATGCCGGCGGAGACCCCCGCCTCGGCGGCCACGTGCCGCAGGCTCACCGCCTCCAGGCCCCGGTCGGCGGCGACCCGCATGAGCGCGTCCGCGATCAGGGTGCGCCGCTGACGGGGGTCGACTCTCTTGGGCATCGGGGTCCTACCGTCGCGTCGTCACGGTGCCGGCCGCACCGTCCACAGTGATCACCTGGCCGGTGACGATCCGCGAGGTGGCTCCCGGCACGCTGATCACGGCCGGAATCCCGTACTCGCGTGCCACCGTGGGGCCGTGTGCCATGACCGCGCCGGTCTCGGTGACCAGCGCCGCGGCGGTCAGGAACAGCGGCGTCCAGCCCGGGTCGGTGGTGGCGGTCACGAGGATCTCCCCGGGTTCGAGGTACGCGGTGGCCGGGTCGGTGACCACCCGGGCCGGGCCGGTCACCTTACCCGTCGCCGCCCCGACGCCCCGGAGCAGGCCCTCGCCGTCGTCGGTGGCCGGCAGGGTGCTCTCCACGTCGGTCCCGTCGGAGAGGATCGCCACCGGCACCACCCGGCGGCGCAGTTCGCGCCGGTGCGTCGCCCGGCGTCGGGCGACCAGCCCGCTCAGGTCGGTGCCGCCGAGGGCCGTCTCGACCTCGTCGAGGGTGAGGAACATGACGTCGTCCGCCACCGGGAACAGCGTCGACCCGATCAGCAGCAACTGCTCGCGGACGGCCTGGAGCCGGTACAGCCCGGCGAACTTCCCGGACTCCCGCAGCCCCGCCAGCCGCCGGGCCCGGCGCAGCAGGAAGACCGCGATCCGGCCCCGGACCGGGCGCTGCCGGACCGCCCGCGCGGCCAGCTCGTTGAGGGCGGCCTCGGCGGCCCCTGCGGCCTCGGCGAAGCGCCGGTCGGGGGCCTGTGCCGGGTCGGTGAGCCGCAGGTAGTTGGCGATCGCCGCGAAGACCGGGGTGGGGTCCTCGGCCCAGCGCGGCACCCCGACGTCGGCCTCGGCGGCGGCCCGGTGGCCGTAGCGGGACAGGAAGGCGGCCAGGCCGATCTCGGGCAGCGCGCCCCGCAGGTACCGGGCTGCCAACTCGGCCGGTGGCGTGTCGAGGAGCAGGTCGCGGTGCGGCCGGGCGGCCGAGGCCAGCGCCCAGAGCGCGAGGTCCATCTCGATGGTCACGTTGTGCGGGACGCCGCGCAGCACGGCGTGGACGTCGGCCTCGGTGGCGACCCCCTTGAGCAGCTGGGCGGGCAGCGCCGAGGCGAGCATCCCGGCCACGATCGGCCAGGTGACGTCGTCGGCGACGTCGTCGGTGTCCTCGCCGTGGTCGCGGACGAACCGCAGCCGCTCGTGGGCCGTGTGCGCCTGCGGCGGCGCCGTCGACTCCGCGCGTAGCCGGTCGACGGCCGCGAGCAGCCGGTCCCGTGCCGCGTCCGGGCGGGCCAGCGCCCGCAGGATGCCCCGCAGTGCCCGCAGCGCCGTGCCCAGCGAGGCGTCCGCCGGGCGGCGGGACCGGTCGCCGGACGGCGCGAAGCGTGGATCCCGCAGGACGTGCTCCATCACCGCCTGGGCGCGGGGCCCGAAGTCGACGGCCATCAGCCTGACCAGCCGCTTACGGGCGGCGGGCCGGCGGACCAGGTCGGTCAGGTCGCCGTAGAGCCGCCCGCCGATGTCCACGATCTCCACCCTCATCCCGAGCGAGGCGACCATGGCGGCGATCATCCTGCTGAGCGTGGACATGCCCATCGGGGTGACCGGTCGCAGCATCCCCTGCACGTTGCCGAACTCGACGTACACCCGCAGGTCGTCGGTCTGCGGCGGCAGCGGGAAGAGCGTCGTGACCGGTCGCGACTGGAGCAGCCACAGCGTCCCGTCGTGGTCGATCGCCCACTCGACGTCCTGCGGCACGCCGAAGTGCGCCTGGATCCGCCGGCCGGCGGTCCACAGGTCGTCGTGCCAACCGGGGCCGGGTGCCGCTCCCCGCCGCGCACCGGCTGCTCCGGCCGGACCGTCCTCCGGGTGGTCGGCACCGGTCAGCACGAGGTGGTTGGCGTCCGTGTGGCCGTCGACCACCCGGGTGCCCAGGCCCGTCCCGACGTCCACGAGCATCTCGGTGCGATTGCCGGTGACCGGGTTCGCCGTGTAGAGCACGCCCGCCCGCACCGGGGTGACCATCCGTTGCACCACCACCGCCATCCGCGCGTCGGCGGGGTCGGTCCCGTGGGCCTCCCGGTAGGCCACCGCCCGGTCGCCGTGCAGCGACTTCCAGCAGGTGTCGATCGCCGCCACCAGGTCGGCCTCGCCCTCGACGTCCAGCACGGTGTCGTGCTGACCCGCGAAGCTGGCGTCCGGCAGGTCCTCGTCGGTCGCGCTCGACCGCACCGCCACCGGGCCGCCGCCCAGCCGCGCGTACGCCGCCCGGACCTCGTCCTGCGGCACCACCCCGGCCCGGTACGCCTCGGTGGTCACGCAGAATCCGTCCGGCACCCGCTCACCGGCGCGGATCAGCTCGCCGAGACCGGCCGCCTTGCCGCCGACCAGCGGGACCAGGCCGGCATGGGCCTCGGACAGGGGGAGCACCGACACCTGCGCCTCTTCTTTGCAATACGACTGCATTGCAAAGAAGGTACGCGGTTCGCAGTGCAACTGCAATGTGAAAAAGTCGGAGACGGCCGCCGCCGGGTGGGACGCAGGGTGGCGGAGCTCAGCTCCGGGCCGGGACGACGACCGGCAGCCGGACGGTGAAGGTGCTGCCCTGGCCGGGAACGCTCTCGACGCCGATGGTGCCGCCGTGCGCCTCGGCGAGCTTGCGGGCGATCGACAGGCCGAGCCCGCTGCCGCCGGTGCTGCGGGTCCGGGAGTCGTCGGCCCGCCAGAACCGGTCGAAAATCCTGGCCTGGTCGGCGGGGGCGATGCCGGTGCCGGTGTCGGACACGGCGATGGTGAGCTGGTCGTCGCGTACCTCCAGGCGCACGACGACCGAGCCGCCCGCCGGGGTGTGCCGGACCGCGTTGGCGACGATGTTGCCGACGATCTGGCGCAGCCGGGCGCCGTCGACCGACATCTCCAGATCGGTGCCCACCGAGGTGCCCAGCCGCACCCCGGCGGCCTCGGCGGCCCCCCGGTGCGCCTCGACGACCTGCTCCAACAGATCGGCCACGAAGTACGGTTCACGGTGGATCCGCAGGTCACCGGCGTCGGCCGCGGCCAGGTCCCGCAGGTCGTCGATGATGTGCTGCAGCAGCAACGCCTCGTCGAGCAGCAGGGTGAGCAGCTGCGTGTCGAGCTGCGCGAGACCGTCCTGGGCGGCCTCCAGCCAGCTCCGCATGTTGGTCAGCGGCGTCCGCAGCTCGTGCGCCACGTCGCTGACCATGCTGCGGCGTAGCGCCTCGGTCTGCTCCCGCCGGGCCGCGAGGTCGTTGAGCGCGGTGGCCAGCAGGCCGATCTCGTCGCGGGTGGTCACCGGCACCCGGGCCGGTTCGTCCATCGGCTGCCGGGTGGCGTCGGTCAACGCCCGCAGCGGGCGGACCAGCCGCCGGCCGACCAGCACGGTGATCAGCACGGTGGCCACCAGCACCGCCCCGGTCACCTGGGCGATCCGGACCACGTTCGCCCGGGACAGGTTGAACACCGGCTCCTCGCCGCCCTGCGTCCCGTCGGTGACGAACAGCAACGCCGGGGGTGCCACGTACGCCCGGAGCTGGGTCGTCCGGGCCTTCTCCAGGCAGCCGGCGACCTGCTGGTCGAAGCGGGCGTCCCGGCTGGGTGCCGCGGTCCGGTCGGCGCGGATCTCGACCCGGGTCGGTTCCCCCAGCTCCCGGAGGCAGTTCTTGGTCAGGGTCTCCAGCTGGGCGATCCCGGCGGCCTCGCTCGGCAGCGGGCGGGTCAGCTCGTCGGGCAGGCAGAATCCGACGATGCCCCGGTCCTTCGGGTCGCTCATCCGCACCGAGGCCCGGCCGGCGGGATCCACCACCACCCGCGCGTCCGCCCTGGACTCGGCCCGTACGCAGCCGAGCTGCCGCTCGGCCAGCTCCCGGGTGTTGTTGCTCTCCCGCTTGGTCAGCCGGTACGGCCCGACCGCGCGCGGATCGACCCGCTCGGTGCCACCGGTCAGGCCCAGGTCGACCTGCAACGGGTCGACGGTCGCCGACGGCCGGGCGGTCTGCAACGACGGGCCGTCCGGGGCGGAGTCGGCGATCACCTGCCGGTCCGGGGTCATCAGGGTGATCCGCCGTTCGAGCCGGTCGGCCCGCTCGGCGAGCACCGCGTCGACCCCGGTCCAGTCCCGGTGCGTCGCCGCGTGGTCCAGCAGCGTGTCGTAGATGCTCTTGTCGTCGGCGAGCGAGCGGCCCTGCTCCTGCTGGATCGCCCGGGTGGTGGACTGCACGGCCAGCCAGGTCGTCGCCAGGATCGCGCAGACCGCCACCAGCAGCGAGGTGGCCAGCAGCCGCACCACCAGGCTGCGGTGCAGGGGAACCCGTTGCCGTCTCACGGCGCCCCGGCGACCAGCTTGTAGCCGACCCCGTAGACGGTCAGCAACTGCTGCGGCCGGCGGGCGTTCGCCTCGATCTTGCGGCGCAGGTTCATCACGTGCACGTCGATGGTGCGCCCGGTCGACTCCCGGTCGATGCCCCGGGTGTGTTCGAGGAGCTGACCGCGGCTGAACACCCGGCCGGGCTGACGGATCATCGCGGCGAGGATGGCGAACTCGCCGGTCGTGCACTCCACCGGGACGCCGCCCGCGGTGACCAGGCGGCGCGGCTCGTCGACGGTGAGCTGGCCGAGCCGGTGTACCGGTGACTCCTGCGGCACGGTCCGCACCCGGCGCAGCAGCGTCCGCACCCGGGCCACCAACTCGCGCGGGCTGTACGGCTTGGTCATGTAGTCGTCGGCGCCCAGGTCCAGCCCGCGCAGCAGGTCGTCCTCGGCCGACCGGGCGGTCAACATCAGCACCGGCACGTCCGACTCCTGGCGGATCATCCGGCAGACCTGCATGCCGTCGAGCTTCGGCAGCATCACGTCGAGCAGGAGGAGGTCGAACGGCTGCTCCCGGGCCTGCCGCAGCGCCGTCTCGCCGTCGGCCACGATCGTCGCCCGGTGACCCGCCGCCACGAGATAGCGGCGCAGCGCCTCGGCCTGCCGCGGATCGTCCTCCGCGAGCATCACGTGTGCGCACATGGTGGGGAATATAGAGCAGCTCAGGGGGGTCGCGGATCCGGCGGAAGGCGGTGACAAGGGGCACCTCGTGGTCCTTGCGCAGGTGGCCGGGCGGGTGGCGGGGAGACCCGGCGATCAGGAGAAAAAGGTCATGCCGCGCCCTGACCGGTTCCTGACAAACGGGTGGCACGATCGCCCTGCGGGACGGTCGTCGGCGGCGTCCCCCGGTGAGGGGACGCCGCCGGGGCGGTGCGGCTACTTCCGCTTCGCGGCGACCTCGCGCTGACACGCCGGGGAGTACTTCAGCCCCTTGGAGATCGAGTCCGCGTCGTTGTTCTTGCCGCCGAAGGCCCAGCCGGTGCCGTCGGAACCCACCTCGACGTAGCGGACACCCTTCCCCTTCAGGCACTTCACCACGTCGCGGGCGAAGTCCCCCGCCTCCGGGTTGGCCGGGTCGAACTCCCACGGCGGCAGCGGCATCAGGCGGTCGCAGGCCCTGGACGCCTCGCTGGTCTTGTCCGAGCCGGTGCCGTCGCTGCGCAGCTTGGCGATGTCGACCCCGTGCTCGGCCATGCACTTCACGTACGGTTTGAGGCGTTCCTTCTGGTCCTCCGGGGTGTCGTCGAGGCGTTCCCGGGGCCGCCCGGCCTCTGCCGGCGTCGCCGACGCGGTGGGGCTGGGCGTGGCGGTCTGGAGGGTGGCCACCTCCGCCTCACTGGTCCGTCCGCTGCCGGCGGCGGGCGGGTCCTCGTCGGCGGTCGAGCACCCGCCGATCAGCAGTACGGCGCTGCACAGCGCAGCCATCAGTTGCTTCCTCATCGTCACGCCTCCGGTCAGCTCTGCGGCGATCCCGCCGGGGGCCAGCATCACCCTCGACTGTCAGGAAGCTGTTCGGGTGCGGCGCGGGACGTCAGCCGGTCGGCAACAACCGGGCGAGGGTGTTGCGGACGGCGATGCCCGGGCGGCTCTTCGGGACCAGCACCGTCGCGACGAGACCGGCGCTGCGCCCCCGGGCGTCGGTGTGGCGTCGGTGCGCGGCCTCGTAGCGCCGCAGGGCGGGGCCGGGCTCGCCCTCGGCGAGGGCGGCGGCCAGGGTGCGGGCACCGGCGATGGCCAGGCTCGACCCGTCGCCGAACAACGACACCGACGCCGCCGCGTCGCCGAGCAGCACCACCCGCCCGACCGACCAGGACGGCAGCTGCACCCGGGTGACCGCGTCGAAGTAGAGGTCCGTCGACTGCCGGGCCCGGTCCAGCAACTCGGGCACCCGCCAGCCGCGCTCCCCGGCGTACGCCCCGGTGAGGATCCGCCGGTGCTGGTCGGTGTCGGTGTGGTCGAAGCCGGGGACGGCGGGGTGCCGGAAGATGAACGCGACCCCCGCCTCGCCGCGTACGGGATGGATCGCGACGAGTCGACCCGGCGTGTTGTGCAGCAGCACGTGGTGCGGATGCTCCGGTGGTTCGCCGAGCGGGGTGGTGGCCACGTAGAAGCCGAGGTGGCGGGCGACGTCGCGCTCCGGGCCGAAGGCGAGCCGGCGTACCGTCGAGTGCAGCCCGTCGGCCCCGACGACCAGGTCGAACCGGCGGGCCGGGCCGGCCGCGAAGGTGACGTCCACCCCGCCCGGGTCCTGGTCGAGCCGGGTGACGGTGTCGTCGTAGACGAACTCGGCGTCGTCGCGGGCCGCCCCGCACAGAATCCGGGCGAGGTCGGCCCGGGGCACCTCGATCTCCGCCGTGCCGGCGGGGCTGCGGCGGGTGGTCATCGACACCGGCCGTCCCGGCCGGCCCGCCGAGTCGACGATCCGCAGGCCGGTGGCGTGGGTGGCCGCCGCCCGGAGGGCGTCCACCACCCCCATCCGCTCGACCACCGTAAGGGCCGCTCCGCGTACGTCGACCGGGTTGCCGCTGGAGCGCAGCCCGCCCGCCCGTTCGACGACCGTGGGCCGCCAGCCGGCCCGAGCCAGCCAGTAGGCGAGGGTCGGACCGGCCACGCCGGCCCCCGAGATGAGCGCTGTCCGCATCGGCCGAGCGTATCTGCACTCAGTGCAGATCTGCAACGACTGCCGATTTGCGCTGGCTGCGGTAAGCTGCGGTGATGTCACTCCGCGACCGCAAACGCGCCCGCACCCGGCAGGCACTGGTCGACGCCGCCGTCGAGCTGTTCGGACGGCAGGGCTACGAGGCGACCACGATCGCCGAGATCGCCGCCGCCGCCGACATCGGCACCCGTACGTTCTTCAGCTACTTCCCGAGCAAAGAGGACCTGCTCTTCCCCGAGACCGACCGCCGGGTGCGCGTCGCGGTCGACGCGATCACCCACCGCGCGCCGGACGACGAACCCGCCGAGATCCTGCTGCGGGCGCTCCGCCGGGCCAACGAGGAGAGCGACGACATGACCGGCCCGCTCGCCGCGCTGCGGATCCGGCTGACCATGCAGGTACCGGCCGTCCGTGCCCGCGCCCTGCACCTGCAGTGGGAGGGGCAGCGGGAGATCGCCCGGCACCTGGCCGCCGCCTACCCCGACGACCTGGACGAGGTGAGCGCCGCCGCCCTGGTCGGCGCCTTCGTCGGCGCGGCGACCGCAGCCCTCACCACCGTGCTGGAGGATCCGGGGCGCCGGGCCGATCCCGCAGCGGTCCGCGCGGCACTGCACCGCGCCACGGAGGTCGCCCTGCGTCCGTGGGCGACCCGGGCCTGAACCGCGCCGACCCGGCCCGACCACGACACCGGTCGATGGCGCACGTGATCGGCGGGGGCCGATGGGGCCGCCGGAAACGAGTACGGTTTCGGTGCCCGGCCGGCGCAGGTGTCAGCGGCCCGTCGCCGTCGCCGTCGCCGTCGCGGGAGCGGACCGGCCGGGTGACCGACCGTGGAGGGGAGTGAGCGTGGCACAGCGCAGGGCACTGGTGGTGCGGGGCGGATGGGAGGGACACCAGCCGGTCAGGGCGACGGAGCTGTTCCTGCCGTTCCTGAGGGACAACGGCTACGCGGTGCGGGTCGAGGAGTCCACAGCGGTCTACGCCGACGCCGCCACGATGGCCGACACCGACCTCGTCGTCCAGTGCATGACGATGGCGGAGATCACCGCCGAGCAGGTGGCGGGCCTGAGCGCGGCGGTCGTCGCCGGAACGGGCCTGACTGGCTGGCACGGCGGCATCGTGGACGCGTTCCGCGGGTCCTCGGACTACCTGCACCTGGTCGGCGGCCAGTTCGCCACCCACCCGGGGCGGGAGCCCTGCGAGCGGCAGGGCGGCGAGGAGGACAACTTCCTGCCGCACACGGTGACCCTCACCGAGCTCGGCCGGGAGCACCCGGTCACCGCCGGGATCGCCGACATCGAGCTGGTCACCGAGCAGTACTGGGTGCTGCACGACGACCTGATCGACGTGCTGGCCACCACCGTGCACCCCACCCGGGACTGGCACCCCTGGCACCGGCCGGTCACCTCGCCGGCGATCTGGACCCGGCGGTGGGGCGCCGGTCGGGTCGTCGTGACGACCCCCGGGCACAGCCTCGACGTCCTGGAGCACCCGTCCGTGCGTACCGTCATCGAGAGGGGGATGCTGTGGGCGAGCCGCACCGCGTCGGCGTCGTAGGTCTCGGCGTCATCTCCCGCGCCTACCTGGACACCATCGCGCACCACCCCGGGCTGCGTGTCGTCGCGGTGGCCGACCTGGACGCCGCCCGGTCGGCCGCGACCGCCGCCACCCTCGCCGACGCCGAGGCGGTGGGCGTCGCTGACCTGCTCGCCCACCCGGACGTGCAGACGGTGCTCAACCTGACCATCCCCGCCGCGCACACCGAGATCGCCCTCGGCGCGATCGACGCGGGCAAGCACGTGTACGGCGAGAAGCCGCTCGCCGTGGCGTTCCCGGACGCTCAGATGATCATGGAGCGGGCCGGCTCGGCCAGGGTCCGGGTCGGCTGCGCGCCGGACACCGTCCTGGGCACCGGGACGCAGACGGCCCGCGCGGCGGTCGACGGTGGGCTGATCGGGCGTCCGCTGGCCGCGTCGGCGGTCATGGTCACCCCCGGGCACGAGGCCTGGCACCCCCACCCCGACTTCTACTACGCCCCGGGCGGCGGGCCGCTGCTCGACATGGGGCCGTACTACGTCTCGGCGCTGGTCCACCTGCTCGGGCCGGTGCGGGCGGTGACCGCGGCGGCCAGCCGGCTGCGCCCCGAGCGGGTCATCGGCAGCGGCCCGCGCCTCGGGCAACGCATCCCGGTGCGGGTGGACACCCACATCAGCGGCGTGCTCGAACACGTCAGCGGCGTGCTGTCCACCATCACCACGAGCTTCGACGGGGTCACCACCACGGCCGCGCCGATCGAGGTGCACGGGGAGACCGGCACCCTCGCCGTGCCCGACCCGAACTACTTCGACGGCGAGGTCCGGCTCTGGCCGCTCGGCGGCGACGGATGGCGGGTGCTCCCGGCGACGGCGGGTTACCGGGAGGGCGCCCGGGGCCTCGGGTTGATCGACGCGGTACGGGCCGAGAGTGGGCGGACCCCGCGGGCGGGCGGTGACCTGGCGTTGCACGTACTCGACACGATGACCGCCCTGCTGCGGGCGGCGGACGAGGGCCGGCGGATCACCCTGACCACGACGGTGCGGCGGCCCGACCCGGTGCCGCTCACCCCGGCCGGGGACTGGCAGGGCCGCTGAACGGACGCCTGCCGGTCCCCGGGCCGCCGGGAGCCCCGGTGCCACCCCGGGCCGGTGTGCCACCCCGGGCCGGTGTGCCACCCCGGGCCGGTGTGCCACCCCGGGCCGGTGTGCCACCCCGGGCCGGTGTGCCACCCCGGGCCGGTGTGACGGCCCGGGGTGGTGTGACGGCCCGGGGTGGTGTGACGGCCCGGGGCGGCGGGGTGGCCCGGGGTGGTCAGTCGGTCGCCCCGGCCAGCTCCCTGGCCAGGCAGACCGTGCAGTCCGGGCTGTCCGGTTCCACCGTCCGGTAGCCCGCGCTCCGGTAGAGGTCGATGTTGCGCAGGCTCCGGGTGCCGGTGAAGAGCAGGATCCGGCGGCACTGCGGCCCGGCGGCGGCCTCGGCGGCCTGCAACAACCACCGGCCCAGGCCCCGGCCGCGCAGGTCGGGCACGACGGCGAGCCGGCCCACGTGGCAGTCGGTGCCGTCGGTGCGGGTCCGCACCATGCCCAGCAGTCGGCCGTCCCGCCAGACGCCGGTGGTGTGCCAGCTGGCCAGCCACTCCCGCACCTCCTCCGGCGACTCGTGCAGCGGCGCGATGGCCAGCGTGTCGTTGGCCACCGCCTCCTCGGTCCAGCAGCACCGTTGCAGCACGGTGACCTCCGGTGCGTCGTACGGGGTCAGCCGTCGCGCGTAGGAGCCCGGCAGTGGGCCGGGCACGCTGTCGGCCTGCCCGCGCTCGCGCATCGGCCGCAGGGCGTGGGCGAGCCGGACCAGCTCGTCCAGCAGGTTGGTGGCCGCCGCGTCCCGGCCGGCGTCCGGCCGCAGCCGGCCGTCCACCACGGCGTCGCCGATGCCGATGGCGACCGTGGCGCCCGTCGGGACCAGGCGCAGCGTCGTCACCACCTGCTTGGCGTGTGCCACCGCCCGGGTGCCGGCCGCGGTGTAGCCGTAACTGACGAAGCCGATCGGCTTCCACGCCCACTCGCTGCCGAGGTAGTCCAGCGCGTTCTTCAGGGTCGCCGGCATCGCGTGGTTGTACTCCGGGGTGACCGCGACGAAGCCGTCCGCCGCGGCGACGGTCGCGCTCCAGCGGCGGGTGTGCTCGTTCCGGTAGACCCCCGAGGACGGTGACTCCTCCTCGTCGAGGAAGGGCAGGCCCAGGTCGCCGAGGGCCACCGGCACGACCTCGACGTCGAGCTCGGCGGCCCGGGAGGAGACCGCGTCGACCAGCCATCTCCCCACCAGGGGGCCGAGCGCGCCGGGGCGGGTGCTGCAGGTCAGCGCCAGAATGCGAAGCGGTCTCGTTGACATGGAAACGAAGGCTAGATGCTAGGTTGATTACATGTCAACCAAGTCGGGGTCGGCCCGCTGGCTGGAGCCGGCCGAGGAACGAGCCTGGCGGGCCTGGCGGCGGGCGATGGTCGCCGTCCAGACCGGCACCGCGCGGGACCTGGCGGGAATCGGCCTCTCCGAAGCCGACTACGAGGTGCTGAGCACCCTCTCGGAGCAGCACGCGCAGACCGGCACGCTGGGCGACCAGGCCGACAAGATGGGCTGGTCGCGCAGCCGGCTGTCCCGGCACGCCAGCCGGATGGAGGCACGCGGACTGCTGCGCCGCGCCCCGGATCCGGCCGACGGCCGGGGCTGCCTGCTCGTGCTGACCGCGCCGGGTCTGGCCGCCCTCCGGGACGCCGCGCCGGTCCACGTCGAGTCGGTACGGCGGCACCTCATCGACCGGCTGGCCCCTCGGGACCTCGCCGCCCTCGAACGGATCGCCGGGCGGCTGGAGCAGCCCCGCGCCGACGACGGTCCCGACCGGTCGCGCCCGTCCCCGGTGTGATCATCCTCCGTACGGGACCGTCCACCGTGGACCCCGGTGGGCGGTGGTCCGGCACCCGAGCCGGCCGGCCCAGCCGTCCCGGCGCTAGATCGGGAAGCGGCCGTGCCGCCAGTGCCAGTGGCCGCCGGCCGCCAGGTGGTCGACGATCGCGCGTTGCAGCACGGTACGCCGGGGCAGCTGGTCGAGGGGCGTGCTGAGCGTACGGAAGGCGAACCGTCGTACCTCGACGTCGGCGTCCGGCCCGTCCTGCGCCACGTAGGGCTGCAACACGAACCGGCGCTGGAAACGGATGATGTTGGAGTCCTCGGGGAGGTAGTCGCGGAGCTGCGGATCGAGCAGCCAGGAACCGCAGGAGAAGGCGGTGTGGTGCTCGTCGGGGAAGTGCCGGGGGAAGAACTCGCGGGCCTCGTCCAGCGACGCGTCGACCGCCTCCGGGGTCAACGGCCCGGCGTCCGGGATGTGCAGGTCGATGGCCTCGCCGCCGCGCTGGTGCTGGAGCCGGCCCAGCTCGTAGAGGCCGCCACGGGCGTGCAGGGTCAGCCAGCTCTGCATGACCGCCCAGCCCTCGCGGTCCATCCGGCGGTCGATCGCCAGGTTGCGGCCCAGGTCGGCGAGGGTCGTCCAGGAGACGGAGTCGGCGATGCCGTGCTCGCGGTGGAATCCGGTGACCACGTCGACCAGGGCGAGGAAGCCGTAGACGTAGAGGTGCCGCCAGGCGGGGCCCCGGTCGCGGGGCAGCTCCGGGCCGGGCGACAGCCAGTCGTAACCGCCGAGGTCGGCCCGGACCAGGGCGGTCGAACGGTCGAGCAGCCACCGGAGTTCCGGGGTCCACGACGGAGAGTCGGGATCGGGCCAGCCGGCCATGATCTCGGCGGCGTCGTCCGGGCGTACCGCGAGCCGGTCGAGGAGGGCCGGCGCGTCGGCCCTGGCGGGCAGCGGGGCGGACGGTCGGTCACCGGCGAGCCGGTGCACCCGCTCGACCTCCTCGACGGGCACCCCGAGCCGGGCGGCGATGTCGTCCAGGTCCACCGGCCGATCCTACCGGCCGGCGGCCGAGCGGCCACCGTCGGATTTCCGCCGGCCCGGGGCCGCCGGCCGGTGGGCGGCCTGGGGCGACGGGCGGGTGGCCGGCCTGGGACCGTGGGCGGGGTGGCCGTCCCGGGGCCACGGGCGTGGTGGCTCGGGCGGACTGCCCGCACTACGGCTGCACGGCGTCGGCCGGGGTGGCGGGAACCCGGGCGAGCAGCCCGTGCGGATCCCGGATCTCGATGGCGCGGGCGGCCGGTGACCCCGGGGCGAGCGCACCGGAGAAGAGACCGAGGACGGCGGCGGTGGGTCCGTCGACGGTGGCGTCGGCCCCGTCGTCCCGGCCGGCGGTGACCCGGGGACCGCCTGCCGTCAGCCGGACGGTGAAGTCGAGCCCGTCCGCGTGCACGCCGATGGTGGCCCCGGTGGGCAGCCCGGTCGCCGGGAGCAGCGCCTCGATGGCCAGGCCCAGCCACTGCGGTCGGACCGTGTCGTCGGGCGCGGGGCCGGTGGCCATGAAGGCGGCCCCCCAGCGGACCAGCTCGCGTACCGGTCCGCGGAGTCCCTGCCCGAGGTCGGTGAGGCGGTAGCGGACGGCCTTGCGTCCCGCCTCGTCGCAGCGTTGCACGATGCCGGCGTCGGCGAGGTGCTGGAGCCGGGCGCTGAGCAGGTTCGTGGCGATGCCCGGCAGGGCCGACCGGAGTTCGTGGTGACGCCGGTCGGCGATGAGCAGCTCGCGCACGATCAGCAGGTTCCAGCGGTCGCCGATCACGTCGAGTGCCCGCGCCAGGCCGCAGAACTGGTGGTACTCCGACATCCTTGCGCTCCTCCCCGCCGCCGCTTACGGTTTAAATTATAAACCATTATTCGCGGGTGGGAGGCCGGATGGCATCGGTGACGCCGGACTGGATCGATCGAAAGCTGTACCCGTTCCGGCACGGGACACGGGACGTCGCCGGCCACCGGCTCCACTACGTCGACGAAGGCGACGGACCGACCCTGCTGCTGCTCCACGGCAACCCCACCTGGTCGTTCGTGTGGCGCAACGTGATCGCCCGGCTGGCCGGCGAGTTCCGCTTCGTCGCACCCGACCTGCCGGGATTCGGGCTCTCCGAGGCACCCGCCGGCTTCGACGGCCGGCCGGTCTCGCTCGCGGCGGTGATCGAGCAGTTCGTGGTCGACCTCGACCTGACCGACGTCGTGCTCGTCGCGCAGGACTGGGGTGGCCCGATCGGCCTGCGCGTCGCCGAACGCCGGCCCGACCGCTTCACCGGCCTGGTGCTCGGCAACACCTGGGCGTGGCCGGTCACCGGGGACCGCCACTTCGCCCGGTTCTCCGCGCTGATGGGCGGCCCGGTCGGCCGCTGGTGGATCCGGCACGCGAACCTCTGCGTCAATCTGATGATCCCGGCCGGTCACCGGCGACGCTCCCTCACCCGCGACGAGATGCGGCACTACCGGGCGGCCCTGGCCACCCCCGAGCGGCGGCAGGCCTCCGCGGTGCTGCCCCGCGAGATCGTCCACAGCGCGCCGTTCCTCGCTGACGTCGAGTCCGACCTGCCCCTGCTGCGGGACAAGCCCGCCCTGCTGCTCTGGGCCGACCGGGACATCGCGTTCCGGCGGACGGAGCTGGACCGCTGGCGGCGGGAACTGCCCGACGCCACCGTGGTCGAACTCGCCGGTGCCGGGCACTACCTCCAGTCCGACGCGCCGGCCGAGTTCGCCGACGCCCTGCGGACCTGGCACCGCGCGGTCACCGGCGCCCGGGGCGCCTCCGGGGCAGCCACCGACTGAGCCGACCGCCGCCGGCCCCGGTCCTCACCCGCCGCCCGGTCTTCACCCGGAGCCGGCCCGGATCCGCCCCGCGGGCCGGGGCCGACCGGAACCCCGGCGGGTGAGCGCGGCAGCCGCGACGAGCAGGGTCGCCACGAACGCGCCGAGGGCGGTCAGGCCCGCCACCCGGGCCGCCCGGGACGGCCCGGGTGCGGTGGGAAGGACGACCGGACCGACCGGGGCCGGCACCGGCGGGGCCGCCTGGCGGGGGGCGAGCGCGGCGACCGCCGCGTACGCGTCGAGCGTCCCGGCCCCGAACCTCCGGTCCGGCCCGTCGCCCGGCGCGGGGATCGCGGTCCGTTCGAGACGGGCACGCACCTCCGCCTGGGTCAGCTCGGGGTGGTACGACCGGATCAGCGCGGCGACCCCGGCGACGTGCGCGGCGGCCACCGCCGGGCCGCCCACCCGGTAGTGACCGGACCCCTGCGGAGCGGTCCCGAGGCCGGCACCCGGGGCGGCGAGATCGGTGCCGGCGCCGGCCGCCACCGGACCGGCCTCCCCGTCGACGTCGATCGCGTTCACCGCCAGGGTCGTCGGGAACGCGGCCGGGTAGCCGACCGGCGGCTCCCCGCCGGACTGCTGCGCCCGGTCGTCGACGGCGGCGACCACCAGGACGTCGTGATCCACCGCGGCCCGAACGGCGTCGGTCAACTCGGGGGTGGCGGTGGCGACCCCGGTGCCGACCAGGATCACGTCCGCCCCGGCGGTGGTGGCGAGCCGGATGCCGGCGGCGAGCCGGGCCGGGCTGGTCCGGCGGTTCGGGTCGGTGATCCGGACCGGCAGGATCTCGGCGTCCGGCGCGATCCCGGTGGTGCCCACCCCGCTGGCCGGGCGGGCCGCGACGATGCCCGCCAGGGCGGTGCCCCGCCCGGCGCAGTCGCTGTCCGCCCGGCCTCCGGTGACGTCGGCACCCGCGCGTACCGCCCCGGCCAGGGCGGGCGCGGCGGCGCTCACCCCGGTGTCCACGACGGCGACCACCACCCCGGCACCCCGGGTCAACGGCCAGATGGCCTGCGGGGCGAGCAGGCGCACCGCCCACGGGGTCGCGCGGGCGGTCACCGGGGACGGCCCGACGCAGCGGCCCGCCGTCGTGGGCAGCGGCGGCGGCTCCTCGGCCCCGGCGGCGGCGACCGGCGGGGCGACGAGCACCCCGACGGCGACCAGCAGCCCGGCGACCCCGGCCGCACCGGTCACGGCAGCGACCCCGGCTCGCGCGGTGCCGGTTCGCGCGGTGCCGGCGGTTCCTCCCGGATGGTCGACCGGTGCGGTGCCGCCCCGGCCGGAAGGCCCGCCGGTACGGCGTCGGGCGGGAAGCCCGCCGGTAGGGCATCGGCCGGAAGGCCCGCCGGTACGGCGTCGGCCGGGTGCCGGGCGGTGAGCCGCCGGGACCGCCGGGCGAACACCCCCACCACGGTCAGCAGGAGGAGCCCGAGCCCGGCGGCGACCAACGCCAGCGGGGTGGACGGGCGGCCGCCGGCCGGGGTCGCCGCCGCAGCCGGGGCGGGGCTGACCGCCGCCAGCGGGTCGATCATGCCCCAGCCGTTCTCGGGGCCCGGACTCGACCGGGTTCCCGGGTCGGCGGTGGCGGTGATCCGGCGGGCCACCTGGATGGCGTGCCTCCCCGGCAACGCCGCGCGGACCAGCGCGGCCGTGCCGGCGACGTAGGCGACGGCGTACTCGGTGCCGCTGCGGACGTGTGGCCCGGTGCCACCGACGCCCAGCGTCGCCACGTCGAGGCCGGGCGCGACGACGTCGACCCCGCCGGCCGGGTACGCCAGCACCGGCCGTAGGTCGGGACCGACCCCGGCCACCCGCAGCAGGCCCTCCTGGGCCGGTGCCGCGCTGCCGTCGGCGGTGGTGGCGGGGGCGACGACCACCACGTCGTGCGCCACGGCCGAGCGGACCGCCTCGGTGACGGCGGGATCGGTGAGCTTCGCGTATCCGCCCAGGGCGATGACGGTCGCGCCGGCCGAGACGGCGACCTCGATACCGAGGGCGACCCGGGCCGGCTCGGCGTCGGTCGCCCCGGAGACGATCCGGACCGGCAGGATGGCCGCCTCGGGGGCCACCCCGACCACCCCTGCCGTCGCCGGGTCGTCCCCGGGGTCGGCCGCGATCACGCTGGCCATCGCGGTGCCCGTACCCAGGCAGTCGGTGTCGGCGCGGGCCTTGCCGGTGAGGATGTCGGAACCGTGGGAGATCCGCCCGGCCAGGGCCGGCAGGTCGCCGTCGACGCCGGAGTCGAGCACCGCCACCAGTGTCCCGGCCCCGGTGCTGTGGGGCCAGGCCCGCGCCGGGGAGAGCAGCGCGTCGGCCCAGTTCGGGTTGCCGTCGCCGGAGGAGGCGGCGACGCAGGCCGCCCCGCCCGCGCGGGGGCCGGGCCGGGCCGGCGGCGACTTCGGGGGGTCCACCGGGAGCAGGCCGTAGCGGACCTCCTCGCCGAAGGCGTCCCAGGGCAGCACCAGCAGCCAGCCGGGGACCAGCCGCTGCCCGACGGCGGTGAGGGCGCCGCCGTCGGGTTGCCGGCGGCCCTCGTTGAGCAGGTAGATCTCGTCCGCCCGACCGGGGTCGGCCAGGAACCGGGCGGCCACCCCGGACAGGTCCGTCACGGTGCCCGCCGACGCCGCCGCCACCGGGTAGTACTTGACGTAGGCCGGCGGTGGCGGGGGCGCGGCGCGGACCGGGGTGAGCGGGGCGAGCATCAGCGCGCCGGTCGCCACC
The DNA here is from genome assembly GCF_029581315.1 of Micromonospora sp. WMMD714. NCBI lineage: Bacteria > Bacillati > Actinomycetota > Actinomycetes > Micromonosporales > Micromonosporaceae > Micromonospora > Micromonospora sp. WMMD714. The sequence continues at coordinate 4,436,861 of NZ_CP120744.1, forward strand.
AGGCAACCCAGCGACCGCGTCCACGAAACCAGCAACCGGGTCATCCACCGTCTCCTCGTCGCGGGCGGGCGCCGGTCGGCGCGACGCCCCGATCCGCCGGGCGTCGTCGGCGCGACGCCCCCGTCCCACAACGGGACGACGCCGGTCACGGTTCACCGCCGTCGCCGGGGAACCCGCCGCCCGGCGCGGCGGCGTCGACGAGTTCGGCGTCGGGGCCGCCGGTGGCCGGTCGGACCGTCACCGACCACCAGGCCCGCATCGCCCGGCCGACGACGACCGGTACCAGCCGGTGACCGGTCAGGGTGGTGATCTGCCGGGCGAAGGCCAGCTCGGGACCGGACAGGGCGGCGCTGCACAGCACCCCGGGGCCGGCCGGCAGGTCCGCCACGTCGGCGGGGAAGACCGACCGGTGCACCCATCCGGCGGGCAGGTCCGCCCCGAACAGGTCACCGACGACGATGACCGTGTGCCCGGCGGCGTGGACCTGCTCGGCGATCGTCCGGGCCTGCTGGCCGGCGGCCCCCGCCGGGCCGGTCACGGTGAGTACGTCCGGGGTGCCGGCCAGGTCGACCCAGAGCGCCCAGCCCTGCCGCCGGCCCAGCCGGACCGGGAGCCGCATCGGCGGTGGGGGCTGTGCCGGGAGCTGCCAGACGTGGTACGCCGGCCCGCCCCCGGACGCCACCGTGGACGGCAGCCGGACCGCCACCGTGCCGGCGGCGGAGGTCACCTCGGTGTCGAGGTCGCCGTCGATCCCGGCAGCCGGGGGCGGCGGGACCGGGGTCGGCGGGACCAGTGGTGCCGGGACCAGTGGTGCCGGGACCAGTGGCGCCGGGACCAGTGGCGCCGGGACCAGTGGCGCCGGGACCGGCGGCGGGACCGGGGTCGGCGGGAGCAGCGGCGCGGGGCGGCCCACGTCGAGGGCGAGCCGGGTGGCGCCCGCCGGGAGCGCGCGGCGACGCCGGGCCGGCCGGCGCAGCAGGGTGGCGACGAGCAGCGCGACGGCGGCGAGCCCGGCGACGCCGACCAGGCGCTCCGGGTGCCCCGGTTCGTCGGCGGCCGGCGGTGCGCCGACGGCCCCGCCGGTCGGGAGCGGTCCGGTGCGGACACCCGGCCCGCGCGCGTCGAGGGGCAGCGCCAGCACCCAGCCGGGGCGTAGCTCGACCGGGTCGGTCAGCCGTCCGCCGTCGGGCTGGCGGCGGCCCTGGTTCAGCACGAAGATCTCCCGGTACCGGTTCCCGTCGCCGAGGGTGCCGGCCGCGATCTGGTAGAGGTACTCCCGCTGCCCGCCGACCGGCGGTCCCACCACGTAGTACCTCCCGGACGCGGTGGCGGCGGACGGCGTCGGCGCGTCCGGTGTCCCGCCGGGGGGTGCCGCCCCGGCGGCGGGAGAGGCGGCCGGCGCGAGGGCGGCCAGCAGCGCCGCCGTGAGCACCAGCGGGCCGCGCCGCGCCCGGTGGGTGCCGGCGTCGCGCCCGGTGGCCGGTCGTCGCCTGGCACCGGTGGTGCCGGTCGGCAGGTGCACGGGTTCCTCCTTCGTCCGGGCCGGGCGGAGCCCGCCCCGGCCGGTGCCTACAACGGCGGCGACCGGCGATCTGTTCAGCCCGGGTTCGCCGCCCCGGTGTCCGGTTGGCCGAATCGCAATCGACCGGACACCGGGCCGGCAGCGGGGACGCCGTAGCCTGGGCGCACCCCGACGACGCTGGGAGGTACCGCTGTCCCGCCCGCTGCCGGCGACCGGACGCCGCCGGACCCGACTCTCGCCCGCTCTGCTGCTGTGCTGGCTCGGCATCCTGGCGTCGACGGTGGTCGCGGTGACCCCGGCGGTGGCCACCGGCGTGCCCACGCCCCCCACCGTCGCCCCGGCGACCGCGCCCGGTGCGGGCGGCACACCGACCGGGTTCGTGAAGTACGTGGTGGTCGGCGCGGAGCAGGGCCGGGTCGAGCACCTCTGGGAGATCGCCCTGCGGGTGCTCGGTGACGCGCAGCGGTACCTGGAGATCTTCACCCTCAACAAGGGACGGGTCCAGCCGGACGGCGTCCCGGTCACCGATCCGGCCGTGCTGCGGCGGGGATGGCTCCTGGTGCTGCCGTGGGACGCCGTCGGCGCCGAGGTCAGCTACGGGCCGCTGCCGGTGTTCACCCCGGCCCGGCCGAGGGCGTCGAGCAGTCCCCGGCCGACCGGCCCGCCGGCCAGCGCCGTGGTCTGCACGGTCGCCCCGAAGCGGCGGATCGGCGGGGTGCCCTGGGCGCAACTGCGGTTGACCCCGGAGGTGGCCTGGACCCGTGGCCGGGGTGCGGGGGTCGCGGTCGCCGTCATCGACTCCGGGGTGGACGGCACACCGCCGGCCCTCGACGGCCGGGTACGGCCCGGAGCGGACGCCTCGGCCGACGCCGGCGGCGGTTCCCGGGGGGACCGGGACTGCACCGGACACGGCACGGCGATGGCCGGCATCGTCGCCGCCACCGCGCAGCGGGGCACCGACTTCGTCGGCCTCGCCCCCGAGGCGACCATCGTGCCGGTGCGGATCGGGACGTCCGCCGGGGTGGCGGACTCGACCGACCTGGTGACCGCGCTGCGGGCGGCGACGGCGGCGCGGGCCGGGGTCGCGCTGATCGGCGCTGCGGTGGACACCACCGACAGCCGGGTGGTGACGGCGTTGCGTACGGCGGTCGCCGGAGGCACCACCGTGGTGGTGGCGGCGCGGGCGGCGACCGCGGTGAAGGGTGCCGACCTGCCGGCGGGGGTGCTGCGGGTCGGCGCCGTCGGGCCGGACGACCGGCTGGCCGAGGTGCACCGCCCGGGAGAGGTCGACGTGGTGGCCCCGGGCGTGGACGTGGTGAGCGTCGGGATCGGGTCGGGGGAGGTGCAGGGCACGGGCGCGGACTACGCCGCGGCGTTCGTCGCCGGGCTGGTCGCCCTGGTCCGGTCCAGCGAGCCCCGGTTGGACGCCGTCGAGGCGGCGGCCCGGGTCAGGGCCACGGCGGACGGGGCCGCGGCGGTCTCCCCGGGCCGCCCCGACCCGTGGTACGGCTGGGGCATGATCAATCCGGCGGCGGCGGTGAACGCCCGGTCGGCCGGCGTCGCCAGCACCGTGCAGCGGCGGAGCCCGGCCGGCGCGGTCGCCGCGTTGGCGGCGATCCTCGCGCTCGCCGCCCTCACCGTCGGCCTGCGTCGCCGTCGACGGAACTGACACCCGGGTCGGGTTCGACGTACCCGGTCTGGATCATCCGGTGCCCGCGCCGGGTCAGCACCATCGCCCGGCCGGGCGGCAGGTGCCGGCCCTTCACCCCGCCGAGCAACGGCCCCTCGGTCGGCGGGCAGGACAGGGCGAGGTCCGGGCTGCTGGCCTCCTGGAGGCGACGCAGCAGCGGGTCCATCGACATCCGCATCAGGTTCGCGGTACCCCGGACCACCACCACGTGCAGCCCGATGTCCACCCCGTGCGGCACGTACGGGATGAGGGGTTGCAGGGGGTTGTCCTGCCCGGCGAGCATCTCGAAGTCGTCGACCAGCACGAACAGCCGGGGCCCGGTCCACCAGTCGCGGCGGCGTAACTGCTCGGGGCTGATCTCCTTACCCGGCAGCCGCCCCTTGAGGCCGACCACGGCGTCGGCGACGGTCTCCCGGGTGGAGTCGGTGGAGACCGAGTAGCCGAGGCGGTACTCGGCCGGCACCGAGTCGAACAGCTGCCGTCGGTAGTCGACGATCAGGATGCGCGCCTCGGCCGGGGTGAACCGGCCGACGATCAGGCGGGCCAGGTGCCGCAGCAGGTTGGTCTTGCCGCTCTGGCTGTCGCCGAGCGCGGTCAGGTGCGGCAGCTCCGCGAAGTCGTGCCAGTACGGCTTGAGGTCGGACTCGTCCAGGCCGAGCGGCACCCACAGGTCGCCCTCGGCGGGCGGCAGGTCGGCGGCGGGCAGCACCGCCGGCAGGGTGCGTACCGGCGCGGCCACCGGTCCGTGCCAGAACTCGGCGACCGTGGCGGCCAGCTCCCGGGCACCCTCGGCCGTGCTCGCCGGATCCGGCACGCCGTCGATGCGCGGCAGCGCCCCCAGGAAGTGCAGCTTCTCCGGGGTGAGGCCGTGCCCCGGTGCACGCGGCACGGTGGCCGCCAGCCGCAGGTCGATGGCGGAGTCCACGGCGTCGCCGAGGCGCAGCTCCAGCTTGATGCCGAGCTGGTCACGCATGCTGTGGTGCACCTCCGACCAGCGGGCCGCGCTGACGATCAGGTGGACGCCGAAGTTGAGCCCCCGGGCGGCGATCTGCCGCAGCGCCACCTCCAGCGGCTCGAACTCCTGCCGCAACGTGAACCAGCCGTCGACCACCAGGAACACGTCGCCGTACGGGTCGTCGGCGATCCGGCCGTCGGCCCGCCACTGCCGGTAGGTCTGGATGCTGTCGATGCCCTGCTCGGTGAAGCGCCGCTCCCGCTGGTTGATCAGGCCGGTGACCTCGGCGACGGTCCGGCCGACCCGGTCGGTGTCCAGCCGGCCGGCGACACTGCCCACGTGCGGTAGCCCGGCGACGGTGCCCAGCGTGCCGCCACCGAAGTCCAGGCAGTAGAACTGCACCTCGGTGGGCCGGTGGGTCAGCGCCAACGCGCAGATCAGGGTCCGGATCAGGGTGCTCTTGCCGCTGCGGGTGCCGCCCGCCACGCCGATGTGTCCACCCACCCCGGACAGGTCCACGGTGAGCAGGTCGCGCAGCTGCTCGTAGGGCTTGTCGATGAAGCCGAGCGGGACGACCAGCCGGCCGTTGCCGGGCCAGTCGGCGGCGACCAGCCCGAGGTCGGGATCCGGGGTCAGCGCCGTGAGCAGGCTGTCCAGGGTGGGGGAGTCGGCCAGCGGCGGCAGCCAGACCTGGTGGGCCGGCGGCCCGGAGTCGACCAGCTGGTCGGTGACGATCGAGAAGACACTGCGCGCGGCGGGCGGCTCCGGCTCGGCCGGGTCGGCGGGTGGCGCGGGGTCCACCGGCGGCAGGGCCGGTGCGCCGACCGGCACGAGGTCCAGCCGGTAGGGCACCACCTGCCGCTGGACCACGTCCTGGCGGACCCGGCTCCGGCGGGGACGGTACTCCCCGGAGACGTACGCGGCCTTGAACCGGAGCAGGGTCGAGACGTCCATCCGCAGGTAGCCGTTGCCCGGGGCGGCCGGCAGCTCGTAGGCGTCGGGCACCCCGATCACCGAGCGGGACTCCATCGCCGAGAAGGTCCGCAACCCGATCCGGTACGACAGGTGCGACTCCAACTGCCCGATCCGGCCGTCGTCGACGCGCTGGCTGGCCAGCAGCAGGTGCACGGCCAGCGACCGGCCGAGCCGCCCGATCATGACGAACAGGTCGATGAAGTCCCGGTGCGCGGCGAGCAGCTCGGAGAACTCGTCGACGACCACGAAGAGGGTGGGCAGCGGGTCCAGCGGGGCGCCGCCGGCCCGGGCCTTCTCGTACTCCAGCACCGAGCTGTAGCCACCGGCGGCCCGCAGCAGCTCCTGCCGGCGGACCAGCTCGCCGTGCAGGGCGTCGCGCATCCGGCCGACCAGCGACGCCTCGTCGGCCAGGTTGGTGATCACCGCAGAGGTGTGCGGCAGCCGGTCCAGGCCGAGGAAGGTCGCCCCGCCCTTGAAGTCGACCAGGACCAGGTTGAGCGTCTCCGAGGAGTGCGTGACGGCCAACGCCAGCACCAGCGTCCGCAGCAGCTCGCTCTTGCCGGAGCCGGTCGCGCCGATCAGCATGCCGTGCGGTCCCATCCCGCCCAGCGCGGACTCCTTGATGTCCAGCTCGACCGGGGCACCGGTGGCGTCCACCCCGATCGGCACCCGCAGCCGCTCGTCCGGCCCGCGCCGGTCGCGCAACGCGGCCAGCTCCAACCGTTCCAGGTCGGGCACCCGCAGCAGGGTGCCGAGGTCGAAGTCGGCCTTCATCGGTTCGGGGGCCAGCTCGGTGCTGACCGCCAGCCGGTAGGGCGACAGCAGCCGGGCGACCGTACGGGCCGCCGCCGGCCCGAGCAGGTCCGGTGCGGCGAGCACCTGCCGGGTCTCCTGGCCCACCCGGTCCCGCCCGAGCATGGTCAGCGTGCCGTCGGTGACCTCCAGGTTGAGGATGCCCTTCCCGGTGGCGACCGGCGGGTCGTCCAGGTCGACGAAGACCGCGTTGCGGTAGCCGCCGGTGGTGAGCCGGTGACCGGCCGGCACCCGGCCGCCGTCGCGGACCACCACCACGTACGGCTCGTCCCGGTCGGGGATGGTGCCGGGCTCGTACCGGGGACGGCCGGTGAACTCCGCGCCGAGCAGCCGTTCGAGGCGTTCGATCCCGTCGGCGGCCAGCCGCGCCGCCCCGGCGGCGTCCTGTTCGGTGGGGTGCTGGGCGTGCGGCAGCCACTTGACCCACTCCCAGGCCGCCAGCCCGTCCGGGTCGACACAGAGCGCCACCCGGACCTCCTCCGGCGCGTGCAACGCGCCGAGCTGGGTGAGCAGGGCCCGCAGCAGCGCCCGCGCGGCCGTCCGGTCGCCGGTCACCCGGATCTCGGCGAAGCCCGGCAGGAACAGCGCCACCGGCTGGTCCGGCAGGGTGCTGTACGCCCGGATGAACCGACGCAGCGCCTTCGCGGCGACCGGTTCGAGGTCCTCGACCGGTTTGGTCTGCATCGGCGCGATCCGGACCGCCAGCCGCTGCTCACCGGTGCCGACCCGGATCTCCAGGAAGTCCGGGTGGGTGGGGCGGCGTTCCCAGCGGCGGGTGGTCATCGCCAGCGACCACAGCGACGCCGGGTCAGGGTGCCGCCACAGGCTGGAGTCCCGCTGGTCCTGGGCGAACCGGCGGGCCCGACGGCGGTGCTGGGCGAGGTAGCGCAGGTAGTCGCGGCGGTCGCCGCCGTGCCGCTGCTTGCGTTCCCCACCGCTGGCGATGACCGAACCGATCATCACCCCGCCCATGGCGACCGCCATCATGCCGGCCATCACCCAGGTCAACGGCCCCCGCGACGGACCCATGAACATCAGCATCATCACGCCGGTCATCAGCGCCATCGGCAGCACCATCATCGCCTGCCGGGCACCGTTGTGCTGCGGCTCGCTCAGCTCCGGCGGCTCCTGGAGGGTCAACTCCCCGGTCGGCATCTCCGGCCCGCTGCGTCGTGCCGGCCGCCGGAACAGCACCGTCCCCATGCTCGTCTCCCTCCACCCGGGCCGTCGGCCCCCCTCCACAACGGAGCACGGGCCGATCCGGGTCGATCCCGCTTTCCGGCCGGGGTCCGTCGGCGGGCGAAGAAAATTCCGCCGGGCCGTTGAACGTTCTCGGGCGGTTGCCGTTGAAGGGGCCGTGACAGGCACCGAGACCGAGCAGATGTGCCGGCTGGTCGTACGCGGACCGAGCCGGCAGATCGAGGTCGCCGTGCCGGTCGGGGTGGTCGTCGCCGACCTGTTGCCGGCGCTGCTGCACCACCTCGGCGACGGGCTGGCCGACACGGGGTTGAGCCACGGCGGTTGGGTCCTGCAACGTGCCGGCTCGGCCCCGCTGGACGAGGAGAGCAGCGTCGCCGCGCTCGACCTGCACGACGGCGACCTGGTGTACCTGCGTCCGCGCGCCGACCAACTGCCCGAGGTCGACTTCGACGACCTCGTCGACGGGATGGCGACCGGGGTGCGGGACCGCCCCGGCCGGTGGCGTCCCGAGCTGGCCCGCCCGGTGGTGCTGGGGCTGGCCGGGCTGCTGTTCGCCGTCGGGCTGGTAGCCCTGGCGCTGCCCGGCCCGGTGCCGCTGCGGGCGGTGGCGGCGCTGGCGGTGGCGGCGGTGGCGCTGGGCGGCGGGGCCGCCGTGGTCCGGGCCGCCGCCGAGCGGGGGTTCGGCGTGCTGCTGGCCGTCGCCGCGACCGGCTACGCCGGCCTGGCCGGGCTGGTGCTGCCCGGCGACGGCGGGGCGGTCGGCGCGGGGACGACCGGGCCGCAGGTGCTCGGCGGGACCGCCACCGGGGCGGCGGTGGCGGTGCTCGCCGCCGGCCTGCTCGGCGCGGCCACCCCGCTCTTCGTCGCCGGCTCCGTCGCGCTGCTGCTGGGGGTGCTCGGCGGGGCCGCCGCCACGGTCGGCGGGCTGACCGGGCCGCAGTCCGGGGCGGTGGTGGCGCTGGCCGCGACCGCACTGGTGCTGACCGTGCCCCTGTTCGCGTTCCGGCTGGCCGGGATGCGCCTCGCCCCGCTGCCGACCCGACCCGAGCACCTCCAGGAGGACATCGACCCGGAACCCGCCGGCCCGCTGATGGACCGGGCGCGGGTCGTCGACCGGCTGATGACCGCCCTGTACGCCGGCCTGGCGACGGCCACCGCCGTGGCGCTGCTGCCGGTGGCGCACCGGGCGGGCTGGGCGGAGGTGACCCTGGTGGTGCTGGTCGCGCTGGTCTGGTCGCTCAACGCCCGGCCGATGACCAGCGCCTGGCACCGGCTGACCCAGGCGGTGCCGGCGCTGGTGGGGCTCGTCGCGGTCGCCGTGGACGCCCTGGCCGGTGCGGGGCCGCTGGCGCGGGTGCTGGCGTTGGCGGTGCTGCCGGTCGCCGTACCGGCGTTGCTGCTGGCCGGGCGCAGCCTCACCGGGCGGCGGGTGACGCCGTACTGGGGGCGGGTCGGTGACCTGACGCTGACCGCGGCGGCGGTGGCGCTGCTGCCGATCGGGCTCGCCGTCCTGCACGTGTACGACTACTTCCGGGCGATCGGGGGCTGAGGTCGTGCAGTCCCGACGTGACCAGGTGCAGGCGCAGTCCCATCTGCTCGGCCGGCTCACCGCCGCGCTGGTGGCCGGCGAGCCGGACGGCCTGGAGACGCCGCACCGGCGTACCACCGTCGGCCTGCTCGCCGGGGTCCTGGTCGCCGCGCTGGTGGTGGGCGGCTTCACCCTGTACGGCTTCTTCGCCCCCGGCGGGGCCACCGCCTGGCGCAGGGCCGGGTCGCTGGTGGTGGAGAAGGAGACCGGCTCGCGCTACCTCTATCTGGACGGGCGGCTGCGCCCGGTGCTCAACTACGCCTCGGCCCGGCTGCTGCTCGGCGAGGAACTCGCCGTGGTCACCGTGTCGGCGAAGTCGCTGCGCGGGGTGGCGCACGGGCAGCCGTTGGGCATCGTCGGCGCCCCCGACGTGCTGCCGACCGGTGGCCTGGCCGGTGCCCGGTGGACGGCGTGCGCGCCCAGCGCCACGGACCTGGCCGGCACCGAGACGACCGCGCTCACCCTCGCCGTCGCCCCGGCCACCGACGGGACGCCGTTGGCCGCCGACCGGGCGGTGCTGGTCCGGCCGACGGCTGACCCGACCGCCGGTTACCTGATCTGGAACGGTCACCGCTTCCGGCTCACCGCACCGTGGCTGCCGGCGGTGCTCGGTCACGACGGGCCGCCGGTGAGCGTACCGGCGGCCTGGTTGGACCTGATCCCGGCCGGGGCGGACCTGGGGCCGGTGGCGGTGCCGGGGCGCGGCACGGCCGGGCCGATGGTCGACGGCCAGCCGACCCGGATCGGTCAGCTGTTCACCGCCCGGCCGGCGGACGGGGTGGAACGGCACTACCTGCTGCGTCGCGACGGCCTGGCCCGGTTGACCCCGCTGGCGTACGCGCTGCTGGCCGCCGACCCGGCGACCGTGGCCGGGTACGGCGGTCGGGCGGTGGTCCCGACCGTGCTGAGCCCGGCGGCGCTGGCCCGGCTGCCGCTCGCGGCCCGACCGCCGCTGGCCGGGGAGCTGCCGGCGGTGGCCCCGACGGCGGCCGTCCGTCCCGCCGGCCTCACCTGGTGCCTGCGGTTCGGTGCCGACGGGCGACCGCAGGTCGTGGCGGCCCGGCCGGTGCCGGCGGCCGGCATCGTGCGCGGCGGCGTCGGGGTGACCCGGACGGCGCACACCGCCGACGCGGTGGCGGTCGCGCCCGGACGCGGCGGACTGGTGGTCGCCGGCCGCGCCGGGCAGCCCGGCACCGGCTACCACCTGGTGACCGACGCCGGGGTGAAGTACCCGCTCGCCGGTGCGGCGGTGGCGGAGCGGCTGGGTTACCCCCCCGCCGCCGCGACCGTCGTCGCCCCGGAACTGATCGACCTGCTGCCGACCGGTCCCGCCCTCGACCCGGCCCGGGTCGTCGGATGAGACCGGCCCGGCCAGCGCAGCCGGCGGCGCGGAACCGCCGCGACCGCCCGAACCGGAAGGAGCGCCGATGCCACTCGGCAACGAGGTAGACGAGCAGACGATCCGCAGCACCATCTCGGCGATGAACCAGACCGACGCGCAGTGCGACGCGGCGCAGCGCGCCGTCGACAACACGTCCAGCTTCCTGGACACCCAGTGGCGCGGGGAGGCGAAGACGACCTTCACCACCTCCATCCAGCAGTGGCTGGAGGGGCTGAGCAAGGTCAAGCAGGGGCTGCTCGACCTGAACACCGCGATGACCTCGCACTACCAGACCAGCGCGCAGGTGGAGCAGGACAACGCCCTCTCCGCGAGCTGGACCTGACCACCGACCGAACCCTCACAAAGGACGATCCATGCCGTCGTACGGACTCAACCCCAACGGGCTGCTGGACAGCTCGGCCGAGCTGCAGGGCGTGACCACCAGCATCCAGAACGCGATCGACGAACTCAACACCGTCGTCCAGACGTACGTCAACGCCAACTCCGGTGACACCCGGGAGGCGTTCACGGCGGCGCAGGCGAAGTGGAACACCGGGATCAACGAGATGCGTCAGGCGCTCGCCGACGCCTCGTCCCGGCTGGACCAGATCCACGACAACTACCGGCTGGGCGACGCGCGGGGTGCCGCGCTGTTCCAGGGCAACGTCTGACCCCCGGTGCGGCGGGCGGTCCGGGCCGCCCGCCCACCCTCACCCAACGGAGGAACCGATGCCGATCGTCATCGACGAGCCGTACATCAACCAGCTCATCGCGAAGCTCAACAGCCTGCGGGACGCGGTCGACACCGCCACCTCCGGGCAGGGCCAGTACGTCTCGCAGACGCTGCGCGACCTGGTCGTCTCGGCCGGCACGAACAACTTCGAGCCGGGCAAGACCATCCGTGACCAGCTCAACAAGACCGGTGACACGCTGCTGGCCCGGATGACCAGCCACCGGACGACGATGAACGGCCTCGCCGTCGGGCTGACCGAGCTGCTGGCCAACTCGGAGTACATCGAGTCGCTCAACGCGGTCACCGCCGAACGGTTCCTGGAGTTCCTGCCCGGCACCGGCGGCACCGGCACCCCGCCCAACCCCACCCCGACGGTGTGACCCGGTGACCGCTCCGTACCAGGACATGGCCCAGTGGACCTGGGAGTCGATGCTCCAGAACGTGCTGGGGGAGGGCCGGGACGGCCCCGACGGCACCAGCGGCACCATGCTGGACCGCAAGCTGGTGGCCGGCCCGGACGTGCGGTGGCTGCGTCTCGTCGACCACCTGGACGACGTGACCGAGTCCTCGCAGCCGCCCAGCGACGGTGACGTGACCAACCGGATCGACTCGCTCGACGGCAACGAGTTCTTCCTCTACCGGATCAGCTCGGTCGGCTCGCTGAGGGACGGGCAACCCCACTACACCACCCGGACCCAGTTCATCCAGGTGAAGATCGTCTTCAGCGACTCGCAGACCGAGGGGGCGCCCTCGCCGCGCGGCGCCTTCGAGACCTTCTACAAGTCCAGCGAGGGGGCGTTGCAGCGGCTGACCAGCGGCACCAACCCGGTGTTCAGCTGGAAGAGTTTCACCGACGCCGCCAAGATGCTGCACGACGTGGAGACCAGCCTGATCAGCACGGAACGGGAGCTGAAGACCATCCTGGACCGGGTCGGCGACGACGCCTCCGGGTTCCAGGGCAACGCCTCCGGCGTGTTCATCGGCACGGTGGCGAACCTGCGGCGCGACGTCCACCGGCTCGCCGTCGACATGAACGCCAACAGCACCGACCGGGCCTGGTCCGACCAGGTCGACGACGTGGTCGACGACATGACCACCTTCCGCAACAAGATGGCCAGCTCGTTCCGGGAGTTCAGCGACCACACGTTCCAGTGGTTCAACGGCTACAACCCGACCACGCTGATCGACTCGTTGAAGAAGATCGTCACCGAGGTCAGGACGGGCAACTTCAGCCAGGTCACGATCACCCTGCCGGACGCGTACGGCAACGGCACGGTGAACAGCGGCACCTTCAACCTGATGACCGAGGCCGGCTGGCAGAGCGTCGACAACATGATCAAGGGGGCCTGGCTGGGTCAGCTGCGGGAGCTGGACGCCACGATGCGTACCGAACTGGCGCGGCTGACCACCCGGCTGCGCTCCGTCACCCATCTGGTGAGCGTCATCTCGCCCCCACCGACGACCGCCGGCGCCACCCCGCCGCCGGGCGGCACCCCCGACCTCAACGGTCCGGACCTGAACGGCGGTGGTGGCTCCGGCATGGGCGGTGGTGGTGACCTGGGCGTGGGCGGTGGTGGTGACCTGGGCATGGGTGGCGGTGGTGACCTGGGCATGGGTGGCGGTGGTGATCTCGGCATGGGTGGCGGTGGTGGTGACCTGGGCATGGGTGGCGGCGGTGACCTGGGCGTCGGTGGCGGTGGTGACCTCGGTAAGGGTGGGGGTGACCTCGGCGGGGGGTCCGGACTCGGTCTCGGTGGCGATCTGGGCCTGGGTGGTGGGTCGGGCCTCGGGGGCGGGGCGGGCGGCCTGGGACTCGGTGGCGGCGACCTCGGTGCCGGTGGGTCGGCCGGCGGGCTCGGCGGCGCCGACTGGGACGACCTGCTCGGCGGGGGCACGGGCTCCGGCTCGGCCGGTGGCGGCAGCGGTGGTGGGCTCGGTGGTGGGCTCGGTGGTCCCGGTCCGGGCGGCGGTGTCGTCGTTCCCGGCCTGCCCCCCGTGCTGGGTGGGGCGGGCAGCCTGGGTTCCTCCGGCGGTTCGGGTGGCGTGGGCGGGGTCAGGGGCGGCGGGGCGGGTGGCCCCGGTGACGACACGACCAACCCGTCGGCGCTGTTCCCGACCGACGTGGACGGCGTCGACATCGGCAACCTGGGCGGCGGCTCACCGGGCGAATCGTCGACCAGCGGGGTGGCGCTCGGCAGCGAACTGGCCGCATTGCTGGGCGAACCGGCCGGCGGCGGACCCGGCGGCACCGGGGCGCGCGGCACGGACTCCACCTCCTCGCCGGCCGGCGGTTTCCCGATGATGCCCCCGATGGGTGGCATGGGTGGCATGGGCGGGGGCGGCCAACAGGGGGAGAAGGACCGTGAGCGCAAGACCTGGCTGGAAGAGGAAGAGGACGTCTGGGGCACCGACCCGGAGTGCGGGATGGCCGTCATCGGCCGGGCCGAGCACGCCGGCGAACCGGCCACCACGATGCCGGCCGCGCCGCGCCGACCCGGCCAGACGCCCGGCCCCACCCGTACGACGGGACGTCGCCGTGGCTGACCGGCGACCCGGGCGGGCCGCGCGGTGACCGCCCCGAACCCGGAGTACACCGGCTGGACCTGGGAACGGATGCTCCAGGACGTCCTCAACGAGGGCCGCGACGGCACCGACCAGGGCAGCGGCACCCTGATCGACCGCAACCTGGTCGCCGGCCACGGCGTCTCCTGGGTCCGGTTCGTCGAACGACGGACCCAGGAGCTCGACCGGGGCACCCGCCCCACGGTCGACCCCGGGGACCGTGAACTGATGGGCTACCGCCGGGTCGGACCCGGAGTGGACGACCCGCAGCGGGACCTCTGGGAGATCGTGCGGGGCCACGTCACCTTCTGGGAGGGGACCGGCGGCCCGCCACCGGCCACCGCGTTCGACAGCTTCTACCGGGCGAGCGTCAACGCCCTCACCCGGTTGTACGCCGGCACCAACGGCTGGTTCAGCGAACGCAGCTTCACCGACGCCGGCAACCTGCTCTGGCGGGTCGAGCAGACGCTGCTCACCACCGCCGCGGAGCTGCGGGTGCTGCGCGACGGGATCAGCGGGGCCGGTTCCGGCTTCGAGGGGTCGGCCTCGGCGGTCTTCGTGGCGGCGCTGACCACGCTGCACGCCGACATCGACCGGCTCACCCGGGACATGAACGCCACGAACGAGGCCGACGCCTGGTCGGACCGGGTCTTCCGGCAGTCGAACGACCTGCTGATGTTCCGCGAGCGGATCAACGACGCCTGGCGGGAGTTCAGCGACCACACCCACCAGTGGTTCAACACGTACCATCCGACCGCGCTGTTCAGCGCGGTCCGCAGCATCCTCGCGCAGGTCGACCAGGGCAGCCTGAACGCGGTCCAGGTCACCATCCCGGACACCTACGGCACCGGGCTGGTCAGCGGCACGTTCGACCTGACCACCGCAGCCGGCTGGACCGCTCTGGACGTGCTGCTGCGCACCGCCTGGCTGCGCCAGCTCGTCCGGCTCGACCTGGCGATGCGCGACGCGTTGGCGCAGCTCGTCACCGCGTTGCGGGAGACCAGCGGGATCGTCAACCGGTTCGCGGGGCCGTCCGGCGGCGGTGACCAACCGCCCCCACCACCGGGCACCTCGGACGGACCCACCGGCGGTCCACCTCCCAACGAGGTGCACTCCACCACCCAGTTCGGCGGCACCGGATTCGACGGGACCGGCGGCGGTGTCGGATTCGACGGGGCCGGTGGCGGCGTACCGGACCTGTCGTCCTCGTTCTCCTTCTCGGGAGCCGGCGGGACGGGCGCCGCTCTGGGCGGCGGCCCGGCAGCCATCGGTGCGATCGGCGCGTCGGGCGGGGGCGGGTTCGGCGGGGCGGGTCTGTCGGCGCTCGGTGCGACGAGCCTGGCCGGCGGCTCCGCGGACTTCAGCGTCCTCGGCACCTCCGGTGTGGCCGGCGACGTCGTCGGCGCGGTCGGTGCCCTGGGGCGTACCGGCGTGGGCGGCTGGGGCGGCGGTGCGCTGGCCGGGGTTGGTGGTCTGGCCGGCGGCGTCGGTCCGGTGATCGGCGGACGGGCCGGCGGTGGCGCTCCGGACGGCGACCGCCGCTCCGGCGGCGCGCTGGGTGACTGGGCCGGCGGCGTCGACATCGGTGACCTGGCGGACGGGCCGGTCGCCCCGCCGTCGCGGGCGGCCGTCGGCGGCTCCGCCGTCGGCCGGGAACTCGCCGCCCTGCTCGCCGGCCCGCTCGGCGGTGCCGGCGGCGCGGGGCTGCCCGGCGGTGCCGGGTCGCCCGCGGGCACGGGGCTGCCCGGCGGTGCCGGATCGTCCGGTGCGGCCGGTGGCCCGGGGTTGTCGGGCACGGCGGGCAGCGGATCCCCGGTACCAGGACAGCTCGGCAGCCGGCCGTTCGGGCCGCCCGTCGTGCCGTCGATCGGCGCACCTGGTGGTCGGGACAGCGACGCGGGTGCCCGCCGCACCACCCGACGGACCGAGGACGAGCAGGCATGGGGAGCCGACCCGACGTGCACGGCGGCCGTGGTGGGCCGGACCGACCCGCCGAGGCGGCGGCCGGTGGCGACACCGGTGCAGGTGGAGCAGACCCCCGCCGCCGGCCCGGTGGTGCACGGCCGGGAGCAGGAACGCGGCCGGGGTTGACCGCCGTCGGCACCGCACGACGGGTCGACCGTCGTGGTGCCCCTCAGCAGACGAACCGCAGAGACAACCGGAGGTGGGGACAGATGTCGAGTCCGTTGTCCAACCAGGTCGAGCAGGCGCTCGCCGAACTCGAACGGCAGAAGGCCGCGATCGACGAGATCCAGGGCGGCCTGCACACCGTCTACAGCACGGTCACCGCGAAGAACCGGGCGGTGGCGGTGACCGTCGACAGCCGGGGAGCGGTCACGGCGATCAAGTTTCCGACCTCGGCGTACCGGTCGATGGCTGGCCCGGAGTTGGGGGAGTTGCTGGTCGACACGATCGAGGCGGCCCGGGGCGAGGCGATGGCCCGTACCGTCGCCGCGTTCGAGTCGCTGCTCCCCGCCGGCCTGCCCATGATGGACCTGCTGACCGGCGGGGTCGACCCGGAACACGGCCCGCTGCCGATGGACCAGCTGCTCGACGAGATGTTCCGTACGGCGGGGCCGGACGACGAGCCGACGCCGGCACCCCCGGCCGGATCCCACTGATGCCCCCGGCCGAAGGGCTGATCGGTGCGGACACCGGCCGGCTGACCAACCCGAACTTCGACCCGTTTACCGAGGAACTGGACCGGGTGCAGCAGGCGCTTCGGCGCAGCGACACCGACCATCCCGGACTCGTCGGGGAACCGTACGCGGACATCGACGAGATCGTGGCGAACCTGCCGAAGGCGTCGGTCGGCGCGGACCTCATCCGGCTGCTGGGTGCGGTGCCGCAGGGCTATCAGGAGGACCTGCACGAATTGGGTCGGCTCCTGGCGAGCATGGAGGCGACCAACGCCGACATCTCCGGCG
Organism: Micromonospora sp. WMMD714; assembly: GCF_029581315.1. NCBI lineage: Bacteria > Bacillati > Actinomycetota > Actinomycetes > Micromonosporales > Micromonosporaceae > Micromonospora > Micromonospora sp. WMMD714. The sequence goes on from NZ_CP120744.1 coordinate 4,453,207, forward strand.
GGGTCAACAGCGGGCGGCACACCTAGCGGCCGACAGCGGTGCCCGCCGCGGGCGGGCAGTGCTGCGGCGCGTGGGCGGCAGTGCTGCGGCGGCCCGGCGGGCAGCGCTGCGGCGCGTGGGCGGGCAGTGTCCTGGCGCAACACCTGACAACGGCGTGACGACGAGGGGTGGTCTCCGGTGGCGATCGAGGTTTCGGCCGAACTGGCCAACTTCCTGCGGTTCCTGGTCGGCGAGAAGTTCCCGAAGGCCGACGAGACCAACCTCTTCGCCACCGCCGAGGCGCTGCGGCGGGCCGCCGAGCAGGTGGCCACGTCGAGCGAGACGTTCGGCGACGGGGTACGGGCGTACCGGGCCGGGGTGAACGGGCAGGCCGAGGACTCCTTCGTCGACGAGATGGAGCGCTACGTCCTGCACAGCCCGGGTTACCTCGGTCTGGTGTCGAAGTACACCAACCGGATGGGGGACAGCTACCGGGGCACCGCCACCGAGGTGCAGTACGCCAAGCTGATGATCATCGCGTCGCTGCTCGCGTTGATGCTGGAACTGCTGGCCGCCCTGGCGATCGCCTGGATCAACCCGGCCGCCGCGCTGGCCCGGCTCGCGGTCGGCCGGGTGATCATGCGGATCATCTTCCAGAACGTCACCACCCGGGTGCTGTTCCAGGTGGCGATGGCGCAGGTCGTCGGGATCGGCCTCCAGACGGTGATGGACCGGCTGGTGCAGCTCTACCAGATCCGCAACCACACCCGCGACGGCTGGAACAACGAGCTGACCCGTGCCGCCGCCGAGGTCGGCTCGCTCGGCGGCGCGGTCGGCCTCGGCCTGGGCGGGCTCATGCAGGGTCTGGAGCGGCTGGTCCGGTCGACGAACGTCGGCCGGCGGGTCGGGCTGACGGCATCGTCGAACACCCCGGAGCCGCACGGGTTCCGGCCCGGCGAGGCGGCCCAGGAGATCGCCAACGAGGGCGTCAGCGAGTGGCTCACCGAGTTCGTCTACAACGGCATGACGACCGGCGAGTGGGACGCCGACGGGGCGGCCGTCATTGCCGGTGCGCTCTCCGGGGTGGCGGGTGTCGCCGGCACCGCCATCGGCCAGCAGCTGAACCGGGCCACCGGCGGTGACCGGGACCGGAAGGCGGACCCGTCGGCGCTGGCGGACCCGGTGCCGGACGAGCAGTTGCCCGCGTACGACCCGGTCCGCCTGCCGGCGTACGACGAACCACCGTCGTACGCCGAGGCGGTGGCCGCCGTGCCCGAGGCGGGTGCCGGCGGCACCGGCGTCGGCGGTGCTACCCCCGGCGGTGCGATCCCTGGTGGAATGACGCCCGGTGGTGCGATCCCCGGCGGGACGCCCCCCGGTGGTGCGGCCTCGGGCGGTGCGGGCCGGGGCGGTGCGGCGGGGGGCGCGGGCTCCGGGGCCGGCGGGACCGGGCCGACGGCCCGTCCGGGTGCCGGCGGTGGCTCCGGCGACGCCGACCCGGCCGGGCACCGGCCGGCCGACTATGTGCCGACACCGCCGGAGGAGCCGACCGGGCCCGTGCCGGTGGACCCGCTCGCCGTCGGTGGCAGCCAAGGCCTGACCGATCTGTCGACCGCATCAGACCTGTCGACCGCATCCGATCTGTCGGGCATGCCCGGCGTGTCCGCCGCCCCGGAGCTGTCGGCAGCGCCCGGTGCGTCCGTGCCGGTGGACCTGTCCTCGTCGGCCGGCCCCCGGGCGGGCGGACCGCAGCCGGTCGGCGCACAGGCGCCGGGCGGGTCGGGATCCGCCACCCCACCGCCGGGGACCGGGTCGGGGACACAGACGGCGGGCGGATCGCCGTCGGGGACCGGGTCGGGGCCGGGTGCGCAGGCGGCGGGCGGATCGCCGTCGGGGGCCGGGTCGGGATCCCGGGCGCAGCCGGTGAACCCCTCCGTGCCCGGTACGTTGTCGGGCGTAGCGGCGGCGGGTCCACAGCCGGTGCCGGTGGGTGCGGTGCCCGACGCCACCGGGACGCTGGTCCAGGGCCGTGGGGCCGTCCTGGAGCAGCGGCTGACCGGGGTACTTCCCCCGTACGACGGTACGGCGCTGGACTGCGTGATCCGGCTGGCGGCGGTGGTAGGTGAGTTCTCGGCCCTGCCCCGGGTGACCCGGGACGACACGGCGGTCGACCCCGCGCGTCCGGAGCGGGACCTCGCCGCGCAGCTCGGCACCGAGTGGCAGCCGGTCTCCGACTGGGCGCAGGTGCTCGGCCCGGTCCGTGCCGCCGGCCCGAACGCGGTGGCGGCGGTGCTGGTGGCGCCACCGAACGCCCCGCGGCACGCCTTCGCCCTGGTCAACGAGGGTGGCGAGCTGTTCTGGGTGGAGACCCAGGCGACCGAGGGTCGACGGGTCCGGCCGGTCGGCGAACCGCCGGAACTGCCGGTGGGCGCCCGGGTCATCGTGCGGGACGGGCAGGGCAACCTGGTGCCGGTGCCGGGCGGCACGGCGACCGTGAGTGCCCTGGTGGACCCCGCCAGCACCAGCCGGTACGGCATGTCCCGGCCGGACCCGACACCCCCGGACCCCACCACGACCAGCCAGCCCGTCGAGCCGGTGACCGTGCCGACGGCCGGACGGTCCACCCTGACTCCGGAGGGGCTCCCGGCGGATCTGGTGCGGGTGCCGGCGAACGGACGGTGTCTTCCCTACGCGGTCCTGACGTCCGCGCCGGGGCTGGTGTCGCGCCGGTTGGCGGACGCCGGTCCGCTGACGCCGGAGGTCGAGCGCTGGCTGGCGGAGCCCGACGACGTCCGCACGGCGGTGAGCTGGCATGCCGAGCAGCTCTCCATGGGCATGGCGTCCGTGCCCGACGGCACGCCGATGGACCGTACCGCCGACGCCCTGATCGATCTCGTCGCCGGATATCTGACCATGCACCGCGACGCCCTGCCGACGGTGATCCCCGAACTCCGCCAGGCGCTGGCCGACCGGGAACGGGTGGAACCCGACCTGGTCTCCCGCGCCGACCGGATCGCCCTGCTGGAGCGCAACGGGTTCACCGACCTGGCGGAGTCGACCGACGACGACCTGCGCACCACCTACCTCGACTGGTACGCCTTCCAGGCCGGGCCGCTGACCGACCAGGAGTTCGACGTGCTCCTGGCCGCCGTGCGCGACTGGTCCCGATCCTGGTCGGAACCGGTGGGCGTGGCCCTGCTTCCGCTGCTGGCCTTCGCGCTCGACGTGTCGTTGAGTGTCCGCAGCCGCGCCGACGGTCAGGTGCGCGCGGTGTACGGGCCGGCGGACGCCGCAGCGGTGTCGGTCTACCACAACGACCGTGACCACTTCGACGCCTCGTCCGCCGGGTCGGACACCCCCGCCCCCGCCACTCCCGACCAACAGGCTGCTCGGGAGGCGCCGGCCACTGACGACCCCCCGGCCGTCGCCGACGTCGCGGACGAGCCGCCGGTCGGCGTGGATCTCGACGAGGTCTACGGGCCGGCGGTGCGGGCGGCCCGGATCACGCCGGGGGAACGCGACGACGCCGGGGACGTACGCCTCAATCCGCTCTGGTACCGGCTGGTGGACTTCCCCGCCCACCTGCTCGACCCGGCGCGGGCGCGGTCCTGGCGTTACGTGGTGGCCGAGGACGGCGAGATCTACCTCGGTGCGGCCGACGCCGCCGCGGCGCTGCGGCCACGGGACTTCCGCGCCCTGCTGGCGGGGATGCGGCAGCAGGATCCGGAGCTGACCGCCGAGCGGTTGCGGGAACAGCTCGGCGGGCAGGGCCACGCGGGCCTCGCGGTCGGCTTCGACGCGCGGGGCCGGGCCATCGAGCGGCACGCCCGGGTGGGTGGCGAACTGACCTGGAACGAGTCGGCCCGGCGCTGGCAGGTCGACGACCGCTCGGCCCAGTACATGGGGGCGACCCGCCCGACGGTGGACCCCGACGAGGTGCAGGGCTGGTTGGGCACCGTCGCGGCGACGGTCGGCGACCGGTTCGACCGGGACGTCACCGCGGTCCGACACACCCCCGACGACGCCGACCCGGTGGCCACCGTCACCGTCGACTTCGCCCCCGGCCAGCGGACCGCCGAGGACGGGCAGTGGCCCGAGCTCGACCTGTTCGTCGACCAGGTCGTCGCCCAGGCCCGCCGGGCGTGGGAATCCGACCGGCCCCGGGTGGTACGGGTCCGGATCGAGGGCGGTGGCAACGGCCGCCGGCTGCTGCGGCGGGGGGCCGACCGCACCGGTCGGCGGCGGGCGGCCTCGCTGGCGGAACTGGTCGGTACGACGGTGGCGGCGCGACTGCGGGCCGAGGGGATTCCGCCACGGATGGTGCGGGTCGACCAGAGCAGCCGGGGTGCCGGCCGGTCGAGGGCACCCGGCGGTACGCAGCGCCCGGCGACACCGGGGCAGCGCCGCCGGGCGGTGCTCTGGACCGAGCCGGGGCCCGCCTACGCCAACCGGATCCGTCGCCGGGAAACCGCGCCGACCGGGCGTACCGGCCAGGACCGTACCGACCGGGACCGGCGACGGTCGTCCGGGTCCACCCCGGCCGCACGGGCCGACCGGCCCGCCCCGGGCCGCCTGCGGCAGGACCCGGACGGGACCTGGTGGTACAGCGGCAGCCGGGTGGTGACGCACGACGTCCCCGGCCGACCGGGGAGCATCGCCCTGCTGTCGGAGCGGGAGTGGCGTCGGATGGCCCGCAACCCCCGGCTAGCCGCCGCGACCGACGGGGTGACGGTGCTGGTGCACGGGGCCGGTGACCGGTTCCGGGTGCCCCTGCGGCACACCGACGGCCGTACCGGCGAGGTGACCCTGAGCGTCGACGAGCTGCACACGATGCTGGAGTCGCCCGAGCGGGACGGCCGGCGACTGGCGCTGCTGTCCTGCGCGGCGGGTCGGCTCGGCGCGCGGTCCGTGCAGCGCCTGGCCGACCTGCGCGACACCGACGTGTTCGCGCCCGAGGGCGACCTGGTGGTGGCCGGGACGACGGGGCACCTGCCGGTGTCGGTCGACGGTCGGCCGTGGGCACTGTTCGTGCCCGAGGGCACCGGGGCGTGGGACGTGGTCAACGACGAGATCGTCGACCCCGACCGGTCGGACGCGCCGTTCGCCGTGCCGTTCGCCGGGTACGCCAGCCGGGCCGGTGACGCCGACCCGGACGGCGTACGGCTGACCAACGCCCCGCTGCCGCCGACCGGGTGGGACCGGATCCGCATCATCGGCGACGGGCTCTGCCTGCTCAGTGCCGTCGCCGTCGCGACGCCCGAGGCGATGGCCGACATCGCGGGCATGCCGTCGGACGCGGTGGACCGGCTGCTGCGGGTACGCCGCGCGGGCGTCCACGACACCGACCTGACCGACATCGACACGGCGCTGCGGGACGAGATCATGCGGCGGCTGGCCGACCCCTCCCCGGCGATGGCCGAGCTGTTCGACCAGGTGGCCACGACCTGGCTGTTCCCGGTCGGATACGACGTGCGGACCACCCTGCTCGACGCGGTCGACACCTGGGACTGGCAGCGGCTGCTGCCCGGCCAGGACGATCCGGACCACGGTGGCCGGGTCGGTGACGTGCTGCCCCTGGTGATCGGTGCGGCGCTCGGCCGGCCGGTGTGGCAGGGGCGGCTCGACCCGCCGTCGGCGACGGTGCTCTGGCCGGACGGCGACGGGACGCCGGTGCGGCTGCTCTACAACGGGCGCGACCACTACGACGCCTGGGTCCCCGACGCCCTCGTCACCCCGGCCACCCCGGTCGGCGTCCCCGACGACAGCGGCCGGACCGTCGACACCCTCGACAGCGGCCGGACGGTCGACACCCTCGACAGCGGCCGGACCGTCGACACCCTCGACAGCGGCCGGACGGTCGACACCGGCGACGGCGGCAAGGAGCCCGACTGGCGAGGGGTGGCCGGCAGCCCGAAGGGGCGGGGGGTGCTGTGGCCCTGGGACGGCGAGGACCTGGCCACGACGATGACCACGCTCATCCGGCAGGTCGACGCGGTGGACCTGCCCGGCCAGCACCTGCTCGTCCTGCTCGCCGACGCCGAACGTGCGCTGCTGCTCGGTGGGCGGGTGTTGCCCGAGGCGATGCTGGACGCCTTCTTCGCCGGCGGGCACACCGGCGGGCCGTGGACGACGCCCCTCGCCGTCGACCCGCGGGCGCCGCTGGTGCTCACCGTGGTCAGCGACGACGACGTGAACGCAGTGTTGTTCGGTCGCTCCGTCGAGCGGGAACTACGCCGCCGCCTGGACGCGGGCCAGGCGGCACCGGCCCACCTGAGCGTGGTGGTCATGCGGGAGTCCCAGGTGCCTGTCGAGCCGGTACGGATACCCCGGCTCCGCTTCCGGCTCCCCGTACCACCCGCCGGGCAGCTGTCCCGGGCACACCTCGCCGGCCTGCCCGAGCGGGTCCGGCAGGCGTACGTCGCGCCACCCGACTACACGGCCGGCGACCCGTCCCCGGCGTACGAGCCGTCGTCGCCGGACCGGCGGCACGAGGGTACGGCGGACTCGGGGGCGGCGGCACAGCAGGTGACGGCGCTGCGCGCGGAGTCCACCCCGCCCGGCCCGGTGCGGCGGGTGACCGTCGCGGACACCGGTCTGGCCGACGGTCTCGGCGGGCACCGGGGCTGGTTGCTGCGCGGCGGATGGCCGTCGACGGTGACCGGCACCACCGGGGTGGCTCCGGTGGAGCTGACCGTGGCGGCCCCGGCCGACACCACCCGGTTGGTCCGGCTGTCGCTGCCCGCGATCGAGGGCCAGCCGGCGCTGGAGGTGGACGCGCTGGTGGCACCGCCGGCCGGGGCGTCGCTCGACATCGACCCACGCCTGATCACCGTGGTCCCGCTGTGGCGCAACGACTTCGTCGACGGCCCGGTGGCCCAGCCGGTCACGGACCCGCCCGAGATGGTCCGCCGGGCCTGGCAGTACGTGATCGAGGACACCGAGCAGACCGAGACCGCCGGGATCCTGGCCGAGCGGCCCGACCAGCACGACGACAGCCCGCTCGACGGGACCGAGCGCCGGATGCTGCAGGCCCGCGTCCTCGCCGCGGTCCGGGAGACCTTCTGGGAGACGTTCGGGGATACCCCGGCGTACGCCGCCGGGCTGGCCGCGTTCCTCGAGATGCCCGAGGACACACCCCTGGCCGACTACTGGCAGCACGAACCGGTCCGCGAGCTGATCACCCGGCGTCCATGGCAGCTGCTCTCCGGGGTGCTGGTGACCTACGTGGACCGGTACGGCTGGCGGGGCGCACACCGGATCGTCGTACAGCCCGGCCGGCTGGACGCGGAGTCGTCCGACGCGCTGGTCACCCCGGACGGCACCCGCCACACCGCGGCCGACTACCTGGCCCGGCTGCCGACCACCGGGGGCACCCGGGTGCTGTTCTTCCCGGACCTCGACCACGCCGCCGTGGTGGATTCCGGTTTCATCCAGGGGGTACGGGCCTCCGCCATCGTCGTCCTGCCGACGCTGCTGCCCGCCGACGTGCACTGGATCGTGCTCGGCACCAGTGCCGTCACCGGCGCCGAGGTGAGCCAGCTCGTCACCCGACTCGACGACGCGCTCGCCCGGGCCACCCTGCACGCCGCGGACCCGGTCGAGGGCCGTGAGCTGGCCCAGGCGCTGCTCGCCGACCCCGACCTGCGGATCTACGAGGACGACGACTGGCTCGCCGAGATCTTCGACAGCGAGCTGCTGGCCACGCCGACCGAACCCGTGCGGCTGCTGCTCGCCCGGGCGGAAAGGGGGGACGTCGCGAGCATCCGAACGGAGTTGCGGCAGGCCGGGGTCCTGTTGATCGATCCAGCCGTGCTACCGAGGCACCGCGTGCTGATCGAGATCACCGATCCCCGTCCGGAGCTGGTGCAGTCCTTCCAGACCACCAGTGGTGGGACGCGCCGGGCGCAGTTCCTCTTCGACGGCAGGTACGCCGCCGACCATCCCGACACCTGGCGGGTGATGACCGAGCCCTGGGTGAGCATCCACTCCTGGCTGGCCGTGATCGACCCGGGCCGGACCTATCCCTGGGACCAGTTCCTGCTGGCGATGGCACATCGGGACAAGGTTGCGCGGCGCATCGGTGAGACCCCGGGTGCCTGGCCGGGAGCCGGTCACCGCCTCGCCCCGGTGTCGCCCGCCGCGCTGGCGCAGGTGCAGGAACTGTTCGCCGGCCGGTCCACCCGGGAGGGGGTGATCTGGACCGAGTCCGCCGAGTCGCCGAGCCAGACGTTGTTGCTGGTCGACGCGGCCGCCCGGAGAATCGTCGATTATCCGATGGTCTACTTCGTCCCCCAGCCGCCCGAGGTTCGGGCGACGGTCACCATCCCGCAGAGCGAGGACCTGCGCGGCCGGGGGTTGGTCGTCGCCGCCGGGCAGCTCGACGGCGACCGGCTGACCGGGGACGGCTGGGAGGTGACCGCCGACGAGGTGATCGCGAGCGAGGCGTTACGGGCGCATCCCCGGGTCGTCCTGCTCGACCGGTCGCCGCCGGAGGGGAGCCCGTTCGTCGAGCGGCTGCTGGAGCGGGGCGTCGGCGTGCTCGCGCCCGACGCCGACCTGGCCGGCTGGACCGCCGTCTACCAGCTTCCCGGCTGGCAGCTGGAGCTGACCGGCCCGGACAGCGCGGACCTGCTGCGCGAGCTCCGGCACGAGTTCGACGCCGTGGTGCTCAGCGCGGCCGAGGCCCGCCGCCGGACCCCGACACAGACCGCGCTGGTGCGCGCGGTCTTCGACCTGCTCGGTCGACCGTACGGGCAGGTGGTCGTCGACGGTCAGCTCCACCTCCACCTGGACCGGTGGGCCTCAGCCGAGGCGTTCGCGGCCGAGGCCGGCCACGACGGGCTGGTCCTCGTCGGCGGCTCCGACCAGCACCGGCACGACCTGACCCTGCGGGTTCCCGTCGACCAGGTCCGGGGGTTCCAGCGCTGGTCCGGCGAGGAGCTTCACCTGGTCATGGTGGACCCGGCCACGATCGCCCCGGTCAGCGACTTCCTCCGCGACCGGATCGCCACCGGCCCCGTCGTCCGCTGGACACCCGACCTGGGTCGGGCGGCGCGGGCGGCGGACGTGGGCCGGCCCTATGCGGACCACGTGACGCTGGGTGGGTTGCCGATCCCGGCCGCCCACGTCGACGACCTGATCCGGACGGTCCGCGACAACCCGTCGTGGCGCGGCCTGGGCTGGGCGGTGGACCCGGATGCGGTCGACGACGCCCAGGCCCTGGTGTGGCTGGGCGCCGAGATGGCCGCCGTGGAGTTCCCGGTCGACGAGGATGAATCCCTGCTCGCCGTGGGCATGCCGGTGTCTGCCGTGCCCGCCGCCGACCGGTACGGCGACGGCGTGGTGCTCTGGTCGCCCGGTCGCTCCGGCCTGCCGGCCTCCCTGCGTGCCGCGGCCCGGGTGGCCGTGGTGCCACCGTCCGAGATGGACGACGTCGTCGACGGCGTCCGGGCGGGTTTCCCCGTGGCCGAAGCGGTCGCGGTCCTGAAGGAGCGGCTGCCCGAGGGAACCCGGATCATCGTGGTGCCCGGCGAGGTCGAGTCGATCGCGGAGATCCCCGGGATCTTCGAGGCGGTGTTCGCGGTGGTGACCCGCTCCACGATCGGCGACCCCGGAACGTGGACGGCCTACGCGTGGTCCGACGAGGAACGACGGATCGGTGTGCTGACCGGCGCAGACCTGGCGTACGTCATCGCCGGGTTGGCCGCCACGGACCCGACCCTCGGTGAACAGATCGTGCCGGCCCCGACGATGCTGGCGCTGCCCCGGGCCGCCGTGCGGTTCCTGGCCGACACGGTGGCCGCCCGGGCCGTCGAGCAGCCCGACGGCCCCGCCGTCACCGACGTCGCCTTCGTCGCCGTCGAGGAGATCAGCGCCGACGACCACGTGTACACCCTGCCGGAGGGCTCGGTGATGCGCGTGACGGCACCCGGTCCGGACGGGGAGCAGGTCCTGCACGGCTGGTTCATCGACGGGGACAGCCTAGCCGAGGCCGGGCACGACATCCTGGGCGACGAGGACGGAACGCTGGCGACGGCCCTGCCGACCCAACTCGCCGAGGACCTGTCCTACGACCGGCGGCTCGCGATGCTCGAACTGGCCCGTCTCGTCGGAGTCGGACAGCCCGTCACCGACAATCCGCTGCGCCAGCACGGGATCCGCCCGGCCGACCGGACCTTCGTGCCCGACTGGACGGTGCCGGTCGGCCCACCGGTCGGACCGGCCTGGTGGGTCGGCGCGGACGTGTCGGCCATCGAGATCACGTCGACCCCCGCCGGCCGGCTCCCCGCCCGGCGGGTGCTGGCGTGGGAGGTGACACCCCCCGCCACCGACACCGGGCAACCGTCCGACGACGTGCCACCGCCGCAGCTGGTGGCGGTCCCCTACCGGGACGGACCGCTGCTGGGAGTCATGCCCGACCAGGTCTGGGCGTGGGGGCTGGGCCCGCTGCTGGGCGAACGGGGCGTCCTCGTCGAACCCGGCGTGGTGAGCGGCGACGGGGTGACCACCGGGCGTCCCGACGGGCGCGGCGCGCTGCCCGCCGACGTCTACCGGGCGATTCTGCCGGACACCGCCGCCGGCCTCCCCGTCGTCGTGCTGCTCGACACCGGTACGGCGGCGGAGGAGTTCGCCGGGGCGCTCGCCGCGCGGTCGGCCGTGGTGCTGGTCCGCACCGGGGACGGGCAGTGGCAGGCCCACCGTCCCCGGCCGGGCACCGGCGTTCCCGATGTCATGACGGGACCTCAGGCGTACCCGTTGTTCCACCAGGCCGTCGCGGCGGTCACCGCCGACCTGGCCGAGCTGGCGGGTGCGGTCAACGACCTGGGCCAGGAGTGGGGTGGGACCATCCCGCCCGACGGCGTCACCCTGTGGGGCCGGCTGTCCGGGCTGCCCGCCGGCACCCTGGCGGACCGGGCCGCCCGGCTCGCCTCGGCCCTGTTCGGGATGGACCGGCTGCGGGCCGCTGTCGACGGTCCCTCCGGCGAACGGTCGGTGGGCCGCGTGCTCACCCACCTCGGTCTGCCCGGAGCGGCGGGGCAGCACCCGGCGTTGCTGGCCCGACGGCTGCACGCGCTGCAATTCGCCCCGGTGCCGGTCACGGCCCTGGGGCTGCTGCCGGACAACGCGGTCGCCCTGGTCTGGCTGGGCGACGCCGTGGTCCTCGTCCACCGTGCCCCCGACGGCACGCTGACGCTCGTGCGGCCGCAGGCCGAGTCGGCCGACCGGCTGACCGCGCTCGACCCCGACGGGCTGACCGAACCGCCGTGGATGCTGCTGGCGCGGGGACGGCTGGTAGCGGTGCGCGTCGCGAGCGGCCATCGGGTGCTCGGCGGCCAGGTCGTATCCGACCCGCCCCCGTACCCCGCCCGGGAGCGGCCGGCGGACTCCGACCCGGACCTGCCCTCGGACTCCGACCAGGACCCGTCGTCGGACTCCGACCAGGACCCGTCGTCGGACTCCGACCAGGACCCGTCGTCGGACCGGGAGCCGGATCAGGACGCCTCGTCGGACCGGGACTCGGATTCCACGTCGACCGGCGCGGCGGGGACGGAACCCGGCCCGGGCGACACCGCGTCGGTGTCGACCGGCCCGACGGAAGGGGCCACAGCCGCCGCGGCCGGCCCGTCCCCGGCGGCGCTGCACGCCGTGGGGGAGGCGCTGCGCCGGCTGCCGGCGGCCCGCCTCGCGGCCGGTCGGCAGGTCCGCCGGGGCAGGCCGTCCCTGGCCCGGCTCGCCGGGTGGGTCGACGCGGTGCAGACCGACGAGGCTGGTGCCACCGAGGACAGCTCCCGGGTCCGGGCGGCCAGCGCCCACCTCGTCCTGCACGGGCGGATCGGCGATCTCCCGGTGACCGAAGCGGCGGTCACCACGCTCAGCCTGGCCGGGTTCCACCGGGCACTGGGCGGGCGGCCGGTGGCACCCGACGTCGGCCGTCCCGGTTCGCTCGTCCAGGCGTTGACCCGCCGGCCGGGGGCGATGATCCTGGTCCACGAGCAGCCGCCGGACGCGCCTGCCCGGGTGTTCTGGCTGGTCGCCGACGACCGGGACGGTGCCGTGGTGCCCCGGGTGGTCGACCCCGCCCGGCCGGGGGTCTTCGCCCGGTCCGCCACCGACGCCCCGGTCACCGCCGCGGCGCTGACCCGCGCCGGCACCACCGTGCTGACCGTGGACGCCAACGGCGACGCGATGGACCTGGCCGACTTCCTCACCCCGTCGCCGGCCGGCCTCACCCGGGCCACCGGCGACCCGGCGCTGGTCGTGGCCGACGCCACCGACCTGGTCCAGGCCATGGTGCGGCTGGTCGACGGCTACTTCGGGCGGACACCCCGCACCCTCGGCGGGCAACTCACGGTGACCCCGGAGACCATCCCCGGCACCCTGGCCGCCGCGCTGGGCGGGCAGTTCGAACCGCTGCACGACGTCGAGGCCACCGTCACCGCGCTGCGCGCCGCCCCGGGCTCGTTGGCGCTGGCGTACCTGCCCCGGGCGCAGGAGCCGGGACATCTGCTCATGTTCGTCGTCGAGCCCGGGTTGGCGACGGTGCCGGCCCAGCTCATGGTCGTCGGGGTCGACGCCGCCGGGATCAGCGACGCCGACCTCACCGAGGCGCTGTCCACCGGCCGGGCACAGGTGCTGCTGCTCGACGCGACCGGCGAGGCCCGCCAGGTGCCCGGTCGGGAACCCACGGCGGAACAGGTCACCGCGGTACGGACCGCGATCACCGCGCAGCCGCTGCTGATCGGGGTGCCGCACACCGGCCACCCGGCGTGGAGCGACAGGCTCACCACCCAGGTGACCCGGCGACTGGGCACACTGGGCGTGACCATGGCCAGCGCCCGGCCCCTGCTGCACGCGCTGGCCACCGACCCCACCGGGTTCCTGCACCACGGCTCCGGTCACCCGGTCCGGGTCGGCCGGGAAAAGCGGTTCGCCTGGGTACGCCTGCTGCCACGGCCGAGCGACACCGACGAGGTACGGCTCGCCCCCGGCCTGGGTGGCGTCCAGGACCGGCGGACCGCAGGTGTGTCGGCGTCGACATGGGCGCAGCCCCAGGCCACCACCGCCCGGGTCGTGGTGCCGGTCCCCGCCGGGGGAGTCGGGGTGACCGTCCTGGGTGGCGTGCTGAGCAGCCGGGCGGTCCGCACGATCGGGCAGTCCCTCACCACCGGTGACAACGGCATGGTGATCGGGGTGCCCGACTCGTTCCTCACCCGCAGCGCGGTGTTCGTCCAGGTCGAGATCACCGAGCGGCCCGCCCCGCCGGCCTGGGCCGCCGTACCGGCCACCTGGGTGCCCGGCGACGGTGACCGCCTCTGGTTCCGTACCCCCGAGGTGCTGGCCACGATGCGGCCGATCAGCGACGGCACCGCGCTGACGGTGACTCGCGCCGGGGCGGCGTTCCTGCGGGACGCGAGCTACCCGGTGGAGGTCGTCGACGACGGCGCCCTGCCGACCACCGTGCAGTCCGGCATCCCCGACGTGGTCCGCCGGGGGAGCAACCTCAGGGTCTGGCGGCTCTGGGGCGGCCAGCGGGCACTCGACGCGGTGCAACCCGGCGCGACCGCCCTGACCGCGACCAGCTCGTCGTGGCTGCGCCGGCCCGCCTACGCCCAGGGGGTCCGGCCCGCCCTGCGGCTCACCCGGCTGACCCCGATCGGTGAGCTGCCCGAGTCGGCACTGCTGCGCGCGGCGGCCGCGGTCACCACCGGCCAGTCGGTGCAGTCCGCCTCGGACCGGGGCGGCTTCCTCGCGGTGCTGATCGGTCGGGCGTTCGGCCTGCTCCGGCTCTCCGCCGGACCGGCTGTCTCGGTCGTCGACCGCCGGGCGCAGGCCCTCGCACCACAGGTCGAGACCACCGCCGGGCAGGAGACCGGCGACCACACCCTGGGGCTCTACCTGGCCGAGTACACCGGCACGGTGCAGTGGAGCATGCACCGGTCGGTCATCCGGTCACTGGCGTACCGGGGGCTGCGGCGCGGGTCGCAGCCGGTGTCGGTGCGGACGCTGCTGGTCGTGCCGCAGCAGCACGCGGCGGCGCTCGCCGGGGTCACCCCGTCGGCGCGGCCCGACCGCGACCTGGTCGCCCTGCTCGCCGGCACCGTCGAGGACGACCCGGACGACCCGCGTACCCTGCCCGACTACCTGTGGCAGGGCGACCGGCTGCGGATCGGACGCGGTTTCCTGCACGGCGGGGACCTGGTCGCCGGCCTGGTCGCCGACCGGCTGCGGCGGCTGCTCGACGACGACCGCAACGCGGTGTACCGGCAGTACCTGCCCGACTGGGACAACCCGCGGGTGCAGACCGACCGGATCCGGCGGGCCCTGGACCGGCTCGGCAACGAGGAACGCCTCGCGGCGCAGAACAGCCCGAGCCGCTACTCGGCACGCCTGTTGGCCACCGCCGACGGGGACCTGCTGATCGAACTGCGGGTACGGGACATCTTCTCCGGCCGCACGCTGGAGGTGCGGATCGGGGTCCGGCGTCGCCACCCGGACACCGCACCCCGGTACCTCGGCCGGCGGGGCACCCACCCGGACCCGGTCACCGCCGACCTCCCCGAGCCCAGCGACAGCGGGTCGAGCGAGTCGGAGGACGACGAGCCGACGGTGAAGCTGCGCACCAGCCAGGGCCGGGCACAGGCGGCGACGAACCGGGCCGTCCGCAGCATCGCGTCGGGCGTGCAGGCGGGCGCGTCGGTGGGCAGCGACGCGCTCGGTGGCGCCGCCGGGATCGGGCTGCGGCTGCAGGGCGTCTGGCGGGACGTCATCGAGGTGACCCAGGGCAGCCAGGCCGGCGTCGTCGGCATCGGCGGTGGCGCGGTCGCCGTGTTCGCCGACGACGTCCGGTTGGAGCTGTCGGCGTCGGTCATCGTCGAGTACCGGGGGTTCCTCGTCGACGCCTGGCGGTGGCTGGCCGACCACCCCGTGCAGGCGCAGCCGCTGCGCTTCGCCGGCGACGCCACCATCGACCTCGAACTCGGCTTCTCGGTGCCGTTCACCCAGACCATCGCGGTCGGGCAGCCGCAGCCGGTCGTGCTGCCCACACCGGTCGGCGCGCCGGGTGCGGGCATCGTGCTGCGCGAGGCGCTCGGTGAACTGCTGCCCGCGGCCGTGACCCGGCAGCGGCAGCAGCTGCGCAACCTCGGCGCGGCACTGGCCCAGCACACCGTCATCCACCACGTCCACGGCCTGCCCGCGCTGCGCGAGCAGCTGCTGGACGCGTTGCGGGGCGCCACCGCGGACTACATGGACGCCGGGCACCTGCCGTCCGGCACCGGCGGTCGTCGGCGGGGCACGGCGTTCAGCGGTGACATCCCCGGCACCCCCCTGCACCAGTGGCTCAACGCCTTCGTCGACCAGGGCCACCTGGCGGCGTTGCTGGCCCCGGCCACCCAGCAACCCCAGCCGGTGCACGCCCCCAGCGTGGTCGTCGGCGACGACGTGCCCGTCACGGTCTTCGTCTTCGCCGAGGTGACCGGGCACGACCAGACGCCGTCCGGTGCGGCCACCGGCGACGGGTACGAGAGCGCGGTCGCCGGGTACGCGGTCCGCCGCTCGGCCACGGACCGGGGTGGACAGTTCCGGCTGGATGTCGGCGGAGGCGGCGCGGCGTGGCGGGCGGCCGAGCCCAGCGGCCCCGCCCAGCCCGGTGACGCGGGTGCGGGAACGCCGGGCGGCCAGGCACCCGCCCCGAACCCCACCCAGCCGGCCGCCCGCACCCCCACCCAGCCCCCCGCGACCCTGGCGCTGCGGCTGTTCGGCCGGCGGCAGATCGAGTGGACCAACGGCGAGACGGTCGTCGCCGTCGCCGAGGTCGAACGGACCATCAAGCACTCCGAGTCCCGGACCGTCCTGCTGGGTGTGCACGGTCGACTGCGGGTCCACCTCGCCGTGGTGCTCACCGAACCGAAGTGGGTGCTGCCCGACCGGTCCTTCACCCGCTACCGGCAGGTGGGCGACGTGTCGCTGCTGGGTGAGATTTCGGCCGAGGAGTACCGGCAGGCCCTCGGCCCGACCCCCGGTGGCTGGCGGCTGCCGCGCGAGGTCACCCCGCCGGCGGCGCAGGTGATGCACCAGACCAGCCGGCTGGTGGACGTCCCGGCCCTCGGTCAGGCCATGCTGGGCTGGCTGCGTTCGCTGCGCCTCGGCGGCGACGAGGGAATGGAACTGGTCGGCCACGACCGGAACACCGGCATGAACATCAGCACCGTCCTGCACCACACCGACCCGGTCACCATGGCCGCGCACCTGGGCGACCTCTTCGACGGTGGCCTGAGCTTCGTGCTGCGCTACCCGGGACTGCTCAGCCGTCCGGCGGTGCAGATCATCGTCCGGGCGGTACCGGCCACCGACCCGCCACAGGTGGGTGAGCTGCGGGCTGGCGCCAGCAACCTGGAGTTGAGCACCGTCAGCGAGGTCGGCGGCGGACGCCAGTCCGGCGAGGCCGTCACCGACGAGGTGGTCCCGGTGGCGCACGTCGGCGAACGGGCGGCGCTCAACGCGCTCGGGGCGCTGGGGCGTACCGCCGCCGGCCGCTCCAGCGACGTCACCCTCGGCCGGGCGGTCACCGCCGTCGAGACCCCCGGCCCCTGGCTGCCTGTCGACTACGGGCCACAACGGCTGGTCTTCACCGCCCACCGTCGCCGCCAGGAGATCGGCCGGCACGAGATCACCGTGCCGCTGCGCACCGAGACCGCCGCCGAACACCTCAACCTCACCTACCGGCCGGCCGGCCTGGCCACCGTGCTGCCCGACCCGGCCGCGGTCACCGCCGCCCCGTTGACCCTGGGGGGAACGGACGGGCCGCTGCGGCTGGTGCCGATCCCGGCCGACAACTGGCTGGCCTGGCGGGACGGCGCCGTGCCGGTGCCCGACGGGTATGCGGTGCTCGGCTTCAACGGAGCCGCCGCCCTCCAGGCCACCGCGCTGCGGGCGCTGCGGATCGTCGGCACCGCAGCGACGATCGGGATGCCCGGAACGACCCTCAACTACCAGCTGATGACCCTGCTGGGACGGACCCACCTGTGGGCCGCCACCCCACACCGGATGGCCGGCCCCTACGAGATCACCCTCGCCGACGGGTACCGGCTCGTCCTGCACACCCGGGTCACCGCGGTACGGCTGGACACCGTGCTCGTGCCCGCCGAGGAAAGCTCCGGTGTCGGTGGGGCCGGCCGGCACGGTGACGCCCGCCTGGTGGCCCGCGCCGACGCCGCCCTGCCGGACACCCTCGGCACCTCGGTCGGGGTCGTGCCGGCGCTCGGGGTCTCCGTGCCGGGCAACGCCAGCCAACAGGAGGCCGCCGGGCACCGGACCGACGTGCTGCGGCTGGGGCTGGACGACGAGGGCGCGCGGGCCAAGGTGTGGTGGACCACCGAGACGATCGTCGTCGCCGAGCACACCGACCTCACCGGCACCCGCCGTACCGCCCTGCAGGTGACCATGCCCGACTCGCAACCGGTGCTGGTCGACCAGGCCGAAGCCCTGGACCACCTGCTGGCCGGTGACGCGCCCGGGAGCGCGCCCGTCGACCGGGTGGTCGTGGCCGGGCTCCTGGAGCAGGCGGTCCACGCCGCGAAGCAGGCGCAGAAGGCGCTGAAGTCCTGGCGGGAGCTGGAACGGATCGCCCTGGTCGCCGAGTTCCCCGGGGACGCCGGCAGCACCGCCGACGCGGTCGCCAGGGCGGCCGCCGCGAACGCGGCGGAACGGGCCGAGGCGGAGGCGTCGGCCCGTCGCCGCTGGTGGGAGGCCCGAGCCGAGGTCGAACGACTGGTGGCGCTGGCCGCCGGCCACCTCGGCCGGGGTTCCGTAGCCGACCCGGTCCTGCTTCCCCCGACCGACGGCACCGATCCGACGCCGCCCGGTGGACGACCCGCCCCGCCGGCGGCCGAGCGGCGTGACCCGGTCGAGCCGATTGATCCGGTCGAGCCGATTGACCGGGTTGACTCGGTCGTGCCGGTCGTGCCGGTCGTCGACGACCGTGCGCCGGGCCGGTCGGTGGCAGCGGCAGCCCTGGCCGGGCCTACTCCGCCACCGGCGCTGGGCCGTGAGGTCACCGACAACCAGTTCACCGCCCTTCCTCCCCCCGCCGCCGGGGAGGTGGTCGACGTCAACCGCAACGGCCTCTGCCTGCTCGAATCCGTGGTCGTCAGCGCGTTGCCCGAGGTGCGCGGCCTGCTCCCCGACGGGTACCACGGGCAGCTCGACGAGATCCAGGCCTGGCGGGACGCCCGAGGGCACCTCGACGTGACCCTGCCCTCCCGGTTGCGCCCCTTGGTCCTGCGGGTCGCCGACGGCCTGCGCGCCCAGATCCATACCCTGCTCGTCGACGGCCGGCTCGCCGAGGTGGAACAGGTGATCGCCGACGGCGGACTGCTGGGCCGGGGTGTCAGGGGACAGCGGCGGGTACGCGTCCAACTCGCGCGGACCGTCAACAGGTGGCAGGCGGACTGGGTGGCCGACACCGGCGACTACCTCGTCCTGTTGGTCGGAGCGGCGCTGCGCCGACCGGTGGTGCTGGCCACCCCCGTCCCGTCGGCGCGTCCGGCCGGCGACCCGACCGACGGCTCCCGGTCCGCCGACGACGCGCAGGCGGCGGACCGTGATCAGGCCGCCGACGACGCGCAGGCGAACGTCGGCAGCTGGTCGATCCGGACGGTCTACAACCCGCGCTTCGACGGTGCCGAGGCCCGGATCAGCGAGGGACCGGTGCTGCTCTACCTGGCGAACGGCCACTACCGGGCGTGGCTCCCGGAACCGGACGTGCTCGATCTGGCCCGGACCCGGGAGGAGGCGCTCGACCTGCCCCGCCCGACGGCCGGCCACTGGCGCGAGAGCACCGATTCGGCGACCCGCCGACCCACGACGACCGGGAGCGACCCCGGGTACGACGCCGTGCTCAGCGACGCCGTGCTGAACGATGCTGTGCTCAGCGACGCTGTGCCGAGCGACGCGGGCAGTGACTCCCTGCTCAGCGACGCCGAGAGTGACGCCGGGTCCGACGGTGCCGTCCTCGGCCATCCGGGCGGTCATGCCGGCGTGCCCCGGCCGACCGGTCGGGGACGGCATCCGTTGACGCTGGCGGGGTTGGAGACGGCCGTGCAGGAGACCCAGGACGTGCAGGCTGCCGTCCGTCCGACCGGCTCGGTGACGGATTGGCGCCCGCCCGAGGATCCGTTGTCGTGCCTGGCTCTGGCCCGTCGGTTCGCGGCCGTCCTGCATCCGGGCATCGACGGGTTCGTCCGGCCGGGCCTGCGGGTCGGTCGGACCCGGGACGACGCCACGATCGGCACCCGGTGGGCCGGCGACTTCGCCGGTGACCGGTCCGACTGGGCGGTGGTGGATTCCTGGGCGCAGGTCGAGCGGGCGCTCGTCGCCGCCGTGCCCGGCACCGCCGTCTTCGTCCTGCTGGAACGTGCGGGCAGCGCCCCCGGGCACGCCTTCGCGGGGTACCGGTTGGACCGGGAGACCGATCCGGTGTGGTGGGTGCAGTTCGGCGGTGACCGGGGCGCGGTGCTGCTGCCCCGGGCCGCGGCGGACAACCGGCTGCCCCGGCTCAACGCCCTCGGCCCGGAGGTCGCCGCCCGTGCGGTCCTGGTGGATCCCGACGGCACTGTCGATCCGGCGGCGCTGGTCGACGCCGGGACGCCCGCGCCCGTCGCCTCGACCTCGGTGGCGCGGGCGATCGTGGACGCGCCGGTGAACCGGACCTTCCTGGGCCATGGCACGGAGTTCGAGTTCTTCGAGATGCTCGACCTCAGCGCGGCCGCCGACATGTTCACGGGAGCCACCGCCGAGACGCTGCCCCATCAGGCCCGGACGAGCGCGCTCGCCGAGGATCCCGCGGGCACGGTAGCCATCGAGGTGGAGACCAAGACCTACTTCCGCGACAGCGGCGACGGCCAGCTCTACCGGCGACCGGCTCCGCAGCGGACCAAGGAGGTCGTGGCCATCCTGGAGGTCATCGTCGGCGTCGTACCCGACACCGACGCCGAGGTGGACGCCCACCACGGCGGCGAGTCGTTGTACCCGGCGATGACCGCGCTGGGCCAGGCCCTGTCGGCGCTCACCGGGCCCGTCCCGTTCGCCCAGCTCCTGGGCACGGTGCAGGCCGCCGGCCACCTAACCCAGGTGGTGCTGACACCGCTCGGGCGCAAGGCGACCGTCGGCCCGCGCCCGTCGGACAGCGAGCCCGGTGCCCGGGTGCACCACAGCATCGGGGTTCCGCTCGCCGGCGCCCACTCGTTCCTGACCTACGTCGCCCGGCACACCTGGCGCAGCCCGACGAGCGTGTCTCCCTCCTACGCCCGCCCCCACCTGGAGGACGCGTTGTCCTTCGCCGACACCGTGGCCGACCACTTCGCCGACGGGGGCGGCAGTCCTCGGGACGTCGCGGAGCTACGCGGCTTCGCCACCGTGCTGTACTCCAACACCGCAGGCGTCGCCGGAGCCTGGCTCCACAGGGGTCTGGTCAAGGAGAACGTCGCGGCGTTGTCCCGGCAGGACATGCGGGTGCTGCTCGACGCGTTGTCCCCGGCGGCACGGGCCTATTTCCAGGACAACTTCACGGAGATCGCGGAGTTGTTCCGCGGCACGTTCATGGACCGGTTCCCGGATCTCGAAGAGCGCTTCGAGCTGAGGACCGGGGTCAAGCTGGTCGGTGACTTCTTCCAGAACGTCTCCTTCATCGACAAGAGGAACGGGAACAAGCAGCAGTCGATCATCGACTACCTCCGCGGAGACGTGCGGCAGCGTCTCGGGTACGGCGGGATGACCGTGATCGACGGTTTCGACACGTCCAACGGCGCGCTGCCGCTGATGGTGCTGGAGGTCCGGTACTTCGGCGCGCAGCACGTCGACGGTGCCACCGCCCAGGTGGAGGCAGCCGTCCTGCGCCGGGAGGCGGGGGCGGCCTTCGACGAGGCGCTGCTGGTCACCGGCACGGCGGTGGAGCGGCCAGCGGGCGTCCAGCTGGCCCTGCCCGACCGGGACCTCTGGCCGATGTGGCGGCACGCCGGCCCGCCCGGCCTGCTCACCGTCGAGTTGCCGTTGTACGCGACGGACTGGTCGCTGCGCCCCCTGTTGCCGGTCTCCGACGAGGTGACGGCGATCCGGGTCGTCCAGCACGTGGGCCTTTCCGAGCACTACGTCTTCCTGCAACGCCTCGCGGACCTCACCGGCCGTCCCGTGTACGCGTTGGCCGAGGAGGCGACGCCGAGGTGGGATCCGGATGCGGGGGAGCTGCGGGTCGACTGGCCCGACGGCACGCGGCCCTGGCTGGAGTTCCTGCCGGCGGTGTACGACGCCGACAGCGACCGGGGAATCCGGCGGGGTGTCGACCCCGACGGGGTGCTCGTCCCGCTGGACGACCGGGTCGACCTGCTGGAACCGATGACGGTCCACCTGAACCTGTATCCGCCCGGCGTGGCGCATGTCCTGCCCCCTCTCTACGGCACCGAGGACCTCGACGTGCTCGACCTGGTGCCACTGATCCGGGCGGCCGACAGCCGCCAGCTGGTCTTCGCCGGTCCCGACGCGCCGACGTACCTGCCCGGCTGGGCGACGACCGTCGTCGAGACCGTCATCGCCCAGTCGACACCGGTCGAGGGTCTCGTCCTCGTCGGGCACCCGCTGCCGCACGCGGCGGCGCAGACTTTGGTCGACGTGCTCGGACAGGCGGTGGCCGAGCAGCCGGGACTGCTCGTCACACCGGTGGTCCTGACCCACGGGGCGGACATCGACATCACGACGCGCGCCGGTGCGGCCCGGATGGTCTCCACCGCCGACGGCCTCGGCGGATGGCGGGTGTTCCGGCCGGACCAGAAGGGCCGCACGAGTGCCGTCCCCGCCGACCTGCGCGCGGTGGTCACCGCCCCGCCCCCGGTACCGGAACAGCCGCAGGGCACCACGGACCCGCTGCTGCCGGAGCCCGACGAGGTGGAGGAGGCCCCGCCCCGCCCCGAACCCGGCACGGTGCCGCGCGGGGAGTACGAGCCGTTGGAGTGGACGATCCGGCGCGCGATGGCACAGGTCGCGGTCCGCGAGCACCACTGGGTCGACCCGGTCAGCCGGCCCGGACCCGCCCGGGACGACCGCTACGAGGTCGTGTCGTGGTTCGCGGCCCGCCGGTTCCACTACGGCGGCCAGCCGGTGACCGACCTGACCGTACGGGTGTGGCTCGACGGGGACACCGGTCGGGCGATGTTCGCCGCCCTCGAACGCGGGGTGAACCGGGTGTTCAACAGCAGCGCCGACACGACGGCGTACCGGCTGCCCAACCGGGCCGGCGACCTGCTGCACGTGACCGTGGAGCGGGCCGCCGCCCCGCACGACGCCCACCTGCGGGTGCAGGTGATCGACGAGGGGCCGACCGACCAGTTCCACTGGCGTCGCGACGCCTCGGAGGAGGACCTGGTACACGAGTTCGCCCACCAGCTCGGCCTGCGCGAGGAGTACCGCGACGACACCGCACCGCACCGCCCGCACGTGCCGGGCAGCCTGCTCGGCGACCTCGGGGGTCGTCCCGCCGACGCCCTGTCCGACGAGGAACGGGCGGCGCTGTCCGAGGAGGAGAAGGACCAGCTGCGCGGCATGCGGTGGGCCGGGCTGCGATCGCGGCACCTCCACCTGCTGGCGGTGCTGGTCGGCGAACCGGACGCCGACGGGGAGTACCGTGCGGTGGACGCGGAGTTCCGACCGATCGGTGTCGCGCCCTTCGCCCCGCAGACCACGACGGACCAGCCGGGACAGCAGCCTCCGGCAGCCGATCCGACGGTGCCGCCGGTCAGGGCGGCCCAGCTGGAACGCAGCTGGCGCACCCGGCCCGAGCGCCTCGACGTCGAGGCCCCGGTCCGGATCGCCGCGGAGCACGCCGTCCGGGCGGTTCTCGACCGGGTGGAGCTGCTCCGCCGGCCGTGGGACCTGGAACTGCTCGGCGACACCCCGTCGTCGGCGGCCGTCGGGGACCACCAGCGGCTCGCGCCGGCCGAACCGGTAGCTGACTGGGCGGTGTTGACCGGACCGACCCGTGACGCGATCGCCCGGCGGGCCGCGCTGGTCACCTCCTGGTTGGCCGGCCTGCCGCAGCCGGCGACAGCCGGCACGGCGGTGGAGTTCGGTCTGGTGCTGGGCGTGCCCCCGGAGCTGCTGGCCGACTCCCGGGACAATGCCGTGGCCGGCGTCCTCGCCGACGCCGCTGCCGACTTCCTCCGGGGCCAGCTCGACGCCCGGCTCCCCGCCGGGATGCTCCCGGTCCGGGTCCTGGTCGAGGTCACCGCCTTCGACGGGGTCGTCGACGGGGTCCGCGAGCAGGTCCGGATGCAGGTCGAGCTGTCGCTGCGCCGGGTGCTCCCCGGCCCGGTGTACGCCGACACCCCGACGTCCGGCAGCGCGGTCGGCGGCGTCCACGACGGTCGGGACCTCCGCAACGACGTGCTGCTGCGCGTCACCGAGGCGCGGCAGGCCCTCGAAGGGCTGCCCGCCGGGGAACCGGAGACCGCGGCGGCGGTCGTGGTCCACCAGCTCGGCGGCGTCCTGGTCCGGCTGCTGCCGGTGCTCGTCACGCCGGCCCTGGCCGCCCCGTTCGCGGCTCACGCCGCCCAGGTGCGTGGCGTGCTGGACGACTTCCGCTGGCTGGTGGGCCGGTGGGCGCAGCAGTGGCGGACCGGCGACGTCGAGGTCGCCGGGCTGGTCACCCGCGCGACCGGGACGCTCGACGCGATCGTCGACCTGACACCGCTGATCGAGCTGGCCCCGGCGGCCCATCGCGACCTCGACCTGACACCGCTGGTCGACGGCCACCAGTTGGACGACACGGACCACGTCGCGGCGCTGGCCCGGTTCCGTGCCGAGCTGACCCGGCTGCGCGCCGCCACCGGGATCGCGCTGGACGGGCCGATCATGCAGGTCTACGGCTGGCAGCTGCTGACCCAGGCACTCGGGGCGCTGTGGTTCGGCGTGACCGGGGGCCCCGAACCGGTTGCGGACTCACGCGCCCTCGGGGCCGCCGCTGCGGCGCTCGACGCGTACCACGAGGTGGTCGGCGGGCTCGGTGCCGGCACCGCTGATCTCGAGGCCTTCGACCGGGCGGCCGGGGCTGTCGGGGCGCTGGCCGGCTGGCTGCGTCCCCGCCCCGACCTGGCGGCGACAGACCGGGAGCTGGCCCGGCTCGACGACGCGCTGGCGGTGGTGGGTCTGCGCACCGACGTGCAGCTCGACCGGCTTGCCCTGGACGCCCGGGAGGCGATGCTCGACGGGCTCCTCGACGCGGCGACCGCCGCCCTGGACACGTTCCGGATCAGCCGCGACCCCGGCCGCCGCGCCCTCGCCGGGATCCCCGGCGCGCCGGGTCCGCTCGCCGACTGGATGACGCTGCTGCGCACCCTGCAGCAGATGAGCGCCCTCTGGAACGGCGGGGAACCGGACCTGCCCCGGCTGCGGGCCATGCACGGCCTCGCCGGACAGGTCCGCGCCGGCATCGCGGCCGGTCGGGACGACTTCGTCCGGCTGGCCAACCGGGAGTCTCCCGGTGGCGACCCGCGTGCGGTGTCGAACCGGGTCCTCGACGCGCCGGCTGCGGGGGCCCGCCGGCCGGCCACCCCGGCCCGGTCCGCCGCGGGCGTGACCGGACCCGGGACGGTGCGGCCCGGACCCGGTCAGGTCCTGCTGCACCTGGTCGTCGAGGTGCCCCGGGGGCAGCAGAGCGGGTCTGCGGAAGCGGTGTCGACCGACCTGTACCAGGACCCGGCCACCGGACGGGTACAGGTCACGACAGGTGACCCGTACGCCCCCGTCGCCGTGTTCACCCGGCCGGAGACCGCGTACGGGGTGGCCCGGGGGATGGCCGACCACCTCGCGCAGGTGGGTCTGTCCTCCGGCGACGGTCCGGTGGTACGCCGGTTCGTGGTCGACGCCGACGCGTTCACCGCCCCGGACGACGCGCCGGTGTACGTCTTCCCGGCCCGTGACTTCGCGGCGCTGGTCGACCGGGCCGAACCCGGCTCGCTGGACAGCTACGCGACCGACCCGGAGACGGTCGACGACACCACCCGTGCCCTGGACGCGCTCGCCCCCGCCGACACCCCGGTCGTCACCGTCGACGGGGCCAGCCGGATGCTGCCGACGCGGGAGCCGAACGCCCGACACCGACCGCGCCCGGAGCCGGCCCCGGTCGCCACCGGCGACCTACCTGCCGGCACCGCCGTCCCCCCGGTCGTCCGTCGGGACGCCGCTCCGGCTGCCGCCGTCCCGCCGGGTACGGCGTCGGCCGGTCCGGTCTCGCCGGGCACGGTGCCGCCCGGTCAGGTCCTGTCGGGCACCGTGTCCCAGGGCGCGGTTCTGGCGGGGATGGTCCTGGCGGGGGTGGTCCTGCCGGACACCGTCGTCGTGCCGGGACTCGGTGACATCCTGGTCACCGGACTCCCCGGACTGCCGGTCTACCCGCCCGGCGCGCGGTCCACCACACCCGCCCCGGTAGCGGACCGCCCCGGCAGCCCGCCACGCCGTCGACAGCGCACCCCGCGACCGGTCACCGATCGGGGGTGAACCGGCACGCCCCGGGGACCGTTGTGGGGGCATGACCACGACGACCGGGCCGACCACCGATCGGCGTACCGCCGTGCACCGGCTGTTGCTGCGCCTGGCCGGGCAGGTCCCGGACGAGGTGGTCAGCGCGGCCCGGCAGTGGCTCGCGGCGGATCAGCTGGCCGAGGTGGCCCAGGCGGTGGCGTTCACCTGCCTGACCGGGGGCGTCGGGCTCACCGCGCCCGAGCACGCGCTGCTCGCCGGGGTCCTGGCCGACGCCGGTGCGGACGGCGACGTGCTCGCCGGGCTGTCCACCGGCGAAGCCCCGCCGGTGGCGTACGGGATGGCTCCGGTGGGACCGCAGGTGCTGGCCGCAGCCGGCGGGCGGATGCCGTACAGCATGGACCTGACCGTGGGTGGGGACGGCCCGGGCGGGCCCGACGACCTCGACCGGGCCGCCGTCGCCGCGGTGGCTGCCGCACCCGGGCCGGTGGGGCTCTGGCGGACCTGGCGGTACCCGGCCGTGGACACGCCGTATCCGGCGCCGAAGCGGCTCTACCTCGTGCAGGGCGCGGAACCGGTCGCCCTCGCCGCCCGGATCGGGTCCACCCTCGATGCGGCCGGGGAACGGCATCCGCTGGTGGAGGCGTTCGGTGAGCCGGTGGAGCTGCCGGAGTACCAGCGGCGGGCGCTGGCGTACTCGGCGCTGCTCTGGGCGGACCGCCCCGCCGGGCCGCTGCGGACGGCCGCCCCACCGGACCCCGCCGCCCCGCCCGGCACCCTCGACGACGACGAGGCGGAACGGGTCGTCGCCTACCTCGGCGCGGGGGTGCCGCTGCTGACCAGTCCGCAGCGGTCGGCCGACGGCTTCGATCCGGCGTCGGCCGTCGACCCGGTGCCCACGGGTGTCCGGGGCGACGGGCGGTGGCTGTGGCCGGAGGCGGTCACCTACTACGCCGACCAGTACGGTTTCGCCCCCGAACCGGACCTGCTCGCGGCGATCCGGGCCGCCGACTACACCGCCCCGACCCTGGACGCGGTGGCGGTGCACCGTTCACTGTCGTACCTCTTCGCGGCGTTGTGCGACCCCGCCCGGATCGGGGTGAACCACCCCGGCGGATCCCCCGTTGTGGAGGCATGAGCGTGCCGTCGGCGATGCACCGGCTCCTGCTGCGGATCGCCGGGCAGGCCCCCGCCACGCTGCTCGGCACCGCCCGCGCCCGGCTGGCCGACGGTGCGGTGACCGAGGTGGCCCGGATGGTGGCCTTCGCCGCCGTCGCCCGGCAGATCCGGCTGACCGACCCCGACGTGCTGCTGCTCAGCCGGGTGCTCGTCGCCGCCGGCGCGGCCGCCGACCTGCTCGCCGACCTGCCCCGCGCCGGGGACGACCGCACCCCGCCCTACCTCTGGACGCCGGACCCACCCGCCGACCCCGGCCCACCCGGGTCGGCCCTCTCGGGTGTGCACCCGCCGGTCGGGGACGTCGCGTCCGGTGGCGTGGACGAGGTCGACCGGGCCGTCGTCGACGCCCTCGGCGGCGGGGAGGAACAGCCTGCCGGACTGTGGCGGGCCTGGCGACGTCCGGCCCCGGCCACACCGTACCCGCCGGCTGCCCGGGTCTACCTGGTCCAGGCCCGCGCCGGGGCGGTCGCGCTCACCGCGCGGCTCCAGGCCGCCCTGGTGGCGGTGGGCGAGACAGCCCCGCTGGTCGAGGTGTTCGGGCACCTCGCCGGGCTGCCGGCGTACCACCGGCGGGCGCTCGCGGGGGCCGTCCTGCTCTGGGCCGCCCGGCCGGCCGAGCGGGTACGCGTCGCGGCGACCTTCGACACCCTCGACGCGACCGGAAACCCGACCTTCGGCCCCGACCGGCCCCGACTGTCGACCACGGAGGCGAACCGGGTCGCCGGCTACCTCGCCGCCGGGTTCCCCCTGCTCACCGGCCCGGCCCAGGTGCCCGACGTGGTCACCCCGGGCCGTACGGTGCCGGTGGACCTGCTCGGCGACGGCCGGTGGATCTGGTCCGCCGCCACCGCGCACTACCTCACCCGGTACCGGATCGCCCCGGACGAGGGTCTGCTGGCGGCGATCCGGGCGGCCGGCTACGCGCCCCCCGACGTGGACGCGGTGGCGGTGCACCGGTCCCGGGCGACGCTGGTCGAGGCCACCGGCGCGGTCCGACGGACGGCGGGCTGACCGACGATGACCGACCCGCCCGACCCCGTACACGCCGCCGTCGTCGGTGCCGTGCTCCTCGTGCACGCCGCCACGGAGCCGTACGCCGCCCTGGCCGGGGTGGCCGCCCGGCTGCCGGCCGACCCGGACCGTACCGTGGTGCTCTGCTCGGCGGCCGTGTCGGCCCGACCGGACCTGTTCGCTCTCCTGGCCGACCTGCTGCCCCGCCAGCTCGGCGGGTCGGCCGCCGGGTTCCGGCTGGTCCCGCTCGGCGGCTACGCCGACCCGGTGGCGGTGCCGGACGCGGCGGCCGGGCTGGCCTCGGATCTCGGGATCGACGGGGCGGTGCCGTTGGACGCCCCGGCCGTGTCCACCCGGGCGGTACCGGCGGCCCGCCGGTGGATCGTCGCCGACGGCGGGCCGGCCCGACCGGAGCAGCCGGCCGCCGCCTGGTGCCCGCCGCCTGCCGGACCGTCCCGGCCGGTCGACGGCCCCGAGGGCTGGCTGGTCGCCCCGGTCGGGGACGGCTACACGTGGCTGCCCGCCGCCTGGCCACCGCCGCCCGCCGGGGACGCGGTACGGGCGGAACGGGTGGGTGGTGACGGTCCGGCTGATCCCGGCGGGCCGCCGCCCGGCGACCGGGGTCGCCCACCGGGTCGACCCGTCCCCGGTGGCTGGTCGTTCCTGCCCGGGGACGACCTGCCGGGACGGCGGGCTCCGGTGCCGCTGGACGTCTTCCTGGTCGAGGTGGCGCTCGGCGCGGGCGGCTTCCAGGTGGACGGCCGGCCGGTGCCGCCCGGGGTGCTCGCCGGTCACCTGGCGGCCCTGCCGCGCGCCGGACGACCCGTGGTGCTCTGCGGGGACGCACCGTACCCCGCCACGGCCGGGATGCTGTTCGGGACTCTCGCCGACGCCCTCGGCGTGCCGGTCGTCGCCGGTGACGCCCGGGTCGAGGTCACCGCGACGGGGCTGCTGACCACCACGGGCACGTTCCGCCGGTGGTGTCCCCGGCCGGCGGCCGGCACCGCCCGCACGGTGACCGACCTCGGTCCCGTGCTCCCCGCCCCGGCCGCCCTGCCCGCCGCGTCCCCCACGCCACCCGTCGCCCCCGCCACACCCGAACCGACCGGCACCGCGCCTGCCACGACAGGTGCCGCGCCTGCGATGACCGGCACCGCGCCTGCGATGACGGGTGCCGCGCCTGCCGTGACCGCCGCGGGCCCGGACGGGTTGGCCGCCGCCACATCGGACGGTTCCGGGGCGGCCCCCGACGCCCCGGGCGTGCTGCTGGTCGGCGGGTCCGCGTCGGCCGTCGACCCGGCAGCCGTGCCGGCGGACGGTGCGGACCGGTGGCAGCGGCTCACCGCTCCCCGGCTCGACCTGCTGCGGATGGGGTCGCCGGAGGTGACCGGAGACGGCCGTCCGCCGGCCCCGGAGCCGACGGACGTGCCCCCGCCCGGCCCGGAGAGCCCGCCCCCCGGCCCGACCGCGCCACCCACCGCAGCCCACGACCACCCGGCCCCGGCACCCGGCCGGCCGGACACCCCGGTCGGGACACCCGACGCGGCGTCCGACCGACCGGAACCGGTGCGCGGTCCGGTGGCCGACGACCCCGGGCCGCGACCGGCCCCGCCGGGCCCGACGCGGGTTCCGGTGACGTTCCGTCTCGACCGGAGTGCGCCCACCGCCGGGGACCGGACGGCGCTGCGGCGGATCCTCGCCGGCCGCTACGACTCGTACACACAGGTGGTGACCCGGACCCTGGCGGAGGAACCCGGCCTGCGGGTGGCCGCGGTGAGCGCGCCGGACCTGCCGGCGGGCCTGGTCGCGGTCCGCGCCTACTGCGTCGGCGAACGGGAGACGGTGAACGCGGTCCTGCGGGGCGAGGCCGCACCGGCCGACGATCCGGCGGTGCTGGCCCGCTGGGTGGGCTACGGGCTGCGTCGCCTGCCGGTGGTCTTCGGCCCGGTCTTCCGGGCCGCGGCCGTCGCGCCGCCGGGCGGCTACCCGCCCGGCACGCTGCTGGTGGAGCCGGCCTTCCTCGACGTCGACCCGACGCCCACGCCGGTGCCGGACGCCGGGGTGCGGTTCGTGATCTGGTCCGTCGGCGCCCGCCGGCTGGGCGGTCTGGGCACGGCCGGCACCGGGGCCCGCGCCGCACCGGCCGGCGTCCCCACCGGGGCCCGGACCGACGGTACGGCGGTCTTCCCCGCCGGGACCTGCTTCCAGGTGCTGGCGGACGAGCCGGTGGGCGACCGCGAGCCGCGGCAGGTGTTCCTGCGGGAGTTACCGGCCGGCCGGCCGACCCCGGGCGGCGAGCAGACGCTGCAGCGGTTGCGGACGGCAGCCGGGGCGGGGGACGTGCCGGGCGGCGGTACCCCGCCGTTGCCGGTGGGGGTCGGCGTCGACGGATCGGGGCGGTTGTTCGCCCCGCCGTCGGGATGACCGCCGGTGGTGGGACGGGTCGGCACGACGGAACCCGCCCGACGCCGGTCGGCCGGCGGCACACGGGGATCAACCAGACGAGAGGGTGGTGAGGGGTGAACAGCACCGTGATGGCGGTCTCCCAGACGGAACCGGGGTGCCCGCCGACGATCGCCGGCGCGTTGGCCGTCGCCCCGGTCGGTGCCACCGTCGTCGTGCAGCCGGGGGTGTACCGGGAGCAGCTCCAGCTCGGCGGCGACGTGACGCTGATCGCCGAGGAGGGACCGGGCACGGTCACCATCGACGGGGGCGACGGGGTGGCGCTGCACGTCGGCGCGGGAGAGGTGACGCTGCACGGGATCGAGCTGCTCGGTGGTGGCGGGCACATGCCGGCCGTCCAGGTCGGCGGCGGTCGACTGGAGCTCACCCGGTGCGGCGTGCGGGCCGGTGGTGTCGTCGCGGTGCACGTGCCCCGGGGCGAGCTGACCATGCGGGACTGCCGGGTGGGCAACCCCGCCGGGGCGGGCCTGCTGTTCGAACGCGCCGGCACCGGTGAGGTCGTCCGCACCACGGTCGCCGGGATCGGCACCGTGGCGGTGGCCGTCACCGGCGGCGACCCGGTGCTGCGCGGCTGCACGATCACCGACGTACGCGGCAGCGGGCTGTTGTGCACCGGCGGCGGCCGGGGGCTGGTGGAGCAGTGCGTGGTCTCCGCCGTCGACGGCCCCGGCGTGGTGGTCGAGGACGGCACGATCCGGCTGGTCGACACCCGGATCGTGGACACCGGTGGCACCCCGCTGCTGGTGACCGGGGGCAGCCCCGAGCTGACCGGCTGCGAGATCCGCACGGCGACCGGCCCGGCGGCGCTGGTCGACGGGGCCGCCGACCCGACGCTGCGCGACTGCGTCCTCGGCGTCGAGGGCGGGCACGGGCTGAGCGTCCAGGCCACCGCCACCGGCAGCTACCTGGGGTTGCGGGTCGAGACGACGACCGGGGCCGCGGTGGTGGCCAGCGGCACGGCGGCCCCCCGGATCGAGGACGGCACGTTGACCGCCACCGACGGGGTCGGTCTGCTCTTCGTCGACGCGTCGGCCGGTGCCGTCCGGCGGGTGACGGTCGTCGGATCCCCGGGCGGGCTGCTGGCCCGGGGCACCGCCCGCCCGGAGGTCGACGACCTGACCATCACCGCGCCGGCCGGGGACGGGCTGCGGGTCGCGGAGTCGGCCCGGCCGAGGGTGCGGCGGGGCGAGGTGACCGACGCCGGGTCGACCGGCGTGCTGGTGACCGACGGGGAGTTGACCGTGGAGGGGATGACCCTGCGCGGCTGCGCGACCGGTCTGGTGGTGGCGGCCGGGCGGTTGCGGGCGACCGGGGTGGACGTGCTCGACAGCCGGGGTGCGGGGTTGACCGCCCAGCGCGGGGCGACGGTGCAGCTGCGGCGCAGCCGGGTGCGGGGCGGCGACGGGCCGGGGGTGTGGTTCGCCGGGGAGTCGCAGGGCGAGGTGACCGGGTGCGAGGTGTTCGGCAACACCGGGCCGGGGGTGCTGGTGCAGACCCGCCGGCCGGTGCGGCTGGTCGACACCGAGCTGCGGGGCAACGCGGGCGGTCGGCTGCGTACCACGGTGGATGACGCCGCGGTGGAACTCGTCGGCACCGACGCCGGTCCCGCGCCCACCGGCCGGGCCGGTGACCCCGTGCCCGCCGGCCCGCCGGTGGACGGGCCGCACCGGCCGCCGGAGCCGGCCGGGCGGCCCGACCCGGTGGCCCCGGCGCGGGCCGCCGGTCCCGCGGTGCCGGCGACGCCGTCGGCCGGTGCCCCGACCACCGACGATCCGGCCGCGCCACTGCTGGCCGAGCTGGACACGCTGGTCGGCCTGGCCGGGGTGAAGCGGGAGGTGGCGACCCTGGTCGGGCTGCACCGGATCAGCCGCCGCCGGGCCGCCGCCGGGCTGCCGGCCCCGCCGATGTCCCGGCACATGATCTTCGCGGGTGCGCCGGGCACCGGGAAGACCACCGTGGCCCGGCTCTACGGCCGGATCCTGGCCGCCCTCGGCGTGCTGCCCGGTGGCCAGCTGGTCGAGGTGGCCCGCGCCGACCTGGTCGCCGAACACATCGGTGGTACGGCGGTGAAGACCACCGAACGGTTCCGGGAGGCGATCGGCGGGGTGCTGTTCATCGACGAGGCGTACACCCTCGCTCCGGTCGACGGGGGTGGCTCGGGGCACGACTTCGGTCGGGAGGCGGTCGACACGCTGGTCAAGCTGATGGAGGACCACCGCGACGAGGTGGTGGTGATCGTCGCCGGTTACTCGGCGCAGATGCGTACCTTCCTGGCGGCGAACCCGGGGCTGGCCTCCCGCTTCTCCAAGACCGTCGAGTTCGAGAGCTACACCTCGCCGGAGCTGGTGCAGATCGTCGAGCGGCTGTGCCGCAGCCACCACTACGCCCTGGAGTACGACACCCGGATCGCCCTGGAGTCGTGGTTCGAGTCGATGCCGCGTACCGGTTCGTTCGGCAACGCCCGGGTGGCCCGGCAGACGTTCGAGGAGATGGTCAGCCGGCAGGCGTTCCGGCTGTCCGACACCGGCGCCGCCTCGGGGGTGGAGCTGGCCCAACTGCTGCCGCAGGATCTGGCCGAGCCGGCGGCCGGTCCGGTGGACGAGGAACCGCCGGCCGGCGCGGTGGACGCGCTGCTGGCCCGGCTGCACGCCATGATCGGGCTGGACGCGGTGAAGCAGGAGGTCGCCGACCTGATCGACCTGCTGGCCGCCGTACGGACCCGGGTCCGGGCCGGGCTGCCGGCGCCGTCGGTCTCCCGGCACCTGGTCTTCTCCGGGCCGCCCGGCACCGGCAAGACCACGGTGGCCCGGCTCTACGGGCAACTGCTGACCGCGCTGGGCGTGCTACGCGGCGGCCAGTTGGTCGAGGTGGCCCGTGCCGACCTGGTCGGTGAGTACGTCGGGCACACCGCGCAACGCACCCGGGAGGCGTTCGAGCGGGCCCGGGGCGGGGTGCTGTTCATCGACGAGGCGTACACGCTGGCCCCGGTCGACGCCCGCAACGACTTCGGCCGGGAGGCGATCGACACCCTGGTCAAGTTGATGGAGGATCACCGGGACGAGGTTGTGGTGATCGTCGCCGGCTACGAGGCGGAGATCGAGCAGTTCCTCGCCGCGAACGCCGGACTGGCCTCCCGGTTCTCCCGGCGGGTCCACTTCGCCCCGTACACCGCCGACGAGCTGGTCGCCATCTTCGAGAGTCTGGCGCGAGCCGGCGGCTACGACTGTCCGGGGGAGACGCTGGCCGCCCTGCGGCAGCACTTCGAGCAGGCGCCGCACGGGCGGGCCTTCGGCAACGGCCGGTACGCCCGCCAGGTGCTCGACGAGGCGGTGACCCGGCAGGCGGGCCGACTGCGCGGGCTGACCGGGCCGACGGTCGCGGACCTGCGTACCCTGCGCTCCGAGGACGTCACCCCCGCGACGGCCGCACATGCCTAGCCGGCCGCGACGGCGGTTTCTGCCCAGCTGGCGACGACGGCCGTGCCTGCCCAGCCGGCGGCGCCGGCCCGGCCGGCCGGGGCGGTGGGGGTGGTGACCGCCGGGACGCCGGCCGGGCGGGTGGTCCGTCGGCATCGGACCCGGTGCGCCCCGGCCGGCACGGTGCCCGCGGCGTCCGGCCCACGCCGACGGATGCCGGGTGACATCAGCGACGGACCGTCCGACGGTGACCCGTATGCTCTCCTGGATCGACGTGGGACCGGCGGTGGGAGCGCGCCTGCGCAGCCGGTCAAGCGGACGGTGAGCGTGCTGGGGAGGCACCGGGTGGCAGCTCTTTCTCGCGTGCCGGATGCGGACGCGCCGGGCGGGGCCGGCATCGGGGTGGCGGCGAGTGGCACCGCCGGGGTGTCCGGTGCCGCTGAAGTGGCCGGTGCTGCCGGAGTGTCCGGTGCCGACGCCGGAGGCCCGCCGCCCGCCGCCGACCTGGCTCCCGACGCGCGACTACGGGCGCTGCACGAGGCGCACGCCGAACCGCTGTTCCGGTTCCTGCTCCGGCTGGCGGTCGGTGAGCGGCAGCTCGCCGAGGATCTGCTCCAGGAGACGATGATGCGTGCCTGGCGCAGTATCGACAGCCTCGCCACCGACCCGGAGACCCAGCGGCGTTGGCTGTTCACCGTGGCCCGTCGGGTCGCCATCGACATGGCGCGGGCCCGGCAGGCCCGGCCGACGGAGGTCGGGTCGCTGGATCTCAGCCGGATGCCGGCCACCGCGGACGAGGCGGAACGGGTGGTGACCGCGCAGACCGTCCGGGAGGCCCTGCCGAAGATCAGCGCCGAGCACCGTCGGGTGGTGGAGGCGGTCTACTTCCGCGGCCTGTCCACCGCCGAGATCGCGGCGGCCTTCGGTATCGCCGAGGGCACGGTCAAGTCCCGGGCACACTACGCGCTGCGTGCGCTGCGCGCCGTCATCGGCGAGGTGGACGGTGTGTGAGGCGTCCGCCACGGTGGCGATGGCATACGATTGCGGCGGCGGACCGCGTACCGCCTCCCCGAGCAGAGCTGACAGGCCATGACCGACCTCCGAAGCGACAGCGACGCCCCGGGTCCGGTGGCCCACCCGCAGCTCCAGTGGTGTGCTCCGTACCTGTGGGGTGACCTCGACCCGCAGGACGAGTGGGAGTTCGAGCGTCACCTCGGCACCTGCACGGTCTGCCTGGACGAGTGTGACCGGCTGGGTCCGCTGGTGGGCGCGTTCTCCGGGTTCACCACCGGCGAGGTGGCCGACCTGCTCGCCGACGCCGACACCCCCGACCCGACGCCGCCCCCGCCTTCGGCCCTGACGCGGCCTCCGGCCCTGACGCCGCCTTCTGCCCCGACCCCGACCCCGACGCCGCCTCCGGCCCCAACTGTGACGTCGGGAGTCGCTGACCCGACTCCGACATCGGGAGGCGCCGAGTCGAGCCCGGAGGCCGTCGAGCCGGCCACGACCGTCGGTGCCGGCGGCACGCCGCCGCGTCCGGCCCCGCCGGACCGGCGTCCTCCGGGGGATCCCGGACCGGCCGGGCGCGGGCCGGGCGGTCGCGGCTCCGACCGGTCGCGGCGGGGCCGGCGGCGCTGGTTGGTCGCCGGCACGCTGGCCGTGGTCGCGGCGGTGTCCCTGGGCGTGACGATCGGGCAGTGGCAGCAGGGCGGCCCGCCCGACGCCCGGAGCACCGTCAACCCGGTCAACGCGGGGGTGACGGTGGAGGGCGCCGGTGTCACCGCGCGGCTCTCCGTCACCGTCGTGGCCCGGTCCGACCGGTCCGGCCCGGTCTCCGGGGTGCGAGCCACCGTGGTCGGCCTGACGGCCGGGGTCGAGTACCGCCTCTACGCGGTCGCCGCCGACACCCGCACCTACCAGGTGGCACAGTGGACGGCGACCGCCGGGCCGCAGGAGGTCACCGGTGAGATCCCGGTCGCGCTGGAGACCCTGGCGTTCTTCGCGGTCGCGGAGGCCGACGGAACCGCTGTGGTGTCGGCCCGGATCGGCCGTCCCACCGGCCCACGGTAGGCCACCCGGCCCGGTACGCCACCCGGGTGGCGGTCGAGGGGGCCGAGGTGGCGGTCGGCCGGACGAGCCGGGTTCCGGTCGCGGCCGATCGGCCGTCCCGGCGGCCCGCTACGCCTTCACCTTCGTCCACTTCTGGTTGGCCTCGCCGGTGCACGTCCACAGTTGCAGGCCGGTGCCGCTGGCGGTGGACCAGTCCCGGATGTCGACGCACTTGCCGATGGCCGAGTTGACCAGGTCCCCGGAGCCGTTGATCCAGAACCGCTGTGCCCATCCGCCGTTGCAGGTCGCCAGCTGGATCCGGGTGCCGTCGGCGGAGGAGGCGTCGGCCAGGTCCATGCAGAGCGAACCCATCCGGACGGTCTCGCCGCCGAGGGTCCACTTCTGCCGGGCCGAGCTGCTGCAGCCCGAGATCACCAACTGCTGGCCGTCAACGGCGGCGGGGGCGTGCACGCAGGTGCCGCCGTATCCCCGGATCCGGTAGCCGGTCGGTGCCGCCGGCGGCGGCGTGGTGGACGGGCGGGCGGCGGCCGGCGTGGACGGAGCGGCCGCCGGGGCGGGCCTGGTCGGGCCGGCGGCGCTCGGGCGGGGCGAGCCGACGCCTGCGGCGGTGCCGATGCCGGCGGCGGTGGGCAGTGCCAGCACCGGTCCCCGGGTGCCGGCGGGCAGCGGGGGGCGGGACGACGGACGGCCGCCGAGCCGGGGGTCCTGGGCGTAGAAGGCGGCGTAGGCCAGCACCCGGCCGGCGTTCTCGTCCACCATGCCCAGGTCCGGGCCGCCACCGGCCTGGATCCCCGGACCCCACTGGAAGGCGGCCAGGGCGAGCGGGTACGGATCGGCGGTGAGTCCACCCAGGTCGGTGGTGAGAGCGCACATCGTCCGGCCGAGGGTGGCGATCGCGGTGGCGGCGTCCCACGGCGACTGCCCGGCGGTCGCGTAGCGGCTCCACACGGTGGGCAGGAACTGGGCGATGCCCTGCGCACCGTTGGCGCCGAGCAGGTGCGGGTTGAACGCCGACGCCGCCATGAGTTGGCCGGCGATCTTGGCCGGGGTGACCGCCGGGCAGGTCCGGCCGGCGGCGAGGATCGCCGTCAGGTACTCGTCGGGAATGGGGCGGGGTGCGCTGCCGGCGGTCGGTGCGGGCGGGGCGGGGGTGGGTGTCCGGCCCGCCGTGTCGAAGTCGGGCTGCCGGGAGTACCACTCGGCGTAGCCGACGACGGTCCGCACGTATCCGGACGCCGCGTCGGGGACGCCCCGGTCGGCCTGGACGGCGGGCATCCCGGAGTGGTGGGCCGCGAGCGCCAGTTCCCAGGTGTCGCCGTCGATCTCGCCGCGCGCGACCTGCCCGACGAGGTCGCACATGTGGTGGGCGAGCGCGACGATGTTCGCCGCGACGTCCAGCCGGGGCGCGTCGGGCCAGGGCAGCCACCGCTTCCACAGCTCGTCGGTCAGGCCGGCCACCCCGGAGCCACCCCGGTCGGTGCGCGCGTCGGCCTCGAATCCCGAGGCGGCCATGAGCTGACCGGCCAGGCGCGGCGCGGTGAGCGTCGGGCAGGAGAGCGCGGCCTGGGCGATCAGCGGCACCTGGTCGGCGGGGACCGCCCGACCCTCCACGGTCTCGGCGGTGGCGGTGCCGAATCCGGTGGTGGCGGCGAAGCCGGCCAGGCCGGCGAGCGCCAGCGCCAGCACCCCGGCGACGATCCGCGCGACGATCGGCGGACCGGGCAGCCGGGACAGCCGTCGCCGTGCCGCGCCGGACAGTGGTGACAGCCGTCGCCGTACCGCGCCGACGAGTCGCTCCAGCCGCTGGCGGTGGGACGTGGTGGTCAGTGGCACCGGTGCGCTCCTCGACAGGCTGTGGCTTCGACCTCTCAACGCACCGAGCCAGCCGAAGGTTCAGTCGGATCGGTGCAGAGTTTGCCGGTAGCGACCGGTCGCGGCAAGTGCCCCGGCAGCGGCGTCGGCGGGCTGGTGGGAGAGGTGCCGTGCGCCCCCGCGTACTGTCCGGCGACTCAGGATTGGCCGGGTGCCCCCAGGGCGCGCTTGTCCGGCTTGCCGCTCGGCCCGACCGGAACCCGGGCGATCGTCTCCACGGTCTTCGGGGCCGCCGCCGGTCCCAGGGCCGCCACCACCCGGGCGCGCAGCCGTTCCGCGTCCGGCTCGTGACCGGCGGCCGGCACCACGTACGCGTGCACCGCCTCGCCGGTGACGTCGTCGGGGCGGCTGACGACGTACGCCTCGGCGACCGAGGGGTCGGCGGCGAGGACCCGTTCGATCGGGCCGGCGTACACCAGGTTGGCGTTGACGATGATGACGTCCCGGACCCGGCCGAACAGGTGCAGGTAGCCGTCGGCGTCCAGCCGGGCCAGGTCGCGGGTGCGTACCCAGCCGTCGGTGAACACGTCGGCCGTCTCGACCGGATCGGCCCAGTAGGCGGTCGCCTGCGCCGGGGTCCGTACGTAGAGTTCGCCCTCGGCGGCGGGTCGGCCGTCGGCGTCGCGGATCGACAGGTCGACCACGGCGGGCGCCCGGCCGACCGAGGCGAGGGTGGCCGGTCGGGCCAGCAGCTCGGCCGGGGTCACCATCGCGATCATGCCGGTCTCGGTCTGCCCGTAGCCGTGGAACACCACCGGGCCGAGCACGTCGAGCGCCTCGGCGAGCCGGGAGGCGGTCAGCGGGGAGCCGGAGACGACGAGGGCGCGCAGGCTGCTCAGGTCGACCGGATGGGCGCGCTGGTCGCGGACGAGCTGGTGCAGCTTGCCGACGGTGATCACGCTCGCGGTCGCCCGGTGCCGGGTGATCATGCCGGGGAAGCCCGGCGGGCGGGCGGCGACCAGGGTGCCGCCCGCGGCGAGGGTGAGGATGCCGTACTCCAGCATCACCTGGCTGCTCAGCGAGCCGAAGACCAGGTAGCGCCCCAGCCGGGGGGCGAGGGCGGCGACGGCCGGCGGCCACCGGTCCGGGTACGCCGCCCAGGCCGCGCTCATCGCCGCGTACGTCTGGGCGCAGCCCTTGGGGTTGCCGGTGCTGCCGCTGGTCCAGGTGATCCGGGCGATGTCGGTGGGCCGGCCGGCGGCGACCAGCGCGGTGCCGTCGTCGGGGGTGGCCACCAGCGCGGCGAGCCGGGCGTCGTCGACGAGCAGCGCGTCGTCGCTGCCGAGCAGCCGCTCCAGGGGCGTCGGGGGTAGCTCGGGCCGGAGCCCGGACACCCGGGCGCCCACCGCGAACGCCGCGATGACGGCGGCGAACGCCTCCGGGGTGACGCCGAGCCGCAGCGCCACCCCAGTGCCCGGTCCGACCCCGGCGGCGCGCAGCCCGGCCGCGATCCGTCGTACCAGCGCCGACATCCCGGTCGCGTCGACGATCCGGTCGCCGTCCTCGAACACCGGCCGGTCGCCACCGGTGGCGAGCAGCCGCAGCACGGGCTGCGGCCAGACCTCACCGCCGCCGGACGGCTCGCCGGTCGCCGCACCGGACCCGACCCGGCCGTCCCCCGCCGACTTCGGGACGGCCGGGCCGGGCTGCTCCGGGGCCCGCCGGGCCGGGCCGGTGCCGGCCAGCGGACGCCCGCCGACCGGCACCGGTGGACGCGCGGCCGGGCCGTGCTCAGCCGGCATCGGTGGACGCGCGGCCGGGCGGTGCTCAGCCGGCATCGGACGGCACGTCCCCGGCCTCGGCCAGCACGCCCTTGAGGAACAGCGCGAGGGGCTGCTGGTGCACCCCGGGGATGTTCCAGTCGTTCTCCAGGTTCTCGGCGAGGTGGTGCGTGGCGACGACCCGGCCGCCCCGGTGCACCCGGACGACGGGGTGCAGGTAGCTGGCGTCGTGGGCGTGAGCGGCGTCGTTCTCGGCGATCCGCGGCACGGTGATGTCGAACGGGTCGACCTGGTCGTGGTCCGGGCCGTACTCCAGAGTGGTCACCAGCGCGAACGGTTCGGGTCCGAGGCCGCCGTCGTGCAGGTAGGCGACCGGGACCTCCTCGTGGTAGCGGGCGGCGCCCCCGGAGAGGACCACGACGTCGCCGAGGACGCCGAACTGCTGCCACAGCGCCGAGGTCCGGTTGATCCGGGCGATGATCGCCTCGGTGATCGCCTCGGGGGTGGCGTCCAGGGTGGTGGACGGCCACGGTGTGCCGTGGTGCCGGGCGGCCAGGATCCGGTGCAGGGCGCGGACGCCGTACCGGAAGCCGTGGATGAAGCCGTTGGTGGAGCGCTTGAAGTCGCGCTGCTGGGTGAGGGTGCCGGCGAAGTACAGGCCGGGCACGTTCACCGACTCGAAGCTGGCGGTCTGCTCGGGGAACCGGTCGTTGATGACCAGGTCGGGCCGGGCCGACGGGTCGAAGATGCCGGCGTCGAAGCGGAAGCCGGTGCAGAGGATCACCCGGTCGTAGTCGATCTGCCGGAGCGACTCCCGGGTCCGGGCGTACCGGAAGTCGATCCGGTAGCCGCCGTCGTCGCGGCGGGCGATCCGCTCGACGGTGCCGTCGAGGACCGCGTTCTGCGACTTGAGCTGGTAGGTGTCGAGGAAGTTGTTGTTGACCGCGCGCAGGTGCCCGACGTAGTGGGTCTGCCAGGCCAGCCGGATCGAGTGCGGTCCGGCGACGTGGATGACGGCGGCGGTCCCGACCAGGGCGTCGGCGGTCTCGAAGGCCGAGTTGCCCTTGCCGATGATCAGGACCCGCTGGTTGGTGAAGTCGTCCGGGTCGACGCTGACCGTGTCGTAGCGTTCGGCGAGGTCGACGCCCTCGATCGGCGGGACGTAGAGCTGGGAGACGCCGGTGGCGACGACGACCCGGCGGGCGGTCAGCGTGTCGTCGCCGGTCTCGACGCGGAACAGGTCGCCGTCGCGGGCGATCCGGGTGACCCGGGTGTCGTAGCGGACCCGCCGGCCCTCGGCGAAGGCGGCGAGGTAGCGCACCATGTCGTCGGCGTCGGGGAAGTAGCGTCGGCTGAAGTTGCCGAACAGCAGCGCCGGATCGTCGGTGAGCAGCGAGTTCCAGTCGGAGCGCAGGTTGAACTCCGGATCGTCGGAACCGGTCCAGATCTTGTTGATCGAGATCAACTGGCGGTGTCGCGGGTAGCGGCTGAAGAACGTGCCCGGTGCCGATCCGGCCTCCAGCACCAGATGCTCGCGGCCGTCGCGCTCCAGCAGGGCGGCGAGCTGGAGCCCGGCCGGTCCGGCTCCGATGATCAGGTAGTCGAGCGTCATGCGGCGCACCGTATCGGCCCGATTTCAGAGCGTTCTGAGATTTCGTCTCTAGGGTCCGGTCGCATGACGACAGAGGTAGATCTCGCGGCCCCGCTGCGGATCGCCGACCTGAGCGCCGCCCGTGACCCGGTCCGGGTCGTGGTCGGGCCGCAGGTCCGCGACCGGGTCACGCACACCCGTGTCTTCCTGTCCGAGGTGCTCGGTGAGGACCGCGCGGTGTACGGCAGCACCACCGGCTTCGGCGCCCTCGTCGGGTACGCCGGCCGCGCCGACCTGCGCGACCAGGCCGACAACACGCTCGCCCACCTCGGCGCGGGCCACGGCCCGGACCTCGCCCCCGAGATCGTCCGCGCGACCGTGCTGGTGCGGGCCTGGTCGTTGGCCCAGGGTGCGTCGGGGGTGTCCCCGCACGTCGTCGACGCGCTGGCGGCGATGCTCGGCACCACCTTCGTGCCGGCGGTGCCGAGGTGGGGCTCGGTCGGCGCGAGTGGCGACCTGATCCCGTTGGGCGCGGCGGCCCAGGCGCTGCGCGGTCGCGGTCACGCCTACCTCGACGGGGTACGCCTGCCGGCGGCCGAGGCGTTGGCGCGGGCGGGCCTGGAGCCGCTGCCGCTGGACGGTCGGGACGCCCTGGCCCTGGTCAACGGCACCTCCCTGACCACCGCGGCGACGGCGCTGGCGCTGTCGGCCGTCCGGGCCGTGCACCGGGCGCAGCAGGTGCTCACCTGCCTGCTCGCCGACCTGCTCGGCGCGGACCCGCAGTTCCTCGACGCCCGGCTGCTGCGGGCCTACGGCCACCCGGGCGCGATCGACGTGGGCGCGGGTATGCGGCGGGTCAGCGACGGGCTCGTGCCGTCCGGCAAGCGCCCCCTGCAGGAGCCGTACAGCATCCGGTGCGCCCCGCAGCTGCTCGGCGCGGCCGAGGACGCGTTGCGCCACGTCGACGCGGTGGTCGCCGCCGATCTGGGCAGCGTCAGCGACAACCCGCTGTTCTTCCCCGACGAGGATCTGGTGGTGCACGGCGGCAACTTCTTCGGGCAACCGGCCGCGTTCGCCGCCGACCTGCTGTCGATGGTGGTGGCCCAGCTGGGCAACCTCGCCGAACGGCAGCTCGACCTGCTGGTCGACCCGCACCGCAACGGTGGCCTGCCGCCGATGCTGGCCGCCGGCCCGGGGCAGCAGCACGGGCTCCAGGGGGTGCAGCTGGCCTCGACCGCGCTGATCGCCGAGATCCGCCGGGACGCCATGCCGGCGAGCATGCAGAGCCTGCCGACCAACCTGCACAACCAGGACGTCATCCCGCTCGGCACCCAGGCCGCCCTGCGGGTCTTCGACCAGGCCGGACTGCTCCGGCTGATCGTCGGCTCGCTGGCGCTGGGGCTGCGGCAGGCCGCGCACGTCGGGGCGCGGACGCCGACCGCGCCGGGCTGCGGCGAGGCGCTGGCGGCGCTGGCCGCGGCGATCCCGCCGGTCGACCCGGACCGCCCGTTGGACAGCGACGTCCGGCGGGCCGCCGACGTCGTGGACGAACTCGGACTCCCGCTGACCTCTCTCACCCTGGATGGCCGTCGTGACGCTTGACTACCTGATCATCGGGGCCGGACCCGCCGGCCTGCAACTGGCCGCGCTGCTCGAGGCCGACGGCCGGCGCGACTACCTGGTGCTGGAGGGTGCGGACATCCCCGGCGCGTTCTTCGCCACCTACCCCCGGCACCGGCAGCTCATCTCCATCAACAAGCCGCACACCGGCTCCGACGACCCGGAGCTGAACCTGCGGCTGGACTGGAACTCGCTGCTCACCGACGACCCGGCGCTGCGGTTCACCACGTACACCGAGCGGTACTTCCCGGACGCCGAGGTGATGGTGCGCTACCTGGCCGACTTCGCCGCCAAGACCGGGGTGAAGGTGCGCTACGGCGCGCGGGTGACCTCGGTGTCCAAGGTGGACGGGATCTTCGAGGTGCACGCGGGGGAGACCTTCCGGGCCCGCCGGGTGGTCGTCGCCACCGGGGTGTCCCGGCCGTACCTGCCGGACATCCCGGGGCTGGAGCTGGCCGAGCAGTACGCGGACATGCCCG
Organism: Micromonospora sp. WMMD714; assembly: GCF_029581315.1. Taxonomy (NCBI): domain Bacteria; kingdom Bacillati; phylum Actinomycetota; class Actinomycetes; order Micromonosporales; family Micromonosporaceae; genus Micromonospora; species Micromonospora sp. WMMD714. The sequence goes on from NZ_CP120744.1 coordinate 4,496,132, forward strand.
TCGACCCGCGCGACTACCTCGACCAGAAGGTGCTGATCATCGGCAAGGGCAACTCCGCGTTCGAGACCGCGGACAGCCTGATGGAGACCACCACGCTGATCCACCTGGCCGGGCCGAGTTCGGTGCGGATGGCCTGGCGGACCCACTACGTCGGGCACCTGCGCGCGGTCAACAACAACTTCCTGGACACCTACCAGCTCAAGTCGGCGAACGCGATCCTGGACGGCACCGTCCGGCGGATCACCCGCGACGCCGACGGGTACACGGTGACCTTCGCGTTCTCCCGCGCCGACGAGGTGGTCAAGGAGCTGCGCTACGACCGGGTGCTGGTCTGCACCGGGTTCGCCTTCGACGCGTCGATCTTCGACGACTCCTGCCGGCCTGAGCTGGCGATCCGGGACCGGTTCCCGGCGCAGACCGCCGAGTGGGAGTCGGTGAACGTGCCCGACCTGTTCTTCGCCGGCACCATCACCCAGGAACGGGACTTCAAGCGCTCGACGAACGGCTTCATCCACGGCTTCCGCTACGCCGTCCGGAGCCTGCACCGGATTCTCGAACGCCGGTACGGGGACACGCCGTGGCCGGCGGAGAAGCTGGACGCGACCGGGGCGGCGATCACCGACGCGATCATCGCCCGGGTCAACCGCACCTCGGCGCTGTGGCAGCAGTTCGACGTCCTCGCCGACGTGGTCACCGTCGCCGGCACCGAGGCGCGCTACCACGAGGAGGTGCCGGTGGCGTACTTCACCGGGACCGGCCTGCGCACCGCCGACCACGACTACTCCGACGCCTTCGTGGTCACCCTGGAGTACGGCCCGGAGCACGACCAGGTGGACCCGTTCGACGTCACGGTCCGCCGGGTGGCCCAGGACGTCGTCGGTCAGGCGCACGACGCCGCGTACCTGCACCCGGTGGTCCGCCACCACCGGGCCGGGCAGGTCGTCGCGACCCACCACCTGGCGGAGAACCTGGAGAACCGCTGGGACCGGCCGGAGGTGCACATGACGCCGTTGGCCGCGTTCGTCGACCGGTGCCTGCGCAGTGTCGGGGACTGACGTGCTGGCCGCCGACGCGGTCGGGCTGAACCTGGCCGAGGTGGCCGCCGCGGCCCGCCGTCGGCTGGATCCGGTGCACTGGGACTTCTTCGCCGGTGGGGCGGGGGACGAACGGACCCTGCGGGCCAACGAGGCGGCCTTCGCCCGACGCTGGCTGCGGCCCCGGGTGCTGCGCGCGGCCGGTGAGCGCGACCTGCGGCTCTCGCTGTTCGGCAGCCCGGTCAGCATGCCGGTGCTGATCGCGCCGACCGCGTTCCACCGGCTGGCCCACCCCGAGGGTGAGGTGGCCACCGCCCGGGCCGCCGCCGACGCCGGCACGGTCATGGTGGTGAGCATGGCGGCCACCCGGCCGGTGGAGGAGGTCGCGGCGGCCGGCGGGCCGCTGTGGTTCCAGCTCTACCCGCACGCGGACCTGGAGTTCACCGCCACCGTGGTCCGGCGGGCGGTGGCCGCCGGCTGCCGGGCTCTGGTCGTCACGGTCGACTCGCCGGTCTTCGGCCGGCGGGAACGCGACCTGCGGCACGGTTTCGTCGACCTGCCACCCGGCCTGGTCTGCGAGAACATGCGGGACGCGGCCGGTCGGGTCCGGCCCATCGAGATGAACGCGGGGGTGGGCTGGGAGCTGATCGGGGTGCTGCGCGGGCTCACGTCGCTGCCGATCCTGCTCAAGGGGGTGCTGCATCCGGCCGACGCCCGGCTGGCCGTGGAGCACGGGGTGGACGGTGTGCTGGTCTCCAACCACGGCGGCCGGCAGCTCGACGGGGCGCTGGCCACCCTGGACGCGTTGCCGGGCGTGGTGGCGGCCGTCGACGGGCGGGTGCCGGTGCTGGTCGACGGCGGCCTGCGGCGGGGGGTCGACGTGCTGGTGGCGCTGGCCCTCGGCGCGACGGCCGTGCTGCTCGGCCGTCCGGTGCTCTGGGGGCTCGCGGCGGGCGGCGCGGCCGGGGTGCGGCACGTGCTCGACCTGGTGCGCGCCGATCTCGACCGGGCGCTGGCGCTGGTCGGCGTCGCGCGGCCGGGCGACCTCGACGCCGATCTCGTCACCACCGGGGCCCCGGGGTGAGCGCGCCGGTCGTGCTGGGCGTGCTGGTCGCGTTCGGGGTGGTCGGGACCTTGCCGCGCTGGCTGCCGGCGGCGGTGGTGCGGCTACGGCAGTGGGTCTTCGCCAGGGTCAACGGCGGGGAGGGCATCCCGGTGCCCGGCCCGCTCGTCGACGTCGAACACTTCGAGCGGGTCTACGCGGACCCGGCGGCCGACGGGCGCAGCCGGGGCGCCGGCCTGTCCGACCTGTTCTGGTACTGGCTCTCGCCCGGCCCGCACATGCACCAGGAGCACCTGGAGCCGGGGGAGCGCTACCGGGCGGTGGCGGCGGTGACCCGGCGGGTGCTCGCGGTGCGTCCGCAGCGCGCCGACGCGCTCGCCACCGCGGCCACCCGCCGGGTGCTCGACGAGCTGCCGGCCGGGCGGATCCACCACGTCCGGCTGCGGGACCTGATGATGCCGGTGTGGGCGGAGGTCTTCCACGAACTGATCTTCGACGAGGAGTGTCCACCGGAGGTCCGGGCGCTGATCGTCACCAACGCCACCGACGTGGCCGCCGCCCTGAAGTGCACCGGCCTGCGGCACCTGGACCGGCGCTACCCGCTGACCCGCTACCTGCGCGGGCGGGTCGAGGCGGGTACCTGCCCGGTGACCCTGCCGGCGCCGTTCACCGTCGAGGAGACGGCCTGGTACCTGCACGGCGCGTTCGGCACCACCGCCGTGGTGCAGATGTCCGAGGCGATGGCGCACGTGCTGCTCTCGCTGGCCACCCGTCCGGACCTGCAGCGTTGCCTCGACGACGACGACGCCGTGGACCGGGTGGTCGACGAGACGCTGCGGGTGCATCCGCTCTTCGGCGTCGCCCACCGGATCACCTCCGCGCCGATCGTGCTGCCGACCGGGGTGACCCTGGCCACCGGATCGGTGCTGCTCTTCAACTATCTGGCGTTCCAGCGCAGCGGACCGGCCGCCGACGACCGGTTCGACCCGGACCGGTGGCGGACGCTCAGACCCCGCGACGCCCACTTCATCCCGTACGGCGTCACCGCGAACCGGGCCTGCCCGGCGCGCGGGGTCGCGCCGGTGATGTTGCGCGCCGCCACCCGCGAGGTGCTGCGCCGGTACGCCCTGGCGTCCTCGGTCGCCCACAGCCGGTCGCTGCCCAGCCGGGGACCGGCGTACCTGACCCCGGCCGGGGTGGCCGGCCCGGGATGGCTCCGGCTGGCCGCGATGCGGTCCCGGGACCGCTGGGCCGACGTGGGGCGCAGCATCCGGCAACTCGTGCTCGGCGCGTGGATGGTCGTCGACGCCCGACGGCAACGCTTGTGCACCACCTACTTCGAGGAGGCGGTCCGGTGACCCCGACCCAGTTGGCACCGCGGTTCTTCATCGCGGTCGCGGTGATCCTGATCTTCTGCAAGGCGGTGGCCTGGTTGCTGGGCAGGGTGGGGCAGCCCGCCGTGGTCAGCGAGATGCTCGCCGGCGTGCTGCTCGGCCCGTCGCTGCTCGGCCTGGTCCTGCCGGACGTCAAGGACGCCCTGTTCCCGACCGCCCTGCTCCCGGTGCTCTACGTGGTGGGTCAGGTCGGCCTGGTGCTGTTCATGTTCCAGGCCGGGTACGCGTTCGGGGCGCACCGGGTCACCGGCCTCGCCGGCACCGCGGGGCTGGTGTCGCTGGCCGGGGTGACCGCGCCGCTCGCGCTCGGCGTGCTGCTGGTACTGGTGACGGCGGACGCCGTGCCGATGCGGGCCGACGGGACGTCGCTCGGGGTCTCGGCGGCGTTCGTCGGCGTCGCGCTGGCCATCACCGCCTTTCCGATGCTGGCCCGGATCATCACCGAACGTGGGCACGCCGGCACCCGGCACGGCACCCTGTCGCTGGCCAGCGGCGCGCTCGACGACATGGTCGCCTGGATCATGCTGGCCGTGGTGCTGGCCTTCGCCTCCGGCCGGGCCGGGCCGGCGATCGTCACCGCCGGCGGCGCGGTCCTGTTCGGGCTGGTGCTCTGGTTGGTCGGGCGTCGGGTGACCACCGCGCTGATGACCAGCCCCCGCCTCAACGACAGCGCCCGGGTGCTCGGCACGGTGGCGCTGCTCTTCCTGGTCGCCTGGTACACCGACGAGATCGGCCTGTACGCGGTCTTCGGCGCGTTCGCGGTCGGGGTGGTGATGCCGCACACCGCCAACACCGACCGGGTGGTGGACACCCTCACCCCGGTCGCCGCGACGGTCTTCCTGCCGCTGTTCTTCACCTACTCGGGCCTGCGGACGGAGTTCGGGCTGCTGGGCAGCGCGCCGGTGCTGCTGTTCGCGGTGGCCTGCGTGACCGCGGCGATCGTCGGCAAGTTCGGCGCCTGCTGGGCGGCGGCGCGGCTGCGGGGCGAGTCGCAGGGCGTCGCGTTGCGGGTGGGCGCGTTGATGAACGCCCGGGGTCTGATGCAGCTGATCGCGCTGAACGTCGGGCTGGAGGCGGGCATCGTGAACGCGTCGCTGTTCACCGTGCTGGTGGTGGTGGCGCTGGTCACCACCATGATGACGACGCCGTTGCTGAGCTGGATCGAGCGACGGGAGGCCCGCAGGGGCGGGGAGGTCCACCCGCCGTCGCTCGTGGTGGCGAAATGACAAAGAGATAGCTGTCTCTATTTGGGGGTCCTCTGTGCGATCGTGGACACATGCGCGGGGAGAGACCGAACCGGTTGCTGCTGGTCGAGGACGACGACGAACTGGCCGGCCTCCTCACCGAGACACTGGTCTACGAGGGGTTCGTCGTCGACCGGGCCGCGGACGGCCAGCGGGGTCTGCACCTCGGGCTCACCCGTACCTACGACGTGCTGGTCATCGACCGGAAGCTGCCGGCACTGGACGGGCTGGACCTGGTCGCCCGGCTGCGGTCGCGCCGGATCCCGGCCCGGGCGTTGATGCTCACCGCGCTCGGCACGGTCGGCGACCGGATAGCCGGGCTGGACGCGGGCGCCGACGACTACCTGATGAAGCCCTTCGACCTGGACGAGCTGAGCGCCCGGATCCGGGCGTTGTGCCGACGCACCTCCGATTCGGCCAACGTCCTGCGCATCGGCGCGGGCCGGCTCGACCTGACCCCCCGCGACGCGGTGCTGGCCGACGGCACCCGGGTGGCGCTGTCGGCCCGCGAGTTCGAGCTGCTGCGCGTGCTGGCGGCGCAGCCCAGCACCGTGCACTCCCGGGCCGAGCTGCGCCGCAGGGTCTTCGACGAGGCCGCCGCCGCGTCGATAGTGGACACCTACGTCTACTACCTTCGACGCAAGCTCGGCCGCGCGGTGATCCGCACCGTGCACGGCCTGGGCTACCGGCTCGGAGGGCTCTGATGGAGTTGGTGGAGCAGGCGATGGTCCGGCGGGCCCGACTGCGGATCGGCCTGCTGGTCGGTCTGGCGATCGGGGGTCTGCTGCTGACGGCGGGCGGCATCTCCTACGCCGTCCTGGTCCGCAGCCAGGATGCCCAGATCCAACGCGAACTGGCCTGGGGCACCAGCCACGCGACCATCGCCGGCCCGCCCGCCTGCAGCTGGATCTTCCAGTACGACGGGGTACGGGTGGACACCGGCGTCAACCCGCCCCCGCCCGGCTTCCCGCTGTCCGCCGCGCTGCGGACGGTGGCGGACACCGGACACGTCCACCTCGACACGGTGACCCGCAACGGCACGACCTACCACGTGCGTACCGAGGCCCGGGACGGTGGGATCGTCGTCCAGGCGGTGTTCGACGCGCGGTTCCAGCTGTCCGACCGTCGGCACCTGCTGCTCGCGTTCGCCCTCGCCGCCACGGTCGGCCTGCTCGTGGCCGTGCTGACCGGCGCGCTCGTCGGTCGTCGGGCCGTCGCGCCGCTCGCGGAGGCGCTCACCCGCCAGCGTCGGTTCATCGCGGACGCCAGCCACGAGCTGCGTACGCCGATCGCCCAGGTGCACATCCGCGCCCAGGTGATGGCCCGGCGGGCGCGTACCGGCGGGAGCGCCGCCAACCTGGAGGACCTGGACCGGCTGATCGGCGGCACCCGCCGGCTCGGCGAGATCGTCGACGACCTGCTGCTCTCTGCCCAGCTCGCCGCTGCTCCCGCCGACCGGCGGACGGATCCGCCGGTCGACCTCACCGTGCTCGTCGGGGCGGCGGTCGCTGCCGAGACCGAACGCGCCGCGGAACGCCGGATCGCCCTGGCCGTGGACATGCCCACCGAGCCCCTCCCGGTGCCGGGGGTGGAGTCGGCGCTGCGCCGGGTCGCCGGGGAGCTGCTCGCCAACGCGCTCGCCCACACGCCTCCCGGCGGCCGGATCGACGTGTCGTTGCGGGCGGCGGGCGACTACGCCGAGTTCGTGGTCGCCGACACCGGGGACGGGTTCGACCAGGCGGACGCGCGCCGCATCTTCGACCGCTTCCACCGCGGCGCGGGTGCCGGGGAGCACCGCTTCGGGTTGGGCCTGGCCCTGCTCCAGGAGGTCGTCACGAGTCACCGGGGCACCATCGAGGCGCAGGGGCGTCCGCACCAGGGCGCGGTGTTCACCGTGCGGCTGCCCGCGACCCGGCCGTCCCCTCCGACGGAGCGGGTCTCGGGGATCCGCCGGCTGCGGGCCCGGCAGCTCGTGGGACGGTGAGTCGGGCGACGCGCCGGCAGCGGCGCTGCGGGCCGACACCGTCGCGCGCGTACCGTGCCAGGGAAGAAATCGTGGTCGGCGATGTCGAGAACGGGGCGGCGGCGTCGTCCCCGGGGTGAACGCGGCCGCAACAGCTGCCGCACCGGCACCGAGGAGAACTCTGATGGCGAAGTACCTGCTGCTCAAGCACTACCGGGGCGCCCCGGCCGCGGTCAACGACGTACCGATGGACCGGTGGACGCCCGAGGAGATCGCGGCGCACGTGCAGTACATGAACGACTTCGCGGCGCGGCTGGAGGGCACCGGGGAGTTCGTCGACGCCCAGGCGCTCGCCCCCGGCGGGACGTTCGTCCGGTACGACGGCGAGGGGCGTCCGCCGGTCACCGATGGCCCCTTCGCCGAGACCAAGGACCTCGTCGCCGGCTGGATGGTGATCGACGTGGACAGCTACCAGCGCGCCGTCGAGCTGGCCGGGGAGCTGTCGGCCGCCCCGGGGGCGGGCGGCCGACCGATCCACGAGTGGCTGGAGCTGCGCCCGTTCCTCACCGAGCCGCCGACGATCACGGAGTGACCTGATGGACGCCGACCTGCTGCGCCGCCTCACCCCGGAGGTGCTCGGGGTGCTCGTCGGCCGCGGTGCCGACCTCGCGGCGGCCGAGGACGCCGTGCAGGAGGCCCTGGTGCGGGCGGTCGGGGTCTGGCCTGTCGATCCACCCCGCGACCCCAAGGGTTGGCTGGTCACCGTGGCCTGGCACCGGTTCCTCGACGCGACCCGGGCGGACACCGCCCGCCGTCGGCGGGAGGACCTCGTCGTCGAGGAACCGGCGCCGGGCCCCGTGTCCGGGGCGGACGACACGCTCCAGCTCTACTTCCTGTGCGCCCATCCGGCGTTGACCCCGTCGTCGGCGGTCGCGCTGACCCTGCGCGCCGTGGGCGGGCTGACCACCCGCCAGATCGCCCAGGCGTACCTGGTGCCGGAGGCGACCATGGCGCAGCGGATCAGCCGGGCCAGACGCACCGTGTCCGGCGTACGGTTCGACCAGCCGGGTGACGTCGCCACCGTGCTGCGGGTGCTGTACCTGGTCTTCAACGAGGGCTACTCCGGTGCCGTCGACCTCGCCGCCGAGGCGATCCGGCTGACCCGGCAGCTCGCGGCGGCGATCGACCATCCCGAGGTGGCCGGGTTGCTCGCCCTGATGCTGCTGCACCACGCCCGACGGGCCGCCCGGACCGCCCCGGACGGCAGCCTCGTGCCGCTCGCGGCGCAGGACCGCACCCGGTGGGACACCACGCTGATCGCCGAGGGGGTGCGGATCCTCCAGGCGGCGCTGGCCCGGGACCGGCTGGGCGAGTTCCAGGCCCAGGCCGCCGTCGCGGCGCTGCACGCCGACGCGCCCACCTCCGGGGAGACCGACTGGGTGCAGATCGTCGAGTGGTACGACGAGTTGGCGCGGTTGACCGACAGCCCGGTCGTCCGGCTCAACCGTGCTGTCGCCGTCGGCGAGGCCGACGGGCCGCGCGCCGGGCTGGCGGCCCTCGCGGTGCTGGACCCGGCGCTGCCGCGGCACGCCGCGGCGGCGGCGTACCTGCACGAGCGGGCCGGTGACCTGGCGACGGCGGCCCGGTCGTACGCCGACGCGGCCCACCGGGCCGGCAACCTCGCCGAACGCGACCACCTTGTCCGCCAGGCCGCCCGGCTCAACGCCGCGACGGGACAGGGATGACCGACCGGGCGAAGCGGGCGGAACCGGGGTCGGCGGCCGCCCCCCGTCCGGCCCCGGTCCGACGTCCGGCGTGAGCCAGATTGCGAGATGGCGTCTCTGTTGACGTTGCGGCGGGGGTTGGCTAGCCTGGAGCGATCATCGCCAGCCGCAGGAGAACGCCATGATCCGAGTACCGCAAGGTCCTGGATTGCTGGTGCGCGGCTACGAGGAGCCGTTGCGGGTACACCCGCCGCGGGAGGGCATGCGCCCCGGGACCGCCGCCGGGGATCCGCAGACCCCGTTCTGACGGACAGGCCCGCCGTCTCCCGTCCGGGACACGGCGGTCGCCCGCGTCGTTGATCAGCCCGGTGGGCGGTACGCCCGCGCCGGGACATTGACCCGTTTCCCGCAGAACCGACCCTCGGAGCGCACCATCATGACCACTGCAATCGATCTCGCCCCCATCTCCGGCCCGTCCGCCTGGCGCGGTGACGAGCTGCGTACCTCGACCGAGTGGGTCTACCAGCTCAGCGACGCCGAGCGCGTCGAGCTGGAGACCGTCGGCCGCCGGTTCGTCGCCGACGACCCCGACCTGCGTACGGTGACCGCCGCCGACTACCCGCTGCCGGCCTGCGCCGGGCTGAACGAGGAGTGCGCCCGCCAGCTCGACTCCGGACGCGGCTTCATCCTGGTCCGGGGCCTGCGCACGGAGGAGTACGGCGACACCCTCGCCGGGGCGATCTTCTTCCTGATGGGGCTGCACCTCGGCGTGCCGATGGGGCAGAACCAGATGGGTGACGTGCTCGACCACGTCATCGCCACCTCCAACAAGACCCTCGACGACCCGTCGGCCCTGCCGTCGCGGGTCCGCGACCGGCTGCCGTTCCACTCCGACAGCTCCGACGTGGTGGCGCTGATGTGCCTGCGGGCGGCCAAGGACGGCGGGGCGAGCAGCCTGGTCAGCGGCACCACCATCTACAACGAGATCCTGCGCCGCCGGCCGGACCTCGCGCCGCTGCTGTTCGAGCCGTGGCACTGGGACTGGCACCGGCAGGACCCGGACGCCCCGGCCCACACCTACACCTCGCCGATCTGCAGCTACGTCGACGGCATCTTCAGCACCTACGCCGGCACCTCGATGATCTTCTCGGCGCAGGACTACCCGGAGGTGCCCCGCCTCACCGAGGCGCAGATCGAGCTGCTGCACCTCTACGACGAGGTGTCCCAGGCTCCCGGCCTGGCGCTGGACATGGACTTCCAGCCCGGTGACGTGCAGTGGCTGCTGAACTACGCGGCCCTGCACTCGCGTACCGGTTACGTCGACTTCCCGGAGCCGGAGCGCCGCCGGCACCTGTTGCGGCTGTGGCTCAAGCGCGACGTCGGCCGGCCGCTGGTCGACGGGTTCGGCAAGCACGTGGTCACCGAGCGCGGCAGCGAGATCGCGCCGGGTGGCCGGTTCCGCATCGCCGAGGCGGTCGAGCCCAACTTCGAGTGGGGCAACTGACCCACCGGCCCCTCGTCAGGACGGCCCGCAGCGCCCCAGTGTCGTGGCGCGGCGGGCCGTCCGCGTAGGCCCGTCAGGTCACCGGGCGGTGCTGCGCGGCGGGGAGGCGGTCAGCGGCCGTGCGCCGGTGTCCGGTGCGGCCCGGCGGGCGGCCGGTCGGCGGTGGCGGGCGGTGCGGACGAGCAGCCAACCCGTCAGGACGACCTCACCGACGAAGGTGACCCCGGCGACCCGCACCGGCTGGCCGTCGGCGACCAGCGCCCCGGCCGAGTCGGCCAGGTAGCCCGCGCCGGCGACCGCCACCAGCACCGCCAGCCAGGTCGGTACGGTCTCCGACCGCCAGGCCAGCCAGCCGACCAGCAGCAGGTGGACGCCGAACAGCAGCAGCCCGAGATCCCAGACCTGCTGAAAGTCGGCGAGCGCCGGGTACCCGTCGGCGCGCAGCCGGTCGGCCCCCGCGTCGTCGCGGAGCAGGCCGGCGACGCCGATCAGGTGGGTCACCGCCACGGCGAGCACGACCGCGTACCCGGTGCGGCACCACGCCGCGAGCAGTGCGACGGCGGGCCGGGTGCGGTGGAGGAAGGCCCGCAGCGCCCAGCCGACCAGCACGTCGAGGCAGGCGACCGCGAGCAGGGCGATGACCGCCAGGGTGAGTGCGCCCTGCTGTTGCGGCAGCCGGGTGACGCTCTCGGTCGCGTCGGCGACGACCAGGGGCTGCACGACGCCGAAGTTGGCCCAGCCGGCGAGCACCGCCATCAGCAGCAGGCCGAGGCCGGCCGCCAGCGCCGCCTGGCGGGTGCGCGGGTCGTCCGGGTCCGCGCCGCCCGCAGCGGTGGTAGCGGAACCGGTGGTGGTGGCTGGCGCGGCGGTGGTGGCGGGACCGGCCGAGGCGGCGGGCGCGGCGGCGGTGGCCGGCGCGAAGCCCCGGGTGAGCAGCAGGACACCGAGGACGATTTCGAACAACCCGCCCGGAGCGGCCAGCACGACCCCGACCGCCACCCCCGCCACCTCGGCTGCCGCGCCGACCGCCAGCAGCGCATAGCCGGCGACGCCCCAGCAGGCGAGCCAGCGGGGCAGCCAGTGCCGGCGGGCCAGGGCCAGGCAGAACGGCACGCTGCCCAGCCCGAGCGCCAGCATGGCCAGCTGGTAGGCGAGGTCGGCGGCGCCCTCGCCGTACCGGTCGCGCAGCACCAGGCCGGCGGCGAGCAGAAACGCCTCCGCGCCCCGGGCCACCAGGTAGAGCCAGGCGGCCCCCGGGTGCGGCCGGCGCAGCGCCCGGAAGGCCAGCACCCCGATGGCCGCCACCAGCACGGAGTTGGCCAGCACCAGCGCGACCCCGGCCGGTCGCCCGGCGAGTGCGCTGCCGACGCCGTAGGCGACGAACGCCGACAGGAAGAACGCGCCGGTCCACCGACCGGCCACACGCAGGGACATCGCCGCCTCCGGATCTTCGTACTAAGTACGACTTACTTAGTACGGTACGGTGGCCGGTGCGGGCGGTCAACCAAGCGTCAGGGGGGTGACAGAGTGGGTGAAGCGGTACGGCAGCTCAGCCGGGAGGCAGTGCTGCGCGCCGCCGTCGCCATCGCCGACGCGGACGGTCTCGGCGCGCTGACCATGCGCTCGCTCGCCGCCGCGCTGCACGCCAAGCCGATGTCGCTCTACCACTACATCCGCAACAAGGACGAACTACTCGACGCGCTCGTCGACGGGGTCTTCGCCGAGATCGACCTGCCCGAGCCGGGCGGCGACTGGCGGGCCGAGGTACGCCGACGCTGCCTGTCGGCCCGGACGGTCCTCGCCCGGCACCCGTGGGCGCTGACCCTGATCGAGACCCGGACCAGCCCCGGCCCGGCCACCCTGCGCCACCACGACAGGATGCTGGGCGTGCTGCGGGGCGGAGGGCTCTCGCTGCCGATGACGGCGCACGCCTACGCGATCGTCGACGCCTACGTCTTCGGGTTCGTGTTGCAGGAGGCGTCGCTGCCGTTCGACAGCGGCGACGCCGCCACCGAGGTCGCGGAATCGATCATGGCGGGCTTCGCGGCGGGCGACTATCCGCACCTGGTCGAGTTCGCCACCCGGCACGTCGGGCAGCCCGGCTACCACTTCGGCGGGCAGTTCACCTTCGGCCTCGACCTGATCCTCGACGCGCTGGCCGCCGCCGCCTGAGGCGGGCCGGCGTCGGTGGTGACCCGGACGGGCCGACCCGGGGCCGGCCCGTCCGGGCGGACGACACCTACAGGTCGAGCACCAGCCGCTCGGAGCGGCACCGGCCCACGCAGATCATCATGCTCCGGCCGGCGGCACGCTCCTCGTCGGTCAGCAGCGAGTCGCGGTGCTCCGGCGTACCGGCCAGCACCCGGGTCTCGCACGCGCCGCAGTAGCCCTTCTCGCAGTCGTAGGTCAGGCCGGGCACCACCTCGCGCAGCACGTCGATCATGCGGCGATCCCGGGGCACCCGCAGGGTCGCCCCGGTGCGGGCCAGGTGCACCTCGAACTCGGTGTTCGTCGCCGGGTCGAAGGCGACCTCCAGATCGTCGGCGGTGAACCGCTCGACGTGCAGCTGCCCGGAACGGCCCGCCTCGGCGCAGACCCGCTCCACCGCGTCGATCATGCCGGTCGGCCCGCAGCAGTAGACGGCGGTGTCCGGCCCGGCGGCGTCGAGCAGCGCCCGCAGGTCGGGCAGGCCGGCCTCGTCCTGCGGCAGCAGGGTCACCCGGTCGCCGGCGAGCGCCGTCACCTCGTCGACGAAGGCCATCGAGGCCCGGGTACGCCCGCCGTACACCAGCCGGAACGGCACGCCCCGACGGTCGGCCTCGCGGGCCATCGCCAGGATCGGGGTGATCCCGATGCCCCCGGCGAGGAGGAGGTAGCCGGGGGCGTCGACGAGCGGGAAGTGGTTGCGCGGGCCGCGCACCGAGAGGGCGACGCCCGCGCGGGCCAGCGCGTGCAGCTCCACCGAACCGCCCCGACCGGCGGGCTCCCGCAGCGCCGCGATCCGGTACTCCCGGGTGTCGGCCGGGTCGCCGCACAGCGAGTACTGCCGGACCCGCCCGGACGGCAGCCGCACCTCCAGGTGCGCGCCGGGCGTCCACGACGGCAGCTCCGTGCCGGCCGGGTCGGCCAGCCGCACCTCGAGCACCTCGTCGGTGGCGGTGGTGGTGGCCACCATGACCAGTTCCCGGTCGCCGGTCAGGCTGGCGGTGGGCCGGGCCCCCGCCGCGTCGGCGTCGCGGCGAGGACCCGGGGTGAAGACGGCCGGGATCGCGTCCCAGCCACTCTGGTTGCCCCGGGTGGGATAGGCGACGAGCCCCTCCTCCACCACCCGGAAGTCGGGCAGTCGGGTGAGCACCTGCGTGATCATCTCGCGGAACATCAGCCGGGCCAGGTGCGCGCCCGCGCAGCGATGGCTGCCGATGCCGAAGCTCAGGTGCCGGGCGGCGTCGCGGTCCAGCCGGAGCTGCTCGGGGTCGGGGAAGACCGCCGGGTCGTGGTTGGCCGCGACCCAGGGGATCAGCACCCGGTCACCGGCGGTCACCGGGCAGCCGCCGACCTCGGTGTCGGTGCGGACGGTACGGGCCATCGACTGCGACGGGGCGAACACCCGCAGGAACTCGTCGGTCGCGGTGAGCAGCAGGTCGGGGGAGTCGATCAGACGTTGCCGGTCCTCCGGGTGCCGGCTCAGGTGCACCAGGGTCGAGCCGGTCAGCGAGGTGGTGGTGTCCACCCCGCCCGCGATCAGCAGCCCGATGACCGAGACCAGCTCGTCGGCGTCGAACAGTTCCCCGTCTGCGCGGCGCTGGGCGGCCAGGTAGCTCACCGCGTCGCCGGTCGGCTCGGCCCGCCGCTCGACGATCAGCTCCCGGATCCGCTGGTCGAGGTAGGCCAGGCCGGCGGCCCCGCGCACGGCCCGTTCGCTGCCCGGCAGGGCGGCGAAGATGTCGTGGATCGGGCCGGCGAGCTTGGCCCAGTCGGATTCGGGGAAGCCCAGCCAGTCGAGGGTGACGGCGGCCGGCAACGGGTTGGTCAGGTCGCGGACGAAGTCCACCGACCCCTCGGCGATGAAGGCGTCCACCACCCGGGTGGTGTGCCGGGCGACCATCGGGGCCAGCTCGGCCACCGCGTCCTGGGTGAGCAGCGGGTTGATCAGGTCGCGGTAGCCGGTCGCGGCGGGCGGGTCCAGCTCGATCGGGTACTGCTCCAGGCCGGGGCCCCGGGGGATGACGATGGCGGTGCCGTCACCCCCGGCGGTGGCGCGGGCGGAGGAGAAGGTGTCGTCGTCGCGGGCGATCCGGACCACGTCGGCGTACCGGGTGGTGTAGACGAAGCCGCCGTGCGCGTCGGTACGGCCCACCGGGCAGGTCTGCCGGAACTCCCGGTAGTAGCCCACCGGGTCGGTGTTGCACTCGGCCGAGTGGTGGTCGAAGGGCGCGACGGGCCGGTCTTCGGTCGCGGTCTGCGCGGCGGCCGGTGCGGTGCGCTGCTGTTCGGTCATCGGGACGTGCTCCACAGGTGCGGGACGCTGCGCGGTGTTGCCCAGCCGCGCCACTGGGTGTGGGTCTGACGCCAAGGGTAATGTCGCTCACATTGCGAGACAACGTTTCACGATAAGATGCAGCATCGTCGATGTCGGCCGGACCGGGTGGGCGGGGTGCCGGCGGGGCCGGACCGGACGCCGGCTGCCGGCCCGGCGGGACGCCGCCGTGGTGCGGCGGGCCGACCCGTCAGAGGGTCAGCACGGCCTTGCCGACCTCGCCGGACCGCAGCGCCGCCACCGCCTCGTTGATCTGCTCGAACGGGAACCGGGTGATCAGGCGGTCCACCGGGAAGTTGCCGGCGGCGTGCAGGTCCAGCAGCTTCGGCAGGAAGACCTGCGGGAGGCTGCTGCCGCCGATGATGCCGGTGATGCTGCGGCCGTTGAGTACGCTGCGCCACTCGAAGCTCATCTGCTCGCTCGGGCCGATCCCGACCACGCCGCACCGGCCGAGCGGGCCGAGCGACTCGACCGCGAGGCGCAGCACGTCCTCCCGGCCGGTGGTGTCGATCGCGACGTCGAAGCCGTGCGGGGCGATCGCGGTCAGCAGCTCGCGCGGGTCGCCGTCGGTGGAGTTCACCCCGTGGGTCGCGCCGAGCAGCCGGGCGGTGTCGAGCTTGCCGGCGTTGACGTCGACCGCCGCGACGACGGCGCAGCCGGCCGTCCGGGCGGCGAGGATCGCCGCGACGCCGACCGCGCCGGCGCCGAAGACGACGAGCGAGGACCCGACCTCCGGGCGCAGCACGTTGAGCACCGCGCCGGCCCCGGTGCCGAAGCCGCAGCCGAACGGGCCGACCACGCCCAGGTCGATCTCCTTGCTGATCGGCACCACCGCGCGGGCCGGGGCGACCACGTGGGTGGCGAACGACGACTGGCCCAGGAAGTGGCCGTTGACCGGCTGCCCGTCGCGGGACAGCGCCGAGCTGCCGTCGGGTCGCCGGCCGGTGAAGTTGACCGCGTCGAACTGCCGGCAGTAGGCGGGGTTTCCGCCCCGGCAGAGCGGGCAGTCGCCGCAGGAGGTGAAGCTCATCGCGACGTGGTCGCCCGGGGAGATGCCGGTGACCCGCGCGCCGACCTGCTCGACCACCCCGCTGCCCTCGTGGCCGAGCACCGCGGGGGTGGGGAAGAAGTTGGCGAACTCCAGGTCGGTGGCGCAGATCCCGACGCTGTGCACCCGGACGAGGACCTCGTCCGGCCCCGGGTCGGCGAGGTCGATCTGCTGGAGGGTGAACGGCCCTCCCGCGTTCTCCAGCACCGCCGCTGTGATCCGCACGCGCCCTCCCTAGTGACTCACAAAGCGAGATTGCATCTTGACATGCGAAACGTGAAGGGTCAAGGATTCGCACATGGCTGACCTGGACATTCCCACCGCCCGCCAGTTCATCGACGGCGACTGGATCGCCGCCGCCGACGGTGGCGAGCTGCCGGTGCTCGATCCCGCCACCCGGGAGCCCATCCAGTCGGTGGCCCGCGCCCGCGCGGTCGACGTCGACCACGCCGTCGCCGCCGCCCGTCGGGCCGCGCCCGGCTGGGCGGCCACCTCGCCCAGCGAGCGCGGCGCCATCCTGTCGCGCTGGGCCGCGCTGATCGGCGAGCACGTCGAGGAACTCGCCGTGCACGAGGCGCGTGACGTGGGCAAGCCCCGTTCCGGTGGGCGGCTCAACATGTACATCACCCAGGGCATCGTCGACTACTTCGCCGGGGCCGCCGACAAGCTCACCGGGGTCACCCTGCCCACCCGTACGCCGGACTACTTCGGCTACACCCGGCCCGAGCCGTACGGCGTCTGCGCGGTGATCATCCCGTGGAACGTGCCGGCCGTGCTCACCGCCGCGAACGTCGCCCCGGCGCTGGCCGCCGGCAACACGGTGGTGCTCAAGCCGTCCGAGGTCGCGCCGCTGTCGCCGTTCGCGCTGGCCGAGCTGGGCCGCCGGGCCGGCCTGCCGCCGGGCGTGCTCAACGTGGTCACCGGGCTCGGCCCCGAGGCCGGGGTGGCGCTCACCGGGCACCCCGACGTCGACCACATCAGCTTCGTCGGCTCGACGGTCACCGGGCGGGCCGTCATGCGCGCCGCCGCGGAGCACCTCGTCCCGGTCAAGCTGGAGCTGGGCGGCAAGTCCCCGAACGTGGTCTTCGCCGACGCCGACCTGGACGTGGCGGTCCCGGCGATCATCGCCTCGATCACCGAGAACGCCGGGCAGAACTGCTACGCCGGCTCCCGGCTGCTGGTCGAGGAGTCGATCCGGGCGCAGGTGGTGGAGCGGGTCGCCGCCGGCATGGCGGCCGTCCGGACCGGCCCCTGGGACCAGGACCTGGACATGGGACCGCTGGTCAGCCAGGCCCAGTACGAGCGGGTCCGGGGCTTCCTGGCCGAGGCCCCGACGGCCGGCGCCCGGCTGGTCACCGGCGGCGAGCCGGCCACCGCCGCGTTCGACGACGGCTGGTACGTCGCCCCGACGGTCTTCGACCAGGTCGACTCGGACATGCGGCTGGCCCGGGAGGAGGTCTTCGGCCCGGTGCTGGCGGTGCAGGGGTTCCGGGGCGTCGACGAGGCGGTGGCGCTGATGAACGGCACCGATTTCGGCCTGCTGGCCTGCATCTGGACCAGTGACGTGTCCCGGGCGCTGCGGGTGTCCGCGCAGGCCCGCGCCGGGCAGGTGGCGGTGAACCAGTTCCACGACGCCGGGGTGATCGGCTTCCCGTTCAACATGCAGAAGGAGAGCGGCTTCAGCCGGGGCGGCGGCTACGCGGCGCTGCGCGAGTACACCCAGGAGAAGGCCGTCGCGGTCCGGCTGCTCGACCGACCGTCGGCGTGAGCCGACCCGGTGAGCTGGCGGCGGCGCGGCCCCGGCTGGCCGTCGCCGCCGCGCCGTCGCCGGCCGCGTTCGCCCAGTGGCTCGCGGAACTCGCGTTCGGCGGTGCCGGCTGGCCCGAGCTGCTCGCCGCCGTGGCCGAGCGCACCGGGGCGGCCTGCCGCCTGGTGGCCGAGACGGGGGAGCTGCTCGCCGCCAGCGACGGCCGGGTCGGCCCCCGGCGGGACGCCGCGCCGGACGACGTACGCCGGGCGTTGGCCGCCGGTCGCGCGGGTGGCGCGGTGCCGGTCCAGGTCCGCTGCGCCGACGGGTGGACCGGCCGGGCGGTGGCGGTCGGTGCGGGGCCCCGGCGGCTCGGCGCGCTGCTGCTGGCCGAGCCGGTCGCGGCCGGGCAGCTGGCGCTGGCGGTGGCCGCGACCACCGCGTTGCTGATCGAGGCGGTCCGGCACGAGTCGCCGCCGGTCGTCCGGGACGCCGCGACGGTGCTGCGCGCGCTGCGCGACGGCCTCGGGGAGTCGCCCACGCCGACCGTGGGCGGGGCCGACCCGGTCCGGGCGGGCGTGGTCGGGCTGCTGCGGGCGGGTGAGGCGGAGCTGCTCCGGGCGGCCGCGGCGCACGGCTGGCGGCTGGACCAGCCGCACGCGGTCGCCGGGATCGCGTACACCGGGGAGCAGCCGCGCCGCTGGGCGTCCGCGCTGAGCTGGCTGGACCGGCCGATGCTGGCCGAGGGGCGACGGGCCTGGACCCTGCTGCACGGCGACGTGGAGCGGGAGGTGACCCGGTTGCGGGTCCGGCTGGACCAGATCGTCGGAGCCGGGCAGGTGCGGGTGGTCGCCGGGGCGCTGGTGACCGGGCCGGCCCGGACGGCGGCCTCGTTCCGGGACGCGGACCGGCTGCTGCGGCTGCTGCTGCGCGCCCCGGACGGGCGCCCCGAGCTGCCGTTCGGGCAGGCCGGGCTGGCGCAGGTCCTGCTGGCCGTGCCGGACGAGCGGCTGCGCTGGTTCGTGCACCGGCACCTGGGGCCGATCGCCCACCGGGACGACCTGCTGCGCACCCTGGACTGCTGGTTGGCGACCGGGGGCAGCCGGCAGGCGGTCAGTGAACGGCTGCACCTGCACCGCAACTCGGTGGGTTACCGGGTGGGCCTGATCAAGCGGTTGCTGGGGGTCGACCCGCTCGACCCGCAGACGGTCGCGGTGCTGCGTACGGCGCTGGCCGCCCGGGAGCTGCTGGCCGCATCCGAGGCCGGTTGATCCCCTGGTGGGTGGCCTGTGACCAGGCTGGACGCCCGGCTTCGTTAACCGTTCCGCCTCTTTTGCGGCAAGCCGTTGACACGCCGCCGCCCCGCAGGCAGAGTACGTCGCTAAGCAGCGAGAATCACAATGCAAGACGCCATATTGACTGGTAGAGCGTGGGGGAGGTTGCGATGCGCGCCATGGTCCAGACCGGTTTCGGCGGCCCCGAGGTGCTGAGCCTGCGCCAGCTGCCCGACCCCGAGCCGGGCGCGACCGACGTGGTCGTCCGGGTGCACTCCGCCGCCCTCAACCGCCTCGACCTGCTCCAGCGACGGACCGCCCTGCTCCCCGGCTTCGCCCTGCCGCACGTCGGCGGGATGGACGTCGCCGGGCAGGTCACCGCCGTCGGACCGCAGGTCACCACGGTACGCCCCGGCGACCGGGTGCTGATCGACCCGACCATCGGCTGCGGAGCCTGTGCCACCTGCAAGAACGGTCAACCGGGCTACTGCCCGACGCTGGCCGTGGTCGGCGGCAACCGGCCCGGCGGGTTCGCCGAGTACGTCACCGTCCCGGCCACCGTCGTGCACCGGGTGCCCGCCCACGTCGACCTCGCCGAGGCCGCCGCGCTGCCCACCGCCTGGAGCCTCGGCTGGCACGCCGTGCACCGCGTCGGCGAGGTCCGCCCCGGGGAGTGGGTGCTGGTGCAGGCCGCCACGAGCGCGGTCAGCGTCGCCGCCATCCAACTCGCCCGCCGGGCCGGCGCCCGGGTGCTCGCGGTGGCGCGTACCGAAGCCAAGCGGGCCGTCGCCGCGGACCTCGGCGCGGACGTGCTCGACCTGGACGACCGGACCGCCGACCAGGTGCGGGAGCGCACCGACGGGCACGGCGTCGACCTGGTCGTCGACCACGTCGGCAGCGCCACCTGGGCCACCTCGCTGGCCAGCCTGCGCACCGGCGGCCGGATCGTGCTGCTCGGCAACACCACCGGCGACCAGGTCAGCTTCTCCCTCTCCGACGTCTACCGGCGCGGTCTGCGGCTGCTCGGGGCGGGGGCGTACAGCCCGGCCGACTTCGCCGACATGCTCGACGCCTTCTTCGCCGGCGGCCTGCGGGTGGTCCGGGGAGCGGAGTACCCGCTGGACGAGCTGACCGAGGCGTACGCCCGGCAGGAGTCCGGTGACCTCATCGGCAAGATCCTCGTCCGGCCATGACCACCGTCCCGACGGCGGGCACCGCCGACCCCCGCCCGGCCGACCTGCTGGTCGTCGACGCCGACATCGTCACCATGGCGGCCGACCGGGCGGTCGTCCCCGGCGGCAGCATCGCCGTGGTCGACGGCCGGATCGCCGCCATCGGCCCGGCCGCGGCGCTGCGCGCGGCCCATCCGGGCAGCCCCGAACTCGACGCCACCGGCTGCCTCGTCGTCCCCGGCCTGGTCAACACCCACCAGCACACCACCGCCGACCCGCTGGTGCGCAGCAGCATCCCCGACGACGTGCCGGCCCAGCAGGCGATCTTCGACTGGATCGTGCCGCTGCACGGCGCGGTCACCGGCGACGACGACGAACTGTCGGCCACCCTCACCGCCGTCGAGTCGCTCAGCTACGGGGTCACCACCCTGCTGGAGCCCGGCACGGTGGCGCACCCGCTGCGGGTCGCCCGGGGGCTGCGCGCCGCCGGCATCCGGGGCCGGGTCGGCGGCTGGGGCTGGGACGCCCCCGACGTGCCGTACGCCATGCCGGCCGCCGACACCCTCGCCGCGCAGGAAGAGACCGTCACCGCGCTGGCCGGCGACCCGCTGGTCACCGGCTGGGTCACCCTGGTCGGGCACGACCTGGTCAGCGACGAGCTGTTCACCGGCGCGGCGGAGCTGGCCGACCGGCTCGACGTGGGAATGACCTGGCACCTGTCGCCCGGCCCGGAGGACGCCGCCGCCTACGCCGCCGCCGGCCGGTCCCGGCCGGTGCGGCACCTGCGTGACCTCGGGGTGCTCGGCCCCCGGCTGCTGCTCGGCCACGCGGTGTGGCTCGACGACGCCGAGGTCGACGCGCTCGTCGAGACCGGCACCGCCGTCGCCTCCTGCCCGGGTGCCTACCTGCGGCTCGGTCAGGGCTTCAGCCGGGCGGGCCGGCACACCGCGCTGCACCGGGCCGGCGGTCGGCTCGCGCTGGGCTGCGACTCGCACAACGCCGGGGACACCCCGGACCTGTGGCGGGCCGCCCGACTCTTCGCCGGCCTGGAGCGGGACCGGGGCGTACCCGACCCGCTGCGCGCCGACGAGGTCTTCGCCCTGGCCACCGTCGACGGCGCCGCCGCCGTCGGGCTGGGGGCGCGGACCGGTTCGATCGAGGTCGGCAAGGCCGCCGACCTGGTGCTCCTGGACACCCGGACCATCCCCTGGATCCCGGTCGGTGACCTGCCCACCCAGCTCGTCTGGGGTGCGGCCGGGCACACCGTCAGGGACGTCCTGGTCGACGGCCGGCTGGTGGTCCGCGACGGGCGGATCACCACCGTGGACGTCGACGCCCTGCGCGAGGAGGCCGCCCAGCGTCGGGCCGCCCTGCTGCGCCGGGCCGGTATCGACATCCCCCCTCGCTGGCCCACCGTGCCAGCGACCGAGTACTCCGCGCGCCGGTCCGTGCCGGGCGGCGCGTCGGCCCCACGTGAAGGGAAAGCACCATGACAATGAGGATTGCTCGGGGTCCGGCGGCGCTGCTCGCCGGGGCGCTGGGATTCGCCCTGGTCGGTTGCGCCAGCAACGACGCGACCGCGCCGTCGGCGGGAGGGTCGGCCAGCAGCGGTACGGCCCCCGCCGGGCAGCCCGACGCCAACGGTGACGGCAAGGTCGTCATCGGGGTGCTCAGCCCCGGCGACATCAACGACAACGGCTACTACGAGAGCTTCGTGGTCGGTGCCGAGAAGTTCGCCACCGAGAAGGGCTGGCAGGTCATCAAGCGCGGCAACGTGCCGCCGACCGAGGCGCTCAGCGCCGCCCGCGCGCTGTGTCAGCAGGGCGTGGACATGGTCGCGCTGGGGGCGTCCGAGCTGAAGGACGCCATCCCCGCCTCCGAGGAGGCGGTCTGCGCCAAGACCTCCTGGTACGTGCCGTCGTCGGAGAACATCCCGCAGACGCCCCGGGTCACGCTGTCCAGCGACGACCCCAACCAGAGCATGCTCGCCGCCGGGTACGCCACCGGCCTGGTCATGCAGCAGAAGAACGCCACCAAGGCCGGCTTCGTCACCGGCATGGAGGCCGACTTCTCGGTCAACGCCGCCAAGGCGTACAAGGCGGGCATCCGGATGGTGGTGCCGGACGCGACCCTGGTGACCACCTACACCGGTGACTTCAACGACTCGGCGAAGGCCCGGGAGGCCGTCCAGGCGCAGATCAGCCAGGGCGTCAAGGTCGTCTACCCGTACCTGGGCGGGGCCACCGACGCCGCCGCCAAGCTGGCCAACACCGGCGGCGCGCTCACCCTGACCCCGGGCACCGACCGGTGCGACTCGACCGACCCGCGCTTCGACATCTCGGTCATCTTCGACCCGGGCGCGTACTTCGCCGCCGCGCTGGAGCTGTTCGCCAAGGGCGAGATGACCCTCGGCACCACCAAGAAGTGGGAGCTGGGCAAGGACCCGTTCCCGGCCGTCAAGATCTGCAAGCCGACCCCGGAGCAGACCCAGAAGATGGACGCCTTCGTGGCTGACGTGGCCAGCGGCAAGACCGACACCGCCGCGACGGTCGCCAAGCTCGGCTCCTGATTCCCGCTGCCCGACGACCAACGAGGTGAAACGGACTGTGGACGTTGACGACCAGCTGACGCCGGCTCTCACCCTGCGCGGAGTCAGCAAGCGTTACGGTCCGGTCGTCGCCTGCGACGCCGTGGATCTCGCCGTACGACCCGGCGAGATCCACGGCCTGCTCGGCGAGAACGGGGCCGGAAAGTCGACCCTGATGAAGATCCTGCTCGGGTTGGTGCACCGCGACGCCGGCACCATCACGCGCGGCACCGAACCGGTCGAGATCGACAGTCCGCAGGTCGCCGCCGACCTCGGCCTGGGCATGGTGCACCAGCACTTCAGCCTGATCGAACCGCTCACCGTCTGGGAGAACGTCATCCTCGGCGACACCGGGCGGATCGACCGGGCGGCGGCCTGCGCCCAGGTCGAGGAGGTCTCCCGTCGCTACGGGCTGCCCATCGACCCGAACGTGCGGGTCGACCGGCTCTCGGCCGGGGAACGGCAGCGGGTCGAGCTGATCAAGTGCCTGCGCCGTGACCCGTCCATCCTGATCCTGGACGAGCCGACCTCGGTGCTCACCCAGGCCGAGTCGGCGGAGCTGTTCACCGTGCTGCGCCGGGTGGTGCAGGCGGAACGGCGGGCGGTCATCCTGATCAGCCACAAGCTCGCCGAGATCATGGCGGCCACCGACCGGGTGACCGTGCTGCGGCGCGGCGCGGTGGCGTTCCACGGCGCGACCCGGGACACCACCGCCCAGGAACTCGCCCGGCAGATGGTCGGCCGGGAGGTGTCGTTGCAGACCGAGAGCGCGGCGCTGGGCCTGCTGCCCGTCGAGCGTCCCGAACCGGTCGAAGAGGTCACCGCCGCCCCGGCGACCGGCGACCCGGCAGCGCCGGAGCAGCCGGCGGCGTTGCGGCTGCGCGAGGTGACCCTGCTCATCGGCGGACTGCCGGTGCTGGACAAGCTCAGCCTCGACGTGGCACCCGGCGAGATCGTCGGCCTGTACGGGGTCGAGGGCAACGGCCAGGCCACCGTCGGTGAGCTGCTGTCCGGGCTGCTGGTCCCCGACTCCGGCACCGTCGAGATCGACGGCCGGCCGGTCGACCTGGTGCGTCCCGGCGCGCTGCACCACGCGGGCCTCGGCATCGTGCCCGAGGACCGGCACCACTCCGGCGTGGTGCTGGACATGAGCGTCGCCGAGAACCTGGTGATGAAGTCCCTCGCCGGGGTCACCACCCGGGGGGTGCTCAGCCGGCGGCGGATGCACCGGATCGCCCAGCGGCAGATGGCCGAGTTCAACATCGTCGCCCCCTCGCCGGACACCCCGCTGCGCAGCCTCTCCGGCGGCAACCAGCAGCGGGTGGTGCTGGCCCGGGAGCTGTCGGCCGGGCCGAAGGCGCTGGTCGCCGCCCAGCCCACCCACGGGCTGGACGTCGGCGCGATCGAAGACATGTACGTGCGGCTGCGGCAGGCCGCCGCGGAAGGGGTGGCGGTGTTGCTGATCTCCACGGAACTGGAGGAGGTGATGGCCCTGGCCAACCGGATCGCGGTGATCTCCTCCGGCCGGATCGTCGGGGTGCTCCCCACCGCCGAGGCCACCGCCGAGCGGCTCGGCATGCTGGTCGGCGGGGTGAGTCACTGATGGCGACCCTCGGTATCGACGGCACCGGCCAGCGGCTGCTGCGCAGGCTCAACCCCGGACCCGGCGGCTGGCAGGTCGGCCTCGCCACGGTCGCCACGGTGGGCGTCGCGCTCGGCCTGTCCGCGCTGCTGATCGCGGTCACCGGCGGCTCGCCGACAGCCTCCACCAAGGCGCTCTACCAGGGCAGCATGGCCTCCCCGGCGGCCTGGTCCACCTCCCTGCTGTACGTCGCGCCGCTGCTGCTGGTCGCCGTCGGGGCCTGCGTCAGCGCCCGCTCCGGCTTCTTCAACATCGGCCAGGAGGGGCAGGTGCTGATCGGCGCGCTCGCCGGCGCGTGGGTCGGCCTGCGGCTGGCCGTACCCGGACCGCTGCTGCTGGTCCTGGTGCTGCTCGCCTCGGTGGTCGGTGCCGGCGTCTGGGCCGGGCTCAGCGCGTTGATGTACCGGTTCCGGGGCGTCAACATCGTGGTGAGCACGATGCTGATGACCTTCCTGGCCCAGCAGCTCATCTCGTTCGCGGTGAACACGCCGTGGCTGCTCCAGGAGTCCCGGCTGGGCCGGGGCACGCTGTCCCCGCAGTCCAACCCGGTGCCGGAGAACGCCCGGCTCACCTCCCTCGGCGAATACCCGAACCTCCAGCTCAACGGCGGTCTGGTGCTGGCCGTCGTGGTGGCGGTGGTGCTGGCGCTGGTGATGGCCCGTACCCGTTGGGGTTTCCGGTTGAAGATGGTCGGTCTCAACCCGGCGGCGGCCCGGCACGCCGGGGTGCGGGTCGGCGCCCTGGGCGGCATCGCGCTGGCCATCTCCGGGGCGCTGGCCGGTCTGGCCGGGGCGCTGCTGCTGACCAGCCCGGTCGGCACCAACCGGTTGCAGCCGGGGATGTCGCTCAACATCGGCTGGGACGGCCTGCTGGTCGCCCTGGTCGCCCGGAACAACCCGCTGCTCGCCATCCCGGTGGCGGTGCTGTTCGGTGTGCTGCGGGCCGGCGGCAGCTTCCTGGCCGCCACCGGTGTGCCGTCGTTCCTGGTCGACGTGGTCAAGGCGCTGCTGGTGCTGGCCTTCGTCGCACCCCCGGTGGTGATCGGCATGCTGCGCCGACGCCGCCTGGCCGACCAGCCGGCGGCCCCCACCGCCACCCCGCCGACGCCGACCGCTCCGACGGCTGTTCCGGCGCCGACGGCCCCGGCCGACGGCTCGGCTCCGGCCGGATCGACGGCCCCGGTGCCCGGCCCCCGGACCACCGCGCCGCCACCGGCGGACCCCGGCGACGCCGGGACCGCCGGCACCAAGGACGCCATGGAAGGCAGGTTGGCATGAGCGCCGCCGACAACATCGCCACCATCCTCTCCAGCGGGGCCCGGCTCACCGTGCCGTTGGCCTTCGCCGCCTGCGGGGAGTACGTCGCCCAGCGCGCCGGCACCCTGAACATCTCGGTCGAGGCGATGATGCTCGGCGCGGCGTTCGGGTCGATCGCGGTCGCCAGCGCCACCGGCAGCGCCACCGTCGGCCTGGTGGCGGGCGCGCTGATCGGTGTGGCGGTGGCGTTCGTGCACGGCATCCTGTCGCACCGGGTGCAGATCAACACGTTCGTCGTCGGCCTGGTGCTCAACGCCCTGGTGCTCGGCCTGACCAGCTACCTGATCACGGTGAGCACCTTCACCGGCCACCAGGTCTGGCAGGTCGACGTCCCGGTGCTGCGGGACATCCCGATCGTCGGCCCGATGCTGTTCGTCCAACGCTGGCCGGTCTACCTGCTGCTGGCGGTGGTCCCGCTGACCTGGTGGCTGGTGGAACGCAGCCGGTGGGGGCTGGAGCTGCGGGCGGTGGGGGAGAACCCGCAGGCCGCCGACGTCAGCGGCATCGAGGTCAACAAGCGACGGCGGCAGGCGCTGCTCTGGTGCGGGCTGCTCGCCGGGCTCGGCGGGGCCTACCTGGCCGTCGGTGAGGTCGGCTCGTTCAACCAGAACATGACCGCCGGCCGGGGCTACCTGGTCATCGCGGCGGTCATCTTCGGGGCCTGGCGGCTCGGCCGTACCCTGATCGGCTGTGTCGTCTTCGGCCTGGCCGACGCGATGCGGCTGGCGCTGCCGGCGCTCGGGGTCACCATGAACTCGCAGCTGCTGATCGCCGCGCCCTACCTGCTGGCGCTGCTGGCGATGCTGGTCTTCGCCACCTCGCACCGGGAACCCCGGGCACTGGCCCAACCCTTCCAACGCGGCACCACCTGACCGGAAGCTCCGGTCCGCCACGACGGCGCGGCGGCCGCCCCCGGCCCGGGGGGTGGCCGCCGCGCCGTCGGTGGTCGCGGTCCGCAGCCGCCCCCCGGCGGTCGGGTCGCCCGGTCCCAGCTGCCGGGCCGACCGCCCCCAGGCTGCCTGGTCGCCCGGTCCCGGCGGTCGGGAGAGCCGGCGAGCCCGGACGGGGCGGCGGGTCGGGGTCGGCACCTGCGCGCGGCACACCATGACTTTTTGTCACGACCGGTCGTGACAGCCGGACACTTACCCCGGGCCTCGCGCGGTTGATTGGCTGGTCATGCAGCACCGGAGCGATCCGGACGCGCCGCCGATCCGAAATGAGAACCCCATGCGTAGACCCGTGCGAGTCGTGCTCACCACCGTCGGTGTCCTGGTCGCCCTGCCGGTGCTCCTGCTCGCGACCACCGCCGTGGTGAACGTCGTGGCGACGAAGTCGGAAGCCTCCTCGATCAGCCGGTACGGGCAACTCGTGCCGGTGGACGGCAGGCGGATGAACGTGGTGGTCGCCGGTAGCGGTGCCGAGACGATCGTGCTCCTGCCCGGCCTCGGCACCGCCGCCCCCGCGCTCGACTTCCAGCCGCTGATCACGGAACTGGAGAGCACCTACCGGGTCGTCGCGGTCGAACCGTTCGGCACCGGCCTGAGCGACCCCGCCGACACCGACCGGACCGCCGCGAACATCACCCGGGAGGTGCACGGGGCGCTCCGGCACCTCGGCATCGACCGGTACGTGCTGATGGGCCACTCGATCGCCGGGATCTACGCGCTGACCTACGCCGCCAGCTACGCCGACGAACTCGTCGCCTTCGTCGGCATCGACAGCAGCGTCCCCGACCAACCCGGCTGGGACGACCCGATCCCGACCGACCTGATCGTCGGTCTCAGCAGGCTCGGCCTCACCCGCGCGTTCGCCGCGCTCGCCGACGACCCCTACGCGGGCCTGCCCTACGACGAGCGAACCCGGGAACAGCTGAGACTGCTCACCGCGCGGAACGCGGCGGCCCCGACGATGGTGAACGAGATGGAGCACGCCTCGGCGAACTTCGCCGCCGTCAGCGGGAAGACCTTCCCCAGGGAGCTGCCGGTGCTGCTGTTCGTCCGCTCGGACGATCACGACGTGCCGGGTTGGGTCGCGCTCCACGAGCGGCAGGCGGCGAGCGTCGAGGACGGTCGGGTCGTCCTCCTGGCGGGCGACCACTACCTGCACCACACCCGGTCGGCGGAGATCGCGCAGCAGACCAGGGCGTTCCTGACGCCGCTGTCGCTACGCTGAGCCGGTGACGGACGCCGGCCAGGGTGTCCCACGGGTGACCGCCGACCTCCGGGCGATGCGCCTGTTCACAGTGTTCTCCCTGGGACTGGGGATGCTCATCGGCGGCCTGGTGCAGGTGCTGCTCGGCGTGGGCACGGTCACCGGGGCGCGGGCGGTCACCCTCCTGGTCACGACGGTCGCCGCCGTCCTGGTCGGCCTGGCCACGATCCCCCTGCTGCTGCACGGCCCCGACGAGGTGCCGCCCCGCCATCCGCTCGTCCCGGTGCTGCTGGCGCTGTCCGGCGCGGTCTGGGTGCTGGCCGTCGTGCCGCCGTTCGCCGGCTGGGGGTGGGCGTTCACCCTGGCGATGGCGGGCGGGGTGCTCAGTTGCCTGGTCCGGGGCCGGTGGCGGGCGGCGGTGATCCTCGGCTGCTGGGCGGTGATCGGCCTCGGCGGGCTGACCGGCGTGCTGACCCGGTCGCGCGTCGGGCCGCCGCCCGACACGGCCGCCGACGCCATCGTGCTCAGCACCCTCGCGGTGTTCACGCTGCTGCCGCTGAGCGCGGTCTGGGTGCTCCAGGTGGTGCTGCGCCTGGAACACGCCCGCCGGCTCGCGTCCGACCTGGCGGTGGCGCGGGAACGGCTCCGGTTCGCCACCGACCTGCACGACATCCAGGGCCACAACCTCCAGGTGATCGCGTTGAAGAGTGAACTGGCGGAGCGCCTGCTGCCCGGCCAGCCCGAGCGGGCCGGCCGGGAGATCGCCGAGATCCGCCGGATCGCGCAGGTGGCCCTCGACGACACCCGCGCGGTGGTGAACGACTACCGCACCGTCACCGTCGCGGCGGAGGCG
This sequence comes from Micromonospora sp. WMMD714, assembly GCF_029581315.1. Taxonomy (NCBI): domain Bacteria; kingdom Bacillati; phylum Actinomycetota; class Actinomycetes; order Micromonosporales; family Micromonosporaceae; genus Micromonospora; species Micromonospora sp. WMMD714. The sequence continues at coordinate 4,524,385 of NZ_CP120744.1, forward strand.
CGCAACGCGGCGGCGGTGCTGCGTTCCGCCGGGATCCGGTGCACGGCGCGCATCGGGACACCGGACCTGCCGGTGGCCCTCGGCGCGGTGTTCGCCGTCGCGATCAGGGAGGCGGTGACCAACGTGCTGCGGCACAGCCGGGCGACCGAGGCCACCATCGACCTCGTCCGCGTCGCCGCCGACTACCGGCTGACCGTCACCAACGACGCCGCAGGCGTGCCGCGCCGGGACGGAACGGGCCTGGCCGGTCTCGCCGAACGGGTCGCGGCCCAGCGCGGGACGGTCGAGACCACCCGCGAGGGGGACACCTTCACGCTGGTCGTCCGCATTCCCGCGCCGGACACCGACCCGCCCGGAGCACAGGAGCCTGCCTCCCCGAGGAGACGACGGAGGACCCGACGGTGATCCGAATCGTGATCGCCGACGACGAGGAACTCATCCGGGGCGCGCTCGTGGCGCTGCTCTCCCTCGAGCCCGACATCGAGGTCGTCGCGGACGTCGCCGACGGCGAGGCCGCGGTCGCGGCGGCCGTCGCCCACCGCCCCGACCTGACCCTGCTCGATCTCGAAATGCCCGGACTCGACGGGGTCGACGCGGCCCGCCGCCTGCTGCGTCTCGTCCCGACGCGGGTCGTCATCGTCACCCGACACGCCCGACCGGGGACGTTGAAACGAGCGCTCAGCGCCGGGGTGCACGGCTTCGTGCCGAAGTCCACCCCGGCGTCGGAGCTGGCCAGGATCATCCGATCGGTCGCCGCCGGGGAGCGCTACATCGACGCCCGCCTCGCCGCGTCGGCGCTCACCGAACAGGAGAGCCCGCTGACGGCCCGGGAGACCGACGTGCTGCGACTGACCCGGGACGGCCTGCCCACCAAGGAGATCGCACGGCAGCTCAGCCTGGCCCACGGCACCGCCCGCAACCACATCTCGTCCGCGATGACCAAACTGGACGTCGATTCGCGTACGGCCGCCGCCACGATCGCCTGGGAGCAGGGCTGGATCTGAGTGCCCCCACCCGTCGCCGCTTTTCGCTATCTCGCCGGAATTGCGGTATCGAAGCGGCGTGATGCCGCAACATCGGCGACATTGCGTCGGTCGGAGCTGTTGCCGTAGGTCGGCGGGCCGCGTGACGGCGTGGAACGAGGGGTTATGTGGTGAGGGGGCGCTCGGTAGCGTTGGTGTGACGGCGGCCGGTGGGCCGCTAGCGCATCCCGCGCTGACGAGGAGGTCGGGGTGGATTCCTTGCCGGAGTTGACGTTCGGGCAGCGGTTGAAGGTCTACCGGGAGCGTTCCGGGAAGACCCGCGCGGTGCTCGGTGGGCTGGTCGGCCGCAGTGCCGAGTGGGTCAAGGCGGTGGAGACCGATCGCATCCTGCCGCCGCGCATTCACATGTTGGACCGGATCGCTCGTGCTCTCAAGATCGACGTCGCCGTCCTCGCTGGCGAACTGGGCAACCGGTCAGCGGTTGTCAACGGTCCGGAACATCCGGCGCTGGCGTCGGTGCGGGACACGGTGAACCGCCTCGTGGTCCTCCCGGACGCTCCGGCCGAGTCGTTGTCCAGCCTCCGTGAGCGGCTCGCGGCGGCGTGGCGGGCGCGTCATCAGGCGTCGGACCACCGGACGGTGCTGGGCGCGTTGCTTCCGGGGCTGCTGCGGGACGTGCAGCATGCCGCCCTGGCGTACGAGGGTGCGGAGCGGCGACAGGCACAGGCGTTGTTGGCCGAGACGCTCGGGCTGGTGCAGATGTTCCTCGCCTACCAGCCCGCTGCGGAGCTGATCTGGCGGGTCGCGGATCGGGCGATGGTGGCGGCCCAGGAGTCGGGTGACCCCGAGGCAATCGCCCGTGCCGGGTGGTTCCTGGGGCAGGTGCACCGCGACACCGGGGACTGGGACACCGCGACGGCGGTGACGCTGGACGTGCTGTCCGCCCTGGAACCCCGGGCGGCTGAGGGGGGTACGGGTCTGCTGGCCCTGTGGGGGGCGTTGAACTTCGAGGCCGCCTACACCGCCGCCCGGGCGGGAGAGGAAGGCCGGGCGTGGCGTTACTGGGACCGCGCGGACCGGGTCGCGCAAAGCCTGCCGTCGGGCTTCTACCAGCCACAGACGTCGTTCTCCCGGGCCATCATGGGCGCTCATGCGGTGACCGTGGCCGTGGAGTTGCAGAAGTCCGGCGAGGCGCTGCGGCAGGCGCGTCGCCACGAGGCGGCGGCGATTCCGTCGAGGCCGCGCCGGGCGCGGCACCTGATCGAGGTCGCCCGTGCACACTACGGAAAGGGCGACAAGGAGACGACCGTGGCGACGCTCCGGCAGGCGTACGAGTCGGCCCCGGAGACGATCCGCTTCAACGGGTACGCCCGACAGATCACCCTGGACCTGCTCGACGGTCCACGGTCCACCCGCGACGAGGCCCGCGACCTGGCGGTGAAGGTCGGCCTCGTCCCGTGAACCGGGGGTAGGAACCCTACCCGTTCAGCACTGTCACCCTACGTAGCGTCTTCCGCACGGGATGCGGCGGGCGGTGCGTTTTCGCCTGGTCGCCGCGTCCCGCTCAGCATCGGGGCGAAGACTGCCCCGCTGATCCGGCGCGGCCCTCCAGCACACCGTCGCGCCCTTTCCGAAGGGGACGCAGGTGGGTGACATAGACAGTGACCGGAGCGGAAGCCGGGGCGAGCGGATCCAGGCGGCGGAGCGGGAGGCGGCGCGGCAGCGGCTGCTCGCACAGGCCGAGGCGGACCGGATACCGGTGGAGGAGACGACCCGGGCGGTGCCGGATCGGCGGTGGCGTCGTGGACGGCAGTGAGGTGTTGCCGGTGGGTCGGCGGGTGGCGTACTGGCGGGGGCGGCGCAGGTTGTCGCAGCAGGTGTTCGCCGATCGGCTGGGCAAGTCGAAGAGCTGGGTAGACAAGGTGGAGCGGGGTGTCCGCACGTTGGACAAGGTGTCCACCCTCCAGGACATCGCCGGCGTCCTGCGGATCGACACGAGCGTGCTGCTCGGTCGGGACGTCCCGCCGGCCGAGGTGGCCGGACAGGTCGAGGGGGTGGGGCGGGTCCGGGAGGCGTTGTCGACGTACGACGTCGTGGTGGGTCGGCCGGCAGCGCCGGGTCAGGCATTGCCGGCGGATCGGCTGGAGCGGGACGTCACCCACGCCTGGGTGACGTTTCAGCATGCCCGCTATCCGCAGGTGACCGGGATGCTTCCGAGCCTGTTGGTCGCCGCGCAGCGGGTCCAGGCGGATGATCCGGTGGCGGGGCGGGCGGTGTTGGTGCAGGCGTACCGGCTCACCGCTTCGTTGCTGGTCAAGCTCGGCGAGGTGGAGCTGGCGTGGTTGGCCGCTGACCGGGCGATGACCACCGCGACCGGTGACGCGGTGTTGGTGGCCACCGCCACCGTGCAACTCGGCCAGGTGCTCCGTGCCTCGGGGCGGGCGCGGATGGCCCGGTCGATGGCGCTTGCTGCCGCGTACCGGATAGCCCCGCCCGACCTCGACGACGCGCCCGCTGCGGAGCTGTCGCTGTGCGGAACGCTGGTGATGCAGGCGGCGTTGGCGGCCGCCCGGGACGGCGACGACCAGACCTGCGCCGACCTGCTCGACGAGGCCGCCGCGATGGCGGCCCGGGTCGGCGACGGGCACGACCACCACCGGACCGGGTTCGGGCCGGTCGCGGTGGACCTGGCCCGGGTCGCCGCCGCCCTCGACCTGGGCAACGCCGGTGATGCGGTGGCGTGGCACGAGAAGACCGTCGCCCGGGACGGCTGGCGGTGGCTACCCGCCGAACACCGTGCCGCGACGCCGCCCGCGCCTACCTGCACGTCGGCGACCCGGGCAACGCCGCCCGCACCCTGCTGGCCGCCGAGCGCACCGCACCCGACGAGGTACGCCATCGACCGGCCGCCCGCGCGGTGCTCGCCCGACTCGTCCACGACCCGCAGGCCCCCGCCACGGTCATCCAACTCGCCACTGCCCTCAAGGTGAGCTGAGCATGACCGCACCGTTTCCTGTCCCTGGCCCAGATCCGCAACCGGCTGACCCACCAGGCCCGCCGCGACCTCCGCCCGCCGCGAAACCGCCCCGACGCCCGCGGCCCGTTCTGCGGCGCCGTCGCCAGCCCGGCAAGATCGTGCTACTTCATTGTTGTCAACACCGTTGCGCCAGGTGGAACGGCTGTTCGTCAACCAGCACTGCCCCGCCGATCATGGAGTTGCGGTGGGTAACAAAACGCCCGTAAAATCCCCAAAATCGGCACCACAAATCCATGATCGCCAAGCAGTGCCCACCCCGCTCCCCGAGCGGGCACTTCCTGGCTCGGGTTGACCAGCCGCTCACGGCGTTGACGCAACGGTGTTGTCATGGTTGTAGTGGCCTGCCGGGCGCACCGAGGCCACTACAACCATGTTCGAGCGTGACCTTGCGGCGTCGACTCCTGCTGGGGTCGGGGTCGGTGACCCAGCGGGGGGGGGGGCGACGGCGCAGGTGGACCTTGCGGCGTCGACCCCCGTTCACGTCGGAGTCGGTGACCCGGCGACACCGTCAGGGACGACGACGCAGGCCCGGGTCGGTCAGGGCGGGCACCCGGTAGCCGGCGTCGGCCGGGTTGACGTCGTGGCCCGGCTGGACCAGCGCGTCGATCCGGTCCAGCACGTCGGCCGGCAGCCCGGCCGGCTCCCCGGCGGGTAGCTGGCTGCGGAGCTGGTCCAGGGTGCGCGGGCCGATGATGGCGCTGGTCACCGCCGGGTGGCTCAGCACGAAACCGAGCGCCAGCTCGATCAGCGTCAGGCCGCTCTCGTCGGCGAGCGTCGCCAGCTCGTCGACCAGGGCGAGCTTGCGGTCCCGGGCGGCGGCGTCGCGGAAGTCGAAGTGGTCGCCGTTGCGCCCGGCGCGGGAGTCGGCGGGTACGGCCGTCGACCGGTACTTGCCGGTCAGCCAGCCGCCGTTGAGCGGGCTGAACACCAGCACGCCGAGCCGGTACCGCTCGCTGGTGGGCAGGACGGCGGCCTCGACGCCCCGGGTCAGGATCGAGTAGCCGAGCTGTTCGGTGGTGAAGCGTTCCCGGTGCCGGCGCTCGGCCGTCCACTGCGCCTCGACGATCTGCTCGGCGGGGAACGCCGAGGTGCCGATCATCCGGACCTTGCCCTCCCGGACCAGGTCGGACAGCGCGCCGAGGGTCTCGTCGACGTTGGTCAGCGGGTCGGGGCGGTGCACCTGGTAGAGGTCGATCCAGTCGGTGCCCAGCCGGCGCAGGCTGCCCTCAACCGCCTGCCGGATCCAGCGGCGGGAGTTGCCCCGCCGGTTGCGGTCGTCCCCCATCGGCTCGTGGAACTTGGTGGCCAGCACCACGTCGTCGCGCCGGCCGCGCAGCGCCCGGCCGAGGATCTCCTCGGACTCGCCGTGGGCGTACACGTCGGCGGTGTCGACCAGGTTGATCCCGGCGTCGAGCGCCTCGGCTACGATCCGGTGGCACTCCTGCTCGTCGGTGTTGCCCCAGGCGCCGAACATCATCGTGCCCAGGCAGAGGGTGCTGACCTCGACCCCGGTCCCGCCCAGTCTGCGGTACTGCATGATCCGATCGTCCTCCCGTACGCGGTGTGTCCCCACGCTGACACGGCGACCGGCCGCCGGCACCGTCCCGGCGCGTCGAAGCCGGCGGGTCGGCTTTGTGTCCCCGGCACATCGACCCGTCGACCGAACAGTGAATAGGCTGGTGGACGCGATAGCGATGGACATTTCGGTACGGTGGAGGTAACAGTGGCGACCGGTCTGACCCAAGCCCGATGGACGCACGTGGCGTTGCCCACCGGCGACCTCGACAAGGCGATCTCCTTCTACACCACGCTCACCCCGCTGGTGGTCGTGGAGCGGTTCGCCGACGCCGACGGGGAGAGCGTCTGGCTCTCCAACGACAAGCAGGTCGAGACCCCGTTCGTGCTGGTGCTCGTCTCCTTCAACAAGGACAAGGGCGGCCAGCTCGGCCTGCTGCACCCGTTCGCGCACATCGGCATCGAGGTGCCGCAGCGGTCGGACGTCGACGAGATCGCCGGGCGGGCCCGCGAGCTGGGCTGCCTGCACTGGGAGCCGCGGCAGATGCCGCCGCCGGTCGGCTACATCTGCGCGCTGAAGGACCCCGACGGCAACGTCATCGAGATCTCCCACGACCAGCAGGTCTTCGACACCGTGCGGCGTCGGTGGGGGAGCTGACCGCAGCGTCCACCCGCGCCGCCGTCCAGCGGTACCTGGCGGCGTTGAACGCCCACGACGCCGACGCCGTCGCCGGCTGCGTCAGCGCCGACTTCGTCAACGAGCACACCGCCGCCCTCGGCCGGACGGTGGTCGGCCGGTCCCGTTACCGGTCCCGACTCGACGGTTTCCTGGCCGAGTTCGTCGACCTGCGTTACGAGGTGGAGGAGCTGCTCGCCGACGGTGACCGGGCGGCGGTGGCGTACCGGATGTCGTTCCGGTTGGCCTCCGCCGGCCGGGCACCGGTACGCATCCGCGGCGTCTTCCGGTTCCGGGTCGACCCGGACGGCCTGATCGCCCACCGGGTCGACTACTGGGACAGCGGCGAGGTCCACCGTCAGCTCGCCGACGCCACCGATCCGCCGCCCGTCCCCGGTTCGGGGGCGGGCGGCCCGGCGTGACCCGGCCCCGGCGTCGGGTCCGCCGGCAGGTCAGGGAGATCTTGGTAGGTAATGGCCCCCAGCGGGGCCGTTTCCCACCAAGATCGCCGGGGCGCCCGCGGTGGGACGTGCGTTCGTCGTCCACGGGTCGGTCACGTCTGCGGTGAGCCGGTGGCGGTGGGGCGGTGTCCGTGTCGCCGGATGTGGTTCGCGCTCGGTAGAGTTCGCCTTTCGGTGGACGGCGAGTGCGAGGTGACGTGGTGACGGGCGGAGTCGACGAGCCGGCCGGTGACGCGCCGGCGATCCAGACCGTGCAGCGGGCTGCCACCATCCTCCAGGCGTTCTCCGTCGAGCGGCCCCGGCTCACCCTGGCCGAGCTGACCGCCGACCTGGCGATCAGCCGGGCCACCGCGCACCGGTACGCCCGCGCGCTGCGCGCGGCCAACCTGCTGCGCTTCGATGTGGCCACCGCCACCTACACGCTGGGTCCGCAGATCCTGGCGATGGAGGCCGCCGCCCGCGCGGCGCTGCCCATCGTCACCGCCGCCGAGCCCCACCTCGACCGGCTCACCCGGGTGACCAACCAGACCTCGGTGCTCAGCGTGTGGAACGGCGAGGCCCCCACGGTGGTCCGCTGCATGGACAACACCAGCGGTGACGTGCGGTTGAGTGTGCGTACCGGGTCGCCGTTGGATCTGCTGCGCTCGGCGCAGGGCCGGGTGTTCTGCGCCTACCTGTCGCCCGGCGAGGCGCCTGCGGTGGCCCGCCAGCTGCGGCTGTCGGCGGGGCTGCGGGCGGTCGTCGAGCAGGTCCGCCGGGACGGTTACGCGGTCAACTCCCCGGAGGATTTCGGGGTACGGGTGCTCGCCGCGCCGGTGTTCGAGCGCAGCCAGGTGGTCGCCGCGCTGGCGGTGCTGGGCACCAGCACGGCGCTGTCCGGCGCGGTGGAGATCGCCGCCGCGGACAGCCTGCGGCTGGTGGCCCGGGAGTTGTCCGAGGCGCTCGGCGCGAGCTGACGCGGGCGGGGCACACCGGGCCGGCTACCCGGCCGGCGCGGGGTAGGGCCGCTGCGGCAGGTCAGCGGCTGCCGTTGCCGCCGGCCGGCGGGTGCTGGCCGTTGCCGTGCGGGTGGTGGCCGTTGCTGCTGCCCAGCTCGGCGGTCACCACGGCGGCGGCGCGTTGCAGGGCGATGGCGAGCGTGCTGTCGGTGCCCTCGGGGACCGAGGTGGTGGTGCCGACGATGGCCATCGCGGCGATCAGGGTGCTGCCCCGGAAGATCGGCGCGGCGATGCTGCGGACCCCGTTGGCCGAGGGCGTGTTGGCCGAGATGCCGGTACGCCGGATCTTGTCGACCTCCCGGCGCAGCTCGGCGGAGGCCGCGATCTCGTCGGCCAGCCCCGGCACGTCGGCCTCGGGGAGGAAGGCGCAGAACACCCGGCCCTGGGCGGACTCGGTGCGCGACAGCCGGGAGCCGGTGCGAACACTGACCCGGATGACCCGGTCTGTGTTGTCGTCGGCGCGGACCACCACGGCGGTGTCGCCGTCCCAGACGCTGAGCACGACGGTCTCGTCGATCTCGCGGACGAGTTGCTGCATGCGCGGGCCGGCGATGCTGATCACCGGCATCGCCGCGCGGGCGGCGGCGGAGAGGGTGAGGATCTGCGGCCCGAGCGAGTAGAGTCCCTCCCGCTCGTCGTAGCGCAGCAGGTTGCTCTCCCGCAGTGCTTTGGTGTAGCGGTGCGCGGTGGCCTTGCTGGTGCCGAGGCTGGCGGTGAGTTCGTTGAGGCTCAGGCGCGGACGGGCCGCGGTGAACGCGTTCAGGATGACCGCCGCGCGCTGCACGGTCTGGATCGCCGGTGAGCTGGGGTCAGCGCTCTTGACCGGCGAAGGGGCATCGTCCGCCATCTGGATTCCTTTGTGCGCAGAGTGAGACAGTATCATGGCATATGACACCTCAGCCTGTCGATGCCTGCTGGTGCCGCAGGGCGATGTCCGCGTACAGCCGGGCGAAACGCACCAGTTCCGCCACCGCGTACCGCTCCCGGCGCGGGTCGGCCGGGTCGGGTGGCAACGCCGGGGGGCCGAGCCGGACGGTGGGCACCCCCCGGCCGCGGAGCACCACCCCGTCGGTCGACCCGGTCCAGCCGCGTAGCGGGGTCGGCGGCCGCCCGTGGGCGGTGCGCCACGCGGCGTCGGCGTGCCGGCAGATCGCGGCGTCGGGCGCGGTGGCGGCCGACGGGTGGACCGGGTGGCCGGCCACGGCCAGCCCGCAGCCGGCCAGCGGCGTGTCCCGCAGCCGCCGGGCCAGGGCCGCCCGTAACGCGTCGGTGATCTCCGTCGGGTCGTCGCCGGGCACGGTGGTCAGGTAGAGGTGGAGGTCCACCGCCCCGGGCAGCAGGTCGGGTTTGCCCGGTTGGCCGGCGCGGACCGCCCCGAGACCCAGCTCCGGGGCGACCAGGGCGTCCGGGTCGGCGCGGCGGGCCAGGTGGGCGCGGCGGAAGTCCTCCAGCGCCTCGACGACCACCCCGAGGTGGGCGAGCAGCCCGCCGGGGGGTGTGGCGGTGTCTCGGAACAGCGCCGGATGGAAGCCGCTGGACAGCCGTACCCGCAGGAACATCGCCCCGGGCTCGGCGGTGAGGATGCCCGGCGGGCTGGTCTTGGCCACGATCGCGGCGGCCGGCAGCGGCCGGTCGCGCAGGTGGTGGAGCACGCCGCCGATGGTGGGGGCCGGTGCGACGCCGTCGTCCGGCCCGGCGTCGGGGTCGTGCCGGTGGGTGCCGGTGGCGGCGAGCAGCAGGGTCAGCCGGTGCGGGCGGCCGGCGGCCCGGCAGGCCTCGGCCGCGGCGGCGTAGCCGACCAGTGCGGCGGCGGCCGCCGCCCGCGCCACCCCGAGGCCGGAGCCGCTGACCACCGCGCCGTCGGGTCCGGGCAGGTCCAGCCCCGGGGCGGGGGTACGCCGGCCGGTGATCGGGGCGTCGAAGTCCGCCCCGTCGGTCAGCGAGGTGTCCAGGTGTGAGTAGATCAGCAGCTCGGGGTGCCCACCCCGGCCGGATCCGCCGACCATGTTGGCGCTGTCCGGCGTGGCCGCCGTGGGTGCGAGCGGGTCGACCCGCCAGGACAGCGCCGGCCACCGGGCGGCGGCCCAGTCGGCGACCCGGTGCGCGGTGGCCCGCTCGCGGCCGTACGGGCTCGGCTGCGCGGCGAGCGCCGCCAGGGCGTCGAGCAGGGTCGCCGGGTCGATCGCCTGGTCGGCGGCGTGGCGCAGGGTCGCCGGTACCTCGTCGGCCATCCGCGCTCCTCGGTCCGCATGACTTCATTCAAGATGACGTCTCGTATGTTGACATACTCCGCGCCAAGTCTCTAGCGTGGCCTCACACCAAACGACACCGCCCCGTACCCGGCGACGTCGCGGAACGGGCCCGGCACACCGCACCGGTCACACCCGCCCGGACCTGCCGCGTCGCACCGGAGACGGCTGGCCGACCGAACCGCAGGAGGACCGATGACCTACGTGGTCACCGACGAATGTGTGGACGTACAGGATCGGTCCTGCGTCGAGGAATGCCCGGTGGACTGCATCTACGAGGGCGACCGGATGATGTACATCAACCCGGACGAGTGCGTCGACTGCGGGCGCTGCGAGCCGGTCTGCCCGGTCACCTCGATCTTCCACCTCGACGACCTGCCCGCCGACCGGGCGCGCTTCGGGCCGATCAACGCGGAGTTCTTCACCGAGATCGGCACCCCGGGCGGCGCCCGCAAGATCGGCCGGGTCGGCCACGACCACCCGGCCATCGCGGAAAGCGCCGGCTGATGGCCGAACGGCACGAGGTCGACCTCGCGATCATCGGCGCCGGCCCGGCCGGGCTCTACGCCACCTACTACGCCGGCTTCCGCGGGATGAGCGTGGCGGTGATCGACTCGCTGCCCGAGGCCGGCGGGCAGATCGCCGCCCTCTACCCCGAGAAGGCGATCTACGACATCGCCGGGCTGCCCGCCGTCCGGGGCCAGGAACTCGTCGACGCCCTGCTCACCCAGGCCGCCACCGCCAAGCCGACGTTCCTGCTCGGGCAGAGCGCCGTCGAGCTGACCTGCGCCGAGGACCACGTGCTGATCGGCACCGACACCGGCACCCAGGTCCGGGCGGCGGCGGTGCTGCTGACCGCCGGCATCGGCACCTTCACCCCCCGGGAACTCCCCGTCGGCAACGACCACCTCGGCCGGGGGCTGCGCTACTTCGTGCCCCGGCTGGAGGAGCTCGCCGGCCAGGAGGTCGTCGTGGTCGGCGGCGGCGACTCGGCCGTCGACTGGGCGCTGGCCCTGGAGCCGTACGCCAGCAGCGTCACCCTGGTGCACCGCCGGCCGCAGTTCCGCGCCCACGAACACAGCGTCAGCCAACTGCACGACTCCACCGTGCGGGTGCTCACCCCGTACGAGGTCTGCGGGATCGACGGGGAGCAGACCGTCGAGGCGGTGCACCTGGCCGAGGTGCGCGGCGAGGGCCGGCAGACGCTGCCCGCCCAGGCGGTGGTGGCGGCGCTCGGGTTCATCGCCGACCTCAGCGCGATGGAGCGGTGGGGGCTGGAGATGCGCCGCCGGCACGTCGCCGTGGACCGGTCGATGCGGACCAACCTGCCCCGGGTCTTCGCCGCCGGCGACATCACCGACTACGACGGCAAGGTCCGGCTGATCTCGGTCGGCTTCGGCGAGGCCGCCGCCGCCGTCAACAACCTGGCCCCGCTGGTCAACCCGGCGCTCGGCACCGTCCCCGGCCACTCCTCGGACGCGGCATGACCGCCCCGACGCCCACCGACGTGCACCTGGTCGCCACCCGGTACGGGCTGGGCCGGATCACCGGCGACGACGTCGAGCTGCTCGACCTGCCGTACCCGGACGTGGCGGCCCTGCTGCGCGCCGGCCTCGGGCTGGCCCCGGCCGTCGAGGCCCGGGTCCGTCGCCGGCTGCCGCTGGAGACCCTGGTCGGCGACCTCCGTCCACCGCTGGCCGGCACCCGCGCCGTGTGGGGGGTCGGGCTGAACTACCACTGCAAGGCCCGGACCACCGGACGCGCCCTGCCCACCCGGCCGGTGCTCTATCTCAAGTCGCCCAGCGCCGGCTCCGGCCCGGGACAGACCGTGCCGCTGCCCGACTCGGTCAGCAGCCAGCCCGACTACGAGGGCGAGGTCGCCCTGGTCGTCGGCGCGCGGATGCACCACACCCCGGCCGGGGAGGTCTGGGCGCACCTCGCCGCCGTCACCGCGGCCAACGACCTGACCGCCCGGGACGTGATGGTCGCCACGGGCAACCCCACCCTGGCCAAGAGCTTCCCCGGCTTCGGCGCGCTGGGAGCCTCCGTGCTCGGCCTGGGCGCGGTCGCCGACCGTGACGCCATCGGGGTACGCACCACCGTCAACGGCGAGCTGCGCCAGCAGGCCAGCACCGCCGACCTGATCTTCCCGGTGCCCGACCTGCTCGCCTGGATCTCCCGGTACGTGGTGCTGGAGCCCGGTGACGTGGTGCTCACCGGCACCCCGACCGGCACCGGCCAGGACCGGGGCTGCTTCCTGGGCCCCGGCGACCTGGTGGAGGTCACCGTCGCCGGGGTGCTGCCCCTGCGTACCCGGTTCCGTGCCGAGGGCCCGGACCACGCCGCGCCGGCCGCCCCCGGGGCGACCACGGTCAGCGCGTCGACCCACCCGCTTCGCACAGAGAGCCCGATGTCATGAGTGAGAATTCCGACCGGTACGACCTGGTGCTCGCCGGTGGTCAGGTGTTCGACGGCGAGACCGGCGCGAGCCGGGTCGCCGACGTCGCAGTCACCGGCGACCGGGTGGCCCGGATCGCGCCCGACCTCGCCGCCGCCGCCGACCGGGTGGTCGACTGCACCGGCCAGTACGTGCTGCCCGGCCTGGTCGAGGCGCACACCCACATCTTCGCCGAGGTCTCCAAGGTCGGTGCCCCGCCGGACGAGGCGCACCTGCACCGGGGCGTGGTGGCGGCCTGTGACGCCGGCACCGTCGGCGCGTCCACCTTCGCCGCGTTCGAGAAGTACGTCGCCACGCCGGCCCGGATGCGGCTGGTCAACTTCCTCAACGTCTCGGTCCTCGGCCTGATCGACTTCCGGTTCGGTGAGCTGATCAACCCGGGCACGCTGGTCCCCGAGGACGCGCTGGCGGTGGCCGAGGCGAACCCGCACCGGGTCCGTGGTTTCAAGATCCGGCTCTCCGAGGACGTCGTCGGGCTGGACTGGCGTCCGCTGCTCAAGCGGTCCCTGGCGCTGGCCGCCGAGGCGGGCCTGCCGCTCATGATCCACATCGGCGAGACGCCGGAGCCGCTGCCGGTGATCCTGCCTCTGCTGCGCCCCGGCGACGTGGTGGCGCACTGCTACACCGGCAAGCCGTACGGCATCCTCGACGATGGGACCGTGCTGCCCGAGGTGTACGCCGCCCGCGAGCGCGGGGTGCTGTTCGAGTCCGCCCACGGCAAGAGCAACCTCAGCTTCGCCGTCGCCCGGCCGGCGATCGAGCAGGGCTTCCTGCCCGACGTGGTCACCTCCGACACCAGCGCCCGCAACTGGCGCGGCCCGGTCTTCGACCTGGTCACCAGCATGGCCAAGCTGCGGGCGATGGGGATGACCCTGGAGCAGCTGGTGCCCCGGGTGACCTCCGCGCCGGCCCGGCTGACCGGCCTGGACGCCGAGGGCTACGGCACCCTGGTCGAGGGCGGCCCGGCCCACGTCACCGTGCTGGCCGAGGCCGAGGAGGCGGTGCTGCCCGACGCCGCCGGCAACAAGATCACCGCACCCCGGCTGGACCCGGCCGTGGTGCTGCTCGCCGGTGAGCAGGTGCCGACCGTGCCGTGGCGCGGCCTGCCCGCCACCGGGGCGTGACCCGCTGATGTCCGCCGTCGAACCGCCCCCGCCGGGGCGTGCGCCGCAGCTGTCCGCCGGGTCGACACCACCGGTGTCCGACGGGCCGCCGGCAGCGGGGGCGGCGCACGCCGACCCGACGCCGAGCACCGGCGTGCACGCCGACCCGACGCCGAGCACCGACCCGACGCCGTCCAGCGGCGTGCACGCCGCCCGGGCCCGGCTGCGGGGCACGTTGCGCGACGGCGGGCAGCTCGTCGGCACCTTCGTCAAGCTTCCCGGGGCCGACGTGATCGCCCTGGCCGCCCGTTCCGGCCTCGACTTCGTGGTGATCGACCTGGAGCACTCCGGGCTGGACGAGCGCACCGCCACCGACCAGCTCCGGCTCGCCGCCCTGGCCGGCCTGCCGGCGCTGGTCCGGGTGCCGGCGGTGGACCCCGGCCAGGTCAACCGGCTGCTGGAGGCCGGGGCCGTCGGGGTGCAGCTGTCGACCGTCCGTCGCCGGGCCGACGTCGAGGCGCTACGCGCGGCCAGCCGGTACGCCCCGCACGGGCGGCGCAGCATCAGCCTGGCCCACCCGTCCGCCGGGTACGGCGGCGACGGCCTCGACCGGTACCTGGCGGCGGAGGCCGAGCACCCGCCCGTCCTGGTGGCGCAGATCGAGACGGCGACCACCGACGACCCGCTGCCCGCCCTGCTGACCGGGGTGGACGTCGGCTTCGTCGGCACCACCGACCTGGCGGTGAGCCTGGGCCTGTCGACCACCGACGACCCGGGGCCGCTGCTGCGGCGCACCGGGGACATCGCCGACGCGGCCCGCACCACCGGTGCCGTCCTCGGCGGCTGGATCGCCGACCGCTCCGCCGGGACGCTGGGCCGCTACGGCCTGACCGACGCGCGGTACCTGGTCGTCGGCTCGGACCTGCAGCTGCTCGGCACCGGCCTGCGTCGGCTCGCCGCACCCGCCTGATCCGCCTGAGAAGGGACGCGTTCACATGCTCAATCCGCAGCTGTACGGCACCTCGGTCAACTGGGACGACATCCCGGCCACCGAGGTCCGGCCCGGGGTGCGCCGCAAGGTGTACGCCACCGACGAGGTCCTCTTCGCCTGGCACGAACTCAGCGTCGGGATGGACCTCAACCCGCACCACCACGACGACTTCGACCAGCTGGTGCTGATCCTCGGCGGCCGGTGCAACTACTACGTCGACGGGGTGCCGCACCCGATGGGGCCGGGTTCGCTGCTGCTGGTGCCGCGCGGCGCGGAGCACTACATCGAACCGACCGAGGGTCCGTGCATCAACGTGGACGTCTTCGCCCCGCCCCGGGCCGACTTCCTGCCGCACGCCTGGCGTCCCGGGCAGGGCTGACCCGATGACCGACATCGTGGTGGTGGGCAGCCTCAACGTGGACGTGGTGGTGCCGCTGCACGAGCTGCCCGCCCCCGGTCAGACCGTGCTCGGCGCGGCCGACCACCGGCGGGCCGGCGGCGGCAAGGGCGCCAACCAGGCGGTCGCCGCGGCCCGGCTGGGCCGCCGGGTGGCGATGGTCGGCGCGGTCGGCATCGACGCCGACGGGGACTGGCTGCTCGGGCTGCTCGCCGCCGAGGGGGTGGCCACCGACGCGGTGCTGCGCGCCCCGCGCCCCACCGGGCAGGCGATCGTGCTGGTCACCGACGACGGCGACAGCACCATCGCGGTGAGTTCGGGGGCGAACATGTGGCTCGCCCCCGACCATCTGACCCCGCTGCGGCACCTGATCGGCTCGGCGCGGGCGGTGCTGCTGCAACAGGAGGTCGACGCCGCGGTGGTGGCCGAGGCGGTCCGGGCCGCGGAGGGCCTGGTGGTGCTCAATCCCGCCCCGGCCCGCCCGGTCGACCCGGCGACCCTGGCCCGGGTCGACGTGCTGGTGCCCAACCGGGGTGAGCTGGCCGCCCTGGCCGGCGTCCGGTCCCCGGCCGGCACCGACGACCTGCCGGCCGGAGCGGCCGGCACCGACGACCTGGCGGCGATGGCCCGCACCCTGGGTACCCGGGGGCCGGTGGTGGTGACCCTCGGCGGTGACGGCGCGCTGGTGGTGACCACCGACCGGCAGTGGCTGGTGCCGGCCGAGCGGGTCGACGCGGTGGACGCCACCGGGGCCGGGGACACCTTCTGTGCCGCCCTGGCCGACGCGCTGCTCGACGGCGCGGCGATCGACGAGGCGGCCCGGTGGGCGAGCCGGGCGGCGGCGGTCACCGTCACCCGGCCGGGGGCGATGGCTGCCGCCCCGCGCCGAGCCGAGGTGCCCACGGCCGCCTGACCCGTACTCCCGGATCCTGCCGCCCGTCGTGCCGTTCGCGGCGGCGGAGCGGCCCGGCTCCGGCCGGCTGCGCGTCGCCCCCGGTCTGTCCCGGTCGGGGGCGACGGCGTGGCCGCTTTCCGTCCGGGCCGGTGTGGGCGGCGGTGCCGCCCGGAGCGGTGCAGGCGGCGGTGCCGCCCGACCGGCGCAGGCGGCGGTGCCGCCCGTACTGGTACGGACGCCGGTGTGCCGTCCGGGGGGTTGCGGGTCCGCTGGTGACCCGCCGGTCCCGGCCGGTGGCGTGGCGTCACCGGCCGGGACCGTGCCGTCGGTCAGAAGTGGGCCGGGAAGTCGGCCTTGCGGATCAGGCAGTGGATGCCCTTCACCCCGTCGACGACCTGGCTGACCTCGAAGTCGGCGGCGGCGCTCAGGTAGGCCAGCGCGGTCTGCGGCGGCATGCCCTGGGTGCGGACGAGGAAGTCGACGGCGGCCCGCACGGCCCGCCGCATCGCCTCGTCGAGGTCGGCGTGCAGGCCGACCGGCAGCCAGTGGGTGGCGGTCTCGCCGAACGGCCCGTCGACGGCCCCGAGCAGGCCGGCGGCCTGCGCCCGAGGGATCACCGACAGCCGCAGGGTGGCCCGCAGCGGCGCCTCCAGGGCGGTCAGCGCCACCTCGCCGTCGCCCTGGGCGTAGTGCGGGTCGCCGGCGTAGAAGCCGGCCCCGGGCAGCTGTACCGGCAGGTAGAGGGTCGAGCCGACCTGCAACTCGTTGATGTCGAGGTTGCCCCCGAACGCGCCGGGTGGCACCGAGTGGACCGGCTCGTCGGTGTCCACGGCGACGCCCATCAGGCCCAGGAAGGGGGCGAGCGGGAAGCGGGCCGCCCGGCCGTCGCCGTACGGCAGGGTGCCGAACAGCCGGCCGCCGTGGTGGATCACCTCGGTGAAGTGGCTGACGGTGCCGTACTCGCGGGGGCCGTCGCCGTCCGGGCCGGTGTCGGTGGGGGTGAGCGGGTACTCGCCGGGCAGCGCGCCGTAGCCGTGCCGGCTGCTGATGAAGCCGTACGGGGCGCGGACGAGCAGATCGAGCACCTCGATCCGGAGCAGGTCGCCGGGTTCGGCCCCGGCCACGGTGATCGGGCCGGTGACCACGTGCGGGCCGTCGGCGTCGTAGTCGTGGGCGACGTCGGAGGCGGCCAGGTCGCGGGCGTCGGTGAGCACCCGGTCGCTGGGCACGTCGAACTGCTTGAGGTAGCCGACGGGGTCGCGGCCCTGGTCCTCCAGGATGCCCTCGTGGCTGAGGGTGTCGATGGTCACGGTCTCGCCGGATCCGACCCGCAGTACGGGCTCGTGCCGCCGGTCGGGCAGCCGGCCCCACAGGCAGGTGTCCGGGGTGCTGGGCAGGTAGTGGGTTCCACCGATCGGGCCATCGTGCGGCTGGAGCATGACATCCTCCGGGAGGGGTGACACCGGCTGGCGGTGCGACGGGACGGCGCTGCCCGGTGCGGGTGGCCGGCGGCCGGCGACGGGGTGCGCGGGCCGCGTCCGAGGGCCGGCGACCGCCGTCGGGCGGATCGGACGGGCCGAGTCGGATGTGGGGCATCGTGGCCGGCGAATCAGCAGGTACGTGTTGCGTTCGCATTAACAGCGAGTAACCCGGTGCCGGAGTCTGCCCTGCTCTTGACAGTTGCCAGGGCGGAGTAGCAGCATCGGGTGGCGAGATGCTGTCTCGCATGACGTAGAAGGCGGTGAGGTGATGGCGCAGCAGACGCCGGTACGTCCGCTCGGTGCAGCCGGCGCGATGATCGACGAGGACTGGGAGGCGCTGCGGTTCCGCGTGCACCGCTCGGCCTACCGCGATCCGGAGGTGTTCCGGACCGAGGTCGACCGGATCTGGAACCACACCTGGCTCTATCTCGGTCACGAGACCGAGATCCCGAAGCCGGGCGACTTCAAGACCCGGACCCTCGGCGGTCGACCGCTGATCTTCTGCCGGGACGCCGAGGGTCAGGTGCGGGCCTTCTTCAACGCCTGCACCCACCGGGGCACCGTGCTGTGCCGGCACAGCGAGGGCAACACCAAGTTCTTCCAGTGCTTCTACCACGCCTGGGCGTTCAGCAACTCCGGTGACCTGGCCGCGCTGCCCGGCGACGACGCGTACCCCGACGACCCCGCCTTCCGGGCGTCGATGGCCCTGCGGCAGGTGCCCCGGCTCCAGATCCACGAGGGCTTCGTCTTCGTCGCCTTCGACGCGGACGTGCCGGATCTGCTGACCCACCTCGGCCCGGCCGCGCACTACATGTCGCTGACCGCCAAGATCGGCGAGCACGGCATGACCACCCTGCCGGGCGTGCAGCTCTACAGCGTGAAGGGCAACTGGAAGCTCGCCGTCGAGAACGCGATGGACGGCTACCACTTCGCCCCCACCCACAACACGTTCGTCGGCTACCTGCGGGAGACCGGCTTCGCCGTCACCGACGACGACCAGTACGCCTACGACCTCGGCGGCGGCCACGGGTTGCTGGTGCTCACCGGGCACAACGGCCGGATCGGCATGGTCTGGGAACCCCGCTTCGGCGACGAGGAGAAGACCCGCACCGTCGCCAAGCGCCGCGAGCTGGAGGCGCGCCTCGGCCCCGAACTCGCCGCCGAGGTGGCCGACGCCAGCCGGATCCTGTTCGTCTTCCCCAACCTGCTGCTGTTCGACCTGGAGGCGCTGACCATCCGGCAGCTCGAACCGGTCGCCGCCGACCGCACCGACGTGCGGGCCTGGCAGTTCGTCGAGGTCGGCGAGCCGGAGTCGGTCCGCGCGCTGCGGATCAAGACGATGGTCAGCTTCGTCGGGCCGGGCGGCCTGGCCACCCCCGACGACATCGAGGCGTACGAGGCGGTGCAGCGCGGCATCACCGCGACCGCCGATGCGGTCGACCCCGCGCACGACTGGAGCGACATGTCCCGGGGCATGGCCAACGAGAAGCAGGGCAACCAGGGCCGCTCGATCGACGAGGGTGCGATGCGCAGCTTCTGGCGGCGCTGGGCCGAGGTGGTCGGGGCGAGCACCAGCGTGGCCGGTGACCCGCCGGCCGGTACGCCCGCCGCCGGACCCGCCACGGGAGGTGCGGGCAAGTGAGCGTGACGTCGACGACGGCAGGCAGCCGTGGGGGAGTGGTCAGTGTGGCATCGCGCGAGGTGACCCGGGCCGAGGTGGAGGACTTCCTCTACCGGGAGGCCCAACTGCTCGACGAGTGGCGGCTCGACGAGTGGCTTACCCTCATCGAGCCGGGTGGCCGGCTGGAGGTGCCGACCACCGACTGGGCCGGCTGGGACGCCACCACCGCCGGGTACTTCGTCGCGGACGACTACGAGCTGATCCAGGCCCGGGTCAAGCGGCTCAAGAGCCGCAAGGCGCACGCCGAGAACCCGCACTCGCGGACCCACCGGATGATCTCCAACGTGCTGCTGCTGGAGGCCGGCGCGGAGACCGTCTGGATCAGCGCCAACTTCCTCATCCACCGCTACCGCGACGGCGGCGCCTACACCTACGTCGGCCGGTACGAGCACGTGCTCAAGGTCGACCCGGACGGGCTGCGGTTCCGGCTGCGCCGGGCCGTGCCGGTGATGGAGTCGATGGACCCCGGCGCCCGACTCAGCTTCATCCTCTGAGCCGGCCGCCATGATCACCCACATCCTGGTCTTCCGGTTCCGCGACGACCTGCCGCCCGGGGCGGCCGAGTCCGTCCTGGCCGAGCTGGAGACCTTCCCGAGCCGGTACCCCGCGATGCGCAACTGGCGCAGCGGGGTCAACGTCAGCACCCGCGACACCAGCATGACCCACGGCTTCGTCGTGGAGTTCCCCACCGAGCAGGACCTGCTCGACTACCTGCACAGCGACTCGCACGAGCGGTTCGTCCGGGAACGTTGGCGGCCGGTCATCGAGCGTCAGGCCATCGTCAGTCTCCCCACCGCCGGGGACGCCCAGCCCATCGAGAGGGGTCACAGATGACCACCGAGGCCACCGCCCGCCGCCGTGGGCCGTACGGCATGGAGTACGCCCGGATCGAGGTGCCCGACCTGGCCGCCTCCATCGAGTTCCTCCAGTACCACGTCGGGCTGCAACTGGAGCAGCACGACGACGAGTACGCGTTCCTCCGCGCCGACCTGGAGCACCACAGCATCGAGCTGGTCGCCGCGCCGCAGCGTACCGAGTCGTGGACCACGGCGGTCGGATTCAGCGTCGAGAACGACGCCGTCCTCGACGACCTGCGCGAGCGGGTGACCGCCGCCGGGCACGAGGTGTTCGAGCTGGCCGACCGGGTCAAGGGCCTGGTCCAGCGGGGCTTCGCCGTCCGCGACCCCAACGGGCTGATCGTCGAGCTGTTCACCGAGTTCCAGGAGTACGCCGAGCCGCCGCTGATCGAGCTGCGCCCGCTGGATCTGGTACACCCGTTCCTCGCCACCGACAAGTACGACGAGACGCTGGCGTTCTACACCAAGGTGCTCGGCTTCCTGGAGTCCGACCACGTCGGCGACGTCACGGTCTTCCTACGCAGCGAGGACCGCTACCACCACAGCCTGGCGATCCAGCGCAACAACGAGTTCTACGTCGCGCACCTGTGCTTCATGATGAAGAGCTTCGACCACGTGATGCGCGGTCGGGCACGGGCCCAGTACAAGCAGATCCCGATCGCGTCCGACCTGGTCAACCACTCGGCGTCCACGTCGATCGCCTTCTACATGCACGACACCCGGCACGGGCCGCGCTACGAGCTGTGCGACCGGCACCGGGTGTTCACCCCGGAGGAGCACGAGACCCACCGGGCCCGTCGGATGGCGGTGGACCCGCGCAACATCGACGTGTGGCGGCCGGCCGCCGACGACTGGGCGCGCTTCTGAGTCGAGCCCGGTCCTGGCCGGCGGGCGGGGTGTCGTACCCGCTTGGCCGGTAGGCACGCTGGAGCGGGGTGGTCCGGTCAGGGGCCACCCCGCCGTCCTGCCCGCAACGTCCGGCCCCGCCGCGCCCGCGATGGCTTGACCCTGACAGTGATGTCAGGACTACCAACCTGTGGAGCTGGCCAACCAGCTCGGGACGCTGGACGTCGTGTCGGCTGGCGGTCGCCGTCGGCGCCGGGTGGAACCCGCAGGAGTTCAGCGCGCTGGGGGTGCCGCTGCGGCTACGTGGCCGGCGGACCGACGAGAGCCTGGAGGTCATGAAGGCCCTCTGGGTCGGCACCACCGCCGACCTGGACGACAGGTTCGCGAGCCTGCGCGACGCGCGCATCGGCGTTGCCCCGTACCGGCCCGGCGGGCCACCGGTCTGGGTGGGCGGACACAGCGACGCGGCGATCCGGCGGGCGCTGCGGTTCGGGGACGGCTGGCACGGTTCCGGCCTCGACCACGAGGAGGCCCGCTACTTCCGGCAGCGGATCGAGGAGCTGGCCGACGGCACGGGACGTGACCCGGCGACGATCGAGATCAGCACGGTCGGGTTCCTGGTGCCGCCGGGAATGCCGGCGGTCCTGCCCGCGCCGGGCCGGCTGATCGGCGGCACCGACGCCAGCACCGAGGCCATCGTCGAGGACCTGGGTCGACTCGCCGAGGCGGGGGTGTCGATGTGCTCACTGTGGATGCCCATCGACGGTCGCCTGATGGACGCGGCGGTGGAGTGGCTCGCCGGCGAGGCCCTGCCCCGGGTGCAGGGCCGGAGCGGGTCAGGCCCGGGCTAGCCGCCAGGCAGGGGAGGCGTCGACACCCCGGCCGCGACGACGACCGGGCCGTCCTCTGCCCGGCGTCGTGCCGGCCGGGCGAGCAGCGACACGACCGTGAGGACGGCGGCGGCGACCGGCAGCCCCCAGGGCCGCCGGGCAGCCGCCACGGTGAACGCGACAGGTCGACCGGGTGTCACGATCCGACCCTCCACCTCGTAGCTGCCGAACGGGGCCGTGCCGGTGGACACCGGCACGTGGTACTCGCGGGTCTGCCCGGCGGCGATGCGGCCCAACGCCGGGGCGGCCACG
Source organism: Micromonospora sp. WMMD714 (assembly GCF_029581315.1). Lineage (NCBI taxonomy): Bacteria > Bacillati > Actinomycetota > Actinomycetes > Micromonosporales > Micromonosporaceae > Micromonospora > Micromonospora sp. WMMD714. The sequence continues at coordinate 4,546,155 of NZ_CP120744.1, forward strand.
ATGGTCCGGGCCTGTCCGGGCGGCCCGACGGTGAGCTGCAACGGCGGGTCGGTGACGTCCTGCGCGCCGGGGTTGTGCAGGGTGATCCGGACCGCGAGCTCGCCGGGCAGGCCGAACCAGCCGCGTGGCCCGGACCGGTCGACGGCGTGCACCCGTACCAGGGTCAGCCCGGCCGGTACGGTCGGCGCGACCGCCGGGGCGTCGACCCCGGTCAGCGCCAGGTCGGTGACGGCGCTGGCGGTGCCGGTCGGCGTGCGGACCCGCAGCACGCAGGGGCAGGCCACCGGCGGGGCGGCCACCAGCACCGGCAGGGTGGCCCGGCCGGTGGGCGGCACCTGGCCGTGGGTGGCGGCCCCGGTCGCGCAGTCGAGCACCCCGCGCCGGGCCGCGTTGCCGCACACCTCGGCCTGCACGGTGCCGGCCGGCCAGCCGTCCAGGCCGACCAGCACCCGCTGGCCGACCCGCAGCGCTCCGGCCGGCACGGTGACGCCGGGAGCACCGCCCGCCGGGGTGCCGCCCGGAGCCAACGCGGCGGCCACCGCCAGCAGGGCCACGGCACGCAGCGGCCCGGTCATCGGGCGGGCGGGGCGGCGGGACGCGGGTCGGCATCCGGATCCGGCCCGTCGGCGGCAGCGCGCCGGCGTCGCCACCACCGCAGCCCGGCCCAGCCGGCCGCCCCGGCGAGCAGGGCCAGCAGCAGCCACGGTGGTGCCCACACCCCGGCGGTACGGACCACCGGCGGCAGCGCGGTGTCCGTGCTGGTCGCCGCGATGTCGACCGCGGCGGTCAGCCGCAGCAGCGGGGGTACGCCGGTGATCCGCTCGGTGACCGTGAAGGTGGCCCCGGGTAGCAGCTCCGGCAGGTCGGTGGGGGAGGTGCGGGCCAACTCCCGGCCGAAGGGCGCGGCGACGGTCACCGTGCCGCTGCCGCCGAGCCGGACGTTGCCGTCGTTGCGCAGCCGGTAGCGGACCACCAGGTCGCCGCCGCCGAACGGGTCGACCGGGTGGTCGTAGGAGACGTCGACCGCCTCGACGGTGACGGCGGGCCGGACCGGGCCGGTGACCCGCAGGTAGACCCGGGCGGCGAGCCGTTGGTCGACCAGCACCCGCTGCCCGGTGGCGGTGGTCCGGACCCGGGCCACCGCGCCGATCACCCCGCCGGTGTGGTCGCCCGGGGTGGCGTTGACCGGCACGGTGAGCCGGAACGGGATGTCGACCCGTTTGCCCGCCGGGATCGTCCACTCGCGCCGGTCGACCCGGATCCAGGAGCCCACGTCGGTGGCCGGCCGGTCCGCCGGCAGCAGGGCGAACGCGCCGTCGGCGGCGCTGTACGCGTCGGTGCCGTACACGTCGAAGGTGACCGGGCGGTCGCCGAGGTTGGTGATGCCGACGTGGTCGGTCAGGGTGCTGCCCGGGGCCAGGTCGTAGATGAAGTAGTTGCGCCCGGTCGGACCCTTGGCGCTGGACGGCTGGACGGCCCAGCGGGCCGTGCCGGGGTGCCCGCCGTCGCCGCCGGCCGGTCCGGAACCGACGCCGGGCGACGGGGTGGGTGCGGCCACCGCCGGTGCGGCGGGGATCGCCAGGGCGAGCAGCGCGGCGACGAGGGCGGCGCTGCTCCGGAACGGGGCGGTACGCAGGGACATGCCGGACTCCGCGGAGTGGTCGGACCGGTGGGACGGGGTACGCCCCGTCCCACCGGTGTGGTGGTGCCGGATCAGGAGAGGGTGAGGGTCAGCACCGCGCTGTAGTCGCCCGCCGGGGCGGACGCCGGAACCCCCAGGTTGAGCTGGGCGCCACAGGTGAAGGTGCCGTTGCTCGCGCCGGTGGCCGAGGTACACAGCGCACGCGCCGTGCCCAGGCCGGCACCGGGCGCGGCGGGCGCGCCCGGGGTGACCACGCCGGGGGTGCCGGCGAGCGGGTCGGTGCCGACGGTGGCGCTCGGCACCCAACCCAGGTTGTCCGCCGCGATGGTGCCGCCGGTGGTCGAGGCGAAGTCGGCGACCTGCCCGACCAGGCTCCAGCCGGCGTTGGTGCCGCGCAGGTCGGCGACCGTGGCGGCGTTCAGCGCCCCGGTGGTGACCTGCCCGTTGCTGACCGCCGGCAGGGCGACCGTGGAGCCGGCCACGCCGAGGGTCAGCGCGCCACCGGTGACGGTGGTGGTGATCTGCTGGTCGGCGTCGCCGCCGCCCACCGGGGCCCGGGCGAAGGTCACCGGAGTGAAGGTGTCCTGGCTACGGTCGGCCGCGCCGCGAGCGGCGAAGGTGACGACGTAGCACTGCACCTTCGTGCAGTCGACCTGCGCGCCGGTGCGGTCGGTGTAGACCGCGCTGATCGGCAGGGTGGTGCGGAACGTGCCGTCGGCGTTGAGCCGGTCGCGGGCCTCGGTCGGCTCGTTCGTCTTGTTGACCCACTTGGTGACCTGGAGGACACCGGCGTTGGTCCAGTGCTGGTCGACCTTGGGGCCGAAGGAGACGTAGATCCCCGCCGCCCCGTTGGCCTCCGGGTCGAAGCCGCTGCCGGTGACCGTGATCGTCGCCCCGGCCGGGTCGAGCCCGGTGGCGGGGGTGACGCCGACGGCTGGTCCGGCCGGTTCGCCGCCGCCACCGGTGGAGAAGGTGAACGACAGCGGGTCGAGCGTGGAACCGGCGCTGTAGAAGCCGTTGAACGCCGAGGCGCCCTCGGCGGTCAGCGTCGCGGCCAGATCGGCCGCGGTCACCGTGCCACCGCTGCCACCGGGGTTGCCGTCGCTGGTGGTGACGGTGGCGATGGTGGCCTGGCGGACCGAGACCGGCTCGGCCGCCGTGGTGGTGAGGTCGACGTCCGCCTTGACGGCGGCGGTGCCACCGGTCACGACGATCGTCGGGTTGGCCAACGCGATGGTGAAGAAGTGCGCCGGGTACGAGAAGACGATCTTCCCGCCGTACGCGGCGTCGATGGCGCCGGTGCCGGCGTCGTACGTGCCGCCCTTCGCGGGGAAGGTGAAGGTGCCGTCGCTGTTGATGCGGGCACCGTCGCTGGCGGCGATCGGCGGGTTGCCGTTGCCGGTGTTCACGTAGGCGCGGAAGGACGCCTTGAAACCCCAGGTCAGGCTGCCGGAGCTGATCTCCGCCCCGGCGGCCTGGGCGGGGCTGACCCCGACGAGGACGGTCGACGCGCCGAGCAGGGCGACCGCCGCCCAGCGCGACGTCCGCCACCGACTGGCATTGGTTCTGGATCTGACCATGCTGCTCCCTCTGTGGTGCCCAATACGGACAGTGGTTGAGGTTAGGCAAACCTAACTACTGCGGCATCCGGCAAAGCGGCCGAAGATCTTGGGCCGAAGAACCTCTTGTGAACAGCGGATCAGTCGCTTAGGTTAGGCAAACCTTAACTACGGTCGGTGTGGCAGCCGGCCCGATCCGTCATGGGAGGAGCCTGATGCGGGCACTGCCTCGCGCCATCCTGACCGTCGCCGCGATCACTGTCAGTATCGGCTTGGGGTCGACGCCGGCCCACGCCGGGACCGGGCGGGGCCCCGCCGGGCAGACCCTCACCGCCACCCCCACCAGCGGGGTGTCCCGCGCCGGGGCGACGGTGACCGTCACCGGCAACGGGTACGACGTCACCAAGGGCATCTATGTCGCGTTCTGCGTGGACAACGGCGCCGGGGCCGCCCCCAGCCCGTGCGGCGGTGGGGCCGACACCACCGGCAGCACCGGCGCGTCGCACTGGATCTCGTCCGACCCACCCTCCTACGGGGAGGGACTAGCCGTCCCCTACGGCCCGGGCGGCTCGTTCCGGGTGACCCTCACCGTGAGCCCCCGCATCGGCACGATCGACTGCACCGTCACCCGGTGCGTGGTCGCCTCCCGCGCCGACCACACCCGCACCGCCGACCGCTCCCAGGATGTCCGGGTGCCGGTCAGCTTCGCCGCCGCCGCAGCGCCCGTACCGACCCGTACCCCGGCCACCGCCGCCCCTGCGACCACCGGGGGTGCCGCCCGGACCACCCCACCGGCGGCGGCCCCGACCGGCGCGGCCGGCACGCCCACCGGCGGCACACCGGCGTCGGCCACCGCCACCGCCGTCGCCCCCGCCGGCACCGGCGACCCGGCGGGCCCGGCCGATGCCGGCGACCAGGCGCAGGTGACCCGGGTCAGCGCCGCCTCCGACACCGGCCGCTGGTGGCTCGCCGTGCTGGTCGTACCCGTGCTCGGGGCGGTGCTGCTCGCCGGCCTGCGCCGCCGTCGCCACCGCCGGAGCACCCCGTGACCCCGCGTGCGCTGCCGCTCGTCCTGGTGCTGCTCGCCGGCACCCTGGTCGGCTGCACCGACCCGGCGGCCGAGGCGCGGTCGGCCCCGACCTCCTGCGGCCCGGTCACCGCCACCCTGCCCGACACCGACGTGACCCCGCTGGATCCGGCCCCCACCCCGGCCCTGCCGGTCACCGTCACCTCCACCGACGGCGTCGCCACCACGGTCACCGACGTCGCGCGCATCCTGCCGGTCAACCTCTACGGCTCGATCGCCGAGATCGTGTTCAGCCTCGGCCTCGGCGGCAACGTCGTCGGCCGGGACACCTCCACCACCTTCCAGGCCGCCGCGCACCTGCCCGTGGTCACCCCGGCCGGGCACGACCTGTCCGCCGAGGCGGTGCTCGCCCTCGCCCCCACGGTGGTCGTCGCCGACGACAGCATCGGTCCACCCGAGACACTGCGGCAACTGCGCGCCGCCGGTATCCCGGTGGTCCTGGTCGCCGCCGAGCAGACCCTCGACGCCGTTCCCGGGCACGTCCGGGCCATCGCGGCGGCGCTCGGCGTCGGCCCGGCCGGCGACCGGCTGGTGACCCGGATCGAGGGGGAGACCGCCGCGGCCCGCGCCGGGGTGCCCGACGGTCCGGCCCCCCGCGTCGCCTTCCTCTATCTGCGCGGCACCGCCGGGGTCTACCTGATCGGCGGGCGGGGGGCCGGTTCCGACGCGATGATCGAGGCGGCCGGAGGGGTGGACGCCGGCAGCGCGATCGGCCTGGCGAAGTTCCGCCCGCTGACCAGCGAGGGCCTGATCAACGCGGCCCCGGACGTGCTGCTGGTGATGAGCGGTGGGCTGGAGTCCGTCGGCGGCGTCGACGGCCTGCTCAGGCTCCCCGGGGTGGGGCAGACCCCGGCCGGGGCCGCCCGCCGGGTCGTCGACATGGACGACGGCGTCCTGCTCACCTTCGGCACCCGCTCCGGGCGGGTGGTGCGGGCACTGGCCGACGCGCTGCACTGCCGGAGCCCGCGATGACCGCCACCGACACCCGACCGGCCACCGGGGACGCCGCCGCCGGTCGCGACGGCCGCCGTCGGGTACGGCGCGGACCGGTCCTGCTCGCCGGGCTCTCCGCCGCCCTGCTGCTGGTCGCCCTGGTCGCCGCCGGGCGGGGGCAGGTGGCGGTCAGCCCGGCGGAGGTGCTCGGCTCGGTGCTGCACCGCCTCGGCCTGGACCTCGGCCCCCGGCCCGCCGCCGTGCACGGTGAGAGCGCGCTGTGGCTGGTCCGCTTCCCCCGGGTCGCGCTCGCCGCCGTGGTCGGCGCCGCGCTCGGCTGCGCCGGCGCGGTGATGCAGGGGGTGTTCGGCAATCCGCTGGCCGAGCCGGGCGTCATCGGCGTCTCGGCGGGCGCGGCGGTCGGCGCGGCACTGGCCATCGTCACCGGCGTCACCGTCCTCGGTGGCTGGACGGTGCCCGCCGCCGCGTTCGCCGGGGGCCTCGCCACCACCTGGCTGGTCTACCTGCTGGCCCGCTCCGGCGGCCGGACCGAGGTGGTCACCCTGGTGCTCACCGGGGTCGCGGTCAACGCCGTCGCCGGGGCCGCCATCGGGCTGCTGATGTTCGTCGCCGACGAGTCGGGCGTGCAGGCCATCGCGTTCTGGAACCTCGGCAGCCTGGCCCAGGCGAACTGGCCGGCGGTCGCGCTGGCCGCGCCCTGCCTGGCGGTCGGGCTGCTCGCCACCCTCGCCGACGCCCGCCGGCTCGACCTGCTCGCCCTGGGCGAACGCTCCGCGCGCCACCTCGGGGTCGACGTGGAACGGCTGCGGGTCCGGATGATCGTGGTCACCGCGCTGCTCGGCGCGGCGGCGGTCGCCTTCACCGGCATCATCGGCTTCGTCGGCCTGGTCGTGCCCCACCTGGTCCGGATGGTCGCCGGCCCCGGACACCGGCTGCTGCTGCCGGCCAGCGGGCTCGGCGGGGCGATCGTCGTCGTCGTCGCCGACCTCGCCGCACGGACCCTCGTCGACTACCAGGAGCTGCCGCTGGGGGTGCTCTCCGCGCTGGTCGGCGGCCCCGCCTTCTTCTGGCTGCTGCGCCGCACCCGGGACCGTGCCGGCGGGTGGGCGTGAGCGCCTCCGGCACCCCGACCCGCACACCCGAGGGGGGGACCGTGGTGAACGTACGTCGGCGACGGGGGCCGCTGCGGCTGCTCGGAGCCCGGACGGCCGCCCGGGTGCCGACCGCCCCGGTGCCGGGCGGCACCCGGATCCGGGCCACCGGGGTCCGGGTCGAGCGCGCCGGCCGAGCGGTGCTCGACCGGGTCGACCTCGCGGTCCGCGCCGGTGAACTGCACGCCTTGGTGGGGCCGAACGGCGCCGGCAAGTCCACCCTGCTGGCCGCCGTCAGCGGTGACCTGCCGCTCGCCGCCGGGACGGTCGAGGTCGACGGTCGTCCGCTGGCCGAGTGGTCGGCCGTGGAGCTGGCGATGCGCCGGGCGGTGCTGACCCAGCACAGTGTCCTGAGTTTCCCCTTCGCGGTGGTCGAGGTGGTCCGGATGGGTCGTTCCCCCTGGGCCGGTCGCCCGGAGGAGGCCCACGACGATGCGGTGGTCGGCGAGACCATGCGACGCTGTGACGTGATCCGGTTCGCCACCCGGCCCCACCCGTCGCTCTCCGGCGGCGAGCAGGCCCGGGTGGCACTGGCCCGGGTGCTGGCCCAGCAGACCGGGGTACTGCTGCTCGACGAACCGACCGCCGCCCTCGACCTGCACCACCAGGAGTTGGTTATGCGAATCGCCCGGGAGCGGGCCGAGGCCGGCGACGCCGTCGTGGTGGTGCTGCACGACCTCGCCCTGGCCGGGGCGTACGCGGACCGGATCACCCTGCTCGCCGAGGGCCGGATCCGGGCCACCGGACCCCCCGCCACGGTGCTGACCGCGCCCCTGCTCAGCGAGGTCTACCGGCACGACATCGAGGTCGTGCCGCACCCGGACACCCACCTGCCGCTGGTCGTCCCCCGCCGCCGGGGTCCGACCCGGAACACCCCCGTCACGGAGGAATAGATGGACACCCCACCCCTGCCGTTCTCGGCCCGGCTCCGGGCCGCCAGCCAGCAGGTCCACGCCGCCGCCGAGAGCCAGCGCTACGTCACCGCGCTGGTCGGCGGCGAGCTGGACCTGGCCGGCTACCTCGACCTGGTGGTGCAGCACCACGCCCTGTACCAGGTGTTGGAGTCGGCCGCCGAGGCGATGCGCGACGATCCGGTCGCCGGTGGGTTCGTCGACGACGCGTTGACCCGGCTGCCCGCCCTGGAGGCGGACCTGATCCACCTGGCCGGACCGGACTGGGCGTCGCGCACCACGCCGCACCCGACGACGGTCGCCTACGCCGACCGGATCCGGACCGTGGGCGGCACGTCCCCGGTGCGTTTCATCGCCCACCACTACACCCGCTACCTGGGTGACCTCTCCGGGGGGCTGTACATCGGACGGGCGGTGGCCCGACGGTACGGGCTGACCGGGCAGGCGGGGGTGGCCTTCTACACCTTCGACCGGATCCCCCGGCCCACGGCGTACAAGGACGCGTACCGGGCCCGGTTGGACGCCCTGCCGCTGAGCCCGGCCGACGAGGCGGCGCTGCTGGACGAGGTGCTGGTGGCGTACCGGCACAACATGGCGGTCTTCACCGCCCTGGCCGGGCACGTGCCGGACGGCCCGGGGATGCCGGAGGCGGTGGCGTGACCGGGCAGCCGTTCGACGCCGACGTCGTCCGCGCGGTCAGCCGGCACATGAACGACGACCACGCCGGGGACTCGCTGCTGATCTGCCGTGCCCTCGGCGGCTGCCCGGCGGCGACCCGGGCGTGGGTGACCGGTCTGGACGCCGACGGGATGGACTTCGCCGTCACCCTCGACGACATCGAGGTACCGGTGCGGATCCCGTTCGCCCACCGGCTCACCGAGCGGGCCGAGATCCGCCGCGAGGTGGTCCGGATGTACGAGCAGGCGTGCGCCGCGCTCGGCGTACCGTCGCGCCACGCCGACTGAGAGCATCCCCGCCCCCGGCCGGCGGCACCGTCCATGTCGGATAGCCGGCAGGACGGTCGGCGGCCTGCCGCGTCGGCCTACGCTCGGTAGCGGGCGACCGGGTGACGTTCCGGTGTGACAGCGCCCGCGCTGCGAGGAGGTCGGTGTTGAGGTCGTCCCGTCGGGTGGTGCTGCTGGTCACCGGCGCGCTCGTCGCCGTCCTGGCGCTGTCGTTCGTCGTCCTGCGCGCCGACACGGCCGACCTGCTCGCCACGGCGGTGTCCGCGGTGGCCGCCGTCGCCGGGGTCGGCGTGGCCCTGTGGGCCGCCCTGGCCCCGACCCGACCGGGCCTGCGGGCCGAGAAGACCGGCAAGGTGACGACGACCCGTGACGGCTACGGCGTCTCCGGGATCGACGCTCCGGCCGACGACGACACCCCGATGAGCGCCTCCGCGACCGGTGATGTCGAGGCCGACGGTGGTGTGGGCATCAGCGGCATCCACCGCCGACCCCGATGATCCTGGGCCGCTGGTGGTGTCCGGGTGCACGGAATCCGCCGCATCAGACGATCACCGACCGCACCGACCCGTTCCCACCGAACGGCTACGTCGTCTCGCACACCGGCCCGGCGATGGCCGCGCCCTTCAGTGTCTCCAACAGCGGCAATTTCCATGGAAATGTCTTCATCGGCTCGCCGGCCTACCGGCTGACCGGCGCTGGCGGTGCCGTGTCGCGGGCGGTGGAGAGCCTGCGACTGTCCGAGCTGCTCGACGCGCGTCACCGGGTGGTGCCCTTCGTGGGGCGTGAGGACGAGCAACGATCGTTGTGGCGCTGGCTCGACCCGCCGCACGCCGGCCTGAGGTCGGTGCGGTTGATGTACGCCCCGGGTGGCCAGGGCAAGACCCGGCTCGCCGACCGGCTCGGGGCGACCGCCCAGGAGGCCGGATGGACGGTGTTGCATGCGTACTGTGAGCCCCTGACGCCTGAGCCGCGAACCGGTCCGCCTGGCGGGTCCGACGACGGCCGTGGACTGCTGGTGGTGGTCGACTACGCCGACCGCTGGCCGGCCGGGGCGTTGCCGTCGCTCTTCACCGACCCGCTGCTGCACGGCGGGGGACAGGTCCGGGTGCTGCTGCTGGCCCGTTCCCCGGGGTACTGGTGGCCGGAGTTGCGCTCCTGGCTGACCGGGGTCGGTATGACGGCCGACGAGTTCCCGTTGCCGCCGCTGGCGGTGGATCCGGACGCCCGGCGGCGGCTCTTCCGGGTGGCGGTCGACCGGTTCGCCGGCCTGCTCCCGGATGCCCGGCCCGCCAAGGTGGTGGTACCCCGGCTGACCGATCCCGCGTACGGGACCGCGCTGGCTGTGCAGCTGGCCGCCCTGGTCGCCGTCGACGTCAGCCGCCGCGCCGGGTCGACCGCGCCGTCCAGTCTGGTGGATCTCTACGGCCACCTGATCAACCGGGAGACCGGCCACTGGCGGAAGCTGCGCCGGGCCGGGGAGACGACCAGCCCGACCCAGCAGCTCGATCTGGCCGTGGTGACCGCGACGCTGGCCGGCCCGGTGGCCGACGACGCGGCGGGGGAGATCCTCCGTTGTGCCGGTGCCGAACCGACCACGATCAGGGCGCTGCTGACCGACCACACCGCCTGCTATCCGTCGCACGACCAGGAGTCCGTGCTGGAACCGTTGCGGCCCGACCGGTGGGGCGAGGCGTATCTCGCGCTGGCCGTGGCCGGCCACGACTGGTGGCGCCGCCACCCGCCCCGGTCCTGGGCGGCCGGTGTCGCCCGGGCACTGCTCCGGGCGGCGGACCTGGAGCCGGCCACGGCGGCCGGGGTCCGTGCCCGGGCGCTGACCGTGCTCAGCGAGGTGGCCACCGAATGGCCGCACGTGGCGACCAGGGTGCTGCTGCCGGCGCTCCGGGCGGATCCGGCACTCGCCACCGCCGCCGGTGGCGCGGTCCTGGCGACGCTCGTCGACCTGCCCGACATGGACGTCGAACTGCTGGCCGCGATCGAGCCGCACCTCCCCCCGGGGCGGCATTCCGACTTCGACCTGGTGGCCCGCGACATCACCTGCCGGCTGGTCGAGTACCGGCTGCCCAGGTGCGGTGACGACGCCGAACGGGCCCGGCTGCACCTCGGCTACGGTCGCCGCTTGGCCAGGACCGGCGATCGGCGGGCGGCGCTGGAGGCTCTCGACCGGGCGGTGACCGCCGCCGAGGCCGCGCTCGCCACCGACGCCCGCCCACCGACCGCCGCCCTGCTCGCCCGGGCGCTGCACCTGCGGGGTCACCGGCTCGCCGCGGTGAACCGGAGCGCCGAGGCGCTGGCCAGCGTGGAGCGGGCGGTCGACATCCTCGATCCCCTCGCCGGGGATGACCCGGCGTACCGGTTCCGTCTCGCCGAGACACTCGACAACCTCGGCACCCGGCTGGCCGAGGTCGGCCGCCACCCGGAGGCCGAGGTGGCGGCGCGGCGCAGCGTGAAGCTGTTCGCCGCCGACGCCTCCTCGCCGGCCGGCGAGGTCGGTCTGGCCGTCGCGCTGACCAACCTCTCGGCCATCGAGGCGCACCTGGATCGGGCCGACTCCGCCCTGCAGGCCGCACGTCGCGCTGAGCAGCTCTGGCGTCGGCTCAGCGACGATCAGCCGTCGGTGTACCTGCCGGAGTTGGCCCTGACCCTGAACACGCTCGGTCTCCGGTATGCCGAGTCCCGCCGGCTGGAGGAGGCGGTGGACGCCACCGCGGCGTCGGAGACGCTCTACCGCAAACTCGTCGAGGGCAATTCGGTGGTGTTCGGGCTGGACCTGGCCGCGGTGCTGGCGAACCTGAGCGGCCACCTGTGGCGGCTGAACCGACGTGCCGAGGCGCTCCAGACGCATGCCGAAGCCGAGCGGATCTTCGCCCGTTGGGGCGGTGCCGACCTGGAGGTCTTCTCGCCGCACCTGCGGGAGGTCCGACAGAGCCTCGCCCGGATGGTGGCCGAGCAGACCCCGGTGCACCTGCACCGCTGGGAACCGGGGGCCGGGTCCTTCGGATCCTGACCCCGGTGGGCCGCCGCCGACCGTCCGGAGTCAGCGGGTCTTCTTGGTGGCCCGTTTGCGGGGCGGGGTCAACAGGTCGGCGATCGCGCTGATCGCGGCGGGTACCGTCCGGTAGTACGCCCAGACGCCGCGCTTCTCGCGTTCGATCAGCCCGGCCTCGGTGAGGATCCGCAGGTGATGGCTCACCGTCGGCTGGGACAGGCCGAGCGGCGCGGTGAGGTCGGTGACGGACGCCTCGCCCTCCGGGGCCGACTGGATGAGGCTGAGCAGCCGCAGCCGGGCCGGGTCGGCGAAGGCCTTCAGCACCCCCGCGAGCCGTTCCGCGTCGGCGCGTTTGATCGGCTCGCCGGCCAGCGGCGAGATGACAGGCGTATTGGTTTTCGCAGCTCCCACGTCCGCCATCATGGCAGCAAGAGTCATGTCTGGCCGCTGGATCGCCGATCGGCCACGACGAATTCGCGGATCGGGTGACCGCCGGGGGCGGATCGACCGACCCGGGGCCGGGGCCGGGGTCGGGGTCGGGGGAGAGCCCGCCCGGGGCCGGTGGGCGGGAGTCGAACCCCGCCCACCGGCCCCGGGTCGCGCTGTGGTGCTCTGTCGGCGGTCCGCCGGTCAGCGTGCGGTGCAGGTGGGCGTCATCCCGGACCCGCTGCCGTTGCCCTGGAAGCCGAATTCCGCGACCTGGCCGGGGGTGAGCCGGCCGTTGTAGTCGACGTTGGTGAAGCGCACCGTCCCGGTGCTGCCGCTGGCGGTGGCGTTCCAGGTGTTGGTGACGCTGGCCCCGCTGGGCAGGGTGGCGCTGACCGTCCAGCCGGTGGTGCCGGCGGAGCCGGCGGTGACCCGCAGCGAGGCGGTGAAGCCACCGGTCCACTGGTTCACCGTCACCGTGGCGGTGCAGCCGCTACCGCCGGGCGGCGGCGTGGTCGGGGTCGCCGGTGGGGTGGTCGGGGTGGCCGGTGGGGTGGTCGGGGTCGCCGGGGGCGTGGTGGGCGGCGTGGTGCCGTCGAACTGGCTGAAGAAGTTCCACACCACCGGCCGGGTCCAGGACTTCTCGCCGGGTGCGTAGGGGTCGGCGGTGCCGTCCACGGCGTTGGGGGCGTGCCCGCCGTCGAACGGCGCCCAGGCGACCGGGTACCCCGCCCGGCAGCCCGCGTAGTAGGTGACGGTGTGGGTCAGGCTGCCCTGCGCCGGCTCCGGCGGGTTCTGCGGGGTGCAGCCGTTGTTCCGGACGAACCGGTCGCGCAGCGACCGGCCGGTCGCGATGGGGAGCACGGTGTCCCGCAGCCCGTGGATGCCGATGTAGGCGATTGGCTGGGTGCCGCCGTTGCAGCCGCTGAGCTGGCCACCGGAGTAGACGGCGACGGCGCGGAAGACCGTGGCGCGGGCGCAGGCGATGGCGTAGCTCATGCCGCCGCCGTAGCTGAAGCCCATGGCGAACCGCTGCGTCGTCTCGACGCACAGGGCCGACTCGATCTGGCGCATCATGTCGTCGACGAAGGTCAGGTCGCGGTCACCGCTGTTGGCCCAGCCGTTGCCGATGCCCTGCGGCGCGACGAAGATCGCGCTGTTGTTCGACAGCGCCCGGATGCCGTAGTAGGACCACGGGTAGCCGCTCGTCCCGCCCGAGTCGACGTCGTTGGCGGTGCCACCGTTCCAGTGGAAGCCGAAGATCAGCTTGTAGGGATGGTTGCGGTCGTAGTTCTCCGGGATCCGCAGGATGTACGAGCGGTTCTGGCCGCCGCTGGAGATGGTGCGGTTACCGCTGGTCAGGGTGGGTGCCTTGCCGCAGCCGGCGGTGGCCGCGAGCGGCGCGGCGTCGTTGGCGTAGGCCGGCGGGCTGGCTCCGGCGGTGACCGCGGCGCCGCCCATGGCGAGGGCGAGCGCCGCGATCCCCGCGACAGCGCCGGCTACCAGGCGGTGTCTCGACATCAGGAGGGCTCCTTCGGGGGCAGGGGACAGGTGATCGACCGCCCGGGGGAGGAGGTGCGGTGGCCGGGGATCCGGCGGCGGCGACCCTCGACCCGCGACGGAAGATGATCATATGTATCGATGATTACAAACGTAATCCGTATGACGTATGATGTCAACAAGAGGCCGTAGGTCGTCTGGAGCAGGGGAAACGAGGTTCGACTGCCTGGCCCGGCGAGCGTCCTCACGACTAGCGATGCGGGGTCGGCGGCGTCCTGGACGCCGCCGACCCCGCATCGTCGTTTCTCCCCATCGGCGGGGGCGAGTCGGCTCCCGCCGTCAACCGGCGGGGCGGTTCACCAGTTCAACGGCAGGGTGTTGACGAACCGGGTGAGCGCACCGGCGAGGAGCTGGTCGTCGCGGCGGGACGGGTGCCAGTCGCAACCGAGCTTGTCCAGCCCCAGCGCGTTGTCGTCGTAGTACAGCGAGCGGATCCGGGTGTCGCCCCGGCTGGTGCGGGTCTGGACGACCTGCTGGACGGAGCTGGCCAGCGCGGTCGTGGGGGACAGGTCGGGGTAGGTGAGCACGATGAACGTGTCGGGGCCGTACCGGCTGCGCAGCTTGTCGATGAAGGCCAGGTAGGCGCTCCGGTAGTCGGCGGCGAGCTGGTCGACGGTGGTCCACCGCTCACCGGGGTTGAGGGCGGTGGAGAAGTCGTTGATGCCCAGCCCCACCACGACCAGCTGCGGCTTCCAGGTGCTCGGCTTCTGCCACACCGTGCTGTTCCACAGGGCCTGCAGGTCGGTCTCGTAGTAGGTGCGGAAGTTGTCGGTGCCCCCGCCGTTGTAGTTGCGCACCATGCCGAGGCCGGACCAGGCGGTGAGCTGGTAGTCGGCGTTCAGGCTCTGCGCGGTGAGGGCACCGAAGGTGACGTCGGCGTTCGAGTTGCGGGTGACCCCGCCGTTGTTGGAGCAGTCGCGGGTGGTCGACATGTTGCCGTAGCCGGCCGTCCAGGAGTCGCCGATGAACTCGATCTGCCGGCTGCGGGCGGCGGGTCTGGCCAGGATCGCGCCCCCGGCGACGGGGACCAGGCCGCCGAACTCGCCAGCGCTCCACGGGCTCTCGGTGCGCTTGACCAGGCGTACGGTGTGCTCGGCGTTGGTCAGGTTGCGGACCCAGTAGGTGGTCCGACCCGGCGTGACCAGGGTGGCGACCGTCGCCCCGTCGACCTGCACGGCGTAGTCGTTCTGGGCGTCGTTGAGGACGATGCCGACCCCGGTGCCGCGGAACCGGCCCTCGAAGTAGATGCCGGGCCAGGTGAACTGGGCGCTGTCGCCCATCGCCTTGACCCGGCCCACGGTCGAGGTCTGGTCCAGCGCGCCCGATGCCGGTGGCGGCGTGGTGGGCGGCGGCGTCGTCGGTGGCGGCGTGGTGGTCGGCGGCGGCGTGGGGGAGGTGGTACGGCCGGTGCACGGCACCCCGTTGAGCGCGAAGTCGACCGGGACCGGGTTCGACGAGTTGTTCCACGAGGCGCCGAAGCCGAGCTGGGTGCTCGCCCCGACGCCGAGGCTGCCGTTCCAGCTGGCGTTGGTGACCGTGACCCGGTCCGCGGACTGGGTGACCGTGCCGTTCCACCCCTGGCTGATCACCTGTCCCCCGGTGAACGACCAGGTCAACCGCCAACTGGTGATCGGGTCGCCGAGGTTGGTGAGGTCGATGTTCGCGCTGAAGCCGCTCGGCCACTGGCTGGCCACCGTGTAGGTGACCCGGCAGCCGGCGGCGGCCTGCGCGGGAACGGTGGCGGAGAGCGCGGCGGTGCCGGCGACGACGACGGTGCTGAGCACCGACGCCGCCAGTCGGGACCGGGAACGCGTGGTGGGCATGGAGATCCTTCCGGGGATGGTGGTGGTGACGTGCGACCGCCGGCCGTGGTGTGCCCTCGGTCCGTTCACGTCGGTCGGTGTCGCGCCCTGTCTGTCCCTCGGCTCGCTGCCAGCCCGGCTCCGCGGGGATTATCCCGCCCGGCTTCGACGCCCGTCAATCGACGCGACCGGTCGGCCGGTGGGTCGGCCAACCGGTCGGCCGGCGGGTCGGTGCGGTGCGACCGGGCCATGTCCCGCACCGTGCATGAGTGGGGGTTGTCTATATTGACGCCCACGGATGTTGCCGGCAGGATCGCGGCCACCACCCCCGCGATCCCTTCTGGGAGGCGTCATGTCCCGTCCCCGCCGGCCCCTGCTGAGGGCGGCCACCCGGACGGCCGCGCTCGTCGTGGCCACCGCCGGTGTGCTGTCCACCGTCGCCGCACCCGCCCACGCCGCCGTCCCCACCGGGCGGTACGTGGCGCTCGGCGACTCGTACACCTCCGGTCCGCTGATCCCCACCCAGGTCGACCGGACCTGCCTGCGCTCCAACCGCAACTACCCCTCCCTGGTCGCCGCTTCCGCCGGCTCGTCGTCGTTCGTCGACGTGAGCTGCTCCGGGGCCACCACCGACGACATCCTGGTCGGGGACGGCGGCTCGTCGGCCGCCGCGCTCCCGCCGCAGCTCAGCGCCGTCACCGCCGACACGGCGCTGGTGACGGTGCAGATCGGCGGCAACGACATCGGCTTCTCCAGCATCATCGGCGACTGTGCGCAGGCGAGCTTCAGCAGCCCGCTGGGTTCGCCCTGCAAGAACCTGTACACCGCCGGTGGCACCGACCAGCTGCGGGCCAGGATCACCGCCACCGCGCCGAAGGTGACCGCCGTGCTCCAGGCGGTCCGACAGGCCGCGCCCGCGGCGCGGATCGTGGTGCTCGGCTACCCGGCGATCGTGCCGGACAGCGGGTACGGCTGCTGGCCGGTGGTCCCGATCGCCTACCAGGACGTGCCGTACCTGCGGGGTGTCGCCACCACGCTGAACGCGATGCTGGCCGGTGCCGCCGCCGCGAACGGGGCCGGCTACGCCGACGTCTACACCCCGTCGATCGGGCGCGACACCTGCAAGAGCAGCGGCACCCGGTGGGTCGAGGGCCTGTTGCCGGAGAACCCGGCCGCGCCCTTCCACCCGAACGCCCGGGGTGAGCAGGGCATGGCCACCGCCCTGCTGGCCACGCTGGGCGGCTGAACCGACGCGGACCCCCTGCCACGGGCCGCCCGGGTACCGGGCGACGTCGGGGCAGGGGGTCCGCACGTCCGTGCGGGAAACCGCACCCGGTCAGGCCACGCTGCACTCCTGGCCGTTGAGGGTGAACGCGGTCGGTGCGGTGTTACCCCCGGACCAGGTGGAGATGAATCCGAAGTTCGCGCTGCCGCCGGCGGCGATGGTGCCGTTCCAGCCCGCGTTGGTGACGGTGACCTGCGCGCCGCTCTGGGTGTACGTGCCGCCCCAGGCCTGGTTCACCTGCTGGCCGTTGGCGAACGACCACCGCAGGTTCCAACCGCTGATCGCGGAGGTCCCGGTGTTGCGGATCGTCACCTCGGCCTGGAACCCGTCCGGCCACTGGCTGCTGACCGCGTACGTGACCTGGCACGGGCCGGCCGATGGCGGCGGGGTGGTCGGCACGGGGGTGGTCGGCGCGGGAGTGGTCGGGGTGGGCGTCGGCGTGGTCGGGGTCGGGGTGGGGGTGCTGGTCGTGCCGCTGACCCGGTAGACGACGGTGCCGTGGCCCGGGACGCTGGCCGAGATGGCGCCGGTGGTGGTGCTGGTGGTGTTGGTCCAGGCGTCGCGCAGGGTGAACGGGCCACCCGACAACCCGAGGGCGGACGCGCTGGTGCTGATGGTGGTGGCGGCGGTGCCCTGGTTGAACAGAGCGACGGCGACGTCCCCGTTGGCCAGTCGCTTGGCGAGGACGCGGCGGGTGCCGTCGAAGGAGACCTGGCTGGCCTGGAGCGCGAGCGGGTCCTGGCTGATGCCGATGAGGTTGGCGTTCTTGAGGATCGTCTGGGTCGCCGCGTTCATGTTGCGCAGGTCGTTGCCGGCGATCAGCGGCGAGGCGAGGATGGCCCAGAGGGCGAAGTGGCTGCGCATCTCGGTGTCGGTCATGCCGCCCCGGCCGACCTCCATCATGTCCATGTCGTTGAACGCGCCGGGCTTGGCGCGGGCGGCGAGGGGGACGGTGACGTCGACGATGTTCTGGATGCCCATCGGGTAGCCGTTGGTCTGCCCGCTGTTCCAGGTGTTGGTGATGTCCTCGGTGGTGCGCCACATGTTCGACACGTCGCCCCAGTCGCGTTGCGGGCCGGTCTTGGAGTGGATGCTGTTGGAGTTGATGCTCAGCACGATCGGGCGGCCGGCGGCGGCGAGACCATCGCGCATCTTGGCGAAGGCGCGGACCTGGTCGTCGATGCTGCCGGTGGGCGAGCACCAGTCGTACTTGAGGTAGTCGACGCCCCAGGCGGCGAACTGCCGGGCGTCCTGTGCCTCCCGTCCCTGCGAGCCGGTGGCTCCGGGATAGCTGTTGAAGTACTGGGCGCAGGTCTTGTCGAGGGGCGCCTGGTAGATGCCGAACTTGAGGCCGCGGGCGTGGATGTAGTCGCCGAGCGCCTTCATGCCGGAGGGGAAGCGGGTGGGGTCGCCCTGGAGGTTGCCGGCGGAGTCACGGTTGGGGTTCATCCAGCAGTCGTCCACGACGACGTACTGGTAGCCGGCGTCCTTCATGCCGGAGCTGACCATCGCGTCGGTCATCTGCCGGATCAGGGTCTCGCTGATGTTGCAGCCGAAGGTGTTCCAGCTGTTCCACCCCATCGGCGGGGTCCGGGCCACCCCGTTGTTCAGGGCCAGCGCCGGGGAGGTCCGCAGCACCACGGCCGGGCCCGCCACCAGCAGGAGCCCGGTCGCCAGGGCGGTCAGCAGGCGACGCCTGCGCGTGGGTCGTCTCATGTTCTTCTTCCGTCCGTTCCGTTCCACAGGGATGGGGTCGTGCGTACCGGGAGGGTCGGGACGCGCGTCGCCGCCCCGACCGTCCCGTGGGCGGGTCGGACGACGGCGCGCGTCCCGCGTCGGTCAGGTCGTCGTGCAGGTGAGGTTCGTCGGTGCGGTGTTGGTGCCGGTCACCGTGCCGATGAAGCCGAAGGTGGTGGACGCGCCGGCTGCCAGGCTGCCGTTGTAGTCGACGTTGCGCACCGTCACGTTGGCGCCGCTCTGGGTGTGCGATCCGCCCCAGATCTGGCTGATGGTCTGCCCGTTGGCGAACGACCAGGAGACCGTCCACCCCCGGATCGCGGTGGCGCCGGCGGTGACGGTGACCTCGGCCTGGAAGCCGCCCGACCACGAGCCGGTCACCGCGTACGTCGCCCGGGCACCCGAGGGGGCGGGCGGACTGGTGGTCGGGGCCGGGGTGGTCGGCGTCGGCGTCGGCGTGGTGGGGACCGGGGTGGGGGTGTCGGTGGGCGTCGGGGTGGCGGTGGGCGTGGCGGTCGGGGTCGGGGTCGGCGTCACGCCGGGCCGGGCCGCCCGGTAGGTGTGACCGGCGCGGACGGCGAACTGGACGACGTCGGTCTCCGGCCGGGTGGTGGCCGGTGCGCTGCCGTCGGCGACGTCGACCAGGGTGAAGCTGCCGGTGAACAGCCGGGACCGCAGCCGGAGCGTGCCGTCCCGATCGGCCCGGACGCCGATCTCGTCGACCTGGCCGTTGCTCCAGCGCAGGCCGACGGTGTATCCGCCGCGACCCCGCAGGCCGGCGACCTGCCCGGTGGACCACGCGCTCGGCAGTGCGGGCAACACATTGAGTTCGCCGGTGTGGCTGTGCAACAGCATCTCGGCGATGCCGGAGGTGGCCCCGAAGTTGCCGTCGATCTGGAACGGCGGGTGCAGGTCGAACATGTTCGGCGCGAGCCGGTCGGTACGGACCAGGTCCTTCAGCAGCTTGTGGGCGCGGGCGCCGTCCTCCAGCCGGGCCCAGAAATTGATCTTCCAGGCGAGGGACCAGCCGGTCCCGTCGTCGCCCCGCAGCTCCAGGGTCTTGCGGGCGGCCTCGTACAGCGACGGGGTGCCCCGCTTGGTGATCTGGTTGCTGGGGTGCAGGCCGTACAGGTGGGAGACGTGCCGGTGGTTCCGCTCGGTCTCCACCCAGTCGGCCAGCCACTCCTGCACGTTGCCCCGGGAACCGACCCGGGTCGGGGGGAGCCGGTCCCTGGCGGTGCGTACCTGCGACCGGAAGGTGGTGTCCACGCCGAGCGTCTCGCTGGCGCGGGCCGCGGCGTCGAACAGGTCCCGCAGGATCTGGTTGTCCATCGTCGGGCCGGCGCAGACGCTGGCGTTCGAGTGGTGCGGCAGCTCCGGCGAGTTCGACGGGTTGGTCACCAGGTAACCGAGCGTGGGGTGGGCGACCAGGGTGTCGAGGAAGAACTGGGCGGCCCCCTTGAGCGCCGGATAGTTCGCCTGGAGGAAGCCCAGGTCCCCGGTGAACAGGTAGTGGTCCCAGATCAGCGTGCCCAGCCAGGCCCCACCGGTCTGCCACATGCCCCACAGCGCCCCGTCGACCACCGACGCGCCCCGCCAGGCGTCGGTGTTGTGGTGGGTGACCCAGCCGCCCGCGCCGTACTGCGCCTGGGCGACCCGTGCCCCGGTCACCGTCAGGTCCTTCACCATGTCGAAGACCGGCAGGAAACACTCGGACAGGTTCGTCGTGTCGGCCGGCCAGTAGTTCATCGGCAGGTTGGCATTGATCGTGTACTTCGAGTCCCAGGACGGTGTCAGCGAGTCGTTCCAGATGCCCTGGAGGTTCGCCGGCTGGGTGCCCGGCCGCGACGACGAGATCAACAGGTACCGCCCGAACTGGAACAGCAGCGCGGCGAACTGCGGGTCGTTGCTGCTCGCGTGCTGCGCGATCCGCACGTCCGTGGTCTGGTCGGCCGCGGCGGTCCGCCCCAGGTTGATGCTCACCCGGTTGAACAGCGCCTGGTAGTCGGCCAGGTGCCGGCTGCGCAACTGCTCGATCGCCACGCCCTTGGCGGCGTTGAGCCGGGTACGGGCGATGCCCTGGTAGTCGCCGTTGACGGTGCGGTAGTTGACGTAGCTGGACCCGATCGAGATCAGGATGGTCACGCTGGTGGCCCCGGAGACCCGCAGGGTGCCGCCGGAACTGCTGACCGTGCCCCCGGTCGCGGCGGCGTTGGCCAGGGCCAGGAACCGCACGGAACCGGTGACCCCCTCCTGGCTGCCGGAGATGCCGTCCAGCCCGATGGTGGCGGAGTCCGGGCTCGACACGCTGGTCCGCTGCGGGCTGTCGAAGGTGGCGGAGAAGGTGATCGCGTTGGCCCGGTCGGCGGTCAACCGCACCACGATCACCTGGTCGGGGGCGCTGGCGAACACCTCCCGCTGGTGCCGTACCCCGTTGAGCAGGTAGGTCGTGGTGACCGTGGCGGTGGTGAGGTCGAGCGTCCGGACGTGCTGGCTGACCCCGCTGGCCGAGCCGAAGGCGAGCCGGAGGTTGCCCACGGTCTGGTAGGCGAGCTGACCACCCGGGTTGCCCATCATGGTCTGGTTGATCAGATCCTGCGCCGAGGTCCACTGGTCGGCGAAGACCCGCCGCCGGATCTCGGCCAGGTTGGCCGCGCCCCGGGTGTTGGCGGAGTCGTACGGTCCACCGGCCCAGACGGTGTCCTCGTTGAGCTGGAGCCGTTCGGTGTCGACGTTGCCGAACACCATCGCGCCGAGCCGGCCGTTGCCGATCGGCAGCGCGCGGAGCCAGTCGGTGCCGGCCCCCTCGTCGTACCACAGGGCCAGGTCGTTCGCGGCCAGCACCTGCGGTGGCGCTACCGAGTCGGCGCGGGCGGTGGCGGTCCAGGCGACCGGGACCAACGCGGCACCGGCCCCCGCCGCCCCGGCCTTCAGGACGTTTCTTCGGGTCACTTCGGACATGGTCTCTCCCAGCGGTGCGGATCGGTGGCGGTGCGGGTGGGCCGAACGTCGTGGACGTGCCGGTGGCCACGGTGCCGTTCCATGCCTCCTGTCGGTGGTGCGGCCCGGCGGGGGTGGTCCGACATCAGGGCAGGGCGGGGTGGCCGGCGCCGTGAGGCGGCCCGCGATCGGGGACACCACCGGTTGCCGTCCGGCCCGGGCGGGTGGGTGGGTCGCCGGGCCGGTGACCGGAACGTCGCTGTTAGCGTTAACAGGCGCGGCCCCGCATACCCTGACGTCGGCACCCGGGGACGCTGCGACGGCGCGTCGGGCTCCCGGCGGCGCACCATCTCGCCTTATATGGACTCTCGTGGATTCCTGAGGTCCCGTCAAGATATGACGGTCATGTTGCGCGAATGTTCCTCGCCGGTGCCGGGTGGTCCAGCCGGCTTTCCGGCTTGCTCCGGCCCCGCCGGCCCCCGGGCCTGCTCCGGCGGTCCCGCCGGCTTCTGGGGCCTGCTCCGGGCGGTGGGCCTTGAACCCGGCCGGCGACTTCCGTAGCATTCGGCGCACTGATTGTTATCGTGAACATTTCCGGTCCACGGTGCTGCCCCCGAGCGGTGTGGACGCCGTCCGGTGGTGCTCGACGACCGCCAGGGGGAGGTGACGCCCGGTGTCCGCCGGACCGTCCTACCGCAATCCGGTCGTCCCCGGCTTCTACCCCGACCCGAGTGTCTGCCGGGTGGGCGCGGACTACTACCTCGTCTGCTCCAGCTTCGAGTACTTCCCCGGCGTACCCCTGCTGCACAGCCGTGACCTGGTCAACTGGCGGCAGATCGGCAACATCCTCGACCGGCCCGGCCAGCTGGAGCTGCCCCCGGACACCACGGCGTCCGGAGGGATCTTCGCGCCGACCCTGCGCCACCACGACGGTCGGTTCTGGCTGATCACCACCAACGTCAGCCTGGGCCGGCACCTCATCGTCACCGCGTCGGAGCCCACCGGCCCGTGGTCCGAACCGGTCTACCTCGACCTGCCGCACGTCGACCCGTCGCTGGCCTGGGACGACGAGGGCAACTGCTGGCTGACCACCTCCGGGGTGGACGCCTACCGGATCGACCCGGAACGGGGGGAGGTGCTGGAGGGTCCGCTGCCGATGTGGTCGGGCACCGGCGGCCAGTACCCCGAGGCGCCGCACCTCTACCGGATCGACGGCTGGTGGTACCTGCTGGTCTCCGAGGGTGGCACGCACACCGGCCACGCCGTCTCCGTGGCCCGCTCGCGCAGCCCGCGCGGCCCGTTCACCCCCGCCCCGGCCAACCCGATCCTCACCCACCGGGGCACCGACCTGCCCGTGCAGGCCACCGGGCACGCCGACCTGGTCCAGGCGGTCGACGGCAGCTGGTGGCTGGTGCTGCTCGGGATCCGGGCCAGGGGCCAGTGGCCGCCCTACCATGCCCTCGGCCGCGAGACGTTCCTCGTCCCGGTGCGCTGGGTCGACGGCTGGCCGGTCGTCGAGCCGGTCCGGGAACTCACCGCCGCGCCCCCGGGCAGCGCCCCGGCCGGTGCCGGCCCGGCCGACCCGGGGGTCTACCGCGACGACTTCGACGCGACGGTGCTGGCCCCCGAGTGGATCTCGCCGCGCCACCGGCCCGACGGTTCCTGGTCGCTGACCGCCCGGCCGGGCTGGCTCACCCTGCACGCCACGGGTACGACCCTCGACCGCGCCGGGGCGACGATCGTGGCGGTGCGACAGCGGCACCACGACTGCCGGGTCAGCGTCCGGGTCGACCCGGGTGACGGCACCGCCGGGCTGACCATCCGCATCGACGAGGCGCACCACTACGACGTGGAGGTGGCGGCCGGCACGGTCCGGGTGATCGGCCGGGTCGGCCCGTTCCGGCAGGTCTTCGCCTCCCGCGCCGTACCGGACGGCCCGCTCGTCCTGACGGTCGCCACCCGCACCCACGACCTCTACCCGCCGACCGTGACCTCCGCCGCCGAGCTGGCGGCCGGGACGGCCCCGTGGGGGGTACGCGCCGCCGGCTGCGACATGATCACGTTCGGGGTGGCCGAGCCGGGCGGCGACGCCGTGCTGGCCGAACTCGACGGGCGGTACCTGTCGACCGAGGTCGCCGCCGGCTTCACCGGCCGGGTCGTCGGCATGTACGTCACCGCGGGCAGCGCCGCGTTCGACTGGTTTGCCTACCACCCGGCGGGCTGACCCGCTCCCTCCGGCGGCCCGCCGGTACGGCGACGCGCCGGTGGCTAAACTTGATTTGGTCCAGAAGAGCGGGCTAGGGTCGTACCATGGCAGCCGACCTCGAGGCACAGTTGCGGGCGGCCTCGCTGCGCGTCACTCGGCCGCGACTGGCCGTCCTCGCCGCGCTGCGTGACCACCCGCACGTCGACACCGACACGGTGATCGCGCTGGTCCGGGCCGACCTGCCCACCGTCTCCCACCAGGCGGTCTACGACGTGTTGCGGGCGCTCACCGAGGCCGGTCTGGTGCGGCGCATCCAGCCGGACCGGTCGCCCGCCCGCTACGAGTCGCGGGTGGGGGACAACCACCACCACGTCATGTGCCGTTCCTGCGGTGCGATCGCCGACGTCGACTGCGCCGTCGGTCACGTGCCCTGCCTCACCCCCTCGGACGACCACGGTTTCGTGGTCGACGAGGCGGAGGTCGTCTACTGGGGCACCTGCCCCGACTGCGCGACCGACCGCACCTCCCAGTGATCCACCAGTTCGGAAGGAAGTTCATGAGCGACACCCAGGACAACGTCCCCGCCAGCGCGCAGGGCGTGGACCAGAAGGCGGCGGCCGGCTGCCCGGTCGCGCACGACTCGGTGACCGCGCAGGGCAGCGAGAGCGAGAACCCGGCGATCGATTCCCCGAAGCCGAAGACCGGAGGGCGTCCGCGTACCAACCGGGACTGGTGGCCCAACCAGCTCGACCTCTCGGTCCTGCACGCCCACTCGGCCAAGGGCAACCCGCTGGGCGAGGACTTCAGCTACGCCGCGGCGTTCGCCAAGCTCGACGTCGAGGCGCTCAAGCGGGACATCACCGAAGTGCTCACCACCTCGCAGGACTGGTGGCCGGCCGACTTCGGCCACTACGGCGGCCTGATGATCCGGATGAGCTGGCACGCCGCCGGCACCTACCGGATCGAGGACGGGCGCGGTGGCGCCGGTGACGGCGGGCAGCGGTTCGCGCCGCTGAACAGCTGGCCGGACAACGCCAACCTGGACAAGGCCCGCCGGCTGCTCTGGCCGGTCAAGCAGAAGTACGGCCAGCAGATCTCCTGGGCCGACCTGCTCGTGCTCGCCGGCAACGTGGCCCTGGAGTCGATGGGCTTCAAGACCTTCGGCTTCGGCTTCGGCCGGCCGGACGTGTGGGAGCCCGAGGAGATCTTCTGGGGTCCGGAGGACACCTGGCTCGGCGACGAGCGCTACGCCTCCGAGACCGAGATGTCGGCCGGCGTCGGGGCGACCGAGATGGGCCTCATCTACGTCAACCCGGAGGGTCCGCGCGGCAACGCCGACCCGCTCGCGGCGGCGCACTTCATCCGGGAGACCTTCCGCCGGATGGCGATGAACGACGAGGAGACCGTCGCCCTCATCGCCGGTGGCCACACCTTCGGCAAGACCCACGGCGCGGGCGTCGCCGACGACCACGTCGGCCCCGAGCCCGAGGGCGCCCCGCTGGAGGCGCAGGGCCTGGGCTGGCTGAGCACCCACGGCAGCGGCAAGGGCGGCGACACCATCACCAGCGGTCTGGAGGTCACCTGGACCGACCGGCCGACGCAGTGGAGCAACCGCTTCTTCGAGATCCTCTTCGGCTACGAGTGGGAGCTGACCACCAGCGCCGGCGGGGCCAAGCAGTGGGTCGCCAAGGACGCCGAGGAGATCATCCCGGACGCGCACGACCCGGCCAGGAAGCACAGGCCGACGATGCTCACCACCGACCTGTCGCTGCGGGTCGACCCGGCGTACGAGAAGATCTCGCGGCGCTTCCTGGAGCACCCCGACGAGTTCGCGCTGGCGTTCGCCAAGGCCTGGTACAAGCTGCTGCACCGCGACATGGGCCCGGTCAGCCGCTTCCTCGGCCCCTGGGTGGCCGAGCCGCAGCTGTGGCAGGACCCGGTCCCGGCCGTCGACCACGAGCTGGTCTCCGACGCCGACGTCGCTGCGCTCAAGGCTAAGGTCCTCGACTCCGGCCTGAGCACGGCACAGCTGGTCAGCACCGCCTGGGCCTCGGCCGCGACCTTCCGGCACACCGACAAGCGCGGTGGCGCCAACGGCGCACGGATCCGGCTCGAACCGCAGCGCAGCTGGGAGGTCAACCAGCCCGAGCAGCTCACCACGGTGCTGGCGACCCTGGAGGGGATCCAGCGCGAGTTCAACGACGCCGGCGGCGCGAAGATCTCCCTCGCCGACCTGATCGTGCTGGCCGGCTCGGCCGCCGTCGAGCAGGCCGCCCGGGCCGCGGGTGTCGAGGTGACCGTGCCGTTCCGGCCGGGCCGCACCGACGCCAGCCAGGAGCAGACCGACGTCGAGTCGTTCGCCGTGCTGGAGCCCCGCGCCGACGGGTTCCGCAACTACCTGCGTCCGGGTGAGAAGACCCAGCCGGAGGTGCTGCTCGTCGACCGGGCGTACATGCTCAACCTGACCGCGCCGGAGATGACCGTCCTCGTCGGCGGCCTGCGGGCCCTCGGTAACAACGTGGGTGGCACCGCGCACGGCGTGCTGACCGACCGGCCGGGCGTGCTCAGCAACGACTTCTTCGCCAACCTGCTCTCCCCGGGCACCCGGTGGAGGGCGTCGGAGTCCGACGAGCACGTCTACGAGATCCGGGACCTGGCCACCGACGAGGTGAAGTGGACCGCCACCGCGGTCGACCTCGTCTTCGGGTCCAACTCCCAGCTGCGCGCCCTCGCCGAGGTCTACGCCAGCCAGGACGCGGGCGCCAAGTTCGTGACCGACTTCGTGGCGGCCTGGACGAAGGTCATGGAGCTGGACCGGTTCGACCTCTCCTGATCCGACCCTGCTGTGCGGGCCCCGGCCGATCGGCCGGGGCCCGCACTGTTGTCGGGGCGGAGGAGGGGTGAACGGGACTTCATATTGGACAAAACGCCCATAAATCTCCTATAGTGTCGTCCGTGCATCTCCTGGCAGCCCTGGTCAGCCCGCTGTTGCTCGTGGGCGGTGTCGCACCGCCCGGCGCGGCACCCGTCCCCCGTGTGCGGGCGATGGCGCTGGTGGTCGGGCTCGACATCACCGTGCCATCCACGGCCAGCCTCGGTGCGGGCGTGCCCGGGGCCACCCTCAGCCGCTCGCTGGGCACCGTCACCGTGAACGACACCCGGACGACCAACCCGAACACCTGGCTGGCCACCGTGTCCACCACGGTGTTCACCACCGCCGGCGGTGGTGCGGGCAAGACCATCGCCGCCACCCAGGTCTCCTACTGGTCGGGCCCGGTGACCAAGCAGTCGGGCGGCGGCACCAAGGTGCCGGGTCAGGCCACCGCCGCGCAGGCGGTGACGCTGACCGTGCCGCGGGTCGCGTTCAGCAAGACCTCGGGCAACCAGCGCAACAGCGTGAGCTGGGCACCCACCCTCCGGGTGGCGATCCCCGCGGCTGCGGTGGCAGGCGTGTACACCGGCACCATCACGCACTCTGTCGCCTAATGAGTGATTCGCGCTGAATGACAGATATGAGCGCTTTCGGTGTTTAGCGTGGTGGGCATGAAGAAGCCATTGCTCGCCCTGGCCGCCGGGGCGGCGGTGCTCGCCGTAGCATCGCCCGCCGCCGCCGCCCCGTCGGGCGACACCATCGTCACCTTCACCGTGTCGACCGCCAACCTGGACATCACCGTGCCGGCCTCGGTGAACCTGGGCGCGGCCTTCGCCGGCTCCACCATCAGCGGCTCGCTCGGCAACGTCACGGTCACCGACAGCCGGGCGGCGCTCTCGGCGACCTGGACCGCGTCGGTCACCAGCACCGCGTTCACCACCGGCGGAGGCTCGGGCGAGGAGACCATCCTGCCCAACCTGGTGGAGTACTGGTCCGGGCCGGCGATCTCCACCACCGGCACCGGCACCTTCGTGCCCGGCCAACCCACCTCGGCCGACGCGGTGACCCTCAACCTGCCCCGGACAGCCTTCTCCAAGACCTCCGGCAGCGGCAACAACACGGCCACCTGGAACCCCAGCCTCCGGATCACCCTGCCGCCGTCGGCCGTCGGCGGCCTCTACACGGGGACGGTGACCCATTCGGTGGCCTGACCGACTCCGTGCCGTGGTCCTGGCCGTCACCGTCCTGGTGACCGCCGGGGCACCGGCGTCTGCCGCGCCGCCGTCGCCCGCGCCGAGCCCGAGTTTCAGCGGCCCGGCCGCGGCGGTCGGCATCCGGTTGCTCGACGCCCCGGTGAACCGGCGTGACGACAGCCGGGCGCACAAGTACATCGTCGACCACGTCCATCCCGGGACGACCATCAAGCGGCGGATCGTGGTCAAGAACGTCTCGGAGGTCGAGCGGAAGATCGCCGTCTACGCCGCCGCCGCCGAGGTCGACCGCAGCGGCTTCGTCTTCGCGCCCGACCGGACGCCCAACGAGCTGAGCAGCTGGATCACCGTCGACCAGGGTGAGGTAGAGCTGGAGCCCGACGACGAGTCGGTGCTCACGGTGACCATCACGGTGCCGGAGAAGGCGTCCGCCGGGGAGCGGTACGCGGTCATCTGGGCCGAGGTGTCCACCGTCGACGGGCAGAACGTGCGCAACATCGGCCGGGCCGGCATCCGGGTGTACCTGTCGGTCGGGCCGGGCGGCGAACCCCCGTCGGGCTTCGAGGTGACGGGGCTCGCCGGTGACCGGGACGGCGACGGTGCGCCGGTGGTCACCGCCGAGGTGCGCAACACCGGGCGGCGGGCGCTGGACCTCGCCGGCCAGCTACGCCTCACCGACGGCCCGGGCGGGCTGTCGGTCGGGCCGGTCCGCGCCGAGGCCGACACGCTCGCGCTCGGGGCCACCACCACCGTACGGGTGCAGCTGGATCCCCGGCTGCCGGACGGCCCGTGGAACGCCCGCCTCGACCTCGCCAGCGGCTGGACCCGGCGTACCGCGACGGGCTCGGTCTCCTTCGGCGGGCACCCGGCCACCGCCGCGACCAGGGCGGACCACTCCGGGCTGGTGCTCACCGGTGGCCTCGTCGCGTCCACGGTGGTGCTGCTCCTCTTCGCCGGCTTCGCCTTCCGTCGCCGGGGTCGGGCCAGTCCGGCGGTCACCGCCTGAGCTGACGGCAAAAAGTGCGTGGCACGTAATATTGCGTGCCACGCACTTTCCTGTACGCTGGTCTCGTGAGCGGACTACGGGAGCGCAAGAAGAACGCGACCAGGGCGGCGCTGAGCTGGGCCGCCATCCGCCTGACCGTGGCCCACGGCTTCGACAACGTCCTGGTGGACGACATCGCCCAGGCCGCGGGCGTGTCCCCGCGCACGTTCAACAACTACTTCTCCAGCAAGGCCGAGGCGATCGCCGCGCGGCACCTCGACCGCAGCCGGCGGACGGCACAGGCGCTGCGCGTGCGGCCGACCGGGGAACCACTCTGGACCGCGTTGATCGCGGCGGTCATGGCCCAGTTCACCCCCGGACCGGAGGTCGGGCAGTGGCCACCGGACTCGCCCACCGAGTGGGCGGACGGCCTCCGGGTGATGCTGGCCGAGCCGGCGCTCCAGGGCGAGATGCTGCGGGCGGGCGCGCTCGCCGAGGTCGAGCTGGCCGCGGCCGTCGCCGAGCGCACCGGCACCGACCTGGAGCGTGACCTGTACCCGCACCTGGTGGCGGCCAGCGTGAACGCCGCCGTCACCGCGGCGATGCGACACTTCGTCCGCGCCGACCCGCCGGTCCCGATGGAACGGCTGCTCCCCGACGCGCTGGCCCAGCTCGCGGCGGGCCTACCGCCACCCGCGCCGCACTGACGCGCCGCCTACCGCCTACCGCCCCTCCCGTCGCACCGACGCGCCGCCTACCGCCCATCGCGCCGCGCCCGTATCCCCACCGCCGGACTCCCGGCCGTCCCACCGCTCCACCCTGCCCTGCCCACGGCCCCGCCGGTGGGTGGGTCGACCGCGCCCGAGGAAGGGAACCTGCCATGCATGACGTCGTGATCGTCGGAGCCGGCCCGAACGGCCTCCTGCTCGCCACCGAGCTGGCCCTGGCCGGGATCCGGCCGGTGGTGTGTGAACGGCTGGCGGCACCCACCACCGAACAGCGGGCCAACGGCCTGGTCGGTCAGGTGGTCCGGATGCTCGACCGGCGTGGCCTGTACCAGCGTCTCGGCGACGACCCGGGGCCACCGCGGCCGCAGCCGGAGTTCGTCTTCGGCGCGCTGCCGTTGGACCTGAGGGCGGTGGTGGACAACCCGCTCCACCTGCTCCCGGTGCCGCAGCGCGACCTGGAGCGGGTGCTCGCCGAGCGGGCCGCCGAGCTGGGCGTGCCGGTCCGGCGCGGGTGCGAGGTGACCGGGCTGACCCAGGAGGCCGACGCCGTGCGGGTCACCCTCTCCGACGGCACCACCCTGCGCTGCCGGTACCTCGTCGGCGCGGACGGCGGGCACAGCGTCGTCCGCCGGCTGGCCGGGATCGCCTTCCCCGGGGTGTCCACCGACCGCACGGTCTCCCGGACCGCCCAGGTCGGCCTGCCCGCGGAGCTGGTCGACCCGACGACCGGTGGTCTGGTGGTCCCCGGGTACGGCACCGTGGCACCGTTCCGGCACACCCGCACCGAACACGGTCTGATCGCGTGGGCGCCCTTCCCCGGCCGTCCACCGGGCCTGACCACCATCGAATGGCCGGAGTCGACCGCGTTCGACGGCCCGCTGACCCTCGCCGAGCTGCGGGCCAGCGTGGCCCGGGTGCTCGGCGCGGACGTGCCGCTCGGTCCACCGGCCGGTGCCGGGCCGCACCTGCTGCGTCGCCTGGTGGGCGGCAACACCCGGATCGCCGAACGGTACCGCGTCGGCCGGGTGCTGCTGCTCGGCGACGCCGCCCACGTGCACTCCTCGATCGGCGGCCCCGGGCTCAACCTCGGCCTGCAGGACGCGGTGAACCTCGGCTGGAAGCTGGCGGCGCAGCTGCACGGCTGGGCCCCGGAGGGGCTGCTGGACTCGTACGAGGAGGAACGCCGCCCGGTGGCCCTGCGGGTGACCATGTCGACCCAGGCCCAGTCGGCGCTGATCGCCCCGGGCAGCGAGGTCACCGCGCTGCGCGTGCTCCTCGGTGAGCTGCTCGACGAACCGGCCAACGCCGCCCGCGTCGCCGCCCTGCTGGCCGGCTCGGACGTCCGCTACGAGATGGGGGCACCGGGTGGGCCGCTGGTCGGCCGCTGGGCGCCCGACCTGGTGCTGCGTACCGACGCCGGCCCGGTCCGGCTGGCCGAGCTGACCCGGTCCGCCCGGGCGCTGCTGCTCGACCCCACCGGCGTCCTCGCCCCGCTGGCCGAACCGTGGCGGGACCGGGTCGAGGTGGTCACCGGGCCGTTCGAGGCCGACCCCGGCCCGACCGAGCGGCCCGCCGGGGCGGCCGGCGGCGGGGCGTCGACCGCGCTGCTGCTGCGTCCCGACTGCCATGTGGCCTGGCAGTCGACCGGGACCGGGCCGGACGGGGACGGGCTGCCCGCCGCCCTCACCCGCTGGTTCGGGCCACCGCGCCCCGACCGGCCCCGACGGTCGACGCCGGTCGGCCCGGCGGGTCGGCGGGTCGGCCCTGACCCGTCGGTCCTGGTCTGCCTGACCGTCGGCCCTGGTCGGCCCTGACTGTTGGCCCTGGTCGGCCCGGACGGTCGGCCCGGCGGTGGGAGCCGCCGGGCCGACCCGCAGGTGGCGGGGGTCAGTCCCGCTGGATGACCATGCCGGCGCCGACGGTGCGGTTGGTGGCCTCGTCGATGATGATGAAGCCGCCGGTGGTGCGGTTGCGGTGGTAGTCGTCCACCAGTAGCGGCACGGTGGTGCGCAGCCGGATCCGGCCGATCTCGTTGAGTTTCAGCTCACCGGCGGTCTCGTCGCGGTGCAGGGTGTTGATGTCCAGGCGGTAGTGCAAGTCGCGGACGATGGCGCGGGCGGAACGGGTGGTGTGCTTGATGGTGTACTTGCCGCCGACCTGGAGGGGGCGGGTCTCGTCCATCCAGCAGACCATCGCCTCGATGTCCTGGGTCGGGGTGGGGGCGTTGTGGGGTCGGCAGATCATGTCGCCGCGGGAGATGTCGATCTCGTCGGTGAGGCGGACGGTGACCGACATCGGGGGGAACGCCTCGTCGACCGGTCCGTCGGCGGTCTCGATGGCGCTGATCCGGCTGGTGAACCCGGACGGCAGGACCATCACCTCGTCGCCGGGCTTGAGGACGCCGGAGGCGACCTGACCGGCGTAGCCGCGGTAGTCGGTGACCGTGGTCGACTGGGGGCGGATCACGTACTGCACGGGGAACCGGACGTCGACCAGGTTGCGGTCCGAGGCGATGTGTACCCGTTCCAGGTGGTGCAGCAGGGACGGGCCTTCGTACCAGGGCATGTTCTCCGAGCGGGTGGCGATGTTGTCGCCCTGCAACGCCGACACCGGCACCACGGTCAGGTCCGGTACGTCGAGTTTCGCGGCGAACGCGGTGAACTCGTCGGCGATCTGCTCGAAGACCTCCTGGGAGAAGTCGACCAGATCCATCTTGTTGACGCACAGCACCAGGTGCGGCACCCGCAGCAGCGAGCACAGGAACGCGTGCCGCCGGGACTGTTCCACCAGCCCCTTCCGCGCGTCCACCAGCACCAGGGTGAGGTCGGCGGTGGAGGCGCCGGTGACCATGTTCCGGGTGTACTGGATGTGCCCCGGGGTGTCGGCGATGATGAACTTGCGGCGGGGGGTGGCGAAGTAGCGGTACGCCACGTCGATGGTGATGCCCTGCTCCCGCTCGGCCCGCAACCCGTCGGTGAGCAACGCCAGGTTGGTGTACTCGTCGCCCCGGGCCGCGCTGACCGCCTCCACCGCCGCCAGCTGGTCGGTGAACAACGACTTCGTGTCGTAGAGCAGCCGCCCGATCAGGGTCGACTTACCGTCGTCCACGCTTCCCGCGGTGGCGAACCGCAGCAGGTCCATCGGCCGGGCCTCGGTCGGCGAGCCGGCCGGTGCCAGCATGTCGGTGCTCATCAGAAGTACCCCTCCCGCTTGCGGTCCTCCATCGCGGCCTCGCTGACCCGGTCGTCGCCCCGGGTGGCGCCGCGCTCGGTGATCCGGGTGGCCGCGACCTCCTCGATCACCTTCTCCACGGTGTCCGCGTCCGAGCGGACGGCGGCGGTGCAGGAGGCGTCCCCGACGGTGCGGTACCGCACCCGCGCGGTGAACGGCTCCTCACCCGCCCGGGGCTGGAAGAACTCGTTGACCGCGTAGAACATGCCGTCACGCTCGACCACCTCCCGGTCGTGCGCGTAGTAGATCGACGGCAACGGCACCCGCTCCCGCGCGATGTAGTGCCAGATGTCCAACTCGGTCCAGTTCGACAACGGGAACACCCGGATCGACTCCCCCGGATGATGCCGACCGTTGTACAACGACCACAACTCCGGCCGCTGGTTCTTCGGATCCCACTGCCCGAACTCGTCCCGGAACGAGAACACCCGCTCCTTCGCCCGCGCCTTCTCCTCGTCCCGCCGCGCCCCACCGAACAACGCGTCGAACCGGTGCTTCTCCACCGCGTCCAACAACACCGGCGTCTGGATCCGGTTGCGCATGCCGTCCCCGGACTCCCTGACCAGGCCCCGGTTCAGCGCCTCGGGGACGCTCGCCACGATCAGGTGCAGATCCAGCTCGGTGACCCGCTGGTCGCGGTAGTCGAGGACCTCCGGGAAGTTGTGCCCGGTGTCGACGTGCATCACCGGGAACGGGATGTTCGCCGGAGCGAACGCCTTCTGCGCCAACCGGAGCATCACGATCGAGTCCTTGCCACCCGAGAAGAGCAGCACCGGCCGCTCCATCTCGGCGACCACCTCACGCATCACGAAGATGCTCTCCGCCTCCAGCTCGTCGAGCTGGGAGACCTGGTACGCAGCCGGTTCGCTGCTCATCGCGGGTCCTTTCCGGATGGGGGGACGGGGGAGCCGGACGGGGCCGCCGTGCCGGCCAGTTGCCGCCGCAGCGCGGCGAGCAGCGGGGTGGCCAGCTCGCCGCGACAGACCAGCAGGTCCGGCAGGCGCGGATCCGCCTCGTTGTAGGTCAGGGCCGAGCCGTCGATGCGGGACGCGTGCAGCCCGGCCGCCGTGGCCACCGCCACCGGCGCGGCGGAGTCCCACTCGTACTGGCCGCCCGCGTGGATGTAGGCGTCCACCTCTCCGGTGACCACCGCCGCGATCTTCGCTCCGGCCGAGCCCATCGGCACCAGCTCGGCACCCACCTCCTCGGCCAGCTCGGCCAGGAAGGCGGGGGGACGGCTGCGGCTGGCCGCCAGGCGGATCACCCCGCCGGATCCGTCCGGCGGCGGCGTCGGCAGGTCGGTGGCCAGCACCCGGCCCTGCGCCGGCAACCCGACCGCCCCGGCCACCAGGCCGTGCGCGGTCGTCGCGTCCCGCGCCCAGAGCGCCACGTGCACCGCCCAGTCGGACCGCCCCGACTCGGAGAACTCCCGGGTGCCGTCCAACGGGTCGATGATCCACACCCGGTCGGCGGTGCGCCGGGACACCCCGTCGCCGGTGTCGACCAGCCGGGAGTCCTCGTCCTCCTCGGACAGCACCGCGTCGGCCGGCCGCCAGCGGGCCAGCTCGGCCCGGAGGAAGTCGTGCGACGCCCGGTCACCGGCGGCCTTCAACGCGGCGGGGTCGGCGTGGCCGTGGCTGGCGCGTACCCGCAGCAGCAGCTCTCCGGCGAGCAGGGCGAGCCGGCGGGCGAGCGCCGCGTCGGATTCGGCGGGGGTGGGGTCTGCCATGGCAACTCCTGGGCCGGTCGGGTACGGGGGCGGAACCGGGGCGGGCCTGGTCACTGGATCGCCCGGCGGTTGAAGCAGCGGACACTGACCCAGGTCAGCACGACGGCCACCCCGGTCAGCACGGTCAGGCACACCCACGCCGGCAGGTGCGGCACGCCGGGCAGCAGCGCCCCGCGCACCCCTTCCGAGACGTACGTCATCGGGTTGAGGGCGGTGACCACCTGGTACCAGGGCACCGACGACAGCCGGGGCCACGGGTAGTGGATACAGCCGGTCCAGATGATCGGGGTGAGGATCACCGAGAAGGCGACGTTGATCCGCTGCACCGGCAGGGTGGTGGCCAGGCTCATCCCGATCGCCCCGCCGATCCAGGCCCCGAGCAGCGCCACCACGAACGCCAGTGGCAGCCCGGCCGGCCGCCACGGCGCGGAACCGACCATCAGCGCGCCGAGCGGGTAGATCAGCACGGCCGCGAGCAGCCCCCGGACCGTGGCGATCACCAGCTTGCCGATCGCCACGTACCCGGTGGGCAGCGGCGCCATCAGCCGGTCCTCGATCTCCATGGTGAAGCCGAACTCCTTCACCAGCGGCAGGGCCACGCTCTGCAACGCGGTGGTGAGGGCGGCCAGCGCGATGATGCCGGGCAGGAACACGTCGGCGAAGCCACGCCCGACGAGCCCCTGGCTGCCGAGGACGGTGTTGAAGACGAAGAGCATGAACAGCGGGGTCAGCCCGACCTGCACCAGGATGATCCAGAGTTCCCGGCCGGTGACCATCAGGTCGCGGCGCAGCACCGCGGCGAACACCCGCCCGGTCCCGGGGCGGGAGCGTGGCTGGTGCGTCGGGAGCAGCGGGGTGGGGGTGTCGAGTGCGGTCACCGCGGTTGCCTTCCGGTGAGTTCGATGAAGACGTCCTCCAGGCTGGGTTCGCCGATGTCGACCGCGTTGATCTGCGCCGACCGGGCGGCCAGCGCGGTCACCACCGGGCCGAGCAGCGCGGCCGGATCGCCCGCCAGGTGCAGGCGGATGCGCAGCCGGCCGCGACCGCCGTTGCCCGCCGCCCCGCCGCGCCCGAGCAGGCCCGCGCCGGCCAGGGCGGCCAGCCGGCCCGCGCCGGGACGGCCACCGCCGGCCCCGGCGGCGAGCGCGGCCAGCATGCCGGCGCCACCCGCGCCGGCCCCGGCCAGCCCGGCCCCGCCGCCCGGCCGCCACCCGGCCGGCACGGTCGGGGTCGCCACCCGCTCCGCCTTGCGGACGCCGGTCAGCTCGCCGAGCGCGGCGCAGAGCGTGTCCGGATCGTCCCCACCGGCCGGGGTGACCGTGAGGTCGAGCAGCGCGTCGCCGGCCAGGCCCCGGACCAGGTTGGTCGGGGTGTCCAGGGTGAGCAACCGGCCGTGGTCGACGATGCCGACCCGGTCGACCACCCGGGCCGCCTCGTTCATCGCGTGGGTGGTCAGCACGATCGCCACCCCCCGCTGGCGCAGCTCGCGGAGCTGCCCCCAGATCAGCAGGCGGGTCTGCGGGTCGAGGGCGTTGGTCGGCTCGTCGAGGAAGAGCACCGCCGGCTCGTGGGCCAGCGCGCGGGCGATCATCAGCCGCTGCGCCATCCCGCCCGAGTACGCCTCGATCTTCCGGTCGGCCCGGTCGGTGAGACCGAACCGTTCCAGCAGCTCCGCGGCGCGCTCCTGCGCGTCCCGCCGCCGTACCCCGTGGTAGGTGGCGTGGTAGACGAGATTCTGCCGGGGGGTCAGCGCCCGGTCCAGGTTGTTGTGCTGGGGGACCACGGCCAGTTGGGCCCGGGCGGCGGCCGGATCCCGGCCGACGTCGACCCCGCCGACCACCGCCCGGCCGCCGGTGGCCCGCAGCCGGGTGGTCAGGATGCCGACGGTGGTGGACTTGCCGGCGCCGTTCGGCCCGAACAGCCCGAAGATCTCGCCCGGCGCGACGGTGAACGACAGCCCGTCGACCGCGTTGGTCTCGGCCCGGGGGTAACGCTTGACGAGATCGTCGACCTCGACCACTGCCGGCCCGTCTCTGCTGGGCATCTCAACTCCTGTCCTGGGTGCGGGTGCCGCGGTGCCGGCGGCGGGCGACGGTGCCGGTGAGCCGCCGGCGGGCGACGGTGCCGGTCAGCCGCCGGCGGGCTGGGGGTGGGCGGCGAAGAACCGCCAGATCGTGTCGGTGGCGTTCAGCGCGGTGGAGGGGGGATCGAGGTTGAGCAGCTTCTCCGCCCGGGGCGGGTTGGGCCGTCCGCCGGGCCACTGGTGTCCCGCGTCGGCGACGGTGATCAGCTCGACGGCGCGGCCCTGGGCACAGCTCGCCGTGGCCCGGGTGACCGGGCCGTCCGTGGTCACCGTCGGGGCGCCGCAGGAGTCGACGGACCGCCAGCGGGCCGCCAGCTCGGGGGTGGGTGGGCCGTCGATCTTCACCGGGTTGCGGCCGGTGCCGTTGTTGTCCCGGCGGCCGGGGCCGCCGCCGTAGGGCATGGTCTGGTCCTGGCGGCCGTGGATGTGCAGCACCGAGACCGGTTTCGGGGCGGGGCACTGCCCGGTCAGGGTGCTGGCCACCGCGCCGATCGCGGCGAACGTCGTGGTGTCGCAGACCAGCTTGTACGCCAGCAGCCCACCGTTGGAGATCCCGGTGACGTACCGGCGGGCCGGGTCGACCGGAAGTTCCCGGCCGACGGTGGTGACCAGTTCGGTGATGAAGGCGACGTCGTCGACACCGTCCCGGGCGGGTGCGCCGCAGCACTGTGGACCGACCGCCCAGGCCCGGTTCAGCCCGTCCGGGAACAGCACCAGGAAGCCGCCCCGGTCGGCCTGTCCGGTCCAGCCGTACGCCTGCTCGGCCTGCTCGCCGGTGCCGGCCGCGCCGTGCAGCATCACCACCAGGGGGACCGGCTTGGTGAGGTCGGCCGAGGTGGGCCGGTAGAGCCGGTAGGTACGCTTCCGACCGTCCACCGTGAGGTCGTGGGTGGAGCTGCCGACGGGGACGTCCGGTGCCGGCCGGGCGTCGCCGGTGGCCGGGGCGCTGGCCGCCGGTTCGGACCCCGCGCCGCCGGGCGCGGCGTCCCGGCGCTCGGGAGTGCACCCGGCCAGGGAGGTCAGGGCGACGAGCAGGGCGAGCGTTCCCGCGAGCCGGCCCGCCGGCTGGCGGCGGCTCCGCCTGACTTCATCACGAAATGCGGTAAAAGGCATCATAATTATACTTTCGCCCGGGAATGTTCGAGGAACGTCAGGGACGCGCCAGGATTCGGCAAACGGGCACGGAGCACCCGCCTCCCGGCCCGCCGGCCGGAGGACGCGCCACGCCGGTCCCACGGGGAGTGGGGTCGCCAGCCCGGAGACGGCGCTGTCACCGGGCCGGCGACCCGGAACTCAGTAGCCGCCCCGCAGCCGGATCAGCTCCCAGCCGCCCTCGGGAACGTCGTCGCTCGGGTCGGTCCGCAGGTTCATCGGGTTGGCCATGCCCAGGTAGAGGGTGGCCCCGTCGGCGACCATGTTGCGGATGCCGTAGTTCAGGTAGTTGCCCAACCCGGTGTTGTCCACCGTCGTCGCCGGTTTCGTCGGCGACGGGAAGGCGTACAGGTCACCGCCGTAGACCGCCTCCGGCAGGGCGCTCGCGCGCATCCCGGCCGCGTCCATCGGCGCGCGGGCCAGGTCGTCGGCCAGATCCGGCGACAGGCCCAGCTCGGCGGCGGTCTCGTCGCCCAGCTCCTTGGCCAGGTAACTCCAGTCCATCGTGCCGACGTACAGCTTCCCGCCGGCCACCAC
Organism: Micromonospora sp. WMMD714; assembly: GCF_029581315.1. NCBI lineage: Bacteria > Bacillati > Actinomycetota > Actinomycetes > Micromonosporales > Micromonosporaceae > Micromonospora > Micromonospora sp. WMMD714. Next base: position 4,583,915 of record NZ_CP120744.1, read on the forward strand.
CATCTTCCAGGTGTAGTTGTTGTACGGGTTGCCGAACCCGGGCGGCCCGAACTTCGGCGTCTGGTGCGTCGACTGCAACGCCCACGCGCCGGCCCCGTTGTTGGCCGCGGGGTCGTACGCCGGCAGCTCGGTCGCGCCGTACAGCAGCTCGACCTTCTCGAAGTGGGAGCCGAAGTTGCGCCCCCGGTAGATGCTGATCGACCGCTGGGTGTTCTGGATGGTCGCCTGGGCGGCCGCGTCGTCCGCCGGCGGGTACGTCGTCATGTGCAGGGTGGTCGCCTTCATCGGCACGTGCATGGTGCCCCAGTAGAGGAACCCGCCGTAGGAGGCCAGACCGCCCAGGGCGTAGGCGCGGGCGACCACCGGGTCCGGCTCGTAGGACGACGCGCTCCACACCTGCTGCCAGCCGTCGGCGTCCTCCGGGTTGAGCCCCGGGGCGCCTGACGCCAGCAGCGGGCTCATCCACACCGCGGCGATGCTCGTGGTCGGCGCGGCGGCACCGGCGGTCGGCCCGGCCAGCTCGGCGTCCGAGCCCGGCCAGGTGGTCACGAACAAACGCCCCTGGTGGACGGTGAGGTCGGCGGCCTGCGCCGGCAGGTTCGCCACCACCGTGAACGCGAACGGGTCGGACTTGCTCCCCGTCCAGCGCAGCACGTTGCCGCGCTCACCGCCGTTGGCCCCGACGCCCACCCCGGCGTACAGCGCGTCACCGGCCACCGTGAAGTGCCGGATGTTGCCGTACATCGGGAAGTTGCGGGAACCCAGGAACGCGCCGGTGTCGGTGTCGAAGGCGAACAGGTTGACGCTGGTGCCCAGCGCCGGGCCGCCCAGCAGGGCCACCCCGTTGAAGTTGCCCGCCGCCCGGATGCCCGCGGTGGTCTGCAACCGGTTCGCGTCGTCGGTGGAGGCCGCCTTCACCAGGTCGGTCTTCTCGGTCAGCTTGTTGGCGCGGGTGTCGTAGGTGTAGAGGCGCGGCTGCCGGTGGTCGCCGAGGATCGGCGGCAGCTGCGGGTTGCGCTTGGCGACCTGGCTCTCGCCGTACTCGCAGGCCCAGTCGTCGTTGACCGTCGGCGTGGTGTTGCGCAACGCCCGTCCGCTGGTCAGACAGTTGACGTTCGCTCCGGTGCCGAACCACAGCGTCTTGCCGGCCCGCGTCATCCCCCACAGGTACGCCTGGTTGACCTTGGCCTGGCCGGTGGCGCACGGCGGGCCGGCCGGGTACGGCAGGCCGATCCCGGCGAAACACTCGTCCGGCTGGGCCTTGGCGAGCAGTTGCGGGCTGCCCTGTTGCGTGCCGGCCACGCTGGCCGCGTCGGCGGCGTCCAGCGGCACGCCGAGCGCCGCCGAGGGAACCGCCAACACCGACCCGAGTCCGAGTACGGCGACGACGGTCGACAACCGTCGCGCGGAGATCCGGAGTGGATTCACCAACTATCTCTCTTTCCGAAGGAAGGGGGACACCCGTCCCGGGCCCCGCCGATGGCCGGACCCGGGACGGGCAGGGACACACAGGGACCGTTCAGACGGCGGCGGGCAGCTTCCGGGGCGCCGGGGCGACCACCCGCGGCGCCATCCGCTCGGCCCATCCGGACGGATCGGGGAAGTCCAGGAACGTGCCGAGACCGGTCAACTCGGCCACCGGGTCGGCGACCAGGTCCTCGTACGACATCCGCAGCAGGTGCGTCGGGGGCACGTCCCGCAGCGCCTGGTCGGCCTGGCTGCTCATGAACGCGCACAACCCGAGGTAGCGGCGCAGGTCCTGGCCGCGCTCGCGCAGCGCGTCGGGGGTCAGTCGGTCCGGCAGGTACGGCTGCAGGGCCTCCGGCACCGCCTGGTCGTCCTCGATCCGGAACGGGTCCAGGCCGCACTTGCCGAGGAACTCCACCCGCAGCTGCAGGAGCTGGAACGACGAGTGCCGGCTCATCGACCGGGCGGTGTCCTCCCAGCTCCGGGTCAGGTAGACGATCTTGCAGTCCGGGAAGCCCCGCAGCAGGTAGGGCGCCACGTGGCTGGAGCCGCCGGAGCGTTCCACCCACCGGGTCTTGCCGGTCAGCACGGCGAGCAGGTCCAGGAAGTCGCGGTGGTGCTGGGTCACGGGCTGGTCGGGGAACTGCGGCACCCGCTCGGCGAGCTGGTCGAACAGCGCGTCCGGGTCGGTGGTGAGCTTGGACAGGGTGATCGCCAGGATCCGGGGCAGCTCGGTCAGCCGGTCGGCCCAGCGGCCGGTCGCCGGGTAGCGGACCTCCTTCGGCGGCAGCCCGATCCGGAACAGGGTGGCCAGCTCCGCCTTGGGGCTGGCCAGCACCGCCCAGTACTCGGCACCGCTGATCACCTCGGCGCTGCGGGCCCACGGCGCCACCGACATGAAGAACTCCTGGGCACTCAGGGTGCCCGGCTCCTCGTGGATCAGGTCGGACAACAGCGTGGATCCGCACCGGCCGTTGCTGATGATGATCGACCGGCCGGTGATCGGGGTGTCCATCGGAAGACCTCCTGCGTGTCGCGTCGTCATGCGGTGGTGGGTTGGGAGACGTCGAGCGAGCAGTCCTCGGCGAGCCAGGTGAAGACCAACCGGCGGATCTCCTCGGGCCGGTCGATCAGCACCGTGTGTTTCTGGTCGGGCAGGACCGCGACCCGGGTCTGCGGCAGCAGCCCACGGACCGTCGGGGCCAGCTCCATCACCGCCGAGTCGCCGCCGTAGAGACAGAGCACCGGGCAGCCGATCGCGGCCAGCGCCTCGGTGGTCGGCAGCGGGCTCGCCGGCAGCTCCTGCGCCAGGCTGGTGTCGGTGAGCATACGACCGGTCTCGGCGGCCCGTTGGGCAGCGACGCGCCCGCGCCGGGCACCGATCTCGGTGACCGTCTCCGCCCGGGGCAGCCGGGCGGCGACCCGGGCGAGCCGCTGCCGCACCCGGCTCATCCACTCCGGGATCGGCGGGGCGGACTCCACGGTCACGATGCCGGCCACCCGGTCCGGGTGCCGGGCGGCGTAACCGAACGCGATGGTCCCGCCGAACGAGTTGCCCAGCAGCAGCAGCGGACCGTCGACCTCCAGCGCCGCCAGCAGCGCCGCCAGGTCGTCGACGAAGTCGCCCAGGGCGTACCCGGTGGCCGGGCGCTCGCTGCGCCCGTGACCGCGCAGGTCGTACAGGACGGTCGGGAAACCGGCCCGGGACAGCGGCTCGGCCAGGGTGAAGTACCAGCTCGCCATGGTGTCCGAGGCCATCCCGTGGATCAGCACGGCGGTCGGCGTCGGCCCGGTCCGGCCGTCGACGGCCGGACCGGGGGGATCGAGCCGCTGCGTGTGCAGGGTGATCCCGTTCGCCCGGACCATGGTCACCGGCTGCCCGCCCCGACCTCGTCGGCCTGCGCCAGCGACTCGGCGATGTGCTCCACGAGCTGCCCGACCTTGAGTTCCCGGACGGTCTCCAGGTCCAGCTTGGCGACGAAGTGGGCGAAGTTGACGGTGTCGCCGTAGCGGGACTGGAGCCGGCCGGCGAGCGCGATGACGTCGATGCTCTCCATCCCCAGGTCGGCGGAGAACGAGGTGTCCATCGTGACCACCTGGTCGTCCGCGAAGTCACCCAGCACGGCGTGGATCATCTCGGTGAGTTCGGCGAGGATGGTGTCCTGGGCCGCAGGCATGGTCGTTGCTCCTTCGGTTTCTGCTGATCGGATGGGCGGGACTGCGGTGTGTGCCGGGTGCCGGTTCACGGCCGGGAGACCCCCGGCGGGGTGCTGGGCGCCGGCTCCGGCCCCCAGGTCCAGGCGACCACGTACCGGCGCGGCGGCAGATCCTCGGGGTTGGCCACGTCCCGGCAGCCGACCCGGTACGCCCGCCCGCCGATCTCGACGGTCAGCCCGGCGTCGGTGGCCGCGTACACCCGGAACCGGCGGGGTGAGCCGTCGAGCCCGGTGCCCTCGGCCTTGGCGACCGCCTCCTTCGCGGCCCAGAACCGGGTGAACCACAGCCGCCGGGCGTCGGCGTCCTGACCCGCCAGGGAGGACAGCAGGGTCAGCTCGGTGGCGGTGAGGGCGAACGTGAAGGTGCTCTCCGGATGGTCGGTGACCTCCGCGACGTCGATGCCGACGCCGGGGCTGCCGGCCGTCGCGTCCGCCGACCGTCGCCGGGCGATCGCCACGCCGATCTCGGCGCAGTGCGCCAGCGAGACGTCGCAGTCACCGAGCCCGCGGCCGGGCCGCCCGCGTACCCACGGCCGCCCGTCCGGGTCGTTGCCGACGGTCAGCTCGATCGGGTAGATGTCGGTGTGGCCGTCCTCCCACAGCCGGGCGCGTACCGCGTCCTTCGCCGCGATCCGGCCCAGCATCCACTGCTTGCGGGTCTTCGCCGGCTGCCGTTCGAACTCCGCGTAGCCGGCGCCGCCAAGGATGCCCCGGGCCGCCATGCCCCGGGTGACCAGGTCGGTCCAGCAGTCGAACGCCATCGTCCAGCCCTCGGGCTGCAACAGCGACATCGGGTGCCGTTCCGGGAACCGTTCCGCCACCCGGGCCTGCGGGTGACTGTCGAACCGGCGGTCCACCGCCCCCTCGATCTCCGACCACACCCGACCCTGGTAGCTGAGCTGGGTGTCGGCGACGAGCTTGCCGTCGTCGATGAGGCGGACCCGGGCGACGCACTCGAACGCCCGGCCGGCCGGGGGCGGCGGCCCGTAGAACCGCACCTGACCGAGCCCCACCGGCAACGCGACCGTCCGGAACGGCTGGGTGGTGATCAACCAGTTGCCGATGAGCTGGAGCGCGTTGTCCAGCAGCGCACCGGGCGGCACCGGCGCGGTGACCACGCCACGGACGTGCATGTCGCCCAGCGCGTGCACCTCCGTGACGCCCTGGAACTGCGGACCGTGGAACATCAACCGCTCCGCGTACATCTCGGCGGCGCCGAGGGTGGGCGGTCGTTCGGTGGCCGGGTCGTGGGTCCAGACCGGCGGCGGCGTCGGGTACCCGGTGCCGACCTCGATCGTCGCCCGCGCGTAGCCGGCGAAGACGACCGCGTACCTGTTCGGGCCGGCGGTCCGGACCACGATCTCCACGTCGGTTGCCGGCTCGGCGATCAGCCACTTGTTGAACTTGGCATCGTGCACGGCCACCACCGGGACGCCGGGCACCAGCTGCTCCACCGCCTCCATCATGTGCGCGACCAGGGCCGTCGCCGGCACCACCGGCCACCGGTCCTCCGGGTCCGGCCAGTCGTCGGGCTGCACGAAGAAGCAGTGGTCCAGCAGGTACGGCATGGTCTCCAGGGAGATCCGCCGGGTGATCCGCCCGACCTCCGTGCCGGCCCCGGCGACCGCCGGGCGGGCCGGGGCGGCCGGTGTCACGGGCCGCTGCGCCACCGGCGCGACGGCGGGCGGCCGTGCGGCCGGTGCGACGGACGGCCCCGCGACCGTGGGGGGTGCGGTCCGGGCCGGCGTCGCGGTGCCGTTGCCACCGGTCGCCGGCGTCCCGACCGCGGGTCGGTTCCGGGTGTTCTCCCGCAGCAGGGCGGCGAACTCCGCTGCCGCGCTGGACTCGCCCGCGAGGCCCTGCAACGCGTCCAGCGCGGTGCCGGGCCGGGCCGGGTCGCCCTGCCCACCGGGCCGTCCGGCCGCCTGCGCGACCGGCACCGGTCGGGTGGCGGGTGGCGGCGCGGCGGCCGGTCGGGTGGCGGGTGGCGGCGCGGCGGCCGGTCGGGTGGCGGGTGGCGGCGCGGCGGCCGGTCGGGTGGCGGGTGGCGGCGCGGCGGCCGGCGGCGGCGTCGGGGCCGCTCCGTTCGTCGTCGTCCCGTTCGTCGGTGCCGGCCCGGTCGACCGGGCCGCTCCGTTCGTCGGGGCCGTCCCGTTCGTCGGCGCTCCGTTCGTCGGCGTTCCGTCCGTCGTCGTGGTCACGCCGAGCAGTCCGGCCGCGTCCGCACCGAGGCGGACCAGCGGCCCGCCGAGGTCGAGCTTGATCCGGGGGCCACGCCGGCCGGTGCCGGGCTTCGCCGGGCCGGTGGCGGTGGGCGTCGCCGGGGCCGGGCCGCCGGTCGTGGCCGCCGCCGGGGGACGGCCCACGGTGTCCAGCGCCGACAGGTCCGGCGTGCCGCCCTCCACCCAAAGCGCGGTGGCGACCCGGCGGAGCTGGTTCAGCCCGCTGCGGTGTGCGGTGTTCACCGGCATCGCCAGGTGGTCACGCCCGCGCAGGTTGTCGCCGATCAGCGAGGCGAGCTGCCCGGCACCGACCTGGAGGAACACCCGGAACCCGGCGTCGTACATCGCCTCGACGGTCTGCCGGAACCAGACCGGCTCCATCATGTGCCGGACGAAGATCCGGTTGACCGACTCCTCGTCGGCGGGGAACGGCGCGTGCAGGGTCGCCGACCAGACCGGCATCCGGGTCGGGTGCACCTCCCACCGGCCCAGAGCGGCGCCGATCGAGGTGAGCCCGTCGGCGAAGGCGGGGGTGTGGAACGCCGAACGGAACGGCAGCTTCTGGCACAGGATGTTGCGGGTGCGCAACGCCTCCACCAGTCGGTCCACCTGCGACTCCGGGCCGTTGACCACCGACTGCGCCGGGGCGTTGTCATGCGAGAGGACCACCCCGGGGTAGTCGCCGAGCAGCGGCGTCACCCGGTCCGCGCCGGCCCCGACGGCGGCGAAGACGTACCCGGAGACCTCCACCGAGTCGGCGTTGAACAGGTCGAGGAACTCGTCCATCGCGGCGGTGCTGACCTGGCCGCTGACCGCGGCGGCGGTCCACTCGCCGATGCTGTGCCCGGCGACCGCGTCGGGGCGTACCCGGATCCGGGCCAGCGCCTCGTCGAGCAGCTTGCCCACCTCGATCAGGCCGGCGCCGTGCCGGCCCAGGTCGGCGGCGGACCACTCGCGGTCCGGCAGGCCGAAGTGGGCGGCCAGGTCGGCGGTACGCGGGGAGAACTCCGCCTCCAGGCCGGGGAAGACGAAGGCGAGCTTGCCCGCCCCCGGGCCGAGCAGCGGTCGGGGGCTGAACCAGATGTCCCGCCCACCCCGCCACGCCTGCCCCCGGTCGACCGACTTGCGGGCCACCGCGAGCAGCTTGTCCGTCGGGTTGACGATGCCCAGCCGGGCCGGCCCGGGGGAGTCCCCGCCGGAGCGGGCGGCCAACTCGACGCCGAGCCGGCGTACCTCGTGGTCGTCGCGGGCCAGCAGGTCGGCGAGCCCGGCCGGGTCCGCCGCGGCCAGCCAGAGCACCTGGTCCGGCTCGTCGACCACGGCCCGGCCGGCGGTCGGGGCGGTCGGCGCGACCACCGGCTCGCCCACCGACACGGGGGCCTGCTCGATGATCAGGTGGGCGTTGATCCCGCCGAAGCCGAACGCGTTGACCCCGGCCCGGCGCGGACCGTCGCTCTCCCACGGCTGGGCGGTGGCGATCGGGGCGAACCGGGTCGCCGCCATCTCCTTGCGCGGCGTCTCGCAGTGCAGGGTGGGCGGGAGCACCCCCCGGTGCACCGCGAGCGCCGCCTTGATCAGGCCGGCCACCCCGGCCGCCGGCATGGTGTGCCCGATCATCGACTTCACCGAGCCGATCACCGGGCGGGGACCACCGGTGTACGGGCCGAACACCTCGGCCACCGTGGTCAGCTCGGCGGCGTCCCCGGTCGGGGTGCCGGTGCCGTGCGCCTCCAGCAGCCCCAGCGCGTCCGGTGCGGTCGGGTCGAGCCCGGCGGACTCCCAGGCCCGCCGGATCGCCAGCACCTGGCCGGAGACCGCCGGGTTGAACATGCTGGCCGACTTGCCGTCGCTGGACACCCCGCTGCCCCGGATCACCGCGTAGACCCGGTCACCGTCGCGGACCGCGTCGGCGTACCGCTTGAGCACCACCACGCCGGTGCCCTCGCCGATCAGCAGCCCGTCGGCGGCGGCGTCGAACGGCCGGATCTCCCCCTGCCGGGACAGCGCCCGGAGCTGGTTGAACACCGACCAGAAGCTGATGTCGTGCACGTGGTGCACGCCACCGGCGAGCACCGCGTCCAGCCGTCCGCTGACCAGCTCGGTGATGCCCTGGTCGACGGCGATCAACGAGGAGGCACAGGCGGCGTCGATGGTGTACGCGGGACCGCGCAGGTCGAGCCGGTTGGCCACCCGGGAGGCGGCCAGGTTCGGCACCAGGCCGATCGTCCCCTCCGGCTGGTACGGCCCGAGCCGCTCGTCGAACTTCTTGCGCAGCAGCTCCAGCCGGGCCGGGTCGACGTCGGGGATCAGCTCCCGCAGGATGCTGACGACCTGGCTGGACATCCGCACCCGCTGGGCGTAGCGGGCCTGCGCGGGGCTGAGGATGCCGCCCCGGCCGAGGATCACGCCGATCCGGTCGCGGGCCGGCAGCCGGTCGCCGCCGCCCGCGTCCTCGATGGCCGCGGCGGCCACCTCCAGCGTGATCAGCTGGTCCGGTTCGATGTCCCCGACGGAGGCGGGCATCACCCCGAAGCGCAGCGGCTCGAAGGTGGCGTACTCGTCGACGAACCCGCCGCGCCGGCAGTACATCCGGTCGGCCCGGTGGGACTGCTCCGGGTCGTAGAACTCCTCGTCCCAGCGGTGCGCGGGAACGTCGGTGATCGCGTCGACCCCGCCGATCAGGTTGCGCCAGTAGCTTTCCAGGTCACCGGCGGAGGGCATCAGGGCGGCCATCCCGACGATCGCGATCTGGCCGGGCGCAGCGGCGCCGTTGTTCATCGGTTCCTCCGACGGACGGGGCGGGTGGGAGCGGGACGGCACATCGACGCGCTCACCAGCCCGAGGCGGTGTAGACGACCGAGGTGACCGAGGCGTCGGCCCAGGCGAGCTCGCGCAGCAGGGCCAGCGCGCCCTCCTCCGGGTCGATCAGGCCGATGCCGCGGCGGGCGTACTCCCGGCTCAGCTCGGCGGTGACCATGCCGCCGTGGCCGACACCCGGAGCCCACGGCCCCCAGTGGACGGTCACGCAGCGCACTCCGGTCCGGGCCGCGTAGCGGGTGCCGATAGAGTCCAGGGCGTCGTTGGCCGCCGCGTAGTCGGCCTGGCCCCGGTTGCCGTAGGCGGCGGCGATGCTGCCGAAGAAGACCAGGAAGCGCGGCGTGGTGGGCAGCGCGTCGAGACCGGCCAGCAGTCCCCGCGCACCGTCGACCTTGGTGTCGAAGACCCGGGTGAACGACGCCGGGTCCTTCTCGGCGATCAGCTTGTCCTCGATGATGCCGGCCGCGTAGACCACCCCGTCGAGGCGGCCGTACTCGGCGTGGATGTCGGCCAGCAACCGCCGGGTCGCCTCCGCGTCCCGGACGTCCAGGGTGTGGTAGCGGACCTCGCCGCCCAGCTCGGTCAGCTCGGTGATGGTCGCGGTCACCTCCCGGGCCGCCAGGATGCGCTGCGCGGTTCGGGAGATCTCGGCCGGCGAGGACGCGCCACGGCGGGCCAGCACACCGACCAGCGCGGCGCGGTCACCGGCGGCCGCCAGCTCCGGGTCCTCCGGGGCGGTCGGCAACGGGGTACGGCCGACCAGCTCGATGCGGCATCCGGTGGCCGAGGCGAGCGCCCGGGCGAACCACGGGGTGATGCCCCGCGCCCCGCCGACGAGCACCACCACGGAGTCGCGTTCCAGGCCGATCGCGGCCGCCTCGGACACCCCGTCGCCGGCCGGGCCGGCACCTCCGGCGGCCAGGGCGCCCAGCTCGACCGGGATCAGGTCGGCGACGTACCGGTCGGTGCCGCGCCGGGTGACCACCGGGGCGTCGGAGGCGGTGAGCAGTTCGTCGAGGAGCTGCCGGGCGAGCACCTCGGGCGTCGCCGTCGGGTCCACCGCCACGAAGCGCGCGGTCAGCTCCGGGTACTCGCGGGCGATGGTGCGGAACAGGCCGGGCATGCCGTCGGCCGCCCCGGTGACGTCCCGCGCCCCGGCGGCGAACAGCCAGCGCGGCCCGGTGGCCAGCGCCCGCTGCAACAGCGGGAACACGTCGGGCAGCAGCGGCTCGTCGAGGTTGGTCAGCCCGTCGAGCACCAGCACCCCGTCGAAGCCCTGGTCGGCCTGCTCGCTGTCGAGCACGCCGAGCTGGCCGCCGGCGCCGTGCGCGCCGAGCAGCTCGGCCAGGTACGCCCCGACCGGGCCGCCTCCGGTGATCAGGAAACGCATGCCGGCGAGCGCGGTCGGCGGGGTGCTCTGCCCGGCGTCGACGCTCTCCTGGGCGACCAGCCGCTTCGGCGCGATCCCCACCCCGACCCCGGCGGGGGCCGGAGCGGGGGCCGGGGCGGGGGTGGTGGGGACGGCGGCCGGCGCGGCGACGGCCGCCGTCGTGGTGAGGGTGGCGGTGACCGTGCCGCTCATCTTCTGGTCGAGCCAGGTGACCATGGCGCGGACGGTGCGGGCCTTGACGAGGTCTTCGAGTTCGCTCTCGTCGCCTTCGACGCTGAGGGAGAGGCGTTGGGCGACCTCGCCGGCGACCTCGGCGCGCTTGATGGAGTCGATGGAGAGGTCGGCTTCGAGGTCGAGGTCGAGTTCGATGAGGTCGACGGGGTAGCCGGTGCGCTCGCTGAGGACGGTGAGGATCGACTGCTGGAACTCCGCCAGGCTGGTGCCGGCGGGCGCGGTCGCCACCGCGGCGACGGCTGCGGCCGGCGCTGCGACGGGGGCGGCGGGCGCTGCGGCGGGGGCGGCCGGGAGCGCCGGGGCGGCCGTGGCGGCCGAGACGTGGACGGTGCCGCTCATCTTCTGGTCGAGCCAGGTGACCATGGCGCGGACGGTGCGGGCCTTGACGAGGTCTTCGAGTTCGCTCTCGTCGCCTTCGACGCTGAGGGAGAGGCGTTGGGCAACTTCGCCGGCGACCTCGGCGCGCTTGATGGAGTCGATGGAGAGGTCGGCTTCGAGGTCGAGGTCGGGCTCGATGAGGTCGACGGGGTAGCCGGTGCGCTCGCTGAGCACGGCGAGGATCGCCTGCTGGAAGTCGGCGGCGGTCACGTCGACCTGGTCGCCGGAGGGGAGCGCGGCGGTCAGGGTGGCGGTCGCGGTGACCGTGCCGCTCATCTTCTGGTCGAGCCAGGTGACCATGGCGCGGACGGTGCGGGCCTTGACGAGGTCTTCGAGTTCGCTCTCGTCGCCTTCGACGCTGAGGGAGAGGCGTTGGGCAACTTCGCCGGCGACCTCGGCGCGCTTGATGGAGTCGATGGAGAGGTCGGCTTCGAGGTCGAGGTCGAGTTCGATGAGGTCGACGGGGTAGCCGGTGCGCTCGCTGAGGACGGCGAGGATCGCCTGCTGGAAGTCGGCGATGCCCGGCCCGGCCGGGGTGGGGGCGACCACCGCGGTGGCGACAGCGGCCGGGGCGGGAGCCGCGACGACGGTGGCGACCGCGGAGGAGACGGGCCGGGCCTCCGGGGCGACCGGCGTCGGCCGGGTGACCGGCGGCGCCGGTGCGGTGGCCACCGCCGTGCCGCCGTTCGTCGCCGGCATGGTGGGCATCGACGTCGGGGCCGGCGGCGGGGCGACGGCAGGCCGCGCGGGCGGGGCGACGGCGGGCCGGGCGACCGGGGTGGGGGTCGGCGCCGGACCGGTGGGCAGTGCCGCGTAGCCCTCGACCCGGTGGGTCTCGGTCGGCTGCGCGGGCGGCGGGTTCCCGGGACCGCCCGGGTCGCCGAGGAAGGCGAGCATCACGTCCCGCTGGGTGGCGATCATCTCCCGGGTGGTGCGCAGGTACTCGCTGAGCAGCTCGCTCCGGATGTCCCGGACGGCCGCCGGCTCGCTGACGGTGACGGTCCGGACCTCCCGGACGGTCACCGGCTCGGGAACGCTGACGGTGCCGGTGGCGGTGCCGGGGGTGGTGGCGGTGCCGTTGGCGGGGGTCATCGACAACTCCTTGATCCGTCGGGGTGGGGTCATGCCACCGGGAAGACAGTTGCCGTGCTGGTCCCGGACGAGTTGGCCGTCGACCGTCCAGAGCGGACGACGGGTCGGTGCGGTGGTGTCGGCGTCGTCAGTCGTCCGGCCGTGGAACAGCCAGTCGGGGCGGACCGGGACGCCGGCGCAGGCGAGTTCGGCGACCGAGATCAGGAAGCCGCGCAGCCCGTCGGCGGGGCCGCGTTCACAGGCGACCGTCTGGTGCGGCCGGTCACCGAGGACCGCCTGCACCAGCCGGCTCAACACCTGACCGGGGCCGACCTCGACGAAGAGGCGGGCACCGGCGGCGTACATCGCCTCGACCTGCTCGACGAAGCGCACCGGTGCGCCGATCTGCTCGGCGAGGTGGTGGCGGACCTGGTCGGCGTCACCGGAGTACGGTGCGGCGGTCAGGTTCGACCAGACCGGGATGCGCGGTTCGGCGATCGACCGGGCGGCGAGCACCTCGGCGAAGGTCTCGACCGCGCCGGCCACCACCGGGCTGTGGAAGGCGCAGGCCACCGGGATGGCCCGGGCGGACAGGCCGGCCTCCTTGAGCGCGACCACCGCCGCCCGTACCTTGCCGGTCGGGCCGGAGACCACCACCTGCTGCGGCGCGTTGCGGTTGGCCAGCACCACCTCGCTGGTCAGGCCGGCGGCGGCGAGCACCTGGGCGACCTGGTCGGCGGTGGCGTTGACGGCCGCCATGGTGCCCGGGTCCTCGCCGCAGGCGCCGAGGATGGCCGCCGCCCGTTCCCGGCTCAGGTCGAGCAGGGTGGCCGCGTCGAACGCCCCGGCCACGCAGAGCCCGACGAGTTCGCCATAGCTGTGGCCGGCGGTCATGTCGGGTCGGACCCCGAGCCGGCGCAGCAGGTGGTCCATGGCGAGGCCGCCGATGCCGAGCACGGGCTGGGCGATCCGGGTGTCGCGTACCCGGTCCTCCTGGGCGCGTCGGGAGTCCTGGTCGAAGGCGGTCGGCGGGAAGAGCAGCTCCGCCGCCGGCCGGTCGAGTTCGAGGTAGTGCCGCAGCTCGGGGAAGGCGACGAAGAGCTCGCCGAGGGCGCCGGTGCGCTGGCTGCCCTGCCCGGGGAAGAGGAAGGCCACCTGACCGGGGCCGACCGGCTCCCCGTCGGTCGGCTGGACCAACCCACGGGCCGGATCGTGTTCGCCGGCCAGGGCCCGGCGTAGCAGGGTCTCCAGTTCGGCCAGGTCCCGGGCGACCACCGCGACCCGGGTCGGGCCGGGCCGGTTGGCGGCCTTGGCGGCGACCGACGCGGCGAGCGCGGCGAGCCGCCCCGGCCGGTCCCGACCCGGGTCGCCGGCCAGGCTCTCCAGCAGCTGCCGGATCGGCTGGTGGGCGGAGGCCAGGTCGGTGCCCCGGAAGCAGAACAGCTCCGCCGGCCAGATCCGTTGCGCGTGCCGGGGTTCCGGCGCGTTCGGGTAGGCGCTGAGCACGACGTGGAAGTTGGTGCCACCGAAGCCGAAGGCGCTGACCCCGGCGATCCGCTCAGCGGCCGGTGCCGGCCAGGGGCGGGCCTCGGTGAAGAACGCGAACGGGCTCTGCTGCGGGTGCCAGGCCGGGTTGGGCCGCTCCAGGTGGATGGTGGGGGGCCGGACGCCGTGGTAGAGGGCGAGCGTCGCCTTGATCAGCCCGGCCAGCCCGGCGGCGCACTTGGTGTGCCCGATCTGGGACTTCACCGAGCCCAGCGCGCAGCCGCCCGGCTCGGCACCGGACTCGACGAACATCCGGGTCAGCGTCTCCAGCTCGGTGCGGTCGCCGACCACGGTGCCGGTGCCGTGCGCCTCCACCAGGCCCACCTCGCGCGGCGAGATGCCGCTGCGGTGGTAGGCCCGGTCCAGGGCGCGCCGCTGCCCGTCGGGGCGCGGCGCGGTCAGGCCGAGGGCCCGGCCGTCGCTGGCCCCGCCGAGCCCCTTGATCACGCCGTAGATCCGGTCGCCGTCGCGCTCGGCATCGGCCAACCGCTTGAGTACGACGCACGCGACGCCCTCGCCGAGGGCGATCCCGTCACCGGTGCTGTCGAAGGGGCGGGACCGGCCGGTGGGGGAGAGCGCGTGCGCCGAGGTGAACATCAGGTAGTCGTTGACCCCGTTGTGCAGGTCGGCCCCACCGCAGATCATCAGGTCGCTGTCGCCGCTGACCAGCTCCTTGCAGGCGGCGTCCATCGCGGCCAGCGACGAGGCGCAGGCCGCGTCGATGGTGTAGTTGGGTCCACCCAGGTCGAGCCGGTTGGCGACCCGGCCGGCGATCACGTTGGCCAGCACGCCGGGGAAGCTGTCCTCGGTGACCGTCGGCAGCAGCTCCTGCATCTGGTCGGGCACCTCGCCGAGGTAGGCCGGCAGCATGGTGCGCAGGGTCTGGGCGTGCCCCATGTCGCTGCCCGCCTCCGCGCCGAACACCACCCCGGTGCGGGAGTGGTCGGCGCCCGGTGCGTCGTAGGCGTAGCCGGCGTCGACGAGCGCCCGGTGGGAGACCTCCAGGGCGAGCAGCTGGGTGGGGTCGATGCTGCTCAGCGCGGCCGGCGGGATGCCGTAGCCGATGGCGTCGAAGGGCACCGGCTCGATGAACCCGCCCCACTTGGAGACGCTGATCCGGCCGGTCTGGCCCGGCCCGACCTCGGGGGCGTAGTAGTGGTCGGTGTCCCACCGGTCGGCGGGGACCTCGGTGACGGTGTCCGTGCCGCTGAGCACGGTACGCCAGAAGCTGTCCAGGTCAGGAGAGCCGGGCAGCATGCAGGCCATCCCGACGATGGCGACGTCCAGGGGTGCGACCGGCTGCTCGATCTCGTCGGCCGACGGCGCGAGCCGCTCCCGCAGCGCGTAGAGCCGGCCGGCGTGGAAGCCCCGTACCTCGGTGGTGACCGTGTCGTGCAGCTCGGCGACGGTGGTGGCGGTGTTCCGCAGCACGGCGACCTGGCCGGCCATGAACAGCCCCTCGCTGGCCTGGACGCTCTCGTCGACGGACTCCACCACGTCGCCGGAGCGGCGCAGCCCCTTGCTGGCGATCCGGAGCCGGCCGACGTTGAGCAGTTCCAGCTGCTCCCACACCTCGCGGTTCTCCGCCCCGGCGCTCTCCAGCTGGGTGCGCAGCCGGTGGAAGTCGTCGACGAAGGGGGTGTGCAGGCAGCGGGTGGCGTGCCCGGGGGCGGTCTCCAGCAGCGCGGTGTGCTCAGCGGTGAGCGCCTCGCGTTGGAACAGCGGCTGGACCGCGCCGTGGGCCACCGCCTCGGCGGTGAACAGGTAGGCGGTGCCCATCAGCACGCCGATCCGGGCACCCCGGCGGGCCAGCGGCGCGGCCATCGTGGCGACCATCGCCGCCGAGCGGGCGTCGTGCACCCCACCGGCGAAGAAGATCTGGAGCTGCGCCCCGGCGGCGGGATCGGTGTCGAGGTACTCGTCGAGCACCGCCAGTTGGGCCTCCCACAGCGGGAAGCTCGCCCGGGGTCCGACGTGGCCACCGCACTCGGCGCCCTCGAAGATGAACTTGCGGGCGCCGGAGCGGAGGAACTGCCGCAGCAGGCCGGGGGAGGGCACGTGCAGGAAGGTGCTGATCCCCTGCTCCTCCAGGGCGCGGGCCTGCGGTGGCCGGCCGCCGGCGATGATCGCGCAGGCGGGGCGGATCTCCCGGATGACGTCCAGTTGCGCGGCGCGCAGCTCCTCCGGGGCGAAGCCGAGCACCCCGACCCCCCAGGGGCGGTCACCGAGCCGGGCGGCGGTCTCGGTCATGATCCGGCGGCACTGGTCGGCCGAGTTGAGCGCGAGCGCGATGAACGGCAGCGCGCCGCCGTCGGCGACGGCGGCGGCGAAGGACGCCTCGTCGCTGACCCGGGTCATCGGACCCTGGGCCACCGGCACCCGTACCCCGAGGGCCGCCGCGAGGGGGGCGCCGGGCTGGAGCAGTTCGGCGGCTTCCGGGTCGTCGACGACGTCGAGCATCGCCGCGCGCATGCCCCGGACCGCGGTGGCGGTGTCCGGCCAGCGGTCGGCGAAGGCGGCCGCCAGCCAGCCGTCCTGACCGACGGGCAGCAGTTCGACATCGGCCTGGTGCGGGCCGCCGCGGCGGATGCCCCGCGTCCCGTCGCGCAGGACGGTCTCCGAGCCGTCCATCCGCCGGATCACGGCCTGGACGTCCGCCGGCAGCTCCGACTCGGGCATCAGGGCGAGCTGGGTGTCCAGGACGACGCCGGCCGCGCCGCCGACCAGGCAGGCGCCGGCGGTGCGCGGGCCGATTCCGCCGGCCACCCAGACCGGCAGGTCGAGGGTGTCGTCGGCGACGAGCTGCTGGAGCAGGACGAACGAGCTGAGCTCACCGACCCGGCCGCCGGCCTCCATGCCGCGGGCGATCAGCCCGTGTGCCCCGGCTGCCGCCGCGGCCCGTGCCTCGGCCCGGCTGGTCACCTCGACCAGCACCCGGTGGTGTGCGGTGATCTCGGCCAGTGGCCAGGGGCTGGTCGGTTCGACCACGACCAGCTCCAGGTGACCGGCCGCGGCGCGCTGCACCTCGGCGAGGGTGGCCCGGCAGCCCGTCGGCACCCGGACGCCGACCGGGGTGGGGGACCACTGTGCGGCTCGGGTGAGCGCCCGCAACGCCCAGTCGTCGCCGGTGGCCAGGTCGATGACGCCGACCCCGCCGCCCGTGGCGGCGGCCGCGGCGATCCGTGGGCCGGGTTCCAGGATGCCGACGGGATTGACGACAAGGATCAGGTCACGCGTGTACGGTGCGCTACTCATCGGGCTCCCACTTCGGTCGCGAAGGATCGCGTGGTGACGGGGGGGATCTGCCGGTGAGGCACCGGCGATGCGGTCGTGATTTGCGGCAATCAATGTCGCACTGAGTCACAATCTAGCGTCGCCCAGTTACGTCCCGGTTAAATCCAACGATCTTCGCGATGAGGCTGAAGATTTCCTACCAAGGCTAGCGGATATGTCGCCGGGGCTACCAGGCGAAATGATCGTCGATGCGTCCACGGTGTCACCGAATCGTGCCACCGTGGGTTGTCCGGCCATTTGCAGCTTTATTTCCAAACTGTTTTCTGTTCACCGGAGAACCCCTGGTGACAGAGATCAACTTGTGTCCTGTCCCACCATGTGGAACAGGTCTTGCCATAGATTGCGGTGAACATCAAAGATCCCTATCGGCATTCATGTCGGCATTCCCTATCGATTAGATGTGGCATTCGTGAGGCGAGGTGGATTGACTTCGATCATCAAGTTGCCTGGTAGGTCGGGGGGTAGCTGCCCGCTCCGTCGTCGCCTCACCCGCCGTCACTGACCCTGACGGCGGTCGCCGACGGGGCGAACCACCCCGGAGTGCTTCGCTGAGCCACGTGCTGGGCCGGTCGGCCCCCGGCTGTCGCCGACGGTCGACGCCCGCACTTAACGAACGTTTCATGCACTGTCTGTCGCGCTGTCGAACGAGTCGGCCCGAGCGATCTGCGTGCTGATTTCTCCGGCAGTGCCCACTCCTGCACCGCCCCCGACCAGCCAGGATGCCCGTCACCGCCAGGGTGGCGCGACCCGGCGGGGGGCCACCTTACCCATTTCCCTTCCGGATCGGCGGTTATTGTGCGTAGCCTGCTTCTTCTCGCCCTCGTCGGCCTCGGTGCACAACTGGTCGACGGCAGTCTCGGTATGGCGTACGGTGTGACATCCACAACACTTTTGTTGGCCCTCAATACCGGGGCCGCGAGCGCTTCGGCAACGGTTCACCTGGCCGAGATCGGCACCACCCTGGTGTCGGGGGCCGCGCACTGGCGGTTCGGCAACGTCGACTGGACGGTGGTCCGCCGGGTCGGTGTGCCGGGTGCCGTCGGCGCGTTCGCCGGGGCGACCTTCCTGTCCCGCCTCTCCACCGAGACCGCAGCCCCGATCATGTCGCTGATCCTGCTCACCCTCGGGCTGTACGTGCTGATCCGGTTCACCGTCGCCGGGCTGCCCCGCGAGCGCGTCGGGCTGCCCCTGCGCAAGCGCTTCCTCGGCCCGCTGGGACTGGTCGCGGGTTTCGTCGACGCCACCGGCGGTGGCGGTTGGGGGCCGGTCGGCACCCCCGCGATCCTGGCCAGCGGCCGGTTGGAGCCCCGCCGGGTGATCGGCTCTATCGACACCAGTGAGTTCCTGGTGGCGGTCGCGGCCAGCCTGGGCTTCCTGGTCGGCATCGGCTCGGCGAACATCAACTTCGGGTGGGTGGGCGCGTTGCTGCTCGGCGGCATGATCGCCGCACCGATCGCCGCCTGGCTGGTGCGGCTGCTCCCGCCCCGGGTGCTCGGTTCCGCCGTCGGCGGGGTCATCGTCCTGACCAACGTCCGGACCCTGCTGCGCAGCGACTGGATCGCCGCTCCGGACGCCGTCCGCTATGCCTGCTACCTGATCCTCGCGGTGCTCTGGGCGGCGGCGGTGACCTGGTCGGTGCGCCAGCACCTGGCCGACCGGCAGGCCGCGCCGGTCGCCGTCGGACCGGAGGCCGGCACCGGGAGACCCGCCACCACGTCGAGCTGACCGGGCTGCCGGCGGCTCCCCGACCCCGGGACGCCGACCCCGGGCAGGTCGAGGAGCCGCCGCCGCCCGGATGCCTGCGCGCCGCTGCCCGGGTCGCGGGTGAAGGTGTCGGGATTCCGCCGCGCCGGGGCGGCGCCGGACCGCCGCACCCGGCGGGGGATGACGGTGCCGGTCCCGGTGACGGGGCGCCCACCAGCACGGGCCGGACCCGCCCCGGGTGCTCTACGATCCTCCCCGGCGTCGACGGGGTGCCGGATCGTGGAGAGGCCGAGGGATGAAGCTGATGCGGTTGGGTCCGGCCGGCGCGGAGCGGCCGGTGCTGCACGCGGAGGGCAGACACTACGACCTGTCCGCGGTCACCCCGGACATCGACGGCGACTTCTTCGCCTCCGGCGGGCCGGACCGGGTCAGGGCCGCCCGGGACCTGCCGGAGCTGGACGTCACCGGCCTGCGGATCGGCCCGCCGGTGGCCCGGCCCGGCGTGGTGCTCTGCGTGGGGCAGAACTACGCCGCGCACGCCGCCGAGTCCGGGGTCGCCCCACCCGAGACCCCGATCGTCTTCTACAAGGCCCCCAACACCGTCGTCGGCCCGTACGACGAGGTGCTGGTGCCGCGCGGCGCGACCGCCACCGACTGGGAGGTCGAGCTGGCCGTGGTCATCGGCCGCCGGGCCCGCTACCTGGAGTCGCCGGCACAGAGCGCGGCCCACGTCGCCGGCTACCTGACCGCCAACGACGTGTCCGAGCGGGACTTCCAGCTCCGCGACTCCGGCGGTCAGTGGTCCAAGGGGAAGTCCTGCGAGACCTTCCAGCCGCTCGGCCCGTGGCTGGTCACCCCGGACGAGATCGCCGACGTGCAGGACCTCGGGCTGCGCTCCTGGGTCAACGGCGAGCCCCGGCAGGACTCCCGCACCGGGGACATGGTCTTCGACGTGGCGTACCTGATCTGGCACCTGTCGCAGTACATGGTTCTCGACCCCGGCGACGTGATCAACACCGGTACGCCGCAGGGGGTCGCGCTCTCCGGGCGGTTCCCCTACCTGCGGCCCGGTGACGTGGTGGAGGTCGAGGTGGACGGTCTGGGCCGGCAGCGGGTCTCCATGGCGGCGGCCTGACCGACGGCGGGAGAGCCGCCGTCGCGGGCGGGCCGACGGGTCGCTCGGGCCGCCGTCCGGACGGCACTGCGGTCGGGGCGGTTCAGCGGACCAGCCGAAGGCCGGACATGCCGCCGTCGACGGCCAGCGCGGTGCCGGTGGTGGCCCCGGACGACGGGGAGGCCAGGAACGCCACCGCCTGGGCGACCTCGTCGGCGGTGACCAGCCGACCGGTCGGCTGGCGGGCGGCGAGCCGGCGCTTCTCGGCGGCCGGATCCGCGGCGCCGGAGAGCAGCCGGGTGACCCACGGGGTGTCCACCGTGCCTGGCGCCACCGTGCACACCCGGATGCCGTCGGCCACCAGATCCGCTGCCATGGCCAGGCTGAGCGCGTGCACCGCGCCCTTGGTGGCGGAGTAGACCGCCCGGTCGACCAGCCCCGCCGTCGCCGCGATCGAGGTGATGCTGACGATGGCCGCGCTGGTCGACCGGCGCAGGTGGGGCAGGGCGGCCCGGCAGGCCCGCGCCACCCCGACGACGTTGACGTCCAGGCAGCGGTGCCACTCGGCGTCGTCGGCGGACTGCACCGTCCCGACCGCGCTGACCGCCGCGCAGTTCACCAGCACGTCGAGGCCGCCCAGGGTGGCGGCGACCCGGTCCATGGTCTCCTCCAGCGGGCCGGTGACGTCGGCGGTCAGCCGCAGGTGCGGCCCCCCGGCACCCGGGTCGCGGTCGAGCACGGCGACCCGCGCCCCACGCCCGGCCAGCAGGTCGGCGACCGCCGCGCCGATGCCCGAGCCACCACCGGTGACCGCAGCCACCAGACCGTGGAAATCCGTCATCTCGACACCTCGTACCCGCGGGCGGCGGGGGTCGGGGGGCGTCGCACCCGCGTCGAGCGCCCACCGGTGCCGGTCCGCCGCGCCGGTCGGTGGGCCGGCGAACCGCCCGGACGGCCGGACCGCGGAACGTCGTTCCTCGCACCGAACTCGATAGATCATATACGATTCGTCAATCACGGCCCGGCGGCCGACGAGGAGGCCCGGTGCGTATCGCGTTGTTCGTCACCTGCCTCAACGACGCGTTCTTCCCGCGGGTCGGCATCGCCACCGTGACGGTGCTGGAGCGGCTGGGCCACACCGTGACCTTCCCCGCCGGGCAGAGCTGCTGCGGCCAGTTGCACGCCAACACCGGCTACCCGGCCCCGGCCCGTGCCCTTGAGCGCGGCACCGAGGCGGCGTTCGCCGGCCACGACGTCGTGGTCTCCCCGTCCGGCTCCTGCGTGGCCCACCTGCGGGCGCACACCCGGCTGCCGGTGTACGAGCTGTCCGAGCTGCTGGTGGACGTGCTCGCGGTGACCGACGTGGGGGCCCGCTTCCCGTACCGGGTCACCTACCACCCGACCTGCCACGGGCTGCGGATGCTGCGGCTGGGTGACCGGCCGCTGCGGCTGCTCGGCGCGGTGCGCGACCTGGAGCTGCGGGAACTGCCCGAGCCGGAGCAGTGCTGCGGCTTCGGTGGCACCTTCGCCCTCAAGAACGCCGCGGTCTCCGGTGCCATGCTCGCCGACAAGTGCGCCCACGCGACGAGCACCGGAGCCGACTACCTGGCCGCCGCCGACAGCTCCTGCCTGGCCCACATCGGCGGTGGCCTGGCCCGCCGGCCCGACGCGCCGCGCCCGGTCCACTACGCCGAGATCCTCGCCGCCACCGGGCCGACCGGGTGACGCCCCGGGAACACCCGGCGGTGAGCCGGCAGCTGCCCATCGTGGCGGTCACCCCCTTCCCCCGGGCGGCGGCCGGCGCGCTGGGCGACAGCCGGCTCCGGGCGAACCTGGGCCGCGCCACCCGCACCATCCGGGAGAAACGGGCCGCGGTGGTGGCCGAGGTGCCCGACTGGGAACTGCTGCGCGAGCGGGCGGCCCGGGTCAAGGACGACGTGCTCGACCGGTTGCCCGAGCTGGTGGCCCGGTTCGCGCGGGCGGCCACCGCCGCCGGGGCGACCGTGCACCACGCGGTGGACGCCGCCGCCGCCAACGCGGTGGTCACCGAGCTGGTCCGGGCGCAGGGCGTCGACCGGGTGGTGAAGGTCAAGTCGATGGCGACCCAGGAGATCGGCCTCAACGAGGCGCTGGCGGCGGCCGGGGTGACGGCCGTGGAGACCGACCTGGCCGAGCTGATCGTGCAGCTGGCCGACGACGCCCCGTCGCACATCCTGGTGCCGGCGATCCACTACAACCGGGGGCAGATCCGCGAGCTGTTCGCCCGGCGGATGCCCGGCTTCACCGCCGACTCGGACGACCCCCCGGTGCTCGCCGCCGCCGCCCGGGAGTATCTGCGGCGTACCTTCCTGGCGGCCCGGGTGGCGATCTGCGGGGCCAACTTCGCGGTGGCCGAGACCGGCTCTTTGGTGGTCGTCGAGTCCGAGGGCAACGGCCGGATGTGCCTGACCCTGCCGGACACCCTGATCGCCGTGGTCGGGGTGGAGAAGCTGCTGCCCCGCTTCGCGGACCTCGGCGACTTCCTGCGCCTGCTGCCGCGTTCGTCGACCGGTGAGCGGATGAACCCGTACACCTCGATCGTCACCGGGGTGACCCCGGGTGACGGGCCGCGCCGGCTGCACGTCGTGCTGCTGGACAACGGCCGCCACCGGGTGGCGGCGGACCCGGTGGGCCGGGCGGCGCTGCGCTGCATCCGCTGCTCTGCCTGCCTGAACGTGTGTCCGGTCTACGAGCGGGTGGGCGGCCACGCCTACGGTTCGGTCTATCCCGGCCCGATCGGGGCGATCCTGTCGCCCCAGCTCACCGGGCAGGACGCCGGCCACAACGCCACCCTGCCGTACGCCTCGACGCTCTGCGGGGCCTGCTACGACGTCTGTCCCGTCAAGATCGACATACCGGCGATCCTGGTCCACCTGCGCCAGACGGGGCCGAAGCCGCCGGCCGAACGGGCGGCGATGGCGGTGCTGGCCTGGACGATGCGTGACCGCCGTCGGTGGCGGGCGGCGCTGCGGACGGCCCGGTCCGGCGGCCGTCCGTTGCGGGTGCTCACCCGGCGGCACGGCGGGCGGCTGCGCCGGGCACCCTGGCCGCTGGCGGCGTGGACGGCACACCGGGACGCCCCGCTGCCGGCCGACGAGTCCTTCCGTGACTGGTGGCGCCGGACCCATGACCCGTGAGCTGACCACCCTCTTCGCCGAGCGGGCCGGGGACTACCGCGCCGGCGTGCACCACTGCGCCCCGGCGGCGCTGCCCGACCTGCTCGCCACCCTGCTCGCCGGGGCGTCGGGCGTGGTGCTGCCGGCCGGCGTCCCGCCGGAGTGGACCGCCCGGCTGGGTCGACCGACGCTGGCCGGCGACACCCTCACCGCAGCCGAACTCGACGCCCCCGGGCTGGCCGTGCTCACCGGCTGCGTGCTCGCCGTCGCCGAGACCGGCACCCTGGTGCTCGACGGGGGAGCGGCGCAGGGCCGGCGGCTGCTGACCCTGATCCCCGACCACCACGTCTGCGTGGTGCACGCCACGCAGATCGTCGCCGACCTGCCCGACCTGGTCCGGGCGCTGCCCGACCCCACCCGTCCCCTGACGTTGATCTCCGGCCCCTCCGCGACCAGCGACATCGAGCTGAGCCGGGTGGAGGGCGTGCACGGCCCCCGCCGCCTGGACGTCGTCTGCCTCCCGCCGGGGTGACCGGCCGGTACCCGGTCCGGCTGGTGAGCCTGGTCCGGCTACCCTCGCCGCCGTGGACGCTGTGGAGATCGAAGCACCCGTCGTCGCGGTCACCGTCTATCCGGACCGGGCCCGGGTCACCCGCCGGGCTGTCACCCGGCTGGCCGCCGGTGAGCACCGGATCCGGATCGCGCCCCTGCCGGTACGCCTGCGGCGGGACTCGTTGCGGGTCGCCGGCGGCGGCTCGGCCACCGTCCTCGGCGTGGAGGTGAGCACCTGGCGGCAGCCCCGCAGCACCGACGGTCAGGTCGACGCGCTGACCCGACGGGTCCGGGAGCTGGCCGACGAGCTGGCCGAGGTCGACGACGACACCGAGGTCGAGACGCAGCGGCGGCAGTTCCTCGCCCGACTGGCCGACCGGGCCGGCGGCACGTACGCCCGCACGCTGGCCACCGGGGACGCCGGCCCGACCGACGTGACCACCTTCGCCGACGCGGTGGCCGCCCAGCTCGCCGAGTCGCACCGCCGCCGACGCGGGCTGGCCCGGCGGCGCACCGGACTGGCCGAGGAGCTGGCGGCCGTCGAGCGGGAGCTGGCCGCCGCGGGCGGCAAGCGGGAACCGGACCGGCTGGCCGCCGAGGTGACGGTGGCGGTGGACGCCGACGACACCGAGCTGGACCTGGAGCTGAGCTACCTGGTCGACGGGGCACGCTGGCAGTCCTCCTACGACCTGCGCCTGGTCGGGGAGGGCATGACGGCCACCTGGTTCGGCCTGGTCACCCAGGACACCGGCGAGGACTGGCCGGAGTGCACGCTCCAGCTCTCCACCGCCCGCCCGGCGGCGGCGGCCGGCGTACCCGAGCTGTCGCCCTGGTATCTCGACCGGCTCCGGCCCGCGCCGGTGGCCCTGGCGGCGGCGAGCTTCGGCGCACCGCCACCACCCGCACCCGCGGCGGCCCCGGCCGGCGGCGGTGGCGCGGCCCGCTCGGCCGCGCCGCGCCCGGCGGTCCGGGAGAGCGTGGCGGAGGTCGCGCAGGGGGTCACCGCGGCGACCTACCGGCCGGCCCGCCCGGTGGCGGTGCCCGCCGACGGCAGCGCCTACCGGGCCGTCATCGCCGTGCTGGACCTGCCGGTCCGCCTCGACCACGTGACCGTGCCGCTGCGGGCGGCCGAGGCGCACCTGCGGGCGACGGTCCGCAACACCTCGGCGCACACCCTGCTCCCCGGCCCGGCGGCGGTGTTCCACGACGCCGACTTCGTCGCCGCCACCCGGCTGCCGACCTGGGCGCCCGGCGAGGAGACCGAGCTGGCGCTCGGGGTGGACGACCGGGTCCGGGTGGAACGCGAGGTGACCCGGCGCTCCGACACCCGGGCCACCCTCGGCTCCACCCGGCGACGGGACGTGGAGTACCGGATCAGCGTGGCGAACCACACCCCCCGACCGGCCACGGTGGAGGTCCTGGACCAGCTCCCGGTCTCCCGCGACGAGGCGGTGGTGGTCCGGGAGTCCACCATCGTCCCGCCACCGGACGAGCGCACCGACCTGGGCGAGCTGACCTGGCGGCTGCGCCTCGCGCCGGGGGAGCGCGGCGAGATCACCCTGGGTTTCCGGGTCGAACTCGGCAAGGGGGTCGAGCTGGCCGGCTGGCGGGACTGACCGCCGCTCACCCGGTGGCGGTCACGGCGAGGGCGGCGACGGACGGGTGGGGTCGCCCCTCGGCGTCGTCGACCGCCACGGCGAGCCCCCCGGTGGCCCCCGGCCCGGTGGGGGTGACCACCCGCAGGTCCGGGCCGCCGTCGACCCGGGCCACCACCTCGCCGTCGCGCACGGTGACCGTGACCCGGTAAGTGGCCGCCGGGTCGAGCGCCGCCTCGGCGACCACCCGGCCGGCGCGCAGCAGCGCCACCCGGCCGTGGGTGACCCGGACCGAGACCGTGGCGTCGCCGTTCACCCCGACCAGCAGGGTGACCGTGCCGCCGTCGGCCCGCAGGCCGCGCAGCGTCGCGTCGACCGTGTAGCCGGTCCAGTCCGCGCTGGCGTAGGCGAGCAGGGTGCCGTAGGCGCGGCGCGGACTGTCGGCGGGGAAATGCCCGGCGGTCAGCGGGGACAGCTCGGTCATCGGCTCGCCGTGCTGGTCACGCCAGTCCCAGGGGCGGGCGAACGGGTCGGGCAGCACGGCGGGCACGGCCGTCCGCTCGACGACCGCGCTGACCAGTTCGGCGGCGGTGGTCCGGGCGTACACCTCGGTCCGCTCGACCTGCCCGTCGACCGCCGACCGGCGGCTGCTCGGCTGCGGGGCGAGCGACTTGTTGGTCAGCGCGGCGACGAACCGCGCGGCGATCAGGTCGCGGCTGAACGCGGCGGCCTCCGGGTCGGTCGTCGCGTCACCGATCTCGGAGAACGGGTACGCGAACAACCGCGGGCGGGGCAGCTCGTGGGCGGTGAACGCGGCGAACATCGCGTCGAAGTCGGCGGTCAACCGCTGCCGGTAGCCGGCCAGGCTCTCCCGCGCGCCGGTCGCCGGCTCCCACCGCCGGTGGGTCAGCGGGGAGCCGAGCCGCCCCGGCGCGGTCTGCACCCGGGTGTGCAGGTCGTGGGTGTGCGCCTGGAAGTCCCACCGGCCGGAGCGGCGCATCCGGTCGATCTCCGCCCAGCTCAGGTAGTACGGCCGGTGGGTGCCCACCTGCCCGGTGATCAGGTAGGAGGCGGCCACCATGTCGTGCCGGCGCAGGATCGGGTCGGCGTAGGACCACAGGCCCCGGGTGCCGTCGTCGAAGGTCAGGTAGACCGACCGGGGCGGCACCGTGCCGCCGCGCAGGTAGTCGACGTACTGGGCCGAGGAGATCGTCCGGTAGCCGGCGGTGCGCAGCGCGGTGAGCTGGGCGTCGAACGCCTCCGGGGTGACCACGTAGTGCTCCCGGCCGGTCGGCTCGGTCGCCGCCGGGTCGTCGCCGTGCGGCCGGATGTCGTGGTACGCGACCACCACCGGCGCGGCCCGCGCCGGCAGCCGCCCGGCGGTCTCGGTGAAGCGGCGCAGGTCGGCGGGGTCGACCCGGGTGACCGGGGTGTCGTGCTGCCCGCTGACGTGGCGGCGCAGGTCGTCGAGGTACCAGGACACCCCGAAGGGCGCCGCCACCACCAGCAGGGTGACCAGCGACAGCAGCCCGCCGAGCGCGCGGGGCCAGAGCCGGCTCACCGGAGCACCCCGCCCCGGGTGAACACCACCGCGTAGAGCAGCACCAGCGCCGCCACCCCGGCCAGGGTGAGCGCCACCCGGGCCAGCCGGGTCAGCACCCGCCGCCCGGCGTTCACACCGTGCTCCGGGACCACACACCACGCCGGATCGTCCCCACCGACCAGGGCAGCAGCCAGGAGAGCACGGTCGCGGAGAGCACGCTCATCAACGGCCGGTACGCCCAGCGCGGGTCACCCGGGTTGTCCAGCCGGTAGGCCAGCCCCCACGCGGTGCCCTTGAGCAGCACCCCGCACAGGTAGAGCAGCGGCACCGCCCACCAGCCGCGCAGCGGCGCCCACACCAGGTGGGAGAAGGCCATCGCCGGGGCCAGCGCCACCCAGAGCGCGTGACCGTAGTAGAGCGCGGCCGGGCCGGCACCCCGCCGCCACATGAACGTGCCGGTGAAGAAGAGGTTCCGCACGTAGCTCTTCTTCCACCGGGTCTGCTGGCGCAGGAACGGCCGCAGCCGGGCCGGCACGGTGGTCCACACCTTCGCCGAGCGGACGTAGCCGACCCGCCAGGCGCGCGGCGGGTGGTCCTCGTCGCGGACGAACGACGAGTCGGCGAAGCGCCGCTTGAGCCGGTCGCCGATCCAGCGTTGGCCGAGCACGTAGCCGGTGAGCTGCCGGTCGGTGGCGAACCGGAACTCGCCCCCGAGGAACCGGTCGGCCGCCCAGGCGGGCAGGTAGTTGAGCACCGCCTCCCGGCGGAACACCGCCAGCGGCCCGGAGACGCAGGTGACCGCCCCGAACGAAGCCTCGGCCGCCTTGGAGACCCGGAACTGGCCCTCGTACCAGACGTCCTGCACCCGGCTGAGCAGCGACTCGTCCGGGTTGAGCGCGCGGGCGTGACCGCTGACCGCGCCGAGGTCCGGTTGCCGCAGCAGGGCCTCGACGCAGCGGCCCAGCGCGTCCGGGGCGAGCACGCAGTCGGAGTCGGTGAAGGCGAGCACGTCGCCGGTGGCGTGTCGGGCGGCGTGCACCAGGGCCCGCTTCTTACCGACGTTGCGGGGCAGGTGCAGCACGGTGACCGGGAGTTCCGCGGCGAGGCGGTCGAGGATCTCGGCGGTGCCGTCGGTGGAGCCGTCGTCGACCACGATGACCTGCAACGGCCGGTGCTCGCTGCCGGTCATCGACCGGACGCACGCCTCGATGCCGTCCACCTCGTCCTTGACCGCCACCAGCAGGCTGACCCGGGGGGCCGGCGGCAGCGGCGGGAAGGTGACGGTGTGCCGGGGCTGCGCCGGTGCCTCGGCGGGGTCGGCGTACCGGGCGTAGGCCAGGTAGAACACGGCGACGGTGGCGGTGAGCACGGCGAAGCCGTAGAACGCCAGCAGCGGGGCGTACGGCAGCCGGGGCAGTTGCCGGGCCAGCAGGACGATCAGCGGGAGCAGCGCGAGCACGGTGAGCAGCCGCCGCAGGCCGCGCCGCACGGGGGCGGTCACCGGCATCTCAGACGACCTCCCGCCGGGGCAGCCCGGCGAGCCGGTAGGTGGCGTCGAGCACCATCGGCTGCCCGCTCAGCCACGCCTCGTCCAGGCCGGACTGGCGGGTGTGCACGACCACCAGGTCCCACTCCCGGTCGGCCGGGTCGGCGACCCGGTGCAGGGTCTGGCCGTCGGGGGTGCGGACGGTGTCGACGAGCTCGTCGACGAAACCGACCTCCGCGCCGGCCCGGACCAGCTCACCGATGATCTCCAACGCCGGGGACTCCCGTACGTCGGCCACCCCGGGCTTGTACGTCACCCCGGCGACCAGCACCCGGGCGCCGAGCAGGGGGCGCCCGGCCCCGGCGAGCAGCTCCCGGATCCGGTCGACCACCCGGCGGGGGCGGGCGGCGATACCCCGCATCGCGGTCTCGATCAGGGGGGCCTCGCGGCGCTGCCCGCGGACCTGCCAGAGCAGGTAGTGCGGGTCGCAGGGGATGCAGTGCCCGCCGACCCCGGGGCCGGGCTGGAAGGCCATGAACCCGTACGGCTTGGTGTCCGCCCCGTCGATCACCTCGGTGACGTCCAGGTGCAGGTCCCGGCAGAGGTCGGCGAACTCGTTGGCCAGGGCGATGTTGACCGCCCGGAAGGTGTTCTCCAGCAGCTTCGTCATCTCGGCGGCCTCGGGCGAGCCGAGCCGGTGCACCAGGGGCGTGATCCGGGCCAGCGCGGTGGCGGCCCGCGCGGTGCAGTCCGGGGTGGTGCCCCCGACGACCCGGGGGGTGAGTTCCTGGCGGTGCCGGTCGTTGCCGGGGTCGACCCGCTCCGGCGCGAAGGCCACCCACACCTCCTGCCCGACCCGCAGGCCCCGGTCGGCCAGCGG
The DNA here is from genome assembly GCF_029581315.1 of Micromonospora sp. WMMD714. Lineage (NCBI taxonomy): Bacteria > Bacillati > Actinomycetota > Actinomycetes > Micromonosporales > Micromonosporaceae > Micromonospora > Micromonospora sp. WMMD714. Next base: position 4,612,578 of record NZ_CP120744.1, read on the forward strand.
GGCGACCAGCAGCTCGCGGGTGGTGCCGACGTAGCTGGTGGAGGTGAGCACGATGGTCTGGCCGGGGCGGGCGTGGGCGACCACCGCCGCGCAGGCGGCCCGCAACGCGGTGAGGTCCGGGGCGAGGTGCCGGTCCACCGGCGTCGGCACGCAGATCAGCACCGTGTCGGCGTCGGCGATCTCGCTGATCGCGGTGGTGAGGCGCAGCGCGGGGTCGGCGGCCCGGAGCGTCTCGCGCAGCCGTTCCTGGTCGGCGTCGAGCAGGTCGGCCCGACCGGCCCGGATGTCGTCGAGCCGGGTCGCGGCGATGTCCACGCCGATCACCCGGGATCCGCTGGCGACCAGGGCCAGGCTGGTCGGCAGGCCGACGTACCCGAGGCCCACCACGGCGGTACGCGCTCCGGTGGCGGGGGCGGCGGTCGGATCCGGTATCGCCGTCGGACCCCCGACGATGGCCGGGACGTCGGGCCGGGCGGCGGGCAGCAGCTGCGACATGGTGGGGAACCCTCACGGACGGTGAACGGGGATGACCCAAGAGTGCCGATCAGGCGATCCGACGGCTGTCCGTCGAACAGCCGGGTGGCAGCGGAAAGGCTACGGGCGGTGACTGTCCGTTCGGTCAGTTTTCGGCGGGGTGAAACGCCCATCGCTGCCGTGCGGGGCTTCACCCGGGCGATGTCGACTCGTCACGGCGGCACCACCGCCCCCTGCGGTCCCACCGGCCCCGTCGTCCCGGTCGGAGTAAGAATCATCACTGGCGGTGAGCTTGCGGTCGGATGCCACCCGCCTCCGCCGGTCCGACGCGACGGCCGGCCCGCCGATCGCGGTGACCTGCACTTCGGCAGGTGGACCGGTTGCGGGGGAAGTGGTTCCCGACCGGCGGCGGCGACCACCGGCGGCACTCGGGGATCGCTGCTCTCCACTGCTCCTCACCGACAGTGAGGAATCCTGCCAGTGCCGGGCCGGTGGCCGCGGGCGGGACGGCGGCCGTTCTTGTCGTCCGGGTGGGCTAGCCTCCGGTGTCTTGATCGGTCGAGCATGGGATGTCCACATGGGATGGTCAGCGGTGCCGGGTGGCTATCAGGTCGCTCTCCGTGACGGCGACGTCGTGGCGCGGAACGCCAAGGGGCGGGAACTCCGTTCCGTGCCGGCGTCCTTACGCGACGATCCGACAGTGCTCGGGCTGCGCCAGCTCACCGAGTGGCTGACCCGGCACGAGGCCCAGTGCCGGACGGACATCGAACGCTGGATGGTGCGCTCGCTGCCGGTGCCGGTCTCGGTGCTGACCGAGGTGTGGCCGGACGAGGCGTGGCGCACCGCGCTGACCGATCTCGTCGTCGCGGTGCTCGACGACGACGGCCACCGGGATCCGGACGGGGTGGGTCTGCTCCGCGACGCGGGCGACGGTCAGGTCGGGCTGGTCGACCTCGACGGCGACACCGTCCGGCGGACCGCCCGGCGGATCGTCATTCCCCACCCGGTCACCCTCGACGACCTCGACGACCTGCGGGAGTTCGCCGCCGAGCTCCAGGTCCGCCAGTCCGTCGACCAGCTCTTCCGGCAGACCTGGGTCCGCGGGCCGGACGTCGATCCGACGGCGACCCGGGTCGGCGACTACTCCGGCGGCCGGTACGACCAGCTCCGCCACCTGACCGCCCGGGCCACGAAGCTCGGCTACCCGGTGCGCGGCGGCAACGCGGTGTGCCGGATCGTCGAGGACGGCCACACCGTCGAGGCCCGGTCGTGGGTCGGCGCCGATGACCCGTACTACGAGACCGAGACCGGTGACCTCGTCTTCACCGACCGGCACGGCACCGCCCTGCCGCTGGGCACGGTCGGCCCGGTGGCCTGGTCGGAAGGAACCCGGATGGCCGCCGCGCTGTACGCCGGACGAATCGTGGCAGCACAAGAGGAGGATGGCCGGTGAGCGCCGACACGATGGACCTGCTGGAGGCGGGAGCGGTGCTGCCCGTCGGCACGGTGGTGGCCAAGGACGACACCGCCGCCACCCTGACCGCCCGCCGCTACGCCCACCCGGCCCTCGTCGGCCGGACCGTGGTCCGGCTGGTCATCGACACCCTCGGCGAGGCCGAGGACCTGTCCATGGAGTTCCTGGGCTTCACCCCGCCGGACCGGGTGACCCCGGTCGGCGTGGTCCGCCAGCAGGCCCTCGGCTTCCCGGCCTGGGCGCTGGTCCACGACCCGGCCAACGGACACCACGCCCTGGCCCTGGTCAAGGAGATCGAGCGGCTGGCCCGGACGGCGAAGTCCCGGATCGGCCCGGCGAAGGACGGCTTCAACGCCCTCGGCGAGCGGCTGGCCCGGTCGGTGCCGCACTTCCTGCCGACGTTCTACGAGGAGGCCGGGCGGGCGTTCCTCGCCGCCGACAGCGTGACCCACGCGGCGAGCATGTTCGGCAAGGCCCGGGACGCCGAACGCGCCTACGGGCTGACCATCGACGAGGACCGCCAGCACGCCGTCTTCCTCGAGTTCGCGCTGGCCGGCGCGCTGACCGCGAAGGCGCTCTCCGGCCACGCCCGGGACCTGGCGACCCGGCGCGCACCGGCCGACGCGTACGCGATGTTCCTGCGGCTGTGCGTGGAGCGCACGCTGGGCGGCCTGCCGCCGTACGCGGCGATGCACACCGACCTGCGCCGGCTGGCCCGCGCCGCCGGCCTCGACCCGGCCGCCGAGGACGAGCGGGTGCTCGGCGAGCTGCTGGCCGCACCGGCGCTCAACCGGGCGCCGGAGGCGTTCTGGAACGCCTACCGGGCACCGCTGGCCCGGCTCGCCGCCACCGACCCCGCCCTGCGCGGCCGGCTGCTCGGGCTGACCCCCCAGCACTGCGGCGACGACGTCTGGCTGGGCGTGCTGGAGGACGCCGGTGCCACCCTGGCGCTGACCGGGCCGGCGGACGCCGTACCCGCCGAGGCCGCGGCGCCGGACGGACCGGCCGGCTGGCTGGGCCGGTTCGACGCGCACCGGGAGCGTCGCTCGTGGCACGTCCGCAAGCGACACCCCGGGCTGCTGGCGCTGGTCGCCCGGATGGCGGGGCGGCTGAAGGCCGACGGGGTTCCGGTCGCGCTCTGCCGCTCCCACGACACCGTGGACCTCGACCTGCTCGACACCTGCCTCGCGCTGGGGGTGCCCGTCGCGGATCCGGGCGACGGTGTCCGGCACCGGCTGGAATCGTGGCTGGCCGACGAGACCGACGGGCGGCGCGACCTGGTCGCCGTCGCCGCCGACCGGCGTTTCCTGCCGCTGCTGGTCGAGGGGGTCGAGCGGCGGCTGAGCTCCGGCTCGCGCGACCTGAGCGACCCGACGCCGCGGGTGACGGAGATCGTCGCGGTGCCCGGCCTGCGGACCGCCCTGCGGGGCTGGCTGGACACCCTCGCCGACGCCGTCGGACGGCAGGGGCTGCCCACCCTCGACCACCACCTCGACCGGGTCGGCACGGTCGCCTGCCCGACCGGGTTCGCCGTCAACCCCGACGCGGTACGCCGGCTCGTCGACCACGACCTCGGCCCGGTCCTCGGCCGCACGCTGCGCTCCGGCCTGCTCGACGAGTACGGCTGGCCGGCCCTGGACACCGCCACCGAACGGCTCGCCGAGTCGACGGTGGACGTACAGCTCACCGGGCAGTGGCCGTACCTGCTCCTGGTCACCGGCGACCTGGTCTCGGTGGCCGGGCCGGACGGGGTGACGCTCGAGCACCTGATGCGGATCCCGGCCGGGGAGAACCGCTACCGCTGGCGGCTGGTCCTGCGCTACGTCGACGGGCAGCTGCTGGTCTGCTGGGACCGGGGCCGCGATCGGGCCGCCTACTGGAGCGGGGCACCGGACGACGTCTTCGTCCTCCCCGACGACGCCTTCACCAGCTACCCCCGGCTGTCGCTGCCGCTGCCCGGCGGGGGGCGCACCCAGGGGCGGCGTCCGCTGCGGGTCGGTGACCGGGGCGAGCGGACCGGCGGCCGGGTGATCAGCGACGGTGACACCTACTGGGTACGCGCCGCCGACCACCCGCTCGGCTGGCGCGAGTACGACCCCGCCACGGGCGAGCCGGGCCGGTTCTCCCGGCCGACGTTCTTCGAGGACGGCACGGTCGACGGGCGGCCACTGGACGCGGAGGCGTCCTGGCTGCGTCCCGTCGAGTCGTCGGCCAGCCCGCTGGGCCACGCGGCCGGGCTGGCCGGCTGGCGGGCCCGGCGCGCGGCGGACGGCGGCTGGGCCGGCGAGTCCGTGGACGGGCGCTCCTTCGCCCTGCCGGCGGGGGTGTCCCCCGGCGGCAAGCTGGCGGCGGCGGTGCGGTTCCCCGGCGCGGATACCACCTTCGGCGTGCTGCACCAGGGCCGGGGCTCCGGTGGCGAGCTGCTGCTCTGCGCCGAGGACGGCTTCCTGCTCGGGCGCTACCAGCTCGGCGCGGAGCGGTCGGCCTTCGCCGCCGGCACCCGGCTGGTGCCGCCCCTGGAGTACTGGCACTTCCTGCGGCCCCGCGACGAGGCCGGTTCGGCGGCGCTGCGGGGCGTCACCGACGCCCAGGCCGGCGCGCTGCTGGCCGAGGCGGCCGGTCAGGACGCCGCCCAGGTGCGCGCCCTGGTCGGCCGGTACCTCCCGCAGCTCACCGCGCCCGCCCTCGTCGCCGGGGTCGCCGGGCTCGTCAGCCGGGCCGCCGCCCAGGTGGCCCGACTACGGACGCTGGCCGCCGTGCTCGACGGCGAACAGGCCAACGCGCTGCCGGCGCAGGAGCAGGCCCCGGCCGGGGCACCGGCGGTCGACCGGCTGCTCTCCGAGGGGCTCGCCGGGCTGATCCAGTACTGCTACAGCGCGGAGGACAGCTCCCTGCGGCTGATCTCCCGCGCGGGGGCCGTTCTCACCGGCACCGACCCGACACCGGACGCCCGGGGTCGACTCGACGGTGACCTCGACTGGTTCGACCTGCTGGGGGTGCTGCCGGCCGCGATGTACCGGGCGGTGGCCCCGATCTGCCTGTCCGAGGTACGCGAGGCGCTGCTGACGCTGCTGGAGGTGTGCGCCCGCTCCGGGCTCCTCACCGCCGGCAGCCGGCTGCGGCGGCTCACCCTGGTCGCCGACGCCGGCACCCCGGTCGACCAGGCCCGGGGGCAGCTGCTGACCGAGGGCGGCCGACGGACGCTGGTGCTCGCCGTCGACACCGACGACCGGGAGCTCGACGTGCTCGACTGGACGCCGACCGGGCGGTTCTCGGCGGTGCCGGGTTTCCGGATCACCGAGGAGGAGATCCTGCCGACCGGCGACGTCACGCCGCAGCGGCTCGACGAGTTCGTCCGGCTCGCCCGGGCCAACGGGCCGCTGGAGTGGCAGCCCGGCTGGGCGCGCACCCTGTCCGAGGCGGCGGGCATGAGCCATGCCGAGGCGGTGCTGCTGCTGACCGGCCTGCCCCGGCTCGTGTGGGAGAAGGCCCCGGCCGAGCTGCGGACCATCCTGGAGCTGCCCGACGCGGCGGCCGCCGCCGCGGCGGCCCGGTTCTGGGGCACCGGCGGGCGCGGGCGCCAGGCCTTCGCCGGGCTGCTCGGGCGGCTGCTGCCGGAGGATCCGGCGACGCTCTGGGTCGACGGACCCCGGCAGGACCTGATCGTCGAGGAGTGGATCGGGCGGCACGGGCGACGTCGACCCGTCGCCGACGAGTTGATCGTCCAGCTCGACCGGGCCGAGGTGACCAGCCCGCTGCCGGCCTCGACGGTGGTCCACTGGGTGGCCAACGCGGCGACCTGCCCCTGGCTGGCCGGCGCCGACTCCGGCGTGGACGACGACGACGCGCTGATCGCGCTGACCAGGACCCTGCCGTGGCTGGCCTACCACCTGGCCGTCGACGACCCGATCCGGTCGGCGTTGCCGGTGGCCGCCCGACTGGCCCGGCAGCGGCTGGCCGATCCCGGGTTCACCGTCACGGTCGGCCACCTCGACGGCAACAAGCTCCCGGCGTTCACCGCCGCGTTCGGTCTCCCGGTGACCACCGGCCCGGCGGGCACCGAGGTCGGCCCGGTGCTGATCCCGCCGACGACCCGCTGGCAGCAGGTCCGGTTGCGTCCGTCCCGGCTGTCCGGGCTGGACGATCCGGCGCTGGCCGTGCTGCGGGCCCGCCTCGACCAGGTCAACGAGCCGTTGCTGGCGGCGCTGCGCGCGCTGCTCGGTGACCAGCTCAGCGAGGTGGTGTCGCACGTCGTCCCGGCGATGGACGACGGCTTCGCGCAGGACCCGACCCGGTCCGACCCCGAGCTGGTCGCGACGGTCGCCTCGACGCTCGGGCTGGGCGCCGACGCCGCGGCGCTCTACCTGCAGCTGCTCGCCCTGCCCGACCCGACCGACCGCAACGTCGCCCGGTGGACCGGCTGGAAGCCGGCCCGGCTCAAGGCGGCCCGCGCCGAGCTGGCCGCGACCGGGCACGTCGTCGCGGCGAAGCGGCCCCGGGCCGGCCGGTCGCTGTTCCTGCCCGGCGGCTGGTTGGCGCTGAAGGCGCCGCTGCTGCCCCTGGAACGGTGGAAGCTACCGCTGCTGATCGGGGGCGAGGGCGGCGTGACCGCGCTGGGCATCGTCTCCCCGGTCGCCCCCGCACCCCGGCTGTTCGCGCTCGCCTGGGCCCGGCTGGTCGAGGGTGACGCCCCCCGCTTCGACGATCTCGTTACGGAAAGGCGCCGATGACCACCGCGACCACCCCGGCGGCTCGCCAGGTCCAGCCGGCCGAGCACGCCCACGCCACCGAGCTGGCCTTCCTCGCCGGGTACGACGACGGGCCCCGACCGCCGGGCTGGCGGCTGACCCCCCGTGCGGTGGTCACCTTCATCGTGGGCAGTGGCGGTGCCCCGCTGGAGCTGCCCCGGCAGGCCCGCCGCGACGACCTGCCCCGCACCCTGGCCGTGACCGCCAAGTTCGTCGGGGAACGGGCCCTGGTCGAACGCTGCGTCGTCACCCTGGCCGGGGAGCGGGGCCTGCTGCTCGTCGGCGAGCCGGGCACCGCCAAGTCGATGCTGTCGGAGCTGCTGTCCGCCGCGATCTGCGGCACCAGCGAGCTGGTCGTGCAGGGCACCGCGGGGACCACCGAGGACCAGCTCCGGTACGGCTGGAACTACGCCCTGCTGCTCGCGCACGGGCCGAGCGCCGCCGCGCTGGTGCCGTCGCCGATCCTGTCCGCGATGCGGACCGGCGCGGTGGCCCGGGTGGAGGAGATCACCCGCTGTCTGCCGGAGGTCCAGGACGCGCTGGTGTCCATCCTGTCCGACCGGCGGATCGCGGTGCCCGAGCTGTCCGGCACCGCCGAGGCGACCGTGCCCGCCGCCCCCGGCTTCACGCTGATCGCGACCGCCAACCTGCGCGACCGGGGGGTGTCGGAGATGTCGGCGGCGCTCAAACGCCGGTTCAACTTCGAGACGGTCGGCCCGATCGGCGACCTCGCCCAGGAGGTCGCCCTGGTGGCGCGGCAGGCCCGCGCCACGCTGGAGCGGGTGCACGCCCCGTTCGCGGTCGACGACGCGGTGTTGGAGGCGCTGGTCACCGCGTTCCGGGACCTGCGGGCGGGGCGGTCGGTCGAGGGCTGGGAGGTGGAGCGGCCCTCCACGGTGATGAGCACCGCCGAGGCGGTGGCGGTCGCGTCGTCGCTGGCGCTGGCGGCGGCCTACTTCCCCGGTGACCGGGACGTGCTGTCGCTGCTGCCGGGGCACCTGCTCGGCGTGGTCCGCAAGGACGACCCCGCCGACGGGGCCAAGCTGCTCGGCTACTGGGACGGCGCGGTCCGGCGGCGGGCCGAGGACGGCGGACGGCTGTGGCGGCAACTCTGGGAACTGCGCGATGTCCTCACCGACTGACCCGTCACCGCCGGCCGGCCCGGGGCTGGTCGATCCCGCGGTCGCGGTCACCGCGCTGGCCGGGCACCGCCGGCCGTACCTGATCGGGGTACGGCACCACTCGCCCGCGCTGGCGGTGGTGCTGCCCCGGCTGCTGGCCGGGTACCGACCCGAGGTGCTTCTCCTCGAACTCCCGCCGGAGCTGGGCGAGTGGCTGCCGTGGCTCGCCGACCCGGCCACCACCGCCCCGGTGGCGCTGGCCGGGGTGGTCGGCGACCGTGGGGGGCCGGCGTTCTACCCGTTCGCCGACTTCTCCCCGGAGCTGGTCGCGGTGCGCTGGGCCGCCCGCAACGGGGTGCCGGTCGTCCCGTGTGACCTGCCGCTGGCCGACCCGGCCTGGCAGGAGCGCGAGCCGGCCGGCACCCCGCCGCCGGGCCGGTCGTTCGCCGACGCGCTGCGGGCGGCCGGCACCGGACGCCCCGACGACGACCTGTGGGACCGGTCGGTCGAGGCCCGGGCACCCGGCGCGGACCCGGAGGCGGTCCGCCGGGCGGCGCTCGCGGTCGGCTGGGCGTTGCGGGCCGACGCCGAGCGGGGGCCGGGGGTGTCCCCCCTCGACCTGCGGCGGGAGGCGTGGATGCGGCGGTGCCTGGCCGAGGCGGGGCAGGGTCGGGTCGCCGCCCTGGTCGGCGCGTTCCATGCCCCGGCGCTGCTGACCGGCGCGCAGGACCCGCCACCGGCCGGCCCGGCGGGTGCGTCGTCGGTGGTGACCTCGCTGGTGCCGTACACGTTCGGGCTGCTCGACGCCCGGTCGGGCTACCCGGCCGGCATCCGCGATCCGCAGTGGCAGCAGTCGGTGCTCGCCGCCGACGGTGACCCCGCAGCCGTCGAGTCGGCGACGACGGGCGCGGTGGTGGCGGTCTGCGCGGCGATCCGCCGGGCCGGTCACCCGGCCGGTCCGGGCGAGGCCCGGGAGGCGGTCCGGCTCGCGCTCGACCTGGCCCGGCTGCGCGGCCTGCCGGCACCGGGCCGGGGTGAGCTGGTCGAGGCGATCCAGAGCGTGCTCGCCCACGGCGAGGTCCTCGGCCGGGGCCGCGCGGTGGCCGGCGCGATGGAACAGGTGCTCGTCGGCGACCGGCGGGGCGCGTTGGCCCCCGGCACCCCGCGCTCCGGGCTGGCCCCGGCGGTGCGCGAGCTGCTGACCCGGTTGCGTCTGCCCGGCGCCGGCGACCCGGTCCGGGAGCTGCGGCTGGACCCGCTCCGGTCCGCCCTGGACCGGCGGCGGGAGATCGCGCTGCACCGGCTGGTGGTCTGCGGTGTCGACTACGCCGCGCCGGCCGGCGGCGCGGGGGTCGGCGGGGTGGACACCGTCACCACCCGTTGGCGGGTGGAGTGGTCCCCCCGGACCGAGGCGACGATCGAGGTGGCCGGGCTGCGCGGGGTGACCCTGGGGCAGGCCACCGAGGGTGCCCTGGTGGAGCGGCGACGGCGGGAACGGGCCGACGGGGGGCCGACCGTCGCCGCGGTGATCGCGGGGTTGGCGGACGCCGCGCGGTGCGACCTGGCCGGGTTGGCCGCGCGCCGGCTCGCCGAGGTGTCGGTCACCGTGCCGGCGGAGGGCAGCCTCGGTGAGCTGGTCGCCGCGTTGGCGCTGCTCGACCGGCTGCGCCTCGGTCACCTGCCCGGTGGGTCGGGGATGTCGCCGGGTGAGCTGGGGCGGGCCGTCGAGGCGCTGGAGGGCGCGGCGATCCGGCAGGTCGACGGGCTGGCCGGTGCCGAGGACGCGGCCAGTGCCGAGGCGTTGGCCACGCTCGCCCAGCGGGCCGACGCGGCCGGGGCGGGGTTACGCCTGGCCGACTGTCTGGCCCGGCTCGCCGCCGGGGGCACCCCGCTGATGGCCGCCGCGGCCGGCGCGGTCCAGGCCCTGCTCGGCCTGCGGGAGCCGGCGGCCTTCGGCCGGCTCGTCGCGTCCTGGTGGGACACCGCGACCACGCCCACCGGGCGGCAGCAGCTCCAGGGACGGCTGACCGGGCTGCTGGTCGTCGCCGAACCGCTGCTGCGGGCCAGCGGTGAGGTGCTGGACGGGTTCCTCGACCGGATCGAGACGGTGCCCGACGAGGAGTTCCTGGCCCGGCTACCGGCGCTGCGCGCCGGCTTCCACGTGGTCAGCCCGGCGGGCCGGGACCGGCTGCTGGAGGTGGTCCGGGAACGGCTCGACGACACCGGTCCGGCGGCCGACATCGCGGTGCTCGACGATCCGGAGGCCCTGCTGGTCCGGCTGCGCGCCGACCGGGCCGGTCGGGAGGCGCTGCTGCGGGAGGGCCTGCTCACCCCCGGTCCGGCGGCGTCGTCGCCGGAGCCGGCGGAGGTCGCCGCCGCGGCGCGGCCAGCGGACCGGCGCAGGCCCGCCGGTGGGCTCTCGACGGTGGACCGGTGGCGGCTCGTGCTCGGCCGGGAGTCCGCCCGGGTGGGGCCGCGCGCCCGCCGCTACGCCACCGCGCTCGACGAGCTGTACGGCGCGGGCCGGGGCGAAGGGGCCGGTGCCGAGGCGGCCGGTCGGGCCGGTCGGGAGGCGTCGTTTCCCGGCGTACGCGAGTGGGCGGAGGAGCTGTCCGCCCTGTTCGGCCCCGGGGTGCGGGAGGAGGTGTTGGCGCGGGCCGTCGAGGCGGGCCGGCTGGACGCGGTCGCCGAGCTGGATCCGGCGGCGGTGCGTCCGTCCGTCGAGTTGCTCCGGGACGTGCTCACCCTCGCGGGCGGCCTGCCGGAGTCCACGGTGGCGCGGCTGCGACCGCTGGTCGCCCGCCTGGTGGCGGAGCTGACCAGGCAGTTGGCCGCCCGGTTGCGTCCGGCGCTGACCGGGCTGACCACCCCCCGTCCCACCCCCCGGCCGGGCGGGCCGCTGGACCTGCCCCGGACGCTGCGGGCCAACCTGGCCACCATCCGCCGCGACGCGCAGGGGCGGGTCATGCTGGTGCCGGACCGGCCGGTGTTCCGCAGCCGCGCCCGCCGGGGGGTGGACTGGCGGCTGGTGCTCGTCGTCGACGTCTCCGGTTCGATGGAGGAGTCGGTGATCTGGTCGGCGCTCACCGCCGCCGTGCTGGCCGGTGTCCCGGCGCTCAGCACCCACTTCGTCGCCTTCTCCACCGAGATCGTGGACCTCTCCGACCGGGTGGACGACCCGCTGGCCCTGCTGCTGGAGGTCAGCGTCGGCGGGGGCACCCACATCGCGGCCGGGTTGCGGTACGCCCGGTCGTTGGTCACCGTGCCGCAGCGGACGATGGTGGTCGTGATCAGCGACTTCGAGGAGGGCTTCCCGATGGGTGGACTGCTGGCGGAGACCCGGGCGTTGGTCGAGGCGGGCTGCCAGGTGCTGGGCTGCGCCAGCCTGGACGACGCCGGTCGGCCCCGCTACTCGGTGTCGGCGGCGGGCCAGCTGGTGGCGGCGGGCATGCCGGTCGCCGCGTTGAGCCCGCTGGAGCTGGCCCGGTGGGTCGGCGAGCAGGTCCGCCGATGACCGCTCTGCCGGCGGTGACCGCGCCGGTGCTGGCCGAGGCGTTGGACGCGTTGCCGGCGCGGCTGCGCAGGAAGGTGGACGACGCGGTCGTCCGCGCCCGTGGTTGGCCGGTCACCGGCACGGCCGACGGGGTGACGGTCCGGGTCGACGAGTCGACGACGGTGACCCTGGTGGCGGTCGACGGGGTGGTGCGCGGTGCCGCCGACGCCCGGTGCAGTTGCCTGCTCGCGCCGAACTGCCTGCACAGGATGGCGGTGCTCGCCCTCGCCCCGGTGGACGACGCGGCCCCGGCGCAGCCGTCGCCGCCGTCCGCCGTCCGACCTGGCGATCCGTCCGCCGTCCGACCTGGCGATCCGTCCGCCGTCCGACCTGGCGATCCGTCCGTCGGCCGGCCCGGCGGTCCGGCGGCCGGTCCGGTGCCCGGGGCGCCCGCCGGTGGCACCGCAACCCCGCCCGCCGATGCCGTTGCCGCCCGGCCCGCCGATGCCGCCGCCGCGCCGCCCGCCGGTGCGGCGGCTGCGGCGGGCGGTGGCACCCCGGCTCCCCCGGCGGCCGGTGCGGCGTCGGACGGCGGGCTCACCGACCGTCAGCGGGTCGCCGCCGAGGGGCTGTGGCGGGTGGCGGTGGAGGTGCTGGCGGCGGGGGTGGTCGGCTGCGGGGTGGTGCTACGGACCGCCCTGCTGCGGGCGGTGCACGAGGCCAGGACCAACGGTCTGCACCGTGCCGCCGCGTCCGGCACCCGGGTCGCGGCGGGACTGCGGGCCGCCCGGGAGGCCGAACCGCACCACCGGCTCGCCGAGCTGACCGACGACCTGCGCGAGCTGCTGGCGGTGTCGCGTCGGCTGCGCGGGGCCGCGCCACCGGCCGATGAACTGGGGGCGCTGCTGGGTGTCGCCCGACGGGCCTACGACCCACAGGCCGGCCTGCGCCTGTACGGGCTCTGCACGGTGCCGGTGGTGACGGATTCCGGGTACGCCGGGGTGGTCACCTATCTGGCGGACCGCACCGGTCGGCTGTGGACGGTCGCCGATCTCGCCCCGGGCGACGTGGGACGGGCCGTCGGCGCGGGCGACGCCACGGTGGCGGTGGGCGAGTCGGGGCTCAGCCACCGGCAGCTCACCCGGGCCGGGCTGGTGGTGTCCGGTGGCACCGCGTCGGACTCGGGGCAGTTGGGGGCCGGCCGGGCGGTACGGGCGGTGCGGGCCGCCGGTGCCGGTTGGGCCGACGAACCGCTGGCCGGGTTGTGGACGCAGCCCCTGCCCGAGCAGGTACGCCGGGCCTTCGACGCGGTGACCCTGCCGGTGCCGGAGCGTCCGGCCGGCGCGGACCTGCTCTTCCTGACCGTGCGGGTGCTGGGCGGCCACGAGCACACCGTCCTCGTCGAGACCGGCGACCGGGCGGTGCTGACGCTGACCGCCGCCGACGAGCACGCCGTCCTGCCGTACCGGGACAACCTGCGGTTGCTGGCCCGGGCGGCAGGGGCGGAGCTGCGGCTGGTGGGTCGGCTCGATCCGGCCCGCCGGGCGACGGTCCAGGCGCTCTCGGTGGGGCCGACGTCGGTCGACGGGCCGGGGCTCGACCTGCCAGAGAGCTGGGCGGGGCACGCCGATCTCGGCTTCGACCGGCTGCACTCCAGCCAGCTCAGGGCGGGCGACCCGGGGTCGGTGGACGGTGCGTCCCCGGGCCGCGCCGGTCCCGTGCCGGGTCCGCGGGTCGGTGATGCCGCGGGGGGACTGCTGCGTCGGCAGGTGGAGCGGGTCGTCTCGGGTGGCCGGGCGGTCCAGGCGCTGGCCGATCCGGTGGCGCAGCGCCTGCGGTTGGCCCGGCTGGATCTGGGCGCGCAGCTGCTCACGACTCTGGGCGACGCGGCCCGGGCCCGTCCCCGGGACGCCTTCGGGCGGCTCACCGATGACGACGGTCAGGCGTTCGCGGAGTCCTGGCTGGCACTGGCGGTCTACGAGGGGGCGGCGTCGCGGGCACTGGCCGAGGCCTCCTGGCTGCCCTGAGGTGGCCGCCTGGCCGTCCGGACGGGCCGCGACCCGACCGGCGGACGGGGTGTCGCGGGCCGACCGGCGGTAGGGGCGTCGCGGGTTGACGGCTCCGCGACGCCCCGACCGGTCAGGCCGGGCTGCCGGTGACCGAGCTTCCCGTCTTCGTGATGCGGTACGTGACCTGCGTGCCGCTCCAGAAGTGGAAGGTCAGGGTGACCGGGCCGTCGTTGACCTCGGCGAAGAACTCGGGCTTCAGCAGGATGGTGCTGGCGCTGTAGTCCGGTTGGAAGTGCGTCCAGAACTCCTTGTAGGAGGTCCAGTTGGCCGGGCCGGCGCCGCTGCCGTCGGCGTACTTGGCTTCCATGGTGGCGAGCTGGTCACCACGGAACTGGGTGGGGATGGCGAACGAGGTGGTGGTGCCGGTGGCCGCCGACTGGGTGGGCCTGTCGGCGGAGATGATGCTGATCTGCCACGGCACGCCCTGCGAGAAGCGGGCCTCGATGGTGGCGTTGACCCCCGGGGCGCGGTTGCCGGCCAGGCGGGTCAGCGCCGACGCCGTGAGGGTGAGGGTGGTGCCGGAGACGGTGTAGTCGGTGCCGTTGACCAGGTTGGTGCTGCCCTGCCGCAGACCCTGGAACGAGGTGCCGTTCAGGTTGAGGGTGAGCGTCCTGGCGGTGATGGCGCCGGTGCGGGGCAGGTAGACCTGATCCGTGGATGCGGTGGCCGAGCGGGTGGTCCAGCTCGCCTTCATCAGGTCGAAGATGCCCTGGTCCCGCCATTGCAGGGTGTTGCGGTTGAGGAAGGATCCGGCGTCCCAGAGCATTGTGGTGAGGTTGCGCAGCCGGGCGTGGTAGCCGACGGCCTCGAAGAACTTCAGCAACTCGCCACGTTCGATGATGCCGGGCCGGGTGTAGTCGTAGCTGAGCAGCGCCCACTCACCGATGATCACGGGGATGCCCCGGGCGACGAACGAGGCGCGGGCGCGCTCGAAGGTGCCGACGAGGTCCTGCTCGACGTTGCTGTCGTAGCGGGTGCCGCCGGCGATGTTCACGCTGAACGGCCAGTACCCGTAGAAGTGGATGGTCGCGGCGATGTTGGGGTCGCGGAGCTGGCTGATGGTGGTGTTGAGCGCGTCCATCCGGGCCTGCTCGCCGCTGGTGTGCAGGGTGGGCAGCACCAGCAGCCGGGTGGCGTTGGTCCCGCCGGACTGGCGGACCAGGCGGACGAACGCCAGGTGGAGTTCGCGCAGCACCTCGTCGCTCTGGGCGTCGTCGGCGGTGCCGTTGAACTGCGGCTCGTTGATGTTCTCGAACACCAGCTTGGCGGAGTGGTCGCGGAAGGTGGTGGCGAGCTGGGTCCACAGCGCGGTGTACCGGTTGAGCACCGTGGTGCGGTCACCCGGGTACCCGTTGATCCACTGCCAGGAGTCGTGGTGCAGGTTGATCATCACGTAGAAGCCCTCGGCCAGCGACCAGTCGACCACCTGGCGCACCCGGCTCAACCAGACCGGGTCGATGGTGTATGTCGGGGCCGGTCCGGTGTGGTCGGTCCAGGTCACCGGGATCCGGATGCTGCGGTAGCCCTGCGAGCGCACCTGGCGCAGCAGCGCCTGGCTGGTCAGCGGATTGCCCCACGCCGTCTCGTCGGGGATGGCGTCGAGGGTGTTGCCCAGGTTCCAGCCGGGTTGCATCGCGGCCACCGTGGCCATCGCGTCGCCCCCGGGCGAGGGGGACGGCGACGGGGAGGTGGTCGGCGTCGGGGACGGCGGGGCGGTGGTGGGGGGCGGCGTCGGGGTGCCTCCCACCTCGCCGGTGCAGGCGACGCCGTTGAGGGAGAACGAGGTCGGTGCCGGGTTGCTGCCCGACCACGACCCGTTGAAACCGAAGGAGACCGTGCCGTTGGTGGCGATCGCCGCGTTGTAGCTCAGGTTCGTGGCGGTGGCCTGGTCGCCGGTGGCGGCGACGGTGGCGTTCCAGGCCTGGGTGACCCGCTGACCGGCCGGGAAGGTCCAGGCCAGGGTCCACCTGGCGACCGGGTCGCCGAGGTTGGTGATCTTGACGTCGGCGGTGAAGCCGCCCTGCCACTGCGAGGGCACGGCGTACGTCACGCGGCAGCCGGCGGCGGCCTGCGCGTTGCCGGCGACCATCAGGCCCGCCAGCAGCAGCGCGGCGAGCGTGCCGGCGAGCAGGCCGGCTCGCTGTCGCATTCTTCGGGTGTGGTGCGAAGTCATCAGGGAACTCCTCGCCATGGTGGCGCCGGTGGGGTGGGGTCGTCGGACGTCGCGCCGACCGGGCCGCCCTGGCGGGTACGGCGTCGACCGGATCAGGCCGGGCCACCGGCCGCGCTGTCGGCGCAACCCGGGCGGGCCGTGCGGACGGGTGCGGACGGTTGACGGCCCGGTCGGGGACGTGGCGAGTACGGACGCTGCCCAGGGCGTCCGCGATGAAGGGCGAGGCTCCCGCCTGGAAACGATCGGGATTTAGACTCAGAAAGTTTCCGTCGCAGACCTTACAAGTTTCGGTCGGCGAGCGTCAATGGAGGGATCGCCCCGATCGCAAAGTGCATCCGCTGGCGTCGATCTACCGCGGATCCGGGCATGGCGGCCCGAAGCGCCACCGACGGCGGGCAGTTCGTCGTCGATGCCTGGTCGGAAAGTTTCCAGGATCCGTGCCGTTCGGGCGGGGCCGGTGCGGGCGACGGCCGGGGTTATCCTGGGACTCCTGAACGGTGCCGGCGGCCCGGTCGCGGGGCGGATACCGGCGCGGCCGACAGCCGCTGCCACAGTGGAGGAGGCCGGGTTGAGGCACGTCGAGACGGGCAAGCCGGGTGGTGACCTGGCCTCGTTCGCCGACCACACCAGGCCGGTGACGATCGCGGCGATCGCCGCATCGGCCGGCGTGTCGATTCCCACCGTGTCGAAGGTGATCAACGGCCGGTCCGGCGTCGCGGCGGACACCCGGGCCCGGGTCGAGGCCGCCATCAACCAGCACGGCTATCGCCGGACCGCGCCGGTGACCCGCAGCAACATGATGGAGCTGGTCTTCGACCGGATCGCGGACATGTGGGGCCTGGAGATCATCCGGGGCGTCGAGCGGGCGGCCCGGCAGCACCGGGTCGGCGTCGTGCTGACGGAGTTCGGGCCGCAGCGCAACGCGATCCGGTACTGGATCGAGGACACTCTCGCCCGTCGGCCGGACTGCCTGGTCATGGTGGCCCAACTCGACACCGAGCAGCGCCAGCAGCTCCGCGCCCGGGGCATCCCGGTCGTGGTCTTCGACCCCACCGTCGAGCTGCCCGAGGACGTGCCGTTCGTCGGCGCGACGAACTGGGCCGGCGGTCGGTCGGCCACCCGGCACCTGATCGAGCTCGGTCACCGCCGGATCGCGATGATCGGCGGCCCCGAACACGTCCTGTGCTGCCGCGCCCGGCTGGACGGCCACCGGTCCGCCCTCGACGCGGCCGGTCTGCCGGTGGAGTCCGAGCTGGTCGTGCACGCCGGTCTCACCCACGAGGACGGCCGGGCCGCGGCGCTGGGCCTGCTGCGCCGCCCGGATCCTCCGACGGCGATCTTCGCCTGCAACGACCTCCAGGCCCTCGGGGTCTACCAGGCGGCCCGCGAGGTGGGGCTGCGGATCCCCACCGACCTCAGCGTGGTGGGCTTCGACGACCTGCCGATGGCCGCCCTGGTGGATCCCGCGCTGACCACCGTGCACCAGCCGTTGCTGGAGATGGCGTCCACCGCCACCGAGCTGGCCCTCGCCCTCGGGCGGGGGGAGCGCACCAGCCAGGTCCGGCTGGAGCTGGCGACCACCCTCACCGTCCGGGAGAGCACCGCGCCGCCGGTGCGGTGACCAGGCCGACCGCGCCGCCCGGCCCGCCGTACCGCACCGCCACGTGCCGGCCGGCGGGTCGCCACGCCCCCGCGCGCCGGCTCACAGGCCGGCACAGGGGCGTTCGTCGACCGTGCAGCCCGTCGGGGCCTTGGTGACGGGATCGGCGGTACGCACGTCGAACCGGATGACCTGCGATCCGCCGGCCGGGACGGCCGGCCCGCTGAAGGTGACCGACTGGCCGTCCTGCCGCCAGTCGGCCCCGCTCACCTCGGCGGCCGAACTGCCCCGGGGCAGGGTGACCCGCACCGTCCAGGCCGGGGTCGGTGCCCCGCCCGGATTGTCCACCACCACCTCGCCGGTGTAGCCGAAGAGCCGGGTCGACACGGTCTCGTAGCGGGCGTCCAGCAACCCGGTGGCCGTGGGGGTGGGGGAGGGGGCGCGCCGCGACGGGGTCGCCGACGGGGTCCGGCTCGGCGTGACGCTGCCGCTCGGCGTCGGGGTCGGCGTCGGACGCGCCGTCGCGGTCGACCGGGTGGGACCGGGCGTCGCGGTGGATCCGGGCACCGGGACCACCGGCGCCGCCCCGGGG
The DNA here is from genome assembly GCF_029581315.1 of Micromonospora sp. WMMD714. Taxonomy (NCBI): domain Bacteria; kingdom Bacillati; phylum Actinomycetota; class Actinomycetes; order Micromonosporales; family Micromonosporaceae; genus Micromonospora; species Micromonospora sp. WMMD714. The sequence continues at coordinate 4,630,322 of NZ_CP120744.1, forward strand.
TCGGCGGGTGGCCCGCCCCGTGACAGCGCCCACCCGGTCAGCCCGAGGGCCAGCGTGACCACGCCCAGTCCGACGCCCAGCCCGGTGGCCCGGCGGCGACGAGCGGGCGGCCGGCCGACGTCGGCCATCAGCGCCGCCGGCAGCACGGCGGTCGGCGCGGCGCTGTCCCGCCGCAGGTCGACCTGTCGGAAGGCCAGCCAGTCGAGCAGGGCCGGCAGGCGTCCGGCCAGCGCCTGCCGGTAGCACTCCTCGCGGCCGGCGCCCTGCCCGGCGGGCCAGTCGCCGTGCTCCACGGCCTCCCGGACCAGCACCCGGCAGCCCGCCTCGGTGGGGGTGACGGAACAGGTCAACAGGCTGTCGCGGGTGCCCTCACGGCACCGTACGACGATCAGCTCCGGCGTCCGCCGGTCGACGCACTCGACGTCGGTGTCGGTGTCGAAACCGGGGAGCCCGGCCGTCCGTAGCCGCCACCGGTCCGGCCGACCGGGGACCGGCTCGGCCTCGGCGAACCAGCGGCCGAGCAGCTCCGGGTCGGTCACCGCACGCCAGACCCGGTCTGCGGGGTGGAGCAGGTCGACCTGCGTGCCGATCTCGATCACGGCGAGAGACTCTACGGCCCGGACGACCCACCGACGACGGTGGTACACCGGATCGGTCCGGCTCACTTCGTTACGACTTGACGAATGTCATGTTATCGCTCACAGTCGATGTCGAGGACAACAGCACCTGTGGCTCACCGGGCGAGCCGTGCTGGTCGATCCCTCGGATCACGACGTCCCCCCAGGGCATGCGGGACGTCGGGTCAGGATTCCCATCAGCAGATGCCGGTGACGGCGTGGCCGACCCCGTACGCGTGGGGTCGGACAGCCCGTCGAGGGCCGGCCCGGTTTCCTCGGTGAAGGAGGATCATGGCTCCCTTCTCGGGCGGCGCTCCGCTGTCCCCCCGGACGGGCGATCCCCTCGTTGATCCGGGTGCCGACCCCGGCGTCGAGGTCACCGGCGTCGTCGGCCCCGGTGGACCGCGGCGACGGCTTCGCCGACCCGCACCGTCGTCGGCCGCGCGGCGTGCCGCGCCGGCCGGTGCGGTCCATCGTCGGAAACGGAATCAGGTACCCCACCACCGCTGCACCCACATTGCAAAGGATGCGACATGAGACCCAAGAGAGCCCTGCTAGCGACGGCGACCCTCGCCGTCGCCGGCGCACTCACCGTCGGGATGACGTTGGCCCTGGCCCCCGCCGCCAGCGCCGGCACGACCCTGCGGGCGGCGGCGGCCGAGAAGGGCCGCTACTTCGGTGCGGCGGTCGCGGTTGGCAAGCTGTCCACCAGCGCCTACACCACCATTCTCAACCGTGAGTTCAACTCCGTCACGGCCGAGAACGAGATGAAGTGGGACGCCACCGAGCCGTCCCAGGGTCGGTTCGTCTACACCAACGGCGACCGGCTCGTCAGCCACGCCCAGGCCAACGGCATGGGCGTGCGGGGCCACGCGCTGCTCTGGCACCAGCAGGAACCGGGCTGGGCGCAGGGCATGTCGGGCAGCGCGCTGCGCAGCGCGATGATCAACCACGTCACCCAGGTGGCCACCCACTACCGGGGCAAGGTCTACGCCTGGGACGTGGTGAACGAGGCGTTCGCCGACGGTGGCAGTGGTGGTCGTCGTGACTCGAACCTCCAGCGCACCGGCAACGACTGGATCGAGGCGGCGTTCCGGGCCGCCCGTGCCGCCGACCCGGGCGCGAAGCTCTGCTACAACGACTACAACACCGACGGGGTCAACGCGAAGTCGACCGGCGTCTACAACATGGTCCGGGACTTCAAGTCCCGGGGTGTGCCGATCGACTGCGTCGGGTTCCAGTCGCACCTGGGCACCACGATCCCGGGTGACTACCAGGCCAACCTGAAGCGCTTCGCCGACCTCGGGGTGGACGTCCAGATCACCGAGCTGGACGTGATGACCGGCGGCAACCAGGCCAACATCTTCGGCACGGTCACCCGCTCCTGCATGGCCATCTCGCGGTGCACCAGCATCACCGTGTGGGGGGTGCGGGACTGCGACTCGTGGCGTGGCTCCGACAACGCCCTGCTGTTCGACTGCAACGGCAACAAGAAGGCGGCGTACAACTCGGTGCTGGACGCCCTGAACGCGGGCACCGGCATCCCGAACCCGACCACGACGCCGCCGAACCCGACGACCACCCCGCCGAACCCGACGACGACGCCGCCGAACCCGACCACGACGCCGCCTCCGGGTGGGGCCGGGTGTTCGGCGTCGGTGTCGTTGAACTCGTGGACGGGTGGTTTCGTGGCCACGGTGAAGGTGACCGCGGGTTCCTCGGGTACGCGTGGGTGGACGGTGAGTGTCACGTTGCCCGGTGGGGCGAGTGTGACCGGGACGTGGTCGGCGACGGCCAGTGGTAGTTCCGGGACGGTGCGGTTCGCGAATGTGGACTACAACGGTCAGCTCGGTGCCGGTCAGTCCACCGAGTTCGGTTTCCAGGGCAGCGGCAGCGGTGAGGGGATGACCCCGACCTGCACCGCCAGCTGAGTTCCGCCGCCGGCCCGAACCGGGTACACCCGGTTCGGGCCGGCGGTCCTCGGCCACCCGACCGGCTCGACGTCCATCGGCCGGGCCACCGCCGGCCGGACCGGGACCGCCGTCCGCGGGGCCGGGCCGCGTCCGGCACGTCGTCCGCCGCCGACCACGACTCCCGACAGAGGAACCGTCGATGAGATCACGCATGACCCTGCTGGCCGCCGCGCTGGCGACCGCCCTGGCGACGATGACGGCCGTGGTCACGGTCGCCCCGCCGGCCTCGGCCGCCGCGCTCACCCAGGTGACCAACTTCGGCACCAACCCGACCAACCTGCAGATGCACCTGTACGTCCCGGACCGGGTGGCCGCCCGGCCGGCGCTGCTCCTCGCCCTGCACTACTGCACCGGCAGCGGCCCGGCGGTGCACTCCACCTACGGGCTCAGCTCGCTCGCCGACCGCTACGGCTACATCGTGATCTACCCGTCGGTGACCCGGAGCAGCAAGTGCTGGGACGTCTCCTCGCCCCAGGCGCTGCGGCGCGACGGCGGCAGCGACCCGGTCGGTCTCAAGTCCATGATCGATTATGTCCGGGGCCGCTACCCGGTCGACGCGGGGCGGATCGGGGTCATCGGATGGTCGTCCGGGGCCATGATGACCAACGTGATGGCCGGCCTCTACCCGGACGTGTTCCACGCCGGGGTGAGCTCGTCCGGCGTGCCGTTCGGCTGCTTCGCCACCACCAACGGCTCGGAGTGGAACAGTGACTGCTCGGGCGGGCGGATCGTCAGGACCCCGCAGCAGTGGGGTGACCTGGTGCGTAACGCCTACCCCGGCTACACCGGCAAGCGTCCCCGGATGCAGATCTGGCACGGCACCACCGACACCACGCTGAGCTACGTCAACTTCGGCGAGCAGGTCAAGCAGTGGACCAACGTGCTCGGTGTCTCGCAGACCCCCAGCTCCACCGACTACCCGCAGACCAGCGCCACCCGTACCCGCTACGGCGGCACCGGGGGCACGCCGCCGGTGGAGGCGATCAGCTTCCAGGGCTACGGCCACTCCATCCCGTTCGACGCCGCCCAGGCCGTCCGCTTCTTCGGCTTCGACGGCACGAGCCCCACCACGCCGCCGCCGAACCCGACGACCACGCCGCCCAACCCGACCACGACCCCGCCCAACCCGACCACGCCGCCGCCGACGACTCCGCCGGCCACCGGTGGGTGTTCGGCGTCGGTGTCGTTGAACTCGTGGACGGGTGGTTTCGTGGCCACGGTGAAGGTGACCGCGGGTTCCTCGGGTACGCGTGGGTGGACGGTGAGTGTCACGTTGCCCGGTGGGGCGAGTGTGACCGGGACGTGGTCGGCGACGGCCAGTGGTAGTTCCGGGACGGTGCGGTTCGCGAATGTGGACTACAACGGTCAGCTCGGTGCCGGTCAGTCCACCGAGTTCGGTTTCCAGGGCAGCGGCAGTGGTACGGGGATGACCCCGACCTGCACCGCCAGCTGAACGACCTGCTCCAGCCGGCTCCGGGGTGACCCGGGCCGGCACCGGGGCCACCGGGGCGCAGGGCCGGGGATCGATCCCCGGCCCTGCGCCCCGACCGTCTGCGGACACCGCTGTGCCGCGTCACACCGGCGTACGCCGCCACTGCTGGTTCGTGCCGGTGCCGCAGGTCCACTGCACCACCTGTGCCCCGTCGGTCAGCCCGGCGTTGAGCACGTCGAGACACTTGCCGCTGTGTCGGGCGACCAGCTGCACCTGGCCGTCGCCGACGTCCTGGAGCCGCCACTGCTGGTTGGTGCCCCCGTTGCAGGTCCACTGCACCACCCGGGCGCCGTCCGTGGTCGTGCCGGCGCCGCCGTAGACGTCGAGGCACTTTCCGCTGTTGACGCTCACCACCGTGGACCAGCCGCCACCGGCGTCGGAGAATCGCCACCGCTGGTTGGCCTGACCGTTGGCGGTCCACTGCACGACGTTCGCGCCGTCGGTGGTGGCGGCGTTGCTGACGTCCAGCAGCTTCGCGCTGTGCCGGGCGGTCAGCGTGTACGTTGTCGGGGTCGGGGTGGTGGTCTGCGGCGTCAGCCGGTAGAGCCCGGCACCGTGGGCGGGCAGCGAACGGCTGAACGTCCCGGTGGAGGTGCCCAGCGCCGCCCCGGACCAGAGGTCGGTCGCGGTGGCCGAGCCGATGCCGAGGTCGGCGAGGTTCAGCGACACGGTGGCCGCCGCACCCTCCCGGTTGAACAGCGCTACGTACCGGTCCGTGCTGTCTGGCACGTCAGCCACCCACACCTGCCGGGTGCCGCCGGTGAGCTGCCGGTTGTTGGCGCTGCGCTGGTCGACGGCGAGCACCGCGCTGTTGGTCATCAGCGCCAGCTCCGCCGGCCGGTTCTCCACCAGGTTGCCGCCCCACATCAGCGGCGCCCGGTTGATCACCCACAGCGACATCAGGGTGCGCTGCTCGTCCGCGCTGAGGTTGGAGTAGCGCGGCGAGCCGACCGGGCCGTACTTCGACAGCCGGCCGATCGGGATCATGTCCGGATCGGGCCAGGCCCCCGCCCGGCGGTACGGCGTCCAGTTGCGCAACTGGTCGAAGAGCGCGTCGACGGACGACCAGTTGTCCCACAGGTCGTTGACGATCCGCCACATGTGCGCGTTGGTCTGCACGTTCGTCCCGGCCGACAGCGGCGTGGCGCCCGGCGACAGGCTCAACACCATCGGCCGTCCGCTGCGCCCGATCGCCGTCCGGTAGCCCTCGACCTCCGCCTGCCGGTACGTCGGCGCGGCGATGTCGTCGACCTTCACGAAGTCGACGCCCCAGGCGGCCAGCAGCTGGAACACCGAGTCGAGGTACGCCTGCGCGCAGGGGTTGGCCATGTCCAGCCCCCACATCAGGTTGAGCCAGGCCGCGCTGTTGCCGGCGTCGATCTGGTTGGCCCGGCAGGAGGTGCCCAGGATCGGCACGTTGTCCGCGACCGCCTGCCGGGGGATGCCCCGCATCAGGTGGACGCCGAACTTGAGCCCCTGCGCGTGCACGTGGTCGGCCAGCGGCTTGAACCCGTTGGTGCCGGCCGCCGACGGGAACCGGGTGGTGTCGGGCAGCAGCCGCCCGTTGGCGTCCATCCGGAGCCGGGGTTGCAGGTTGGCGTCCTGGTTGGGGCTGCCGTTGTGCTGCCCGGGGAAGTACCAGGCCCAGTCGACGACGATGTACTGCCAGCCGTACTGGCGCAGGTTCGCGCCCATGTAGTCGGCGTTGGCCCGGACGTCGGCCTCGGTGACGCTCCAGTTGAACGAGTCGTAGCTGTTCCAGCCCATCGGCGGGGTGTCGGCGACACCGTTGTCCCACGCCTGCGCCGGCTGCGGGGCGGGGGTGCCGACCAGGCCCGTCATGAGCAGGAGGACGGCGGCGAGCAGGACGGCCGCCCGTCGGGTCGCCGGGTGAATGACACGCTGGTGCATCGGACCTCCTCGACCATCGGGTCAGCGGTAGCCGGCGGCGGTGATGTTCGCCTGGACCGCGTTCTCGGTCGCGTCCGACGGGTAGCCGGCGACCATCGCGCCCTCGTAGAACGTGCCGACGCTCTGGTTGGTGTTGTCGATGCAGCAGTCACCGCCGCTGCCCAGGATGATCGCGCCCTGCTTCTTCATCGGGCTGTACCCGCGCGGCAGCGACCCGTCGTAGAGCGTGTAGAGGCTGCCGGACTGGGCGTTGCTGCCCTTGATGGCGAACCGCGAGGTGCCGTTGTTCTTCAGGGTGGCGGTGACGAACTTGCTGGTGAACGCCCGCTGGTTGGAGTTCCAGGAGCTGCTGCCGCCGGGGTAGAGGCCGTATTCCAGGTCGGCCTGGACCCACGGGCCGGAGCCGGAGCAGCCGCCGAACCAGCAACTGGTGCCGAAGTAGATCGCGTCCATCGCGCCCGCGCCGTCGGCCCGGCGGGTGGTCTCGCTGTTGCCGTAGTCGAAGCAGCAGCCGCTGTTGACGTGGGTGCCGCTGGTGACCATGTACATGCCCTCGGGAGCGGCGCCGGTCGGCACCCCGGTCAGGTGACCGTCCCGCCAGTAGCTGCTCTTGCCGGGGATGTAGAGCGAGTAGACCTTGTCACCGCCGACCGTGACCGACTCCTTGTTCGCGACCGCCGGCTGGACGGCGCCACCGACGCCGCCGGGGCCCTGGTAGCCGAGGTTGTTGCCGCGTCCGGACTGGTCGTAGATGATCGTGATGACGCAGGTGGTGTTCGCGCAGAAGCTGTCCTGGCTGGCGGCGTTGGCCCGGCCACCGGGTGACAGCACCCCGATGTTACGGGTGGTGTTGTCCGAGGACCGGCGTACCTGGTAGAGCGAGCCGGCGTACGCCGCGTAGAGCGCCCGGGTGGTGCTGTGCGCCGCGATGCAGGCGGTGCCACCGGCGGCGTAGATGTCACACGGCTGGCTGGTGCCGGGGGGCGGCGTGGTCGGCGGTGGGGTGGTCGGGGGCGGCGTGGTCGGGGGCGGCGTGGTCGGCGGTGGCCCGGTGGTGGGGTTCACCCCGCCGGTGCAGGTGGTGCCGTTGAGGCTGAACGACGTGGGGGCGGGGTTGCTGCCGGTCCAGGAGCCGTTGAAGCCGAAGCTGGCGGTGCCGTTGGTGGGGATCGCCCCGTTGTAACTGGCGTTGGTGACGGTGACCTGGGCACCGGACTGGGTGAAGCTGCCGTTCCACAGTTGGGTGACGGTCTGGCCGGCGGGCCAGCTCCAGGTCAGTCGCCAGCTGCTCACCGGGTCGCCGAGATTGGTGATGGTGACGTTGGCGCCGAAGCCACCCTGCCAGGACGAGCTGACGGCGTAGTCGACCTGGCATCCGGCGGCGGCTGCCGACGCTCCGGTCTGGACGGCGGTGGCGCTGACGAACAGCAGGGTGGTGGCGGCGACCGCGACCAGTGCTGGTCGCCGTCGCAGGAGTCGGGTCGGTCGCACGGGGCTCTCCTGGGGGTGTGGTGTCGGTGCGGCGGGTGCCCGGGCGGGTTCCCGCTGCGTGGTCGCCCTGCCGGGGAACGGGGGAGCGCGGCGGTCGCCGGTGGCCCGTGCCGGTGCCACCGCTCCGGCCTCGCCGGGGACGGGTCGCGGCCGGGCGTCGCGAGCCGGTGGCCGGACGGCCCCGCATCGTGATGCGGCGGGTCGTCGCACGATCGGCTGTTATTGCAGGAATTGACAGTCGTCAGTCACGTTAACGTTAACACTGACCGATGTCTATAGAAGTGCGGTCAACGGCGGAGTGGTGGTCGACCGCCTGGGTCAGGAGGCCCGATCAGGGGGACGCGGCGCGGGCACCGCCCCGGGCGGCGGGGCGACGCTGTCCCGGGTGACCAGGGTGGGGGAGACGGTCCGCCGCAACGTGTGGTCCACGCCCGCGTCGATCTGCGTCAGCAGCAGCCCGAGGCTGGCCTCGGCCACGGTGTTGAAGTCCGGGCGCACCGTGGTCAGCGGCGGGATGAAGTACGCGGCGTCCGGGACGTCGTCGAAGCCCACCACGCTGACGTCCGCCGGCACCCGCCGGCCGTGCTCGTGCAGCGCGTGCAGCACGCCCAGGGCCAGGTCGTCGTTGGCCGTGAATACCGCTGTCACCTCCGGGCTGCGGGCCAGCATCTGCCCGCAGCGGTACCCCGAGGCGGCGGACCAGTCCGCCTGGAGCACCGGGGGGACCTCCGCTCCGGCCGCCTGCAACGTCTCCCGCCAGCCGGCGATCCGCCCGGCGCTGTCGAACCAGTCGATCGGACCGGAGACGTGCCAGACCGTGCGGTGGCCCGCGTCGAGCAGGTGCCGGGTGGCCAGCCGCCCGCCCTCCACCTGGTCGATGGTGACCAGCGGCACCGGCCGCCGGGGGTCGCCGTCCACCGTGACCAGGGGGATGTCGGTGGGCAGGCACTCCAGCGCCTCGCCGGCGGACTCCACCGGAGCGATCACCACGATGCCGGCCACCCGGTGCGCCAGGTGCCGTTCGACGACGGCGGTGATGGAGGTGCGGTCCAGGTTGCGGACGCTGCCCACGCTGACGGCGAACCCGGCCTCGGCCGCGGCGAGCTCGAAGGCGGACAGCAGCGACGCCGGGCCGTAGAGCGTGGTGTTCAGGGCCACCACGCCGAGCACCTGTGATCGCCCGGTGACCAGCGTGCGCGCGGCCCGGTTCGGCCGGTAGCCGAGTTCGGTGATCGCCGCCTGGACCCGCAGGCGGGTCTGTTCGCGTACGTGGGGATGGCCGTTGAGCACCCGGGAGACGGTCTGGTGGGAAACTCCGGCGAGGCGGGCCACGTCTCTCATCGCAGGAGCGCGCACAGTCATCCCACACCTCTCCGTCCGCCCCGCAGCCGTCGTCGACGGCGTAACCCGCGCAGAGGTCCGGAAGGGACCTCCGGAAACAAGGCATGGGCGCACACGCCGTGGACAACGCTGGATCAGCGAGAGTCTACGCGGCGTGTCGCCCCGGATGAGTCGACGGCGCGGCCGAGAGTCGTCCGCGTACCGTGATTTTCGTCATCACGGATCGCAGGCGACGCGCGGACCAACAGTGACGAGTGGCCTCTTTTCCTCCCTCGACCTTCGTGGAACCCTGGCCCGGTGCTCGTGGCGGTCGGCGTGCTCGTGCCGGATCGACCGGCCCGGCCGGTCTCCCGACCCGGCCGGGCCGTCGGACCCGCGGGTGACGGTTGCGGCCGGCGGTCCCGGCGTCCACGTCACGACGACGTGTCATATCGATCGGATCGGATGCTACTCGAAACGGTTCGGCGACGACAAGGACATGTTTCCGGGGCCGGTCCCCGCTCGTCCGGGCGGCCGGAGCGCCGGCCCCGGGCGGGTCAGGCGTCCGGCGCGACGGCGGTGCTGTCCCGCACCACCAGCGTGGTCGCCAACTCCACCCGGGTCTGGGCGAGGCTCAGGTTGGCGGCCAGGGTCAGCACCATCCGGGCCGCGGCTTCCCCCATCTCGGTCAGCGGCTGGCGCACCGAGGTCATCGGTGGACCGCACAACGTGGTGTGCGGGATGTCGTCGAAGCCCACCACGCTCAGGTCCCCGGGAATCCGGCGACCGGCCAGCCGGGCCGCCTCGTAGACCCCCAGGGCCTGCAGGTCGTTGCCGCACAGGATCGCCGTCGGCGACGGGTTCTGCCGCAGGAGTTCCCGGCCGAGGTGCAGACCGTCGTCGAAGGAGAACCAGTGGCCGACGCGGAGCCGCCGCGCGGGCAGCCCGACGCCCTCCGCCTCCAGGGCCGCCCGCGCGCCGTCCAGGCGGGCCCGGGCGCACAGCCGGTCGGTCGGGCCGGAGATCACCGCGATCCGTCGGTGGCCGAGGTCGAGCAGGTGCCGGGCGGCCTCGAACCCGCCGCTCCAGTTGGTCGCCGTCACCGAGGGGACGGCGTGCAGCGGCGGCTCCCCGGTGGGATCGAGGACCACCAGCGGGATGGCGCTCGCCGCCAGCAGGGCGTGCTGCTCGGAGGTGAAGCCCAGGTGGACCGCGATCACCCCGGTCGGGCGGCGGGCCAGCAGGTCGCGCGCCCAGAACCGCCCCTCGGAGACCTGCCGGCGGGCGTCGGTGAACCCCACCGCGAGCCGGTGCGCCCCGGCGACCTGCTGCACCCCCTGCATGATGGTGACCGCCAGGTTGCTCTGCATCCCGTAGAAGACCACCTCCACGCTGGCGCTCGGGGTGCCCAGCTCCGGCCGGCGGTAGCCGTGCTCGCGCAGCAGCGCCTCCACCCGGGACCGGGTCTGCGCCGCGACCCCCGAGCGGCCGTTGAGGACCTTGGACACCGTGGGCGCGGACACGTCCGCCAACGCGGCGATGGTGGTCAGGGTCGGCTCGCCCCGCCGCCGGCCGCGCCGTCGGGCCCCGGCCGTCCCGGCGAGCGACGGGACCGCGCCGGGTGCCGGGGCCAGCGCGGTGGCGGGCTGCCGGGCGGTGGCGGGCGTCCCGGCGGTGGGGGCGGGGGTCGGCCCGCCGGTCGCAGCGGTCGGGCGGCGGTGCTGCCGGCGTACCGTGTCGAGCAGCAGGGTGCGGACGCTCTCGGCGTCGCGGGCGGCGAGCGGCCCGGCGGGCACCGTCTCGGTGAGGTAGCGCCGACGCTTCGAGACGGGATCGATCCCGGCGTAGACCCGCACCCGTAGCGAGCCGCTGGGCAGCCGCTCGATCTCGCCGCGGGCACGTCGACCGGGCGTGGAGCCAGGGGGCATGGAGCCATGATATTCGATGGATGAGGGTCGGGACAGCTCCAGGACGGCTCCACGTCCGGTCGGTCGGGCCGCCGCCGGCCGCGCCGACCGGACCGGCGCGGGTCACCGGCGCCGGGAGGGGGGTCGGCCCGACCGGCGGCACGTCGAAATATATGGAAGCTGTTGAATACCACGAAATGCTTCCGTAACATGAGGGACCATTGTTAGCGCTCACACCCGGCGTTGTGAGTGGACCGCCCTCGCGCCTGCCCGGCCGGCCTCCCGCCGACCCCGGCGGCACTGATTGGAGACTTCGTGAAGCGATTCGTGCGAGCCCGGAACTGGGGGCGGGCGGCAGCGGCCGGTCTGCTCCTGGCCGGCGTCCTGGTGGGCGTACACGCCCCGGTGGCGCAGGCGCTGGACAACGGGGTGGCCCGGACGCCGCCGATGGGATGGAACAGCTGGAACACCTTCGGCTGCAACATCAACGAGACCCTGATCCGGCAGACGGCCGACGCTCTCGTCAGCAGCGGGATGCGGGACCTGGGTTACCAGTACGTCGTGGTCGACGACTGCTGGTTCAACCCGAACCGGGACTCGGCCGGCAACCTCCAGGGTGACCCGACCCGGTTCCCCAGCGGGATGAAGGCGCTCGGCGACTACATCCACGCCCGGGGGCTGAAGTTCGGCATCTACCAGGTGCCGGTGGACAAGACCTGCGCCCAGTACTTCAACTCCTACCCCGGGGCGACCGGCTCGCAGGGCCACGAGGCGCAGGACGCCCGGCAGTTCGCCGCCTGGGGCGTCGACTACCTCAAGTACGACTGGTGCTCGCCGAACGGAACCATCGACCAGCAGGTCACCACGTTCGCCAAGATGCGCGACGCCCTGGCGGCCACCGGCCGGCCGATCGTCTACAGCATCAACCCCAACAGCATCCACGCCAAGACCGGCCCGCAGCGCAACTGGGGCGACGTGGCGAACATGTGGCGGACCACCGAGGACATCACCAACACCTGGAACAGCGGGCAGACCAACGGCTACCCGATGGGCATCCAGAACATCATCGACGTGAACGTGCCGCTGGCGCCGTACGCGAAGCCCGGCGCGTTCACCGATCCCGACATGATGGAGGTGGGCCGCGGCGGCATGACCGACACGGAGATGCGCAGCCACTTCGCGATGTGGGCGATCATGGCCTCGCCGCTGATCGCCGGCAACGACGTGCGGTCGATGAACTCCGCCACCCAGACCATCCTCAAGAACGCGAACCTGATCGCCATCAACCAGGACCCGCTGGCCCTGCAGGGCGGCCAGGTCTCGTTCGACGGCACCCGGCGGGTGCTGGCCAAGCGGCTGGCCAACGGTGACGTCGCGGTCGCGCTGTTCAACCAGGGCGGCTCGACGACGACGATCTCCACCACCGCTGCGGCGATCGGCAAGTCCGGCTCCTCCTTCACCCTGGTGGACGCCTGGACCAACGCCAGCACCACCAGCACCGGCACCATCTCGGCCAGTGTGCCGTCGCACGGCACGGTCGTGTACCGGGTCAGCGGCGGCGGGACGGCCCCGCCGACGACGCCGCCGCCGTCGACGGCGAGCGCGCTGTCCAGCGTCGCCTCCGGTCGCTGCCTGGACGTCCCGCAGAGCAACACCGCCAACGGCACCCAGCCGGTGATCTGGGACTGCAACGGGGCCGCCAACCAGCGCTGGGCGGCCAACGGCCAGACCCTCCAGTCGCTCGGCAAGTGCCTGGACGCGCCGACCAACGCCACCGCCGGCACCAAGGCCCAGATCTGGGACTGCAACGGTGGCACCAACCAGCAGTGGACGTTCAACGCCAACGGCACGATCAGCAACGTCCAGAACGGCCTCTGCCTCGACGTGAACAACAACGGCACCGCCAACGGCACCACGGTGCTCCTCTGGTCGTGCAGCGCGGCGGCCAACCAGCGCTGGAACCGGGTCTAGCCCGACCGGGTCGCGCCGTCCTCCCGGCACCGGCTCCGGTGCCGGGAGGACGGCGGGGGACCTCTCAGCCGGTCGCGGCGGCGGCCGGTGCGGTGGCCGCGGTCAGGCCGGTCGACGGGTGGTAGCGGACCGGGACCGGGTCGCTCAGCGCACCGACGAACTCCCCGTCCACCTGGTCGAGGAAACCGATGAGGGACCAGTCCCCGGCCGGGCCGGCGACGAGCCGGGGCGCGTACAGGTGCGGGTGCGGGAACGGGCGGGCCGCGCCGATGTCCCACGGGCCGCGCACGTCGTGACCCGGCGCCACCCAGATCCGGTGGCCGTCGCGCCGGGTGCCGGCGGCGTCGGTGGAGAACAGCAGCAGGGGCTGGCCGTCGACGACGGCGACCTGGGGCACCTCCAGGTGCCCGAAGTCGGCCGGGGTGGACAACGGTGGTCGGACGGTCCAGTTCACCAGGTCGGGTGAGGTGGCGTGGCCGACCACACCACGGGATCCGGCCGGCCCGGTGTTGGCCCGGGCGGTGACCAGCATGTGCCAGCCGTCGCCCCCGGGGTCGGGGAAGACCCACGGGTCGCGCCAGGCCTGCTCGTACCAGAGCGTCCGGTCGAGCAACTCGTACCAGGTGGGGTCGGCTTCGACCAGCGGGCCGGTGCCGTGCCGGTGCCAGGTGGTCAGGTCGTCGGAGACGGCCAGGCCGATCCGCTGGACCAGCCCGTCCTCGGCCCGGCCGACGCCGGTGTAGAACAGGTACCACCGTCCGTCCGGGCCGCGCACCGTGCAGCCCGTCCAGGTCGCGAGGTCGTCCCAGCCCGGCGCGTCGGCGGGGACGAGCGCGTCGGCGACCAACTGCCACGTGCGCAGGTCGGTCGAGACGGCGTGGCCGATGGTGGCGCGGCGGTGCCGGCGGTGCGGGTCGTGCAGGGCGCGGGAGGCGCGCAGGAAGAACGCGTGCCACCGGTCGTTGTCGTCCCGGGCGTACCAGCTGTCCCACACCCAGTGGTCGGGTAGACGTAGCATGGCGGGAAGCTAGCACTAAATCGTTTTAGCTACCAGGTCGAGGGGCCTTCGCGCCGGTCCGACGGCCCGGGTGGAGCGGGGCTAGGCGGCCGGAGCGGCCACCGACCTGCGGCGCCGCAGCGGCATCGGGACCGGTGCGGGCTCGGCGTCGCCGCCGTCGAGGAGGAACTCGACCGCCCGTCGCCCCATCTGCTCGTGCGGCAGGGCGGTGGTGGTCAGGCCGGGACGCAGCCAGGCGGCGATCGGGTCGTCGTCGAACGACACCACCGAGATGTCGTCCGGAACGGTCAGCCCGGCCTCGGCGAGCGCCTGGTAGGCGCCGAAGGCCAGCCGGTCGTTCATGCAGACGATCGCCGTGGGCCGGACCGCCCGGCCCAGCAGGGTGTGCATCGCGGCGTAGCCGTGCTCGGGCAGCCACTCGGCGCAGAAGCACTCGGTCAGCAGCTCGACCCCGGCGTCGTCGAGCGCCCGGTGGATGCCGCGCAGCCGGGCCGGCGCGGCGAGGGAGACCTCGGCGTCGTCCTCCTTGAGCCGGTTGCGACCGATCAGCGCGATCCGGTCCCGGTGGCCGTGGTCGAGCAGGGCGGTGGCGACGGTGCGACCGGCCCGCTCGTCGTCGGGCAGCACCGCGGGCAGGTTCTCCGGGCTGGTCGCGTTGAGCAGCACCACCGGCCCGCCGAGGATGGCCGGGGGGACGGTCAACCGGCGGGTCGCCATCGCCGCGTAGATCACCCCGTCGACCTGCCGGTCGAGCATGGCCTCGATGGCGTACTGCTCGAAGGTGGCGTCGCCCTGCGTCTCGGTGATGAGCAGCACGTGGTCCCGCTCCCGGGCCGCGTCGAGCGCACCCCGGATGAGGCCGCCGGCGAACCGGGTGGTGGCGACGATGTCGGAGACGAACGCGATGGTGGCCGTCTTGCGGGTACGCAGGCTGCGGGCCGCCAGGTTGGGCCGGTAGCCCAGCTCCTCGGCGGCGGCGAAGACGCGCTGGTGCGCCTCGGCGGACAGCCGGGTGCCCTCCCGGCCGTTGAGGACCATCGACGCGGCGGTCTTGGACAGCCCGGCACGCCGTGCGACGTCGGCCAGGGTTGCTCTGTTGCGGGCCATCGGTCCTCCGAATCGGGGCGCCGTCACCGGCGCCGCTTCCGCCCATCATGATGCGTCGGCCCGCCCGGCCCGGTGCCGGCCGGTCGCCCGGCGTGCTGCCGGGAGCACCCGGTCCGCGCCCGGACGTCGGTCGGCACCGGGCCGGAGGTCCGGCCGACGCCGGCCGACCGCCCGGCGGGGTGCCGGTGGTCACCCCGACTGGGTGCCGGAGCGTGTCGGTGGTCACCCCGCGGTGCGCCGGTCGGGCAGGCCGGAGCGGACCTCCCCGGCGTGAACCAGGTGTTTCCGGACCGTTGCCATTTGGTCCTTGACAGCCCAACCCGCCGCGCGCATGCTCTGCTAAATCAGTTTAGCGGCTACTCTTGGCAGGCCGGTCGACACCCTCGGTCGCTCCGGCACGGTCAGCGGTGGTGACATCGCGCGCCGCGGCGACACGCCGGTCGCGACGTACCGTTGTGGCTGGTCAACCCGCCGTGACGAGTTCGGTGACCGGCGCGGCCGGTGGTCGCGGGACACTCGGAAGAGTCAAGGAGTCCTCAATTGGCTACATCATTGACAAAGTTCCCCCGCCGGACGGCGCTGCTGGCCCCGGTCCTGGCGCTGGGGTTGGCCGTGACGGCGTGCAGCGCGCCCGGAGCGGAGAAGTCGACGTCGACCGGCTCGGACGCCGCCGTCAGCACCGAACTCGGCACCGACCCGATCACCCTGGAGATGTACGCCGAGACCGGCTTCCCGCTGGCCAAGGCGCTGGCCGACGAGTTCACCAAGCAGCACCCGAACGTCAAGTTCAACATCCGCGAGGACCAGTTCACGGTCATCGTGGAGAACGCGCCCCGGGTGATGGCCTCGGACAACGCGCCCGACATCATCCGGCTACCCACCATGGTCGACCTGGTCAAGGACGACCTGCTCAAGAACCTCGACCCCTACTTCACCGCGTACGGCTGGGACAAGTTCCCCGCCTCCCAGCTCGTGCAGCTGCGGGTCGGCGACGGCGGCACCACCCGGGGCACCGGCTCGCTGTGGGGGATGGGCCTCGGCTACAGCGTCACCGGGGTGTTCTACAACAAGAAGCTGGCCGAGCAGGTCGGGATGACCCAGCCGCCGGCCACCATCGCCGAGTTCGAGGAGCTGCTGGCCAAGGCCAAGACCGCCGGGGTCCAGCCGATCATGCAGTTCAACAAGAACACCGCGGGCATCAACTTCCCGCACCAGGCGCTGCAGAACCAGTTCGGCGACCCGGCCCAGGTGGCGGACTGGATCTTCCAGAAGCCGGGCGCGACGTTCGACACCCCGGCCGCGCTGAAGGCCACCCAGACCATCCAGAAGTGGGCCCAGGCCGGCTACTTCCCGAAGGACGCCAACGCCCTGGACTACGCCAGCATGGTGGGCGAGTTCCAGAAGAACAACGGCCTGTTCATGTTCAACGGAGACTGGGAGTCGGCCAACCTCGACAAGTCGATGCCCGGCAACGTGGGCTTCTTCCTGTTCCCGAGCGAGTCGGCCGGTGGCAAGCACGTGGCGATGTCGGCCCCCAACACCTTCGGCATCAGCGCCAAGGCCAAGAACCCCGACGCCGCCGCGTTCTTCCTGAACTGGGTGCACACCAACGCCACCGCCCGGGAGATCGCCGTCAAGATCGGTGGCTCCAGCCCGGGTGGCCCGAGTGACCTGGCCGTGCCGGCCGCCGCGCCGAACACCGTGCTGGCCGAGACGCTCAAGGCGTCGCAGCAGCTCGGTGCGGAGAACGGTGCGGTGGACTTCACCGCGAACGCCACCGGTGGCATCTTCGCCGCCGCGATCACGCCGGAGATGCAGAAGCTGATCGCCGGTCAGCAGACGCCCGAGGGGTACGTGAAGGCGGTCCAGGCCGAGTACGCGAAGGAACTGTCCCGATGACGTCTGCCCTCGGCAGCGCACCGACCGGGCGGGACGGCACCGGCACGTCGCCGGGCCGTACCCCCCGCCGGTCCTCCGCGCGGGCCCACCGACCCTGGTGGGCCCGCGCGGGCGGCACGGGCTGGCTCTTCGTCCTGCCCGCCGTGCTGATGTACGCCGCGTTCGTGCTGCGTCCGCTGGTGCTGACCATCCAGTACTCGTTCTACAACTGGAACGGCATCGGGGTGGCCCGCTGGGCGGGGCTGGACAACTACCTCACGGTGTTCACCGACGGCGACCTGCTGAAGATCATCGGCAACGCGCTGGTCCTGATCGTCTTCTTCAGCTTCGTCCCGGTCGTGCTCGGCCTGCTGGTGGCCAGCCTGGTCCGCCGGATCACCACCGGCGCGTTCGGCACCGTGGTCCGGACGGTGCTGTTCCTGCCCCAGGTCATCCCCCTGGTGGCGGCGGGCATCGCGTGGAGCTGGCTGCTGTCGTCGAACGGCCTGGTCAACCAGGCGCTCCGCGCGGTCGGCCTGGGCGGGGTGGCCCGTGCCTGGCTCGGTGACTTCGACACCGCGCTGCCCGCCGTCGGCGTCATCGGCGCCTGGGTCCTGCTCGGCCTCTGCACGATCCTGCTGGTCACCGGGATGAGCAAGATCGACCCCGCGCTGTACGAGGCGGCCCGCCTGGACGGCGCCGGCCCGGTCCGGGAGTTCTTCGCCGTCACCCTGCCCAGCCTGCGCCAGGAGATCGGGGTCTGCCTGACGGTGACCATCATCGCCGCCCTGGCCAGCTTCGACATCGTCTACATCTCGACCAGCGGCGGCCCCGGCCTGCAGACCACCGTGCCGGGCCTGGAGATTTACCGGCTGGCCTTCTCGCAGCGGCAGGTCGGGCTCGCCTCGGCCCTGGCCGTGGTGCTGATGGTGCTGGTGCTGGTCTGCGTGCTGCCGATCCAGCGACTGACCCGGGGGGACAAGCCATGAACCTGAGCCGGCGCGAGAACCTGACCGGCCGGGTCTTCCTGATCGTCCTGATCCTGGTCACCCTGCTGCCGTTCGTCAGCATGCTCTCCGCGGCGCTGCAACCGCGCGGCACCGTGCCCAGCGGCCTGACCTGGCCGTCGGACCCGCAGTGGGGCAACTTCGCCGACGCCTTCACGGTGTCGAACATGGGCGCGCTGCTGCGTTCCAGCCTGCTCATCGTGGCCGGCGTGGTGCCCGTGTCGGTGCTGATCGCCACCATGGCCGGGTTCGGGCTGGGCCAGCTGCGGGTGCCCGGTGGCCGGATCGTGTTCGGCCTGCTGCTGCTCGGGCTGACCCTGCCGTTCGAGGCGGTGGTGACCCCGCTCTACTACCAGATGCAGGATCTCGGCCTGCTCAACACCCGGTGGGCGATCATCCTGCCGTTGATCGGGCTCTACATGCCGTTCGCGGTGTTCTGGATGCGGGCGCACTTCAGCAACGTGCCGGTGGAGCTGTCCGAGGCGGCCCGGGTGGACGGCAGCACCACCTGGCAGCTCTTCTGGCGGGTCCAGGTGCCGCTCGCCCGGCCGGCCATCGCGTCGCTGACCATCCTGATGTTCCTCTGGACATGGAACCAGTTCCTGCTGGCCATCGTGCTGGTCGACGACCCGGCCAAGCGGACGATGGCCGGCGCGCTCGGGGCGTTCCAGGGCCAGTGGGGCACCGACCTGGTGCTGCTGTGCGCCGGATCGCTGTTGATCCTCACCCCGACCCTGATCGTCTTCCTGATCTTCCAGCGTCAGTTCATCAAGGCCCTGATCCAGGGCTCACTGAAGGGATAGCAGTGGCCACGCAGCCGCAGATCCACGGCCACGCCGACGAACGCTACGGGCGGCTGGCCGACGTCTTCCGCGAGAACTTCACCGCCCGGGGGGAGATCGGCGCGGCGGTCACCGTCTACGTCGGCGGCCACCGGGTCGTCGACCTGTACGGCGGGACGGCCGACCCCCGCACCGGCCGGCCGTGGACGGCGCACACGCCGGTCGTCGTCTTCTCCTGCACCAAGGGGGTCCTGGCGGTCTGCGCCTACCTGCTGGTGCAGCAGGGCCGACTCGACCTGGACGCGCCGGTCACCCGCTACTGGCCCGAGTTCGGCCAGCACGGCAAGGCCGACATCCCGGTGCGCTGGCTGCTCACCCACCAGTCCGGCCTGCCCGCGCTCGACCGTCCGCTGACCCTCGACGAGGTGCTCGCCTGGGAGCCGGTGGTCAAGGCGATCGAGGCGCAGACCCCGCTGTGGCGGCCGGGTACGGCGCACAGCTACCACGCGATGACGTACGGCTGGCTGATCGGCGAGGTGATCCGGCGGATCACCGGCCAGCTCCCCGGCGCGTTCTTCCGCGACGCCCTGGCCACACCACTGGGCCTGCGGACCTGGCTCGGTCTGCCGGCGGCCGAACGCGACGCGGTCGCCTGGAACGTCGCCCCGCCGCCCGACCCGGATCCGTTCGTCGACCCGGTGGCCGACCGGGGGATCACCATGGGGGGCGCGTTCGCGTTCCCCGCCGACGACGCCGGCCTGGTCAGCTTCAACGATCCGGCCATCCAGGCGGCCGGCGTCCCGGGCGCGGGCGCGGTGAGCACGGCCGACGGCCTGGCCCGGCTCTACGCCGCGTGCGTGTCGCCGGTGGCGGGACCGCCCCTGCTCGATCGGGCGTCGGTGGACGACGCGACAGTGGTGCGGGTCCGGGGCCAGCAGCGGCACGGCCCGCCGGACACCGGGCAGCGCTGGGGTAGCGGCTTCCTGCTGCACTCCCCGCCGGCCCGGCCGCTGCTGGGGGAGCGCAGCTTCGGGCACGACGGGGCGGGCGGGAACCTCGCCTTCGGCGACGACGCACACCAGGTCGGCTTCGGTTACGTGGTGAACCAGATGCAGGGCATGGGCGACGAGCGGGCCAACCTGCTGACCGCCGCCCTGCGCTCCTGCCTGGACGGCTGACCGTCGACCCGAACGGCCCGGCCGCCACGTCACGCGTGGCGGCCGGGCCGTTCCCGTGTCCGGTGGCGGCCGGGCCGTCGGACCGGCCGGGGCGGGCTGTCGGGTCGAGCCGGGTCGGGCCGTCGGGCCGGGCGGCCGTCGGGCGGGCCGGGCCGTCGGGGCTGGGCGGGCTGTCGGGCCGTCGGGGGCGGCCCGGGTCGGATGCCGGACGAGATCGGGCGCCGAACGGGTCCAGCAGAGCACGCGGGCGCGATTGCCCCGGATCGACGACAACCGTGTAACAAGCCCGAAACCGGCGTGCCGCCGATGCCGGTCCGACCGCCGTCCCGGCCGGCGGGGCGCGGGGCGCACGGCGGGCCGGAATCGGTGCCGTGGCAACGGAAGTCACCCTGCGTCAGACCCGTGGAGCAGCTGGTCGGCGGGCGACAAGTCGGAGACGCCCGTTACGAGACCGTGACGTCCGGATTTCCGGGCGGGTGTTGACGGGGGCGATGTGAGCGCTAACACTACCCCGAAAGGTGACAGGTGGTCCCCGCAGTCGGCGGGAGTTCCGGAGAGGAGAAACCTGTGCGCAGGAAATTCCTGGTCGCGCTCGGCGGCGCGGCACTGGCGTTCAGCCTTGCCGCGTGCAGCGGCGGGGGAGCGGGTAGCGGCGGCGACAGCAGCGACAAGAAGCCCGCCGATCTGACCATCGGCGTCTCCATGCCGACGCAGACCTCGGAGCGGTGGATCGCCGACGGCAAGGCGGTGAAGGAGAAGCTGGAGGCCAAGGGCTACAAGGTCGACCTCCAGTACGCCGGCGACGACATCCCCACCCAGTCCCAGCAGGTCGACCAGATGATCACGCAGGGCGCGGACGTCCTGATCATCGCGGCGATCGACGGCACCGCGCTCAGCGGCCAGTTGGACGCCGCCGCGGCGGCGAAGATCCCGGTCATCTCCTACGACCGGCTGCTGCTGGGCAACAAGAACGTCGACTTCTACGTCAGCTTCGACAACTACAAGGTCGGCGTCGCCCAGGCGACCGCCCTGCTGGTCGGCCTCGGCCTGCAGACCAAGGACGGCGGTAAGGGCACCGCGACCGGCCCGTTCAACGTCGAGCTGTTCGCCGGCTCGCTGGACGACAACAACACCCAGTACTTCTGGGGCGGGGCGATGGACACCCTCAAGCCGTTCATGGACAACGGCACGCTGAAGGTCAAGTCCGGCCAGACCCGCATCGAGCAGGCGGCGATCCTGCGCTGGCAGCAGGAGACCGCGCAGAAGCGGATGGAGGACCTGCTCACCTCCGGCTACAACGACGGCACCGTGGTCAACGGGGTGCTGTCGCCGTACGACGGGATCTCCCGCGGCATCATCACCGCCCTGCAGAATGCCGGCTACGGCAAGGGCGCCAAGAAGCTGCCCGTGGTGACCGGCCAGGACGCCGAGATCGCCTCGGTCAAGCTGATCAACGACGGGGTGCAGGGGTCCACCGTCTTCAAGGACACCCGGCTGCTCGCCGAGCAGGCCGTGATCGCGGCGGAGGCGTTCCTGCAGGACAAGGAGCCGCAGGCCAACGACACCAAGACCTACAACAACAAGGTCAAGGTCGTCCCGGCCTACCTGCTGCCGATCGAGACCGTCTACAAGGACGACATCACCAAGGTGCTGGTCGACTCCGGTTACTGGTCGGCCGAAGAGGTCGCCGCCGGTCAGGCCAAGAAGTAAGCCGGTCGTCGGGCGCGGCGGTGACCGACCGCCGCGCCCGACGCATCGCAAGCCCGCCTCAGGCTTCGACGATCAGGACGCTGACCATGGACGACACCATCCTCGAGATGCGACGCATCACGAAGACCTTCCCCGGGGTGACCGCGCTGGCGGACGTCTCCCTCGCCGTACGCCGGGGGGAGATCCACGCCATCTGCGGCGAGAACGGCGCCGGCAAGTCCACCCTGATGAAGGTGCTCTCCGGGGTGCACCCGACCGGCTCCTACGACGGTGAGATCGTGCTGGACGGCAAGCCGGTGCACTTCCGGGGCATCCGCGACAGCGAGTCCCAGGGCGTCGTCATCATCCACCAGGAGCTCGCGCTGGTGCCGCACCTGTCGATCGCCGAGAACATCTTCCTCGGCAACGAGCGGCGCGGTCCGGGCGGCCTCATCGACTGGAACCGGGCCAACGCCGACGCCGCCGAGCTGCTGGCCTCGGTGGGCCTGCACGAGAACCCGGTGACCCCGGTCATCCAGCTCGGCGTCGGCAAGCAGCAGCTGGTCGAGATCGCCAAGGCGCTGTCCAAGAAGGTCCGGCTGCTCATCCTGGACGAGCCGACCGCCGCGCTCAACGACATCGACTCGGCGCACCTGCTCGACCTGCTGCGCCGGCTGCGCGACCAGGGCATCACCTGCATCCTGATCTCGCACAAGCTCAACGAGGTCACCGCGATCGCCGACGCGACCACTGTCATCCGGGACGGGCGCACCGTGGAGACGCTCTCCCTGGCCTCCGGGGAGGTCACCCAGGAGCGGATCATCCGCGGCATGGTCGGCCGGGACCTGGACAGCTTCTACCCCGACCGGGTTTCGTCGCCCGGGGAGGAGGTGCTGCGCATCGAGAACTGGAGCGTGCAGCACCCCACCCAGGACCGGCTCGTGGTCGACGACGCCAGCCTGGACGTCCGGGCCGGCGAGGTGGTCGGCATCGCCGGGCTGATGGGCGCCGGCCGCACCGAGCTGGCGATGAGCGTCTTCGGCCGGTCGTACGGCCGGGACGTGCGGGGCCGGCTGTTCGTGCGGGGCCGGGAGGTCCGGGCGAACAGCGTCGCCGAGGCCATCGAGCACGGCATCGCTTACGTCACCGAGGACCGCAAGCGGTTCGGCCTCAACCTCATCGACGACGTACGGCGCAACGTCTCCGCCGCCGCGCTGAGCCGGCTGGCCCGCTTCGGCTGGGTCAACGGCAACGAGGAGATCAAGGTCGCCGAGCAGAGCCGGCGCGACATGAACATCAAGACGACCAGCGTGATGGCCGTGGTGGGCAAGCTCTCCGGCGGCAACCAGCAGAAGGTCGTGCTGTCGAAGTGGCTGTTCACCAACCCGGACGTGCTGATCCTGGACGAGCCGACCCGGGGCATCGACGTCGGCGCGAAGTTCGAGATCTACACGATCGTCAACCGGCTCGTCGCCGAGGGCAAGGCGGTGATCCTGATCTCCTCGGAGCTGCCGGAGCTGCTCGGCATGTGCGACCGCATCTACACCCTCGCCGCCGGCCGGATCACCGGCCAGGTGCCGGTGGCCGAGGCGACCCAGGAGAACCTCATGGATCTGATGACGAAGGACAAGGAGCGCGTGGGATGACCAGCGTCAAGACCTCATCGCCGCCGTCCCCGCCGCCGGCCGGGAAGAGTCCGGGCGTCGCCCTGCACGCCGGCACCAGCGATCTGCGGGCGCTGGTGCTGAACAACCTGCGGCAGAGCGGCATCTACGTCGCGCTGGTCGTCATCGTCGGGCTCTTCGCCGTGCTCACCGACGGGGTGTCGCTGAGCCCCGGCAACATCACCAACATCGTGCTCCAGTACTCCTACATCCTGGTGCTGGCGATCGGCATGGTGATCATCATCATCGGCGGGCACATCGACCTGTCGGTGGGCTCGGTGGTCGCGCTCACCGGGGCGGTCTCCGCCGTGCTGGTCATCCGGGAGGGCTTCCCCTGGTGGGTCGGCATCCTGGCCGCGCTGGCGGTGGGCGTCGCGGTCGGCGCGTGGCACGGCTTCTGGGTGGCGTACGCCGGCATCCCGGCCTTCATCGTGACGCTCGCCGGCATGCTGCTGTTCCGGGGCCTGACCCTGCGGGTGCTGGACAACATCTCGCTGTCCCCGTTCCCCGCCGACTACCAGCAGGTCGCGGCGGGCTTCCTCAACGGCCTGCTCGGTGGGGACGGCTTCGACGCCTTCACCCTGCTGATCGGCGCGGTCGCGGTGGCCGGGTACGCGGTGAGCGGCTTCCGGACCCGGGTGGCCCGGGTCCGCTACCAGCAGCCGGTGGAGTCGTTCCCGCTGTTCGTCGCCCGGGTGGTGCTGGTGGGCGCGGTCATCATGTACTTCGCCTGGCAGTTGGCGCACGCCCGGGGCCTGCCGATCGTGCTGATCATCCTGGCCGCGCTGGTGCTGGTCTACGGCCTGCTCACCCGGCGTACCGTGTTCGGCCGGCAGGTCTACGCGATCGGCGGCAACCTGTCGGCGGCGATGCTGTCCGGTGTGAAGGTGCGGACGGTCAACTTCTGGATGTTCGTCAACATGGGCTTCCTGGCGGCGGTGGCCGGGGTGATCTACTCCTCGCGCTCCAACGGCGCCCAGCCCGCGGCGGGCAACATGTTCGAGCTCGACGCGATCGCCGCCGCGTTCATCGGCGGCGCGGCGGTCACCGGCGGGGTCGGCACCGTGGTCGGCGCGATGGTCGGTGGCCTGATCATGGCGGTGATGAGCAACGGTATGCAGCTCATGGGCGTCGACCAGTCCATCCAGTCGGTGGTGAAGGGTCTGGTGCTGCTCGTCGCGGTGGCCTTCGACGTCTACAACAAGCGTCGCGCCGGCTCCTCCCGCTGACCGGCGGCACCCGCCGCGTCGCACCCCTCGCACCTCCTCGCCGGACACCCCGGGTCAGGTCGGAACGGTCCGACCTGACCCGGGGTGTCGGCGTTTCCGCCCGTCGATCGTGTCCGCGCTGTTTCAGCTTGACGAGCATCATGTTATCGCTCACAGTCTATGGATAGCTGAAGCCGTTCCCGTAGCGGCTGGTCGGCAGGCCCGACCCGTCGCTGCACCGCGTCGTACGCCACCGCGGGCGCACCGCCGAGTGAACGTTGACATCGGCAGGCTTCGAAGAATGCGACGACGGTGGCCCGCGTTCCCGGTGCGACCGTCGATCGACCGTTCCCGAAGGAGGGTCATGGTAGCCATGGGTGAGGTCCCGGTCGTGGTCCGGCGACGACGCGGCTGGTGGTCGCGGATCGTCGCCGCCCTGTTGACGATGCTGGTCGGCGGAGGGGTCGTCGTGGTCGAGGCGACCGGCGCGGCGGCGGCGACGGTCGACACCACCGCCTGGTACGTGCTGGTCAACCGCAACAGCGGCAAGGCGCTGGACGTCTACAACTTCGCCACCAACGACGGCGCGCGGATCACCCAGTGGACCCGCGGCGACGGCACCAACCAGCAGTGGCAGTTCGTCGACTCCGGCGGCGGCTACTACCGGCTGAAGTCGCGGCTGTCCGGGAAGGTCCTCGACGTCTACAACCTCTCCACCGCCGACGGCGCGTCGATCGTGCAGTGGACCGACGGCAACGGCACCAACCAGCAGTTCCGGCTCGCCGACTCGGCCGACGGCTACGTTCGGCTGCTCAACCGCAACAGCGGCAAGGCGGTCGAGGTGCAGAACGCCTCCACCGCCGACGGCGGCAACATCGTCCAGTACGCCGACTGGGGCGGCACCAACCAGCAGTGGCAGCTCGTCCGGGTCGACGGCGGCACCACCCCGACCACGCCACCGCCCACCACCCCACCGGCGAGCGGCTCGTTCACCAACCCGGTGGTGTGGCAGGACTTCGCCGACGTCGACATCATCCGGGTCGGCGACGCGTTCTACCTGTCCGCCTCGACCATGCACTACTCGCCGGGCGCCCCGATCCTGCGCTCCTACGACCTGGTCAACTGGGAGTTCGCCGGGCACTCGGTGCCCAAGCTGGACTTCGGCGCGAAGTACGACATGTCGGGTGGGCGGGCGTACGTCAACGGCATCTGGGCGTCGACGCTGAACTACCGCCCGAGCAACCGCACCTACTACTGGGCCGGCTGCATCGACTTCGCCAAGACCTACATCTACACCGCCGCCGCCGTGGACGGGGCCTGGAACCAGCACGCCACCATCAACAAGTGCTACTACGACGCCGGCATGCTGGTCGACGACAACGACACCATGTACGTCGCCTACGGCAACACCCAGATCAGCGTGGCGCAGCTGTCCGCCGACGGCAAGAGCGAGGTCCGCAGCCAGCAGGTCTTCTCCACCCCGTCGAGCGTGGGCACCCTGGAGGGGGCCCGGTTCTACAAGCGCAACGGCAGCTACTACATCTGGCTCACCCGGCCGGCGAACGGGCAGTACGTGCTGAAGTCGTCGAGCCCGTTCGGCCCGTACGAGATGCGTCAGGTGCTGCTCAACATGCCCGGCCCGATCTCCGGCGGCGGCGTGCCGCACCAGGGCGGCCTGGTGCAGACCCCGGGCGGCCAGTGGTACTACATGTCCTTCGTGGACGCCTACCCCGGTGGGCGGGTGCCCGCGCTGGCCCCGATCACCTGGACCGCCGACGGCTGGCCGCAGATCCAGACGGTCAACGGCGGCTGGGGCACGTCGTACCCGAACCCGCTGCCGACCCGGCCGGTCAAGCCGCTGACCGGCACCGACACGTTCTCCGGCAGCACTCTCGGCCCGCAGTGGGAGTGGAACCACAACCCGGACAACAGCAAGTGGTCGGTGAACAACGGCCTGCGCCTGCAGACCGCCACGGTGACCAACGACCTCTACAGCGCCCGGAACACGGTCACCCACCGGATCCAGGGGCCGACCTCCACGGCCACCGTCGAACTCGACTACTCGGCGCTGCGTGACGGGGACCGGACCGGGCTGGCGGTGCTGCGCAACTCGTCGGCCTGGATCGGCGTCCGGCGGGACAACGGGGCCACCCGGGTGTCGATGACCAACAACCTCACCATGGACGGCAGTTGGCGGACCACCAACACCGGCACCGAGATCGCCTCGGCCCCGGTCAGCGGGGGCCGGATCTGGCTACGGGCCACCGCCGACATCCGCCCCGGGTCCGGCCGGCAGGCCCGGTTCTCCTACAGCACCGACGGGGTCAACTTCACCGCGCTGGGCAACGCGCTGACCCTCGACAGCAACTGGCAGTTCTTCATGGGTTACCGGTTCGCCCTGTTCAACCACGCCACCCAGGCCCTCGGCGGCACCAGCACGATCCGTCAGTTCCAGCTCACCACCCCCTGACCGGTCCGCTCACCGGACCGGGACGACCCGGGCCGCCCGTACCGTCGGCACCGCTGCGCGGGGCCGGTCGGTACGGGCGGCCCGGCCCGCTTCTCCGGGCGGTGCCGCCCGCCCACCGCGCCCGCCGCGCCCGCCCACCGCGCCCGCCCACCGCGCCCGTCTGCGGCGCCGGGCGACCGCACACCGGGCGCCACCACACACAGGGCCACCACGCACGGAACGGGGCCGCCCCCGCAAAGGGCGACCCCGTTCGTGGGACCGTCGGGCCCGCACCGTCTCGCCGGCGGTGCGGGACCGACGGTGGTCCTCACGGGTTGGCGACGAACCGCCACCGGTTGTCCGGGCTGCCGTTGTCGGAGTCCTGGACGGCCTGCGCGCCCTGCGCGGTCGAGCCGTTGAGAATACCGAGCAGCTTCCCGCTGTTCACGTTGCGGATCTTGTAGGTGCCGTCACCCTGGTTGAGCAGGACCCAGCGGTGGTCCGCGGTGCCGTTGTCCGCCCACTGCAGGACCCGGGCGTTGTCGGCGGTGGACATGTTCTCCACGCCGAGCACCTTGCCGCTGTTGACGTTGCGGAACCGGACCGCGTCGCCGTCGGTCACCACCACCCAGTTGTGGTCGGCGGTGCCGGTGTCGCCCCACTGCAGGGCCAGCCCGCCGTCGGCGGTGGACATGTTCTGGATGCCGAGGACCAGCCCGCTGCCCACGTTGACGATGCGCGTGCTGCCGCCGCCGGTGCTGCCGCCGGTGGTGTTCCAGTAGACCGTGTAGTTGAAGCCGTGCGCGTCGTAGAACGGCCCGAGGTTGACCGTGGAGCCGTTCGCGGTAGCGGTGAACGCCAGCGTGCCGCTGTTCGTCCGGGTCACCGACGAGACGTTGAGCGACGGCAGGGAGCTCAGCGCGGTGTTGCCGTAGTTGCCGGCCAGCACCGCCGGCCCGTACGTGAGGGCGCCGACGTTGGCGTTGTCGTTGGCCGGCTGCACCACGACCTTCATCGGCAGCCGGACGGTGACGGTGTCGCCGGCCGCCCAGGTGCGGGTGACCGTGGCGTAGCTGCCGGCGGTGGTGGCGACGTTCTGGGTCTCGCCGTTGACGGCGATCGTCGCGCCGGTGGCCCAGGCCGGGATCCGGACCCGGATGCTCCACGAGCCGCTCATCGACCCGGAGAGGGTGAGCGTGGTCGTGTCGCTGGCCGGGTAGCTGGTGCTCTGGGTGACCGTGATGCCGCGCTGGGACCAGGTGAGCACCGACGGCACGAACAGGTTCACCGTCAGCGTGGTGTCGTTGTAGAAGTAGATCGAGTCCATCAGCTTGGTGTTGGCTTCGATGCCGGTGCCCTGGCAGCACCAGAACGAGTTGTAGTCGGTGCTCCAGGTGCCGCCGCCCCAGGCCGGCCCGACGCCCCGGCGGCCACCCGGCTTGAGCGGGGTGAAGTAGGTGACGTGGCCGTGCCCGTCGGCCGGGTTCTGCGCGCCGACCACGTGGTTGAGCAGGGCCCGCTCGTAGAAGTCGAAGTAGGCGACCCGGTTCGGGTCGAGCAGCCACAGCTCCCGGGTCAGCTTGAGCATGTTGTGCGTGTTGCAGTGCTCGCAGGTGTCGTTGGTCAGGTACCCGGCGATCGCGTTCGGCGGGCGGAAGTGCTCCGCCTGGCTGTTGCCGCCGATGACGTAGGTGTGCGCGTTGACGGTCATGTTCCACGCGTTGCCGGCGATGTCCCGGTAGCGGGTGGTGCCGGTCGCCTTGAACTCCCGCGCCGCGCCGATCCACTTGGGCACCTGGGTGTTGGCGTGCTTGCCGTTGAGCTGGTCGGAGTTGCTGGCGAGCGGGTTGAACACGCCCGCGTGGTCGAAACGCTGGGCGACGGTCAGCCAACGCCCGTCCCCGGTGTACTGGTAGAGGTCGGTCAGCGCCTCGTTCATGCCGCCGAACTCGGTCTCCAGCATCGCCTGCATCTGGTTGTAGCTCAGCCGCGAGGTGCGGGTGTCGACCCAGCCGGCCAGCGCCAGCAGCACCGAGCGGGCCTGCGTGTTGCCGATGTACCGCCACACGTCGAGCAACCCGATCAGGGTCTTGTGGATGCAGTAGTAGGGCACGTTGCCGTTGGACAGCGTCCGGGCCTCCAGCGCCGAGAAGTCCGACTCCGGGAAGCCGGACAGGTAGCCGGCGGTGAACCCGGCCGCGCCGTTGTTGGCCTGGCACTTGGCCAGCTCGGCCACCATGTAGTTCGCCTTGTCCCGGCAGGTGGTGTCACCGAGCACCGCGTACGCCTGGGACCAGGCGGTGAGGAAGTGCCCCTGCATGTGGGTGCGGAACGGGAAGGACGGCGCGTCCCAGCCCCCGTTGGTCGCGGCCCCGTTGGTGCCCAGCCGGTGGTTGGCCCGGAAGTTGTAGAGCATCCGGTCGACGTCGACGAACCGCAGGTAGCTCAGCGTCCGGTTCTGGTTGTCCAGCAGCCGGCCGGCGGTCAGCCGGACCTGACCCAGCTCGAACGGGTACGCGGAGACACCCAGGTCCGGCCGCGCCGGGGGGACCACCAGCGCCGCCGCCGCCGGCCCTGAGCCGAGGAGGGCGCTGCCGGTGGCGGAGACGACAGCTGTCGCTCCGGCGGCCTGGAGTAGTTGGCGTCGGTTGAGGGACGGGAAGGACATCAGAACCTCCAGCGGACCGGATCACGGGCGAACGCCCGTCCGGGTGGGTCTTGCGGACGGTGGTGTCGGTGGTGGGGTGCCGGCCCGCCCCGGTGGGGTGGAGCGGGCCGGCGTGCCTGTCAGCCGTGCGACAGGGTCAGACGGGGGTGCAGGTCAGGTCGGTCGGTGGCTGGTTGCTGCCGGTGGTCGAGCTGATGTAGCCGACGGTGGTGGAGCCACCGGCGGCGAGCTGTCCGTTGTAGGCGACGTTGGTGACGGTCACCTGGTTGCCCTGCTGGGTCAGGGTGCCGTTCCAGGCCTGGGCCACCGTCTGCCCACTGGGGAGGGTGAAGCTCACCCGCCAGCCGGTGATCGGGGTGGACCCGTTGGTGATGGTCAGCTTGCCCTCGAAGCCGCCCTGCCAGGTGTTGACCACGGTGTTGGTGGCCGCGCAGGAGCGTCCGCCGGGCGTGGTCGGAGCCGGGGTCGTCGGGGCCGGGGTCGTCGGGGTGGGGGTGGGGGTGACGGTGGGCGTCGGGGTGGGCGTCGCGGTCGGGGTGGGCGTCGGGTTGCTGCCACTGCTGAACTGCCACCAGTTGACGTTGAACAGGGTGCCGCTGCCGCCGGTGAACCGCAGGTACATGTCGTGGGTGCCGGTCGCGCCGGAGACCGGGCAGGAGACGGTCTGCCAGTTCTGCCAGCCACCGGTGACCGGCACGGAGCAGCTGGCCACCCGGGTGCCGGTGGCGCTGTCCAGCCGTACCTCGATGGTGCCGCCGCTGCCGGCCGAGGCCACCCGGGCGTTGAAGGAGGTCGCGCCGGAGCCGAAGCCGACCCCCTTGACCTTGATGTAGTCGCCGTTCTCGATGAAGCCGACGTTCATCCCGCCCTCGCTGGACGCCTCGGTCTCGATCCCGGAGCCCCAGGCGATGGTCTCGGCCTCCTGCCGCACGTACGGGTTCAGGGTGCCGATCTGCGGCGCGCCGGTGCTGGTCATGTTGATCGTCGGGATGGTGCCGTTGGTGCCGTAGGTGAACTTCTCCACCGCGACCGACCGGGTGTAGCCACCGCCGCCGGGCAGCGCGCCGTTGTGGTAGAAGAAGTACGACCCGCCGTTGAAGTCGACGATTCCGGCGTGGTTGGTGAAGCTGCCGCCCTGCCGGGGCATGACCGTGCCCCGGTAGGTCCACGGCCCGGTGGGGCCGGGCGCCGTGGAGTAGCCGATGAACTCGCTGCAGCACTCGGCGGCGAAGACGTTGTAGTAGGTCCCGTTGCGCTTGAAGACCCAGGGGCCTTCCTCGTAGAGGGTGGGGCGGGTGGCGTTGCCGTTGCGGGTGCCGTAGCCGGCGGTGGTCAGCGGGATCTTGGTGACACTGCCGGAGTACGAGATCATGTCGGGGTTCAGCTTGACGTACCACAGGTTGGGGTTGCCCCAGTAGAGGTACGCCTGCCCGTCGTCGTCGATGAAGACGGTCGGGTCGATCTCGCCGTTGGCCGCCAGCGGCCGGCCGATGGCGTCCCGGAACGGGCCGGTGGGGCTGTCGCTCACCGCCACCCCGATGGCCATCGAGTTGGTCGACTTCGCGGTCACCGGCACGTACCAGTAGAACTTGCCGTTGCGGGCGATGACCTGGCCGGCCCAGGCGTCCGCCTTCGCCCAGCTGAAGGTGCCGACGTTGAGCGGCGAGCCGTGGTCGGTCCAGTTGACCATGTCGGCGGAGGACCAGACCCGCCACTCCTTCATGGTGAACCAGGTCGAGCCGTCCTCGTCGTGGCCGGTGTAGAGGTACACCCGGCCGTCGTGCACCAGCGGAGCCGGGTCGGCGGTGTAGATGTGCTGGACGATGGGGTTGTCGGCCTTGGCGGCGCTGGTCGGGAGCAGCGTCGAGACCAGGAGCAGGGCCGCGAGCCAGGCGAAGGAGCGCCGCAGGCGGGTCAGTGGTGGCAGTGCGGGTCTCACCAGTACCTCCCAGATGGGCGATGCGTGTCGAGGGTGGCGTCGGCGCTCCGGCGGCACACCGGACGGTCGGCCCGGGACGCGATGCTGGAGCCGGGCTTCGCCGGGGTGCCGCCGTGCGGGTACGCGGTGTGGGTACGCGGTCCCGATCGCGCGCTGACCGATGGGCACGGCACTGTGGTCAGCGCGCGATCGGGTCGGATCCCTACGGAGGCCATGGGCGATGCGCGCCGGGGCTCCCGGGTGAGTCGAAGGATCGACGACCCGGCGGCGTGCAGCGTCCACACGAGTGCCCGGAGGTGTCCGACCGGCGTTGCCCGCGCCCCACTCCGTGCCGCCGACGGATGCCGGTGGACGGAGTGCGGAAGCGTGC
This sequence comes from Micromonospora sp. WMMD714, assembly GCF_029581315.1. Taxonomy (NCBI): domain Bacteria; kingdom Bacillati; phylum Actinomycetota; class Actinomycetes; order Micromonosporales; family Micromonosporaceae; genus Micromonospora; species Micromonospora sp. WMMD714. The sequence goes on from NZ_CP120744.1 coordinate 4,661,961, forward strand.
CCTTCGCTTCTGGGGCCGACGTTAGCTTGTTATCGTTAACACTCGCAAGCCATTGACGTCCGTTGGTTGAGCTACCCGCGGTCGGGCCGGGCCTCAGCGCACCAGTCGTGCGGTGTCCGGGCCGCTGCGGCGGACCAGCCAGGCCTCGGTGATGTGGGTGACCATCGCCTCGGCGGCGCCGTCCGGATCGTGCGCCGCGATGCGCTCGTAGATGCGCCGGTGCCCCTGGTTGGACGCCACGCAGAGGGACCGCTCCGAGCGGCCCATGTAGCGGGCGGTGTTCACCACCTGGCTCTCCAGGGACCGCACCACGCCGCGGGCGATCCGGTTCCCGGACGCCTGCATGATCATGTCGTGGAACGCCCGGTCGTGTTCGTGGTAGGCGACCTGGTCGTCGACCAGCTCGTCCATCCGGTCGACCAGGGCGCGCAGCCGGTCGACCGTCGCCCGGTCGGCCAGCCGGGCGGCGACGTTGGCCATGTCGGACTCCAGCACCCGCCGGGTGGCCACCAGGTCGTCGAGGATGGTCAGGCTGTCGTCCTCGGCGATGGTCGCCGCGAGGACCAGCTCGTCGAGCATGTCCCACATCGACGGCGGGGTGACGATGGTGCCGCTGCCCTGCCGGACCTGTACCAGCCCCTTCTCCTGGAGGATCTTGACGGCCTCCCGGACGACCGTACGGCTGACCGAGAACGCCTCGCAGAGCGCCGGCTCGGGGGGCAGTGGGGAGCCGGGCGGGTGTACCCCGCGCACGATGCGCTCCACCAGTTCCGCGGTGACCGCCGTGGCGAGGTTGGTGGGCCGCCGGGCCCAGGTCGGGGGTGTCGACGCGTTCAGGGTGATCTCTCGTGCCGTCATGTCCCCTCCACTGCCTTCCGCGGACCGCGCCACGACCTGCTGCCTGTCGCGAATTCTACGGCGCACTGTTGACGTCATACGTCATACGAGTTACCTTTCCGTCAAATTCATGCCTCCCGATCAGTGTGGCAGGCGGAGTCGAAGGTGGGCAGCCGATGAAGCAGCGGACAGTGGTCTCGGCCGTACTCGTCGCGGCACTGGCGCTGGCCGGGTGCGGGAGTGCCGCCGGGACACGCTCCTCCCCGGGAGGTTCCGCCGGGAAACTGGTGGTCTGGGACTGGAAGTCCGGTGAGCCGACCGCCGCCGCCTACCTGCAGAAGGCCAAGGCCGACTTCGCCCGGAAGCACCCGGACGTCACCGTCGAGTTCGTCGCCCAGCCCTTCGAGCAGTACTACACCCTGCTCGGCACGGCGATCCAGGCCGGCAAGGGACCTGACGTGATCCTGTTCAACGGCGGCGGCCAGCTCCGGGACCGGACCGACGCGCTGCTGCCACTGGACGAGTACGTGGCCGAGGACCGGCAGCGGCTCGCCGGCTGGGAGGCGTTCACCAAGGGCGGCAAGACCTACGCCGGCCCGGTCACCCTCCAGGGCCACCCGATCTACTACAACCGGACGCTCTACGACAAGGCCGGCCTCGACCCCGCCAAGCCGGCCACCACCTGGCCGGAGTTCGTCGCCAACTGCGCCACCCTCACCCAGCGGACCGGCGCGAAGTGCCTGGCCCTCGGCAACAAGGAGGGCTTCGGCATCCAGTTCTTCCTCTCCGCCTTCGGCACCGGTGTGCTCACCCCGCAGGAGCAGGACGCCTGGATCGCCGGCAAGCGGGACTGGACCTCCCCCCACGTCAAGCGGATCTTCGCGCTCTGGAAGGAGACCCAGGACGCGAAGCTGAACAGCGACGGGGCGAACTCGACGGCCATGTTCAACGACGCCTTCGCGATCTTCCAGTCCGCGAAGGCGGCCCACGTCATCGGCCTGATGTCGGACGTGGGGCACTGGAAGGACTTCAGCGAGTTCGTCCCGGCCGAGAAGCTGGGCGTGATGCGCGCCCCGGTCGTCGAGCCCGGCGCCACCCCGAACCTGCCCTTCGACGGCGGCATCGGGTACGGCGTCGCCAAGTGGACGAAGGACCCGAAGGTCGCCGCCGACCTGGTGCGCTCGCTGACCTCCACCGACGCGCTGAAGTCGTTCTACGCCGACGCCGGTGCGATCGCCGCCGACACCACCATCGACGTGTCCCAGGGCGGCCCGGCGGTGGCCACCATCGTCGCCGACCTCAAGGCCGGCAAACCCGCCCTGCACGTGGCGCTCTCCTCGAAGACGCTCGACCTGATGGGCCGGCTCTCCCAGCAGCTGCTCAGTGGCTCGATCTCCGTCGACGAGGCGGTGAAGCAGCTGGCCGTCTCCGATCAGGCCGGCTGACCGGTGTCGATCCCCGAGACGGCGGCGTCGGTCCGGCCGGTGCCCACCGGACCGACCGTCCCGACGCCGCGCCGGTCGCCCCGCGCCCGGGGGCCGCGCGGCGGCCGGCGGGCGGAGCGTCTCGCCCCCTACGTGCTGCTGGCCCCGGCCCTGCTGATCCTGCTGCTGCTGCGGTTCTGGCCGCTGCTGCTCGGGGTCAACTTCTCCTTCACCGGCGACGGTGACCGCGACGGGCTGGCGGTGGGGCTGGACAACTACCGGGAGCTGTTCGGGGATCCGCTGTTCCGGGGCGCGCTGCGCAACGTCGGCCTGCTCGTGCTGCTGCTGCCGGTGGCGGCGGCGATTCCCGGCCTCCTTGCGACCTTCATCTACCTGCGGGTACCCGGAAACCGGCTGTACCGCAGCGTCTACTTCTTCCCGGCCGTGCTGTCCCCGGTCATCGTCGGGGCGATCTTCAACCTCCTGCTCGCCTTCGACGGCCCGCTCAACGCCCTGCTCGGCGGGGTCGGCATCGGGCCGGTGGACTGGCTCGGCGACCCGGACCTGGCGATGTTCGTGGTGGTCGGGGTGCACGTCTGGGCGACCTTCGGGATGGCGCTGGTGGTGTTCCTCGCCGGCTTCGCCACCCTGGACGCCTCGCTGCTCGACGCGGCCCGGGTGGACGGCGCGTCGCTGCCCCAGACCATCCGGCACGTGATCGTCCCCAGCCTCTCCCGGACCATCCAGTTCGTCGTCGTCACCACGATGATCGGGATGCTGACCTCCATGTTCGGCCTGCTGTACGTGATGACCAGTGGCGGCCCGGAGGGCTCGACGTACCTGCCGGAGTACTACATCTGGATCCAGCAGGGACAGATGAACCGGCCGGCGCTCGCCTCGGCCGCCTCGACGGTGCTCTTCCTCATCATGCTCGTGGTGGGGCTGGTGCAGATCAGTCTGCTCCGGCGGACAGTGCGGGAGGCGTGATGTCCAACGTCCGGTGGAGCCGGTGGCTGATCGCCGTCCCGATGGCGGTGCTGGCCCTGGCGACCGTCTACCCCCTGGTCTTCACGGTCAACGTGGCCATGAAGACCCGGCGGGACTACGTCCTCGACCGGTTCTCGCTGGCCGACGCCCTGCGCTGGGAGAACATCGCCACCGCGTGGAACAGCGTGGGGATGGCCCGGTACCTGGTCAACTCGACAGTCGTGGTGACGGTCTCGGTGTTCCTGCTGCTGCTGTTCGGGTCGATGGCCGGCTTCGCGCTGAGCCAGCTGCGCTTCCGGGGCTCGTCGGTGCTCTTCCTGTGCTGCCTGGCGGCGCTGTTCGTGCCGTTCCAGGTGATCATGGTGCCGCTGGCCCGGATCATGTCCGACGCCGGTCTCGTCGACACCTACCCGGGGCTGGTGCTCGCCTACGTGGCGCAGTTCCTGCCCTTCACGATCTTCCTGATGACCAGCTACTACCGGACCATCCCGACCGAGATCGTCGACGCGGCCCGGATCGACGGCAACGACGTCTACGGCGTCTACCGGCGGATCATGGTGCCGCTGGGCACTCCGGCGCTGCTGTCGGTCGGCATCCTCGACGCCCTGTTCTGCTGGAACGACGTGCTGATCTCGTTGCTGCTGATGCCCTCGGCCGACCACCGCACCCTGATGGTCGGGGTTACCTCGCTGCGCGGGCAGTACTCCGACGACATCCCGACCTTCGCCTCGGGGGTGCTGATCGCCGCGGTACCCGTCCTGGTGGTCTACCTCTTCCTCCAGCGCCAGATCGCCGACGGTGTCGCCGCCGGCGCCACGAAGGGCTGACATGCGGATCACCGGATACCGGACGCTGACCACCGTGCAGGAGTGGGGACGTCCCGTCGGCGACGCCAACGGCGTCTTCACCGACGGGGTGACCACTGTCCCGATCATCGTGGTCGAGACCGACGAGGGCATCACCGGAGTCGGCCTCGGGCCGTACGCGGACGTCGAACGGATCTTCGCGGCGATCGACGGTGAGGACCCCCGCGCCGTGACCACCCTCTACGACCGGATGCTGCGGCAGACCTTCAAGGCGGGGCACGCCGGCTCGGTCTTCGGCACCATCGGGGCACTGGACACCGCGCTGTGGGACATCAAGGCCCAGGCGGCGGGCCAACCGCTCTGGCGGCTGCTCGGCGGACGCGACCGGCGGGTGCCCGCGTACGCCTCCGGCCTGGACATCGGCCTGGACGACGACGCGCTCGCCGCCGCCTACCAGGTCTACGCCCGGCACGGGCTGCGGGCCGCCAAGCTCAAGGGCGGCCTCGACATCGAGCGGGACCGGCACCGGCTGCACCTGGTCCGGGACGTGCTGACCGAGGCCGGGCGGGGGCAGCGCCCCGGCCTGATGCTGGACGTGAACGAGGCCTGGACCCGCAAGCAGGCCGTCCGGCACGTCGGCGAGCTGGAACGCACCCTGGACCTCGTCTGGATCGAGGAACCCGTACGGCGGTGGGACGCCGAGGGCCTGGCCGTCGTCGGGCGCGGGATCCGGGCGTCGGTCGCCACCGGGGAGAACCTGACCGGCCTCGAACAGTACCGGCCGCTGATCGCCGCGACGGCGGTCGACGTCGTGCAGATGGCCGCGGTGTGGGGGGTGACCCACTTCCTGCGGGTGGCCGCCCTGGCGCACGCCTACGACCTGCCGGTCAGCCCGATCGGCAACAGCCCCTTCGGTCTGCTGCACGCCGCCACGTCGGTGCCGAACCACCTGGTCAGCGAGCTACAGGACCTGCGGCCGCCGGTCGGCGTCGCCGTCGACCTGCACGTCGAGGACGGCGCGTTCGTCCTCGGCGACGCGCCGGGGCTGGGCGTCACGCTCGCCGAGGAGGAGATCCGGCGGTATCCGCGCCGCTCGGACGTGCCCACCCCGGAGGGGCCCAACGTGCGACCGGAACGCGCCGGACACCGGCTGCTGGCGGTGGCCGAGCAGGCCCCCGCCGGGCCGGGCCGGTACGTGACCCCGCTGCCCGGCGCGGCGGCGCACCACCACGACGGCCTGCCGTCCGCCGTCCGGCACTGACCCCGACCCACGAGGGAGCACGCATGAAGGCAGTGGTCTACCGAAGCGCGCGGCAGCTGGAGGTCGAGCGGCGTGCCCCGGAGCCGCCGGGGCCCGGCCAGCTGCGCATCGCGGTGGCCTACACCGGGATCTGCGGCACCGACCTGCACGTCTACCACGGCGACATGGACGCCCGGGTGGGCGCCGCCGCGGTGATCGGGCACGAGATGTCCGGCCGGGTCGCGGAGGTCGGCCCGGACGTCACCGGTTTCGCGGTGGGCCAGCCGGTCACCGTGCTGCCCACCCGCTACTGCGGCCGGTGCGTCGCCTGCCGGCGCGGGGACTCGCACATCTGCCATGCGATGAACTTCCTCGGGGTGGACTCGCCGGGTGCCATGCAGTCGTCGTGGACGGTCCCGGCCGACCTGGTGGTGCCGCTCCCCGACGAGCTGCCGCTCGACGAGGCCGCCCTGGTGGAACCGGTCGCGGTCGCCGTGCACGACGTGCGGCGGGGCCGGGTGACCGCCACCGACCAGGTCGTGGTGGTCGGGGGCGGGCCGGTCGGCGTCCTCATCGCCACGGTCGCCCGGCACCGGGGCGCGCGGGTCCTGCTGGTGGAACCGGACCCGTTCCGCCGGTCGGTGGCGGCCGGGCTCGGCATCGACGCCGTGGACCCGGGGGACACCGACGTGCCGGCGCTGGTCGACGAGCGCACCGACGGCGCGGGCGCGGACGTGGCCTTCGAGGTCTCCGGCTCCGCCGCCGGGGTCGGCACCGCGGTCGACGTGCTGACCACCCGGGGCCGCCTGGTCATGGTGGCGATCCATCCGCAGCCCCGACCGGTGAACCTGCACCGGGTCTTCTGGCGCGAGCTGGAACTGCTCGGCGCCCGGCTCTACCGGCGTGAGGACATGGTGGAGGCGGTCGGGCTGGTCGCCTCCGGTGTGGTCCCGGCCCGGCGGCTCATCTCCCGGGTGGTGCCGGTGGACGAGGTGGCGTCGGCCTTCACCGCCCTCGAGGCCGGCGGCGGTGTGCTGAAGGTACTGCTCGACCTGCGGGAGGCCGACCGATGAGCGCCCTGTTCGACCTGTCCGGCCGGACCGCCGTGGTGACCGGCGCCCGCCGGGGCATCGGGCTGGCGATGGCCGAGGCGCTGGCCGTCGCCGGTGCCGACGTCGTCGGCGTCTCGGCGCAGCTGGAGGCCACCGGGAGCGAAGTGGAGCAGCGGGTACGCGCGGCCGGCCGCCGGTTCACCGCGCTGCGGGCCGACCTGGCCGACCGGGCCGCGGTGCGCCGGCTCGTCGGGGAGCTGCGTGACCTCGGCCCGATCGACATCCTGGTCAACAACGGCGGCACCATCGCCCGCGCCCCGGCGGCGGAGCACTCCGACGAGATGTGGGACCACGTCATCGAGGTCAACCTGACCAGCCAGTTCGTGCTGAGCCGGGAGATCGGTCGGGACATGGTCGGCCGGGGGAGTGGGAAGATCATCTTCACCGCCTCGCTGCTCAGCTTCCAGGGTGGCATCACCGTCCCCGGTTACGCCGCCGCCAAGTCCGGCCTCGCCGGGCTCACCAGGGCGCTGGCCAACGAGTGGGCGGCGCACGGGGTCAACGTCAACGCCATCGCCCCCGGCTACATCGCCACCGACAACACCCGGGCGCTGCGCGAGGATCCGGAGCGCGAACCGGCCATCCTCGCCCGGATCCCGGCCGGCCGGTGGGGACGCCCCGACGACCTGGCCGGCGTCACGGTGTTCCTGGCCGCGCCGGCATCGGACTACGTCAACGGCGTCGTGCTGCCCGTCGACGGCGGATGGTTGGGCCGATGACCACGCCCGGACGCGCCGACGTCATCGACGCCCACCACCACCTCTGGACCCGGTCCCGGCACCCGCAGCCCTGGATCGACCCGACCACCATGGCGGCGATCGACGCCGACTTCACCCCCGCCGACCTCGCCCCGGTGGCCCGCGCCGCCGGGGTCACCCGGACCGTGGTGGTGCAGGCCAACTCCACCGAGGCCGAGACGGTGGACCTGCTGGGCGTCGCCGCCGCCGACACCCTGATCGCCGGGGTCGTCGGCTGGCTGGACGTGACGACCGACGACGTCGTCGACCGGCTGGCCCGGCTACGGGCCGCCCGGGGCGGCGACCTGCTGGTCGGCGTCCGGTACTCCGTCCAGGACGAACCCGACCCGACGTTCCTCGACCGGGCCGACGTGCGGCGGGGGATCGCCGCGGTGGGCGCCGCCGGGCTCGCCTTCGACCTGCTGGTCCGGCAGCACCAGCTCGGCGCGGCCGCTCGGGTGGCGCGCGACCTGCCCGAGGTACGGTTCGTCCTCGACCACCTCGGCAAGCCCGCGCTCGGCGGAACCGACCTCACCGACTGGGTACGCGACCTGCACGCCCTCGCCGCGTCCCCCAACACCACGGCGAAGCTCTCCGGACTGGTCACCGAGGTGCACCGGCCGGCCTGGACGTCGGACGACCTCCGACCGGCCGTCGAGCACGCCCTCGACGTGTTCGGCCCGGACCGGCTGATGTTCGGCTCCGACTGGCCGGTCTGCCTGCTCGCCAGCTCCTACCGCCGCTGGATCGACACCCTGTCGGCACTGCTGGCCCCGCTCGGCCCCGACGAACAGGCGGCGATCTGGCGGCGTACCGCGCGGCGGGCGTACCGGTTGGCGGCGTCGTGAGAGCGCACGCGCTGCCCCGCCGGGCTACGGTCCGGCTGACCGAGCTGGGGTTCGGCGGTGCACAGGGCGGCAACCTCTACCGGGCCACCACCGACGAGGAGTTCGCCGCCGCGGTCGACACCGCGTGGGAGGGCGGCCTGCGTTACTACGACACCGCGCCGCACTACGGGCTCGGGCTGTCCGAGCGGCGGATCGGGGCGGCCCTGCGGTCCCGGCCGCGCGACGAGTACGTGGTGTCGACGAAGGTCGGCCGGCTGCTCGTCCCGTCGCCATCGGACGCGCACCGACGCGACCCGGAGGGGTTCGACGTCGCCGCGGACCACCGGCGGGTCTGGGACTTCAGCCGGGACGGGGTGCTCCGCTCGCTGGAGTCCAGCCTGGCCCGCACCGGCCTGGACCGGGTGGACGTGGTCTACCTGCACGACCCCGACGACCACTGGGAGCAGGCCGCCACCGAGGCGGTGCCCGCCCTGGTGGAGCTGCGCGACCAGGGCGTGGTGGGGGCCATCGGCGCCGGGATGAACCAGTCCCACCTGCTCACCCGCTTCGTCCGGGAGACCGACGTCGACGTGGTGATGTGCGCCGGCCGCTACACCCTGCTCGAACAGGGCGCGCTGGCCGACCTGCTGCCCACCGCCGAGGAGCGGGGCGTCGGCGTGGTGGTCGCCGGGGTCTACAACTCCGGTCTGCTCTCCCGGGACCGGCCACCGGCCGACGCGACCTACAACTACCAGCAGGCCCCGCCGGAGCTGATCGACCGGGCTCGGCGGATCGCCGACGTCTGCGGGTCCTACGGCGTCACCCTGCCCCAGGCGGCGCTCGCCTTCGTCCGCCGGCATCCCGCGGTCGTCTCGACGGTCGTCGGGCTGCGTACCGCGGCGCAGGTGACGCAGAACCTGTCCCGGTCGGACGCCGACGTCCCGGCGGCGCTGTGGCCGGCGCTGCGCGCCGCCGGTCTGCTCGACCCGGTGGCGGCATGATTCCACCGCGACCGGGGGCACCCCACCACACCCCACCCCGATAGGAGTCCCACCGTGTCCGTCCCGACAATCCCCAGGGGGCGCCGGCAGGTGCTGGCCGGGCTGGCCGCCACGGCGGTCACCGCCGTGGCCGCCGTGCTCGCCCCGGCCACCCCCGCCCTCGCCGCCACCACCACCCTCTACGCCGCGCCCTCCGGCAGCGGCACCGCCTGCGCCGCCAGCCAGCCGTGCACCCTGACCGAGGCGCAGAACGCCGTCCGGTCCCGCACCGCCGGCATGTCCGGCGACATCGTCGTCGAGCTGGCCGACGGCGTCTACCGGCTGACCGCGCCGCTGCGGTTCACCGCCGCCGACTCCGGCACCAACGGCTACACCGTGACCTGGCGGGCCGCCGCCTCCGCCCGCCCGCAGATCAGCGGGGCCAGGGCGGTCACCGGCTGGTCGCAGGTCGACGCCGGGAAGAACATCTGGCGGGCGAGCGTGCCCGCCGGGCTGGACAGCCGGCAGCTCTACGTCAACGGCGCGGTCGCCACCCGGGCGCGGACCGCGGTCAACCGGGCCGACTTCACCTTCACCACCAGCGGCATGCGGTTCAGCAACGGCGCGCTGAGCTACCTCAACAACCTGGGCAACCAGAACCGGGTCGAGGTGGAGAGCGTCGGCTCGTTCACCGACCGGTACTCGCCGGTGCAGAGCATCAGCGGCAACTTCCTGACCATGCAACAGCCGGCCTGGAACAACAACACGTTCGGCTTCGACACCCTGTCCAAGCCGCACCGGGCCGGCCCGTTCTACCTGGCCAACGCGTACGAGTTCCTGGACAGCCCGGGGGAGTGGTACCTCAACCCGGGCAGCGGGCAGCTCAACTACATCCCGCTGGCCGGGCAGAACATGAACAGCGTCAGCGTGGAGCTGCCGCAGTTGTCGTCCCTGGTCAACGTCGGGGGCAGCTACGACGCGCCGGCGCACCACATCGCGTTCAGCGGGATCACCTTCACCGGCACCAGCTGGCTCGGCCCGAGCAGCAGCAACGGCTTCGCCGACCAGCAGACCGGCGCGCACATCGTCGGCACCTGGGCGCGTCCGGCCGACGCCCTGACCTCCTGCCAGGAGGGTTGCCCGCTGTTCGAGGCGACCCGGCCGAGCTGGGCCCAGATGCCGGCGGCCGTGCAGGTCTCCGCCGCCAACACCGTCACCTTCAGCGACTCCCAGTTCGTCAACCTCGGGCAGACCGCGATCGGTATCGGCAACGACGCCAACGCGCACGCCAGCGGGGTCGGCCTGGGGGCCAGCAACATCACCGTCACCCGCTCCGAGATCGCCCGCAACTCGGCCGGCGGGGTGGTGGTCGGCGGGGTGCGCGCCGACGCCCACCACCCGGGCGACCAGCGGATGGTCAACCGGAACATCACCATCAGCAACAACCGGGTGCACGACCTGGGGCTGGAGTACCGGGGCGTGGTGTCGATCCTGACCACCTACGTCAACACTTCGCTGGTGTCGCACAACGAGGTGTACAACATGCCGTACACCGGGCTGTCGGTCGGCTACGGCTGGGGCGCCAACGACGCGGGTGGCAGCAACCACTACGCCGACCGGGGGCTCTACAACTACCAGCCGCGCTACTCGACGGCCACCACGGCGGCCAACAACCAGGTCGTCGGCAACTACGTGCACGACGTGATGCAGCAGATGACCGACGGCGGCTGCATCTACACGCTGTCGGCCAACCCGGGCGGACTCATCAGCGAGAACCACTGCCTGCGCACCAACGGCTGGTTCGGGCTCTACTTCGACGAGGGCTCCCGCTACTACACCGCCCGCACCAACGTGTTCGCCAGCACCGGCACCTGGGCCACCGCCAACTACTGGTACGCCGAGAACATGGGCAACTTCACCGTCACCAACAACTGGTCGACCAACAACAGCACCAACGTGACCAACGGCGACCGGGGCAACGTCGTCAACAACAACACCGTGGTCAGCAACAACAACTGGCCCTCGGGCGCGCAGACGGTGATCGCCAACGCCGGCGTGCAGGGCACCGGCAACCCGCCCCAGACCCAGGCCGGGCAGCTCGTCGGGGCGCAGTCCGGCCGGTGCGCCGAGGTCACCGGCTCCAGCACCACCAACGGCGCGCAGGCCCAGCTCTGGGACTGCACCGGCGGGGCGAACCAGCGGTGGACCCGGACCGCCAGCCGGCAGCTCATGGTCTACGGCACCAAGTGCCTGGACGCCTCGGGGCAGGGCACCAGCAACGGCACCCAGGTGGTCATCTGGGACTGCAACGGGCAGGCCAACCAGCAGTGGAACGTCAACGCCAACGGCACGGTCACCGGGGTGCAGTCCGGCCTCTGCCTGGACGCCAACGGCGCGGCGACAGCCAACGGCACCAAGTTGATCCTCTGGGCCTGCAACGGCGGCACCAACCAGCAGTGGAGCCTGCGCAGCTGACCGGTCGCGCCCGCCCGGTCCGCCGGGTGGGCGCGGGATCGGGCCGCCGATGTGCACGTGGCGGCGCGGCCGGGTGAACCGGGTGCGGGGCGGGCGACGACCGGGTCGCCCGCCCCGCACGCCGTCGGCCCACCGGTTAACATGGCCGCAGCGTCGCGTGCCGGTGACGGACGGATCGTCAGGCATGGAGGCGTGGTAGCGAAAGGTGGCACTGCCATCTCGCCGACTCAGGCAACGATCTCCGAGCGGATCACGGTCTATCCGGCCGCCGACCGTTTCACCGGCCCCCGGCCGGCCGTGCTGGTCCTCCCCGGCGGCGGCTTCCGGGAACTCCCACCGCACGAGGGGGAGGGCTACGCCCGCTGGCTGGCCAGCATCGGGCTGCACGCCTTCGTCCTCGAATACCGGCTGCTGCCCGACCGGTTCCCCGCACCGTTGCAGGACGCCCGTGCCGCCCTGGACCAGGTCAGGAGCGGTGCCCACGGGCTCGACACCGGCCCGGTGGGGGTGATCGGCTCCAGCGCCGGTGGGCAGCTGGCCGGCCTGCTGATGACCGGTGCGGTGCTGTCGATCGAGACCGGCGTCGTCGACCCGCCGCGTCCGGACTTCGCGATCCTGGCGTACGCCCTGGCCGACCTGGATCTGCTTCCGCCGCCGGCGGTCGAGGGGCTGCTGGGTGAGCTGATCGCGATCAAGGACGAGCTGTCGCCGGCGCGGCACGTGGACGCGACGGTCTGCCCGACGTTCGTATGGGCGGCCGCCCAGGACCCGCCGGGGGTTCCCAACGCCCTGGAATGGGCCCGGGTGCTCGTGGCGGCCGGGGTTCCGGTCGAACTGCACATCTACCCGCGCGGTGGACACGGCATCGGGCTGGCCGACGGCGTCACGTACGGCGGCCGGAGCCACCCCTTCATCGCCCGCGACGCGCACACGGCCACCTGGACCGACGCGTGCGAGGCGTGGCTGCGGGCCGAGGGTTTCCTGACCCCCTGACCGGCCGGTTTCCGGTGCGGGTCGGGCCGGCGGACCGTCACCGTAAGTGGCAAGCCCTGCTGGTCGATCTCGTCACCGAGGCGCGGGGTCCGGAGTCGGCGGACTACCTGGCCCCCCGTCCCTGCTGGCGGCCGTCCGGAGCGACCTTGTGGAACACCTGCGGGACTGGCCCGAGGAACGCTGGGAGGCGGGGCTACGTGCCCTGACCCGCGCGGTGCCGGGCGGCTGACCCTTCGTCCCCCGGCCGGTCGGCGACCGGGCGGACGGCCCGGTGCGCGACTAGGCTCGGTGCGGAGGTGGCGAGGCATGAGACTCGGACTGCACTACTGGAACTACTCGACCCCGGCCGATCCGGCGGCGATCGCACCGACCCTGATCGAGACGGCCACCATCGCCGAGGAGGCCGGCTTCGCGTCGTTCACCGTGATGGACCACTACTTCCAGATGGAGGCCATGGCCCCGGCCGAGGAGCCGATGCTGGAGGCGTACACGACGCTGGGTTTCGTCGCGGCGCGGACCTCGCGGATGACGCTCGGCGTGCTGGTCACCGGCGTGATGTACCGCTACCCTGGGCTGCTCGCCAAGATCGTGACCACCCTGGACGTGCTCTCCGGCGGCCGCGCCCGGCTCGGCATCGGCGCGTCCTGGTACGAGCGCGAACAGCACGGCCTCGGGGTGCCGGTGGTGCCGGTGGCCGAGCGTTTCGAGCGGCTGGAGGAGACGCTGCGGATCTGCCGGCAGATGTGGAGCGACGACGACGGGCCGTTCGAGGGCCGGCACTACCGGCTGGCCGAGACGCTCAACTCGCCGCAGCCGCTGCAACGGCCCCACCCGCCGATCATGATCGGTGGCAGTGGCGAGAAGAAGACCCTGCTGCTGGTGGCCCGGTACGCCGACGCCTGCAACCTGTTCGGCAGCAGCCCCGCCGAGGTGGCGCACAAGCTGGACGTGCTGCGTGGGCACTGCGCCGCCGAGGGCCGCGACTACGACGCCATCGACAAGACGGTGATCATGATGCGACCGCCGCTGGCCGACGTGGACGGGTTCCTCGCCGAGGTGGCCGAGTACGCCGCGCTCGGGGTGTCCGAGGTGCAGGTCACCCCGGACCGGCACCCGGTGGAGTTCACCCGGCGGGTCGCCACCGAGGTGCTGCCGAAGCTGGCCACGATCGACTGAGGTCGGTCACCACCGGTCGACCCGGCCGGGCGGACGCCGCAGCCGGCGATCCGGCCGGCCGGGAGGTGCCGGTGGCGGCGCCTCCCGCCCGGCCGGCTGTGGTTCGCCGCCGGGTGCCGTCCGTCCGCCGGTGAGCCGGCGGACGGACGGCGTGACGGTCACTGGCTGAGCCGGGCCACCTCCTCGGCGGTGAGCCGTAGACCGGCCGGGGCCGCGCCGCGCGCCGTCGCCGGGGTGGCCGGCGGGTCGGCCGGTCGCCGCAGGTGCCAGTCGGTGACCGCCTGGTAGGCGGCGACCACCGACAGCAGCCGGTCCTCGCCGTACGGCAGGCCACCGAGGATCGTGCCGATCGGCAGTCCCGCGCCGGTGAACCCGATCGGGAAGCCGATCTCGGGCAGGCCGAGGATGTCGAACGGGACCGGGCCGGTCTGCACCACCACGTCGCAGCCGGCGAAGAGCTGGTCGAGCACCCGCTCCATCAGCAGCAGCTTGGCCCGCTGGCCGGTGATGAACTCGCCGCCGCCCAGTAGCGCGCCCTGCAACCAGCCGGTCACCGACACCCCGAAACCGCGCAGGTCGGTGCGCAGGTAGGGCAGGAACGGCTCGGTGCGCTCCGGCAGCCGTACGTTGTTGAACGCGCTGCCGGTGAGCAGGTCCCACTCGTCGGGCAGCGGCACGTCGACGATCGTCGCGCCGGTGATCGCGGCGAGCTTCGCCAGGTACGCCTGCCGGGCCAGCGCGGTCTCCGAGGTGCCGGCGGTGAAGCCGGGCAGCACCCCGATCCGGGTCTTCCAGCGCAGCTTGAGCTTGCCGGCCTGGTAGGTGGGGGTGGCCGCGTCGATCAGCTTGGGCACCTCGGGCAGGCCCTGGCTGCGCGGGTCGGCCGGGTCCTCGCCGGCCATCGCGGTGAGCATGATGGCGGCGTCCTTGGCGTCGCGGGCAAGCGGGCCGGGATGGTCGCGGGTGTAGCTGAGCGGGATGATCCCGTGCAGCGACACCCGGCCCATGGTCGGCTTGAGCCCGGTGAGGTTCTGCGCGTTGGACGGCGCGGTGATCGACCCGCCGGTCTGGGTGCCGGTGCCGGAGGTGGCGAGCCGTCCCGCCACGGCGGTGGCCGTGCCGGTGGACGATCCGCCGGGGTCGGTGGCCGGGTTGGTGGGGGTCCAGGCGTTGACCGTGGTGACCACCCCGCTGGGCGTGGTGGCCCGGGTGGTGGCCAGCGGACCCATCTGGGTCTTGCCCAGCGCGATCGCCCCGCCGCCGGTGACCAGCCGGGTCACCGCCGTGGCGTCGTACGGTGGCCGGAAGTCGGCGAACAGGTAGGAGCTGGCGGTGGTCGGCACCCCGGCGGTGTAGTAGTTGTCCTTGATGGCCAGCGGGATGCCGTGCAGCGCGCCCCGGTGCGGCTTGCGGGCCATCGCGCGGGCCGCCTTGACCGCCTGCTCGGCGAGCACCAGGTTGAACGCCTGGTAGGTCGGCTCGTAGCGGGAGATCCGGGCCAGGTACGCCTCCACCAGCTTCTCCGGGGTGAGCTTGCCGGCCCGGATCAGCCAGGCCGCCTCGGCGATGGTCAGTTCGGTCGGGTCGGCCACCGCCTCCGGGCGCGGCTTGACGTAGGCGTTGGGTACGGCCAGCGCCGGGTTGTAGCGACCGGCCGGCACGGCCGATGTTCGGGTGCTGCCGGCCGCCGAGGCGACGGCGGGCAGGCCGACCACGCCGCCGACGGCCGAGGCGGTGGCCAGCGCGGCGGTACGGGCGAGGAAGGCGCGACGGTCGACGCCGTGGTCGGCAGGTGCTGTGCTCATCACTTCCGCCATTCCGTGCTGATCGAGGGGTAGAGCATCGGCGCGGGCTGCTGGGACAACGCCCTGGCCACGGCCGGGTCGGTGCCCGCCGGGGCGGGCGGCTGGTAGGCGGCGAGGGTGCCGACGGTGCTACGGACGAACGAGCGCAACGAGGCCAGCACGGTGTCCTGTCCGGGGGAGCCGGTCTGCGGGTCGGCGGTGGTGCCGGCGGGCAGCTGGCCGAGGTCGATGCCGAGCGACGCGAGGCGGGCGCGGATGAGGACGTCCAGCTCGGCGTCGGTCGGTGGGGTGGGGGCCATGACGCTCCTTGAGGGGTGGGCGACGATGACCCACTGTCGAGCCGGATCGTGTCACCAACGTGACAAGTTGATCTCGGCGTCATGAAGCCACGCAGGTCAATGCCCGTTTGCCCCGCCCTCTGATGTCGACGGACCGGGTTTCCCGGTGCGGTGACCGTCGCCGCCGGGACGACGTTCCGCGGGTGGTGACCGTCGCCGCCGGGTCGACGTTGCGCGTGCGGTGACCGTCCCCGCCGGGTCGACGTTCCGCGGGTGGTGACCGTCGCCGCCGGGTCGACGTTCCACCGGGCGGTGAAGTGGCGTGTCCGGGGTCCGGTCGACCCGATTGCCGGGTGCTGGTCTAGATCGTCGCCTGTCGATTCGATGGCTGGTGTTGTGGCGCGTCTGCGCAGGTGGGAGCGGGTGGCGGAGGGCCTTCCTTGACCGGCGTCGATGGGGGAAACTAGAGTCCGGGCGGTTAACGTTAACAATGAAGTCAGTCGATAGAAATCGAAAGTGTCACCACCACCACCACGCAGGAGGACGCACCATGACGCAGGAGCAGAGCGCGCCGGCGGGCGACGAGCGAAGGCGAATCAGCCGCCGGGCCGTCCTGACGACGATCGGGGCCGTCCCGGTCGCGGCGGCCACGGCGGTCATCGGGGCCAGTGAAGCCTCGGCCGCGCCGGCCAGCATCAACCCGTCGGCGCAGCGGCAGACGATCAAGGGCTTCGGGGCGATGGTCCACGCGGCCTGGATCGGCGACCTGACCGCCGCCCAGCGGGAGACGGCATTCGGCACCGGTGAGGGGCGGCTCGGGTTCTCCGTGCTGCGGATCCCGGTCGGCGAGAGCCAGGCGGACTTCAGCCGTGACCTGGCGACCGCGAAGCGTGCCGCCGAACTCGGGGTGACCGTCTTCGCGTCGCCGTGGAACCCGCCGGCCAGCATGATCGAGACGTTCACCCGGGGCAGCCAGACCAACGCGAAGCGGCTGCGGGCCAGCTCGTACGGCGCCTACGCGCAGCACCTGAACGACTTCACCGTCTACATGCGCAACAACGGCGTCAACCTCTACGCCATCTCCGTGCAGAACGAGCCCGACTACGCCCACGACTGGACGTGGTGGACCTCCGGCGAGATCATCAAGTTCCTCAAGGAGAACTCCGGGGTGATCAGCACCCGGGTGATGGCTCCGGAGTCGTTCCAGTACGTCAAGTCGATGTCCGACCCGATCCTCAACGACGCCACCGCGCTGGCCAACGTCGACATCATCGGGGCTCACCTCTACGGCACCTCGTACTCCAACTTCCCGTACCCGCTGTTCAAGCAGAAGGGCGCGGGCAAGGAACTGTGGATGACCGAGGTCTACTACCCGAACAGCAACGCGAACTCGGGTGACGCCTGGCCGGAGGCGCTCGACGTCGGCGAGCACATCCACCGCTCCATGGTCGACGCCGAGTTCCAGACCTATGTCTGGTGGTACCTGCGGCGCAGCTACGGCCCCATGCGTGAGGACGGCCAGATCAGCAAGCGGGGCGCGATGATGGCGCACTTCGCCAGGTTCGTCCGTCCGGGGTACGTGCGGATCGACGCCACGGCGAACCCGGCGACGAACGTCTACGTTTCGGCGTACCGCAGCGGCAACAGCGTCGTCATCGTCGCGGTCAACAAGAACACCTCGTCGGTGAGCCAGCAGTTCAACATCTCGGGCGTCACCGGGTCCAGCAGCGTCGCGAACTGGCTGACCGACGGGAGCCGGAACGTCGCGCCGCAGAGCGCGCTCACCATGTCGAACGGCTCGCTGACCGTCAGCCTGCCCGCCCGCAGCGTGATGACGTTCGTGACCAGCATCAGCGGCACCACGCCGACCCCCACGCCCACCAACACGCCGACCCCCACGCCGACCCCGACCCCGACCCCGACGCCGACCCCCACCCCGACGTCCGGTGGGAGCGGACCCCGGGTCGCCTACACGATGAACACCTGGGACTCCGGCTTCACCGCCAGTATCAGCATCACCAACACCGGCACCTCGGCGATCGACGGCTGGACGCTGGCCTTCACGCTGCCGTCGGGTCAGTCGGTCACCTCGGCCTGGAGCTCCACCATCTCGCCGAGCAGCGGCCAGGTGAGCGCCCGCAACGTCAGCTACAACGGCACGATCGCCCCCGGGGCGACCATCGAGATCGGCTTCCAGGGCAGCCACACCGGCAACACCGCCGAGCCGACCGCCTTCACCCTCAACGGCATCCCCTGCACCGTGGTCTGACCGGCCGACCGGAGCAACCCGTACGGCCGCCGCGGCACCGCGGCGGCCGTACCCGTTGCGGGCGTTCGCTCCTCGGGTGGCGTGCGGGCAGATGGTCGGTGCCGTGGACGAACGCCTGACCGTGGGACGGGTGGCGGAGCTGGCCAGGGTCACCTCCGGCCGACCCCACCCTCAGCCCTGGCGGGTCGGCCGGATGGTCAGGTCGCCGATCTCGACGTCGTCGGGTTGGTCGATGGCGAAGGCGATCACGCGGGCGACCGCGCCGGGGTCGAGGCCGATCTCGGCCATGGTCCGCTGCACCTCCTCGCGTACCCCGGGGTCGTCGATGGCCTGGTCGACGAGTTCGGTACGCACGTAACCGGGGGAGATCGAGGTGGTCCGCAGCGCTCCGGTGGTGCTCTCCTGCCGCAGGCCCTCCAGCAGGGTCCGCACCGCGTTCTTCGTCCCGGCGTACACCGCCTGGGTGGGAGTGATCTTCAGGCCGGAGGTCGAGACGACCGTGACGAGGTGACCGCTGCCCTGGCGGGTGAAGACGGGCAGGGCGGCGGCGATCCCGTGCAGGACGCCCTTGACGTTCACGTCGACCATCGCCGACCAGCCCTCGACGTCCAGCTCGGCGACGGTGCTGAGCCTGCTGATCCCGGCGTTGCCCACCAGGACGTCCAGCCGACCGAACCGCTCGACGGCGAGGGCGACCAGGGACCGCAGGTCGTCCGGGGCGGTGACGTCCACCCGGGCGGCGACCGCCGTGCCGCCGGCGGTCTCGATCTCGGCGACCAGGCGGTCGAGCCGGTCGGTGCGGCGGGCGCCGAGGACGACGGACGCGCCGAGCGCGGCGAGGTGGCGGGCGGTCGCCGCGCCGATGCCGCTGCTGGCGCCGGTGATCGCGACGACCTTTCCGGTGATGGTCATGATGCTCCTCGGGGTAGAGTGGACACATGTCCGGTTACTCCGACGAGCTTAGCGGACACGTGTCCGCTTCTGTCAAGGGCGCGGCGGCCTCCCGTGCCGACGCGCGGCGCAACCGCGAGCGCATCCTCCGCGCGGCCCGCGACCTGGTGCACGAACCGGGTGAGCTGAAGCTCAACGCGGTGGCGAAGGCCTGCGGCATCGGGCAGGGCACCCTGTACCGGCACTTCCCCACCCGGGAGGACCTGCTCGTCGAGGTGTACCGCAACGAGGTCGACGACCTGGTCGCCGCGGCCCCGCGCCTGCTGGCCACCCACCCGCCGGTGGCGGCGTTGGCCGCCTGGTTCGACCGGGTGGCCGCCTATGCCCGGGTCAAGCGGGACGTGTTCGCGGCCGTCGAGGCGGCGACCTGGCGTGACCTCGCCGCGCACAGCCTCGGCCCGATCGGCGAAGCCGTGGAGCTGCTGCTCGCCGCCGGCCGCTCGGCCGGCAGCATCCGCGCCGACGTCGAGGCCCGGGACGTCATCGTCCTGATCGGTTGGCTCTCCCGGGTGGACGACGCCGAACTCGACAGCCGGGGGCCGCGCCTGCTGGCCGTCCTCGTCGATGGCCTCCGCGCTCCCGGTGGGAATGTCACCGGTAGCGGCTAACCTGCCGGCATGGTGAGCGCGGAACTGGACGAGTTGATCGTTGCCGACGCGGACGCGTTGCGCGCCTGGCTGACGGCCCACCACGACACCTCACCCGGCGTGTGGCTCGCCCTGACCCGCAAGGGCGGCACCGT
Source organism: Micromonospora sp. WMMD714 (assembly GCF_029581315.1). NCBI lineage: Bacteria > Bacillati > Actinomycetota > Actinomycetes > Micromonosporales > Micromonosporaceae > Micromonospora > Micromonospora sp. WMMD714. The sequence continues at coordinate 4,681,600 of NZ_CP120744.1, forward strand.
CACCACCCTGACCTGGCAGCAGGCGGTCGACGAGGGGTTGTGCTTCGGCTGGATCGACGGGCAGGCCCGCAAGCGGGACCAGGAGAGCTCCTGGATCAGGTTCACCCCCCGCCGGGCACGCAGCTCCTGGTCGCAACGCAACGTCGCCCACGTGGCCCGGCTGGAGGAGCAGGGCCGGATGCAGCCCTCGGGCCGCGCCGCGGTGGCGGCCGCCCGGGCCGACGGGCGGTGGGCCGCCGCCTACGCCCCGCCCTCGGAGTCGCAGGTACCCGCCGACCTGCTCGCCGCCATCGCCGCCGACCCCGCCGCCCAGGCCATGTTCGACGTGCTGACCAGTGCCAACCGGTTCGCGCTCACCCACCGCCTCAACGCCGTCAAACGGGCGCAGACCCGGGAGCGGAAGATCGGCGAGTTCGTCGCGATGCTGGCCCGCCAGGAGACGATCCACCCGCAGAAGGCCCGGCCGCCGCACCCGCCGTGAGTGGTCACCGACGGGCTGCGCCGCGCCAGGTGTCGACGTCCAGCGCGTAGGTGTAGCCGTCCACCCAGCCCTGTTCGGCGTGCCAGGAGTCACCGACGCCGTGCTGCTCCCGGCGCATCCCGACCTTCTCCAGCACCCGCACCGAGGCGAGGTTGTCGGCGAAGCATCCGGCGGTGATCCGGCGGACCCCCAACCCGGTGAACGCGTGGGCCAGCACCGCGACGACCGCCTCGGTCGCGTAGCCGTGGCCCCGGTGCGCCGGGTCGAAGACGTAGCCGAGGGCGGCCTCCGTGCGGGTCGGCATGCCGGGCTGCCCCATCCCGTCCAGCAGCTCCAGCGAGACGGTGCCGATCAGCCGGTCGTCCAGGGTGACCGCCATGCTGTGGTCGTCGGGGTCCGCCGCCGCCCGCCGCCAGGCCGCCCGGAACGCCGCCGGCTCCACCTCGGTGCGCAGCAGCCAGTAGGTGACCTCGGGGAGGTTGCGGTACTCGAGGATCCGGTCGACGTCGCCGTCGCTCACCGGGCGCAGGTCAAGGCGGGCGGTGCGGAGCGTGGTGCCGTCCATGCGGCGGGACTCTAGCCCACCCACCGTCGTGACCGGCGGTCATTTCCGCCGACGACCCCGGTGCACCGTCCGCCCCCTGCGGGCGTTCGTCGCTGCCCCCGCGTCCGGCGTGTTTGGATGGTCCGGTGGAGTTGACTGTGACAGACGTGCCGGACCGGGAGCGGTTCGAGGCGCGCGACGAGACCGGTGCGCTGGCCGGGCTGGTCACCTACCAGCTGACCGGCGCCATCATCGCCTACACGCACACCGAGGTCGATCCGGCCTTCGAGGGCCGGGGGGTCGGCTCGACACTGGCCCGCGCGGTCATGGACGACGCCCGCGCCCGGGGGCGGACGGTGGTGCCGATCTGCCCGTTCCTCAGTGACTGGTTGGGCCGGCACCCGGAGTACGCCGACATCGTGGTCCGGTCCACCCGCAGGATCAAGTAGTCCGCCGGGGCGGTTCCGGTCGCTCGACGGGGGGCGGGGCGGGTGTCGGGTGGCCGGGCGGTGAGCGGGTGTGAGCGCAGCGCAGCGGCGGGGTTCGTCTCCTTGACGGGGTCTGTTTGTTGCGCTGACAATTCCAGCCTGTTAACGCTCACATGACACCGAGGAATCCCCCATGCGCTCAGCAGTTCCCCGGGACCACCACACCACCCCCACCCCCCGCCGCACCCGTACCCTCGCCACCGCCACCCTGCTCACCCTCCTCGCCGCGCTGACCCCCGCCGTGGCGACACCGGCCGACGCGGCAGCCGCCGACGTCACCGCCGGCCTGCTGCTGCGTTACGACCTCGACCAGCGCACCGGCACCACGGTCACCGACGCCTCCGGACACGGCAACGACGGCACCCTGGTCGGCGGCGGCACCTGGACCGGCCCGGACGGGCTGCTGCTCGACGGCGTCGACGACCACGTCAAGCTGCCGGACAACATCCTCGCCGGCCGGTCGTCGCTCACCGTCGCGGTCGACGTCATGGTCGACCCGACCCAGCAGACCCCGTACTTCCTGTGGGGCCTGGGCAACCCGGCCACCTCCGCCGCCGGCACCGGCTACCTGTTCGCCAGCGGCGACGCGTTGCGCGCCGGCATCACCACCACCAACTGGGCCGGCGAGAAGGTCACCGGCACCGGCGGCAACCTGACCCGGGGGGTGTGGAAGTCGGTCACCTACACCCAGACCGGCACCACCGGCACCCTCTACGCCGACGGCGTGCAGGTGGCCCGCAACACCGCCGTCACCGTGCCGCCCAGCGCCGTCGGCAACGGCGTCACCACCAGCAACCATCTCGGTCGGTCCACCTACGCCACCGACCGGTTCCTCAAGGGACGGGTGGCCAACTTCCGGATCTACGACCGGGCGCTCACCGCCGCCGAGGTCGCCGCGATCGTGCGACCCGAGGAGTCCGACCAGACCCGGGCCGAGTCCGCCGCCGCCGCGCTGTCCCTGGTGCACGCCGACGACGTCCGCGGCAACCTGACCATGCCCACCACCGGTCGGCACGACGCGACCGTCCGCTGGCGCTCGGCCCGACCGGAAATGGTCACCGCCGACGGCGTGGTGCGTCGTCCCGCGCACGGCACGGGCGACACGACGGTGCCGGTGACCGCCACGGTCACCGTCGGCAGCGCCACCGCCGAACGGACCATCGCGCTGACCGTCCGGGAACTGCCGGCCCCCGCGCCCTACGCGGGCTACGCGTTCAGCTACTTCACCGGCAACTCGATCGCCGGGGAGAAGATCTACTTCGCCGCCAGCCGGGGCAACAACGCCCTCCAGTGGACCGAGGTCAACGGCGGCCAGCCCAGGTTGGAGTCGACCCACGGCACGCTGGGCCTGCGCGACCCGTTCCTGATCCGCAGCCCGGAGGGGGACCGGTTCTTCCTGATCGCCACCGACCTGTCGATCGGCCGCAACGGCGACTGGGACGCCGCCCAGCGCCGGGGCAGCCGCTACCTGGAGGTGTGGGAGTCCACCGACCTGGTGAACTGGTCGGCGCAGCGGCACGTCGAGGTCTCCCCGCCCACCGCCGGCAACACCTGGGCGCCGGAGGCGTACTGGGACGCCGAGCGCGGCGAGTACCTGGTCTTCTGGGCCTCGAAGCTGTTCGCCGAGAACGACCCGGGCCACACCGGCAACACGTACAACCGGATGCTGGCCGCCACCACCCGCGACTTCGTCACGTTCAGCCCGGCGACGGTCTGGCAGGACCGAGGCGAGTCCCGGATCGACTCCACGATGATCCGCGAGGGTGACACCTACTACCGGTTCACCAAGGACGAGGGCGGCGGCGGCACCGGCTGCTCCGACATCATCCAGGAGAAGTCCCCCTCGCTGACCGCCGTCGACCTGCCCGGCCGGCCCGCCTGGACGATGCTCGACTCGTGCATCGGCCGGGACGCCGGCACCTCCGCCGTCGAGGGCCCCACCGTGTTCAAGGCCAACCCCGGCGACACCTCCGGCTCGCGGTACTACCTCTTCGTCGACGAGTACGGCGGCCGGGGCTACATCCCGCTGGGCACCGACGACCTGGCCAGGCCGGACTGGAAGGTGCCCGCCTCCTACCGGCTGCCGGCCAGCCCGCGGCACGGCACCGTCATCCCGGTCACCCGCGCCGAACTCGACGCGCTGACCGACGCGCCGCCGCCGGTCAGCGCCAACGCCGACGGGGTGGTGGCCCACTACCGGCTCGACCAGACCACCGGCGGCACGGTCACTGACGACTCCGGCAACGGCCACCACGCCACCCTGGCCGGCGACGCCCGCTGGGACGCCGGCAGCCTCACCCTCGGCGGCACCGACGGCCACGTCGACCTGCCCGACAACATCATGTCCGGCCTCGACGAGATCACCGTGTCGATGGACGTGAACATCGCCGCCGACCAGGCCACCCCGTACTTCGTCTGGGGGCTCGGCAACACCGACGCCGCCGGCGTCGGCAACGGCTACCTCTTCACCACCGGCAACGACTACCGCACCTCGATCAGCCTCGGCAACTGGACCGGCGAGCAGACCGTCACCGGCGGCCGGGCGCTGCCCCGGGGGGTGTGGAAGACCCTGACGTACACCCTGAACCGGGCCGGCACCGCGCGGCTCTACCTGGACGGGGTGCGGGTGGCCGAGAAGACCGGGCTGACCCTCACCCCCGGTGACATCGGCGGCGGCCGGACCATCGCCAACTACCTGGGCCGCTCCCAGTACGCCAGCGACCGCTACCTCAAGGGCCGGATCCGCGACTTCTCCCTCTACAACCGGGCGCTCAGCGACGCCGAGGTAGCCGCGCTCGGCAGCAACGGCACCAGCGTGGTCGCCGTCGAACTCGACAGCCTCAAGGTCCCGGCCGTGGTGGACGCCGCCGCCGGCACGATCACCCTGCCGGTCCGGCCGGGCACCGACCTGACCAGCCTCGCCCCGCGCTACCTGGTCGCGCCGACCTCCACCGTCAGGCCCGCCGGGCCGCGCAACTACACCCGGCCGGTGGCGGTCACCGTCACCAGCGCAGCCGGGGCCACCCGGGTCTGGACGGTGCGGGCGGTGCCGATGAACACCCCGGTGCTGCCCGGCTTCAACGCCGACCCGAACATCGTCCGGTTCGGCGACACCTACTACATCTACGCCACCACCGACGGCTTCCCCGGCTGGGGCAGCTCGACGTTCACCGTCTGGTCCAGCCGCAACCTGGTCGACTGGACCGCCCACGACACCATCCTCGACCTCGGGCCGGACATCAGCTGGGCGGACACCAACGCCTGGGCGCCGGCCGCGATCGAGAAGAACGGGAAGTACTACCTGTACTTCTCGGCGCAGCAGAACATCGGCGTCGCGGTGGCCGACTCGCCGCTCGGTCCGTTCGTCGACCCGCTCGGCCGGCCGCTGGTCAGCAAGGCCGACTACGGCAACGCCCAGCAGATCGACCCGGCGGTCTTCACCGACGACGACGGGAAGAGCTACCTGTACTGGGGCAACGGCACCCCGTACGTGGTCCCGCTGAACGACGACATGATCTCGTACGACGTCGCCCGGCGGGTCCGGCTGACCGGGCTCACCGGTTTCCGCGAGGGCCTGTTCCTGCACAAGCGCAACGGGGTGTACTACCTGTCCTGGTCGATCGACGACACCGGCAGCGAGAACTACCGGGTCGGCTACGGGACGGGCAGCAGCCCGCTCGGGCCGTTCACCAGCCGGGGGGAGATCCTCACCAAGGACCCGGCCCAGGGCATCCTCGGCACCGGGCACCACTCGATCATCCAGGTGCCGGGCACCGACGACTGGTACCTGGCGTACCACCGGTTCGCCATCCCGGGCGGCGACGGCACCCACCGGGAGACCACCATCGACCGGCTGTACTTCGCCGCCGACGGCACCATCGAACCGGTGGTGCCCACGCTGAGCGGGGTCGAGCCGCTGCGCTACCGGGGCGGGCAGCCCCGACTGCGGATCACCGACCCCGGCACCGACGGCTGGTACGGCGCGAACGCCGCGCTCACCCTGGCCCACGGCGAGCTGATCAGGCTGGTGGAGTACCAGATCGACGAGGAAGGCTGGTTCCCGTACCGGGAGCCGGTGGCCCTGCCGGCGGGCCGGCACACGGTGCGGTACCGGGCGCAGGGGGTCAACCTGTTCTGGAGCGAGCCGTGGTCGGTGTCGGTGCAGGTGGACCGGGTCGCGCCGACCGCCGAGGCGACCCTGGTCGGCCGCACGCTGGTCGTCACCGGCCGGGACGCCGACTCCGGGGTGGCCCGGTTGGAGTACCGGCTCGACGGTGGGGAGTGGACCACCTGGACCGGGGCGGTGCCGCTGGACGACCTGGCCCACGGCGTGCGCTACCGCGCGGCCGACGTGGCCGGCAACGTCGGCGAGGTGGGCGTCCTGCGGATTCCCGCGGTCCGCTAGCCACCACCCGGACGCGCCGCCCGACCGGAATCCCGGCCGGGCGGCGCGTCCGGGTGTCCGGGCCACCGTCGACGCCGCCGGCCGCCCCCACATGAGCGTCCCTTCAGGACATGATGGGGCGGCGACGTGCGGCGACGCGTCGTCGTGTGCACCGACACCCCTCGCGAGGAGAGCCCGGATGACCGCGCAGTTCCCGTTCGTCCCCACCGACCACCCGACCCCGCCACGGACCCGGGAGGAGATCCTCGCCGACCCCGGCTTCGGCCGGTACTTCACCGACCACATGGCGACCGCCGCGTGGTCGGCGGACGCCGGTTGGCACGACCACCGGGTGGGCGCGCTGGAGCCGTTCACCCTCCACCCCGGCGCGGCGGTCCTGCACTACGCGCAGGAGATCCTCGAAGGCCTCAAGGCTTTCCGGCACGCCGACGGCAGCATCTGGCTGTTCCGCCCGGAACTCAACGCACGCCGGTTCGCCGCGTCCGCCCGCCGGCTGGTCCTGCCCGAGCTGGACGAGGAGACCTTCGTCGAGAGCGTGGCCGCGCTGGTCCGCGCGGACGAGGCCTGGGTGCCGCCGTACGGGGGTGAGCAGAGCCTCTACCTGCGTCCGTTCATGTTCGCCGCGGAGGCGTTCCTCGGGGTGCGCCCGGCCCGGCAGGCCACCTACTGCGTGCTGGCCTGCCCGGCCGGGTCGTACTTCCCGAACGGGGTCACCGGCGTCACGCTCTGGGTCAGCACCACCTACAGCCGGGCGTCGATCGGGGGCACCGGCGCGGCGAAGTGCGGCGGCAACTACGCGGCGAGTCTGGCCCCGCAGCGGGAGGCCCTGGACTACGGCTGTGAGCAGGTGCTCTACCTGGGCGGCGAGGACCGGCGCAGCATCGACGAGTCCGGCACCATGAACGTCTTCTTCGTGACCCGCGACGACCGGCTGCTCACCCCCGGGCTGGGCACCATCCTCGACGGGGTGACCCGGGACAGCGTGCTGACCCTCGCCGCCGAGCACGGGCTGGAGCCGGTGCAGCGCACGATCGACCTGGACGAGCTGCGCGCCGGGTTCGCCGACGGGTCGCTGACCGAGGCCTTCGCGGCGGGCACGGCGGCCGTGATCACCCCGATCATCGGCCTGAAGAACCAGGACTTCACCCTCACCGTCGGCGACGGGACGCCGGGCAGGCACACCCGGGAGTTCCGGCGGCACCTGCTCGACATCCAGGCCGGTCGGGCCGAGGACCGGCACGGCTGGATGCGCCGGGTCCGGTAGCGACCGGCCCGGCGGGTCGTAGGCCGGTCGCTGTCCCGCCCCGCCCCGCCGTCCGCCGTCCGCCGACCCGCCGGCCCGTCGGGCCGGGCATCCGACCCGGCCCGACGGGAAACGGCTCACTCCAGCACGAAGGTGGCCTCGGCGTTGCCGGTGGCGTCGGCGACGGTCCGCAGGTAGAGCAGACCACCGCTGTGCCGCAGGTACTGGCCGGGGTAGTTGACCGCCTCGAACGACACCCCGGCGGGGTTCGACAGGCCGGTCCGCTGCACGAAGCTGGCGTCGGCGCGGTACGTCGACGAGGCGTCGTCCCGCTCGACCCACACCTCCCAGTTGCGGTGCCGCAGGTAGTAGCCGGGGAAGTTGGTGGACTCCAGGGACACCGTGTTGCCGCCGGCCAGGCCGGGCACCAGACGGAACTGCGAGTCGGCGAGGTTCGTCACGTTCGCCTCCAGCCGGGCCCGGTACTCCCAGTGCCGGACGAACCGGTCGGGCAGGTTGTCCGACCGCAGTCGGACCGGGGTGGCCCCGTCGGGCACCGGGATGCCGAAGTTGGGGGTGCCGTCGGCGTTCCAGTAGACCTTCTGGACCCGGGTCCGCCGGTTGGGGTCGCGCAGCGGGTCACCGCTGATGTCCCGGTAGTTGCGGTCGTGGTAGACGAGGATGTCGCTGAGCCCGTCCTCGGAGACGGTGAACGAGTTGTGCCCCGGCCCCCACTGGCCGGTGGCGGCGTTGCTGGTGAAGACCGGCTGCGGCGACTTCACCCAGGACGACGCCTTGAGCAGGTCGCTGCCGGCCGAGGCGGTCAGCAGACCGAGGCAGTAGTTGGCGTCGGTGGCGCTGGCCGAGTAGGTGAGGAAGATCCGGCCGTTGCGTTGCAGCACGGTCGGCCCCTCGTTGACCTTCACCCCGCCGCGCATCTCCCACTCCAGGGTGGGCACGGCGATCCGGGTCGGTGCCCCGCTGAGCGTCCACGGGTTGGCCATCCGGGCGATGTAGAGGTTGGAGTTGGTGGCGATGCCCGGTTCGGCCTGCGCCCAGATCAGGTAGCGGACCCCGTTGGTGACGAAGGTCGAGGCGTCCAGGGCGAAGGTCTCCCAGGGGGTACGGATCTGCCCCTTCTCCGCCCAGCTCGCGGTCAACGGGTTCGCCCCGGTGCCCTCCAGGACGTACATCCGGATCGCCCAGACGTTGTCGGTGGCGCCGGCGGCGAAGTAGACGTACCACCGGCCGTCGATGAAGTGGATCTCCGGCGCCCAGATGTGCGCGCCCATGATCCCGCTGGTGTGCCGCCGCCAGATGACGGTCTCCGGGGCACTGGAAAGGCCCTGGAGGGTGGTGGCCCGGCGGAGCACGATCCGGTCGTACTCGGGGGCGGTGGCGGTCAGGTAGTAGTAGCCGTCGGTGTGCCGGACGATGTGCGGGTCGGCGCGCTGCGCGACCAGCGGGTTGGTGACCCGCACGGCGGGGGCCGCCCCGGCCGGGGCGGCGGCGGTCAGCAGGGTGGTCAGCAGGGTCAGCACGATAAGCGCCGCCGTCCGAGCCCGGCCGGGGTGGCGGGCGGGCGGCGGGTCGGTGCGGGGTGCGGTGGCGGGCGGGTGCGGGTACGGCGGGACGGCCGACCGGGGATGGTGTGAGGCGGACACGGGGGTGCTCCTGTCGGAGGTGGGGGATACGCCTCGCCGGCCGACCACGGGCGTGGTCGGCCGGCGAGGAGGGACGGGTCCTACGACTTGGCCAGGTCGAACTTCCGGACGGTCACCGCGCCACCGAGCGAGCTGGTGGCGTAGTTGAACATGGCGAACCGGTAGCCCATGAAGAACTGCCAGGCGTTGTTGAGGGTGAACGCGGGGCCGAGCGAGGTGAAGTTCACCCCGTCGGTGCTGTAGGAGAAGCGGGCCTGCCGGCCGGAGCCGGGGCTGATGTCCGCGTTGATCCGTAGCCAGATCTTCCCGCCGGAGATGCCAACCCCGGCGACCTCGGTGCCGGTGTTGGTGGTGTTCCAGTTGCTGTCCATGGTCAGGTTGTTGACCACGGCGACCCGGGTCGCGCCGTTGTCGCGGCGGACGCCGATCCAGGCCGACTGGTCGCGCAGCATCGCCAGGCCGCTGCGGTCACCGTCGCGCATGGTGGAGTAGTCCAGCTCGATGGTCGCCGTGGACCGTGGACCCTGGATCCGGTGGGTCAGCGTGTTACGGGCGTTGTACAGGTCGTTGGTCACCGTGGCGGTCTGCAGCCGCAGCCCGTTGTTGACCGACCACTTGGTGTTGTCCGGGTTGTGGTTCCACTCGTACTGCGGGCCGAGGGTGGTGCCGGCGAAGGTGTCCGTCCCGATCATGGGTTTGACCTGGCGGGGTGGCCGGGGCACGTTCGGGTACGGGTACGACGCGCCCCAGGTGTTGTTGACCAGCTGGAGGACGGGCCAGCCGCTGGAGTTCCAGGTGACCGGGGCGAGCACCGGCACCCGGCCGCCGGGGTAGGCGTCCACGAACCCCATGTAGTACCAGTCCCCGTTCTGCGTCTGCACCATGCCGCCCTGGTGCGGCACGCCGCCGCCGGCGATCGGTCCGGGCAGGTTCAGCAGCACCTGCTGCATGGTGTACGGCCCGAACGGGTTGGACGCCTTGAGGATGTACTGCCCGTTGGCGGGCCGGGTGAGGAAGATGTAGTAGCTGCCGTTGCGCTTGTAGAACCGCGCGCCCTCCAGGGTGCCCACGTTCGACGGGGTGGTGAACACCTGCTGGGACCGGACCTGGGTCTTCCCGTCGGCGGAGAGCTGCGCGACGCTGATGTTCGTGTTGCCGTACGCGACGTACATGGTGTCGTTGTCGTCGACGAGCAGACCCGCGTCGTAGTAGCAGCTGTTGAGGGTGGTGTGCCGGGTCCACGGCCCCTCGGCCGACGGCGCGGTGTAGATGTAGGTCTTGCTGAAGTCGACGCAGCCGCCCCAGTAGAACGTCTTGTTGCTCTTGCGGTAGCCCAGGAACGACGCCCAGATCCCGTCGACGTACGCCCGGCCGCCGGACATGTCGTACTTCTGGCCGAAGTCCAGCTTGGGCACCGAGTGGCCGGCGAACTCCCAGTTGACCAGGTCGTAGGAGCGCAGCACGGGGGCGCCGGGGGAGTAGTGCATGGTTGACGCGGAGTAGTAGTAGGTGTCGTCCACTCGCAGGATGTCGATGTCCGCGAAGTCCTGCCAGAGCACCGGGTTGGCGAAGGTCGACGACGGCGGCCACTGCCCCGGCGGCGGGGTGGTGGGAGGTGGCGTGGTCGGCGGCGGCGTGGTCGGGGGCGGCGTGGTCGGCGGCGGGGTGGTGGGCGGCGGCGTGGTCGGCGGGGGCGTGGTCGGCGGCGGGGTGGTGGGGTCCGTGCCGCCGGTGCACACGGTGCCGTTGAGGGTGAAGCTGGTCGGCTTCGGGTTGCTGCCGTTCCACGAGCCGTTGAACCCGAACGACACGTTGGCGCCGGTGGCGATGGTCGCGTTGTAGCTGACGTTGCGGGCGGTCACCTGCGCTCCCGACTGGGTGACGGTGGCGTTCCACGCCTGGGTGACCTGCTGCCCGGCCCCGTACGACCAGGTCAAGGTCCAGCCGTCGATCGGGTCGCCGAGGTTGGTGACGGCCACGTTCGCGCCGAAGCCGCCGCCCCACTCGGACGAGACGGTGTAGTCGACGGCGCAGCCCGCCGCCGCGGCCTCGGCGGGGAGGGCGACGGCTGTTCCGGCGGCTATCAGACCGGCGGCCAGGAACAGCCGCGCGGGCAACGTTCTGGTGAGTCGCATGCGGTACTCCTACTGGGGGTGGTGGGAGTCGGTGGTCGAGGAACGTCCGGCACCGGTGCCGGGCACCGGTGCCGGACGGCGGATCAGGCGACGCTGCAGGCGGTGCCGTTGAGGGTGAACGAGGACGGTCGACCGGCGTTGCCGGTGTGGTCGGCCTGGAAGCCGACGTCGACCGAGGTGTTCGGTGCGATGGTGCCGTTGTAGGAGACGTTGCGGGCGGTCACCGCACCGCTCGTCGGCGAGTAGGTGGCGTTCCACCCGCTGGTGATGGTCTGCCCACCGGGCAGGGTGAACGCCAGCGCCCAGCCGTTGACCGTCGTGCTGCTGGTGTTGGTGACGCTGATCGAGGCGGTGAGCCCGGAGTTCCAGGCGTTGACCGTGTACGCGACCCGGCAGCCCGCCGAGGGCGGCGGCGTGGTCGGCGGCGGCGTGGTGGGCGGCGGCGTCGTCGGCGGGGGCGTGGTCGGCGGCGGGGTGGTCGGCGGGGCGGTGGTCGGCGGGGTGGTCGGGGTGTTGCCGCCGAGGCTGCCCGGCACCGCCCGCAGCGCGTTGTACCAGGTGGTGGCCATCTTGCGGTAGCCGGTGGCGTTCGGGTGGATGCCGTCGGCGAGGTCGCCGGTGCCCACCGCGCTGAACATGTCCACCAGGTGCACCCGCTTGCCGGCGCTGACCTTGCTCTGCACGATCCCGGGGATCGCCGCGTTGAAGGTGCGGACCGCCGACTCGGTGCCGTTGCGCGGGATGATGGTGGCGACGAAGACGTCCGCGTTCGGGGCGGTGTTGGTGATCTTGTCGATCAGGGTGGAGAGCCGGGCCGGGGCGCCGGAGGCGTTGTACATGTCGTTGGTGCCGATGTGCAGCAGCACCGTGCGCGGGGTGGTGGTGCGCAGCCAGTTCACCACGTTGGCGTCGATCTGGGAGATGGTCCAGCCGGAGTGGCCCTCGTGGTCGTGGTCGCCCAGGTTGGACGGGCCGTTGAACATCGAGCCGACGAAGTCGACCCGGTAGCCGTCGGCGACCAGCCGCTGCCACAGCTCGATCCGGTAGCCCCCGGGGACGTTGAAGCCGTCGGTGATCGAGTCACCGAGCGGCATCACCCGTACCCCGCCGTTGGACTCGGCGCTCGCGGGCGCGGTCACCACCGAGCCGGCGGCGACCACGGCCACGAGGGCGGCGGTGGCCAGGCCTAGCAGGCGCAGACCCCGACGCATGGGGGTCAGCCGGGCGCCGGCGAGGGTGGTCCGGTCGGTGCCGGGCGGGCCGGCGGTGGGGGATCGGCGGCGGTCGGACGGGGACGGGCCGGAATGCGGGCAGCTCGTGCTGCTCATGGAAACTCCCTGTGGTGGCGCGCGGGTGCGCGGTGCGGGCGGTGCAGCACGGCGGCCGTCCCGGAACGGCGCCGTCTCGCCCGGCTCGTGGACGAGGGGGTACCTCGGCTGTCGGCTCACCGGTGCGGGCCGACAGCGGTGTCCCGGCGGCTTCCCTGGGGTGACGGGCGAGGTGCGCCGCGCGCGACGACCAGGAACCCGGACTCGTCGACGGTCCTGGATGCCGCGTGCCGACGGCCACCGACTCCCCGAAGGGGACAGACCGGTGAGGCACGGCGGGAACGTGCCCTGCGCTCCCGCCGGGTGCACCATATCGTGTTATCGCTAACATCGGCAACAGATCGGTACGCGACGATGTCCGGATGGGTGGTCCCGGTCGTCGGGTGCCGGCGCGTTGCCCGGCCGGCGGCACCGGCCGGCCGTCAGCCCGCCGGGTGCGCGGTGGGCCGCAGCAGCGCGTCGAGCCAGCGCACCTGCCGCCCGACGTGCAGCGCCTCGCCGCCCTCGTGGCCGTTGAACGGGTAGGCGTGCAGCTGGAGGGCGGGCCGCTCGGCCCGGCCGTTCGCCGCGCCGTACTGGTTGTGGGCGGCGAAGCCGGTGCTCGGCGGGCACACGTTGTCCCGCAGCCCGATGCCGAAGTGCGCCGGGGCGGTGGCCCGCCGGGCGAAGGTGACCCCGTCGACGTAGGACAGCGTGTGCCGGACGGCCTCCTCCGCCTGCCGGTGCACCGCCAGGTACCGGGCGATCTCCCCGTACGGGGCGGCGTCGGTCAGTTCGATCCCACGCTGGACGTCGCAGAGGAACGGCGCGGTGGTCAGCAGCGCCGCCAGGTCGTCGCGCAGCCCGGCGACGGCCAGGGCGAGCCCACCGCCCTGGCTGTTGCCGGCCGCCACGACCCGGTCGGTGTCCACCCCGGGCAGTGCGCGGACGGCCTCGACCGCGCGCACCGCGTCGGTGATCAGCCGGCGGTAGTGGTAGTCGTGCGGGGCGAGGATTCCCCAGGTGGCGGGCCACGGTCCGCCGGGCGCGCCGTGCGGGTCGGGGGTGTCGCCCGCGCCGTGCAGCCCGGACTGGCCCCGGTTGTCCATCAGCAGGTGCGCGTACCCGGCCACCGGCCAGGTCAGCCGCTCGTGCGGCAGGCCCCGGCCGCGCCCGTAACCGGCGAACTCGACCACGGCGGGCAGCGGGGTGTCGACCCCGGCCGGGCGGGTGTACCAGGCTCGCACCGGGTCACCGCCGAAACCGGCGAAGGTGACGTCCCAGGTGTCGACCAGGCGCAGGCCGGTCCGGTACGGCTGGACGTCGACCAGCACCGGCCGGCTGCGCGCCGCGTCGAGGGTGCTCCGCCAGAAGGCGTCGAAGTCGGCGGGTTCGACGACGCTCGGCGCGTACCGTCGCAGTTCGTCGTGCGGGGTCATGGGCTCCTCGTCGGGTCAGTGCCGGCCGGCGGCCGGCGGCGCGGTGCTCTCCCGGACGACCAGCTCGGTCACCAGGTCGATCCGGCTGGTGGCCACCGCGTTGCCCCGGGCCAGCTCCAGCAGCATCTGGGTGGCGGTGCCGGCCATGTCGCGCAGGGGCTGGTGCACGGTGGTCAGCGGCGGGTCGGTCCAGCCGGCGACCGGCAGGTCGTCGTACCCGATCACCGACAGGTCGACCGGCACCCGCAGGCCGAGCTGACGGGCGGCCCGGAGCACGCCGATCGCCTGGAGGTCCGAACCGGCGAAGATCGCGGTGGGCCGGTCCGGCCCGGCCAGCAGCTCCAGCCCGTGGGTGTGCCCGCCGTCGACGTAGAAGCTGCCGTAGCGCACCAGGTCGGCGTCCAGGGGCAGGCCCACCTCGTCGTGGGCGGAGCGGAAACCGGCGGCCCGGGCCTGGCTGCACAGCACGTCCCGTGGTCCGGAGATGACCGCGATCCGCCGGTGCCCCAGCTCCATCAGGTGCCGGGTGGCCAGCAGGCCGCCGTTCCAGTTGTTCGAGCCGACGGTCGGCACCGAGGCCGAGGTGGCGCTGTCGGTGTCGACGACCACGAACGGGATGTGGTGCTCGGTGAGCAGGAGCTGTTGCGGCGGGGTCGGGTGGCAGAGCACGAAGAGCAGACCCAGCGGACGCCGGGCGACCAGGGCGTCCAGCCGACGCGGCGCGGGCCGGTGTGCCCCGTCGAGTTGGGAGATGGCGATCCCGAGGCCGGCGGCCGAGGCCACCGCCTCCACCCCGCTCATGATCTCCATCGCCCAGCCGGAGTTGAACTCGTGGAAGACCAGGTCGATCTGGTCGGTGCCGAGCGAGCGGCGGCGGATGCGGCGGCGGTAGCGGTGCCGTTCGAGGCTCTCCTCGACCCGGGCCCGGGTCTCGGCGGCGACGTCCGCGCGCCCGTTGAGCACCTTCGAGACGGTCGCCACCGAGACGCCGACCTCTTCGGCGATGGTGGCGATGGTGGCCGAGGCCTGGGGGGTGAGCGGGCGGGACGCGGTCATCGAAGCCTCACCGGGCGCTTCCGAAAGTTTCGAGGGACTCTAGCATGTCCGGCCGGAAAAGCGAGACGGGTATCGATAGAGCATTTCGACGGTGGTGAATGCACCTTCCGGGAGGAACGCTGACACATATCCGATTTGAGCCCCTTGACATGCCCCGGCGGTCCCTCCTAAGTTGCCGAAAAAGGTAACGCGCTGTTTACGAAATTTTCGAGCCCTCCCCGGTGTCGCCTGCCGTGCGGCGCAGCGCGGGACGGGGGAGTGGTCGAAGGTGAGGGGTGTGGCATGAGAAGTCAGGTGCCCGTCGACGAGGGCCCGGCACGACGCGACACCCTGCCCTGGCGCGACCGCCGACGCTCGCCCGCGGAGCGGGCCGACGCGCTGGTCCCGCTCATGTCGGTGGAGGAGAAGATCGCCCAGCTGGTCGGGGTCTGGGTCGGCGCGGAGGCCTCCGGTGAGGGGGTCGCCCCGCACCAGGCCGACATGATCGCCGAAGGCCCGCCCTGGAGCACCCTGATCCGGCACGGCCTCGGCCAGCTCACCCGCCCCTTCGGCACCGCGCCCGTCGACCCGGTCGTCGGGGCGCGCTCGCTGGCCGCCTCCCAGGCGCAGATCGCCGCCGCGAGCCGGTTCGGCATCCCGGCGCAGGTGCACGAGGAGTGCCTCACCGGCTTCGCCGCCTGGCGGGCCACGGTCTACCCGGCCCCGCTGGGCTGGGGCGCCTCCTTCGACCCGGAACTCGTCGAGGAGATGGCCGGCCGGATCGGCCGGTCGATGCGCGCCGTCGGGGTCCACCAGGGACTGGCCCCGGTGCTCGACGTCAGCCGGGACTACCGCTGGGGGCGTACCGAGGAGACCATCGGCGAGGACCCCTACCTGGTCGGGACGACCGGCGCGGCGTACGTGCGGGGTCTGGAACGGGCCGGCATCGTCGCCACCCTCAAGCACTTCGCCGGCTACTCCGCCTCCCGGGGCGGCCGGAACCTCGCCCCGGTCTCGATGGGTCGCCGGGAGCTGACCGAGGTCATCCTCCCGCCGTTCGAGATGGCCCTGCGACTCGGCGGCGCCCGCTCGGTGATGAACTCGTACGCCGAGATCGACGGCGTGCCCGCCGCCGCCGACGAGGGCCTGCTGACCGGGCTGCTACGCGACGAGTGGGGCTTCACCGGCACCGTCGTCGCCGACTACTTCGCGGTGCGCTTCCTGCAGACCCTGCACGGGGTGGCCGGCGACGCCGCCGACGCCGCCCGGCTCGCCCTGCGGGCCGGCATCGACGTGGAGCTGCCCACCGTGGACGCCTTCGGCGAGCCGCTGGTGGCGGCCGTCCGGGCCGGCGAGATCGACGAGACGCTGATCGACCGCGCGCTGCGCCGGGTGCTGGTCCAGAAGATCGAACTCGGGCTGCTCGACGAGGACTGGCGGGAACTGCCCGACGACCTGGCAGAGGTACGGCTCGACGACGAGGCCAGCCGGGACGTCGCGGTGCGGCTGGCCCGCGAGTCGGTGGTGCTGCTGCGCAACGACGGCGTGCTGCCGCTGGCCGGCGACGTCCGGGTCGCCCTGGTCGGGCCGGTCGCCGACGACCCGATGGCCCTGCTGGGCTGCTACTCCTTCCCCAACCACGTCGGCGTCCGGCACCCCGACCACGGGCTCGGCATCGACCTGCCCTCGCTGCACGACGAACTCGCCCGACGGGTTCCCGGACTGGTGCACGAGCCGGGCTGCGCCATCACCGGCGACGACACCACGGGCATCGCCGCGGCGGTCGCCGCCGCCGCCGCGGCCGACGCCTGCGTGCTCGCCGTCGGCGACCGGGCCGGCATGTTCGGCCGGGGCACCTCCGGCGAGGGCTGCGACGCACCCGACCTGCGGCTGCCCGGCGTCCAGGCGGAGCTGGTCCGGGCCGTGCTCGACACCGGCACCCCGGTGGTCCTGGTGCTGATGACCGGCCGACCCTACGCGCTGGGCCCCGAGTACGACCGGGCCGCCGCCGTCGTCCAGGCGTTCTTCCTCGGCCAGCGCGGCGGGCAGGCGCTCGCCGAGGTGCTCACCGGTGCGGTGAACCCGTCCGGGCGACTGCCGGTCAGCGTCCCCCGCGACGCCGGTGGCCTGCCGGGCACCTACCTGACGCCGCCGCTGGGCCGGCGCTCCGAGGTGTCCTCGATCGACCCCACCCCGGCGTACCCGTTCGGCCACGGGCTGAGCTACACCACCTTCGCGTGGTCCGACCCGGTGGCGTCGGTCGGCACCGCGGCCGGTGGACCGCCGGCCTGGCCGGTCGACGGCGAGACGACGGTCCGGATCACCGTGCGCAACACCGGTGACCGGACCGGCACCGAGGTGGTCCAGCTCTACCTGCACGACCCGGTCGCGCAGACCACCCGGCCGGTGGTCCGGCTGGTCGGCTACGCCCGGGTGCCGCTGGACCCCGGCGCGTCGGCGCAGGTCAGTTTCGTGGTACCGGCCGACGTCGCGTCGTTCGTCGGGCGCGACGGCCGGCGCATCGTCGAACCCGGCGACGTCGAGCTGCGGTTCGGCCGTTCGAGCGGCGACCCGGCGGCGGTCGTGCCGCTGCGGTTGACCGGCGTCGAACGGGAGGTCGGCTTCCGGCGGCAACTGCTCACCTCGGTGCGGGTCGAGCCCGCCACGACCGGCCGGCACGCCGGATAGGAGGCCCGGCATGACATCCGAGACGGTCCGGCCGGCGCCGCCGGCCCCGGCGGCCACCGCCCCGCCGTCGCGACGCCGCCGCCGCCAATCCTGGGGGCGGGCGCTGCGCCGGGACTGGCAGCTCTACTCGTTGGCCATCCTGCCGCTGGTGTTCTTCCTCGTCTTCCGGTACCTGCCGATGCTCGGCAACGTGATCGCCTTCCGCCGGTTCACCCCCGGCGGCAGCGTGTTCGGCGAGTACTGGGTGGGCCTGCGGTACTTCCGGCTCTTCCTCGCCGACCCGACCTTCTGGCAGGTGTTCACCAAC
Source organism: Micromonospora sp. WMMD714 (assembly GCF_029581315.1). Classification (NCBI taxonomy): domain Bacteria; kingdom Bacillati; phylum Actinomycetota; class Actinomycetes; order Micromonosporales; family Micromonosporaceae; genus Micromonospora; species Micromonospora sp. WMMD714. The sequence goes on from NZ_CP120744.1 coordinate 4,699,336, forward strand.
ACCCTGGTGCTGGGCATGCTGACCCTGCTGTTCTGCTTCCCGCTGCCGATCGTGCTGGCGCTGCTGCTCAACGAGGTCCGCACCCGGCGGCTCAAGCGGTTCGTCCAGTCGGTCTCCTACCTGCCGCACTTCCTGTCCATCGTGATCGTGGCGGCGATGGTGATGCAGCTGTTGTCGATCGACGGCTCGGTCAACCAGGTGGTCCGGGGGGTCGGCGGCGACGCCGTGCCGTTCCTGCAACAGCCGGGCTGGTTCCGGGCCATCTACGTCTCCTCGGAGGTCTGGCAGACCGTCGGCTGGGGGACGATCCTCTACCTGGCGGCGCTCACCACCATCGACGAGAACCTGTACGAGGCGGCCCGGATCGACGGGGCGAACCGCTGGCGGCAGACCTGGCACGTCACGCTGCCGGGGATCCGGCCGACGATGGTGACCCTGCTGATCCTCAACATCGGGACCTTCATGGCGGTCGGGTTCGAGAAGATCCTGCTGCTGTACAACCCGTTGACGTACCCGACCGCCGACGTGATCTCCACGTACCTGTTCCGGTTGGGCTTCGAGTCCAGCAACTTCAGCTACGCCGCCGCCATCGGCCTGTTCGAGGCGGTGATCGGGCTGATCCTGGTGCTGGGCGCCAACACCATCTCCCGGCGCACGGTGGGGACGAGCCTGTGGTGACCGTGGCACCCGGCACGGCCGGACCGAAGACCCCGGCAGCCCGGCGTCCCCGCCGCCGGCGCGGGATCCGCCCGACCCGGGGCTACCGGGTGTTCCAGGCGGTCAACGGGATCGTGCTGACCCTCGTGGTGATCGTGACGCTCTACCCGTTCGTCAACATCGTGGCCCGGTCGCTCAGCGACGAGGCGCCGATCATCGCGGGCCGGGTCAACCTCGTCCCGCAGGGCTTCAACCTCACCTCCTACCGGCTGGTGATGTCCGACCCGATGTTCTGGACCAACTACCGCAACACCGTGGTCTACACGGTCGTGGCCACCGCCATCTCGATCGTGCTGACCACCTGCTACGCGTACGTGCTGTCCAAGCACCAGCTCAAGGGGCGCGGGGTGCTCGTCGGGATCGCCGTGTTCACCATGTTCTTCTCCGGCGGGCTGATCCCCAACTACGTGCTGATCACCAGTCTGGGGATGAAGAACAGCATCTGGGCGGTGGTGCTGCCCAACGCGATCAACGTGTTCAACCTGCTGGTGATGAAGGCGTTCTTCGAGAGCCTGCCGGTCGAGCTGGAGGAGGCCGCCGCCGTCGACGGGCTGAGCACGTACGGCACCCTGCTGCGGATCGTGCTGCCGCTGTCCAAGGCGATCATCGCGACGATGCTGCTGTTCTACGCGGTGTCCTTCTGGAACTCGTGGTTCACCGCGTTCCTCTACCTGGACCAGCAGGACCTGCTGCCGGTCACGGTCTACCTGCGCAACCTCATCGCCGGGGCGACCGGGGCGCAGTCGGCCGGCGGTGTCGCCGAGTCCGACGCGGTGCAGGCGGCGGCCACCATCCAGTCCGTGACCATCGTGCTCACCACCCTGCCGATCCTCGCGGTCTACCCCTTCGTCCAGCGGTTCTTCGTGTCCGGCGTGATGCTCGGCGCGGTCAAGGGGTAGCCCGGCCCAGCTCCATCCCTGCACCACACACCCTCGAAAGGACGAGCCGTGTTCCACAGAACGTGGCGCCGGATGGCGATAGCCACTGCCGGGCTGCTCACCCTCTCCCTCCTCGGGGCCTGCTCCGAGGACGCCGCGGAGGGCAAGAACCTCGACGACAACCGCGTCGGCGCGATGTCCGACTACGGCTCCGGCACGCAGTTCAAGGCGACCGAGCCGCTCTCCTTCTCCATCCTCTACAACAACCACCCGAACTACCCGCTCAAGGACGACTGGCTGTTCTGGTCGGAGCTGACCAAGCGGACCAACGTCAAGCTCGAGCCGGTGGCCGTGCCGCTGAGCGACTACGAGCAGAAGCGCAGCCTGCTGATCGGCGCCGGGGACGCCCCGCTGATCATTCCGAAGACCTACCACCCGTCGGAGAACGCCTTCGTCTCCTCCGGCGCGATCCTCCCGGTGAGCGACTACCTGGACCTGATGCCCAACCTCAAGGACAAGATCGCCAAGTGGAACCTCCAACCGGAGTTCGACACGCTGCGACAGTCCGACGGCAAGTTCTACCTCCTCCCCGGCCTGCACGAGAAGCCGTGGGCGGAGTACTCGATCGCGATGCGGACCGACATCCTCCAGCAGCTCAACCTCCCGATCCCCAAGACCTGGGACGAGCTGTACACCGTGCTGAAGGCGATGAAGGCGCGCTACCCCGACACCTACCCGTACTCGGACCGGTGGAGCAAGCCGAACCCGGGCGGGGAGCTGTTGAGCATCGTCGGCGCCGCGCACGGCCTGCGGACCGGGTGGAGCTGGAACCCCGCCACCTGGGACGCGACGGCCAACAAGTTCGTCTACACCGGCGCCACCGAGCAGTACAAGCAGGTCATCGTCTACCTCAACAAGCTGGTCGCCGAGAAGCTGCTCGACCCGGAGAGCTTCACCCAGACCGATGAGCAGGCCCGGCAGAAGCTCGCCAACGGCAAGTCCTTCGTCATCGGCAGCAACGCCCAGACCCTGGTCAACGACTACCGCCCCGACCTGGCCAAGACCCTGCCGAACGCCAAGCTGACGAAGATCCCGATGCTGGTCGGCCCGGCCGGCGAGATCAATCCGGCCAGCCGGCTGGAGAACGGCATCATGATCTCCAAGAAGGCCCGGGACAGCAAGAACTTCGTGGCGATGATGCAGTTCATCGACTGGCTGTACTACTCCGAGGCCGGCGAGGAGTTCGCCAAGTGGGGCGTCGAGGGCACCACCTTCACCAAGGACGCCGCCGGCAAGTACACCCTGGCCCCCGACGTCGACATGATCGGGCTCAACCCCAAGGGCACCAAGCACCTGCAGAAGGACTTCGGCTTCGGCAACGGGGTGTTCGCCTACGGCGGCAAGCTCGACCTGGTGCAGTCCTTCTTCTCCCCGGAGGAGATGGAGTTCCAGAAGGTGATGAACGCCCGCAAGCCGCTGCCGGTGGACCCGCCGGCCCCGCTCACCGACGAGGAGCGGGAACAGGTGTCGCTGTGGGAGACCCCGCTGAAGGACCACGTCGTGCAGAACACGCTGAAGTTCATCCTCGGCCAGCGCCCCCTCACCGAGTGGGACGCCTACCTCGGTGAGCTGAAGGCCAAGAACGCCGACCAGTACATCGGGGTGGTCAACAAGGCGTACGAGCGGTTCAAGAAGGACAACGGCTGACCGTCCGGTCCGGCCGGGGCGTGGTGCCCCGGCCGGACCGGTCACCGACCCGGCGACTCCCGGAGGACGACGACGATGCGGACCACCGTTCCGGCCCACCCCGTGGGGCGGCTCACCGACGCCTGGCGGCAGTGCGTCGGCACCGGCCGCTTCGAGCTGGCCCTGCGCCGCGACTACCAGGACTCGCTGGCCCTGATCCAACAGGACATCGGCTTCCGGCACATCCGCGGCCACGGACTGCTCAGTGACGGGGTGGGGGTCCACCGCCCCTACCAGTACGGGGGCGAGCGCCGGGTGCACCACTCCTTCACCTACGTCGACCAGGTCGTCGACGCCTACCTCGGGCTGGGCATCCGGCCCTTCGTGGAGCTGGGCTTCATGCCCGAGGCGCTGGCCTCCGGCGAGCAGACGGTGTTCTGGTGGCAGGGCAACGTCACCCCGCCCCGCAGCTGGTCGGAGTGGGCCGACCTGGTCCGTGCCACGGTGGCCCACCTGGTCGACCGGTACGGCCTGGACGAGGTGCGCGGCTGGCCGATCGAGGTGTGGAACGAGCCGAACCTGACCGACTTCTGGCAGGGCGCGGACCGGGCCGCCTACCACCGCCTCTACGAGGTCACCGCGCACGCGGTCAAGGAGGTCGACGCCGGGTTGCAGGTCGGCGGCCCGGCCATCTCGCCCGGCGCGGACGACTGGTGGGAACCGTTCGCCGAGTTCGTCACCGCGCGCGACGTGCCGGTCGACTTCGTCAGCCGGCACGCGTACACCTCCGGCCCGGCCCAGCACGTGCCCTTCGGCACCCACCAGACGCTGACCCCGGCGTCGGCGCTGCTGGAGCAGTTCGCCGCGCCCCGCCGGCACCTGTACGGCACCGCGCTGGCGGACCTGCCGGTGCACATCACCGAGTTCAACTCGTCCTACCGGCCGGACAACCCGATCCACGACACCGCCTTCCACGCCGCGTACCTCGCCCCGGTGCTGGCGGCCGGCGGCGACCTGGTCGACTCCTTCTCGTACTGGACGTTCAGCGACGTGTTCGAGGAGACGGGGGTGCCGACCGCGCTGTTCCACGGCGGGTTCGGCCTGCTCACCCACCGCCAGATCAAGAAACCCACCTACCACCTGTACGCCTTCGTGGCCCGGCTCGGCGACGAGGTGCTGGCCCGTGGGCCGGACCACCTGGTCACCCGGCACCCCGACGGCCGGGTCGCCATCCTGGCCTGGGCGCCGGTGGACGTGACCGGCCGCGCACCGGTACCCGAGCGGCACCCGTTGGCCCTGTCGGTGCCGGTGGACCCCGCCCCGGCGGCGACCGCGCCGGAGGTCACCTCGGCCTTCCTGCTCCGCTCGTCGGTCAGCGAGGAGGCCGGCAACGCCTGGGCCGCCTGGTCCGAGATGGGCCGCCCCCGGTCGCCGCGCCCCGGTCAGCTCGACGCGCTGCGGGAGGCCGCCGAGCCGGTCCGCTCGCACCGGGCCCTGCCGGTCGTCGCGGGTCGGGTCGATCTCGACCTGACCCTGACCCGGCACGAGGTCACCCTGGTCGAGCTGGCCGTGGTGCGCGACGAGACGCCGCCGTGGTGGGACGCGGCCCGCCTGCTCGGCGAGCCGCCCCCGGCGACCGCGCCGACCGGCCGGGACGGACGGCCGTGAGCGCGCAGCCCTGGCGGGAGGTCGGCGACGGGCCGTTGTCCCGGGCCGCCGCCTCGGTCTACACGGTGCTCGTCGTCGGGCTGCTGCTGATCCTCGCCGTCCTGCCCGGCCTGGTCCCACTGCTCCTGCTCCGCCCCGACGCCAGCAACCTGCCACTGGTCGCGGTCTGTCTGCTCCCGGTCGGCCCGGCGCTCTCCGCCGCCCTGTACGCCCTGTACCATCAGCGCCCCGACCTGACCGATCTGCGGCCCGCCGCCTGGTTCCGGCAGGGCTACCGGGCCAACCTGCCGCAGACGCTGTGGATCTGGGTGCCGGTGCTGCTGTGGCTGACCGTCATCGGGGTCAATCTCAGCTACCTGTCCGCCGCGGCCGTCCCGGCCGGCTGGGCGGTGCCGCTGGTCGGCGTCGGGGTCGGCGTCGCGCTGGTCGGCGGGAACGCCCTGGTGATCGCCGCGCTGTTCGCCTTCCGCACCCGGGACGTGCTGCGGCTGGCGCGGTACTTCCTGGTCCGTACCCCCGGCGTCACCGTCGGCACCCTGCTGTTGCTGGCCGCCGCCGGGGCGCTCACCGTGGGCGTCTCCGAGGTGGTGCCGGTGCTGCTGGCCGGGCCGTTCGCCCTCGCGTACCTGCGGATCTGCACCCCGATGATCGACATTGTGCGGAAGGAATTCACCGGATGAGCCTGCCCGTCACCGCCCAGCACGCCGCTGCGGGTGGACCGGCTGACGAGACCGCGTCGACGACCGGCGCGGACCCGACCCCACACGCCGCCTGGCTGCCACCGGAGGTGTTCCGGCCGCTCGGGACACGCCGGGTCCTGGTGCACGGCGCGGGTCTGCTCGTCGACACGGTCTTCGCCGAGGTGGCGCGGGCCTGCGCCGGGCACGGCGGCCGGGTGGACCGGTCCGCTGCCGGTCCGTCGTCGGCCGCCGGGCCGGAGCACGGTGCTGCGCCGGAGCACGGTGCCGCGCCGCCGCGCCCGGAGGGGGAGCCGGCGGCCGGCCCCGTCGACCTGGTGCTCGCCCTGCGCGGTCCGCACCCGCTGCCACCGGCGGTGCCGCCCGGCGCGGCGGCGGCCCCGGCCGGGGACGACGGGCCGCTCGGCGACGAGGGGTTCCTGTCGACCCGGGTCGACGGGGTGACGGTGGTGCTGGCCGACGCGCCGGCCGGGCTGCTGTACGGGCTGTTCCACCTGGTCCGGCTCGGCGAGGCCGCGTTCACCGGGGACCGGCCGGCGCGGGCGCACCGGCCGGCACTGCGCCGCCGGATGCTCGACCACTGGGACAACGTGGCGGTGCACCCGGACATGGGGCAGGTGGAGCGGGGTTACGCGGGCGGTTCGATCTTCTGGCACGACGGCGGCCCCAACGGCGACCGGGACCGGCTGCGGGCGTACGGGCGGCTGCTGGCGGCCACCGGGGTCAACGCGATCTCGGTGAACAACGTCAACGTGCACGCCACCGAGGCGCGGCTGCTCACCGACCGGCTCGACGACGTGGCCGACCTCGCCGACCTGCTGCGGCCGTACGGCATCCGGGTGCACCTGTCGGTGACCTTCGCCGCCCCCGTGGTCCTCGGTGGCCTGCCCACCGCCGACCCCCTCGACGACCGGGTGCGGGACTGGTGGGACGAGACCACCCGGCGGGTCTACGCCCGGATCCCCGACTTCGGTGGGTACCTGGTGAAGGCCGACTCGGAGGGGCAGCCCGGCCCGGCCACCTACGGGCGGGACCACGCCGACGGGGCGAACCTGCTCGCCGGGGCACTGGCCCGGCACGGGGGAGTGGTGCACTGGCGGGCGTTCGTCTACGACCACCGGCGGGACTGGCGGGACCGCTCCATCGACCGGGCCCGCGCCGCGTACGACCACTTCGCCCCGCTGGACGGGCGGTTCGCCGACAACGTGGTCCTCCAGGTGAAGTACGGCCCGGTGGACTTCCAGCCCCGGGAGCCGGTGTCGCCGGTGATCGCGGCCATGCCGGCCACCCGGTTGGCGGTGGAGTTGCAGGTGACCCAGGAGTACACCGGCCAGCAGTGGCACGCCTGCTACCTCGCCCCGCTGTGGAGCGAGGTGCTCGCCTTCCGGCCGTGGGGGCCGCCGGAGCGGACCGTCGCCGACGTGCTGGCGGGCGGGCCCGGCCCGGAGCCCCGCCGCGACGGCGACCTGGTCGCGGTGGCCAACGTGGGTGACGACCCGTTCTGGTGCGGGCACCCGCTGGCCCAGGCCAACCTGTACGCCTTCGGGCGGCTGGCCTGGGATCCGTACCTCGGTCCCGCAGCCGTCCTCGACGAGTGGATCGATCTGACCTTTCCCGCCCCGACGGTCGGTGACCCGGCCCTGGTGCGCCAGACGCTGCACGCGGTGCTGGACGACTCCTGGCGCACCTACGAGCGGTACACCGCCCCGTTGGGGGTCGGCTTCATGGTGGATCCGGACGGCCACTACGGCCCCGGCGTGGACGGCTACGAGTACAGCCGGTGGGGCACCTACCACTACGCCGACCGGGACGGCGTGGGGGTGGACCGGACCCGGGCGACCGGCACCGGTTTCACCGGCCAGTACCCGCCGCCCTGGTCCCAGGTGTACGAGTCACCCGAGCGCTGCCCGGACGAGCTGCTGCTCTTCTTCCACCACGTCCCGTACGGCCATGTCCTGCACAGCGGCGTCACGGTGATCCAGCACATCTACGACACCCACTTCGCCGGGGTGGAGCAGGTGGGGGCGATGCGGGACCGCTGGGGTCGGCTGGCCGGGCTGGTCGACCAGGGGGTGCACGACCGGGTCGCCGAGCGTCTCGACGAGCAGCTACGCTGCGCGATCGAGTGGCGGGACCAGATCAACACGTACTTCTTCCGCAAGTCCGGGGTGCCCGACGCCCGGGGCCGCCGCATCTACTGACCGGCGGCGACCGGCCGCCCGCCGTCCCGGCTGCCGCAGCGGCCGCTCGGCGGCGTCGGGCGGGCCGTCGGGTGGCCCCCGTCCCCGCCTGTCCTTGCCCGTCCCGCCCGTCCCGGGTCGGGGCGGGTCGGGCCGGCGGTGTCGGTGGGACGTGGCACGATCGCGGGGTGAGCAGCAGAGCGGCGTCCGAGCAGCGGTTGCGTGACCTGGCCCGGCTGCGCCGGGTCCGGGACCGGATCGACCGGGAGTACGCCCGCCCGCTGGACGTCGAGGCGCTCGCCCGGGGGGCGCACATGTCGGCCGGGCACCTGAGCCGGCAGTTCCGCCGCGCCTACGGTGAGTCACCGTACTCCTACCTGATGACCCGGCGGATCGAGCGGGCGATGGCGCTGCTGCGCCAGGGTGACCTGAGCGTCACCGAGGTCTGTCTCGCGGTCGGCTGCGCGTCGCTGGGCACCTTCAGCACCCGCTTCACCGAGCTGGTGGGCATGCCGCCGAGCAGCTACCGGGCGCTGGCCGCGCAGCGGTCGGCGCACCTTCCGCCGTGCCTGACCAGACAGGTGGCGCGTCCGGTCAGGAATCGAGAAGCACCGGCGGCGATTCTCACCTAGCGTGACGGCATGGATCTCACCATCGACACCTGTGTCCTGCCGCACGAGGACCCGGACGCCTCGCTGGCCTTCTACCGTGACGTGCTCGGCTTCGAGGTCCGCAACGACGTCGGGTCGGGGCGGATGCGCTGGATCACGGTCGGCCCGCCCGGCCAGCCCGGCACGTCGGTCCTGCTGGCCCCGCCGGCGGTCGACCCGGGCGTCACCGACGAGGAACGCCGCACCATCGCCGAGATGATGGCCAAGGGCACCTACGGCTGGCTGATGCTGGCCACCCCCGACCTGGACGGCACCTTCGAGCGGGTGCAGGCCGGCGCCGCCGAGGTCGTCCAGGAGCCGATCGACCAGCCGTACGGGGTGCGCGACTGCGCCTTCCGCGACCCGGCGGGCAACCTGATCCGGGTCAAGGAGCTGCGCTGAGCGGGTCGGCGGGCAGCCCACCTCCGGGTCAGCCGACCGTCGGCGGCCCGGTGACGTCCCGGCTCACCAGGGGTGGACGGTGCCGTCCTCCAGCCGGTTGACCGGCAGGTACGCCGGGGCGTACGGGTAGCGGGCCGCCGCCTCTTCGTCGATGTCCACCCCGAGGCCGGGGGTCTCGGCCGGGTGCAGGTAGCCGTCGGCGTAGTGGTAGCCGTGCGGGAAGACCTCGTCGGTGGCCTCGGTGTGCCGCATGTACTCCTGGAGGCCGAAGTTGGGGATGGCGAGGTCGAGGTGCAGGGCGGCGGCCATGCAGACGGGGGAGAGGTCGGTGGCCCCGTGCGAGCCGCTGCGCACGTGGTGCAGCGCCGCGAGGTCGAAGATGCGCCGCAGGTGGGTGATGCCGCCGGCGTGCACGACGGTGGTCCGGATGTAGTCGATGAGCTGTTCCCGGATGAGCTGGGCGGCGTCCCAGACGGTGTTGAACACCTCGCCGACGGCGACCGGGGTGGTGGTGTGCTGCCGGATCAGCCGGAAGCCCTCCGGCAGCTCGGCGGGGACCGGGTCCTCCATCCAGGTCAGCGCGTACGGTTCCAGGCTCTTGCCGAGCCGGGCCGCCTCGATCGGGCTGAGCCGGTGGTGCACGTCGTGCAGCAGCCGCAGGGTCGGGCCGAACTCGTCGCGTACCCGGGCGAAGACGGTCGGCACGTGGGCCAGGTACCGCGGGGTGGACCAGGTGGCCTCGCTGGGCAGGGCGGCGTCGGCCGGCTCGTAGAACAGCTTGTCGGCGCTGACCCCGTAGGTCTTCGGCAGGCCGGGCACGCCGCACTGCACCCGCACCGCCCGGTAGCCGAGGTCGACGTAGCGGGCGACCTCGACCAGCACGTCCTCGACGGTCTCGCCGTTGGCGTGCCCGTAGACGGTGACCCCGTCCCGGGACCGGCCGCCGAGCAGCTGGTAGACGGGCAGGCCGGCGACCTTGCCCTTGATGTCCCACAGCGCGGTGTCCACGGCGGCGATCGCGCTCATCGTCACCGGTCCGCGCCGCCAGTAGGCCCCCTGGTAGAGGTACTGCCAGGTGTCCTCGATCCGGGCCGGATCCCGCCCGATCAGCAGCGGCACCACGTGGTCGCGCAGGTACGACGCGACGGCCAGCTCCCGGCCGTTGAGGGTGGCGTCGCCGACGCCGGTGACCCCCTCGTCGGTGACGATCTTCAGGGTCACGAAGTTGCGGCCCGGGCAGGTCACGATGACCCGGGCGTCGACGATCCGCACACGGCCTCCCTCGGATGGCGACGAAGGCCGTCCGGTCCGCCTCGCGCGGACGAAGGCCGTGGTCCGTCCCGCGCGGGCGGCCGGTGGGCGGCGTCGACGCCGGTGACGCCGGCGGTCGACCGTCCGGCCCGGTCTCCGGCCCGTCGCGCGGTCGCCCCGAAGTCTGGAACCGTCCGCCGAGGCGTGTCAAGGGTCGGCCTGGCCGATCGGATGTGACCGCTCACCTGATTCGACGTATGCCGATCATTCGACGGCTGGTCGGAGCGGTGCGTATGGACCCAGTGGCAGGGCTGCCGAAGATGGTTACGGCAGTGTTACACGGATGCGCCTTGACGGATTCCATGTGAGCGCTAACACTTGCCCCCAACGATTGAACGGAGAACGGCATGGATGCAGGCGCGAAGCCGCAGGACCGGTACGTCGTCGGCGTCGACTACGGCACGCTGTCGGGTCGGGCGCTGGTGGTGCGGGTCGGCGACGGCGCCGAGCTGGGCACGGCGGTGCACGAGTACCGCCACGGGGTGATGGACACGACGCTCGCCGTCGACGGTCGGGCACTGCCGGCCGACTGGGCGTTGCAGGACCCGGACGACTACCGCGAGGTGCTGCGGCAGGCGGTGCCCGCCGCGCTGGCCGCGAGCGGCGTCGACCCGGCCCAGGTGGTGGCCGTCGGCATCGACTTCACCGCCTGCACCGTGCTGCCCACCCTGGCCGACGGCACCCCGCTGTGCGAGCTGCCCGACCTGCGTACCCGCCCGCACGCCTGGGTGAAGCTGTGGAAGCACCACGCCGCCCAGCCGCAGGCCGACCGGATCAACGCGCTGGCCCACGCCCGGGGCGAGTCCTGGATCGGCCGCTACGGCGGCAAGATCTCCGCCGAGTGGCAGTACGCCAAGGGGCTGCAACTGCTGGAGGAGGATCCGGAGGTCTACGCCCGCGCCGAGCGCTGGATCGAGGCCGCCGACTGGATCGTCTGGCAGCTCTGCGGCGTCGAGACCCGCAACGTCTGCACCGCCGGCTACAAGGGGCAGCTCCAGGACGGTCACTACCCGTCCGCGGCCTACCTGGCGGCGCTGAACCCGGGCTTCGCCGACTTCGTCGCCAAGATCGACGGGCCGCTGGCGCAGCTGGGTGCGCGGGCCGGCGGGCTGACCGCGCAGGCCGCCGCCTGGACCGGGCTGCCCGAGGGGATCGCGGTCGCCGTCGGCAACGTGGACGCCCACGTCACCGCCGCCGCCGCGCAGGCGCTGACCCCCGGCCGGCTGGTCGCCATCATGGGCACCTCCACCTGCCACGTGGTCAACGGTACCGAGCGGGCCGAGGTGGCCGGCATGTGCGGCGTGGTCGACGGCGGGATCAGCGCCGGCTCCTGGGGCTACGAGGCCGGCCAGAGCGGCGTCGGCGACATCTTCGGCTGGTACGTCAAGCACGCCGCCCCCGCCGGCTTCGACTCGCACGAGGCGCTGACCGAGGCCGCCGCGGCGCAGCCGGTCGGCGCGCACGGCCTGGTGGCGCTGGACTGGTGGAACGGCAACCGGTCGCTGCTGGTCAACCACGACCTCAGCGGGGTGCTCGTCGGGCTCACCCTGGCCACCCGGCCGCCGGACGTCTACCGCGCGCTGCTGGAGTCCACCGCCTACGGCACCCGCATGATCATCGAGGCGTTCGCCGAGGCCGGCGTCCCGGTCGACGAGCTGATCGTGGCCGGCGGGCTCACCGGCAACAGCCTGCTGATGCAGATCTACGCCGATGTGACGCGGCGCCCGCTGGGCATCATCGGCTCGGCGCAGGGCCCGGCCCTGGGCTCGGCGATCCACGCGGCGGTCGCGGCCGGCGCGTACCCCGACGTGCCGACCGCCTCGGCGGCGATGGGCCGGGTGGACCGCGAGGTCTACCGCCCCGACCCGGAGCGCGCCGACGCCTACGACGCGCTCTACGCCGAGTACCGCCGGCTGCACGACCACTTCGGCCGGGGCGGCGACGACGTGCTGCTGCGGCTGCGGGCGATCCGCAACGCCGCCCGCCGTCCGGCCGACGCGCCGGCGGCCGAGACGACCACCGACCCCCTGGAGGTGCCGGCATGACCCTCGACCTCGACGCCGAGGTGGCCCGGCTGCGCGAGCAGGTGGCCACCCTGCACGGCGAGCTGGTGCGCTACAACCTGGTCGCCTGGACGGCCGGCAACGTCTCGGCCCGGGTGCCCGGCCGGGAGCTGATGGTGATCAAGCCGAGCGGGGTGTCCTACGACGACCTGCGGGCCGACAACATGATCGTCTGCGACCTGGACGGGGTGGTGGTGGAGGGCGACCTCTCACCATCCAGCGACACCGCCGCCCACGCCTACGTCTACCGGGCGATGCCCGAGGTCGGCGGGGTGGTGCACACCCACAGCGGGTACGCCACCGCCTGGGCCGCCTGCGGCGAGGCGATCCCCTGCCACCTCACCGCCCAGGCCGACGAGTTCGGCGGCGAGATCCCGGTCGGTCCGTTCGCGCTCATCGGCGGCGACGACATCGGCAAGGGCATCGTGGCGACGCTGTCCGGGCACCGCTCGCCGGCCGTGCTGATGCGCAACCACGGCGTCTTCACCATCGGCCGGGACGCCCGCGCGGCGGTGAAGGCCGCCGTGATGTGCGAGGACGTGGCCCGCACCGCCCACCTGGCCCGGACGCTCGGCACCCCGGTGCCGATGGCCCAGGCCGACATCGACTCACTCTACGACCGCTACCAGAACGTCTACGGGCAGCCGGGGAGGTAACCCCCCGACCCGTACCCGCCACCGGCCCGCCCCCGCGGTCCGGTTGATCCACCGCAACCCGATGCACCACCCCTGGAAGGTCCGGTCTGCCCGGCGTGCCGCGCCGGCCGGTCCTCCCCGCAGTAGCACCATCCCCCACCTCATCCCCGTCAAGGAGTCTTCAACATGGCGAAGACCGGCATCACCCTCACTCGACGCGGCCTCGGCGCGATGCTCGCCGTCGGCCTGCTGGCCGGCGGACTCGCCGGCTGCGGCAACAGCGACACCGGCGGCGACGGCGACGGCGGCAGCAGCGGCGGCGGCAACAGCAAGCTCGTCATCGGCTTCTCGCAGGTCGGCGCGGAGAGTGGCTGGCGCACGGCGAACACCAACTCGATCAAGGAGTCGGCCGCCGAGGCCGGCTACGAGCTGAAGTTCGACGACGCGCAGGGCAAGCAGGAGAACCAGATCAAGGCGATCCGCAACTTCATCCAGCAGAAGGTCGACGTGATCGCCTTCTCGCCGGTGGTGGAGTCGGGTTGGGACACCGTGCTCAAGGAGGCCAAGGACGCCAAGATCCCGGTCATCCTCACCGACCGGGCCGTGGACTCCGCCGACAAGAGCCTCTACAAGACCTTCATCGGCTCGGACTTCGTCAAGGAGGGCAAGCTCGCCGGCGAGTGGCTGGTCAAGGAGAAGTCGGCCGCGACCGGCCCGGTGAACATCGTGGAGCTGCAGGGCACCACCGGTTCGGCCCCGGCCAACGACCGCAAGAAGGGCTTCGCCGAGGCGATCGCCGCCAACCCCAACCTGAAGGTCGTCGCCTCCCAGAGCGGTGACTTCACCCGGGCCGGCGGCAAGCAGGTCATGGAGCAGTTCCTCAAGGCCAACCCGAAGATCGACGTGCTCTTCGCGCACAACGACGACATGGGCCTGGGCGCGCTGGAGGCGATCACCGCGGCGGGCAAGACGCCCGGCAAGGACATCACCATCATCACCATCGACGCGGTCAAGGACGGCATGCAGGCGCTGGCCGACGGGAAGTTCAACTTCATCGCGGAGTGCAGCCCGCTGCTCGGCCCGCAGCTGATGGACCTGGCCAAGAAGGTCAAGGCCGGCGAGGAGGTCCCGGCCCGGGTCGAGACCGAGGAGACCACCTTCACCCAGGAGCAGGCGAAGACCGCGCTGCCCAACCGGAAGTACTGATCCGACCGGGAGGCCGCCGCGTTCGGCGCGGCGGCCTCCGCTTCCGAGGAAAGGTTCGGTGGGATGTCGGATAGGCATCCGGTCCTGACGATGACCGCGATCAGCAAGATCTTCCCCGGGGTCCGTGCCCTCGACGGCGTCGACCTCCGGCTCTTCCCCGGTGAGGTGCACGCCCTGATGGGCGAGAACGGCGCCGGGAAGTCCACCCTCATCAAAGTGCTGACCGGCGTCTACGGCACCGATTCCGGCACCATCACCCTCGACGGCGACGAGGTGTCCTTCTCCGGCCCGATGCAGGCCACCGCCGCCGGGGTGAGCACCGTCTACCAGGAGGTCAACCTCCTGCCCAACCTGTCGGTGGCGGAGAACATCTACATCGGCCGGGAGCCGCGCCGGCTCGGCGCGGTCAACTGGCGCGAGATGCGTCGTCGGGCACAGGAGCTGCTGGCCCGCATCGACCTGCACATCGACGTCACCGAACTCCTCGGCAACTACTCGCTGGCCGTCCAGCAGATGGTGGCCATCGCCCGCGCGGTCGACATCCGCGCCCGGGTGCTGATCCTCGACGAGCCCACCTCCAGCCTGGACGCCGACGAGGTGGCCCAGCTGATGCGGATCATGCGGCAGCTGCGCGACGACGGCATCGCGATCATCTTCGTCACCCACTTCCTCGACCAGGTGTACGCGATCGCCGACCGGATCACCGTGCTGCGCAACGGCCGGCTCGTCGGCGAGTACCTGACCAGCGAGCTGCCGCAGATCGCGCTGGTGGAGAAGATGATCGGCAAGGAGCTGGACGCCCTGGAACGCCTCGACGAGGCCACCAGCGGCGACGACCGGGCGGCCATCGAGTCGGGCACTCCGCTGGTGGCGGCCGACGGCCTCGGCCGGTCCGGTTCCGTCGCGCCGTTCAGCCTCACCATCCACCAGGGCGAGGTGGTCGGCCTGGCCGGGCTGCTCGGCTCGGGGCGTACCGAGGTGGCCCGGTTGTTCTTCGGCGCGGACCGCGCCGACGCCGGCCGGCTCGCCGTCGACGGCAGCCCGGTGACGATCCGCAACCCGGTGGCCGCCATCGACCGGGACATCGCGTTCTGCTCCGAGAACCGCCGCACCGAGGGTCTGGTCGGCGAGCTGTCGGTGCGGGAGAACATCATCCTGGCCATGCAGGCGGCCCGGGGCTGGCTGCGGCCGGTGCCCCGCCGCCGGCAGGACGAACTGGTCCAGCACTGGATCAAGGCGTTGAGCATCCGGCCGGCCGATCCGGAGATGCCGGTGCGCAACCTGTCCGGCGGCAACCAGCAGAAGGTGCTGCTGGCCCGGTGGCTGATCACCGAACCGCGGCTGCTGATCCTCGACGAACCGACCCGGGGCATCGACATCGGTGCCAAGACCGAGATCCAGCGCCTGGTGGCGCAGCTCTCCGACGGCGGGATGGCGGTGCTGTTCATCTCCGCCGAGCTGGAGGAGGTGCTCCGGCTCAGCCACAAGGTCGCCGTGATGCGCGACCGGCAGCTGGTCACCGAACTCACCAACGACGACACCCTCGATGCCGCCCGCGTCATGCAGGTCATCGCCAGCGGCAGCTCCCAGGAAGGGTCGGTGCCGGCATGAGCACCGTACGTGCCCGCGTCGCGGGCGTCACCAGCCACCGGCTGTTCTGGCCGCTCGTGGTGCTGGTGCTGCTACTGGTGGCGAACGCCGTCTACCGGCCGAGCTTCCTGTCGATCGAGCTGAAGAACGGCCACCTCTACGGCAGCCTGGTCGACATCGTCCGGCTCAGCGCCCCGCTGATCCTGGTCGCCCTGGGGATGTCCCTGGTGATCGCCACCGGCGGCATCGACCTGTCGGTGGGCGCGGTGGCGGCGGTCGCCGGCGCGGTGGCCTGCCTCTACATCAGCAAGCAGCCCGACCAGAACAGCCTGGGCGTGGTGCTCACCGCGGTGGCGCTCGGCTTCGGGGTCGCCCTGGTGCTCGGCGCGTGGAACGGCATCCTCGTCGCCGGGATCGGCATCCAACCGATCATCGCCACGTTGATCCTGATGGTGGCGGGTCGCGGGCTGGCCCAGTTGATCGCCGAGGGGCAGATCATCACCATCAACAGCGGGCCGTACAAGGTGATCGGGGTGGGGCACCTGCTGACCCTGCCGTTCGCCATCGTCATCGCGCTCGCGGTGACCGTCCTGGTGGCGGTGCTGACCCGGCGTACCGCGCTCGGCATGATCATCGAGTCGGTCGGCGGGAACGCCGAGGCGAGCCGGCTGGCCGGCATCCGCTCCCGGCGGATCACCTTCCTGGTGTACGTGGTGAGCGCCGCCTGCGCGGCCATCGCCGGGTTCATGATGACGGCCAACGTCTCCAGCGCCGACGGCAACGCGGTCGGCCTCTGGGTCGAGCTGGACGCCATCCTGGCCGTGGTGATCGGCGGCACCGCGCTGGCCGGTGGCCGGTTCTACCTCGGCGGCACCGTGGTCGGCGCGCTGCTCATCCAGACCCTGACCACCTCGGTGTACGCCATGAACATCGACCCGCAGACCTCACTGCTGTTCAAGGCGGTCGTGGTGATCGTGGTCTGCCTCATCCAGGCCCCGGCCTTCCGGGCCCGGTTCCGCCGTCGGCGCAGCGCCCCGGTGACTCCTTTGGAGCCGGTCGGCACAGAGAAGGAGCAGGTTCCGGCATGACCACGACCCCGTTGGCCGCCCGTCCGGGCCGTGCCTGGTGGCGGGTGCCACCCCGGCACGTGCCGGTGCTCGCCACCGCGGCGCTGCTGCTGGTGATGTACGCCATCGGCGTCTCCCAGTACCGCGCGTTCTCCAACATCCAGGTCGTCTTCAACGTCTTCATCGACAACGGCTTCCTACTGGTCGTCGCGGTCGGGATGACCTTCGTGATCCTCACCGGCGGCATCGACCTGTCGGTCGGGTCGGTGGTGGCGATGACCGCTATGGTGTCCGCCTCGTTGCTGGGCGACGGCCTGCACCCCGCCCTGGTGCTGGTGATCGCGCTGCTGCTCGGCCCGGCCCTCGGGTTCGCGATGGGCTGCGTGATCCACTTCTTCGACATCCAACCCTTCATCGTCACGCTGGCCGGGATGTTCTTCGCCCGGGGCGTGTGCACCTGGATCAGCACCACCTCGATCCCGATCACCGACGGGTTCTGGACCAGCGCCGCCCAGCACCGCATCCACCTGGGCGAGAACTTCGTCTCGGTCGGCGCGTTGATCGCCGTCGCGGTGGTGGCCGTGGCGGCCGCCGTGCTGGCGTACACCCGGCTCGGCCGCAACGTGTACGCCATCGGCGGCAACCAGCAGTCCGCGCTGCTGATGGGCCTGCCGGTGGGGCGTACGAAGATCGCGGTCTACACCATCAGCGGGCTCTGCTCGGCGATCGGTGGGATCCTGCTCTCCTTCTACACCCTGTCCGGTGCCCCGCTGATCGCGGTGGGCATGGAGCTGGACGTGATCGCGGCGGTCGTCATCGGCGGCACCCTGCTCACCGGCGGGTCCGGTTACGTCTTCGGCACCCTGCTCGGGGTGCTGGTGCTCAGCATCATCCAGACGTTGATCACCTTCGACGGCACCCTCAACTCGTGGTGGACCAAGATCGTCATCGGTGGCCTGCTGTTCGTGTTCATCCTGCTCCAACGCCTCGTCGGCATCCGCACCAAGTGACCCTCGCCAGCCCCACCGGAAGGCAACGCCCATGACCAACCCATCACCGGTCGCCGAGGTCTGGTTCCTCACCGGCAGTCAGGGCCTGTACGGCCCGGAGACCCTGCGCCAGGTGGCCGAGCAGTCCCGGCGGATCGCCGAACGGCTCGACGCCGACCCGGCCGTCCCGGCCCGGGTGGTCTGGAAGCCGGTGCTCACCTCCAGCGCCGAGATCCTGGCCGTCTGCCGCGACGCCGCCGTACAGGGCGCGGTCGGGGTGATCGCCTGGATGCACACGTTCTCCCCGGCCAAGATGTGGATCTCCGGGCTGGACGCGCTGCGGACCCCGCTGCTGCACCTGCACACCCAGGCCAACGTGGAACTGCCCTGGTCCGAGATCGACATGGACTTCATGAACCTCAACCAGGCCGCCCACGGCGACCGGGAGTTCGGGTACGTCCAGACCCGGCTCGGTGTCGCCCGCAAGACCGTCGCCGGGCACGTCAGCGACCCCCGGGTCGCCGCCCGGATCGGCGCCTGGACCCGGGCCGCGATCGGGCACGCCGAGATGCGGTCGCTGCGACTGGCCCGGTTCGGCGACAACATGCGCGACGTCGCGGTGACCGAGGGGGACAAGGTCGAGGCCGAGCTGCGCTTCGGCGTCTCGGTCAACACCTACGGCGTCAACGACCTGGTCGACGCCGTCGACGCGGTCGCCGACGCCCGCATCGACGAGCTGGTCAAGGAGTACGACGACAGCTACCGGCTGGTCCCCGCGCTGCGCTCCGGCGGCGACCGGCACGAGTCGCTGCGCTACGCCGCCCGGATCGAGGCGGGTCTGCGGGACTTCCTCGAGGCCGGCGGGTTCCGTGCCTTCACCACCAACTTCGAGGACCTGGGCGGGCTGCGGCAGCTGCCCGGTCTCGCGGTGCAGCGGCTGATGGCCGACGGTTACGGCTTCGGCGGCGAGGGCGACTGGAAGACCTCGGTGCTGGTCCGCACGCTCAAGTCGATGTCCGTCGGCACCACCGGCGGCACCTCGTTCATGGAGGACTACACCTACGACCTCACCCCCGGCCGGGAACTGGTGCTCGGGGCGCACATGCTGGAGGTCTGCCCGACCATCGCGGCGGCCACCCCGAACGTCGAGATCCACCCGCTGGGCATCGGCGGGCGGGAGGACCCGGTCCGGATGGTCTTCGACGCCCAGCCCGGCCCGGCGGTGGTGCTCGGCCTGGCCGACATGGGGGAGCGGTTCCGGCTGGTCGCCAACGAGATCGACGTGGTGGCCCCGCCGTACCCGCTGCCGAAGCTGCCGGTGGCGCGGGCGGTGTGGCGGCCCCGGCCCGACCTCGCCGCCTCGGCGGAGGCCTGGCTCACCGCCGGTGCCCCGCACCACACGGTGCTGTCCCAGGCCGTCGGGGTCGAGGAGCTGCACGACCTCGCCGAGATGGTCAGCACCGAACTGGTCGTCATCGACGCCGACACGACCCCCCGGCGGCTGGCCGACGAACTCCGTTGGAACCAGGCCTACTACCGCCTGGCCCGGGGTTTCTGAGCCGCCATGGGCCAGCAGCGGCGCGACCGCGCCGCGGTGATGAGCGACGTCGCGCAACTCGCCGGGGTGTCGCACCAGACCGTGTCCCGGGTGCTCAACAACCATCCGAGCGTCCGGCCGGAGACCCGGGAGCGGGTGCTGCGTGCCGTGCACCAGCTCAACTACCGGCCCAACGCCCTGGCCCGGGGGTTGGCCGGTCGGCGCTCCCGGGTCATCGGTGTGGTCAGCTTCGACACCATTCTGTTCGGTCCGGCGGCCACCCTGCTGGGCATCGAACGGGCCGCCCGCGCCGCCGGGTACGGCATCAGCATCGTCACCCTGGAACAGCTGGACCGCAGCGGGATGCGGTCCGCCATCGACGCGTTGACCGAGCAGTCGGTGGCCGGCGTCGTCGCCATCACCCCGATGATGACGGCGTCGGTCGCCGTGCACGGCCTGCCCACCGGCGTACCGGCGGTGGTGGTGGAGGCCAGCGGGGAGCGCGGTGAACTGCCCAGCATCTCCGTCGACCAGGTGGCCGGCGCCCGGCTGGCGGTCCGGCACCTGCTCGACCTCGGGCACGAGACGGTGTGGCACATCGCCGGCCCCCGGGACTGGCTGGAGGCCCGGGACCGGGTCGACGGGTGGCGGCAGACCCTGGAGCAGGCGGGCCGCCGGGTTCCGCCGGTCATCGTGGGCGACTGGAGCCCCCGGGCCGGTTACGAGCTGGGCCAGGCGCTCGCCGCCCGCCCGGACGTGACCGCGGTGTTCTGCGCCAACGACCACCAGGCGCTCGGCCTGCTGCGCGCCCTGCACCAGCGGGGCGCCCGGATCCCCGAGGACGTCAGCGTGGTCGGTTTCGACGACATCCCCGAGGCCGAGTACCTCTCCCCGCCGCTGACCACCGTGCGGCAGGACTTCGACGAGGTCGGCCGCCGGTGCGTGGCCGCGCTGCTGGAACTCCTCGACGGCACCGGCGCGAGCACGCCCCGGCCCCAGGTCGAGCCGGTCCTCGTCGTCCGCGCGAGCAGCGGCAACCGCCGCCGCTGAGTCGTCCGGGCGGCGCCGTCCGCCGCCGCTGAGTCGTCCGGGCAGCGCCGTCCGCCGCCGCTGAGCCGCGCGTCCAGCGCCGTCCGCCGTGGTTGAGCCGCGCATCCGGCGGCGTCCGCCGTGGCTGAGCCGTGTGCGTGTCGTGCCGGGGCCGGGCGGCCGGGGACGGGTGGGTCGTCGCGGCGGCGTCAACGCGGGGTGGCCGGGGAGAGCCCGGTGGTGACGGCGCGGTGACGCGCACTGCGACAGGGTCGAACGACGACGCGCCGGGTGCCGGTGGTCGCGGACCCCCGTCACGGGCAGGCCGTCAAGGGAGACCCCATGATCAGGACGATGCTCCGGATCCGCGCGCGTCCCGGCGCCGAACAGGAGATCCGGGCGGCCTGGCGGACGGCCGCGGGACAGATCGGCGCGCTCCCCGGCAACCTGCGGCGGGAGCTGTTCCTGGACGCGAACGACCCGCGCACCTTCGTGGTCGCCACCGAATGGGCCGACGACGCCGCCCTGCTCGGCTACGAGAACGGCCCGGTGGCGGCCCGCCTCGCCGACGCCCTGCGCGACCGGTGCCTGCCGGGCACCGCCGACGACCAGCGGGTGATGCGCGACGAGCCGGGCGGGCACCCGACGATCCTGGTGGACGTGGAGGTCACCGTGCCGGCCACCCGGCTCGCCGAGTTCCGGCGGGGCCACGCCGAGGTGACCGCCCGGATGGCCGGCGTTCCCGGCTACCTGCGCGAGGAACTGCTCCGCGAGCCCGGCACCGACGTCCACCACATCTTCGCCGAGTGGCGGACCGCGGCGGAGTTCCACCGCTGGGTCGCCAACCCGGCCCACGCGCGGGAGGAGGCCGGGCCGATCGCGCCGTTCCTGCTCGACTTCCGCCGCCGACTGTTCCACCTCGCGGCTCATCCCGGCGCCGACCGGGCAGCCAGTACCGGTAGGGAGACCGACGTGCACACGACAACGGACGTACTCATCGTCGGGGCGGGGCCGACCGGGCTGACCGCCGCCGTCGAGCTGGCCCGGCGCGGCATCGACTGCCGGCTGGTCGAGAAGCTGGCCGTGCCGCCCGCCCAGGCGGACAAGGCGATCGGGGTGCACTGCCGCACCATGGAGATCTGGGCGGAGCAGGGCATCGCCCGGGAGGCGATGGACGCCGGGATCTGGCTCACCGGCAACGTGGTGTTCGTCAACGGCACGCAGACCCACCGGATGAGCTGGGAGCTGCCGGGACTGCCGTACGCGCACCTCGGCCTGCCCCAGTACGAGACCGAGCGCCTGCTCACCGAACGGCTGGCCACCCTCGGCGTCCGGCCGCAGCGCGGTGCGGAGCTGACCGGCTTCACCCAGGGCGTGGACGGCGTGCTGGCCACCCTCACCGGCGCGGACGGCAGCACGCAGACGATTCGGGCGAAGTACCTGATCGGCGCGGACGGGGCGCACAGCCGGGTCCGGGAGCTGCTCGGGTTGACGTTCTCGGGTGGGCTGGGCCGTTTCCCGCAGCTGTTCATGCTCGCCGACGTCGACGTGAACTGGGACATGCCCGACGGGCATCTGCTGCGCTTCCTGCACGAGACCGACGGCCGGATGGACGGCATGCTGGTCTGCGTACCCCTGCGGGGGGAGGGCCGGTACCGGATCGCGACCCTCGCCCCGCCCCGGTTCTTCGCCCAGACCGGCGGCCGGGACGCCCCGCCCGGGTTCAGCGAGGAGTTGGCCGAACCTACCCTCGACGACGTGCAGGCGGCCCTGGACCGGCTCGCCCCACCGGGCACCCGGGCGGCGAACCTGCGCTGGTCGTCGGTGTTCCGGATCAGCCACGGCATCGTCGACCGGTACGGCCACGGCCGGGTCTTCGTGGCCGGTGACGCCGCGCACCTGCACCCGCCGGCCGGGGGGCAGGGGATGAACACCGGCATCCAGGACGCCTGGAACCTGGCCTGGAAGGTGGCGCTGGCGGTGCGCGGGCTCGCCGCCCCCGGGCTGCTGGACAGCTACGAGGCCGAACGCCGCCCGGAGGGGGAGGAGATCGTCGGCCGGGCGGTACGGCTGGCGTTCACCGACGAGTTGGACCGCGCCGACCTGGAACGGCAGTTCCTCCAGGAGATGTCCCTGCTGCTCAGCTACGCCGACAGCCCGCTGGTCGGCGAGTGCGTGACCGATCCCGACGCGTTGCGTGACGGCCCCCGCCCCGGTGACCGCGCCCCCGACCTGGGCGGCCTGACCCGGCGGGGGGTCGGGCATCCGCTGCGGCTGCGCGACCTGACCGGGGGCACCCGGCACACCCTGCTGGTCTACGCGGACGCCTCCGCCGAGCCGGCGGCGGTGGCCGCCGTACCGGGGCTCTGCGCCGACGTCCGCGCCGCGACCCGGGGCGAGGTCGACGTCTACCTGCTGCTCAGTCCGGACGCCGGGGAACCGGGGCTGCCCGCGCCACCGGTGGTACGCGACGCCGGGGGTGAGTTCCGCGCCCGGTACGGGGTGGCCGGCACCGCGCTGTACCTGATCCGCCCGGACGGGCACGTCGGCTTCCGCAGCCAGCCGGTCGACGCCGACGCGCTGCGCAAGAACCTGCACCTGGTGTTCGGCGGTGCGCGATGACGGCGGTGCGTACGGTGCTCGCGATGCGTACCCGGGAGGGCTGCGCGGAGCGGTTCGAGGCGGAGTGGCTCTCGGCGGCGGAGCAGATCCGGCGGCTCGACGGGTGCCTGCGGCAGGATCTGGTCCGCGACGCCGACGACCCGCGCAGCTATCTGATCATCAGTGACTGGGCGGACCGGGAACGGTTGGACGCCTTCGGGCGCAGCGAACACCGCGACCGGCTGCTGCGGGTGGTACGTGAGCTGCGGGAATCCGCCGAACGGCACACCTACCAGGTGCTGCACAGCATGCCCCGGGTGCCCGGGGAGGCGCGATGACCGAGCCGCTGCCCGCGTCGCAGCTCTACACCGACCAGTTCGCCGCCGACCCCTACCCCGCTCTCGCCCGGCTCCGCGCGGACGCGCCGGTCTGCCCGGTCAGCTCGCCCCGGTTCGACTCGTACCTGCTCACCCGGTTCGACGACGCGCGGGCGGCGCTGACCGACCCGCGACTGTCCAAGGACCTCTACGGCCCCGGCCAGCACTACCTGCAGATCTTCGGCCCGAACTCGGAGGCGTTGAACCGGAACATGCTCAACGCCGACCCGCCGGAGCACACCCGGCTGCGCCGGTTGGTGTCGCAGGCGTTCGCGCCGCGCCGGATCGAGGCGCTGCGGCCCCGGGTGCGGCAGATCGTCGACGACCTGATCGACGGCTTCGTCGCCCAGGGGCGGGCCGAGCTGATGCACGACTTCGCGATCCCGCTGCCGATGGTGGTGATCTGCGAGCTGCTCGGGGTGCCCCGGGCCGACCAGGGTCAGGTCCTCGACTGGACCCAGGTGATCCGGACCTCCGGGTCGTCACGGCGGCCCCCGGCGCAGGAGCGGGCGGCCGTGGGCGAGGCGCAGGTACGGCTGCACCACTACCTGGCAGGGCTGGTGGCAGCCAAGCGTGCCGAGCCGGCCGACGACCTGGTCAGCGCGCTGATCGACGCCTGTGACCAGGACGGCAGCCTGTCCGAGGCGGAGCTGGTCACCACCACGTTCCTGCTGCTGTTCGCCGGGCACCAGACCACCGCCGACTTCCTGGGCAACGCGACGGTGGCCCTGCTGACCCATCCCGACCAGCTCGACCTGCTGCGGGACACCCCCGAGCTGCTGCCCTCGGCGATCGAGGAGCTGCTGCGCTTCGACGGCCCGCTGCCGGTGGCCAGCCCCCGGGTCGCCACCGAGGACGTCGAGTACCGGGGGGTGCACATCCCGGCCGGGTCGATCGTCGGGGTGGCGCTCAACGCGGCCAACCACGACCCGGCGCACTTCGTCGACCCGGACCGGCTGGACCTGCGGCGGGTCCGGGGGCCGCACCTGGGCTTCGGCCACGGCGTGCACTACTGCCTCGGGGTCTCGCTGGCCCGGATGGAGGCCCAGATCGCGCTGGCGGTGCTGCTGCGCCGGCTCCCCGGGCTGCGCCTCGCGGTGCCGGTCGACGAGCTGCGCCGGTTGCCGGCGGCGTCACCGTTCCGGGGCCTGCTGGAGCTGCCGGTCCGGTTCGTCGCCTCGGCCCCGCCGGTGCCGGCCCCGCCGGCCCGTCGCCCCCGCCCCACCGAGCCGACCCCTACCGCCTGATCTCCGAGGAGCTTCGATGACCTTCCGCAACGTGATCGTCTGTCGCATGGTGCCGGGCAGTGAGCAGACCGTCGCCGACGTGTTCGGGTACTACGACCGGACCACCCGGCCGCAGGACCTGGGCGTGGTCGGGCGGACCCTGCTGTCCTTCCACGGCCTCTACATCCACCTGATCGAACGGAACGCCGACCCGAAGGTGACCGGGCAGACCCGGGGCCTGCCCGCCTTCCAGCAGATCGCCGAGAAGATCGGCCCGTACGTGACGCCCTACCCGAGGGACTGGCAGAACCCGTCGGACTCGGTGGCGAAGGAGTTCTACTCCTGGACGCCGGCCAGGGCGGTCGAGCCGCCGGCCGGTGCGGCCGAGCCGAGCCGGACGGTCATCGTCGCCCGGATCAAACCCGGCGCGGAACCCACCGTGGCGCAGATCTTCGCCGAGTCCGACGCCGGCCCGCTGCCCACCCTGATGGGGGTCACCGGGCGGTGGCTCTACTCGATCGACGACGTCTATCTGCACGTGCTGGAGCGCGTCGGCGAGGAGTTCGACGGCGCTGTCGAGGAACAGCACGACCAGCCGGCCTTCAGCAAGATCATGGACGATCTCAGCCCGTACATCAGCCCGTTCGACCCGGACACCTGGGGCAGCCCGGTGGACGCGGTGGCCACCGAGTTCTACCGGTGGCGGGCCGAGGACTGAACCGGGCGGCCAGCGGGGGTCCGGCGGCGCGGACCCCCGCTGGCGTACCCGGACCTCAGCCGGTGGGCGGCGTCGCCCAGCCCCGGTTGAACGTCTTGCTCTCGTCGTCGTCCGGCCGGTAGTTACGTTCGATGTTGCCGGCGGCGTCCACCGAGAACCAGTGGACCCTGGTGCCGACCGGGACGGTCAGCGTCTCGGCCCCCTCCCGGATGCCCGCCGAGGCGTACAGGGTGGACCCGAAGGTGGGCCGGGAGCCGTCGAGGGTGTAGAACACCGCGGCCGGCTCGCTGACGTCGAACCGGACGCTGACCGTGCCCTCGGTCGGGCTCGGCGTGACCGCCAGGGTGCTGGTCGGCCGCTTCTTGTCCTTGTCGTAGTCCCGGGCCACCCGGAGCAGCTCGACCAGGCCGTTGCTGAACTCCATGGTCTCCTGGTGCGCCTCGTCCCAGGTGGGTTGGAAGCTGGTGCCGACCTCGAAGTTCCACGCGTAGATGCTGTACCTGTACCAGAGCATGTCCCCGGAGTTGCCGGCCGCCGAGTACAGCACGTCGGAGATCGGGCCGGTCCGGGCCGGGGTGACCGCCATGTTGCGGTGCCGCTTGATCGCGGTGAGGATCCGCGACGACGCGCCCCAGAAGAACGACTCCTCGGCCAGCGTCGGCCGGGGCGCGGAGATCCGGCCCGGGGTGGCGTACGCGCCCGGCGACCACATGAAGTAGTTGCCGGAGGAGTGCAGGTTCATCGAGAACTTCATGTTCGGCCGCTGGGCCAGCCAGTCGACGTTGCGGTTCTCCGGCTCGGACAGCTCGCTCGGCCCGGCGTAGGTGTCGCCGGTGCAGCTCGCCGACGCCCCCGAGTAGCCGTCGAAGAGGCTGTACTCGGTGTAGTTGCGGTTGTTGTCCACCCCCCACGAGTTACGGGCCAGCGCGTCGGTCGCGCCACCCGGGGCACAGTGGTTGGTCATGTTGCGCCGCTGCGAGGCGTAGTCGTAGAACGAGTAGTGCCCGCCGTCCGGGTTGATCGACGGGACGATCCAGATGTCCAGGGTGCGCAGCAGCTGCTTGGTGTTCTCGTCGGTGGCGTGGTTGCGCAGCAGCCGCTCGGCGGTCTCGATGGTCACCAGCGGCGGTACCCACTCCCGGGCGTGTTCCTGGGCGTAGGCCAGCACCCCGGTACGGGAGCCGTCGCGGTACTTGCCGATCCGGATGGCGTACACCGGGTGCGGGTCGCGGGAGACCCCGGCCGGGGCCTTCAGGTTGTCCGACAGCGGCGTCGGCGCGACCGGCGCGACCACGCCGGCACCGGCGTCACCCCGATAGGTGTACGCGGTGACCAGCGCCCCCGCCTCGGCGGTCAGCGCCGCGGCGACCTGGGCCGCGGTGCTGGTCACCGTGCCGGCGGCGTCGGTGGCCAGGCTGACCCGGATGGCCTTGCCGGTCACCGTGACCGCGAGCGGCCGGTCGGCCGCGCCCGGGTCGACCAGCTCGACGGTGACGTCGTTGCCGCCCTCGTGTCCCCAGGCGAGCGAGTCCACCGCGACCCGGGTGGCGGCGGTCCCGCCGAGCACCACCTGCGCCTTACGCCGGTACCCGTTGGTCTGGTACGGCAGCTTCACCACCTCGGCGAGCTGCGGGTACGCGTCGGCCAGCCGCTTGATCCGGTCGTACAGCTCGGTCGGGGTGAGGTAGCTGGTGACGAAGTCCTTCTGGTAGCCCGGCCCCTCCGGGCTGTCGGCCGGGATGGGCAGCCACTCCTTCACCTCGGCGACCGCCACGTCTCCGGTGGGGCTGGTGATCTGGATGCGCTGCGGCCGGGCGGTGACGGCGGCGGCGCCCCGGTGGTAGAGGTAGACCCCGGCGTCGACGAACCGGCTGATGCTCTGGGTGCCGCCGGAGCCGATCTCGGTGCCGGGGCCGCTGTCCCGGGCCACGGTCAGCGTGCTGGTGGAGGTCTGCCCCTGGGCCCACTTGGCCTCGACCGAGAGCACCTGGTTGGTGCCGGAGGTGTAGTAGTCGGCCCGGATGATCTTCACGTCGGAGGCGGCGGCGCTGCGTTCCAGGGTCGCCGTGTACGCCCGGTTCTCGGCCCGGTGGGCGGCGATCGTCGCGTCCCGCTCGCTGATCCGCTGCGCGGAGTCGGCCGCGTCGTGCAGCACCGCGCCGACCCGGTAGCCCATCCGCTTCAGCGCGGCGACCTCGGTCGGGGTGACCACGGCGTGCACCACGATGCCCGCCCCGGTGGGCGTGACGTGGTGGTCGAGGTCGACCCCGGTGGCGACCAGCGCGTCGAGCTGGGCGGTGCCGTCGACCGTCACCTCCACCACGTCGGCCTGCTCGTCGGCGGAGCGTTCGAGCACGACCGGGGCGTCGGCCTCCCGGTCGGGCGGGGCGGCGGTGCCGGCGGTCGCCGGGCCGGCGAGCAGCAGCATCGCCACACCGGCAGCCGTCGCGGCGGGTAACCGCCGCCACCGGCGGGGGAGCGCGGAACGGGACATCTCGGGCCACCTTTCCTGGGGTGCGAGACGGACCGACGGCGCGCGCCAGCGCCCGCCGTCGGGCGGGGTGCGAAACGGGAGGGTCGGTCGTCGACAGTCGGGCGACGGTGGACGGCCGGTCACGACGGCTGCCTGCCGCCGGACGGAGACCCGGGGGGTCTCGGCGTTCGCGCGGAGGCTGCCGACCGGCGCCGATCCGGTCTGCGTGACGGGGCGGGGGCGTACCTGGTTACGGTCGGTCGTGGGGGCATTGCCGATCGGTGCGCCCATCCTGGCCGTACCCGCTCGGATCTGTCAATGATCTGTCCGGCCGGACACGGGCTGTCACAGCTCGGCAGCGCGGGTGTCCTCTTCCGACGGTCGGCGGAACCGCTTGCGCGGTCAGGACGGGGTGCGGTAGTGGCCGGTGAGCCGGCCCAGCTTCATCGCCAGGTGCAGGCACAACCGCTCGTTGCCGTCCTTGAGGTCGGTGTCGGCGAGCTGCTCGACCCGTTGCAACCGGTAGTAGAGCGTGGTCCGGTGCAGCCGCAGCTTCTCGGCGGTGGCGTGGGCGTTGCCGGCCAGGTCGAGGTAGGCCTCCAGGGTCTCCAACAGCACCTGGTGGGCGTCGTCGCGCAGCAGCCGTTCCAACCCGGGGTGCACCCCGGCGACGTCGAGGTGCCGGGCGTCCAGTTGGGACAGCACCCGGTAGATGCCGAGGCCGGCCCAGGACACCACCCGGCCGAGCGCCGGCAGCTGGACACCGACCCGGGCCGCCTGCGCCGCCTCCCGGTACGACTGCACCGCGTCGACCAGCCCCGGGCGGGACTGACCGATGCCGGTCACCGTCCGCTCCACCGAGGGCAGGCCCCGGGTCGCGTTGTGCAGCGCCTCGTCCAGGTGGTCGGCCGCGCTCTGCGGGGTGGGGCGGCCCGCGATCCGGCCGCCGCAGATCAGCAGCACCCCGTGGTCGGGCCAGACCATGTGCAGCGACTCCCGGACGCCGAGCCACCGGCGGGTGGCCACCAGCGCCTGCTCCAGGGCGATCCTGGCCACCTCGTCGGGGTGCTGCCCGGCGGCCGGGGCGAGCTGCGCCACCACGGCGGTGGTGGTGCCGTCACCGGCCACGGTGCCCTCCTCCAGCAGCGCCCGGACGGCGTGCGCGCGGGCCTGCGGGCTCTCCACCAGCAGGGTCCGGGTGGCCTCCGCCTCCCGCTGGGAGGCCAGCTCACCGAGCAGGTTCTCCCGGTAGAGCGCCAACGACAGGTCGGTGAAGGCGCCCGTCGCGGTGGCGATGTCGGCGTCGGTCATCGACCCGTCGTCGTCGATGAACCAGACGAAGCCGAGCAGCAGGTCGTCGTGCCAGATCGGCACGCAGACCCGGGGGAGCAGGTCGAGGTCGACGTCGGCCGGGGTCCGCACCGGCTCGCGTGCGGTGAGCACGCCCATCCGGCGGAACCAGGCGATCACCTCCGGGGTGGTCTGTCGGCGCAGGATCGACATCCGGCGCACCTCGTCCATCGGACCGTCGTGCTCGCTGTAGACGACGACCCGCTGCCGCCGGTCCTCGATGAGCGCGGGACGCCCCACCCGGGCGGCGACGGCGTCGACGATGCGCTGAAGCTCACCATGCATGGATCTCCCCTGGCTGGCTGCGCGATCGGGGTGCCCGGCAGCCAGTGCCTACCCTGGGTGGCCGGTGGGCCTGTGCGCAAGGTCCACCGGAGATCTACCGACAAAAGGACGGCCCCGGTGGCGACTGTTCCGGCAATTGTCCGAAGAGCCGCGGTGATCGACGATCGTAAGGTTCCGGTGCGGTGGGCAGCGGGCCGCCGGCGCGCAGGAGGGAAGGCCCGAGTGACAGCTGGTAGGCCCTGGCGGGGGGTGCTGGTCGCCATCCCCACCCCGTTCCGTGACGATCTCGGCGTCGACTTCGACCGGCTCCAGGAACACGTGCGCTGGCTGGCCGAGGCGGGTTGCCACGGCGTGGCCCCGTGCGCCTCGGTGGGGGAGTACCGGGCGCTGTCCGACGACGAGCGGGCCGACGTGGTACGGGCGACGGTGCAGGCCGCGCCGCCGGGCTGCGCGGTGCTGCCCGGGGTCGGCGGCTACGGTAGCCGGCAGTCCCGCCGCTGGGTGGAGCAGGCCGCCGCCGCCGGTGCCGGCGCGGTGCTCGCCCCGCCCCCCGACGGCTATCCGGCCGGCGACGCCGAGGTGGTCGCCCACTACCGGGAGGTGACCGCCGTCGGCCTGCCCGTGGTCGCCCACAACGATCCGCACGACACCCGGGTGGACCTGACCCCGGAGCTGCTCGCCCGGGTCGCCGAGACCGACGGGATCGTCGCGGTCGAGGAGTTCTCCGGCGACGTCCGGCGGCTGCACCGGATCCGGGACCTCTGCCCGCACCTCGACGTGCTCGCCGGGGCGGACGACGTGCTGCTCGAACTGGTGCTCTGCGGTGCCCGGGGCTGGGTCGCCGGCCTGTCCAACGCGCTGCCCCGCCAGGCGCTGCGGCTCTACGACCTCTGCGTCGCCGGTGACCTGGGCCGGGCGCTGCCGCTCTACGCCGAGCTGCACCCGGCCTTCGGCTGGGACTCCCGGCCGGAGTCCGTGCAGGCCATCAAGCTGGCGATGGAGTGCGCCGGGCGGTTCGGTGGCCGGTGCCGTCCGCCGCGCGGGCCGCTGGCCGGACCGGCCGCCGCCCGGCTGCGCCGGGACCTGGGCCGGGCGTTGGCGGCCACCGTCGACCCGGTGCCGGTCCTTCAGGTGTCGGAAGCCGCCGGTCCACCTGCCGACATCTGCACGGTGACCGGCCCCGGCCCGTCCTCCTAGATTCGCTGCGCGGCCCGGTGACGGGTGTCTCGGCAGCCACCCCTCGGGACACCACCGGACACCGGACGCCGCGTCCCTCCCGACGAGAGGCGAACCTGTGCACCGTGCTACCCCCCAACGACCCCGACTGAGGCGTTCCGTGCTGGCCGCTGTCCTGGCCGGCACGCTCGTGGTGACCGGCGCGGCGCAGGCCGCCGCGGCCCCGGCCAACCCGGCCGGCGGCACCGCGCCGTTCCAGGTCCTCGACCCGCAGGCCTGGCAGAACCCGGACACCATGACCTGGGACGACTACCAGGCGGTGCCGGGCCGGAACTGGGCCGACCCGAGCGTGCGGGGCGC
Organism: Micromonospora sp. WMMD714; assembly: GCF_029581315.1. Classification (NCBI taxonomy): domain Bacteria; kingdom Bacillati; phylum Actinomycetota; class Actinomycetes; order Micromonosporales; family Micromonosporaceae; genus Micromonospora; species Micromonospora sp. WMMD714. The sequence continues at coordinate 4,730,208 of NZ_CP120744.1, forward strand.
GATCCGCAACTTCAAGATCGCCCTGGTCGCGCTCGACTATCCGGACCAGACGTTCGCGGTGTCCCAGCGGGCCCGCTCGACGGTCTTCGGCAACCCCCAGTCGGTCGCGGCCAACATCCCCCGCGCCGACGTGCCGAAGTTCTACCAGGACTTCCTCAACACCCCGAACACCCTGAACAAGGGGCACACCCTGCACGAGTACTGGATGCAGGACTCCAACGGGCGGTACGGCGTGGACCTGGCCGGGTTCGGGCCGTACCAGATGCCGGCGAAGTCGTACCAGTACGGGCTGGACAACAGCTTCAACCCCGGGGCCTGCCCGAGCGGGGACACCTGCAACAAGAACATCCGCACCGACGGCCTGGGGGCCTGGCGGGCGGCGGTCGGTGACGAGGTCGCCAACCAGTACGAGCTGGTCTTCATCCTCAGCGCCGGGCAGGACGAGTCGTCCACCTGGCAGGAGTTCGGGCAGATGATCTTCCAGAACAAGGAGGACGTGCCGGACTCCTGGGGGCCGCCGGACCCCAACCTGCCGAACTGGGCCAAGACCCGCTACGTGGAGTGGACCTCGTGGAAGGCGGCGGCGACGCTGTGGCCCAACGCCGGCTCCGGCTCGTCCACCCAGGGGGAGAGCTCCGGCATGGGGGTGTACGCCCACGAGCTGACCCACCTGCTCGGCATCGGCGACAACTACAACAACCCGTACGGCGAGCCGTTACGCCGGGCGTACACCGGCATCTGGAGCATGATGTCGCGCGGGTCGTTCAACGGCCCCGGTGGACCGCACACCCGCTGGCAGATCCCGCCGACCAACGGCGGTTCGATGGGCTCGCTGCACACCGTGCGGGACAAGCTCAAGATCGGTCTGCTCGGCGAGGAGCACGTGCTGCGGCTGTCCCGGGAGGCGCTGGCGTCGTCCGGCCTGGTCGTCGCCGAGGTGACCGCCCGCGCGGTCGACGCCGGCCCGAAGGGGCTGACCGGCGTGAACATCGCCCTGAACAAGGACCTCTCGCCGGCCTGCACGGTCGCCACGAATCCCCTGTGCGACGGCGGCGGCTTCAACAACTACACCGTCGAGGTCGTCGACCGGATGGGGGCCGACTCGTTCACCCCGGACCGGGGGGTGCTGCTGAGCAAGACCAAGAACGCCGACAGCGCGCCGTTCCAGTGGGTGGTGGACGCCAACCCGCAGGACATCGACATGATCGACTTCTACCGGCCGGACGGTACCCCGCAGAAGATCACCATGGGTGACTACCGGCAGCTCTCCGACGCGCTGTTCCACGCCGGGGCGGACACCGGCAGCCAGTACGAGTACGTCGACCAGGCCAACCGGCTGCACTTCTACGTCATCGACCTCAAGCGGGACGCGGCCGGCTCGCTGTCGTACACGGTGGCGGTGCGGTCGCTGGACGGCACCGGGGGGCCGAGCAGCCACGGCGTGAGCCTGGGCAAGGGCGAGGTGACCAGCACCGGCAAGCCGACGAACCGGGGCGTGACCTGCTCGTTCGAGCTGACCAACAGCGGCACGTACTCGGCCGGCGGGCAGCAGCACCCGGAGAACGTCGCCGGTTACCTCAAGTCGGACGTCTACCGCCTCTCGGCGGAGGTGGCCGGCCGGGGCTGGCGGACCTGGGTGCCCAACCCGCTCGCCACCGCGCAGTTCGGCAAGTCGACCACCGTCCGGGTGTCGGTGGGCGCCACCGCCACCGCCGCGGACACCGGTTTCGTCAAGCTCACCGCGACGTCGGAGAGCGACCCGTCGAAGACGGTGACCAAGCAGTGCCGGGTGGAGAAGTCCTGACCGGCATCGATCATCGCGTCGGGTCCGGGGCGGCAGCCGTCGCCCCGGACCCGACGTGCGGGTGGGAGGAGACGAGGTGCGGTTGTCCACGAGCGCCCGGCGCGGCGTCGGCGCGCTGCTGACCCTGCTGCTGGCCGGGGCGGGCGGATGCGGTGGCAGCGCCGACGAGGCGGAGGCGGTCACCCCGACCACCGTCCGGGTCCTGGTCCGTGACATCAACATCCGGGCCGAGGGTGTGGACTGCGCCGGCACCGGGCCGTACCAGTACTTCCACCACCGGGCGGCGTTCCGGCTGCTCGACCCGGACGGCGCGGCCCTGGTGACCGGAACGCTGCCGGCGGGCACGGCGGTGGCCGCCTTCGCCGAGGACCTGGCGGTCGAGCGGGTGCCGACCTACTGTGCGTTCGCGGTGCCGGTGCGGGTGCCGCAGCGGACCGGGTACCGGCTGGAGGTCGCCGGCCGGGCACCGCTCGACCTGACCCCGGACAGCAGCGAGGGGCCGGCGCTGGTGGCGGTGGTGCCGGCATGAGGCGGCTGCTCGCGCTGCTGCTGGCGGTGCTGGTGCTGGCCGGCTGCACCGCCGGGCCGGCCGCGGAACCCGGGCCGGCGCTGGCCGGGGGCGCCGCGGCGTTGCCCGGTCCGGTCCCGGCGGACCTGGCGCTGCGCCCGACGCCCGGCACCGCGCCGGCCGCCCCGGCGTTCACCGGCGCGCTCACCGACGGCACCCCGCTGACCGCGGCCCGGCTCTGGGCGGACCGGCCGGTGGTGTTCACCTTCTTCAGCTCCTGGTGCACCACCTGCGCGCAACGGCAGGACGCGCTGAGCGACCTGGCCCGCCGCTACCGGGACCGGGTGGTCTTCGTCGGGGTGGCCGGGGCCGACCAGGCCGACGAGTTGCAGGACTACCTGCGGACGCACCGGGTGGAGTATCCCGTGGTGGTGGACGGGGAGCAGACCGTCTGGCGGTCGTACGCGGTGCGGGAACCACCGGCCGTCGTGCTGGTCGCCAAGGGCGGGGCGCTGCTGCGGGGCTGGCCGGGGGGCCTCGACGCCGCCGCCCTCGACCAGCGGCTCGGGGAGCTGGTGGTGGCCGCCTCCGGCTAGCCGACCGGTCCGGTGCCGGGCGGATCCGGCGACGCGTCGGGCGTGGTGTCGATTCGATGACGGGTCGACACCGCGCCCCGCGTCGTGTCCGGCTGCCCACGCCCCGGTGTCGTTCGGTATTCGTGCTGGTGGGGGCCGGTGGATCCACGGGGGAGCCGGATGCGGTCGGTTGTCCCGGCCGGGGCTCCGACCATCGGGAACTTTTGTTCGCACGAACAAAAGTTTCTCCGTTCGAGGTCTATCTTTAGCCGTCAGCCACCGTTAGTGTCCGGTTCACGGACGTAACACGGTTGACACACCCCCTTGATTGACCAGTCATCCACCGGGCCACGCGTATTCGGCGGCGCAGGTCCTCCGACCCTCCCAGCAGGACTCGCAGTCCCCGCGGCCCCAGGGCCGCCCTCGAAAGGTGGAACATCGTGAACGAGGAACAGCGCCGCATGGCCGCCGACCCCCAGTACCGCGCCCAGGTCACCCGTCGCCGGCTGCTGGCCGCGTCGGCGGGTGCCGCCGCCGTGCTCGGCGCGGCCGGACTGCCGGTGCTCCAGACCAAGGGGCCGGCCCGCGCCGACGGCAAGTGGCGGGTCGACCCGCTCATCCCGACGCAGAACCGGGGCATCATCCTCTACAGCGTCCGGGACCGGATCTCCGCCGCGCCGGACGACAGCGGCGTGCCCTACGGCTTCGAGCGGGTGCTCGCCAGCCTGGCGGAGATGGGCTACAAGGAGATCGAGTTCGCCGGCTACAACCAGCACACCTCGATCCTCGGCCGGCAGATCACCCCGACCGAGATCCGCAAGATCCTGGACGACAACGGCCTGGTCGCCAACGGCACCCACACGTCGATCAACGCGGCGACCTTCCAGCAGCAGCTCGACATCGCCGAGGAACTCGGCATGAAGAACATCGGCACCGGCAGCGACCCGACCAACAGCGCCTACCAGGCCGACTGGGACGCCGCCGCCGACCTGTGGAACGAGCTGGGCCGGCAGGCCAAGGAGCGCAAGATGCGCCTTTACACCCACAACCACGACGTGGCCTACTCGTTCCTGCTCGACAGTGGCCCGTTGGACGCCAACGGCAAGCCGACCCGCTCGTCCGGCGTCCGCCGGCTGGAGTACTTCTTCGCCAAGACCGACCCGAAGTACGTCTACTTCGAGTGCGACATCTACTGGGCGTACGTGGCCCGGCACAAGCACCGCACGTACACCAACTCGGCCGGCCAGCAGAAGACCTCGCTGTTCGACCCGATCCTCAACGTGGCCCGGCGCACCAAGCGGTTCCCGCTGTTCCACGCCAAGGACGGCAACCGCAACACCGCGCTGCCCAACGGCTACGAGATGATCCCGCTGGGTGAGGGCGACATCAACTTCCAGCAGTTCTTCCAGACCATCGGCGAGAGCGACTTCCACCACGCCAACTGGGAGATGGACACCGCCCCCGGCGGCACCGCCAACCCCGCCCAGTCGCTGGACTTCGCCCGGCTCAGCTACGCCAACATGGCCGACCTGACCATCTACCAGAACGACTGACCGCTCCGCCGGCCGGACCACGGCCGCAGCTGGGCGCCGACGGCGGTCCGCACCACCGCCGACGGCATCCGGGTGGCGGTCGCGTCAGCTGACGCGACCGCCACCATTCCCCCCGACCGGCCCGGTCCCGCCCCGGCAGACCCGGACCCGACCGGTCGCCCCGCCCCGGCGGGAGCTGTCCGCTCCCGCCCCGGCCGCGCCGGAACCGACCGGCCACGCCGGCCCCGGGCGAGCCACCCCCGCCACACCGCACCACCTCTTCCGACCCGTACCCCGGGCCGCGTCGTCGCGCGCCCGCAGCACGGGCCGCACGGCCCCACGGCCGTACGGCAGCTCCCCGGTCGGCGAACCGCACCGGGGGCGGGACGGCGTCGTCCCGCCCCCTACCGGAGAGCGACGCGCAGCACCCGCACCACCCCGGGCGGCCCCGGCACCCGCCCGGCGTAGCCAGCACATCGTCCCCCCACCGGAGGAACCAGATGGCAAGATCGGTACACCGATGGCTCGCCGCGATCGCAGGGGTCGGGATCGTCATCCCGCTCGCCGCGACCGCCCCGGCGTTGGCCCAGCCGGCCCAGGACCAGACCAGCGTCCTGGTGTTCACCAAGACCGCCGGTGAGCGGCACGCCTCGATCGACAAGGGCGTCAACGCGATCCGCACCCTGGGTAAGGGCAACGGCTTCACCGTCGACGTCACCCAGAACTCCACCGCCTTCTCCGACCAGAACCTGGCCAGCTACGGCGCGGTCGTCTTCCTCAACACCACCGGCGACGTGCTCGACAGTGGCCAGGAGGCGGCGTTCGAGCGGTACATCCGCAACGGCGGCGGCTACCTCGGCGTGCACGCCGCGGTCGAGGCCGAGCCGTCGTGGACCTTCTACCGTGACATCGTCGGCACCACGGCGGCGGGTACGGCGTCGAGCGGCGCGGCGAGCATCGACGTGGCCGACCGGGCACACCCGGCGAGCAAGCCGCTGGCCCGGCAGTTCAACCTGAACGACCAGTGGTACAACTTCACCACCAACGTCCGCGGCACCGCGCACGTGCTGGCCACGGTGGACGAGAAGTCCTTCACCGGCGGCACCATGGGCTACGACCACCCGATCTCCTGGTGCAAGGACTTCCAGGGCGGCCGGTCGTTCTACACCGGACTCGGCGACTCCGCCGACACGTACGCCAACGGCACCTTCCGCAAGCACCTGCTCGGCGCTATCCAGTGGTCGGCCGGCCTGGTGCAGGGCGACTGCGGGGCTACGGTCAAGGCCAACTACGAGAAGGTCATCCTCAACGACGAGCCGGGCGAGCCGATGACCCTGTCGGTGCTGCCCGACGGCCGGGTGCTGCACAACACCCGGGCCGGGGAGATCCGCCTCTACGACCCGAAGACCGGCGCCAGCCCGGTCATCACCACCATCCCGGTGTACCAGCACGACGAGGACGGCCTCCAGTCGGTCACCGTCGGCCCGGACTTCGCCACCGACAAGTGGGTGTACGTCTACTACGCCCCGAAGCTCGACACCCCGATCACCGACGCGCCGGTGACCAGCACCGACCCGAGCGCGTGGGACGCCTACAAGGGGCACAACCAGCTCTCCCGGTTCAAGTGGGTCGAGGAGCCGACGCCGCACCTGGACCTGGCCAGCGAGCAGAAGATCATGAAGGTCGACACCGACCGGGGTGTCTGCTGCCACGTCGCCGGTGAGATCAAGTTCGACGGCAAGGGGCTGCTCTACCTGGTCACCGGCGACGACACCAACGCCGGTGGCTCGGACGGCTTCACCCCGATCAACGAGTCGCCGACCCAGGGGCCGGGCTACGACGCCCAGCGTTCCGCCGGCAACACCAACGACCTGCGGGGCAAGGTGCTGCGGATCAAGGTGAAGGCCGACGGGTCGTACAGCGTCCCGGCCGGCAACCTCTTCCCCGAGGCCGAGGACCGGGACGACAAGACCCGCCCGGAGATCTTCCTGATGGGTCTGCGTAACCCGTTCCGGTTCGACGTGGACTCCCGGGGCTTCGTCTACATCGGCGACTACTCGCCGGACTCGCAGGTGCCGAACGCGGCCCGCGGGCCGGAGGGCACCGGTCGGTGGATCGCCGCCAACAAGGCCGGCAACTACGGCTGGCCGTACTGCTACTCGCCGACCCTGCCGTACATCGACTACGACTTCGTGACCAAGCAGTCGAAGGGGGCGTTCAACTGCGCCGCGCCGGTGAACGACTCGCCGCGCAACACCGGCCGTCGGGTCCTCCCGCCGGTGCAGGACCCGCAGCTCAACTACACCTTCCGGGCGACCACCACCTGCGCCGAGGCGTACCTGAGCACCCCGCCCGGGACCTGTGAGTTCCAGTGGCCGGTGCTCGGCACCGGTGGCGTCGGCCCGATGGGCGGCCCGGTCTACAAGTACGACGCCGCGCTGGACTCGGACACCAAGTTCCCGGAGTACTACCACGACGCGGTGGTCTTCGGGGAGTTCACCCGGGACAAGATCTACATGATGCGGACCAACGGCAGCGGCAAGCTGGTCGGGGTCGAGCAGTTCCTGCCGGGCTTCGTCTTCGACAACCCGATGGACATGGAGTTCGGCCCGGACGGCAACCTCTACCTGCTGGAGTACGGCGACGGCTTCTTCCGGGCCAACCCGGACGCCGCGCTGTCGGTGATCCGGTACGCCAAGGGCACCCGGGCGCCGGTGGCGGAGCTGAAGGCCAGCCCCACCTCCGGCCAGGCGCCGCTGACCGTGCAGTTCTCCGCCGAGGGCTCCTACGACGCGGACCCGGGTGAGACCATCACCTACGCCTGGGACTTCGACGGCAACGGCAGCACCGACTCGACCCAGCGGGACGCGTCGCACACCTACACCACCAACGGGGTCTTCACCGCCAAGCTGACGGTCACCGACACCAGCGGCAAGACGGCGGTGCTCACCCGCGAGATCACCGTGGGCAACACCGCGCCCACCGTGAAGGTCACCTCGCCGCTGTCGGGCACCTTCTTCAACTGGGGTGACACCGTGCCGTGGACGGTCACCGTGACCGACCCCGAGGACGGCCCGATCGACTGCAGCCGGGTCACGGTCTCCTTCGTGCTGGGCCACGACACCCACGGCCACGGCATGAGCGACGCCAACGGCTGCTCCGGCTCGTTCGAGACCCCGGCCGACGGCGCCGACCACGCCGGTGGCTACCTGTACGGCGCGATCAGCGCCACCTACACCGACAAGGGCGCCAACGGCCAGCCGGCGCTGTCCTCGCTCGACCAGATCGTCCTGCAGACCTTCCGGCAGCAGGCCGAGTTCGCCCAGGTCCAGCAGGGTGTCACCCTGGCCAACACCACCGACGCCGGGGGCGGCCAGCACGTGGCCGGCATCGACAGCGGTGACCACATCGCGCTCGACCCGATCAACCTGGGTGGGATCGACAAGATCACCTTCCGGTACGCGGGTGGCTCCACGGCCACCACCGGAACCCCGCGCGGCATCGTCGAGCTGCGGCTCGACTCGCCGACCGGCGAGCTGGTGACCAGCGCGACGCTCAACGCGACCGCCGGCACCAGCGCCTGGGCCAGCCAGACCTTCCCGGTCAGCCAGGCCGCCGGCACGCACGCGCTGTACCTGGTCTTCAAGCCCGTCACCGGCGGGCCGACGACCGGTCTGTTCAACCTCAACTGGGTGGAGTTCGGCGGCCCGACCTCCTGACGTCACCCTGCGGTCGCCGGGAGGACGGAGACTCCGTCCTCCCGGCGTCGTTCCGGCACCGGCCGACCACCGGCGGTCGGCCGGTCGCCACCGTCGGTGTCCGGCCAGGCCGGACACCGACGCCGGCCGGTCAGGTCTGACTGACCGGCCAGTGGCCGGTCAGTCGTCGATGATCTAGCGTCCCGTGCGCCGGGGGCTGCACCACCGCCCCGGTGGGTAGCGAAAACGAGGGGGGACAGTGCCGTTCCGTGACGATGCCGCCGACCGGGGAGAGCAACTCCGCCCGGACCGCTCGGGGCCGACCGTGACCTGTCCACCCGGGTGGCGTCCGCTGCGGGTGGCGATGATCGGCCAGAAGGGCGTGCCGGCCACCTACGGGGGGATCGAGCGGCACGTGGAGGAGATGGCCAGCCGACTGGCCGGGCTGGGCCACGAGGTCACCGTCTACTGCCGGGACAGCTACGGCGCGGTGGAGGCCCAGCAGCACCGGGGCATCCGGTTGCGGCGGGCCCGCACCGTGCCCAGCAAGCACCTCGACGCCATCGTGCACTCGGCCACCTCCACCGTGGCGGCGCTGACCGAGCGCCCCGACATCGTGCACTACCACGGGCTCGGCCCGGTGCTGACCGCGCCGCTGGCCCGCTACGCCTCCCGGGCCCGGGTGGTGCTCACCGTGCACGGGCTGGACAACCAGCGCGACAAGTGGGGCCGGGCGGCGCGGGCCGTGCTCGGCACCGCGTACCGGCTCAGCGGTCACCTGCCGGACGCCCGGGTGACCGTGTCGCAGGGCCTGGCGGCGCACTACACCAGCCGGTTCGGCCGCCCGGCCCGCTACATCCCCAACGGGGTGGCCACCCCCACCCACCGGCCGCCCCGGGAACTGTCCCGGTTCGGCCTGCACCCCGGGGGATACCTGCTGCTGGTCGGCCGGCTGGTCCCGGAGAAGGCCGCCGACCTGCTCGTCCGGGCGTTCCGCCGGCTGCCGACCGACCTGCGGCTGGCCATCGTCGGCGGCTCCGCCTTCACCGACGGGTACGTCGCCCGGCTCCGCGAGGCCGCCGGCGACGACCCGCGCATCGTGTTCACCGACTTCGTCTACGGCGACCTGCTGGCCGAGCTGTACTCGCACGCGGCGGCCTTCGTGCAGCCGTCCCGGCTGGAAGGGCTGCCGCTGACCCTGCTGGAGGCCGCCTCGTACGGCCTGCCGGTGGTCGCCAGCGACATCGAACCGCACCGGGAGGTGCTGGACCACGACGGCCCGGGACAGCGGCTGTTCCGCGACGGCGACGTTGACGACCTGCTCCGGGCGTTGACCACGGTGACCGCCGACGTGCCGGCCGAGCGGGCCGGGGCCGCGCTGCTGCGCGACCGGGTGCTCGCCGACTACAGCTGGGACGCGGCCGCCCGCGAGCTGGAGCGACTCTACTTCTCGCTGGCCCTGCGTGTGCCCCGCCCGGTTCGGGACGTAAAGTCGCCCACGGTCGGCGTAACGGCCCATGCCCCGGCCCGGCGGCGACCGTTAGATTAGGCCGTTCTCCCGGCCGTCGGCGGCGACCGGCAACACCTCCTGTGGAAACGAGTGGTCGGCGAGCGGTGGACGGACAGCGACACGGCACGGAGGGCGACCGCGCCCTGCCCCCGGCGGAACCCGTCCGGTGGTCCGCCGGTGACCGGGCCACCCGCCTGCTGACCGGCGGCGCGGCGCTGCTCTGCGCCGTGGTGGCGGTCGGTGTCGGGCTGGCCGCGACCGGTGGCGGCCGGATCGGCGTGGTGCTGCCCCTGGTGGTCCTCGCCGGGCTGGCCGTCGGGGCGCTCGCGCTGACCCGCTTCGCGGCGTACGTGCTGCTGATGCTGGCGGTCCGGTCCTGCGTCGACCTGTTCAAGCTCAGCGGCCCGACCGCCGGCCGGGCCGACGGCGCGGCGGCCACCCGGGCGATGGACCCGTCGACGATCCTGGCGGTGCTGTTCCTGCTCGCCGCCGGCCTCTGGCTCGCCGCCCAGCTGCGGCAGCGGGGCCGGCTGCGCGGCTCCCCGCTCGGCGTGGCGATGCTGCTGGTCGGGGCGACCTCGCTGGTCAGCGCGGCGGGCGCGGCCCAGCCGGTGCCCAGCGCCCTGGAGGCGCTGCGGATCGGCACCGTGGTGGTGATGTTCGTGGTGCTGGAACAGCTGATGCCGGACCTGCCGGCGGTCCGCCGGGTGCTGCTCGCCGCGTACGTCTCGCTGGTGCTGGCGGTCGGCTACACCGCCGTGCTGTCCCTGCTCGGCCACCCCCCGGCCGAGGTGAAGGGGGACTTCACCCGGATCAGTGGACCGTTCAGCCAGTCCACCACGTTCGGCCGCTACCTGATGTTCATGGTGATCTTCGGGTTCGGGGTCTACCGCTACCTGGACCGCCGGCTCCGCCTCGGCCTCGGCGCGCTGCTCGCCGCGTCGCTGCTGTTCCTGCTGCTCACCAACACCCGCAGCGCCATCCTCGGCGCGGGGCTGGGCCTGCTGGTGGTCGCGGTGCTGCACCGCAGCCGGCGGATGCTGGTGGCGCTCTGCCTGGTCACGGTGGCCGGGCTGGCCCTGCTGCCCAGCGTGGCGCACCGCTTCGGGCAGCTCGCCGACAGCAGCGCCGTGGGCGGCGGCCCGACCGGCAACACCCTCGCCTGGCGGGTCGACTACTGGTCGGAGATCGTGTCGCTGGCCAACCGCAACCCGGTCACCGGGATCGGCCCCAACATGACCAAGTTCGAGGCCGACGAGGCGAAGAAGCCGCACAACGACTTCCTGCGCGCGTACGTCGAGACCGGGCTGGCCGGGCTGCTGGCGTACCTGGCGATGATGGCGCTGTGCCTGCACACCGGCCTGAACGCGCTGCGCCGGGCACCCCCGGGCACCCTCGGCCGGGGCATCGCGGTCGGCTTCCTGGGCTGCGCGGTCGCCTTCGTCGCGGTCAGCGCGGCGTCCAACGTGATCTCGAACGTGGTCACCCTGTGGTACTTCGCGGCGTTCGCCGCGGCAGCCGGCGCGGTCGCCCGGGGGCTACCGGCCGAGCCGTCCCGGGCGGCGACGCCCCGACCGGTGAGGACCGGGTGGCACAACCGATGAACGATCGAGCAGTGGGGAGCGGCAGGGTGGAGATCGTCGACTATCTGCGGGTCGCGCGGCGTCGACTCTGGCTGCTGGTGGGCATTCCGCTGGTGGCCGGGGCGGTAGCGGCGCTGGTCGTCCTGCTCGGCCCGCAGCGGTACGCCGCCACCTCGTACGTCGCCGCGCCCGCCCTGGTCGGCGGCAGCGCGGCCCAGCAGTACACCGGCACCCAGGCGGCCAACCAGTTCGCGGCGGCCTTCGCCGCGGCGGTCACCTCCCCGCAGGTGGTCGACCAGGTGGCCACCGACACCGGGGTGCCGGCCGACACGCTGCGCGACGGGCTCGCGGTCAAGCAGGTCGGCGCGAGCAGTCAACTCACCCTGACCTACACCGCCGACGCCCGCTCCACCGTCGCCCCGGTGCTCGCCGCCACCGGCAAGCGTGCCCTGGCGTTCCTGTTCACCAGCCAGGTCAACATCGCCACCGACGAGGTCAAGGCGGCCACCGACGAGCTGACCACCGCCACCCGGGCGATCAACGACTGGGAGAAGACCAACAAGGTCAGCCAGCCGGACAAGCTCTACCAGTCGACCCTCCAGGAGATCGCCAGCCTGCGGCAGCAGCGGTTGCAGATGCAGGCCGTCGGCAACAGCCGGGGCGCCGACGCCGCCGCCGACTCGATCAGCGCCGGGCAGAAGCGGCTCGACGAACTCGGCCCGAAGCTGCCCGACTACCAGGCGCTGATCGCCCAGCGGGACAGCGCCACCAGCGCGCTGGCCTCGGCCCGGCAGGGTCTGCAGCAGGCCCGCGCGCAGTCCCAGGCGGCCGACCCCGACAAGGTCACCAGCGTCGGCGAGGCGCAGCCGGTGTCCCGGACGAAGGCGCTGGTCGCGCTGGTGCTCCCGGTGTCCGGTGCCGGCCTGCTGCTGGCCGTGCTGCTGGTGGCGGTGCTGGAGTGGCTGACCCGCAGCCGCCGGGCCGGGCAGCCGGCGGCGGTCGGCCGGGCCACCCCGGCCCCGGGCGGTGGCCGGCGTGGCAGCGACGACACGGTGGTCCGGCGCGGCGGTGACGACACGGTGGTCCGGCGCGGCAGCGACGACACGGTGGTGTTGCCGGCGGTCCGCACGACCACGCCCGAGCAGCACTCCCGGCACCGGTAGGCCCGGGGTGCCCGCAGCGTCCGCCCGGGGCGACCGGCCCGCCGGGGACACGGCGCGGGGTGACCAGCACGTCCGGGGGATGGCCCGGGGCGGCGGTCTCAACCTGGTCGGCGCCCTGCTCAGCCAGGCGGCGGTCTTCCTGATCATGCTGCTGCTGGCCCGGGTGCTGGGCATCCGGGAGGTCGGCCGGTACGCCCAGTGCTACGCGGTGCTGTCGCTGGCCGGGTTGCTGTCGCTGTCCGGTTTCCGGGCCGGGCTGACCCGGTTCGTGGCGGTGCACCTGGCCGACGACGACGCCCCGGCGCTGCGCGGCACCATCCGGTTGGGGCTGGTCGTGTCGGCCGGCTCGTCGGTCGTCCTCGCCGGGGCGCTGGCCTGGGGCGCACCCTGGCTCGCCGACCGGCTGCACGACCCGGGGCTGGTCACCGGGCTGCGACTGGTCGCGCTGACCCTGCCCGCGTCGACGGTCTGCGAGGCTGCCCTGGCGGCGACCCGGGGCTGGCGTACCCAGCGGCCGTTCACCTTCATCGGCCAGCTCTACGAGCCGGGCACCCGGCTGCTGCTCACCGTGCTCGCCCTGGCCACCGGCGCCGGGCTGACCGGCGCGTTCTGGGCGCTGGTGGCGGCCGGCTGGTCGGCCGCCGTGCTCGCCCTGGTGGCGTTGGCCCGGCTGGTGCGCCGGGTGCCGCCGGCCCGCCCGGTGCACCGGCCCGGGGACCTGTTCCGCTTCTCCACGGTCAGCTGGGTGTCGTCGCTGTCGTCGACCGGGCTGATCTGGGTCGACACCCTGCTGCTCGGGTTCTTCGCCAACCCGGAGATCGGCGTCTACAACGTGGCCACCCGGCTGGTCACCGTGGCCATCTTCGTCCTCGCGCCGGTCAACGCGGCGTTCGGCCCGTACCTGGCGCACCTGTACCACCGGGGGGACCTCGACGACGTGCGCCGGGTCTACGCGGTGGCCACCGGCTGGGTGGTCCGGCTGTCGCTGCCGGCGTTCGTGGCCCTGCTGGTCCTCCCCGGCGACCTGCTGCGGGTCTTCGGCGGCGAGGTCGCCACCGGCGCGGCGGTGACCGTGATCCTGGCCCTCGGCCAGCTCGTCAACGCGGCGACCGGCCCGTGCGGCACGGTGCTGAACATGTCCGGCCGGGTGGCCCTCAACATGGCCGACAACCTGGTCGCCCTGGTGCTCAACGTGCTGCTCAACCTGTGGCTCATCCCCGCGTACGGGATCGTCGGCGCGGCGGCGGCGTGGAGCGCCTCGCTGATCGTGGTCAACATCGCCCGGGTCGTGCAGGTCCGTCACCTGACCGGCGCGTTGCCGTTCACCGTCGGGATGGCCAAGGGGCTGGCCGCCGGGGTGGCCGCGCTGGCCGCCGGGCTGCTGGTCAGCGGGCTGGTGCCGGGCTGGCCGTGGCGGCCGGTCGCCGGGCTGACCACGATCGTCGCGGTCTACCTGGGGACCGTGCTGGCGCTCGGGCTCAGCCGGGAGGACGTGATGGTGCTGCGCACCCTGGCCCGCCGTCGCCGTCGCGGCGACCCGTCCGGCACCACCGGCGAAGACCCCACGTCGCCCGACCGGTCGGGCGGCGCCCTGTCCGACCGGCCGGATCCCGACCCGGCTGGCGATGGCCCGACCAGGTCCGGGCTGCCCGGGTCCGACCGGGCCGGGGGCGGTCCGGCCGGGGACGGCCGGGGCGCCCCCGGCCGGGCGGTGGCGCAGTGAGCGCGGGGTCGCGCCGGACCACCGTGGACCGCCTGCGCCGGCTGGTACGCGGCACCCGCGCCTGGTCACGGGCGGCGCTGCCGGGCCGGGTCGGCGCGCTGCCCGACTTCCTGATCATCGGCGGGCAGCGGTGCGGCACCACCTCGCTGCACCACTACCTCGCCGCGCACCCCGACGTGCGGGCCGCCACCGGCAAGGAACTCCAGTTCTTCAGCCTGCACTTCGGCCGGGGAACCCGCTGGTACCGGGCGCACTTCCCGCCGGCCGCCCCGGGTCGGCGCAGCTTCGAGGCCAGCCCCTACTACCTGTTCCACCCCAGCGTCCCGGCCCGGGTGGCGGCGACGCTGCCCGAGGCCCGGTTCGTCGCCCTGCTGCGCGACCCGGTGGAGCGGGCCTACTCGCACTACCTGCACACCCGCTCGTACGGGGTGGAGCCGCTGGACTTCGCCGCGGCGCTGGCCGCCGAGCCGGGGCGGCTGGCCGCGGCGCTGGCCGACGGGCCGGACACCCCGGCGGCGCACCACACGCTGCGCAACTTCTCCTACGCCGCCCGGGGCCGCTACGCCGAACAACTCGACCGCTGGTACGCCCACCTGCCCGCCGAACGGCTGCACGTGATCCGCAGCGAGGACCTGTACGCCGACCCGGCGGCCAGCTACGCGGGCGTGCTGCGGTTCCTCGGGCTGGCCCCGTTCACCCCGCCGGAGTTCGCCCGGCACACCCGGCGGGCGGACACCGGCCCGTCCCAGCTCACCGCCGCGCTGCGGGCCGAACTGGCCGCCGGGTTCGCCCCGCACAACGCCCGCCTCGCCGACCTGCTCGGCTGGCCCCGCACCTGGTGACCGAGCGGGACACGCCGTCAACAGTCCGCAGCGGCGTGACGGGGGGGATACTGCCGTTCGTCGGTCAGGTGGTCGCCGCCGACACCAGGTTCGGATTCCGCGCGGACGACGACGGCCACTACCTGGTGAACCACCAGACCAGCGAGGCGTTTCGCTCGCCGTCAGACTCGGGTGAACCGGTCGACTACGGCTACCTCGGTCGACTTCCCCGACCTGATGGGCGCGGCACGTTCCTGTATCTCGCCGGCATTCACGCGATGGGCACCCTCGGTGTCGCCCGATACCTGCACGACCACCTCGACGAGTTGTACCGCGAGGTGAAGAACCGGCGTTTCTCCCTCCTGGTTGCCTGCACCTACGACCCGCGAAAGCGGACGATCGAGAAGGTCGAGGCCCTGACGTCGATCCACCGGGGCGAAGGGGGGTCGTGATGCGCGTCTGCACCGCGTCGGAAGGGGGTGACCCGATGGTGCCCAACGAGGACTGGGCTGTTGCCGGAGAGCGCCTCATCCTCGTGCTCGACGGGGCCACCGCCCGCACCGGCACCGGCTGCGAGCACGGCGTCGCCTGGTACGCCGCGAAGCTCGGCTCAGCGCTCGCCGGCCTCGCGGTGGATCGGGACACCCCGCTGGTCGACGCCCTGGCCCAGGGCATCCGCAGCGTTGCCGAGCTGCATCGGCACTCGTGCGACCTCGACCATCCGGGCACCCCGT
This sequence comes from Micromonospora sp. WMMD714, assembly GCF_029581315.1. NCBI lineage: Bacteria > Bacillati > Actinomycetota > Actinomycetes > Micromonosporales > Micromonosporaceae > Micromonospora > Micromonospora sp. WMMD714. Next base: position 4,745,859 of record NZ_CP120744.1, read on the forward strand.
CCGCCGCGACCGCGGTGCTGCGGCCCCGCGACGGCTCGCTGGAGTTCCTGGTGCTCGGTGACGTGACGGTCGTCATCGACACCGCCGACGGCATCAGGGTCGTCACCGACGACCGGGTGGACGGGACGGCGCGTGCCGAACGGGAGGAGGCGGACCGTCACCCGTTCGGCTCGGCGGCGAAGCGGGCCGCGCTGCTGCGGATGAAGCATGCTGAACTGGCTGCCCGAAACCGACCTGGGGGCTACTGGGTGGCCGCCGCCGCCCCGACCGCCGCCAGCTATGCGATCACCGGTGACGTGCCGCTCGACAGCGTACGGCGGTTGGCGGTGTTGACCGACGGTGCTGCCCGGTCGGTGGCGCTGTTCGGCCTGTCGACCTGGGCCGACGTTCTGGATGCCCTGGATCGGGATGGTCCGGTGGCGCTGATTCGTCGGGTGCGTGCCGTCGAGGCGGCGGATCCGTCGTGCCTACGCTGGGCACGCAACAAGTGCAGCGACGACGCCACCGCCGTCTACGCCACCCGAACCGGGTGACCCGCTCGGCTCGCCTGCACCTGATGAACGGCCGCCGCGTCACTGCCCGGGACCATGATCGGATTGCGTTTTCGCAGACGACACGCCGAGGACACTGCGCAGAGTCGCAATGTGATCATGGTGCCCCCGCGGTCACCACCCGCAGCCCGACGGGACCGGCCCGGCGAGCGACCGGCCCGGCCCGTTCGGCGGGTGGGGGAGCAGGTCAGCGGATCGGGGCGAGGACGGCGGCCGGGTCGCCGCTGGCGCGTACCAGCACCGGGCTCGGGCCGATCGGCAGCGCGCCGGTGCGGGCGGTCGGCGCGGCACCGACCGGGCCGCCGGTCAGGCCGGCGGTGGCCGGCAACGACACCGTGCCGGTGGAGGTCGACCAGACCACCAGCGTGCTCTCCGCGCCCCGCCGGAACGCCACCCCGGTCAGGCCCTTGCCGTTCACCGGCTCGACGGTCGCGTCCCGGGCCGCCGCCGCCAGGGCGGCCATCATCGCGCCGGCCTGCCGCTGGGTGCCGTCCGGGTCGAGCAGCCCGTAGCGGACCTCCGCGCCGGCCCGGTTGTTCGGGTTGTACGCCAGCGGCAGCCAGAGCACCTCGTGGATGCCCCCGGCGACCAGCATGCTGACCACCTTGACCATCTCGTCGCCCCGGGCCGCGGCGTCGTCGTCGCCGTCCTTCCAGAACTGGCCGACCTCCCACGCCTGCACCGGCACCCCGGCCGGGGTCTCCGACCGCAGGTAGTCCAGCAGCGCCGGCACCCCGGAGAAGTGCTCGTAGAAGTGCAGCTGCCGGACGTCGACCACCCGGTCGTCGAGCAGCTTCTCGGTGACCGCGAGGTAGGCCAGGTTGCGGGAGTTCTGCGCGTTGTCCAACGCGGCACGCAACGCGGTCGGGTCGTTCACCGCCGGGATCAGCCGACCCCGGGTGCCGATCCGCCGCTGGAAGTACGCCTGGTAGGCGGCGACGGCCTGGTCCGGCTGGCCGGCCCGCAGCAGCCGGTCGGCGACCCCCATCCCGTACGCCACGCTGCTCATGCCCGAGTCGACCACCTTGGCCTTCGGGTCGGCCGACCGGATCGCCTCGGCGGCGGCGGTGACCAGCCGGCGGTAGTCCTCCGGGCTGCCCGCCCAGTACTGCTGCGCGTTGACCTCGTTCTCGACGGCGTACTCGCCGACGCCGTACGGCGCGTACCGCTGCACCAGCGTGCGGACGAAGTTCTGGTAGGCGGCCAGGTCCGTCGGCATCGCCGACTCGGTCTTGTTGGCCTGGCCCCGGGTGAACTTCGCCGTCCCGCCGGTCGCCCAGCACACCCCGGTACGGATCTTCAGGTGCAGGGTGATGCCGAGCTTGCGGCTGCGTTCGGCGATCTGGTCCACCGCCGAGAAGTCCGGGCTGCCCTGGGTCTTCTCGATGTCGCACCAGCTCAGCTCGTGGTACGTCGTCGAGCCGGTGAGCTTCTCCAGGTAGGGCACGAACTGGTCGTGCCGGGAGAAGTCCCAGTGCGCGCCGAACGGGTTGCGCACCGGCGCACCGGCCGGCAGCGGCGTGCCGGTGGCGCCGGCCGACGGGGCGGCCGAGGGCGCGGTCGCCGAGGGGGCCGGCCCGGGGTCGGGGTCGTCCGAGCAGGCGGCCCCGGCGACCAGGGCGAACAGCAGCGCCCCGGCGACCAGCACCCGCCGCCCGGCCCGGCGCTTCACCGGTAGCCCAGTTCGCGCAGGGTGGCACCGGAGAAGACCCGGACCAGCACCCGCAGGAAGGGGTCCAGCTCCCGACGGTAGGTGCCGACCCGGGAACCGTAGATCGGCGCGTCGGTGCCGGCGGCGGCCCGCCGTCGGTCCGCCTCGGCGGTGTACTTGCCCGCCACGTCGTGCTGCTTGCCGTCGTAGTCGAGCACGCCAGCCTCCCAGGGTTCGCCGAGGAACTCGAACAGGCCGCGCATGGCCTTCTCCGGATCGGTGACCGTCTCCTCGTACCGCAGTTCGTGGTAGCGCCCGGCCGGCAGCCGGGCCCCGGCGGCGCGGGCGACGCGGATGTAGCGCGGCCACTTCACCACGCACTTGACGGCCGACCAGTAGCCGAACCGCTTACGGTGCGACACCACCACGTCCCGGCCGTCCCGGATGACGTGCACGAACTGCGCGTCGGGGAAGACCTCGGCCAGAAAGTCGATGGAGAGCGCGTACAGCGGCGTCTTGTCGGCCCACCGGGTCTTGCCCCGGGAGCGGGCGTAGTCGGCCTGGATGCCGCCGAAGAAGTCGGCGATGCGGCCCAGCCAGTACTCCCGGGGGAACCCGAAGCGGGCCAGCCGCTCCCAGTCCCGCCCGACGATGCGTCGCATGTCGGTCAGGAACCGGGTCTCCGGGCCGCAGCTCACCCGGGAGTGCGAGTCGAGCACCAGCCGCAGCATGGTGGTGCCGGACCGCTGGCACCCGACCAGGAAGATCGGCCCCTGCGGGCGATCCCCCCGGCTGTCGGCGGCCGGCATGTCGGCGGGTGCGGTGCCGGTGGGTGTGCTGTCGGCGGGTGCGGTGTGCGGGACCGGGCCGGCGGGGTCAGCCATGCTCCACCGCCTCGTGCCGTCCGGCGAGCGCGTCCAACCGACCGGTCAGCTCGGTGCAGAGCGCCCGTACCCGGGGGTCGATCTCCAGCCGGGGCCGTGGCGGGGTACGCACGCCGACGTGCGCGTGCAGCACCGGGTCGTACGGCAGGTCGAGGAACGCGCACAGCCGCCGGGTGTACCCGGCCGGGTCGGCGACCAGCGCGTCGTACGCGCAGAGCAGGGTGTCCGGGCGGTCGGCCAGCCCGAGCGAGAAGAACAGCGAGTTGCGGACGTACCAGAACAGGGCGGCGGCGGTGTGCGGGGTCATCCGGTCGTAGTCGAAGCCGGCGACCAGGTCCCGGGTCGGCGCGTCCAGGCGTTGCCCCTGCCACCGGTCGCCGATGGTGCCGTCGGTGATCGCCCGCAGCGCCCGCAGGTTGGCGTCGCCGAACTTGGCCACCTCGGAGCGCGCCCGGTCGTCGACGTCCCGGTACGCCCACAGCGCCCGCCCCGGCGCGACCCCGGCCAGGCCGAGCAGCTCGTCCACCCGGTGCGTGTCGCACAGCGGCTTGACCAGCACGAACCGTTGCCGGCTACGGCGGATGACGGCGGTGAGCACCGGGTCGGGGCGCAACCGGAAGCGGTGGAACACGGCCCGGTCGTTCTCGTTGCGCACCTCCACCGAGGGGTCCGCGTCCAGCCCCCGGGTGAGCATGTTGGTGCCGGAGCGTTGCAGGCCCACCAGGTAGACCGGGACGGCCCGGCCGGGCGGCCCGGGATGCGTCCGTCGCCACCGCCACTTGGCCAGCGCGGTGCGGGTCCGTTCGACCGGGTCGAGCCGGTCCTCCTCGACCAGCCGCCGGACCCCCTCGGTACGCGCCCAGCGCAGGTGCCGGCGGACCCGTCGGGCGGTGTACGCCAGCGCCGAGGGTTCGTCGGGGTGGGGCACCGGGTCCTCCTCGGGCACGTCGGGCGGGGTGGGGCACACGGTACCGGCAGATCATCGCGGCTGGCCACGTGGCCGTGTGGTCAGCCGGCGATGGGCCGTGTGGCTACTTGGGGATCATGAACTGGACTCACGACGCCGGTGTTGCATACGGTGGGGCCCCTGGTCACCGCTGCTGTCCGGGGCGACCGTCCCACCCCCGACCCCAGTGGGCCGCAGCAGCCACCCCCGGAGCAGGCCGATGCGTGTCCTCCACGTCAACAAGTTCCTCTACCGGCGCGGCGGCGCCGAGGGCTACCTGCTCGACGTCGCCGAGCTGCAACGGGGCGACGGCGACGAGGTGGCCTTCTTCGGCATGACCCACCCGGACAACGACGCCCCGGCCCGGTACGCCCGGCACTTCCCGTCCCACGTGGAGCTGGACCCGGCGCCGCGCGGCGCGGGACCGCGCGCGGTGGCGGCGGCCCGGATGATCTGGTCGCCGGCCAGCCGGCGGGGCCTGGCCCGGGTGCTCGACGACTTCCGGCCCGACGTGGTCCACCTGCACAACATCTACCACCAGCTCTCCCCGTCGGTGCTGGCCGCGGTGCGGGCGGCCCGGGTGCCGGCGGTGATGACCCTGCACGACTACAAGCTGGCCTGCCCCAGCTACCAGATGCTCGACCGGGGCGCGGTCTGCGACGCCTGCGTGACCGGGGGGCCGCTGCGCGCGGCCCGCCGCCGCTGCAAGGACGGTTCGCTGGGGGCCAGCTCACTGCTCGCCGTCGAGTCCTGGCTGCACCGCACCACCCGGGCGTACGGGCCGGTGCAGGCGTTCGTCAGCCCCAGCCGGTTCCTGGCCGACGTGATGCGCCGGGCCGGTGTCTTCCCCGACCGGATGCACGTGGTGTCCCACTTCGTCGACGTCGCCACGACGGCGGTCAAGACGGCACCCGGCGGCCCGGTGGTCTTCGCCGGCCGGCTGGCTGCGGAGAAGGGCGTCGACGTGCTGATCGAGGCGCTCACCCGGCTGCCCGAGGACGTCGTGCTGGAGGTGGCCGGCGACGGTCCGGCCCGCGACGGGCTGACCGAGCTGGCCCGGCGGCGGGCGCCCGGCCGGGTCCGGTTCCACGGCCGGCTGGACAAGGCCCGGCTGCACGAGCTGGTCCGCTCGGCCACGGTGGTGGCGGTGCCGTCGCGGTGGAACGAGAACCAGCCGATGGCGGTGCTGGAGGCGTACGGCTGCGGGGTGCCGGTGGTCGCCTCCGACCTCGGCGGGCTGCCGGAGCTGGTCACCGCGGGGGTGGACGGCGAGGTGGTGCCCGCCGACGATCCGGTGGCGCTGGCCGCCGGGCTGGGCCGGGTGCTGGCCGACCCGGCGCGGGCGTACCGGATGGGGCGGGCCGGGCGGGCGCGGGTGGAGCGGGACTTCTCCCCGCAGGCGCACCTGACCCGGCTGCGGGAGGTCTACGCGACCGCCGCGCGGGCCGTCCGGGAGCCGGTGTGAACCCGCCGGTACGGGTGCTCTACCTGGCCGGTAGCGGACGCAGCGGCAGCACCCTGGTCACCACCGTGCTCGGCCAGTACGCCGGGGTCTTCGCCGCCGGTGAGCTGCGTTACCTGTGGCAGCGCGGCGAGGTGGAGAACCGGCCCTGCGGCTGCGGGCTGCCGCTGCGGGACTGCCCGCTCTGGGGCGAGGTGCGCCAGGACCTGCCCACCGACCGGGCCGCCGCAATCGCCGCCGGGCTGCGCGGCCGGCTGCGGATGCGGGGCCTGCCCGCGCTGCTGCGCCGGCACCGGCGGGGCCGACGGCCGGTGCCCGCGCACCCCGACGACGCGGCCCTGGCCGACCTGTACACCGCCGTGGCCCGGCACACCGGGGCGCGGGTGGTGGTCGACTCGTCCAAGCTGCCCCCGTACGGCGCGCTGGTCGGCGCGCTGCCCGGCATCGAGCTGCGGGTGCTGCACCTGGTCCGCGACCCCCGGGCCACCGCGTTCTCCTGGCGTCGCCGCCGGGGCCTCGACGGTGACACCGACCCGGAGCTGATGAGCCGGCCGCCGGTGTGGAAGGCGGCCCTGCTCTGGCTGGTCTGGAACACCGTCACCGTCCGGCTGTGGGGTGACGCCCCGACGGGCTACCTGCGGGTGCGCTACGAGGACCTGACCGCCGATCCGGAGCCGACGCTGCGCCGGATCCTCGGCTTCGCCGGGGTCGACGCCGACGGCGGCCCGTTCACCGGCCCGGCGACGGTGCGGTTGGCGCCGACGCACTCGGTGGCCGGCAACCCGTCCCGGCACCGCACCGGCCCGGTGCCGGTCACCGCCGACGTGCAGTGGCGGCGGGACCTGTCCCGCTGGTCGTACGCGCTGGTCACCGGGCTGACCGCGGTGGGGCTGCGCCGGTTCGGCTACCCGTGGCGTCGGGGCGGTCCGGCGGCGGCCGGCGGGTCGGCGGGATCCGGGCGGTCGGCCGCCGGCCGGTCGGTGGCGGTCGGGCAAGAGGAGGGCTGAGGGATGTTGGCGGTGGTGGTGGGCACCGGGCGGTGCGGCTCGACCCTGGTGCAGGAGTTGCTGTCCCGGCACCCGGGGGTGGGATTCGTCTCCGGCGTCGACGACAAGCTGTCCCGGCTCAACCTCGCCGGCCGGTTCAACGGGTCGCTGTACCGGCGGTCCGCACCCCGCCCGGCCGGGATGACCTCGCTGCGGCACAGCCGCCGGCTGCTGGAGAAGGGTCGGCTGCGGGTCGCCCCGTCCGAGGCGTACCACCTGCTGGACCGGCACGTGGTGGCCGGCTTCTCCCGCCCGTGCCGGGACCTGACCGCCGAGGACCTCACCCCCTACCTGCGGCGGCGGCTGCGCGCCTTCTTCGACGCCCGGATCGAACGGCAGGGCTGCCGGCTGCTGCTGCACCACGTGACCGGATGGCCGAGGACGGGGTTCCTGCGGGCCGGTTACCCGGAGCTGCGGGTGGTCAACGTGGTCCGCGACGGTCGGGCGGTGACCAACTCCTGGCTCCAGATGGGCTGGTGGGACGGCTGGCGCGGGCCGGAGAACTGGTTCCTCGGGCCGCTGCCGACCGACCTGCGCCGGGAGTGGGAGGAGTACGACCGGTCGTTCCCGGTGCTCGCGGCGCTGGGCTGGAAGATGCTGATGGACCGGTTCGCCGAGGCCCGCGCCGCGCACCCCGAGGGGCAGTGGCTCGACGTGCGCTACGAGGACCTGCTCGCCGACCCGCGCGCCGAGGTGGCCCGGATGCTCGACTTCCTCCACCTGGACTGGTCACCAGCGTTCGAGAGGGGATTCGGGCGGTACCGGTTCCACGCCGGGCGGCAGGCCGCCTACCACGGGGAGTTGGGCGACGCGCAGCTCGCCGCCGTGGAGCGGGTGCTGGACAAGCCGCTGCGGCAGTGGGGCTACCGGGACTGACCGGCGGACCGCACCGCCGCCGCCCGTCGGCTACCGTCACGTCGCACCGCCGTCTCGGCGTCCCGGGTCGTCCCCGTCTCGGCGTCCTGCCGTCCCGGGGCGCCCCCGTCCGCCCGGTGGCCGGCGTCGTCGGGGTGACGTGGGCAAAGTTCCTACAGGTGCAGGTGGTGGTGCCGGTCGGTCCGCCCATAACGTGCCGGGTCTCGGGACTCTCAAGGAGACTGCATGGCTGTAATGGGAATGCCCCTCCGCGCCGGGGTGGCCGCACTGTCCGCCCTGGCGCTCGCCGCCCTGGGCGCGGCGCCACCGGCGGTGGCGGCACCGGACGTACCGACGATCGTGGTCCAGGACGGGGTCACCCAGCCGGTCTTCGGTTACGGCGACGCCATCCGGGAGCGGCTGTTCATCGACTCCACCTTCGACAGCGACAACGACGGCGTGCGCGACATCATCGCGTTCGACCTGATGCGACCGGCGGCCACCGCGAACGGGCTCAAGGTGCCGGTGATCATGGACGCCAGCCCATACTACTCGACGGTCTGCCGGGGCAACGAGTCCGAGTGCAAGGCCGACCTGGACGGCGACGGCCTGCTCGACAAGTGGCCGCTGTTCTACGACAACTACTTCGTCCCGCGCGGCTACGCGGTGATCCTGCTGGACATGGTGGGCACCAACAACTCCACCGGCTGCCCCACCACCAACGCCAACCAGGACAACCTCAGCGCCAAGCAGGCGATCAACTGGCTCAACGGCCGGGCCACCGCCCGCAACGCCGCCGGTCAGGTGGTCACCGCCGACTGGCACAACGGCAAGTCGGGCATGATCGGCAAGTCGTACGACGGCTCGCTGGCGATGGCGACGGCGGTGACCGGCGTGAAGGGCCTGACCACGGTGGTGCCGATCAGCGGCCCCACCGAGTACTACGACTACGTGCGCAGCAACGGGGTGGTCACCCGGGGCAACAGCTACGTGGCGTCGCTGGCCAACACGGTCACCAACCCGGAGCGGCGGGAGTACTGCAAGCCGGTGCGCGACGCGATGGCCGCCGCCGACGGCGACGAGACCGGCGACTACACCGCCTTCTGGAACGAGCGCAGCTACGTCAAGAAGGTCCCGAACATGACCGCCAGCGTGCTGCTCTACCACGGTCTCAACGACGACAACGTCCGCGCGGACCACTTCAGCAAGTTCTGGTACGCCCTGGCGGAGAACAACGTCCAGCGTAAGCTGTGGCTCTCCCAGGAGGGGCACGTCGACCCGTTCGACTCGCGGCGGGCGGTCTGGGTGTCCACCCTGCACCGGTGGTTCGACTTCTGGCTGCACGGGATCGCCAACGGCATCATGGACGAGCCCCGGGTCGACCTGGAGCGGGCCGCCGACGTGTGGGAGACCCACGCCGACTGGCCGATCCCCGGCAAGGCCGACACCGAGGTGTTCCTCCAGCCCGGCACCACCGGGGCCGGTGGCCTGAAGCTGGTGCCGACCGCCAAGCCGGCGACCGGCGCGTTCCAGGACAGCCGCACCCAGAGCCAGAACACCATGATCCTCAACCCGGACACGGTCCAGCCGAACCGGCTGGCGTTCCTGTCCGCGCCGCTGACCGCGCCCCTGCACATCTCGGGCACGCCGACGGTGCAGCTACGGGCCTCGGCCGACCAGACCGACACCAACTTCGGGGCGATCCTGGTCGACTACGGCACCGACGAGCGGGTGGCGCACCGGGCCTCCGGTGAGGGCATCGTCACGCTGACCACCGAGGACTGCTGGGGGCTGAACAGCCCGACCGACGACGGCTGCTATAAGCAGACCGCCAAGCGGGTCGCCACCGCCGACAACGAGCTGGTCACCAAGGGCATCATGGACGCCCAGAACCGGCAGTCGATCCGGACCGCCGTGCCGCTGGTGGTGGGGGAGTCGTACAACTTCACCTTCCCGATGCTGCCCGAGGACTACGTCTTCAAGCCGGGCCACCGGATCGGCGTGATCATCGTGGCCAGCTACCCGCAGTACTCCAGCCAGGCGGACACCACCGCCGCGAACATCCAGGTCGCCCTGAAGAGCAGCAAGATCGTTCTTCCGGTGGTCGGCGGCACCCCCGCCGCCCACGCGGCCGGTCTCTGACCGCTCCCCGGGTGGCCGCCGCCGCAGCACCGCTGCGCCGACGGCCACCCGGCCCCGGTCACCCCACCGTGCAGGGGGTGCCGTTGAGCACGAAACCGGTGGGCGGGACGTTCGGGCCGCTGTAGGACCCGACGAAACCGGCTGTGGTGCTGCCCCCGGCGGCGATCCGCCGGTTGTCGTCGGTGCTGGCGACCGTCACGGTACGCCCGGTCTGCGTCCAGGTGGCGCTCCAGCCGCTGCTCACCTGCTGCCAACTCGTCGGCCAGCTCCAGGTCAGCGTCCAGCCGTCGACGGGGTTCGCCCCGTTGTTGACGATCTCGACGTTGCCGACCCAGCCGTTGCCCCAGTCGCTGGCGGTGGTGAGCCGGACGGTGCAGCTGCTCTCGGCCGGGCCGGTGGTGGTGAAGGTGACCGGCGAGGACGACCAGGACACCTTCCCGGCGGTGTCCCGGGTCAGCACGTTGAGCGTGTACCGGGTGCCGGGCACGAGGTTGTCCACGGTGAACGAGGTGCCGGCCGTCTCGCCGAGCTGCTCGCTGACCGTGCCGTTCTGCCGGTACACCTCGTACTTGGCGATCGGGGCGCCCTTCGGCGGCGCCGGCGACCAGGAGATCGTCGCCGACCGGTCGGTCACCCCGCTCGCCGTCGGCTGCCCCGGCGGGGCCGGGTGCGCGGTGACCGGGGACGACGGCCGCAGCACCAGCGTGGTCAGCGAGTACGCCGGCAGCGTCCGGCTGGCGGCGCTGCCCGACTGCCCGGTGACCACGCCGGACGCCCCGTTGGTCAGCGAGTACGTGGTCGGCGCGGCAGCCGACGGGGTGAAGCCGGCGTAGTCGATGGTGACCGGGCGGGCGTTGGCCGGGTCCTTGTTGACCAGCAGCACCGCGAGATCCCCGTCGGCCCGCCGCACGGCGTGCGCGGTGACCAGCGGCTGGTCGGTGGCGGCGCGGACGAACTGGTCACCCGGCCGGGCGAACAGGTTCATCATCGACAGCGCGTGGTACGGGGCGAACGGGGTGTTCAGCGGCGGCTCGCAGACCGAGTTGTCGGCGGTGCAGGTGCCGCTGGACAGCAGCCCGAAGTCGCCGTAGTCGGTCTGCCCGGCCACCTCGGTGACGGTGCCGATGCCGTTGTGCACGTTCCACCACTGGACCGTGAAGACGCCGTTCTCCAGCAGGTCGCTGTAGGCGTCGGCGAGGAACAGCGCGCCCGGCTGGGTGTTCTGGCCGGTGCCGACGTTCAGCTCGGTGAAGCTGATGCCGATCCGGGCGGCGTTCGGGCCGGCGTACCGGGCGAGCTGGTCGCGCAGCAGATGGGCCGCGTCGTCGATGTGGGCCGTCCGGGCCAGCGACTCGGCGGCGGTGCCACCCGGGTACCAGTGCACGTCCACAAAGTCGATCTTCGGGCCGGCGATGGAGAGCACGGTCCGGTTCCACGGGCCCGGGTCACTGCCGGCGGTGATCCCGTCCGGCCAGTTGCCCGGCATGGTCAGCACCGCGCCGACCTTGATCGTGGGGTCGACCGCCTTCATCGCGTCGGCGTAGTCGACCACCAGTCGGGCGTACTGGCTGGCGCTCTTGTCGGGGTGGTCGTCGGCCTCCCAGGCCGACCCGTAGTGCCCGTTGCCGTAGTTCTCGTTGCCGACCGTCCACCACTTCGCGCCGTACCCCTTGGTGACGTTGGCGTAGCGCACCCAGTCGGCGGCCTCGGCGGGGGTGCCGGTGCCGTAGTTCGCGATGATCATCGGCTGCGCGCCGACCCGGCGGGCGGCGGCCATGAAGGTGTCGAAGTCGGTGTTCGGCGCGACGTACCCGCCGGGCGCGGTGTGGTCGCGCCAGTGGTAGATGTCGGCGTACGAGCCGCCCGGGTAGCGCATCATCCGCACCCCGGCGGCCTTGAGCAGGTCCGACGTCTCGTTCGTGCCGAGCTGGGAGTCCCAGATGGCATGGTTGACGCCCAGCGCGGTCTCCGGCACGCCTGCCAGCCCGGCGTTGGCGTTGACGGTCACGGCCACCGGGTCCGCCGCCGCGTCGGCGGGCGACGGGCCGGTCACGGCGAGCACGCCGGTGGCGAGCAGCAGGCTCGCGGCGAGCGCCGTCCAGCGCCCCGGGCCGCGACGCGACAGTGGGGCGGAAACTCTGTTCATACGGGTTCCTTCGGGGGTCACCACAGCACCGCCCGGCCGGTCGGGGTGGCGTCGCCCACGAGGGCGTCGAGACGGCGGGCGGGACTGGTGGACGGGAGTACTGGCGTCGTTCCGTCGTGCTCGTCGCCGTCCCCCGGAACCCCAGCGGCCCCCGGTTGCCCTGGACGACGGTCAGCCCCACGCGCGGCACGTCATCGACGCATCAGAATCCCACGACGATCGTGGCGAATTCAAGGTGCTCCCCGTCCCGCCGGGCGGCCCTCACCGCCGGGCGGCCACCCGCGCCGCGACCCCGGCCACCCGCACCACCGCCGCCATCCGGCGGGGCCGGGAGACCACCGCCGGCCGGGTACGCAGACAGTCGCGCACCACGTCGGCGGCCCGCTCCACGCTGGGCAGCATGGGCCGTCCGGCCGCGACACGATGCCGCCCCGCCCACCGCAGCGGTGGACGGGGCGGCGGCGCAGCCGCACCGGTCAGGGCTGGCCCTGGTAGACCTCGTCGTCGGCACCCCGGACGAACAGCCGGACCAGCCCGCCGTAGACGCTCCCCGCCGGGGCGGAGATCGACGCGCCGGGGCCGTCGATCGTGCTCCAGCCCGTCCACGCGCCGGAGTCCTGGAGGTACCAGGCGGTGCGCAGGTCGTCGCCGCCGGTGCGGACGAAGACGTGCAGCCCGCCACCGTAGACCAGGGCTGCCGGCGCGGACGCCGCACGTGCGGTCCCGGGCACGTCGCTCCACCCCGACCAGGCCCCGGTGGCCAGCGAGTACCGGTTGGTGCGGACGTTGCCGTTCGTGCCCCTGACGAAGACGTGCAGGTCACCGCCGTAGATGGCGGCCGACGGGGCCGAGTTGGCGCCGGTCGGGCCGGCGAGGGTGGCCCAGCCGGACCAGGTGGCGGTGCCCAGCGTGTACCGGTTGGTGCGGACCTTGCCGTTCGCGCCCCGGACGAACAGGTGCAGGTCACCGCCGTAGACGGCGGCGGACGGGGCCGACGACGCGGACGTGGTGCCACCGATCGTGCTCCAGCCGGACCAGGCGCCGGTGTCCAGGGCATACCGGTTGGTGCGGACCTTCTGGTCGGCCTGCACGAACAGGTGCAGCTCCCCACCGTAGACGGCCGCCGCCGGTGCCGAGGTCGCCATGGCGTCACCGGGGACGGTGGACCAGCCGGACCAGGCGTCGGTGTTGGTGTCGTACCGGTCGACCCGCACCTGCCCGTCCGGGCCCTGCACGAAGACGTGCAGGTCGCCGCCGTAGGTGGCGGTGGCCGGCGCGGATCGGGCCTGCGCCGTGCCCGGCACCGGCGTCCAGCCCGCCGCCCGCGCGGCCGGGGGCCGGGCGGCTGCGGCGGTGACCCCCGTGGCGGTGCCCGCCGGGTGGGTGCCCGCCGGCACGGCGGCGGCGGGGGTGGCGACGAGCGCGACCGCGCCCAGGCCGAGAGCGAACGCGGGCAGCCGCCGCCGCACCAGTTTCACCGTTAGAGTCAGACGCATAGAGGCTCCCTTGTGGACGATCGGTGGTGACGACGGCGCGGTCGGCTTGCGGCTGGTCCACCGGGCTGCACACCCCGCCCGTTCCCGCGCGGCCGGCGAACCCGGCCCGCGACCCCAGGCGACCCCCCGTCACGGCCACCCTATCGATCTGCCCGCACCCCCACATCCACCGAACCACCCCACCCCCACCCGCCCGCGCGGGCAACCGCACCGCTCGCCCGGCCGGGGCCGGGGAACGGCGACAACCGCACCGCTCGGACCGTGCGGGGGAGCGGCGGTGATCAAGAGGTTGGCGTCACCGGAACCGGTCCGGGTGACGCACAGCTCTTGATCACCGCCCGGGGGTGTGGTCTCAGACGACGGCGCAGGGGCTGCCGTTGAGGGTGAAGAAGGCCGGCTTCGCGGTGTTGCCGGTGTGGTTGGCCTGGAAACCGATGCTGACCGACGCACCCGGTGCGATCGAGCCGTTGTAGGAGACGTTGGTGGCGGTGACCGCTCCGCTGGTCGGCGAGTAGGTCGCGTTCCAGCCGCCGATGATGGTCTGCCCGGCGGGCAGGGTGAACGCCAGGTTCCAGCCGTTGATCCCGGTGTCCCGGCTGTTGGTGATCGTGATCTCGGTGGTCAGACCGGTGTTCCAGGCGTTGACGGTGTACCCGATCCGGCACTCGGCTCCCGGGCCCGGCGTGGTGGGCGTGGGCGGGAACGGCGTCGGCGGCGTGGTGGTCGGCACCGGCGGGGTGGTCGGAGGCGGCGTGGTGGTGGGCGGCGGGGTGGTCGGGGGCGGGGTGGTCGGCGGGGCCGTGGTGGGGGGCGGGGTGGTGGTCGGCGGGGCGTCCAGACCGAAGAACCGGATCGCCTGCGCCGCGTCGACCGGCAGGTTGTGCGTGACGCCCTGCATGCTGATCGCCTCGACCGGGGCGGTGCCGCCGCTACCGCCGTACCGGGTACGGGTGTAGCCGGCCTGCGGGCTGTCGGTGAAGGTCGGCGTCTGGCTCAGCCCCTGCACGTTGGTCCACTGCTTGACCTCCTCGCCGAAGTTCGGATAGCGCAGGGTCTCGTCGTTGGTGCCGTGCCACAGCTGCATCCGGGGCCGCTTGCCGGTGTACCCGGGGTAGGCGTTGCGGACCAGGTCGCCCCACTGCTGCGCGGTCCTGGTGACCTGCCCGTTGGCGCACTGGCTGTTCCACTCCGAGCCGTCGGTGGTGGCGAAGCAGCCGAACGGCACCCCGGCGAAGGCCGCTCCCGCCGCGAACACGTCCGGGTAGTCGCCGAGCAGCACGTTGGTCATCATCGCCCCGGACGAGGTGCCGGTGGCGAAGATCCGGTTCGGGTCGACGGGGTACCGGCCCCGGACATAGTCGATCATCGACTTGATGCCCACCGGGTCGCTGCCCCCGTCGCGGCGCAGCGCCTGCGGGGAGGAGACGTCGAAGCACTTGCTGCTGCGGGTCACCGACGGGTAGATGACGATGTAGCCGTACCGGTCGGCGAGGGCCGCGTACTGGGTGCCGGAATAGAACGCCGGGCCGCTGCCGGTGCAGTAGTGCACCGCCACCAGCAGGCCCGGCCGGGCCGCGACGGTGTTCGGCACGTACAGGTACATCTGCAGGTTGCTGGGGTTGGCGCCGAAGTTGGTCACCTGGGTCAGCGTCGCCGCCGAGGCCGGGGTGGGGGCGGCGATCGCCGCCAGTGCGGTGAGCGCGGCGGCGACCAGGGCGGTGCCGAGGAGTTTGATCCTGGATCTCATGGACGGGTTCCTCCGGAGGATCGCGGACATGCGACGGTGTCGATCGAGGCTGCCCGGCGCTCGATCGTGTCCGGCTCAGGAACATCCATGAGTATCGTTATCCCCGCGCCGGCTTGGCAAGACGGACCTTTCCACCGGAACTTCCGGGCTGGCGGGGCGGGCCGTGCCGTCGGGGCTCCCGGCTCGGCGGGGCGGGCCGTCCCGCCGGAACTTCCGGTCGCCGACAGGCCTGACCACCGACGACCGGTGGGATCGCGCCGGTGGATAATGGCCCGCATGCGTGGTCCTGCGATGACGGACGTCGCCCGCCTGGCGGGAGTCTCCCACCAGACGGTTTCCCGGGTGCTCAACGACCACCCCAACGTCCGGGAGCAGACCCGGGTCCGGGTCCGTGCGGCGATCGCCGAGCTGGGCTACCGACCGAACCGGGCGGCCCGGGCGCTGGTCACCGGCCGGTCCCAGCTCATCGGCGTGGTCGCCCAGAACAGCACCCTGTACGGCCCGGCGTCGCTGCTGGCGGCCCTGGAGCAGGCCGCCGCGTCGGCCGGCTTCGCGGTCAGCGTGGGCAGTGTCAGCACGCTCGACCGGCGGTCCATCTCCGCCGCCGTGGAGCGGCACCTCGACCACCGGGTCGCCGGCATCGTGGTGATCGCTCCGGTGGCCTCGGCCGACGAGGCGCTCGACCACCTCCCGCACAGTGTGCCGCTGGTCACCGTCGACGGCGACCCGGCCCGGGAGGCGGCGCTGGTCACCGTCGACCAGGCGGCGGGGGCCGGGCTGGCCACCCGGCATCTGTTGGACGCCGGACACCGTACCGTCTGGCACGTTTCCGGCCCGGCGGACTGGTTCGACAGTGCCGGGCGGGTCGAGGGCTGGCGGGCCGCGCTGCGGGCGGCCGGGGCCGAGGTGCCGCCGGTGCTGGCGGCCGACTGGAGCGCGGCATCCGGCTACCGGTGCGGGCAGATGCTGGCCCGGATGCCGGAGGTGACGGCGGTCTTCGCGGCCAACGACCACCTCGCACTGGGGGTGCTACGGGCGTTGAGCGAGCGCGGGCGGCGGGTGCCGGAGGAGATCAGCGTGGTCGGCTTCGACGACGTGCCGGAGGCGGGGTACTTCATCCCGCCGTTGACCACCGTGCGGCCGGACTTCGACGCGGTGGCCCGGGCCGGCCTGGCGATGCTGCTGCGGCAGATCGAGGACGGTCCGGGGACGGTGGAGCGGTTCACCATCGCCCCCACCCTGGTCCACCGGGCCAGCGTCGCCCCCCCACCCTCCTGACCCCCGAACCCAAACTCACCCTCACGCCGCCCGCCCACCCGCGACTCGCGCCGGTGATCAAGAGGTCTGCGTCATGTTGGAGATCAACTATGGCCTGAACCTTTTGGTCAACGGGGGTGGCCCGGGTGGGAAAGTGGCGTCGGTGGGGTGGGGTCATGGGCGTGGCCAGGTTTCGAGGGCGGTCACCACGCTGTCGATCGTGCGGTCGTAGCTGCGTTCGAGATCGGCGGCGAGCCTGAAGGCGCCGGCGGTCTCCAGGCTGACGAAGCCGTGGATCGCGGCGCGCAGGAAACGCGTGGCGTCGATCGCGTCGTCGTCGACGAGGTGGTAACCGGCCAGCACCGTGTAGACCACGTGGAGCGCGCTGGCGCTCGCCCGCTGGTCCTCGGCGTCGTCAGGGTCGGGCGCGCGGATCGTCATCGGGTACTGCATCGGGTTTTCCCGCGCCCAGGCCCGGTAGGCGGCGGCCAGGCTGCGGACCGCGTCGGCACGGGCACGGCCGATGCAGGCCTCGGTCAGGGCCGCCGCCAGCTTCTCCTTCGCCCGCAGCATGATGCCACGGCGGAGCCCGGGTAGGCCGTCGACGTGCTTGTAGAGGGACGGGACGCGGACGCCGAGACTCTCGGCGAGCGCGGCGAGGGTCAGCTCGTCGGTGGGGTGGGCCTCGAGGAGTCGGCTGCCCCGCTCGATGACGACCTCGGTGGTGAGGCCGGCCCTAGGCACCCGGGTGCACCGTGGCGAGGAACCCGAGCACCGCGCGGGTGGTGGGCTCGGGCTGCTGGGCGTGCGGGTAGTGGCCGGCGTCGGGCACCATCACCACCTCGCCGCGCAGCGCCTCGCCGATCCACGCTGCCTCGGCCGCCGGGTCCTTGAAGTCGGGATCCCGGTCACCCATGACGACGAGCACCGGCGTGTCCACCTCGGCCAGTCGTGCCTCGGCCGATGCGTGATCGGCCTGCCGGGCGGTGCGCGAGAAGGCCCTGCCGTAACCGGGCTGGCGGAGCCGGTCGACGACGGCCGCCCGGTAGGCGGCGAAGTCGGCGGGTTTGGCGCCGGCGTAGAGGGAGGGCATGTAGGCCTTCCAGACGGTGGCCACCCACAGCGGCGACGTCATCACGTGGAACAGGCTCCGCATCCCCGGGGGCAGTGTGGGGTTGCGCACGAACGGGCCGACCAGGACGAGACCGGCGATCTGCTCGGGGTGGTCGGCGGCGGCGATGACGCCCGCCCCCGCGGCGAGGGAGTTACCGACCACGACCGCCGGTCGGCCCAGCTCGGTGATCAGCGCGCTGATGTCGGAGGCCGTCTCGGGGTCGCCGTAGGAGGTGAAGGTGGTGTCGCTGTCGCCGTGGCCCCGCAGGTCGGTGGTGACCACGGTGTAACCGGCGGCGACCAGGGCAGGGGCCAGGAAACGGTACGAACTGCGCAGCTCCGCCATACCGGGCACGAGGAGCACGAGCGGTCCACTGCCCTGGACGTCGTACGCGAGGCGACCCTCCTCACGGTGCAGGAAGCGGGTCGTCGACGGGGAGGTGTGCTGGGGTGCGGTCATGCAGCTAGCTTAGCTAGGCAAAAAGCTAATGCCAATAGCTTTCGTGCCCCTTACGGGTGCCCACCGCGAGGGAGGTGGCCTCCCTCGGGCGTCGTAGGCCGGATTACCCCTGGTCGGCGCCGATACGCACGCCGGAGGGAGGGGCCGGCGGCACCGCGCGGTGCCACCGGCCCGTCGCCGCTGCGGGTCCTCAGCTGTCGGGGCGGCCGGCGTCCCGCACCGGACGGACCTCGACCAGGCCGAAGCGCGCCTCGGGGATTCGGGCGGCCTGCCCGACCGCCCGCGCGATGCTGTCGCACTCGACGAGGTAGATGCCGGCGAGGTACGGCTCGGCACCGGGGAACGGGCCGTCGGCGGTCGCCGTCCGACCGTCGCTGACCAGCACCCTCTTGGCCTGACCCGGGTCGGCGAGCGCCTCGGCGACGATCAGCTCGCCCGACGCGGTGAGATCCTCCACCAGCGCGGTGTGCGCCCGGACGCCCGCCTCGCGTTCCGGGTCGGACATGTCCTGCCAGGCGTCCCGCGCCTGCTGGTCGTGACTGATCATGATCAGGTACTTCATGGTGGCCTCCCGAAGGCTCGACGACGTTCACCCGGATGTCGAGACCACCGGGCCGGCTTCGACATCCGGCTGCACCATCGACGCCGGGCCGATGCGCCCCGGCGGAACGGCCCGGCCCCCGAGCGGGGGAGGGGATCAGGCCGCGCCGCCGGAGGGAAGGCGACGGTGATCGGGTTGCCGGGCCGCGCGCATACGCAGGAACTGCTGCTCCGGCACGCTGAGCGTCGCCTGGGCGGCCAGCAGGTAGCACCGCCGGGCCGCCGTCCGGTCGCCGAGCAGGTCGAGCAGGTGCGCCCGGACGACCTGCGTACGGTGGTTGCCCGCGAGCCCGGGGTCGGCCTGGGCGGCGGTCAGCTCCGCGAGCGCGACCTGCGGCCCGTCCACCATGGCGAGCACGACGATCCGGTTGAGCGTGACCATCGGGCCGGGCGCGAGGTGCCGCAGCAGGTTGTAGAGGCCGAGGAGCTGCGGCCAGTCGGTGTCCTCCGCCCGGGGCGCCTCGTCGTGCACCGCCGCGATAGCGGCCTGTAGCTGGTACGGCCCCACCGGCGCGTCCGTCAGGGTACGGGTGATCAGCGCGACGCCCTCGGCGATGGCCGACCGGTCCCACCGGGACCGGTCCTGCTCGGCCAGCGCGACGAGCGACCCGTCCGGCCGGGTCCGCGCCGGCCGACGGGCGTCGGTGAGCAGCATCAGTGCCAGCAGGCCGGTGACCTCAGGGTCGTCGGGTAGTTGCCGGTGCAGCTGCCGGGTCAGCCGGATCGCCTCGGTGGTGAGTTCGACCCGGGTCAGTGCCGGCCCCGAGCTGGCCGTGTGGCCCTCGTTGAAGATCAGGTAGAGCACCTCCAGCACGGCGGCCACCCGCGCCGGGCGGTCCCCGGCGCTGGGCAGCCGGAACTCGACGCCACCGGCCCGGATCCGCTGCTTGGCCCGGCTGATCCGTTGCGCGACCGTCGACTCGGGCACCAGGAAGGCGCGGGCGATCTCGGCGGTGCTCAGGCCGCCGACCGCCCGCAGGGTGAGCGCCACCTGGGAGCCCCGGCTCAGCGCCGGATGGCAGCAGAGCAGCAGCACCGTCAGCGTGTCGTCCACCGCGGAGACCGGCGCCGACCCCGGCGTGGTCAGGGCGGCCACCGTACGCTCCCGGCGTCGGCGGGCGGCGTCGGTGCGCCAGGACTCCGTCCAGCGGCGGGCGGCGACCGTGGTCAGCCAGCCCCGGGGGTTCGCCGGCAGCCCCTCCCGCGGCCACTGCACCGCCGCCGCCAGCAGGGCCTCCTGCACGGCGTCCTCGCAGGTGTCGACGCTGCCGTACCGGCGTATCAGGGTGGCGAGCACCTGCGGCGCGTGGGCGCGCAACAGGTCCTCGACGGCCGGCGTGCCGGTCACGCGTCCGGTCGCCCGTCGCCGCGTACCGGCCGCACCTCGACCAGGCCGAACCGCGCCTCGGGCACCCGGGCGGCGTACGCCACCGCCTGCCCGATGCTGTCGCACTCCACCAGGTAGAAGCCGGCGAGATACTCCTTCACCTCGGGAAAAGGGCCGTCGGTGGCGATCGTGCGGCCCCGGTCGACCCGCACCCGGCGGGCCGTGCCCGGGTCGGCCAACGCCTCGGCGGCACGCAGCGCACCGGCGCCGGCCAGCTCCTCGAGCAGGGCGGTGTGGGCCTGGACGCCCTGCTGCCGTTCGGCGTCGGACAGCCCCTGCCACACCTCACGGGACTGTTCGTTGTGGCTGATCAGGATCAGATACTTCACCGCACCTCCAGAGGTCACGGTGATTGTCCCAGCACCGCAGGGGCGGGGGTGCCCGGTCGACTCCCGTCCGTCCGGGCACTCCTGCCGCCCTGCCGGCCGGTGCCCCGACGGTCCTGGTCCGAGGGGCGATGTCGGAAGTGCGATACCTGTCCGCCGGCCGTCGCCGTACGACGACTCGGCCGTTGACCTGGGCAACGACGAAGGTGCGTCCGGCCCGGGGGCCGGGTGCCGCGACGAGGGTACGTCCGGCCCGGGGCCGGGTGCCGCGACGGGAGGTGTCCCGACATGGGGGACGCGACGACCGACAGCACCGACGAGACACCCCGGTCCGGCCCTCGCCGCCCCGGCGGACGCCGGCCGGCCGACACGGTACGGGCACCCTCCGCCCTCGACGCCTGGGGACGGGCCAACCGGCGCGGACAGTGCGACTGGTCGGAGCCGGACGCCGAGCCGCACCTCATCCGTGGCCTGGACTGAACCGCCCCGCGCGGGCCGGCAGCGCAGGGCGTCCCGCCCCGGGTGCGGGCGGGACCGGTGACCCCGGGAGGCGGCAGCGGGAGGGTCGTCGCGGGCGGGACCGGTGGCCCCGGGAGGGTGGTTTCAGGCCGCCCGGCGGTGGCGGGCCTGCGCGCCGTACGGCTGGGCCGCCATCCGGCGCGGCTCGTCGACCTCGTCGAGCCGCAGCCGCCACCGGGACCGGCCGGTGCGCCGGCCGTGCGGTGGGCCGGCCGGACGTGGACCGAGCCGGAACAGCAGCACGGTGATCAGGTAGCCGCCGACCAGGAACCCGTGGCTGACCAGCCGGGGCACCGCCACCTGCGCGGTGACCAGGTCGTTGACCGAGAGCAGGACCAGGGTGGCGACGAAGGCGCTGAGCATCGGCAACAACCCGGCCGGCGGGGTGCGGCGCAGCGCGACGAAGAGGAAGCCGGCGCCCACCGCCACGTTCCACGCCGCCGACTCGTGCCACAGGTGCTGCCCGGTCGGGTGTAGATGGTCGGCGTTGACCCCCTGGCCCACCTGGGCCAGGCCGAGGGCGAGCTGGACCGCGCCGAGCAGCCCCAGGGTCACCCGTAGGCCGTTGGTCAGCCCGCCGCGCCACCGGCCGGCGAGCGGTCGGCGGGGCAGCGGCACGGTGGCGAGGATCGTGTCGGTCAGGTCGGGCACCGCCGTCACCACCCGGGTACGGGCCCGTCGGGTCACCCCTGCGGCGACCTCGTGCCACGCCCGGCAGTCCGCGCAGCCCTCCAGGTGGGCCTGGACGGCCGTCCGCTCCTCGGCGGTCTCCTCCCCGTCGAGCTGGGCCGACAGGATCTCCCGCCACGATTCGCACCGCATCCGGCGATTGTCGCTCATCCGGGTCGCCCGTCGGCGCAACGCTCCGACAGGGCGTAGCGCACCAGCACCACGTCGCCGATCTGGCGTACCTCGGCGATCCTGGCCCGGCGGCCCGGGTGCCACGGGAACGCCCCGTCGCCGACGAACCGGGGTGCCCGCCGGTCCCCGACGAAGAACGGGGCGACCACCAGGTGCAGCTCGTCGGCGAGACCGGCGGTGAGGAACTGGGCGTGCACCGACGCGCCACCCTCCACCATCAGCCGGCCCACCCCGCGCGCGGCGAGGTCCGCCAGGGCCCGGGCCGGGTCCAGCGGGTCACCCGCGTCGACCACGGTGGCCAGCCCGGCGAGCAGTTCGGTGGTCTTGTCCACCGCCGCGGTGGCGCAGTAGACGATCTTGTCGGCATCGCCGACGGTGAAGAACCGGGCCGTCGGGTCGAGCAGTCCCCGGGCGGTCAGGGTCACCTTCACCGGCGACGGTGGCAACCCGGCGGCCTGCCGGGCGGCCCGCAGCGGTGCCGACCGGACCACCAGCCGGGGATCGTCGGCCCGGATCGTGCCCGCGCCCACCAGGATCGCGTCGCAGCCGGCCCGCACGGCGTCGATGCGGTCCATGTCCTCCGCGTTGGACAGCAGCAGCCGCTGCTCGGTGGCGTCGTCGATGTACCCGTCGATCGAGGTGGCGCAGCTGAGCAGCACGTACGGCCGCCCGGTCGACGCCGGGACGGCGGTGTCCGCCGTCCCGACCGGCACGACACCCATCTCAGTTCAACGACGGCAGGTCGACGGCCCGGCCCGCGGCCCGGCTCGCCTTCGCCGCCAGGTAGTCGGCGTTGGCGGGGGACAGGAACACCCCGGTCGGCACCACCTCGGCCACCGTCACCCCCAGCCGGGTCAACTGCTCGGCCTTGTCCGGGTTGCTGCTCAACAGCACCAGCTCCGGCACCCCCAGCACCGCCAGCATCTGCGCGGCGGCCCGGTAGTCGCGCTCGTCCTCGTCGTGCCCGAGCGCCACGTTGGCCTGGTAGGTGTCCAGCCCGGCGTCCTGCAGGGCGTACGCGTCCAGCTTGGGGTAGAGGCCGATCCCGCGCCCCTCCTGGCGCAGGTAGAGCAGGAACCCGCCCGCCTCGGTGATCCGCTGGACCGCCTCGCGCAGCTGCGGCCCGCAGTCGCAGCGCTGGCTGCCGAAGACGTCCCCGGTCAGGCACTCGCTGTGCGGGCGGACCAGTGGCGCGGTCCCGCCCGCCGCGTGCCGGCGCAGGGCACCCGCCCAGTCGCCCAGCCCGAACGCCAGGTGCTCCCGACCGTCGACCAGCCCGTCGAACGAGAAGACCCGGGCCGTGGTGGCGTACCCGTCGGGAAACCGCAGCGGCACCGTGACCTGTGTCCGGACCGTCGCTGTCGGCAGTGCTTCGTACATGTGTCTCCTCCGTCAGGCGCTGCCGGCCAGCCCGGCAGCGGGTACCGGTGAGGAACCACCCTGGGTTCCCACCGTACGGTCACCCGCCCGTCCGCGCAGCGCGGACGGGCGACCCCGCAGCACCAGCACGGCGGCCCCCGGCAGCGCGGCGACCAGCACCAGCGCCCCGTACACCAGGGCGGTCGCCACGCCCTCGGCCGCGCCCAGCCCGGCGGCCCCGAACGCCCACGCGGCGACGCCCTCGCGCGGGCCGAAACCCGCCACGTTGGCGGGCAGCGCCATCGCCAGCAGCGCCAGCAGGGTCAGCGGCACCAGCACCGTCAGCGACGCGGTGACCCCGGCCACCCGGGCCGCCAGCACGAACGTCGCCAGATGGCAGCCGACCACCACCGTCGAGGCGAGCAGCACCCCCGGCCCGGTGCGCCGGCCGAGCAGCCCGGCCCGCACGTCGGCGGCGGCGGCCCGCACCGCGCGGGCCCGCCGCGACGGCCCCGACCGGGGTAGCGCCCGGACCAGCACCGCCAGCACCAGGCCGACCACCGCCGCCACCGCGACCGCCACCGGCAGGTACGGCCGCACCGGCGACGGTAGCGCGAGTAGCAGCGCCGCGGCCAACACCACCTGGACCAGCTGCCCGGCGGTCCGTTCCCAGACCACCGCCCGCACGGCCCGGCCCAGGTCACCGGCCTCCCGACCGTGCCGCACCGCCCGGTGCACGTCGCCGAGCACCCCGCCGGGCAGCGTCGCGTTGAGGAAGACCGCCCGGTAGCAGTCGGCCACCGCCGTGCCCAGCGGCAGCCGGATGCCGAGCCCGCCGGCGACCAACCGCCACCGCCACGCGCAGCCGACCGTGGCCAGCGCGCCCAGGGCCAGCGCGCCCAGCACCGCCGGGGCGTCGATCCGGCGCAGTCCGGCCAGGGCCGGACCGGTGCCCAGCCACCACAGCAGCGCGCCGACCAGGGCCACCCCGCCCAGGTTGCTCAGCCAGGCCCAGGCGGTACGGGCGCGGGCGGGTGACGTGCCGGTGGCGTCGGGTGACACGCGGTTCCTCCTCCGGAGATCCTGTCCCTTCTCACGTACCGGCCGGCGAATCGGTTCATTCCACCCCGGCGAGGAGGTCGTCGTGGCCGACGGTGACGGTGAGCCGACCGGCCACCGCCTCGGCCCGCCGCCACCGGGCGTACCCGGCCGTCCGGTCGGTCAGGTCGGGGCGCTGGGCGACGGCCGCCTCCAGCCAGCCGTCGAACCACTCCACGATCAGTTCCGCCCGCTGCGGCCCGAGCCGCCACGGGGTCGACCGCACGGTCACCGGCATCCCGTGCCGGGCGAACTCGGCGACGGTCACCCCGGCGGCGTCCGGGCCGAGCAGCGTCCGGCCGTCGACGGTACGCCGCTGGTGGGCGTCGAAGGCGGCGGCGACCTCGGCGTCCAGCGGGTCGGCGGGGTCGAACCGGACCCGACCGACCACGGAGAGCACGAACAGGCTGGGGCAGCCGACGCCCGCGCAGGCGGCCACGATCCGGGCGATCTCGTCGGCGGTGAGCATGTCCAGCAGCGCCGACGCGGTGACCAGGTCCGCGTCGGCCAGGTCGGCGGGGGTCAGCCGGGTGATGTCGCCCTGCCGGGTGGTCACCTCGACCGGGCTGCCGTCGGCGGCCACCGGCACCGCCGCGCCGGCCCGCTCCAGCAGCCCCGGATCCCGGTCGTGCAGCACCCAGCGCTGCGGGCCGGGCAGCAGCGGGGCCAGCCAGCGCAGCATCGACCCGGTGCCGCTGCCCAGGTCGTGCACCACCCACGGCCGGTCCCCGCGCAGCGACGTGACCGATCCGCCGCCGGCCATCAGCATCCCGGGCTCGCCCTCACCGGCCGGCGACCGGTCCGGCGCACCGGCACCGGCGGCCGGTCCGGTGCCGGTGAGCCGGGCGCGGAGCAGGTCGACCAGCTCCCCGCTGCGGGCGTCGGCGTCGGCGGGTTCCCGCAGCCGCAGCCAGTCGGCGAACGGTTCGGTGGCGTACGCGGTCATGTCCTCACTCCGTCCAGCACCTGGGAGATGATCGTCACGGTGGCCGGCCAGCCCGGCAGGGCGGCCCGCCGGCCCCGGGCCGCGTGGCGCAGCCGGTCCCGCAGGTCGGCCGAGTGCAGCCAGCGGCGCAGCGCCCCGGCCAGCGCCACCGGGTCGTCCGGCGGCACCAGCACCCCCGGCGCGGCACCGTCGCCGGCCCGGCCCAGCGCCTCGGGCACCCCGCCGACCGTGCTGCCCAGCACCGGCAGCCCCCGGGCCAGGGCCTCGACCACCACCATCCCGTACGTCTCGGCCCGCGACGGCAGGACCAGCAGATCCGCCCCCGCGTACGCCGCGTCCAGCGCCGGCCCGGTCACCGGTCCGTGCCAGCGCACCCGCCCGGCCAGCCCCTCCCGGTCCGCCCGCATGCGCAGCCCGGCCACGAAGGCCGGGTCACGGTCCAGCGCGCCCACGCAGTCCAGCGTCCACGGCCGGTCGACCAGCCCGGTCAACGCGTCGAGCAGCACGTCGTGCCCCTTGACCGGGGTGACCGCCGCGACGCAGAGCAGCGCGGTGCCGGCGGCCGTGCCGGGGGCGACGTCGGCCGGGTCGACCCCCGGGGTGGCCACCGTCACCCGGGCCGGGTCGATCCGGTGCCGGGCCAGCAGCAGCTCCCGGGTCCAGCCGCTGGTGGTGACGAGCGCGTCGGCCGCCGGCAGGGCGCGGGCCTCGGCCTCGTCGTCCAGCGGCATGTGCACCAGCAGCACCTGACGCAGCCGACCGGCCTGTGCCGCCAGCAGCTCCGGCACGGTCGAGGCGACCAGCCCGTCGTAGAGCACCAGCGTGCCGTCCGGCAGGGCCGTCAGCACCCCGGCCAGCCGCGCCCGCGCCGCCTCGTCGGGGTGCGGCCAGTCCCCGGGTACGCCGTGCTCGTGCACCGTCCAGCCGGCCACCCCGAGCCCGGCGCAGACCCGCCGGTCGTACGCGTTGCCGCCGCTGGGCGTGGCCGGGTCGTCGATGTCCCCCGGCAGGACGACGTGCACCGCCGGCACGGGCTACAACGACCGCTCGTAGCTGGCCCAGGCGATGTGCGACTCGTGCAGGGTGACCGTGATCCCGGACAGCTCCCGGGCGCCCGTGCCCAGGCCACCGGCGTGCACCCGGTCGGCGAGCCGGTCGGCGATGGCCCGGCACAGCACCTCGGTGGTGGTGTTCTGCCCGGCGAACGCCGGCTCGTCGTCCAGGTTCCGGTACGTCAGGTCGGCCAGCACCGCCTTCAGCTCGTCGATCGCCCGGCCGATGTCCACCACGATGCCGTCGTCGTCCAGCTCCGGACGGCGGAAGGTGGCGTCGACGACGAAGGTCGCCCCGTGCAGCTTCTGCGCCGGCCCGAACACCTCGCCCCGGAAGCTGTGCGCGATCATGATGTGGTCCCGTACGGTCACGCTGAACACGGTGTCTCCTCGTCGTAGGTGATCAGATGGCACAGCGCGGGCAGTTCCCCCGAGGCCAGCCGGCCGAGCACGTCGGGCAGCTCGG
This sequence comes from Micromonospora sp. WMMD714, assembly GCF_029581315.1. NCBI lineage: Bacteria > Bacillati > Actinomycetota > Actinomycetes > Micromonosporales > Micromonosporaceae > Micromonospora > Micromonospora sp. WMMD714. The sequence continues at coordinate 4,772,229 of NZ_CP120744.1, forward strand.
CGAAGCGGGACCGCCCGGTCAGCAGCGTGTCGAACACCGGGTCGGCGAGCAGCTCCAGGGCGAGCGCCAGCCGGTCGCCGAAGTTCCGCCGCGACGCCCGCGCCGGGGAGACCGTGCCGACCTGGCTGCTGCGGACGGTCAACCGGCCGGCATGGAACGCCCCGCCCAGTGACAGTTCGACCGGCCGGTCGCCGTACCAGCTCAGCTCGACCACGGTGCCCTCCGGGGCGAGCAGGTCCAGGCTGCGTTGCAACCCGGCGGCGGTGGCGCTGGCGTGCACCACCAGGTCCCGCCCGCCGGTCGCCGCTTCGGGCGGGGTGAAGTCGACCCCCAGCGCCGAGGCGACCGCCGCCCGCGCCGGGTCGGTGTCGACCAGCTCGACCCGGACCCCGGGGAAGCGGGCCAGCAGGGCCGCCACGCTGCACCCCACCATCCCGCCGCCGACCACGCTGACCCGGTCGCCGACCAGCGGCGCGGCGTCCCACAGCGCGTTGACCGCCGTCTCCACCGTGCCGGCCAGCACCGCGCGGGCCGCCGGCACGCCGTCGGGCACCGGGGTCACCGCCGACGCCGGCACCACGTACGCGCTCTGGTGCGGGTGCAGGCAGAACACCGTGCGGCCGCGCAACGCCGCCGGACCGGCCTCGACCACCCCGACGCTGAGGTAGCCGTACTTGACCGGGGCGGGAAAGTCGCCCTCCTGGAACGGGGCGCGCATCGCGGTGTACTGGCTCGGTGGCACACTGCCGGTGAAGACCAGCGTCTCGGTGCCGCGGCTGACGCCGGAGTAGCGGCTGCGGACCAGCACCTCGTCGGGGCCGGGCGTGGGCAGGGTGACCGGCCTCAGCTCACCGACCCCGGGAGCACGGAGCCAGAAGGCCTGGGCGTCGCGGATCACGCGGTTTTCTCCTCATCTGCCGGCGGAACCGAACGAATCGGCGGCGTCCTGCGTACCCATTACCGAGGTCGTCGATCATAAACACGGAGGCAGGGTGTCCAGGGTTCGAACCGGTCCGGTGCTCGGCCTGACCGTACAGACCGTCCTGCTGGCCGGGCTGGCCGCGACCGTCGGGCTCGACGTCGCCGGCTGGCTGGCCGGCCTCGGGTACGGCGTGGTCACCTGCGTCGCGCTGCGGCGCGGTCTGCGCCGTGGCGGTGCCGACCGGCTCGGGCCGGCGGACCGGGTGACGCTGGCCCGGGGGGTGCTCGTCGGCGGGGTGACCGCCCTGGTCGTGACCGGCCTGGACGGCGCGACCCCGCTGGGGGTGCTGGTGCCGATGACCGCGGTGGCACTGGCCCTGGACGCGGTGGACGGCTGGGTGGCCCGGCGCACCGGCACGGTCAGCGCGCTCGGCGCCCGGTTCGACATGGAGGTCGACGCGTTCCTCATCCTGGTGCTCAGCGTCCAGGTGGCCCCCGCGGTGGGGCCGTGGGTGCTCGCCATCGGCGGCCTGCGGTACGCCTTCGTCGCCGCCGGCCGGCTGCTGCCCTGGCTGCGGGGGTCGTTGCCGCCGCGCTTCTGGCGCAAGGTGGTCGCCGCCGCGCAGGGCGTGCTGCTGCTCGTCGTCGCCGCGGACCTGCTGGCCCGGCCGGCGGCCGCCGTGCTGGCCGCGGTGGCGTTGGCGCTGCTGGTCGAGTCGTTCGGGCACGACGTGGGCTGGCTCTGGTGGCACCGACCCGCCCGGGTCGCCCGCACCGCCGCCCCGACGACCGCCAGCCCGCTGTCCCTGCCCCGGGGGCCGTCGGTCGCGGCGCTGCCGTCCGTACCATCGCTGCGGCCCCGGGTCGACGCCATCGCCGACCGTCCGTTCGCCGCCCACCAGCCGGTCTGAGTCGGACCGCCGACCCGGCCGCGGGCCGGGACCTGCCCAGGAAGGACCATTCGGAGTGTCGTTGTTGTCACGTCTGCGTCGGCCGAGCACGGTAGCCGGGAATCCCGCCACCGGGACCGACCGACCCACTCCGACAACCGAGCCGACCGCCTCGGCCGAGCCCATCGTGTCCGCCGAGCCCACCGCCTCGGCTGAGCCCACCGTGTCGGCCGAGCCCACCGCGTCGGCCGAGCCCATCGTGCCGGTGGCGCGTGGGCGGCGGGCCGCCGCCCGGGTGACCACCGGGCTGGCCGTGCTGCTGGTCCTGGTCGTGCTGACCGCGCCGGACCGGTACGACCAGCTCACCCCGACGGCGTTCCTCGGGGTGCCGATCGAGGGGCTGGTCGCCGCCGGCCTGCTGCTGGCGCTGCCCGGTCGGGCACGGCGGCTGGTCGCGGTGCCGGTCGGGGTGGCGCTGGGGCTGGTCGCCATCGTCAAGGTGCTCGACCTGGGCATGTCGGCCAGCCTGGCCCGCCCGTTCGACCTGGTCGTCGACTGGGTGCTGCTGGACGACGGGTACGCCTTCGTCACCGACGCGGTGGGCGGCGGCGGTGCGCTCGCCGCCGCCGTCGGCCTGGTCGCCCTGGTGGTCGCGTTGCTGGTGCTCACCGTCCGGTCGGTGCAGCGGCTGACCCGGGCGGCGACCGGGCACCGCCGGGCCGCCGTCCGGGTGGTCGCCGGGCTGACCGCGCTCTGGGTGGCCGCCGCGACCCTCGGCGTGCCGGTCGCCGACTCCGGCACCGCCATCCTGGTCGGGCAGCATGTCGGGCAGGTCGGCGCGGGGCTGCGGGACCGGCGGGAGTTCGCCGGCCAGGTCGCCCGGGACGCCTACCGGGACACCCCGGGTGACCAGTTGCTCACCGCGCTGCGCGGCAAGGACGTGGTGCTGGCCTTCGTGGAGAGCTACGGCCGGGACGCGGTCGAGGACCCGGAGTTCGCCGGGCAGGTCGGCGCGGTGCTCGACGGCGGCACCCGGCGGCTGGCCGCCGCCGGCTTCACCGCCCGCAGCGGCTTCCTGACCTCGCCCACCGCCGGTGGCGGAAGCTGGCTGGCCCACGACACGCTGCTGTCCGGGCTGTGGATCGACAACCAGCAGCGGCACGACAGCCTGCTGGCCAGCGACCGGTTCACCCTCAACAGGGCGTTCCAGCGGGCCGGCTGGGACACCGTCGGGGTGATGCCGGCGGCCACCTCGCCCTGGCCGGAGGGGGCCTTCTTCGGCTACGACCGCTACCACGACGCGGCCGGGCTGGAATACCGGGGGCCGCAGTTCAGCTATGCGCCGATGCCCGACCAGTACACCCTGTCCACCTTCCAGCGTCGGGAGCGGGCCACCCCGGACCGCGCGCCGATCATGGCGGAGATCCCGCTGATCTCCAGCCACTCACCGTGGGCGGCGATCCCCCGGATGCTCGACTGGGACCACGTCGGGGACGGCTCGATCTACCGCCGCCCGACGTCGGTGGCGTTCAACCCCAAGGACGTGGTGGGGCGGAGCACCACCGAGGTACGCACCGGTTACCGCCGGGCCATCGAATACTCGTTGAACAGCCTGATCTCCTACGTCCAGACCTACGGCGACGACGACCTAGTGCTGGTCTTCCTCGGCGACCACCAACCGTCCCCGCTGGTCACCGGCCCGAACGCCAGCCGGGACGTGCCGATCACCGTGGTCGCCCGCGATCCGGCGGTGCTGGCCCGGGTGGCCGGTTGGGGCTGGCAGGAGGGCCTGCGCCCCGGCCCGGACGCGCCGGTGTGGCGGATGGACACCTTCCGGGACCGGTTCCTCGACACGTTCGGCCCCCAGCCGCCGGCCCACGTGGCGGCCCCGCGCTGACACCCCCGTGACGCGGGACGCCCGGCGGAACCGGGCCCCGTCGGGCCGCAGCCCCGGCATCACCGTGCCGTGCTCCTGACCGGGGAGCGGTCGGACCCGGCGGACCGGGACCAGTCCACCGCGTCCCGGCGGGTGTCGAAGACCGGGAAGACCCGGTCCAGCCGCATGGTGTGCAGCACGGTGCGGACGAACCGGGACGGCCCGGCAAGGCTGAGCCGCCGGCCGCGGTGCCGGGCCTCCTGCCGGGCCCGGACCAGCACCCCGAGCGCGGTGGAGTCGATCAGGTGCACCCGGACCAGGTCGACCACCACGTGCCGGTCGGCGTCGACCGCCTCCGCCAGTACCCCGTGCAGGTCGTCGCCGGTGGCGATGTCCAGGTCCCCGGCGGCGGTGACGATCGCCACCTCGTCCAGGTGCTCGACGCCGAGCACACCGAGCGGGTCGGCGCGGCGCGGCGCGCGGGCCTGCGGCGCCGGTGCCGGCAGGAGTTCGCAGCGGGGGCAGCGGTGCGGGCCGGTGGCGAACGGGGAACCGGTCCAGCCCTGCTCGGCGACGAACGTCCAGACCACCTCGGCGTCGGGCAGGACGCAGGCCGGGCCGCTCGCCACCGTCCCGCAGCTGTCGCAGATCAGCGTCATCAGCGGGTCGTCCGGTACGACGGTCATCGGTCTCCTCCTTGAAGGGTCGACGTCGGTGGCCCGGTGGTCATGACCCGGCGCGGTGGTCGACCGGATACCCCGCGCGCCGGGTCACGACCGGATCGGGTGGGTCAGCGCTCGGCACGGCCGCCGGCGGTCCCGACGACCAGCGCCACGGCGACCCCGGCCAGGCCGACCTGCACGATCAGCTGCCGCAGCGTGTAGCCGTCGCCGTCGATGCCGACCAGCCGGCTCAGGATGGTGCCGAGCAGCGCGGCGACCAGACCGACGGCGAGGGTGAGCCAGAGCGGCAGCTGGGTGCGGCCGGGGACGACGAGCCGGCCCAGCGCGCCGATCACGAGCCCGACCACGACGGCGGCGACGATCCCGGTGCCGCTCACCGGCTGTGCTCCCGCAGCCGGGGCAGGGCGGGCTGCCGGTGGACGGCCGGCGGGACCAGACCGCCGTCCACCGGCAGTGCCCTCGGGGTGGTGACCATGGGCAGCACCCGGGACACCCGGGCGGCGCTCAGCACGCGCATCGCCCGGGGGCTGGGATCCCGCAGCGTCAGCACACCGCCGTGGCGGGCCAGTTGCCGGTGCACGTCGAGCAGCAGCCCGACGGCGGCGGCGTCGAGGTGCCGGCATGCCGAGAGGTCCACCACCACGTGTGCCGGGCGCAGCTCGACGAGCCGGTCGAAGACCTGCCGGGACCGGGCCAGCGCGGCCAGGTCCAGGTCGTCGGTGACGCACACCTCCACCAGCGGTACGGTGCACTCCGGGCGGGACGCTCCCACGATCGCCCTCCTTCCGGTTCGCTGTCCGGATTCCAGCCTGCTGGGCGAGGTTGGCGGGGGCCGCGCAGACGTATGTCAGTTGCGTGACAAATTTCGCGTACCCCGTAGGCGGGTCGTCATCGCCGGAGCGCACCGGGCACGATTTGCCGATGGCGGGCGTACTGGTGATCGAGGACGACGACCGGATCCGTCTGGCGCTGCTGCTGGCCCTGGAGGACGAGGGCTACCTGGCGCGCGGGGCGGCCACGGCCGAGGAGGGGCTGCGGGCGCAGCGGCAGGACACCGCCGACTACGTGCTGGTGGACCTGATGCTGCCCGGCCTGGACGGCTTCGAGTGCATCAGGCAGCTACGCCGCCACGACGACGTGCCGATCGTGGTGGTCAGCGCCCGCGACGACACCCACGACATCGTCGCCGCGCTGGAGGCCGGCGCGGACGACTACCTGGTCAAGCCGGTCGCCATCAAGGAGCTCTCGGCGAGGCTGCGGGCACTGCGCCGCCGGGGCCGCAGCGTCGCGTCGGTGACCGCGGCGACGGTGCCGGTGCTGGCCTTCGGCGCGCTGGAGATCAGCCCGGAGGCCGGTGAGGTACGCCGGGCCGGGCGGCCCGTGCCGGTGACCCGGACCGAGTTCCGGTTGCTCTGCGAGCTGGCCGAGCACGCCGGGCGGGTGCTGTCCCGGCAGCAGCTGCTCAGCCGGGTGTGGGGCTACGAGACCGGCGACGAGCGGCTGGTCGACGTGCACGTGGGCCGGCTGCGGCAGAAGATCGAGGCCGATCCGGCCAACCCCCGGCACCTGGTCACCCTGCGGGGCCTCGGCTACAAGCTGCAACGATGAGGCGGCTCGGCCTGCGGGCCCGGGTCACCGCCGCGTTCGCGGTCGGTGCGCTGCTGCTGTCGGCGCTGATGGCGCTGATCTCGTACGAGCTGGTGCGCCGCTCGTTGCTCGACGAGCGGGAGCGGACCGCGCTGCGGGCGGCGTACTTCGACGCGGCGGTGGTCCGCGCCGGTCTGGACACCGACACCCCGGACGTCTACGAGGTGCTGCGCACCCTGGACACCGGTGGCAGCCGTCGGGCGCTGGTGTACCGCGACGGCCGCTGGTACGCCCGGACCGCCGACGAGGGGCCGTCCGGCGCGGTGCCGGCCGGGCTGATGGCGATGGTCGCCGACGGCGAGCCGGGGGTGCAGCGGATCCGGGTCGAGGGGCAGCCCGCCCTGCTGGTCGGGGTGCCGCTGGCGGAGTCGACCGGCTACTACGAGATCACCTCGCTGCGGGAGCTGGAGCAGACGTTCCAGGTGCTGGCGTTGGCGCTGACCGTGGTGGCGGTGACCGTGGCCGGCTCCGGTGCGGCACTGGGCTGGTACGCCACCCGGCACGGGTTGCGCCCGTTGACGGCGGTGGCCGACGCGGCCGAGAAGATCGCGGCGGGGGACGTCACCGCCCGGCTCGCCCCCGGCACCGACCCGGACCTGGCCCGGCTCTCCACCTCGTTCAACCGGATGGTCGACCAGGTGGCGGTGCGGATCGAACGGGACCGCCGGTTCGCCGCCGACGTCGCCCACGAGCTGCGCTCACCGTTGCAGACGCTGTCGGCGGCGGCGAGCGTGCTGTCCCGGCGTCGGGACGGGTTGGACGATCGCACGGCCACCGCCGCCGGTCTGGTCAGCGAGGAGATCACCCGGTTCCAGCGGCTGGTCAACGACCTGATCGAACTGGCCCGCAGCGACCGGCCGGTGCAGCGGGAGGAGGTCGACGTGCTGGCGCTGGCCCGGGCGGTGTGCCGGGGGCGGGGGTTGCCCGAGTCGCTGGTGGACGCCGGCCCGCCCCCGCCGGGACTCTGGTCGGTGGACCCCCGGCGGGTGGAGCAGGTGCTGGTCAACCTGCTGGACAACGCGGTCCGCTACGGCGGCGGCCCGGTCGCGGTGCGGCTCTGGGTCCGCGACGGGGTCGGGATGGTGGAGGTCGACGACGAGGGTCCGGGGGTGCCGGTGGCCGACCGGGAGGTGGTCTTCGACCGGTTCGTCCGGGGGCGGGCGGCACACGACCGGGCCGGCGGGGACGGCACCGGGTTGGGACTGGCGCTGGTCGCCCAGCATGCGGCCGCCCACGGGGGTCGGGCCTCGGTCGGCGACCGGCCCGGCGGCGGTGCCCGGTTCCGGGTGGAGCTGCCGGGGAGCCGGACGTGACCGGGCGCGGGGAGCCGGACGTGACCGGGCGCGCCCCCCGGGGCGCGTACCGCCGGGACGTGTACCGCCGGGACGTGTACCGCCGGGGCGCGTACCGGCGGGTGTCGCCGTCGGTGCGGTGGTGGGTGCTGCTGCCGGTGGTGGCGCTGCTGCTGCCGGCCGGGTGCGGGGTGCCGGTCGACGACCGGCCCCGGGGCGTCGAACCGCCGTTCGGGCCCCCGGCCGCTCCGGCCGCCAGCAGCGTCCCGGGCCGGGTGGAGCAGGCGTTCTGCCTGGTCCGCGACGGACGACTGGTCCGGACGGTCCGGCAGGTCGACGCCGCCGGTGGGGTGGACGGGCACCTGCGTCGGCTGCTGGCCGGCCCCACCCGGGCCGAGCGGGCGGCCGGCCTCGGCACCGCCCTGCCGGGCGCGGTGCACGTGCTGGGCGCGCGGCTGGTCGACGGGCGGGCGCACGTGGAGGTCGAGCCGCTGGGGGAGGAGTCCGGTCGCAGCGACGAGGTGCTGGCGTACGGGCAGATCGTCTGCACCCTGGACAGTCGCGCCGACGTCTCCGGGGTGTCGTTCCTGCTGCGCGGTGGGCCGCTGGAGGTGCCCCGGGCCGACGGTTCGCTGTCGGCCGGCCCGTTGACCGCCGCCGACTACCCCGCGGTCACCGGCCCGGACTGACCGCGCCGCCGGGCACGGGGGACGACCAGCGGGGTGCCGGTCTCCGGGTCCTCGACGATCCGGCAGGGTAGCCCGAACACCTCCTCGACGAGGGCGGCGGTGACCACCTCGCGGGGGTCGCCCTGGGCCACCACCCGACCGTCGCGCAGGGCGATCAGGTGGGTGGCGTACCGGGCCGCGTGGTGCAGGTCGTGCAGCACCGCGACCAGGGTCCGGCCCTGCTCCTCGTGCAGCCGGGCGCACAGGTCGAGCACCTCGATCTGGTGGGCGACGTCCAGGTAGGTGGTGGGTTCGTCGAGCAGCAGCAGGTCGGTCTGCTGGGCCAGCGCCATCGCGATCCAGACCCGTTGCCGCTGCCCACCGGACAGCTCGTCGACGGGCCGGTCGGCCAGCTCGCCGACGCCGGTGGCGGCCATCGACCGGGTCACCACCTGCTCGTCCTCGGTGGACCACTGGCGGAGCAGGCCCTGGTGCGGGTAGCGGCCCCGGGCGACCAGGTCGGCCACCGTGATGCCCTCCGGTGCGACCGACGACTGCGGCAGCAGGCCGAGGGTGCGGGCCACCTGGCGGGAGCGCAGCGAGTGGATGTCCCGGCCGTCGAGCAGCACCGTCCCGGCGGCCGGTCGCAGCGTCCGGGCCAGGGCGCGCAGCAGGGTGGACTTGCCGCAGGCGTTGGGGCCGATCACCACCGTGAACGACCGGTCAGGTACGGCCACCGACAGGTCCCGGGCCACCACCCGGCGATCGTAGGCCAGGGTCAGCCCGACCCCGCCCAGCCGACTCTCCGGTGTCACCACGTCCTCCTCAGATCCGGGCCGCGCGGCGTCGCGCGGCGAGCAGCCATACCAGGTAGCCGCCGCCGATCAGGCCGGTGACCACCCCGACGGGGAGCTGGTGGCCGTCGACCGCCCGCTGCGCGGCCAGGTCGGCGGCGAGCAGCAGCACCGCTCCGGTGCCGGCGGCGGCGGCCAGGTTCGGCCCGGGTGCCCGGGTCAGCCGGCGGGCCAGGTGCGGCGCGACCAGGGCGACGAAGGAGACCGGGCCGGCGGCGGCCGCCGCTCCGGCGGCGAGCAGCACCGCCGCGGCGAGCAGCAGGCGCCGGACCCGGGCCACCGGCACGCCGAGCGCGGTGGCGGTGTCGTCACCGAGCTCGATCATGGACAGCGGACGGGCCACGCCGACCACCACCGTCGTCAGCAGCCCCAGCAGGCCGAGCAGCGGGACGGCCTGCTCCCAGCCCCGACCGTCGAGGCTGCCGGTGAGCCAGAGCACCGCCCGCGCCGCGTCCATCAGCGGCGCCCGGGTGAGCAGCCAGCCGTTGACGCCGGTGAGGATGGCCGTGGTGCCGATGCCGACCAGCACCAGCCGGTAGCCGGGCAGGCCGTGCCGGCCGGCGACCGCCCACAGCAGCAGGCCGGTGGCGAGCCCGCCCAGCAGCGCCGCCCCGGACAGCAGCAGGGTGCCGCCGCCGAGCACCACCACGACCAGCGCGCCGGTGGCCGCGCCCTGGGTGACCCCGAGCACGTCGGGGCTGCCCAGCGGATTGCGGACCAGGGACTGGAGGATCGCGCCGGACAGCGCCAGGGCGGCCCCGACGCCGAGCGCGGTGACGAGCCGGGGTAGCCGCAGCTCGCCGACGATGAAGTCCTCGGCAGGGGTGCCGCCGCCGGTGAGGGTGCGCAGCACGTCGGCGGTGCTCATCGGGTAGTCACCGCCGCCGATCGCGGCCACCCCGAGGACGACGACCAGGGCGGCGACACCGAGCCCGACGACCAGGGACCGGCCGCGCCAGCGCACCGACCGTCCGCCGAGCCGGACCACCCGCACCGGCGGGCGGGGGCGGGTCGACGGGCCGGCGGACCTGGTACGGGGCATCGGGCCGGTGGACCCGGTGCGGGTCGACGGGTCGGTGGACCCGGTGCGGGTCATCGGCGGGCCACCAGGCGCAGGAACAGCGGCCCGCCGAGCACGGCGGTGACCAGGCCGACCTGGAGTTCACCGGGTCGACCGAGGACCCGGCCGAGCACGTCGGCGCCGAGCAGCAGCACCGGTGCGAGCACCGCGGCGTAGGGCAGCAGCCAGCGCAGGTCCGGGCCGGTCAGCGCGCGTACCAGGTGGGGGACGAGCAGACCGACGAAGACGATCGGGCCGCAGGCGGCGGTGGCCGCGCCGCAGAGCAGGGTGACCGCGGTGACGGTGCCGGCCCGGACCAGGGCGGGTCGCGCGCCGAGGGCGCGGGCGGCGTCGTCGCCGAGGGCCAGGGCGTTGAGCGGGCGGGCCCCGGCCAGTCCGACCAGGAGCCCGGCCAGGATGAACGGGGCCACCGTGCCGACGGTGGTGAAGTCGGCGGTGGCCAGCGAGCCGACGGTCCAGAACCGCAGCCGGTCCAGCGCGGCGGAGTCGAGCAGCATCATCGCGCTGACGTACGAGTAGAGCACCGCATTGAGGGCGGCGCCGGCCAGCGCCAGCCGCTCCGGGGTGGCCTGCCGGCCGCCGCCGACGGCGTGTACCGCGACGGTGACGACCACCGCTCCGAGCAGGGCGAACCAGATCCATCCGCGCACCGTGGCGACGCCGAACAGCGCGGTGGCGGTGGCCACCGCGGCGGACGCGCCGGCGTTGATGCCGAGCAGGCCCGGGTCGGCGAGCGGGTTGCGGGTGAGTGCCTGCATGAGCGCGCCGGCCACGCCGAGGGCCGCGCCGGCGAGCAGGCCGAGCAGCGTGCGGGGCAGCCGCATCTGCTGGACCACCGCGTGTTCGGGTGAGGCGGCGGAGAACAGGCCCTGCCACACCTCGACGGGGGTGAGTTGTCGCGCGCCGACGGCTACGCTGAGCACCACGACGGTGACGAGCAGCAGCAGACCCGCCCCGAGTCCGGCGGCCCGGACCCTGGTTCGTCGGCGGGCGGCCACCGTCCCCGGTGGAACGGTGGGTACGGATAGGGTGGCGGACAGTGTCGACTCCCGAGGCGAGTGCGGCGTGCGCCGCCCGTTGACAGTGATTTAGGTTAGGTTAACCTAACCCTGTCGTCGCGGATCGCGGTGGTCCGGGCCTGACCGAAAGACGTCACATGCTGCCTTCCTCGTCCTCACCCCGATTCTCCCGCCGGGGCCTGCTCGCCGCCGGTGGCGGGGCCGCCCTGACCGCTCTCCTCGCCGCCTGCGGCGGGGGCGACGACCCGGCGGAGCCCACCGCGAACGGCTCCGCCGGCCCGTGGAGCTTCACCGACGACCGGCAGCGCAAGGTCGAGGCGGCCAGCACCCCGACCCGGGTGGTCGCCTTCACCGGGGTGGCCGCCGCGCTCGTCGACTTCGGACTCGACTCCCAGCTCGTCGGGGTGTTCGGCGAGACCACCCGGACCGACGGCTCCCGCGACCCGCAGGCCGGGGACCTCGACGTCGACCGGGTCACCGTGCTCGGCAACGTCTGGGGCGAGTTCAACGTGGAGAAGTACGCCGGGCTCCGCCCCGACCTGCTGGTCACCCACATGTACGACCCGGACGCCCTCTGGTACGTCCCGGACGAGAGCCGCGACAAGATCCTCCAGCTCGCGCCGAGCGTGGCCGTCACCACCGCCCGGACCCCGATGACCCGCCCGATCGAGCGCTACGCCGAGCTGGCCCGCTCGCTCGGCGCGGACCTGTCCGCCGCGAAGGTCACCGCGGCCAAGACCCGGTTCGAGGCCGCCGCCGAGCAGGTCCGGGCGGCGGTCAAGGCCAACCCGGGCATCCGGGTGATGGCCTCGTCCGGCAGCCCCGACCTGTTCTACGTCTCCAACCCGAAGGTCAGCACCGACCTGATGTACTTCGCCGAGCTGGGCGTCGAGATCGTGGTCCCCACCAAGCTCGAAGCCGGTGACTACTTCGAGGCGCTGAGCTGGGAGAACGCCGGTAAGTTCCCGGCCGACCTGATCCTGCTGGACAACCGCTCCACCGCGTTGCAGCCCAAGGACCTCGCGGCCAAGCCCACCTGGGCGCAGCTCCCGGCGGTCAGGGCCAACCAGGTCACCCCGTGGGACGCGGTGCCCCGCTTCTCGTACGCGGGCGCGGCGCCGCTGCTGGAGAACCTGGCCACCGCAATCCGCTCCGCCAAGCGCCTCGGCTGACCGGCCTCCGGCCGGCTCCTCGACCCGGCGGGTCGCCTCCCTCGGCCGGGGCGGGGCGGTGTCGCCTCCCTGGACCGGGGGGTGTCGCCTCCCTCGGCCGGGGCGGTGGTGTGGTGTCCCCCCGCCGGCCGGTGCGCCAGCCGCCGGTGGCGAGGGGACGACGAGCGACGGGTCAGGCCGCCTCGGCGGTACGCGACCGGCGCGGGGACAGGCCCGCCTGCTCCCGTCCGGTACGCCGGTCGTCGGCGGTGTCCAGGGCCGCGTCGCCGGCCATGCTCAGCGCCCGCCGGGCGTTACGCGCGGCGTCGCAGGGCCAGTCCTGGTGCTCGCAGAGCAGGTTGTCGCACCGCCCGGACTGGTCCGGGTGGTGCGCGTCGATCACGTCGAGAGCGAGCCGCCACAGAAGCGGATCGGTCACCCCGGCGGGCGCGGCGGTGCGGGTATGTCGCTGTGTGTGGTGGGCGTCGGACACGGTCTCCCCCTTTGTCGGTACCGAGGAAGAGTCTCCAGCCTGTCCGGTGGCAAAACCAATGACCTGGGGTGGGAATCACCACCACGGCCCGGTCCGGCGACCTGTCCGGTACCGTCGGCCGCCGTTTCGGACGTACCCCGGGTCCGGGATCCGGTCGCGGTGGCACGGGTGGGGGAGGATGCGGAGATGCTGTTGATCGTCCCCGCCGACCCGCTGCGGCCCCGCCGGCCGGACCCGCACTTCGCGCCGGAGGCGCGGGCCGCCCGGGAGGCCGGGCACCCGGTGGCCGTGGTCGACCACGATGCGCTCGCGGCGGGCCGGGACCTCGCGCGGGCGGTCGCCGCCGTGCCGGCGGCCGACGACGCGGTCTACCGGGGCTGGATGCTCTCCGCCGCCCGCTACGCCGGCTTCGCCGAGGCGTCGGCCGCCCGGCAGGTGACCCTGCGCACCGGCCCCGACCAGTACCGGCGGGCACACGAGCTGCCCGGCTGGTACGCCGCCGCGGCGGCGCTGACCCCGGAGTCCCGGTGGACGGTCGGGGACGACCGGGCCGACTTCGAGCGGGCCCGGGCCGGGCTGGGCGGCGGTCCGGCGGTGCTGCGCGACTGGACCAAGTCCGCCAAGCACCACTGGCACGAGGCGTGCTTCGTTCCCGAGTTGGCCGACGGCGACGCCGCCTGGCGGATCGCGAGCCGGCTGCGCGAGCTGCGCGACGACGACTTCACCGGCGGCTTCGTGCTGCGCCGGTTCGAGCCCCTCGCCGGGGCGGAGGTGCGTACCTGGTGGGTCGACGGCCGGTGCGTGCTGACCGGCCCGCACCCGGACACCCCGGACGAGTTGCCCGACGCCCCGGTCGACACCGACCCGCTGACCTCCGTGGTGGCCGCGCTCGGCCTGCCCTTCGTCACCGCCGACCTGGCGCTGCGTGCCGACGGCCGGTGGCGGCTGGTGGAGATCGGCGACGGACAGGTCAGCGACCGCCCGTCCACCGTGCCCCCGGAGACCCTGGTGGCCGCCCTCGGCTGAGCGCGGCCGGTGCCGACCGCGCTGCCGGTCGAGGCCCGACCGGGGGTGGCCGGGTGGCCGCCGGCGGTGGGACCGCCCGGCAGCCACCCGCCCGGGATCTCAGGCCCGGCCGCGCTCCGAGCGGTAACGGCGGATCAGCGCCGCGGTGGAGGAGTCGACGTCGGACAGCTCCGGCGCGTCACCGGTCAGCTTCGGGGCGAGCTGGTTGGCCATCACCTTGCCCAGCTCCACCCCCCACTGGTCGAACGGGTTGATGTCCCAGATCGCGCCGCAGGTGAACACGATGTGCTCGTAGAGCGCGATGAGCTGGCCCAGCGTCGCCGGGGTGAGCTTCGGCGCGATGATCGAGGTGGTCGGGTGGTTGCCCGGCATCACCCGGTGCGGCACCACGTCGGCGGCCGTGCCCTCCGCCTCGACCTGCTCCTTCGTCCGGCCGAAGGCCAGCGCGGCGGTCTGCGCGAAGAAGTTCGACATGAACAGGTCGTGCATCTCGCCCAGGTCGTGGTTGGGCTGGCTGAACGCGATGAAGTCCGCCGGGATCAGCAGGGTGCCCTGGTGGATGAGCTGGTAGAAGGCGTGCTGGCCGTTGGTGCCGGGCTCGCCCCAGAAGATCTCCCCGGTCGGGTGGTCCACCGGCGTGCCGTCGAGCGTCACCGACTTGCCGTTGCTCTCCATGGTGAGCTGCTGCAGGTAGGCGGGGAACCGGTGCAGGTACTGCGAGTAGGGCAGCACGGCGTGGGTCTGCGCGCCGAGGAAGTCGACGTACCAGACGTTGAGCAGCCCGAGCAGCGCCGGCACGTTGCGCTCCACCGGCGCGGTGCGGAAGTGCTCGTCGACGGCGTGGTAGCCGGCCAGCAGCTCGCGGAACCGGTCCGGCCCGACCGCCAGCATCACCGACAGCCCGACCGCCGACGGCAGCGAGTACCGGCCACCCACCCAGTCCCAGAAACCGAACATGTTCTCCGGGTCGATGCCGAAGGCGGTGACCCGGTCGGCGTTGGTGCTCACCGCCACGAAGTGCCTCGCGATCGCCGCGTCGTCGTCGGCGTCCAGCCCCGACAGCAGCCACGTCTTGGCCTGCTCGGCGTTGGCCAGCGTCTCCTGGGTGGAGAAGGTCTTCGACACCACCACGAACAGGGTGCTCGCCGGGTCCAGGTCGTGGGTCTTGTCGTGGATGTCGGTCGGGTCGATGTTGGAGACGAACCGGCAGTGGATCCCGGCGTCCCGGTACGCCTTGAGCGCCTCGTACGCCATCACCGGCCCGAGGTCGGAGCCGCCGATGCCGATGTTGACCACCGTGCGGATCCGCTCGCCGGTGTGCCCGCGCCACTGCCCGGTGCGGACCCGCTCGCTGAACGCGGCCATCCGGTCCAGCACCCGGTGCACGTCGGCCACCACGTCCTGCCCGTCCACGGTCAGCGCGGCGTCGCGCGGCAGCCGCAGCGCGGTGTGCAGCACGGCCCGGTCCTCGGTGGTGTTGATGTGCTCCCCGGCGAACATGGCGGCGATCCGGTCGGTCAGCCGGACCCGCCCGGCCAGCGCGGTGAGCAGCCCGATCGTCTCGTCGGTGACGAGGTTCTTGCTGTAGTCGACGTGCAGGTCGGCGACCTCGCCGGTGAGCCGCTCACCCCGTTGCCGGTCGGCCGCGAACAGCTCCCGCAGGTGGGTGCCGCGCATCATCTCGGCGTGCTTGCGCAGCGCCTGCCATTCGTCGGTGGTGGTCACACTCGCAGCCATCGGGTCGATCTTCTCCTTCACGACGGTCGTCGGCGCGTGGTGCCGCCGACGGTTCGCGTCCCAGCCTGCCACCCGGGGCCCGGCCCCGCGACGCGACCCGGCGCACCGGGCGGCGCGGCGTGCCCCGCGACACGCCAATGCGACAGGTGTACGACACGCCGCCACGGCGAGACAGCCCGTCGTCGCTGACAGTAGGCTCGCCCGTGCCCCGCCCCCTTCGGCCCGGGAGGAACCATGGCGACGGTGACCGGTCCCCGCCGAGCGGCCGGCGCGGACGAGCCCGCCGATGCCGAATCCACCGACGCCGGGCTCGACCTGCCGGAGCTGGCCGACGGCGCCTGGATGCACCACGCCACCGCGTTCGCGCACACCAGCTTCCGTGCGGTGGCCCGCCGGCTGCCCCGGCTGGTGCGCGAGGCCGTCGTGCTGGCCTGGGCCACCAGCCGGCGCGACACCCTCGCCGCGATCGGCCTGAACCTCGCCGCCGGGGTGATGACCACGCTGGGCCTGCTCGCCACCACCGGCGTGCTGCGGGAGTTGTTCGCCGCCGGCCCGACGCCGGACCGGGTCCGGGCCGCGCTGCCCGCGCTGGTGCTGGCCGCGGCCGCGGTGGCCGCCAAGGGCACCCTGACCGTCACCGCCGGTTGGGCGCAGGCCCGGCTGATCCCGCAGATCACCTACGCGGTCGAGCTGCGGCTGTTCGAGACCACCACGGCGGTCGAGCTGGCCGCCTTCGACGACGCCGGCTTCGCCGAGGAGATGGACCGGGTCCGTGACCGGGGCGTGGCCGAGGCCGCGTCCATCGTCGACCACACGGTCAACCTGATCACCGGGGTGGTGGGCGTGCTGGCCACCGCCGCCGCGGTGACCGTGATCCAGCCGTTGCTGCTGCCGTGCCTGCTGCTCGCCGCGGTGCCCGAGGCGGTCACCGCGGTCCGGATGGCCCGCCGCCAGTACCTGGACATGCTGGCCCGGATCAACCGGCGTCGCCGGATGTGGATGCTGGCCAACCTGATGGCCAACCGGCACACCGCCGCCGAGGTGCGGGCCTACCAGATGCGCGACTTCCTGCTCACCGAGTTCCGTCGGATGATGAACACCGAGACGGCCGCGCTGCTGCGGTTGGCCCGCGCGCAGAGCCGGACCCGGGCCGTCGGGATGTCCGTCGGCGGGATCGCCGCCTTCGCGGTCTACGCCATGCTCGGTGGGTTGCTGCTCGCCGGCCTCGTCGCGCTGGCCGCGGCGGCGACCGCGCTGCTCGCCCTGCAGTCGGCCCGCAGCAGCCTGGGCCTCGCCGTCTTCGCCACCAACAACCTCTACGAGGACGCCCTCTACTACCAGGACTACCGGGACTTCCTCGACCGCGCCGAGGGGCGCAGCGGCACCGGGACGGGACGGCCCGCCACCGGGTTCGACAGCATCGAGCTGGACCGGGTGAGCCTGCGCTACCCGGACACCGACGCCCCGGCCGTCGACGAGGTCAGCCTCACCGTCCGGCGGGGCGAGGTGGTCGCGCTGGTCGGGGAGAACGGCTCCGGCAAGACCACCCTGGCCAAGCTGATCGCCGGTCTCTACCGCCCCACCGGCGGGGCGATCCGGTGGGACGGTGTCGACGTGGCCGAGCTGGACCCGGCATCGACCGCCGCGCAGGTGGCGGTGGTGACCCAGGAGTGGTGGAAGTTCCCGTTCACCGCCGCGCAGAACATCCGTATCGGCCGGTACGACCGGGCTCCGGACGCGGCCGGGCCCACCGTCGAGGCCGCCGCCCGGTCGGCCGCCGCGCACGACATGATCGCCGGGCTGCCGTTCGGCTACGACACCCTGCTGGCCCGGGAGTTCAAGAACGGCCACGACCTCTCCGGCGGGCAGTGGCAGCGACTGGTGGCCGCGCGGGGCCTCTACCGGGACGCCCGCCTGCTGATCTGTGACGAGCCGTCGGCCGCCCTCGACGCCCGCGCCGAACACGCGCTCTTCGAGCAGCTGCGGCGGCGGCCCGACCGGACGGTCGTGCTGATCACCCATCGGCTGGCCAACGTCCGGCACGCCGACCAGATCTTCGTGATGGACCACGGTCGGCTGGTGCAGCAGGGCGACCACGACGCGTTGATGGCCGCCGACGGGCCCTACCGGGAGCTGTTCGCCCTGCAGGCGAGCGGCTACCTCGCCGCCACCGAGTAGCGGCGGCTCCGGTGTCACCGGCCGGGCAGCGCGACTCAGACATCGACGTTCATTGAACTCTGGGGGATGTTTCGATAGCGTCACCCGGGTAACCGCTCGACCTCGGCGGTGGCGGCTGAGCGACGACGCGGGCGGGTGTGGCCTCCGGGCGGCCACACCGCCTCCCCGGGCCGGCCACCGCACTCGGGCGAAAGGTCGGGACGGTGCACCCCCACCGTCTTGGAAGGCTGCTGCCATGAACCCTGTGTCCGCCCGCGGCAGCGGGCGTCGGACGACACCACCGCGGCTGCGGGCCGCGCTGGTCTCGATCGCCACCGGCGTGGTCGCCGTCGGCACCACCGTCGCCCTCGCCTCCGGTGCCAGCGCCGGCACCACCCTCGGTGCCGCCGCCGCCGAGACGGGCCGCTACTTCGGCGCCGCGGTGGCGGTGAACCGGCTCTCCGACTCCGGCTACGTCGGCATCCTGAACCGTGAGTTCACCTCGGTCACCGCCGAGAACGAGATGAAGTGGGACGCCACCGAGCCCAGCCCGAACCAGTTCACCTACACCAGCGGCGACAAGCTGGTCAGCCACGCCGAGGCCCACGGGATGCGGGTCCGCGGTCACGCGCTGGCCTGGCACCAGCAGCAACCCCGCTGGACGGCGGTCCTGTCCGGCACCGCCCTGCGCAACGCCATGCTCAACCACGTCACCCAGGTCGCCACCCACTACCGGGGCAGGATCGACGCGTGGAACGTGGTGAACGAGGCGTTCGCCGACGGTGGCAGCGGTGGGCGTCGTGACTCCAACCTGCAGCGCACCGGTGACGACTGGATCGAGGCGGCGTTCCGGGCCGCCCGGGCCGCCGACCCGGGCGCGAAGCTCTGCTACAACGACTACTACACCGACGGGCAGAACCCGAAGAGCAACGGCGTGTACGCCATGGTCCAGGACTTCAAGGCCCGGGGCGTGCCGATCGACTGCGTCGGCTTCCAGTCCCACTTCACCGCGCAGTCGCCGGTGCCGGCGGACTACCAGGCCAACCTCCAGCGCTTCGTCGACCTCGGCGTCGAGGTGCAGATCACCGAGCTGGACGTCGAGGGCTCCGGTAGCTCCCAGGCCGACAGCTACTCCCGCGTGGTCAGGGCCTGCCTGGCGATCTCCCGCTGCACCGGCATCACCGTCTCCGGCATCCGGGACACCGACTCGTGGCGGTCCAGCGCCACGCCGCTGCTCTTCGACGGCAACGGCACCAAGAAGGCCGCGTACACCTCCACGCTGGACGCGCTCAACGCGGGCGGCACCACCGTCCCGCCGACCCCGCCGCCGCCGACGGCTGCGCCGCCCACTACCACCCCGCCGCCCACCACGGCTCCGCTGCCCACGACCACTCCGCCGCCCACCACGGCTCCGCCGCCCGCTGACGGTCACTGCACCGCGTCGGTGTCGCTCAGCTCCTGGCCCGGCGGCTTCGTGGCCACCGTGACGGTCACCGCCGGCCCGGCCGGGCTCGACGGGTGGGTGGTCGGCCTGCCCCTGCCGTCGGGGGCCGCCGTCACCAACGCCTGGAGCGCGCAGCACGCCGGCACCGCCGGTGACGTCAGCTTCCGCAACGTCGGCTACAACGGCTCCATCGGTGCGGGGGTCGGCACCGAGTTCGGTTTCCAGGGCACCGGCGACGGTCCCACCGGCACGGCGACCTGCGCCCACGCCTGAGCCCGGTCCGATCCCGGACCCCGGCACGACGGCGACGCCCGTCGCGCCGGCACGGTCGGCCGCCCGTCGCACCCGGGCGGCCGACCGATCCACGCGGCGGGGGTGACCCGCCGCCGGCATCGCCGTGTCCGGTGCGACCAGCTCGACGCGGGACATCCCGCCGGGCCGGGCCTGCCAGCCACTGCCGCGGCCATGCGGTCAGACCGCGGCGGCCAACGTCACCACCCCGGCCGCGACCAGCGCCCCGGCCCAGAGCCGGTCCACGTTGAACCAGGCCCGGCGCAACATCCCGACCCCGAACACCTCGTACACCACGAGGGCGACGACCAGCGCGACCACCAGCATGGCCAGCGTGTGCACCCCGGCCGCGGCCAGGCCGGGCAGCGCGCCGGCCGGGGCCGCCGCCAGGTGCCCGGCGTGCCCGCCGGTCGGCGGGGGGTCGGCCAGCAGCACCGGCAGCAGCATCAACCCGGCCCCGTGCGCCGACGACATCAGGAACGACCAGCCGGCCACCTGGGCCGCCGACAGGCGTATCCCGGCCCAGCGGAAGTGCCGCTGCGACAGCAGCCGCCACAGCCCGAAGCCGACCAGCACCGTCCCGCCGGTCACCGTCAGCGCGGTGCTCACCCCGACCGACCGGGTGGCGGTGACCAGCGCGGCGACCACCGCCACCGAGGCCAGGTGACCCGCCGCGACCGGGGGCAGCGCGGCCAGCAGCGCCGCCCGGCGGCGCTGCTGCAACCCCCGGGCGACCGCGAGCAGCCACCCCATGGCCGGGTTCAGCCCGTGGAACGCGCCGAGCGCCGCCAACGCCAGCAGGGTCCGCCCGGTCACGGGAAGCAGTACGAGTCGGAGCTGGCGTCACCGCCCTGCAAGCGGGTCTGGTGCACCCGCAGCCCTCGGAACTCCGCGCCGTGCGGGAAGAACCGCTCGTCCGGGGTGAGCCCGCCGTGTTCCGGGTCGACGTCCAGCTTGGCCAGCCAGGCACCCACCCCGTCGGGATAGAACTGGTCGTCCCAGGAGCCGTAGAGCGAGTTGCTGACGTAGACCCGCCGGCCGTCCCGACTGACCTCCACCATCTGCGGGCCACCGGCCAGGGACTCGTCCGGCGCGGCCGGGTGGGCGGTGCGGGCCACGATGCCGCCGAGCCGCACCGAGCCGACCAGCACCGGGTGGAACGGGTCGCGGACGTCGTACTGGCGCAGCTCACCGGTGCCCCAGCAGGAGACGTAGAGGAAGCGGTCGTCCACCGACAGGTCGATGTCGGTGACCAACGGAGGCACCGCCCCGAACGGCTTGAGCAGCTCGGGCAGGTCGGCCGGCTCGGCCGGCTCGGCGGGGATGTCGATCACCTTGGTCACCGCCCACAGGGCGTGCGCGCCTGCGCCGTCGCGGTGCCACAACCAGACCGAGGCCGACAGGTCCTCAACGCTGATCACCACCCCGACGAAGCCGTACGACTGCGTCGGGTCGTGGGCGGGACGCAGTTCGAGCGGCATCTGGTACTGGTCGCCGAGGTCGACCCGCTGCACGTGCCGGCGTTTGGCGAGGTCCCAGAAGTGGATCGCGTGGCCGTATTTGCGCCCCAACAGCAGCTCGCCGACGATGCCGTCCTCGATCATCGACGGGGTGCCCCACTCGCTGGTGACCAGCACGTCCTGGGTGAGGTGCCACCACACGTCGTACGCCAGGAACTGTGGTCCCCGGTCGGCCTCCCAGGCACCGCGGACCTCGAAGGTGGTGTGGTCGAGCACGGCGATGCCGCCGGGGCCCTGCGCGCCGTCGACGCCGCTCGTGCCCCGCGCGCCGTCGACGCCGCTCGTGCCCTGCGCGCCGTCGACGCCGCTCGTGCCCTGCGCGCCGTCGACGCCGCCGAGCGCCGACAGGTAGATGCCGTCCGGGCCGCAGTGCACGGTGTGCGGGCGGGAGTAGCCGGCGCGTCCGGCCAGCTCCTCCGCACCGATCACCTTGACCAGCTGCGGGGCGCGCGGGTCCGGCCGGGTGTCGAACACGTGGATCCGGGAGGAGCGCAGCCCCGGCACGATCAGGTAGCGCCGCTCGACGTGCGGGTGCGGGGCGGTCGGGCAGAGCGCGCTGCTGCACGCGTTCCACCCGAAGTGGTGCACCTCGTCGCCGGTTCCCGGCAGGTCGGTCCAGCCGACGACCCGGCCGTAGTCGGCGGATTCCGGATCGGTGTCGAGCACGACGATCGCGTCCGGCCGCTGCGCCGTACGGTCGAACGCGGCGACGTAGGCCAGCTTCTCGGCGGGCGCGGTGGACGCCTCGCGGGGGGAGGGGTAGAAGCTCGGGTCGGGTGTCCATCGGGTCATGCGGTCCTCCGGTGGTCAGGCGGCGGGTACGCCGAGGCGGTCCAGCAGGCGGCGGCGCAGCGCGCCGAAGGCGGGATGGTCGGGGGAGCGGGCGGGTGGCCGGTCCCCGGGCTGGTCGGGATCCAGGTCGACCGGGATCTCCTCGGCGATGACCCCCTCGTCGAGGAGCAGGATCCGGTCGGCGAGCAGCAGCGCCTCCTCCACGTCGTGGGTGACCAGCAGGGCGGCGAAGCCGTGCTGGGCGCGTAGCCGCCGCAGCAGGGACTGCATCCGCAGCCGGGTCAGCGCGTCGAGCGCCCCGAACGGCTCGTCGAGCAGCAGCAGGTCCGGCTCCCGGACCAGGGCGCGGGCCACCGCGACCCGTTGCGCCTGGCCACCGGAGAGCTCCGCCGGCCAGGCCCGCCGGCGGTCGGCCAGCCCCACCTCGGCCAGCGCCCGGTCCACCCGGGCGCGTACGTCCGGGCCGGTGACCCCGAGCGCGACGTTGTCGCCGACCCGTTTCCAGGGCAGCAGCCGGTGTTCCTGGAAGACCACGGCGGCGGTGCCGCGCAGCCGGGTCCGTCCGGTGGCCTCGGCGTCCAGTCCGGCGAGGATGCGCAGCAGGGTGCTCTTGCCGGAGCCGCTGCCGCCGAGCAGCGCCACCACCTCACCGGCGGCGATGGTCAGGTCGACCCCGGCGAGCACCGGCCGGTCGTCGAAGGCCCGCCGCACCGCGTGGGCGGTGAGCACCGCCGCGGCGTCGGCTGCCCTGCCCGCGTCGCCGGCCGCCGCGCCCGGATCGCCGCTCGGCCCGCCCGTGCCGCCGACAGCCGGCCTCGTGCCACTGGCTGCCGTGCCGGCCGGGTCGGTCAGGTCGCCCGCAGGCCGCGTCGCCATGTCAGGGTCCTCCTCTCCAGCATCCGTAGGGCGAGGTCGGACAGCAGCCCGAGCAGCGCGTAGACGACCAGGCCGAGCACCACCACGTCGGTCTGGCTGAACTCCCGGGCCTCCATCATCAGGAAGCCGATGCCGGTCTGGGCGTTGACCTGTTCGCCGACGACGAGGCTGAGCCAGGCCGCCCCGATCGCCAGCCGCAGCCCGAGGAACAGCGACGGCAGCGCGCCGGGCAGCACCACGTGCCGCAGCCGGGCGGCGGGTCCGAGCCCGCAGGTACGGGCCGCCTCGACGAGCCGTTCGTCGATGTCCCGGATGCCGGCGTAGGTGTTGAAGTAGATCGGGAAGAACACCCCGAGCGCGACCAGGGTGATCTTCAGCGGCTCACCGATCCCGACCCAGATGATCAGCAGCGGGACGAGTCCCAGGTGGGGCAGCATCCGGGCCATCTGCACCGGCGGGTCGACCAGGTCGTCGCCGAGGCGCAGCAGGCCGGCGGCGGCGCCGAGCACCAGCGCCAGCACCCCGCCCAGGAGCAGCCCGACGCCGGCCCGGGTGAGCGAGTCGAGCAGGTGGACGCCGAGGGTGCCGTCGGCGGCCAGTCGTACGCCGGTGGCGAGCACCTGACTGGGCGCGGGCAGCTTCTCCGGGGCCAGCAGCCCGGCGCGGGCGGCGGCCTCCCAGCCGGCGACGAGCGCGACCGGGCTGACCAGCCGCCACCAGCGCGGGCCGGTGCGGCGTCGCCGACCGGCGGCCGGTGGGGCCGTGCCGGCGGTCGGCGACGCGGTGGCCAGTACGGCGCTGCTCACTGGAACACCGCGCTGAACCGGTCGTCGACCCGGCCGGAGATGTCTACCGGCCCGGGCACCAGGTCGAGGGTGGTGAAGCCGTCCGCGATGGCCTGGAGTTCGGCGCCGACGGCGGGGGTGACCGGGGCCAGTGGGCGGGCGCTGCGGGCCAGCGCCCGGGTGGTCACGTCCAGCGGGATCTTCAGCTCGGGGGCGAGCACCGCGGCGCGCTCCCCGGGGTGGGCGATACCCCAGTCGGTCACCTGCCGGTACGTGGTGAGGAAGGCGCGGACGTCGTCGGCGCGGTCCCGCACCGCCCCGGGCGCGGCCAGCACGTACTCCCGGTTGCTGGCCAGCCCGGTGGCGTCGGCGAGGACCTTCACCCCGGGCTGCTCGGCGAGGGCGAAGTACGGATCCCAGATGATCCAGGCGTCGATCTGGCCGTTGTCGAACGCCGGCCGCCCCTCGGCCGGCTTGAGGTACTTGACGTTGAGGTCCTTGAGCGTCATGTTGTTCGCCGCCAGCAGCCGGACCAGCAGCCAGTGCACGTTGCTGCCCTTGTTCAGCGCCACCGTCCGGCCGCGCAGGTCGGCGAAGGTCTTCAGGCCGCTGCTCTGCTTGACCAGCACCGCCTCGCCCTGCGGAATGGGGGCCGAGGTGCCGATCACCGAGAAGGGGATCTTCGCGGCGGCGGCGAAGACCGGTGGTGCCTCGCCGACCTGCCCGATGTCGATCGCGCCGGCCTTGAGCGCCTCGGTGAGGGCGGGACCGCTCTCGAACAGCGACCACTGCACGTCCGGTGCGGCGTTGCGGGCCTTGACCAGGCTCAGCCCGCCGAAGCGCTGGTAGCCGACGCGCAGCGGGCCGGTGCTGCCGCCACCCGCGTCGGCGGCGTCGGCGCAGCCGGCGATCCCGCCGACCGCGACCAGTGACAGGACGGTGAACACGGCGGTGACCAGGCGGCGGAGGCTCCTCGGCGGGGTGGACATGTCGGCTCCTCGGGAGTGGACGGACTGCTCGCGACGCCGGAGGTCGGCGGCGGGCAGTAACCTACCAAGCCGATAGGTTTTATGGGTAGCCTGTCGTGGTTGCCGTCCCATCCCTCAGGAGGACCCCCGATGCCGCTGACCTTCCACTGGTTCCTGCCCACCTACGGCGACAGCCGCGACATCGTCGGCGGTGGCCACGGCGTCGCGGTCGGTACCGCCGGGGGAGCCCGCCCCGCCACCGTCGCCTACCTCGGGCAGATCGCCCGCACCGCCGAGCAGCTCGGCTTCGTCGGCGCGCTCACCCCGACCGGGGCCTGGTGCGAGGACGCCTGGCTGACCACCGCGATGCTCTCCGAGGTCACCGAACGGCTGAAGTTCCTGGTGGCGTTCCGCCCTGGCCTGCTCTCACCCACCCTCGCCGCCCAGATGGCCGCCACCTTCCAGCGGCTCTCCGGCGGCCGGCTGCTGCTCAACGTGGTCACCGGCGGGGAGGCGGTCGAACAGCGCTCCTACGGCGACTTCCTCGACAAGGACGCCCGGTACGCCCGTACCGACGAGTTCCTGCACATCGTCCGGGCGCTGTGGCGGGGTGAGACGGTCGACCACGCCGGGGCGCACCTGCGGGTCGAGGGCGCCCGGCTGTCCCGGGTGCCCGACCCGGTGCCCCCGGTCTACTTCGGTGGGTCGTCCGCCGCCGCCGGCCCGGTCGCCGCCCGGCACAGCGACGTCTACCTGACCTGGGGTGAGCCGCCCGCCCAGGTGGCCGAGAAGCTCGACCGGATCCGCGCCGTCGCGGCCGGCGTCGGTCGGGAGCTGCGCTTCGGCATCCGGCTGCACGTCATCGCCCGGGACACCGCCGAACAGGCCTGGGCGCAGGCCGGGCGGCTGCTCGACGGCATCGACGCGGCGGACGTCCGGGCCGCCCAGGAGGGGCTGCGGCGCAGCGAGTCCGAGGGGCAGCGCCGGATGCTGGCCCTGCACGGCGGCAGCCGCGACGCGCTGGAGGTCGCCCCCAACCTCTGGGCCGGATTCGGGCTGGTCCGGGGCGGCGCGGGCACCGCCCTGGTGGGCAGCCACACCGAGATCGCCGACCGGATCGCCGAGTACCACGCGCTCGGCATCGACGAGTTCATCCTGTCCGGCCACCCGCACCTGGAGGAGGCGTACTGGTTCGGTGAGGGGGTGCTGCCGATCCTGCGGTCCCGGGGGCTGTGGCGGCATCCGGCGGGCGACCCGGTGACCGAGGTGACGGCGAGCATCCCGTTCGCCCCCCGACCGGCCCGGGTCTGACCGCCGACGGCGCGCCCCACCGGCCCCGGCCGCAGGGGTCGGTGGGGCGGGTGGGTCCTCGTCGGTGGGCGGTCAGGGTTGGCCGGCGAAGAAGTCGGCCAGCACCCGGGTGTGGGTCGAGAAGGCCAGCTCGACCGGCTCGGTGAGGACCAGCCACTCGGTGGCCTCCTCGGTGGGCGTCGACGGGGGCAGCCCCGAGGCCGGGCGCTCCGGCAGCACCCCGAAGATCATCATGGTGCCGCCACGTGGTGCGCCGTGCACCGCGAACAGCCGCGCCCGCTCCGCCTCGTCGACCAGGCCGGTCTCCTCGCGCAACTCCCGGACCAGCGCCTCGGACCACTCCTCGCCGTACTCGACGAAACCGCCGGGCAGGGCGAGCTGGCCGCGGGCCGGCTCGATGTCCCGGCGGACCACCACCACGCCGAGGCCGGCGTCGGTGCGGACCGGCAGCAGCGCCACCGCGACCGGGGTGGGATTGCGCCACACCGTCTCCCCGCAGGTCGGGCAGAGCCGGGGCCAGCCGGCGTCCGCCGGATAGGCCGCGCCGCAGTAGTGGCAGTGGGCGTACGGGAGGACGGTCATGCCGCCGCACGTTACCGCCCCGGGCGTACGCCGCCCGGGGCAGGTCGACCGCTCCACCCCGCCGCCGGTGGGTCGTCGCGCAGCAGGTCGCGGGCCTCCATCAGGGCGAAGCCGAGCAGGTTGAGCCCGCGCCAGCGGGCCGGATCCTCGGCGCGCGGGTCGTCGGCGGCCAGCCCCACCCCCCACACCCGGTCGACCGGGCTGGCCTCCACCAGCACCCGGTCCCCGGTGCCGAGCAGGTACCCCCGCAGGTCGGCGTGCTGACCGAACTTGGCCAGGCTGCCGGCCAGCACGACGGAATACCGCGCAGCCTCCCACACCGCCGGATCGAAGCGACGGACCTCCCGGCCGATCGCCTTGGCCTGCTGCGGATGGCCGGCGGCGAGCACCCGCTCCCCGGCCTCGGCGTCGTCGAAGAGCAAGGCCTTGCGCCACATCATCCAGTGCTCGGCGGTGGCGAAGCGCCGCCCGTCGACGGTGAACGGCGCCGGCCACCACTGGCTCAGGCAGCTCTGCCCGACGGTGCCGTCCCGCCGGGGCCGGTGCCCCCAGAAGCAGAGGTAGCGCACCCGGTGCCCGGCGGCGGACCGGGCGAGGACGTCGACGGCACAGCGCAGCGGCATGCCGCACAGTCTCCCTGCCGGCACCGACAACACGCGCCGGGATTTCTCCCGCGGGCCGGATGCCCGGGCCGACGGGATCCCGGGGCCGGTGGGGCTCCCCGGTCGGTGGGGACTCCTGGGCTGGTGGGAGCCCCGGGCCGGGCCGGCGGGGATTCCCGGGCCGGCGGGAGCCCTCGGGCCGGGCCGGCGGGGAGGCGGGGTGTCCCGCGCTCTCCGCCGACGGAACGGTGCCCGGGCCGCGCGCCGATCGGCGGTGTGACCCGGGCGGACGGGTCAGGCCGGTGGTGCGCCGGTGTAGGCGGCGATGGTCCGGGCGGCGGCGGCCCGGGCGGCCTCCGGTGCGGTGCCGCCGGCGATGTCGGCCTCGGCCCAGGCTTCGCCGCTGAGCGTCATGAAGCGCCGGCCGTCCTCCGAGCCGATCCACTCGGCGGCCTGGTCGGGGGTGACCCCGCCACCGTCGGCGTCCAGGTGGCTGGCGAGCCCGAGCAGGCCGGAGTCCCAGCCGACACCGACCGCGCCGGGGCCGTACTCGGTCCACCGCTGGTCGTCGACGTGGGCGACGTGTTCGAGGGTGAACCGGGTCCGTTCGTCGCCCTCCGGGGTCAGGCGCACCTCGATCCAGCTGACCTCGTCACCCATCTCCCAGGTGGCGGCGAAGCTCTTCGGTGGGTCGCAGCGCTCCACCACGCCACCCGCGTTGCCCTCGAACTGGTAGCGGCCGTGCAGTCGCAGGTCGCCGGAGATCGGCAGGAACCAGCGGGGGATCCGGTCGACGTTGGTGCAGGCGTCCCAGAGGTCGTCCAGCGTCGCCCGGTACGTCTGGCTGATGGTCAGCACGCGGGCCTCACCCGCCTCCAGGGTGCGGCTGCCCACGGTCCGCCGTACGGCGTTGATCTGGTGTGTCGTCTCGATCATGAGTGCTCCGGTGCTCGGTCGGGTTGCCCGTCGGGTTGTGCGACCGCCGTTCGCGCCGGCCTCGGGCCAGCTCGGTGGCCAGGGCGTCCAGCGCGGGTGTCCAGAACCGGCGGAACCCCTCCAGCCACTGGTCGACCTCGCGCAGCGGGGCGGGGTCGACCGCGTAGAGCCGCCGGGCGCCCTGCGGGCGGACGGTGGCGAACCCGTTGTCCCGCAGTACCTTGAGGTGCTGCGAGACGGCGGGCTGGGTGATCCCGAACTCCTCCTGGATGACCGCGCAGACCCCACCGGCGCTCCGCTCTCCCTGCGCGAGCAGTTCGAGGATGCGCCGGCGTACCGGGTCGCCGAGGACGTCGAAGGCGTGCACGGTGCCCTTTGTATCAGTCATGGCTTATATAAGCAATCACCCTAGTCGCGCGGCGACGGCGGTCCGCAGCTCGGGCAGCCGGTCGTGCAGCAGGCCGGGGCACTGGGTGCTGGCGAAATCCCGGTGACCGTAGATCTGGCTGGCCGGGATGCCGTACTGCTGGCAGGTGAACGCGCAGAAGACCACCAGGCTGTCCCACAGCGCCTGCGGCGGCTGCACGTCGACGTAGATCCCGTCGTTCTCGATGCCGATGGCCTGGCTGTTCTGCCCCACGCAGTGCGCGCCCTGCACCATCGTCTGACCGTGCAGCAGCGCGTACAGGCTGCCGTGCCGGCCCTCGGTGAGGTGGCCGCCCCGGCTGTTGGTGAAGTGCTGCCCGGAATCCAGCCAGCCATTGCCGTCCATGTGCAGGTCCTGGATCTCGCGCGAGTTGGCGTACGCCTGGGCCAGGCTGTAGTCGGTCGAGTTCGGGAACGCGGTGTGATGCACGATGATCTTGTTGGGTCGGCTCGCGACCACGCTCACCGGCGACGACGGCGGCCGGGCACCCCAGGTGGCGCAGTTGGCGATCACCGGTTGGTCGACGCGGCCGAGCGCGGCCCGGCCGGTGACGGAGGCGTTGCCGGTGGTCGGGGCGGTGTCGGCGCTCAGGGTGGTGCCGGTGCTCAGCGGCGGGCCGGGGGCGGTGGCGCTCGCGGCGGTTGCGCCGAGCGGGGTCGGCACGAGCGCTCCGGCGGTGCCGAGCAGGACCGCGCCGCGCAGCACGCTGCGCCGGGACACGGGTAGGGGCATGGCGGGCTCCTCAGGGGGTGACGGGAGATGCCGACGGGCGGACCGGCGTTCCAGTCCCGGGTGACGGGGGATGCCGACGGGCGGACCTGCGGGCCGGTTCCGGGGTGGCGGTGGATGTCGCCGGGTGGACCGGCGTTCCGGTTCCGGGGTGGGCCGGGTGAGGGTCGGTGGGGTCAGCAGGGGCCGTTGCAGGCCAGCACCCGGAGTCGGTCGAGGCTGCCGTTCCAGACGTTCTGGTCGCCCGGGAGGGTGCCCGACGACGCCCACTGCCAGAAGGAGTACGTGGACCAGCCGGCGGGCAGGGTGCCCACGGTGCCGGCGTACCGCGCGATCCAGAGAGGGTTGGTGGCGGCGAAACCGCTGTAGTTGCCGGTGCAGGTGGTCCACCAGTCGGTGGTGGTGTAGATGGTCGCCCAGCGCCCGGTGCGGGCGTGGTACTGGTTGACGAAGGACGTGATCCAACTGCGCATCGCGCTCTGGCTGAGCCCGTAGCAGGTCGCCCCGTAGGGGTTGTACTCGATGTCGAGCGCGGCGGGCAGTGTCCGGCCGTCCTTCGACCAGCCGCCGCCGTGGTCGACGAGGTAGTTGGCCTGGGTGGCGCCGGTCGTGGTGTCCGGCCGGGCGAAGTGGTACGCGCCCCGGATCATCCCGACGTTGTACGACCCGTTGTACTGCTGGGCGAAGTACGGGTCGGTGTAGTAGGTGCCCTCGGTGGCCTTGACGTAGGCGAACCGGGCACCGTTGTTCCAGGCGGCGGACCAGTTGACGTTGCCCTGGTAGCTGGAGACGTCCATGCCGGACAGCCCGGCGGGGGCGGCGGCAGCGATGACGACGCCGCCGGCGGCGGCCGGGGTGACGGCGCCGAGGCTGGCGATGGGGGCGGCGGCCGGGGTGACGACGCCGGGGGCGACGGGGGCGGCCGGGGTGGCGGCGGCGGGGGTGGCGACGCCGAGGGTGGCGGCGGCGACCACGGTGGCGGTCGCCAGCAGCGTGCCCGAGACCGCACGGAGACGGTTCATCTTTCCTCCCTGGGGGATGCCGCACGGGTACGGCGGGAGCGACGAAAGGAACTGTCAGGTATTAGGTCACGCCTGGAGATAGTTTTCAATACGCGCAATCAAGATTATCTATCGCCGCACTTCGCGCCTCCTCCGAGGCTCATGATCAAATTGCCGAAATGTAGACGACACGCCGAGAAGGGTGCAACGAATCGTCATCTGATCCGGGTCCGCCATAGCAGAGTTCCGCGCGGCACGGTCGGTCGTCCACAGGGGCACCCGGTGTCCACAGGCTGAGGGCGGCAAGTCGCGGGGCTGCGGGTGCCCGGGCCAGCCTCGGACCATGCATCCGGTGTTGCGGTCCCTCGTCGACGAGGGGGGTGGCGTGGTGACCCGACGAGCGGCGGTCCAGGTGGTTCCGCCCTGGGTACTCGCGCAGGCTGATCGGGTCGGCGAACTCCGGCGCGTGCTGCCCGGTGTCTACGTCGACATCACCCTGGTCCCCGCTGCTGCCCTCACCACGGGGGGTGCGACGTTCCCGCTGCTCGACGCCGACCGGCGCATCCGAGCGGCGCTCGCCTGGGCGCAGGGGCGGGCGGCGCTGGGCGGTCCCACCGCGCTGGACGTGTGGGGTGCGCGCGGGCAGTCGGACGGGGAGCCGGTGCACCTGGACGTGATCGCCGGTTGCGGGCTGCGCCCCCGACCACACCTGCTGGTCCACCACCGGGAGGGCTTCTCCCTCGCTCCACCCCGGGTGGTGACCCGGCGTGGCCTGCCGGTGGTACGCTTGGAACGGGCGCTTGTCGACTCCTGGCCGTTGCTGCCCCCGCCGGAGCGCCCCGTCGCGGTGATCAGGGCCGTCAACGACCGGCTCACCACCCCGGCGCGGATCGGGTCGGCGCTCGCCGCCGTGCCGAGGCTGACCGGCCGGGCGCAACTGCGCAAACTGCTCGACCGGCTCACCGCCGGATGTCGTAGTCCGTTGGAGATCTGGGGGCACGACCATGTCTTCACCGGCCCGGGGATGCCCGCGTTCCGACGGCAGGCCCGGATCGTCGTCGGCCGCAGCACCATGTATCTCGACGTCTACGCCGAGCGGGAGCGGGTGGACTTCGAGCTCGACGGCGCGACGACCCACGGAGATCCCCGCCAACGCGAGCTGGACCTGCGTCGGGATGCGCTGCTCGCCACCGTCGGCATCATGGTGGTGCGCTTCGCCCGTCACCGCCTCCTCCACGAGCCCGAGGTGGTTCGCCACGAGGTGCGGACGATCCTCGCCACCCGGAGGCGAGACGGCGGTACCTGATCAGGGGTCGGTCCTCCGTGCCCGGCAGATGCGCTACCCGGGACACCGGTCCTGCCCCGCCCACGCGTCGGGCGGAGTGAAGCGGGCGGCACGGCCGTACGGGCTCGATGGCGCACGGGGTGCGGCGGTGCGCGGGACGACAGGGATGCGGAATGGGCTCGATGGCGCACGGGGTGCGGCGGTGCGCGGGACGGCAGGGATGCAGAGCCGTGGGCTGGCGGCGACGGTGTGGGAGACGCGGGGCCGGTGGGGTGTACGGGCGGCGACGACGGTCAGTCGCGCAGGGTGCGCAGGATGCGGCTGAGGTCGGCGTGGTCGGCGGGGGAGAGGTGGCCGAAGAAGCGTTCCGCCTCGCTGGTGCGGGCGGACCTGATAGCCGCACCGACCCGGGTACCCTCCTCGGTCGGCGCGACGAGGGTCGCCCGCCGGTCGTCCGGGTCGGGTCGGCGCGCGACGAGCCCGCGTTCCTCCAGGCCGTCGACGACCTCGGTGGTGGAGCGGGGCGCGATGTGCAGGTGCTCGGCGAGTGCGCTGAGCCGCATCGCCCCGTGCCGGGTGAGCACCGCGAGGGCGCGGGCGTGGCCGGGGTTGACGTCCCAGGGTTCGAGGGTGCGTCGGGACTGGTGGCGCAGCCGTCGCGCCACCGCCCAGAACAACTCGGCGAGGCTCTCCTCGGCCGGCGGCTCCGCGCGATGGGCGGCCGGGCCGGTGCAGCGGGCGGCCGGGTCGGCTGAGGGCTCCGCGCCATGGACGGCCGGGCCGGCCGAGGGTTCCGCGCGATGGGCGGCCGGGCCGGCTGAGGGTTCCGCGCGATGGGCGGCCGGGCCGGCTGAGGGTTCCGCGCGATGGGCGGCCGGGTCGGCTGGCGGGTCGGATGTCGCACCGGTCACCGGAATACGGTAGCAGCACTCACTGTTGCTACCTCATGATGAGGTAACCTCAGTAATCACGGATCACCTGAACCTGGAACCCCCGAACCAGCACCCCCGAACGAGAGAAGGAACCCCTTGGACGCCACCAAGAACCACCGGGAGGGCCACGGCGGCGCCCCCCGGACCGTCAGTGCCGCCGAGAAGTCCCAGGCCAGAGCGGTCTCGCTGCGCCGGATCGGCCGGCTGTTCACCGCGTACCGTGGTCAATTGGCCGTGGTCACCGCGATCATCGTGGTGTCGTCGGTGGTCGCGATGGCCTCGCCCTTCCTGCTGCGGGCGGTGATCGACCGGGCGCTGCCGGAGCGCGACCTGACCCTGCTGGCCTGGCTGGTCGCCGGCATGATCGCCGTCGCGGCGGTGACCGCCGTGCTCGGCGTGGCGCAGACCTGGATCTCCACCCGGGTCGGGCAGCTGGTGATGCACCGGCTGCGCACCGACGTCTTCGCCCACCTGCACCGGCAGTCGATCGCGTTCTTCACCCGCACCCGCACCGGCGAGGTGCAGTCGCGGATCACCAACGACATCGGCGGCATGCAGACCGTGGTCACCTCCACCGCCACCTCGATCGCGTCCAATCTGACCACGGTGGTGGCCACCCTGGTCGCCATGGTGGCGCTGTCCTGGCGACTCACCCTCGTCTCGCTGGTGGTGCTGCCGCCGGCCATCTGGCTCACCCGCCGGGTCGCCGCGATGCGCCGCGAGATCACCGCCCAGCGCCAGCGGGAGCTGGCCGACCTCAACGTCACCATCGAGGAGGGGCTGTCGATCAGCGGCGTGCAGCTCAGCAAGACCCTCGGCGCGGGTGGCACGCTGATCGACCGGTTCACCGCCAGCTCGGCCCGGCTGGTCGACCTGGAGCTGCGCTCCGAGCTTGCCGGCCGCTGGCGGATGGCCACCATGACTATCATCTTCGCCGCCATCCCGGCGGTGATCTACCTCGGCGCGGGGCTGCCCGGCACCGCCGGCACGCTCAGCATCGGCACCCTGGTCGCCTTCACCGCCCTCCAGGGCGGGCTGTTCCGGCCGCTGATGGGGCTGCTCAACGTGGGCGTCACGCTGACCGCCTCGCTGGCGCTGTTCGCCCGGATCTTCGAATACCTCGACCTGCCGGTGGAGGTGGACGACCCGGCCCGGCCGGTGACCGTCGACCCGGCCCGGGTTCGCGGGCACCTGCGCGTCGAGGACGTCACCTTCAGCTACCCGGGCAGCGACACCGCCGCCGTCGCCGGCATCAGCCTGGACGTGCCGGCCGGCACCAGCCTCGCCCTGGTCGGCGAGACCGGCTCCGGCAAGAGCACCCTGGCCGCCCTGGTCAGCCGGCTGCACGACCCGGACGCCGGCCGGATCACCATCGACGGCGTCGACCTGCGCGACCTGCGGCTGACCGACCTGGCCGCCGTCGTGGGCGTGGTCAGCCAGGAGACCTACCTGCTGCACACCACGATCCGGGAGAACCTGCGGTACGCGCGCCCGGACGCCACCGATGCCCAGTTGGTCGACGCCGCCCGCGCCGCCCAGATCCACGACCTGATCGCCGCCCTGCCCGACGGGTACGACACCGTCGTCGGCTCCCGGGGCCACCGGTTCTCCGGCGGCGAGAAGCAGCGCCTGGCCATCGCCCGTACGCTGCTGCGCGATCCCCGGGTGCTGGTGCTGGACGAGGCGACCAGCGCGCTGGACACCGAGACCGAACGCGCCGTGCAACGGGCCTTCGACACCCTCGCCGAGGGACGCACGGTGATCACCATCGCGCACCGGCTCTCCACGGTGCGCGACGCCGACCAGATCGCGGTGCTCGACCACGGTCGGATCGTCGAGTCCGGCACCCACGAGACGCTGCTGGCCCGTGCCGGCCGGTACGCCACCCTGGCCGGCTGACCGGGGGCGACCCGACGGATGGAAAAGCCGGATCGGCAAGACGTGAGTCGTCGATCACCGGTGACTAGAGTGACGCCGTGCAAAGTGGTGTGCGGTCCCAGGTGCCGGTGCTGTACGTGGCGGACGCCGACGCGGCCCGACGGTTCTACGAGAACTTCGGCTACACCGAGATCCGGAGCGGCGGCGACGGCGGATCGCACTGGTCGTACCTGCGGTGCGGGGAGTTGACGCTGCTGCTCGCGGCGGTCACCCCCCGCCTGGTCACCGTCGAGTTACCCCTGCTCGTCTACCTGTACGTCGACGACCTGACCGCGACCGCCGAGCGGCTCACCGCCGCCGGGCACCCGGTCGAGAAGAGCGGCTACCCGGAGCACGCCCCCGGGGGCGAGTGCCGGGTCACCGACCCCGACGGCAACGTGGTCGCCTTCGGGCAGCGGCAGGCCGTACCGCAGCAGGAGCGGGATCCGCAGGCGGGCGGTGAGGCGCGGTTCTCGCTGATCCGGGAGGCGGCCGAGGCGGTCGGCCGGCGCGGCGGAGCCCCCGCCCGCTGCCAGATCGGCGGCCCGCGCGGCGAATCCTGCACCGAACCGGCGGAGGTCAAGCTCGCCGACTCGTGGGGCGACACCGTGTGGGGGTGCATGGCGCACGCCGACGAGACGCTGCTCACCGCGCGCGGCGCGTTCCTGGCCACCGAGGACGGCATGGGCCTCGGCCCGTTCCTGCGCGCCCGCCAGTCCCAGCCGTCCTGAGGCGTCTCGAGGCGACGCTGGGTCGGGTGCACGCTGACCGACGGCCGGTGGTGGGAGGTCCGGCCCGGTGACGGGTTGCCCTTAGGATCGCTGCCATGCAAGAGGGCCGGTGGACGACGATCACGCCGTCGCAGTTCACACACGAACGGGAGGCGCTGGCGCACGTCCAGGCGTTGCTGCCGGACAACGAGCCCTACCGGGCCTGGTCGAACTTCACGTTCACCGCGCAGACCGGTCACCCCTACGAGGTGGATCTGCTGGTCGCCGCGCCGAGCGGGCTGTATCTCATCGAGGTCAAGAGCCTGACCGGCAGGTTGGTCTCCAGCGGCTCCAACTGGATCCTGTCGAACCCGAGCCGCACCCGGACCTTCGACAATCCGCTGCACCTGGCGGACGCCAAGGCCAAGAAGCTGAAGGCGCTGTTGCAGGTGGCGGCATCGCAGCGGAAGGGGCCGGCGCTCAGGATCCCGTTCGTGCAGGCGGCGGTGTTCCTGTCCAAGCCGGGGCTGCACGTCGACCTTTCCGAGCATCACCTGCACGGCATCTACGGGCCGGAGCCCGCGCCGGGGCACCAGCCCGGCCCGTTGCCCACCATCACCTCGTTGGTGCAGCGCCCCCCGCAGGACGAGCGGCACCGGGTGACCCGGGAGCTGTCCTCGGCGCTGCCGGAGCTGCTCAAGGCCGTCGGCATCGCCCGCAGCCGTAAGCACTACCAGGTCGGCTCGTGGGAGTTGGAGACCCGGCCGTTCGATCTCGGCCCCACCTGGCAGGACCATCACGCCCGCCACCGTGAGCTGGAACGGGAGCACCGACGGGTCCGCATCTATCTGGTCGAGCGCAACGCGGTGCAGGCCGAGCGGGCGAGCATCGAGCGGGCCGCCAAGCGGGAGATGGTCGCCCTGCACGGCATCAACCATCCGGGGATCGTGCGGGTCGACTCGATGGAGTCACACGAGGCCGGGCCGGCGTTGATCTTTCGGCACGATCCGCGTGCCGTGCGGCTGGACCACTACCTGGCCCAGCACCACGACCGGTTGGACGCGTTGAGCCGGCTGTCCATGATCCGGCAGCTCGCGGAGGCGGTCGCCTACGCGCACCGTCGGCACCTGCACCACCGCGCCCTGTCGGCGCGCAGTGTCCTGGTCAGCCCGGGACGGGTGCGGCGCGGCGGTAGCGAGGAGGAGGCGTGGCTCGTCCCGCAGTTGCAGATCAGCGACTGGCAGGCGGCCACCCGGGCGGCCGACTCGGCCGGTGGGAGCAGCGGTGACCCGGTCACCCTGTCGACGAATGCGGGCGCGCACATCGAGCTTTCCGCGCAGGCGTACCTGGCACCCGAGTTGACCGCGCCCCGCCCGGACCCGGTGGCGATGGACGTGTTCGGGCTCGGCGCGTTGGCGTACCTGATCCTGACCGGCGAGCCGCCGGCGGCCAAGCGGCAGGAGTTGCTGAGCCGGATCGCCCGGGACAACGGGCTGCGGGCCTCGGCGGTCGCTGACGGGATCTCCGACTTCGCCGACGAGCTGATCCAGGCGGCGACCGCGCCGGTGCCGACGCAGCGGCTCACCACGGTCAGCGAGTTCATCGAGATGCTGGAGGAGGTCGAGAACGAGCTGACCGCCCCGCCGTCGGCCTCGGTGCACCCGCAGGAGCCCGAGCCGGAGCCGGTGGACCCGCTGGAGGCGCGCGGCGGTGACCGGGTCGACGAGTGGACGATCCGTAAGCGGCTCGGCACCGGGTCGACCTGCCGGGCGTTCCTCGCCCACAACGAGCGCACCGGCCGGGACGAGGTGCTCAAGGTCGGGCTCTCCGACGAGAAGGGTGCCCGGCTCACCCACGAGGCGCGGGTGCTGCGCCCGTTGACCGACTCCCGGGTGATCCGGCTCGCCCGTCCGGAGCCGCTGCGGATCGCCAACCGCACGGTGATCGTGCTGGAGCACGCCGGTGAGCTGACCCTGGCCCGGAAGCTGCGCGACGACGGCCGGCTCACCGTCGACGAGTTGGAGACCTACAGCGACTACCTGATCGGGGCGTTGGACTACCTGGAGGGCGAGGGGGTCTACCACCGGGACATCAAGCCCGACAACATCGCCGTCCGGGTCCGGCCGAACCGGACCCGGCAGCTGGTGTTGTTCGACTTCTCCCTGGCCGGGGTGTCGGTCAAGGAGATCACCGCCGGGACGCCCCGCTACCTGGACCCGTTCCTCGGCACGGCCAGCCGGCAGGTCTACGACAAGCACGCCGAGTGGTACGCCCTGGCGGTCACCCTGCACGAGATGGCCTCGGGTGAGCTGCCGGTGTGGGGTGACGGGGGCACCGAACCACAGTTGACCGACGGCCCGCCGGTGCTGGCGGTGGAGGCGTTCGACCCGGCGATCCGCGACGGCCTGGTGGAGTTCTTCCAGCAGGCCCTGCACCGCGACCACCGCCGCCGGTTCGCCTCGCTGAAGGATCTGCGGGACGCCTGGCAGCAGGTGTTCCGCCGCTCCGACGCCAGCACCCCGGTCGGCACCGACCACCCGGAGGTCGACGCCGACGAGCCGGATGTCGAGGTCGCCGAGGCGGCCCGGGAGGACGCCGCCGGCCGGGCCACCCGGGCGACGGCGTTGGAGGCGGCCGGGCTGACCCCCCGGGCGGTTTCCGCGGCGCACCGCCTCGACGCCAGCACCGTCGGGGAGCTGCTGGCGGTCGCCAACAAGCTCGCCCACCTGCCGGGTCTGGGCGCCAAGACCCGCCAGGAGTTGCAGCGTCGGGTCAAGGAGTGGCGGACGAGGCTGGGCGAGCGGGAGATCGTCCCCACCTCGTCGACCGCCCGCAAGGCTGCCGCCGTCGAGGCGGCGGCCGAGGTGAGCGCCGACGGCGGCTCCGATCTGCTCCGGGTCGGGCTCGACGCGATCGCCACCCTGCTGGTGCCGGCGAAGAACGGCCGCAACGCCGCCGAGGTGGAGGCGACCCGGCTGCTGCTGCGGCTGCCGGACAACACGGGTGTGCTGCCGGCGCTGCCGCCGTGGCCGCAGCAGCCGCAGGTGGCCACGGCGGTCGGGGTCACCCCGGGCCGCGTCGCGCAGATCCTCGGTAAGCAGCGCAAACGCTGGCAGGGCATCGCGGTGCTGGGCAGTGTGCGTACCCAGGTCATCGAGTTGTTGCGCGACGGCGGCCGGGTGATGGGCGTGACGGAGCTGGCGGCGGCGCTGCTGGGCAGTCGGGGGTCATTGCGCACCGGCGACCGGCTGCGCCAGGCCGTCGCCCTGGCGGCGGTACGCGCGGCGGTGGAGACCGACGCGGTGGCCGACGAACCGCGCCTGCTGCTGCGCCGGCACACCCGCCCCGAGGTCGACGGTCGGCCCGACGAACGGGGTGACCGCCTGCTGGTCGCCCTGGAGGCCGGCGACGACGACGCGCCGGACACCCCGGCCGCACCGGCGCTGCTGGATTACGCCGACGCGCTCGGCAAGGCCGCCGACCGGCTGGCGGCGAGCGAGGTGCTGCCCAGCGCGGCGACGGTGCTGCGTACCCTCGCGGCGGTGCACGCCCCCGGCGGCGCGGCCGACGTGATCGACGAGCGGCGGCGGGTGCTGCTGGCCGCGGTGGCGTCGGACCGGGCCGCCGCGACGGCCCGGCTGGAGCTGTATCCGCGTGACCTGGACCCGGTGCGGGCGTTGCGGCTGGCCCAGGCCGGGGTGGTGCCGCCCCGGTCGACGGCGGAGGGCCGGCGGGGTCTGCCGCCGGAGCAGGTGGCGCAGCGGGTCGCCGCACGCTTCCCCGAACTGCCGCCGCTGCCGCCGCATCCGAAGCTGGACCGGCTGCTCGCCGAGGCGGGTTTCGAGCTGCGCTGGGAGCGGGACCGGTACGTCCCGCCGCCGCCCCGGGCCGGGTCGTCGTCGATGTCGATCGTGCAGCGCCGGCCGTCGGCGACGAACGTGCCGAGCCGCTGGGCGGCCGAGTCGCCGGAGCTGGCCGAGGCGATGCGGGCCGAGGAACGGCTGGCCGGGGCGCGGTCCGCCGGTGGCTTCCGCGCCCTGACGGTACGCCTCAACCGGTACGCCCCGGCCCGCGAGGAGCTGGTCCGCCGCTTCGACGCCCGCCCGGTGAACGTGGCGGCCCGTTTCCTGGCGCACCTGCACGCCCTGGTGGACGCCCAGCCGAAGCCGACCTGGGAGACCGTGCTCGGGGCGGACAACGCCGAGCCGAACACCCGGCCGGCGATCAAGCTGGCCGAGTACGTCGAACGGGCCTGGCAGTTGGCCGCCCCGGAGCTGCGGGCCGCGTTGTCGCCCGACGCCGGGCCGGTGCTGCTGCACGACGCGGCGGTGCTGACCCGCTACCGGGCGATGGAGCGGCTGTACGAGCTGGCGGAGGCGGCCCGGGGCGGGGCCGGTGACGTGTGGCTGCTCTGCCCGATGGACGACCCGGCGGTGCTGCCGAAGCTGGACGGCGCGGTGGTGCGGGTGGGCGACAACGAGTGGATCGCGTTGCCGGACGCCTGGGTGGTGAACGCGCACCGCAGCACGGCGGTGGCCTGAGCAACCCTCAACCCCGCGTGCTGCCGGTGCGTCGGGGCTGGCTGGCCGCTGCGGGGCGGGCAGTCGCTTGTCGCTTCCTGACCTGGGCGGGTGGTGTGGTGGGTGCGGGGCGTAGGCCGGCGAGTTGGACGAAGACCTCCCGTTTGGCGGTGGCCTCGCCGCGCCGGTCGAGCACGTAACCGGTCAGCCAGACCCACCCGTCGTAGGTGGGCCGGTCGCACACCGACACCACCCGCAGCCGCAGGGCACGCTCCCCGGCGAACTGCACCGAGGCAGCCCGGTCGACGATCAGCAGGTCACCGGGGCGGGGTCGTTCGTTCACCATCGCCCGCCGTTGCGCGGTGGATACTGCCTCGTCTGTCGGGGCTGCGTGGCCTGTCGGGTCTGGGTGGCCGGTCGGGTCTGCCAGTCGTGCAGGGCGCGTCTGAGCCTGTCGTTCTCCTGGGCGAGGACGCGGATCTCCTGGTAGAGCGCGGCAAGCTCGTCGGCGAGCCGGGACTGGAACCGGCGCACCTCGTCGGGGTCGACGCCGTGTCGTCGGGGCGGGAACTCGTGGGTGCGTACCTCGTGGGGGGTCAGCAGGGCGGGGTGGCCGGTCCCGTAGGGCTGGCCACCGCGATACACCTGGGCCACGGGGGTCCTTTCCGGTGCTGGGAGGGGGGATGGTCCTTCCGGTGGTGCTGGGAGGCGGGTCGTCCGCAGCCGGCGGCGGACGACCCGCCGGCTCGGCGGTCGCAGCCCACTTCGGCGGTACGACAGCAGAGCAGCAGGACGGGGTCGGGGCGGGCACACACCCGCCCCGACCGGGGGAAACCGTTCTCGTTGCCACGCGAGGAGCGGTTCGGTGTCCAACATATCTAGACATGCTGGATGAGTCAACGCTGCTTGTTAGGTGCGTCGCGGTGTGATCGAATCGGGTTGCCACGCGAGGAGTGCCATGCGAGAAGTGCCGGATTACTGGCGCATCGCCGATGATGTGATCGCCGACGTCAGAGCCGAGAGGCTGAAGGCGGGGGACAAGCTGCCCTCGATCGCCGAGCTGCGCCAGAAATACGAGGTCAGCCACGGCACTGTGCAGATGTCCTATGCCCGACTGGAAGCACTGCGGATCATCCGGCGGCAGCAGGGCAAGGGCGTCTTCGTCAACGACCCGAAGCTCTGGATGCGCGAACCCTGACCCCGTTGCCCTGCTCTGCTTCGCCCTGCCCTGCCGCGCCCCTGCTCCGCCCCGCTTGCTCCGATCTCCCCGGTGATCAAGAGGTTTGCGTCAAGTTTGATCTCCCCGATGACGTAAACCTCTTGATCACCGGGCGCACGCTTGTTCGCTCGCCTTGCCTCTGGGGGACCTCCTCCGCGCAGCCCGGAACTCTGTTGCGAGGCATCAAGATCAGATTGCATTTTCGAGTACTTTCCCCGGCGTGTCGTCTGCATTTCGGTAATTTGATCAAGGGGTGGGTCGGATTGAGCTGGGTCGGGCTGGGCTGGGCGGGTCGGATTGAGCTGGGCTGGGTTGGTCTGGGTTGAGTTGGGTGGGTGGGGGCGAGCCTCTTTGAGGGGCGGGCGGGGTGGGAAAAGTGGGGGGAGCCGTGGGGGGTCTGGGGGCGTCCAAGGGGTATGACTAGTTTTCGAGGCATGTGGGTGGCGGTCGTACCGCTGCTTCTGCTCACGGCTGCCTGCGCAGGGCAGGGTGAGCCGACTGGTGCGGCCGAGGATGCCGCGCCTACCTTTGCTGCTGACGTGCCGGTGCTCCGGATCGACTACACGGGTGGCTTCGTGCGGCCCGAGACGAACCTGACCCGGCTGCCGGCCGTCAGCGTCTACGGCGACGGCCGGGTGATCACCGAAGGCCCGACCGTCCTGAGTTATCCCGGACCGGCGCTGCCCAACATCCAGGTCCGCACGATCAGCGCGGCCGAGGTGGCGAAGCTGGTCGAGCAGGCCCGCGCCGCCGGGGTGGGCAGCTCCGTCGACGTGGGCACCCCGTCGATCACCGATGTGGCCACCACCCGGTTCACCATCCGGGGGTCGGTCGGCACCGAGCGGTTGGAGGTCTACGCGCTGGGCGAGGCGACCGGCCCCGAGTCGGGGCTGACCGCCGCCCAGCAGGCTGCCCGGGAGAAGTTGCGGGCGTTCGCCGACAAGCTGACCGACCCGGGGAACGCGGCGACGCAGCCGTACCAGCCGACTGCCATCGCGGCGGTGGCCGGGCCGTGGGTCGCCACGCCGGAGACCGCGAAGCAGCCCAGGGTGGAGTGGCCCGGCCCGGCGCTGCCCGGCACCAGCCTCGGCGAGGGACTCCAACTGGGCTGCGTGACGGTCACCGGTGCTGCCGTGCAGCAGGTGATCGCCGCCGCCGACAAGGCCAACGCGGCGACGCCGTGGACCTCCGGCGGGAAGCGCTGGGCGATCACCTTTCGCCCGCTGCTGCCCGACGAGACCGACTGCGCCAGCCTCACCGCTGGCCGTTGAGACACCGGGCGGTCGGCCCGTTCGCGGGCCGACCGCACCGGAGGGTCATTCCGTTCGTGGGGACGGGGTCACTAGAGTTTTTACGTGATCGACCGGAAACTGCTCTTGTCCGACTTGCAGAAGCAGGTCAAGAACCTGGAAAAAGACCTGCGCGAGCAGGCCGAATCGGTCGAGGAGGTGCGGCTGCGCCTGCGTGGCGAATACGACCACGCCTTCAAGGTCGGGCGCACCGCCGCCACCTGGGCGGCCTGGCGGGACGAACGGGTCACCCAGGTCGCCGTGGCCTGGGTGCTCGGCACCGTCTTCGTCCGCTTCTGCGAGGACAACGGGCTGCTGCCCGACCCCTACCTCGCCGGCCCGGGGGACCGCCTGGTCTTCGCCGAGGAGGCCGAGGCACAGTTCTTCCGCGACCAGCCCAACGAGACGCTGCGCGGCTGGCTGCGTCAGGGCTTCGACGCCATTGCCAGCACCCAGGCCGGCAGGTCGCTGTTCGACGAGCGGCACAACCCGCTCTATCAGATCCCGCTCTCGCACGATGCTGCCAAGGACCTGATCGGCTTCTGGCGTCGGCGCACCGAGCAGGGCGAGCTGGTGCACAAGTTTCGCGACGAGCTGTGGGACACCCGTTTCCTCGGTGACCTCTACCAGGATCTGTCCGAGGCGGCCCGCAAGACCTATGCGCTGCTCCAGACGCCGGAATTCGTCGAGGAGTTCATCCTCGACCTGACGCTCACCCCGGCGATCGACGAGTTCGGCCACGACGTGGTCAAGATGATCGACCCGACCTGCGGCTCCGGCCATTTCGTCCTCGGAGCCTTCCACCGGTTGTTGAAAGAGTGGGAGCAGCACGCCCCCAACCGGGATCTCCACGAGCGGGTCCGCCTCGCCCTCGACGCGGTGCACGGCGTCGACATCAACCCCTTCGCGGTAGCCATCGCCCGCTTCCGCCTATTGGTCGCCGCCCTCCGCGCCAGCGACATCAAAACCCTCGCCGACTCCGCCGGCTACACCCTCCCCCTCCACCTCGCCATCGGCGACTCCCTGATCAAGGCTCGACAACTGCTGCTCTTCGACGACTTGAACGAGCTGGCGGATCTTCAATACAGCACTGAAGATGTGCAGGGCCATTCCGGAATTCTTGAAGAGGGCCGGTACCATGTCGTCGTCGGCAACCCGCCTTACATTACAGTCAAGGACAGGGCTCTCAACGAGCTTTATCGGGAGATTTACAGCGCCTGTGCTGGCACCTACG
Source organism: Micromonospora sp. WMMD714 (assembly GCF_029581315.1). Taxonomy (NCBI): domain Bacteria; kingdom Bacillati; phylum Actinomycetota; class Actinomycetes; order Micromonosporales; family Micromonosporaceae; genus Micromonospora; species Micromonospora sp. WMMD714. The sequence continues at coordinate 4,815,094 of NZ_CP120744.1, forward strand.
CACTCTCGGTTCCGTTCGCGCAGCGGTTCTTTCAACTTGCCAGGCCGGATGGCGAGGGCGGCAGCGGGGCTGGCTACGTCGGTCAGATCACAGCCAACTCCTTTGCCAAGCGAGAGTTCGGAAAGAAGCTCGTCCAGGATTTCTTTGCCCATGAAATCGATCTGACACACGTGCTTGACACGTCTGGTTCTTATATTCCGGGCCATGGAACGCCAACAGTTATTCTGGTGGGTCGCCAGCGTAAGCGGAAGCGATCGGCCACAGTGCGGGCTGTCATGGGGATCCGAGGCGAGCCAAGCGCCCCGGATAATCCGAGACTGGGCCATGTATGGCGAGCGATCGTTGATCAGGTAGATCGCCCCGGCTCGGAGAGCGATTGGGTCAGCGTCGCTGACCTGGACCGCTCCCGTCTTGAACGTCACCCGTGGAGTCTCGGCGGCGGCGGAGCCGCAGCCTTGACGGAGGCTATTCAGGCCGCTACCGGCAAGGTGCTGACCCGAGAGATTGAAGCGCCGGTCGGGCGAGCGATCCGGGCAGGAGCGGACGAGGCCTTCATGCGTCCGCTCCATCGTCAGTTGCGAACGATGGTCACAATATCCGCGCTGAGACCGCTGATGGTTGGTGAAGCCCTACGTGACTGGGTGGCCCAGCCGGAAGACGCTATCTGGTACCCCTACGAGCCATCGCTGGGAAACGATGGCCTTGCCGACGAACTGTGGCCATGGCGGCATCTCCTTGAGGAACGCCGCACGTTCCAAGGAACCATGGCCGACGCGGGACTGCGTTGGTGGGAGTACATGCAGCACACCGCCTCCGCCTACCGGACGCCGTTTTCGATTTCGTTTGCTGAGGTGGCGACGCACAGCCATTTTGTGCTGGATCGGGGTGGAAGGGTGTTCAAGCAGACTGCGCCGGTGATCAAGCTGGCAAAGGGGGCGTCGGAGGACGAGCATCTGCGGCTGCTCGGGGTGCTCAACAGCTCGACCGCCTGCTTCTGGCTCAAGCAGGTTAGCCACGACAAAGGAATCCGGGGTGAAGGTGGCGGGTTTACCAGCAATGACTGGGAGAGGTTCTACCAATTCAACGGGTCGAACGTCGGACGGTTTCCGCTGCCTGCGGCGTACCCCCTGGAGTTGAGCCGGGAGATCGACGGGCTGGCGCAGCGGCTCGGGGCGGTGAGTCCGGCGGCGGTCGCGGGGTCCGGGGTGCCGACCCGGGAGCGGCTCTATGCCGCCGAGCGGGAGTGGCACTCGACCCGGGCGCGGATGATCGCGTTGCAGGAGGAGTTGGACTGGCAGGTCTACTCGCTCTACGGGCTGCTGGACGACGAGTTGACCGCGCCCGCCCACACGGTGCCGGAGTTGAAGCTGGGGGAGCGGGCCTTCGAGATCGTGCTCGCCCGCCGGGTGGCCGCCGGTGAGGCGGAGACGCAGTGGTTCGCCCGGCACTCCTCGACGCCGATCACCGAGCTGCCCGCCCACTGGTCGGACGACTACCGGGCGGTGGTGCGGCGGCGGATCGAGGTTATCGAGGCCAACCGCAACATCGGGCTGATCGAGCGGCCGGAGTGCAAGCGGCGCTGGGCCACCGACGGCTGGGACGCCATGCAGGCCAAGGCGTTGCGGGACTGGCTGCTTGACCGGTGCGAGGCGCGGGAGCTGTGGTACCACCACGTCGACGGGGTGGAGCAGCCGCGCCCGCTGACCACCGCGCAGCTCGCCGACGAGCTGCGCCGCGACGCCGACGTGCTCACCGTCGCCGGCCTCTACGCCCCCGGTCAGGATCTCGGCACGGTGATCGCCGGCCTGGTCGCCGACGAGCACGTGCCGCACCTGGCGGCGCTGCGCTACAAGGACTCCGGCCTCGGCAAGCGCGCCGACTGGGAGCAGGTGTGGGAGCTGCAACGGGCCGAGGACGCGCTGCCCGACGAGGCGGCCCGGCGGGAGTTCCGCAAGGGCATCCCGGTGCCGCCGAAGTACACCTCGGCCGACTTCCGCAAGGCCAGCTACTGGAAGCACCGGGGCAAGCTCGACGTACCGAAGGAACGGTTCGTCTCCTACCCCGGTGCCGGCCGCGACGGTGACCCGTCGCTGCTAATCGGCTGGGCCGGCTGGGACCACCGGGAGCAGGCCCAGGCCCTGGCCACCCTGATCGTCGCCCGCGAGCAGGAGGACGGCTGGTCGGCCGACCGGCTGCTCCCGCTGGTCGCCGGCCTGCGCGAGATCCTCCCCTGGGTACGCCAGTGGCACGGCGAGTTCGACCCGGAGTGGGCTGCCTCCCCGGCGGACATCTACGCCAGCTTCCTCACCGAGACCACCAACCGGCTGCACCTTACCGACGAGGCGCTCACGTCGTGGCGACCCCCGACCGCCACCCGTGGCCGCAAGGCGAAGGTGTAACCGCAGCACACGGGACCTGTCCTCGATGCGAGGTCGGCCAGCCTGCCGGCCGGGATGAAGGGAACGGCGATGGCGAACAACATCCCGGCCGGCTGGCGTATCCGCATGATGCATCCTGTTCGAGGGCGGCTACAGCGGTATCAGCTTGAATCCGATGTCTCGTTCAGCTGTGGACGATGTCGCCGTGAGACCACCACACGGTCGGTGGCGACGATCGACTGGGACTGGGCCGCTCCCGTTTGTGAGAGCTGTCATGCTGAGCTGTCCACCGCTCCGGTCGCAGAGCCGACCGGGCCATTCGTCCTGGAGCCTTGGCGACCGTCGGTGCCCGAACCACGACAACCAGCCGTTCGTGAGAGTGTGGCGGCTACCAAGGCACCAACGAAGCGAACCGAACGGCGCGACCCTCCTGAACCTCGTCGCTTGTCCCTCAGGCGTCTGGCTGAAATCCTCCGGCGGCGGGCCGACGGCGCGGTCCTTAGCCTCGACGAGCGGCGGGCAATCGAAGCCCTCGGTGACACTGCGGCCCTTCCGGCAGCTCTGCGTTATGCGGAGCTACTTGCTGAAGGCAAAGCCCTGGAAGGTTCCGCGAGAACATCCGTTTCGGCGAGCGTCCGTAGGCTGACCCAGCAGCGCATCGACGCCGTGCGACGTTGGGAGAAACGCCATTCGCGGCACCTCGCCGAAGCCCGCGAGACAGGCGCGATCCAGGCTTGGTTGAGCATCCTGGTGGTGCGGGAGATCGCCGGTGAGAGTTTCGATCGCGCGCTCACCGCCGTCCTGAGCCAACGAGGGTTGCGTGCCGATGCGCTCAGCCTGCCTATCGTCAATCTCTGGGAGTGGCTTGACAGCGCGGGGGGCGAACAGGGCCGCGCCATCACGCCCCTGCCCCGCCAGGTACGCCACCTGATCGACATGAACGACGCGGCGTTCCTGCGGATCGTCATCGCCGATGCGAAGCAGTCACAGCCGAACGTGGACCTCGAACACCCCGCTGTCGTGGAACGCTGGGCGGCCGCCGCCGTCAAGGTGGAGACGCAGCTTCGTGCCGCTCGTGACCAGGCGGCGAATGCCCGGCGGGGCCGGTTGCCGAAGGGACAGCACGGCAGCGCGGTTCAAAGGCTGCGCGTCGCCGTCGACGCGCACGCGATGATCTCGGCGCGGAGCCTCATGGCAGACCTTCTCCTGAAGGATCTCCGACTACAGATCGTGCGGACGTACTGGCAGGAACCGTTCCAGCGTTACCGGCTCGCCCGGCAGAAGGAGGCGGCAGAGGCGATCTGCCGGGCCGAGCCCATGCTGGCGACGGAGGTCAGCCGCGCTGTTGCCGAACACCGCGTGACCTGCCGGCACCATTCGGCGCGTAACCCCTGCTTGGGATGCGGCCCGGAGGTGGCGGCCTTAGTGCGCGAACGCATGTCGTCATCCCGGTCGACGGGTGTTCGAGCCCGGTTGGCACCCGCTGTGGCGGCGAATGTTCCCAGCGAGGAAGCCCAGGCAGAACAACGCTCTCCCTGTTCCGTGAGCCCCGACTCCTTCACCTGTGCCCCGACGGGAGGAGGGCTGGTCGGGGTCACCGAGGTGCGGTACGACGACACGACGGGCCGCTTCGGCTTCGCCTGGTTGACGGCCTACGGAGAGTGGGGGACGGGGGACGGGCAGGCAGTCAACGTGCATGACGCCTGGCTCCAGGCCGTGTGCAGCTCGGTGCTGGAACTGGGCGGTGGGATGGCGCGCACCCAGGTCATCTGCCGCGACGCACGAGCAGCCTCCGTCGTGAACCATGTCCTCAAGGTCAGGTTGATCGCCGAGGAACTGGGATTCCCCGTCATTGAACGCACGCGCGAACTCCTGGCGCACCTGATGCGTTGTCGCGGTAGGGCTTCCGCTGCCGCGAACGACTGCCCGGAGCGCCACCGGGGCGTCGCGGGTGCAGCGCAGCTTGCTGATCTGGCACTCACCGCCCACCAGGCAGGTGGACCGGAGGTGCTTGCCGCGGCGGCGGAGCAGATCTCCGAAGCGATCCGTGGCCTGGCGCAGGCAACCGATATGCCGTCCCGGGAGAACGATGGTGGAGCCCGCTGGTTGACCGGTGGAGAGTCCGATGCGGGAGACGTCGGCTGGCAGTCCCCGGTGCGAAGAGCCCAGGTCTCGGGTGGTTGGACCGCGCTTCCCGTCGGTCTGCGGGCGGAGCCCTCGGCTATGCGACGCCTTCGACTGGTCATCAACCACCCCGTTCGGCAATCCCCGACGAAAACAACGGAGAGTGAGGTGTTGCTTCGTCACATCGGTGACAGGTGGGAGCTGCACGGTGTGGTGTGGCCCAAGAAGCTCCTTCCGGGCACGCTGATCACCTTCCGGTGGCGTGTGTACCAGCACCTGATCACGGCCAGCACCGAATTACTGCCGCACCCGCATCGGGTCGACGACGTGACCTATCAGCACCGGTACGACATCGGGGCGGTCACCCGCGACGGCGCTCCTGGTGTAGGTGAAGATGGCGAAGGGCTCGACCTGTCGGACAGCGCCTGGGTGATGCGTACACTGCGTACCCTCGGCCACCTGAGTGCCGACGGCAGCGCGATCCTCGCGGAGGAAGCGCTTGTCAGTAACTGTCTGGAACTCGGCATGCCCAGGAGCCGTGTCGACCGGGTCCATCCTGCCGTCGAGCGGATGCTCACGAAGCGGCAGTTGGGGCGGGTCGCCGGCAGCGTTGATGCGAACGGTCAGCCCAGTCATCCGCCACGGCCCGGCGAGACCAGAGCGAAACTCCTCCGCTATGTTCCTCGGGTGGAACGCCTCGTGCCGCCGCCACAGGAGAGTCCGAAACACGTCGGGGGCGGCGAGCAGGTCGTGGGCGGCTTCGTGCGACGTCTTCCGGCAGGTCGGCAGGCGTCCGACGAGCAGATTGAACTGCATCAGGAAGCGGTACGCGCCAAGCGCGTGGTCAACCGGCCGCTCCCTGATGGATACACGTTCGTTCGCCCGCATCGCCGCAATCGCTGAACGAGAAACGTCGGGCGGTGCGGCACCGCTCGCGCGTCCGTCATGTAACTTTCCACAATGGACCAGTTGGCCGATCCCGGGATCTGAGCCGGACGGCTAGCCTCGGCTGTTCCCGGCGCTGGAGGAGACCTCGACGTGGCCAAGCCCAAGGGTGTTTTCTGCGTGGAGGGTGAATGGCACGCCGACCTTGCCGAACGCGGGTCGGTGCTGCCGACGCTGGAGCTCCTCGAACGGCTCGGAAGACTCCGCTTCATCCACCGGGACACGGCCACGGTCGAGGAGCTGCGGTACTTCCTCGACCGCTGGCTGTCGTCGCAACGCTACGCCTCCTACGAGGTCGGCTTCTTCGCGCTGCACGGCTCACCGACCACATTGCATCTTTCCGGCAGGCAATCCGTCGAACTCGACGAGATGGCCGGCTGGATGGCCGGCCGGTGCACCGGTAAGCGGCTGTATTTCGGTAGCTGCTCGACACTGCAGGCTCCGGAGGAGGCGCTCCGGGCCTTCCTCCGGGAGACCGGGGCGGCAATGGTCTGCGGCTTTACGAAGAACGTCGACTGGGTCGAGTCGGCGGCCTTCGAGACGGTCCTTGTCGAACGACTCGTCAACGGCGGCAGCACCTACAGCGCCGAGGCGCTGTTCAGATCCGCCCGCTGGGCACCGATGGCCCAGCACCTCGGCTTCCGCGCGGTCTACCGGCATGGCGCGTCGCCGCGTGGGGCCGACCCGGCGATGGTCACGCCGCGCCAGTCGGTATGAGAAGCGCGGCTGTGACGACGTGTCGGGTGGAGCGAGTCGGACTCCGTGTGCGGCAGCACCGATGTGGACGGCCCGTGACCTGCAATTCTGCGACAGATGACAGATATCTGACCGTTCGCTCGGACGAGGCCTGTCGATGTCAGCCGATAGGGTCGCCTTCTGTGTTGAGACGGCTTCACGCCGTGACCGCACGACGGATCACTTCCGGGGGTGTGCCGTGGCACCGAGCAAACGACGGGCCGTCCTGATCGGAGTCAACCACTGCGGGAACGATGTGCAGATGCCGGCTCTCAAGTACGCCGAGAGCGATGTGCAGGCGCTCCGTCGCGTGCTCCTCGACGAGGACAACGGCACCTTTCAGGATGGTGACGTCGCACTGTTCACCGGAGTGAAGGCCACCTCGAAGAGCATCAAGGCCCACCTGCGCGACATCGCTGTCGAGTCCGGGCCGTCGGACGTCCTGCTTGTCTACTTCGCTGGGCACGCGTTGGTGCCGGAGTGGAACGACCAACTCGACGCGTACCTGGTCACCGCCGATCTCGACCCGGCGGCCCTGCGCCAGGAACCGGAGAGCGGGCTACGGATGTCGTTTCTCAAGCGGGATGTCTTCGAGGCGTTCGCGGGCACCTCGTTCCTCGTGCTCGACTGCTGCCAGGCGGGGATCTACGCCGACGCCGACCGGCGGCACGCCGCCGCGATGCAGACCTACCGCACCCACGTCGACCGGCACAGCGCCCTGCTCGCCTGCCCGCGGGGGGCGGTGGCCCGGGAGAGCGAGGAGTACGGGCACGGTGTGCTGACCCACCACGTGCTGCGGGCGCTGCGGGGCGCGGCGGCGGACGAGTTGAAGCGGGTGTCGTTCGCGGATATGGCGGCGTTCGTCGCCGACCAGGGAATGGAGCCGCCGCCGTCGCAGTGGGTGACGACGTGGGGGCCGACCACCGTGCTGACCCAGCCACCGGTCTCCCGGCACGAGCGGCTGGCGCTGAACGCTCCGGCCAACCCCGCTAGGTTCCGCCCCTGCAAGAACCCGCTCGACGACCAGAGCAACTCGATCATGCAGTTGCTGGGCCGGATGTTCCGGGCCGAGAACCGGCCGTCGCACCACAGCCAGCAGGGCGACCAGACCGAGCGGGTGGAACTCCTGCGGTACGCCCTGGACGCCGAGTCGGTGGCGGTGGTGCAGTTCGTTGGCACCGACTGCAAGACGGTGAGCGCGACTCCCCGGTTCGACCGGGAACTGCTCCAGCCGATGCTGGATCTCGCCGCCGTCGAGGCCGCGCGGTACCGCACCGCCATGCCCGGCCACATCATCTCGCACGGGCCACGGCGACGGATGCTCTGTGTCCCCGTGTCCCACCCCGACGAGCGGGTCGTGGCCCTCGTCGTGGTCGATCCCGCCCTGGCGCAGCTGGACATGGGGGAACCCCTGGCGGTGATGCTGCGCGCGGTCTGGGAATCCGACCTCTTCGGCGACCCGGTAGAGGCGGAGATGATCGTCCTGACGGCGCTGCGAACCGCCTACGGACGCCTGCCCACCACGCTCTACGACTATGCGTTCAGCCTCTACCGGCAGCTGGTCTCGTCGATGACCATGGTGTTCCAGCCGGTGGTCGAGTTGGGTCTGCGTGCCGCCGGGGTGAGCATCCACAGTTTCGAGGCCCTGGCCCGCCGTAACGAACGGGAGAGCCGCGCGCCACTGCCGGCGCTGCGGATGGCGCACGACTGGGGTGACCGTTTCATCGTCGAACGCGACGCCCTGCTGGCGGCCAAGGCGATCCACTCCTATGCCGAGGCCGATGCCGTGGCGCCGTGGCAGGGGACGAAACCCCTGTCGGTCAACGTGGCGGTGCGCTCATTGCTCAGTGACGCCTACCTGCAGCAGGTGACCAGAGCGCTGGCCGAGGCGAGGCTGTCGCCGCGCACCCTCACCCTGGAGATCTCCGAGCAGGACGAGATCATTCCGGGTCCTGGAGAGCTGTGGTCCCAGAAGCCACTTGTGTACTTTCACCAGCGGCTCACCGCGCTCACCCGTGACCTGCATATCAACTTCGCGGTCGACGACTTCGGGGTGGGTCACGCGTCACTGGCCCGGATGGCGGAGCTGCGGCTCACCCAGATCAAGGTGGATCGGGAGATCCTGCACCACCCCCTCGCCGTGGACGAGTTGACCTTGGTGGTACAGGTTGCCCGGTACGCCAGCAACCAGGGGCACGCGTCGTCGCCGAGGACCGTCATCGTCGAGGGTTACGACGACAAGGCGCCGGTGAGTCTCCGGCAGATCTACCAACTCGGCATCCACCACGTGCAGGGCTTCTTCTCCGGTGCGCCGGCCTCGGGAAGCCTGCACCCACTCGACGCGGTCGTCCAGGAACGGATCGCGGCGCTCGCGGGAGGTGAGCAATGACCAGTGTGAAACTCCTGTTGCCGGCGGACGTGTTCGACGAGGTCGACCTGCCCTACGAGGGGGCCCGGGATGTCTCCGCCCTCACGCTGGCGATCGAGGGGACCGCGGTGCTGGCCAACCTGGCCACCCTGGCCGGGCTCCAGCCGCAGTTGGGTGCGCTGGTCAACGCGATCCGCAACTGGCGGCTGCGCGACGACCGGCCGACTGTGGTGCTGACCGTCAAGGGACCGGGTGTCGATCTCCGATTGGACCTGCCGCGCAATGTCAGCACTGCGGTCCTGCTGAAGCACCTGGAACCGCTGTTCGAGGATGAGACGTGAGATGACCGTCCGGTACGGACCAACGATATGACCGACCACTCGGCCGACGAGCTGCCGATGCTCGTCAGATCTCACTCGATCGTCAACGTCGGCGGTGACGATTTCGCCTTCACCGACCTGACGCGTACCGCACTGGGTGGGGTGCAGAATCGGCAGTTCCGGTTGTTCACCCCGGTCAAGCGGGACCGGATGCGGCTGCCCACCTCGCTGCCCGAGTTCGCCGAGCTGCGGCACGTCGCCAACCTGTCGGACAGCCCGGTCACCGTCGCGGCTGAGCTGGGCGGCCACTGGAGCGAACACAATCTGGCGGCGATCACCCACGTCGCCGCCTGCAACTTTCGCTGCGCGTACTGCTATGTCGATTTCCGGCACCTCGCCGGCCGGGACAGCTTCGTCACCACCGCGGAGCGGGTTGTCGAGGAGTTCGTCCGGCTTCGGCACACCGTGACCGACACCGGTCGCCGACTGAGCCTGCTCCGGCTCAGCGGTGGCGAGCCGTTGCTGGCCCCGGCTCTCGTCCTCGGTGTCCACCGCGAGATGCGGCGGCGTGGTCTGCTCGACGACGCGATACTCAAGGTCGAGTCCAATCTGTCCGCCCTGCCGTACGCGTGGCGGGAGAGTGCGCTGACACTGGACGCGGACGAGGGGGCCGCGCTGCGCCGGGTAAAAGTGCACAGCACGCTGCACAGTCCGCCGGGCAGCGCCGTCTGGCCGATGATCCGTCGTGGTCTCGAAGGCGCCATCGAGCTGGGCTTCGATGTCTTCCCGGCGGTGGGTGCCAACGACTGGACGACTGAGCAGTTGGAATCCCTCTTCGGTGAGCTGTCCGCGATCGATCCCGCGCTGCCGAGGCGGCTGGCGGTGCGTCCGTTCCAGCTCGACTATCCGGTCCTCGCCGACCGACGTGGTCTGCCCCGTGCCGGCGGAAGCGAGTCGCCTTCGCTGCGGTGGGAGCAGATTCTGCTCCGACACCTCGGCGTGCGATATCTGGATTTACCCCGACATTTGGTACACCTAAATAGTGCTTAAGCCTCATAACGGACATAATGGAGAACCGCATGATCAGCTCGGTGACGGTGTGTAGCAGCTCGAAGTTCTACGATCGGGCGCAGCACGCTGCAGACGCCCTGCGGGCGCTGGGGCTCACCGTCCACACCCCGCGATTCGACTACAACGAGGAACACGTGGTGGTCGGGGAGCCGGACAAGATCCGCCTGACCCACGAGTTCCTGGCCAAGGTCGCCCGGTCCGACGCCGTGTATGTGATCGCCAGCGGCGGATACGCCGGGGTCAGCGTCTGCATCGAGGTGGGCTACGCGTACGCGCTGGACAAGGTGGTGCTCTGTTCGGAGGAACCGACCGAGTTCGCCGTCCGGGCACTGGTCGACGCCGTCGTGCCGGTCGCGGAGATCAGTGAGAAGGTGCAGCTGATCGGCCGGGCACAGCGGGACGCGGCTTCGTGATCATCGCAGCCCCGGCCCCGTCGAGTCGGCTACACGCGCCGGTGGCCGCCCTGGTGGAGGAGCTGTTCCCGGAACTGGCCCACGAGTATCCCCGGACATTGTGGCACCGGTCCACCGACCACGCCCTCATCCGCTGCCGTGGCTTCGACGTGCCGCAACTGGTCGCCTCCGGCGCAGCCGACCTCGGCATCGCCGGGTACGACGTGTGTGTCGAGTGGTCGCTCGCGCACGGCCAGCCGTTGTTCATGTGGGCGCTGCCGCCCGTCCGTACCTCCTTCGTCACCTTCTGCACGGTGGTCGGGCGCGCGGTGAGCACCGTCTGGACCGAGTATCCGGCGATCACCCGCGCCTGGACGGTGAACAGCCCGACGCTGCGCACCGCCCGGGTGGTGCCGCTGCACGGCTCCACCGAGGGGGTGATCAGGGCGGACCCCACCGGGGGCGGGGTGCTCCTGGTCACCTCCGGGGAGACCCTGCGGGCGAACGGCCTCGACCACGACGTACCCCTGCTGGCGACCGACGTCTGCGTTGTCGCGCGCACCCCGCACCCTGCCGCGCTCGGCCCCCTCGCCGTGTCCTCGCTGCCCGAGCTGGGCATGCCGAGCTTCTGTGCCGTCCCGGCGGCGACGGCGTGACCCCGGTGCACGCTGCCGACGGTGGCTGGGTGGAGGTGGGGCGGCCGGGCCACCTGGGGTCACGACGACGCGATCGGACGGCGGCGTGGGAGGCGGAGTTCGGGCCGGGGCGATGGCGGCTCGTCTGGCGCGTCGGCGCGGTCGTCCATCCGTGGGAGGCGGCGCTCTGCCTCTATGAGGACGCCTACCACCGGCGGCTGAGCGACGATCCTGACCTGCGGCACCGGTTGATCCGGACCGCCCGCGACGTCTACGACCGGGATCCGTCCGACGTCGTTTCCCGGCTCGACTACGCCCGCCAGCGCGGCAGCGGCCACCACCTCCAGGACGTGGCGGTGCGGCGGACCCTGGTCCGGCTCGGCCGCTGGTTCGCCGGCGACCGGCTGGTGCGCCTCCGGCGCGGCGGCGACGGTGCGGCCGGCGAACTGGGCGACCGACTCGACTCGTCCGTGGTGCCGTTCCACCGGCCCGACCTGATCGTCCGGCCGGAGCTGGACGGCTGGTGGGAGCGGGGCAGCGTGGAGTCGTTCTACCAGTCCAACCGGGTGCTCCAACGGCAGGAGGCGGTGCGGGATGGAGATTGAGGCGTCGACCGTAGCCGCCGGTTGGCACGAGGTCATCGCGCTGTTCGCGCGGCAGCCGCCGACCAGGATCGCCACCCGGCACGGGGTCTCTTTCGACATTCCGGGCCTGACCGTCTGGCTGCGCAACCCGGCGGACCTCACCCCGCCGCAGGGTTACCTGTATCCCGAGCTGATCAAGGACTACCGGGATCGGATCTTCGGTGACCAGCGGGAAGCATCACTGCTGTACCAGCGGATGCGGCGTTGGGCCGACGGTGACGGGCCGCCGGTCGACCAGTTCGCGCAGGCGGTGGAGCTGCTGCGCCGCGACGAGCACAGCCGGTCGGCGGTGTTCTCGCTCTGGCGTCCGGAGGAGGACCTCGGCGGCCGCTTCCCGGTGTCGCCCGTCGGCGGCGCGCTGCGCATCGTCGGCGACGACCTCGTGCTCTTCCTGACCGCACGCAGCGTCGACGTGTGGGTCGGCCTGGTGCCGGAGCTGCTCACCTTCGCCCAGCTCGCTGCCGACGCGGCCCTGGAACTGGGCCTCACCGGCAGCCGGCTGTGCCACCACTCGTGGAGCGCACACCTGTACGAGGTCGACTACCTCACCTACCTGGCAGGGCCGACATGAGCCGATCCCTCACCCTGCTGGACAGCGGCGTGATCGATGCCCGGACGATCGACAAGGTTCTCCAGTCGGTGGTCTTCTTCTCCGACCAGGTGGTGCTGCGGGCCTCGTTCGAGATCGCCGCCTCCCACCGGCAGCGCGCCGCCGAGATCAACCGTCGGGTCGACGAGCTGCACGATGCGGGCCTGCTACGGCTCTGGGGGCACGAGTACGAGGTCGACGATGCCGGCCGGGTGCGGGTGGGACGTGGCAGGTCGACCGGTCGACAGGCGGACCTGGTGATCGCGCAGGGGCAGCTCCGGGAGAACCTGACCCGGATGGACGAGGTGATGCGGGGCATCCGCGAGGAGGCGTACCGGGGCGTGGCCGTCGGCCGCCCGGTGCTCAGACAGGGCGCGGCCGAGATCGTCAGCCTGCGCAACCACATGGCGTCGTTGGTGATCTCGTCCGAACTCGAACAGGACGGGTTGCTCGCCAATCCCGCGGTCGGCACGCAACTGGCAACCAGCGTCGCCCGACCACCGGCGGAGCGTTTCGACGCGGCGGTCGTGCGCGACGTGCTCGGGCAGCTCCAGCTCGGCTCGCTGGACCAGTTGACCGTCTCGCAGATCGTCGAGTCCCGTCGATACCACGCCGACTTCCGTCAGCTCCTGGACGAGTCCCTGCTCGCGGTCTCCCGGGGCTACGATCCGGTCCTGACTCCGGAGGCGACGGCCCGGGAGATCGCCCGCCGGTACCGGGAGACGGTCGCCGAGTTCGCCCGCCCCCGGGTAGCCCACCAGGCGGTCGAGGAGGTGGTCTGGGACGTGCTCGGCGCGACCGTCCCGTCCACCGTCGTCCTCAAGTACGGACTCCGCGCCCTCACCTGGCGGCGGGCCGCCCAACGGGCCCGCCCGTTCCTGCTGCTGATGCACCTGGAACGGGCGTTGCGCAGACGCTAGCGGCGGGACACCCCGTCATCCGCCCCGGCCACCGCCGGCAGTGACGCCCGGTGTGCGGCGTAGGCGGCGGCCACGGCCGGCAACGCGCCGTGCGCGGTCGGCGGAAGCAGGACCCGCAGGTGCCACAGGGCGATGTCCACGTGATCGAGCCGGTCCGACCCGTGGCCATGGACGGGACCGGTGCCGAAGGCCCACAGCAGCACCAGCGCCAGCGCGAGGGCGGCATCCGGATCGGCGTACCGCAGCGGGAACCAGGAGCGGGCGGTGCCCGGAAGAACGAACGTGCGCCCCTGTCGGCGGTCTTCCTGGAGGCGCTCCGACAGCGTCACGAACCCCGGATCGGTGGCGACACGGTCCAGTTTCCAGGCGATGTGCGCCGCAGCGCAGAGCGTCGTTGCCGCCGCGATGAGCGCGGCACACTCCTGGTGGTCGAGCCGGTTCCGGCGAAGCCCGAACCTCATCGCCAGCGTGCACGGGCGACGGGCGCCCGGTGCGCTCGTGGGTGTCGACGGCGCGCCGAGGGTGTCATGCGCGGAGCCTGTCATGTCGGGGACCGCCATATCAACCGTGACACTCGTACCGATCCGTCCCGAATGCCAGAGCGGGTGTTGGCATTCGGGACCACCTCCCGATCTAGGTGATCCCATCGAGGACGACGAGGATGGCCGCTGCCAGCTGCTCGATCGAGTCGATCGTCTGAGTGGCACTCGACGCGTCGATAGGCCGCTTCTTGGTCGGGTCGTCAGGGTCTTCGTCGTACTCGTGGGCGATCTTGTGTCGGCGCTGCGCGATCTGGCTGAGCTGATCCTGTACCTCGACCCCGGTGAAGGAGACACCGTCACCATTCTGCTCGGTGAGCACCTTGGCGACCCTGTTCCAGAACCCGTTGACGTCGGCGACCAGTGCGAACCCTTCCCGGATCTTGGTGGGGTTCTGGTAGACGAGATGGCCCCGACTCTGCAGCTGCTGGTCCACGGCGTCGACAAGTGTCACCTTGCCCAGCTGCACCTGCTCCACCAATCCCAGGGAGAGCGGGAAGGCTGCGAACGCCTGCGGTCTCACGGCGTCGGGCTGGGCGGCCAGCCGGAGCATCCGGGCCCGGATCTCCTGACGTACCCAGTGATCCAGGGCCGCGACGCTCTGTACCCAGGCAGCACGGAAAACGTCGGTGATCTCGAACGCGCCGACCTTCAACAGAGCCAGGTGTTGCCCGGCGGTGGCGAGACTACGGGCATAGTTGAGGTTCCGCTTGAGGTTGGCGAACGGCTCCGATGCTCCCTCGGACAGACCGGGCGAGGCCACGGCCCCGGGCGGAACGACACCCGGGGCGGGCGCCGACAGGGGATCGCCTGCGAGTCGCAGGAGACGGGCGGTCACCTCCGCCTGGTTGATCCGATAGACGGTGGTCAGGCTCGGGAGCGTGGCCAACTCCCGTTCCACCGAGGCGCGTGGCAGATCGGTACGGGCCCAGGAGACCGTACGGACGTGTGCGATGCCGCGGGCCAGATCCTGTCGGTACTCGTAGGAGCCGGTGATGCGGCCGAGGGCGACGTCCGGGCTGGACCTCCGAAGCAGGAGCACCACGTCACCCGGCGCCATCCGGTCCCGGAAGGCGAACAGTTGGATGGCGTGACTGTCCCCCGTGCGCCGGCCCATGTCCGGGTACGCCGACCGGACCCGCTGCCGAACACCCGACAGCGTCGTCGTGTCGCCGAGGTCACCCGTCGCCGCCCAACCGACCGCGATCAGGTTCTTCTGGAGAGCCAGGTCCTCGTACCTGTCGTCGCGCCCGGTACGGACGATCCATGCCTGCGTCACAGGTCTCCTCAATCGGTGCTGGTGACGGGGAACTTGATCCGCTCACCGGTCCACGGTGTCGGCTGGTCGAGCGTCGGGGCCGCCGACAGTGGCTGGGAGCTGAGTCGCTCCCGGTCGAACACCGCACGCCATTCCTCCGGCGTGCCGGTCACCAGGAACGGACCGATGGGAACATGGAGGGATTCCTCGATCATCTGGACGGGCACCGACTCTCCGGCGATCGTCACGTCGCTGTCGATGCCGGCGATCCGGGCCGACTCGATGGCATTCTCCAGCTCGCCCATGGTGGCGGAGCCGACCCAGGTGATGCCGTCGCCGACGGCACTGAAGACCATCTGTCCGCCGTCCCGGCGGCTCTCGTACAGTGCCAGGTCGAGCGAGAAGCCGGCGTTCGGGTCGGCCGGCCCGGCCGGTACCTCGTCGAGAAGCACGGGCCGGAACCGGTCCAAGAGGTCGTTCATGGCATCCGCAAGCAACTGCCGGCGTTCGACAAGGAAACGCGCGTAGCCGTCCGGGTCGTACAGAGCCTTGTCCATCGGCACGCAGTGCGCGCGCAACTCCCGCTCCTCCAAACCAGGGAGGTAGTCGGCCGGGCTGCGACCGTTGATCTGCTTGTTGGCCTTGGTCGAGATGAACACAAGGTTGGCGAGATCGTTGACGGTGCCCTTGTCGAACCGGTCGTCGAGCGTGTTCGGCGGGTGGATGTGGTGATGCTCGAGCTTCTGTCCCTCGTCGTGCCCGGGCAGAATCTCAGTGCCGTACCACCAGTCCCGGGCCCCGTTGGCGAGTGCGACCAGCAGGCTGAGGAAGAAGTAGGGGCTCTCCTTGGTGCGGCCGCGCAGCGCCCGGTCGGTGACCTCGGCCCGGGACTGCTCGACGTTCAGCCCGGCGAGCAGCGTCCCCACGGGATCGGGTTGTCGAGCTGAGCGGATGTCCTGACTCAGCTTGGTGTCCGTGGAGCCGCTGTAGCGGGTCTGGATCGTGGCCAGGAGAAGCCAGTAGATGATTCCGTCGCTGGTGGCACGGTCGATCGGCTCGTCGTTTCGCTCACCGAGCAGGACGACGAGTGGGATGAGGACCACCATCGAGGGGAGTGGATCAGAGCGAGTGAGGCCCAGGTTGGTCCGTAGGAGTGGGATCAGCCGCCGCAGGCCACGCTGGACCACCGCCCAGCCACGCTCCAACTCGACGTCCTCGGTCTGTCGCAGACGGCTGTGCGACCACACCGAGAGGCCCCGACCGAGCACCACCCCGGCCAACGCGCGGGAGAGGAAGTTGACGTCGACGTCGGCATACCCCTGTTGCGCCCACTGCTTCGCCTCGGCCTGCAGCTTGGCGAGCACCCCGGTCCAGCGGGTCGAGAGGGTCGCCATGGCGAGGTCGAGGGTGCCGAGTCGTCGCCCACCGCTGTTGACCCGTACGAAGATCTCGGCGACCTCCTCGTAGGGAAAGCCCTTGAGTACCTCCATCACGAACCTGCGGTCCCGGAGCCCCTTGATCCGGCCGAGTCGCTCCTCGATCTCGTGGTCGGGCAGCGTGGAGTTCGCGTCGAGGAGCTGTTTGGTCAGTCGCAGCATGCTCGCCTTCGGATCGAGGACGTCCGCCACCTTGATCCACCTCGGGTCGCGTTGAGTCGCCGCGCTCTGGTTCTGGAACTTCTGCGCCTCGACGTTGAAGACGACCTGCGCCTCCGGGTGGTCCCTGAAGACGCGGTGCAGCGACGTCAGGCGCTGCTGCCCGTCCAGCAGGAACAACGGTGGCCGGAGTGGGCCGGAGCCGGCGCCGGTCACCGACATCTCGCGGATCTGTGGTGCCTCGTCGGTTTCCCAGAACAGCAGCGAGCCGAAGGGATAGCCGCGGTAGATCGAATCCATCAGCTTGGCGACCTGTGTCGGCTTCCAGACATATTCCCGCTGAATCTCCGGGAGCAGGATCTCGGCGTTGGAAATCTGGTCGATGAGCTCGCCGATCGACCGGTCGATCCTGTCTACGTGCATCTACAGCCCTCTTCGTCATGGCTGCTGTCGACGCAGGTCAGCCAATTGCGCGCATGGTGAGCCAGCACGGCGGCAGCCGACCCTGGTGTGGAAGGGGATGCGGCGTTCCGACGGGGCTCGATGTTTCCTACCGTGCCGGGAATGAGAGTGTCCACCCCGCAGTCGGCTGTTTCGGTCCCCGGAAGCGGCGAGCGGGCGGTACGTCTGGATCCAGCCAACTCGCCTGACAGGCCGATCTCCGCCGACAACAGTTCGTGCCGCCCCGGGTGACCGTCGGCCGATCGGTACGGTAGGCGGCATGTCTGCGCCCACCCCAGAACCGCTGCTCCGGAACTACATCGACATTCCGGAGCGGACGAGCACCAGCGACTTCGTGCTCAAGCTCGCCGACAGCGTCGCCGACGCGGACGCCACCCTCCGTGATTATGTCGTCACGGATCGGCTGCTGGGGAACTTCGACGAGGCGCTCGGCCTGATCCGCTCCGCCGTCGAGGGCCACGCCTCGAAGGCGGCGTACCTGCACGGCTCCTTCGGCTCGGGCAAGTCGCACTTCATGGCCGTGCTGCATGCCCTGCTGCGTGGTGCGCCGGTCGCCCGGGGCCGGGACGAGCTGGCACCGCTGGTCGCCAAGCACAGCGTCTGGCTGGACGGGCGGAAGTTCCTGCTGATCCCGTACCACCTGCTCGACGCGCGGTCATTGGAGCAGCGAGTGCTCGGTGGCTACGTGGACCGGGTGCGCGCCCTGCACCCGGCGGCGCCCATCCCGGCGGTCCACCGCACCGACGCCCTGCTCGCCCAGGCCGCCTCCCTGCGGGAGAAGATCGGCGACCAGCAGTTCATCGCCGGGCTCCCGGGCGGTGACGCCGAGGACGAGTGGGGTGACACCGAGGCGTTCTGGACGCCGGAGCGCCTCGACGAGGCGTTCGGTGGCTCCTACCGCGACGAGCTGCGTCGCAAGCTCGTCAACGACCTGCTGACCAGTTGGAACGCCGGCTTCTTCAGCAACGCCCGGGAGGACGCCGAGGCGTTCGTCTCCCTGGACCCCGGTCTCACCGAGATCAGCCGCCACGCCAAGGAGCTCGGTTACGACGGACTGGTCCTCTTCCTCGACGAGCTGATCCTCTGGCTGGCCAACTCCATCGGCGACCAGCAGTTCGTCTCGCGCGAGATCCAGAAGATCACCAATTTTGTCGAGGGCGGCGACACCCGCCGGCCCATCCCGGTGATCAGCTTTATCGCCCGGCAGCGTGACCTGCGGGAACTGGTCGGTGAAGAGGTCGTCGGTGCCAACGAGCTGAGCTATCAGGACACCCTCAACCTGGCCAGTGGCCGGTTCGACGTGATCAAGCTGGAGGACCGCAACCTGCCGGAGATCGCCCGCCGTCGGCTGCTCAAACCCCGCACCGACGAGGCCGCCGAGGCCATCCGACGGGCCTTCGACGCCACCACCAAGGTACGCCGGGAGGTCTTCGACACCCTCCTCGGCAGCGACTCCGGCAGCGGGGCCGACGTGGACGCGTTCCGTTCGACGTATCCGTTCAGCCCGGCCTTCGTCTCCACCCTGGTCCACGTCTCCAGCGCGCTGCAGCGCTCCCGTACCGCGCTGAAGCTCATGCGTCAGCTCCTGGTCGACCGGCGGGAAACGTTGCGACTGGGGCAGCTCGTGCCGCTGGGTGACCTCTACGACGTGATCAGCACCGGCGGCGACCAGCCCTTCACCGAGAAGCTCAAGGCCGAGTTCGAGATGGCGCAGAAGCTCTATGACCTCAAGCTTCGACCCCACCTGCTCGGTCAGCACGGGTTGACCGAGGACGATCTCGACGCCGCCCGACGCGGCGACCCCTTGTCGCCCGAAGCTGCCGGCCGGGTGCGGGCGTTCACCGGCGACGACCGGCTGGTCAAGACCCTGCTGCTGGCGGCTCTGGCCCCCAGCGTGCCGGCGCTGCGCAACCTCACGGGGCGACGCCTCTCGGCGCTGAACCACGGCAGCATCACCAGCCCGATTCCCGGCGGCGAGGTCGCCCAGGTCAACCGCAAGCTCGCCGACTGGGCCGGCCAGTTCCCGGAGATTCGCATCGGTGAGGGCGACGACCCCGTCGTCGCGCTGGAACTGGTCGGCGTGGACGTCGACAGCGTCCTCGCCACCGCCAAGCACTACGACAACGACGGGTCTCGCAAGCACATCGTCCAACGGCTGCTCTGGCAGCAGCTCGGTGTGCCGTGGAGCGACTCGTTCTTTGCCGAGGCGGGGCTCGCCTGGCGGGGCAGCCGTCGCGTCGTCGAGCTGGTCTACGGCAACGTCCGCGACCCGAACGACATCCGCGACGCGGCGTTCCACCCGGATGCCCCTGACGGCTGGCGCATGATCATTGACTATCCGTTCGACGACGGCAGCCACGGCCCGGCCGACGACCGCCAGCGGGTGCAGGATCTCCTCGGCCGGTCCACGGCCCGGACGATCTGCTGGATCCCGGCGGCGCTGACCGTCGAACGCCGCAACGAGCTGGGCAAGCTGGTTATCATCGACAAGTTGCTCGAAGGTCAGCGGTTCGACAGCCACGCCGAACACCTCAACCCGGACGACCGCCGGCGCGCACATGGTGCGCTCACCAACCAGCGCAGCGCGCTGCTCGTCAAGATGCAGGGCGTGCTCCGGCAGGCGTACGGACTGGCCGCGAAGCAACCCAATGACATACAGCTCGGTTTCGACGACCACCTCCAGTCGCTGACCCGGGCGTTGGAACCGACGCTGCCGATGGGCGCGACCTTCAACGACGCGCTGCGGAGCATCGGCGACCAGATGCTCAGCGAGCAGTTCCCGGCCCACCCGGACTTCGACCCCGACCGCAAGGGCGACCCGGTGCGTCTGCCGGACGTCAGGGTGGTGCTCGACTACGTGCGGCGTGCGGTCGAGTCGCCCGAGGGGCGCGTCGAGGTGGAACGGACACACCGGCAGACCATGCGTCGGATCGCCAACCCGCTGAAGCTGGGCACGATGCACGAGGCGGCCTTCGTCGTCGAAGGGGAGTGGGCGCAGCATTTCCACCAGAAAGCCGCCAGCGAGGGCATCACCGGTGAGCTACGGGTGACGGACCTGCTTCGCTGGATGGACGAGCCCCGGGCACGAGGGCTGGACCCGGTGGTGGCCCAGTTGGTGGTGGCGACCTTTGCCGAGCAGACCGACCGGGGTTTCTATCTGCACGGCAGCCCGGTAACCCCGGAACTGGGCAAGATCACCCCGGACCTGGTGCTGCGCGAGGAGAGCCTGCCCTCCGAAGCCGACTGGGAGACCGCCCGGGCCCGAGCCGCCGCGATCTTCGGGTTCCACCAACTCGCCCTGCGTCGAGGTCGATTGGTGGCGATGTTCACCCGGGACCTGAGCATCGCCGCGACCCGACACCGGGACAACGCGCACACCCTGGTGACGCTGCTCGAAGAGCGAGCGGTCAGGCTGACGCTGGATCAGGAGACCGGCCGGCTCGCCACCGCGCGCGCCGCCGCCGACCTGCTGGAGTCACTGGTCGCCGCGGCTACGCCAAAGGAGGCGGTCGAACGACTCGCCCGTGCCGACCTCGCCGGACCGGCCGACCGCACCGGTCGGAGCATCAGCAGCGCCGCGCAGGTCGCCACCGCGCTGACGACTGCTCCCTGGGACACCTTCGAGATCGTCGCGGGCCTGCCCGAGCCGCACCGGGCACAGGCCGACGGCATTCTCGGTGAGCTGCGGGCGGTGGCCCAGGCGGACGAGCTGACCGCACCACTGGCTCCGGCGCTGCGGCGGGCCCAGAGCGCGGCCACGGCGTTGCTGCGTAACGTCACCGCAAGTAGTTCGGGACGCAACCGCGGTGGTGCCGGACCGGATGGTGGGGCCGCAGGCTCGGGCAGCGGCTCCACCGGCGCGGTCGGCGGTAACGGACCGGGGACACGCCCTGCCCCGCCGGCCGGTAGCCGTCAGGTCCGCGCCGGCGCACTCGACGACGCACTCAGCGAATTGCGCGCCTTCGCGAGTAGCCACGACGACGCGACCATCGAGGTGACCTGGAGAATCATCAAGTGACCCAGGCAACCACGCCAGCGCAGACACTGCGGATCAACCCGGTGGCCCTGCGGCAGAAGGTCGGGCAACAGTTGACACGGCACCGCAACGGAGACGCGTACCCGGTGTTGGTGCTGCGGGCCGAACCGAACTGGCCGTACGAACCGACGGTGCTGTTGCCCGACGGCCGCCAGGCCCGGGTGGTGCCCGGCATCTCGCCGCTGTCCGTGTGGGAGCATCTCGTCGCCGATCGCCAGGACGAGGTGCTGGTGGTCCTGACCGACATCCCGGAATCCCAGCTCGGGCAGGGCGTTCGGAGCCGGATCTTCCGGCAGCAGGTGATCCCGGTCGAATCCTGGGACCTGGTAGTCGACGCCTTCGGCGCACAGCTACCCGACAGCGCGCTGGAACTGGAGTCATGGGCCGGTGAGGCCCTGCTGGACGCCATGCCGCCGGCCGGGTGGCCGAGGCTCAGCACCCGGGTGTTGACGCGTGACGTGGCACTGCGCCACCTCGCCGCTGTCCGGCTCGGTCTGGAACGCAGGGGCGAGAACGCCGACGACCTGGACGTGGCCGCACTGCTGCGCTGGAGCGTCGAGCCCGGGGCGGTGCAGGCGTTCGGTCTGTTGCGCCCGGCGGAACGGGACGGCCTGGTGCGCTGGCTGGTGGAACAATTCGGCAGACCGGCGCGGGCACTGTTCGCGCTGGTCGGTGTCGGGCACGGCGTCGACGCGCTGCCGCTGGGTCTGGTCTGCGACGCGGTCTGGACCAGGGACGCGGTGGACGCAGCCCGGGTGCAGGGCCGGATCGACCAGTACTTCGGGCACCTCGACGACGACACCACCGTACGGGGTTTCGCCAATGCCACCGTCGAGGTGGTGGTGGGCATGGTGACCGCACGGGAAGCCGCCGTCAATAGGCAGGGGCACGCAGTGCTGCACCGTGCGGAGGAACTGCTGGTCCAGTTCGGGGGCGTCGGAAGCGCCGGACAGAGCACGATCCTGCGTACCGGATTCATCCACCGTGTCGACGAGGTCGCCCGGGCGCTGCGGGCCGGTCTCGCCGACCCGGCCCATCCGGCGCTGGCGCCGGCCGTCGAGAACGTGGCCGCCCACCTGCTGGCGGACTCGGAAGCCATCCGGATCCGGCGAATCCGGATGGCCCAACGGCTCGTCCGCTGGCTCGGCGGCGAGGCCGCTGCTCCGGCCAGCGTCGCAGATGGTATCCAGCGGCAGATCGCTGAGTGGGGATGGGTTGACCGGGCGTTGCATCAGGTGTGGGCCGGCGACGACATCCACCTCGGTCTGCAACAGGTGTTCCGGGAGGTCCACGATCGGGTCCAGCAGCGCCGGCGTGACCTGGACGAGGCGTTCGCGGGTCGACTCGCCGCTTGGGCTACCGCCGGTCCGGGTAACGACGCTGGCCTACTGACCATCGAGAATCTGCTGCCCACCGTGGTGGAACCGTTGATCCGGGCCAGGTATCCGGTGCTGCTGGTGGTGCTCGACGGAATGAGTGCCGCAGTGGCCGTGGAGCTGGCCGACGAACTGTCGCAGCAGTGGGTCGAGTACGACCCGCTGGGCGCGGGCGTCGTCGGTCGCCGCCGGGGAGTCGTCGCTGCCCTACCCACCCTGACCGCTACCTCGCGGACCTCGCTCTTCGCCGGGGCGCTGCGTAGCGGAAGTCAGGAGCACGAAAAGCGGATGTTCGCCGAGGGGCGCTGGGGCCACGGCGCCCGGATTTTCCACAAGGGGCCTGCCCGGGGTGCGGCTGGGGAAGTCCTCTCCGAGGACCTGCGGACCGCGATGGCGGATCCCGCGCAGCTGGTCGCCGTTGTGATCAACACTGTGGACGAGTCGCTGGCGCACGGCCGAGAGGGCGACGAGGCCGGCTGGCAGCTCAACGACCTGGGATTCTTGCGTAGCCTGCTCGATCTCGCCAGTTACTCCGGCCGTGCCGTGCTGATCACCAGCGACCACGGTCACGTGCTGGAGCGGGGCGGCGAACTGGTCAAGGCCCCTGATGCCGCATCGGCCCGGCACCGCACGGGCGCAGCGCCGGTCGGCCCCGGTGAAATCGAGCTGCGTGGTCCCCGGGTGCTCGCGGAGGGGCAGCGGATCATCGCGTTGTGGGATCCACTCCGACGCTACCGTCCCAGCAAGGCCGGGTACCACGGCGGCGTCTCACTGGCCGAGGTGACCATCCCCCTGCTGGCCTACCTACTGCCCAATGTCACTGCCGTGCCGGCCGGGTGGGTACCCGTGCAGGGGCAGCGGCCCGATTGGTGGCAGCCGGCGGCAACGGAGCAGCCCGCCACCATCGCACCCGCCCGCCCATCCGCTCCCAAATCACGCCGCAAGGTGGCCCCGCTCAGGGGGGAGGTGCTGTTCGATATCCCAGCGCAAACGGCGGCGCCGGGCACGGCGCACACCTCCGGCGACGGTGACCTGGTGACCGTGCTGCTGGACACCGAACTCTTCGAGGCGCAACACGGGCTCACCCCACGCCGGGTGGACCGCAGGAAGGTCGAGGCGGCGCTGCGTGCGCTGGTGGAGGCCAAAGGGGTGTTGCCCGTCGCCGTGCTGGCCCAACGGGCAGGAGAGTTGCCCGTCCGGGCCGGCGGCTTTGTCGCCACCATGCAGCGCATTTTCAACATCGACAACTATCCCGTGCTCACGATGATCGACGATGGACGTACCGTGCGACTGGACATTGCGCTGTTGCGAACCCAGTTCGGGCTGCCGGGGGGTGGGTCGTGACCGGGGTGAGCGTCGCCCGTCGCCGTGAGGTGATCGATGCGCTGCGCCGTGGGGCCGTCCCGTCAGCGGGCCTGGACCTCCTCGCTGTCGGGTTGGACCGATTCGCCACCGCTGTCGGGGAGGACCTCGACACCGTCGCCGCCGGAGGAGCGGTGTTCAAGGCCGTCCGGGGCGAGTACGGCTCAGGAAAGACCTTCTTCACCAGGTGGATCGCCGAGAGCGCCAAACGGGCCAACTTCGCCACCGCCGAGGTGCAGGTCTCCGAGAACGAGACCCCACTGCACAAGCTGGAGACGGTGTACCGCCGACTCACCGAGCGGCTCACCACCGCGACCTTCCCGCCCAGCGCGATACGGCCGGTGATCGACGGCTGGTACTACGCGCTGGAGGAGGACGTCCTCACCGCGGAGACGGTGGCACCGGACGACGTCGAAGCGCTCGACCGGGCGGTCACCACGCTGCTCGACCAACGGCTCGCCGTGGTCAGTCGCAGCGCGCCCGCGTTCGCCGCCGCGCTGCGGGGATACCGGGCCGCGTCCCTTGCCGGCGACCCGTCGACCGCCGATGCGGTGCTCGCCTGGCTCGGCGGCCAGCCACACGTCGCGGCCTCGGCCCGCCGGGTGGCGGGTGTCCGGGGCGACCTCGACCACTTCGCCGCGCTGAGTTTCCTGCAGGGCCTCCTTGTCGTGCTCCGGGACAGCGGCCATCCCGGGCTGCTGCTGGTGCTTGACGAGGTCGAGACGTTACAACGGGTCCGTTCGGATGCCCGGGACAAAGCGTTGAACGCGTTGCGTCAGCTCATCGACGAGGTGTACTCGGGTCGCTTTCCCGGTCTCTACCTCGTGATCACTGGCACCCCGGCCTTTTACGACGGGCCGCAGGGGGTGCAGCGGCTTGCCCCGCTGGCCCAGCGCCTCGCGGTCGACTTCAACACCCACGCCCGGTTCGACAACCCCCGAGCCGTGCAGATCCGCCTCCCGGGCTTCGCCGTCGAGTCCCTGGTCGAACTCGGCGGTCGGGTGCGAGACCTCTACGCGGACGGCTCGGCCGCATCTGCCCGGGTTCGTTCCCTGGTCGATGACGCTTACCTGGCCCAGTTGGCGGGCGCGGTCGCCGGCGGGCTGGGTGGCAAGGTGGGGGTGGCGCCCCGGTTGTTCCTCAAGAAGCTGGTGGGTGAGGTGCTTGACCGGGTCGACCAGTTCTCCGACTTCGACCCACGCCGCGACTATGCGCTCACCCTGACCGCTACCGAGATGACCGACGTGGAACGGAACGCGACAAGCGCCGGCGAGGTAGCCCTCGACCTTGCAGCCGACGAGCGATGAGCGGAGCCGAGCTGCTACACCCCGTGGTCCTGCACCACGTGGTGAACTCCTTGCAATGGCCCGGCCTGCGGTCCCTCCAGGAGGCCGCGGTCGGTCCGCTGCTGGGCGGCGAGGACGCGCTGCTGCTCGCCCCGACCGCAGGCGGTAAGACCGAGGCGGCGATGTTCCCGCTGTTGTCCCGGATGGAGCAGGAGAGTTGGTCGGGCACCTCGGTGCTCTACATCTGCCCGCTGAAGGCGCTGCTCAACAATCTGCTGCCCAGGCTGGAGAGCTATACCGGGTGGCTGGGCCGGCGGGCGGCCTTGTGGCACGGCGACGTGACGGCAGGGCGACGGCGGGCCATTCTGCGTGACCGACCCGATGTGCTCCTCACGACCCCCGAGTCTCTGGAGTCGATGCTGGTCAGCGCGACGGTGGACGAAACGACGTTTCTCGGGGGGGTCCGGGCGGTGGTCGTGGACGAGGTGCACGCCTTCGCTGGCGACGACCGGGGCTGGCACCTGCTGGCCCTGCTGGAACGGCTCAGCCGGGTCACCGGCCGGCCGGTCCAGCGGGTCGGGCTCTCCGCGACGGTGGGAAACCCCGACGATCTTCTGTGCTGGCTCCAGGGGGCAGGTCGGGGCAGCCGACCGGCGCGCGTGGTGGCACCCGCCGCCGCAGCGGCCGCCGTCTCACCGCCGCCCGGCGAGGTGGAACTGGATTACGTCGGCTCCGTGCACAACGCGGCAAGGGTCGTCGCCGCGCTGCACCGTGGCGAGAAGCGACTGGTGTTCTGCGAGTCGCGGGCACTGGTGGAGGAACTCGGTCAGAAGCTCCGCGAACTGGGGGTCAAGACGTACCTCTCCCACGCGTCGCTCTCGGCGGACGAGCGGCATCGGGCCGAGGAGGCGTTCGCCCAGGAGCGGGACTGCGTGATCGTGGCGACGAGCACCCTGGAACTGGGTGTCGACGTGGGTGACCTCGACCGGGTCATCCAGATCGACGCGCCGCGAACCGTCGCCGCGTTTCTCCAGCGCATCGGGCGCACCGGTAGACGGCCAGGCAGTGGCCGCAACTGTCTGTTCCTCGCGCTGGACGGGGTAGGGCTGCTGCGGGCGGCCGGGCTGCTCCACCTCTGGTCGCAGGGATGGGTCGAGCCGGTCACCGTACCCCCGGAACCACGCCATATCGTGGCGCAGCAGGTGCTCGCCCTCTGCCTGCAACGTCACCAGATCGGTGACCAGCTGTGGCAGCAGGAGTGGAACGGACTCGCCCCGTTCGACCGCAGCGCACAGGTCATCGTGCGACACCTGGTCGAGCACGGATATCTGGACTCGGACTCCGGCATGTTGTTTCTCGGCCCGGAGGCGGAGCTGCGTTTCGGACGCCGTCATTTCATGGACATGCTCGCCGTCTTCACGGCGCCGCCGCAGTTCACCGTGCTCGCCGGGCGTCACGAGATCGGCAGGACCGATCCCGCCCTGTTGACCGCCAAGGTCGAGGGCGCCCGGCTGTTGCTGCTGGCGGGCCGGAGTTGGCGGGTCAACCACATCGACTGGAAACGCCGTCGCTGCTTCGTCGAGCCGGCCGACGGGGGTGGAAAGGCGCTGTGGATGACGGGGGCCGCCCCGCAGGGGCTGTCGCACCGGATGGTCCGGGCGATGAGGGACGTGCTGGCCGGGGCGGACCCGAAGGTCGTTCTCACCGCGCGTGCGGTGGGACGGCTCGGCACGCTCCGGTCGGATGCTTCGTCCACCGCCCATCCGGGCGGTTCGGTAATCGTCCGGGACCGGGAGGGTGAGGTGCGCTGGTGGACGTGGGGCGGGTTCCGGGCCAACGCCACCCTCGTCGCCACGTTGAGCGAGCTGGCCGACCCGACCCAACGGTACGACGACGTGAGTATCCGACTGCGCGCCGACCTGGACCGGGAGATGTGGCGGGCCGCAACGGCCGACGTGCAACACCGGATCTGTCTGCCGGAGGTGAGCGAGAAGGCCCTGGTCGGCCTCAAGTTCAGCGGTGCGCTGCCGATCCGCCTGGCGACCGCCACCCTCGCGGCCCGGCTCGCCGATGTCGATGCCGCTGCCGCGGTGTTACGGGAGCCAGTCCGGTTCGCCTACCTCTGAGTCGACGATGGACTTGTTTCCATAGGCAACCATCACTACATTGGGTTCGGGTGCCGCCGAGTTGCCAGGCGGCTGTGTGGCCTGAGCCGGGCCGTTGTCCACGTGCCGACAAGGCATGTCGACGCGCGAGCGACGTCGTTGCTCCTGCGCCGTCGGTGTATTTCCGATGGCCAGCCGGAAGGACCCCTGTGAGGATTTCCCGTACCCGCATCACCGCCGCCGTGGCCGCCACCGTCACGCTGGCGGCGGCCGTCACCACCGTGCTCGCCGGCACCGCCTCGGCCGCCCAGGGCTGCCGGATCGACTACCAGCCCAACGAGTGGACCGGCGGTTTCACCGCCAACGTCCGGGTCTCCCCGGGCGACACCGCCCTGAGCAGTTGGACCGTCACCTGGTCCTACCCGGGCGGGCAGCGGCTCACCGGTGGCTGGAACGCCCAGGTCAGCCAGGCCGGCACGGAGGTCACCGCCCGTAACGCCGCCTGGAACGGCAGCGTCCCGGCGGGCGGCTCCACCGAGTTCGGCGTCCAGGGCACCAGCACCTCGGGTTCCGCCGCGCCGACCGGGTTCACGCTCAACGGCGTACCGTGCAACGGCGCTCCGCCGCCGACCACCACGCCGCCGCCCACGACAATCCCGCCCAAGACGCCGCCGCCGACCACCCCACCGCCCACTACGCCGCCGCCCACGACGCCGCCCCCGACCACGCCGCCCCCGACCACCCCGCCTCCGACGACGCCGCCGCCGACCACCCCGCCGCCGGCCGGGTGCGCCGGTGCGGTGCTCTGTGACGGGTTCGAGAACCAGACCGGCTCGACGCCGGCCGGCGACTGGAGCGTGGTCAACCCGGACTGCTCCGGGGCGGGCCGGGCGGCGGTGGACACGACGACCACGCACAGTGGCAGCCGCTCGCTGCGGATCGACGGTGCGGCGGGCTACTGCAACCACGTCTTCGTCCGGTCCACCAGGGACCTCAGCGCCGTGGGCACGGTCCGCTACGGTCGGATCTGGCTGCGCCACACCACCGCCCTGCCGACCCAGCACGTCACCATGACGGCGATGACCGACGCCGCCGACGGCAACAAGGACCTGCGGATGGGCGGCCAGAACGGCGCGTTGCAGTGGAACCGGGCCTCCGACGACGCGACCCTGCCGGAGCAGAGCCCGTCCGGGGTGGCGTTGAGCGTGCCGCTGCCCACCGGGCGCTGGACGTGCCTGGAGTTCATGGTCGACGGCAACCAGGGGCAGTTGCGGACCTGGCTCGACGGCACCGCCGTCACCGGCCTGACCGCCGACGGGGTGCCCACCCATGACATCGACGGCCAGTGGTACAACCGCACCTGGCGGCCCCGGCTGACCGACCTGAAGCTGGGCTGGGAGAGCTACGGCGAGGGCGCGGACACCATCTGGTACGACGACGTGGCGCTGGGCAGCAGCCGGATCGGCTGCTGAGCCCACCGGGGCCGGGCGGCTCTGATCGGCCCGCCCGGCCCCGCGACCCGGTCTTCCCGCCCGGCCGTAGGTGGCTGGCCGGGTTGCCGGCCCTGGGTGGGCGATCGGGGTGTCTGGCCGGTCGACCATTCAGCCTGCGGTGGCGTGCCGATCATGGCGCGTTCATCCACGGTTGCCAGGCTGACCTCTGGTCGGCGGGGTTCGTCTCCCGCCAGAATGTGGCTGATCGGGATAACCATCCCGATCGATGCATTCCTGTCGGCCCCCGCGACCCGGAGGACCCGTTGCGCACTCCCGCGAACCCCGTCACCGCCACCGCCGCCACTGCCGTCGTCACCGCCACCGGCGCGACTGTCACGGCCCCCGCCTCGATCGCCCCCGCCCCGATCCCCGTCACCCCTGTCGGCGTCCCGATCGCTGCCACCGCCGGTGTCGTTCCGACCCGCCGTACCCGGCCCGGCCGGCTGCTGGGCACGTTCGCCCTGCTGACCGCGATGATCGCGGCGGTGCTGGTCGGGCCGTCCGTGGTGGCGCCGAGGCTGACCGACCCCGCCTCGGCGGCGGTCTACGGCTCCTGCACGATGTCCCGCTGCGCGGACGCCCGCGCCGCCCGCTCCGGCTGGTCGGCCAAGGGCTTCCCCACCAGCCGGGGCTGGTACGCCTGGAGCGGCGGGCTGTCGAACTTCGCCGGTGGCCAGTTCCACAACTACGAGGGCCAGCTCCCCGGCAACGCCACCTACCACGAGTACGACGTCTACCCGCGGGTCTCCGGCGCGGCGCGGGACGCGTACCGCATCGTGGTGAACAGGAGCACCGGGGCGACCTGGTTCTCGCCCGACCACTACGCGAACTTCTACCGGATCTGACCGAGGACCATCGGGGTGGGGCGGTCCGCCGACCCCACCCCGGGGTGAGCAGGAGGATGCACGATGACCGGACAGCGCCAGCCCGGGTGGCTGCGGGTGACCGACGAGACACCACCGTCGGGAGCCCCGACGCCGTCGGTCACCGTGGCCGGGGCGGTGGCCCGTACCCGCGCCACGCTGTTCGACGCCCTCACCGACGCCCTCGACCTGCCCGGACACTTCGGCCGCAACTGGGACGCGCTCGCCGACGTGCTGGCCGACCGGCTCGACGTCGGCCCGCTCACCCTGGAGGTGACCGAGGCGGGCCTGTTGCTGGCCGACGAGCCGCCCGGCCAACTCGGCACGTTGCTCGACGTGGTCGGCGGGGTCTCGGCCGGTGCCCGGGAGCCGGTCCGGCTGGTGTTGCGGGACACCCCGCAGCGGCTGCCCGCCCTGCGGGACCGGCTCGCCGCCGTGCTCGGCGGGTGCGGGGTGGCCATCCCACCTCGCGCCTGACCGCGCCCTTGGCATCGACGCCGAGCGCCGGGGGGGCGGTGCGCCGAGCACAGGGAGTGCGGTGCGCCGAGCACTGGGGGTGCGCTGTGCCGAGCGGCGGGGGTGCGGTGTGCCGGGCACCGGGGGTGTGGTGCGGCGCGGGTCAGCCGGCGTGGTCGAGGATCGCGCTGAAGCGCTCCTCGGCCAGGTCGAGCTGGGCGAAGATGTGCCGCTTCACCGGCGCCGACAGCGGGGTGTCGGGTCGGGCGATCAGCTCCCGGAAGACCGGCACCAGCGGCCGGTACTTCGCCGCCGAGCGGGCCACCTTCGGCCCGACCGCGTAGACCACCCCCACGCCGTTGTCGGTGAAGTCGGAGATCTTGATGACCCGGGCCCACGGCTCCCGGTCCAGGCTGGCCGCGACGTGCTCGCGGTACTGCACGTGCGGATCCCGCTCCGGGTCGTACACCGGATTGGTGACCGCGGCGACCAGCCGGGACACCCGCGCCCCGAACCGGTCGGTCAGGGTGGCCAGCGCGGCCGCCGTCGGGTCGGCGGCCCCGGCGCCGGCCAGCTCCCCCGGGTGGTCCTCCACCGCGTCGTGCAGCAGCCCGGCGACGATCACGTCGGCGTCGCGCACCCGGTAGTGGTGGACCATCCGGATCGACACCCGCAACAGGTGGTTGAGGTACGGCTCCCGGGACCGGCGGTCCTCGCGGTGCAGCTCGGCGGCGAGGTCCAGGGCGGTGGTCAGCCGGTCCTGCTCGGCCGCCGGGAAGGCCGGCAGCTCCAGCCGGAACCGGGCCAGCAGACCCGGCTCACCGTGCAGCTCGGTGATCGCGTGCAGCGGCATGGTGGCGAGGTACGGCGGGAACTCCATGGCCTACTTATAGCCGATCTTCACTGCCACCCTGATCCTGTCGTCGGGCATGTGACCGCATCATCCCAGGTCGGCGAGGTGCTTGACCAGCCGTACCGTCGTCCCCTCGGGCGTGCCGTCGATGCGTGCCTCGTCCATCAGCCGCGTCATGATCAATTCGCCCCGGCCCCGGTCTCCACCGTCCGCGCGGGGGCCACGCCAGCCGCCGGTGTCGGAGACCTCGATCTCCAACCGGTCGCCGCGCAGCCGTCCCCGCACCAGGACGGTCGACCCGGCGGCGAACCGGTAGCCGTGCTCGATGGCGTTGGCGCACGCCTCACCGACGGCGATCAGCGCCACCTCCACGTCCGCCTCGCCCGCACCGAGCGTGGTCAGCCACGCCCGCAACGCCTCCCGGGTGGGGGAGAGCTGCGCCGGATCGGCGTCCAGCGCGGCCCGGAACGCCGGTGGCGCGTCACGGTCCACCGTGTCGTTCGGCGGTGCGGCACCGGCCGGTGGTGTGGTGCCGGCGGGCGGTGCGGTGCCGGCTCGCGGGGTGGTGCGGTGCGGGTCGGCCGGTGGCGTGGGGTCGGTCGGCGGGGTGGTGCCGCCAGGGTCGTCCGCCGGGAGGAGGTGGGCCGGCGGGTCCGGGAAGCCCGCGTCCCTGTCGCGTCCACCCGTCACCCGGGTTCACCTCCCGCTGATCCGCGTCGCCGGGGCCGGGGAGCCCGGGCCGTCACCCCGGGCCATTCTCCCTGCCCCGGCTAGTCGCCGAGCGCCGGCCCCGGTTCGTCGCCGAGCGCCGGCCCCGGTTCGTCGCCGAGCGCCGGCCCCGGACGGACAGCGGCGGGTGGCGCGCGGTGGGGCGGCAACGGGCTACGAGGCCAGCCGGTGGCCGGGGTCACGGGCCGGGCCGGCGAGGTCGACCGCGCCGTCGGACCGGTTGATCTCCGACCAGACCGCGTCGAGGGAGAGGCCGAGCACGTCGGCGAGGACCGCGATGGTCGGGAAGGCCGGGGTGGCCACCCGGCCGGACTCGATCTTCCGGAGCGTCTCCGGGGAGAGCCCGGCGGCCAGGGCGGTGGTGAGCATCGAGCGCTGGCCCCGGGCGCGGCGCAGCAGGGCACCGAGGCGTCGTCCGCGTGCCACCTCTGCGGGAGTGAGCGGCAACCTGACCATGACGACGATTCTAGTACCGGGATAATATGGCCGGGATATTTATTGGTAGTCCGAGGGGGCGCTGCATGATCGAGATCCTGAACGCCGAAGACGTGCGGCGGGCGCGGGACACCGGCGCCCTGGTCGCCGAGATCCTCCAGACACTGAAGGGCCGCAGCGCGGTCGGCACCAACCTCCTGGAGATCGACGAGTGGGCGCGCCAGATGATCGTCGAGGCCGGCGCGCAGTCCTGCTACGTCGACTACGAGCCGTCCTTCGGGCGCGGCCCGTTCGGCCACTACATCTGCACGTCGGTCAACGACGCGGTGCTGCACGGGCTGCCGCACGACTATCCGCTCGCCGACGGTGACCTGCTCTCCCTCGACCTCGCGGTCTCCCTCGGCGGGGTGGTCGCCGACTCGGCCGTCAGCTTCGTGGTCGGTGACAGCCGGCCCCCGGAGAGCGTCGCGCTGATCGACGCGACCGAACGCGCGCTGCGTGCCGGGATCGCCGCCGCCGGCCCCGGCGCCCGCGTCGGCGACGTCTCGCACGCCATCGGCACGGTGCTCGGCGCGGCGGGCTACCAGGTCAACACCGAGTTCGGCGGGCACGGCGTCGGCTCGACGATGCACCAGGATCCGCACGTCTCCAACTCCGGCCGCCCCGGTCGCGGCTACCGGTTGCGCCCCGGGCTGCTGCTGGCCCTGGAACCCTGGGTGATGGCCGACACCGCCACCCTGGTCACCGACGCCGACGGCTGGACGCTGCGCAGCGCCACCGGCTGCCGGACGGCGCACAGCGAGCACACCATCGCCATCACCTCCGACGGCGCCGAGGTGCTCACCAGGCCGGCGACCTCCTGATCCGTCCGCGCGCCGGTGCGGCCGGCGCTTCCGGTCGGGCCGGCCCGCACCCCGGCGGTGGTCCGACCCGACCGGAAGGGGCTCACAGCGGCAGTCGACCGGCCCCGGCGAACGGCCCCACCACGAGCGGCACCAGCGGCGCGGGCACCGCCTGCGGCGCCCGCAGGGCCGGCGTCCACCCGGCGTCGCCGCCCAGGTCCGGATCGTGGGTCGCGTTGTACGCGGCCACCAGGTCGACCGGGCGGGGCAGCGCGCGGTCGGCGTCCACCCAGTTGCCCCGGGTGGTGACGGCGGTGCCACCCCAGTCGTACAGCAGGTCGCCGGGGGCGATGCCGGCGTCGAGGGTGAAGAAGTTGTTCTCCACGTACGCGGCGGACTGCACCCCCACCCCGATCGCGTACACGAAGTCGTCGCCGCCCAGCCGGTACCAGTTGTTGTAGACGTCGACCTGGCCGAAGCGCACCCGGGGCAGCCGCTGGAGGACCCGGTCGAACAGGTTGTGGTGCAGCGTCACCTTCAACCGGCCGACGTCCGGCCCGACGGTGTTGGACGAGCCGATCAGCATCAGCTTGTCCCTCCCGGTGAACCGGTTGTAGGAGGCGGTCACCAGGCTGGCGGTGTGGGTGACGTCCAGCGACCCGTCGTGCACCTGGTAGGGCCGGCCGAAGTGGACCGGCTGGGCGCTGTCCGGGTTGTCGCCGTCGGTGAACGTGTTGTGGTCGACCCAGACGTGCTCGCTGCGGCGTACCGAGATCTGGTCGTACTGGGAGTTCCAGTTGCCGGTCGCGCCGTCGGTCGGCGACCAGGCCGGGAAGCAGTCCCGGGCGTCGTCGAAGGTCAGGTTGCGGACGATCACGTTGCTGGCCCCGTCGATCATCAGGGTCAGTCCGGTGAGGACGGCCCCGTGCCGGCCGACGATGGTGGTGTTGGGGCCCACGTTGATCTGCGTCTGCCGGGTCTGGTTGGCCACCGAGCGCACCCGGGCGGCCTCCAGCGCCCCGGTCGGCGGCACCATGCCCCACACCGCCGGGTCGTACGCGGCCAGGTAGGCCGGCAGGCTGTACTCCGGGTCGGCCAGGTCGGCGCAGCCGAGCAGGTGACCGTCGTCGGCGGCGAACCCGTCGACGGTGCCGTCCACGACGATCACCTTCGGGGTGGCGTTGCTCTTGTTGGTGGCGTTGTCGCCGCCCAGCGCCCGGACCAGGTCGGCCCGGCTGCGCACCAGGTGGACCTGGTCCGGGGCGGCCGCCGCCCCGCCGGTGGTGCCGGGGCCGTCGGCCGCCCAGCCGTCACCGGCCGGCAGGGTCTGCCGGGCCAGCCGCTCGACCACCCGGGGCACCCCGTCGGTGGTCAGGCCGGGTGCGGCGTGGGCCGCCGTGCCCGAGGTCAGCAGGAGGGAGAGGGCGACCAGGGCCGCCCCGGTGGTTCGTGGACGCATGGGACTCTCCGGAAGGTGGTGGTGGATGGTGCGTCAGTCGTCCAGCGCCGCCAGCTCCGTACACACCGGCGGCACCGCCCACGGCACGGCCAGCTCCGACAGCAGCGCGCCCTGCTCGGCGGCCCGGCGCAGCAGCGCGTTGATCCCGCGTACCGTCACCACCCGCTCCGGCCCGCTGCCGGTCACCGTGACCAGGTCGCCGTCGAGCAGGGTCGGCTCGGGGGCCTGCCGCACCCGCTCCAGCACGGCGGTGAACGGCGCGGTCCGGGCCAGCGGGGCGATCAGCGGGGTGCCGGCCGGGTCGGCGCGGTGGGCGAGCAGGTTCTCCAGCAGCCCCCGCCGCCCCGGCACCTCCCGGGGTTCCGGGTCGCCGGGCAGCAGCAGCCGGTCGGTCGGGTACTCCAGCACCGCCCGCCCGGCGGTGCCGGTGACGATCACCTCGCCGGCGACGAAGTCCTCCCCGGCCAGGGTCACCGCCGCCACGATCGGCGGCCCGCCGGGGGTGACGATCCGCAGCGTGGCGGTGTCGTCGACCTCGATCGGCCGGACCCGGTAGCGCTCCAGCTCGATCCGGGACGGCCGGACCGGCGTGCCGGTCACCGTCTCGGCCACCGCCAGGCACTGCATCACCGCGTGCGCGAGCGGGTTGGCCAGCGCCCCGTCCAGCACCGGTCGACCGTGCAGGGTGCGCCGGCCGGCCCACGGGGAGCGGGCGTAGTAGCCGTCCGGCCGTTGCCAGGCGGCGACCGTGCCGATGCCGGTGACGGTGCCGAGCCGGCCCTGCCCGACGGCGGCCGACAGCTCGGCCAGCGCCACCGAACCGAGCGCCTGGAAGCCCACCTGGCAGGCCCGGCCGGTGGCGGCCAGCACCCCGGCCAGCTCCCGGTGCTCGGCGGTGGACAGCACCGGGGGCTTCTCCAGCAGCAGGTCCGCACCGGCGGCGAGGACGTCCAGGGCGATCGGCAGGTGGGTGTGCGGCGGGGTGCACACGATCACCACGTCCGGTCGGGCGGCGGCGAGCATCTCCCGGTGGTCGGTGTGCACGCCGACCCCGGGTGGGACCGGTGCCGCCGGCTCGTCGGCGACCGGTTGGACGTCCACGAGCGCCACCAGCCGCAGTCGCCCGGCCGCGTGCAGCGGGGCGACGGTCCGCCGGTGCCAGCGGCCGTGCCCGTTCGCGCCGACGATCGCCACCCGGGGCACGGCGGTCGGCGACGCCCCGGTGACCGGATAGGCCGGTGCGCCCCGGGCGGTCGTCCCGTCGGCGGCGGCCGGCGGCAGCGGGGCGGTCACGCCGCTCCCGCCAGGACCGCCGGGACGCCGTGCGTGCGCAGTGCGCCGAGCCACCCGGCGACGTCGGCGCGGAACCCGTCGTCGTCGGCGAGCGCGGCCGGGAAGACCTCGGAGAGCGCGAACAGCGCCCCGACCGTGCCGGCGGGGGTGCCGTCGGCGGCGGCGAGCGCGGTGGTGATCCGCCCGGCCAGCGGGTCGTCCAGCGGCAGTACCGTGCCGTCGTCGGCCTGCCCGTCGAGGAACCGCAGCCAGGCCGCCACGACCAGCGCCGACCAGTACGCCGACCGGCCCTGCGCCCGCAGGTCGGCGGCGGTGTGCAGGACCCGCTGCGGCAGCTTCTGCGAGCCGTCCATCGCCACCTGGAGGGTGCGGTGCCGGATCGCCGGGTTGGCGAACCGGGCCAGCACCTCGTCGCCGTAGTCGGTGACCCGTACCCCGTCGGGTGGGGTGAAGCTGGCGGCCACGTCGTCGGCGACGAACCGGCGCAGCACGTCGGTCAGGCCGGGCAGCGCCAGCGCGTCCGCGATCGTCTCGCGGCCGGCCACCGCCCCCAGGTAGGCCACCGCCGAGTGCACGCCGTTGAGGCTGCGCAGCTTCAGCCGCTCCCACGGCCCGGCGTCGGTGGTGAGCACCGCGCCGGCCCGCTCCCACCGCGGCCGGCCGCCGGGGAAGTCGTCCTCGACCACCCACTGGAGGTACGGCTCGGCGGCCACCGCCGCCAGGTCGGCCACCCCCAGCGCGGCGCGGGCGTCGGCGAGGGTCGCGTCGGTGCTGGCCGGGACGATCCGGTCCACCATCGTGCCGGGGAAGCTCACCTGCCCGGCGAGCGAGTCCAGCACGGCGTCCGACGCCCCGGCCAGGGTCAACGCCTGCAGCACCAGGCTGTGCAGCCGGCTCCCGTTCGCCGGCAGGTTGTCGCAGCTGACCAGCGCGATCGGGCCAGCCTGGGCGGCGGCACGGGCGAGCAGCCCGCGCACCAGCAGGCCGGGCACGGTGACCGGGGGCCGGTCGGTGGTCAGGTCGAGGGTCAGCTCCGGGTCGGCGCGCAACGCCCCGGAGACCGGGTCGAGCTGGTAGGCCTTCTCGGTCACCGTCAGCGTCACCACCCGGATCGCCGGGTCGGCCAGCAGCGCGACCACCGCCGCCGGGTCGCTGGCCGCGTGCCGTACCCCGGCCAACGCGCCGACCACCCGGGTCTGCGACCGGTCGGCGGCCAGCGTGGTGACGCTGAACAGGGCGTCCTGCGCGGCGAGGGCCTCGACCAGCGCGGTGCTGCGCGGGGCGACGCCGACGATGCCCCAGTCGCCGCCGGCCGCGTCGATCGCCGCCTCGGTGTAGACCGCCTGGTGGGCGCGGTGGAACGCGCCCAGTCCGAGGTGGACGATGCCGGCCGGCACGGTGCCCGGCCGGACCAGCGGCCGGCTCTGCGCGGGCAGCCGGTGCAGGGTGGCCAGGCCCAGCCGGTCGGTGTCCCCGTTCACCGCCATGCCGGCCCGTCCGGGAAACGGAACCGGGCGATCGACTCGGGACGCATGGCGGCGCTGTAGCCGGGCGCGGTGGGCAGCAGGTACCGGCCGCCCCGGGTGCGGACCGGGTCGACGAAGTGCTCGTGCAGGTGGTCGACGTACTCGACCATCCGTCCGTCCAGGCTGGTGCCGACCCGCAGGTAGTCGAAGATCGCCAGGTGCTGCACGTACTCGCAGAGGCCGACGCCACCGGCGTGCGGGCAGACCGGCACCCCGAACTTCGCCGCCAGCAGGATCTCGGCCAGCACCTCGTTGACCCCGGCGACCCGGCAGGCGTCGATCTGCATCACCCCGATCGCCTCGGCCTGGAGCAGCTGCTTGAAGATCACCCGGTTGGCGGCCACCTCGCCGGTGGCGACCCGGCACCGGCCGTCGGTCAGCCCGGTCACCGCGCGGGCGATCCGGGCGTGGCCGAGGATGTCGTCGGCGTGCGTCGGCTCCTCGATCCAGTAGGGGTCGACCTCGGCCAGCGCGGTCATGTTGGTGATCGCCTCGTCGACGTCCCACACCTGGTTGGCATCCATCATCAGCAGCGCGTCCGGGCCGATCTCGGCCCGGATGATCCGCGCCCGGCGCAGGTCGTCGGCGGGCGGGCCGCCGACCTTCATCTTCATCGCCCGCCACCCCTGCGCGTACGCCTCGCGGGTCAGTGCCCGCACCTTCTCGTCCGGGTACCCCAACCACCCCACCGACGTGGTGTACGACGGGAAACCGTCCTGCTCCAGCACGGCGAGCCGGTCCGCCGCCCCGACCAGCCCCTTGTCGAGCAGGGTGGCCGCCTCGTCGGGGGTGAGCGCGTCGGTGATGTGGTGGAAGTCGACGTTGGCGACCAGCTCGTCGGTGGACAGCTCGGCGAGGTAGCGCCACATCGGCTTGCCGGCCAGCTTGGCCCGCAGGTCCCAGACCGCGTTGACCAGCGCCCCGGCGGCCATGTGGATGACCCCCTTCTCCGGCCCCAGCCAGCGCAGCTGCACGTCGGCGGTGAGCGAGCGCCAGAACGCCACCGGCTCGGCCGCGATCTCCTCGACGGTGCGCCCACGCACGTGGTGGGCGAGGGCCTCGATCGCCGCGCAGGTGATCTCGTTGCCCCGGCCGTTGGTGAAGGTGAACCCGGCCCCCGTCGGGCCGTCGTCGGTGCGCAGCTCGACGTAGCTGGCCGAGTAGTCACCCCGGTTGATCGCGTCGGAGCCGTCGCCGGCCGCCGCGGTGGGGAAGCGGACGTCGTGCACGTCGACGTCGGTGATCCTGGTGCTCATGCGGACCCCTCGAACTTGAAGACCTTCTTGGGCAGCCGGTACGCCAGGTCGACGACCGTCTCGGCGGCCTCGGCCTCGCTCAGCCGGTGCTCGGCGACGAGGCGGGCCAGGAAACCGGCGTCGATCCGGCGGGCCACGTCGTGGCGGACCGGGATGGAGCAGAACGCGCGGGTGTCGTCGACGAACCCGGCGGTGTTGTAGAACCCGGCGGACTCGGTGACCGCCTCCCGGAACCGGCGCAGCACCTCCGGGGAGTCCAGGAACCACCAGGGCGCGCCGAGGTAGAGCGCGGCGTAGCCGCCGGCCAGCGGGGCCAGCTCCCGGGTGAAGGTGTACTCGTCGAGGGTGTAGAGCACCACCCGCAGTCGGGGGTCGTTGCCGTACGCGTCGAGCAGCGGGGCCAGCGCGTGGACGTACTCGGTGGCGTGCGGGACGTCCCCGCCGACGTCGCGCCCGTGGGTGGCGTACAGCCGGCGGTTGTGGTTGCGGACCGCGCCGGGGTGCAGTTGCAGCACCAGGCCGTCGTCCAGCGACATCCGGGCGAACTCCACCAGCATGTGCGCCCGGAACGCCTCGGCGTCGGCGGCGTCGGCCAGCCCGCGCCGGCCCCGGTCGTAGAGCCGCGCCGCCTCGTCGGCGGTCAGTGCCAGCGTCCGGGCGGTGGGGTGGCCGTGGTCGGAGGAGGTCGCGCCGGCCGCGACGAACGCCGCCCGGC
The DNA here is from genome assembly GCF_029581315.1 of Micromonospora sp. WMMD714. Taxonomy (NCBI): domain Bacteria; kingdom Bacillati; phylum Actinomycetota; class Actinomycetes; order Micromonosporales; family Micromonosporaceae; genus Micromonospora; species Micromonospora sp. WMMD714. The sequence goes on from NZ_CP120744.1 coordinate 4,854,154, forward strand.
GGGCGCGCAGCGCGTCCAGGTAGCCGGCGTACGTGCCGGTGTCCACGCCGGCCACCTCGCCGAGCCGGGCCACGTTGTCGGCCCAGCCGTCGAACTCCATGTCGACGACGTTGTCCGGCCGGAACGTGGTGACCACCCGGCCGCCCGGCCCGCCCCAACCGTCGGCGGCGAGCTTGGCGTGCCGGCCGAGGTCGTCCAGGGGCGACTCGGTGGTGGCCAGCACCTCGATCCGGAACCGTTCGAACAGCGCCCGGGGCCGGTACTCCGGCTCGGCCAGCCGGGCGGCCAGCTCGTCGTAGACGGCGTCGGCGGTGGCCGGGGTCAGCGCGGTGTCCACCCCGAACACCTCGCTGAAGGTGCGTTCCAGCCACAGCCGGGACGGGGTGCCCCGGAACAGGTGCCAGTGTGCGGCGAAGCGTCGCCAGATCGTCCGGCCGTCGGTCTCCACCGGGCTGCCGTCGACGCTGGGCACGCCCAGCTCGGCCGGGGGGACGCCCTGGCTGAGCAGCATCCGGGTGAGGTAGTGGTCGGGCACGATGAGCAGCCGGGCCGGGTCCGGGAAGGGCTGGTCCTCGGCCAGCAGCGCCGGGTCGACGTGCCCGTGCGGCGAGATGATCGGCTGCGGCCCGGCCAGGGCGTACAGCTCGCGGGCGATCGCCCGGACGCCCGGGTCGGTCGGCAGGAGCAGATCAGGAGAGGTCGGCACGGCGGAGGACTCCTCGGTTGCGGGCGACGGGTCGGCGGTCCGGGGCAGGTCGGGCGGGGTCGGCGGGCGGTCGGGGCAGGTTGGGCGGGGCAGGTCGGGCGGGGTCGACGGGCGGTCGGGGCAGGGACGGCCGGTCGGGTCGGCGGGACGGCGGCGGGCGGTCGGGGTGACCGGTCGGGTCGGCGGGACGGCGGTCAGGGCAGGGTGAGCAGGTCGGCGACGCGGACCGGGTCGCCGGTGGCGAAGGAGCGGTTGGCGGCCAGGCCGGTGAGCAGGGCGAGCGCCCCGTCGCGGGCGGTGGCGGCCCGGTCCAGCGGGTCCGGCTCACCGCCGAAGATCACCCGGGTCATCCGGGCGTCCGCGCCGCCGTGGCCCTGTCGGGTGTAGCCCTCGACCGGGATCCGGGTGGGCGGGCTCCAGAACGGGCGCAGGGTGAGGGTCGCCGCGCCGTTCTCGGCGGCGGCCTCGTCGCCGTGCAGGGCAGCGCCCTTGAGCGCACCGGCGGCGGCCGGGCTGACGAAGTCGCTCTCGGTGACCTCCAGTTCGAGCCGGCCCCGGCTGCCGTTGACCATCACCCGGTAGCCCTCCCAGGGGGCGTACGCGGTGAGGTGGTAGGTCATCGTCGCGCCGGTGGAGTAGCGGGCCAGCACCGCCATGTCGTCCTCGATGGTGACGCCGGGGGCGAAGACGTTCTGGTCGCGGTGGTAGCCGTCCTCGGCCTCGGCGTCGAGGTACAGCTCGCGTAGCCGGGGGTGTTCGGCCAGCCGCAGGGCGAACGGGTCGTCGGTGGCGGCCGGGGAGTCGTGCGCCCGGTCGTAGTCGCGGGCGTAACCGTGCCGCCGGCCCCCGTCGCCGTAGAAGAACAGCCGGCCGGCGGCGTAGACCTCGACCGGGGTGGCGTCGAGCCACCAGTTGACCAGGTCGAAGTGGTGGCTGGCCTTGTGCACCATCAGCCCGCCGGAGCTGGCCTTGTCCCGGTGCCAGCGGCGGAAGTAGTCCGCGCCGTGCCGCACGTCGAGCAGCCACTCGAAGTGCACCGAGCCGATCTCGCCGACCGCGCCGTCGGCGAGCAGCCGGCGGACCTGCTCGTGCAACGGGTTGTAGCGGTAGTTGAAGGCGACGGTGACCTGCCGGCCGGTCTCGGCGACCGCGTCGAGGATCCGCCGGCAGCGGGCCGCGTCGACGGTCATCGGCTTCTCGGTGACCACGTCGCAGCCGGCCCGCAGGGCCGCCACGATGTACTCGTCGTGGGTGACGTCGACGCTGGTCACCAGCACCACGTCGACCCGTTCCCGGGCGAGCATGGCGGCGAAGTCGTCGGCCCGGTAGGTGGGCACGGCCGGGTGGCCCAGCTCGGCCAGCCACCGGTTGTGGGCGTCCATCCGGGTCTGGTTGACGTCGGCGAAGGCGACCAGTGCGGCGGTGTCGGCGTGCTCGGTGACCAGGGCCCGGACGAACATCTCGGCCCGCGCCCCGGTGCCGACCAGGGCGTGTCGACGGCGGTGCGCGGTTGGTGGTGACATCGGGTGGTCCTCCCGGCGGCTGCTGCAAAGGTTTGCAGTGAAGAAACCACGATGATGAAGACGACGTCAACGATCGATGCCAATCCCGCGTTATAGATCCCGATTCGTGGGCTTAAGGGGGCATGGGGAGAGCCTCCCTGCAATCGATCCGTAACGAACTCCCGTTGACAGTGGAGCAACCGTTTGCATTAATTGGCGGCACCCACGTGACCCCGACCACACCATCGACGAGAGGGCCGCCCGTGCCAGCCACCATCCGCGACGTCGCGCGGGCCTCGGGCGTGCACATCTCCACCGTCTCCCGCACCTTCTCGGCGCCGCACCTGGTCAACCCGGAGACCCGGGTCCGGGTGCTGGCCTGCGCCGAGGACCTCGGCTACCGGCCCAACCGGGCCGCCCGCGCCCTGATCACCGGGCGGACCCACAACATCGGCCTGATCATCGCCGACATCGCCAACCCGTTCTTCCCGCCGTTGATCAAGGCGGCCGAGGGGCAGGCCCGGCACCGCGACTACCACGTCTTCGTGGCCGACACCAACGAGGATCCGGCCGCCGAGGAGGAGCTGGTCCACGCGCTGGCCAAGCAGGTCGACGGGGTGCTGCTGTGCAGCCCCCGGATGAGCAACGCGCTGATCGAGCAGGTCAGCCGCGAGGTCCCGGTGGTGGTGATAAACCGCCAGGTCACCGGGCTGCCCTGCGTGGTGATGGACGTCGGCCAGGGTGCCCGGGCCGCGATCGACCACCTGCTCGGCCTCGGCCACCGGCGGCTCGCCCTGCTCGGCGGCCCGCGCGGGTCCTGGACCAACCAGCAGATGCGCCGGGCGGCCGGGGCCGCCGCCCGCACCGGCGGGGCCGAGCTGACCGTGCTCGGGCCGAACCCGCCCACCGAGACCGGCGGCAGCGCGCTGGCCGAACAGGTCCGCCGCAGCGGCGTCACCGCCGTGCTCGCCTACAACGACCTGATGGCGATCGGGCTGATCGAGGGGCTCGACCACCTCGGCGTCCGGGTGCCGCAGGACGTCAGCGTGATCGGGGTCGACGACATCGCGCTGAGCCGACTCACCCGCCCCAAGTTGACGACGGTGGCCACGCCGACCGCGGCCGCCGGCCGAACGGCCGTCGACATGCTGCTGCAGCACGACTCCGAACCCCGCCCACGCGGCGGGGGACGGGCAGCGGCCGTCGGCGACCGTCGCACCACCGCACAGGTACTGCTCCAGACCGAACTGGTCATTCGCGACTCGACCGGACCTGTACCCGGTCGATCCCGTCCCGGCTCCGTTCCGGATGGCCCGGGCCCGCATCGCCTTGCGGACCCGGGCGGCCCGACCGTGACCACCGGTGGCGTCGTCGCCTCCTAACCCGAGGAGTGAGCGCAGATGCACCCCGCAACGTCCCCCACCGCCGGCACGCCGGCCGAACCGCCCCACCGTACCCCCGCACCCCGCCGTCGATTCCTGCGCGGCATGGTCGCCGCCGTCGTCGCCGTACCGCTGATGTTCGGCGCGGCGGCCTGCGGCGACGACGACTCCGCCGGCGACGGCCAGGTCAAGCTCTCGGTCTTCTGGTGGGGCGGTGAGGCGCGGGCCAAGCTCACCGAGGACGCCCTCGCCCTCTACACCAAGAAGCACCCGGACGTGACGTTCGAGAAGACCTGGCAGGCCAACCAGGGCTACTTCGACAAGCTGGCCACCCTGACCGCCGGCGGCAACCCGCCGGACCTGTTCCAGATCGACGACAACTACCTGGCCGAGTACGCCGGCCGCAGCACCGTGCTCGACCTCAAGAGCTACCAGGACTCCGGCAAGCTGGACGTGTCGAAGTTCCCCAAGAGCCTGCTCGAGTACGGCGTGGTGGACGGCAAGCTGGCCGGGGTGGCCGCCGGCGAGAACACCCAGGGCCTGGTCTACAACAAGACCCTGCTGACCAAGAACAACCTCCCGGAGCCGACCACCGGCCAGAGCTGGGAGGAGCACATCGCCTGGGCCGAGCAGGTGGCCAAGAAGGCCAAGGTCCCCGGCACCCAGGACCCGAGCGCCGACTACAAGGCGTTCTGGGTCTGGCTGCGCCAGCAGGGCAAGGACCTCTACAACGGCAACGAGCTGGGCTTCACCGCCGCGGACGTGACGACGTGGTTCACCCTGTGGAAGGGCGCCCGGGACCGGGGCGCCACCCCGACCGCCGACGTGATCCACGAGGGCAACGCCAGCGACGTGACCAAGCAGCTCGTGGTCACCGGCAAGGCCGCGACCTCCTGGGTCTGGGTCAACCAGATGCCGGACCTGAAGAAGAACACCAAGGACGAGCTGGGCGTGGTCGCCTACCCCGGTGACCCGAGCGCCCAGTGGGCCCGCGCCTCGATGTACTGGTCGGTGTTCAAGGGAAGCAAGCACCGGGACACCGCGGTCGACGTGATCAACTTCCTGGCCAACGACCCGGAGGCGGTGGCGCTGCTCGGCACCGACCGGGGCCTGCCGTCGAACATGGACCTGCGGGCCACGGTCAGCCAGACGGTGACCGACCCGGCGATGAAGCAGTCCATCCAGGTCGAGTCCGAGCTGGCGCAGAAGTTCGGTCAGTCCCCGCAGGTGCCGATCAAGGGACACAGCAAGGTCAAGTCGGAGCTGGTCAAGGCCGCCGAGAACGTCCAGTACCAGCGGGCCAGCCCGGCGCAGGCGGCCGAGCAGTTCATCGCCGCCTGCAAGTCCGCGATCGCCTGACCGACCCGTCGCGGTCGACGAAAGGAGCCGGCCCCGTGGCCCTCACCACGGCACCCGGCCGGACCGGACGCACCGGTTCCGCCCGGCCCCACGCCAACCGGCGTCGGGCCGGGCGGGACCGGCACGCCGAAGGACTGGCGGGTTACGTATTCCTCTCGCCGTGGCTCATCGGACTGATGGGCGTCACGGCGGTCCCGATGCTGCTCTCGCTCTGGCTGAGCTTCACCAACTACGACATCCTCACCCCGCTGTCCGAGGTGGAGTGGGTCGGGCTGGCCAACTACGAGCGGATGTTCACCGCCGACCCGTCGTACTGGCACGCGGTCCGGGTGACCTTGACCTTCGCCCTGGTGGCCGTTCCGTTGAAGCTGGCCGCCGCGCTCGGCGTGGCGATGCTGCTCAACAGGGCGTGGCGGGGGGTGGGCCTGTTCCGGGCGCTGTTCTACCTGCCGTCGCTGCTCGGCGGCAGCGTCGCGCTGGCCATCGTCTGGGTCAACATGTTCAACCGGGACGGCGCGTTCAACTCGTTCCTCGCGCTGTTCGGCATCGAGGGGCTGCCCTGGGTCAGCGACCCGGACTGGGCGCTACAGACCCTGATGGTGCTGGCGATCTGGCAGTTCGGCGCCCCGATGGTGATCTTCCTGGCCGGGCTCAAGCAGGTGCCCACCGAGCTGTACGAGGCGGCCTCCGTCGACGGCGCCGGCCGGTGGTCGCAGTTCTGGCACGTCACCCTGCCGATGCTCTCCCCGGTCATCTTCTTCAACCTGGTGCTGGAGACGATCAACGGCTTCCAGGGCTTCACCGCCGCGTTCGTGCTCAGCAACGGCACCGGCGGGCCGGTCGACTCCACCCTGATGTACACCCTGAAGCTCTACATCTCCGGCTTCACCGACCTGGAGATGGGCTACGCCTCGGCGATGGCCTGGGTCTTCCTGATCGCGATCGGCCTGATCACCGCGATCTTCTTCAGCACCGGGCGGTTCTGGGTGCACTACGCCGACGGGGAGAAGTGATGGTGGCGGTGACCTCGACGGCGCGGCGGCCCGGCCGTCGCCGGCAGCGCGGCCGGCAGGCGGTACGGCTGCTCGTGCTGGTGGTGATCGTGGCGGTGGTGCTCTATCCGCTGCTGTGGATGCTGGGCACTTCGGTCAAGTCGCCGGAAGAGATCGTCAACAACATCGGCCTGCTGCCCGAGCGGTTCACCCCGGGCAACTACACCGCCGGCTGGGGCAACTTCGACCTCAGCTTCGGCACCTTCTTCCTCAACAGCGCCATGGTCAGCCTGCTGACCGTGGTCGGCAACGCGGTGTCCTGCCTGCTCGCCGCGTACGCCTTCGCGAGGTTGCGGTTCCGGTTGCGGGGGATCTGGTTCGCCGTCATGATCGGCACCCTGCTGCTCCCCGGGCACGTGCTGATCGTGCCGCAGTACATCCTGTTCCGCAGCCTCGGCCTGGTCGGCGGGGAGTGGCCCTACCTGCCGCTGCTCATCCCGCAGTTCCTGGCCACCGAGGCGTTCTTCGTGTTCCTGATGGTGCAGTTCATGCGGGGCATCCCGCGCGAGCTGGACGAGGCCGCCAAGATCGACGGGGCCAGCCCGTACGGCATCTTCCGGCACGTCATCCTGCCGCTGAGCCGGCCGGCGCTGGTGACCACGGCGATCTTCTCGTTCATCTGGACCTGGAACGACTTCTTCCGGCAACTGGTCTTCCTGTCCAGCCTGGACGACTACACGGTGCCGGTGGCGCTGACCCTGTTCATCGACTCCACCAGCCAGAGCGCGGTCGGCCCGATGTTCGCCATGTCGGTGCTGTCGCTGCTGCCGGTCTTCCTGTTCTTCCTGGCCTTCCAGCGGATGCTGGTCGAGGGCATCAACACCAGCGGGTTGAAGGGATGACCGCCGTGGGGGTGACGGAGCCGGCCGAGGCGCCCCCGCGCCGGGACTGGCGGGACACCCTGCGCGACGCCACCGACCTGGCGCTGCTCGGGTTCGCGCTGACCCTGGCGGCGCTGCCGGTGCTCACCGTCGCGCCGGCCCTGGCCGCCGCCAGCGCCGCCCTGCACGACCGGCTGACCCTCGGCGGCTGGCCGGACCTGCGCACCACGCTGTCCCGGTTCGGTCGGGCGCTTCCCGCCGGCCTGGCCGCCAGCGCGGTCGGGGTGGCCGTCGCCGTCGCGCTCGGCGTCGACCTGGTCGCCCTGGCCACCGGCCGGGTGCCCGGGGGCAGGGTCGCGCTGGCCGGCACCGCCGTGGTCACCGCCGCGCTGGCCGGGTACGCCGGGCTGACCGTGGTAGCGGTCGGCCGGACCGGCGGGCGGGGCTGGCGGGACGCGGCCCGCGCCGCCGCCCGGACCGGCCTGGCCCGGCCGGGGACCTGGGCGGCGGCCGGCGGGGTCTGCGCGGTGGCCGCACTGTTGGGGATACTGGTCACCCCGGTGGCGGTGCCGATCCTGGCCGGTTATGCGCTGGCCGCCCTGCACGCCGTCGCCGCCCGCCGTCCCGCCCCCCGGATGGAGGCACCGTGACCGGTCACCCGCAGCCCAGCCCGACCCGCGCCGACCCGGACCCGACCGGGTCGGTCCCGCGTCAGGCCGGGGCCGACCCGCACCCGGCCGACCCGGGCGACGACGATCCCGCACTGCACCTCGGCGACGTCGAGGTGGCCCGGTACGTGGTCCGTCCCGACCTGGATCCCCGGCACGGCCCCCGGCCCTACCTGCACCCGGTGCGGACGCTGGCCGGCACCCCGGTCACCGACGCGTTCCCCGCCGACCACGTCTGGCACCTCGGGGCGTCGCTGGCCGTGCAGGACGTCGACGGCACCAATCTGTGGGGTGGCCGGACGTACGTGCGCGGCACCGGCTACACCTGGCGCGACGACCACGGGGTGATCGCGCACACGCAGTGGCGCGAGCGCACCCCGGACCGGTTGGCGCACACGTTGCAGTGGCGCGACCGGGCCGGCGGGGTGCTGCTCACCGAGCACCGCCGGCTCGCCGCGACCCCGGTGACGGCGGACGCCTGGGCGCTCGACGTCGACTACACCCTCACCGCCCCGGCCCAACGGGACGTCCCGCTGGGCAGCCCGGCCACCAACGGCCGACCCGGTGGGGCCGGCTACGGCGGGTTCTTCTGGCGGGCGGTCGCCGAGGGCGAGCCGACGGCGTTCACCATGGACGCCGACGGGGAGCAGGCGGTCAACGGCAGTGCCGCCCGCTGGGTGGCGCTGACCGCTGTCGCGCCCGGCGGTGGGGCGTACACCCTGGTCTTCACCGGGCTCGGGCTGGGCGACCGGTGGTTCGTGCGGACGGCGATGTACCCGGGCGTCTGCGTGGCCTTCGCCTTTGACCGGCCGGCGGTGGTGCCCGCCGGGGGCCGGCGGACCGGGCAGCACCGGGTGCTGGTCGCCGACGGGGTACGCGACCGGGCCGGCGTGACCGCCCTGCTCGCCGCCGCGGAGTCGGCGTGACCACCGACCGGCCGGACCCGGGGCGGTCGGTCGGGCCGGAGGTGGTCACCGTCGGTGAGTCGATGGTGGTGCTCAGCCCGGATCCGACCGGGCCGCTGGAGGCCGCCGACCGGTTGGGCGTCTCGGTCGGCGGCGCCGAGTCCAACGTGGCCGCCGCGCTCGCCGGGCTCGGCCACCGGACGGCGTGGGTGAGCCGGATCGGCGACGACCCGTTCGGCCGGCGGGTGCTGCGGCACGTCGCCGCCGCCGGGGTGGACACCAGCCTGGTCGCCGTCGACCCGGGCGCGCCGACCGGCGTCTACCTCAAGGACCCGACGCCCGGCGGCACCGCCGTGCACTACTACCGGTCCGGCTCGGCGGCCTCCCGGCTCGGCCCGCAGGCACTGGACGACCCGGCGTTGGCCGAGGCCCGGCTGCTGCACCTGTCCGGGGTGACCGCCGCCCTCTCGCCGTCCTGCGCGGCCCTGGTCCGCCGGGCCGTCACCGACCGGCCGCTGCCCGCCGCCCGGGTCGCCTTCGACGTCAACCACCGGGCCCGGCTCTGGTCGGCCGAGGTCGCCGCGCCGGTGCTGCGCGGGCTCGCCGACGCCGCCGACGTGGTGCTGGTCGGGCTGGACGAGGCGGGCGCCCTGTGGGGCGTCACCGACCCGGCCGCGGTGCGTGACCTGCTGCCCGGCCCGGACCTGGTGGTGGTCAAGGACGCCGACGTCGGCGTCACCGCGCTGCCCCGTACCGGACCGGACGTCTTCGTCCCCGCCCTGCGGGTGCCGGTGCACGAGCCGGTCGGGGCCGGCGACGCCTTCGCCGCCGGCTTCCTGTCGGGGCTGCTGCGCGGTCTCGATCTGGGCCGCTGCCTGCGGCTCGGGCATCTCTGCGCGGCCCCCACGCTGACCGTGGCGGGGGACACCGCCCCGCCGCCCCACCGGGCCCTGGCCGATCGGCTCCTCGCGCTGCCGGCACCGGACTGGGCCAGCCTCGACCCGGTGGGCGTCGGCCTGCTCACCACCACCGCCACCGGAAGGAACGGTCGATGACCGCGCACGACTTCGCACCGCTGTTCGGCACCGCGCGGGTGATGGTGATCCTGCGCGACCTGCCGCCGATGGAGACCGTCCGGCTCGCCGAACGGGCCTGGGACCTGGGCATCGACGTGGTCGAGGTGCCGATCCGCACCCCGGACGCCACGCTCGCCCTGCGGGCGGCGGTGGAGGCCGGCAAGGACCGGGGCCGCCGGGTCGGGGCCGGCACGGTGCGGACCCCCGCCCAGGTACGGCAGGCCGCCAGCGCCGGGGCGGCCTTCACCGTCGCCCCCGGGCTGGACCTGGCGGTGGCCGACGCGGCGATCAGCTACGGCATCCCGCACCTGCCCGGGGTGGCCACCCCGACCGAGGCGCAGCAGGCGCTCGACCACGGGCTGATCTGGCTCAAGGCGTTCCCCGCCGTCAGTCTCGGCCCCCAGTGGTTCAAGGCGGTCGCCGGCCCGCTGCCGGAGCTGCGGTTCGTGGCGACCGGGGGGATCGACGCGGGTAACGCCGCCGACTTCCTCGCCGCCGGGGTGCGGGTGGTGGCGGTGGGTTCGGCGTTGTCCGACCCCCGGCAGATCGACCGGCTCGCCGAGCTGGCCGCCACGCCGGCCTGAGCCGGTGGGCGGATCGACCGCTGCGCGGTGGCCCCGGCGCGGATCAGGCCGGGGCCGGGCCGAGGCTGTCCCGGACGACCAGGGTGGCCGGCAGCACCTCCACCCGGGACCGGTCGGTGGCCGGGCCGAGGGCCAGGGTCATCGCCCGCGCGCCCAGCTCCACCAGCGGCAGCCGGACGGTGGTCAGCGCCGGGGTGACGTCGGCGGCGACCGGCATGTCGTCGAAGCCCACCACGGACACCCGTCCGGGGACCGGGACGTCGCGGGCGCGCAGCAGGGTCAGCGCGCCGACGGCCATCGAGTCGTTCAACGCCACCAGGGCGGTCAGCCCGGGGACGGCGTCGAGCAGTTCGCCGGCCGCGCGGGCGCCACCGTCGCGGTCGAAGTCGGCGTACCGGATCCGCTCCTCGGGCAGCGGGTGGCCGCCGTCGGCGAGCGCGGCGCGCAGCCCGTCGAGCCGGTCGGTGACGGTGGTGAGCACCCGGGGGCCGGCGACCACCCCGATCCGGGTGTGCCCCTGGCGCAGCAGCTCCGCGCCGAGCAGCCGGCCGCCGTCGGTGTTGGCCGGCATCACCGCGTCGCCCGGGTGCTCGTGCCGGCCGACCACCGCGACCCGGCCGCCGGTGGCCTGGTAGGCGGCCAGCTTCTCGGCGAGCCGGGCGGTGAAGGTGGCGTCGTGGTAGCCGGACCCGGCCAGCACGATCGCGGCGACCTGCTGGGCGCGGAGCATCTCGACGTACTCCAGCTCGCGCTCCGGGTCGCGGTAGCTGTTGCAGATGATGACCAGCCGGCCGTGGTCGGTGGCGACCCGTTGCAGACCCCGGGTCAGCTCGGCGAAGTAGGGGTCGGAGACGTCGTGCACCACCACGCCGACCACGCTGCGCTGCGGTCGGGCCAGCAGCTGGGCGTGCGCGTTGGGGACGTAGCGCAGCTCGGCGACGGCCCGCAGCACCCGTTCGCGCAGCCGGTCGGCGACCGGCTTGCTGCTGCCGTTGATCACCCGGGAGGCGGTGGCGGGGGAGACCCCGGCCCGGCGGGCGACATCGGCCAGCGTCGCCATGGGCACCCCCGAAAGTGTCCGGCCCCGGGCCGGGGCGCGCGGTAGCGGACAGGTTACCGCAACGGTCCGGGCCGACCCTTGCCCCGTGGTCGGACTGCCACCTAGGCTGCTAGGAAAGCGCTTACCCACGTGTTGCAGAAGGGGAAGAACGACCATGACCCGAAGGTCGATCGGCATCATCGTCAACGGCGTCACCGGTCGGATGGGCTACCGCCAGCACCTGGTCCGCTCCCTGCTCGCCCTCCGCGAGCAGGGCGGCCTGGCACTCGGCGACGGCACCCGGATCTGGCCCGAGCCGATCCTGGTCGGCCGGGACGAGACCCGGCTGCGGGCGGTCGCGGAACGGCACGGACTCACCGACTGGACCACCGACCTCGCCGCCGCCCTGGCCCGCGACGACGCGGAGATCTACTTCGACGCCCAGGTGACCCAGCAGCGGGAGAAGGCGATCCGCCAGGCCATCGAGGCCGGCAAGCACGTCTACACCGAGAAGCCGCTCGCCGAGTCCAGCGCCGCCGCGCTGGAACTGGCCCGGGCCGCCGACGCCGCCGGCATCCGCACCGGTGTCGTGCAGGACAAACTCTTCCTGCCCGGGCTGCGCAAGCTCAAGCGGCTCATCGACGGCGGCTTCTTCGGCCGCATCCTGTCCGTCCGCGGCGAGTTCGGCTACTGGGTCTTCGAGGGCGACTGGCAGCCCGCCCAGCGGCCGTCGTGGAACTACCGCGCCGAGGACGGCGGCGGCATCGTGATGGACATGTTCCCGCACTGGCAGTACGTGCTGGAGGAGTTGTTCGCCCCGGTCCGGGCGGTCACCTGCGTCGCCGCCACCCACGTGCCGCAGCGGGTCGACGAGGCCGGCCGGCCCTACCGGGCCACCGCCGACGACGCCGCGTACGGCATCTTCGAGCTCGACGGCGGGGTGGTCGCCGCGCTCAACTCGTCCTGGACCACCCGGGTGCACCGCGACGAACTCGTCGAGTTCCACGTCGACGGCACCGAGGGCAGCGCCGTCGCCGGACTGCGCCGCTGCCGGGTGCAGCACCGGGCGGTCACCCCGATGCCGGTCTGGAACCCGGACCTGCCGACCACCGAGGACTTCCGGGCACAGTGGACCGAGGTGCCCGACAACGAGGAGTTCGACAACGGCTTCAAGGCCCAGTGGGAGGCGTTCCTGCGGCACGTCGTCACCGGCGCCCCGTTCAGCTGGGACTTCCTGGCCGGGGCGCGCGGCGTGCAACTCGCCGAACTGGGCCTGCGCTCGGCCCGCGAGGGCCGCCGGGTCGAGGTGCCGGAGCTGTCCCGGTGACCGCCGTCCGGCTGCCCGACGGCAGCACCCACCGGCTGCGCGGGGGCGCCGGCCACGCCCGGCCCGCCGGCCCGGCCACCAGCCGGGTGGCGTACGCCGCCGCGCACGTCGTCGCCGACCCGCGCGCGGAGAACGTCCCCGGCGCCCCGGCCACCGTCGACTGGGAGGGCACGCTCGCCTTCCGGCACCACCTCTGGTCGTACGGCCTCGGGGTGGCCGAGGCGATGGACACCGCGCAGCGCGGCGCGGGCCTGGACCACCCGGCCACCCGGGAGCTGATCCGGCGCAGCGCCGCCGAGGCCCGCGCGGTCGGCGGCCGGATCGTCGCCGGGGTCGCCACCGACCAGCTCCCACCCGGGCCGGCGACGCTGCCCCAGGTGACCCGGGCCTACGCCGAGCAGCTCGCCGAGGTCAGCGCCGCCGGAGCCCGGCCGGTGCTGATGTGCAGCCGGCACCTGGCCGCCGCCGCCACCGGCCCCGACGACTACCTGCGGGTGTACGACGAGCTGCTCACCGCCGCCGACCAGCCGGTGGTGCTGCACTGGCTCGGCGACATGTTCGACCCGGCGCTGTCCGGCTACTGGGGCTCGGCCGACCTCGACGAGGCCACCGAGACGGTGCTGCACCTGATCAAGCAGCACCAGGGCCGGGTCGACGGGATCAAGGTGTCCCTGCTCGACGCCGACCGGGAGGTCGCGCTGCGCCGCCGGCTGCCCGCCGGGGTACGCCTCTACACCGGCGACGACTTCCACTACCCGGAGCTGATCCGGGGGGACGCGCAGGGCCACTCCGACGCGCTGCTCGGTGTCTTCGCCGCCATCGCCCCGGTCGCCGCCACCGCCCTGGCCGCCCTCGACGCCGGCGACCCGGACCGCTACGACGCGGCGTTCGCCCCGACCCTGCCGCTGGCCCGGCACCTGTTCGCCACGCCCACCTGGTTCTACAAGACCGGCATCGTGTTCCTGGCCTGGCTGGCCGGGCACCAGGAGCACTTCACCATGCTGGCCGGGCAGCAGTCCGGCCGCTCCCCGGCGCACCTGGCCCGGCTGCTCGTCCTCGCCGACGACGCCGGGTTGCTCCCCGACGCGGAGCTGGCCGCCGCGCGGGCGCGGGCGTACCTCACGGTCGCCGGGGTGACCCAGTGACCGCCCCCGCGCCGCCCGACGGCGGCCCGACGGCCGGCGCGGCGACGCCGGTCGGGCGGGTGGTGCCGGCCCCCGGGCTGGAGCGGTTCTCGTTCAACCAGGCCACCGCGCAGCACTGGCCGCTGGCGGAGGCGGTCGCCGGCTGCGCGGCGGCCGGTGTGACCGGCATCGGGCTGTGGCGGGAACCCGTCCAGGAGTACGGCCTCGACCGGGCGGCGCGGCTGGTCCGCTCCGCCGGGCTGACCGTCACCTCACTGTGCCGGGGCGGGTTCTTCACCGCCCCGGACTGGTGGGACGAGAACCGGCGGGCCATCGAGGAGGCGGCCACCCTCGGCACCCGGGAACTGGTCCTGGTCTCCGGTGGGCTGCCCGCCGGCAGCCGCGACCTCGACGGGGCCCGGCGGCAGGTCGCCGACGCGGTCGCCGCGCTCGCCGACGTGGCGGCGGCGGCCGGGGTACGGCTGGCCATCGAGCCGCTGCACCCGATGTTCAGCGCCGACCGGTGCGTGATCGCCACCCTCGGGCAGGCGCTCGACATCGCTGAACGCTTCGACCCGGCGGTGGTCGGGGTGGTGGTCGACACCTACCACGTGTGGTGGGACGACACGGTGTACGCGCAGCTCGCCCGCGCCGGTGACCGGATCGCCGCGTTCCAGGTGGCGGACTGGGTGACCCCGCTGCCGGAGGGGGTGCTGCTCGGTCGGGCGCTGCCCGGCGAGGGCTGCGTGGAGCTGCGCCGGCTGCGCGAGGCGGTCGACGCCGCCGGGTACACCGGGGCGGTCGAGGTCGAGGTGTTCCAGGCCTCGCTCTGGTCCCGGCCCGGCCCGGACATCCTCGCCGCCACCATCGACGCCTACCTCGCGCACGTGCCCTGACACCACGTCGACCGGCGCCCGGTGGCCGCCGCGCCGGCCGGACGGCTCGCTGACCCGGCCCACGTCGCCGACGCCCAGCTCCCCGCGCTGGCCAGCAGTGCCGTGCCGGGTCGGGGTGCGCCCGGCGCGGGCCGTAGCGTGAGGGGCGACCCGAGGAGGCGGCATGCTGCGGTGGAGCTGGTTGCGGACCGCCGCCGGCCGGCTGCGCGACGGCTGGCGGCCGGTCGTCGAGACGACCCTGGCGGCCACCGTGGCCTGGGTGCTGGCCACCCGGATCGTCGGCCACCCGCAGCCCTTCTTCGCCCCGGCCGCCGCCCTGATCGTTCTCGGTCAGGCGCGGGGTCAGCGGGTGCGCCGCGCGGTCGAGGTGGTGCTCGGGGTGGCTGCCGGTGTGCTCGTCGCCGACCTGGTGGTCCAGGCCCTCGGGCCGCGTACCACCTGGACGGTCTTCACGGTCATCCTGCTCACCATCGCCCTCGCGGTCGCGATCGGGGCGAGCACCGTCTCGGTGGTGCAGGCCGCCGTCTCCGCCCTCTACCTGGTGGTGGTCTCCCCGGTCACCGAGTCGCTGGTGCCGTTCCGGTTCGTCGACGCGTTGATCGGTGGCGGGGTGGCGGTGGTGGCCAGCCAGCTCGTCGACGTGCGCCGGCCGCTCGCCCCGCTGGTCGCCGCGTTCCGGCGGACCTTCGACGACCTCGCCGCGGTGCTGGAGCAGGTGGCCGCCGCCCTCGACCGGCACGACGCGTCCGCCGCGGTGGCCGCCCTGGAGCAGGCCCGGCAGCTCGACGTGGAGCCGCTGCGCGATGCCGTCCTCGCCGCCGGTGAGGCGGTCCGGCTGCACGTCCGCCGTCGCCGGCACATCGGCCGGCTCCGCAGCGTGGACGCCTCCATCGGCCAGCTCGACTACGCGGTCCGCAACGTCCGGGTGCTGGCCAGGGCGGGGGTGACGTTCAGCCGGCTGCCCACTCCCGTCCCGCCCGAGCTGGGCGCCGCGCTGCGCGACCTGTCCCGGGCCGTCGAGGCGGCCGGTCGGGCGCTCGCGGCCGACCTGGAGGGCGCGGAGGAGGCCGGCGACCGGCACGCGGAGGACGCCGACCGGGCCGCCCTGGCGGCGGTGCGGACCGCCGGGCGGCTCTTCACCCCCGGCCAGAGCCTGCCGCTGGCGATGATCGTCGGCCAGATCCGGGCCACCGCCATCGACCTGCTGCGCGGGGTACGCGCCGACGACGACGCCGCCGTGTTGGCCCGGGTGGACGAGGCGCTCGGGCTGCCCGCGGTCTGACGCGCCTGTGGTAAGGAGCGCATACCGCTTGTGGGCGTGACCGATCCGGTGTGGGATCAACGGCGGGAACGTCGAACCTGGAAGGACCCCACCCTCGTGAGCGTAACCAGCCCGCCCCCCAGCACCGTACCCGCAGCGGTGCTGGCCGCCCGCAACGGCGTCACCATGGTCTTCGCCCTCAACGGGCTCGCCGTGGCCACCTGGTTCGCCCGGGTTCCCGCGGTCCGTGAGGCGCTCGGCCTCAGCGCCGGCCGGCTCGGGCTGCTGCTGCTGGCCATGTCCGGCGGCGCGGTGCTGGCGCTGACCAGCGCCGGCCTGGTGACCCAGCGGTTCGGCCCGGCCCGCACCGCGGTCGGCTCGACGGTGCTGGTCGCGGCCGGTCTGGCCGGGGTGGGCCTCGCCGCCGGCCCGTTCGAGTCACTGCCCGGCGTCGCGGTCGGCCTGTTCGCCCTCGGCTACGGCTCCGGCACCTGCGACGTGGCGATGAACGTCGAGGGCGCGGCGGTCGAGAAACGCCTGGGTCGCACCATCCTGCCCCGGTTCCACGCCGCCTGGAGCCTCGGCTCGGTGGCCGGCGCGGGCCTCGGTGCCGGCGCGGCCCGGCTCGGGGTGCCGATCAGCGTCCACCTCGCGGTGCTGGCGGCGCTGGTGCTCGGCGGCACCCTGCTCGGCGCCAGCCGGTTCCTGCCCGCCGGGCACGCCGAGGGCGGGTCGACCCGTCGCGGCGGCCTGCTCGCGGCCTGGCGGGAACCGCGCACCCTGCTCATCGGCGCGCTGGTGCTGGTGATGGCGTTCACCGAGGGCAGCGCGAACGACTGGCTGGCGGTCGCCTTCGTCGACGGCTACGGGGTCAGCGAGGCCGCCGGCGCCGCCGTCTTCGGGGTCTTCGTCGCCGGTATGACCATCGGCCGGACCGCCGGCACCGTGGCCATCGACCGCTGGGGTCGGGTGCCGGTGCTGATCGGCACGATCCTGCTCGCCGCCGCCGGCTCGCTGCTGGCGGTGCTGGCCGGTTCCGGCCCGCTCGCCGTCGTCGGGGTGGTCCTCTGGGGGCTCGGCGCGTCCCTCGGCTTCCCGGTCGGGATGAGCGCCGCCGCCGACGAGGAGGACCGGGCGCCGGCCCGGGTCAGCGTCGTCGCGGTGATCGGCTACACGTCGTTCCTGGCCAGCCCGCCGCTGCTGGGTCTGCTCGGTGACCGGGTCGGCATCCTGCACGCGCTGCTGGTGGTGCCGGTGCTGCTGATCCCGACGCTGGCCCTGGTGCCGGCGACCCGCCCGCCGGCCGGCCCGAAGCCCACCGCGCCGACAGTAAAAAGCTAGCAGTCACTGACCGTCACCGGTATCGGCTGCGCGCCCGATCACCCGGGCGGCCGGTGCTGGCTAGGGTCGCCGGATGCCGACCGAGATCACCGCCGCAGCGGCGGACCGCTGGACCCTGGGTGACCGCACCGTGCACCGACTGGGGTTCGGCACCATGCGGATCACCGTGAACCCCGACCGGGACCGGGCGGTCCGCCTGCTGCGCCAGGCCGTCGACCTGGGGATCGACCACCTCGACACCGCCGCCTTCTACGTCTCGCCGGGTGGCACGCTGGGGG
Organism: Micromonospora sp. WMMD714; assembly: GCF_029581315.1. Taxonomy (NCBI): domain Bacteria; kingdom Bacillati; phylum Actinomycetota; class Actinomycetes; order Micromonosporales; family Micromonosporaceae; genus Micromonospora; species Micromonospora sp. WMMD714. The sequence goes on from NZ_CP120744.1 coordinate 4,871,475, forward strand.
TCGGCACCGGCCCCGCCCGGTACGCCACCGAGCTGATCCGCGCCGCGCTCGCCCCGTACCCGGAACACCTGGTCGTCGCCACCAAGGTCGGCATCCGGTACGACCCGGCCCTCGGCGTGCACGAGGAGGCCGGCCCGGCGCAGCTGCGCGCCCAGGTGGAGGAGAACCTGCGTCGCCTGGGCCGCGACCACCTCGACCTGGTCAACCTGCGGATCGTCAGGCGCCCGCCACCGGACTCGATGGCGGAACGCTTCGGCGCGCTGGCCGAGATGCGCGACGCCGGACTGATCCGGCACCTGGGCCTGTCCAACGCCCGCCTCGACCACCTCGACGAGGCGCAGGGCATCGCCCCGGTGGTCTGCGTGCAGAACAACTACGCGCTGGACAACCGCGGTGACCAGGACGCCCTGATCCGCGAGTGCGCTGCCCGGGGAATCGCCTACGTGCCGTACTTCGCGCTGGCCGGGACCAACCGGGAGGGCGGGGCGCGCACCGACCACGCCCCGGCGGTCCTCGCCGTCGCCCGCGCCCACCACGCCACCCCGCAACAGGTGCGGCTCGCCTGGATCCTGCACCAGGGTCCGCACGTGCTGGCCATCCCCGGCACCGGGGATCCGGCCCACCTGGTCGAGAACGTCGCCGCCGGCGCGCTGCGGCTCACCCCCGACGACCTGAACGCCCTCGACCGGTCGTGACGGGTTCGCAGCAGACTGTCACCGAGTTCGCAGTGTCCTACCAGGTACGGATGCTGCACTGGAGGGACGCCGAGGAGAGGAGCGGGCAGATGGGCTGGATCAACCGGCGGCCCTGGGTCGCCGAGAGCATCCCGACCAGGCTCGACCGGGAGGCCACCCGGGAGGACCTGACCGCGTTGACGGACTTCGTGACCACCCACCGGGGGGTGGAGTTCTACCTGGAACCCGAGACCACCGCGACCGACACCACAGTGGTGGCGATCGCGCACGACGGGGAGTGGATCCGCCGCCGTACCGGCTCCCCGCGGGCGGCGGCGAAGCTGGCCCACCGGCACGCGGTGCCGCTCTACGAGGCGGCGAAGATCGGCTATCCGGAGCGGATGCGCGCCTGGAACCGGCTCCACCCCGAGCGCCGCTTCCGCTGACCGCTGCCCCCACTGAGCGCCGCCTCCACCGACCGCTGCGTCCGCTGACCGCTGCCTCCACTGAGCGCTGCCTCCACCGACCGCTGCGTCCGCTGACCGCCGCGTCCGCCGACCGCCGTAGCCACCTGCCGCCAGCGGCACGGCTGCGGCGGTCGGTGCTGTTCGGCCTCGTCACGGGGGCGCCGGGTGCGCCGCCGGGCTGGCTGCCGCCGTTGACCCGGGGTGGGGAGTGTGGCAGCATTCGCGGCCTGACGGCAGTGAAGGAAGTCGGTGCGATTCCGACGCGGTCCCGCCACTGTCACCGGGGAGCGATCCCCCCTCGTGGGTCACGACCGTGCGTGTGCGGTTGGAAGGCCGGGGGTGAGCGTCGATCCGGGAGCCAGGATACTTCGGCCGTCGGAGAGAACCCCAGGGCGTGGACACCCGAGGAGGACCCGATGACGCGCAGCGTCGCCACCGGCCCGATGACGGCCGGTGATCCCCGCAGCATCGCCGAGCGTGTGCCGCCGCGTGCCGGCACCGTTCCCACCGTCGGCCGTCGCCGGGTCGGTCGGCCCGCCGGACACCGCTGACGCCCGGTCCGGCCGTCCCGCCGTCCGGCGGGGTGGTCCTGACCCCCGTCGCCGCTGACCGGCGTCCCTCCCGCCCCGACCGGCCCGGCCCCGTGGTCGAGCCGTTCGTCACTCTCCGGAGCCGCACGTGCACATCCTGCTGCTGTCCACCGCCGACACCGACCTGCTCGCCGCCCGCGCCAGCGCCGCCCACTACCGGCTCGCCAACCCCACCCGGGTCGAGCTGGACGCCGTGCCGACCCTGCTCGACGGGGTGGACCTGGCCGTCGTACGACTGCTCGGTGGCCGGCAGACGTGGCCGGACGGCCTCGCCGCGGTGCTCGGCTCCGGCGTGCCCACGATCGTGCTCGGCGGCGAGGCGGTGCCCGACGCGGAGCTGATGGCGGCCTCGACGGTGCCCTCCGGAGTGGCCACCGAAGCCCTGTCCTACCTGGTCGAAGGGGGTGCGGAGAACCTCGCCCAGCTGGCCCGGTTCCTCTCCGACACGGTCCTGCTCACCGGCGAGGGCTTCGCCCCGCCCACCCCCACCCCGCCGTACGGCATCCTCGACCGCCGCCCCACCCTCCGCCCGGCCACCGGGCACGGGGGACCATCGGACGGCGACGGGCGGCCCACGGTGGGGATCGTCTTCTACCGGGCGCACGCGCTGGCCGGCAACACCGGCTTCGTCGAGACCCTCGCCGACGCGGTCGACGTGGCCGGCGGCGACCCGCTGCCGATCTTCTGCGGCTCGCTGCGCGGGCTCACCCCCGGTGACGGACCGCTGGACCTCTTCGCCCGCTGCGACGCCCTCGTCGTCACCGTCCTCGCCGCCGGGGGGACGGTCGCCGCCGACGCCTCCGGCGGCGGCGACGAGGACGCCTGGGACGTCGGCGCGCTGGCCGCCCTCGACGTGCCGGTGATCCAGGCGCTCTGCCTGACCAGCACCCGTGAGCAGTGGGCCGGCAGCGACGCCGGGCTCTCCCCGCTGGACGCGGCGATGCAGGTGGCCATCCCCGAGTTCGACGGCCGGATCGTCACCGTTCCGTTCTCGTTCAAACGGATCGACGCCGACGGGCTGTCGGTCTACGCCGCCGACGCCGAGCGGGCCGCCCGGGTCGCCGGGATCGCCGTCCGGCAGGCCCGACTGCGCCACCTGCGGCCCGCCGACCGGCGGCTGGCGATCGTGCTCAGCTCCTACCCGACGAAACACTCCCGGGTCGGCAACGCCGTCGGGCTGGACACCCCGGCCTCGGCGGTCCGGCTGCTCGCCGCCCTCGCCGCCGCCGGCTACCACCTCGGCGACGCGCCACCGCCCACCGACGGCGACGCGCTGATCCACGCGCTGATCGCCGCCGGTGGCCACGACGTGGAGTGGCTCACCCCGGAGCAGTTGTCCGCCGCCGAGGCCCGGGTGCCCGGGGAGACCTACCGGCGCTGGTTCGACCAGGTGCCGGCCGACCTGCGGGACCGGATGCGGGAACACTGGGGCGAGCCACCCGGCCAGCTCTACACCGACGGCGGCGACATCGTCCTGGCCGGGCTGCGGTTCGGCAACGTCACCCTGCTCATCCAGCCGCCGCGCGGCTTCGGCGAGAACCCGATCGCCATCTACCACGACCCCGACCTGCCCCCCAGCCACCACTACCTGGCCGCGTACCGGTGGCTGGCCGCACCCGTCGCCGACGGCGGCTTCGGCGCGGACGCGGTGGTGCACCTCGGCAAGCACGGAACCCTGGAGTGGCTGCCCGGCAAGGGCCTCGGCCTGGCCGCCGACTGCGCCCCCGACGCCGTGCTGGGCGACCTGCCACTGGTCTACCCGTTCATCGTCAACGACCCCGGCGAGGGCACCCAGGCCAAGCGGCGGGCGCACGCCGTCGTGGTCGACCACCTGGTGCCCCCGATGGCCCGCGCCGAGACCTACGGCGACCTTGCCAAACTCGAGCAGCTCCTGGACGAGTACGCCACCGTGCAGGCGCTCGACCCGGCGAAGGTGCCGGTGGTCCGGGGCCAGATCTGGGAGCTGGTGCGCGCCGCCGAACTGCACCACGACCTGCACACCGAGGCGATGCCCGCCGCCGACGACTTCGACGACTTCGTGCTGCACCTCGACGGCTACCTGTGCGAGGTCAAGGACGTGCAGATCCGCGACGGACTGCACATCCTGGCCGAGGTGCCCACCGGGGAGGCCCGGGTCAACCTCGTCCTGGCCGTGCTGCGCGCCCCCCAGGTGTGGGGCGGCACCCGCACCCTGCCCGGCCTGCGGCAGGCCCTCGCCGCCGGCTACGGCCTGGACGAGCAGGCGCTGCTCGCCGAGCCCGGGGCGCGGGTGGCGGTGCCGGCGGCGCTGACCGACGTCGTGGACGGGCCGGCGGTCACCGCCGCCGACGCCGTGGACCTGATCGAGGCGCTGGCCCGGCGGCTCGTCCTCGGCATGGAGACCCTCGGGTGGGACGCCGACCGGGCCGACGCGGTGGTCGCCGAGGTGACCGGTGACGGCTGCCCCGACGTCGTCGAGGTGCTGCGCTTCGCCGCCTGGGAGGTGGTGCCCCGGCTGGACCGCACCACCGACGAGATCACCCACACCCTCGGTGCGCTCGCCGGCCGGTTCGTGCCGCCGGGGCCGTCCGGGTCGCCCACCCGGGGCCTGGTCAACGTGCTCCCCACCGGCCGCAACTTCTACTCCGTCGACCCGAAGGCGATCCCCAGCCGCAACGCCTGGGACGTCGGGGTGGCGCTGGCCGAGTCGCTGCTCGCCCGCTACCGCGCCGACACCGGGGAGTACCCCCGGTCGGTCGGGTTGACCGTCTGGGGCACCAGCGCCATGCGGACCCAGGGCGACGACATCGCCGAGGTGCTGGCCCTGCTCGGCTGCCGGCCGGTGTGGGACGACCGGTCGCGGCGGGTCACCGGCGTCGAGGTGGTGCCGACGGCGGAGCTGGGCCGGCCCCGGGTCGACGTGACGGTCCGCATCTCCGGCTTCTTCCGGGACGCCTTCCCGCACGTCGTCACGCTGCTCGACGACGCCGTCCGGCTGGTCGCCGCCCTCGACGAGCCGGCCGGGGAGAACTACCTGCGGGCGCACGTGGCCGCCGACCTCGCCACGCACGGCGACGAGCGGCGGGCCACCGCCCGGATCTTCGGCTCCAAGCCGGGGGCGTACGGGGCGGGGCTGCTGCCGCTGATCGACGCCCGGAACTGGCGTACCGACGCCGACCTCGCCGAGGTGTACGCCGTCTGGGGCGGCTACGCCTACGGCCGGGGCCTGGACGGGCGGGAGGCACGGGCCGACATGGAACGCTCCTTCGCCCGGATCGCGGTGGCGGCCAAGAACCAGGACACCCGCGAGCACGACATCGTCGACTCCGACGACTACTTCCAGTACCACGGTGGGATGGTGGCGATGGTCCGGCACCTCACCGGGGCCGCCCCGGCCGCCTACGTGGGCGACTCGGCGATGCCCCACGACGTACGCACCCGCACCCTCGGCGAGGAGACCCGGCGGGTGTTCCGGGCCCGGGTGGTCAACCCGAAGTGGATCGCCGCGATGCGCCGGCACGGTTACAAGGGCGCGTTCGAGCTGGCCGCCACCGTGGACTACCTGTTCGGCTACGACGCCACCGCCGGCGTCGTCGACGACTGGATGTACGAGCAGCTCGCCGAGGCGTACCTGTTCGACGAGCCGACCCGGGAGTTCCTGGAACGGTCGAACCCGTGGGCGCTGCGCGGCATCACCGAACGGCTGCTGGAAGCCGCCGACCGGGGCCTGTGGGCCGCACCCGACCCCGCCACCCTGGACCGTCTCCGCGAGACCTACCTGGCCACCGAGGGCGACCTGGAGGAGCGACAGTGAGCGCGAGGAGTGAGCCGGTGTTGCGAGCCCCGCAGTCGCGAGCGGAGGAATGCCGGTGAGCGCGAGGAGTGAGCCGGTGTTGCGAGCTTCGCAGTCGCGAACGGAAGGACCACAGTGAGCGCGAGGAGTGAGCCGGTGGGGGTGCGGAGTGACGGGGGCGGCTACCCGTTCTCGGCCGTGCTGGGGATGGACGACATGCGGCTGGCGCTGCTGCTCAACGCGGTCAGCCCGGCGATCGGCGGGGTGCTCGTCCGGGGCGAGAAGGGGACCGCCAAGTCGACCGCCGTGCGTGCCCTGGCCGCCCTGCTCCCGCCGGTGGACCGGGTCGCCGGCTGCCGGTTCGGCTGCGACCCGGCCGCCCCCGACCCGACCTGCCCGGACGGCCCGCATCCGGCGGCCAGGCCGGTCGAGCGGCGGCCGGCCCGGTTGGTGGAGCTGCCGGTCGGCGCCGCCGAGGACCGGGTGGTCGGTTCGCTCGACCTGGAGAAGGCTCTCGCCGAGGGGGTACGCGCCTTCGAGCCCGGCCTGCTCGCCGCCGCGCACCGGGGGGTGCTCTACGTCGACGAGGTGAACCTGCTCCACGACCATCTGGTCGACCTGCTCCTGGACGCCGCGGCGATGGGCCGCTGCCACGTCGAGCGGGAAGGGGTCTCGGTCAGCCATGCCGCCCGGTTCCTGCTGGTCGGCACGATGAACCCGGAGGAGGGGGAGCTGCGTCCGCAGCTGCTGGACCGGTTCGGTCTCACCGTCGAGGTGGCCGCCAGCCGTGATCCGGCCGTCCGGGTGGAGGTGGTGCGCCGACGGCTCGCCGCCGACGCCGATCCGGCCGGGTTCGCCGCCCGGTGGGCCGCCGCCGACGCCGAGGTGGCCGCCCGGGTCGCCGCCGCCCGGGGCCGGCTCGACCGGGTGCTGCTGCCCGACGCCGCGCTGCGGCAGATCGCCGAGGTCTGTGCCGCGTTCGACGTCGACGGGATGCGCGCCGACATCGTCACCGCCCGCACCGCCGTGGCGCACGCCGCCTGGCAGGGCCGGGACCGGGTGACCGCCGACGACGTGCGGGTCGCCGCCCGGCTCGCCCTGCCGCACCGCCGTCGCCGCGACCCGTTCGACACCCCGGGCCTGGACGAGAAGCGCCTCGACGAGGCGTTGCAGCGGGCCCGCGACGAGCACCCCGACGACGAGCCGCCCGGCACCGGCCCGTCCGGCCCGGACGACCCCTCCGACGGGCCGGACGGCTCCGGCCCGGGTGGGCCGGGCGGCCCTCCGACCGGCGGGACCGGCCCGGGTGGACCCGGTGCCGACCGGCCGTACCCCGGCGCTGACGGGCCGCACGCCGGGGGTGACCACCGCGGCGGGCCGGCGGACACCGCCGACGAGCGTCCCGCCGGGGACCGGTCGACCCATGACCGGGACCTCCGCGACAGTGGGCCGGACCAGGGCGACGACTCCCGGGCCGACGGGCGGTCGGGAGCGTCCGGGGCCGGGTCCGACCGGTCCGAGGGCGGTGCGGGGCGGCCCGGTCGGCCGGGCGGCGGCACGGACGCCGGTGAGCCGGCGGCGGGTGCGTCCTCGGTGGCCGTACCCCGGCGGGGGATGACGGCCCGGTTGTTCACCGCGCCGGGGGTGGGTGACGGGGTGCCCGGCCGGCGGTCGCGGGCCCGGACCGGGCGGGGGCGGACCACCGGCGCGCGGGTGCCGGCCGGTCGGCCCGCCGCGGTGCACCTGCCGGCGACCCTGCGCGCCGCCGCCCCGCACCAGGCCGGGCGGGGCCGGCGCGGGGGCCGGCTGCTGGTGCGCCCCGACGACCTGCGGGAGGCGGTCCGGGAGGGCCGCGAGGGCAACCTGGTGCTGTTCGTGGTCGACGCCAGCGGGTCGATGGGGGCGCGGCAGCGGATGTCGGCGGTGAAGGGCGCGGTGCTCGCCCTGCTCACCGACGCCTACCAGCGCCGGGACACGGTGGCGGTGGTCGCCTTCCGGGGCACTGGCGCACAGGTGGTGCTGCCGGCGACCTCCTCGGTGCTGGCCGCCTCGGCGCGCCTCGCCGAGCTGCCCACCGGCGGGCGTACCCCGCTGGCGGAGGGGTTGCTCGCCGCCGCCGACCTGCTGCGGGTGCAGCGGCTGCGGGATCCGCGGCGGCGTCCGCTGGTGCTGGTGGTCACCGACGGCCGGGCCACCGCCGGCACCCGGCCGCTGGAGCGGTCGGCGCGAGCCGCGGCCGTCCTGGCCGCCACCGGTGCGCCGTGCGTGGTGGTCGACTGCGAGGCCGGTCCGGTCCGGCTGCACCTGGCCCGTCGGCTCGCCGGCCAGCTCGGCGCGGCCCATCACCATCTCGACACGGTGGCCGCCGACCCGCTGGCCGGTCTCGCCACCGTCGGATCGCCCGGGAGGGTGCGCTGATGCCACAGGGAAAGCCGGAGCACGTGCCCGCCGACGGGTTGACCACCCGGCAGCGGCGGCACCGCCCGCTCACCATCGTCCACACCGGACAGATGAAGGGGAAGTCCACCGCCGCCTTCGGCCTGGCGCTGCGGGCCTGGACGGCCGGGCTGCCGATCGGGGTGTTCCAGTTCGTCAAGAGCGCCAAGTGGCGGGTCGGCGAGGAGAACGCCTTCCGGGCACTGGGGCAGGTGCACGCCGACACCGGCCAGGGTGCCCCGGTCGCCTGGCACAAGATGGGCGAGGGCTGGTCGTGGATCCAGCGCGGCGGCGAGGCCGACCACGCCGCCGACGCCCTGGAGGGCTGGCGGCAGATCCAGCGCGACCTGGCCGCGGAGCGCTACGGCCTGTACGTCCTGGACGAGTTCACCTACCCGATGAAGTGGGGCTGGGTGGACGTCGACGAGGTGGTCGACACCCTCACCCACCGACCCGGCTTCCAGCACGTGGTGATCACCGGCCGGGACGCCGACCCGCGACTGGTCGAGGCGGCCGACCTGGTCGCCGAGCTGACCAAGGTCAAGCACCCGATGGACGCCGGCCAGAAGGGCCAGAAGGGCATCGAGTGGTGACGGCGCTGCCGCGGCTGGTGGTGGCCGCCCCGGCCAGTGGGCACGGCAAGACCACGGTGACCACCGGTCTGCTCGCCGCGCTGCGCCGTCGGGGTCTCGCGGTCAGCCCGCACAAGGTCGGCCCCGACTACATCGACCCCGGGTACCACGCGCTGGCCGCCGGTCGTCCCGGCCGCAACCTGGACCCGTGGCTGGTCGGCGAGGAGCTGGTCGCCCCGCTGCTGCGGCACGGCGCGAGCGTCCCCGTCCCCGCCGACGTCGCGGTGGTCGAAGGGGTGATGGGGCTGCACGACGGGGCGGTCGGCCGGGCCGGGTACGCCTCCACCGCCCACGTCGCCACACTGGTCGACGCGCCCGTGCTGCTGGTCCTGGACACTACCGCGCAGGGGCGGTCGGCCGCCGCGCTGGTGCTCGGCATGCGCGCCTTCGACCCGGCGGTACGGATCGGCGGGGTGATCCTCAACCGGGTCGGCTCGTCCCGGCACGAGACCCTGCTGCGCGACGCGCTGGCCGAGGTGGACGTGCCGGTGCTCGGGGCGGTCACCCGGGCCGTCGAGGTGGCCGCGCCGGCCCGGCACCTGGGGCTGGTGCCGGTCGCCGAACGGGCCCCGGAGTCGCTGGCCGTGGTCGAGGCGCTCGCCGGTCTCGTCGAGTCCACCGTCGACCTCGACGCGGTGCTCGCCCTGGCCCGCAGCGCACCCCCGTTGACAGTGGACGCCTGGGATCCGGTGACGGCCGTCGGCGGCCCGGCCGGCGGGGACCGTCCGGTCGTCGCGGTCGCCGCCGGAGCGGCCTTCACCTTCTCGTACGCCGAGACCACCGAACTGCTCACCGCGGCCGGGGCGACGGTGGCGCCGTTCGACCCGCTGCGGGATCCGGCCCTGCCCGCCGGCACCCGGGCGGTGGTCATCGGTGGCGGCTTCCCCGAGGTGCACGTGGAGGCGTTGAGCGCCAACACCGGGCTCCGCGCCGAGCTGGCCGGCTTCGCCGGGCCGGTGGTCGCCGAGTGCGCCGGGCTGCTCTACCTCGGCCGTTCCCTGGACGGGGTGCCGATGTGCGGCCGGCTCGACCACCACGCCCGGATGACCGGCCGGCTCACCCTCGGCTACCGCGAGGCGGTCGCCGCCACCGACTCCCCGGTCCACCCGGCCGGTGAGCCGGTACGCGGCCACGAGTTCCACCGCACCGTCACCGACCCCGGGCACGGCGACCGGCCCGCCTGGCACTGGGACGGCACCGGCCACGGTTTCGTCACCGGCCAGGTGCACGCCTCCTACCTGCACACCCACTGGGCGGGTCACCCCCGGGCCGCCCGCCGGCTGGTCGAGGCGGCGGCCCGGTGACCGCCGCCGGTGCGGGTCGTCCGCACGGTGACGCCGCCGGTGCGGGGAGCGCGCCCGCTGAAGCCGCCGCTGCGGGGAGCGCGCCGCCGCCCGCCACGCTGACCGGGGTGGGGGTCGGGCCGGGTGACCCGGAACTGCTCACCCTCAGGGCGGTGCGGGTGCTGGCCGAGGCCGACCTGGTGGTCGTACCGGTGCTGGACCGGCTGGCGGCGGACCCGGCCACGCCCCCCGGCCGGGCCGAGACGACGGTCCGCGCACACGTACCGGCGGACCGGCTGCGCCGGCTGCCGTTCGCCCTCGACGACCGGGGCGGGGTGACCGCGCGCCGGGAGGCCGCCTGGGACGCGGCCGCCCGCGCCGTCGTCGACGCGATCGACGCGGGCGCCCGGTCGGTCGCCTTCGCCACCATCGGCGACCCCAACGTCTACTCCACCTTCACCTACCTGGCCGACGGCGTCCGCGCCCTGCGTCCGGCGGTACGGGTGCGGACCGTGCCCGGCGTCACCGCCATGCAGGAGCTGGCCGCCCGCAGCGGCGTCCCGCTCTGCCAGGGGCGGGAGCCGCTGACCCTGCTGCCGGCCACCGCCGGCCCGGAGCTGGTCGCCGACGCCCTCGCCGGTCCGGGCACCGTCGTGGTCTACAAGGGCTGGCGTCGGCACCGGGAACTCGTCGACGAGCTGCGCCGGCACGACCGGCTCGACGACGCGGTGCTCGGTCGGGGCCTCGGCCTGCCCGACGAGTGGGTCGGGCCGGTCGGGCCGGCCGACGACGACCTGCCGTACCTGTCGACGCTGCTGGTCCCGGCCCGCCGGGACGGGCGGGGAGGAAAACTGTGACGCCCACCGGAAAGGTGTGGTTCGTGGGGGCCGGACCCGGCGCCGCCGACCTGCTCACCCTGCGCGCCGCCCGGGTGATCGCCGCCGCCGACGTGGTGGTCTGGGCGGCCAGCCTGGTGCACGCCGACGTGCTGGCCCACGCCCGCCCCGACGCCGAGATCGTCGACTCGTCGCAGCTGCCCATCGAGGGGGTGCTGCCGCTGTACCGGCGGGCCGCCGCCGACCGGCTCACCGTGGCCCGGATCCACTCCGGCGACCCGGCGCTCTGGGGTGCCGTGCAGGAACAGCTCGACCTGTGCCGGGCGCTCGACCTGGCCGTGGAGATCGTCCCCGGGGTCTCCTCGTTCACCGCCGTGGCCGCGATCGTCGGCCGGGAACTGACCATCCCGGAGGTGGCCCAGTCGGTGATCCTCACCCGGCTGGAGGGGGGCAAGACGCCGATGCCGGCGGGGGAACGGGTCCGCGACTTCGCCCGGCACGGCACCACCATGGCGCTGTTCCTCTCCGCCGCCCGCGCCGGGCAGGCCCAGACGGAACTGCTCGCCGGCGGCTACCCGGCCGACACCCCGGTCGTGGTGGCCTACCAGGCGACCTGGCCGGACGAGCTGGTGGTGCGGTGCGCGCTCGGCGACCTGGCGGCCACCGTCAAGGAACACCGGCTGTGGAAGCACACCCTGTTCCTGGTCGGCCCGGCGCTCGCCGCCAGCGGCACCCGCTCCCACCTCTACCACCCCGGGCACTTCCACACCTTCCGCCGGGCCGAGCCGACCGCCCGCGCCGAGCTGCGCCGGTCCCGTGCCGCCGCGGAGGACGCGGCACCGTGACGTACCCCGAGCCGCCGCTGCGGGAGCCGGACCTGCCGCGTACCGCGAAGGTCCGGCCGGTCGCGCTGCGCACCGGCTGGACCACCGGCGCGTGCGCGACGGCGGCGGCGAAGGCGGCGGTGACCGCGCTGCTCACCGGGGTGCCCCAGCGGGAGGTGGAGATCGGGCTGCCCGCTGGGCGGCGGGTGACCTTCCCGGTGGCCCGCTGCGACCTGACCGCCCGACCCGAACCGACGGCGGAGGCGGTGGTGGTCAAGGACGCCGGGGACGACCCGGACGTCACCCACGGCGCACACCTCACCGCCACCGTCGGCTGGCGGCCCCGCCCCGGCCTGGACCTGGCCGGTGGCCCGGGCGTCGGCACCGTCACCCGCCCCGGGCTCGGCCTCGCCGTCGGCGGGCCGGCCATCAACGACACGCCCCGGCGGATGATCGGCCAGGCCGTCGCCGAGGTGGTCGACCTGACCGAGGTGGGGGTCCGGGTGGTGATCAGCGTCCCGGACGGCGAGGTGATGGCCCGCAAGACCACCAACCGGCGGCTCGGCATCGTCGGCGGCATCTCGATCCTCGGCACCACCGGCATCGTCCGGCCGTTCTCCACCGCCTCCTGGCGGGCCAGCGTGGTGCAGGCGGTGCACGTGATGGCCGCCCAGGGCCAGCGGACCGTGGTGCTGTGCACCGGCGGGCGCACCGAACGGGCCGCCCGCGCGTTGCTGCCGGAGCTGCCCGAGGTGTGTTTCGTCGAGGTCGGCGACTTCACCGGCGCGGCCGTCACCGCCGCCGTCGGCGACGCGATGACCGGGGTGGTCTTCGTCGGGATGGCCGGCAAGCTGGCGAAGCTCGCCGCCGGCATCCTGATGACCCACTACACCCGGTCGAAGGTGGACCTGTCGCTGCTCGGTGCGGTGACCGCCGAGGCCGGTGGCGACGCCGACCTGGTGGCGGCGGTGGTCGCGGCGAACACCGGGCGGCACGCGTACGAGCTGTGGGAGGCCGCCGGCCTGCTGCGTCCCGCCGGTGACCTGCTCTGCGGCCGGGTCCGGCAGGTGCTGCGCCGCTTCGCCGGGCCGGCGCTCACCGTCGACGTGGCGATGGTCGACTTCACCGGCGACCACCTGGTGGCCTCCTCCGGCCGGTGGCCGGCATGACCGGCCGGGATCCGGCGACCGGCCGGGATCCGGCGACCGGCCGGGATCCGGCGACCGGCCGGGATCCGGCGACCGGCCGGGACCTGGCGACCGGCTGGGATCCGGCGGCGGACGGCGCGGCGTGGTCCGTGCCGGTGGCGGACGGCGCGGTGCGGTCCGTGCCGGTGGCCGGTGGCGCGGTGCCGGTGCTGGTGCTGGGGGTCGACGCGGCCGGTCGGCCGTGGCCACCGGCGGCGCTGGCCGCCCTGGCCGGGGCCGGGCTGGTGGTCGGGGCGGCCCGGCACCTGGCCGCCGTGCCGGTGCCGCCCGACGTCGAGACCGTCGTCCTCGGGCCGCTCGCCCCCGCGCTGGACCGGCTCACCGCCGCCCACGCCGCCGGGCTGCCGACCGTGGTGCTGGCCAGCGGCGACCCCGGCTTCTTCGGCGTGGTACGCCGGTTGCGCGCCGCCGGGCTGCCGGTGCGGGTGCTGCCGGCGGTGTCCAGCGTGGCCGCCGCGTTCGCCCGCGCGGGGCTCGACTGGGACGGCACCGTGGTGGTCACCGCCCACGGCCGGGACCTCGGTCCGGCGCTGCACGCCTGCCGGGCGCTACCGGCCGTCGCCGTGCTCACCGCGCCGGGTGCCGGTGCCACCGAGATCGGGGCCGGGCTGGCCGGCTGGTCCCGCCGGCTGGTGGTGGCCGAACACCTCGGCAGCGCCGCCGAGCGGGTCACCTGGGCCACCCCGGAGCAGGCCGCCGCCCGCCGCTGGGCCGATCCGCACGTCCTGCTCAGCCTGGCGGCCCCCGCCGGTGCCGACCGCGACGCCGACCCCGCGACGCCGGCCGCTGTCGAGCCCGCGACGCCGATCGGTGTCGGGCCGGTGCGGGCGGACAACCAGCCGGCCGCCGCGCCCGCCGACGGCTGGGCGCTGCCCGAGTCGGCGTACCGGCACCGGGACTCGATGATCACGAAGGCCGAGGTACGGGCGCTGGCCGTCGCCCGGCTGCGGCCCCGGCTCGGTCGACTGGTCTGGGACGTCGGCGCGGGCAGCGGCTCGGTCGGCATCGAGTGCGCGCTGCTCGGCGCGGCGGTGATCGCCGTGGAGCGGGATCCGGCGGCACCGATCGCGGTCAACGCCGCCCGGCACGGTGTCGACGTGCGGGTGGTCACCGGCGACGCCCCGGCCGTGCTGCGCGGGTTGCCCGACCCGGACGCCGTCTTCGTCGGGGGCGGGGGGACCGCCGTGCTGACCGCCGTCGCCGACCGCCGCCCCGCCCGGGTGGTGGTCACCCTCGCCGCCCTGGACCGGATCGCCCCGGCCGTGCACCTGCTGCGCGCCGCCGGCTACACGGTCACCGGCAGCCAGCTCACCGCCGCCCGCCTGGCCGACCTGCCCGACGGATCCATCCGACTCGCGGCCACCAACCCGGTGGTCGTCCTCACCGGGGAGCGCCCGTGACCGTCACCGCACCACGTCGGCACGGGCGACCGCCCGTGACCGGCACCGCACCACGTCGACCCGGGGAGCACCGGTGACCGGCGTCGGTCCGCACCGGGTGGGACTCGTCGCGGCCACCGCCGCCGGTCGTCGGCACGCCCGGACCCTGGCCGACGCCTGGCCGCACGCCCGGCTGGTCGAGGCCGACGGGGTCGCCGACGCGCTGCGCGCCGCCTGGGCGGCGTACGACGCGGTGGTGGTCTTCCTGGCCACCGGGGCGGTGGTACGGATCCTGGCACCGCTGCTCGACGACAAGCGCACCGATCCGGCGGTGGTGGTGGTCGACGAGGCCGCCCGGCACGCCGTCGCCCTGCTCGGTGGCCACGCCGGGGGCGCGAACGCGCTCGCCGCCGAGGTGGCCGCGCTGCTCGACGCCCGGCCGGTGGTCACCACCGCCACCGACGCGGTCGACCTGCCCGGCCTGGACACCCTCGGCTGGCCGGTCGAGGGGGCGGTGGCCGCGGTGTCCCGGGCGATCCTCGACGGGGAACCGGTCCGGCTGGTCGCCGACGCGGTCTGGCCGCTGCCCGCCCTGCCGTCGAACGTCCACCTCGCAACCCCGGCGGGTGTGGACCCCACGGCCACCGGCCCGGAGTCCGGCGGCTACCGGGTGCTGGTCACCGACCGGATCGTGCCGGTGGACGACCGGACCGTCGTGCTGCGACCGCCGTCCCTGGTCGCCGGGGTGGGATCGAGCCGGGGGGTGCTGGCCGCCGAGGTCGCGGCGCTGCTGCGCCGGGCGTTCGCCGCCGCCGGGTTGAGCCCGGCCAGTCTGCGCTGCCTGGCCAGTGTCGACGTGAAGGCCGACGAGGAGGGCATCCGGGCCACCGCCGAGGCGCTCGGCGTACCCCTGCGGACCTGGCCGGCGGCGGAGCTGGCCACGGTCGACGTGCCGCACCCCAGTGAGGTGGTCCGGGCCGCTGTCGGCACGCCCAGCGTCGCCGAGGCGGCGGCGCTGCACGACGGCGGCACCCTGCTGGTGCCGAAGACCGCCTCGGCGATGGCCACCGTCGCGGTCGCCCGGCAGGCCCCGCGCGGCCGGTTGGCGATCGTCGGCCTGGGCCCCGGCGCGGCCGACCTGCGTACCCCGCGTGCCGTCGCCGAGCTGCGCCGGGCCGCCGTGGTCGTCGGCCTCGACCAGTACGTCGACCAGGTCCGCGACCTGCTGCGGCCGGGTACCCGGGTGCTGGCCAGCGGGCTCGGCGCGGAGCAGGAACGGGCCCGCAGCGCGGTCGCCGAGGCCACCGCCGGGCACGCCGTCGCGCTGGTCGGCTCCGGCGACGCCGGGGTGTACGCGATGGCCAGCCCCGCCCTGGAGTACGCCGACGAGCGGATCGACGTGGTCGGGGTGCCCGGGGTGACCGCCGCGCTGGCCGCCGCCGCACTGCTCGGCGCGCCGATCGGACACGACCACGTCTACCTGAGCCTGTCCGACCTGCACACGCCCTGGGCGGCGATCGAACGGCGGGTCGCCGCCGCCGCCGAGGCGGACCTGGTCGCGCTGCTCTACAACCCGCGCAGCCGGGCCCGGGACTGGCAGCTCGGCGCGGTGCTGGCGACGTTCGCCGAGCACCGCCCGCCGCACACCCCGGTGGGTGTGGTCCGCAACGCCAGCCGACCCGACGAGCAGGTCCACCTGGCCACCCTGGCCACCTTCGACCCGGGCGTGGTCGACATGTACGGCCTGGTGGTGGTGGGCAGCTCGCAGACCCGGCTGGTCGGCGGCCGGATGGTCACCCCCCGGGGCTACCGGTGGCGCGGATGACCCCCGCCGTGTCCCCGACCGGCCCGGTCGCCGCGCCCCGACCCGGGACGGCTCCGGTGGTGGCGGGCGGCCCGGTCGCCGCGCCGGTGGTCATCGACGCCTGTCAGGGCTGCGGGGCCTGCCTGCGGACCTGCCCCACCCGGGCGATCCGCCCGGTGCCCGGCGGGCTGACCGTCCGGGCCGACCGCTGCACCGGCTGCCTGGAGTGTCTGGAGATCTGCCCGGTGGACGCGATCCGGGTCACCACCGAGCGACGAGGAGCACCATGACCGTCACCGACCGACCGGCCGCCGGAGGCGGGCGATGAGCCGGGTCGTCCATCCGATCGAACAGGAGTCGTACCGGATCCTGCGGGAACGGGTCGACCTGGGGCGGCTGCCGCCGTTGACCCGCGCGGTCGTCGAGCGGGTGGTGCACGCCAGCGCCGATCTCGACTACGTCGCCGACCTGGTCTGCGACGAGGCGGCGCTGGCCGGTGGGCTGGCCGCGCTGCGGGCCGGTGCGCCGATCGTCACCGACGTGGCGATGGTCGCCGCCGGGATCACCCGGGCGGGGCGGGAGATCGTCTGCCCGGTCGCCGAACCGGCCGCCGCCGCCCTGGCCCGGCGGTCCGGGCTGACCCGGTCGGCGGCGGCCGTCCGGATCGCCCTGGAGCGGGTCGGCCCGGGGGCGGTCTGGGTGGTCGGCTGCGCCCCGACCGCCCTGGTCGAACTGATCACGGTGGGCGCCGCCCCGGCGCTGGTGGTCGGGTTGCCGGTCGGCTTCGTCGGGGCCGCCGAGTCCAAGGCGGCGTTGCGGGCCAGCGGCCTGCCCGCCGTGTCCAACGTCGGCGAGAAGGGCGGCTCGGCGGTCGCCGCCGCCGCCCTCAACGCCCTGCTCTACCAGGAGGAAAAATGACCGCACTGGTCATCGTCGGGCACGGTACGCGCAGCGCGGCCGGGGTCGACCAGTTCGCCGCCCTCGTCGACCGGGTCCGGGGCCGGGCCGGGGGCGACGTCGAGGGTGGCTTCATCGAGCTGTCCCGGCCGCCGCTGACCGATGCGGTCACCGCGCTGGTCGCCCGGGGCCACCGGTCGCTGGTCGCGTTGCCGCTGGTGCTCACCGCCGCCGGCCACGGCAAGGGCGACATCCCGGCCGCGATGGCCCGCGAGCAGGAGCGGCACGCCGGCCTGACCTACCGGTACGGCCGGCCGCTCGGCCCGCACCCGCTGCTGCACGCCATCCTGGAGCAGCGGATCGACGCCGCGCTGGACGGGGCGGACCGGGCCGGCACCTGGGTGGCGCTGATCGGGCGCGGCGCCACCGACCCGGACGCCAACGCCGAGGTGGCGAAGGTGGCCCGGCTGCTGTGGGAGGGGCGCGGCTACGCCGGCGTCGAACCGGGGTTCATCTCGCTGGCCGAGCCGTCCGTGCCGGCGGTGCTCGACCGGCTGGTCCGGCTGGGTGCCCGCCGGATCGTGGTGGCCCCCTACTTCCTGTTCGCCGGGGTGCTGCCGGACCGGATCGTGGCCCAGTCGCAGGCGTTCGCCGCGGACCGTCCCGACCTGGACGTCCGGGTCGCCGACCTGATCGGTGACTGCGACGCCCTGGCCGACCTGGTGCTGGAGCGGCACGCCGAGGCGCTGCGGGGCGACATCCGGATGAACTGCGACACCTGTGCGTACCGGGTGCTGATGCCCGGCTTCGCCGACAAGGTGGGCCGCCCGCAGACCCCGCACGACCACCCCGACGACCCGGTCGACGGCCACGGCCACCACCACCACCATCACGCCGGCGAGCACGGGCACGACGGCCACGACCACGCCGGTCGGCACGACCACGCCGGTCAGCACGGGCACGACGGCCGGCACCGACACGACCACACCACCGGGCGGGACGTGACGACGGTCCGCTGAGGCCGGTCAGCCGGTGAGCGCCCGGGCCAGGGCGAAGCCGAGGCTGGCCGCGCCCAGACCGGCGACGACGCTGGTCAGGGCGTTGGCCACCGCCTGCCGCCGGGCGTCGGTGCGGGCCAGCCGTACGGTCTCGTAGCCGAAGGTGGACCAGGTGGTCAGCGCGCCGCAGAAGCCGGTGCCGACCAGCGCGGTCACCGCCGGCCCGACGGGTGCCCCGACCACCGCGCCGAGCAGCAGCGAGCCGGCGACGTTGACGGTCAGCGTCCCCCACGGGAACCGGGAGTCGTGCCGGGCCTGCACGGCCCGGTCGGTGAGGTAGCGCAGGGGCGCACCGAGGGCCGCGCCCAGCGCGATGAGCAGTACGGTCACCGGGGGACCTCCCGCTGCGGCCGGCCCGGACCCGGCGGCCGGTCGTCCCGTCCCCACCCGGGGCGTCGACCGCTCCGGCCGGATCCGGGCCGCCGGGCGCTCCGGCCGGATCCGGGCGCGCGGTGGCCCCGGCCGGCGTCCGTGCCCCACCACCGGGCGACCAGCGCGTCACCGACGGCGACCGCCAGCAGTCCGCCGACCAGGGTGGCGGCCAGGTAGCCCAGGGCCGTCCCGGCGGCCCCGGCGGCCAGCGCCCGGTGCACGTCCACCACGTACGCGGAGAAGGTGGTGAAGCCGCCGAGAACCCCGACGGCGAGGAACGGCCGGACCAGCGGACCGGCCCGACGCCGGCCGAGCACCCCCATCAGCGCCCCGATCAGCAGGCAACCGGTGACGTTCACGGCGAAGGTGGACCAGGGGAACCCGGTCGGCGCGTGGGGCAGGGCGGTCTGCACCCCGGCGCGGGCGAGCGCACCCAGCACCCCACCGGCGGCGATCGCGCCGAGCACGGCGGCCGGGTGCGCGGTCAGCTCACCCCGGTCGGCCGGAACGCGCAGGTCGACGTCGGGGTCGACGCGCCGCGCTGACCACCGCGACATCGGGAGCCCTCCCCACCGGTACGTGCACCACCGGCAGGGGCCGTCGGCGCGTCCGGCGCGGTTCTCCCGGCCGGGGCCGGGACGGCAGCCGCACCGCCGGCACGTCCGTGAGCATAACGCCGCCCGCCGGTCCCGGCGGCCGGAGGAGGTGGCGGTGGGGCGGGCGGCCGGAGCAGGTTGTGGTGGGGCGGATGGCCGGAGGAGATGGTGGTGGGGCGGGTGGCCGGATCGCGCCCGGCACCCGCGACAGGTGGTCGCCGACCCGGCGGCGTACGGTCGGCAGCGGCGACCGGCGTCGGCCCCGGGCGTCGCGCCGGGTGACCCAGGAGGAACCGTGCCGGACCGTAGCCCACGCCCCAGCGATCCGGATGTCGTCGAGCGGACCGACGGGTGGCGGGACGGCCGGCTCCCGGACCCGCCCGGGGAGGTGACGGAGGCTCCCGGCGGAACCGTGACGGAGGCCCCCGCCGGGGTCGTGACGGAGGCTCCCGTCGGGGTCGTGACGGAGGCTCCCGTCGGGGTCGTGACGGAGGCTCCCGTCGGGGTCGTGACGGAGAATCCCGGCGGGACCGGGACCGAGGAGCCCGGCGGGCGGGTGGCGGAGGAACCCGGGGCGGGCCGGACGGCCGCCCACGACATGTTCGACGCCGACGTGGCGTCCCGGGGCCTCGGCATCGAGCTGGTCTCCGCCGGCGACGGGGCGGCGGTGGCCCGGATGCGGGTGACCGCCGGGATGGTCAACGGGCACCGGATCGGCCACGGCGGTTTCCTGTTCCTGCTCGCCGACACCGCTTTCGCGCTGGCCTGCAACACCCACGGCCCGGCGACGGTCGCGTCCGGCGGTGAGATCAGTTTCCTGCGTCCGGTCCGCCAGGGCGACCTGTTGACCGCGTACGCCACCGAACGTGTCCGGTACGGCCGCAGCGGCATCTACGACGTCACCGTTTCCCGGGGCGACGAGGTGGTGGCCGAGTTCCGTGGCCGCAGCCGCACCCTCGACCGGCCGGTCGAGGGCTGAGCCGTACCCTCCCGGCCGGTCGAGGGCTGAGCCGTACCGTCACCCGGCCGGGGCGGGTCCGTGGTGGCCAGGCCCGTCCGGCGGCGGTCCGGATCCCGTCGGTGGAATGAGGTTTGACCGGCGGTGGACAGGAAACGGTAACCGGTGCACCGTGGTGTCCACGGTCCACGCTGCGCGGTCCCGATCGGACGGACGGCCGGTGATCGGGGAATTGCGCTGATTTCATTGACATCGTCCTCATTGGCGGAGAAGACTCGCGTTTTGATCTGCCAGGCGACGGAGGGTGACCGTGTCCATGACCAGATCGAGGATCACCGCGGCGGCGCTCGTCGTCGCCCTGACCGGCCTCGCCGGATGCAGCGCGGGGGAGAGCGTCGACGTCGACGGGGGCGGCCCGTCCGCCGGCCCGGCGGCCGGGGGCACGCTCACCGCCGCCATCGGCGGCGAGCCGGACCAGCTCGACCCGCACAAGACCTCGGCCTACCACAGCTTCGAGGTGCTGGAGAACGTCTACGACACCCTCGTCGAGCCGGACGCCGACCTGACCATGGGGCCGGCGCTGGCCACCAGGTGGACCACCAGCAGTGACCAGCTCACCTGGACGTTCACCCTCCGCGAGGGCGTGACCTTCTCCGACGGGTCGCCACTGACCTCGGAGGACGTCGTCTACTCGTACCAGCGGATCATCAGGGAGAAGTTGAACGCGTCGTTCCGGTTTGCCACCGTCAGGTCGGTGATCGCGCCCGACCCGGCGACGGTGGTGGTCACGCTGACCGCGCCGACACCGAACCTGCTGGCCAACCTCGGCGGATACAAGGGTGTCGCGATCGTCGAGAAGTCCAACGTGGAGTCCGGTGCGATCAAGACCAGGCCGGTGGGCAGCGGACCGTTCACGGTGGCCGGTTACACCGCCGGCGACACGATCAGGCTGGCCCGCAACGACGCCTACTGGGGGCAGAAACCGAAGCTCGACGGGGTCACCTTCACCTTCGTCAAGGACCCGACGGTCGCCCTGCAGAACCTGCGCGGCGGTGAGGTGCAGTGGACCGACAACCTGCCGCCGCAGCAGGTGCCGGCGCTGAAGGAGGCCGGCGGGGTGACCGTCGAGACCACCCCCTCGACCGACTACTGGTACCTCGCCCTCAACGAGCGGCGCAAGCCGTACGACGACGCGAACGTCCGCCGGGCCGTCGCGTTCGCCCTGGACCGGGAGGCGATCACCAAGGCCGCCACGTTCGGGCAGGCCACCGCCAACCAGACCGCGATCCCCCGGGGCAGCTCCTGGCACTACGAC
This sequence comes from Micromonospora sp. WMMD714, assembly GCF_029581315.1. Taxonomy (NCBI): domain Bacteria; kingdom Bacillati; phylum Actinomycetota; class Actinomycetes; order Micromonosporales; family Micromonosporaceae; genus Micromonospora; species Micromonospora sp. WMMD714. The sequence goes on from NZ_CP120744.1 coordinate 4,892,576, forward strand.
TACGCGCCGTACCGGCACGATCCGGAGCAGGCCCGGCGGCTGCTCGGCGGGGCCGGCGTCACGGGCCGCACCATGGACCTGATGGTCACCAGCGAGTACCCGCAGACGGTCACCGCCGCGCAGGTGATCGCGGCCCAGCTCGCCGAGGTCGGGATCACCGTGAAGATCCGTACCCTGGACTTCGCCCAGTGGCTCGACGAGCAGGGCAAGGGGAACTTCGACGCCTTCCTGCTCGGCTGGCTCGGCAACATCGACCCGGACGACTTCTACTACGCCCAGCACCGTACCGGCGGCACGTTCAACTTCCAGGGGTACAGCAACCCCACCGTGGACACCCTGCTCGACCAGGCCCGCACCCAGACCGACAAGGGGGTACGCCAGCAGACGTACGCCCGGGCGGCCAAGCAGATCGTCGACGACGCCAGCTACATCTACCTCTACAACCCGGACGTGGTGCAGGGCTGGTCGACGAAGGTCACCGGCTACCGGGTCCGCACCGACCGGGCGATCCGGTTCCGTGACGTCGCCCTGGGCCGCTGAGGGGGGCGGGGTGGGACGCTTCGTCCTGCGGCGACTGCTCCAGTCGGTCGTCGTCCTGCTCGGGGTGACCCTGGTGGTCTTCCTGCTGCTGCAACTGGTCCCCGGCGACCCGGTCCGGGTCTCCCTCGGCACCCGCTTCGACCAGCAGACCTACGACGCGCTGCGGGAACGCTCGGGGCTGGACCGGCCGCTGGTGGTGCAGTACCTCAGCTACGTCGGCCACGCGCTCACCGGTGACCTCGGGGTCAGCTTCCGCAGCGGCCAGCCGGTCACCACGATCGTGCTGGAGCGGCTCCCCGCCACCGGGTCGCTGGCGGTGACCGCCGTGCTGCTCGCCCTGCTGGTCGCCTTCCCCCTCGGCGTGCTCTCCGCGGTGCGCAGCGGCTCGTTCGTCGACCACGCCGCCCGGGTGTTCAGCCAGTTCGGGGTCTCCGTCCCCGACTTCTGGACGGGCATCATGGGCATCCTGCTCTTCGCCGGGGTGCTCGGCTGGCTGCCGCCGTCGGGCTACGTGGCGCTCACCGACGACCCGGCGGGCTGGGCGTCCCACGTGGCGCTGCCCGCCGCCGCCGTCGGCCTGGTCACCGCCTCCATCCTCACCCGTTTCATCCGCTCCTCGGTGCTCGAGGTGCTCGCCGAGGACTACGTCCGTACCGCCGAGGCCAAGGGGCTGCGCCGGCGGGTGGTGGTCGTCCGGCACGTGCTGCGCAACGCGCTGATCCCGGTGGTCACCGTGGTGGGGGTGCAGTTGGCCAGCCTGGTCGGCGGGGTGATCGTGATCGAGGTGCTGTTCGCCTGGCCGGGCATCGGCCGGCTCACCTACGACGCCGTGCAGGCCCGGGACTATCCGGTGCTCCAGGGCGCGGTGCTCTTCGTGGCCACCCTCTTCCTGCTGACGAACCTGCTGGTGGACGTCCTGTACGCCCGCCTCGACCCGAGGATCAGGCTGCGATGAGCGCCCGGGACCGGACGCCGCCCACCGGCGCGTGGCACGGCGCTCGCGACCCGTCGTCCGTCACCCCGCCGCCGGGCGGCCCGGTCGACGGGAACCCGTGGCCGACGGTGGCCCCGGCGGGTGCCCTGCGGCGTACGCTGACCGCGCTGCGGCACGACCCGCCGGCCGTCGCCGGCACGGTGGTGCTGCTGGTCCTGCTGGTGGTCGGGCTGGCCGGGCAGTGGCTCGCGCCGGCCGGGATCAACGACGTGAACGTCGACGGGATGCTCCGCCCACCCAGTGGCGCGCACCCGTTCGGCACCGACGAGCTGGGCCGCGACGTGCTCAGCCGGGTGCTGGTGGCGGCCCGGGTGTCGTTGCAGGTGGGCCTGGTCAGCGTCGGTATCGCCCTGGCCGTGGGGGTGACCGTCGGCCTGCTGGCCGGCTGGTACGGCGGCTGGGCGGACACCGTTCTCATGCGCGGCATGGACGTGCTGTTCGCCTTCCCCGTGCTGCTGCTCGCCGTGGCGATCGTCGCGGTGCTCGGCCCGGGGCTGGTCACCGCGATGGTCGCCATCGGGGTGGTCTACACCCCGATCTTCGCCCGGGTGACCCGGGCCGGCGTGCTCGCCGTCCGGGAACAGGTCTTCGTCCGGGCCGCCGTCTCCATCGGCACCTCGGACCTGCGTATCCTGCGCCGGCACGTGCTGCCCAACGTCGCCGCGCCGCTGATCGTGCAGACCTCGCTGTCGCTGGCCTTCGCGATCCTGTCCGAGGCGGCGCTGTCCTTCCTCGGGCTGGGCGTCCAGCCACCCGCGCCGGCCTGGGGCCGGATGCTCTACGACGGGCGCGGGTTCGTCACCGACGCCTGGTGGCTGGGGGTCTTCCCCGGCGCGGCGATCTTCCTGACCGTGCTCGCCTTCAACCTGGTCGGCGACGCGCTGCGGGACGTGCTCGACCCCCGTCGGCTCACCCTCGGCGAAGCCCGCAGGAGCATCCGGTGAGCGGACCCGTCGTGCCGTCGCCCCGGGCCGCCGGGGACACGCCGGTGCTGGAGATCAGCGACCTGACGGTGACCCTCGGCACCCGCGACGGCCCGGCCCGGGCGGTCGCGGGCGTCGACTGGTCGGTGTCCCCCGGGCAGACCCTCGCCCTGGTCGGCGAGTCCGGCAGCGGCAAGAGCATGACCGTGCTCGCCGCCACCGGCCTGGCCCCGCGTTCCGCCACGGTCACCGGCCGGGTCCGGCTGCTGGGCCGGGAGCTGACCGCCATGTCCGGCGCGGACCGCCGCCGCTGGCGCGGCCGGCACGTCGGCTTCGTCTTCCAGGACCCGATGACCACCCTCAACCCGGTGCTGACCGTCGGCCGGCAGGTCACCGAGGCGTGCGAGGAGCACCTCGGGATGAGCCGTCGGCAGGCCCGGTCCCGAGCCGTCGAGCTGCTCGACCTGGTCGGCATCCCGTCGCCCGAACGCCGGGTGGACGCCCATCCGCACCAGTTCTCCGGCGGGATGCGGCAACGGGTGGTCATCGCGATGGCGCTGGCCTGCGAGCCGGAGCTGCTGATCGCCGACGAGCCGACCACCGCGTTGGACGTCACCACCCAGGCGCAGATCGTCGAGCTCGTCGCCGACCTGCGCCGCCGGCTCGGCACCGCGGTCGTCTGGATCACCCACGACCTCGGCGTGGTGGCCGGCATCGCCGACACCGTCGCGGTGATGTACGGCGGGCGGATCGTGGAGCAGGGGCCGGTCGACGCGGTCTTCGCCGCGCCGGGCCACCCGTACACCCGGGGTCTGCTGGCCGCCCGGCCCCGGCCCGGCATGGCGGGGGAGGAGCTGGCCGCGATCCCCGGTGCGCCGCCCAGCCCGCTCGCCCTGCCGCCGGGCTGCGCCTTCTGGCCCCGCTGCCCGGTGCGCGGCGACCCCCGCTGCGCCCACGAACTGCCGCCGCTGATCCCGATCGCCCCCGCGCACCGGGTCCGCACCTTCTGTTCCCCCACCGGCGACGGCCTCCTCACCGCCGGCGACCGCCCCACCGGCGGCGACCGCCCCACCGCCGACGGCTTCCCCACCGGTGCCCGTCCGGCCACCGGCGACGACCGGTCCACCGGTGTGTCGACCGCCGGCACGGGCCACGACCGACCCATCCCGGAGGGCTGATGAGTACGGCACCCGTCGCCGAACTCGACGACCTGACCGTCTGGTTCCCCAGCCCCGGCGGCCCACCCGTCCGTGCGGTGGACGGGGTGTCGCTGGCGGTGCGGGCCGGCGAGACGCTGGGGCTGGTGGGTGAGTCCGGCAGCGGCAAGTCGACCGCCGGTCTGGCGCTGCTGCGACTGGTCGACCCGACCGCCGGGCGGATCCGGGTCGGCGGACAGGACGTCACCGGCTGGTCGCGTCGTCGGCTACGCGGGCTGCGTCGCCGGGTGGCGATGGTGTTCCAGGACCCGCAGGCGTCGCTGGACCCGCGCCGCACCGTCGGCGCCAGCATCGCCGAGCCGCTGGTCGTCCACCGGCTCGCGGGCAGCGCCGAGGCCCGTCGGCGTCGGGTCGCCGAGCTGCTCGACCTGGTGGGGCTACGACCCGAGACGGCCGGCCGGCACCCGCACGAACTCTCCGGCGGCCAGCGCCAGCGGGTCGGGATCGCCCGGGCGCTGGCCGGTGAGCCCGACCTGATCGTCCTCGACGAACCGATCGCGTCGCTCGACCTGAGCGTGCAGGCGCAGATCATGAACCTGCTGCGCCGGCTGCAACGTGACCTCGGGCTGACCTACCTGTTCATCGCGCACGACCTGGCCGCCGTGGAGCACCTGAGCGACCGGATCGCCGTGATGCACCTGGGACGGATCGTGGAGACGGGCACCCCGGCGCAGCTCTGGCGGGAGCCGGCACACCCGTACACGGCGGCCCTGCTGTCGGCGATCCCGGTGGCCGACCCCCGGGTGGAGCGCGACCGGCGACGGATCATCCTGCGTGGTGAGCTGCCCAGCCCGACCGACCCGCCGAGCGGCTGCCGGTTCCGGACCCGCTGCCCGCAGGCCCGTCCCGACTGCGCCGAGACGGATCCGCCCGCGGTCGAGGTGGCCCCCGGTCACCACGCCGCGTGTCTCTTCGCCGGTGTGGCGGTACGCGCCATGCGTGACGACCCGCCCCCACCGGTCACCGGGGCGATCCACTGAGCGCCGGTGACGGTCAGGCGGCCCGCGCCGGTAACGGTACGGCCGGGCGCGGCACCCCTTCCCCCCGTCGTCGCCGGCCACCGGTGCCCGGTCGGGGACCGGCCGGCGCGGCGGCCACCCGGACCGGTAGCGGCACGACCACCGCGCCCGCGCGCGCCACCCCGGCGCCGGGCCGTGGATCGCGGTCCCCGGACCCTCCGGACCGCCGCAGCGGGTCGAACCGGCGTGGTCCGTCGACGTTGACCGGCACCCGGCGGGGGTCGTGGGACGGGATGGCGTCCGGGGGGACCGTCCGCAGCCGGAAGGTGTCACCGGCCGTTGCCGTGACGACCGCCCGCCGCCACGGCGACCGGCTTCCCGTGGTCGATCCGCCGATCGACCGGATGTCCGTGGTCGACCCGCCGATCGACCGGATGTCCGTGGTCGACCCGCCGATCGGCCGGATACCCGGGACCGCCCGCCCGACCCCGGTCCGGTGGGCGAGGTCGCCGCGGCCGGCGGACGCGGCGGGTAGGGCGGTGCCGGCCCGGTGGGCGAGGTCCGCGTGGGCGGCGGGGAGGGTGGTGCCAGCGCGGCGGGCGAAGTCGGCGTGGGCGGCCGGAAGGGCGGTGCCGGCCCGGCGGGCGAAGTCGGCGCGGACCGTCCGGGGCAGCCGGTCGGACGCGCAGCGGCGCAGGGCCGGGTCGGCGATGACGTGGCCGCCCCGCGCGCCGGGCCGGACCAGCCCGGCGTCGGTGAGCCGGCGCAGGCTGTCCGCCACCCGACCGGGCGTCCAGCCGAGCAGCCCGGCCACCGCCGACGCGGTGAACTCGCCGTCGAGGGTCGCGGCGGCCATCAGCACCGCCCGGTGCGGGCCGTCGCACCGGTCCAGCCGGGCGGCGGCGCGGCGGCGCAGCGACTCGGGCAGCGCCGGTTCGGCCGACCGGCCGGCCGGCGGCTGCGGCGTGCCCGGTCGCGCGGCGTCGACGTAGGCGGCGGCGTAGCCGGGGCGGCCGGCGACCAGCGGCACCAGCCGGACGACGTCCGTGGCCGGTCGACCGGCCCGGGCGACCAGCCGACGCAGCAGCCGGCCGGTGTGGACGGTGTCCAACGGTGGCAGTTCCACCGGCTGGCGGCGGTGCCCCGGCAGCGGCAGCGGGTCCACGTGCTCCGGCCGGTGGGTGGCCAGCACCGCCAACGGCAGCCCCCGGGCGGTCGCGGTGGCGAACAGCGTGTGCAGGAAGTGGTTCACCTGCGGGGCGGCCCGGTCCAGGTCGTCCACGCCGACCACCACCGGTCGGCGGGCGGCCAGGGCGAGCAGCACCTGGCGTACCGCTGCGGCCCCGGTCTCCGCCGACCGGTCCGGGGCGGCCAGCAGCGCACCGAGCGCCGCCACCGTCACCGCCGCCCGGTGCGCCGGTAGCAGGCCCTCGACCAGGGCGGCCAGCCGGGCGTGGACGGTCTCCGCCGGGTCGGTGGCGGCCAGCCCCGCGAGGTCCCGCAGCAGCTCCGCGACCGGCCCGAGCACCTGCTCCGGGTACGGCGGGCAGTGCGCCACCGTCCAGCACACCGGGGTGCCGTCGACCTCCGGCAGCCGGTGGCGCAGCTCGGCCAGCAGCCGGCTGCGACCGATGCCGTCCGGCCCGACCAGGGCCACCCACCGTGGACGGTGCTCGCGGGCGGCGCGGGTGAGCTGGTCACGGACGGTGGCGACCTCGCGCCGCCGGCCGATCAGCGGGCCGTGGTGCCGGGTGGGGCGCGGATGTCCGGTGCGGGTGACCCGCCAGACGTCGACCGGCAGCGCCTTGCCGGTGAGGGTGGCCGGGGCGAGGGCGTGCTGGTCGACCAGGCCGGCGGTGGCCCGGTGGGTGGCGGCGCAGACGACCACGCCACCCGCCGGGGCGTACTCCTGGATGCGGGCGGCGGTGGTGAGGACCGCGCCGGAGGCCATGCCGTGGCCGCCGTCGCGGACGCCGGCCAGGTCGACCACCGCCTCGCCGGTGGCGACACCGACCCGGACCCGCAGCCGCACCCCGCCGGGGAGCACCCGCCGGTCCAGCGCGGTCTGGATCTCCAGGGCGGCCCGGACGGCCCGGTAGCCGTCGAGCCCGTCGGAGGTTCGGGCGCCGAACAAGGCCATCACCGCGTCACCGACGTACTTCTCCACCGTGCCCTGCCAGCGGCGCAGCACACCGGCGACGATGTCGAAGTAGGCGAACTGCACCGCCCGGACGTCCTCCGGGTCCAGCCGTTCGGTCAGCGCGGTCGACCCGACGATGTCGGCGAAGAGCACCGTCAGTGTCCGCCGTTCCTGCGGTACCGGCCAGGGCGACGTGGTGACGTCTTCCCGACCGGTACCGACCGTGGACAGTGGCATCCCACCCACCCTTCATCCGCAGTGGTGTTGACGACGATCGGAGACTTCCACCACCGGGCTGACGGGGGATCTGCCGAACGACGTATGTCGGCGCGACAGCACCTTTAGTCGCAATGTCGACGCGAGAGGTACCGGTGAGGTATTAAGCCCGTAGAAGGGTGCGGGGACCTGTGACTAGGCTGCGGACATGGCCAGCGATGTGGACACCGCACCGCTCGTCGGCCGCGCCGACCAGCTGGCGGTGCTGTGCGCCGCGCTCCACCACGACATCGGTCCCGGGCAGACCGCCGCGGTCTTCGTCAGCGGCGAGAGCGGGGTGGGCAAGACCCGCCTGCTCACCGAGGCGGCGGCCCGGTTACGGGACGCGGGGGCGGTGGTGCTCACCGGCTCCTGCCTGGACATCGGCGACGCCTCACCGCTGCACCCGGTGCTCCAGGCGCTGCGCCGGTTCGACGCCGAGCTCGCCGCCGGTCAGGCCCGCACCTCGTCGACGGTGCGCGGCCTGCTGCGGACCTTCGTCGAGGAGACCGGGGGAGCCGACAGCGCCGGGGCACTGCTGGAGCGGGTTTCCCGGGGGCTGAGCATGATCGCCCAGGGGCGTCCGCTGGTGCTCGTCCTCGACGACCTCCAGTGGGTGGACCGGACCACCCGGCAACTGCTGCTCTATCTGCTCGCCGGCCTCGGTGACCTGCAACTGTCGGTGCTGGCGGCGGTGCGGGCCGAGTCGTTGCAGGGGGCACACCCGCTGCGTCGGGTGCTCACCGAGCTGCGCCGGCTGCGGTCGGTGCGGGTGCTCGACCTGGCCCCGCTCGACCGGGCCGACACCGACCGGCTGGCCGTCGAGATCGTCGGTACGCCGCTGGCGCCGGAGGCCGCCGAGCAGATCTGGCAGCGCAGCGGCGGCAACCCGTTCGTGGTCGAGGAGCTGGCCCGTGACCTGCGCGACGGCCGCGCCGGACTGTCCGACACGCTGCGCGAGATCTTCCTGTCCCGGGTGGACGCGCTGCCCCGGCACGCGCACGCGGCGGTGCACGCGGTCGCCGTCGGTGTCGAACCGGTCGAGCACTGGCTGCTCGCCGAGGTGCTCGGCCTGCCCGAGGCGGAGCTGATCGAGGCGCTCCGGGAGGCGGTCGCCCACCGGCTGCTCGTCGGTGCGGACGACGGCTACCGGCTGCGGCACCGGCTGGTCGCCGAGGTGCTCGCCCACGAGCTGCTCCCGGCGGAGCGGACCGGTCTGCACCGCCGCTACGCAGAGGCGCTCACCCGGGCACCGGCGGAGCTGCACCAGGCGCGGCTGGCACACCACTGGCGGCTGGCCGGCGAGCCCGGCCGCGCCCTGCCGGCGGCGATGGCCGCCGCCGGGGAGGCCGAACGGCTCTACGGTTTCGCCGAGGCGCACCGGCACTGGACGGCGGCGTTGCAGCTCGCCGCCACCCCGGTCAGCGGACCGGGGGCGACCCCGCCCGAGGTGGACCGGGCGGTGTTGCTGGAGCACGCCGCCGAGACCGCCCACCAGAGCGGCGAGCACGCCCGCGCGCTGTCCCTGCTGACCGAGTTGACCGGCGGCGAACCGCTCGACCCGTCCTGCGGGCTGCGCATCCGGCGGGCCCGCTACCTCGCCGCGGCGGGCCGGTCCGCCCCCGCCGAGGCGGAGTACCGCAGCGTGCTGGAATCCGCCGAGTGCACCACCCGGGAACGGACGACGGCCGCCGCCCGCCTCGCCGAGCTGCTGCTGCACCTGGGCCGGTACGCCGACGCCGGGCAGCGCGCCCGCGAGGCGCTGGAGCTGGCGGCGACGGTCGGCGGCAGCACCACCGAGGTGGTACTGGCCAGCTCCGCGCTGGGCTTCAGCGAGGCGTTCCTGGAGGACCCGGACGCGGGCCTGGCGGTGGTCCGCCGGGCCCTGGACACCGCCGAGCGCTCCGGTGGCCCCGAGGACGTGGCCTGCGCGTACCTGCATCTGGCGGAGCTGATGACCGGGCCGCTGAACAACCTCGAGGAGGGGGTGGTGGTGGCCCGGCGGGGCGCCGAGCGGGTCGCCGAGCTGGGGCTGGGCCGCACCTACGAGACCCGGCTGCTGGCCATCGCCACCAACGGGCTGTTCCGGGTCGGCCAGTGGGCCGAGGCGGAGAAGGTGGTCGCGGCGGCGCTGCGGCACCGTCCGTCCGGGGCCGACGCGGTGGAGCTGCTGCTGGCCCGCTGCCGGCTCTCCGTCGGGTACGGCGACGTCGAGGCCTCCGACCGGGACCTGGAGGCGGTGGCGACCATGCTCGCCGGTGGTGGCGCACCCCGGCACGTACTGCCGATGCTGATCCTGCGCGCCGGCCTGGCGATGTGGCAGGGCCGGCACGACGTGGCCCGACAGGCGGTGCAGCGGGGGCTGACCGAGAGCCGCTCCGACGACGTGGTGCTGCTGGGCACGCTGGCCTGGCACGGGCTGCGGGCCGAGGCGGAGGCGCACGCCAGCCGGACCGTCGCGGTGGACCCCACGGCGGTCCGCCGGCTGCGCGACGCGCTCGACCGGGTGGCCAGCAAGAGCACGACGGCGGCCGGTCCGGTCCGGCTCAGCGCCGACGGTTTCCTGGTGTTGAGCATGGCCGAGCTGACCCGGCTCGACGGGCGGGGCGACCCGGAGGCCTGGGCCCGGTCGGCGGCGGAGTGGGACAAGCGGCACCATCCCTACCCGGCGGCCTACTCGCGACTGCGGCAGGCCGAGGCGTTGCTGGCCCGGCGGAGCCGGGGCAAGGCCGTCGGCCGGCTGCTGCGGGAGGCCCACGAGATGGCGCAGGGCCTGGGGGCCGTGCCGCTGACCAGCGAGATCAGGACATTGGCCGGGCGGGCCCGGGTGGAGTTGACCGAGCGCGCCCCGTCCGCGCCGGCCACGGGTGTCCCGCGTGCGCGGGCGGGTCGGAGCCGGCCGGCCGGGGCGGGCCGCGCCCGTGCCGGCGGGGCGGACGGGGCCGGCGCACCGTCCGGGTCGGACGCCGACGAGCTGACCACGCTGACCGCACGGGAACGTGAGGTGCTCGCCGCGGTGGCCGAGGGGCTGACCAACCGGGAGATCGGCCAGCGGCTGTTCATCAGCGAACGCACCATCGGCGTGCATGTGTCGCACATCTTCGACAAGCTCCAGGTGCGGACGAGGGTGCAGGCCAGCGCCATCCACCTGCGCACCCGGGGCGCGTGAGCGTACGTCCGGCGCGGTGTCGAATACGTCGTTCTACTGATCCGGTACGACACCGGCGCTGACAGGCTGTCCCTCGACAACGACGGCGCGGCGCTGCCCCGACCACTGTGGAGGAGTCATGAGGGAACCGGTCTGGGGGCCCGTGCACGCGGACATCGTCGACCTGCTCGCCGATCATCCGGAGGACGTGCCGGCGGTGGTCGACCACCTCACCAAGCTCCAGGATCTGCTGGTCCGGATGCCGCCGTTGGAGCGGAGCTGCCCGCTGGCCGACTTCAACCGGCTCTACCTGACCATCACCAGCCGGGTGCTGGAGGGGCTCTACGACGACTACTTCGCCGACCCGGTCTTCCTGTCCCGGCTGGACGTGGAGTTCGCGGCCCGCTACTTCGACGCGATGCGGTTGTGGACCGAGTCGAGCCCGACCACCCCGCGCGCCTGGTCCTGCCTGTTCCAGCGGATGCGCGGCCCGGACGCCCGGCCGTTGCCGTCGGCGGCGGCGGGGGTGAACGCGCACATCAACTTCGACCTGCCGTTCGCCCTGGTGACCACGTTCGACCACCTGGAGTCCGAGCCGGTGGACGGCACCGAGCAGCACCGGGACTACCTCAAGATCAACGACATCTTCGCCGACAAGATCCCCTCGCTGCGGCGCGGCTACCTGGAGCGGTGGCAGCTGCTCCTCGACATGCTCAACGGGGACATCGACGACTGGTACCAGGGCGAACTGGTCGAGTACACCAGGGACGTGGCCTGGCGCAACGCGCAGAAGATCTGGCGTTGCCGGCACGATCCGCAGGCCCGTGACGGCGAGCGCACCCGGCTGGACGACAACGCCGCTGCGCTCGGTCGGCTGCTGCTGTCACCACTGGGGGCGTTCCTGCAGTAGCAGCCGCGACGGGGGGTCCCCGCGCGCCGGGAAACCGGCGCGCGGGGACGCGTCCGTTCGGCCAGGATGGTGCGATGCGCCCCGACGAACAGCCGCTGCCCGGCAACGTGACCACCGGGGTGGTCCGGGTCGGTGACACCGTCCGCCGGCCGGTCGGCCCGTGGACCGATGCGGTCGACGCACTGCTGACCCACCTGCACGACGCCGGCTTCGACGGTGCGCCCCGGCCGCTGGGCCGCGACGACCGGGGCCGTCAGGTGCTGGAGTACGTGCCGGGAGAGTGCGGACACCCCGCCGGCCGGTACCGGACCGCCGAGCTGGCCTCGATCGGTCGCCTGCTGGCCGACCTGCACCGCGCGGTGGCCGACTTCGTGCCCCCGGCGTCGGCCCGGTGGCAGGTGCCGATCCGCCCCGACGGCACGGATCTGATCTGCCACCACGACGCGGCACCGTGGAACCTGGTCCGCGCCCCGCGCGGTTGGGTGCTGATCGACTGGGACGGCGCCGGCCCCGGCACCCGCCGCTGGGAGCTGGCGTACGCCGCGCAGGCGATGGCCGGGATGCGCCCCGACCGGCCGGTCGCGGAGTCGGCCCACCGGCTGCGGGTCCTGGTCGACGGCTACGGCCTGCCGGCGGCGGAGTGTCCCGCGCTCGCCGCGACCCTCGGTCCCCGGGCCCGCGCGATGTACGACCTGCTGCGCGACGGCGCCCGGGACGGCGTGCAGCCGTGGGCCAGGATCCACGCCGAGGACGGCCCCTACTGGCGGTCGGTCGCCGACCACCTGACCGCACACGTCGACGACTGGACCCGCGCCCTGACCTGACACCTTCCCGCCGTCACCCGCCGGTCCGGGCACGGGGCCGGCATGCTGGCCGGAAGGCGTGTCGGTCCGGGCATGGGGGCCGGCGTGCCGGTCCGGTCCGTGGCCGCTGCCGGTCCGCGCTCCTGGAGTCCGGGCCACCCGTCGGCGGGGCCGGGTGTCGGGTGACGTGCACCGGGTATCCGTCGGCCATGCCCGTACACCGGTTCGCGTTCCGGTTCGACCCCAGGTTCCAGGCCCCGCTGGCGCTGCTCGGCATCCGGCCGCAGACCTGTGCCGTGGTGGTCGACGACGAGATGGTGGCGATCCGGTTCGGCCCCTGGCGGCTGCGTACCGCGCGGGGGAACGTGGTCGGTGCCCGGCGCGGTGGGCCGTACCGCTGGTGGCGGGTGGTCGGGCCGCACCTGTCGCTGGCCGACGGCGGGGTGACCTTCGGTACCGGCACCACGGCCGGGGTGTGCCTGCGGTTCGGCTCGCCGGTGCCGGGGCTGGCCCCCGGCCGGTGGCTGCGCCACCCGGCGGCCACGGTGACGGTCACCGACCCCGACGCCCTGCTGGCGGCCCTGTCCGTCGCGCCACCGACCGCCACCCACCCGGCCTGACGATGTGCCCGGCCTGAGGGATCGCCCGGCTTCCCCGTTCCGGCCGGCGGAGCCGGTGCCAGCGCCTACCGTCGGGAACAGGGGCTACCAGGGCGGTCGGGGGGACGGTGGACGGGCGGGACGGCGCACGCGAACGGCGGCCCCGGGAACGACGGGGGAGCACGCCGTCGCCGGGGCACGGGCGGGCGCTGCGGGAGGCCCGGTCCGCCGGCCAGGGTGAGCGCACCCGGCCGGGGCCGGTGCGGCTGCCGGAGTGCGTGGAGAGCCACGCCCGGCCGGCGCGACCCCAGGGCGGGCTGCGCCGGTGGCTCTTCGCGCACCGGGTGCAGCCGGTCGGCCCGGAGACCGAGGAGGGCAGCCAGCGCCGACACCCCTGGTGGCAGGTGATGTGCCTGACCGGCGTCGACTACTTCTCGACCCTGTCCTACCTGCCGGGTATCGCGGCGCTGGCCGCCGGCGCGCTCTCCCCGCTGGCCACCCTGTTGATCGTGGCGCTCACCCTGTTCGGGATGCTGCCGATGTACCGCCGGGTCGCCCGGGAGAGCCCGCACGGGCAGGGTTCGGTGGCGATGCTGGAGCGGCTGCTGCCGTTCTGGCGGGGCAAGCTCTTCGTGCTGGTGCTGCTCGGTTTCGTCGCCACCTCGTGGATCGTCACGATCACCCTGTCCGCCGCCGACGCGACGGTGCACCTGCTGGAGAACCCGTACCTGCCGTCGTCGGCACCGCACGGCACCGGGACGGCCGTACTGGTGACGGTGGCGCTGCTGCTCGTCCTCGGCGGGGTGTTCCTGCTCGGGTTCAGCGAGGCGGTGCTGGTGGCCGTACCGCTGGTCGTGGTCTTTCTCGCGCTCAACGCGGTGACCGTGGCGGCCGGTCTGGCCGAGATCGCCGCCGACCCGGCCGCCGTAACGGACTGGACGGCCGCGCTGACCGCCGGGGGCGACGGGTTCGGTGCCGTGCTCGGCCCGGCCGTGCTGGCCTTCCCGCTGCTGGTCCTCGGCCTGTCCGGCTTCGAGACCGGGGTGAGCATGATGCCGCTGGTCCGTGGGGCGGGGGCGGATCGCCAGCAGCGGCTGGCCGCGCGGATCCGCAACACCCGGCGGCTGCTCACCGCCGCCGCGTTGATCATGTCGGTGTACCTGCTGGCCACCGCGTTCGTCACCACCGTGCTGATCCCGCCGCGCGAGTTCCAACCCGGGGGCGCGGCGAACGGCCGGGCGTTGGCCTGGCTCGCCCACGCGCACCTCGGGGAGGGCTTCGGCACGGTCTACGACATCAGCAGCGTGTTGATCCTCTGGTTCGCCGGGGCGTCGGCGATGGCCGGCCTGATCAACATCGTGCCGCGCTACCTGCCGTCGTACGGGATGGCGCCCGAGTGGGGGCGGGCGGTCCGGCCGGTGGTCCTGGTGTACACGCTGATCAGCATCATCCTCACCGTCGCCTTCCGGGCCGACGTGAACGCCCAGGCCGGCGCGTACGCCACCGGGATCCTGGCGATGATGGTCTCCGGCGCGGTCGCGGTGACCATCGCGGCGGTCCGGGCCCACCACCGGTTCGCCGCGGTCGGCTTCACGGTGCTGACCGCGGTGCTGCTCTACGCGTTGACCGAGAACGTGATCGCGAAGCCGGACGGGATCGCCATCTCCGGACTGTTCGTCGCCGGCATCGTCGTGGTCTCGCTGGTCTCCCGGGTCACCCGGACCACCGAGCTGCGGGCCGAGCGGATCGAGTTCGACGAGCCGGCCCGCCGCTTCGTCGCCGAGTCGCTGGCCCACGACGGCCGGTTGCACCTGATCGCCCACAAGCGCGACAGCGGCGCGCTCAAGGAGTACCGGGTCAAGGAGCGGGCGCAACGGGGCATGAACCCGGTGCCCGGCGCCTCCGACGTGCTCTTCCTGGAGATCGACGTGGTGGATCCCTCGGAGTTCAGTCGGGTGCTCCGGGTGCGCGGGGTCGAGGTGGGCGGGTTCCGGGTGCTGCGGGCCGGCAGCCCGGCGGTGCCGAACGCGATCGCCGCGATCCTGCTGGCGCTGCGCGACGGCACCGGCGTCCGCCCGCACGCCCACTTCGAGTGGTCGGAGGGCAACCCGATCGCCCATCTGTTGCGCTACCTGATCCTGGGCCGCGGCGACACCCCACCGGTGGTCCGGGAGATCATCCGCAAGAGCGAACCCGACCCCTCCCGCCGCCCCGGCATCCACGTAGCCGGCTGACCCCGCTCCCGCCCCGCTCCGGCTCCCGCCCGTGCTTGCGCCGGTGATCAAGAGGTTCAGGTCACCAGAGCGCGCCATGCTGACCATTACCTCTTGATCGACGAGTGGTGGGCGTCGATGGATGAGGTGATCGAGGATGCAGGGTGGGTTCCTAGGAAGGTCAGCGGGTGTGGAGTGGGCGACCGGGTAGTGATCTGGAGCGGACATGAGGCGGCCCGCGCCCCGAGGGGTGGGCGCGGGCCGGGCGGGCGCGGTCTACTTCGAAGGCTCGGGGAGCTTGCAGTCGATCTTCGGGTTGGCGCCGATGTAGTTGAGCGGCCCGGCCACGATGGTCACCAGGATGGTGCCGGCCTCGGCACAGTTGGTGTCGTCGTTTCCGTAGTAACCGCGCTGACCGGCGGCGACAGCACCGATGATCAACCAGATGACGACGATGACTCCGAGGATCGACGAACCGCGCATGGGGGTGCCTCCCGGCTGGTGTTGTATTTGAGGTGACGCCCATGTACCCACCGGTCGGGACCGGATAAACGGTATTCCGGAACGGTCAGTTTCCGGCCGGTGGGTGCGCGGGCCGGTGGGCACGTGCCGGGTACGCCCCACCGGCCCCCGCGGCCGAGCCGATCAGTCCTGGGCGTCGCCTCCGGTCGGCGTCGGCAGCACCCGGGTGGCCTCGGCACCCGCACCGGCCAGTACCCTCGCCTGCTGCGGCCAGGTGGCCAGGCTGGCGGTGGCGCGCAGCCCCGCGGCGCGGATCGTGTCCCGCAGGCTCGCCTCGTCGAGTTCGGCGAGCTGCCGGTAGGTGCGGACACCGGCAGCCTGGAGGGCGGCGGCGATCTTCGGGCCGACGCCCTGGATGCGGCGGAAGTCGTCCGCCGGCTCGTCCTGCCCGGTGGCGGCGTCCTGGAGAAGGGCGGTGTCCTGGAGAGGGGTGGTGCCCGCGACGGGGGCGCGGTCCGGCTCGGTGCGCTGCGTCGGGACCACCGCCGCCACGCCTGCCGGCGCGCCATCCACGTCGGCGGCCACCGGGTCGGTGCGCTCCGGCGCGGCTGCCGGGGTTGCCGGCGCGTCGTCGGTGTCGGCGGCGGCCGGGGTGGTGGACTCCGGCGCGGTGACCAGGGTGGTCGGTGCGTCGTCGGTGTCGGGGGCGGCCGGCGCGTCGTCGGGGGTGGCCGGCTCCGGCTCCGTGCCGGTGATCGGCGTACGGGTGGCCGGGTCCGGCGCGGTGGCCGGGTCCGGCGCGGTGGCCGGGTCCGGCGCGGTCGCCGGGTCGGCCGGTGCGGCCTCGGCCGTCGGCTCGGCGGGACGCTCGGTCACCGGGTCGCTCGCGGCCGGTCCGGTGGCGGTGGGTTCCGCGTCGGCCGGGGTCGGCTCCGGCAGGTCGGCGGCCGGGTCGGGGGTGTCCTCGACGGCGGTCCGGGGGGCGGGGACCGACGCGGTGCTCCCGTCGGTGACGGTGACCGGGGCCGTCGGGTCAGCGACGGTGCGGTCGGCGGCGGCCGGCTCGTCCTCGATGTCGGTCAGCGGGACGGGCCGGTCGGCGGCGACGGTGGTGCGCGTGCCGTCGACGGCTACGGGAACCTGGTCGACCGGGGTCGGGTCGGCCGTGACCCGGTCGGCCAGGGGGGTGTCGTCGACGGGTGCGGCGGGGCCGGTGGTCGCGGCGGCGTCACCGGTGGCCGGCGCGGTGGTGGCCTGGTGCGGGGCGGGCTCGTCCACGACGGCGGCGGGCAGCGGGGCGGCGTCGACCGTGGCGTCCGGGCGCGGGGCGTCGATCGTGGCGGCGGCCTTCTCCTCGGGGGAGAGCCCGACGACCGGGTCACCCTCCACGATGGGCGCTGTCACGGTCGGCTTCTGCCGTCCCCACAGCGCCCACCCGCCGGCCAGGCCGACCAGCAGGGCCAGAATCACGATCAGCCATTGCCCGAAAGTCGACGGCACGGCTACCTCCCTATTGCGTATGTCGTCGTCGCGAGGAAAACGCGAAGACCCGCCGCAGCTTCGCACACGCGTATGTCGGACGACAGGGAGGACCGCCCCTCGTTGCGCAGGTGGAATGCCCGGTGTCGGGCGGTGCCGACACCGCGACGCGGTGTCGTCGCGGCCGCGCCCGCCGCAGCGCCCCCACCAGCGGCGACGGCGCTCCCCGGCGGTGCCGGTTCGGCCCGACGGCGCGGCGCTGCCCGGGGGTGCCGGTTCGGCCCGACGGCGACGGCGCTCCCCGACGGCGACGGCGGGACGGTTCAGCGCAGGGCCTCCGGGGTGGTCGCGTCGGCGACGTCCCAGCTGTAGAAGCAGCCGGCCGGCGCGTCCCGGGGCGACCGCCAGGTCGGCAGGTACGACGACGTGTGTGCCGACAGCCGCTCGTTGGTCCGCTGGTACAGCGGGTGGTGGTGGGCGGTGACCAGGGTGTCGACGTCCACGTCGGTGGTCTCCATCAGGTGCACGCACAGGTCGTGCAGACGGTACAGGGAGCGGTGCCGCAGCCCGGTGAGAGCGGGTAGTTCGGTCGCGTCGGATTCGGCGAAGATCTGGGCGACCCGCCCCTCCGCGCCGGGAATGATCCTGCTGACGATCACCAGACGGCTCATCGTACCCCTCTCGCCGGTGGTGTGCCCCGGTCGGTGCGGGGCTCACGGTGGGTCCACCCTGGCGGTGGTGCTGTCACCTGCTCGTCACGCCGTTCGGAGGGATCGTGACGGCGGGTGGCCGGGGTGCGGCGGGTGGCCTGCCGGATCGGCGCGAGGGTCTCGTCGACCAGGGCGCACATCGCCGGGGACGGTTCCAGCCGCAGCTCCCGCATGAGCAGGTCCCGATAGACGTAGAAGGCGTGCACCGCCTCGAACGCGTTGCCCTCCGCGAGGTGGATGCGTACCACCAGACGGTGCGGCGTCTCGCGGAGCGGCTCGGCGGCCATCGCCTCCAGGGCGGCCTGCAACGCCTCGCCGTGCCGGCCGGCCTCGAGCTGGTCGGCGGCGAGTTGTTCCAGCATGTGCAGGCGGAGCTGGCGCAGCCGCTCGCGGTCCAGGAGCACCCAGTCGTCGTACCAGCCGGGGAGCAGGTCGCGGGTTCCGGCGGCGAGCGCGAGGGCGGCGGCGTGCGGGTCGTCGCCGCTGCGGACCCGGGCCGCGGCGGCGACGAGGTCGTCCACGTCGAGCCGGACCGTCGGGTCGAGACGGACGGTGTCACCGCTGGCCAGCAGCGGGCAGCACGGGTCCTGGCGGAGTCGCCACAGGGCGGTGCGCAGGGACGACAGCGCCCGCTCCTCCGGCACGTCCGGCCAGAGCAGACCGGCCAGGTTGCTGCGGGTGGCGCCGGGGCGCAGCCCGATCACGGCGATCACCCGTTGCAGCCCCCGGGGCACCACCACGGGGGTGTCGCCGTGCAACAGCCGGAAACCGCCGAGCAGATGCAGGTGTACGGGGGGGTCGCCCGGGACGTCGCTGGTCGGCGGGCTGGCCTGACCGGTCACTGGCGCACCCCCTGCACGGAGAACCTGGGTTCAGCCCGTCCGGTGCCTCGACGCGGTCTCCCGCGACGCCGTGGCCTGGTCGCTCCGCGACGGCGCCGTGCCTGCCGGGCCGACCGGCACGAACACTACCAATGTGATTACTCTCGGTCAATGAAGGTGTAAGTATCGCGACTGGGCCGTAATGCTCCTGAACTGCGAAGTGTCGTCGCGATGGACAGCGAGCGCATAGCTGTTACACAGCCTGCGTCAACGCACCGTCACCATGAGACGGGCTGTCGGGTGACGCCCGGGTGACGGGACCGGCCGCAGGGTGTCGGACACCGGGGCCAGTCGCCCGGTGGAGGTACGCCGTGGGGAGGCCGCACCGATGGACCGTCCGCTGATCGTCCCGACCGCCGGGTGGCCCGCGCGGCGACGGCCGCCGGGGAGCAGCGCTGGACCCGTAACCGAGGAGGACCCGAGATGACCGTCACCCACGGCCGACCGCTCACCGGTGAGATCACCGAGATCCTGGTGACCCACTGCGGCCTCGACGCCGATGCCGCCGCCCGCGCGCCCGCCGCCACCCTGGAGGAGTTGGGGATGGACTCGCTGGCGCTGCTGGAACTGTCCGCCGTGGTCGCCGACCGCTGGCGGGTACGCATCCCCGAACAGGCCGGACGGCTCAGCATCGCCGGCGTGGCCGACCTGGTGGCCGGGGCCGGTCCCGCCGGACCGACGGTCGGCGACCCGGCGGCCACCGACGCCGGGCACACCGAGAACAGCATCGTGATCGCCGCCCCGCTGCAACTGGTCTGGGAGATCACCAACGACGTGCCGCGCTGGACCGAGCTGTTCACCGAGTACGCGGTGGTGGAGATCCTGCACCGCGAGGGTGACACGGTGCGCTTCCGGCTCACCATGCACCCCGACGAGAACGGCGTCGCCTGGAGCTGGGTCAGCGAACGCACCGCCGACCCGACGACCTGGCAGGTGCGGGCTCGGCGGGTGGAGACCGGCCCGTTCGAGTACATGCGGATCCACTGGTACTACGACACCGAGCCTGCGGGCACCCGGATGACCTGGGTACAGGACTTCGCGATGAAGCCGACCGCCCCGGTGGACGACGCGGCGATGACCGAGCGGATCAACACCAACAGCCGGACGCAACTGGCGCTGATCAAGGAGCGGATCGAGCGGGCGTACGCGGAGGCCGGCGATGAGTGAGGTCACCACCGGACTGGTCGCGGCCCGGGACGTGCCCGCCGACCGGCGGCGCGGCGGGGAGCTGCGGGTGCTGCTCGGCCCGCGTACCGTCGGCAGCACCTCGGGGTTCATGGGGGTGGTGACGGTGGCTCCCGGTGACCGGGTGGCCGAGCACTACCACCCGTACAGCGAGGAGTTCCTCTATCTCGTCCGGGGCGCGATCACCGTCGACCTGGACGACGAGCCGGTTCCGCTGGCCGCCGGGGAGGCGCTGTTCGTGCCGCGGAACGTGCGGCACCGGTTGCGCAACACCGGGGACGCCACCGCCGAGGTGGTCTTCCACCTCGGTCCGCTCGCCCCCCGCCCGGAGCTCGGCCACGTCGACACCGAACTGGTGGAGCAGCGGGGACCGTCGTGACCGGCCGGCGCACGGTGGTGACCGGAATCGGGGTGGTCGCCCCGGGCGGCGTCACCCGGGACCGGTTCTGGAAGACCCTCGCCGAGGGCCGGACGGCCACCCGACGGATCAGCCTGTTCGACCCGTCGCCGTACCGGTCGCAGATCGCCGCGGAGTGCGACTTCGACCCGGACGCCGCCGGACTCACCCCGGCGCAGCGGCAACGCTCCGACCGGTACGCGCAGTTCGCGCTCGCCTGCGCCGCCGAGGCGCTGGCCGACAGCGGGCTCGACCTGACCGACGCCGACCGTGACGTCGCCGGGGTGGTGCTGGGCACCGCCGTCGGCGGCACCACGGCCCTGGAGCAGGAGTACGTCCGGGTCAGCGACTCGGGCCGGCACTGGCTGGTCGACCACGCCCTCGGCGGGCCGTACCTCTACCAGGCGCTGGTGCCGAGCAGCCTCGCCGCCGACGTGGCCTGCCGGCACGGGCTGCACGGCCCGGCGCAGGTGATCTCCACCGGTTGCACCTCCGGCATCGACGCCATCGGCTACGCCCACCAGCTCGTCGCCGACGGGGAGGCCGACATCGTGCTGGCCGGGGCGGCCGACTCGCCGATCTCCCCGGTCACCGTCGCCTCGTTCGACGCGATCCGGGCGACCAGCCCGGACAACGACGACCCGGCGCACGCCAGCCGGCCCTTCGACGCCCACCGGCAGGGTTTCGTGCTCGCCGAGGGGGCGGCGGTGCTGGTGCTGGAGGAGTGGGGGCACGCCCGACGGCGCGGCGCGCACGTCTACTGTGAGGTGGCCGGCTACGCCGGTCGCAGCAACGGCTTCCACATGACCGGGCTGCGGCCCGACGGGGTGGAGATGGGCCTGGCCATCACGGCGGCGCTGCGGCAGGCGCGGCTCGACCCGTCGGCGGTCTCCTACGTCAGCGCGCACGGCTCCGGCACCCGGCAGAACGACCGGCACGAGACGGCGGCGTTCAAACGGGCGCTCGGCCCGACGGCGTACCGGGTGCCGGTCAGCTCGATCAAGTCGATGGTCGGGCACTCGCTGGGCGCGATCGGCGCCATCGAGATGGCCGCGTGCGCGCTGGCCATCGAGTACGGGGTGGTGCCGCCGACGGCCAACTGGACCACCCGGGATCCGGAGTGCGACCTGGACTACGTGCCGAACGTGGCCCGGGAGACCCCGGTCGACGTGGCCCTGTCGGTCGGCAGCGGCTTCGGTGGTTTCCAGTCCGCGATGCTGTTCCGTCGGCTGGCGGCGTCGTGACCGCGCCGGCCCCGCGACTCCGCACGACCGCTCCCGGCGCGGCCCGGTCCGGTGGAGCGGGCCGCGGGCAGGCGCGGGCGGTGGTCACCGGGATCGGGGTGGTCGCGCCCAGCGGCATCGGCGTCGACGCCCACTGGCGTACGGTGACCGGGGGGATCCGGCGGACCGGACCGATCACCCTGTTCGACCCGGCCGGCTACCCGACCCGGATCGGCGGGGAGGTGCCCGGGTTCGCCCCGGCCGCCTACGTCGACGCCCGGCAGCTCGTGCAGACCGACCGGTGGACCCAGCTCGGCTTCGCCGCCACCGCGTTGGCGCTCGCCGACGCCGGGCTGCCCGCCCGTGCCCCGGACCCGTACGACTGGGCGGTCACCCTGGCCAGCTCGTCCGGCGGGAACCTGTTCGGGCAGCGGGAGCTGCAACGACTCTGGGGCGGGTCGAGCCGCACCGTCGGGGCGTACCAGTCGATCGCCTGGTTCTATGCGGCCAGCGTCGGGCAGCTCTCCATCCACCACCAGTTCAAGGGGCCGTCCGGGGTGCTGGTCGCCGAGGCCGCCGGCGGGCTGGACAGCCTGGCGCACGCGGTACGCACCATCCGGCGGGGCACGTCGGTGGTGGTCGCCGGGGCGACCGAGTGCCCGTTGAGCCCGTACGCGCTGGCCTGTCAGCTCCGTTCCGGGCTGCTCAGCGAGGTCGGCGACCCGGCGCTGGCGTACCGGCCGTTCGACCGGGCGGCCGGCGGCTACGTGCCCGCCGAGGGGGGCGCGGTCTTCGTGGTGGAGGAGCGGGAGCACGCGCTGGCCCGGGGTGCCCGGGTCTACGGTGAGGTGACCGGCTGGGCGGCCACCCACGACGCCGTGCACACCGGCCCGGACACCGCCGGTGACCCGGCGACGTACGCGCGGGCGATGCGGCTGGCGCTGGCCCGCGCCGGGAACACCGCCGACGAGGTGGATCTGGTCGTCCCCGACGCGCTCGGGGTGGCCCGCTACGACCGGAGCGAGGCGACGGCGCTGCGGGCGGTCTTCGGTGACCGGCCGCCACCGGTGAGCACCCACAAGTCGTTGACCGGCCGGGCGCACCAGGGCGGGTCGGCCCTGGACGTGGCGACCGCCCTGCTCGCCTTCCGCCACGACACGCTGCCCGTCTCGGCGGGACCGGTCGATCCTGCCCCCGGTTGTGAGCTGGACTTCCTGCGTGCCCCCCGCCGGCCCGGCAGCCGGGTGGCGCTGGTCTGCGCGCGGGGCTTCGACGGGTTCAACAGCGCGCTGGTGCTCCACGGCGCACCCCCGCCCGGGGCGGCCTGACACCCCCGGCCCAGGGCGGCGTGACACCCCCGGCCGCCGCACCCGCCACTGCCGCGCCCCCGGTCCGTCCGTCCTCACCTGGCCCCGCCCGCCTCCCTCACCTGCCAGCCCCCCACCGCCCCCGCCCCCGCCCGCGCCGGTCCGCCCGCGCCGGTCCGCCCGCGCCGGTCCGCCCGCGCCGGTCCGCCCGCGCCGGTCCGCCCGCGCCGGGTCCGGGCCTGCCCATCGTGGCGCGCTCCGTCTCGTCTCGTGATCAGATTGCCGAAAGGTGGCCGACACGCCGGGGACGATGCGCGGGACGGCAATCTGATCTTGCGTTCCCGGCGGCCCGGCCCGGCCCGGCGGCCCGGCCCGGCGGCCCGGCCCGGCGGCCCGGCCCGGCGGCCCGGCCCGGCGGCCCGGCCCGGCGGCCCGGCCCGGCGGCCCGGCCTCCGCCGAGTTGCCCGATCATGCATCGATCCACTGTGGAGGGGCGGGCACGGCGGGGCCGGCGGTACGGTCGCGGGCCGGCGCACGCGCCTGATCCTGCCCCGCCGATCGAGCGGCGGCAATCCAACCGGCCGCCTTTTCTGATCTAGCCATTCGCATCTAGTAATGCTGTTCGCGGCTGTCGTAGGGTTCCGTGAGCACGCCAAGAGACATCACTTTTGGGTGGATTCAGCCCGATTCTATGCTGGACGGTGGCCGGCGGTGACCAGTAATCGCCCGACGGAAGATCCTGCGGCGCAAGACCCCGGTTGGGTGGACGACGTGTTGTTCGTCGGCCGTCCGACCGACGTTTGTCTCCGACTGCCCGAGCCGGTCGACCGGGCCACCCTGCACCGCCTGGTCACCGCGGCGCAGGCCCGGCTCGGCGCTGCCGGACTGCGCCCCGGTGGGGCCGCCGCGCTGCGCCTGCCCCCGTCACTGTCCTACGTGGTCAACCTGCTGGCGACCTGGCGTTGCGGCGGCCAGGCCGTCCTGCTCGACCACCGGCTCACCGACCACGAGGTCGACCGGGCGTTGCGGCGGCTCACCCCGCAGGTGGTGGTGTCACCGGAGCGTACCGGCGGGGGCGCGCTGAAGGTCTTCGTCGACGTCACCGAGACCGTCACCGGCTACGCGGACCGCCCGGCGGTCAGCGGCCACGCGGTGATCCAGCTCAGCTCCGGCTCCACCGGACCGTCCAAGGTGATCGGACGCACCGCCGCCGACCTGGTCGCCGAGGTGCACCGCTACACCCGCATCGACGGGGTGGCCCGCCCCGGTGAGCGGATCATCCTGCTGCCGTCCATGGTGCACGTGCTCGGCCTGGTCGGCGGGCTGCTCTACGGCCTGCACGCCGGCGTCGAGCTGGTCCCGCCGCAGCGGCTCGGCGGCGACGCCGTGCTGGCCGCCATCGCCGCCCAGGACACCCCGGCCACCGTACTGGGGGTGCCCTTCCACATCGGACTGCTCGCCTCCACCCGCCCCGACCGGCCGCTGCCCCAGTTCGCGCGGATGACCACCGGCGGGGAGCTTGTCCCGCCGGCCGTCGTGCAGGCGTTCACCGACCGGTACGGCGTACCCCTGGGCAACATGTACGGGATGACCGAGGTCGGCGTCATCGGCACCGACCTGCACGGCCTGCACCGCCCGGCCATCGCGCCCGCACCCGGCATCGAGGTCCGCGAGTCCGGCGGTGAGCTGCTGATCAGCTGCCCCGCCTCGCCGTACGTGGGGCTCAGCGACCCCGACCGCTGGGCCGACGGCTGGCTGCGGACCCGCGACGCCGGCACCGTCGACCCGGCCACCGGTCTGGTCACCGTCCGGGGCCGGCTCGACTCGCAGGTCTCCGTGGGGGGCCTGAAGGTCGATCTCACCGAGGTCGAGGCGACCCTCACCGGGCTGCCCGGGGTGGCCGCCGCCGTGGTCGCCTACGACGACGGGATCACCGCGTACGTGCAGCCCGACGGGCCGCTGACCGAGGACACGCTGGACACGCTGCTCGCCGAACGGCTGGCCGGCTACAAGCGGCCGCGCACCCTGCACCTGGTGGCACAGCTGCCCCGGACCACCACCGGCAAGCTGGTCCGCTCGCTGGACGTGCTGCGCACGGTGACGCCGTGACCGGTCCGCTGCACCCCGCCCACCGGACGCTCCCCGGGGACCGCCGGGGCGGCAGCACCGCGTCACCACCGGCCGACCGTCGGTGGTACGCCCGCACCACCCGTGCCCGATGCCCCGACCGGGCACCGGCGACTCGCCCACCGAGAGAGGTTACCGCCATGCGAGACAAGGTCCGCACCTTCGTCATCGACCAGCTCCAGGACATGAACTACGACGTCGACGGCATCGACGACGACACCACCCTCGGCCCGTCCGGGGTGGACCTGGAGTCCCTCGCGCTGTCCGACCTGTCCGTCCGGGTGGAGGACCGGTACGGGCTGCGGTTCGCCGACGACGAGTCGGAGAAGCTGGCCCTGATGACGGTGGGGGAGTTCACCACCATGGTCGCCGAGCGGGTCGCCGGGGCGACCACCGACAACCGCTGATGTCCGGTCAGCCCGACCTGGGGCGAGCTGACCTGGTGGGCATGCTCGCCGAGCTAACCGGCAAACCCGCCGACCAGATCCCGCACCGGCTCGGCTCGATGGAGCTGGCCTGGCTGGTGCACCTGGTCGAACAGCGCTACGACGTCCGGATGGATCTCACCGACGACCAGCTCGCCGGCATCCGTACCGTGGACGACGCCCTGACCGTGTTCCACGCCTCGCTGACCGCCGCCGCTGATGGTTGAGCGGGCGTCCGTCACGATCTCCGGCACGTACGCGGTCAGCGCCCTCGGCAGGGGGGTGGACGCGCTGCTGGCCGGGGTGCTGTCCGGAACGCCGACGTTCCGGCCGGTCCGCCGCTTCGCCACCACCGGCCGCCGGGTGACCGTCGCGGCCACCCGGCCCGACGTGGCCACCCTGCCGCAGGAGCTGGCCGACGCGGTCGACGCCGCCTGCGACGCGGCCGGGCTCGACCCCGCGCAGCGGGCCGGGTCGGCGCTGTTCCTGGCCACCCACGGCGGCCCCGCCACGCTGCCCGGCCCGTACGCCGACGACCGGCCGGTCGCGGACACCGACGACCCGTGGTGGGCCGGCGGCGAGCGGGCCGACGACGGTCCGGCCTGGCCGGAGCTGCCCACGCTGGCCGCCCGGCTGGCCCGCCGGTGCGGGCTCGGCGGCCCGACCCGGGTCTACACCACCGCCTGCGTCTCGGCGACCAGCGCGGTGGCCGACGCCGCCGCGACGATCCGCCGGGGGGACACCGACCGGGTCGTGGTGGCCGCCGGCTACCTGGTCGAGCCGGACCAGTTCGCGCTCTTCGACACCGGCCGGGCGCTCGCCGTCGACGGCGCGGTCCGCCCGTTCAGCACCGGGCGCACCGGTTTGCTGCTCGGCGACGGGGTGGCCGCGGTCGTGCTGGAGTCCGCCGCCGCGCTGCGCGCCCGGGGCGGCGACCCGGTGGCGACGCTGGCCGGCTGGGGGCGGGCCGGCGACGCGCACCACCCCTGCCAGCCCGATCCGCAGGGTGGTGGGCTGGCCCGGGCGATCGGTGCGGCGCTGCACCGCGCCGACCTGCCCGCCGGGGTGGTCGGCTACGTCAACGCGAACGCCACCGGCACCGGATACAGCGACGCCTCCGAGGCGGCGGCGCTGCGGTCGGCGCTGGGGGAGCGGGCCGGACAGGTGCCGGTCAGCTCCACCAAGGCCCTGCACGGGCACGCGCTGGAAGCGTCCGGACTGCTCGAACTGGTGGTCACCGTGGCCGCGCTGCGGCACGGGAAGCTGCCGGTCAACGCCGGCTGGCTCGGCCCCGACCCGGCCTGCCCGCTGGACGTGGTCGTCGCCGCGCCCCGCCCGGTGACCAGCCGGTACGCCCTCAGCCTCAACGCCGCCTTCGGTGGCGCGAACACCGCCCTGCTGGTCGGTGCGCCGTGACCGGCACGCGCGGCCCGGGGCCCGGGATCGTCCCGGGCCGTCCGGCCGGCCACGGCGCATCCCGGATGCTGGCGCAGGCGCGCTGGCCGGAGCCGGGTGACGGACCGCCGCCGCCGCTGCCCGGATTCGTGCACTCGACGTTCGCGCCGCTGGTCGCGGCGGCGGCCGGGCGGTGCCTGCACCGCCGGCCCGCCCCGGCCCCGGCCGGCACCCGCTGCGCGGTGGTGCTGGTCAGCGCGGCCGGTGACCGGCCCAGCGCCACGCACGTCCGGTCCGTCGTCGCCGCCGGGGGACGGGTCGGCCCGCTGTTCTTCTTCCAGTCGGTGCCCAACAGCGTCGCCGGGCAGGTCGCCGCGCGGTGGGGGCTGACCGGCCCGGTGGTCTGCCTGAGCCCGACCGGCGACCCCCGCGCCGACGCGACCGCCGAGGCGGAACTGCTGCTGTACGACGGCGACGCCGACGAGGCGTTGCTGGTCCTGATCGACGAGGCACCCGACGCGACGCCCACCGGTGCGGTCGCGGTGCTGCTGGGGGGAGGAGACGGTCCATGAGGACGAGGGGACTGCGGGGCGTGCTCGCCGCCGATCCGCAACTCGGTGCCGGGAACGTGCTGGCCCGGGTGCTGGCCCACGGCGCGGATCCGCAGGGGCCGGGGCTGACCTTCGACACGCCGGTCGACGGACGTCCGGCCGGGCAGCCGCTCACCCTGGGCCAGCTCGACGAACGGGTCGCCGCCCGGGCGGCCTGGCTGCACGACCGGGGGGTGCGACCGCGTGACCCGGTCGCCGTCTGGGCCACCGCCGCCGCCGACATGGTGCTGAGCTTCCTGGCGCTGACCCGGCTCGGCGCGATCCCGGCGCTGATGAACGGCAGGCTGCGCCCCGAGATCGCCGCCGAGTACGTCCGTCGGCTGCGCGGCGTCGGGGTGCTCGCCGACGCCGCGCACACCGACCTGCTGGCCGGGCACGACCTCGGCGTACCGCTGCTGGGCACCCCGGAACAGGCCGGCGGCGGTGACCCGGCGCAGGCACCGGCCCACTACCGGCACCACCCCGACGACCCGATCGTCATCACCCACACCTCCGGCACCACCGGGGTGCCGAAGGCGGTGCTGCACTCGCACGCCAGCCTCTTCGCCGCCACCCGGCACCTGCTGTCCATGCCGCAGGCGCAGGGCACCCGCCGGATCCTCAACGCGCTGCCCGCCCCGCACACCGCGACGGTGCTCATGGTCAACCAGGCGCTGGGCAACCGGGCGGAGATGCTCCTGCTGTCCGAGCAGGGCGGCGAGCGGGTCCTCGACGCCATCCAGGGGTGGCGGCCCGACGGCGTGTTCGGCTTCTCGGTGACCTGGGCCGAGCTGGCCCGTTTCGACCTCGGCGGGTACGACCTGGAGTCGGTGCGGCTGTGGTTCAACACCGGCGACTGCTCGCACGAGCCGCACGTCCGCCGGCTCGTCGCGGTCGGCTCGCGGGACGTGTCCACCCGGCAGGGCGTCACCCGGGTGCCCGGTTCGGTCTTCATCGACGGCCTCGGCTCCAGCGAGATGGGGCACTCGATCTTCCACATCACGCACACCGTCGACACCGACCGGTACGGCCGCTGCGTGGGCCGGCCCTACCGGTTCGCCAGGGTGGCCGTCCTCGACGCCGAGGGCAACGAGCTGCCCCCCGGCCAGGTGGGCTTCCTCGGCGTCGACTCGCCGTCGCTGTTCCGGGGCTACTGGAACGACTCGGCCACCAGCTACCGGTTCCGGCTGCGCGGCTGGTACCTGACCGGTGACCTGGTCCAGGCCGACGCCGACGGCCGCTACTACCACCTGGACCGGGCGGTGGACTCGGTGACGCTGCCCGACGGGCGGCGGTTCTTCACCGCGCTGTCCGAGGAGCGGATCCTCGCCGCCTGCCCGGACGTCGCCGACTGCACCGTGCTGATCGTCGCCGACGGCGACACGGTCACCACCGACGTGCTGCTGGAGCTGGCCGCCGGGGCCGACCCGGCCGTCGACCGTACCGCGACGATCCGGGCCGCGCTCGGGGCGGACGTGGGGGCGACCCTGCGCCGGGTGGTGCCGGTCCGCGCCGACGACATCCCGGTCACCGTCACCGGCAAGGTCCGCAAGGTGGCGCTGCGCGAGCGCTATCTGGCCGGGTCGTCGTCATGACCGTCATGATCACCGGGATGGGCCTGTTCAGCCCGGTCGGACGGGGCGTGGACGCCACCTTCGCCGCGTTCACCACCGGCCGCTCCGGGTTGAGCCGACCGCCCGAGGGGCACCCGGCCCGGGAGTCGCTGGAGGTCGCCGGGGTGCTCCCGCCGATCGACGCGCGGACCGTCGCCACCGGGCCGGAGACCAGGGTGCTCGACCGGGTGGTGCTGTTCGCCCTGCTCACCGCCGCCGACGCGCTCGCCGACGCGGGCATCGAGGTGGGCCGGGACGTCGACCCGGGGCGGATCGGCGTCATCGTCGGCGGGGTCGGCGGGATGGCCACCCTGGAGAGCCAGGTGATCGCCCGGGTCGCCCGGGGCCGCTCGGCGGTCAGCCCGTACCTGCTGACCGGGATCCTGCCCAACATGGCGTCGGCGCGGATCGCCATCGCCCACGGCATCCGGGGCTACAGCTCGGCGGTCGGCACGGCCTGCGCCTCCGGTGCCCAGGCGGTCGCCGACGCGGCTCGGCTGATCCGGGCCGGTGAGGCCGACGTGGTGCTCTGCGGGGCCAGCGAGGCGCCGCTCTTCCCGACCTTCGCCGACACCTTCGGCAACGCCCGCGCGCTGGCCCGGGGCTGGGCCGACCCGGCCGAGGCGAGCCGGCCGTTCGACCGGCGGCGCAACGGGTTCGTGCTCGCCGAGGGCGCCGCGCTGCTGGTGCTGGAACGCGCCGGCCACGCCGCCGCCCGGGGCGCCCGGACGTACGCGGAGGTGGCCGGCTACGGCAGCACCACCGACGCCCACCACCCGACCATCCCCCGGCCCGACGGCGAGGGCGCGGCCGACTGCATGCGCGCCGCCCTGGCCAGCGGGAACGTCGCACCGGCCGAGGTCGGCTACGTCAACGCCCACGGCACCGGCACCAAACTCGGGGACATCGCCGAGAGCGCCGCGCTGGGCAAGGTCTTCGGCGTCGGCGGGGTACCGGTCAGCTCCACCAAGGCGCTCACCGGGCACCTGCTCGGGGCGTCCGGGGTGGTCGAGGCGGCGGCGTGCGCGTTGGCGCTGCGGGCCGGTCTGCTGCCGCCGACGTACCACCTGGACGATCCGGACCCGGACTGCCCGGCGGACCACGTCCGGGACACCCCCCGGGACACCCGGACCGATCTCGCGCTCACCAACTCCTTCGGATTCGGCGGGCAGAACGTGAGCCTGCTGCTGCGGCGGACCACCGGCGCCGATGCCCGACCCGCCGTGCCGGGGAGGTGATCGGTCCTGCGACCCGGGCCGCACGTGCCCGGACGGCAGTCACGGGGGGACATGGGGAAGGGCTGGAGAGATGGACATTCGTCGAATAGACCACATCGAACTGTACGTGGGGGACGCCCGACAGGCGGCCTTCTACTTCGGGACCGCCGTCGGCTTCACCCTGCGGGGGCAGGGCGGGCCGGAGACCGGGCTGGCCGGGCAGCGCTCCCTGCTGCTGGGCCAGGCCGACATCCGGATGCTGCTGACCACCGGCCTCACCGCCGAGCACCCCGCCGCGCAGTACGTGTCCCGGCACGGTGACGGGATCGCGGTGGTGGCGGTGGAGGTCGGCGACGCCGCCGGGGCGTACGCGGAGCTGGTGGAGCGGGGTGCCACGCCGGTGACCCCACCGCGCACCTGGACCGGCGCGGACGCCGAGGTGGTGACCGCCGAGGTGGGCGGCTTCGGGGACGTGCTGCACCGGCTGGTGGAGCGGCGCGGTGACGCCGACGACTTCCTGCCCGGCGGGATCGAGGCGGCGCCGCCCGGCGGGGCCGACCCGCGGCTGCTGGCCGAGATCGACCACCTGGCGGTCTGTGTGCCGCCCGGTCAGCTCGACGCCACCGTCGCGCACTACGAGCGGGTCTTCGGTTTCGCGCAGATCTTCGAGGAGCACATCGAGGTCGCCGGCCAGGCGATGAACTCCAAGGTGGTGCAGGACGCCTCCGGGCGGGTCACCCTGGTGCTGCTGGAGCCGGACGCCGGCCGGCGTCCCGGTCAGATCGACGCGTTCCTCACCGAGCACCACGGGGCCGGGGTGCAGCACCTGGGGCTGCGCACCGACGACATCGTCGGCGCGGTCGGCGCGCTCGGGGCGCGCGGGGTGCGGTTCGCCGGCACCCCCGCCGCCTACTACGACACGCTGGAGCAGCGGGTCGGCAAGGTCGATGCGCCCCTGGACCAGCTGCGGGACCTCAGCATCCTGGTCGACGCCGACCACGGCGGGCAGCTTCTGCAGATCTTCACCGAGTCGATGCACGTCCGGCGCACCCTGTTCCTCGAACTCATCGAGCGGCGTGGGGCGCGCACCTTCGGCAGCGGCAACATCAGGGCGCTCTACGAGGCCAAGGAACGGGAGCTGGCCGTGGCGGGGGCGACCCCCGCCGTCGCGGCCGGCACGGCATGAGGAGTTGGGCATGACCACGACGCATCCGGGGTTGACGGCGCAGGAGGCGGCGCTGCTGCCGTCCGAGGCCGACGTGCGCCACTACGCCGAGCACGGCTGGTACCTGTCGAAGAAGCTGCTCACCGACGCCGAGGTGGACGCGCTGACCGCGGCCACCGACCGCTACTACGACGGCGAGCGGGACCGCACCCTGCCGGTCCGCCCGCCGAAACTGGCCTACTGGGAGCCGTCGAAGGGGCCGGTGCAGCGACACAACGACTACGTCCACTACGAGCACGACGGCATTGCCGCGATCCTGCGCAAGCCGCTGATCGGCGCGGTGGCCGCCCGGCTGGCCCGGGCCGACGAGATCCGGATCTTCCAGTCGACCCTGATCTACAAGCCGCCGATCTCCGGTGAGCCGTCGAACATCGTGCCCTGGCACTTCGACAAGCACTACTGGTCGTCCTCGTCGTCGGAGCAGATGCTCACCGCGTTCATCCCGTTCCACGACTGCGGGGAGGAGATGGGCACCATCACCATGGTCGACGGTTCGCACCGGTGGTCGGAGACCGGCGCGGACGACACCGTGGTCCGGCACTTCGCCGAGCGCGACCGCGACCAGCTGGAGGAGATGCTGGCCGAGAACGCCGCGCACAACGGCGCGCAGATCCGCAAGATCCCGATGGTGATCCCCAAGGGACACCTGAGTTTCCACCACTGCCGCACCTATCACGGCAGCGGCCCCAACGTCAGCGGACGCCCGCGTCGGGCGATCTCGCTGCACCTGCAGGACGGCGACAACGCCCACCGGGAGTTCCCGCTCTCCGACGGCACCCTCGCCGCGTACAACCACGACGTGCTGGTCCGGCGTACCCCCGAGGGGCGGCCGGACTACGCGGATCCCGACTACTGCCCGGTCATCTGGCGCGAGCGCGCCCAGCAGGAAGGCTAGAACATGTCACGGTACGACTGGGGTAAGACACACCCGGGCATCGAGCGGCTGGAGCAGGCGGTGACCGCCCGTCGCGAGGTGGTGGTCAAGCACCCGCTCTACGCCAACCTGGACACCCACGAGGCGCTGGTGACCTTCATGGAGCACCACGTCTTCGCGGTCTGGGACTTCATGTCCCTGCTGAAGTCGTTGCAGCGGCAGCTCACCTGCGTCGACGTGCCCTGGATCCCCACCGGGCCGACCGGCAGCCGCCGGTTGATCAACGACATCGTGATGGTGGAGGAGAGCGACGAGCTGGGTGAGGGCTTCATCAGCCACTTCGAGCTGTACGTGCGGGGGATGGGTGAGGCCGGCGCGGACACCACCGCCGTCGACCGGCTGGTGGAGCTGTTGCGCGGCGGGGCGTCGGTGACCGACGCGCTGGTCGAGGCCGGTGTGCCCGCGCCGTCGCGGGCCTTCGCCGCCACCACCTGGCAGATCATCTCCTCGACCCCGGTGCACTGCCAGGCCGCCGCCTTCGCGTTCGGCCGGGAGGACCTGATCCCCGACATGTTCACCCAGGTCGTCGCGGTCAACGAGCGCAGCAACCGGCTGCACACCTTCGTCGACTACCTGGAACGGCACATCGAGGTCGACGGCGAGCAGCACACCCCGATGGCGATGCAGATGCTCGCCGACCTGTGCGGCGACGACGACACCAAGTGGCAGGAGTGCGCCGACACGGTCAACCTGGCGCTGACCGCCCGCGCGCAGCTCTGGGACGACATCCTCGCCGCCGTCAAGGAGGGCCGCGACCGGTGACCGACGCCGACCCGGCCCGGCTCTACCGCACGGTACGGCTGATCCGTCGGTTCGAGGAGCGGGCCATCGCCCTGGTCCGCTCCGGGCACATCGTCGGCGGCATCCACCCCTACCTCGGTCAGGAGGGGATCGCCGCCGGCGTGTGCGCCGCCCTCGGCGAGGGGGACCTGGTCACCGGCACCCACCGCGGGCACGGGCACGTGCTCGCCAAGGGTGCCGACCCGGCCCGGATGATGGCCGAACTGTGCGGCCGGGAAACCGGACTGAACCGGGGCCGGGGCGGCTCGATGCACGCGGCGGACCTGTCCATCGGGGTGCTCGGCGCGAACGCCATCGTCGGCGCGTCCCCGGCGATCCTCACCGGCGCGGTGTGGGCGCACCGGCGGCGCGGCAACGCGGTGGTCGGGGCGAGCTTCTTCGGCGACGGCGCGGTCAACGAGGGGATGCTGCTGGAGGCGTTCAACCTGGCCGCGCTCTGGCGGGTGCCGGTGCTGCTGGTCTGCGAGAACAACGGCTACGCCACCACCATGCCGGTGGCCGGCGCGGTCGCCGGCACCATCACCGGCCGGGCCGAGGCGTTCGGCATCCCGGCCGTGGTCGTCGACGGGCAGGACCCGGAGGCGGTCCGGCGGGTCACCGCCGCCGCCGTCGCGCGGATGCGCGACGGCGGCGGGCCGGAGCTGGTCGAGGCCCGTACCTACCGGTTCGACGCCCACCACACCTTCGAACACTCGGTACGCCTCGACTACCGCACGCCGCAGGAGGTGGCCGACGGCCGGTCCCGGGATCCGGTGGAGATCCAGGGTGCCCGGCTGCCGGCCGCCGCCCGGGAGGCCGTCGACGCCGAGGTGGAGGCGACCCTCGACGCGGCCGTCGCGTTCGCGCTGGCCGGCCCGGAGCCCGACCCGGCCGGGGCGCTGGACCACCTGTACGCCAGTGGGCTGACCGCCCGGGGAGGTAGCTGATGCCACGGCTGTCGTACCGCAAGGCGCTGACCCGGGCGCTGACCGACGAGATGACCCGGGACGAGTCGGTGTTCCTGCTCGGCGAGGACATCCGGGTGGGCGCGTCGAACGTCACCCCGGGCCTGCTGAAGCGGTTCGGGCCGGACCGGGTGCTGGACACCCCGCTGTCGGAGCAGGCGTTCACCAGCTTCGCCACCGGGGCCGCGCTGGCCGGGCTGCGGCCGGTGGTGGAGTTCCAGATCCCGTCGCTGCTGTTCCTGGTCTTCGAGCAGATCGTCAACCACGCGCACAAGTTCCCGATGATGACCGGCGGGCAGTGCTCGGTGCCGGTGACCTACCTGGTGCCGGGCTCCGGTTCCCGGACGGGCTGGGCGGGGCAGCACTCCGACCACCCGTACTCCCTCTTCGCGCACGTCGGGATCGTCACCGTGGTGCCGGCCACCCCGGCCGACGCGTACGGGCTGCTGGCGTCGGCGATCCGGCACGACGACCCGGTGGTGGTCTTCGCCCCGGCCGCCGCGCTGGACGTCCGCGACGACGTGGACTTCGCCACCCTCGCCCCGGTGCCGCTCGGGCGCGGGGTGGTCCGCCGGGCCGGCGACGACGTCACCGTGGTCGCCGTCGGGCACCTGGTGCACGACGCGCTGGCCGTCGCCGAGGAGCTGGCCGACCAGGTGTCGGTGGAGGTGTTCGACCCGCGCACGCTCTACCCGTTCGACCTCGACGCGCTGGTCGACTCGGTGTCGCGCACCGGCCGGCTGGTGGTGGTCGACGACTCCAACCGCTCCTGCGGCATCGCCGCCGAGATCATCACCTCGGTGCTGGAGCGGGTGCCGCTGACCGCGCCGCCCCGTCGGGTCACCCGGCCGGACGGCGCGGTGCTGCCGTTCGCGCCCGGACTCGACCGGGCGGTACAGCCCGGCCGGGCCGCCCTCACCGCCGCCATCCACCACGTGACCAAGGACTGTCCATGATCGATGTGAACTACCCGTGGCCGGAGCCCGGCCGGGCCTGGGCGGAACTGCCGGAGTCGAGCCGTACGGCGATGGTCGCCGCGGGGGCGCAGGAGTGGGAGCGGATCTTCCACGGCCGGGCGACGTACAACAAGCAGTGGCGGCTGGCCCGGCCGCCGGTGCTGAGCGCCGACGCGTTCCGCGAGCTGAACGAGGTCTGCGACCGGATCGCCCAGCTCATCCTGGACGCCTGCCGTCGGCGCGCGGCCACCGCCGGTGAGCTGCGCGCGTTGCTCGGGGTGCCGGCGGGGCAGACCCGGCTGCTGGACGAGGACGAGCCGCTGACCGAGGCGCTGCTGGCCGCGTACCGGCCGGACGTGCTGTTCTCCGGCGGGGAGCCGCGGATCGTCGAGTACAACATCGACAGCAGCCTGGGCGGCGGTTTCGACGCCGACACGGTGATCCAGCGGTTCGGCGCGCTCTACCGGGAGCGGGGGCTGCTCGACGGGCTGCCGGTCCGGCCCGCGCCGTCCCTGCTGGACCAGCGGTTCGTGGCGATCCGCAGCGAGCTGAGCCTGCCCGAGGGGGCCCGGGTGGCGCTGCTGATGGACTTCGAGGCCGACTACCCGGGGCTGGACGACCCGGAGACGTTCATCCGAATCCTGTCACCGCTGGTCGACCAGGCCCGCCCGTTCGGCATCGACCTGGTCATCGCCCCGGTCGCCACGGCCACCCTGGACGCCGACCGGCGGCTGGTGGTCGACGGCGCCCTGGTGGACGCGCTGTTCCGGCTCTTCGTGCCCAACCGGGTCACCCCGAGCGCCGGGCTGACGGCGGTGGCCGGGGCGCTCGACGCGGGCACCCTGCCGATGTTCGTCAGCGCCGCCGCCTGGCTGCTCGGCAACAAGATCAACTTTGCCTGGCTCTACCAGGACCTCGACCTGCTGCCCGCCGCCGACCAGGCCCTGATCCGCCGGTACGTGCCGCACACGGTGGCGTTCACCGCCGCCGAACTGGACCGGGCGCTGGCCGACCGGGAGAACCTGGTCGCCAAGCCGGCCGACGGTTCGGCCGGCCAGGGGGTGCTCATCGGCCGGGAGCTGAGCCCGGGGGAGTGGGCGGACGGGCTGCGCGCCGCCCTCGACCGGGGCGGCGACATCCTCCAGCGGTACATGCCCGCCGACCGGGTGGCGATGGACTTCGTGCAGATCGAGACGGGCGAGACGGTCACCGCCGAGGTGCCGTACAGCATCGCCCCGTACCTGTTCGGCCGCACCGGCTCCGGCGCCCTGGCCCGGGTCGGCTACCCCGGCTGCGACGAGGTCCTCAACCTCGCCCGAGGCGTCCTCCTCACCGGCATCCTCCTGACCCCCTGACCCCTCACCCCCCACCCCTCCGGCCCGCCCCTGCGTGGGGTGATCAAGAGGTTCAGGTCAGCCTGGGCCGTTTTCCTGACCTGAACCTCTTGATCGACCGCCTGGTCCGGCCGGGCCGGCGGGGGATGGAAAGGGAGGAGAGGGGTTTGGCGGGGGTTCGAGGTCAGGGGTTGGGGTGGTGGGGGAGCCGGGTGGCCAGGTGGGCGCCGAGGCGGCGGATCGTCTCCGCTGCGGCGATGGCGTCGCTGCGGGCGCTGCCGTGTCGGCCGTCGCTGCTGTACATCGACGGGTCGCTGCCGGCCGGATGATCGGTCAGGTGCACGTGCAACGCGCCCAGCCGGTCGGCGAGCCGGCCGGTACGCGAGGAGAGCAGCCGCATCCGGGTGTTGAGGCCGGGGCGCAGCGCCGGCGGGACGGCCGGGCTGTGCGAGACGTCGAACATGCCCACCGTGATGACGTCCGCTCCGGCGTCGCGCAACGCGCCGACGATCGCGCTCAGCTCGGTGTCGACCGCGTCCGGGTCGAATGCCGTCCGGAAGGCGTCGTTGCCACCGCAGGCCACCAGCGCCAGGTCGGGGGAGAAGGCCAGCGCCCGGTCCAACTGCCCGGCCCGGACCTGCTGCGCTCGCAGCCCGCGCCGACCCAGATTCAGGTACGCCAACCCGGGGCGCACCGCCGACAGTTCGGCGGCGATCCGGTCCGCCCACTGCACGTCGGGGTACCCGTCGACCGGTTCACACATCCCCTCGGCGACGCTGTCGCCGAGCACCACGAACCGGTGCCACGGATGGCCGTGCAACAGCGCGGCGCTCTCCCCCTCACGCAGGCAGTACGGATCGGTGGCTTCGGTCAACGTCGATGACATGGGCGGCAATGTAGCCGACCCGACCGGTGGCGTCGATCTCCGTGACCGCGCCGATCGCCTGATGGTCGTCCGGGTGCGCCGAGCCGTCCCGAGCGTCGATTCTGTCCGCCCCCGGCCGATGCTGTCCGCCCCCACTGATGCTGTCCGCGCCCGGCCGATTCTGTCCGCCCCCGGCCGATGCTGTCCGCGCCCGGCCGACGCTGTCCGTGCCGCCGATGCTGTTGGACCCCGCGGGTAGGTTGCCGGCACCGGACGACGCGGACCGGCCGGGACACGGCGGACGGAGTGGGCGATGCGGACGACCTGCGACTGATCGAGACCCGGGCGTTCGGCAACGGCGTGGTGATGCTGCGCCACCAGCGCTGACCCGCCACCGGTCGGCCGACGGCTCCCGGAAAACCGCTCCCGGGGTCGGGCCGGCGGACGGCCCCGGTCAGGTCGCCGTGGTCGCCGTTGGGGGTGTGGAGCGGCCCATCCGCAGCGGCCCGGCGACCAGGGGAAGCACGGTCAGCACCGCGCACACCACCGCCATCACCAGCAGGGCCGGCCGCAGCCCCAGGGCCGCCACCGACCAGCCGCCGAGCAGCGCGCCCACCGGCAGCCCGACGAACGCCAGCGAACCCGAGATCCCCAGCACCCGGGTCTGCAACTCGTCCGGCACCCGTTCGTAGAGGGTGGCGCCGAGCAGGGGGTTGACCGCCGCGATCCCGACCCCGGACAGGAACGTCACCACCAGCACCACCACCAGATGGTCGGTCAGCGCCAGGACCAGCAGTCGGGGTGCGCCGCTCAGCGCCGCCCCGGCGGCGAACACCAGGGTGCGGGGCAGCCGGGGGCCGAGCACGGTGAAGACCACATTGCCGAGCAACGCGCCCCCGGCGAACACCCCCAGCACCAGGCCGAAGCCGGCCGGGTCGCCGAGTTCGTCGCGGACCCACAGCGGCACCCAGACCGCCGTGTTGGCGGCGGCGAACATGTTCAACGCGGAGACCACCACCAGCATGGTCAGCAGCACCCGGTCGGTGCGCAGATAGCCGAAGCCGGTACGCAGCGCCCGGAAGTAGCCCTCGCGGGGGGCGACCGGGGCGTCGGCGGCGGGCGGCCGGACCAGCACCCCGACCAGCAGCGCACAGAGCGCGAAGGTCCCCGCGTCGATCCAGATCGCCCGGGTCACCCCCACCCAGTCGATGAGCAGGCCGCCGACGACCGTGCCGAACAGGGCCACCCCGCGCAGCAGCCCGTCGTAGGTGGAGGTCAGCCGGATCAGCTCCACCCCGGCGCGCTGGGCCGCCGGCCGGAACATGACGTGCTTGACCCGGTCGCCGATGCCGCGCAGCCCGCCGGCCACCGCGACGAGGGCGACCAGCGCCCCGAACCCCAGCCACGGTGCCAGCGCCACCACCGCGATGACGGCCGCGCTCGCCGCGTCCACCACGATGGAGGTACGCCGTACCCCGAACCGGTCCGCCCAGGGGGTGGCCAGCGAGCTGGAGAGCATGTACGGAAGGAACTCCGCCGCCGCGACGATGCCCATCTTGGCCGGGCTGCCGGTGGTGGTGAGCACCAGCCAGGGAATGGCCACCACCGAGATGCGACTGCCCAGGTTGGAGATCAGATCGGCGGCGACCAGGGTGACCAGTTCCCGCCGTGCGGCCCGCCGGGCCGGCGACCCGACCTCTCCCGCCGGCATCCCGCCGGCCCACTTCCCCCGCCGGCCGGCGTGCGGCTGGCCACCGGCACCGGCACCGGGGTCGGCGGTAGGACCAGCCCCGGGGTCGGTGGCAGGACCAGCCCCGGGGTCGGTGGCCGGCCACGGGTCGGGCACGGGGTCGGTGGTCGTCCGGGGGCCGGCGTCGGCGTCGGCGGTCACGACGGGCTGCCGACCGGGTCGGCGGGACGCCCGGCCGCGTACCGGTCCCGCAGCGCCCGCTTGTCCACCTTCGCCGACCGGTTCAGCGGCAGCTCGTCGACGAACTCCACCGCGCCCGGCGCCCAGGTGTCACTCAGCTCGGCGGTGACCAGCCCGATCAGCTCCGCCCCGGTCACCGTCGCCCCCGGCGTCCGCACCACGTACGCATACGGCAGCTCCCCGGCGACCGGGTCGGGCACCCCGATCACCGCCGCCGCGCGCACCTGCGGATGCCCGGCGAGGACGTCCTCGATCGGCCGGGAGTAGATCGGCCAGCTGCGCTGCCGGGTGAGGATGCGGTCCTGTAACCGGTCGACGAGGTAGAGGAAGCCGTCGTCGTCGAGGTGGCCGATGTCGCGGGTCCGCACCCAGCCGTCGACCAGCGTCTCGGCGGTCAGTTCGGGCTGACCGTGGTAGCCGTGGAAGCTCAGCTTCGTCCGCACCCACACCTCGCCGTCGGTGCCGGCCGGCAGCACCCGCCCGTCGGCGTCGCGGATCTCCACCGTGACGTCGCCGTACGGCCGGCCGCAGGAGCCCAGCCGCTCCGGGTGCGCCGGGTCCTCGGTCAGGCCGGGCTGGGCGCAGATCACCACCGCCTCGCTGAGGCCGTACACGATGCGCAGGCACGGCCCGAACCGGGCGATGGCCTGGCGCAGCCGGGCGGGCGCGGCCGGCCCGGCGCCCACGTTGAACATGAACATCGCGGAGAAGTCCGCGCCGGGCAGGGCCGGATGGTCGAGCACCTCGTAGAGCATCGGCGGGGTGACGAAGGTCGAGGTGAGCCGCTCGGCGTCCACGGTGGCGATGAACGCGGCCGGATCCCACTGCTGGCGCAGGAAGAGCACCCCGCCGGTGAACAGGTTGAACAGGGTGGTGATCTGCCCGCTGGCCAGCCACATCGGGGAGTGCGACAGGTGCCGCAGCAGCGGGAGGCCGGCGGCCCGGAAATCGGCCGCCAACGCCAGCACCTGCCGGTAGAAGCTCTCCCGGTGGTGCACCAGCTTGGGGGTGCCGGTGGTGCCGCTGGTCTGGAGGAACGACTCCGGGGCGGGCACCACGGCGGGCAGCTCGACCGGCGGGGCGTCGGCGGTCAGCTCCACACCCAGCCGCAGCACCGGCACCCCGGGCAGCGAGGCGGCGATCTGACCGCCCAGCCCGTCCGGGGCGTACGCGTGGTGCACGAACACGTCGGGGCGGGCCAGCCGGACGAACTCGTCGATCTCCCGACGGGAGGTGACCGGGGCGATCCACATGCTCCGGCAGCCGAGCAGGTGCAGGGCGAGCTGGAGCAGCGGACCCTCGACGGCGTTGCCCAGCATGACCAGCACCGCCGCTCCGGGGCGTACCCCGTGGCCGGTGAGGGCGTGGGCCAGCCCGCGTACCTCGGCGGCGACCTGCGGGTAGGTCAGCCGGCGTCCGTCGCCGACCAGCGCCTCCCGGTCGCCGAACCGGGCGAACAGCTCCAGTGCGTCGTGCACGTAGGTGGTGGAAACGTCGGCCCCGTCGGTCATCGCACAGCCCCCAGGTCGAGCGGCGGGTCGTCGGCGGGCCGGTGGGCCTGCCGTGCCGACCGGCCGGGATGGCGTCCGGGCAGGTCACGGCCCGGTCCGCGACGGGGTGCGGGGAGTGGGCGACCGCACCGCCGCCGTCTGCGAGCCTAGGCCGACGGCGTCGCCGGGGGACAGGGCCGAACGGCGAGGGGCCGGCCACCATGGACATTTGATCATGTCTATCGGGGCGATTGACGCCTGTCAGACGGCACGGCTAGGTTTCTGGACCATCGTCCGGGCGGTGCCGTCGATGGACGCCGGCCCTGGGCGGCCAACCATGGAGGTTCAATGTCGACCCCGAAGAGATGGCAGGTCATAGCGTCCGCGGCCGTGTTGCTGGTCGTGAGCGCCCCGGCGGTGGTGGCCAGCGCCGGTCCGTCCGACTCCGACGGCGGTGAGGCTGCCGCCCGGCCGCAGTGGGCGGGTACCTGGGCCGCGGCGGTCACCCGCGGCAACACCGCCGGACTGACCAACACCGGCCTGAACAACCAGAGCATCCGGATGACCGTGCGGACCACCGTGGGTGGCGAGCGGCTGCGGGTCCGGCTGAGCAACCTCTACGGCGAGCAGGCGGTGCAGGTGGGGCACGCCACCGTCGCCCGCCCGAACGCCGCCACCCTCACCGACCGGTCGGACATCCTTCCCGGCACCCTGCGGGAGCTGAAGTTCGGCGGGTCCACCTCGGCGACCATGAACAAGGGCGCCGAGCTGCTCAGCGACCCGCTGACCTACCCGGTGGGCGAGCAGGAGGACCTGATCGTCACCCTGCACTTCCCGGTGCTCACCGGGCCGGTCACGTTCCACGGCCAGTCCAAGGTCACCACCTTCATCGGGGCGAACGACCTGACCACCGCCGCCGACGGCGCCGGCTTCACCATCCGCCCGGACTGCTGCTGGATGTTCCTGTCCGGCATCGACGTGCTGCGGCCGCAGAGCCCCGGCGCGGTGGTGGTGCTCAGCGACTCGATCGGGGACGCCAACGGCAGCACCGTCAACGCCAACAAGCGCTGGCCGGAGCTGCTGGCCGGGCGGCTGGTCGCGGCCCGCCCCGAGGTGCGTACCCCCGGGGTGCTCAACCTGAGCCTGGCCGGCAACCGGCTCAACCACGAGGGCACCGAGCCCGGCGCGGGCGGTTTCCCCGGCTACTACGAGCTGGGCCCGAACGCGCTGGCCCGGCTCAACGAGGACGTCTTCCCGCAGACCGGGGTGAAGACCCTGGTGACCCACCTCGGCATCAACGACATCTGGATGTCCGACGACTCCGCCGACCGGATCGTCGCCTCGCTGCGGCAGATCAACAAGCAGGCCAAGGCGCGTGGCCTGCGCAGCCTCGCGGTCACCCTCACCCCGTACGAGGGGCACGGCAACCCTGGGGTGTGGACCCCGGAGAAGGAGACCACCCGACAGGCGGTGAACACCTGGCTGCGGGGCCCGGGAGCTGCCGAGTTCGACGGGCTGCTCGACTTCGACGCGGTGCTGCGCGACCCGGCCCAGCCGAGCCGGCTGCTGCCGGCGTACGACGCCGGTGACCACATCCACCCGAACGACGCCGGCAACCAGGCGCTGGCCGACGCCGTACCCCTTCGACTGCTCGGTCTGTGACACCGGCGGGGCGGCGGGGGTGACCCGCCGCCCCACCGGTCATTTCCTGGGGAGGAAGCACCATCGTGGACGTCGACGAGATCATGACCGGCCTCTACAGCGACGCCGGCCGGCAACATCCCTACCCGTGGTACGCCGCCCTGCACGAGCACGGGCCGATCAGCGCCATTCCGACCCGCCCGGAGCACAGCACGATCTCCGCGGTGGCCGTCGGCTACGACCTGGTCGACCAGGTGCTGCGCGACCCGGAGTGGTACAAGCAGGCCCCGCCGGGCTGGCAGGACCAGGAGATCCTGCGCACCTTCCAGTCGTCGATGATGTTCGTCAACCCGCCCGACCACGGCCGGATGCGCGGCGTCTTCGCCCGTACCTTCACCCCACGCCGGCTGGGCGCCCTGGAGCCGGTGATCGTCCGGGTGGTCGACACCCTGCTGGACCGGATGGCGGACGCGGGCGCCGACGGCGGCGAGGTCGACTTCGTCGCGGAGTTCGCCTACCCGGCGCCGGCCCTGGTGATGGCCGAGTTCATCGGCCTGCCCGAGAGCGAGCTGGCCTGGTACCGGCAGCGGGTCGACTGGATCGACGAGTTCCTCGACGTCGCCGGCAAGACCCCGCAGCGGTTGGCGCTGGCCAACCAGGCCGCCGAGGAGCTGCGGGCGTTGTACCGGGACCTGATCGCGCACCGCCGGGGCCGACCCGGCGACGACCTGATCTCC
Source organism: Micromonospora sp. WMMD714 (assembly GCF_029581315.1). NCBI lineage: Bacteria > Bacillati > Actinomycetota > Actinomycetes > Micromonosporales > Micromonosporaceae > Micromonospora > Micromonospora sp. WMMD714. The sequence continues at coordinate 4,935,145 of NZ_CP120744.1, forward strand.
GGGCTGGTCGAGGCGCTGGACTCCGGCGAGGTCGACCTGACCGAGGAGGAGTTGATCAGCAACCTGATCGTGCTGTTCAACGCCAGCTTCGTCACCACCGTCTACATGTTCAGCAACGGATTGCCGGTGCTGCTCGACCACCCGGACACCGTGGCCGCGCTGCCCGGCGACGACGCCCTGGCGCAGGGCTGTGTGGACGAGGTGCTACGGCTGGAGAGCCCGGTGCACTTCCTGGCCCGCGCCGCGCCGCGGGACACCGACCTGGGCGGGGTGCCGGTCGCCCGGGACGAGAACGTGCTGCTGATCATCGCGGGGGCCAACCGCGACCCGCGCCGCTTCCCCGGGCCGGACCGGTTCGACCCGCGCCGCGCCGGCCCGCCGTCGTTGGCCTTCGGCGTCGGTCCGCACTTCTGCCTCGGCGCGGCGGTGTCCCGCCTGGAGGGCCGGATCGGCCTGCCCCGGCTGTTCGCCCGCTTCCCCGGGCTCGCGGTCAGCCGGCAGCCCGACTACAGCGGGAGCCTGTTCCTGCGCGGCATCGACAAGCTCTTCGTCACCACCGGCGGTTAGGAGTCAGCCCATGTCCCTCGATCCCCAGGTGGTCGCCTACCGGGCCGCGCGGGCCGCCACCGGCACCCCGCCGCTGTACACCCAGACCCTCGCCGAGGCCCGCGCCGCCGACCTCGCCGCGATCCGGGCCGGCGGCGGCGACGTCGAGCCGGTCCACGAGGTACGCGACACGACCGTCCCCGGCCCAGCCGGCGACCTGCGGGTCCGGGTGTACCGTCCGGCCGGTGCCGGCCCGCTGCCCACCCTGGTCTACTTCTTCGGCGGCGGCTGGACGCTGGGCAGCGTGGAGACCGCCGACGGGATCTGCCGCCGGCTGGCCAACGCCACCGGATGCCAGGTGGTCACGGTCGGCTACCGGCTGGCCCCGGAAAACCCCTTTCCGGCGGCCGTGCTGGACTGTCACGCGGCCACCCGGTGGCTGGCCGAGCACGCCGCCGACCTGGGGGTGGACCCGGACCGGCTGGTGGTGGGCGGGGACAGCGCCGGCGGCAACCTGGCGGCGGCGGTGACCCTGCTGGCCCGCGCCGAGGGCGGCCCCCGGCTGGCCGGGCAGTTGCTGGTCTATCCGAACACCGACCAGCGCGCCGCCCACCGGCCCGCCGGGGACGGACCGGACGCCGACCGGCCTGCCGACGACCAGGATCCGCTCCTGTTCAACCGGCACTCCGTCGACTGGTACCGCGGTCACTACCTGGCCGATCCGGCGGACGCGGCCGACCCGCTGGCCTCGCCGCTGCTCGCCGACGACCTGTCCGGCCTGCCCCCGGCCCTGGTGCTCACCGCCGAGCACGATCCGCTGCGCGACGAGGGGGAGCGCTACGCGCAGCGGCTGCGGGAGGCCGGGGTGCCGGTGCGGGCCAGCCGCTATCCCGGCATGATCCACGGCTTCTTCGCCATGCCCGGGATCTTCGACGCCGGCCGCCGAGCCCAGGACGAGGCCGCCGCCTTCCTCCGCGACGTCTTCGGGCTGCCCGCCGCCCCGGCCGGCACCCAGCCCGCCGCCCCGCCTGCTGCCCCGGCCGCTGCCCAGGTGGAGACCCCGGCTGCTGCTCCGGTCGAGGCCCCGGGTGCCGCCTCGGTGGGGGAGGGCCGGTGACGGTGGCGCCCCGGCCCGCTGACGGGCAGCTCGCCCGGTCTCCGGTCAGCCTGGCCGACTTCGCCGATCTGGCCCGCGAGGTGCTCCCGGCCGAGGTCTGGGATTTCGTCAGCGGAGGCAGCGGCGTGGAGACCACCCTTGCCGCCAACCGGGCCGCCCTGGACCGGGTCGCCGTGCTGCCCCGGGTGCTCACCGGGGTGGAACAGCCGCGCACCGACGCGGTGCTGCTCGGCCGGGAGCAGTCCATGCCGGTGGCGGTCGCCCCGATGGCGTACCAGCGGCTGCTGCACCCCGACGGCGAGCCGGCCCTCGCGGCGGCGGCCGGCGCGGCCGGGGTTCCCTATGTGCTCAGCACGTTGAGCAGCGCGCCGATCGAGGAGGTCGTCGCCGCCACCGACGGGCCGGTCTGGTTCCAGCTCTATTGGCTGCGTGACCGGGCGCTGGTCGCCGACCTGCTCGACCGGGCGCACGCCGCCGGCTGTGCCGCGCTGATGGTCACCGTGGACGTGCCGGTGCTCGGCCGGCGGCTGCGCGACGCCCGCAACGGCTTCGCCCTGCCGCCGGAGGTGATCGCCGCCAACCTGCCCGGCGGCCGCGACGACCTGGCGCACGCCGGCACCCCCGGGGTGTCCGCCGTCGCCGTGCACACCGGCGCCGTCTTCGCCCCCGCGCTCAGCTGGGCGGACCTGGCCTGGCTGCGGGGTCGTACCCGGTTGCCGCTGCTGGTCAAGGGTATCCTCGACCCGCGCGACGCGGTCCGCGCCGCCGACGCCGGCGTGGACGCGGTGGTGGTCTCCAACCACGGCGGCCGGCAGTTCGACGGGGCGCCGGCCACCGCCACCATGCTGCCCGAGGTGGTCGCGGCCGTCGGCGACCGGATCGAGGTGCTGGTGGACAGCGGGGTACGGTCCGGCACCGACGTGCTGCGTGCCCTCGCCCTCGGCGCGACCGGGGTGCTGCTCGGCCGCCCCCTGCTCTGGGCGTTGGCGGTCGGTGGCCGGGCCGGGGCACAGGCCGCCCTCGATCTGCTCGCCGTGGAGCTGCGCGACGGGCTGACCCTGACCGGCTGCGCCGACCCGGGGCAGGCCCGGCGGCTGCGTACCCTGACCGGAGGCTGACCCGGTGGACCATCCGGTGGACCTCGACCTGGCGACCCTGCACCCGGCGGTCGACGACCCGGCGCTGAACTCGATGAACTTCCTCAACGAGGTCGCCGGGCACTGGCCCGACGCGGTGTCGCTGGCGGCCGGGCGGCCGTACGAGGAGTTCTTCGACGACGACGCGCCGGGGCGCTGGCTGGACCGGTTCCGCCGGCACCTCGCCGACGACCTCGGGCAGCAGCCCGAGCAGGTCCGCCGCACCCTGTTCCAGTACGGCCGGACGAAGGGGATCATCCACCATCTGATCGCCCGTAACCTCGCCGTGGACGAGGACGTCCACGTCGACGACGAGGCGGTGGTGGTGACCGTCGGCTGCCAGGAGGCGATGCTGCTGGTGCTCCGGGCGCTGCGGGCCGGGCCGTCCGACGTGCTGCTCGCCGTCGCCCCGACGTACGTGGGGCTGACCGGCGCGGCCCGGCTGGTGGACCTGCCGGTCCGGCCGGTGGCCGGTGGCCCGACCGGGATCGACCTGGCCGACCTGCGGCTCCAGCTGCGCCGGGCGCGCACCGAGGGGTTGCGTCCCCGGGCCTGCTACGTGATGCCCGACTTCGCCAACCCCTCCGGCACCAGCATCCCGGTGGTCGACCGTCGACGCCTGCTCGACCTGGCCGCCGAGGAGGACCTGCTGCTCATCGAGGACAACCCGTACGGGCTGTTCCCGGCCGGGGACGCCGACCGGCGGCCGACGCTGAAGGCGCTGGACACCCGGCGTCGGGTGGTCTACCTCGGCTCGTTCGCCAAGACGGTGCTGCCCGGTGCCCGGATCGGCTATCTGGTGGCCGACCAGCGGGTCGCCGGTGCCGACGGCACGGTGGGGCTGTTCGCCGACCAGCTCGCCAAGATCAAGAGCATGGTCACGGTGAACACGTCTCCGCTGGCCCAGGCCGTGATCGGCGGGGCGCTGCTGGAGCACGGCTGCTCGCTGGTCGCCGCGAACCGGCGGGAACGGGCCGCGTACACCCGCAACCGCGACCACCTGCTGGCCGGGCTGCGCCGACGCTTCCCGGCCGGCTCGCCGGTGCGCTGGAACGCCCCGGCCGGCGGCTTCTTCGTCGTGGTCACCGTGCCGTTCCCGGTCGACGACGCGCTGCTGCGGCGCTCCGCCGAGCGGTACGGCGTGCTCTGGACCCCGATGGCGCACTTCTACGACGACGGTCGCCCGGTCGACGCGCTGCGGCTCTCGGTCAGCGCGGTCACCCCGGAGCAGATCGACGTCGGCCTGGACCGGCTGGCCGCCCTGATCACCGACGAACTGGCCCGCCTGTCCGCCCGGTGACCGCCGGATAGCGGCGACGGTGGCCCCGACCGGCTCCCGCCGTCGCACCCGAACGGATGTCGCCGTCCCGGCATGCGGTCCTGCGGTTGTCCCGGCGTGCGGTCCTGCGGTTGTCCGGGCGTGCGGTCCTGCGGTTGTCCCGCGTTGCCGCTCTGCTGCCTTCCCGGCGGGCGGTCCACGGTAGGTGGTCACCACCCGGTGTCGTCGAGCCGCCACCTGCTGTGCTGTGCGCTGGATGGTCGGATGGCCATAATGGACGCATGATCGCTTGGGAGTACGCCCTGTTGGTCCGCCGCTACCAGGGGCAGGGACGCCAGTTCCACGTCTCGTTCGTCTGGTACGGCCCGGACGGTTCACGCACCGACGTCACCGCCTACGGCGACACCGCCATCGCCCACCTGAACCGGGTGGGTCGGGAGGGCTGGGAGCTGGTCTCCGCCGCCGAGGACGTCAACAACATCCAGGGCAGCACCGAGGTCCACCGCTACCACCTCAAGCGCCCCCTCCCCTAACCCACCGCCCCCGTACCCACCCCCGCCCTCGTCGCCGCCCCGCCCGCCCTGCCCGCCCCTCCCCGGTTGATCAAGAGGTTCAGGTCACCCCACCCGCCTCCACTGACCGAAACCTCTTGATCAACCGGAGGGGCCGGTGGTGGGTGTGGGTGATCAAGAGGTTTCGGTCAGCGGCGGGAGGTTTCGTGACCTGAACCTCTTGATCACCACGATCAGGCGGGGGGAGGAAGGGGCGGGGGAGGGGGAACGAGGGGGAGGGTGGGTCAGCTCAGGGTGATGGTGGGGTAGAGGGGGAAGCCGGCGAGCAGGTCGGTGGCCTGCTTACTGATCTTGTCGGCGACCGCCGGGTCGAGGACGTACTTGGCCTTCGACGGGGTGCCGTCGGCGTTGGCCCCCGGCGTGGTCTGGCTGAGCACGGTGTGGATCAGCTCGGCGGTGACGTCCATCTCGGCGGTGCCCAGACCCCGGCTGGTCAGCGCGGGGGTGCCGATCCGGATGCCCGAGGTGTACCAGGCGCCGTTGCGGTCCTGCGGGACGGCGTTGCGGTTCGTGACGATGCCCGAGTCGAGCAGCGCCTGCTCGGCCTGCCGGCCGGTCAGCCCGTAGCCGGAGACGTCGAGCAGCACCAGGTGGTTGTCGGTGCCGCCGGTGACCAGGGTGGTGCCCCGGCGCAGCAGCCCCTCGGCGAGGGCCTGCGCGTTGTCGACGATCCGCTGGGCGTAGTCGGCGAAGTCGGGCCGACGGGCCTCGGCCAGCGCGACCGCCTTGGCCGCCATCACGTGCGGCAGCGGGCCACCGAGCACCATCGGGCAGCCCCGGTCCACCTGGTCGGCCAGCTCCGGGCCGCAGAGCACCATGCCGCCGCGCGGGCCGCGCAGCGACTTGTGGGTGGTGGTGGTGACGATGTGCGCGTGCGGCACCGGGTCGAAGTCGCCGGTGAAGACCTTCCCGGCGACCAGGCCGGCGAAGTGCGCCATGTCGACCATGAAGGTCGCGCCGACCGAGTCGGCGATCTCCCGCATGATCCGGAAGTTGACCTTCCGGGGGTACGCCGAGTAGCCGGCGACCAGGATCAGCGGCTTGAACTCCCGGGCGGCCTCGGCGACCCGGTCGTAGTCGATCAGGCCGGTGGCCGGATCGGTGCCGTAGCTGCGCTGGTCGAACATCTTGCCGGAGATGTTCGGCCGGAAACCGTGGGTGAGGTGGCCGCCGGCGTCCAGCGACATGCCGAGCATCCGCTGGTTGCCCAGCTCGCGGCGCAGCGCGAACCAGTCCGCCTCGGTCAGGTCGTTGACCTGACGCACCTGGGCCTTCTTCAGCGCGGGGGACTCGACCCGGTCGGCCAGGATCGCCCAGAAGGCGACCAGGTTGGCGTCGATGCCGGAGTGCGGCTGCACGTACGCGTGGGCGGCCCCGAACAGCTCCTTGGCGTGCTCGGCGGCGAGCGCCTCGACGGTGTCGACGTTCTGGCAGCCGGCGTAGAAGCGACGGCCGACGGTGCCCTCGGCGTACTTGTCGCTGAACCAGTTGCCCATGGTCAGCAGGGTCGCCGGGGACGCGTAGTTCTCGCTGGCGATCAGCTTCAACGACTCCCGCTGGTCGGCCAGCTCCGCGCCGATGGCGTCGGCCACCCGGGGCTCGACGGCCCGGATCACCTCGAGCGCGCTGCGGAAGGCGGTGGATTCGGCGTTCAGCGACATGCGACCTCCAGGTGGCGTACGGAAGGCCCAGGCGCTCGGCGTGCGTCCTCATGACGGGGCCGCTTCCCGATGGTGCTCCATCCCCACGCGCCAGTCACGGCCCGCGACGATCCTACCGGGTGCCCGGCGAAGGCGTCCGGAGCACCTCCGGCGGGCTGCCGGCCGGATGGTTGACCGGCCCGATCCGGGGCAATGCAGGCGCAGGGGACATCCGGGCGGCGGAATCCCCCGAGGAGAGGACCAGGCAGATGAGCGCACCCCCCACGGGACGACCGCTGGCCGTCGTGACCGGCGCGTCCAGCGGCATCGGGTACGAGCTGGCCGGCGAGTTCGTCAGGAACGGCTACGACGTGGTGATCGCCGCCGAAGACGCCGGCATCACCGAGGCGGCCCACCACCTGCGCCGCGAAGGCCAGGCCGAGATCCGGCCGGTGCAGGTCGACCTGGCGACCTCCGACGGGGTGACGGCCCTGGTCGAGGCGGTGCAGGCGGCCGGCCGGCCGGTCGACGCGTTGGCGGTCAACGCCGGACGGGGCGCGGGCGGGGCCTTCGTCGGCGGCACCGACCTGCGCGACGAGCTGAACATCATCGACGTCAACGTGACCTCGACGGTGCACCTGGCCAAGCGGGTGCTGCCGGGGATGGTCGAACGGGGTGCCGGCCGGGTGCTGTTCACCTCGTCGATCGCGGCCACCATGCCCGGCCCCTACCAGGCGGTCTACAACGCCTCCAAGTCCTTCGTGCAGTCCTTCGCCGAGGCGCTGCGTAACGAGCTGAAGGAGACCGGGGTGACGGTGACCGCCCTGATGCCCGGCCCGACCGAGACGAAGTTCTTCGACCGTGCCGAGATGGGCGACACGAAGGTCGGCACGGACGACAAGGACGATCCGGCGACGGTGGCCGCGCAGGGCTTCGCGGCGATGATGCGGGGCGAGGAGAAGGTCGTCGCCGGCTCGCTGAAGAACAGGGTCCAGGCGGCGGCGGCCCGGCTCACGCCGGACCGGCTCAAGGCCGAGCAGCACCGTCGGATGGCCGAACCCGGCTCCGCCGACTGAGGACCCCGGCGTCGCCACCGCGCGCACGGCGCCGGGTGACCTTCTGCCATACGATCGGCGGATGCTGGGGGAGGACACCGAGGGCAGTCTGGTCGCGATCAGCGACCTCCACGTCGGGTACGCGGAGAACCGTGCCCTGGTCGAGGCGCTACGACCCGCCTCGCCACGGGACTGGCTGATCGTCGCCGGTGACGTGGCGGACACCGTGGCCGACATCGAGTGGGCGCTCGGTCTGCTCGCCGAGCGCTTCGACACCGTCATCTGGGCACCCGGCAACCACGAGCTGTGGACCCCGCCGGCCGACCCGGTGACCCTGCGCGGGGTGGCCCGCTACGAGCTGCTGGTGCGGCGATGCCGGGAGCTGGGCGTGGTCACCCCCGAGGACGACTACCGGGTGTGGCGGGGGCCGGGCGGCCCGGCGCTGGTGGCACCGCTGTTCCTGCTGTACGACTACAGCTGGCGACCGCCCGGGTTCGACACCCGGGAGGCCGCCCTGGCGGAGGCGTACGAGACCGGGATCGTCTGCACCGACGAGTTCCTGCTGCACCCCGACCCGTACCCGAGTCGGCAGGAGTGGTGCGCGGCCCGGCTGGACCAGACCGCCCGCCGGTTGGCCGCCCGGGATCCGGCGCTGCCCACCGTGCTGGTCAACCACTGGCCGCTGGACCGCCACCCGACCGAGGTGCTGCGCTACCCGATCTTCGCGCAGTGGTGCGGGACGGACGCCACCGCCGACTGGCACCGCCGGTTCGCCGCCGCCGCGGTCGTCTACGGGCACCTGCACATCCCGCGTACCACCTGGAAGGACGGGGTGCGGTTCGAGGAGGTCTCGGTGGGCTACCCCCGGGAGTGGCGGCAGCGCCGCCTCCCACCGGGTCGGGTGCGGCGGATTCTGCCGGCCCCGGAGGGCACCCCGCTGACCGCCTGGTGAACCATCCGCTCAGCCGGCGTCGAGGCGGGCGAGCAGCTGGTCGGTCAGCGTCCCGAGACGGCGGGCGGCAACGGGGTCGAGCGTCCCGGTCGACAGGGGTACGGGTCGGCCCCGGTCGTTGGCGGTCAGGGCGTCCGACGGCGGGTCGTCGATCCACCTCACGATGGGGCGGATCGACGTCCCGACCGGCCTGGCGAACACCGACGCCGCCCGGACCACCCCACGGACCGGTGCCGGCAGGGTGGACAGGTCGCCGCTGCGGGTGAAGCCGGGGTGGTAGAGCACGTACCGGGTCCGCCCGCCGGAGCGGGCCGCGAAATCCACTCCGAGCAGGTCGTTCGCCCGGCCCGCCTGCAACTGCGCGTCGACCATGCCGTACCCGTCGGCGAGCTGGAGGTCGTCCCAGTGGATCGCACCACGGGTGACGCCGACGCCGGCCACGTTGACGACGACCGGCCGTTCGGCGGTGTCGAGCTGATCGCGCAGGCCGTGGCTGAGCAGGTAACGGCTCAGGTAGTACAGCGCGAAGGTCTGCTCCAGGCCCTCGTCGGTGACCACCCGCCGGGGCGACTGCCGGTTGGCGCACAACACCAGGGCGTCCACCGTCGGCCACCGGTGCCGGATGACGTCGACGGCCCGGCGGGTCTCCGCCACCGAGCGCAGGTCCGCCCGGAGGAAGTGCGCCCGGTCGGAGAGCGCCTGCACGGATCGCCCCTTCGCGGGGTTGCTGCCGATGGCGACGACCTCGTCCCCGCGTCGGAGCCGGGCTTCGAGCGTGCCCCGACCCATGCCGTCGGTGCCGCCGCTGATGACCGTGACCCGCATACCGCCCCTTCCCGTCGCCCGGCGGCCCCCGTGGGGCACCGGACGTCGACCCCGGATCGTGACCGGCACAATCCTCTGCGAAGGCCGGTGACAGCGGAAGAAGGCAGTGTCATGTCCGTACCGAACACGGATGTTCGTTCCCTGGTGGCGACGGCCCTGCCGATGCCCGTACCGGCCGACGAGTACGACGGCTGCCCGGTCACCGGGCTGCTGCGGCTGCTCAGCGACAAGTGGTCGATGCTGGTGCTGGTCCTGCTGGGTCGTCAGCCGTACCGCTTCAACGAGCTGCACCGCGCCATCGGGGGGATCAGCCAACGCATGCTGACCCGTACCCTGCGCGGTCTGGAGTCGGCCGGTCTGGTGCTGCGCGAGGTGCATCCCACCGTCCCGCCCAGCGTCGAGTACCGGCTCACCCCGCTCGGGCAGAGCCTGCTCGGCCCGCTGTCCGGCCTCGCCGACTGGGCGGTCGGCAACGAGGCCGCGCTCGCCGCCGCCCGCCGCCCGGTCGCCGCTGCGACGTCGTCCAGGCCGAGCCGACCGGCTGGGTGACCGGCGCCGCGCGGGGCGGGAACCGCGAATTCCGGGCCGCGCCCACCGGTGGGTGGTGGGCTACGCGGGGCGAACCGCGAGCGCCCGCGCCGACCACGTCAGGAGGGGCCCGACCGACGGTCGGGCCCCTCCTGACGTGGTACGGGTCGAACGCGGGGGGTCAGGCGGTGGTGGCGTGCCGGGCGCTCCTGATCGCCTTGGGATCGCTGGGGGATCGGGGCGCGTCCGGGCGCAGCGCGATCATCCGCTCGCCGATCTCCTGGAGCTGGTTGCGGCCGAGCGCCTCCCGCACCTTCGGGAACCACTCCTGCTCCTCCTCCTCGACGTGGTGCTCGACGTTCTCGATCAGCACCGTGGTCTTGGCGACGAAGTGGTCGTCGTCGGCGTCCATCGCGGCCAGCTCGGCGCAGAGCACGTCGGCGACGTGGTGCTCCTCGTACGACTCCAGGATGTCGTCCTCCAGATCCGGCAGGAGCTTGCGGACCTCGGGGTACATCACCTCGTTCTCCAGGTAGGTGTGCGTCGTCAGGGCGGCCACGATCTCGTCGACCACCGTGCGGCGGCGGCTGGCCGGCCCCTCCTGCGCCTTCTCGAACTCCCGGAAGAGACGGCGCATCTCCTTGTGGTCCTCTTTGAGCAGGACGATGGCGTCGGTGGACACGGTGGACCTCCTTGATCAGCTGACGGCAATCCCGGTACCCCGGGATGAACTGCGGAAACGGATCGCGGGCGGCGAATGTCCGACACCCTCACACGGTGGCGATGGTGTGCGGGATCTCGTCGAGCAGCTCGCGGGCGAGGAACCCGATCCGGCCGAACCGGGGCACCAGCCGCTGCCCGCTGACCGCGTGCACCCACGCCGCCCAGCAGGCCGCCTGAGCGGGTTCCGCGCCCCGCGAGAGCAGCCCGGCGAGCAGCCCGGCCCGCACGTCGCCGCTGCCCGAGGTGCCCAGCCCGGCGTCGCCGCTCTCCTCCCGCCAGCCCTGGCCGTCGGGGGTGGCGATGTGCCCGTACAGGGAGACCACCGCCTCGTACCGGCGGGCCAGTTCGCGGGAGTCGGCGTCCAGGTCGTCGCCGGGGTCGCGGCCGAGCAGGTGCCGGGCCTCGGTCAGGTTGGGGGTCAGCACCACCTTCCGGTCCGCGCCGACCAGCAGGTCCGGTTCGTGGCTGAGCGCGCCCAGCGCGTACGCGTCGAAGACCAGTGCGGTGTGCGGCCCGGCCGCCGACAGCACCAGGCGCAGCAGCGCGCCGGTCTGGTCGATGTCGTTGAGGCCCGGCCCGACGGTGACCACGTCGGCCCGCTCGACCAGCTCGCCGAGCCGGTCGCCCGGGTCACCGGCGACCGCGCCGTCGGCGGTCTCCGGCAGGCCCACGACCATGGCCTCGGGCACCTGGATGCTCAGTGCGGCGGCGGTGGACTCGGCGGCGGCGAGTTGCAGCACCCCGGCCCCGGCGCGCAGCGCGGCCACCCCGGCCAGCAGCACCGCGCCCGGGGTGAACCGGGAACCGCCGACGACCAGCACGGTGCCCCGGTTGTCCTTGCCGCCGGTCGGCACCGGCAGCGCCCAGTCCCGCAGCAGCCCCGGGGTGATGACCCGGGTCTCAGACCGGTTCGGCATGGATCTCGTCCTCCGTGGTGGGTGGGGTGCCCTGCGCGTGCAGGTGGGTGACGTCGTTGAAGATGTCCGGGACGAGGCGGCCCCCGGCGTCCGCCGACCAGCCGGTCACCGAGCAGTTGGCGATCACGTGCTCCCGGGTCAGCCCCATCAGCTCCGCCTCGGTCAGCCCCTCCACCAGGTAGCGGAGCAGGAACACCAGGGCGTCGTGCCCGAACAGCAGCACCCGCCGCCCCTCGTGGTCGCGGCGCAGGTCGCCGAGGAGGGTACGCAGCCGCAGCGCCACGTCGGTCCAGGATTCGCCGCCCGGTGGGCGGTAGTAGAACTTGCCGAGCCGTTGCCGACGGGCCGCCTCCTCGGGGAACCGGTGGGCCACCCCGCGCCCGGTGAGCCCGTCGAGGATGCCCAGTTCCCGGTCGCGCAGCCGCTCGTCGACGCTGGCCGGGATGCCGGTGCCGGCGAGCGCCAGCTCGGCCGTCCGCGCCGCCCGCCGGTACGGCGAGACGACCGCCACGTCGGGCCGGTGCCGCTGCGGCAACCCGGCCAGCCAGCGGGCGGTGGCCCGGGCCTGCTCCTCGCCGGTGTCCGACAGGGGCACGTCGGCGTCCCGGTGGGTCAGGTCGATCAGCTCCGCGCCGTTCGCCTCGGCTGTCGAGGCGGCGACGTTCGCCGTGCTCTCACCGTGCCGGACGATCCACAGCGCCGCCAGTTCCGCCATGCCCCCATGCCTACCCCCGCCTCCACCCCGATAACCGTCCACCCGCCCCGCCCGCCCCGCCCGCCCCGTCCACCCGCCCCGCCCTGCCCGACCTGCCCGCCCCGCCTGACCCGCCCCGCCCTGCCCGCCCTGCCGTGGCCCGCGCGTCGGCCCGCCACTCAGTCGGTCAGCGGCCCTGCTGCCGGGAGATCTTGGTGGCAAACGGCCCCCCTGGGGGCCAGAATTTTCCAAGATCTACAGGACTCCCTGCGGCGGCGGAGGCGGCGCTCCCCGAGTGGGGGGTGGTGGGGTGGGAATGGTGGGGTTCGGGTGGTGGAGTGGGGCGGGGCGGGCGATACCCTGCGCGCGTGGACGGCGGGGTGGACAGTGTGGTGGACGGCGGGATGGATGGTGGGGCGGGCGGCGAACGGGTGGCGGCATCGCTCACCGGGTGGCTGAGCCGGCTGGAGTTCACCGACCTGGGCACCGACGAGGTGACCGGGCGGATCATCGACGCCGTGCTGGCCTGGGCCGCCGAGCAGGGCTGGCGGTCCTACCGTCGGGCGGCGAGCGTGCTGCCGTTGCCCCCGCCGATGTCCGACCGGCACTCGGTGCTGGACGTGGCGTGTGCCCGCCGGGACGGGCCGCCGGTGGTGATCGAGGTCGACCACACCGATCGGCGGCGTACCTGGGAGAAGCTCGCGGCGGAGGCCGCCGCCGGCCGGGTCGCCCTCTGGGTGCGCTGGGGTCCGGGGAAGTTCGCCGTGCCGCCGGCCCCGATCTACCTGGTCACTTGTGAGGTGGCCCGACACGCCGGGCCGGCGGGCGCGGGCCGCCGACACAGCCGGACGACGGGTCCGGCCCGGCCGGCACCTGTCCACTCTGCCCGCGACGTCGACCCGGTCGTCGAGCCGCTGCCGCTGCCGCCTGTCGAATCCGGTTCCTGACCAGCTCAACGGCTGGCCGTGCGCCCGCCCGCCACGCCCTGTCGCGTGACGGGCAGCAGAGCAGGGGTGCCCGTTACGCGACAGGGTGCGGCGGGCAGCAGAGCAGGGGTAATAGGCCGGTCGAGGTGGCGGGTGTGACGCGAGGTCGACGCGCGGCTACTCGAAGCGGGTCGGGTCGCCCGCGCCGTAGCGGACGATCTCCGGCTCGTCGGCCGAGAAGTCGACCACGGTGGTGGGCAGCGTGCCGCACTCGCCGGAGTCGATCACCGCGTCGATCGCGTGGTCGAGTCGTTCCTTGATCTCCCAACCCTGGGTCATCGGCTCGGACTCGCCGGGCAGCAGCAGGGTGCTCGACACCAACGGCTCACCCAGCGCCGCCAGCAGCGCCTGCGCGACCGGGTGGTCGGGGATGCGTACCCCGACGGTCTTCTTCTTCGGGTGCAGCAGCCGGCGCGGCACCTCCTTGGTGGCGGGCAGGATGAACGTGTAGCTGCCCGGGGTGGCCGCCTTCAGCGACCGGAACACCGCGTTGTTGATGTGCACGAACTGACCGAGCTGCGCGAAGTCCCGGCACACCAGGGTGAAGTGGTGCTTGCTGTCGAGCTGCCGGATCTCCCGGATCCGGTCGAGGCCGTCCCGGTTGCCGAGCTGGCAGCCCAGCGCGAAGCACGAGTCGGTCGGATAGGCGATCAGGCCGTCGCCGCGCAGCAGGTCGACCACCCGGGCGATCGTCCGGGGCTGCGGGTTCTCCGGGTGTACGTCGAGATAGGTCGCCATGGCGGCGAGCCTAGTGGGGCAGCGGCGTCGGTTGCCGGTGAGCCCGCAGCACCGAGCGCGCCCAGGTCAGCATGTGGCATCCGTCGTCGCAGCACTGGAAGCAGCGGCGTAGCGGTCGGGGCTCGTCAGGTGCCCCGTGGTGCTGGGCCACACCCGCTGCGCGGTCCACCGGACCAGGGCGGGCGTGATCGGTTCGTCCATCGGCATGAGCGGCCTCCCGTCGACAGGCAGGTCCGGGCACCGATCCCCGATCAGGCACCCGGACCGCCACCGGATGTGCCCCTTCAGCATCACCTGCAACGTGCACACCGTCAAGGTTGGAAGTGGCAACGTGTGCACGGTGCACGTACCTACGGTCGCAGCGTGAGACTCGTAGCCCTCTCCGACATCGCGGACATGCTCGGTGGCGTGTCGCGCACCAGGGCCACCGAGATCACCAACCGTCCGACCTTCCCGACGCCGATCGACACGGTGGCCAGTGGCAAGGTCCGCGTCTGGGATCGCGCCGCGGTCGACGCGTGGATCAGGAAGTACCGGCCGAATCAACCGCGCGGCGCGGACGACGACGAACGCTGAACGGTTCGGCGTTCGGGCGCGATAGCTAAAGACCCTCTTCTCGATTAGCGTCGTCTCGTGATCGACCCAGACGGCCCGGTGCCGGTCTACCGGCAGGTGGCGGACATCCTGGCCGAGCGCATCGCCAGCGGTGACCTTGTGGCGCACCGACCGATCCCGAGCGAGGCGGCGATCGTGCAGGAGTTCGGGGTGGCCCGCGGAACCGCCCGACGTGCCGTCGCGGAGCTTCGCGAGCGCGGATTGGTCTATACGGTGCCGCAGCGCGGGACCTACGTCGGGCAACCCGAGGCGTAACCACGCACCACGAGGCGGGGCAGTGGCCCGCCTCGGCGTCCGATTCGGTGAGCCGGCGTCGGGTGTCGGGGGTGGCCGTTACGGTGTGAGGCGTGGCGACGGCGGCCGAGGAGATCCGGGTGGGGGAGCGGCTGGTCCGCGTCTCCAGCCCCGACAAGCCGTATTTTCCCGAGCGCGGGCTGACCAAGCGGGACGTGGTCGGCTACTTCCTGGCCGTCGGCGACGGCATCCTGCGCGCCCTGCGGGACCGGCCGACGATGCTGGAGCGCTGGCCGCGCGGCGTGTTCGAGGGGGCGACGATCGGCACCCGGCAGGACAACCGGGGTGACGCCTTCTACCAGAAACGGCTGCCGGCCGGTGCTCCCGACTGGGTGCGTACGGCGCACCTCACCTTTCCCAGCGGTCGTACCGCCGACGAGATCGCGCCGGGCGAGCTGGCGGTGGTGATCTGGGCGGCCAACCTGGGCACCCTGCGGTTCCATCCGTGGCCGGTGACGGCGGCCGACGTGGAGCGCCCCGACCAGCTCCGGATCGACCTCGACCCGATGCCCGGGGTCGGCTTCGACCGGGTGGTGCCGGTGGCGCACGAGGTCCGGGCCTTCCTCGCCGAGCTGGGCATGATCGGCTATCCGAAGACGACAGGCGGGCGCGGCCTGCACGTCTACTTCTCCATCGAGCCCCGGTGGAGCTTCGGCGAGTGCCGGCGCGCGGTGCTCGCCCTCGGCCACGAGTTGGCGCGGCGGCTGCCCGACCTGGTCACCACCACCTGGTGGCGCGACCAGCGGGACAAGCCGGTCTTCATCGACTACAACCAGATGGCCCGTGACCACACGGTGACCTCGGCGTATTCGATCCGGCCCACCCCGGCGGCGCTGGTGTCGGCCCCGCTGGACTGGGCCGAGCTGGACGACGCTCGGCCGGAGGACTTCGACGTGCTGAGCATGCCGGCCCGGTTCGCCGAGCGCGGCGACCCGCACGCCGGCCTGGACGGCGACCGCTACTCACTGGAGCCGCTGCTGGCGCTGGCCGACCGCGCCGGCCTGGCCGCCCCGCCGGAACGCTGACCGCCCGCATGACCGCCCGCCCCGAACGCTGACCGCCCGCATGACCGCCCGCCCCGAACGCTGACCGGCCGCACGGCTGCTCCGCCGCAACGCTGACCGCCCCGGTCGGGCTAGCCGATACACCGATGGCGTCGGGCCGGCCGACACACCGACCGCGCCGGGCCGGCCGACACACCGGGCGGGCCGCCACTCAGGCCCAGGGGCTGCCGGCCCCGTCGAACTCGTCGAAGACCAGCCAGGTCCGGGTGGAGAGCACCCCGGCGATGCCCTGCACCCGGCTCAGCACCACGTCCCGCAGGGTGGCGTTGTCCGGCGCGCGGACCAGGGCCAGCACGTCGTGCTCCCCGCTGAGCAGCGCCACGTGCTCGATGTAGCGCACCCGGGCCAGCTCGGCCGACACCTCCCGCCAGGTGTTCTGCTGGATGGTCAGCGAGATGTACGCCGAGGTGCCCAGCCCGGCCGGCTCGGGCGCCACCCGGGCCCGGAACCCGGTGATCACCCCGTCCCGCAGCAGCCGCTCCACCCGGGCGTACGCGTTGGTGCGCGAGACGTGCACCCGCTCGGCGAGCGTACGCATGGACAGTCGGCCGTCCCGGGTCAGCTCGTCGAGGACCCGTCGGTCCACCTCGTCCAGCGGGGTGACCGAACGTCCCGTTCCGCCCGGCGGGCCCGGCGGTGGGCTGGTCTGCTGGCTCATCAGATACTCCCCGGTAGGCCAATCGTCCCGCGTTCACCACGGATGTTGAGTCAATCATCCAACGGCAGGAGCATAGGTCCACCACACGTCCAGGAGGTCCCCGCCGTGACGACCACACCCCAGGCGGTCCGCAGGGCATCCCCGCGTACCCGTCGACCGGCCACCCCGGTCGCCCCCGACCCCACCGCCGGCCTGCTCCCGCAGATCGAGCCGGTGCGGCTGCTCGCCCCCGACGGCACCCCGCTGCCGCCCCGCGCCGACCTGCCCGAGCCGCCCGCCGGGGTGCTGCGCGAGATGTACCGTCGGATGGTCGTCGGCCGCCGTTTCGACGCGCAGGCCACCGCGCTGACCAAGCAGGGGCGGCTCGCCGTCTACCCGTCCTCCCGGGGGCAGGAGGCCTGCCAGGTGGGTGCGGTGCTCGCGCTGCGCGACGACGACTGGGTCTTCCCCACCTACCGGGAGTCGATGGCGCTGACCGCCCGGGGCATCGACCCGGTCGAGGTGCTGACCCTGCTGCGTGGCGACTGGCACTGCGGGTACGACCCGACGGTGGTCCGCACCGCGCCGCAGTGCACTCCGCTGGCGACCCAGTGCGTGCACGCCGCCGGCCTGGCCTACGGCGAGTCCTACCAGGGGCGGGACACCGTGGCGCTGGCCTTCATCGGCGACGGCGCGACCAGCGAGGGCGACTTCCACGAGGGGCTCAACTTCGCCGCCGTGTTCAAGGCCCCGGTCGTCTACTTCGTGCAGAACAACAAGTACGCGATCAGCGTCCCGCTGTCCCGGCAGACCGCCGCGCCGAGCCTGGCCTACAAGGGCGTCGGCTACGGGGTGCCCAGCGAACAGGTCGACGGCAACGACCCGGTGGCCGTCCTCGCGGTGCTCAGCCGGGCGGTGGCGCACGCCCGCGCCGGGCACGGGCCGTACCTGGTCGAGGCGCACACCTACCGGATGGAGGCGCACACCAACGCCGACGACGCGAGCCGCTACCGGGATCCCGACGAGGTGGAGGCGTGGCGGGACCGCGACCCGGTGGCCCGGCTGGAGGCGTACCTGCGCGGCCGGGGCGAGCTGGACGACGCGGCCGTCGCGGAGGTCGCCGCCGAGGCCGAGCGGTACGCCGCCGACCTGCGGGAGCGGATGAACGCGCAACCCGTCGTCGACCCGCTGAGCCTGTTCGACCACGTCTTCGCCGAGCCGACCCCGCAACTGGTGGAGCAGCGGGAGATGGTCCGGGCCGAGCTGGCCGCCGACGCGGAGGGGGACGCCTGATGGCCACCATGACCATGGCGAAGGCCCTCAACGCGGCGCTCGCCGACGCGATGCTCGACGACGAGCGGGTGCTCGTCTTCGGCGAGGACGTCGGGCAGCTCGGCGGGGTCTTCCGGATCACCGACGGGTTGCAGGCCCGGTTCGGTGACAAGCGCTGCTTCGACACCCCGCTCGCCGAGGCCGGCATCGTCGGGTTCGCCGTCGGCCTGGCCATGTCCGGGCTGCGGCCGGTGGTCGAGATGCAGTTCGACGCGTTCGCCTACCCGGCGTTCGAGCAGATCGCCTCGCACGTGGCGAAGCTGCGCAACCGCACCCGGGGCGCGCTGAGCGTGCCGATGGTCATCCGGGTGCCGTACGCCGGTGGGATCGGCGGGGTGGAGCACCACTGCGACTCGTCCGAGGCGTACTACGCGCACACCCCCGGCCTGAAGGTGGTCACCCCGGCGACGGTCGAGGACGCGTACTCGCTGCTGCGGGAGGCGATCGCCGACCCGGACCCGGTGGTCTTCCTGGAGCCGAAGAAGCTCTACTTCGCCAGCGGCGAGGCCGAGCTGCCGGCCCGGACCGCGCCGTTCGGCCGGGCCGTGGTCCGCCGGCCCGGTACCGACGCCACCCTGGTCGCGTACGGTCCGGCGGTGCCGGTCGCGCTGGAGGCCGCCGAGGCCGCCCGGGAGGACGGCTGGGACCTCGAGGTGGTCGACGTACGGACCATCGTGCCGTTCGACGACGCCACCGTCACCGCCTCGGTCCGCCGGACCGGCCGCTGTCTGGTGGTCACCGAGGCGCAGGGCTTCGCCGGGGTCGGCGCGGAGATCGCCGCCCGGGTGCAGGAGCGCTGCTTCCACGCCCTGCACGCCCCGGTGCTGCGGGTGTCCGGGCTGGACATCCCCTACCCGGCGCCGATGCTGGAGCACACCCACCTGCCCGGGGTGGACCGGGTCCTCGACACCGTGGCCCGCCTCCAGTGGGACGACCGGCCCGATCCGCGCTGGCTGGCCCAGGGGAGCGCGGCGTGAACGCCCGCACCGCCACCGGCACCAGGGTCTTCCTCCTGCCCGACCTGGGCGAGGGGCTGAGCGAGGCCGAGATCGTCGAGTGGAAGGTCGCCGTCGGTGACCTGGTCACCGTGGACCAGAGCGTGGTGGAGGTGGAGACCGCCAAGGCCGTGGTCGACGTGCCCTGCCCGTACGCCGGCCGGGTGGTCGCCCTGCACGGCGCGGCCGGTGAGACGCGTCCGGTCGGCCAACCGCTGATCACGATCGCGCCGGCCGACGACGGCGACGAGCCCGCCGGGCACGCCACCTACCGCGAGGAGGAGCGGGCCGGCTCGGGCAACGTCCTGATCGGGTACGGCACCGGCCACGGCGGCACCCGGCGGCGGCGACGCCCCCGGCTGACCCTGGCGCCGGAGCCGGCGGCCGAAGCTGCCGTGTCCCCCGTGCCCCCCGCCCCCGTGGGGACGGTCGGCCCGTCGTCCGCGCCGAGGATCCCGGCCGACGCGGGTGGGGACGCCCCGGCCTCCGGGATGTCCACCGACGGCGTCGTCCCGCCGGCCGGGGACGGCACCGTCCCGGCCGCCGCGACGGCACCCCTGGTCATCTCGCCGATCGTGCGCCGGCTCGCCCGCGAGCACGGGGTGGTCCTGACCGGGCTGCGCGGCACCGGCCCCGGCGGCGTGATCCGCCGGGCCGACGTGGAGGCCGCCCTGGCCGCCGCGCCGCAGCAGCACACCGGCGACCCCGGCCGGCCCGCCGCCGTCGCGGCACCGGCCCCGGCGGCGCACGGCGAGCCGGCCCCGGCCGACGCGTCCGACGTGGTCATCCCGCTGACCGGCATCCGTCGGGTGATCGCCGACAAGCTCTCCCGCAGCCGCCGGGAGATCCCCGAGGTGACCATCTGGGTCGACGCGGACGCCACCGCGCTGCTGGCGACCCGGGCGGCGATCAACGCGGCCACCCCGGACGCCCCGGTCAGCGTGCTGGCCCTGCTGGCCCGGATCTGCCTCAGCGGGCTGCGGCGGTTCCCGCAGCTCAACGCGCACGTCGACACCGAGGGGCAGCGGATCGTCCAGTCGGCCGGGGTGCATCTGGGCATCGCCGCGCAGACCGACCGGGGCCTGCTCGTCCCGGTGCTGCGCGACGCCCAGCGGCTCACCACCCGGGAGCTGGCCGCCGCCCTGGCCGAGACGACCGCCGCCGCCCGCGCCGGCACCCTGCCGCCGGCCCGGCTCACCGGTGGCACCTTCACCCTGAACAACTACGGGGTGTTCGGAGTGGACGGTTCCACCCCGATCATCAACCACCCGGAGGCCGCGCTGCTCGGGATCGGGCGGATCGTGGACAAGCCGTGGGTGGTCGACGGGCAGCTGGCGGTCCGCAAGGTCACCCAGCTCAGCCTGACCTTCGACCATCGGGTCTGCGACGGCGGGGTGGCCGGTGGTTTCCTGCGGCACGTCGCCGACTGCGTCGAGCAGCCGGCGCTGCTGGTGGCGAACGTCTGAGCGGTACGTCCGGAGCCGGTCACCCCTGGGCGGGGTGGCCGGCTCCGTCGTCGCGCCGGGCGTTCGTCCGCTTCGTCCGGCCGGCGGGTCGCGGCGGGGTTTTCCGGTCGGCGGGCCGGGAAACCGCCGTCGGTCGTGGCCGTGCCGCCGAGAGGAGTTCCCCGTGCCGTACCAGGGTCTGCCCGTCGCCCTGCGGGACCGCCGTCCGCCCGTCGCCGGTGCGCCGCTGTGGTGCGACGCCCACGACTACGGCCTGACCGGGGACGGGGTGACCAACGACCAGCCGGCGCTGGCCGCCCTGGTGGACCGGCTCGGTGCCGGCTACGCGGCCGACGGGCGGGCCCGGGTGATCTGGTGCCCGCCGGGCATCTACTCCATCCGGGACGCCGGCACGGTGTGGCGCAGCGGGGTGTCCCTGATCGGCGCCGGTCCGGCCGCCACCCGGTTCCTGCTCAGCAACGAGGGCAACCGCAGCGACCCGACCCCGCTGGCGTTCTGGACGGTGCTCCAGCACGGCGCGGACCGGGACCGGCACATCGCCGACTGCACCTTCGCCGACTTCGAGATCGACGGCTCCGGGGTGGCCATGGCCGAGTACAACTACCTGGCCAAGGGCCTGGGCCTGCAGTACGTGGTGCGCGGGGTGTTCCGCAACCTCTACATCCACCACACCGGGGCGAGCGGGCTGGGCTGCGACTTCCTCCAGGACACCCTGATCGACGGGGTGGTGGTGGTCGGCTGCGGCCGGCTGGACAACGGCGAGCAGATGGGCGGCGCGGGCATCGGCATCGGCATCGGCGGTTGGGGCGACATGGAGCGGCTCACCATCGCCAACTGCACCGCCCTGGCCAACGGCACCAACGGCATCTTCCTCGAACTCCAGAAGGACTACTGGACGCCGCCGCGCGGCTACCGGATCGTGGGCTGCCACAGCCAGGGCAACCGGTTCGGCATCTCCGACTGGGGCGCCGACGGGCTGATCGTCACCGGCTGCACGATGACCGGCAACCTGGAGGCCGGCTACGACGTCTCGGGCAACGGCACCGCCGGTGTCGCCGGCCGGGGCGGCCTGCTCACCGACTGCGTGATCGACGGCAACGTGGGCGACGGGGTCAGCGTGGGCAACACCCCGGGGCCGTACACGGTGCGCGGCAACCGGATCAGCGACAACGGCGGGTACGGCTACCACCAGCACGATCTCGGCCGGGGCTACCCGCACCCGGCGCAGGACGTGGTGGTGGAGAGCAACGAGTTCTGGGGCAACGGCCTGGACGCGATCCGGGTGGACCGCCCGATGACCGACGCGATGCTGCTCGACAACCGCATCCGCAACAACGGCCGGCAGTGCGCGGAGGCGTCCCGTGGGGGCGGCGAGTCGGTCCGCTACGCCGAACGGTCCCTGGTCGACCGCTCGGCGACCTGGGCGTCGGACAGCCACCGGGGCAAGGTGCTGCGGGTCGGCCAGCGGGTCGCGGTGGTGGCCGCCAACACCGCCACCGAGCTGCACCTCGCCCCGGTCCGCCCCGACGCCTTCACCGCCTGGAGCGGGGACACCCCGCTGCCGGGCACCCCGTACGAGCTGCCGGCCGCGCCGCCGACCCGGGCCGGCATCGCGATCGACGCGGCGTTCGACGGGGCGACGGTGCGGGGCAACCGGATCTGGGACAACCACGACGAGCGCACCCAGACCCATGGTTTCTGGATCACCGCCCGGGGCAGTTGTGTCGGTTGCCGGGTCGAGGACAACGACCTCGCCGGCAACGCGGTGGCGGCGCTCCGGCTGGACACCCCGCCGGTCGGTGGGCGCTGGCTGCGCAACCACGGTGACCAGGACTGGGACTGACGATCCGTGCCGCCCCGGCACGGGCGATCCCGGACATCGGTGCCACTGCGCCCCGTCCGACATCGCCGGGGTCCATATGCCCGGCGTCGGCCGACCGGTTCCCCGAAAAGCACGACCCGGCCCGAGAAGCGCTGTACAGAATGTGGCCAAGGGGACTGGAAATGGGGGACGGAATATGGACCTGAGGCGGCGATTGACGCTTCTGACGGTGACCATCGCAGCCGCGCCGTTGGCCCTCGGCGGGTGCACCGCCGAGCGGGAGCGGCCGGCCGGCGCGGCCACCGGCGGGGCGTCCGGTCCCACGGTGTCGGTGACGCCCGCCGACCGGGCGAAGGACGTTCCGGTCAGCGCCGAGGTCGGCACCGTCGTGCAGCGCGGGCGGGTGACCAGCGTGAAGCTCACCGACGACAAGGGGAAGGTCGTCGCCGGGGAGCCGAGGGAGGACGGGTCGAGCTGGGTGCCGGCGGCCCCGCTGGCCGGCGGCCGGACGTACACCGCGGAGGTGACCGCGACCGGTGACGCGGGCCGGACGACCGTCGGGCGGACCACGTTCACCACGGCGACGAATACGAACCGGCAGGCGTTGACCAGTGTGCTCTATTTCGCCGGTAACCAGACGTACGGCACCGCGATGCCGGTGACGGTGGCTTTCGAACCGGCAATTCCCCGGGAGGCCCGGGCGGCCGTGCAGCGACGATTGTTCGTGGAGACCGATCCGCCGCAGCCGGGCACCTGGTCGTGGCTGGAGGACGGCAGTCAGGTGTACTACCGCGCGCCCGACTTCTGGCGCAGCGGGACGACGATCAGCGTCCGGTCCGCCCTGGAGGGGCTGCCGATCGGCAAGGAGTACGTCGGCGACGCCGACCGGCGGTCCACCTCGAAGATCGGCCGGCAGGTGGCCCTGGACATCGACAACGCCACCAAGCAGATGTCGGTCTTCCAGGACGGCCGGCTGGTCCGCCGGATCCCGGTCAGCCTGGGCAAGCCGAGCACGCCGAGTTCCAGCGGCAAGATGGTGATCATGGAGAAGCACCAGCAGACCCGGTTCGACACCCGGGGTGAGCCGGACGGCGGCTACGTGGTCGACGTCGAGGACGCCCAGCGCCTCACCTGGGGCGGCGAGTTCATCCACGCCGCGCCCTGGTCGGAGGGGGACCAGGGGTACACCAACGTCTCGCACGGGTGCGCCAACGTCTCGTCCACCGCCGCCGACTGGCTGATGGGCGTCACCCAGGTCGGCGACCTGGTCACCGTGAAGGGCACCGAGGTGCCGCTGCGGCCGGGCAACGGCTGGACGGCCTGGAACACCAGCTGGGCCGAGTTCGCCCGGGGCAGCGCGCTGCCCGTACCGCCGGGTCTGAAGCCGGCGCCCACCACCAGCCCGTCGCACCCGGGGGCGGTCGCCGGCGGTTCGTCGCCCGCGCCGTCGCCCAGCGGCGGCTGACACCGGCCGGGGAGGACGATCGCGGTACGCCCGGCCCGTCGGTCACCGGCGGCCGGTCGTACCGCCTCCCGCCCGGGGTCCGTACGCCTTACGGGCTCCTCGGGTGCGGCTGCGCGTGGCCGGCGGCTCTCCACCCTGAGGAGGAGTAGGGGTCGGCTCCGGGGCGACCCTGGGACTACCCGGAGACCCGCCCTGGGCAGGGCGGAAATGTCGGGGGGACGGGCTAGATTCGGGGCATGACGCAGGGCGAGGACGACCGCTTCCACGTGCGGCTCAGGGTGGCCGACGACGTGGCCGAGCTGCGCGCGGTCGGCGAGATCGACATCGCCACCGTCGGCGCGTTCCGGGCGGCGCTCTGGGCCGCACCGGCCCGTCCGGTGCTCCGGCTCGACCTCTCCGGCGTGCAGGTGCTCTCCGCCGCCGGGGTGCGGGCGCTGGTCGCCGCCCACCTCAGGGTGCGGGCCCGCGGCGGTGAGCTGGTGGTGGTCGACCCCGATCCGGTGGTCGCCCGGGTGCTGCGGGCCACCGGCCTGCACCGGATCATCGCGGTCCGGCACGGCGACGCCCCGGTCGAGGTCACGCACCGTCCCCTGGCCGCCTGCGCCTGACCGCCACGATCCCGCCTCCGGCCCGCGCCGTGTTCGTGCCGTCGGCCCGTGCCGCCTCAGGCCGGTGCCGTGGCCGTCCCGCATCGCCTCCGGCCCGCACCGTGTCCGTCCGGTGCCGGGTCCGGCGTACGGCCCGGCCGTAGATCCCGGGCAGTTCGGCCCGGGGTTCCGGTAGACGTGCCGGTGGGGCCGCCGGGCGGTGCCGGCGACCCCACCGCAGGTCAGCGGACGCCGAGCAGGTCGACGACGAAGACCAGGGTCTCGTTCGGCTTGATGACGCCGCCCGCGCCCCGGCTGCCGTAGCCCAGGTGCGGCGGGATGGTGAGCCGGCGACGGCCGCCGACCTTCATGCCCACCACGCCCTGGTCCCAGCCGGCGATGACCCGGCCGCCGCCGAGCGGGAACTCGAAGGCCTCGCCCCGGTTCCAGGAGGCGTCGAACTCACGGCCGGTGGAGTGGGACACCCCGACGTAGTGCACGTTGGCCAGCTGACCCGGCTGGGCCTCGGGGCCGTCGCCGACCGTGAGGTCCTCGATCACGAGGTCGGCCGGCGGGGCGCCCTCGATCGGACCGATCTCCGGCTTGCCTGCCTGGGGCGTGTTCATCGCTGTCTCCTCCGTCGTCGCACGATCGTCCGGTCGGTGTCGATCCTGCCCGATCGTGACGGGCCGATTCCCGGCGGTCCCGGGGCCGGGAATCCCGACCCGGGGCGGACGCCCGGCGAGGGGCGCCACCGTCGAGGTGGCGCCCCTGGCCGTGCGGTCGGTCACCTGAGCCAGCCGAACCGGCGCACCAGCGGGAGCGTGGCCCAGACCCGGCCGAGACCGAGGGTGTTCCCCGCGCCGACCAGGGCGAGACCGGCCAGCACCGCGGCGTAGATCAGGTGGTCGTCCATGAAGGGGTTGTTCGCGGGAGGCAGGACGGCGGTCCACATCAGCACCATGAGCAGGCCACCGGCGACCGCGGCGAGCCGCATCCCGATGCCGAGCAGCAGGGCCACCCCGATGCCGGCCAGGCCGATCATGAACAGCCAGTCGGCCCAGGCCGCGCCGGCGATGTCCTGGTAGAGCCCCTGGAACGGACCCTTCGCGCCGAAGGCGAGGAAACCCTTGGTCGGGCTGCCGCCGTTGATCCAGGCGTTCTTCGTCTCGGTCTCGTGACCGAGGCCGAACAGCTTGTCCAGGAACGCCCAGAGGAAGATCCAGCCGAGGGCGATCCGGGTGCCGGCCCAGACGTACCGGGCGGCCCGCTGCCGGGTGGTCTCGGTTCCCGCCACCGGTGCGATGGTCCCGGCGGTGGTGTTCCGCTCGATCGTCGCGGTCATGGTCTCCACGTCCCTTCTCTGCCTGGCACCGCACTTCCCGGTGGCAGTTACATTCCACGCCGACGGCGGCCGTCCCGGCAGGGCCGACCGGTCCGTGCCGGGGCGGGACCTAAGTCCCCCGGCACCGGCCTCCGGGCGGGACCTTCGGCCCCGCCGGCCCCGGTCCGTCCGCCTCTGCCCCGACCGGTGCGGCCAGCCCTAGCGTCGGTCGCGAGAGCCCCGAGGAGGTCGTGATGAGGACGTGGCAGGTGGAGGACGTGATGACCCGGGAGGTCGCCACGGTGGGGGAGGAGACCCCCTACCGGGCGATCGTCGACGTGCTGGTCCGGCGCGGCATCAGCGCGGTGCCGGTGGTGGACGGGTTCCGGCGCGTGCTGGGGGTGGTGTCCGAGGCGGACCTGCTGCACAAGGTGGAGCATTCCGGGGTGCAGGAGGAGCGGCGGGCCTTCGCCGGGCGGCGACGCCGGGCCTCCCGGGAGAAGGCGGAGGCGCTGCTGGCGGGGGAGCTGATGACCGCGCCTGCGGTCACCACCCACCCGGGGGCGTCACTGCCGGCGGCGGCCCGGCTGATGGACCGGGAGGCGGTCAAGCGGCTGCCGGTCCTCGACGACCTGGGCCGGCTGGTCGGCATCGTCACCCGCAGCGACCTGCTCCGGGTGCACCTGCGCAGCGACGCCGAGATCCGCGAGGACGTGGTGCAGGAGGTGCTGCGGCGGGTGTTGGCGGTCCGGGACGGGTTGGTCACCGTGCAGGTCCGCGACGGGGCGGTGCGGTTGGATGGCCGGCTGGACCGGCGGACCGCCGCCGAGCTGGCGGTGAAGCTCGCCGGCCAGGTCAGCGGGGTGGTCCAGGTCACCAGCACCATCGGGTACGACCTGGACGACGAGGCGGCGGCCCGGACGCCGGGTGGAGTGACCCCGGTGGCCTGAGCCGCCGCCACCGCCCAGTCCCCGAGGGACCACCCCGGTGTCCCCCCGCTCAGGGCACGGCGCTCGCGACGGCCTCCCGGGCGACCGTGGCCACCGGGACGCCCTCCCGAGCCGCCCAGTCGACGGCGTGCCGGACGTCGGCCACCGGCAGCGGCCGTCGGTCGGTCACCGTGACCGCCGTGTGCACCGCGAAGGACACGAACGGGTACGACCGGGCCAGCCCGGCCACCGAGGTGTGCACCTGACTGGCCACCGCCAGCGCCTCCTGCCGGCTCAGCGACGGCAGGACCAGCAGGTACTCGTCGGGGGCGAGGCGGACCGCCCGGTCGACCGGGCGCAGCGGCGCGGTCAACGCGGCGATCACCGCCTGCGCCTCCCGGGCCGCGCTGCGCCGTCCGAAGCGCTCCGGGGCGCCGGCCGGCTCACCGACCCGTACCCCGATCAGCGCCACCGGCAGGGTGCCGGCGGCGGTCACCCCGTCCCGCCCCGTCCAGCGGTGCAGCGTCGCCTCGTCGACCAGGCCCGACGCGCCCTCCTCCACCACGGCGGCCCGTCCTGGCCCACCGTGGTGGGCGCGGTCGACCCGCTCGGCCATCAGCCGCAGCGCCGCCTCGGCGCGGCTCTCGCCGGGGGTCGCCGGCAGGTCCAGGACCCGGCGCAGCACCTGGTCGATCGCGGTCAGCGCGGCCGGGGGCAGCCGGTCGCCGAGCAGCGCCCGCAGCCGGATCACCTCGTGCAGCGCCTCGTCCCGCCGGAACCCCCAGTGGCCGGAGAAGAGTCGCCCCTCCTCCAGGGTGCCGGCGACCGTCACCGCCCGCTGGTCCCGAGCCACCAGGCTGGCCCCGAACCGGGGGGTCAACGCGACCACGCTCCACTCCTGGGCCAGCTCCTCGGTCTCCGCCAGCGCCACCGCGTACCCACCGGGCGGCAGCTCCGGCGGTGTCTGTCCGACCAGCCCGACCACGGTGACCGCCGCGCCCGCGGTGATCCGACGGTAGCGCTCCTGCTCCCGCAGGAAGTACGGCATCCGCTGGAACAGGGCGATCACCACCAGCGGGCCGTCCTCGGCGGTGGTCAGCGCCGACCGCTCGATGGCGTGGGAGACCGTGACGAGACTCCGTTTGGTCAACAGTTGGGGGGCCGGTCCGTCGTGCAGCACCCCGTGAGCGTAGAGACACCGGTCGGTGCCCGCACGTGCCGCCCGGTCCCGGCGGTACCGGCGAGGCGGGAACCGGGTCCGGCGTCCTAGACTCCTGCGGTCACCCTCCCCAGCACGGACGGACCGACCGACGATGACGCGTACCGCCACCGACGACGCCCGGCTGCGGCCGGTGCCGGCCGGTGCCGCGCCGCTGGTCGTCCGGGCCGGGCAGGCGGTGTACGGCCCCCGTCGGCTCGGTGACCTGGTGGCGCGGCGGCCGGCCGGGGTCACCGGGCACCAGTGGAGTTCGGCCGTGCGGGAGGAGTTCGACCACGTCGTCTGCGCCGCCGGCACCGGTGTCCCGTTGTTCGCCCTGACCGTCGGCCCCGTGGCGGCGGCCGGTTCGGCGCGGCAGCGGGCCGAGCGGACGTGCGCGGCGGTGTGCGCGGCGGTGGGCCTGCCGGTGGTACGGATCGGCTCGCCGACGCTGCGGGCCGCCGGACACGGCCGCCGGATCGTCACGTACCTGGTCGACGCGCGTGCCTACACCGCCGGTGCGGCCCCGGACGAGCCGGACGACGCCCGGGTCGACTACCGCGACATCGTCGGCCGGCTGCCGGACGGGCGCACGGGACCGGTCAACGATCTCGGCGCGCTGTCCCGGGCGGCGGCCGTCGAGGCGTACGTGTCGCGGCGGCTCAGTGACCCGATCGTGCGCGGACTGCACGTGCGTTGGCACGGTGCGGTGGCCGAGGGCTGGAGCTGGGTCGAGGTGCGGCCCGGCCGGTGCCTGGTGGAACGGGTCACCGTGCACGGCAGCCGGCTGCACTGCGGGGTGGACCCCGGCCGGCTGGCCGAGGATCTCGCGGCCGTGGCGGTGGGCGACCGGCTGGCCGACGTCGAGTGCGACGACGCCACCCTGCTCGACCGGGACGAGCTGCGCCGACAGATCCGTGCCCTGCGGGACCGGCGTGACGAGCTGAGCACGCCGTTCGCCTTCGACCATCTCTGCGTGGACTGACCCATCGGAACGACCCGCCGTCATTTACCGGCGACGGTTGGTGACATTCCGGCCCGCCCGGAAAACAGTCCCGGTTCCTTCGGATCGTGTTGAACCTTCGCCCGACCCGGCCCGTACCTAAGCGGGAATGGACAGGATCTTCCCAGCCGCGCCACCCGACGCGGCGGACGGTGCGGAAAGGCATCGTCGGCCATCGACGTGCGACCGGAACGTCGCAGTGCCCCTCGACGGGGGCGACGGACCCGAATGGGCGTCTCCTCGTCGGGGACACGAGTCAGGTACCGGATCGAGAAGGAGAGCAATTCGATGCGCAGGTCCACAGGGGCACGCCGGTCATCCGGTAACGCGCGGAGCAAGCGGCTGCTGGCGGCGGTCGGTGCGCTCGTCGTCTTCGGCGGTATCGCCGCCGTCACCCAGATCTCATCGGCCGGGGACAAGCCGCGGCAGCAGACCCGCAACGTCTCGTCGGCCTGCGTCGCACCGAGCCCCGGTGCCACCTCGCCGAGCGGGCGCGGCAGCACCACCCAGACGTGGCAGAACGGTCGCTGGGTTCGGAACCACTGGGGTGACGGGCAGATGTCCGTCGCCGAGTGTCAGGCGGTCAAGGCCGGCAACGCCCCGGTGACCACGCTGGCCTCCACGGTGGCCTGCCCGGAGGTCACCCCGCGGCTGCCGCAGATCCCGGCCCAGGCCAAGGCCGAGGTGGACAAGGAACTGGCCCTGCTCAAGACCCAGATCGACGACGCCAACAAGCGGTTGGCCGCCGAGGGGCGCAACGGGAAGGCGTTCATCGACAACGCCATCCTCGGCCCGCTGGCCGACAAGCGTCGGTCCGCGCTGAACCGGATCGCCACCGCGATCGGCCGGTTCGCCCAGCGCCCGCAGGGCCTGGAGCAGCTCGCCGGCTGCCAGGTGGCGGCCAACAACGGCGGCCAGAACAACGGCGGCAACAACAACGGCGGTCAGAACGGCGGCCAGAACAACGGCGGTCAGAACGGCGGCAACAACAACGGCGGCAACAACAACGGCAACAACGGCGGCCAGAACGGCAACAACGGCAACGCCCTGGGCGTGCTCGCCAAGGACTGCGCCAACAGCCGGTTGCAGCCGCACGACGGCTTCCAGAACGGCAACCGCTGCGTCAGCACCGCGTTCGGCGAGGTCGGCGCGGCGGCCAACAACCCGTCGCTGCTGATCACGCAGTTCCCGAACCAGGTGCAGCGCAACCAGGCCTTCAGCCTGAAGGTCTCCACCCGTAACCTGGTCCGGGACCGCTTCCTGGCGGCCGGGCAGGGCGGTTACTACCTGGAGAGCTCGGTGCTCAACGGGCAGGGCCTGACCCGTGGTCACTTCCACACCGCCTGCCGGATGCTGCAGAACACCAACCAGGCGCCGTCCAACCCGCAGGACGTCCCGGCGTTCTTCGTGGCCACCGAGGACGGTAAGGGCGGCAACCAGTCCGACGACGTGACCATCCAGATCCCGGGCCTGCCGCAGTCGGGTACGGCGCAGTGCGCGGTCTGGGCCGGTGACGGCTCGCACCGAGTGCCGATGATGGAGCGGGCCAACCAGACCCCCGCCTTCGACGTGGTGCGTATCCGGGTCAACTGACCGACACGGACGACGGCTGCGGGCCGTCCCGGGGGAGACCCCGGGACGGCCCGCAGCTCTGTGTCGTCCCCCGGGGTGGGTCGGCAACGGTTTTCGCCGCCCCGCCACCGCGTGGAAATTGTGTACAGCGCAAATGCGCCGGGGGCACGCTGATATCCCAGCGTGACCCCGGCGCACCCGATCGTGATCCGACCTGCCGGTCAGCGGTTCTTCCACGCCTCCACGACCGAGACCGGGATGCGGCCGCGCTCGGAAATCTCGTGGCCGTTCTTGGTGGCCCATTCCCGGATCGCCCGGTTCTGCTCGCGATCCATTCCCGAGACACCGGCCCGAGCTGGGCGGCGGGCCGGACGGCCGGCCTCGACCACACCGCGCCCCATTCGACGGCCAGCGGTGATGTAGGCGTCCAGCGCCTTGCGCAGCACCCCCGCGTTCTCGTCGGAGAGGTCGATGGTGTACGCCGCCCCGTCCAGGCTGAACTCGACGGTCCGATCGGCCTTTCCGCCGTCGAGGTCGTCGGTCAGAACGGTGATTACTTTCCTTGCCATCGCCATTACTCCCTGTGTTGAGCGGGGTGTGCTAAGAGTTTGACGTATCTGACGGCAAATCCGCAACAAAATGGCTCTCCTTCATTTGGCGGGTCGCGCCAATCCTGGGAAATCCCGCACCGGGCAATGCTGGGCACTGCGGTCGGCGGCACCCGGGATGTGTCCTGGGTCACAGGGAGGAACACGGGGCACGGTTTGTGACTTGAGTGAGACACGCTCAACTAGACCCGATGGCAGGTGTCCGATGGCAACCCTTCCGGTACTTCCCCTCACCGACGTCGTCCTGCTGCCCGGCATGGTCATCCCGGTGACCCTGGACCCGACCACCCAGGCCGCCGTGGACGCGGCGCGGGCCAGCGGCGACAAGACCCTGCTCGCCGTGCCGCGTATCGACGGCGAGTACGGCCCCGTCGGCACGATCGCCACCATCGAGAAGGTGGGCCGGCTCCCCGACGGTGAACCCGCCGCGGTGGTGCGCGGCCTGGCCCGGGCCCGGATCGGCTCCGGGGTTCCCGGCCCCGGCGCGGCCCTCTGGGTGGAGGCCACCCGACTCGACGAACCCGCTCCCGCCGGTCGCGCCCGCGACCTGGCCCGGGAGTACCGCGCCCTGATGACCTCGGTCCTCCAGCAGCGGGGCGCCTGGCAGGTCATCGACGCGATGGAACGGATGACCGACCTGTCCGAACTCGCCGACGCGGCCGGCTACGCGCCCTGGCTCAGCCTGCCGCAGAAGACCGAGCTGCTCGCCGCGCCCGACGTCACCGCCCGGCTGGAGCTCCTGGTCGGCTGGGTGAAGGAGCACCTGGCCGAGCAGGAGGTGACCGAGCAGATCAACAGCGACGTCCGGGAGGGGCTGGAGAAGTCCCAGCGGGAGTTCCTGCTCCGCCAGCAGCTCGCCGCGATCCGCAAGGAACTGGGCGAGGACGAGCCGGACGGCTCCGCCGACTACCGCGCCCGGGTGGAGTCCGCCGACCTGCCGGACAAGGTCCGCGAGGCGGCGCTGCGCGAGGTCGGCAAGCTGGAACGGGCCAGCGACGCCTCCCCGGAGGCCGGCTGGATCCGCACCTGGCTGGACACGGTGCTGGAGATGCCGTGGAGCACGCGTACCGACGACAACACCGACCTGGCGGCGGCCCGCGCGGTGCTCGACGCCGACCACGCCGGCCTGGCCGACGTGAAGGACCGCATCCTGGAGTACCTGGCGGTGCGCAACCGTCGGGCCGAGCGCAACCTCGGCGTGGTCGGCGGACGCGGCTCCGGCGCGGTGCTCGCCCTCGCCGGTCCGCCCGGCGTCGGCAAGACCAGCCTCGGCGAGTCGGTGGCCCGTGCCCTGGGCCGCAACTTCGTCCGGGTGTCGCTCGGCGGCGTCCGCGACGAGGCCGAGATCCGCGGCCACCGGCGCACCTACGTGGGCGCGCTACCCGGCCGGATCGTCCGTGCCCTGCGCGAGGCCGGCTCGATGAACCCGGTGGTGCTCCTCGACGAGGTGGACAAGCTGGCCGTCGGGTACGCCGGCGATCCGGCCGCCGCCCTGCTGGAGGTGCTCGACCCGGCGCAGAACCACACCTTCCGGGACCACTACCTGGAGGTCGACCTCGACCTGTCCGACGTGCTGTTCCTGGCCACCGCCAACGTGGTGGAGACCGTCCCCGGCCCGCTGCTGGACCGGATGGAACTGGTCACCCTGGACGGTTACACCGAGGACGAGAAGGTCGCCATCGCCCGCGACCACCTGCTGCCCCGGCAGCTCCAGCGGGCCGGGCTGACCACCGACGAGGCCACCGTGGCCGACGAGGCACTCGCCCGGATCGCGGGGGAGTACACCCGGGAGGCCGGCGTACGGCAGCTCGAACGGGCGCTGGCGAAGATCCTGCGTAAGGTCGCGGTCACCCTGGCTACCGACCCGGCCCCGGTCCGGGTGGACACCGGCAACCTGGCCCGTTACCTGGGCCGGCCGAAGTTCACCCCGGAGTCGGCGGAGCGGACGGCGGTGCCCGGCGTGGCCACCGGCCTGGCGGTCACCGGCGCGGGTGGCGACGTGCTCTTCATCGAGGCGACCAGCATGGAGGGTGAGCCCGGGTTGACCCTGACCGGGCAGCTCGGCGACGTGATGAAGGAGTCGGCGCACATCGCCTGGTCGTACCTGCGGGCCAACGGACGGCGGTACGGGCTGGACCCGAACGTCCTCGCCGGACACCGGATCCACCTGCACGTCCCGGCGGGCGCGGTGCCGAAGGACGGACCGAGCGCCGGCATCACCATGGTCACCGCGCTGGCCTCCCTGGTGACCGGCCGGCCGGTGCGGCCCGAGTTCGGGATGACCGGCGAGGTGACGCTCTCCGGGCGGGTGCTGCCGATCGGCGGGGTCAAGCAGAAGCTGCTCGCCGCGCACCGGGCCGGACTGACCGAGGTGATCATCCCGGCCCGGAACGAACCGGACCTCGACGACCTGCCCACCGAGGTCCGCGAGGCGCTGACCGTGCACACCCTGGCCGACGTCGCGGACGTGCTCGCCCTGGCGTTGCGCCCGGCCGAGATCGAGGCCGGGGCGCTCGGCGGTCAGCCGGTCGGCGCCGCCTGAGGCGTCCTGTCCGACACACCGTCCCGTCCGACACACCGTCCCCTCCGACGACCGGTCCGTTCCCGACGTCCCGTCCGGGCGTCGGGGGCGGACCGGCCCGTAGCCTGGACGTTCCCGTTTCCCGCATCCGTCACCGCACGGTGGCACCCCCCCGGAGGCGATCTTCCGTGAACGTGTTCCTGTGGATCCTGCAGATCCTGCTCGCCGCACTCTTCGCCGGCGCGGGACTGACCAAGCTGAGCCAACCCAAGGAGAAGCTGCGCGACCGGATGGGCTGGGTGGAGAACGTGCCACCCGCCCAGGTCAAGGCGCTCGGCGCGGCCGAGGTGCTGGCCGCGGTCGGGTTGGTCCTGCCCGGCCTCACCGGCATCGCCACGGTGCTCACCCCGCTGGCCGCCGTCGGGCTGGTGATCGTGATGGCCGGCGCGGTCGTGGTGCACGCCCGGGCCAAGGAACACCCCGGCACCGCGCTGACCGCGGTGCTGCTGGTGCTGGCGGCGATCGTGGCCTGGGGCCGGTTCGGGCCGTACCCGCTCTGAGCACCAGCGACCGGCTCGCGCCCGGGACGGGGCGCGGGCCGGTCACCCGGGGGTGTCAGTGCCCCTCGCCGCCGCGGTCGCGCCGTACGGTCGCCTTGCGGCCCTTGATGGTGCTGTTGCGCAGTCCCGCGATCACCTCGTCGGCGACACCCTGCGGCACCTCCACGAGGGAGAACCGGTCGGCGATCTCGATCGAGCCGATGTCCCGGCCGCTGACCCGGGTCTCCCCGGTGATCGCACCGACCAGGTCCTGCGGGCGGACCCCGGCGCGGCGACCCAGGCCGATGAAGACCTGCGCGGTGCCGCCGGTACGGGGGCGGCCGCCCCCGCCGCGCCGGTCGCCGCCCCGACCGTCGAACCCGGGCCGGGACTCGCGGGGCGGGCGGACTGTCACCTGCGGGATCTCCTCCTCGTCGTCGGAGCCGGGCAGGGCCGCCTCGTGGGCCAGCTTGACGGCCGCCAGCGCCACCTCCATCAGGTCGAACTCGTCCGACAGCGACTCCACGATCACCCGGAACGGGTCCAGATCGTCCTCCAGCAGGCTCTCCCGCAGCGCCGCCTGGGTCAGCGCCATCCGGCGGGTCCGCAGGTCCGCCACCGTGGGGATCTTGTCGATGTCGATCCGCTGGCCGGTGACCCGCTCGATGGTCTTGAGCATCCGGTGTTCCCGGGGCTCGGCGAGGGTGATCGCCACCCCTTCCCGACCGGCCCGACCCACCCGGCCGATCCGGTGCACGTACGACTCCGGCGCCGACGGCACGTCGTAGTTGACCACGTGGGTGAGCTGCTCGACGTCCAACCCGCGGGCCGCCACGTCGGTGGCCACCAGCAGGTCGGCGGTCCCGGCGCGCAGCCGGCCCATCACCCGGTCCCGCTGCTCCTGGCTCATCCCGCCGTGCAGCGCCTCGGCCCGGTAGCCCCGCCCGTTCATGGTCTCGGTCAGCCGGTCGACCTCCTCCCGGCTGCGACAGAACACGATCGCGGCGGTCGGGGACTCCACGTCCAGCACCCGACCCAGCACCGCCGGCTTGTGTGCCCGGGTGACGATGTACGCGCTCTGCCGCACCCGGGGGGCCTCGCCGGCCACCGGTTGCTCGCGGCCGATCTGGATCCGCTCCGGGTCGGTCAGGTGCTTACGGGCCAGGCCGTCGATCCGGGCCGGCATGGTGGCCGAGAAGAGCACCGTCTGGCGTTGCGCGGGGGCGTGCTCCAGGATCGCCTCGATGTCCTCGGCGAAACCCATGTCGAGCATCTCGTCGGCCTCGTCCAGCACCACCGTGGCCAACGACCCCAGCCGCAGGGTGCCCCGGGCGATGTGGTCCAGCGCCCGTCCCGGGGTGGCCACCACCACGTCCACCCCGAGGTCCAGGGCGCGCAACTGGCGGCCGATCGGCTGGCCGCCGTAGATCGGCAGCACCCGGGCGCCGAGATCCTTGCCGTACCGGTGGAACGCCTCGGAGACCTGGACGGCCAGTTCGCGGGTGGGCACCAGCACCAGCGACACCGGGTCGCCGCCGCTGCGATCCTCCGGCATCCGCTGCAACAGGGGCAGGGCGAACGCGGCGGTCTTGCCCGTACCGGTGGCGGCCTGTCCGAGCAGGTCCCGGCCGGCCAGCAGCAGCGGGATCGCCTCCCGTTGGATCGGGGTCGGCTCCTCGTAGCCGAGGGCGGCGAGGGCGCCCAGCAGCTCGGCGCGCAGCCCGAGATCGACGAAGGCGGGCACCCCGTCGGATTCGCCGGGCGCGGAGAGGTCGGTCGGTGTGGGTGCGGAACTCATGGGGCAAAGTTTTCCATCACCCCCGTCGGGCCGTTCCGCCGACCGGCACAACCGTGCCGGTCGGCACAGCGGCGGCGGGAACCGCCCGATAGCCTGACGGACGTGCGGACGGTCGAGCTGCTCTGCTGTCCGGCGCTGGAGGAGGCGGTCCGCGCCGCCTGGGGCCGGTTGGCCGGGGCGGGGCTGCCCAGCCTGGCGCGGCACGGTCATCCGACGAACCGGCCGCACCTGACCCTGGCCGCGGTGGACGACTTCCCGCCCGGCGCGGCGGACCGGCTCGCCGGGCTCTTCGACGACGCGCTGCCCCTGCCGGTCCGGCTGGACCGGGCGACGGTGCTCGACGGCAGCGCCCCGTTGGTCTGGCCCGTGCGGCCCACGGCGGCGCTGACCGGTCTGCACCGGGCCGTCTGGGCCGCGCTCGACGGCGCAGACGGCCGGCGGCCCTGGCACGCCCCGGGCCACTGGATTCCGCACCTGAGCCTGGCGTTGCGCTTCCGCGACCACGACCGGCGGCTGGCCCGCGCGGTGGTCGACGGCGACCGGCCGGCGGGTCGGTTCGTCGCGGCGCGCAGTTACGACGGCGACACCCGGACGGTGCAGCCGTTGGGCGGTGGCTTCCCAACGGAATGACGCTGCTCTATGGTGGGTGGAGCGCTCCCGTCGACGGTCTGTCCGACCGCCCGGCGGATCAATGCTGCGCTGGAGCCCGGTCGGATGGTCACTGCCATCACCACCGGAAGAGGCCCCATGCCCCAGCATCCCCGACGGCGTCCGGTCGCGCTCGCGGCTGCCGCCCTGCTCGCCCTCGGCGGGCTCGCGGCCGTGCCGCAGCTCGCCTCCGCCGCCCCCGACCCCGGCTCACCGGTCAAGGTCAACCAGGTCGCCTACGTGCCAGGGCTGCCCAAGCAGGCCACCGTCGTGAACTCCGCGAACTCCCCGCTCGGCTGGACGCTGCGCAACTCCGGCGGCGCCACGGTCGCCTCCGGGCAGACCACGGTACGGGGCACCGACGCGCTCTCCGGCGATTCGGTGCACATCGCCGACTTCTCCGCCTACGACACCCCGGGCACGGGCTACGTGCTGTCGGTCGGCGGGAGCAACAGCTACCCGTTCGACATCTCCGCCGACCCGGTCCGCCGGCTGCGCGGTGACTCGCTGGCGTTCTTCTACCACCAGCGCAGCGGCACCCCGATCGACGCCCAGTACGTGGGTTCCCGGTACGCCCGCCCGGCCGGGCACGTCAACGTCGCCCCGAACCGAGGCGACAACAACGTCCCGTGCCGCACCTCCTGCGGTTACACCCTGGACGTGCGCGGTGGCTGGTACGACGCCGGTGACCAGGGCAAGTACGTGGTCAACGGTGGCCTGGCCACCTGGCAGCTCCAGAACATCTACGAGCGGACCCTGCACGTCGCCGGGGCGGACAAGTCGGCCGTCGCCGACGGCACGCTGGCCATCCCGGAGCGGTCCAACGGGGTGCCGGACGTGCTCGACGAGGCCCGCTGGGAGCTGGAGTTCCTGCTCAAGATGCAGGTGCCGGACGGCCGGACCAACGCCGGCATGGTCCACCACAAGATCCACGACCAGAACTGGACCGCGCTGCCCACCCGTCCCGAGCTGGACAGTGAGGCGCGGCTGCTCTCCCCGGTGAGCACCGCCGCCACCCTCAACATGGCCGCGGTGGCCGCCCAGGCGTCCCGGTTGTGGAAGCCGTTCGACGCCGCCTTCGCCTCCCGGGCGCTGGCCGCCGCCGAGAAGGCGTACACGGCGGCGAAGGCCAACCCGAACCGGCTGGCCCCCGCCACCGACAACACCGGCGGCGGGGCGTACGAGGACAACACCGTCACCGACGAGTTCTACTGGGCCGCGGCGGAGCTGTACGCCACCACCGGCAACACCGGCTACCGCAACGACCTCAGCAGCTCCCCGCACGCCCGGGGCGCCAGCTTCACCCGGGGCGCGTACGACTGGAGCTGGACGGCCGGGCTGGGCGACACCACCCTGGCGCTGGTGCCGACCGGTCTGGCCAGTGGCGACGTGAGCGCGATCCGCTCGGCGATCGTCGGCTTCGCCGACCGGATGCTCGCCCAGATCGCCAACCAGGGCTACCCGGCCCCGGGCAGCGGCAACGGCACGTACTACTGGGGTTCCAACGGCGCGGTCGCCAACAACGCCAACGTCCTCGCGGTGGCCTACGACCTGACCCGCACGACGAAGTACCGCAACGGGGCCTTCGCCGCCTACGACTACCTGCTCGGCCGCAACCCGCTCAACCAGTCCTACGTGGCCGGCTACGGCGACAAGCCGGTGCGCAACGTGCACCACCGGTTCTGGGCCAACCAGAACGACGGTTCACTGCCCACCGCGCCGCCCGGCTCGCTCTCCGGCGGCCCGAACAGCGAGTTGCAGGACCCGGTCGTCCAGGCCCAGCTCGGTGGCTGCAAGCCGCAGAAGTGCTTCGTCGACGACATCGGGGCGTACTCGGTCAACGAGGTGGCGATCAACTGGAACTCGGCGATGGCCTGGCTGGTGCACTGGGCGGCCGAGCAGGCGGGCACCGGCACCGGGCCGGACCCGACGCCGACCCCCACGGTGACGCCGCCGCCGACCACCACCCCGCCCCCGCCGACCACCACCCCGCCGCCCACCACCACGCCCCCGCCGACCACCACGCCGCCGCCGGCCGGTGGGTGCGCGGTGACGTACTCGGCGAACAGCTGGAGCACCGGCTTCACCGGTAGCGTCACGCTGACCAACACCAGCGCGGCCGCCTGGTCGTCGTGGCGGCTGACCTTCCGGTTCACCGGTAACCAGCAGATCAGCCAGGGCTGGTCGGGCCGGTTCAGCCAGAGCGGCAGCGAGGTCACGGTGACCAACGAGAGCTACAACGGCGCGGTCGCGCCGAACGCCTCGGTCAACCTCGGCTTCAACGCCTCGTACACCGGCACCAACGCGACCCCGACCGGGTTCGCCGTGAACGGGACCGCCTGCACGCTGCGCTGACCCCACGTCCACCCCGGGCCGCCCGTGCCGCACGGCGGGCGGCCCGGGGTGGTCCGGCGTCCCCACCGACCGGCCGGGGCGGGTCGTGGTCCGGTGCCCCGGCGGCCGTGTCCGGACGTCGCCCTTCGAGGGTCGTGGGAGGAATGCTCCTTCTCTGCCGGTTCACAGCGTTTACGGTGCGTTCAGGTTCATCCGCACCGCGTACCGGGAGAGGACCGACCATGCGCGTGCCCAGCCGAAGCCCCGGCCCCCAGCCCGGCGTCACCCCACCCGCCCCGGCCCGGCGGTCGCCCGTGCCGACCCGCGCCGACCGGCTGGTCGCCCCCGACCTCGACGCCTACCGGACGGCGGTCGCGGAACTGCTGGTCGAGGTGGGCGCGCTGGCCGGCGTCACCGCCACCGCCGCCCGTCAGGTGCTGCTCGACGAGCGGCTGCGCGAACCGGCCATCGCCGACGTGCTCGACGCGACCGAGCAGGGCCTGCTCGGCGCCCGCGAGAGCCTGCTGCTGGAGCTGGCCCGGCACCAACCCGACGCCCGCGCCTCGGCCCCGGACCTGACCGCGCTGGTCCGGATCTACCTGCTCTCCCGCATCGACCTCATGTGGTGGCGGGACGCCCCGGTGCTGCGCACCGACGAGCAGGTCGACACCCACCCCGACCTGATCGACCTGGAGTGGCTGCGCCGTCGCGGCCTGCTCGGCTTCCGCTACCGGGAGCAGCCGGCGGGTGTCCTCGGTCGCGGCGTGCGTGGCCTGCGGCAGCGGCTGGTGCCGGAGGCCGCCCCGCGTACCGCCGGGGTGCCCTTCCGGCGGACCCGCCGGGAGATCGTCGCGCTCCTCAACGACCTGGCCCGGGAGTTCGCCCGGTCCGCCCCGCCGGACACCCCGCCGCTGTGGGTGACCAGCCTGGCGCACAGCGCCGAACACCAGTACCGGTTGCGTCGGCTCGGGTACCCGGCCATGCTCCCCAGCGGCCACTGCCTCGGCTGGGCGGTGGACGTGGAGCTGGCCTGGTACGCCCGGTTCGGCGCGCGGGACGTGCTGGCCGAGATCCTGCTGGCCCGACAGGCCGCCGGTGAGGTGAACGTCATCGACGAGGGGTCCACCTGGCACGTCTGCCTGGCCCCGGCCGCCCGGACCCGGCTGCGCTCGGCGTACGAGGCCGAGATGGGCAGCTGAGGCCGTCCCCGGCGACCCGCCGCGCGGACCGGCCCCGCCATGCCGTCCGGGGTGACCGGCCCCAGCGCGCCGTGGGCGCTCCCGCCGCCGTTCAGCCGGCCACCAGCAGGGCCAGCACCGCGGCCAGCGTGGCGAGCACCGCGACCACCGCGCTGGTCGCCACGAACCGGCCCAGCGGCACGGTCACCCCGGCAGCCCGGCAGCGCTCGTACCACAGCAGGGTGGCCAGCGAGGCCCACGGGACCGCCAGCGGGCCGACGTTGGTGCCGATCAGCAGGGCCAGCAGCCGGGTCTCGTCGCCGGGCGGGAGGACCGCCTCGCCGGCCAGGTAGGCGGGCAGGTTGTTGACCAGGTTGGCCAGGAACGCGCCGGTGCCCCCGGCCCGCAGCGCCCCCACCGTGCCGCCGGCCTCGCCGAGCAGCACCGACACCACGTCGTCCAGCCCGTGCCGGCCGAGGGTCTGCACCACCAGGAACAGGCCGGTCACGAAGACCAGCAGCCGCCAGGGCAGCAGCGCCGGGCGCAGGGTCCGCCGGGAGCGGACCGCGAAGCCGAGCACCACCAGCCCGGCGGCGACGGCGGCGGCGACGCCGATCTCCACCCCGGCCAGGATGCCGGCGACGAGCAGCAGGCATCCGGCGACCGCCGTGCCGAACAGCAGCCGGTCCGCGGGCCGGTGCGGCGTGGGCGGGGTGAACCGGTCCGCGTCGCGCCGCCCCCGCCGCCAGTGCCAGAACCACAGCCCCGCCATGGTCACCCCGATCGCCGCGAGCTGCGGTAACGCCATCCTGGCCGCGTACGCCGCCGGGGTCAGGTCGACCCGGTCGGCGGCGAGCAGATTGGTGAGGTTCGACACCGGCAGCAGCAGGCTGGCGGTGTTGGCCAGCCAGACGGTGGTCATCGCCAGCGGCCCGGGGGCGGTGCCCAGCTTACGGGCCAGCGCGATCATCACCGGGGTGAGCAGCACCGCGGTGGTGTCCAGGTTGAGGGCGATGGTGGTGAGCGCGGCGAACCCGACGCAGAGCAGGAACAGCGCGGCGAAGCTGCCCCGGGCGGCGATCGCCAGCCGGGTGGCCAGCACGTCGAACACCCCGGCGACGGCGGTCAGCTCGGCGAGCACCACCACCGCGCCGAGGAAGAGCAGCAGCGGCAGGACGCGGTGCAGTGTCGCCGCGGCGTCGGCCCGGGGGAGCAGGCCGGTGAGCACCGCGCCCAGGCCGGCCAGGGCCAGCCCGATCGCCACCTGGTCCAGTGGGTGCAGCCGTGGACGGCGGGGCCGGTCGGTCGGTACGGGCGGCGGGCCGCCGGCAGGTGTCACGGCGCCTGATCCTCGCACAGCCGGTGCGGGTCCGCCGCCGGACCGCCCGAACGGCCCGACCGTCGTGGCCGGGTCGTCCGGGCTGCCGGGTCACCAGCTCAGGTAGCCGGCCTGGGTCTGGACGTTCAGCTCGGGGATCCGGACCAGGTCGGCCGTCCAGGTCCGCCAGTCGCTGAGCTTCAGTACGTCCAGCCCCTTCTGGATGTCGCTGGAGTAGATGTGCCCGTTGTAGTAGTACGTCGACCAGGCCCCACCGGTGGTGAGCTGGGTGTCCGACAGCGGCCCGCGCTCCCAGAAGCCGATCTCCTTCGGCCGGGTCGAGTCGGAGAAGTCCCAGACCGAGACCCCGCCCTGGTACCAGGCCTGCACCATGATGTCCTTGCCGAGGACGGGGATCAGCGAGCCGTTGTGCGCCACGCAGTTCTCGGTGTCGGCGTTGGCCCGGGGGATCTTGTAGTAGCTGCGGAAGACCATCTTCCGGGCGTCGCCCCGGCCGGTGATGTCGTAGACGGCGTCCGCGCCCCGGGTCGGGCCGACGACCTCGTTGCAGGTGGCCGCGCCGCCGCCACCGAGTTCGTCGGTGAAGACCACCTTGGTGCCGGCGTTGTTGAAGGTGGCCGAGTGCCAGAACGAGAAGTTGACGGTGTCCCGGATCCGGTTGATCACCCGGGGCGCCTCGCGGTCCCGGATGTCCAGTAGGACGCCGTCGCCCATGCAGGCGCCGGCGGCCAGGTCCCTGGTCGGGTAGGCGGTGATGTCGTGGCATCCGGTGGTGGCCGAGGTCTGCCCCGGGATGCCCTCGTAGCCGCCGTCCGGGAAGAGGTTCGGCGTGGCCACCACCGCGGCCTCGGTGGGCGCGTGCACCGGGACCTTGACGATCGAGATCGAGTCGTGCGGCGGCTGGCAGTCCGGGTAGTCCGCCCGCGGGCTGTACGACGACACGTACAGGTAGACCGTCCTGCGGTCCTTGCCGGGCACGAGGGTGTGGGTGTGCGACCCGCAGGCGGTCTCGACCGACGTGACGTAGCGCGGGTTGGCCTTGTCGCTGATGTCGAAGACCTTGATGCCCTCCCAGGACTCCTTCACCGTCGCCGGCTGCGTCACGCTGGCGCAGGAGTCGTCGTTGCGCGAGGAGTCGGTGGAGAGGAAGAGCAGGTTGCCGTAGACCGAGATGTCGTTCTGTGAACCGGGGCAGAGCACCTGCGACACGATCGTCGGGGCGTTGGGGCGGCCGATGTCGTAGACGACGAAGCCGTTGTAGTTGCCGACGAAGGCGTACCGGCCCTGGAAGGCCATGTCGGTGCCGAACGCGCCGGTGGTGTCGAAGGGGGCCTGCTTGGGCAGGTTGGCGACCTGGCGAAGGTTGGGGCTGCTGGAGATCTCGTCCACGCCGAGGCTCGGTGCCGCCGCCGGGGCGTCCCGCGTCGTGGTGGCCGGCGCGGCGTTGCCCGCCGGGCTGGTGGCGACGCCGGCCACCAGCAGGCCGGCGGCGATGAGGCTGACGGTTCTCAGCTGCCGTCGTCGGGGCAGGGGGAATCTGGTCATCGGCAGAACCCTTCAAAGGGGACGACGCGTGTCAGATACCTTACGCGTCAACGAAGTCTATCGATGTGATTCACGTCACATATAATCGTGATGGTAAATGGATACGATCGCGGCGACCTCGACCGGAGGGGGAGCCGCATGACCGGCCGACGTGGACGGGTCCTGCTCGCCGTCACAGCCGCCGTCGCCGTCCTGCTGTCGATCGGGCTCGCCCTGCGCGCGGAGGACCGGCCGGAGCCGGCGGCGGGCCGCCCGGCCGCCCCGACGCCCACCCTCCCCACCGACGCCCCGGCGGTGATCGTGCCCGGCCGGCCGGGCGAGCCCGCCGTGACCCGGCCCGCGCAGCAGGCCCGGGACGCCGGCCCGCCCCGGTACAACACCCCCGACGTCTGGTTCGTCCGGATGATGATCCCGCACCATCAGCAGGCCCTCCAGATGGCCGAGCTGGCACCCGAGCGGGCCGCCAGCGCGCAGGTCAAGGCGATCGCCGCCCGGATCCGGGGCGCGCAGGGCCCGGAGATCGGGCTGCTGCGCGGCTGGCTCGACACCCGGGGCCTGCCCGCCGACGAACCCGGCCACGACCACGGCGGGATGCGCGGCATGCCGTCACCCGCGGCGATCCGGCAACTCACCGACGCCCGGGGGACGGCCTTCGACCGGCTCTTCGTCCAGCTGATGACGGCCCACCACGAGGGCGCGGTGGCGATGGCCACCGAACTGCTCTCCGCCGGTGCCGACCAGCAGCTCAACGAGTTCGCCAACGCGGTCGCGACCGAACAGGCCGTGGAGATCGCCCGGCTGCGCGAGCTGGTCTGACCGGCGACCGGCCCGGCCCGGCCCGCTCCGCGTCGACCGCCGCCCCGACCGGACCCGTCGCCCCGACCGGCTCCGCCGAGCGTCGGACCCGTCGAGCGGGGGCAGCCGTCCGCGCCGGGGCACTACGCTCGGTCACCGTGAGCCGTACCCTCTTTGGCCGTCCGCTGCGCGGCGTCGCCTTCGACGTCGCCGTCAGCGCCCTGGTGGTGCTCTCCATCCTGGTCACGACGGCCCAACCCGCGACGTCGGCCGTGCCCGGTGGCTGGGCGGTCGCCCTGGTCGGCCTCGCCATGGCGGTGGCCCTGCTGTTCCGCCGCGGCCACCCGTCACTGGTCGCGACGGTGGTGGCCGGGCTGGCGCTGATCCAGGTGCTCGCCGGCTGGGGTCCACTGCCCTACGACCTCGCCGTGCTGATCGCCCTCTACAGCGTGGTCAAGTACGCCGACCGGCTGCGCGACGGGGTGCTGGCCGGAGCGGTGGCCGCCGTCGGGGTGCTGCTGGCCGCCTCGCAGGCCGGGGCCAACGTCGTCTGGTGGGCCACCGCGATCTACTTCGGGCTGGTCACCGGCGGGGTGTGGCTGGCCGCGCTGAACGTCCGCACCC
Source organism: Micromonospora sp. WMMD714 (assembly GCF_029581315.1). Taxonomy (NCBI): domain Bacteria; kingdom Bacillati; phylum Actinomycetota; class Actinomycetes; order Micromonosporales; family Micromonosporaceae; genus Micromonospora; species Micromonospora sp. WMMD714. Next base: position 4,979,085 of record NZ_CP120744.1, read on the forward strand.
GCCGCCTCTACGTGCTCAGCCTGGAGGAACGGGCCGCCACCCTGGAGCGGGAGCGTGAGGCGGAGGCCCGCGCGGCGGTGGTCGGCGAACGGGCCCGGATCGCCCGCGAGCTGCACGACGTGGTGGCGCACAGCATGGCCGTGATGATCGTCCAGGCCGACGGGGCCCGGCTGCTGTTCGACCGGGATCCGGAGACCGCCCGACACGCGGTCAAGGTGGTCGCCGACACCGGACGGCAGGCGCTGGAGGAGATGCGGCGGCTGGTCGACGTACTGCGGGAACCCCAGCCGCCGGAGCCGGCGACCGACCCCGACGCGACCGCCCCCACCGGCGACCCGGAACGCCGCCGCGCCACCGTCGCCGAGCTGCCCGCGCTGGTGGGCCGGTTCCGCGACGCCGGCCTGCGGGTCCGCTACCGGGCCGAGGACGTGCCGGCCACCCTGCCCCCGGGGCTCGACCTGACCGTCTACCGGGTGGTGCAGGAGGCCCTCACCAACGCCCTCAAGCACGCCGGCGTCGGCGCGGACGTCACGGTCGGGCTCGGTGTCGAGGACGACCTGGTGGTCCGGGTGACCGACGACGGGCGCGGGCGTACCCCGGTCCGTCCGGCCCCCTCCGGCGGCCACGGCCTGGTCGGGATGCGCGAACGGGTCGGGGTGTACGACGGTCGGCTGGTCGCCGGCCCGCGCCGCGGTGGCGGGTGGCAGGTCGAGGTCCGGCTGCCGCTACCGTCGACCCCGGACCCGGAGGTGATCGCGGCATGACCGTACGAGTGGTGATCGTGGACGACCAGGCGCTGGTCCGGGCCGGCTTCAAGATGGTGCTGGATTCCCAACCTGACCTGGAGGTCGTCGGCGAGGCGATCGACGGCGCGGACGCGCTGCGGGTGCTGGCGACGGTCGAGGCCGACGTGGTGGTGATGGACCTGCGGATGCCGACCATGGACGGGGTGGAGGCGACCCGCCGGATCTGCGCCGCCTCCACCGACGGCCGGCCCCGGGTGCTGGTGCTCACCACCTTCGACACCGAGGCCGACGCGTTCGCCGCGCTCCGCGCCGGAGCCAGCGGCTTCCTGCTCAAGAACGTGCCCCCGGAGGAGCTGCTGGCCGCCATCCGGGTGGTCGCCGAGGGGGACTCGGTGGTCGCCCCGTCGATCACCCGCCGGCTGCTGGACCGGTTCGCCGACCGGCTCGGTCCCGCCCCCGCCGAGGATCCGCGACTGGCCCAGCTCACCGACCGGGAACGGGAGATCCTGCTGCTGGTCGCCCAGGGCCTGGCCAACGCCGAGATCGCCGCCCGGGTGCACGTCGCCGAGGCGACCGTGAAGACCCACGTCGGCCGGATCCTGGCCAAGCTCCAGCTCCGCGACCGGGTCCAGGTGGTGGTCCTGGCGTACGAGAGCGGTCTGGTCACCCCCGGCGGCTGAGCCGGGGGCGACCAGGGCCGGCCGGGCTCGGGGGCGACAGGGTCGCTGAGCCCGGGTGCGACCTGGGTCGTACGGGTCGCCCCGGTCGGGGGCGACCTACGGCGCAGCCGGCCCGAGCGTCCGGGTGGACGCGGGCCGGTCCGGCGCTGCCTAGCGTCGGAGGCGACCCGCATTCCGTCGCCCGGGAGTCCCGATGTCCGTCCCCGTTCCCGTCACCCCTGCCGGCCGCCGCGCGCCGGTCCCGCCCGCCGCCGACGCCCGCGCGCCGGTCCCGCCCGCCGCCGACCCCCGGGCGCCCGGCCGGTCCGTCGCGGTCACGGTTCCCGCCACCGGTCGGCGGTGACCGCGATGCGGCGACTGACCCTGCGTACGCTGCGTGCCGACGCCCTGCGGCTGCTGCTCTCCTCGGTGGCGATCGTGCTCGGTGTCGCCTTCCTCGCCGGCACGCTGATGCTCACCGACGGCATGCGTGCCGGCGCGTACGAGCGGGCCGGCACCTTCGACCGGCACACCGACCTGGGCGTGTACGCCGGCCGGACCGCCCTGCCGCCGTCCCTGGTCGACCGGGTCCGCACGGTCGACGGGGTCACCGCGGCGGCCGGTGAGCTGACCGCCCTCGCCGGGGTGGTCGGCGTCGACGGCCGGCCCGTGCTGGGCGTCGGAATGCTCGCCGCGATCCCCGCCGAACCCGCGTTGCGCTCGTACGACGTGGTGGCCGGCCGGCTGCCCGACCGCCCCGGGGAGGTGGTCCTCGACGCGCCCACGGTCGCCGCCGAGGGCTTCGTGCTCGGCGGCGAGGTCCCGGTCGGCGGCGCCACCGGCGCGGCCCGCCCGTACACCCTGGTCGGCACGGTCGACGTGGCCGGCACCAGCCGGGACATCGGCGGACCGTTCGTCGGGCTGGTCGGCGCGGACGCGCTGGCGGCCAGCGGGGAACCGGGCTATGGCCGGATCATGGTGGCCGGCGTGCCGGGGGTGCCCGGGTCGACGCTGGCCGACCGGGTCACCGCGGTGGTCGGCGGAGACGCCACGGTGAAGTCGCGTCAGCGGATCCTCGACGAGGCCGTCGAGGACGCGGTGCGTGACCTCGACCAGTTCCGGCTGGTGCTGCTCCTCTTCGCCGCGGTGGCGGTGGTGGTGGCCGGGTTCGTCATCGCCAACACGTTCGCCATCGTGCTCGCCCAGCGGGCCCGGCGGACCGCACTGCTGCGGCTGGTGGGGGCCCACCGGGGGCAGGTCTTCCGGGCCGCGGTGCTGGAGGCGGTGCTGCTCGGCCTGGTCGGCTCGGCCCTCGGGGTGACTTTCGGCGGTGGGCTGGCCGCCGGGGCGGCGGCCCTGGCCCCTCGGCTCGACCTGCCGGTCTCCGACGGCCTGACGCTGACCGCCCGGACCATCGGGCTCAGCCTGCTGCTCGGCACCCTGGTCACGGTCGGGTCCGCGCTGCTGCCCGCCTGGCAGGGCACCCGGGTGCCGCCGATAGCCGCCCTCACCGCCGCCGCCGGTCAGCCGGCCCGGGGCGCCGGGCGGATCCGGTTGACCGTCGGCGCACTGGTCGGCGTCGCCGGCCTCGCCGCGCTGGCCGGGGCCGCCGCGGTCGGCCAGATCGCCCTGGTCGCCGTGGGCGGGGTGCTGACCTTCTTCGGCATCGTCCTGTTCGGCCCGTGGTTGGTGCCGGCGCTGGTGCGGGTGCTGGGCCTGCCGTTGCGGCCGGTGCTGGGGGCCACCGGCGCGCTCGCCGTGGCCAACGCGGCCCGCAACCCGCGTCGGGTGTCGGCCACCGCCACCGCCCTGGTGATCGGCATCGGGCTGGTCTCGGCGTTCGTGGTCGGCGCGGGCAGCGTCAAGGTGGGCATCGAGCGCGGGGTCGACGCCCGGATCGGCGTGGACTACGTGGTCACCGGCCTCGGGGGTGAGCTGCCCGCCCGGCTCGCCGGTGAGCTGGCTGCCCGGCCCGAGGTGGGGGTGGTGCACGAGCAGCGCAGCCGGGTCGTCGACGGTGTCGAGGTGCGCTCGGCGCATCCGGCGCTGGTGCGGCGCACCCTCGCCGGGGTGGACGCCGGGGACGTCGCGGACCTGGGGCCGGGGTCGGTGCTGGTGCACCGCGAACTGGCCGCCGCCCGGGGATGGCGGGCGGGCTCGACGGTCACCGTCGCCGGGCGTGCGTTCCGGGTGGCCGCCGTGGTCACCGCCGACGGCCCGACCTCGCCCGGGGTGCCCGCCGGGCACGTGGTCGACCTGGCGGACGCCACGTTCACCGCGCTCTACCCCGGTGAACGCGGCCACCTGGTCGAGGTCGACCCGGCGGAAGGGGTGTCCGCCGCGCAGGCCCGCGCCGCCGTCGTGACGGTGGTCGCCCGGTATCCCACGGTGAACCTGCTGGACCAGGCGGCCTACAAGAAGTCGCTCACCGGCACGGTGGACATGCTGCTCGCCTTCGTCACCGCGCTGCTCGGCCTGGCCGTGGTGATCGCCCTGGTCGGCGTCGCGAACACGCTCAGCCTCTCGGTGGTGGAGCGGACCCGGGAGAACGCCGTGCTGCGCGCGGTGGGGCTGTCCCGGGGCCGGATGCGCCTGCTGCTGGCCGTCGAGGCGGTGCTGACCGCGCTGGTCGGCGCGCTGCTCGGCACCGCGCTGGGGGTGGCCGTCAGCGCCGGGACGGTGGCCTTCGTGGCCCGGCTGGGCGGGGGCTTCACGCTGGTGCTGCCCTGGGGGCGGCTCGGGCTGATCCTGGCCGTGGCGGTGCTCGCCGCGCTGGCCGCCTCGGTGCTGCCCGCCCGGCGGGCGCTGTCCCGGCCGGTGGTCGAGGCGCTCGGCGTGGAGTGACCCCGACCGCGGGCCGCCGGCCGGGGTCACGCCACGCCGGCCGGCGCAGAGCGGTCAGAGCCGTTCCACCATCTCGCCCCGGCACCGGTCCCGGGTGTCGAAGACGTACCGGGCGTGCCGGGTGACCAGGTCGTAGTCGAAGCTGTCGTGGTCGGTCACCAGCACCACCGCGTCCGCCGCCGCGACCTCCCGGGCGGTCAGGTCGACCACCACCACCCCGCCCGGGATGTGCTGCGGCGCGGCGTACGGCTCCACCGCGTGCACGTCCGCTCCGAGCGCCTGCAGGCGCCGGGCCACGTCCACCGCGGGCGAGTCGCGCATGTCGCCGGTGTTCTTCTTGTACGCCAGCCCGAGCAGCAGCAACCGGGCACCGTTGACCGGCCGGCCGATCCGGTTCAACCCGGCCATCACCCGCTGGGTCACGTGCTCGGGCATCTGGTGGTTGATGTCGTCGGCCAGCTCGATGAACCGGAACGGCCGACCCAGGGTGCGCTTGACCTGCCAGGACAGGTAGCAGGGGTCGATCGGCAGGCAGTGCCCGCCGACGCCCGGCCCGGGGCGGAACGGCATGAACCCGAACGGCTTGGACGACGCGGCCTCGATGGCCTGCCAGGCGTCGATGCCGAGGTGGTGGGAGGCCATCGCCAGCTCGTTGATCAGCGCGATGTTGACCTGGCGGAAGGTGTTCTCGATCAGCTTGGTCAGCTCGGCGACCCGGGTGGAGTCGACCGGCACGGTCCGCTCGACCAGCCGGCGGTAGAAGCCGTCCACCCGGGCCAGCGACGCCGCGTCGACCCCGGACACCACCTTCGGGGTGTTCTCCAGCCGCCAGGTGGGGTTGCCCGGGTCGATCCGCTCCGGGCTGTAGCCGAGGTGGAAGTCACCCGGGCTGCGCAGTCCGCTCGCCGCCTCCAGCAACGGCCGGAGCAGGTCCTCGGTGGTGCCCGGGTAGGTGGTCGACTCCAGCACCACGGTGCAGCCGGGCCGGACGTACGGGCCGACGGCGGTGCCGGCCTGCTCGACGTAGCTCAGATCGGGGGCACCCTCGCGCAGCGGGGTGGGGACGGTGATGACGCAGATGTCGAAGCCCTCGGCGTCCGGGTACTCGGTGCTCGGCCGGTACCGGCCGCTGGCCAGCGCCCGGCCGAGCCGGTCGGCCGGGATGTCCTCGACGAACGACTCACCGGAGGCGAGCCGCTTGATCCGGTCGGCGTCGACGTCCAGCCCGACCACGTCCAGCCCGGCCTCGACGGCGCGCATGGCCAGCGGCAGTCCGACGTATCCCTGACCGATGACGACGAGCTTCTCTGTGTTCACCTGGGCTCCCGTGGCAGATGTGTCCCGCCGAGGAGCCTAACTGGCGATATAGCGATCTAAGTCCGTTTTGGTATTTCCGGGTGCCCCGGATCCGGAGCGGGTCAGGTGCCGGCCGGCGGCGGATTGTTGCCACCCCCGCCGCCGGAGTCGGCCGTGGTCGGCGGCGGGTCCACCGGAGTGGGGGCGGTGGTCGGCGGCGGGTCCACCGGGGTCGGCGCGGTGGTCGGCGGCGGGTCCACCGGGGTGGCCGGGGCCGACTTGGTCGGTGCCGGCAGGGACGAGCCGCCCGGCAGCGGCGTCGGGCTGACCGACACCGACGGTGACGGCTTCGTGTTCTGGTATTCCGGGCGGTTGGTGCGGTCCGGCTCCTCGGAGCCGGTCTCCTCGACGACCGTGGGGACCGCGCTCTGGTCGGTGGGCGCCACCGCCGGCCCGGTGTTGCGGATGTTCGGCGTGCCGCTGTCGAGCGACTTCGTGGCGCCCAGCGCGGCACCGAGCGCGGTCAGCGCCACCAGCACCGCGGCCAGCGCGCCGACCAGGGAGCCGCGGCGGTTGCGCCGGGCCTCGGGGCCGACCACCGTCCGCGGGGCGCGGGACGGGTCGACGCGCGGGCCGTTCGCCCCGGACGGGTCGCGCAGCGACGGGGTCACCAGGGCGGTCAGGGCGGCGGTGCCGTCTCCGGTGGCGGCGCGGGCGGCGGCGGCCATCTCGGCGCCGGTGGCGAACCGGTCCGCCGGATCCTTCGCCAGCGCCCGCGCCACCAGGGCGCGGACCGGCCCCGGAATGTCGGCCGGCAACTCCGGCGGCTCGTCGTCGAGGTGCCGCACGGCCACCTGGAGCGGATTGTCCCCGGTGAACGGCGGCTGCCCGGTCAGGCAGCAGTGCGTCACCGCGCCGAGGGCGTAGATGTCGGTGGCGGCCGAGACCGGCCGACCGGACGCCTGCTCCGGCGCCATGTAGAGGGCGGTGCCCGGCACCGCGTTGGTGCTGGTGATGCTCGTCACGTTGGTGGAGCGGGCGACCCCGAAGTCGACCAGCACCACCGTGCCGTCCTCCTGCACCAGCAGGTTGCTCGGCTTGACGTCGCGGTGCACGATCCCGCCGGCGTGCGCCGCGTGCAGGGCCTGTGCGACCTGCGCCACGATCGACATCGTCTCGGCCACGTCCAGGTGGCCGGCCGACTCGATCCGCCGGGACAACGGCTCGCCCTCGACGAACTCCATGACCAGGTAGTCGGCCCGGGTGCCGTCGGCGAGGCGGTCCTCGCCACAGTCGAAGACCTGCACGATGCCGGGGTTGCGCAGCGCGGCCATGATCCGCGCCTCGGAGCGGAACCGGGCGATGAAGTCAGGGTCCGAGACGAGCGCCGGCAGCAGTACCTTCACCGCCACCTGGCGGCCGAGCACCAGGTCGGTGGCCCGCCACACATCGCCCATGCCGCCGGTGGCGACACGTTCGTCCAGGCGGTAGCGACCGCTGAGCACGAGCTCGGATGACAACACCCCCATACCGTACCCAGGGTCCTCCCGTCCGGCAGATGCCGATATCCCTTCCGCGTCCTCGCCGGGCGACCCGCCCAGGTCCGCCCGCCGAAGCGGCTGGCGTTGGGTGGTCGGTGGACCACTCGCCGTCACCGGCGACCCGGCCGGATCCCTCCCGCCCGACCGCTGCGCCGTCGACTTGCCTCCACCGGCGGTGTGCTCCTAGTGTTGGCCGCCCTGCTGCCCGTACCGCGTCGCCATCGACGACGCCGTATTCTCGCGGCGGTGTGCGGACGGGTCCTCGGCCTGCGGTGCCGGGGTGTGATCGGGGTCAGCGGGGGACTGAAGGTGCGCGAGAGGAACCGCCTGCCGGGCTGCGGCCCGCGTCCGTCCGGCAGCGGGCCGGTCGGCCGGTGGGAGCGGTACGACCATGACCGATGACCTGGCCGCGACGGTCGCCGCGGCGCAGGCCGGTGACGAGGAGTCGTTCCGGTTGCTCTACCGGAGCCTCCAACCGGGCCTGCTGCGCTATCTCACCGCGCTCGTCGGCCCCGACGCCGAGGACGTCGCCTCCGAGACCTGGTTGCAGATCTCCCGGGACCTGTCCCGGTTCACCAGCGGCGAGTTCCGCGGCTGGGCGGTGACGATCGCCCGGAACCGGGCCATGGACCACCTGCGCCGGCAGCGTCGCCGCCCGGCGCTGCCGGTCCCGGTGCAGGCGCTCACCGACCTCGCCGGGGACGCCGACACCGCCGAGCGGGCCGGCGAGACGATCGGAACCGAGTCCGCGCTGGCCCTGATCGCCACCCTGCCGCCCCGGGAGGCCGAGGCGGTGCTCCTGCGGGCGGTGATCGGGCTGGACGCCCAGACCGCCGGACAGGTGCTCGGCCGGCGACCGGGTGCGGTCCGGACGGCCGCGCACCGCGGGCTGCGCAGGTTGGCGGCGTTGCTGGAGCGGCGCGACGCGACGCAGCCCTCCGACGACGAACGGGCCACCCCGCCCCGACCCCGGCCGGCGCCGCACGCGTCCCGGGCCGAGCCGGCGGACGGCTGACGTGAGGGGAAACTGGATGAACTTCCGCCGGTCGGCCCGGCCCGGTCGGACGGTGGACCGGGCCGAGGCCGAGCGGTTGCTCGATTCGACCGCTCTCGGCGTGCCGTCGTCCGCCGACGATCCGCTCGCCCGGCTCCTGGCTGCTGCCGCCGCCCCGGCCCGGCCCGGGGAACTCGCCGGTGAGCAGGCGGCGATGGCGGGTTTCCGGGCCGCGCGGGGCGCCGCCGCCCCGGTGCCCGGCCGGCGGCGGCGTCGACTGACCACCGGAGTGGTGGCCTGGATCGCCGGGCTGGCCGTCACCGCCACCGCCGGGGTGGCGTTCGCCGCCGTCACCCTCGACGACCGGCCCGCCGAGCGCGCCCCCGGACCCGTCCCGTCCGCCTCGGACACCGGGTCCACCAGCCCCACCCCGCACCGGCCGGACGACCCGTCACGCCGGCCCACGGCCGCACCGGGAGGCGTCTCCCCGGGCACCGCCGTCCCTCCCGCCACCCCGTCCCACGGTAAGCCGACCGGCAACGGCGGATGGACCGGGCAGTGCCGGGCCTACCTGGCCAAGCCGCCCGAGCAGCGGGCGAAGGCGCTGACCAAGCCCGGTTTCGCCGGCCTGGTCGCCGCCGCCGGTGGACCCGAGCGGGTGGAGGAGTACTGCCGGGCACTCGTCCCCGACCGTCCCGCGCCCGGCCCCGCCACCGGTGGCCCCAAGGGCGGTGCCGGTCCCAAGGGCGGCACCGGCCCCGGCTCCGCCGGCGGCCCCGGCGGCACGCCCAGCCCCGGCCCGAAGAACTAGTCGACCAGGCTTCGCGGAATGTTTCTTTTCCCCGGGCCTGCGGTATCCGTCCGTTAGACAGAGGATGGAGGGACGGGGGCGGTCTCCACCGCCGGCCTGCCCGGCCGGCCGGTGGGGTCGGATCCCCTGTCGGGAGGGGGTCGCACCGTGGTGACATCGCCGGAGCTGGACCGGTCGATCGTGCTCGGCGAGGTGTCCGGCGCCGCCGGACATCTCGCCCGGATCTGCTTCAAGACCGGGCCGCCGACCCTCACCGGCGTCGAACTGGAATGGACCGTCCACGACGCCGCCGACCCCGCCCGGCCACTGGACCGGGCGCGGCTACGGGCGGCACTCGGGCCGCACAGCCCACCCACCCTCGACGACACCAGCCCGGCCCGCCCCCTCCGGCACGGCAGTACCGTGACCGTCGAGCCCGGTGGCCAGGTGGAGGTGTCCACCGCGCCGCGAACCTCGGTCGCCGCGCTGGTCTCGGCGACCCAGGCCGACATCGACGAACTCGACGCCCTGCTCGGCCGGGCCGGGCTGGTGCTCGGGCGCAGCGGCATCGACCCGTGGCGGAACCCGCGCCCGGTGGTCGACACCCCGCGCTACCGCGCCATGCGTTGCGTGTTCGACCGCCGCGGCCCGGCCGGGCAGACCATGATGTACAGCACCGCCGGTCTCCAGGTCTGCCTCGACGTCGGGGAGCCGGCCGGGCTGCCCGACCGCTGGGCGGCGGTGCACGCGATGGGACCGCCGCTGGTGGCGGCGTTCGCCACCGCCGACCGGCACGCCGGCCGACCCACCGGCTGGGCCTCGGCCCGGATGGCCGCCTGGCTGGACATCGACCCGGCCCGCACCGGGCCGGTCTGGTCGGCGCACCAGCCGGACCGGGATCCGGTGGCCGCCTGGACCGAGTACGTCCTCGCCGCTCCGCTGCTCTGCCTGCGGCACGCCGGCCCGGACTGGACGCCGCCACCGGGGGTCACCTTCGCCGACTGGATCGCCGGAGCGCTGCCGTTCCCACCCACCACCGACGACCTGGACTACCACGTCAGCACGCTCTTCCCGCCGGTGCGTCCGCGCGGCTACCTGGAGGTCCGCTACCTCGACGCCCAGCCGGGCCGGGACTGGACGATCCCGCTGGCCGTGCTGACCGCGCTGCTGCACGACGACCGGACGGTCCGGGCCGCCCGGGAGATCGCCACCCCGGTGGCCGACCGCTGGCACCGCGCGGCACGGCACGCCCTGGCCGATCCACCGCTGGCCACGGCCGCCGCTGCCCTGCTCGACCTGGCCCGGCGGAACCTGCCGGCACTGGACCTGCCGGCCCAGACCCACGACGAGATCGACCGCGGGATCCGGCGACGGATCGCCGCCGCGGAGAGGGGGAACCGGTGACCACCACCGAGCAGCCGGGCACCGAGGCCGAGTCGCTGCGCAGCCGGATCGCCGCCGAACTGGCCCGCACCCGGGCCCGTACCGACGCGCTCACCACCGCCGTCGACGACAACGACCTGGTCCGCCAGCACTCCACCCTGATGTCCCCGCTGGTCTGGGACCTCGCCCACGTGGGCAACCAGGAGGAGCTCTGGCTGGTCCGCGACGTGGGTGGGCGGACGCCCGTCCGCCAGGACATCGACGACCTGTACGACGCCTTCAAGCAGCCCCGCAAGGACCGGCCGGCGCTGCCGCTGCTGCCCCCGGCCGAGGCGCGGGCGTACGTGGCGACCGTCCGGGACAAGGTCCACGACCTGCTGGAGGGGATCCGGTTCACCGACCGGGCGCTGGTTGCCGACGGGTTCGTCTTCGGCATGATCGTGCAGCACGAGCAGCAGCACGACGAGATTATGCTCGCCACCCACCAGCTCCGGGCCGGCCCGCCGGTGCTCGACGCGCCACCGCCCCCCGAGCCGCGGGCACGGGTCGCCGCCGAGGTGCTGGTGCCGGCGGGACGGTTCACCATGGGCACCTCGACCGACCCGTGGGCGTTGGACAACGAACGGCCCGCCCACACCGTCGAGCTGCCCGCGTACGTCATCGACGCGGCGCCGGTGACGAACGGGGCGTACCGGGAGTTCATCGCCGACGGCGGGTACGACGATCCGCGCTGGTGGAGCGCGGCCGGCTGGCGGCACCGCACCGGGGCCGGACTGACCGCGCCGATGCACTGGCGACGTGACGGCGACGGCTGGGCCTACCAGCGGTTCGGCCGGTGGGCGCCGGTCCGCGACGACGAGCCGGTGGTGCACGTCTGCTGGCACGAGGCGCAGGCGTACGCGAGCTGGGCCGGCAAACGGCTGCCCACCGAGGCGGAGTGGGAGAAGGCGGCCCGCTGGGATCCGGCGACCGGCCGGTCCCGCCGCTGGCCGTGGGGCGACGACGAGCCGACCGCCGAGCACGCCAACCTGGGGCAGCGGCACCTGTGGCCGGCGCCGGTCGGGGCGTACCCGGCGGGGGCGTCGCCGCTCGGCGTGCACCAGCTCGTCGGCGACGTCTGGGAGTGGACGGCCAGCGGCTTCCACGGCCACCCCGGGTTCGCCGTCTTCCCCTACCGGGAGTACTCCGAGGTGTTCTTCGGCGGGGACTACCGGGTGTTGCGCGGCGGGTCGTTCGGCACCGACCGGGCGGCCTGCCGGGGCACCTTCCGCAACTGGGACCACCCGATCCGGCGGCAGATCTTCAGCGGCTTCCGCTGCGCCCGTGACGCCCGGCCCGAGGAGGCCCACGGGTGACCGGCGGTGTCGCCTGATGTGCCGGCACCTGGCGTACCTCGGACCTGCGGTGACCCTGCGGGCGCTGCTCTACGACCCGCCGCACTCGCTGGTGCGGCAGTCCTGGGCGCCGCGGGACATGCGGGGCGGCGGGACGGTCAACGCGGACGGCTTCGGCGTCGGTTGGTATCCCGGCACCGCGACCCCGGTGCGGTACCGGCGGGCGGGCCCGATCTGGTCCGATCCGACCCTGCCCGAGCTGGCCGCGGTGACCACCGCCGGCGCGGTGCTGGCGGCGGTGCGCTCCGGCACGGCCGGCATGCCGGTGCAGGAGAGCGCCGCGGCGCCCTTCGCCGAGGGGCGGTGGCTGTTCAGCCACAACGGGGTGGTGCGCGGCTGGCCGGACTCGGTGCTCGGGCCGGCCGGTGCACTGCCGGTGCGGGACCTGCTCACCCTCGACGCGCCGACCGACTCGGCGCTGCTGTGGGCGCTGGTCCGGCACCGGCTGCGGGCCGGTGCGTCGATGGACGAGGCGGTCACCGCGACGGTACGGGAGGTGGCCGCCGCGGCACCGGGTTCCCGGTTGAACCTGCTGCTCACCGACGGGGTGTCGGTGGTGGCGAGCGTGTGGGACCACGCGTTGTCGGTGCGGGTCACCTCCGGGGCGGTGCTGCTGGCCTCCGAGCCGGTGGACGACGCGCCGGAATGGCGGGAAGTGCCGGACGGGCGGTGGGTGCGGGCCGGGCCGGACGGCGTGCGCCTCGGCGCACTGGGGTGACCGGGCACGCCTCGGCGCTCGAAGGTGACCGGGCGCGCCCCGGCGCAATGGAATGACCGGGCGGAACGGGACGATGTCGGCGCAGGAGAGGGGAACTGATGAGCGCGGAACCGCTGGAGATCTACCTGGAGGAGCGGGACCTCGACCGGGCACTGCGGTCCGATGTGCGGGACGGGCTGACCGCCGATCCGAAGTGGCTGCCACCGAAGTGGTTCTACGACGCCCGGGGCAGCGAGTTGTTCGAGGAGATCACCCGGCTGCCGGAGTACTACCCGACCCGGGCGGAACGGGCGGTGCTCGCCGCCCGGGCGGCCGACGTCGCGGCGTCGACCGGGGCGAAGACGCTGATCGAGCTGGGCTCCGGTTCGTCGGAGAAGACCCGGCTGCTGCTGGACGCGTTCACCCGGCAGGGCGGGCTGGGCACCTTCGTGCCGCTGGACGTGTCGGTGAGCGCGCTGCGGCAGTCCACCGCGCAGATCGCCGCCGACTACCCGGCGTTGCGGGTACGCGGCATCGTCGGTGACTTCACCCGGCAGCTGGACCGGTTGCCGACCGGCGGCCGGCGGTTGGTGGCCTTCCTGGGTGGCACCATCGGCAACCTGCTGCCGGCCGAGCGGGCCGGCTTCCTGGCGGCGATGCGCGCGGCCCTGGAGCCGGACGACCACCTGCTCGTCGGCACCGACCTGGTCAAGGACCCGGCGGTGCTCGTGCCGGCCTACGACGACGCGGCCGGGGTCACCGCCGAGTTCAACCGCAACGTGCTCCGGGTGGTCAACCGGGAGCTGGCCGCCGACTTCGACCCGGCGGCGTTCGCCCACGTGGCGGTCTGGGATCCGGCCCGGGAGTGGATCGAGATGCGGCTGCGGGCCAGCCGTGCGATGCGGGTGCGGATCGCGGCGCTCGGGCTGAGTGTCGACTTCGCCGAGGGTGAGGAGCTGCTTACCGAGGTGTCGGCGAAGTTCCGGCCGGAGGGGATCGGGGCCGAGCTGACGGCGGCCGGCTTCGTGCCGGCGGAGTTCTGGACCGACCCCGACGGCCTGTTCGGGGTGACGTTGGCGCGGGCCTGTTGAGCCACGCCGGCCGGTGGGCGTCACCCGACCGGCCCGCCGGTGGGTGGGGGTGACGCCGCGCACCCGGCCCGCCGGCGGGTCGGGGTGACGCCGCGCACCCCGGCCCCGGGGCGGCGGGCCGGTCGGCTAGGCTGGCGGGCGCGAAGGGGAGTAGCCCCCAATGTCGTGGTCGACACACTGGTGCGTTCCGCACCCGGCCACGCGGCCCCATCCCCGGATGGGGCGGGCGAGACCTTCGACTCAGGCTGTCGCAGCCGGGTCGAGGGCGCCCCATACCTCTTCCCGGCCTGATCGGGAAGGTTCTCATGGACGGTTTTCTCGTCGCGCTGGTGGTCAGCTTCGGCGTCATCTTCGTCGCCGAGCTGGGGGACAAGTCCCAGCTGATGGCGCTCACGTTCGCCACCCGGTTCCGGACGGTCCCGGTGCTGATCGGCATCACCGTCGCCACCGCGATCGTGCACCTGGCCTCGGTGGCGATCGGGGTGGGCCTGAACGCCGCGTTGCCGACCGGGTGGATCTCCCTGGTCGCCGGTCTGGCGTTCCTCGGCTTCGGGGTCTGGACGCTGCGCGGGGACAAGCTCACCGAGGAGGAGAAGCGCAAGGCGGAGAAGACCGGCAAGTCGGCCGTCTTCGCCGTGGGCGTGGCGTTCTTCCTGGCCGAGCTGGGCGACAAGACGATGCTCGCGACGATCACCCTGGCCACCAAGTACGGCTGGTTCGGCACCTGGCTCGGCTCGACGCTGGGCATGGTGGCCGCCGACGCGCTGGCCATCCTGGTCGGCCGGCTGCTCGGCCGGCACCTGCCGGAGCGGACCATCCGGTACGGCGCCGCGGTGCTCTTCGCCGTCTGCGGTCTGTGGCTGATCCTGGAGGCGGTGCGGGAACTGTCCTGAGCACCGACTAGCGGGTCCGGGGGCGGGTAACGCCCCGCGGTGAGGCTGGACGAGCTGCTGCGGCACGGTGACCTGGTAGCGGTGGGGGTGGTGGAGGCGCTCGGCGCGGGGACCATCGTCGCCGGTGCGCTCTGGGCGGCGCTGCGGTGTGTGGTCGAAGGGCTCAGGCACCGCAGCGCCGCCGTGTTCACCCCGATCCGGCTCTCCCTCGGCCGGTTCCTGACCCTCGGCCTGGAGTTCCAGCTCGCGGCGGACATCCTGCGTACCGCGGTGTCGCCGAGCTTCGCCCAGCTCGGTCAGCTGGCGGCGATCGCCACCATCCGGACCGCGCTGAACGTCGTGCTCCGCCGGGAGATCAGCCACGAGCGACGGCAGCTCCATGCCGGGGCGGCCGGGGGCACCGGCGATCCGCGGTGACCGTCCCCGCCGCCGACTACCGACCCCCGGCGGGGGGTAAGACAACCAGGCCCCCACCGGGGCGAGCAGGGCACGAACCGGACGTGACGGGAAGGATCCCGCTATGCGGCGACACGACGAGCCGAACGAGTACGGCTTCGCGGGCGGGGCGACCGCCCCGCAGACCCCGGCGGACGCCCGCCCCGACGAGCAGGACCGGGCCGAGGCGGTGGCGGTGCCGGGGGACGACCTGACCGAGCCGGTCGCCGAGGCACTGCAGGAGACGGAGCCGGACGGGCGGGATCCCGCGCCGCGGCGCGGCCGGTGACCAGCGTCCGCCCGGCACCCGCGCACGGGGTGCCGGGCGGACGCCCGGTCAGCGCGGCGCCGGCAGCGCCGAGAGCCGGGCGGCGTCGTCGGGCCGGGCGGCGTCGTCGAGCCGGGCACGGCTGCGGTCGCAGCATGCCGCCAGCCGCTTGACCAGCTCCTCCGGCTCCCCGTACGGGTCGAGTCCGGCCAGTTCCGCGGGGGCCAGCGGGGGCACCCGGACGTGGGAGATGAGCGGGTGCAGCGGGCGGCTGTCGATCTCGTCGACGCCGAACAGGTCCTCGTGCAGCTTCTCCCCGGGTCGCAGGCCGGTGAAGACGATCTCGGGTGGCTTCGGCGCTTCGGCGGCCAGGCGCTGGGCCACCTCGGCGATCCGTACCGGCTCGCCCATGTCCAGCACCAGCGCCTCGCCGCCCCGGCCGACGACGGCGGCCTGGAGGACCAGGTGCACCGCCTCCTGGAGGGTCATGAAGTACCGGGTCACGTCCGGGTGGGTCACGGTGATCGGGAGCCCGGCCCGGACCTGGGCCTGGAAGGCGGTGAGCACCGAACCCCGGCTGCTGAGCACGTTGCCGAACCGGACGCTGAGGAACGCGCCGTCGTACCGGTCGGCGTAGTGCGCGGTCAGCCGCTCGGTGATCCGCTTGGAGTAGCCGAGCACGCTGATCGGGTTGGCCGCCTTGTCGGTGGAGATGTTCACGAACTCGGCGACGTCACGGCACGCCTCCAGCACGTTCACGGTGCCCTGGATGTTCGTCTTGATCGCCTCGCCCGGGTGCCGTTGCAGCAGGGTGAGGTGCTTGAGGGCGGCGGCGTGGAAGACGATGTCGGGCTGCCGCTCGGCGATGATCCGGGTGATGGCGTCGGCGTCGCGGATGTCGGCGAGGATCAGCTCCGGGCCGTCCAGCAGGGCCCGGCCGTGCAGGGACATCTGCAGGGCGTGCAGGGCGGACTCGTCCCGGTCCAGCATCATCAGCTCTCCCGGGTCGCAGCGGGCGATCTGCCGGCACAGCTCCGAGCCGATCGACCCACCGGCCCCGGTGACCAGCACCCGGCGTCCGGCCAGGCCGCTGCGCTCCACGGTCAGTTCGGCGACCCGCTGGGCGCGTCCGAGCAGGTCGGTGAGTTGCAGGTCGCGGACGGCGTCGGCGGTGACCGGGCGGTCCAGCAGCTCCCGGACAGGAGGCAGCACCTTGAACGCCGCACCCGACTGGAGGGTGCGGCTGCGGACGTCCCGCATCAGCGCGGCGTCCGAGCCGTTGATCGAGAAGATCACCGTGCTGGCCCGGGTACGCCGGACCGCCTGGGTCAGCTCGTTGCGGCCGCCGAGCACCCGTAGCCCGGCCACCCGTAGCCCCTGCCGCTCCGGGTCGTCGTCGAGCAGGCCGACCGGCAGGTAGCCGCTGGCGGGGTCGCCGAGCAGCACCCGGATCAGGCGTTCGCTGGCCGCGTCCACCCCGTAGATGAGCGTCCGGTCGGCCGAGCGGGCCGGTCGGGCGTCCCGGTCGCGGCGCCACCGGTAGAAGACCCGGCCGCCGCCCATCGCCAGCAGCGCGACGGCCGCGCCGAGGACCGGGACGCTGGCCGGGACCGGTCGGTCGGTCATCGGCAGCAGCGCGGCCAGGGCGACCACAGCGGTCATCAGCACGATCCCACCCAGGTCGCGTGCGTCACCGACGCTGCCGACCGGGTGCCGACCCCGGGCGGTGAAGCGGACCTGTTCGAGCGCCGCGTGGACGACGGCGCAGACTCCGGCGGCGCCGAGGGCCGACGCGCACTGGCGCGGCGTGATGCCGAATTCGTACCGGGCCCAGGACGCGACCAGGAAACCCGCGCACCAGGAGGCGGTGTCGAGCGTTAGCAAGGACAGGGTCTTCGCACGCCGGGTGACCCAGTCGCGTCGGGTGGTGGAGTCGGTGAGGGGGTCGGTGTGATCCATGGGCGTCCTCTACGTTTTGTCCCGTTATTGAGATGATTCACCGTGAGCACGAGGTTTCGATCGTATACATTGCGTTTGCCGCTTAACAGGCTACTTGCAGGGTTTAGATACTCTCATGTGCTTATCAGAACCTAGGGAGACTTCGTGCTTTTTCACCGGCTAGCCGTTCCGCCGCCGGAACGGAGGGCGTGATGGACGTCCGTACCTGCCTGCGCCTGGTCCGCCGACACTGGTGGATCGTCCTGGTCACCCTGATGCTCACGGTCGGTGCCGCGGCCCTGGTCACGGTCCGTACGCCGCCGCGGTACATGGCGTCCGTGACCTTCTTCGTCACCGCCCCCAGCCAGGGCGTCACCAACGCCTACCAGGGCGAACTCTTCCTCCAGCAGCGCGTGAAGTCCTACGCCGACCTGCTGCGCAGCGACCGCCTGGCGCAGGCCATGGTCGCCGACAACTCCCTCGGTCTCACCGCCGACGACATCCAGCACCGGGTGGCCACCTCGACCGAGACCGGCACCGTGCTGCTGCGCGCCAACGTCACCGACACCGACCAGGCCCGCGCCCTGAAGACGACGGAGGTCCTGTCGGCGAAGTTCGTCGAGCTGGTCCAGAAGATCGAGACCACCTCGGACGGCAAGGCCGGCCCCACCCGGCTCGAGGTGGTCGGTGGCCCCCGGGTCAGCGCCAGCCCGGTCGCCCCGCAGCCGAACCGCAACATCGCCCTCGGGGTGCTGGTCGGGCTGCTGCTCGGCGCGGCCCTGGCGGTGCTGCGCGGCATGGTCGACGTCCGGCTGCGGGACGCCGCCGGACTGCAACGGGCCACCGGTAGCCCGCTGCTCGGCGACATCCCGTTCGACGTGGCCGCCAAGGCGAAGCCGTTGATCGTCGGCGAGGCGTCGACCTCCGCCCGCGCGGAGGCGGTCCGCAAGCTGCGGACCAACCTGCGGTTCGTGGACGTGCACGAACCGGCCCGGGTGATCGCGGTGACCAGCGCGTTGCAGGGCGAGGGGAAGACCACGCTCTCCTGCAACCTGGCGATCGCCCTGGCCGAGGCGGGCTGGCGGGTGCTGCTCGTCGACGCCGACCTGCGTCGCCCGAAGGTCGCCGACTACCTCGGCATCGACGGCGGGATCGGCCTGACCGACGTGCTCGTCGGCGACGTCCAGGTCGGTGACGTGGTGCAGCGCTGGGGCGACAAGTCCCTGCTGGTGTTGCCCAGCGGGTCGACCCCGCCGAACCCCAGCGAGCTGCTCGGCGCGAAGGCGATGGCGGATCTGCTGCTGGCGCTCCGCGAGTCCGCCGACATCGTGGTCATCGACACCGCGCCGCTGCTGGCCGTCACCGACGGCGTGGTGGTGGCCGTGCAGGCCGACGGCGCGTTGCTGGTCACCCAGCAGGGCCGCACCTCGCGGGCGCAGGTCGCCGCGGCGGCCCGCTCCCTGCACTCGGTGTCGGTGCGGCTGCTCGGCTGTGTGCTCAACATGGCCAAGGTGGCCCGGGTCGACGCCTACCAGTACGAGGCGTACCGGGTGGCCACCACCACGCCGTCCGTCCCGGCGGACCGCGCCGCCGCCCACCGCGGCGACCAGGACCTGCACCCCGTCGAGGACCGGACGCAGGAACTCACCCGGCTGTCCCAGTGAGTGCCGTCGCGGTTTCCGTCGCCGACGTCCGGTCCACCGCCCGGTGGGGTGGGGCGTCGGCGGCGGGGCGGGGGAGCGGGTGGCGATGAGGATCGGGATCCTGTCCTACCACTTCCCGCCGGAACCGGCCTTCATCCCCGGCAGCCTGGCCGAGGAGCTGGCCCGTCGGGGGCACGAGGTCCGGGTGCTGACCGGGTTCCCGGACTATCCCGGTGGTCACGTCTACCCGGGCTGGCGGCAGCGCTGGCGGCACCTGACCCGCAGCGAGCGGTTGACCGTGCGCCGGGTGCCGCGGTACGCCGGTGGGGACGCCTCGCCCGCCGCCCGGATGGCCGGCTATCTCTCCTTCGCGGGCAGCGCCGCCCTGGTGGGACGGCGCTACCTGGCCGACGTCGACGTGCTGTACGTCTTCCAGCTCCCCGCCACCACCTTCGCCACGGCCGGGTTGCTGCGGCTGCTCGGCCGGGTGCCGACGGTCCTGCACGTGCAGGACCTCTGGACCGGGGAGGGGGCCGCCGGGGAGGAGGGGCAGGGCCGGGTCGCCACCACGATGCGCCGGGTGCTGCGCGCCGCCGACGCGGTGGCGGTCACCGCACCTTCCATGCGGGACCTGGTGCTCGCCGACGGGGTCGCCGGTGAGCGGGTGCACACCGTACTCAACTGGACCGACGAGCGGATCTTCCAACCGGTGCGCCCCGGCCGGACCGCCTGGGAGCTGGTGCGCCGGGACGCCCGCTGCGTGGTCATGCACGCCGGGACGATCGGCGTACGCCAGGGGCTGGAGACCGCGGTCCGCGCGGCGGCGGCGCTCGACGACCGGATGGATCTGGTGCTGGTCGGATCCGGGGCGCAGGAGCGGCGGGTCCGGGGGCTCGCCGCGGAGCTGGGGGCCGGCAACGTCCGTTTCCTGGAGCGGCGCTCGCCGACCGACATGCCCGAGCTGTACGCCGCCGCCGACTACCAGCTGGTGGCCCTGCGTGACCTTCCGGAGCTGCACGGGACGGTGCCGAGCAAGGTGCAGTCCGCGCTGGCCTGCGCCGCGCCGCTGGTGGCCTCGGCCGGGGGTGACACCGCGGCGCTGGTGGAGCGGGCCCGGGCCGGGCTCTCCTGCCCGCCGGAGGACTGGGCCGCGCTGGCCGACCGGTTCTGGCTGGCCACCACGATCCCGCCACCGGCGCGGGCGGAGATGGGCCGGCGGGGGCGGGAGACGTACCTGCGGGAGATGTCGCTGAGGGCCGGGGTGGACCGGATCGAGACGCTGCTGACCCACGTCGCGGCGACCGCCGGCCGGCCGGATCGTGCCCGGTAAACCGACTTAAAGCGGCAAAGAACCTGTTATCAATCTAGAGCACCGACATTCGTGCTAGAAACCTCATGAACGGTCATTTCCCCCGAAGTAGG
This sequence comes from Micromonospora sp. WMMD714, assembly GCF_029581315.1. Taxonomy (NCBI): domain Bacteria; kingdom Bacillati; phylum Actinomycetota; class Actinomycetes; order Micromonosporales; family Micromonosporaceae; genus Micromonospora; species Micromonospora sp. WMMD714. The sequence goes on from NZ_CP120744.1 coordinate 4,999,119, forward strand.
AGCGGAGTGTGGCGTGGCAGAGAGCCATGGGTCACGACGTGGTCGACGCCGGCTGCGCCGGCGGACCCGGCGGCGGGTCCGTCGCGTCCTGCTGGTCGGCCTGGTCGTCACGGCCGTGCTGCTCGGCGCTGCGGGATGGGTGGGGTTCCGTGGCTGGCAGGCGCGGGCGCACCTGGTCAACGCGGCCGGGCTGGCCCGGGAGCTGAGCACCCAGGTGCTGGCCGGCGACCTGGACCGCGCCCAGCGCACGCTGGCGGCGTTGCAGGAGCAGGCCGGCGCGGCGCGGGCCGCCACCGGCGACCCCGGCTGGTGGGTCGCCCGGCACGCCCCGTACGCCGGGGACGACGTGGCGGCGGTACGGAGCATCGCGGTCGCCATCGACGACCTCGCCCGGAACGCCTTCCCGGTCCTGCTCCGTACCGACCTGGCCACCCTGGTGCCGACCGAGGGGCGGCTCGACCTGGCCCGGTTGCAGGCCGCCTCGGCGGGCCTGACGGAGGCGGACGCCGCCGTCCGCAGGTCCCGGGTCGATCTCGACGCGGTACCCGCCGAGGATCTGGTCAGCCAGCTCCGCACCGCGCTGGGCGAACTGCGCACCGAGATCGACCGGCTGGCCGGCCTGACCGGCGCGGCGCAACGGGGTGCCCGGGTGCTGCCCGCCCTGCTCGGGGCGGACGGACCGCGCAGCTACCTGCTGCTCTCGCAGAACCTCGCCGAGCTGCGGGCCACCGGCGGCATGTTCGGCGCGTACGCGGTGATCCATGCCGACGACGGGCGGATCCGGCTGCGGGAGCAGGGCACCAGCGCCCAGTTCGGTCGTTTCACCCCGGCCCTGCCGGTGGCCGAGGAGGTGCGCCGCATCTACACCGACCTGCCCGGCATCTATCCCGCCGACGTCAACCTCACACCGCACTTCCCGACCGCCGCGAAGCTCTACCGGGAGATGTACCGACGGCACAGCGGCGAGACCGTCGACGGGGTGCTGGCCGTCGACCCGGTGATGCTCTCGTACCTGCTCCAGGCCACCGGCCCGGTGCGGGTGCCGGGCGACGCCACCCTGGTCAGCAGTCAGGTGGTCCGCACCCTGCTCAGTGATGCCTACCAGGGGCGGGACGACAGCGGACAGGACGCCTTCTTCGCCGCCTCGGCGTCCGCGGTCTTCGACGCCTTCCTCACCAAGAAGGTCAACCCTAGAGGGCTTTTGTCGGCTTTAGACCGCTCCATCACTGAACGGCGGATATTGTTCTGGAGTGCCCGATCTGAGGAGCAGCGGACGTTCCACGACACCCGGCTCGCCGGCGTGCTTCCCGAACAGGAGGCCGCACCGACCGTCGGGGTCTTCCTCAACGACGGCAGCGGCGCCAAGCTCGGCTACTACCTGCGGCCGGCGGCCACCCTCACCATGGGTGACTGCGCCGACGAGGGGCGGCGGCAACTCCGGTTGCGCTTCACCCTGCACTCCTCGGCCCCCGACAGCGGGCTCAGCAAGTCGGTGCTCGGTCTGGCCAAGGCCGACGACCCGTACACCGCCCGGACCCTGGTGTCCATCTACAGCCCGGCCGGCGGCACGGTCCTCGGCGCCCGGCTGGACGGGAAACCGACCTCGCTGGGCAGCGGGACCGAACGACGCCGGCAGGTCGTCATCGCGACCGTCGACGTCGCGCCCAACGCCACCCGAACCCTCGACGTGGACCTGCTGACCAGCAGGAACACCGCCGGAACCCCTGACATCTGGCACACACCGACCGCCACCCCATGGACCACCCAAGTAGTTCCCGCACCTAGCTGCAAACAGTAGGAGGAGACCATCATGCGGCTATCCCGCATTCTCATGGCGCTGACGGTCGGTCTGGCCATCGTGGCCGTGCCGACCGCCGCGGGGGCTGCTCAGCCGCAGCCACCCGCCGACAGCACGCCGCAGCCGCCACCGTACCCACCCGTCACGCCCTCGCTGACGGCCAACCCGACGACCATCTTCCTCGGCGAGACCGTGGTGCTCACCGGCACCGGCTTCGGGCCGAACGAGATCGTCGACATCGACGTCACCGTGGCGCCCCTCGCCGCGGCCGTGCCGGGGCAGGCGCCGGCCCGACGCAGCGACGGCACCACCGTCGCGATGGTGAAGGTGGACTATTCTCAGCCGCAGCCCGCGCCGCGGCACTTCACGGCGCAGACCGACGCGAACGGCAACTTCACCGTGAGCTACCGGCCGAGCGACGTCGGGCGGCTCACCTTCACCGCGACCGGGCGTACCTCGGGTCGCACGGCCAGCACGACGATCACCGTGCTGCCGAAGAAGAAGCACCCGCACCTGCCGGTCACCGGTGACAACCTGAGCACGCCGCTGAAGGTCGGCGGCGGGCTGGTCGGTGCCGGTGTCGTGCTGATGCTCACCGCCTTCGGGTGGCGGCGTCGCCACCGGTTCGGCATGACCCGCTGACCCGGATCACTCCGGTACGCGAAGGTGCCCGCCGGCCCCGCTGGGGCCGGCGGGCACCCGTGTCCGGTTGACTGGGCGGATGGACGAGGTGATCTGGAACGCGGCCCGTGCGGCCCGTGCCTGGCTGGACGCCGCCAACGGCACCGACCGGACCGAGCTGACCTGCCGGATCCTCAAGCTCAGCGAGGAGGCCGGCGAGGCGGCCGGGGCGTGGATCGGCGTCCTCGGCCAGAACCCCCGCAAGGGCGTGACGCACAGCCACGAGGAGGTGGCCGCCGAGTTGGCCGACGTGGTCTTCACCGCCCTGATCGCCATCGAGAGCCTGGGGCTGGACGCCCGGTCGGTGGTGACCGCCTGCGCGGCGAAGGTCGAGTCCCGGATCGCCCGGTGACCCCTGCGGTGGTCCGACGGGCGGTGTGCCCCGGGGGATCCTGCGCCGGATGCCGGATATGGTGGGTTATGACCGGCTCGCCGTGACCGGCGGCATCCCCGGGCCGGAATCCCGGCCGGGCCGACGGCGTTACACCCTGCGTACGACCGCAGCAGCATCCCGCCCGGCAGATCCCACCCCCGCCCGGCAGGTCCCGTCGCCCCCGGTGGAATGACCCGGGGCCGGCGGTCGTTACACCTGACTCGGCACGAGTGGCCGCCCCCAGGGGCAGGCCCCGCCGCACCCCCGCACCCCACCCCCGCATGAGCGCCCGACGTGGTGCCTACACCCGCCGCGCCAGTCCCCCGGGACAGGCGCACCCCCGACCCTCGCCGGCCGGGAGCCAGGGTGTCGACCCCCGAAGGAGCCCCCCATGAACACCACCATCCTGCGTAAGACCGCCCTCGGCATCGCCGGCCTCGCCTTCACCGGCGGCATCCTCGCCGGCCCCGCCACCCACGCCCACGCCACCACCCCCACCACCGGCGTCACCACCACCGTCCAAGCCGACAAGCCGGCCGTGGACAAGGACAAGCTGATCCCGCACGGTGTGCAGGGCGAGCAGTCCCGCATCGACCTCGACGACGAGCAGACCGCCAACGTCAAGGCCATCATCGCCGCCACGAAGAAGGCGGGCATGGACGAACGCGCCGCCGTGGTGTCCATCGCCACCGCCCTGCAGGAGTCGAAGCTGGAGAACCTCGGCCACCTCGGCGACCGCAACGACCACGACTCCCAGGGCCTGTTCCAGCAACGCCCCTCCTCCGGCTGGGGCACCGTCGAGCAGATCACCGACCCCGAGTACGCCACCACCGCGTTCCTCAAGGGCCTCAAGCAGGTCGACGGCTGGCAGGACATGCCCCTGACCAAGGCCGCCCAGACCGTCCAGGTCTCCGCCTACCCCGACCACTACGCCCAGTGGGAACAGCAGGCCGCCGACCTCGTCACCGACCACTGGAACAGCTGACCGCACACGACCACCCGCACGACACCGACGGCCGGCACCCCCACCCGGGGTGCCGGCCGTCGGCGGGTCGGCACCGGCCGGACCGGTGTCCGGCGGGCCGGGAGGGTGACCGACCGCCCACTCCATCCCCAGCTCGGCGGCGGCCACCGCGCCGGACCGGTGGTCGGCGGGCGGGGAGGGTGACCGGGGTCACCGCGGCGCGGGGAAGGAGCCCGCGGGGTCCGGCGTTGTGCAGGGTGTCGATGTGTTCGGTGTCCCCGGGCCTCATCTGAACCGCCCTCGCGGAGTTCCGTCCGGCTGGAGCCGCGTTGCGCCACGCGCCGAGAGGCGACCCGCACGTCGACACGCGCCGCCCCCGACCCACCCGGGTCGGGGGCGGCGCGCTGTGTGCGTACCGGGCAGAATGACCGGTGTGGACTGGTCCAGCTCTCCCGGTGTGGTGACGTTGCCCAGTGGCGTGACCGTTCGCGGCCGGCGGGTCGCCGACGTGGTGTCGCCCGCCGACTTCGCTCTGATCCTGGCGCCGGGGCCGACCCCCGACTGGCCGTACCGGCGCATCCGGTGGCCGGACTTCTGGCTGCCGCTGGACCGCGCGGACGCCCTGGACGCCCTGGGCGAGGCGCTGCGCGGCGCGCACGACGGCCGGCGGGTGGAGGTCGCCTGCCGGGGCGGGATCGGCCGGACCGGCACCGCCCTGGCCGCCCTGGCGGTCCTCGACGGGCTGCCGGCCCGGCAGGCGGTGCGCTGGGTGCGCGACCACTACCACCCGAAGGCCGTGGAGACCCCCTGGCAGCGGGCCTGGCTGCGGCGGCTCCCCACCCCCTGACCGGGCCGGCTACCGGCGGGCGACGTACTCGCGCAGGTGACGGGCGGTCAGCGTGTCGCCCCGTGCGACCAGGTCGGCGGGGGTGCCGGTGAAGACGATCCGCCCGCCGTCGTGACCGGCCCCGGGGCCGAGGTCGATGATCCAGTCCGCGTGCGCCATCACCGCCTGGTGGTGCTCGATGACGACCACCGTGTTGCCCGCGTCGACCAGGCGGTCCAGCAGCGCGAGCAGCTGATCCACGTCGGCCAGGTGCAGGCCGCTGGTCGGCTCGTCCAGCACGTAGGTGCCGGCCTTCTCCGCCATGTGCACGGCCAGCTTGAGCCGTTGGCGTTCCCCACCGGAGAGCGTGGTGAGCGGCTGCCCCAGGGTCAGGTAGCCGAGACCGACCTCGGCGAGGCGGTCCAGCACGACCCGGGCCGGCCCGGAGGGGAAGAAGTCCCGCGCCTCGGTCATCGACATGCCGAGCACCTCGCTGATGTTCCGGCCGCGCAGCGTGTACCCCAGCACCTCGCGGGTGTAGCGCCGCCCCTCGCACGCCTCGCAGACGGTGGCGACGGCGGCCATCGTCGCCAGGTCGGTGTAGACCAGCCCGATCCCCTTGCAGGTCGGGCAGGCCCCCTCGGAGTTGGCGCTGAACAGCGCCGCCTTCACCCCGTTGGCGCGGGCGAACGCGGTGCGGATCGGGTCGAGCAGTCCGGTCCAGGTGGCCGGGTTGCTGCGCCGGGAGCCCCGGATGGGGGACTGGTCGACCACCACGACCCCGTCCCGGCGGGGCAGCGACCCGTGGATCAGCGAACTCTTGCCCGACCCCGCCACCCCGGTGACCACGGTGAGCACCCCGAGCGGCAGGTCGACGTCGACGTCGCGCAGGTTGTGCAGGTCGGCACCCCGGATCGCCAGGTGGCCGGTGGGCTGCCGGACGGCCGGGCGCAGGGCCACCCGGTGGTCGAGGTGCCGGCCGGTCAGCGTGCCGGAGCGCCGCAGCCCGGCGACATCGCCGGTGTAACAGATCCGGCCGCCCGCGGATCCGGCACCCGGGCCGAGGTCGACCACCTGATCGGCGATCGCGATCGTCTCCGGCTTGTGCTCCACGACCAGCACCGTGTTGCCCTTGTCCCGCAGCTGCCGCAGCAGGTCGTTCATCCGGGCGATGTCGTGCGGGTGCAGCCCCACCGTCGGTTCGTCGAAGACGTAGGTCACGTCGGAGAGGCTGGAGCCGAGGTGGCGGACCATCTTGACCCGCTGCGCCTCGCCGCCGGAGAGGGTGCCCGACTCCCGGTCCAGGCTGAGGTAGCCCAGGCCGATCTCCACCAGCGAGTCCAGGCAGTTACGCAGGTCGGCCACCAGGGGCGCGACCGACGGGGCGTCGATCCCGCCGATCATCCGCGCCAGGTCGCTGATCTGCAGGGCCGCGCACTCGGCGATGGTGCGTCCGGCGATTCGTGACGACAACGCCGCCGCGTTGAGCCGGGCACCACCGCAGGCGGTACAGGTCTTCAGGGTGACCGCCCGCTCCACGAAGGCACGGTGCTGCGCCTGCATGGAGTCCCGTTCCTTGGTCAGGTAGAGCCGGCGGACCTTCACCGCCAGTCCCTCGTAGGTCCAGGTGCTGTTCCCCACCTTGATCTTCGTGGCCGGCTTGTGCAGGAAGTCCGCCCACTGCTGCTCGGTGAAGTCCTGGAGCTTGACGTCCGGGTCGAACAGGCCGGAACCGGCCATGATCTGCCAGTACCAGGAGTCGACGGCGAAGTTCGGGACCAGGATCGCCCCGTCGTTGAGCGAGCGCTCCACGTCCACCATGACCGACACGTCCAGGTCGGAGACCCGGCCCAGCCCCTCGCAGGTCGGGCACATCCCCTCGGCGAGGTTGAAACTGAACGCCCCGGCCCCGCCCACGTGCGGTTCGCCGAGCCGGCTGAACAGGATCCGGAGCATCGCGTACGCGTCGGTCGCGGTGCCCACGGTGGAGCGGGAGTTCGCCCCCATCCGCTCCTGGTCGACCACGATCGCCGGGGTCAGGTTCCGCAGCGAGTCGACGTCGGGACGGGACAGCGTCGGCATGAACGACTGGAGGAAGGCGCTGTACGTCTCGTTGATCAGCCGGCGGGACTCGGCGGCGACGGTACCGAACACCAGGGACGACTTGCCCGAGCCGGAGACGCCGGTGAAGACGGTGAGCCGCCGCTTGGGGATGTCGACGGACACCCCGGTCAGGTTGTTCTCCCGGGCGCCCCGGACCTCGATCACGTCGTGGCGGTCGGCGGCGGGCTGGGTTGAGTGCTCCATACCTTGAATTTTCTCATTCATGATCCTGTAGGGACTTTCGTCGACTATTAGCGCTCCCGCCCTGGGCGACTCGGGTGGAAAGTCTCAAACCACGGAACAAACACTAGGGTGGACGGGTGGCGGAGCGACGGTGGCGGATGGTCGACGTCGCGGCGAGCGCAGGGATCTCCACCCAGCAGGTGCGTAACTACCTGGCCGACGGGGTGCTGCCGCCGGCCGGGCGCACCGCGAGCGGTTACCGGATGCTCACCGGACACCACGTACGGGCCCTCTCGGTGGCCCGCCGGATGGCCGAGGGGCACGGCTGGTCGCGTACCCGGGAGGTGCTGGCCGCGGTGCACCGGGGTGAGTTGCCGGCGGCGCTCGCCGCGCTCGACGCCGGGCACGCCGAGCTGGACCGCGAGCGGGCTGAGATCGCCCGGGTGCTGGGGGCCTTCGAGACGGTGCTGGGCAGTCCGGTGGCGGCGGCGCCCCGCCGGGACGCCCGGATCGGTGTGGTGGCCGCCCAACTCGGCGTTCGTACCTCGCAGCTGCGCCTCTGGGAGCAGCGCGGGCTGCTCCGGCCGCACCGGCAGCGGGGCACCGGTTACCGGGTGTACGACCCGGCCGAGTGGCGGGCGGCCCAGGTGGTCGCGCTGCTACGCCGGGGTGGCTATCCGTTCGACATCGTCACCGCGGTCCTCGACGAGCTGCGTAGCACGGGCCGACCGGACCGGGTCCGGGCGGAGCTGGCCCGGCGGGAGCAGGAACTGCACCGCCGCAGCCTGTGCCGGCTGCGGGCCTCCGCCGCACTGTACGACTACCTGGCCGAGACCGGGCCGGCCGACGAGGGCTGACCGGGAACGCCGAACGGCCCGGCGGATGGTCCGCCGGGCCGCTCGTGGGCGAGGGGTCAGTTCAGGCCGCAGGCGGCGAAGTTGTCGAGGTTGGGGCGCTGGGCGCCGACCCGGTTGAAGGCGATCTCGATGCGGTCGAGGGCGGCCTGGCGCTTGTCCTTCAGTGGGCCGAGGATGGCGTTGTTGATGAAGTTCGCGCCGCCCTGGGGGTTGGCGGTCTGCTGGGCGAGGCGGGTGTTGGCCTCGTTGATCTGCTTGTCGAGGTTGGCCAGTTCGGCCTGTACGTTCGCGGCGGCGGCGGCCGGTACGGCGGGGATCTGCGGCGTCGGGCAGTTCACCGTCCGGGCGGCACCGGCGTTGCCCGCACCGGCGTTGCCCGCGCCCGCGTTCCCGGCTCCGGCGTTCCCCGCGCCCGCGTTGCCCGCACCGGCGTTCCCGGCTCCGGCGTTGCCCGCGCCCGCGCCGTTCAGGCCGCAGGCGGCGAAGTTGTCGAGGTTGGGGCGCTGGGCGCCGACCCGGTTGAAGGCGATCTCGATGCGGTCGAGGGCGGCCTGGCGCTTGTCCTTCAGTGGGCCGAGGATGGCGTTGTTGATGAAGTTCGCGCCGCCCTGGGGGTTGGCGGCCTGCTGGGCGAGGCGGGCGTTGGCCTCGTTGATCTGCTTGTCGAGGTTGGCCAGTTCGGCCTGCACGTTCGCGGCGGCGGCGGCCGGCACGGCGGGGATCTGCGGCGTCGGGCAGTTCACCGTCTGGGCGGCGGCCGTGGTGTTGTTGCCACCCGTCGCGGCGTTGCCGGCCTTGACGGAGCTGTTCAACGCGCTGGCGACGCCCGGGGCGTTCAGCCCGCAGGTGGCGAGGCTGTCGAGGTTGGGCCGCTGGGCACCGACCCGGTTGAAGTTGATCTCGATACGGTCCAGCACCGCGACGCGCTTGCTCTTCAGCGGGCCGAGGATGGCGTTGTTGATGAAGTTCGCGCCGCCCTGCGGGTTGGCGGCCTGCTTGGCCAGCCGCTCGTTCTGCCGGGCGATCTCCTCGTCCAGGTTGGCCAGTTCCCGCTCCACCCCGGCGGCGGCCGCCGCCGGAACGGCCGGCAGCTTGTCCCGTACCGTGGGGCAGTTCACGGTCTGCGCGGCGCTGCTGCCGGTGTTCTCGGCGGCGGAGGCGAGCTGCAGACCGCCACCCAGGAGCAGCACCGCCAGGGCGCCGACTCCGCCGAGCTTGAGGACGGAATTCTTCCGCATTGGCCTGGCCATGTACCTCTCCTCTGATCTCCGGCGGGCCGTCGACGAGTGTCGCGTCCGGGCCCCGACGGTGGCTGGGTTCACCCGAGGACCGCGGCGCTGGGGCTGCCCCGATCCGTCCTTGCGGCGATGGATACGGCGACCGCACGGAGATCGTTCAAGAAGTTTCGTGAGCCTCTCGTCGCGCTGCGTGGTGACGGAGAGAAAGGCCAGTTCAGGGCCGGTGGAAGCGCTTCCAGGGGCAGCCCTGGGCGGCATTTTTCCCCACCCTGGGTAATCGATTGGTGATCCAGCGCCACCTCGGCGGCTCTCTCGGCGGGACGGGCCGGACGGTGGCCGGTCGGGCGGCCCCCGGGGCACGGGCGTCCCGCATCGGTAGGGTGCCTCTCCATGAGAGCCCGGGTCGTGGCCGCCGCCGTCGCGGCCGTACTCCTCACCGCGGGCACGCCCGCCCCGGTCCACGCGGGTGCGGCCGCCCCGGTCCACGCGGGTGCGGCCCGCGCCGCCGTCGTGCCGTGCCCGAAGCTGCCCGCGCCGAAGGTGACCCGACCGCCCCGGCCCGTGCCGCCCCCGGCGGTGCCCGCGCAGCAGGCGGTGGGGGGCGAGGCACTGGCCACCCCGGGCCTGACAGTGCCGCCCGGCGTGCCCACGCCGCCCCCGGTCACCGCGGCCTCCTGGCTCGTCGCCGACCTGGACACCGGGGCGGTCCTCGGCGGTTGCGGCCCGCACGAGTATGGCACCCCGGCCAGCGTGCAGAAGCTGTTGCTGGCCGCCACCATGCTGCCCCGGCTGAACCCGAAGCAGGTGGTCACGGTGACCCGCGCGGACCTGGACATCGAGCCGGGCAGCTCGGCGGTGGGCCTGCTCGTCGGTGGTCGCTACGCGGTCGAGACCGCCTGGCTCGGCCTGCTGCTCCAGTCCGGCAACGACGCGGCGAACCTGCTGGCCCGCCTCGGCGCGGGCAGCGCGTCAGCCGGGGTACGCGAGATGAACGCCGAGGCACGTCGCCTCGGCGCGGGGCAGACCCACGCGGTGACCCCGTCCGGGCTGGACGGGCCGGGCCAGTTCACCAGCGCGTACGACCTGGCGCTGATCGCCCGGGTCTGCTTCGCCGACCCCACCTTCCGCCGGTACGCGCTGACCGAGCGGACCCAGATCCCGGCCCAGCCGGCGTTGCGCAAACCCGGCTTCCAGATCCAGAACGAGAACCAGTTGATCTACCGGTACCCCGGTGCGCTGGGCGGCAAGACCGGCTTCACGGACCTGGCCCGGCACACCTACGTCGGGGCCGCCGAACGCGGTGGTCGACGGTTGGTGGTGACCCTGCTCGGCGCGGAGGCCCGCCCGGTGCGCGGCTGGGAGCAGGGGGCGCGGCTGCTCGACTGGGGCTTCGGCCTGCCCCGGGACGCCTCGGTGGGCCGGCTGGTCGACCCCGGTGAGGTGACCGCCGCCAGCGCGTCGGCATCGCCGCCCGCCCGGGTGGCCGCCGCCCCGGAGCCCGCCCGCACGCCGGTGGGCGCACCGCACCCGCCCGGTGGCGTGCTGGTCGGCGGCGTCGTGGGATTGGTCGGGGTGCTGGTCGCCCTGCTCGTGGTCGGCCGTCGCCGCCGGAGCCGGCGGCGGGTCCGGCGGCGCGTCGCCTGGGACTGACAGCCGTCCGTCCATAGACTCCGGTCGTTCCGGTACCACCCGCTTCCGCGGGTGTCCCCGTCTCTCCGGTACCACGAGTCCAGGAGGACCCACAGTGTCGAGTGAACCCCGACCGTCCGCCGCCGGGTCGCGCCCCCACGGCCGGCTGGCCCGCCTCGCCGGGGTGGCGCTGGCCTCGGCGACGCTGGTCGTCGCCGGTGGCACGGCCGCCGTCGCCGCACCCGCCGACGGGCCGGTTATCGCCCGGACCACGAAGGGCCCGTGCGCGTACACGTCCACCCCCGACGAGCCGCCGGCCCGGCCGGTGCCGCTGCCGCCCGACCCGCGCCGGACGCCGGACCACGGCACGGTCCGGGTCACCCTGCGCACCAGCCAGGGGCCGATCGGCCTGACCCTGGACCGGGAGCAGGCCCCGTGCACCGTGCAGAGCTTCCTGCACCTGGCGCGACACCGGTTCTACGACTGGACCCCCTGCCACCGGCTGACCGCCTACCCGACGCTGCAGGTGCTCCAGTGCGGCGACCCCTCCGGCACCGGTGAGGGCGGGCCGGGCTACCGCTACCGCGACGAGCTGCCCACCGACCTGCCGCCCGCGCCGACCGACCCCACCGGGGTCCGGCGGCTCTACGCCCGGGGCACGCTCGCCATGGCCAACGCCGGGCCGGACACCAACGGCAGCCAGTTCTTCCTGGTCCAGTCGGATTCGGCGCTGCGACCCAACTACACCGTGTTCGGCAGCATCGACGCCGCCGGGCTGGCCACCCTGGACCGGATCGCCGCCGGGGGCATCGCGCCCACCCCGGAGGACCCGGCCCCGGTGGACGGCGCTCCGGCCCTGCCGGTGCAGATCCACCGCGCCATCCGGGGCCACTGAGCGGTCCGGCCCGGCCCCGAGCCACTGAGCGGTCCGGCCCGTCGGGCCGGCGCACCTGACGGGCGGGGGCGATCACTCGCCCCCGCCCGGAGGTCAGCCCTACTCGCCCGCCGCGCGGGTCCGGTCGGCGTCCGCGTCGGCCGCACCGACCGGCACGCCGTCGCCGTCCCGGTCGGCGTGGGACAGGTCCACCTCCGCCCCGGCGCGGGCGGCGTCGGCGCGGGCGTCGTCCGCGCCCACCACGGGACGGGTGTCGACGTCGTCGACGTCGACCAGGTCACCGCCGACCGCGAGGCCGAGCGGAGCGTAACGGGGGTCGGTCATGGTCTCCTCCTTCACCGGTCCTACCCTCCGCTACCCCCATGGACGGTCGTCGACACCTCCCCGTCGCCGGCCGGCTGACCGACGGGCGCGTCCCCTGCCCGCCTCGACCCGCGCTGACCGGCGGATTCACCGCGCCGGAGGCGGCATGCTACCGCCCCGGCACGCTCCGCCGGGTGGAGTTCGCCGGATCACCGGATCGCCGGACCCGGCATCACTACGTTCGTCAGCGTGAGAGTTCGGGGACGTACCGCGGCTGCCATCGCCGCCCTCCTGCTGTCGCCGGTCGGCGTGCCCGCCGGTGCCGTCGCCGCCGTCGGGGCGGTGACCACCGGCCCGTGCGCGCCCGTGCCGGCGGCGTCCCGGCCACCCCGACCGGTGCCGCCGCGCGCGGATCCCGCCGCCCGCGCGGTGGGCGGCCCCGCCCTGGCCACCAGGGCGCAGGTACGGCCGACCGGGACGCGCGTGCCGCCCGCCGTGCAGGCCACCTCCTGGCTGGTCGCCGACCTGGACAGCGGCGACGTGCTCGGCGGCTGCGGCCCGCACGAGTACGGCACCCCGGCCAGCGTGCAGAAGCTGCTGCTCGCCGCCACCGTGCTGCCGACGCTCGACCCCCGACAGGTGGTCACCCTCACTGCCGGCGACCTCGACATCGAGCCCGGCAGCTCGGCCGTGGGGTTCGCCGAGGGCGGCCGCTACCGGATCGAGACGCTCTGGCTGGGCCTGCTGCTCAAGTCCGGCAACGAGGCGGCCAACGCACTGGCCCGACTCGGCGGCGGCCCCGACGGGCTGCCCGGCGGACTGCGGGCGATGAACGCGCACGCCCGGCACCTCGGCGCGTTGCAGACCCACGCGGTGACCCCCTCCGGGCTGGATGGGCCGGGCCAGTTCACCAGCGCGTACGACCTGGCGCTGATCGCCCGGGCCTGCTTCGCCGACGCCACCTTCCGCCGCTACGACACCACCCGGGAGGTGACGATCCCGGCCCAGCCGGCGCTGGGCGAGAAGGCCTTTCCGATCGAGAACGACAACCAGCTGCTCTACCGCTACCCGGGGGCGCTGGGCGGGAAGACCGGCTACACGGACCTGGCCCGGCACACCTACGTCGGGGCCGCCGAACGCGGCGGACGACGGCTGGTGGTCACCCTGCTCGGTGCGGAGGTCGTCGACAAGCGGGGCTGGGAGCAGGGGGCGGCCCTGCTCGACTGGGGCTTCGGGGTGCCCCGGGGCGCGGCCGTGGGTCGCCTGGTCAACCCCGGTGAGCTGACCGCCGGCCCGTCCGCGACCGCCGTCCCCCCGCCCCCGCTGGCCGCCGCCGGTGGTCCGGGCCGGCTCGACCCGCCGGGTCACCCCTGGTCACGTCCGCTGGTCGCGGTCTCCCTGGCGGCCGTCGTGGCCGGGCTCGCCGGGCTGCTGTTCGCCCTGCGGCACCGACCCCACGACGGACGCCGCCGACGGTGAGAGCCGGCGCGCACCGCTCCCGGGGGGTGCTGGTCGGGTTGCTGGTCGTCGCGGTGCTGACCGTGGCGGTGGGCTGCGACCGGCCGCCGCAGCCGGTGCCGGACGCCGCCCTGCCCACCCCGACCACGCCGCCCACCCCGACCGCCCTGCCCACCCCGACCGGGCCTCGTGCGCCGGCCGACGTGGTGCTGCTGTCCGAGGTCGACCCGAGCATCGTCGTGGACATCCGGTACGCCGGCCCGCACAACTTCGTCGGCCGCCCGGTGGACGGCTACGACGAGCCGTTGTGCCTGCTCACCCGTACCGCTGCCGAGGCGCTGCGCCGGGTGCAGGACGCCGCCCGCGCCCGACGGCTCAGCCTGCGGGTGTACGACTGCTACCGCCCGCAGCGCGCCGCCGACGAGTTCGTCCGGTGGGCGAAGGACCCCGCCGCGCAGCAGACGAAGGCGGAGTTCTATCCCCGGGTGGCCAAGTCACGGCTGTTCGCCGACGGCTACCTCGGCGCGCCCACCGCGCACAGCCGGGGCAGCACCCTCGACCTGACCCTGGAACCCCGTCCGGCCCCGGCCCGCGCCTCGTACGCCCCGGGCCAGCCGTTGGTGGCCTGCACCGACCCGGCCGACCGGCGGTTCGCCGACGGCAGCCTCGACATGGGCACCGGCTTCGACTGCTTCGACCCGCTCGCGCACACCGCCGACCCCCGGGTCACCGGCTCCGCCCGGACCCACCGGCAACTGCTGGAACGCCTGATGACGCAGCAGGGTTTCGTCAACTACGACCGGGAGTGGTGGCACTACCGGTACGCCGACGAGCCCTACCCGGACACCTACTTCGACTTCCCGGTGGCGCGGTCGTCCCTGCCCCGCTGACCCGCCCGTCATCGGTGCGACCCGGCGGGTCAGCTGACAGGCGGCCGGGTGCGCAGCGGCAGCCAGGCCAGCACATGCTGGATCTGGGCGTCCCAGTACGGCCAGTCGTGGTCGCCGGGGGAGAAGTCCACTGTCACCGGCACACCCCGGTCCCGGGCCGCGGCGACGAAACGCTCGTTGTCGTCGTAGAGGAAGTCCTCGGTGCCGCAGGCGACGTAGAGCGGGGGAGTGTCGGCCCCGGCCCGGCCCACCAGCGCCACCGTGTCGTCGTCGGCCCCGGCCGTCGGGGCGTCCCCCCAGACGGTGTGCCAGACGTCCGGGTCGAGCGGGCGGTCCGGGGCGTGCCGGCGGTGGGCGACGTTGAGCGCCCCCGACAGGCTGGCCGCGGCGGCGAACCGTTCCGGCTGCCGCAGCGCCCACTTCACCGCCCCGTAGCCGCCCATCGACAGCCCGGCCACGAAGGTGTCCTCCCGGCGGTCGGAGATCCGGAAGAACGACCGGCAGACCCGGGGCAGCTCCTCGGTGAGGAAGGTCCAGTACCGGTTGCCGTGCGTCTCGTCGGTGTAGAAGCTGCGCCCCGCCTGGGGCATCACCACGGCCAGACCCAGCGACGACACGTAGCGCTCGATCGAGGTCTGGCGGGTCCAGCCGGTGTCGTCGTCGCTGAGGCCGTGCAGCAGGTAGAGCACCGGCGGGTCCGCGTCGGTCGCCGCCGTGGGCCGGGCCGGGTCGGGCTGCGGCAGGATCACCGTCATCGACGTGCCCATGCCCAGCGCCTCGGAGTCGAAGTCGCACCGCAGCAATGCCATGGTCATGGACCGTACCCCCTGACGGGCGGCGGCGGGTCACGTCGCCGCCGGTGGCACCGGGGCGGTCGCCAGGCCCGCCGACACCCGGGCCAAAGCGGATATCCCGTTGCGGCGGTGCGGGTGTCCGCCTAGGTTCGACATCGACGCCACACCGACCAACCGGGGAGCACACCGTGTCGCCGTACCTCAGCACCGAGACCACGCGGTCCACGCCGCGCGGCGGTGTGCTGTTGCCGGCCGGCGAACGAGCCCGGGGTTGTCGGCGGCGATCGGGGTGGCGGCGCGGATAGCGCCGGCGCGACGTGCGCAGCCGCCCACCCCACCAGGGGACCGGGCGGCTTTTTCGACCCCGACACCCGCCGAGGGGCGTAGCTCAACGGGTGGCGCACCGGATTCCCGACCCGACGGTCGCCGGTTCGAATCCGGTCACCCCTGCTCCCACGAACGAGGAGAACGACCATGGCATTCACCCCGCTGCCGGGCACGAAGGCCCCGGTACGGGTCTGGACCGACCCGTACGGCATCGAGCCACAGGCCGCGCAGCAGTTGCGCAACATCGGCGCGCTGCCCTGGGTGCAGGGCGTCGCCGTGATGCCGGACGTGCACTACGGCAAGGGCGCCACCGTCGGCTCGGTGATCGCGATGCGGCAGGCCGTCTCGCCCGCCGCCGTCGGGGTGGACATCGGCTGCGGGATGAGCGCGGTCCGCACCTCGCTCACCGCTGCCGACCTGCCGGACAACCTCGCGCCGCTGCGGTCGGCGATCGAGGCGGTGGTGCCGGTCGGCTTCGCCAAGCGGGCGGACCCGGTGGACCCGCGTCGGGTCCGGGGCCTGGAGCAGCGCGGCTGGGACGACTTCTGGGGCCGGTTCGCCGCCCTGGACCGCCGGGTGGCGCAGCTGGAGACCCGGGCCCGGCAGCAGATGGGCACCCTCGGTGGGGGCAACCACTTCATCGAGGTCTGCGTCGAGCAGGACGGCCCGGACGCCGGGCAGGTCTGGCTGATGCTGCACTCCGGTTCCCGCAACATCGGCAAGGAGCTGGCCGAGCGGCACATCGGGGTGGCCCGTACCCTGCCGCACAACGCCGACCTGCCCGACCGGGACCTGGCGGTGTTCCTCGCCGGCACCCCGGAGATGGACGCCTACCGGCGGGACCTGTGGTGGGCGCAGGAGTACGCCCGGCGCAACCGGGCGGTCATGCTGGCCATGCTCTGCGGCGTGGTGCGGGACGCCTTCCCGCAGGTCAGCTACGGGGAGCCGATCTCCTGCCACCACAACTACGTGGCGGAGGAGAGCTACGACGGGGTGGACGTGCTGGTGACCCGCAAGGGGGCGATCCGGGCCGGTCGGGGGGACCTGGGGATCATCCCGGGGTCGATGGGCACCGGGTCGTACATCGTGCGGGGTCGGGGGAACCCGGACGCGTACTGCTCGGCGTCGCACGGGGCCGGTCGGCGGATGTCGCGGGGGCAGGCGAAGCGCACGTACAGCACCGCCGACCTGGTCCGGCAGACCGCCGGGGTGGAGTGCCGCAAGGACGCCGGGGTGGTCGACGAGATCCCCGGCGCGTACAAGGACATCACCGCGGTGATGGCCCAGCAGGACGACCTGGTCGAGGTGGTGGCCCACCTCAAGCAGGTGGTCTGTGTGAAGGGTTAGACCGGTCGACGCCCCCGGGTCATGTGCGTTGTCGGGTGGTTGCTGGTCACCGCGGCGGTGGGGTCGTGTCGAGGTGTCGTGCAGGGTGACGAGGACAGCAGGCCCGGTGCCGGTCCGGGCTTGATGAAGGCTTTCACGAATAGTGACGCCCCGACACGCCGCGGGCCTTCTCCAATGGCGACAAGTCGCTCGGTCATTCGCCATTGGAGGAGGCCCGCTCAGGTCAAGGGCGTAATACCGGAACAAGATATCTGTCGCCGGACACCGGTCAGTGAGTGGCGGTGAAGTTGTACAGATCCGACGCGGTGTCGTCGAAATAGGGCGACCACCACAAGGTCGGGGCCGCGTACGAGTTGAGCGTGCTGTTGACCCCGTTGAGGTAGCCCCAGTTCCCATCCCAGTTGATCAACCACGGGCCGCCGCTGGCGCCTGCGGTCAGGTCGCAGTTGATGCGGATCCGCGCCCCGGACTGGGTCGAGTTGCCGCTGCACCTCAACAGGTTGCCGCCGTCGAACGGCGCGTCGCTCGGGTAGCCGAAGTTGTTGATGCCGACCGCGAAGCCCTGCTGCGTACGGAAGCCGTGGCCCCCGAACTGGTTGACGATGTGGACGCCGTTCCGGGTGTTCATGATGGCCACGGCCATGTCGGCCTCCCAGTTGGAGCTGTCGATCCAACTGCTCCAGGTCCACAGCTCGCGGGCCGTCCAGGTACCGTGCGGCCGAGGGTCGGCCAGGTCATCGTCGTACGCCGGGACGAACGACCAGTTGGTGGCGAGACTGCTGCCGGGGCCGCCGTGGATGCAGTGGCCAGCCGTCCACACGGTGTTGAAGCCAACCGAGTTGATGACCGCGCCGGAGCAGACCCACGATCCGCCGTCCATGGTGAAGAAGACCTTGCCGTTGGACCGGGCGGTCGGGTGGTTGGAGCCGAGGTTCGGGTTGATGACCTGCGTGGACATGCCCGGGGTACCCATCAGGCCCGCCACCGGAGGCACATCCACCGGCGCGGACCGGTTGGTCGGCGCGGCGGACGAGGTCCCTCCACTCTGGGCGAAACGCCGTGCGGCGGCCTTGTACGAGGGAGACTCCTCGACGGGCCTGGCATTGCGCATCCGCTCGGGCGTCCAGTACGCCTCGATCGCCGCGTCGGCAGTCACCTGCGCGCCGTACCGCTGCCTGCCGGCCGCCCACGCCTCGGCGCTGACGGTCGTGCCCACCTGACGGATGCTGTCACCGTCGGCGTGCGGAGCCGCCTGCGCCGGCTGGCCGACGGTCAGCAGCGGCAGGGCCAGAGCCAGAGCCAGGATGGGGTGCCTTCGGCGCCGACCAACGATTGTTCCTGCTCTCATCGAAAATCCCTCTTCTCGGGCCGCATGACATACCGAGGATTTCCCCGGTCGATTTCGATATTCGGTCCTCTGCGGCTGGTCATGCGGCCATTCTGGACCGGGTCGAACATCGTTGGAGTGCCGCTGTCGAGAAACAGACAGACGTATGTCGATCAGTGCGATCCAAAATTGCCGATCAGTCGTCGTTGTCGTGGCTCGGCGCCCCCGGGCGTGACAGGGGAATATCCTTCATGTCATGAGTGGTAAGCATCCGGGCTCCCGGGACCAGGCGAATCCCCTGCGCCAGCTTCGGCTGGACCAGCTCCGGCGACGGACGAGCGTCAAGTGGCGGGAGTACCCGGACGACGTGCTGCCGCTCTGGGTGGCGGAGATGGACGTGCCGCTCGCCGAGCCGGTCGCGCGGGCGATCACCGACGCCGTAGCGCTCGGGGACACCGGCTACACCGCCGGCACGGCGTACCCGGAGGCGCTGGCGGAGTTCGCCCGGCGTCGGTGGGGCTGGGACGGACTGGCCGTGGAGCGGACCGCGCTGGTGCCCGACGTGATGCACGGCGTGGTCGAGGCGTTGCGGCTGCTCACCGGGCACGGTGACGCGGTGGTCGTCAACTGCCCGGTCTACCCGCCGTTCTACGGGTTCGTCGGGTACGCCGGCCGCCGGATCGTGGAGGCACCGCTCGGCGACGACCTGCGGATCGACCTCGGCACCCTGGAGGAGGCGTTCCGGGTGGCCCGCTCCGGCGGGCGACCGGCGGTGTACCTGCTCTGCAACCCGCACAACCCGACCGGTGTCCTGCACACCGCCGACGAGTTGACCGCCGTCGCCGCGCTGGCCGGGCGGTACGGGGTGCGGGTGGTCGCCGACGAGATCCACGCGCCGCTGGTCAGCGCGGGAGCGCGTTTCGTGCCGTACCTCTCGGTGCCCGGCGCGGAGCACGGCCTGTCGCTGATGTCCGCCTCCAAGGGGTGGAACCTGGCCGGTCTGCGGGGTGGGCTGCTCGTCGCCGGCCCGGCCGCCGCCGGGGACGTCGCCCGGGTTCCCTTCGAGGTCAGCGTCGGCACCAGCCACCTCGGGGTGATCGCGCACACCGCCGCGTTCCGGGACGGAGGTGACTGGCTCGACGCCCTGCTGACGGGTCTGGACGACAACCGTCGGCTGCTCGCCGCGCTCCTCGCCGAGCACCTGCCGACCGTCCGGTACCGACCCGGCCAGGCCACCTACCTCGCCTGGCTCGACTGTCGGGGGCTGGGCCTCGGCGACGATCCCGCCGCCGCCTTCCTCGACCGGGGCCGGGTGGCGCTCAACTCCGGTCTGGCCTTCGGCACCGGCGGCGTCGGCCACGTCCGGCTGAACCTGGCCACCTCCCCGGAGCTGCTCACCGAGGCGGTACGCCGGATGGCCACCGTCGTCAGCTGAGCGCAGCGGCTCCCGGGACGCGTCGAAGACCCGCTGCCCCATCCCATGCGGAGCCGTCTGGTGTCATCCTCCACTCTGGAGTTCCGGCGTACGGCCTGCGCCACCATGAGGTGACCAGCAGGCGGGATATGCCGATCCCCATGCGCAGTACAGGATCAAGAAGTCCCCTTCGTCGCCGGCATCTCCGCGAGCCGGCGACCTGTTGCCGAAACGGCATCGGGAATCCCTACACCTGTACCGAAATGGAGAGACGTATGCGTACACCATCGTTACTGCGGCGGGTAGCCGTCGCGGTGACCCTGTCCCTGACTCCCCTTGCCGCTGTGGCCGGCACCGCGCAGCCGGCCGGCGCCGTCATCGGCGGAAACTCCGCCGGGTACCTGCGTGGTCAGGTGCAGATCTTCGTCAACGACTCCTACAAGTGCACCGGCACGCTCATCGCCAGCAACTGGGTCCTCACGGCCAAACACTGTTTCGACAGAACGGGCGGCAACGTCAACAACAGCCTTGTGGCCGCAGGCGAACGCGGGTTCGCCCGGGGCCACCTGATGGCGATCGCCGGAATCTACAAGGAGCCCTTCCAGGACGCGATGCTCCTCAACCTCTGGCAGGACGTCCCGAACTGGTCCCGCATCGCCGTGGGCTACTCGGCGGCATATCCCCCCATCAACTCCACCCCGTCGATCAGCGGTTGGGGGAGCACCACCCGCGGGAGTTACACCCAGCCCTCCACCCTGCAGATCTGCGGCATGCGGGTGACGGACTACGGCATTCACCACGACATCGTGGGGGCCGGCAACAGCGCCATGCGCCTGGAAAGCTATGGAAGCGGTGTGACGGCGAGCGGTGATTCCGGGGCGGGAATCTACTGGCTCGACAAGATCTACGGTATCCACATCGCGGACAACGAGTCGAACCTGGCCTACGGCCTGACGACCCACTTCATCGCCGGTTGGATCGAGGCCGTGAGCGGCGTCGGGCCCAGCTGAGCGTCGGGGTGGCCGGTCCGGCCCCCGGACCGGCCACCTGGGGTCGCGACCCCGAACGGTCGTGGCCCGGCACCCGCCCGGCTCCGTGGCCCGCCCCGGTCAGGGGTGGGCCAGCCCGACGGTGGCGGCGAGGCGGGCGACGTCGGCTGGGGTGGGGCCCGCGCGGAGCACGGCGGTCAGGGCGGCGCGGGCGGCCGGGCGGGTGCGGGTCTCACCGGGGGCGGTGCGGTCGGCGGTGAGCAGGGCCCGCCCGGCGGCGTCGGGGTCGCCCAGGTCGAGGTGGCTGCGGGTGATGTCGATGAGGTGGGCGGCGCGGTGTTCGGCGGGGAGCTGTCGCCAGCCGTCCCGCTCGGTGGCCCGGCGGTGCAGGGCCACGGCCCGATGGTGGTCGCCGAGGTGGGTGGCGGCCAGGGCGCGGGCGAGGTCGACGCTGGTCGGGCCGAACGTGATGCCGTCCGGGTCGGGTGGCTCGTCGGCGGTGGCGAGCGGGACGGCACGCTCGGTCAGGTCGTGGGCGGTGGCGGCATCGCCGTAGCTGGCGGCGGCGAGGGCGGCCTCGATCAGCAGCGCCCCGGTCAGGGCCAGCGCCGGCGGGTCGCCCTGCGCCGCCGCCGGATCGAGCTGGCGTACGGCGGTGAGGGCGGCGGTCCTGGCCAGCCGGCCCCGCCGCAGCGCCCGGAGCACCTGCGCGAGGGTCACCGCCGCCCGGCCGATCCGGATCGGGTCGCCACGGGTGGCGGTCATCATGGCCCGGTCGGCGGCCAGCCAGGCCAGGTGGGCGTGGCCGAGCTTGACCAGCGTCTGGGCGGTGAGCCGGTGCACCCGCACCAGCAGGTCGAGGACGGGCGGGTCCACCGGGCCGGGGTGGCCGGCGTGACGGCTGTCGGCGAGCAGGTCGGGCAGCATCCGTAGCACCTGGGGGTGCTGGCCGTTGCGGTACGCCGCCCAGGCGTACCCGGCCTGGTCGTCAAGCTGCCGCAGCAGGGGACCGGCCGGGGTGGACGCCGGGGTGTCGTGGCGGGCCAGCGCGGCCCGGACCCGTTCCACGCCGGCTCCGACGTCGGTGACCGGTGCCGGCGGGGTCCGCCCGGCGAGCAACAGTTGCGGTGCGACGCCGAGCGCACCGGCCACGGTGTCGATGACGGAGAGCCGATCGAGGGTACGCACCCCGCGCTCGACCTTGTCGACCCAGCTCTTGGACTTGCCGATCCGGTCGGCGAAGACCTGCTGGCTCATGCCCCGGCGGGCCCGTAACTCGGCCATCCGGCGGCCGATCGGCGGCTCGTTTCCGGGGCGCTGCCGGCCGGGGCCGGTCACCGGTCGTGCCCCGGCACCGGCATGGCGTGGGTGGCCTCGCCGCAGCGGGGACACCACCGGGACTTGACCCGGAACGCGAGCAGCCCGAGCAGGAAGCCCGGCACCAGCCCTCCGAACAGGACCGACAGGACCTGGGAAATCATCTGCGCTCTCGCTTTCTGCCGCGCCTGTCGGGAAGCGGGCGACCGTTGCGCCGATCACTCGCTGTCCCCTAGGGTCTACTCGCAGTAAACGGGCATGCCCGGACGCTCGGAAGTCGCGCCGGGTGTCATTGATGTTGAACGTGTGGAACGCAGTCGCAACGGGGAAGGCCACCGATGGCAGTACGGCGACGCAACGAAAGGCTGCTGGCCCTCGTTCGCGAGTGCCGGTGGTCGTATGACGCCTGTGCCGCTGCGGTACGCGCCATCGCGCTGGAAAACGGTGGCGCGCTCCCGTCCTGCGACCGTTCCCATGTGGGGCACTGGATAGCCGGAGTGAAGCCCACCGAGACGACCTCCCGCTACCTGGCCGAAGCCTTCTCCCGCCGGTTGGGCCGGGTCGTCGGTCCGGCCGATCTCGGGCTTGTCGTCGGCGATAGCCTGGAACCTGATCTGACCGGCCTGGATTGGTGGAAGCGCGACCCGGCCACTGATCTCCTGACGCTCGGGAGAGCCGACGTGGAACGACGGGCGTTCGGATTCACCGCCCTATACTCGCTGGCTGCGCTTGCCGTTCCGCTGGGTTCCTGGGAGGACATCGCGGAGCGGGGTCGACGGGCGCGAGGCGGGGGCGCGGCGGTGGGTCGCCGCGAGATCGACGCCGTGCGTGACATGCTTGCGGTGTTCAGCAGAGCCGACGAGCGGTTCGGCGGCGGGCACGCGCGGCTCGCCGTGGTCCAGTACCTCACCTCCGACGTGGCCGGCTACCTTCAGGGCACCTTCGCGTCCGACCAGGACCGTCGGGCCATGTTCAGTGCCGCCGCCGAGTTGACCTATCTCGCGGGCTGGAAGGCGTTCGACTCGTCCCTGCACGGGGTGGCCCAGCGGTACTATCTCCAGTCGCTGCGGTTGGCCAACGAGGCGGACGATCGGGCGTTGGCCGGTTTCACGCTTCGGGCGATGGCCCATCAGGCCGTCGACCTGGGACATGGTGCGGAGGCGTTGCAACTGGCCAATTCGGCCCTCGCCTGGTCGCGGGGGAGGGCGACCCCGGCGGCGACCGCGCTCTTCACCGTTCTGACCGCCCGGGGGCACGCCGCGACGGGTGACCGGGCCAAGATGTCGGCGGCGCTCCGGGCTGCCGAGACCCACCTCGCGAAGGCGTCCCCGGACGACGAGCCGACCTGGATCCAGACCAGCGGTTTCACCCCGACCTCGCTGGCGAGTCAGGCCGGCCAGGCATTGCGTGACCTGGGTGATCTTCCCGCTGCGGAAGCCGAGCTGCGCCGTTCGGTCGCCACCCGCGACACCGAGGCCTACCGGCGGATCCACACCCTGACGTTGGCCAACCTCGCCGACGTCCAGTGTGTTCGAGGACGGCTGCGCGAGGCGACCGAAAGCTGGAACGATGCGCTGGACTCGATGGTCGGCGTCCGGTCCGGCCGTGCCACCGTGGCCGTGAAGAACATGCGTACCCGGCTCAGCAGCTTCGGCCCGCGCCTGCCCCCGTTCGCGAAGCAGCTCGACCAGCGGGCCGCAGCTATTCTCGCTGCGCCTTGATGCCGCCCCGCCCGGCATCCGCGAAAACCGACCCCGTGAGCAACTCTCCACGGGTGCCGTTAGGTAGTCAGGTCGGCGTAGGTGGTCTACTCGTGTTGCCAACCGAGGAGAACACCGTGCCACCGCGTTACCGCTATGAGCAGATCGCCGACGACCTCGCCGGGCGCATCAAGTCCGGCGAGTTCCCGCCGGGCTCCAAGCTGCCCAGCCGACGAGAGTTGATCGAGCAGTACGACGTCACGGAACCCGTCATCGACCGCGCCATGCAGGTGCTACGGATCAAGGGCATGACCGAGACCCTGCCTGGTGTGGGCGTCTTCGTTGTCGAGTAGGTAGCCCTCCCGCTCGGCCATCCGGCCCCTGGGGTCGTTGCGGGTCGGTTCGGTGGGGGGCTCACTGCCCAGCGAGCTGCGGTTGGCTCAGGAGTACGGGCTGAGTCGTACGAGCGTCCGACAAGTGGTGGCACTGCTCCGGTCGGAAGGGCTCGTCATCGTGGAACCACCGCGCGGCACGTTCGTCCGCGCCACCGAGCCGACCGAAACGGTGACTCTCCTCAAGGGCGACACCGCTACCGCCCGGATGCCTGCCCCCGCCGAGCGACGCGAGCTGGAAGATGGGTGAGGGCATCCCGGTCATCGTGATCTTCCGCGCCGAACGGCTCCCCGCGAGCTGTACGCCGCCGACCGTAGCCGCGTGGATCGCTGACCCTCGCCCAATTTTGGGAAGCCCCGCCGCGGGATGCGGCCTGAACCTGTCGACTGGTGACGCTCCGGGTCGTGAGCAGGTGCCGAACGCCATTGGTTCAGGTGCAGGTTGAGCTGTGTCGACGCTTACACTGTCTTCTTGCTGCTCCGCGCTGCCCAGTACCGGTCGCTTTTTTCCGCCCGCAGCGCCGCGTTTTCCTGCCGCATGCCGGCATTCCCACGCTTGAGATCACCGAACCCGCCGCCGGCCACCTGATCGGTCACAAGAGTTTGGTGCTCGCGGAGCCAGTGGCCTGGTACCCGCGTCTCGGAAAGATCGCTGGGCGATCAGGGGGAGGGGCGGTGATCGATGCAATGGTCGAACGGCTATTGCAATCTCCTTCTCGCGTCCGGATACTCATGAGTGGCATTCATATCTACGAATGGACCAACGCATGAATCATCTCCATCGTGATCGTCGTGCCCTCACGGCAGGGTTCGGAGCCGTCCTTCTCGCGCTGAGTCTTCTGGTGTGGCCGGCCGCCGGCGCGACGGCGCAGCTGGAAGCGTCCGATCGGAATGGCGCACAGGCGGGTGTCAACGCTAACTACTATCAGCTCAAGAATCCAGACTCCGGATTGTGTCTGACGCTCTACAATGGCAACATGTTCGATGGGGCGCCGCTGGTTGTCATGCCATGCGCTCAAGGTGGGAGGCCTATGAGCTGGGCTTTCAGTGCCGGGAACGCCGGCAACCTCTCGTCCCAAGCCGATCCGAGTCGATGTGTCGATGTCCTGAATGGCGTGACCGCCGACGGAACTTCCGTGCTCGACTAGACCTGCGGCTCCACCAACCCCAACCAAAAGTGGACCCTCACCAATGGTGGCAGATTGCTGAGCGGTCTGTCAGGCGGTTGGTGTCTCTCTATTTACGGGAATAACCCGGCACCGGGGACCATCGTCGTGCTGATGTCGTGTCTGAATGCGGGTGGAAGCCCTGCACCCTCTCCCTCTTCGTCGCCATCCTCACCTCCGAGTGGGGCGGGCGACTACGCGAAGTGGGTTATCAGCTAGTGGCATGACCGTGAACGGTCGCGGCGTTGGGCCAGGCAGTTCGGTGGCGGGCCGGCCAATGGACTTGGACGACGCGGCGCTACGCCTGGCGGCGTTCCCTCGCCCACTGGTCGTGCCAGCTGCCCCGGCCGCCGACAGGGCTACGTTTCCGCGATGTGGCGGTATCCAAGGTGCGGGGATACCGCCACATCGCGGAACGCGAATCCGGATTCTGGTCGGGCTCGTGTATGTGGCGTTATCGAGATGCGGGAAGGGGGGAGTGGGATGGCGCCTGAACTCTCTGCTCACCCCACCCCCACCACCGGCATAACCACCAGGCGCCAGTGCTTCGACTTCCCTGCCGCGCCGTCAGGCCCTGACGACTCCTGACTGGTCGCGGGACCGGAACGACGCCGGGTTGTGGCAACGGGGCGGGCTACGGGGCGGTGGTCTCGCAGCATGTGCGTTCGTCGCCGGCTGCGGGCGGGGTCTGCGCGGAGGTGCCGTACTGGTCGGAGTCGCCCTTGACCACGTACACCTCCCAGCGCTCGTCGCCGGGTCCGCGAACCCAGACCTTGTCCTGCACGGCGTAGCAGCAGGAGGTGTCGTTCTCGGTCAGGGTGATCAGCCCGGCCTCGGTGAGCCGGTCGGTGGCGGCGGTGACCTGCGCGCCGTCGAACACCTCGACGCCGAGGTGGTCGATCGCGGTGGCCTGGTCCGGGGTGCCTTCGAGCAGGACCAGCTTCAGCGGGGGCTCGGCGATGGCGAAGTTGGCGTAGCCGGGTCGCCGCTTGGCCGGCTCGGTGCCGAACAGCTTCGAGTAGAACGCGATCGACCCTTCCAGGTCGGAGACGCGCAGGGCGAGCTGGACGCGGGACATCCCACACCTCCGGTTGTTTAGATGACTGTCTAGGCAGAGAATTGCACTCTGATTAGATGTTTGTCAAACTAGACGGGTGTCGAGACAAGAACTGCCGATGCTCGCCGACCCGTCGGCCTGCTGCGCGCCGATGGTCACCGAGGCCCTGACGGAGGACGCCGCCGCCGGTCTGGCGCGCGGCTTCAAGGCCCTCGGCGATCCGGTGCGCCTGCGGCTGCTGTCCCTGATCGCCGCCCGGGCCGGCGGCGAGGTGTGCGTGTGCGAACTGACCGACGCGTTCACCCTGACCGGCCCGACGATCTCCCACCACCTGAAGGTGCTACGCGAGGCCGGGTTGATCGACTGCCAGCGCCGGGGCACCTGGGTCTACTACTGGATCGTCCCGGCCCGCCTCGCCGTCCTGTCCCAGCTCCTGGACGTCTCGGCTGCCGCCGCGTCAACCGGGCCGACCCGGTGACGCCCGACCCGCCGCACGCCGTGCTGCGTCGGGCGTCGGCGGAACTGGTCGGCACCGGCCTGCTCGTCACCGCCGTGGTCGGCTCCGGGATCGCCGCCACCCGCCTGTCGCCGCGCGACGTGGGGCTGCAACTGCTGGAGAACGGCATCGCCACCGCGTTCGCCCTCGGCGCGTTGATCCTGATCTTCGGCCCGGTGTCCGGCGCCCACTTCAACCCCGTCGTGTCGCTCGCCGACTGGTGGCAGGCCCGCCGGACGGGAGCCGGTCTGTCGTCCCGTGATCTCGGCGCGTACGTCGTGGCGCAGGTGCTCGGTGCGGTCGGCGGCACGGTACTGGCACACCTGATGTTCGGGTTGCCTGCCGTCACCATCTCCACCCGCCAGCGCGACGGGGGCGGACTGTGGTTGGCCGAGGTCGTCGCGACCGCCGGGCTCCTGCTGCTGGTCGCCGCCCTGGCCCGTACCCGCCGGACCGCGTTCGCTCCGGCGGCGGTCGGGGCGTGGATCGGTGGCGCGTACTGGTTCACCGCCTCCACCTCGTTCGCCAACCCGGCCGTCACGATCGGCCGCATCTTCACCGACACCTTCGCCGGCATCGCCCCCACCTCGGCGGCCGGATTCGTCGCCGCGCAACTCGCCGCCGTCGGGGTCGCGGTCGCCGCGACCACCTGGTGGTATCCGACCGTCCGACAGCGGGACGGGGTGGCGGTCGAGCTGGCACCGGCGCAGCCGGAACGGGCCGCCTCATGACCGGCGTCCGGCCGCCCCGCCCCGATCTCGTGCCGATGACCGACGGGCACGCCCCGGCAGTGCTCGACATCTACCGGCACGGGATCGCCACCGGCGACGCCACCTTCGAGACCGAACCACCCACCTGGGCCCGGTTCACCGCCACCCGCCTGCCCGGACACCGCTGGGTCGCCGTCGACCACACGGCGGCCGACCGTGTGCTCGGCTGGGTCGCGTGCACCCCGGTGTCCGACCGGTGCGTGTACGCCGGGGTCGTGGAGCACTCCGTCTACGTCCACCCCGACGCCCGGGGGCGAGGCGTCGGCCGGCTCCTGCTCCACCGGCTCATCGACTCCACCGAACGGGCCGGCATCTGGACCATCCAGTCCGGCGTCTTCCCCGAGAACACCGCCAGCCTCGCCCTGCACCACGCCTGCGGCTTCCGCACCATCGGCGTCCGCGAACGCCTCGGCCGCCACCACGACCGATGGCGCGACGTCGTCCTGATCGAACGCCGCAGCCCCACCGTCACCTGACCGCCGCAGCACCGAAAGAGGTCCACCCATGAGCACCCCCGCCCGGCCCACCACGCCATCGGTGCTGTTCGTCTGCGTCCACAACGCCGGCCGCTCCCAGATGGCCGCCGGCTGGCTGCGCCACCTCGCCGGAAACACCGTCGAGGTCCGCTCCGCCGGCTCCGAACCCGCCGACCACGTCAACCCCGTCGCGGTCGACGCCATGCGCGAGGTCGGCATCGACATCACCGCCGAGCAGCCGAAGCTCCTCGACCGGGACGCCGCCGAGGCCAGCGACGTGATCGTCACCATGGGCTGCGGCGACACCTGCCCCGTCTTCCCCGGCAAACGCTACGAGGACTGGAAACTCACCGACCCCGCCGGCCAGCCGCTGTCCGTCGTCCGCGAGATCCGCGACGAGATCCGCCAGCACGTTGCCCGCCTCCTCGCCGACCTGACCTGAGTGTTCAACCTGATCGACGTCGTTCGAAGGCCCTAAATGGATTGCCGGGGGTCGGCGGGCGCTGGGATGCTGCGGCCGACCGGGAGCGGGGAGGGGCCAGCATGCCGTCGGAGTCCGAGCCGGAAGTCCGTACCGTGGCTGGTGTCCTGCGCGGCTGCCGGGAGGCGGGCCTGGCGGTGTTCCGGGGCATCCGGTACGCCGAGCCGCCGGTCGGTGCCCTCCGGTTCGCCGCGCCGCAGCCGGTATCCCACTGGGACGGCGTACGCCCGGCGGTCGCCTTCGGTCCGCCGCCGCCCCAGCCCGACGCGTTCGGGACGTCCCCGCAGGACACCGGCGACGACTGGCTGACGCTCAACGTGTGGACGCCGGAGCCGGACCTGGCGGCGGGGTTGCCGGTGATGGTGTGGATCCCCGGTGGTGGTTACCTCGTCGGCTGTTCCGGCCTGCCGCAGTACGACGGCGGGCACCTCGCCCGCAGCGCGACGGTGGTGGTGACGCTCAACTACCGCCTCGGTTTCGAGGGTTTCGGGCAGCTCGACGGGGCACCGGCCAACCGGGGGCTGCTCGACCAGGTGGCGGCCCTGGAGTGGGTGCGGGACAACATCCATGCCTTCGGCGGCGACCCGGGCCGGGTGACGGTCTTCGGGCAGTCGGCCGGCGGCGGCTCGGTCGCCGCGCTGCTGGCCATGCCGCGCGCCGCCGGGCTGTTCCGGCGGGCGGTCGCGCAGAGCGTCCCGGGGACGTTCTTCTCACCCGACCTCGCCGCCGACGTCACCGCCGCCTGCGCCGCCGAGCTGGGGGTACGACCGACCGTTGCCGACCTGTCGACGGTGCCGCCGGCCCGGCTGCCGGCCGTCGGCGAGGCGGTCTCGGCCGGGATCGTCCGGTGGCGGGAGCGGTGGGGGTCGATCACCCACCGGCCGATCCCGTTCGCGCCGGTCGTCGACGGGGACGTGCTGCCGGCGACCCCGTGGCGGGCGCTGGCCGACGGTGCCGCGCGGGACGTCGACCTGCTCGTCGGGCACACCCGGGACGAGCACCGGCTGTTCAGCCTGCTCGACGGCGTGCTCGGCCAGGTCACCCCGGAGCAGACCGGGACGGCGCTGCGGATGTTGGCCCCGGGGCGGGACGGTGCCGGCCGTTACCGGGAGGCGTTCCCGGACGCCACCGACGAGCAGTTGTACGAGCTGGTCAACGCGGACTGGTTGTTCCGGATGCCGAGCCTGCACCTGGCCGACGCGCAGCTCGCCGGGGGCGGCCGGGCGTACCTCTACGAGCTGACCTGGCCGGCGCCGGGCCTGGGCGGCGGCCTCGGTGCCTGTCACGGCCTGGACGTGCCGCTGGTCTTCGGCAACCTGACCGGCGGGCAGCCCGCGATGCTGATCGGTGACCCGCCCACCCCAGCGGCGCACGAGCTGTCCGGGCAGCTCCGCGGGGCGTGGACGACGTTCGCCGCGACCGGCGACCCCGGCTGGCCGTTGTACGACGCCGGTCGCCGTACCCGGATCTTCGACGAGCGGTCGACGGTGGCCGCGTACCCGGAGGACGCCTCACGGCTGCTGTGGCGGGACCACACCTTCGGCGCGCTCCCGCTGCTCGCCGGATAGCGCCGGGGCGGCGGAGCCCGGCCGTTCCCCGGCGGCGGTGCGGGTGAACCGGTCGGCGAGCAGCGCGAACGCCTCGGTGAGGGCCGGCGGGCCGACCACCGTGATCCCGGTGTCGTACCGGGCGACGGCGGCGGCCAGGCTCACCCAGGACCACGACCCGAGGGTGAGCCGGCACCGGTCGGGAGCGATCTCCTCGACCAGGCCGTCGCGGGTGTACCGGGCGACGGTCGCCGCGGGCAGGTCGAGGAGCACCGTGCCCCGGCAGGGCCAGTCCGCCGACCCGCCGGCCGACCCCCGGAAGACCCCGGTGAGGTACGTGGCGACGTCCCCGCCGGGCAGGGGTCTCGGGGTGAAGCGTGGCCCGTGCGGCGGGCGCAGGGTGATCCGGTCGACGCGGAAGGTGCGCCAGTCGGCCCGGTCGAGGTCCCAGGCGACCAGGTACCACCGGCCGTCCCAGGTGACGACGTGGTGCGGTTCGGCGTGCCGGGCCGGTCGGTCGGTGCCGCCGGTCCCGTAGTCGAAGCGCAGGATCTCGCGGGTCTGCACGGCGGCACTGAGCGCCAGCAGCACCCCGCCGTCGACCGGCGCGGTCGGCGTGCCGGCGGGTCGCGCGACGGCGGTCACGCTGAGCGCCCCGACCCGCTGCCGCAGCCGGGTCGGCAACACCTGTCGTACGGTGTGCAGCGCCCGCGCGGCGGCGTCCGCGAGCGCCCCGTCCGCGCCGGTCGCCGCGACCTGGAGGGCGACGGTCAGGGCGACGGCCTGCTCGTCGTCGAACAGCAGCGGGGGCAGTTCGGTGCCGGCGTCGAGCCGGTAACCACCGTCGGGACCTTTGACGGCGGCGACGGGGTAGCCCAGTTCCCGCAGCCGGTCGACGTCGCGGCGCACGGTACGCAGGCTGATGCCGAGGCGCTCGGCCAGCACGGTGCCGGACCAGTCCCGGCGGGTCTGCAACAGCGACAGCAGGGCGAGCAGTCGGGCGGACGTGGTCGGCATGAGTCCGATTCTGCCCGCAGTAGGTGCCACACCCTGTCACCTACTGCTGCGAATCTTGCTCCTGACCAGCCCACTACCGGGCGTCGAGCACCATCAGCAAGGAGTCGACCATGGCCATCTCCGCCACCACACACCTCAACTTCCGGGGTGACGCCCGTGCGGCGCTGGAGTTCTACCAGGCCGTGTTCGGTGGCCACCGCACCGTCGTCAGCTACGGCGACCTGGGGATGCCGAAGGACCTGCCGGACGCCGACAAGGTCGTCTTCGGTCAGGTCACCGCCGACAACGGCTTCGCCATCATGGCCTACGACGTGCCCGCCGGTGCCCCCGCCGCAGCCGCGCCGACCGCCACCACCCGCGCGAACGGCACGACGCTGACCGGCGAGCGGTTCTTCGTCTCCGTCCGGGGCGACAGCGCCGAGGAGGTCGGTGTGCTCTGGCACCGGCTCGCCGAGGGCGCCCAGGTGATCGAGGAGTACGGCCCGTCGGCGTGGGCACCCGGGTTCGGCATGCTCACCGACCGGTTCGGCGTCACCTGGGTCCTCGACGTCGCCACCCCGTACGCCGGCTGATCATCGGTCCTCCGGTTCGGGGCCGCCGGTGCACGGCGGCCCCGGACCGGGCGGTCACTCGGTGCGCAGCCCGTCGGCGCGGGTGAGCCGCCACAGCAGCGGCATGCTCAGCCCGCTGATCGCCAGGACGGCCAGCCCGCCGAGGCCGACGGCGAAGCCGACCAGCGGCCAGGCGACCGTGACGGGGGCCTGCACCATCCGCAGCAGGGCCGCGCCGAGGCCGAGCCCGAAGCCGGTGGCCAGCACCAGCCCGACCCCGACCGGCAGGGCGGTCTGCCACAGCACGGACCAGCCGAGGGTGCTGCGTCGGGTGCCCACGGCCACCAGCATGGCCAGCAGGCGGCGGCGTTCCCGCAGCTGCTCCAGCGTGCCGACGAGCATGCTGGTGGCGATCAGCAGCAGGGTGACGACCGTGCCGATGGCCAGGCCGCGTTGGATGTCGGCGAACCGGGGCGACACGATGGTCGAGGACAGCACGGACACGGGCGTGGTGAGGTCGATCGCGGCGACGGCGTTGCGGACGTGTTCGACCGCGTCCGGGGCGGCCGGGTCGAGCTGGAGGTAGACGGTCGAGCGCAGCGGACCGAGGGTCCGCGGGCCGACCGCGCCGGGGGTGACCAGCACCGCGTTCGCCATCCAGCCGGCCGGGTCGGGTCGGGCCGTCGCGGGCCGCGCCGTGGCGGGCACCCGCCATCGTGACCCGTCCTCGCCGGTGAGCACCGTGCCGGTGGGGACGACCGCCGGGTCACCCGGATCGGACACCAGGAAGGTGTCGCCGTCCACGCACCGGTCGAGGCGGGCGAACTCGGCCAGCGCGGCGCAGTCGCCGACCCGGATCTCCACCGGTGGGCCGTCCGACGAGCCGGCGTTGGCCCCGGCGCTGAGGGTGCCGGTCGCGGCGGTCACCCCGTCGGCCCCGCCGAGCTGCCGCAGCACCCGGGCCAGGTCCGGCTGGTCCTGGAACTGCACCTGCACCTGCGCCCGGGAGGTGTCCTGCCCGCTGGCGGTGGTGAAGTCCCCGGCGATCCCGGCGAAGAGCATCTGCAGGCCGATGGTGCCAGCGACGGCCACGGCGATGCCGTTGACCAGCCGGGCGGAGGTGGCGCTGTCCAGCTGCACCCGGCGGACCGCCAGCTGCCAGGAAACCGGACCGCCGCGCAGCCATCGGACCAGCAGGTCGGTCAGCCAGGGCAGCACGGTGACCGTGCCGGTCAGCAGCAGCACCGCGCCGGCCGGCACCACCCAGCGGGTGACCCCGCCGTCGCCCTCGCGCAGACCGGCCACGGGCAGGAGCATGGCCAGGCCGACGGCGGGCAGCAGCAGCCGCCACCAGAGCCGCCGGCGGGCCGGGGTGCTGCGCCGGGCGACGCCGAGCGGCTCGACCACGACCGCACGCAGCGCCAGCATCGCCACCAGCACGGCCAGCGCCGGCACGGCCAGCACGACGGCCAGCAGCAGCGCGGTGGGCGGTCGGATGTCGGCGGCGTACACGCTGATGTCGTAGAGGGTGACCAGCGGGACGAGCTGGCGGCCGGCGAGCAGGAACCCGATGCCGACGACGACCCCGAGCAGGGCACCGGCGGCGGCCTCGCCGGCGGCGATCCGCCGGACCATGGTGGTGTCCGCGCCGACCAGGCGCAGCGCGGCGAGCCGCCGGTCACGTCGCTCACCGCCGTAGCGCACGGCGGAGCCGAGGAACACCGCGATGGGCAGCAGCAGCACCACGAAGATGATCGCCACCAGCAGCATCAGCACCGGGCTCAGGCCCTCGCCGGGCAGCCCACCGCCGAAGCTGTCCAGCCGGGTCGCCCCGGACGTGTCGGACAGCCGGCCGTCGCCCTGGTAGTAGGCCAGTTCGTTGGGGCCGGCGAGGCCCTCGTCGGCGATGGTCCCGGTGACCCGCGCGCCGCCCAGCCGGGGAGCGAACAGCGCGCCGTCGGGGGAGTCGAGCAGCCGGCGCAGGGCGGGGGAGACGGCCACCTCCCCGGGGGCGGGCAGGGCGGTCAGTCCCGGCGGGACAGGGGCGGCCGGTCCCTCCGGCCGCACCAGTCGGCCCCGCACCGGCCGGCCCCGGAACTCGGTGTCCAGCGCGTGCACCAGCAGGGTGCCGGGACCGGCCGCGATCTTCTCACCGAACCGCAGATCGTCGCGGGCGTCGCCGCGCGCCTGCCGGGCGTCGAGCGCCCCGGGCACGGCGGTGGCCAGCAGCAGCATGGCCACCCCGATCCCGACGCCGACGGCGGTGAGCAGCGCCCGGGTCCAACCCTCCCGGCCGCCGGTGACGGCCATCCGGGCACCCATCGCCAGGTCCGCGAGCGCGCCCCGACCGGTCACGCCGCCACCTCCAGGCTGCGGGTCCGCCCGTCGCGCACCACGACCTCCCGGTCGGAGTACGCGGCCACCCGCGCCTCGTGGGTGACCAGGACCACCGCCGCCCCGGTGTCCCGGGCGGCCTCGGTGAGCAGCCGCATGACCCGTTCGCCGTTGAGCGAGTCCAGCGCGCCGGTCGGCTCGTCGGCGAAGATCACCCGGGGGCGGGTGACCAGCGCGCGGGCCACCGCGACGCGCTGCCCCTGGCCGCCGGAGACCTCGCCGGGGCGCTTGCCGGCCACCTCGGTCACCTCCAGCCGTTCCAGCCACTGCCCGGCCCGCTGCTCGGCCTCGCGGCGGGGGACGCGGGCCAGCCGCAGCGGCAGCGCGACGTTCTCCAGGCAGGTCAGCTCGGGCACCAGCTGGCCGAACTGGAAGACGAACCCGAAGGCCTCCCGGCGCAGGGCGCTGCGCCGGGCGTCGGTCATCGTCACCAGGTCCTGGCCGTCGAAGACGACCCGGCCCCGGTCGGGGCGGACGATCCCGGCCAGGCAGTGCAGCAGGGTGGACTTGCCGGAGCCGGACGACCCGAGCACCGCGACCACCTCGCCCTCGTCGATGCGCAGCCCGGCGTCGACCAGCGCGACGGTCTCGCCGAAGCTGCGGTACAGGCCCTCGGCGACCAGCAGCGGGGCGCTCATGCGCGCACCCGCGCGGCCAGGTCGTCGAGGCGGGCGGTGGTGAGTTCGAGCCAGCGCAAGTCGGCCTCCAGGTGGAAGAGCGCGTGATCACAGATCAACTGCTCGGCGAGGTCGCCGTCGCGCTTGCGCCGGGTCAGCTCCCGCATCAGGCGCAGGTGCTCGGCGCGCTGCACGTCGAGCAGTTCGGCGGCCTCGCGGCCGGTGAGCAGGGCGAGCACCACCTTGGTGTAGAGGATGCTCTGCAGGTAGGGCTCGGGTTGTTCCGGGCGGGCCAGCCACTGGGCCACGTCGGCGACGCCGGCCTCGGTGATCGCGTACCGCTTGCGGTCGGGGCCCTCGCCGGGCTCCACCGCCTCCACCTCGACCAGACCGCCGCGCAGCAGCCGGGACAGGGTCGCGTACACCTGGCCGTAGGCGACCGGGCGGGAGTGGCCGAAGTGTTCGTCGTAGCGCCGTTTGATGTCGTAGCCGTGCCGGGGGGTCGCCTCCAGCAGGCCGAGGAAGGTCTGGCCGATGGACATGCCGGCGACTATACACACGGCGTATACATGCGTTGTCTACACCCCGCGCTGACCTTGTCGGGACGGGTTCCCGGCGGTGCGCTCCCCGGCGTCGGCGAATGTGACACCGGTCGACGGATTGACCCGCAGATTGATACATGTCAGTGTTTCCTTCCCCGGCGTTTCCGCCGCGGTCCCACCCCCGGGCCGCGGGCTCCCGTCCACCCCTTGTCGTAGCCGACAGACGGGACGGTGACGCCCGGGCGGATGCCCCGCCGACCCCCATGAGGAGCACGCATGAAGCGCAGAACCCTGGCGATCGCCGCCGTCACCGCGGTGACGTTCGCCCTGGCCGCGCCACCGGCCACGGCCGCCACGACCGCCCGGCCGGCCACCGCCGCGCCGGCCGTCGCCGCGCTCGCCGCGCCGGACGTCTCGGTCAGCAACGTGCAGGCGCACCTGGCCCAGTTCCAGAGCATCGCCACCAGCAACGGCGGCAACCGGCGGGCCGGCTCGGCCGGCTACACCGCCTCGGTCGCCTACGTGAAGTCCAAGCTCCAGGCCGCCGGCTACACGGTCACCGAACAGACCTGCACCACCTGCACCTACCGGGGCAACAACGTGATCGCCGAGTGGCCGCAGGGCCCCGCCGACGACGTGGTCATGTTCGGCGCGCACCTGGACGGCGTGGCCGCCGGGCCGGGCATCAACGACAACGGCTCCGGCTCGTCGGTGCTGCTGGAGAACGCCCTGGTGCTGGCCCAGCAGAACCCGGGCATGACCAAGCGGGTCCGGTTCGCCTGGTGGAACGGCGAGGAGCAGGGTCTGCAGGGCTCCAAGTTCTACGTCAACTCGCTGACCACCGCCCAGAAGGGCTACATCAAGGGCTACTACAACTTCGACATGGTCGCCTCGACCAACGGCGGCTACTTCATCAACCGGGTCACCTCCAGCACGGCCGCGCCGCTCAAGGCGTACTGGGACTCGCTCGGGCTGTCGCCGGAGGAGAACACCGAGGGCCAGGGCCGCTCCGACGACTACTCGTTCCAGCAGGCCGGCATCCCGACCTCCGGTTACGCGATGGGGGCCAGCGCCCGTAAGACCAGCTCGCAGGCCAGCAAGTGGGGCGGCACCGCCAACGCGGCGTACGACCCGTGCTACCACTCGTCCTGCGACACCACCAGCAACATCAACGCCACCGGGCTCAACCGCAGTGCCGACGGCGTCGCGTACGCCATCTGGGACCTCGCGGTCGGCGGCGGCACCCCGACCAACGACTTCTCCGTCGCGGTCAGCCCGACCTCGGGTGGCGTCGCCCGGGGCGGATCCACCACCGCCACGGTCAGCACCGCGACCACCAGCGGCAGCGCCCAGACCGTCGCCCTGTCGGCCTCCGGTGCGCCCAGCGGCGTGAGCGTCTCGTTCAGCCCGTCGTCGGTCACCTCCGGCGGCTCGGCCACCATGACGGTCAGCGCGTCGTCGAGCGCCGCCCTCGGCACCTTCACCCTCACCGTGACCGGCACCGGCTCGGCCACCCGGACGGCCAGCTACACCCTGACCGTCACGGGCGGCACCGGTAGCTGCACCGGCGGGCAGGTCGTCGGCAACGGCGGCTTCGAGTCGGGCACCAGCCCGTGGACGGCCACCACCGGCGTCATCACCAACTCGTCCAGCCAGCCGGCCCGTACCGGCTCATACAAGGCGTGGCTCAACGGCAACGGCAGCACCAGCACCGACACGCTCTCCCAGTCGGTGACCGTGCCGGCCGGCTGCTCCTCCTACACCCTCGCCTTCTACCTGCACATCGACACCGCCGAGCGGACCACCACCGTGGCGTACGACAAGCTGGTGGTCCAGGTCGGCAGCACCACGCTGGCGACGTACTCCAACCTCAACAAGGCGACCGGCTACACGCTGCGCTCGTTCGACGTGGGCGCGTACGCCGGCCAGACGGTGACCCTGAAGTTCACCGGCACCGAGGACTCCTCGCTGCAGACCAGCTTCGTCATCGACGACGTGACGTTGCAGGCGAGCTGACCGACCCGGGTGGGGTGGACGCCTGGTCCACCCCACCCGGACCGCCTGTTTTCCCCTACCCGGACCGTCATGGTTCCCCCATCCGGACCGTCATGGCGATAAATGTCGTACCCGGATCGGAGGATGTGGGCATGGCTGCCCCCGCGCTGTCCCACCACAGTGGTCAACCCCGATCCGTGCCGCTGCGCGAGCTGCGTACCCGGCTGACCCAGCTGATCGCGATGGCCGAGCTGACCGACACGGTCACCCTGGTCACCCGTGACGGCGACACCCGGCCGGTCGCCGCGATCGTGCCGGCCCCCGCCGCGCGCAGCGCCGCCCAGGCCCGCGCCGACGACGAGCGCCTCGGCACGGTGACCGCAGGTTGGGCCCGTCGCCTGGAGGAGTCGCACCGACAGGGCGCCCGCCGGCACGCCGCCGAGCTGCGGGCGGTGACCGATGCGTTGGCCGAGGTCTGGGCCGAGCTGGACCGGCACGTCCCGCCCGGCACCGACCCGACCGTCGACCGGCTCCGTGCCGCCCACACCGACCTCCGCCGCGACTGACCCCGGGCACACCCGACGTCCACGGTGACCGCGTCATCCCGGCCGCCCAGCCCGACCCGCGTCGCGCCCGCCCCCGGGGCGATCCCGACCCGTGCCACGACCGGCACGCCCGCCGGTAGACGCGTCGTGCCCACTCGACTCCACTTCCCACCCCGGTCGCCCCACCCTGCTCCCCGCTCGCCCCACCCCGCTCGCCCCGCCCCGCCCCGGTGATCAAGAGGTTTGCGTCAGCTGATCAAGAGGTTTGCGTCAACTTCGATCTTCAAGTTGACGTAAACCTCTTGATCACCGAGAACGGGAACCGGGGGCCGGAACCGAGAACGGGAACCGGGGCCGGAACCGGGGGCGGGAACCGAGGGCGGGAATGGGAACCGGGAATGGGAACCGGGCGGCGGGATTCGGCTCAGGTGACGGGTGTGGGGGTGGGGGCCGGGCGGGTGGGGGTGATCGGGCGGTCCATCGTGCGCCAGGGGCCGCCCAGCAGTGGGGTGAGGACCACCAGGAGGTAGCAGCAGCCCACGGTGAACAGGACAGGTGTGGTGCCGAAGCGGTCGGCGGCCACCCCGGCGGCGAGCGCGCCCAGCGGGATGCCGGCCCAGCAGCCCGCCCCGATCACCCCGAAGACCCGAGCCCGCAAATGCGCCGGCACCCGTTCCAGCTCCACCGCGCCGAGCAGCGGGTTGATCGCACCGGCGGCGAATCCGGACGTGGCGAAGACCGCGACGATCCAGGGCAGCGGCGGCGCGGCGGCCAGCGCCCAGAAGGGTGGCGCACCGGCCAGGGCGAACGCGGTGACGAGGGTGGCCCGGCGGGGCAGCCGGTGGCCGACCGCGCTGAACAGCAGCGAGCCGGCCAGCGCGCCGCCACCCATCGCGCCGACCAGCAGGCCGAACGCCGTGGCTCCGCCGAGTTCCCGGTCTGCCACCACCGGCAGCAGCACGTTGCTCTTGGTCGCGTCCAAGAAGTTGGTCACCAGCACCAGCAGCACCACCGCCCGCAACAGCGGCTCCCGGGTCAGGAAGCGCACCCCGGCGGCGAAGTCCCGCCAGTAGCCCCCGCCGGCCGGGTCGGTCGGCGGGGCCGGGTGCAGCGAGCGGGGCACCAGCACCGTCACGACCAGCGCGGAGACCGCGAAGGTCGCGGCGTCCAGGGCCAGCACCGGGAGGGCGCCGAGGGTGGCGACGAGCAGCCCGGCCACCGGTGCGCCGATCAGCCGGGCGCCGCGCTCGCTGGCCTCGTACCAGCCGACGGCCCGCTCCAGCGGCACCCCGGCGGCGGTGGCCGCCTCCGGCAGCAGGGCGTTGCGGGCGGTCTGTCCGGGGGTGTCGAGCAGGCCGCTGGCGAAGACCAGCCCGAGCAGTGCCCAGAACGGCAGGCCGACGGTGGCGTCGAGCAGCGGCACCGCGGCGACCGTCAGCCCGGAGACCACATCGGCCAGGACGCTGGCCCGGCGGTAGCCGATCCGGTCCACCAGCACCCCGCCGAGCGCGCCGCCGAGCACCATCGGTACGGCGGCGACCGCGCCGGTCAGGCCGGTGGCGGCGGGCGAGCCGGTCTCGGCGAGCACGTAGAGCGGCAGCGCGATCAGGGTGAGCATGTTGCCGGTGAGCGAGACCGTGTGGCCGACCAGCAGGCCGACCAGCGGGGCGCGATGGCGGGTTTTCGTCACCGTTGGTCCCGGAAGGCGTGGTACATCAACGTCACCGTTGCGGCCCCCGGCCGGGCGGGGTCGCTGCGGGCCTGCCAGCGGGCGGCCAGCGCCTCCAGGTCGGCCCGTAGCTCGATCAGTTCGTCGCTGGTCAGGTGCAGCCAGGAGTCGCTGCTGGCGGTGCCGCGCACCCACTGCGGGTCGAGGGTCGCCTCGACGTCGAGGTAGTGGCCGAGCCGTTCCGTGTACCGGTCGAGGACCGCGCGGCGCAGCAGGTCGGAGGCGGCCCGCCGCTCGGGGTCGGCGAGCAGCTCGACCGGCTCCCAGGACGTCCGGGCGTGGGTCGCGCGCCACCAGCGTTCGCGGCGGTCCCGGGCGTGCTCGGGGGCCTCCTCGACGAAGCCGTGCTCGGCCAGCTTGCCCAGGTGGTAGCTGACCGAGCCGACCGCCTCGTCGATGGCGTCGCTGAGCATGCCGACGCTCTGCGGGCCCCGCACACGCAGCTCGCCGAGCAGCCGCAACCGGGTCGGGTGGGCCAACGCACGCATCGCCCGCGGGTCGGTCAGGTGCCGGGTGTGCTCCTCCGTCATACCGCCACGGTAGAAGAACAACACTTGAAGTACAAGACTTCTTGTCTAACTGGGCGCGGCGGGCCGACGGTCGACGCGCTGCGGACCGCACACCGGGCGGGGACAATCCGACGGGAGCATCGGCCGGCGGACCGGCCGGCCCGTGAGCCGGAGGCGGTGTCGATGAGCGGATCGGCGGTAGCGGCCGGACCCGGCGGGGCCGGGAGCGGGCGGTGACGTCCGGGCTCGCGCTGACCTTCGCGCTCGGCGCGGCCCTCGGCTACGGTGTCGGCTCGGTCCTGCAGGCCGTCGGGGCCCGGCGCGGTGCCAGCACCCTGCGGGCACTCGGCCACCCGCTCTACCTCGCCGGGCTGGGCTGCGACGCGCTGGCCTGGCTCGCCTCCCTGGTCGCCCTCCAGAAGCTGCCCGTGTACGCGGTCCAGTCGGTGACCGCCGGCTCCCTCGCCGTCACCGTGGTCATCGCCCGGATCGTGCTCGGCGCGCGGCTGCGCCGCCGGGACACCGGGGCGATCCTGCTCACCGTCGCCGCCCTCACCGTGATCTCGCTGGCCGCCGGCCCCGAACCGCCGGTCGCCGCGTCGACGGCGCTGCGGTACGGCCTGGCCGTCGCGGCGGTGCTGACCGCCGCCGCCGGGGTCGCTGCCCTGCGGGTGGCCCGGCCGATCGTCGCCGCCACCCTGGCCGGTGTGTCCTGGGGGATCACCGCGCTCTGCGCGCGGGCGTTCACCCCGCCGACCGACCCGCTGGGCCAGCCCGGCACGGTGCTGTGGGACCTGCTGCGGGAGCCGGTCAGCTGGGGACTGGTCGTCTCCGGCGTGGCCGGGACGATCCTCTACGCCCACGCGCTGCGGCACGGGCAGGTCGGGCCGGTCACCGCCGTGCTCTGGGCGGTCGAGATCGTCGTCCCGTCGGTCGCCGGGGTACTGCTGCTCGGCGACGGGGTGCGGGCCGGCTGGCTGCCCTGGGCGGTCCTGGCCACCCTGGCCACCGTGGCCGCGGCGGTGGTGCTGGCCAGCTCACCGGGCACCGCCGACACCGCCGGTGCGGAGGGCGGCCCGGCGTGAACCATTCGGGACGTGGCAACCTGTCCGCAATCAATCGACAGCGCGTGTGCGACATTCACGGGCCGCGGCGGCGCGCGCCGAAGCAATTCCCGCCAGCTCACAAAACGTCGGAGTTCACCTTCCCCCGCACGTCTATCGACGCCGAGATTATTTGACCGCAGTGGCCGCGAGGTTTTCCACCGAGCTTTCCCTGCGCCTGCCGGAATTGCGTAGACGACAGATCAACGACATTCTTCGTCGGTGGCGCCCGGTTCAATGAACGCATGTTGCCGGCGGAGACGGCGATCCACCAGACAGATGCGGAATGGCCCCCCGAGATTGTCTCGGGGGGCCATCGTCGATCGACGCCGACTCGGCCTGTCGTCGCATTGACGAATGACGCGGCAGGGAGCCGGACCCGGTCACCTGCCCATCATGCGATGTGCGGAGACTGCGTGGTCACCAGGCACACCGGCTTGTCGCCACCGGGCCGCCTCGACCGAACCCATGCCTTGTCCAGCGAGGCTGCTGCCGTACTAGAACCCGCAGTAGACGAGACTGCCGTTGTCGGACAGCAGGTCGTCCCGGACCCACCCGGTCTTGCCCGTGCTGTCGTTGCGGAGGAAGGTCCAGGTGTAGCCGTCGTTCCCGCGCGTCCAGCAGTGGTAGTCCAACCGCTGCCCGCTGCCCGCCGTGCCCTTGATGCTGCACGACGTGCTGGACCCGGACCGCATGTTGGCGCCACCACCGGTGGCCCGCCAGGTGCTGCTGTCCTTGTCGTCGACCGACACACCGCAGGCGGCGTGGGCCGAGGCGGGACCTGCCGAGACGACGGGCACGATCGCGGTCGCCGCCATGAGCACGCCGACGGTGATCGTTGCTCGCTTGAGCCTTTGCATGACTTCTCCCCGAATGGTTGGAAGCGGCGAACTCCTGTTTGCGCCGCTTCACCATGGTGAAGCGCATCGACGCTATTGGCTGTCAGCTGTCCGATTCGTGGTCCCATATTATGCTTTATGTCCTATAAATGAATTCGTCCAAAATGGGAGATCGGGGTCGACCGCCTTTGCGGTGATCACACGAAAGCGCGCATGACCAGCGAGAAATTCGCTTCAGTGATCCTGGGGCGGGAAAGCCCGTGCGGCCACCCACACCCGGCGCAGGGCGGTCAGCCGTTTCGGCGTACCGAAAAAATGGCTTGCGGAGATTGCGCGCCGCCCGGCCGGCCGCCGCCAGTACGCGTCCAGCGCACGCCTCAGTGTGCCGGACGGCAGCCCTTGAGCCGGCGGCCCAACTCCCGGGCGATCTCCCGGTTGGCGTCGCGTTCGGCGAGCACCTGCCGCTTGTCGTAGGACCGGCGGCCCCGGGCCAGCCCGATCTCCACCTTGGCCCAGCCGTTGCTGAAGTACATCGACAGCGGCACCAGGGTCACCCCCGGGTCACGCAGCTTCTCCAGGATCCGGGCGATCTCCACCCGGTGCAGCAGCAGCTTGCGGGTCCGCCGGGGCTGGTGGTTGGTCCAGGTGCCGTAGCCGTACTCGGCGATGTGCAGGCCGTACAGCATCAGCTCGCCGTCGCGTTCCTGGGCGAACGCGTCGACCAGCGACACCCGCCCCTCCCGCAGCGACTTCACCTCGGTGCCGGCCAGCACCAGGCCCGCCTCGTAGGACTTGAGGACGGTGTAGTCGTGGCGGGCCTTCTTGTTGACGGCGATGGGCCTGCGCTCCGCGTCCCGCGCCACCACGACCTCCCCGCCCCGCCCGTCCGTCGGCGTCCACCCTACCGTCCGGTCGTGCCCGACCCGTCGGTCCGTGACGACCTGGCATGATCACCGCATGGACGACCTGACGGCGATCATCCCGGAGGACCGGGACTGGACCTTCGTCATCGACGACGGGTGCGCCGAGTGCGGCTTCGTACCGCAGCGGGCCGACACCACCGGGGACCGGCTGCGCGCCACCGTCCCGGTCTGGCGAGCGGTGCTGTCCCGGCCCGACGCGACCCGGCGGCCCGCGCCGACCGTCTGGTCGCCGACGGAGTACGCCTGCCACGTGCGGGACACCTGCCGGATCTTCCGGGGCCGGCTGGCGCTGATGCTCGACGAGGACGACCCGGTCTTCCCCAACTGGGACCAGGACGCCACCGCCGTCGAGGACGACTACCTGCACCAGGACCCGGCACGGGTGGCCGGGGAACTCGCCGACCAGGCCGAGGCGACCGCCGCCGCGTTCGACGCCGTCACGGCCGCGCAGTGGGCCCGGTCGGGCCGGCGCAGCAACGGTTCGGTGTTCACCGTCGGTCGCTTCGCCGTCTACTTCCTGCACGACGTGGAGCACCACGTGCACGACGTCACCCGCCCGACGACCACCCGCTGACCCCCGAGCCGAGGTCGCGGGTGGCCCCCGGGGTCGACGTCGGGGGCGGGGTCGGTCGGTGTGGCGCAGCCCCCGGTGACGCCGCCCGGCCGGTAGGGTCC
Source organism: Micromonospora sp. WMMD714 (assembly GCF_029581315.1). Lineage (NCBI taxonomy): Bacteria > Bacillati > Actinomycetota > Actinomycetes > Micromonosporales > Micromonosporaceae > Micromonospora > Micromonospora sp. WMMD714. Next base: position 5,042,356 of record NZ_CP120744.1, read on the forward strand.
GCGGCCGTGACCGACGCCGACTTCCTCGCCGAGACCCGCGCCTCGTACGACACGATGGCCGCCGGGTACGCCACCCGGTTCCGGACCGAACTCGCCGCCCGCCCGGTCGACCGGGCCGTGCTCGCCGCGTTCGCCGAGACCGTCCTGGCCGGCGGGGGCGGACCGGTGCTCGACGTCGGCTGCGGCCCGGGCCGGATCACCGGCCACCTGCGCGCTCTCGACCTGAGCGTCACCGGGCTCGACCTCTCCCCGGGGATGCTGGCCCAGGGCCGGCTGGCCCACCCCGACCTGCGTTTCGTCGAGGGGTCCATGCTGGACCTGCCGGTGGCCGACGGCGTCCTGGCCGGCCTGGTCGCCTGGTACAGCGTCATCCACGTGCCCGACGAGTGGCTGCCCCGGGTCTTCGCCGGGTTCCACCGGGTGCTCGCCCCCGGCGGGCACGCGCTCGTCGCCTTCCAGGTCGGCGACGAGACGGTCCGCTACACCGAGGCGTGGGGTGACCCGGTCTCCCTGGCCTTCCGTCGCCGCCAACCGGACCAGGTGGCCGCCCTGCTGCACGCCGCCGGGCTGCCGGAGCGGGCCCGGATGTTGCGCGCCCCGCAGGAGTTCGACGGCGCGACCGAACGCACCCCGCAGGCCTGCCTGCTGGTCCGTCGGGACGACGACCGGGCGTGACCGGGCCGCCACGGCACCTCTATTCTGTTGCGCGGATCTGGCACGCCCGTACGAGGAGGTTGGTGTGAGCACTCGGACCGAGACGCTGGAGTTCCAGGCGGAGACACGCCAGCTGCTGCACCTGATGGTGCACTCCATCTACTCGCACAAGGACGTCTTCCTGCGCGAGTTGATCTCCAACGCCTCCGACGCGTTGGACAAGCTCCGGCTGGAGTCGCTGGTCGACTCCGACCTGGACGTCGACACCTCCGACCTGCACATCGAGCTGGTGGCGGACCCGGAGGCGCGGACCCTCACCATCCGGGACAACGGCATCGGCATGTCCCGCGAGGACGTCGTGTCACTGATCGGCACGATCGCCCGTTCCGGCACCGCCGAGCTGCTGCGCAAGCTCAAGGAGTCCAAGGAGAACGTCGGCGGCGAGCTGATCGGGCAGTTCGGCGTCGGGTTCTACTCGACGTTCATGGTCGCCGACCGGGTGACCCTGCTCACCCGGCGGGCCGGGCAGACCGAGGGCACCCGCTGGGAGTCCACCGGTGAGGGCACGTACGTGGTCGAGACGGTCGACGACGCCCCGCAGGGCACCTCGGTCACCGTGCACCTCAAGCCCGCCGACGACGAGGACAGCCTGCACGACTACACCGACCGGAGCACCATCCGGGAGATCGTCAAGCGGTACTCCGACTTCATCGCCTGGCCGATCCGTACCACCGTGCCGGGCGTCGACGGCGGCGAACCCACCGTGGAGACCCTGAACTCCCGCAAGGCGCTCTGGGCGCGCTCGCGCGACGAGGTCGCCGAGGAGGAGTACCGGGAGTTCTACCGGCACGTCAGCCACGACTGGACCGACCCGCTGGAGACCATCCACATGCGCGGGGAGGGCACCTTCGAGTACGAGGCGCTGCTGTTCCTGCCCGCGCACGCGCCCTACGACCTCTACCAGGCCGACGGCCGTCGCGGGGTGCAGCTCTACGTCAAGCGGGTCTTCGTGATGGACGACTGCGCCGCGCTGATGCCGAGCTACCTGCGCTTCGTCCGGGGTGTGGTGGACGCCCACGACCTGTCGCTGAACATCTCCCGGGAGATCCTCCAGCAGGACCGGCAGATCCAGATCGTCCGTCGCCGGCTGGTCCGCAAGGTGCTCGGCACGGTCAAGGAGATGCGCGCCGGCAATCCCGAGCGGTTCGCCACCTTCTGGTCCGAGTTCGGCCGGGTGGTCAAGGAGGGTCTGCTGGAGGACGCGGACAACACCGAGACCATCCTCGACCTGGTCACGGTCTCCTCCACCCACCACGCCACCGAGCCCACCACGCTGGGCGACTACGTGGCGCGGATGAAGGAGGGCCAGGGCGAGATCTACTACGCCACCGGCGAGAACCGCACCATGCTGGAGAACTCCCCGCACCTGGAGGCGTTCCGGGCCAAGGGCTACGAGGTGCTGCTGCTCACCGACCCGGTCGACGAGGTGTGGGTGGAGCGGGTCGGCCAGTTCGACGGCAAGCCGCTGCGCTCCATCGCCAAGGGGCAGGTGGACCTGGAGACCGAGGAGGAGCGCAAGGCCACCGAGGTCGCCCGGGACCAGCAGAACAAGGAGTACGCCACGCTGCTCACCTTCCTCGGCGAGGCGCTCTCCGAGACGGTGAAGGAGGTCCGGCTCTCCTCCCGGCTGACCACCTCGCCCGCGTGCATCGTCGGCGACGCGAACGACATCACCCCGACCCTGGAGAAGATGTACCGGGCGATGGGGCAGGAGCTGCCGTCGATCAAGCGCATCCTGGAACTCAACCCGACCCACCCGTTGGTCACCGGTCTGCGGGCCGCCCACCAGCGGGGTGACGACCTGTCGTCGCTGACCGAGGCGGCCGAGCTGCTCTACGGCACGGCGCTGCTGGCCGAGGGCGGCGACCTGGCCGACCCGGCCCGGTTCGCCCGGCTGCTCGCCGACCGGCTGGCCCGTACCCTCTGATCCGCTCCGGTCCCGGCCGGGCACCCCCCGGCCGGGACCGGTATGCCGCGCCTCGCCGGACCGCGCCGAGGCCCGGTGTTCAGCCGGTCAGCGGCCCGGGAATGCACCGCGCCGCTGGCCGGACGGCCAATCCCCCACCGGGTGTGCGGGACACCTGGTCGGCCACGTCAGGAACCCGGGTACGGCGCCACACCGGGAATTCCCCGGCGCGCGGGAGCCGCTACGGGCCGCCGTCGGGTACCGACAGCGCCCGGGTCTGCGCCCAGTTCGCGAACGTCGATGTGTCCGCCGCGTCGGCGGATAGGCTGGTTCCTGGTGTGCCGGGAAGTCTGGTCGGCGATGGACGACGTGACCCCTGCCGACGAGGAGTTTCCGTGACCGACGCCGACCGGCGCCGTACCAGCCTGTTCGCCCGCCGTTCGTGGGGCGAGACCAGCCGCATCTCCACCATTCTCCGCAAGGAGACCGTCGGCGGGGCACTCCTGCTCGTCGGGGCGTTGATCGCCCTGGTCTGGTCCAACACTCCCTGGTCGGGGCAGTACCAGGCGCTACGGGACCTCACCGTCGGCCCGGCGGCGCTGCACCTGGATCTCAGCCTCGCCACCTGGGCCGCCGACGGTCTGTTGGCCGTCTTCTTCTTCGTCGCCGGCCTGGAACTCAAGCGCGAGTTCGTCGCCGGTGACCTGCGCGACCCCCGCCGGGCTGCGGTGCCGGTGGCCGCGGCGGTGGGCGGGGTGGTCGTGCCCGCCGTCCTCTACTACGTGATCGCCGCCGGGGCGGGTGCCGACGCCGGTCGGGGCTGGGCCATCCCGACCGCCACCGACATCGCCTTCGCCCTGGCGGTGCTCGCCGTGGTGGGCCGGTTCCTGCCGTCGGCGCTGCGGACCTTCCTGCTCACCCTGGCAGTGGTCGACGACCTGCTCGCCATCATGATCATCGCGGTCTTCTACACTTCGGACCTGTCCGTCGGCCCGCTGCTGGGCGCGTTGCTGCCGCTCGCCGCCTTCGCGTTCCTGGTGCAGCGTCGCGTCCGGTCCTGGTGGCTGCTGCTGCCCCTGGCGGCCCTCACCTGGGTGCTGGTGCACGAGTCGGGCGTGCACGCCACGGTGGCCGGCGTCATGCTCGCCTTCACCGTCCCGGTGGTCCGCAGCGCGGCGGCCGGTGGCCCGGACGCCGGGCCCGGCCTGGCCGAACACTTCGAGCACCGGGTCCGGCCGATCTCCGCCGGGATCGCCGTTCCGCTCTTCGCGTTCCTCTCCGCCGGCGTCACTGTCGGTGGAATCGCCGGACTGGCCACCGCGTTGACCGACCGGGTCGCGGTCGGCATCGTCGTCGGCCTGATCGTCGGCAAGCCGGTCGGCATCCTGATCGCGACCTGGCTGGTGTCCCGGTTCACCCGCGCCGACCTCGACGAGGGCCTCAACTGGCTCGACGTGCTCGGCCTCGCACTGCTCGGCGGAATCGGTTTCACCGTCTCGCTGCTGATCGGGGAACTCGCCTTCGGCCTCGGCAGTGAGCGGGACGACCACGCCAAGATCGCCGTACTCGCCGGCTCGCTGCTGTCTGCGCTGCTGGCCAGCGTCATCCTGCGCGCCCGGGGGCGCGTCTACCGGCGGGTGCACGACGCGGAGAGCGTCGACCTGGACCGCGACGGCGTGCCGGACGTCTTCGAACCGGAGTCGGAGCGCCCCGCCGGGCGGTGACCCGGCCACCGCAGCGGTGCCCCCCACCTGGTCGCTATGATCACCGCGATCCGAGGAGCGCCGGGAAGTCTGGTCGGCACCGTGCTGGTCCGTGCCCCGGAAGGTCTCGCCGTGCTGCTGCTCTGCTTCGCCGCCGTCCTGCTCGCCGCAGTGCTGGTGTCCGCCCTGGCCCACCGGACGATCCTGTCCACCGCGGCGTTGTTCCTGGTCGCCGGGTTTCTGCTCGGTGAGAACACCACCGGGGTGCTGCACCTGCGGGCCGACTCGCCGATCGTGGCGCAATTGGCCGAGCTGGCGTTGTTCGCGGTGCTGTTCACCGACGGGATGCGGGTCGGCTGGGCCGACCTGCGCGCGGCCTGGCGGCTGCCGGGCCGCGCGTTGGGCTGGGGCCTGCCCCTGACCCTGCTGGTGACGGCGGTGCTGGCGCACTACGTGGCCGGGCTGGACTGGCCGGAGGCGCTGCTGATCGGCGCGATCCTGGCCCCCACCGACCCGGTGTTCGCCGCCGCGCTGGTCGGCAACGACAAGGTGCCGGCCCGGCTGCGGCACCTGCTCAACGTCGAGTCCGGGGTCAACGACGGCCTGGCGCTGCCGTTCGTGGTGGTGCTGCTCGCGGTCGCGGCTGGCTCTACCGACCTGCACCTGGGGGATTTGGGCACCGAGTTGGCGGTGGGGTTGCTCATCGGGGTGCTGGTGCCGCTGGCGGCGATCGCGTTGGAACGGACCCGGTGGTTCGCCGCTTCGGCGGCGTACGCGCCGCTCAACGGGGTCGCCATCGGCCTGCTCGTGCTGGCGCTGGGCAAGGTCACCCACGGCAACCTGTTCCTGGCCGCTTTCGCCGCCGGCATCACGGTGGCCACCTTCGGGCCCCGGGAACGGGCCGCGTTCGAGCACTTCGGGGAGAACGTCGCCGAGTTGTTGAAGCTGGCGGCACTGCTGGTGTTCGGTGCGCTGATCTCGGTGGAGTTCCTCGGCGAGATCTCCTGGGCTGGCTGGGTCTTCGCGGTGCTGGCGATCGTGGTGGCCCGTCCGCTCGCGTTGTGGATCTCCTTCCTGCGCTCGGGGCTGAGCCTGCGCGAGCAGGCCGCCGCGATGTGGTTCGGGCCGAAGGGGTTCGCCTCGGTCGTTTACGGGCTGCTGGTCCTGGAGTCCGGCATCGCCGCCGGTGACGAGGTGTTCCACCTGGTCGCGCTGACCATCGTCATCTCGATTTTGGCGCACTCCTCCACCGACGTGGTGGTGGCGCGCGCCTTCGACGAGGCCCGGGAGGCACCGGCGTGGCACGGGGTGGTGCACCGGTGGCGACGCGCTGTCCCTCGCCCCTCGCCTGTCTCCCGGCCGAGACCGGGAGACAGGGCCGACCGGCCCGGCGACGCCGACGACGCTCAGGCCAGCACGAAGTAACGCAGCCACAGGTACGGCACGGCCAGCCCCACCGTGACCAGGGTCACGACCAGCCCGTACCGGGTGAACTGCCAGAAGGTGATCCGCTGCCCGGCGCGTTCGGCCAGCCCCAGCACCACGACGTTGGCGGACGCGCCGACGGCGGTGGCGTTGCCACCGAGGTCGGCACCGAGGGCCAGCGCCCACCAGAGCACCCGGGACTGGCCGGTGTCGCCGTCGGCGTTGACCATGTCGGCAACGACCGGGCTCATGGTCGCGACGTAGGGGATGTTGTCGACGATCGCCGACAACGCGGCCGATCCCCACAGCAGCACCATCGTGGCGGGCAGCAGGCGGTCGGCGGTGGCGTCGATCGCGGCCCGGGAGATCTGCTCGACCACCCCGGTGTTGACCAGCGCACCGACCATGATGAACAGGCCGGCGAAGAAGACCAGGGTGGGCCACTCGACGTCCCGGCTGACCTCCCCCGCGTCCAGCCGGGACAGCGCGAGCAGGAGCAGCCCGCCGAGCAGGGCGACCACCGCCGGTTCGAGATGCAGCGTGGTGTGCAGGACGAATGCGGCGGTCACCGCGCCGAGCACCGTCAGCCCGAGGACGAGCAGTCGAGGATCCCGGATCGCGTCCCTCTCCCGCAGTGCGGCGATCTGCGCGGCGCGGGTGGGGTCGTAGCGGAAAGCCCGCCGAAACAGCACCCGGCACAGGCCCAGGAAGACCACCAGCAGCACCACCACCAGGGGGGCGAGGTGGGCCAGGAAGTCGTTGTAGCTCAGCCCGCCCCGACTGCCGATGATGATGTTCGGGGGATCGCCGACCAGGGTGGCGGTACCGCCGATGTTCGACGCCATCGCCTCGGCGATGAGGAACGGCACCGCCGGCACGTCCAGGCGCTCGCACACCAGAAACGTCACGGGGGCGATGAGCAGCACGGTGGTGACGTTGTCCAGGGCCGCCGAGGCGATGGCGGTGATCAGCACCAGGATCACCATCACCCGGAACGGCCGTCCCTGGGCGCGCTTGGCCGCCCACACCGCGACGTACTCGAACGCGCCGGTGCGTTTGAGCACCGCGACGATGAGCATCATGCCGACGAGCAGAAAGATGACGTTCCAGTCGATGCCGGACCGCTCGGAGAAGAAGGCGTGCTCGGTGTCGGTGGCCCCGATCAGGAACATCACCGCCGCGCCGCCGAGGGCGGCGGCGACCCGGTGGATCTTCTCGGTGGCGATCAGCACGTACGCGACGGTGAAGACGGCCACTGCCGCCCAGGCCAGGCCGCTCACGCCGTGCCCAGCATCCGGTCGAGCAGAGCATCCAGGGTGATTCCGCCCGTCATCGCCGCGCCCCGGGCGGCGACCGCGACCAGTGGGCTGCGTTTCTGGGCCATCACCGCGGCGACCTCCAGGATGGTGGCCTGCGGTTCGACCACGGGTGGTCCCGGCTGCTCGTGGGGCAGCAGGTCGGCCACCGTACGGCCCTCGGCACCGCGCAGGAACACGTCCGCCGACGGCTCATCGATCATCCGGGCCAGGGTCGGATCCTCCCGGCAGTAGCCGGGAATGACTAGGCGCAGCACCTGGGTGCCCGGCAGGACCGTGACGGGACGACCGGCGGCGTCGACGACGATCAGTCCGGGCAGGTTGTGCCCGGCGAGCAGCCGGGCCGCCTCCAGCACGGGGGCGTCGACGGTGATCGTGGGAAACGGCACCGCCAGGTCCTTGGCGCGCACGGCGACTCCTCGAAGGTGTTTCGGGCACGGGTTAGCGCACGCCGACCAGTCTTCCCGGCACACCTGCGGTCACCCTAGTACGAACTCCGCCGATCGACAGGAGTCAGCGTGTCGCCCACGGCCGCCGACCGGATGCCAGTCAGGCCGGGTAGGCACGCGCCTCGGTAGCCTGGACGGTCGCCCAGACCTGTTGCCCGGGGAGCAGCCGCAGCCCGGCGGCGACCGCCGGGGTGACTTCGGCAGCGGCGGAGACCGCCCCGGTCAGCCGCACCCGCAGCCGGTCCCCGTGCCGGTGCACCCCGGCGACGGTCGCGGGCCAGCCGTGCGGCGGGCCACCGTCGGTCCGTGGGTCGTCGGGTCGCTGCGGGCGCAGGGAGACGGCGGTGGGCGGGAAGACCACGAAGGCGTCCCCGGTGAGCCGGTCGGTGGTCGGGACGGTGAACCCGTCGGCGAGGTGGACCCGCCGGCCGTCCGCCCGGCCTCGGCACAGGTTGAGCCCGACCAGCCGGGCCACGTACTCGGTGCGGGGCCGGGTGGTGACGGTGCCGGGATCCCCCTCCTGGACCACCCGGCCGTCCTCGACGACGACCAACCGGTCAGCCAGCGCCAGGGCGTCCAGCGGATCGTGGGTGACCAGCAGGGCGGCCCCGGGATGGTCGGTGAGGTGGCGGTGCAGGTGGGCCCGGACGTCCAGCCGGGTGCCGGCGTCCAGCGCGGCGAGCGGCTCGTCGAGCAGCAGCAGGGTCGGGTCGACGGCGAGCGCCCGGGCCAGCGCCACCCGCTGGGCCTGCCCGCCGGAGAGCTGCCGGGGTCGCCGCCCGGCGTGCGCGCCCAGGCCGACCCGCTCCAGCCAGGCGGTGGCCCGCTCCCGGGCGGCCCGTCGGGGCAGCCCCTGCCGCCGGAGCCCGAAGGCGACGTTGTCCCGGGCGGTCAGGTGCGGGAAGAGCAGGTAGTCCTGGAACACCACGCCGACCGGTCGCCGCTCGGGCGGCACGAACCGCCGCGCGTCCGGGCGGTCCAGCTCGATCCCGTCCAGGCGCAGCCAGCCGGCGGTCAGCGGGTGCAGCCCGGCGAGGGCGCGCAGCGTGGTGGTCTTGCCGGCCCCGTTCGGGCCGAGGAGCGCGACCACCTCACCGGCGGCGATCCGCAGCCGGACGTCCAGCCGGAAACCGGCCCGGTCGACGACCAGGTGACCGTCCAGCAGCGGGCCGGTCACGGAGCCGTGATCCAGCGGTCGCGCAGCCCGGCGAGGATCACCACCGAGACGGTGAGCAGCACCAGGCTGAGTACGACGGCGGCCTCCAGGTCGGTCTCCAGGGCCAGGTAGACCGCGAGCGGCATGGTCTGGGTCCGGCCCGGGTAGTTGCCGGCGAAGGTGATGGTTGCGCCGAACTCGCCGAGCGCCCGCGCCCAGCACAGCACCGCCCCGGCGGCGATGCCGGGGGCGACCAGCGGCAGGGTGACCCGGGTGAAGGTGGTCCACCGGCCGGCGCCCAGGGTGGCGGCGGCCTCCTCGTAGCGGTGGTCGGCGCCGCGCAGCGCCCCCTCCACCGCGATGATCAGGAACGGCATCGCCACGAACGCCTCGGCGAGCACCACGCCGGTGGTGGTGAACGGCAGGGTGACCCCGAAGGTGGCGTCCAGCCAGCCGCCGAGCGGCCCGCGCCGGCCGAGGACCAGCAGCAGCGCCACCCCGCCGACCACCGGCGGCAGCACCAGCGGCACGGTGACCAGTGCCCGGACCAGCCGCCGGCCGGGGAACTCCACCCGGGCCAGCAACCAGGCCAGGGGTACGCCCAGGGCGAGGCAGAGCAGCGTGGCTAGGGTGGCGCACTGGACGGACAGCCGCAGCGCGGTGAGCACCCCGGGCGCGGTGAGCCGCGACCCCAGCGACGTCCACGGGGTGCGCAGCAGCAGGCCACCCAACGGCAGCACCAGGAACAGCAGGCCGAGGGCGGCGGGTACGAGCAGCGCCACCGGCACCCGCTGACCGGTGCCGCGCCGCCGCCGGGTGCGCGGGCTCACGAGCCGGACGGCGGCTGGAATCCGGCGTCGGTGAGGGCCGCCCGGCCGGGCGCGGAACGGACCAGCTCGACGAAGGCCCGGGCGGCGGTCGGGTTCGGCGCGTCGGCCAGCACCACGATCGGACAGTCGTTGACGGCGCGGGCGGACTCGGGGAACTCGACGCCGTCGACGTCGAGGTCGGCCGACCGGGCGTCGGTGCGGTACACCAGGGCGGCGTCGACCTCACCGAGCTTCACCTTGGCCAGTGCCCCCTTGACGTCCTGTTCGAGGGTGACCGGGGTGAGCCGGACCCCGGCCGCATCCAGGGCGGTGGTCGCCGCCGCCCCACACGGCACCTGGGCGGCGCACAGGGCGACCTTCAGCCCCGGCCGGGTCAGGTCGGCCAGCCCGGCGACACGCTGCGGGTTGCCCTCGGGTACGGCGATGACGAGCTGGTTGCGGGCGAAGACGGCGGGTGTGCCGGCGGCGTGGCCGGCGTCGGTGACGGTGGCCATGTTCCTCGGGGCGGCGGAGGCGAAGACGTCGGCAGGCGCCCCCTGGGTGATCTGGGTGGCCAGCGCGGAGCTGCCGGCGAAGTTGAAGGTCACCGTGGTGCCCGGGTGGTCCGCCTCGAACCGCCGGCCGAGGGCGGTGAACGACTCGGTCAGCGACGCGGCGGCGAAGACGGTCACCGTGCCGGTCGGGTCGCCGTCGGCGGCCGGTGCCGGGGTGTCGGCACCGCATCCGGCGAGCACGAGGACGGTCGCGGCGAGCAGGCCGGCGAGGGCGCGGGCGGGACGGCTCACGGCTGGCTCCGTCCCCTGGCGGCACCGACCGGGGTGGGTCGCTCGACCACGACGGTGGTCGACTTGATCACCGCGACGGCCACCGAGCCGACCGTGAGCCCCAGCTCGTCGACCGCCTCCCGGCTCATCAGCGAGACGATCCGGAACGGCCCGGCCTGGATGTCGACCTGGGCCATCACGGTGTCCCGGACGACGGCGGTGACGATCCCGCGGAGCCGGTTGCGGGCCGAGGAGAACTCGGCGCCCTCGTCCGGCCCGGCGGACTGGGCCCGGACGAAGCCGGCCAGGTCGACGCCGTCGACGAGGCGGTGACCGTGCGCGTCCCGCTGGGCGGGCAGCCGGCCGGCGTCCACCCAGCGCCGCACGGTGTCGTCGCTGACGCCGAGCAACTCGGCGGCCTCGCGGATCCGGAAGACACTCACCCGGTTACCCTAGCGGCTCGCAGGTGCGGGCCGGAAGGGTGATCAGCCCTCGCAACGACACCATTGGAAGTCGGGAGAGGATCGCATCTGCGGGCGACATGCGGCGGCCGGAACGCCGACGGCCGGCCGTCGCGCGTGGCGACGACCGGCCGCTGCCGGCGGTGCGGGGTCAGCTCAGGGTGAGCGCGGTGTCGTCCACCACGAAGGAGGTCTGCAGGCTGCTGTCCTCCACCCCGCTGAACGAGATGGTGACGGTGCCGCCGGCCAGCGCCGAGACGTCGAAGCTGCGCTGCACGTAGCCGCTGGCAGCGTTGACGTTGGAGTACGTCGCCAGGGTGGTGCCGCCGGCCTTGACGGTCAGCTTGTCGTACGCGGTGCTGCCCGACTCGGCCGTGTCGATGTGCAGCCAGAAGGAGAGGGTGGCCCGGCAGCCGGCGGGGATGGCCACCGACTGGGTGACGGTGTCGGTGTGGGTCGAGCCGTACCCGTTGAGCCACGCCTTGTAGGAGCCACCGTGCGCGGCCTGGCTGGCCGACGAGGTGATCACGCCCGAGGTGGCGGTCCAGCCGGTGCCGCCGGACTCGAAGCCGGGGTTGGTCAGCTTCTGGCCCGAGCAGACGCCCGAGGTGGGGGTCGGCGTCGGGGTCGAGGTCGCGGTCGGGGTGGGCGTCGGGGTGCCGCCGGTGCAGGTCGGGTCGGCGGACTGCGCGGGCACGCTCACCGCGTCCCAGGCGGCCTTGACCGTGTTGAACTCGGTGCAGCTGCCCGGGTAGAGGGTCTTGGCGGCCTGCAGCGTCCAGGTGCGGTACTTCAGGTAGGACGAGCTGGTCGTCTTGATCAGCATCGCGTTGTACATGATCTTGATGGCCTTCTGGATGCCCAGGCCGGTCACCGTGCTGCTGTTGCAGGTCGGGCTGGTCGGCTGGCCGTTGGTCGGGTTGCTGCCCATGGCCAGCAGGTAGAACCAGTGGTTGCCGGGGCCGGCCGCCGCGTGCACCTCCTGGCCCGGGATGCTGCTGGAGTAGCAGTTGGCGTCGCCCAGCGCGGACGGGTTGTACATGTTGCGGATCGGGCCGCTGCCGACCAGGTTGATCTTCTCGCCGACCAGGAAGTCCGGTGCGTCGTAGGTGGACGGCTCGTTGGCGAACCACTCGGTGGCCGCGCCGAAGGTGTCGGCGACGAACTCCTGGGTGTTGCCCCGGGAGATGCCGCCGGGGGTGGTGTCGTCGATGCCATGGCCGATCTCGTGGGCCACCACGTCGAGCGAGCCGATCCACTGCCCGGCGGTGTTCTTGCCGATCTGCACCTGGCTGCCGTCGTAGTAGGCGTTCTGGTCGTTGAGGCCGACCCGGATCGGCCACGCGCCGCCGCTGCCGTTCGCGCCGTTGCGACCCAGCCACTGCGACAGCATCTTGTGCTCGGTCTGCGCCGAGAACAGCGCGTCGACGCAGCCGGTCTCCCTGCTGGTGCCGGTGCCGTTGCCCCAGACGTCGTCCGGGCCGGAGAAGGTCGTGTTGTTCGCGGCGTCCTGGCAGCTCAGGTTGGTGGTGCCCGGGTCCTTCAGCGAGTAGGTGCTGCCGGACTGGGTGGTGGCCAGGGTGACCGGGCCGTTCCACGCCCCGGTGCCGGTGCCCCGCATGACGTGCTCCTGGGTGCCGAGCACCACGCCAGTGACGGCGTCCACGTCGACGGTGAGCCGGCTGGGGCCGTCCGCGCCGGTGCCGGTGACGGTGGTCTCCCAGGCCAGTGCGGGTCGGGCGCCGAGGGTGTGCACGACCAGCGTGGTGCCCTCGACGCCGGTGACCTTCCGCAGCAGGGCGCGGGCGGTCCGCTCGGCCGCGGTGGCGGTGAGCCTCGGCGTGGTGGACAGGTCGCCGATGCTCTGCTGCTGGGCGACGGAGGCGTAGCTGACCTCCCCGGTGGCGGTGGTCGCCAGGACGAAGTCGCCGCCGATCACGGCCAGACCCTTGTAGGTGCGTTCGAACGGCACGTACTGGATGCCCTCGGAGGAGATGACCGGCCGCTGCACGAACGCGTCGTCGGCGCTGGCGTGCAGGTAGCCGGGGCGGCTGGCGACGAGTGCGGCGGCCGCGCCGGTGGCGGTGGCGCGGGCCTGGGCCGGGTCGGGGGCGGGACGTGCCGGCGCGGCCTGGACCGCGGCGGTGGTGCCCGCGGCGATCAGACCGGCCGCGACCGCGCCGGAGAGCGCGACGAGGCGGGGTGAGAGCTTCAAGGGGGGTGCTCCTGTTCTCGGGCGGCGCCCGCGCCCGGTGGGGTCGCGGCGCCGGTGCTGCGCTGAGGCATGGCGGTGACGGGGGGTCTCCGGGCTGCCGGCGGGCCCGGTGGGGGTGACCGTCCGTCACGAGTCGCCGGGGGTTGGCGACCGCTGGAGGCACGATCACACGGGTGGAGATCCATATCAATGGGTTGACCGGGGCAACCATTCGGTCGGGTGGTCGAAACCACTGTTGCCCATCGATGAACGGTGGTCGTGCGCCCCGCCCTGAACAGGTGATCCCCGCTGGATCTTTTCCGGCCGGCCGTCCCAGTTGAGGGTGTTCGCCGGAACGCGCGGCGGCTGCGCATACGCCCGGTCGGCCAGCAGTACGACAACGTCGTCATGTCCGTCGTGCTCGGCCCGGTGGGCACGACCCGGGCGGGCGCCGATCGCCTACCATGCGGCTGTGCCGGACATCGACGGAACCCTCGCCGCCACCCAGGTCTGGCGGAGGCAGGCACTCTGGTCGCAGGCCGCCGAACGGGTGAAGCGACGGATCACCCGGGGGCGACGGCTGGTCGCCGCCCTCACCGCCGTCGCCGCCGTCGCCGGCACCGCGGCGGCGATGCTGGCGACGGCCGCGCCGGCCGCCAGCCGGGTGCTGGCGATCGTCGCCGGCGCGTCGCTGCTGCTGGTGCCGGTGGCCGGGCGCTGGTCGTCCCGGGAGGCGGTGGCCACCTGGACCCGGCTCCGGGCGGTCTCCGAGGCGTCAAAGGCGGAACTGTACCGCTACCTCGCCCGCGCCGCCCCCTATGCCGACGCCGACGCCGACGCCGTCCTGCTGCGCCGTTACGACCTGCTGATGGCGGACGCCGGCGACCTGGTCGGGCAGACCCTGGACGACCCGCCGGCCGACCGCCCGCTGCCGGCCGTCACCGACGTGCCGAGCTACCTCGTCGAACGGGTGCAGCGGCAGGTGGACGGCTACTACCTGCCGGCCGCGCGGCGGGCCGGCCGGTCCGCCGCCCGGATCGGCCGGACCGCGACGGTGCTGACCGTCCTGGTCGCCCTGCTCTCCGCGGTCACCGGGGTGCTCGGTGACGGCCTGGGCCTGACCGCCTGGGTGGGGGTCGCCGCGGTGGTCACCACGGCGCTGGTCGGCTACGGGGCCGCCCAACGCTACGAGCAACAGCACCTCGAGTACGCCCGGACGGCCGACCAGCTGACCCGGCTGCGGCTGACCCGGGCGGCCGGGCACGGCTGGAGCGACGACGACGCGTTGGTGGCCGAGGCCGAACGGATCATCGCCCAGTCCAACGCGGCCTGGATGGCCAAAATGATCGAGGAAGACGGCGCTGCGCAGCAGTGACATCACGGGTCGTGGCGACTAGCATCATCGATATCCGTGATTGGCCGTCGACGTGGACGGACGTTCGTCCACCTCCGACACAGATGGGGGCCCGACGTGGACCGCACCCAAACCCCGTCCGATCCGTTCCCGACGCCGCTGAGCGACCTGCGGCGCACGCCGCTCGGCCGCATTCCGGTCGACCGGGCGAACGCCGTGGCCCGCATCGACGATCATCGGGCAACACACCCGACCCGGGTCGATGTCGCCGCCTTCAGCTCGCACCTCTGACGCCGCCGCGCCCGCGGGAACGATCGCCCCGCTCAGTCAGTACGTCCTCAAGCTGACCAGCCGGTGCGACCTCTCCTGCGACCACTGCTACGTCTACGAGCACCCCGACCAGTCGTGGCGTCGTCAGCCCCGGCTGATGACGTCCGACACGGTCGAGGCCACCGCCCGGCGGATCGCCGAGCACGCCGCCGCCCACCGGCTCCCCGCCGTACGGGTGGTCCTGCACGGCGGGGAACCCCTGCTCGCCGGCGCGGCCCGGATCGCCGCCGCCGCCGTCACCCTGCGGCGGGCCATCGGCCCGGTGGCCCGCCTCGACCTGCGGATGCAGTCCAACGGCGTGCTGCTCACCCCCGAGATCGCCGACGTCCTCGTCACCCACGACATCGGGCTGGGCATCTCCCTGGACGGCGACCGGTCGGCCAACGACCGGCACCGCCGGTACGCCAACGGCGCGAGCAGCCACGACCAGGTGCGACGGGCGCTGGCGCTGATGCGTCGTCCCGAGTACCGCGGCGTCTACGCCGGGCTGCTGTGCACCGTCGACCTGGCCAACGACCCGATCCGGGTCTACCGGGCACTGCTCGCCGAGGACCCGCCCGCGATCGACTTCCTGCTGCCGCACGCCAACTGGGACCGGCCACCCGCCCGACCCGACGGGGCCGCCACCCCGTACGCGGACTGGCTGTTGACGATCCACCGGGCCTGGCTGGCCGACGGGCAGCCGGTGCCGATCCGGCTGCTGGAGTCGCTGCTGGCCACCGCCACCGGCGGCAGCACCGCCACCGAGGCGGTCGGGCTCGCCCCGGTGGACCTGGTGGTGGTCGAGACCGACGGCACCTTCGAGCAGGTCGACTCGCTCAAGTCCGCCTTCCACGGGGCTGCCGCCACCGGCCTGGACGTGTTCCGGCACCGGGTCGACGAGGCGGCGGCCCACCCCGGCATCGTGGTCCGGCAGTCCGGAATGGCGGGGCTCTGCGCCACCTGCCGATCGTGCCCGCTGGTCCGTCGGTGCGGTGGCGGTCTGCTCGCCCACCGGTACCGGACCGGCACCGGCTTCGACAACCCGTCGGCCTACTGCGCCGACCTGGCCGCGTTGATCCGGGCCACGGCCGTCCCGGCCGACCCGCAGGGGGACCGCCCGGTCGACACCCTGCCCCCCGCCGTCCTGGACGACCTCGGCTCCGGCCGGGGCAGCGCCGAATCGGTGGCCCACCTCGCCGCCGTCCACCACGGCATCACCCGGGCGCTGACCGTCGCGCTCAGCCCGGCGGCGGCCGCCGACCCGGTCGCGGCGGCCGGCTGGCGTCTCCTGGTGAACCTGGACGTGTCCGCGCCCGAGGCCGTCGACCGGGTGCTCGGCCACCCCTTCGTCCGGCGGTGGGCGCAGCGGTGCCGGGCCGGCGCGACCGGTGAGCTGCCCCACCTCGCCGCGGTGGCCGCCGCCGCCGCGGTCCGGGCCGGTGTCGACGTCGACCTCGTGCTGCCGGTACGGGCCGGCGCCGTGCACCTGCCGACGCTCGGGGCGATCGTGGTCGACGCCGGTGCCGACACCGTGCCCGTCGTCATCTCCGGCGGTGTCGTCGAGCTGCGGGCCGGCCGCCGCCGGGTCCGGGTCCGCCCGGGGGCCGAACCGAACCCGGACCGGTGGCAGCCGACCCGGACGGTGCACACCGACGGCGGGCCCGTCCTGTTGGAGGACACCGACCCGGACCGGGACTGCTTCGACCTGGCGGTGGCCGCCCGGCTCACCCCGGCGGTCGCCGACCGCTGGACCCGCCAGGTGCGGCGGGCGGTGCACCGCCTCGACACCGAGGCCGTCGGCTACGCGGCCGGCGTCCGTGCCCTCCTGCGCGCCGTGGTGCCGCTGCGTCCCGACCCGACCGGCCGGTCCCGCAGCGCCGCCGCCCGGTCCGCGTTCGGCGCGGTGGCCGTCACGCCGGTCGTCGACGACGCCGCGCTGGCGGTGCTGCTCGTCCACGAGGTGCAGCACCTCAAGCTCGACGCGGTCCTCGACGTCTGTGAGCTGTTCGACCCCGCCGACGCCCGGCGGCTGCGGGTGCCCTGGCGCGACGACCCCCGCCCGGTGGAGGGCGCGCTGCACGGCGTCTACGCGCACCTCGCCGTCGCCGACGTGTGGCGGCACCGGCCGGGCAGCGCGGCGGCCGCGCACTTCCGCCGCTACCGGGAGTGGACCGACGGGGCGGTCGACGCCCTGCTCGACCTGGGCAGCCTCACCGTCGACGGGGAACGGTTCGTCCGCCGGCTGCGCGCCACCCTGGACGACTGGCGGTGACCGGCCGGTCCACCCTCGCCGCCGACCTGCGGGCGCTCGGGGTGCCGGCGGGCGCGACGGTGCTGGTGCACAGCGCACTGTCCCGGGTCCGGCCCGGCCCGGGTGGCCCGGCCACCCTGCTCGCGGCGCTGCGGGACGTCCTCGGCGACGACGGCACCGTGGTCGTGCCGACCCAGACGGCCGGCAACTCGGTGACCTCGCCGGCGTTCCGGGCCGCCACGGCGGGGCTGACCCCGGCCCGGGCCGCCGCCGTCGAGGCGGCCATCGAGCCGTTCGACCCGGCGCGCAGCCCGGCGCAGGGGATGGGGGTGTTCGCCGAGCACGTCCGCCGGCAGGCCGGTGCCCGCCGCAGCGCCCACCCGCAGACCTCGTTCGCCGCGTTCGGCCCGGCCGCCGCGGCGCTGACCGCCCGGCACGACCTGGACTGCCACCTCGGCGACCGGTCGCCGCTGGGGGCGCTGTACGCCGCCGACGCCCTGGTGCTGCTGCTGGGTGTCGACTGGTCGGTGTGCACGGCGTTCCACCTCGCCGAGTACCGCTGCCGGCGGCCCGCGCCGCGCCGGGCGTACCGGTGCTATGTCCGCGACCCGGCGGGCCGGCGGATCCGCCGGGACTTCCAGGCCCCGCACCTCGACGACAGCGACTTCCCGCTGATCGGCGCGGCCGTGGTGGCGGGCGGGTCGGTACGGTGCGGGCCGGTCGGCGCGGCCGACGGCCGTCGCGTCCGGCTGCGCCGCGCCGTCGACGTCGCTCGGGAGTGGATGGATGAGCACCGACTGGCGTGAACGGGACAGCGCGGGTTTGGCCCCTGTCGATACTGTGGTCGGCCGGGGGCGGCGACACCGGGCGGGAGCGGTAGGTGGCGGAGGATCAGTTCCGGGAGGACGAGAGCGCCCCCGTGTTCTTCCTCAGTTATGCCCGCAGCCGCAACCGGGTGGGGGCGCCGCCACGGGACACCAACCAGAAGGTCTTCCAGCTCTTCGTCGACCTCTCCGACCACGTCGTCGAGCTGCTCGGCCTGGGTCCGGGCCGGACGGCCGGCTTCATGGACCGGATGCTCGACGGGGGACAGCTGTGGACCGACGACCTCGCCTTCGCCGCCGGCCACTGCCAGGTCTTCATTCCGCTGATCTCACCGCAGTACCTGCGCAGCGAGTGGTGCGCCCGGGAGTGGAACGCGTTCACCCGGCGGACGGCCCGACCCCGCCCGGGCGCCGAACCGTCGGCGGGGGAGACCCCGGTGATCCCGGTCAACTGGTCGGTGGTGGAACGTCCCCAGGTGCCCGCGGTCGTGTCGCGGCGGCAGATGTTCACCCCCACCCGGCTACCCTCGGAGATCGCCCCGCAGTACCACGAGGAGGGCATCTACGGTCTGCTCAGCCTCGGCAGCAACGGCAAGGACGCCTACGACGCGGTGGTGTGGCGGCTGGCCCAGCGGATCGCCCGGGCGTACCGCACGCACTGGGTCGAGGCGATGGTCCCGACCGACCTGCGGCTGCTGCACGACCGGTTCGAGGAGGACGGGCATGAGCTGGCCTGACGTCGTCCCGGCCGGAGTCGCCGGGCAGGAGACCTACTTCTTCCTCAGCTACGCGCACTCCGTCCCGCTGTCGGACGCCGCCCGGCCGGACACCGACTACTGGGTCGGCCAGTTCTTCCACGATCTCGTCGAGGCGGTCCGGGGCCATCCCCGCCGGGCCGCCGAGATCGAGGCGGGCTTCTTCGACGGCCAGGTCAGCCCCGGCGTCGACCTGCGCCGCATGCTCACCGACGCGCTGAGCCTCGCGCACGTCTTCGTGCCGCTCTACTCACCGAACTACTTCCGCAACGCATGGGCGCTGGGCGAACGGGAGTCCTTCCGCAGCCGGCTGGTCCGGTTGCCGGCGGCGCGGGCGCAGCGGCACGTGCTGCCGGTGCTCTGGATGCCGCTGCCGTCCTGGGAGGACCGTCCGGAGACCGTCCATGCGCTGGAGCTGGTGGGCGACCCCGACGACCGCGCCGACTACGCCGACAACGGGCTGCGCGCATTGTGCAAGCTGAGCGCCTACCGCGCGCAGTACCGCAGCCTGCTCGGGGCGTTGGCCGACCGGATCGTCACGGTGGCCGAGCACGAACCGCTCGCGCCGTCCCGGGCGGCGGCGCTGACCAGCGGCCCGGTCCCGGACGGGCCGGGCACCGCCCTGGTGGTGACCACGCTCGCCGCCGACCGGGCGCGCTGGCGACCGTACGGCGACCAGCACCAGCTGGCGGTGGCCGACTACGTGGCCGCGACCGCCGAGCGGCTGGGGCTGCCCACCCGGGTGGTCGAGCTGGCCGAGGCCCGGGACCGGGCGTCGCGCAGCCCGGCGGTGGTGCTGGTGGACGCCGGGGTCGGGGTGGACGCGGCCCGCGCCGCCCTCGACGGGCTGCCGCCGTGGGTGGTCCCGCTCGTCATCGCCGCCGACCACGCGCGTGGCGAAACGACACCCGAGGCGATCGCCGGTAGCTTGCAGGACGCCAGGTTTCCCCGGGTACTGCCGGTACGCACCATCGACGAGTTCGAGCGCTGTGCGCCGCTGCTGGTGACCGAGGCGCGCAAACAGTTCCTCCGGCACGGTCCGGTCGACCCGCCGGAGGGCCCGCACGATCCGAAGCCGAGCCTGGGGCCGGCCGGACCGTTCGACGTACGGCGAGGGAAGGCAGAACGATGACTCCACCCCGCGACGGCCAGGTCGTCACCTTCTACTCGTACAAGGGTGGCACCGGTCGCACCATGGCGCTGGCGAACACCGCCTGGATCCTCGCCGCGAACGGCCACCGGGTGCTCGTCGCCGACTGGGACCTGGAATCCCCCGGCCTGCACCGGTTCTTCGCGCCGTTCCTCGACCCGGAGCAGGTCGCCTCCACCGGCGGCGTGATGGACCTGATCCTGGAGTACGAGTGGGAGAACGTCCGCCGCCGGACCGAGGGCGGGGACACCCGCCCCGGCGACTGGCACCGCCAGTACGCCCGGGTCCACAAGTACGCCTTCTCGGTGACCTGGGAGTTCCCCGGCGGCGGCACCCTCGACCTGCTGCTCGCCGGCCGGCACAATCCCGACTACGCGACCAGCGTCACCGGGCTGAACTGGGACAACTTCTACAACCGGCTCGGTGGGGCGCAGTTCTTCGACGCGCTGCGCGCGGACATGAAGCGGCACTACGACTTCACCCTGATCGACAGCCGCACCGGGATCAGCGACGTCGCCGAGATCTGCACCATCCACCTGCCCGACGTGCTGGTCGACTGCTTCACCCTCAGCGACCAGGGCATCGACGGCGCGGCCACGGTCGCCGCCCGGGTCCGGGGCTACGAGGGACGGCGGGCCCGCCGGGTGCTGCCGGTGCCGATGCGCGTCGACGAGGGCGAGAAGATCAAGACCGACGCCGGGCGGGCGCTGGCCATGCAGCGGTTCGTCGGGCTGCCCAGCGGCATGACCGAGCTGGAACGGCAGGACTACTGGCTCTCCGTCGAGGTGCCCTACCGGGCGTACTACGCCTACGAGGAGACCCTGGCGACCTTCGGCGACGTGCCGGGCAGCCGCGGGCTGCTGTCGGCGTACGAGGCGCTGGCCCGGCACATCACCGGTGGCGCGGTCACCGGCCTGCCCCGGATGGACGACGGGCTGCGGCGGCAGACCGTCCAGCGGTTCGAGCGCAAGCCGGTGATCGTGGACGAGTTGATCGTGCTGCGCTACGCGCCGGAGGACCAGGCCTGGGCGGAGTGGACGCAGTCCGCGCTGCACGCCGTCGACCTGCGGGTGCTGGCCACCCCGCTGGGTGTCCCGGCGACGCCGCCGGCCGGTGCGGCCTCCCGCGAGCTGCACCTGGTGTCGCGGTCCTACCTCGCCGCCCGCCGGGCGGCGGGCGGGGCCGTCCGGCAGGCCGGTTCCCCCGTGCTCGCCCTGCACCTGGACGACACCACCCCGTCGGTGGAGACCCCGCCGGGCAGCTGGGCCACCGTCTACGAGCGGGGCGCCACCGCCGCCGCCGAACAGGTGTGGGAGCTGGTCGGACGCCCCTCCGACGGGCGCGACCGGCCGGTGCCGGCCACCCGGTACCCGGGCGTCGAGCCGCTGGTCTTCTACGCCCCGGCGCGCAACGTCCGGTTCACCGGCCGGGACCGGCTGCTGCTGGCGCTGCGCGAGGAGCTGAAGACGGCGGCGCGGGAGCGGGTTCCGGTGGCGCTGCGCGGCGGCGCGGGCATCGGCAAGACCCAGCTCGCTATGGAGTACGCCTACCGCTTCCACGGCGCGTACGACGTCGTCTGGTGGATCGACGCGGACCCGGCGCAGTTCATCGACATCCGCTTCGCCGACCTGGGCCGGCGGCTCGGCCTGCCGGACCTGCAGAACGTGCCGGACAACATCCGGGCGGTGCGGGACTGGCTCGGCCACGGCGGCCGGCGGAGTGCCGACGAGCCCCCTCGTCGCTGGCTGGTCGTCTTCGACAACGTCGACCAGTACGAACACGTCCGGGACTTCCTCCCGCACGGTGAGGGGCACGTGCTGGTGACCACCCGCAACCCGGACTGGGGGGACCTGGCGCGGGCGGTCGACGTGGAGGCCTTCCAGCGGGGCGAGAGCGTCACCCACCTGATCGGTCGGACCGGCCGACGGGGCATGACGGTCGCCGAGGCACAGCAGGTCGCCGAGGCGGTGGAGGACGTCCCGATCCTGGTGGCGCTGGCCGGTGCCTGGCTGGCGGAGAGCCCCGACTCGGTCGCCACCTACCTGGCCGGCCTGGCGCGGACCGGTCCGGACAGCGACGTGTGGGGCCGTTCGCTGGACGGTCTGCGGGAGCAGTCCCCGGGCGCCTACCGGCTGTTGCAGCTCGGCTCGGTGCTCGCCCCGGACATCGCCCTCGACCTGCTCTACGGCGACCAGGTGGCGAAGGTCATCGCCCCGCACGATCCGCTGGTCGCCGCCCAGGTCACCGACCGGGTCTCGGAGCGGGACATCGCGGCCGCGCTGGTTCAGCGGATCAACCGGCTCGCGCTGATCAAGGTGGACCTGCACGCCCAGCGGGTCCAGATCCACCGGCTGCTCCAGGCGGCGATGCGGTCCCGGATGCCCGAACCGGAGCTACGGGAGGTCAAGCACGACGTGCACCGGATCCTCGCCGGCTCACGACCCTCCGGCGAGGTGGACGATCCGGCCTTCCAGGTCGGGTACCGGCACCTGTGGCCGCACCTGGACGGTTCGGAGGCGGTGTCCTGCCACGACGACACGGTGCGTCAGCTGGTCATCGACCGGGTCCGGTACATCTTCCTCAACGGCGGCTTCGAGCAGGGCGCCCAGTATGCCGACCAGGTGGACAAGACCTGGACGACCATGCTCGAAGGGCTGTCCCCGGAGACCGCCGCCCACCGTACGCTGCGCATCCAACTGCTCAGCCTGCGCTTCAACCGGGCCAACCTGCTGCGGAGCCTGGGCCGCTTCGCCGAGGCCCTCCGCCTCGACCAGGAAACCCTGGGCCAGCAGGAGGAGCTGATCGGCGCGAACCATCCCTACACCCTGATGACCGCCGGCGGGTACGCGGCGGACCTGCGGGCGCTCGGTCGGTACGAGGACGCCCTCGAGCGGGACGTGCGCAGTCACTCCGCGTGTGTCGAGGTGTTCGGCGAGGACCACCACCGGACGCTCAACGCGGTCAACAACCTGGCCGCCTCCCACCGGCTGATGGGCCAGTTCGGGCGGGCGCGCGACAGCGACGAGGCCACCTACCGCCGCCTGCGGGTCGTCCTCGGCCCGGAGCACCCGCGGACCCTGCTGTCCGCCAACAACTACGCCCGTGACCTGCGGGAGATCGGCGACTACCAGGGTTCGGTGGCGTTGCTGGGGGAGGTGGTCGAGGGGTACCGCCGGATCTTCGGCGAGCACGGCCGGCCGGTGCTCACCGCCCAGGCCAACCTGGCGGCGTCGTTGCGCAGCACCGGGCGGATCGCCGAGGCGGGCCGGCTGCTCGACGAGGCCACCGAACGGCTACGGTCCAGCCTCGGGCCGACCAACCCGGAGACCCTCCTCGCCGCGCTCAGCCGCGCGGCCAACATGATGCTCGAAGGGCAGGACGAGCAGGCCCGGCACGACTTGATCGAGATCGAGCAGCTCTTCGCCCAGGTGTTCGGCCCGCGGCACCCGTACTCGCTGGTGTGCGGGATCAACCGGGGGGTGGCGCTCTGGGACACCGCGGACCGGGACGAGGCGTTCACGGTCACCGTCGCCGCCGCCGACGGGTTGCGTGAGGTGCTCGGCGCGGCGCACCCGTTCAGCATGGGGGCGGACAACAACGTCGCGGTCTTCACGATCATGCGGGGTCAGCACGAGGAGGGGCTGGTCAAGCTCCGGGCCGTGGTGGACCGGCTGACGGCGGCGCTGGGCCCCGACCACCCGGACACGTTGCGCAGCCTCGGCAACGTGGAGACCGCGCACCAGGCGACGAGCGGGGGAGTGGTGAGTATCGGCCGGGTGCGGCTGGCCGACCGGCTGGCCGACCTGATCGGCCAGGAGCATCCCAGCGTGGTGGTCCTCCGCGACGGGCGGTACGTGCGCCGGGTCCTCGACCCGCACCCCTACTGACCGGGCCGGGCGCCGATGAGCACGTCGGTGCCCACCGGCGCGTCCGTCCCGGTGAGCCAGCGGAGGATGCGCGGCAGTTGCTGCATGGCGTCGAAGTGTGCCGCGTCCGGCTGCACCTCGATCTCGGCACCGGGAATCTGGCGGGCGAGCCAGCGACCGTGGCTGGCCGGGGCGAAGGTGTCCTCCGCGCCGTGCCAGAGGCGGACCGGCGTGGCCGTGGTGTCGATCGCGCCGAGGTCGAACTTCCAGTTCCGGCGCAGCGCCAGCACGTCGTCGATCCACCCGTACGGGCCGGCGCGCAGCGCCTCCTGGTAGGTGTCGAAGATGATCCCGCGCAGGGCCGCGTCGTTGATCGCCCGCCGGTCGGGTGGACCCATCTGCGCCATCAGGTCCCGTAGCAGGAACCGGGGGTCCTCGGCCGCCCGGGTGGCCCGCTGCCGGATCTCCTCCACCACCGCGTCGGTGTCGGGTCGATCGGCGCCGAATCCCCGCTGGTTGTCGGGGTTCATGCCGTCGAACCAGTCCAGCCCGGTGGCGTCCGACGGGGCGAGGCTCACCAGTACCGCCACCCGGGTCACCCGGCTGCGCAGTCGCTCGTCGGCGGCGCAGGCCAACGCGTGCGGCCCGCCCCCGGAGCGCCCGGCCACCGCGAACTGGTCCAGCTCCAGCTGGTCGGCGATGGCCTCCACGTCCCGGGCGGCGTCGGCGACGTCGCGGCCCTCGAACCGGTCGGAGTCGCCGTAGCCGGGACGGTCGTAGGCGATCAACCGGATGCCCAACCGGTAGAGCACGATCCCGCGGGGCTTCGGCCCCCGGCGGCTGCCCGGTGTGCCGTGCATCAGGAAGACGGGGAGCCCGTCGGGAGCGCCGGTCTCCTCGTACGCCACCCGCTTGTTGTCCGCGCGGTGGGCGAATCGAGGCCCAGGCTCACCTTCTCGGGTCACTCCAGCCTGCCTTCCGGTGCCACAACCAGCCAATACTCGCAATCCGCATTGATCAGGAACGATATTGTCGTCGACCCCGTTCAGCCTTTGAGCCTAACGGTCGCGCCCGCTGCACCGCTATGCCGAGTCGGGACAACCGGCCGGATCTGTCGGAAACGACACCGTGTCGGCCGGTCCGAGGGGAACTTCCGGCCCCCCGGGAGGGCGGCGGCGGCCCGGCTCCGGCGGCGGCCCTCAGCAGGCCAACGGTCGGATATCCGTCGGAGCGTCGACGAGGGCCGCCCGGGGATCGGCGTACCGCCAGTCGACCCGGTACTGGGCCCGCAGCCGGGGCCGGGACACCGCCCACTCGTACGCGACCCGACCCTGCCGCTCGCGGCGGTCCGGGTGCACCTCGGCGGTGGTCTCCGAGGTGAACGAGGTCTCGCTGCCCCAGACGGTGGGACCGGTCTCGGCCGGAAAGTCGAGCCGGATCACCAGGTTACGGGTGGGCAGCCGGATGTCGCGCTGCAACCAGTCGCCGAACTTCCACGCCGGCACCCGGTACGCGTAGTCCACCACGGTGCGCTGCCCTGGATAGAGCGGCACCGGGGTGCCCCCGCCGTCCAACAACAGCACGATCTTGAGGAAGGCGTCCCGGCTGCGACTGACCCGCCACCGCATCGGCTCCGGTTGCTCGGTGCCGATGGTGGCCCGGAAACCGACCTCGTCGATGGTGAGGGGGTGACGGCTGTGGAAGGCGGTGGACCGGGCCGGATCATCCGGAAAACGGTCGATGTCGATCTGCACGGTGTGCCGGGTGATCGGCTCGGTGCCGACACTGTGCAGCACCCGTCGGAACCGGCACTCGTACACGCCGTCGACCAACGAGAGGGAGGCCTGCTCGTCCTCGATCACCAGATGCGAACCGGCCGGTGGCGGAACCGCGGTCGGGCCGAGCGGCGACCGGCGTCCACCCTGGCCCCGACTGTCGGCGAAGGCCACGTACTGCTGCCAGATCCGGTTGCCGCTGTCCAGGACCAGCTCGACCCGGCGAGCGAATTCCTCGGTGGGCTGATGCCGCCCGTTCTCGATGTGGCTGACGTACGACGGGTCGAAGCCGGTGCGCTCGGCGAGCTCCTTCTTGGACATCCCCCGCTGGTGCCGCCAGTGGGTCAGTTCCCGCACGAATTCCGTCGCCGCATCGTCCTGTGTGGAGCTGCCCATGCCCCCGTCCTCGGTGTCGGGCCTCAAGTCTGTCCCACCGACGGCGTCCGCGCCAGGGGTGGCCGCCGGTCGGACCACACCGGGCGGCGGGCCGCACCCGCCGCACCGGACCCCGGCCCGGCCAGAGCCCGGCGGCAGCGGCAGGATGGCGGCCATGGACCCCGTCGTACGCCGCTACCTCGACGGCCTGGTCACCGCCGTGCAGGACGTGCTCGGCCCGGAGCTGGTCGGGGTCTACGCCGCCGGTTCGGTGGCGCTCGACGCCTACCGGCCGGGCCGCAGCGACGTGGACGTGGCCCTGGTCTGCCGGGACACGCTGCCCCGGCGGGCACGGGAGCAGCTGGTTTCCCGGCTGCGGCACGAGGCGCTGCCCTGCCCGGCACGGGGCCTGGAACTGGTGGCCTACACGCGGGCGGTGGCCGGCTCGGGCACCCCCGAGCCGGGGTTCGAGGTGGAGCTGAACACCGGATCACGGATGCCGTTCCGGGCCACCCTCACCCCCGCCGACCGGCCCGCCGCGGACGGCCGTTTCTGGTACGGCCTGGACCGCAGCATCCTGCACCAGCGGGGACGTCCGCTGACCGGGCCGCCGGCCGGTGAGGTCTTCGCCGAGCTGTCCCCGGGTGACCTCCGTGACCTGCTGGTGGCGGCGCTGCGCTGGTGGCTGGCCCGCTCCGCCCCGCCGGGCGACGACCCCGCCCCGGCGACGGTGGACGCGGTGCTGGGGGCCTGCCGGGCACTGGTCCGGCTCCACGACGGCGACTGGTTGTCAAAGGTCGCCGCCGGCCACCGGGTGATCGCCCTCGGCCGGGATCCGGAGCTGGTACGACGCTGTGTCGACGCCCGCGCGGGCGGACCGCTGCCGGACGACGCCGCGGCCCGCGCGTTCCAGCAGCGGGTGCTGAACGAGATCGCCGCCGGCTGACCGCGCACGCCGCCACCGCTCCGGCGGCGGTGGCCCGGCGGCGGTGGCGGCCCGGCCGGAGTCGGGCCGCCACCGCCGGTTCACCGCCGCAGCAGGGCGAACACGCCCCAACCCAGGTACTCCCGCCGGTGCCGGACGTGCCGGAGCGGGTCCTCGGTCAGTTCCTGCCGGAACCGCCCGGCGAGATCGTCGTCCGGATGGGCGTCCAGCCAACGGCGCAGGGTGAGCCAGTGGGCCGCGGCGTAACGGTCCCAGCTGTCCCGGTCGGCGAGGACCATCTCGACCACCTCCCACCCGTGCGCCTGGATCCGGTGGACCAGGCCGGGTAGGTCGTGAAAGTCGTCCCGGACGGTGGCGTGACAGTCGACGACGGTCTCCTGGTCCGGCGGCTCCCGTAGCCAGTACGGCTCGCCGACCAGCAGCATCCCGCCCGGACGCAGCGCCCGTGCCAGGATGTCGATGGTGCCGGTCACGCCCCCGCCGATCCAGCTCGCGCCGAGGCAGGCGGCCACGTCGACCGGCACGGGGTGGAGGTAGCCGGCGGCGTCGTCGTGCACGAACCGGACCCGGTCGGCCACGGCGAGTTCGACCGCCCGCCGCCGGGCGGCGGCCGTGAACACGGTGCTGATGTCGACGCCGGTACCCCGGACCCCGTGTGCCCGGGCCCAGGTGCAGAGCAGTTCACCCTTGCCGCTGCACAGGTCGAGCAGGGTGTCGTCGGGGCGTAGCCGGATCGCCCGCCCCAGGGTGGCGAGCTTGTCGGCGTCGAACGGGTTGAGGATGCGAAGGTCGCCTTCGCGGATGACGAAACTACGATCGAGGTCCATGTCGGTGACTCCGGGGATGCGTGGACGGACGCGGGAGGCGGACGGTCGGCACGCGGAGCACGGGCACGGAAATACACCTTCGATCGGGTCGCGGGGACGGGCCGTCAGGCTACGTCCCCACCGGCCCGGAGCACAGCGATTTGGCTCCGGGCCGTACGGCTGCCGTCAGGCGTTGGTCGGCACCCTGCCGGCCGGTGGTTCGCTGCCGGCGTGGACCGGCGGCTCGCTGCCGGCGGCGGCCGGTGGTTCGACGGCCGGTCGGGCCGCCACGGTCGGATACTCGGCGGTCTCGCCACCCCCGGCGGCAGCGGCCATCACCGCGGCGGCGGCCAGGTCGGCGACCCGCTTCGCCTCCCGCTGCACCCGGGCACGGACGTCCTTGGCGTGCCGTTCCACACTCTCGGCGGCCTGCCGGGCCTCGTCCAGCCGCCGGCTCTCGGCGGTCAGGTCCCGACGGACCTCCTCCAACCGCTGCCGGGCCCGCGCCAGCTCCCGCTCGGTGGTGTCGCCCTCCTGCTGGATCTCGGCCAGCTGCGCGCGGGCCGTCTCCAGCTCACCCTGCGCCTCGGTGAGGGCCTTCTGCCGCTCGGCGATCTCCCGCTGCACCACGGCCAGCTGTTCCTGCTGGCCGCTGGTCTGCTCGTCGGCCCGCTGACGGACCTCGGTGGCGTACTGCTGTGCCTCGGCGATCAGGGCGGCGATCTGCTGCTCGGCGGCGCTGTGCTGACTGGTCAGCTCCCGCTCCGCCGCCGCCCGTTGCTCGGCCAGCTCCTGCTCGGCCGCGGCCCGCCGCTCGCCGACCTCCCGCTCCACGGTGGCCTGCCACTGGGCCAGTTCCTGCTGGCTCTGGGTCCGGGCCGCCTGGATCTCCTGCTGGATCTGGGTACGCGCGGCCTTGGTCAACGCCTCGGCGGCGGCCCGGGTCTGGGTGATCTGCTTGGCGGTCTGCTCGCTGATCCGCTTCGCCTCCTGCTGGGCCCGCTCGTGGGCGGCCTCCCCCTCGGCCCGCAGCTTCTCGGCCCGTTCGCGGATCTCGGCCAGCTCGGCGTCGACCGCCGACCGCCGCTCCTGGTACGCCTTCTCCTGCTCGTCCCGGCGGGCGGACAACTCCTCGTCCAGGTCCCGCAGCGCCTGCGCGGTACGGTCCCGGGCCTCACCGAGCGTCTTCTCCGCCTCGCTCTGGAGCTGGTTCGCCCGCTGGGCGGCCGAGTCGGTGATCACGGCGGCCTGCTTCTCGGCCAACGCGAGGATCTGGTCCACCATCGGCCCGAGGTCGCGGAAGGACGCCCGGTCCACCTGGGTGGGACGTTGGCGCAGCTCGGTCAGCTCCGCCTGCAGCCGCTGGATGTGCGTGGTCAGCCCCTGGATCTGGCCGGCCGCCTGGGCACGGTCGGCGGTCAGCCTGGACAGCGCACTGTCCATCTGCTCGACGTACCGGTCCACCTGTCGCTTGTCGTAGCCGCGCAACGCGAGCTCGAAGCTCGGCCGTGACGTCCCGTCGTCACGCGACGCGGACGACTCCTCCCCGGTGGACATAGCCAGCCTCCGTCATCCTCGGCGATCCCAGGTCCGCGTGGGTGACCCCGCGGGCCACGATGGGGCGAGACACTACCGGCGACCGGTGCCGCCGGTGACCGGACCCCGGTACGGTCCACGCATCGATCCGGGTGACCGGTCGGCACCGTCCGGCCCGGCCGGTGTGCCCGCTGGACCGGCCGCTGGCCCGGTCGCCGGCCCCGGTGTCGGCCCCGTCCGCCCCGGCCGGTGTGCCCTCAGGCCCGGCTGCCGGCCCGGTCGCCGGCCCCGGTGCCGGCCACGCCGGCCGGGTCGGCGCCCGATGCGGGCCGACCCGCGTGACGGGCCGTGGTGGTGTCGTCCGCCGCCTGGAGGGGTCGCGCCGTTGTCGGGCTGGAGGGCCGCCTCTACGCCTGGCCGGCTGCGCCGCTGTCGGCTCGGGAGAACCGACGTCGGCCGTGCCGACGCCAACCGTGCTCCCGGATGTGACCGTTCGGCCTACCCGGCGGTCCTCCCAGTAGTCTTTGTCCAGCTCCAGGCGATCGTCGGAGGGCCTGCCGGCGGCAGAAAGGCGCAGTCCGCCGGGTGGTACCGGTATCGCGGCCGGGGAAGCGTCCGCTCGATTTGACGGTGCTCTCGGTCGGCGCGTAACTTTCTCCCTGTCAGCGCGGAACGGACGAAGTGGGGCGAATGCCCTGAAGGCCGGGGCGCGGAGTGTAGTGCCGACTTCACGGATCGATTCCGGTGGAGTCTGGTCCGGGTGGTGTCCTGGATCGACCAGGGGTCGATTTGATGGGGCGAAACCGACCGGGTAGTGTGTGACGCCGGCAGGAAATCGGGCGAGTGTGCGGGTGACCGCAGCGGCCGGTCTGTCGGAAATCACGAGGGTCTCCGGTGTGAGCCGGGGTGTTCGTGGTGTGCGGAAAATGTGGTGGAAGTGGTGTGGATCGCGACAGAGCGGTTTGACATGGCGGATACCACCGGGTAACGTAGTAAAAGTGCCAAGCGCGGGAGCGTGAGGTGCGGTGGATGAGATACCTCAGGTCGGGGCTCTGCGGTTGCGGGGTTTCGGGTGGTGTGTGGTTGTTCTTTGAGAACTCAACAGGGTGCTTGATAAGCCAGTGCCAATGATGATTTATACCCCGGGTTGGCTGAATCTTCGGGTTTGGTCGGCTGGGATTCCTTTGGCAACATTTGTTTGTTGTCAGGATGTGCTGTTCGACAAGGTTTTTGTTGGAGAGTTTGATCCTGGCTCAGGACGAACGCTGGCGGCGTGC